>OZ242354.1:0-4800000 GCA_965208765.1 Candidatus Poribacteria bacterium
CCCGAGTTGCTGCCGGCATCATCGTCCTTGGGTGACCCAACGACGGCAGTGTTCCTGTCAATGTAAACAGCTTTTCCGAACGCGTCGGCTGCTTTTGTGTCTTCGCCAGAAAGTTTCACCCGAGCTTGCCAGTTGTTCGCGCCCTCGGTAAAGATAGAAACCGAACTGGCAAATGGTTGTCCAATAATGGCAGTGGTCCCGCTGATGCCGACCGACCATCCGAAGGTCTCGGGTGGATCACCTACTTTGGGGAAGAGTTCCACCTGCTTTTCCCACTTTTTGCCATCGTTTTTGAAGATTACGGCGTTGTCATTGCGAGGTTTATTGAGGAGAGGCCCCCCAACGATCACGAATTCTCCACTAATATCACAAGACAAGTGGTGTGCCCCCTCTATTTCATGGACGACAAGCTTGACTTCGTCTTCGCGCGCGAAGGCCGTGTGATTGGTGGACCCCGATACAATACCGAGGACCAGACTGAAGAGAATAAACCTGAAGGTTTTCATGAGAATCTCCTTTTGATGTGCCGTCGCCTGCATACGATGTCATGATGCTTGATTCGTCAACTATTAACCTATTGAGCGACAGCAAAAATTAAACTTGAGCGTCTACCGTTGTCTCCTTGGTTGAACAAACTACGACCTATTTTACGGCATTTTGTAATGGTCAATGATATATTGCAGATAATCCTACGAGGATCCAGGGGTGGGCAGCTTTAAAACTCCAGCCGGTGTTGCATCGTGTTCCCGCCAGAGTTGGGGAAAAAGCAAAACGAGAAGACGCTGCAACACCTTATTCTCAGGATTTTCTCCGCTCACAGAACGGGAAAATTGACCTGAAGAGGTGTCACGGATAAATCACGGCTGAAGTATACCAGATTTTGCCAATTGTGCCAATCATTTAGGTGGGCAGGTGTGCGATCTTGACAGTCTTCACGAAATGGAATTTGAGTGACGTAAAGAACAAGAGATTATCAACAGTCAGCGTCTATCTGGTGGATTCCATGCCAATCCCTCCACATATCCTCACAAGGGGGCTCATCGGTTGTTTTTTCGAGGTCTTTTTTGCAGAAGTCGCACAACACCGCTTTTCGGATTCGCTTCGACCGATTGTGACCCGCTGAATGGCCCAACCGGTGATGCCAAAAGATGATGTCGCCCGCTCCACCATAACAATCGACATAAGGTTGCCGGTTGAAGAAGGCAGCATGTTTCTCATATTGCTCGGACCGTTCGTTTCCATGTTGGGTGTGATAATCATAATAGAACGTCCGATGGCTCTTGGGCCAGACCCAAAATCCACCGCCGTTTGGAGGTACATCATCGATATATCCGACCACACCGAGGTGGAATGGGTGAGCATCAGTATGGCAGGTCACAGGTCTCTGTGGAATATTGCCTTCGGGAAGAAGGCAATAAATGCCACGAATTCGTTCCGGGACGACGAGATTACCTTCACCCAAAAGCTGCTCGGCCATTCCCCAAATTGAAGGATCAGTCGCAAGCATTCGCACAATCCAATCTTCACCACCGATTCCTTTATACTTCCAGCTATACTCGCCTCCAACATTCCCCGTACCCGCCTCATTATACCTTTTAATTGGTCCGACCCATGTGTCGGAGTCATCGCAGTCAACTTCAGGCGGTGCATTTTCCCACAATCTTTGCCGTGCCCGAGCCATGAGATTTTCATCCATAACCCTGCGTTTGATTAGATAGCCATTCTTTTTGAAAAATCTGATTTCGTTGGAGGATAACCTCGTCATACGTTTTGCACCTTATATCTCACCATTTTGGCCATAATTAAAATTTGGCAGCTTTCGCTGCCTACCTTGGAAACATACGAGAGCTATTTTACCCCAATCTGGGTAAAAGCATTTGTATGCAAGATAAGAATTACCGTTGCTACCAAGACGAAAGATTCAATCAAGCTCCCCAAAACTAGCATAATCTTTACCTCCTCCGCATCGAGTGGCATTATCAAAAATTAAACGGAGTTAGTAGTTGATCACTTCAACTCAATCCATCTTGAAATCTGACAGATAATATGAGATAATGAAAATGCCCACTTAAATATCATCCTCCCAGTCCGAAACGACTAAAACTATGATATTAAGTGGGCATTTATCTATACGTTCACCGAGAAAGCCTGCCAAGTATGTTCGTCTGTAACACACTTTCTTCTTCTGGGGTTAAAATCGCTTCTCGGTGTGTTCTCGTTATTCCTCGACTATCCTAGTAAGTGTTTCTATATCTCCATTATTATATCTCAACTTAATGACATTTCCTCTCTTTGCCCACCTGCCAGTTAAGACATGAAACTCACCCACATCAAAAATCTCGGTCAATTCAAATTCTGCTGCACAGACAAGGTAGAATCCACCTTCAGAAACATGCCATTCTTCCCCGCCAAAATCATCAAGTTCTTGATATGTACCATCATCGTTGAATTTGTATCCTTGTCTCCACCCTTGAATTATCTCTTTATCACTGATCCAATCTCCAACCCAATACTGATACAATTCACAATCTGAAGGTTCGAGAAACTCCAAGATTCTCTCATTCCCTGATTTCACTTCCTCCAGCACATCATCAATCTTGGAAGCCAGCAATGCGTGATCCACTTCTCTGAATTGATTTGGAGCCTGTGGTGCTGTGCTCCCAAGCAACGTCTCATTTTCAGTTTCTGAACACCCCATCAATACCAACGCCACTATCAACACTCCAAGGATTCTCGTTTCCCCTCCAAAAATAGAGGTCAGCCGTATCTCAGACTGTCCCAGGTTGAGGCACTCCCACACGGCATGATTTCATCAGTGCACATATAGGATCTACCTTTTGTTTTGTGTTGACGCAGTGTCTGTGCGCCATCCCTGAATAACAGGGATCAATTGACAGATGATCCTTTAAATGATATAAAAGCAACAGGCGACACAAGCGAGTTTCCCACTCGCGTGTCTTTGTGTTGCCAATGTCGTTCCTCTGTATGTGGATACTGGCATATCTGCAGACACGGACAGCATTTTCATAGCAGAAAAAATCCGCTGTAATTTATATGATATGTGGGGTGTAATTACCCCCAAAAACTAGACAGTTAGATAAGTAATCTTTTCGACTAGAAAAATGGTCATCATCTGAGCGAAAATAGGACTCGGGAACGCCAAGTAAATGAAAGGAGTTTCTCCACTATGTCGCGTAGAAAGCAGCGTGATGGCCGATTCAAAGCGCAAGTGGCTCTTGAAGCTATCAAGAACGAGCAGACCATCAGTCAGATTGCCAGTGAATACGGTGTCAATCCATCAAGCGAGCGAATAGCGAGTGCGATAGAGATCCCCACAAGTTAGCCAATGGAAAAAACAGGTTCTTGAGGAATTACCTCAACTGTTTGCGAATGGACGTTCAAAACCGGCTTCCGACAACGACAAGCTAGTGTCTGAACTGTATCGCCAGATCGGTCAGTTGAAGGTAGAACTGGACTGGCTTCAAAAAAAAACTTCGCGCCTCCGTTGAACAGAAGCGGCAGCTTGTTGAACCGGAGTGCCGTTCAGTGTCCATTGCAAGACAGTGCGAGCTTCTAGGCTTGCCTAGAGCATCGTTCTATTACAGTCCGGTAGGGGAGTCACCACAAAATCTGCTGTACATGCGTCTGTTAGATGAACAGTACACCAAGCGACCGCATTACGGGGTGCCTAAGTTGACGGAGTGGCTTCGTCGTCAAGGCTATGTCGTCAATCCGAAACGGGTCGCACGGTTAATGCGGAAGATGGGATTAGTTGCCATCTATCCCAAGCCCAAGACCTCTAGAATGGGCAAACCGTCGAAAGTGTACCCCTATCTGTTGAAAGGATTAACCATCTCCAGACCGAACCACGTCTGGGCAACTGACATCACCTATATTCGCTTGAACAATGGATCTCTACCGCCCTCCCTATTCGGTCGGTTGCTGGCTTCGTTTATCTGATAGCCATTATGGATTGGTTTTCCCGTTATGTGTTGTCATGGGAACTTTCAAACTCCCTAGGGGATCTCTATCGCACTCACTATTCGTTCGTTTGATCGTGTTCTTTTGCCTATCGGCTCTGGAACGAGCGCTTGGTAAAGCGAGTCCAATAATATTCAACAACGACCAAGGAAGTCAATTTACTTCCGAGGCGTTTACTGCTAGACTTGAATCCTCTGACATAGCCATTAGTTGGAACGGTAGAGGCCGCTACTTTGACAACATCTTCGTTGAACGACTTTGGCGCAGTGTTAAGTATGAGGAGGTGTACCTCAACGACTATGACTCGATGAACACGGCTCGGCGTCGCTTGAGAGATTATTTCAACTTTTACAACCGAGAGCGATTTCATCAATCGCTCGATTACCGTACCCCTTACGAGGTGTATTTCCCATAACTTCAGGCGTTTGAGTTTGACCAGGTTGAGTCGGATTTCATTACTTAAATCATGTCATTTACTGTCTAAAGGATAGGGGTAAGTTATCTTAATTTTGGACGAAATTGTTGGCTTCCAGGAGGATGGGTGGATTGCAGGAATACTATGGTGTTACTCCTGACTTGACCGCTTATGGCAAGGTTGTCGGCGGCGGTTTCCCTGTCGGTGCGTTTGGTGGAAGGGCGGAGATTATGGATCTGCTGGACGGTACGCGCGGCAGCACCGGTTTCTTCCAGAGCGGCACATTTAGCGCGCACCCCATCACTATGGCAGCTGGTTTGGCGACCTTGAAACAGCTCACACCTGAAGCTTTTGTGCATATGAACGAATTGGGGGACCGGTTGACCGCTGGATTGAACGAGTTATTTGCCGGTGAAAATATCGCAGCGAAAGCGGTAAACACCGGTTCCGTGTTTAGCATTCACTTTACCAGCGAAGATCTCGTCAACTATCGCAGCCTCGCCCGCACCGACTAGGCGATGGCACACCGTGTTTTCCTCACGCTGTTGGCAGAAGGTTATTTCCTAAGTCATGGGTTGTCCATGAACGCCATCTCACTGCCGACTGAGACTAGCCATGTGGACGGGTTGATAGAGGCGGTGGGACGCGCTATCAAATCCCGATAGTCTTAGATTCTCTGAATCTTAGAATATCGTGGATTCACGGTTCTGTAATGTTTCGAGAATCAAAACAAACAGAATCGGAACAATCGCAGTGAGCGACAGGAGGGGTTATTATGTCTAATACTGATACTCATGCTTACGATCTCCTCGTCCGCGCCGGGCGTGTTGTCTGCCCGGCATCTGGACTGGATGGTCCGGGCGCAATCGCGGTTCGCGGTGATCGCATCGTCGCTGCCGGCGATCAGATTGATGGATCGGCACAAGAAACACTGGATTTCCCTGATGCCATGCTGCTGCCGGGGTTAGTGGATATGCACGCCCACCCCGCACGTGAAGGTTCGAAGTACGCAGTTGATCCCGACGTTCACTTCCTCCCCCGTGGAGTGACGACCGTGCTTTCCCAAGGGGATGCAGGTGCCGGCAATTGGTCCCGATACCGTGAATCTATCATCGAAGGCGCACGGACCCGCGTCCGGCTGGCTATCAATCTCTCTGTTACGGGTGAATCGATACCAACGAGCGGCTGTTTCGAGAATCTAGACGATGTGGATGTGGATGCCTGTGTCGCAGCGATCGAAGATGGGGGCGAGGCGATCTGGGGTATTGCCGCCAACATCGCCAAATCCTGCGCCGGTGATAATGATCCTCGTGAAATTCTGAACCGTGCGTTAGCAGCCGGCAATCAAACAAATCGTCCACTACTCTTAGGCACGCGGCGGGAACCCGATTTTCCTTTAGACGAGCAGCTGGCACTGCTACGCCCCGGAGATGTGATAACCTACTGTTTTCAGAGTGATCTTGATTGTCTCGTGGAGGATGGTCGTATCAAGCCTGAAGTTTCGGAGGCTCGCGAGAGAGGGATACTGTTCGATATCGGGCACGGTATGAACTCATTCCACTTTGATGTAGCGGAGGTAGCAATCGCGAACGGCTTCCTTCCAGACACCATCTCAACAGACCAATATATCCGACATGTGGATAGCAATCCACAACACGATTTGCCGCGTACCCTTTCCAAACTGCTTGCCGCCGGTATGACCCAAGCGGATGCGTTAGCGCGGGTGACGGTATGTCCCGCAGAATTTCTTGGGCTGTCCGGGGAGGTTGGGACATTGGCGCCCGGCGCTTGTGCAGATCTTGCTGTGTTGCGTTTCAATGAAGATGCGCTGCCACTACAAGATGTCAAAGGTCTAGAACGACCTGGGGGATGTTGGGAGCCGATTCTTACTGTGCGGGATGGGGAGATTGTCCGCGCTGAGGCGACTGCTTAACGTGTCCTCAGTTCAGGGAAATGGTCAAGTCAAATCGGAGGTGGAAGCCAAGCCATGGGACCGAAAAATGGGGTTCGTTTCATCAAAAATATGATGATTCCGACCTCGGATGGGGTACGGTTGGCGATGGATATGCACTTTCCCGACAGTGATGATTGGGAGCAGACGCCGCGCCCACTGATTCTCGAGTACATCCCGTATCGCAAAGATGATACCGCCCGCTCCACCATGACAATCGACATAAGGTTGCTGGTTGAAGAAGGCAGCATGGTTCTCATATTGCTCGGTCCGTTCGTTTCCATGTTGGGTGTGATAATCATAATAAAACGTCCGATGGCTATTGGGCCAGACCCAAAATCCACCGTCCTTTGGAGGTACATCATCGATATATCCGACCACACCGAGGTGGAATGGGTGGGCATCAGTATGGCAGGTCACAGGTCTCTGTGGGATATTGCCTTCGGGAAGAAGGCAATAAATGCCACGAATTCGTTCAGGGACGACGAGATTACCTTCACCCAGAAGCTGCTCGGCCATTCCCCAAATTGAAGGATCAGTCGCGAGCATTCGCACAATCCAATCTTCGCCACCAATTCCTTTATACTTCCAGCTATACTCGCTTCCAACATTCCCCGTACCCTCCTCACTATACCTTTTAATTGGTCCGACCCATGTGTCGGGGTCATTGCAGTCAACTTCGGGCGGTGCATTTTCCCACAATCTTTCCTGTGCCCGAGCCATAAGATTTTCATCCATAACCCTGCGTTTGATAAGATAGCCATTCTTTTTGAAAAATCTGATTTCGCTGGGAGATAACGTGTCATACGTTTTGCACCTTATATCTTACAATTTTGGCCATAAATAAAAATTGGCAGCTTTCGCTACCTACCTTGGAAATATACGAGAGCTATTTTACCCCTATCTAGGCAAAAGCATTTGTATGCAAGATAAGAATTACCGTCGCTACCAAGACGAAAGATTTAATCAAGCGCCCCAATAATAGCATAATTTTTACCTTCTCCGCATCAAGTGGCACTAGCAAAAATTAAATGCCAATATTGGATTACACCACTGACATGGGGAGAATCTCCCATGTCCCTGAAGAATAAAGCGCTTCTTGTTTTCTCTATCACCTCCCCTAATACCACCATATAGCATACGTGGGCACTTTAAAAACAATGCCGATTATTGACCAAATACTTCCCATAGTAAAATCGCCCAGAATCAATCCAGTGAAGAATGGGGCAGCTCGTCTATGAAGTTTCAATCCCCCAAATCTGAGGATCGACCACTTAGCAAGCCAACTGAGGAATATGGGGAACCACGTACAGCCAATTCCCCAACTGGCCGAAAGCGCGTAACCTGCAGGATGAAACAGCCACCAAACAAATCTGGTTCTCATAGCTGTAAGAAATACTACAGCCAGGACTCCACTGGTCAGAAATCCTGCATCGGAAAGACTTGCATGAGTAGGATTGTTAATCCATCCTTGGAGCCTTCCGAAGGCCTCTCTTCCTAGCCATACAACGCTGTTTTCCATTCCAGTTTTGTAAGATATGTGCAAAAGAGCCCAGGCGGCGGACAATATACCTACTACTGTAGCAAATATAATCCCTAGCATCATTGTTCTGCTGCTCATATAAGCCCTTTCTGCAAGCTTGAATCCTTCCAGTTGATGTGGCATAGGGTCACTGTATCTAGCCCTATTCAGAAACCAGAAAAATGAATACATGGTTAAGTTGTTGGGCCCAAGCATGCGCGTCCCCAATATCTGCGATATCAGGTAGTCCGGGCCACCAGGAAGATCATGCACAATGGGGCCAACTTCAGCTCGCATACGGGTAATGGACACGGCCAGGAGCAAATACATGGAGAAGAACAGGACGATAGCCCATATTGACATTCCCGCCGAGTAAAAAAATATCAGGATAAAGACCAATGCGCATATTAACCCAAGAACTGCTGTCTTGTATTTGAAGGGTTCGGTGGAATCGTCTAAATGTTCAGATCGTAAGTTTATGACTTTCTTGAACACGCCACCGATCTGACGCCTGCTCATCCAGAGAGCAACGAAGCCGAGACCCAGGAACCCGCCTGATGTCTGTTCTAAGATTATTGGTTGATAGTAACCAGCGCCAGCGCCCTTATACCCCACAACTGAAAAGAAGATCATCTGGACTTTCCAGAACAGGAAGAAGAACCAGAGGGAAAACGAAAGATCCAATGGTATAAAGAACGCCATACCTATGGCGAAAGGGAAAAATCCTACTGGAGTCCAACCTATTGCGTTCCATGGCTTTTCCACAAAGTAATGACCGACCTCGTAAAGCTTGACGTGCAGATAGGGAACGGAGGGGAAAAGAGTATGCAACCCATTGATCAGATCTACAACTGCAACTATGGCAAAACCTATCCACATCACTTTGTTTTTGAAAAAATTCCGCATCTTGCCGGCCATCTCGTAGGGAAGTTGGATTATTGGATATGTTAGTTTCTCTCTTTCTACCCATTGCTTTCTGAGTATTATATTGATGCAGAGCATCGCGAAGAGGAGAACGAATATGAACCCTCCCCATGCCAGCATAGGTCCGGCCCATGCCTTGATATACTTCAATGCATAAAATGTCGAATCACCTTCGTAATACGGTTTGAGAACGCTCTTATCACTTACGGAGAGCCAATCGGGGATATGTCGCCATAAGAGGTTCTCCCAATCATTCTCTGGTGTCGCAAACCAGAAAGCGTGCCCCACGGTGGAGATCAAGTTCTGCGTCATCGCATGGGCGGCGATGCACGAGGATATACACAGGATCGTGTATAGTATTAGCAGTTCGCGTGTGCCTAGCGCAAAACGTCGAAAATATCTCTTCAGAATCAGGTTTACAGCGACTAGGATTGATATTATGAAAACTACATTAGAAAAGAGCGAAACTGTGGTGGGATAAGGTACAAACCGCACCGCCTCCGTCTGCATAATCCAATAACTGTTTATTGGAATTAAAGGAATTAAAAGAGCCGCGAGTATTAGAGCGCGGAGTGTCATATGGCCAAGCCGGTAGGGGGTTTTTACATATTCCCCCGAAAAGATACATTAAGGGGATCAAACGATTAGAGCGTATACCATTGCGGGATTTATGTTGCCTTGTTTTCCACCAAGTAACACTCTCAGAAAGCCAGTCATAGAACGAAAAATTAATGTGTCCCTCTGAAGGATTGTAATCGCAAATTAACAGTTTGCGGTACGAGAGTGTTACGTGCTGAAAGAATTGTACCGACAGGAATAATGGCACGCTCTCAAGTAACACTCGACATTGCACTCCGCTGGAGTGCAGACGCGAGGAGGAATCGTGTTCTATTGACATCTCACTCCGCTGGAGTGAAAACCAGACCACGAAGGAACACTTTTCACGTCTAGTCATTGAGCGAAAAACCAGTGTTACTTTCAGAATGAATTATTCCGACATGGATAATGGGGTGCTACCAACCAATTCCACCTTCAATGGTACCATGGTGCCCATTGCCGCTGCTGTCCTTCAGTGTTTTCCCACCTCCTTCATCACACAGACACAGAGCGATAGTCTCTGCCCTCGCCAAAGTGGGAGAAGAGCATCACCAGTCCTGCTGCCGGTAGTCGAAATGCTGAGTTCCTCCGCCACATGTTACCACCCGCTCGTCCAATATGCTGCGACTGTCGCAGGGGCCGAAAACGGCACCCTAATCCGGATGAGCAGCCGCTTGCTCTTCTGAAATTCATGAGATCCTCGTCCAATCGAAAACCACGCTCTGATATTTTTCTTTCTCATTCAAAAGGCCAAGATATCCCGATTCTGCATCTTCCGGGGACAGCAAATGACTTCGCAGTGGGGTGACATTGATCCGCTTTCGTTCCAGGAGGTTCATTGCATGTTGGAGATTCTGTAAGACACTTCCACGTGCGAAATTGGTTGGGCGTGTGGGTACTTCCCATTCCGTTCCGCCCCGTATATGCAAAGTTTTGTTGAAAACAGGTTGTAACAATTCCGACATACTAAACTTGGTACTACTAAGCCAAGGCACACCAACGAGAACTATCTCAGCTCCTATGGCTGCAATGTCGGCGGCACCTTTCACCGCGCCGGCTGTGCCACTTGTTTCCACCACCAGCTTGCACGGCACTGATCCAAGTTCCTCACTCCATCCCGCTGCCAAGTCACCATCTGGCGAGAGCGTGTGCCGCAGGCCACAAGCTTCAGCCAGATTTCGGCGCAGTTCCATAGGTTCGATGCCTATCACCTCATATCCTGATGCCTGAAATACCTGCGCTGCCGTGTTGCCCACAACTCCCAATCCGAAAACCGCCACACCATCACCGGGTCGTGCAGTTGTGGTGCGGAGAGTTGTCATACTTACGCTGCAAAATCGAACGTATACAGCATTCTCTGGCAGAACAGAGTCAGGAACTTTCACAAGAAGCGCGCGTTTGCTATCCACTCGGTGATGAGAAGCGTGCCCCACTGGTGAAAATACTACGTCTCCGACCCGGAAGCCCGTTACTTCATCCCCCACCGCTACTATCTTTCCTACCGCAGCATATCCTGAACCAGCGGGGTATGGCTCGCCCTTCCAGTGACCTATATCCTGGTTATTTGTCAACCGTGCCAATTCCGTACCCGAACTGACACCCGAATATAATGTCTCTATCACCAGTTCAGATCCGCCGGGCGGGCTATCATCGAATTCGTAAGTATCCAATACAACGCGCAGCTTCTCGGGAAACATAACCCGGTAAGCTTTTTTCATTTTTCCACCTTCTTGTTCGGGTGTACACGTTCAGGTAGTGTATGGGTTGATTCGGTGAGTTGTTTGAGCTGTGGGGGTTCGGAAGTAGGGACGGGGCATCTTCGCATTGTAGCTGTTTAGTTCAGCCAAAACGAGTGGCAATTTTGGTTTGGCAGCGTATTGCGCCTGGCTATCGGCAGCGGGGCATTCCTGGATTATATGTGGGAGGGGCATCTTGCCCCGATGCAGGAGCGATTCCCTACCGAAAGTGGATTTTCATCGCATAGTTATTTGGCGAGTTGATTTATCGTGAACGCGGAATATCGGGGCAAGATGCCCCTCCCACAAGGGATATCGCTCGCATATTGGGTACTTGGGAGAATTTTCCATCGGTCGCGGAATAAAAGGAGCGCCTTGTATTCGTTGCAAGCAGTCAATGGACTAAACAATTACTTCGCCTTTAATGTGCGCGTTACGGGCCGCTATGAGGTATTGAAGAGACCATTGGAGTACATATTCAGTCCTGAACTCTGCGAAGACGAATTAATTCCTGCTGTTCCGCCTGTGCTTTCTCCCATATCGCTCTGGTCTCAGGAGCCGGGCCGAATGCGCTTGGCGGCATCAGTAGTGCCTTCTGGCTCTCCGTGAGACCTGGATAATTATCCGAGTTGTAGTAACCGGGACTCCATGCGACTGCGTGCGGGCAGTACTTGTAGAAGATAGTGCGGCGCTCACCTTCTCCACACCACGGTATGGTGCCGTGAGCACAGGCCTCTGTAAAGATGATGGCGTCTCCTGCCGACGCAGCGACCCGGTCGACGCATTCAGGGATTTCTTCTTGGGTACTGCTGCGTTCCAGTCACTTGGCAATTCGAAATTAACCTTGTGGCTTCCGGGGATACAGGCGAATCCACCTTGCCCCGGGAGGACGGTATCCAACTCAAACGCGACTGCGACTAGACCGTTGAAGAATCTGCCGTTACTGAATCGGTAATAACACTGTCCTCCGTCCGTCGGTCCTACCAGGTCACTAGCGCCACCTGCGCCCTGACCGCCACCATGTAGATAAAGCTCGTAGCTGTGTTTGGCATTGTCTATCTTGATATAGTCATGATCCAGTCGGTAGTTTCGGCCTAATAGGGTTTCGAGGTACGGACGAATGGTAGGAAGGTCTAACAAATCAATATAACAGCCGCCCCAATCCAACAACGATGAGGCGGTCCAAGCGAGATCCTCGTTTACATTCAACCGGGTGCGATCGGACCCAAGAATGTAACTTTTCTCGGTACGATTCATCTCCAACTGCGTTGATAGATCGTCTATCTGTGTAGTTGTGATAGCATTCCTAACAACGATGTAGCCGCGCAAGTCAAACAAATACTTCTCATGTTCGTTCATTTCTCTCCTCTCCACGCTTCGGGTTTATTCTTAAGTATGGATACCGCGGCGAAGGACGCCCCGAAGGTAGGGATTACCTGCCAAAGATTCAGGATTATCGGAACGACAAACCAAGGGTTGCAGTTCATTAACCATTTATTTTTTCACTCTAGAACTCGCAATGATCTTCCGTCTGGGGGCCCCTGTCTCTTGGCAACTGCCGGCTCGATTGTTTGATCGGATATTTCTATGTCTCTTGATCCACCTTGACCAGTTGTTTCCCGAGATTTTGGCTCGTCAACAACCGTAAAAACGCCTTGGGGGTGTTTTCGAACCCCTCTACGATATCATATTCGCATTTCAGAGCGCCGGCGCGATACCAGTTGAGAAGACGTGCCCACGCCTCTTCGTGATGTTGCTGATAATCGCTGACCAAAAAACCCTGAATGCGGGCACGAGAAACCAAGATTCGGCGCATGAAACGTTCACCGATATCCGGCTTATCGAATCTATCGGCGAGGCTCACGGTACCGCAAACCGTGATGCGGGCATGGGGTGCCAGATTTTGCAATACGGCATCAAGGATAGGTCCGGCGGTATTGTCGAAGTACACATCGACGCCATCAGGACAGACTCTGGCAATGGCCGCCGGCAGGTCTGATTCGTTACGGTAGTTGATGCCGTCATCATAGCCTAACTCACGACACCGGGCAATCTTTTTCTCGGAACTCGTAATCGCGATGGCGCGACAGCCTGCGAGCTTAGCGATTTGCCCAGCGATTTGACCCACTGAGCCCGCGGCGGCGGAGATGACCACAGTATCGCCAGGTTTCATCTCGGCGGCACCGACTAAACCAAAATACGCAGTCACACCGTTTGTGCCGAGAAAATCCATCCAACAGGGGAGCGGGGCAACATCGGCGTCAATCCGACGAACCATCGCAGGTTTTACCACCCCGAAGTCCTGCCAACCGAAGGCACCGCTAACCACGATATCACCCTGTTTATAGCTTGGGTCGTTAGACTGGACGACCTCACCTATGGCCCCGCCGACCATCAGATCGCCAGGGCTGACACCGGCTGTATAATTCTGCTGCGGACTGATGCGTCCGCGCATATATGGCGCGACATCAAGATAAATAGACCGGACTAGCATCTCATCATCGCCCGGTTGAGGGATGGAACTTTGAGACATTTCCCAGTTGCTTTCTGTGGGCATGCCTTCTGGGTAAGACACCAGATGCCACTGCCGATTCGTATTGCGCATGCGGAATCTCCTGTACAAAATATGAGTTACAAAGACCGTATTGGTCGTGATGCATTTTGTCAGATGGTCGGTAACTATTCAGGCTTCAGTACAAAGAAACAACTGTTGATACGGTTGGAACCCAACCGAGGTTCTACTAAACAGAACCGATGAACGCTAACGAGGTTTGAGATGCCAAGCGAATTTAGCCGTGCCCAACTGGGAAAATATGGACAGAGCCGAGTTGATTGAGCTTGTTGAGGCTATGTTTGCCCGCATCGAGAAGCTCCGAATCGAGGTTCACGGACAAAGCACACTCACCAGGTGGTTTGATGACCAATTGGCAAAGCATTGCCAAAACAGCAGGCCCTCAAGTGATGGTCTGCGAAAACCCCGCACCCGAAGTTTACGACGAAAACAGGGACGAAAGCGGGGTGGACAAAAGGGACACCCCGGGCACACGCTTTTTATGAGCGGCCTAGCTGTTTCGTCAACCAGTACGGGAAATCGAGGGCATCCACCGGCAAGCGCACTCCTGGCAGCACCAGAGATTAACAAAGGAGAGTAAACTGCTTGAAGGCATTCACGGGGATGTTTCGGATATTCGGACCGAGATCGAGCTTGGAAATGCAGCGTAGGTCGGATTCGCAATTCGAGGGGAGATTATCCGATACAATGTCGCTGAGGCAAAGCTATCCTGCCTCGAAAAATCTGCTTTGCTTTCTCCAATTGACAACCGAATTACCCTGCAGATTCTCGTTGACCGCACCTCGATTTCAGTGTTCGGCAATGACGGTCGCGTGTCGGTGTGTTCCTACTTCCTCCCTGACTTGGAGAACACAAACATTGCCATGTACGATTCCGGCGGGGAAGCCGAAATCATCTCCCCGGATGTTTATGAACTCCGATCAGCTTGGTCGCAAGAGGATGATTTAGATGCTTGACCGAGCGTTAGTCCGGAGTCTTTTCTGTATCGTCGAAAGTCCAGAGAAAACGACCGGTGGTTTATGCGAGAATCAATACCCACACACAGAGAGTGGATATATAACGCGCGACCCTCGGGGGAACTGATGGAGCGATTGGTGGGGCAATTTGCGGGAGCATACCGCCTGAAGTTGTTGCATTGGAGATGGGGTCGGATTAGGTGACATTAGACATCTTTCCAAATTAATGTCAGTCGTGTCGGGCTTTCTTCACAGCGTTGAGTGACCAGAGGAGCAAATGGGCAGTCAAGAGATTGAGTAGATGTACCTGTATGCCTGTTTACCCTCTTGCCCCTTCACTATCCTGCTTCGAGCCTCTGTATCTCCGTGACTTAATTAGGAAAGATACCTTCTACATAATTTAACGACTTGTGCCAGTAAATCTTGAACCCTCATCATTAAAGGCTCAAGCTGGGGTTCAGACCAAAGTTTCCTCCCCAGCTTGAGCCTAGAGCACGCTGGCAAAAGTAATGGAACAGTTCGTCAGAAAAAGAGCGTCGGGTTTGGAAATCCGACTGACTGTCTCAAGATTTAAGCCAGGCTGCTCTAGGACTTAGTCTTCATAGGCATTCTAAAATATAACTGGCACAACTCATAATACTTATCACTGCATAGCTTGCTATCTTGAGAGCTTGATTCCGCCCCAGGTGAGAGCTAGCTTTCCGGCAGTATCGACAGCCACTACTCCCGATGCTTGGGTAGTGGTATCATTATTCTGTTTGACTTCATCATCGGTTAGAGTTCTATCGTAGATGCTGACTTCGTCGATTTGACCAAAGATAAAAGCCTCCTCAGCCTCATCTCCGTTCATAAGAGCACCTATCGTCCCAATACCGTCGTTTCCCAACACAGTAGCCAGTTCCCTTGCCTGATCTCCCCATTGAAGACCGGGAGGCGCTTCCTTATCCAATTCACCATTTATGTATACTCGCAAAAACTCGCCGTCATAAGTAATGGCGATGTAACTCCACACATTTTGTTCCACGGTGCCATCTGACATTATATCAGCTAGCCCACCCACGAAAAAGCCCGTTCCGCCATTGCATACCATCATACCGGAAATGGCCGCGTCAGCGAGTTCACCCCACTGAAAAGCTGATGAGCACGCGTCGGGGACTGAATCAAGTTTAACCCATGCGGCCAGAGTCCTGGGATCGTTTCCAGCCGGCAGACCCGTGTTAGGGAATTCAACATGGCCAGGAATAGGATCCAGCGCTTGGCCAAATTTGCCTCCATCAACAATCTCCGCAGGTCCAATAAAGGTTCCATGTCGCTCTCCCACAACGTCCTTAACAGTAAAGACATCTATGTCCGCGTTATCAAAGGTCCAATGGGTGATCAGACCATCTGTGGCGACTCCACCTTCCGCAGTATCTATTAGCCAGGGCATTGTGGCCAGAACAGTTGAGATAAGGACGATAGTCAAAGTCCTGTTCAATTTTGCTATCATTTTACGTTCTCCTCTTTTAAGGTTGAATAACTCAACAACGGCACTAATTTAAACTATTCAGCTTTCGCTGTAAATCCTGAAATCTCTCACTGGCAGCAGCCTATCACAGCTCTGCTGCCAGGTCAACAAAAATTGTAACTCTTCCTGCACATTCGCGTCTTTAAGCAGTATTCAACAATGAATCTTGCATTTTGACAAACGCGATGGCGTCCCGGAGTCCCGATCGCGCCTGATGGATTGAAAAATCCAGCAGTTCTCTATGCACCCGGTTGGATTTGAGTCTTCCGCTCCAGTGAAGCGGTATGTTGATAGTACGCCATTATCCCTGTCGGAATAATTCTTTCAGCAGGCAACTCTCGTACCGCAAACTGTTAGTTTGCGGATCACAATCTAACAGAATGTGGTACAGATTTCCTTCTCTAAGACTGGTTTTGAAAAAGTGTTACTTGAGAGCGTGCCATTATCCCTGTCGGAATAATTTATCCAGCAATTAACACTCGTTTTTCGCTCAATGACTAGCCGTGAAAAGTGTTTCTTCGTGGTCTGCTTTTCACTCCAGCGGAGTGCTATGTCAATAGAATCGCGATGCGTCCGCCCACCGCACTCCAGCGCAGTGCAATGTCGAGTGTAACTTGATAGCACCCCATTATCCCTGTCGGAATCGTTCTTTCAGCACGAAACACTCATTTTTCGATCTATGACAGCCATTGAGGAGGTGTTGTTTCGAATCATGCTTTTCACTCCAGAGGAGTGAGATGTCAATAGAACAAGATTCGTCCCTGCGTCTGCACTCCAGCGGAGTGCAATGTGGAGTGTTACTTGAGAGCCGCCGCATCATCATGATTCTTGTTTGCGGAGTTGAATCCAGGAAGCCCTATGAATACTGGATCCGAACAATTTAGAACAAAGTGTCAGGTAGTGAACGTTCAGATTTCTTCTTACGTCCGCTTGTAATGGGTGTTTTAGCCTCGCAACCGAATATACTCTGGTTGTGCTGGCTGCATTTCCTGTGGCATTAGTCCCTGCATGATGGCTTCCATATCACGCGTAACAATCCGTCCGATATTGAGGAACGCTTCGCTGATTGCCCCGGCTCGGTGCGATGAAAGAACAACGTTGGACAGCTTCCGAATCGGGTGCTCCAGGGGAAGCGGTTCTTCGGGATACACGTCGATTCCGGCTTTGAAACACCCCGCCGCCAGCAATTCTGTCAGCGCGTCAAAATCCACCACATGTGCTCGACTCATTAAAAGGAATACTGAATCGGACGAGATTTTTTCGAGTTTCTCACGGGCAAGTAATGTCCGGTTGGACGTCGTTGGGACGGCAAGAACATAGATAAATCGAGACGTTTCCAGCAGCGTGTCCAGACCAACTGGCTCAACGCCTTGTGATCGCAGATAGTTATCGGTCAGCCACGGATCGTAAACTTGAATCGGGCATCGGAACGGCTCAAGCAGTTGCTTGAGTGAACGCGCCAGCCCACCAAAGCCAATGAATCCCGCAGGCTTGTCATACAGGGTAAATGTCTCACCGAATGTTGTGTGACTCCAATTAGCCTCGCCGCGGCGAAACGCTGCATCGTTCCAAACGATGTGCCGTGCGGCCGAAATCGCCAACCCCAACGCCATCTCTGCGACCGCCGGGCCGAATGCTGGTGCGCAACTGAGAACGCGGATACAGTTTGAAAAACAGTATTCGTAGTCCAACTGATTCGGCGACGGGAATACACCGCCGACCTCTAAAATCGCGCGCAGTTGCGGAAAGCGCGAAACATCTCCATAGCGCCACTGCCCGGTGATGATAGCCACGACTTGCTCGCGGACTGCTTCGATTTCTCCCTCGGGTATCGGATCGTCCTTTGCCCAGATGATGTCGGCAATAGATTTGAGACGTACTAAATCTTCGGGGTAGAAGATATTTCCAAGAGAGCGATAGTGTGGATCGAGGATTACTTTATCTAACACGGTATAGTATGCCTTTCAGGATTTTTCGCCTACCAAGGGTTACCGGTTCGATGGCGAGTTGGATTTTCGCGACGATTTTCAAATCCGACGTGGACGTACACGGCAGGATCTACGTAACCGCGTACCTACATAACGGGGTTTTTCGAAAGACTCCTCGAAAAGGTACATTAAGGAAATTCTCTAATCGGAGTATTACCTGAAACCCGCGCCAGTTCTGGCGTGCCTCAATAGGTGTGCTTTCTGAGTTTCCCAATTTTTGTGTCTCAAAACGTGTCTCATATTGGTGAAATTGACGGTTGTTAGCAGAGATTCCGGATCTGCTCGCTTTTCGGACGATTCCGCGATTCTCTTGTTCTCAGCTCGAGCTTCGAGGAGCAGCCTCTTATCGCACAACTCTTCTTCGCGTTGTTTTATTTCAAGTTCAACTATTCTCTGAAAATCGTGCGTATTCATCGATCGGTCTCCTCATCGGTAGAGTTCCAACGTAAAAAAAGGGCGGTGCTTGACGCCGCGATCTCACCTGCGGCCGACCGTGGGAGCAATCTCTATCACGGTAAGGTCGTGGATGAAGGACACGCCGCCGCGGGCCTTGAAGGTGAGATGGGCTCCATTGTGCTCGTAGAGCTTGAGCCTGCTGTAGAAGATGTAGCGCTCACCGTCGTTTGGAAACAGCTCGATCGAGGTTCTGTCCACCAGAGCGTCAAATTGTATCCCGTCCTCGCGTCGGGCGATACGGTAGACAGGCTTTGCATTCTGCCGGGTTTCATCACCAAAACTGTCTCGCTTGCCCCCAATCGTGCTTTCCCTGGCGTTGTAGGTTATCTCGTATCCGAGGATCACAATATCGACGGCTTCGGTATTCCCAGGATCGATCCGTGCCTGTATCCTGTAAAGGCCGCCAGAAAGGCCGTCAACACTCACTCCGGTATTGTCCACGGTTAGCTCGCGAATTGTGTGTGACTTTCGATAGAGTTGTTTGATCTCCGAAACCGGATTCTGAAAGAGCCTGACGCCGTCGGGTGTCCGGCGTAACGAAAGCTCCAACGGAAACGACATATTGGGCCGGAAGTCGATCTCGTAGTTGGGAATCCCGGCAACTCGATCGTTTCCTACGTTGTACATGATCACGCCTCTTCCCTCGGGCGCACCGGAGAAGATGACAGGAAACCCGCAGTGTTGGGTAGCGATCGTATCGGCTGGCGAGAGCGGGACTCCATCTAGGTTATTCAGACCGGTTTCGGAGTAGCGACCCAATGCATAGCCATGCAGCCCGCACATAATGAGAAGAACCTCATTGTCTTTGTCGCCATCCACGGGTAACCCGATCACATCGGTTGCATCGCCTTCCCCGGGCCAATTGTCGTAGATTAGGAGGGGAAAATCGTCGATCCTTGTCCATCTCCTCAAATCACTCGAGGTGTATTGAAGCGACGCAAGAGACCAGTTCTCTGTTCCCTCTACGTTCACGCCAGCGTGGCGTGCTGCGGCTTTCTCCCAGACGCAATGGGTAAGTAAGAACTTCCGTGCGACGGGATTCCAGTGGATTCGAGGGGCGTCGCCCCATCCGGGGACGATCGGATTGGTGGGTAGATCGTACCGGCCGAGCCTATCCCTCAGATCGTTGAGATCCCAGAACGTCTCACCCCCGTCAACACTTATCGTCATCGAGACAAATCCACCTTCTCGACCCATTATCGGAGTGAGAAGAACCATGGACTGCTCGCTTTCAGTGTTGAGACCAAAGAGGTTCCCTGAATCGGTAAACCCCACCCCGTTAAACACCATATGAGGGTGGCGGAAAATCGGTGGGCGTTCCTCCCAATGCAACAGATCCGTCGATACTGCATGTCCCCAACAGATCTCCTGGCCGCGGAGCGGATTATGGATGGTAAACAAGTGCCACTCACGTCGAGGCGCATAGTACACCATCGCGGTGGGGTCACCAAGAGCCCCGTGCCGATACGTAAAGTGGTACTGAGGCCGGTTGGCTTCAGTGTAAACATCGACTATCTCACTAACATCAGAACCGAGATGGATCGATTGAAATGCTGCCTGCGCGTCCGTTGGGATGGTCCCTACGACCTCCAGCGTCCGGCCTTCCCACTCGGAGACGTCTAGTGCCGCCCACCACATCGGACCGGTGTCGTTCAGTGCAATTTCCTGTTCAAACAGCGTACGATTCTCAACCCGAACCGTGAGCTCGGCACGTTTCTCCTCGTTAACCCTTGTCCACGGTTTTGCCCTGTCAAACGGGAAAATCGTCGGATTCAAAGATTGTGGTATCATCAGATAGGATCTGTCGATTGTGAACCGTGCTGTCATCTCGATTGAGTCGGATGGTTTGCTCACTATTCTCACCTCTTCCATATTCCATATGTGTACCAGTTGACGGCATCTACGACCATACCGTCGATTCCCGTGTCCATCCAGAAACGGATAACCATCCGACATTCCTCCTGCCACGCCGTCTGACTGAAGTTGAATTGCGGCATGTTGACATCAGAATGTTCGCCCTTCCATTTTACCCAGTAGTATTTACCCGCCCTTTCACTGTAGTGTCATTGCCCGTCGCTGGCGACATCGATCATGAAGTATGGCACATGGTTCCGATCCAACTCCGCTAAACTGTTATCGCTCCACACAAACCAGCGGGACTCGGGATATCGGTCCCCGCCTTCACGTCATCACAGGTTTTCAGAAAGGGGTGATACTTCATGTTGGAGTCACCGAGACGGACGAATGGAAGGAAGGTCTATCAAATCTATATGACAGCCATCCCATTCCAGCAATGATGAGGCGGTCCAAGCGAGATCATCGTCTGTATTAAACCGGGCCCGATCGGACCCAAATTGGTGATTTTGCTCGGCAAGATGCATCTCCAACCGGGTTGATCGATCGTCTATCTGTGCAGTAGTGATAGCATCCCTCACAACGATGTAGCCGTGTAAGTCAAACAATACCTCTCATGTTCGTTCATTTCTCTACGCTCTATACTTTAGAGTTTATAGTATAACGAATCTTTGGTGAAAACGGTCGGTTTTTTCGTACATTCAGAAATAGGGAGGTTTTATTGAAACGCGATGCCGTTCCTTGAGAGGCTTCAGATTTCGGTTCACACAAACTTGGAGATTGGTATAATGTCATCCGACAGACAAACATTCCGGATAGAAATTCTGGCTGATGTCAAAATTAAGTACAGTCCTCGAATTCTGACGCGGTCGCGCCGTCGCCCGCTCGGTCTTCCTTCGATTTTGGGGCAAGAAGTCACGAACTGACACAGGGAGCGGCACGGTCAAAAACATACCATTCTTCGCGTTTTCTTAACATGAACCAACATCAAAAGGAGAACCTCATGAAATCGATACCGTTTATCCTCATCAGTCTAGTCCTCGGTATTGGACTGGGCGCCATCAGTCTCCCTACGCTCGCGCGCGAAGACGAAGTCAAGCTTATCGGTGTCGAGGACGGACTAGACAATGAACATTTGTGCGCCGATATTATCGGGGACTCCGTGGTCGTCGGGGCACATAGGGTGGACATCGCGAAAATCTATGTAGGCGGTGGCAAAAAGTGGAAAGAGCAGGCGGAACTTACTGCCAATACGGACGCTGCCGCCTTCGGATGGGCGGTCTCCCTCACCGGCCGCCATGATCGAGCCAGCGCGGACACTGTCATCGTCGGGGCACCAAGCGACAATCTTGCCGGAGCTAAGGCCGGCTCAGCTTATATCTTCGTCCGCAGCGGGGACACCTGGAAACAGCAGGCGAAGCTTGTCGCCCCGGATCCGGAAGACGAGGACGCTTTCGGATTTGCCGTGTCCATCTACCGGAACACGGCCATCGTTGGCGTACCAATGGACGATGATGCCGGCAGGGACGCGGGGGCAGCCTATATCTTCGTTCGCGATGGCAACGCCTGGAAACAGCAGGCGAAGCTCGCCCCCCAAGATTTAGTGGGATTCGACGCTTTCGGAGGCGCCGTCTTCGTCCACAGGAACACCGCTATCGTCGGGGCAAATGGGCACTCACATAATGGCTTAAGATTCCCCGGCGCCGCTTACGTCTTTGTACGCGAAGGGACAACGTGGGTGGAACAAGCCAAACTCACGGCCGACGACGCGGCATCCAGCGACAGTTTCGGAAAGTCTGTTGCCCTGTTCAACGACACCATCATCGTCGGGACGCCAGTGGCTGATGTTGAGGGCAAGAAAGATGCCGGTGCGGCCTATGTCTTCGCGCGCGAGGGTGACACTTGGAAACAGCAGGTGAAGCTAATCCGCAAAGCCGTGGGGAAAGGCGATCAGTTCGGATCTGGTGTCGCTGTCGCTGGGAACATCGCCATCGTTGGGGCTGCCGGAGTGGAAGATGCCGGAGTGGGCTCAGGTGCCGCCTATGGCTTTGCACGTGTTGACGGCGTCTGGGAGGAGAAGGAGAAAGTCCTTCCTGAAGACGGAGGAGCAAGAATCAATTTCGGCGCTTGGGTGGCTATAAGCGGCGACATGGTCGTTGTCTCGGCTCATAACGCCCCCAACCCCGATCACCCGGCGACAAACAGGGGTCACGGTACAGCAGCGTATGTCTATAATAGTGAAGAAGATTTCGGCACACCGCCCTTCTTGGCCGTCGAGCCGTTTGGATTGAGAGTCACGGCGTTGGGTCAGGTCAAGCGCACGGCACTGCTTCAAAACTTCCCCAATCCGTTTAACCCTGAAACGTGGATTCCGTACCGGTTGGCGGCGGATTCTTCTGTTATGCTCCGCATTCACAACGTCCGAGGACAACTCATTCGAGAGTTAAATCTCGGGCGACATGAAGCCGGGAGTTATCTTTCTCGCGAAACTGCCGCCTATTGGGACGGCAGCGACCAGGTCGGAGAAACGGTTTCCAGCGGTATCTATTTTTACACCCTCCTCGCTGGCCCGTTTGAGGCCACGCGAAGAATGCTCATTTTGAAATAGGACGGAGCAGAGGGAAATGGTATGCGGTCGTGGCTTTGGCGTTGGGGAAAATTGGTAAACCTGCGAAGCCGAACTGATAAAAGTTTGTATAATGAAAACCATGTGGTGCGCATGGGCACTGCAAGGGTAACGAGCTGTTGATGCGTTGAGAATAAGCGTATCTCGATGAATCCTCTTCCAGACTCCAGACTTCCGAAGTCTCGGAGACATCGGAAGTCTATAAACAATGCCTTATCTGTCTACAGCTGCATCAGCAATTTACCCACCATATTGAACCGAGCAAAAATACCGCATTCATTCCCGCAGAGCCATTCTCATCGGCCTCATCCTTCTCCCGATAAATGCCTATTGGATAACCGCTGTCAGCGAGCTTTGGGCTACGATGATAGGCAAGGGCGCAACATCATTGTTATTCAACGTGGTCTTCAATCTCTTCTTCCTGATACTTATCAATCTTCCCCTCCGCAAATTCCTGCCTGACTTCACTTTTTCGAGGTCCGAATCATTACTATTTCAGAAAGTGGAAAGCCGATGCTACATGGCTCTTGATTCATCAGTCACTTCATGAACAAACACGTCGTGATGGAGGCAAACAACCATCGCCGACAGTAGCTATCATTGACAGTCAATCAGTTAAGACGAATGAACTGGCAATGACTAGAGGATCTGATGGTTACAAGAAGGTCAGACGACGCAAACGACATCTAGTCACGGATATGACGGGTACGCCATTGATGGTCAGGGTCACTGACGCCAATGCGAGTTATAATCAGATAGTTATTGAACTTCAAACAGAAGTCTTTGGTTGGCATATAGCGATTCAGTTGGTGTGTACCGATGCTGCCTATCGTAGCGAATTAGAAAACTGGCTATATCTGGCACATCTGTGTCAATCGGAGGCTGACCTGCGCTAGGGCAACAGGGGTTTGAGGTTGTCCCGTTACGATGGATTGTTGAGCGCACATTTTCTTGGTTTGGTTGGTTTCGTCGATTGACTTTGGACAATGAACGCTATCCTAAGACCGCTGAAACTATGGTTTACATCGCTTCCATTTACTTGATGCGAAATCGAATCAAATGACTTTTCAAACAGGCTTAAGGAAACACACTGTAGGTCGGTATCCCAAAGACGGCGCCAATAATTGACCAAAAGCAACCGATAATCTGGTCACCTAGGATTAGACCTATGAAGAACGGTATACCCTTTCGATACGCCTTCAGACCCCCAATCCGAAAGATAAGCCCTTTGATAGCCCAACCCACAAGAACGGAAGACCACGAATGAATCATGCCCCATGATGCACCTAGCGCATATCCACCGGGATGGAGCGGCCACCAGATGAACCGTCTCTGCATACCCATCAAGAACAACGTGAACATTCCACCAACCCCCACAAAAAGCATCGCGATGGCATTCGGCGGCTGTGGGTACTGCAGCCACTTTGTTAATGTCCTGAATGTTTCGTAACCAATGCCGATGAGGTATCCCCGTCCCCGCGCGGTTGCACCATTCTCATACATTACGTACAGATAGCACCAAAATGACACGAAAATGCTTGTCGCAAGAGCTAGAACCATGGCTACAAGCAGGTGCCTGTTGTTAATCCCGGTGCGTTCAGCGATTTTGAATCCCTCTAATTGGCTCGGCATGGGATGCGACGTGCTGTCCCTGTTGAAAGGATACATGAAATATAGTGTCGTGAGACTGTTAGCTCCTATCGCGCGTGTCCCTAAGAGATTCACCATCAAGCCTTGCGGATTGGTAAATACAATTTCGTGAAAGGGAGGACCGAGTGCTGCGCGAACGCGCGTGATGGCAATCGACATGAGTAAGTAAATGCTAAGATATAGAGGGAGAAGCGCAAGCGATAATCCCGCCCGATTTAGTAGGACGACGAGGAAGATTCCCGAAACCACCAATCCAAGGAGTGCAAATCTATAGCGCATCGGTTCAGAGGAATCATCAACGCTGGAAGGTTTCCCGGTTATATTCTTCCATACTTGCCCGAGGTGCTTCCTGCCCATCCATATCAGAACAATGCCTATCGTCATCCACGCTCCGAGCCCCTGTTCATTACCATAAACACCGTTCGTGAAGATTCCGACTGACGGGGAACTGACATACGCTGCCACCTGCTGGGCTTTGAAGAAGACGTAGAAAAACCAAATTGAAAACGACAAGTCCAGTGGTACAAAATATGTTAATCCGACAAAAAACGGATAGATCGAGAACTTCATGAGACCAATCGTGTGCCAAGGTTTTTCGGTTAATCGGTGGTATCCGTGAAACATTGGAATATCGGGGATGACGGGAAACAGATGATGCAGACCGTTCAGAATCTCAATGAGCGCGGAGGTGCCAAAACCTGCCCAGAGAAGCTTGCGAGCCAAGGCGCCTGGCGCAGTCAGTTCAATTGGAACCTGGACAATCGGATAACTTAGCCTGTCGCGTTCCGTCCACTGCTTTCGTAGAATAGTATTCGCGCAGATGAAGCTGAAGAAAATTGCGAACGTAATCCCGGACCACACCGATATAGGTGTAAGCCATGCGCCGAAGTGTTCAGGCGAGTGAAAATCCTCTCCGCCTTCAAAAAATCCGCTTAACACCCCTTTATCGCTAACGGTGAACCATGAAGGAATATACCTGTGAAACAGATCGGCGTATTCGTTCTCCGGAGTGGCGAACCAATACGGATGCGTTAATGTTCCGATAACGAACGTCATCATCGTGACGCCGCAAACGGTGGATAGCATCACCAACATGACGTAGATGGTTAGTAGCTCTGATCGAGAGAAAGCAAAGCTGGGAAGGAATCTCCGGAAGGCGAGGTTTAGGAGTGTCAGGAAGAATAGGTTGAAGACCGGGTTGAAGAATAGTGCCGATCCGGTCATTCCTCCAAGTGTGGCATGCAGCTCGGCAACGATCGTGATCCAATAAGCGTTAATAGGAATGAGAAAGATACCGATAAGGAGTGCTTTGGCAGGAATGGGTGGTGCGCTCTTATTCACGACTATATTTCACAACAAATTCGTGATTCGGATACGGCGGGCAAAGTAACGCCTAATCAGCAGTTACGGCGAGGTTAGACTACGCTGGGCAGCCGATACCTCAGCCCCTCGACTTTCACGGCAAGATTGTGGCTTGCATGTACATACGAGGGAAGAGAACTCTCTAGGCAGTTTCAGTGCAATGACAATCTGCAGCCGCGCTCTAGATTATATCTAACTTCGACTCAAATTACTAGATCCGTAGGGTGCGTGGGCTGCGGATTCATCCCTACGTTTTGGCGTTGAAGAGGTAAACTGTCTCAATCTAGACAGTACATGCATCGAAATCGGAGCAGGACAAACTAGGTTCTGTTGACATTTCATCGGAGCCAGATGAGAGAAAGACAAAACACAAAAATCCGAAATAGCGGGCAGCTAGTACAGTTCAGCGCAATTGTCTTATGGGTTATAGGCATGTTATAATATTGAGACTTATGAGGTGCGGTGAATTGATTTTGAACATATTAGCATACAAGGAGTCTACCATGCCAGGGCCTAAGCCAGAATTGATTGAGTTGACGCCAACCCAAGAAAGTATACTTGAGCGGATAGTTCGTCGAGAGAAAAGTTCGCAGCAACTGGTGCGACGCAGCCGTATTATTTTGGCTGCCAATCAAGGTGCTGCCAATGAACAGATCGCCCGAACACTTGCCGTAAGCTGTTATACAGTCCGAACCTGGCGTTTGAGATGGGCGAAGGCGTCGGAGAACTTAGCGGTGTGTGAAGTTGAAGAAACGGAGAAGGACTATAGCAACCGAATTGTCAATCTCCTTTCAGACAACGCGCGTAGCGGAGCACCCCCCACCTTTAGTGCCCAGCAAATCTGTCAAATTGTCGCCTTAGCTTGTGAACCTCCCTCCCAAAGTGGACGCCCCATCACCCATTGGACACCCACAGACCTCGCCGATGAGTCGATAAAACGGGGTATAGTCAAGTCGATTTCGCCCCGACATGTGGGGCGTTTTTTAAAAGCAGTTCGATTTGAAACCTCACCAATGTCGGTATTGGCTCAACCCGAAAAAAGAGGAGACGTTCGATGCTGAAGTGAAGGAAGTGTGTGACTTGTACCATCAAGCTCAAGAGTTGGCTCAACAATCCACTCACCTGGTGAGTTGTGATGAGATGACAGGTATACAAGCAACAGAGCGAAAAGCACCCACAAAACCGATGAGACCCGGGATTATCGAACGCCAAGAATTTGAATACATTCGTCATGGTACCTTGAGTTTAATTGCCAACTTTGAAGTGGCAACCGGACTTGTGCTTTGCCCAAGTCTAGCTCCCACACGAACCGAAGTCGATTTTGCAGCCCATATCCAAACGACTATAGACAGCGATAGCCACGGCGAGTGGATATTTATCGTCGATCAACTCAATACTCACAAATCCGAATCTCTGGTTCGGTTAGTGGCCAAACAATGTGGTATTGAGGGAGATTTGGGAGAAAAAGGTAGACGAGGCATTCTAAAATCAATGGGGAGTCGATCCGAATTCCTCAAAGACAAAACCCATCGGATACGGTTCGTTTATCTCCCGAAGCACACCAGTTGGTTAAATCAAGTTGAAATTTGGTTTTCAATTCTCGTTCGTCGATTGCTCAAACGGGCATCCTTCGGTTCTGTACAAGAATTACATCAACGCATTTTATCTTTTATTTCTTACTTTAATCAAACGATGGCTAAACCGTTTAAATGGACGTACAAAGGCAGGCCTTTAACTGCCTAAACCTCTTAACTATTTCTGCCAACGTGTACTAGGGATTCACCCGTTAAGAGCAAAATTGTTAATCGAAATTTTCGAACGTCATACGCTATTTTCTTGACAGTACCTGGTAAACCTGTTATAGTGAAATTATGCGGAGACGGTTGATGGCAAGCAATCAGCGGTCTCGCCGGTAAACATCCGCAGAAAGGAGAACCAAAGTGAGATTCCTGACATGGTCGATGTTCCTAGCTGGTTGCATCAGTTTTCTTGCCGTATTGCCGAAGACTAATGCCCAGGAGGTACGCCCCCTCGGTGCTTGGCTCTTTGACGAGGGACTGGGAAAACTAAACCGCACTGCAACGGGTACGGCGGCTGACAGTTCTGGCAACGGACTTGACGGCGAGATTGTCGGTTCTCCTAAATGGCGGTGGGGAAAACACGGTGCGGGGTTACAGTTCGGGTTAGATCCGGACGACAACGAAGGCACGGGTTGGTCGTACATCAAGATTCCGTATAACAAAAACTTGGATCTCAACGAGTTTACGTTCACCGCATGGATCAAGGTATCCAAAGCGCTAGAGCCTTTACAAATGATTATAAACAGAGAAGTTAATGCCGATCTGCGAAATTATGCACTGTGGATACGCACACCGGGCGACATGCAGTTGGGCGGAAAAGGAAACTCTGGTCACCTTGCGTGCGCCATCGGATCAACTTTTCCCGCGGTGAAGCATATCGGAGTTAGGAAAACGCGCCCGATAGCGGACAATGATTGGCATTTCATAGCCTGTAGTTTTGATGGGTTAACCATGACTGCTTACATTGATGGAAAGAAAGAGGCAGCGGAGGAGAATAAAGTCGACCAAGGCTTACGCCCCAAACCCAATAAGCCCAAGGGTGCTCCACTTCTCATCGGAGCTCGCGCATCGCACGGTTGGGAGGGCAACGAACGTCCCTTCATAAAAGGTATTGAGGGAGTTGACGGGCTTATTGACGAAGTCGCGCTCTTCAATACTGGATTGTCTGGGGAAGAAATCAAGAGTATCATGGAATTGGGATTAGTCGGGAAATACGAGTCTCTCGCTGTCAATCGGAGCGGAAAATTAGCAATCACATGGGCATCCCTTAAAACGCGGTAGGGGTGCTATCGAATCTTGTATCTATAGGTCCTGCCGAAGGGGCTGCCGCGTAAGAAAACAAATCACGGTGCAGCGAGATCTAATAGGTTGGGCTGTATTAGATTGATTTTCCCTTGACAGAAAATTAATTCCGCGCTATACTGAAACTAATGTGCAAGTATGAAGCATCTTGATGCGTAAATAAATCTAACGAACCTTAACCGTAATCACTGTTCGTTTGTTGTTACATGTAAGGAGGAAAGTAAATGAGATTTACGATGTTGATCGTTCTCGCGAGTTTTATGGTGGCGCTACCAATTGTATACGCTGTCGACGAGAACGTTGATTTTCCCGATTGGGTGGCAGATTGGACCGAAACCCCCAACCTCAATGAGCAAGCTGTTGTCGTGTTTACATTTGAAGAAGGGTCAGGCGATGTAACAACCGATATGTCAGGCACCGGCAACGACGGCCTATTAAGCGCAGGGGCTAACTGGGTAGATGGCAAGTTTGGAGGCGGCATTGGTCTCGGCCCCTCGGAAGTCGCCGAGGCATTCAAGACCGTAAAGGTAGCGCCAGACCCCTCGCACGCGATGCATACCATGACCGTGATGGGGTGGTTTATGCTAGACGGTAAGATCGGGAACGACAGTTTTCTAGTAGACAAGTCTTGTTGGGGCTGCGCATCCGAATTGCCACGAAACTTCTCGCTGTGGGATCACCATCCTGGGGGCGCTCCGAGCAAGCTGCTCTTCGGTTGGCGAGACAATGGCGACCTCGGAGGCGGAGGTGACCGCGTCGGCAATTCTCCCGACTCGGATCATATCCACGACGGCACCTGGCGCCATCTGGGCGGCACGTACGATGGGCAAAACGTGAGGGTTTATATTGATGGTGAGGAAGTGGGGGCTAACCCGCATCCATCAGATCCTAACACGGCAAATGCGCCAGCCGCAACTCTGTCGCCAATCAGCATAGGAGCGCTGTATGGAAATCCTCCGGGCGGTACGGGTCACGGCTTGCCTCTCGGAACTAGGGCGGACGAGATTGTCATTACCACCTACGCCCTTGATGAGGACGACATCGCGTCAATCATGGCAAGTGGAGCATGCTCCGACGAGGGTATGGACATCTTGGGCATTGACTGTGGGGCGACCTCCGTTGAAGTGGCCGGTAAGTTAGCTACCCAATGGGGCGATATTAAACAGCCGCAATAAAGCCTGCAATGTCAGCACATCAAAGCATCGGGAGTTCGCTCTCGATGCTTTTTTTTGGTAAGGTATCAGTAATTCTGTGAGGGACGTGCGAGTCTGAGGAGATTTTAGGCTCGGTCGAACCTACCTCGGTAGACTTCTTGAGGGGCTATCGCAACAGGAGGAGGAAAAGTGAAATCCACGACAATCTTGAGTTGTGTGGTAGTAGTGACAGCAAGCCTATTCGTGATGTCCCCGCTGGCTGTTAGCCAAGATGCAGCACCGCCGATCGCCGCGTGGCTATTCGACGATGGCATCGGGAAACTTAACCGCAGTGCGACTGGAGTAGTGAAGGATAGTACCGGAAATGGCCATGACGGTGAAGTTGTAGGAGCACCGAAATGGCGTTGGGGACGATACGGAACGGCACTACAGTTCGGACTAGACCCAAGCGACCCGGGCGGAACTGCCTGGTCTTTCATCAGGGTACCGCATCATGAGGACTTGGCGCTTAAGGAATTCACTATGACGGCGTGGATTAAAGTCAAAGATATAGTACCGCCGCTACAGTCGATAATCGGCAAAGTGGTTAATGTTCCCCCTAAGGGAATGGATTACACAAACTACTTTATGTGGATTAGTTCGCGGGAGCGGGTTCACGGCGCGTTTGAGCCAAACGGTCCAGGTAATGTCTCATGCGGGTTCTTTATAAGTTTCCCGAGCGACAAAGGGGTGTGGATCGACAGGAAAACTGCAGCCGTAACAGATGACAAATGGCATTTTGTCGCATGCGCTTACTCCCCTCCGTGGTTGGTAGCTTACGTTGACGGTAAGGAGGTTGGCAAAGCGGAAAACAAGAAGAATGGCTTGCTTGGTAAACCTCATACAAAACACGAGATGCCGGTGTACATAGGGGCTCGTCCCATACAGCAGCTGAACCGCGTGGATGTCCCGCCCAACACCCCGCTAGATTTTGATACGGGTAGAGACGGGATTGGCGGACTGGTGGACGAGGTCGCACTCTTCGCCTCGGGCTTGCCGGAGGAAGAAATCAAGAATCTAATGGAGCTGGGACTGGCCGGGAAATATGGCTATCGATCTGTCGATAGGACGGGAAAATTGGCAACCACGTGGGCGCAAATCAAAGCTAAGAAACTGTAGGCTACATTCAATGGCACGCAGGACATAATACTCCTTACTTCGTCACTTCGTCGCCGAACCGTAATCAAACCTAAGTTAGCACGTCAAAAGGGAGGGAAGTCCCATGAATTTCGTCTTGTTCGTGAATCTACTTGCTGTTTTGACTAGCTGCCTCATCATCCTACCGCTCAGTTATGCTCAGGACGACCTGGATGTCAGTCCTATTGCGGCATGGCTGTTTGACGATGGGTTTGGAAAACTAAACCAAGATGCGGTTGGTATGGTCGAAGACCGTACTGGCAACGGGCACGATGGACGGATTGTCGGCGAAGTAAAATGGCGCAGGGGCCGGTATGGAATGGCGTTAGAGTTTCTATCGGACGATGAAGATTGGGGACATGTCCAGGTTCCACATCATGACGATCTCAGTCTTCAAGCGTTCACCATAACTGCATGGATAAAGGTAGCGAAGTTAATAGGTCCGCAGAAAAAGGTAAAAACCGATGCGGAACCAGCGCAGATGATTGTCGATAAAGAGGTGCTGTTGATAGCGCCGAATAAGATTGCCGCCGTAAAAAATCGGAATTACTCGATGTGGATTCGGGCTGATGGGAATCCAGGCTCCTTTGCATGTGGCTTTTGGAACTCGTTTCCCGAAAAAAACTCCCTTGAGACTGAGAGAACCAAGAAAGTCACGGATGACGAATGGCACTTCGTCGCGTGCGCATTCGATGGGAACACGTTAAGTGCTTTTGTGGATGGAAAAGAACTCTCAAAGATAGAGAACAAGAAAGTGCAAGGTATAACACCCAAGCTACATAAAGTAAAGGCTCCATTGTACATAGGCGCGCAGCAGCAACCGCAACCTCTCGTGGGGGAACATGCTTTTGATAAAGGAATTCAAGGAGTTGGAGGCCTAGTGGACGAGGTCGCACTTTACAACGTAGGCTTGGCACCAGAAACACTCACGAGTGTTATGGAACTGGGTCTGGCGGGAAAATACGGTTACCGACCCGTTAGTCCGAAGGACAAATTAGCAACCACATGGGCGAAGCTTAAAGCGGAATGAAGTCAAGCCATTCATGCCAAATGAAAGCTGGGCGTTTATTGAGTTCCCGCTCGAACGGCCTTCTCGTCTAGAGTTGTAAATGAATACGCTCATCCCGGTAACGTCCTCAACAGGAGACGACGAACAATGAAGGAACAAGTAGATTTTACGACAATGAGTGATCGGGAGTATTATCTCTTCGATCTTCAAGGCTTTCTGGTAGTGAGGGGCATTCTCTCTGAAGACGAGGTCCGCACGCTAAACAAGGCACTAGATGAGAACGATGACAGGCGCGGGGATTTTGGTGACGCGAACGCCATCAGCGGAAACTGGAAAGGGAGACCGCTTGAAGGTCAACTCAGTCCATTCCGGCATTACAAAGGCATGTTGACTTGGGAGCAGCCTTGGTGCCAGCCGTTCCGTGACATGTTGGCTCACCCCAAAGCCATTCCGTATCTCAACACGATGTTAGGGCGCGGGTGGAAACTTGACCACGGCGTTGACTTGCTCAATTCCGTAGATGGTTGTGAAGGACTAAAACTGCACGGGTCCGGCAACGTGAAGTTCAACGGTTCCCGGTTCTATGCTTATCAGAATGGCCGCATGCGCTGTGGGCTGATTGTTTTCCAGTATGCGCTGACCGACGTGAATCCGGGCGATGGCGGTCTCTGTGTCATACCGGGTAGCCACAAATCCAACTTTGAAGCGCCCGAAGATATTATGACGTGGGAAGCCCACCAAGAATTGGTGTTTCAACCTACTCTAAAGGCTGGAGACCTCGTTATCTTTAACGAGGCGACAACCCACGGTACCCTTCCTTGGAAAGGGAAAGGGGAAAGACGGACGTTGCTATTTCGGTATACTCCGAAGTACCTTACGTATGTTCCCGGCACTTACGAGACTAAACTACCGGAATGGGTTTCCGAGCTAACGGAAGCACAGCAAGCCGCACTGCAACCGCCCTATATGTACCATCACCCGATGATTGAGGACGACGGTGTTACCGTTGTTACGCCTCGACGCGAAGGCGAATGAGAATAACATTACGGTTGCGTCGGTGGTACGATGTAAGGGTTAAAGGCGTTCTGATGCTTTACCGATCGGTGGACAACTAACTAATTGTCGAATAATTCGTCATGCTCATTCGGGTTTTCCCAGTGTCAATCTTCTCAGATTGAGCAAGGCGTATTCTTCAGCATACTCAACAATCTCAATGAATTGATTACACGGAACGTTCTCAAATGTTTGTGTCAATACTGTGGTAGGCCAAAACACCTCAAGTCGTTCAATTTCCTCGGATTTTCCGAGTCCAATAGTCTGTCGAAGTGGATTACAGCCAAATGTGCCGCCACTGTTGACGTGCTTGTAAATTGAACGAGGCAACCCGTTCTCAAGGACTTTCAAATGTATGCGTGCACCAATTGCCGATCGATTTGACTTGATGCCGACTAACTTTACGGAAATCCAGTTATTCCCGAAACCAGGGTTCTCGTACAGGGCGTTGCCATACGCGTCACCGGGGTAAGCCCCTCCCATCTGTTCAAATATATCTTGATCGCCATCATTATCGAAGTCGGCGAAGGCAACGGCATGGCCCTTCTGCAGGTGACCAAAGCCGCCGGCATAGGTGGCATTAGTAAAACGCTTGCCGCCTTGATTGAGGTAGAGGATGTTAGGCATGAGTTCCCAGTAATTCGGCCACCCGGTACCTAGATAGAAATCAAGATAACCGTCGTTATCTAGATCCCCGAAATTGGACCCCATCGGCGCAGTGGGAGACACCAAGTTGTATTGCTCGGATACTTCGCTGAATCCATTGCCGCCGTCCCCGCGATATAAGCGCGCTATCCCGGTGTTCACCGCCATTCCGAGCGCATCCGCCGCTACATGCTCGATACCGGAGGAATAGGCTGACACGTAGATATCCAGCACACCATCGTTATCAAAATCCCAGAACCATGAGGGAAAGCTACGCCGCGGCGTGTGGACCTCAAGTCGCTTCGCCTCGTCGGTGAATGTCCCATCCCCGTTATTCCGGTACAGGCGGTTGCCTTTCTCAAGATTTGACACGTAGAGGTCGGGCAATCGATCGTTATTGAAATCTCCCCAGATGACAGATTTTGCGACACGGTGATTCTGTACGCCCGCTCTTTGCGCTACATCGGTAAAGCTACCGGCGCCATTGTTTTCGAAGAGTTGACATGGGGCATTGAATGCCTTTGAAGATTCATTGCCTATATACAAATCAAGATCTCCGTCGTTGTCGTAATCGCCCCATGATGCGGTCTGGGTTGGGTAATGCACATCACCCAATCCCGCGTCAAATGTGCAATCTGTAAAGGTCCCGTCTCCATTGTTACGCAATAATGAATTCGGATGTCGTCCATTCCTCCCCAACCAAGCCCCTCGCAATATCAAGACATCAACGTATCCATCGTTGTCATAGTCTGCCTGCACTAGGTTGAGTCCTCCATACAACCCCAACAGCCCGGATTCCCGCGTTCGATCGGAAAATGTACCGTCCCGATTGTTGCGATAATACCGCATCTGCCCTTTCACATCCCAAGTCGAGACAACGATGTCGAGATATCCGTCATTGTCAAAATCGTCGGCGATTGCTCCCCCGGACAAATCGAACAGGTCAAGGTCCAACCTTGGCGCGATGTTATTGAAACGTGGAATATGTTCTTTCGATTCGAAGGCATGCGGCGGAATGAGGTATTGACTCGGCACATCATTAGGGTAAGTCCCAATCGTCATGTAGGCAATGTTAAGCAACCATCTTGTACCGAGAGAAAAAACTGGCTGTGTGTTTTCTGTGGCTCGTTTTAGTACCTCGGTAAATTGCGAGATCGCCTTTCGTGATGAATCTTGCTCGGCGTGAATCCCATTGCCCCGAATGGGAAGAATACAACTCTCGGGGGTGTGACGAACGCAGCAATTCTGTGTTTCAGCCATTCTCATGTAGGCAAGGCCAAGGTAAAAATGGGATTCAATCACCGCGTGATGAGGCACGTCGGCTCGGTTCAATCGAGTAATTGCTAGGGCTTCTTTGAAGTGGTTGATGGCGTCTATTTCATTACCGAGCCGCAGTTCTTTCTCACCAACCTGCATATGAAGTTTCCATTTGATGGGATTTGACGCCGTTGCGGGCAATGAATCTAACCGCTTGCGTAGCATGCGAGCAGTTCTATCACCAAGAAATGGATTTTCATCGGGAGTTCTGTCGGCAATTCGTTCAAGCAGCGCCAGCATCTTATCGTGTCCAGCCGAGGTGTAAGGTTCGATAGATAGTGAGATCGCTCCGGTATTGTCCTGAAGAGGCGCAGCTTGCAAGCTGGGCACAACGGTCGCCAAGGTGACTAGCACCACGGTACCTAAAGCAATAAGTACACACATAATCTTCGATCTTCGCTCGAAATCCATACGCACGTTCTTCATCAGGGCTCTCTCAATGCTTTACCCTCGGTTGCTATCAGGAAGCGATTGGCGTCAATATTCTCGTAGTGTTCAACTAAACCACTTGGCCAGCGAATCTCCACGTGTTCAGCCACTGCGGACTCTCCTAGCCCAAAGTGCAATCTCAGGTCGCTATGAGACGGATAACTCCCGCCGCTCTTAACCTCGCGCATCTGTGTGCTCTCGCCCGCAGATATCGTAATGCGAGTTCCTATCCCGCTGCGATTGCTCTTCGTACCAATTGTAGCGAAAACAAGCCAGTGGTTTTGGTTGACAGTGTCATTTCGCAGGAGATCAGGAGTCTGGTTGGAATTAGTGACAAGTATATCAATATCCCCATCATTATCGTAATCTCCAAAAGCCGCGCCACGGCTTACTTTCTTCAGCAGCAGTCCGTCGCCGGATGAGTCGGATACGTCGTCGAATGTTCGGCCGCCCCGATTCATAAAGAGCTGATTCTGTTGAGGGTATGTGGTCGTTGGGTTGAGGAGATGCACTTTTTCCTCCAGGTGCCCCGTCGCAACGAAAAGATCTGCCCAACCGTCATTATCAAGGTCGGCGAAATCTGCGCCCCAAGCGAGTCGTGTCAAGGTTGGACCGCCGATGCCGGATCGATACGTAATATCGGAGAAAAACCCGTCTCCGTCATTGTAATAGACACTGTTGGGTTCGTCCTGAAAGTTGGTAATCACTAAATCGAACCAGCCATTGTTGTCGATGTCTCCGAAGATTGGCGCCATGCTAGAGTAGGCAGCTCCCATCTCGTTAAGCGCAACTCCGCTAGTGAGTCCGACATCTGTGAACGTGCCGTCTCCCTCGTTGCGATACAGCCAGTCTTCGACCTTATCGTTGGCAACAAAGAGGTCAAGATCGGCGTCATTATCGTAATCGCACCAGATAATGCCCATCCCTTTCCCGTTGGGGTTCCACACACCGGCTTTATCGGTAACGTCGGTAAACGTACCATCTCCGACGTTACGATACAGAACACTCGCTGTTCCCATGAAGGCACCAGGTCCGCAGTGCGTTCGTACGCCTATCGTGCCGCATTCGGGATTGTTCTCAATGTCGAACTGCACGTAATTCGCGACGAATAGGTCCAGATTCCCGTCATTATCGTAATCAGCGAAGGCGGCGGAGGCCCCCCACAATGAGTCACCGAGCCCTGTTTGCGTCGTCACGTCGGTAAAGGTGCCATCGCCATTATTTCGATAGAGTACGTTTGCTCCGAAGTTTGTAATATAAAGATCGGGAAAGCCGCTGTTATCGTAATCTCCCACAGTGCAACTAAAGCCGTACCCCGGGTCGCCCACACCCGCGTCACCCGTCACATCTGTAAAGCTGCCATCGCCATCATTGCGATAGAGCGCATTCGCAGGGGGAACATCCGACTTCATCCCGGGAAGGTCTGCTCCGTTGACAAAATAGATGTCAATATCGCCGTCTTGATCGTAATCGAACCAGGCGGCACCTGCTCCAAGTGTTTCAAGAAAATAAAAGGCGCCGCTCCGGCCATCTTCATGTTGGAAATCGATACCAGTTTTCGCAGTAACATCCGTGAATTGCAATTGCGTGTCTGCGACGGTACTCGACAAGCAGAGGATTACGATGCTAACGACACATGCTCTGAAATATAAAGAGCGGTGTACTGAGCACGTAACGTAACACGCGATGACTATAGACAGCTGACTTAGACCGATCACTTATCTCCCTTTTTGCTAGCGTTCTCGGCTTGTCTAGCTTGCTGAATAACCTTCAAACCTTCGCTATAGAGATGATTGTCAGGTTGTAGCGCCAAAGCTTTTTTCAAGGCTGTTATCGCTTTTTCATAGTCTTTATTAAGATAGTGAAGCCAAGAGAGCGTGTTAAGACATGCCGGGGAGTTGGGCTCAAGGTCCACCGCCTTTCGCGCAAGCTGTATTGCCTTGTCAATATGGATGCCGCGAACTCCGTATAGATGCGCCAGTCGTTCGTACGCTTTAGCCGAAGCGGGAGCGAGATCGATGGCACGGCTGTATGCTTCCTCTGCGCTCTGGAAGTCACGCTGCTTGGCACGAATAGCACCTAGGTAATAATATGCATCTACGAACTTCGGATCGACTTTGAGAATCTCTTCGAATTGCCGGCTTGCGTGCGCGAGCTTGTTCTCTATAAGGTAAGTTTTGCCAAGTGCGGTGCGGATTAGAGGCGGAACTTGCAATTCAGGATTCAGTTCGATCCCTTTGCGACAGGCTTCAAGGGCCTCTTCATAGTCTGTATTGGCCTGGGTATTTTCAGCCCGCTGAAGCAAGATTAACCCTTTCGCAACATGGGCTTCTGCCATGCTTGGGTCTAGCTCAAGTGCCTTATGCTGCGCGTCGAGGGCATCGCTAAGCCGCCCCAGCCCCAAATAAGCGTGGCCCAATCCGCTATGCGCCTCCGCCATGTCCGGTTTATGCCAGATCGCTTTTTGGAACTCCCGACTCGCTTCATCGTACTTTTTCTCTCGCATATATTTCCTTGCTAGTCGAAAGAGGGTTACGGCTGCGTCCGGAGCCTGCCTAATCATGGTATGCTGCGCGCTTAGCTGGTCATAGGTAGTTTTCAGTCGTCGAAATTCTCCTAGTTCTCTATCGCCTTCAGTCGTTCTGCCTAGCTTAAAATATGCCCGCGCCAACTGATAACGTGCTGCAGGCATCTCCGGGCGCAACTGGATAGCCGATTTTAGGGAGCGCATCGCGTCCTCCCATTGCCCGTGCTTATTGTAAGCGAGTCCCAGTTCAAAATAAACTTCTGCTAGGGGCGGACCGACTTCGATGGCTTGCCTCCAATACGCCTTGGCTCTATCAAGGCTGCCGCCATGTGATGCAAGAAGCCCGAGAAAGTAAAAGACATTGGCTGAAGACAGCTTGGCGCTCCATCCGTATCCTCGGGTACCAAACGGTGAGGCCGGCACGTCGTATTGAGGAGATTCGGCATTTCCCATCAGTTCCAGTGCTTTGTTGAAGGCAATCTCCGCCGCGTTATGATTGTGCCGTTCAAAATTCGACATCCCAAGAGCGTGGTACGCTACACTCCATTCCGGCAACTTCTCGAGCGCGCGTTTGAAGACATCAATGGCTTCTTCATACCTTGCTTGCAGGAAATACACACCTCCTAACCAGTAGTACCCGCTCGGAGCATACGGATCCAGACGTATCACAATCTCAAATTCAGCTTTAGCATGCCCCATAGAACCAAGTTCCAGATAGACAAAGCCTAGGTTCAGGTGAGATACCGATGAGGTAGGATCTGCGTCTACGGCGTGTTTGGCTTCTGCTAAACTCTCTATGAGACTGGGTTCGACCTGTTCTTGCGTTGCGTCCGAGAAGGATAACACGAGAAGACCAAGTAGAACCAGCCCTAAAGACCATATGGCCGGTATTCCTTTGATACTCGTATGGCAAAATGAATAAATCATGCGGATCATAGTTATCTTTCGGCGTTTGCCGTGAGAGGTTCAACGCCAGATGATATGACAATTCTTCAAGGGAGGCGCGTAACGTCTACACTCGTATAACGTACTGAATCTTTATTTGCGATTATGAAGTGCATACTCACGACATTCAAATCCTCATCAGTTTAGCACAGTCGAAATTGAACCGAAATAGAAAACTCTCGCTATCGTAAGTGGGGTCAGTGCGAGATCGATCAGGTTCCGCGCAAGCTAGAAGTTGCATGTGGATAGTGTCCAGTCAGATGAATCCGTAAATCCTTTGCCCCAGTATCGTTCCGATAATTCCCCAGAAGCTTGCAGTAACGAACTCACCGAGGACGAGACCGATGAAGAATAGTCCAACTTGCTGATGTTGCTTGCGACCGCCGAATCGAAGCACAATTAGCTTAACCGCCCAGCTTACGAAAATTGAGAACCACAAGAGGTTGAGCGACCATGTGCCTCCGATAACGTACCCGGCGGGATGGAGAGGCCACCAAAGAAACAGTCGCCTCATAATCATAAACCACATCCCAACACCAAAGCCTACCCCCATGAAGACTAACGAGTTGAGATCTATCTCCTTGGGATAAATCAACCAATTTTTTAGACGTGTGTAGACAGGGTCGCTCGGGTGGAAAGTTAGAACCGGGTAGCGATAGGCAGTGTGTAGGTAAGCCCAGCAAGCAGCAATCGACCCTAGCACAGCGGCGACTAAGAGGCCTGCTATCAACATTTTGTCCATTCGCAAATTCATCCGGTCGGCAAGCCTGAATGCCTCAAGTTGCTGCGGTTGCGGATTACTGCGCTGGGCGTAGACAAGGAAGTGGAGGTAAGAAAATAGTGTCAAGTTTCTTGGACCAATCGCGCGGGTTCCGAGACCAGCCACCATAATTTCGTCCGGACGGAACACGAAATCGTGCATCGGATAGCCTGCTTCGGCACGGATTCGAGTTACCACTGTGGAGATAGCGAACAGGATACCAAAGAACGCTGTCGCAACCCAAACAGACATGCCCGCCATGTAGCAAAACCCAATAAGATAACTCATGCTGACGACAATGCCCAAGAGTGCCCTGCGATATTGTCGTGTTTCAGCACGAGATTCTGAACTTTCGCGCGTGTTCTCTTCAGTTCCGTTGCCGCCCGCGCCTAGATGCCTAGCAGACCGAGGTCTACGGAAAATGGTGTATAACACTTCCCTGCCAGAGAATCGCAGAACCCACAACGTCATTAACAGAATTGCGCCGCATGTCCCGACTGACTGTGCCCATACATACGGAAACCCTGCGATGCTGTCCCCATACCCAGCAAGTCCTCCGAGCAGGCCGCTGCTGAATAGCGCGACTCCGGCTACCTGTTCAATCCTCCAGAACCAGTAGAAAAACCAGCACGAGAAGGCTAGATCCAACGGCATGAAGAATGCCAAACCGACGGCAAATGGATGGAAACGAATGGGGAGTTCGCCAAGGGCATTCCACGGCTTCACGGTAAAATACCTGCCGAGGTCGAAGCCTCCGTAAAAGATTCCCGGCACCGAAGGAAATAGGAAATGGAGCCCGTTGATTAGATTGAAAATAACGCCAACGCTGAATCCAACCCATAGCAAACGCGTGGCAAAGATTCTGGAACCGCTGTCGATGATTTGCAGCGGAATGTGGGCGAGAGGATAGGCGAGACGCTCACTCTCCGACCACTGTTTTCTGACAATAAGATTGATACATAGCATGCATCCCAGCACCGCCATTATGACGGTGGACCATAGGAGACACGGGCCGATCCAGGTCCGGAAGTACTCGGCGACATAGAGTGTGTTATCGTAAATTGGTTCGCGGTCCTTGTAATATCCTACCAACACAGATTTATCCGCCACGACCAGCCAGCTGGGGACATATCGGTGGAAAAGAGCCTGCCAATCATTTTCAGGCGTAGCGAAATGGAAGGCGTATCCGATGAGCGGGAACATGCGCTGGATAATGTCGTGCCCGGCAATCGCGGATGAGACGCACAGCATGCCGTAGATTAGTACCATGTCCTTCGAATTCAACGCGAATCTGCTAACATGCCGCTTGAGCAGTGAATTTATCAGGCTCAATGCGAAGATAACGAAGATGACATTCATGAACAGCGACACGCGCGTGAAGTTCGTGCCGTGCCCTGTTATTCCCGTGTCAACGACCCACAAATTGTTGAGTGGAAGCATAACAAGCCCTATGAAGAGAAGCTTGCATATGTTCCCGGTCAAATTCGATTTTGCGAGGTGCGAACGTGCATTTTCACGCATGTTGGGTTATTCTCTGCGTCGACATGATGTTTCCAATTTAGCACCTGTTTTTTGGTGCGATTCACGGGGCGTAGGAACGAATTCTCTCCGCAGCACAATAAACGCTGCTCCCCAAGTAGCAAGTTCAAGAACGAATCTCTGTGTCGCGCCCTGCCTTGAAAATCTCATTCATATCATTGCCATTCTCATCTACAGGAATTTTCGCAAGTGCAGTTTCCTACCGCGCCTATTAGGCTGGAGAAATTCCGGCTAGGATGAGAAACCCAAATTACCGCGATGTATAGGCGATCATTGGTTTTAGTGTAAGACTAGAGGGAATATCGGCAATTGGAAGACGGTCTTACGAACCGGACCTCGGAGTGTGTCAGGTCTCGTTAATCACGGAAACAGCGTATACACATTCTTATTAAGAATTAATCCTATGACACTCCACAGGCTCCCCATGAAGAACTGGCCGAGTATAAGCCCGAGGAATATGGGAATCGCAGTCCTGTAAGCGCTTCGTCCTCCATACACCATGATAAGCATCTTGACAAGCCAACTGAGAAAGACGGAAAACCACATGTGGCCTATTGCCCAGCCTACTCCGACCGCATAACCAACGGGATGAAACTGCCACCAGAGGTATCGTCTGCTCATAACCATGAGAAATATAGTGAAGAGAAAGCCGAAGCTCATCTGCTTTATTGACGCTAGATTGCCGCTGACAGGATTAGACAGCCAACTTCCCAAACGATTAAAGGGGTGAACTCCCCAGATGGCGTAGTTGGGATACTTGTAGTAGAATCCAAGATGGGCCGCGAAGGAAGCTATTGAGCCTACCAACGCTGCAAGAAGGATGGCAATCACTACAGCAGAGTCTTTCATCCGCAATCTTTCCGACATCTTGAAGCCCTCTAACTGATGGGGCATCGGGTGACATCTGTAGGCGTAAGGCATCCATTCCAGAAGGGTAAAGTTGGTCAGGTTGGCAGCGCCGATGGCTTTCGATCCTACGACCGTCACCATCATTCCGTCGGGCGTGGCGCCATGTAATTCGTGCGTCGGTGGTCCCAATTCTGCCCTCATTCGCGTTACAGCGATACACAAGGTTGTGTATAGGGCAAAATAGAGCGCTACCAGCCACGGCGAACTTCCCGCCAAGTACCAGAAAGCAATAATAAGGATGACCGAGAACACCAAGCCAATGTAGGCTAACCTGTAGAGGTTAGCCTCATTATCACCTTTCCAGAACTTTACAACTGTGCCCTTAATGTGATTTCTGCTAGTGAAGAGCGCGAGGATTCCGATGCCCATCCACGCTCCGAATCGCTGGGGAACCTGTCCACCCTCTCCTGTCCGCCAGCCTAAAACAGTGTAGAGCACCGGCAGAAGTTTCCAGAAGAGATGGAAGAACCATAAAGAAAACGATAGCGAGAGTGGCGTAAAGTAGGCAAGCCCCATGACAAAAGCGTATATGTTAAAGTGAAAATCGCCGATGGCATTCCACGGTTTGCCTACAAAGTACTGGCGGACATTCATCTTAAATCGAGGAGCAGGTACTATGGGATATAGGTAGTCGAGACCGGCGAGGAGTTCTATAGCTAACGCTACACCGAAGCCGATCCACATCAGCTTCTTCGAGAGAAGCTTCGGGTTGCTGGCAAGTTCGAGCGGAAGACGGATGATGGGGAAACTCAGCCTCTCATGTTCTGTCCACTGCTTCCTTACGATGATGTTTATACAAAGAATATCGAATAGAAACACCACGATGAAACCGGTCCACGCGAGTACCGGTAGAATCCATGCGCCCACGTTCTGGGGAGTGAAGAAGCTCTCCTGTCCCTTATAGTATTCATGAAGGGCGTGTCGATTGTCCACCGTAAGCCATGCGGGTAGATACCGAAAGAAGAGCTCCTCCCATTCGTTTTCGGGCGTAGCAAACCAGAACGGATTCGTCATCATGGGGATCAACTGGCGCATCATGTCATGCCCAAACAGCGAGGTCGCTATACAGAGCATTATGTAGATGATTGCCAGTTCGAAGGGCTTGAAAGAGAACCTCTTCAAATAACGGACGAGAATCAGGTTTAACAACGCCAGCAGAAACAGAACGAAAATGACGGTGGGAAAGATGGAGAAGTCAGTGATTTCCCAGATTATCCTGTTTTCGACGCCTACCACCCAATACGCGCTAATAGCAACCAAAATAGATCCGAGAATCAATGCGCGTCCGACTGAGGTGCCGTCGGTGGCTGCGTTCGCTTGTTTATCCATGGAAATACCTGTGCGAAGGTGGGAATACTTTTTCTCATGATTGACAGATTCTCTGGACACCATTCTATCGTCCAGGAGATGGGAAACAGGGAATTTAAGGAGGAGGGTTAATCACCGTAAGAATGCAACTCTAGCTCGATATGCCGTGTACCGAACTGAACTGCCGAAATCGAAAACCTAGTAGGACCATGCTCATGTAAGGTATTTAGAATTGTCACGATGGGAGGAGAATCGTCTCGGTAACCAGGACCATTTGTAATGACTTCGTCGAACGCCAAGGATTCACGTCCTATTCGGTCCAGAGGGCGGTAATTGCCTCTTTGATTGCGACCTCAATACCGACAGCATAGGGAAGGCGTACATTCTCGTGGGTGGATGCGAGGTGGGTAAGCAAGGCTTCACTACAACTCGCTTCAGCCTCGCGCGGTTTTTTGATTGATAACGCCAGCGCCTTGTCCGTTAGGATATAAGAAGCATACGAATTCCCGGGCTTTGCATATGTGGAGTCATTTGTGAACGCCAAGACCATAGTGTGGTTAAACGGTGCAAAAGCGTTCACCCATAGTTCATACTCGGTGAATACCTCTCCTGGTAATGCGAGCAGACACCATTCTGAACCTAGCATGATCGCATTTAGTTGGTACCGCAACCCGGGCTGCTCCTTGCTTTCGATTATTCCCTTCAAGACTTGCAGGGACTTCATGGCGGCCTCATCGACCGGAGATTCCTCTTGCAGGCGCGAAACGTCCTCTACCCAGTCTCTAATGGAAGGCACCCGAAGGGGAAGCAAAATGGTTTTAGATCGGATAGTCAACCTATCCGTCCGTATATCACTGGCGTTTCGCATTGCTGTCAAGACCGCGTCGCCAAGTTGTCTTCCGGTGTTGGCGGCGTTTTCATACGGTCCACCAAGTGGAAACCCTACTGGATAACCATTCGTGTTTCCACCGCAACCTTGGGCAAAGATGGGCAAAACCTCATCACCTAGTATCTCGTGTATTCGCGATATAGCATATCCGGGAAAATCTGCGCTCAGTGCACGCCCCGCAATGGTTATCACCGGGTGCGCTGCATACTCGAAAAGAACCGCTAACGTGTTGCCGCCTCCGGTGCGCACTTCTAGAACGTTTACCCAAGGCAACTCTTCCTGTGAGAAGGCGTCGCCGTATCGGTTGTACGCTGCTCTCACGGGCGCACGGCCGGCATGGAGCGACACAGGTACCCTGTTGGCATAGGCTTCTTCCGCCGCCTCGTAGATTAGCTTGCCAACTGCTTCCTGCCACTTATCGTTGTGGAGGGTTCTCATACCCGAATGCGTGTGTGAGCAGTTGACGAGCGTAAGCGTGATACCGAGTTGCTGTTGAATCCTCGCCCGTACCTCCGGGAACCAAGGTTCAACCATATCCAAGCAGATGATTGCTACTTCGTCGGTACCATCATCGAGTATCAGTACCCGTGCAAAGAGAGGGTCATGAACCTTAACTTCGCCTAGAAGTTCAGGAAAAGACACGTCTCTCTTTGCTACGCCCGCGCTCATTGACATGCCGTCCGGAGGCGGAAGCAGAGAAATGCTAATCAGCAGCATCAGAACCGTGTATGCGTTTGGTCTGCCAACGAAGTCGAGATGAATTAGGCTTCTTCCAGCTATTCCTACGTTCATGATAAACACCTAGCTGCTTCCCCGGGCAAATACCTTACTAGCCGAGGCTAGGATTTGGCAATCCAGGTTGAGAAGAATTCACTAGTGTAGGCAGTCAGCCTCATGGCGGTCCCAGTTCAACATCTTCCTACACCGTGCTCATCTCCGTCCACAATCTACGAGTTCCGCTCACTACTCACCATTCTACGAGAATATCCACCTTATTTCGGTTGGGCGCATGGTTATATTCTATCGTGAGAGCGCGCCCGTTTCTGTTCCACGTCCAGTCTAGAAGTAAATCAGTTCCGGTTACACCGTCATTTGCCGAAACTGCAGTTGGGTCGAGGTTGGGACTGTAGATGGTGACAACTCCGACCGTCTTGAACGGTCCGCTAGCTTTAAAACTAATGTTATTCTCTCCTCGCACCTCCTGTTCGATACTAGACGAAGAATATAGAATTTCAATTTCATTCGGCAGCGGGTTAATCTCGTATAGAAAGGCGTACTGATCGGCATTCAAGTTCTTTTTCTCGATGAGCGGGAGAGTGGGGTCAAACAGATCGATGAAGTTTCCTTTCAGGGCGACCCCGTCCTGCACCGCGTACACGATGCGATAGGGACCGCGATTGATGGATAAATGGTCCTTCGGTTCATACGCGGCGTTAGATTTGGCGCTCAGGTATTCCAAAACGCTTCGTATGATACGTGCCCCCTCCGTTGATCTGACCAAAAAGTGCGATGGCATACCGACGTAGAGCAACAATCCCGCTCCGGCTTCCTGCTCGAATATCACAGTCAGGTTGTCACTATCTACTCCGTATAGTTGGTGGGCTGAAGGGGCGTTGTACGAGTAAACGTAATCGCATCTCGGCAACTCTAGAATTTTTCCGAGTTTTTTCGCAAGCGGGTGAGAATCATCGAGAGAGAAGAGGGGATTGCGTTCAATTTTGATCTGAGTGCTATCCAGTTCAACTCCCAAGTCTTTGAAGAGCGCGTCTTGGGGTTCATGGATGTTCATCTTTTTCCACCACGAATCCTCGATGTCGGTATATCGACTCCCGCCGGTAAACGCCAGCATCCCCCCGTTTTTCACCCACTCCACTATCGCGTCTTGGTGCGCTTTGAGTTCAGGCAGCCAAGAGTCGTAACTCATGAAAATGACCTTGTACCCATCTAGAATACCGGGGTCACTTGCTCTCTCAATGGAAATCACATCGATGGGCACGCCATCTCTAAGCGGAGTTACACACATCCCTACAAGTCCAACAATGGACTCGGGAAGGTCGGGGCTTGTCCATAACATGGTATCTGAAACAAGCGTTGCGAAGTGCGTTGAGTAATCACTGGGGTAGTTGGGCAAATCTTGCATGGCGCGTACGACCGTGAGGCATGTCGTTTTTTGCTCCGTGGATGCTTCCGGCACAAAAAATCTGTCGGGCCACGGCATGACCTCGTAATCGGTTGCGCTAAAGAAGCTGGAGGCGACAACAGTCTCTTCGTACCACCTTCGGTATTGGTCCCAAGAGAAGCCTGGAGAATCGCTTTTTGGGTCCTGAAGGTAAATCAGTTCTTTTCCCGTGCCTTTCATTAAGTTCCAGAAATAGTTATATTCGAGGAAACCCTTAAGGAATGTGCTTTCGACTTCAGCCCCGTCCCTCGTGGGATCAACAAAGGACGTGCGAGCAGTATCGGACCAAACTTGGGCGATATAGCCATCAAGCGCCGCGAGTTTCGAAGTTTTCACGTGGGGATATACCATCGGATTCACAGCGTAGTCAATCGGACTGTGGGCGGCAATAATGCACTTCACGGATGGATCGAGGCTTTTTGCATAAGTTAAGACCGCATCAAGATGCTTTTCGTAAAGCTTCGCCATCAGTCGTCTAGACATCCAGCGTGCCGTGTCGTTGGTCCCAGGATCAATCCATTCTCCTCCGTATACCTGTCTCCAAGCTTCTTTGAAAACCGAGCTATACCCCGCTGTTGAAAAGAATTCCGGTTCTTCGGGTACAATGGCCTTGGCTCCTGCTTCGATAGCCCTTCTCACGAAATCCTTATGATATTGAAGCCAGTTGGGGTTGGGAACCATGTAGGCACCCTCCGAGAAGACAGTTTTGTAGGATTCATCGGCGGATAATTGGACCTCGTCAAAGTGTTCTACCCGGTCATAACCGCCCTTAACGTAAGTGCCCGTATAGTCTTGGCTGCTGTTGAACATTACCCACGGTTCATATCCTCGATCTGCCCAAGACTGGATGCTCTTTACGATATCTGTATCGCTGTCTTCGAAATACAATATCGCCACATTCGTCCCAATGTCATACCGATCATTGTAGTGGATTAATCCCTGAAAAGACGTCATCTTCTTCCTTGTGTTATCGGCGAAGGAATCTTGAAATCCATAGCTAACCATTGTCAAACACAAGAGTGACAATGTGCCCAACTCGTGCCTCATCAGTATTTCCTAACTGTAGTCTCTTAAAGCCTGTTCGAAGAATAGAAGATAAATCCATTTGAGGCGATGTGAGCCCGTAGGTTGGGATGAACGGAAACACAGATGGAAGTGTTCAACGAAGGAAGACTTCGGATGCTTTATTCGGCCCGGCATCGTAGGAAATCCGAGTGAAGCCCGACGTTATCGTTAGGAGCGAACAAGCGAACGATCAACTGAAATCAACCGAGCGAATAGTAAGCGCGATAGGGATCCTCTTCGTGTCGTCGCTTTAGTTCTAGCCATTGAGGCACTGCTATGTTAAAGAAATGGGACCAATAGAAACAGCTGCTCATTGTGTCTTGAGCTTCCCCCATGTCGAGGCCAATCTCCCAACCGAAGACACAGCGAGCCGTCCAAGCGCTTCGTTGAGCCCCTTCTCCATGATAGTTTGAATGTCGTCCTCGTCCAGAGCAACGTTAAAAATGGCAACTTCATCGATTTTGCCTTCGTACCACTGCTCCAGAGCATGAATCGACCAGCCGCCAATTAAAACATGCTCATTGGCTGCTCGTATCTTTCCCGGTTCTTCACCGCCCTTCCAGTCCAGTTTACCGTTCATGAACATTTTCCTTCGTTTTCCATCATAGGAAAAGGCTCCATGATTCCACGTTCCCGCTTTGGCTCCCGTTACCCCCGAAGCGCCTCCCATAAACTTGCCATTGATGTTTATCTCATTAAATAGCTTTCCGGGACCTCTTATACCTGCATGGAAGTTCCACTCGCCGTTTCCAGTGCCTCTACATACGAGAGGCCCCGATCCGAATTCTGGTTGGAGATACCAGACTACTACTGTAAAATTGTCCAAACCGGCGCAGCTTTCAGCGCGACCGCAATCAACATAATCATCCTTCCCGTCGAATGACATGGCTCCGCCAAATTGACCGTCCTTTGTCCACTTAACACCGTTTTTCAGTACGCCATGGTTTTCATATCCCGAGGAATCCTTCCCGGGGTCGTGTTTTTCGTCAAACAGCCACATACCTACCAGCGTTTCAGGGTCTAACTTGGCGTAGCACCAATTGATCGAACAGATCATCAAAAATACGGTAATCGTTCCAAGCCAACGATATCTAATGCTAATCACCTCATTCCCTCCTTAATCGGATTGCTTTGTCGCTTATGTTACCAGACCTAACGCGGGTGAACCCTTAAACGGCTTGATCGTAATTCGATCCAGACATTTGAACAAGCCTCTACGCGCTTGCTACTATCTGCGTAGATTCCCTCGTGCAAACACATAGCGCTCTGCTAGGGTTCATCGCGTCCAGAGTGAAGTAATGGCCTCTTTAATCTGGCTCTCAATGCCAACCGCATAAGTGGTATAAGCTCCGTTAACTCTTACGCCGTGGAAAAAACCGGGGAAAGATCCCGCCTCCATACACGCAGTCTCCGCTACAATCGGTGTTTTGATCCCCAATGCGAGCGCCTTGTCTGTTGGAATGTACCCGATATATTCATCGTCTGTCGCACCTACCACCGCATTTGTAAATGCGAAGACCATATTGTGCTCAAAGGGCGCCAATGCGTTTATCCATAGTTCATACTCGGTGAAGAGTTCTCCCGCCATTGCTACAAGGCACCATTCCGATCCGAGGGAGACGACGTTAATCTCCATTGGAAACTCTGGCTGCTCACCCCTTTCCATCATACCCTTAAGAGTCTGCATAGTCTCCATCGTCGATTCGTTGTTGGGCCATCCCTCTCTCGGCGGCACTTCGCCTCCAACCTTTATGCGGCGAATCGACTCTTCCCATCTCTCCACGGACGGTAACTGCAATGGGAGCATTATCGTCTTGGAGCGGAGGTCAAATCTGCTTGCCTTGATCTGCACCGTTTCGTGCAGAGCCGTCAAGACCGCGTCTCCGAGTTTTCTCCCTGTTTTCTTAGCGTTTTCGTGCCCTCCAGCCACATGATCGCCGTTCACATTTCCGCCGCATCCCTGAGCGAACATTGGCACAACTTCTTCGCCGAGTTCCTCGTTTATCCGATCGACTGCGTAACCTGGAAAGTCGGCGCTGACTCCCGGATGTGTCATGGCAATCACCGGGTGAGCCGCAGTCTCAAAAAGGACGGCAATTTTTCGGTCGTCTGCCGCGCGCGCCTCCAGCACGTTCACCCAAGGTACTACTTCCTGGGTGAAGGCGTCACCGTATCGATTGTGCCCAATTTGCACACGCGTGCGTCCAACATGAAGCGAAGCTGGCACGAGGTTCGTACAAGCCTCTTCCACCATTTCATAGATCAGCTCGCCAACGGTTCTTCGCCACTCGTCGGTGTGCCCCATCCCTCGCCCGTTCGAGTGCGTGTGTTGGTTGTTGACGAGCGTACACGCGATTCCGAGTTGTCTTCCAATCCTTTCGCGCACTTCGGGAAACCATGGGCTGATCATATCCAAACAGATGATGCACACGGCATTATCGCCGTCATCCAACACAAGCGCTCTTGCATACAGCGGATCGTGTACCTCCTGATTCCCGATAAGCTCCGGAACCGTAATATCAATCTTACTTGCTCCTGCTTTCATTGCCGATCCTCCAGTTGACCACGTAGTCGTAATGATAATAAATAGAACCAGAATTGCTGACGCAGGAAATTTGGCATCAGTATTATTAAGCCATAAGGATTCTCTTCCAACTCTTCTTTTCATTGCTAATCGGCTACAAAACCGTGCGCGCTTCCGCTGAATTGTCTGATTGTTGATGCCTTCGGAGAATTTAATGCCCTAGGGAATTTCCGCTAATTCATTCAGTCCAGAGGGATTTAATGGCTTCATGGATAATAGCTTCAATGCCAACTGCGTAGGGGAGACGTACGTTCTCGTGTGTCGATGCCTTAATGACACGTAGCGCGTCACGACAGCTTGTTTGAGCGCGGTCGGGTTTCCGGATGGATAAAGCGATAGCCTTGTCAGTGAGAATATAATGTTCGTGATCGTCCTCTCCCTCTCTGGAATTTGTGTAACCAAAAGTCATATCGTGATCGAACGGGGCGTATGCGTTGACGAACAGCTCGTACTCCCCGAAAACATCCCCTGCCATGGTCACGAGCAGCCACTCCGATCCCAGCATGACCGCATTGATGCAGTATGTCAACCCCGGTTGCTCGCCTCGTTCAATTATGCCCTTTACCGTATGAAGTGCATCTATCGCAGTTATATCGTCCGAACGTTCATCCTGGAGATCCTGTATCTGCTTCTCCCACTGCTCCATCGAAGGGACGCGCAGCGGAAGAGTGACAGTCTTGGACCGAATCTTAAGCGTGTCCGCCTTTATCTCGACGCTATCATGAATCGCTGCGATGACAGCTTCACCGAGTTGTCTGCCAGCCTTTTCAGCATTTTCATGCCATCCGCTCTCTACGGTAAAGCCCACCGGCTCGGCATTAACAGTTCCGCCGCAGCCTTGTGCAAACATTGGTATGACCTCATTCCCGAACTCTTCGTTTATGCGAGCTATTGTATAAGCCGGGTAGTCGGCGCTAAGCGCACCACATTCAAGAGTCACTACTGGGTGGGCTGCATGTTCAAATAAGATCGCCAACTGCTTGTCATCTTTCGTGCGAACCGCAAGCACGTTCACCCATGGTACCACCTCTTGGGTAAAGTCTCTGCCATAGCGATTGTCTCCCAGTTGCACCGCTGCCCGCCCGGCGCACAGCGTTACAGGTACTCTGTTTGTATAAGCTTCCTCCACCATTTCGTAGATGGACTGTCCAACGGCTTTTTTCCACTTTTCGTCGTGCTCGCCTCTCGCATCAGAATGCGTGTGGTTGCAGTTCACCAGCGTAAGCGAAATTCCAAGCTGTCGTTTAATCTTCTCGCGGATTTCAGGGAACGATGGCCAAACCATATCCAAGCATACAATAGCCGCGGAATTAGTTCCGTCATCAAGCACAAGCACCCTCGCGAAAAGTGGATCGTGCACGTTCGGGTTCCCCAGAAGTTCAGGAACCGTGACATCTCTTTTGCTTGCTCCTGCTCTCATATCGAATCCTCCTGTTTTCCACCGCCGGCATCGGAAACATTATAGCATGATTGTAAAGATATGGAAAATGTAAACGATTTAACTCTTCAGAGTTAAGTGTGGAAAATGAAATTGGACATCGTTCCAAAATAATCTTAAAAGCTGATGGCATCTACCTTTGTTCTAATTGGCCTGGAATCGATATCAACGGTCAGAATCCGAATCTCGGTATTACCGTCGTCATTGGCAATTTCTATTGTGATGCGGTCGAGACTTTCAGAACCTGTTTGAATAATCGTAGCAAAGCCATTTTTGGTCACTTATAGGAAATTATTTCATGTTTTAATTGCAATCTGCTACGTACCTGTGGGATCTCTATCGCACTCGTTATCCACTCGCTTGATCCCCGCTGGGGCTTTTAGAGGCTGGTGCGCAATGCGCACCTTACAGATCCACTTTTCAAACAGGTTCTCAAGCACTTTCTTTATGACCTCAGAAATTGCCATCGAAGCGTGTAGTGACGTGGCTTGGAGCGGATTGCAGGTTCGGTCTTGGATTTTGCGTCTTGGCACGTTCTTCCATTCGAGATACGTCTTAATAAGCGTGTCAACAATGGCGGTAGTAGCAGCGTAGACGGGTTGATAGATTGTGTCGGTGCGCTCTCCATCTGTGAGTTTGATTTGAACTTGCTTCATCTGATACCCATTCGTAATCTACCAAGTAACACTCGACATTGCACTCCTCTGGAGTGCGGAGATTGGGCGCATCATAATTCTATTGACATAGCACTCCTCTGGAGTGAAAACCAGATCACGAAGGAACACCTTTTCAAAGCCTATCATGGATTCAAAGACGTAAGTGTTGCTTGCTGAAAGAATTATTCCGACAGGGATAATGGCGTGCTCTCAAGTAACACTCAACATTGCACTCCTCTGGAGTGCGGAGATTAGACGCATTACGATTCTATTGACATTGCACAGGATTTACTATCGCGCTCGCTATTCACTCGCTTGATCCGCTGGAGTGAAAACCAGACCACGAAGGAACTCTTTTCCAATATCTGTCATAGCGAGAAAAACAAGTGTTGCTTGCTGAAAGAATTATTCCAACAGGGATAATGGCGCGCTATTAAGTTACAGGAAGCGCGGGTTTGTAGCAGCAATCAACCGACTGACTAAGGAGGGCGATAGAGATTCCTTCATTGCGCGTTTTGGATCTTCGCGCCGCTCAAACCGACACGGTGAAAAGAGATGCCAACGGAACGCCGATTTAAGCGGCGTGTTGGCATTTTCCGAAACGGAGGTTTCCTTTGGTAGTGCGGGTTCTCGGGATTCTGAATGCCAACAAAATGCAAACAGAAAAAAAAGTTGCCGCCATGACGTTTTGTCATTGTCTGTTACAATATACCACACACATATTAAGCTGTCAATCTGAAAGCAACTGCTCATGTCAAAAGAAAGCGCAAAGAGACTTTGGGAAACCGAGTTTTCAAGAAAAAACTCGGTTTCTAGCACATATTCTTAACATGAGCGAAAGTAACGAGTTGCGGGAAGCAAGGAAAGAAATAAGATAACTTACCCCCATCCTTTAGACAGTAAATGACAAGATTTAAGTAATGAAATCCGACTCAACCTGGTCAAACTCAAACGCCTGAAGTTATGGGAAATACACCTCGTAAGGGGTACGGTAATCGAGCGATTGATGAAATCGCTCTCGGTTGTAAAAGTTGAAATAATCTCTCAAGCGACGCCGAGCGGTGTTCATTGAGTCATAGTCGTTGAGGTAGACCTCCTCATACTTAACACTGCGCCAAAGTCGTTCAACGAAGATGTTGTCAAAGTAACGGCCTCTACCGTTCCAACTAATGGCTATGTCTGAAGATTCAAGTCTAGCAGTAAACGCCTCGGAAGTAAATTGACTTCCTTGGTCGTTGTTGAATATTAATGGGCTCGCTTTACCAAGTGCTCGTTCCAGAGCCGATAGGCAAAAGAACACGATCAAACGAACGAATAGTGAGTGCGATAGAGATCCCCTAGGGAGTTTGAAAGTTCCCATGACAACACATAACGGGAAAACCAATCCATAATGGCTATCAGATAAACGAAGCCATTGTTCAAGCGAATATAGGTGATGTCAGTTGCCCAGACGTGGTTCGGTCTGGTGATGGTTAATCCTTTCAACAGATAGGGGTACACTTTCGACGGTTTGCCCATTCTGGAGGTCTTGGGCTTGGGATAGATGGCAACTAATCCCATCTTCCGCATTAACCGTGCTACCCGTTTCGGATTGACGGCGTATCCTTGACAACGAAGCCATTTCGTTAACTTAGGCACCCCGTAGGACGGCCTCTTGGTGTACTGTTCATCTAACAGACGCATGTACAGCAGATTTTGCGGTGACTCCCCTATAGGAGAGTAATAGAACGATGCTCTAGACAAGCCTAAGAGCTTGCACTGTCTTGCAATCGACACTGAACGGCACGCCGGTTCAACAAGCCGCCGCTTCTGTTCAACGGAGGCGCGACGTTTTTTTTTGAAGCCAGTCCAGTTCTACCTTCAACTGACCGATCTGGCGATACAGTTCAGACACTAGCTTGTCGTTGTCGGAAGCCGGTTTTGAACGTCCATTGGCAAAGAGTTGAGGTAATTCCTCAAGAACCTGTTTTTTCCATTGGCTAACTTGTGCCGGATTGACACCGTATTCACTGGCAATCTGACTGATGGTCTGCTCGTTCTTGATAGCTTCAAGAGCCACTTGCGCTTTGAATCGGCCATCACGCTGTTTTCTACGGGACATGGTGGTGAAACTCCTTTCTTTTTCTTGGCGTTCCCGAGTCCTATTTTCGCCCATATGATGACCAGTTTGCCAGTCGGAATGATCTCTTATTTAACTGTCTAGTTTTTGGGGGGTATTATAAAGGAATGGTAGGCGGTACCCACCCTACATGACTTGATCCTTCACTATCCGCTCAATTAATCGTTCGCTTGATGGCTCCTACAAAGGCTGGTGCGCAATGCGCACCCTACAGAATCTCTGTGGGAATTCTATCGCACTCGCTAATCACTCGCTTGATCCTACAAAAGCTTTGTCGAAATCATCAAAAGCGTATAGATTGGAGTCTCCAGAACCATATTGGGAAGTATTGCAATCAATTTGAACTCATGGGGCAAACGCGTCTTCCTGTAGTAAGTTTCATTCCCACACTTAACCCTGGAGAACCAACGGTTTTCGAAGACCGTAAGGATAATCTTCCTGTAAGACCTCTCGGTACGGATCATGTGTATGTCGGTACTCGGAACACCGCACCGATAATAGACCATGTGCAGCTAACGATGTGGTCGCCCAATATTAGTCCGAGAAAGAACGGCGCGCTATTTCGATATGCCCGCAATCCGCCATATTTGAGGATAATCCCCTTAATAGCCCAGCCGACTAAGACTGATGCCCATACGTGCACCATGCCCCATGACGCACCCAAAGCGTATCCGCCAGGGTGAAAGGGCCACCAGATAAATCGCCGCTGCATCGCCATCAAGAACACCGAGAATGCTGCCCCCAATCCTATGAACAGCATAGCAGTATAGTCGGGCTGCTTTGGGTACTGGAGCCATGAGGTTAATTGTCTAAACGTCTCACGTCCGATTCCAAGGATATAACCTCGTGCCTTCGCAGCCGCGCCGTATTCGTACATAATCTGGAAATATGCCCAGAACGAAGCTAGGATACTGATTACCAAGGCAAGCACCATGCCCGATAAAAGATGTCGGTTATTTATTCCTGTCCGCTCGGCAATCTTGAATGCTTCTAACTGGCTCGGCATCGGGTGTGAGGAATTATCTCTATTGAAGGGGTACAGAAAAGAGAGAATCGTCAGATTACTCGCGCCGAGCGCACGAGTTCCCACCACATTTACCATAAATCCTTGCGGGTGAGTGAAGACAACTTCATGGAAAGGAGGACCAAGTGCCGCGCGCACACGCGTAATGGCAATTGACATCAACAAGTAAATCGCGAAATAGAATGGCATTACGGACAGTGATAGCCCTGCTTTGTAAAGCAAAATCACGAGAAAAGCCATGCTGACCACCAATCCAAGCATCGCAAATCTATAGCTTAGTGGCTCGGTTGAATCGTCTAGGGTGGTGCGCCCAAGCAGTCTTTTCAAGACTCGGTTAAAATGTCGCCTTGTTATCCACAATGACAGAATTCCTAGCGTAGTCCATGCTCCGAGCCCTTGATCAGTCCCGTAGACACCGTGGGTAAAGAACGGAAGCGACGCCGACTGCATGTAAGCGATAACCTGCTGCGCTTTGAAGAAAAGGTAGAAGAACCAAACGGAGAATGCTAGATCCAGTGGCGCAAAAAACGTCAGTCCGATTACAAACGGACTGAAAGAGAACCTCATCCAACCTAGCGCGTGCCACGGCTTCTCTGAAAAAAGCATGGCGTGGTGCAGCGGGATTCCCGGAATAATGGGAAAGAGGTGGTGAAGTCCGTTGAGAATTTCAATTAACGCCGACACCGAAAAACCGATCCAAAGAAGCGGACGAGACATTGTCCGCGGTGTCGTCAGCGCGATTGGGACTCGTATGATGGGGTAGCTTAATTTGTCCTGTTCTGTCCATTGTCTGCGAATGATGATGTTTACACAGATGAATGAAAAGAAGATAGCAAAGATTATCCCCGTCCATACAAGCACGGGAGTTAGCCACGTGGTGAAGTGTTCTGCCGTATGGAAGGTTTCGCCACCTTCAAAGAAACCTCTCAACACTCGCTTGTCGGAAACCGTAAACCACGATGGTATATACCCGTGGAAAAGGTCTGCATATTCGTTTTCCGCTGTCGCAAACCAAAACGGACGAGTCAAAGTTCCGATAACGAAGGTCATCATTGTGTGCCCACAGATGGTTGATAGCATTACGAGCATAATATAGACTGTGAGGAGTTCGGTTCGCGAGAATGCGGCTTTGGGTAGGAACTTTCGCAGGGGAATATTGATAAGGGTCAGAAAAAAAAGATTGAAGACCGCATTGAAAAACAGGGTTGTTGCGGTCATGCCGATCATCGTAGCCCACAGTTCGCTAACGACGGTAATCCAATAAGCATTTATTGGGATGAGTAACAGTCCGATGAGAATAGCTCGGGCAGGAATGGATGAAGTGCCTTTTTCCGTGGCCTGATGCGGGTGGTTCATTTCAGTCTCTAGTATCCGCGAAGGATGAGTGTGAGCGTCGAGATAAACCACATTGTCCTGAAGGATCGTGGGCAGATTCAAGGTAGGTCGGTGCTTCAGTTCAAGGCGTGTCTGACCACCGAGTTTATCATAGGTAAAAATTGGCGTCAATATGTTTTGGATTGTACGCTATTGGAATCTCAACAACCAAAGATTCGCCAATTCATGCCATGTTTCGACGTTACACACCCTGTCGGATTGATTTCTCGATTGCGGCCACCTATGCGTGATAGAGCGGATGTCCTGTCAGTGGTAGGGACCTCCTACTGCTGGGAAAGTCATATCCCGGAGGATTATCGCTGAGAGAATCTTAGCAAGAAATTCTCGTAGATATCACTGTGACGGCATTGAAGTGGACATACTCACACCGGCATATGTTGGTAACTTGGTGTGAAAAAGTGTTTTACAGGAGTCGTACAATATGGGATAATTCGCAGTGAAGTGGGTCATTGCACGCCAATCCTCAAGCGCGGTGTTCTTTACGAAGTATTGAGAGTCTAGTCTACGAATGTGTAAGAATAGGTTTCCCGAGGGACACTTCGCGACGGACAGAACAGCGAGTTTTGAATCGGACATTGCATCTAACCTACACGCAAAAAGGGAGATCACAGCACATGAAAGCTGGAGTGAGCTGCAAGAACATTACGCCACCTACGCGGACACGACTTGCGGACCATACGCGCTATAGTACGGGCATCCATGACCCTCTGTTCGTGAAGACACTGGTGTTGGACGATGGACAAACCGCAGTAGCAATTGTGTGCATCGACCTCTTGAACGGGAGTTTCGAGTTTTGCGATGAAATGCGGAGGCGGATTGAGGAGCGCACCGGAATAATGCACACCCTAATCAACTTCTCACAAACACATTCGGCGCCGGGAACCGTCGATGTGCCCGAAGAGCCGCACGAAGAAGAGTGGATTGAACTTGTCAAGCGCTCAATCTTGGATGCCGTAGAGGAAGCCAACACCAACCAAATTTCAGCTTCGCTTTACGCCGGGCAAGCACCCGTGCAAATCGGATTTAATCGCCGTTTGGCAGACGAATTTGGCGTAACGGTTATGGCTGTGAATGAAGCCGGCGCCGTTGTACCTTGGGCAAATGTCTTGCAGGTGAGAGCGAACAGAGGCAACACACTTGCGGTGCTATTCGAACATGCCGCCCATCCCGTCATTGTACATAACTCCAGTAGCCTTACCGGGGCTGACTTTCCCGGTTTTGCCGTACGTCATATTGAGGAAACCCTACGCAATGGCACTGTCGCGATGTTCGCTCAAGGATGTTGTGGCAATATCAATGGCTACCCTTTGAGGAGCGGGTGGGAAAAGGCAGAGGAAGCGGGCAGAAAATTGGGTGACGCGGTGCTTCAAACCTTGCACACAGCGACGGAAATTAAAGCCGATAAACTAGCTGTGAAGTCCAGACGTATAGCGCTCCCTACGAAAAAACTGCCTTCGATGGCGCAGTGGGAGGAAGCATGTGTTCAACTGAAGAGTTTGGATCTCCACGGGTATGCCTACAGAAAGGAACAACTTGACGGCATAAAAGAAGCGATCGAACAGGGCGAACAGCCGAAACTGCGGATTGATTTGAACGCACTAATGCTCGGATCGGAGTGGTGTCTTGTAGCAATGTCTCACGAACCCTTTGCCGAGTATGAGCTGTGGGTATCTAAACATTCTCCTTTCGAACACACAATGGTTTTCGGCGACACTAATGGCATGGTGACATATGTTGCCACGGATGAGGAACTGGCGCGGGGCGAGAAGGGCGGATACGAAGCTGGGGCATTCCCTTCGTTGTGGTCGCACAACGTCCGTGTTCTCCATACGTCGCTCGATATCGGTACAGAAGGAACAATTAAAGACGGGATCATGTCTCTCTGGACAAATTGAACGATATATTGTGTGTTCTGTGTATTAAGTTCGCATGTTTCTTCTGGGAAATCCTGCAATTGCACACGATGTCGATGGGGTAGGGGGAGTTTCATCGTAATTTTCACTCGCGAACAGATGGATTTGAAATCAGAGCGACCAGCGATAGAATGCTTTAGTACTCGATGAAGGGTCCAAATTATAAACTAAACCTGGCAAATGGAAGGAACAATCATGCACTGCGACATCCGGTTTATGTGGGATACCCCCGTTCCTATGCGTGATGGCGTCAAACTATCTGCTGATATCTATTTGCCAGCAGCCGAGGTGGATTACCCCGTTATTCTTCTACGCACCCCTTACGATAACATCGCTCCACGCTTCGTCGAGATTGCTCAGTATTTCAGCGGCGCGGGATACGTCGTTGTGATACAGGATGTCCGAGGGCGCTTTGATTCGGAAGGTCAATTTGAACCGAGAGTAAATGAGGGAAAGGACGGTTACGACACCATTGAGTGGATTGCGGATCAACCTTGGTCGAACGGAAAGATTGGTATGATGGGCGTGTCGTACGGCGGGACGGTGCAGTGGCTTGCTGCGCGTGAGCGGCCACCACATCTCGTTACCGTAGTCAGCACTGCTACAGGAGGAATGCGGTGGATGCACGATGAAAATTACATGAATGGAAAGTTCCCCGTATTCCAGTTTCGGTGGTTAAACATGACGGGAGGACGCACCATGCAGCATTACCCATTTGAGCCGCTCTCGTCCAATCAACCTGGAGTAGCCTCGCCATACAATTTCAACAAAATAATTCGCACTCGCCCGCTCAAAGATATCGACAAAGCCGTGGGGCGTACGAATACTTACTGGCGCACTTGGCTTGAACACAACACCTACGATGAATATTGGCAACAAATGTCATTCGAAGATTATTTCGATAAGGTGGATATACCAGCCTTACACATCACAGGGTGGTTCGACAATTGTCAATGGGGCGAGCTGCATATGTACAATCAGATGGTAGCCCGCTCTCCGGCAGGGGATAAACAGTGGCTGCTCATTGGTCCTTGGGATCACGCTGGAACCTCTAATCCTCAAGCGCGGCTGGGAGACTTAACCTTCACGCAGGATGCAGTGCCGGACCTAAAAGCTATCCACTTACGCTGGTTCGACCATTGGTTGAAAGGCGAGGACAACGGCCAAGATGCCGAATCGAAAGTCAAGATATTCACCATGGGGAACAATGTCTGGCGTAAGGAAGCATCATGGCCCATGCCGAACATGAGGAATCTCAAATTCTATCTCCACAGCGGCGGTAGAGCGAACACATTTGAAGGCGACGGAACTCTCGATACGGCTACGCCTCGAAATGAACCGAGCGACCACTACACATATAACCCCGAAGCCCCCGTTCCTTCGGTGCTCGATCCGGACTCGCCGTTACCCCCAACGGACGTGAATGTTCTGACGATGGATTATCGTTACGCACAAGGTCGCGAGGACACGTTGGTTTATTCTAGCGCGCCGCTGGAAGAAAAGCTTGAAGTGACCGGCATGGCGCTCATCAAGTTGTATGCTGCCAGTGATTGTGTGGACACGGATTGGATTGTGCTGCTGTGTGATGTCTACCCGGATGGCAAGTCGATTCCGATTTCATCGGCTGTGATGCGCGCCTCCTATCGGGAAGGAGCAGACCAGATTAACAGTCCTTTGCCCTCACCCATCTCACCGGGCGATGTGTACGAATACACAATAGAATTCCTGGCGACTTCAATGGTCTTCCAGCGCAGGCATAGGCTGCGAATAATGGTCACGTCGTCGTTGTACCCCGCGTATGACTTGAATCCCAATACCGGTGCGCCAATCGGAGAGGATGTACCGAGCCGATTAGCCAATCAAACCATTTATCACAACGCCGAGTACCCGTCGCATATTCTGTTGCCCATCGTAACGAAAACGTGACCTAGGCGTCATACGAACTGCCATAGTTTTGCGCGCAGGGAACTGATGATGTCGGTGATGCTACAATGTCAGGTTCCCTTCATCAGTGCTGATAAACGCTCAATGTAAACCCTCCGAAATTTTCACAGTCGATATTGAGAAACGAATTGCAATGTCCTTTTAAGAAAAACCTGATATATTGTTTAGAGCTTGTTTGAATAATCGTAGCAAAGCCATTTTTGGTCACTTATAGGAAATTATTTCATGTTTTAATTGCAATCTGCTACGTACCTGTGGGATCTCTATCGCACTCGTTATCCACTCGCTTGATCCCCGCTGGGGCTTTTAGAGGCTGGTGCGCAGGGGATTTACTATCGCGCTCGCTATCCACTCGCTTGATTGCACCTTACAGATCCACTTTTCAAACAGGTTCTTAGCGAAGCATTGACAGGAGGGGAATTTAATAATGAATCGATTGTCCTGAGTTTGGCCAACCTGCTAGTTCTTCGCAACAAAATGTCGTCATCGCATAAGCCACCATTTTAGCAACTATACGTTTACCCCAGGCTCTTTGAAACTTTCCGTGTTTAATGTTGCGCCGATGATCTGGGTAAACGGGTTCCAAGAGAATGGTATTTGGAGAATAACCAGGATGAAAATACATGTCGCTGTAACTCTCATTTTAGTGATGCTAGGAACATTTGTTTGGCAGAAACATACAGCGCTGGGACAAAAGAAAGCTGTCAGCGAAGGATTAGTGAGTTACTGGTCGTTCAACCAAGAAACAGTAGAAGGCAAAACAGTCAAAGATGTTTGGGGGTCAAATGATGGCACGATAGAGGGTGCTCCCAAACTCGTAAAGGGTAAAGTTGGCGAAGGCATGGAATTTAACGGGAGCAATCAATCGGTGAATGTTGGGGATCCCGTAGACGGTAGCCTGGATTTCGGCGCGAGGACGGATTTTACCCTCGAAGCTTGGGCATTCCCGATTGACTCTGGGGCATCAATGCGAATTATTGATAAGAAAGACGACAGCGATGTCGGATATATGCTGGAGCATAACATCCTAGATGGATTTCAACCCTACGCAAATGACGGGAATGGTAACGCGAGCCGCGTACTCGAAGGAATGACGCACTTCAATCAGTGGGTGCACGTTGTTGGCGTCTTTGAACGGAAAGGCGACGTCGAGTTATTTGTGGATGGCGAATCGGTGCGTAGTGTACCATCGGATGCCCAGGGCAGGGAAAATATTGATAATAAGAGTCCGTTTTATATCGGAAGAAGATCATCCGGAGAGCGATGGAAAGGCATTCTAGACGAGATTCGTGTGTACAATCGTGTGCTGAGCGAGGAGGAGATTGAACAGAATTTTGAAGCGCGGGGCGGATTGGCACATTCCGTAGAACTTGGTGCCAAACTTGCTGTCACGTGGAGCACGGTAAAGTATTCTAGGTAGAGACATGCTGACACCGGAAGGTTTTGACCTAGGTCTGAAAGACTCACGCAACACGTCACGTATGACCCTTATAGATGGTTTGCGCAGACTGGTATACTACCGCTTCAAGTTGAATTTAAGCCTTTCCTCTAGAAATCGCTGTTCACAATCTGATTTGGGAACAGCCGTCAAGTCATACTGAAATCTAACGCCAATCAGTCCGGACGATGGGTACGAAGATACCGACTTGCGCCAAAGAATCATTTGATAGAAACGGCTTTTACCTCGTTAACCAACCGGTCATTAATTCGGAAAGAGTCCGGAACGCGGTTGAAGGTATGGATATGATTCGCGCCGGCGTATACGATACGGGTAAACCGCCGCCCAAATCTCGCTGGAATCCTGGCGATGACCCAAGTTATCTTTGCAAGATAGAGCAGCCGCAGATAGCAAACGAGGCAATCGCGACATTGGTTCGTTCGCCTGAGATTGGAGAGTGGACTGCACGGGTCACCGGGGCGGAGATGATCCAAGTCGCTGGCGTCCAGCTTCTCTATAAACCGCCGATGATCGGTGAGAAGAGTGCCCCGACAAAGGTTGGATGGCACCGGGATTGGACGTATTTTAGGAAACACTGGGAACCGGGAAGCCTTTTGCTCACTGCGTGGATTGCCTTGAGCGACGTTGAGGAGGTTTCCGGGCCAATGAACTTTGTCGTCGGGTCACACTTGTGGGGAGCAACCTCGGGGGGTGACTTCTTCAGTCAGGACATCTCGCAAAACGATTTTAACGTTCCTTCGGATCGCGAGTGGAGGGAGGCATCGGCAGTCATGGTTGCTGGAGGGCTGAGTCTTCACGACCAGCACGTCCTGCACGGTAGCGGGCCGAATCTATCCAATACGCCTCGCAGAAGTCTTGCGGTCCATGTTCGTACAGAACAGAGCCGCCTCATTGGTGGCAAACAGTCGGGTTTAACCAGCTACATGGATGATTTGTACGTTTCCCCTATCATCTACGGTAAGAAAGTCGCTACTGCTTTTACTTAGTGGCAGTATGCAGAATTGGCCTCCTCCCTAACTGTATCGTCGATCACGGAGAGCCTGCTATTCGAGTAAACATGTGCTTATAAGGAGAACTACGATGATTAGGTTCACGACGAAATCCACATTTTCGACGTTCGCGATTCTAGTCGCGACAATTCAACTAACCTACGGTGAGATTGAGAGAGCGGATGTCCTTATGGCGTTTACCTTTGCAGCCGGAGATGGAAAAATCGGTCAAGTGGCAGACGGAATCCTAGAGGATATTTCTGGCAATGGCCATGATGGTGTATTTCGACAGAAACCGACATGGGTTAAAGGAGTCTGGGGCGCCGGACTTAGAGTAGGACCGGAACGTGGGGGCTGGAATGCCGTCACTATTCCACACACCGACGATATGGATCTTGAAGAGTTTGCCATTGGCGCATGGGTAAAAACCGAGCAACTCGTCGGCAACTGTTGCAACATGATAGTCAGCAAGGAAAACTTCGGGTTCGCTCGAAATTATTCAATGTGGATGCGGGAGCAAGTAACGGTTGGGTTTACAACAAACAACCCGCGAAATGATGTTCAGGCGCGCAGCATAGTGATTACAGATGGCAAATGGCATCACGCAGTGGGCACCTACAACGGGACGGACCTCATACAGTATGTGGACGGGACAGCCTATGGCAAGAAATTATTCGGAGGGCAAATTCCGGCTTCACACCCCACCGAGCGGTTACACATTGGAGCCATGGGTCCGGGTGGCACCGGTTTAGGCATGGACGGAGTTGTCGATGAAGTCGTAATCTTTAATCGGGGTTTAACTGAAAGGGAAGTCAACAGCCTCATGGATCAAGGGCTTGAAAAGTTGCTGGGATTTCAAGCGGTCAATCACCATGGCAAGATTGCGACTACATGGGCTGCACTCAAATCGGCGAACTAGTAGTCTCAGGACACCCTATCTAAGACGGTACAGCGATGAACTTTCGTAGGATGTTCACTTCCGTCGGCTTCGTCGTGGGCGGCACAATAACCAACGTATCCGATATACCGCGCTGAAGCCTAACAACTCATGTTCGTACAAATTAAAGCCTCTCATTGGTGGTAGACGAGAGGGATTAACTTGCTGCAGCGTTTACTTGGCGAGACCATGCGGATTGGGTTTCCTTCCTAACAATGTCTTCAATCATGAAGACCTATCTTAACCTGCTCAATCCTGCTCAAAACGGTGACTAAAATGATCGGATTCACAGCGAAATCAACATTCTCTAGTTTCGCAGTTCTACTGATCACACTACAACTATCCTACGGTGCAATTAAGAAAGAGGATGTACTTATGGCGTTTACCTTTGCAGCCGGAGACAATAAAATCGGCGAAGTTGCAAATGGGATCCTTAAAGATGTTTCCGGAAATGACCATGATGGCGAGTTCAGACAGAAGCCGAAATGGTCTAGAGGAGTTTGGGGAGCCGGACTTCAGGTAGGCCCTGTCGGTAACCCCGCCAGTGGACGCTGGAACGTCGCAACTGTGCCTCATAAGGACGATATGGATCTTAGAGAGTTCGCTATTGCAGCGTGGGTAAAGGTCGAAAAAATTCTTGGTGACTGTTGCAATATGATAGTCAGCAAGGAAAATTGGGATGCAAACCGGACGCGGAATTATTCGATGTGGATGCGTAACGAGGTCATTGTTGGATTTACGACCAGGAACCCGTTCAATGATGTTGAAGCCCGCAGTATATTGATTACCGATGGTAAATGGCATCATGCCGTTGGAACTTATGACGGGAGAGACCTAATACAGTATGTGGACGGAGTGGCCTACGGCAAGAGATCATTCGGAGGACAAGATCCAGTGTTTCATTCCACCGAGCGATTGCACATCGGCGCCATGGGGCCAGGTGGAAATAAGCTGGGAATTGAGGGATTTGTTGATGAGGTTGCAATTTTCAATCGAGGTTTAACGGAAAGAGAAGTCAACAGCCTCATGGACCAAGGGCTTGAAAAGCTGCTGGGATTTCAAGCGGTCGATCCCCATGACAAGATGGCGACTACGTGGGCTGGGCTCAAGGCGGTTAATAATTAGTCTCAGGACAAGCTACCTATGACCTTGTAGCAACGAACTCTTGGAGGATTTCACCTCCGGCGGCTTCGTCACGAACGACACAATAATCAGCGCATCCGATTTACCGCACCCAAGCTTTACGACTCATGCTCGTACAGAAAAATGCCGCCTTATTGGCGGGAGACGGGCGCGTTTAACTACATACTTCGATGATCTGTACGTTCCCCTTTAGTCTACCGTAAGACAGTTACTACCGCTTTCACTTAGAAAGAGGGTGCGATTTGGCTTCATTCCTAACTGCTTCGTCAATCACGGTGCGCCGTCTTTCCGGATAAATCCCGCTTAGACGGAGGACTACGATGATTCGATTCACAACGAAATCAACATTTTCGACTTTCGCGGTTCTATTCACCACAATACAACTATCCTACGGCGAGATTAGGAGAGAAGATGTCCTCATGGCGTTTACCTTTGCAGCCGGAGATGGAAAAATTGGTCAAGTGGCAGACGGAATCCTAAAGGATGTTTCCGGCAATCGCCATGATGGTGAGTTTAGACAGAAACCAAAATGGGTTAAAGGAGTTTGGGGGGCGGGACTTGAGGTAGGACCGGCAGGGGTGGCATGGAATGCTGTTACAATTCCACACACCGGCGATATGGATCTTAAAGAGTTTGCTATTGGTGCATGGGTAAAAGCCGAGAAACTTGTCGGCGACTGCTGCAATATGATAGTCAGCAAGGAAAACTGGAGTGGAAACAAATCTCGGAATTATTCAATGTGGATGCGCGAACCGGTGATCGTTGGATTTATAACAAAGGACCCATTTAATGATGTTCAAACAGGCGGCATACAAATAACCGATGGCGAGTGGCATCACGCCCTAGGCACCTACAACGGGACGGACCTCACACAGTATGTCGACGGAGTAGCCCACGGTAAGGTACCATTTGGAAAGCAAGATCCATCTTTTCACTCCACCGAGCGGTTACACATTGGAGCCATGGGGCCCGCTGGCACCGGTGCTGGAATGGAAGGAGTTGTCGATGAAGTCGTGATTTTCAATCGAGGTTTAACAGAACGCGAGGTCAACAGCCTCATGGATCAAGGGCTTGAAAAGCTGCTGGGATTTCAAGCGGTCAATCTCGACGACAAAATGGCGACCACATGGGCTGGACTCAAATCGGCGAAGTATTAGTCTCGAAACACCCTACCTAAAGCGGTGCAGCGAAGAACTTGCGGAGGATGTTCACCTCAGGAGGCTTCGTCAGGAGCGATACAATAACCATCGCTAGGGCTGAAGCGGCAAATACAACGGTTACCGGCATGATTCCGGAATCACCTATCGTGTAACCGGGGGTTTGCCAACCTCTAAGGAAAAAGAACGTCCAAAGCACTACAACGCTCACAATCGAAGCAAACGCACCGTGTTTAGTGCTTCGCTTCCAAAAGAGAGCCGCCAGCAGAACCGGAAATAGCGACGCGAAACCGGTAAACGACCATACTGCAAGTTTGAAGATGCTCCGATTGGAAATCAAGGATAGAACGTAAGTCAAGGCAAGCAATCCCACAACAAAGAATCGTCCGACCAATACCTGATGCTTCTCGCTCATCTGGTTATGAAAACCGTAGTGCCGCACGATATCGTGAGTAAACATACTCCCGATGGCAAGTGTCTGTGAGTCGAGTGAGGACATGATCGCCGCAAAAACACCGGCTGCCAAGAATCCCGCCAGTATCCCGGGCGCGTACCGGGAAATTAGCTTAACCAGGATTGTATTGGCTTGCGGTCCTTCCAACCCGGGAATATCGCCGCTTCCCAGAACGCCGAGCAATACACTCGGAATCCACACCACCGCGACGCACACGGGATAGAATATGATCGGATAGCGAAAAGTCCGCGCACTTCTTGCCGTGAGCCAGTGCATGAAGATGTGCGGAAACATCCCCACCGAGACGGGAATAAAGATGTATGTCATCAACTCCAGTGGTCTTATTCGGTTGGCTTGCATCAACAAATCTTGGTCAACCCTTGCCATGGCATTCGACAAACCGCCCATCTTCGCAACAATGGTAAAAAAGGTTACTGCGCCCAAAGTCATGAAAACGAGAGTTTGAAGCGTGTTCGCCCACACGGTGCCGCGCATCCCGCCAAAACAGACGTAGATAACAACTACGCCGCAAACAAGCAATCCGCCTACCCATTTGGGAATATGACCGTCAGTAATGACTGCAAGAGTGTCCCCGCCTCCCATTACTCCAATCAGAAGATACGGTATGACGAGCGCGACCAGAACGACAAAAAGCAGCAATCCCAAATTGTTGGAGTTCCATCGTTCTCGGATATATTGAACTTGCGTGAGATAGCCGTGTCTTTTTCCAATCGCCCACAGTCTCGTACCTACGAAAAAGAAAATGCTCGGAATAATGAGCGCCGACGACGAACCCATTAAAGCAAATACGCCTATCCCTTTGTGGTAGGCTTCGCCGGAAGCGCCAAGGATGGAGAATGCGGTCATGTTGGTCCCGAAGAGGGACATCAACAGGACAAACGGTCCGATAGTGCGGCTGGCAACAAAATAGTCTTCGCCGGTACCGCGAAAGAATCTGTGACTTACGGTGCCGACGATTAACACCAAGGCAAGATACGTGAAAATTACAAAAACGATCATTTATCTACCGAGTCATCGTCCTCAATCTCTAATTGGGAGGGCCAAGCGTATTTGACGAGCAGCGCCATCAAAACAGCCATCGCAACGCAGAATGCAATATGGTAGACCAATCCGACGGGTAATCCGATCACCAAGGCAGGATTGCCCCAAAACCAAAAATCTTTGTGGAGCAGATACATGGCGATGAGCGCCAGATAAAGTATCCAACGAATACGCGAATTCTTCATTTTGTCATCCAAACACCTAAATTGACGGCACCGTTTGCCGACTTCATTTATCTGTGTTTCTACATCGAGATTAGCGGCTATCTTATCAGTTTCTTTCGCGGGGCGTCAACCCAAATTCAGCCTTGAATCAACCGGTTAAACTGACATATAATGGCGCCAGCCGCGGCTCTGCGGGACACCGAAAACACGGAGGAGAATCTTTCAATGAGAGTTGTTACGGGTACAATCTGTCACGAAACCAGCACGTTCACCCCGGTTGCCACAACATGGGAAAGCTATCGCAATGAACACTTTGGCTACTTGCGAGGTAAGGAAATTCTCGAAAAGTTTCGCGGCACGAACACCCCGATTGGCGGTTTCGTCGACGGCGCGGAAAAACACGGTTTCGAGCTCATTCCCACTGTCTATGCAAACGCACACCCCAGCGGTCCAACCCCTCGGCATATTTTCGATACGATCCTCGGCGATATGGTGGCCGGGATTGTGGCAGCGGGGCAAATTGATGGGGTTCTCTTGGAGCTACACGGTGCAATGGTGGCAGAAGGAATTGATGACGGAGAGGGGCATATCCTAAACGCGGTGCGAGAGTCGGTTGGTCCGGACGTGCCCATTCTCGCACAGTTGGACATTCACAGCAACGTTTCTCACCTTATGGTCGAAATGGCTGACGTGCTAATCGGACGGGAAACTTACCCGGAGATCGATCAGGCGGCAAGAAGCCGAGAGTGCGCGGATGTTCTAGTGCGTATACTGCGCGGCGGCGTACGTCCAACGATGGCACTTCATCAGATTCCGCTCATTTGGGGAGTGAATCAGGTCACAGCCCACTCCCCTATGCGAGAAGCCATCGCCGAATTACACAGAATCGAGGCGCAGCCTGGAGTGATTTGCGGCTCAATTGCGACCTGCTATCCATTGGCTGACATCCCGGATCTAGGTGCATCGGTTTATATTGTTACCGATAACGATCTAGGTTTGGCACAGCGGTACGCCGATGAATTGGGGGAATGGATTTGGGAACGCCGGGCAGACTGGCACATACCGATGCCCTCAACTCGGGACGTGCTAGCCGAAGCCGAATCCCAAGGGAAATACCCGGTGATGTTTGCCGACAGAAACGACAATACCGGCGGCGGTACACCCGGTGACAGTACCGGCACTTTGCGGACATTTATCGATGCCGAATTGGAAGAAGCGTGTATTCTCTACATGGTTGACCCTGAAGCTGTGGAGGAGTGTAAACAGGCAGGGGTTGGAGCAAACTTGACTCTTGATGTCGGCGGCAAGTCATCTCCGCTTCAGGGGAAACCCGTAACTATGAACGTTGAAGTCGTCGCCCTCTCTGACGGCCGCTTCCGCTATGATGGACCTATGAAGGCGGGATTGGAAGGTGACATGGGGCCGTCTGCCTACATGAGACAGGGCGGCATTCATGTGTTGCTGGTAACGGAACGAGAACAGCCGTTTGATACTGCGTTCGCACGAACTCTTGGTCTAGATCCCCGGAAAATGCGCTACCTTGGCATTAAATCGACCGCTCATTTCCGGCAAGGTTTTGAATCATGGGCGGGCGCAATCTACGTGGTGTCTGAACCAAGCGTACATGACCCGGCCGGCGGTGACATCCAGTTCAGCAAACAGAGCCGCAAACTATACCCATTCCATGACATGTGAGCACCCTCAAAATAAACGCCGACTTGCGGGGTATTTCACAACGTTGGATGGGCGGATAGGACGAACTACCATCTCCCCAAGTACAGTCCTCGGTTTTGCATCGGCATCGACACCCGTGCCCCCTTCTGCCGCTGTGAATCCACGATTCCAAAGGTAATTTCGGTACTGATTCGCGCTAGGCGGATGTTGCCTTGAGTTTCTCTAGCCGTATCAATGGCATCAACAATGTCCTCGATACACCCGACAGTGCCGCTTTTCGCCTCATAATCCGGAAAATCAACCTCGCTCAACTGATTGAGTTCTCCCGAGCGTTTCCGCAGTTGGAATTGATTTCCGTTATTCAATGACCGCACTACGCCGTCAGTGCATTCGACCTCAAATTCGTAGGCGCTGCCGGGAATACTCACGCCGTGTGTCCCGTTCTTGAATTTCACGTAACCCATGACGACAGTCGGATCGATTTCTGTCCGGTTGTCCTCAAAGTCGGAATCTTCCACATCGACATTTCCCTGCACATACTCTACCTCGGAGTCACCGGAAAAGAAGAGCAGCATATCTGCAGCGTGCGTGTATCCCCAAAGGGCGCCGCCGGATGCGTAGGCGATTACCGACCGTCGCTCGCCAATTTCGCCGCTCTCAACAATTTCACGCATCTTGATATATCCGGGCGTGTACCGCCGCTGCGTCCCAAGATTGAATTTCACCCGATTCTTCTCGCAGACTTCGACCATTGCATCGGCTTCCTCCATTGACGCGCAGAGGGGTTTATCACAGTAAATTCCCTTCACGCCGTGTTCTGCGGCAAAGGCGGTGATTTCGGCGTGATTCCCCGGTCGGGTTGCGACACTAATAATGTCCGGAGCCTCTTTCTCGATCATCTCCCGATAGTCCTTATACCTCTTGGGGATATTCCATTTTGAGCAGACGCGCTCCAGATTCTCCTCAACAACATCCGCAGCGGCAACGATTGTCGTCCGCTCGCATGCCGTATAACCCGCTGCATGAGAGTAGGGTAGGAGAAGCGCATTCGGTCCGCCCCTTACCTCATCGTCAATAGTGCCGCCCATCCGACCGCATCCAACTATGCAAGCGCGATATTGTGGTTTCATAGATTTCCACCGTTGTGTAATAAGCTCAAGGGTTTTCTGTTTGCGAAGACTGTAACTGTTTAGTCCACCGGTCTAGATTTGCCAATCCAGACCGAGCGGGCAGAGAACATGCCGCGTATAGAAGTACAATGCTAATTCCGATGAGTCGGGGTTTACATGCCCAGAATGGACGTGTAATGCATTGTACTACTACGAACTAAACGATGCACTAAACAGTTTGCGAAGACTCAGAATGCTTATCGGCTGATTCCCACTTCCTGGAAGGCGCTATCCAAGGTGCGGTACGTCAATTCTGCTGCCCCCAATGGGTCGTAGTCCGGCCGCCCCTGCACCTGCATACTGACTTCGGCGGTGACGTAGCCGTTGTATCCAGCCCTCCGCATCAAGCTCAGGTACGCCGCGAAATCAAAAGGACCTTCGCCCGGTATGAGGAATTCATAATCCGGTACCAATCCTCGCTGATCTTTCACGTGGGTGTGGGCACTGTGCGGCGCCAGAAGTTGTACAACCTCGGCTGTTGGCATGCCCTGAATCTCGAAATGGCTAATGTCGAAGTTAAGTTTGAGATAGGGAGAATCGATCTCTTTGAGCAGCCACATGGATCGTTCCGGGGTATTCAATCCATCGACGACATGCGGTTCAATGGCAAGAACAACCTCGCGGGCGCTGCAGTAATCCACTAGAGCGCCAACGCGCTCAAGAATTAAATCTTGCTGCGAATTCCACTCGTTCGGATCGCTTCCCAATGTAGTATTCAGCACCGGCACGCCATCGGCGTCGGCAAGGTCAACACAGAGAGTTGCACTCGCGGTGAGGCGCCTCCAGTTCTCTGCGTGTACTTCCTCCTCCGTAGCAAGCAGAGGCTGGTGCGCAGCCACGGCAGGAAGCCCCAACCTGTGTTGATTCAATAGCTGACGGATACGCCTGCGCTCCGCGGAATCAAGCGTATCGAGTTCCGTGCTGAAACCCGGAATAACGGTGAGTTCAATGCCGTCAAACCCGAGCGCGGCGAGATGTGACAGGGCAGTATCAATGGCTAACTTGGGCATTCCCCACGTCGAATAGCCGATTTTCATCAAACGTCCTTTCTTGCGGTTGGACGGAATATAACTGTGAGGTGCATTGAATCACCCGAACTGAACGTGAGCAGCGGATTGAGGCATGACAGCCCCTTTCACCATGCCGGAAAGGTCATGTATCGTGTTAAGGTCAAAATACTTTTATACTCTACGCTGTTGGAAGTTGCGTATTTTAAGAGTCAAGAAATGGAGCGTGAGTTTTGCGGATGGTAGGAGGAGTTCCCACCGATTCCCGACCTTCACGATTCGGAAATCGCTCCTACAAACCTCCGGTGCACAATTGCGCAAAATTAACCGGATGCTGAGTATAGATACTGTTGCTTTGCTACCGGCGCGCATCAGAGCGGAAGGTCAATTCTTTGAGGCAATCCGGTGCGAATTGACGCGATGATTTTTTCGACCAACAAGGTGGAAAGAATACCGGCGCGAGCCGGCACGTACGGTTCTGTATCGTTACGAATAGCTGCCACGAGCCTCGGTAGACGCTCGAGCGGGGACGGCGTAAGTGTTTCACCATCGCCGAAAGTGACAGTCTTGAAATGCTCAAATAGCACCGCCGACTGTTCTCCATCAAAGAACTCGAAGAACCATTTGGAAACCATCGTGTTTCTACCGGCATCACTCATCAAGAGTGTCGCTACTGAACCGTTTGCAAACCGAAGCGTTGCCGCGGCGGTGTCCACGATGTCGGTGCCTTCCAATTCGTCAGGATGGGTTACCTTTCCTCCCGTGGCATGGACTTCGATCGGATCTGAATCGTGCATCCAACACAGGAGATCGAGGGCATGAACTCCAACATCGAAAAGCGGTCCTCCCCCTTCTTTGGAATCCCATTGCCATCGGCTCAAATCGCCTTTGGCTACCATACACTGAGCGTGGCTCACCTTTGAGGCGTTAAGTCGCTGCTTGATGGCTCGTGCCGCCCCGCTAAAACGTATCGTAAAGTCCATCATAAGTTTCGTGCCGGCAACCTTCATCGCCTCGTAAATGCGGAGGCAATCGACGGTGGTCATCGCCATGGGCTTCTCCAAGAAGAGGTGTTTCTTCGCGTTCAAAGCGGCCACCGCCAAGTCTGCATGGGAGCCATGCGAGGTCGCAATTGATACAATATCCACGGCGGGATCGGCGAAGATACGCTCGGGATTCGTGGTGTGGTACCCTGCCCCGTATTCTCCGTGAAAGCGTCTTGCGGCATTCGCTTGAGCGTCGCAGAAGCCCTGTATCGCGACATCCGGTGTGGACGATGCCCACTTTGCGTGCGAATTCCCGGCACTGCCACAACCGATCAGCGCCCAACCCATCGGGTGATTCGAGTTTAGAGTCGTCTCCATATTCTTGTGTTACTCGCTTTCTATCACCTAGCGAAGAAAAACCATGTTGAAATAAGTGAGACTCACACTCCGACCTCATGAGTTAAAATGCCGTTCATACTCGCAAATAGCCGTCACCGGCACGGAAGGCATTGTATCATTGGTTGAAACTTTTTTCAAGGATTGGGATAGGTTCTTAAACGTCTGAGAAAACTCACTACTTCACGAAACATGAGAATATTGGCAAGTTTGCTGACTGTTGGATGGATTATACTTCACGTTGTCGGAACTTGCGCTTTTTCAAAAGTCTGGAAATTTAGCGTGAGTAACGTGTCTAATTCCGATTTGTAGGTGGTATGAGTCTGATTGAGGCAATCGCTAATTGCACGCTTGAAATCGGAAAAGTCGTCATAATACTTGGAGTAAAGGCATTTCTTCCTGATAAATTTCCAGAGGCGTTCAATCAGATTTAAGTTGGGGGAATAAGGCGGAAGATAAAGCAACTCAATTTTGAGTCGCTCAGCCAACTGCTGCACGATTTGGCACTTTTGATACCTGGCATTGTCTAAAACCAATGTAACCGGCTTCTCAATTCCCCGCTCTGCAATACGCATTAGCAACTCACAGATGGTTTGCGCGTTGATATAAGTATCGTTTTGTATGAGTATCAGTTCGTGGGTTATGGCATTCAAGGCGACTAGCACATTGAATCGCTTTCTGCCGGCCGGCGCTTTGATAAATACGCGCTCAAACGACCACAGAAATCCTAAAAAAGGGGCTAAGACAAAATGGGCGGCATCAAGGAAAAAGACATCTCTCAGACCAGCAGAAGCTTCGTCCAGATGCGGTTGCAACTCTTTTTTTAAAGGTCTCCTGAGCCTCAACATCGGCTCCAGCGGGTATATGTCCTACTTTCCGGTACTCGATGCCTATGCTTTTGAGAAACACACGTACACGACTTTCACTGCGTTGGATACCGGTGAGTTCATAGATTTTTGCCATAGCCTCTTTAATCGTCGCCGGTGGATTTGTCCGAAAATAGTCTTCAATTGTGGTTTGATAAGCCGACAATTCACTTTCCGGTAGGTGGTAATTGAGTTGTTTGAGCGCCTCAATACCCCCAGCCTGATATTGGCGCAGGTAAGCCCGCAATGTGTTCGGCGAAATACCGCTCAACGCCGCGATTTGGTGATGAGGTAAACCTTGACTCTTGAGCCAAAGCGCCTCCATTTTACGCTGTACCCTAGGATGAGGATGATGATAACGCTGATAATTCAATGCTTCGATAGCTTCTTGAGTAAAGTCAATTACAATCATAGCGCCCTCGTCAAAAGCCATAAACGTTACATAAACGTTAGTTTAAATCTACAAAAGCCTCCTTTCCAAATTATACCTGATTTATACCAAGAAAAAACGCAATATTTACCGATGCCGAGTATAAGTGGTAAGAGTTACGGGTCAACGCGAGAAAGACTGGGATTTCCGGTAATTTTCCCCAGTCTTCTCGGGCTATTTCGATGTGCATGTGTATAGCGATGCCTGGACGCAGATAATCGACCCGTCAATGCGTTTTCACAAATCAAAATTGTACTCTGTTACGGTCCCGTCGCGGACTCCAATCAAGTGTACCTTCAAATCAGAGGGCCATGCTTCGCCCCGTTTCTGTTCGTACCAATTGATTTCTAGGCGCGGGTTTGGATGGTCGGTTATTCCGAGAAAGTGCTTTCCTGCCGGCACCTGTTCAAACCGGAAATGCCCCTGCTTATCCGTTTCTGTCACCGAAATCAACTCGAAGTAGGGGCGTTCTCCCGGAGGTTCCTTTACGTCATAAAGATGGTCTGCGAAGGTAATTGCAATTAACCTCCCGGCGGCGCTTTTCCCAGCAACTACCCCGCCTAGGCTTAATTCAATCACTATGGGTTTAGCTCCCTCTTTTTCAATATTTACATCGAAAAGTATCGTAGGGGCATAATTGGGGTGTTTTATAAAGAGCGAGTTACTTCCGGCGTGCATCTGGTCCAATGTAAAATGCCCTTCGGCGTTGCTCAGAACTGATGCCCCCGCCGTAGTCTCGGGGATATCACTATGTAATCGGAGGGGGCGTGATGGGCCGAACGATTTAATCCACGCATTCCCAATCGGTTCCCGGTTTTGTAAATCAACAACCCTCCCGTGCAGAGTCTTCGCTCTTTCGAGGTATAGAGTGATGGTGTCCGGATTCACGCGACTCTTGGCACGTTCAACTAAAGCCGGTGCGTATCCATTTGCACGAAATGAGAGGTTGACTTCCGAGGCTTCAGGCATAGAAGGACTCAAGAAAACCCCGCCTTCCGAATATATATGGCTTCCGTCGAGTTCCGTTTCTTGAATCCACTCTGTCATGATGATACCCGGGAACGCATATCGGGAATTAGGACGACTGAAACTAACAAAAAAATTGGTTATCGGCCTATCGGTTTCGGCATCGAGCACCCGAACCTTCACGTGTGCATCCCGTTTCATTCTGAAGGAAACCGGCAACTCTAACGACGGTTCATCATAGTGGGTCGTAAAACCATTAAAGTTGATAAAGCCTCTTGGAAGAGACTTATACTGGTGAGACTGACCGGTGAAATCCTCGGTGTGTACAATGTTTATCTGGAACGCGCCTTCATTGGGCACTTGATTGAACGCAAATTTTCCGTTTACGTCCGTTTGCGTCGATAACTGGAGATCTAAAATATCAGGCGGCTGACTAGGCTGGTGGTCATGATACCATAGCCGAAGCAGAACCTGAATGAAGGGAACCGGATTTCCGGTGAGATCTTCAACTACGGTGCCTTCGAATACCGCGCTCTGATGAAGGGTAACATTTTTCTCGAATTCTTCCCCCGTTCGAAGATCAATGGGTACATGAAAAGGAGAAAAGCCCGGTGCCTTTACGACCAAATGAATTGCATCCGGTACCACGTCTTCAGCTAGATAGATGCCTTCGCGGTCTGTTGCGACAATGACCTCGTGTGGCCCCGAATTGTCGGTTGTACCGAATCTCAGGGTAGCGTCGCGAATTGGAACCCCATTCTCCGTCAGAACGAGTCCACGGATCGTTACTCCTGCGACAGGTTCTTGTTGGCTTTCAGCATTTCTTGGCTGCACCGCCAGCGGCGAAGAGCGTGGAGCGGAATTGGAATATAGCATAAGCGGCGGCACCGTCGTGCCGCTCAATGCGGGCAAAAAAGTGCGGCGACTCTTCGCATCACCGAACTTCGAATCACTATCGTACTCCGGATGAGACGCCTCTACCCAGTATGGCAAGAGCGGGTTTGTGTCGTCAATTGAATAGTTACCATTCGCGTCCGTCTCTGTATCTGCGAACTGGATTCTTCCATAACTGATACCGACTGTGGCACGTACTCTCGCATGCGCAATTGGAATTTCCATGTCATTGATTACGCTTCCTTTCACCGTAATCCCGGGATCTAGCTCGATGCGTAATCCTTTTACTATCTTCTGATTTCCGGGGAATTGAACGAAGCGAAAACCGAACCCTTTAGCCTTGATCCCTATCGGACTATATCCCACGTCTGTGTCAAGCCGAAACTTCCCGCTATTGTCCGTTTTCGTCTGTATACCCTCTCGACCGTCCTGAAAAATCAGAGCATCTGAAATGGGCGCCTTAGATTGCTTATCGACTACCACGCCGGCGATGTGCGGCATAGAATCATCGTTTTCTCCGGCAACAGCCATTTTGCCCTGGGGTTCATTGCCAAGTTGTGCTGACAGCGAAGACTGGTTTGTACTGCCCTGTGCGGTTGATAATGTTATGTTTGATGTTGGGCGCCCCACGGTAGGTGATTCAACAGATGTAGGCAAGTTAATCAACTCAATTGGTACATCAATCGCTCTATTACCCTCCCAACTGGTCGGTGGAATCGCCGTGATCTGGGAGTACATTCCCAATCCGACGACAATTGTTGCCAGCAGCAATACGCCAAATGGAATGAAACGTGGGACAGGAGTTGATTGTACCGATTGAGGTGGTCGGAAACGCAATCCTTCGATACGTTCCATCATCCGAGTAGTGAAGTGTACAGGAAAGAGGCCTATTCCTGATCGCTGTTCTAACATGTCTATCATCTCCTTTTTCAGTAATTTCCGGGTGCGGGCGAGCCTCATCTTCACTGCGTTAGCGGACGAACCAATAAACCTGCCAATCTCCTCACAGCTTAATCCCGCGAAATAGTACAGATGAATGATGGTTTGATTGGATTCTGGCAACGCGTCAATAGTGTCACGAACCTGACGTCTTAGCCTTTCTGTTCCTCGGTCGGCTTCACTATTTAGGCGAGAGCGTTCCGCCAGCGCCGACTCCGACTTTTCCGCAGATGTCTTCTTTTTTATGCGGCGCGCACATTCATGCGCCGTAATAACATAAAGCCAACCTGCAAATCGGCTCGGTTCCTTCAGGGAGGGAAGATTTTGATACGCCTTCAGAAACGCTTCTTGCGCAATATCTTCGGCATCATGGTGATTTCGCAGTTTCTTTCGTGCAAGCGCATGCACCGCCCCTTTATACTTGTCCACGAGAAATCCGAATGCGGCCTGTTCCCCATTGAGGCACCGCCTGACAAGCTCTTCGTCATTAGGTATCATGAGGCTATTCTCCTCACGCAGCGTTCTGGAAGATTGTTACCGTATACATGATATGACACTAGAAACGGGGAAAAGGTAACACCCGAAAGGTGAATTCGTGGCGTAAAGAGGATATGAAAGAGAGAGATTACTGTGGAGGGCTCGGTTGTGGGCGGCGTATGAATTTGCCAGAATGCTGTCGCCTAAATCTTCTATGTCAGTCTCGACAACTAATCGATAGAGTGAATTGTTGTAAATTTGAGATGGATTCGTCGGCGGGAATCATTAGTCTTGGTTAGGTGGACAATGCACCGGGAAAGTAAATTGAGTAGAGTATTGCGTGGGTAGTAAATAACGACAGCACTGGAGAACTAGACTAGGTCGAAAGTTCAATACGCCATTAGAACCGTATTGCTTGACTCGATTCATCCTAGCCCACTTTTGCGAGCACGGCCCCCAATACGGTACTTGCGGCGACGAGCAAGAGTATGACGTCAACTATCAGACGATGGCGCTTCTTTCGCATGCGATTCCCGATGGGGAGTCCTACGGCGTATCCCAGATAAGCGACCGGGAAAAACGCAATGCCGATGGCGACATACTTGAAAAGTTCTCGCCATATTAGACCCAACAGAACAATCTGTACCGGGGTTGATATGGCGAGAACCGCGAAAAGGAAACCCCGAATTTTGTTCGTGGGCCAGTTTTGCAGCGTAGACCAAATCACTAACGGAGGTCCGCCTATACCGCATATACCGGAGAGCAATCCGCTTATAACGAATGCAAATCCCGCCCAGCCCCAGTGCGCTTTCTCCGCTGGTTGAGGCTGACAGAGAAGTTTAGCTATTACTATCAGACCTACGATGCTGCCTACGACTAGCTTAATATAGTTTACATCCAGACTGACAATCTTCTTGAGAAGGTACAAACCGATGACCACTGAGACTAATCGAACCGCAGTTGCAGTCCAGGTCAAGCGCCACGGCACCGAGGCGCTGAGGTGTCGGGCACCGAGCGCCGCTTGCAGGGTAGAGCACGTCGACACGAGCATGACCACAGCAGGCAGCGGAAAACCAATCCAGAGAATCAGAGGAGTGGCAAACACTAGGAACCCGAATCCTACGGCGCTCTGTATCAACGCAGCCAAACCGATGACAACTCCTACCGTTAGGATGTCTAAGAGTTCCATTGCTTACTGTTGTTGTCTTCCCTGGCTTCAGAGAGTGTTGACCTACAAAGAAACTGGGGATCTTCGCTTCCGGGTGTAGGAGCGATTTCCAAATCGCGACATCTATCAAGGGCATTGCTTGACCCTACAGATTAAACGCAACAAGAGGATTTCATCGTCGCTAACCGCCATCTTACTCGGACTGTGCAATCCGAATACGGTTAATCCTCAGTCGCAATAGTCTTACGGTTCATACTACGATTCTCAATCGTCAAATTTCCACAGCTTTAAAGCGGTTTTGTGGAATAACCATTCCTTGTCTTCCCCAGTCAAGAAATCAAGATGCGACTGGAAAAGTTCCAACGCGCGGGAGTAACCAATGTTCCGAAGGACCCCAGGAAAATCCGTACCCCACATCAAGCGCTCGGGACCAAAGGCGTCGTATATCCGACAGTATGTCTGAAACGTATCCTCATGCGGGTACGCCAAGGTCGACTTGTGCACTTGCGGCGTGAATTTCACGTAAACATTGGGGCATTCCGCCAGTCGAAGTACGTTGCTCAGATGTGGATAGGGTTCAGTTTCGTCAATCGGCGCTCCACCAATATGGTCAAGAATCACAGGAACGCTTGGATACCTGCGAATCATCGGTTCGAGGGCGGGCAAATGGGAGCCGGGTCCAAGCACGATAAAGAGCGAGCCTAGGTCTTCAGCCCGTTCCCAAGTGGCGTGCTGTTTAGGCGCCGCCCATTCTGAAGGGTCATCGGGCCTAGCGAGGTGTATCCGCAGTCCGCTGAACCCGTCCTCCACGACCAATTGTTCAAGTTGATCCGGCGCGTCCGGCGCGTTCCGATCAACCAATCCGATAGCCTCGAATTTCCCCGGAAACCGGCGCAGACAGTCGGCAACGTATCGGTTGTCATATAGATAGTAAATCGGTTGAACGATAACCGCCTTATCCACCCCCGTTTCAGCCATGGTTTGATTCAGCAATTCGACCGAGCCATCTTCAATATCCGTTCTGCCATCGGCAAACGGATAGCGCGAGAAGTCGTCGCTCCATACGTGTAGATGTGTGTCGATAATCATGTATTGGAATTACCCCTTTTAATTCATAAATCTTTGAAAATTGGAATCTGTGAAATTTCGCCGATTATGATACAAAAGTCTGCTGCCGTCAACCTGCGACAGTTACTTTGCATTAACTACCCCTTCGGAAGGTATTTCCGCTACTATCACGGTTAACTTCGACGTTCTTGTTATATCAGAAACAGCACACTACTGTCCCGAACAGATTGAGATTCGGAAGGAGAGTTTAACTATCCAAAGATATTGTTAAAGGATTCAATTTCCTGACGCTAGAGGTGTCATTCGGACACGCGATTCATCAACAACGGAAAAATGGCCATGCCAGTCTGTCCGACTCTCAAGCGCCGTAACCACTGTTTGTGCGACAACAGACGGAGATGCTGGACGAATGCGAAACAAAATGATTCCCGAAGTCGCGTTTAGCCCTAAACGAAAGATTAGTTCGCCGAAATCTTTATCGAATGTAATTAGAATTCTTCCTTCATGGGTCGCACGGGACAGTATTTCGAGGTCGTCAATACCCGGCGCGTCTTCCCGTGCCCACACCACGTCGTGACCGTGCACGCGAAGGGCTGTAACTGCCGAATCGGGAATATTTTCATTCGCCAATAGGCGCATCCGTTAACCTCGTCGCTAGTGGGTAAACCTTCTCAGCGTGCAGCGCCGCGCTCGCATAAGCGAGACATGCTCTAATGTCCTCAATCTCGACCCCAGGATAGTTTTCGAGAATCTCATTCTCGCTCCACCCGCACGCAAGTAGCTCAATAATAAATTCCACGGCTAAACGGGTACCCTTAATGACAGGCTTACCGGTCAAGATTTTGTCGTCAATAGCGATTCGGGTTGTCCATTCTTGAAGCGGCTTGGTTTGCATAGTTAGGTTCTCCAATTAGCCACTTGGTCAGTGGTAAAGCCATGTGCTCAAATATCAGTGAAATGATGTTTAAACTGTAGGATGCTCTCTCCGTAGGCGGGCATCATGGAAGTGAATAATGACCGCGATAGAGATCTTCTTGCCCCGCATCGGAATAGCTCAATTTACATCGCTTATGCACCGTCATTTGAGACTAACGGTATGATCAATAGGACGGTTGAAGTATTGATTTAGCCAGTTGGTCCTGTTTACGATGCATTGCCTTATGACATCGGACGACGATTTTCCTTCAACAGAATTGTTGATTGATGTGTCCAATTGCCGAGAATTCCGCGGAAATTGGACATGACAACGGATATCTCTCGGTGGGGAGTAGGCTTGTGCATCAACTACCTAGTTCAGAATGGCGAATAACGCCCGTCTAGAACTTTACTAGTAAGTGAATTCTAGACACAAAAACTGACGTTCTTCGCAGATCTGCTAGACGCTGTCCTTTCGTGAATTACTCTGCCGCAAGGATTGTGTTTTTCGCCGGCAGACGGCGAACGTCGGCGTAGTCGGGCACTGAACTAACGCCGGAGGCATCATCCACAGAAATGGGAACGCGCAGGATAAATTCCGCCGAATCAAACGTGTTGTAGCAGACAAAGGCGATTGAAAAGCATTCGATTTGTCGATCCACTGTGAGGGAGAGATCCGGGAAAAGCAGCGGCCCCGTATCCACTTGAAACCGTTTCCGTTCCGGGTGGATGTTCATCGTCTTGATTGGGTATTCCACCATGGCGCTCATCCCCTGATCATCGTCCCATATCTCGGTTCGCCCCATGAGAATTAGATCATTTAATGTGGCATCGATGATTTGTTCGTCATTCTCAAGAACCTGGGCGGCCGGAAAAGGCGTTGTGGTAACTCGATAGTCCGAGAAGTTGTCCATGATATATTGGGGCACGCCGCTTCCCCGCTTGCGGTGCTGTGCGCCGCCAAGCCCAATGAATTCACTCCGGGACCAGACGCCGCAATATTCGTAGTTCGGGCTCTGGAATAACGTGTCGGAGCGGTACATCCACTCGGTTCGACACGGTGTGATGAGGAAGTATTCCTCCCGCTCGCCCAATCTGCTGTTGGACAACTCGCACCGTGCATCAAATTGGATACGAGCGCTGTTGCCCCAAGGCATGTGTCCCGGTTTCCGGTGGTCGTTGGGATTGTAAGGCGCCTCCCACATCATAAAGGAACGACTGTAGTCCAATGCATCTGTGACGCTAGGATTCTCACTTGTGGGCATTTTATTCTCCTTACTAGATTGGCCTCACCACGAAATCTTACGTTCCAAATGCGTTCGCGATAAGTATCAAGAAGTGCAGATCTAAACGCTTCGCTATGTCCTCGACTCATAGGGTAGGCAGTCCTTATTTTTTCTGCTCGGGGAACGGCTTACGGATATCGTATCGCCCCTCTTTAAGAACGGGAAGAGTGCCATCCGCCACCATCAACTCAAGCGGTGACTCTCTAGTTTCGAGCGGCATGGTGACGACGTTCTTGATGCGCAGCGATTCGTAAATCGCCATCATGATCTCCAGAGTATATCGCGCTTGCCGACCGGTGCTGCGGTGTTCGGGAATCCGACCCTCCATCCAATCCAGCATTTCTTGATATTGGTTTGTTTCCGCCGGCCCCGGTTGAATTTCTTGCCATCCGCTCGCCTTGGAATTTTGAAGTAGGATGACACCTTTTTCTCCAGTTGAGATTTGGCCGTCCGTGCCGTAGATGCGCGGCATCTGCACTACTGGTTCCGGCAGGTCGCCCTCGTAAATGCCGCGGGTGCCTCCTTCAAAGCAAACCAATCCCATGCACAGGTCTTCGCAACGGCTGCGGCGTTCCCATCTATCGCTCTCTCGCCCTGTTTGTCCGATGACCCAGAGTGTTTCCGGATCGGACAGCATATAACGCCATCCGTCTATCGCGTGCGTACCGGTATTGAGTAACCCCGCCATGGGCTTGGCACGCGTGTAGACCATCGTAGGCTCTCCGATTGCACCGTCGGCGACTAATCTACGGATTTCCGTGTTGGTTGCGTCGAACCTGCCCTGATGCCCAATGACCAGCTTGGCGCCATTCCTTTCACAGGCTTCAATCATGTCGTTGGCGCCGCCCATGGATGCAGCCATCGGCTTCTCGCCGATGATGCCCTTAATTCCGGCATCTGCGGCCGCTACGGTGATTTCCGCCCGAACTCCCTGCCACGTCGGGATGCTCACGATATCAAGATCCATCTTCGCGAACATCTCGTTATAGTCGGTAAAAACCTCCGGAATCGAGAACTGTTCAGCGAGATTCTGTAATTGAGTTTCGTTGATATCTGCGGCGGCAACGACCTCTGCCGCCGGATGATCTGTCCATGCGCCCGTATGGGAACGTCCCATTCCACCGCACCCAACAACTCCTACTCTATACGTTTTTGCCATGGTCACAACCTCTTATTCGTGAGCGCCCATAATGCACACAACTAGCTTTCTTTTTGGTGATTTACTTTATAGTGATTCAGGTTCAGATTCGCACAAACTTGCTTGCAACCTGAAGATTGAAGACTGTTATAATGAGTCGCGTAATAAGTTGCGCTACTACAAACCTAACCGGGCACCCGATCGCCGATGTAACGTCAGAATCGCTACCCAACGCCCAAAGCCTCTTCTACCTCTGCGGCACTCGCGAACGCCACCAAAACACTGCTCACGCCCCTATTCTTCAACACCCACTGCACCGCTCGTTCTGTCCTAAGAACCTCTTCTCCGGGGTCGGCTAGTTCGTGCCAGGGACCGGCAATGATGGGAAAAGTAAGCTCTAAATCGTTGCGCATCGCCTCGCCGCGTGCAGAGAGTTTGACGATGGTCTCTTTTGAGGCTCTACTCCAGTCGGTACGCGTCTTGTCCTCCCAGCTTAACCACTGGCTGCCGAGAGCCTTCATGATGAGCACGCCTTTTTCAGCGTTAGCCGAATGTTCGATTCCCGGTGCCTGCCAGCGGCAAACGTAGTTGTAAATGACCAAGTCGGCGTCCGCTTCCGGTTCCGGACCTCGTTTGGCGTAGGCTTCCTGATCCGCGCGGTGGTGGCGGATCAGGCAGAGCGATCTCACCTTGCCAGCGCATTTCAATTCACCTATGCGTTCTGCCAGTTGCGCGTCCCTTGTAAAGGCTGAGTGATGCACTCGGAGAATGTCGATTGCCTCGCGGTGCAGATTTTTTAACTGTGCGTCGATCAATTCCTCCAAGTCTTGCGCTCGCGGTGCGCCCACTTTCAGGGAAAAGTAACGATCCTCGCTGGGCCCTTTCAGTTCCTTTGGGATATGCACTTCGTCGCCGTAACCCATATCAAACAGGTTAATTCCCAATTCCGCCGATCGGAGGTATATTCGCCGTTTTTCGTCGGGTGGCGGATAGCCGCGCACGCCTTCGTAATGCGCAAGCAATCCGCCCAACGCGATGGCGCTCAGCTTCATGTCAGTTTTCCCGAAGCTACGATATTCCATGATAATTATCTCTTGAGCATCGTAAAGCGGTCTTCTCGAACTCTAGTTATTCGATTCCTAAGGCTTCGTCGATTTCCGACTGATAGTCGTAAACCTGACAGGATTCAACCTCGCTCATTTTCACAACGCGCCCCAGCTTGGATGACTCGAAGATGCCGTAAACCGCGGCGACATCCTTCATTCCCGAAATGCCATCCACCTCTATGCGCCGGCCATTAAGGATTGCCTCTGCCAGTTCGTAATACTCCAGCGCAATCAGTTTCCAATCGACTGCGTTATCGCCGCCGGCAATCCGTGATGGGAAGAAGTGCTCCGCCAGCGGCTCTAACGTGAAACCGTCAGTCGTTTCCAAAATCTCTTCAAAGCTTTTCTCCTCCTCCGATCTCCGTTTCAGGCTGATTCTGCCGCCACGAGTTCCAAATCCTTCAATGCTTCCGCTTGTTCCCAAGATTCGCTCACCGCCGCAGCTCCCGTGCCCACCGAGACCAACAATCCAGTTGACAGTCACTCCGCTCTCCAATTGGAAGATTGCGACTGACGTATCTTCCGCTGTTGCCGGAACTTCGGTCTCCATCGCTTCGAACCGGTTTCGGTAGAATGTGTACGTGTCGTGTATTCTCTCCGGCTTCCTTCTTGTCGGCTCGACCAGTCTTACATTCCCATAGACCTCTTCGACATCTCCCAGTTGATAACGAATCATGTCGGTAAAGTGAACGCCCAGGTCAATGATGGGACCTCCCCTCAACTTGAGGTGCCGCCACGGCGTGATGAAAATGGCGTCACTCGGGCTTAGCGTGTGAAACAAACCCAAGTAAGGCTCGCCTATTACGTTCGTCTCCAAGAGATACCGCACCAATCGTGCGGAAACGTCCCGGCGGTAGTTCTCGGCGATTGACAGCAAGCGGTTATTTCGCTCGGCGGCTTCAATCATTTTCTGGCAGGCTTTGACGGTGATTGCCATCGGTTTCTCGACCATAACATGCAGTCCGAGATCCATTGCCTTGCAGGCAACACTGTGGTGCACCGAAGGATCCGTCACAATATCGACTGCTGCCAAGTCGGGCACACCGCATACCATCTCCTCCAAGTCAGTGAAGATTAGAGGTCGAACGCCTAGAAGCGTCTCGGCTTCCGAGGCGGCGAGTTCGGCATTTTCACGTTGTATATCACAGAGCGCTGCCAACTCGACATTACAGAACGGAGTTTGCGAGAGTTTCCGCAGTCCGTAAAGATGCCGGGTGCCCATGCCGCCGCATCCGACTATCGCAAGCCTGATTTTGTCCATATTGTCTTATTGAATCGTCTCGATCTTGGACTCCGGTTGGTCCATCTTGGCTTAGATTTATCGAAAGTTGAATCTACACCTGACCTCATTAGGTATGTTTAACTCAAGCCGCTTATAGCAAGAAATCGCTCATAAGCGCTATTCCACTTCTCTGTATCTTCCGGTTCGTAGGTCTCCAATTCAAATGACTGACGGATGATTGCGCGTGCGTCGGAGACCGAGTCGACTAACCCCGTCGAAATAGCCTGCACCATGATATTGCCGACTGCGGTCGCTTCCGTCGGTCCGGCTACCACAGGCACACTCGCTGCATTGGCAGCAAATTGACACAACAGCCTGTTCTGGGCGCCACCACCGACGATATGGATAACATCGATTGGGCTTCCACTGACAAGCCCAAGTTTTTCCGCGACCCATCGGTACTTTAGCGCGAGGCTCTCCAGTATGCATCTAACGATTTCGCCTTCATCTTTTGGAGGTGTCTGTCCGGTGCGCTTGCAATACTCGATGATACGCGACGGCATGTCACCGGCGCTCAGGAAGGCTTCATCATCCGGCTCAACCAACGTTTTGAACGGCGCGGCCTCCCCGGCAAGCCGCATGAGCTGATCGTAGGACATCTCTCGGCCTCGCCGCGCCCATGTTCGACGACATTCTTGAAGCAGCCACAACCCCATGACATTCTTCAGAAACCGGATGGTGTCCGCGACTCCACCTTCGTTGGTGAAATTCAGACTAAGTACCTGATCGGAAATTATCGGATTAGGGGCTTCAATTCCCATCAGTGACCACGTGCCGGAACTGATGTAAGCCCAATTTTCAGTCTGCGCCGGCACCGCTGCAACAGCGGAGGCTGTGTCGTGACTCCCTGGGGCGATCACGGGTATTTCACCCAACCCGGTTTCATCTGATACGGAAGGGAGGAGCGTCCCGATTTGTGTGCCCGGTTGAACGACTTCCGGAAGAAGGTGGTACGGTATGTCAAATGCGTTGCAGATCTCTCGTGACCAACATTTCTGGCGCGGGTTATAAAATTGCGTTGTAGTTGCGTTCGTGAATTCGCACACTTTCCGTCCGGTCAGCCAAAGACCGAACAAATCCGGTAACATCAAGAGTGTGTCGGTGACTTTCAGCAGCGGCGATTCGCGAATCACCATTGATAGCAACTGATAGAGCGTATTAATTTGCATAAACTGCGCGCCGCTGTGCGCGAAAATCTTTTCACGCGAAAGACGATCAAACGCTTTTTCCAGCATTCCGTCTGTACGTAAATCGCGGTAGTGGTAAGGAAGTCCCAAGAGCGAATCGTCTACTCCGATGAGCGCGAAATCAACACCCCAAGTGTCAACCCCGATCCCCTTGAGTTCATCCTTTCGGCGTGCGCAGAGCGAGAGGGCATTTTTCATTTCGCTCCACAAACCCAGCACATCCCAGTGAAGGCTATCCAATACACGCACGCCGCCGTTTGGGAACCGATGCAGTTCTTCCAACGCGATTTTCTCGCCATCGAATCGTCCGAGCACGCCACGCCCGCTTTCGGCGCCGAGATCGAATGCCAAGAATGATTGTGTTTCTGCCATCAGGATTTTCCTTTGACCCTAGGATTCATCCCAATAATCTGAAGGAGAATGGTCATGGTCAGACCGATGTGAACTCTTCATGACTATGCTGCACTCAGTTTGTATATCCAAACCTTTGCTGACCGTCCGACTCGTGAAAACTAAGAATGCCTTAGCCGTTGCAGGCGCAGTATAACAACGCTACATTCTGGACGCACGGAGGAAAAACTCGAAATAAATCACTATCCCAAGTTTTCACACTTTGGGTGGGATGCTCTCCAGTCCTAGCCCTTCTGGGCGAACAAAGTCCTTGTATCGCGTCTGTATCTCGACTCCGTTGACACTGCGCGTAAACCCCGCCGTCGTATCAAACTTTTTGGCCTCGATTTCAAGCGTATTGTCGCCCCTTTTGAGGTCCTCCAACTCCAGCTTATATCGGAACCAATGCGCAGACATGCCCAGCGGTGCCTGAATATGCATATATCCCGGGAGATTGACTTGCATTGTCAAAGTCCGTTCGTCGGTAATCTCGGCATCCTCCCATGGTAACACTCTACCGTTGAAACGGAGTTCGATCTCGTCTTCTATACAGAAAAAAGAGAAACGAACGGTGAGTATAGGCTTTCTCATCTCTCCGTCCTGCTTTGCGCTCTCGATGTCATCAGCAACCCAAATGTCGAGTGTTTCGGTTCTTCCTTCGGCAAGGGTGACCGGTAATTGCCGTTTTGGTGTTGTTGTAGGTGCGCCCTCCTCTCCTTCTCGTGGCTGAAGTAGATATCGCTTGGGACTCCGCGCATGGACTTCGGGGTACGCCACTTCACGCAAAATCTGGTACTCTCGTTCGCTGAATGGCCAAGACAAATATCCGTCATACATGCCGGCCCATCCATCCCAATGCAGCGTCTGCGCCAACGCGTTGTACATCTCAATACTTGGCATGCCAACCCGCTCGTCATAAACGCGCCTTGGAGGACGGTAGTACGCGGCACCACCGACTGCATTTGCGGCGTCGGGCAGCCAGCGAGGCTTCGGCTGTGTTTCAGTCAGGACAACCTCGTCCTGACCGACGACGAAATCGATACTTCCCTCCCGGATCCAGGTTTCCACATCAAGCCCAATTCTAAGATTATCCTCTCTGTTAAGGCATACACGCGCCATGATTGGGATTTGCCTGTCCTGTTGGTTCCCGATCCGCGATGCCATCTCTCGGATTTCGGCCATGAAACTGTTCATTAACGGCATGTTGTTTTCAATTTCCGCCTGTTTGAAGTAGAAAGGATCAAACATGAAGTCGAGTTCAATGCCGTCCGCCCTATAGTCCTCTAACATTTCTCGCAGCACCGCAAGTTTGTCCCGCCTAACGAGTTCATGGGCAAAGTCGTAGCACCACTCCGCGCGTCCCTCCTCGCCGATACAAACCTCTGCGCCGTGTTCCCATTTCAGCAAGCCGCATCGCTCGCTCCCAGGCAGATTGCTTGCCTGAAGCTTCAGTGACGGAAATACGGTAAGCCCCATTTGGGTGCCGCGCTTTATCACCTCGCGTACCTGGTCAGTTCCCAACTTTTCAGCCTCCGCAACCATGCGCATAATCCGCCAGTCAATGTAGTTTTCCCACACCTCCTTCATTTGTCCTACCACCCGTCCAACTTTGCTATTGTGGAAGTAGACATCAGCGTACCCAAGCCCGAGCACCAAAAGGTCCACGCCTGTGCCAAGGACTTCGTCTACGGGCCATTGCAGCATGTGGATTGAAGCAGGGGGTTCTATCCGCTTGCCGTGAAAATGGTGTGCATCGTTGTAATAAATCAATCGAGGCTTCTTCATCAGATTCTCCTTAGCGGGCATCGTCCGCAGCACCCTTGTGTGCCTCTGACCAAAGGTGTGTGTGCATGTCAAAGATTACAGCAGGCACAAATTCATCAAGTTCTCTGTCCCAAATTTCTTGGTCAAAGTCTCTGTAGTCAATAGATTCCACAGGCTCATCCTTCCCAAGGGTAGCGTATAATCTCTAAATGTTGATGTGTTCGCGCGGTGAAGCATTATCCCAAATTATCTCCGAGCGTGGTACAGTTACACGGAAGCGCCTTAATTATCTACCACGCTACATGACATCAATGACATTTACCATGCCGTCCACCCGCCATCCACCAAATAATTCTGACCGGTGATGTAGCTGCCCGCGTCGCTTGCCAGTAGTACCACGATTCCCTTCAACTCATCCGGTCTGCCCATGCGTCCAAGCGGCACCTTCTCCTCAAGCCGTTCTACAAATCCTTCCGCTTTTTCTTGCATCGCCGGCTTCGGGAACGGCCCCGGGCTGAGTGTATTGACACGAATATCGTACTGTGCCCAATAAGCCGCCAGATGCCGCGTTAAATGCACCAGACCACCCTTGAGGGCATGGTAATTGGGGGCACTGTTCAGTGGCAGCCCTTCGTACAGTGACGGGTAACTTCCTATAACACCGTACATGCTGCCGATGTTGATTATTGATCCCGGTGCCTGACGCTGGCGCAAGCGCAGCATCACGTCACGGGCAAGTAGAAAATATCCGGTGACGCCAACGTGGTAGGCTTGATCAAAGTCTTCTGCGGTCGCAGTGTCAATCTCGGGCGCGTTAGCGCCATAGGCGTTGTTCACGAGCACGTCAATTTTGTCCATCCGCTCAATCACTTGGGAAACAAAATCGGGGATGGTATCTGTCTCGGCTTGGCTGAATCCGAGTCCGACATGACCTTTGCCGGGGAGTGTTGTTGCGAATTCTTCTGCAAGCGCGGAATCCCGGCTCGTGACAACCAGGCGGGCGCCAGCCTCTGCAAGGCCGCGGCTCATAGCTGATCCGAGCCAACCACATGCTCCCGTGACTATGGCAACCCTGTCCTTCAGGCTGAGCAAATCCATTAGATGTCGTTCATCGGTGTCCATTCGTATCTCCGATCGCTACTAATTCGAGAGTTGCCGATACTATAGATTCAAGGTGATGACTTTCCGGAAAATCATGATAGTAATTTTAGGGAACAACAATCTTTTTTTCCGACAAAGGATCTCCAATCCTGAATCACGTCACTTGCCGTCTAAAAGGATCCTGCTTGATCTCGCATTCCAGAAGGCTATCTACGTTGCCCGCATCCAATCCACGTTTAATTACGCGTAAAGCTTCTGTCGCGGCTTCTGTCGTCTCCTGAATCTCCACGTCCGTATGCGCTAGAGTTAGGACAAAACTTGTAGGGCAGTGGATGCGGCGTTTCGCCATTTCTTGGATGAACAGCGTGTTCACCTTTCGGCGTAACGTCTCGTCTGGAAGTTCAATTGCCAGCACCGGGTGAGTAGGCAAGCCGGTGCAAGCGCCAGTAAGTCCGGAGGTTACAATGGCATCGGTTAATCCGGCACGCAGTTTCTCGCCAATCTCCCGGAACCGAGCTTCCGAATCTCGCCGCTTTAACTCCCGAATGGTTGTCAATGCCGCAACGAGTCCGATATTATCACTCCAATAAGAGCTTGAGACAAACATTCGACTTGCAGGCTCCATCACTTCCCGGGAGCCAACGACGGCTCCCATAGGATAGCCGTTTGACATGGCTTTGGCAACAACCGTCATGTCCGGTGTTATTCCCAGATGCTTTTGCACACCGCCAATAGAGAGTCTCCATCCACAGGAAACCTCGTCGAAAATGAGTATCGCATCGTGTTTGCGCGCCAAAGTCTTGACCGCGCTGAGGTAGCCCGGCGCCGGGAATTCTGATCGCAGAGGTTCCATCATAATCGCCGCCACTTCCCCGCGATTCACCTCCAATAATTTCTCCAACCCTTCCACATTACCGTAGGTAAAGGGTGCGACCGTGTCCGCTAACACTTTCGGTACTCCGATAGGTTCAATCCCCGCGAACGGGTATTCACCGCTCTCCGGATCAACGAGGTGGTTCGCGGCTTGATACCAATCGTGCCAACCGTGATAGCCGCAGAACAGAATTTTATCGCGTCCTGTCGTTCCGCGAGCAATGCGTGCGGCAACGGCGCACGCTTCACCGCCGCCCTTCGTATATCGCACCATCTCCGATGACGGAATAGTGTCATTCAATTCCTCTGCCAAGGTTATCTCCAGCGGACTTGACATGGTATAGATGCTGCCACGGTCGATTTGTGACTTGACGGCAGAATCCACCACATCATCGGCGTGTCCCAGTATGATTGCGCCGACGGCGTTCGCCCAGTCAATATACTCGGTTCCATCAAGGTCGATGAATCGGGCGCCCTTGGCGCTTCTCGCATAAATGGGACTAACACCGTAGGCGAATTGGCTGGCGCGTCGACTGATGAGTTGCGTCCATCCGGGAATCAACTCGCCGGCTCGTCTGTAGGTCTCCACAGAACACGAAACGCTTGGCAACGGTTCAACCATACTCCTCTCCTCATATCTCAGTGATACTTGACTCTATGTGTGTCGGTGTTAACTGCTAGTAATAACAATGGGCTTTAAGCACACCGGCGTAGGCACTTCAGCCACGTGCTCGGTTGGATTAAGTTTGCCTGTTGCCGCGTCAATCCAAAATGTTACGACGGTATCGCTCATCTGGTTTGCTGCCAATAAGAGCGTTCCCCCAGGATCAATGGCAAAATTGCGCGGAATCTCACCCTGCGTTGGCTCATGACCAACAAGCGTGAGCCGTCCCGTGTGTTCGTCAATCGCGAAAATCACGATGCTGTCATGCCCGCGATTGGATCCGTAAACAAACTTCCCCGATGGGGAGACGTGTACGTCGGCGCAATGGCTGGTTCCATCAAAATCGGCAGGCAGTGTGGTGACCGATTCAATCTCTGTGAGGACACCCCCAGAACTGTAGTATCGAAAGGCGGTCATTGTGGAATCCAACTCATTGATAGCGTATGCCCATTTTCCGTTGGGGTGAAAGTCGAAGTGGCGAGGACCGGCGCCGGCATGCACCTGAACCCAAGGCTGGCTGTTCGACTTTAACTTGCCTTGGGTCAAATCCAGCTTGTAAATCATAATTTTATCAATTCCGAGATCTGGCGCAAATGCGTACCGGTTGCCGGAATCGATGTTGATGGAATGTGCATGAGGACCTTCCTGTCTGTCAGGGTTAACGCTCGATCCGGCATGTTGAACAAAATCGGTGGCTTCGCCAAGACTTCCATCCGCTTGGATGGGAAGCATAGCCACGCTGCCGCCTGCGTAATTCGCGACTAGTACATACCGTCCGGTGAAATCGACACTTAGATGGCACGGTCCGGGACCGCCGGAAAGTTGATGATTTAAGAAGGTCAACTCTCCCGAATCGGGATTAATGCGGAAAGCGCTTACGCGTCCATTTGGTTTGCCGTCGACTTCCCGTACGGCGTTGACGGCGTACAGATACCGATGTTCGGGATGAAGCGCAAGGAACGAAGGGCTCTCTACACCCGTTGCTTTGCTCTCAAACTTCAGTTCACCGGAAGTTGCATTCAATCGATAGACGTAAATCCCCTCGCTGTCTCCCTGTGTGTACGTGCCGATGTATACGCGGATTTCTGCGCTGTTGCTCTCACTCACAGACCATACCTCCCGGAACTGATCCAACTGAAATACCGTCTCATATACCGATTAGCCAACAGTTTTTCTAGCTTGAACGCTATACATGGGCCAAGCGAAAAACAACTCTTCCCCATCACGTCGAATGTCATATATCGCGCTTTCTGAGGGCGACAACTCCTCAAATGCGGACCGAATTTGTTTCACCAATTCCTCCGACTTCGTTTCCCGCCGCGTCCACCAAGAGAATTGAATTTCAGCATTCTTGGATTGGGTTTCCCTTTCAATTTTGAATCCTGCTTCTCCAATCATCTTCCGCCATTCCGATGGCGGGTACGCCCAGACGTGGGAGGTATCTCGTAGTTTTTCCACCCGGTTCTGCCACCGGATTAATCGCTCCGACTCGGGACAGACGGTGTCGATCATACAGAACAAGCCCGATGGTCGGAGCACTCGATAGCTCTCCGATAGAAAAGCGGGCACATCTTGAAAGTGGTGTGGCGCGATTCGGCAGGTTACGATGTCGAACGATCCCGACGCAAACGGCAGTGCTTCCGCAGCCGCTACCTGAAACTCGACATTCGACATACCGCGCTCGGCTGCAAGCTCTCTCGCCTTGGCGAGCATCTCATACGTGAGATCAGTGGCGGTAACGTGCGCGACTTTCGGAGCGACGGCAAAGGCGGCAAATCCTGTTCCCGTTGCGATATCCAACACCCGCTCGGTTTCAGATGGCTGCGCGAATTCGACAATCACAGCCAGCGTATCTCCTTCGCCGTGAACAATACTTGCGGCATAATATTCTGGACTGTTGCCGAATTGTGTTTGTACTTCCTCATGAATTTGACTCATTCTCTCTCCGACAGCATTCGGGCTAGCTATGATTTTCAGTATATCAGATACACCGAGGGAAGTCACTCGGTTTTTTGTTTTGCGGCAATATTGAGACCGGGGGCGACATAAAGACCGACTTCGTAAATTCAAGCGGGGGATCGAGCGGTGTTAATCCAGTGTTGGACTAGAGCAGCGCAGATTTTAACCATCTAGGTCGATAACGGTAATGATTAAGGGCAGTTAATTACTAAGTGACGGGGAAGATCTGAGGTCTGCAGTCAATCGTCCAATCCAAAAAACTGGTAAATATGAGTTTCCCTGAATTCTGTATCAACTGTCGATAGGCTTGAGACTGTGTTCATTTATGTACATATTGATATATGTTTCATTGTGTTTAATTTAGACCATAAAATACATTTGACACGAGGTGGCTTATTGTGATAAAATGCAAGATAGTCAATTAATATTCGTGTGAGGGAGGTTGATTTTAGAAATGGCTTTTGAGAAATTTACACGGGTTGGCAGAGGATATAAGCCCAAGGTATCAATTACAAAGAGCGGTTTAATTGGGTTCAACCAAGGTGCCGTCAAGCATTTCAAGTTAGATCGGTACGACTGGGCAATACTGTACTATGATAAAGACGGCAGTCGTATAGGCATCGGACTAACCAACAACGAAAACGAAGATGGAGTCTGCAAGCTGCGAAAGAGGACATCTGGTGCAGACGTATCAGCACGATCGTTTTTTGAATACTACAGAATAAACTATACAAAAACTAATCGATATGATGCAGAATGGGACGAGAATGAAGACAAACTTGTTGTATATTTAAAGTGATTTATGCTATTATTGTCGATCGATTTACTGGGGCAATATATGTATAAAACGGAAATATGGTTGTTGCACAATTAGGATTTTTTGAGACGTAAAGATAACTTTGTGTTAAACGTCGATAAAATAATTCTGCTTGTGAGTTTTCACATACGGGACCAGCAACTCAAGATATAGAATTTAGAGCATACGGTGGTACTTGGGACACAGATTTCTTTGACTTAATCGTGGCTCAGATTAAGACGTTAACCCGAAATGCCGAACCCGGAATAAACCCACTTTTAACCAATACTACGACTTGTGCTAGTTGATGTAGGTTATGCGAAGACTAAGTCTTTGGTTTCCATAAGTGGACGACCTAAACTGCGATTGAGCAGAACACTTAAACTGAAACCCGCTAGCTTATCAATAATTCGGGTCAACATGCCCCAGTGATTGCGCGCTCGAATCCGACACAGATGAAACTGGTCATTGAGTTGATTGATGGTTGTCTCAATTCGTCTCCGAATTCGATTGAGAGCCTGCCGGAGTTGTGGCGTGTATTGCGGCTTCTGATTCTCACGCTTGATAACCAATAAGCGGATGCCATCTAACTCAAAGAGCATCTCACTCAATGAAGCTGAAACATAACCTTTGTCTCCAATTATCAAAGGATAATCCCCTGTTTCACACATCGCCCAAAGCACCTCTCGCTCATCAAGATTAGCATTCGCTATGGAAAAATCGACTGGGACGCCTTGATAACTGATGATTAGATGAACACGAAATCCTAAGAATGTGCCCAATCCTTTGGTGTCGCAATATCCATAGGTTGCCTGCGTGCCAGAGACGTCCTGACACTTGAGAGGCGATGTGGAAGAATGTGCACGCTTAAAGTCACACAAGGGAACAGGCAAGCTATCAACGATGAAGATATCGTTTAACGGCAGTTCATGGTTGAGTGCCTGTCTAAGTTTTTCACTGATTGCCCACAGATTACGACGCCGGCGATTAAAGCGGGTACGATCGGATAAATACGGAAATAGATGACAGAACTCCTTTTTGACAAAGTTATGCCAAGCGCGCTCACTATCAATGCCAACCATCTCCCCTACCCAAGCGATGGTTATTATTTCACTGTCGGCTAGGTTGCTCGTGGGGCCAGGCCGATGAAGCATTCCATTGGGGAAATGCTGTTCATACAAATCATCAATAACAATGAAACTCACACTTATCAAGTCTTCGAGATTTAGCGACGTGATTTCTTCTTGAGCGAAAGCGGCGCTCAGTTTTTGACATAACTCCATTGAAGGGCTTCCTCCTTTTTCATTCGAGATAAGTAACTGCTCTTAAAGGATAGCGCCTTTTTCGCGTTTTAACTAGCACAAGTCGTAAGTATAAGAATTATATATTCAAGACATACGCAGTTCTGTTTGTAGTAGCGATCAACCGACCATGGGCGAAATCAAGCGATTAACCTCGCCGAGAGTCTATTCAACGTGCTTGAAGGCAATAGGTTCAGATTCATGACAATCTGATTTGTCCACAATTGAACAGTTTTCGACGTTGAAAACATTCGAGCGCACTTCCAAGCCTGCGTTGACTGAGGGCAGGTTGTCTTTTGATTCTACGAGTCCTGCGATTCCTTACCGCGTTTCCAGTCGGCGATTTCCGCGTCGGTCATTCGCCACGCGTCAATCGGACCGAGAGTTGCTTCTCTCCACATCGGAGCACCCAAGAATCGGCGGAGTGAGGTTACAAAACTCGTGAAATCCTCAACCTCCCTTGTCTCCAGCAAACCCTTACCCTTGAATAGACGTATTCGCCGGTCGAGTTCCGGCAAAAACGCTTCATCGTAAAATCCCTCCGGGTAGTCTACCCACCGTTCGTCTTCCAGCGGACCAAAATAGATGTATCCATCGTAGGAATTAGCATAGCTGCCGGGAATTGTCAAATCATCATACGGTTCCGCTCCGAACGGACTGTTTTTCAACGGGAATGCGACCGGGCGATGCCCAATCTCGCGAAACGCTGAATCGAAGGCGCCGTGGCGCAGTCGTCCGTAAAACTCACCCAAATTCGTGGTTCGAACCGTGTGAGTGAAGATTGTGTATACTGCCTCCGGACCATAAGCTTGACGAACGAAAAATCCGGCTTTGCGTGCGTTTAGGTTCGCGTGATCTCTTCCAACAATGAACAGCGCATGCCGGTCTTCCGGCTTCCGCGCATCAAGAAATTCAGCCACACAATCCGCCATAAACCGGTCTCGGTTTTGATGTTGATGGCGTTGAGCGTCTTCTTCCGTATGCATCTGATCGTAAGGGAGTGGTATGTCTGCCAATATAATTTGAATTCTATTCTCTTCCCAGAGGGTTTGATTCACGCGCCATACGGCGACAATGAAGTCGAGTGCACCTTGGTCCGGCCAGCCGATGTCCCACGAATCACGCAAGCATTGAACAACCGGCTCAAGGATGAGAGTACCGTTCTCCAGAAACGTATCAATAGATTGTTGATTATGTGCGGGGAGTTCCAAGAAGATGGTCCCAACAAACTCCGGGAAATCGGGGTGTTCGATTATTGTTCGACAGAAATTCCATGACATCTGACGATGATGTATTTCTCCGAACATAACTATCGGATATTTCGCCATTGTCTTCATCAAAAACGTCTTGGCGTCTAGGGCATGTTTCTTCAGATACCGCACAAACGGCTCAATTGAGGTCGGCTTGAAGTCCGCCTTCACCGGAGGCGTCGAAATCACCCCGGCTATTGACTCTCGATACACGCGAACTTCCCGAATGGTGGTGTTCAGATATGCCTCAACTACCCCCTGCGGCGGAATTTCGATCTCGCCAATCACGTCAGGCGGCGCTTTCTCCTGTCTTTCCATGCTAATGAACGCCCATTTGCCCTTTTCACCCCGCGCTTGAAAGCGACAAATCGTGGCGACCGTATGCTCTGGGGTCGAAAGGTTCCATTCATCGCGGAAATCGCTTACACACCGGTTTACGGGATACACCGTTATTTCGGTATCTGAAGACACGGACGGTGAATGTGTCAAACGCTTAAGCATCCACAGGCATTTCTCATCGAAATGAGCACGTACCGCTTCGAACGTGGTTCGTACATCCTCTCCTGCATTACACCATACCCCTTCGTGATAAGCCAACCATCTAAGACGATACTCGCATGGCATCATGTTGCTTGTCCTTCGTAGTAAGAATGACAATTACACGCTTTGGGAAACCCAAACCATTATCTTACCGGCTTATTATCGAGATTTAATTTTGCCCCAAGTGACCGGGAGTCTGTCCGAAGGCGAAACTGCCAACTGAGCTAATCCTGCCTTCATGGATCGCTGAATTTCGTCTTCGCTCAAAGCCGTACTGAAGATTGCGACTTCGTCAACAATACCGTTAAGCCAGCCGCGATCGGCAGGGTTGCCCCAGCGTCCGATTATCTTTTCCTCTTTGGTCCTGTCAACAATTTTTTTTGCGCCGTTGACTCTGACATCTTCCTCGCCGTTCACGTATGACATCCAATTGTTACCTGATCTGACATACGCCGCATGCGACCATTTCTTGAGCTCAACCGATGCTTTGCCTATGCCGTTCCCGCCGGGATCCGAATGGATTATGTCCCAAAATTTACCTGTCGAACTCGCCCAGATGTCAATATTTCTAGTTCCTTGGAAATGAAACATGATACCCGCCCAATAATCCTTTGCGCTGGTAATTAGTGCGGTCTTACGCTGCGAACGCGGGAAAAACCAAAGCATAATCGTAAAATCACCGGATCCCAAATCCCAATCCGGTGACTCACCTATGCTCACATAATCGTTTTGTCCGTCAAAACTCAAACCCGATCCGAACTTTCCGTCAGCCCATTGGGCACCGTCTTGCAGGGTCGCCTTATGACCATTACCCGACAGATCTCTGGCTATCTCGCCTCGACCCTCGTCGAACAGCCAGACTGCGATGGCAGATTCTATGTTTAAGGCATGACCTGCTGTTGTCAGCATTACACTTGTTAACACGAAACCGAGCCAGGTGAGCGCAAGTTTCTTTTTCATACGTTTACTCCTCACATATGTAGAAAGATGGGAGGCTGGCCTAGTGTGTATACGGAATCGACGCGATCTGCGACGTGGACGCCAAAGGCGTAGTGTCAGATTATAAACCATCTATTACTTCAAGTCAACTGGCCTGCATGGTGCGATGCAAGGCATCACCCATTGAACGTTGTACCTTGTATGTCACTGTGTTAAAATGGTGCTCCTTAAGTCTCCCATTGCCAGATTGGATTAAGATAGCCCACGGAGGAAAATGAATGAGAAAGTTGCGTGTAGGCTTCATCGGTTCCGGCGGCATTACGGAACTTCACTACCCCGCCTACAAAGACAACCCCAAAGCAGAACTATACGCCATCTGTGACGTCGACGAGGGGCAACTGAATGAGCGTGCCGCCGAGTGGGGGATTGAGCGAACCTATACAGACTACAGAGAACTCCTCGGCGACCCCGATATAGACGCAGTTGAAATCATTACTCCCCACCATCTTCATTGTGAGATGGGAGTTGCCGCGCTGGAGGCGGGCAAGCATGTCTCCATGCAGAAGCCACCGGCAATCAACGTCGCCGAGTGCGACAAACTGATCGAGGCGGCGAACCGTTCGGACAAGGTATTTCGAGTTTTCGAGAACTTTCAGTATTACCCTCCGATGGTGAAAGCCAAGGAACTTCTCGATTCGGGCGCCATCGGCGAGCCGCTGTCTATCCGGATAAAGTGCGTGCAAGGCAAGACCGGAAAGGGCGGAGAGATTCCGTATCGTCGCTGGGCATGGCGGTTCGATCCGGCGCAGAGCGGCGGTGGGAGGGTCATCTTTGACTATGGTTACCATCTCTTTTCAATCGCTAGGTGGTATCTGGGAGAAATCGAAAAGGTATTTTCGTGGATCACCTACCGTCCGATCCAGCACGGGTGGATTCTCGACAGTCCGGCAGTGGCGATTTGGAAATACAAAAACGCCGAGAAGTACGGTTCATACGAGGTGATTTCCTCGGACGATATGTTGGTGCAATCCAAGACGTTAGTGAAAGGCAGAAAGGGACGCGCGGAGGATGAGTGGGTGGAACTCAGCGGATCTCAAGGATTCCTGTGGATTACTCGCTGTACCACCAACCTGCTGGATCGCCCTCCGTTGATTATGTATCGGGACGGGGTGACTACCGAGTTTTCAAATATGCCGGCGGATTGGGGATCGAGTTTCATCGCCGGTATCAACGACTTTATCGATGGCATACTTGAAGAAAGGCCAGTGAGACAGTCGGGTGAGGAGGGAAAGTTGGTTCTACAAATCTGCCGTGCGATTCAACTCTCCGCGAAGGAGGGGCGCGAAGTGCGCCCGGAAGAGATTGTATAGACTGAAGCCGCAATAAAGTTTGAGTGAAAACTCCCAAGGCTGTCGTGAATTTCAACAGCCTCGGGAGGGACGTCCAACACAGAGATTTTCGCAGGTTGTTACCAGTTTACTAGACCCGATTTCTGCGCTTCCCAACCGCTGTCAGACGGAAATACGGTTTTCATCGTAACCTTCTGGAGTTCACCATCGAACATCGGTTTGACAATTGAAATCCACTTCTTGAAGTGTGGGGCTTCTAAGTGAGCCTGAAAAGCTTCCTCCTCATCGCGGTACACCTCGTAAAGATAGAAGCGTGTGGGAACTTCTGCGTCCCGGTTTATGTCAAAGCGAAAACATCCGGGCTCGTCGCGGCACGCACCCTGTGCGTCTCCAAAACTCGCCTGGGTAAATTCATCCAAATGTTCTTCCTTGACGTTAATCGTTACGAAAATTGCGAACATAATGCCTCCTCTTTAAGTTTGCCGGTTTCAGACCGGCTTTTGAAATATTCGATCAAATGGTTTTAAGTTGGACGGTTTCAAGATTGAACTGTTACCGTTGATCCCAAACACGCTCTATAAAAAAGGATTGCCATCCCACTAGGATTGCGATGAATGGAGTTGCTTGAAATAGTCTCTTAAAGCCTGTTTGAATAATCGGTAGCAAAGCCATTTTGGGGCTTTGGGTACACGGGGGTTTGGCGTTTCTATACACCTTCAGGATCTCTATCGAACAAGTTCTGAAAGTATACAAATAATGACGTAAAAAACACAAACACTTATCGCTCGCCCGAGATCTACTGAAACGTGAAGCGGATGCGGGTGCCCACCCGCCGCGGGGCGAGCACGTTGGCGAAGTAGCGGCGTGCACGGAAACCGTCCTCCGTGGTACCGATCTGGGCGGGCGTCTGGCGCACGCCGGTTACGGCGTACTCGTCGAACAGGTTGTCCGCATAGAACGTAAGCGTCCAGTTGCCCCTCGAGACCGCCGCCGAGAAGTTGTGGAGGTCGTACGCCGGCAGCACTTCACCGTCGGCGCGCAAACCGATCCGTGTGAACACGTCGCCAACGTACGTATAGCCGTACAGCAATTTCAGCGCAGTTCCACTGCCAAGCATCGTGCTGTAGGAAGCCAGCAGGCTGCCCTGCAGTCGCGGCGCACCCGACAGGCGGTCCCCCTTGAAGGCGTCAGCGCCGTCATTGAGTAGGCCCGGCGAATCCTGGCTCAGCGCCGCGTGCGCGTACGACCACGTCCCACGCAAGTGCAACGCATTCGTCAGACCGGCGGCCCCGGCGACCTCCACGCCACGGCTTACGGCCGCGGCGCCGTTCAAAATGATTGGCTGCGCGCTGAAAGGCGTCTCGCCTGCGACCTGGATGTCCGTCCAGTCCACGTGGAACAGCGTGCCGCTGGCGGCGAAACGTCCGTCGCTCCACGAGCGACGCAGCCCCACCTCGTAGTTGGTCGTCCTGTCGGGACTGATCAGGGCTTGGTTCTCATAGATGCAGCCGGATTGCGGAGGGTCGTTGTCTGGATCCGCGTCGCTGAGCAGCGCGATCTCCTCGTCGGTGCAGACCTGGAAGTTGTTGCCGCCGCCGATACGGTAGCCTTCCGAGCGGGTGAAGTAGGCATTCGTCTGGTCGTCGAAGCGGTGGCTGAGGCTTGCCTTGAGCAGCGCGCCGCGGTCGTCGGACTCGAAGGCGGTGAACGGCGAATTGTATATCGGGGTGTAGGGGAACTCGGTCAGGCTGCCGGTGTCGATGCGGTAGCCAAACCAGCGAGCACCGGCCGTCAAGCGCCAGCGGTCACCCAAGTCGCGCGAGATTTCCCCGAACAGCGCGCGTTCCTTTACTGACTGGTCGTCAAGACTGTAGTACTCGACCGGATCAGATGCTGGCATGCCTTCCAAGACGGGCGTGATGCCCGAGAATTCTGTCAACCCGGGTGTGAACTCGAAGCTCGTCCCGCTACTGTCGTAGCTGTTGAAGAAGACGCCGCCGACCCAGTGCCACGGCCCGTTGCCTGTCGAGACCAGCCGCGTCTCCCAGTTGAAGCGCTCCTCCCGGACGTCGTCGCGCGTGTAAGCCGAGAAGGTGCGGAATTGCGCCGTTAGGTCGGCGACCGAGACGTTTGGATCGAGCGCCCTAGCCTGCGCTAGCGCTGGGAACTCCCCGGGCAATAGACCCCTGATGCCGAAGGCCTGAATAAGCAGGTCGGTCTGGTCGCGCTGGCCTTCTGCCGCGAAACGGGAGTAGCCGACGGCGGTGATCAATTCCGCCCAATGCGGCGCCCAGGTCAGTTCCAGGCTCCACAGCTGGTTCCTGCGGTCGTTTGGTTCGAGGTAGCGATGCGCCGCGACGCGTCGGCCGGTGTCGAACGATTGGGCGTGGTTGATCTGACGCGCACCGATCTGCTGATCCTGCAGGTGGTAGGTGAAAATGGCCGACAACTCCGGGGTCGCCTCCCACAGCAGGGAGAGCCGTGCCGAAACCGTCTCCTCGGTATTGGCGTCCGGTTCGCTGCGTAGGTTTGCCTCCACCGCGCCGGGGTCGCTCAGGTCCGGCTCCGGCTCGGAGATGCCCGGCGTGCGGAGCAGATAGTCGTAGTCTATGAACCCGGGATCGGTGTAGCGGTCGACCGAGCCGCGCAGCGCTAGCTTGCGCGAAACCAGCGGCAGGTTGAACGTGATACCGGCATCCGAACCGGGCGCGCCGCCGTGCGCCAGGGCGAACAGGTTGCCGCGCACCTCGAACGTGCGCCGCCCGGCGTCGGGCCGGCGCGGCAGGTAGCGAACCGCCCCCGCCAACGTGCCGGCGCCGTACAGTGTCCCCTGCGGTCCGAGTAGCACTTCGATCCGCTCGATGTCGTGAAGCCGTAGGTCGATCGCCAGAGGGATGTCCCCGAGATATGTGGCGACGCCGTTGTTGTAGTTGTTACCGCTGAACTCCGAACCGTTCAACGAATCCGTGTTGAGCCCGCGGGCGATGATGACGTTGCTGCCGCGCGCACCCTGGTCGACGACAGTGAAACCGGGCATCCAGCGCGCCAGTTCAGTGAGGTTCCCGATGTCCTGCTGCTCGAGGTCTGCGCCGGTCAACGCCGAGATGCTCAGCGGCACCTGCTGCAAGGGCATCTCGACGCGAGTTGCTGTTACAATCACAGCGTCGAGGGCGGCGACCGGCGGTTCGACCGGGTTGCCGGCAACGGAGCCCCCGCCGACCGTGCAGACGATCAATCCGAGCGCGACTGCACTCTTTATTGTCGCGCCCGTCATGCTCCAGCCTTTAATCAAGAAACCGTTGCTTCCCAACCGAGTTATGAGGCCTTGAACCATTTTCAGATGCTCCAGCACCTTTTTCGCATCACGCATGGTTTGTCCTCCAATAGTAAATCCTGAACTAGGCTATGTATTTACCAAACTTGTGAAAGAATGAGTGAGTCAAATGAGAATGTAGAACCTAAGTGGTTTACTTTCTAAGTAAACATGATTAGTATTGGGTATCGGTGCGGTTAGAAACCGCACCTACCGGCGTGGTGGAACCGGTTTTTTTGTCATTCTCGCTAAGTATTTAACGTATATCGAAACCGAGTTTTTTCTTCAAAACTCGGTTTCTTACTGAAATACCCGTGAGTTTCAACGTATAGCGTTAGTCAACTCATCACTGGCAACTAAACACTGACAATCAAGGTAATCTCATAATCCTATGAATCACAGTTCAGACAATGTCAACTACCAACACTTACCGTATGTATTTAGCGAGTAAACCACTAAGCTCGACTTGGTACATCTAAGCAGTATGAGAGATGGTGTCAATCATACGTTCCGGAAAAGTGGGTGAGATTTTAACTATCTGGTCTGTTGGGTTGACCATTGAAAAAGTCACCAGCGGCTTCTGGTGCAATGTAGCCTGTCGCCCCTTGCTCTTCAAAAGCTGGTGTGCGGTACGTACCTTACAAGAAATGGTGGGCATGGGATCTCTATCGCACTCGCTATCCACTCGTTTGATTCCACCCTACAAATGTACAAAGTCAAGCTTAAACCGGCGGTTCATTCCTGCGTTTTTATCTCTCCCCATACCACTGCGAGTTTCCCCGATGGCGCAATCGCCAACACGTCCTGCAGCCCGTTCGTCATGATTTCGTTGATGGTCTTTTCACTCAACGCTTCATTAAAGATTCCAACTTCGTCGAGTGTGCCGCTGAAATATTTGCGTTCGAAAGCCCATCGTCCTATGGCAAGATCGTCTTTTACAGTATCGATCCTGTACTTCTGCAAGCCGTCCAAGACTCGTTTGTGCACATTGACCCCGTCCTTATACAAGTTATATTCTTTCGTCACGGAATCGTAGGTTCCCGCGACGTGGTGCCAATCTGTGTCTCTCCAAGTCTCTCTATCGGAGAAATGCCAGCGCCCATCGACATGTACACCGAAATGAAATCTCCCAAGTCTAACGGAAAGCGCGTACGCTCCCGGTTCTCCTTTACTACCCTTTATCACGGCTCTCTCATGGTCATCATTGCTTGTGGTATTTCGTTTCGCCCACATCACAATTGTAATAGCTTCGGTGATGTTGAGGCTTGCACTGTCGGGCACATCGACATAATCTTCTTCACCATTGAACTCCACCGCCGTACCAAACTTTCCATCCACCCATGCAGCTTCGCTTTTCAATCTGCCATGGTTCTCGTGCGGCGTGCCATCTCTCACGTCTTCCCCTGCACCTTCGTCGAAAAGCCAGGCTCCCACAGCCTTGTTTATTAGGGGCTTGCACAAGGCATTCGACGCTAAACCGACCAATATGACACAGATCAGGATTAACGCTCTCATCATTTTATACCTCAACTTTCTCGTATGTGAAAAGTGCCGCACCCGGCTGATCGGAGATGGTAATCGTAAGTCCGTCGTTCTTGAGTTCTCTTCCAGTCAAGTGCTTCGTTTTACCGGTATCGCAATCGGACACGCTGTACACCGCATGCGATTCGAGCGCATACAGCTTGAATTGTGCCGAGACGTACGGACAATCGGGCCGTCGAAACGCTTGGATCATGCCCGCGGAACGGTCGGGGCGACTGAACTGCCAAGCCATCCAGACGTCTTTCCCAATATTGTATGCGCTTAACGGCCAGAAATCGCCGAAAAAATACTCGGCGGCATTTCGCCATTGAGCTAGGCTTTCTTGGGCAGCGTCGACATCAAAATCTTCATTCCGAACATCCCAGTTGCACTGCATGAATGGCGCGATACTGCTCCGGAAATAATAGTCATCGAACCGTTCATAGTTCGTGTGATCGAAAAACGGAAGCCATAGCCCGAACCCGTAGGTACAACACTGATATGCCTCCGCGTCATTCTCGACATCCGTGGGTAGGATGGGTATGGCGCGCCGCATTGTTTCCAAATCATCCCGGCGTCCACCGCTCGCGCAGGAATCAATCATCATTCCCGGGTGTCGTCGGCGCAGTTCGTCCCAGTAGCCGAGATATCCTTCAACGTAGCGAATCTCGGTAATTCCTTGACGATCCTCGGCATCGTTTGCCCTCCAAAAGGGAAGCGGGTCTATATTAAAGTCTGATCGATACAAATCAATGCCGGATTCAGAGATTATGCTATCCACACAATCGATAACCCATCTTACTACTTCGGGCTCATCAAGTTTTAGTAAGCCGCCGTCTTTTCCCCCGTGAATCCATTCGGGATGGTTCCGAGTCAGCCATGTGTCCGAGGAGACCCGCTCCATCTCGAACCAGACCATAAGTTCAACACCATCGGAATGACAGCGGTCGCCGATTGGCTTCAGCCCATTCGGAAAACGTTCGCCATCGGCCTCCCATGTTCCCACTTTGCCCCAGCCTGCCCCTCCGGTGTCGTACCAACCGGCATCCATCCACCAATAGCTAAGCTGAATTCCAGCATCGCGAAAACGGTCGAGGAACTCCAAATCACCATCTTGAGTGCAATTGAAACCGTAAAACTGAACGCTTCCCGCTCCCAATTTCGGCGCCAGGGGCTTATCGTAGTCTTTAGGGAAGTTGTGATCGAGCATCCACCGCCGCCAGATGTTTTGTCCTCGAAGCCAGTCGCCTCTGTAGAATTGCAGCGCTATTAGCGGGGTGCGTATCTCTTCTCCGGGATGAAGTGTCAAGTGAGTTAATTCCTGTCCGGCGGTAAAACGAAGCCCCACACCGTCATCACGGACAAATTGAGATTTCCATTGGCCCGGCCATCCGATTGCAATTATGACACCCTTTCCCTCATCCGGACACTCCAGGTTGTAGTATGGCCACTCGCCGTTGCTCGGACGGCCGCCATCGGGAACGAAAGTCTTGGATGTTCCCGGGTCAAGCCTTCTTTCAATCGGGGCGAAGCTATCGATGGTACATTTGTCGCCGATGTGGTGATGCAGTACAAACTCACCATCCGGACTGCGTTCGAATGCGGTATCTATCGCTTGAATGGCGGAAAGAATGGGGGTATTCGTGTCGCCGGTATTCTTGAAATACGCCGTCCATTCTACGGTCGGATAGCTCTTCCAAATCACGAACACACACCGCACCTGCAGACCTGTCTTTGAATCGGTGAAAGTGGTCGTTCGCTGGGAGCGGTGTTCGTCGAGTTCTTCTTCGCTGCGTTCAAAGTTCCATGTTCTGAGGAATTCAGTGGAGGGCTGGCCATCGTATAGCAACGAGAAAAGTGGTTCCGGATTCTCCACATTGGATTTCTCCGACGCCCATTCGCGGGCATCGTCCATCTCCTCGATAGTGGGGGAACTTGCGTATACGTGCGGTAACAGCGAGGTCAGAATGTCTATCATACTTCAGTATCTCCCGATTTTTGCGGTAGATTTGTGTTTTTACACGTCGCGATGCACTATCCCAAATCGGTTAATGGTGTCCGGAGCATGAACACGCCAGGTCCGCCAGGTTGTTCCGCATCTAAGTCGTAAAATAGTGTTCCGAGCGTTTCGTTGTCTATCTGCACGGTTCGCGGCCAACCCCGCCCCATGATCCGTCGACCGGGATTATGGACTTCATAAGCGGTATCAAAATCCCAAGTTTTGCCATCATCGCGGGACTGGCTAATTTCGTAGCTGAATTCGCCATCAACGCCAACTCCGTATACGATATACGTCAAAGTAACCGGGCCGTTATTCAATACGCACAAATCGTAACCGGCAACGCCAAAGTGTGGAAAACAGTGCAACGCTTCCCATGCTAGCCCTTTGTTGATTGATCGAAGGCCTCTTACCATATTCCCCGGCACTCCCACAGGCACTGGTGCTACGGTCTGCGGCGCGCCGCTAATAAGTGTCCCTTGAGAGGTTCGTACAATGGGCACCATGCCGTGGTTTCGTCCATCTCCGAAAGCACTGATCTTGTCCGTCCGAGCGTTATACAGGACGGTCCGATCATAGAAGGGACAAAGCCATTCATCCGTTTCCCATTCAAGCACGGCATGGCGCATACAGGTGTAGTTGCTGCAATCGGAAATCGGATAATCGCGCGGGTCGGACCACGTTTCGCCATCGTCGAGGCTTATCGAGAATTGCGGTTGACGCCAGAGCTTGCCTCCAGATTCACGGTAACAGGACCAGTTGAGTAGAACCCGACCATCGCTGAATGTCGTCAGCGATCCGGGGTAGATCGAGCAGTTTCGGATGACGGGGATAGGCTCTGACTCGGACCACGTCCTGCCACCATCATTGGAACGACTCAGGAGAAGCTCTTTCCCGCCGCCGCCCTCTTTATTGTAGACGACCAGAAGGTCGCCGCTTCCGGTAGCGCAAACCGACGGGTGGATGTGTCCACCGATTACATCCGCAATGCGTATCGGTTGGCTGGGTTTGCTCGGTGTAACAGTCGACATTTCCTCTATCCTTGACCGCAGTTGAACAACTTCGATTTTAGCATGTTTTTTTCTTACGGCAAAGTGGATATTTATTCATGGCTAGGGAAAACGCATCTGATCTATCAGCGATAATCCGTAGGTAGGGTTGAACGGCGCCAACCGAAAAAGCGCGGTTATCTATCTAATTCCGATGCCTGATGGCAGTAAATGCTCACAAAGCATAGTGAAACCCAACAAAGACGCCATTCAGGAATCATAGGAGTTGGGTTTCACTCATTCTACTCGAAAGGCCATATTTATATAAATCGGATTTTCTTTTGTCATAGGCGCATGTTCGAGCTCGACCGTTCAGCCCAACCTACATGACCGAGAAAAGAATGGCGATGGGTATTGCAAGGAAGCATTATTTCAGGCGGATTGTGTACAGATGGACTTCATAGGGCGCGAAGTCGTCCCTCCACGCGCTTTCCTCAGCCTGAATCTCGCGGTTTTCAAATAGAACGTTGAGATCTCCGATGAGAGGTTCTGAGTGCGATTGGGATCGAAACTTAAACGTCGCGGCATCGACGTTGTGGTTCTCATAATTGACGGCAATTACATGGTAAACACCCTCGTGCGCATACAATTTCGCATCAACGCTATCCCCGGCATCGACTTCGAGGAGTAGATCTAATGGCGGGTTTGATAGAAGGATTGGTGCGAGGGATCGGATTTCACCGGCAAGTTCCTTGAGATCCTCCCAGGTCTGTGGATCCCGCTCTTTCATTGGACCGCCAAAATGGTAGGAAAAGTATAGAACACCCGCTACCCCGCGGACAATACTATGATAGGTCATGCAACGAAGCTCTGCCCGATTCGGCATCCGTCCTCCATTTTCCTCATAGAAGGTCTGGAGAACCGCAATAACGGGTTTGGCGCGCATGTCGTCGACGGCTTTTCCCATCGCTTCGCCTACTCGCCCGACACGGCCGCCGGGAAACCCGGGGTAAATATCTGGTCCTAGAATGTCTGTCGCACTATGGTATGCCGGAAATAGGTGGGGCGTAAAGATAACGGTGAAACTTGGATGATATGGATCTTCCTCGTTCACGATGTCGTGCAAGCCCTTTACCAACGGATACATCAATTCGTTCGGTTCATCGCGAGAATACCAAGCGAGTATGTTCTCCGGCACCTGAGATGAGATCATTCGGACGGCTTCTCGCGCTTTCGGGAACCTGCCCTCGCGCATTCCTTTCCAGGAGTAATCGCGCGCGGATTCGTATCCGTAAACTTCACTCATATTCTGGATGCCTACTATAGGCACGAGTCCAAAGGGCTTCATATTACGCGCTGTCGTAACATAGGAACTTGCGTTCATCCATTCCATTACAAAGGTGTTAAACCCGGCGTCGGCGTATTCTTCTCGAAATTCCCCATTAAGATAGTTCGTGACATAGTACATTCCGAACGGGAAAAACGGCTCCCCATCGCGCAGCAGCGTTCCGCGATCCGTGTACTGCACACTGCCTGCACGCGGCGGTAGTATTCGTAGATTGGTCACAAAAGGAGCGAGGTCATATCCGTCTATGGTGAGCGTAACAGGATAAGTACCCGGAGGCAGGGTTTCGAGGTCAAAGGCGGCGCGAGCCGTGTTCCTGCTATCGAAAGGAACGGTCCGGCTTTGCAAGGTATCGGTTTCTCCGGCGTTCCGCAAATCACACCTGACCGTTCCGATGATCTCATTTTCCGAATGACTCCGAATTATCAAGTTTGCGGTTTTTTCGTTCATGTAGAACGAGCGGTCCCACACCGCTTGTCCGGCATCGACCCTGTCGATCAGTACGGGACGATGCGCTGCCACCTTCCCGGTTTCCAGATCGTACACCGACAACAGCAACACATATTTCCCCGGCGCATGAAGCGGGATTGACAGACTTCCGTGCGCCCAATGGATGCCTTCCGGCGCAACCTCCCAAATACCCTCCTGAGAAAGAAATACGTCCTCGATTTCCTTGTCTTCATGAGAGACCGCCGAGGCAATAACTTTAATCTTGCGATGGACGCCGGTGTGATTGCTCATGGTGAGGGCGATGGGAACTTCACCGACAGTCTTCGGGCCGATACCGATCAGATATGCCCACCGGTGTGGAGTCGGATCCACGTTAATCGCGGTAGCCGAGCCGTAAGCGAGAGGGTAATGGGCTTCACCGGCATTGAGATTAGATTTGCCGAGCGAGGTAGCGGTGTCCCGTGATTCAGCGTTTCGCACCCAGAGGGTATCGTCAATCGCAAAATTGATTCCCCAAGTCGATTCCCATCCGGGCTGCAGACCGCTTCTATCCGTCGGTTCGAAGAATGCGAGCGACGCAAAGGGAATTACCAGTTCCGCGCTCCAGAAATTGTTGCCAATGTGCGTTGCGCTTTGCCAAGGAACTTTCCACCACGGAATCCCCATTAGGTCTGAAAACCGACCGTTAACGGCGTTGACCGCGAATCGGAAAATCTTGGAACCGGGGTGTGTGTAAAAAAGAGCGTCTGGGTCTTCGCCAAGGCCAACATCACGCCGATGATCCAACAGCGGATCTAGGAATACTTGAGCAGTGTTCCTGTCGAACATCTGATCTGGCTTGAGACTCTTGGCATTCGTTACGGATTGTGGGTCGGGGGATGGGCATCTGAATCCAACAAAGAGGTTTTCATCGTCGAAGGCGAGCTGAACGGAGCCGGAGGGATCGACGCGCGATGAACCATCGGAGCGCCAAAAACCGGAGGCAACCTCGGCTTCTCGCCAACAATCCTCCATCAGTTTCCCGTCAATGATCGGAGACGACGTGAGACGATACGCTGTAATGGAGGGCGCTGTCTCAACCGACTGAGGGCTGTTTTCCGGTGTTGCGCAAAAACTGAGTGCCGAAAACGCCAAAACCGAACCAAGAATGTGCATACTATACCCTACCTAGGACTCGAAAACCTAAAACAGGATTTTCTTTAGTTATACCATTTGGCTTGAATATTGGTGCGTATGAAATCTGAATTCTATCGTCTATGTTTTCTGTAGGCGGGAATCAACCGAACGAATAGATCAAATGAGCGAATAGCGAATGCGATAGAGATCCTAGGGCGATAGAGATCCCTTTGCCCCGCAGGCTTTATGCTGCATATTATGAAAATGGTATTAATACCCCATTTCCCCAAGTTGAGCGTCAAAGTCGACGGGTAGAGGGGTGGGATGCAGATTAACGCGGCGACCGGCATGGTTCAGCATGTTCCGCAGCAAACGCTCTGCCACCGGGTCGGTTCCAAGGTTGTCGCGAATACGGAGGCTGTTAAGGGTAAACCCTCCGACACCGAGGTCATAGACTGCCACAGTGAGACCGGAGCTATATCCGAGACAGGTGTTTATCGCTCCGGAAACTGCCTCGGAGGGAGCATCTTGACCGGCAAATGCTGTTCCGCCGAGTAATTCACGATAGAAGGTGTGCTCTAGCACACAACCCGCCGGCAACCCATCGAAAATCGGATGGTTTTTGCCCAGTCGTCCTTGTGGTATAACATTACGGTCAAACCGACGATGTCTCCTTTGTTCGCAAGCGGCAGCCAACGAGCGCGATCCTCTCCTTCTGCGAAAACATCCGGCGACAGGAACACGGCGTGCGAACCCCGGGCTATTTGTTTGGCGAGTTCTCGGAACGCTTCCGCTTTGGCGGCGGGAGGTGCAGCGCCCACGAGTATGACACTCGGCGAACCATCTGCGCTCGGGTTAAACTCTCGAGTCGTGATACCGTTCGCTTCGAGCCAATTCGCGAGCGGAGCATCATCCCCCCAAAGCACAACATCGGTCTCGACCTCGGGCATTTCCCCCGCGTCTGCCGCATAGAACTCCATATCTCCTCCGGCTGCCGCCGCATTCTTTTGAAAAGTGGCGAAAAATCGATACTTCCCGGGCGGTCCGTCAATCACAACCCGATCGTCAAGCACGGGCAGCGCGAAACTTGGCTCGGGAACGGTCGCCGTTTCGGCGATTGTGACCGTCTCGGTTCGGTCAAAGACAGATACATTTTGGGGACCTACAACTTGAAAGCGAACCGGGTACTCTCCGGGTGCAAGAACGTCCTCATTGGCTAATACGGCTTCAATGCGCACCGGACTCCCACAGAAGACCTGCACCGGTTCGACAAACAAGCACCATCGCAACGGGGCAAAAGCATCGAACATGGCGTCTATAACCCCGGGTTTTAGCTCCCGAAACGTGCTGGATAGCATGCCTTCACCGGTTGTGCTGGGGTCAACCAGTCCCGTGATGTTGTGGGCGATCAAGTTCGGATTGGCGCGAAGCGTATTGGCAGCCAACTTACGCAATTCCGCCATCCAGGCGATGCACTGGTGGAAGTAATCTTCGGGATTGGCGAACGTATCGCCGAGATTCCAGCGTTCCCAATCGGCGGCGAACTGTTCCAAAGCGTGGCGCACCACGGCAGCGTCCTCACAGTCAGTGCTTCCCAACTGTTCGTAATGGCGCGTGAGACGCACAACGTCTATAGCGCTGCCGATTCCTCCCTCCGAGTGGAATATGGGTTTGCCGTCTTTGTCCAGCGTTCGCAGCTCTTGGATGACATCCGCACGATGCGGCACCGTCTTGTAGGGATGGACGTCGAGGAGTGTCGATTCCCATTCTTCTAACTTTGAATCGGCGATGGATTTTCCGGTGCCGGCAAAATCGCCGCTGTTGAGCAGAACAACGCGCGTGTCGTCGAGTTCACGAACGTACGGCAAGCCCCCCAAGGCTTGGTCGTAAACCGGTCCCTTGTGCGTTTCATTCAACATTCCCCAAATTACGATGCTTGGGTGGTTTCGATCACGTTTTATCATGGCTTGCACCGATCTGCGGAACCGGTCGGGCAACTGCGGCGATGGTTCCATCCGCCACGCGGCGGCATGCTCCTGATATACGAGCAATCCGATTTCGTCGCAGAGCTCTATTTGGTAGCGCGGCGTTTGACCCCCAAACGAGCGGATCATGTTGTGACGTGTGGCTTTGCAGTGAATCAAATCTTGCCTCGGCAGATCGGGATCGTGCGCCACGAGATGTCCGATCGGTGCCCTGGCGTCGGTCTGGGCGCATTTGACGAAGATGCGCCGGCCGTTGAGACGGAAATAACCGTCTTCAAATCGGAAATCACGGAATCCACAACGAGTCGAGTGCTCGTTTATTGAGCCAGATTGGCTCTCATTTACACTAGCGCTAACGCGGTACATGTAGGGATCGTTGAGCTCCCAAAGATGCGGTGTACCCGCCGCCAGCTCGGATTCGACAGTTGTCTCTCCGGGTTGAATTTCGCAGTTTAGTTGCAATGAATTCAACGTACTTCCACTAGTCGCCGGTGCTATGGAGAAGATGAGTTGTGCAGTAACCGTTAGATTTCTGGCGTTGTGCAGCCTCGCTTGGATACCGACGTTACCGGTTTTCCAGTCCGGCTTGACATACAGATCTGTAACTCGAACCGCAGGAACGATGTGCAGTTCCACCGAGTCGGTAATTCCGCCGTAATTGAGGGCGAGTCCCGGTGTACACGGAATTCCCCGTGCCCAGACGGTAGATTCCATGAGGGAGATGCCGTCAATCGGTTCATTCTTCGGGTTCAGGACGCGCACGGCAACCCGATTCACTGCATTCGGCACGATTGATTCCGTCACGTCGAGTGTAAATGGATCTCCCGTGCCTTCATGCTGTCCCGCATATTTTCCGTTAACCCAAATGTCGGCGAGGTAATCCACCTGCCAGAACTTCAGCACGTATCGTCCATCTTCATGAGGGTTTGCCGGCGGAGTAAACTCGCGCCAGTACCAAACGACGCCGTGGTAGGTAGGAAAGGTTTCTTGGATGATGCCGGGTACGCGGGCGGCTTTCGCCTCACCTGTCACCTCATTGTACCACCGTTGATTTCTGCCAACGTTCTCGGGATCGGTGCTCAAAAGCCAACTATTCCCGTCTAGGTTCAACGTCGAACTACAATTCATGTAAAGTCTCCTCAACTTCGGCGGGAGTAATTGGTTTGTATAATTCAGATTCTGTTATAGTCATTGCAACTAATAATTACACATGCTTGAGGTTATGACATTTGTCTGTACCACAATCTGTATGAAGTAAAAAAAAAAATAATTCGGTAATATCCTAACGATGCTCGGTGCGGTTAGGAAACCGCACCTACCGAGTTTAGAGAGAACTGGATTTACCGATTTAAATACTTAATCTTCATTCAGATTGCGCTACGAGGACGAGTCTGATAATGACCGGAACGGTAGAATCTCCGCTCTTCAGTTGGTGCTGATGGTGTCCATGGGGCCGCGCGGAAGGAGACATGCAAGTAAATTCGACGCCAGTAGTCTCAATTTTCTCGGGCGCTCGGCTTCTGTCCCACGTACCCATTGAATTGAACTCTCTCGCGTTCAAAATCTGTAGGACCTAGGCAGCGAGGTGTTCCTCGTAAGGGGACAGATCTATCCCCGGATACCAAGCGGCCAAGAGGCCAAGTGTTTCGCGCGTATAATACGGGTGTCCGGGGGTAGGCCAGCCGAACAATGACCGGACGCGGGGCGTAGTCTTTGCCCAGAAGGTGTGTGTGAACTCGGTATCCAGTCCCCGTTCGCCAATGTGGCGTGTCATCCAAGCGCTTGATGCCGCGGAACAGACCGTGAATCCCCAGGTCGCCCGCCGGTTGCGCTTGTTTCGGAATGGGATGGCGGCGTGAACGCCGTAAGAAGACCGCAACAGAACGCTGCCGGCTTTACCCTTTGCGGGAACCGGCGCCGCAAATTCCGGAATTTTCCGAATGTCATTGATTGAGCACCAGTGGCTAAAGATGCCCTCCTCTATCAATCGCGGTATCAATCCGGGAATCTGCTTATGCGATCCCGGTATGATTTGCATTGGGACATTGTCGTCTTCAATGTCGTGAAGAAAGGCGCCGGCAATCAGATAGGCGTTGAAATGTGAGTCCTGCGTATGCGGCAAATAGCAGGCGGTGTGATGGTCGGTGTGATAGCCTTGCCAGGGGTGTTCGATGCCGAATCCGCCGGGCACGGTGTCGGTCGGACCTGACCGCAGGAACAACCCGCCGAAAAGGAATCGGATTTGGTCTGTATCGAGGATGGCTTCCATCAGGTCGAGAAGGTAGTCGTTTTCTATGAGGCTGTCAAGAGGATCTCTGCCGCAGGGAAACTGGTGTCCGTAAGCCGTCTCAAGCGGCGCGTATTCTCCCTCCTTCTCCGACTTTGCCAAATACTCGTCGAAACTCATACCGTAGAAGAGGTTTTCCATGTCCCGACAAGCGGCTGCGGCACGATCCGGATCGAAAACGTCAGGCACGACGACATAACCGTCGCGTTCAAAAGCGTCCATGTAGGTTTGAATTGCGGTCATTGGTTTTTCCCTCCTGCATAGTAATAGTTGGTAAACCTCAAGCGTTTTTGCTGGTTAATGAGGCGGATGCCCTTACGAAAAATCATTTGCGTAGGTACGACGTCATTGACCATAGGAGCACCGTACCGTCTGCACTACCGCTGGCGAGAGTGCCGCCATCTGGACTAAATGCTACGCAGGTGACATCGCCCGCATGCCCTTTTAAATTGATTCTGTGTTCCCCTGTCGAGGCATCCCATAGGAGCAGCGTGCCATCGAAGCTTCCACTCGCAATGGTGCCTCCATCCGGGCTGAATGCTAAACCTGCGAGGCCACCCGAAACCGATTTTCGGATCCATTTGTGAACACCTGTGACGGCATCTCGCAAATGGATATGGACCCCACCGCCGCTGACGAAGGTATTTCCATCTGGACTGAAAGCTACACTATAAACAGGAACTGAATATCCGGTGAATACCCGTCTGTATTCACCGGTGTCTGCATCCCACAACCGCACGGTATTATCCCCACCCCCGCTGGCGAGTGTTTCCCCATTTGGGGTGAAGGCTACGCAAGTTACCCCAGCCGAATGACCTTTTACCGTGCTCTTGTGGACACCGGTCGTCGCATCCCACAGCCGGATACTCCCGCCCTTACTCCCACTTGCGAGCGTTCTCCCGTCCGGACTAAATGTCACGCTGTTGACCCTCCAAGTATGCCCTTTTAGAGTCCGTTTATGGGCACCGGTCACCGCATCCCACAACAGGATGGTACTGTCCCAACTCCCGCTGGCGAGTGTCTTGCTGTCTGGGCTGAATACTACGGCCGATATGTAACCCTTATGGCCTTTCAAAATCAGCTTCTGTGCGCCTGTGATCGCATCCCATAGCCGTACGGCATCGTCCCAGCCCCCAGTGGCGAGCGTTCCCCCGTCCGGACTAAATGCCACGCTATCAACCTTCTGCGTATACCCTTTTAAAGTCCGTTTATGGGTGCCTGTAAACGCATCCCACAATCGGATGGTGTTGAAACCCTCACCGGCAAGCGTGCCCCCGTCTGGACTGAACACTATACTGCTGACAGAATACGTGCGCCCCTCAAAAGTTTGCTTATGTGCGCCTGTAACCGGATCCCACAACCGGATGGTATTGTCATTGCCCGCACTGGCTAGCGTCTGGCCATCCGGACTGAACACAACGCTATTGACCCTGTACTCATGTCCTTTAAGCGTCTGCATCTGTTCGCCCGTGACGGAATCCCACAGTCGGATGGTAGTGTCCCCGCCTCCAAACTCATAGCCACCACCGCTAGCGAGCGTCCCGCCATCCGGACTAAATGCCACGCTATTGATCGAATCCGTATGCCCTTTGAGCGTCAACTTGCGTGTTCCTGTAATTGGATTCCACAGATCGACGGTACTGTCTTTATATCCAACGGCAAGCGTCCCACCGTCTGGGGTAAATGCAACGCTATTGACCGGATCCATGTCCATTTTTGGAGTAGGTTTAATTCTTCCTGTGAATGCATCCCACATCCGGATGCCGGAATAACCCCAACTGGCGATCATCTTGCCATCTGGGCTAAACGCTATGTCATTAGCCATATGAAGAGTTCGAAACGTTGACTTATTTGCACCTGACACAATATCCCAGAGCCGGATGGTACGGTATCCGTAGGAGCCAGCGATCATCTTACCACTAGGACTGAACGCTATGCAATCGAGCCTATCCATATTATCGGAAAATAGCGCGTTATCGGCAAATAGCGCGATCTCTGCCCCTGTGTATGCATCGTAGAGCCAAATACCAACGGAGCTGCCGACAGCGAGTCGCGCTCCATCTGGCGAATACGCGAAATCAGACATCGTACCCTTGCCGAGACGGGCCGTGGCGCCCTCCGGTAACCCCCATCGGATGTAATCTTGGGCGAAGGCGCTCTGTGGCGTGAGCATTGAGATGAACAGAACGCTAAGTGTGCAAAATAGGAGAATCTTCATCTGGGTATTTTCCTTCGGAATCCCTTATCTCTTTGCTATAGTCATTCGCATTTGCACAAATTGCGGTCCAAGAGTAAGTGAACGACCAACCAACGCGCAATGAAACGTGCTGCTAAAAACTAGGGTCGCGATTCGGAGATCGCTCCTACAGACCAAACATAGTCGCTGCCTGTTTCGTGTTCTCCGAATGTCGGCTTTGTTCTACAACCGATCAGGGGCGTACACCGTGCTAACCGCCCGAATATACCGTTTGAGACAAGCCCTGCAGAACATCAATTCCGTCAATCTTGTGGAGGCGTATGGATCTGATCTGATGCGCTTCGCGATCCCAGTTGAGCTGCTCGTCTTGATGACCCATACGACGCAGCCACGCCCAAAGTTCCGGATTGATTTGCGCAAAATCCGCGTCCCAGTAAGCGAAGTGATCAACGCCGGCTTCCGCCGCGGCTGACAACCAGTGTTGTCTTCGTTCTTCGCCAAGCCCGTGCATGTATTCGCCGTCAGCCAGAATGAACTTGCAGTTATGCGCTTTGCCTAGCGATATGTAATCGGTGTCGATGCCGTATATTCCGGTGTCGGGGTCGCGACCGCGAGAAACAACGCTATCCAGCAGTCCCGCCTTTATCCACGCTCGAATGTCTAGCCCTTCGTCAATGGGATGATCTCCGAGCCAAACAGGTTGGTCGTGAGGCCAAGCCCAGATTGAGAGTTCCAGTCGTTTGCCCTTCTCGGCGCCCACTTCATCAAGCGTTTGATGCACCTTGTACATAAAGTCTGTCATGATACCGGCGCGAATCTTAAGTAGACGCGGATCCGCCGGATCCACGCTGCGGGCATCTTCGCCGTATTTGCTTGCAAACGCATCCAGTATCGGCTCCTCATACGCGAGAAAGCGGGGGCCTCGGGTATAGCAGAGGTTAATTCCGTCGGCGTCAATCAGGGTTGTGGCTTCTCGAATGAGATTCAGCATCAGACCTTGTACTTCGGGGAAGGCGTAGCTGGCTTTTTCAACTACCGTACCGTCGCGGAGCACTTGGCGGTACTCGGGATGTTCCGAGACAAAATCGCGCCTGTCGGGTTGACGCGGAAGATTTCCCAAGATGCCCATGCGAAACATCAAATCGAACTTGATACCCACCCCCATTTCGTGGACGTGGTCGGCAGCCAATTGCTGGGGAATGAGTCCATCGGCAGTCAGTGCTCTTAACGTGTCCAATGTCTGTTTTTCGCCTCGATGCCTAGACGTGATGCCGTGGTCGCGATCCTCAAATACCTGATCAATAAGATTGGCCCATGCGCCTTCCGTGCGAAATTGCGCGCCCTTAACCTTCGTGGGATAGTTGGTAAGCCCCCCGTAACAGACCGCCCAAAAGATTCTCCCCACGTCGGAATGACGGTAAGGTTCCACAAGAGAGAGTATGTCGCCGGGACTACTGAACTCGCAGAGATGGAGGAAGCTAGCACCGTCAATACTGACTGCCAGCTTTCGCCTACTCGTATCCGCGCGATCCTTGATAACCTGCTCAACCTCCTCGGTGCTCATGGGTACCAACTTGACATAAGCGAAGAACATCTGCTTTCCCAAGATGCCGTTTGATTTGCCGATTATCAGATTCTGGTTGGTCAGGTCCGCGTAATCGAAAAACGCTTCACGCAGGTAGGTGGAATCCTGTCTATCGGCGCTTACGTCTTCGTGAAGGATATGAAAAGCCGGTTGGTCGCTTAACTTGACTTTTATGATGGGGTCGTCATTGTACAGATGGGAGGGGTTCCAGTAGCCGACATAGATCTTGTGCCAGCCGGCAGCGTCTAGCGGTATGGTCAGATTGGGGGCATTTATGATGGAAAGCGCTCCGACCATAACACCCTTGAGTTCTTCCGTTTCGTAGGTTATCAGTTGCCATTTGCCCTGTTCCATACTATCCGACAGGGCATGTTGGGGTTGACAGGTACCCATTTGGGTGATGTAACGTGCATTTGGCATGTCTATTGAGTCTGTAGTCATGGCGCTGTTTTCCTCCGTTCCCATGGCGAGGCTTGATATCGCGAATAAACCAGCGATGATTACGATATGTAGAGTGAGATCTTTTACAGAGGACCGACAACTGTTAGACGGACACATAGTGTGACTATTCGGTGCATTCTAATGCACATCGCCCTCATTGATCATTATCGGCGCGCAGGATACAAGGTGTTGCAATTATAGACACGCCCCAAATATCTGTCAACGGCGTTCTCATTATCATATAGGGCGAACGCGCTGATTTCTGTACGCGGCACTCGGCTAGTTTTCTGAGTCGTATTGTTATGAACTAGGGCAAAGGTCACCTACCCGGAAGCGGGCGGACGTAGTCCAGAGTGTAACGGCTGCCTGCAACATAGCAGTGGTACTTGGGTCGGACACAGAACAGTCCCCCGTCGGCTGTTTCTCCCGGTTTCAACTGCATTACTTTCGGAAGTGTGTAAACGCTGAAGATGGATCCATCGGCGAGTTCAATCGAGGGAGGACCGCACGGCGAAATCCAAGGACCGGGAAGCACATCGTCCCTCAAAATTTTTTCGTTCTCAATATCGTAAGATTCCCCTTCATCGTAGCTGAGACAGGCTCGAATTCCGCCAGGAAACGAACGGTGGCAGTAGGAACAGAGTACACCTCCATCCCGCAGCTTAAGCAGCAGGAGCGGTTGGCCACGTATGGGTGTGCGCTTCGCCAGGCTCCACGTTAAGCCGCTGTCGTTGGAATTGGTCGAGTAGACAAAGCCGTCGCCTCCAACGTCGCACCTCATCATCATGTGCACTCTACCATCGGGGAACGCCGTCATCGATGTTTCAGTCAGGGAAAGTTCGGGATCGGCGGGTATTTTGGTTGCCCCCCAGTTCTTACCGCCATCGGTGGAACGGAGCACGTAAACCGAGCGCATCTGCTCGTGAAGCTCGCAGCCGTAAAAGAATTCGAGTCTTGTACCATCGGGCAGTTCCAGGCTTCCATTTGGGACGGGCCCATGACCGAAAACCGGTAACCCCTGAATATTCGCATCAATCCAAGTCACCCCACGATCCGTAGAGTATCTTGCCTGAATCGCTCGTGCGTAAACTGCAACTTGCCCTTCGGGAATAATCGGATGTTCGTCGAAAACGGAATACCCTTTTGCCTTGAGTTCGGATGCCATGGAGTCGGGGTAGATCAGCCAGCCAGATGGCCCACTGCCAAGGGTTGTATCGTATAAGTGCCCAATGCCGGCTGCCTCCAATCGTCGTTTTCTTTCCTGAGCTTCCTCGTCCGTGAGGGCGGAGCGTGTGGACACATCGACCATAAAATCGTCAGAGGAGATCGCTACGCCGCTGTCGATGCGTTCGTTGGAGGTCTCCGTCCATGACAAGCCGCCATCTGTTGACGAGAGTGTAACTGTTTCGCTTTCCTCCGCATACCAATCGTCGTAGTAGATGTCCTCCGGATGTGAGATACACTGGACGAGGATTTCATCCTCAACAAGCTTGGGACCGGCGATCCACGGCGTTGACCAACCGGCGCGGTCATAGATCGTCACATCCCATTTCCACCCTTCGAGTTTTTTGGGTTTGGTCAATCTTTTGCCGGGAACTTCAGTCTCGGTTGGGGGCATATTTGGTCCGGGGGAAGTGGTTTTGGTTTGCAGCAAGGATTGCATCAAGAACAGAATCGCCCCAGTCATGGCATGTCGGCTCCTTGTAATACCATTTCTCTAAAATGTAAGTGCATTAATTACCTAATCAAGTAAAGAAACTTCTGTGGTAAGAAACCTTGTGTCCGCGCAAACTCGGCGGGGCAAGATGCCCCGCCTACAATGAACGAGAACAATATGGTTAAGACATCTTATGCACTATTATTCAAGCGAAATGGTATAAGTACGGACGCCTAAGCCAAGAGCATTGACCGCATAACATATCTAGATTAACCACCCCTTGTGTTCATCGCGATCGGCAGAAACGGTTGCTTGCTATGTTCGCTTTAGCGCCGTGCTAAATCGGTCTATCGGTCATTTCGGGAAAGATGGGACCGGAATACGGATGCTGTGCCGCGACTTCCTCATCCAATTCAACGCCCAAACCCGGTTTGTCGGGCGGTATAATGTAGCCGTCCTCCCATCTGATGGGTTCCTTGAGAAGTTCGGCATGAAATCCACCGAACGTCTCAATGCTTTCCTGAATGAGGAAATTGGGACTGCATGTTCCGAGTTGAATGTTGGCGGCGGCTTCAATGGGGCCGCAGTAAAGGTGAGGGGCAATCTGGGCGTAATGCGCCTCCGCCATGCCGGCGATCTTTTTTGCCTCGAGTATTCCTCCAACTCGCGCGAGAGCAGGTTGAAGGATTGCGACGGCTTGCCTTTGGAGAAGCTCTGCGAACTCGTACTTTGTCGTCAAGCGTTCACCGGTAGCCACCGGGATGCTGGTGGATTGTGCGACACGCGCCATTTCCGACCGGTTTTCCGGCGGCACCGGCTCCTCGAACCAAAGTGGATCGAACGGCTCCAGGCGCTTGGCGAGGCGAATAGCGCTAGAGGTGGTCATTTGTCCGTGAGTACCGATGAGGAGATCGCACTTGTTCCCGACAGCCTCGCGGATGTTCTTTGTGACGAGTTCGGCGTTGTCCAGTACCTCCATAGAAAGCTGCCGCGGGTCAAATGCGGACATCCCCCAGACGGGATCAAACTTGACGGCGGTAAAGCCCTGCTCAACGTATGCGACGGCTCGTTCCGACGCGAGCTCCGGGTGGCTGTGCAAGTTGACAGGTATCCTGCGGTCATGGACGGTATCGGTTGGAGGAGGCACGTCGGATTCGGCGTACAAATAGGTATAGGAGCGAAGTTTCTCGTGAACCTGCCCGCCCAGCAAGTTATAGATGGGTTGGTTAAGGGCCTTGCCGATGATATCCCAACAGGCAATCTCGATTCCGCTGAGCACTCCGACCAAGGTTAAGTCGGGGTGTTGCGTGTAGCCCCTGGAGTACACTATCCGCCACAGTTTTTCAATCTGAAACGGATCCCGCCCTATGACGTTTCGACCGACAACGTCCTCAATGAGTCGGGCAACATTACCGGGTTGGAACGGCACACCGTACACCTCACCGAAGCCCTGCACATTGTCATCTGTGGTGAGTCTCAGGAAGACGAAATAGGGGCCGCCACGGTGAGGGGGAGGATTAGCGACTACGTATGTTTTGAGATCGGTTATTTTCATAAGGAATCACTCGATACAGGAATTGTGTTCAGCTACAGGTGGGATGCTCGACCCGAGATTGCGACGTCATATACATCCGAAGCTTCGATTCATACGCACGACGTCAATCGTGGTGGAAACTGAGGTCATGACCTTACGTTCTCAACAGAAGAAAAAAGCGAAGCCAGACGCGGCTTGTGTGTTAATTCGATGATTTTATCTTTCCCCAGACAGTCGCAATTTTTCCCTTTGTATCCACGTGTTGTCCCTCCACGATGCCATCGTTCATGACCCTAATGATTTCTTCTTGACTCAGTGCTCTCTCGAAAATAAAGGTCTCATCAAGAATGCCTCGCCAGCGGCGCGCATCGTCGAATACAGCTGTGCCTATCCGGAAATTCTTCCTTGCGCGTCCAAGCCTTTTTTCCGATCCTAGGTCTATGTGAAGTCCGTTCCTCATTGGACGATCCGGTTCGCCGTTCAGATACCAAGTTCCATTCCTACCGTTCCGGACAAACACGAGGTGATTCCATTCGTCAGTTTGCAGTTGGACGCCATGTCTCGGATTGCCCAGTCCCTCCCACGCAAATACGCCACCGATGGCAATCCTATAGCGGTTGACATGATTTTCATACTGTAGTAGGGAGATTCCTGTTTGCGATTTTTCTTCGTCTCTACCGGCGAGCAAATTTGCCCAGGTGCGCTGCGGCTTGGCGGGTTTCATCCAGCATCCGATGCTGAAATCAACAGAGTCCATAGCCACCGGCTTTTCAATGTCCACCCACGCCATTTCATCTACACCGTGAAATTGCAGAGCGGTGCCAAATTTTCCTTCGACCCAGTCGGGTTTGCCGGTAAGGAACACACCATCATGGCCCTTTCGGGCATAATCGTTGATTTTCTTACCCTTTCCCTCGTCAAAAAGCCAAATGGCAACCACGTCTTTCATGAATTGTGCGTGAGTGACGCTTGGAAAAATTAGACTTGCGATGTGAATACTCATGCAGCAAAATGCGAATCTGATAGCTATTGTCTTCATCATTTTATATGGTTGTACATCTCGGAAGAATCTGTGTGAATGACTATAGTCATTCCAACTAGAAATTATACATTTGGAACTACACAGTTCGATCTTTAGTTTACGCACCTCATACGTATCTTTTGTAGGAGATCAAACGAGCGATTAGCAAGTGCGATAGAGATCTTCCCCCGGTCGCGATCTCTTGTCTTGAGCAAGGATCGCCTCTACAGGTAGTTGATTTGTCGTAACAATCTACAACTATCAAACCGAGTAGCATACAATCTAAATATGTGTAACTATGATCGTAAATGACTATAATGGTCAAGAAACCGGAGTCGAATGGGGCGAACGAAGTTTCGCCTGAATTGAGAACACTTGGAATAAACGGGCTGAACAGCTATAAGAAATTACACCGTCTCCAACCTCGCGCCACGCGTGTTTATCGGTCTAATCTCGCCTCAAATTGCCATTTCGATTAATGACCTCGGGTATTGTGTTCCCAATCGTGCGATTGTGAAAAGATCGAAGTTAACCGTAATCGCTACACCAAAACCCGTAGGCGGGGCATCTTGCCCCGCATCGAATAGGCTAAACTGGTACTATTAATGCACTGCAAAAAAAGAAATGATGTGACCAACATTCTGTTGCGTGTATTTAAACTCGGTCTTCAATGAACGCGTAACAAAGGACGTGTGTCATAGCGAAGAAGCAATCTTCGAGATGACCCATGTGCGATGACGGAACGAGAAGTGGGATCCGAGCAAGATGTTGGAGTTTCCCACCTTCAGCCGTGGTGCACGCAATTGTTATAACGTCGCAGTCGTTGGCGTATTCAACGGCATTTAGCACATTTTGGCTGTTGCCGCTGCCGCTAATGGCGATGAGAACGTCGCCCGGGGTCGCCCAGTTCTTAAGTTGCTCCACAAATACGGAATCGTAACTCACGTCATTGGCGTAGGCAGTCACCGTAGCAATACTATCGGTCAGCCCGATCATCTTGATACGGGGTGTCTGCTTGCCGTAGGAGCCACCTTTGACGAGATCGACTACCATCTGTGAAGCGATGCTTGCACTCCCGCCGTTGCCGCACGAATAGAAGGTGTTTCCCCGGTCTCGCGCATCTCGCAGCGTTTCAACTGCACGTTGGACTTGGGAGGCATCGATTGCTAGGAGGATTCCCGAAAGCGATTCTAGATACTGGGAAGCAAATGACGGCTTTTCCATGCTGTTATTCCTTTTGCTGTTGAATCCAAAGACTTAGCCGGTCCGGCAACTGATCCGGACGCGCGACACCGGTGGTCGCGAGTTGTTGGATAGTAATCGATGCGACCAGGTGCGCGACAACCGTTGCTTCAGCGAGGGAAGCGCCTGCAGCTAGTGCAAGTGTGGCTCCGGCGTTAAAGCTGTCTCCCGCCCCGGTGGCATCAATTTCGCTGTCTACGCGTACGGCTGGAACCCACTTCCAGTCGGGATCGCTGGTCAGGACACCCTTGTCACCGCACGTAACGATGACCGGGGCACCGTTTTTCTTCCGCAGCTTACGCGCTTCAATCTCAACCTTGTTCAGATCTATTAGAGTTCCCGGCGGGGGCTGTCTCATGCCGAGCACTTCGTATTCATTAGATTTTAACGTCATGTGTCGGAAGTCGTGAACACGTTCTCGACTGTCCACCCAGAATACGACAGCCGGAAATCGTTGAGCACGCTCAATGGCAGCGTCGCGGATGGCGGGAGAGAGCACACCTCCCACGACCTCCTCAACCTGATCCAAAATTATTACGGCGTCAATCTCCGGCAGAAGTACATCAAGCGCATGGGCAAGTTGCGCCTCCAGTTCAGGAGACATGGGATCACGATTTTTCGTGTCATAGCGGCATATTTCCCCGGCTAAACCCGGGATCGCGTTATTTCTCGGCTTGAGGTACGTGGGAGTGTTGTGCGCAGATGACCGGATTAGATGGTCAGTGGTACAGTTGCGTTCAGCCAGCCCGCGCCGAAGTTCGAAAGCCTCGCCGTCATCGCCGGTTATGCCGATAGCGTGGAGTACCCCCGGGTTAAGGGCGGCTAGGTTATTGACAACCGTTCCGGCGGCGCCCGGGCTACAACGGATGCGAACGACTTGGTGCGCTTCTTTGCCCGTTTCAACGCTGGTCTCAACAAGCGCCGGATCAGTATCCAGGTATTTATCCAAGAAGAAATCGCCGAGCACGGCAATGCGGCAACTTGGGAATCGTTCTATGAGTTGATGAAGTCGGTCTTGGGAGAGCAGCGTGTTACTCAAACCTTAGCCTCCGCTGTGAGTTGGCGGGACAGAGCGAGTAGGAAGTCCCGATTATCTGCACCCAGATATTGCATCCTTCCACCCATTCTACTAAATGTTTTATTATATCTCAAATAGTAGGCGGGATTTTCTTCCGGTGGTTCGCCTCGTGTCCAATCCCAATTTGACTCGGCGAGATCGTTGACCAAAATGAAGTGATTATCGATGAGACCTCCGTTCTGAATAGCAAGGTTTTGTGCCATGGAGAGCGATTTCTCGAATATCATCGGGCTCATAATTGCCGAGCCGACAGATATATAAACGCCGCCATCCAGACGGTTGACGCTTTCGGCGAATGTCAAAAAATCGCGTTGGGCGACTCTGCCGAGACTGGCACAACAGTTCATCGGATGGTTATAGATGATGTCATGTCCAATCATGGGGTGTCCAGTGAACGGTATACCTTGCCGGTACGCCCCTGCTTGGATGCTGAATTTTTTCCACGGATGGGGTACGTCTAACGCGCCGCTTGGAAGATCAAATCTCTGCAACACCGCAAGCAAATCGGCGGCACCGGCTGTTGCTTCAGGCTGTTTGGTAATCTCATTCCGGATGAAGCGCTCCAGTTCGTCAGTTGATGGAATGGTCAACTCTTCGTTCTGGATGAGGGCACCGATTGATTCACCATACCCTTTCCCCTCATAAGCACCAACGTTGAGCGCAAGATTGATATAGAATCCAGTTTCTTCCCAGTTACCGAAACGCCCCTCCTGCACCATTAACGCGACATCCTCGCAACTCTTGCCTTGGAACGCAAACTCCCAGTCGTGGATAATTCCCGCGCCGTTGGTCGCCAAATGCGTGATCCATCCTCGCTCAATCAGGCGCAAGAAAACGGGAGCGAGCCCGTTCTTGATAGCATGGGCGCCGAAGGCAATAATTACCGGTCGATCTTGCTGACGGGCATTTTTTACGCGTTCCGCGCATTCGCTAATCAACTCTTGAGCAGTTTCGTTCAACGGCTTGGCTTCCGCATCTGGAGGAACGTGGTCAAGGACGATGTCCTTCTTATTTTCCCTTGCCGAGAGTGGCTGCATGCGGACGGTGAAACGGTCGAATTGGGGAAATGGCATGTGGGAAAACTGTGGTCAGTGGTTAGTGAATTTAAGCACCCAGGTTTTCAGGTTTGAATCGTAGATTCCCATCCGGATGCACAAGGAAGCATGCTATTACAGGCCAATCAGTCGAATACGATCACAGAACGTGCGACCCGTCCTTGGTTCATGTCATCAAATGCTTCGTTGAGTTCGTCCAGTGGTCGATAACGCGAAATTAACTCGTCGAGTTTAATCTTTCCTTGGTTGTAGAGATCGAGCAGCCAAAGAAAGTCAACCCGAGCCCTCGCCGCACCGTGCCATCCGCCCATCAGGGCTCGGTCTTGCAACAGATGCCAACCATCCACGGAAACATCTTGACCAGTCGGTTGAACACCGACCATTACGGCAGTCCCGGTTGTGCGAACCGAGTCGATTGCCTGCCGGACTAACGCGGGAAAACCGACAACTTCAAAAGCGTAGTCCGCCCCGCCACCGGTAATCTCTTTGATTTTCTGAACAGGATCTTCTTTTTCTGCGTTCACTAGGTGGGTAGCTCCAAATTGTTCTGCCAATTCTAGCTTGTACGGTACCTTATCAACGGCGATGATTTTGCCTGCCGATGCCAAGACACCGCCCTGAATGGCATTAAGCCCAACACCGCCGCATCCAAACACTGCCATCGTGGCGCCCGCTTCAACCTGCGCCCTATTCACGACTGCTCCAATGCCCGTAATAACGGCGCAACTAATAAGGCATGCTTTTTCTAGCGGTGTCTCATTCGGTACTTTGACACAAGCATCTGCGAGAGCTATACTCTGCTCCACAAACGTCGGTCGGATGTGATAACACGGTTGTCCATCCTTCTTCATGCGGCTGACCGGGGCATCCGGATGCGTCTCACAGAGCGCCGGGCTTCCTTGGCTGCAGGTTCGGCAGTAACCGCACATGGCGTCAAGCGAAAGAATGACCTTGTCGCCGGGAACGAGGTTGGTCACACCTCGACCGGTCTCCACGACCACCCCCGCGCCTTCGTGTCCCATAACCCATGGCGTCACTCCACGTGTGATGTGACCGTCCACATAATGGTAATCACTGTGGCAAACTCCCGCACCTACAATGTCAAGTAGGACTTCGCCTTCTCCCGGAGCTTCAATTTCAAGTTCCTCGATCGAAACAGGAGCATTGATTTTGTAAAATACGGCTGCTTTCATGGTCTTCTCCGAGTGGTGTGTTGGTCAACGTTCTCGTCAACGCGATGGCCAGAGGTATGCAATCAGGTCTTCATGGTGGCGAAAGTCCGGTACGATTAAATCGGCTCCAACGCCGATGAGCCGCTCACGTTTCCACATATCGGGCCTACCGCTGCGTCCGGCTTCGTCGCTTGCGACACCGACAGCCGTACCTCCCGCCTCTTTCACATTCAAGATTTCGACGTAACCGTCACCGAAACCTACGAGTTTGGATGGTACAACATCTTCATTGTCGAGGATGTTGCGGATGACTTGTGCTTTTGAGAATGAGCGATAATCATCAATAGCGCCGTAGATATTATCCTCGAAATAAGAGTCGATCCCCAACAACAAAGCCTCTTCGCGGACGTAGTGCTCGTCGGTGCCGCTCGCGAGATACATCTGCACGTTCCGCCGTTTGAGAGCGTTAAGTAGCTCAATGCTACCCGGTATAAGCATCTCGACCGGGGAAGTTCGACCGGTGCGTAACTCTTCTCGCCGCGAGTTTATACGCTCCATCAAGCGGTTATGATATTCGCGTTTATAATCAAGCGGATCCAGCGGAGTACCATCTCGAAGCGCTACTTCCTCCTTTAATCGAATCATCTGATAGATTGTCTGCTTACCTGTTAGCTCGGTCACGAACTTGTAGACAAGATGGTGCAACTGGTCGCGTGATTCGCCGGTTCCCGTTTCAAGCAGAACCTCGACCATCATCGGGATCATCACGTCCATCCACCCCTCGCGTATGAGACTCAGCGTGCCGTCGAAGTCAAAGAGGGCATATTCGGGAGGTCCGGGGAAGTTAACCGAACGAATTATCTCAATCGGGCTTCCGGGTAGAAACCGGGTCGATTCGGTGCCGGCAACGATGCGCGTGTAATCAACTTCGATATTGTCGTTAGTATATTCTGGTTGGGTCATTACAACAATTTCAGGTGAGACATGAATGTGTGGAACGAAATAATCAACCGCGTGACGGTTCTGACATTCTTGCCCGTGCCTGGCGTGACATTTCGGCAAGGTGTCCATCGTTTGCCATGACTTGCTCAAGATGACGCATCCGCTCGGGGCCCGCGGTGTTCACCATTTTCTCTCCAAAGGCGCGTTCAACCCAGAAACGGGCGCCGCCGCTGATGTAGTTGCGCAGATCTTCCAATCGGTCCTCGGGGTAGCGTTGACATAGGTTCATGGTGAACATCCGACGACGTGCGCTGCCGCCGAACGCTGAGTGTTTGCAATTGTGATTGAACAGCACAACATCCCCTGGTTGGGTGTTAAAGATAGTGGCGGGCACATCACGTCCGTGTATTCCCCATAGGTCGGCGCTCTGCCCGATTTGGCCGCTCAAAGCTTCCGCATAATGATCTCCCAATCGATGACTACCGGGGATGACTCGTAAGGATCCCGTGTCCCCGGTCAAAACATCAAGGTAGAATGCAATTTTGATGTGCATCGGGTCGCCCGGCCCGTGTCCACCATCGGAGTGCCAACCTGTATCACCGACATAAAAGTTTCCATCGCTTCCCATGTAGTTGAAATCGTCGCCTAGCAACGTCTTGGCGACGGCAAGAATGCGGGGGTCATCAAGCAGTGTGCAAAGTACCTCGCTCTGATCGATGAAGGCGACAATGCACGAACGCGCTTTGCCTTCATGCGGTTTGCCGTCATGCCCGCCGCCCCGCTCCGTCCAAACGTTCTCGAACTCCCGTATAATCTCATCTATTCGATCGGCAACCAATCCGGGAAAACTAAGATAACCGAATACGTCATAAAAGTTAATCTGGTGTTCCGTGAGTCTGAAAGTTTGGGCTGCCATTCTCTAATCCTTTGATATTGTTGAGTGGTAGGAAGTATTCCTCCGGTGGATTAACTGAATGTCCGCCGCTAGCGTATGCGTCGGCAACCGGTCACGAATAACTTACCTGCAACCACGCGGTGAGAGGAATTAGCTTGTATGAATCGTTTTAACAATAGGCCTAATAATCTCGCTCAGTGGCGGCGCTGCACCTGATTACATGTCTGTATTTCAGTATAAAAAACTCCAAGTTACTCTAACCCGATTATAGCACATTCAGTAAAAGCGCGGTAGAAAAAAGTGGTCGTGGATGATGCCCCATTTAACCTATATTCCGTGGGGGACTGAACCACACAGAGCAGTTGTCCTTGATGAAGCGTCTGAGGAGAAGCGCAGAATTTTCGCCGGAGTTGGATACAGACCCAATTCGCTCGCAGCGCTGATGTTTGACACGATATGCCGCCGGTGCTATACTAGCTTTGGTGAGATCCCCAGTGCATTCTATAGTCAATGCCATTCATATCTACACAAGTGTGGGTCGTTGCGATTTCCAACCGCACCTTTGAGACAGGATAAATGCCGGTGCGGTTAGGAAGCGGAACCTGCCACGGACTGTCAATAATCTTAGGTTCTACCGTACGAACAACCTACTCAAATAGGAGTAATGGACATAACATGCCAAAGATGAAGGGCCCGGGAATACTGCTTGCCCAGTTTATGCGAGATGAGGAACCGTACAACAACATCGAAAGCATTGGACGATGGGTCGCGGGTTTGGGATATGCGGGCGTACAAATCCCGACGTGGGACATGCGGATTATTGATCTTGACTGTGCGGCGGAATCGAAAACATACTGCGATGATTATAAGGGTAAGCTTAAAGAGATTGGGATCGAGCCAACCGAATTGGGCGGCTATCACGCCGGACAGGTGCTCGCGGTGCATCCGGCGTACGAAGTCATGTTTGAAGTGTTTCACCCGGCAGGCTTGAAGGGTGAAGCCCGAACCGAATGGGCTACGGGAGAACTGAAAAAATGCATTCACGCCTCGGTCAATATGGGCACGGATGTCATCCCGGCGCTATCTGGCGGGTTTGCGTGGTACATGGTTTATCCATGGCCCCAACGTCCGGATGGGATCATTGAGGAAGCGTTCAAAGAATTGGCTAAGCGATGGCGTCCGATTCTGGATCTGGCACGTGACAACGGAACTGTCTTCGCCTACGAGTTGCACCCCGGCTCAGACATTTACGACGGTGCCACCTTCGAGATGTTCCTAGATTTTACGGACAATCATCCGGCAGCTTGTCTGAATTACGATCCGAGCCATCTTCTACTGCAACAGCTAGACTACTTGGAATTCATCAGGCTTTACGGAGAGCGTGTAAAGGGATTTCACGTCAAGGATGCCGAATTTCGTCCAACCGGGCGCGTCGGAGTTTACGGAGGATATCAACCTTGGGCAGGACGCGCGGGCCGGTTCCGGTCGCTTGGGGACGGTCAAGTTGATTTCAGGCGAGTGTTCACACTTTTGTCGGAAGCCGGCTACGACGGTTGGGCTACACTTGAGTGGGAGTGTTGCGTGAAAAGCCCGGCGCAGGGCGCAGCGGAAGGAGCACCCTTTATCGCTGATCACATCATTGAAACCACCGAAGTGGCATTTGACGACTTTGTAGGCGGGGAAGTGAATCTTGAGCGCAATCGAAAGATCCTTGGCTTGGGCGATAACGGGGCGTGATTATTGAGGCGGCCTTTGAATCCAATGAGGAGAATTTATGATCAATCATGCGATATCACCGCGTAACCTTGACGGTCTAAGTGCAGTAGTAACCGGAGGAGCCCAAGGGCTGGGGTTGGGTATCGCCGAGCAACTCGCTCGTGATGGCGCCACAGCAATCATTGCTGATCTGCAACGTGAAAAGGGCAGCACTGAAGCCGCACGTCTGCAGGCAGATGGCTTAAAAGTACACGCTGCCCACGTGGACATTACGAACAGCGCCCGAGTCACGGAATTCTTCGGTGGTGTGATGAGCGAGCATGGGCGGTTAGATATCCTTGTAAACAATGCCGGCGTAGGACAGAATGTCACTCCCGTCGTCGCGTTGAGCGATGAGGAATGGGATCGGGTCCTTGGCGCAACATTGACCGGAGCATTCTACTGCTGCAGGGCTGCCGGGGCCATAATGGAACAGCAGGAGTCCGGATGCATCGTCAACGTTTCATCGATCAACGGGCAGAATCCAGCGGCTCTGGTGGCGGCGTATAATGTTGCGAAAGCAGGGGTTATCAGCCTGACCCGAACACTAGCAGTGGAGTTAGCAGCCTACGGCGTACGCGTCAATGCCGTGAGTCCGGGGCCCGTCTACACGGAATTCAACAGGCAAAACATGGCACAGCGCTGTCAGAGCTTAAACATCACCGAGGAGGAGATGATTGAACGCATCCGGGCAGCTATCCCGTTAGGACGATGGGGTGAACCGATCGACATTGCACAGGCTGTGGCATTCCTCTGCAGTCCCCAGGCGTCTTGGATTACCGGCGAGGTACTCAGGGTCAGCGGTGGCATGGAAGGGGTTTCAGCCACTCCGCCGAAACGTGCTTAGAATTCGTGCCGTCGACTGCCAATGCTGGTCACTCTTGCACTGTCTCTTGGGGTGAACTATATGTCTTCAGAGTCTCCGAGACGGTTGCTCGTGGAGTAGACGCACGATTTGAACACGTTTGTAGTAGTGCAATTCATTGCACGTTCGCCGTAATCAGTATCGGGGCAGGGGAATCTCTATCACTATCTGCTCCTTTGATCCCCTCCCACAGGTGTAATCGAGGCAAGGATGCCTCTCCCACAGAGGGGGTGTGCCTCACCAACGATCGGACCCAAATAAATGCCAAACGTTTTTTGGTCCGAACTAAACAGTTACAACAATTCTATAGAAGACGGGCAGGTTAATTGGCTTTCTGTATCCAACCCCAGTACAGATTGTCGCGCTGATTGCCGGCATCCAAATACTCGGCTTTCAGGCGTGACAGATCGTCATTCCGGTAATCTGCATTCGGACAACCGTTCGCGTCTAGTTCGATGCCGTATTGCCGAGCGGCGTTAATGCCCAAGATCGCGGATTTTGTTGCTCCATCTGGGGGACCTAACGGTTCAAAGCTGTATTTGTCCTGTATGTCGAGTGGAATTTCCATACGCCGAAATGCCTCAATCTGCCATTGCGGCGAACCTGCCCAGATGGAATCCGTACCCCAGAGGACGTGATCGGCACCAAGCCCTTTAATCAGTTTTGCCAGCATGGCAGCGGCAACCCTCGGCTGTGTAATAGCCAACGCACCGAACGAAAGACCGATGTCGGCGTACACGTTCGAGACGCCGTATTTTTCGGGGATTGCAGCCATCTCGTCAATCCACTCCAGCCGCCCGGTCCGTTCAAACTCTTCACTAACGCTACGCGCGTCCCGCCACATTTTCAAGCCGGCGTGATAGATGTGGAAATTTAAATCGGGCCAATCCTGCGCCGCTTTTCCAACATCATCCACTGCAGCGTAATGCCAGTTTGGAATGGTCTCGTATTCTATTGGCAAAACCCCTTTGTGAATGCATATCGTAGGCACACCCAACTGTCGTGCTTTCTCGTAGGTTGGGTAGGTTAGTTCATCGTCGTCCATACGCCATGGTTTTTCAAAACTCGGTATTTCGCCGAGTATATCTCCGACGGTGTAACCCTTCCACGAATCCACTTTGAGCTCAGCGGCGGCGCGATCCATTGCTTCCGCGTAGTCGGGAACACTAGGCCAGATTATTCCGTGAGCGAACATTCGCTGCGTACCGGACAGCCGATTGACGAGGTTTCGCGTGGCGACCATCTGATCGTCGGACAGCAGCCTCTTGTGCGGATCGACCGCCGGCGACGTGCTGAGCAGGGCAACCGTGGTGTCGCTATCGAAAAACATATCCTTGAGATAGTAGTCGAACTTGTAATATTTGAGGTCAAGTTCCAACTCGGCCAGATCCGGGTTCCACACTTTCTTTGCTAGGTTGTTTCCGCGGGCGGTGTCGCGCAGCCAAAGTATGCCGTCCCAACTGTAATCGTCGTGCACATGATGGGTGTGGACATCGAAGACAAACTGATCCGTGGTTTTGTCATGTCTCTCACATGCGGCAGTCTGATCTTCGGCTTCGACAGAGTCAATGTCGTACACTTCTCCGAAGACCTGATTCATTGCGAGAAATGCACTAGCCATGCCGCTATGAGAACGTAGGTAGGAATGGCGTTCCAAGCCCTGACGACGAGCGTATAGGTGGGCATTTTCTTGAATCAGCGACTCAACCTGAAGCTGCTGACGAGTTTGCGGCGGTGGATAGCACTCCCCGCTCGAAATCACTTGTGTTGGGACGGGGGACTCAACTTTCTTTTTGTATCCGCGCTGCAAATGCTGAATTTGCCGATTCGTAAGCCAGGTTGACATCTTGTCACTCCAACAGATGAAATTGAACCTAGTGGGGAATGTCGTCGGACAGTTGGTTACAAAGTAGCTTGGTTGGTCGCACCCAACAACCTTTTCGTTGTAATGAGGTTCGTCAATGTATAACTCAAGTTGCCATCTTGGACTGACAAGGGTACAGAAACCGATTTCTTCCCGGCGTGGAAATGCAAGATTAACAAAAACCGGACCAGTTTATCTATAAATATAGCGAAGACGAATCAAAAACTCGGTTTCTGTGTTATAGATAGCAATTTGCATTATTCATAAGAAAACAAGGATAAAGAAGGCTAGTGCGCATCGCATGTCCTACGGCTCGGCAATCACTCATTACCGATGGCGTTGGTTTTAGCATCTGTATTCCGTATACAGTTACATCTGCAATAAAGAAACTAGCTGAGCACGATTCGGCGTCAATGATCGAGTAAATTGTCAATAATAGCTTGCCACTCGGTTTGTGTGACTTCAATAATTCGGTATTCACCCACGGAAACACTACATATAACAACATCCACGGACAGACCGCGAAGCCGTCTGAGACTTTTCATGAGTTCGATAGTGTTCCCGCCATCGCTTTGTACAATTACGGTATTCCATACTCCATTGTCCAGGTAAATCGTGTCGCCTGTAAATAGATACGTCTTGCCATACGCGGAACGATAACGAAAGCACAGATTATTATCCGTGTGACCTGGCGTATTAATTACTTCAATGTTGTCGGAATGAAATTCGCTGTCGGAAGGATCAAAGTATATATCTGCTGCATTCGTTTTGTCAAAATACGGTTCCACACGCGCGTGACAGCACAACTTGGAGTTGAAGTGTTTCGTAACATTGCCCAGCGAGTTGTGAACTTCGTGGCAATGACTTAGGTATTGATAAGAGATTCCCCCCAGATCGCCAATATGTTGAAAATCTTCCGTGCTTCGTGGATTGTAAAACAAGACATTGCCATTCTGTCTCTTGAGGAGATAGGCATGGACGTTTAGTATCGAAAACTGCTTTTGTTGGGCGGTTTGCCATAGGTCAGGATAAAGTTGCTTCATTGCAATCTCCTTAGTCTGGCTATCGACACAACTGAACGGGACTGAGTGGCAAAATCCCTTAAGAATAAACCATTCAAATAGCGAAATGCGCCGTGATTCCCAAAGATAATAAACCGCAACACATGACAAATACGGTTGAAGATATTAATGATGTTATAAGACGGGGCCGTGATAGGAGATTTACCAAGTTTTTCAATCGCACGAGATTTAAAATCCGGATCTACTATCGCCTCGTTAACTATCCGATCAATGGCTCCGTATCCAGTTGGTTGATCGCACCCTATTAGAGATGGTGGGCGATGCCCACTCTAGAAATGAACAAAGTCGAGATTAGATGCTGGGCTTTACACGTTTGCTTCTCTATTCACGACATCTCTCGCCAAATGCGGGAAAAGCTGGTCATGGATGTTTATCGGTCCACGAAGGTGAGTCAGCCGATCCTCGCTAGCGGTATCTACCATTGGCGGAAAATACATTCCCGCTCCAGTCACGAAATTTCCAGTGCCGGGGGAATGAAGCTGCAAATATCCGCGAACCCCCTCCTCTTGGTCTGGCGTCTTCGGACAAATAGTACAGTTCATCGTGAACATACGTCTTCTCGTGCTGCCGCCAAAAGAGGCATGATAGACATCGTGATTAAAAATAACAATGTCTCCGGGATTGGTTTCAACGGCTATGCTTCCGGGAAACTCCGAAGGCGGGACGCCAAATAGTTCGAGAGAATTGTTGACATCTATTCCCTCTTTGCGTACGAAATGGTCGGGATGATGAGTGCCCGGTATGAGGCGAATTGCTCCGGTGTCACGAGTTAGATGGTCCAGGTAGAAGGCTGTTTTCGTCGCGATGAGCCGTCCCCAACTACCGTCAGGGTGCCAACCCGTGTTCCCACTATAGTAATTGCCGTCACCGCCGCAGTAATAAAAATCGTCGCCCATTACCCCGCCGAGGAGTCCAAGTATCGACGGATGATCAAGAATCGCGCACATCTCCGCGTGATGCTCAATTGGACCCCCAAACATAGTACGTCCGGAGCCATCATGGTCTTTTCCACCACCGCAATTTTGGATAGACCATTCAAAGTTCTTGATAATCCTCTCTATTTCCTCCGGGTTAAATAGCTGCCGAATCAGCAGGTACCCGAAAGTATCAAAGAAGTTCTGTTGCTCTTGAGACAGTTTCATTTGGTATATCTCCTTGGAAATCTACGCCGAGGGCGGGCGTGACGTGCCCTTGGGAAGACCATTCGCTTCAGCTTTGGTTAATGGACACAGACGATTGACAATCCATAAACTGTACACAAGCTTAAGTAGAGAAGGTGTCGTCTGGCACGTCTGAGCAGATAGGACACAGGATTGTCGATTTGTCGTGCAGTTCTGGATGCCGTTCGTTATCAAGCTTTTTCGCGGCGCCACCCATATCATGCCACAAAATGCAATGCCGATAAAATGCCGCAAGATCGTCCTCTACATATTCGAAACAGAAGACGCTGTAGTCGGTGTCAACCCATCGTTTGAGTTCGTCCTTGATGGCACCGTTAACGGCGCGCTCAACTCGTGCCTTGTAGTGGGCGTACGCACCGGTTTCTTCAATTCGGCGAATCAGGTAAACGGCGGGGTCTGTCTCGGCGACAACTGCATCAATCACGTTATCGGCAAGTTGGAACGGCCCTTCCATGTTTAATCCAAGTTATGGTAATCAAAAGGAAGTTTCCCCTGCACAATGCAAGGAACACGACGAAGCATAGCTATTGAGGTGCGAGTCGGCTGCAGAGGATGGCTCATGCGGGTTGTATTGTGACCGCCCTGCCTGTTTCAAGCGATTTAAAGGCGGCGTCAATAACTCTTGCTTGACGAATACTGTTGTCTAATGAAATTCGGTGCGGGGCGCCCGTGCGTAGGCAGTCGCAAAGGTGTTGAAGCTGATTGGCGAACTGGTACGTCGGCGCAAAGTCGATGTTCTCGGTTCCCTCTTTGGTTTGAAGATGGAGTGTAACGGGCTTGTCTTCGTTGCTCCACGCGCGATCCACACGAATCATCCCTGCTGTTCCACAGATTTCTGTGTATTGGGAATCCCAAGAGGTGTAGCCTACCGAAATCTGAGCCGCGTGGTCGTTGGCAAACTCAAGAATAATATAAGTTGCGTCATCAACTTCCAGTCCGCGTTCGGCAACGGCGAAGACTCGCACCGGTTCGGCATCCAGGATAAACCGTGCGTGATGAATGCAGTAACACCCGACATCGTAAATGCTCCCCCCGCCCTTTTGTCGGTTCCATCGCCAGTTTCGGTCAGGAAGAAGCTGGCCGTCGTTGTTCTTCAGACGAAGTACTCTGGGCGGGGTAACGAGTGTACTGCGAATCGAACGGACATCGCCGATGGCGCCGCTATCGACTAACTCCTTTGCGCGTATGTGCATGGGATGGTGTCGATATTTGAACCCCTCGGCAAGTAAGACACCGTTCCGCCGTGCCGCGTCAGCCATTCCCTCAGCTTCGTCAGCACTAAGGGCAAATGGCTTTTCGCAAAGTATAGCTTTTACTTTCCCGGAGTCGGCTAGTTGAGTGGTGGTTTGAGCGTGCGAGGGGCCCCAAGTCGAAACGATAGCAATGTCGAATTTCTCGGCCTCTAACAACTCCTGAAGGCTGGTGTATCGACGATGAACATCGAACTCATCTCCAAATGACGATAGAGAATCTTCCGAAATATCGCAAATTGCCCACAATTCGGCGGAGTCGACCTCACTGCAGGCTCTACCGTGCCGTGTCGCGATGCTGCCCGTTCCGACGATGGCGACTCGATATGGCTGGCCATGGGCGCCATGCGCCATAGTTTGGCTTTCCTTTCCTATGATCGTACTATGAGTTCAACTGCGTATTGCCTGAGAGCGATACTGCTTTATCCACATCCGATGGTCAAATCCTTGCTGCCATGTAGCCATGAGATAGCAAGGAGGGATGCGCGTTAATCGTACCAAGTCTTTATCCTTCCCCACGATATCGCAACTCTGTCATTTGGCTTAACAGGTCGCGCACGCTCTAATCCCTGATTCATGATAGTTCTTATTTCTTCTTGGCTAAGCGCTCTTTCAAAGATAAAGGCTTCATCAACTATTCCGTTCCAATTGCGGCTACCGAGTACCCAATTTCCAATTCGAAAGTGTGAAGGGGAAGCTACAACCGGACTTCCGGAATCCAGTTGTTTCTCATTGTCCTTTCTTCCGTTAAGATACCATGTCCCTATTTTCTTTTTTCGAGTGAACACCATATGATTCCATTGATTAGCTCTGAGTCGCACGAAACCTGCGCCTCCCCACGTTTCGCCGTCACCCATGGCGACTCCCATTCGATTAACATTGTTATCAAACTGTTCAAAGGAGATTCCTCGAAGAGCATTGTGGCTAGAGAGAATGTTCGCCCAGTTTTTTTGGCTGTCTCGAGGTTTCGCCCAACATCCCATTGACCAATCCACCGTGTCCACGACGACCGGCGCGTTCATCTCGGCCCAACCTTGCTGAGTGAACTCAAGTGCCTTGCCGAACTTTCCATCGACCCATTTAACCTGTCCTCCCACAAGTTTTCCATCGTGACCGTTGTCAGACGTGTCGGTAACCTGGTTGCCACCCCCTTCGTCAAGCAGCCACATCGCTACGACTCCATCCATGTTCAGTTTCGCATCACAGATGCCGAGGAATGTCGAAGTGAGGATGGATAGAAGCACAAAGAAAAAGTCTAATTTGGATACGAGAGGTTGTTTCATATTCCACCCATCTTAAGAGAATTAGAGATGCGGGATTCGATTTCTCCTGAGGAGCGACTCCGGCGCGCGGCACGGAAGGATTGAAGCGGCGGTAGTGCAGCATAGTGTCGCCTCACAGGTTGAAACAGGATCAAAGGAGAATAGGTTTTCGAATCTCGCATGCTAGAATTAAGTGGCTTCACATGATGGGATAGACAACTCTAGTCGTTGTCGTGATCGGTCCGCCGGGGACCTGATCTAGCATAGTCAACCATCATAAACCAAATGCCGGAATGTGTCAAGTGTTTACGTCTAAAGTTCGCGATCCATTCTGAACTGTCAGACGAGGTTTCAGAGGACGTCCGTCAAGCAGATTTTTGTTCATTAAGGTTCTGAATATTCTCCGCCTCACTACGTTCGTAAAACCGGGAACATCGAACCTTGAGCGGAATTGTCGATGTTTATGACACTTGACTCAATCAGATTTTCGTGATACTTTGATTAGGACTGCAGATAAAGATGCTACGATCGACTGATCCCGCGAGATCACTGTGAATTGATGGTTATATTTGTTAGCGCGAGAAGCCGGAAAAATTGATGAGGAGGTACGTATGGAGCCTCTTAAACTTCTGGTGTTTGTGGGCACCGAGGGTATATATCACGATCATGCCGGACAAGGGCGTTTCATCGCCGACACAGTGTCGAAAGCCGGTGATATTAAAGCTGACTTTTCTCGGGACTATGATATCTTAGCGGACGGACTCGACAGTTACGATTCCGTCTTATTTTATACTGATGTAGGTGAACTCACGGACACACAGGAACACGGTCTGCTGGAGTATATCGAGCAAGGCGGAGGATTCTTCGGACTTCACACGGCTGCAGCGTCCTTCCATAATTCAGACGGCTACCACGGTATGTTAAATTCGTTCCTTACTGGGCACAGTAAGTACATGGATTTTACCGTCAATGTAATAGATGCAGATCATGAAATTACGCGCGGGCTTGCCGATTTTGCGGTGACGGACGAACTTTACTATTTGAAACATGAGCCGACAAGGTCGCACCATCTCATGCAAGCGTACGATCCAACCTGCGATGAAACGCACGTTATGGCATTCTATCATACTTACGGGGATGGGCGAGTGTTTTACCTTGCACTGGGGCATGACATGGCTGTCCTTGAGAATCCAAATTTCCAGGAAGTTATTCGACGCGGCGTGCTATGGGTGGGTAGACAGTTGTAGCGAATTTGTCTATGGTGGAAGTGTTGAGATTGGTTTCTTTCTTTATCCCACAAGGGTATTTAACTAGCGTACACACAAATGTGGAGGAGATTAATGCAAAAACTTCGTGCCGGAGTTATCGGATGTAGAGGAGTCGGGAGAAAGCATGCGGAGGGTTTGATCGGATTGCCCAACGCCGAATTGGTTGCCGCTTGTGACTTATTGCAACCTGCATTGGACGGCTTCCAAGAGGATTGGAAGGATACTTGGCCCAATCTTGGTTTGTATACAAACCATCGCGAGATGTTGGAGAAAGAAAACCTTGACATCGTCACCGTAGCGACCTCGGATCACCGGCATGCGGACCTGGTCGTCGATGCATCGAATGCTGGGGCAAGGGGTATTTTTTGCGAAAAGCCGATGGCGACCAATCTGGCTGATGCCGACCGCATGGTCGAAACCACCGAACGAAACGGGACAATCCTTTCCATTGATCACACGCGCAGATTTACTCCCTTATGGCGCCATACGAAAGAAAAAGTGATTGACGCCGGCGAGATTGGCACGGTGCACTATATCATTGGTACTCTTAACGGTCCCCGCGCGATGTTATTTCGCAACGGAACACACATGATTGACGCAATCTGCTACATTGCCGACTCTGACCCGGAATGGGTGTCCGCGGAACTGGAAGACGGCTACGAAGACTATACCGAGTATCGCGGGGATGGCGGCCACGATCCGAAAACCGAGCCGTCAGCCCACGGCTACATCCACTTCGCCAACGGTGCCCGCGGCTATTACGCCGGGGGACCAAAATCGGCGATGTGGAGCGGAGTTCGACTCGAGATTGTCGGTTCGACCGGCTACATCCTCATCGGAAATCATGGTTGTACCATCTACAGACAGGATAGTGTTGAGTCGGTTGAAGCGCCCGAATGGGAAGTGGAGGGAATCCCCGCGGGCGTTGTGGAACTCGTGCACTTAATCGAGAATGGAGGCGAACCCAAATCACCGGCACGAGCGGCGCTCAACGTCGTCGAGATCATGATCGGGTTTTTGGAGTCGCAGCGTCGTGGAAACGGGAAGGTAACGATACCGATTCCGCGGAATTAAAGTACCTTGTCCAAGGACCCAAGTTCAATGCTTACAACGATTAAGGACTATTGGGTGAAAGCATGGTAGCACGCCATTATTCTGTCGGAATAATTCTTTTAGCAAGCAACACTCTTGTACCGCAAACTGTTAGTTTGCGGATCACAATCTAACAGATTGTGGTACAGATTTCCTTCTCTAAGACTGGCTTTGAAAAAGTGTTACTTGAGAGCACGCCATTATCCCTGTCGGAATAATTCTTTCAGCAAGTAACACTCTTGTACCGCAAACTGTTAGTTTGCGGATCACAATCTAACAGATTGTGGTACAGATTTCCTTCTCTAAGACTGGCTTTGAAAAAGTGTTACTTGAGAGAGGGAATTACAATAGGTATTCCCTACAAAATCTCACGAATATCAACACAATGCGACAGTGCAAAGGTTGGGTTGAACGAAGTTTCACATTTGATCTCTTATTTTACCTTAAAGCGACGAGATTCGAGTGAAACCCAACATTCATCGTATAGAATCGACAATCATCAACCCGCCGATCTCCCGTTTTAGGAGGATCTATCCTTCGATAGTTGGGTTTCGCTATATCTTTGGAACATGGTCGGGGCACACCTTACAAATGTACAGAATCGGGATAAGGAGACATTCTCTATGTATAAACGTCATTTCATTTTTGCTTTGATGTGTCTATTGTCTCTCGCCGCAAGTTCTCAAAATCTATCCGCCCAGTCGCAGTTAGCCCAAGACACTTACGCCATCTTTGAAGCGAGTTGCCTTAACTGCCATGGCCCCGACGGCGCCTTTCGCGAAACACTCCTCATGGAACACGGCGAGCTTATTGATGGTGGCACCGTTGTTCCGGGAAATCCGAATGCCTCCGAGTTGTACAAGCGTCTCCTCGGTCCCACCGAAAACGGCGCACAGATGCCGTTCGGACTGCCACCCCTCACCCCTCAATCCGTTGAGACCGTCCGACGCTGGATTCTAGCCGGCGCACCCGATTGGACGCCAACCACCACACCGCTCCGTCGTTTCATCACTCCACGTGAAATACTCACAAGCATTGAGTCGCACCTCAACTCGCTCTCATCCTTTGACCGTTCCTTCGCACGCTACTTTACAATGACGCATCTCTATAATGCCGCCGAGACGCCGGAGATTCTTGCCGAATACCGCGCAGCGCTCTATAAATTGGTCAACAGCCTCTCATGGGGAAGCACTATCATCAACCCCCAACCCATCGACCCGCTAGGAACGATCTTCTACATTGATCTGCGACAATACGAATGGGATCGGAATGACGGCTGGACGAAGATAGAGGAAGCCTACCCCTACCACATCTCGTTTGATGCACCCGCACATCTCGCACTGCAGAATCAACTGGGGCGCTTGGGGGTACAGATGAAGACTGATGTGCCAGCCGTCCATATCGACTGGTTTATTGCGACCGCATCTACGCCGCCGCTATACCACGACCTGCTTTCGCTGCCATTGACGGATAGGGACTTGGAATCCCGACTGGAGGTCGATGTTGCAGGAAATCTGGTGAATGCCCCCGGAGTTCGCGTGTGGCGGGCAGGGTTCAAAAACTCGGGGGTCTCAAACCACAACCGGGTAGTGGAGCGCCATACCTCCCGCTATGGAGCCTATTGGAAAAGTTACGACTTTGCCGGGAGCGTCGGTAGACAGAACATCTTAACCCACCCGCTCAATTTCACGCATGACGGGGGAGAAGTCATCTTCAACTTACCGAATGGCTTGCAGGGCTACTACCTTGTTAACGCCTCCGGTTTCCGGTTGGATGAAGCGCCGATAAACATCGTTTCCAATCCTGCTGCCAGCGACCCGACGGTACGCAACGGTATCTCCTGTATCGGTTGCCATACCGAAGGCATGAAGACATTTGAGGACGAAGTGCGTTCGGTGATTGAGAGCAACCCCAATCCACCGTACGACAAAGCGCAGGCGCTGCGACTCTATGTGGAGCAGTCAGTCATGGATGCCCGCGTGAGGGAAGATATGGAGACATACAGATTAGCGCTTGAAGCCACAGGCGGCGAGTTTGGCGGTGTTGAGCCGGTTTCGCGTTTCCATGAAGCGTTTCAGGGGCCAATAGGCGCGGCATATGCTGCTGCCGTGGTCGGGCTGCAGACCGAGACATTCCTGGCAAGGGTTCGTGAGAACTCGGGACTTCAGAACGTTGGATTGCTGGCGCTAGACAACCCAAACGGGAGTGTGAAACGAGACACGTGGACATCGAGTTTCCGAGACATAATTTCCGCGCTGGACTACCCGGACCGGGTTGGAGAACCGCCGGTCATCACACAGCCCGATGTGTTACCGGGTGGGCAGGTTCATATTCCGGATCCGAACCTGCGTGCTGCTATCGCGGAACAACTAGGCAAAAGCGCCAATGCCCCGATCACTGCCGAGGAGATGGGAAAGTTGGAAAGATTTGGTGTGCGGAACAGGGGGATTCGCGAATTGACCGGGCTCCAATTTGCAACAAATCTGAACCGGTTGGATCTCCGGGACAATCAGATCGCCGACATGTCGCCTGTCGCACCTTTAATCAAACTGCAGGATCTGTGGCTTGACGACAACGACGTGTCCGACATATTGCCCGTAAAGGGCTTAACCGAACTGGTAGATCTAGGGTTTAACCGGAATCGGGTATCCGACTTGTCCCCGGTCGCGGGATTAACCAAGTTAGAGGAGTTACATTTTGATGATAACAATATATCCGACATCTCACCGATTGCAGGTTTAACTAACCTAAGAAGATTGTCCTTCGAGAACAATTCGGTATCCGACTTGTCGCCTATCACAGGACTATTTAATCTTGGGAGTTTGAATTTTTCCGAGAACAACGTATCTGACTTGTCGCCGATTGCAGGACTTGTCAATCTTGAGCATCTGGTATTTAGAATTAACAATATCTCTGACCTATCGCCGATTGCGGGATTAATCAATCTGACGTTTATATATTTTACCGGCAACAATGCATCCGACCTCTCGCCGCTTAGAGGGTTAATCAATCTGGAGGAGGTGAAATTTACCGGGAATAACGTTACGGACCTATCGCCACTTGCGGGATTAATCAATCTGGAACGCATTAGATCGTGGGGCAACCCTTTCTCCGATTTATCACCGCTCGCAGGATTAACAAAATTGGAGGGGGTGAATATTTGTGGCGCAGAGTTATCAGACCTTTCGCCTTTGGCGTTTTTGACAGGTTTGAAAGAACTATATCTCGTCGGGAACGGAATCGCGAATATATCCCCCATTGCGAGGTTAACCGGTCTAACTCGTCTGGATCTCGGAGCAAACGACATCTTGGACATATCACCGCTTGCAGGGTTAACCAATTTGAAATGGTTGTCGGTCAGTCATAACAGAATCTCCGACTTTTCGCCTCTGGATGGGTTACGCGAGAATACAAAGATCGTTTGGTACGACAATCCTGGGTTTCCAAAAGGTGGTCCGAAAATAGAGGGACCCTGGTTATGGGTCGTATTGCCCGACTCAGCACTGAATAGCGGCAGAGATTTACTCTCGGAAGCCACTGACGGTAGGGTGACACAGGAGAAAATCGCTATCAATGGGGCAACAATGGGAAAGGCCGTCGGGAATGAGATGTGGACCTCCCACGAACTTCCGCCCACGGGAAGGGACAACATCGAAGATATGCTGAAACACGATATCCCTGACGGCGTCATCTACGGCGTTGTCTCCCTCTATTCCCCACGCCAGCAGGACACTACGATGTATGTCGGCAGCGAACACGGGATAAAAGTCTGGGTCAACGGTGCTTTAATTCACGCGAGGCTTCAAGAGCGGCATGGCGAAGATTACAGTGATTTTTTCCCGGTGACGTTGAAACAGGGAAGAAATGTCTTGTTAGTCGCAATTGGCTCGCGTCCTTCTCACACCAACGGCTTTTTCGGGTTTGAACCCGGCACGGAGTATTCGCTGGGAACTGGGGTCGGCTATGCTTTCTCCGAATCACCAATTCACATCGGAGACACGTTTACCTTTGACGTGCGTGCGGAAAATGTTTCCGACTTGGCGGGGTGGCAGTTTGATATTTCCTTCGGCCCCGACCGACTAGAAGCCCTTGACCTGAGCGAAGGTGATTTCCTGAAGACGGACGGCGGAGCGACGTTCTTCCAGAGCGGAAGCATTGACAATGCGGCAGGTAAAATCACGGGGCTGATTGCAGGACGGATTAGCAAAGGCGGCGTGAGCGGCAGCGGTTCCGTGCTTCAGGTGGGGTTTAAGGCGAAATCCGAAGGCGAAACGAAGGTAGCATTGAGTAACTTCCTGTTCGCCTCTGCTACAGAGGAAAGCATCCCCGCGGCTCCCCTTGAAGTCTACTTTACTGTAGCGGAGCGCCTGCTAACCGGGGATGTGAATCGCGACGGTGTGGTAAATATTCTGGATCTGCTTCGCGTCGCACGGCAGTTGGGGCAAAGAGTAGCCGCCGATTCACCGGTGGATGTCAACGGAGATGGGATTGTCAACATCTTCGATCTCACGCTCGTCGCACAGGGCATTGGGGGAGCCGCCGCGCCTGCGGTTGCTACAGACAGCGTGGATGCCGCGACAGTTGAAGCGTGGATTGCGGAGGCACGTCTGGTAGATGACGGTTCGATAGTTTTTCGGGAGGGAATCGCCAAGCTCCAAAACCTGTTAGCGTCGCTGATTGTACCCCAAGAGACAGCGCTGCTCGCCAACTACCCGAATCCGTTTAATCCCGAAACGTGGATTCCGTATCAGTTGGCTGTGCCCGCAGAGGTAAGGTTGACGATTTATGATATGAACGGCGGAGTGGTTCGGCGTTTGGAGGTGGGGCATCGGGCGGCGGGCACCTATCAGAGCCGCAGCCGTGCCGCGTATTGGGATGGTCGCAATGGTCGCGGCGAGTCAGTCGCCAGCGGCTTATATTTCTATACCCTGCGGGCAGGCGACTTTACGGCGACACGCAAAATGCTGATAAGGAAGTGACAAAGTAGTAAGCACACTCCGGTAACCTTCATGCACATTACTGCCCACGGCGAGAAATCTCTATCCATCAACCGACCATATAGTCCGTAGGTTGGGTTGAACGGGAATCCGTTAATATTTGCTAATCATAGAGGAGTTTTCGGGTGCCCACTTTGCCTGAACGTGCCAAAATTTGAGTGAAACCCAACATTAACCCCACATTCTTTCACCATTAGACATCCTCTATAATTAGATGCGTTTCCCCTGGTACTGATGGCCATACTCGGTTGACAGCGCCCTATGGGTATGCTATACTGCAAGCCTTGTAAAGCAGGTTGGGCTGGCTAGTGGAATCTACGCTTTTATTGTTTGAGCATCCCTATATCACAGACCGAAAACCACCCACTGCTCCAAAGGACAAATTTAGGACACGCATGAACAGGGAGAAAATGCTATGACACAAATGTTCGATCTTTCCGGTCGAGTTGCCGTTGTATCGGGCGCCGCCAGCGGCATGGGGCGCGCCATGTCGCTTGCATTGGGAGAGGCGGGCGCGGACTTGATGCTCGTCGACATCAATGTGGAGGGCGCGGAGAAAACCGCCGGTGAAATTGAAGCCATGGGACCCCGTGCAGTTCCGGTGAACTGTAATGTATCCCGTCCGGACGAAATCCGCCCCATGTTTGCGCAACTGGACAGCGAATTCGGTCGTGTTGATTTTCTGGGAAACGTCGCCGGTGAAGCGGTACGCGCCAAGCCGGAGGTTATTTCCCTTGACGATGTGGAGTGGACATGGCGCAATCTCGTATACGGACGGTTCTGTTGCGCCCAAGAAGCGGGACGGCGCATGCTTGCTGCGGGACGAGGCAGCATCGTCAGTCTCGGTTCGCTCGCCAGCATCACGGGCATGGGCAGGGGTCACATCGCCTACAGTATGGCGATGGGGGCGGTTGTTCAAATGACGAGGGAACTGAGTACCGAGTGGTCGGGACGCGGTGTGCGTGTGAACGCCATCTTGCCCGCGCAGGTTTTGAACGCAGGTCTGCAAAAGCGAATTGACACAGATCCGCGCATCAAGGAACGATTCCTTAGCGGCATCCCAAGAGGGCGGTTCGGCAGTCCCGACGACATCCGCGGGCTATCGGTGCTGCTGGCATCAGATGCGTCATCATGGATTACGGGGGCGATTATTCCGATGGATGGCGGCAACCTTGCGATGAACGCCGGCGGATCGGTCGGTACCGAAGTATTTAAGGAGTAAAAATGGAAGTACAACAAGAAAAATCGGTCTTGGACAAAGCCGCCGCGCTTGACTGCTATCGCACGATGCAGTTGATTCGGCAGTCTGAAGAACAGTTAGCCAGATCTCATCAGCGTGGTCTGGTGCACGGTGCGTGCCACACCTACGTCGGTGAGGAGGCGATTGCGGCGGGTGTCTTTGCCCATTTGCGGGTGGACGATGTTGTCTTTAGCACGCATCGCGGTCATGGCCATGCGTTAGCCAAGGGCCTTCATCCAAGAGAGTTAATCGCGGAGTTGTACGGACGGGAAACCGGCTGCTCGCAAGGTCGCGGCGGCAGCATGCATCTGTTCAAACCGGAAATCGGGTTGATGGGAACGAGCGGTATTGTTGGACCGTGTATCCTGCAAGCGTGCGGCGGCGGCTACACCTTCAAAATCAAGAAATCCGACAATGTCGCAGTGGCGTGCTTTGGCGATGGCGGCGTCAACAACGGCGCCTTCCACGAAGGATTGAACATGGCGAGCATTTGGGATTTGCCCGTCATATTCGTCTGCGAAAACAACCAATTCGCCACCGAAGTGCCGTTTGAATATGCGAGCGGGATTCCGGATGTGGGGAGACGTGCCTCAAACTATGGATTGGTCGGGTACGAGGTTGACGGGAATGATGTCTTGGAGATTTATCGAATCGCGGGTGAGGCAATCGAGCGAGCTCGCAGCGGACGCGGCGCAACGCTAATTGAATGCAAGACCTACCGGACGCGGGCGCATTCCGAAGGTATGGGAGATTTCACGTATCGGACACGTGAGGATGTTGACGAATGGAAGACGCGGTGCCCGATCCAGCGTCTGCGGAAAACGCTAATAGACAAAGGAACAGTTTACGCTTCGGAATTGGATGCTATTGAAGAAGAGATTCGCGAGTTGGTTGCCGAATCACACGAATTTGCCGAAGCAAGCAGCTATCCGGATGGAAAAACCGCCACCGATCACGTTTATTCCGCGGTTGCGACAGACCCAGTTTCGGAACCGTCCTCGAAAGGCGAACGCGAGACAACGTATGTCGGCGCTACGCTTGAAGCCCTTGATGCCGCGATGGCGGAAGATGAGACGATCTTTGTCTTGGGGGAGGGGGTCGGTGTCCGCGGCGGAAACTTCATGACAACCTACGGCTTATTCGAGAAATATGGCGCTGACCGGTTATGTGACACACCGATTTGCGAGCGCGGATTCGTCGGGCTTGGCGGCGGCGCCGCAATGTCGGGCACTCGACCTGTGATTGATTGCATGTTTTTTGATTTCATTAACGACAGTTTCGGGGAACTCGTTAATCAGATTGCCAAGATGCAGTACATGAGCAGTGGACGGTTAAAAATGCCGATTCTCGTACGAGGTTGCGTCGGAATTGGACATTCGGCGGCTACCCATCATTCGGGCAACTATCACTCCATCTATGCCCAGATTCCGGGACTGCGCGTTGTTATGCCAGCCACGCCGTATGATGCCAAGGGTTTTATGATGCACGCGCTTCGGTGCAAGGACCCAGTGCTATTTCTTGAGCATCGCGAGCTGATGGCGATAAAGGGGCCCGTGCCCGAGGAGACGTATGAGATTCCGTTTGGAAAGGCTGATGTCGTACGCGAAGGCACGGATGTTACAGTTGTTGCGCTAGCGTTGATGCGTCATCACACGGAAAAAGTCGCGTCGCAGTTGGCAAACGATAATGTATCCGTGGAGCTCATCGATCCCCGAACCGTCTCGCCATTGGATTTGGAGACCATCCTCGCATCGGTGCATAAAACGGGACGTCTCTTGGTTGTAGACGAGGTTTTTGCCCCGTGCAGCATGGCTTCCGAAATCGCGGCGCGCGTAGCAGATGCCGGATTCGACGATCTTGATGCACCGATAAAGTGCCTGAATGGCGCATTTGCTCCAACGCCGTATAGCCCGACGTTAGAGAAGGAGATAGTCCCAAACGTTGACAGTATTGAGCGTGCGATTCAAGACTTGCTCGCCGAATGATGAGGTGAATCGATGGCAATTGAGATTGTTGTACCGCGCCTTGGTTGGTCTATGGACGAAGGCACGTTTGTGGAATGGCTGAAACAGGATGGCGAGAAAGTTGAAGCGGGCGAGATGCTGTTTGTCCTGGAAGGCGAGAAGGCGTCACAAGAGATTGAATCCTTTGACGCCGGCATCCTGCGAATTCCGCCGGATGCACCGCAGCCCGGCGACGAGGTGGTAGTCAGCCAGTTGCTTGCTTACTTGGTGGAAGATGGTGAAGTCCCTCCGTTTGAGTTGGAAGGAGCCGCCAAACCGACTGCCTCCGAACCGCCTCGCAAGGAGGAAGCGGTAACTAAAGCCGCAACACCCTCCCCGGTGCCAGAAACTAAGATTCCTGAACCGGCCAGCGCGCCTCCTTCAAAAAGAACGGCAATTACACCCCGAGCCCGCCGCGTTGCGCGCGAACTTGGCGTGGAATGGTCGAGCCTACGTGGAACCGGTGTCGGGGGACGTATCCGAGAAGAGGACATCAGAGCAGCCGCTCAGGCTTCGAAGCAGCCAGCTCCTGTTGAAGTTCCGGCAACCGTAGTGCAAGGGACAACAGTTCCGATCACGCGAATACGGCAAACGATCGCCGATCGAATGGTCGCCGGTGTGAATGAGGCAGCCCCCGTAACCATTACGACAAAAGTGGATGCCTCCGGACTGGTGGCGCTGCGCGATCGGTTTAAAGCCTCCGATCAGTTCGAGGTTGTCCCTACTTACACTGACATGGTGTTGAAGCTTGTGGCAATTGCGGCAGGCGAACATCCGATGATTACGGGACAATGGCGCGAGGACGGGATATTCATTCCCGAGAATGTTCATATCGCATTCGCCGTTGACACGGAAAGCGGCTTGTTGGCGCCGGTGATTTTCGATGTCCCGGAAAAGAGTTTATCGAAAATAGCTGCCGAATCACGAGAGATCGTTGACTCCGCGCGGAAAGGCGAATTGAAAGTCGATCAGCTACAGAACGGCGTTTTTACGATAACCAATCTGGGCGGCTACGGCATTGATTCGTTCACTCCAATTATCAACCTGCCGCAATCCGCGATTCTGGGTGTTGGCCGCATAGCCCGCGAACCTGTTGTCCTAAACGGCGAGGTTGTCCCCGGCGAGACGATGTCGTTGAGTCTTACGTTCGATCACCGCGTCATTGACGGCGCTCCTGCGGCGCGGTTCTTGGAAAGGGTCTGTCAACTTTTGGCGGAGCCTGTACTCTCGTTGATAGGATGATTTTTTGGCCGGGTCGAGAGACTGTTTTGAGTTTTAGGTCCTAGCTTAGCTCGGCTTTGTACATTGGTAGTTGTAGGGTGGGCACTGCCCACCAGCCTTTTTAAAAGCCCCAGAGGGGTTCAAGCGAATGGATAACGATCAACCGACTGAATAAGGGCGGCGATAGCAAGTCCCGATAAGGATCCCATAGAACTCCCCTGCTCCCCCTACGAGAAATGGTGGGCAGAAGATCCTATCGCACTCACTATCCGTTCGCTTGATTCCACCCTACAATGAATCGGGAATTCGGTCTGGGAAGGTTTTGACTTGCGCCTGTTCACGCAGTCGGTTTAACCATTCCTCCGTAAGGTATTGACGTTCTCGGCGTTCAGCGTCGTTTTCGACGCGTCGACGCAGCCAATCTTCTTCCCATTCCGGTTGGCGAGCCTCACGATACTCCTCTTTCCGAAAGATCAGGTAGTACTGTTCTCCCTCCACTTCGATCGGGAAAATCTCGTTCACCATCTCTCCGACCCCGAGAGCAAATGCGGCATCAGCGAAAGCCTTGGCCCTTTCAACATACGATGCGTGTGTAAAGAAACCGGTGTCACCAGGTTTCTTGGGATTCGATCCCGGTCCCACCGTTAGTTCTCCCCTGTCGGACAGTTCTGTCGCGATCTCTATCATGTCCTCGCCTGCCTGAAGGCGTTGGAAGACGTGCTCCGCCAACTCTTTACTTCGCAGTGTTAAGCATATTAACCGTACCTTCTCCGGTTGAAAGTAGTCAGTCTGGTGTTTCTCGTAGTAACGCCGATAGTCATCCTCGGTGAGTTGGAGTTTCTGATCTATTTCTAATTCCGTGATTTTCTCGATAAGTCTGTTGTGTTTATAATCTCTTACTTCCTCCACAATTCTAGCATCTTCATCAATCTTCCGTTCCTTAGCGAGACATAGCATTAGACGACTCTCTGCCATGAGATTGATGTATTCCTCAAGTCCCGATTTGTCCTTATATTTTTTTCTTGCAAATTCAGGGAGTCCGCTAAACTCAATTTTTACGTCCGTGAGCGTTATTAACTGTCTGCCATCGCACTCATATTCGGCAATTAATGTGTTATCAGTGCCGTCAGGTTCGGTATCCCCATCCTTCGACGGGCCACCGCGTAAGGCTGACAGCTCGGGAAGGCGATCCGCATACACGACGAACTTTGCATCCTCTCGTACCGAACTCATCCACTGGGCGAAGCGGCGGCGTTTCTTCTGGTCTTTGAATCTCTGTTCGATTTCGTCTCTCACTTCATCGTAAGACATCTGTCGTTCGGGAATAAAGGCGTCTTTTCGAAAGATCATGTAATAGGTCGCATTGCTGACATTGATCTCAAAAACCTCCCGCGTCATTTCGCCAATCTTGAGTGCGAACACGGAATCAACGAACTTTCTCCACCGGGGATAGTCAGTTTGGGCAAACAGACGTGTTTTACCCGGATCGGATTCGATATCACCGGGACCTCTTAGCTCCCCCTTCCTTGAGAGTTCTACCGCCAGTTCCGTGATGTCTCTTCCATTTTTTATCTCGTCCAACACCTCTTGCGCTCGGCGTTTGCTGGTAAGGCTAATACAGGTGGCGTGCGACTCCGCTTTTGCCCAGTAGTCCTCTTTGTGCGCTTCATAGTAGGCTTTGAGTTCAAGATCGGTATGGGAGATTTTCTCATCGACTTCAATCTCTATCAAGCGCTGAACCATCCGTTGCTGTTGATAATCCTCTACTAATTTTAGCAAAGTCGCATCCGCATCCAATTTCCTGTTGATTGCGTCTAGAATTTTCAGTTTTTCATCTGTAAGTTCCTCAAGATATTCCGCCCGGCGTTCTCTGGAGGTAAGGTCATCCCGACGGTTTCTCGGCAGTTTGTCTATGGCTGACTTTAAGCCTTCGAGCGAGATTTGATACTGAACGTTCTCCCACTCGTATTGTGCAACAATGGCTTGTTTATCAGGGGTATCTGCAACGGCATGGGTGACCCAAGTAGATTGGTAGACTGCAAACCCGAGAGTCAAGAATACCAGCAAAGTTTTGGATGGTATTTTCATAGTATGTTTTGTATCAGTGCCTAATGATGTTGCCCCGTTTTGAACACTAAGGGTTTGGCGGCGCGGTACAGATCAGAATCTCTAAAGTCTCGTCGCCAGTGTTTTCGATACCGTGCTCACACCATGGCGGAAGGTGGATGAACTTTCCGGCTTCTACTTCTACCCTCTCGCCTGCCAGAGTCATTATACCCTTGCCGCGCAGGATGACGTAACATTCCTCCGGGTGGTGTGATGTACCCGCTTCCAGCTTGACATGCGGAGGAACATAAAACATCACCAGGCTCATGTTCTGAGCAGGCGCTTTTGGATTGCTGGGATGAAGAACCCGTACCCCGATTCCTTGACAGTTCGGATACTTTACGGGAATACCGTCTCGAACGGTGACGATGTTCGGCAGCACCTTCTCTTCCGGTTTAGGAATTGGAGGGTCCGTGTCATATCCCTTGTACGTTTCGATCTTTGCCATATTCCATCTCCTATTTGCACATAATTCGGTAGGTGCGGTTTCCAACCGCACCTAAGAAGCCGGATGAACACCCGTCCGGTTAGGATTCCGAACTTTCCGAAGCGTATAAATTATCGTAGGTTCCACTTTGAAATAATGTCATTATAGCAGAAAGATCGCTACCACCACTTCAAAAAATTGTAGGTGGGAGTTTGGAACACCACACCAAACAACGCCCAGAATCCGCCTACGACGAAATCACCGAGAATCATACCGTAGAACAGCGGTAAAATCCGACGGTGCAGTCTGAGTCCACCGTGTTTCAGAACCAACAGTTTGACCAACCAAGCAAGAAAAAACATCGACCAGAGACCGCGCATTCCGTAAGTGCTAGACACGGCATAACCCGCGGGGTGAAAGGGCCACCAAATAAACCGGAGTCGCATAGCCATCAAGAAAAGACCGAATAACAGACCGTAAGTGAAGAAGCCTAACCCGGCGAAGTCTGTCGATTTTGAGTAGGTTAGCCAACCGCTCAAGCGGCGGAACGGTTCATTCCCGCTCCATGCGCTTCCAAACCGGTAGGATGCGTCAAGAATTGCCCAGAATGCGACGATTGTGCCAAAGATTGTAGCAACGATCATAGCGATGAGAAGACCGCGCTGACCCATGCGAGCGCGGTCCGCCAGTTTGAAGCCTTCTAGTTGGTGTGGCATGGCATCGCTGTAATGAGCGCGCGTCAAAAACCAGAAGAATGACATCACCGTCAAGCTGCTCGCTCCAAGTTTACGTGTCCCTACCGCATCTACCATCAGATATTCTGGTCCTGCAAAGTGGAGATCGTGAATTGGCGATCCGACCTCTGCGCGAATTCGCGTAATTCCTATTTCTGTCATCAAGAAGAGTGCAAAGAAGACCGCTGCTGCCCACATCGACATTCCCGCATACCAACAGAAAACAACAAGCAGGGCGAAACCCAGAATGAGTCCTAGCACCGCCGTCCGATATCGGAGCGGCTCGGTTGCGTCCTCATCGACACTGGCTCGAAGTCCTGCGTTCCACGCTGATTTGAAGAAGCGTGTCAGGTGACGTCTTCCCATCCACGCTGCGATAACAAAGAGAGCTATGTACGCCCCCATGCTCTGTTCGGGAAACTCCGGTCGTTCCCTCCAACCCAACGCGCTCGCGGAGATTAACTGAGCTTTCCAGAAAAAGAAGAAGAACCAGCAGGAAAAGGCGATGTCGAGGGGAATAAGAAATACGAGCCCCAAGATGAACGGTCGAATTAGAAGCGCCGTTTTGCCCAGTGCGTTCCACGGTTTAGTGGTAAAGTAGACGGCTAGGTCAAACGGAGGCGAGTTACGGAGATAGGGAACGTTAGGGAAAAAGAAGCTCAATCCGTTGATGATTCCAATGAGTCCGACAAATGAAAAACTGAGCCAAAACAACCTGCTGCTAAATAACCTAGTTCCGGGCTTTGTCATCTCGAACGGCAGCTGGGCAATCGGGTATGTTAACTTCTCTCTGTCGGTCCACTGCTTGCGGATGATGATGTTTATGCAAAGCATGACAAACATTAGCACCACAACAAAAGCGGACCATGCGAGAACCGGCATAAGCCATGCCTCAATATTGCGCGGCAAGTATAGTGATGGCTCTCCCTTCTTCACGCCTCGGACATATCCCTCAAGAGCCCGTTCGTCGCTAATGGCGAGCCATTGTGGGATGTAACGCCAGAAGAGGTCGCGCCAGTCGTTTTCCGGGGTGGCAAGCGCCAGGGGAGCCGCCATCGTTGCCGGAAGAATCTGTAACATGCTGTGACCGACGAGAGCGGAGGACAGGCTCAACATCACATAGACAGTTATAAGTTCCCCCTGATTGAACGCCAAGTTTGGGGATAGTTTTCGTAGTGGGACGTTTAACAGAACTAGGATTAGAAGATTACATACGACGTTGAAGAAGAGGGCAATCAGTGTCGAATGCGCGGAATAATAAACCGCTTCCATCTGCATGATCCAGACGGTATTTAACGGGATGAGAAATAGACCTATGACGACCGATCGCCATGTAACGCTTATCCTTGCGTTTGCCGTGTCAGCGGCCATATCGTATGTATTCCCTTTCCGTTAGTCGGTCACAGGTCAGCAAATGATTGGTTCATTCTCGCCGATTATATCATAATGGCATGGTCTTCTGTTCATAGAATTGCTGATAGCGAGAGACGGTCACTGTCGATTCGTGCCCCCTAGTGAGATATACGATGCGGTCCACACGTGATACGTTTTTAAGTTAGGAGATATCTCTCACGTAACACTCGACATTGCACTCCTCTGGAGTGCGGAGATTGGACGCATCACGATTCTATTGACATTGCACTCCTCTGGAGTGAAAAGCATTATCCGAAACAACACCTCCTCAATGCCTGTCATAGATTCAAAGACGTAGTGTTACTTGCTGAAAGAATTATACCGACAGGGATAATGGCGCGCTCTCACGTAACACTTTTTCAAAACTAGCCTTAGAGAAGGAAATCCGTACCATAATCTGTTAGATTGTGATCCGCAAACTAACAGTTTGCGGTACGAGAGTGTTACCTGCTGAAAGAACTATCCCGACAGGAATTATGGCGTGCTATAGAGTGTCTATTACGTGTGCTCTACATGGGCACGAGGCAGCCAAGGTTTTTCTTGATTTGATAGGCGCAACGTGTTAAAATGAATCGGTATAGGTTCTTTGACGTATTCAATCTGACGAAGGAGGATGGGCGCATGAAGACTTTATTTCTGGGCATAATGGTTACCTGCTCTATCGCTCTCTTTTCTTGGAACGTGGACGCAATACAGGAGGAGTCACTCGTTCTTTATCTTCCCTTTGACGAAGGAGAGGGCACAAACACGAGAGACTTAAGCATGAACGGCCACACGACGACCTTAGTGGGGAAGGGCGTCAAATGGGTGAACGAAGGGAAGTTTGCCAACGCGCTGGAATTCACTGGTTTCAAGGGGCACGTCGAGGTTGCTGAACACGACAGCCTTTCTCTGGATATCGGCGACAAAGGGAGTTTCACAATCATGGCATGGATATTCCCAAAGGTTGTAAACAAAGAGTTCTACTCCGTCATTGACAAGACCTATTTTAAGGAGGGTGGGCTCGTCTGGGACAACACACCTACATATCGGCTCTCAATTACCAACAAAAACCAACTGGCTTTCCAATCTAGAGCCGAAAATGCCACGGGAAACGGACCCGAAATTAAGCCAAACAAATGGTACCACGTCGCCGGGGTGCAGGATGATAGGAGGTCCAATAAACGCGTGCTCTACGTGGACGGGAAGGCCGCGGAAGAGATTGATCTCGTGCCTAAAGTGGACGCGAAGGAGACAGGGTTGAAGATTGGCGGGAGAAATTGGGTCGGAGGGGGTGTTCAACAGTGGTTCAAGGGAATTATTGATGAAGTCGCCCTCTACAGCACCGCTTTGACCGAGGGCGAAATCAAGCGTGCCATGCGGGGATCGCTAAAGCAATTTTACGCCGTGGAAGCATCGGGAAAGATTGCCGTGACGTGGGGGACTATTAAAGCCGGAGATTGAGTTAGTAGTCAGTTTGCATCCGGTGATCACTCGGTGTATGTGCTCGACATCAACAGGCGAAGCGTTTATGGCGTCGGCGCATAATGGGTCTTGAGTTTCCCCCAGCTTGTTGTAAGTTTTCCTCTCGATTCGACATGCAGTGCCCCCTCAACGCCGTTGGAAAGCGCGCGAATATCGTCCGCACCTAACGCTTTCCTGAATATGACAATCTCGTCCAACACACCCTTGAAATTTCGACCGGCGCAGCAGGCACTGTGACCGAAGAGAAAATTTGCTTCGCTGTCATCAACCCGGTCATCCGAGATTTCATATTCAACGGTTTTCTTTCCATTCAAATAGTGCTTAATTGTCTCGGTATCACGTATGACAACAAAATGACTCCACTCTCCATCGGCGAGTTTGGTTGAAGGGCGAGCCGCCCAAGGTCCTCCCTGCCACGTGTTATTGATTTTCATGCCGAAGTAGAAGTTGTTATGCTCGCCGCCCCGTTGTTCGATCTCATATCCTCCCGGCTTACCGTGGTTTCCCATCATGTCCGCGTGAACCTTTTGAGTGGCACCCGGATTCACCCAAACCGAGATGCTATGGCGTGTCCCTAATTTTCCCACGTTCAGCGGATCGTTGACCTCGACTTGCTGCGACTGGCCATCGAAACTCAGCGCTTTACCGAACTTGCCGTTAACCCATTGGGGACCGTTAATCAGTTCCCCATCAAGCCCCTCCTTTCCAGCCATTTCCTTGGCAGTCTTCCCTCGTCCTTCGTCAAAGAGCCAGATGCCTACGGTGTCTTTGACGTTTAATTGCGCGGCAATATCAAAGGCAAACAGTGCACTGACTCCAATAAGACTCACGCAAAAAACCAAAGCATTCGATTTCATGAGGGTAGTCCTTGGGCATTTCGTAACGGAGGGTATACCGTGCCGCGTTTTCAACATCCTCAGAGAAAGAAGAGACTGAGCGGTTGCACGGACTATCGCTTTGACATCGGGACATCAAAAAGGGATGGCTCAATGATTCTATTGAAAGCCATCCCTAATTTGAATCCGACACACTCTATTTCAAGGGCTTATGGCTCCCTTGTAGAAAGCGTTCTGCTATTTGTATTGAGACTTGAGTTGGCCCCAAGTCGTCGTCATTTTGCTGGCGCTATCAACAGACGTAGCATTCATCAAGCCTCCAGCAAGGGCGGCGACGTCTGCTTCGGTCAGTGCCCTTGTAAATATAGCAGCCTCATCCAACGTACCAGTGATAATCCTGCCTTCGCCGCAGCAGGCACTGTTGCCGATGAAGAAATTGGATTCGGTGGTGTCCTCGACGACGTCGGGATCGATTCCGTATTCAACGGTTTGTTCGCCATTCAAATAGTGTATAACGGTCGCGCCGTCACGAATGACCACCAGATGCTCCCATACGCCGTCAAGGAGTTGTGTTGAGGGGCGCTCCGCCCAAGGTCCACCTTGCCATGCATCGTTGATTTTCATGCCAAAGTAGAACTTGTTATGTTCTTCACCCCGTTGTTCAATCTCATACCCACCGGGTTTTCCGTGATTCCCGATCATATCGGCGTGAGGATTCTGTACTGCGGCTAGATTAGCCCAAATGGAAATACTGTGGGCTGTGCCGAACTCGCCGACATTCATCGGGTTGTTCAGCTCAACCACCGACGCCGTGCCGTCAAACTGGAGCGCAGTGCCGAACTTTCCGTCGACCCACTGCGGGTCGTTCACAAGTTCTCCATCACTGCCATTTCCGCTGGAGTCTCCGGCTACTTTGCCTTCGCCCTCATCAAAGAGATAAATGCCCAAGGCACCGGAAAGGTCGATTTGTGCCGTACCATGAGTTGCCGTTAACGCCACCATTCCGACTAGGCATGCGTAGATTAAAAGAAATCCCGTTTTCATGTGTTCACTCCTTTTCACTTTTTACGGTTGCATTCGAAAGAGGAAAACCTAGTCTGTGTGCAACGCACAGATAGGCAGTTAACACATGCTTCTCAATTCTTTCGCTTATCTTACATCAAAATTAAATCCAATGCAAGCAAAAAATGAAGGCACTATGTTTCAATCTTGAGATGGCGTGGGGCGGCGGCTTTTTCGTGAACAAGCGCCACGCGTTCGTGAAGTTGCGAGAGATGGCGAAGCCGATCCGGGGTAGCCGTATCAATCATTAGGTCGGTGTACATGCTGAAGTGGGAGTACATATTGTTCTTTCCATTACCGGTGAACTTGCCGCCGATACGGATTCCGCGCGGAAGGGTGCCATGATGGCGGAGGTATTCATCTATGCGCGCCAAATCCGCATCTGTTTTGCCGCGCTTGTGCAAATTCATGGTGAACATACGTCTACGAGTGGCGCCGCCAAAGGAGGCGTGGAAGGTATTGTGGTTGAACACTACAAGATCACCAGGGTTTGTCTCCAGCGCAACGTTGCCGGGTACCTCCGATGGCGGTATCCCCCATGAACTTTCGGCATCGCGAGGTTGCAATCCTTCGGTTCGCCAAGCGGAGTCGGGACGATGGCTGCCGGGGAGTACACGTAGACAACCGCTATCCCGCGTCAGTGGATCCAAGTAAAATGCCAACTTGATGGCAAACAGATCGGGATAGTTTCCGTCCGGGTGCCAACCGGTGTCACCGACGTAGAAATTCGCATCGCCGCCGGCATAATTAAAGTCATCGCCTAAAATCGCGGAGGCGATGCCGAGAATACGCGCGTCATCAAGCAGTGTACAGAGCCGAGCGCTGTGATCGAGCGCCGGAACGGTGCCGGTATGCTTCGATCCATCATGGTCGCCGCCGTGAATTTGGACGACCTGTTCAAACTCTTCGGTAATCCAAGATACTTCATCGGGAGCAAAGAGTTCGCGAAAAGCTACAAAGCCAAAAGTATGAAAGTGGTTAAGTTGCTGTTCGGTCGGTTGCATGGGGGACTCCTTTCAATGCTGAAAGTCGTGGTGAATTGAACCGCATGAACCAGTAGCTGTAATACACGCCGTGTGTTCAATTAGGACATATATAACCTAAAGACTCGCGAGAATATTGCCGCTCCCCGTCAGTCCCAAAGGTCAAGACCGAGCAATCTTCGTCCTAACCCTGTGAGTTCGGGCGGACCATAATTGACCGCTTCCCAACCGCGCGGATCAAGAGTATATGGGCCTTCGCCTGATGCCCGACGTTCTTTCCAAAGGGTAATGCGTTCTTCGCGCCGCTTCTCGTCCATCGGGTTGGGGGCGGGATAATAATTCATGTATTGTGCGAACCGCGGTTTGTCCGAGTTGTTTGCCCCATTTCCGTGAGGCAGCGCTTGATGCCAGATAAGCATCGATCCCGCATTTGCCGGAATCGGCACGAATTTATCGAGAGTTAACTCCGGAAGGCGAGGGTTTTCATTGTTGATAAGCGATTTGTGCGCACCGGGCCAACAGACGAACGAACCCTGATCAGCGGCGGTGTCCGTCAGATATAGCACTCCTTGTGTCCCGAATCGAAGTGGCAGTTTTGATGTGTCGGCATCCCAATGGCACCCCAAACCACGCACCCATTCAGGATAATCGGGATGCCGCGGCGGCTTCATGTTCACTCGGTCAATGTGAACCCAAAGTCGATGGGTGCCGTAAACCTCGCTGTATATCCCATGGACCCGCGGGTGCTGAAAGACATTCCACATCGATTGATGCCAATACATACTCACCATGCCGGCACCCGGTTGTTCCGGCGGTTCGTGCGGTAAGCGATACCAATCGTCCGGATCACCGGAGTTCATTTCCATGAACGCCCAAATCGCCTCCACAACCGCGTCACAGAGGTCAAGCGGAACGGCATTCTCTACGACCATGTAGCCATATTCATTGAAGTGATCGTGATGTGCACGCGACAGGATGGGCATTGTGGGTGTCTATGAAATTCAGAGAGTCAGAAATTTCTCAAAATGCACGAAAGGATAATACTAAAAGACTGGTGGGCTACGCCCACCCTACAATACTATTGGGGTTCATGTGACGTCGAAGGTTAAGCTAGAGTTGGTAGTTGACTTTCCAGACGTTCTCACAATCCGGTACAAAGAACGAAAAATAGACAAATTGGCGCCGGCCAGTTCCAGTGTATTCACTAACGCTGTGGTAGGCATCGTTGCTGTTCATACCCAGCACCAGTCTTCCCGCTCGTGGCTCAATCGCGCTTAAGAGCTGGATGTCTTCTGAATCGGGATAGCGCGGATAATCACGGACATCGTCACTTCCTCGCGACGCCCAAAAACACGTCTGTCCCCCTTCTTCCGACGGGACATCGTTAAAAAAAAGTACACCAAAAAGGATTTTATACCTGTTATCCGAATGTACTTTTACATCGTAGCCACACTTTGCGATAGATAAGTGGAAATCCGGTGCTATCGTGAGTTGATTGCGCTCGTTGACGAACTGTTTCTTCTCAATGGACAACTGCGCATCGGGGTTGAAAGTGAGATTGGTCGAGACTATTCCTTTGTGCCTAAAGATGTCAAGATTTGCAAGAATGCACCGATTGAACAATTCTTCGGCGCGCATATTCAACCAAAGTTTGTAGAGATTGGGGCAGGCTTCCAGTATGTTGTTAAACGTCCGTGAGGCGCTATCTTCTTCATAGGGACGATCGGGATCGGGTATTCCTTTGCCGTCGGGAATGAATGGCAAGTTATTTGAGAAATTAGCCCGCGGATTGTCGATTAGGAACGGCTCCATCAATTCCTTAACCACATCAGACGAGAGTTCGTCAGAGATACATGCCGCGAAGGCGCGGTCGAGGAAATCGTCAAGCGTTACAAAAGACGGGATTCCTGGGTCGGTTGCCGGGAACTTAATCTTCATGGATGCTATCTTGATGGGCTATGTGTTGTCGATCGGTAGAGGTCGTGGCGGGGCTGCGTGCGGATGAACAAGCGCCGCACGTTCGTGCAACTGCGAGAGATGACGCAGCCGCTCAGGCGTCGCCGTATCAATCATCAGGTCGGTATACATGCTGAAGTCCGCATACATGCTGCCTGGCTCGAGTCCGGTGAACTTGCCGCCAATCCGGATGCCCCGCGGAATCGTGCCATGATGACTCAGGTATTCATCAATACGCGCTAATTCCGCATCAGTCTCGCCTCGTTTGTGCAGATTCATGGAAAACTGTCTCCGTCGGTTGCCGCCGCCAAAGGAGGCATGAAAGAGACTGTGATTAAAGACCACAAGATCACCAGGATTGGTTTCTATCGCGACATTACCTGGAATCTCCCACGGATCAATATCCCATAACTCTCGTGCATTCCCGGGGTGCATATTGCCGCGCCGCCAATAGGATTCTGGCAGATGACTACCGGGCAGAATGCGGAGACAGCCGGTGTCACAGGTGAGAGGGTCCAAATAAAAGGCAAACTTGATGGCAAAAAGATCCGGATAATTTCCATCGGGGTGCCAAGGAGTATCACCAACCCAAAAGTCGCCATCGCCGCCCGCATAGTTGAAATCGTCGCCCAGGATGGCGCTTACAATTCCCAAAATGCGAGCCTCGTCAAGCAGCGTACAGAGCTTTTCACTATGATCGAGCATCGGAACAATTTGAGTACGCTTCGTACCGTCATGATCAGTGCCATGGATCTGAAGGACTTGCTCGAACTCATCGGTGATCCATGCCACTTCGTCTGGACGCAGCAGCGCAGGAAAAAGCAGGAATCCGAACGTGCGAAAATGATTGAGTTGCGACGCTGTCGGTTGCATGCCTTATTTCCTATTCGGACCCGATTTCTGCCTTATACGTGATTACGGCAGCGCTTGGCTTATCGGGAATCGTGACGATCAATCCGTCTTCCGTTAGTTCGGAACCGGTCATTGTCGTGATTTCGGTGTCACCACCTGCTGTCACTGAGTACCGGGAAGCCGGGTCTAGCCCACCTAGCCTGTATTGACAACTCAGAATATCGCTCTCCGATCGACGAAACGCTTGGACGAATCCCGCTCCTAGGTCTGGACGGTGAAACTGCCAAGCCATCCAGTTTTGTTCGGATAGACTGTAAGGTGTCAGAGGATAGTAATCTCCGTAGAAGCAGTGTCTTAGCGACTTGTATTCGTTCATCAATTTTTCGGCGAGTTCCGTGTCAAACGTTCTTTCTGGGGGAGGAGAGGAGGAGTCGGCAAAGAAATGAGCGGTGACGGCTTCGAAAGTAACACGCAAGCCCGGGCTGTACGCGCTTCGAAGGGCGTATAGCGACATCTCGCGACAGCAGCCGCTGGTTAACGGTCCCCACAATGACAGTCCATAGGTCTGACCCTGCATTCCCGTCGGATTGAAGACGTTCTCCGGCTCGTGAATTCCGCCGCACTGGTAGTCGCTGCGATGAAGACAAAAGCAGCGTCCGATGCTCTCAAGATCGATGTTCATGCCGCCGCCGCCACAAATATCAAACAGTAGATCGGGAAATCGCTCTAGCATCGCGTCCCAGAATTCGTAATTCCCCTCGACGCAGCGCGCCCAGTTGATGCCAACGCGGTCCGCTTCCGGATCCGGTAAAGGGTAGTTCCGTGTGTCTTGACGGAAGATGTCAATGCCCCATTCTTCTACAAGCTTTGAAAAATATTCTACCATCCACCGATTGATCATCGGGTTACCGTTATCCCAGCCGGGAAATTCCTCGGTCAGGAGTTCGGGGTGGTGTTTCCGCACCCTGTCTGGATTGACGAAAAACTGCGGCCCGCCGAACCAAAGTAGATATTTGATGCCTTTGCTGTGCGCATGATCTGAGATGGAACGGATACCGTTAGGAATCATTTCTTCGTTGATTGCGCTGTCGCTTAGAATCCCCTTTGATTCTTCCTCTGTCGGTGGGCGGTGCCACCCGATATCCATCCAGTAGTATTCGATAGGTAGTTTGTTGTCAAGATACCAGTCAATCATGGCGACATTCTGCTCTTCGGTGTGCCACTGTGCAGCAGCCCCCATGGGGACTTGGATTAACTCCCCGTCCGACCGGCGACAGTAGTGGTCGAATAGCAGTCTTCGCCACAGGTTGTGCCCGCGAATTCGGTCGCCATCCCAGAACATTACCAGTATGCGGGGCATCCGTATCCGTTCTCCCGGATACAGGCGAAAGTGCGTCTCGATCATGCCGGCTCTGACGGCAAGCGACAGGTTATCGTCTCGATTAAAGTCTGCCTTCCAAGGCCCCGTCCAACCGATTCCCCCAATCATGCCGCCGCGATCCCATTCAATGTTGAAGAAGGGCAGATGCGTGACAGAGGAATAACCGCCAATTTGTAAGTGCTGACCGGCATTAAGTTCGGATTCTAACGGTTGGAATGCCGTGATTTCAGGCGGCGCGCCTTCCGCGTAGTGCACGACGAACTCTTGGCATTCCGTTTCAAGCTCTTTCGGCTCGAAGCGCCCCGTCATCTCATTCCACCTCTCCTCAACGATAGGGGCATCAGGGGCCTGGCGTTCAAAAGTAAGATTCAACGCCCTAACATCGTCCACGATCGAGGTGTCACTATCCCCGGCATTCCGGAAATGTACAATCCATTCCACGGCGGGATAGTCATTGTATTCAATGGCTTCAAGCTGTACCTCGAGGCATGCCTGCGGGTCTGAGTACGTTAATCGGTGCAGCGACCGGTTCTCGTCCAGTCTCTCGCTCGTCTGTTCGCGTGCCCATGTTTTCAGCAGTTCAAATGACGGTACCCCGTCGTAATTAAATGAGATCGGAGGAGTTGGCGTGCGGGACGTGAAACTCGTAGTAGCCCACACGCGGGTACGTTTCTTCTCCGCAGCGGACGGAGCCACGGTATGCGCGAGTTGAGCGAGGGTCGGTACCAAGTAACCGGAGTTCATGGATTGCTCCTAAGCTTTTGGGGCTTTCCCGAAAGTGAATTAGACATCATGGATTCGACAGCTCTGAAAGAACAAAGTTCCCTGTTTATGAGAGTTGTCCCACGCAGAGTGAATCGTGGCGCTTTGAATCGGAATTCAAGAGCGACCAAAACGTCGTCACCAATTCCGGATCCCCTATATAGTAAGCAGATGCCTTAATGATGTTCTACTTGATTGCCTTGTACTTGATTACGACGGCGCCGGGCTGATCCGCAATATCAATGATTAACCCGTCATTCATCAATTCGCTTCCGGTCAAGCTCGTGGTACCGGGAATGTCAAAATTGGTCAACTCATAACGAGTAGCCGGTTCTAGCGCATGGAGTTGATACTGGCAAGTAAGGATGTTGCTTTGGGTACGGCGAAAGGCTTGCACGATGCCTTCCCCGAGGTCGGGGCGATCGAATTGCCACGCCATCCAAGCGTCCTCGTCAAGGTTGTACCGACAGAGAGGATAGTAATCTCCATAGAAGCAATGACGGATGGAAAGGTACTCCTCCGATAGCTTGCGTGCGAGTTCGACATCAAATTCCTCTTCCGACGGAGCGGTCGGTGGTGTGGCGAAGAAACTTTCAACGACAACCTCAAAGGTGATTCGCAGTCCGGCGCTGTAGGCGCTTCGGAAGGCGTAAGTGCTCAATTGGCGGACACACCCGCTGGTCAGCGGCGCCCACGACGAGATTCCATGGGTTTGGCCCTGCATACCGGTGGGATTGAATACGTTCTCGGGTTCGTGGATACCACCGCACTGGTAGTCGCAGCGGTGGAGAAATACGCTGCGCTGGACCGTCTCAAGGTCCATATTTACGGCGCCGCCGCCACAGCAGTCGATGATGAGACTTGGAAAGCGTTCCAAAAGCGCATCCCAGAACTTATAGAATCCCTCTGCTGATCTCGCCCAGTTTATACCCCGTCGATTGTTATCGTTGTCCGGCGGCGGGGTGCTGCGGGAGTCCCACCGAAAGATGTCGATACCGAGGTTTTCAATCTGCTGCCCGTAGTGATCAATCATCCATTGGTTGATCATGGGGTTGCCGTTGTCATTGCCGGGATATTCATCGGACAGTAACTCGGGTCGGTACTTCCGGACACGTTCAAGGTAGGGATATATCGCTTGAAATCGACAGCGCTCATCGCCGCCGAACCAGAGCAAATACTTGACTCCTCGTTTATGAGCGGCTTCGGACACCGCTTGGATCCCGTTGGGAAACAGTTTTTCATTGACGACATCATCGGCTAGGTGTTCGAATGCTTCCTCTTCTGTCGGGGCTCGCTGCCAACCGATGTCCATCCAGAAATCCTCGATCGGCATTCCATTGTCGAGGTGCCAGTTGATGATGGCAATGTTCTGTTCCTCGTTATGCCACTGGGTTGCGGCGCCGAACGGCATTTTGACCAACTCACCGTCGGGCTGGGGCGAGTAGTAGTCGAGCATCAGGCGGCGCCAACGATTCTGAGCGCGAATTCGATCCTGACTCCAGAACAACATGAGTATCCGGGGAATGCGGATACGTTCACCCGGTCGGAGTGACAGATGCGCGCCTCTCATCGCATCCGCGCGCCAAGGTGCCTCCCATTCTGTCATGGCGACGTTGACGCGCAGGGATCTCTCTTGGTCACGTGCGAAATCCGCGCGCCATGGCGCTGTCCATCCAATACCGGCCATAATGCCTTCGTCCGGCCATTCGAGGTTAAAGAAGGGCAGATCAGGTTGAGATGAAACTCCGCCGATAGTCAGCTCTTGCCCCGGTCCCAACTCGTCGTCATGCGGCTGGAATGCCCAAAAGGAATGTACTCCGCCGGTAGCGTGGTGCACGACGAATTCGCCGGGTTCTCTGTGCACGGCAACGGTTTCGGCTTCCCCTTTCCACTCAATCCATCGCTTGACGTAGGTCGGATCGCCGGGTCCGGGACGGGTGAATGACACGTCCATTGCCAAGATATCTTCGATTATGGGAGTATCCCGATCGCCGTTGTTTTGGAAATACACAACCCATTCGACAGCGGGATAATCCGCGTAAATAATGGCTTCACATCGGACTTGCAGACCTGTATGCGGGTCGTCATAGATGAGACTATGCTGTGTACGTCCCTCGTCCAGTTCCGCCTCTTCCCGCTTCAAATCCCACGTCCACTTTGCTTGGTCCGCCGACGGAAGAAAGTCGCGCGAAGATACCCCATCATACGTGAATGAAAAGGGAAGGTTTGGAACTAGTCCATCAATTGAACCGGCTATCCAGTTTCGGGCTGTTTGCGTTTCCTCGGGCATTGCAGAGAGTGTATCAGCCATTTGAAGCAGCACTCCTGTTCTAATGTAGGGATATAGTTCTTGAGGTACGGAAGCGTCATACGTTATGAATTTCTGTTTCCAGTACCATGCGATGAAATTCGCCGGTTCCTAAAACCGTGCCATCCGCGTTAGCCGTGGTATAGAATTTTTCCACTCACAACTTTCTAGAGCGTCGGCAACTCACGCGGTACTGTATCGTTAGGATGCACGACAGCGTGACGTTCATGAAACTGGGACATGTGTTTCAATCGCTCAGGCGTGGCTGTATCGATTGTGAGATCGGTGTACATTCCCCCGATCTTGAAGCCGTGTGCGACGGGACAATTCGTCGTCAGATATTCATCAATACGAGCAATTTCTGCTTCGGTCTTACCACCTTTGGTCAGGTTTAAGGTGAACATCCGGCGGCGATTGCCTCCACCAAACGAGGCATGGAAAATGGTGTGGTTGAAGAAAACCAAATCACCCGGGTTGGTTTCAATCGCAACGCTCCCGGGAATGTCGGTTGACGGGAGCCCCCAAACGGCTTCCGCGTCGTTAAGATTAATGTGATTTCGAGCGTTTCTCCAGTCCGGATCGAGGTTCCTATGCCAGTAGGAATCGATTCGATGGCTCCCGGGAATGACGCGCAGACAACCGGTATCGGCGGTCATGGGGTCAAGATAAAAAGTCATTTTGATCGCAAACAGTTCGGGCCAACTTGCATCGGGATGCCAACGGGTGTTGCCTACGTAGTAGTTGGCATCGCCGGCGCCGTAGTTAAAGTCATCTCCAAGAATGCCGGAGGCAATCCCCAGAATACGATGGTCATCAAGCAGTGTACAGAGTTTCTCGCTGTATCCGTACGATGGGACAATCATGGTACGGCTAGAGCCGTCATGAGCGGCCCCACCGGCGTGATTCTGAAGGACGTTCTCGTACTCTTCAATGATCCAATCCATCTCCTCGGGACCAAAGAGCTGGGGAATCACCAGGTAGCCAAAATTATGAAAGAAATTGAGTTGTTGGTCGGTCAGTTTCATTTGGAAGACTCCCATTTTGGCAGTTATGAGTCAATATGTCGGCGTCGAGAGTTGGTACGAATTCTAGCAGTAAGGTATTCGATCCGTGTTGAAAACAGATGAACAGAATTCTTTCATACCCATAACTTAATGTCAAGAAGAAATGACATGTGGCACGCCCTGATAGATAATCGGAAACCGAGTCTTTTAGGACAACACCAGATTTAGAATTTTCAAGAAGGGGTTCTCAATAGAAGCTGTAAACAGAGGAGCGGAGGATGAGACTGATTATGGGCCAGAAACAGCCTAACAGAGCTTCGCCAAGCACCAAGCCGACAAAGAAGGGAATCGCGCGGCGATAGGCTTTGACTCCGCCATGCTTGAGGATAAGCCATTTGGCGGTCATTGCGATTACGAGCGGCAACCACAATACATTGATGATTAGAGTACCAGGCGCAACGCCGATGACGTATCCTGCGGGGTGAAGTGGACACCAAACGAATCGAGCACGCAGAAACATGACGCCTAGATTGAAAATAAATGCCAGTCCGAGGATTGACATTGCAAACCAATCCGTGGATTTGGGATTGACCAGCCACGCGGAGAGGAGGTTGTACGCTTCCGTTCCTCCTGAATGAATCTGCTCGGAGCCGGAGATGATTCCTTCGTCATATACGGCATACGGAAAAAGAATTAACGTGGAAACGACACCTACGATGCTCGCGATCACCAGGGCGACAAACATCCCCCGGTTGCGTATGCCGGTTAGTTCCGCCAGTTTGAAGGCTTCAAGTTGATCGGGCATTGGGTGGGTTCGGAATGAAGCGTAACTTGCTCCACTGAGCCAGTTCATCAGGGAGAGCATCGTCAAATTGCCCGGTCGCAACCGTTGTGTGCCGATCATGGCAATCATCAGATACTGGGGAGTGGTGTAACCGATGGCGTGAATCGGAGGACCCAACTCGGCGCGCATCCGGGTGACGCCGACGACAATCAGTAAATAAATGCTGATAAAAAGCGCATATCCCCAGATTGACATTCCGCCTTTCACGCAGATAATCATCAGAAGCGCTATGCAGACGCAGAACGTTACAACCGCCGTTCGATACGAGATGGGTTCGTTAGAGTTATCTTCTCGGTTAGAATGGACTATATTAGAGGCTACTTTCAGAAGGTGCTTTCGTCCGGTCCAACATGCCACCGTGAGTAAAGCAACTAGTGCGCCCGCGCCCTGCTCTCCCAAGAACGGATATCCCGGTAAGGTCGCAACGCCCACCATACTTCCAACCAACATTTGCGCTTTTGCGACGAAGTAAAAAAACACGCATGAAAACGATAAGTCCAGCGGAAGGATGAATGCGAGACCGATTAGGTAAGGGTGAAAACGAAGCGGCATGCTGCCCATCGCGTTCCACGGTTTCTGCGTGAAGTGGACGTTAAGGTCATATTTTTTAACTGGAATCGAGGGAAGAGAAGGGAAGAAATACTCAAGACCGTTGAGCACATTGATACCTGCGGCGATTCCAAAACCTATCCACAGGAGTCGATTGCTGAATATGGCGCCCGATCGGGTGCTGACTTCAAGAGGGATCCGGATGATAGGATATGCCAGTTTCTCGTTTTCCACCCACTGCTTCCTTATCATTACGGTTAGGCAAAAGAACATCGCTATAAGCAGCAGTACGACGACCGACCATGAGAGGATGGGAACTGCCCAGTACCGCCAATAGCCGCCCGTGAAGAAACCGACCTCTCCTTCATAAAAGTCCTTGACCAATCCGGCGTCGGTGATAACGAGCCATGGAGGAAGATGACGAAACAGTAAAGCCTCCCAATCGTTTTCAGGGGTCGCAAATCGGTAGGCGTAAGACATCACGCCCATCAAACGAGGCATCGAATCGTGCCCGGAAAATGCGCTGCCCACGGCGAGCATGCTGTAGATTAGAAGCAGATCGCGCTGGCTCAACGCTGCCCTTGGTGCGATAGCACGTACCCCCATGTTCAGCCATGTGATTGTCAGAATAGCGAACAGGATGTTGACTGAGAGCGCAACGGTCGTCAAATGGGCTGTGTGCCAAATCATCTCAATGTAGGCGAGCCAATAACTGTTGGCGATGAGTAGCAGCACACCGATTAGGATGGCTCTTTTCGTAATTGGGGTGGCAGATGTTTCTTTCACGGTATTATGAGAAACGGATGGAAAGGGAAAAAGTAACGCGTGAGAGTGATGAGCGGTGCGTGAGAGAGGCAGTGATGTTGATTAGCGGCTCGTGCTTAGAAGATGACGCGGAATCCGGTGGGCAGTGGCAATCCTATTGGCTCTTGAATGCCGGCATTACGTCTGCGGCGAAGCAGTCAAGTTGCTCCAGGATGGCATCCTGCGGCATCCCGATTGTGTTGTTGAGGGAGATTTCCTCAAGACCGGGAAGTCGTTGCTGAACGTCCATCAACTTTTCAATGATTAACTCGGCTGGCCCGCATAACCAAGATCCGGCTTTGATGGCATCGTGTAGTCTAGGAAGCCCAGCGGTTTTTATTCGCTGTGGATCTGCCGTGGCGGCGATTTGTTCATCGGTTAATCCGCCTACAAATCCAAGGGGAGCGAACATTTTCACGTTTTCTTCAAAGTATTTCGTCGCTTCCTCAATAGCCTGTTCTTCGGTATCGGCGATATAGAAGGAGAATCCGACGATGAGGTCTCCGCCGCGCGGCAGGTCTCTACCATGATTAGCCTGAACCTGCTGCCACGCATCCACGACTTTGTCCGCGGCGCCTCCGGCAGCGGCTCCGCCGCCAATCATACCTTTGATGCCGTGTTTTGCCATGAGATTGAGTCCGCGTTCACTGGCGCTGACGATGGGTTGCCAGCATTCTACAGGCAAGTTGAGTGGTCGTGGGACGAGCGTAATTTCCTCCAACTCGTAACCGCGATAAGGCACTTTGGGCGGAATGTCATAATACTTCCCATGGTGAGAGAAAGAGGGCTCATTGAACGCTTTAAAGATGACCTCTATCTGTTCTTCGAACAACTCCCGGTTGGCATCTTTGTCAAGCAGAGGTGCACCGAAAACTTCGACTTCGCGCGTGTGATAGCCGCGGCCTATGCCGAAGATGACGCGTCCACCCGTGAGGAAATCGGCGGTGGCGTAATCTTCTGCGAGACGGAGTGGATGCCACATGGGTGGAATGTTGAAAGCGCTTCCAATTTTTAGTTTCTCCGTAAGATGACAGAGATGCACCGCGAGCATTAGAATATTTGAGATACACTCGTATCCTTCGCGCTGGAAGTGGTGTTCCGCGAGCCACAGTGTGTCATATCCAGATCGGTCCATGGACTTCGCGATGGCTTCAGTTTTGGCGTACACGGTGGCAAGCTGTTCGTTAGTTAACCAATACGAATTGACGGGCGGTGCATCGTATCCCACTTCCGGAAGGTCAACGTGACCTGCGAAGAGGGTGCCGAATTTCGTTATCATATCGCCATTTCCATCTCAGGTATTCACTTTTCTGTGCTGGTTGAAGGTTTATCAGGGGTCAAAGCCCATAGTAGTATCGTGCCATCAGCGCTTCCGCTCGCGAGTGTGTTCCCATCGGGAGAAAAGACGACGGAGACCACTTTGCTCGTGTGCCCCTTGAGCGTCAGGAGGTGCTCCCCGGTGAGGGTAACCCATACCCGAATTGTGTTGTCATATCCTCCGCTAGCCAACAGTAACCCATCAGGCGAATACGCAATAGAAAGGATTCCATCGTTATGCCTGTAAAGGGGATGTTTCTGTTTGCTCGTCTGCGCGTCCCACATATGCAATAGCTCGTCAGTCCCGCCACTAATAAGCGTATTTACATCGGGAGAGAAGACTACTGAATTAACCCATCCTGTGTGAGTTTCAAGCGTGCACCAGAGTGTGCCGGTTTGGACATACCACAACTGAATTTTACCATCCCAATTCCCACTGGCAACCAACCCGCCATAGGGCGAAAACGCTAGCGATTTAATCCAACCGGTGTGCTCAAGGGTGAGTAGGCGTTCACCCGTGAGGACATTCCATAACTGGATAGTTCCATCCATGCCTCCGCTAGCAAGTGTGAATTTAGTCGGTGAAAACGTAACCGAAAGTATGGGCGCCTTGTGACCCTTAAGGATTAGCCGCTGTTTTCCGGTGTGTGCGTCCCACAATCGAACAGTGTTGTCGTTACTTCCACTGGCAAGCGTATGTCCACTGTGGGAGAACGCTACGCTATTTACACTGCCGGTATGTCCGGAAAGAATCTCGATCTCGGCACCCGTACGTGCATCATGAACGTAAATTGCAGTGCCGCTTGCCAAAGCGAAATATTTTCCGTCTGATGAATACGCGATGTTGCTGGATACCTTGGCTTTATCAAGTCGTACTTTAACGCCTTCAGGTAACTCCCGTGTGACTTTGTATTGTTCTATGGCTGACCATCCACCAAGCGCACTCAAGAGTTGTTCAAGCGCGCTGATCCCCCTTTCCACAATCTCGTCTCGGTTTTGAAGTTTCCGAGCATCCTTTAGCCATCTGTTTGCGTCTACCGCAGCAATGGTGTCCGAGACTTCGGCACGGACGTTTTGAGGATGCACCTGGAGCGCCACGGTGCCGCCTTCAAAAGCGGCGGCGACCAACAGTAGATCGACGATGTCTACGACAGTATCTCTATTGATGTCAGCCCGATTATACCCATTTTCACCGAATTGTGTGGAAACGGATATCAGATCCAAGACATTAACAAACGCGTCCATATTGATATCTGCAACTGTTGCGGGCGGCGAATCCCACAGTAAAATCGTTCCGTCAGCACTCCCGCTTGCTAGAGTCAGTCCGTCGGGTGAAAACGCGGAAGGTACGCCTTTGGGCCCGTAATGAGTGGTTTGGAGACCTCCAGTGCGTCGATTAAACAAACGTATTTTCCCCGAACCTATGTGTGCCAAAGTGTTCCCATCGGAGGAAGAAACGATGGTTCCGTAATCGTTGTCCAGTTTGAAAGTATGCAATAGTTCCCCGGTGCGAGTATCCCACATTTGCGCTGCCTTATCACCTTCGCTAACCAAGGTATTCCCGTCAGGGAAAAATGCAATGGATGAGGCATGTCGAGCGTTCCCCTCAAGTGTGTGTAGATGTTGCCCCGTGCGGACACTCCATAATTGGATGGGGAATTGAAAGGGGCCGTTCTGTGCCCCACCGGCAAGCAGATTTCCATCGGGAGAAGATGCTAAGTGAAAGATCATATCCTTTTGTTTCTCGAACAAACGTAGATTCTCACCGGTATTGGTATTCCACAGCCGGATGGTTCCGTCAATGCTTCCGCTGGCAAGTTTGGAGCTATCGGGCAAGAATACCATGGAAGTCACGGCACCCGTGTGACCACGGAGAGAATGCAACGCTTTTCCGGTGCGACCATCCCATATTCTTATATGACGATCCTCACCTGCACTTGCCAACATGGAGTCATCAGGTGCAAACGCTACCGACTGAACCGGAAGTGTGTGTCCGACAAACGTCTGAAATAGGCTGCCCGTGCGTACGTCCCATAGCCGTATCGCGTAGTCGTCATTCCCAACGTGATGACTTCCACCGCCGGTAGCAAGCATCGATCCATCGGCAGAGAATGCTATGGACTGGATGCTGCCTGAATGCTCGTGAATTGTCAGCAGAAGTTTACCAGTATAGGAATCCCACAATCGAATGCTGTTGTCGCCGCTCCGACTGGCAAGCGTGTGCCCGTCGGGAGAAAAAGAAAGGGAAGTGACGTCGCCAATATACCCACCAAGCGTCAATCGAGGTTTGCCGGTACGGACATTCCATAACCGAATGGTGTTGTCCACACTTCCGCTGGCAAGTGTTAAACTATCGGGAGAAAAGGTCAATGTTTGGACGGAGCCGGAGTGTCCCATGAGGATGTGTATGATTTCCCCACTGTGCGAGTTCCAGAGCATTACGGAGTTGTCATCATAACCTCCACCGCTGGCAAGTGTGGAACCGTCAGAGGATACTGCAACGGAAGTGACATGATTCGGGTGCCCCTCAAGTGTCTGCAGATGCTCCCCAGTGTGCGCATTCCAAAGACGAACGGTCTTGTCATAGCCTCCGCTGCTGGCAAGTATGGAGCCAATGGAAGCAAAAGCAACGGAATCGATACCACTCGCGTGTCCCTCGAGCGTCCGAAGGTGTCTGCCGGTATTTGCATGCCATATGCGAATAGTTTTGTCCCGACTACCACTGGCAACCAGAGAGCCTTCATCTGAAAAAGCCACACAACCAATCTCCTTACCGTGTCCCAATAAAATGTGCAGGTTCTCTCCAGTGTGGGCATCCCACAATCTTACAGTTTGGTCCGAACTGCCACTGGCAAGCGTAATACCATCCGGTGAATACGCGACGCAAGTCACATTTCCGGTATGTCCAGTAATCAGCATAATTTGCTCCCCGCTATCGACATCGTAAATCCAGATTCCAAGACTTCCTGCAGCGGCAAGGCGAGTACCGTCTGGTGAATATGCGATTTTTGATATCCAGCCTTTTCCAATTTGAGCTCTTGCGCCATCAGGCAAAGCCCATTGTGTACTGTTTTGGGCAGAAATGTCTTGTACAGACGACACGGAAAGGTACATAATCAGTACAGAAACGAGCGCGAGGATCGATTCAAAATACGGTTTCTTTATCATAAGAATTTGTTGCATGGATTGGGAGAATTGAACGAGTCGATGTTGAACGACGAATCATCTTTCGTCGGAAAAAAGTCAATTAGATTGCAATCGTTATATAGATTAAAATTAGGGCTCAAGGAACGGAATGGAAATCATCTGTTGCGAGGGATAGGTCCCACAGGGCAATCGTGCCGTCCGAATTCCCAGCCGCAAGCGTTGATCCATCAGTAGTAAATGCTATGCATAGAACATCACCTGCACCGGATTTTAGGGTTTTACGCAAACTCCCGACGCGCATATCCCAAAATCGAATTGTGCCATCCGAACTCCCGGTGGCAAAGGTGGACTCATCCGGAGAAAATGCTATTGAATTCACAGAACCAGTAGGCCACTCAACAATCTTCCGTAGCCTCCCGGTACGAACATCCCACAAACGAAGTGATTTGTCCCAGCTATTACTGATGAGTGTTGAGCCGTCAGGGGAGAATACCAAAGTGCTAATACGAGCAGTGTGACTCCATAGATGGTGTAGTGTTTTTCCGGTTCTAACGTCCCACAAGCGTATGTCGTTACCACTTGCGCTAGCTAGGGTCAATCCATCTGCCGATAAACATACGTGATTAATTCCGCTTGCATCTTCGCCAAATGATTGCACGATTTTACCAGTCTTAACGTCCCATATGCGAATTCCTTTATTCGGGTATCTGGTGCGAGCACTAGCTATCGTCATCCCGTCAGGGGAAAACGCTATTGTATAGAGAGATTTTTCGCGCTCCACAAGTGTGTGCAGAGCTTCACCACTGCGAGTATTCCATAGTCGGATAGTCTTGTCAGAATTCTCCGTGGCTAACGTGGTGCCGTCTGGAGAAAGGATTGCGGACCTGATAATGCCTCTCCATAATCCCTCGGGAGACGGGCGAACATCAAATACCTTGCCCTGCTCTCCCGTATGAACGTTCCACAGCCGAATCTTCCCACCTGAACTGGAAGCAAGCGTGGAACTATCAGGTAGAAACGCAACGGACCGTATCCAACCGGTATATCCTTCGAAGACATGCAAGATTTCTCCAGTACGCGCGTCCCAGAAATGAACTCCTCCCGGTCCTATACCAGCCAACATTGATTCATTCGGCGAAAAAATCACTGATTTTGCCCAATGCCCTTGGAAAGTCCTCAACTGCTTTCCCGTGCTGGTATCCCAAAAAAGAACACTATTTGGGGCCCTGGTCGCGCTGCTGGCTAACGTGGAACCATCGGGTGAAAACGCCACAGAACTCACGACGCCCGTATCCCCTCCCAATTCCCGCAAGATTTCTCCGGTGTGAGCGTTCCACAAGCGAACTACCCTATCCTCGCCTCCACTGGCAAGCATGGAGCCATCAGGTGAAAATGCTATAGATTCAATCCAATTCCTATGTTCCTTAAACTCCTGTTGAACTTCACCAGTAGTGGTATCCCAGATTTCAACCTTACCTCCGGCGCTTCCACTGACGAGTGTATTGCCATCAGGCGAGAAAGCCACGCAATACACCGCATAAGTGTGCCTCATTTGCGACCATAAGGGCTCCCCGTCGCGCAGACTCCACAACTGAATCAACCTATCCTTGCCTGCACTCGCGAGTTTCTTGCCGTCAGGTGAAAACGCTATTGACCGCACTGAACTCGTGTGACCCTTAAGCGTGTGCGCGTGCCTCCGTGTCTGGGTATCCCATATTCGAATCATTCCATCCGAACCGCTATAAGCGACTGAACGTCCATCGGGTGAGTATGCAACACTGCTAACCCATGGCGAGTCCTCTCTGAGAAACGCAACTTCGGTGTAAGTGTCGACATCATAGATTCGAACACCCAAGCTTGTTGCGGCCGCGAGCCGAGTGCCGTCCGGCGAATAAGCGACATCGAATACTCTGCCTTTCCCAAGTTCCCGTTTAACAATCTTGGGCGTGGACAAATGAGAAATGTCTCGGTTACAACTGTGCTGAAGCAATAGCACGGATAAAACCAGAAATTGCGAGGGAATGGACAGGAGGCTGACCGTTTGCAAGAGTCTACTTCTCATCTAAAGATAGATTTTCTCAAAGAGTAAGTTTTTTCTGGTTGGCAGACTGGCGAGAGACAACACACTAGAATTGTGTCCGTTCTGTATGTATCTCGGTTTATGGCGATCTATCTCAACAATGGTATTACCATGGCAAGGAGTTCCTAGGCTATTTAGTCTGAATCTGCCAATTCAGAACGTTCGGCAGTTACAGGTCATCCCAAATATGCTCGAAACCGGGGTGAGTTACGGGACCTTTCAGCAGTAGATCGTTTGTTTCCTCCATATGCGCTCTCAATTGCGCTTTGAAGGACGTCGCAATTCTTTTGTAGTCGGGATGGCAGGGCTCCCATCCGGACAATCCGGTGAAATCCACATCTCCGAAGCCGAACATCTTTCGTGTGGATCCAAGATTGTTCTGCTCGTGCGGATCGGACTCAAGGTCGTATAGCTCCTCGATTCCCTTGAATCCAGTTAGCAGTTCCGTGAGCACTTCGCGGGCGGATCTGTTTTGCGGGTACAGCAGATGCTTGTGAGTATCGAAATTCATAAGGTACTTGAATCGTTCCGTTCTAATGCCCCGTATCGGGATATATTGACCGTGCCAGGTGTTCTCCGCATAGATGTGGTCTCGGCGCTGATAGGTGCGATTCTGGAGCATTGGAAGGAAGGAGCGTCCGTCAATGTCGTCCGGAGCGTCGCCACCCGCAAACTCGACAAGCGTGGGCAGAAAATCAACATTGCTGAGAAGAGCATCATTCGTTGTCCCCGCTAGGAGATTATCGGGATAGCGCATAATCAGCGCACATTCGATACCTGCGTCGTAGAGTGATCCTTTGGCGCGCGGCACCTCGATACCGTGATCCGTCGTGAAGATGACAAGCGTATTTCTGTCTATCCCGGTGGCGCGGAGTTTGTCGAGGATTCGTCCTACCGCGATATCAATGACGCACGTGATGAGGCTATTCAAGTCTGCGATGTCCTCGCGGATTCCGCGCCGGTCCGGGAGGTATGGCAACGGCTGGACTTCGTCCGGATCGTAGTCGCGGAAATAAGGATCACACGGATTGTCGACGGGACGGACTATCTGACCCTCATACTTGGGGGCGTCCACACGGTGAACATACTTTGGTTTGAAACGCGGCACGGGCAGATTGTCGGGCCAGTTGTCGAACCCGCCGCGCGGCGTCATGGAATGCGCCTCGGTAAATCCCACATCCATGTAGAAGGGTCCGTCCTCTTCGCGGTAACTGTCGAGAAACTGCTGAACGCGCGGCGCTACGTCCATGGCACTGATTGTCGCGTTTGGAAACCCGTACTCGGTGTGCTGGTAACCGAGATCTTTAGGATCGATGGCTTCATGTTGAAAACCGAAGAGATGGGTATCGTAACCGAGCGCGTTCATATACAGCGGCAGGGTTTGAACCCCATCGTTCATCTTCCACCCCAAGTGCGTCTGACCAATTGCGCCGTGGTTTACGGGATAAAGCCCTGTCATGCGGCTGCATCTGCTCGGGGCGCAGTAGGGGGCAGTTGAAAAATACTGATCGAATCGGACGCCTTCATCTGCCAAGCTGTCAATGTTCGGCGTTTCTACGCCGCGCCCGTAACAGCCGAGATGACGTCCGATGTCGTGGCAGTGGATAACCATGATATTCGGACGCTGTTGAGAATGATTGGACATTGAATGTACTCCGTGAAGAAAAAACGTGTAAGGCGTGGAACATAAGAAAAATCAGAGGTCCATATTCTGTAATGATGATACGTAATACGTCATGCGTAAGAGGCAGTTGAAAGAGGCGTGAACGGACGCAGACTAGAAAAGAGAAAAACGGTACACGTTTCAACCGAAACGCGGGGCAACACCGGCAATGTTGGCGACAATTGTATCCAACCATGCCAACTCCACAGGCGTCAATGCTGCCTTAAGCGCGCCGACATCTTCCGCCAATCGACTTGGGTGCCGGGTTCCGATGATTGCTACACTTACGAGCGGATTGGCAAGCGTCCATGCCAGCGCCAGTTGGGAGAGTGTCAATCCACGCTCACTTGCGAACTCTTTCAATTTTTCCACCACGTTTAAGTTCGTGGGCAGGTTTTCGGGGGCGTACAAATTGTTATGGGTTCGCACGTCTTCCGGCGGGAGACTGGTGTCAGCGGTAATTGCCCCACTCAGAAGCCCCTGAGCTAGCGGACTGTACGCCATGACACCGATTCCCAGCTCAGCGCAGGTCGGGAAGACGGTCTTTTGCCAATACCGATCGAACAGACTGTAGCCGAGTTGGTTGGTAACCAGTTCAACCTTGCCGACGGATGCCAGCAGCATATCGCTATCCCAGTTGGTGACGCCCACGGCACGGGCTTTGCCGGATTCCTTCACCTGAATCAATCCGTCAAGGATCTCGTCTATGGGAGTGTTCGCATCGGGAAAGATGACGTAGAGGTCGGCGTAATCTGTGCGTAAATCTTTCAGGCTGCCCTCAATGTTCGCAAATAAGTTTGCTTTGGTGTATGGGCGGCGCTGAGATTTGGTGATGAGGAACACTTCGTGGCGTCTAGATCGAAATTCCTCACCGAACCACGTCTCGGTCTCGCCATAGTATGGGGCACCGTCAATGAGAGTGATGCCGAGGTCGAACGCCGTGCGCATGGCGGTCACCGCCGTGTCCCGGTCAACAGCGCCATATGCCGATCCACCCAATGTCCACCCACCCAACCCTAAAACCGGCACTTCAATCCCGGAGTTTCCCAACTGGCGATGTTGCATGTGCTGATTAGTCCTTGATCACGAATAGTAAGACGAGATGAGAAGAGGAGGCTCTGGAGCAAACATGACTAAAAAACTAATGCGTAATGCGTAAAAACAGGATAATCCGCACCCCTGTCGACAATAAAAATGATGCGGAAATGCTACTGAACACCCGCGATTTTAAGCCGAATGCTATATATTGAGGTTCGAGCCGCGATGAAGAGTGTCTTGTGATTCTGCCCACCGAAAGCGCAGTTTTCCGGCAATTCGGGAGTGACGATGGTTCCGAGGTGTTCGCCCGTCGGTGAGATAATCCATGTTCCACCCGCCCCGGTGACATAGAGATTACCGGTGACGTCCACCTTCATCCCATCCGCGGCGCCTCGTGCGTCGGCTCTCATATCGATTAAAATACGTCCATTAGCGAGTGAACCGTCCGGTAGAACATCAAAGGCGCGGACATGCTGGTGTCTTGAATCGTCGATGTACAGAATACGTTCGTCCGGCGAAAACGCCAATCCGTTCGGAACGCCAAAATCATCGACAAGCAGCGAAATTAAGCCGTCAGGAGCGATGCGGTAAACCCCTTGAAAATCAAGTTCACGTTCCTGGGCTGCGGGGAAACCGTAGAAGGGATCGGTGAAATAGATGCTTCCATCCGACTTTACCACCACATCGTTGGGGCTATTCAAACGCTTGCCGTGGTAACTGTCCGCGAGGACGCTGATAGTGCCGTCGGTTTCCGTGCGAGAGACGCGGCGGCTCTTGTATTCGCATGCTATAAGCCGTCCTTGGCGATCAAAAGTGAGTCCGTTGGCGCCGCCGCTGGGCTCGCGAAAAATCTCTGATGTGCCATCGGGCGTCAATTTAAAGATTCGATGCGCCGGAATATCGCTGAGGAAGAGATAGCCATCAGGGTGCCAGACCGGTCCCTCCGTAAATTTGAAACCGGTGGCAACGAGTTCCGGTTCGCCGTCAAGTATGTCGGAGATTGTCATTTGTGCGAATCGCTCCCTTTCGTTAGCCACTGGTTTTCGCAGTCGATGACCTGCTCCAAGTGGCGCATGCGCGAGGGCGATGAGGTACGGCGCATGAGTTCAGAGTGAACGCTGGCAGATCTCGGGTGATAACGTGGCAATCCATCGGGACGTCGGATGTATTTGTGCAATTCCTCAATTTCGGTGTCAGTTTTCGCCCGACGTGACACATTCAAACAGAAGTGGCGGCGGGCGGTGCCGCCGCCGTAAGAAGCGTGAAGAATGTTGTGATTGAATACGACGATGTCACCGGGTTCGGTTTCAACGGCGGCGCAGGGAAACTCTTTGCCCGAGATGCCAAAATCTTCATTAGGTTGGCGAACTCGTTCTGCATGATTCCGCCATGCACCGCCTAGGTGGCTGCCTGGAATTACGCGGATGCAACCGGTGCCGTGCGTCAACGGGTCGAGGTAGAGATGAAACTTGGCGTAGAGGCCGACGGTATGAAATCCGTCGGAATGCCAGTTCGTATCGCCGCTGTAATAGTTGCCGTCGCCGCCGATATAGTTGAAATCCTCGCCAAGCAGTGACGTTAGCACACCTAGCACTTTGGGATGATCAAGCAAGGTACAAAGCCGCTCGCTCTGATCACTGAAAGGCACAATCTGAGAGCGCCTACTTCCGTCGTGTACAAGCCCTTTTTTCTCAAAGACTTTTCTATGTTCCTCAATTATCCAATCGATTTCATCGGTCATTAATCCCGGAATAAGAATGTATCCAAATGTTTCAAAGAAGGTACATTGTTGGGGAGTCAATGACATTTAAGATTTCCTTCTCGTGGAACGGGGTGTGGCGAAAAACGGACATGGACATATCCCAATAGGTTTAGTTTCTACCATCTATTGTGTTGTGTTAAGGTAATACTGCTCGCGTTGGATGACCTGCTCCAAATGGACATAACGCTCGGGCGAGGCTGTATTCCGCATGATGTCTTGTGCACCGGGCGCATACTTTCCGAGCCAATGCTTTGGTCTACCGGCAGGTCGCAGATAACGGTCGAGTTCGCTGACTTCGGCTTCCGTCTTGGCTCGGCTAGTTACATTGAGGCACATGTGGCGGCGGGCAGGTCCCCCACCGAAAGAGGCATGGTAAATGTTGTGATTGAACACAACGACATCGCCCGGTACGGTTTCGGCAGCAATGCACGGGACATCCCGACCGGGGATTCCAAGGAGTTCGTCCGGTTGGCGAGTCTGTTGAAGGTGCTCCCTCCACGGTCCGATTAAGTGGCTGCCGGGAATCACGCGGATGCATCCCGTATCCCGCCCCAAAGGGTCAAGATAGAGATGATATTTGGCGAAGAGACCTGCCTGATGCCCGCCGTCGGAGTGCCAGTTCGTATCGCCGCTGTAGTAGTTTCCGTCGCCGCCAACATAGTTGAAATCATCGCCGAGCAGTGACTTCAGCACACCGAGCACTTTCGGATGGTCTAGAAGCGTACAGAGTCGTTCACGCTGGTCGCTAAACGGGACAATCATTGAACGCTTGGATCCGTCATGAACCACGCCCTGTTGCTCAAAAACCTTCCCATGCTCTTCGATTATCCACTCAATGTCGTCGGACATCAAACCGGGAAGGATCAGAAAGCCAAACGCTTCGAAGAAGGTGCACTGTTGGGGAGTAAGAGTCATTTTAGGGTTACATCCTTATTTTGGAATATCGGAGCGTAACGGGAGACCTAAAAAAGCAGAGCGAAATCTGCGAAAAGTTGGCGCACACATTCAACACCTGACAAACGATGCACGACATCAAACCGCGTTGCGAAGATGCAGTTCGCGTCCAATTACCTGTTCAAGATGGCGCATTCGTTCGGGGGAGGCGGTGCTGAGAATCATGTCTTCCTCACCCTTGGCTTCCTTCTCCCGCTTGAAGCCCTCTATGATTTTGATGAATTTGTCGAGATCGCTGAACTCTGCGTCTGTCCTCGCCCTACCTGAGGCGTTGAGGTCGAGATGGCGACGTGCGGCGCCTCCTCCGAAAGAGGCGTGGTACGTTGTGTGATTCAGGACGACAACATCGCCGGGTTCGGTTTCAGCAGCCACGCAAGGGACATCAACTCCTCGAATCCCCAAGTCCTCGCTAAACGCCTGCAGACGGATTTTCTGTAGTTGCTCCCTCCATCCGCCGTTCAGATGGCTGCCCGGGATAATTCGTATGCACCCTGTTTCGCGCGTCAGTGAATCAAGATAGATATGAAACTTGACGAAAACCAGACCTCCGACGCGATGCCCGCCATCGTCGTGCCAATTTGTGTCGCCGCTGTAATAATTGCCGCCACCCCCAACGTAATTGAAGTCGTCGCCCAACAACGAACCGAGCACGCCAACGATCTTGGGATTGTCAAGGAGGGAACAGAGACGCTCGCTTTGGTCGATGAAGGGAACCATAAAGGATCGCTTCGTCCCGTCATGAGCAACTCCCTTCTTTTCAAAGACTTTTTGGTGCTCCTCCGTAATCCAATCAATTTCATCCGCTAGTAAGCCCGGCAGAACGAGATAACCGAGCGACTCAAAAAAGGTGCGTTGTTGAGGAGAAAGCATCACTTTGACTCACGTACTTCTTGTTGAAGCCCGGAACGGCAAGAGACTGCTAGATACCTGCAGTCGGAGACTATTGGGTAGCTTCCCAAGCGGCGCGATCAAGGTTTTCGCGCTCGATTACTTGCTCTAGGTGGCGCATGCGCTCGGGAGTAGCCGTGCCGAGCATGATGTCTTGTTCTCCCGGCGCGTATTTGCTAGGTTTCTCCTTTGTCCGTTCTTTCGGCAATATGAACTTCTCAAGGTCTGCCATTTCTTCTTCCGTTTTTGCGCGGCTCGACAGATTGAGGTCAAAGTGGCGACGCGCCGTTCCGCCCCCAAAGGATGCGTGATACGTCGTGTGATTCAGCACGGCGACATCTCCGGGTTCATTTTCAATTGCGACACAAGGGATATCGGTGCCGGCGACACCTATCGATTCGCAAAACGGCTGGAGCCAGATGTTCTCTCTTAGGTGGTCTCTCCAGGGGCCCGGCAGGTGGCTGCCCGGGATGGCGCGGATACAGCCTGAATCGCGCGTCAGCGTGTCGAGATAGATGTGGAATTTGGCGAAGGTTAGACCACCGGGCCGATGTCCGCCGTCATCGTGCCAACTTGTGTTGCCGCTGTAGTAGCTGCCATCACTGCCGACGTAATTGAAATCGTCGCCTAACAGGGATCCGAGCACGTCGATGACCTTGGGATGGTCGAGTAGGGTACAGAGTTTTTCGGTTTGATCTATGAACGGCACGACATACGTACGTTTCGTGCCATCATGAACGATGTCGTTCTTCTCAAATACCTTTTGATGTTCTTCAGCCATCCAATCGACATCGTCAGCTAGCAAACCAGGAAGGACGAGATATCCGAATGAATGGAAGAATTCGCATTGCTGGGGAGTGAGTGCCATTGTTGGTTTCCTCCTTCTTAAATTGAAGGGATCAGGGTAACTGAAGGGCTTCGATTAACAGGCGAATTGTCAGAAGTGAGTCAGAGGAAATTCAGCGTGATATATGGTAATCAGAACTGAGTCACGGAAACTCAGCTTATGCATATGTCATTCTGATGGTGGGCAGCGCCCGCCGTACACTTCCCGATCAGTCATTTTCCACATGCTGTGTTAACTCCTGCATCCTGGGCGAAAATTTGTCACGGACACTGCGTTTATGGAGGCACCATCCGAGCGCAGGATCGGTGGGATCCATCCACCGCGCGTGGAAGGGAACCGGCGCTCCCATGCGTTGTTGGTCGTTCGTTGTGTTTGACCAAGCGGCATGCCACACGGGACCATTCAGCACGACCACCGAGCCCGCGCGTCCTTCGACGGTAACCAAATGTCTGTATTCGATCTCGGCTCTGGGTGGGATCCCGGCATGATGGCTGAAGGGCATCACCCTCGTGGCTCCGTTTTCCTTGGTAAAATCGCTCAACATCCAGAGACAGTTGAGGAGAAAGCACACCTTGGGCGTAGGAAACGGTGTCTCGCGCCTCGCCAGCATTGGAAGATCGGCATGAAGTTTGCCGATTGGAGCCCCGGGTTTCCGCCAGAGGGCAGCCACCGTGTTGAGTTGAAAACCATCGCCAAGCTTGTAATCCGCCAACTCGAGGAGCACCGGATTCGTAACGATCTGCTCGAATAGGTCAAATTCGCTGGGATGGAGAAAGTTGAACACACCGCGCAGATGTTGGCTCGTCTCATGTGCGCCGCTGAAGTCGGGTGAGTCGGGAATCCGATCCATGATTTCCATCAGCCGTCTTGCCATGTGCTCGGCATCCGACGATGGGATTAGATCGGGAATAAGGACGAATCCGTACTCATCCAGTTCCGTTTTTAGTGTTTCAATGTCCATGATTCCTCTCGGTAAACGATGCGAGATCCAAAATTCATAGGAGATTTACACGGAAGAACGTAGGTTTGGAGGTTCCGTGTCAGAACTCCTCGATGTATTCTGCCAAGAAGGCGGTTGTACGCCTCGTGTGAAACATATCATTGGTCGGGAAAGCGCAGGAACCGTTTTGCGGTTTCGCCCATGATATCACGGTATTCGTCTTCTGTTAGGTCGGGCATTAATTCTTTGATGATGGTGGTTAACTTGCCGTAACCCGGATCTTCGAGAATCCACGGGAAATCGGTCGCCCACATGAGACGCTTGGAACCGTAGATTCTAAGAAGGCTCTGATGCCATCCCGCAAGATCCCGATAGGGGAACGGCTCGTTACTGAATGCGTATTGAAGGCACAATAACATTGCGACGTTCTCGAATTTCGCCAGACGCCAAGTCGTATGGAACGCGGGATTGTACATGGGTGTCTCTATTCGCGGTCGGCAATTGGTGCCCCAAGAGAGTTTGCCATTCCCCGGACATATACCCATGTGGTTAATGACGATCCTGACCTGAGGAAATGTCGACACAAGATAGGGAAGCAAATGCGCGTCGCGAGCCTGGAGAATCAGCCACAGGACATAGTCTTTCTCTGCGGCGTGTTTCCAGATGCGATAGGCGCCGAGTTGCTTCACATCTATTTTTTCAAAAGGATCGCGAGGGCCCCCGATTCTCGAGAGCCGAAAACCGATAATTCCGGTTCCATTTGTCAAAGTGTCCATGTGGTCTTCAACGTTCGGAAGTTCGGGAGATATGAGTCCCATGCCCAAAAAGCGGTCAGGGTAAGTCCCGAGACAGTGCCGAAGGTAGGCGTGATGCTTGATCTGTACCCCTGGGTGTTGTACCAAGACCGCCTTATCAATCTGGTGTGCATCCATCTCTGCCAGCAGTTTTTCGACGGGTTCCTCCCGTTCTGCGGGCCAAAGTTCATTGGTTTCCCTCGGGAATCTTGTGGACTCCTTGGCGAAAACGTGGAGATGAGCATCAATGCGGGGCATCATGCCTCCATCGCATCTTTATACGGCGTGAGATTCATGTCCGGATACCAGTGTGCGAGGGAATCAACGGTCTCGCTCGTGTAGTAGGGATGTCCCGGTTTGGGCCAACCGAAGAGCGCCCGCACTCGCGGCGTAGTCTTTTGCCAGAATGGGATGGAGAACTCTCGCTCTCTCCAAAGGTTCGACAACTTGGTGAACTGACTGCTATCTCCGCGGCAGAGTGAAAGTGTCCAATATCCCCGCTGTCTGCGCTTGTTTGCGAACGGGATTGCAGCGTGAACGCCGTAGGAACTATTGAATCGGACGCTGCCTGCCTTGGCAGTCGTAGCGACGGGCGCGCAGAATTCGGGGATTTCCCGGATGTCCTTAATACCGCCCATTCCGGTCCAGTTGCCCTCTTCGATAAGTCGAGGAAGGAGGTCGATAATCTGACGATGAGTGCGAGGGATGATTTGCATCGGGGCGCCGTCATCTTCGACATCGTGGAGATAGACGCATGAGTTCACGTAGTTGTATAAATCCACTTCATGGTTGGGCGGCAAAAAGCAGTTTGTCGCGTGGTCAATGTGGTAGCCTTGCCACGGGTGTTCGGCGTGCCGTTTGTCGGTGGGGCCTGACCTCAAAAACAGGTGCCCGTTGCAGTAGCTCATATCCGAGGTTCCGAGGCACTGTTCATACATATCGAGGTAGTCTTCGTTCTCAATGAGGCGATCAAGGGCGTCAATTCCCGATGGGAATTGAGCGCGCCCGTGTTTGGTTTCGCCGTAGTGGGGAACCGCAGCGGTACTGGTGGGGTCGGTGGATTCCGCTTCCCCGGTGGCGTCCAACTTTGCCAAGTAATCCTCAAAACTCGTTCCGTAGAAAATCTTCTCCATCTCAACTCGTGCGGCTTCCACATCTTTCTTATCGAAAACATCCTCCACGATGAGAAAGCCGTCTTCATGAAACTTATCGAGTTGTGCCTGTGTTAGAGCCATGGTAACCTCTCCTTCCACGGGTTAAGGTTCTTGCGGTTCGATATCGGCGACAGTTCGGGAGTCAGGGGAATTTTAACAGTTATTCGACACTTCATCAACGAAATAAGCAGGATTTCCCCTAGTCGGGAGCTATGTTACGAATTCCACGTAGCGATAAAGTCCTCGACCTCATAATTTGAAGGCATGTCGTAGAAGTAATACTTCGTGGGTCCGGTCTGGAATCCGGGTTCGTATTGGTCCTCTTCCGACTTGAGCCGATTCTCCATATCGAGAAAGCGGCTCCACAAGATATTAGTCTCATCAACCGTGAACCGACTGGCGACATTCTGTAGGACATCAACGCTTTCCCATGGCCATCCAACCTGTGCCGACTGCTCGGCATCGGGGAGTGCAGCTACATCCGGCTTATTTAAGTGATAGACTTTGTATGCCAGTTTGGTTAAGAACATGACGCAGACCATCCGGTGTTCTTCGCCGGGGTGGAGCGTGGCGAGACATTCCTGAAAAGCTGCCTCGTCTTTGTCGATGACCGCTCGGAAAGATTGTGCGATTACGTCAAACTCGGCATTGAATCGCCTTCTAAACCGTTCAAATACCTCTCTACTCCAGGGTGATAGGCGTTCGCTGAAATCTATGGTCCAGTTGAGATACGGTCGATACGAAAATAAATTGGTGCCGAAGGCTCGTAATGCGAGATGAATCGTTCGCCTCAGTTTCGAACTGTAGTTGCTGCCCCAGTGGAGAATGGCGTTCGAATAGACCACACCCTCCCCCGCCTTGAGTTTGACGGGCATGCTACCCGGTAATGGCTGGCGATTGCTTTCGAGCAGTGTGCGATTCTCGGCATCGGTGTTGCGGCGCCTGTGGCTGCCCGGGACTATCCAGAGAACATCGTCATCGTAAAGCGCGATGTTCCATTGAACCGTGCCCACACCGTTTGCCGCCATGTCTGCTTGTAAACCGCTCAAGGGTCCGTCGCGATTGGGTTCGATGTCACGATGCCAGCCTGACGGACCGTGATCCTGCACCGGACTGCACATGATGGTAATGTACTTGAGAATTGTTTCAGGCGACCGCATGACCTGACGACTAACCCCTAACGTATTCTCGTGAAGACAGAATTCGACAGTGTTGGCGGTTTCTTCGTCAATGAGTGGACCAAAGGTTACCCGTGGCTGCGGGGCTATCTCCCATTGACCGCCGGGTGGATCGTGGGGCCCGCGCTCGCGCGCCCATATTTCCTTCTGACGCTCAACAAGAACCTCGAAACTGTTACGTAGTTCATCAAGTCGATCCGGGGGGATGCAGTCCGGAATAATGATGTAACCATCCTCCCACAACTGGTTCGGGTTTACCTGCATGGCTATCTCTCCTCCTAAAGTAGATGTCTAACAGGTATATCTGTTTACCTATATCATGCCAATTCCGATCAAAGTGGGCGGTACCCACGCTACGAACGCCGTTCGTATACGATTAGGACCGCGCCCGGCTGTTCGTCAATTGTAATCGATAGACCGTTTTCGGTCAAGTCCTTACCGGAAATTCTCGTTGAACCCTCAGTATCCATATTCGTCATGGTATAGTCCGCCGATGGGTCCAACCCGTGCAGCTTGAAACGCATCTGAGTGATGTCGCTGTCCTGACGACGGAACGCTTGCACCATCCCCTGACCGGATTCGGGGCGGTCGAACTGCCAAGCCGTCCACACATCGTTCTCGGTTCGGTAAGTCGTGAGGGGATAGTAATCACCGTAATAGTTATCCGCTATCTGCCGCCATTCGGCTACCATCTTGCGCTGGAAGGTGTAATCCACATCCCTGCGGCGCAAATCCCAAATGCATGATATTGCCGGCGCCATTTGACTGCGGAAGGTGTACGATTCAAACGCATTAGTGCCTGTGCCAAAATATGGAATCCAAAGCGACATGGCGAAAGTCAGATTCTGCATTCCGGTGGGCTCATAGGCGTAATCGCTTCGCCATAACGGCACGGCGCGGCGTAACGCCTCGAGTGCGTTTCGAGCGCCACCTCCGGCACAGATATCCATCAGCATATCGGGATGGCGCCGCCGCAATTCATCCCAAAATGCCAAAACGCCCTCGACATGTCGGATTTCCGTAATTCCTTGGCGGTCTTCGCCATCGTTAGCCCGCCAAAAAGGGAGGGGACCGTCGCCGTCCATTCGAAAGAGATCAGCGCCCTGCTCGATAAACTGTGAGTCGAAATGATTAACTGCCCACTCCCAAGCTTCGGGGTTACCAAAGTCGAGAAGTTTCCTGCCCTCGTTAATTCCCAACAGCCATTCGGGATGGTTTTCGTAGAGCCACTCGCCGGGATCCGCTCTTTCAGGGACGAACCAAAGGATGACTTTGGCGCCTTTGGAGTGAACGTGATCCGAGATTGGGCGAAGACCGCGCGGAAACCGTACCGGATCAGGTTCCCAGGTTCCCAAGCTTAGCCAATAGTCGCGAAAGCTATACCAACCGGCATCCATCCACCAGTAATCGATTTCAATCTTTTCTTCAAAGTAACGGTCAACGAACTCAATTTGGTTTTCTTCGGTTGCCAAAGACATCTCAATGTACTGTGCCGATCCGCCGGCTTCCAGTTGCGGCGGAGGCAACTTCCCGCCCGGTCGAGGCAGATTGTGGCGAATCATCCAGCGACGCCATAGGTTCTGCGAGCGGATCCAATCGCCTTCCCAAAACAGCATCGCAATGAGCGGGGTGCGCACCTCTTCGCCCGGCATCAGTCTGAAATGTGTCAGTTCCTGTCCCACACGTAAGTCCAGACCGTTGGCATTGTCGCGGTTGAACTGCGCCGCCCACTGCCCAAGCCAACCTACGGCGAATATAATGCCCTCACCGTTGCACTCAACGTTGAAATAGGGAAGATCTCCTCCGGCTGGCAGCCCTTCCATAGCAGCCAGACGTTTTTCGGCTCCGGGAGGGAGTTCGGTTTCCCTTGGCGCGTATTGTGTGGGAGTTTGCGGCGCCAATCCGGAGTGGGGACTGCCGTCGCTGTGATGCAATAGAAATTCCCCGTCTCCGCCACGCTCCAGTCGGGCGTCGAGTGCTTGAACATTCTCAACGATTGGGGTCGGATGCTCGCCGGTATTCTTGAAATACACTGTCCATTCCACGACAGGAAAATCTGCATATTTCACGGCAACACACCGCACCTGCAAACCGGTAGTGGGATCGGTGTGTGTGGTCACGAGTTCCGTCCGCTCTTCGTCCAATACTTTGGTGCTACGCTCAAGATTCCAAGTTTTCAAGAATTCGCTAGACGGTTGTCCGGCATAGTTGAACGAAAACGGAGCATCGGTTGAATAGGGAGCACGGAGTGGTGCAGTGGGCAGCTCATCCAACCATACCGTCTCCCTGTCTTCCAAAATCACTTGTGCTTCCGCCCAATCCACTTGGTTGAAGTTCACCCTTTGGATGGTTCCTCCGCCGGCGTCGATCAAACCGAGAACAAATTCGGTTGCGCCGTTGAGTTGGATGGTAAGGGGAATCCCCTCCAACCCTTCGTGCAGCACATCTGAACGAAAAACCTCATTTCCATCCACTTCAACTGTGGCAATCACAGTGCCACGCCCGGCGTTGGAATAGAAACCGGTAACCCGATTGCTGTCCACACCAAGAACGGCTTCAAATGTCTCTGCGGGTTTCGGCAGATGAACCAACACCTCGCCTTCGGACTGGAAATGCAGCCCTCGCTCAAAATCGCGGTCGGCGATTCGGAGCGGGCGGCTGGCAATCGCATAGAGTCCGTATCCGGTGGTAGTGACTTCGCTTCTCTGAATCTTGCCCGCATCCAAGTTCACCGACAGGTAACCTTCGTCCGGTTTCGTCTCTGCTACTCCTTCAAACTTTGCACGCGTCCATGTGTGAGCTTTGGCGAGTTCAGCGGTCGTAGCTAGCGATGTTAATTCATCAACAGTTGAAGCGGTAGTCATGTTTGTACCTCCGTAGCCCTTTTTCCTAATGGATTGCTCGCTAAATACTTAATAATTACGAGACTGTCACAATAAACCGTTATACCACGCCGGTAGGATCAAGCGAATGGATAATGAGCGCGATAGAGATCTCTTTCTAACCGCACCGACACCCAACACTTGTCATATGTGTTTAGAAAATAAACCATTTAGTGCTTCAGCGTCTTAGACGACAAATCGTGTAAGTTACACGGCAATCGGAAGGGATCTCTATGGGAGTTCTATCGCGGTCACCATCCGTTCCCTTGATCCTTCGCTATCCGCTCAGTTGATCCCTCCTACCACCTGCAAAACTCACGCTCCATTTCTTGACTCTTAAGAAACGCAACTGCCAACAGCGTAGAGTATATTCGCGAGCACGAGGTGCACTGTAGGCACGAAAAAACGGGGGCGTGGCGGTTATGTGAACATCGTTACTGAGCGCCGAGTTCCCACAAGAGGACAGTGCCGTCTCTACTACCACTTGCAAGCGTACTACCGTCTGGACTAAAATTAACACTTTCGACGGTGGCCCCATGCCCTATGAACGTATTCAGACAAGTGCCGGACATAGCATCCCACACACGGATGGTCTTGTCTGAACTACCGCTCGCGAGGGTTTTGCCATTGGGACTGAAACTCACACTCAAAACAGCATCTTCATGTCCCGTGAGTGTGTTCAAATGCTCGCCGGTCACTGCGTTCCACAGACGAATGGTGTTGTCTAAACTGCCACTGGCGATGGTACTGCCATCGGGACTGAACCGGATGCTACGGGCATCATTTGCGTGTCCCTTCAGTGTATTTACATGCTCGCCGGTCCCGGCATTCCACAATCGAATCTCGTGATGACTTGCACCGGCAAGTGTTTCACTATCAGGGCTGAATCTAAGGCATGGAATCCGGTGCCCCGGTTGCCCCGTGAGAGTATTTAGGTGCTCGCCGGTACTTGTATTCCACAGACGAATGGTGTTTTCGGGCCAACCTTCAACACTTGCCAGCCTTTTGCCATCGGGACTGAACCTGATGCTACGTACAACACTCTTATAACCTGTGAGTAGACGCATCTGTGCGCCGGTTGTGGTATTCCATAGACGGACACTGTCCTCTACACTCCCACTCGCTACGATGCCGCCATCGGGGCTGAAACCGATGCTCGTGATCGGGCGGACATGCCCGGTAAGTGTCTTTAGATGCTCTCCGGTCGTGGCATTCCACAGGCGTATGGTATTGTCTGCACTCCCAGTCGCGAGAGCACTGCCATCGGAACTGCCATCGACGCATTGGATTTGTGACGTATGCCCAGATAGCGTTTTTACACGCGCGCCGGTCACGGCATTCCACAGACGGACAACATCCTCGCGTCTCCCCGCACTCACGAGCGTCCTGCCGTTGGGATTGAAAACGACACCGAGTAGATGTTGCGTGTGCCCGTATAGCGTCTTCAAATTCGCGCCGGTCGCGGCGTTCCACAGACGTATGGTATTGTCCAAACTCGTACTGGCAAGAGAGTTGCCATCAGGGTTGAAGATGACCTTATCTACGATGTTCGAATGCCCGGTAAGGGTGTTCAGATGTGCGCCAGTCACGGTGTTCCAAAGGCGAATTGTTCGATCCCAACTTCCACTTGCGAGGATGCTGCCATCCGGGCTGAAGCTGAGGTTAAAGACCCTATCGGAATGCCCCGTGAGTGTATTCAGAAGTTCGCCGGTCATTGCATTCCATAAGCAAAGTGTTCCGTCGGGAGTTTCCGCACTTGCGAGTGTTTTGCCATCAGGGCTGAATCTGACGCTAGATACCTTCGTCTTATACCCCGTGAGTGTCTTCAGGTGCCTACCGGTTCTTGCATTCCACAATCGAATTGTGCCGTCCCAACTCCCACTTGCGAGGATGCTGCCATCCGGGTTGAAACTGAGACTAGAGACCCTATCGGTATGCCCCGTGAGCGTCTTTAGATTCTCACCGGTTATTGCATCCCACAAACGAATTTTACCGTCGAAACCTCCTGCACTCGCAAGCTTCGATCCATCGGGACCGATAATATCGCTGCTGACAACGATTGTGTCTTTAGGAGGTGCACGCCTGTGGAGATTGGCAGGCAACATGTCTCCTCCCAACGTATTCAAATGCTCACCGGTCGCGGCGTCCCAGAGTCGAATTGCCCCCTCCCAAAGTGCAACGCTGGCGAGTGTCCTACCATCGGGACTGAAACCCACGCTAGAAACGTAATGCGTATGCCCCTGAAGTGTCTTCAAAAGATCACCGGACATGGAATCCCACAAACGAACTACCGCGTTTTCATCGCCGCTTGCTAGAATACTACCATCGGGGCTGAAATTGACGCTGCGGATACCTTGCCCCGTGAGTAGCCTGATAGCGGCGCCGGTGCGCGCATCATAGAGCCAAATGCCAATGCCGCTAGCAACTGCCAGACGGGAACCGTCCGGAGAAAACTGAATTTGGTACATCGAGCCTTTCCCGATTCGTGCTTTGGCGCCTGCGGGCAATCCCCATTGTGTCGTGTCTTGAGCTGAGGTGTTTGCCAGCCATAGAGGCAACATGAGGAAGATTGCCAAAAGAGTGGAGAATAGCGATGTTTTCATATGACAGTATCCAATGTGCGTCAATCTCCAATGGGATTAGAGTGGATTGAAGAACGTAAGCTCAACCCCAAAATTTTCCATTGCGGCTACGGCGTCTCCTCGAAGCCGGACACGAATATCTCGAGTTGAATGCTTCAGGGTCATCTCACGCTCCGACAACGGAAAACGAAACTCGATAGGACGATTCACAGGTGGTCGAGAGAAGAAGGCGTAACCGTTATTGAAAACCGGCATTCGGTCCGTTCCCGTGACCTCTAGCTCTTCTGCATTCACCCACGACGGAATCCGCACGAATAGAGGTCCACTCTGTTTCAGCCTTATGCACAAGTTCTCGTGTGTATAGGGAGAATCGACTTTTATAGCCTCTGTCTCGTGGTCGAATAGCAGGTTAACCCTGTGTCCGACCTCATCAAGCCGCGTGATCGACTCGTAGGCGGCGCACAATGATCCGACCGTACCGCCAACGACATCCAAGTTAAAGCAGATGCCGTCGACGCCCAGAGGGGTGTGACCGTAGGGCGCGGGAAAGCCGAATGCGCCGCGCAATCGATTGGGCACGTCACGCAGCCGGTCTTCGTGATGCGGATCTTCCCCGCCCTCGCAAAAAGAGATGTCGCGGAGTTGAGAGGGAAGAATATGACAACGCAGTATTCGCTCGACGTCTTCAAAATATTGAGTATAACCCCAACTCCCTAGAATAAGCGCGGTTTCCACGATGTCGCCGGTCGTGTTCATCTCCCCCATTTCGGGTCTGTCGCCCCCTTCCGCATGCTCACTCGCCCATCCAACTTCGTCGCGAAAGTGCCAAAGGCCGTTGTCGTAGAACGTCTTCGCACGGCTTAGTAATTCGGAGTCCTTCAGCAGATCCGCCAGTTGCGCCAGTGAGGACATTGAAGAGGTGATTGAATGCGCGTGGTGTCCGAACCGTTCCGCATCGTAATGACCGTCTTCCCAAAAGCAATCTTGAAGCATCTTGTCCTTCAACCGTATCGCCAACTCCAGCGAAGGCGCATAACTTGTTGTGCGGTAGTATTTTACCAGTGGTCCAACCGATCTGCCCAAGCCGATAAGGATGTTCCCATCGCGATAAGTATTTTCAACTGTTCCCCAAATCTTCAGTCCACATCTGCCCTCAAGATAATCGCCATCCCAACCATCTTCAGGATCCCATCGGGTCAGAATAGCGTCGATGCTACTCTCGGCAAGTTCTCTGGCGCGATTGCAGTTGCGGTAGCGCACGAGAGCATGCAGCGCATGAAATCCTTCGCGTACGTTGTGCGAAATCAGCCTGATTGGCGCGCTGCCCGGTGTTTCCCTGTTAAGCGGCAACGGCACCGGACCGGAATAAGTAAGGAATGCCGCTCGCGTGTGTTTTTCAACAGCTTGCTCATCTATCTCGACGCCGGCAACGCTTTCCGCCGCCAATAGTGCGTTGAGGTGCCTGCCGGGAATGTGTGATTCGGCGTGAAATTCGCTCCATGCAAGTGCCGGTGGATGGGGGCGCACGTGGGCACCGAAAAACGGCATGTCATTGTCATCCGCATTGAATACGTTGCCCATCGTATAGCAGCCTAAGCGGATCGCATCACGGATATCGGTGGTATTGATGTCCCCGAGTTTTGTCATTGTCTCTTGGAGGGTTAATGGACACAAATCTCTTCAAACATACTATACAACTTGACTTTACTTTCGTATCAGCATCTTGCGCGTCCCCGTGAAGTCACCCGCCTGCAGTGTATAGAAATATAAGCCACTGGCGACGGACTCGCCGCGCCCATTGCGACCGTCCCAATGTAACGCGCGGCTGCGGTTCTGATACATTCCCGCCGGTTGATGTCCTATCTCCAAACGCCGAACCGCTCCTCCGTGCATATCATAAATCATCAGCGTGACTTTACTGGGCGCCGCCAACTGGTACGGTATCCAGGTTTCAGGATTGAACGGATTCGGATAGTTGGGGTGCAACGCCGTCTCTTGGGGAACAATCAGCGAGGCTAACAGGTTTTGGAGATTCGCAATACCTTGTCGAAAGGTAATCGAACCGTCATTCGCAAGGCGTGCCTCCGCAATCCACGCTTCAACTGTTGCGACCTCTACTCGCCCTGTCGCAACCTCTGGTGCGGCCGCTGCGGTTTTGCCGATTCCCTGAGCCACCAGCGTAAGATCAAAAATATTGACGATCCCATCGCCGTTAATGTCTTCCGGCGAGCCGGAGGGTAGGCGTTTTCCCAACTGCTGTGCGACGCTGATTAGATCGAGAATATTGACTACCCCGTCGCGATTCACATCCCCTGTCAGTAGCCGTTCCTCGACTGAAAAGTGGATTTCAAGAGGTCCTGCAAGGATTGCTTCCTTAGCGGCCGAGCCGAATAGGAAGTTCTGTAGGACTAGATTAGTTTCCCCTTCGGTTCTTGCTTTGAACCTCACTTGAAGCACGGGGCCGCTGCCACTCACTCCGCCTTCGCTAATCCGCCCCGCAATTAGCCCGGTGATTTTTCCTGCCGCATTGTCAATGCGTCCACTCTGGAAGAAGGTTGATCCGCCATCGGTCTTCAGGAAGTCGCCTTCGCTTAAGCCAAGGGCTTCAAGTCTAGCAGGATCGAAAGCAATATCGAACTGCCACCCCGCCAAGTCGATGACATTTTCGGCGCGGATGTCAAGGGTAAAGGTGTCGCCGCTATGAATCGAAGACTCGGAAAAGAGATAACCGATACCGGTCGCTTCGGAGTATTCGGTGCCGGGTTCAAATCCGAAAAAGGCGTTGGAATGGCCGCCATCACGAGTGCCAACCGCGACGAACAGGACGTTTTTTCCTCGCCGAAGCGTAGCTGGGAAATAGTCGGTGTAATCGCCACCGCGCTCTATCCGTTCGCGCTGGTAAATCACCTCACCGTTGAGCCGGACCTTTACCTCCTGATCACTGCCAAGGAACATGTTTGTATTCTGTTCGCGCGGAGAATAGAGGAAGACCGTGCCGTAGATAACGCCGTCGGCCAGGTTATGCCCCACCATGTCATCAAGGTTGTCTCTGCCCGTAAGCGGGAGTTTGTCGGATTCCCATACCTCGCTGCCGACAGCCTTACCCTCCGTCGCCCCTTGGGTAGCGATCTTCAGTTCGGTCGCGCCGCCCCCGCTGGCTTCCGCCAGCAAATCTATGTCGAGATTTCGTCTTGTGCTTGGCAGAAACACCCACAACCAAGGTCCTTCGATTTTCGGTCCTCCAATCGGGAACACGGGATTGTTGAAGATTGTAAAGAGATTCAGGTTTTCGCGGAACCCATCCAGAGGTGAAAGGTCGGCGATTTGGTTGTTGTGCAGGGCAAGCCACGTCAAATTTGTTAATTGCGCAAGCGGCGATATGTTCGAGATTCTGTTATCGTGGAGGTTCAGCCATGTCAAACCAGTTAATCGCCCAAGCGGCGATATGTTCGAGATTCTATTGTCATGGATGTTTAGCCATTTCAAATTGGTAAACCGCGAAATTGTCGATATATCCGAGATGTGGTTCCCGGCTAGATTCAATCGATTCAGCTCGGTTAACCTTGCAAGTGGGGACACATCTGATATTCCGTTACTTCTAAGGTACAATTCTTTTAACCCAGTTAATCCTGCCAACGGCGAGAGATCCGCTAGCTCCGCTCCGCAAATATCTAACCTTTCTAGGTTCCTCATTTTCGCTAGGGGCGACACATCGGAGAAGCGGTTACCCCACGTACGAATGATTCTGAGGTTGATTAATCCTGCCAACGGCGATATGTCAGATACTTCGTTATGGTCAAACGTCAGGACCTCCAGATTGATTAGCTGTGCAAGCGGAGATAGATCCGATACAATCATATCGTGCATGTCCAACCATGTCAGGTTTGTTAATCCTGCTACGGGTGACATGTCGGAAATTAAATTGTCAGTACATCTTAAGCGAACGAGATTTGTTAAGTTTCTCACGGGCGATATATCGGACACTTGATTGTGAGAGAAGTCTAAGAAAGTGAGATTTGTCAAGCCCCTCACGGAGGATATATCGGACACCTGACAGCCAACAAATCCTAGGTGAGTAAGGTTGGTTAACCCTCTCACAGGGGATATATCGGATATTTGAGTGTCATGGAACTCAAAGTGATTGAGATTTGTTAAGCCCCTCACGGGTGATATATCGGATATAGGGTTCCCGGTGATACGGAGTTCGCGCAGATCGGTTAAGCCTGCTATCGGTGAGAGGTCGGAGACCTGATTATTTTGGAGATGTAATTCTATTAAATGTGTTGCAAATTGCACTCCTGTCAAATCACGAACACCTCTTTCAGCGATTCGTAAATCTCTCAACCTTTTCATCTCGTCCGTGGTAATGGGGGCATTGGGGCTTTTGCGAAGTTCTTCCGCAACCGCTGTGCGCAGGTTGGGATCGGGGATATGGACATGCCTACCTGGTATCACATCGGGCTGTGTTATGTCCGGAGGCTCTCCGACTAACTGCGGGTAGTCCAGCGCGGAAATTATATCTCTAAAACTGGATGTCCATGTATCGCGCTTCACACTCCCGTTTGCATTATCGAGCGCCAGCAATCCAACGTTCTGAAGTCCCGAGTTCTCACGAACCCTTGCCAAGAATGTCTCGGTCTGCAGCCCGACCACGGCAGCAGCATATGCCGCGCCTATTGGTCCCTGAAACGCTTCATGGAAACGCGAAACCGGCTCAACACCGCCAAACTCGCCGCCTGTGGCTTCAAGCGCTAATCTGTATGTCTCCATATCTTCGCTCACACGGGCATCCATGTCTGACTGTTCCACATAGAGGCGCAGCGCCTGCGCTTTGTCGTACGGTGGATTCGGGTTGCTCTCAATCACCGAACGCACTTCGTCCTCAAATGTCTTCATGCCTTCGGTATGGCAACCGATACAGGAGATACCGTTGCGTACCGTCGGGTCGCTGGCAGCAGGGTTGGAAACGATGTTTATCGGCGCTTCATCCAACCGGAAACCGGAGGCGTTAACAAGGTAGTAGCCTTGCAAGCCATTCGGTAAGTTGAAGATGACTTCTCCCCCGTCATGCGTGAAATTAAGCGGGTGGGTTAAGATGTTCTGTCTACCGGCACTCCCGGCAAAGTCGTAGCTCTTCCAATAAGCGCCATAGCGGGAGGTATGGCGCTCCACCACTCGGTTGTGGTTTGAGACCCCCGAATTTTTGAACCCTGCCCGCCACACGCGAACTCCGGGGGCGTTGATTAAGTTTCGGGCAACATCGACCTCCAATCGGGTTTCCAAGTCCCTGTCCGTCGACGGGAGCGAAAGCAGGTCGTGGTACAGCGGGGGCGTAGATGCGGTTGCGATAAACCAGTCGACATGGACGGATGGCACGTCGGTCTTCATCTGTGTCTGCAAGCGTCCCAGTTGATTGCGTGTTGCAAGATGATCGGGCGCGTCGAACGAGATGTGGTAGGGATAGGCGTCCTCTATCTTCGTCCAGCCGTCGTTCACATCCCATTCGTATTGTCGCAGGTCGATGTAGAAGATCGTTCCTAGCGGGTCAATGGGTTGTGGGTTGATGATAGTGCTTCCCCATGAGAGGCTGTTGACCAACTTATAGAGCGCTGTGCGGTATTCGGCAAGTATCTCCGGCGTTTCGGCGGCATTGTAGATATGCGTCATCGTAAAGTATCGCGCGAAGGAGCGGTCAAAGGATGAGAGCGAGTTGAGGTGCGACTCAATGCTCGTGAGCACTTCGCGGGGGGTAATGAAACGACGGAGCGGTGTGGTGGTCGGCGTCCAATCGGGTGCGCCTGCTAGTATCCAGCGTCGGACGGTGTCAATCGATTGAGGAGGCAGTTGGGGCAGTCCGAACGGCATCTGTGCGCCGTTTTCAGTGGGACCAAGCAGGCGCTTGTACAACTCGGAGGCATTCGGATTTCCCGGAACAACGGTGCCACCATCAATAAGCTCGCTGTGTTCCATGAGGAGCGTTTCTCGAAAGGCGCCATCGACGCCATGGCAGTTTAGGCAACTCGCTTCAAAGATGGCGTAGGCGTCTTGGGCTAGTTGCGATTGGGCGGATGCGTGTTGAAAACCTGCGCCGAGAGACAGTAGACACATCACCACAAATACAAAATGACGTTTATACTTATACATAGAGTACCTCTCCTTATAGATTTGGACTTACGCAGCAGCATAGGGGCGCAATTCGGAGATCGCTCTTACGGTAGGAGGGAATTCCAATTCCCGACAAGTTGCGACTTAACCTTCTCGCCATGGCGGCACTATCCACATGTTGAACCAGCACGTAGGTTGGGTTGAACGAAAACCCCTGAGAACAATCAGGAATCTGGATTGCGTTTGGAGAATCCGTTTTGCTTGATGTCTCCGAAATCTGAGTGAAACCCAACACTGTCCTGTTTCAAAATTCCTTCGGCTGATGTCACGGTTTATCAATAGCCCGATTCAGTCTCCTCACTTGACGCGAAGGTATCATCTAATATGCAAAGCGTGATACGAGTAAACACCACCCTACGATAACAACACAATCCCATAGAAAAAGCAACAACGGTGTTAGCTTAACCTCCACGCCACGGAGGCACCGTCCACGTGTTAAACCAGTTCCATTTCCAAAGCACTTTCTTTGCCGGCATTTCCACTTCGTATTGAACTCCAGCCGTGAAGGGGAGCACTTTGGTCCTGTCCCCTGCTGCCTCCCGAATCCATTCGATAAATGCCAATACATCGGTAACATTGGGCGGCCAAGTACCGTGGGGGATCGGATCGCTGGCGCTGTCCGTCCTGTAATGCGTCGGAATGAGGTAGCGAGGTTGTATCAGGTCGAGGCAATCAAGAAGATTCTGCGTGTAATTCGGTCCCTCCCACTCCGTTAATCCTAGCTTCATATGAATGAGAAAGTCGACTTGTCCCTGTATGTTTTTCAGGGCGGGATACGGAGTGTGCATGTCGCCGGTGTGCAGCACGGAGATGTTCTTTTCCGTGTGGGACACCAGATATCCGCACGTCGGAGTGTGCGGATCCGAATTCTCGCCGCTTTCGATAGTTTCGACCTTTATCACTCCTAGGTCTACCTCAAATGGGCCTGAAAACTCCCGGTTGTTCGCGTGGCTGTTGTCGAGATGCTTGGGGTAAAGAACTTGAACTTTGTCCGCTGGCAGATATTTCGTAATTGGGAGATCTCGTTCAAAAGCGGCGTCACCATAGTTTTTTTCTATTGGCAGTACGGGCTGAACGCACCCGGGGCTAACGAAAAGTGTCTTAAATCGGTCGCCTTGACAAAGTTTTTGCAAGGTTGGGGGATGGCAATGATCAAAGTGCTCGTGCGAAATAAAAATGTAATCGTAGATTGGTTCTGCGGATTCCAAGTTTTCGTTAAACAGGTACGGATCGAAGGCGATATTGACATCGCCTAAAATGACCTCAAAGGCGCCGCATCCCCACCATCGCATGAATGCGTTTTCCATGATGCGCTTCCCTAGGCATAACATTACCAAATCGCGCGAAGTGTCTATGGTGTGCCGAGATTTACTATCTCACGAAATCTAGAGGTTGCTCATGCCCCAAGTTTAGAGGGTTATCGAGCGTCGCGTGCGGCGTTCAAGAGCCTCATGTACTCCCGCATCCAAGGCGCATTGTCGTGGAATGTGCGTGCCGTCACAAGATTACCGTCAACTACCACCGGTTCGTCCACATAGGTTGCGCCGCATACCTCGGCGTCAAAACGGCATTTCGCGACAGTTGTTATCGTTTTGCCTTGGATGATGCCAGCCTTTGCCACAATCTCAATGCCATGGCACACGGAGGCGATAGGTTTGCCGCTCTCGCCAAAGTGCCGAGTGATTGCCATCAGGTCCTCATCATAACGGATGTATTCCGGTGCACGACCGCCCGATATCACCAGTCCCAAGTAGGTTTCCGGATTGACCTCTCGGAATGCAACGTCGGCAGCGAACTCGTATCCCTTTGATTCTACCGTTATGTCCCACTCCGGATGCGCGTCATGCTGCACAAGGTGATAAGTTCGTTTCTCGGGCGCGCCAACCAGAACCTCATAACCGTCTTCGGCGATTCGATAATAGGGATAAAGGGTGTCGGTCACCTCCGCGGCGTCACCAATGACTAACAGTACTTTTTCCATCGTATTGATTCCTTATGCTGATACAATTTAACCTGAGGAACAATCCAGACGCTATTGCCATCCCCGGATTCTTTCAGAGCGGCATCGGCGATCCACAATGGGTACTCTTATTAGAGATTTTCCATATGTGCATGCATCGGGAGTGGAATGGGACACGCATTGTGTCAGAGTCGAAGGTCTTTTAGGTGGTAATCCTTGACAATATTCTGTCTTGTAGTTTCATTCCAGCGGTTGGCGTCCTCCTGCCCGATGAATGGCTGGTAGACGTAATGCGGCTCGTAAGGAAAGCGTTGCCGCCGAGCATCGATTCCCACCGCAATCAATCGTGCTCTATCGTGAATGTAGTCCTCGTCGTAAACCACAGGATTTTCAAAAAAGTGGGTGTTGAAGTTGAGAACGGAGGCGCGTCGGTGGAATCCGAAGTTGAATGTCACCCGCCTATCCGGTGAAGTATTCGCGAAGGAGCAGTGCAACGTTTGGCGGTTTGCCATGACAACATCGCCGGGTTCGCAGACCAGCGGCACCGCCCCGGGCAGACGGTCGGAGCCATTGTTCGCCTCAACCATTGCCTTGATATCATATTTTCCGCCCTTATGCGAACCGGGCAGTACCCATACGCCGTTGCCTGCAGAACTTCCGTAGAATTGAAACATAAAATTGAACCCATGCGTGCCCTCGTCAAGGTCGGGCTTATCCCAATGTGTTGTGCCGTCCTGGTGCCAGGCAACGGACGCCCCCAATCCCGGTTGCTTGATGAATATCGCTTCACCAAACGGAGCAAAGTCTGGTCCATTGATCTGTTCTGCTATGGATAGCAGTTGTGGATGACCGTAGAGTCGGAGACAGGAATCCATTAGCTGCAGAGGCCCAGATATCGTGTATAGGACATATTCCGGGGCTTCGGGGGGAGGTTCGGGTTCTGACATTTTGACATGGTGGCGCCCCTTGTTTCTTGTGGTGCCACCAACCGGATCGCTCAACGGTTTGGCAAAATTGAAAACCGGATGAGAAAACTCGCTGCCAACTGCGGGGCGACCCTTATCGTCAACGAGCGCGTCTTTGGTGTGGGGTGCGCGCTCAAGCAACTGTTCCAACTCATTCTGTAGATCACTGAGTTCGTCGCCGGTCACAACATCTTCAAACACATAAAAGCCATATCGGGAGTAGGCATCCAGAATCCTGTTGTCTAGTGAGCCATCCGAGTTAAACGTGATTGGACCGCGGTTATCAAGCTCGCGTGCTCTCCTCTCACCTTCGCGGAGGTATTCCGCTATCGCCTCATTTTCTTGATCTGCTATACTCATGCGTGCGCTTCCTGGCGGTTAGTATTCTTTCAAGCCTAATCATCAATTCGCTATTTGACTCGCAGCTTATGATGACAACGGGCGGCGCGTTGTGTAATCCGCCCTAAAAAAACTCATAACTGCTATGATTTTATAGGTCATTCTTCTTGAAATGAAGGTTGTCGACTGTTGGTTCGGGGGGAGTGACATATCAGAACATTGGCTGGAAACCTGTCAATTATATCGCAAGCGTCAATAATATAGTCCGGGGCATTTACCTAGTGCTGCTTGCGACCGAATCGGCTTGTGCTGATCGCGTTGCGACTAGCTTGCGCGGCATGCATACCGCGCCAAATCAGATGGCGTCACGGTGAATCCACATGGTTAGGCTTTTGCCTTGTGTGCCAATTCGGGAGATGTTACAATTTTGACGAGACGCCGCTCAATCCTGAAATAACTGATGTTCCAAGTTCAACTTGCGGCAAATCTTCTTTGTACCTTTTAAGCGCGGATGCAGTTCAAATGCCATCCGCAGCATTTCTTGAGCTTTGACGAACCAATCAATCTCGCAGTAGAATTCCGCGAGTTTTTTGTATACCCATGCGGTCTCGCGTTTTGACAACTTCAGCGCGCGAATCTTCTCCAGATTCTTAGGAATAGACTCAATGTGCACCGGATCGGCCAAGGCAAAACAGTAGATTCGTTTTAATCGGTCTCGAATTTCGTCCGCGAAGTGATGAAAAACGGGCCGACGTTTTTCCGACGCAAGCAAAGATTCGTAAATATGTGTTGCCTTCGGAAGGTCCCCTAGGGTTTGGTAGGCTTCAGCGATAAGAAACTCGCAGTCCCGGCTATTCCTATAATCTAAAAAATCGTCAATGCGGAATTTCCTGTTTGCGCGTTGCAACTGCTCAAAAATCTGGATGCCAATTTCATAGTTTTGCGTCAACAGTTGCTGAAACATCAAGCCGAACCTGTATTGGGCATGGCGCGAATGTTCGAGGTCTTCGCGTTGGCGGCTGTGAGATCTTCCGTTTCGTGCGACTGTATTTAGGGTTAAATCGTATTTGAATCTTTCCTTCGGGTCGCGCAGAACGTCGTACGCTATAGAAATCTCCCGGAACATCTTCTCGGCAAATTTCTCGCGAGTCGGATTTTTGTCGGGATGATATTCTTTCGCCAGCCGCCGGAACGCTTGTTTTATTGTCCCCGGCGTTGCGTGGCGATCGATTTCTAGTGTTTCATAGTGGTCGGGAATTGACATCGGAGTTGCGAGGCCTCAAGCAAGATCGTTAGCGTACATGGAATTTTCGTCGCCCTATATTCACACAACCCTTAAGATTTGTCAAGTTAAACTTTCGTATGATTCTGGCAAACAACGAGCCATCGCGTCCCAAGGGTTAGTCCTGTAGAATAGGAATCTCAGAGCAACTGAAAAAACGTACCAACCCCTTCACGGCGGATGTAACTTGCCTGTCTACATCCACTTCGCACACAGTTCGCATGCGGGCTTGTGCATCATTAACGACCTGGTCAGGGGATGATTGAGAGATCATGGCTGAACGGGGCAAGATCTCACAAGTTCAACGTATGAATCTTCAATGCCGATGAAACAAACTTACCTCCTTCTCGCTTTGATTACAGGGATTGTCCAGGCAACTGTCTCCGGCGCCTCGGCAACCAACACCAACCTTGAGATCAACCGAGCCGTGGAAGAGATTAACGGGAAACTCAAGGGAGATGACACTTCTGTCGGGCTTGTACCACTAACTTCCACCCAGACTGCTTTGGGCACGGCCGGTGAGATCCTCACGCGGATGCTTGCAGCACGGCTGCTTTGCCATACTGGCGACCGCTTCATCGGTATAGACGGGATTGATTGGAGTGACTTTCCCACGGACGACGGGCTCCTATCGATTCCGCAGACAAAGAGGTATGGGCGCATCCTTCGATGTGGACAGCTATTGACAGGTCGGATAGTACAGAAGCACCCGCACTTACCTGTTCACGGCACGCTATTTCTTTGGGACACCGCCACAGGGTATCTCGAGCATATTGTCGATTTACAGTTGACTCTTTCAGCATCATTAGCGTTTACAACGCCGGAGACTCGTGAGGTGGATGATTGTCCGTATTACCTAAAATGGAAAGGATTGCCTGACAGGAATTTAGCTGTACTTGCGCTTGATGTGGCGGATGTCGATGGCGACGGCTACAACGAACTGGCATTGGCAGAGGCAAAACAACTATCGATACTGCAGTGGTATTCCATCGGTTTCGATAGATTAACTAGCCTGAAGGAGATTCAGTACCAGGAGGACGAGTTGCCCATCACGGACCGAGAGCGGCGAACGATGCTCTCGGCGGATCAGGATGGAAATGATAGGGATGAGTTGTATATCGGTTCCCCGCCGGATGTCACGTGGCAAGTCGGGTGGATAGAGAATGACCAAGCGTCAGTCTCAAAATTTTCGCCAATGTTAGTCGCCCACGCCACGGATTTCTTCCTAGCTGCGAAAACTGCGACGAATCATTCTAACTACGAAGCTAGTTCGACTGTCTTCGTCATCCGGGATGCGAGGGGCAACCAAGGCACGCAACCGTCGGCTCTGCGTGTTGATTATCACTCGATTGCGCCTCGCATATTGAAGGCAGACCCATCGAATCGAAGCGGCGAAATTGTCATGGTTGATTCCGAAGGACATCTTAAGATGTACTACATCAATCCCCAGACGTCTCGTCTACTTTGGCAAACACCGCCGCTATTCGGAGAGGGCATTGCCGTTGGGGACTTAGACGGGGATGATACTCCTGAGATCGCGGCAACGTTAACTGTACCGACCGAGATTCAGAATGGCGGGCTCTACGATCAGTTTGCAATTCTTGGGGAAGGGGAAGGGCTTTACACCATCGCTTGGAAGAGTCCGCTATTAGATGGGAAGATCGTTGATTTGAAAATTGATGACGCAGACAACGATGATAGAAATGAAGTAGTCCTCTGTATACGAAATCGAAGTGGAAGTCAGATTCGGCTATACGCCGCCACAAATAATCTAGACTAGGCCTAGAAGGTACACAGGCACGCTTGAACTGAACGGTCGGTTATGGAAACTCCACCCTAGCGCCAACATTGTTCGGCTGCGTGATAAAACAACTACCACCGTCAGGCAACGAATCAAGGAAGGCTTCCGTCTTCCTGTGCAACGCGGCGAGATTCTCGCCTACTGCGAAAATCGCGGCCCCCCAGCTACTGACTCCGGCGCCAATCGCGCCGCTATCCCGTAGAAAATCAAGCGTTTCTTGAAGTACACCTCGCTGAGCATCAATCTCGACCTTCTTCCAACCAAAGGTTTGAATTCGATTAATCGCGTCACCGAAGGCGTGGAGGTTTTCCTCATGTATAGCTGGCAGCAACTTCATCAGGATGATGTGTGAGAGCCGCTCTGCCGTTGATCGCGGCTGCGGGCACAACGTTTGAAACGGATTTACCTCTGCTTTGCCTGAGATGTGCTTACAGTTTGGACTAACAATTAGCAGATCCCAACTTGGAAATGGGTACCGAAGCAATATGGGCGGCGGCGGGACATTTCCAACGGCGGACGAAGGAAGAAAAGAGGATTTCCGATCAGGATAGGAGTGCCCGCCATCAAGAACGAAGCCGCCCTGATCAAACGCCGCAACACCAATTCCGGAAGTCCCGCCACGAGCGACAGCGAAAGCAAGCTCCGGGACGCTAAGATTGAGATCATAAAGGGTATTGACAGCTTGACCAAGAGCAAGCGCAAGCTGTGTCCCTGATCCAAAACCGGAATGCGCCGGGATTTCGGATACGAACTCGACGTGTAGACCTGGAAAATGGTGTTTCGACTGAAGACGCTCAAGAATGGCGTGAGCCCGTTCCGCGTATTGCCAAGACTCGATCTCGATTCGGTATGAAGGTTTAGCGATTAACTCAAAGGTCGGATCGTTGATTGCGATTCCGATACCTCCATCAATCCTGCCCAAGGCACCATTGAGATCAATTAGCCCGAAGTGAAGGCGGGCGGGAGTTGTTACTTTAACATGGCTCATAGTTAGACCGAATTGTTTTTGCTAGTAGCTGATTGATAAGACCGCAAAGATTTCTATGGGTTTCAACGATGCTTGGCGGCCGCAAGCCATCGCAAGATGAATTTGGGGATATACAATCCCGTAAATGTTAATCTGCCGCAACACTACAACACGCAGCCGTGGAGGCTGGATTTGAGGTCGGTTAGTTGCACTGCCATGTGCTACTTGACAATTACCATTCGCCGCATCGCTGAAAAATTCCGCGTGTGCAGTTGATAGAAATACGTACCGCTTGCAACGGACTCGCCTCTCATACTGCGGCCATCCCAATACGCTGCACGACCCCTATCCGTGTAGAATCCCGCATGCTGATCCCCTTGATTCAACTGCCGAACCAACATGCCATTGACATCATAAATCGTAATGACTACGTCGGTGTCGTTAGCAAGATGGTACGGTATCCACGTTTCCGGGTTGAACGGATTGGGATAATTTGGAAGGAGTAGAGTCTCTTTTGGACTTAATGTTGCCAACAGACTTTCTAGCATGTGAATACCTCGTTGCAGTGTTGCATCCGTTAAGGATAAGCTCTTTGATAGTTCGAGCCAGAGCTTCACGTCGGTTGCAGAAAGGCTTGACATGACATCGAGAGATGCTGGCCCTGCCTCCGCGCGGTTCGCTATTTTACCGGCGACCTTTACCAAGTCAACGATATCGACGATTCCATCACCGTTCACATCGGCGTCATTTCGTCCCGTTTGCCCCAAGTTCGATCCTATCAAGACAAGGTCTTGGAGGTCCACCACGCCATCGCGATTCACGTCGCCTGCGATTCCTGTTCCGTCCGGCGATTCAACGAAAATCACCTCGTTTTCGATGCGAGGAAAGTATCGCTCTCCATGGGGAGCCACCAGAACTACGTCGGATAAAGTAAGGTTAGAGTCTCTGAACGCGACCACCTCAAAGGTAAGGGTAGCGAGCGTTCCCGCTCCGCTCTTCACCCCTGCGAGAGATGTTGTAGCAATCGTGACACTATTTTCCTCTGCAGAAGGTGGCGCGACAAAATCATTACCAACAAAGTAATCGCCATTTGTGCTCGCGACAAATCGGACCGCTGTAGGGTCAAATCGAAGAGTTGCTTGATATCCCGCCACGTCTTCGGTTTCCCTAACGTTGAGTGCGATGGTGAACTGGGCACCGACGGCGGGCGACCGCAAGGAAGTTGGGGTCGCGTTTGCAACGGCGTTGAGGTTAACCGTAGGATTAAATTCCCACAAGAGTATCGTGCCGTCTCCGCTGGCGCTGGCGAGAATACGTCCATCAGGACTTAAGGATAGGCTATTGACCCAATCTTTGTGACCTCTCAGTATGCGCTTTCGACCGCCAGTCATCACATCCCACATGTGGACAGTCTGCCAACTCCCACCGAATAGCGATCGTCCGTCGAGACTAAAGGCAATGCTTTTTACTTGCCCTCCATGGCCCTCAAAGGTTCGTAGAATTGTATGCGTCGCCGTGTCCCAAAGATGGATTTTACTCCCGTTCCCACTGGCTAACGTGCGCCCGTCCGGGCTGAATGCCAAGCCTTCGACGTCATCCCTGTGACCTCGAAGAGTCACAAGGTGTTCACCCGTTATGGTATCCCACAGTCGTATGGTATGATCATCACTCCCACTTGCAAGTGTACGTCCATGGGGGCTAAACGCTACGCTATTTACCCTAACCGTATGACCGTTCAAGGTGAAAACGTTAGTCCCGGTCAAAGCATCCCACAACCGGACGGTCTTGTCATCACTCGCACTGGCAAGCGTTAGACCATCAGTACTAAACGCAAGGCCATAGACCGAACGCCGATGTCCCTTTAAGGTTAGATTTTGCGCTTCTGTTGCCACATCCCAAAGCTGTATGTCGCGTCCACCGCCACTTGCAAGTATGCGTCCATCCGGACTATACGCCACGCTCTGTATCCAAGGGTGGTCAGGAGTTTCCAGAGTCTGTTGCAGACCGCCTGTCAGTGTGTCCAGAATGCGGATATGGTTGTTCGCAATCCAAGGGAATGGATTTCCGTTCCCGCTCGCAATCGAATGACCATCCGGACTGAACGCGATACTCCAGATCACTCCCGTATGTCCCTCAATTGTTCGCCTGTGATTTCCCGTCACCGTATTCCACATGCGGATGGTCGAGTCCCAACTTCCGCTGGCAAGTGTTTGACCTTTCGGACTGAATGCTAGGCTCTTGACGGAGGACGAATGCCCTTCAATGGTACGCTCGAGAGCGCCGGTCATTACATCCCAAAGGCGGACGGCGTTGTCCTCGCCCCCACTGGCAAGCATCCGACTATCCGAACTGAAGGCGACACAATCAATCGAGCCGATATGCCATCCAAGAGATCTCTGAAGATCGCCCGTCGACGCGTCCCACAAGCGCACACGACTATCAAGACTGCTGCTAGCCAACGTACGTCCGTCGGGACTGAACGCTACATCAGTAACGTTGTTCTTATGTGCGGTGAGTTTAAATTTCTGCGTACCCGTGCCTATATCCCATACACGGACAGTATCGTCCTGGCTGCCTGATGCTAATGTACGACCATCCGGACTGATCGCTACGCTTGTAATGCTGGACGTATGCCCCTCCAGTGTCAGGATAGGAGCTCCGGTCGCGGCATTCCAAAGACGCACTTTCTTGTCGTAGGTCGCTCCCACTAACGTCTTCCCGTCGGGACTAAACGCTAAACTACGTCCATCAAATGCAATGACGTCTAACGATTGCTTATGTGCGCCCGTCGCCGTGTCCCACAACCGGATGGTCCTGTCCGGCCAATCCCCTCCGGTGGCAAGAGTTAGACTGTCAGGGCTGAACGCTATACTGGTAGTCCCGTAGGTGTGTCCGGTGAGTAGATTGAGTTCGGCGCCCGTCCGTGAATTATACAGCCAAGTTCCAATAGAGCTGGCAACTGCCAGGTACTTGCCATCAGGTGAGTATGCAATTTCCCAGATTGCGCCTTTCCCGATACGCTGTGTGGCGCCATCCGGCAATTCGATTTCTGAATAGACGTTAAATGACAAAGCAACGAAAGGAACCAGTAGCAGAAGTAACTTCCTCATGATGCGCCCCTTTTGCAACGTACCAGCTAAGCCAACCTAACAGGAACGTTCAGCAGTGGTTAAAGGTTATTGGCAACTCTTTCTGTCCTTGCGTCGATGGTGGATAGGTTGATGAGGTTTATAAAGATTGAGAATGCAGACGTGTTAGTGTCATTGCGCAACGATTATGGCAATTATTATGCCACATCTATAGCCAAGTTAGCAAATCAGGATTGGGCAGCAGGTTTGGAAAACTGAACGAATCCGTGCAGAACGCGTATCTGAAATGGACATTTAGGTGCAGGATTCGGTTTGCTGAGAGGATTCACCAATTAAGACTATCTCATCCCACGGAATGGTTAATGCGAGCGGATAAATTGGCTCGCTATGTGAGGGGACCGAACGGTTAAAACCCGTGGGATTTCAACTGTCCCCAAGTCGCGGCCAGCCCATGATCTGCCGACACGGAAAGTGGGTGTCGAAATAGGGTATTTCCTCTTGCGTTGTCCACGTACTTCGAGGCATCCGTTCCCTCGGTAAAGCGCCATAGCGCCATTGTCCTCGTATTCGGTCTAGGGCGAACATTAAGCCGAGGCCTTCCAAGGGGAGGAATGGACAACTGAAGTTCATCCAGATAAATTGCACCAGAGATAAACGGGCCATATCGTTGCACAGTGTATTCAAAACCGTCTAACGCTTTATCAGGCACATTGCCGACGTAGAATCGGTTATCGGTGTCATTGCACCACATCCCGTTGGGCAAATTTAGGTCATGGGGATGACCGCCGTTATAGTAGACAAAAGAACGACGAACGCCTCCTTCAAGCCAAGTTTCAAAGGCGAAGTGGTGCCACTCGCCTGGGCTAATACCACCGAGAACTTCAATGTCAAAACTTCTACCCTCCTCTTTTCGTGACATGATGTACAAGGTAGGGATGTTCCGCTTCAGTTGAACTCCGTCTCTGTTTTCGATGACTACCTCCGCCAGGATGACGAAAGCATAACTCCCCGGTTTGAGAAGAAGCACTCTCGGTTCTGATGGAATCTCGGGGACGGTTTCAAGCTTAAACCAGAATTCGACAGCGAAGTTGTTTCGCAATCGAAAATCCAGCGAAGGATCATCTTCAGCGTAGAGGTATTCCCCTGCGTTTAGTTTGAGGTAATTTCCAAGTAATTCTGGACGTTCTATACTTGAGCCGATAGACGGAATAACTAGGAATACCAAGCAATATACGAACGTTACACTGTATTTCATCTTTAGGCCTCGTTCCCAAGTCGCGGTTTTGGTGTCAAGAGCGTGTACCATACAACCGCCGCCGTTAATTATTATACCATTTCTCTAAAATGGCTGTGCATTGGTTGCGTGAATCAGGTAAAGGAATTTGCGTGAAGTGGAACAATAATCTTGTTTCCGTGAAAAGCCGGCGGGGCAAGATGCCCCGCCTACGGAGTAAGTGAACGATGTAGTGAAGACATCATATGCACTACTATTCAAGCGAAATCGTATGAGCAATTGCTATGCCATACCTGAAAGAACACTGACGTTACAGAATTGGGAATTGAGATAGGAATATGTTGATGTGTGATTCTGCTTGAACGGAAGTCTCAGCCCAGCATGCTATGGATTGACATCATCCGCTATGTAGACACAGATGTTTTGCTTTAGAACCTATTTGAGAATTAGATGGCAAGACCGTGTTCCGGCAATTTGGAGGTCACAATTGCCGAATTTCCAAGTCATTAACCTCCCAATGTGCCTTTCCCGAAAGGCACATCTAGAAAATTCAAACAGATTGCTAATCAATATGGTTTGAGTGTCCATAGTAACTCAAGATTCAGCCATAATTAGAGCAAAGTTCATGCCAAAACTAAAATCACACTTTAATATAGACTCGGTGAATACGCTGCGTCAAGACAACACGGGGATTCTAGGGTTTTTCAAGTCGGGGGATGCTGTTCCACAGTGAAGTGAAAAGGGGTGCCACAGATGTGGACACAATTTGGGGAAATTTGGCTCAAAAAGCCTTTAAACCCTTGCCTGACAAGGGTTTGTGCTAGGTGCCACAAATGTGGACAAAAATCCGAAATGTGGCACCCCTTTTGAAGGATAGAGATAAGCCTGTCCTTCATAACACCAAGAATTGGCTTTGCCGCCTATTTTTCAAACAGGCTCTTATGGTAGGGATTGCAGGAGCGAATCAACTGGACAGCAGGCCAAATTCGACTGTTGAGGCAGGTTATAGATGAACGACATCGATTTTAGTCTTGAGCAGCTGAAACATGGTTTGCCATTTCGCCATCTGAGCCTGATTCTTCAGTCTCAGGAGTTTGCGCGTTCTCATCCCGTCGCTCATCTCGTTCAATCAAACCATCTCGAATATGGAGCACACGACTGGCGTTTTGGGCGAGCTCTAGTTCGTGTGTCACCATGATGATCGTATTCCCTTTTTCATTAAGTCCGCGAAAAATCGCCATAATTTCCGCCCCCGATCTGGTATCAAGATTTCCAGTGGGCTCATCGGCGAAGATGATTGACGGTTCGGTTACAAGCGCACGCGCAATAGCCACGCGTTGAATCTGTCCCCCGGATAGCTCTGTCGATTTGTGTCGTACACGGTCCGCCAGTCCAACAGATTCAAGCGCTTCAAATGCGCGGCGTTTCCGCTCCTTTCGTCCGACGCCTGCGTAGATGAGGGGAAGCTCAACATTATGCTGTGCACTTGTCCGCGGAAGTAGGTTGAAGGTTTGAAAAACGAAACCAATCTTTCGATTGCGAATCTCTGCGAGCCGGTTGTCCGGTAACTGCCCGACCTCTTCACCTTCAAGGTAGTATTCGCCTTCTGTAGGCTGGGCAAGGCAACCGAGAATGTCCATCATCGTAGATTTTCCCGATCCGGAGGGACCCATAATAGCGATGAATTCACCGGATTCGGCTGTGAACGTTACTCCTCGCAGAGCATTTACCTCAACGTCACCCATCCGATATACTTTTGTTAGGTTACGAACATCTATGAGCACGAAAACACCTTTCCTGTCGAGGAGACAAACTAGTTCGCATCCTGCCGCGTAAGCTGCTCCATGGAAGGAACAAAAACTCGATTTCCAGCCTCCACGCCGGCAAGAATCTCAAAGTGGCTATCGTTGCGCCGACCTACTTCGATTCTAGTCTTTACGCCTTTCATCTCTTTGTCCTTGCCTTTTTTCCGTTTGGAATCTTTGGCTTGAGCGTCAAGCTGCACGAAATGTTGTTTGGTACTGTCGATCTCCGACTGTACACCCGAGATGACATCAGTTTCAGATATCAGAATACTTACTTCGGTTGGTCCGGTTCGTAAACCGCGAGGCGTACCGTCGAGCAAGATCTCCACGTTTTCGCGCGGAGCGTCTGTTCGAATCTTGCCAACTTTACCGGGAAACTCTTTGCCAACCAAGTTCCGGATTTTGAGTTCCTGATTTGGCCGAAGGCGTCTCAGGTCGCGTCCCGTCAACGTGGCTTTGACTGTTAATACCTCGGGATTGATAACAGCTTCGATGGGCAGTTGGAGAATTTCAGGTCGATTGAACACGATGATATCTACATCCGCCGACATGCCGGGCAAGAGGTCTGATGTTGCTTCAAGTATTTCGACTTCGACCTCGAAGGTTATAACCGTGTTCTGTACTCCCTGTTGAGGGATGATGGCACCCGGTGAAATCTCGCTAACACGCCCTTTGAAGACTTGGTCTGTGTAGGTTTCAACTCGTACTTCCGCTTCCTGTCCTACCTCCACTTTAGAGATTTCAACTTCGTTGATTTGTGTCTTGACAATCATCTTGGAGAGATCTGCGACGGTCATCAAGGCTTGACCGCGTGAGAACGCGGAGCGTCCGGAGGTGACGATTTCTCCCTCCTCAAAGAATATGCGCGTGACGGTTCCAGAAATTGGCGTTTTGACGGTAGTCCAAGCAAGCCGCTTTTCTTGCGCGGCAAGAGCGCTCTCGGCTTGAAGCAAATCAGCTCGCGCGCTAACTTCCGACTGGATCCTTAGGTCTTTCTCCGGTTCGGCCGTTTCCTGCAATTTCTGAAGTCCTGCGCGGGCGTACTCCAATCCGGCAAAATACTCCTTCTCTCGTGCCGCTCCGGATTCCTTAATGGTAATGAGCCCCTCTTCATGTTGTTTCAGGGTCGTTTTGCGGCTCTTGATAGCCTCCTCTCTTGCATCGATATTCTGCTTCTGGGATTCGACGGACTGAAACTGTGTCTGAACATTTTTCTCCGCCGTGTCGAATTCGTATTGGGCATTTGCATGGCGCGTTTCGGATTCCTCCAACGTTCGTCTAGACACCAACTGTTTCTCAAACAACTCCTTGTTTCGGTCATATTCGGCTTGAGCGGTATCCAGTTTAACTTTCGAGGATTCGGAAGCGGCTTGCGCGCGTTGATGGGCAAGTTGTGCCTGTTCCAACGCGATCTGAGCTTGACGGAGGGAGATGTCGTCTTGTTCAAGATAGTTGCGTGTTGTCGAGACGCGAGTTTCGGCTTCTGTAATTCGTTGGCGAGTTTCCGCTTTCATCGATTCTAAACGTCCTTCATGCATTCTTACGTTATTTTCAGCCTGAGCTATTTCATTCGCCAGCCGTTTTGTTGTCAGGTCGATCTGAAGTTTCGCCTGCTTGTGCCGCGCTTGCTGCGCGTTGCGGTATGCCGCCGCCTGGTTGCGCTGCTCTGAGATCTGCTCATCGTCAATTTTGAGCAATTCCTGCCCTTCTTCGACAAACTCTCCTTCAGTCACAAAAATCCGTTCAATTTCTCCCTCGACGTTTGAACGCACCTCTACAGAAACCAATGCCTCGAGATTTCCCGTCTCGCGCAACTTGACAACAAACTCGCCGCGCCTGACAACCTCTATTTTCTCTTCATCGTCGTCCTTCTTCCCGATGATTTTTGTAACGACAATCGTGACCGTGACAACCAAGAGAACGACTAACGAGAGTATAATGATGTGTTTCCGATTGTATCTCAATTTAGCGTTCCCATCGCACGCTGCAATGCGCTTCGCGCAATCTTGAAATCATAAAATGACCGAACCTGATTGGTCAGAGCTTGGGCATACTCCGTTTGCGCATCAAGTAGCTCTAGCAAGAATGCAAGCTCTTGCTGAAATCGTCCGCGTATCACCTCAAGACTGGATTGTGCGTTCTTGACTTGGGTACCGGAGATATCGATCGACCGTTCCGCACGTTTGAGGTTGAGGTAGGCTTGCCGAACCTCCAATGCGACGGAACGCTCCAGATCCTTGGCGTCCTCGCGAGTTTGATCGAGCACTAATTCAACCTCTCGAATACGCCGCTTGGTAACGCCGCCATCGAAAATGGGAAAATCTAGCCGTGTCGTAAAGTCCCAACTTCGGAACTGGTTGAAATTCTCGCGCTCATGAAGATAATCGTCTAGGTTTACAGCATAGTTAAAATCCGCGTTGATTTGCGGTAACCGTCCCAATTTTGCGAGTTTCATGTCAGCTTCGAGTTGTGCAAGGAGGGAGTTTAGTTCCTTGAATTCCGGACGGTTTTCATATGCCAAATCAATGGCTTCTTCGACCGCCATATCCGTGGCTTTGATTTCGCCAGTTTCGAGATATTGTGCATAGTCGGAATCTTCGGCAAGAATAACCTCTGCGCCCGGCTTCAGACCCATTAACCGCGGGAGAGTCGCCTTGGCAATCTTTAAAGCGTTCTCGTTGCTCAGGAGACTTAATTCATCATTCGCTTCTCGCACCTGGGAAGTGGCAATATCAGCAGGAATCAGGTTGCCCACCTGAACGTGAACCTTGGTCGCCGCAGTGTTTTCCTGCGACCTTGCCAAAATCTCTTTGCTCACCTCTACAAGCTCCTGTGTTTTCAGCACATCGTAATAGGCACCTACTATTTGAAAAATGAGGCCTTGCTTAATCCGTTCGTTTCGATTTTCGGTCGATTTGCGTCTCTCCTTTGCCCGCAAGTAAGTTGCCCCTCTTTGGCCATGATCCCAGAGCGTATACCTACTCGAAACGTCTAGATCGTAGTTCGCGCGTTTGAACCCGAAGTCTACTCTATCGGAAATTCCATATCGGCTGCCGAGCGAGACTTCGGGTAGGAATAGTGCTCGCGCATTTTTGACATGGAGATCTTGAATGGCGAACTCGAGTCGCGCATTACGCATATCGGACGAATTTTCAAGAGCAAGTTCGATGCACCGTTCAAGGGTGAGAGGTTTAGACAAGTCTATTTCAACATCAGGTTCCTTAGCATCCGTGAATCGGATCAAATGCAACAGTGCAATCGCCATCCCCAACCAAGTTCTCCATTTGATCATTAGCATCTCCTTGCGTATGTTGACGAGTCCGTAATCCAGTTAACCGTGTTTTTTGACGGGAGTAAGAATTTAAAGTTTAGCGATTGCCGTACCGTGAAAACGAACCGAAAAGTGGAGATTTCAGCGGTTCATGTTCTGTCCTAGCCCTGTAGCCAACAGCTTAATTCTCAGTCGTAATAGCAAGTTGGTAGTCTTATCCCATCTCTAAGCCGCCGGTTACGCTAATTGACAATCCTGTGAGATAGTCCGATTCGGAGGAAGCGAGGAATGCTGCGGTCCGGGCAACATCGGAACCTTGAGCAATCCTGCCCAAGGGCACCTCTGAACCTATCTTTTCGACCATCTGGGTCCGCTTTTCTCGTGTCGTTGAGGTGCCCGGCACGAGTGCCGCCGCGATGGCATCGATCCGCTCTGTATCGACCATGCCGGGGCAGATTGCGTTAACGTTAATTTGGTGAGCCGCCAATTCCATTGCTAAGGATTGCGTGAAGCCGATAATGGCGAACTTTGAAGCGCAGTAGGCAGTGTGCTGAGCTTCACCGCGTTTTCCCAACCTTGACGACATATTGATGATTTTGCCGCCGCCGCCGCGATCAATCATATGTTGAGCAGTTTTCCGGCAACAAAGAAACGTCCCCTTGACATTGACGAGTTGTACCCGATCCCAGGTCGCCTCATCTAGTTCTGTGACGGGAACGCGGTCTGGTCCCGCTGGAGCACCGGCATTGTTTACCAGGATGTCAATTCGTCCGAACTCTCCGATCACGTTGTGGACCATGTCCTCGACGTGATCGGCTTTGGATACGTCCGCGGCAATTCCAATTGACCTGCGCCCCAAGGAACGAATCTGATCGACTACTTGTGGCAACCCGGCCCAGTCTGATCCGCTGCCGGCATACGGAGATTCTGTGAGGTCACTGACAGCGACGTCGGCACCATCTTCGGCAAATCTCATGGCAATTGCGCGCCCTATTCCGTACTCGCCGCCTGCGCCTGTGACAAGGGCTATTTTTCCGTTCAAGTCATACATATGGTAGCCCTCTCCGGTAAAAGTCACCAAAACCATTCGGATAGGAGGAATCTCGGAACCAAAGGAACTCGACACGTTCTTGTAGGGAATGCGGTTGACTCTGTTATATTTCTAGGGTATCATATTGCCTAGCGTTTGGCAATCTTCAAGTAGGCAGATTCTACAAGGCTCGTTTAACATGATGAGCAATAAAGGCGCGAATTCGAGAAGCACAAAACAGGATTATCGATTAGAAGGAGAGGAATTATGGCAGGTAGCGTTTTCGAAGTCACCGATGACACTTTTGAAGACAGCGTTATAAGTTCCGATACGCCGACGGTAGTAGATTTTTGGGCGGAATGGTGCGGTCCATGCAAGATGATCGCTCCCATACTGGAAGAACTCGCCGATGAAAATGCGGGCAAATTCACTGTCGGGAAGTTAGATGTGGACAACAACCGGGAAACAGCGATGAAATACGGTATTCGCAGCATCCCTACACTGCTCGTTTTCAAAGATGGTGAAGTCGCCGAGCAGATTGTTGGCGTCATGCCGAAAGATGCGTTGCAACAAAAGATTCTAGGCGCTCTATAGGCTGCGTCAATCAACATAGATCGGCATGGCATGGTTCGATTAGTTGGCTTCCATGTCATGAAATGCGCGTAGATTCTATATGATTTGGGAATCACTCTATAACGCGATTGGGGTTCCGGCTCTATTTGTCGGATTTCACGCCGCTTCCAGATTCGATAGTAAGATCCGAGAGGGCATTTCGGGTAGGCGTGATGTACTGGGTAACCTTAAAAGCCAGTTGAATACGGCACGGCAATCTGATCGAACTGTCTGGTTTCACTTCAGTTCTGTTGGCGAATTTGAACAAGCCAAACCTCTCATTGCAGGCATTAAAGATCATTCTCGGATCGTACTAACCTACTTCTCGCCGTCAGTACACCCGAACGTAGCAGAATATTCCTACTGTGATGCATCAGGCTACCTACCGCTCGACACGCGCCAAAATGCGCGCACGCTCCTTCAAATTATCAAACCTACACTTCTGATTTTTTCCAAGTTTGATGTTTGGCCCAATCTCGTATGGTCCGCAGCCCATCAGAAAGTGCCGATCATACTCATTGCCGGTACGCTGCACGCGAAGTCAAAGCGGATGTCATGCTTTGCGCGCTCCTTTTTCAGGAGTGTGCACCGCCACATTACGCTCCACTGCGCCATCTCGAAATTGGATGCGGAACGATTCCACCAGATATGCCCGGACGACGCCCGAATTGAGGTGACCGGCGATACACGTTTCGATAGGGTCTACCAACGCGCAACATCCGTTGTAGCTGACTCCGAATTCTTTCCGGGACAGTCTACATTGAGCCGCCAGATTCTGATTGCCGGCAGTACCTACGCGGAGGATGAACGAATACTGTTGGAGGCCTATGAACTTCTCCGGCAGAGCACATCGGCAGCCCGACCTCACCTTGTTCTTGTTCCCCATGAACCAACCGAGAATCGTATCCGCCAGATTCGCGAAAACTTGCGTAAACGAGGGTTCTCACACGTCTGTCTTTCCGGCTTAACGGAAGGCGCTAATCTGCGGGACACTGATGTGATTATAATCGACACAGTTGGGTTACTTGCGAAACTTTATTTGATAGGCGATGTAGTCTTTGTGGGTGGAAGCTTTCACGGCAGCGTACATAACGTAATGGAACCGGCGGCAATGGCGAAACCCATTCTATTCGGCCCGACCATCCACAACGCTTACGAAGCTCACGTGCTACTGGACGAAGGGGCGGCGACACTCGTGAAAAATGCATCTGAAATGGCATCCGTGCTTGAGGGATGGCTGAATGACCCGAAGGAACGATTTAGAAGGGGAATGATCGGAAAGCGCGTTATTGAAGAGAATCTCGGGGCTGCAGAACGGACGCTAACTCACCTGCGTCCGTATTTGGGGTAGGAATAACTGCCGTTCTCGCAACGAAGTCGGAATCTTCAAGCGGCTGGTCTGGCAAAACCGTAGTCTTAATAAACCGCATCTCAATCGTGGTTGCACCTGCTTCGACAGATCTCTACCGCTACATAAGGAATTGATTGCTCGATCGGAGGAGACAGTTTCTTGACGGTTATTCGCACCTCATCAACAGGGTAACGGTTCAGAATTCTTGACGCCGATTCTTCCGCCAAGGCTTCGATTAGATGGAACGACTTTTCCGTCCCGGTTTCGACAATCAGCTCCACGACCTCGGCATAGTCAACGGTGTGTTCGAGGCTATCCGTGCGACCGGCAGTATCTAAACTGCATATCAATTCGGCATCGATCTCATATTTCTGACCTACCCGCCGCTCGGACTCGGAGGTGCCGTGATACCCGTGAAATTGAATTCCTCTGAGGATGATCTTGTCTCTCGCGGAGGACATTCTCGACCTGAGCAAGTCACCTAGCTCTTTTCATCTCCCTGTTTTAGGAACGGCGTGAGGAGATCGATGGGAATCGGAAACACGAGCGTTGAGTTCTTCTCTGCCGAAACTTCAACCAAAGCTTGTAGGAACCGCAATTGAATTGCAGTTGGAGTTGTGCTTAGCATGGATGCTGCATCTGTCAGCGCGTGAGCAGATTCCAATTCACCTTCCGCGTGAGTGACCTTCGCGCGCCGTTCCCTTTCCGCCTCCGCCTGCTTTGCCATTGCCCGCTGCATCTCGGAAGGCAGATCAACGTGCTTAATTTCCATGGCAAATACTTTGACACCCCACGGCTCACAATGTCCCCCAATGATCGTTTCAAGGTCCTGGTTTAGTTTTTCCCGCTCCGAGAGAAGATCGTCTAGTTCTGCCCTGCCGAGCACACTACGGAGTGTCGTCTGCGCAACCTGGGCAATAGCAAATCCGAAGTCCTCCACTTCAACTACGGCTTTGTCCGCATCCACAACCCGAAAAGAAAGCACCGCGTTCACACTAACCGAGACATTGTCCTTCGTGATCACGTCTTGCGGGGTGACATCCTGCACTACCACTCGAAGACTAACCTTCTGTATGCGCTCGATCCAGAATGGAATCAACCATACCCAGCCGGGACCTCTTGTTCCGGTAAGTCGTCCAAGACGAAAAACAACGGCTCGCTCATATTCTTTGAGAATACGAAACGAGGTCGTTAAAACTATTATGATGACAATCCCGCCAATCATGTAAGGTATTGTAGTGTCCGTCATTCAGATGTCTCCCTTGTGTTCTTGCGATGTTTTGATTCTCTCTTATTAGGGTAAAAGATCTGACGAGTAACCCCTCAGCTTCAGAAAACACCCGCTTCCAGATGTCTCTTGAGTGCGTTGAATACAGTCTTATCCCTTTCCATAATGCTAAATCGTATCTTAGCATATCCGATAATCTGCGTCAATTAAATTGATATGTGTAGGTCGCGAATCGTTCTAGCAGGAGTGCATTAAGGCAAGCTATATAGGCGCCCGCAAATGGGCCCAGACGTGGTTCGCGTTGATGTGGAGTGGCGTTCAGTGATGAGGGAGTAAAATTGGGTGGGAAAGCGTGGCGCCTCGCCGCATGATGCTTAAGTCAATCTTCTCGTTTTGTGGACATGAGGCGCCGACACTCATCATAAATTATCGTTCTTGTATAAATACCTCCTCGGTAATCGGGGGTTCTGTTTCCTCTATTTTGATCGAGATTCCCCTGATGGTCGCCCATGACGTTGTGATAACGTGCGCGCTCCTCCACACAGACGCGGTGGGCGGCGCGACGTGCCTTGAATTTTCAGATTCACTGAAAAACGTGAGTTTTACCAGAAAGACCGTTAGCATCAAGTAGAATGCCATCGCAGCACAATTTACAAGAGCCGGGTTAGGATTGAACTTGAACGCAGTGAGAAGTCGAGCAAATGGACTTGCAAATAGCGCGAGGCGGCTTCGACGGTGTTCCCTGGTAATCCGTTTCTGGATGCGCGCGCCGAGATCCGGTGGTGGTGCATGTGTAGGAAGGCACTCAAGAACCGCGGCCGTATGAAGCATCGCCTCATATTCCGCCTCACACTTTGGACACGTTTCAAGGTGCCGTTTCAATTCAACATTCTCGTGCGGTTGGAGTTGTGAACTTAAGCGATTGACGTCGATAGTTGCCATGAACTCTTCGCACTTCAAAGTAGTACCTCCTTTCTTAACGTTGGTATTTCTACAGGTCCTTAAGCAGTGATTTGAGGTTTCGTATTGCCGTGTTCAGACGTGAAGCTACGGTGCCTTCCGAACATTCCAGAACGAGTGCTATCTCGCGGTATTTCAGATTTTGCGCGTAAAACAGGGAAATCACGGCTCGTTGCTTCGGTGGCAATTGGTCGATTGCCGCTTGTATTAAGCCGTCTCGCTCGGTTTTCAATACCGTTCGCTCCGGAAAATCGGTTTCGTACTGATTGCCCTGCTCTCGCACGCTATTGGAGTACGACATCAACGTACGTCCGCGCGAGTCGGATTTACGAATGTGCTGTTGGCAAGTATTGATTGCCACTCGATACAGCCATGTTGAGAATTTCGATTGAAACTGGAAGGATTGAAGCGATCTGTACGCTTCCAAAAACGTCTCTTGCGTTGCGTCAGATGCATCGTCCGGATTACCGAGCATCCGGCAGGCAAGCCCGTAAATCTTGGCATAGTGACGTTGCACAAGTTCGTTGAACGCACTGCCGTCACCTTCAACCGTTTTGTGAACGTAAACTTCATCGGGAATCATAAGGTTAACCACTGAAGAGGAACTCAACGACCACTAAAGTTTTTGTGGATTCTCAAAAGGCGTTTCTTCATGTCCGATTCGGTTTATTTATTGACGTTCCGCCTCTCCGTTGGTCATGAAGTATAGCGAGCACTTGCGAAACTTCGCTGTCTTTGCTAGAATATCAGTATGCCTTGCGGCGATAGAGGTCACGTGCGGTTGGGTTGTTTCAGGCGGACGTTACTTTTCGATTTGCATTACATTTGCGGAGTCTATTGATGTGATTGATGTCCAAAATCTGTCCAAATCAGTCGAAGGAAATACAATTTTCACCGACCTAACCTTTCGTGTGGAATCAGGCGAAAACCTTGCTTTATTTGGTGCAAACGGCTCTGGAAAATCGCTGCTACTCAGAATTTTAGCGACGTTAACAAAACCTAGCAGCGGCACCGTTAGTATTGCCGGGCAGGATGCGTTTGCAAATCTTAAAGCCGTGCGGCCATGTATCGGCTACATACCGGAAACATTCGATGGTTATCCACACCTCTCGGTTGCTGAATACCTAAATTTTTTCGCGGCTGCGTACAGATTGGAAAAAAACCAGCTTCCCGCGGCGATTGAGGACGTGCTGAATCTGATGGAGATCGCTACGATATCCAATCGGAAAATTGCTTCCCTTTCCCAAGGCGAAAAACGGCGGCTCTGTCTTGCCAAGACGTTTCTACACGATCCCGATATCTGGCTGTTTGATGATGTGTTTGCCGGCTTGGATGTGCGTGGGCAGATTGAGATGACTAGCCTGATTCAGGAGCTTGCCGCAATGGAAAAGACGATCGTAACCGCCACGAATCGCCCTAGCGAAGTAGCTTCTATTTGCGATCATGTCATAATCTTGGCGGAAGGCGGCTTGGTGTTTTCCGACAGTATGGCAGAGATTGAGGTGAACTTAGAGGATTTGTTTCTACAAGTCACAACGCCCGACAGTACGAATGAAGAAGGTGATGAACCGGATACGCCAACCAATACATCGGACGAGGATTCTGTTTAGAAAATGGCGAAAAGATTCACGGTGAATCAACAATCGGTTGTTTCGTTTGTTTGATTTCCTTTTCTCTATCCCGCCATCGCAATTAGATACATTCCAAACACCATCAGTGCTGCCCCGGCTAATCGTAGCCTTAAACCGGACTCGGATAACTTGAAACTGCCGAGCAGCACCGCAAAGATGACAGAGAATTGTCGAAGCGCAGCGATGTAGCTGACCTTTTCGGTCATCAGGAGGAAAAGAATCAATGTGTACGAAACCATCGCCAATGTAGCCGCCGTAATCACTTGCTTCCACTCTCGTCGTCCAATTTCAGCAATTTGTCTCCATCGAAACCGAAGAAGAATGTAGGCATTGTAGAGCACCAGCGCAATGCATCCCTCGGCAAGGTAATAGGTCATCGCGTCCCAAATAACCGATTTATTGGAATGTGCGTAGAATACTGTCATTCCTTGCTTATCAATCAAGGAGTATGTTATGACCGTGCCAAGTGTCGAAAATGCCCATATTGAATCGGGTTTCCGTACATATTGCAGAATTGTTCTGAATGTGATTTCTTTTCCGCGTTGCTGGAAAAGATAGATTGCCAACACCATACAGAGGATGCCGATTAGTCCCAATACCGAGATTGATTCGTCCAAGAATAGAAACGCAAAGAGAGGGACAAATGCGGGCGCAGATCGTGCAATTGGATATACAAACGAGATCTCGCCTAGCATGTAGGCGCGGCTCAGGGAGAACCAGTAACCGAAGTGGACTAGACCGGAGGCAATAATATACACCCAAACTTGTGACGGGATAATGGGCGTTCGAATCGCGAAGGCTGCGAACGTCAGACAGAGTGTGAAGATGCCAATCCAAAAGAAGAAAATCTGGGTCGACTTGCTGGATTTTGCGTAGAAATTCCAAAGGGCGTGTAAAAGCGCGGAGAGAAGAACCAGAACAACAGTTAATAGTGTCATGGGTGTCTTTAGATTGATTCGACGCGATTTTACATGACTTCGCAGATTCCTGTCAATGCTGATCACGTGGCCAGTTTTGAACTGACCGTAGCCCTGAGGTTGTTCATGTCCGCCTAATTCGGCAACTCATGACCCTGCCGGATGGAAACTAAATGGTCTATTCGCTAAGAATTTAATGCTTACGAGACTGGCACAAGAAACTGTTTTACCACGCCGATAGGTGCGGTTTCTAACCGCACCGGCACCCAACACTAACCATATTTTTTTGGAAAATAAACCACTAAAGAATGAACAATAAGACAATATGGATTCGACTTCAACTGTATCTCCTTCTCGCATAAGTAGCGCTGCATTGATGGCTGGTGCTGCCGAGAATGTTATCACCCCTACGACAGAACTTGAGGTATACGAAGATTTATATGCCCGCGCATTGGTATTGGTTGATAACTCCGACGCTGCCACGCAAGAGAACGGTGCGGGGCATTTCGTCATTATTTCACTCGATCAATTCGGTTGCGCCTACTATGAGATCGTTCTGAGGGCAATTTGCAGGGCTACCGGAATCCCCACGCACCGCATTTTCCTCAACTACAGTCATTCCCATAACGCGCTGGGACCGGTCGGCGCGTGGAGGGAGGAAGATCAACCTTCAACCGCTGAACTTGACATACCTTATGAGGAGTGGTTGGGTGGAGACATCGGCAAGTTGGCTGCTTGGGACAGATGGCTGGTTGGTCACATTGCCGAGACTGTAAAACGCGCATATATGGCGGTGCAGCCGGCAACGTTGCATGTGGGACGGGCTCCGGCACAGATCGGCTTTAACCGTCGCGAAATGCAAGCGGATGGTCGTATCCGACATGGCGTCAATCTGGATGGACCGGTCGTTCCGTGGGTCGATGTAATCGGTGTGTTTGGGGAAGACGGGCATCGTATTTGCGCGATGTTCTCCTACGCAGCCCATCCGGTAATTGTGCACTACGACTGGAAGAACGGGATTCACTCTGTCCTTGGCCCTGACTATCCAGGTTATGCAGTCGAACATTTGAAGAATTTGCTTTCGGCAGAAGGCGATCCGCCGGGAGTTCTGATGTTCGCTCAAGGGTGCGGTGGTAATGTTAACGCCTATCCTCGCGCGAGCGGAGATCGGAACGCATGTGACACCGCAGGCCTCTCATTGGCGTTTTCCACAAAGCACGCGCTAGACAATATGACCCATGTCACACCTAAACCGATTAGGAGCCATGCCATGACCTTGAGTTTGCCTCGTCGGCTGCCGACTGTCGCGGAGTGTGAGGCGTGGCTCAAAGATCCAATCCTACATGACCCGACAGGACCCGACTACGGAACGAGAAACATCGAGCGTCTCTTGGATATGGCTAAGCGTGGGGAGCGGGAGTATCTAGAGTTGCCCATGCAGGCTTTCGCCGTCGGCCCGGATCTGTGTCTGTTGCTACTGCCCGGCGAGATGTTCTGCGAATACCAGTTATACGCGGACGAGATATCACCATTTGCTCATACCGTGGTTCTCGGCTATATCAACTTCAGCGTTAGTTACGTTGGCATGAAGAGAGACTACGAACTCCCGGGACTGACCGGCGGCCACGGGATTGCACCTCATACGAATACGCCGCTGGATCCGTCAGTTGAGGAAACGGTGAAGGAAGGCATCAGCCAGATTCTAACCGAATTGAAAGAGAAGTGTGGGTAACATTAACGCAAGTTGCTACTGACAAGATTTTAGACATGCACCGTCGGGTATCATTGAGAATAGTCCATTAATCGTGGAGCCCATGTAGCACAAACTGTTAGTTTGTGCATCCCAAGCATAATCTAACAGATCAAGTGAGCAACTAACCGAGTGGCCAGGGAGTGCCATATAGATCCCAAAGCGATAGGCAATCCTTGTGCTACAAAGGTGGAAACTTGGGTAACATTAATACCGAGCGCCGATTTTATGGCATGAAAATGATGTTGATTTCTTCAGATTTACCGTTAGATCAGTGCCAAACGATATCCTCCGTGTCCTATGTTTGGCGAATGACCGGTACCGTTTGTCGAAAATGCCAACTGATGGCGGAGAGAAGGGCGCGAACGTGAAAGCAGCTTCGGATCAACTTCACTACAGCACGATTTCAACAATTGCTGAACTCATAAAATCGAAACAAATCTCGCCCGTAGACATTACAACACATCTGCTTGATAGGATTGATCGACTCGACCGCCGTCTAAAAAGCTATGCCACTATCATGCGAGACGATGCAATCGCTGAAGCGAAGAAATCGGAGGATGAAATCGCATCGGGTTTGTATCGCGGACCAATCCACGGTGTTCCAATTGCAGTCAAGGATCTCTGCTTCACAATGGGCGTGCGCACGATGGGTGGTTCAAAAGCACTCGTCAATCACATTCCCAATTTTGACGCTACAGTCGTCGCAAGGCTGAGATCGGCTGGAGGCGTGCTCCTCGGTAAACTCAATCTCACTGAAGGCGCAATGGGCGGCTACAATCCTGAGTTTGATATTCCGCTCAATCCGTGGAACACGGAACGATGGTCGGGCGCTTCATCAAGTGGCTCCGGCGTTGCGACGGCCGCCGGACTTTGCTTTGGCTCGCTCGGAAGTGACACTGGTGGTTCAATCCGCTTTCCCGCTGCATCATGTGGGACAGTCGGTTTGAAACCTTCGTGGGGTCGAGTTAGCCGGTACGGCGTGTTGCCGCTTGCCCAATCGCTTGATCATGTTGGCCCCCTGACACGAAGTGTTGCCGACGCAGGCATAATGCTTGAAGCAATCGCCGGACTCGACGCCAACGACCCGACATCTCTACCCAGCCCCGTGCCACGGATGTTGAAAGAACTGGATAAAGGTGTAAAAGGCGTTCGTATTGGTTTCGATTCAAATTACGCCAGCAAAGATGTTGATCCCGAAATGGCTGAGGCGGTAGCATCTGGTGTGCAAGTGCTGGAAGATCTTGGCGCCAAAATAATTGAGGTGAAACTCCCGGACATGGACGAATACGTCGCTGCGTGGACAACGCTGTGTTCAGCGGAGGCGGTTGCGGCACATGAGGCAACCTACCCCTCCAAGAGAGTGGATTACGGCGCCTGGTTTCGCGATTGGCTGGACATTGGGGCGGCGGTGACCGGGGTGGAATATGCCAAAGCCAACACGCTGCGCGCTGCCTGTACGGGACTTCTGCAACGGGAATTTGAGAAGATAGATCTGCTTGCGTGCCCATCGATGCTGGGGCCCGCGCATCGAGTCACGCCAGACGAGTTATACGGTCACATGCCAGAGCGGCGTGAACCGAAGAACCAACGATTTACCGTTCCGTTCGACTACAACGGTGCTCCGACGTTATCGCTGCCGTGTGGTATGCACAGTAACGGGCTACCCTTGAGTATTCAATTCGTCGGTCATCATTTGTCGGAGCCTCTATTGTGTCAGGTCGGGCATACATATGAGCAAGCAACCGAGTGGCATAATCATCATCCGGACATCTGATAATAAATACACATGCCTGTGAATAATGACACGCTTCTGTAGCACAATCTGTTAGATTGTGGGTAACTGTTTAGTCCATCAATCTATACCGCCGACGTCGGTTTGTTGTCGTGCAATTCATTGCACGTCCGCACCGGGCATGGAAACTCTCGATTCGTCGGAATTAGCATGGTACTTCCCTACTCGGTGTGTTCTCCGACCGCTTGGTCTGGATTGGCAAATCCAGACCGGCGGATTAAACAGTTAATCTCTGTTTAATCTGTTATCGATAATCCACGTACATTTTACGAAATAGGAAGTGATATGAAATCAAGACACGATATCCTGTCCGGTAACGACATGCTGTCATTCAGGTTGCAGCTCACCGGTATGGATCGAAGGTCTCTGGCAGAGTTGATGAATCAGTCTGAAGGCGAAATAAGCTATATGGAAAATCTAGGTGATTGCTATCTTGATTTCGATTCGTCGGACATGCTACGCCTTGTATACGACACCTGTTTAGACTACCAAAAGAATGCAAAGGCGGAAGTTGTATTCAACAGATCAAGTGCGGATTGGACTAAGATTAAAATGGCGGTGCACAGGGACGTTCAAACGGGATCTCTGAGACAGGGATTGCGGCTTTGGCGAGGACAACGTTAGCTTTCCGAAACGCGAGACGTATGAGTCCCATTTTAATAAATCTTGAGCTAATTCAAAGAGGAAACGATTATGTCGAAAAAGAAGGAATCTCGATCAAATAAAGAACAGAAAACTGGTGCGAGAGACGGAAAGCAACTCGCAAACGAGGGTACGTACATAGTAGGAGAGAATCCAACGAAGGAGGAGAGGACGCTAAAGCGAAAGTTCTATGAGAAGGAACTGGCGCGGCTTCAACTTGAGCTAATCAAGTTGCAAGAGCACATCAAGAATAAGGGGTTGAAGGTCGTCGTAATATTTGAAGGGCGAGACACGGCGGGAAAGGGCGGCACAATTAAGCGGATTACCGAAGCGCTGAATCCACGTATATGTCGAGTCGTCGCCTTAGGAACGCCAACGGAACGTGAAAAAACCCAGTGGTATTTCCAACGATATGTCCCCCATCTTCCTGCAGCCGGAGAGATGGTACTCTTTGACCGCAGTTGGTACAACCGGGCCGGTGTCGAACGCGTAATGAATTTCTGTACCGATGAAGAATACCAAGAATTCTTGCGTTCGTGTCCGGAGTTCGAACGCATGTTGGTGCGTTCAGGTATTGTCCTGCTTAAGTATTGGTTATCCGTAGATGCCGACGAACAGGCGCGCCGCTTTCAGTCTCGTATTGAAAATCCGAGTAAGCGGTGGAAAATTAGCGAGATGGATTTGGAGGCGCGCAAGAAATGGGTTGATTACTCAAGAGCCAAAGATGACATGTTCAAGTATACAGATATTAAACAGGCACCGTGGTTCGTGGTTGAATCGCACGATAAACGCCGGGCGCGGTTGAACTGTATCGCCCACCTCTTGAGCCGGATCCCATACGAGGATTTACGGCTTGAATCGATGGAACTTCCGCCGCTGCAGTCCGACCAACATTATATCCGCCCTCCGAGATCTGATCAAACTTATGTGCCCGAACTATATTAGCGGAGTGATTTAGTGGTCTATTCGATAAGAATTTAATGCTTACGAGACTGGCACAAGAAACTGTTCTACCACGCCGGTAGGTGCGGTTTCTAACCGCACCGGCACCCAACACTAACCATATTTTTTTGGAAAATAAACCATTTAGTGGTCTATTCGCTAAGAATTTAATGCTTACGAGACTGGCACAAGAAACTGTTCTACCACGTCGGTAGGTGCGGTTTCTAACCGCACCGGCACCCAACACTAACCATATTTTTTTGGAAAATAAACCATTTAGTATACATGTGTCAGAGTTGGATTTGTCGCGTGGCGCCTCGAAAAGGTATGGGATACATTTGGAAAGCTCTGGGGCTGATCCTCTCGTTACTGTATTATTCTCTTACTGTAGAACTCGTCTACTAGCGTGCATACACTCGTATCACTGTGCTTAAATGAAACTGGACGAGTGCGATGGTCGCTATCCGGCGCATTGTGAAATGGACACCCGACGCGGGGCTGACGCGCTTCGGTTTCCCCAACGTAACATTGAGAAAACCGTGCTTCCTAAGCAGTCTCGGTAAGGACTGAGCAGAAAAATAGTACAGGTGGTCGCGCGGATTGACATAAGGCCAATCCGCTTTTTGAAAGCGGCTGTGCAAACTGTCACCGTTCGGAACTTCGATGACGGTGCTGCCTCCTGCTTTTTCATCCCCCGAGGGCTTCAAAATCCGTCGTATCTCACTGGGAAACGGATCTAATTCAGGTATGTGTTCCAACACGAGGTAGAGCGTGATAGCATCGAACTGTGCTGATGCCGCACCCGAATTCCAATAGCCGCCCTTTCCACGGATGCTACGTCCCCAAATCGCGGCGATTCTCGCAGCGTAGCCGTTACGCACCCAGCACTACCCCAGGTTCAACCGCCTTGAGTTGCACCCAATCTCCGATTTGGTATGGGCAACGGTAATCGGTCTGCACGAAGTAGTCTTCGCCTTCGATCTGTACCCGGTAGGTAAGGTCGTGTCCCTTAAACTCACGCTCGACGATTTTGCCTAACTTGGCGTTCTTCTCGCCCGCGGTAGCATGAATCATTTCCAAGTGCTCCGGTCTTATTGAAAGCAGCACCTTGCCCTGGGCGTGAGAATCAAGTTTGAACCTTCCTAAACGGGTTTCGGCGCAATCGCCGCGCGCATCGCCCGGTATGAGGTTGGTTTTACCGAGGAATTCTGCCACAAAGGGCGTTTTGGGGCGATTATACATGGCTTCTGGCGCTCCGGTCTGTTCAAGTCCGCCGTTTTCCATGATGGCAACGCGATCGGCGAAACTGAGCGCTTCTTCTCGATCATGGGTGACCAACATGGCGGTCATCCCCGCATCTTTTAGCAGTTCTCGCACCTCTTTGCGGGTGGACTGACGCAACCCGGCGTCAAGATTGGAAAACGGTTCGTCCAGAAGAATGAGTTTGGGACTTGGGGCGATGGAACGAGCCAGTGCGACGCGCTGTTGTTCGCCGCCAGAGAGGTCGTGCGGTTTGCGATCTCGGAATTCGGCAAGACCGACCATTTCCAACACTTCCAATCCTCGATCCAACTGGACTTTCGGCGGTAATTTCTTCAAGCCGAATGTGACGTTGTCCAAAACATTTAGATGCGGAAAAAGCGCGTAGTTCTGAAAGACGAGGCCAATCTTTCGTGATTCGGGTGGAGCATGGATTGACGGGCTTTCGATACATTTGTCTGCTAATTGGATTTCGCCTGAATTGACGCGCTCAAACCCTGCAATCAGGCGCAGGGTCGTCGTTTTGCCACATCCGCTGGGACCCAGTAAGGCAAAAATCTCGCCGGCATTCACCTCGAAGCTGACATCATCCACGACCGGCGCTGGAAGCGGTGCAAAATGTTTGGTCACGTTGTGAAGGCTAAGCAGGCTGTTCATGCACGTTCCTTTCCCGAACAAGCAAGAGACTTACAAAAAGCCCGGCGAAGATTATCATAAGTAGAGCGTATGGAGCCGCTTCCGCAAATAAGGCTTCGGAGGTGTTGCTCCAAACATTCAACGCTAACGTCTCATATCCTATAGGCCTGAGCAAGAAGGCGATCGGAAGGTCTTTCATAGCGGAGAGAAACACGAATGCAGTGCTTACCGTGAGTCCTCGGATAAGTAAGGGAAAGATGACTTTGAAGAATGCGTTTAACCTCGAATAACCGAGCGAACGCGCCGCTTCCTCAATATCGGGCGAAGCTTGATACATGGTGCTGCGTGCGGGACCGATGGCTTCAGCCATGAAATGTATCGTGTACGCATAAATGAGAAGCCATAACGTCTGATAGAGACCGGGAATCGCCCGCTGCACAAAGAATATCAGAGACAGACCGAATGCCAGCGGCGGAATGGCATAGCCGATATAGGCGAGACGCTCCAACCCCCTAGACAAAGCGGAAGGACGACGAACTCCCAAATACACTATCGGGAGCATCACCGCCGTACTCAGAAAAGCGGCTGGTACGGCAGCCCCAAGGGAACCCAACACGGCTTTGACGAGGTTTTCGATCGACACCGAATCGAGTCCTCTGATCAGCCACGATACTATCGTGACAGTTGGAACCGCTACGCAGCCGAAAATCAAAGCAGCGAGATAGAGGTAAGAGAGTTTCCCCCATCCTCTAATTGGGATGAGTGTTCTCTGTTGAGCGCCGCCAATTCCCGCTCTATGAAAACGCTTGCCTCGTAATAGCCGCGCTTCGACATAAAGAAGGCATCCCGCCAAAGCGAGCAGCATTAGAGCCAGCCATGCCGCATAGATGCGGTCGAAAGAAGCCAATTGCAAGTAGAGCGCGTAACTGAACGTCTCAAACCGCATCAGCGAGACAACACCGAAATTACCCAATACGTGCAGTGCGACGAGCAATCCGCTGGCGTACAGCGCGGGGCGTAGTTGAGGGATAAGAACGTAATAGAATACCCACCGACGCCGGTAGCCGAGACTGCGGGCAGATTCCTCAAGCGCCGGATCAACCCCGAGCAGTGCCGAACGTAGATTTAGAAAAAAGTAAGGAAATGTATAAAAGCTGAGTGCAACCAATGCTCCCCAGTATCCGCTCAGTCGAGGGAGACTGTCACCGAACAGTTGAGCAAATGCCCCGTCCCTGCCGCCCAAACCCAGAATGGCGTATGCCATCACGTAGCTGGGAATTGCCAGCGGAAACACACCCATCAACGTGAAAAAACGCTTAGCCTTGAGATTAGTTCGGCTGGTTAACCAAGCGGCAGGTAATGCCAGAAGAATGTCGACGATGACGACACCGGCGACGAGTAAAACCGTGTTGCCGAAGAGTATAAGGTTCCGTAAGCGAAAAACAATCTCGACCAACTCGCTAGCTTCGGCGTCGGTAGCTCGGAGCACCAAATACGCAAACGGTACGAGCACGCCTGAACCAACAATAACGGTCGGGAGGACGAAGTACCACCGCAAATATCGCCCAACCTTGTGAAAAATCACAAGATTCCTACCTTCCTCAGCAATTTAAGGGTTCCGTCTAAATCATCAAGATCACCAAGATTGATGGTCGGTGTCCGTTCCAGAAGTTCCGGAAGAGGTACCAGTTTAGGATTTGGGTGCGGAACTGCGCTATTGGTTATTGGATACTCGAAGACTTCGCTGGCGAAAAACTGCTGTGCTTGGGAAGAAAGCAAGAATTGAATTAGGGCGAGAGCTTCTTCGGGATGGTGGCTGGTTTTCAGATGTCCGATGCCTGCGATATTGACCAGATTTCCCGGATCGCCGGATTTAAAAAAAAACTGTTCGACCGGAAACTCTGAATCCGTTTTCTTGAATCGCAATAAGTAGTAGTGATTCGGCAAACCGAGATCGATCTCACCCGCGGCAAGCGCCTTAATAATCGGCGTGTTCTTGGCATAACTTTTCGTGTCGTTTGCCTCCATTCCACGCAACCACTCCTCGGTCTTGTCTTGCCCGATTCCAACGCGCATCGCTGTTACAAATGCTTGGAAGGAAGCGTTTTGCGGCGCCCATCCAACCCGACCTTTCCACTTTGGATCGGTCAAATCGAAGATGCTAACGGGCACATCATCGGCTGTAACTTGATCGGAAGAGTATGCGATGACGCGGGCGCGTCCGCTCGTAGCCACCCACATTCCTCCGGAATCACGGAATCTCTCCGGCACCCTTGAAGGGAGTGTGTCTGGCAGTTGTTGAAATAGACCGTGCTTGCTGATCGCACCGAGCGCGCCTGCGTCCTGAGCCCAAAAGAGATCTGCGGGACTATTCTCTCCCTCTTCCAGCAGCGCAACCGCAAGCTCCGCCGTGCCGCCATAACGCACCTTTACCTTAATTTGAGTCTCAATCTCAAATTTCTCAAGAATCGGTTCAACGAGGCTCTTGCTTCTACCGGAATAGAGTGTCAGTTCTTTGGCATCTACCGCACCGCATATCGCTGCAACCGTGAGAAGACTGATTACTATCGCAATTAACCTCAACTCCGTGACCTCCATCTTATCGATTCGGATCGTTCGACCGTGTCAGTAACACACGCGTAGAAGCGATTTTGTTTCGGTGGGATACTTGGCGAGTCGAGGTCAACCAGAATGTCACCTCCGCGCACCTTCAGAGGGAATGTAGCCAATTCGCATTCGCCGGGCCAAATGCATTTTCCGGTCTTCACATCAAACTTCCACTGGTGGATTGGACAAACAATCACGCCGCCTTCCTGTTTGCCCGCGTGCAAGACGCCGCCAACGTGGGGACAGATATTGTCTATAGCGAAAAACTCGCCCTCGACGTTGTGGATTCCGATGAAATTCCCCTCCAACTTTACCGCGACACTATTTCCGGGGGTCACGTTGTCCACCTCTGCCACTTTCACGTATCGAGGTGCTTCTTGACTCACCGATGCTGATTGAACTTGTAAAGGCATAAGTTTATGTCTTAAGGAATTCCACTCAATTCGGATGTCAAAGGAACTTGGATTTCGAAATTGCTTTGACTTGAACGGTCGAATCGAGTGTGCGGAATTCTTTCCTCCCTCACTTTTGCTTGACATCGCACACATTTCTAAACTATGCTTTACCTATATGCGGCGTCATGTAAAGATTATACTTAACCTGACAAATACCCGATTGAAAAGGAGTCTAAATTATGTACGGTCACCCCGAAATAATCGAAGCGCTCAACGAAGTATTAACGTCGGAACTTACCGCGGTTAACCAATATTTCGCGCATTCGGAAATGTGCGAAAATTGGGGTTATGAGCGTCTTCACACTGCCATTAGAGAACATTCCATCGGCGAGATGAGGCACGCCGAAAAATTGATTGCACGGGTTCTCTACTTGGATGGAATGCCCAACATGGCGAGATATTACGATATCAAAATTGGCAAGACCGTTAAGGAGATGCTGGAAAACGATTGCGCCCTTGAGAAGGAAGCCATCGAACGGCTTAACGAGTTGATTCAACTTGCGCATACTCTGAAAGATTTTGGCTCGGAGGAACTGTTGGAAGAAATCCTCCGAGATGAAGAGGATCACGTTGACTGGATTGAAGCCCAACTGGACCAGATTAGCCAAATGGGTTACGAAAATTACTTGGCACGGCAAATTGGCGGCGATGAAGCCGAGGCAAACGCCTGATTCACATTGCGCCAAATACACATACGGTTGATACGAATAACGATGATTCTAAATATGGGTTTCAATCTAGAAACGTATTATATAGCGTTTTTTTGCGAGTGAACCAATCAACCGACATGCCGAGTTTGAGAGCATTGAGGATTCAGATTGAAATATGATTTCGGACGAACTCGCATTTGGCCAACACACGATTGCATAATATGATATTGAGACTCAGTATCATGTGATTCCAAAATTGCGGCGCAACCTATTGTCTACGTTCAGCAACTATTGACTTTGAGACTCAATCTCAACACAAAAGACGCATACACCAACCCATATTATATCTTGTGACATAGTGATTGTCAAATCTTTTTTCGGACTTTTTTTAAGCAAAGTAGTAGGCATACTCCGTATGCCGTAACCCCCGTATAAATTATGACCCAGTTTCGTAAGTTAAGAACCTGTTGGAAAAGTCGGTAGCAATGCCATTCTTAGTCATTTGAAGACACGTTTTTTGTGATTTCCTGCCATAAACCTGTCGCCTCTCCGGGGCTCTTAAGGCTGGTGCGCAGTGCGCACCTTACAAAATGTACTTTTCAATCAGGCTCTAAGGCTTTTCGTTCTTGGCGTAATCAAAATCATCCGGCGCTTTCACTCTATCCAAAATTCGTATGAGGTGATACGAGTAGCGCCCCACATCCTGAATCTCGGTGCCACGGTCCTCCAACCTCACCTCAAGCGTATAGATGTATCCCGGTTCAAACTTGAAGCCTTGAATCGCCTCGTAGAAAAAGTGCCAGCGTCCCGCTTCCTCATTGAATTCCATATAACAGTCTTGTTCAATGAAACCTTGGCACCTTTTTGTGTAGGGTCCAATCGTTAAAACCTCCGTGTGTTCCTCGCCGCAAGCCACCAATAACGCCAGGACAAGGACCGAAGCAATTCTCATTTTATCTCTCCCCCAATTGCTTGTGATGCATTCTCTTCGCTGTACCACTTGGTTTGTAACAGTCCTACCACACCATTTTTCACTCCCGATTCACGTCCGGAAAGTTAAGGCTTCTCGTTTTTCGCGTAATCAAAGTCATCCGGCGCTTTCGCTTTATCCAGCAACATTATGAGGTGATACGAGTACCGTCCCACATCCTGAATCTCGGTGCCGCGGCCCTCCAATCTCACCTCAAGCGTATAGATATACCCGGGTTCAAAGTCGAAACCCTCAATGTCGTCGTAGAAAAAGTGCCAGCGTCCCGCTTCCTCGTTGTATTCCATGAGGCAGTCCTGTCCAAATGGCCCGTAACACGTCATGGTGAAGGGGCCGATCGTTAGAATTTCGGTGTGTTCCTGTTGTATGTCCTCTTCTCCATGATCACCAAACTCCTCATATATCTCGGCTATTTCGCTGCAAGCCATTAATAATGCCAACGCTAAGATTGCTACAATTCTCATTTTTTGCCTTTCTTCCATTTACCGGTAACAGATTTTATTCATGGAATGGACCTCATTCAGGCATGCTTCCACAGCGGTGGATGCATTATCACCACACATTCAGATGATGATTCTCATCCGTTTCAATACGTAAATTCTAACGAATCGAATCCTATATCCGGTTACGCAGTATGCCCAGAAACTGGACTACTGGGAGGCAGTTCGGTAAGATCCAACCGAATCCCACTCCGCTACATATGGATTTATTCAAATTTCTTGACTTGACTGTTCGTTATCGTATAATGAATATGGATCTTTACAGTTATTTTGAATATCATTATAGACTCTCGTAAAGACGAAGACAGTAACGCATTTGAAAAAGGGGGGTATACGTAAAATAAAACTTTTACCGAATCGTTAAAGGAAAACATAAAGCCGAAGTAGTACACAGTATCTCGCAATCATGCCCAATGTACTCAACAAACGCACCACATTGCTCAAAAACACGCCGTTAGACATGCCTCAGTTCATAACCGATACCCGGAGTGGAGAATGCCATTTGCAGAAGTCAAGAGAATCATTTATAAGAAAAACGTGCTTGATCAAGTCATGTGCCAGCTAAAATTCCCTCCAATCTTGAGGATTGACGCGGAACTACCGGTGGCATTCCAAGAACACGTCAACAGAGAGTTTCCCAACTATACGGAAAAAACCAGTTGGAGATTGGAGTGGTCTTTACGTGCGAAAGAACCAAGTAGGTCTCAACCTGACACACGGATGCAACCTACCGATAGTATGAAGAATCATGAATTCTCCACGGAAGACGGTCAATGGAATATTAACCTGACTCGCACTTTTTTAGCCCTTACTACCGATGGGTACAGCGTCTGGGAAGATTTTAAGAGGAGACTCGATATCCCCTTAAAAGCCTTTATATCTGTTTATTCTCCGTCACACTTCTCGCGAATCGGATTAAGGTACAAGAATGTCATCAAACGATCAGCATTGGGTCTTGATGGTGTTGATTGGTCAAAGCTACTCAAGCCACAGGTGCTAGGCATACTGGCTGATTCGGAGACAAGCCAGAATGTGCAGGATTTACAGAGTGTATGTGAGATTTCTCTACCAGACATAGACAGTGCGGTCCGCGTGTCTACTCGGTTGACACGGGATAGAGAGACAGACGAAATTTGCTATGTGATTGATAGCGACTTTTTCAACGCGCAGAAAACGTCAATAGATGAGGCACTTAGCGGGTTTGACGATTTCAATCAGCACGCCTCAAAACTATTCCAGTGGTGCATTACCGAACGCCTCCACCAATCTATGGAACCTCAATTATAATGAGTTATATTCAAGATTTTGTTCATGAAACAAATTCAGGAATTATGTCCTCGCTATTCTCCGAAGATGAATTCTCGGATTTGGACGAGTTAGAGGATAAAGATCAAACATATAGCGGACACGCCGATTTGCGGTTTCCACCATTGCCGGTACAAGATCTGATTATACGTGCCTGGACAACTGTGGCAACTGTCAAAGATGATACGGTCGCTAGTGAGTGTAGAAAAATTTTACAGATTATTGCCGAATCAATTCTGTTCTTCCAAACTCGAGGCTTTGACTTGGGACATCTACCTAGGTTACATGCTTTTGATGTAGAGGACGATTCGCTATTAATCGAATGGATTTTCGACGATTTTAGAATAGGATTCGGAGTAGAACCAATACCGTCTGAATCAAGCTGGTATTTGGTATCCAACGCAAGATTGGGGGACATTAACCTAGCAGGAGACATACCCAAAAACGAATTAGAAACCCAAGACCTAATGTTACATCTTGTGAATTTCGTTGTTTCAAATTCCTAACATGTAGTAGGCATACTCCGTATGCCGTAACCCTTGGGCGCATTACGGCACGGAGGCTCCTGCTGGATTGACAAATTCAGCCAATCCTACTTTTCTTAGTTGATGCGGAGATAAATTTTATATTGACACTTGCTTAAACTGCCGTAGCATCCAATCTGTTTTGCCGATTTGGGTCTTGACCGGCAAGAGTACCCCCTTACTACTAACGCAATGTTGCAAGCGACATGAATTTCCCAGACAATGGCATCAAGGGCATCCCGAATAAAGAGTTTGTGATTGATGAATCAACTGTAGGTTCACACCTTTTCCACTTTAAGCAGACTCGAGATGACGGGTTCATTGAGCAATCCATAAACTGGGAGGATAATGAGATTGTTATAGATTTTACATTGAACCAAAAGAGGGATAATGGCAACCTGCAGTTTAACGCGGGAGTTGCAGTGCTTCCTCGTTCTGAAATAGACAGATTGAACAGGCGCCCAGCAATTAGAGGGTTACTTTCGTATGAACGAAGTCCCTTAAACGATAATCCGTACCACGGAAATCTTCTGCTCCAAGCGACCGTTCCCAAGGCAAAAATGAGGCAGATTGCTGCAGGTTTGGCTCTTGCAGTTTCCAAAATTATTCCTCAAACTCCTGAAAACACTACTTGAAACCCTCCATGCCACAAGACCAGCCAGACCAACAAAGAATCCTCGACCTCCTTCAAGACCTTCACGGAATCGAACCCCTCAGACAACTCTTCTGCACCGAATTAAATTACACCTACGAAAACGCTTCAATCTCCCGTGAAAACTGGACTGAAACCGACACATCCAACACGGTGGACGATCCGCTCCTGTTCGCGACTGGCGGAGAAAACTCCGATTTCCATCTGATATACACCCGTCTCGACTCGGAGTGCCTCCTCCTCACCGCGGAACGTCCCATCATCTCCCGCCTTCTTGATTCTTACCCCCGCGCTTTATTCATCTTCAGCAACAATGAACAAACCGACTGGCACTTTGTCAATGTCAAACAAATTACGCAGAAACACCGCCTCCTCCGTCGCATCACAGTAAGTCCTACCCAAAAACTCCGCACTGCCTCCGAGCGAATTGCGTTGCTGGATGCAGAATCCTTGGACTCGCCGCTTGAAATTCAAAACCGCCATGACGAAGCCTTCGACGTTGAAGCCGTAACAAACGAGTTCTTCAAGAGCTATCAATCCGTTTTCCAGCGCTTGCAGAATGACCTGATGGAACAGACCAATGACAACCTATGGGCACACGATTACGCTCTGCAGTTTCTCAACCGCTGTATGTTCCTCTACTTTATACAGCGCAAAGAATGGCTTGACGGCGACACCGACTTTCTGCGGACATTTTGGGAAACCTACACAAGATCAGACGCACCAACAGATTCTTTCGTTAACGGTTGGCTAAACGTCTTATTCTTCCACGCCTTCAACGAAAAGAAGAAACTTGGTGGCGCACTTCGCGATTTACCGGTCGAAATCCACAATGTCCTATGGTCAGCACCTTATCTCAACGGCGGACTGTTCACCGAAAACGTTCTTGATAACCAACATAACTTCCAGATCTCGGATTCCCGCTTCAAAACCATTTTCAATTTCCTAGAAAACTACAATTTCACCATAGCGGAAGACAGCCCGCTCGATCAAGAGGTCGCCGTGGATCCCGAGATGATTGGAAAGGTGTATGAAAGCCTGGTTAACGTCTCGGAGGAAACCGATGAACGCGGCGACGCCGGCATCTTCTACACCCCCCGCACCGAGATCGACCTCATGTGCCGACTGGCGCTTGTAGACAACCTGACAAATCACTTGGGATCGGAACACAAATCTGCACTCTATGAAGCCGTTCTCGCCTTTGACCCGGACGACAAAACGGCTGCGGATCAGCAACTCCGAGACAGGAACCTCTGGAATCCCCTAGATGAATGCCTCAACACGTTGGCGATCTTAGACCCCGCCTGCGGCTCCGGTTCATTTCTCGTCGGGATGCTGCATGTGCTTGATGATCTGCGCGAAAGAGCGGATCGCCAACTTGGGGACGATGAAAGGAGTTTTGACCGCAAAAAGGCGATTATCGGCGAAAACCTTTACGGTGTGGATGTGATGGAGTGGGCGTGCCGAGTGGCGGAATTGCGCCTATGGCTCTCCCTCATCATCGACGCCGATATTCCTCGCGCCGAACTCCAACTGCGAAATGATCCGCTGCTCCCGCACTTCTCGTTCAACATTCGCTGTGGAGACAGCCTCGTTCAGGAAATCGGCGGCATAAACCTCGCCCAAATCCGCGCCGATCTCAGCGGAGTGTCTGCAGACTTAAAAGGCCAAGCCACCAAACTGAGAAATCAAAAGTTGAAGTTCTTCAATAACGACAGCACCTGTAAGTTCAAGACTGAAGCTGATGTTAAGCATGCGGAATATGAACTCTTTACGGATCTCCTTGATGAGCGATCCAAAGCCATTCGCCACGATATTGGAATCATTCAAGAGAAGATTCATGCCGCTAACGTGCAGCAATTGCCCCTTGGCGAATCAGCCGATATACCCGAGGCAACCCAGCCCGACCGTGAATTGCAAGATTGGCACCACCAAGTTGAGGCGTTGACCGTAGACCGCAACCGTCTTGTTGAGGCGCAAGGCGCCTTGAGAAATGCGCCTACGTCACCATTTGTCTGGGACATCGCCTTCGTTGAAATCTTCTCGGACGATAAAGGCGGTTTCGATATCGTCATCGGCAATCCCCCGTACGTGCGGCAGGAGAACATCGCCGACCCAAATCTCCCACACGCCGAAGCAGTAGACCCCGATAATAAGAAAGCGTACAAGGCAAAACTTGCCCGTTCGGTGTATCAAGCCTTCCCGCGCTTCTTCCGCTACAAACGCGAGAAGGACACTAGTTTGGCGAGGCTGCCCTCCGCTGTCTCGCACAAAATCGGCGCCAGAAGCGATCTCTACATCTACTTCTATTTCCACGGACTTTCCCTCCTCAACCCCAAAGGCTCGTTCTGTTTCATCACCTCCAATTCGTGGCTGGATGTCGACTACGGCAAAGACCTTCAGGAGTTCCTCTTGAAACACTGCCACATCAAGCAGATTATCGACAACCTGTCGCGGCGCTCCTTCGCTTCCGCCGACATCAATACCGTCATCTGTCTCTTCTCCGCACCTGACGAAAAAAGCCGGACCGGATTGGACAAAACGGCACGCTTTACAATGTTCAAAACTCCCTTTGAGGGGGTGCTGGATCCCGTAATTTTTGAGGAGGTTGAGAAAGCAAATGAACGCACCAACACCCCGGAGCACCGCATCTTTCCCGTTCCTCAACGTAAACTCTTGGAATCGGGCGGCGACTATCAAACTCCGGCCAAATACACCGGCGATAAGTGGGGTGGGAAGTACCTCCGCGCGCCCGACATCTACTGGACAATTCTGGAGAAGGGAAGGGACAAACTGGTGCGATTGGGCGACATTGCGGAGGTGCGCCGTGGCTTTACGACGGGCGCGAACGAGTTTTTCTACCTTGATGCCGACGCGGTTCGGCGGTGGGGGATTGAGGAGGAGTTCCTGAAGCCTGTCATCAAAAGTCCACGAGAGTGCGAGAGCATCCTCATTGACCCGAACCGGTTGAAGTTCAAGCTGTTTATGTGCGGTAAGGACAGAGAGGACTTGGAGAGTACGGCGGCGCTGGCATACATTGAGTGGGGCGAGTCGCAAGAGTTCGATCAGAGGCGGAGTTGCAAAGGGAGGGCAAGGTGGTGGGATTTAGGACAACGGCAGATTCCACACCTTGCATTCAACTATTTGATTTCTTCAACGGCAAGAACACTTTATTCCCAAGACGGTAATTTCACAAGCGACAACTTTCAAGAGATACACACGGATTCAGGTTTGACACAGAGTCTGTGTGTTTCTTTGAATTCATCCCTGTTTCAGCTCATGGTAAACATAGCTGGTCGGTCCAATTTCGGCGAGGGCTTGTTGAAAATACAGACCTATGAAGTTTCAGAGTTGCTTTGCCTTGATCCAGCGATAGTCGTGTTCCACGATGAAGCCGTTTTTGCATCATCTTCATTGGAAATGCTGGAGCCATCTGATGACCGCCGCGCTCTTGATGCAATCGTTTTCGATGCCCTTAATTTCACGCAAGGAGAACAGGATGGGGTGTATGAGGCGGTTGTAAACCTCGTGGAGGCGCGGTTGAGCAAGGCGCAGAGTTTGAAATAAGCTGCGCCACACCATTTCAAATGATAACATTATCAACATTGTTAGGGAGGAATCATAATGAACGAGGAGCGCCAGAGGCAATTATACGAATCAAGAGATGAGTTACTCAGGCGCGAATTATCAAATTCCCAAATTTTAGACAAATCAATCTTGTCTTTATCAAGCGCAGGTCTAGGATTTTCGCTACTACTTATAAAAAACGTAGTTCCACTGAAGGTCGCAATCTGCATGTGTTTATTGCATCTTTCTTGGATTTTGTTTATAATCGCGATTGTATCTACATTATTATCTTTTCTCACCAGCCAACGGGCGATAAATAAGGAAATTGAACGCGTTGATGAGTCGATTTGCGCTAGAGAAGAAAAAAATCTCAATCAAAAAAATCTTCCAGATCAGATAACGACTGTGTTGAGCTATGTTTCTACCGCTTGCTATATCGCCGCCGTTGTTTTAACATTTCTTTTTATTGCATTGAATATTAGACTAAGCACACCATGAGGAGGTTGCTGAATTTGAAAAACGAAAAAACTCACACTGAAGAGGCTCCAATTACGGAAGGTGCTAAGGTAAAACATGTAGTTCCACCCCCCGTACCACAAGAAAAAAGAGATGATCCCGCACCAGATCGCTCTCATCCGGATGAACCTGAGGAATCCACCGACAAGTCTACTTCCCAATCGTCAACTGACACTCAAGCCAAATAGACATTGACACCCGCTAACTTTAGGACACTAACAGACATTGAGACCTAAACTTATATAACGGGTTGTCCCATATGTCTAGCAACGCAACTACTCGCTGCAGTCTTAGGAAAAAAGTGAAGGGAAGATAATTGTCATTTGTTCTTTTAGAAATCTACTCCGTGAAATCCGTTAACCTCCGACAATCCACCATTTAAACAATGCCCCATTCACGCCAACTGCTGATACTATGAATACCACTTTAAAGCTAAATTCCATAATCAAAGCATTGGAAAACATTGATCCAGAATCGTTACACGGTCTTTGCGATGACTTGGTTTATGCTGGGGCACTTATACCAGACCTTAAACACAACGCGGCTGATTCGGCAGGTTGGAACCCGTCGAAACACCACACAATTTCCTCTCCGGCGGATAACATTATTGAATTAGAGAGCGGCCTGTGCGTTCTTGAATACAGTAGAGAAGAGAATTGGGTAAGAAAACTTAAAAGTGATGTAGAATCCATACAACAATGGGCCGAAAAGGAGTCCCATGTTTTGGTTCGATTCATATTCATTACGACCAGAGATATAGGCAGTAAAGAGTTAGATGATGGTGAGGGGAATAAACTATCACCTAAAGAATACATCAGGAAAAAATTGAGTCAGTTCGATGTACAAGCCAATGTCTTCGGTCAAAAAAGTCTTCTAGTAGCTTTGCAGAATAGCGATTATTTCTATATTAGAAGGCGATGGCTGAACATTTCCGATGACTATTTCCAATCTCTCAATTCTTTTGAATCAAATCACATTAAGCAAGCACAAGACCGTCACATATATCTCGAAAAGTTCGTCGAGACTTCCTCTCGAAAACAAAGCATCAACGCACTTGAGGAATTTGTTGTACAGGCGGATGTCAGGGTTTTGCTCATACACTCTCAAGGTGGCATTGGCAAAACACGATTTGTGTTGGAATCCCTTAAACGAGTAATAGAGCGGACTAAGAACATTGACATACTGTTTAGCCAGAGAAAGCAGCATGTGAACGTTGATGAAGTCATTCCTGAAATCTCTAAAGACAGAAAAAGTCTAATTGTACTCGACGATCCACACCTTATTGATAATCTAGCGGATTTTGAAGAAATCTTGATTGGAAGGAATCGCACAAAGTTCATTCTAATCACTCGCTCAACGGCAAAGGAGGCCGTCAAGCAACAAATTAGTTATCTGATGGAAGAACTTGAACTGACTCCTCTAGATATAGAATCTTCAATCGAATTGTTAAAAGGTAATCTGGAAAACCCTCTGCTCGACCAATACTTAAAACACATCCCTGGCATTAGTGAAGGAAATCCGCTTCTTATCGGAATTACCGCTCACCTAATCAACACAACGCCAGTCCAATCGTTTGGAGATTTGAAAACCGATAATCTGATTTGGAATTACTTGGAAACTATCCTTGCCGATCTAAACCAATACAGTCAGGTCAATCGTAATCATTATGAACCATATCTAGCGTTACTATTCCTTTTTAAACCGTTCTCCGTTGATGATGTTGAAACCAGATTGCTTATCCAATCGCTCATGAACATTGATAAAATTACAGAAAGGCTCCTTCGCAGAGACCTCGAACAGTGCACTGTATTAGAGCGCCATGGAAGTACCTTATGGTTGTATCCAGATTTGCTTGGAGAATATTTGGTCAAGACAACCTTCTTCACAGACACTCGAATTCTGGACTTTGACGAGATTTTTTCCAAGATACCAGCATCGAATATTGAGGGAGTTTTCAAAACACTGCGTGAATTGGATAACGCGCATGCTAACCGGTTCCTGAAGGGATGGGCACGAGATTTGTCGAGGGATGTCGAATCTCAGGACAATGATGAACTTTCCGATAACCTGCGGCTATTGGAAATCATTGCCTCGATAGTGCCTGATGAGACACTAGAGATTATTGACTATCTACTCAAACCGGAAAGTGAAAAGCCACCTAAGACGCGCGAATATATGTGGTCACCCAGGCCCCGAGAATACTGCGAAGTTTTATCCCAGTGCCTAAGAATAGTGGAGAATTCAGGGCTCATAGCGTGGGATTTTGATGAAACACTAGAAATGCTTCTTACGATGCATTTTTACAAGCCACAAGTGGAGGAGTATTCTGCACTTCGCAAGGAGGCATTCGAAGCAATTGTAGCAACGGCAGCCCATAACTTGAATCTATGGCAACAGGGCTGTGGTTATACGATACAGACACGGATGTTTGGAAAGGCTCAGAAATGGAAACAGGAAGATTTAGAGAAATACCTTCCCCTAATCCTTGGAGTGTGTGAGAACTTATTACAAACAAAAATGAGGAGTGATTACGCAGATTCTGAAGGAATTGGGTGGTCGGTTTCGCCCGTGGTGGTTACGGACAATTTAATCGGTTTAAGAAAAGACGTGATATCCCTGCTACAGTTGATATTTGACAAAGTGCACGGGTCGCAGCAAATTAAAGTAATTTGCGTTTTAAATTGTGCAACGGAATACCCGTCAATAGGGCAATACGGAAAAGATATGGAGGGGATGCTTCGGGACAACAGCAAGGCTTTGATCGATTTCTATCTCACGCTTGTGAAGCGTTCTTCACTCCCAGAAATGAGAGTGCTTCAAGAGATCGAGAAACAAGCATATCACCTGAAGGACTGGGGTACGAAAGATATCAAAGCAGTCAACTCGTTACTATCCTTACTTCTATCCACCCATCAATATCAAGTTTACCGAACTCTAACGGGAGATGCCTTATTGCTTTGGGGAAGAGATGGAAACAGCTCCAACGAGATGCAAACCGAAATAAACGATAAAATCAAGGAAATAAGGGACGCTATAACACATGAAAATCTCATTGAATGGCTGGAAACGCTTAACGAAATCGCGGAATCATTTCCTTACACATCTGACCATGACACTTCTCGTTTCTGCCAACTGCTTCGTGAAATCGGTAAAATCAAACCACACATCGCTCAAGCCCTGATTGACAAGAGCTTGTCGAGGGACAATGCTTTAAAGGGATTCACTTCCGAATTTATAAGAGGTATGAGGGAATCATCCCAACCAGATATTGCTGGCAACTATGTTCGAGAGTGGCTTTCGAGTGAAGACCAAACGCTGTTCTTGCAAATCCCACAAACTTACCGGGGAGTCAATGAAAAATTTGTCAATGCCAGAGATTTGGAGATTTTTGAGACCCTACAAAACTGTAAAGTGGGGGATAAGAAACAGAGACAGGAACTTGACAAAGCCATAATGTTTGATATCAGGTGGATTTATAAAGAGAATCCAGAAAGGGCAATCAATATTATTTGCCAGATTGTCAAAAGGAGCGACCAAAACAGCATCAGCCATCACTTAAATCAACTGTGCTGGTCTGGAGGGCAGATTGATTTGAGCCAGTGGGATCTGGACGTATTTGAAGAGCTTTTGCAGAGGTTGGTGGATATTCCTGCGTTAAACTATAACGCCGTCAAAATTCTAGCCCAATACGCTCAGAAGGCGCCGCTTGAATTAGTCAAGTTTTTTGAACGCCGTTTAGAAAAACAGAAACAACTGGCACGCGATGGTATATTCCAATACTACGCCATTCCTCATTTTCTTAAAGAACTTGTTGAGATATACCGCGATCATCCCCAATATAACGAGATCGTCAACCAAATTCTACGATGGTTTCAAAAAGTGGATTACAATTATGATACCGCAGCTGCAGAACTGATTTCAGGAATTTCACCTGAAATCAATGACCAACTCAGGGTGGCGCTCTCGGGCCTCATACAAAGTGCTAGCAGGCAGAATACACTTGCAGCCATGCAATTGTTAGAAAAATACCCCGACGATCAAATTTCAGATGAATTGTATGAAGAGATTGTAAAGCATTCCGCAATCGACAGAGATCTCCAGAAGGACATTAAGAGTAGGATATTAAGTGTGGGACACAGAAGACTTCAATACTGGAGGCAAAGATTCAAGTCGTGGATCGCAGGCGACGATATTCATCTCCGCGAATTTGCACAACGTGCGATCGAAGATTTAGAATCCTTAATTGAGTTTAACGAACGGCGCACGGCGGAAGACAAAATCAAACGCAAAAAAGGTCTAATGTAGCACCATGAACAAACTTGTAGACAATGACGACTACCTCTCTGACTCAATCCGTGACATCCCTTAATCCGCGAAAATCCGCGATTCAGACAAAGGGCAATTTGCATTATTCCTTCACATCGTATTGGACGACAAACCCATGAATGGCACCGAAAAAGTCGTAGAACACTTGAAAATAATCGAGGCCGTCATCAACCGCTTGGGACGCAATAGTTTGTGGGTCAAAACCTGGAGCCTTGCTCTCATCGTTGCGGCGGCTACACTTATCGCCACCCATTACGTCCACCGCCCCTACTTTAGCTTAGTCCTAATTCCCTTTGTTGTTGGCTTCTGGATTCTTGACGGATACTTCCTTTGGCAGGAAAGGCTATTTCGAAGAGTATACGACGAGGTCAGAGTTCAATCCGATACCGATTTTCAGATGGAGCTTCTTAAACACAGAGGTAAACCGAAATGTAGCTGGCTATCGGCCATTTTCTCTGTCACGCTCGTCATCTTCTACTTGATTGAAATTGCGTTTGCGGCGTTTTTGTTCTTTATTGTTAAAGCTTAGACGCGGTTAACCGATGAGGTGTATTTTCCAAGACCAGAATCCAGAACCGAAGACAGCAGGCAAGAACCCAATTGCACAACGCATCATTGAAGCCGTTGAGAAATCGTACGACGTGACAATGGAAGACGCGGAAGCCTTACTTCGGGTAATCAAGGAAAACCAACAGCCTATACAATTTAAAACACCGTTTCAGGCAAGCGAACCCGAAAATTAATGATAAAGTATCTCTTGGAAACATCAACATGTAGTTATCTTATGGCGAATCATGTCGAAGTGAAGACACGCCTCGCATCTGCCCAAGTCAATGATTATCCCGTCACCTGCCCGATAGTACGTGGTGAAATATTGTTTGGTGTCGAACGATTGCCTATCGAACGCAGGCGACGGATTCTGGAAAACCAAGTTGGCAACCTGTTTTCAGGACTGGTATGTGACCCAATTCCTGAAGGGACAGGCGATTTTTACGCAAGAATGAAGCGTGAGGCTCAAAAACTGGGAACGCTGTTAGATGAATGCGATCTCTAGATTGCCTCGACAGCGTTAGTGTTTGATGCAGTTCTGGTGGCCTCTAATACCGATTTTCGTCGCCTACAAGGCTTATTCGGACTGCAATTGGACAATTGGACAATTTCAAATTGACGTGATGATGCGCTCAGTATTCAAGTTTCATCGAAGGAGTACACAAGATGAAAAAGTATGATGTCGCCCTATCCTTTGCTGGAGAAGATCGCATCCATGCCAAGCAGTTGGCTCAGCTTCTTACGTCGGGACGTTATCGGGTCTTTTACGACGACTATGAAAAACCTCGACTTTGGGCGAAAAATCTCTACGACGAACTGTCATCAGTTTATCAAGACCAGGCACGATACTGCGTAATGTTCCTGTCCGAACACTACGCCCGAAATTGGTGGCCCAACCACGAACGCGAGAGCGCACAGGCAAGAGCTTTTATCGAAAAAAACCGGGAGTATATTCTCCCCATCCGTCTTGACGACACAAAGATTCCAGGACTATTGATGACAGTAGGATATCTCGATTTGCGATCCATGACTATTCAACAAGTTTACGACGTTCTGGAACAAAAATTGGCAGGTGCCAAAACCCAAGATAAAAACCGGCATAAGCCGCAGTCCCGCGAAGATTTTATTGCTATCGCACGGGAACATGCAAATATAGGCGGGTGGTACGATGAATCTATGCTTGAGGAAATCGGGCGAGCCATCTACAATTCATGGCAAGGTGAGGAAATCCTCGAAAACTACGATGAAGCATGGAAAACTCTGGGCAATCTTTGAGGCACTTAAAAACAGATGCCACACGACATCATTGACAATCGAAACGAAAAGTTGGTTGAACACATCAATGTCATCCTCGACTCCACCGAAGTGGCACGGTTCGCAGTCGGCTACTTTTTCCTCTCGGGCTTCCAGAGCATTGCCGAAGAACTCAATGGCGTCAATGAACTGCGTTTGTTGATTGGCAACACCACGAATCTGGAGACGCTGGAGCAGCTTGCGGAAGGGCATCAAAGATTGGAGCAGGTCGCCGAAATAGCGGAGGCGCAAGTCTATCCCAGGCGGGCGGATCTCAGGCAGATGACGGGAGATACCGCGGAGAACATCAGTCAATCCGTCGAATTCATGGATCAGACCGACGACGCCGAACTCCTCATAAAATCGCTTGTCGAGATGATCGCCGAAAAACGCCTTTTGGTGCGTGTCTATACCAAAGGGCGGCTGCACGCCAAAGCCTACATCTTCGACTATCGCGACGATGGGCGCTACGAGAAGGGTGCCGCGATTGTCGGGTCGTCCAATCTCACGTTATCCGGTCTGAATCACAACACCGAGCTCAATGTTGTCGTGGGAGGAAACGCCAACCACGCGGAGCTTTGCCGTTGGTTTGACACGCTCTGGGACGAGTCGGAAGACTTCGATGCATCCCTGATGGAAGCCATGAAAGCTTCTTGGGGATTCGATCTCGTCAAGCCCTACGACATTTACATGAAGACGCTGTACGAATTGGTCAAAGACAGGTTGGAAGGCGGCGACGCCCCGGAGGTGCTCTGGGCGGACGATCTTACCAGACAGTTGGCGGATTTCCAAAAGGTTGCCGTGCGGCAAGCCGTGCAAATTGTTCGCGCGAACGGCGGCGTTTTTGTTTCGGATGTGGTTGGTCTCGGCAAAACCTACGTCGGCGCAGCCATCATCAAGCACTTTGAACGAACGGAAAATGCGCGTCCGCTGATTATCTGTCCCGCTCCCCTCGTGGAGATGTGGGAACGTTACAATGAAGTCTACCACCTCAACACCCGCGTGCTTTCTATGGGAAAACTGCGAGAAGACGACGGGGAAGCCGTTGGCGAGGTCAATGGATTAACCACCTCAATACTTGACGATGTCATGTACCGTGACCGCGATTTCGTGCTCATTGACGAAAGCCACAACTTTCGCCATTCCGGCACGCAACGCTATAAAATCGTCCAGTCGTTCCTGGGGAGCGGGCGGCGCTGCTGTTTCCTCACCGCGACCCCGCGCAACAAAAGCGCCTGGGACGTGTTCCATCAAATCAAGCTCTTCCATCCCGACGATATGTCCGATCTGCCGATAGATCCGCCGGATATACGAGAGTACTTCCGAAAAATCGAGAAGGGTGAGCGGAAACTGCCCGATATTCTGAGCAGTGTCCTCATTCGCCGCACGCGAAATCACATTCTACGCTGGTACGGTTTCGACGCTCAGACCGAGAAACCCGTCGATCCGTCCGACTTTAAGCAATACTTGGATGGGCGCCGGAAGGCTTATGTCCTTGTCGGCGGCAATAAGCAGTTCTTTCCCAAGCGGAATCTGGCAACGGTGTCATACAGCATTGAAGACACCTATCAGGGGCTTTATCATGAGTTGCGCGAATACTTGGGGAAGCCCCGCCGTGGCGATGCGACTTCCATCGCCCCCGGCGAGCTTACTTATGCGCGTTACGGACTCTGGCATTACGTGGTAGAATCGAAACAGAAGCAGGAACCCTATATCAACTTGCAAAGTTCGGGCGCCAACCTTCGCGGTTTGATGCGAGTGCTGCTGTTCAAACGCTTTGAATCCAGCGTATACGCCTTTAAGCAGACGATTAAGAGATTGCTCAATTTGCACCAGCTTTTCGCCGACGCCCTCGAAAACGGAATTGTCCCTGCCGGTGACGAGGCTCAATCGATTCTATACGAGCCATCTGCCGTGGAAGAACAGGAACTGATGGATGCCTTGAAAGCCGTGTCGGGACGATACAGGATAGACGACTTCAATATCGATCTACTCCAAGAACACCTTCACAACGATATAAATCTATTGAGTAAGATTTTGGGGATGGTTGATCCGATTACGCCCGCCCGAGACGCGAAACTTCAGACACTCAAAGACCGGTTAAGCGAGTCTCCGCTTCAAGACGGGAAACGCCTGATCTTTACGCAATACGCGGACACGGCGCGCTATCTATTCGACAATCTCAATCCGAACGGTGAGCATGATGACATAGATGTCATCTACAGCGGCGACCGGAGCAAAGAGCGTGCGGTGGGACGGTTTGCACCGAGAGCGAATCCGGAATATGTACCTCGGCGGGGCGAATCGGAGTTGGCAACGCTCATAGCTACCGATATCTTGGCGGAAGGTTTGAACCTGCAGGATGGGAATAAGATTATCAACTACGATCTCCACTGGAATCCGGTGCGTCTCATCCAACGATTCGGGCGGATTGACCGTATCGGAAGCGAGCATGACGAGATTTTCGGTTTTAACTTTCTACCGGAAACCGGTATCGAACGGAATCTGGGACTCCGTGAGATACTCAGTCATCGCATTCAGGACATACACGATACGATAGGCGAAGACGCCGCTATCCTTGACACGTCCGAACAACTCAATGAGGAAGCGATGTACGCCATTTATGAGCAGAAGGGAGACCAGTTGAGTCTGTTCGACGACGATGAGGAGTTGATGGACCTTAACGAGGCGGAAGAAATGCTGAGGCTGCTGCGTCGAGATGATCCGGAGGAATTTGAACGAATCGCGAACCTTCGAGACGGAATCCGCGCCGCCATGCCGAAGAGTTCACGGGGCACCTATCTGTTTTGCCAAGCCGGTCAATTCCAGCAACTGTTTCTTTTGGATGAAGCGGGCGAGATTGTCTCCAGAGACATCTCCAGAATCCTGAACACCATTAAGTGTACCCCCGACCTCCCGGGTGGCAGGTTGCCTCCCGATTACAACCAAACCGTCATGCGGGTCAAGGGGGTGTTTGCTCAAGAAATCAGGCATCGTCAAACCGAGCGGCGGCATAGATCTTCATTGAAGCTGGCGCAACACTATGTGATCCGTGAATTGCAACTCATATTTAGGGAGGAAACCGACGAAGACGTTCGACAATCCATCATGGCTTTGGAGGGTGCCTTTCGCGGTTCAATTTCGGACGCACTCAATCGTGAACTTAATCTGTTGCGCCGAAACGGCGTGATGGGAGCCGCGCTTCTTAGGAACTTGGACCAACTCTACCGTCAATACAACCTAAGCGATCGGAATACGAGGCAGCAGGAAGCGCAGTTCCGGAATGAAGATCTGCCAAAGATTGTATGCAGCGCGGCGCTGGTTTAACATCCTGCTTAAATAAATGACACCAGCCGCCAGCACGTTAGCATCACAGTTTCCCCTTTACCCAGCATCCCGCGCGCAGCGAAAACCGATCCAAAGGGTTCTACATTTTGGGTTTGTTAAAACCGCCACGCCACTCACCGCTATCTATCGCAGCCACCGCCCCTACTTCAGCGTGACTCTGTTTCATTTCGTTCTAGGTTTTTGGATTCTTGAGGGATAATTCCTCTAGTAGGAAACGTGGTTCCACAAATTAGTCGACTACGTTAGAGTCCAATCCGATACCGACATTCAGATGGATCCACTGAAACACAGAGGTAAACCGAAATGTAGTTGGGTATCGGCAATCTTCTCTGTCACGCTCATCATCTTCTACTTGATTGAAATAGCCTTTACGGCGTTTTTGTTCTTTATCGTTAAGACTTGAGCGCCGCGCTATACAGACGAAGTCCGTCGTATAACCGTCCCAAGCCCTATCTGTCCGATTTCCCCTCTCCAGTGTGGTATTCGATGTCTACCATTCTGACATCCCTCGCCTCGTTGTTGCCCCTCCCAATGCCAATCCATACATCGGTAATAAGCACTGCGCGATGGTATGTTCGTCAATTTTTTTTACTGGAAAAACTTAACATATATATAGTATACTTCCCATTGCCTAATTTCGAACGCTTCATTACGAGTATGGACAGAAGGGAGAAGCCAGACAATGACAGGAATACGGAAATACAGAAATCCCTACCACCAAACCCAATCCGAACTCGCGGAATGGTTGTCTATGTTTGCCCATGACTATAGCGCCTCCCAAGTCGCTGCCGCGCTTGTCGCCCGATATCCGGAGCGATCTACCGGAGATCCGAAAGCAGATCGTCGGCACGCGAAGGAGGCAATCTGCACTGTCAACCCGAACGACAGCCGTTACAATGCCGAGAAGTGGAATAAGCAATTTGGGCTAACGCAGGCTAATTACCTGCGCGAACTGGAATCGTCTCACCGTCAGCTTGCAACCAAGGCGCTGACTGCCTTGAACGCCGTTTACGATGTTCTAGAACCGGCAATTCCTGATCTTAGCCCAAAAGAGCGAGTGACGCTTCTTCCCAAAGCCGTTCTCACGCTGAACCAAGCTGCCGCTAACGTCAGTATTCCGATGGCTTCAACGGAAGAAGACGGTCGAGACGAACGTGGCGAAATCACGCCAGCCTTGGATGAGGAAGAGTTGGAACGCCTAACTCGCGTTTACCTCTTGGACGACCCGATGCCTGAATCTGACACATCTGAAGAAGCCGGCGAACCGGGTGATTTCATCTAGAAAACTAAATGGTCTATTCGCTAAGAATTTAACGTATGTCGAAACCAAGTTTTTTCTTGAAAACTTGGTTTCTCCCTAAATCCCAGTGGGCTTCAAGGGAAAGGGTTCAGTTAACTCATCACTAGCGATTAGCCACAAGCAATCAAGGAAATCACAAGAATCCCATAAATCACAGTTCAGACAATCACCAAACATCCCATATGCAATATCCACTTAGCGAATGAGCCACTATAGCTTCCCAGACAAGAAAATAGCACATGCTTGTGCATCTGCACGAAAATAAACTAATCGCTCCCGAGTCCGCTGGTATCCCACATTTGGATAACGCCGCTGCGTTCGACACTCCCTACGAGGGTCTTGCCGTCGCTGCTGAACGCGAGAGTCTTGACTGCTCCCAAACTCCCTTCTAGAGGTGCCAGTTCCTCCCGCGTTTCAATGTCCCACACACGAATTCTCGCCCCTACGCCGGCAGCAAGAAAACGTCCGTCAGGATGAAATGCCAGCGCTTCAACCTTTTCTCCAGTATTCAGTGTTCCAATGAACATGAGATCCGTTGCGCTCCACAGATGAATCTCCTTTTGATATCCCGCCGAAGCAAATACCGTTCCGGTGGGGCTGAACGCAACAGATAGAATATTGGTAAAGTCTGCGCCATCCGGATCTTGCCCGCAGCTAAAAATCTCACGCCGTTCCCCAACGTCCCACAAGCGGACCGTGTTATCAAGACCGCCGGAAACCAGCGACTTTCCGTCGGGGCTGAAAGCTATCGACTGTATGGTACTCGTATAATGAACTGGCAATTTGGTCGGAGGGATTCCAAGGAGCCAATTGATCAATCGTGTCAAGAAATAAAAGGCCCCGGTTTCTCCAATGAGGTCTTCTTCTGTTAGGGGCGCTTCACCCAACACGGAAATTTGAGTTTCCTGGTGGAGATCCCATAACCGAATACAGTTCTCATCAACGCAAGCAAGGGTTTTGCCGTCTGGACTAAATGCGATGGATTCAACAATTGCAGTGTGTTTGAAGGCGGCAATCTCTTCTAGAGATTGCAAGTTCCATACACGCGCGTGTTCCTTAGCACTCGATGCAAGAAGTCTTCCGTCTGGGCTGAACACGACGCACTTCACCGCGGCATCATGGCCTCGCAGGACATCATTCCGGGCTTGGCTTTCCAAGTCCCACAATTCCACGGAACCATCCTGGCGCCCTGCGGCAAATAGCTTGTTATCGGGACTGACTGCCACAGAATCAACGGAAGCAGTGTGAGATCCCAATTCGGCTATCTGCTTTCGGCTTTGGACTTCCCAAAGCCGAATAGCCATGTCGCCGCCCCGATGTCTTGCTGTCGCAGCCACTTGTCCGTTTAAAGAGGCTAACATTTTTCCATCCGGCCGAAACGCGATGGAAGTAACACCGCCGGATTTCGTTTCCAATTCCCCGATTTGCTTGAGCGTTCGAGCGTTCCACATCCGGATCACGCCGTCATCGCTGGCTGATGCCAAGAGTGTACCATCCGGACTAAACTCGACGGAGTTTACCCCGTCGAGTTTATCAGTATCCAACTCTAGCAACAAAGCAATTTGTCCTCGACTCGCCACATCCCAGAGGCGCAAAGTGCAGTCATTGGTGCTTCCTGAAGCCAAGATTTTTCCGTCCGGACTAAAGGCAATTGACGAGACTGCATGATTCGTTAACCTCGCCGCGCGCGAATGTCCATCAAATGTCCCCACAAGCATTTGGGTTCGCACGTCCCACAGGCTTATTGTGGAATCCTCGTAGCCGCCCGACGCTAACATCTGTCCGTCAGGGCTGAAAGCAAGAGTCCATATTACGCTTGAGGGCGTGTCCAATAGTGCCGTTTTCCTTTGTGTTTCCGTGTCCCACAGAGCAATATCTCCATTTCCGTAACCCACCGCCAAAGTCGTCCCATCAGACGTATAAGTAAGAGCTACCACGCCTCGTTTACCTGGAAACAGAAGGCCCCCAACCTTTCTTTGTGTTTTCACATCCCATAGATGAACCGTTCGCTCCGACCACGATCCGGATGCCAACGTATCTCCATTCGGATTGAAAGCGATAGTCTCCGGGCGTCCTGCTATCATACCGAATTTCGCCGACAGTTCCGCATCATATAACCACGTACCCAGCGCCCCCGCCGCGGCGATTAACTTGCCATCCGGGGAATAGGCGATTTCGCGAACCATACCGCTTCCTAGACGCGCAACCGGTTTAGTGCGGTTGTTGGGTTCGACTTCGGTCACTGCATTCAGAATCTGTCTACTGTTCATCTGTAGGGAATTCTTCCCCAAATCCTTTTTGTCATCGCCGCTTGAAACAACCGATGACTTTGAAAGCATGACCACATCCACGGGAATCTCGCCGGCCTCTGTTATTCTGGTTTCGCTTGGGATAGGCGCTCCGACCAATTTACCAACTACCGGAATTTGATTGAAAGGGGCAGTCAGGAACAGCATTGATAACGTCAATATGCCAATAGAGGCAATGCCTATGGGAATGACCGGCACCTGCGGATTCGGATGGATGTGCGTTCGTCGAATCATCTCAACAATGTTTATCGTGAAACCGGAATGAAGCTTGTTTCCGTCAAAACTTGCGTGCATCATGGTTAGCATCTCCTTCCTCAATTGTCTACGGGCGCGGTTGAGTCGCATGGCAATCGCATGAGGAGAGGTCCCAAGAAATTTTGCAATCTCCTTGCAACTCAGACCGCCCAAATAGTGAAGGCTCAGGACCTGGCGATGAATCTCGGGCAACTCGGACAAAGCGTCCCGGAGCGTTTGATGGAGCGCCTCCTCGTGATGGGAGTCGATTGAAATCTCGTCAAACCGCTCTTTTGCTTGGTCGGAAATATACTCTCCATCGGGACGGCTCGCCCTGGAGCGCAAGAAATCTTTGCACGAATTGGAAGTGATCGCGTAAAGCCATGACAGAAACCTGTCCCAGCGTTTCAGCGTGCGAAGTTTCCGATACGCCTTGAGAAACACCTCCTGCGTCATGTCTTGTGCGTCGTGGAAATCGCCGAGTTTGGCGTAAGCCAGCGCGTAGACGCTGCCTTTGTACTTGTCCACGAGCAAGCCAAACGCGGCGGCGTCTCCGTCAAGGCATTTCTGAATGATATGACCGTCTTCCGTTCGCATGAATCTCTACCTCTGCCATAGCCGTTTGGATGTTAGACGCACCTCATCGTCCAAATGTCACACGCGAAGCAAAAGTTTTTTGTTTTTTTAGTGGGGTTTATACTGAAAGAGGAAGGAGCAAGAAAGTTTCAAATATTAACTTACGTTCTGTTCCAGGTCCAAACCGCTCCTGCTGGATTGACAAATCCAGCAGATTCTAATCTATAGAGAGTCTCTATGTCCGTAGAATCCGATAGCTTTATTCTTCTGCTCCGAAGGAATGACTATTACGGGGGGAGCGGAGCCGTGGGAGATTTTCCGCCCTTCCACTCTTCCATCCTTCCAATCCCAGTCTTCCTAGTCGATGCGGGAGATGAACTTTTATATTAAAACTTGCTTATTGAGGGGAAAGGGTTCTCTGTGCCGCCGCTTTAGGGCTTGTAGTTCATTAAGCGGCTTTACATATCTAACTGTCGAAATTGACCGTCGGATCTTGGCAATCAAAACTGAACACCGGCAAAGATTCCGGGCCAAACGCGTATCGTTACGTCATCTTTCCGGTAAACACGATCGAATACGGTTCCGAAGTCAGATGTGTCCAACCGGTCCGACGCGAGGACGTTTAGCGAAAGCCCGCCAAAGATGCTGAACCACCTTTGCTTTTCCCATCCTAGAGCGAAACGAAGCTTATGCAGCAGGTTGTGTTCATATCGCCACCAATCGTCCCAATCTTCGGTATAGACCACCGGACGTATTATGGCATCGATATTCAAGAACATCCGATTGCGAAGGGGAATGTACCCTCCAATCCCGAACCCGAATGATCCGCGGTCTCGGTCCCAATCGCCGCCATACCTTGCCGACCCGCTCCCCCATTTTTCAACATTCGGGCGAATCCCGATCATGAGAAGACTATACATGTGGCGACTTCCAATGCGAATTCCGAAATTTAGCGCTTCCGTGTCGCTGCTCCATAGTTGGAAGTGCAACGGGTTCTCTTTTACAAAACTTACCAACCCGATGGGTACGCCGGACATTCTCCCCGAAACATTGAGAACGCCAATCTGTGTTCCTTTTACGTGCCCGGCGAAATTGAATAATCCAATCTGATTACCAATGGTGCCATGTGCAATGTTGAATGCGGCAATCTGCGTGCCTGCTGCCGATACGTCCGACTCTCGATGCAATCCAAGCGCGGCGTTACCGAATAAGCTCAATTGTGTACCCTCCAGATTGCCGGCAAAATTTGCGCCGTACGCGGCTTGCAGGCTACGACGCCCCACAGTTCTTCCCACGAAGTTCAATCCGGACGCCAACTGTAGACTTCGACCTCGAGCATGTTTTCTAACGATGTTTAATCCGAGCGCCGCTTGAATGCCTTCTAGATCGCCGCCAACGTAATTGGCTCCTCCGGCGAGTTGAGCGCCGCGCGCTTCGATGCCCTTCATGTTTAGCAGCCACCCCAATTCAACACCGTGAAGCCTGGCATGGTAACCTGCAATAAGATTGAGGGAAAAGTTCGTGGTTACGTTGTATTTCAGGTCGAGCAATCCGACCGTATTTATCCACGGAAGAAGAGAAATGGTCATCGGCAGATGCACTTCTGCGCTCTTCCTCTCCGTCGGGAACGGCACCTCGATAGCGCGAGTGGGTTGCGACGGTTGGACAGGGTTGATGATTCGGGAGATGAGACCCTGGTTATTCAACACGGTCGGATCAACCCCTTGATTGTTGAACAGCGAGATGTATTTTCCGTTATAGAATACTCGAGGTGTGATCTGCTGTGGGAAGTGTGAAGCTTGGGACAGGTGTGAATGCCAATCTTCGATGCCGCGTGTGACGTAGTCCAATAATCCCAACACGGTGACCGTTCCATCGTCGCCCGCTGCCCCGGGGTGACGCAATCCTTCCAGCAGGAAATACGTAAAAAGCCCATGCTTTAGTTGTGGAATTTCAGGCGCCCACTGATTGCTGTCGCAAGCCGTAAAGATGATGTTGCTCTCTTCACTGTAGCGTGACAGCGCTGACACAAAGTACTTTTTGGGCGCCACACGACACGCATCGACGATGACGAACCGGTGTTTCGCTTTGGCGCTGTTTAAGATGGTAAACAGATTTTCGAGACTAATCCCGCTGTCAGCCAGCGATTCCGACGCATCCATCGGCAGAAAGTAGCTCGTACCGTCGATGTCTTCCCCATGTCCGGAGAGATAAACGGTCAGGAGGTCAATCGTTTTAATCTGAGCGTGCCGCCGAAGTTGACTGATGATGTTTACTTTGGTAGGCTGGATCAGACTATCGGGTGTCATCAATGTCACGGTAACGCCTGCCGCTCGGAACACCTCGGCGACGGCCTTTGCGTCGTCAGCGGCGTACTTGAGCGGCTGCAGCGGAGGTGCATACGCATCCACGCCGATAACGATAGCCCAACGCTGTTGGTCAACTCCGCTTGATGCGCCGAGTTGGAGATTTCCGCCGCCAGCGGTGACCAGATCTCGCCGGCTGACTGTCATGGATTTTCCGTTTATCGAGGAAAGAATGAGCGTTTCGCTCAGTTGTATTGAAGAATCATTAGGAAGAAATGTTTCATCAAAGCGATTCTCGGGCCCTGCCAAGATGGGTTGCCACGCGAGATTCCACTGTTCATGGTCCTTCTGGAGCTGTTGAGCGAGTTGCCGATAGGTCAATTTGTCGGATTGAGGCATCCCAACTAAGCTTTGTGAACGGGGAACCATCGCACGATAAATCGAATAGGTCATTGCGCTAACGGGCAGATAGGTGTTGCGGATCGGGATACGTATTTCGTGAACGACCTGATTGTAAGCGGAAGCGGCAAGAAGCAGCGCAAAATCGGCAGATTCATCCAGAATGTCTTCCGTGTGACTCACGATGGGCGTCTGATGTAAACTCTCCGATGGTGCGTCCGTGACAGGTGCTCCCTTGGGCCGTCCCAGACGAATCTCTCGGAGTATGTCACCCGAATAACAGGTGTCAATGATACAGACAATCTCTCGCGTGGGAAATTCTTGCAGAAGGACGTTGAGTTCATCATCAAGCAGATAGGTCTGGGGTGACGCCAGATTTGCGTCTACGGGCAACAGGGCTTCGTCGTTCCTGTCCGGGTATCGTCCTTCTGCTTCATCGCCCGGAAATGTCCCGAGCCTATCGATTATCTGTGTTCCATGCCCGCTAAAATAGAAAAGAAAGCTGTCAGACGGTTTCAAACGTCGGCTCAGTTCTCGAAATTTACGCTGAATCTGCCGCTTGTTCGGATTAGTCAGGATGTGGCTCCGTTCTTCGGAAACGCCGTGCGCCGCCAGCATCTCCTTCATCAACTTCAAATCATTTGGCGGAGCGTCAAGCTGCAAATTCGGATTTTCGTAGTCCCAAACCCCGACAAGGATGGCGTGTTGCTCGGCAACGACGGGCAGCGACAAGATTAGCAGCAGGCTGCTAATCTGAAAAAACAATCGAATGGTTGACTTCAGGCTAGTTTGAAACATCGTTCACTCCTTTGCAAAATCGTCCATCAGTTTTAGGAGAGATTTCCGATTAAGTTCCAGTTTTTTCTCCAATACTTCCCGCTCGGTTTCAGTTAGAGCACCCAGTTTGAGTCGGGCTTGATAGAGTTCAACGATCTTGACGTGCATCGCAATGTCGTCGGAATGCGTTTTCAGAAACGATTCAACGGCTTCTATGGAAGCCGAGAGTTGCGCGGCGTCTGATGAATCTGGAACAATCAGAAATTCTAACATCCCTTCGGCAGACAGGGGCGGCTTGATGTGTTCTGTATGTTGACCGCCCTTTCGTGCGCCCCATTCTATCGGTAAGTTTAATGGGACGAAATAGACTGATACGCCTAACAACAGAACCGCAAGACAAACTGCCGACGGCGCCCAAATCGGCACGGGCGTTTTCAATTGACTAAGAATCCCCATCCAGAATGAGCGTTGCCGGATGGACGGAAACGGCGGCGGCGCCATGGAGTTAGCGCCGGACCGGACGGCTTCGCCGAGATCTCTCAGCGTCTCCTCAGTCCCCTGAAAGATTCGGTTTTTCCGTTCACACTCCGCACACTCCTTGAGATGCCTCCGAATCTCGGAAGGTATCTCTTTGTCAATTAAGTATAGCAATTTTTCCTGTATTTGATTGCATGTCATCGTGCTTTAACCTCCTTTTCACAGTGTGCACTGGATCTACTAATCCGCGGCAAGCAGATTAGAATCGCTGAGAACCTGATTGAAAACCTATTCTCCGTGTCACAATTCCTCCCGATACCGAGTTTTTCATCATTACTCCTGTAGGATGCGATCAACCGACCGATCAAGAAAGAATCAATTGATAGGGCAAGTTCAAATTTTCCTTAGAACTGTCATCTCCCCGTAATCAGAAATCAATTCAAGTTTATTTCCTCTCCGTTCCCAGGTTCCAGTTTCTATTTCTCCATCAATTCCCAATAGATTATTGCTGAATATCGTTAATCTGTAAGAACCTTCGTCAACAGAATATGATCCCATTCTGTCAACCTCTATTCTTACACCATCATCGTCTATTTCTACCCGTATACCGACATCGTTAATTTCTACCCTTGTACCGTCGTTGTCAACTCTTACACCGTCGCGGACAACTAATGCGCTCCAAAACCCGTTGTCATGAAATGTAATCTCAAAGCCTGTAGATGCATCGTACCAAGCACCGAACCAATCCGCTTGGTAATCTGACTCACCTTGGTAAACGTTAACATCGCAAGCTAGAATAGATAACGTCATGAATAGCGTGAAAAGGCTCATTCTTATCATTTTACATTTCCTCCATTTGTCCATCGTAGCTGTTTAGTCTATCAATCTGGTTTGGGAATGTTGGTTCGTCGTGCTGCATTTAATCCCCTTCCCAAACCATGAGCGATCTCCAGGTCGCGATTGCTTGTTGACGCGTAAGTTCTGGACTGATCTGAGCAATTACTGTGCATTTATACTTATGACTTTTCAAACAAGATCTAAACACGTTGGCGAAAAACCGAGTTTTTCCATACAAACTCGGTTTTTGGCCTGATGACTCCATCGTGCACTAGAAATCCATCGTTATCCCGAGGTAGGGTATGAACGGCAACTGATGGAGGGCTTCCTTCTCAATCTCAGACTCGCCAATGTACCCTTCGCTAGATGAAGGAATAACTGAAGGATGGGAAAAATCAAAGATGTTTTTCCTGTTGTAGACATTCATCAGCTCCAGAAAAACTCCCATCTCCCACCGACTGAAGATGAACGTCCTTTTGACGCGGATGTCGAGTCGGTGATACGGCGGCACGCGAAGCGAATTAACTTCGCCCAAGACGGGTATGGCGGAAATCTCTGTCACCTCGCCGTACTTCGGATCCTGTTTCGTTTCCTCACGGCGGGTAAAGCCAATAGTGGGTGTGTATGGATTACCGGTAGAATATCGCCACTTCGCGCCAATCTCCAATGCGGGCGTCAAATTGTAACTTCCCGCGAGCGTTGCCACATGCGGCCGGTCATAGGGATGCAGGTTCAAGGCGGATTCAGGTTGGTCACGTCGTAGCCACCGGGAGTAGGCGTAACTAAGAAATCCGAAGAATCGATCCCCTTGCCGATGCCGCAGCAAAATCTCTGTTCCGCGTGCAAACGCTTCACCTTGATTAAGGTATTTAGAGGCGTCATCTGCCGTGATGATGTGGGCGTGGCTCTTGTAATAGCCCGCGAGTTTCAAGTGGGTTGACGCTGAAATCTCCTGTTCAATTTCGAGCACGTAGTGTTTCCCTGTGCTCGATTTGAGGCTGGGGTTGCCAGCCCCGGGCAAAATTTGCAGAGGCTGTGGTGCCTGATTATAGTCCCCGTACAAGAGACGAACGCCGAGACCGCCCAACACCTGAAATTGGAGACTTGCCCTTGGATCGACAGAAAATTCGTCAGTAAAATTCAAATAGGTGGGCCGCAGCCCAATCGCGGCAGATAGGAACGGAACAGGAGTGTAACGGGCTTGCAGATAGCCTTCGAGGTGGGTGAGTCGCTGTGAGACATCAATTTTGCTTAAGTCAGCCTCATCCAAGTCTACACGTGCGAGAGTCAAGAAATCCTCGTCAAACTCGTCGTGGTCAGACAAAAAACTCGAAACCTTCCCGCTGCCCACCGAAAAGAGGATACCTGACTCAAGCTGATACTTCGAATTCAATCTGTAAGTCAAGTCTTCACGAAGTTGATAGGTTGGCTGGGTGTTCTCAAACAAAAAGTAAGGGTCATCGAGTGTACCGTGTGCCACGCGTGTAATGCTATCGTACCGGGAAAGCGTGAAATGTGAGGTGAGTTGATCGGTAAGCCGGGAGCGAAGATGAATCCCCTGTGCAGAAAATCCTGCCTTATGAGCGTAGTATTCGAACTCAGTCTGCCCGTCAAATGCGCTGTCAAGATTGAAGTAGTCGCTCGTGGCGAACGCATTCAGGGTCAATTGATGGATATCGTTCAGATCATAACTTACACGTGCCTGGTAGTCCCAAAAACGCGGCAATGCCATATTCGGTCCCAATTCCACGTCTTCATCCGCATCAAGGTCCATAAACAGTGGTACCAACAGGTCCAAGTAACTTCGACGTGCTGCAACATACCAGGTGCCACTCTCTCCCAATGGTCCTTCCACCATTCCCTCGGAATACAGCATGTTGATGTTGAACTTTCCTGCCAATCGCTCCCGATTGCCACGACGCGAATGGATGTCAATAACTGCCTGAGCGTCCGCGCCAAACTCCGCACCGAATCCACTTGCATAAACGTCGATCTCTTTGATCACCTCGGTGCTGACAGTTGAAACGATACCCCAGAAATGGTACGGATAGCCGATCGGCAAGCGATCAAAGTAAAAAACGTTATCGTCAGGTCCGCCGCCGCGTATGTGGAGCGAGCCGTCTAAATCGTTTGCGACACCAATTCCGGGTAACGTCGGCAACGCCCGCAATGCATCGCCAGCCGTCCCCGGCATCTGTTTGATTTCGCGGGCTTCCATATTCTTTCGACTCACCGTCGCCGGAAGTCTCTCTGCCGTAACGGGAACTTCCGGGAGCGTAAACGGTATGGTCTCAAGATAAAGTTCCACCGTAGTGGCCTCTCCCGATACAACGGTGACAGTAGTTCCGTCTTTCACGGTGTATCCTTCCGCTGATACGTTAAGCGTGTAATCTCCCGGCGGTAGGTTTTCAAACCGAAATTCTCCCGCCGAATCTGTTATTACCGCTTGATTTTTCTCACGTAACCGAACCTGCGCTGAATTGATGCGGTTACCGCTGTCCTTACGGTAAACCGTTCCGAAAATGTCACCGGTGTCTTGCGTAAAGCCATCAGCCGCAAAAGACAGAGAAAGATTCACTGACCATATCACGAGAAGGTGAGTTACTGCGTTGGCTTTCATCGTTCTACTCCTTTCATTTCGCGATACTGTGAAATTAATGGTGAGTCACATGAACTACCTTTCTGCGAAGTAAGGTTCCAATCGAGTAGCTAGTTGTCCCCTTGCATGGTGAAGACGGCTCTTTACCGTGCCCTTTCGGATGCCCAGACGTTTGGCAATCTTTTTCTCCGAGAGTTCCTCGACGTAGAACAACCAGACCACCTGCTGGTGAATCAGGGGAAGATCAAGAATTGCGTCCCGTACCGTTTCCAGTCTTTCCTGTGCAAGAACGTCCGATTCCGGCGCTTGAGTAGTTGATGGAAGGTCTCGAATCAGATCATCGTTCGACGCTTCATCATCAAGACTGCCCAATGAAGTTCTCTCAACTGTCCCTTCGCGGCGCGACCAATTCCAAGTCACATTTTTCGCGATTTCGTGCAGCCACCCGAGAAACTCGGTCTCGCTTCTTTCGATCACCTTGTGCAGGTTTTCGTGCGCGATAAGAGCGACCTCGTTCGCTATATCCCTGCGGTCTTCAGGCTGACTGTGTCTATAGTAGATACGGCACAGATCGTGGACGAATTGGGTAATCTGTTCTACATAATTCCCAATATCTCTTGGCACGATGTCCTCCTATTCACATAAGTGTCGTACGGTTGAAAAAGGTTCAATGGGTAATGACTTTTCTTCGGCGGGGTCGATCTTTGGAGAAGGGATTAGCGCTGAGCGGATATGGGATGGCGTTAGATAGTGCCGGCATCCGATCATAAAATCCGGACTACATCGGCGAGGTGGGCCTGTGGGTGGACACCTTACTCCGCAACGAAAGAAAGAATCGTGGCTGCTTCCATGGCGTCCCAATCCACTTCCAAACCGAGACCTGAACCTGCGGGGGCGTAAGCGTAACCGTCGGATTGCGTGCGAATCACGTCCTTCATGCCGTACTCATACGGTTCGAAGGGAACCGACTGCTCGAAGTAGGTGCAGTTGTCATGCGCCAGCATGAGATGAAGGTTGGCTGCCGAGACGAGGCTGTAGCCCCATGACATGATTTCGCACTTCATTCCGGCGGCTTCGGTGAGGGCAATCGCTTTGTTCGTCTGCGTAATTCCGCCCATCATCGCGGCGTCCGTTCGTGCCCGTCCCCACGCTTTTGAACGGATGGCTTCGCCAAACGTATGCAAGTCCTGGAACCAATTCCCGGAGGGGATGATGGGAATCTTTACGCGGCTGGTTAGCTCTCTATACCCATCAAGGTCGGAGTCATGCAGCGGCGCTTCAAACCACGTGAAGCCCATGGCTTCCAGCTCTTGGGCGACCTGCAGCGCACCGTCGCGGTCATAGTTGTTTTCGGCGTCAAGCATAAAGGCGACATCGTTGTCCGGGTACTGTTTGCGTACGGCGCGCGCGAGTTCAAGGTCGAGTTCGGGGATGCACCATGTGTGAAACTTGACGGCTTTGAAACCTTGGGAGATTAACGCTTCGGCGTTCTTCAGATAGGATGCCACGTCTTCAAAAAGCGGAGTGCTCGCATAGGCAGGAATGGATTCTCGAGCGCCTCCAAGCAAGCGGTAAAGCGGCATGTTTGCCGCTTTACCCGCGAGATCCCATAGCGCGATGTCAATGGCGGCAAGGGACTGAGGCGGAAGGGGGAACACGCGCGGTCGGATTTCATGCCAGATGAATTCACGCAGCAGCGGATCTTTGCCGACTAATATCGGCGCCAAGTGGCGTATCGATTCAGCGGTGTAACGTTCGAAATCATACGATGTCGCATTCCAGACGCCGCCGACTCCTTCTATGCCCTCCTCCGTGTACATTCTAACGACGGTATTTGTCGAGTATTGATCCGGCAGGTCATCCGACCATGTAAATCGGTCAACCGGCGGCGCCACGGCGCGCACTTCAACTTTGGTGATTTTCATCTGTGGTCTCTCCTGGGAATTAGGTTCATCCGATATGTGCAGACTCTAGATGAGGAAATCTCATAGTTATCCAGTTGCTGTTTCTCAAATGAGGTTCGGTTCAGCAAACCTTATCTCCGCGGACTGCTACATTTTGTAGGGTGGAATCAAAGGAGTGATTAACGACTGCGATAGAACTCCCCTGCCCACCATTTCTTTCAGGAGGAACACCGAGATTAAGCGAGCAGATTAGGAACATCCGAGCGACTGGATAGGGAACGCGATAGAGATCTCCCTCAACTGAGCGGATAGCGAAGGATCAAACGACTGTATAAGGAGTGCGATAGAAATCCCATAATGATCCCCTCAAGCGAATGGACGGCGAGTGCGATAGTAATCTTTACAGGTAGCGTGATATCAGTATCCGCTACGCACTTTATCAAAAAACAATAAAAAGGGCTAGATGACAGATGCCTACTCAGTTTTTTCTTCAGCCCTTGGCTGACGCCGACCATATTCCTTCAAAGCGTAGCATACCGAGATCAGATGAGGTCCGGCTCTCCGAAGTTCCATCTGCCAAATCCTCTCCTTGCTGCACTAGGCACTTGCTCTGAGTTCATCAAGGATTTCGGTGATCGTGTCCCATGTTCTGTCTTCAACGAAGATACCTTCTTTCATCCTACGTTCTTTTTCACGACTCTCAGGTTCTCCGGGAATGAGTACCTCCGTAAATCCGGGTGCTACGCGGCTGGACTTGACGTAATCCAGGAATGCCCTTACCTCTGTTTCAAATTGCTGTTGTCCGACAAACGCCTCCGGATTGATTGCCAATATGAATGTAGCATTGCCCCATCGATCGGCATCCGAACGGCTGCATCCGCCGCCGCTTAGCGCTCCCGATAAAATATCCACGATTAGACCGATCGCAAATCCTTTATGTCCGCCCACGGGGATCAGGCTGCCGGGCGGAGGGCCGTCAAGGGCATTCGCGTCCGTCGTCGGCCGTCCTTCGCTGTCCACAATCCAACCTTCGGGGACAGGTTCTCCTCGCAAGGCTTTGACCGCCACTTTTCCGGCTGCGACAACAGTCGGCGATATGTCAATCATTAATACTCCACCGATCGCCGGTACCGCATAGGACATCGGATTCACCGAAAGCCGCCGTTCGAGACCGCCCCAAGGCGCCACTCCCTGCGCACCGCCATGCCCGTTCACTGTCACAAATCCGACGAGTCCCTGATCGGCAATCATCTGGGTATATTCGCCGAGGCGCCCGAGATGGCTGCAATTTCGCAGGCTTACCGCAGAAAGTGCCCCCTTTTTCGCCTTTTCGATTGCCAACTGCGCGGCTCGCCAGCCCATCAGTTGACCGACCCCCCATTTGCCGTCAACTACCGCATGGGTGGGACTCTCCGTAACAATCTCCATGTCGGCGCCCAGTAAGATATCGCCTCCCCGAATCATGTCGACATAGTTAGGGATGACCCGCACACCGTGCGAATCGTGGCCGACCAAGTTACTGTCGATCAAATGGTCTTGGAGCCGCTGCACTTCATCCGCCGTAGCTCCCAAGAGGGAGAACAATTCGTGCACGGTCTGCTTTAATTCTGTTGCGCCAAAAACGGGCATAGGACCAGTCCACCTCCGTGGTTATTGTAGGAATACTAGATACATCTCAAAGATTCGGGAAAAATATCTATTTTGTCGGCAGATGATAGCCGTCCTTCATAACTTGAATCCGGTAAAGGGTGTTTCCTGCCGTGACGTACAAGGTATTGCTCGCCTCGCCTCTGCCAAATGCCACATTCGTTGGTACCACCTCGGTTGGAATACGCGCCAGTTCTTTTCCTGCAGGCGAATAGACATTTATTCCCGGGCGAGTCACATCGCGCACGGCGACGTAAAGATTTCCGTCAGCATCCACCACCAAGCCGTCCGGACCATCTTCCGGGTAGTAATCAACCAATACTTCCCGAAATGTTGCGGTTCCGTCTTCTGCGAGGTCATACGCCAGCAGCGCCATACGTCCCTTGTGGGTAGGCGCGCCAGTGGGCAGCCTATCCAAACCGACCGCGCCATTGTCGTTACTGACAACGTAAAGCGTTTTCTGGTCAGGCGACACAGCCACGCCGTTCGGCTTTCCCGCGTCCGTAATTATGCGGTGAATCGAGCCGTCCGGATCGATTCGATACACACCCATCACGGGTTGATCGACCGGTTCATGTCCGAGGTAGCGTGGATCACTGAAGTAGATGCGTCCCATCTCATCAATCGTTATGTCGTTTGGCGCATTAAAGGGTCGTCCTTCGTACAGTCCCGCGATGATCTCACTCTTTCCTGTCGCCATATCCGTCCGAGTGACGCGGCGTCCACCATAGTCCGCACCCTCCGCGACAATCATCCGACCCTGAGCGTCAAATTTGATGCCGTTGGACATTCCGCTAGGGGAGCGGTAGACAGTGGTTTCGCCGGTATTGGGATTGTATTTCCAGATATGTCCAGCCTGCATACCCGACTCATAAGTGAAGGTGATATCGCTAAAGTACACCATCCCGTCAAACGAAACGGCGGGGCCTTCCGTGAAATGGGCTCCATCGAATAATTTCTCTAGCTTGGCATCAGGGGATATGATGCTCGCGTCTCCGCTTGGAGAGGAATCGGCTGCATTTGCCGTAAGCACCCCTGCAATCGCGAGACTCAATATGAGAACAATCATGGCGCAGCAGTGATTGAATTGACGTAGACAAATGTCTAACATATTGTGCTCCTTCCTTTCTGTCGTGACATAGTATTGAATTGCGTCGATTCTAGCAGATCGGCTCAATCCCATCAAGGAAAAGTCTCGGTCTATCTCAAAACCAATAGGCCTTTACACACTGCGGTAGGTTCGGTTTCCTAACCGAACCGGCATTTACTCAGTCTCATAGGTGCGGTTGGAAACCGCACCTACCGGTTTAGTAAAGACCCGCATCCGGCGAAATATGTGTGAATATGAATGTAATTGGTATATGCTCTGGATTGTCGTAGGGAAAAGATAGGCAGATTATGGCATCGCGCCCGGCATCGAATCAAAACCGAGCAGCCGCTTGAGCGCGGGAGTTGCACGGGCGATCACTTCCTCCGAAGCCAGTTTCAAGTGATCCTGTTGAGGTTTCATGAACGCGCGGCAAAAGAAGCCGAGCAAGCCGACACGGTCTACATCGGTGTGATTTGCCGATGAGCCGTGCCAAAGCGCTCCATTGACAATCATCACTGATCCTTTCGAACCGCAAACCTGCACTTCATCATCGTATTTGACGTCTGGTTCCGGTCCACCCTTGAGCCGTAGATGGCTGCCCGGTACACACCGCGTAGCTCCATTCTCAAGCGTAAAATCATCAAGTAACCAGACGCTGTTGGCGACGAGCGGAAAACTGGGACGCGGATCGGGCATTAAACGTAACGGATAGTCTATGTGCAACCCTCCATCAGTAGCTCCCGGACCAATAATGTTGACCGTGAACGAACTTAGCGTGCAGTCTCCGCCGAGCAGATACTCCATAGCAGCCAAGATTCGAGGATGCTGGATTGCCCGTTCAAACGCTTCGCCCTTATTGACCAAGTTCCATACTCGCTGGGCACAGTTGTCCAGATACATCGATCCGCATCCGGCGACTCTTTCGTCCGTAGCCAGCGCCAGTGATAACCGGCGAAGTTCATTGACATCATTAGTCGGTATCACGTCTCTTAGGACGGTGAATCCTCGTTCATCCAACTGTGTTTTTTCTGTGTCCGTTAGCATACATCAACCCTGCAATAATACAGTCCCGAGGATTGCCTTTCCTCATGAAATCAACACGTCCAAGACGGCCATTAGAAACTTCCCAGCGAAAATCAGTTTAGCAACAGGCACAAGATAAGTCAAGCCCGTAAATGCCGTTGAGGTATAGCGTGGTTCATGCTAGTATAATGACGCGCTGTGGCAGTTTCAGTTTAAAAATTATCCTAACTCAAGTTGCTACTGTCAAGATTTTAGACCTGCACCGTCGGGTATCGTTGAGAATAGCCCATAAATCGTGGAGATCTTGTACCGCAAACTGTTAGTTTGCGGATCTCAAGCACAATCTAGCAGATAAAGGTAGAAATCAACCGCGAGAACAGCGAGTGCGATAGAAATCCTCTGAGCTACTAAGGTGGCAGTTTGAGTTATACTAATACCGGACCTTAATTCTCGTAGAGCGTGAAGACATCCTTATTGGAGACAAACTATGAAAACCTACCGCGCAGGAGTAATCGGTCTAGGTCGCATGGGCAGCACTTTTGATGATGAAATGACCCGTGGCGGCTCTCTGTTCCTTCCCTATTGCCATGCCCCGAGTTACGACGCCGCGCCGAATGTCGAGTTGACGGCTGGCGCTGATATACATGATGAGCAAGCCGCCATTTTTGGCGAGCGCTGGGGGCTTGCCTCCGACCATATTTATAGTGACTACAGGGAGATGCTAGACAAAGAACGGCTGGACCTAGTCAGTGTCTGTACAACCGCTCGCGTCCGCCCGGTCATTGTGCGGGATGCTGCCCGTGCCGGTGTGAAGGCTATCTGGGCGGAGAAGCCGATCTCATTGAGTCTGAAGGAAGCGGACGACATGATAGACGTCTGCAAAGAGCACGGAGCGGCGTTGGCGGTTAACTGCGCGCGGCGCTGGAATCCCTTCTTTAGCGAAGCTCGACGCTTAATCGATGAAGGCCATCTCGGTGACCTTTTACAGGTGACCGTCTACGCGGCATGCGGGCTGTCTCACAATGGTAGCCACGCGATTGATGTCTTGCGCTATATGGCGGGTGGGAATGCTAAGTGGGTTTTCGGGGAGATGGAGTCGGATGAAGCCGCCGCTGGCGATAACGATTTGCAAGGAAACGGATATATGGTTTTTGACAACGATGTTCGAGCATATTTGCGCAGCATGGTAGGCGGCGCTGCATATTGGGAAGTTGATGTCATTGGGACGACCGGACGGATCCGGTCCTTGAACGACTCGGAGGAGTTCGAGTTCATCCAGATGGTTCCCGGTATTGGGGGTATCAAAAACACGCCGGCCAAGATTCCCTTCCCTATGCCGGCGCGCGTTCAAGGAATGGGTCTGACCATCGTTGCGGACCTCATCAACGCCATTGAAACTGGCGAGCCGCCGAAGTGCTCAGGTGAGGATGCACGGGCGGCGTTAGAAATCGCGTGTGGGCTTCGGGAGTCGCATCGCCACGGCGGCGTAAAAATTGATCTTCCGCTTGCGGATCGTGGCTTGCGCATCTTATCAAGTGAGATTCGCGGCGACTCGGTGCCCGCCCGGATCCGCCGATTGCAAGCGCGTGGTTAGTCGAGGAGTGGAAAGACTATTGGTAGATATTCGTCTGAGTGCACGGAATGAATTGAAAGACGTGCTCAACTATTGTCCGCAGAAAATCCTGTGCAATGTCAATAGCACTGAAAATGTTCTAACGACCCGCTCCAGCGGAGCGCAATGTCAATAGCACCGAATATGGTCCAACGTGCATCCAAGGGAGCACAATGTCCAGTGTTACTTGATAGCACGCCATTCCCATGGCGGTACGATTCATTCAACAAGAAACACTCAATTGTCGCTATATGGCTAGGTTTGAAAAAGTATCTCGTAAAGGATTTCCGACTTCTTGCACTCCAGCGGAGTGCCATGTCAATAGAATCGTGATGCGTCCAGTCTCCGCACTCCAGAGGAGTGCAATGTCTGTAGATGGCGACGAACCTAATTCCTGTGTTTCAGCGGAGCGCAATGTAGGGTGTTACTTGAGAGTACCCCATTATCCCTGTCGGAATAGTTCTTTGAGCAAGTAACACTGGTTTTACGGACCTTGGTTAGCTATTAAAGAGCATCCCTTGATAAAGATGTTCCTCGTCCCACACTCCAGCGGAGTGCAATGTCGAGCACAATGTGTATTGGAGATTCATCAGGGTTTAGACCCGATCTGATCGGAATCCACGACAACCCGGAAAATAAGATTCACTCCGCTCATCCCAAATTGTGTGATTACGACTGAGGTGTACACTGTTTCACATCCCCCAATTAAATGGTTGGGATATTCCTGTCTCATCACCGATGCAACATCTCACGCCCTGCGCTTTTCAGCATACAAAATCAGTTCGTCCTTTAGGCGTTGCGGAGGCCAATGCTCTTGCAACGCCTGGTGAATCATCTGTTGTGCCGTGAAAGGAACGTTTCCTCCGGTAGGTGGATCTGAATCCAGGTTGGTCGGAAATGAATAGCCGTCTGCTACCGCCGCGATGATGTCTCTTAAGGTTCGGGGCGAGATTACGTTCTGTTTAATCTTGTCTAGGAGGATAGGATATACCTTCTCGATCATGGCCTGCCGATTGATGGATTCCATCGGACGCCCAAACGCGGACGAGATCTGAACCAAATTGGCAATTCGATCTTTATCGGATAAGTTGGTACCGGCGGCATGAAACAACGCGGGGCTAAGGAAGACGACATCTCCTTTGCTGAGCGGAATTTGCGATTTGTGTTCACCAAAAAATGCCGCGAAATCCGTTTCATGGAAGGCCAAATATCCAGCCGGGAATTGATGTGAAAATGGAAGGAACAGTGTTGGGCCCGATTCAATCGGCATGTCGCTATGGGCTATGCTTCCCTGCAGCGTCAGGAATTGCGACATAAGGTGAGCATGAACGGGGAATTTAGCGGCAGCCTTGGCGGATTGAAAGCCTAGGTGGTAGTCCCGGTGGGGCGATTGCGCTTTGCCGCCCGGTTTCACATTGTTCACTTGAGCGGTTATTTGGTAATAGGGACCTAACCAGCCTTGAGCGGCGAGAGAGAGCAGCGAATTGTCGTAGTATTCAATGAACAAATCGGGAGCGGCGAGACAAGCCTTCTGAAAAGAGTTCCAAATGCGTTCGTTGTCGCCGAAATGATCGCCTACGTCGCCTAGGGATGACTTTTCGTCCTTGATAATCTGCATGAAAACGGCTGTCATACCATCAATGACAGCCCTGTCCTGATATGCGCTGCGAATAACAAAGATACCGGGACCGTCCCTCAGGCATCTTCCCAATTCCGCCTTGAGTTCGGACTCTATCTCCGCATCAACAATCCCCTCTCTCAGAGTATCGCCCTGATAGATGACGATATTCTGTTCGACGTCTTCGGCAAATCGGTACGATTCCAGATCCGCGGCTTGGTCGCAGATCGCCCGAAATCGGTCTAGTTCGATATCTCCGGAACCGAAGTGCTGGGGCAATTCCCTCCCAAAGATGAGGGATGACACGCGTCCATTCACCTCACTTTAGCGGTACTCTCCTCTCCAATAATCCCTGTGGACGAACCGGTAACTTTCTAGCCCATTTGCCGGTATATCGTCAAATTGATCGAACGGGGCGGGAGGGGAATACAAAAAGGGTTCTTCATCGTCGGGGACATAGTCGGCTTGCTTTCGCAGTTCGATGCATGCTCGAAGGACATCCTGCTTCAGAGGAATATATTCCGGCACATGCGGCCCGTGTGCAGTTTCAACTCCGGCAGTTCTGAATTCATAGTATATAACTCGTCTCAACCGTGGCGAGGTATTGACAGGTGAACCGTGCAACATTCGAATCTCATGAAACAGCACGTCACCGGGCTGCATGTAGACGGGCACCGACTCGGGCAACTCAAATTCCTCGGTCTTGAAATATTTCATCGCCCTTTCTTGGCTCCACCGATGACTGCCGGGAATTGCCCACACGCACGTGTCGTGATCCGCTTCATCCAGGTAAAAATCTACATTGAAAATCGGTATGTCAGTGGCGCAGTCTACTGCGGCGTCACGATGCCAGGGAGTACTTATCCCCTCGTGCGGCATCTTATAGATCATGGCATCCCACGTGGGAATCAGATCCGGTCCGGTGAGTTTCTCCACGGTCCGCAGGATATAGGGGTGCGCAAGTAGAACTCGAAATGCGTCGTCTTTGTCCACCACATAGTCGATCCGCTTCAGGGTGCTCTTGCCTGTTAACCTTCCCGGTTGATACCCGTAATCCAGTCCGGGTTGTTCCGGATCTCCGTTAACCATTAGCGCATGAGATGCATCCCGCAGATGCTTCTGCTCTTCCGAACTTAGGACGTTCCTAAGTATCAAATATCCGTTCTCATTAAAGAACTGAACCTCTTCGTCGGTGATAACGGTCTTCGATAGCGTGGAAGTTGATGAATTGGACACTTTGGATTCCTCCATCTATAATCAAATTGAGTTTCTCGTAGATCCAATGAGACGATGACATTGACTTGAGAACCTCAAGGAGTCTTGCTAAACGTTGCACCCCCGGATTGAGTGTGAAACAGAATTTTTTATTCGGACGGCGCACCGTCCAAGTGCTTCTTAAAAAATACTTCCGATTTGTTTCCGCCCCAGCCGTGTTCGCCGGGATATAAATCAAGTTCGAGCTGATCGCTTGCATCGGCAGCGTTGTAGATCTCGGACAATTTTTGATAACACTGCATTGCCGTATCAACTTTGAAGCAGGTGTCGTTCGCGCCGATGTCAATCAATAGTGGTCTTGGAGCAATCAAGCCCTGCAAATCCGGAAGATCTACATACTTGTAAAGGCTAGGTGCAACTTGCATTCCGCAGTAATTGACATCACGAATCCCGAAAGCAGCCCAGAGATCGCTGTAGCAGATAATTTCCGTCGCTCTGATTCGGTCGTCGCATAGCGCCATCCACAGTGCCATGGTGCCGCCGCCGCTCAAGCCCATGACACCCAACCGCTCTCCATCGACAGGCTGTGTGGAAATCACCACGTCCGTAGCCGCTTTGCCGTGAGCCACGTTGATTGAAAGGGATGTCATCCCGAGCATGGTTGCGTGAAGATAGTATAGATTGCACCAATCCCGTCCCCCGGCGACCGAGTTATGGTTGGGTTTGTTTCGGTCATTTCGCTCGCCAAAGCCGATCCAATCGATGGCATAGGTAACGAACCCGTTCTGCGCCATGACTTCACCATAATTATAGTTGTTATTGGCGATTGCCTGTCGCAGGTCGGGACTGGAATCATTCCCCATTACCGGTTCCTTTCCAAAAGCGCCGTGACCGTGGCAACACAGAAGCCCAGGCCGTTTGTCGGTATTCTTTACATTCGCGGGCAAGTTAACGAGCAGCGTCGCTGAAAGGTGCTTTTGAACATCGATAATCCAACGTTGTTTGACTAGCCCTTTATCCTCCCATTCAGCTATCATCTCGGGGTTTGCATCGACCGCGGGCGGCGATTCGCCCAAGGCGGCGAGAACTTTGGGTAGGGTTCTCCTTTTCCACTCCGTGAAATCCTCTAAGCTCTTGCCTGAAAACCGACACTCGGGCTGGTGTTCTTTTGCCAGTTCGATGAACATCTGTTGCGGGCTTAGATTTCTCGTAGTCATGAATCAGAATCTCCGGCTATCCTATCAACTATGCTTCTGAAAACTCGCGTGTACAATTGCGAGTTTAGTGGACCTGGTTCGCACATCGGCGAAGTCTGCGAGAAAATCCCTCTTGGTCAAAGGGCATGAACGGTGCTTCACATTGCCGACATCTGCCGCCAGAGTGTTCGTAGGCGCTCTTCAATCAATCGGCAAGCAGGTTCAAATGGTCGAGTCGAAAAAAACGTAGAAACGATCGATGGCAGGCTAGATTATGAAACCTTTTACCAGCTTGCGATAAAATTGTCGAGACTAAAGTCAGTCGGCATCTCGTTGAAGTTGTAGTGCATTGGACCCGACTGAAAGCCCGGAGAGAATTGCTCTTCGTCCTTTTGCAGTGCAGCATCTAGCCCTTCAAATCTCTCCCAGAGCGTGTCCGCCTCAGCCAATGTAAAGCGATCTGCGAATTGGGGTCCCCAGTTGAGGCTTGTTGCATGCGGCCGCGTCCCGCGGCTACGCAGGTCTTCCGGCACTGTTTCAAGATTAGGACGCTTCCTACAACGAATATGAATCGCGGCTTTGCACAAGAATACGGTTCGCAGTCTCTTTCCATTTTCGCCAGTACCCGGGTGAATTTTCTCAATACTTTGTCGAAACGCTGCGCCGTCCCTAGCTATAACGGCACGAAGTGCCGCTTCCGTGTGATCCTGCGCCTGGGCGCTACGGCATGCCCACCCTTCAAACGTCTTGCGCGCTTCGGCGTCAAGGTGCTCGGTAAAATCCAAATTCCTGTAGTAGATTCGTCCCCAGCTTGCAAAACCGCCGTGAATAGTGCGTCGCAGTTTTGTGCTGTAGTTACTGCCCCAGTGAAGGATGGGAGTAATATAGACGACACCATCACCCGCAGCCAAGTGCGTCTGGATTCCACTACGGAGGGGTGCATAAAGATTATCCAGTAGCTGGTGGTTCTCCTCCTCCGTGTTGATCCGGACATGGCTGCCGGGTACAATCCAAAGCACCTCGTCGTCATAGAGCGGAATGTTCCATTGCACGTAGCTGGGGCCATTTTCTTTGATGTCCTCGGTATAACCCATCAGAGGCGCGGTGTCGATAGGATGGGTGTCCCGGTGCCAATTTGCGGGCCCGTGGTCTCGCACCGGGTTGCACATCAGAAACATCTCGGTGACTGCCGCATCGTTCACTTCCATCAGCTGGCTGCTGACGCCCTGTGTGTTTTCGTGGAGCCAGAACTCCACCGCGTTGGCAGTTTCACGGTCGATTAGCTGTGAACCGTTTTTGCCACCGGGATTGAGGCTCAAACGGGGTTGTGGAGAACTCTCCCAAACGCCGCCGGGTGGATCGCCATGCGCTCGGTTTCGAGCCCAGATTGCGCGCTGCCGCTCTACTAGAATCTCGTAGCTCTTACGCAATCCCTCCAGTTCGTTCGGCGGAACCACACTTCGAAGAGTTAGGTATCCCTGTTCGAGAAATTGGTCTCGATTTACCTGCATTCTTGTATTCCTCGCTCGAACCCTATTTCGCCGCATTCAAGAGAGTGAAAATCCGACCGACTAAATATTCCGCTACCCGAATAGTGGCATAGCCAATCAACAAAAAAGGGGTGATACTCCCGCTCGGAAACCCGTCGGGACTACACCCCTTTGTCCACCATTACACATTGTTTGACGCCGTTACAGCCTCGATTTAATGGTTCCCCAGGTTGTTGAAACCTTGTCCGCAGGATCGACTGCCGTAGGTCCGTCAGGGCCGTACACCATGAAATCACGGAAGTGAATGGCACCGCCATCAGACCACGTCGCTAGACCGGGCCGTCCACCAGGATTCGAATCATTTGGATAGTTTTCCAGCTCAACTTCATCGTTCATCCAAGCGTTGATACTGGTCGCAGTGACTTCTACCACCGGATGAAAGTATTCCTCGCCTATGACACCGGGATCGTTAATCCATTCACCCACGCGAGTATGGCTGACGAACTCCTCCCCAAGCCCTGCGCCTGCTACCTGGGCCGCAGTATATCTGATTCGCGCATCATCACCGTGATTCGGCCATTTGGCTTTGAGACCGGGCGTGAACTCATACATATACAATCCATTGTTTCCACCTTCTTCATCGAAGGTCCACATGAACATGTTTTTTCGCTCGGCACTCACCGGGTCTTGACCATATCGCAGCATGACATACCACCACCCCACGTTGTCCTTATTGCCGAATTCGAACTCTACGGCTTTAACTTCAACGGTGAAATCGGTCGGTGCCCCCAATTCCTGCCAGATGCTGTGTTTTATGACAAACACATTAAAGGTAAAGTTGATGTCAGAGACTATCAGTTCATTACCTTCAATCGTCCAAGTCGGGCCAGCTTCGCCCGTCGCCCACTCAAATTGATCCAGATCGCTGGCACCGTTTTCGCAACACTGGGCATACATCTGTGCTGTTGCCGGTGTAGAAAATCCGCCTACTATTCCCCATGCACCAATTAGCGTGAGGACAAATAGCGTTGTCATTCCTCGATTCATGATTTCTCTCCTTTATATCTTAGTTACACTGATGTCGGTTAATTTCGCCGCACTGGCGGGAAATCTTCAATTAGTGGGTGCACATTGATAAATTGGCTCTTCAGAGTTAAGTGTGGAAAAGGAGTTAGTTATAAGAATGCTGCAATGACTCGGATTCGGAAATGTTCAAAGTTTCGAAATCCAAAAGCCCGGCGCTTGATGAGTTTGATTTTATTGTTGATGCCTTCGACAATGCCACTAGTCGTGCGGTGACAAAAGTAATTGGCAATTCGATGTATCCAGTTTGCCAGCGTCCTACGGAATTGCGGAAACAACCCCGCTTTCTCAGCAATGAGGTTCCACTTCCGTAGGCGCTTAATTGCCTTTTCTTTTGTGGACTTACACTCAAAGATATGTCGCAAACACTCCTTGAGCCGATGAGCTGTCTTGACCAAAGGAGACACTTGATATACGTGCTCAAGCGTCGCTTGCTGCTTATCGGTTAAGTCTTGACGATTCTTTAACAGCGCATAGTGAGCCCCTTTCAGTGCTTGAGGGTGTACTTTCTTTTGCTGATTCTTCAACTGCTTGAGTTCCCGGTTGACCGCCTGCATCACATGAAATCGGTCGGCAGTAATAACCGCGTGGGGCAACAACTCGGCACAGACCGCATCATAGGGACTCCACATGTCGATGGCGACTTCTTGAATCTGTGCACGTTCAAAAGCTGATAGCCGTTCAAGTCGTGCCCTAAGTTTCTCTTGGGTTCGCGATTTGAGCACATCAACGATTTCTTTTGTGTCTAGGTTGCTCAGAATCAAGGCAAAGTTTCCTCTTCCCTTACGCAACGCAATTTCGTCAATACCCAAACGTCGGAGGTCGGCAAAGGGGGTTAGAGGGATACGGCATCCGGCTTCGTGGAGGAAGATGCTTTCAATCTGGTCATAAGTTAGCTGTTCAACCCGACGTACTGCACTGATGTTGTTTTCTCGAACTTGAAGGAATATCCAATGTTGGTAACGACGGGTGTAATCACGTCGCTCGTCGACAAAGCCTAGGGATTCAGAGAATGCGCGGTGACAGTTGTCACAAAAGAATCGGCGTCTGATAAAGCGTAGATAAGTCGGCTTGCCACTGATAGGAAGGTCGCGAATCATGCGACGGTGTCTTTCGTGCAACGTTTTTGAGGTTTTACCACAGTGAGGACATGCTGTTGTCTGAGATGTGGATTCAATGTCCAGTGTGATTTTATCTGTCTCAATCTCGGCAGAAATCACGTAGTAATTAGGAATATCAAGCAGTTGTGTTAAAAGCGCATACATTGGAGCCTCCAGAGTCATATCGCATAGTATTCAAATCAACTTGCACTCATAGAAAAAAACGCATGTACCTATAGCAAGTTTCATTCCCACACTTAACTCTGAAGAACCGATAAATTGACGTTCAACATCCGAGTAAATACGGATATTACCACGAGTAAATAACATTGTCAATAAATAAAATTATGTAATGAAGGGGGAGAGATCGCAGCAACCGACACGTTTCCTAGGTTCTGTAGACATTTACGTGAAGTGAGTGTCCAATCGTAGGGGCGAGGTTCCCTCGCCCGTTAAATGACGGGTTGGGAAACCCAACCACCAACTGAGCGAATAGCGAAGGATCAAGGGAGCGGTTAGCGACCGCGATAGAAATCCCGTAGCGATCCCCTACGAAGATTGACCCAGTGTAGAGAGAGCCCTTGTGGTTTCCCAACATTCTGCCTCAAGTGAATCAATATTGGCTCAATTTTCAAATGTCAACAGAACCTAGAGATCTGCTTTAATCTTTCCCCACATTGTAGTGACCTTCCCGTACGATTCTACTGCGTATCCTTTGGCGCCATAGACGACGAAGCTAACCGATACAGCGCCATTCTCCGACCATACGCCCACGCCGGGGCGTCCTCCTGAATTCGTATCGTTCGGAAACTCCTCAAGTTCGGCAACGCCCCACAGATCGACACTTACGGTTTTCTCGCCAACGACCATTTTAACGTCAAACGAATCTTTCCCAAACTTTTTCGGATCGTTTTTCCACTCCCCAGCACGGGTATGGCTGCCGGGCACCGGCCTGATTCGCTTTCCTCCGACCCATTGATACAGATATAATCCGTTGTTTTCGCCCTCCTCATCCAGCGTCCACTTTATCATATCCAAGCGTCGGTTGTAACTTGCCGGATTATCTTGCGCAAATCTGGCTACGACATAAAGCCATCCGATTCTTCCATGTTCGCCTTTAACGATGTCGGAAAATGTGGCTTCGATTGTAAAGTCGGTCGGCGACCTGAAGTCTTTCCAGACATCTTTATCAACAAGAAACATGTTCCAATTGAAAGTAATGTTGGAAATACGCAATTTCTCATTCTCTACCGCGAAGATGGTGCCCGGCGTTATAGAAGCCCACTCAAAGTTCTTGAGCGATGCTTCGTTTGGACAACACTCGGCGTAGAGTTGGGCATCTGCGGGCGAAATGGCTATTGCCGCCATAGCCCAGGCCGCCATTAAACTAAGTCTCGACAGTCTCGTCGCTTGTCGTTGCATGATCGCTTCCACACAACTGTCCTCTCAAGGGATGGATAAGGCATTGGAATCGGCTATTGGAAACCGCACGTAATCTACGTTTGTCCTATCCTTTCGCATTCTTGCGCTATTTGATAATCACCATTTTTCGGCTAGCCTGAAAAGAACCGGCGTGAAAGTCGTAAATATAAATTCCATTCGGTACGAGTTCGCCGAACCGATTTCTGCCATCCCAGTATGCCGCGGACGGCTTGTCGAGATAGATTCCCGCTTGTTGTACCCCCAATTCCAACTTCCGTATTAATCCGCCTTGCACGTTGTAGATCCTAAAACTTACCTCGGAAGTATTGGCTAGTTGATACGGCAGCCATGTTTCGGGATTGAACGGATTCGGGAAGTTTTGGTAAAGCGCAGTTTTCTTTACTTCACCCAAGGACGTTAACTTCAAGGAGGTGGGATTCACGGCGAACGGTACATTTAGGTCTTCGTCTGTTTTGTAGATATACGCGGCACCCGTATCGTTGTCTGCAGTGTCGGCGCCTACGATGGCATACTGACCGTCAATCTCGACGGAGATTCCGAAATGCGGCATAGGCCAATTCGCGTCCAATAAAGGAAGAGTCACCTTCTCTTTTTCAACCCAGACATCGTCTTCACGCAAGAAGGAATAAGCGGCTCCGGCATCAACGACTACATCATCGTCAAACTTGGCACCGACAAGGATTATATTGTTGGAAATGGAGACATCGTTGCCGAATTGGTCGAATTTCTGGCCATCTTGAGCAGTGAGTTTCGCGTGGTGTGCCCATAAATTGCCGTTTCGTACAAAAACATAAGCGGCACCGGTATCGGGTTCAGTTCCATCTTTAAGTGGAGCACCAACGATAGCGATGTCGTCACTGACCGAAAGGGACGCGCCGAACTGATCTTTCTCGGCTGCATCTTCAGCGGTAAGTTTTTTCGTTTGTACCCACTTCTCGCCTTCGCGAGTGAAGATGTATGCGGCACCGGACTGTTTCAGACCCTTGTGCGCGTGTTTTGGTGCCCCGACAATCACCACCTCTCCACGTATTGCCACGTAATGTCCGAAGTTGTCTGATGCGGCGCCGTCATTGGCGGTAAGTTTTGCCCGCTGTTCCCACGTGTCTCCATCGCGGACGAAAATGTAAGCTGAACCTGAGTTCTTTCCTCTGTCGTCATCGTAGCGTGATCCCACGATGGCGGTGTTTCGATGGATACCTACCGACCAGCCAAATTGGTCGCCAGCGGCGGAATCCTGTGCCGATAGTTTCGCCTGCTGTTTCCAACTTCGCCCTTTATGTCGAGGTCCCGGTCCAACAAAAACATAGGCTGCGCCTGCGCCCTTTTTCCTATCTGTGTCATGTCCCGCGGCCCCAATGATGGTGGTATTTCCGCTCATTGAGACGGAGCGCCCGAATTCGTCACCTTCTGCGGTATCGTTCGCGTCAAACTCCGGCGGAGCACCACGTTTCCAATTGTTGCCGCTTCTCGCAAAAGGATAGACGACACCCGACCTGCCGCCCTTCGCATCTCGCCTCGGAGAAGCAACAATGGCAAAATCTCCGCTGAGCGCAACGGTAAATCCGAAGCCATCGTCATGATGTTTTTCCACTGCAACAATTTTGACAGGTTTGCCGAGGAGAGTGCCGACATGCCCGATCGCGAAAATCACAAGGCAAACGAAAATTTTAAGTATTGTCTTCATCAAGAAACCTCCCTACAATTCTGGATCTTCCTTGAACTGGCCATTCACGTGGTCAGATCTACTATGCTTGCGGTATAGCTGATTACTTCAGGACAACCATTCTTCGACTTGTGCGAAACGCTCCTGCTCTGAAATCACAAATGTAGATGCCGCTGGAAACGGCTTGTCCATGCCTATCTTTCCCATCCCAGTATGCAGCCCTGTGTTTGTCCAAATAACTTCCCCTCTTGCGAATACCAAGGTCCAATTCTCGTACTAGCTGCCCCGAAACATTGTAAATGTGAAAAGTGACGCTGGCATCGTTGGATAGTTGGTAAGGAAACCACGTCTCGGGATTGAACGGATTGGGAAAGTTCTGAAGAAGTGCCGTGTGTTTGAGATGTCCCAATGTGGTAGCGCTTAACGAGCGTATTTCTACCGGATAGGGAGCGTCTAGGTCTTTAGCGACATCGTAGATATACGCCGCACCCACATCTGCATCGGCGACCTCACCTCCTGCGATGGCAAACTTGCTGCGAATAGAAACCGAAATCCCGAGATGAACACGGATATCGGGTTGCATATCCTTTGCCTCGATAGTGGCCTTCTTTTTCTGTGTCCAGGCATCGCCTTCACGCAGGAACGAGTACACCGCCCCCGCATCATTGCCTAGCTCATCGTCAAACTTCGCTCCGATCAAGGCAATGTTGTGAAAGACAGACACTGCATTTCCGAACTGGTCTTGTTCGTCGGCATCCTTGGCAGTGAGTTTGGCGTGCTGCATCCACGCGTCACCAGTGCGATTGAATACATATGCGGCGCCGGTATCGGTTGCTGCACCGTCGCTAGAGGGTGCACCGACAATAGCCACTTTCCCACTGATAGAAACAGAAACTCCAAACTGGTTCTTTGCGCTCGGTTCGTTCTCCGTCAACTTCGCTTGCTGTGCCCAGTTCTCGCCATCTCGACCGAAAATATAGGCGGCGCCCGATTGCTTGAGTCCCGCGTGAGCGTGCTTGGGAGCGCCAACAATAGCGAGATCCGCGCTGACGGAAACAGACTGCCCAAAGTTGTCCGACGCCGCCCCATCGGCGGCGGTGAGTTTTGCCTGTTGAATCCATGACTCTCCGTTGTGCGTGAAGATGTACGCCGAGCCTGAACTCTTGCCATGATCATCGTCGAACCGTGCTCCGATAATGGCGTCATCTCCATCAATAGCAACGGACCATCCAAATTGATCTCCCGCCGCCTTGTCCTGCGCCGTGAGTTTCGCCTGTTGCTGCCATCTCTGGGCCGTGGGATTGTAGCTAAAAACGAAAACCGCGCCAGTTCCTTTCTCATTTCCTGGTGCACCGATCATTGCGGTTTCACCTCTCAAAGCGACCGAACCTCCAAACTCGTCGCGTGCACCCGAGTGAATGGGAAAGATCTTCACCGGTTCGGCAGGTTTCCATGTGTTAACCCGTCGCACATACGGATAGACTGCGCCCGCGTTTGGACCTCTATCATCTGCCTTCGGAGACCCTACGATAGCGTGTTTTTCGCCCACTGCGACCGACCATCCGAACCACTGATCCTTTACCGGGTCCGCGGGGCTAAGCTTGACTGGCTTCGCGAAACTCACCATCGCCAATACGTGTCCGAGAAGCAGGCAGATTATTGCGATTCTTTGTGCCGTCATGTTCCCGCTCCTTTTTCGCGTTGCTATTTCAATTTGTGTGGTATGGAAAGTAGCCGATTAGAACCGTTGGCAACTCAATTCGATTCAACTTTATTGTTTATCATCTTCTTAAATTCGGGATTAATTGCCTCGAACATTTTAACACAGCAATAGGGACTGTTGCGTCCAACCAATGAGACTGGGTTGGGTTCGATCAGTTTTGTTGTCTCCTGATTTCGGCCCATGTTGTGGCGACTTTTCCTATCGGATCAATTGCCAATGTGTGCCCAAGCCCATCATCAATGAGTTCGTTAATCTCCTTCTCACTGAGTGCGACATTGAAAATGGCGATTTCATCCACGTACCCGTTAAAGAACTCCCTCTTTACTACGACGCTGGCGCTACCAATCACGGCGGTGGGAACCGGACGACCATAGGTAATCTCTCCGGCGCCTTTGACTTCTTCGACGAGTTCGCCGTCCAAATAGGCTTTTCGGGTGTCCCCGTCAAACGTGATTGCCTCATGGTACCATCGATCGGTTTCGATTTTTCCCGGCTGGATTTCCCGATTCTGGTCATTAATTGCAATCCAATATCGTAACTGACCCTGCCATGTACCTAGCCCAATACTTCTGTAAGGAGCGTCCCATGCGGGGCCATCGTCGTAAGGAATGGTCATTGATGACAAACCGGAATCATTCGCTGTCTGAATGTTAATCCAGTTCATCATTGTTCCTTCAGTGATGCGAAGACTTTTGTCATTTCCGACCGGAATCATATCGTTCCTGCCATTGAAGTGCAGAGCACTGCCAAACACGCCTTCAATCCACTTTGGGTTACCCTCGAATTTCCCGTCATTCCCGTTACCGGATGCGTCTTTGACTCTATCTCCGCTTCCCTCATCGAGTAGCCATGCTCCAACGGCAGACTTGGGATCGAGCTTGGCCTCACCGGTGCTTGATAGAATCAGCCAATAAACGGTCAGGAATAGCCCCACTCGGAGTAGCCGCCGCATAGGTGCGTCACCTCCTAGAATGTTACACCAAACAGTCGGAAAGTGGGATACCTTCCGACTGTTCGATTGTCACTTGTGTTGAGATTTGACGTTCGCCCACGTAGTAGCAAGTTTTCCAGTGGGTTCGACCGCGACGACGCCCTGTAATCCGTCTGCCATAAGTTGTTGGACGTCCGCGTCGCTTAGTGCAACGTTGAAAACCGCAACTTCATCAACGAAACCGTTCATAAGCTCGCCTGATGCTGCACGGTTAACGTTACGATCTCCAATGACAAACGATGGCGGCGGATCGCCATAGGTAATCATACCTGGGGTTTCCGCTTCAAAAACCAGTTCGCCATCCAAATAGGCTTTGCGGGTCGTGCCATCAAATGTCGCCACTAAATGGTACCACTGGTTCGTGTTGAGGTTACCGGGCTGCATTTCGGCGTTCTGCCCGTCAACCGCCATCCAATAGCGCAGTTGACCTCTCCAGGAGCCCAACCCCAAACTTCTCCAGGGCGCATCCCACGCGTCCCCATCGTCAAAGGGAAGCGTTACGGCTGACAGCCCGCTATCATCTTCCACATTTGTGTTTATCCAAGCAGCCATCGAGCCGGTGCTGATACGCAGAAGTTCAGAATTTCCGCAGTCCACGAAATCGTCAACCCCGTCAAAACTCAACGCCGAACCGAAGACACCTTCCGCCCATGCGGCACCAGATATCGTCCCATGGTGACCATTGCCGGACGAATCGAAGGCAGTGTCGCCGTCCCCTTCATCCAATAACCAAATTCCCATTGCTGTCGAAGAATCGATTGCGGCGTGACCAAAACCTACTATCGTTAGCAAAATAACCGCGATAAGCGAATTAAACAGTGTCAATCTTGACATTTGTCTTATCCTCCTTTAGTAGCGATTCTGAATGTGAAGAGGTTAGATCGTATTGGCACCCATATAATATCACAAGTCCGGCAATTCGCATATCACAAAAGTTGCGTAACCCGTGTCATTCCCGTATTACGCACCGAACCGGACCACCCGTCGTGTTGCAACTCACCCTGATCTCAAGTGGATCACTTTTCCTAACGTCAAGAAACAGGAACGCCCGGAACCTTGCAGGTTATGCGATAAAGTGAAGTCTGGGCCACGATATAAAGCGTCTTCCAGTCAGACTCACCCCAACCTAGATTGGTTGCGCCCTCTGGCGTATGAATAACACCGAGGCGTTTACCCGAAGAACTGATCACCCAAACACCGCCCGGTCCTGCCACATAAACATTTCCGTCTCGATCCGTTTTCATCCCATCCGGGACGCCACCTTCGCCGACGATCTCAGCGAAGATTCGTCCATTCGCTATGGCGCCATCAGCTTGGACATCGAAAGCCCGAACATGCAATCTCTCCGAGGAGTCATTGATGTAAAGGATCGATTCGTCCGGAGCGAAACAAAGCCCGTTAGGGCAATCGAAATCATCTATCAAAAGCGTCAAGCTATTTCCATCGGGAGAGAGTCGGTAGACGCCTTGAAAATCGAGTTCCTTTTCTCCCTGCGTTCCGAATTCTGAAGTCAAGCCGTACGGAGGATCGGTGAAATAAATACTGCCGTCCGACTTCACGACAACGTCATTCGGACTGTTCAATCGCTTGCCTTCATAATGAGAGGCTATAGTTGCGACTTCCCCGTCTACCTCGGTTCGTGAAACCCTGCGGTTTGCATGTTCACACGCAATGAGCCGCCCTTGTCGATCATAAGTCAAACCGTTGGACTTTCCTGATGGCTCTCTGAAATTAGTGATTCCGGATTCAAGCGTCCACTTTTTCATCTGATTTGCGGGGATGTCGCTGAACAATAGAAATTCATGTTTCGAGTTCCACACCGGTCCTTCGGTGAACTGGCAACCTGTCCCCAATCTCTCGACTTGCGCATTAGCATCAATAAGATTCAACAATTCGTCTGAGTTAACCTCAATACTCATAGGTCCTCCTCTCGGTTAAACTCCCACCGTATCCCTCAAATCTTGGCTGTTAGAAACTATTCTGGCAGTTGCTATATGCCGGCCGCACTATGCTTCGCATATGATCGAGTCCGTGAATGGTACTTTGCGTCGATTTGTAAGTGAGGTCGATAGAATATGATCACTTAAAAGCGGAATCGTTCGAACATGTTTATGCATCCCTCTCGAAGGTTGCTTTCGTTCGATTCAATACGAACATGTGTCACCTGCCCGCTTAACTAGCTAGAGCGTCCAACTGGTGACTAGACTGTTCGCGTCAACTTAGTGTTAGTATAGCCAGAAGTGGAATTAAAATCAACTGCTATTCTAACCGCTTCTAGCCCACCGCTGTAATCGAAAGAACACAATCTAGCGCGTCGATTCGCATTTTAGTTGACGGATCGATGGTCGTTAGATAAAATCCTTTGTGTATAATGGTGTGATCCTAGCCGCGAAATGCTATTGAGAAGTTTCGATGTCTCTGTAGATGTCCCAAGGATAAGATAATTTATGAAAACAGATGTATGTTATGAACTTCTGCGCCCGTCTCAGGTTGTCTCGCGTCGACGCACCTGTCCGTTGGCGTACCTTCCTCTTGGCGTGATAGAGTGGCACGGTCTACATAATCCGCTCGGGCTGGATGGATTGAAGGTTCACGAACTATGTGTTCGCGCCGCCGCTAAGGGAGGCGGTTTGGTGTTTCCTGTGCTCTGGTACGGAGAACATCGAGAATCGTATTTGGCAGAGGCTAATGTCCCCGTGAAGGCAGCGATTGCAAAGGAAATGGAGCTGCCGGCGACCAACTTTGACCGAGGGTACATGGGCGGCAGAACCATAATTGAACAGTCTACCTTTTATCAAGATCTACTCTATCATGTCTACTATCAGATCCGAAGCTTAGGATTTAAAGCTATCTACGTGCTTGTTGGTCACGGTCCGCTGAAGAACTACGCGATCCTAACCTCCAAGGTTTTTGAGAGGGCTACCGGAATCAAAATGGAGGTTTCGTTTGCTGCCGATCTCGTAGTAGGCTATCGTGAGGATCACGCCGGCAGATACGAGACTGGCGTTATGATGGAATTGCGCCCGGAGTTGGTCGACCTAACAAGACTGCCCGATGGAGACAGATCAGAGTTGGTAGGAATCGCTGGCGAAGATCCTCGTGAAGGCTCAGCCGAGTTGGGGAAAGCCTTCGTCGAAAAGTGCGTCGACCACCTAGCGAAGGCCGGACGAGAGTTAGTTGCACGTGCAGCCTCGGATGGTTCAATGGGAGTGCAGTAATGCTCATGCGACGGCGTTCATTGACAGAAACAGCAAGACAGTTTCTTGTCAAGAGCGAGAAACGAATGGCGAGAAGCGCGTTTTCGACGCTGGCGATGTAGTTTTTTTGCGCTTCTAATCCTTCAATGGTTACCTCTTACTGTACCGCTACAAACTAGGAAAACAAGCATGTATAATTCAATCGAGGTGGCTGCTATCTCACTTAAGCCTGTAAAATGGGATAAGGCTGCAAATGCCGACAAGATGGAAGCCTATTTTACGCAAGCGGCCAAAGCGAAGCCACAATTAATATTGACCACAGAAGGTGTACTGGAAGGCTACGTGGTCATGGATGTAATCTACAATCCGGAGAAAGCCGAGGCGATGCTTGAAATCTCTGAACCGATTGACGGTCCTTACATCAAGCGCTTTCAACGGCTTGCGAAAACCCTAAAGACCTGTCTATGCTTTGGATTTGCTGAACGCGTTGGGGACGATGTCTACAACTGCGGCGTGTTTATTGACGGCGACGGCGAAATTTGCGGAAAATACCATAAAACTCAACTGGCTGAGGGCTCCCATCCGTCGTGGAATTTCAACCGGATTGGGAGCACGCTTCGCGCGTTTGATACTCCCGTTGGTCGTACCGGTATTGTCATCTGCAATGATCGCTGGAATCCGTTAATTACGCGCACGCTCGTACTTGACGGCGCCTCCCTGATTCTCATCCCATCATACGGTTCTAAACGGAAAGATCAGAACAGAAATGTCTTGGCACGTGCGCGGGAAAATGGCGTACCAATTGCAGAAGCAAATGTGGGGATGAATCTTATTATCAACAAGGGAGAGATTGTCGCATACAAGTGGGGCAATGATCAGATTTCCTCCGCAGTGATTGATATTCCGGTCACCCCTTCACCCGAGATGGCACGGTTTTCCGAGCAAGAGTATCTTAAGCGTCAAGGGCCTGAAATGGAAAAACGCTATAAGAGAACGCAGGAGAGGGTTAGCAAAAAAGAGAATTAGACTTCGTAAGGAGTTACATAATGCCAACTTTACAGACGGAAATCCGGCACTGCGACATCACGGATCTTGAGCGCATTGAGCGTTTCCGCCGAGCGGGATACGGGGGCAGCGTTTCCGACGCCTTAGAAGGTCTGGGTGTATGTGATACCGTGTTTTCAGCCCGCTTCAAACCGCTTCGTCAAGGCATGCAGCTTGTTGGTCGAGCATTGCCAATAAAGCTCCACTCGCTCGCCGAAGGAGAGATTTCTCCTGAGGAGCAGAAAGCACAGGAAGCCAAATGGGAGGCGGAGGGAGGGCATCCCCAGAAACGGATGATGAGAAAGGTCGACGAACTTGAAGACGGTACGGTGCTCTGCTTTGACTGTGGCGGTGATATGCAGCCCGCCCATTTCGGCGAAATGAGTTGCCATCTCGCCTACGCCCATGGTTGCCGGGGTATGCTGTTAGCGGGGAATTGTCGTGACACCCAATACGTGCTCAAGATGCCCGATTTTCCAATGTTCACCTTCGGTACTCGCCCTAACGCCTTCGGAGGTTGGATTGTAACCGATGTCAACGTGCCCGTTTACCTGCCCGGTCACCTGACTCATTACGTCCGAGTAGTGCCCGGAGACTTCATCTTTGGTGACAATGACGGTGTGCAGCTAATCCCGAATCATCTAGTGGATGAGGTACTGCTGCGAGTTGAGGCTACCTTCGAGAAGGAGAACGAAGAACGCGAAAAAATAGCTGCGGGAATGCCCATTGACGAGGTGTATGATGTGTACGGCGTGCTTTAGGGTTGACAACTAAAGTCTACAGCATGCATTTCGATTCAGCGCTTATCCTTCAACCGCCCTACGCGTCTTGCGGACTTCGATGAAATAGCTGCAAGAGTACGTCATTAGGGCCTCTCAGGAACGAGAGACGAATGCCCGTATCTCCCGCATCGGACGGCTCTTCTTCAAGTTTCACCCCTTTGTTCTTCAGTTCCTGGGCGCTGTCGTCTACACTGTTCACCTTGAAAGAGATGTGGTGAAAACCCAGTTCCGCCTGGGTAGTTTTCTGAGGCATGAGTTCCAAGATGACGTCTCCAGCCTTTAGGAATACGTAGTCGTCATCGTCCTCGTTGGGAAAGCGTTCCATGACTTCAAGCCCCAATGTTAGGGTATAGAAGTTGACTGCCGCTTCGACATCGTCTGTCACCAAGGCTATTTTGTGGATGTTATTGATTGCCATTCGTCCTCCTATTCGGTTGTTGCCAATTTGTTAAGAGTGTAGGTCGGAATTGTATGCTCGTTCTCGTTCTCGTTCAGGCTAAAATTGGGATGATACATGCGGGACTGCGCGACGAATTGCTCTGTTCGAATCTGTTTCAATTTGGAGTTGCCGACAGCTTAAAAGGATGTTCCGATATTCACATGTATTTTACCTTGGAGTGCGGAGTTCCCTTCGGCAAGTCCGTAGTCTATACGTAGTAGCCCGCCTCGCGATTCCAATCGCATGCCGAAGCCGTAACCGACGCGAATCGGGTCAAAGGTAGATGGCTTCTGTATTTGGGTCACAGATCCCAAATCGACGAACACAAAAAATCTCGAGGCACGCCCCACTAAGAATCTGTATTCGATATTGGTGTAGACCCTACGCGGGCCGGAAAACCAATCTTCGTCATATCCGCGCAGCGTATTCGCTCCACCGAGATAAAAGAGTTCCGTTGGAGGGATGTTAGTTCCCCAGGTCGAGGCAGCATGCAAACCGATTGCAATAACCTGCTTTCGCCACGTTGGATAGAATTGCCGCAGATCTAACCACAACTTCCGAAGCCTAAAATCTCCACGCGAAAACTCAAAAGCCACCGAATCTCGGCGACCTCCTGTAGGGTTCAAGATAAAGTTTCTACTGTCACGAATAAGACTAAAGGTGACACCGTACTTGACACCGTTCTGTGCCTGGGCGTCGAAAGAGCCATTCCGCGGCAACTGGGAAAATGGACGGTTGAAGCTAGGAAGTGGATCATCCTGGCCTGTGGGCACGCGTAGCGTGGGGACTTCTGCCGCGTAATTAATTCGCTTATATGAAACGGTCAGCGCACCTTCAATACTCTCGCGAAGCTGTGTGCCAATTGTCAGGCTTCCGGACTGTTCTTCGGATTCCGCATTAGTGAACTGATTCCGTTGCTTTAGCTGGGCATATTCCACACCGATACTGGCAGGTTTCCCAAACACCCAAGGCTCCCGATAACCAAGGCGCAAAGTTTTAAGCAGACCCGACTTCCAAAGAAAGTTCGCACTGCGCCCGGTGCCGAGTAGGTTATTTTCGCTCGCCTCAATAGTCCCGGTTAGCCTAGGGGCATCGTCAACCTCTGACGAGGGAGGAGCGTAACCGATGACCCCGGTAAGACGGCCAGTGCGCGCCTCCGTAAGCCGCGTATGAAAGAGTATTGTGTCTGGTGTTTCGCCCTCTTCAAGTGCCAGCGGGTCCACCGTGTAAAAGTAGCCAAGATTCCTCAGGCGTCGAAGACTTTCGTCAATTTTGCGTTGATCGAATACATCGCCGATATGAATGGGCAACTCACGCAGAACTATATCTGAATTTGTCTTCTTCAGACCGGATAACTTAATCCCGCCAATCCGAACTTTGTGCCCTTCATGTACGTTGATGTGAAAATCAACCGTGCCGTTGTCAGGAGAGAGTTGAAATCCAGTGGGTTCAATTTCCACTTTAGGGTGTCCGTGGTTGCCGTACAGCGTTAGAATCCGGTCAATTCCATTTTCCAAGGCAACTTGACTAAAAGGTGTTTCATGCTGTAAGCTAAGTTCACGCTGCAGATCCGAAGTAGAGAACAACCTATTTCCGCTCATGGTAATCTGACCGGTTCGAATTTGATCTCCCTCGTCTATTTGTATTCGGAGGTGCACCTGATCAACGGATACCGGTACAACATCGGGATCAATTGATGCGAACACGTATCCGGCTATTCTGTATTCGCCCATAATCCTCGTCAGTCCCGCCATTACGTTTTCACGGTGATAGGGTTTTCCAGCGCTTACACCGAATATCCTTGACAACGTCTTTCGATCAAAGATCTTATTTCCGAGGAAGGAGATTTTTCGAATCAGATATGTAGCCTTATCATCGGGAAGTGCAGGATTAGTCACATCACCTTCTGCAGCATACAGATTGAGAACGAACAGAACACCGATTACGCAACTCATGGAAGATTGCGCATAAAATTCCCGTAATACACTCCATCGCAGACATTTTGTATGAGGGATTGTTTTCGTAGTCCGGCGCCGCATGATCACTTGTCTCCTTATTAGGACGATTGGCGCTAGGATTTTAACACATTGACCAATCTCCAACAAGAAATTTGTCTTGAGATAAAACCTGAATTGTGATACCATAATATGGTGTGTTTGTGTGCAGCAACAGAAAGCCATCTTTTGGCGACGCTCGAATTCCGAAATTGGCTGCTAGAATACCAGCCACGCAACATTGCATGGCTACCGACTGGGGACATATTTCATGGTCCCAAGAATCGTCATTGATAGTGAATTGGCAATATAGACCAATGGAGCCGCTGTTCCGCGCCTGAATCTTTCCAGCATCTGTAGATGCCAACTGGAGATTGAGAACTAGCGACAGTCGCAGGCCAGTTCGTCCGCGCACAAATCCAACCAGATTTGATTAACTGTTGAGTACATTCAGTATATCCTGAATAAACGAGAAAATAGCGAGTTTGACCAAATTGGAGAAAGACATGCCGAGAGCCCTGTTTGTTTATCCGGAGTTTCCCCCTTCGTATTGGGGATACAAGTTTGCCCTTGACTTTGTGGGCAAGAAATCCTCAATGCCGCCGCTCGGACTACTGACAATTGCGGGCATGTTCCCGAAGAATTACGAGCTTAAAGTGGTAGACATGAATGTGAATCCGCTGTTGGACGCTGATTTGGAATGGGCAGACGCCGTATTTACGTCCACGATGATTGTGCAGAAGGACTCGTTCTACGAAGTCGTCAGGCGATGCAACACCGCGAATGTTCCTATCGTGGCTGGCGGACCGCACCCTACCTCCTATCACGACAACATCAATGAGGAAGTAGGAGGAACGGTCGATCACTTTCTTTTTGGCGAAGTCGAGGATTTTTTCGAGGATTTTCTAACCGACTTTGAGAACGGGGCGGCCAAAGAAGTCTATCGCGAAACAAAAAAACCGGATGTCACGAAAACTCCCCCACCGAGATACGACCTGGTAGACTTACAGGCTTACGGCTCAATGGCGCTGCAATTCTCGCGCGGGTGTCCGTTTGACTGCGAGTTCTGCGACATTACGAAGCTGTTCGGGCGAGTTCCACGGACTAAAACAAACGAACAGATGCTGACCGAATTTGAGATGCTATACCGTCTCGGTTGGAACGGATCGCTCTTTGTAGTTGATGACAACTTCATCGGAAATAAGCGAGACGCGATGCGGCTACTTCCCGAAGTCGGCAAATGGCAAGAGGAAAGACAGTTCCCGTTTTCGTTATACACCGAGGCAAGCGTAAATCTCGTCGAAATCCCTGACATGCTGGATGCCATGAGCGACGCCGGTTTCAACATGGTGTTCTTGGGTATTGAAAGCCCCAATGACGAGGCGCTTGAGAAAACGGTCAAGAAGCAGAATACCAGTAAAGAGGAAAACGCGGGGAGCTACCTGCTCCAGTCTATACGAAAAATCCAAGAAACTGGAATGGAAGTGACTGGAGGATTTATCATTGGACTGGACGGAGACACGGAGTTCGATTCGCATATCCGATTTATTCAAGAAGCGGGAATTCCCATGGCGATGGCAGGACTATTGACTGCGCTGAAAGGGACGAATCTTTATCATCGACTTGAGAAGGAAGGTCGGTTACTCAAGGAATCCACCGGAAACAACACGGATGTAATGCTTAATTTTGAACCTGAACTGCCGCGAGAACACCTCATTTCGGAATATAGGCGCGTCGTATCAACGCTCTATGATCCTACTCTAAGCAACTACTTCGAGCGGTGTCTCACCATGTTGAAACATCTGAAGCCTACGGATCACACGGTGAGGAAAATCAGAAAAACTGAAGTAATGGCGATGGTGAAATCCGTCAGACGGCAGTTGTTCTCTCGGCAGGGGCCCGCGTATGCCCGATTCTTGGCTAAAGTCTTGAGACATCACCCGGCACTACTCCCGGAAGCGATTCGTCTCGCTATCATGGGTTACCACTTTGAGAAGATTACGAGACAGACCGTAGCAGTCGACGACTTTAAACAATACCTTGAAGCAGAATTCAACACCTTTAAGGAGACTGTGGCTCAACTCGCCCAATCGCAGAGTGATCGGATTGGGGAAGTTAGTCTTCATGTCCATGAACTGCTTGCGCGAGCCCGAGCCGCATATGAAGATATTCACAAGGATTTCAGATATAGCGTACAAGACAGACTTGACGCGTTCCAGGCATCGGTTTTCAAAGAGTACTTGAGGGCCGAACTTGATGCCCTTAAGGCAATTATCTCGCGATTCGCCAAAGTTCAAAGCCACCGCGTCGGTGAAATCAAGGGATATGTCCACAATCTGTGGGAACGCGTACACGCACAATACGAACACCTGCACACAGATCTCAAACACAATGTGAATGACTCCTTAGAGACATTCCGCGATGCTGTGAAATCGAATCTTGCTCACGTGACAATTCCGCAAATGGAAGGTCTCAACTAAAGAAGATAGGAATTTGCAACAAGATTCCCCGTTCTTGGAATTTCGCCCGAGGCACGCGTCAATTGCTGATTGCGAAATTGGGACGGGACTTGCCACCGTAACAAATCCCTAGTATTCTCCAGTCTTCAGAACGGACGTACACGTACATGCCTAACGCCCTCCTGGTGTATCCGGAATTTCCTCCCTCCTATTGGGGTTACAACTACGCTTTACACTTCATTGGCCGGAAATCCAATATGCCCCCACTTGGGTTATTGACCGTAGCCGGATTGTTCCCCAAAGATTATTGCCTCAAAGTTACTGATATGAACGTTGCTCCCCTGTTGGACGAAGATCTGGAGTGGGCAGACGTGGTTTTTACCTCAACCATGATAGTCCAGAAGGACTCGTACTTTGAGGTAGTCGAGCGTTGCAACCGTGCAAAAACGCCTGTTGTTTCAGGTGGACCTCATCCGACCTCCTACCGTGATGAGATTGTGAGCGCAATGCGAGACCGCGGAGGTTGTGTAAATCATTTCCTGTTCGGCGAAGTCGAGGAGAGCTTCGAGGATTTTCTGACAGACTTCCAAAATGGCAATGCCAAGGATGTATATACGGAGCCGAGAAAGCCGGATGTCACGAAGACACCGCTTCCGAGATACGACCTCCTAAATCTAGAGCATTACGGCTCAATGGCGCTGCAATTCTCGCGTGGCTGCCCGTTTGACTGCGAGTTCTGCGACATTACCAAACTCTTCGGACGAGTGCCCCGAACCAAGTCGAATGAACAGGTGTTATCGGAATTCAATTTGCTTCATCAACTAGGTTGGCGAGGCGCCATGTTCCTCGTTGACGATAATTTTATCGGCAACAAACGCGACGCGATGCATCTGTTACCAGCGATCACCAAATGGCAGGAGGCGAGAGATTTTCCGTTTCAGCTCTACACCGAAACAAGTGTAAATCTTGTCGATATCCCCGGTATGCTAGAAGGAATGGCTGACGCAGGTTTTATCATGACGTTCTTGGGAATCGAGAGTCCGAATGACGAGGCTCTACAGAAAACCGTCAAACAACAAAATACCAGCAAGAATGAATCGGCCGAGAGCTATCTCTTGCGTGCCATAAGAAAAATACAGGAGGCAGGGCTCGAAGCCACGGCAGGATTCATTGTTGGACTTGACGGAGACAAGGAGTTTCAGTCACACATAGAATTTATCCAAAAGGCCGGGATTCCCAGAGCAATGGCGGGGCTTCTCACCGTATTGAAACAAACAAACCTTTACAAGCGGCTCGAAACGGAAGGAAGGCTTCTCGGTGAATCAAGTGGAAACAATGTAAGTGTTGAGTTGAACTTCGTCCCGGAACTTGACCGTAAGGTGCTCATTGAAGAATACACGCGGATCTTGAGAGTGCTCTACGAACCTAGCCTTAGTAGCTATTTTGAGCGATGTTTGACTCTTTTTGAGAACTGGCGTCCCAAGAAACGAACCGTCCGTATCGGCAGGATGGAGATCCTCGCATTATTAAGGTCAATACGGCATCAATTGCTTTCGGCGAAACAGGGACCTACCTATCTCTGGTTTCTGATTCGAGTCCTAGCCCGCCATCCTCGACGACTACCGGATGCGGTCTTGTTTGCAATCTTGGGGTATCACCATGAAAAGGTTACAAGCCAGCAGATTGCCGTGGATAGCTTCAAGCAGTATCTGAATCTGGAGTTAAGGACGTTCCGAGAAAACGTGTCCAAATCCAAAAAGTCACCCGGAAATCGCATGAGTGAGATTGGCGCCCATGCCCAATCACTTTTGACTAAAGTACGTAACGAATATGAAGCCGTGCACAGGGATTTCAGGCGCGGAGTGAAGGACAACCTTGAACATTTTCAGAAATCAGTATTCATAGTATACTTGGAAGCAGAACTTCGTGCGTTCAAGGAAGCAGTGTCTCGATTTGCCAAAATTCACGGCGGACGTTTACCCGAGATGCAGGATTACGTTCACAATTTAATGAGTCGTGTTCATGCGCAATATGAGCAAGTTCATCAAGACTTCAGACATCATGTAACCGAAGCACTCGATACCTTCCGAATTTCGATAAGACAGTATCTCGAAGAACTCTTTGGCACGCTCCCATTTCAGATTGAAAGTCTAGATTAGGTTGAGTGGATGAGCCAAATTGAGATTAGAGATGTCAGTTTTACCTACCCTAGTCGCAGGAAACCGAGTCTGAAGAGGGTAAAAGCATCTGTTGAGCGTGGCGAGTTTATCCTCTTGACAGGACCTACCGGGTGCGGCAAATCCACCTTGTTACGCATCTTGAACGGCTTAATCCCTCACTCGTCAGGCGGCGAACTGTCTGGAAATGTCGTTATTGATGACACCAACCTTGCCGACAAGTCACTCGCAGAAGTCTGTCAACACGTAGGTCTGTTATTTCAGGATCCTGACGCCCAGTTTTTCTGTACGATTGTTGAAGACGAACTCGCCTTTGGCCTAGAAAATCTGGGCGTTCCGTCCTTTCAAATTGATGCCCGGATCGACGCCGCTCTGACGCGCGTCGAGTTGTCGTCTGAGTTTCGGTATCGCTCCATCTCGACACTCTCCGGCGGCGAGAAGCAGCGGGTTGCGCTCGCTTGCGTATGCGCTATGCATCCACGCATTCTCCTGTTAGACGAGCCAACGAGCCATCTCGATCCCAGAAGTACAGGCGAGATTCTTGAAGTTCTCCGGTCACTGAATCGGGCGGATGGAATAACGGTGGTAATCGCGACCCATCGTGTGGCGGAAATTGCCTCGTCGTGTGATCGCGTTTGGCTGATGAATGATGGCGAAATTGTAATGAATTCACCCGTGGATCGAGCCTTCTCAGACCTCGGTTCCTTCCGTAACCTGGGAGTGGAGGTTCCCGACCTGGCCGAATTATCGGAAAAGCTGGGACTATCCCAGCGTCCGCTTACTGTCGATCAAGCTGTCCAAGTTTTTCTACACGCCGATAGCCTTCCAAACGAATCTGCCCCAACATCAGATGTTTTAGATCTGGTTAGCCACGAACTGCCATATCAGGATTCCGAAAACCTACTGGCAAGTGTCGACAGCTTCTCGTTTCAATACCCACGCACTTCGACTCCAGCGTTAAGTGATGTCTCCTTTGAAATAAATGAAGGGGAAGTCATCGCAATAATGGGGGCAAACGGGTCGGGGAAAACGACGTTACTTTTGTCAATTTTAGGGCTACTTCGTCCAACGACCGGACGGATTCTCATTAGAGGGATAAATGCTGTGAAAGTGAACCTTCACGACCTTGCGGAAAGAGTCGGAATTGTCTTTCAAGATCCCGATCTCCTGTTGCAAGCGGCAACCGTAAGCGATGAAGTCGCCTTCGGTCCTAAAAACCTTAAGCTAGATCGTCGGCAAATTCGGGAGAGAACGAACGGAGTAATGACAGCATTCGATCTGGAAAATCTCGGTAGTGAAGCTCCCTATTCCCTTTCGCGTGGGCAGCGGCAGCGGACGGCAACTGCCGCAGCCTTCTCGCTTTTTCCAGATATGCTTCTTCTTGACGAACCTACTGCAGGGCAGGATTTTAGCCATCTCCAACAGTTGATGGGTGTACTTTGTGATAGTGTTGAACGCCAAAATAAAACGCTGGTTTTTTGTACCCATGACGCCTGCCTTACTCTGCAACACGCGAATCGAATGTTGTTGTTGCGTCAGGGTGAACTGATTTTCAATGGGCGGCCAAGCGACGCATTTTCCAATCCAGATCTCTTGCAGTCTGCCGCGCTAGTTGCGCCTGTAAAAACGCAGTTGAAGTGGCGGTTAGCGAATAGCCAGCGCAATTACGCATGCTGAAAATACACCTCGATCCGCGCACCAAAATCCTCATACTAATGTTCTTCGGAGTGCTCGTTATCCTGCTCGATAACGCGACATCGTTACTGTTCTGTTTTCTGACTAGCATCGGGCTGGTAGCACTCATTTTTCCAACTTGGCGACAATACCGACTCCTTATTCTATTCCTCGTTTTAGCCACGTGGGGCTTGATATACAGTCAAGCCATATTTTACCACGCGTTTCCGCGTACAGTGATTTTCACCCTGGTTGGACCTGATGCTCCGATTGTCGGCAGCGTGACTGGAGGGGTTCGAGTGTATCGCGAGGGACTTCTGCATGGTGCGATTCAGTCGTTGCGATTCAATACAACCCTGACCATTGGGTGCTTCATTATCTGGTCAACTCAGCCGCGCGATTTGCTATTGGCTCTTGTAAAATTGCGTGTGCCGTACAGCGTCGCGTTCATGGTGACCACCGGTTTGCATTACATTCCGATCATCGCATCTGAATCGGTAAATGTGATTCGATCGCAGCAACTACGTGGATTTCGTTACTTTCAATTCAACCCGTTACCAATCATTCGGGGACTGCTCAACAGTTTTCGCCCGATTCTGACCAACAACATTCGTCGCGCTACACACCTGGGAGAAGCTGTAGAAAGTCGAGCATTCTCACCAACTATTGTCGGAAAAGGACGTACATATTTACATTCCCTGAAGATGCAACCCCACGACCTACTCCTGGTGGCGATTGGCGCCGTCACTCTCGTCGTTGTCATCGCGCTCAAGGGATTGTATTTCTGCTATGCAAATGGGATTTATTACGCCCCTTGGATGAGAGGCGTATACACAGTTGTGCGGGAGGTATTGTAGCCGTCCGGAGATAAATTGTCGAGCTTGACAGAGCAGCAGCTATGGCTGGAGTGAGATTCCGCGTCAGACCAGCATCTAGTTTCCTACGCACTGATGGCTGGCTACGCTTCAGCGACACAACAAAGTGCGGATCCTAGCGGGTCGCATGTTCCATGATTTCCGTCATGCGTGCGACAAACTCGGTCGGGGAGTCCATATTACCGTCAATTAGAAGCGCCCCTTCGTAAATCTGCAGAACGCAACTCTTGAGGAGCGACTCACCCCCTTTGTTTTCGTGAATCTGAGCAAGGTTCTTAATCAACGGGTGAGAGGGATTAATCTCAAGAATCTTCTTTGAACCGGGAATATCTTGGTTCATCATTTTCATCATCCGTTCCATCTGTCGATCCATTCCACTGGCGCCGACCACGAGGGTTGCCGCCGAATCGACGAGCCGCTTTGACTCGACCACATCCTCCACCTTATCACCGAGTGTTTCTTTGAAAAGCGAGATAAGCGACTTGGACTCATCCTCGGTTAAGCCATCCGCCTCGCTCTCTTCATCTGACTTTAGGTCAAGATCTGCGGTTTCAATCCCCTTCATCGGTTTTTCGTCATATTCATGCAACTGCGGAATATTGAAAATATCCGCCGGATCAATGAAAAACAGGACTTCGATTCCGCTTTTCCTGAAATACTCCAGATTCGGATTCAGTTCCACCGCTTCCCTGTTCTCCCCGGTAAGGTAGTAAATCTCCTTTTGATCTTCCTGCATACTAGCCGCATAATCCTTTAGCGAAGTGAACTTCCCTTTTTCGGTTTTTGTGGATTCAAATCGCAAGAGATCGATTAGTCGATCTCGGTTGCCAAAGTCCGTGCTGAGTCCGGTTTTGAACAGTAACCCGAAGTTAGTGAAAAATTTGTCGTACTTTTCTTGGTCATTCTTCGCCCAATCCTCCAGAAGCGACAAAATTCTTCCGGTGAGAACATTTTTGATTTTCCCCATTACCGGGCTTGACTGTGTCACTTCTCGAGAGACGTTTAACGGCAAATCTTCCGTGTCCACAACCCCTGCGACGAAATGCAAATACTCGGGCAGCAATTCCTTGCAGTCGTCTTGAATGAAGATTCTGTTCGCGTAGAGTTGCAACGACTTCAAGTCATCTCCCCTTAGAAAATTGAACGGAGCGGTTTCGGGCACGAAAACCATCGCCTTGAAATTTACCTGTCCCTCGATAGCCAAATGCAGATGACCGAGTATCGGGTTGAAGTCGTTGGATATGAACTTATAAAATTCCTCTAGCTCTTCATCAGTCACTTCATTTTTGTTTTTCTGCCATAGCGCACTGATGGTATTGATCTGCTCGCCATTGACATGAATGGGGAAATCGGCGAAGTTGGAGTATTTTCTGATTATCTCGTTTACCTGCTGTTCCTCACCGAACTCCTTCGCATCATCCTTAAGTTTGAACGAGATTGTCGTCCCCCGCTCCTCACGCGGAAATTCTTCAACGGTAAATTTGCTCTCGCCGGTCGATTCCCACCGATACCCCTTCGACCCCGAATCTGCGTGACGGGTTTCGATGACCACCTGATCGGTTACCATAAAAACGGAATAGAAACCGATGCCGAATTGACCGATCAGATTCGCGTCGAAGGGTTTGCCCTCCTCTTTCAATCGCTCCAAAAATGCCACGGTGCCGGAACTTGCAATGGTGCCGATTCTGGATACGAGATCTTCCTTCGTCATGCCGATGCCGGTGTCGGCAATCGAGAAGGTTTGTCCTTTCGAGTCAACACTGATGTTGATTCGCAAAGGCGCGTCGGGACTTACAATATCCTTGTCCGTTAACTGTCTGAAACGCACTTGATTTAGAGCATCGGAAGCATTGGAAATCACTTCGCGGAGAAAAACTTCGCGATGGCTGTAGAGAGAATGAACGATAAGATGAAGAAGCTGCTTCATCTCCGCTTGGTATTCAAATTCCTCCAATGCTTCAGGTTTATCGTTGGACATAGTCGAAAAATCCTCCTATTGTTTGTTGATGAAGTAACAGTTTACTCATGATTGTTGATTTTGAACGCATACAATATACTGCTTTGGAAGCAGAATCCGCAATCAAATTGTCCCCATCGGAACGTAGTCTGAATGAATTGACATCTACCCTCACGGTAACCGCAGAACATAAATTCTCGTAGAGGGTTTACCGCTACTCGATACTCACGGTCAGCGCGGAAAACCGTATCGTGATTGACCGTTCACCTTCCGTCGCCTCTATGCGAATAGGACTTCCGTAGGGAACACCATCTGTTCTATCGCCTTCCGTCGGTGAAGACAAAACATCGGCGGCAGGTCGAACGCCTCGTATCGGTGCTGGGAGGAATGGCAAATCGGGCGTCGTCAAATGAATTTCAGACAACTCGGACAAATTATCCCAGTCACAATCCAAGCAGAACAGCTGGTTGTCGCCGATGGATTTAATCGAATTACGTTTACAATTTGGACATAGCATCTTTTAGTCTCCCGCCCAAGAAACGATGCGAATCTTGTTGAGGTTGCAAGAGTTAAACTTGCGACGGCAGCGAGTTATTGAATCCGCCCCGGCGCGAACGAGGAATTAGGTGTAATGGAACGCTATCGGAGAATCACAAGCTATCGAGTTCTTTAACAGCTTGGATACCGCTATCCAACGCTTCAAAAAGCAATGGCAACCGGCTATTGTCTACCCCGGCGTAAACTAGATTAGGTTCGGATCGATGCGGGTTCTTATCCCTGAACAGGTAATGAGGTTTGGGAACCGGCATCGCGTGCCCAAGGACTTTGATGAAAACCTTGTCCACGAGAGGACTGACTTCTTGATCGAAATATAGGTTGATTGTTTCTACCGTCTTCCGCACGATTTCCTGATCGTTGTGCCGAATATTCGCGAGATACGGTCTCTGGTCGGGAGGGAAGCAGTAGTATGCCGTAAACACCCGCGCGTCGCCCGCTTGAAATTGAGAGGCGCTGTCCACGAATCCCATGTAGGTCGAATCCTCGCCCAAGAGTTCGTTCTGCCAAAACGCTTCCGATTGAAGATCGTCTTTAAGGACGATGTTTAGCACCAGCCACGGTGCATATATGTTACCCTGAAAAAGATGGGCGTCGGATGGAAATACGTATTTCAGCGCGTGTTTCCCCCCAGCATAGATGATATTCTTTGCAAGATAGCGGTCAATTTGGTCGTTTTCAATGTTTATTACGCTGACCTCGAAACCGTTCTCGCTCTTTTGTACACTTTGTACCAAGTGACTTGTCCTGATCTTGTCGCCGGGGAGGGTCGCGGCCATTTTGTCGACAAAATATGCGTTTCCCTCCGGCGGCGAAAACAGTTCCACAGATTGGGTGTAGTAAGGTCTACAGGTGTAGTAGTGGATTCCGGCGAGCGCAGAGACCGTTGCCGCATCGGCGCCGTAGTCATCCCTCATTTGGTAATCTACTCCCTGCTTGAAGGATGGGGTTAATCTCAAAGTACGCTGGAGAAAGTCAAGAAAGCTTGTCTCGTCAAGCGTCCATAGCTCCTCCCTAATAATCCGCGTCGGCTGCCTCATTTCCCCCAAATAGGGAAGTAAAAGTTCCAAGAATTCGGTTCTGAGTTTGCTCGGTTCGAGAATGTCCTCTCGCATTCCTTCCGAGGTGAGGGTCTGACCTTCCCGCTGAACGTCAATCAGATACTGATGGTCGACAAAATTCCATGAATCAACCCGATTTTCGTAACGAATCACCCCCAGTTCTTCAAGGAAGTTTAAGGTTTCGCCCCCATAATAGTTTGGGTAAGCTAAATCGTAATGCGCGCCTTGCGAAAACACCTCACCCGCGTGAGATTCGCTCGCTGAAGTGCCGCCGAGTTGCGCCGATAGTTCGCACAGGACAAAGTCCCTGTCCCGTAGTTGGCATGCCGCCGATAGCCCGGAGATGCCGCCGCCCACCACAAGATAATCGGTGGAGAATGTGTTCCCCATCGGCAAAGCGGCGCTATTCAAAAGCAAATGTCCCGCTCCCATGTCAGAGTTGATCGATATGTCATATAACTGCGAGTTGGGCTTATCGGATGTTGAATCGCATGATTGGGTAAGGATTCCTGCGAGAGTGAGCGAGGAAAGCTTAATGAACGTTCGGCGGTTCATGGTAGGAGCGATACGATTGTCGGGATTGATGTTGCCAAGGAGCGGGGGCGCACTCCACAACACTTAACAAAATCATCAAGAAATGATATAATGCCCTATATACCTGAAAATATACATCGGAGGAGGCGTGCTGTCAACGATATTCGCTGTCGGATAGTTGGTGCCTTTTCCGAGAACCGCCCAACCACATTTAGAAGATTCCAAAATTCAATGTAGGAGAATACTGTTATGAGACATAATCGAGTGAGGGAAATTTTTAACTCGGACGAACTTTTACTTGACACCCGCATGCACAGTCCATGGGGCAACGAAATTGACATGATTGGCTGTACCGCTCTGAACACGGTACAGGTCGTCGCAGAATACGGAGCGCTCGAAACACTGGATTTTGAGAATCTGTGCCGTGCCGCGGAAGCGAACAACCTCGGTAAAATTATCAAGATTGATAGCGCCGGACAGGAACTCCGTGTCCAGAGGGCAATCGGCGCAGGATTTGAAGCCGTGGTCTTCGTGGATGTGCACGATCGCGCCGAGGCTGAGGAATGCGTCCGTATTATTCGCGCTTCGACGCCGGGGGATGATGGATTGAATCCGGTGCGTCTCGTTCGGGCGTTCTATCCCGGGTATGGGGGGACGCAAGCCTATATTGAACAATTGAGAGACATCGTGGTTATCCTCATGATTGAGAAAGCCGAGGCCGTCGAGAACCTGAACTCAATCCTTGACGTTGAAGGCATCGATGGAATTATCTGGGGGCCCGGCGATTATTGGCAGAGCATGGGCCAGCCGGAAAAGAGGGGCACGGACGAGGACCGCGCGATACAGACGCATGTGCACCGCGCCGCGTTGGATCGGGGCGTCGAGCCAATTGTTGAAATCAACGCGTTTGATGAAGCGGGACCGTGGCTCGATATGGGAATCCGAATGTTCTCATTGGGAACGACAGTCAGCATTCTCCACAGGTATTGGCGCCAACACGGCGACGGTGTCCGCGAACTGCACGCGCAACGCAAACAAACCGCTGCTGCAGCCGATTGACGTTAAGGCGATTATCCTCAACGGAATTGTCAGACATGCACGGGTTCGTCCGTCACGTTCTTGCCGCTTTGGCGATACTCCCGCCACATCTCCCACGACTCGACAGAGTCTGGGTTCATCCTGCTTCTGGCGATGAAGCCGGGGTATCGTTCAAACAGCCATTCCATGTCGTATCCAGTCGGGCTGTAGCGGAGATCGATACTCCAGCGTACCTCTTCGCTTGAGTTTTCCCCGGAGGCATGAAACGTGTACTGCCCAAACGCCAGTATGTCTCCAGCGCGCATCGGCAGCGATCGGGATTCGCCGCGCGCTTCTACATCCTCTGTCGGCTCAAGGTGGGTTCCGTTGGATTGACTCGGAAGCAATCCCCATTTATTGCTCCCCGGAATGACTTTGAGACAGCCGTTCCTCTCGTCAACGTCAACCAGAGGAATCCAGAGGCTAAGAATGGGGACGGCAAGCGATGCAGGCCCATAGTATCCGCTATCTTGGTGCCACGGGAGCGTTGTGAGCCGTGCGCCGGGCAGCTTTGGACGAACCCAGTAGTCCCCGTTGACCGTCAATTCGGGACCGAGCAGTGATTCCGCCACGTCGAGTACCGCGGGTGCCATCAATAGGTCGTAAATTGCGCGGCTGAAAACTTGGTTATTCCACGAGAAATCCTCGGTCCCGGTATCTTCGTAGATATTCACCAAGCGACGTGTGAACGACGCGCCCTTATACAAGTCAACAATTTCTCTTTCGGCATAGAGTTCGTGCGCCTTTTTATCTACGGCTGCGGCACATGCGCCGCGAACGGGATCCAGTTCCGCATCCCCCAAAACGTCCCGTACCACGACATAGCCCCAATCTTCATAGTGGCGAATTTGATCCCCATTAAGCAACATAGAATGTCGTCTCCACTGTCCTCTAACCCACATGCTTCGTACGAATATTTGAACATGCACCACCGCTTCTGATTGAGAATAGTTCGTTAATTGTAGAAACTTCGTGGCGCAAGGGCTCTTCTCAGAATCTCTATCGCCTTAGTATTTACTATAGCCTTCGCTATTCGGCCGGATGATCAGTCGCTTGATCTGTTAGATTGTGGAGTGCGCAAATTGACAGCGGGACGTTCTATCGCACTCCTTATTCAGTCGCTTGATTGCTACGAGGGAACGTCCGATTCTGTGGTTAATGATACATTTCGTCATCATTCATCAAGACGCAATCATAAAATGTGTATAGTTGAATGACTACAACGTCGCTTAAATCGTCCAATATTTCCAGAGATCTTTGGGGATTTCGAATCGCATCCCTTCCTTCTCACGGTAAGACCAGCGCGAAAAAACTCCGAATCGCGGAAGATCTTGGATATTTGGGGATCCGGTATGGCAGAGGAAGCAGTGCCAAAACATGACATCACCTGCATTCGCAATAAACTCGCGGGGAGGCTCGGGCGACCTGTCGGAGAAGATTTCCCATCCCCAACCTTCAATCTCTTTGAAGCTGCCGTCGATGTGGCTTGGATTTTCCAAGAAATAGGTGTGTGTCGTCATATGGCTCTTTGGCCAATAGATGAACGCCCCACCGCTCGGTTGAACGTCATACATGTAGGTGGTTGCGCCTAGCATAAATCCGCCGCTCCACCCGTTCGGCCCGTATCCGTCAATATGACCAACGGACGGTATTTGCCACGTTACATTTTCGCTTTCGGGCCACTTGGTAAGCATCTGGCCACCGCCGCCGTCGAACATGCCGCCGCCAAGCTGATCCACGACTGCGCGGACATGCGGGAGTTGACCGAAAACCTGTGATTCGGGCTCAATCTTCAATCCGTCAATAACCAACTGATCCGGCCAACCGCTTGGATCTGATAGGTCCGCATCAAGGTGATTCCACGTCTGTTCTCGCCAACTTTGGACAACATCGTTTCCGACGAAATCTTCCAGAATCAGGAAACCGTTGGTCTTAAAGTAATCAACTTGCGCGCGTGTCAGAATTCCGTCATCAATCGCCGTTCCAGCAACCATGCGAATTTAGCCCATCCTCCTTCACTTTCAAAGTTCAAAAACCTGTTCCATAGTTGCCCACCACTCACCCGGCTTGGCTTCCGGCACCCGCTCTTGAAAGTTTCGCATGAGCACATCCCACTCGCGACAGCGCGGATGCATCTCCAAGTGGCGCGGGAAGTCGTGGACGGGGTCAAAATCATCAACGGTGTCTATCGCCATGAACAGGCGGTTCCCGATAAGGTAAATATCCATTTGCGTGATGCCAACCTCCCGCAGACTATCCAGCACTTCGGGCCAAACATTGCGATGGTACGTTTTGTATTGTTCAATGACGTCCGGGTCATCTTTTAGATTCAAAGTGAGTCCAAAACGCGGCATGGGTTTTCCCTCTACTTAGCGCGACTTCATGTGTTTGTAGGGTACAGTCGGCAACTGCGCGACCGCATTATATGCATGGATTGTCCTTCCTGTCCAGACGGTTGATCTACAGACAACCTTCTGTGGTGCAGAGAAGCAACTTGCTTTAGTTAGGACCGTCCAGCATTGCACGCAAAAGAGGCAAATTGGCTCTGTGCTCGTTGACAGTCGGGTTGTCGGCGGTGTTGTCCTCGGGATGCGGTGTCGGGTTGCTCCAGCCCTGATAGTGTCCGCCCCAGATGTGACGCGGTCCACGGCTTGTGCCTCTCCGAGAACAGTGCCACAAAGCGGTGTCAAAGATAACCGAGTCTCCGGGCGACATCATCACTTCCTCTTCGCCTTCCCACGCTGCGTCCCCATCACCTTTTGCGTCAGTTGGGTCGTTCAACTGCCGCGGAAGCACAATGAGGGGGCCAATGCCGCGGTCGGATCCGTCAATATAGATGCCGCAAAGAATCCGCTCGGGATTTTCGCGCTGCAAACCCCCCGGCGGAATCTCCCAAGCGTAGTGGTCATGCCATGTAGTTAGGATGGGTTGAGTAGGGGCGTTGCTGAAAACTGCCGCGCCTGTGTGTGCGAGTCGAACATCGTCTTGAAGTACTTCCTCCATCGCATCGATTAGAATGGATTTCACGAAGAACGGCGCCATCTCCGGCCCTAACTCCAACAACGGGTGAAATCCCATGCTGGCTTGTTCCTCTGAGAGCCCTCCCCTGTCGTCGCACAGCCCTTTGAAAATGGTGCGAATCTGGTCGCACTCCTCTCCGTCGTACACCGACTCGATTAAACAATACCCGCGCTCTTTCACCTCGCGCGCCTTTGACTTTAGGTCAATCATTCGTATCACCTTTCTTCAGTCAGTTCGATTCATGTTCTCAACGTATTTCGTTGGGTGCGGGTTCCAGCCAGACCTACGAAACCGAACAAGCGCCGGTTCAGTTAGGAAACCGAACCTACAGAAGTGTATATATGAATATTGGTTTTACTAAAACGAGATATATAACTGCAGATGGGTACGCTTCATCCCAATTTGCGCCCGAAATCAATCCTAGGTCTAGAAACCATGATTCGGGGAGGATTATTCCGGTCCGTCCAACAGTGATCGTAGGAGCGGCAACTCATTTCGGAATCCGGATAGCGTCGGATTGTCGGAGGTATTGTCCTCGGGATGGGGCGTAGGGTTGTTCCAGCCCTGATAATGCCCACCCCAAATACGGCGTATGCCCTTGGCGTTTCCGCGCTGCGAACAATGCCATACTGCGGTGTCAAAAATTACGGCGGCACCTGGCGGCACTTCTACCACGTCTTGCCCCTCCCAATCGACCGACACATCGTCCTTGCGGTTGACAGATTCATTCAACTGACGTGGAAACACGATAAGAGGACCAACATCAAGGCTGGAGCCGTCTACATAGATGTTGCACAGGATACGCTCCGGATTGTCGCGTTGGAGTCCCCCGTCGGGAATGTCCCAAGCGTAGTGCACATGCCATTGCGTAAGATAGGGCTTGGTGTACGAGTTGTCGAAAACGGCTGCGCCGCTGTGCGAGAGCCGAACATCGTCCTGCAGCACCTCTTCCATCGCGTCTACGAGCACCGATTTTGCATAATAGGGCGCCATTTCGGGCCCCCATTCGAGGAGCGGATGAAAGCCGACCGACGGCTGATCGGCTGAAAGTCCACCTTTCTTCACGCACAGTGCATCGAAGATAGCGCGCATTCCATCACATTCTTGGTCGTCGTAAGCCGATTCAATAACACAGTAACCGTGATCATTTACCTCTTGCGCTTTTGATTTTAGGTCAACCATATTCGCTGCCTTTCTAGTGAAATGATAACTAAGATTCTGCCACAAAACTAATGCAGTTGTCTATGATTTTTGACTCGGACGGAAAACCCTTTTGCTACGCACGCTAACCCAATCGCCTAGCGATGCAATATCTCTATTACTCAATAATTAGTACTTCGTGAATCTGCGAAGTCTGAAGCGTCACGGTATCACCCGTCACGGAGACCGTGGAATTCGCACTTTCGCCGCTTGCCTTTGAAAACGGTCTCTTCACCGTAATCTCAGCCGTGTAACCAAAAGTCTCCTCCATCAACGGCGGCAACACCATTCGTCCTTGTCCCTGTTTTCCCATGGCTGAAGTTGCCGTACCCCAGAACGCGATAAAATGCACGAGCAGACGTTGGCGTTCTTTGTCTTCAGTCACGACAGTTTCGACGTTCAGCGGCGCCTCCATCAACACCTCCGGATCCGGATTCAGATAGCGCACCAAGTTTCGAATAGCGTCGCGGTGTTCAGGCATTCTATACGACTCCCCCCAGGCGGCATCCACACAACAGGCGACAAAGGCGGCTTTGCCTTTACCGTATTCGTTGAGAGTTATCGCCGGGCCAATCACGTGTCCGGCGGACATGTGATCGCGCCAAGGGTTGTCTACACCTTCGACGGAACGGTGAGCGGCAAGCACCTCGCCGTAACCGCTCGCTGAACTCGTCTCCACTTCGACGATCGGTCCATGCGTCAAGATGGAGTGGTCGGTTGGCAGCCCTTCCACAAGCGATGCGGCTTCGCCTTGACACAAGTTCGATGGAAAACGCAGGTAGTTGTCCCGGTGGTCGGTAAACGCTTTTACGGATTGCAACCCAAGAAGCTCGGCAAGATCACAAGTGTCTCTCAATTCTCCATGTGAATCGCACATTCCGGTCATCGCGGTTGCAATCAGGTTTCCCCCATCCGCCACATAGTCACGGAATAACCCCACCTCTCGCTCCGTCAAGATGGAAGCATTGGGAACAAAAACCACGGGAAACTCCCGCAACCGTTCCGACGAGACATTTTCATCCATAATCATACTCATGGGGATGTGCGACTGAAGCAGCGCCTTGTGCGCCCCTACGAAAGCTGAAAAATATGTGGGGCCGTCCTCGCGCCCGTACCAATTGCGACTGCGGGAGGAATAGTACATCCCCGCCTCCGGCAATGCGGGGTAGCCAAAATACTCGCGCTTACGTCGCCCTTCGCTGAACGCCTCGCCGATTCGCTCAAAAGCGACCGGTGCCAAGCATCCATCGTAGTCGGCTTTGTCTACGATGGTGCACTGGCATCCATGGGCAAGGTAGGTCAAAACTTCCCACGTCATGTCCGCGGCTGGGCGTACGGTGTAATCATGGTAATTGTAAACGAAGCGAGAGGTAACTCCTTGTACCGGTCCTTCCGGTTTGGCGCCAAGCATGAAGAGTGAAAGCAGGCTGGGGTTCGTGTTTCCGAACGCCCACGGCAATCCTTCCGCGGTCACGAAGTCGCCGCTCTGCGCGTGTTGCACCGGTTGTTCGCCCGCCTCCCAAGAGAAGGGAGGATAGCCGTGATAGTTGAAATCGACGCTCAGCGCCGGGTTCTGATTTTTGACGAAAGCCTCCAATTCTTGGCAAAAGTGTGCATTAGAGTTGCACCGAAATTCGAGCATCTTATCCCAAGCTTCGTCCCAAGTGACGCCATTAGGCATTTCAACGCCATAGGCCTCCCTGAATTGTTTCCGGCAGCAGTCGCACCAGCACCCGATGGGCGAGCCGAAGCCGAAATCGAGCATATCGAAATGGAACCCTACAATCTCATATTCCATCATCTCCGCGGCGAACACTTTTCGATCTTCCAAGTATCCGGAGTTATAGCAGAGACGGCTCGGGATGTCCTGCCCCTTGCTGTCCTTCATACGCCATTCGGGATGAGCGTGCCACGAAGAGTTGTCATACTGAATCTGGAGATAGGCTGCCACTGCAATTCCGGTTCCCTTGGCTTCGTCGATGCACTCTTGAAGTAAATCTCTCTCCCCGAGGTTCGGCGCTTTTATTCCCGCTTTGGAGTTGTAATATGCAAAGTCATGGTCTTTCATGAATACAATGATATATTCGGCATTGGCTCGCCGCACATTGTCAATGATTTCCCGACCGGTAATGCCAGCCATGTACACATCATCGCCATCGTTTGCGCCGGTAGGACCGTATTCCAGACCGACCAACATTCGGCGGAACCACGGTTGTTCACCCGTTTCGGCTGGTGATTCGGTCACGTTGCCTGCGATGCTCACGATTTTTTCCTCCTCTTGCATGAGTTCAATACTGAACAGCAGCGAGCTGTGGTGGGTTTTAGCATGATAAGATCCCCTAACATTTACGAGGCGTTGACGGTTGTGCCGGCGTTCGGATGTGAATTTTGGAAATTTTTTCGGGCGAAAGATGACCTCTCAACTTGCGGCGCACCGTGTATTTATCGAGTTGCTCCAGTTGGATGAGCATACATTGAGTTCGGGATGGGCGCAGCCATAGGCGCTCAAAATCGGGCTCGGTCTTTATGTTTGTGTTGCGTCCCCGCGGATCTTCTAGAATGATATGCCCGGAACCGTCATAGCCAACGACCAACCATGGGTTTGACTCCAACAGTACAAGCGACCACCAGCCCGCGTCAATAAAGGCTTTCAACACCTCTACATCGCAATGGGTTACAACGGCGACGTTGTAGTTCTTTGGAATAAGCGCGGTATCGGGATTTTCTGTTTTCTGCTGCTTCCGCAGTCCTCCAGTTAAGCGGGGATACTCTTTTACTAGGACCGCTTCAAGCTCATTCAAACTTTTCAACTGACGCAGGGGCTTCGTCCTGAAGAGCCGATCCAGCCACATCTGCTCGCGCAAGTCTGTGTAGACTCTCTTGGGTTGAACCGAAGCCAACGACGCGTTTGAAGCGGTTGTAGCAGTTGACAAAGACTTCGCAGCTTCCGACGACGCTGGAAATTCTGCAATATAATACTTCCGGTTTTGCGACGTTGACCCACAACCAAGTACGACAAAACTAATCAGCACAGCTAGAGCGAATCGGGAAGTATAGCTCTGCATGATCCTCTCCTTTTAAGTCACGACAGTTGGGAAATCTGATGGTGTCCGATATTATCATTTTAATTGGTTCGGCAGTCAACCGGAAAATAATCACCGCCGCTCTTGATAGGACGTATCCATAAGGCGCACGTCGTCCACCCAAGCACTACCGGTGGCACCTTCCTTTTGAAACCTTATCTGGGCACGCACAGCGCCCGGCGGGGCAATGCTCTCACACGTTATAAGCTTCCAGTCACTGGCGGACGCCGATTCGGCGACTGACGTGGTATCGATAATCGTGCCATTCTCATCCAGATATTCAATTGCAGCCTGTATCGCTTCATTGGTGTCTATCTTCGAAAATTTGACATGGAACTCGAGCCGGCATCTTATCCCGGCAGGTATATTCACGGGAAGTGAATACTGCTCACGTTCAGTTACCCGAAGAGAATAGTCGCCGTTACGCTTTTCCTCACTATCCGGATGGCTTACCCTTGGCCAATCTCCTTCCTCCCGCCAGTCGGCAAGATCTCTGCCGTCTCCAATCTCGCATCCGGATTCAAGCAGTATCCCCCGTTCTCGAAGGATTGCCCGTCTTCGACTAAGTTTCTCTCTTTCGGCTTCAAGTCCGGCGGTCAACTGTTCGGTCCGCTGGTTCGCAAGGTGTCGCAATGTTCCGAAGCGTCTACTGAGTTCCGCACCGACGTTAAGCGTTCCAATCACGATCAATTCTGCCGTTATCAATTTCGGAAGATAAAGATTCATTGAGTGGTCGCCGCCATCGGTCGAGAACTCAAGCTCTCGAATTCCGTCAGCATCGGCAGTTAGTGCTGCTTCATGATGTCCCCACGGCGGCAAATGGAGTTCAAGTCGAACATCCTTCAATGGCGTACTTGAAAACTTTTCTACTTCAGAGGTGAAGTCATGATTGACCAGAATAAGTATCACCGTCCCATCCGCGCACAAGAGCGTCCGATGCCACAGCGTGTCAGAGTTGGTTGCCGTGCCCACACTGTGCTGCGAAACTATACCATCGCATGGGTACGCACCCAAGAGCAACGGTGTTAGCGTCTGGACGGTTAGGTTTATCTGTCCTATTGTTTTGAGTAACGTTGGATTCGCCTCGACGCCGTGGTCTCCCGAACCACCCGGTTTTGAATCATCGTAAGTGTAGTAACATAGCCCCTTGCCGCCGGAAGCCAAGCAGTAGTACGCCATCATCTTTTCTTCCTGCGGTGTGGGGAAGCGCGGCACGCCGATACTCTTTTCCCACGCCGCATAGATAAGCGTGTTGAATGCTCCCGGCATGGCTGCCCAGCGCAAGGCGTTCACTGCATCGTAAACGGCGATGGGTTGCTTTGCGCCCTGTCCCGCATAGTCTCCGCTGGATGGGATATCGGCACCTCTAGCATGGATAAAGTAATTTGCGGGATGCCCCCAACCGTCGAGTTGGAGCCAACCACGCGCAGCCGAGTCCCGGCTCAGCTTGTCCTTCATGAATTCAATGACATCGGCCTGCGCCATGCACCCCAGGCGTTTTGACTCGGGGAAGTTGTCGAGATGAACCCCTTCCCAGATGTCTATCTCGTCTCGCACGTACCAGTGCTTGTCGTCCGCGTCAAGCAGCATGATATCGTTGTGTCTAGCCAGGTTCCGCCCCTCAACTGAATTACGCATCGCGCTGTCTTTCGGCCAGATGAAGACTAAGTCGGTGTTGAAGTGGTGCGCCTTCAGTGAGCGGTAGAAGTCATACATGCGTTCGACGGCTGTCTCGCCCTTGGAACTCCAGCCGTAGACGCCAATCGGAAAGAAATCCTTTCTTGCCCTGACCACCTCCACAATCTCGACGCCCTGATTTGTGGTAAGCCGGAGCAGGTGATGTGACCCCTCTTTAAGCGGTGCCTCCAAGGCAACCGTCAGAATTCCCAGATTGTTCCAGAAGTCTTGCGATGCGAACTTACATTGAGCGGTGATATCAACCTCGTCAAGGTATACCCTGTCTAGTGTCAAATCATCGGGCGTCAGTTTCCGGGCAAAGACAGTCATCCGCTCACAGTTTGCACCGAAACCCACATACGCAATCCGAGCCATTGGTTCTTCCGGCGCAACGACTGCGGTATATGCTGTGTCCTTATTGTCGATAACACTGATTTTGACTGGATGACCCGGAACGCGCCGTGTCCGAATCAGGACGAATCCCAATGCACCGGGATCTATGGAAGCCGGCCTAATTTTGTACCAGATTGGTTCACCGGCATCCCTCAAGGTCTGTGTTTGCGCTGATGGTTTGGCTATGTCTTCCCCATACCAAATGCTAGTCGACTTGAGGTCTCCCTGCGTTTTTAGCCCGTCGACTACGGACACCGCGTCAAGGTGGATGTCCGTTACCTCCATGGGCGTTTTCCCGGTATTGCGGACGGCAATCAGATAGTGACCGCCGGGAGGCCATCTCCAATTCTCCAGTTCAGGCATCGTGTCCCGAAGGAATTTCGCTGTTATTAACGAGATGTTTTCATCCCTCCCTGAAGTGTCCCCGTATGCCATACCGATGTTGGCAACGCCCATAACGACAATCGCGGTGATCGCGGCTAAAATTTGAACCATTTTCGTGGTTAGTCAGCGCTCCAAACGCCATTGGGAATCTGCGACGTGCAAAGCTGTTGTACCTTTGTAAGTATCAAATATCTGCACCATCTCGGAGATGTCGTCAAACCAACCGACGAGATGCACCACCCCAAAACTCTCACCGGCTTCCACCCGCTTGCCGCCAATCTCTTGAATCATGCAGACGTAATCCCGCTGATGGCACCACGCTTCATACACTACGGACGGTTCTAACGTCATCCCAACCAACCAAGGACCTTCGTGTAACTGATACGCTCGAATGAACTGCGCTAGCACTTTGTCTTCGCTTCTCTGGTACAAGAAGCCTGAATCGGGCGGGAAGTTCTCAAGAAAGCTCTGCGAGGGGATGCAACCGTGGTAGCTCAGATAAACTTGCTCGAAGGTGTCTCCGTTACTGTGCCTGATGTGCCCCGGCATGTCGATCCGCAGCACAAGCGCGTCTACCGTGTTGACGCTTGTGACCCTGTCGCAGGCGAGGAACCAGCGGACGCCGTCGGGAAAAACGAGCCATTGTTCCCAGCGCGAGCCCGGTCTGTAGGGCGGGCGGGCAATTGTCCATGTGAACTCTTGCCGCACGGCGACAAAATCGTCACTTTCAACGAATTCGGGGGGTAACCGCTTCGCTTGCGTGCAAATTTGCGGCAATTCCACATATCGCTTCGGAATCTGACCATGAACGGAATCACCCCACTGATATTGAAGCGTTGGAGGTGTTGAAACATCGTCAAGCCCCGGTTCCAGCAGAAAATCCACAACACACAATCCAAAGCCTTGATCGCACGCACCGGTAGATTTATCTATGAAACTATTCCCCTTTACACCGCTGACATAGCCCTCCGTTTGCACAGTCGCATAATACTTGTCCGTCTCAACGCACAGTGCCGTGCTATCTCGTCGTACTGTTGCCATTGCTTCAATCCGTTGTCACTACATCGCCCGTCGAAAATCCCCTGTTGTAGCCCGAATCTTTAAGCCACCCCCACATTATCGGTTGCCTGCCTGCGGGAGAAACCGAAAAAGTCGAGCGAGCCCAGTCAGGCCGCGAGTCGCTCTCGGGATCTTTTGTTAGTCTTTGAAGATTGCCGCCGTCAATATCCATCACGAAAATGTCAAATATTAATCTGTCTTTGGCTTTGACTCTTTTTGTAGCGGACGCGAAGGCTATCTGTTTACCATCAGGTGACCACGATGGGTAAGCGTCATACGCATCATTGTTGTTTGTTAGGTTTCGAAGATTGCCACCTTCCGTGTCCATCACGTATATTTCGTTGTTCCCGCCTCTACTGGAATCGAAGGCAATATGTTCGCCGTTAGGAGACCATGAAGGATTCGAGTTATGGGCGAGATGTCTCGTTAACCTTTGGGGATTTCCACCGTCGGCATCCATCACGTAGATTTCCCAATTCCCATCTCTATCGGAATTTAACGCAATGCGTCTCCCATCAGGAGACCATGCTGGGCTCCAGTTCCCCGAAGGATGTCTTGTTAAGTTGCGCGAATTACTTCCATCAGCGCCCATCACGTGGATATTATAGCTCCATATCTTAGGGCCGTCTCTATTGGATGTGAACGCAAGGTGTTCGCCGTTAGGTGACCATGAGGGACCATGATCCGTCGATGCATTCTTGGTTAAGTTCCGGAGATTCCGCCCATTAGCGTCCATCACGTAGATTTCCGAATTCCCATCTCTCCTGGAGGTAAAGGCAATCTGCCCCCCATCAGGAGACCACGCCGGGCGATAGTCTGGCGCAGGATTTCTTGTTAGGTTTCGAAGATTACTACCATCAGCATCCATCACGTAGATTTCTTTGTTTCCGTCTCTGAAAGACGTGAAAGCAATTTGTGCCTGCGCCTGAAAACTTAGTGTGGTCGACATCAGACCGAAGATAAGAAAAACGTGTAGAATGGTATTCAGGAAACAACATCTCACTTGCATCTTTGATACCCTCCTCTTTGTAATACTTTATTATCGCTGAGAAACTTGCACACTACCGCGTGAGACCCCTCAGCATCCGCCGTGCGGTTCGATTGTTCGGGTCTAGCCGCAGGACAGTCTGAAATTCGGCGATTGCCGCAGGTTTGTTTCCAAGTTTAAGGTAAACAGTTCCCAGGGCGCCGTGCGCAAGCGGGTCATCCGGCTGAACCTCCAACACGCGATTAAACTTTGCCATCGCTTCCGAGTACATGCGCTTGCCCATGTAGATGACACCGCGTTGATGAAGCGCTCTCTTATCGTCGGGATCGAGCCGGAGGATGTTGTCGTACACCTCGGCGGCGTTATTGTACAACTTCGCCTGCCAATAGACCGTCGCCAAGCTGTGCTGCAATTTGATGTCATCGGGCGCCAACTGAATCGCTTGTTTACAGTGCGCGATGCCCTCACGAATCCTCCCTATCTTCGAATAAAGCACGCCAAGCCCCGAATGGGCGTTCGCTAGATCGGGTTTCAGTTCAATGGCTCGCTTGTAAGCGGCAACGGCTTTAACTCTGTCACCCGAGCGTTCATAGACATAGCCCAAGTTGTAATTGCTGTGGATTTCCAAGAATGCTATCTCCGTGGGCGTTTTCGGCGACATGCCTCCTTCCAGGTCATTTTCGTCAATGATAAACAGGGCGTGTTCGAGCGCATTCCGAGCCTTGCCGTATTCATTGGTGCTGAGCAGCACGATACCGTAATTGTACCAGATTTCGGCATCCTTCGGCTTGCTTGAGGCGGCTACGGCAAGTTCCGTTGCGGCATTCTTGAAATCCCCACGTCCCATATAGCGAGTGCCGCGCTCGGCATACCGTTTGGAAGTCACGCCAACCTTTACGACCTCCCACCAGAGCGGGTCATCCATCTCAGTATGTTTTGAGGGTCTGCGCGCCGCTTGGGCGTGACGATTGGCGGCTTCCTTGTCTCCCAATGCCAAAGCCACTTGTGCCATCGCGGCGTGGGCTTCGCTCTGAGCCGGATTCAGTTCGAGGGCGCGCTCCAGATGTGTCCGAGCATCGTCGAACTGCTTGGAAGCCAAGGAAATTTCACCGAGCGCCACTTCCGCAAACGGGTTTTTCGGCTCCAGCTTAATGACGTGCAGCAGATGCCGACGAGCTTCTTCGAAGCGTCCCATACGCCTAAGTGCGTGGGCGTGGTTCACGTAAACGGGTGGGTAATCAGGATCGAGCGCAATTGCCTTTTGAAAGGCATCTACGGCAGTTTGAGCGTCAGTTTTGTAAGTACTTAATCCGAGATAGTAGAACCAGCGGAATTCGGCGGGATCGATGTTGGCAGCACGTTGGTAACATCGAGCAGCTTCGGCCTCCCAACCGTGCACAAGGTAGACATTGCCAAGATTGCCCCATGTCTCGGCATCGTCCGGCGCATTCACCACCGCTTTTTGGGCAGTTTCGGCGGCTTGCTGAAGTCTAGGCTCCGATACCAAGACAAGGTCAACCGGTTGGGGTATCCAGTCGGGAATCACTACAGGATTAGGTGGGGGAATGGTAGCAAAGGAGTATTCCCGAATTGTGCCTGTGAGCGCGAGGGTTACGACGATAAGGAGTAGTAACCGGTAGATTCGGTTCATAGGGAAGGTCCGCATCGAACAACCTAGAGGAGATTGGACGACTGGATAGGCTTGACACCGGCACTGATGCGCCAAGGTATTCGGTTAAGGGAGTTTTCAACGGACTTCTCTACATTCCCTGTTTAATCCGCCCCCAGAACGTCACAACCTTCTCAGTCGGTTTCACAGAAAGCGCGTAGACAGGATCGTACCAGTCAAAATCACCGTGCGGATGCCCGCCGAAGGTAATCTGTTTTATTTCTGCCGGGGCTCTTGTTATATCCGCCACGAACACTTCGTATTTCTTGCAATCGTCGCCGCAATCTCTGTTTGCTTGGAAAACGACGAATCGACCATTAGGTGACACAGTTGCATCGCGGTCATTGCCATCCGCGGGAATAATCTGTTTGCGGTTCTTTCCGTCAGCGTCCATCATCCAGACACGATTGGCGTTCAGGCTGCTATAGACAATCGTCTTTCCATCAGCCGTCCACGATGGGAGGGAGTCGCGCGCATTGGCTAGGCGCAGTCCCTCCGGCCCGTCGATGTCTTTCTCTGTCAGGTTTCTTGGACGGTTACCGTTCGCCTGAATCATGAAAATGTCATCGTTCCCGTCCCGATTGGAGGTAAAGGCAATTCTGCTACCATCGGGCGACCATGCCGGGTATTGATCGCGGGAGTCCGATTTGTTTGTCAGGTTGCGAATGTTCTTACCGTTGGCACCCATGACGAAAATATCGTAGTGCCCGGTGTCCTTTGATTGATAGGCGATATTCTCCCCATCAGGAGCCCAGTCAGGTTCACCGTCATCGGTGTCAGGACTGTTCGTCAAATTGATTTGGTTGTTTCCATTTGCGTCCATAACATAGATGTCATAATCCCCGCTCCGATTTGAGTGAAAGGCAATTTTCTTGCCGCTGGGAGACCAGGACGGTGCCGCATCAACCGCAGGATTGTTTGTCAATCGTTGAGGATTCTTGCCATCAACATCCATCACGTAGATTTCGAAATTCCCATTTCTATTGGAATAAAAGGCAATCTGTTGTTTCGTCGGAGCTTCCGCTTGAACGCCAATTGCAAGCAGAAATGCGCCGACTGCGGAGGTTATGCTTAGGGAAAGTAATTGGAAGCGAATTGAAGCCGCACGGTGTCCAAGAATCATCTGTCCTCCATTCCAATCACGGAGATGCCGATTGAAAGCATGTGTACACGGTGCGAGAAAAGCCGGTAGGTTTTTGTTTATCCGGGCGTGGGGTATGAAATGCCCCTAAAGGTTCCAGTGCTCATTGATAGGTTTTTGGTAAGCATCAATTTTGCCATCAACGACATCGTCATAATTGACCACTTGGCCGCAGGTGTTGGACTCGTAAATGGCTTCGCAAATCGCCTTTGCACGCAGCCCGAGTTCACCGTCCACTTCTACGGGACGATTGTTCTCGATGGCATCTACAAAATCGTAGCATTCAAGCAACACGCCGTCCGTGATACCGTGCGGGAAGAGGTCGTCTCGCTCTGCGTCGGTCAAACCCGCCATGTACTCCTTGACCAAGTCTTCCATGGAGTACCGTGTCCCGTTATTGAGTATCACCTCGGCACCGTCATGAGGTCCGTGAAAGATGTCGCCGTTGTCCACCAAGCAGCCTTCGGTACCGTAATACACAATGTGCGTAAAATCGTAGGCGGGAGCCGCTCTGCTCCAAGTCCAAAGCCCTGTTGTACCGGACTTGAAATTTATGGTTGCAACCCACGTATCCTCGTTCTCATCGTTCACTAATTCGCCATCTTTTGTAGCTTTGTGTTCGGCAACTTGACGAACGCGTGCATAAACGGTGTCGGGATCGCCGAACAGATAGCGAAGGGTGTCGCAATAATGCGCGCCGGAATCCATCACCATGCCGCCGCCGCCCAAATTCAAATCGAGACGCCAGTGCCAAGGAGCCTGCGGGTCCGCAATTAGGTGGCTTGCATGCTGGGAGAAGAACATAGTAATATCTCCGAGCATCTTTTTCTCGTTTATTAACCACCAGGCTGTTCGACGGCTTGGCGCGCGTCGGATATTTTCCGCGGTCGCGGCAATCCTTCCGTTTGAATTTGCCGCTTCAATAATCGCGCGCGTAGCTTTAATCGTGATACCGATGGGCTTTTCTACGATGACATTGACCCCTGCGTTCAGGCACTTGACGGCATTGATGTGATGGTAGCAGTGGGGAGTGCAAATATCTGCTCCGTCAAGAGTCTCACCGGCAAGCATGGCATCTGTGTCTTCATACACCACCGGCATCTTCCCGGTGGAGTCTTTTACACGGCTCGCGAAGTCTTCCGCGTTTTTCCGCACCGGGTCACACATCGCAACCAGTTCAACCTTTCCCGGCACAATTTCGTGGATACGAAGATAGGCATTCAGGTGTCCGCGAGCCATGCCGCCGCAGCCGATGATTGCGGCACGAATTGCCATAGATAGACTTCCTTTTTTATTGCAGAGATGGATCAATCAGTGACGGTCGTTTCAATAGCGCCTGCGGCGCCAGAACGGTAGCAGGAGGGGATTTCGTCAGTAATGCTAACAACCTAACACTATAATCAGATTTTCTATTGATACCCCATGTCGATAATTGAACTACGCGCGCTGTAACGGCGAATAGGGGAGTATTCCTCGGCAAGAGTTTACGCGCATTCGGTAGACACTATCTACCGAGAACGTTTTAACTCACCCCATGTAATGGCGAGTTTCTCAGGAGAATCTTCGACAGCCAGAGCCTTCGCTCGTTCGTAGTTGCGAACAATTTCAGCCGGAGTCAAGGCTCTGTTGTAGATCTTGACTTCATCAATCACTCCCTCAAAGCCTTCTGGGCCGCCCCCGCCCGTCATAGCCCCGATGGTGAGATCTGTCGGATCAACTATAGGGGTACCCGCCCAAGTTCGCTTGTTTCGCAACTCGGTGTCCACGTAGATGAGCATTTCTCTGCCGTTGTAAGTACCGACGAGGTTATACCAGACATCTGCTTCAAGGGGGTTCTTCCTCGTGCTTGACGAGATGAAAAAACCGCCTGTCATCTGCGCGGAAACGCTCTGGCTGAACTTTTTCCAGTCTGTGTGGTGCCAGGTTAGAGCGTAGTTGGCGCCACTGACGCCCTTCGTCAAGATCCGGCTATTCTTTTGTTCGTTCGCTACCTCGTCAGCTTTGATCCAGGCATCAACCGTGAAGTCTTTGAGTTCCAATTCCTTGGCGCCGAATATCTCAATATGTTCGCTGCCGTCAAATCGCATAGCATTGCGGATGACGCCCTCAACCATTTTTGGATTACCTTTTATGGCTCCATCGTTTGTGCTGACAGCATCTTTAATCTTGCCTTGGGTGATGGCATCAAATGCCCATCGTCCTACAAGACCTTCCGATATAAACTGCGCCTCTGCTACCGTTCCACTGCAAATGGTTCCCGCAATAAGCGCTACGGCGAGAAGTAGCATTAATGATTTTTCGTTCAACATTTGCTCTCCTTTCATGTAATTCTGAGATCATTCAACATCTACGGCAATTCCGATGGACTTTGGTGAATTTTAACAATCGAATGGATTTTCGCCTACTCGTATATTGGAATGGGGTAACAGCGGGACGCGGAACTAGAAAGGCTGTTGACTAAGGAATCCTCGCCGGATAGGGGTAACCTATCTATCGCGCACGCTTTATGCTACCCCATGTGACGGCGAGATTTGAAGCCGCTTCGACGGCCTGACCGCCCCTAGATCTGAAGTTTTGCTGAACCTCCTTGTCGTTCAATTCCCGGCCATAGAGGAGGACTTCGTCGATTGCACCCGGAAACGTGCACACTGGGCCGCAGGGAATATCATCGCCGATGATAAGGGTGTTATTGGACTGGGTCGGTACAGCGTTGCCGAATTCAAATCGCTTCCCATCCTTGTAAAATATGACCACATCCGGGGTATATATCACTACCGTATGTTGCCACACATTGAAGTCTGCCCTTGGTCCCGGTTGCCAATCGCCTCCTTTACCAACCTGGACCTCCCATTTGTCGTGACGGTAGCCGTATCCCCGGTCCCAACCGCCGTCGTCGCCATTCATGACAGACCCCCAAGCGACATGCCTCTTGTAGGGTTTCGCCCAAGCCATCATGGTAAGATTTTCATATTGCCTCGACGTAATTTGTAAGCCGGTGTCAACAAAATGTCCGTTTTGGTTTCCAAATTCTAACGCATCCCCAAATTTTCCTTTTACGCTCTTGATTGACGCGCCGTTTATGGTGGCATCGTTGTTTCCGGCAAGGTCTTCAACCTTGTCGCCTTTGATGGTGTCATCGTCAAAGGACCAGTAACCGATCAGACCCTTCCGGACATTTTGAGCGTCTGCCGATACAATTGCCAACAGCGTCACTGAGATTGACACTGCAAACAGCACACTAATGGTTTTGGTTGTAATTTCAATCATTGGTTTTAAATCGTCATCAAATTGATGAGCGAAAAACTCTTGGTCTTACACAGTCGAATATCAAGGTCTCGTCCGAGCAATAAACTGCGCTTCAACGGAGATGTACCGGTACAAAACACATTCTATTACAAGGCAGCCGGATAGATACGCAGATTTGGAACGCCGCAAATAAAGAAACTCCACGTTGCAAGAAAGGTGAGACCTCTCTCGCAACGTGAAGCAAAAGGATATAGACTTGATGGCTCGATCTTAGCGTAAGGTTTTAATCTCACCCCAAGAAACGGCGATTTTACCGGTACTCTCCACGGCGGTGCCACCTTGGTAGTTCTGCTGCACCTCGGCGTCAGTCAGCTCGCGCCCGTAGACACGAACCTCATCAACAGCGCCCGGGAAGGCACAATTCGGACCGCAAGGCTTGTCGTCGCCGATCATGAAAGGCTGAATCGATTCGGTCGGATCCGCTTCGTCGAATTCATAGCGATCGCCATTCCAATAGAAGATGACGAGATCCGGCGTATATATAACAACCGTGTGCTGCCATGTATTAAACACGGTTTCAGGACCGGGCTGCCATTCGCCGCCCTTGCCAACCTGAATTTCCCACAAATCTTTGCGGTAGCCGTAACCTCTATCCCAACCGCCGTCGTCTCCGCCCACCATGGCTCCAAAGGCTTCGTGCTCCATATACGGATTCGCCCAAGCTTCCATCGTCACGGATTCGAACTCATTCGAGTTAACGAGTAGATTGGTCTCGGCAAAATGCCCATTTATGCCATCAAACTCCACTGCTTCATTCACTTGCCCTGGCACAAGCTTGATAGGAAAGTTAAATACGGCATCGTGATTACCGGCGAGGTCATCGCACGTGTCGCCCGCGCAGGTATCTGCATCGAAAGGAATATAGAGCTCCAGTCCATCCGTAACGTGTTGAGCAGATGCCAATGAGGTGTAACCGGCAAAAGCAACTGTCACCGCCACGATAAAGAGAAGTGTGAAACTCTTGTGTAATGCTGAGTTTCTAGGCACAGTGTGTCCTCCTTAGTAAATTTGTGTATTAAATGGGAACTTACCCATTTAAATGTCTGCCTGGATCACCCACCTGTGGAAAAATCTCCAAACGGCGGGACTTCGGCATAACTCGATCTTACCGTAAGGTTTTAATCTCACCCCAAGAAACAGCGATTTTACCGCTACTTTCCACGGAAGTGCCACCTTGGTAGTTCTGTTGCACCTCTGCGTCGGTCAGCTCGCGCCCGTAGACACGAACCTCATCGATAGCGCCCGGGAAGGTACAATTCGGACCGCAAGGTATGTCGTCGCCGATCACCAAGCTTTGAGTCGACTCGGTCGGATCCGCCTCGTCGAATTCATAGCGATCGCCATTCCAATAGAAAATGACAAGATCCGGCGTATACATAACAACCGTGTGCTGCCATGTATTCAACACGGCTTCGGGACCTGGCTGCCATTCGCCGCCCTTGCCAACCTGAATTTCCCACAAGACATTGCGATAACCATAGCCTCTATCCCAACCGCCATCGTCACCGTTCATTACGGATCCCCAGGCTTCGTGCTCCATATACGGATTCGCCCAAGCTTCCATGGTGACGGACTCAAACTCATTCGAGTTAACGAGTAGGTTGGTCAAAGCAAAATTCCCATTTACGCCATCAAACTCCACCGCTTCATTCACTTGTCCCGGGACATGCTTGATAGGAAAGTTGAATTCGGCATCGTGATTACCGGCGAGGTCATCGCACGCGTCGTTCGAGCAGGTATCCGCATCGAAAGGAATATAGAGTTCCAGTCCATCCGTAACGTGTTGAGCAGATGCCAGTGAGGTGTAACCGGCAAAGGCAACTGTCACCGACACGATAAAGAGCCACGTGAAACTCTTGTGTAATGCTGAATTTCTAGACACAGTGTGTCCTCCTTCATAACTTTGTGTTGTGAGTTGTGAGGGGTAAATTCCCCATTTGAATGTCTGCCTGAGCCACCAACTTGTGGGTAACACTCCACACAGAGAGACTTTGGCATAACAAGAATCGACTATCGCTGTTTGCGATAGTCTGCTTAAGGAAGGGTCTAAGACCCTGCCATATCGATGAGAAAGTGGGCAAGACGTTGTAGTATCCAATTTCCAATCAAGCCTCAGATTCTCGTGAGATTTACATTATCCAACCAACGAACCATGCTTGAATTCCGTTACAACACATCCAGAACGCATTTCGCGGCGTCGCTTAACCGATCGAACGTATCTGCTCCGAGGTATTCCCGCTGATTAGTTTGCGGAACTTGGTCACGACGACAGAAAGCGGAATGAATAACGCGGCGCGTGCCTCCCGTTTTATTCATCGCTCCGCCGTGCCAGAGATGCGAGTTGAAAACCAACACCGAACCGGCCGGCGCGAACACCTGAATCTCGTCCGACTGAGTGGCAACCGCATCCTCAAGTACATCCTGTGGCCTCTTCCCGCTACGATGAGATCCGGGCACAATTCGCGTTGCGCCGTTCTCCGCAGTAAAATCATCCAGCAACCATCCGGAGTTGCAGATGTAGTAATCACCTGGCGTTACGGGACTGCCCCAATCCGAATGCAATCCCTGTAATCCGGCATTTGGCAACGCGGCTCGGCTGTTCAACGAATTCAACTTCAGTTCTGTACCCAGCACATGAACCATAGCGGCAAGCAAGCGCGTATGTGTAAAACAGGTTTCAAACATCGGGGCTTTGTCCACCAGATTTGCCAGCCTTGCGGTGCCCTCCTCTTGGTGCACTTCAATTCCCGCCCGGTCTCCCTCTGCTTCCAGAAGTTCATCCAGCCTGTTGGCAAATGCACGGACTTGAACGTCAGAGAGCATGTTTGAAAGCAGCAAGAATCCGTCTTCGTCGAGGCGGCGTTTGTCCTCGCCCGACAAGGTGTCATCTCTCACACCTAACGATTGAAGCGCATCTTCGATATTCATCGTTTTTCAGTTTCCGCGGGCTAACTATGGAAACTGACCACCTGTAAATCTCAAATGTTCTTCCGGCTATGGCCGTACAACTACAAGAGACAATCGTCCGCACTCAGTTCTACCGCTTGGACGCCGTGAGCCGTGAAAGGTGTGTCATTTACCTCTCGCTCGTCGCTATTGCCAATGGCATTAAAGGCGACAATCAATGCGCGTCTAGGATTCTCGGATATGTTATGGGAGGACGCGTGCATTATGTTGCTGTGCCAAGCGGCCACCGTCCCCGGTGACCCCACAAATTTTACTCGTTGATAACGCCGAAAGTGGTTTGTCATTTGCCCCGCCGGTATCACCAACTGTTTATCACCCGTTGATTCGTTCGGCCTGTAACGGTGCTCCACCACGCCGCCCCGGTGCGAACCCGCTAGCACCTGCATGCAGGCATTGTCTTCGGTGTGCTCATCAAGCATCAACAAGCACGATCCCATTGTTGGCTTGCTGTGATTACGTCGCCAATAACCGAAGTCTTGATGCCAATACTGCACGGAACCCACGAACGGCGCCTTGAAGGCGAGTTTACTATGGTATATATAAAGCGGCATCCCCATCAGCTCCTGCATGACACCGGCGAGGCGCGGATGACTGCATAGAAGTTCGAAACAGGAATCAGTCTTATGTAGGCCAAACTGCAATCGAGGCGTCTCCCCGTCTTCGACCGCCATACCATCCTTGTTCCTGCCAGCAGCGTCAACGACCAAGTGTTCCGTATCCAGAGACTTCAGATCATTCATAGCGACCTCGACCTCGTGACGGTTAAACATCTCTGGAAAGACGATGTAACCGTTGTCTCGAAAAAGACGTCGTTGGTCAGGCGTAGTTACCATAATTTCTCTTTACATTAAATTCTCTGACTGTGTAGCGACAGGAATCGGCGTCACCAACGTACGGAAACTATCCACCATCATCCACCTCTATCTTATCACATCGTACGATTTCTGTCAACACCTCGCGACACAATATTTCAGGAGAATCGCACCTAAAATCGCTCTCGCGTTAAAACCAACCATGGCGATTGATTTAAACTTCATGGTTTCTCACCTCTACAGCTACATCGGAGCGAAAGGTGTATAAAATCAGCAAGTGCTCACATTCCTTTGACTGCCATGCGTCGCTTGAGCATTCGAAAATGTGAACAAAATGTTAATCCACCAAGCTTTTGGCGGGAGGGCGGCTGAATTTGTACCTATATTTGTGAAAAAATAGACGGGAAAAACGGGTACACAAACGTGAACCGGGGCTTGATTTCGTGGGAGTGTTCACATGGTTTAATTCAAGACTTTCCTCTGATAGCGCGAGTTCACACGCAGTCAAATGTGAACAAGATGTTAACAGAAAAAATAATCGTCGCCGCTAAGGTCACATGTGGGTACGTGAGAAGCCAAAACACCGACTCGTTGGAACACAAATAATCGGGGATGGGACGTAGTGCATCACTCCGCCACTCATCTTTTCGTCCTACATCATACTATACACGCATAAAGTTGTCAATGCAAAACCAGATGCTTTTCCCCTGCAAATTACTCTGATCACAGAGAAAGCTCATCATCAATAAGTGTGTCTTCTCTTGCTGCGATCATAAAATCGGAAATTGGCCCTTCTCGGCAATGATCAAATCCTGGACTTTCCTCCATCGTATTCTCTGCTATTGCACATCTGATTAGTTGTAGGGTGGGCATCGCCCACCATTCCCCCATAAGGATCAAGTTAAGCGTTTTAGGGTACATGTGACGCGGTTACAATGTCGTAAACTGCTAATTTCCATGTGAACTTGGACGAGGAAATGCCAATCCATTGATTGATGGGTGCGCCACGGAAGATGATTTGTGGCACTCGTTTCCGTAAGAGGATGGTGCGGTGCGGTTGGAAACCGCACCGATACTAGACGAATTGCCTTAACTTAATCCCTATGGGCATCGCCCACCGTTACCCAATCCTTCCACCTCCTCGAAGCCGGCGGCACGTCTCGTCCTACGTCCATATATTCCTTTACAGAAGGTGTCGTTGAGTGTATAATTTATGATTTACTTTAGATCGTAGAACAGTTTCATATATGCTGGTTCTCCTAATGGGGACTGGGAGGTTTTCTTGGAAAGCGGTAATGAATCCATCTCATCGAATCTGATTGAAACCTTGGAAGAGATTCAGCAGCGCGTGCTTTGGCTCGCCACGCTGATGATCCACCATGCGAACCACGCGCGTGCAGGTTCCGAAGACGTGAAAGTTGGCGGTCATCAGGCTTCATCCGCGTCCGTTGTCTCAATCATGACCGCGCTTTATTTCGATTTTCTTAGGTCGGGCGACCGCGTATCCATAAAGCCCCACGCTTCGCCCGTCTTTCACGCTATTCAATACCTTTTGGGGCAACTTCCTCCCGAGTACCTGACCATGTTTCGCTCGTATGGCGGACTGCAAGCGTATCCCAGCAGAACCAAGGATCCCGACATCGTCGATTTTTCTACCGGTTCGGTGGGACTTGGAGCCACAGCGCCCGCGTTCGGCGCACTGGCACATCGTTACGCGCTGTCCCATTTCGGTGAAGTCAGTTCTCGCAGGTTTGTCGGGCTGATCGGCGATGCGGAGTTGGATGAAGGCAACGTATGGGAAGCGATACTTGAACAAACGCTTACCGGCTTGGATAACCTGCTCTGGATTGTCGATCTCAACCGACAAAGTCTCGATCGCGTTGTTCCCGGAATTCGGGCAGGTCAACTCGAGAAACTGTTTGAAGAAAGCGGCTGGCGAGTTCTTGAAACGAAGTATGGCCGCATTCTGCAGGGGCTTTTCAGTCAACCGGGCGGCGCTGCGCTGAATCGCCGAATTGACGAGATGAGCAACGAGGAATATCAGGCGCTGATTCGGCTACCGGGTGACGAGCTTCGATCCCGACTCGTCTCTGTGGATGGCGTCGATAACTCTGAACTTACATCGGTTATTCACCATATATCCGACGAAGAGTTGCCGACGGTGCTGAGTAATCTCGGCGGACACGATCTTGAAGAATTGCTGACTCTGCTGCGACAAGTCGACGATGACGATGACGACCGACCGACTATCATTTTCGCGTACACAATCAAGGGTTGGGGCACCCCCATCGCCGGTCACCCTCTCAATCACTCCATGTTCCTAACGGAGGAACAGATAGAGGCGCTCCGAGTGAGGTCGGGCATACCGGATGATGACCATTGGTCACGGTTTGTTCCGGATTCCCCCGCAGGAAAACTATGTAGCGAAGTGGCTGCACGACTCTTTCACGAGGAAAAACCTCCTGTCGAGGAAATTTCTCCGGACAGCGTTCCCGAAGCGCTTTCAACCCCAACAAGAGGAACCCTGAGTACTCAACAGGCTTTCGGTCGTTTGTTGATGTCGCTCTCTCGCCTGCCGAAGCTATCGGATCGAATCGTAACGACGTCGCCCGATGTTTCAGTGTCCACGAATCTGTCGGGATGGATTCTCAAAACCGGGGTATACGCTCCCGAAGAGTTGCCGGATTACGATACCGACGCCCACCAGCTGAGAAAATGGAGGTACGGTCCATACGGACAGCACATCGAACTGGGCATCTCCGAGATGAACTTTTTCATGCTTCTCGGCATGCTCGGACTGTCGAATGAACTTTGCGGACAACATCTGATTCCCATTGGAACGGTCTACGATCCATTCGTGTGCCGCGGTCTCGACGCCCTGATTTACGCCCAATATTCCGGCGCGAAGTTTATCTTCGCGGGAACGCCGTCAGGGATTACGCTGGCGCCGGAGGGAGGGGCGCATCAGTCGATTGTAACTCCTTCGCTATGCGGGGAACTACCGGGACTCAATGCCTACGAGCCCTGCTTTGCTCAGGAACTGGAATGGATTCTGCTGGACGCGGTACGCCAGTGTTGCGATCGCGATTCCGGAAAATCAACTTATCTCAGGCTCTCCACCATGCCGGTCGATCAACTACTGTTTGCTCAGGCACTGGAACGGTTGGGCGAGGAGGAATTGCAACGTCAGGTGTTGGCCGGCGGTTACCGATTGGTTGACTGGCGCAACACGGATCCCGTTCATCCAAGAGAACGCCTCCTCCACATCGCTGCAACCGGCGTGATGATACCGGAAGCCGTAAAAGCCGCAGAGGAACTCCAAAGCAGAGGGGCGGCAGTCAATGTACTGAACCTGACTAGCTCACGGCGCCTATTTGAAACGTGGCAGAGGTTGCAGTGGGAGCAGAAACCCGGACCATTTGATTGGCTCATCCCGCCCAGTGAAAGACACGCACCGATTATTACCGTTCAGGACGGAGCGTCTCACACACTCGCGTGGCTGGGCAGCGTTTACGGAACAACTGTCATGCCTTTGGGAGTGGATGAATTTGGACAGTCGGGGACTCCGCAGGATTTATATGAGCATTTTGGGATTGACGCCGAAGGGATTGTCGAAGCCGGGTTGGTCGCCTTAAATCGGTCTGGTTTATTCACGCAATCCTGAAAGTCCGCGTTTGCTCAAACGGATCCAGAACGATTGGTTAGGGAAAACCGGATAACAAATGCTGTATTACTGGCTACGTTCCGTTGACATTTGAAAATTGGTAGCACCCCATTAGTCCGATCGGAATAATTCATTCAGCAAGTAACACTCCTTTTTCGCTCAATGACTAGCCGTGAAAAATGTTCCTTCGTGGTCTGGTTTTCACTCCAGCGGAGTGAGATGTCAATAGAACACGATTCCTCCTCGCGTCTGCACTCCAGAGGAGTGCAATGTCGAGTGTTACTTGAGAGCTGTGCAGTCCATCAATCTATACCGCCAATGTCGGTTTGTAGCAGCAACTCATTGCAAGTCCGCCGTAGTTAGTATCGGGTCAGGGGGAATCTCTTTCGCGGTCGCTGTTCGCTCCCCACTCACAGAGGGATGCCGCTTTTGCAGAGGGATGCCCCTCCTGGCGACAATCAGCCCAAATAAATGCCAGACTAATTCTTCTTTTTTGGACCGAACTAAGAACCTGTTGAAAAATCGTAGCAAGGTCATCTTTGGTCAATTATAGGGAGTTATTTCATGTTTTAATTGCAACATGCTACGTACCTTTCTCCCCGTTGGGGCTTTTAGTGGCTGGTGCGCAGTGCGCACCTTACGGATGCACTTTTCAAACAAGTTCTATACAGTTACGAAAATTGAGCCAATCTTTGTTCACTTTAAGCGATATCGTGGGCAACCACAAGGGTTGCTCCTACATTGCTTGGGATGCAGGCGCAACGCAGGGAACCGCTGGTATATTGATTACCTGGGAAACTGGCGCCCGGTATCTTCACTATGTTTGCCGGCGATAACGTCAACTCATGAAATCTACTAACGCGATCGGAACCGCTATAAAGTGGATTGGAATCGCCATGGCGTGGTTCGTGACGTGGTACGCCACTCCCCCGGGACTGGACTTCGTATCCCGATGTCAATCATAGCCGTCGCAATCTGGCTTGTCGTGTTTAAGATACCCAAATATGTCAAATATGTCTTCAGGCGCTTCAGGCGCCTCTGGCCTTAAAAACTAGTGGTAACTTCGTTCGCTTGCCTTGATGGTTCATGGCGTCCATGATGTACAATGCCGCCCATGAAAACAAACTGCTTTATGTTTTTGATCAAGGCGAACTCCAACGATTCATCATTCGCGGTCAGTTATTGGGTTGTCAAGTATATAAATCCCTAACAAAATGCTGGGTGAATGTCAATCCATCGAAGCCTTCTATGGACCCGAAAAACTGGTCGTCAGACCACGCTAAACTTGGCCCGGCCCTGTAATCACTGTATTCTACGGGGTATGGACCAATGACAACTACAATACGCCGCCAAAGCCGATTCGTACCGCCCGAAAATGCACCTTTACACCCATTTCCGAGCCCAACTGTACGAGGCGCTCCCCAAGCTTGATGACGATGAATTGCGCGGGTGGTCCGACGAAACGTTGTCGACGCCCGGCGCAACCGAAATCGTTAACAGTCTCGCCCACGCCGTACTCGAAATGAGAGGACTTACACCGTGAAACGGATTCTCAAGAACGTGATCCTCAACCATATTGCTCCATTCACCATCGGTGTCACGATTGTTTTCGGAAGCTGCTATGCGGGGATAATTTGTGTTCTGCCCCTGTTCGAGTGATTTGTCGACGGCAAACTTGGCTGGTACAATGCGCTACGCTAGTGGTGGCATCTCGCCTAGCAATAACTTCGAATTCGCCGGATCCCACGCCCGTTTCTGGCTCTCACGCTTCGACACATTCGCTGCATGTACCGCCCGCGGCACCCATTTCCGGTGCGACTCCTGTCAACTCGACCGCGCCTCCTCCACTACATGATCAACCACACTCGCATCCGGGAGGATCTTCGCCGGTATGCCCGCGATATGCTCCTTGCCGCGGAACGCCATGTACGCATCCTGGCCTTGCAGCGTGGTCAATCCAACCCCCGCACCCAACGCCGCCGCTTGCCAATCCCACATGCCGTCCCCGCTGCCCATCACCACTTCACCGAGTTTCTGTGCCTGTACCGCCGCCGATGCCGTCGCTGCGGGCAAACACCCCGCTCAAGTGAAATCGCCCACTACTCCGAACAACGACTGGACCATCGCTTCGTTTTACGCCGTCTGGCTGCCCTCGATCCCGATCGAGCCGATAAACTCCTCCATCCCGACCAAGCGTTCCGCAAACGCGTCCAGCGCGTCCTCGAATATCTGCCAGTATTTCTCCTTGTTCCTCGGGTCAATGATTGTAGGGGTTGGGTTTCCCAACCTGTTGGGCGAGGAAGGCTCTCTGTCGCACTTGCTAGTCATTCGCTTGATCGTCGCGACTACGATAGGGACTTATCAGGGAATTACGGACACGCCTTAGTTGATGACCTCGTCACTAACAAAACGGATTACCCGTCGCCAACGGGGAGCGTCTCCGCTGTAGTGTTGTCGCTGGTATAGTGGGCAGTAACGCCCTGGCGGGTCAATTGAAATTACCTCATTGCCCTTTCTCACCAGTGTGTAGGGGCGCTTTTCGATGTGCGCTTGATCCGTTCGCTTGAAAATCGGAAAGGTCAGAATCACCGCATCCCGGGGCTTAACCGAGCCGACCTCGGCATAACGCCCGCTCCAATCCAAGCTGCGATCTTTGCCGTTCACCGTGCATCGTGTGTCCGCCGGAGCGACCCACTCGGGAATCCGTATCGACAAATCAACACGCTGCTTGACCTTTACATCGACCCGCCCAAGATACGGGATGTAGCTGTCCACGTCCGCCCATTTTGAAGCCCGATTCAATAGGAGATTTATTCTCAATTTACCATCTTGATATCGCAGCATGCGTTCCCAAATCCAGTAGAGCACTTTGGAACCGTTCGCCGTACAGCAGTGCCCTAGTACGTGACTGTGTGCACCAGCATACCAGTCATTGGGATCCGGACCCCCGGCAAACGCGCCTATATTCCTCTCAGCCACCCGATCCGTGGTACTGTAAGGTTCTACGGGCAAGTCCTGAGGTAAGCGCCCTACCCAATCGATATTGGTCAACTGCGCTTCCGCCAGGTGATTGCGTATCCACCGGTCGGCATCGTCCCAATAATCGCCTACCCCAGCTTCGCTCAATCGCAGGGCGATGGCGATCATGTCCGACAGTTGACACGTCTCGCCCTTCTCGCCCATGTGGCTGTTTGCCCACTCCGGAAAGAATCCAATCCAACTCGCTCCAGGCGTTTTGACGACGCGTAATCCCGTTTCGAGAATTTGGTTGGCAAGCAAATCTCTTGCTTTCTCATAACCCTTTACGACAAACGCCATCATCTCGTCGTCATCGGCGGCTTCGGCATACTCCTGCATGGCTAACAATCCACGGGCGTGGGCGTGAAAATGGGCGCGCGCAGCCACCCCGGGGGACGCGATAAAACTCCCGTCCGAAGCATAGAAGTTGTGACGCAGGTAATTGATGATTTTCCTCGCCGTCGTCAGCGCCGGCTCATATCCCAATACCCGAAAAGCGTGAACCAGACTGTGGGGCGCGACGGACGTTTCCGCCTCAAAGGGATCGGTAGGCATCCGGACATGAGCAGGCGGATTCTTCACGCTGAAACAGAAGGAGGGCCAGAAGTACGCCAATTCTCCCTCATCCACGGCCAGATTGATCATCCCGTCGACCGCTTTCTGCAACGCTTCCCGCCAGATGGGACTCCCATCGCGTTTCGTGAAGTGTGACATGGTACTAAGCATCGTGCCATTGCCCATTGCGGACAACAGTTGGTCTTTGAACTCGGAGCGGCGTTTCGCCTCTTCGGGTTCAACCGGAGACCACACGAACGCCCAAGGGCGTCCCTCCAGCGGCACGTAATTCAGTCCATCAGGTCCTTGGCTTTTCAGCGCCACCTCCATCCACCGACGGTCAACATGCAGGTTCATGTCGCTACCGGTGATTAGCCGCATGAAGGACGCAGCCATCATGAATTTGCCGGTAGTCGTGCTTTGCCAGCAACTGTGAAACATGTGCGGCGGATTGGAACGAAACACGACAATCCAGTAGACCTCGTAATCGGCTTCGGGGTCGGTTGTTTCGGTGAGTGCGTTGAGCGCAAGTTTAGCCCGTTCAGCGATGTCCAGCGTGTCCGGTACGGTCGCCTCGTACGATTCTCCATGGTATTTCGGTAGATCGAAATCCGGTATAATCGGGTTGATGTACTTGGTTGGCATATCTATGTTTCGGTGGCTAAAGGCGAAATCCGCTTTTACGTTCTGACGAACTTACGCAGTCGTTGGCCGAAGGCGCCCTCTCCGATTTCCGCTATGTAGATACTTCCTTCATCGTCGACGCAGATTCCGTGAGGCGCTTCAAGCACACCACCCTCCGATCCGGCGAATCTACTCAACCTCTCACCTTCGGGCGACCACACGCTTACGCGCCCGTCGACTCCCTGTTCGACAACGTATATCGTATTGTCATCTGTCACCCACACGTCTCCCGGTGCGATAACGTCCGTCCACGTTTCCATATGTTTCCCGTCCGGGTCGAAAATCTGGATGCGGTTATTCTCCCGATCGCAAACAATGACGCGCCCTGTTTTGTCACAGCCAATGTTGTGTACGACGGCAAACTCTCCGGGACCGCTCCCGGCGTCGCCCCACGTAAGTAAATGCTCGCCAGTACTCGAGTATTTGTGTACGCAGCGATTTCCATAGCCATCGGACACATAGATAGACCCGTCCGGACCAATCGCCACGCCGGTGGGCATGTTGAATTCGCGCTTGTAGAATGTTACGCCCGGCATACCCGGTGTACCCCACTCACTCTCTTTCTCACCAAGCAAGGTGTATCGGCGCACGACATGCTGCCAGGCATCGGTAAGGTAGACCTCATCGTCTGGTCCTATGAAGATGCCGTGAGATTGACTGACGAGATGCGGCGAAATGCCGAATTCACCGTAACCCCACGACGTAACAAAATTTCCATCTTTGTCAAATACTATGATCGGATGCTTGCCGCGTGTAAACGCGAAGATTCGTCCTTTCGAATCAATCGCCGCATCCGAAACCATGGAGAAGACCCAGCCTTCCGGCAATTTTGCCCAGCCTTCCGCCAGTTCATATCTATAATCTCCTTCGCCTAATGCCATGTTGCACCTCCGTATTTTGAGATTGAATTTAGATGAAATGCAACTGTTTAGTTCGGTCCAAAAAAAGAGAAAAATTGGTCTGGCATTTATTTGGACCTGATTGTCGGTAGGAGGAGCGTCCCTCTGTGGAAGGGCATCCCTTTGTGGGAGGGGCTTCCCTGCCCCGACTGTTGGTCGAGTAGCATCCGCCTATTGCATGCAAACAGCGGACGTGCAATGAATTGCACTACTACAAACCGACATCGGCGATACAAATTGATGGACTAAACAGTTACGATAAAATATTAGTGAGAACTCTCTAGCCGCCAACTCGAACTAATCGAAAAAGTCTGCATCCTCCTCCGGTAGGTATTTCCAAGCTGCTTCTTCATTGAGTTCGACGCCCATTCCCGGCGTATCCCAGACATCTATGAAACCGTCATGGACAATCGGGTCGGGAAGACCATCTACAATATCGTACCACCATTGAGGGCGAGCCACCGGATATTCGAAGGCAATGTAGTTTTCAGGCAAGGTCGCCGAAACCTGAACGAGAGCGGCAAGACCGATGAGGCCATTGGCTGTGCCATGCGGCGCCATAAGAATGCCGTGAAGGTCGGCATATTCCGCAACCCACTTCAATTCGGCTATACCGCCAATGTCATACGGATCGGGACCGATAATGTCCACGGCGCGTTTTTCGATGAGGTCTTTGAAATTCTGCCGAAGGTAGATTTGTTCTCCGGTGTGAATCGGAGTAGAGGTGCTCGTCGTTATGTCGCGGTAAAGATCCGCAAGCACATAGGGAATGTAGTCTCCGGTAATCATATCCTCAAGCCACATCACATTAAGCGGTTCCAAAGCCTTCGCCAGTCTAATCGCATCAGGGACAGTCATACCTGGACCGCAGTCCAGTGCCAGCCCTACCTCATCCCCCAGCACCTCCTTCATTGCCTCCACACAGGCGATCGTATGTTTTAATCCTCGTTCGGTCAAAGAGCCGCGGTTCGTGATGATCCCCTCTCGTATCTCGCCGTAAAAATAACCGGGGACCGCCTTCGGCATGGGGCTATGGAATGCGATTCCCTGCTTGATGATCGTGAACCCTTCGCGAGCCGCTTTCATTTTCGCCATGTCTTCTGCATGATCTTCGGGAGAAACGCCTTTCAACCCGAACCTGACAGAGCCATTGTAGACACGCACTTTGTCGCGAACCTTGCCGCCGAGCAGTTTGTAAACGGGTACCCCCGCCGCTTTGCCGGCGATGTCCCATAACGCCGTCTCAATCGCGCTGACCGAACTGCCCCACGGCTTGAAACTTCCCAATCGACGAATCTTTAGCATTACCCGCTCAACATCCGTCGGATCTTCGCCTACTATATACTGCTTGTAGAACAGGATGTGCGATTTCAGGTAGTGTTTGTTGAGTTCCGCACCTCCCAAGCCGGTGATTCCTTCGTCAGTCGTTATGCGAATCACGGGGTATTGACCGAGAACTGTGCATTTTAAGTCTGTAATCTTCATTCTAGGAGTTCTCTAGCGTTATGCATGTTTTTGCAGGACGGGTCGTTTTAAGGTCAGATCCATTCATATTAGCACGGATCGCGGTAGGTGCGATTAAACGACTAGATACGGAGCAGGACTTTCTATCGCGGTCGCTATTCGCTTCCTTGATCGATAGAAATCTTTTTCCAACCGCACTTGCCAGACCGAATGAATGCCGGTTCGGTTAGGAAACCGAACCTACCGCGGTGAAAAAATAACTCTTGAATCTACAATAAGATCTTTCATCGCTTGAACTTCTCGCGTAGTTTATCCATGCTAAAGTCAGGAGCATCGTAAAAACCGAATACAGCCGCTTCTTTTGAGCGCACTTCACCGGCTAACCGCAGGATGTCTTCGGCATGTTCGGTTGGAACGCGCACACACCCATCCGCATCCGCGAGGATGAGATCTCCGGGTCTGATTCGTGTTTGACCAACGGTGACCGGCTCATTAAAACGCGTCAGGTTAAAAACGCCGTGGCCCGGCACGGTGCCCCACCCCCAGATGGGCAACCCGACAGCGCGAATGCCCGCCAAGTCCCGCACGCTTCCACCGACTATCGCACCCACCGCACCAAGGCGTTTATACAATCTTGCCATTCCGTCCCCGAAGCTGGCGCCACGCCCGGGACGCGAATCGACATCTTTCATCACCGTAAAAAAGGGCGCCTGTTGGTCATTCATGTGTTCGTAAAAGTCAATCCATTCAATCCTCGGCGAATCGGGATCGTTCGTAGTGACCTCGGCAGTCACGGCGTAGCCCACGACTGTCCCGAACTCCGGCGATAGATAACGGATGTCGTGGCTTGTGTAATCCTCATTGGGAAGTCCCAGTTTTTCGACCATAGCGTTAAAAACGGTCGGTGAATCGAACTCCTTGAGTTTCTCGATAATTTCAGTGTTTCTCTCTGGCATAACGCCTCGCTCCTTGCTCGGTAGTTATACTACTAATGGAGGTGGTTCTTTTAACATTTTATCGCCGCAAATTTATTTGTGGAGTGACAAATGAGTGCGTTCACATAATTGAAATTGGGGAAAGCATCCGAGTGCGTTAGGTGAGGTCGGGGCAACCCTGCCCCTACGACGGATGTATAGTCTGATCTAAAAGGAATTGCGGCATACGCCGGTAGTCGTAGGGGTTGGGTCTCCCAACCCGTTGGGGCATTCCTCAATTCACATGCCCGCCTACACAAATGTCAACAGGACTAATGGATTGTCGAAACATCAAGTGCCCTGAATTCAAGGCGGAAAAAAGGATGCCACCGCCCTGCGCACTCTGTAATCATTATAGAAGAATTCGCAATAACAAATCCTGAGTCCTACATTACTAGCTCGTCGGGCGGGTTATAGTCAGCTTTCAGCGGATTCCACTTCTCACCGCACATCTCGCTGATAACCGCCCATTCCCCGGCAGTAAGATTATTGTGATGATGGTACAGAAAATGCTTCAATCCGGCGCTTTCCGCCGCGCTCATGAGCTGCCGCAAGTGACCTGGCGACATCGGATCTCCGTCATGGGGACTGCGCCCCGTATCCACCCATGGCACAATGCGATCCGGGTCATCCACCGCCGCAAGCGCCCTCCGCGTTTCCCGGGTCACAATCTCCTCGAAGAACTCAACGGAAAGCGCTTCTTCCAGATCGCTCCGGCCCGTTACAAAGGGCAACTCCAAGCCAAACAGTGCATTCACCACGGCGAGGGCATCTGCATCGCTCAATCCCGGGTTCCAGTCGGTAAGTGTTTCGACATAGCGGTATACGGTGCCAACCATCCCGTCGAAGCCGCGATTCCAGAAGTAGTGTTTGGGCAGCAGGATATCCATGAACTCCGCAATCCGCGCGAAGTCGGAGCCGCAGAGCGGCGCAAACGCGGCAGAGCGCATGCCAAGCCCCAGCTTCACCGGACGGTTCGCCTCGGCGGTAAGACATTCTCGAACGTTTCGAACGTAATCTGTCACCGCTTTCACGCGAAATTCAAACCACGCCATGAGATCAGAATCGCCGCCAAGAAGTCGAAAAGCACCGAGTAACCCACCCGAAGCGTGTAACTCCAATCGGGACGGAGTCAGCGAATGAAGGCACTGGTAGAGCCGATCCTTCGCGGAGACGAGTGCGGTGTAGTCGAAACCAAGTTCTGCGCACTTCTCGGCGACCGATTCGGGCAGGTCGTCAAAGATATACGACCGTCGATCGAGATGGTGCTGCGCAATCTCGTAACCCCATTCCGGACCATCCATAATGCCGCCATCTACCATGGGATAATGCTCCAACGTGTCAATCATGCGGGCACATCTCGCCATGCGGCTGGTTTCGTCCGTAATTTGGTGTCCGTTTCCGCCTTTACCTTCCCCGGAGTACGGTCGAAATATCCAAACAGACCAGCCTCGCTCCTTTGCAGCAATCAGCATGTCGTCAACCTGCGGGCGCTTCTCCGTCAATCCTTCTGGGGAAGACGGCGGCAGTTCCACACCCAAGCGATGGTAGACATCGGGATTCGGGTCGAAGGTTGGGATGGGCGTCCGATCCGTAATTCCTGCCACGGTGCGCTGCCCCGGAAGCAGTTTTGGGGCATTGAAGTTCATAGAGCCAACCACCAGTCCGGTTACTCCGCCTGCCTCCCAAGCGTCAAACAAACGCTCGTAATCATTAAGCAGGTGTTCAAGATCCCGCATGACATCCATCCAAACATGCATATCCTTAATTTTCCTCCATCACGCGCCTTCGGTAGCAGCGATTCTCGAATCTCAACCTGTCAGGAATCGGACTCTCTTTTAACTGCACGTTTGTGAGAGGCATCGAATTCGTCCGTGCCATCATCCTCAATTATCTCCAGCCGAACGCCGGGGACAAATCCCGGGTACTCTCCTTCGCCAAATGCGGGCGCGTAAACGTCCTCGCCCGTAAAATCATGCATTGTCTTTCCGCCATCCTCACTAGGAATGTGGATTCGGCAGATTCGCCGTTCTCTCCGAAACAGGTCTTGCGGCGTCGGTGCGTCCGGTTCGACACGATAGCGTTCCAACGCGGTTTCATCAACGTCAATCCCCAGCCCCGGCGTTTTGGGCACCCGGATGCTCCCGTTCTCTACTTCCAATCGCTCCTTTAACAGATCGTGTTCCCACAGTTCGTGAGCCGTGATGGCTGGTAAACGCGCATGCGTCTGTACAGCGCCGATATGCACGGCGTAAGCAGTCGTAATGCCACTCCCGACCATTTGCATCCAGAAGGGTTTGTCGAATGACGCACATAACGCACCTTTTCGCCGCACCTCCGTGGCGCCGCCGCCAACGACAAATCCATCACCGGCGCCAGAGTGGAGATACGACTCTCTGAAATGATCGATAATCGAGTTTTCCAGTACCTTCTGCAGATACTTCGCTCCCTCAATATCAGTTCGCAGCCAAAACGGGCTTTCGTAGTAAGCGACGTTGGGACAGGCATCCAAGCGCTTCAGTACAGATATGGCAAAATCTTTCGTGAGGAGGAAGCCGTTAAAATCAATATAAAACCGGTAATCTTCCGGTACTGCCTGCGCGAGCGCATCCACTTGGGCGAATATGTCCCACCATGGACGTGCTTTGAGTTTAATCGAAGTATATCCACGCCGGACCGATTCCACAGCTTCTTCTACCCAATCTTCGGGAGGCATATCGATTGACCACCACGAGATTGGGCATCGATCTCGAACTTTAGCGCCAAGCAGCCGATAAGCCGGCACCTCGACTGCTTTTCCCGCTGCGTCAACCAGTGCCATCTGGAGTCCGAAACCGACTGACTCGTCTTGCACGAACGTGAACGGATTATTTCCAAGAATCCGCTCGATCTTCTCAAATTCATTTTCCGAACTTTCGCCGTAACCGATTATGCCGTTGTCTAACTCAAGCCGATACACGTACAGACGCTCGCTATGCGTCAAGGCGCGGTGCATATGCATCTTCACGCGATCGCAGTAGAACGGAATGTTGAGCGCCAGCATTTCGACGTTCTTGATTTTCAACATTTTCTATGGATTGACGATTATCTTCGCGAGATCAAGGTTATGTGTCAACGTGCGATGTATGGCGCCGCCGTAACGAGATGAGTGTACGTCGCGACTATTGAACTCTACTCAAGATGTGCTCGATCTCCGACGTCGGAGGATGGTAGATTCCCCCTTCCACGGTGGTACTCATTTCTGCAATCCGGCACGCACCCTCAAATGATGCCGAGATATTCTTGCTTATCAAATACAACGCTGCAAACGCGCCCGTGAGGTTGTCTCCGGCACCCGTCGTATTCACGCCTGTCAGTTCATTTTTTGGTGCGGAGCGCTCAATGCATCGCACGCCTTTCTCTGACCGCAGAGCCATATAGGCTTCCGGATATCCAGTCAACACTGCGCCGTGTCTAACACCCAGTTCCAAGACAGATTCAGCCGCTTCACGCTTTGACAGAGAAGTGTCGGCTATTGTCCTCTCCAAGATGATTTCTGCCTCTTCCTTTCCTAGGGAACAGAAATCAATGTAAGGTGCGACCGTGCGGAAACCTACCCTTGCATTCGTCCTCGCCTCGTCGTCTCGAGTTCCCCAGAGCGACATCCGAAAATTCACGGCATAATATGTCGTTACGCCCTGAAGTTTGGCACGCTTGAGCACATCAACGACTCTGCAACGGCTTCTCGTTCTGGCGTGGGTAATCCCGGTGATGATTAGACCAACGCAATACGATTTATGTCTCACCATCGCATCGGAAACCTGTCTCTCGGTCAGACTTTCAAACGCCGCCCCGGATCGCGCATACGGAAACGAACCCAGCTCGTCGCGATACCCCTCGAAATAGGCTCCCATATGGCTATGACTCACGCGCTGTACACTTTCCGAGTCAATCTCGTTTTGGTCCAGCCATTCAATGAACGCCCCAGAGCAAGCGCAATTGTCGTCTCCTACCGCCGTCACCAAACCTGTTTGATTATGCGCACTGTCTCCTGTCAACACATGTCTGGCGGCATTTATCGCGTTCAAAACGTCTCCCGAAAAACCGACGGTGCCGTCTCCGACGAGATGGTGCGCGGCGGAATCTAGGTTTCCGGGCTTATCGGGTGCATCTAGAACCATCGCTTCGGGAAGATGTTCCGTTCTTACTTCTACCAACGGTTCTCCCCAACCAAGGATTGAATACGCCATCGGGAAATCCTGGACGTGAACGGGCTCTAACGGTCAAATAGGTAACACGTCAACACTTTGCGATTCTAGCAGAAAGGCTCGGATGCGTCAATATAAAAGACCGACCGCAGAACTTCGGAAATGTGATGAATTCGCCAGTGTGTTGAGCGCTTGCATCCATTTCGCTGTTGGTTTATGCTATAATAATTAGTTGCATTCAGGTTTGCGCAATTGGCAACAATCCAACTGTAGGTGATAATGCGATTGGATAGCCGGTGCGAATGGAATCCCCTCAATCTCGTGAGTCGTTATCTCGTTGAGGAATCGCTCCGACAAAAGACGCACAATAAATTGCGCTACTACGAGCCTAACCACGCGGGGCCGAAACTTGAAACGCTTAGCTGCAACGACTTTAAACGGGTACACTACTGTCTGTAGCCATGCCGGATTGTTTCACGTGCAGAAACGCGCAATGAATTGCGCTACTACAAGCCGAATTACACAGGACCTACACGTGTAACACTTTAGCTACAACGGTAATAGGCACGCGAGCCGCCGTTTGCAAACATGTCGAACTGCTTTACGTGCGGAAACGCGCAATGAATTGCGCTACTACAAGCCAAATTACACAGGACCTAAACGTATAACACTTAAGTTACAACGGTAGTAAGCAGGTGAACCACTGTTTGCAACCATGTCGAATTGCCTCACGTGTACGCCGAGATATGCACATTTAGGGCGTATAAGATTCCGTGGACAAACGCATTCCGATACGTCGAGGAGTAACTATGGCAGTTCTAAGTTCGGAAGATCACGATTTTTGGAATGAAAACGGATACGTGGTGCTCCATGAGGCTGTCCCGCCGGAAAACCTCAAGGCATGCGAGGAGGCAATTTGGGAGTTCCTAGAAATGGACGCGGATGACCCGAATACATGGTATCCGCACCCTCCACGCCCGCAGATCATGGTTGAAATCTACCAACACCAGGCACTTTGGGATAACCGTCAATACCCGCGGATCCATCAAGCATATTCGGAGCTACGCGGCACGGAAAAGTTATGGGTGAGTTTTGATCGCGCGAGTATGAGTCCACCCATTCGTCCACCCGACTATGTACCTTCAATGGTCGGGCCAATGGCTTTGCACTGGGACATATCTTCACTGCTTCCGCCGTACCGCATGATCCAAGGCGTTCTCTATTTGACCGATACCGCTGCCAACCAAGGAGCGTTCACCTGCGTACCCGGATTTCACCGCCGGCTTGAGTCTTGGGTGAAGAGCCTATCGCCAGACGCGGACCCGCGCAAACAGGATTTGATGAGTTTGGGCGCCGAGCCTATCCCGGGAAAAGCGGGCGATTTAATCATCTGGAGCGGCGCCCTGCCTCATGGGGCAGGGTTGAATACCGCGGACCGGCCTCGATTGGTACAATATATTACGATGCACCTCGCTCAAGAGGAGGACGAGGAGGCGCGCGCCCAGCGAATCCATGCATGGCAAAACCGGTTAGCAGGCACTGGGGGGAACAGCGATCTGAGTCGCAAAGAGAAAGAGCACAAGACTGGCAATACAGCTAAGTTGACGCCATTGGGACGAAAACTCTTAGGATTGGATCGTTGGAATGACAAGATGCTAGGAGAGCCTTAAAATAGGTTCATGCCACCCGACGCCCTGCCTGGAAAACTGCCACTACCTTGCTAAATGCCTTCACATCCGTCGTCGGGTCCCCTTCAAACGCGACAAGATCAGCAATCTTGCCAGGCTCGATGGTACCGATCTCATCATTCAAGCCAATCGCTTCGGCGGAGATGCGTGTGGCAGCCACAAGCGCTTCCGCGGGAGTGAAGCCAACACGAACCAGCAACTGCAAATCGTAGTCCAGGTGACCAAAAGCAAGGTTATTCACGCCAGAATCCGTGCCGGGAACAATGCGTTCTTGCAGGCAGTAGTCAAGCGTGCGACGCATCACGTCCAATCGCATTTCAGCCTTCTCCTCTAGCTGAGTCAGTTCCACTTCCTCCTCTGGCGAGATGGCCCCTGTATCACGTATTGCCGTGAGTTCGACTATCCGGGGATAGCGTGTCCATGCTTGCAGCGTCGGGCTAATCCAGATGCCGGATTCAGCCATCATCTCGGCAATTTTGGGGTCAAAACGAAGTTGGTCATCAGGATCGAGGAACTCAGCATGTTCCATCAGGTCGATACCAGCTTGGACCGCTCGCACCATCGACTCCTTAGCACGGCAGTGCGCCGCGGTCGTCCGGTGGAATTGATGCGCCTCATGCGCAGCAGCGTGTAGTTCCGTGGTGGTATAACTCGGCAGTCCGGGAATCGTGCCTTCCGTGCCACCTCCGGAAGCCATGATTTTGATGTAATCCGCCCCTTCATGCACGAGTCGACGCACCGATCGACGTATTTCCTCTTCGCCATCCGCGACTTCGTTGCACATGTGGAAATGTCCGCCCGTACAGGTAATCGGCCTGCCGCTCACCAGCATTCGGGGTCCTGGAATATAACCTCGACCAAGACCTTCCTTCAGTGTGAATCCGACCCTATTGCGCGCGCCGTGCTCGCGCAACGTGGTGATACCGGCAGCGAGGTGGCGTTGCATGTTCATAGCCCCGGTGAGCACCATCATCTCGTCTGTGTCGGCAAACATTTCGGCGTAATTTCGACCGTCCCCCGCCAGACTGAGGTGAGTGTGTCCGTCAATCAGACCGGGGGTGATGCAGGCAGAACCGAGATCTATAATTTCAGCATCAGGCGGTGTTTGTTTTTGAATCTCTTCCTTTGGTCCCACGGCTGTGATGCGATCTGCCGTCACGAGAATCGCGTGATCGGTTTTGGCCGCACCGCCGAGACCATCAGCCAAGCGGCCAGCTTGAATTACGACGTGATTTGATATCGGATTGGGCATGGATAGTTTCCGTGTTTCGATGTATGGATCGCGTATCAGGGAATAGATAACTTGACAGGTTCGTTTTTCTTTCCGACGTATTCCGGCGTAGGGTAATCCGCCCAACCGGTCAACGGCAGTCCGGAATAGGGATGTTCTCGTTCAGTTACCACCTCAATAACCGCCGGACCACCGCTCGTCAAGGCTCGCTGCATTGCGGCGCCCACCTCTTCCCGACACGTGACGCGCTCTGCGTGCACACCAAACGATTTGGCAAGAAGGACAAAATCCGGGTTGGCGAACTCCTGCGTACCCTCGCGGAAAAACTCCGTTCCGAATACCGCATCCTTACCATACCACTCCGATTGCAGGTCACGGATACTCACCCAGCCATTATTGTTGTTCACAACGTAGACCACGGGAATATTGTATTGCACCGCCGTGGCAAGCTCTTGGCACGTCATGAGGAAACTCCCGTCACCGATGAACCCAACCACCTGGCGATGGGGAGCGGCCAGTTTGCAACCAATCGCGGCGGGCACCGTGAAACCCATTGTGGAGAATCCCCCGGAGGAAACGTGCGTGTGCGGCGTGTAGATCGGGAAGGCACGCCAGAGATGATCCTGAGCATGCCCCGCATCGCTTAGGACGATTACATCACGATCCAAGATCTGGCGCATCTCGGCGAGACAGCCCGCCGAGGTGAACGCGTTTGTTGGCGGAGCGCGCCATTCGTCGAGCACCTCGTGCCATTCGTCCTTGTAACCTTGAATCTCCTTGAAATAGGTAGTCTCTGTGTAGTCAGGAATACCGTGCGGACGGAGCGCTTCTGTTAGATCGCGCAGAACGGATTTCGCGTCCCCGAAAAGCCCTACCTCGACGGGATAGTTTTTCGCGATCTCGCGAGTGTCAATGTCAATCTGGATGATTTTGGTCGGAGGGACATTAAAGGTCACGCCCTCCTTGTAGGACGAAGCAGTCCATTCTGCGAACCGGCATCCGACCGCGAGGATGACATCGGCATACGGCGCGAGCGCATTTCCGCACTTCGACCCCATAAAGCCGATGAAGTAGCACCAGAGCGGGTGATCTTCGGACATGACACCTTTGCCATTAAAGGTGCTGACCACAGGAATCCCCCGCAGTTCGGCAACCTCCCGGAGTTCATCCGTAGCCCTGGAACGCAACACCCCACCGCCAGCCAAGATAAGGGGACGCTCTGCCGAGAGCAGCAGTTCCACGGCGTCGCGCAAATCCTCAGAGCTGGCATGCGCCTCGGTGGTTGCCCGATATTTCTTGGGATCCGGGATGGTCGCTTCAATGACTTCCGCCTGTACATCCATAGGGAGGTCGATATGCACCGGCCCGGGGCGTCCGCTTGTGGCAATACGGAACGCGCGAGGCAGCACCTCAAGCAGTTGTTCCACACGGGTAACGTTCCAGGTGCGCTTCACGATGGGACGGATGACCTCGGGAAAATCCGCCCAGTGGTTCCGCTCAATCTCCTGCATCGCACCCCGCTCATTCATGTACGTCGGACAGTTCGCCGTAAATAGAACGAGCGCGGTCGAATCCATGAATGCCGTCGCGACACCAATGAGCGAGTTAACCGCTCCGGGACCGACCGTAGTGAAGCACGCCATTGGTTTTCCGGTCACACGGTAGTAACCGTCCGCCAGATGCGCCGCGGATTGCTCGTGGCGGACCATGATGGTTTTGATTTGATCGCTTCTGCGCCGCAACCCGTCCATAAAGGCGAGCGTCCCGTGCCCGGGAAGGCCAGCCACGTACGGAACCCCTTCCTTAATCAGATACTCCACGATGATTTCGCTGCCCGAAAGTTTGGGCATGGTAGCCTCCTTCCCTTAAACCGTTTTGCCTTGCTATTCAGATTGCCACACGCGCATTTGCAGCGACTGATTGTTGCATACAAACAGATCTCACGACGCTATTTCATCTTGGGAATCCTCTCAGCCAGCTGTACGACTGTTGGATGTCTCAACTCCCGAAAGCGCATCTATAGCAAAAACAGAAATACCTTCTTCATCGCCGTAGGCGCGGTTTCCAACCGCGCCTACCGAGTTATGTGAAAATTTGAGTGGAATTGGCTTTTGGACGCATCTATTCGGTTAGCGGAATACCTGCGATAATCTTCGGATTGGCACTCGGTTTGAGGGTTCCGGCATCCTCATCAAACTCGAATTCAGAGATATGGAAATTCGTGTTGTAATTCCAAACCCAGACATCTTCGCAAATTCGGCTCCACTCGTACATGTCCTGACCAAACGCCCAGTTTTTGCACTTGGGATTATCTATCGTGTGGAGCGTACAACATTCCGTGCTGGAAAGCTGAATCCGGACATTACGCCGCGGTCGTAAGGTCTTGGGAGGTTTACGGGTATGAACATAGGCAAGAGTCCCGACGATGGCGTCCGGATGTTCTTCCTCCACACGCTTTGCAACGGCATTGACAAACGCAAGTTGTGCGCCCATCGGCGAGTCTTCGTTTTGGTGGATCTTCTCGCACGCATCGCACTGACAGTACGAGTCGGCATCCGATTGGCTGACACTCACAACTTGAACATCGGGATGTTCGTCAAGGTATTTGATCGCGGCGTCAGCGGCAATTTCGAGGACGTCAGAATTCGTGACACACAGTTGAGGCGCGGTGGCGTGTCGGAGGGTATCGCGCTTTCCATCCACGAAGGCAAAATACTCCGGATGCTCTGCGCCGTACTTCTCGTACGGAACCAGCCAATGAACGGAGTGTTTGATAAGCGGTTGCGCCGGCAAAGTGCGCTCGTTCCCATGGGTTGTACGGGTGCGATCAAGCACTTTGAAGTACTCGGAGGTGAGCCGCGGGCCATCGGATAGGTGTTCCAACTCGTAACGCTGGCATAGCTCGATATATCGGTCGATGAGTCTGTCACGTTCTTCTGACGTTGTCTCCCCGCCCGCCACGAACATCGTCCGGTAACCCGAGATGGAAGCCTTTTCGATTCGCCTCCGTACAGCGTCTTCGTCCGCAAGTTCCAACGCACTCTCAAAGTAGTCGAAGATTCTCTGCGAGATTTCGGGATTCAGTCCAACTTCGTATGCCGACGGAAAGCAGTCCGGGTGAACTCCCTTTGATTCGGCGTTGTCGTGGAACATGTCGATGTAATCCGCCAGCGGCTCGGCTGCGCTCTTGTAGTGCAGCTTGAGAAACTCTTCCAACACGCTCCGGTCATCAAGATGCGGATTCCACATCAACTTCCCGCTAAGGTAATTTCGAAGATCGGAGAACTCGCCGCCCAAGCAACTGACGTTTGACTGAATAAACAGCCCTTTTGCGTTGTTCCTCAGAAAGTAGCGGATGTTCGGACCGATGACGCGCAGGTTGGGAAATGGAAGGTCGTAAGCGATGAAATTGATGTTGTAATTCCAGACCCAGATTTCATTGCACATCTCACCCCAGGTATCCATATCGCGGCAAAAGTCCCGATTTTTCGTGCAGCGCGGATCGTCAATCGGGTGGAGCGTGCAGCACGCGATTGTCGAAAGTTGGATCTGGACATTGTGCCGCGGTCGGATAGTCTTGGGAGGCTTACGACTATAATGGTACGCAAGTGTGCCGACTTTGGCGTTCGGGTACGCTTTTTCAACGCGTTCAGCGACGGCGTTTACAAATGCGAGTTGTGCTCCCATCGCTGAGTCCTCGCGTTGGTTTATTGCTTCACACGGTTCACATCGGCAGTAGGCATAGGTGTCCGCCTGACTGACACTGACGTTTCTATATTCGGGATGTTCGTCAAGTTGCCTAATCGCGGCTTCCGAAGTAAGCTCGATAACTTCCGGATTTGTGACGCACAACTGTGGACCGCCGCCGAAAGGATCGGTATCGCGTTTTCCGTCAACCAGCGCGTAATACTCCGGGTGATCCGCGCCGTATTTCGCAAAGGGCATTAACGTGCGACAGGAGTGGTTAATTAGTCTTTGTCGCGATTTTCCCCCCAACTTTTCATCTTCTGTTTCCCTGTTTACACGAAGCCGTGCCGCAAATTCCGGGTTGACGACGTTTTCATAATAACCGTTCGAGCGAAATGAAAATGGCGGCTTGTATCTATACGTGCCGCAGGGGATCCGAGGCGGAGGGGTTTCCGGGACGTGCGTATGGTCATAGGTAAGGAAGCGCACTCCCATAAAATCTTCAAGGAACTGATAAACGCCATAGAGTGTACCGCGTGGACGCCCGCCTGCGATGACCAATCGGTCGCTCTCAACGACGATCTGCAGTTCCTCTTCCTCCAACGTTCCAGAATGAAGCGCGGCGGCATCATCCCCAACAAAAACCGTGTCGGGTTTCGCTTGGTCCGACGTGCGGAGCGGGAGTTGTATCCCCGCTGCTTTACCGAACCACAACCGGAACTCTTCGGCTGCATATTTTTCTGAAGGAATTGCCCGGGGAGACACCGCGATACTCCAACCGCGCATCTCGGCGCAGTCCAAGATTCCTGACGCAGGTTGATAAGAAAGCGTATTTGAATTCATAATGTCCGTTTCCACCTTGCCATACACCTTCACAGATTCTTCTGGAAATCAAGCGACCGAATACGGAGCGACAACCGAGTGAATAACGAGGAATCAAGTGAGTGGATAACGAACGCGATAGTAAATCCCGTGCGATAGAGATACCATTCATTGTCCCTCATACGGTTTAAGGCTTTTCACTGACCACTAATCACTAGCCAGCAACGGAGTGGATAGCGACGGCGGTAGAGATCCACTAAACACTTACTTTCGCTTCTTATGCCACATGCGCTCGAAGTTGTCTCTAGGCGCAAAACCAAGAATCCGCTTCGCTTTCTCATTGCGGAACATTTGGTGCGGTAAATCGGCAAAGATATTGAAAACTTCACAACGTGACGGCAACTCGGCGAGATCTATCTCCAAACCAAGCCGAAATGCCTCTGCGGCGTCCCGCCAACTGACGGTGAACGGGTTAAGATCGGTCCCCTCACTCTCATCAGTGTGCTCACGGAAATTAAGAAAGAGATAACAGAGAAGATAGATACCATAGTTTTCAGTGAAAACCTTACATATCTCTTGCCCAAGCCCCTTTGTTAGAGCGTAAAGAAGCGTACCTGTATGAGGCGGAACATCCGGACTCAATTCAAAATCGTAATCGGTATAAAAATCTCCTGCGACAGTCCAGTGCGGACCGGTATTGATTACCCTTCGAATGCCGTGTTCTGCCGCCGCTCGCATCATGTTATAACATCCGCGCGTACTTACGTCGAAGGCAAGTTGCCTGTCATCCCGAAGCACTGAACAATTGATGATAGCGTCCACGTTTTCCGAGGCCCGCATAACTTCATCCAGACTAGAGATATCAACCCGGCTAGATTCATGCTGCGTTCGAATGGGTGTGATGTCCGTGAGCCGTAGTTCGTAGTGTGGTTCCAACACCTTTACTACATGGGGACCTAAAAGACCATCCGCTCCTAATATCAATACCTTCATCTAGTGCCTCCGAGCCGCGGCAAGATTACATTCCGATTATTAGACATCTTTGCAAAATATTAACAGTCGCTACGGGGTATTTTCCGAGCGTTGAGTAGCCACAGGCGTGCATGAACGATTAATTGATTTGGGCGATACGGCTAAGGTTGTTCGTCCGCTTGCCTTTCATTTTGCCGCTCGACGGCAGGTATCTCCGTGGTTCAATCAACCGAGGCGTTTTCAGTCTGGATTTTCTGTTTCCCGTGACTCGCAACCGATCTTCCATGATTGACGGTTACACTGTTTGTTCCCCTTGGTTTTCGTGGTTCAGTTCTGCCTGCGACGCCGGTTGTCGTCGCAGACGATGGCTATTCGCAAAAATCAGCCTGGAATCCAGTGATGACACGGGTTTGACGAGTTTGGAGCGCTATGCGGTATTCTACGATAAACTGCGACTAGGTTTCAGCGCGCCTCCTCCCGCTTAGCCAAACTATGGGGAGGGCGACGCTGTAAATTCGATCTGATTTCATAGAGTTGCGACACCTGGCATCATTTGAAATTCACCCTACAGAAGGAGCGCAATGCTAGTATACCACATAAGTGTTAAGTAATCAAGCTAAAATCGAGACGTGACAAGGCGAAAGATCTTATTCAGTAATAATCTGGACAAAACCAAAGATTGTCAACTTGAGATACCCCGAGACAAGTTGCCAATCGGTGCAGATATTCTGATCTCCAACATTACTATAACCACATAGATCCATTTTGGAAAGATGTCTATTGACCGATCAGACATTTAGAGATTCGGAATTGAATCATTTTACGCTCTACCTGAATGAAAAGCAAGAAAAATCCGATGTGAAACATCTCGGAACCATGCTAGAGCATATGCCGCTTGTCTGCATATGCACGTTTAATTTCGCTCCCGATCGGCGATTTGAATTTAGGTCTAATAGTTTACATATTGACATTTTTCGTGGTATAATATTAGTAGATGTGAAGTTACTTTAGTGTGCTCCCATTTGCGCTCCGTTGTTAAATCGTTATACTGCTGAAATAAACCAGCGAGGAATCTAGTCATGCAACGTCGGAACGCCGCCTTGATGTCAATCTCCATCTTCTCGCTTCTCGTGTCCTTCGCCACCACACCTCCGGTTGCCGCCCAACTGGATACATCGCCTATCTGGTCGATCCGATTCAGTCCAGATGGCAACTACCTGGCTGTCGGCCGCTACCAATGGGTGCAGTTGTGGGACCTCGGTACACGCGAGGTGATCCAAGATTTGGAGCCCCATTCGGATGCTGTGAGATGCATAACATTTGCGCGTGACGGCGAAACCTTGTTCGCCGGAAGCGGTCAGCCCGCACAGAACGGCGAACTTCACGTTTGGGACATAGCGTCGGGTGAAGCAATTCAAGTGGTTGATTGTCATGCGGACACGATTGAAGCCGTCGTCGTGAGCGCCGATGGTTCAAGAGTTCTCACCGCGAGCATGGATGAAGAGGTTTCTGTGATCGCGCTTGACAGTGGTGATATCGAACGAACTCTAACCCAACACATTGATCGAGTGTTTGGAATAGATTTTCGTGCAGATGGCAAGTATTTCGTCACTGGCGGTAAAGACAAAACGGTTAAGATCTGGAGTGCTCAGACCTACGAAGTGCTCGTGAACTTTGATCAAAATGACGCCGCCGTCTATGCTGTCGCGTTTGTTCCCGAAGACAATATGATTGTATCCGGATCGGCCGACACGGTACTCCGCTCGTGGCGCGTGACCGAATCCGTGGGAGAAGCCGGAAACCTTCAAACTCAGGGGGCACTGGTTCGAGTTTATAACGGACATCAAGGAGCTGTTTACGCCATTGATTGCGGTACGAGAAACAACCAAGTTATCGTGGTATCCGGTAGTGCGGATAAATCGGTCATTGTGTGGGATTTTCGATCCGGCAGCCGCCTCAACACCTTTACCGAATCGGCGGAAGAAATTTACGCCGTGGATTTGAGCGCGGACGGAGCGTATGTCGCTGCTGGCGGACGTGATGGAGTTGCTAGGGTCTGGGATCTATCGAGCGGGGAATTGGTTGCTGCACTGACTGAATAGCGTGGCTATTCACGAAAATTCGCCCTCACAAAAGCAAGGTTTTGAGCGTTTAGAGACATGAGAATCTTTTGCCATCCGACTGCGAAACTTCAGGTATTAGTGAAAGGCTGATACATTTAGGTATAATTCGGAAAACGAACGCGCCGAACAGATTAGAGGAGATCGAACAATGAAAGAAAAAGTAATATCGCCCTTCGTGTTCCTGGCATGTCTAGGCTGTTTCTACTTGGTTAACAGTTATTCTGTGCTTGCGCAAGGCACTCCTCGCATCAACGCCCTTTTTCCGGCTGGCGGGCAAGTAGGGACTACCGTCGATGTTTCCGTTCATGGTGCCGACCTCGTAGAAGCACACTCCCTAATCATTCAAGGAGACACCGGAATAACCGGCGAGTTATTCGACTCGAGCGGAGAGGTTGATACCACCCATCAGGCGTTGTTTGAGCTCTCCTGCACACAGTGCCACGAACTGCGTTCCCCGAGTAACAGATCGATGGCAGCCGCACAATGGGAAGCGACCGTAGATAACATGATTAACGAGAGGGAGGCGCCCATCTCGTTGGAAGACAGAGACAAGATTGTCTCCTACCTTAAATCGGCGGTTGCGGCAAGTGGAGGTTTGACGCTCCGTCTGGCAATACCACCCGATTCGCCGCCCGGTGTACGCGAGGTTCGCATCGTTGGAAAATTTGGCACCTCCTCCGCTTGGCCATTTGAAATTAGTGAGGAAGTTGAAGAGATTGAACTGGAGCCCAACAGCAGCTTAGAGGATGCTACACCTGTCGTAACTCCGGTCGTCATAAACGGATTAATCAATTCCAACGCGGATGCGGATTTCTTCAAATTCGACGGATATGAAGGCGAACGGTTCATCTTTGAGGTAAAAGCGTTTCGACTCAATAACGCAAGTCAGCAGTTCTTTCACCCGGTCATAACACTGTTTGATGCGAACGGAGAGGAGCTTGCCCGAAGCACCGGTTTCTACGTTCTCGATCCACTTATCGACTATACTATCCCCGCCGACGGAACGTATTACCTCGGCATTCGTGATCTGCTCTATGGAAACAACCCGTCGTCGGTCTACCGGCTCTCGATGGGCACCATTCCTTATAATACCTATATCTTTCCACCCGCCGGCAAAGTTGGCACGGTGGTTAACGCGGTATTAGGCGGGGAGAATCTTCCTGATTTTTCCGCGACGAATTCGAGCGCCTCTCTTGATATTCCCGTCGATCTAACTGCCGATCAAAAGCCGGGTTTAAGGGAGATACGCACGCCGTACGGGAATTTCCCCTTTATCTCAAGCCTAGCGCCGGAGACGCTAGAAGTTGCAATGACCGAGCCAATCGATTCCTTCACGGAACCTGTCGAGACATCTGATATAGAGGGACAAACTGTATTTCTATCAAGGTGTAGTCAGTGCCATGAGCTGCGCTCCCCAGACAATCAAGCCCTCTCAGTGGAAGATTGGCGGAGGACCGTCATGCGCATGGTTGCCAAAGACAATGCGAACATTTCAATGGAAGAAGCCGAGCGAATCATCACTTATGTTCAGGGGGAAACAAAGCGCTTGGCGGCGATCATGGCGAAGCAACTCCAGAGCGCACAGGAGATTGCAGTATCTGGGGGCGTCAGTGGACGCATCTCGGAACCGGGCGATGTCGATTACTACAGATTCGATGTCCTCGAAGGACAGACGCTAGGACCATGGTGGGTCATCCAACCGTTCGACAATTACAACGAAACCGGATTTGATGTTGTATATCCGCCGGAGGTCGAAATCGACCTTGAAAAGGAGTATTCCGGTAAGGGTGGGAGGACGATTGGATGGTATCAATCGACCGGTTCCGGAAATACCGTGTTCTCGAATGTCCCTGAAGATGATGTCGTTGGCTATGCGCTGACATACCTGGAGTCAGACCGAGATCGCACCGAGATACTATCTCTCGCATCCGATGACGGCATCAAGGTCTGGGTGAACGACAAGCTGATCTGGAGTCATCATGTTCATCGCCCGATAAGGTCAGCCGATGACGTGATCGCCTTGCCTCTATCCAAGGGACGCAATAAGATCTTGCTGAAGATTGAGAACGGTTTTGGACCTTGGGGCTTCTTGGCCTCAATCGGCGGGTACTCAATTGATCTCTCCGCAGAACGGCTCGGCTCTCCTTTAAGTCCGTCCCTGACACTGGTAAATTCACGAGGAGAGGTGCTTGCAAATAACGCCGGAATCGCTGGTGGACGCGATGCGCGAATCGACTTTAGTTTTCCGGAGCCCGGAGTTTACATGCTCCGTGTGGAGGATATCACCGGTGCCGGAGGAGATGGTTACATTTACCACGTGGGCGTGGTTCCGACACGTCCGGATTTCAGCATCTCGGTAACGCCGGATAATCCCAACATCGGCAGAGGCGGCACCGTTGTCCTAACTGTAACCGCTGATCGCCGCGTTGGATTTAGCGGCGAGATTATGCTTGACGTGGAGAACCTACCTCCGGGTGTAACGGCGAGTTCCGGAGCAATCTTGAAAGAGATGGTAGATGGTATCATCACGCTGACTGCCGCGCCCGATGCGCCGCTGGAACACCGCGTGGTGCAGGTGGTGGGGAGTGTCACGCCGCTAACCGGCGGGTTGGTCAAGCGAGCGGCGAACCCGATCGAGTTTTACCGGCTTGCCAACCAACTGTTGCCCGTGCAGCGCTCAAGCGTGGTAGTTAGCGTAACCGAGCCGCCTAACGTCATACTCTCGGTTTCGCCAGAGTACCTAAGCATTGCACCTGAGACGCCTGTGCCGTTGAAAGTCACCGCTCAGCGTAAGCCCGGATCAAATCAGATTCTAACATTAGCGCTTCTTGGTTTGCCGCCCGGGGTCCGATCACAACAGTTGAACACCATTCTTGGAGGCGATCAGACGGAAGCCACCATTGTACTCGAACCGAATATCGTGGGATTCGGGGTTACCGCGAGGGAAAACCCGTTTATCGGCCGCGAACTCGCTACGCTTCCGTATAATGTCGTGGTTACCGCGTCGGTAGGACAGCGGATCGTGGCTAGTAGCCCTCCTGCCAAACTATCCATTGGAGACAACGGTGACGACGCTGCGCAAGTTAGCACTGACTAATTTCAGCCTCTGTGCGATTTTTATCTCGTGGAGACTAATGACATCCACTTCTCCGTGCGGATTGACAGTTTGAAAGGCACGATCCGCATTGTAAGTAATCGTAGGGTGCGCGCTGCGCACCGTACAAGGAATTGTCGGTAGTGCCCACCCTACGTATGTACGAAGTCGAGCTAAGTTTACAAGTATTGACTGCATAAACTACTTCATCATATCATCTATTCCACCCCGCAACTGTACTGAACAGAAACCTTAATTCCCACCCGCCTCACCTTATGCCATTCACCTCAATAATCCTTGATCGGAGCCGATGAATGTGGTCCATGAACTAAAGGCGTCGACGATCCGATGGCGAGCCGTAATAATTGCATTGCTGCTCGTCGTGCCGAACGCCTATTTTGTCATTGGCGCAGAGGTGTTGTCCAATCAAGGGTTTCCGACGCGCGTTGCGCTTTTCTACACCGTAGTTTTCATTGTTTTTGTCGTTACACTCCTCAACACCCTTCTCGAACATTCCCTCCCCGGCGCAGCCTTAACTCGACCTGAACTGGGTTTCCTCTACGTCCTTCTCTCCTTGGGTGCGTCCCTCGCCGGTACCGATATGTTGCAAGGCCTAATGACAATGATCGGGCACCCCTTCTGGTTCGCCACCCCCGAAAACGACTGGAAAAACCTCTACTGGCAATATATCCCCCATTGGCTAACCATTCAAGACTTGAGTGTATTGAACGGATTCTATAAGGGAGAAGGGACGCTCTACACACAGGCGTATCTCAAAGTCTGGATAGGGAGAGTGTTAATCTGGGGCGGTTTCGCTTCCGTACTGGTGCTTACCCTGCTTTGCATCAATGTTATCCTCAGAAAGCAGTGGGTTGAGCGAGAGAAGTTGACCTATCCCATTATCCAACTGCCGCTTGAGATCACGCGGGGGAGCCATTTCTTTAGTCAGAAGTTGCTGTGGTACGGGTTCGGACTGGCGGGAGGTATCGGAGTGCTGAACGGTCTAAGTTACCTGATGCCGTCGATCCCCTACGTCCCCGTAAAAGCGCAAAATGTCGCCATGTACTTCACCGAGAAGCCGTGGAGTGCCATTGGCGGAATGCTCATCGGCTTCTACCCTTTTCTAATCGGTATCAGCTATCTGGTTCCGCTCGATCTGTGTTTTTCAGTGTGGTTCTTCTATCTTTTCTTCAAAGCTGAGCGAATCATCGGAAGCGTGTTGGGACTCGAACAATTGCCGCGCTTCCCTTTCATCACGGAGCAATCATTCGGTGCATACATCGGGCTGTGCGCGTTCGCCATTTGGTCGGGCAGGAGATTTTTCCGGGAAGTGATACGCAAAGCGATTGGAATGTCATCACCCCTTGATGACGGACGTGAACCGATGCCGTATCGATGGGCAGTGACGGGGGCAGTGTGCGGTATGGCTCTGCTCGTCCTATTTTCATGCGTCGCCGGAATGTCGTCATGGGTCGCTATCACCTTTTTCGCTATCTATTTTGTGGTATCTACCACAATCGCTCGAATGCGCGCCGAACTCGGAGCGCCCGAACACAGTTTCGCGCGAACCGCCCCCGGCATTGCCATGATCAGTATGTTCGGCACGCGGCGCCTTGCAAAAAACAACCTTTTAATGTTCGCCTACTATTTCTGGTTCACGCGCACTTACCGAGGTCATCCGGGGCCACACCAACTTGAGGGATTCAAGATTGCCGACACAACCGGACTGAATGTCAGGCAGCTCCTCCTGTTCATGGCGATATATATCGTGATCGCCGCGTACACCGCGATGTGGATACTGTTACACTGTTCCTACGACCTCGGAGCCACCACCAAAATTCAGGGCTGGTACACCAACTTTGGGGACTTCACCTTCGGTATGCTCGACGGATGGGTCAAAACCCCGACAACAACAAACGCATTAGCCGTTACGTCCATGGGAGCCGGGTTACTTTTTACCTTCTTTCTACAGGCGATGAGAATGCGCTTCTTTTGGTGGCCCTTTCACGGGGTGGGGTATGCACTCTCCGGCAGCCTATACATGGACTGGGTGTGGTTGCCGTTCTTTGTAGGCTGGATAGCAAAAGCAACAATTCTACGATTCCGCGGCATCAGCGGCTATAGACAGTTGCGCCCCTTCTTTCTTGGATTAATCCTAGGCGAGTTTACGATTGGCAGCATTTGGAATCTCATCGGTTTCGGCCTAGATTACCCCATGTACAAATTCTGGCGATAGGATTGGACCGGACTTGTGTAAAAAGCGGAAATGACGATTTTTTGTGATGATATTATTGCACAGGTATTTTGTAGGGAATAACGATCGTTATTCCCTACAACCAACGACCGCTCGCAGTGGATTGACAAATCCACGGCACACTTGCGGGTAAGGCTTGGATATGTCTGTCCAAGCCGAGCGGGCTTAACAAATAGCAGCGGTGTAGGTTGGGTTGAACGGAAAAAGCAAAATCACCAAACGTTACACGGCAATTGAGGGACGTTATTCCAATCTAACTCTAAATAAATCTAGTGAAACCCAACGTTTTCCCTTGGAGGGGTCCGATGACATGGAGGCAGAAGTTGGGTTTCACTCTTTCCCTGATGCTATCCGACAGGCGAGCCAGTTTGAGGGGGTTTGGTGTGTTGGCACCGGATTTCCCGGTTTCGTTCAACCCAACCTACGAGCTGCCCACTAGCCACTGCTTCCCTTCCAATCTCCAGCCTTCCTCTCTTCCTCCTTACTCACTATCCTTTCCATACTTGAACCGTGCAATCGCGCCCTGCTCTACCAATTCCGCGCGCGCGTAATGCGCCGGCATCTGAGGCGATTTCCACCGACCCGCAACCTGCATATTAACAACAGACGCCCCGGCTTGCGCGAGCGATACCGCGGAACCGACCCGCAGTGAATGTCCCGAGATGTTGCCCCCCAAGCCAGCGGCGCGCGCCCTGCGCTTGATGATTTTTCTCACGCCATCAATCGTTAGTCTTCTGCCGGTTATGTTGTCGCCGCGGCGAACCCACCGAAAAAGCGCTCCTTCGGTGACATTTCCCGCCTTACAATACCGCTTTATCGCCTCCTGCGTGGGAGCGCCAATGTACAACGTCACGCCGTTGACGCCCGCCGTCCCTTGGTCGGTCTTTGACTGATGAACCGTCAATGCGCTATCGACGTCCTCCACATTGACCGCAACCGCTTCACCGATTCGTAACAAACAATCGCTCATCAGCCGAATCAGCGCCGAGTCTCTCAATCCGGCGACGGTATTATCCGCTTCCGCAAGCACACACACCTGCTCCACCTCGCTCCACGTCATGGCGTCCACCTGACCCCGTCCTCGGTTCTTGCCTTTACGCCGAATGCCGGCGAGTGTTTTTTCCGTAATCTCAAAACGGAAGTTTCTTGTCTCCGCGCCGCCATGTTTTGCCGTCCACTTGACGGCCGCCACGATTTTGCTGATTGTCGCCGGCGATTTTCCCTCCTGATACAACTCCGTGATGTAGTTCGCGAGTAGGTTATCGCTCAGAGAACGTCCTTCCAACCAGATTTCCAACTGTTGCATGGCGCGACGATACGTCTCGACGGTACCCGGTGCGGTGCTGGCTTTGACCAATTCCTCCGTTTCGTCGCTGATAGCGACCTGATCCCATGTTAATGCGCTCATAATCTTTTCTCCACTCCTCGATACCTAACTCCTCATAATTATTTGGAAATAGTATTCTACATAATTATAACAGGCGTTGTCAAGACTTTTTTTCACTAAAATTATTGTTCTAGAAGGGGAGCGATATCAGGCACCGCATTGGGCGTCAAATACGGATAAACATTGACTTTCACAGCGGTGTTCCCCCGATAAATGGGGCTTTACATCGGTTCACCTCAAACAGCAAATTGTTTAATGTCACCGCTAATAAAGAAATCGATCGCTAAATCGACAAACCTTGGATGCGGTGGCTGAAACCCACGCCACCAGTGGGTTTTTGACAAGGACCGCCTATGAGTCAAAGCCGTAGAATACTATGTGTAACGCTTTATCCGTTTCTAAAGCGGATCCCTGAACGGAATGCCGCGCAGTTAAGACAGCGATAAAACCCTCTTTTGGGTCGAAGATGTCAACGTCATGCATTGCATATTCCTCATTTATGCGCCTTGGACGCGAAGTACTTTACCCTTCGCTCCAGAGGAACGCGATGTGTATAGCGGAACACGGTTAACCCAAATACTTAACCCCTAACGCGGCGTCAGGTTGCAACTCGAATTACCATAATATTATTTGCCAAACAGTGCCCTATGTTGCCCATTTTCTGTATACCCCGATGCAAAAATGGGTAGCGGATTAGCATTGAGGTATTATCCCTACAACAGACGAAAGGCACACAAATTATGAAGCAGTTCTACACATTTTGTGTTAGCTGTAACCTGAGTTATCACCTTTGTAGCACGATCTGTTAGATTGTGCTTGTGACGCGCAAACTGGACAGTTTGCGCTACGAAATCCCCACAATTAACAGACTATTGCCAATCAAAAATACAGGTGCATGTGTACCGATCTAGACAGCGGAAAAGTCGTGCAGGTACGACCCAACCGCGTCACCCTTTTACTCGTAGATGTGCTTCGTGTGCTGGGGCGGTTTTCCCTGCATTTTGTAAAGTGCATCCTAACATATCCGTCCGATTGCATACTGCAATCGAGAACAAAAAATAAGGAGTTACATTATGTTGCGTGTTAAGTTTATTCGACTTACACAATTGAGCCTCGTTTTCACCCTGCTGCTGGGCCTCTCCCTCACGGCGAACGCACAAACGATAAGCGGTCTTAGCGACACCACGATTAGCGAAAACGTGCATTATACCGCCGTCTTCACCGTGACCCCCACACCCACCGAACTGCCAACCGCCAGTGCGGGTTTCTCCGTGACTGCCACCTCCACCGCCGGAAGTTATAATGTCGCCACCACCACAACTCCGGACTATGAGGCTTTGCCGGCAGACGCTAAAACCCTATCGTTAACCGTGACCTCCGGCACCGCCAGCGAAACGATAACGATCACAGTTAGCAATGTGGACGAATCTCCCGAAATAACGACGAAGCCGATGTCGCCGCAGTCTGTCGACGAGGATGCGACCACGCTGCCAACATACACCTTTACGGCGAAAGATCCTGAAGGGGAGGACATAACCTGGAGCGATAATAGTAATAACTTGAATATAAACAATCAGGGCATACTATCGTTCGCGTCCGGCACGACACTGGATCATGAGACCGCGGCCTCCTATTCCGTCACCGTAACGGCGAGCGATGGGGGTGGGACCTCTACCGATGCTACCGCCGACCTCACAATCAACGTGATCAACGTCGACGAAGACGGCACGGTAACAATAGCCGCGGGCGACAACGGCGTTGCGGGCGATACGTTCACCGCCTCACTCGAAGACCCCGATGCCCAGACGATCAGCAACATCGCGTGGGCATGGACCGGCGGTTCTGGTACTGGCACCAATACGGCGACATACACGTCGGTCGCCGCTGACGGCGGCGTAACAGTGACGGCTACTGCCACGTATTTCGACGGCGTCGGAGCAGGCACCGATACCGCCTCGGCTACCGTTACCATCCTGAAAGCCACAAACGATCCGCCCACCATATCCGGTTCCGTAGCCGTAAGCATCGATGAAACCGCCACACGCGGCGATGACGGATACACTGTCGGCACCTATACCGCGGACGATCCAGATGGCGACAATACGGCGTTGGCGTGGACGTCCTCTAACACCACCGACTTCTCCCTATCATCGGCGGCGGGCGCCAGCACCACGCTATATCTGACGGTTACCTCACTCGATGCGCTAACCGCGTCCTCCTATACGACGACCTTGACCGTGACGGATGAACACCACGGTACGACCGGCACTGGTACTGCCACTCGTTCAGTCTCCGTCACCATCAACAACGTCGATCAACCGGGCACGGTGACAATAGCCCCAGCGTCAGGCGATTCTGGCGTGGCCGGCGATGATTTCGAGGCGACACTCGTAGAACCCGATGTGTCGGATGTATCTACCCTTACCATAAACTGGGCGTGGACGGTCGACGGGGATTCTGTCGGCACCAATTCGAACACCTACACGTCCGTCACGGCTGACGGCGGTAAAACGCTAAAGGTGACCGCCACCTATTTCGACGGCGCGGGCGCCGGTACCGATACCGCCTCGGGTATGATTACCATCCTCACTGCGGCGAACGTGGATCCCACCATCACCGGACCCGCAACCGCATCCGTGGCTGAAAACGCAGCCGCTGATCTCGCCACCTATACGGCAGACGACTCCGATGGGCCGAATTCGAGTTTAAAGTGGACTCTCACTGGCACCAACGCAAGCAGCTTCTCTGTAATGCCTACCACCGGTGCCAGCACCACGCTGCATTCAAAAGCCGATTCGCTGGATTTTGAGGTTAGCTCGACGGCGTCGGTCACGGTGACGGTGACGGTGACGGATGAGCACGGTGGTACGGATACGCAGGATGTCGCGATCACCATTACGGACGTGGAGGAAGACGGGAATATAGCCCTCACCCCCGAAGACGGCTCTGATCTGGCGGCAAACAGTACGGTCTCCGCCGAACTTACCGATCCAGATTCAACGACTTTAGGCAACATAACGTGGTCATGGTCGGGTACTGGTACTGGTACTAATGCTAACCCATCGGTATACACCATCGCAGCTGACGATGTTGGCACCGTCCTTACCGTTATGGCAACCTACTTTGACGGCACAGGCACCACAGCCGATACCGCCACCGCTACGATTGGCGTCGGAGAAATAACTGGCAGCCCAGGCACAGTGACGCTTTCACCCGACAGCAATGTGAGGGTCGGGACTAGCGTCACCGCCACACTCAACGACCCCGACGGTCCCGTGATAGACGTGACATACCAATGGAAACGAGACGGCGAGGATATCCCCGGCGCAACCTCCGATTCTTATGCCGCGGTAGCCGCCGACCAGGGCAAGACGCTGAGCGTGACCGTCAGTTACACCGACACCGTTAGCAGCGACTCGGCGGACGCCAATGTGGGTGTAGTCCTCGCCAGACCTGCCACCACCACACCGACCACCTCGACACCAACCACGCCCACACCTGAACCCCCGTCGACCGATCCCGATCCGCCCGTAACCACAACGAAGCCCGACCTCGTCGTGCGGCCGCCGACGCTCAGTCTAACCTCCGCTGCCCCCGGCGCACAGGTAACCATGTCGGTGAGCGTGGCTAACCTCGGTACGGGCAACGCCGTCGCTACCAACTTGGTCTACTACCGCTCCGTCGATAGCACCATATCCAGCGCCGACACGCGCGTTGGGGCGAGCAGGGTGAGTGCGATCAACGCAAACGCGCGCGCGGTCTACCGCACCACCTTCACCGCGCCCAGCACACCCGGCGTCTACTACTACGGCGCATGCGTCAGCAACGTCGCTAACGAGAGCAATACCGCCAACAACTGCTCAGCCGGCGTCAAACTCACCGTGGCAGAATCCACCGTGGACGAACCGATAGACACGCCGGAGGTGTCCATGTTCTGGATAGAGCGAGGCACAGCGAGCGCTATTCGACGGCTCGACGCGGACGATACACGACCCGACAGCGTCGTCAGCCGCGGCCTGCAAAAACCGGCAGCACTCGCCTTGGATGTGGGTAACGGAAAAGTGTACTGGGCGGACCACGGCACCCGCTCCATCCGAATTGCGAACTTCAACGGCACACAGGTGCGGAACGTTGTCGCCTCCGGGCTCACCACCCCGAACGGCATCGCCGTCGATGAGACGAACGACAAGATCTACTGGACGGATTGGAGTACCAAGAAGATCCAACGCGCCAACCTGGACGGCACCGGCGTAGAAGATCTCCTCACCATCCGCAACGCCGCCCTCGCCGGTATCGCGCTCGACATCGGCGCCGGTAAGATGTACTGGGTCGACTTCGGCAACGACGTCATCTCACGTGCCAACCTCGACGGAACCGGAGTTGAGCCCCTCGTCTCCACCGGCTTGGATATACCGTTCGACATCGCCCTGGATATAGCCGATGGCAGGATGTACTGGGTCGACAGAGCCACTCAAAAAATCCAGCGCGCCAACCTGAACGGCACTCGCGTGCAAGACGTCCTCTCCCGCGGCGTCAATAAGCCGAATAGCATCGCACTCGACCCGGGCAACGACAAAGTCTACTGGACCGAATCCGATCAGGGTAAGGGTTCCGTCAAGAGCGCCGACCTCGACGGATCCGGCGTCACCACCCTCTTTGCGAATCGGAACGATCCCAGGAGTATCGCGCTCGCCATAGCGCCCACCCTCATCGTGAGGCAGGTGATATCCACGCCCGATCCCACACCCGATACCTCGACCGACGACGATACTCCGAGACCCGAGGACGTTAACGACGACGGTAAGGTCGATGTGAACGACATCCTGCTCGTCGTCGCAAACCTCGGTCAAACCGGGGAAAACGACGCCGACGTGAACGTTGACGGTGTCGTCGATGTGAGCGATGTCGCGCTGGTCGCAGTCGCCATGGGTAACGCCGCAGCCGCGCCCGTCGCGAACCTCGATGCGCGCGACGTCGTCACACCGGAACGTGTACGCGAATGGATAGCACACGCCGAGATCTCCGGCGCCGGACGAGACGCAGTCAACGCGCTCCGGCAGTTGCTCGCAAGTCTGATGCCCGAACGCACCGCGCTGCTGGCGAACTATCCCAACCCGTTCAACCCCGAGACCTGGATACCCTACACACTTGTTAAGGATACCGAGGTCCGAATCACCATCTACGATACGAAGGGCGTCCCGGTGCGTACCCTGCACGTCGGCCCGCAACTCGCTGGCGACTACACCAGTCGAGGACGTGCCACGTACTGGGACGGTCGCAACGAATTCGGTGAGCAGGTTGCTAGCGGCATCTATTTCTACACGCTAACCGCTCCTGATTTCTCTGCCACTCGCAAAATGTTGATTGGCAAATAGAACATACAAGGCTCGTTCTCTTGTTTCCCATAGCCCGGGGCATTGCGCTCCGGGCTTTTTTTGTCCCCGTCTTTGGACGCCATTCCCCCACCTACCATCCCATTTTTGTTGACTGAGTGGACAAAATTGAGTAAACTAATTTATACCTAATTCAGTAGGGTGGGCACCGCCCACCGTTTTTTCAACTTTCGGTAATACGGCGCCCACGATCATCGGCCACACTCATTGTCCGTTAGGACGCTACTTCTTGCGTTCATTTTCTTTCGCATGATTCGAGGGAGACACTCCACATGAGCCCCGATAGCACAGCGCATGATCAGATTTCCGCTTACGTCCGTGATGGCGAGCGCACGGCGTACCAGCTCGGCAATCGCGGTCCGATGAAATTCAATGCCGATGGCACCGTAGACAAAAAGATTCTGGATGCATACTGGCATTACGGCTTTTACGTGTTCGAGGGCGCGGTAGAGTCTGATGAACTTGAGGAGTTGCAGACCGAATTGGAACGCGCCTTTGACCGAGCACCGCACACCAAGGATGCGCTAGTCGACGCCCATGGCCGACCCGCCATAGGTACCCCTCCCGAGCGCTCAAGTTTTCGCTTCGAGAAGCCGCTGAGCGATCCTGATGGAGGCAAGGGGCGGCACCAGGCCAATATGGCGATACCCGATCTTCCGCCGGATGCGCCCGATTATGTAATCTCTGGAATCTCCGGTCCCATACAGCTCCTCGAGTCCTGTTTCAGGCTTTACGGCCACCCCCATCTACTCTCTATCACCGAGCAGATAAACGGCTCCGACTTCACCCCGTTCTCCGAGTCTATGATTGTGAAACCGGCGGTCTTTGGACCATCTGTGGCGTGGCATCAGGATGGTACGACACACTGGGATCGGGACGATTTGGACGAAGGCACCCACGGATTCAACTTCATGTTCCAGTATTATGGAAGCACTGCCGCCAACGGCGTCTGGGTACTTCCGGGATCACACAAACGCGGCAAGATCGACATATTAAAAATGATGGCTGACAACAACGGCTCAGATCGGCTTCCCGGAGCGGTACCCATGGTGTGCGAACCGGGCGACATCGTCATTTCCAACCGCCAACTGCTGCACGGTTCCTTTCCGAACGACTCGCCTCAAAAGCGAGTGACGTTCAATTTTGGTTTTCACCGCCGATCGTCGATACTCAACGTCAGAAAAAAAGGGCAGGACAAACCCGACCTCGTCTACGGTGAAGAGCTCGTCATCCAGAGATCTCGTATGATCGCCCTAGCGATAGACGCTCGACACCAGCACTTTCCGGACGAACCGAGCTATGTTTATAAGCCATTGGCGGGACAGGAGGACTCCAATCGGTGGAGCGAGGAGACGCGGGAAAGCATATTGAACAACCGCAGTCTCATTAACCTGAGCATCTAGATCGACTTTCGCCGATACGAGAGGCACCGCCGTGGGCTGAGAATAAGGAAGCGAATCGCACCGAATGTGCGTGATAGAGAGTTTCTTGCCCTGCCATGCCAGGCGATCATGACCGGGAGGTCGCTTCTGCAGCCTTTGAATGTTTGAGCAAGGAACCCCTCATGGACACGGCGGCTACCGAAGATCAAACCGGCTCATTGACCGAAGAACAGATCCGCGATTGGAAACAGGACGGTTACCTCCACCTAAAGGGTTTGCTCACTTCGGATGAAGTCCGCGAACTGACGGATGTCGTCGATCAAATGCACGCCAAACACCTTGAACAGCCCGACGCGGAACCGCACCATGATTTCGATCAGCGCAACGTGATGGAGGAAAACGATATCTTCGTCGGTATGATGGATCATCCGGCGACCTTCTCAATTGTGCTAGAGTTGATGGGACCTTACATCGGGCTGGGGATGTCCGAGGTCATTGTCCGACCAAAGAATCTCAACGGAAAGGGAAGGCTACACACCGACGGCGGTCAAGCCATGCGGCAAATTCGGGTTAGCGATGACAGTATTCCGCTGCAAATCAAGCTCCAGTATTTCTTGACGGACGTTCCCGCGCCTAATATGGGTAATTTTACTCTAGTCCCCGGCAGCCACAGGCACCTTTTCCCGGAGAGTGGATTTGAGGAGGGTCCAAACATCCCGGAAGCCGTACAGATGTGCGCCGAGAGCGGCGACGTTGCGATCTTCACGCATTCACTGTGGCACGGATATGTGCCGAACCATTCGGAGGTGCCGCGCAAATCCTTGATTTACTGCTACATCCAGCAATTCTTGCGTCCCTACGACTTTGAACGCCCCTCACAGGAACTCTTGAAGCGGTGCACACCGCGGCAGCGTCGATTGATAGGGGATATTGGCGAGTGGCATTTCGGAAGTTACTTCTACTCCCCCACCGATCAGGTCGATTTGATGAAGGGAAGCCAAGAGGAAAACGATCAACCGACTGAATAGGATTAACTGGAATCAAGCGAGCGAATAGCGAGCGCGATGGAATTCCCATAGAGACCCTTTCCACGGTAGGTGCGGTTTCCAACCACACCGATGCAACAGACCGCACTCGGCGCAGTTAGAAACAGCGCCTACCATGATGGTATTAAACCACCGTTGAATAAGGAAGTCGATAAAATCTGGATTAAGTTTTACTTGCCCCGCATATAAACCTTGCTATTGTCGCGTTGATGGCGCGACGCAAAGTTGCATGCCGCGATTGTCATATCACGTATTACTTCTCACCCTTATAATCTTTGTACTCCCCGCCTTCTCAAATCCTCTCCATGTGAAATTTGTCGACGCTACCAAGGCTGCGGGAATCGAATTCAAGCATTTTACGGGCGCCTTCGGCAAGCGGTACATGCCCGAAACCATGGGATCGGGCTGCGCCTTCCTCGACTTCGACAATGATGCCCGCCTTGACATTCTTCTAATTAATGGAATGAGTTGGAATAATAGCAAGACATCTCCCACCTCCAAACTCTATCGTAATGTGGGAAACGGCAGATTCGTCGATGTCACCGAAGCGGCAAATCTGGCGATAGCGATGTACGGCATGGGCACCGCAATCGCCGATTACGATAATGACGGAGACGCCGACATCTACGTTACGACTTTGGAGCGCAATCGACTTTTTCGCAATAACGCCGACGGTACATTTACCGACGTGACAGACACGGCGGGGGTTGGCAACGAGTCGTGGTCTACGAGCGCGCTCTTTTTTGATTACGACCGGGATGGCTGGCTGGATCTGTTCGTGTGCAACTTCATACGATGGTCGAAGAAGCTTGAGATTCCCTGTGTTGTCGACGATCAGTTTTTCTTTTACTGTCCTCCCTTCGCCTATGGGGGTAGATCATGCAGACTATATCGAAACCTCGGTAACGGGACGTTTGAAGATGTCACGGTGCGCGCTGGGATTTACAATCCCAAGGGTAAATCCCTCGGTGTGACGATGCTCGACTACGACGATGACGGGTGGATAGACCTAGCTATAGCCAACGACACCGAACCGAATTTCCTATACCGTAACAATGGCGACGGCACGTTCACCGACGAAGCGGTGCCGCGAGGCGTTGCTACCAGCGAAAAGGGCATGGCGCGCGCCGGAATGGGAATCGACGCATTGGATGTAAACAACGACGGCGGCGTTGCGTTGGCAATCGGCAACTTTAGCAATGAGATGACCGCCTTCTTCTATGCTTCCGGCAATCACGAGTTCACCGATCTAGCGAGAACGGCAAGAATCGGAAGCGCAAGCCTTCTCACGCTCACGTTCGGTTTATTCTTCTTCGATTTCGATCTGGATGGGCATGCCGATCTGTTCTGCGTCAACGGTCACATTGAGCCGGATATCGCAAAATCACAGCCGAATCTCAGCTATGTACAGCAGCCAACACTGTTCCGGAACCAAGGGGATCTCAGGTTTGAAGATGTAAGCGATGTTGTCGGGTTTGGCAAACCCGGCGTGGGCAGGGGGGCAGCCTACGGTGATTATGACGGCGACGGCGATTTGGATGTGTTGGTATCCAACAATGGGGTTTTGCCCGAATACGGTGGCGCTTCTCTGTTTCGGAACGAGGGCGGGAATCGAATGAATTTCTTACGCGTGAAGACTACCGGGACGCAAAGCAATAGGGACGGCATCGGAGCCAAAGTCGTTCTTACGACGAGAAACGCGACTCAACGGAAAATGGTGAGGACGGGCGGAAGTTACTGCTCCCAGAGCGAAAAGACGCTCACATTCGGTCTAGGCGATGCGAAACTGGTGGAATCACTTCAGATCTTTTGGCCCTCGGGGCAGGTCGATCTGCACACCAACCTAGCGGTAAACCGGCTGATTACGGTTATTGAAGGCGCGACACAGTGAGCACACCCCACCAACTACTCTTGCACTCACGTGCGGCACCTGTAGGAGGGAATTCCGATTCCCGATAATCCATCGCGATTCGGAGATCGCTCCTACAGTAGATTTGTAGGGTGGGATCAAGCGAATGGATAGTGAGTGCGATAGAACTCCCCTGCCCACCATTTCTTGTAAGGTGCGATCAAACTAGTGGTCAGCGAGTAGGAATTTCTATCGCCCTCCCTACCCGGGCGGTTGATCGATAGAAAACCATTCCAACTCCCAACGATGCCTCGCGACCTGCAGATCGCTCCTACAGCGTCCCAAAAAGGTCGGAAATTTGGAAATCGCGAATAATCTGTCGCTGCGACTGCAATCCTCACTCCGACATCCACCTAATCTGTCCAATTCCATCCTTCATGACCGCCCTGATCTGGTCATTGCTCAATGCTTCGCTGAAGATAGCCACCTCGTCAATCACGCCGTTGAAGAATTCTCCCGGCGACTCTTTGCCGCGAGTTCCAATCACGCAAGTAGGAGCGCCAGAATATTCGATCTCACCCCGAAAAATGTAGTCAAATACCTTCTCGCCGTCAATGTATCCTCGTCTCATAACGCCGTCATACGTAACAGCCATGTGGTGCCACTGGTTCAACCGCAGTCTACCTGAAAGAAACTCCTTATTTTCGGAGTTGATGGCTATCCAAAAAACAGGCTCGCCCTGTACCGCGCCCAATCCCAGGCTGCGAAACGGCGGTTCCCAACGCCGCGAATCCCCAAACGGAAGCGTAACGGCGGACAAACCGCTATCCTTATCGGTATGCACTTTCATCCACGCCATCATGGTTCCAGTCGGAATTTGCAGCGTCTCGGCGTTCCCACAGTCCACATAATCGTCTACGCCGTCAAACCGTAATGCGGCGCCAAATCTGCCTTCAACCCATTCGGGATTCCCGACCAGTGTCCCGTCGTTACCGTTGCCTGATAGATCGCTAGCTAGATTCCCTTCTCTCTCATCGAAATCCCACAATCCCACAACGCTTTGAGAATCTATCGCGGCTGCACTTGATGCCATAGGCGTCATCCGATACACGACATAGTTCTGGAGGCTTTCCCGCACCACCGTCGGTTCAAACACCTTCAACTCTGTGAGTGAATGCTCCGCCCGAAGCTCTTCGGGGAATATCCGTCCCGAAATCACCAAGATATCCTCCCTCCGCTCATTACTTAGTCTCTGCGCCTCCTGAAGTACCTCCTCGGTGGGCCGCCCCCTTCCTTGACCCCACGTGACATCCCACGGGATGAAAGATCCGAACCGCTTTGAGCGTGGATAGTAAAAGGTGTCCTTCTCCGAATATCCAAGGATTTCCAGCGTTACATCGTCTGGCGCTTCCGCCGCGATTATCATGTCGTCCAAATTCTCGGACTTGATGAATTGAGCGACGGCTTTGCCGTTCGAGAAAGGATATTTGTAGTCCATTATCGCCGCTGCAACCCCGCCTACGAGATGAAGCGCGAGTAACACAGGGAGAACAACACTAATACTTCTCGCCAATCCCAAACTGATTCCATTTAGGCGGTTAACAAAATTGAAACTCAGCTTTGGAAGGTCCCGGCAATAGTAGCACAGCCAGTTTGCAGCGATGAACGCCATGAAGAGAAAACCCCAATGACGTATAAAACCGAAGCGTTTTGAATAAAAGAAAGCCAATAAGCCAATAGTGCCAAACAGATACATTAGGAACGCCATGGGTTTCCTGATGAAAAGGAGCAGTCCAAAAAGAAGGATGAGTACTGCCAAGACGCATTTCACTTCATCCGCAGCCGGCAACCTATCAATGATATAGGTATTCCAATAGCGCAACGTGAATTCCGGAATCGGGAGAAACGCTTTCGGCAAAATATTGAAAGCTCTGAGGAAATAATACGACTCGAATTCCGTTCTCCACCCTGTAGAAATCCCGAGGTTTGGACCGGTCGGTTTTAGTTGGATGATTGCCGTCACAATACCGAGCAGAATCAAGCCCAAGCCGACTCTGATCTCCCGTCTAGGCGGTCGGTCGGGGTTAGCCAGCATCTCCCAGCACAAGCCAATGAGAATGGCTATCACGATGATTAACGCATGAACGCTCGTATGACACATTAACAGAAGGACAAGACCCAAAAGCGGCAATCTCTTTCTCCAGTTCCGAAACAGCGCACAGAAAAGGAATAGCAATAGCACACCCAGTGCATAGTTTCTACAGATGATAGCGTACTCATAGAAGGGCAGATACCCGAACACAAAGAGTGTTTTCTGCAATCTCGTGAATGGTGAAAATCTCAAGAAGATATAAGCCGAGGCGGCTGCGATGATGAGGTGGAAAGGCTGCATAATGATGGGCGACCGGGTAATGAGTTTCAACACGTAAAGACAAAGATGCCACAAGCCCGGATGCCCGTCATATCGATTCAGGTGATACAACACCTCGATTGGCGAGTGGCTGTCGCGTGCAATCAGCCATGCCTGCATTTCATCTCGCCACATCTCATGGTGCCATGCGATAATGCCACCGAGGAGTAGAAAGAGCGCCGAAACCGCCATTGCGTAAGAAGAATCAGACAGTTGCGGCAGGAAATTCTCTCGAGGGCTTCTATTATTGACGATGTCTGACTGTACTGATTCCATTTTGCAGTCTCCTCATTGCCGCTTCTTCTGTGGGAGCGAGTTGTTCTCGCGACAGTAGTTTGTAGGTTGGGTTAAGCAGTAACCGCCGTGAACTCACACACAGACACAAATTTATCAGCGATTCATTTCACCCAAAGGGGCCAACTTTCGAGCGAAACCCAACGCTTAACAGAACACACTTCTGCCACTGAACGTGAATTATATCATAGAGACTGGCGCGATGATACAATAACCAACACGATAATTGACATTCAAAGCCGTGATACATGTCTCCGACATGATTCTAAGGTTAGGATACGTTCTACGGATTCGTTTGAATAATGATGCACGTAATGTCCTAACTTATACCCGATGCCATCCATAAGCCGCAAACTAAGCCCGTAGGCGGGGATCAAGCGAGCGGATAGCGAGTGATCAAGTGAGTGAATAACGAATGCGATAGAACTCCCATAGAAATCTTCTTGCCCCGCATCGGAAAATCTGATTGACGTGCTTATGCACTGCGAATTCGGAGTAATTGTAATACAACCTGATCTCTTGACCAAGGCGCTGTTTCGTGCTATGATAGATTGACATAACGATTCGAATATTCGTCCACTAGGTCGTTTTGAGTTGGATCCGTCAGACACGCCAAGACGGGAATGGTGCCTTGCCAAACCTTCAATCCGTATTGTATCTTCATAGGAGGGATACAACATGAAAGTCACGATACCTAGGACAATGGTCTGGTGGCTCGGTGTGATTGTCCTGATACTGATGCCCACGAGTCCGAATCATGCCGCGCTGAACTTGGAAAACGCTGTCGGAATTTGGTTATTTGACGAAATTGTTGGAAATGAGGTGATAGATTCCTCCGGGAACGAGAATCATGGTACGTTCACTAAGGGAGCGGATCCGGAGCGAATAAGAAGGGGAAAGTTCGAGCGAGCGCTCGTATTCGATGGAAAGGATGATTCCATTGACGTACCGCGTTCGGACAGCTTAAAGGCAATCAAGACGCAGATTAGCATCTCCGTTTGGGTCTACCCCGACGGCATACAGCCCCCCGTTAGAGATGGAAAAACAGCAATCTCGGGCGGCATCATGGAGAAAAAAGACCGCAGCGGCTGGTCGCTCTATAGCTGGGAGAGCGATCTTGGTGCGGCAACCCTTACATGGCACCTAAGCCTGGCGGGGGTTTGGTCGAGTGCGAACGGTATGGTAGTTGCCGGCGTCTTGGACGAATGGCAACACATCGGTTGCACCTACGATGGTAAACAGGTTAAGTTTTACTTGAACGGGGAATTAAAGGCGGAGCACCCGCAAAAAGGGGAAATACGGTCATTTCCCGACAAATTGACCTTAGGACTCAGGTCGTCCGGCGACCACAGCGGTTGGTTCAAAGGCACGATAGACGATGTCGCCATTTTCAATACCGCACTGGATGACAATGACATCGAGAAGCTCATGAATGTGGGTCTTGGCCGCACCTTCGATGTCCTGGCTGTGTCTCCATCCGACAAGATGGCTACCGTGTGGGGAAGGCTCAAAACAAGGTGACCAAAAATGGATACCGTCGACACGGACCATGCGTTCATGCGTGCGAGCCATATTGTGATTGCGTTTATGTTTGCATTCATAAGCCCTGATGCTCACGCGACAGAAGGGGGTAATATGACTAAGCTAGTCATTGCAGACAATTCAACCAGCAACTACGCTATTGTCATTTCCGAAACCGCTTCACCTTCCGAGAAACATGCAGCCGACGAGCTGCAATTCTTCTTGAAGGAGATATCCGGCGCAAACCTTCCAATCGTTACCGACAGCGGTGAATTGAGATCTCATGAGATTATTTTGGGGGATAATCTTCACTTAAAACAGCTTAATGCCGAAATTGACTTTGACGCGTTGGGGGATGATGGCTTCACCATTCGCACCGAGGGAAACTACCTGATTGTGGCGGGGGGCAAGCAGAGAGGTACGATGTACGGGGTTTACACCTTTTTGGAGGACTACCTTGAATGCCGCTGGTTTCATCCGGAAGTCAGCCGCCTTCCCAAGCGTCAGCGGATTGAGATAGGCAGCATCAACGATACTCAAACCCCGATAATAGCTTCAAGGGACACGCACTATTTTGTGGGCGAAGATGCGGACTGGGCGGCGCGCAACAAGATTAATGGTCATCACGCTCGCGGGCTTACGGACAAACACGGCGGCAGGATTCGTTTCGCCTCACCCATGTACCACACCTTCTATCGGCTCATGCCTCGTGGAGTGCATCACGGGGTACAGGAATATTTCAAGGAACGTCCCGAATTCTACGCTGAAGTCAATGGCGAACGGGTTGGAGAGTTTGCGCAATTGTGCCTCACCAATCCCGATGTCCTCCGCATCGCTATCGAGACCGTCAAGCGATGGATACGCGAACAGCCCGATAGAACCATCTTTACAGTCTCTCAGAATGACTACGGCGGCTGGTGCGAATGCGAGGATTGCCGTGCTGTCGACGAGCGTGAAGAAAGCCACATGGGCTCGCTCCTGCAGTTTGTCAACCAAGTCGCCGAAGCCGTAGAGGAGGAACATCCGGACAAATACATTTCGACTCTGGCGTATGCCTACAGCCGCAAACCGCCGAAATCCGTGCGCCCGAGACGAAATGTTCTCGTCCGGCTTAGTGACATTGAGTGCTGTTTTTCGCACCCGCTCGGTACTTGCACTTTCAGCCGCAATCCCAGCGCGCCCGTGTCCGTCGTGGACGACATCAAAAAGTGGTCGGAGATTTCGGATCAACTCTTTATCTGGGACTATGTCATCAATTTTCAACACTGGTTGGCGCCGCATCCAAACCTTTATGTCCTAAAACCGAACATGCAGTTCTTCGTCAAATACGGGGTGAAGGAGATGTTCCCGCAAGCCGACCCGTTCAATCCCATGGGCGAGTTCTCCGAGCTTCGAGCTTACCTCTTGGCTAAACTCATGTGGAATCCGAACTTCGATGTGGACAAGGGCGTTGGCGAGTTTCTGGACGCCTATTACGGGTCGGCAGCTCGTCCAATTCTGGAATACATCGACATGCTCCACAAGAAAGCTACCGACGAGTGGATTCACATGACAATCAGCGCACCCATGACAAGCCCGCTATTTTCCCCGGATCTCATGATGCGGGCAAACGCGCTTTTCGACGAAGCGGAGCGGTTGGCGGACGATGAAACGATTTCGCTCAGAGTGAAAGTTGCCAGACTCAGCATTCAATATGTGGAAATCATAACGACGCCACCAGATGACCCTAAGCGGCAAAGCCTTGTAGACTACTTCTTCAAGATTGCCGACGCGGCAGGTATTAGCTATTTGGGGGAGGCGTGGGGACCGGATCCGGAGCATATGAAAACCCGTCAAGGGAATAACTTCCTGGTGTGGGCGTGCTCCGCCTGCGAAAAGCCATTTTTCAGTTTCGATAAAAAAGATTTGGCAAAGAGGGAAACGGCACACAAGACGTTATGGTGCCCAAAGAAGGGAGAGGCGCCGCCGTATCAAGAGCAATAGAATGATGCAGCCTCGCGAGATCAAGGACGACTAAAGAGCGACACGCACGGTGGGAACAACGAGTTGCCGCTGGGCATCGGACAGTCGACCAAGAAGTTCATCCGTCACATTCACCGGTTCATCCATGGTCGAGATGTTCTGCGATTTCATGAAGTGGGGACCGTAACCGACGTGTAACGTGTAGCGCGTCTTCTCGCTGCGATTGGCAAACCCACCGTGCCGGCACGCCTCCGTAAACAGAATCCCGTCACCCGCTTTGACAGGTATCCCGACAACGCCCGGTTCATCCTTTACCGACCCGGTTTTAACCGGAACGGGAAATGCGTTGCGGTGCGAGCCGGGAACGAAGCAGGTGGGACCTTCGTCCATGGAAACGTCGTGTAGAAAATAAATCATTCGCACCATCGTAGCTTGGATCTCGCCATCAATTACCTCGTAACGATATTTCTGCCGCCGCCCATCCGGATGTCCCAAGTGCATTCCACTGGCGTTATTGGTGTACCTAATCCTCAATTCAGAGTTGTTGATGCTGATTTCGCTTTGGATAATGCGCCGCACATACGTCAAGGTGTGATCGTGGCCGATCAGCATGTCGAACGCGTCGGGATACAGCCAGAAATCCTCAATCATCAGCGTACTGGCGTCCTCGGGGCCGTTCATCTGCGCGAAATAGGCATGTTGCTGATTTTGCCAATACTCATGCCCCCACACCGCCCGCCATTTGGGAGATTCGTGTCGGCAGGCAAGCGCATGTTCCTCCAGCTCAACCGCCGCTTCGTGCAACCGCCGCGCTTCGTTGGCAGATAGCAGACCGGGGATATGCAGAAAACCGCTTAAGTCGAAGAGATAACGTTCACGATCGTCCATAACCACACCTCAAGATTACATCCCACCTCCGCGTTTCTTTGGTAGCACTTTCCTCGGTCCAAGCCTACGTGTGCCCACATTGCGGTTACTTCCTCTGATATTTCGCCTCCCATTCTTCAAAGCTGGTTTTTGGTCCCTCTGAAAGCACAACGAATGGCCAGGTTCTGTTTGCCATGTAGTCAGCCGCCTTTCGTTGTTCAGCGTTCAAGTCTGCACGATCCGGCGTGGGAAAATATCGGAAGTCGATACTCCATCGGGAGCCCTTCGTGGTGTTGAGTTTGCTGCCGTGTATACAAAGGTTCGAGAAAAATAGGGCGCTTCCCGGCTCGAGGGGGACCGGTACGGGGGTGCCCCGAGTTTCCACATCCTCGTCCATCCGAACGTTTGAATCCTCGCGTCGAGCGCCGTCAAGCAAACCCCAGCGGTGACTCCCCGGAATGAACCAAAGGCAACCGTTTTCGACCGTTGCCTCCACGAGCGGCAGCCATACACTGACCACGTGCAGAGGCTCGGTATGCCGCTCCTTTTTCCCGATCGTCGGTTGGTCGTAGTATTGACTGTCCTGGTGCCACGGAAACGACGCTACCTCGCTGCCGGGAAGCTTAGTCCGCAGGCCCGAGCGACCGTCGCTTGAGACTTCGGAGCCTAGCATGAAGTTGACGATGCGAATGATGCTTGGAAGGGTATAAAGATCGTAAAATTCGCGGCCGAAAGCGCCGTGGTTCCAACCGCGCGGACTAATGCCTTGATCGTCGCAAATAGCCGCGTAGCGCCGCGGAAAGGGCTCGTCTTCATAGAGCGACGAGAGTTTACCCGCGGCGTATTGTTCGCGAGCATATTTGTCCACCCTAGCCTTGATGAAATCGCGCATGGGATCTAGTTCGGATTCATCGATGATATTTTCAACGACAACAAATCCGTTCTGCTCGTACGAATCTCTGATTTCTTGATCTGTCATAAGAGGGGACAGGAGGGATCGCGTCCAGAGTAGCTGTAGACAGATTCATGCATACAGTATCCGTCGTGGGGCGAGGGTTCATTTACCGATTTTATTTAAGTCGAGTTTCATATACTATCGGCAAGAGCGGGCACATGAATCTTAAAGTGAGATTACTTATTTTGATGCGCAGCTTCCCATTCCTCGAAGCCGGTTGTGGCCCCCTTGGATAGCACGACAAGCGGTCGCGTCTTGTTTTTTACGAAGTCAGCCGCTTTCCGTTGTTCGGGGTCCAGCTCTGCGCGTTCCGGCGTGGGAAAATAGCGAAAGTCGATGCTCCATCGAGAGTCGTTCGTGGTATTCATTTTGCTGCAATGCACGCACAGGTTTGAGAAGAATATGGCGCCGCCCGTTTTGAGCGGAACTGGAACGGGGGTGCCGCGCGCCTCCACATCTTCCTCCATCCTAACGTTCGAGTCCTCGCCGCGCGCACCGTCAAGCCGTCCCCAGCGGTGACTCCCCGGTATGACCCAACAGCAGCCGTTTTCGATCGTCGCTTCGACAAGCGGTACCCACACGGTAACCATATGAAGATGGTCGGTGTGTCTCTCCTTCTTCCCGATTGTGGATTGGTCCACGTACTGGCTGTCTTGGTGCCAAGGAAACGAGGTAATCTCGCAGTCGGGGAGTTTCGTCCGCAGTGCCGGTCCCCCGATATTCGAGACCTCAGGTCCAAGGAGAAAGCCTAACACGCGAAGAATCCCCGGCAGATTGTAGAGATCGTAGAATTCGCGTCCAAATGACCCCAAGTACCAACCACGAGGCATAAGCCCCTGTTCTTTACAGATAGCGGCATAGCGCCGCGTGAAGGATTTCTCGGCATAGAGCGACGAAAGTTTGCCCTCGGCGTACTGTTCACGGGCATATTTGTCCACCTTAGCCTTGATGAAATCGCGCATGGGATCCAGTCCCGATTCATCAATGATATTTTCTACGACAACGTAACCGTTCAGTTCGTACGATTTCTTGATTTCCTGATCAGTCATAAGGTTCTAAATGGAAATTGGAGTCATGAGTGGATATGGCTAGTCTTGAATTCAGATTGACCATAGGAGAACTCGTTGGCTTGGCGGTGTTTGTCCTTGAAGCAAGGCAAATTATACTTAATTCTTTCATGAATCATGTCCGCGATCCGACTATTCATGAAGTCTCCGATATCTCCCTTAATTCTCAGTACACAACCCACGTTGCTACTCACGGGGTTTTGACATACACGTCCGTTCTTCACTGAGAATATTTAATCAATTGCGAAGATTTCGTAGCAATCAAGCGAGTGAAAAAGGAGTGCGATAGGATATCCCACTGTCAGTTTGCACATTAAAAGCACAATCTAACAGACTGTGCTACAGAGGTGGAAACATAGGTTACGAACATATTGCCACGAATTCGAGCAGATTGCAACTGAAAACCTCCGAAGAAATTGACGTGATATCCGGCATTTCGACTAGGCAAATCGCACCTATCGGAATCCATCAATAACGGATGGCAAGTGATTCGCCAATAACGGGAGGATGATTCATGAATTAGAGTGCTCTTCGGGGGTGGAAGAGGTGGATCATGCGTCATCAGACAGGAGATAGACCGTGAAAAAAGTCTTGACGGCTACGGCAGTCGGTGGTATAGTAATATTAGCATCATATGATTGCAAGAAGCCGCGTAAAGCGTAACTACACTGTCAAACGAGTAGAGCAGACTCGCTGCACTACTCATATTAAAATACGCTTTCCAGAATTTCTGAGAAAGTACTGAAGATATAGGAGGAAAACAGTAATGGATACCAAAAAGGCTTTTACTTGCCTTATTATGACGGCCGTCTTTGTATTCGCATTCGGTACGATGGCTATCGCTTCCGATATAGCCTACTACGTCGGAGAGTTTCAGGGGGGCACGTATGACGACGAAACAATGGCATTTGACGTTGAAACGATGATGCAGGAAACTGCAGGCAGGTTCAACGATGTCCAGTCGTTTGATGATGATAATCTTGATGCATTCGGGGCATGGGCAGAAGCAAATATCGGTGATGGCGATCTCGACATTATCTGGCTCAACGGACAGATACCGAGTGTCCTGTATCCGACCTTTAACGAGGAGGAGGATGGCTCGGTCGCCGAGAGATGGCTCGACGACGGAAACATGTTTATCAACGTAGCCGACTGGTTCGCTTGGGCAACCCACGAAAATGGGGAAAAAGAAAGAAACACCCATGTCGCCGCAGGTTTCATACTAGACCAGCCCCACACGATTATCGTGGGAGCAGCTGACACCGTGATGGCGAGGACGGCTGCAGGTAGGGAGTATATGCCGAGTCTTGAGGACAATCTCCTGTCCAATAGACCTGTCTATCTTGAAGCCTTTACACCTCCTTGGGAAGTTACCGAAGTATTCGCCGTGAGTGCGAGTGAAGGCGTAGCCGACGTAGGCGATGTACAGGATATGGTTCTACCTGCGGGGGTTCTGGCTGATCCCGTAGTTGCTTGCAACACGGAGACAAATGGCTGCTTGGCTATCATAAGTCAATCCAAAATAGCCAACGCGGGTGACAGAGGAGCCATGTGTTCGGAGTTCATCAATAACTGGGTATTTGGAGGAGGGCTCTCCACTTCCGTTGACCCTAGTGACAAACTCTCCGCAACTTGGGGCGAGATCAAGACAAGGTACTAAACACCATAAGCTAGTTTTACTTTGTCATAAAGTGTCGCCAAAATCGAGTTAAACACAACACTGACGAGGAATTAAGCGTAATTGTGGAGGACGGAATCCGGAATTGCTGCAGATACCGTATCAGCAATGTGATCCGGTTTTTGGTGTTAATCACCGCTTATGCTTAATTCCTCCGTTAGCGTAGACTTAGTGGTTTATTTTCCAAAAAAATATGGTTAGTGTTGGGTGCCGGTGCGGTTAGAAACCGCACCTACCGGCGTGGTAGAACAGTTTCTTGTGCCAGTCTCGTAAGTATTTAACGCATGTCGAAACCAAGTATTTTCTTGAAAACTTGGTTTCTTCCCTAAATCCTAGTGGCTTCAAAAACCGGTTAAACTTACTCGTCACAGGCAATCAAGGTAATCACCATCATCTCATAAATCAAAGTTCAGACGATCATCCAAACGCCGCACAAGCACTATCTATTTAGCGAGCAAATCACCCAGTTCTGGTTTCAACAGAGTTACGTCACAATCGAATCAAGACGGTGAATAAAATGGGAAAACTATCGTCCGCAATCATCATTGTATTTGCTTTTGCATCGATCGCTATAGCCGCCGATATCGCGTTCTACGTAGGGGGGTTTCAACCGGGAACGTATGATGATAAATCGATGGCCGATGACGTTGAGAAGATAATTAAAAATACCGGATCTTTGTTCAACGATATCCAGAAGTTCGATGACAAAGATCTTCATCAATTTGGGAAATGGGCGGATGCGAACACGGGTGATGGTCATCTTGATATCATCTGGCTAAACGGTCAGATACCGAGTACCTTATATCCTACCTTCAACAAGAAGCCGGACGGCTCACGCGCTGAAGAATGGCTCGACGACGGCAACATGTTTATCAACGTCGCCGACTGGTTTGCTTGGGCAACCCACGAGAACGGGGAAAAAGAAAGGAACATGGATGCCGGCGCCGCAAACATTCTGGACCTTGCGGAAAACATTATCGTGGGGAGAGATGCTACCGCAATGAAGGCGACGGCTGCGGGTAAAAAGTTCATGCCGAGCCTTGGGGACAAGTATCTTTCCAACAGACCGGTTAATCTGAATGCCCTTGTAGCTCCCTGGGAAGCTGCCGAAGTGTTCGCAGAGAGGAAAAACTTTGTTGACCCCGTAGTTCTTCACAACACGAAGACGAATGGTTACCTAGCCATCATCAGTCAATCAAAAGTGGAGGATATGGGTGACAGAGGAGAAGTGTGTTCAGAGTTCATCAATAACTGGGTTAAGGAAGAGATGCACTTGCTCGCTGTTGAACCCACCGATAAACTCGCTATAACTTGGGGTAGCATCAAAAGGGATTGAAAGTCATTCAATACCAGCATAGGATATAGGCCCAACCCTCATAGCCTGCTTTGAGGCAAAACAACCTTCCGTAAATTACTTCCCACCTGGCCAACATTTCAGGCTCGCATAATCCGGCCGAATCCGAGAGTTGTCATCTAAGAAATCATACTTTCCATGCAGATTCACGCGCATCCACCTTGCTAGGAGGCATTTCGGATTGTTGTCGGTAATTTCTGTTGCTTCTCTTCGACTACGGCTTCGGCAATCTTCTGTTCTATCTTTTCACTTGAGAGGACTCCATCATTCCTTTCGGCATGATTCTTTCATCAAGTAACACTCGTTTTTGCTCTATGACAGGTTTTGAAAAAAGCCTCCCTTCGTAGAATGGTTTCACTTCGGAGGAGTGAGATGTCAATAGAACACCATTCCTCCCCGCGTCTGCACTCCAGCGGAGTGCAATGTCAATAGAATCATGATGCGTCCAATCTGCGCGCTCCAGAGGAGCGCAATGTCGAGTGTTACTTGGTAGCGTCCCATCATTCCTGTCGGAATGATTCATTCAGCAAGCAACACTCTTGTACCGCAAACTGTTAGTTTGCGGATATCAATCTAACAGATTGTGGTACAGAGCACGCCATTATGCGTGACGATACGATTCCCTCATTTGGTAACTCGTTTTTCGCTCTATCACTCCCTTTGAAAAAGTTTTACTTGAGAGCGCGCCATTATCCCTGTCGGAATAATTCTTTCAGCAAGTAACACTCTTGTACCGCAAACTGTTAGTTTGCGGATCACAATCTAACAGATTGTGGTACAGATTTCCTTCTCTAAGACTGGTTTTGAAAAAGTGTTACTTGGTAGAAATTTCTGATTGTTAACTATGGGATCGGCGCGGGATGACTTATTTGCACTCTCGCCTGAAACTTGAAAACCCTTGAGCGAAGAGAACAACGTCTACTGAGTACCACGTTATGCAATAAGAACCTGAGAAAACCTGTAAGGTGGGATCAACCGAGTGGATAGCGAGGGCGATAGAGATCCCCTGCGCACCAGCCTCGAAAAGCCCCAGCGGGGATCAAGCGAGCGTTTCGTGAGTGCGATTGAGATCCTTAAGGTGTATAGAAACGCCAAAACCCCATGTACCAAAGCCCCAGCGGGGCGACAGTTAGGTAGCAGATAACAATAAAAACATGCAAAAACTTCCTAATAAGTGACCAAAATTAGCTTTGCGACCGACTATTTTAACCGACTCTTAAGGAATTTATGGACGAAGCCCGTTTGGGTATCCGCAAGGGAGGCAATACGCGTATGAGTTTAAAACCCCGTTGGTGGAAAAACGCTACAATGTTGTATTTTACCAGTCCCAAGCACGAGGGCAAAACGCTTAATCAGATGATTGGGTTGGTCGACGAGGTCAAAGAGTGGGGCTTTAACGCGATTTGCATGGGGATTCCGTACCACGGCGGGATTCAATATTCTGGGTTGGATGTCCTCGATTACTATACCGTCGATCCCGCTCTTGGATCCATGGATGACTTTGATGAACTCGTTACGGTATGTCACGACAGCGACATTGCCGTTACCGCTTTCCTCAACCTCGGCTACGCCGCGGCGGAGTTTCCTCCCTTTCTGCAGGCTTGTGACGATATGAAAGCCGGCGTGGACAGCCCGGAGTCTCGCTGGTTCGTGTGGAGCGATACCAAGTCTGCCGAACTGGATCGAAGCCAAGTGCCTTTTTTCCTAAATGATGTCGAGGTAAACTCAAGTAGTTGGCAATTCAGCGAGAGAGCGGATAGGTACTTTTGGGTCAGATGGCGCGGCAAGAGCGGCGATGAAAACCTGCCTCAGTTTAATTATGGAGAGGAGTCGTGGCAGGAGGAATGCAGGCGGGTTGTTCGCTTTTGGATGGATAAAGGGCTCGACGGCATAATGGTTGACGCTGTACCTGAATACACCAACTGTACTTGGGAAGTGAACAACAGCGCGATTACCGACGTTGTCCACGAATATCCAAATACGTTTGTGCTTCCCGAAGGCGCCGGAATCCGCAGCGACCCGGTCGCGTGGATTACCGAAGGGCACTATGACAGCGTACAGGACTACGGAATTCGCGATTCGCGGGTTGGTCGGCGTTGGGCGCAGGCCATCAGGTTAGCCTTGGAAAGCGGCAATCCCACAGGAATTGAGATTAAACTGCGGCTGTACCGGGATCGCGTTGTCAAAGCCGGCGGAGTAACATGGGCTCGGGTGATGGGATCATGGGGCTCGGGTGATGGGGGCGGTCCCGCGTTGCGGGTGATGGGGGACACGACGGGAAACCTCTCTCCGGCACAAATGCTGTTGGAAGTGGCGACGCTGGCGACAGTCGGTGAGCTGTTCGTTGCAAGCGACCGCATCTTTGAACCTATGTGGTCGACGTGGTTCCTTTCTCGGCATAAGGAGATGACGAAGGCTAGGCAGAAGTATCCGACACTATGCGCCACCGGTTCCAGACGCCGGTTGCCTACGAACAACGATGGTCGATACTACGCGTTCCTTCGCGCATCTAAGTCAGATAAGGAGTTGCTGCTCGTCGTACTCAACTACCAGAGCGAAGATGCGATGATAGAGGTTTATCTCGATTGGGAGGCGGAGTTAGTCGATATCTTTAGCGGGAAACGTCAGAAGGTGGAGAAGACGCTGGAGTTGCCGCTCCCGCCATACGGCTACAGCATATTCGAGGTGCATCGATAGGATTTCCTTTCTTTGGTCTCACTGTCCGTGAAAGATATCTAAGCTCTTCAGAATTAAGTGCGACGCCTCAAAAGATTGTAGGAGCGATCTCCGAATCGCGACTTCAATACATGTCAATCGCTAGCTATGCCCTTTCATATTAGAGAAATGGCATAACCGGTCGCGCTAATATGATTGAGAAAAACGATCGAAATCTCAACCTGACTTTGTACATTTGTTGGGTGGGGGCGAACGACCGAATATGGAGTGCGATAGAGTTCCCTCGCCCACCAGCCTCTAAAAGTCCCGGTGGAGATCAAGTGAACGGTTAGTGAGCGCGATAGAGATCCTTATGGTATATAGTGACTGTGATTTCCTATACACCAAAGTGCCAGCGGGGATCAAACGTACGAATAGATTAAGCGGTTGAATAAGGAGATCGACCACGCGAATAGCAAGCGCGATAGCTAACCTTGCGACAAAGATCCTCTTGCCCCGCCGACTTTGCGCGGAGAAACGGCGTTACTACACAGGTTTAATTTCATCTACGCAGTCAATGCACATCAATTTTATAGAATTGGTATAAGGATATGTGCGAATGTTAACATCAGTAACATCAAACCTTCGTTCCCTTCCAGATCGCTGGAAAGAGACAGACCTCTCCGTACGAAGAAAAAGAATCCTTATCTGTTTACTCCTCATCTTGCATATCTCGCCGCTGTGGGTTTTTAAGTATTTCCCTTCCCAAGACGGGCCAGCCCACGTCTATAATTCGTACATGCTGAGTGTATTCCATGATGAGGATTCAACTCGCTTGCAGGAATATTATAAACTTAATCTCACACTCTTCCCCAACTGGCTCGCACACATCTGCATGTCGCTGTTAATGAAGATTTTCCCTCCTTTAATCGCCGAAAAAATCCTGTTGAGCGCAATCGTCGGCTTGTTCCCGTTGTCACTTTTCTATTTCATTGGCGCGGTATGCAAGGGTAAGGATTTATTGGGTTTTGTGGGGTTTCTGTTCAGCGATCACTACCTGCTGCATATGGGATTCTACAGCTTTTCCATTTCCGTGCCTCTGTTTTTCTTCGCACTTGGCTATTTCATAAAGCACAAAGAGCATTTGAACCTTGAAAAGATCGCCATCCTCAACCTGTTGTGCATCCTGATTTACTTCAGTCACATCCTCTCTTTTCTCCTTCTGATTCTTTCGCTAACCCTCCTGACTATCACATCGTTTTATCGCAAACCGAAAAGGGGCATGGCACTCTTGGTCTGTATGCTCCCGCTATACTTCATCATGGCAAATTATCTACTCACTAATATCAGTACCGATAATAAAGGAATTGAACTGAAATGGGAGCGTTTCAGCGATTGGAAAGCGTGGGATTACCTTCTAAGCACCAAGTCGTTGATGTCTTTTACCGACGCTCACCTGCTTCCCACACGCCTAATGGGAATTATGCTGGGGTTGTTATTCGGGGTCACTTTATATAAAAGAATCCGCCAAAAAAGGATTTTGAGTCAGGAGAACCAGTTTCTATTATTATTTGGCGTGTTCGCGGTATTTTACTTCATTATGCCTGGGGGAATGGCTAGCGGCGGTTGGATCAACGACAGGGTGAATCTGTTTTTGTTCCCGGTGCTATTGCCGTTTCTTTTTGTGGACTACCACAAATACATCAAGCGCGGGATCGTTGTTGTCATGATTATCCTTTCCATTTCCCGTCTTGCGATAAACTTCCGTTACTATTATCCGATGGACAGAAATATGAAAGAGTATACATCGGGAATTGAGCTGATTGAGAAGAACAAAGTGGTCTTGGGAATTGCCTCGGATGTCTCTCCCAACGTCAAGGACTCGCCGCCATTCACGCACATCGAATTTGTAGAACCGTTTGCCCATGCCATCAACTATTACTGCGTGAATAATGGCGGTATTAGTCTGAGCAATTACGAATGCAAATACAACTATTTCCCTTTCGATTGGAGAATCAAACATTCAGGAGCGATTGATTACATCGTGGCATGGAAACTGGACAAAACGAACCCATTCGCCTGCGGTGACAACATTATGCGCACTCACGGCTTGGATGTGCACGAAATCACAGAAAGCTTGGATACGGATTACGAGCTAATACATTCCACGGAAAACCTGAAAGTCTATCGACACCGGGCAGAGCGACCGAAGTAATACGTGGTAGACATTCATATTCATTTACGTTCACAATTTCTGCATATATCGGTCGTAAGTAATTCGATTTGAAGATTTGTGCGATAATCCGACTACCTGCAGGATTTACGCAAACTGCGCTACTACAGATCAAATTGTCCAATACCAAATGTATAATTCTTAATTGAAATGACCATTGACTCAACCGTATCAAGTCTGCGTTCCCTTCCCGTACGTTGGAAGGAGATGGACCTTCCCCTACGAAGAAAAACTATTCTTATCTGTACCCTCATCATCCTGCATATCTCGCCGCTGTGGGTCTTCAAATACTTCCCAACCCAGGACGGTCCAGCCCACGTGTATAATTCGTATGTGTTGAGTGTATTCCATGACGAGGAATCGACTCGTTTGCGGGAATACTACAAGCTCAATCTTACGCTGTTCCCCAACTGGCTCGCACACATCTGCATGTCGCTCCTGATGAAGATTTTCCCTCCCCTTATAGCGGAAAAAATCCTCTTGAGCGTTATCATCGGTTTACTACCATTATCACTTTTCTATTTTCTTGGCGCGGTACACAAGGGTAAGAATCTATACGGTTATTTGGGATTTATGTTCAGCGATCACTACTTGCTGCACATGGGATTCTACAGTTTTTCGCTTTCTGTTCCACTGTTCTTCTTCGCACTGGGTTATTTCATGAAGCACAAAGATAATCTGGGCGTGGATAAGATCGCCATCCTCAACCTGTTGTGCATCCTGATCTACTTCAGTCACATCCTTTCTTTTTTGCTTCTCATTCTTTCGCTATCTCTTCTATCTGTCACATCGTTTTATCGCAGCCCAAAACGAGTTCTGACACTTCTGGTCTCTATGCTGCCGCTCTACTTCATCATGGCAAACTATCTACTCACTGACATTGCTACAGATGATGGAGATTTTGAACTGAGATGGGAGCGTTTCGGCGATTGGAAAGCGTGGGACTATCTACTAAGCACCAAATCATTGATGTTTTTTACCGACGCACATCTGATCCCCACACGCATTATGGCGATAATGCTGGGACTGTTGTTTGCAGTCACACTATATAAAAGAATCCGACAAAAAAGGATTATGGCCCAGGACAATCAGTTCCTGCTGTTATTCGGCGTTTTCACGGTTCTCTACTTCATTATGCCCTGGGGGATAGCGACCGGCGGTTGGATCAATGACCGGGTGAATCTGTTTATTTTCCCGGTGCTTCTGCCGTTTCTTTATGTGGACAACCACAGATATTTCAAACGCGGGATTGTCGTTGTCATGATTATCCTCTCCATTACCCGTCTTGCTATAAACTTCCGTTACTATTATCCTCTGGACAAAAGTCTGAAGGAGTTTACCTCGGGCACCGAACTGATTGAAAAGAACAAAGTGGTCTTGGGAATTTCCTCGGATGTATCTCCCAGCGTCAAGGAATCGCCGTCAATTACTCATCGTATAATAGTGAAACCGTTTGGTCATGCCATCAACTATTACGGAGTGGATAACCGTAGTGTTAATCTGACCAATTACGAAGTCAAATTTAACTACTTTCCTTTCGATTGGAATATTCAACATTCAGGAGGAATTGATTACATCGTGGCATGGAAACTCGACAAAACCGACCCATTCGCCTCCGGTGACGATATTATGCGGAGTCACGGCTTGGATGTGCAGGAAATCACAGATAGTCTGGACACAGATTACGAAGTGATCCATTCCACGGAAAACCTGCAAGTCTATCGACACCGGGAAGGGCAACCGAGATGACGGGCAAAAGCAACTAGCTGCTGTTTAGCGGGAAAATTAAGCATGAATCCGAGACGAAGAGGAGTATCGTGCAACAACCAAGACTCAATAAACCTCGAAGGAAGGAATAACTATGGTCGGTGCGGCAAGTGACAATAGGAAAGATCGTGACAGGTACCTCCTTCTTGATTCGCGAATCATCGAAGAGGAAAACAACGTGGAGTTGACTGTTGGCGCCGCGCACAAAGACGGAAACAATCCGCTCTTCAAGGAAGACAAGCCGTGGGAACCCCGCTTCGACAATCCCTACTGCAGCGTCATCTATGATGATGAGGAGGAGATTTACAAATGCTGGTATAGTATTTTCACCCAGTCTGATTCAAAAGGAGATCTCCCGGGGGAGGGCTTACCTTCCGAAAAACGGGCATGGGTCGAGTGGACAGAGGGAAAGCGTAGATTCGGTGTGTGCTATGCAACCTCTCAAGACGGTATAAATTGGCATAAACCCGAATTGGGTTTAATAGACTACAACGGAAGTAAGAGGAACAATATTGTCATAGAACACTACCGCTTAGCGGTTATGAAAGATTCGCATGAAACCGATCCGCAAAGGCGTTACAAGGCAGTCAAACCGGAAAGACAAAAGAGCGCGGTTTGGTTCTCTCCGGACGGGATTCATTGGAGCAACAAGCACGATGTCGGCCCCATGGATATTGGTGACACGCACCCGAGCGTGTGGTGGGATGAAAATCTTGGTAAGTACGGGCTTGTCACACGTGGCTGGGGCGGGGCGAAAACCGCGGGCCGCTACGGATACCAGGGGCATCGGCAGGCGGTAAGGAGCGAGTCGGAGGATTTTGTGAAATGGTCAAAAACAGAGCAAATTATGGAGGGGCTTGACCCGCGCATGCAGATCCATGATTTGATCGTACTCCCCCACGCCGGTGTGTACCTCGGCATGGTAGGACTCTTTGACATAGAAACTAGCCGGCAATGGTGCGAATTGGCGTGGAGCCCGGACAGCAAACAATGGTATCGAATCCAACCCGGCAAGCCGCTGATTCCCAACGGCCCGGTAATGGGCGACTATGACTGGGGCTGCATCTTTGCCGCCAGCCCGATTGTGATGAAGGACGAGATTCTCCTCTACTACGGTGCGAACGACGGTAGATTCATGGGGTGGCGCAACGGTTTCTTTGCGCTGGCTCGGCTGCGGCCCGACGGTTTTGCCGGCTACGAACAGATTGCCGGGGGAAGCAACAAAACCGGCGACCTTACGACCAATTCCGTATCGGTTGTCGGCAATTCGCTTTGCATCAGTGCCGATGTCGCGCCGTCCGGGTTTGTCAAGGTGACGCTCCTGGACAAAGACTACATACAATTGGCTGAAGGCGAATTAGTAACAACCACCGTATCAGACGCGACAATAGAGTGGAAAGACGGATTCTCATTGAAGAGTCTCAAAGGACAGGAGATAAAACTGAAATTCGAACTTCGAGAATCCAAGATCTTCTCGTTCAGCTTCCATGAATAAACATGGCGAGCATCCCACCGATAGGTTTAAATCTACGTATATCTGGATTGTAAGCAATTCAATGTGATAATCCAAAAATGTTAGGATAGAGTCACTGTAGGAGATCAAATGAGATCAACCGAGTGGACAACAAGGGCGATAGCGGATCCCATAGGGAATGCGATAGAGATCTTCTCCAGGTCGCGACTCCTCTGCGCAGCAGGCCAAGATGCTCTACCTACGGTAGCTACCTCGTATTTCCGCATCAGCCCTATATGTGCAAATATAGGTGACTATCGTCCGTAGGTTGGGTTGAACGAAAGTCTTTAATAACTCACGCACAGGACCGGGACTTTCAAAATCTCATTTCATCTGATGGCACCAAAATTCGAGTGAAACCCAACACTTTGACACTAATTTCGCCGTGACTAGCTTTTCGCTCCGGAGGGAGCGACATGTCAGTAGCAAGCACATTAACAACAATTCTCCGCTCCGGAGGAGCGGCATGTGGGACTTTAATGAGCGAATAACAAATACAATAGTGAGCCCTCTCCCGATCGCGACCGCTTATGCGTGGCAGGTCAAGATGCCCTGCTCGTAATAGCCGCCCTGTGTTACCTCGTCAACCTAATACGTGTAGATAAAATTTACTATAGGCTATAAACATAAGACTGAGTGCCTAAAAGATTCACGAATCCTTTGAACCGTGAGATTGTCATTGAGCGGGACGTGAAAAACAGGCAAAATTGCTATGGTATATTTCCATGATAGGCATTGATATCTTCGCGATAATGTTCCAGTTTATAGCTAGGGTATGCCTTACTATCAGGCGTAGAATTTTATAACCGTGGCGCTCTATCCCTCGCTCCTGATTCCTTCGATTTCTATCGTCGTAGCCGTGCTGGCGTTCAACTTCGTGGGCAACGGTTTGCCCGCCGCAAACTCCTATATGATGGATTAAGGAATGGTGAAAACAGTATGACGATAAACAATCTGCCACCGAAATACTTTCCGCCTACGGACACACCGAAATACAACTTCGGAGACACGCTCGATACGCAGGAGAAGGAACTGGCGGTAAACCCCCTGCTCGCGCGTATGCGCGAGTCGCGAATCGATCTAAGTTGTGATCCTCACCGGCCAACCTACCACTTCGTCAGTCCCGAATCGAATCACAACGACTCCAACGGCCTCTGCTTCTGGCAGGGGAACTGGCATCTCTTCTATCAGGGCAATCCGCCGGACGGCGGCGGACGCGTGCACTGGGGACACGCGGTGAGTGCGGATCTAATTCACTGGCGCGACCTTCCGTACGCCATTCACCCGAGCCCCGAGCGTCACTGCTTCTCTGGCAGCACGCTGGTTGAAGAGGATCGGGTTATCGCCATGTATTACGGCGTCGAACAGGGTTTGATGGTCGCCACGTCGAGCGATCCGCTGCTGCTCAACTGGGAAAAGCTGACAGGCGGACCTGTGGTGCCACTGATGGCGCCGGATGGATCGGCTTTGCCATACCGCGTACACGATCCCTGCATTTGGAGCGTAGGTGACACCTACTATGCTCTGTCCAACGGGCGCGACGCTTGGAATCCGATGGACTCGGTATTTCGCTCCAACGACCTCGAGCACTGGGAATATCTGCATCCATTCGTTGATGACCAAAGCTGCTTAATCGACGGTGATGACGGTGCCTGTCCCTACTTCTGGCCCATCGGCAGCGGCGCCGGCGAGCGGCACATCTTGCTCATCTTCAGCCACATGAGCGGTCCGCAGTACCTGCTCGGTGACTACGACGCAGAGGGCGCAAAATTTCATCCGACCGCCCACGGCAAGTTTAACTTCGGTGCCGCAAATCCGTCAGGATTGCATGCACCGTCCGCCACGCCCGACGGAAAAGGCGGCGTCATCTGTATCTGGAACATGAATCCCGGTCTGCCGAAGAAGGGGTGGGGTCAACTCATGAGCCTACCGCGGAGGCTGACGCTGATCGGCGAGGACGAACTGGGTATCGATCCCGCCGGTAACATCGCCTCGCTCCGCAGCTCTCATAAAAGCATTGGGCGCCAGCCGATCCCTGCCAATAGCGAAACAGTGCTCGACGGCATCGAAGGCAATGCCATCGAGCTTGAGTTGGAAATTGACACCGGTGGAGCGCCGATGGTGGAACTCAACGTGCTGCGTTCACCGGACCGGCAGGAGTGTACTCGTATCGTATTCTACCGCGACCGCGGCTTCGGGCACCCGGTACGGCAACCGGATTCTCGCGACAGCCTCATCAGTATCGACTCGTCACGCTCATCGATTCTACCCGATGCTCTGGGCCGTGCGCCGGAGACTGCCCCGGTTGTCGTGGGACCGGCGGAGACACTCAAGCTGCACGTATTCATTGACCGCAGCGTGATCGAGGTGTTCGTCAACGGCCGCCAATGCGTTGCCATGCGGGTCTACCCCGGTCGCCCGGACAGCACAGGCGTCTCGTTGAGCGCGCAGGGCAGAGACGCAGAGCTTCTGTCGCTTGACCTCTGGCAGATGGAGAGCATCTACGGAGAATAATCTCCGCCAAGCGAGAATGCCAAGAAATAGCGGCGCCTGCTGCTATTTCTTTTAGGCTGAACCTGTTATAGATTGTATGTTTCTATAACCTTGCAGTCGCAAAACCCCCGCATACTTTTGCTGTGTTCAACAGGTATATCAAGATGACGAAACATGAATCCGCTGGTATCGCTTCTGTAGGACGTAATGTCATCATTGCGTTGCTGGTCATACATCTTCTGCCAGTCTGGATCTTCACGTATTTTCCCACACAGGACGGGGCAAGTCATATATACAATTCCTATGTATTGAAGGAGTACCACAAACACGAAAACTACAGACTGCGGGAAGTCTACGAACTGAGGCTGACGCTATTCCCAAACTGGACGTCGCACGCGTTTCTGGCACTGCTAATGTATGTCTTCCCGCCCGTTATTTGCGAAAAGATTTTGATCAGCATCTGCATCGGGCTTTTGCCGCTCTCCCTGGTCTATTTCCTCAACAGCGTTCAAAAGGGAAATACGATTTTCGCTCTGGTTGGTTTTATCTTTGCTTACAACTACCTGCTTCACATGGGCTTTTACAACTTTGTCTTGAGCATGGCCCTTTTCTTTTTCACCTTGGGATACTGGTGGAAACGCAGGAATGAACTCACCATCGCGAATATTGGGATCTTGTATGCACTGCTAATCGCTACTTACCTCACCCATTACCAATCCTATGCGACGCTTATGTTGGCGCTAACATTTTTCTCAGTCTTCCTGTCGCTGTATGAGGCGCTGCGCGCAACATGGGGCTATAGGGAATTATCAGGGGACAATGGAAAGACACTGGGGAGCAGTCTGAGGACCTTTGCAGCGAAACTCAAACCGCCCTTTCGTTTTCTGGTAACCATGCTGCCCGCTTATTTTATTATGATTTCCTACTTTTTGGACAGGCCTCGCAGAGCCGGTGGACACAAGGGTTTTGAATGGTTGACGGAATATTTCTTCTCTATGAAGTCGCTGGTCTCCTTCCGAGATGAACATATTCTCGTCGGACGTGTTCTACTCATGGTCTTTGCCATAGCTTTTCTGCTGACCCTCATAGACAGAGTCTGCAATGTCTACAAATTCCGCAGATCGTCGGAATCGGAAGATGCGAACATTCGTCTATGGACCAGAATTGTGCGCGGAAGCGATCTATTTCTGCTATTGGCAATTATCTTGACGGTAATGTATTTCAAATTTCCTTGGGTCGGCTACGGCGGCGGCTGGATAAACGACAGGATTCATCTCTACATCTTTTTGGTGCTTCTTCCATTTTTCAGCATCGGTCTTCACAAGTACATAAAATATGCAACCGCCGGAATCATTATCGCCTTGTCATTATGGCATCTCGGTTACAACGTCCAGACGTACTATCTTTTGAATAAGGATATAGCCAACGCTACTTCATCGGCTGGTATGCTTGATGAACATACGATTCTCACAAGTCGCCCTGCGGAGTGGAATGGCATACCAGACTCACTGGGTTGGAAACCCAAGTACGTGGCACCGTTCGGGCATACCGAATGCTTCCTAGCTGCAAAAAATGGGATCGCCTATCTCAAGAACTATGAGGCAAAGACCGATCATTTCCCCATCCGCTTCAAGGAAAGAGACTATTCCGCGGAGAGTGCGCCAGGGAAACGCTGGAAAACTGACTTCACCCCCGACTACATGATATTGTGGCGGACAGAATATGATGAAATAGAAGAGTTGGAAGATGACTTCGAACTGATCCATTCCAACAATTATAACAGGCTGTATCGCCGCAAGAGGGCAAGCCCCGACGAGAACCTGTGGGGCGGCAGGGCCACGATAAAATTTGACATGCAATCCCACGATGGACAGACAGCGCCGGATCACATTGCCGTATATGAGGATACTGAATACATTGATGGGAGATATGGTTGGTTGACGCGATCGGAACGCGAAGAGTCCATCAGTGAATCCAACCTCCCCGAACCCTATCGCGACGGTGTGTGGGGTGAAGAGGATAGCGTATTCAGAGTTGCTCTTCCCAACGGCGAATATGAAGTCACGTGCTATTTCTCCTCTGACGGCTCTGAACCGCTAGAGATCAATCTCATCGCCAACGGGGAGAAGAAACTCCAAAAGTTGAGAATACCTGCAGGGAATGAAACAGTCGAAAGGAGCTACAACGTCACAATCACCGATGAACGTCTGACTCAGGTAATATATTCGGGTGGAAGAGGCCGCTACGAACGTTGGGGATGGAGCGGCTGTACCGTTAAACGAAATTAATAGGTGAGGATGGTGAAATATCCTGGGCGTATGTAGGTATTGACGTTCAATTTTAAACATAAGTTGATTGGATGTTACTAGATGTGACAATTGAAGATTGTTGTAACAAATCAACCGTTTGTAGGAGCGACCTCCAGGCCGCGATCTTCTGTCGCGAGCAAAACTCAGTCCTACAAAAGAAACGCCGCAAACTTCGTCACTACAGATTTAACTTTCTAGTCTTAAATGTATAATTCCTAGATAAAATTACCTTGGAACCTAATTCTTCCACCATACGGTTCAGACTACAGCCTGACGGCTTCCGTAGCCTTCAACCAGCGCAGGTTGTAAGTTGCTGCTATAGCATGGAATCGGGGCCAATCGATTCGTCCAGCGGCACACAAACCTCGCGCCATTCGATCCAGACGGTGATGTTTTTGGTTAACCTAATTTTTGTCCAATTCTATGCCAAAGAGACGAACGAGGCAGTGAGCCGGTGAAGCTCCGGACACGTTCAATTTAGCTATTCGCGCCATTGTCACCACTTCTATAAGCGTCGTCCTGTCGAACTGAGCGCCTACCTTCAGATTAACTGTTTGGCTTGCCTCATCTTCAATTTTAGGTGGTGTGTCAGATGCCGAGCAACCTGAAGTATTAGTTGTGTTTGCAGTTAAGAGTGTGGCGAGCAGTAGCGTCCATGCAAGTGAAACTATCCAACCATCTTCCTCTTCATAGAAAGAGTGGCAACCCGTAGGCTACCCCATTGATGGGTCATACCTAGGGAAAATTGCGTTGTATACGTACGGTAGATCTCCCTTTTGTTTGTGTGCTAGCACAGCACGAACTGCGCCAGCCATAAACCTATACAGGCCAGGAGAAACGCATCTAAATTTTCTACCTGACAAAATGAAAATCAGGCTAAGCTTATGAAAATTTTCTTAGGTCTGTAGGTTGGGTTGAACGGGAATCCGTTAACAATCGCTAATCTTAGAGGGGATTTCGATTGCCACTTCGCCTAAATGCGCCAAAAATTGCGTGAAACCCAACATTCACCGTACATTCTACCGCCATGAGACATCTTCTATAATCAGATGCGTTTTCCCTGTATACGGGATCTAGGAAGATTGACAAAAACACCCTATCGTGATATAAAATGATAATAGCTGTCGCAAGTCAGTTCTCTCACTCACATCACGATGGCGTTTCCAAGTGTAGCCTTTTGCCCGTTAGTGCTGCGAACACCTTCGGGCATAGGCTACATATAGATACCATAAAGGAAGTCAATCGGGATTTATTATTATGCGCGGGACAAATAGGAAAGCAAAGAGAAAACTAACCTGACTCGTGGAATTGTATTTAGTAAGCTGAAAATAGGGAGGATATCATGGAAAAAAAAGCAAAATATGGCGAGAAGATGATACAGGTAAAGATGTATTTTTTTACCGACGGCATAGCTGAATCTAAAGATAAGATTGTACCCAAGCATGCTTGGACTAAGGGGCAGTTGAGTTTGATTGCAAATGAATCTCATGAAATAAGGTCACGCCGCACACACTTTAACACCTTGATGGAATTGACACATGCTTTACAAGAGTTGCTAATAGAGGGGGGCATAACTTTGCATGTGTGCGATGATATGAAAAGGTTGATTCATAGGGAGAAATAAGCTATAATGAAAAGGGCGCTCCGAAGAGCGCCCTTTAGTTGAGAAGTCTGGCGTTACTTACAGCGACGCCTTGTTCTCGTTCTGACGGTGACAGTCGTGGTAACCTTGACTTTGCCGACAGGTCGCCTTACGACTCTTACCGTCCGTCGTCTAAAAGCCATTTTGAACCTCCTATGGCTTAAGTTGTGGGGAATTGATCCAAACTTCAATCCCCCAGCTTGTAATCAAATGCTACTTCCGTTTGGAGCATTTGTTTTTGACTGTCTCAGTGACAGTCGTTTTCGGGTTGCGCTTGGCAGTTTCCTTCTTGACGAATCGTCCAGAAATAGAACTGCGATGAACCTTTCTATTCGCCATGGCCCAACCTCCTTTCAATCCAATAGAGTGGAAGGAATCTAGGGGATCCCTTTTACTCTATTGGATTCGATTTATGTCAATAGTTTAACACACTGTAAATGCATTCTGCAACAACAAAATTGGCATATTTTAGCCGTTCACTCAATTTTTCTATACGGATATGTAAAATTTCCCTTGACATGGTGTAAAGTAGCAATGCAGAGCGTGTTAGGTGCCTTAAATAGCGATTCTGGCGTGCTTGCTTAGTTAAAAACATGAAGTGAGGGTTGAAAATGTGTATCTCGGGGGCACTTTTCGGAGTGTCCTTTTTCATTCCTACACAGTAAAGAAAACGGCGGACTACTATTCGCCCGATATTCCACGACGAGCCTTTAGTGCCCGTAATATGGATGCCGAAACGAACACAATCAGCAGTTAGACTAGTGCTGTGATTTTTGGAGACGGCGCATTGAAACAATAAAGCAGCGAGTTTACTATAAAAGAGGAATAATGAAAACGTACCGCGTCGCTATTTTAGGGTGTCGATCCCGCGGAACATCAGCCGCTAGAGCCTATCACGCCCACCCTCGAACGAAGGTCGTCGGACTGTGCGACTTGATCGAAGACCGACTAAACACTCTGGGAGATGAACTTGACCTAGACGCCCGTTTTACGGATTTGGATGAGATGATTCGCCAGACTGAGCCGGATATTGTCGCAATCCCGACCGCACCGGCCTTGCATGCTCCCTTAGCGTTGCGGGTGTTGGAACATGGCGTGAACATTGAAGTTGAAAAACCGATGGGAATGGATCTCATCGAGACGGACGCGGTGATGAACAAAGCGGCCGAAAAGGGCGTCCAGACCGCGGTGCACCACCAATGGCGGTTGAGCGCTTGGAACCAAGCTGTTAATCATGCTTATCAGGCGGGCAAGATCGGCGAGTTGCGCTACATCTATGCCAGCGGGAAGGGCTATTACGGAGGCTTTGGTCTGATGGAGATTGGCACGCACGTACTGACTCAGGTCATCAAATATGGTGGTCATTGTCAGAGTGTCACGGCGCATGCGACCACCCGCGGCCGTCCAATCACCCCACAGGACGTTCTGCCCGCCCCGCGCGGAAATGGCACCGTCGCGGGTGACCACGTTACCGCGACCTTACAGTTCGCGAATGGGGTGACGGGGACGCTTCTCCAACACAAATTTAAACAAATCGAGTTAGATGCCCACGTCGTCGAACTCTATGGAACAGAGGGGCGATTAATGTGGCATCCGCGAGGGGCTTGGTGGTTGCCCAATCCCCACGTTCCGCCCGCAAATGAGAGGGACGCATGGGAAGCGCTAACACCCATCTATGCGGACAGCTTTGCACAAGCGGTCGAAAAGACTCCCCCGGATCTCAAATTGAATGAAGGTGATTATTGGTTTGTGGACGAATATGTGCGGGCACTAGATGAAGGGCGGGAGCACGAATGCAGCGGTGCCGAGGGGAGTCACGTCGTGGAGATCATTATGGGTATTTTTGAGTCGGCGGCATACGGTATTCGCGTAGATCTCCCCCAACCTAACCGTGAACACCCCTTGATCCGCTGGCGCAGAGAGGCTGGATTAGAGGCGCCTGAACCAATGCCGATGACCGACCCGGAATGGCATATCGAAGAAGAAAAACGCTTGGGTGGATAGAGGGGGACACGTTTGAGGTGTCCCAATTTCCTATTGGTGGCTAGGTTCTGTTGACATTTACATGAAGTGTATCCAATCGTAGGGGCGAGGTCCTCTCGCCCGTTGCCCAACGTGAAGAACGAAACCATATGAGTCTGGGCAGACCGTAGATCGAGATCCACATCTCGACACCAAAACGTAAATTTGAAAAACCTACCTGCGGAGGTCCGAAAATCGTTTCTGATGCGGTGACCAAAGGGTTGGGAAACCCAACCACCAACTGAGCGAATAGCGAAGGATCAAAGGAGCGATTAGCGACTGCGATAGAGTTCCCGTAGAGATCCCCTACGAAGAACCATTCGTCTGTACACAGCCCCGATTTTCTGGTTGCTGTGAAATGTCAACAGAACTTAGGCGGGCGACCCATTTACCAACCGGGAGTCAATATCCTGCCTTGACTCCACCCCAAGTCGTCGCGAGTTTCGAGGCAGGATCGACGCCGCGCCATTCGGACCAAGCCGCGATGTTCTGCTTAATCTCTTTGGTACTCAATGCTCTGTCGTAAACACGAACGAGAGCTATCGAGCCGTTGAAGTTCTTAGCGCGTTCACCATAGCTATTCGCGCCTATAACGATCACTTCAATAGGCGTTTTCTTATCGAATTTCGCGCCCTCCATCAGATTGCGCACTTTACCGTTCTTGTATAGCTTGATCGTCCCACCGCTCACAAAATTTATCCAGGTCCACTCATCCTCCTCGAGCAGAAGCAGATTGTCTCTCGCCCCTCCGAATTGGCCTCCGATCTCGCCCGGCTCCCACCAGAAGCCAATCCGAATGGCATTGTCTCCTTCCAACTTCTGGGGCTGAAAGCCGGCAATCTGATTCCTAAGTCCAGCTCTGTGGGAATCTTCAATGGAATTCATCCTGAGAAGTAACTCGATAGTCCAGTTTTCGAGAAATATCTTGAGGCCGTCCCCTTTGCCGCCCCAGCACTGACCGGGCTTCCTGTGGGTATAGTATTTCGATATCGTATCGATACCAAGGTCCGGCATAGTAATTGCCCCCTCCTCAAGTACCGGCGAATTGCCCGCGCCCGATAACTCTCCACCAGCCGTGCCGAGGTTCCACCAAGCGGTCGGATGCGCGCGATAGTTGACACGCGCGTCAAAGTACAGCAAAGCGCCGGGAACCGCTTCGGCGAGCGCTATGGTACAAACAGTTGGCATGAAAAACAACACGAAGAGAACTGAGACGACTGTTTTCATCTGGATCTCACGTCGGAATTAAAGGATCAACATCGCTCAAACAAAGCGTTTTTACATCGTCACACATTTGCCATCCGGAATGATTTGATTTGTGTCCCGGATCAAGGAGTAAGAAAAAAGCAGGCACTGCCCCACTTAATTTTGTGAGTCTATTTTCCTCGTTTGATGATACCCCAGATGGTTGAGAGTTTTGAGGTGGGATCGACGCCGCGCCATTCAGTCCAAGCGGTAATGTTTTGTTTAATCTCAGCGGTTTTCAATTTTCTGTCATAGATGCGAACGAGTGCTACTGAACCGTTGAAGGTCTGGTCGCGTTCACCGTAACTATTCGCGCCGATAATGACTACCTCTATAGGAGGCTCCTTGTTGAATTTGCCACCCGGCAATGTATTCCTGATTCTGCCTTCGTGGTATATCTTCATCGGGTCTCCGCTCACAAGAGTCATCCAGGTCCACACGCCTTCCTCGAGCCCCTTATTCGGTCTGAGTGTCGCAGTCACGTTACTGAATTGGCCTACAAGCTCGCCTACATCACCCCAAAAAGCGATCCGAATCGCGTTTTCTCCCTTCAGCTTCTTGGGCTGAAAGCCCACAAGCTGATTCCTAGGTGAATTTTGGTGGGAATCGCCATTCATTCTGATGAGGAGATCGATGGTCCAGTCCTCGAGGAACAGTTTAAGGTTGTCACCTTGGTCGCCCCAGCATTGACCAGGCTTCTTGTGGGTATAGAACTTCGAGATTGTATCAATACCAAGGTCAGGTATCACGATTGGGCCTTCTTCGAGTACCGGCGGTTTTCCCGCGCCTGATAATTCTCCACCGACCATGCCTAGGTTCGTCCAAGCATCATCATGCGCGGGATTGTCGCGGGCGTCAAGGTAGAGCAAAGCGCCAGGAATGGGTTCGGCGAGTACGATACTGCAAACGCATGTTAGAATAAACAACACCCCAAAAATTGCAACTACTGCTTTCATCTAAATCTCACCTCCAGATTCAATGACTCATCGTGATAGCTCATGGCATCGGAAAAATATGAAAAGGGTTTGTTCGAAACTTCCTCGGAACGGCTTCGGGCGCGTTACGAACCAGATTATCCGAACCGGAGTTGCTATTGGTGTAAACAAAGTCAATTGCCTGACTACTTGATTTAGCCTTCAGCGCCGCTGTAAAACCAAGATTCACGATTTCAAAGGTGCGGCGAACCGGTACGGGAAGAGTGGGGGTGGTTTGGAGGGTGATATCAACGGAATCGGTACTTACGGATTATTTGCCAGTTGTTTTGAGGCAGATCACTCCCATTGCTCCCGAGCCAACTGAAAGGCCAATCTGTCACCTCGCTTGTAAGTTGGAATGGCACACATTATATCACAATCAGAAAAAATAGGAAGAAAAAGCCGCCTCGGATTCCTCAATCATGTCCCTTAGCACTACGTTACCGTTCTGTTCGTCCGATCTATGCGCACGATACGGGCGACGCTCCGCTATTCTAAGTTACGACATTCCGATTCACATAGACGGACCGAAACAACGTTTGCCGCTGCGGCGGCATCTCTTTCAGCAGATCCGGGTGGGGTTTCCATTCCGACCATTTGCTCCCGACGATGTTGTAGAGATTGAAAACAGCTACCCTCGGTTTGTCCTCATTTGTCCAAACACTCGGGCTATGTGTTACCGCCTCCGAAAAAAAGAGCACCGAACCTGCCGGGCATTCGTAGGTGTCCCAAAACGGCGACTTCATGTCCGTGATTGCCTCTTCAGGAACGGGAAAGGCGGCTTTGTGGCTTCCACTTACAAAAAGGGTACCGCCCATGCCTTTTTTCACCGGGTTTAACTCCCATACGGCGCGCGTCAAGATTGATTTCGCCTGACCTGGAAACGCATGATAGGTGTGGTGATCACCCGGAAGGCGCATCATGCCGCTTCCGTTATGCGGTAAGAATTTTCCTTTGTTGGGAACCTCGGGAGTTTCCTCGTTCGCGGGTCTGTACTGCGAATTGGGCGAATCGAGTCGAAAACCGTAGCAATGCTGACTTCCTATAGCGCCACTTTTGTTGCCGTCGGTGAACGGATTATAGACAAACTCGTTCATGAAGCCGACTAGCACCGGATGATCGGTAAGGCCGGCGCAAGCTCCCCCGATTGCCGATCTGTCCTTCTCCGGTATCGAGTCAGGATCGGTGTGAAGCCGCACGATGTGCTCCCGCATAGGCTCCATTTCCTCGTCCGACAAAACCCCCGGCACAAGCAACCAACCACGTAAATCGAACGCATATTTCTGTGCGGGCGTTAGCTCGACGATCGGTCTTCCTTCGGAATTGGTGAGACAGTAAGCATCGGGTTTTGGCAACTGTGGACGCCCAAGGTCCTTGTCTAAAACTAATGGGATTTCGCTATATTTTGGTGACATCAATAACCTCGAAAAGACTGTCTCAGAAGCTTAAAGTCGACTATATTTATTAAACCGTTTCAGGGGGCCAGTGGGAGCGCGGCTTGACAATTCCCAGTCGTTCCGGAGTCAGCCGCGCCAACAGATCATCCGAAACCTGGTAATTGTGGCGGAAATTCCCCCAAGAGGGACCGTACCGGTACACAACCGTGCGGCGATAACCGGGGTTGCTGCGCTTCAGTGATCCATGGCAGATAGAGTCAACAAAGAGCAGCACATCGCCTGCGTTCATTTGAATCTCTATCGCTCCTTCCGGAATCTCCCCAGCACGTTCGCCGCGCATTTTGTAGGTTTCAAACTCGGGATGGCTGAAGTTGGACTTGTGCGATCCGGGTATGAGAAGTGTACCGCCGTCGCCGGGACCGATATCCGACAGCGCCGTGAGGACGTTGACCTGCCCGCAATGGAATCTGCCGTTCAACACGCGAAACTGGTTGCGAATGAGGCCAATATGTCCGCCGGAGTGCATCCCGATCGCTTCGCCCGGTGCCCTCAAGTTGGCAAAGTTTTCGTCGATGAATAACGGTCCGTGATTCCAGTCGAACGTGCCTTCGCCACCGATGAAACACTTGATCTTCTCGATCCACGCCGGATGGTCAATCAGGCGTTCAAACGGCTCACCGGCTTCATAAATTTGCTGAAGGTTCAGTCCGTCGTTATCCCGATACGAATGCGCATGAACGTTACCCCACCATTCCCCGGGGGTTAGCGGCGGCGCCGAGTCCAGAATCGCGTTCATGTCAGCGACTTCCTGGACGGAGAGCGCACCTTCCAGAAACAGATAACCGCGCAAGTCAAAGAAGAAAATGTCGTGGTCGGAAACGATTGTTCTACTACCCATCCTTATAAAGGTGCTGTGGATGAAAGACACTCAATGGGTTCTTTCTACGTCCAATATAAACCATTGGTGGCGGCAACGCAACCAAAAATGACAACCTCTCAAGCAATCAAAGCGCGCACCGGAAAGCGTCGCCACGATGCATCCTATCGATTGTTTGTGTTCTCTCAACGGTATGGATCACGCGTGATATCTCAATGCGGAATTCCAAATTGATGCATTCGCCTATGAAGCGCCTCACGTGCTTCAAGGAAGGGGCGTTCGAGGTAAGCAGTATGGTCTTCCTCTCCATGGTGGTGCGTAATCGTGCCCTCTCTGTATAGCGGCGCCGTATTACGGATATACGTCAGACACCCGTCAATGAGCGTCAGCATGTATCTGGCTGCCGTCTCGTCGAACATCCACCAATCGCCGCCGCAGGCAATGTATATTGGAGAGGTGTGTGCAAAGATGCCGCGCCGCCAACCATCGTGATGGGGAATACTGGTGTAATTTGGCCCGGCGCATCTCGCTGCAAGCCAAGTATGTCCTTCCACTCTTACTTTCGCCCTCAACGTCAGCCGGCGCGCTCCATTCTCGTCTTGCGTCAATGCTACAACATGTCCGCCCTGAACGACCTCGAGCGTGTGGATTGGAAAGATGCTCTCCGCCCACGCTTCTACCTCTACCGTTCCTTGACCTGAAAGTTGTATCGTATCACCGATGGGATGTCCTTCAACCGAGAGATGGATAATGGGGCCGCCACTCAAAAAAGTGCGCCCGTTTGACACATTTTTGCACCAATTGTCGTAGGTGAACTCCTCGGAATCGGGAATGTGGGTATAGGTGCGATAAATCCCAACGGGCACATCGCTGGTCATCTTATCTGTGCCACCCACCAGCGGAAGACGATAACCGCAATTGAGATAGCGGTAATACTCCAAGTGGTTGAACGGCGCGTGCTCCAACATTTCGACCGCATCCGCTCGACCCGTGGCGACGAGCGCGGCGGGCTCACCGTTCGGATTGGGGAAGTGAGGAATCACGACCGTGCCACCCTGCGAATGGCATTGGTCTGCCCAATCGCTCATCGTGACCTCAAGCGTCCCACCCGCTTCGGCTTCCCCCGATCCGCCGCTGCACCACGGCATCACGGGCTTTTTCAATCCCCATAAGATCAGGTGTCCCAACACATGCTGCCGGTTCTCCTGTGTGATGTAGACAATGTTGTTTCCATCCTGCAGGACGCTAGGCTTGCCTGTGAACTCCTCTTTATTGGTAAAAAGACTGCCCCACTGTGATTGGAGCAGGTTTACGACATTAAGGTCTTCACCCTGTGACTCGGTGTGGCTTCCTTGGGCAGACAGAAAATGCACGTGTGAATCGCCGCTGAACCAACGCTGTTCGTTCATATTGATCCAGCGTCTGAGACGTAAGGTGAGTTCTCGCTGCCCCGGCTGAATGTTGATTCGCGTACGTAGCGGTTCATACTCAAATCCGCGTGCGACATCCACGATGACATCACCGCGCGGCAGCCATCCTTGGCACATACCGTCGATATAGGCGTAAGTGACCTGTCCCAGGCTCAAATCACCGCCCACATCCATGTGCCAATTGCCGAGGTTGGAATTCACCTGATTGTGATGGCCATGCGGTTGATAAGGTATGCCTTCGGGCGATCGGAAGTGGACGCGGCACGGAACCGGTTTTTCAGTGTCGTCATCAATCACGGTAACATGAACCCAATTGCGTCCCCGGTCTGAGAGTTCTACCCGCACTCTCGGTGTTTCAATGGCACCTTTTTCCTCCACGTCGCCCCATCGCACCGCTCCGAGTTCCTCCCTCCCGTGTTTGACCGTAACTGTTGCCGACGGGAGCGCGGAGATTTCAGTATAGGCGGGGCTGGACTTCGAATTTGGCGGTTCGCCCCACCCCCGGAAACTGTCGCTCATGAACGATTCTACCGAGGCTTCCGGCAGCGGGTGCGTATATCTCGCCAAACCGCGGTCTACTTCTACTTCAAGGTCGAACGGTTTTTCCGCATCTTCGGGGCGAGACAGGATGATTCGTGCTTCACGCTTTCCGGCACGGACGAAAGGATGTTCGTCCACACTGCTGAGCGTAATGGCAGCGATAATAAAACGGGAGTGGCTAGGCACGATTTCCAGTGATTCAATTTTCCGCTCCGGTTCCGGGTTTTTCCGCGCCCATAAATGATAGGCGAGCGATCTGCCGCGTCTTGCTTCCTGCTGATGAGCGCCTGCTTCGCCCCAGGGTCCCTCATAACGCGGCATCATCCAGTCTTGGACATGCGACACCGCTCCGAATGGTCGATTGTCACCTGCCAACGCTATCTCGAATCTCTCACGGATTGGCACGCGAAATTCCCCTTCAGACTTTCCTGACGATGACAACCGAAAAATATAATCCGCGACGTGTTCTCCGACGGGACCACCCTCCTCCAGCTTCGATTCCAGCAAACAGTGAGCTACGATGACATGACGGGCAGACCGGTTTATGGGAATGATAGTGCTCTTTGACTTACCATCGAACAGGATGAAACACCTATCAGCATCCGCCGCTTCTGTCCCTACGAGAAACGGTAAACCTCGAAAGTTCTGCGCACCGATCGGCACATTCGAGCCATTTTCCAACACTTCCAACCCCGCATTGCACTGTGCGGAAACGTCAATTGGTTGATAGTCTGTCACGGGGGCACTCCTTTCGCAGCAACGTCTGGGAATCTAGGCTCCATTGCGCACTACTCGACGCTTGCCTACGACTCTCCGGCAACTACCGGAGCCGCATGGTGGCAAGGCGTGGCGGTTACAATCTACAACGGGGATTGACAGAGGTTGCCAAAAGTTATTTATTGATTCGGTTAAGGATAGCTCTTCGTTTCGTGTTAGGATTCTGGAAGGGAATTTTTCGGCAGACCGCATAGAGATCAAGTTAGGGGAGTTCGTCTAGTATCGGTAAGGTTTTCCGTCGCACCCCATACGGTAGGTGCGGTTTCCAACCGCACCGGGCCACGCCCTTACGGAAACGAGTGCCATAAATCATCTTCTGTGGCGCACCCATCAATCAATGGATTGGTATTCCCTCGTCCAAGTTTACATGGAAATTAGCAGTTTACGACATTGAAACCGCGTGACTTGTACCCTAAAACGCTTAACTTGATCCCTATGGGAATTTTCGGCAGACCGTGCTCTGAAAAATGTGGAGAGCGCGTGGTGGGTGGCAACCGATTACTCCGCAGCCAGATGATAGACCTCTATCTCGTTCACAGCCGCAATTGATGGTGCAATAACTCGGAAATATTCGACATAACGCCCGCCGATCGTCCGGCGAATGTGATCAACAATCATGTCATCGGGATCGGGTATGGGTTTTGAAATCACCCTATCGTCGACTGTACGGGTGACCTTGATGCGGATAACGTCGGTTTCAAAGTTGAGTCGATCGATTACAAACTTTGGCTGAGCGCGTTGGTCTTTCACACCACGTCTCTGACGCACGGCATGTGCATGCTTCCACGCGGGCTCGGCGGCTTTCGTGTCCCTATATTCCACGTCGAACCGAAACAGGTTGTAGTTGTGGATGACAATCCTTCGCACCGGCTTAATCGAATCGAACTTAATTATAAATACTCGCTCCTTATTTCTTAACGGAGCCGTGGCAATCGTATCGCGTTTTCCGTCATTCAGCGCCGGATGAGTGGCTTGAGTTCCAAACGAGGTGAGTGCGATATTTTCGCTCCAATCTGTCGAGAGCACCGACGCCCAAAAACAGCCTGATAGCATAGTGCAAGCCAGCAATATCCAACACGCGTTAAGTTTATTCGACATCATCTCCTTCTCCTCACAGGTGACATGAGCGGTGTTTGAGCAGTCCATTCGGGTTTTTTCTGAGTTACGACGCGCCGATTGCTTTCAGGCCGCGCTTGAAGAGGGAACCACAGGAGTTTCTTGATGCAAAAGATTCCCATTCCGAACCCACCGATGTGTGCTAACCAAGCCACGGGCGCACCATGGTAGGAAAGCGAGATGTTCACGACTTGAATAACGATCCACGGTAGAAGTACCACACCGGCGGGCAGATAGCGGATGAAAATTAGACACAAACACCGGATGTGCGACTCTCGGCAAACAATAAAGTGTGCCCCCATAACCCCGGCAACGGCGCCACTTGCGCCGATCAACGGAATAGTGGAATCATAATGCACCATCACGTACAGAAGCGTGGCGGTGACACCCGAAAACAGGTAGAGAACAAGAAACCTGAAATGTCCAATCCGAGCTTCCAAGTTTGGACCAAACGCTGACAGATACAGCATGTTTCCGATGATGTGAATCAATCCGCCCTCCATGACTCGGGCATCATGGAGAAAAAGCGAAGTAATCAGATTTGGGTGAAGAAGATTGGGAAGGATAACTGGAAAGAACGGTACTGAGTCAATAACAGTGACGATATCCCGAGGCACTGCGCCGTACCTCATCATAAAGGAGATATCGTCATAGTATAGACAGAGTTGGTAAACGCAAACTGATAGATTAAAGAAGATCAGACATTGAACAACCCGCGGTCTCACCGATTGCTCGTCCGATCGAAAACTACCCAATGGAATAAACAAAATCCGGCACCTTTATATAATTGGAAATTGGAACGCTAGCATCGCGAGTTGGCAATAGGGCGATTCTCGGTGGTGTCAAGTTCATTTGCTTCTACATCTGCCGACATATCAAACCGATCAATAATTCCCATTACCAGTTCACGTATCGGAGCATTTTGGATTCCGAAAACCTCTTCAGCCGTCCCCGGGCCAGCGCCAACAAGCACGACATCACCTTCTCCCGCCCCAACATAATCGACGGCGATGGTGGGCGTCCTAACAAGCTGAGACTTCACGCTTAGTGGTTGCACAAGCAACAGCGTCCGATTTTCATAAGCGGTGTGTTTGATGACCGACACTACTTTTCCGACGACCTTGGCGATATACATGCTTACGCCTCCTCATTACCGGACGGTCTCTCCACATGGCTAATCGAATCAACAATCCCGACAATAGCCGCGTCAACGGGCATCCTCCGCCCCGGTACCACTCCAACCGCGTCTCCGCCTGTGACCATATAGATAGTGTCTCCGCGGCCCACTTGGCAATGCGTGTCTGTAGCGACGATCGGTTCCCCTATAGATTCGCCCTTTCCGTCAAGGCGCTGTACAATTAATAGCCGCGTGCCATTCAGGCTGGGGTCCTTTCGAGTTGCCACAACGGTCCCGATGACTTTCCCAATGTCCATAGGTGTTTGGCATCCTTTGGATAGTGCCTAAAATCTTATATAGTTGCGGCAACGGTGTCAAGCGATAATAGTCAAAATCTGATGCGGTCTAGTGCTTGATATCGTGTTCATCCATTTTGGAATGCAGCGTGTTTCGGTTTATTCCCAGAATATCCGCCGCTTTGCTCCGATTCCAGCCGGTTTGCTTAAGGACAATCTCGAACAGCGGCTTTTCAAAAATAGCGCGTATTTTGGAATAAAGTTCACCCTCGGATTGGTCTGACTCAAAGTTTTGACTCACCCACTCATTCAGAAGTATGCGCAGTTGTCCCTCGAGTGTCGATCCCTCCAAAGCCGACGGATAACTTTCGCCTTCCGCAAACGTCGGAAAATGCTCCGGTAAGAGTACACGACCCGAGCACAGCACCAATGCTCGCTTAAGCGTGTTTTCAAGTTCTCGGATATTGCCCGGCCAATCGTAAGCCATAAGCCGCTTGAACGCTTCGGAGGAGATCGTCGCTTTGGGCTGCGCGTATTCCTCCGCGAACCGAGCAATGAAGAAATCGATCAGGTCGGGAATATCCGTTTTGCGTTCACGCAGAGGAGGCAGATAGATCGGGATGATATTAAGTCGATAATACAAATCTTTCCGAAAGCTGCTATCTTGGATAGATTGCTCCAGTTGTCGGTTTGTAGCCGCAACGACGCGAACATCGACTTGACGCGTTTCATTCGAGCCAACGGGTTCAACCTCTCGCTCCTGTAGAACCCGCAGCAACTTCATCTGCACTTCGATTGGTAGTTCCCCAATCTCATCAAGAAAAATTGTACCTCCGCTAGCCTGTTCAAACTTCCCTTGGCGAGCCACCTCGGCGCCGGTGTATGCACCCCGGACATGCCCGAAGAGCGCGCTTTCGATTAATGCTGGCGGAATGGCGCTGCAGTCAACAACAACAAACTCGCTGTCTGCCCTACTGCTATTCTCATGAATTGCTCGCGCGACCAGTTCCTTGCCTGTTCCACTCTCTCCCATAATGAGGACAGTTTCGTCGCTAACAGCAGCACGTCCGATAACGAGGTACACCGCATGCATGGCTGGACTTTCACCCACTAGCCGCGTTGCTTTCGCCTCAGTGTCCTGGCCCGGCCGACCATCCTCCTTTTCTGTCCTGTTACCCGCTTTCACGGATGCATTTGCTTGGTCCGCCGCATTTGCGGCGCGGGACACCATCGACACTACCGAGTTGATGTCAAACGGTTTTGTAAGGTAATCGTAAGCGCGGCGTTTGGCAGCATCTATCGCCGTTTGAGTGGTACCATGGGCGGTAATGACGATAATCGAAGCTGTATTATTGATTGCTTGGATATTTTCGATTAATTCTAATCCGTTTGCATCCGGCATAAAGATGTCGAGGAGGATTACGTCTATCGCTTCCACGTCAAGGCATGCAAGCGTTTCGCTCCCATTCCGCGCGACATGAACGAGATGTCCTTCCTTCTCAAGCGCTTTGGTTAGCACAAACCGGATGCTGTCATCATCATCGGCAATTAGAATAGAGTGTTTCATAGATAGTTTTTTGGGTATGAATCAGTGACGCCCGATCCGAGATGAAAAACGTCTACGCCTTGTCAACCGGTGTCGGAAGTGTAATAACAAACGCCGTCCCTTGAGGTTGGGTTACATCGACTTCAATTGTACCATCGTGCTCCTCGACAATTTGTTGACTGATCGAAAGTCCCAAGCCGGTGCCTTTCTGCTTCGTGGTGTAGAAGGGATCAAAGAGTTGAGAGGCTTGTTGAGGAGAGATACCTCGTCCGGTGTCTTGAATGCGAATTTGGATCGCATTTTTCTCTCTATCGTAGCAGGTTCGGACCGACAGTACACCGCCGTTTTCCATCGACTCGATCGCATTCCGGAATAGATTCAGGAAAACCTGCGTTAACCCGTCAGCGTTGATCGGTGCAGCCGGGCAATTCTCGTCGTGGCTGAAATCTGCGCGGATACGGTTTTGGCTGAACTCAGGCTCGCAGATCGAAATACTTTCATCAATCAAGTCCCGTATGGGGCATGGTTCAAACGTTAGCGTATGCGGTTTGCCAAAAGCCAAGAGTTGCTCAATCACACGATTCAGCCGATCTACTTCGTTGATAATCACATTCGTGTATTCGTGAATTTCGCCATTCGATTCATGCTCGTCATCAGACATTTGGAGCAACTGAGTTGCGCCACGGATGCCACCCAACGGATTCCTGACCTCATGAGCAACTGTCGTTGCCAATTTACCAAGCGTCACCAGTCTCTCCGACTGAACCAAGGCATCTATCATCTGCTGCACCTTAACCCGTTGAGCCAAGACGGCGGCAATAATCGTGAGAAGCCGAACCTCATCTCCCGTGGCGAATCTGTCGGATCCCTTGTCAATGGTGAGTGTTCCGACAACCTTTTCATCGACAATCAGCGGAATGCACCAGAACGCTATACGATCTTTGGATTGAACAGAGCGCGCCTTGGGGAGTTCCAGCTGTTTTAGTGGTTTACGACTGTGAGGTACGCCAATCGCTTCCCCGGAAGACAATACACTTTGCTGGATTTCGTCAATTTGGCTATCGGTGCCGCGCTTGATTTCCGCCGAAGTAAGCCCCAACATGGCTTCGGCGCATTTCACCAGCTCGCCATTCCTCTCTAGTCGCAGGGTACCACGGTAAATGCCCAATCGATCTGAAAGAATCCTTATCACCCGTTGAAACAACTCTTCCAGTTCTAGATCGGCGCTTGCGGCTTCGCTGACCTCGAAAAGGGTAGACTGGTCTCTGATGCGTTTCTCGAGGTCCGTGTTCGCCGCATTTATCCGACCAATCTGTTTCTCGGTCGTGAGGCGCTGCGCATTTAGCTGTCTGATTGTGCGGACGACGAAATAAGCGATGAAAGGATACAAGGTCGCCACCACTGCTGAGGCGACAATCCAGTGCGTTTGCTGATTGATATGGCGGAGAACAAATAACCAGTTGGCTGTAGTTGTGAGTGTCAGCAGGATCCGCTGCCCCAAGCGCGTATCATATCTGGCGGCAAGAATCATTACGACGTAATAGAGGTGAGATGCGACATCGTAATACTGAGGAATGCGTGACCCGTAAACAAATAAGTTGATGAATATGACGAGGCATGACAGCAGAAAGGTTGTCATTTGCTCTGCAAAAAATTGTCGAGCATCTTCAACCCCACTCGACCACTTTTCTCCAGATGGAACTGGGTTGCGATCAGGTTTTCGCGTGCCACCACGCTACAAAATTCGACACCGTAAGTTGTTTTGCCGATGACGGCGGTGGGCTGTGCCGGAATGGGATAGTACGAATTAACGAAGTAGAAGTGTGCGGGATTGGGAACCCCATCGAAAATCGGGTGCGTTTCGGTCTGACACACCTCGTTCCAGCCAATCTGCGGTACTTTCAGTTGTGGTGTCGCTTCAAATTTGTTAACGATTCCCGGCAAAATCCCGAGGCACTCGGTGTCCCCCTCCTCGCTATAATCAAACAATATTTGAATGCCGATACATATTCCCAGCATCGGCTTGCCGGTTTTGTAGCACGTCTTCAATACATCTGCGAGTCCCTGAGCGTTGAGGTTGTCCATTGTTGCGCCCGCGGCACCTACCCCCGGGAAAATGACCTTCTCCGATGACAAGATGGTATCCGCATCGGCGGTGATTTTGCCGTCGTACCCCAAGTAGGCGACCGCGCGTTCAACGCTTGTCAGGTTGCCTGCACCGTAGTCTATAATTGCTATCATTGAGCCTCATGTTGATAAAAGGTTAGTTTGGAAGATTCCACAATGAAGTTGCGAGCCAACTACTGATGCGACTCAAATAGTCCTATCTGTTTCGTTGCTGATGATCCTGATGATATAGTTTTTCTTTGGCCGCAAATTGCTTCAAAGCCCTCAGTGCACGCATAGTCCTCAAGAAAGCGTGAAACATCATCGGCCTTTCTTTCCTCGGCAAGCCGCTCGCGGATGATTTCGACGTTGAAGGGGTCGAGTTCAATTCCAATGGACTTCCGATTGAGTTGACTGGCAACGACCAATGTTGTTCCTGAACCAGCAAACGGATCAAGAACGACATCCCCCGGATTTGTCGAGGACAGAATAATAGACATCTTTCCAAAATGGATCCATGTGGTTACAGCAATCTTGGAGATTAGAATCTGAGTTACCCCCAATGTTTAGACAGTTATGAACGAAGATTAAGGTGTAAAGGCTATCTAATCCGGCTACGTTTCAACGTCTAAAGTTACTGGAAATACACCTCATGAGGCGTCTTCTTGTCGAGCATCATACGTGAAGCGCCAGGCATCACTGAGCAGTCACATCGCCTCCAGTCGCCGGAAGGATCGTTGGGAGCGTCAATCTCTCATAAAGTGCTTTTCACTCCAGAGGATCAAGCGACTGAATAGGGAGCGCGATAGTAAATCCTGTGTAATGTCAATAGAACCATGATGCGTCCAATCTCTGCACTCCGGCGGAGTGCCATGTGCGTTGTATGGCGCAATCAGCCGGCTCGACTGTAGTATCAAGCGAGTGGATAGATCAAGTGACTGAATAAGGAACGCGATAGAGATCTCAGCGCGATAGATACCCTAAGGCAATAGGGTTCCCATAGAGTTCCCCACGAGGCTCTCTTTCACGCACTTCAGGCGTCGAAGTTCGACCAGAATTATCCGGCTCACATTACTTAAATCTCCTTATTTTCCGTCGAAAAAATGGGCCTAGGTTCACTTGCACACATCACAGAAAAACACGGTCTTCCTGAATCAGATGCACGAACAACATGCGTCCAAGAGGTGGTAGTCATACAATCACTCAATCCGCGACAGTTGACATACTACATGATTCATCGCAACTGAGTAAAGAAGAAAAGGGGACTCTTCTGTTTAGAGCCCGTTTGAAAAGTACATTTGTAGGGTGCGCACTGCGCACCGGCATTTAAAAGCCCCAGAGGGGATCAAGTGAGGGAATAGCGAACGCGATAGAGATCTTGAAGGTGTGTAGAAACGCCAAAACCCCGTGTACCCAAGCCCCAGCGGGGATCAAGCGAGTGGATAGCGAGTGCGATAGAGATCCCACAGGTACGTAGCAGACAACATCAAAAACATGAAAGAACTTCCTACGAATGAAAAAAAATGATTATTCAAACAGGCTCTTAGAGTAAATAGATGGAATGCCGCGAGTTACAGACTGGACTGGCGTTCTCACCGCATTCCATATCAATCTACTTCACGATGACCATGCGGCGCGACGCCGAAAAATCGCCCGCGGCTAGACGATAAATGTACACGCCGCTTGTCACCTGTTCGCCCTGCGTATTTTTACCATCCCAGTGTGCTGCACGTCCCCTGTCGATGTAATGCCCCGCCTGCTGACGCCCCAGGTCCAACTGCCGCACCAAGACCCCTCTGCCGTCATAGATCAAGATTCGGACATCCGCATCGGCTGCGAGCCGGTAGGGTATCCATGTCTCCGGGTTGAACGGGTTCGGATAGTTGGGCAGGAGCGCCGTCTCTCTCGGCGTAAGCGCCGCCAACAGGCGTTCCAAGAACCGAATCCCCCTCAGTGAGGTGACATCGTTGAGACCCAATCCGCGTGCCTCTTCCAGCCATTGTTTCACTTCGCTCGGGCTTAACAGCGCCATATCGCCTGAATGGATTGACGGCGCGGCGGGGGCGATGACCATCTCGCCCGCGACCAACACCAGATCCAAGATGTTGACGTTTCCGTCGCCGTTGGCGTCCGCGATGTTGGGACCCGTACTCCCCAACCGAGTCGCGACCAACACCAAGTCCAGTATGTTCACCACCCCGTCCTTGTTGACATCGCCCTTCAGAACGGTAACCTCTGTATCGAGAGTTATATCCCACAACAGCACCGTACCGTCGTTGCTCCCGCTGGCAAGCATTCCGTTCACGGGATTGAACGCCAGAGCGTTGACACTCCCCGTATGTCCGCCAAGCACAGCCTGACGATCGCCCGTCATTGTATCCCAAAACTCGACGGTATTCTCGGCAGTGCCCACGGCAAGCGTATCTTCGTCGACACTGAAGGCTACGCTTAGGGGCCAAATTGCGTCTACAGGCAGCATGTGTTCACTCTCTGCGGTGTCGATATTCCATAGTCGAACCGTTCCATCCCTACTCCCGCTTGCGAGAGCGCCCCCGTCCGCACTGAAGGTTAAGCTGGTGATTGCATCGGTGTGAAGTTCGAATGCAATCACTTGAAGACCCGAAACCGTGTCCCACAAACGCACGGTGGCATCTTGACTTCCGCTGGCGAGCAACACCCCATCTGGACTGAACGCGAGGGCGTCTATCGGCCCGGTATGACCAGGCAGTGTATGCTTGTGTGCGCCCGTGTCGGCATCCCAGATGAAGATGGAATGCTCCCCGTCCCCAAATAAAGGTCCGCTTGCGCTGGCAACCGTGGCACCGTCCAAGCTGATTGCTATCGCACTTATAATATCGGTATGTCCGGTGAGTGTTGTCGTGGTATCGCCGCTCGAGAGATCCAACAGTCTGATGGATCCGAGAACCTCCTGGATGGCGAACATATCCCCGTCGCCGCTCAAACCCGCACGAAAGATGAAATTTTCTTCGGTGGCTGTGCTCCGGAATTTGCCGGTTGTGGCATCCCACAGTTCGACGGTATGGCGATTGACGGTAACCAGCGTACTGCCGTCCGGACTGAAAGCGAGGCGGTGTATCCCGCTGGTATGACCGGTGATTTTCCCTTTCTCTGCAACTTCTTCAACATCCCAGAACCGGATGCTGCCGTCCTCACTGCCGCTTGCCAAGGTGATTTCATCGGGACTGAACGCGAGGCTGACCACATCCGAGATATGACCGGTGAGTGAACCCTTCTGTTGCCCCGTCTCCACATCCCAGAGACGAATGTCAGAGTCGAAAAATCCGCCGCTACTGGCTAACGTGGCGCTGTCCAGGCTAAATGCTATGCTTGTAACCTCGCCATATTCTTCGCCCTTGAGGGTTTGCTTCAGTTCACCCGTTGCGGCATCCCAGAGATAGATGTTCGGGTCAGACCAGCCACCCGCACTGGCGATCGTTGCTCCATCGTAACTATAAGCAAGGTATTCTACCTTGTCCAAATCCTCCGTGATGGAAAGTTTCTCTGTGCCGGTCGCTGCATCCCAAAGGCGGATGGCGCCAGCCGGATAGTCGGCTCCGCTGGCTAACGTCTCGCCGTCCGGACTGAATGCGAGGCTGGCGACACTTTCCGTGGTTTCGATCGTGCGCCTCTCCTTCCCCGTGGCTGCGTCCCAAAGTCGAATGTCATCGTAATCCGTACTGGCGAGCGTCTTCCCATCCGGACTCAACGCAACGCTTTCGATCTCAAAAGACGCTCCCGAGAGCGCGAGTTTTTCCTCCCCCGTGACCGCGTCCCATAGCCGTAGATTGTCGTCCTCCCAGCCGCTTCCGCTCGCAATCGTCTTATCGCCGTATGCGACACTGGTCAATTCCTCTGTATTACCGGAGAGCAGGAAAACCGCCTCATAGGTTGCCGTGTCGTAGACCCAGATGCCAATGCCGCTGGCAACGGCGAGGCGTGAACCGTCCGGCGAATAAACGATGTTACCCGAAATGACGCCCTTACCGAGCCGTGCGAGCGCGTCGTCGGGCAATCCCCACTGCGGGGAGTCTTGAGCAAACGCGTTGAGTGAAATCAGAGTGAGAAGAATAACAGACGCCAGCACCGTTTTCATATTGAATTCTCCTTATCATTATAGGTGAAGGTTTAATACATCAATAGCCAGAATAGTCAGGTTAATGACGATGAAACTGTCCAGCAACACTGGACACTTGCCTAGCCACTTATTTAACCTACTCTCCGCAGTTATTCATCGGGAATATAACATTTTTTGACTTCTGGTCCGAACAAGTCAAGAATTTGATGATGAATGGGTTTAAGATTTACTACCAGTTGCTGTGTTTGATTGGCTTGGTGTATCAATAAAAGATCGATACCCTCGAAAACTTGAAAAATACGTCGTAGCGTTGGGCGTTGCGTGGGCTTGCCGACTTGGTTGGGAATGGTTCGTCCCTGCCGGGTTAGTTCAGACCGAACCCAACGCTCTGCTAGCGCATAAACCAGTAGCGACAGTCCCATCACCATTAAAAGCGCCATAATACGTTGTGGTTTTTCTAAGAATAGACTGGAGGCAAAAAATAACGGGTCTTTGAGAAATCGGAATCCACGTTCTACCGAAACGTTCTGACCTTTGTACGCTGAAAGTATCGTGGCGTCATCAAGAGATATGGCATCTAATTCATTCGTTGCCAAGACAAACTTACCTTTACTGTTTTTGGCTTGTTCAATTGCCTGTGGCTGTTCAACAACCTGACCAACAACTTGAAAACCGATTCGTGTCGGAGATTGTTCTTTGGTTGGACGCCCTGGGTTTGGGTAATGAGCAATGTCAATCAGTTCAATTTGAGGTTCATGATAGCGCCACCCGGCAGAAAGAGTGGAGACCGCTTCCCTGGCGGCAATCTGGGTGTTGAATTCTTTATGGCTCAATTGACGAAGCGATTTTTTTGCAGTTTCGCGTTCTTTGGCAATCTTTTTCTCCAAAGTAGCAACTTCTCGACGATAAGCCGCTTGTGAGTAGACAAGCAACCACCTTTGCGCCACATCGCCGTAACTACTTTCAATGGAGAGGTAACGATAGCCGTTTTCAGTTGCCGGTTGCATGGCTTCTATTGAGAAGGTTTGATACAGTTGTTTGACAGCCTTTATTGTTTCTGGCACTCGACATATCCATCGGACGTTTGATAATGTGCGGAGGTTGTTGGCTGTATATAGCGCACTATCGGCAATAAAATAAGGGGTTTCGCCCTCTTGAAGTTGCGTCAGATAAGAATTTATAGTGCTAGGAAAACTGGTTTTGTCAGCCTGATTTCCATCTAGAGTTTCTAGCCACACTGGAATCTGGGATCGATAAGAACAAAGCAGATGGACGACCACTTGTTTCAAATCGGGGCGATAGTCTCTCGAATAGCCATGCGTAACTTGAATGGCATTTTCGTCATCGCTGTCTGCCTCATAGGCGCCATGAAGACTGAACGTTGTGCTATCAAGATGCACAAAGCGATGCTCCACCCCATAAGTGGTTAAGGCCTTACTCGCCACCGTGGCAAACGCCTCGGTCACTCCTTTTTCATACAAGGTGTCTAAGGCACGTCCTAGACTGTCATCATTGAAGTCGCTAGCTTGCATTTGCGGCTGAATCAACAAATTGACCGGTTTAGTGGAAAAAAATTCGGGCGTTAAATAGAGTGGACGACCCACAAAGCCCAAAGCGTTGAGTATCATAGCCATCACCGCTTGACCTACAGAGACTTTACGCTTTGTTTGACCTATGAATGTATCAATTGTTTCAACTAAGCCGATTTGATGGCAAATGCCAGCAACAATACCTAGATGATCTATACTTTGAGTGACGAAGGTAGATTGTGTCATTAAGGCTCCTCCTAAGAAGTGATTACTAGAAGGATACCATAAATTAACTCAATCGGTGCTCACAACTGCGGAGTATAGGATTTAATGTAGCGTTCTCGGAGTTCGGTCGCAATTTGCTTAATCTCTGTCATCTTTAGCAACAGTTCGTAATTCCCGTGCCACTGCACGAAATCTGCGCCGCCCATGATGCGCCATGCTTAGCCGTCCGCCCGTAGTAGTGCCACAGGCCGAAATAGATAAACTCTATCGGCTCGTCAAACGGGTCGGGCGTGAGAAGCTCCTCATTTCGGAGCGCAGCCATTAGCGCCTTCGCTTCCTCAATCTTGGCGTTCGTGTCTTGCAGCACGACTTCGGCTTCTTGATAGAACCGTTCGACTTTCGACTGCGTGTGGCACAGCATACAGGTCGCCTTCATTGCAGCCTGTCCCTGGTGGAAGGTAGGTCGTTTCTGCAACACCGGAGCAAACAGCCAATACGATTGCCGCTCCGTCGTGTCGTGCCTCACTTTCAAGCTGTCCAACCCGCTCAAGTGTTAGGAGGCACATTTCGGTACCGGCATGTCCGCAGTGGATAGGCGTTTGGGGTCGGCGTGCAGATCCATCTTCGCTTACTGAGCGTTGTACAGCACGCCGTGCTTCGATTCGTGGAAAATCTCCAATTGCGAATGGTCGGGCCCCATGTGGCATTGACCGCTGGTCGCAGGTTCGCGTGCCAGTGCAGCCGACGCGCTCTGTCGAGCGTGGGTGTCAGTGCCTGACATTTAAGAAGACAAGAGGTTTCAGATACCGTAATCACTTGGACACCGTTCGTCCTCACTATTGGAGATGACCGAAACAGAAGTCAACCCTTAAAATTACTGAAAATTTTACATCTGATTGTTCTCCGACAGGAAATTGCTAATTGTCTCTCTAACGGGCATTCGACTAGACTGTGTACTCAGAAAGGTCGACTGCGTAATACCCATTGATGAAAGCCATCTCTTCCAATAAGTCTTAATTATTCGGAATTAGTATTTTGTAACTTTTAGACAGATTTCAAACATAAAACGTTAGTAAAATGTGGTAAATCTTTTCGTTACACGTAGATGTCCATAGTGACTATTCTTCCCTTTGGAGTTTGCTATGGACATTTTGAATCTTATGAACGAGTTTCCAGACCAAGAATCTTGTCTCAGATTTATAGAGGAAAAACGTTGGAAGCACGGTGTGTGCTGTATCCACTGTGGCAGTGAAAAAGTTGGACGCAAGAACAAGCACAAAATTGCTAACGGTTGGAATTGCTACGATTGTGGGTCTAGCTTTTCGGCTACAGCAGGAACAATCTTCCATGGGACCAGGATACCTCTTCAGAAATGGTTTTTAGCTATCTCAATGCTTTCCAATGCCAAGAAAAGCATATCAAGTTGTCAACTTGCTCGTGACTTGGACATGAATCAAAAGTCCGCTTGGTATATGGCAATGCGTATCCGTGAGAAAATGAGTGATAATGATGAATTGCTGAAAGGGATAGTTGAAGCGGACGAAACCTATGTGGGTGGCAAACCCAGAGCAAAATCTAAGAGAGGTAGAGGCACGAATAAATCTCCTGTCATCGGCGTAGTCGAGAGAGGCGGTCGGGTGGTTGCTAAATTCATGAAGGTTCTATCGGGTGAAAATATCAGAGAATTTATCCTTAGCAATCCTGATGAGTCTATTCTTATGACTGATGAATTTCGCTCTTACAATAGTCTGGACGAAGATATTGAAAGACATGTTATCCATCACCAAGAGAGATATGTTTCTGAGGACGGCGTCACTCACACCAACACCATTGAGTCATTTTGGGCTGGTGTCAAGAGGTCATTCCACGGAACGCATCATCACTACAGCAAGAAATGGCTGCCCCTGTATATCATGGAGTCTTGCTGGAAATATAATCGCAGAAAAGATGATGAGATTTTCATGAGATTTTTTGATGAATGCTTCACCTGACCACCAGAATTGTTTGACTATCGATATATTCTGTCAAAGACAACATCATGGTGCACTGTAAATCCTAATTAAGAAGAGAAAAGCAAACAAATCGACCACAAAGCAGTGAACTACTAAGTCCCTAATTATTTCCTTTTTATCTCGTGCGTCTCGAAGCTTCATCTCCACCATCAAGAATTTCACTTCATAATCTTTAAAATCTGACTCAATTTCCAACAACCCGTATCCTTTCTTGTCAAAGGCTTCTTGCCAGTCTGAATCTTCCCAAAAACTTTTAATAACACCATAAGGAACTATACTTCGGCAGAAAAAGCAGGGCATTGTTGATTGAGATATATCGGAAACATCATTGTTAAGCAGCGTTAAGCAGCGACACGGCAAATTGCCTCAATGTCAATATGGCATTTGGTCAAATCCGCACCCTGTGCGGACTTGTTGAGAATCAATTGGCGCATGACAAAGCGTCTTAGTTGTTGGCGGACTGAAGAAATGGTTGATGGAGCAGTTGATTCACTATCGGTTTCATGAATTCCTTCAGATGAGAGGTGCTTCAATAAGACGAGTCGAGCCAAACTCGCAGCAATACAGCAAAGTTGCGTGAACCGCAAGAAGGCTAAGGTAGTAGTTGATTGATAGTCACCCAAACCAAAGTGTTGTTTGAGTTCACGGATGGTGATTTCGATTGAAAACCTAGCGGCATATATCTCAAGAATCTGAGTCGGCGACAAATCGAGAGAAGTGGAGACCAGAAGGATAGGTCGGTTTGTTCCGTCAGCGATGACCACACGGACGTTGTGTTTAACATCACGCAGAAAGAGGTCGATGACGACATACTGCACTTGGCACTGCTTTCCATATAGCCAAGCAGTTGTGGTCTGTTTGAAGCACTTGGCGAGTTTGATACATTTGCCGCGCTTGGGCGGTCGTCCACGTCCACAGTAGAATGGTGAGAGAAACCCAACGGCGTCATGACGCAAACGAGTGACGAGTGTAATCCCTTGCTCAACCAGTGGATTGATGAAGTTGGCTTTTGAGAAGAAGGCATCGGCTACAACACACAACGGTTTTGCTTTGACGCTATTCTTGACGAAAAAGACAACAGCAAGCACAGCGGCGATTATACCCATCGGTTGAGCATTGCCTTGTGTGTCCACAACGAAATGGGACGGATTGCTCTTGCCTGAAATCAATCTACTAATGACGGGTAAGCAATGCCATTGATGTTTAACACGTGCCAGAAAGCCAGCTATTATCCATTGATGACCAATGACTTGCTTATCGGAGTGTGTTGAATTCTGTTGCCACTTTTGCACTCCACTCATTTTTCCCTTCCCCTTTTTTACCATTGTCGGGTCAACAGCAAGTAGCAGATGACCGGCATAACTCAATGAATCGCCAAGTTCAGATAGAAGCAGGTCAATCATAGATTCGATGACTTTTGACAAATCCCACTGGAAGGTCGACAGAAACCGGTGCCAACCGGATAGAGATTTATCAACGAAAATACATGTATCAGCGATGTGAGATTTTCGGCTTTGTCCGATTAACAACGAAAAGATGAAACCGACGAAATAGGTAAAGGTCGGTTTAGAAAACCCTTGACGAAACTTCAACAAATACGGTATCCATATCTCTGGGAAGAAATTATCCATAGCAACATCGGACAAATTGCGGTTTGTCCTTTATACCTCCAATTTTTTGGGTGAATTAGAGGTATGATAATTTCTTCCCTTTTAATTTGTCACGCTAAAATTCTGCCGAAGTTATAGAATTTAGTATATATGCCAAAAATGCAATCCGTGCCGATTTGACAGTAGCCCAGACTGGTACAATACAGTTTCTCAAGACACAGCCAGCCTTCCTATTTGAACGGTATTTCGGTGAAACGTCGAAGCTTTGTCAATCACAAGCGGGGCGGCGAAGTGCGACGTGCACCTCAATTTCAGGTGCGCTATGCTGGGTGAACGACGCCGTGATGCCGATTCGTAGGGCGGAGACTGTCACTATTTTATGTTTTACTCTTCCCGTGGGCGTGATATAATCTTCATTGAATTGGAAGTTCCAAGCTCTAACCGGTGGACGTAACGCCACGGGGGTAATAACGTACTTCACCTCTTCCATGGCCGAACACATTTACCCCCAAATGAACACACATCCAAATTTAGATACCAATGTAACAATTTACAGCACCTACGTAAGTTGACCCGACTCATAGGACCTGATACGGGAGTAAAATAAGAGGTAATGCGTAAAGCGTAATAAGTAATGCAATAATGATTTCCCGGCGCATTACTTATTACATATGATGAATCATCATTACGAGGCAATTCAAGGCGTTCAACAACACAAGTTCCAAATAAAAAGAGAGGTATGCATGAATTCAACGGACGAACAGGTCGTTTTTGAGGACAAGTTTGAGGGCGCAGTGGATTCTGGCTGGTCTTGGATACGGGAACATTCGGATTTCTGGCAAATCAGAGATGGCGGGCTAGAAGTTCGCGTGGAGCCGGGCAAGGCAGATACGGTCAGAAACGCGTTGGTCAGAGCTGCGCCCGACCGCAATGAGGGTACATTTGCCATTGAAGTGACCGTGACTAATTACACTAGTCCTACGGAGCAATTCGAGCAAGCGGGAATCACATGGTACAATGATGGCAAGCCAGTGTTCAAAGAGGTGAAGGAATTGATTGACGGTGAATTATACATCATTCCCGGGAAGGCGCCAATGCCCGCGGCGAGCGTTCGATTACGTCTCGTAGTCACGGTTAATTCATGGGAGGCTCAGTACCGCACCGATGGAGATGCAGGTTTCCAAACGGCGGCGACGGGGGAACTTCCTGCACCGGGCGACGATCAGGTGAGTATCCAGTGTTACAACGGACCGCCGGATGGGGAACATTGGATCCGATTCGAGGATTTCTGTATCAAGCGGGTTTCGTAGGAGCGCGGCCGTCAACGATTGACGATTCGTCATGTCTCGTCATGTCGATTCGGTGTTGCTCTTTTCCGCATGCTGATGAGAACGCGTTAAGATCCTGTTTAAAAAATAGGTGGCGAAACCGTTCTTGAACACTTGGGCAAAGGCTATTGTCATAATTTTGTTGCTGACTCCTATACACCTGTCGCCCCGCTGAAGCTAAGAATCTGTTCAAAAAGTCGGCAGCCAAGCCATTTTTCGTCATTTGAAGACAGTTTTTTTCATGTTTTTGCAATTGCTCGCTATACACCTTTGGGATCTCTATCGCACTCGTTATCCACTCGCTTGATCCCCGCTGGGGCTTAGATGCGTGGGGGTTCGGTGTTTCTATACACCTTCAAGATCTCTATCGCATTCGCTATTCGCTCACTTGATCCCCTCCGGGGCTTTTAGAGGCTGGTGCGCAGTGCGCACCCTACAAATTGTATTCTTCAAACAGGGGCTAAGAAAGACTGGTCTACGGCGTTTATCTTGATTCAATAATAGGTTTTAGAATGATGGCTCTACTCGAAACGACTTTTCAAAAAGGTTCTGAGTTGTTTTGAAAATATCAATAATTTACCTGGTAGGAGAGTAGATGAAACAGGAAAGAACACTTGTGCTGATTAAACCGGACGGGGTTCAGCGCGGATTGATTGGCGAAATAATCACTAGATTTGAACGCAAGGGGCTCAAACTGGTTGGCCTCAAACTTCTCACCCTTCCCAAAGATAAAGCAGAGAAGCTTTATTCCCCCCACCTCGGCAAATTCTTTTACGACTATTTGGTGCAGTTTATGACATCAAATCCGATTGTAGCGCTTGCGGTTGAGGGCAATAACGCCATTGAACTTGTCCGCGTGATTAACGGCGCGACCAAGCCGATGGAGTCTGCACCGGGTAGTATCCGCGGTGATTTCTCGATCGATATTACCCATAATGTTGTTCATGCGTCGGACAGCCCCGAGAATGCCGAGCGCGAACTGCGCATCCTTTTTGATGACGGTGAGATACTCGAATATCAACGAATCGACGATGCGGTGCTGTATGGACCTGACCTTTAGTTGTTTTACAATCGAACCATCGTTTCGTCGATGATTTTCGGTTGTATCCGATGTCGTTCCGATTAGACTACGACAGATAAAACTGAATAAAGGCGCCTTAAAATGAAACAGGAATTGAAGTTTCACCACATGAGCATTCCAACCGACATCCCGCGTGAGAACGAGACCTACGTGGAAGCGTTCAAGTTACACATGTCGGGGTTGGAGGGCAATCCGTACCGCGTGGATTGGTTGCGGTTTGAACCTGATAGTCCACTACCGGAGATACTAAAGACGCTCCCGCATGTCGCTTATGTTGTGGATGACATTGAAGCTGCCGTAGCGGATGCAGAAGTCATCGTTGAGCCTACCACGCCCATCGAAGGCGTCACGGTCGCTTACATCGTTCATGATGGCGCCCCAATCGAGTTTCTGCAATTCCATCGTCCCGTATCTGAAAGTAAATGATTCGGACTCGGCGGAGGTTTCCAATGAAATGTACGAATCGACCGCTTATAAGGATAGCATTTTTCGTCTGCCTCTGTTCGGCAGTTTTCGGATTACCGACAATTGGTGTAACGGGGGATGATTACTTTGATTACATTACCATCTTTTCCAGTGGACGAATCGCGCGTTTCACCGAGATGCCTATCCGCGTTTACGTATCCCCGATGTTAAGGACGGATGCCTATCTGAGCGCGATACGTTACGGCATGCGCCAGTGGGAATCGGTGTCGGGAGGGATTATCCGATTTTCGGAGACGGAAGTCAACAAAGATGCCGATATTCGAGTGAGTTGGGGAAGAGCGGGACTTTGGCCAATCGCCGAGGTAACAGGAGCCAAAGCCGAGTTAACACGTCTTGATGGAGACCGCATTAGGGTTGAGATTGTCCTTGTTCCGCACGAGCCAAAGCTCGGCGAGGTTAACGACGCGGCGGGCTTGCGCGCAATTTGCCTCCACGAATTTGGGCATGCAGTCGGATTGTGGGGACATAGCCCAGATTCGCGCGATGCCGAATTTCACACTTCCAGCAAGGAACAACCTTCCCCACAAGATGTTAATACGCTTCTGCGAGTATACGCTACACCGCAGAACACACCCCAACATGAGATCGCGATTAAGACAATCAAGGCAAGCCTTGATGGATCTTCCGCAGATGCCCGCCGACATTACCTTTTGGGTACGATAACCGTTGACGAGGGAAATATCAAGGAAGCGATCGAACATTTCAAGACGGCACTCGCGCTAGATCCGACCTCCGAACCTGCACGCCAAAGGTTAATCCAAGTCTACCAGGATTTTGGCTATTATGGACAAGCCATCGAGTTGCTCAATGACGTGTTGGCAGATTCACCTTCGCACGACGCCTACAACACGCTTGGCGTTATGTATTACCGAAAAGGGAAGATTGATGAATCCATCACAGCTTTTCAAAACTCGGTTAATCGCAATTCGCACGATCTTGCTGCACAACATAATCTTCACCAAATCTTTAGAGAGAAAGGGATAGCGGCACTTCAAGCCAAAAATCACGCTCAAGCCGATGCCTATTTCCGGAAGGCACTCCAATTTGCCGCCCGCGACGCGAGCGCGGTTTATCGTCTGATGGGCGACAGTTACGAGAGGCGCGGCGATTTTTCCACGGCTATTTCGTACTACGAAAAGGCACTTGAGGCTAATCCTGTTAATCGGGAAGTTCAGGATGCACTTGCACAGTGCCACAATAACCACGGCGTGAAGTTGAGAAATGCGGGACGATGGGATGAGGCCATAAACGCTTATAACCGCGCGATAGCTTTGGCACCAACGCTTGCAGTTGCACGCTCCAACTTGATTGACGCGCTTTTGCAACGCGCCAAACATCATCGCGAACTGGGAAACATCGACGAGGCGATTGACAGCTACCGCGAACTTGCAGCATTAGAAACTAGCAATAGTGACGCGGACAGCCGATTGGGGGAACTCTACCTCGAACAGAATGCGTATGCAGATGCGATTGAGTCGTTTCAATCTGCCTACAAGCTAAAGCCGAACCTACGTCAATCCCGACATAACCTCGCCGTTGCTTATTCAACATATGCCAAATACCTCGACACGAAAAATCGGCACGATGAGGCTATCAAACAACTGCAACTAGCGCTAGCCGTTGCGCCGCAGCAGGCAAATCTTCACGTAAGCCTCGCTCGCGTGCATCAACACGCCGGCAATCTCGATCATGCGCAGGCGGCATTCACGAGCGCATTGCGAATTCAACCGAATAACGACTCGGTGCGGCGTGAGTCGGCTTATCTTAGGACAATTCGTGCAAACAAACTCTTGGATGCGCGACGATATAGCGCCGCTCTGACGGAGTTTGAGACTATTCCACAGGCTGAGAGAAGCGTCGATATTCACAACTCCATCGGTTATCTTTATCTTATAAGGCGTAACTTTGCGGAAGCGATAAGCGCATTTGAGTCCGCACTGGCTATCGCGCCAACCAATCTAATCGCGTATCAAAATATGCTGGCGACTGAATCTCAGCTAAATCGCCAACCTCCACACAGATTGACTCGGGACGAGATCGAGAACCTTCTGGCACGCACCCAAAATCAACTTGCTCTGTACAACCTGAATCACGGAGAGTATGATAAGGCGATGGCAAAATATCGAGCAGCAATGAATCTTTCCCCGACCGATGCCGAGATTCGACGGGAATTGGATTCCACCGGTCAGAGCTTGGCGAAAGTGATGGGACAGCGTACTCTTGAGGTTGAGTGATGTTGGTTCGCGGTTGTGACGACACAGCGACGTAAAGGCGCAATTTCAGTACAGCGCCAAAGTCGGCAGGACTGATCTCAGAACATACGGCGCAGGAAGGTAGAGAGGAAGATAACGACGAGCCCTAGGATAAGGGTCACGTTCAGCCAAGGGGCGGGATGCTTCTGAATGGGGGCGTACACTGGGTACGGAAAGGTCAGGGCAATCCCGAGTATGAAGATAAGCGTTACAATGAGGAATTTAACACCAAGCACCACGATGTACATGGAGTAATCTGGCGCCACATTCGGGTCGGTCACTGTTTGATTGCCAGTCGATATAAGGAAGACTATAAAATTGTAAACACCGCTCACGAGGATCGTGATAAGCGCAATCCAAACAATTACCCTGAATCGTCGAAATGCGGCTTCAATTATCCGAGTTTTCTGCGGGTCGGGTAGAGCGTTGGCAGCCGGAAGCAAAACAACGCGCAGAAAGAAGAAACCGCCAATCATCAATACGACGGAGCCGACGTGCAGCCACTGCATCAAAACGGGTAGAAGTTCGTAATTAGGGGTCATAGAAATGCCACGTCTTGTTTTGGCGAGATACACCTCGTGAAAATCTGGTAATACATTATCCGATGGATTAACTTTGGTCAAGGGAAAAGCCGTTTCAGTGCTATCGGAAATTCGTTCGTTAACATACGGCGCTGTGTCTTCTCACGAGTGATTTCTTCTCTAAACGATGTCCGCCGGTGAAGACTCGAATTTCAGATTGACAACCGTGGTTAGAGATGATAATTTGGAGAAATATCACGATATGCGACGGAAACAATTTCAGTTGTTTCCCAGCCAGGCTTCAACAGAATACCCGCACTTTTCAAACTAGGATCGGACAGCACATTTCAACTGTCCGACCATAAACATGCAAGAATAATAACGGAGGAAATACCGATGAGAATGCACCTTGGTGGTGAGTGGGTTGATAAATCGCAGAAAATTGACGTCCTGAGTCCTTACGACGGATCGGTGGTTGATACCGTTCCCAAAGGCGATGCGGCTGATATAGAGACGGCGTTGCAAACAGCGGAACGTGGCGCAAAGATTATGGCGCGGATGACAGGATTCGAGCGATACGAAATCCTGCACAGAGTCTCGGAGATGATGATCGAGCGGTCCGAGGAACTTGCCCGCATTATCACAATGGAGGAGGGAAAGATTCTCGCCGAGGGACGGATTGAATCAACACGTGCAGCCGAGATTATTGCGCTCTCGGCGGAGGAAGCGAAAAGGCTTTACGGCGAAGTAATTCCCCTTGAAGGAGCGCCGGGAGTAGAAGGGAAGTTCGGCTTTACCGTGCGTGTACCGTGCGGCATCGTTGCCGGGATTAGCCCATTCAATTTTCCGTTGCATCTGGTTTGCCACAAAGCGGGACCTGCCATCGCCGCGGGCAATGCGATCATTCTTAAACCTGCCACAGATACACCGCTGTCTGCGTTAAAACTGGTCGAACTCTTTGTGGAAGCGGGTACGCCTCCCGAAGCTATCCAATGTGTGACGGGGGCGGGCAGTGAAATCGGAGATGCACTTTGCTCGGACAGCCGCGTGCGGAAGATCACGTTCACGGGGAGCCGAGACATCGGCGAACACATCTGCCACGTTGCCGGCTTAAAACGGGTGACAATGGAGCTCGGTTCAAACTCACCCCTGATTGTCATGCCCGACGCCGACCCAGAGAAGGTTGCGAAAGCGGCGACCATGTCGGGATATTCAAATGCCGGGCAGGTCTGCATTTCTACGCAACGGGTAATTGCTCACGACAAGATTTACGGCGATTTTCTCGACGCGTTCAAATCCGAAGTGGAGCAGATTAGCATCGGCGACCCGCTTGATGAGCCGACGAAGATGGGTCCGATGATTCGCGAATCGGATGCCGCCCGCGTTAGCGATTGGATTCGGGATGCTGTCAACGGCGGAGCGAAGCTGTTGACCGGCGGTGAAAAACACGACCAGTTCGTGACTCCCGCAATCCTGTCGGATGTCAAGCCGGACATGCAGATTTCCTGCGACGAGGTGTTTGGGCCCGCGGTTGGCGTGACGCGCGTGAACGACATTGACGAAGCAATCACGCTCGCAAACGACACCAACTACGGCTTGAGTGCCGCCATCTTTACCGAGAACATCAATTGGGCGATGCGGTTCGTGCGCGAAGTAGATTCCGGTAACTTGATGGTGAATTGGGGAACCCAATGGCGTGCAGACTTGATGCCGTACGGCGGTCTCAAAGAGAGCGGTATGGGTAAAGAGGGACCCAAGTACGCCGTCGAAGAGATGACCGAGACCAAGATGGCAATCTTCCATTTGAGCTAGTTGGACGTAATCCGAGCACAATTGACCAGAATTCGGGCGCTGTGTGCAAATTATGGACGGAGCAGCGCCCATCAAGTCACGTAGGATTTCTCCTTATGCCTCCGATTAGGGCGACTATTGCTCTCGTATCTGGCAGTCACGAAAATTGCAATAGTCTTTGCCGTTGTATAAACTATCCAACTTCATGGGTTCAACAGGGCAAGTTTTTCCGAAATTATGTAGTCTTAAACTCATGAAATGAAGGAGGCACACATTTTGATTGTACGAATCTCTGGGGCTTTAATTGTTTTCGTTTGCTTTATCAGTTATCTTGGGTGCAGCCAGGACAAAGGCGACGAAAATTGGCGGCTCATCGAATCGGGAACGGATGCGCACCTGCACGGGGTACACTTTATTGATGCCAAGCGCGGATGGGCAGTCGGCACGGAGGGGTTGGTTCTGTCAACTTCAGACGGCGGTTTGACGTGGATCGAACAAACTCCTAAAAAAGCAATCTCTAGATACGCTCTCAACAAAGTCCATTTTTCTACAGCTACAAACGGTTGGGCGGTCAGCCGGATGGGGGAGGTGCACTACACGGGGAGCGGCGGAAAATCGTGGTCGAAGCAGGCGACGCCAGTTGATAAAGGGCTGCTCGACATCCATTTCGTCGGTGCCACCGAGGGCTGGGTGATCGGCGGGTATGGCACAATTCTCCATACGGTTGACGGTGGCGGACGTTGGGAGAAGCAGCGCACGCCATCGAACTCGCATCTGTGGGCAGTGCATTTCGCCGACAATCGGAACGGATGGGCTGTCGGAGAGAAGGGAGCCATCGCTTACACGCAGAACGGCGGCAAGAACTGGCTGCCTCAGTATAGCAATACGGAACAGCCGCTTCTAGGAGTGTTTTTCACCGACGCAAACACCGGTTGGATTGTCGGCACAAACGGCTTGATTTTGCACACGACCAATGGTGGGAATACTTGGGAGCGTCAAACGTTGTCAGTGAAGAAAACCCTGCGCAGCGTGGCGTTTGTTACTCCTCAACAAGGATGGGTGATTGGCGAAGACGGGCTGATTTTGCACACCGCCGACGGCGGCAAGACGTGGGCCACCCAGCCGACATCCACGAATTCAAATCTGCTCGACATTTATGTGCACAAGAACCGGAGCTGGGTTGTTGGCGCGAAGGGGGCAGTTTTGCGTCGTGGTTAGATTGGGAGCAAATTCCCACCCGTCAATACTCCTATACACTGGACATACGACAGGTGTTTAGAAGAACAGTATCTCCACACCAAGGCACTAGACGAATCGGGCAATCACAAGTCCTGCCGTTCGTTCATTTGGAAGTCAATCCAGATTGGGCTTGACCACGCCAGGTGGTCGTCTGTCTGAATGGCACGAACGTAGTAGTACCGGCTGGTCTGGGATTGATTCACGCCGGTGTTTTCAATCTCCGCGCAGAACGCGGCTCGATTCGGTTTCGCTCCTGTATGCGTGTGCTCATAGGTGCGGATGACAACACCGTTCCCAATTACCTCGATTCTGTCAATGGGTGCGGTTCCTTCCACGCCTACCATCAGCTTCAACGGGAACAGTGCATCCATGGTGTACTGATTCACCGTGATGATTGAGCCCATAAAGAAGTCGTTGATCGCGAAGTTCAGTTTAATCTTCGCGCCGCTGGTGGCATAGGTTCGCCGTGCTTTGAGGGCATCGAAAATCGCCCCGCGCGACAATTCCGGAGCGTAAACGCCCGCAATGCACGATTGTCCCGGCATCACGTTGTGCCCGTCGGAGGAGCCGACGAACCCCAAGTGATAACCCCGCGCGAGCGCGTCCTGAACGTAGAAGCCCGGCACGGTTCTGTCGGGGACCTGCCGCATTGCCCCGTAGTGTTCTGAACTCCCCCAGTTGGAACTCACCTCGACCAGCGGCGATAGCTCCGGATCGTGATAGTGCCAGTTCATCAGGTGGTGGGCATACGCCGGATGGTGCGGGACAACGAGAACGTCCTTCCCCAGCTCCTTCAGATATTGATACAACCTCGGCGGCGAGTCGGTACGGCTGTCGTAGCGGTTGATTTGCGGTGCAGTGTCATCGCGGAAGTAGATGTTCCGATGCCCGTAGTCCAGTGATGTCCACTCATTGCCGATGAGCGTGACAAACTCACCCGGCTTGTTCTTTGAGTTGGCGAGCGCGATGGATCGCTCCCACTGAGATTCTGATTGATACTCGTGGTCGGTCAGGCAAGCGAAATCCAGTCCCGCCTCATGCTCTGCAATCCGATAGTTCTCTTCCTGAGAACCGTTTTTGGGCCATCCACAGAGAGATTGGTTGGTATGTATGTGAATGTCACCGAAATAGACGTTGTGATCGGCGTGTCGGCTCCAGCTATCCGGATCATTGAAATTCATCCCTTCCCTACCGTTGATTTCATCAAGGTCAATGCCGCGACGTTCCGCTTCCAAGTCGGTGTCTGTCCAAGAAACAATCGTTGGTTCGATCCCGATTCGCGCGTCCGGTGTCTCTTCGGAGTAGAAGGAGATAGCGCCCAAATACGCTAGTGGAAACGGATAGATGACGGGTTTTTCTCTCTCCCAATCTACGAGTTCGCCGAACGAGGTCTTCAGATAGATTTCCGTGTCTTCGTTCGATTCGGGGACAGGGATTGCATACCAGTCCCACGACTGCTCTTGTAGTTCGAAAGTGTGTTCGGATACGGGCCCCTGTATGGTGACCACACAACTTTCGAGCGCTTCAACCTCCGCTCGTCCACCGAAGTTCGCCGCAAGGTAGAAACCGACCTCGGTGTTCCCGGGACCTACCGGAGGCAGTTTGACACACGCGGTCTGATGAATCCTTCTAAAAGGCATTTCGGTTTCGGACTGCTCAAAATCCGTATTATGAATATAGCCTTCAAAACCCCATTGAAGCAGGTGAGCCATGCGATTCCTATCCTTCACCGTTACGACGTGCTTTGGCATGAGATTCCTCCTTTGAGTCGGTAAACTGGCTGAGGGTCGTCGGAGTATACGGGTCGAAAACGGACATTCTGATTCATCGTGTGCGGGGACACTCTCTCACAATACCTATCCTTAGTGAACATAGTATCGCAAAAGTGACGTTAGTACCTTTTTTATTATATGGCTTGATCGGTTCGAGGTCGGACGACGGTTTCGCCATCGTCTTCAATTAAGGGGTGACTATAGACGTATGGTGGTTCCAACACTGCTTGTTGGGCTTCGGTCAACTCGGACACCCATTCCGGCTGGCTTGTTTGATAGGCCGAGGCAACCCAACTAAAGTATTTTGGAACGTACCGGAAAAACAGCACCCGTCTCTCGCCTTCTCCCTTCCACGGGATAGTGCCGTGAGTTGTCGCCTCGTTAAAGATAATCAAATCGCCTGCCTTGGCTGGAGGATTGTACACGACCTCCCGATCGTATTCGTAGTAACGAATGTGTTTGGGAAGTGGAAAATTTGCCTTATGACTGCCGGGGATCACCACCAAGCCGCCATCGCCGGGGTTGACATCGGCCAACTGGTACTGAAAGACCGTGAGGGCGCAGCGTATTCGACCGTTTTGATACTTGTGGTAACGCGTGCCGTCAAGTTCGGCCTCCCCGTAGCCGTGAAGGTGGAGTCCCGAGCAACCAATCACCGCACTCGCGGCGTCGACACCGTGATCCAGGCGCCACCCTCTTCCGAATATGGTGTTGCAGTAGGGGATTAGATTGGGATGCGCCAAAAGGTCACGAAAGGGCTGGCACCACGGTTTTGGCCACGTTAGCAGACCGGAATAGAGCCTGAAGATGTCCCACTTCCCTTTCAGCCCTTCGGCGGTCTGATGAGGCGGGCCAAATTCGCCGCGCCTGTCTTCATTCGCGTCCAAGGCATCGTTGATTGTCTTCACTTCGTCTTGGCTGAGAAAGCCTTTCACGACGAGAAACCCCTGCAGGTCAAACAGATATTTCTCGCGGTCGGTCATCGTGACATAATCAACTTCCTCGGGCATCGCGATGCCTCCTACAGTCGCTGATCCAGCCTCGGACGTTCCACGGTCTCAGCGTCATCGTTAATCAGCGGGTGACCGTAAACGTACGGCGGCTCCATCACCGCCTGCTGCACTTCTGTCAGCTCGGATACCCATTCCGGTTGGGTAGTCTCGTATGCGGCGGGGATCCAGTTAAAATATTTGGGGACGTATCGGTAGTATAGCGCCCGTCTCTCATGTTTGCCCTTCCAGGGCAACGTGCCGTGCGTCGTCGCCTCGTTAAAGATGACCATATCGCCAGCCTTGACCGGGGGATTGTAGAAGATTTCGTGGTCAGCTTCGTACATTCTAACGTAGTCGGGGAGCGGATAATTGGCTTTGTGACTGCCGGGAACAACGACCAGCCCGCCATCCCCCGGGTTGACGTCGGTCAGAGGAAACTGAAAGACGGTCAGAGCACAACGCATCCGTCCATTTTGGAATTTGTAGTACCGTGACCCGTCGAGCACGGCATCACCCCATCCGTGAAGATGCAGTCCTTCACAACCGATGACAGAGCTGGTGGCGGAGACACCGTGGTCCAGACGCCAACCCCTTCCGAACATGGTGTTACAGTAGGGAATCAGCTTCGGGTGAGCGATGAGGTCCCGAAACGGCTCGCACCACGGCTTTTCCCAATTCAGGAGGTCGCCATAGGTCCGGCTTGAGAATTCACCCTTCAAACCCTCTGCCTTTTGGTGCGGAGGTCCGAAATCGCTGCGTTTGTCCTCATTGGCGTCAAGGGCATCATTTGCGGCTTTCACTTCGGCTTCCGTCAGGAAGTCCTTAACAACGAGAAACCCTGCAAGTCGTACAAGTATTTCTCACGGTCGGACATCGTTACGAAATCTACTTGCTCGTTCATTGATGATAACCTCTCTGAGGTAGGTGTTTACGGTACGTGCGCACCCCGGACTGTGAAGCGCCATTCGCCGGATGTCAAGAGATTGTCGCCTGTCCCTAACCGCGACCGATATACGGCATCCCGTTCGCCATGACCGTGATGAAGGGAACATTTGTGTCTAACGGGAGATTCGCCATGTACACTACGGCGCGAGCGACGTTATCCGCATCCATTCTCGGTTCGACCACAACGGCACCGTGGGGTTGAAGGCTACCGCTGTCCGAGCGCGCGGTCATATCCGTGGCAGCGTTGCCGATGTCAATTTGACCACACAAGATATCAAAATTTCGTCCATCAAGCGAAGTTGATCGAGTGAGGCCGGTCAGCGCGTGCTTCGTGGAGGTATACGGCGCCGAGTTTGGTCTGGGGACATGGGCAGATATGGAGCCGTTGTTGATTATCCGCCCGCCTCTCGGATCTTGATTCTTCATGATTTTAATCGCTTCTTGAGTGCATAGAAAGGAGGCGGTCAGGTTGGTGTCCACGACTGTCTGCCACTGTTCAAGCGTGAGTTCTTCCATGGGAACGCCCGGCGCGCCTACGCCGGCATTGTTGAACAGCACATCCAGTCGTCCGAATGTCTCCACTGTTTTTGCGAATAAGTTTCGGATGGCAGCAGGATCGGTCACATCGGTGGGCACAGCCAACACGCGCGAGCCGTCATTGCCAGCTTCCGTGACGGTTTCCTGTAGCCGTTCTACTCGGCGCCCCGCAATGGCGACAGAAAACCCGTCTGCCACAAGCGCGAGAGCGGTTCGCTTGCCAATGCCGCTTCCTCCTCCGGTAATAATCGCAACTCTTACGGTTGTACTCATTCGTTATTCCTCCTTAGATACAAAGATCGCAATCGTGATAGAGTGCTTGAGTGAATGCTCGTCACCGTGTGCCGCGGGGCATTCAATTATTATAAAGCGGCAAATCATCGCATGTTCGAATGCAGCGATGACCGTCAGGATTCTGCGGATTAACACAATGTTCTGGCACAAGATCGTCGAGTTATTCCGTAGCAATGAAAACTCGTTGCGTTCACGCTAGTGTATCATCCCTAATTTTTCAACAAAGACTAACGTGTGATTGAAATACCGAGTTGTTTGCAGATCCGCTGAGCAGTGTATTCAGGTATTTCTCGATGGCGGGGTATGGCAGAACGTCGGGTCCTGGCTGAGTTTTCCCAGATCGAATGTGCGGCGCCCTCACGTACTAGTTGGCAACCATGCTGTCGTAGATGTTTCAAGAGTTCACGCCGCTTCATGCATTGCTCTCTTGGGGAATCTGAATGACCCGATTAGTTGCATTGAGTAACAGGTAAATGGGCTCTTCCAAATCTGCCTCTACATCGGTAACTGTCGCGTCTGGCTGTGGGAGCGATTCCCCAAGAAGCAGATTGGTTTCTGCCATGTCCGTCAACGCACTTGCCAGCAATCGCCGAGCTTCTGCGAGATTATCTGCCCAAGTAATAACTCCAGGAAAATCCAAAACTTCGGCATGAATCCCTTCATCAAGGTATTTATACATTGCCTTATAGGTAAACACGATTTTGTCCTTTCGCTGATGAAATGCGGGAAGAGAGTAAATTTTACTGTCAGCCCATAGCACGTCGACGACTGCACTTCGGCACAACCTACTATGAGGTTATTCTACCACGTTTTCATTAACAATTCCATATAATACAGCGAGATTTGGAAGTGGACTGCTGAATTCAACGGCGGGTGTGCAAGAGAAATCTAATCAGTAACGTCGCATGAATTTTTAGTTGACAAGCCTATCTTCATGTGTTAGAATTTATATACATTTGAATAGTTTCGGATTCAGGGGCTGGCAACTACGATGAGTTGCCAGAGAATAGGGAAGCGCGGTGAAAATCCGCCACGGCCCCGCCACTGTAAGCGACGGAAAATCGTCCCGAACATGCCACTGTCCAGAGTCATACGGATGGGAAGGTAGAGACGAGTTGTCGTGAGTCAGGAGACCTTCCTGAATTCGGTTTCACACATCGGCTTTCGCGGGAAAGCTGTGAGACAGAGATCGGTTTCGTCTTATCTGGACAGTGCGGCAAAGAGTGTTAGCACGCCGTGCTATGTGCGCATCGGATGAATAGTGAACTGTACCCCAGTTTCCCTCGCGGAGGCTGGGGTTTTTTGTTTCAGTAGCACATTGTCCCAGATGGACGAAAGGATTCACCGATGTTATCACACTCTTTTAGTGCGTTTCCCCGCTCCGTCAAGGAGCGCTTTGATTGGTTTAGAATATTCGCAGTTTTTGTTTCGGCACTACTTCTGATTCCGACCGTTGCTGCGGCGCAGGATCAGGTTAGCAATCTTGCAATTGTCGCCAACGGTTTAACCAAACCTGAGGCGGAGATTTTCCCATCGTTGTCAATCGTCAATCTTGACGAACCCGACGCGGACCGAGCTGTCGCAGATGAGGAAATACCTCTCGGTGACATAATACCCAGCGATCTGGTTGCACAGGAGAATCTGTTATATGTGGTCATCCAGATACGCGACCCATTTTTTGATCCTCGCGGGGGATATGTCGAAGTAATTGACTTACTGACTCGTTCTACCGTAGAGAAGATCGCGATTGAGTCAGACACATCCCCTAAACAGATCGCGATTGTGGAGTCTTCCAAAGCCTATGTTACAGGGCTATATAGCGACAAGGTTGACGTAGTGGATTTGAACCGACACCAAGTCGTCAAACGCATTCCTGTCGGTCAAATGCCTGACGGAATCACGGTGCTCAATGGCAAGGCTTACGTGGCAAACTCGGCATACGCGAAAGAGGAGGGCACTTGGAACGTCAGTTATGACGACAATAGCAGTGTCACGGTGATTGATATTGCGACAGACACCGTGTTGAAAACCATACCCATGCCGATTAATACCACTGGCATTGCAAACGACGGAGAATCCGGAGTAATCGCGGTTTCAGCAGGAGTTGGGGACTGGATAGTTCCCGGCGGAATACCGGGTACGATTGTCTTTATTGACACGATCACCGATGAAATCGTAGATACGATTGAACTGGATGAAAGAGCGGGAAGCCCGGTGGTCGATAGTATGAAGCGTTTGTTCATAAGTTCCGGCGGATTGCTCGTTTACGACTTGATAGGCAATGAATGGCTACACGGACCGGACAATCCGTTCTCCGATCTTGGAGGTGTCGGAGCCATTGACCAAGACGACAACCTATATATCACCAAAGCGGATTGGTCGGGCGGCGGCATGAGTGAGTTGTATGTTGTTTCGCCCAACGCGGTGTTGCTGGAAACTTATGGCGTGGGACACGGAGCGTCGGGAGTTGCGCTTGCCCAAGTTGAGACGCTCTTGACGGCAGTCAGTCCGCACGGTAAGCTAGCGACAAGTTGGGGAAAACTCAAAGCCAATAACTAGACCTCTTACAAACGATGCCTGCGCCTCCTGTTTCCCGCAGGGCAAACAGCCTAAAATCAGTGTGCATGATGCCTCACGATTTACGACGGAAGTCTCAGCTCTCTGTGTTGGTTCTTTTCGTCATCGTGTTGTCCAATTGTTCAGATGGAGGGGGGCAGGCACCGCTTTCTTGGCACGCCAGCTTTATATCGCGCGGGGCTGAAGTTCACTTTGATCCAGCCAATCGAAGCACAATTCGACAGATACGCGTCGTCAGTGCAATCGGCGAGGATGAAGTTGTCGTTGCGCAACTCCATTTGGAGAGCTTCCCCCGCGCTACAGAGTCTCTCTACTTTCGGTGGGAGAACGGTATCGAGTACCGGTTCGAGGTTCAGGGTGAGTCGGGAGAAATCTCTGCCAAGACGTTCCAAGCCCCGCAGTCAGGCCGACACGGTTCACTGGAGATTGCAATCCCTTACGGTACTATTGCGAAAGGGGGCCTTGAAGAATCAGATTCCGCGGCTCCTCTGTCGGGCGGGTCATTGGTGCTTGAGGATAGCGACATGACAATGACTTTGCTTGTGCGAAACGGCTTGAGAGCACCTGTTAAATTTGAAGTGGAGGTCGAGATTCCGTATCCGCTTCGGGTAGCGGAATTCCCCGAAGATTTGGAAATCAAAAAGGTGGGCGAGAGAATCGGTTCATCTCCTAGTGGCAACGAAAGCGAGAGTTCATACCTTATCGCATCGGGACGATTCGCCGTGGAGTCGGAGGTCTGGTACCGTCAGGTGGAATTGTATGTCCCGGCGGAGCCGCTTCCAGATTCAACGCGGATTTCCGGACAGGTGTTCTTCAGAGCTGTCGACGGGGAGGCTTGGGAGCGGCAAACTTCCGTTTCCTTGCGGTCGGCGACGATTGACGAAATCGCCGCACTGATCTCGATCGAGGACGTGTTTATGCCGACCGACGAAACAGGCATTTTCGATCCACGTCAACATCCGGACGTGATTTCCTATCCCCAGCCCGTGCTTGGGCGGCTTGGCGAGTGGTTAGGGATGAAAGCGGAACAGTTCGACCATTATGAGCCGATGACGTACCAATCAGTACGTCTTCGAAATGACGGTGAACAAACTATCCATTTGCTTGTTTCAGCAGTGAACCTAGACGCAAGGAGTGGAAGCCCTGTCCCTTTCCTCGCTCCGCCTGATGAATTCAATGCAGGCACAAACCGAACGTTGGCTTTTGCAAGTTTGGAGGCACAGACCGCCACTACTGTACCGTTACCAATATTCTTCAATCCGTCGGAGGCCGAAGAAACTGCATCGCGCGGATTTAAGGGGAGAGGCAGCTATGACAGGGAGATTGAGGTAAAGGTTTGGGGAAGCGACACAACCGTGCTCCGTGCAACGAGACCCTTACACATCAAGACTCAAGACCGTCGAGCCCTGGTCGTTACGGTGTGTGCATTCTCCGGCACTATTGTAGGGTTTATGCTCTTTCTCGGCTATCATCGGGCAATCTTCATCCGGTTTTCCACGAAGCAACTCATCGTGATCGCTCTTTTTGGTGCGACCATTTTTGTCGCCGTTAGCATCCCGTCAACATTGCTCGCCAATTTAGTGTCGGCGTTACTCGGTCCCGTCTCGTTTCTGGTTACGGGTTTGATCAACGAAATGCTGTATTATGCACTGCTGACAGCGTTGTTAATGCTCGTTCCCAAGCCGGGTGTTATTACGTTGGTGTCCCTCGTTCGACTGTTGCTTGGCGGCGTGGTACTGGGTTTATTAAATCCAATAGCGCTGGCGTATACAGGGGTGAGCGTCTTGCTCTTGGAAGCGGGCTTTAAGATTGCCCGAAACGGCCGTCACCTGTTACCGCTTGCGTTGATGTTTGGCGTATGTGACTCCATCGCCGTTTACGTGGATTTCCAGATTAGTATGACGCTATACCGTCTTTTTTATGCCGAATGGTATATCATATCGCGGTGTGTGGTCGACGGGTTCATCTATACTTTTATCGGTGTGCTATTGGGTAAGCGTTTGGGATGGGGATTGTGGCGCGTGGCGGAATGATGTGTGAATCGCTATAGATTTGGATCTCCCAACCATTGGGCGAGGGGACCCGCCCCTACGATTTCACTCGTGCCAGCATAAACGTCAATAGAACCTAGATTGTCGTATCTAAAATCTTGCCCGTGAATTTATAGACCTGTGATGGTTATCGAGTGTCGACTTCTCACGTTGGCACAGTTCTTTTTTGAGTCTATGGAGGGAATGTATGAAAAATGGAAGACCGCGATTGAAGATGTCGCTTGCCTTTTTTATCTGCATCGTAGTTACAATGTACACTGCTTACGGGGCGGAGATTCAAGGCGATGACATTACTTTTACTAGGCAAGGTGTTGTTATAGAGGCTAGGAATGATCCGACAGGGCGCGCTCAGGCGCAAATCCAATCTGATGAGGGGTTGGTGCCGGTTGAAGTTCTGCCGATTGACGGCGACCGATTTTTTCTCCAATTTGCATGGCAGCCCGCTACGTCCTACTATATTCGTATTGATTCTTTGAATCTTGAAGGACGCCATGTCTCTCCACTGAAGCCGAGTGCCTATCGGGTGCGTATGATTGAGTTGGATTCGCTGCTTTCGCTGTTAGCGAATCTCAAACGCCCTGCCGTTCCAACCACTGTCGCCTTCTCCCCTGATGGCAGCCAAGTCGCAATTGCAACGGACGCCGGGCATCTGGCGATCGTAAATCCACTAACGGGGGACAATATCTGGAGCACACGGATTTCGGAAGGTTACGCGAAACATGCAACATTCAGTCCCGACGGCACTCGCTTTTACATAGGCGAACAATCCGCCGAAGGTTTAATATACGCTTACAAGCTGTCCGGCAAGAAGCCTGCGCTGTTATGGAGATACCGGACAGCGGACGACATCGACACTTCCCATCCCGATGACCCGAATGATGTTTACGGGTGGGTGCAGTACCCGGGTCCTTATCGGATGGCTGTGACCAACGATGGCGATCTCTTGGCGTCGGCGAATCATTCGTGGATCAAGGACGGTAAAAACTTAAAAAAAGCACAGTTCTACCGTTTCGATGGTGCAACCGGCGAAGTAAAATGGAAATGGCCAAGTACCCAAGCCGCGAGGATGCTTGTCAGGTGGTTTGACTACAGTCAGGACGGAAAAACTGTCGCCCTAGTCTGCGACGGAGGGATTGACCAAGGTACGTCAGAATACAAATCGGGGACGCTGTACGTTCTTGATGGCAAAACCGGGGCAGACCGCTGGAATCACACGTTTGACTCGCTGAAGCCCTATTATGAGAATGTAACGTTTTGGCGAAGCGTCGGTGTTTCGCCCGATGGATCGCGGATAAATGTATCGACAGACGATGGAAGAGTGTTCATCTTCAATGCGACTAATGCCGACGAGCACTGGGAAACCAACCTTGCAACACCTCTGAAGGTCAGCGATATTCCCATTATCGCAACTACGGGGACTATTGACGCCACAGGCGATTTTGCTTTGTTTGTAACCGGCGACACCTATATTCCCTATCATCTTAAAATAGGGGCACAACAACCGCCATCCGCCCATCCAAATGGTATGACATTTTTCGCCTATTCGTGGATGGGGGAAAAGATGTGGCAGTGGAAGTTGGATAACACGCCTCAGGCGTTACGAATTGATGGTACGGAAAAATATGCTGTTGTTAGTCAATCGAAATATAGCCGAACCGGTGTTCAGCAGTTGCACGGTGTTTCCGTCTTCAATCTGCAGACAAAAGGCAGTGGTCTTGACAAATACCTGTATACGTATCGGACGGAGGGGATGCTTCCGTACGATACGGTTGACATCAGCACTGACGGAAGACTGATAGCTGTAGTAGAAACACCGATAATCATGCCGGATGAAACCGTGCGCGGAAAGAACCGCGTGCATATATTGCAATAGCGGGTGATTCATGGAAGTTGCCCTTCTTTCTTGCATTTGCGTGTTTCGATAACCTCTTGCTTTGTGCATTGCACACTTGTCTCTTCCCACCTCTCGTAAACTCCCTTTATTTATGTTGATGACTGCTTGTTATAGTAAAACCACATAGTTATTTATACACATCGGTAGGTTCGGTTTACTAACTGAATCGGTATTTGTCCAGTGTCGTAGGTGCGGTTGGAAATCGCACCTACCGATGTATGTGTATATGAATGGAATTGGCTATAGGATTTCCGTAACTGGAAGTGGTCACGGTGCATTTCCATTGACGTTGGTTGAGGTCTTTGATAGACTTCAAATCTGTCATTATTTTCGTGGAGCCACCATCTTAAAACCGGGGAGATAACTACCATGTCCGAAAATCGCGGCGAAACACTTTACCTTTACGTTGGCACTTATACCGAGGGCGAGAGTGAAGGTATCTACGTCTATCGTATGCATCCAATTACCGGCGCCTTGGAATTGGCTAGTATTACGGACGCAGGGGAAAACCCTACATTCTTGGCTATCCATCCCCAACGTCGATATCTTTACGCTGTTAACGAAATCAGCGAGTTTGATGGGAAAGCAAGCGGGAGCGTCAGTGCGTTTGCCATTGACCAGACGAACGGAGAATTGACGTTTTTGAACCGAAAGTCCTCAGTAGGGGATGGACCTTGTCACCTGGTCGTTGACAGCACCGGCAACTATGTGTTAGCGGCAAATTACGGCGGCGGCAGTGTATGTATGCTGCCGATACTTGACGATGGACGGCTCGGAGACGCAACAGACTTTGTCCAGCACGAGGGTTCGAGCGCCGATTCCGGTCGACAGTCGGCACCGCACGCGCATTCTATCGTTACCGATCCTTCCAACCAATATGCCTTCGCGCCAGATCTGGGACTTGACAAAATCAAGAGTTACAGGCTTGATTTGAACGCAGGAAAGTTAGTCCCGAACGCGCCTCTTCACGCGGCGGTTGCAGCCGGCGCAGGACCACGCCATTTCGATTTCCATCCCAACCGTAGATTTGCCTACGTGATCAATGAACTCGATTCCACCATTACCGGATTCGATTATGACGAAGCCAGCGGCACTCTAAGCGAGATTCAAACGATTTCGACGCTTCCCGAGGATTTCTCCAACACCAGCCATACCGCCGATGTGCACGTCCATTCGTCAGGAAGATTCCTCTACGGATCCAACCGGGGTCACGACAGTATTGCCATTTTTGAGATTGACGAGATTTCCGGCAGACTCCACTTGATCGGTTATGAGCCAACACAGGGAGAGACGCCGCGTAATTTTGGTATAGATCCTAGCGGGACGTTCTTACTCGCGGCCAATCAGAATACTGACACGATTGTCACCTTCCAAATCGACCAAGAGACGGGCAATCTTAGTCCGACAGGGCAGATAACCGAGGTGCCGGCGCCCGTGTGTTTGCAATTTGTCGCTTTGTCTTAGTTGAGCGTTTCCGCCTGAAACTCCTGCATAGGCGTTAATTCTCTAGTTTCCGTTCATGAACTAAGAAGTCGCGCTTGGAAGAAATGTATCACGAAGAAAATGTTTCAAAGTCGAATGGGTGGCTTTCTTGCCATTGGCTTCGCCGTCAGTCTTCTGTTGGTAGAAATTGTTGAGAGGGCGTCTAGGCTGACGGTTCGTGAGTTGGTGTTAGGGCATCAACCTGCGGGCGAATATCAAAGCCGGAGCCGTGCGGCGTATTGGGATGAGCGCAACCAAAGTGGTGAGCCGGTAGTGAGTGGTACGTATTTTTGTACGCTGAACGCCGGAGATTTCAGCGCCACACGGAAAATGTTCGTCAACAAATAGTAGCTCTGCTTCAGCCGTTGGCTAGGATGAGATGATAGACACAAAGGGCGAGTTTACAAGAACGCGGGTTTACCACCCGGTGTGCTTGAGAAATTCCAACGCCATCAGCATGTGACCTTCCGGGTTCGGGTGGACGCCATCTTGGGTGGTCCACAGTTTTCCCGGCTGCGCTGCTACGGCGTGATGGAACGCTTTACTTGTCTTCACCAACCGGGCGTTGAATTCGTCCGCTAGGCTGTGAATAACTCCGTTATAGGCGTCCACGGGAATTGGTCGAGGCTCCGCAACATCGGTCGCGACATAGAAGATTTCGAACATGAACAATTCGGCGTCAAGTTCCTCCTTTGCGCGGGAAAGGATACGCCGGTAACTAGCCCCCCACTGCGACAAATATTCTTCCGTAGGCAGCCCGGCAATCAACTGCCGACTTGCATTGTTGATACCAATCTTCACGGAAAGCCAATCCGGTCTCTCGGCGATGACGTCCGCCTCCCAGCGCTGCTCCAGCCCCTCAACCACATCGCCGCCAATCCCTTTGTTGACATATTCAATCTGTCGTTCAGGGTACTTTGCCGTAATAAGTTCAACCACTCGGCTGACATAACCGTCACCGAGCGGTGCATGTTCATCGCGTCGGCCGCAGTCGGTGATGCTGTCACCGATAAACAGGACTTTGTCACCTGATTGGAACACTAAATTGGTCATAGATTCTCCGTAAGCGATAGCACGAACAATTTTCAGATCTACCGAATCTATCTAGCTTTTTCCACGTCGGCCCGCCAAGCTGTCTGTAATTCTAGTGTAACTCCCATCTTGCTCGACATAATACACCGCGGCGTTATAACAGAGGGCTACGAGCGGCTCCTCCGTGTGATTAATCAAAGAATGTCCGGGGGGAGCAACCTGTATTGCCATGCCAGGCGTCTGTACGATGACCTCTTCTCCGACCACGTGAACACCTTCGCCCTTCAACATATACCATACGTCATCCTTGTCCGCTCTGAGTTCGTGATTGTCACATGTCTGCATCGCTTCGATGCGCACGATTAGAATGGCGTGGCGCTGCACTAGGTTATTTGCCCTATCATGGATAAGGTCGGTGGAACTCCCCTCGAAAACGCCGTGAACTGTCTGTTGCCAGTGCCCCATCGTGAGATTATTTTCCCTGAAGTTGCTGATAAGGGCTGTCTTACTCTCCACCTGCGTCCCCTCTGGAACCAACTCCACCACGATGATGAGTTCCAGCGGGATGTCACCGTCATTGACAAACGTATGCTCAACGTCGGGAGGAATGTAGACACCGTTGCCTTCCCGAATGGGATGTTCCCCACTATCGGTGACGAGAGTTCCTGTCCCATCCGCGACAAAGAAAATCTCCTGAAACCTCTTGTTGACCTCGGGCAGCGAAGACACTCCCGGCTCAAGGTACGCTCTGGCAAGGCTGTCAAATACCCTGAGGACAGCCCCCTCCTTGTGAGGGGTTTCCGGGTCTTCCTTGGTAAGGATGACTCGCTGAATCATATTTCCATGAGTCAGCGAAGATGGACAGTCCAGCCAATGTCTTGCAGCATTCATGGTTTTACCACGAGAAGGTATTTCGACAGGCGATAATGGATAGAAGGTCTAGACGCTCCGAGAATTGTGAGAATCCCGAATCAACGTGAAGGAGTTATGTTTCAAACACCGTATAAAGTCAAGCCATTACAGAATTTGAGGCGTCAGTAGAGCGCTGTTTTCGGAGTTGTTCCGTAAAGTTTGCTGCAAAAGATCCTATACCGCACTCTTTTTGAGACGTGGACGCCGTCCCCGGATGAACCAAGAGTACGGCATTATTCGCCGGAAAAATCTGCGGCACAGCGAAACCCGAAGTTGCGATACATCTGGTCAGGACGACACTCTTTACGTGTGGCTACGCGCAGGAAACATCTGTAATTGTTCCAGGTTCCTCCTCTTACGGCGCGAACTTCTCCCGTTTCAGGCCCCTTGGGATTCTTGACCGGCGAGCGGCTGTAATAGTCTTCCTCGTACCAATCCGCGCACCATTCCCACACATTGCCCGCAACATCGTAAAGGCCATAGCCGTTAGGATCATAACTTCCTACCGGCATCGTGCTGCCAAGTCCCAGATAGTTGGCATTTTCGCGCGACAGTTCATCGCCCCACGGATAGCGCTTGCCCGCAAGACCGCCTCTGGCGGCGTATTCCCATTCCGCTTCGGTGGGCAGCCTCTTGCCTGCCCAACTTGCGTAAGCGCTGGCATCGAACCAACTGACGAAAATCATCGGATGGTCATCGGCAAGGGAATACTTAACGACATTGTTCCACCGGTTGTCATCGAAGTCGTAGCCACTTTGTTCGGCAAACTGTCGAAACTTGCCCACGGTGACCTGATGTCTATCCATGTAAAAGGCATCGAGTTCTACGCTATGAATCGTCAAGGCGTCAAAAATATCGTCAAGGTGATCGCCCATCTCGAATCTGCCTGCCGGTATCAGTGCCATGCTCTCTTGTGACATAAATCCTCCTACAGAAAGCGAAATGTTACTGCTATTCTCCAGAGACGTTCCGGACGCAGCGGAATCCAACGCAATAGCTATTGGCCGTTGGGGAATCGTGGTTGCGAGCTGCTACGCGGAGCGTTTGGGCGTCGTGGCGCCAAGAACCTCCTCGTGCCACTCTGTAGTAACCCTCCTCCGGACCTTTCGGATTTTTCAGCGGCGAATTGCCATAATAGTCTTTATCGTACCAATCGGCGCACCATTCCCAGACGTTTCCCGCCATGTCGTAGAGTCCGAACTCGTTTGGACTAAAACTTCCTACTTGAGAGCAACCATCCATTCCCGCGTAATTAGCGTTTTCCGTTGTGATTTCATTTCCCCACGGATAGCGTTGCCCGATGAGTCCACCTCGCGCAGCGTACTCCCACTCTGCTTCGGTGGGCAAGCGTTTGCCCGCCCAGTCAGCAAACGCGGCGGCGTCGCTCCAATTCACATAAACCATCGGGTGATCATCAGAGGGCGAATATCTGGCGACATTATCCCAATTGTGGCGGCTGTAATTGTAACCATCTTCGTCAATAATTTTACGGGTGTAATTGTACCCGCTATCTTCCACAAATTGCTTAAACTCCCCTACCGTCACCGGATGCGCGTCAATGTAGAAGCTGTCCAATTCGACAGTGTGAACCGGAGGTGCATCCTCTATATTGTCGAGGTGGTCACCCATTTCAAAACTACCGGCGGGTATAAGTACCATGGAATGTTGTAGCATGGTTCCTCCGATGAAAGTCATGCAGGTTTCACTTCCGCTAATTCTGGATTAGGCGGCCAAGGCGCCAAACATGCTCCACTCGGGCGTGGTCCCCTAGGGCGCCACTTCACGTCTTCATACGACTGATATGCCACATTCAGCCAAGGCGTCTCGATCCGTTTTTCTCCCTCGTAGCGCGAAGTCAGAGCGGCTTCCAACACCCCGCTGACGAGTAAGGTGCGTTCCACAGGGTACTGAGGGGTACCGGTAAGAAACATCTCCTCAACATTTAGGCTCAAGTAACTGAAGTGCGCGTAAGGGAGCCCTGAAGGACCTCCATGTCCCTGAGAGAAAATCCCACAGGCTTGAGTCTCTCCATTCACGCTCGCCGAGTACGCCAGTTGATTCACGTACCCTCTCAGCATCAAGACAGCGCCCTTCAACCCGTCACAGTATTCCACAACGAATAGCGCAGGTGACGCGCAGTTTTCCTCCATACCTCCCGGCGGCTTGTCGTCAATACAGGCGCATGCCGCTTCAGCCAACTCACGTGAAAACACGCCGTCATACGCCGCCTGCCACACATTGTCGCCCTGTAAGCAGGTGACGGCTTTTACTCCCGTCTCGCCGCCCACGCGCCGCTCGACCATGCACTGTAACACCTCAAGGGTGTGGAAGCCGTAGATATCCAAGCCGGAGAAACCTATGGCTATGGCTTCCTCTATCGGCGTCTCCGGTTCGTGTTCAAGCCAGGGATCGCGCCAAGCCAGTGGCTGAGAAGAGCCTGCCATGAATGGTGCCCCAAGGGATTTGGCTCGGTCATACATCCACTTGGCATCGTGCCAGTTGTAAGACAGATGTTTATCGTTGAAGATTGGGGCGGACCGACCGCTGGTTGCCATTACGCCGCAAATCTGTTCCATGAAATACTTGCGTGGGAACAGATGCTGTTCCTTTTCGTTCCAAGCGTAATCTCCGTGTTCACCAATGAGGAGCACTCCGTCAACTTCTAACTCGTCCCCGCCGAGGCACAATGCTTTGACAATGCTTGGATATACAGGTACCCCATGTTCATGTGAGATTTGACGACCTATGTCATCGTCGGGGAATTGATCGATGTACATGGAAGCAACGTCTACCCGCGGCTCGAAAAATCTCTCATCCGTAGGGAAGCCTTTCAGGTACTTCGTCACAATCACGTCGGCGTGGGACAGCGCTTTGTACTCGGTGATTATGGCAGCTATCCTCTTGCGCTCGGCCATTTTATAGTCATTTCAGCTATGGATTGAACATTTCGGATTAGGATTTCTACCATTAGTAACGCAGTTTTCCACGTATCTTTTCGCGGTGCGAGTTTTGTTAGCAGAAGGATGTCGCGACCGGGAGGTCGCTCCTACAGTCGGTTTTTCACATCCTAGATTTTAGGGCATATTCCACGAACGAGAAAAATCACGTAGATACTTCCGCGAGTCCGATCGATTACCCGATTTTCCTTTTCATCATCAGCTTTAAAGCCTGATTGAATAGTCAGCAGCAAAGCTACTCTTAGTCATCTATAGGGAGCTTTTCATACATGTATTGTTGTCTGCTATGTACGTGTGGGATTTCTATCGCGCTCGTTATTCACTCGCTTGATTGCACCCTACAAGACGACAATTTAGGGTTGTTCTTTTGCACGAAGTCAAGATTGCTGAAGCGTGTCCTCTAAACCCATGAGTGTGGAATACAGCAACTGTACTCTCGTCATGGGTATCGCACGTTGCTTAGCGTCTTCAATCAAGGGACCGAGACACGCGCGGAATTCTGTCGTTTGACCTTTTTGTATGGCTTGGAGAGCGGAATTTGTCGATTGGCTACTCGCCAGGGAAGATGCTAACACCTTTTCAACCGCCTCTTTAGCGTCTCCACGACACCACGTCTCAATATGAAAAGGACCGAAATCAATTAGAGAAATGCCTTTCACCGCAGCCAGTGCGGTCAGTTCACGGACCATTCCAACGTATTCCGCCGCGAGCAGTCTGTTCGAAAAAACACCTGCGTTGTTCTGTCTAGAAAGCGCTCCAAGTAGTCCGGCGGGTGTCCAACCGACCATCTTTGACCACGTGGCGGACACGATCTCATTGGAAGCCTGTGTATTGAGTCCCGCACATTGAAAGATATCTACAATGCCGTTGACGCGGTGCGAGGATTGACTGTTCAGTTCGCCAAACAGCGTTCCGGCATCGAGCGTCCATTTCACAACGCCCGGGGTTGGACGCTCGCCGCCAACAACCGCCAGTGCTCCGACAACTCGCCCCCGTCCGAAAACGCCAGCCAGTATCTCGTCTTTCAGCACACCATTCTGTAGTGAGGCTACAAACTCATTCACATGAATGTGTGCTGTCATCGCAAGCGCCGCTTGGGTATCCTGCGCTCTCACGGCATAGATTAGGATGTCGCACTCCCGGATACTCTCCGCGTCGTCGGTAGCGTCAATATGAACCGTGAATTCCTTTAGCCCCGTGAGACGGAGGCCGTTTTCCCTGATGACATTGATATGGGTACCGGGACGACCGATAACGGTTACTTCGCATGCACCCGTTCGTGCTAGGAGAGCGGCGATGGTGCCACCAATACCGCCCGGTCCGACAACTACGAGCTTTTTCATGATTGCTCCAAGCTATGCTTTCGATCTCGGGAGAGAAGGAGGTCGTGGATAGGCACTGCGGCTCGGATGCAACAACGAGCGGCCTTTAAAATCACTCCATCGACAATACACTTCGCGCGACCTCTCCCTTGGCGAGCGCTTCAAAAGCGTCGTTTATTCCTTCAAGCGGATAAGATCGTGAAACCAGTTCATCCAGTTTCAGTTTTCCAGCCCTGTACAAGCCAATCAATCGGTAGAAGTCCACATGCGTGCGCGCAGATCCGTAGTAACAACCGATGATTGACTTCTCATGCAATAACATACGGGCATCCATTGCGAGCGGTGTGTTCACGGGAGCGTGCCCGACGAATACAGTCACCCCGCGTTTGCGTGTGCATTCGATGCTCTGAATAAACGGATCTCCCGTTAAACCGATCGCCTCGAAAGCATAGTGTACACCCGGTCCACCGCTAATCTCCTGAATCCGTTCAACGGGATCTTCTCGGGAGGAATTGACCGTATGAGTCGCACCAAATTGTCGTGCCATTTCCAGCTTGTTGTCGCGGATATCCACGGCAATAATCGGATCGGCACTTGCCAAGACGGCTCCTTGGATGCAATTCAGTCCTACGCCTCCGCACCCGAAAATCGCCACACTGCTACCGGGTTCGACTTTTGCGGTGTTGATGACCGCTCCGACTCCTGTCATAACGCCGCACCCGATTAGTGCCGCTTGTGCGAAGGGAAAGTCTTTATCAATTCGAATGATGGCATCTTGAGGAACAAGCGTAGAGGTACTAAAGGTGCCCATACCGACGAACTTGTTCATCGTCTCGCCACTCTTGGTACGGGGCAAACCAAATTCGTAAGGTGGAAGGTCGCATAGGTTGGGAAATCCGTTCTGACACATCTCGCAGTGACCACACTGGCGTTTCCATGAAAGAATGACGTGGTCGCCTTCGTTGATGCCACTCACTTGCGATCCGACCTCCTCAACAACCCCCGCGCCTTCGTGGCCCAGAATCGTTGGAATGGGGTGTTGAGGCCAATCACCTTTCAGGACATGAAAGTCCGAATGACATACGCCCGCCGCCCTCAAGCCCACTCGTATCATGTCTGGACCTGTCTGCGGCAGTTCAAATTCTTCGATTTTCAGCGGTTTATTGATTTCGTAGAGTACTGCACCTTGCATGAAACCCGCTCTCCTCCGGTTGGTTGGTACTGAAACTAAAATCTATAAATGCAAAAAGTGACTCTTATGACATTTATGGTTCTCGATTCTGTTGGCATTCGTGTTAAGTGCATGCGCAATGTGGAGAATGCACTCAACGGGTTGGGAGACCCAACCCCTACGAACTCCAGGTTGATTTGTCCAATCCGCATCCATGAGCGAACCTATTTTTGCCTTCATCAATTATTCGACGACGGTAAAACTTAACAGTCAGCGATTGCTATAGTCCTCTACGGGAGTTGAATGCCTTCCCTGTCACTTCTTCGCGGCGCGGGAGCCGGGCAGGGGTTCGAGGACTCTCGTATAGCTTCCGTCCTCTTCAACGCGATATACGGCGGCTGCAATATAAAAAGCCATAAGCGGTTCGTGGGTATGGTTGATGAGCGTGTGTCCGGGTTGGCAGGGTGCAACCTGTATCGCCATTCCGGGCTTATGTATCACCACCTCCTCGCCCACCACGTGGACACCTTCGCCCTTCAACATATACCAAATCTCGTCCTTATCGGTGGTGTGCGGGTGGCTGTCGGAGGTCTGCATTGGGTCCATGACGACCACAAGAACGGCATGGCGCTGCACCATGCGATTCTTCTTATCGTGGATGAGTTCATTTGGTGTCCCGGCAAAAACGGCACGGTCTAGAAATTTCCAGTGCCCTATACCCATCGGGTTCTCGCGGTAGTTGCTTATTAAGGCAGTCTTGGCTTCTACTTCCGCTCCGTTAGGAACGGCCTCCACCACGATTATGAATTCCAAGGGCTTTTCCCCGATGTTAATGAAGGTGTGTTTGACTCCCGGCGGCACGTAAATGCCGTTTCCTTCGCGAATCGGGTGCTCTACATCGTCAGCTACGAGGATTCCATCGCCATCAACGACGAAGAAGGTTTCCTGAATTCCTTCATTGACATGCGGCACGGATGAGACGCCAGGTTCCAAATAGGCGCGTGCGAAACTTTCGATATTCCGCATCACCGCGCCCTCCACCCCGGGGTTTTCAGGATCTTCTCTGGTGAATATGACACGCTGAATCATATTCCCGTGAGTCAGTGAGGATGGGCAATCTAGCCAATGTCTGGCACATTTCATCGTCGCGCTCCTAGTTTCTGAGAAGTCGATCTTACGGATTGAGGAGTCGTAGTAGCAGCCGCAGACCGGTCAGTGCCGGCCGCTTTAACACTATTGATGGGGGCGCCGTTACCCGCCACCGATTCTTGTAGGTTTATTGTCGCGCCTCTCCCCAGTGCGGGTTGGGGAAGGCAAAAAGGAAGCAATTTACGGAATCATACCTGAGAAGCCGTTTGAAACACTTAAATGGCACCCAGAGGATTGGCTGTCACTCAGCTGTCGCACACCCCTGGCAGCGTTTCTAGAACTCGTGTATAGCTCCCATCGTCCTCCACGCGATAAACTGCCGCCGCAATGTAGAACGCCATCAGAGGTTCCTCCGTATGGTTGATGAGTGAATGCCCCGGATCGCACGGAGCAACCTGTATCGCCATGCCGGGCTTGTGTATGACCATCTCGTCGCCAACAACGTGAACACCTTCGCCCTTCAACATATACCATATCTCATCCTTGTCGGTTATATGTCCGTGGCTATCGGAGGTCTGCATCGGATCCATGAGAACAACAAGAATCGCGTGCCGCTGAACCATGCGATTCTTCCTATCATGGATAAGTTCATACGGCGATCCCGAGAACACGTCGTGAACAATATGCTTCCAATGCCCCATACCGAGGGGACTCTCGCGGTAATTCTTAATATTCGCAGTTCTGCTCTCTACCTCTGCCCTGTCGGGAATTAGTTCCTCCACGATTAGGAACTCAAGGGGTATGTTCCCGTCGTTAACGAAAGTGTGCTCTATGCCTGGCGGTACGTAGATGCCATCGCCATCCCGGACGCCTCGTTCCTGTCCGTCGGTAACCAGCGTTCCTGTCCCATCAATTACGAAGAACGTCTCCTGAATGCCCTCATTAACGTGAGGCACCGACGAAACCCCAGGCTCCAAATACGCCCTGGCAAAACTGTTTATCACCCGCATGATAGCGCCTTCTTCGTGCGGGTTTTTCGGATCTTCTCTGGTAAATATGACACGCTGAATCATGTTTCCGTGCGTCAACGAAGATGGGCAATCCAACCAATGTCGAGCACATTTCATAGATTTGTCCTCCGCTTGAGAGGCGATTGTTAGATCGCGGTAGCACAGGCAACGTGGGTTTCACTTGTCTGCGACTTTATGCCACACCACCTCGAATTTGTCATTCGGTGCAAAACCAAGAATCCGCTTCGCTTTGGCGTTTGAGAACTTACCATGTGGTATTTCGGTGGTTATATAGAACACTTCATTCTTCGACGGAAGCCTCTTCAAGTCAACTGCAAGCCCCAAACGGCACGCTTCCGCGGCATCATGCACGGACACGACAAAAGGCGTCACATCCCGTCCGGGGAAGAAACGCGGATGCTCCGGATTCTTTAGGCCGCAAAACAGCAAGCACATCACATGGATATCGTGATTTTCTGTAAAAACCTTGCATATCTCTTGTCCCAGAGATTTACTTATTGAGTACGGATTGTCGCCTCCAACAATGTCCACTCCGGAATGCGGCGGAATATCCTCCGTTAGCATGAAGTCGGTGTTATCGTAAGTCGGTCCCGTAAGTATGGCATGGGGACCGGTGTTAATCACTCTCTTGATGCCATGCGTGACCGCCGCGCTCATCATGTGATAACTTCCAAGCGTGTTCACATCAAAAGCAATTTTCCGGTGTTCCCGCAGAACGGAGCAGTTGACAATTGCGTCCATTCCTTCCGCCGCTTCCACCACCTGAGTCATGGAAGCCAGGTCAACATAGCGAAATTCGTGTGCAGTGTCTTCCGGAGGATTGACATCGGTCACCCTCAACGTATGGTAAGGTTCGAGAGCGCTAACTACGAATGGTCCCAGATTGCCAGTTCCGCCTAGAATCAACACATTCATCGTCTATTCCCTGAACCGATACTTCGGATCGAAACCTATTGTGCCTCTAGCCCTTCTAGCCGGCGGATAATCAGCGTCGGGCGCGTCGGCTTCAATGTGAAAAATCGACCAATCCCGGTTCAAGCCGGGAGTCTTTTCACCCAAAGCACATTCAAACGCGTGGACGAGATCTCTGATGTCAATCCAAGCGGGGTCGTAGGGTTGGTCTTTGACATCTTCGACTCGGACGATTTCCCCGTATCTCAGACAAGTGATTTGAAGTTTGCCTGTTCTTGCGAATTCTTTGCAGGTGAACTCTCCCAAGTGCTTTCCAAGCACATACGGGTCGGTAGACGGGAGAGGTCTCCAATTTTCATTGACGGTCAAGTCGTCATCGTACTTGTCGAACAACTTTAGCGTGCTCCCGTAGACGGCTTTCGTGACATTCTCCTCTACCGCCGCCCACAGCAAGTTGTAGGTGCATCTAGTTAGGAAGTCTATCGTCAGATTGTCCGAGTCTAATGAATCATCCGAATAGCCGGGAGGAAGTTCCGCGAGATGAATAATGCTATCCATTCCTCTGACCAATTCGTTGGTTGTCTCATCGTGCCCCAAATCGCACTTCACGAACTCGAAATCGGTCTTGATGTGCACAATATCGGTCATGCGTATTTGATGATCTTCGCTCAAGTGCGAGGCAAGCGCCTGAGCCAACTCACTTGCGGCTCCAGTGATAAGGATATTCATAGGCTATTTTCTCCACGATTCGGGAACGTGATGAATGCTGCGCCGGCATTCGGACAATAAGGTAGAATGGCGTGGTTATGATAGCGTTTACGCGCGGTGCTGTCAACCGTTAAATCGGGAGAAGTGGAGGGGGAAGTCAACATTGATGTCATGATACATCGGGGTCTGACTGTCCTGGTTTCAGGCGATGAATTCACGGGTCAATGGGTTCGGCAGAGGCTTACGCTACGGCCCTCGGATATTAAGTCCGGAAGAAGAAATCCTCGGCGGTACTGCGAAGAATATGCTCTTTATCCTCGGCGGATAGAAAATCTAAGCGGTCCCGAACTAGCCCGATGCTATCTTCGTATGTATGGTCTACCACTTGGAAGGGGCAATCACTCGCCCACATCATACGATCGGGTCCGAAGGAGTCGTAAACGCGTCGAATGAGGGGCACGAGATCGGCATACGGGGGCGCCTTCCTACCGAGTGCGTAAAAAGCCGAAACCTTTACCATCACGTTGGAATGTTGGGAAAGAGTGCACAGACTTTCTATGTGAGAATCGTCTATCGGTTGAGAAGCGCCGATTCGACTGAGATGATCAATGATGACCGGTGTATCGGGAAACTGTGAACAGCGTCTATCCAAAGACGGCAACGCCACCGGATTAATCAACGGGCAAATGGCGAGGTTATGCCTGGCGCCGGCTGCGAACATTTGCTCAATTCCTCTCCCATCCAGCGCATGTTCATCCCTGACGTAGAGTCGGAAGCCTCGAACTCCGCGATCCGCAAGTCTCCGCATGTCTTCATCGGGATGTGGACCATTCCAGTCAATGATGGCAATTCCCGAGAATACGTCAGGTTGCTTCTCCATCACATCAAGCATGTACGAATTATCAAAGCCGTAGTAACTCATTTGAATTAACACGATTCGATTGACGCCGGATGGCGCGGCATGAGCGAGAATGTCCTCGGGGTAAAAGGTCTCAGGCTGCATATCACTTTTAGTGTAAGCATCTGCTAAGGGGTAAGCATTTAGGTCGTCCGTCCATACGTGAACATGTGCGTCAATGTAATTCATCTCGGTTAAAGGCTCCTTAATCAAGTGATGACACCATCAATCTGGAGTTGTCACGATGCACTAGGAATTCCGCCACATAAGAGGAACGGCAATGGGGGACGGGAATAGAGGATGTCCTAGGAATTCGGCGTCATTCGATACAGAACGAAATTCTGCACGCTCTCCCGAATGACGGACGGTCGAAAAACATTGAGATTTTTTAGGTCGTATTTCAATCGTATGGCTTCAGGGTAAACATGACCTGAAACGATCAGAATGTCCTCAGACGTTTCATTGCAAAACCGGCGGATTTCCTGAAGCACATCTTCAGTTGGCAGATAGGCAGTGCTGGCGTATATCGGATCCCAAGAAACGAACGAGCCGAACTTCCTAGGTCTTGGATAGTAGAATTGGCCCCTTTCCAAGTATCCAAGAATTTCCAAGGACACGTCACTGCGAACCTCCGGCGCGATCATCATATCATCAAGTTTTTCTTCCTTAATGAAACGGGCGACTGCCTTTCCTTCCGAGAATGGATACTTGTAGTCCAAACTCGCCGCGGCAACGCCAGCAATCAATTGCACCGTCAGCAATGGTATCAAGACGTAGGTTAGGCTTTTTTCCGTTGCAAGGCTTAATCGATTAAGTCGCCTCCTAAAAGATCCATGTCTCGCCCGGTTGCGAGGTGTCGCATCGGCACAGTAACGAGATATCCAAATGGCAGCAAGAAAAAGTATGAATAGGTTGCCCCAGTGGCGTATGAATCCAAAATAGGACGCAAAAAAAGCCAGTATACCGAGAGTCCCAATCAGATAAATGAGGAGTGCCGCCGGCTTTCTAAGTAGTAAGATTACCGCGAAAAGGAATATCAGGATCGCCAAGGCAAACATCACGCTATCAGCGCCGGGAATCTGGTCGAGAAGGAATGTGTTCCAAAATCGTAAGGTAATCTCGGGTATCGGGAAAAACGCTTTCGGGATAATGTTCACCGCATTTTGAAATCTTTCGAAATCCGAAACGCCTCGTGTCAAATCTGTCCATTCAAAGCGCCCGGGAGTAGACGGTTTTAACTGGATAATCGACGTGAGAATCCCAAATAAAATCAGGGATAGGCCCACCCGAATATCCCTTTTTTCCGGACGGTTCGGTGTAGAAATCAGTTCCCAAGACAGTCCGACTGCGATAGCGATAGTAACAATCAGCGCGACAACATTCGTGTGGGCTAGCAACAGGAGAATGAAGCCGAGCAGCGGGAATCTGGTTTTCCATTCTTTGAATAGCGCACAGAATGTGAAGAGCAGAAGCACTCCCAGCGCATAATTGCGGCAGATGATAGCGTATTCATAAAATGCCAGATATCCAAATGGGAAAAGCGCTTTGTGTAATCTGGAGAACGGCGCGAATCTTACAAAGATGTAGACACTTGTGCAGGCGATGATGAGATGAAACGGCTGCATGATGACGGGCGACCAGGTGATCTGCTTAAGGTAATAGAGACAAAGATGCCACAGTCCCGGATGACCATCACCTCGGTTCAAGTGGTACAAGACTTCGATCGGCGAGGCGCTGTCTCTCGCAATCAACCACGCTTGAATCTCATCACGCCACATCTCATGGTGCCACGCGATGAATCCGCCAAGCAGGAGAAAGATTGCTGATAGCGTCGCCGCGTATGCGCTATCAGAAAGTTGAAATCTAGGTTCTTTAGTGGGAGCCTTTTCAGATTGATTCACAGTATCATGCGCTACCGAAGCCGTAAACTGACCTATCTGACGGTGGAGGATTTCGTCGAGGTCGATGTCGGCCAGTCAAGAGGAATAGCCGACGATCAAATGCCGAATGGGACAAAAGTCATTTGGCCGAGCCAAACATCTGATCGGAGTTCCTTGAGTCCTAACTAGAACCCCGCGCCGAAAACGTTCAAGCGGATGGAGATTCGCTAGTGGCGTATCGCTTGCCTGAGCGTTAAAGCGCAACGACCTCGCCGGTGCGCACCGACTCATCGGCGGCGAGGACAATGCGGAGGCTATTGACGGCGTCGCTCATATGATCTGTCAAGTCTATGTCTTCACGAATTGCCTTGAGGAAGTACGCCTGCTCGCGGTCACACAGTTCTTGGTGGTCTGGCTCGTCTGTCGTGTCAATGATATCGTCTTCCCTAAGAGGATTGCCACTTCCGTCAAGCGCGGCATGATGCACGAGAATCCTGTTAGTTTTTGTGTGTGAATCGATGTCGGACGAATCGGCGTCATCCCCATCTGAGGCTTTGACAATGCTGGCGCAGCCCTTTGGCCCCGACACATCTTTAACAAAAAACGCTTCCTCACTAATCATGGGCCCCCACGCGGCTTCGTACCACCCGACAGAACCATCGTCAAATATAACTTGAAGCTGGCCGTAGTTGTACATATCGGGTTTCAGTTCTTCGCTCAATCGGGCGCCGATGGCGTGAACTTTCGTCGGTTGCGCTCCGGTCATCTGGCACATGACATCGACGTAATGCACCCCGCAGTCTACGATGGGCGAAAAACTGTCCATCAAGCGCTTGTGCCACGCCCACTCCTCTCCCGTGCTCTGTTGATTGAGGTTCATGCGCATGACAAGCGGCTTGCCGAGTGTCTGAGCCTTCTCTATGAATAGCGTCCACGATGGATGCTGTCTCAGGATATATCCCACCACCACTTTTTTGCCTAATCTCAGCGCGGTCTGTTTCACGGATTCGGCTTGTTCGACGGTGAGTGCAATTGGCTTCTCGACGAAAATATGCGCACCGGATTCCAAGGATTTCAGTGCGAACTCCGCATGGGTGTCGGGGAGCGTGTTGATCGAGACCGCGTCGGGCTTCGTGGCATCAAGCGCCGTATAGAAGTTGTCGAATTGCTCCAATCCGCCCAACTCGGCGGACAAATTGCCGCGCGTTTCCGGTCCGCGGCTGACCACGCCGACTATTTCAAACCCATCCATTGAATGATATGCTCGTGCGTGCGATGCTCCCATATTGCCGCAGCCTACCACGAGCACGCGTGTCGTATCGCTCATAAGAAATCTCCCTATTATACCTGATATTGGACTATTTTATCCTACGTTGAGATGTCAAATGCACGGATATTTTCGCTAGCGACGATTGTCGCGATTTGAATTTACTGTTGTTAGAGCGGAGGATTTATCACAGATTTTCCGCCGCCCCGTTCTTCCGCCCACGCCTTTAACGGAACATCGTCCCAATCTCGGGGGATCCAGTATTGGGAGGATGGGTGAAAATCAGGATCGTCGCCCAGCGGATTCTTGCCGGTACTTAACGCACCTAGCAATTGACGGCGAATCGGCGAACTTTTGGCAATCAGCTCGGGGGCCTGCTGGATGTAGTCCGCGGGACGCAGCCACCGGTAATGATAGCCAACGTGCATTACTTTGCGAATCTTGCTTGACAGGTTTGGGCCTACGCAGTGCCAGGTGGCAGTGCGCCAAAGTACAGCAGCGCCGGGTGCCAGCTTGAGTTCAACGGCCCTACTGGCATCCACCTTGCGGTCCGAATCTCGCAATTCCTGCGGCGGACGCTTGTAGCTGCCCGGTAGCATCCACAGGTTACCGCAATTGGATTCGCTCAAGTCTGAAAGCACGTAGAAGACTTTGACTTCCATGAAGGGGAGCCGTCCGTCAAGCGATGGTGCTTCAAACAGATAGTCTCCTGCCAAATCCGGATGCCAGAGTACGTTTCGGTAACCTTGTTGATGATCTTCGCCATCACCCCTGCCCACCTCTCCAGCTTTGAGATGGCGCGGGTATGGCGGGCGGTAGTCAAGATGCGAGGTTCGTATCTGAATGTTCCATCCGATCGCGTCAACAACCAACGGCAACATTCTCGGATGGTCGATCAGGTCAAGAAACGCCGTGTGATGGGCGAGTGCGTTGCGGATAGCGAACGGCTCATCGGGCTCCAAGCCTTGTGTCTCTTGGAATTTTGAAGCTACGTCGTCTACCGCCGACAGCAGTTGTTCTAATTCGTCTTGGGTCAGAAAGTTCTCAAGAATGATGAATCCCTTTTCCTCGAAGTCCCTCTCCTGCTGTCCCGTCATTGTGATCGACATGGTTTCTCCCTTGCGGGTTCAAGCGTGAGTCCTAAAACGGTTATGATTTTGGGCAATACTGGATGAAGCCCCAAAGAATAACGAGGAATCTCTATCGCTCTGGTTATTTGGTTGATTGTTATTGCCTACATAGGTGTTGATTGGCTCGTAGGTCTATGGTATTCTGTTCAATATGTTTGGGTCAATGCAAGAATGTTACAAAGGCGTATACCTTTGGCACTTTTCTGCAGATTGGACGGTTTTGGTGTCCTCATGACCTTTCAGCAATCCGGGAAATCCGCAAAACCTTGAGACTGTTCCTCATTTCACGGAGTTCAAGATATGGGACGTTTGAGAAACAAAGTAGCTATTGTCACGGCTGCCGCACAAGGCATCGGCCGCGCGACCGTGAAACGGTTCGTTCAAGAAGGCGCAATCGTGTATGCCTGCGACGTTCAGGGAAACAAAATCAAACAATTGCAAGCGGAAGTTGGGGATCCAGTCAGCCCCGTTTGTCTTGACGTAACCGATGTATTGGCTGTGCGAAACTTCGCCGCTCGTGTGGAGCAAGAACAGAAGACGATTGACCTGCTTTTCAACTGTGTGGGGCACGTTCCCGAGGGGACTATTCACGAGTGCGATGATGAACAGTGGCACCGGGCTATCGAAATCAATACAAAGTCTGTTCACAACATGTGCAAAGCGTTCATTCCACGAATGGACGCAAAAAATCCAGATGGGGACAAATGTATCGTGAACACGGCGTCCGTTGCTTCGAGCGTCCTTGCTACCGCGAATCGATACCTGTATATGGTAACCAAGGGGGCGGTTATAGCCTTGACCAAATCACTCGCACACGATCATGTACAACTCGGATTTCGGATAAACTGCGTGTGCCCCGGTACCGTGAACACGGAATCTTGGCGAAATGAACGGGCAACCACGCCTCAACTGCGCGAAGCGTTTGAAGCCCGCCAGGCGATGGGGCGCGTAGCCACACCGGAGGAGATCGCCGACTTGGTACTATACATTGCGGCGGAAGCGACGTATACGACCGGCGAGGAGTTCATCATTGATGGCGGATGGCGAAATTCCGCAGGTGGAATCGGAACAGCGAGCCATGAGGATCTCCGGCGTTACCTTTGACTACCTGCATACCGCTAAAGCCTAATCAGGACGTTCTACCTCAATCACTCAAATTGGCGTTCTCGTTGACCGAACGCCACCCCTTTGCCTCGAACAACATCCTCCCGCTGCCATGCGTGAATAATGTCTCCGATGTGGGCATCCTCGCCGAGCATATCTTGTGCCTCCTCACTCGTGAACCAGCCGCAACGTGTATTATCCTTGGTTAGGGCATCGAAGTGTCCGTTCTCATCCGGGTAACCGTAAACGCGACATAAACCGTCCTGCTGCTCGTGATCCGCGATGTAGGACATCCACGGAGTTTCAACACCTAGTTGTTTCTGTGTGAGTGTTTGCATGGACGCAATCCGGTTACCATCGTCCCATCCGATTTCATCCTCCTCCCAACTCCTACCACCCGGCAACTGCCACGCCTGTGTTTCAGAGTCGTAGAGGAGGAAGTAAGCCGGTTCCTGAGACGATTCGCGCTCGACAAGGAGGCGCGTCGTCGTCAAGGGGGCGTCGGAATGAAAAGCTAACAGGCGCTTGCCGGCGTCACTCAGGGAACGATGCGCCGCCTCGTTATACGGGTAATGACCGGCGGCGGGCGGTGCACTTACGGCACAATATTTATGGAAAATACCACTGCGGAACTTCCCCCCGGTGCCGCCAGGTGCCCAATGCCACGTATACATGTTCAGAAGCAGCAAATCACCGGCTTTTAATTCGGGATTAATAAATTCCGGTAATTTGCTCTTGTCGGGAGGTGTTACGTCCAGTATCTTGGCATCGGGGTCGATGACCTGGTGCAACTCATGAGATTTGGGCGAAACCAGGAGCGGGCCATGTTCGGCGTCGAAATCAGTCAGAGGAACAATCGCAAACAGCCAATTCATTGAGGAACCGACCGGGCGCCAGCGTTTGTAGTCGTTGTGCGGATTAGATCCTTTGTCGCCGGGGGTGCGCACGTAGGCGACGAAGGCGGCAAGGTGTGCCTGTTCGCCTAATAAGCTCTCAATGCAGTGGACAATTGTGGGATGTTCGGCGATCGGCGCCAATTTGGGATGGGCGCTCATCGTGTTGCCGCTGACGGTGTACTTGCCGGGTTCAGGGTATTCGAGTGACGATTCGGCGGCGTTGCATTCCGCCTGCGCCTCGGCAATTTCCCGTAGTGTTACCGTTTCGTCTAGAGACAAGACATTCCGAATGACAAGAAAGCCGTTTTCACGATAGTCAGAGATTTGTTCGTTGCTTAAGACGTTGGTATCAGCCATTCGTAAAATACCTCATATTTTTGCGTGACATCCTTTGCAAGGGATTAGGTGAGGGATCTGCGTACGAAAGCACCATGGTCGTAATTGCATAATCTGAATGGATTAACCTTATGCCAGTGCAGTTACATTGCGCTCCGCTGGAGCGCGAGATTCGTGAGTCGCACCTCTATTGATATATCGCTCCTCTGGAGCGGGGGTGCTTGTTAGGCTCGTTTATGTTTCATCATCTGACACGACCCGTACCAGATATTTTATTCGCGACTCGGAAGGTACACCCCTACCCGTAATAATATGTCCCCTTCTAAAGGAGGGAACTCCGATTCCCGACTATCATCATAACGTCGCGATTCGCAGATCGCTCCTACATCGCTATACCGTTCTGTTGTCCAGCGAGTATTCACGGTTGCCCTCAGGTCCCCCGCCAATTGCCCACGTCCCGCGGAAGAGGGACTGTCGCTTCAGCGGCATCGCTGCGATCGTTTCGTGGTTAAGGTTGAGTCGATGCCACTGTGCCCATATAGAATTGTAACAGTTAAAGACGGCACAGCGGGGATTGTCCGGATTAGTCCAGTCGTTTGCCGCGTGAACAAGGCTTTCCGTGAAGATGACCACTGACCCCGGTGGGCAACTGTAGTCATCCATTGTGGCTCGCATACTCATCTCCCATGGCGAATCGCTGATGTTGGGACGGTAGGGGTCTGGTCCCCCATAGTTGAAATGCGCTTTGTGTGACCCACTGAGGAAGGAGGTGCCCCCGGTTCCTGCTTTTACCTCCTCAAGTTCCCACGCTACCCGCGTAAGACCAGAGAATATCTTGCCGCCTGCGACCTGATACCGCATGGCGTTGGCTTGCTGCGGCGGACGCACGACGTGTGGCAGTCCATTGTCGCTTCGTTCCGATTTACTCCAACCGGGCGGTCGGACGGTAATAAAGGAACCTTCGCATCGAAAACCGTAGCAATCGTCTTTCACAAAGGGTTCTTCAGACAAGATTTCGGACAGAATTCCGACAATCGCCGGATGATCGAGTAGTTTCTGAAGTGCGCCTTCATAACTCTGTCTAGCACCGGCATACGCCTCTGTCTTCGTCTCCTCGATCTCAGACTCTGACAGCACGGCGGGTAGGAGTATCCAGCCGCGGAGGTCAAAAAAGAACTTCTGCTCTGGGGTCATTGGCACCGGTGCGCCGGTTGGGATACGGTGGACATCTTTTGTCTCTGTGGTTTGCGTTGATGTCACCATTCCAGGTTATCCTTCCATATATAGTGGATCTTAGAATTAACGAAACACTCGAAATCGGTGCGGTTGGAAACCGCACCTACCGGGGGCGAAAGTGTCCATTTATTTTAGAATTCACCATTGTTTATGCATTTGGCGTCCCAGTGAAGCGAAGAATAAAATGTGAGAAGCATAATGCGCAATGCGTAAATTGTAGGTTGGATTGAACGAGGTTTGTAAAAAAATAGAGAGCTTGCCCCTTGGAGAGTTTATGAAATGATCCGGGTTGAAATCTCCTAAAATGTAGTGAAGCCCAACTGGAACGTGATGCGTAATCTCGTGGTTTTTGGCATGTTGGGTTTCGCTACAGTTCAACCCGAGCTACATCTACTATTTAAGTATTAACATCTTTCTCAGCGATGAAATATCGCTTGTATGAAGTTGATAGAAATAGACACCATTTGCAACATCTTCGCCGAAGCTATTGCGACCGTCCCAATGTGCCGCACGGGTTCGATTGGTGTAGAATCCTGCGGGTTGCTGCCCTAACGCCAACCGTCGGACGATGGTGCCGTGCACGTCATAAATCAGAATCTGCACATCAGCTTCCTGCGCCAACTGATACGGAATCCAAGTCTCCGGATTGAACGGATTCGGGTAGTTAGGCAACAGCGCTGTCCTTTCAGGAATCAATACAGTCAAAAGAGTTTGCAAATACTGAATACCCTTCAGTGATGTCACATCCGCGAGCGCCAATAGCCGTGCGGTTTCAAGCCACTGTTTTACGTCGGTTGTCCGAAGGATGAACGATCCGTCCGGAGCTATCGGTGGCGCGCCTGGTAGTTCAGCTCTCATTCCCGCGACTAGCACCAAATCCAGGATGCTTACGATTCCATCCCCGTTCACGTCTGCGCGGTTCGGTGCGGGTTTGCCCAAATTCCCTGCGACCAACACCAGATCCTGCATATCCACAATCCCGTCCCCGTTCACATCAGCCTGAACTTGTGAAAGGTCTTCAAATTGCGAAACCTCAGTTTCCGGCTCGATCTCCCACAGTAACACCGTACCATCCCAACTGCCACTTGCAATCGTCCTTCCATCCGGACTGAAGGCTACGCTCCAGACGTCCTCCATGTGACCTTCCAACATCTCTTTGTGCGCGCCCGTCGCCGTATCCCATAGGCGAACGGTATTGTCCCAACTGCCACTTGCAATCGTCCTTCCGTCCGGGCTGAATGCTACGCTCCACACCCGATCCGAATGTCCTTCCAACGTCCTTTTCCGTGCGCCTGTGACCGCATCCCACAAGAGGACATTGTTGTCCCTTTCCGTTAAGTCCCCACTCCCACTGGCGAGTGTTCGACCATCCGGACTGAATGCTATGCTCCACACAGGAGCCAAGTGCCCTTCCAGTGTCAGCAACAGGGAGCCTGTAACCGCATCCCACAGACGGACGGTCTTGTCCTCACTCCCACTTGCAAGCTTTCGACCATCCGGGCTGAACACGGCACTTTTGACATTGCTTGTATGTCCCACCAGTTTTAGCTTGTGCGTACCTGTCGCCGCGTCCCACAGACGTATGGTACGGTCCTCACTCCCGGTGGCAAGCGTTCGACTATCCGGACTGAATGCTACGCTATAGACTTCACCCGTGTGGCGGGTAAGAATTTGCTTGTGTGCGCCAATACCCGCATCCCATAGATGAGTTTTACGGGCGCCTCCTGCAGTTGCGATTATCCTGCTGTCCGGACTGAACGCGATGCTTCGTGCTCCTGACCAGCGGCCGGTGAGAGGTGGTTTACGCGTGCCCGTGACTACATCCCACAGACGGACAGACACAAAAAAACTCCCGCTAGCAAGCGTATGACCATTCGGACTGAACGCGATGCAACTGACCGGAGCCGAATGTCCCTCCAGTATCCGTAGTTGCATCCCTGTGACCGAACTCCATATACGGGCGGTAGCATCCCGACCCGCACTAGCAAGGGTTCGGCCGTCCGAACTAAACGCGACACTATGAACCGCTCCCGTATGTCCTCTCAGTATCAGTTTTTTAGCGCCCGTGGTGGTGTCCCACAGACCGATGGTAGCGTGGGAATCCTCGGCGGCAATCGTGCGACCATCCGGGCTAAATGCGACGCTATCCGCCCAATACGCATGCGCTGGTAATCTCAGCTTCTGAGCGCCTGAGACTGTGTCCCACAGCTGGACAACGCTTGCAGAACTCCCGGTGGCGAGCGTTCGACCATCCGGACTGAACGCTACACTATAGACCACGCCCCCGAAGAGACCCCTACCCACAAAGAGCGAGACGCACAGATTGCGTTCGCCCGTGCCTGTATCCCACAGACAGAAAGACTCGTCGTCACTTCCGCTGGCAAGTGTCCTTCCATCCGGGCTAAACGCGACGGCATTGACCTCATCCCGATGCCTCCCAAGTGTGCCGCGGGCGCCCGTGATCACATCCCAGAGACGGATAGTATGGTCCGAACTTCCGCTGGCGAGCGTTCGACCATCCGAACTGAATGCGACGCTATTGACTCCACTCGAATGTCCTTCCAATGTCTGCCTGTGGGCGCCTGTAACTGCATCCCACAGACGAACGGTTGTATCCAAGCCCCCGCTAACCAGTGTTTTACCATCTTGGCTGAACGCCACGCTGGCAACCGGCCCTATGTGCTCGGTGAGAAGGGCGACCGCTCGTCCTGTTGCCGCGTCATACAACCAAATGCCGATACTTCCGCCGACCGCTAGACGAGTACCGTCAGGTGAATACGCTATCTGATTTATCGTGCCTCTGCCTAGACGCGCTTTCACACCATCGGGCAGGTGCCATTGCGGGAATCTTGGGCAAAGGTGTTGAGCGAGATTAGGATGAACAGCGTCAGTAAGGTTAAGGTTGTTTTCATGCGAAGTTTTCTCGTCTTGAGCGTAAATCTTCATGTAGGAGGAAAAACAACCGCAGCCACTTACGAACGGGTAATGAATTGCCCTCCAACACCGCCAACAGCCAGCCACTATTGCCGTCTGAATGTGTGATGCTCAATTAAATCTTCCCCAATGCCTTGAGGATACGACCGGGCGACATCGGCAATTCTTTCATCCGAACACCGATTGCTTGATAGATGGCATTTGCAATGGCAGCGGGCGGCGCGACGATGGGCGTTTCGCCAACTCCCCGCACGCCGTAAGGATGACCCGGATTCGGCACTTCGACGATTACCGCGTCGATCATCGGCAGGTCAAAGGAGGTGGGTATGCGGTAATCGAGAAAACTGGCGTTGGTCATCTCGCCGTCATCGTTGTACATGTATTCCTCGTTCAGCGCCCAGCCGATGCCTTGAACGGCTCCGCCTTGCATCTGCCCTTCGACATAGCTTGGATGGATGGCTCTTCCGGCATCTTGAGATGTCGTATAACGCAGGATTTCCACCTTGCCGGTGTCGGGATCGACCTCGACGTCAACAACGTGTGTGCCGATCGAGGGGCCGGGCTGAGTAGGATCTGCGGAAGCGCGACCGACTATGGGCCCGCCGGTCTCATCGAGTTTGCCCGCCAGCTCCTTGAAATCAATCTGCTCCGCTTTTCCGTTGACACACCGGAACAGACCGTCGGCGAACTCCACCTCTTCCACATCAACTTCCCATAGTTTTGCGGCACGCTGGATCATCTGTTCCTTGACATCTTGGGCGGCATTGTATGCGGCATACCCGGTTGCAAATGCAGTCCGGCTGCCTCCCGTGACATCGGTGTAACCAACCGAATCTGTGTCAACCACCGTCGGCGTAACCGACTCCGCGGGAATGCCCAACACTTCCGCAGCTTGCATGGCGATGGCGGCGCGCGTACCGCCGATGTCCGTGGAGCCTTCGACGAGGCTGATGGTCCCGTCGGTATTCACATTGATGGAGACGCTCGACTTGAGACCGAAATTGGGCCAAAAACCGGAGGCGACTCCCCGTCCGGTGTTCTCCCTTTCCAATGGCGCGGAATAGTGAGGGTGTTCCTTCGCGGCTTCAACCGTTTCGACGAAACCGACGCGGGGCAACGGAGGTCCGTCCACGCGCGTATCTCCCTCTTTAGCGCTGTTAAGAATTCGGAATTCAAGCGGATCCATCTGAATCTTCTCGCAGATTTCATCAATGATAGTTTCGACCGCAAACGCCGCATTGGTTGCGCCCGGGGCACGATACGCGGAGGTCTTGGGTTTGTTGACAACGACATCGTACCCGTCGACAAGGGCATTCTCGATATTATAACAGGAGTAGATACACATGGCTCCGGCGCCTACGGGTGATCCGGGATAAGCGCCGGCTTCGTAGGCGAGGTAGCCTTCTGCCGCCGTGATACGCCCCTCGTTGTTTGCGCCAATCTTCACGCGCACATAGGAGCCGGGTGTCGGTCCGGTGCCTTCAAAGACATCCGCGCGATTCATTAGCACTTTCACCGGTCTTCCGGTTTTCATGGCCAGCATCGCGGCAATGGGTTTGATGTAAACTTGGATTTTCCCGCCAAAGCCGCCGCCGATTTCCATGGGGACGACCTTTATTTTCGAGAGGGGAATCTGAAGGATTGACGACACCTGCTGCCTGACTCCAAAAGCGCCCTGCGTGCTACACCAGATTGTCAATTGCCCGTCAGGATTGTGCAACGCTGTTGCGTTGTGAGGCTCAATGTAGCCTTGATGCACCGTCTGCGTCGTGAACTCGTGCTCAACTACAACATCGGCTTCCGCGAAGCCTCTCTCCAGATTTCCTTTTTTGTGTTGGAAGTGGCTCGCGACATTGCTCGGATTCTCGGATTGTTTCCCCATCTCATCGGTTCTCAAATCCTCGTGCAGCAGCGGCGCATCGGATTTCATGGCTTCGCGAACGTCGACGACCGGCGGGAGCACTTCGTATTCCACGTCAATGAGTTCGAGCGCTTCCTCGGCAATGTGCGCGTTGATTGCCGCAACCGCCGCAACTTGGTGTCCCTTGTATAAGGCTTTCTCCCCTGCCAACACGTTGTCTTGGAGATCTTTCAAACGAACGGCGCCCTCCCCAAGATCGGCTATGGTGTCTCCCACTTGGGGAAAATCTTTTGCCGTTATGACCGCCTTCACTCCGGGATAGGCTTCCGCTCGGCTGGTGTCGATTGACTTAATTCGCGCATGGGCGTGCGGACTGCGCAACACTCTGCCGTGCAGCAGTCCAGCCGCTTGAAAATCCGCCCCATAGAGGGCGCGACCGGTTACTTTGTCAACACCGTCGTGTCGGATGGGACGGGTTCCAACAACCTTGTATTCTTTCTTTTCTGCCATCGTGCATTTACCTCCGGGAAGATTGTTTGGTCAATATCAAGATTATAAAGGGTGGTATTATCGTAGGGAATATGACGTTACAAAGGGGCTGTATGCTAACTCTTGGCTGCGCTTGGAACGTTGATTCATCCTAATCGAAAAGGAGATTGGTGTCAAGGGGAAAACGCCGAGATAGCGTGTGTGATGGCTAGGACGGTAGTAGATATCTTTCCAGAATAATCCTAGAACCTGATGGCATTACAGTTCTGACAATCACCGACAAACAAGCTTCCGGGATTGTGCTGTTTTTTTGCTTGAAGATTGTCTGAACTGTGATTTATGGGATCTCTATGGGAGCTCTATCGCGTTCGTTGTTCACTCACTTGATCACTCGCTATTCACTCGCTTGATGGATTCGTGTGATTGCCTTGATTGTCAGTGTCTAGTTTTTTGGATAATTACAATTTTTTATCGTCCCTTTCGATCTCCGTTGCCGATTCTAATCCGTCAATCTATTCTTCAACAGTATCTGTGTTCTTTGATTCAACGCGAACACCTCGCCATGGACGAATATCATCGCTGATTGCGTAGAACGCGGGAATTACGAACAGTGTTAAGAGGGTTGCCACTGACAGCCCCCAAACGACGGTGCTTGCCATCGGCATCCATATTGCCGATTTCCCGCCGACTCCCAACGCCATCGGCAGCAGACCGCATACCGTCGTAATCGAGGTGAGTAAGATCGGACGTAAGCGTGTGCGTCCCGCAGTGATAATTGCCCGCCATTTATCGACTCCTGCCGCCCGTAGACGATTGATAAACTCAACCAGCACAATCGAGTCGTTAACGACAATACCGGCAAGCGCGACAAGCCCGTATGTTGAAGCCACGCTCAGTGGGTTACCGGAGGTAAGCAGTCCCACCATTGCGCCGATGAATGCAAAAGGTACGGTCGTCAGGATGACGAACGGTTGGAGGAAGGACTTGAACTGCGTGCCCAATATGAAATAAACCAGTAAAATACCGAAGCCGAAGAAGAGGGGGATTCCCGTGAAAACCTTCTGAAATTCGGCAAATTCGCCGCCAGATTCGAGTGTGTAGCCCGGATAGCGCGGACTAATCTGATCGAAATGTGCACGAAGCCTTTGGTTAACGTTCACCGTTGATGTCACGTTCTCATCCACATTGGCGGTGATTGTGATGGCTCTCTCCTGTTTGTAGCGATAAATTGTGGAATAACCTGGCACCACATCCAGTCGGGCGACATCTCGGAGGGGAACCGGCACCCCCGTCCCCCCAATCAATTTCAGGTTTGCCACATCTTTGAGTGTCGCGCGCCCAGATTCACTTAATTTGACGACCACATCTATCTCCTCATCACCATCGCGGAATACAGTGGCGTTCGCACCTTCAAACGCGTTGCGGGCGGTGAACGCAATCTGCCGGATTGTCAGTCCATATTCGTTAGCTTTGTCTTCATTGACCTGTAGTTTGATTTCCTCTTGGCCCAGAGCGTAGTTGTCATTGATGTCGGTGACTCCGGGAATCTTCTCAAGTTCCGCTTTCAGCTCATTGGTGATTGTGTCCAGTTCGTCGAAGTATTTTCCTTTCACTATTATCTCGACATCCGCGCCGGCAGGAGGACCTTCTTCTCTTGTCTGAAATTCGACTTGCTCGGGCCCCGTAATTCGACTAAATTTACCCCGGAGTTCCGCGATAATTTCATCAAGTGTGCGCTCGCGATGCCGTGCTTCGACAAACTCGATCTGGAGCGTTCCGAGATTGCCATTACGCTCACTAAAGTTGTTTTCAATCGTGTGCCATCCGGTTCTCGCCATGACCGCTTTGATTTCAGATTTGGGCAACGAAAACGCAACCGCCTCGAATTTACGGATGACGTCATCGGTCGTTTCCAAGCGGGTACCTACAGGCATCGTGACGTAGGCGAATACTATTGGGTACTCATCGCCATGGAACATGTCGACTTCAACCAGTCCGAGGGGGATTGGAACGAAACTCAGGAATAGGCAAGCGACAACGCCGCCCAGCACCCAGTAACGGCGGCGCAGAACGAATCCCAACAGTTTCGTGTAGGGTTTTAGCAGGTGGCGCATGAGTCTATCCCGAGATTTGGAATGGCGGACTTTGCCCCACTCCGCGATGTGGGACGGCAAAATGAAGAAACATTCAAACAGGGATGCGGCGAGCGTCAAAGCGACGATGATTGGGATAATTCTCATGAATTTGCCGACAATCCCCGGCAATAGCGCAAGCGGAAGGAAGATGGAAGCAGTTGTCAAGGAGGCGGTTATCACGGGCCAAGCGACTTCATGCGCGCCGTTGATAGCCGCTTGGATTGGCGGCTCGCCTTCCTGCATGCGACGATAGACATTTTCCATCACGATAATCGCATCATCCACAATGATACCGAGCACTAACACCAATCCAAACAGCGACATGCTATTGATTGATTCGTCCGCAACCCCCATGAGACCAAAAGTGATGAGGAGCGTCAACGGGATGCCAACGGCGACAAAAATTGCATTCCTCAATCCCATGAAAAGATATAAAACAAGGAGAACAAGCATTACACCGAAAAGTGCGTTATTTTGAAGTTTGCCCAGTGAGTTACGAATATAGATTGAACTGTCGTTCACCAATGTGATTTCTGCACCTTCCGGCAGGTGATCTGTCCGATATGTCTCCGCTATGGCTCGCACCGTATCAACAATCTGAATCGTACTACCCTCGCCTCGTTTTGCTACGGAAAGTGTGATTCCCGGTTCACCGTTCAAACGGGAGATTACAGTCGGTTCTTCGTAGGTGTCGCGAACCTGTGCAACGTTTCCGATGCGGATTTTGCCGCCTCCGGGAATCTGTTTTACTATCACATTTTGGATCTGGTCGATTGCATCAAATTCGCCGACCGTGCGCAACAGGTATTCCGAACGTCCAATCTTCAATTCGCCCGCGGGGACATCCATGTTCTTTGCCGCCAGCGCACCGACTACTTGCCCCAACGTCAGAGAATAGCGATCAAGGCTGTCGGGTTCAACCTCGACCCAAATCTGGCGGTCACGAATCCCGAAGATTGAGACCTCCGAAACACCCTCAACTGCCTCGATTTCATCTTGGAGCTCTTCCGCCAACTCTTGCATTTTTCTCTCGGAGAGGTCGCCTGACACGACAACATCAATCACGGGCGTTGCCGTATTTGACTCCAGTTTTAACATCTCGGGCTCTTCTGCATCTTCGGGAAGATTTCGGACTTTATCCAGTTCTGTACGGAGGTCTTGGTACAGTTTGTCAAACTCGTCTCGTGAGACATTTTGATCGAATTTTATACTGAGGCCGGCAGATCCTTCAGCGGCGGTTGACGTGATAGACTCAATTTTATCCACATCAGCGATCTCGTCCTCAATGGGTTTGACGATTAGTTTTTCGATTTCTTCGGGCGAAACACCGGGGTACGTCACCCAAATTATCGCCCAGTTGAAGGACATATCGCGTTCAAGTTCGCGCGGCATATTGATGAGCGCGTACGAACCGAAAACAATCACCGCGATAGTAATCATGTGAACCAGTACCGGGTTGTTGACAGATAGTTTGAAAAAGGATTTCATTATGGGTATTTTCTATTTGCTTGCGTTATGTCATAGATTGTGGTTTATGATAGGGGACTGTGCAAATCGGAAAAAGCGTAAATGGTTATGTGTAAAATTGTTATATACTCGCCACACTTCGGGGAGTTCGGCACGAAGACACGAAAGTGGGAAAAACGAACCTCATTTTTCCGCTGGGAGTCAGAAACAGTAAAGATAAAGTAGCGAATACTTTGAAAATCGGGCAAAAGGGGTGACACACGAGTAGTTCGTGTCAGTGTATAAATATCATTCATCTAAAAATACAAGTACATTGATTAAATCGATTAAGTAAATAAACTGGCGTGAAAGGGAATAAGATGCCTTGTCTCCGTGCAAAAGCAGCGGGGCAAGATGCCCGCCTACAGAGAAAGTGGGCGATATAATTGACGCAAGTTGCTACGTATAACAATGAAACCGAGTTTTTGGTGTACGTTCACTACTATTATAAGTGAGTCGGTCTGATTTTCGCCAATCATGTGTTTCTAGATGGAAAAAACTCGGTTTCTGTTTAGGTTGCCAACATAATTCCCGTTCCGAATCTACCTGTCGTTCCTTTTTGGTGCCGCACAGAGAAGAATAGGTGAGCGTTGCAATAGGTGCATATCCGGGCAACCTCTATGTTTTGAGGCGGAACCCCCGCCTCCATGATTTGCCGTTGGTTGGCTTCCCAAAGGTTGAAGTGTCCCTTGCCATCAGGGGATTCATCGTTAATATAACCCTCCTTATCGCCAAAAGTGTCCTTAACTTGCGTGATGACATCGGGACCAATTTCGTAGTGACACGGACCGATAGAGGGACCAATTCCTGCCAACAGGTCGCCCGGTTCGCAGTTGAATTCTTGGTTTAAGATTTCTACCGTTTTTCGAGCTATCAATTTGACGCTTCCTCTCCATCCGGCATGTACGGCAGCTACCACTCGCTTGCGGGGATCGAAGAGGAGCACCGGCACACAATCCGCCGTGAGTACCGCTAGACATACGCCGGGAACAGCCGTTACCATCGCATCTGTCGCTTCAACAGCCGTGTCGTAGTCAGCCGCGCCGCAGCCTCTCATCTGCTCTGTCACGATGGTCACCGTACCACTATGAATCTGTTTTGCGAAAGTAAAATCGGAGAGGGGGATTTGGATAGTGGCTGCTAGACGTTCACGGTTTTTCAGGACGGTTTCAGGCGCATCGCCGACGTGGAATCCTAAATTAAGCGATTCGTAGGGCGGGGGGCTCAGACCGCCAATGCGAGTTGAGACGAAGTGATTTATACCGCCTTTTTTGGAAAGATTTTTGAATCGGAATATGGACGATGAGGGAAGGCGTTTTTCTAACATGAGAACCTATCTATAGTCAGTCCTATTCATATTTGCAGATATTTCGTAGATTCGGTTTCACCTATGAGATTGAACAAATACCGGTTCGGTTAGAAAACCGAACCTGCCGAGGTTCCAGCCTACTCTCCGCAGTTATTCATCGGGAATATAACATTTTTTGACTTCTGGTCCGAACAAGTCAAGGATTTGATGATGAATGGGTTTAAGATTTACGACCACTTGCTGTGTTTGATTGGCTTGGTGTATCAACAAAAGATCGATACCCTCAAAAACTTGAAAAATGCGTCGTAGCGTTGGACGTTGCGTGGGCTTGCCGACTTGGTTGGGAATGGTTCGTCCCTGCCGGGTTAGTTCAGAGCGAACCCAACGCTCTGCTAGCGCATAAACCAGTAGCGACAGTCCCATCACCATTAAAAGCGCCATAATGCGTTGCGGTTTTTCTAAGAATAGACTGGAGGCAAAAAATAACGGGTCTTTGAGAAATCGGAATCCACGCTCTACCGAAACGTTCTGACCTTTGTACGCTGAAAGTATCGTGGCATCATCAAGAGATATGGCATCTAATTCATTCGTTGCCAAGACAAACTTACCTTTACTGTTCTTGGCTTGTTCAATTGCCTGTGGCTGTTCAACAACCTGACCAACGACTTGAAAACCGATTCGTGTCGGAGATTGCTCTTTGGTTGGACGCCCTGGGTTTGGGTAATGAGCAATGTCAATCAGTTCAATTTGAGGTTCATGATAACGCCACCCGGCAGAAAGGGTAGAGACCGCTTCTCTAGCGGCAACTTGGGTGTTGAATTCTTTATGGCTCAATTGTCGAAGCGATTTTTTTGCATCTTGGCGTTCTTTGGCAATCTTTTTCTCCAAAGTAGCAACTTCTCGATGATAAGCCGCTTGTGAGTAGACAATTAACCACCTTTGCGCCACATCGCCGTAACTGCTTTCCACGGAGAGGTAACGATAGCCGTTTTCAGTTTCCGGTTGCATGGCTTCTATTGAGAAGGTTTGATACAGTTCTTTGACAGCCTTAAGTGTTTCTGGCACTCGACATATCCATCGGACGTTTGATAACGTGCGGAGGTTGTTGGCTGTATATAGCGCACTATCGGCAATAAAATAAGGGGTTTCACCCTCTTGAAGTTGCGCCAGATAAGAATTTATAGTGCTGGGAAAACTGGTTTTGTCAGCCTGATTTCCATCTAGAGTTTCTAGCCACACTGGAATCTGGGATCGATAAGAACAAAGCAGATGGACGACCACTTGTTTCAAATCGGGGCGATAGTCTCTCGAATAGCCATGCGTAACTTGAATGGCATTTTCGTCATCGCTGTCTGCCTCATAGGCGCCATGAAGACTGAACGTTGTGCTATCAAGATGCACAAAGCGATGCTCCACCCCATAAGTGGTTAAGGTCTTACTAGCCACCGTGGCAAACGCCTCGGTCACCCCCTTTTCATACAAGGCGTCTAAGGCACGCCCTAGACTGTCATCATTGAAGTCGCTAGCTTGCATTTGCGGCTGAATCAACAAATTGACCGGTTTAGTGGAAAAAAATTCGGGCGTTAAATAGAGTGGACGACCCACAAAGCCCAAAGCGTTGAGTATCATAGCCATAACCGCTTGACCTACAGAGACTTTACGCTTTGTTTGACCTATGAATGTATCAATTGTTTCAACTAAGCCGATTTGATGGCAAATGCCAGCAACAATACCTAGATGATCTATACTTTGAGTGACGAAGGTAGATTGTGTCATTAAGGCTCCTCCTAAGAAGTGATTATTAGAAGGATACCATAAATTAACTCAATCCGTGCTCACAACTGCGGAGTATAGGGTGTAATTATTAGTTCTACTATAAATTTAACAGAATTGTTTAGAAGTTGGTTAGGCGGGGTCGCGCGATGAAAAGCGATTTCGCATCAAAGACAGTAAAGAATTGGTGAACCTAAACCCCAATGAAACAACGCAGATTGTCGGGAGTTGGGTTTCACTGTGCGGAAAATTTTCGTTAGAGTTGAATCTGGTAATTGCAATAGTGGTAGTTTCTCATAAGTTCTGTTCAACCCAACCTACGGCACGGAGGCTGCCCTCTACAATAATGGTACGGCGCGGTGACATCCTCAATAATCGCATGCAGTTCCCTGGATGAGACGCTTTACAGCTACACAGCGTTGTGCTAAACTAGCTCCGTGAACCCACTTCTATGCGACCGATTGAAAGAGAGGAGTTTAGATTATGCGAAGTTTCTTCGTTGGCATTGAATATGCCGGAAAATCGACGTTGATTGACCTGTTGACCGAGTATTATCATCGGCTGAAGTTGCCCACCCACGATGACGATCATTTTACAATTCCCGACCGAACGCTAAGTCCCGAATCACGTGCGCTCATGATGGATTTCCCCGATGACGTGAAGGAGCGTATGCAGCGCATGCAGATTAACTATCATATCGGAATCATCAGGAATTGTACGAATCCGATGATTTCGGGTTGGTATATTGAGGAAGCAATCTACTCCGAGATTTACGGTAGTGATCCCGATAGCCCGTACTACGAGAACTACATTTACCGGGCACAGACAACCTATGAGGCTGAAGTCTATGAGATGCATTTGCCGGATATTGCGTTGATTCACGTCACGGCGAGCGATGAAGCCATTCGTGAACGAATGGAGGCAAATCCTCATGAATACGAGATTATCAAAGCGAAGGACATTCCGGAAATCAAACGGCGTTTTGAAGAGGAGGTCGAAAAGTCGGTCTTTACCAGAACCGGCAAAAAGGTCGTAATTGACACGACGGACAAAACGCCGGAAGAGTCGTTGGATGAACTATTAGCGGTGACCGATCCGCTGGTGACATTTGGAGAATTAGCTTTACGATCGCTGCCGATACCGGATGGGGATTATGATGTCAGGTATGAGAACGGCGTGCGGAAGATGATCGCGAGGTAACGAATTAGAGCTGGACTGGTGCATTAAAAAGTTGATAGGAGTTCTATCGTGTCAAGGTCTTCATCGCCATAGCAATGGAAATCTATGAAGACTTTGACGCATGCGCCATCCGCTCATCGTCTCCTATCCTGTCCGGTCAGTTGATCTCACCCTTAAAAAGCACATCATTGAGCCTAGAAATGAGCGAGGGAAGCTGAAGCAGAGAGCGGACGTGGCCACAGGCTCCAGCGATGGAACGGAACGCACATCGGGAACATACGTGCTTCAAACGTGTGTACAGGTGTGCGAGAACACAGGAACTGGAAGGTATGACGAGAATTGGTTCACGATATTATTAGGAAAGGTCGGATGCAAGTATGCTGATTAAGATCCCCAGAGGATGGGAGATTCCCGAGAACCAGGTGACACCCGAATCGGATTACGTTAGCCGGCGCAAGTTCATAAAAAACATGGGCTTGGCGGGAGCTGGCGCGCTAACACTGATGAACGGCTGCGCGTGGGCAAAGGGAAGTGGTGTAGAGGAGCAACTCAAAGAGGCGCAAGCACAGAAAATCGACGCGCCGCACAATACAAACTTTGTCGTGGACGGCGAATTGACCGATGAGGTTGTCGCCGGGTCTTATAACAATTTCTATGAATTCACGACCACCAAGGATCGAGTATGGAAATTGGTTGATAAGTTTCAGACACGCCCATGGGAAATCGAGATCGGCGGGTTAGTAGAAAATCCAATGACAGTTGATGTCAGCGACCTCGTCAGGAAAATGCCCCTCGAAGAGCGAATTTATCGCTTCCGCTGCGTTGAAGCGTGGGCGATGGTGGTGCCGTGGATCGGCTTCCCAATGAAGGAATTGGTCAATATGGTGCAGCCCAAATCGTCCGCAAAGTATGTGAAAATGCTCACGTTCCTTCGCCCGGACGAGGCTCCTCAGCAGAAGCAGGGACGTTTGCCTTGGCCCTACTTCGAGGGATTGACCATCGACGAAGCGATGAATGACCTTACGCTACTTGTAACGGGCATTTATGGTCACGTTCTCCCGAAGCAACACGGCGCTCCGCTTCGCTTAATCGTACCGTGGAAGTACGGCTTTAAGAGCATCAAGTCGATTGTCAGCATCGAATTCACCAAACGTAAACCGCGCACCTTCTGGAACACCCTGGCGCCGCGCGAATACGACTTCTGGGCAAATGTGAATCCGACCGTACCCCACCCTCGCTGGTCGCAAGCCATGGAACGCATGATCGGAACCGGTGAACGCCGCCCGACGGACATGTACAACGGGTACCAGAGTTACGTGACGCATCTCTACAAGACGTAATCGGGGATTACCCCTTGATCACCCCAATTGGCCGCAGTCGAGCCACCCGCCTCGACAGCCCGGCTGCATCAACCACTTTGACAACTTCATCAACATCTTTGTAGGCTTCCGGGACCTCCTCGTGCAGGGTTCGACGACCTTCGGCACGCACAAAGATGCCTAGTTTTTCAAGGTCCTTATCAATAGCCCGCCCCTTCGTGGCTTCGATCGCCTTGCGACGGGAGAGCATTCTTCCCGCGCCATGGCAAGTCGTTCCCCACGTTTGTTCCATGGCTGCCGGGCTTCCCACAAGCACATAGGATGCCGTCCCCATATCGCCGGGAATCAGGACGGGCTGCCCGATCTTTTGGTACTTCTCGGGGATTTCCGGATGCCCCGCCGGAAAGGCGCGAGTCGCCCCTTTTCGGTGCACAAACAGTTCCTTCTCAATCCCTCCAATCCGATGTTTCTCAAACTTGCCGATATTGTGTGCCACATCATAAACCAATTCCAATCCTAGCTCATCTCGGTTGGTATCGAAAAAATCCATGAACACCTGCCGCACCCAGTGGGTGATGCACTGTCGATTATTCCACGCATAGTTTGCCCCACACGCCATCGCAGCGAGATAATCCTGTCCTTCCGGCGAGTTTAGTGGCGCAGCCGCCAGTTGGCGGTCGGGCAGATCGATGCCGTACTTTTGGGCTACCTTGACCCACGTCTTGACGTGTTCATCGCACACCTGATAACCGAAACCGCGCGATCCGGTGTGAATCATCACACAGACCTGTCCTTCGGTTAAACCCATGGCATCCGCCGCCTCTCGATATAGGATACGGTCCACTAGTTGCACTTCCAAGAAATGATTCCCCGATCCGAGTGTGCCTAGTTGATTCTTCCCGCGCTCCAAAGCGCGCTTGCTCGCGGCAGTAGCGTCTGCGGACGCGAGCCGCCCGTTCGCTTCGGTGAATCCCAGGTCCTCAGGCAAGCCGTACTCCCGTTCGATCGCCCATCGGGAACCCTTCTCGAGCATCTCTTGCTCTTCACGAATTGAGAGGCGAATCTTACCACTTGATCCGACACCGCAGGGGATATTCTCAAATAGTTTGTCAACGAGGTTCCGAGTCCTACCCTTCAACCGGGACGCCTTGATATTTGTGCGAATCAGACGTACGCCGCAATTGAGGTCGTAGCCGATGCCCCCGGGCGACACAACGCCATCGGCACGAGGATCGGTGGCAGCAACGCCGCCGATTACAAAACCGTAACCCCAATGCAGATCCGGCATGGCAAGAGAATTTCCCACGATTCCGGGGAGATGCGCCACGTTGGCGACCTGTTGCAATGCTTCGTCGCTCTTGGCCTGCTGGAGGAGTTTTTCGTTTGCGTAGACAATCCCATCGACGCGCATTCCTTTCTGATAACTTTTTGGGATGCGCCAGCGATAGTCATCAATCTTGTTTAATGGTATCTGATTTTCCACGATTCATTTTCGCTTTCGTATTGGAGCCTGCTTGATTTATTGGCGGCAAATCTGTTTCTCGGCAATTGAAGACAGGTTTTTTGCATGATTCTGCAATTGGCTACTATTTACCTGTCGCCCCGCTGGGGTTAAATGAGGCTGGTGCGCAGTGCGCACCCTACGAGCTCTTTTTACGATTTTCCTTTCTAAGTATTTTCGCTACAGCAGGACGCACAATAAATTGTGCTACTACCAACGCTCGGTTCTCGTCAATTGCGGATTACCACTTAGTATTGGTGTCTGCTTGAAGGTTATCAAGCAGACACCACAGTCATCCAATACACATATGCAGCGTAAGCCAATCCAGATATCGCCATGACGCACGCGACAGCCTTCATCACGAGACTTGATCGACCTGTTATGATAAAATGAAAGGCGATATGATTAAGCAGCAACGTCACCGCCACTACAAAGTTCAACAGGAACAGGGATTGAGGAATGCTAGAGTGTCTAGTATAGAAGTAAAAAATGAGATTGAAGCAAAACAGACAGAGTATTATCGCCAAAAACCCATACTTCCACACATTACCGAATGGGACGGCAGCCTTTGCCTCTTTGTTTTTTCGAATAATCTCGCCGACTATCCGTTGCTTGCGCTCCTGATTCTCAATCTTGGTCTGTAGTTGCTGAATTTCAGCGTCGGTGAACTGTCTCATTGGAGTTGCCCTTCCGGTATGCGCTATCTGAAGATGGGTGGTTTCCGTTAGGTTTCTTCATCGTCCCACCAATGTATCCGATAGTTTAGATGCAAATCTGATCCAGACTTGGTAAGCGACATAGGCGAATGCCAAGATAATGAGAACCCATTCAGTTATCTTTAAGAGGCGTCTCTTCCAACTTTGCTTAGCGAAGTCATCAGCCAAATGATCGAGTAGAGCTATCACCGTGATTACGAGCAGGTAAAATTGTTCATGCCCTATACGTTGAAAACGCAGGAAGATAAACAGGTTGACCGCGACTGCACAAAGAATAATTGCCAGAGTCCAATACTTCGCGAGAGGTGATTGGCTTTCATCTCTCTTTAACCGCCGTTCCTTGTGGTCTCTAATCTTTGATCGGAGTTGCTGTTTCTCGACTGCAGTGAATTGCCTCATAAGATATGGCTTCCGTGTTTACACGAGACGACAACATACCTCATCTGACTTACTGCTTCACGCTTCCTCCGATGTAATCGCAATTATGACGGCAAACGTGAATGCTGAAAATGCAAAGGTCTCCTCGAATATTCCCAGTCAAGGAGACCTTAAGTCCATCCACTAATTACCACTACAATTGCCGTTTGTCGCTCGAATCGCCACTGGAACCTCTTAGACATTGCATTTTAGATGCATGCCATACAAATATGCTCTACCAGTTCTTCGGGACCGCGATCGAATGAATTCAGCAGGAGGTAGTTTCTAATTTTCCACCGTTGCCTTAAAACCGGCGTCCGTGACGGCAGCCGCCAATGTATCGGCGTTAACTTTGCCCGACTCAACCTTCACTACGGCTGTATCCGGAAGCGAAACAGTCGCATTGGTGACGCCAGCGATCTCAGAAAGTACAGACTGTACTTTCGAAACACACGCGCCTCACGTCATGTTGGACACGGACAGCGTAATCTCCTCCACTGCGGCCACCGGCATTTCCTGGACTTGAGGCGTTTCGGTTTTCTCGGTGCTTGCTTCTTTCTTTTCTGATTGGCATCCAAGTACCACAACAATCGTGAAGGCACAAGTTAGCAGCACCCTTGTGATACGCATAAATCTCCACCTCCTTTCGAAAAGGATCGAATCTGACAGCTAAATCAATTGGCGGCCGTAGCGCCAAACCCCGCGCCCTCAACTGCGTTGGTCAGATCAGAGGTTGAGACCTTTCCGGGATCAACGTCGACGGTAGCGGTCTGCCGGTTAACGCTTACATTGGTGACTCCGGGGAGGTTGGTAAGTGCAGCCTGCACTTTGGCGACACACCCTCCTCACGTCACTCCCGTGAGGTTCAATGTTACTTCCTCCATCTTCGCTGCTACAGTGGCTTTATCAGATTTTGTCATTTCTTGGGTCTGCGCCACCGCTGGCGCCGGCGACGCCTCGGGAGCTGCCATTTTCTTGCTGCAGCCCATGACGGCTAACGTTGCGACTATGCAGATGAGCAACACTTTCATAATACGCATTTCAATTCACCTTCTTTCGAAAATAGGGATTTAAACCCCGTGCCGGGATTTGGTGTGATTTTATCCGAATAGGCGCTCGGTTGTCAAGACCTATCGCCCCAATACGCAGGGGAAACGCATCTAATTGCAGAGGAGGGGCTCATGGTGGTAGGCCGTACGATTAATGTTGGGTTTCACTCAAATTTTGGCGCGTTCAAGCGAAATAGGCACTCGAAGACTCTTACAAGATTAGCGATTACTAACGAATTTCCGTTCAACCCAACCTACGAATCCCAAAATAGTGTCACAAACTTAGCCCGATTTTCTTTCTTATGATGCAGAAAATTTAGATGCGTTTCCCCTGCCCCAATACGATGGATAATAGGGCTTGACAGCAGAATCGGAAACGGAGTAGAATTGGGCAAATTCGGAAAGGGAACACATAGAAATGGCAATCTTGGAAGGCGGACAGATCCTCGCCAAGGCGCTGAAACAGGAAGGCGTCGAATACTTATTCACGCTTTGCGGGGGAACGATCGAGTCAATCTATGACGGGTGTCTGAGAGAGAACATCAAGATTATCGATGTGCGCGTAGACCAATCCGCCACTATGATGGCGGATGCCTACGCTCGTGTCACCGGGGAAGCCGGTGTGAGTGTTGTGACCAGGGGTCCGGGGCACGTAAATATGATATACGGCTTGGCTACCGCATATATGGCGGGAAGCCCATTATTCGCGTTAAGCGGCAACAGCGATGCTGACCAACTCGACATGGGCGGCTCGCAGGAACTCAATCAGATTGGATTGGTCAAACCGATAACAAAGTGGGCTAGGCTAGTAATGCAAACGGAGCGTCTGCCGGAATTTGTGTCGGGTGGGTTTCGAAAGCTTTGGACGGGCCGTCCCGGGCCAGCGCATCTCAGCGTTCCGTACGACATTCTGTACGATAAGATTGATGATGCCAACCTGAATTATCCCAAACCCGCGGAATACCGCTCCACAGCACGGGTATGCGGTGATTCGGAGCAGATTGACCGCGCCTTGAGGTTACTTTCCGAAGCAAACAACCCGGTCATTATTGCGGGCGGGTTAATTCACTGGCACGGCGCAGCTAACGCTCTCGTAGATTTTGTCGAGGCGACAAGTGTCCCCTTCTTCTCCAAAGAAAGCGATGTTAACGCAATCAACCACGCCCATCCGCTCTTCTTTGGCAAGGCGACGAACAGATTCTCAGGACCCGCGAAAGAACTGCGAAACGCCGACGTGATTCTCGCATTGGGTGTTACATTCGATACTGCCATTGGTTACGGAGGCGCGCCCCTTTTTGATGAGGAGGCGTCGTTCATTAAGGTAGACATAAACGACGACGAAATGGGCAAGAACCGCTCCTTTGAGGTCGGAATCGTAGGAGATATGAAGTCGGTATTGACGGACATGGTCAAGTCCGTGGATAAGCACGACTTTCACAAACCAAGCGATTGGATAGAGCGATTGGATCTTGCCCGCGGGGAGTTTGTGCATCGGGTATCCGCGGCGGAAAACTCAGACTCAGATCCTGTGCATCCGTTGCGTATTTGTAAGGAGGTTCGTGAACTGTTCGGGGATGACGCCACGATTTCAGTCGATGGCGGAGATACCGTACTGTTTTCCCTAATGGCGTTCAACCATTACCACCCATCGTATTTTCTATCTACAGGTCCCATCGGCGGGATTGGGCAGGGGGTACCCTTTGCACTCGCCGGTAAGTTGGCTCGACCGGATAAACCGAGTATCCTGATAAGCGGCGACGGTGCCTTCGGCTATGGGGCAATTGAATACGATGCCGCTCTCAAACACGATCTTCCTATCATCACAGTCGTGTCAAGCGATCAGGCATGGGGAATTGTTCGCCACCCACAAATTAAACGGTACGGTTTGGAACGTGCCGTTGCTACCGACCTACGTTCCGTAAGCTACGAGGACGTTGCGGAAGCGCTTGGCTGCCATGGCGAACTCGTTACGAACGCTAGTGAAATTCGCCCCGCATTGCAGCGAGCTGCCGATGCAGGTGTTCCGGCTGTGGTCAACGTTCCGACGATGTTCACCAGCGCGGAAGCCTTTTATCCGCAATAGTTGGAGAGCAGCGCGAGTCGACGGCATTTCAACCGGATCGTCTAACCAGCACTGAGCCGTCTACCATGTTCCTCCGTGCGGCGCACATACTTCGCAGAATCCCATTCAGCACTGGAAGATCCTTGTTATCTTTCCCGGCAACGCCAGTGTCCGCTTTCTCTGATGCCGAGTACTCGGTTTTTCGCCACGTCCGCTAAAGGAGTTGAACCCATCCTCGCCAAGGAACTAAAGGCGTTAGGGATCGAAAACCTTAAGACAAGCAGTGGTGGTGTGCATTTTGAAGGGTCGATGGAAACCCTGTATCGAGCCAACCTCTGGCTTCGCACTGCGAATCGGGTGCTCATGCGGCTCGCCGAGTTTCCGTGTCCCACGCCCCAAATCTTGTACCAAAATGCGCGTCAGATTCGTTGGAGTGATTGGATTTCTGCACAGCACACACTGGCTGTCGACTGCAACTGTCGGAATTCGGTAATTACTCACTCCCACTTCGCTGCCCTAAAGATCAAGGACGCGATTGTCGACCAAATTCGTGACAGCATAGGAAGCCGCCCGAACGTAAACACGCGCAATCCGGATATTCTCGTCAACGCCCATATTGCGCACGATTCCTGCATTCTTAGTCTAGACGCATCAAGGGACGGCTTGCACATGCGGGGATATCGCCGTCAAACGACCGAGGCACCTATTCGGGAGACGTTGGCGGCGGCTATCGTTGAGTTAGCCGATTGGAACACCAAGGGATTCTTTATCGACCCGATGTGCGGGTCGGGCACCATCCTGATTGAAGCCGCCCTGAAAGCACTCAATTATGCTCCGGGGCTTCTGCGCATTGGCAGTCGATCATTTGGATTTCAACATTGGCGAGGATTCGATCAGAAATGCTGGGACGCGGTCGTCGGTGAGGCGAAGAATCAGATTCGCGAAAAAATTCCCGGCAGACTTCTAGGGTACGACCTATCACGTACAGCGGTCGGCATTGCCAAGAACAATGTAAGCGCAGCCGGATTGACCAATCAGATTCGCCTCTCAAGAGGAAACGTGTTAAAGCTGAATCCGTCCGGAAACACCGGAGTCATCGCCTGCAATCTGCCGTTCGGCGAACGATCCGGCGATGTGGAAGCGCTTGCTCCTCTCTACAAAGGGGTTGGGGACATTCTTAAGCAACGATGCACCGGTTATAAGGCGTACCTTTTTTCCGGCAATTTGAAGTTGGTGAAGTCCATTGGTTTGCGCCCGTCTCGTCGTTTTGCCCTGCAAAATGGTCCGATTGAGTGTCGTCTACTAGAATACGAACTGTATTAGCAATAACTCCGAAAAAGCGAATCATTGCGTAAGATGAGAGCAGGACTTAAAGTTGTTCAGGAGTAATGACCAATACGTAAGCGAGAAAAAGGGGAGGCACAGATCAACACGCCCAAACGACTTGCAAAAAAGTGCAAGTCTATCCATCGATCTCCACATCGCATCAAAAGCCAGCATCCGAACTTTACTTGGGAAACTCGCGTGTTTCACGACGAAATTAATTCTGAGTTCGAGAGTTAACTGAGCATGGGTAATGCCAGCAAGTTGGTATCGCAAAAATCACTGCTTTTCACGGAGTCTGTCATCAGGGGGATGACACAACTCTGTATTCGTCATGACGCTATTAACCTGTCGCAAGGAACGCCCGGTTTCGAACCGCCCGACGAAGTCAAGCAAGCGGTGGTGGCTGCCGTTCGCAATGGTTATAACCAATATAGCATTACGTGGGGAGCGCCTAGTCTACGTCAAGCCATTGCTCGGAAGATGACGACCTTCAACGGTATCTCGACAGACCCGGAGCTGAACGTAACGGTCACTTGCGGTGCCACGGAGGGAATGATGTCGGCTATGCTGGCAATCATCAATCCCGGCGATGAGGTGATTGTGTTTGAGCCGTTCTATGAGAATTACGGCCCCGATGCCATCATATCGGGCGCTAAACCGGTCTACGTTCCGTTGCGCGATTCTCCGAGCGCCGATGGTTCCATCGGATTAGCGTATGATTTGGACGAACTTCGTCGAGCCTTCAGCGGCAACACCAAAGCGATCATTCTGAATACTCCGAATAACCCCCTCGGAAAGGTCTTCAGACATAGTGAACTCAAGGAAATCGCTGAACTCTGCTGTGAATTCGACTGCCTTGCCGTTACCGACGAGATATACGAGCATCTGATTTATGACGGTCAACCGCACATTAGTATCGGCTCCTTTCCGGAAATGCGTGATCGCACAATAACCGTATCGGGTCTAAGCAAGACCTACTCAATGACAGGATGGCGATTGGGATATGTTATCGCTCCGCAGTATCTGACGGATGCCATTCGCAAATTCCACGACTTCCTGACGGTCGGAGCGCCACACCCTTTACAGGAGGCGGCCACAGTCGCTTTAGGTTTAAGCGCCGAGTATTACCAAACCCTCGTCAAGGAATATGACGCAAAACGGCAGATTTTCTTGCAATTGCTAATCGATGCAGGGTTCCGCTGCTATCCGCCGGAAGGCGCATACTACATCATGACGGAGATCGGCGATTTCGGTTTTGAGGACGACACGAAGTTTGCTCATTGGCTTGTCAAAGAGATTGGAGTCGGTGGGGTACCGGGTTCGAGTTTTTATAGTCGTCCGGAGCTCGGTCGGACAAAGTTGAGGTTTATGTACAGTAAACCTGAATCGGTTCTGATTGAAGTCGGCGAAAAGTTGATGAATATTCGCGAGAAGATATGATTTGTATAAACAATCTCAGTGGAAATCCTGTCTGAGATATGGATGTACGATGTTGTTATTGCTTTCGTTTTGTCACTTAAAGGGAATGAGAGTTTGTGCGAGTTTTTGTTCAAAACCTTACACTGTTAAATCAAGAAAGGAGATTAAATGAAATTCTTTAATGTTTGTTCGATAACGCTTTTTTCACTCCTCCTACTATCGAAATGGGCTCCGGACGCCGATGCGCGGGCTTTCCGAATTGCAAAACTTCCGGGTGGCGGACCCAATTTTGGATGCGCTGCTTGTCATGTTAATCCCGGCGGCGGCGGTGAGCGTAACGCCTTCGGTTTAGATTATGAAGCTATCGCGCTCGCTGCCGGAGATGTTTACACCGATGAACTCGGTCAGAAGGACTCGGACGGCGACGGCTTTACCAACGATGAAGAGTTCAATGCCGATCCCGCGACTGAGCCATGGAATCGCGATTCGCACCCACCGGTCATGAACGTGTCCGTGGAGTCATTCGGAAAAGTGTTTGCAGTCTGGGCTCGGATCAAGCTGGAACCGATAGAGATCAGTCGAAATCTTCGCTCCACGCCAGAGAACACCCTACGGAAACCATCTGCAGCACTAAAACGGACGCCTCGATCGGCGAACCAGATGAAATCTGCCGTAGTTGAGATCAATCCTTCGGCAGACAAGAATCAGCCGCAATCGGATAGCAAGCCCTCAGCGACAGATAGCAAGAAGAAAGCTTCAGTCGCGCAGAACCTCACTCGCGATGCGCGCAAGAACTAGGCCGCGCTTGGATATGTGCAACTCAATCGTTGACGTCCGGCAATACTCCAACATGCCTCCAAAGTTTGCTATACACCGGATTAGCGGTCTAAACGAATGAGCACCGAATATAGCCATCAAGAAGGGCGCTCGGAGGAAGTTTGGCTTGTAATCAGATCGTAGTCCGGCCAAATAGATTCTAGCTTGGCGTCTGCTTGAATCGGGCCCTAGCCAATCTTAGCCGATTGGTAGGGATGAATGCGCCGTAATTCATTATCACCACTACACTATGAATCCGATAATCGAAGAACAATCGTAGAAATGAAAAAGAATATAATCGTGAAATATCACTACTCGCCATTAACATCATTCGCTTTGCTACTCGTAATCATCTCCTCATCCGTCCATCCGGAATCCATTGTCAATTCTCACCAGACCAATTCATTGAACCTGACACTCGAGAAAAGCATCTCGTATGCACAAGAAAGCAATCTGATGATTCTTTCGCTCAAAGAGAAAGTAAGAACCGCTGAAACTCAGGTTGGAGCTGCACGGGCACGTCTTTTGCCGCATGTATCCATTACCAGCAACTACACCTATTTTAAAGACTTATCCCGGTCTGTGCTTGAATTTGGCAATGGCGGCTTTCCGGCGTTTCCCAGTGTAAACGGTATGGGACCGAATGGGGGCGGTGGTTCGGACCAGTCGGTTATTGAGATTGAATTTGGCGCGCACCACAATCTTCAGGCGGCGCTCGGTCTACGCCAGCCTGTTTTTGCATGGGGTCGCTATTTCTACGCTTACCAAGGGGCGCAACTGGATTTGGAAGCCGCGAGAAAAGAGTTGCAGTCGGGCATAGACCAACTGTCTCTGGATGTGTCGGAAGCGTTTCACGGCGTACTCCTTGCACAAGAGTTCGCGAACGTAGCGCAGCAGACCGTCGCCCTCGTGCAAGAGCAACTTAATATGGCTCAGAAGAAGCTCAGCGCGGGTGCCGTGACGAATTTTGATGTGTTGCGCGCCAAGGTACAGTTGGCTAACACTAGGACTCAACTGATTCAGACACAGAATCGTGTAGATGTTGCCCAGAACGCCTTCAAAAACCTGCTCAATATAAATCTTGCGGACGCGATTCACTTGACAGGGAGTTTCGAACTTCCGGTAATATCCGATCTTGAAATGGACGCTCTTATTCAGTTAGCCAAGAAGAATCGTCCGGAGATACAGCAGTTTGAATTCAGCGAGGCTGCCGGTCAGAAGCGCCTAGACGTGGCTAAAACGGGCAACCGTCCCGATCTCTCCCTGTTTTCAAACTATCAAGTGGACAATAACGAGAAACTCACTAGGATGAACCGTATCTGGAACGTCGGTGTACAAATTAACATACCGATCTTCGATGGTCTGGCGACTCGAGCAACCGTGCAGCAGGCGAAATCCGGCTTGAAGCAGCTGCAACTTGCCAAACGCCAACGGACCGATCTCGTAGAATTTGAGGTGCGAACGGCTTATCTCAACCTGACACAGGCGAAGTCATCGATTGATGTACAGGAAGAGACGGTAGCTCAAGCCGAGGAAAGCATGCGCATTGCAAATCTGCGATACGACAACGGTATGCTTACCAGCGTCGAGTTGACTGATGCACAACTCGCTCTCGCACAAGCGGAAGTCAATCATCTTCAAGCGCGGCACGACTTTGTAGTGGAGTTCGCGCGGCTGGAAAGGGCGGTAGGACAGCCGTTGAGGTGAATGCCGGTGCGCATTATTTACACATGCTGTGTTAAGGTTCGCGCCGCTCACCAATACAGTAGCATAAACCGTCGGGCGCGACGATGAAGAATAGTAGGTAAGGATCATCAACTTGGTAGTCTGGGTCTTCTCGATCTAAGCCGTTAGCTTGCAATTCGCTGAAGGCAAGTTCTACGTCGTCGACTTCGAAGAAACATCCGTCATTCGAGGGATCCCCGCCATTTTCCGCCAAGCCAATCCGGACATCGTCTCTCGACAATACGGCGGATGTGTGAGGGGTGTCTTGTCTTGCTTCAAGCTGAAAGCCCATGATAGTTTCGTAGAAAGGTATCGCTTGATCCACGTCTTCAACAGGCAGGTTCATGACATCGTCCTGATACGGACTTGCCGTTTTGAAGAAAGCCTTGTTACTCATGCGTTACTCCTTTCTTCACCAGTAGCAATAAACTGGAGAGTTCTTGGATTTGTGCGGTCGCATTTCATTTGTGCTACATAACGAGTGAGTTCCCCTTGGTGTTACGGAACCCATGTTGCTACCCGTCTCCACGGGTGAAGTTTTTCGACAACTTAATAGGCACACAACATCAATTCTCGTCCAAGCAAATCTCCCGCATTGCAACATCAGCTCCCACTTGCGGATTTAATCTGCCTCCCCCGTTTTGTACAACATTGACCAGGTCGGTGTTGTCCATCACCCCACCGATTCGTTCCGCATTGGAACCCCAACCATAGACGGGAACATTCGTGCTTGTGTGACCTTCTGTGGACCACGAAACGGTCGGAAAATTGCCCACACCATTGTTTTCAAGAACCTGTAAGCCACCGGTTTCGTGATCGGCAGTGACAATAATCAGTGTGTCGTTTCGTGCTTGGCTCCAGTCCATTACAACTCTCAGGGTATTGGAAAACTCGATTGTCTCGCAGACGTTGCGCTCAATATCGTTGGAATGTCCCGCGTGATCTATCCTCCCCCCTTCAATCATCAGGAAAAACCCGACGGGGTTTCCAGACAATATGTCCAAAGCGGTCGCAGCCATTTCCGAAAGGTGAGGCAAATCGCCTAACCCATCATACTCGTAAGGGAGATTAGTGTCGCCAAACTGACCGGAGACCCACGCAAGATTTTTCGAATCTAGTGTTAGCAATCCCTGTCGATCGGTTACAACCGTATAGTTCGCAGTTTCTGCCGCGGCGGCAGACATTCCATTTCCACCACCGCCAAACAGCACGTTTGGTCGGGTAAAGTTCAAGTAATCGCCTGCAATCTCCTCAAGATTGCCGCGCGAGGGGTTGTGGGCACCAAACGCTGCCGGCGTCGCATGGGTAATAAACGTCGTAGAAACCAATCCTGTACTCTTGCCTTGATCTCTGAAGTGTTCTAGGAGCGTGTACAACTCGCGCCCGTCGCCGGGAATCGCGGTGCTGAGGACGCCGTTGTTCACCTTGAATCCGGTTGCAAGAGCGGTTGCGGCTGCAGCTGAATCGGTCATTGGCGAATCCGCCGAGTGCGTCGTCACTTCACCTCGGTAAGGAAATGCTTCAAATGACAGCGTGCCCGCCTCACCGTTCGCGTACATCCCGGCGGCTTTAACTTTCTCGAAACCCATCCCATCGCCGATGCAGAAGATTACATTTTTCAGCAGATTCGGCTTTCGCCTCATACCTTTACCTTTCTAGTATATCGGATTTGCTTACGCGTAGTGTTGCAGATGGATAAACAGTTGCCAGCACTCTCACACTCTATTGGTCGAGGAATCTAACCGGAGGTAATCGGTTCTAGTCGAATAAGCCGCGAGGCGCCATCAAAGCCCGCGTTGGTGACATATTGAAATCGTCCAGCCCGAAAAGCGTCAGCGTGCGAGAAATGGACGTGCCCGCAAAATATCGCCGCGATGTTGACAGACGCTCCCTCTATTAAGAACCGGTGGAACTCCGAAGTCGTTGCATTTGGGTAGAATTCCGTATGGGCCGCCCTCGTTTCCTCCGTCCAACCCTCTGTAGCCGCCATCATGATCGGAGTTTTCCATCGCTCAAGAACAGGGTCCAGAAGGGAGCGAATAAAGATGGGGATGTGAATAAACAACAAGCAAGGCATACCGGTTTTCAGCTCTTCTTTGACGAAATCCATTTGCGCCATCGAGATTTGGTAATTGCTGTTATCAAGGGCGATTAGTTTGACACCGCTGATCTCCTTCGCTTGACATTGTGGATCTCCATCAATCAGTCCCTCAAAGCGAGGATAGTATTCGTCTCGCGTCCCATCGTTCCAGTCCAGAAATGGAAAATGCCAATCATGATTCCCCAACGTATAGAGATATGGCGCGGAAAGCGTCGCCACGCCGTTTGCAATCGTGTCAATTGCCGCCCAAGACGGGAAGTTGGTAATGTCTCCGGTAAAGATTGTCGCGTCAACCTCCGATTCATTGCATCGGGCAAGCGTCTCAATGAAGTGCTCGTGTACGTCCGGACGCTTCGCTTTCTTCGACTTTATCAGCTCTAACGCTTCAGGGTCACGTTCATCAGCGAGGTGTAAGTGCGAGTCGGTAATGTGCATTAGTGTTACCGACTGACGCAGCCCCTCAATCTGAATCACTGTTTCAGTCGGATGTGTCGGGACAAGATGAGATATTTTCATGGCGGCGGACTCCCTAGAATGAGCGGTTAATTCTCTGGTTTGTGCGTGTCTGATTCAGCATAATCTCTCCAATGAGCCATAATTGTAGTACGAATATGTTACAGTAGATGGCATTCTTATAGCTTTATTGTGTCGGCGGGCTCTGTTTCAAGAACTCACTTTACTTCACATTGTCGGGAGCGAGATTCGCGTTGACCGAAAAACGCATACTGGATAAAATAGACCATGTAATGCTTGGTAATGCAAGCCATTGATCGATGCCGCTCCCACTTCCTTCTTTCGCGGTGTTCAAGATATCATTGCAGATCTTACACTATAAGGAGAGCACTCTTCGGATCGTTCCCGCCCAACTTCGGCGACACACATGCATAGCGTTACATCCTACCTACAAGTACTGAGCAGTTCTAGCCGTAGCGCCCGTCTTTACTTCATCACCGCTAGTTTAATCGGTTTGACACTTGAAGGAATTCATGCCCTCTTATTCAATCTGTATCTGCTGCGATTAGGTTACGGACCGGAATTCATCGGCTTAATCAACGGCATCGGTATGTGTGCATTCGCCATCTGCAGCTTACCCGCCGGCAGACTGACTCAACGCTGGGGTTGCCGCCGGACGATGCTCACGGGATTAGTCTTGGTTATTGTAGGGTACGGATTACTGCTTTTGGTCGAATTTGAGCCCGGAATATGGCGCAACTGTTGGTTGATAGCTTCCTTCGTGGTCGTGTCTGTCGGAGCCGCAGTATATTTTGTGAACACGGCGCCGTTTTTAATGAATGTCACCAGTGGAACGGAGCGCAATCATGTGTTCTCGGTTTATGCTGCAATCGGATCGTTAGCTGGTTTTACTGGAAACTTGGCGGGCGGCATACTCCCCGCTTTCTTCGGCAAAACGCTGGGAGATTCGTTATCACAACCAGCACCTTACCGCTGGGCACTGTTGGTTGCCACTCTTCTGCTGCTACCGGCTATCGTGATCGTGCGCGCGACTACGTCCGATTCCTCGCCACGGCGGGCATCCGGAAAACGTGTCGAGGGTGGTTCATCGCGCTTCACTTTGATTCTTCTACTGAGTCTAATAAGGATGCTCACAATTACGAGTTTGGCGGTAGTTCACTTTTTCTTCAACGTCTATTTGGATGCGGAGTTGGAGGTTTCTATCGTTCAAATTGGCTTCGTATTGGCTGTAGGCAGACTCCTCGCCGTTCCGGCGGCATTGGTCATCCCCCTACTCACGCCACGCTGGGGAAATGGCGGTATTTCGCTCTGGTCGTCGTTGGGCTCGGCAATCAGTCTGGTTCCCTTGGCACTTGTCCCTCATTGGGGGGTGGCTAGTCTGGGATTTGTGGCGGTTATGGCGTTAGCGTCAATTCGGTACCCGACGTTCATGATCTATACGATGGAAGTGGTCTCGCCGGAACAACGCGGCATTGCGTCCGGTGCCGGGGAGATGGCAGCAGGGGGCAGCTTTGCATTCATGGCGTTGAGCGGCGGTTATCTCATTGTAACGCTGGGCTATAACAGTCTCTTCCTGACGGGGGCAGTGCTCACAGGCATTGGTACGTTCATATTCTGGCTCAATTTCAGAAATCGAGGGAGGTAATCTACCCCGGACAATTTGCCAATCATCCACGCATAGGTTGCCCTTCGACCCCTATTACTCTATCTGTTAGCCAAGGTGTAGGACGATTTCGTCCTCTTCGACAGAAACAGGATAGGTCTTGGCTCGCAGATTTGGGTCGTAAAGCGCTTTCCCCGTCCTCAGGTCGAACTCCCACTGGTGCCATGGACACTTAAGTACCTCGCCATCACCTTCTCGATCGAGTTGATACACCCCCTGTGACGTAACATGCGGTCGCAGCCGTCCCTGGCAAAGTGGACCACCCTTGTGCGGACAGAGGTTTTTCAAAGCGTAAAAACGACCTTTAACGTTGAACACACCAATCCCAGACTTGCCACCGGCCGGAACTAGCTTTCTCTCCCCGGGAGGTAACTCTTTCACGTTTCCAACGACGTAGCGACGCATGATTGTCTCTAACTGATCCTTAAATCACAAGATTCGTGGCATATTTTGCACACGAGGCCGCAGCAGTGCAACGCTCCAAACATAGGAACGCGACATACGGAGTCTGAAAGAGCGTAGGTTCAAATTTTTCTTCGTGAAGCCGGCCTTTGGATAATAAAACAGACCGTTATCCTGCCGCCACCTCCCGTCTGTCCGTAAGCCCGACATCTTGATTGGTGCTTTCGTGCTGACTCGCCATCTTTAGGCGGCTAGCGTAGAGTTCACGCGCGTTATCGGCAAAAACTCGTTGCTTGAGATCGGCGGAAATTCCGGGCAACAGCGTTGTAGGATTGTCCCAGTCCCAATGAGGATAATCGCTTGCATAGACCAGCACTTCGTCAGCGTGGAGCCATTCGAGGAATTTTTTCAGGTCGGCGCGAGTTGGGGGCTGCTCCATCGGCTGAGTGCCGAAACGGATGTGTCCTCGAATGTATTCGCTCGGCAGCCGCTTGACCCAGGGCGTGTAATCGCGCACAGACTTCCAATCGGCATCCATGTGCCACATCAGTCCCGGAACCCAGAACGTGTCATGCTCAATGAAGAGAAACTTCAAGCGCGGAAATCTCTCGAACACTCCTTCGCATATCAAACTAACGACATGAGCCATCGCGATCTGTGGCCGCGACATACGCATCTCAAGATAGTAGGAAGGGTAACCGGCGGCGGTCGGTGCACCGGCCACGCCCGCCCCCTCTGCTCCGAAGTGCACACACACCGGGAGCCCGTGTTCTTCAGCCGCTTCGTAGATCGGGTGGTAAAACCGGTTTCCAAAAGGCATTCTAGCGCCTGCCGGCATGATTACCTCAAAAACGTTGGGATTATCGCCCAACCTATGAATCTCCTCTGCCGCCTGGCGCGGATCCGTCGGCGCAATCGCAATTGACGCTTTGAACCGTGAGTCTGCTACAATCCATGTGTCCAATGTCCAGTCGTTAAACGCACGACACATCGCAGCCGCGTAATCCGAGTTGGGGTGTACCGCGGCACCATAAACGGTAGCACCCGTCAACACGGCGATATCAATCCCGTATGTGTCGAGGTGCACCTGTCGAGTCTGCTCGATATTCGTTTGCGGATCTTTACCCTCGGCTTCCCACAGTTCGGCGCGCCGCCCTTTCTGCGGCAGGTTCGTATAGCCAACGCCGGGCATCATAGTACCGAAGTCTTCGATGTGCTCCACATAATGCGTCGGAAGGTACGGAAATAGGTCTTCGGCGCTTGTAATTTCATGGTGGACATCACAATCGATAATGTTGATAGCCGGACCGGTGCGTCGGGTGGTTCTCATCCAAATCTCCTTCCGTGCCAGTTGGCTCGATGAAATCCGGGACTAGATATTATTTTACCATTATAGAGGCAGTTGATCAAACCAATTCCTCAAAGCCAAGCCACAGGTTTTTCCGTCAAAATTACAATTGTTAGAGCATGCACAAGACAGCACCCGATGTTCTTCCATACCTCGAGATTATTATTGCGACTCCCATCTAGCTGTGTTAGAATGGCAGTTTAGAAGACCGAAACCCTCACTCTCTCCCGTATTGAACCAACGTGTAATGAAGATAGACTAACCTGTGGCGCGATGTTGTTGGTAATCTCGAATTTGGAATGGGAGGATGCACCCATTCGATTCGAGAACTTGGCGACTTAATTGTGCGGGCAACTCCCGCTGTGGAGGGACACAATGCACGACCTATTGATCAAAGGTGGAAAGATTGTAGATGGAAGCGGTAGCCAAGCGTTTATGGGCGATATCGCCATTGACACTGGAAAGATTACCACAGTCGGCAAAGTCAATGAATCGGCGAAGCGAACCATTCATGCCGACGGTCAGCTTGTTACCCCGGGTTGGGTGGACATGCACACGCATTACGACGGACAAGTAACGTGGGATCCCTACCTTTCGCCTTCCTCGTGGCACGGGTGCACAACCGTGATCATGGGCAATTGCGGTGTCGGCTTTGCCCCTGTACGCCCAACAGACCATCGAGCGTTGATGAAATTGATGGAAGGCGTCGAAGATATTCCGGAGATTGCGCTAGATGAGGGATTAAAATGGAACTGGGAGACGTTTCCAGATTTTCTTGATGCCATTGAAGATATGCCTCGCGTATTGGATGTCGGAATCCAAATTGCCCACGGGCCCGTGCGGGTCTATGTCATGGGCGAACGCGGTGCCAAGAATGAGGCGTCCACGGCGGAGGACATCGCCGAGATGCGAAGAATTGTGCGAGAGGCTTTGGAAGCAGGCGCTCTAGGGTTCTCGACATCGCGGTTCCTTGGTCACCGCAGCAGTGACGGCGAGCCGGTACCGGGGAGTTTTGCGAACGGGGACGAGATCGCGGGCATTCTTGATGCGTTCGTCGATGCCGGTACAGGTTTCTTCCAGATTGTCGCAGGAGGCGGAATCGATCAGGAAGAACTGTACGCCAACATAAGGAAGTACGCGACCGAACATAAGATTCCGATGAGCATGAATCTGGCTCAAGTAAACGAATCTCCAGACAGCTATCGAAGAGCGCTAAACTGGTTCGATGAGTTGGCAGAGCAGGAAGCGCCCGTGTTCGGGCTAGTGAGCGGACGTACGACGGGGGTGTTGATGTGCATCGAGGGAACGGTACATCCTTTCAAGGATCGCCCGACGTACAAACAGATCGCGAACTTGCCGTTCGCGGAGCGAGTTGCGGAACTTAGCAAACCCGAAGTGAAGGCGAACATCCTATCCGAATCGCCCACGAGCAAAGACGAGTGGTGGTTGACCATGTTAAAGGAGTTGAAGGACACCTTTGATCTTGGTGACCCGCCCGAATACGAGCCGCCGCGAGAGCAAAGCCTCGGATATCTGGCTGAACAGACCGGCACTACTGTGGAATCACTTGCCTATGACATCATGCTCTCCAAGGGTGGCAAAGGGATGATCTATTACCCGCTGTTCAATTACTCCTACGGAAACATGGACCCGGTGCTGGAAATGCTTGAACATCCGAGAACCGTGCTAGGCTTGAGCGATGGCGGCGCCCACTGCGGCGTTATAAGCGACGTGTCGATGCCAACGTATATGCTAACGCACTGGGTGAGGGACCGTAATCGTGGTAGGCGAATTTCCCTAGAGCAGGCTGTGAAGTGTCAAACCAGCGAGACAGCGCGGACTTATGGATTACTCGATCGTGGTATGCTAAAGTCCGGTTATAAAGCTGATGTAAACGTCATCGACTTCGACAATTTAAGAATCCATGCGCCCCAAATCGTATACGACTTGCCGGCAAAGGGACGCCGTCTAGTTCAAAAGGCCTCCGGATATACGACGACAATCTGCAACGGTGAGGTGATTTTTGAAGATGGAGAGGCCACCGAGGCAATGCCCGGACGTGTTCTACGCGGGGCTCAACCAGCGCCTAGCCAGAGCTAGATTCGTACATAATCTCTTTGCTAAGGATGGTTAGGCGACATCAGAAGCCTGTCCCGCATGTTGCCTAAGAGCCTGTTTGAATAATCGGCAGCAAAGTCATTTTTGGTCATTTACAGAAAGTCTTTTCGTGTTTTTATTGTCGTCTGTCACGTACCTGTGGGATCTCTATCGCACTCACTATCCGTTCGCTTGATCCCCGCTGGGGCTTGGTGCACGGGGCTTTGGGCGTTTCTATACACCTTCCGCCCCTCTGGGGCTTTTAAAGACCGGTGCGCAGTGCGCACCTTACAAAATGTACTTTTCAAACAGGTTCTAAATCGATGGTGAAACGGGAAACTTGCAGTATCAATTCCATTCGGAGATGAGAATCGTATGAGCACACTGATTATTGCAGTGCTGAGTTTCGTAGGATTCATTGCCGCATATCACACTTACGGCAAATGGTTAGCCAGAAAAATCTTTGGCTTAGATCCGGACCAAGCGGTGCCAAGTCAAGAATTACGAGATGATGTTGATTACGTACCTACAAAGAAGGAAGTTATCTTCGGACACCATTTCACGAGCATAGCGGGAACAGGACCTATCGTTGGACCGGCGATTGCGGTCTTCTGGGGATGGCTACCGGCTTTGCTCTGGGTGGTGCTAGGATCCATCTTCATCGGAGCCGTGCACGACTTTGGCGCATTGGTTGTGTCCCTTCGTAACCGCGGGCAGACAGTGGGCGACATTGCCGGTCGGATGATTTCACCGCGCGCCAAGTTACTTTTCCTCATCATCTTATTCATGGCGTTAGCAGTCGTCTTAGCGATTTTCGGTTTAGTTATTGCCATTATCTTTGCCCTTTATCCGGAATCGGTACTGTCGGTGTGGATAGAAATCCCACTTGCGGTGGGAATAGGTATCTGGATTTACCGGCGGGGTGGCAATATCTTGGTGCCGTCCATCATTGCGCTCGGAATAATGTACCTCGGCATGGGTGTCGGCGCATATCTCTTCCCGATAGACCTTTCGGCGTGGTTCGGTATACCTCTACTCGGTCAGACATATATGAATGCAGTGGTCATTTGGACGCTGATATTGTTTGTCTACTGCTTTATAGCGTCCGTGCTTCCCGTTTGGACGCTGCTCCAACCGCGTGACTTCATCAACAGCCACGAGTTAGTTTTGGCGCTGGTGTTGCTGGTTTTGGGTCTTGCCGTTGCCGGAGTCACGGGCGGCGCAGACCTATTCTCGTCAGCACCTGTCGTAGCACCTGATATCCCGCCCGATGCGCCTCCGATTTGGCCCTTCCTTTTCATCACGATTGCATGCGGCGCGATAAGCGGTTTTCACTGCATGGTTAGTTCTGGCACTTCAAGCAAGCAGGTGGCGTCCGAGAAGGACGCTCAATACGTCGGCTACGGCGCGATGTTGCTTGAGGGGAGCCTCGCCGTAATCGTTATTATCGCCTGCTGCGCAGGAATCGGTATGGGACTGTTCCAGCGAAGCGGTACTGGGGCAAATTATAGCTTTCAACCCGTTCTGAATGCCGAAACCGGTCAACAGGTAATGCATCGAGAAGCATGGCGCAGCCGCTACGCCACAACTCGGACGGTTACTAACGCGAACGGTGAAACAACAATAGAGGGCACTTGGCACACCCACACCCTGGCGCAGAAAGTAGGCGCTTTTATTGACGGCTCTGCCAACTTTCTGTCCAGTCTGGGGATTCCACTAAAAATGGGCATTGCAATCATGGCGGTGCTTGTAGCGAGTTTTGCCGCAACAACTCTTGATACCGCCACACGGCTGCAGCGCTACGTCATCCAGGAGCTTGCGCAAACGGCCAAGTTTAAACCGTTAACCAACCGTTACGTCGCAACTGCCCTAGCGCTGTTCGTAGGCGGCGCTGTAGCTCTTATGCCGGGACCAAAGGGACCGGGGAGCGGCGGGCTTATTTTATGGCCCCTATTCGGAGCAGTGAATCAGTTACTTGCCGGTTTGGCGTTTATGGTGATCGTCTTCTATCTACTGAGACGAAATCGACCGATCTGGTTTGCCGTTCTCCCGATGATAGCCATGTTGGTTATGCCGGCATGGGCAATGCTCTGGCAGATGTTTAACCCGAATGGCTGGTGGGCAAATGGGAAATATCTGTTGTTTGGATTTGGCTTGGCGGTTGAAGCGTTGCAAGTGTGGATGATTACGGAAGGGCTGCTAATCTGGAAAAAAGCGCGTGGGAATTATCCGGAATTGCCCCCTTTGGATGCCGCGGGCGCTCCCGCGTACGCTCATTCGGTCCAGGAGGGCGACTAGGCATTGTAGGCATTTCATTGTTACCGGATAATCGAGGAAGTACAAATAGGTTCGCTCATATAAGCCGATTGGTAAAGCCACGAAGTTTGTGCTAGTCAGGGTGGAGCAATCCCGTCCCTACGGTTTCTCTTGCGCTTTTCGCAATCTCTTGAGATATAGACGCCGCTCAGAGCTTGTTGAACAATCGATAGCAAAGCCATTTTTGATCTTTTTAAGAAGGTTTTTCATGTTTTTATTTAGGATCTCTATCGCGCTCCCTACTCAGTCGCTTGATTCCTGCTGGGTCTTAGGTACAGGAGTTTTTGCGTTTCTATACACCTTCCGCTTATAAGGGTCCGATTTTGGACTGCATTAAGCAGAAAATAAACGGTGCAAAGAACGATAGGCATAAACAGGATTTAGCTAGCATAGAGTTTGAATAAGATTTGTAAGTGTGTGGTTTACGAGCGCCAGTCCACCTCGTGGCGGCCTGGCGCTTTTTTATGTCCGACGATGTTCCAGTCTACGTGTACACTCTCAGAGTCAGGGATAATTAAGATGATGATCCAGACTAATAACCAATGGTGCTAGTTTAGAGACTGAATTGAGGGATTAACAAAGGCACAAAGCCATCATCGTCAATCGACAAGCCATTTCACTGCACCAAGAGATCAAACAATGCCATTGTGCCGACTCGCGTTTTGAAGTAACTCCAACGACGATGCATGACTTTCTTAAAATGATACACGAGCGTCAACATGGACAAAATTGTTTTTATCAGCATCCGAGAATTCCGAGTATTCCTCCTTTATGGTGGGCATGCCCACCTTACTTGGTTGTTAGATAGGGGCGTATAGGGTCTTTTTTTTGCCATGCTTTCAGTTTTCGGAAAGCCGCCTTCCTTTTGCGTTCGTTCTTCTTCAACTGAACGAGAGCCTGTTTGTAGTAATCTCGCAGTTCGGATGTACTCAGTCCAGGCTTGTTATGAACATCTAGAGAGAAAATATTGATAATCTCTCCATTGTGCTCAACGTTACCAATCTGCAATCGCTCATCACCCAGCCTATCCCACTCAGCGTAAAGCAGTTTTTCTTTGTCCTGGTGCTCCAGATGCGCCCACCACACCTCGTCCGGTATGATGCCGGAGAGTTGCGGATTCGTGTGCTCCTGGTAGAGGAAGGTGCCGTATACTAGTCCCCCTACACCTAGCGTGACGAGAGTTCCGATTATTAGCGTTCTGCGCACGGTATCCTCCTTTAGTGAAACGACTTCAGCCATTCCACTAAAAAAACGAGCACATAGGTGCAGATTACGGTGAACATTAAAAAGGCAAAGATTTCGTATTCCCTGTATTGCGTGGAAATACATGCGCCGATACACAGGGTGATAATTGCAACACCACTGGCAGGAAGATCGACGAACAGGTTCACGATTGTCGACACAACGATGAGCGCCCAGATGTAACAAACGACCGAGAATAGTATACCTTTCAGGTATTTCACGATTTCTGGTGTCATAGGAATACAGCGGAAGGACGGTCGGGTGAAACTGAAACGCCTCATGAGCCCCACCGCTCTCTCTCGAGTATGTGGCGGAGCAACCCACCCGCTGCTCTAAATGCTATCGGCACGTGTCAGACTCCGAGGCGTACCATCGTCTTCATAATCGCTAATGGTACCTTTAGCATAACCACCAAAGTCGCTTGATCCGTCCTCCCAAGCACTTGCGGATACGTCATACCTAAATTCCAATAAGGGTTGCGGATGTCCAGTATTGGAGTGAGATGTCGTTGAGTTCGGTAAGTTAGTTGCATAGGCGAATGCGGAAATGGGAGTGGAGTTTCAGGTTGGTTTTGTAGCGTTTTAAGGGCTGGTGCGCAGTGCGCTCTCTACAAATATACTCTTCTAACAGGTTCCTAACCTATTAGAAGGATGGGCGAAGGAACCAATCCTCGGCTTAGGCCTGCACTGCCATCTGTAGGGGTTGAGGTCAACCGCCTAGATAAATGAGGCAATAGAAATCCTCTCAACCCGCCAACTGCTTCCCCAATTCACGCACATGCATAGAATCAATGACAACAGAACCCGAATAGACTTCACATTCTTCGAGCCATGGCATATCAAGCCAACTTAGATTACCTGTGTACGAGAGGTTGTGATTCATCTCTTGTGCCCTCGCAAAATCCATTATCGTCTTACCGACAACAATCCTGCAGGGCAACAACGCATTACAAGAATTGCCAAGGCGGCAAAAACCAAGTAACGCAGGTTGCTAAACTGTATCGGCAGCAACATCCGTAGGATCTCGTTCGCAAGTCCAACAACACCCGCCCCCAATAGTGCTCCCCTGATACTTCCCAACCCACCGACAACCACCATGCAGAGCACCAAGATAGATTCCCAAGGGGCAAATGCGTCGGGGTTAATGTTGGCGCGAAATTGGGCGAAAAACGCACCGCCAACAGCGCCAATCGCCGCGCTGACAGCAAAACCAACGAAATAGAACGACTGTCGCGGTTGGGGTTCTACAGTTTCCGCCTCCAGGAAAACAGATTGTGAATTGCGTAAGCGGTAAGCAATGAAGACCGCGAAGACCAGGAGGCATAGAATGTGGTAGTAGTGTTGCCAGTTGAAATAGAGTTCATGTCCGAAAACGGTTGGTGCGGGAATTCCGTACACGGTCCCGTTCGGTGCCCCGATGGACGAGCCGCCGTGTTTCACTGCAACGTAAAGCAGTCCGGCAAATGCGAAGGTCGCCACGGCGAAATAGATCCCTCGCAGCCATAGCGTGAGTGCTGTACGTAACAGTCCCCAGAGTGCACCGTGCATCGCTGCCAACACTAATACGACCCAATAATTCCATCCCAATTTCGTCATCAATAATCCCGCCGTGTATCCGCCGACGAGATAGAACGCAGCAAAGCCGACATCCGGTCGCCGCAATTGCCCCGCCGCGATGTTTAGCCCGATCGCCAGCAACATATAAAGATACAGTTCCGCCATCACCCGCAGCACACTACTGCCGCCGAACGGAATCGGCACAAAAATGTCACGGGTCGATAACCATTGCAGAAAGAGATCCATTCCGTAGGTCAAAAGCGGCAAAAGGGACACGATTGCCACAAAAATAGCTGTCTTGAGGGGTGGTTTGACTTGCATGATGATTTTGTGGCGGTGCTGTGTCGTATACGGTAAAGAAGTGCTAGATAGAATAGTCGGAGGGGATTAGAAACCGAGTCTTGGAGTAAAAACTCGGTTTCTAAGGAGTGTGAGGCATCTTTGCATAGCAGTCCTACTGTACCGGCTTCATTACCCCGGAAGTATAGCGGCCCCAATAGTCTTTTACTATTTCCAGTACCCTAGGTGCCAATATAATGCTTCCCACAATGTTCGGGAAAGCCATGCTGAGAATCAGCAGGTCTGAAAATTCGAGTACATCTGCCAACGTATTGATTGCGCCGAACAGAATGCAGCCAACGAAAATAACCCTGAAAACGATGACGGTTTTCAAGCCTATGCCGTTGAAGTGATCCAATAGGTAAACCCAACCCCTCTCGCCGTAGTAGCACCAAGAGATCATTGTAGAATAGGCGAAAAGCCCTATACAAATCGTGAGAATGTAGGGGAACCAGCCGATTACACTCTTAAATGCCGTTGTGGTTAGGGCAACGCCAACGTTTTTCTGGCCTGCTTCGACAATGCTGGGGTCGTTCCAAGCCCCCGTTATGATTACAACCAAAGCGGTCATAGTACACACGATAATCGTATCAATGAAGGGACCGATCATGCCTATGATGCCTTCGCGCACAGGCTCATCGGTCTTCGCCGCGGCGTGGGCGATAGCGGCGCTGCCGAGTCCCGCTTCGTTGGAGAACGCAGCGCGTTTTATGCCCCAAACGAATACACCAACAATACCACCGTAAAATGCATTATCGGAAAACGCCATCGTGAAGATTAGTCCAATCGTTTCAGGCACCTTCGTTATGTTTGAAAAAATGATAAAGAGCGACGCGATTACGTAAATGCCGCACATCGCGGGAATGATTTTTGATGTCGCGGCGCCAATGCGTTTAATGCCGCCAATAATCACCACTCCGACCAACACAGCCATTATGACTCCAATCAGCCAGTTATAACTTTCAGGGATTCCAAAGGTGCTCCTGAAGGCTTCGGCAGTCTGGTTAACTTGGAACATGTTACCGCCGCCAATTGCACCACCCATAATCATGAACCCATACATCACGGCAAGAACTTTTCCTATAGTTTTCCAATGTCCGCCCATCTGCTTCAAACCGAGATCAACATAGTACATGGCGCCACCCGAAATCGAGCCGTCACTATTCACCTTGCGGTACATCTGAGAGAGCACGCAAGTGCAGAATTTTTCGCCCATCCCAAATATCGCAGCGATCATCATCCAGAACACCGCGCCGGGGCCGCCCAGTTGAATCGCAATAGCGACACCCGCGATATTTCCTAGCCCCACGGTTGCAGATAGCGCGCTCGTGAGTGCGCGGAAATGCGAAATCTCACCGGTGTCTTCGGGCCTATCGAATTTGCCGCGAATCACGTCAATCGAATGCTTGAACCCCCGTACGGTAATCCAGCGGTACCAGAAAGTGAAGAAAATACCTCCTAGTATAAGCAGCATGACGAGAAATGGAACAGCGACAACTCTTTTCTTAGGGTTGCCGTCTTCATCGTAAACCGGCGATCCATCTCGATTGACTACATCTAGCTGAACGGAGCCGAACGCAAGATCAAAAAACAGGACGGCTGCAACGACTTCATTCACGCTTGCAAGGAGTGAGAGGTCTTCGTCCGAATCTGCCCACGCAGGGGTCAAACTCGGTATTGTCAACAACAGTAAAGCCACAACTAGCGCCTTTACACAAAACGATGAACCATTGCTTTCCATATGTTCCTCCTGCAATGTAAGTTTCTGGCGATTCAACAAAATTGCCAGCAAAAACGTCTCGGTTGACCGCTCTTGCTTGCAATAGAGTGAGGGATTAACGATGATTGAACATTCTGATGGCTTCGGCTGACATAATCCATATAGTCTCGTGGATGACACACTGTAATCGCACGCATCTTACGCTTCACTATTTGCAATCTTTATCTTGGCGGCAACACGCTTGATTGGAAAACGCGAAGATGTGATCGGGATTATGGCTAAAGCCAAGTCATCACTCTTCCACGGCAACAACCTGCCGAAAGTCGAACTCAAAATTGGCTTTGTGTCGGCTTCCTTCATTATCTGTAATTCGGACCTCGGGAACGACAACCCTCATATCTGTCGTGTCCATATCGAGCCGTTCGAACACTAGTAGCCCCATCCGCTTCGCTCCGGGAAAAAGCTTACTTCCGTCAAATATGCTGGCACGCGTAAACATGCGGGTGTTATTTATGTTATTTAATACACGCGTACCCGGATGGGCGTGATACACGTGGATCGGCGACCTATAGAAAGGATAGTAGCGGCGAGGATAAAACGGTCGTCGGAAATAGTAGCGATACGGACTCCGATAGTACGAGCGCGGATAGGGATAGTTGTACGAGTAGTCTATGTCGTAATAAATGGCTGCGCGCGGGTGTTCGTCTTTGTAAAGGTCTTTGAAAAAGTCGTAGGGTAAGGAACCGTACTGTTCCCCATGCTCATCGATCAAAATGGCAGTTTCACCTACTTCTACGCGCTTGTTGTCCGAGTTTCGGACAGTGATCTCAAAGACAGTGTAAAGCGGTTCGACGTTTCCCCAACGACTTACTCCGATATACGGGTTTATCTCCGGACGCTTAGTTAGCTCAAATAGTTCTACTTCATCCAACGGCTCTACCGTAATCTCCACACCATGCTGCTCAGTTGTTAATGCTCCGGTACGCTCATCAACCTGTGTTCCCTCTCGTCCTGCCACTGGCTCTATGTAGATATCAACACGCGGCTTTGCAGCACACGCCGCCAGAAAGCCTGCAATCAGGAAAAGGGGAATCGACTTCCAAAATTCTCGATATATCATCGTTTCACTCCTTTTTTTGTTGGATTCAGAAGCGCTGACACTGCTTCTGGAGGTTGCAAGGAGCAAATAAGATGCCACCATCGCTGCTTTCACCATTTGCGGAGCGATAGGAAAGTATTAAATGAAAAAATGTATTAACTGTGCGACAATCCTGTGTTAAATATGTGCCAACGAGCCGAAGTTTGCCACCTGGATTACGGTATCAAAGAGAATGCGGGCACAACTCATAGCGTAATGACTTGGTCCGGCGGATTACCGGAAAGCGCGCCATACAGATCCGGAAAACAGCCCACCTGAACGCCTTCTACAGTGCCAACAGTACGAATTTCTCCCGGCTCGGTTCGGCCCGTTCCTTCTGCATCGCACCATCTTGGCTCACCTTCAGCCAGATTGCGTTCCAAAGCGCACATATCACACATCATCAGTAGCATTCCACTCTCTTTGGCGACTTTCGCTAGCCGCTCCCCTATCGGATCGCCTTTTTTCAAAACAAAGTTGTTGTCATCGAAAAAGAACATTCCGACGACTTCAACACCGTGCGTACCAGCTTCAAGTTGAGGCAAAATCATCTGAGCCAATTTGTAACTTGCCGTTCTAGGCAGTGCGAATACATACGCTATTTTCATTGTTCGCTGTCCTTCAAGTTGCTAGGTATGCCTAAACATCAAATTATACGTGCCAACAAAACCGTTGTTAGATTCTAAAACGAAACTGCGCAAGGTGTCAAGTTGTTTTGAGTGCGGTGATGCGCTTTCGCCAATCTCCTGATCTTTTCGCCGATCGAGGATACATTCGACACTTATGACGTAAGTTGTAACCTTTGTTCAACAAGAGCACAGAAACCGAGTTTTTCAACGTGGAATCACGAGACTGACGAAATCTAGACTGATTTACCTATAAATAAGCGATCCTCAATCCAAAAACTCGGTTTCTCAGTTAGCGGAGAACCAAACCCGTTATACTGATATCCAGCGCACGGATGCCAGCATTTTAGAACGTGAGAAGCGACTCAAGCGCTATGATGGTCTCCTCGGCGTCAATGCGTCGTTTGAATTCGGCGAGTATTAACCAGTTGTCCGTAACCGAATAGGAGGGGCTAAGCGTGAACTCTGTCGAGGTAGAAGATTCGCCGCCCTCGTCCGAACTAGGAGCAGCGTGCCCGTGACCATCATCTTCTTCATCTGCGTGGTTGCCACCCTCATCCAGATTGATACCGCTAAAGCGCAGAGTCACCCCGACGGGTGCGCCTATCATGTCCTCCAGCGAGATGTTCGCCATCCCCAAAAAGTGCATTCCGTTTTCGCCTTCGTGGTCCCAGTTCTGCAGCAGATCGACCTCGCCGGCGAGCGTCAACGGGCCCTGTGTAAATTGCACCCAGGCGTTCAATTCGCTCTTTGAATAATCCTCCAGTTTGTCCATGGCGTAACCGACTTTGGCGGTAATCTGCTCGGTTGGAGTTAGCGCCAACTGGGCTTCGATACCCGGATCCTTTATATCCGCGTCATTCACGTCCCATACACCGGACAGGAGAGCAACATAGATGCCAAGTTGCTTGGTTGGATTTATGTCAACTCCGATGCCGTTCTGATAAACGGGATACGGAGATCCTTCGGAAAGGGAGTATTGATAGAGTCCCGTCGGTTCATCGGATTCAAATCCCAGGGCACTTAAAAATCTCCCGGCTTTTATACTCACGCCGGACACCGTCGAATCGGGGAGCGCGTATGTCACATACGCTTGCTCAAGTTTAATCCCGGTGTTCCCGTGTTCACCGGGGCTGCTATGCAAATCGACACGCCCGTTGACCGAACCTTGGTCAAGGTGGAAATCCAGCTCGAACTGGTCGAATGACAAACCGATCTCCGTGTCATCACCGCCGCTCGTCGTGGTGCTCGACATGTCTAGGAAGCCCGATATGGAGAGATCATCTGTTAACTTTATCTCCGCGGACGCGGCACCGAGGGAAAACACGAATACAAGAGCAATTGCAGACACGACCCATCTGTAAGAGACTTGAAATCTTGAATTTGACGACGTAATCATCTGTTGCCTCCATTTATTGTGATAAGAGAATTTAGAGTAGAGTGATCTCCTCAACACGGACGAAATCTGGACTTTTAATACGTAGCAACTTGGATTAAGTTAACTCCAATCGTCGCACATGACGATGTCAAATATCTTAATAGATTTCACTTATGGTGTCAATGCATCAATTGCCATTTCTCTGTGATAACACGGATTCAAGGGCTTGTCTAAATGCGTTTTCATCTTGGTTGTTGTAGAACGGCACGCCGATTAAGCGGTGTTTCTTATTGTTGAACTCCAGGCGTCTGTCCTCAAACTGGGAGGTGATTTCGGCGAGAAATTCCTCCTTCCATTTATCGTGCTCCTTGAGGTGCGCTCCTTTCGGTTCGACGAAGAGTTGGTAGACGGACATCTCTCCGTTCTTCTCTCGCAGGAAGAGGGCGAAGTCGGGCTGAAAGGCATTCCCATCGGAGAAGTTGTAAATGGCGAAATGTCCCTCGTTGCGGAGGAGGTAGATTTCGTCGTACTGTCCCTCTAACTGAATGATAAATCTGTCAAGCATACGGACAAACGCTTTTTCTTCACTCGTGCCGTAAATGGTGTTGTTGACGAACCAGTCGCGCGAAGACACGAAGTGCTTGAATTGAGGATCTTCTGCGGCGCGGGGGTTGTTGGCGTCGAATTTTAGGACTTTGTCTTTGAATACCTCGCGCACCCATTCTTGCCGAAACTGCTTGGTACCTTCGTAATCCGTCGTTTGCTCGCGCACTTCGGATTCAATTTCACTTAGCAAGCCCGACATCGCAATGCGTTTTTCGTCGGGGTTCTCGTCCAAGCCGTACAAGTTGCCCTCAAAAGTGATTTCCAAGCCGCCCAGATAGTCTTCGGAGGTTATGAATTCGCGGATTGAGGTGAGGTGGGGAAAGTAGCGTTTGAGTGATGCGAAGGTGAAAAAGGGATTGCGAGCAATTGCGGCTTGGACTATGTTTCGCTCGAGATTCCCTATCTTCACATCTTTGCGATTCTCGTCGTGAACCACGGGTATCTGAGCATCGGCATCGAAGACTGCCTGTGCGTCGCCTTGACCTGTGGCGATCCGATGAACGTAGTTCCTTCGCGTCACACCCAAATCGGTAAACGAATTCACGTTTTTGTAATCTCTGGGAAGGCGGTCGTTCAGCCAGATGACGCCGTATTTGTAGAAATCGGTGCGCTTGAACGGTTGCTTGAGTTTCACCTCGCGGGTAACCTCTCTGCTGTCGATTATACCTTCTTCGATTAGCGCGGTGCGAAGTTCCGAGATATAACGGGAATCGTTGATGCTGTGGTAGTGCAATTCCTCAATGGTGCGGAGTTCGTGGTCAAGGTCTCCATCAAATTTTCGACGGTAACGCTCATCGTTGTCCGGGAGGACAAAGGGAAAATAGCGAGCGCCACGGCCAATGAGTTGGGCTTCGGATATTGTTGTTATTCCGATTCTGTTCCTTCCCGAATCGCGTGCTTCGTAACAGCGAACGATATCGAACAAGTTTAGCACATCCCAGCCTTCGTTAAGTTTCTGGACGGCAAAGATAGCGCGGATACGATTGCTCCTGTCTTCGAGCGTGTTGACCAGAATTTGATAGGTTTCTTTTTCGTTTTCATTATTGACCGAGAGGCAGTAATCCTCTTGAAATTCCCATTTCAAACGTTCCGCCAACTCGCCGTCGCCGGCGTTCTCCGCGTCGAAGAATTCAAACGCGCGTTGAACGGCAGGAATGTTTGAACGACGGATTGCCTCCACGTGCTCAGCCGTGAGTTCATCAATCAGGCGATGAAAGTTGGCTTTGTTCTCTTTTGACTGTTCAATGGTACGATGCGCTTTGAAGAGGATTACCGGTTTGAGGTTAATTCGATATTCGTTCTTTGCCGCCACCTCGTGTTTGTATTGACTGAGAATAAGCGCCTGCAGGATGCGCCGGTTCAAATCGAAATCGGATTGGACGATGACGACATCTTTGGAAAAGCCGTCGTTGCGGAACTGGAGGAGGTCGTAACGGTTGATAACCTTGTTCTTATACTTCTCCACCATTGCAGGTGTTTCGTAGTCGTGGGTGGCAGTAAATTCCAACAGCAAGTTGCTTCGGTTCTGGTGAAAGATGCGCTCGACGGTGTTCTCCCAACTGTCAAATAGCTCCTGTTCGGATCTGGTGCTTACGTTCATGTGATGGGATTCATCGGCTATCAGGACGACGCGATGCGTACGGAAATCTTCGAAGGTGATGGCGTTCTCTCTTTGAGTCGTCAGGTCGGAGTGGAGTTTTTGAATGGTGGTGAAACAGATGTTGATGTCGTTGTCGTTGACTCCCTCAAAGTTGGCAACGGGTGTCACGGAGATTTGATCGCTGCCGATATGGATGGGTTCGTTGAATAGGTATTTGGATGATAGGGGATTGAGAAAGTTGTCTTTTGTCTTTTCGATGATGTTGGTGGAATTGACGAAGAAGAGAAAGTTGCGATAGCCTTTGTTGTAGAGGTAGAGGATTAACCCCGCCATGATAAGGGTTTTGCCGCTGCCGGTTGCCATGTTGAAGAGTAGATGCAGGGGATGCTCTTTTCCCGGAAAGTCATTGTCCAGACAGTGAAAGAATCGGGCAAATGCCTCTTCTTGGTAGGGGCGTAACTCAAATTTGGGGTTTAAGTTCTCTTTGAGCCAATCGGGAATTTCAACCTTCAAAAATCCCAATTGAATCGCAGAGTTGAGGTCTTGATATAGGAAGTTATCAGGCATTAATGTTCTATTTGGCGTAGGTGTGTGGTTTATTTTCTAGATAGCGTTTATGGGATGTTTTGGTAATTGTCTGAATCACAGATTACACGGATTAAGGGATCTCTATCGCACTCACTATCCGTTCGCTTGATCGGATTATACTCGCCTGGGTAGTTTTCTTATTGTAAGTCTGATGATGGCAAGTGCGAGCGGCCGGCACACGGGTGTCTCTATCAGGATTTGCTATCGCACTCATTATTCATTCGCTTGATCGTTCGTTATTCACTCACTTGATCACTCGCTTGATGGATTATGGGATTACCTTGATTTTTAGCATTTTCTGAAATGGAGTTTGCTTTGGTAGTGCGAGTTCTCAGGAATCCTAATGCTAACAAACTGCTAACAGAAAAAAGTTGGGCTGCGATGACGGTTTGTCCTAGTGGGAGCGATAGTTCTAAGTATCTAAGTAAAAGAGGGCGCGGGCAAAGCCGACCTCATTCCGTTAGCGGAACCCATGCCCGATGTCTATCGATATCAACAATCTCTATGGTACGGGATTTACTTTCGTCCTCGTTGTTCACTCGGTTGATTCTGTTCAGTCGCTTGATCTCAGTGGATCGTTCATTCTCCATTCGCTCAATCTCTTTTCAGGGGAGACATGCTCAAAAGCCACCGATGGAGTTGATGGAGCGCGCTACGGCAAGCAGTCTGCCGGAGTGGTTTACAGTAACGTAGCCAAGATCGCGGCGAACTTTTTTGTTAAGCTCTAGATATGCGCTTGAAGCCACCCCGGGCACGGCTTGATGCCGTGTGCGACGCACTTCGTTAAAGTTCGTTAAAGTCCGCGTGGAGGTGTCACCCGCTTTTTGAGGAACGATTGGATAGCGGGTTAGAAAGTAATGATGCGTCTATAAATTTGCTGTGCTCAATATGTTTCGGCATTGGTAATTTTTCTATCTACGCAAGTTGCTACCTATAAGAAAGAAACCGAGTTTTTGGTTCACGTTGCTAAATTATGGGTAAATTGGTCTCATTTTCGTCAATCTCATGCTTCCCCATGGGAAAAAACTCGGTTTCTGCGCTCTGTCGGACAAAAGCGCAAACTGTTTCCGAAAAATAACGCCATTTCAGTCAATTACGGGGTATAAACTTGACGAAACTTGACGAAACTTGACGAAACCCGACACTTTTTCGCTTTTTTTGACGATAGCGCCAATTCATCTCGCTGCGAGCGCCGAGTTGAGTCGGTTGTGGTTCGCGTTTTTTGGCGCTAACAATGTATCTGCATCAGATTATACTATATATATGTTAAGTTATCAAGTAATAAATTGACGAGTTGTGGGAGGCAAGGGAAGTTTTCTTTCAGTGGTTATCAGGGCATAGCCAAATGGTGAGTGTTTAGCAGATCTCTACCGCAGGGGATTTACTATCAAAATCTACTATCACTGTCGTTATCCCCTCCGTTGATCGCTCATTATTCATTCACTTGATCCCCGCCTACGGAGAAGATGAACGGCATAATTGAGACAATATATGCATAATTATTCAAGCGAAATAGTATCAGCTAAAACGTTCGTTGGATTGACAGCCACAATTCCTTCGGGCTTGTAACGGGCAAAGTCTTCAGTGTCGAATGTCAGGATGTGCGTTAATTCATGCGAAATCATCGCCGCAACCAAGCGGGCGTCATGAGTCTGAACCCCCGATACGCTATATTCCACGACAAGTCGCCGCCATTCGAGATAGATGGCTGGTGAATCGGGAAGCAAACGAAAGAGTTCTTCGGCACGTTGCAGGAGTTCGTGTACTTGAGAAGTGTTCAGCCCATAACCATTTCGATCAACGGGACGAGTTGACACATTCCAGAATTCTGCAAAATTCTGAGAGGTGGTCCGAAGTTGATGGTGATCGGTCTGCAATCCCTCCACGGCGGTTTGAACCTCTGGGTAGTTTGGATCACTGGAATGCAAAAATCGCAGTAAAACATTGGTGTCAGCCAGATAAATCACGACTATATATCGTCCTCGTAGATTCCTTCACGACTAACTGCGTAATCCGATAATGGTGGGCAGTCGGGACCAGCAAATTCCATAAATTTATCTGACAACTCATCTGCCAAAGCCTTTAAATCAAGTCGACCCGTACGGAGTAGGTTTTCATAGGCGCGAGCTGCATTCCGACGCACATTTTCGTCGCGGCTTTCGATTCCGACTTTCAGGATAGTCTTTGCACCATTCGTGTAGATGTCAATGGCCTCACTTCTGAATCCGTCAGTCAGTTTTGTGAAGCAGGAAACTACTTCCGCAGTATAATCCTGAAGCATTTCGCACAAAGCGTCAATCTGAATTGCAACTGACATATCTTCCGCTTTGCAGATGTCCAAAATCTTTGAGTATGCACTTAATCGCCAGCGTGCATCCAAGCATTTGGCTTTTAGCCAGAAAGTAAACTTTCGGAGCTCCTTTGGTTGTCCATTAGCAAAGCGCCAGTCAAAAAAGCCGACAATCCTATTTCTGATGTTTGTATCAAGTTCGTCAGTGGTATCCCGCAACATGCGGCCAACATGCTCAAACAAATTCGCCCACTGTTCAGGATCATCGATCGTAGCTTTGTAGTATTTCTCAAGCAGGCTATCGTCTCCCGTCAAAGGATATTTCTCCCACAGATAGAGGGTAAATAAGTGTTTGCCAAGAAGATAAATTGGTTGGTCTGTGCGGCGATGCTGTTTCTTGAATTGGTCTAGCTTTTTCAAGGCAAATTCGAAATCGCCTCGAAGAACCTCAAAGGCGGGTTCATACATTCTATTGTAGGTTATGTAACCGTTAAAAGCTGCCAGCCATTTTGGGAATTCAGCCTGTGGGAACAGGTCTGATTTATATGCAGTCGCCCAGGTTTCATTGAGGTAGAAAATCTGATTGAAGTTTAAACCTAGCATCGCATATTCCGGGAGTGTCAAGGGATGCGCCGCTTCCGGGGCAAGGCGTTTCTCAAGAATCACTGCTATTTTACGGCCTTCCACCTCCAAATCATGTCTTCGTAACCACAAACCGAAGTTGACCAGCTCTCTTAGCGCGTTTCCTCTCGCATTGTTAATTGCCTTGTCAGGTAAATCCATCTGGTTTGAATAGTTTGCTTTTTCCTGATCCAAGTGCCAGTCAAATTGTGTGCACAACATTTCTAGGATTTTAGCAAGTTGTTCTCGAGCCGAAATAGGTACGTTTACGTTCTCTTCAAGACATACTCTAATAAAATCAACGACTGCCCACCGCGCATAATAACTGTCTGGCACGTCTTGATGTTCGTCGGACTTCGCTTTGCTAACCTCCTGTGCGCGATTCGTGTGCATAAGTATGCGATTAGCAAACGCCAACCATTCCTCAAGTTTGTCCAAATCTCCCGCCTCTACTTGCTCTTGCATGACTTCTATCATCCTCTGCAAATAGACGGGCTCCTTTACGCTCTTGAGATTTGATATCCAGAATTGTAGTCTACTTGTGCATGGCAAAATTGAATCCTTGAAAACGCTCTGAAACGCTCTGGATAGCCCAGTAGTATCAATCTCTATCAGGTTGTTGCCTTCAAACTCTTCTTCCTTTTTGTTCCATTCGTTGATGTAGGTAAGAAGCTGCTCATCGGTGAGGTTTGCAAGGTCTTCGGGGGAGCGAGGGCTTCGCTTAAAAACGTGTCCACCCCTTGTCTTAAATGGTGGATAGTCATCACCGGAGATTAGATTCTTAGCTTCAGCTTCCAATTCTCGGAAGTAGATTTCGTATTCACCAAACAATACGGAGGCAAACGGGGCGAACTGCATCCGATGGAAGCGGCGTCGGTTTCGATTAAACTCTTCCTTGGGAAACCGATCTTTCGGGGGACCAGTATGGATGCAATCGAATATACGTTTGAATTCTTCCTTCACAAGCAGTCCCTTACCGAAATGTTCACAAGCGCTTCGTATCATTTGTTGAAATTCATAAGTGTATTCCCACTTGTCGTAACTTTCATAATCCCGAACTAGATCTTGAATCCAGGGTTTGGTCATCTCAGTTGGGTATTGGGCATAGAGGTGGTGACGCAGCCGTTTGAATACGCGCCATTGTTGTTGTCGGATAGTCATGTCCAATTCGAAAACTGAGTCGGGTAGTTTCTCGTAGACTTGCTCGCAGGAAAACGTAAGCGTATGAACAAGCGATTTTTTGGCCTCTTCGTAATCACCCTCGGATTTAGTAAGCCGTTCACACCAAGATTCAGAGTAGTCAATACCTTTGTCAAGATTCTCTTCGTGTGTTCGCAAATGAATCAAATTCACGGTAGCATCAATGAGTATTCGGGCAACTTCGTAGGGTTCTTTTTCAGCAAGTAAATGGACGCTTTCGGACAAAACCGCGAGATATTCCGTGTCATCAATACGAGGTGATGGATCAAGTTGTGTCTCCACTACTAGCGTTGCTATTGCGGCTGAATCTTCTGGCGTTTCTCTCCGGCGTTTCCGCTTGGCTTTTTCTTGGGGATCAGGAATAAAACTCACAAGCGCTTTTGTAAGCCTTAATGCGGCTGCTGTTTGGTTCTTTTCTGTCCAACGGGCTAACACATCGGCGAATCGATACGCCAAGAAGTGGTGTTCCAAGTCTACATATTCAAGTATTTTTGGTTCTAACTTTGCAGTGTGACTTCCAGGAAGTTGCAATGCGATTTCCATGATCTCATTATAGATCCACGGGTTATCAGTGTCGGGAAGTCGTAGCACTATTTCGATGACATCATCTGGAGCATGTCGCGCCATTCTTGCCAGATAATGTATGGGCCACCAAAAGGGAAAATTAACTCGGTCATTGCCGATTGGTTCTACATTTCGCGGATCCGCAAAGTAACCTCTTGCCTTGAGAAGTGGCAACCATGCACGATCTGTAGTCTCGGCAGCGTACCTAAAGAAGAAAACGTAGTTCGCACCCCTGCGCTCAATAAGTGAGAACATATTCTCCACGTCGGTTTCAGATCTGTTGGCATTCGCCAAGATGGTTTGAATTTCATTTTGATCTTGTGCAGTGATTGGAGCGAGGAGGTCGATAATAGTGCTTTCCAGTTTGTTCAAGCAGTTTTCTAAGTCCTCAATTTTTTGTTTGTTCCGGTGGTGAGCAATTCCTTCCAGCTTATCCCATAGTTCATACAGTTTATCGCGCTTTCCTTCTCGAATCTGCCTGTCGAATCGCTTAGCCATTGGATCGATGGTCGTTACCGCCATTTGCATCCGCTCCCGTCGGGTTGGCTGTTGGTTAGACTCGAGATATTTTTCAACCTCCTTGAGCGTATTGTCCAAATGTGCATCAATCGTTCCACCTTTCCAGCCATCCGGGTGGTGCTTTTTGTCCCTCAAAATGCGTCGGTACATATTCTCACGCTGTTGTTGGAAGGTGGATGAAGGGGCTTGGACATTGCTTCTTTCAACAACTCGCGGGAGTTTTTCGATAAGTTCTCGCAACGAATGTGCTGTTTGCGCGATGCGGTCCGGGTTTTGCTCGTTATGCAAAGTGTAGAGCGCGCCAAGATACCACTGACTCAGTGGATATTCTTCTGTTTCTCTGTCTTTTAGGGCTTCCAAGGCCCGCTGCTGCTGGGGAGTTAACCGCAACGGTTCGGAAACGTTCTGGTTGTCAGTTGATTGCATGATCATTCTCCATAAAATTGTATGTTTAACGCCTTATCTTTCTTGTTGACATTAAAGTCTTCGTCGTCGATTTCGGATAGGTGAACGTATAGTTGATTCTTGTCGAGTAGTTCTGCCAGGAGTTTCTTCTGTTTGTCGAGTCCGTTTTCGGTATGCCCAATTGCTTTGAAGTCTTCCACCGCATTTTCCGGCGTTTTTGGATTGACGTAGTGGTTCAGGAAAGAGTTTAAGGCGATGTTTTCCCACAGTGTGGCGAGTTCCTCGGAGGATTGTGCGGCTTGAATTTTGTCCATGTAGTCTTCGTTGTATTGCATGAGTTCACAGTAAATGAAGTCATCTTGATTATTCTGTTCGATTACCTTCTTTACACGCTCTACCGTTACGGCTTCAACGTAGTGCATTTGCTCGCAAATGATGAATCTTCTATTGCCTCCGTCTTTGTTCAATTCTAACACGGCATGGGCGGTAGTCCCGCTTCCGCCGAAGAAATCCAATACAATGGCGTCCTTGTTATTTGCTACAACGGAGTACAAGCAGTCGTAGACATTCCAAAGAGATTTTGGAAAGGCAAATTGCAATTGGGCACAAGTGCCTTAACGAGTTGTGTGCCATAGATATTGGCATCGTATCTGCTATCTTGCCAAACCGTGCGATGTACTCCGAAATCTTTACCTATTTCAATTTGATAACCTGTGTTCGTCCGCTTGGCTCTCAGCAGATGCTTAATTTCATCGACACTTTGACGCGCATATCTCCATTTACGTTCAACCATATTGGCGTCGATTGGATAAACAAAGTCCCTTTCCCCATGAGAAACAGTTTGAGTCAGGGGATGTTCGTGATCTTCAGCCACGTCGCCAAATCCCACAACCTCATCATTCTCGACGATAATCGGGTAAAAGCAATTCTTGGCATTTTCCCGTCTTGATTCTCCACCCCAATTCCTGAAGTTGGACCAAGTAATCTCATCAGACGGAATTCTCCGGTTTCCGATGACCTTTTTTCCTTGAGGAATGACGAAAAAGGCATACTCATGCGTGTATGAGAAATTTGTCCCCTGAACACCACGAGGGTTATGTACGATAGTAATACAGTGTGTTTCATGTTCGGCAAATAGTTCACTGAGTAGGACGCCGAGATAAGCTTGTTCGTTTTCGTCGATAGCAACTATGAGTACCCCATCCTTGGTAAGCAACTCCTTCGCTACTTCCAAGCGATTTTTCATGAATGTCAACCAACTCGAATGATTAAAACTGTTGTTATAAGTAAAAGTATTTGCTTGGCTATCGGGATTGTAGGGTGGGTCGATGTAGATTAGTTTTACTTGCCCACGGAACTGATCCTTGAGCGTGTGTAGCGCTACGAGGTTGTTGCCTTTGATAATCAGTTTTTCGCGTATTACGCCGTTTTTGTCGCGTTGAATCTCGATTGAATTCACCTCACCTTCCACCGTGTAGTGTTTCCAGTTGGTTAGCACCTTCGGGTCGAAGAGGCGGTTTATCTCGTCTTGCGCCAGTAGCTCATTGAAGAAAATTTCTGTGCGCTTTTCTTCTTCCCTTGTTTGTCCGCCCTCCAAGACACAATCCTTGTAGGGCCAAACGAGGGACACCTCGCCGCGTTCGCGCAGGAATTTGTCTCCGATGTTCAAGCCGATTTTGTTGCGGAAGCGGGTGTAGGAGTTGGCGAGGAAATTCTTGCTGGACAGATAGTGGGTGAAGGAGTGGGCGTTGAAAATCCAGTGTCCGTCGATTTCTTCAAAGAATTCGGCTTTGATTTCGTCGTCCGAGAGCAGTAGCCGCACGAGGTCGTGGTCGAGTTGTCGCGCGCGGCGGTGGATGGCGGCGGTGATGAGTTCGCCGTCTTCGTCTAGGAGGCCGCGGTCTTTTTTGAGGAGTTCGATTAGTTTTTGGTGGAAGTTATTTGGCATGGTGAAGTTTTACCTCTTGCCGGACGGTTCGGCGATCATTTGTGATTAAGCCAAAATTTGTCTTTCTTGATTTAGTATTATACCCTGAATTGTTGCCTAATTGGTGTGAGTCGTGGGTTAGAAGGATAATGGGATTACACAGATTTAGTTGTTCTATCGCGTATGAACCAGATTAATACGGAATCTTGCGAGTGAAATTGCGCTCCGCTGGGGCGGAAGTGTGTAGATTCGGTGCAGATTACAATGAACATGGTCAATTGAGCATCAGGTGGCAACGTAGATTATTATAGCATAATCGACATAATTTATCCTACTCTCCGCACCTATTTAGCGGGTTTACAGGATTTATTGAAATACTGCAAACCCGCATGGATACTGAGTTTTTCAATTTTTGACAATCCAACTGGGGCTTGGATCTGATCCGAGTTGTACCCCAAAACGGTGTTTTTTGGTCAACAAAATGATCACAAACTTAGTATTCGTGCAGTGTGGAATACGAGATATGTGAATTGCTAGAGTGTTAAGCAAGCGAAGTTGCTATTAGTCTTGCATTGTAGTGTCAATATATAGTATGTTATTCGTAATTCGAATACAAGATATTACTAGCGCCATTGGACACTAGAAAGATACCATTAAATTCTTAAATTGGGACTCATGAGGTGCGGAGTGTAGGATTTATGATTAGCTAATCTCAAGCAAGAACAGTAGGTTTTTCCGGAGTATTGAAGTGATTTATGGCCTTGGAAAATCGCGCGAATTGAGTGCCCTATTTGAGAATTAGGCAGAAACCGAGCTTTGAGGAAAAAAACTCGGTTTCAGCGGCCAGCGGTGTTTATGGCGTCCGCTTCTCGTACATTGTGACATCAACGCGCCGAATGTGCTCAGTTACGTTGGAGTCGGTGATGTCACGGAAGATGGAGAGGTCGAATGTGTAGGGTAGAAGAAGGTCGTCCAGATCATCCGCTATGCGGAGCAGGACGTGCAGCGTCAGGTCTGTTCCGCCGTGGAGGGTCAGGTCGACGTCGGAGCCGGTTTTATGTGCCGCATTTGCGCGCGAACCGTATAGGACTGTCTTCTCCACTTGTGGGTAACGGTTGAAGACATCGCCGATTTTTCGGATGACGGATTCCGCTAAACCGCAGTCAGATTGGCATCTGTAACTATTGAATTCTGTCTTAATGATTCGTTGGATACACTGAAATTTGCTGTTTTTAGTTTGATTTTAACTTAACATTGGTATATATAGGAGTTACGCAGTTGAGTGAAAATAGTTTATAATTTGAGCATGAATCCACCCAAATATACTGACACTGACTCTATTGATTTCTTGGTTGGTGCTCAGAAGAGTTACAGTTGTCTTGAAGCGGAAAAAGTTCAACCCCAAGCTGATAACCCACCGGCTCATGATTCGATAACACGGCTTTTGCATCGAGATGAACCCGACAGCGGCAAACTGTGGCGCGAATCGAAACATCAGGTGAACTTGGAATCCGGCATTTTAGTTATAGATGACTCGACTCTGGATAAACCGTATTCACAAAAGATTGAATTAGTGACAAAACACGGGTCAGGGAAACACCGCCGAGTTGTGAACGGGATTAACTTGGTCACTTTGCTCTGGACGGATGGTGATAGACCTATTCCGTGTGATTATCGAATCTACGACAAAGCCAAAGATGGCTTGACGAAAAATGACCATTTTCGCGCGAGGCTTGAAGAAGCGAAAGCACGCGGTTTTGTTCCCGAATGTGTTTGCTTTGATAGTTGGTATGCCAGCCTAGAGAATCTAAAAGCGGTGCGAGATCATGACGCCCAATCGACTGGTCAGTAAAGAGAATTCCGGCAACCGTGCTGTGAGTACAGTTGCGATTGAATCAACGGGGACAACTGTTCATCTAAAAGGTTATGGATTGGTTCGAATATTCAAGGTTGACACTCCAGAAGGTGACATTGAATATTGGGCAACAAATGATTTACAGATGGACGAATTGACGCGTCTCAACTATACGGAATGGTCTTGGACAATAGAAGAATATCATCGCGGGATTAAGCAATTTGTTGGCATTGAGCGGGGACAAGTGCGCTCTGCTCGCACTCAAAGAAATCATATTGGTTTAGCGCTGAGAGCCTTTCTGAGAATTGAGCACTACTGTTATCATACCGGGGTCAGTTGGTTTGAAGCAAAACTCTCTATTGTCAGAGATGCGGTGCGTGCTTATTTGGCAGAACCTCTCTATACGCTTGAACCAACTGCGTAACTCCTAATAAAATCGAAGATTGCAAATCGATGAATCAGTGTGCAACCCGGAAGTCGAGTAGAATTCCTAGCGTCTAGCGGACACCGGCACTACCGGAAGCTAGCGCAATAGAAGACTACCTCATGTGATTTTGGCATACGACTTGCGATACGTCTTAGGTCTAAACCATGCGACTATTCGTGGATGTGATATACGATAATCAAAGAGCAAACATGTTTCGATTCTTTAATGGTGTCAACCTCTAAAACGGAGCGAACGTCTTAAGAATCGAAAACCTTACGTCTCATGTGCGGCAAGGAGGCAATGCGTTGAAATCAAAACCACGCCGATTGATTGAAGAATTCTACGAAATGAACAAGGAGTTTGATCGCGCCTTTGAATCTTTTGGTATTCCTCGTCGGAGCGCAAAGGGTGAAAGTTCCAATTGGCGCCCACCGATGGACATATACGAAACGGTTGATCACTTCATCGTGAAGATTGAGCTTGCAGGCGTCCAGCCGAAAGAGGATGTTAGACTCCGACTGGACAATAACGTCCTCAAGATTTCAGGGTACCGGAGAGATCGAACACAACTCAAAAAACAACACTATCATCAAGCCGAGCTGAGCTATGGCGCATTTGAACGCTCGGTCGTTCTTCCGAACGTGTTGGACGAAGATTGCGAACCGATTGCCAGCTATGAGAACGGTTTTATCGAAATCAAAATCCCGAAAATGAAACAAGATTCATCCAAAGAAATCTCCGTACAAGTAAAAGACGAAGCCAAAGAAATCAAACCCGTCAGAGGGGAATAAAGGAGTTAGATAATGTCGAAGAAGATTGAAACCGAGAATGAGGACGTACTAGATCCGGAAATCACCGCGGAGATTCCGATACTTCCCGTTGACGATTTGGCTGTGTTTCCCTATATGCCGCCAGTACCGCCTTTTGCGCCGCACCATATCGCGCTGTCCGGCGATTGGGTGACTGCGGCTGTCGATGATGCCATGGTGAACGGGGAACGCGCACTTTGTGTTTTTCGACAGGTCGGCAACCGCGAATCAAATCCAAAATCCTCCGATGACCTCGCTCCGGTGGGCACGTTGATTCAGATATTAAGGTACAAAAAGGACGAGGACGACGTGCTGTTTTTGGCGCACGGTCGGGCACGCGTAAGGATTGAAGAAATCCTTGAAACCAAACCGTTCCTCAAAGCGCGCGTGCAGGTCATAGAGGAGGAATCGGAGAGTGATCGTGAAAATGAGAATGTTGAGATTGAAGCCCTCGTTCGTAGCGCTCTTGACATTGTCCAAAAGATAGTGAAACTGTCATCTCGATACCAAGAGGAGTTGGCGATCGTTGCGGAGAACATCGAGGAGCCAGGTCGACTCGCGGATTATATTGCGGCGATACTGGACTTCCGTTCTGATGACAAACAGCTCATACTTGAATCCATCTCGATTAAAGACCGGCTGAACCATCTCATTGTGATCTTGACAAAGGAACACGACCTGCTTGAGTTGGAAAGCAAGATTCAATCCGATGCACAAGCCGTCATTAACAAAGGGCAACGTGAATACTTCCTGCGCGAGCAGTTGAAAGCCATCCAGAAAGAACTCGGAGAATCTGACGATCTTCTACTGGAAGTCGACGAAATGCGTGCGCAGATTGAGAGCGCCGATATGCCCGAAAAAGCCCGGGAAGCCGCTGAAAAGGAACTCAACCGTCTCTCTAAAATGCACTCCTCATCCCCGGAATCCACTGTCTCGCGGAATTACCTCGATTGGCTCATAAATCTACCGTGGAACACCAGCACTGAAGATAATCTTGACATCGCCCACGCGAAAGAGATTCTTGATGAGGACCACTACAATCTTGAGAAGATCAAGGACCGTATCTTGGAGTATCTCGCGGTGCGAATGCTTAAACAAGACATGAAGGGACCAATCCTCTGTCTTGTCGGTCCGCCTGGAGTCGGAAAAACGTCGCTGGGCAAATCCGTTGCGCGGGCGATGGGACGGAAATTCGTGCGGATTTCACTGGGCGGCACACATGACGAAGCAGAAATTCGTGGGCATCGAAGAACGTATATTGGGTCGCTGCCGGGTCGCATAATTAAAGGAATCCGCCAAGCTGAGTCTAATAATCCGGTGTTTATGTTGGACGAAATTGACAAACTAGGATCGGATTTTCGAGGAGATCCTGCGGCGGCAATGCTTGAGGTACTCGATCCGGAACAGAATGACACGTTCACGGACAACTACCTTGACGTACCCTTCGATTTATCCAAGATTATGTTCATAACAACGGCAAATCAACTCCACACCATCCCGCCCCCGTTGCGTGATCGAATGGAAACCTTGGAGTTGCCCGGCTATACCGCAATCGAGAAATCGATGATCGCCAAACAGTATCTAATCCCTCGCCAAGTCGAAGCGAACGGCATCACCGCGGATCAGTTCACCATTGGGGACGAAGCAATCGATCGTGTCATCAACGAGTATACGCGCGAGGCTGGTGTGCGAAACCTTGAACGAGAGTTGGGTACCCTCTGCCGAAAGTCTGCTCGCGGCATAGCCGAGGGAGAAACGGATCCGATAGACCTGACCGCCGACAATCTTCCCAATTACTTGGGACCCCCGAAATTCTATTCCGAAGTGGCGGATCGTAAAGAGGAGGTCGGCACTGCGACAGGACTCTCGGTAACCCCTGCGGGCGGAGAAATTCTGTTCATCGAAGCGGCGCGTATGGTCGGTGAGGGAAAACTGACCTTGACCGGACAGATTGGGGATGTAATGCAGGAGTCGGCAAAAGCCGCGCTAAGTTACATCAAATCGCAGACCGAAGAGTTGCACTTTGATCCCGACTTTTGGAACAGTGACATCCACATCCACGTGCCTGCCGGAGCGATACCTAAAGACGGGCCATCTGCCGGGGTAACCATTGCGACCGCCTTGGCATCGTTAGCCACTGGGCGGCCGGTAGCGCCCGAGGTTGCCATGACTGGCGAAATCACGCTGCGTGGACGGGTACTCCCCATCGGCGGGTTGAAAGAGAAGGTGCTGGCGGCGAAGCAGGCGGGCATTAAAACCGTTATCGCGCCAAGTCGAAACGAAAAGGATTTGGTAGAAATACCCGATGACGCAACGGACGGACTTGAGTTCGTGTTCTCGGATCACATTGACCAAGTGTTGAGCCATGCACTAAAACACAACGAGCGCACCGTAGACTCGAAACCGACGGATCACATCAATCCTGCAATCCAACCTGACTCGGTGCCTCCTCCGTCAGTTGGGTAGACTGCCGCAGTGTCCTCGGTCCCTCCCAGGGCGGGAGTTATTTTGAAACAACAACCATTTATACACTGCGGTGGGTACGGCATCCTAGCCGAATCGGAATTCAGTCAGTTATGTAGGCGTGGTGGAAAGGGATTTCTATCGATCGCCTGACTGGATACGGATCAACTGAGCGATTAACGAAGGCGATAGTAGATCCCGTGCGATAATAAACATTACTCACTGTTTGCACTCTTGCCCGCACCTACCGAATCACGGATTGCCGCTCCCTTTGAGAGCTCCCCAAGATGTCGGCAACTTTCCCATCGGGTTGACTGCAAATGCACCAGACGCAGACAACCAGGAAGGAAATATGTTGTCAGTACCGGGAGGAGTATCCGTGATTTTGTCAACGTTCCTCCCGTTGGTGTCCATCAAATAAATATTAAAATCACCGGCACGGTGTGACGCAAAGGCGATTCTTTCTCCATCGGGTGAATAGGCTGGAAATCTACTGCTACCATCTTCCGTAAGCTTTTCTAAGTTTTTTCCTTCAGCGGTAATCGCGAAAATGTCATAACCCTCAAAGAGACGTTGGCACTGGAAAGCAATCTTTCGTCCATCTGGCGACCAAGTGGGATTGGAACTCCTCGCATTTGCTAGGACCGTATCACCAGTGAGATTGCGCCTTCCCTCTCCATCTGCATTCATCACGAAAATATTAAAGGGGTCATTGAAGCCGCCATTACGGTAGGAGGCAAACGCAATTTTGCGTCCATCTGGCGACCAACTCGGCCGAACATCGTGCCAGTTGTGTTTTGCCAACCTTGTCAGATTATTTCCATTGATGTCCATCGCGTAGATTTCCACGTTGCCAACGACAAAACGGAAAGATGAAAAGGTAATTCTCGTGCCATCCGGCGACCAACTTGGACGGTCTTCACCAAAATTGTCATGGGTAAGTCTGATCACATTGTTGCCATCGCTGTTCATCACATACAGGTCAGATGTAAGGCCACGTTCCGATCTGAACGCAATCCTTCTCCCATCCGGCGAGCAAGCGGGGGCATCGTCAGATGCCGGGTGGTCGCTGAGTTGAAGGAGATTGTTTCCGTTTACGTCCATGGAGTAAATGTCCCAGTTGCCAAACCAGTTGCCATCGTGGTTTGATGCAAAGACGATCCTCGGTTCGAATCTCTGTGCTGTGCTGTCCGACGTAACCATTAACGCCAATAGTAATAGGCATCTACTCGAAAATCGGCTGATTCTATTCACGGGACATATTCTCCTTTTTCGAGTTCTTCATTTCTACAGTCATTTATACACATATAACGATTACATGCCATTCGATTTGAAAATTGAAGAATGTTGTGGCAAGCTAATTACCTGTAGGGGCGACCTCTTTATCGTTAGCAAAACTTGCTCCAATGGAGGTCGCATTATAAATTGCGCTATTACGAGCCGAACCTAGTAAAGCCTATAGGTATGATTCTTGATTGCAATCACAACCGCCCCTATCATCAAGATTCGTAGTCAATAGCCTGGCTATCGTAGGTTCGACGCGCGTATCTTCAGCATACCCCAGATTGTGGTTTTGTTGGAAGTGGGAAACACAGCTAAACCTACCGGGCTAAAGTCGGGCTGGTAATCGGTCCCAACACGAACTTTACTGAGTTGCTTGAGATATTTTCCGTCTGCGGTCATCAAGTGAATCTTTGCGCCGAAGAGAACAGCATCAGAGCTCGCATATGCGATCGCCCCTCCATCGGGAGACCATGCGGGGCCTCGATGATTTTCTTCATTGTGCGTAAGCCTCTTGAGGTTTTTACCATCCACATCCACCACATAGATGTGAAAGAATCCCGCCTCGTCGCCCCAGTATGCAATCCGTCCCCCGTCGGGAGAAAACGATGGGTGCCATTTAGGCACTAAATCCTGCGTCACCCTTTTACGTTCCTGCCCGCCAACGTCTAGCACGTAAATTTCACTGGGCCCGTCTCTAGAAGACACGAATGCAATCTGTTTTCCATCCGGAGACCATGATGGACCGCTCGCGTGGTCTTCAAGCCTCTCACGATTTCTACCATCGGCATCCATCACAGCGATATGATGGCTTACTTCGTTAAAAGCTGGTTTGGCGGTGAACGCTATCTTTTTCCCATCGGGAGACCAGTCTGGTGCACTCTTACCGCGCCGTCCATTACGTGGATTTGAGATGGGCCGCCGTCTCTTTTGGAAGCGAACGCAATCTTCGTCCCGTCGGGAGACCAATTCGGCTGGGCGTCGTACGCTGGATTGTTTGTCAGGTTTTCTTCGTTTCCTCCATCGGCATCCATTACATAGATTTCAGAGTTGTCATCTCTAACGGATGTGAAGACGATTCGACCTGTATTGGAGGCGAGCGTGTTTCTCAACCGTATCTCTTCACTCATCAGACCGATGCACAGCATCGCAAACAGTAGAAATCTGAGTGTCAGTCTGACTCGCATTCTTTACTCCATAACATGGTGATGTGCGTGCGTGAGGTGTTTTCAAGCAAGCGAACAGCAATAAACCGACCATACAGGTTCAATCGTGTGAAAAGCGAGCGCGATAGAGACTTTGGGCACGAAGCCACTTGAGTGAATTAAGCCACGGAGAGATAGAGGCTCAGAGCGGAAAAGTGAGTAAATTGGCGGGTAAGCAAGCATACATGCACATCGGCTCAATTTCGCAAATGTGCATTTGCTACTTCGTCAATCAGCGCCGCGAGAAAAACTCGAATCGTGCGACGTTATTCGGGAAAAATACTACCACGCTCGGCTCCACTGTTTAAGTCGCCGCTCATCATAAAATCGGCGGATCTGTAACCGGCGAGTCACGTTGTTTCATGATGAGCGTTTCCCGTGGCGGTATTTTTCATGGTTTTAAGGCTTCATCACGCCTATTGTCCCGGATACGACCTATTCTCCAATTCTGCGATGAATTTCTCCGCCGAAATCGCCGCAGCGGCGCCGGCGCCGCCCGCCGTAATGGCTTGACGGAAGATATGGTCATGAACGTCACCGGCGGCGAATACCCCCGGTACATTCGTGCTTTGGAGCTTATCCACGACGATGTAGTCCTGGTCGTCAAATTCGATAGTTCCTTTGAACAACTCGGTATTCGGAATATGCCCGACGAAGATAAATACCCCATCGATCGGGAATACTTGCTTCTCATCGGTTTGGACGTTCCTGAGCAAGGCACCATTGACCTTTTCACCGTCACCCTGAATCTCTTCGACCACCGTGTTCCAGATAAACTTGATCTTGTCGTTCTTGAAAGCGCGTTCCTGCATGATCTGGCTCGCCCGGAGTTGGTCGCGCCGATGAACGACGTAGACTTCGGATGCGTACTTTGTTAAGAATATGCCCTCCTCAAGAGCGGCATCGCCTCCACCAACGACAATGAGCCGCTGATCCCGGAAGAAGAACCCGTCGCATGTCGCGCAATACGACACACCGCGTCCCCCGAACTCCTCTTCACCCGGTACCTCAAGCATACGTGGGGATGCGCCCGTGCAGATAATCACGGACTTGGCAAGGTATTCCTTTTCATACGTTTTCAGGTAGAACGGGTGTCGATCAAAGTCAACCTCCGTGACCATATCAAACCGCACCTCTGTACCGAAACGCTCGGCTTGCTGCTGTAATCCCTGAATGAAATCTACGGCTTCGGTTCCAAAGAAACCGGGGTAGTTCTCAAGATCGAGTGTCAAGGAGAGTTGTCCCCCGAGTGCGTCTCCTGTTAGCAGCAGCGGTTCAAGCATAGCGCGTGAAGTATAAACCCCGGCGGCAAAACCCGCGGTCCCGCCGCCAATGATGATAACATTCCGCTCCTCGATTGCATCGACATCCTTTCTTTCTGTCGTTGTCATACTTGATTCTCCTTCAAGTTGTAGCATCCTGTCCAATTGATTTGTTTGGGCGAGTTCCGCCAAATCGTCATCATCTCCAATATGCTGGTCGTCAATGAAGATTTGCGGCACATCGCGGCGCCCCGTCAAGGCTTCGATCTCATCCCGCATCTCAGGGTTGCCGTGAATGTTGATTTCCTCATATTCGATGCTTCGATCCTCGAGAAGGCGTTTGGCACGGTCGCACCAAGAACAAAAATCTGTCGTATAAATCTTTAGTTTCGGCATAGTAATCTTATGAAGTTCTATCAATGAATCTGCTTAGACTATCTCGCTTGTCATTGTGCATGAAATGATCGTTCACTTTCTCTGTAGGCGGAGCATCTTGCCCCGCCGATCTCATGCGAAATGTGGCTTCCGGCTCTACGCCATGCGAAGTTTTCGCGTGATAGCTTAATTGATGCGCTTGTACTATAGAGAATTGAATTAAATTCATTACGATAAAATCTGTGAAATTCGGCACCCATGCTGAATGCCTGCTCATTGTGCGCTACAGTCGGTAGTCTGCCTATTTTCGCCATATTTCATCTTCGGCTCGGGAGGCACCATTCGAGGGATGCCGGACACAATCGGATAATCTAGCGCGCAGTCCCCGCACCACACTTGGTCTACTGTCCACTCAACCTCGCCTTTACAAAGCGGACACACTACAATTTCCTTTAGTGTCTGTGTTGAATTTCGACGCCGATTCGCGAAAACGGATTTGGCCTTGGAGACTAGGCTCCTCGGCACACGGTTCTTCACGATTGGTGCCCACTTCTTCCAAATTGAGGTGTGATTAGCCTCATTGAGCATACCTGATATCGTTTTTCGAGACTTGAGGTCGAGCATGGGGGTATCGGGGGGGAGGATGTCGTAGTCGATTTTGCCTATCCACTCGTATTGCACCAGGAAGAGCTTATGATGGGTGACGTGGAATCGTGCAAAATTCTTGTCGTGCGCCGCCAATGCATGAAAAAGCTGTCCGAATTGACTTTCGACCGCCTTTCGCTGTATGACCAATCGGTTATCGACAAGATTGACTATCCAGTTGTGATAAGGCCAACCGTAAAGCCGTTCGGCAATCTCGGAAGGTGTTTCGATATAACCGCCCGACGCGACGCGCATTAACTCGCGAATCAGTAACTCCGGATTTTCGACATGCTCCAGAATATGTGAACATATGACGTAATCAAACGATGCATCGGCAAATGGCAGATACTGACCGTCCGCTTCCACGAGCGGGCGGTCTGCGACGATGTTTCCCCCTCGTTGCAGGTCATCGTTGATAAACTTGTCGCACAGGATGTCGGATCGGGTTTTGGGATTGTGTCCGCTCCCTATCTCGAGAACGAAGTCGTCAGGGCGAATATTCATCGCTGCACAACCATACTAATGTAGAGGCTAATACGCGGGAAACAGCTTGACATTATCTTGCCTTTGGCGCTAAAACCGACGCATCGCTTCACGATTCGGAGCCCACGATGTCGGAAATACTTCTCAAGATCAATCGGATTTGCATAGTAAGCGCTGTCGCCATCTCCACCGCGGACGTGACCCTCAAGGTCGGGTTCTCGGTATAGAAACTGCGGCGTGGGCGACAGCCGCTTCTTCAAATATAGGAAGACATTCCTTATGCTGTTAGCGAATGCTTGGCGCTTTGTTTCACCCCAATACGGTCTTCCAGGTTTCCCTCGAATCAGCTGAATGAGGTCAATGAGAGGCATGAGTGGAGAGCACAGATTCGGCCCGCAAATGATGAGATTTCCCCCTTTTCGGGTCACGCGAATCATCTCCGAAAGCGCCGTTTCAACATCGGGCACGTGTTCAATCAGTTCGTTTGAACATACAGTATCGAACGTCTCATCTTGAAATGGAAGTTCGAGGACGTCGCAGACTCGGTATTCCAAGTTATGGCTGCCGTTTCCAGATTCTGTTTTTTGCCATTGCGCCGCCTCTTCAAGGAACAGCGCAGAAATGTCTGTCCCGGTAACATCGTGCCCTGACCGATTGAGTAACATTGCTGCGATGCCATTGCCGCACCCAAGTTCCAAAATCTGTGAGTTTGGCGGTGTATAGCAATTTACCAGGTCCACAAACGGCCTATGATAGGCTTCGTTATGTTCGGCTAGCAGCCCCTTATAGGATTCCGATGTCTCATAGAACCGCCGCATGCGCTCCCGGAGAGTTTTTTCCGGCGACTGAGTTGAAGTCTCTGTTTGGTGGATAGTATTCATGGTTCGAATCAATAAGTAGGTATGATTCTCAAGCTTGGAGCAAACTCCTGTCGTTCCACAATCCATTATACATTCGCGTCAGAGTGGAGGTCAACTCAAATCAGGAGATGAGCCGGGGAGACGCGTTAAATCGTAGAGGATGTCTCACGGACGTACGTGCACGATTGATGTAGGGCTTCACCTGAATTTTCGTAGAGTTCCGGGGAATTAGGAACCAGAAAACTCCTGCAAGATTCGCTATTATCGACCCATTGTCGCTCAATCCAACCCATCCCACCTTAGAGAAACGGTCGGTTGGTAGTAGCAATCAACCGAACGGATAGTTAGGGATCATCTGACTGGACAAGAAGGCGTAGAACTCCCATGAAGAGCCCTTCATTGCGCGCCTAGTAGTGAAGATAACAGTCAAGTAGGCAAACCATTAGATACGTCCCCCATACGGCGATGACGAACTCACATAACCCGTATCGAAATCGCAAGAGGTTTATGAGAACGTTTTGCAGGTCTCGGTGTGGAAATGTTTCGGAGGTTAGGGAGATGCCCAAATTTCTGCTGTTTTCCCTTGTGGGAATGATCCTTCTAGTTGCGCTATTCGGGTGTGGGATGAGCGATGACGATCAAACCGATATAGACTCGCCGGGTAGTTCTGTCAATCGTCCCCCGGTTGCGCCGCCCGACTTTGGGAAAGCGAGGATATTTCAACTTGAGGATCTCGGCGGTCGTCTCGTGTCTCTGAACCAGTTTCGCAATCAAGTGGTTGCAATCAATTTTTGGGCCACGTGGTGCAAGCCTTGTCGGGATGAAATTCCGGATCTGGTGAAGATCCAAGACACATTTCGGAGCCGAGGTTTCACTGTGCTCGGACTAACCAGAGACGTGCTGAATCAGAACGGTCGATTGCTAAAGGATTCGGAAGCGGTCAAGTCCTTTGTTGAAGAGTTCAACATTAACTATCCGGTTCTTTGGGACACAGAAAATATCTTCAGGAGTCATTACGGCGGGGTTGGGATGCCGACTACCATCATCTTGGACCGCAAACATCGTATTCGGTTCAGGCACACCGGCATAATTGATTCCGATACGCTGTCAGCAGAGATAACCATAGTTCTTAACGAGCCGTAAGAAACGTGGAGAAGAGGAACGCACCATGCAGATGTTCAGCTTTTATCCAAGATATGTCGTATCGTGGCCTCCGTTTCCATGTAGAGCGACGGCAACTATTGTATTGCCGTCGAATCGGATCTGTGATAAAATCGCAATTGCTTCATTGGCACTTTTCCGACCACTGACTTGGTGTGGTGAGACCAGATTGCGCATTTTATAACCATAACACTCACTTACAATTATAGTGAGGTTTTGTTTCAAGATACTTAGAAAACTAGGATGCAACAAAAGGAGAACACATCATGAACCGTTTAACCATTCTTGTCCTCACAATCTTTCTCGGATTGACACCTCTTGGTGCGGAGACACTAGCTGAGCACCATGAGAACCCCGGCAATCCGTGCGCAAGCAAGGAAGTCGCTAATCCGTGTAATCCATGTAACCCGTGCGCAGCTAACCCGTGCAACCCATGTGCAGCCAATCCGTGTAATCCATGTGCGGCTAATCCATGCAATCCCTGCGCGGCGAAGATGCTATTTACCATAGGTGACGACCGAAATGTGTTTGACTTCGAGTCAAAAGCACCACTGGAAACAATCATCGGACGAACAAACAAGGTTACCGGAACGGTCTCAGTTAATCCCATGGATCTCACCAGCGGTGCCATGGCAAAGTTTGAGGTAGATCTTGCGAGTATAACAACCGGGATCGGCCTTAGAGATCAGCACATGCGCGAGGGATACTTGGAAACAGACAAGTACCCGACAGCGACACTCACCCTAGATAAACTGACCAAAGTATCCAAAAACAAACTGGAGGATATGCAGACAGTCAGGGTGGACGCAGACGCAACGCTCGAACTACACGGCGTAAAACGGCGGGCGGTTTTAAAAGGCGTCAAGTTGACCTTTTTCAAAGAAAGTGAGGACACCAAAGCACTACTACCTGGCAACCTTCTTCGGATTGAGGGCGGCTTTACCGTGAGACTCGGGGATCACAATATCAAGAGGCCGCAAGTGGCTTTCCTCAAAGTGAGCGAGGATATCAAGATTAACGTGGGGCTGTACGGTTCATCGGGCGCCGAAGTGAACAATCCTTGCAATCCCTGTAACCCGTGTGCGGCGAATCCTTGCAACCCGTGTAATCCGTGTGCGGCGAATCCTTGTAATCCGTGCAATCCGTGCGCAGCAAACCCTTGCAATCCATGTAACCCATGCGGGATGTAACCTCCTGGCACGCGGCTGGATAGGACTTACGTAGTATGGAAATCCATGGTGCTGCCATACTGGAAATCCAATTCGCGTAAGTCCTTATCGAACCCTTACCCCACCCGGACCAAGAAGGTGGTAGGTGCCGTTTGGATAGTTAGGCCTATCGGGATCCGCTTACGCAGCCTTGAAGAGGCTTGTCTGACGCTTCCAATGTACCGATATTTCAGATCAATGGTATAGTGTAGTAGAGTGCTTTATAAACATTTATCGAACAAACTTAGTCCGAGTGGCGACAATGAGAAAGGAAACATGGAAACACAGATTTGGTATTTGAAGAATGTCAAGTTCTTTCGACATTTGACCGAAGCGGACTTCTATGCCTTAAATCGAGATTCGAAGTTGAAGCAGTGCGGCCGGCGCGAAATGGTCACCGGAAAGACGGAAGTAGGAAGCACTGTCTATCTCCTAAAGAAAGGAAGGGTCAGAATCTACCAACTCTTGCCCGACGGCGAAGGACTTACGCTTGAGGTACTAGAACCGGGCGAAATCTTCGGGGAAACTGAGAACGATGACGACGTATCCCGCGACGTGATAGCCGAAACGTTAGCCGATTCGCTCCTTTATGTCATGCGCCGGAGAGATTTTGAACTGTTCCTCAAGAAGAAACCGGACCTGACAATGCGACGGGCGAAGATGCTCATCACTCGCAGAGAACACATCCAAAACCATCTCGAAAATCTCGTGTTTCGTACTGCTTCGTCCCGGCTAGCATGCCTGCTGCTTTCCCTTGCAGATAGAGGCGCTGTTCACAATAGTAACGGTATGGAGTTAAGTGAGAAGTTATCCCGGTCCGATCTGGCCAAACTTACCGGGACAGCTCGTGAAACGATTTTCGACCTTCTAAATGAGTTGGAGCGACTAAATATCATTGACGTTCAAGGTCGACGAATCAGGCTTCTGAATCAGTGGAAACTGAAGAAGATTGCTGATGCCAAGATGCAGGAGCTAGAAATACCGCCCGCTGACGACGAAGAACCAAATCTGTTTGAGATTCCCAGCAACAACCTTGCGCCGCCTACGGAGCAAAAAACCGCACAGTAGGGACGCCCCGCCCCGGATGAAAATAGCAAAACCCACTTGGAACCAATCAATTCGATGTAACATCTACCCAAGCCGGCCGATAGGTACGGATAACATTTTTCGACTAGAGGACAATAAAGTTGAGCAATGAGCACCAGTATCTTCAACTTGATCGCCAAATGGTTGGCGACATCTATACATCGCGCGAAGCGATGGACAATTTGACAGTCTTGTGCGATGATTTCGGGTCGCGGTTCGCTGGGACACCGGAGGAGAAGAAGGCTGCAGACTTCATTCAACAGATCTTCATTCGCTACGGGCTCAAGAATGTGCGATTGGAGGCTTATCCCTACGCGGGCTGGTCCCGTGGGCAAGCAACATTGGAAATTGTAGAACCCGTCCGGAAGTCCATCCCATGCATTTCACTGCCCTACTGCCCCGCAGATGAAACCACCGCAGAACTCATCTCTGCCAGTTACGGCAGCCCGGCGGAATACGAGGGTATTGGGAACGAAATGGCTGGAAAGATAGTCATGGCTTTAAGTGCGTCACCACCCGGTTTGGGGCGCTGGGTTCATCGCAAAGAAAAATACGATCGTGCTATACTTGGCGGTGCGGTTGTTTTCATCTTTGTCAGTGAACATCCCGGCGTCGGTCCGGAAACCGGCAGTCTTCAGAATGATAACATTGCGCCGATTCCCGGAATCTCTATCTGTAAAGAGGACGGGGCATTGCTGCTTCGACTGGCGGAAAGATACGGAACCGTGCGCCTACATGTGCGGACGACCGACATCAACGAGTCGCGAACATCGTGGAATGTCATCGGCGACCTGCCGGGGGTTGAGAGTCCGGACGAAATGGTAATTGTCGGGTGTCACTACGACGGACACGACATATCCCAAGGAGCGCACGATCCCGCCTCTGGCATGGTTTCGGTCATTGAAGCGTCACGCGTTTTGTCGCGGTATGCTGCGGGTATCCTAAAACGTACCGTGCGATTCATTGCGTTCGGTACGGAAGAGATCGGATTAACCGGTGCATTCCGCTATGTGGCTGCCCACGAAGACGAACTGGACAAGATACGGTTCATGTTCAACATGGATGCTTCGGGCGGGGCCGGCCGGAAGGGAGTCGGACTTCATCAATGGAAAGAACTCGACTCCTTTTTCAGAGAGGCGGCGAAAGATATGGCCGCGGAGATGCCAATCGGACAGAAATTGAATTCCTACTCGGATCATTTTCCGTTTGTTCTGAAAGGTATTCCGTCGGCTGATATGAGCGATCCTGAAGCTCCGCCCCACGGACGTGGTTTCGGGCATACAGCCTATGACACCCTGGAGAAAGTAGAGCTGGAAAATCTTAGAAAGGCCAGTTCGGTCGGTGCCCGGCTGGCACTTCGCATTGCTAACGCCGAGGAGTTTCCTGTACAGCGGCGCGATAGTGACGCAGTTCAAGAGGTCATTGATACAGACCCCGGTTTGGAGGGGTACAGAGTGTCAATTGAATTGAATAGGCTACGGCAAAAAACCGTTTGATTTCCGGCTGGCATTGAGAAGCTCGCCCAAATAATTTGGTCCTTAAGCGTTAAGTCTGGGAACGAAATTTGCTGCGAGAAGGCGCGTATGCCCTATCAGTATAAGTTGATTTCAATATCTCACGGATTTTATGATTGAAAACTACACACACGTATAGTATAATGGTGTTGGTTGGCGTTGGTCGCGATCCTACTCCGACTGGATATATGCCGCCGGGACGAAAATCCAATGTGTGTCGTATGCACTCTGTTCACCGACGCATCCACCGCGCCCGCGCTGCTAAATGTCTCTGCCGCTGGAGAAATCGAAACGCCTTCAAAGCGTTGTACTGAGAACGCGATCTGGTCATCCTTGCGCGCCGTCCATTGACGCAAAAATAAAAAAAACCACAGGGAAAATGTCGAATCCGCTTCTAAGTCGCCTCTACTGTTCAACTGTTCTTGCCCCTCTTCCGCGCCGGCTATGTCGACCATTGAGCATATCTGAGCGGCGTCCGGTCATAGCATTTGGCGCAATTTTGGGGGTTGGTTTCAACATCGGGGGAGGGAGGGAAATTGTATTCGCAGAATATCGCACCGAATTGCACACTCCAACCACGAGAAAAAACCCGGCGTGAAGCCAAGCTACGAGGGGCTTCGACGCCCTTTTCGAGTCGAGACGCATTAACTGCGACACTATATTTAGGATGCGATCATAGGTTTTACGTCGCATACCTACGGTAGGTGCGGTTTCCAACCGCATCCGCCCTCCACCAGATAGGGTCAGAGTAAGGGGATTGCGACGGAACGCTCGACCAAATGCTAGAAAACTCTCTTAAACTGATCCTCATGGAGAAGGCTATAGAACTTCCATAGGAATCCTTATTTATTCCCTACTGCCGAATTGGGCGGATTTGAGTGCTCGACTGCCTAAGACCTAATTAAATCTGAAGTTCCACACTTAATTCTGAAGAGCTAGGAGTTTCAAAGGAAAGCAACTATCGAATGCGCGTGTACGCACTGTCGGATCTCCATGTCGATTACAAACGTAACATGTCTCTCCTTCAAGAGATCTCCGACGTGGAGTATGTAGACGATGCCCTACTGCTGGCTGGCGACATTAGCGATGATCTAGACCGATCGAAGAGTTGTCTGGCATATCTACGCGCAAAATTCCGGCACGTTTTTTTCGTACCTGGGAATCATGACCTGTGGGTACGGCGGAATGACTGCGTTGACTCCGTAGAGAAATTCTGGCGTATCTTGAGCCTCTGCCAGTCATTAAATGTGGACACCGCACCTGCTAAGATTGGGAACTCGGAAGATAATGCCGGCGTCTGGATTGTACCCCTTTATTCATGGTACGTTAAACCTGAGGAAGGCAATTGCAGTCTATACGTTCCCAAGCCTGGAGACGATCCTGCACTTTCGATGTGGAGCGACAACCGCTTCACCCGGTGGCCCGCCTTCAAGAACGGCGAATCCACGGCAGACTTTTTCCTGCGCTTAAACGAGAAGAACATCCGACGAACGTATGATGCACCGGTCATATCCATTAGCCATTTTCTCCCTCGTACAGATCTTATCTTCAGCGCGGAGCGCGAGCAAAAAGCCACTGGAATACGGCACAAAGATCGGCACCCGAGGTTCAATTTCAGCCGGGTCGCCGGATGCACCTGCCTTGAAACTCAGATTCGACAGCTTGGCTCTGCGGTCCATGTGTACGGTCATCAACACCGTGAACGATTTCGACAAGTCGATGGGGTGCTCTACGTTTCACACTGCCTCGGTTATCCTCGCGATCACATCACTGGACCGAATGGAGAAACCAGCGTGGCGCCTAAATTGATATGGGAAACCTAAACGTATTAGAAACAAGCGACTGAATCAGGAAGCCAAAGGAGCGGCATCTCCCGTGAAGAAGACCCCGGCGTCCCGTGTGTCACCTTGCCCAACCCGTCGGCCTGTGTAGGCGCGACCTCCTAACTGCACTATAAACTTAGCGACAAAACTCCTAAGTTAAAACGAAATGTAATGAAAGCCATTTTGAGAAAGTCCCAACACATCCCTTTCCTCCTTACTACCATCCTGGCTGTTTTTCTCTTCTCGTTGCAACTAGCACAAACGGGCGCGAGCCAATCAAAAACAGAACTGCAGGCGGATCTTGCCGTTTCTCGGAGAAACGCGCTGGTCCGTGCTGTAGAGAAAGCCAGCCCCGCGGTCGTCAACATTAGCACAATTACAACGCAGCAAGTTAGGCGGCGTTCCTTCTTTGACGATCCTTGGGCGCCGTTTTTCGATTTTCCTTTCGAAATCCCACGAGAACGCCAACTTCATGGACTTGGCTCGGGAGTGATAATCGACAAAAGCGGTTATGTACTAACAAATCAACATGTGATCTCGGGCGCAGATGAAACACGCGTAATCCTTTCGGATGGGCGAGAATTTGAGGCGACAATCGTTGGGGAGGATTATCTCTCGGATCTTGCATTATTGGAAATCGATGCACCCAACCTCACCCCAATCGAATTCGGCGATTCAGACAACCTGCTTGTGGGCGAATGGGCTATCGCGATTGGTCACCCGTTTGCGGTAACAGGCGGCGATCCACGGCCAACCGTCACAATCGGCGTGGTTAGTGCCACTAACCGTGCCATAAAGATTGATGACAGACTGTATCAGCGCCTCATTCAGACGGACGCTTCCATCAATCCGGGCAACAGCGGGGGTGCGCTTGTGGACATGTACGGAAAACTCATAGGTATCAACGCGGCCATCCATTCGACCAGCCGCGGTTCCCAGGGGGTTGGATTCGCAATCCCGGTAAGTACCGCACGGCGAATAATCGAATTGCTCTCCTCGTACGGCGCAGTAGTACCACCATACCTCGGAATCGAAACTCAGGCGTTGACACCGGAATTGGCAGAAAAACTCGGACTTGGCAATCGGCTCGGCGTATTGGTGACCTCGGTGGAGAAGAAAAGCCCAGCGAAGAAGGCCGGTATCAAACGCAGTGATGTGATTGAAGCAATTAGTCAGCGACCAACGCCAAACCTATCAGCCTATAATTCAATCACAAGGTTGCTGGAAAAAGATCAAGCGGTTGCGGTCCAACTTATTCGAAATAAGAATCGTAAGGATGTAATGCTCTCGATTCGGGAGCTTCAGTGGTCGTACAAAGTACCCGGATGGGGCATTACTATTGAGCAATTGGACCGCAAAGCTGCACAGAAATATCAGCAACGCGGCGTGCTAGTTGCCAAAGTCGAGCGTCGTAGTACACTTGCGGAATTATTGGAGCGGAAGGACTTGCTCTACAGAATCAACAACTCGATAATCGGCTCAATCGAGGATTTCCAACGCAGTTTCAATAAGTTGCAGCGGCAGCAGCAGGTTACGCTCTATTTTGAGCGCGACGGAGAGAGATTGAGATCGCGCAACTTAATAATCCAATAGGGGTTTGTACCGTTAGATGGAGGGAAAGAAAAAGTTCCTTTTGTGAGTTAGGTGAGAATCCAAAAAACCCGAGGGTAACGGTGTCTCGAATACCGATGAGGGCCGGAACGCCCAGAAGGATTGAAAAGGTGAATGAACATGCGCTTGCAACTTCCAACAATTATCGTACTGTGCTTTGCCCTTGCGCTTACGGTCCCACTCATTTACTTCATGGGAATAAAGGATGATGGAACCAGAGATAGTATAAACATACAAAGCGAGGATTTCAGGATGAAGCGGAGGTACGCGACGGAAGCGTATAACGCCAAAGATTATGAGAAAGCGATCTCGCTCTATGAAGATGCCATAACAATGCGGCCCGAGAACGCTGAAGTGCTTAACGACCTCGGTGCGACCTACTACGCATACGGCTTGGCGTATGCGGGTCCCAGTTGGCCGTCATGGGAAACTGATCTTGAAGGAAAAACTGCGGCTGAAGGACTCGACGAGCTGCAAATGGCTATCACACATACCAAGTCTGGTTACATTGTGATGAATTCAGCGAATCGGGGATCGACTGAATCTATCGAACAAAAGGCCGAGGAACTTGGGGCAATCGTTTACACCGAAACTTGGGAAGACCAAGTGACCATTCGCCTGCTAATCGGCAAAACGCAACAGTTCCTGATGAAAGCGGAAGATGCCTATCGGCGTTCCATCGATCTTAAACCGACCTATAGTCCGGCATACCACAACCTTGGCTCCCTCCTCATGAAGATAGGTCAGACCGATTCTGCCGTGAATTATCTACGCGAAGCTCATTACTTGGACCCGCGGAATAAAAAGCTTGAACAGTATCTTACGCAGTTCAAGTGATGATTCGAAACTATGAGCGATGATTTCCAGCGCAACTTCCTGCCGATGTCGGTTGGAAGCGTCTTTCGCGAGTCGCTTGTGCTATGCCGCCAGATGTGGCGTCTGCTGCTCGGCATCGTAGCACCATGCGCAATCATCGATATTGTGGTTTGCTTCGCCGTCATCGGTCAGCAATCTAACCTCACTCAAACCCCCGCTAATTCCACGACTCAACCGGCAATACTACTGTTTGCCGTGCTAGTGATTTTCCTTTCCTACGCCGGCACGGCACTTGGAACTGTTGCCATCTCGCAGCGATTTTTGGGAGAGTCAGTGTCTATCGGTCAAACGTATCTGCGAATCGCTGATGTGTTTTTCCCATTAATCGGGACGTTGGTTGTCGCGTCGATTGCCACCACCGTCGGCTTAGTTACGTTCGCTATCCCGGGACTCGTTGTGTACGGTTTTTTCTGTTTGGCGCCTGCGGTGATTACAATTGAAGGAGAAGGCGGATTTGGCGCTCTCAAGAGAAGCTATGTGCTTGTCAAAGGGTATTGGAGCAAGGCGCTCTTCCTCGTTGTGATACTGGGAGTCGCGCAACTTGCCGCTGCGACGTTCACATACTCGTTAGCAAGGATGTTCGGGGCATTTGCCGCCAGCACCGGAGTATCCACGCTTCTATCCATCCTGGTGCCGCTTCTTATTCTCGAACCTCTGAAGATCTCTACTACAACATTGTTGTATTATGACCTTCGCATCCGCAAAGAAGGGTACACCATTCAGATCATGGCGGACGAAATAGGTGCACCGTCTTAAATACCGTTTCAGTCCGACTTTGCTTTTTACATGACAATGTACGTTCTCGTACCATGAACGTTTGGTATTGCCCGCACGCATGATGTTTTCGGGCAGCGATTCTCCCCAACCGTAACGGCTTGTAGATAACTTCAAATGTGAGACTACCGCTAAACGGCGTAAAACCCATATGGCAACGATGATTCCATCGTATAAAAGACTTGCGGAACGCCTTCGTCTTTGGCTGAGAGTATTGTATCACAAGAAGGAGACGGGGGCTCTGTTCGATGGTCTACATGCGTACTTTGAACAAGACTTCCTTAACGCGTCTAATTTCTATCGATCGAAGTGCGTTGATCATATATCCCATGAGAAGTATGAAACGGCGAAAACCAAGTTTGTGGGGGAATGGGTTACGAATCTGGTGGGCAACTGTCCGGATCCCGAGCAGGCGGCGGCTATCGGTGCTGATGAAGGACACGTGCAAGTCATTGCGCGTGCGGGAAGCGGTAAAACCACTACTTTGGTCAACCGTGCCATTTTCTTACAGCAGCACTGCGGAGTAGCCCCGGACGAGATATTGCTCCTCGCCTTCAACCGAAAAGCGGCGGCGGAGATTCGAGAGCGGCTTGTCTCACACCTTCAGGAACCCATTCCCCACGTTATGACCTTCCATGCACTGGCTTATGCACTGACTCAGCCCGAACTAGAAATCGTTGACGAAGCTGCCGGAGCGCAGAGCCAAGAGCGCGCTTTGCAAGACGAAATTGACCAATACCTGCAGTCATCTAAGAACATGAATACGATACGTCTATTGATGATGGCGCATTTCCGTTCCGACTGGGGACGCATCGTTTCAGGCGGGTATAATAGACCTCCTGAAGAGATGGTACGTTTTCGTCGATCATTGCCTTATGAAACACTCGATGGAAAGTACGTGAGATCCTCTGGAGAAAGAGTCATCGCTAACTTCCTGTTTGAACACGACATCAAGTACCACTATGAGCGGAATTTCTGGTGGAACGAGGTCAATAATTGTCCCGACTTCACTATTTTCACTGGAGACAACCGCGGCATTATAATTGAATATGTGGGACTCCCAGGCGATTCCGACTATGACGCTAAGTCGGAGAAAAAACACGGTTGCTGGCGTGGCGTGCCCGATTGGAAATTGCTAGTATTTTCTCCTCACGACCTTGAAAGCAACGGAGAAAAAGGATTTTACGCGTTGCTAAAACAAAAACTTGAATCCTGCGGTATCTTCTGCACTCGAATCGGCGAGGAAGAATTATGGAATCTGATTAAGGACCGTGCCATAGATCGCTTCACGAAAGTAGTTAAGCGGTTCATACAGCGGGGCAGAAAACTCTGTTTTACGCCAGAGGAACTCACGGAAATTACAAACAGCTATGAATGCATTAGTGAGGTGGAACAGCAATTCTTGGAAGTGGCACAAGAATTTTATGTCTCATACCATCAGCACATGAAAGCGTCTCGGAAACGGGATTTTGACGGTCTTCTTCAAGAAGCGGCAAAACAGGTTGAGAACGGCGCCACCGAATTTCGGCGAAAAACCGGTACAGGCGATCTCGAGAAGATGCGCCACGTGCTTATCGACGAATTCCAAGATTTTTCGGAACTTTTCTATCGACTGATGCAGGCGGTGCGACAACGGAATCCTCAAGCCCACTTTTTTTGCGTAGGTGACGACTGGCAGGCCATTAACGGTTTCGCAGGTTCCGATCTACGTTTCTTTCAAGACTTTTCCAAATATTTCCCGGATTCTCGCACCTTGCATGTGACGACCAATTACCGTTCCGGTAAATCGATCGTTAATGTCGGTAATGCATTGATGCGTGGCGCAGGTAAGCCCGCGCGCGCGCACAAAACAACGACTGGACAAGTGGTAATTGCCGACCTTGCCTCCTTTAAACCAACACCTCCAGAGGAACGAGAACACCCTGGCGACCATTTTACACCTGCGGTGTTAAGGCTAGTGAACAAGGCTGTCACCAGCGACAGGAGTGTTGTCTTGCTGGCGCGTACAAATTACCTGCCTTGGTACGTAAATTATAAGAATCGGGAGAAGCTATCAGATAAAAGTGGACTAGACTGCTTTCTTGCAATGGTACATGCGTCGCTGCCGCAGGAATACAAGGCGCGTGTTTCCGCATCGACGGTCCACAGCTACAAAGGTCTTGAACAGGATGTCGTTATCGTGCTTGATGCTGTACCACACTGTTTTCCATTACTGCATTCCGAGCTTATTTTCACCCGCATTTTTGGGGACAATCCTGAGAAGGTCACTGGAGAAGAACGTCGTCTTTTTTACGTGGCATTGACCCGAGCTGTTGAAAATCTGTATATTCTAACAGAAACAGGGGATGTGTCCCCGTTTCTTGAGGAGTTGCAAAAGAACATTAACCTCTCTACGTTAATATGGTCGGACTATCTCGAGTCAGCGGGTACGACGAAGTATTTCACTATTCGAGTGGGTAATCAATACGGTCGTGGCTTCAAGCCCACGATGGCAATCAGAGACCTGCTTAAAGCCGACGAATACGGTTGGGATAAGGAATCAAAGACGTGGTACATTCTGCGTCCGGCTACGAGATTTTCAGTAGCGGATTTCGCTAATCAGACCAGCTGGAGCGATTCTGCTGCCGGGATTGAAGTGCGGTTCTACGACGACTTCAATAACGAGATTGCCATATACAATGTCGATCACGGAAAATGGCGGCATATCAGCGGCAATTTACCGGAAAGGTGAGTCATTCATCAATTGACCTAGATATTCACGGCCATGCGTTTGATGACTACAGTATTCATGGATTATTCAAGTCAATATTCTTCGGAACGAATCCACTAACTACATCTATAGGATGGTTTCATGGTTGATACTCCAGATAGCGATAATTTGAGTTTTCATCGGGCTAATAAAGCATATTTTAGAGATAGAAATTACGAGCAGGCCATCCGAGAATTCAGAGCCGCGATTGAATTTGAAAGCTCGCGAATTGACCAATTCGACGATTCAATGGACGATGTGGAAGACTCGGCGGAAGCAACAAATGAGATTGTTATCAAATCGATGTATTGGATGGCAGAATCTTATTGCAAACTGAATCTGATTGATCAAGCCCTTGAGAAATTTGAAGAGTTAGACCTCCGTTTTAGCCAACACCACCTTGGACAAGCGGCGGAACGGCAACTTGCAAAATATCGGGAGTTGGAAAGTAAGCGTCGCGAAGCAGCACAGCAAAGGGACGAAAGAAACAAACGTGAACGCGAACACGCCCAAAAAGCACGCCTAGAAAAGGAACTCCAGTTGAAAAAAGAGCGTCAGGCGCAAGTTCTTCACGCAAATGAAAAGCAGAGCCTGCTCAAGAATCTGAAGGAGCATTTTGAACAAGACTTCCTCAACGCTGACCGCTTCTATCAAGATCGATGTACCGATTACATTTCGTTTGAGGAGTATGAGGCTGAAAAAATTACCTTTGTGCGATCGTGGGCGAAAAATAACTGCTTAGATCGGATACCAGACGAGGAACAAGCGGCGGCAATTGGTGCTGTAGAAGGCAACATTCAGGTAGTCGCGAGGGCAGGTAGTGGCAAGACTATGACATTAATCAATCGTGCGCGGTTCCTGCAACAGCACTGCGGTGTATCACCTGACGAGATGTTACTCCTAGCGTTCAATCGCAAGGCGGCAGAGGAGATGCAAATGCGTCTCGCCTCCAACTTGAAGGATTTTACACCCCATGTGATGACTTTTCACGCGTTGGCTTACGCACTAACTCATCCTGAAGAAATCCTCTTCGACGAACCCGAAGGTGCACAAAACCAAAGCCGTGCTATTCAGGACGCAGTAATTGACGAATATCTTGCCGATCCCATTTACGCCGGTGAAATCCGTGCCTTGATGATGGAGCATTTTCTCGTGGATTGGGAACGTATCCACTCAGGTGGCTATAATATGCCTCCAGAAGAGATGTATCGTTATCGCTTTTCATTGCCCCGTGAAACACTTGATGGTAAGTACGTAAAATCGTACGGAGAGAAAGTCATCGCCAATTTTTTGTTTGAACACAACATTAAGTACCGATACGAACAAAATTTCTGGTGGAAGGACATCAATTATCGTCCCGATTTCACCATTTTCACTGGCCGTGGCCGCGGCGTAGTTATCGAATACTTTGGGCGTGAAGGTGAGCCCAATTACGATGCCATGTCTGAGGAAAAGCGTCGCTATTGGGGAAGAAGACCAAACTGGCAGTTGCTAGAATTTTTTCCGCATGATCTGAAAAAGAACGGAGTAGAGGACTTTTCAATTTTGTTGAAACAGAAGCTTGAAGCTTTTGATATTCAATGCCATCGGCTCAGTGAAGAAGAAATATGGCACCGAATCAAGCGCCGCTCCATAGATCGCTTCACAACCGTTATAAGGAGATTCATACAGCGCTCTCGGCAACTCTCCCTCACGCCTTATCAGCTTCTTGCAAGAATTAATGACTACGATTGCAGTGATTTCGAGGGGCGTTTTTTGAATCTTGCACAGGTGTTTTATGAGTCTTACCTAAAACGCCTTCATGCAATAGGACAGGAAGATTTCGATGGGCTTATGCAACAAGCTGCTGCGCATGTCGCGACGGGCGAAACCGTGTTTCAGCGCAAAACGGGCAATGGTGATCTTAAACGTATCCGGTATGTACTCATTGACGAGTACCAAGATTTCTCGCGCCTCTTTTTTCATTTGATAGACGCAATACGGCAACAAAATCCTGAAGCACGCTTTTTCTGTGTTGGCGACGACTGGCAAGCCATTAACGGTTTTGCTGGTTCCGATTTGCGTTTCTTCCAAAAATTCGCAAAATATTTTCCAGATCCTCGTAAGCTGCATGTAGCAACCAATTACCGGTCCGGGAAATCTATCGTCGATGTCGGTAACCTATTGATGAAAGGTTTGGGTAACCCCGCCCGCACGCCCGAAAAAACAACTGGACAGGTAGTGGTCGCCGACCTTACCAACTTCAAGCCAACATTGCTAGAGGAACAGAACAACCCCGGTGATAGCCTTACACCCGCGGTATTAAGGCTAGTGAACAAAGTTATTGAGAACAACAAGAAGGTCGTTTTACTCGCCCGAAAAAACAACTTGCCTTGGTACGTAAATTATAAGAATAAGGACGATTCATCAATCGAAAGTGGGCTAAGTCGCTTTCTTACAATGGTACGCACTTGTCTGCCTGAGGAAGATAAGGAAAAAGTTACTGCATTCACGGTTCACAAGTTCAAAGGTCTTGAACAAGAGGTTGTAATCGTACTTGACGCAGTGCAGCGTTCTTTTCCGTTAATACACCCCGATTTAATTTTTACTCGCATCTTTGGCGATAGTGTTGAAAGTGTCATTGCTGAGGAACGCCGTCTCTTTTATGTGGCGTTGACCCGTGCAGTAGAAAGTCTGTATATTCTGACTGAGACACGCAATATCTCACCATTTCTTGAGGGGATAGAATTAACTAACCTGAATTGGTCAGACTATCTTCCTGGCAAGGAGTCGACTAGGAACTACTCCATTCGGGTTGGTAATCAACGCGGACGTGGCACAAATCCCACATTCCGAATCAACGATTTGCTTCGGGCCGAGGGTTATGACTGGAAATCAAGATTCGAGGCGTGGTGTAAATTTCAACGGGCAGAAGAGTTTTCCTTAGAAGAATTCATTGGTCAGTCCATTTGGTGTGATTCCGCTGATGGAATTGAAGTGCGGTTTTGTGACGACTTGGACAACGAGGTTGCCATATACAATGTCGATCACGGTAGATGGCAGCATGTCAGCGGGAACATTCCGTAGGTGTAGTCGTTCTCTTATTGACAATCCAACTCTATCAACGGTAATTTGTAGGGTGGAATCAAGCGAACGATCAAGTGAGTGAATAACGAACGCGATAGAGATCCCTTAGTGAGTGCGATAGAAATCCCCTGCCCACCATTTCTTGTAAGGTGGAATCAGCCGACTGATTAGGGAGGATGATAGCTAATCTTGATAGGAAATCCCGTGCGATAGAGGTCCGATTTTTCGCCCGTCTTACGGTTTCAGGGTTTTCTCTAACCACTAGCCACTAATCACTGCCTCCCATGATATGCGCCAATTGCGGATTTGAAAATCCCGAAAAGTTTAAATTCTGCGGAGAATGCGGTTCGCCTTTAGTGTCTCGGACGAACACTCTTGAACCCGACCGGACAGATGAGCAGTCGAAGGAGGTCGATGCAGAACGACGCCAATTAACCGTGCTCTTCTGCGATCTTGTAGGTTCGACCTTACTCGCTGAGCGATTGGATCCCGAAGAACTTCGTGGACTACTCCAGCAGTATCAGGCAGTTTGTGCAACGGCAGTGCGCCGTTTTGAGGGGCGCATCGCACGCTATTTTGGGGATGGGCTTCTAATCTATTTCGGATATCCGGTTGCCCACGAAGACGCCGCTCACCGTGCGGTACGCGCCGCGCTTGAAATCGTGGAGGCGATTGAAAAACTTGAAAACCGTATTCAACAATCAATGGATGTCGCGCTTGATGTTCGCCTGAGCATCCACACTGGCATGGTTGTTGTTGGCGACATGAGCAAAAGTGGCGAATTGGAATCAATGGCGATCGTTGGACAGATGCCAAACGTCGCGGCACGAATGCAAGAAATAGCCGAACCGAACACCGTAGTAATGGGACCTGCCACATACCGGCTGGTAATCGGCTCCTTTGCGTGCCGTGATCTGGGCGTTCAGTCCCTCAGAGGCATTTCCGAGTCGATGCATCTCTATCAAGTTTTGGGTGAAACGCCCTCAACGAGTCGCACTGGCGTTGCGGTAAATGCCGGACTAACCCCGCTTGTTGGCCGCGATCAAGAGATTGAGTTGCTAATCGAACACTGGGAACACGCCGCATCCGGAGACGGACAAGCAATCGCCTTGACTGGCGAACCGGGGGTAGGCAAATCTCGTGTAGTTCAAGAGTTGAAGGAACATGTTGTGCGCCGCTCAGACGCAACACTCATGGAATGTTTTTGCACATCCTATTACCAAAATAGCCCATTTTATCCGATTGTTGAACTCTTTCAAAGAGAAGAATTGCACTTCGATCGTGTGGATTCGACGAAGGAAAACTTAGCTAAATTGGAAGGTTTCTTGACAGAATACAATCTGTCACTTGATGAAATGGTGCCGCTATTCGCCCGTCTTTTCTCCTTACAACTCGGCAACAGCTATACGCCATCCGATCTGCCTCCGGAACAACAAAGACAGAAAACCTTGGATGGATTACTGAGGGTTATATTGAATAAAGCAGCCCGGCACCCGCTACTATTTTTTGTTGAAGATTTACATTGGATTGACCCATCTACCCTAGAACTAATCTCCTTGCTGATCCAGAGAGCCGCATCTTCACGCGTTTTTATATTGTTGGTGTATCGTTCGCACTTCACCCCGGAGTGGGGCGTGCCACCGCGTCTCACCTCGATTTCGCTAAATCGTCTTACCCAGCGACAGGTGACAGACATGGTTGTTGAGATTGCGGGTGGAAAGGGATTGCCTGCGCCAGTCGTTGAGCAAATCGTGTCAAAGACCGACGGAATTCCGCTTTTCGTTCAAGAGTTGACCAAGATGGTACTGGAATCGGCTTGGATGAAAGAGGTTGACGACCACTATGAATTGACGCGTTCGTTGCCACAACTTGCCATCCCTGCCACGTTGCACGACTCGCTAATGGCGCGGTTGGATCGCTTGGGCACGGCGAAAGAGGTAGCGCAATTGGCGGCTACTCTCGGACGCGAAGTGGATTATGGACTACTAAAGGCAATCTCACGGCAGAGTGAATCTCTATTGCAGCGCGAAATAACTCGGCTGATGCAAGCAGAGCTTCTTGATCGATACGGTGTTTCTCAAATCGGGACGACATATAGATTTAGACACGCTCTAATTCAAGAAACTGCCTATCAATCTTTGCTCAAGGATATAAGAGAGCGGCATCATCTTCAAATCGCTACAACGTTAGTCGAACAGTTCCCCGAATTCGCCGAAACACAGCCCGAATTAGTGGCACACCACTTCTCGGAAGCAAAAAGCGCACAAGCGATTCCTTATTGGCAAAAAGCGGGAGAGCGGGCAATTGAGAGGTCGGCAAACTTGGAAGGGACAAATCACATAAGTAAAGGGCTCGAGTTGATTAAGGCGCTGCCTGAAACCCAAGAGCGAATGCACGACGAGTTTGTATTGCAAATCACTCTAGGGCCCGCCATGGTTGCTAGGAAAGGATATGGCGCACCGGAGGTAGCGGCAATCTACACGAGGGCCCAAGAACTCGCCGAGCGCATCGGCGAAACCACGTCTGAAGAACTGGAATTGCTAAGGTTTCCGTTACTGTTTGGACTTTGGCTGAGTTATCTGGTGCGCTCGGAATTGGACTCGGCACGCGAACTCGGTGAAAGCTGCATTACACTTGCTCGACAGCAACAAGACGAGGCGTTGATGCTTGAAGCTCATCGAGCAATGGGAGCGACGCTATTCTATCTTGGAGAACTTGGCATGGCGCACGCATACCTTGAAGCGGGGATTGCCCAATATCAGCCACAGCACCATCAATCGCATGCGTTTCTCCACTACATGGCTGAACCCGGGATGACATGCCTATGTTACGCGGCTACAACCCTCTGGTTCTTGGGCTATCCGGAACGTGCGCTGCAATACAGCACGAAAGCTCAGACAATCTCTGATGAACTGCCTCACCCTTTCAGCAAAGTGGTTACGCTGTTCTTCGCATCATTCCTATACTATCAGTGCCATCGTGACGCGGGCACAGCCCAATCACAGGCAGAGATGTTAATCTCGCTTTCAACGGAGCACGAATTCCCAATGTGGCGCGCCGCAGGAGTAATCATGCGGGGATGGGCATTGTCCAAGCACGGACAGTTTACGGAGGGAATCGAGGAGATTTGCGACGGATTGGACGCATGGCGTTCGACCGGCGCGGCGATATTCCTCCCGTTTTATCTTGGTATCTTGGCGCAGGCGTATGCAAGGGCAGGGCAGACTGCGGAAGGTTTAAGAACGTTGGATGAAGCACTAGATACCGTTGCCCAAAATGACGAGCGCCTATATGAGGCGGAAATATATCGGCTTAAAGGGGAACTACTGTTGATGAACGACAGCCGTGAATCTGATACCGAAGTCTGTTTTCGGCAGGCAATCCAAGTTGCGAATCACCAAGAATCAAAAACCCTTGAGTTGCGAGCCGCAGTTAGTCTAAGTCGACTGTATCAGCGACAAGGAGAAACCTTGAGAGCCCGCGAAATAGTCGCCAATGTTTACAATTGGTTCACGGAAGGATTCGACACTACGGATTTGAAAGAAGCACAAATCCTGCTCAAAGAGTTGTCGTAAGATTTAAGCAAGGTTCAAAAATACACTTTACATTATGAGGATGAAATAGAGAATAAGTCCCTGTCTGCTCCTGCTGGATTGGTAAATCCAGCAGATTCTGATTTAGTCGCTTCCGTTCTTTGCCTCCGGAAGAGGTTAGGTGACCGAATAGAATCAATTGTGCGAAGAGGTCAAGTGACCGAATAGGATCAACCGAACGAATAGTGAGGGTGATAGTAAATCCTGCGCGATAGAGATCTTGAGGCGATATAAATCCCGTGCGATAGAGATCCCCCGTGTACCGCAAACCGGCTTATGCTGCCCAACTGTCGGTGGGAGCGATCAAGAGAGCGGATAACGACCGCGATAGAAATCCCTCGTTATTCCTCATTACCGAAAGAGTAAGGAACGTAGATCTGCGTTCCTTACAATCTGAAATACATAAGTCCTAAGTCATTCACATTCGTATTTACGCATTGTGTGTGATTCTGAATTGCACTGACCATAAGAATCTGAAAACTCCTTAGTACTCAAGTCGTTCAAAAAAGGGAATCAGATGAAAACGCTTCTAATATTGCGTCATGCCAAATCTAGCTGGAAGGACGCAGGTTTGCTAGACCATGACCGTCCGCTCAACAAGCGCGGAAAACGAGATGCTCCCCGTGTTGGCACACTTATCCGACAACAAGGGTTAGTTCCGGATCTAATTGTGAGCTCAACTGCGAAACGTGCCAGAAGTACGGCGAGGCGGGTTGCCAAAGCGAGCGGATACGATGGAGAAATCCGGTTAACTCCACAATTCTACCACGCTCCTGCTGGAATATATATTGAAGTCCTAAACCACCTTTCAGATGATTATTCACGAGTGATGATTGTAGGACACAATCCCGGTATGGAAGAACTCGTTGCGAGGTTGGGACGGAGTTGTGTGATGCCTACCGCCGCACTTGCGAATATTTTGTTACCCGTTGAGCGCTGGAGTGATTTAGATGAGGCAACCGAGGGAACGCTAGCACAAGTATGGTATCCGCGAGATCTGTAGCGAGTAACTTGGACTGCCTCTCTTGTAGCACGATCTGTCAGATTGTGCTTGAAAGGAACAATTCTCGATATAAAAACAGTTATGCAGGTCTATAATCTCTTTGTAGCAACTTGGGTTGGAACTTCCACTCGTCTCAATATCAAAAGCAGGTCGAAGGTGAAGTGTCATATAAAACAAAATGTCTCATTATCGTCTAGGTATCTACGTCCAATAAATTTGGCCAGCTATCCAAGATCACACTTCCTGTGTATAGTGCTACTTTGCGGCATCGCACACGCCGCATTCGCAGGAGAGATTGTAGTGAGCGCTGCATCGGACGGTCAGTTCATGCCTCGCACCGTCAGCGACGGGAGAGGCGGCGCTATTGTTGCTTGGGAGGATTACCGCACGGGTACGGATTGGGACATTTACGCACAACGGATAAATGCGTTGGGGGAGGCAGCATGGAAAGCGGACGGCGTTCCGATATGCCGCGCCGAATGGAATCAACGCAGGCTAAGGATGATTTACTCCGCCAATCGCGTGATTGCGGTTTGGAATGATCGACGTGATCGATCTAATTGGGATATCTATGCCCAAGCAATCGATGTGTCGGGAAAGGTATTGTGGCAGACCGACGGTGTGCCAGTTTGCACGGATACAGCAGATCAGTCCACGCAGGCGATACTAAGCGATGGCGCCGGTGGCGCAATCTTTGTCTGGGAGGACGCGCGGCGCAGTGCACAATACCAAGATCTGTATATGCAACGACTCGATTCGAGCGGTCAACCGATGTGGGAAACGAACGGAATACCGGTTTTCCCGTCCGATTCCCTTCAAAGCGATCCCATACTCCTCCCCGACGGCGCGAACGGGTTTTATCTCGTTTGGTGGGATGTGATTGGGTACGAATCGTGGCACATCATGGCGTTTCGACTAAATATGAACGGATCGCCCGTTTGGGATGCTCCGGTCCTTGTTTCTCCGCTGGAAGGAATGCAGGGAATACCGCTTGTTGCCAGTGACCATGAAGGTGGAATTATCATCGCGTGGCAGATTTACGAAGACTTCATCAACGATAATCTTTACGCACAACGGATCAATTCAGACGGCAAAAAGCTGTGGGCGGAGGAAGGTGTCACAATCTGCTACGCGTCAGGTATTCAGAAGAACGCCTCGATTACCAGTGACGGTAACGGCGGAGTCATTGCCGTTTGGAGCGATGAACGCGATGTCTACTCCGATCTATACGCGCAGCGCGTCGGCGCCCGCGGGACAGTTCGGTGGAAGGAAAACGGCGTGCCAATTTGTACTGCCGGCGGGCATCAAGATAGGCCGTTCCTCGTGGCATCTGGCGATAATCAATTTTTCGTCGCATGGTTGGACTACCGCGAAGACTTTGGAGATGAGAGCACCGATGCAATTTACGCGCAGCAGTTCAATCTTGAAGGGGAAGTCGCTTGGAAGGTGGACGGTATACCGATCTGCACGGCACCCGGAGAACAATATCCGCCGTTCGTACTACGATCCGAAGCCGGGGTTCTCAGTATCGTATGGACAGATGTGCGAGATGATCAAGGAGATGTTTACATGTGGAGATTCTGATACAACAAACCGATCGGGCTAGTGAGACTACGCCGATCTCTCAAGTCCTTCACCCGTCCGCATCCACTGCGTGCAAGTTAGCGAAATTAACGTAAAAATGGCGCCGCCAATGAAGATAATATGATACCCAAATGAAACCCACATTAAACCTCCAATGAGCGGCACACTCACCGCCGCGACGTGATTCATGGTTACGCCCATGGCGAGCGTTGGTTTGAGATCTTCTGGCTGCGCAATCTTATTCAAGTAGGTCATTAAAGCGATCCGACCAACAAACAGGAAATTGTCGATGCAATAGAGCACGTACAGATGTGTGACGTTCTTGATCGTTGCATAGCCGACGAACACGAAGAATAATCCCGCGTAACTGAGGCTTAACATAGTTCGTTCGCCCAGTTTGTCCACCAGTCGGCCAATAATGGGCGAAAAGAACAGAACAACCACTTGGTTAATCAACACGAGTTTGATAATGACACCGCGATCTGTACCGAACACCTTAACAAGTGCGAAGATTGCGAACGTCGTAAAAATCTGTCGTCGGCTTCCATCCATAAAGGAAAGCGCGTAGTAAAGCCAATACGATTTCCGTAGTACGAATCTGTTTTCCCGCTCGGTCTGCAACCGCCGAGACGCGAAAAACAGGGCGAGGCCGCCGGCTGCGACGACACCTCCTCCTATCTTAAAAAGGCCCCCAAATTCAATCAGATTTGTTGCGAACAAACACAATCCGATCATGGCTAAGGTGGCAAAGCTCTCTACGCTCCGCAATTGACCAAACCACTTCCCCTTCTCTTCACCCGTTGAGTAGGCGAGAGTCATGGCCGACCGCAACGGTAACCACGCATGAAATCCGAAACTCCATACGAATGAAAAAACAAGGATGCCGTAAAAACTGTTGGCTTGAGAATAGGCTGCCATGCCAATTCCCATCACCATCAAAGCTAAACCGGCAACCATCGGCGGCGCGAAGTAGATGATGATAGCAGTGAAAAAAGCATTGAGGAATCCGGGAACCTCTCGCAACGATTCCATGTAGCCCAATTGATGAGGCTGAATTCCAAGCTGGTCTACGATGAAATTGTTAAAGAGCGGATGTAGAATGCCAAAAAAAGCACCTACGCCTAAGACACCACATGCCAACAGGCGAAAATCACGATTCCAATAGCGCATGGATATCCTCTCTAATGCACCAGTTCAAAAAAGGGTAACTGTTTAGTTCAGCCAAAATGAGTGGCAATATTGGTTTGGCAATGTATTGCGCCTGACTATCGTTAGCGGGGCATTCCTGGTTTATATGTGGGAGGGGGCATCTTGCCCCGATATTCCGCGTTCACGATAAATCAACTCACTAAACAACTATGCAATGAAAATCCATTTTCGGTAGGGGAATCGCTCCTGCATCGGGGCAAGATGCCCCTCCCACAAGGGATATCGCTCGCATATTGGGTACATGGAAGAAATTGCCATCGGTCGTGGGATAAAGGGAGCACCTTGTATTCGCCGCAAGGAGTGAATGGACTAAACAATTACAAAAAAGTTTTAATGTTCCGGGAAATCTACAAAAACTAATTAGATGAAGTCGAACTAAACAAAAACGGCTTGAACCCACGTACCGCAAGGATTCAAGCCATTCCCAGCATTCATTCGACAGCGTTTATCTGAAGTGCTCTAAGCGACTCAATCTGACGATTAACCCTACGCTTGCGACAAATCTAATACACTGCGTACCACCTCTCCCTTTTCAAGGGCGTCAAATGCGTCGTTTACGCCGTCCAGCGGATAGGTTCTCGTGACCAATTCATCTAACTTGAGTTTTCCTGCTCGGTAAAGGCCAAGCAGCCGATTGAAGTCCACATGGGTTCGTGCCGTGCCATAGTATGAACCAATCACCGACTTCTCAAACATCAATATTCGCGCGTCAATCTCGACTGGGGTGTTCACGGGAGCATGTCCGATAAAGACGGTTACGCCGCGGCGTCGAGTACACTGAATCGTCTGAAGGAACGGCTCCCCCGTCAGCCCGATTGCCTCGAATGCATAATGTGCGCCGGGACCGCCTGTGATTTCCTGGATGCGCTCGACGGGATCTTCTCTGGAGGAATTTATGGAGTGAGTCGCACCAAACTGCTCTGCGAGCTCCAACTTGCTGTCGAGGATATCCACAGCGATAATCGGCTCGGCATTTGCCAAGACAGCGCCCTGAATGCAATTCAATCCTACTCCGCCGCATCCGAAGATTGCTACTGATTTCCCTGGTGGCACCTTAGCCGTATTGATAACGGCACCTACGCCCGTCATGACACCGCAGCCAATCAATGCTGCCTGTGCCAGAGGATAATCCTTAGGTATGGGAACGACTACATCTTGAGGCACAACCGTGTAAGTGCCAAACGTGCCTAATCCCGCCAACTTGCCCACGGTTTCATCGCGCCCCTTAAACCGAGGACGGCGAGTATTATCCGGATCAACTTTGCAGAGATTTGAAAACCCCTCTTGGCACATTTCGCAGTAGCCGCAACTTCGTCTCCAAGCTAGAATTACATGGTCTCCTTCGGCGACACCGGTCACGCCTTTGCCAACGTCTTCTACGATGCCCGCTCCCTCGTGACCGAGGATGACCGGTAGTTTTATAAATGGCCAATCACCCTTGACGACATGCCAATCGGAATGGCACACGCCGCTGGCGCACAATCTAACGCCAACCATGCCATGAGTCACCTCGGCCGGCTCAAGCTCTTCAATTTTTAAAGGTGTGTGGACATCATATAACACGGCAGCCTTCATGGACTCTAACCTCCTCACTGTTCAATGGTATAAATGATGATAACAGTAACAATTCCCTAGGTTAACCCGCGTAGTACAGGATATAACGCCCTCCATATTTGGGCTATGAGCTATGTAAGAAATTCCGTCTATCTGGTTCACGTTCAAAATGCGGATACGGTATCCGACTCGCTGATTGCTCCCGTCAGCACCCCCACCTTTAGCGATTGCCCCTGCTTTGAAAAACGCATTCTAAATGCATCGGCGATGTCTTCTAGGGGATATGTATGCGTGGTCACGGATTTCAGATCCACTCGTCCATCGGTCACCAATTGGACCATTTCGCCGTAGTGGTCCCGCCGGAAGTAGTGCACTCCATATGAGAATCGATGACGCAACTCGTCTTCATTCAGCCTCGCCACACCCATCACCGAGACAAAGCGTCCTTCAAGCCTTGTGGATACGAGTGCCTGGTCCGGCACATTTCCCGCGAATGTCGCACAAATCCCCACATCCACGCCCAACGGTGGGTACAGTTGACGCAACTCCTCTACAGGTGAGCCGGCGGTGGGGTCCATTACTATGTCTGCGCCGAATTCCTCCGCTTTCTGTCGGCGGAATTCGATTGGGTCTAACGCTACTATCTGTTTCGCACCGAATGCCTTGCACAACTGAACTGCCATCTGTCCAACGGGACCGCATCCCCACACGGCGACAACCTTGCCCTCCACTTCGCCTGCCTTGACCCCAGTAAATGCCGGTCCGAGTGTATCAGTTATGAGGCTGCCGTCAAGAAGGCTGATTGAGCCTGGCAAGGGAAGACACGCATCGGAGCGAACGCACACGAACTCGCTGTAGCCATCCCATAGCGAGAGAAATTCGTTAGGGCAGTGCACGGTGTAACCAGTTAAGCAATAACAGCAGTGACCGCATCCGATGCATGCGAGAACCGCAACACGATCACCGACGCTCACGTTTGTGGCATTCTCGCCCACTGCCTCAACGATACCAACTGCCTCATGCCCCGGATTCGGATTACCATCTGCGATGTAGCGGGCATCGCTGGCACATACGGCGTTGACTCCAACCCTAACGAGCACCTCGTTTCTCCCGGGGGTGGGTATAGGCTTGTCGACTATCGCTACATCAAAGAGTGAACGAAACTGTGCTGAGCGCATAATGGTGCACTCCGTCGCTTAGTGGTCTATTCGCTAAGAATTTAATGCTTACGAGACTGGCACAAGAAACTGTTCTACCACGCCGGTAGGTGCGGTTTCTAACCGCACCGGCACCCAACACTAATCATATTTTTTTGGAAAATAAACCACTTAGGGAATCTCTATCACCACATACTTCTCGTCAACCGAGGCGGAATAGGTTTCAGCCGTGTATGGCCCCTTCTCTAGCGTTGTCCCTTCAACTTCGCCGTCATCGCCGCAAGTGGGCAGCCCTGATTCAACACTGACCTTGTATTTTCGCGCACGCCTTCTCGCCGGGCTCCACCAAGATTGCCCCGTTTTGACATCGAATTCCCAGCCGTGCCACGGACACCGCAAGATTTCCCCTTTTCGAACATATTCGTATTCCCCTGGCACGCCAGACTTCAGAAATCCTGTGAGATGCCCCTCACAGAGCGGTCCACCTGTATGTGGACAATTGTTGCGAAGTGCGTAAAACTCGCCGTCAATGTTAAAAATACCGACTACTCTTCCGCCAATCTCCACGATCTTCCTCTCACCGGGCGGAATTTCATCAACGGTTGCAACTACATGCTTTGCCATAAGCGCGTTTATTGGTCTATTCCAAAGATTTTAAGGTGTCTTCGTACTTTGCGCCCTAATTTGATATGCGGACTCGGTTCAATCCGTAGGGGTTGGGATCAAGCGACTGAATAAGGATCAAACGAGTGAATAGCGAGTGCGATAGTAAACTCCGTGCGATAGAGATCTCTCCCCGTCCAATTGGGGATAATGTAAGAAATTTACGACGGAATATCCCGACAATGCTGAACGATTTCTCTTAACTTAATCCCTATGGGGGTTGGACATCCCAACCCCCGCGGTTTTGTGCATTGATTGACATTATGCGCACCCCTCAATCCAACTAGAATTGATACAGAGCACGAGCATTCTCAGCCATAATCCGCCGTCTCAGATTAGGGTTGAGATTCTTGGGAAGTGCGTGGCCCGGAGAATCAAAGTCCCAATGTGGATAGTCGGTTGCGAACATCAATTTCTCATCGGCGTTGATATGTTCAAGCAATTGCTGAAAGTATTCCTGTTTGGGGGGTTCTTCCATCGGCTGAGTGCTTACCCAGAAATGCTCGCGAATATATTCTGACGGCGAGCGTTTCAGATACGGAACCTCCTCGCGCAGCATTTTCCAAGAGCGGTCGAGCCGCCACATCAGGGGCGGCAACCAAGCAAATCCGCCTTCGATTAGCACCACCTTGAGCGTAGGAAAGTGTTCAAAGACGCCCTCACACACCAGACTGCTCACTTGCGTTTGAAACACCTGGCACATACCCGCGTGGTCTTCAATATAGTGGGAAGGTTTGCCTACAGACGTGATTGGACCGGCACCTATGCCCCCAAAGTGAATTCCAATCGGTAGGTCGTGTCGTGCCGCTGCCTCGTAAATTTTCCAGTAGCGGCGCCGGCCCAACGGTTCCATTGAGCGGGCGACAAGTAGAACTTGCACAAACCCCGGGTGGTCCCCGAGCCGGTCAATTTCATCGGCGGCAAGTTCGCCATCCTCAAACGGAACCAACATTGACGCTCTCAGCCTTGAGTCCGGCTTAATCCATTCTTCGATTTGCCAGTCGTTAACCGCGCGTGACAACGCAGCATTAAATTCCACGTTGCACATATCTTGGAAGATTAAACAGTTTAGAACACCATATTCGATGTTCCAGTAGTCAAGTAGCTGATCTTGCATAAACTTCAAATCAGAACCGGGGGCTTTGCCGGAAGGTGGCCAGGCGTCCTTTCTTGCCGCATACGGCATCCCGCGCGGGATGTACGATCCGTGGCGCGCGGGAGTCCCCACCATCTCAAGATGCCTGCGCGTCCGCTCTGACATATACGGATGTAATGCCTTGTGCGAAGGTATGGCATTGTGAATGTCACAATCAATTACGGGCATTTTCCATCGATTTGCCGATGAACTCGTTTGTGTCTCAACTGCTGCCATCATTCTATCCTCCTTGGTTCAACCTTCAATCAGTGAACTTAAACGCGAAAAGATTCTGCGGAGCGACTCATTAATCTGGGCTCTGTCTGCTAATTCATGTTGAGCGATGTGCTGATATTATAAGAAATATTTGTCATCAAAAGCGATAGAAATTCCGAGCATTCTCCGCCATGATTTTCCTTCTCAGGTCTAGCGATAGGTTCTTGGGAATGGCGTACTCCGGTGAATCGAAGTCCCAATGCGGGTAGTCGGTGGCAAACATCAGTTTTTCGTCGGCATCAATGTTTGTAAGCAACTGCTGAAAATACTCCCGCTTGGGCGGTTCCTCCACCGGTTGCGTTGTAATCCAGAAATGGTCACGAATATATTCCGACGGCAGCCGTCTCAAATACGGCACTTCATCCCGTAATTTCTTCCAAGCGCGGTCAAGTCGCCACATCAGCGGCGGCAACCAACCAAAACCTCCTTCAATCAAGACAAATCTGAGCGTTGGAAAGTACTCGAAAACGCCTTCGCACACCAGACTTGTGACCTGCGTCTGGAACGCTTGCGTCATTCCCGTATGGTCTTCGATGTAGTGTGAAGGTCTGCCGACAGCGGTGATTGGTCCCGCTCCAACACCGGTGAAATGGATGCCAATCGGGAGATCGTGGCGTACTGCAGCCTCATACATCTTCCAATATTTCCGGCGTCCCAAGGGTTCCATTGTACGTGCTAGTACCAACACCTGCACAAAGCCGCGGTGATTGCCCAGTCGGTTGATTTCCTCGGCCGCCATCTCGCCATCATCGCACACCACCGTAATCGAAGCACGCAACCGTGATTCGGGCTCCAGCCACTTGTCAATCTGCCAGTTATTCACCGCTCTTGCGAACGCCGCCGCGTACTCCAGATTGGGCATGTCAGGTACGGCGGTAAGGCAATTCAGGATGCCGAACTCGATGTCCCACAGGTCTAGCAACTGTTCCCGCATAAAGTCGAGGTCCGAGCCGGGACGTTCCCCGGATGGCGGCCAGGCGTCGTGACGGGCGCCGTACGGCATGCCGCGTGCGATATATCCCCCGACCTTGTCCGGCGTCTCCAGCATCTCGTGATGCCTGCGCCATCGCTTTGACAAATAGGGGTACAGCACCTTATCCGAAGCTAAAGTGTTGTGAATATCACAATCGATGATTGGTAGTTTGTTTCTTTTGAATTCTCTCTTCAATGTCGCTAAACTCCAACTTGGGTGAGTGCGATATGCTGCAATTCCCTACCAGAAGTTTTAGACATGATAATTAACAATCTCCCGCACCGAACCTCTGTATTTGGTGATTTGAATTACTACAAAGAGAAGTCCGTGCAACAATGAAACACATTATAAACTCTTTTCCCTTGCCAGCATAGACTTTTTGGATAAGCGGCTTGCAAACCGACAAAAACCCGTGAAGTGAGTTAGTCCAGTGCAAACGCTTCATTCGGACCATTCTCTAATTACGCCGTATGCATCAAAGTCTGGGTCTACTCCAATAATTGATATGTCTTCAACGAGTGCTTGGGCAATTATCAAGCGGTCAAACGGGTCTGTGTGTTGATCATGAGGATTTCTGTGTCGCGGATAGAAAGGTAATGTCGTCAGCTTCACGAGGCTATCAACTGTAATATGGAGCATTTCAATACTATTGAGATGCAGTTGTTTTGGAAACAAGCGATCAAACGGTTCAATTAATTCTAGTTTCCCCATCCTCACCTTGATTGCTATCTCCCATAGACTGGCGATACTGAGCAATCTGTCGTTGTTTGAATTCTCGATGAGCCATCGCGCATGGCGACTCAATCTCCTGTCGTTAGCGAGAAACCAGAGCAACGTGTGGGTATCAAGTAGGTATCTCACTGCATATACTCTCTGAACTCCGGTAATTCATCGTCGAAATCTTCAGATATGTGGATGAGCCCTTTTGCACTTCCAGCAACAGCGGCTAGCCACGGTTCGAGGAATACCTTCTTCCAGTTGCATTGATAGGTTGGCAGCAACGTGCTCATCCCTTCTGCGTAAAAAAGCAAGTGGTATTTCACATACGTCTTATCAAGCAATTTAATGCACTCATCAAGTTCCCCGAATGTTGGTACATCCTCGGGCTCGTCGTTATCCCAATGGGCAATACGTTTATCGGCAAACCCCTCACACGCCTCCACCGCTGATTTTAGCTCGTCTCGATCAGCCTTTACCATTTGTGGACAAACATGCTTCCCACTGGCATCTGCATATTGGGCGAAGTTACCCATCTTTATCAATTTCTTAAGTTGTGATGAGTCAGTAATTCCCGCTTCGGCAAGTGTTGTCCTACCCTCGCTTTCTGTTTGGTAGATGTCAGGCCCATCGGGATGAGAGCAGAGAGAACGGTAGTAACTCCGGGAGAGTTGTTCAGGGTTTTTTGCGATATCGTCAAGTAGCCCAATTAAGGAAATGCTATCTTTATTCGGTTTAACTTGCCGTCGTAAACTTGACAGCGCGTGAGAAAGGTATGTTCTGCCCAGATACCGATAGAAAGTGCTAGGCTTTTGTATACGCGGGTTCGCACGTATGATGTCTTGGACTTCCCAAAACATGCTCGTATCCCGAAGTAGCCCTAGAATCTCCTCGTGAACTGTTTCCATCCAACGCAGCCATTTTTTGAGTTTTGGGCTTTTCCCGATTCCCTCATTCATGATCGAATATTCTTTCAAACGAAAAAGCCACGTTACGGTCAAGGGCTTCGGATACCGATCGCACCAATCGGAATCCGCTGTCACCCAGAGAAATTAGTAAAACCATATCCGTTCTTCGCTTACAGCACTAACAGACTACACATGAATAGGATGAACCGATTCAACTTCCATCGGTTCATAGTGCAGTGTCATAATCTGATCTGGTCGCAAGCCAACTGACTTATAAGTACGGCCGTCGCGGTCACTGAATTCAACTTCGAATGCAGTACCGCCCGCAAGGATTTCAACTACCGTACCAACTTGTCCTCGTCTGAGATTATATTCAGGCAAATCGTCTGTAAGAGCAATAACATCAAGCAGCTTGGCCTTCACTATATACACCCCCTAAGTTTTACAATGGATAACACGATGTCAACCTTGGTTTACTTGAAGCATGTTCGGTAATCCATGCACTCCGAATCATTGCCTGCTTGCTACGCCAAGTAACCATAAAATCAACAATGTATCGTTGACCATAGATTTCACATCGCCCCAACCGCGCTTCGCATGTTCTGACTGCTTGCAGCAGAGCATCGCGTAACGCTACTGCATCATCAGCAGTCATGCCGAGAACTCCTGCAAATAGCCGCGCTTTATGCTTGCCATCATCATGTCTCAAATTTAGACAGTAATCACGCAATTTGCGAATGTCCACAACAGCGCATTCGGCGTTCGGCATTTTCATGAAGAATGCAAGTAGCTGTAGCTTTCTCCATAAGGAAATAAAGGTTCATAGCATCTAACGTGACTGTGCTCAGACCGTGTAGAATCACGACTAACATAGCAATTGCTTGCCATTCCGTCACACTTCGTCATGCATTTCGGCACAGCCTAACGCCCTGCTTATCATTATGAAAGGGCAAATGTCGCGACAGGAACAGACATTCTTCCTTGAGCAGATTCGCTCTCCCTCGCAATCGCATCTAGTTGTTCCAGAGTCGCTGCCTCATAATATCGTTCTCTACATTTCCCGCACACACCAACTGGCACGTTTTTGATAATCGCCAATGTACCCTCATACCAGTGTTCCACTGTAACTCTTTTTGGTTGAATTGCTCCGGTGCAATATTCACATTGGCTCATAGCCGGTAAAACTCCCTCGCATTCTCGGACAAAATCTTTCGCGCCAATGTTTTTGGCAGCTTCGACGGAAAAGCCTCATCGGGAGAATCAAAATGCCAATGGGGGTAGTCGGTCGAAAACATCAGTAGGTCGTCCGAGTCGAGTTGCCCGATAATCTGCAGCAGTTGTTCAGCGGTCGGAGGTGCGTCGATTGGCTGGAGCGTCAACCGCATGTGCTGGCGGATATACTCGGAGGGCAATCGTTTGACCCACGGCGTCAGCCGTCGCAAGCCGCGCCACTCCTTGTCAAACCGCCACATTAACGACGGCATCCACGTAAAGCCGCCTTCAATCAACGCCACGCGCAAATCCGGGAACTGGTCAAAAGCCCCTTCCGACACCAAACTCAGCACCTGCGCCTGAAACACCTGCGACATACCCGCATATTCCTCCAGATAGGTTGAGGGCCAACCCACTGAAGTGGGAGGTATGCCGGGTGCACCGCCATAATGGATGCCAACCACTAGATTGTGTCGGCAAGCGGCGGTGTAGATGGGATGATAGCGTCGATTGCCGTAAGGCGCCTGCGACCGTACCGGTAGCATTACCTGGATAAAGCCGGGGTGATTGCCTAACCGATCTATCTCGCGCGCCGCCAACTCCGGATTTTGGCTCGGCACAATCAGAGAAGCCTTGAGCCGCGGCTCAGGCTCAAGCCAATGTTCAATCTGCCAATCATTGACCGCGGAGGCAAGCGCTGCCGCCAGATCTTCATTGTGTACGCTCTGCACGCGATACGCGCAGGTAAGTATTCCGCACTCCACGTCCCAGGCGTCTAAGGCATGTTCGCGTAGGAGAGCCAAATCTGATGCCGGCCGGTCTTCCGAAGGCTCCGAAATCCCGGGTCGTGTCGAGGTCGGAGCGCCGCGCGGATAATCATTTGCATCCGGCCCATAGAAGCCGGAATCTCTGCAATGATCTACCCAGTAGTCCGCCAAGTAGGGATAGAGCATTTCAAGTGACGGCAATCGGTTGTGGAGATCGCAATCAATCACGGGCAAACCTGCCTGAATGAAGCCCGGTTTCTCATCAGTTATTGCCATGCAATTAACCTTCTGTCGCCAGTTTGTTTCTCAGGTTTCAATTACGTTTGATGGATTTAGCATACCTTCTCCATGCCAGTTTTGTCAATACAAAACAGTGCTTCATCGGCGACCACTGCACGTCCAGCTTTCTCCATTTGTTTGGTGAAATCCCTTGATTATCATGAGTGGGCGGCATTCACCCACGTGACGGCTCACTCATCCGCTCCCTTGCCTGACGAGAGAGTTCCGCCAGATGCCCGTCGTTCGCCATGTTCTGTTCTAAATGCCCCATGCGTTCCGGTCCGGCTGTGCGCACCATTTTCTCGCCATATTTTCGATTAATCCAAAATCGCGAAGCAGTTGCAATCTGCTTACGCAGGTTCTCCAACCGATTCTCTGGATAGCGCTGACTCAGATTTATGGTGAACATGCGTCGCCGGATACCCCCGCCAAACGCGGCGTGTTTGGTGTTATGATTAAACATAACAAGGTCGCCGGGTTGCGTCTCCAAGATAGCCGCCGGAATATCCCGCCCGTGCAGCCCCCATAGCTCTTGACTATTCCTAACTTGATCGCTCAAAGAATCTGCGTACTCATCGCCGAAGTGATGACTGCCCGGGAGGACGCGCAGCGCGCCGGTGTCACGCGTCAATGGATCGAGGTAAAACGCGATCTTGATGTGTATTGGATCCTCCGGTTTACGCGCTCCATCGGAATGCCATCCGGTCTCCCCTACGTAGAAGTTGCCGTCGCTGCCCGTATAATTGAAGTCGTCGCCCAAGATTGAATAAGCAATGCCAAGGATGCGCGGGTCATCTAGCAGAGTAGACAGCACCTCGCTTTGGTCTATAAACGGAACGATACACGACCGAGCCTTGCCGTCGTGCGGTTTCCCGTTGTGACCGCCCCCGTGTGCTGCCCAAACCGCCTTGAACTCTCGAACGATCTCTTCGATTCGGTCGGCCATCAATCCGGGGAAACCGAGATAGCCAAATGTGCGAAAGAAACCCATCTGTTGTTCAGTTAGCTCAAAATCCTGATTTTCCATTTTTTTCTCCTCCGGCATCGGATCGCACAACAGAACTCCTGCAGACACGTAAGATACGGACAATCAGCCCGTTCCCCTTATGGCCCAGAATTTTCACGCTCCCAGAATGTCTCAACCCCTAGTTTTTCGGCAATTGCTGCAAGCCCCTCCAAGTGATCGTGGTGAAGTGGAAGTCCATTCTCAATCCAAGTCTCATAGTTGCGCCACTCAATCTCTCCGGGCAGGTAAACTTCGTCCACACCCTCAACCGTTTTCGAATCCTTTACGGTACGGATACCTCGATCAAGTTCCGTAGAATATTCATCGAAATCCGTAAAGCTGGAGATATTCAGCGCCATGAAGAAGTGTTCGGATGGGCCGCCCGCTCTATGGCAACCCATCAACCCGCTAACGAGTGGCCCTGCTAAGACACCCATGATCATCGCCAATCCGTATCCCTTTGGCCCTGCGGCAGGTGCGAGCATTCGTCCCTCGTCCGGATCCCCGGTCGGTTTTCCATCGGCAGTCAACATCCAATCTAATGGTATGGGAACACCGTACATGTGCATGGTTCGAATCTTATTCCAGGCCGAGATGCCGCAAGCCATATCCAGCACTATGGGTCGCTCTTCACCAGCCGGAAGCGCATAGCACATCGCTGTATTTCCCGCGACAGGGGTGGCGCCACCCGGTGCGACAACTGTCCTCGCCGCAGTGCTTGTCGTCGCGAAACCAATCATCTTCTCGCGGACGGCCATCATTCCGTAACAAGCCGCCGCTCCGAAATGCCCTGCGTTGCGCACGCCAACTGCTGCAACACCAGTTTTCTTCGCTTTGTCAATCGCCATATGCATTGCGAATGCAGAAGGCGGATGACCTAAGGCATTATCGCCCTCAATAACCGCAAAACTCGGTCCATCCCGGTCTACAGTGAACTGAGGTGCTGGATTCACGTCTCCGTCCAGAATGCTCCGTATGTATCCGGGCAACGCGCGTGTGCCGTGGGAATACACACCTCGCAAGTCGGTTTCAACCTGTAGTTCTGCCATCACCATTGCATGTTCCGAGGACAGCCCGGCTTTTTGATAAAGCGTACTACAGAACTCGCGGAGCTGATCTGGCTGAACCGTTAATTCCTGTGTTTCCTGATTCATAGGATTTTCGAAAACTCCATTATGGCAACAAGAGATTTTAACTGTCGCTGTAATTACTCGCTAAACGCCCCGTGTTTTGCCTGATAAATGGTTTTCACCGTTTGGTCAGCGACAACTTGGAGTCGAACCCAAGCTAACAATACGCAACTGGTAGGGTTGCAAATAATTCGTTTTCGCTTTCGACATTAATACGGTTGAGTCCCTCCCGTGGTCAGCGAAATTGTTGTGGTATAGTTTATAGGGTTTGTTCAGCAGATACCGACAGCACACAAGTCGCGTTGGTTTCGTCATACTTGCCTCTATCTTCGGCATTTTACTGCTCATGTCTATCTGCACTGCGTAAGTCCTTTATTTGATACTACTTTAGGATTACCATCCGTCGCACTTGAGTAAAATTCCCTGCCCGAATCTGATAGAAATATAAGCCGCTTGCAACCGTCTCACCATTCATGTCTTGCCCATCCCAGTAGACTGCCTTACCGGGAGTAGCGTATGTCCCAACGTGCTGATAACCGAGATTGAACCGACGGACTCCCTCACCGTCAGTACCGTAAATTGAGATCGTCACCTCTGAATCGGCAGAGAGTTGATACGGGATCCATGTTTCCGGGTTAAATGGGTTCGGATAATTTTGCAACAGCATCGGTTGATCAGGGAATAGCTCTGTCATTGACACGTTCTCGTCAACCACATTCACCGGAATCGCTCTAGCCAGCGAATCCGCCATCTGGAGGCCAACAAGCTGGATCGGAAGTTGTGATGTTGGGAATTCCGTTTTTTTGACCTGAAAAACGAGTGTAGCTAATGCCCCCTCTGCCGCTATACCACCCATCCTTCCCCGGCGCGTCTGCGTTAGCTCCAGTTGCGCCTCTTGCTGCGAGACATGCCAGTAGCTCTGGTATAGCGCAGTATCTAAAACGGCGCTTGGGAAGGCAGTAAGGGGTCCTAATACCGCTGGATCGTACTGGATCAAGAAATGGTAACCGTACAGGTCGTCAATCGGTGTCGTGTGGATTGCGACGGTCAACTGGCGTGTATCCGTCACACTTGGGATCATGAGGAGACTCAGCTTCCCTTCGGCCGATGCCGATCGATATCGCCCAAAATCCGCGGTTGGCGCGGCATTTACAAATGCTTCGCCGAAATGTTGAGCGACGATCACGAGATCAAAAATGTCCACCTTTCCATCTTCGTTGACATCATAAGGGGGAAATCTGCGCTCAACATCTTCCTCTTCGATCATCAGGGTCAGGCTGTAGGAAAAATCCCCTCCACTTCCCCCGAACATATCCCTAATCTCGGCGTAGTATGTTCCGGCTACAGGAATCTCAAATCCTTCTAGCATTGAATCAATGCCTTCTACAAGGAGTGGAGCCTCGGCTATACGCTGTAAATCGCTACTATAGAGTGTCAAAATCAAATTTGAGACCGGCAGAGGGCCGGTGGATAGTCCATTCCCTGCTAGTGTAATGATCTGACCTCTTTTGGCGTTAAACTGAAACGCATCGGTATCCCCGGCAAAACTGATCACTCCCTCGACAGGAATGTCCGCCACTAAGAGAGTCGGAGCTCCTTTCAGACTGTCGTGATCGTCTTCGGGTAGTTCGCCCTCGGATAATGTGAGGGTATAGGTATAGGTAGAACCGATAGCGCCTCCTATGAAGCCGACAATATCAACACAATACTCACCATCGGTCGGAATGGGAAATCCATCAATCCGTACCTCTAAACTGTTGGGGGCACCGCGGGTAGATACTAGCGATTCTCCGGAGGCGCTCAAAAGACTGAGTTGCGCTACAAAGAACATTACCTCGCGCCCAGGCTGTTCTATCACAACGCTCAGGGCAACGGCAGTCCCTGCTGAAGCTTGAAAACGGAAACCGTCCGAGTCGTGAGGATCGCGAGATGCAGGATCGCCGCGAAGGGTGATGTCCCCGGATATGGGTTCGTTGAAAGTCAATGGGGTTTCTTCACCACTACCGCACGCTGCATGGTCATCGGTCTTCCCACCGATCGTCAGCCTATAGGAATAGTCCAGACCGCCGAAGGGGGCATTCAGGTTTGGAAGTGCAATGTTGCTGACTGCGAGCAGGTACGTTCCATCGGCTGGTAGTTCTTCATTGACACGGGAATCAATGCCACGCGGATTTAGTTCAGGATCCGGGGCCGGACCGATGGCCGGTAAGACATCATCACTCTTAGCAAAGAGATCGCCATCCGGCCCATAAACGACGAGTAGAGAGTCGAGGTCGGAGTTCTTCGTCGTAACAGTGATATCGATGCGCTGCCCCTTTGCACCTTCAAATGCGAAGAAATCCGTATCTCCGTTGAAGTCAATGAAACTCTCTATTGTGTCACCGATTGACACAGCAGTCGCTGAGTCGGGCGTATCGCCGTGGCTGTCAATGATGAGTGCTAGCTTATAATCGTTGGTCGCCCCGTTGATGCCAGAGATCGTGACGAGATAATCGCCCGGCATTAATTCCAGCGATGTGACATCCTTCGTCTCAAAGGTAACAAGCGCGACACCATTAGGTCCCGTCAATGTTAGCATCAACTCCCCGTAGATAGGTTGAAAATCAATTCCCAACCCAACCTGCATCGTATTGTCTAACACGAATTTATAGTAATCATCATTGTCCGCTTCGTGCACCGACAGTTCTTCGTTGACATACGGGAGTTCGACCGTGGATGCGGTCTCCGCTGTATCGTTCTCCTCGAAGGCATCAAGTTCCAATTTGGGGCGCGTAAAGAATCCCCGGTTCTCCATAATCCCCAAGATGAGGTCGAAATTTGCGCCGTTATTCAGTTCTTGGTCCGCTAGAAGAATTGCCATTGCCGCATCGACAAATTCAGCGTCTGGCGAGAGGAAAAAGTGGCTCTCGACAACCAAACGGAGCGATGCGTCACGTCCAATCGCCTCGAAAATCTCCCAGAGCGCCGCCGACCAAATCTGCCCGTCGGCGTGCGGGTTATCCACGACGTCCTCGGGATAGCGTTTGTTTCCATTTACTGGACGAGTGGCGACCTCGGGGTCTTCTGAACCAGCCCATTCAAAAACGATAGTGTCACTAAAACCATCGCTCACGGCACTGAAAAAACTGGCTGCGAGAAAATCGCTGAACCCTTCATGTATCGCTCCACCTTCTCCTTTGTTTATGCCAGAAACTTGGCGATCAAGAATCGCGTGGCCATATTCGTGGACGATCACTTCGCCATCTTCTGCAACATCGGCACCGGCATCTCCAAAACCAATCGAGCCATCGCTATCGTCGTAAAAACCGGCCCTCGTCATACCGATATGCACATTCGCAGGAATCTGCCAATTATCCACGAAATCGAAGCCGAGTCCTTTCAGATAACGTCCGACGGTATCTACGTGGTAATACACCATCACCTCCTCAAATCGGGGATCATCTCGGAGGTAGTTGAACACCAGCGTCGGCTCGTTGGCACGATTTTCGGTTAATCTTGTACTTACGTATGCTCCATCAAGAAAACCACTCCCGTCCAACTCACGCAGAATTACGTCCGTGTATGCTGCTTCCGGTATTGCGTCGGCCGAATCGTCCTGATCCGTGAGCGCATAATCTTTAAGGGCGACCACGGGATTCGGGTTAAAAACACGTCCTCGTCCGTCCACGTACCTAAGCAAGTTCCGTCGGTGCAACGGTTCACCTGCATTGGCATCAATGATATACTCCCAACTTGCCAGGGGCTGACTAGAATGTATATTTACACGGTAAGCAAGATGATACACATCCGTATAGTCACCTGTCTGTCCCACATCACGACGCGGGAAGATCGCCAAGTTGGCACGCGACGGCTTGCGCAACTCAGATGCACGGGCATCGGCAATAGCAATGCTGATCGCTTGTTCGGGAGAGAGCGATGCCACCGTGCTCACATTGATTTGTGGAAAGTAGTTGCTGTGGATAACCCGTATCTGCCCGGAACGGTTGGTATGGAGCGAGATAGTCGCACCATAAACTTCGATACCGTTGTGGTATTGATGGAATCGAACATGTTTGCCGGTTAAGCTGCGTTGGACATCCATGACGCGCAGTTCAATGCTCTGATCCGTCATCGCAAAAAGGTCACGGTAGTCGTCAAGGCATTTAAGCATTGATGTTTCTAGCGTTCCTAGCGGGGCAGGTAAGGTCAAATTGTAAAGGCTACGCACTGTCCCACGGTGCCGGTGCCATCGTACACGGACAGGGGTTTCTGAATTGGATTTGATTCGGTGCAAGGTCGCCCCTGTTCTCAGTCGAATCCTTTGTTTTTCCTCCTCTTTGGTAGATGCCGTAGGAACCCATATTAGGACTGTACAGAGTGTTAGCGTAATAGATTTCGAAATGATCTTTCTATTCATCAAGAACTTTTCCGTTCGAATTGACAATTGCATGTTACCGACACGCACTATAGGGTTAAAGCACCGTCATATACCATCCGTGTTTAATTGAGGTTCAGGTTGAATTTATCACCGAACTACGGGACCGTCAGCATTCAAAAGCGTCAGTCCGAATTCATCCAGAGTTTTCCGTATGCACGTAACTATCACTTTTTCATCCTGTCTGACTGATTCTTTCAGCAAGAAACAGGAGGTTTTCGCTCAATGACTAGCCGTGAAAAATGTTTCTTCGAGGTCTGGTTTCCACTCCAGCGGAGTGCTATGTCAAGTGTTACTTGGTAGCGCGCCATTATCCCTGTCGGAATAATTCCTTCAGCAGGTAACACTCTTGTACCGCAAACTGTTAGTTTGCGGATCACAATCTAAGCTCGACTTTGTACATTTAAGTGGTATAACAAACGGTGTCAATCAAGCGTTGAAGAAAAGCGGGGGAGATTTTGACCATCTGGTCTGTTTGGTTGACCTGTGAAAAAGTCACGTCCGCTTCTGTAGACCAAAAATGGTGTCTCACCCACCCTATTGCATCAGAAAAGGTGGCTAACGATTTCTGATACCATGCAGCCTGTCGCACTTCTACTTGATTCTGTTGAACCAGTAGATGAGCAGCTAAGGTAATCCAAGAGAACAGTCCAAATAGCATTGGAGTCGTGCGAGCAATCGCTTTATCCGACCATTGTCTCTGTGTTTCCACGCCTAGATGGGCACGCACTTCTTCAAAAGTGACTTCCATTCGCCAGCGACGAACATACCAGTTGGCTATCTGGTTGGGACAAAGTGTTGTGTCAGTTGATAAAAGGGCTATCGGTTCATAACTGCCAAGAGGGTCTCGTATCAAAACCCAGCGGATTGACACTGGGGGTTTGCCCGTGTGATACCAAACGGCTGGCTGTGAAACGACTTCCATTTCTCTTTGTTGACCGTTATACCAATCAAGCGTAATGTTCTGCCATTGGGTGTTTGGGTCTTGGAGAACGTTAGCCAAGGTAGGTAACCGCTCTCCTTTCTTACGAGGGCGTCCTGTACCGCTATAAGGCGGAGCAGGTTGGTAGAGTGCCGCATCAAGTCGCAAACGAGTAATAATGGTTGCCGGAACTGATAATTCTTGGCAAGCTGCGAGGAATTCCAACACCGCATAACTATAGTCAGCAACCACCAACGAAGTTGAAATACAATCTCCCAGTCAGTGAGTTTCTTGTGGCAACGTTTTTCAGACTCATAGTAACGTTTAGAGGGTGCCAATACTGTCAAAAACGGCAGCGCCCAGATGCATGACGCCCAAGGAATCTGTGTTAGCCACATCAGCGCTATCCAACGTAGTCCGCTGGTTTTGACAAAGTGGCTTGATGAAGAACGCACGGCATCACGATAGATACCTCGTGCTTTGATTTTGGCCCCCCGGCGACGTTCAATCGTTTCATCAATGCCAAACACTAACGGTTGTTTACCGTTGTCAAGGAATTTCAATAGCATAAGCAACAGCCGTTGGGCGGCTTGCAAGGGGGACCAAACCGCACGGCTGAGCACGTGATGATACAAGGCAAACCGTTCATCGGCAGACCGACCTGTCACTCTCAGGGCTTGAGTTACTGTCCGTTTGCCGCTTAAAAGAATCGCTCCAGCGAGTAAGATTTGGATTTTAATCCAGCTAGGGCGTCGAAACAATGATTGAAACGGAGTTAACAACGTTATTAACAATGGGGGAATCAAGGCGTACCTCCTCAGTCGAATGGTATTGTTTTTTCGACTAATTTTACCTTATTCCCCTTCCAGTTTTGTACAAGGTCGAGCTACGTGATGCTGTCAATCATGTGTCGGCGCCGGCCGCGGCTAAAACTTCAATTCGAGTCCGAAATTAAGATAGTCCTGCGCAAGTTCATATCCATCCAACCGTGTGTACGTACCGATCGCAAAATTCCCGCCAACAAACAGACCCACACGGTTTTCAATCATTTTGCTTATCTTCGGTTTCAGCAGGAGGTAATGCTCCAACGTTTCACCGGTTGATTCATCCGGATAGCGTTCGCCTCGAAACTCGCCACCGAGTTCAATGTGGAAATCGGCGGCCAAATGGAAGATCGCATTCAAATCTACGACGTCATTCGGTCGATACGCAATCCATTCTCCTGTCTCCGGTTCATGAACTTCGTGCGTGTAGCGGATTTGCGCTTCCAGGCGATTCGTGATGTAGGCAGTAATAGCCACGCTTCCGCCAAAGATTTGGACGGATCCTTCGCGATTCTGCGGCACCCATGTGAGTACTGTCGTGGCGCTTCCCGATTGCGTCGATGGCTTCTTCAGGACAACCATGTCCTCAACTTGCTTGGCAAATCCGGAGAAGTTGGCTTCGAATCTCCTCCCTTGATGACGGGTGAGGGTTACCTTCCCGTCCCACATTTTTTCGGGGCGTAGGTGCGGATTCAGGCTGAGGTAATCAGCGTCGAAGTACAGGTCCGACAGCTTGGCTCGCCGGATACTTCGTCCCCCTTTCAACTGAAAAGTCCAGTGGTTGCCGATATGTGTCGTAATCGCCGCATGTGGATTAATCTTCAGGTGTGTTATCTCCTCACCAAGGTCATCGCGTTCTCGATAGCCAACGCCCTCCGCTCCAATTCCAAGAACAAACCACTTTACCGAGGTAAACTCATCACGAAGGTACAAGCGGAAGATTGTTGACCAATTGTCTTGGCTGGACAACTCATCAGCACCGGGGTCGTTTGCTGCAGTGAAATATTCCGCAACCGCGCCGAGATGGATTGGATTTATGTCAACTCCTCTACCGAGGTGGAATGGATTCTGTATGCCGACGCGGGTTTCCAAATCGAGTTTGAGTCGCATGTCCGTCGCCCGATTTTCGAATTGTGTCTCCCCACCCGTAGGCTTTAGGCGGAACTCCTCCAAGTCAACGGATATCGAAGTGCGTCCTCGTTGAGAAATCCCTTGTTCCCAACGGGCATTGGAACGGAGATGTTGTACCTCTTTTCCAATGGGCGTGTTCTCCGGTTCTGTCGTCAGCCAGTTGAGATTTTCGAGGTTAAGGGCGGCATCCACTGCAAGTTCACTCCGCTCGCCATACTGATACGTTAACCCGCCCCGGATTCCATCGGCGCTGTAGTCGCCACGCCCTTTTGTGCGCTCATCGCCTAACTGTTTGCGGTTCAGATGAAGAAACGCACGCGTGTTGTCTAGGTTTCCCCCAAATACCGCTTGATAGAAGAGCGCGTCGGGCAGGCTTGGGTAAGCCGTAAGTCTCAGCAGGTAGTCTTCTCGCGGTAACGGTTGTGTCCTGCTAACTTTAGTAGGCGTTAGGATAGGAGGCAAGTTCCATCGGCGCTCTTTCGCATATAACGCCAATGCGGGAATGAGATGGGGTTTGGCGGAGTCCGTGAATCGTGCACGGGGCAGCAACCAAATCTGCGTCGTATCAATAATTCGCGCCCGAATGACTTCCGGTAAATCTTCCGCTTCCAACTGTTCTTCCGACGCGAGCGGCTGGGCATGCGGACTAAGGCAGTTCAGTCCACAGAGAATAGCGAGGAGGTTGATTGCTGTTAGATATTTTGCCAATGGACATTGCCTGTTGGGAAACGGTGGCTGAAAGAGGCTTCGGAAAAGCCATTTTTTGAAAGGTAATGTAGGAATCGGCGGTAAGGTTGATGCGCGGTGAATTCAGTCCGGTTCAATTTCCTTCAGAAACTAGGAGCGTCCGCAACTACTGGGTGATTTCGTTATGAACGCACAAATCTCAACGCTCAAGCACCGCTTGCACGAGGCTCATTAGGGATCAATTCTGGTTAATCTTGATTGTAACCTGTTCAAGTTTTTCCCTGGCGTAGTTGCTCAACTTATCCCATGATTTTTTGTCCGGCGAATCTTGGATCATGGGACTTTGTGATTCATAGAACTCTACAGCCCTTTGATATTCATCGCGTGCGTTTCTCAGCTGAGTTGCGTCGGCGAAAGCATCCCCCGCGCGAACGGCTGCAGTCAAAGCGCTCAGTGGATCGTGCTCTTTATACAGATAGAATACTCGGAGGTAAGAGGTCGCGGCATCGCGATGCTTGCTCAGGAGTGATTGCGTCTCCGCCATGTGCAGGATTGCCTCAATAACGACAGCGGGAGGATATCTGCCTACACCACCTTCGCGAATAACATCGTACGCCTCTATAGCCTTCGCGTAGTTGCCGGCGGAACGATAGGCGTGCCCCAAAACGAGCTGTGCAACTTCTGCCTGCTTGGAACTCGGATATTCCGCGATAATATACTGATACATCTCAATCGCCTCATCCCACTGTACCAATTCTTCATAACACTGTCCCGCAAGCAATAGTGCACGCGGTGCGTCAGGACTATCAGGATATTTTATCGATACATTTCGTAGCGCTTCCACGGCGTTACCCAGATTCCTGCCTTGATTATTCGGGTTATACCAAGCATTTCCAATCTCGAATGCGGCAGTTGAGGCGTACTCGCTTTGCGGGTCCACCCGCTCAAATGCTTGAATCGCTTGTCGGTACGAATCTAAGGCAATGTAACACTTCCCGATATTGTACTGTGCGAGCCATGCGGATGCGGTATTGGGATACTGATTTATGACCTTTTGAAACTCCGCGATGGCGCGTTTGTAGTCCTTATCTTGGTAGTAGAAACGTGCAATCTGCAACTGTACGGCATGAGCAAGCTCTCCATCGCCATATCTAACCATCAGCGTCTGATACGCCTGTATTGCTTTCTCGTTCTGTCCTAGGTTTTCGTATGCGACGGCAATGCCGTATTGCGCGTCGTCAGCCCACTCACTCTTTGGGTAATGTTGGATGACTTGTTCATAAGCGCGGATTGCTTGCAAATAATCTGCGAGGTTCAGATAACTCTCGGCGCTATAGTATTGCGCTTCGGGGCGTAGGTCTTCAATTGGTTCTGCACCAGCTTCGTGTACGGGCACTTGTTGATTGGGGAACTTCTCAACGACCTGCTGGTAATGCCTGATCGCGTCGGTAAACTTGCTCTGCTTGAAATACGCGTTGGCTGTACCGAAGATTGCCTTGGGAACTAGAGGTGATCCGGGATGCTCACGCAGCATCTCCTCGAAAGCGATTATTGCATCTGGATATCTCTCCTGTTTGTAGTAGGCGCGCCCAATCTGGTACCGGGAATTGTCCTGCCAATCGCTGCCCGGATAACCCGAAAGCACTTGACTAAATGCTTCTATCCCCTCGTTATACTTTTTGAGGTTAATGTAGACTATTCCACTCTGGTATAACGCTGCATCGGCGAATTCGCCGCGAGGATGATATTTGACCACTTCGGCCCAAGCGTGAATTGCTTCTTGATATTGTGTCGTCTGAGTCTGACCACTTGACGCCGCTGCTTCGGAAAGATGTGTCCAACCGATCCCGTAACGACACTTCTCCGCCCACTCGGCGTCAGGCTGTTGGTTCAGCAAGGATTGGTACTGTGCGCGTGCAGAACGATACGCTTCAATCGTTTGCTCGCTCCAATAAGTGCTTTCAGCGATAAAGAACTCGGCTCGGAATCGAAGCGAACTATTTGGATATTCCCGAATTAAACGCTCGCACGTCTGAATCGTGGCTGGGTAATCCTCTAGTCCATAGAGCGCGCGCGCTTTCCAAATCAAGACGTCATCTGCCGGCGCTGTTTCCAAAATGGCGCCGCCGCGAGCATCTTCATGTCTATTTAAAGCTTCGACGCAGTTGACGTATTCCTTCTGATGGAAATAAGCAAGGGCGAGTTGATAAAGAGAGTAGGCTTTGAGTGGACTGGCAGGATGCGATTCAAGTAAGCCATTCAGCGTGCGGACTGTCTCGGCGTAATCCCGCAACTGGAAGGCGCTCGTTGCCAAACCGTAGAGTGCATCGTCTGCGTAGGCTGATTTCTGGCTAACCTTCTTGTAGTATAAAATGGCAGAATTAAATTCGCGTTGCAATCGAAAACACTCGCCGATGCGGAAACGCGCGGAGTCGGTAAGATCCGAAAGCGGATTATCGGCAACAACTTTGAATTGACTGCGCGCCTGCGCATAGTCTTCCTGAAGAAAGTGAACCATCGCGATTCCAAACTGCGCGTCGTCGACCACGTCACTTCTCGGATATAGCTCCTTGACCTTTTGATACTCGTGAATTGCCTCCACATACTCCCCCTGCTCCAACAGGATCTCGGCGATCCAATACTGTGCATCCGGTGCCACAGGCGAGGCGCCGCTTTCATGAAGCAGCAGGTTGAATGTGTTCTTTGCTTGCTCCATCATCCGCTGCTGAAAGTAACATTCGCCCAGCCGGTAACGGGCGTTTATAACGAATTCGAGGAGTTCCTCCTTACCTAGGTAGGACTCAATCAGGTTCAGGTAGGCAACTTGAGCGCTTGCCCAGTCGCCCAACTTGAAGAGCGACTCGGCTGCCCGGTACGAAGCCTCTACAATTGCGGGATGATCGGGTGAAGTATTGGCGAATTCGGCAAAAGCCGTGTATGCCGCCTTGTAGTCTTCAATCCGAAAAAGCGCCCACGCCTTGCCATATAGCGCGTCTTCGGCTTCGGCTGATGACGGAAATTGTTCTAGAACCCGACTGTAGAATTCTACAGCCTTTTGATATAGCCCTAAGTTGTCGTACGATTCTCCGACGAGATAAAGGCTTCGCGAAAGTGCCTGAACATCTCTTGAACCCTCTATGACCTCCTCGTACGCCTTGATCGCCTCTTCGTACTTGCCTTGGTGAAACCAAGCGGTTGCCACCCCGCGTACGGCATCCAAACGTAACGGGCTGGCGGAATTCTCTGTCAGTTTCTTGTAGTGCCGGATGGCGTCATCATAGTCCTCGAGGCGCAGCGCACACTCGCCCAAGAGGAAGCGCGCATGGTCGGCATTCTCGCCGTCAGGATAGTTTCCAAGGTAAGTTTTAAACTGGTCTTTCGCAAAGATGTACTTCCCATCTTGGAATAACCTGAACGCGAACGTGTATTCTTCGCGCTCACCCGCAACCGCGGGTAAAACCGGCACAACGAGAACAAGAATCATCCCGATTATGCGGCGAACGAACACACGTTGAAATGTCATTTCCTTACTCCCGAAGACCACCTGATTGTGGCGCTATTATATCATTGCCTACAGGGGTTTTCAAGGGTTTTTGGGTAAGCCGAAGAGCGTTCGGCTACCGTAGATTCTACGTCAAATCTGCATTCTGGTTCATTAAACTTTCCGGTTGTGGTTGAGTGTGATCATGCGGTGGCAAGCATCTTTTCGCTGTACTTTACTTCGGAATTATGATACACTTCCGGCGAATTTCGATCCGACGCAACCGAGCCAAACGTTCTCTGAATTTCGGTTGCGTGATAGCCAACTTCACTGCTTCGAAACAACAAATCTTATCCACGCTGTACAATATAAGGAGACAAATATGGCAAACTCAGACTACAAAATAGGGGTTGTCGGGGTCGGCAGAATGGGGAGCAATATCGCGCGTCACTTGAACGATGAAGGATTCAAGGTCGTTGCTGTATACGATAGCGCCTCGGATCAAGCTCAGGCGCTTGCCGGCGAAATTGGCGCCGAGGCTGAGAACACGCTCGCCGGAGTAACCGCGCTCGCCGATTACATAATTACGGTAGTCACCGACGACGCGGCGATGAGGCAAATATTCTCGGATAGTGCTGAAGACAGCCTTCTCAAAGGCGCTGAAGGCAAACTGTTTATCAATTGTGCTACACTTTCGCCGCAGGTCCATGTTGACGTGGAAAAACTCGCGGAAAAACACGGTGCTCAGAGTCTTGAAGGTTGCATGGCATCAAGCATCACGCAAGCTCGCGAGGGGACACTGTACCTGATGTGCGGCGGCAACGAGGAGGCCTTTAATCAAGCGAAACCCATCCTGGATTCAATGAGTATTTCGCTCCGCTACATCGGGCAAGCCGGACAAGCTGCACAGGTAAAGGCGCTAGTCAATATGGTCATGAACATCAATACGGCGGGGCTCGCTGAAGGGCTGGGGCTTGGTGCCGCTCTCGGACTTGATCTTGCCATGCTTCAAGAGGTCTTCGCACAAACGGGAGCAAACTCCAGAGTGCTTGAAACGGATGGCGAGGACATGGAGAATCGAGATCATGAGTGCTACTTTTCCTCCGCGCACGCGGCAAAGGACTCCGGGATCGCACTGGACCTCGCTGATTCGGAAGGATTGAACTTGCCGCTCGCCAAGGCAACAAAGGCTCAGTATGACCGTATGATTGAACTTGGCAAGGGAGAACTAGACAAATCGGGTGTCGCTGAACTCACTTTTCCCGGACGATCCTAAATGCATGGAGACGTGCGTTCCCGGAAACGTCTCGGTGACTAATCTATTGGTCAGCTGCGGGCATATTCATTCACATGGCTTGAATTCGTCTATCTCCCGCCGTGTCAGCGTTTGAAGCCATTGGACACATGTTAAGGACCGGAGAATGAAGGTCCGACCAAGCTAGCCTAGGTTTGCGCGGCGTCTCCCTGGAAGGATAGAGCGTGGATAGTGGAAGAAAAGCCTGCCATTTCTGTTGTCATCCCGGTGTTTAACGAGCAAGAGAACGTGCGCCTGCTTTACCAACAGATTCGGCAAGCGTGTGAATCGTTGCGGCGATCTTACGAAATTGTGTTCGTTGATGACGGGAGTGACGATCGAACGTTTGAGGTACTGGAAGAGATTCATAGGCAGGATCCCTGTGTGAAGTCAATCCGATTTAGAAAAAACTACGGTCAGACGGCGGCAATGGCTGCAGGCTTTGAATATGCGCATGGAGAAGTGGTGGTTAGCATGGATGGAGACCTGCAAAACGATCCGGCGGATATTCCGCTTCTCTTGAACAAGATGGACGAGGGATACGATATCGTCTGTGGTTGGAGAAAGAACCGGCAAGACAAGTTCTGGTCTCGACGAGTGCCGTCCATAGCGGCGAATTGGTTGATTGGTAAGGTTACGGGCGTGCAGATACACGATAACGGGTGTTCGCTCAAGGCGTATAGAGCGTCCGTTATCAAGAATGTCACACTTTACGGCGAGATGCACCGTTTTATTCCTGCTATGTCAACACTGGCAGGGGCGCGCATTGCGGAAATCGCCGTGAATCACCATCCTCGCCGTTTCGGAAAGAGCAAATACGGAATCGGACGGGCATGGCGCGTCGCGCTTGATATTATCACAGTGAAAACACTTACCGGCTTCGCGTCGCGCCCGGGATTATGGTTTGCCACATTCGGCATTCCTGCGATCGTCCTCGGCTTGTTGTCGATTGTTGTAGCGGGTGCCGCGCTCTTCGACAGCCTTGCGGTGTCTTGGAGCGTTCTTTTCACTGTTGGCCTATTGTGCACGTTCCTTGGACTTCATCTTCTCTCGATGGGACTTTTAGCGGAGCTAGTCATGAGAACTGGGAGCTACTTGCCTAAGCGTGATTTGCGCCCAACGGTCACGGCGCTTAAGACACAGGAAGATGCAAATTTCCGACGAAGCGAGGTAGATTCGGGACAACATGGAGTCTGAAAACACTTTAACGCTTTCGGTCATTATTCCAATAACCGAGCGGTATGATGACCTTCGGAAACTCTACCTCCGCTATGTGGAATCGCTCTCGGGGAGCAGTTTCTCTTTCGAATTCATCTTCGTCTTGGATGGAGTTGATCTCTCGGCACTAGAAATGTTAAAAGGGGTGAAGAGCGAGTTTCCGCAGCTTGAAGTAATCACCACGAATCGGAGGGTTGGTGAAGCGACTGCTCTCGCCATCGGATTCGAGCATGCCCGAGGCTCTACCATTCTGACACTTGCACCCTATGCGCAGGTCGATCCGGCTGAGATAAGTCGTGTGCTTCAGGAATTCGACGGGGGTGAATATGACCTGCTGATAACGCGGCGGGAACCCCCAAGTGGCTCTGTTCTTAGTCGGCTCCAGTCTTGGGTTTTCCACCGGCTCACGCGAATGCTAACCAAGTTGAGCTATCATGACCTTGGCTGCCGGCTGCGCGTAATGTCACGGGAGGTTGTGGATGAGGTTCGACTCTATGGCAATCTTCATCGGTTTCTTCCGTTCCTAGCCTATCAGCGAGGCTTTAGAATTACGGAAGTACCGGTAAGGCAAAGCCCAGCTGACAAGAAACGGAGAGCAAGTCATCCCGGTACCTGCGTGAAGAGGTTACTCGATCTTTTGTCCCTATTCTTCCTCTTCAAGTTCACGAAAAGACCGTTACGATTCTTTGGGTTGCTTGGTTCGGGGCTAGTTGGTGCGGGAGGGCTGATTGCGGTTGTTACGGTTGTGTTTCAGCTCTTGGGCCGGGAAACTCTTGCAGGGCGTCCATTCCTCATCATGGGGGTTTTGCTGATGGTCATGGGCGTTCAACTCTTTTCCATCGGCTTGCTCGGCGAAATCATTGTTTTTACGCACGCTCGAGAATCCAAAGACTATACAGTGTCGAAAATCTTGGAATAGATGGTCTAATTTGTCAATCCGGACCGAGCGAGAAACAAGCGGCACCAAGTCTCTCGTAGCCAATGTCTAGAATCGCTGCATGCTATATCCGGAGCAGACTGTCCGGACGCTTCGTGGCATTGCACCTTCTCTCGGCATTAAGACAGGGCGTCCTTCAACTCATGTGTCGATTCCGCGAGAGTACCCGTTAGGTAAGGCGTAGGATTGTCCGGACTTCGATGCGGAGGCGGCTCGTTTGCGGGTATCATCTCAACAGTAATGAGCGCGGGACCCGCCTCGTTCAGGATATTCGGGAGGGATGCTTCAAGTGACTCAATCGTGTTGAAGTCATAAACCTTTTCCAATCCCACCCCCTTGGCAATCGCTGAAAAACTAAATCCTGAACGTCCGGGGATGTGCTGATTGCCCGTCACCTCATACGTCCCATTGTGACAAACAAAAAGATAGAAGTTGCGGGCAGGCTTCTCCAAGCCCGCAATAGTTGCAAGCGTGCCAAGACACATCAACATGCTCCCATCTCCGTTTAGTGCCAACACCTTTCGATCGGGCTGTGCCAGAGCTATACCGAGCGCAAAGTCAGCCGTGTGTCCCATTGCGCTCCCCACAGAGGCGTAATCGAACGGATGGTCGGAGTATTTACTCCAGGGGACGGTAGCGCCCATGCTCGTAACCATCACTTGATCCGTCCGATATTTCGCAATTATTCTTAAACAATCCTCTTTATCAATCATACGTTCTTGTTCCTCGCAGTTGATTCCTCAGAATGAAGGGCCGTAGATCGCTTTGTTTTCGCCATAGAAAGGCATATTTCCGGTCTCTACATTTATTACGTTCTCGAAAGCCGAAAGCTAAGTGAGCCGTCGGTTCGTAGTAGTCCATTCACTGCGCGTCAGAGAGCGGCGGTAACATTCAGATTGGGGATAGAATACGAACTCACATCTCCGTAATTCCGACCTCCCGATCACGCTCTGATTCTGCTAACAAAACTCTCTCCTATTCTCCAATCTCTTATTATTCATTCCACCTCGGCTAGTTACTCACTCGCTTGTTCCCCGTTCTCCTCGCTTTCCTTCCTTTCCTTCTCGGATTTGTCCGTCGAGAGTTTCAGCACCGGGGGTGCGTTAAGCGCGGTTGCAGTGATTTGGACGTATTCATCAAACTCATCCTTTGTACCTAGACCATCGACCGCATCACCCCATAGCGAAAAAGCGTAATAACTCAAAAAGCCGTTTTCATTCGGGCGCAACAGCGCAACTATCGACTCACGTCCGGATTCGCGGGAGGGCAAATCCTCAAATCCGTGATATTGATCAGTAGGGAATATCACACCCATACCGCACTTGCTAGAGAAGGACGCAGTTGGCGTGTCACCCCAGGTCCATAACCACCCGTTGGCTCCCTCTTTCCCAACTCTGCCGTCAAGCGCCGCAACCCCCGTCGCAATCCAATGGTTCGATGTGAGTCCCCGGATGTTGATGTGGTGTTCAAGCCAACGATTGCCGCCGTAAACCATCACAGTTGATGTTAGTCGCATCGTCCCGCTGCCGAGCCGCCAATTCGGAATAATTCGTTGGATCACAGATCTGATGGGACCGTCAGCAAGGACCCGCACATAGTCCGCTGCGCCAGTTGGAAATAGCAGTTTCTGTGCTCTTTCATCCCATAGTGCAAATCCGCCGCAACCGACCAAATCTGTCTCCGAAGTGAGCGGAATCATACCCGCGTTCTTATCGTAAGATTGTGCGATTGTCTGATTCACCAACCGATCAATCGAAAGTTCCTCCCCCTTGTAGATTTTCAGGTCATCCGCACGTTTTCGAACCAAATACCTGTGTTGGTTGTCTTGACTGCGTATCAGCCAACTACTGTAAGGTTTCAGAATCTCGACAACGTTGTTCCGGCCGATCGGAATATTGTTTCTGTCAAATTCCCTTTGCAGTTCCGGCGAGATGGATTTGCGATAACTCAAGTCGCTCTGGAAACGTGACTCAATACTAAATAGGAGTTCCGTTTGCTTACCATACGGTTGGATTGCGCCGTTTTTCAGCAGGCGAAACGCGACTAACTCGGACTCCAACGCGGCTATGCCGCCCAATTCCGGGAATATGCCTGCCCGTGTACGCTTGTGAAATCCAAGCATCAGCGCCATAGGGTTATCCGGCGTATAGCGGATCGTAAAGACCTTGGTCTCCTGGGGTTCAAGATCTGCTAGGAACACCAGTTCATCTCGTTGACCATCGTAATTTAAGTCGTCGGCTTGACTCGGAATTTCGGCCGGGGGTTGGCCAGCGACAACGAGGTAGGCGTCAAACGAAAAGTCCGGAGCGATTTCTCTCAACTCATTCAGAGAGATTATAACCGGGACATCTCTTCGTTGGATTGGCAGAGTGTTTTGGACGGTGAGCTTGATATGTGGGATTTTCCCACTTCTGCTGCCGGGAGGCGTACAACTAATCATCCCAAATATGAAAGCCAGAATCCAACAGTGCCGCCAGTTGAGTTCAATCAAACGGAATCGCTCCTTGAAGTCGAATAAAATATACGGAACAGAAACTTGCACGGCTTCTACCGTGGTCGCGTTGGCAACTACATTCTATCATAGTCAATTAGCATTGCCAATTCAAAATCTCCTTCGCAGGAATCTCTATAGCCAATGCAACTCAGCTATGCATTAAGGCCCCCGAGAGATTCGGTTCGTAGTAGCGCAATTCATTGCGCGCCTTCCGTCCGAGCCAACTCATTATACACTAGTTCGCCCTGAATAAAGCATTGCTCCTACGAGTGTGAAAGTATGAGACTTAAACCCCCGTTCGACCTCGTCGGATAGCGTTTTACTACCATTCCGCTTGAATAACAGCGTGCATAGTGATATGTTTATCTCATTATGAACAACCTGAGAATTCCTGGCTTCCTATCCTCTCACGCATTGCACCGCAGAGATTAATCCGATCGGCATGAGCGGATTTCCTTAGTTAATACGTGACTACTACTATGTCTCAACCTAATGTCATTTTTGTATTGACGGATGACCAAGGATACGGCGACCTATCGTGTCTCGGAAATCCCGTGGTTCGAACGCCTTGCATAGATAGACTGCATGCCGAGAGTGTCCGGTTTTCCGATTTCCATGTCGCTCCAATGTGCACTCCGACCCGCGGTGAGCTGATGACCGGACGAGATGCGTTGTACAATGGAGCGACATTCGTTTGCTTGGGACGCACACTGCTCCGCAGCGATCTTCCCACGATGGCGGATATCTTTGCAGCAAACGGTTACCATACCGCTCACTTCGGCAAATGGCACTTGGGCGATAACTATCCCTACAGGCCTCAGGACCGGGGCTTCCACGAGACCGTGTACCATCCAGCATGGGGTGTTACGTCCGCTCCCGACTACTTTGGAAACGATTACTTTGACGACCATTACCGCCATCGTGACGAAATCAAGCAGTATCGGGGTTACTGCACGGACGTGTGGTTCGAGCAGGCTATAGCTTGGATGAAGCGGTGCCATCGGCAAGGCGATCCTTTCTTCACGTACATTGCGACCAACGCTCCGCATACACCGCTGTGGGTACCGGATCAATACAGGCAGCCCTACCTAGGCGAGGTCGATCACACCGAAGCAAGTTTCTTCGCCATGATTGCGAACATCGACGAGAACATGGGACGTCTCGAATCATTTCTGAAGGAAACGGGATTGCGTGAGAATGCCATCCTGATTTTCATGACGGATAACGGCACCGCCACCGGCGAAAACGTGTTTAATGCCGGCATGCGCGGGAAAAAGCGATCGCTTTATGATGGCGGGCACCGGGTGCCATGCTTCGTGCGCTGGCCCGACGGTGGTGTTAGTGGCGGACGGGATGTTCACGGTCTGACTCGGAGCACGGACGTACTGCCGACGTTGATCGACCTATGTGGTTTGCACCTCGACGATGGATTGACGTTCGACGGATTATCCCTTGCGAGTACACTACATCAGAAAGCGGAACCCCTGGTCGATCGGATGGCCGTCGTTCAGTACGGACATGCCAACGAAGGCACTAACGGACAGACGGAAAAGAACCACGCGGCGGTGCTCTGGCAGAAGTGGCGCCTTGTGAACGGCACTGAACTATACGAGGTGTCTGTTGATGTTGGGCAAACTCAAGATGTGTCTGCTTCATTCCCTGATGTGGTGGGTCGAATGCAAGATTATTACGAAGGATGGTGGGAGGAAGTTGGCGATAACTTGAAGACATACCAGCCGATCACCATTGGGTCAAATCACGAGAATCCGGCTCGCTTGTGCAGTTGCGATTGGGCGGGAGTTTATGCGGACAACCAACAGAACATCCGTGGGTGCGTCATGGATAGCGGGACGTGGCATGTGGATGTGGAGCAAGACGGATTGTATAATCTTACATTGAGACGCTGGCCAGAGGAATCGGGGTTGGGCATTGCTGCTCCAGCGCCCGTCATGAGCGGGATTGACGGGGCATTTCCGGAAGGGGCGGCGCTCCCGGTGTCGTCGGCTTGGTTGCGAGTGGGCAGTGAGGAACAGACACAACAATTACAGGACGGGGCAACGCATGTTTCCTTCTACACAGTACTTACCGAAGGAGCTACACAGGTGAAGAGTTGGTGGTATGACGAAGAAGGGAATCGGTTAGCTGGGGCGTATTATTTGACTGTGGAACGACTAAGCGAATAGAGATTGGAAGAGTGGTAGTTGGTTCAAATTCGAGAGCGCACCTTCCCTTCCGAGTCCATGGGAATATTCTCCGAAATTGACGCTCCGGAATCCAAAATCTGTGCGATTAAGCGATACAGGCGACCTGGAATTTCCCCAACTTTTTCATACAGGAAAGCATACAAATCTATCGCCATCTGCCAGGTTCTTAACTTTCGATAACCACGATTCACGTTCCTTCGACGATTCAGTTTCTCATCCTTCCACTCTTCCATCCTTTTATTCTCCCTCCCCCGATTCGCTCTCATCCGATTCGGCTGTTTCATCTTCCACAACCGGTGAGTCGTCCTTCAGATCGTCAGACTTTTTCAGGAGTTGGTTAATCTTGTATTGGAAGAGCATAAAGACCGGGTCTTTGTCCTCGCGTTTTACGTAATGCTTGCCGCCTTCCTCTTTTCCGATCAGGAGGAGCTTGGTTGAACCGTCATTCAACTTTGCCAGCACCGAGGATTTTGGGGGATCAAGCTCATACTCCGATAAATCTGTTGCCTCCGCAAAATCGTCCGTATCCAATTCACTCAAGCTGTCCAACAGTGCATCAAGTTCAGCCTCAAGAGCGGGAAATGCTTCCGGCTTGATCATCTGCCATTTGCTCTCCGCATCCATCTGGAGTTCTATCTGTTCCTCCTCCGACTTGATGGTGAGGTGGGTGACATCGCCCTTGTTGAAGCGGAAGATTGTGCGGTCCCTCCACGTCCGAGTCCCCTTGTCAAAGGTGGCTTTGAGGTTTCCTTTCCCGACATACACCCTGTTGGAATCCGCCGCGCGCACGTAACTGCTCAAGTAGCCCGGCGTGGTTTTGCCAAGGAAGAGGTGGGCTAACACGTTACCATTAGCGTCTAGTAGCTTTGCCTCGGCGCCGGAGCTATCCACTTCGAATTCTGCTTGTTTCTCCGGATTTTCGGATACCAAGCCGGTTGTTTTGAGTTCGGTTACCTTGTCCAGAACGTCGGCAACACCTTCGGAATCGGCTGGATAGTTGTCCATCGACGCCACAAGCCACTGATTGTTCTCATTGGTAAGGGTTGTTGTTTCGCCGGTCGCGGTAATCTCAATCTTCACCACATTTTCTTTATTGAAGTTAGGGAAAAGCAGCGTAGCCGCTTCCATCTTTTTCGCGTATTCGCTTTTGGCGAACGGGTTTTCGACAAGCCCGACGATCACGACCAAAACGACAAGTATACCGAGTAAGATTAGAAGTTGTTTTGTTTTCATATTCCGATTCACACGGTTGCGTATGTTTCAACCAACCGCTTTGCTCTCCTTCGCAAGAAGTATCGAAGTAGCCCGAACGCTATTACAATCAGTGGAATGCCGAATACACAGATAAACCGGATGAAGGTCTTTTCACTTTCCGATACCTCCCTCAACGGTCGATCCGTAATGGCGTGCGATCTGATACTGATTAGGTCTTCCCCCAGCGTAAGCCAATCTACCATATTAAGGAAAAAAAGCTGTCCTCCCGGGCGACCCTGTTCCAAGAATTTTGAGTTCCCCACGACAACAATCTGCGTCGGTTCGCTTTCCGTTTTCGTTTCCCGATCCTCCGTGACCGATGTTGGTGTCTCGGTAGCCTCGGATTCATCGATCTCGGGGGCAGGGATCTCTTTGCCGGCATAAAAACTCTTAAATATGCCCGATAATGCCGCCGCTACGGTGTACGCGGTGGATGTAGATCCCGATGGACTAAATTGATTGGTCGGGGCGCCGGGATCGAGGTTGTAGGGACTTTGGGTTGTCCAAGCAGAGTTGCTCGTTCTCGCCAGCGTCGTTGACTGAATAACATCGCCCTCTATTGGCAACAGTTCAAGCGAGCTTGTCCAAGGAAGCACCAACTTTTCCAGCTGCCCTGTGATAATGTGTTCGTTTGATAAGCCTTCGGAACTTTCCCCCGACCTGTACCGGTACTGATTGAGTACCGCAATGAAGTACGGGTACGGTTGAATCGTGACGCCCCTCCCCATGCGGAATTGGGTCATTTCATTTGACTGGTCTAGTACGAGGTTGTTGCCGAGTTTGACGCCGTAGTGTTCAAGGAGATCATTTAATCCGGTAGACAACGGCGTTGCTTGTAGTCCGAACTCCTGAGTACGAATGGAATCAATCAGAAATACCGCTCGCCCTCCCCGCATGATGTGTTGATCGATCTCATACTTTTCACGTTCCGTCAATACGCTCTTGGGGCCCGCGATAACCAACGTCGAGACAGCCGTATCAATCTCCTCCCCGTTTTCGATTGTCACCTTTCTGACATTGTACTGACCGTTTTGATTCTTATCTAACTGCGCGCGCAACCCCGCAAAGTTTTGGTCGTCAATGTCAAACTCTTCGTGGCCTGACAAGAACCCTACTGTTTTCGCTTCCTTGGTGGTAACTTTGAGAATGGCGGAGGTCAGATCGTATTCAAGTGTGGCGGTGTCCGTTACCTCGGAAAGTACCTCCTCTCTTCCGCCGTAAGCCACTGCGACGCTCATGTAGACGTTTGCAACCTCGGCTTTGTCCTTTTGAATGACGTTTACCTGCAGTTCTTGAATGCGTCTGAATCTTAGTTCCTGTTTTTCACCCTCATCAAAACCGGCGGGATCTATGAAGTTGATCTGCAACTTATTCGAGAAGGCGCGGTATTCATCGAGTACATCACGAACCTTGCGGCGTCTCTCGGCTACTTGCGCCGGCTCCTTGGAATAGTAAGCGTTAATGGTTACAACATCGTCCAGTCGTTTCAGGACGTTTTTCGTCGAATCCGAAATAGTGTACCGCTTGTCTTCCGTAAGGTCCGCTCGAACAAATCTACGGTATGAAAGGAAGTTAATAACCGCGAGAATTAGAAGAATGACGAGCGCAAAAGCCAGGGCATTACTGCCGTGTATCCATGTTTTCTTCGCCATAACCTACCCCACTTTCTGCATGTGAACTCTTAACGTACTTAGATAGAGGAAGAAACCGATCAGGGAAAAATAGTAGATGAGATCCCGAGAATCGAGCACACCGCGGAGCAAGCTGCTGAAATGGGTGCCCAGTCCGAGATAGCTGAAAAGGGAAGCCAACCACGCACTCCGCACGTTGAAAAGCACAATATCTTCCCCAATGATAAGAAGTATGAAACACAACCCGATTCCCACGATGAAGCTGATAATCTGATTCTCGGTCAGGGTGGAGGCGAACAGCCCTATCGAGAGATAAGCCGCTCCCATCAGTAGCAAGCCGATGTACCCTCCTAGAATGGGGCCGCCGTCAGGATTTCCGAGCGAGGCGACTGCGATCGGAAGCGAGATCGACAACAGGATCGTCACGCCGAGTAACGCAAAACTCGCAAGGTATTTCCCGAGGACTACCTCGTAGTCTTTTATCGGCAAGGTCATCAGAATCTCTACCGTGCCAAGTTTCCGCTCCTCTGCCCACAACTTCATCGTGACCGCGGGGATAAAGAATAGGTATAACCAAGGCATGACGGTAAAAAAACCGCGCATGTTCGCTTGACTGATGATGAAAAAGCCGCGAAAGAAGAACCATGCGGATAGGGCGAGGAAGAACGTTATAAAGATATACGCGATAGGCGAGTTGAAGTAGCTTCTGAATTCTTTCTTAAAAATTGCCGCAATGTTGTTCATAATCCGTTACGCTGCCACCTCCCTGTTGCTGGATTCACCCGTTAATTCTCGGAACACATCTTCTAAGCTGGCCGATTGTTGGCGTAGCTCTGTTAAACTCCAACCGTTCTGAACCACGAATTGGAACAACTCCTCGGCGGCGTTTTTTCCTTGTGCCGAAGAGATCTGGTAGCTATTCAATCCATCAGTCGTGTTCACGCGGTTAAACTCATTAATATAATCCAAATCCCGTAGCTTGGCTTCAATTTCTTCCGCAGCTCCTCGGATGGTGATATCCACGACCTCTCCGCCTTTGGCGCGTTCAGCTAGACTCTCCGGACTGCCGTTGGCAACAATCTTACCGTCATTGATAATCAGAATGCGGCTGCACGTCGCCGAAACTTCGGGCAGAATGTGCGTGCTAAAGATTACCATCTTTTCCTTGCCGATATCCTTGATAAGATTGCGAATCTCGATAATTTGGTTGGGATCCAAGCCGGAGGTCGGTTCGTCCATGATCAGGATCGGCGGATCGTGGATGAGGCTTTGAGCCAAGCCCAATCGTTGACGATAGCCCTTCGATAACTCACCTACGTCCTTCTGAATGACGCTTTCAAGACCGCAAATATCTATGACCTCTTTCGTCCGTGGCTGTCGCTGACTCTTGGGAATGTCCCGTACCTGCGCGATGAATTTGAGATAGTCTATCACGCCCATATCCGTATATAGCGGTGCGCTTTCGGGCAAATAACCGATCCGTTTTCGGACTTCGACCGATTCGTCGAACACGTCATATCCGTCAACCGTGGCGCTCCCCTCGTCGGCGGAGAGATAACAGGTCAGCACACGCATGGTTGTTGTCTTGCCCGCGCCATTTGGTCCAAGGAATCCCAATACCTCTCCCGCCGTAGCACTAAAAGACACATTATCTACGGCAACGGTTGGACCATAGCGTTTGGTAAGATTCTTGACTTCAATCATGTCGATTGACTCCTACACGCTTTTCAACTAATGGAGTGGTGGTGTAACATTTATGTCGTTTATGAAGAGTGGCTATCCATTGGCGCGACAATGGGCGCCGATAGTTCACCCACCAAAAATAGTATCATTTGACCGAAAATACCGTCAAGTCAAAATAACGATTTTGCTTGACTTTTCGCTTACAGTTACTGTAGAATCCATTTTGCCGAAAGTTGATGTTGTAAGGAGGCGTATGAGTACGATTGAGTTAAAGTTGCGCTTCCCATCAGTCGGCGAATTATCGCGCAATTGAACATTGAGTGCTAAATAGGTTGCAAATGGACGACGTGACGATTCTCGGAATATGAAAGGGCAAGAGAATGCTCTAATGAGAACGTGGCAGTAGAAGATAGACAATAATCAGAGACTCGAACAGTGGAAGATTTGCTAGCCCAGTTGAAAGAGTGGTCCCCGCTCGTTACTGTATTAGGCGTCGGAATCACGATATTCTTGTTGGGATGGCGTTTTCCGAGCAAGGCTGATGTCAATAGAAGCGATGATAATCTCCAAAAGCAGATAAATCAAGGGATTGACTCAACCCTTGCGGTCACTAAGGAAATCCGAGAGGATATGCGTCAGATGCGAATGGAAATCGCAAAGCTCGCAGACAAAATTGAAGCAAACACCCACACTATTCACGAGAGATTTGATGAAAGGACGCGCGAAATCCGATCGGAGATTAGGGAGCTAAATAAAGACTACAAAGCGCACCTTTTACAACACGCGGAGAAGAAATAGCATGTACATTGCGACAGGTCGCTGAGTTTCGTGAGTTGCCTTAGTAGAAAAATTGGAAAAGTAGCGCACATTTTTCAGTTTTTTGTGATGGTCGAGTAGATGCCTGACGCCAACCTTTCCGGGATAGATAGACCTTAGGATTCCGTGATAATATGAGAGTGAAACTGTAGCTTGGATCTAAGAAGCAACACTTAACGAAAAATTTAATGCGCATCCGTTGGGGGTGCTTTTGAGCCAATTCAAGAGCTGAGAACACACCCTTTGAACCTGACCTGGATTATACCAGCGTAGGAAGACACAAGTTGAAGAAACAAAAGCCTTTTGTACCTCACAATTGGGCTTTCGTTTCAACGAGCCGCTTTCCTTAGCTGGGAGGCGGCTTTATTTATGTTAGATTGGAATTGGATGATTTGGACGTTTCGGATTGGACTCAATTTCCTTTTGGGTCCTACATGGATTGAGGCAACTTCAACATGCTTGGCCTTAGTTAGGAGGTTATCACTATGAGTTCCAACGAACCGATGGAAAGCAAAAACGGATTTTTTCCGAATAGCGAGAAAGTATACGTTCGTGGTGCGATGCACGAGGATATACGTGTACCTTTGCGTGAAATCGCGCTTCAGCCGACACAGTTGACAGATGGAAAGACAGAAACGAATGAATCAATCCATGTCTACGACACGAGCGGTCCGTGGGGAGATGATTCACAGCAGTGCGATGTACGGTCGGGGTTAGCTCCATTGCGCGGGGAGTGGATTCTTGGTCGCGGAGATGTCGAGGAATACGATGGCCGCGAGGTTCAACCTCAGGACAACGGCTACCTGACGAAAGGTCACGCGCAATATGCGAGCACGCGCGAAAAAGCCAAGGGCGGACTGGAATATTTTCCGGGGTTAAAGCGAAAACCGCTTCGCGCCAAAGCAGGTGGGAACGTGACGCAAATGCATTATGCGAAACGCGGCATCGTAACACCGGAGATGGAATTCATCGCTATCCGCGAGAACTTGGGGCGGCAGAAAGCCTTTGATGCAATTGATGGCGACCATCGCACGCGAAACGCATTGAACCACCAACACACCGGCGAATCATTCGGCGCTCCGCTGCCCGATCACATCACCCCGGAATTTGTGCGCGACGAGGTGGCCCGCGGTCGTGCAATAATTCCCGCCAACATTAACCATCCCGAATCCGAGCCGATGATTATCGGCAGGAATTTCCTCGTAAAGATCAACGCGAATATCGGCAACTCCGCGGTCGCATCTTCGATTGAGGAAGAGGTAGAAAAGATGCGGTGGGCGACCAAGTGGGGAACCGACACGGTTATGGATCTGTCAACGGGCAAGAATATCCATGAAACCCGCGAATGGATACTGCGCAATTCGCCGGTTCCCATCGGCACGGTGCCAATTTATCAGGCGCTCGAAAAGGTCGGCGGAAAAGCCGAAGAACTGACGTGGGACGTGTATCGCGATACACTGATCGAGCAAGCGGAACAGGGGGTTGATTATTTCACGATTCATGCCGGCGTTCGGCTGCCCTATATTCCTCTCACGGCGAACAGATCATGCGGAATTGTGTCACGCGGTGGTAGCATCATGGCAAAATGGTGTCTCTCGCATCATCAGGAGAGTTTCCTCTACACCAATTTCGATGAAATCTGCGAGATCATGAAGACCTACGATGTCTCGTTCTCGCTCGGGGACGGGCTGCGTCCCGGCGCGATCGCCGACGCGAACGATGAAGCGCAATTCGCCGAGTTGGAGACCTTGGGTGAACTCACCCAGATTGCATGGGGACACGATTGCCAAGTCATGATTGAAGGTCCGGGTCACATTCCGATGCACCTCATCAAGGAAAACATGGACCTGCAGCTGAAACATTGCGACGAAGCGCCGTTCTATACGCTTGGTCCTTTGACAACGGATATCGCCCCGGGCTACGATCACATTACCAGCGGGATTGGTGCCGCGATGATTGGCTGGTTCGGGTGCGCCATGCTCTGTTACGTCACCCCAAAGGAACATCTCGGCTTGCCGAATCGAGATGACGTGAAGGAAGGGGTCATCGCCTACAAGATTGCTGCTCATGCCGCCGACCTCGCGAAGGGGCATCCCGGTGCGCAGGAGCGCGACAATGTGCTTTCAAAGGCGCGTTTCGAGTTCCGGTGGGAAGATCAGTTCAACTTGAGTCTTGACCCGGATACCGCCCGCGAGTACCACGACGAGACACTGCCAAGCGACTCCGCGAAAACCGTCCATTTCTGCTCGATGTGCGGTCCGCACTTCTGTTCGATGAAGATTACGGAAGACGTTCGCAAGTATGCTCAAGAAAAGGGCATGAGCGAGGAGCAGGCTCTTGCCGCCGGAATGGCGGAGAAGAGCGAGGAATTCAATCAACTGGGAGCGGAAGTCTATCAACCGGCTTCTGAAGAGCAGGCGGCCGATTGAGCAAGGGCGGCTGGAAGATCTGACTCGGAAGAGATCTCTACCGGGTTACTTTTCCAGTCATTTGATCCTACACCCGCCCCACAGATAACACACGAATTACCGGATCATTACCTATGCGGGGTTCGAAGGAGCGCGTCGGCATCATTGGCGGCGGGATAATCGGGCTTGGTATCGGCTGGCAGCTCGCGAAGTCGGGATGTGAGGTCACGATCTATGAACGTGACCGTGCTGGACGTGCGGCGTCGTGGGCGGCCGCGGGAATGCTTGCGCCCATCGCCGAAGTCCATTTCGAGGAGCAGGAGTTGCTTGAACTTGGCAGCGCTAGTCTCCGACTCTATCCGGAGTGGGTACGCGAACTGGAAGCTGACAGCCAGATGTGCGTAGGGTACCGCCGAGAAGGGACGCTTATCGTGGGCGTCGATCGGGACGACGCCGGATTGCTCCAACACTTCTACGATTCCCAAAGACTCCTTGGACTCAACGCTCAATGGTTGACAGGCGCGGAAGCACGCGACATCGAACCGCTCCTGTCGCCGCATATCAGTGCCGCTATCTCGTGTACCGACGATCATCAGGTTGATAATCGGCTGATGGTGAGTGCCTTGATTACCGCTTTTCAGAAAGCGGGTGGGACGCTATCGGAGAACACTTGCATCACGAAAATCGAAGTGCACAACGGAAGCGTGCGCGGTGTATGGGCAGAGGACAGACTACACGAAATTGATGCAGTTGTTCTTGCGGCTGGGTGTTGGTCCGCCGACATCAAGGGTTTGCCGGATCCCATTTCACCGCCTGTTCGCCCCGTCAAGGGGCAGATGCTTGCGCTACGGATGGAGGCCGGGATCGCACCACGAAAGGTAATTCGTACCCCGCGAGCGAAGTACAACACAAACGCCTACCTCGTGCCGAAAGCAAACGGCAGGCTCATCGTTGGTGCAACTAGCGAGGAGATGGGATTCGACACCCAACTCACCGCAGGCGGTTTGTTTGAGTTGCTAAGAAGTGCATGGGAGGCGGTACCGGGTATTTACGACCTCCCGGTTTTGGAGACATGGGCGGGGCTGCGCCCCGCAAGTCGGGACAACGCACCAATCCTCGGCAAGACTTCTGTTGATAACCTGATTATGGCTACCGGGCACTACCGGAACGGCATCCTTCTCACGCCGGTCACGGCGCGTGAGATTTCTTCCCTCATCTTGACGGGACATCCAAACGCGGTTATAACGCCGTTTCCGTTGTCGCGGTTCCACGAATCCATCACCGGGTCGGCATGAAGGACGTTACCAATGGACATTCGAATCAACGGCGAACCGCGAACTGTTCAGCAGGGCTTGACGGTGCAGCAACTGCTACTGGATATGCAGATTGATCCGTCGCAGCCTGGGATTGCCGTTGCACTCGACCTTGAGGTGATTCCCAGAAAACGGTGGCAGGAACTGAAGATTCCGCCTACCAGCGAGATTGAAATCATCCACGCCGTTCAGGGAGGCTAACTCGCCATATGCAGATAGTTCTACCGACTCGACGCACGTAACGATAAGAGTGAGTTCAAACTTGCGGCACCATCCCGTCACATATTCCTTTCCCATTTACAACAATCCCTTTCCATTTTCGCGCTGGTTGGATGCCACCGAGGACATTTCTACGCCCATCGGAATGATCTTGCTGCGCCTGGACATGCGCCTTATTGAAAATTCATGAATAGAATTCTGAGGAGTCAACATTGAACCACAGACGAAACCTTATTATCGCATTTTCCGCTCTTGTTTGTGTTTTTCTCACGGGAGTTGTGGGTTATTCAATCACCGAGCGAAATAACGCGGACGAGAACTGGTCAGTATTTGACGCCATATTTATGACCGTCATCACATTGACTACCGTGGGATACGACGATGGAGACATGTCCCCTGCTGGCAGGGCCTTCACGGTCTTGTTGCTAATCGGGGGGTTCGGTGTTTGTGCTTACAGCATTAGCTCTGCGACCGCCTTTATCATAGAGGGGCAATTGCATGAGATTTTTCGGAGAAGAAAAATGAGAAACTCGATTGATAGACTATCTAATCACTACATTATCTGCGGATTGGGAGACACGGGCGTCCATGCGCTTGATGAATTACTTCAGATGGAGGTGGATTTCGTTGGCATTGAGCGTGAGGATTCCCGAATCGCACAGCTGCTGGAGACAAGAGATTTTCTTTACGTTGCCGGTGATGCCACGGACGATGAGGTGCTCAACCGCGCTGGCGTTGATCGAGCGCGCGGATTAATCTCCAGTCTCTCCAGAGACCAGGATAATCTGTTCACCGTTCTGTCCGCAAAGCAGTTAAATCCCAATTTACGGGTCGTATCGAAGGCGGTCGAGGATAACTCGCCTCCTAAACTGTTGAAGGCGGGGGCTGCGGATGTCGTTTTGGCGGATCAGATTGGTGGTGTGCGGTTGGCGTCTCGCGTGATGCGCCCCGATGTGGTTGATCTTTTGGATATTATGATCAAGCACCAGGAAACCACGCGATTTACCCAATCCGTGATCCGGAAGGACTCTCAGTTAATCGGATTGACACTCGATGAGGCAAATATTCAGGATCGCACCGGTTTGGTTACGGTGGCAATCCGAAACCGGCAGGGCAGGTTTCAATATAACCCGGCAGCCGATCTGGGACTGGAGCAAGGCGATGCATTCATCGTCATCGCGGACAATGAGCATCTGCAGAGACTTCATGAGCTAACCGGGGATGTGTAGAAATGCGGGGAGGTTGAAATAGGAAGTCGTAGGGAGATCCACCGCTCCAAAAACTGGAAACTGGATGGCGGACTGACGGTCACGACTGGTACGAAGCGGGCCATCGCGTGCGGTTACAACAAGCTACTCATAACGCGCAAAGGCGGACAGACTACAATTCTGCGAGCGTAGGAGTTGAAATCGGCAGCGGGGACACTTCAACAGGGTTTCAACCGTTTCTTACGTTGTTTTTGGCGTGCAACTGTTTTGCGAATGTACTCTGCGGCGTCTGGCGTTTTACAGCTTGTCTCGCCGTGATCGACATCTACCTTACCTATCCTCTTCGCGGCTGACAGAGCCCTCTTTTCCAGCGCAGTGTTGCGGATGCCAATCGCAATTAGCGCCGAGTTCATGGCATCCCGTGTCATGTTTTTCTGCGTATGAATGTCCCGCTCTATAATCTCAAGGTAACCGTCGAAGTAAGAGTCCGGCAAGTCCTCGTCGTTCATTGCAAGCAGTGCCAAGAGTTGCCAGCCCGCTCGCCCAATCCACTCATCTTCTGAATCGAGCCACTCCTCCGTTTTCGCCTGGAAAAATGGTGTCTTGCTGACAAAAACCGTCAATTCACTTGTCACGATCCGGTCAGCCAATTCCGTTATCCACCTATCCACCAAGCTCTCCTCCGCCGTTACCGGATCGGCAATCATGCTCGCGAGGAGTTGAGCCTCGTGAATCTCGGTTGACCACAATTCTTGTGCCAAAGCGTGGTTGATCTTGAGTTGTTTCGCCATCCTTCTTAAGTTGGCGAAACTGACGCCGTAAAGATTCTCGCACGCCCCGTGACGCCTATAAACTTTCCGATTTTGTGCCGTACCGAGCGATTCCAATTCTTGAAGAACTTCCTGTTTTGTCATTTCGAGTTATCTCGTTGTTGGAAATTTGGTCTCCGTGGTATGGGCGGGCCCCCCGGCACATACGGAACTACACCTGTAGGAGGCGCGCCTTGCTGTCCGATGGCGTGAGGTCTTTGCCTTTGTTCCGGAATAACGAGCATCTTGTAATCGGTGCCCTGTTCCGGTGTTGCCACAGGCATCTTATAACCAATTCCCGGTTCGGGCGTCGCGGCGAGTATTTTCAAGTGCCTGTACGGATCGGGTGCTACGCCGAGGTGTTGAATATGAAGATCGGCTTCGGGGGCAATCGCGATAGGCGGATGCTGCGGTGGAAGGAAAGGCAGTTCAAGACCAAAGGACTGTTCTGGCGGAGCTTGAGGCGCAGTCGCTCGCGCCGCGTCAGTTGTAAACACATACGTCTTAGAGTGTTTTGCAGAGCCGTTGCAACCGAGGGTTAGAGCCACTGCTAGGAACACGGGAACAGGACACCACAGTCTCCATTTCATCGGATTTACCCTCCTCATTTCTCAATATATCGTGCACACGCCGCCGGCGCAACTGCTACTCGATTTCTTGGTGACATCACCGGCAACACTGCTCTCTTCACTCGTTTCAAAGTCCGCAAGCACCTCCGGTAGACTCTCGTTTGCCGATTGCGTCAAACCAACCTGAAATTGACCGGTTGGCGTGAAAGTAGTCACACAGCCTGATAGAGTAACCAATGCCGCTATGATCAGAAGTGCCCAAGTGTTAAACCAATTTAATCGCATGATAGCTTCTCCAATATTAATGAATCGTGATTAGTGATGATCCGCACCCCGCATTCTGAAACGCTTTATCAGAAAGAAGATGTGATCGTTCAACGTTAAGGATTAGTGCCTTGGGATTACCCACCCTTCGGTGCACCATATACCTCTATTTCTTGGATTTCAGGGCGGTTACGCCCTCGAATCTGTCCAAAGTCTATAGCAATAATCCGTATCTTGTCGGTTACCGCCGATACTGTAACCGCAACGCGGTTCAGTCTGTTCCCGCGAAATCTCTGTAACTCCTTCCATTCTCTGCCGTCTCGAGCTAGCACTTTGAAGTTGGTCAGGTTTTCGGCGTGGAGAACAATCATGACCACCCTACGTTTCTCGGGCAGAGTCACGGTTGTAGGAGCGAACATGTCAGCGTACGGGGAGTCTGGAGTAGTGACACTTCGTTCGCCGACGCCCATGCTTCCTTCAATGTAGACGGTGTCGCCTGTTCTAGGATCTCCGTCCACCATTTGAGGAGATGTGCACACCAGCCCTGAGATAATAACATGGTCACCGCTCGGATTGACCTTGCCAACTACTGCACATCCGATAGCTGCGAAGGCGAGTGCGGTCAGTATGGCAATTGGTCGAGTCATAATTTGGAAGATCAATTTATACGTTCGAAAACGAAATGGGCATCGCTTGGATTCTCACCCATCATCGCGCTACACCTTAAGCTGTTGGAAATCCATCTCGTCAAGGTCATTGGTGCCTATACCCGCCCGCCATGCGCTGCGGATGTGATTGGATAAGCGCGTGATTGATGGCAAACCCATGTCCTCGCGTTTGTCTCCGACAGATTGTAGCAAAACCTGATCCAGTGCCACCGGGTCTCTACTCATGAGAATCCCGCCGTATTTCCATTCCCCTTTCGGATCATAGACTGGACCGCCGTCAAAGGAAGCGAGAAGCCCGTCAACTATATTCAAAACCACCTTGTCTCTGAGGATCTCGTGATCAAAAACCTCTGCGATCGCGGGGTCGCCGTGAATCGGGCTCGAATGGAAACGGCGCGTGTTATCGACGCTGCCGAACGCGAGGTTCTTCAAGCACCCGCTAACGCCCGTCATGGCGTGATGCTTCATCACGGGAACATTGATGATTACGTCTAGGTCGCGCGTGACAAGTTTGGAATACCGGGATTTCATACTTCCCTTTTCGCGCCGGATTTTGCTGTCCTTATTGGTCTCATAGAATACCTCATCGTCGTAACCGACTCCCGCACTATCCGTGGCGTAGACTCGAACCCCCTTATCGGTTCGATTTATCTTATACCCGGCATTGATGAGGTGTGCCTCAAATCGATCCCAGATTATAATCTGGTTATTGAGAACCCCCGCGCCGTACAAACCCTCCACGATTTTGTCAACAACAATCCGGTGCGTGCTAAACTGTTTTCCGGCAAGAGGATTGATTTTGATCCCGACGATATCAGCCGGAAGCACGAAATCTTTCCACGCCTCCTTGACGGAATCGCGGCCAGCCAATTTCATTATTGCCCGGTCCATCATCTCGCTTACAATCTGCTCATCAAGGAGGTCGTCCTTCCAAGCTTTTTCGCTTGTGACCTCGACAATAGGCACCAACTGTTCCTGTGTTTCGCCGTCCGCAGATGATTGATTAAGCTGCGCCGATGATGTGGAGCTGATCTTAGCCCATACGCTGGCAGCGACCCCTGCCCCGATAGCGCCTTTCACGAAACCCCTGCGAGTCAAGCGTTTAGTATCGTTTTCTGGCGGGGAGGGGAGTTTTCCCGAAACCTGCGCGCAATCAGCCAAGATCTGTGTGACAATCGGATCAGACACGGAGTGGTCGACTGGCTCCGCCGTGTTAGACATATGCGCAATCCCTCTTATACCATTTCGCTTGAATAATAGTGCATATAGTGTTTTTCATTATACTATTATGACACGACCCATACCCACTGTTGCTCTTCACACCAATCCTCGTAGGCGGGAATCAAACAAGCGAATAGCGCGTGCGATAGAGATCCCCTTGCCCCGCTTTGGTAAAGTTTGATCATCGCCATTAATGCACTGTCAATATATAGAAATGGTATTACAAGTTCTTCAACGCCTCTACCACCTTGGGAGCTGGTAGCCGGCCAACCTTGCGCTCATCTAGGAACTTCCATTGGATAATCCCGGCTTCATCAATTATGTAATACTGCGGTCGCGCAATGCGCGGATTGAACGGGTCCGCGGCGTTATACGCGTTGATCGCCAGTCTATTGGGATCAGAGAGCGTGACAAATCTAAGTCCGAACTTATTTGCGGTGTCCTTTACTACCGCCTGCGCATCCGTAGTAATGGCAACAAGCTCCGCGTTCTGTGCCTTAATTGCCTGATAGCTCTTTTGCAATTCGCCGAATTGCAAAGTGCAGAACGGTCACCACGCGCCCCGGTCAAATAGCAGTATCACACGTTGTTTGCCAGCGTAATTGGCAAGCGAGTGGGCTTTGCCATCGCCATCCCTAAGAACAAAATTCGGTGCCTTGGAGCCGACACTCAGCCCGTCGCCCGGAGGCAGGTCCTCCATCATGAGAATCGATACAAGATTGACCGTAATCCTTTCGGTTTCACCGGCACCGATGGCGTTGACGACAGTTTCATGCTTCTCATAGTCATCGAGTTCAACCACCACCGTAAACTTTTCACCGGAGGGAAGGCCTTCAAACTCGAAGACTCCCGCTTGCGTTGTTAAGGCTTCCCGAACCATGCCTTGGCTGTCGACAAGCTGGACGCGAGTGTTACCCAAGGTTTTCTTCGTTCCTTGATCCACCAACAGCCCTCGAATTCTGGCGGTGGTTTCTACTGACGGCTGCTCGTCTGTTAAATCCTTAGTGCCTTCGTCTATAGTGACCTCATCCGTCGTGATCGTTGGCTCGCTCTCACTGCACCCTACCACTGCGATGAGCATCGAGCTAAATAGAATCAGCAACAGATCTGTAGGGGTTCGTCGGTTCGTCATAGCAGTTTCTTCAGTTCCCTTTCGTAAACTTCCTTTTTTCCTTGCGGTCCGTGAAATGGTTTAACGATTCTTCCATCGCGATCGATCAGGAATGCAGACGGCATCACCATGATCTCATACAAGCCAATCAACTCGGCTTCACCGAGAAGGATTGTATAATTTACACCCAGTCTCTCAATAAATGGTTCCACCACCGTCAAACGTTCATCATCGAGAGAGATTCCAACTATCTCTAGTCCCTGTGCGCGGTATTCATCGTAAAGCTCTATGAAGATCGGAATCTCCTCTTCGCAAGGTTTACACCATGTTGCCCAGAAATCCAGCAAAACTATTTTGCCGCTAAAGTCCGTGAGGGTCGTTTCCTCAAGCTCGGTATTCAAAAGTGTAAAGTTGGGTGCAACCGGGAGTGTCGGATCGACGCTCCTGTCGGGCATCATCGGTTCGCCTGCATCATCAGCGCAACTCTGTAATGCTAAAGAACAAACTATAAGGGTCGTGACGATTAAACTTCGCATTTTAGTATCACCTCTTCCATTTCATGAGTTTACAGTCGTGCAATTCTTTGCAAATTCGGCAAGAAGATCTTTTGGCACTTCAATATTCCTATAGGAATGATTCTTTCAGCAAACATCCCTCGTTTTTGGCTCCTTGGTTCGCCTTTAAAAAGCGTTCCTCCGTAGAATGGTTTCACTCCAGCGGATCAAGTGAGTGAATAGTTGTAGGGTGGGCACTGCCCACCATTCCTTGAATGGCGCAAGCAAGCGAATTGTGCGCGCGACAGCATATTCTGCGATAGAGACACCCAATGTCTGTAGATGGCGACGAACCTCATTTCTGCACTCCAGCGGATGCAATGTCAATAGAACCGTAATTCGTCCAATCTCCGCACTCCAGCGGAGTGCAATGTGTATCGTACATCATCAAATGACAAGTAATTTTCGTTCTATGACTTGGTACTGTTGAGATTCATGTAAGGTGTGTCCATAATTCGCCGATAAGTCTCAATCGTAGGGGCGAGGTCTCCTCGCCCAGCGGGTTGGGAAACCCAACCACCAACTGAGCGAATAGCGAAGGCGGTAGAGATCCCCTACGGAAATTGACCCAATGTAGGTGCAACCCTTGTGGTTGCACCTACATACTGTCTCAAGTGAATCAATTTTGGCTCAATTTTCAAATGTCAACAGAACCTAGCTATGAAAAAGCGTTCCTCCGTAGCATGGTTTCACTCCAGCGGAGTGAGATGTCAATAGAAAAGGATTCCTCCCCGCGTCTGCACTCCAGCGGATCAAGGGAGTGGATAACGACCGCGATAGAGATCCCAGCAATGTCGAGTGTTACCAGAGGGAAAGCAATTCCGCAAAACAACCACGACTTCTAATAGATAACCCCTAACTATATCAGGTTGTTTCAAACAGCCGCATGTAATCCTCCAGATTTTCCGCGCGGCGAATCTCGATGAGGTCCTCACCATCCACGAGGTACTCCGGAGGTCGCATCTTTAAATTATAGTTGGAACTCATCGCATAACAGTAAGCCCCTGCGTCATGTACGACCAATCCCGCGCCCTCATGAGGGGTTTGTAATGAGCGATCTTTGCCGAGGAAATCGGCGGATTCACAAACCGGTCCTACGACATCGTACGCCTCAATCTCGGCGTCAATCGGTTCGATGAATTCGATGTGTTGGTAGGTATCGTAAAGGCTTGGTCGGATTAATTCCGCCATGCTGCCGTCAGTTACGATGAAGTGTTTATTCCCGTTCGTTTTGACACCGACCACGCGATTTACCATAACTGCCGTGTTACCGATGATGGAGCGTCCCGGTTCGATAATTAACGCGACATCGTCCGTCAAGAGGTCTCGAATGGAATGAATCAGATTTTCAGGCGTCGGTATCTCCTCGCCGGTTCGCTCGTAGTCGATTCCCAGTCCACCGCCGATGTTAAGATATTTAACGCCAAATCCTTGATCGCGGATGACGTCGATGAAATCCATCATCAATTCGGTCGCATCGCGGAAAATGCCCGTCTTTTTAATCGTCGATCCGAGGTGACAATGTACCCCGATGAGATTAAGGCTGGAATCGTCCTTTATCTGATCAAGAAACCAGTGCAGTTTTTCGTTTCTGATGCCAAATTTAGAGTTCTTTATGCCAGTGGAGACGTAATGATGTACTTGGGGATCGACATCCGGATTGATTCGTATTAGTACGTTAACCGTTTTCCCGGTTGTCCTTGCCGCGTGCTGGATGTGCCTGAAGTCGAATTCACTGTCGACGTTTATCATCACCCCGTGTTGTGCGGCGAGGGTTAACTCGGGAAGAGTTTTGCCGTTCCCATTCAGTACCATCTCCTCCGGGTCGAATCCGGCGGCAAGCGCGATACGTAGTTCATTTCCGCTTACCAACACCGCCCCGCTGCCCAATCCACGGAGGTGTTTTAGAATGGCCAGATTATTGTTCGCTTTGATGGCGTACCCTATGATGGATTCGATCCCTTCCAGTGCGGCTTCGTACGCCTTGTAGTTCGCGGTAATCTGGTCGAGGCTGTAAAGATAGAATGGGCTATGCGGAACTTGCTCTTGGACGTCTTTGATTTTTAATCCGTCGCAGTAGAGGTAGTCGTCTTTGACGTGAAAACTCATGTGTGTCGGGTTGTTTCCTTTCTCTGGTGCCTAGGCTGTATAACTAGATGTTTAGTGCCGTAATACGGCAAAGATATTCTAATATTTGTAGTTCACACGTTCGGTTTTATTAACTTGCATGGCGAATCATCTGTAGGAGCGACCTCCTGGTCGCGACAATCGCCGAGTGAATAATGCTTTCCTGTAAGGATCCAACGACCGATTAGCGAACGCGATTGATAGTGCTGACAGCAAATCCCGATAGGACTTCCATAGAGATCCCCCTCAATCGCACGTTTTGTCGCTTCAGGGTGTTTGCTAGCCGCTGAACACTGTCCTGTCCGCCTTCATGCAGAATCGTTCCACGAATTGGCTGAAGACGGATACCGCTTTGGGGAACTGGTCAAGCTCCATCCATTCATCCACCGTGTGCGCCTGTAGAATGCTCCCGGGACCGATAACAACCAACTCCATAAGTTGCCCGAACACGGCGCCGTCGGTGCCGTACGCAACGGTGCGTGCGTCCTCTTCGCCCGTAATCTCAAGTGCGGCGCGTACAACTTCGGATTCGCGTGGCGTAATCATCGGTTCGGCGGAAGCGCGGAGTTCGAACTCCAGTCCGTGTTTTTCGGCAGAGCGCCGTGCTCGCTCTATCCACTCCTCCGGGTCATGTCCGGGCATCGGACGATAGTTGATTCTGCATACACTGAATGGAGGCGTGATGTTTGGAGCGCAATCGCCGTTGTCGATGGTAATGTTCCAGTCCGCAAAGGGAGGATCGAAGTCGTCATTGAAGTATTTTGGGTCCGTCGTCAAGGTGTAGTAAATGTCCCTCATCTCCGCCAAGAACGGTATCAGCTTCAGGTTTGCGTTGTCGCCTTCGCCTGTGCTGCTATGCGCCGCTCGCCCGTGCGCGGTGACAGCCATCTGGACAATGCCCTTGTGTGCGTGGATAACCCCGAGTAACGTTGGTTCACCGACAACGCCGTAGCGAGGAAACGATCCCTTGAACAGGTCTGACTTGTCGGCGACAGCCTGAGCGCCGTGAAAACCTACCTCTTCATCGGCAGTAACGACGACGTACAGCGGATAGTCCAAGTCCGCGTTAGAATATCTGGAGGCTGTTTCGAGCATACAGGCGACACTGCCCTTCATATCGCAGCTTCCACGGCCGTACATCTTCGTGCCCTCGATCCGAGCCTCGAAAGCGTTCGATTCCCAACCGACGGCGGGTACCGTATCGATATGTCCGAGCAGCGCGATCCCTCGATCCCCCGGATCGTGGTTCCCGCCTTTCTTGCCGACGAGATTTACTTTGGGTACGCCGTCCGGATCCACATAGTCGACCCACTCAACTTCGCAGTCTATCTCCAACATTCGTTGCCTAAGAAACTCCATTACTTCGACATTACTGTTATAACTCACGGTGTTGTGGGCGATAAGTTCCACCGTAAGTTCTCTGGCATCCATATGCGCTCCTTCCTCACTCAAGCCACGACCCCTTGCAAGAGATGTCAACATCTCAAAAATTAGGACCTGTCGTTCTTGGGAAAGAATACATACGCAGGAAATGGTTGTCAAGGATTTTCATTGTATGGTGTGGACCACGGCCCCGAAACCGTGCCGCCGAGAGTTGGCATTCTCGGATTCCCGCGTCCCGTACCTGCAGGTAGGGGTAACGCATCAAAAGTCACGCGATCCCTCTCGCCTTCAATTTAACCGCAGCCGCCGTTTCCAACTTCATAGGTTACTCACTCCACAGCAGCATCGGAGCGGAAGGTGTATGAAATCTGTAGATGTCCTCATTCTTTTAATCGCCCGATTGTCTGCGGCTTGAGAGTCCGACAATGTGAACAAAAATGTTGATCTGCCACCCATGTGGGGCGATTTTGGAGGAATTTTTTCCTATTTTTTAAAAAATATCCCCAAAACATTAGGTACAAAATGTGAACGGAAGCATGATTCCAAGGGGGTGTTCACATGGTTTTATTCAATACTTTCCTTTGATAGCGCGGGTTCATACGCGGGCAAATGTGAACAAGATGTGAACAGAAGAAATAGTTTGTCGTCGCGAAGGTCAATTTTAGGTATGTGAAGAGCCAATGCGCCGCCTTGATGGAACCCGGAGAATTGGCGATGTGCGGAGTAACGCTTCCACGCCGCCTCGTTTCTGTTCGTTCCCTATCATACTATACACACGTATAGTTGTCAATGCAAAATTCGGTGCGTTTTCGCTGAGGCGCCTTGTCAGTTGCGTTGACAATCTGATACATATTGGATATAATTTGCCACTATCGAATCCACTTGAATCAAGCGGTTGAATAACACTCGCGTAGGTGCGGTCGGCGACCGCCAAATCGGCAATATCCCCTCCTATTACGCTACAAACTCTGCTCCGTTCAAAAAAGATGACAAGCGTTCGTTTTACGTGAACTTGGTAGGGAGAGTGCTTCCCGTCGTCCTTCTCGTGCCATCTGTTGGCATTTCGCTGACGTCAAAATCCCCTTTAACCCGAGCCAGCAAACGAAACCTTCGTGTCAAAAAAATACGGACACACTTCCCAAATCAACGCTCGGTTGGCATAACAATTGCGACTCGTGCCTCCTTGAATCGTTTTTCGTAACAGTGTCAATTTTGACACTTGTTAATTCTTGTTCCTGGAATAGTACGGACAGACTTGTACACACTACTGGGTTAACCGAGTTAGCAAGTTCCCCCGTACCTACTCCGGCACCAAATGCCAGTAAGGCAAATACTAACCAAAAGGAGGCCTTGATGCCTAAAATAGTGCGTACCATCGCTTCACTATTCATTGTAAAATTGATGCTAATAACAATCGAACTTACAGTACTCGCTTCGATAGATGATGCCGAAGCGAGCAGAGTAAGAGTACGTGGGTACTTCCGTAAAGATGCAACTTACGTAAGACCCTACTATTGGACTGCTCCAGACGGGAATCCGTATAACAACTATTTCTTCCCACGGAATTGTAACCCCAATACGGGTAAATATTCTACGGGAATCCCTCAACCTACCTAAAAAGGTACTATGCGAGGACTACCCGTTCGACCTGTAGCTGGTATACCTCTCCGACTTGTCCTACTTACGTTCCGAGAGTGCGTACGGATACGCAACCGAGAGTATCGTATCCCAGTATCTGGTCGACGCCAAACTACAATTTCAACTACGACAACTCGCTATATGGCACGTCATCATGGTGGAATTGGCAGTTTGAAACTGTCTCTCTACTTGCTACCAACGAATAGGGAGTCATCTTAACGTTGGCACTTCAACTCACAGGAAGTTTACCATTGTCGAATAATTCTATGGGAAGCAGGGCATCATTATGCTATTATGGGTAGTGGTTTTGATTGCGAAGGCCGCGAAGTCTGAATTATCGATTGCAATTGGTGAGTTGTGACGTGCATTTGCATTCGGGGCTGGAGTCATCCGAAGATTACTGCTGCCCAATTTCTTTATCGGAGGGTCGTAAACTTGACGCGAAATGTTGAGGTGCTTCTTGGCGTAGGAATTGTAGTTGTTGTAATTGTAATCGCTATTCTATATAGAAGCTGGGACGTATCATCAGAAGGCAGAGGAGATACGTCACCTGTGTCCAGTGGTAAGACTGTTCCCGCCGCCGCCGTGTCCGTGGCTGTCAATGCCGTGCCATGGGCTAATGTATTCATTAAGCGACCTGTCGACGACAGTTTTATAGTCCCACCTAATATAACATCCAACATTACGCCGATAAGGGGCGGTCTGAAAGTTCCAATTGGGACCGCCATCAGATTGGTCTATGAGGGAAAACAAAAGACATTCGGGTACGAATCATGGAAGACCACGGAGAGAATCTCGCACAATTTCTTGAAGCCGTGAGAACTTGTGTAAGAAACCCTTACCTTCCGTGCATAGCTATAATACCCTGTCATTTTTGCAATACCACTTGCCTGAGGATTATCCATTCGGAACATTCTTACCAATGGTTCTGAATGCCCTCGCATAATTGGATTTCGGAATATGTGCGAATTCAACATTCTGCCAATTACTGATATTTCCCGATACTCTTGCAAGAGTTTCAACTCCACGGTGCAATTCACTGGGTTCGATTCCCATTCTACAGAAGCATCTTCGCCAACGATGCAGATTTCAGAAAAGGAGACTCACATGAACAAGCCTCGAAGATTATCGCCGATAGCTATCGGAACGATACTCGTGTTGGTTGCCACATTACTCACCACAACATCAATAACCGCCGACACAGAAGAAAGAGCCGTGATTTATCGCAAAGACGGTTCAGTGGATGTTGGTAAAATCATTAAGGAACTCGCAAATGAATCCGTTTCAATTCAGACTCTTGATGGTAAGGAGTTGGTTCGATCAGTAGATGACATCCTCGGAATCCAAAAACTTTCTGTCTCCACTATAGCAGACGAGAAGGTTGTCCTTTATCTCCAAGACGGTTCCAAGATTATCGGCACAATGACCAAGTCATCTCCCAATCAGTCAGTTGAAATTCGAACGGCTCAGGGCCACCACTTGGTTTATGCCGACGAAGACATAATGGAGATTGAAAGGCTTTGGGTTTCAGCGATAGCAAATACAAAGGCCGTCCTTCACCTCAGAAGCGGTTCAAAGATTATTGGTACGATCATTAGTGAAATCCCAAATGAATCCATTGAGATTCGTACATCCGATGGGAACCAGTTGGTCTATTCGATGGACCTTGTATTACAGGTTGAAAGATTGTGGGTTCCAACCGAAGCAGACTCAAGGGTTGTCGTTCATCTCAAAACTGGTTCAAAGATTATAGGTAGAATCATCAGAGAAATCCCAAATGAATGCCTTTGGCTTCGCACGGCTGATGGAAGTCAGTTGGTTTATTCAACGGACGACATACGGCACATTGCAAGAGTTTCGCTCCCACCGAGAGCAAAAACCGCTGTCGTTTATCTCAGAAACGGGTCGAAGATTTTGGGTACAATCGTCAGAGAAATCCCGAACCAATCCATTGAGGTTCGCATGACCGATGGCAACCAATTGGTTTTTCCAATGGACCAAATACTGGAAATCGAAAGGTTAATTGTGCCCGATAGAGACACGCATAACTTCGAACTCCCACCAAGAAAACCAACTAATGTTAAGCTAACCGCCGCTCCCGAAACTCCTGTTTATCCTCCCAAGCGAAAGCCGCCGTTTCCCGCACTGTCTGGTGAAAAAAACCCAGGTCTCGCGGTCGGGTTATCTTTTCTTATGCCAGGATTGGGGCAAGCCTACAATGAACAATACGGGGACGGCGTGGGCTTCTTCCTCCTACATACCGCATCGTGGACGACATTTGTAGTAGGCACCGCCTTGGATGAAGACGGCGTGGCTTTAGGTGGCCTAGGAGCAGCCCTTGTATTCACTATTGGTTCTGCTATACATGCTGGTGTAAATGCCAACAAAATCAATCGCGAATTACGTAGTTCGACGCCTAGCAGGAGTTTTAGTCTCGACCCGGTCACCGGTAAAAACCGCTTCGGCGCAGTCATTAAATTACGGTTTTAATGTGCTTCTAACCGAAGCAGTGATAGGGACTCGGAGGTATGGATTGACACCTTCGTCATTCGTAGCGGCGATCGGACCGTGTCGCCGAACTGCAAATTTTCCTATCCGTGCCTCCAAATTCCTATCGCACAATTGAAAACTCTACCTCACGTGTAGTATAATATAGCTTGTTAGCATGTGTTGAATCATCTACTCTTGCCACCTCATTCGGAATAAAACGCTAACGCTTAGGGGGATAAACCCACCAAGTTGTGATGTAGGAGGGAGTTCCGATTCCCAATTCCTGACTCTGTAGGAAGAATATGGTAACTGCGTAGGGAATAATCAACTGAGTAGATCACGAAGGCGAGAGTAAATCCTGATGGATTATCTATGGCAAATTCTGATAGACAGACTTGTGTACAGACAGACTAATGGCACGGAAATCCAATAAGCCGCGTGAAAATCGTATCGAGCGCAGCCAATGGCGAGTCCAAAATGGATCGAGAACCTTGCAACTCATGAGACCATGAATACGAGAATACCCGAGGTGCACCCTCACGGAAGTCCGATAATCTGTTGACGCGGCAGCGCATTTTAGCTTGTAATCTTGGCGTTCTCCAAAATAGTATCCAAAAGCCATAGGCGGACTTTAGCCGACTTCCGCTACAGTCAACTCTCATGACTTCAGACCACGCCCGGCTACGCACTAGGTGTAGTTTCAGACCTTATCAATAAGTCCGTCATGGGTTCGACAACTTCACTTAATCTCAATCCGCCGCACAGCCCCGACTGCCATCTGAGTTCTGACCAAAAACGTCATATCCGAGTCAATTGCGCCAAACTAGATGCTGTCGACACTTCGCATTATTCCGACCGGATGTTTACTACAATTCATGCGTACGCAAGGCTACTTTGCCGTAACATGCCTATTCCCCTTGACGGTAATTTAAAGGCTAATGTGGAGAAATGAGATAAGGTCGTTCGCAAGCTACTTGAGTTTGACGTTAATCATCCTGTCGTGCCGCGCATTGGCGGACGAATTAACTGGCGTGGAGATTGCGAGGCGCGCAGACGAGGCCGTAGTATTGATCGCCACTGGGGATTCGGGTGTGACTGAGTTCGGTCAGGGGAGTGGGTTCTTCGTGACCCCAAATCTGATTGTGACCAACTTTCACGTCATCGAAGGCGCGTCGATAATAGCCTACAAGCGCGTTGGACGAGTACAAGTCCATGCTATCAAGTCCGTTCGAGATGTCGATGCGACGTACGATTTGGCAATACTGGAAGTTCCATCAACTCAGGTATCACCGCTCTACATCGGCGACAGTAATTCGGTTAGGAAAGGCGAGCCGGTATATGTCGTTGGTAGTCCGCATGGATTTGAAGGTACATTTTCTGACGGCACGTTAAGCGCGATTCGGCGAGATCTCGCGATCGATCTGCTTCAAATTAGCGCACCAATATCTCCGGGTAGTAGCGGCGGCCCTGTCCTAAATGGAAAGGCTGAAGTCATAGGCGTTGCCACCAGTGGTTTCGTAACTGAGGGTGCCCAAAATCTGAATTTTGCTGTTCCATCAAATTATCTAAATGGTATGCTTCAGGCGCTTGGTGTTCGACCGCGACCCAATCCCGAGTCCTACACTGAAAGTGAGCAACGTGAGCAAGGAGATAGAGACACGTCTTCCCTAGCAATGGCTAATCCGGAAGAAGCCAAAGTTGAAGCATCACGAGTCGAACGCGCCGAAGCAGAAGCACAGCAAGCAGAAATGGAGGCGAAGCCATCCCAGGATGAACCTGCCGAAACTGATACAGACAAACCTAAGCGGGAGGAGGACGAGGTTCCCAAGTCCGAAACACACATATTCAATCGTCTCCGAGCCGCGACCGTACACATCTACGGACGGGATCGAAATGGAAGGCAAGGGCGTTTAGGAACAGGGTTTTTCGTGCGTCCCCATCAAGTGGCCACCGACTTCCACGTCGTCCACGATTCGAAGTTAGACAAAGTAATGCCTGTAAGGAGCGGCTCGCACTCCGCCGATGAATCGCTTGTCGCCCATCTCCTGAAGTCAGATAGAGCGCGGAATCTGGCGGTCATACAAGTCGAATCTGCCTTTGCTAGGCCGCTCCCTATTGGGAACAGTGACAGTATTCAGGCGGACGACGAGATTCGAGTATTCAATAATTCGTCGGATTCTTCGGGTGAATTCGCCGTAGGTACTATCCTTGGTACTCGCTCTATAAGCGGCGTCCGATACTTCGAGTTTGACGCTCCCACGGAGCCCGGGAGCAGCGGCGGTCCAATTGTAAACAGTAGCGGGGAGGTAGTGGCTATCTCCACACTAAAGGTTCCGGAACTCGATGGATCGCTCAAATTCGCAATACCGTCAAATCATCTCACGGAGCTTCTCGAAGAAGTGGGTGACCTGTCTTCAGCCTCGCAAATTCAGACGGAGTACGAAGTTCTGCCTGTGCCAGATTCTTCCGCTGAAGCCTCGCCATATGAACAGTGGTTAATAGGGGGCATTGAACGCTATGAACAGGCGCAATTCGAAGAAGCAATTCAGCTCTTGAATGCCGCTTTGGATGGGTTAACACATACGAATAATCTAGCTAGAGCCCATCTTTACTTAGGGTTTTCCAGACGAGGACGCGGAGACTCGCAGGAGCGCATAATCGCCGAGTTTCGAGACGCACTTCGCCATGATCCCGATATAGAATTGCCTTTAAGTGTTGGACACAACCACCCTATCTTTGGGCCTATGTTAGAGAAAACACGCGAAGAGTTCACCGGTACTTTGACAGTAAATGCGTCCCCGCCTCACACTCAAATAATGATCATAGAGAGTGGCGGGAAGATAATAAATGAGGGTGTTGGAAGCATTAATCGCTGTCGGTTATTCAAAGGTCCATACACCGTGAAATGCACTGTTGGAGACGCGACTAACTTGAAGACTGTAAGCATTGTACCGGGAGTCCACTATTTACTTGATCGTGAGATCGCAGAAACGCCTGCGTCAACAAGCCGCGAACTCACCGTGGAGCTAGACCGTGCAGTAAAGCCGCAGCGCGTCGACGTCTATTATAAAATCTTTGATCCCTCTGGCCACGTACTGGATCGAGGGGTTTTGGAAATGGAGTTGCATGGAAGAAAACCTGACCTAGGCACTTGGGTTTATCATGTGAAGTGGCCCCCGTCTACTCCCGCGGGTAGATTAGAGCATCGTATTAAGGTTGATGGGGAAGATATTCTCCCGAATCCTCCTCCCCGAATCGTCATCTTAGAACCATCAGAAGATGCTTGGTTCTTTACAAACCACCACATTACACTCAAGGTTGTGGTTACAAGTGACCTTCCACTCAAGGATGTGTACGTTCACTACAATGAAGCATCAATAGAACTCAAGAAAACGGGCGCCCCGGACACCTACGCTGGCTCAATTCCGGGGAGAGACATTCGGGCGACAGGAACTTTCTGGTTCTTTGTCGATGCGACGGACACGGAGGGAAATAAATCGCGGTCGGAAGTTAGATCGGTAGTAATTAGGAGACGGGAAAACAGCGCTCTCTTAGGTATTGCTCCCTCTCCCGCGGTTTCTGTCTTGGCGCCGCCCGCCTCCGCCGTGTTACCAGTCAATGAACCCATAGTTTTCGAAGCGGAAGTGAAGTCTAACGATCCTGTCAGAGAGGTACGTGTCTATTATGATTCTCAAAGGAAACAGCTTTCTGAGACCTCACCATCAAAGTTGCTTGAAAACAGATCGTCGGAGACGTACTTTGGGATAATCCCAAAAGAGCACAATCGGAACGAGGGGTACATCTGGTACTTTGTCGCTGCAACGTCCGAAACAGGAATGGAATCGAAGACTGAGGATAGAATCGTCGAGGTCAAAAAGCCTGCGACTCGGACGCACCAAGGCGTATGGGCAAGTCATTCCTGGTCAAACCTGGCGAGCGATGATGGCTTTTATTCCGGTTGGGAGAGGGGAGACGTCTTGAGCCTTGCCTTTCTGAGGGAGGGCAAAGGAGTTGATACACTCGGTGCGCAGTTGGACTACACCTATGAAAACCCGGATTACATCGGTGCCACGGTCCAGTGGGGACCCTCAGCGCGAGACGCCTCCGTCGTGTTCGCTTTCCTCGCCGGCGCCGCGGGATACCGGAGCTCGGATCCCGAGTTCTCCCGGGTACGCCAATCGCGTCAAATCACGCCTCTTCTCGGCGGCAGTATGAGGTTCTTTCCGCTTGATCGCGTCGCGCTTGACCTTACGGGCACGATGAAACTTCGGTCTGACGACAGCACCCCCGCCGACAGGGAACCCAGTTTCGCGGATGACTTTCTTCATCATTATGAGATGGGAATCCGTCTTTACATATCCCCTTCGTTGAACCTGAAAGCTGGATATGGCAGGTGGCGTTTTGGCGGGTACGATAACGCAAGTGTGCAGGTTGGACTCGGAGCGACATTCTAAATCTGAAAAAGGGCCCACGGCGACAACGACAGAATAATCATCATTTTGAGGATACGTTGACATGAACCAATTAATAGTAGGCATTCCGAAAGGAACCCTGCAAGAATCTACACTTAAGTTTTTCAAAAAGGCTGGTTACACCATCAATATTAGCAGCAGATCCTATTATCCGAGTATCGACGATGACGAGATTGAGACCATGTTGCTCCGACCTCAGGATATGGCGCTCTATGTTGAACGAGGCGTGATCGATATCGGGCTTGCCGGGAGTGATTGGGTGCGCGAGTGCAAGGCAGATGTGCTTGAAGTCGGCTCGCTCACTTACAGCAAGCAGACCAACCGTCCGGCTCGTTGGGTGTTGGCGGTTGCGGAAGACTCTCCAATAAAGTCCGTAGCGGATCTTGAGGGGAAGGTTGTCTTCACGGAGTTGGTTGAAGCCACGAGGAGCTATCTAGCCGACAACGGCGTGAACGCAACGGTAAAGTTTTCGCACGGCGCGACCGAGGTTAAAATTCCTCACCTGTGTGACGCCATCGTGGAGATTACCGAAACAGGAAGTTCGTTGAAAGCGAATCGCTTGAGAATTGTGGATGTTGTCATGGAATCCACCACGACGCTTGTCGTTAACAGAGAGAGTTGGGAGCACGAGTGGAAACGCACGAAAATCGAGAACTTATATCTCCTGCTGTCGGGCGCCTTGTCGGCGGAGGAGAAGGTCGGATTGAAGATGAACATTTCGGACGAAAACCTGAAGTCCGTGTTGGCAATCTTGCCTGCCATGAAAAAGCCGACAATCTCATCGCTCAGCGAGGATGGATGGCGTGCGGTTGAAACCATTATCGATGAGCATATCGTGCGGGATCTCATTCCGGAACTGAAGCGTGTCGGTGCCGAGGGGATAATTGAATATCCGCTGAATAAGGTCATACCCTAAGGCGCGGTGCACCTGACCTCCTAATTCGACTTATCCTCCCGCTGAATCTGGCGGCTCGACGGGAGTCATCAGAGAACAACTGGCAAACCAAGCACAACAGTCATTGCAACTAAAACTTACACATGTTTGTAGGTAATGACTTTCTTCTGTACCACAATCTGTCAGATTGTGGTATGCGCAAACTAACAGTGGGAGGTCCTATCGCACTCCCTATTCAGTCGCTTGATTGCTACGAGGGCGTGTCCGATTTTGTGAATGACTACCCATATCGACATCGTTCATTAACATACGCAAGTTGCTACGCATTCCCTTGGGTCGGGCTTCTAGCCCGACACTCTTATAGGATGCATCGCAAACCGGGGCGACGTACGTTAGAGCGACGGAATCTGCTCGCAGTGGATTGACAAATCCACTGCAATCGGATACGGATTGGATATGCCTATCCAAACCGAGCAGGACTACAATTTAACTCTCGGAAAATCTCAAGTTCAACCATTAACAGTAGGTAGCAACTTGGGTTAACATACAATCAAAATTCATTTAAATATGAATTTAAATGACTAGAACACCTGAATAAGGAGTGTAAATGAACGTCAACATATCTGTTGGAGATTTCAGATCGGCTGAGGTTGATGCCCTCGTCGTCGGTGTTTTTGAAGGCGAAGCGTCTACTAGAAGCGGCATCGTCAACGCGGTAGACGAGGCATTGGATGGTTCGATTCGCAGGTTGTTGGATTTAGGCGATTTCGAAGGCAAGCACAAACAAACAGCCGTTCTCTATACGCAGGGCGCGGTCACGGCTCCTCGGCTCGCCCTTGTCGGCATGGGCAAGTCGGATGAATTTGATGCCGAAAAAGCGCGTGAAGCCGCCGGCGAAGTTGCCTGCCAACTCCGAGATCTGGGCGTCAAGACCATCGCAATCCCGACTCCGTCGGACGCGCCGCCCGAGATGATTCAAGCGGCAACCGAGGGAAGTCTTCTTGCCTTGTACCAGTTCAATCAGCACAAGACTGAAGGACTCGATGACGTTAAGGAACTCGACGCCATCACCTTTCTCATTTCGGATGCATCCGGTAAGTCCGCCCTGGACGAGGCTGTGGCGCTCGGCAGCGCCATCGCAGGCGGCACTATTCTTGCCCGCGACTTGAGCAATCAGCCGGGCAACAAACTGACACCGACAGCCTTGGCGGAAAAAGCGCGGGAGGTGGCAGATACGACGGGACTAAGTTGCGAGATTTTCGATTTGGCGGAATTAAAGAAGAAGGGGTTCGGAACTCTGCTGGCAGTTGCTCAAGGGAGTCAAGAAGAACCGAGGTTCATCACGCTTGAGTATGTCCCCGAAGGCGAGAAGAGAGATACCGTCGTGTTTGTTGGAAAAGGGATCACGTTCGATACCGGCGGAATCTCGTTGAAACCCGGCAAGGGCATGGAGGAGATGAAGCATGACATGTCCGGCGCGGCGGCAGTGCTAGGCGCGATGCAGGTAGTCGGCAAAATTAAGCCGGACCTGCACGTTGTCGGTCTGATTGCCGCTACTGAAAATATGCCAAGCGGCACCGCTATAAAGCCGGGAGATGTTGTCACCTCGTACAGCGGCAAAACCGTTGAAATTATAAATACCGACGCCGAGGGACGGCTGGTTCTCGCAGATGCTCTCGGCTATGCGAAACGCTACGAACCGCAGGCTGTAATTGACCTTGCGACACTAACCGGAGCGGTTATCGTCGCGTTGGGGAATCTCACGGCGGGTATGATGGGAACTGATCAGGCGCTGATGAATCGGTTGCAAGCCGCCGGAGAAAAAACACACGAGCGCGTGTGGCAGTTGCCGCTGTGGGACGACTACGACGAACAGATCAAGAGTAACACTGCCGACGCGAAGAACATCGGTGACGGAACTGCAGGCACTATCGCTGGCGCAGTGTTTTTGAAGAAATTCGCTGACGGTTACCCCTGGGTACACCTGGACATCGCTGGCACCGCTTGGGATATGAAGGGATCGTCTTATGTACCCAAAACAGCATCTGGCTACGGCGTGCGCCTCTTGGTGCAACTTGCTCAAGATTGGGGCGCGGAGTCGTGATCTTCGCTGGCTTGCCAATATCCCTGGCGGTATAAATCATTCACCAAGAAACACTCATTTGTCGCTATATTGCTAGGTTTGGAAGAGTGAGGGATTTCCGACCTCTTGCACTCCAGCGGAGTGCAATGTCAATAGCACTGAAAATGTACCAACGCCCAGCACTCCAGAGGATCAAGCGACTGAATAAGGAGCGCGATAGAGATCCCGGCAATGTGAAGTATCATTTGAGACCGCGCCATCATCCGTGTCGGTATAATCCATTCCGAAACTAACGCCGGTTTTGCGCTCTAAAGGATCAAGCGAGTAGATAAGGAGATCACGCAAGCGAATTGTACGCGCGATAGCAGATTCTGCGATAGAGATTCCGAATGTCTGTAGATGGCGACGCTACTTATTCCTGCACTCCAGCGGAGTGCAATGTCAATAGAACAAGAGTCCTCCCCGCGTCTGCACTCCGGCGGATCAAGGGAGTGGATAGATCAAGTGACTGAATAAGGAACGCGATAGAGATCTCAGCGCGATAGAGATCCCGGCAATGTGGAGTGTTACTGATAGAAGCGTTCTATCACCACGGTTACGGTAAGAAGACAGAATACACCATATACATTTCAATTCTCGCAATAGTACCACGGAGGGACTTTGTCAAAGCAACAGGTTCTGTTCGCACTGCTCACCATATTAATGGCATCTGGCTGCGGAGGGGCGGAGCAGAAGCAGTTGAATGTGTTTGCCTGGGCGAATTATGTCAGCGACGAGATTCGATCCGCGTTTGAAGAGGAGTTCGGAGTCCGCGTCGTTGTTGATACATTCGCCAGCAACGAGGACCTGCTAACCAAGCTGCAGTCGGGGGCGTCGGGTTACGACATTATTATGCCGTCCGACTTCATGGTCGGTGTCATGATCAAGCAGAACCTGCTGGCGGAATTAGATCGCGCCAACATTCCGAACTTCAAGAATATCAGCCCGCAGTTCTTGGGAAAATATTTTGATCCGGGAAACCGCTATTCGGTTCCTTACACCTGGGGCACGGCGGGGATAGCGTACGATTCGTCGAAGGTGCAGCCGCCTCCCGACAGTTGGTCGGTGTTATGGGACGAGAGGTATGGCGGCAGTTTCAGCATGCTAGACGACCAGCGCGAGGTGATTGGCGCGGCGTTGAAGATGTTGGGGCATTCCGTCAATACGACAAACCCGGAGGAATTGGCGGCTGCCAAACGGCTATTGATTGAACAGAAGCCGCTCGTAAAGCTCTACAGAAGCGAAGCCGATGAGATCCTTAGTTCCGGCGATGTTGACATGGCACACTGCTGGAGCGGCGATGCCTTCCGCGCGGCGGATAATCGACCTACCTTGAAATATGTTATTCCCAAGGAGGGTTCAACTCAATTCATTGACACGGTGTGCATTCCCGCTGCTGCACCTCATAAAGCACTGGCTGAAAAATTCATTAACTTTCTTCTTAGACCTGAAGTCAACGCCAAGATTACCAATTTCACCAAATACGGAACCTGCGTCAGCGCCGCGAAGGATTACGTGTCGGAAAAGTTGAGGCTTGAACCCGGTATCTATCCCTCCGAGGAGGTGTTAAGCAGGATGGAATCACTCATCGACCTCAAAGGTTTTACCGTCCAATACAATCGTGCTTGGGAGGAGATTAAAGCCCGGTAAACGCATCCGTAATGCAGTATCACATCTATTTTCGAATTAGTCGCGGCGGAATTGGCATCCCCTATGCGTTGGCGAAAACAGAGTTTGAGTCGGTTTTTGGCGCTTTCGGCTTGAAGATCAGGTCCGAGTCGTGGGCGCGCCGACATATGCGCGTTGACCTTGATCTCGCGACCGCTGACGTAAAAGTATACGCGGCAGATCTCGGCTATACGGAAGCCATTCTGCATCTGCACTCGGAACCGTACCGCGATGAAGCGCTGTTCCCGATCGAGCGAGGACGGTGGCATGTGGGTTGGGTACGTCGACGCGAACAGCAGGTCTATCAGACGGAGGTGTACGTTCAAGATAACGAGGCGCTATTGGAATATGCGCCGGACAGACGCGAGTTTGAAATTGAACAGGCAGGAGAGAATCGGCAGGCGTTCGGGCATCACGCGCACCGAGCGATGTCCGTTTTGGATGTGCGGTTCCTTTACAACATCGCAAAAGCGTCACCGGTCGATTTAGTCCTGGATCCGTTCGCCGGGTACGGCGGAATCGTCCTTGAGGGGGTGCGCCGAGGTCTATCGGTAACGGCGTCGGATATCGACAGCCGTCTTTCACCCGGACTTTCAGCGCTTGCACCGGGTGACTATTTTGTCGCTGACGCGCGTTACTTGCCGCTGTCGACAGACAGTATAGACTTGGTCGTCACGGAACCGCCCTTTCGTACGGTCCATCGTCGGACAGTGATGAACGCGCTTCCGGAACTGCATCGCGTCCTTAAACCGAGCGGACGAATAATCCTGCTGATTTCTTCGGATATGCAGGAAGAAATCTGCTCCTCCATTGAGGAACTTGGCGCAGAGATCAACATGCTGGGCGTCATTCCGCGGGGAGGGGGATTAAAGTGTCCGGTATTGGAGGTTGGGCTATCCGGAAAGAACGCAAGGAGATCGCATTTGGAACGTGTTTGAATTATGGACGCCAAAACCATATTTTGGTCATCTGAGAAAACACTTTATGCTTCTCCCTTGACGCGCCGCACACCTGTCCCCCGATGGGATTTAGCTGCGTGGGATTTCAGGGTTACTACTCACGTTCCGTCCATCTAGGGCTCCATATAAGTTGCTACAGGGATCGCGAAGAGAAACTGAATCGTCAAACAGGGTTTAAATGGCCGGTTGTGCCAGGGGGAATGCGGCTGCGACGTACAATTAGACGGGCCATCGGTGTTTTGTATGTGGCAATCCCAAGGTTAAATCTATTCCTAAACAATCCCCGTGGTGGCCATTCAACGTCATTTCTTGCTCTATTCCTGTCTGTTACCGTTTAAAACGGCTTCGATCAACATTCCCGCCGTATTTCAAGATGTAGACCATCAAGTTGGTCATGAATCGGTGAACGTCGGTCGACCGTCTATTACGCAGCCGTGCCCGGCTATCCACTTCCGCAGTCTCCATTGAGCAGAGGTAATCTTTGCGGTTGTAGATGACAGCTAGTCTGCTGCCGATTGAGATTCCTTTCTGGTACGCGAACTTCGATGAGACGGCTCGATAGACACCTCCCACGCGTTGGGCTGCGCCCGGCGCCGACCAAAACACATCACCTCATCTCGGGGGAATCGGTAGATCGAAATGAATCTTGTAGATTTCATGGTTGTGGGGAATGTCCCTGAGTGGATAGTCCGGGAAGATCTTGTCGAGTTCAAGCGCGACTTGTTGGGCAAAAAGTCCGTTGAATCCGCAGTCATCGAAAAAAAGCGTTCCTTCCCTGTCGACGATGTATTTTCGCAGTGCGGCGCGTTCTGGTTCGGAAAACCCGTCTGACAGCGGTCCGTCTTTACCGAGTTTGCGCTGAATGGTAATGTCCTTGTCGTGTCCGGTCATGAAGATGAACGGAACCTTTTGAATCTCCGGGTCAGTCAAGCGGAGCGATCCGCCCATGAATTTCATGTGAGCCCGTATGCGCGTGTTCTCGCGCAGCCACTTGAACAAGCTAGGCATCGCTGTGGGATCCTGCCACCAGTCCGATAGCGAATGTTTTAATCGTATAAGAGGCACGATTCCAGCGGCCTCGCCCGTTTGAATTGCGCGCGACTCGTTATCAGGGACAGTCTCTTCATGCGAAAAATCTGCATCTGCAAGGCTGGCCGAATCCTCTGCGCCTGTGGATTCTATTGTTGTCCCCAATCCACTCCGGGCTTTCCTTGTCGCTCTGCCTGTACCGTCGACAACGGCCCTCCCCGTAAGGGTATTCCGTCCAGATTCCCCGGATCGCGGAGAGACAACTACCTCGTTAGGCTTGGGCACCACTTCCGCAGTAGTTTGGAAGTCCCCCATTCGCGGTTGACTAATGTCTAACGATAAATCATCATTCGGCTCGACAGGGGAGAATGACCGATTCGCTGGAGTGCTAGGGGGTACAATTCGAGGATGCATCGGTTTGATATTCGGTGTCTTTATCCGTCGCAGCGGCGGTGGCACTTTTACCCATTCGATCTGGATTATGTCATATTCAAAATCCTTCGTGACGATGAACAATGCACCGATCGACACTAGCACAACGTGAACCGCGATACTCAAGAGTACCGAGTTCCACGATCTAGGTGTCAATGCTAACTGGGTATGTACAAAGTTCGGCAACCTGATTTTCGACCAGTTGAAGCGCCTTATACTCACCAGGATCAGCATCAGAACACAACCAAGCGCGATATATCCCAGTTGCTCCACAGGTATCCCCCTTTTGCATGTTGCTTCTAGATAGGCTTGAAGATTCGCCCGATCTGTTCCATTCTACATTATGTTGAAGGCTTTGGCGACAGCTAGTTGTTATCGGATATTAGCTCCCCTACTTTGCTAATGAATTGCCTTGCCACGCCGTCCTGCTCAGCTTAGTATGCAACGCCCGCTTCTCCTAATCCCATCTATAATATCAGATTATGGTTTTTCTGTAAACATCTGACCCTTGGCGGAACAGGGCAAACGCATCTGATTTTACATTGACAACTTTACACGTGTATAGTATGATATAGAACGAACAGATAAGCGGCGGAGTGGATGCGCTACTCTCCAAATCAACAGTTTTCCGCGTTCCAACGAGGAGAGGCTTTGACTTTTCAATACCCAAAATTGACCTGCGTGACAACGAACTTTTTTCTCTGTACCTACTTTGTACCTATTTTGTTCATGGCTGCACGCCTATGAACCCGCGCTATCAAAGGAAAGTAGTGAATCAAAGCAAGTGAACACCCCCTCGAAATCGAGCCTCCGTTCACATTCTTGTACCTACTTTTTGGGGCTATTTTTACAAAAAAATCAGGTACAGGTTCAGTCGAAACCGCCCAAAAAGGGCAGCGGATCAACATTTTATTCACATTTTCGAACTCTCAAGCGACGAATGGCGATCAGAGGAATGAGAGCATCTACTGATTTTATACACCTTTCGCTCCGATGATGCTGTAGAGTGAGAACGTATGAAGCTGAAAACAGCCGCCATGGTTAGTTTTAACGTGAAAGCGATGGAGTGATTTTAGATGCGTTTCCCCTGCTTGGCGGAAACTACGAATTCACACCGACAGGGAGATGGTGTGCTATTCACATACAGATCGCTATATGCACAGGATCTGACATGTGCTGTTATCACGCAAAAAATAAGAATTGACACGAAAATCTTATCCTGCTATAATGGTGGCACTGTCCTTTATGAAAATATCTATCCATAATTTTGAACGGTCTTCGTGGTTCGGTTGTCTAAATTTCGTGATTGAGGGCAGTAAACAGTCATAGGGAGCATTTCTAGTGGAGCGAACTGAAGCCCTGCTCATCTCGGACCTGCGTGAAGGAGATAAAACAGCGCTAGCTGCCATAGTTGATAAATATGGCAAGTTAGTGTATCGGATCGCGATTCAAATTACCAAGAATCATGAGGATGCGAACGATGTCATGCAGGAAACCTTTCTGAAGGTGTACGAGTCTATCGGAGGATTCAGAAAGGAAGCCGCTTTTGAGACATGGCTCTATCGCATTGTCGTGAATCAAGCGTTAAATTTGGTCAAGAGACGTGATCGGCGCCGCGAACTTTCCCTTGCGGCTGAGATTGAAATCGACCCGCACTTCAACCTTCGGGAAGGATATGGCTATCTCGACAGTCCTCACGACAATGTCGAGAAGAAAGAACTTCAAAAGTGGGTGACGCAAGCCGTGGACAGTTTGCCAGCCAAGCACCGCACAGTTGTTATTCTTCACGAATTTGAAGGACTAACTCACCCTCAAATAGCAGCGATTCTGAACTGCTCCGAGGGGACCGTTCGTTCCCGCCTCCACTATGCACGCCGAAAATTGCGCGATTTATTAAAGCCTTACATAGAGGGTGTCTTTCGCTCACGCGAAAAAGAGAGGGACTAAGAAGATGAGATCACGGTGCCGCTCTATACAGCAGTATCTCTCCGATTATATTGACCGCGGGCTCTCCAATCGACGGAATGTCATGGTGAAGGATCACCTCCGGCGTTGTTCGACGTGCCGTTACGAGTTTGAATCGTTAAGGCGCACGGCAGGATTGTTGAATTACTATGTTGAGCCTGCACCGCCAAAAGGCTATCACGACCAATTTTGGCGCGAACTTCAATTCACAATCGAGCAAACTGAATCTCAGCCGATATGGTGGCCGGGAATCGGGTTGTGGCAAAGTGCTTGCCGAACGGGCCAAAGTTTGCTTGATCGGCTTGCGTATTCTTGCCTAACGCTAATTGGTACGGCCAGTCGGTTGCTTTTGAGAAGGCGCGGATTAGCTCCGATCTACAGCGTTATTGTCATCATAATGTCGGGACTCTTTGTCGCCAACCATCTAATTCAGTCTCCGGAGGAAAACCGACGCCCGGGAACACGTCAATTAATCAACGCTTTAGACGAGTACCCGGTGAGATTTGTACACCTGAAAGGTAATCGGGAGTTTGTCACAAAGCGCGACAAGGTGTTAGCTATTTCGCAGGACCTAGCTAACCAAGAACACCACGTTCCAAAAAAGGTTAATCATCAACTGGAACTTGCAGAGTTACATAACCAAGGCTGGGATAGCTACGATCAAACACCGTTCGATGGAACGAGTGATACACTTCGTGCAAACACAGACGAAAACGATGTATTTCCATATCTTATTGCCTCTGCCCAATTGTCCAATCCGGATTCGGCTCTGACTACCCGGGAGTTTTCCGGCGCGGTTGCAATTGATTCTCCCTTCCCGGAGAAGTTTGAACGGGAAGGACGCCAATTGAATTCATCTCTACAAGTCTTAAAAAATGTAGCCGTCCGTGATTTGTCCCTCACGGAGGTCTACGATTCTGTAAAGTTGTAAAGGATTTAGTCACATCTTATTGAGAAACTGAGATTCACAACTTATCAAACAAAAGGAGATTATAATGGATCCGAAACTGTTAGGTGCCTTAGGCGGAATCGCTCTTGTTGCTATTTTGCTTTGGCCCTCCGGTAGTTCTAAAAAGGTTGAACGTCTTTTCAATGAAGGCGAGCAACTTTATGGTCAGTCCGAATTTGAAGAGGCTATCTCCAAGTACACCGAAGCCCTTGAAGAATCTACGGAATGGGGCGTTAAAACGGAAGTTATCGACAAAGATTTTCCGACGCTTGCCAAATATAAAATCGCTGTATGCTACTCAAAATTAGCTGAGCAGACGGAAGATGTTAGCTACTACGATAATGCCCTTGAGAATATTGAAGAGGTTGCCCCCACCGCGACTGTCCCCAAGCATCTGGAGGGGTTGACTTACTTATGGGGCCATGTCTTATACAAGCAGGAAAAGTATGAACTGGCAGAGCCGAAGTTTCACGCGCTGATCAATAACTATCCCAACAGTCTTTTTGTTGAAAACGCTTGGTATGCGATTGGGCAACTCAACTATAAGTTGGAAAATTATGAAGATTCCCGGGGCGCATTTAAGCATGTCGTTGATGACTTCCCAAATTCTACCTTTAGAGATGACGCGCAGCATCTCATTGCTCAAGGCTTCCTAAACGAAAAGAACTACGAACAAGCTTCTGCCGAGTTCGATAAGTTGGCAACTGAGGAGTATAAGAATTACGTAGATTTGCAGGCTGAAGCCATGTACAAAGCTGCGTACTGTATGAACCAGCTCGGACGTGATGATGATGCGATCGGACGCTATACGAACTTCATCACCAAATTCCCGAATAGCCAATACGTTACGGCAGCCTATTTTGACCAAGGCGCGATTTATGCCAAGCAGAAGGATTATGAGAATGCGCGGGTAAACTATGAACTGGCGTTACAGAACACCGAAGATCGCTCCCTGCAAGCGGAAATCAAGTCTGCCATCGGCCGAACATACTACGACCAAGAAGACTATGAAAACGCGGTTGTCGCGTATAACGAACTTCTTGATGAATATCCCGAAAGTGAATTCATCGCAGAGGCTAGGCTTGGTATCGCCGATAGCTATTACAAACTTTCAAATTGGAGTGCCGCCGCTAACGGGTACGAGTTGGTAATCAACGAGCATCCGGATCAACTCGATTTCATTCCTTACTGTTCCTACCAGATTGGTGGGGCATACTATGAGATCGGCAAGAATCTGATGGATAGTGGCGAAGAAGCACAAGCTGCCGAGAATCTGGAAATCGCTCTCAAGTGGTACCAGAAGACAATTGACGAGTATCCTACGGATCCGGTTGCCCCTCATGCGCTGTACGGCGCCATCTGGGCGTTAAACGATCTCAATCGCAAAGAGGAACTTGAGGCAATTGCACAAGAGTTTATCGAGCAGAACCGTGCCGATCCGGAATTGGATATTTTCGCGGCAGAAGTGCAATTGAAGTTTGCCGATATCAAGTTCAACGATTTTAAACGCTACGAAGAGGCTGCCGAGGAGTACGCAAAGGTGTGGACCTATCCCCCGCTTCCGAAATTCCATCGCCTAAAATTGATTGCGAAATTCCAGGAAGGTCAAGCATTCTACAAAGCGGCATTGCCGGCAGAATTTCATGAAGGCGATACCACCGAAGGCGTTACGTTCAACACCGATCTTCTTGATAAAGCGGTTAAAGCGTATGAAGATGCAGTCAACGCGTTCAAGGATAGCGTTTTTCTCATAGGTGTGGAGGATGGTCGCTATGACGACTTTTCCGAACGTGGCGAGCAGGTTGAAGCCTGCACGATGAATCAGGCATTGGCATACGAAAAACTCGGCGACTGGGGTACAGCGCGCGAACTCTACGCGGCAATTCCCGACTCGAGTGGTAATTATGAACAAGCGCAACTGCTTATTGCACAAAGCCACATTAAAGAGGGAAATCCAGGAGCAGCTATCGATATTTACAACTCGATAATGGACATCCTCAGCGCGGACAACCGATCGCTCGCTGAAATCAAACTGGCTGATCTGCTGCGAGCCGAAGAGCGATTTGCGGAGGCAGCGGCGCAGTATGGTAATGTCGTGGCTAACAATCCGGCCGGTGAATATGCGGACGACGCGCAGTATTTGATTGGGCTATGCTACTACAAAGCAGCAGCGGATGATCCCGCTATATTGGACGACTCGGTCACTGCCTTCGAGAAGATGATCTCCGACTATGGCGATAGCCCGAATGCAATAGAAGCGTATTACGGCCTAGCGTTAGCGTACCGGGACATAGCGCTAAAAAGAGACGACGCTTCCCAGTGGCCAAATGTGCTGTCCACGGTAGATCGTGCGAACGAGAAATATGCTGATAGCGATGACGCGACGATTCAGAAGACGCTCGGTCACATAGACTTGGTTAAAGCTACCGCTATCGAAAAGCAAGGTATCGAGTCCGATGAGCAGCGAGAGGGCCTGGTTGCGAGTCTCAAGCGAATCGTCAACAACAAGGCTGCACCCCAAGATGCCCGCACTCGTGCTCAGTTGAAGATTGGACATCTGTACTTTGGCGCCAAGGATTATGCGAACGCCTTAACTGAATACCAAATGTTCGTTCAGCTATTCCCTGATTCTGGCGAGCTGGTAATCAATGCGCTGTACCAAGCCGCGGTCTGCCACTACCAGCAAGCCGAGGCTGCCGAGGATGAAGCAACCAAGCAGTTAGCCTATCAGAATGCCGCCAATACCGCGACTAAAGTGATCGATAAAAGTTCTGAAGTGAACGATCTGATCAGCGCGTCCTATACTCTTGGTCTGGCACGGTTGGGTGTGAATGATAATGAAGGTGCGGTTAAAGCTTTCCGTCAAACCACATCTTATGAAGGGCAAACCGAGGATAAGGGGCGTCAAAACCTGATTTCCCAAGCCCACTCTCGCTTGGCGGAGTTGAATACCGCCATCGGCGATTATCCGGCGTCCGTCCGAGAATACCAGTATATTATCGAACACGCGACCGACGACGATCTGAAGGGACGGTCATACTTCGCAATGGCGTATGTGCTTGACGAGCAACTGAAACAGTATGACGATGCTTTGCTGGGATATCAGAACGCCATTCAACTGGCGAAAGATCCCGTTGTTCAAGCACAATCGTACTATCGCTCCGGTCTAATCTATCAGGAGAAACTGCAAGAACAGGATAAAGCCGTCGATATGTACGAGGCGCTCGTAAAGGGTTATTCTGCGTCAACCAATGCGAACATCAATGCGATGGTTGCCGATGCAGGTTTGCGGAAATCGGATCTTTATGCGAAACTTGGACGTTTGGATCATGCGATTGCGGATGCGGTTGCAACTTGGAAGCGAACGAATGAAAATCCAAACTCGACTGTCCCGCAGAAGGTCTCGGCGCAATACAATCTGGGTTTCCTGTACTTTGACAAGGCACAGAGTTTATTCTCTAATGCTCCGGGAACCGACTTGCAGCCGTACATTGACGCGAGTCGGCAGTCCGCGAATGCTTATTTCGCGGTGAGCGAGGCTTCCCAGCCGATTGAGAAGGCGGATAAGAACACGGTCCTTCCGTACGTGGAAAATTCGCTGTTCCAAGCCGGGCAACTCTTCTATTCTCTCGGATCGGGCATTAAGCTCCCGGAGGATCTGCACAACTGCCTTCCGCCGTTGACGCAATTTGTAAAGTATGCAGAAAAGGGAATCTTCCCGGCGTCACAGAATCTTAGCGAGAACCTCGAAACCGCGATGACTTATATCGGGTCCGCATATTTTGAATTGGGTCGATTACAGCTTGGCATTGACAACGAACTGTCGCAGGCTGCAGTTGATTTCTTCTTGAAGGCGGCCGACGCGTTCAAAAAACTCGTGAAGCGTTTTCCTAGTGCTGGCGATGCTCCGCTCTGGCAGTATCAAGCGGGAGAGTCCTACTTCGCAGCTGAAAACTTTGAATCGGCAATCGCGGAATACGGCAAGGTAAGATCAATCAACCCGAAGCATGAAAGTGCTCCCGAGTCACTTTACGCAATGGCGACGTGCTATGATGCGATTGCCAGGAATGCTGAAGCGGCGAATGATCCGGTTGCACTGGAGCAAGCGTATTCAAAATTGTACGAGATCAACGAGGTGCTCGCGGACAGCTATCCCGGTAGCAAGTACACCGCTGATGCGCTCATCAACCTGGGGAACAGATATTATAATGAGGGCGCGTCGGACGACGTGAGCAAAGAGGATCGGATACAGCTCTACCGGCTCGCGATTGAGAAATATCGGCAAGCAGCTGCCACGCCGGGAATCAGCCCGGGATCCAAGAGTACGGCCGAAGGGTTCATAAAGGACACATTGGATCCTCTTGCCTTAGGTGTCTATGCCCAAGTGTCGGATAAGTTTTTGAAAGCAAAAGTTGCGGAGAAAGATATTCAGAAGGCCGCGATTGACGATGTCATCTCCGACTTCAAGGAGCTTGTCAAGGAGTATCCGACCACAAGGTCTGCGGATCTTGCTCTCGTTCAGATTGGTGAAGCATATATGATACTGGCGGATGAAGACGACCAATATTGGAACGATGCGCTTGATTACTTCGATAGGCTATGGGTGAAGTACTCAGAGGCGCCGCCTGTAAATGCGCAAGTTGCCAAAGCGTTGCGGTACGCACAGAGCCAGGTCGCTATGATTACATCATATATGGAGTCGAACAATATCCATCGTCGCACAACCGGCGGCGGTAGCGAATAGCTTCGGCCGTTCACGTAGAAACCGGTAACCTCCTATTCCGAAGGGACCGTAAAGTTGCGGTCCCTTCGTCGTATTTAGCAGTTAACGAGCCTACCGTAAAAGTGCCGCTAACTCCTTCCAATGTATGCTCAAGTCCCGCTTGTCTCTCCCCAAACTACCGCTTAGACTACTCATCTTCATAGTAGCCCTTCTTTCTGTTGGGTCGGCAATTTCACACTCGCATATAGCCGATCCGCAACATCCTCCGGTTACAACTCCTCCGGACATCCGCTTGTGGAAATGGTCCGATGACGCCATTTTTCGCTTGGGTAAGGGTGTCATGAGAGGTTCCGGTAATGTGTTCGCCTTTTCACCGGATTTGAAACATACCGCCTACGCACGCGGCATCAGGATCTGGATTGGCGACGTAGAGACGGCGAGTGGGGTCTCCCTGCTGAACGAAGGGCACGCATCTGTAATCAAGTCTTTGGCCTACTCGCCGGACGCGCTGACCCTCGCTGCCGGAACAAGCAATGGTGTGGTTCAACTGTGGGAAGTCAGGAGCCAACGATTGCTCGATTCAGTGGTTCTAGATGAACCTGACGGAAAAGTCGAGATACTTGCGTTTTCTCCCGATGGGAAAACTCTTGCGTCCGGGACAAGGGATGAGATTGAGCTCTGGAATATGGAAACTCGCGCACATGTCGTGACATTGCGCGGGAATAAGCACCTAATTGTCGCTCTGGCATTTTCTCCCGATGGGGAAACGCTAGCTTTCAGAGCAGAGGACGATACAGTCAGATTGTGGGAGTTAGCGACCGGAAAAAACCTCGCGACTTTCAAATATCCGAGACCTGTCTCTGATATCTACGATCTAACCACGCAACATTTCAAGAACGCCAAAACTGCCGACATAGTCGAGCGGAAGGCGGAGATTGAAAGGGTTATTACTGAATTCCGCTATATTGCCACCGAGTATGCGGATACCAGGTATGCGGACCTCTCTTTGGTGCAGATTGGGGAGGCTTACATGATACTTGCGGACGAGGAAGAGAAGTATTTGAACGATGCACTTGATTACTTCGACAAACTGTGGGTGAAGTATGCAGATGAGTCGCCGGTTGATGCCCAGGTTTCCAGAGCGTTGCGAATTGCGCAGAGCCGCGTTGCGGGAATTACATCCTTCATGGAATCGAAGAATATTCCTCGGTGCCAAACCGGTGGCGCCGATTAGTTTCATTTGATCCGACAGATAGAAGCTCCGAGCTGACGCAGATATGTGACTCTTTCGGCAGAGGTGCTACCTAGCTTCATCGGACCTATTATAGCTATCCTTAAGAGCCCGTTTGAAAAGTACATTTGCAGGGTGCACACGGCGCACCAGCCTTTAAAAGCCCCAGAGGGGATCAAGCGAACGGATAGTGAGTGCGATAGAGATCTTGAAGGTGTAGAAGAGGCGACAACGTATTCTAAAAAAACCTTCTTCATGAGTCCCAAATCGCTTTGCCTCCAATTTTTCAAACAGGTCTAAGTTTCCCCGGCTATTGATTTTGGATTTCTAGAGTTCAGGAGAGATTTTCGCGGGTGTCGGTGTCCTGGCGAGTGCACCCGGCGTGTGCCTTTCCTCACCTATATTATCTTCAAAGGTCCGCTTTATCTGACATTGATGAAATACCCGCCACCGTCCTTGTAATTCGCCTCCAACGAGCTGTTCACCTGCCGATAGACCACTAAGGGCCTTCATGTTTCCAGATCTCAACTTCTCCTTTTCCATGGGCGAGTTTTCGGCATTGTCCTGCGCCTTTGTTTGGGCAGGTAGTAATCTCGTCCTTCAATCGCAGTCCCAGAAGATTCCATTGTTACTTATGAGTGTGACTCGCTGCGCAACGGGAACACTCCTCTTCTGGGTCATGCTACCGTTTGATGATCCACTCGGAGCCTTCCGACAGGTGCCCGCGCACGAATGGTGGGCAGTGTTTGGCTCAATGTTGGTTGGTGTGTGCATAGGGGACACTATATTTCTTCTTGCAATTAAGGAGATTGGCGCTTCGCATGCGTCGGCAGTCGGCAGCATCCAGCCGTTAACCACCCTGTTTTTCGAATGGTTGTTGCTTAGATCGCCGATTAGTTGGACCCTGTTCGTAGGAAGTTGCTTCGTCGTTTTGGGCGTAATCTGTTTATCCCGAGGACCTAGGCGTAACTTAGACGCTTCACGCACGGATCAAACCGAGAAGAGATTCAGAATTGGAATACCGCTTGCGCTGTTGACCGCCTTACTCTGGGGCTTAAGCACAGTTCTCCTCAAAGCAGGACTTACCAGCCTCACTCCTATTCAAGTCAACAGCGTTCGCCTACCATTCGTCACAATTATTCTCTATGCAACGTGGGCTTTGAGTGGGAAGAAAACCGAGAAACTGCGTAAATCGTCGCTCCTGCTGATTGCCAGTAGCGGGCTGTTCAGCATGGGCCTCGGTTCCTTACTGTACTTGATAGCCCTGGCCAAGATTGGGCCTTCCAAAACGTCCGCACTTATATCGACTTCGCCCGTTTTTAGCTTGATTATGGCGTTGGTCATTCTGAAGGAGAAGATTAGCCTTCGCCTTGCGCTGGGTGTGGGACTCTGTGTAGCCGGAGTATGGTGGGTTTCAATCTGAGTCGAAATTGGGCGTGGCGATACGCTCTGCGGTAGTTTTTCAGGGCAAACGCATCTGATTTTGCATTGACAACTTTACACGTGTATAGTATGATATTGAACGAACAGATAAACGGCGGAGTGGATGCCCTACTCTCCAAATCGCCGATTTTCCGTGTTCCAACGAGGAGGGCTTTGACTTTTCACTACCCAAAATTGACCTGCGTGACAACGAACTTTTTTCTCTGTGCCTACTTTGTACCTATTTTGTTTATAGCTGCACGCCTATGAACCCGCGCTATCAAAGGAAAGTAGTGAATCAAAGCAAGTGAACACCCCCTCGAAATCAAGCCTCCGTTCACATTCTTGTACCTACTTTTTGGGGCTATTTTTACAAAAAAATCAAGTACAGGTTCAGCCGAAACCGCCCAAAAAGGGTGGCGGATCAACATTTTATTCACATTTTCGAACTCTCAAGCGACTAATGGCGATCAGAGGAATGAGAGCATCTACTGATTTTATACACCTTTCGCTCCGATGATGCTGTAGAGTGACGAACCTATGAAGCTGAAAACAGCCGCCATGGTTAGTTTTAACGTGAAAGCGATGGAGTGATTTTAGATGCGTTTCCCCTGGGTAGTTTTCGCTTGTTCGTTGCCGTGGATCGTAGTATACTTCAAAGTCTGTCGGTGCCGGTAGATTTCCCAATCGTAGTCCGTACTGATTGAGGCTTCAACGTCGACCTGTAGCACCGTTTCAGATGTATCTGACCTACTATCCGCAAACCTTAATCATGTGGCGCCATTGTAGGAGTCGTGAAAGGATCCTTTCGTAAACATGAGTTTTGGTGGCTCCGATAGAACCGAATCCGTTCCAAGTTGAAATTTATTAGCACACTTTCCGGAGAATATGGAGATCTAATATATGAGTGAATTTCGAGGCGTTTTTCCTGCGGTGGCGACCCCGATGACAGCCGAAGGAGAATTGAACGAAGCCGCTTTTCGTCAGATGATTGAATTTAACATCGAAGCCGGAGTTGATGGTTTCTGGGTTGCCGGCGGTAGCGGCGAAAGTGTGCTGCTTGATGATGAGGAAAACAACCGCGTTGCGGAGGTGGTGTCGGACCAGAATCAAGGCAGAATCAAAAACATTATGCACGTTGGGGCGCCAACCACACCGCGGGCTGCCAATATGGCTGAACACGCTGCCCGCGCCGGAGTAGAATCTATCTGTTGTGTCCCTCCTTTCTTCTATAGACGATCAGAGGAAGAGATAGTCGAGCATTATCGAATCGTCGGGGCAGCGGCTGACCTTCCGTTATTTGTGTATAATCTTCCCAATTCAACGGGAGTTGAGATTACTCCGGACCTGATGAAGCGCATTCAGGATGGTGTACCGCAACTAGCGGGGTTGAAACACTCCTCCGTTAACTTCTACAATGTCCGTGCCTTCGTGAAGATGGGGCTTTTCTGCTTCATCGGTAATTCACGACTGATGTTACCCGCGTTAACGATAGGAGCCGCTGGTTGTGTGGACGGCCCTCCAAGCCTCGCCCCTGAGATTTGGGTGGAGATTTGGAAGGCTTATCGGGCTGGCGACTTGAAACGCGCTGAAGCGGCTCAGGACAGAGGAAGCGCATTGGCTGATGCACTACTCTCGTGCGGCGGCTTCCATGCTGTACTCAAGGCTACACTTGCTGAACGACTTGGAATTGACTGCGGTTCACCCCGTCCGCCCGGTTTGCCTTTGGCTGCGGAACAACGCGTGGCGCTAAAGAAGGTAATCGCCGAGCACGGTTTAACAGTCCTTTAGTGATCTTGCGAATTGCCGTTCTTCCATGGTCCGAAGTTTAACCTTTCTGAGCGAATCGCGAATCAACCGAAGATGCGCGCTACTACGGGCTCGCGCAATAGTAGGAGCCCCGACAAGAGATCGCTCCGTCGGGGATTCCAGCGTAAAAATGGGAGACAGACTGCTGAACCGCAACCCTTAAAACTTACAAACGTATAAGCACTATGCGAGAGATTGTAATTCCGAGAACTTAAACTTTGATGTTTAACAGATTTTACTAAGATCACTCCTTCACAACATGAGAGCGAACGAAATAAAAACAACACTTCAGAGCGGGGAAGTATTAGTCGGTACTTTTGTGATGCAGTTTGCCGTTCCATCAATAGCAACCATCCTTTCGAGTGCAGGCGCGGACTATATCATCGTCGACATGGAACACACGGCTTTCACGATGGAAACGGTCGGAAGTATCGTAAGGGCAGCACGCGGTTCGGATCTTCCCAGCATCGTCCGAGTGCCGGCAATCGAGCGGCACTATATCTCAAGGTCGCTTGATGTGGGTGCCTCCGGAGTGATGATTCCTTGTGTGGAATCCGCCGAAGATGTGGAAAAGGTTGTAAAAAGCGCGAAATACGCACCCGAGGGGACCAGAGGCGTCGCGTTCGGCGTGGGGCACGACGATTTTGGTGATTTTCGGAAATTGGATGGAGTCAGTTACATTGCTCAGGCTAATCGGGATATCTTCCTGATTGGGCAAATTGAAACTGTTATGGGCGTGGAGAATATTGATGAAATACTCGCTGCCGGCGGACTCGATGGGATATTTATTGGACCTTATGACTTGTCAACATCAATGGGCATCTCTGGTCAATTAGACCATCCGAGAATAGTTGAAAGCATCGAAAGCGTAATCGCCAAGGTGAAGGCGCACGGAGTAGTGCTTGGTAGCTATGTCAACGATTATGAGAGTGGGAAGCGATGGTTGGAGGCGGGGGTGCAGTTGATAGCCTGCGGTAACGACGCTTTCCTGTTTACGTGCAAATTCGCTGAAGAGAACGAGAAGTTTAAGGGGCACAGTTCTACATTGAGATGAAGTAATACCATTTCGCTTGAATAATAGTGCATATGATGTCTTCACTATATCGTTCACTTACGCCGTAGGCGGGGCATCTTGCCCCGCCGGCTTTGCGCGAAGACAAGACTTTTGTTCCACTTCACGCAACCAATGCACAACCCTTTTAGAGAAATGGTATAACATGCGCCTCCCCGGCGCTTGCCAGGTTAGAACTGAGGCGCCTTGTTTAGGCTTGCGGTCGTGTGACGAATCAATAGGGAGTGACAATATGCAGCCATTTTTGGATTCCAGAGATGTTCTTGACAACGGGCAGGAACTAGCGGAGCGTATGGGGCGAGACGGTTACCTTTTCGTGAGCGGGCTGTTGCCACGGGAACCCGTGCAGGACCTCAGAATGAAGGTGCTTGAAATCGCACGGGATGCCGGCTGGATTAGAGCCGATAAACCGCTTGAAGATGGCATCGCGGACCAGCGGGGGTTTTGCGTTGACCCGGAACCAGCGTTCCTGAAGGTGTTCAGCCGAATGAACAAACTTCCCGAGTATCACGCACTTCCGCACCATCCTAACCTGACAGAAATGTTGAAGCGGATGCTGGGCGAGCCTGTTATGTCACACGCTAGTATTATCGGTCGGAACATTTTCCCCCGACATGACGCCGTTACTACGCAAGCACATCAAGATAGTACCTCGATCCAAGGCACGCCTGACACCTACACGGCGTGGATTCCGTTTAGCGATGTGCCTTCCGATATGGGTGGTCTTGCAATCGCGTGTGGTTCACACATAGATGGGCCGCAGGATATTCGTCCCGTGATGGGCGCAGGTGGTTTGGGCGTCGCGGAGGTTCGCGACTATGAGTGGGTCAACAGCCCATTCGAGCAAGGCGACGTGCTGTTTTTTCACAGCATGACCGTGCACAAAGGACTTCCATGCCGAGGAGAGTGCCTGCGTCAATCTATGGATGCCAGGTACCAGCGTGTCAGCGATCCCATCGCATCAGGGAGTCTTACCCCGTATCGCGCACCGAAGGATTGGGAGGAGGTCTACGCGGACTGGCCTACCGATGCCCTCAAGTATTACTGGCGGAAATGGGACTTAAACATTGTAGACTATGATTTGGCATATCTCCACAAACGCGACAGCATGGCATTCGAGATGGCGGAGAACGGGGACGCGAATGCCATTTCGACGCTTCAACGGATTATAGCGCTCGACCGGAATCCGGTAAAAGTCAAAAAGGCTGAAGAACTGCTGGCAGGCTTGGACCAGTCAATTCTGTACGATTAAATATTGACCGCAAAAGAGACTTCCTGGGTCGAAGACGTTAGAAACCTCATTCATGTTTTTGCTCCGGTCCGCGACGACTCGGAATAATGGAGAACAGCGACAAAATGTACAACCTCAACGGAAAAGTTGCCATCGTGACGGGTGCCGGGGGAGAGCATGGGATGGGTCGTGCCATCGCCAATCGGCTTGCACACGAGGGAGCGGATGTAGTCGTTACTGACATTGCCAACGATCCGTATCGCCATGATCCGGGGCGTTGGGGCGGTGCGTCTGCTGTCGTGCGTGAAATTGAGGACAAGGGGCGCAGGTCAATGTGCGTTTTGACAGATGTCAGCGATGCCGATCAGATCGATAGCATGGCGCAGCAGGTGCTTGAGCGGTTCGACGGTATTGATATACTTGTAAATAATGCTGGCGCACGTCCTGGTCCGGATCGTGTTCCCGTCGTCGAATTAGAGGAGGCGGCTTGGGATGAGGTGCAGAACGTCAACATAAAGGGGACTTATCTCTGCTGCCGCGCGGTTTCACGACATATGATCGAAAGGGGAAAAGGCGGCAAAATCATCAACATGTCCTCGACATCCGGCAGACATGGACGCGCTCGATTTGCGGCGTATTGCGCATCAAAGTTTGGCGTGCGAGGTTTTACGCAGTCTCTCGCACAGGAACTCGCGCCCCATCACATAAACGTCAACGCGATTTGTCCGGGCTCCGTGGACACGGAACGGGTAGGCTATATTGTTGAGGCAACGTCTTCGGAGGACATAACGGCAGAATCGTGGCGCGAGAGTAAACACCGCCAGGCGTTTATCGAGGAGCGGGCACGGAATATTCCTTTGGGACGGGTGGCGCAACCATCGGACATCGCCACGCTAGCGGCGTTCCTCGCTTCATCTCAGTCCGATTACCTTACGGGACTTTCCATTACCATTGATGGTGGGACCGAGATGGATTGATAACGCAGGTTGTAAACCGAAATCGCAAAGACTGGATATACTCAAGCCGACTATATCATCCGAGAATAGTCGACGGCATCGAGATGGCAATTGGAAAATTGAAGCCGCGTGGCGTGGCGCTTGGCAGCTATGTAAACGACCATGAGATCGTAAAGCGATGCTCCGAATGAGGCGTGCAGTCAGTAGCCTGTAGAGACAATAGTTTCTCAATTATCGGTAAATTCGCGGAGGAGAACGAGAAGTTTAAGGGGCACAATTTAACAGTATGATGAAGTAGCCTGCCAATAATCAGATGCGATTGCGGCGGTGCAAACGCATAAACAGGAAAGCGGAGATACGGTGTACGACCTCGACGGAAGAGTTGCCATCGTGACGGGCGCCGGGGGCGAGCATGGGATAGGCCGTGCAATCGCCAGTCGACTGGCGCAAGACGGAGCGGATGTAGTCGTTACGGACATTGTGGACGATCCGCATCGCCATGATCCGGGGCGCTGGGGAGGCGCATCTGCTGTAGCGCGTGAGATCGAAGCAATGGGCCGGAGGTCGATGTGCGTTCTGACAGACATCGCCGACGCCAATCAGATAGATAGTATGGTGCGGCAGGTGCTCCAACGGTTCGGCTGTATCGACATTCTGGTGAGCAACGCCGCCGCACGCCCCGGCACGGACCGTGTTCCCGTTGTCGAGATGGAGGAAGCGGCTTGGGACGAGGTGCAGAACGTCAACTTAAAGGGGACTTTTCTCTGCTGCCGCGCGGTCTCACGTCACATGATAGATCGCGGAATAGGAGGTAAAATCATTAACGTCGCATCGATATTAGGCAGATATGGCCGTGCCCGTTTCGCGGCGTACTGTACATCAAAGTTCGGCGTGATAGGCTTTACGCAGTCACTGGCTCAGGAACTCGCACCTCATCAAATAAACGTCAACGCAATCTGTCCGGGCGTTACGGACACGGAACGTGTGGGATATCAGCGTGAGGTAATGTCTTCGGAGGACATTTCAGCCAAAACGTGGCGCACAAGCGAACATCGGCAGGCCTATATGCGGGAGCGGGCAAGGAGCATCCCTTGGGGACGGGTGGCCCAACCAGCGGACATTGCCAGTTTGGCGGTGTTCTTGGCATCTTCTCAGTCCGATTACCTTACCGGGCTCTCCGTTAACACTACTGGCGGCACCGAGATGGATTGATGAAGCGGAAGGTAAACCGATGTTTTAGACAAAGGAAGTTATCGAGTAAAGCTTAACTAGGCTCACCGGAATGGAATCTGCTCATGTCGACCGGACACGTCTGATTGACATCTATCGTAGAAATCCGGTGCTATGAGGTAAAACCTCTTCATTCAGGTTTGGCCGAAGTTGGTGGGTTTGGCTTGTCAGTATTGTCAGACTTCCTCTTACGGTCGTTTGCTTGGGAAGCCCCTTCAGACGTCGCAGGGACCTCACTTGCTTCAGCCGCCGCTTCAAGCTGGCGAACGCGGGCCAACAACTGATTGAACACCTTCTTCGAATTTTCAGCCGCCTTTAATTCTGCCGAGAGTTGCGTCCATTGCTGCTCGCTCATGTCATTTCGAGATTCCACTCCATATCGGCGCCGTACGTAACTCCAAAAATCGGATCGTGCGATGCCCTGTTTTTTGAGCCGTCCTTCAAGTTTTGCAGAGATTGCAAATGCGGCTTTTTGTGCACCGGAGATCTTATCTTGCTGAGGCGAAGCGTCTGATTCTAGTTGGGGCGGTGCGGGAGCCGAATGGCGGTTCAGGTAGAAGTTGAGCACCTCTTTGATGACGTGAACGGGAAGCAATTGTTTGATCGCGTTGCGCTGCGCTTTATGTATGGCTTTGGTAAAAGCGTGTGGATCGGACCGATTTCCCGTTGCCTTTGCCTGCTCATAAGCCCCATAGCGTGAAGAACCGGTCACGGTATCTGTTGCCTTTGCAATTGCGAGCCATGAATGCTCGCGTTCCTCATATTCCACACTATCGATCTGAATTCCTCCTCTACGATTCGCAGCTTCGTTTATACCCGCCAAGGTCAATCCTTCGACAGTCCGCCCGCCCTGCTTGAACGAGTAGACGTAATCCTCTATCGCTTGTCCCGTCATCATGTCAACTATCGCTCGGTCGTCGACTTGGTCAAGAACTTCGTATTCGGCAACAGGAATCATCTCATTTTTATTGTTTTCTTGTGCCATCGCGCCTACCTATCTGGTCTTGAATCTGCTGCTGCAGTCTCCGTAGCCTACCTTGCCATTGCACATTTAAGCAATGGCGACTAGTACGTGCCCGCCTTCTAACCGCTCAAATCTAATTCCACTTTCACCTATTTATACGTGCAGTGAAGATAATTATCTTGTGTGAGTCCTACTTGTAATAGCATTATGTCTCTCTACAAATTTGTGCGTTTTATCAAGTTTGGCTTTGACTTCAGTTAATTCTCTGGCTAAATTGTCAACCTTAGCTTCAAGTCTATCGTGCTCACGCCTAGTTTCATCACGCAAATGGTTTATTAACTCTTTAACAGTTTCCTTAAACAATCCCATAATTATCTTCGCTATAACAATAATCCCGCCTATATACAAAATAACCAACGTTGCTAATTGAGATACAAATTTCCAATCTATCATTTTTAACTTTCACCTCTTATATACGCCCTTCGATTTTCTCTTGACACAATCCCCTAATCCGTGTATTCTATACTCGCTTGACATCTACCATTGTCCTATTGATATAAATGACGTGTTCGCCCGAAAGTGTTGGAAGCACTAACGGGCAAATCACGACATAGGCAACGCAATGGTAATGTGAGTGGAGATTCTCACTTGCGTTACCGTGCTTGAATTTATATCATGAAGCAGGGTTCTTGTCAATTTTGAAGATCTCATTTGTGCATGTATAGCGTTACAAACGGCACTTTTGAGATGGCGCAGTTGGTACTGCGTTAGTAAATACAAAAAAGGAGAACCTACCTGTATGGGTCGTCCTAACGACCTTAAACTTTCCGATGTTAGATACCTTGGAGATGGCTCAGGAAACTTAACCCAACTGGGTGAATTATTCCGAGACTTTGACAAGCGAATCTCAGATACTCTATCTTACTCACACAAACATCTAAATAAAGACAATATCGTATACGAGTTAGGTCAAGTGTTTGCGATTGTAAAACCTCGCAAATACCACTTGCTCTTACGTCTACGAATTAGCCTGTCCAATATTGTTGATTCTGAGAGATGGTGTAAGTCACTAGCCTACAGGGCTGGAAGTATTGGAAACTATATTCAAGCTGACCTTAGACATAGAGAACAGTTTGATTATGCTTTAGATTTGTTTGAGCAAACGTTAGAGTACAACCGTCGGTATGGCTCGTAGGTTGCCACAACAAGAGGGCGACTTACGGGTTGCCCTCTTTTTTATTTGGAGGGGAAGAATGATTAGGCTGTCACCGTTAATTATAGCAATCGTCTTTTTAGGTTGTGCCGAAGTAGATAACGATGAAAGTGATTGGGTGGGGCAATGGTATAATACGAGCACTGGCGGGAAGATTATTTTCCACGAAAATGGAACTTTCAGTGGTATTGTAGAGTTAGATGGACTAGAGTATCATCGGGGTGAAGTTGGATCGTATTTAATCAACGGAGATAAATACATTTGGATATTGTTTGAAACGGAAAACATCGAAGGATTTGAAGAATACGGAACTTGGGAAATTGAGGGGGATCTGCTTAAGATGTATCCTGATAACACGGATAACGTTAGAATTTTTAGGCGTGTATGAATCAAGTTGTCATTCAGATTTTGATATGGTAGAATAAAGTTTAGCAGGCAGTCCATAATAAGCTGATGGAAATGTGATGCCCAAAGGCTTCTGCCTGCTAAACGCAGACAGCCCACCAAAACTTATTTGACTTGCTCCTCCTATACACGAAAGTGTAAAACAAAGGCTCGGAGCAGGAGGTGGTCAGAGTGAAAATGTTAGCTCTAGTTGCTATCCTTGCGATAGTAGCTATTATGGCTATAATTTTCCAATAGCCACCCCAGGGTGCCGTGTAAGTTCCGGCACCCTTTTATACGTACTATGCGATACACCCATCAAGGAAATCCCAAAACATATTATCATTATTCCTATTATTGTACTTATAACAGGCTTCCTTTAGATACATTGGTAACCATTTGACCGAATAGGAATGATGAGTTCCATGATAGGCACGTTTCAGTAAGCTGAAGAAGCCCTCAATAGTGTTAGTATGTATGTCACCATTTACATACTCGTGCTGTCGGTGTTTAATTACTTCTCGGTCAACGTACTTATCTGTAGGTTTGTAGCCCTTAAACTCATCAGTCATTAAAGTAGTATCTTTTGCCTTTATATTTCTTAGAACAAAATTAGCAACGTTTCCGTCTCCGAGTTTTCCAATATATTCAGCTATAACCTTTCCACCTCGTTCAATCATTCCTGCTACTGGAACTTTGTCAGTACCACGCCCACGCTTAGATTTTCCCCACTTCTTTTTCTTATTTTTGGCAGCCCCACCAATGTAGGTTTCGTCAGCCTCAACTATTCCTTGAAGTAAATCAGAATCTTCATCACTCATTCTATCTCTAAGGCGCATAAGCATAAACCAAGCCGTCTTTTGACTAACATCAATCATACGACTTAGTGCTGGGCTTGAAATGCTCTTTTTGGAGTTTAATACGATGGGTATAGCTAAGAACCACTTGGGGAGAGGAACTTTGGTACCGTGAAATACAGTACCAGAAATGATAGAGAAGGTTGAGCCACAGTCGTAACAGTTATAGCCAGATTCAATTTTCTTCTTATTCTTACGTCCGACGTGCGTACTGGTACAATAGATACAACTTACACTCGTCCCCCAACGCTTTTTCTCAATATAGCGCAAACAATCTTCCTGCGTACCGAATTGTTTCATAACGCTAATGATGTCCACAATACGCTCCGCTAAGGGACGTTACTGTGGACTATATACGTTTGGTGTTAAAATACAGGCGATAATCTACTAGGTTTTACGGACGAAGCCTTCTTCTTCAAGGATTTTAGCAATTACGTGAGCTATATCATTTGTAAGCCGCTTTTCAAATTCACTAAATTGATGTTCTAAAGTGCCCTTAGTAACAAATACATCTTCTAGTTCCTTCTTCAGCTTTTCCCTTAGTGAATTTTCCAACTCTAAAGCAATATTCTTAAACTTCAGAGAAATTATGGGAATTGCAATTGCGAGTGCTGCCGTCAATAACGTAGCCATACCTGCTAACAGCGTTATTGTTGATTCCATAGTAGACATATTACTTCTCCTTATGCTAGATTTATACTTTCTCAAGTATTAACAACTATACCATAAATCGCTTTAGGTGTCAAGCCCAACAAGCGGCATCGTACTAGTCGCCTAAGCAATTATACCGTTTCTCTAAATTGTCGGCACCGACTGACAAATTGCGATAACTGAAGTCGCGATTTGGTGATCGCTCCTGCTAACCAAACCATGTAACTTCCAAATGTATGTTTCTTGTTGAAATCACTTTAGGTTTCCGAGTCGAAATTAGGGCTCCGCATCCTTTATGGCGTCTTTATCCGCAGTCGCCCATTCAGTCCAGCGTTCTTCATCCGGGGTCAGAAAGCCGGAATTACATCGTACCTGGAGTTGCTCGTCAACGCCAAGGAGCCGCATTGAGCGATGATCATTTCGGGCGCGGGCCTCATCTAGAAGTTGCTGCGTGAGGGGGCCGCTGTGGTTGTCCGTGTGTTTTAGCCATGTGAGGTTGTAAAAGATACTAAAAAAATATCGCAGCTTACCAGATGTTGACGTGTTCGGTGTTCCCGAATGCACTAGATTGACGTGTGTTACGACCACATCACCGGGTTTCATGTTTATGACCTTCTCGTCGGTGTGCGGCTTCGATCTGTCGTCGATGGATATGGTGAGAGACCGGCGATGCGAACCGGGAATAACGCGTAACGGGCCTATCTCATCGGTAAGTTCTTGAAGGTATGAGATGGCATTAATCGCATTGGGTCGTTCGTAGGTGCTGCTGCGAGGGACTTGCCCCCATCGATCTCTGTGCCAACCGGAGATCTTCCCCTCTACCTCTGATTTCGGCACCGGATGAAAGACGGAAAGCGTCAAATTGTCAAGTTGGACAAAAGGTCCCATTACAAGCTCCGCAAAATCTACGATAGTTGGGTGCGACACCGCGGGCCACATCAGTTTCGGAGCATATTCCAACATGTTGCCAAACCACGTTTTTTTGTCAAACTCCGAGTACAATTGCTGATGTCGTTCGCGCCACGCTTTCATTTCGGCTTCGCCGAAGAGACTGGGGAATATGGTATAACCGTGCTTTTTGTAGAATGCGAGATGCTCGCGATAGTCGGTGCTCATTAACGACTTGGCTCCTAATGCTCATCTGTAAATAACGTTGAAACGCTATTTAGAAAACCGCAAATGGACAGGATTATGTGCACCATTATAGCAAGAGCGCATTGTTCGATCAATTCATTTCTTGAGAATGGAGCAATTTCAGATTTGAGGGAAATCCCACGAGATAGATGAGTCGGTTGGTGATTTCATCAGCTAGAACATTCAGCTGAACCTTCAGGGTCGCGTCATTCATCTTAACCGCCATGATACTTCTTGAATCCTTCAAACACGTGATGGTATAATGAGATGCAAGTGGTACTTAACCCGCTAGATAAAACTGGCGCGAGCCTTCGCTCTTCTCACTGAAGTTTGACATTTGAAAGCGGTGTAATCAATTGAAATCTAATTTACAATTTTACTGGCTGTGTTTGCTAGGTACGTTGTTATTGACCATATTCGTTAGTACAGATTCGGACGCTAGACCCGAGTTTGCCGCACAGGAGGACAAAGAATGCATCTTCTGCCATATTGATCCGGCAGGCGGCGGACCACGCAACGAAGTCGGACAGGTGTTTGAGGACAACTATTTTGAGTTTCCTGAAGACTTCGATGCAGAAGCGATCATGGCGGAAGCCGAGACTGTTGCCAAAAGACTCACGACCGCAATAGACATTCGTACCGCATACATCAAGACGAGTGATGTAGATCATTCAGATCGTGCGAGGGCAAGTTGCAGCTCCTGCCATTCAGCTATCGACAGTTTCTACATGATGCAGGGCGAATTGACACTTAACGCCCAAGCATCCGATAAGGTTAGAATGACCCTGTCTAACAACATGGGATCGACGCTCAATATGTTTGCGACAATTGATGCTGTTCCCGGACACCTCTACGTCAAGGTAGGTCAATTCCGCATCCCGTTCGGGATTAAGCAGAAGGACCACAATATCCTCGTGCGCCAAGGATACGATATCGGATCGAACAAACGTGATGTTGGCGTTGAGGTCGGTGGTTCTGCAGGTAAAGTGTTCTACAATGCCGCCATATTCAACGGCGGTCGCGCGATTCGATCAGATCTAAATCAACATAAAGCTTGGACCTCAACGATAGGTAGTTCTATTGGACCGGTACGGGGCGGGGTCTCTTATCTCATCGACAAACCGAGAGACGAACGAAATATGGTGGCAGGTGCGTTCTTGACGGCTGTACATAACGGGTTGTCGGTCGAAGCCGAGGTAAATGTTGGAAACACTCTCGCCGATAATGAAAGCCTTCTCGGCGATTTAGGCGTTTCGTCGCTAGGTTATTATACCGGCGCCAGATATCGGCTGACCCCCAAGTTGATTCTATCGGGAAGGTACGAGGCATTTGACCCTGACCGAGAACGAAACGGTGACGAGTCGCGCCGCCTTTCCGCCAGTGCACGATATACCGTCGCGGACAATGCTACACTCGAGTTGTATTACTGGGGGAATATCGCAAACAGCGATAGGGCACCAGACACAAAAGACCGACAACTAGTGGGCATCGATCAGGTCATTCTGATGTCACACTTCTGGTTCTAAGTGGTTTATGGTCAACTCCAGCCGAATGTTCAAATATTCCGGCAGGTGGGGTTTCCAACCGCGCTGCGAGACTGGATAAATACCGGTTCAGTTAAGAAACCGAGGCTAGCACAATGTGTCAAGGAATATTGGTTTTACTATAGATTTGGCTCGCACGGGTATTTGCGGAAACTGGTTGAGAGGTAAGGAGCCACATGGCTTCCACGGTCGAGACAGAACTCGTTGAAATCTTTCGACGCGAGGTTGAGAGGCTTTCTAAATCGGAGGACAAATATGTGTCTCTAGAACCTGCGGACATTGATGCGATTCTCCAGACATTTAACCTTGCCATTGACCGGGACGGAGATGGGGTGACTGCTCAACGACTCTTGGAGACGATTAGCCAACGCCAGTAAATATGCGGTTAGAAAAGATCCTTCTCAAGTCCTTTGGCTGCTTTAATCGGAGAGACTTTGAACTTGGTGAGGGGATTAACCTTATCTTCGGACCAAATTTCAGTGGCAAAAGTACACTGGTTAATGCGATCTTTTTTGTATTGGCGGGAAAGCCAATTGTCCCACGGGTGGCGACGGGGGCGCTAACACAGGCGGGCGCAGAGAGTGGAACGGCGGGAGTTGGATTCCGTGAACAGGGGAAGGATTACCAGTTGTTCCGATCTACTCAGGGCGATGTTGAGCTTCGATGTAGGGAAGGAGACTGTTGGCATAAAATCTTTACTGGGAAACGGGCGGCAGACGAGGATTTGAGGAAGCTGTTTGATTTAACGTATGACCACTTGGCGGCTGCGACTTTTTTGCGAGAGGGCGAGATTTTTGAATTCCTTGGTCGACAGCCGTCGCATCGGCGCGAGATCTTATATGCGCTTCTCGGTATTGACCGGCTAATTGAAGTTCGGGAGCGCTTCCTTGAAGTAAGGCGTATCGCAAAACGTGAGGAAACAAGGCTTCAGGAACATCAACGTAGACTACAACTTGCGACGGTCAAGACGCACCGAGAGGAAATAGAGCGCATCCAAGACCAAGTGATTGGGCTGGAAAAAGAATTAGAACTTCTGTCTAGTTACAACACTGCAAGCGGAAACGAGGTACTCATCTTTGAACTGGCGGAGAAGCGATCGCGTCTAGAAACGCAGATGAATGCGCTCGCAGGAGAGCGAACTTCAACTCTCGGCGGCTTTAACGATACCGCGCACATTCGACAGACGATTGATGAAGTAGAAACGGCGATAAATGTTACCCAGAACGTTGAAGCGCGGCGCGAGAAGCTGATTCAGGAGATTGGTAGCCTTCAGAATCAAACTAAACTCTTAGCCGAGACCTGCCAGACTCTGAGTCAATTACTAGCGAGCAATCAAGGACATTGTCCAACGTGCCATCAACCGGTGCACCAGATGATCCTCAAGGGAATTCTTGAGGAAAAACAGGACGAAAGGGACAAATCTGAAGAGTGTTTGGCGGCAAAACAGAAACAGCTTGACATAAACTCGGTAGAGTTGTCGACTTTACGAGAACTGAACCAACGGCATCAGGTATTGCAAAGTAAAGTTCAAACTCTAGAACGCATCGAGAGCCAGCATGGGGACGTTCAAGCCGAAGTTAACGCGATTAGTGCAAAGTTTCGGAGTCTGAAGACAGACGATGCCCCCGAGAGCCATACATCGGAAACGACTTCGCCCGGTTACGCTAAGGTGGTTGAACGTAGACGCCAGATAAAAAACAAGATTGATGGGCTTCGAAAGCGGCTAGTGACGCTCAACAGGGAGGAAGCCATCATCACGAACAAACGCGAGGAACTGGAGCGTTCTGAGGATGCCGTAAATAATGCGGTGCGGACTCGACTGAACCTCGAACTGACATGCGATGCAATTGAGCGCACAATTCAGTCTATTCAGCACCAAGTTCTTCAGCCAGCCGAGAGAGAACTGCAGCGCTGGCTTAAACGGATGAATCTTTTTGAATTGGGGCAAATCGATCTGAGGAGCCAACACCTGCTACCATCTTTGCGGATCGACGGCAACGACCGGAGTTTGATGCTTCTCAGCGGCAGCGAAAAAATAATCCTGTATCTCTCTCTAAAGATAGCGCTTTCAAGGACGTTGGGAAATCCCGGCTTTTTTGTCTTTGACGATCCGACGCTGCATCTGGATTATAGCCGAAAACGGTTGATGATTGAGTTCATCCGTAAGCTTTCCGAGGAGTATCAGGTGATTGTCACCAGTAACGATTCGGATGTTCTCAAGGGATTAGACGGTGCACACTTGATTGAAACGGAGAAGTTGAGCGGCGACATCCCCAAATAATCAACACCAAATAGCGGCGTAACATAGAACGCGATTCAGTCGTATATGCTGTTGGATTGTGGTTGTCTGGGAGCATTTTCATCTTCAGTTTGGACGGCGTTCCCTACCACTGTCTGTAAGCGAATTCTAGGATATGGTACGTATTGGAAACATAACGATCACAGACTTCCCGTTGCTGCTCGCTCCAATGGAGGACGTGAGCGATCCACCATTCCGAGCTGTGTGCAAGGAGAACGGCGCGGACTTAATGTACACGGAGTTTATCTCGTCCGAAGGGCTTATCCGACATGCATCCAAGAGCGTAGCCAAACTAGATATCTTTGAATATGAACGACCGATCGGAATTCAGATTTTTGGAAATAACATCGACTCGATGAAAGAGGCTGTCGAGATAACGGAACGAGCTGACCCCGACATTATCGACATCAATTACGGTTGTCCGGTAAAAAAAGTGGCATGCCGCGGGGCTGGCGCAGGGATATTGCTGGACGTTCCGAAAATGGTCAAGATGACGGCGGAGATTGTCAAATCGACCTCTTTACCGGTTACCGTGAAAACTAGACTCGGTTGGGACGAAAAGACCAAGTACATTGGAGACGTCTCCGAGAGGCTGCAGGATGTAGGTATTCAAGCTATTACCATTCATGGTCGTACGCGGCAACAGATGTACAAAGGCGAGGCGGACTGGACGCTAATAGGCGAAATCAAGAGCAACCCGCGCATTCACATTCCCGTTTTTGGAAATGGAGATGTAGATAGCCCGCAAATAGCGCAGTTGATGCGTCAGAAATTCGGTGTCGATGGCATCATGATTGGACGCGCCGCAATTGGCTATCCATGGATCTTTCGGGAGATTAAACACTATTTTGCAACGGGCGAGTTGCTTCCACGTCCCTCGCTTGACGAGAGAATCCGAGTTTTCAAGAAGCATCTCGATTTCTCCACGCACTGGAAGGGGCTGCGAGTGGGCATTGCAGAGATGCGGCGGCACTATAGCAACTACTTCAGGGGAATCCCCCATATCAAGGCTTATCGTGCCAAACTGGTGACTTGCGACAGTTATGAAGAGATTCTGAACACAGTCGACGATATTCGTCAGATTGCCGCTTGAGTATGGCTAATGGATTCTTATATGGACAGAATAACCTGGAGTGCCTATTACCTGAGAAGTGTCAACGCTGGCGACACTGATTACTCACTGTGAAATGCGGGTACCCTAGAGGGAAAACATCATGACATCTGAACAAGCAAAGTCCTTAAAAGAGAGCCTTGAATCAATGTTCGAGCACATCGAAAGAAAGCAGGGGATGGTAGAAGACCTTCAGCGGATTGAAAAGTTACAAAGCGAGATTGCTTCAACGGCGCCGACGATGCTCAACCACTATCTCCAGCGTCGTAGTTATACGAAAGCACTTCACTTTCTGAATCACGAACTTACCACTGAAGACTTGGAGCCCTCAACCTCAGCCCATGACTGATGTGGCTGTCAAGGCATTTGAGTTGACATCAATAAACCGCAGTGATATAGTAGCCGCTGAATTCAGGCGAATCGCAGAATGCATACGTTTGACGGCGATAGCTCGGAACGTGTAAAGGGGAATGTAGATGGCACGAATTGATGGGCGCCAAGCCGATGAGATGCGGCCCGTCACGATTAATCGAAATTTCATCAAACATGCCGAAGGATCCGTGTTGATTGAGATAGGAGACACAAAGGTGGTGTGTACGGCATCGGTTGATGAAAGACAACCGCGTTTCATGCGCGAACAACAGATCCGTAACAGAGGATGGGTAACTGCAGAATACTCAATGCTTCCACGGTCCACTTCGGATCGGATGCAGCGCGAAGTGACGCGCGGATCACCCAGCGGACGAACGCAGGAGATTCAGCGCCTTATTGGTAGGTCGCTTCGTGCTATCGTGGATCTGAGTATGCTTGGCGAACGAACCATTTGGATTGATTGCGACGTTATCCAAGCGGACGGTGGCACACGAACCGCCTCGATAACGGGAGCATATGTTGCACTCTGGGATGCCTGTCAATTGCTTATCGATCGCAAACTGATAAAAGACCTTCCTATACTAGATAACGTTGCGGCAACAAGTGTCGGAATCGTTAACGGTGCGCCGAGTCTAGATCTCTGTTATAGCGAAGATTCAGCCGCAGACGTAGACATGAACATCGTTATGACCGGTAAGGGAGAATTTGTAGAGATTCAGGGCACGGCAGAGGAGAATCCTTTTTCGCGAGAACAAACAGATCAATTATTGAATCTTGCCGCCGACGGAATCGGACAGCTTATTCGTCTGCAAAATCGTATGATGTTGGAACGATTAAATGAAGTTAGTCTTGGCAACTCGTAATCTCGGAAAGGTGCGGGAACTCAGCGATATGCTGAGTCAACAGTGCAGTATTGAAGTCCTGAGCATGAAAGACTTTCCAGAGGTGCCTGAGGTAGTTGAAGATGGCGAGACGTATCAGGACAACGCAAAGAAGAAAGCTGTAGATACTGCGAAATACTCCGGCATTCTTGCTCTAGCGGATGATTCGGGGCTAGAGGTTGATGCAATCAGGGGAGCACCCGGCATACATTCTGCACGCTATGCCGGTTTAGATGCCTCCGACTCAGATCGAATTGCGAAGTTGCTTTCCGCAATCAGGGACGTACCTGACAACGAGCGCACCGCACGCTTTAAATGTGCCGTAGCCCTTGCAGAACCACGCGGCAGCACGGATGTCGTCGTCGGTGTATGCGACGGTTTAATAGTTCGCGAGCCGCGCGGCAATTTGGGATTTGGGTATGACCCGGTCTTTGTACCGCACGGCTACGATCAGACCTTCGCGGAGTTGGGAGATCAGATTAAGAACCGCATCAGCCATCGAGCAAAAGCACTCAGAATGGCACTGAAATTGATAGAACGCACCTACATGCCCATGCAATAATTCGATGATAAATCTTGGGAGAACTCTATGGCATCACTAAATGATTTGCGTAACGGTTTAGTCATCCGGCTTGATAATGTGATATATACCGTTACAGATTGTCAACATGTCAAACCTGGCAAGGGAGGCGCATTTGCCCGCACCAAGCTAAAACGATTAACTGACGGAGCGGTAATCGATCGCACCTTTCGTTCGAGTGAGAGCGTTGAAACGGTTCGGGTTGAAGGGCGAGACATGCAGTTTATGTACAATGACGGGGATTTGCTGCATTTTATGGACAATGAGACGTTTGAGCAGCATGCGCTTTCTACAGAAATGATTGGAGACGGAATGAAGTTCCTCAAGGAGGGCGAGACTGTAACCGTCAGGGTAGACGGAGACATTCCCATTACAGTCGGACTTCCTACCTTCGTTGCTCTTAAGATCGTCGAGACGGACCCGGGGTTGCGAGGTGACACGGTCAGTGGTGGTTCCAAACCCGCAAAACTAGAGACGGGCGGCGTGGTTCAGGTTCCGCTTTTTGTTGAAAACGGGACGGTCATCAAGGTAGATACACGCACTGGAACGTATGTGGAAAGGGTGTAACGCATGTCCGAAGATAAATCACCATCCATGCAACTGCTGAATGAGGTCTGCGACGTAATGGACGACCGCGAACTGGCAGAAGTCTACTTACGTAATGGTGAGATTACGCTCAGGGTGCGCAGAGAAAGTTCCGGACAGCCCGTTCCTTCTGGCGGATCTCAACCTGCTCCATCGTTCTCCGTATCCACGCAACTCCCAACAGTCCACGAAGACGGAGAGTCTATCAAAGCGCCAATGCCGGGCGTATTTTATCGGTCTGCCGGGCCCGATGAGCCATTCTTTGTTAACGAGGGTGACCTGGTTTCGGGCGAAGACACAATATGTTTAATCGAGGCAATGAAAATCTTCAATCCGATTCAGGCAGGATTCTCCTGTCAAATTGTTGAGGTGCTTGTAGAAAATGAGACAGTAGTTGAGTATGACCAGCCTCTTTTTCGCATAAGGAAAACTTAAGAGCCGGCTTTAAGAACGCAACGTGATGAGCAAGCCATACCTAGCTATGGTCTTATGTCTCTCGGTGATTCGCCATCCCCGTACGGTATCCCGCAGGTGCGTGCCACTGCGGATTTGTGAATATATTTAACCAACTCTTTGGATGGACAACTACAGACTTGGTTACCTGAGATTCTATGTTTAGAAAAATCTTAATTGCAAATCGAGGCGAGATCGCTGTCCGAATCATCCGGACATGCCGCGACATGGGGATCAAGACGATAGCAGTTTATTCGACCGCCGATCGAGATGCGTTACACGTGAAGTATGCCGATGAGCAATATTGCATTGGACCACCTTCCCCGGCGGAAAGCTATCTCAAACATGCTAACATCATCACGGTAGCGCAGTTGACGAATGCAGACGCCGTCCACCCGGGTGTAGGATTTTTGTCTGAGGATTCGCAGTTTGCCGAGATTTGTGAAGCGCATCGGATTACGTTTATTGGCCCCTCTGTCGATAATTTGGTGCGGATGGGGGACAAAGCTGAGGCTCGCGAAACGATGTCCAAGATTGGACTGGACCTTGTACCGGGCAGCCGAAGTACTCGGCAGGGCCGCTTGAAAAGGGGGCGTAAACGAGGAGTGGTCGAGACGGTAGAAGAGGCTGTAGAAATCGCTGAGCGAATAGGTTATCCGGTAGGGATTAAAGCATCGGCTGGAGGCGGAGGACGTGGCATCCGAATTGCTAACAATCAGATGAGTTTGCTCAATCTTTTCCATACGGCAAGATCGGAAGCGGAGAGTGCGTTCGGTAATTCAGATGTCTACGTTGAAAAGTGGATTGAGAATGCGCGTCATATCGAAGTGCAGATCCTCGCAGACAAACATGGCAACGTCGTACATCTAGGCGAGCGTGAATGTTCAATCCAGCGGAAGCAACAAAAACTGCTTGAGGAGGCACCGTCTCCTTCGATCAGCGCGAAGCTACGCGCCGAAATCTGCAAATCCGCAGTAAAAGCGGCAAAGTCGATTAGCTATTCGAATGTAGGTACTATCGAATTCGTAGTTGACTCAGACGATAATTTCTATTTCTTAGAAATGAATACGCGTCTTCAAGTCGAGCACACCGTTACCGAAATGACAACAGGGATTGATCTGGTCAGAGAACAGATTCGCGTGGCGGCGGGGGAGCAACTCGGATACAGTCATTCAGACGTCCGGATTGAGGGTCATGCTATTGAATGTCGGATCAATGCTGAAGATGCCCAAAACGGCTTTATGCCTTCACCCGGCGAGATAACCTCGTATCTTCCTCCTGGCGGCATAGGCATTCGAACCGATAGCCATCTCTATACAGGGCACAAGGTTCCCCCATATTACGATTCGCTCATCGCCAAGCTCATCGCGCATGGCCGATCCAGAGAAGAAGCAATCATTCGAATGAAGCGCGCTTTGGAGGAACTCTCCATTGGTGGGGTTAAAACGACAACTTCTTTGCATCAAGAGATTCTAAGGGATGAACGTTTTCTAGCCGGACGGGTGGACACAGGATTCCTGGATGACGAGGTATAGTGTTTGACTAATGTCACGATCGAGATAACGGCCATGTCGCTTCTTTTCTACCTTCTCCCGTTCAACTATGCCCTCTTCGGTTGATGTCGTTTTCTCGCCACATCTCCTTTCTTTTTGCGATCTGTCCGCAAAAACCGTTGTAGTCACCGATATCTTACGTGCGACAACTACCATTACGGTTGCTCTCGCAAATGGCGCCTCCAGCGTCGCCCCTGTCTTGACTCCCACCGATGCTTTTCACTTCGCCCATCAAGCCCCAAACACTATAATTGGAGGCGAGCGAGAAGGTATCAAGGTTGACGGCTTTGATCTCGGGAATTCGCCTCGTGAATATACAAAATCCGTAGTCGCCGGACGACCCATTGTGCTGACCACTACGAATGGTACGCGCACCCTGCACGCATGTCAATCTGCCCAAAGCGTGTTTATTGGTTGTTTTTTAAACCTGCAATCACTGATCGATTATCTCAAAAAAGTGACAGGTGAAGTTGTGATCGCGTGCTCGGGGCGAGAAGGGAGTTTCTGTCTTGAAGATGCAGTTTTTGCCGGGGCTTGTGCACATGGATTAAAATGCGATGCCGATGACATAGGGTGCGATTTTCAATTGACGGATGCCGCCGAAGCTGCACGGATTCTCTTTCACGAAAATCATCACGATCTGGTTGGCATGATGAAGAAATGTTGTCACGGGAGGAATCTTACCAGTATAGGGTTGGGAGACGATCTCGAATTTTGCGCTCGGACAAATATAATTGATACTGTCCCGCGCCAAATTGATAGTCAAATTGTTGGGTAGTGATGCGTTACTGTTCGTTTACCTCAAGGCTACTATAGTCATTTCAACTAAGAATTACACATATAGGAATAGCCAGTTCGATCTGCAGTAACGCAGTTTGTCGCGTATCTTTTTGTAGGAACGAGTTCTGTTCGCGACCTGGAGGTCGCTCCTACAAGTAGTTGGTTTGTCGCCATAATCTTTATATGTGTAAAAATGAATGTAAATGACTATAGGATGATGCAGAGATTAAGCAAATGTTCAGATTCAGTCATTTTTGTTAATTCCATGATCATGTTGTGCTGGTTGCTAGTTCTCGCAGTTTTTATACATGTCGTTCTCATCAGCGAAAATAGGACGGCGAAAGCGTCAAATTCAAACCCAAACATTCAATTCAGAGATGTTACGCTTGCAGCGGGGATTGACTTCGTACATTCTCACGGTTCCCGTTCATCGCTGTTGCCGGAGGACATGGGTTCGGGTGCGGGTTTTGTGGACTACGACAACGATGGAGACTTGGATTTATACGTCGTCAATAATCCTGGTCCATTGAAAGTCGAGATAACATTAAAGTCGCCGGGAAACATCTTATATCGCAACGACGGAGATGGCACGTTCACCGATGTCACTGAAACAGCGGGAGTCGGCGATCGAGGTCACGGCATGGGTTGCGTATTCGGTGATTACGATAATGATGGAGATGCGGATCTCTATGTTACTAACTTTGGTTCCAATATCTTATATCGCAATAATGGGGATGGCACCTTCAGCGATGTCACGGAGGAGGCTGGCGTAGGTGATGACCAATGGGGTACGGGTGCCATCTTCGGCGACTATGATAGAGATGGCGACCTCGATCTCTATGTATGCAACTACGTTGAATACAGTCTCACTAGCATAGAAAAGATGAAAAGTGAGTCGAAACAAGCGGGCAAATCAGTTCCTAGCGCGTTGAATCCCATTGCGTTCGATGCTCAAGACAACATCCTGTTTCAAAATAACGGTGACGGCGCATTTAGTGACGTTACTGCCGCATTGGGAGTGGAAGCCAACGGTGGAAGAAGCATGCAAGCCATTTTCACGGATTTTGACCTTGATGGCGATCTCGATCTGTATGTGGCAAACGACCTAACTCCCAATTTTCTGTATAAAAATAATGGCGATGGCACTTTTGCCGATGTGAGTCGCGAGTCATGGGCTGCGGATTTCAGAGGATCAATGGGGCTTGCTACCGGTGACTATGATAGCGACGGAGATCTTGACCTCTTTATTAGTCATTGGATTGACCAGGAGAATACGCTTTACAGAAACTTGTGGGTGGAAGGGAGTGAGATTACGGACACTAAACCTACCGGAGCGGAACCCATCCGTCTCATTGATGAGTCATACGGCAGTTTGCTTGCCGAAATCAGCATGAAGGATATTGGCTGGGGAACGGATTTTTTCGACTACGATAATGATTCGGATCTTGACATATTTGTCGCCAATGGCAGCACCTTTCAGTATCTTGAGATGCCAAGATTTCTCATTCGCCAGAAAGACCGTCTGTTTCGCAACGAGGGCAACGGATCCTTCATCGAGATTGCGAATGATGTAGGTATCGGCACGCTGCCATCTCGGGTTGGCAGAGGTGTCGCATTTGGCGACTATGACAACGATGGCGATGTCGATTTCTTTGTCGTTAATAATCATGACCGCGCCGTTTTGTGGAGGAATGATGGTGGCAATCGCAGCGCGTGGCTTCAGGTCAAATTGGTAGGGACGGCAGATAATCGTGATGGTGTAGGAAGCAAGATTCGAGTGACAGCTGGCGGCCTGACGCAAATTCGGGAAATCAATGCTGGGGCGAGTTATATGTCCTTTAACAGCTTGACAGCAGAATTTGGCTTGGGACAGGAATCAATGGTGGATTCACTTGAGGTTGTATGGCAAAACGGGGCAACCGAGCGATTCTCCAATGTCCACGTGAATCAGCGGCTGGTAGTCACGCAGGGTAACGGGATTCGTCAGGGTGTAGATTGACAAGCGTTTGATTGAAGTGCTGGGTTTCACTCAGATCGCTGCATTTTCGAGTGGGTTGCAACCTCAAAGTTTTCGTTCTGTTGGCGGTTCCGCGGAACTTCGTCCAATCCGACCTACCTAACGAGTTTAGAGAAGATTCTTTGTCATCCCATAGATTGGCATTGTCATGAAACTCCAACTGTTGAATCTCCCTGTTATCTGTGTGCTGCTAGTTCTAGCCTGTGCCGAACAGAAGGAGACGCAGCAAATTGTTCCTTCAGGCGCGATTACGGGTTCCATTAGCGGAAATATCTCACCCATTTCTGTCTATGATGCAAGGGTTGAGGTATTGCAAGAGGGCAAGGTGATTGCTACAGTCGGCATTCAGGATGGCGTTTTCCACATTAAGGACCTGTCTCCCGGGCGCTACGATCTCCGTGTTTCTGCGTTCGCTTACGTGACCAATGACGCCATCAGAGGGATAGAGGTCGTCGAGGGGAAGGTTACCGAAGTCGGTCGTGCCGTAATTTTTCGTCAAGATACAGGCGGGCATGTTCCCACTCGCATAAAGGGCATAGTATCTGATGCGGCGACCGGTGCGCCGATTGTGGGGGTGGTTATAAAGGTCAAGTGTAACGAAGCTATCTGCAATACGCTTGAAAGTACCTCCGATTCCGAAGGACGATTTGAAATAGCGGTTTGGTCCAACCTTACTTCAATTGTTATAGCAACAAAGCAAGGTTACCAATCTAGTCATGCCGAAGTTAGTGGTATTCCGACGGGAGAATCGGCTTCTGTCTCCCTCAAGCTAACGAGATTAGACAATTAGTAGACTAAGACAGATACTCCAACACTATAGAGCGTTAATCTCTGTTGTTTTCACACTTGTTCACTGCAACGTCTAAGGCTCAAATCAGAGTCAAACCTCCTCAACCTGGAATCGACGATAGAGTGCGCGCGCCTTTTCTTCTACCGTCGCGAGGTAGTCCCCGCAGATGACACTTTTATAGCATGGCGTGAGTTGACCGCTGTATTTCCCGAACGCTTCCGCAAATTGTCGACAATTCTCCTTGTCGCTTCCCGACGCGTAAGCCTTTGTTTTTGCGTCAGTACCAGACTTGCGAATCTCTACGAACTTGCCTCGGAATTTGAAGTACGTTCCATCTCCCACGAAACGCACATCTTCAAGATCCGAAAAATCAAGCGAAGGGAAGGTTTCTTCCAGGATTGTACGCACCTGGCTCAAAGCTATTTGCTTCTCGTGGGTGGAAATTGCGAGACCGAGGAAAAAAAGGTCGTTCTTGTCTCGCTGCGCTTCCCCGTCCAGTTTCGCCTGTTTGAGTTTCACGGGATCGGGTTCAGATTCGTTGTAGTAAACTACGTCTTCGCGGATGTCGAATCTCCCGATAATTGAGTTCTCGGTATAGATCGTCTCTAGATAGTCGGACAGATTAATGTCCTTCGCTTTGCAATGTGCGGCTAGTGCCGCTACGAGAACCATCGACTCCCCCGCGCTCTTTTCACGCATGGCGATTGCAGTACGCCCACTTTGACTCTGAATCAGTTCCTCCGGTCCCGTTATCATTCCTCCGCTTTCCTCGCCTCCGAAAAGTAGACGGGGCTGAATCCCAAGATTAATTGGCTCCCCGTAAGCATCCTTCACGACGACAGGTCTATCAGGCGAATTCGACAGTTGTCTTTCGACCTTTTTCATGATTGCTGCGATTTCTTTGAATCCGACCGGAACATTTATGACTTTGACACCGTTCCTATGCGCCCATTCGTCCCATGCAATTGCGGAGGGTGTTGTCTTAATGATGAAGCGCGGGTGAGTCTCCCATACCCCTATGGTTTTCAACTGGTTCGCATAGAAGTCCATATTCATCAAGAAAGATTGATTAGGTGTATAAATGCTCAGAATCCTGCCATTGCCAAGATCCAAGAATTCAATCCCGATTTTCTCCAATTTGTATTTGCGATCTACTGGCTCAATCTCGCACACAATCAGTCGATCGCCGTCCGGGTCCGTCACTTCAACGATGGTTCCTATAGGTTCGTTCTCCAGTTTTGTTCCGTAGTCTGCCGTCTTTACGACTTCAAGGATACTGAAGTCGCAGCCCAGATCGAAATACTCTTTCTCTCCCGAATTCGGGTTGTAATCGAGTTTTCCGATATTATAGTAAAGCGGATCTGCGTCAACATGGAGCCACTTCAATGAATCCGCAACTTGCAGCCGCTCAAAGATTTTGCGCATTGTTTGGTACATGCACCCGCCTACGCAGTCAATGACGATTGGGGGTTTCATCTCACGGATAAGATTTAGATTGGCATCGTTTGCGACTCCGTTGCGCAGGTAGTCAACGTATAGGTTTACACCGCCATCAAATTCGTCAAGAAAGTCGAAATCAATATTCTCGTCATCTGAAGCGCTAAACTGTATCGAATACCCTTCGGATTCCGCTGTCTTCAAGATTTTCTCAATCTTATTGACAAACTGAAGGGATTCCTCAGACAGATATTGACTTCCTTGGTTGTTCAAATCTTTGGTTGCGGTCTTGGTACTTACGGAATGGCTTGAGGTTACGTGTTCGCCGCCCTCCAGATCGAGCACGAAAATTAGGAACGACGCCATCCAGATGGGAATTGGCGAGAAATGCTTTGGTATCAGAGTCTGAATACCCTGAGCAGCTTGAATGCGAGAAATCAATTCAACATACTTTTTTGAATTATATCGCACTTCGCAGCCGACAATCTTCTTGAGTTGTCTACCTTGGACGCGCTCTTTTGCAACCAAGCTTTTTCCAAGAGTTGCCAATACAACGCCGACTTGGTTGATTGGGAATCGCATGTCCCACGGATACAGCACGTTTTGTGGACCCCGAATACCGCCGGTTGACGCCTGAGATTCTCTTTTATAGTTGCGGAACCATTCCCAAAGATTCAGCCGATCAATCCATCCTGCATCCAGAAAAAAGGTGAACTCTCCAGATTCGTCCTGTGGGAACAACGGTGTTCTCCAAGTTACAGGTGTATTGGCCTTGACCGCAACAAATAGTGCCCTTTCCGTCTGATTGCGTAGTTGGATGAAAGATTCGTCAATCGGAATAATCATACAATTCTTCGTTTCGTCATGGTGGTGTGTCATTGTGTCCGTAGCACACCCTCGACCATGTTTGCCAAGATTGTTTCCAATCGATCTCGTTCCTGAGAGATTTCATGGATTTGATGTTTGACGCGATCCGCCATTTGGCTGAAATGGCGGGTCAATCGCCCAAGCTCATCCGAGGAGTTATTTGAAACTTGAATTGAAATCCGTCCATCGGCAATCAACTTTGCGGTCCGAAGAAATCTGCGAATTGGACTTGTGACTATCTTCGCGGCAATTAGACCTAGTATCAGAGTCGAAGCCAACCCAATAACGGCAGCTAGAATAAAGATTGGATTAAAGCGCTCAACATGCTCTTCCATGTGATGCACGGGTAGCGCAACTCGACACACTCCGATTAACAGATTTTCGCGCAACACGGGGATTGCAAAATAACACATGTCGGTTTCGTGGATGTCACTGTATCGGGTTGCATCGCCTTTACCTTTCGCTAAGGCGGTTTGTATCTCCGGGCGATTTTGGAGGTTATCTATTTCCTTCAATGCCTCGCCATCGTAGGCGGTATCGCCCCAAACGGTGCCAGCCAAATCAATGAATGTTATACGCACGAAATTTTCCGTATCAAGTTTGTCAACAAGCTCATCCACTGTGCCATGAGTGAAATTCGTTGGAAGTATATTGCTCAGATACTCACAGATTCCCCGCGCTTTCATGTCTAATTCTGACACAGTCTGTTCAGCGAACATCTGCTTTAGTGAATGATGTAGGTAGACGAATATCACAAGCATTGTTGCCAATGAAATCAGAACGTAGCTCAGAATTAGTCAGGTGCGCATTCTTAGAACCTTTATGCTATTTGTGTGAACAGATTGTCATCTTATCACACCTGTCTTCTTCATCGCCATTCAAAAGCGATAAGTCACTAAAAAGCCAATGAACTGTCAAATAACTGTAACATTTCTAGCTTAGTTTGACCTTTATGATGTCAAAGATTTTAATCGTTGAAGACGAACCCGATATAGCCGAATTGTTAGCGTATAACCTACATCAGGCAGGCTTTGAAACGATAACGGCATTTAATGGCGAAGATGCCCTCCGACACGTGAATAAGCGTTCTCCCGACCTGATTCTCTTGGATCTGTTACTTCCCGGTGTGGACGGGCTAGAAATCTGCCGAATGTTAAAAGGGAATCCTATGACTGCTGACATCCCCGTGATAATGCTGACCGCAAAAGGCGAGAAGACTGATAGGATTGTGGGCTTGGAACTAGGGGCGGATGACTATACAACCAAGCCGTTTAGTCCCCGGGAGGTAGTGCTGAGGATTCGTGCCGTCCAGCGTCGTATGCAAGGAATCGGGTCTAGCGCGGCAGCGAAACAGCTCAGGATTCACGACTTGGTGATAGATTTAGACAAGCATCAAGTGTTCAACGGTAAGGAAGAGGTGGATTTGACCGCCACGGAGTTCAAACTTCTTACACTCTTGGCGGGCGCGCCCGGACGTGTTTTTACACGCGATCTTCTGATGAATGAACTTTGGGGTGACAGCTATTTCGCCGTGGATCGTACGGTGGATACTCATATCAGTCGTCTGAGACGCAAATTGGGCGAACTAAACGGCGCTATAGAAACCGTACGTGGAATCGGCTACCGTTTCAAAGAATTGCGCAACTGTTTTGTCTGCTCGATTTCGTTGGTCTTGTTTTTGCGAATCATGGCGCGACTAGATTGTATACGGCTAAACCTAGCAGAGCGTCCAAAACTCACTTTGAAGCTCTGGACAACCCAATCCATCAAGAACCCCCGGCGTTACTTTATCACCGACCTTCCTAAGAAAGCCCAATGGTCCTAGGCATATCTGAAAAAATGCCGCGGTTAAACATGGCGTTGCCGGTCACTCGGTTGAGTGGGTATAGCCCTGTTTAAGAACACCTATCGAGGTTTGGCTTTTTGTTTCTTTATCACCTCCAAAATGATATAATATTTTCCACGTGATGCCATCGCAACCACCGCCAACCTCGTGACGATCATGGTTTCTTACATTTTTTGCGCCTGAGTCAAAGGCGCCGGATTAAGATTAAGTCTACGTGAGAACCAAGAAAATTCTAACTCTATAAATCGTAACTGTTTAGTCCATTAATTTCCCGGCACAATGTAGGAACAACATTCTCTGTGGGAAGGGCATCCCTGCCCCGATGTGCGAGAAATTTCCTAGCGAAATTGGAATTTCATTGCCCGTCTAATGGCCGCCCGGTTTTTGCTGACCACTAATCACTAGCCACTAAACACTTACTGGCATTGTAACGTATTTTACCATTGCGCGATTGTTGCTTTTTTGATAAGAGCAACGGGCGGGATAGTATAGATAGGATTTCCGATGAAGGTAACTGTTTAGTTCATCAATCCATACCGCCGATGTCGGTTTGTAGTAGCACTCATTGCACGTCTGCCGTAGTTAATATCGGGGCAGGGATGCCCCTCCCACAGAGGAGTGCTCCTTCTAGCAACAATCAGACCCAAATAAATGCCAGTCTAATTTTTCTTCTTTTTTGGACTGAACTAAACAGTTGCCGAGGAAGTAAATGCAAAAATGAACATGAGCTTGCCAGACGGACGCGATGGACGTAAAATCATCAGCGACCTAGCAAAACACTATTTGCTAAGACAGGAACAGCCTACATCTAAGAATGTCGAGATATACGATACCTTTGATTGGCGATTGTTTGAAAAATCCCTGGTGTTGTATGGTTCCGAGGGCGAACTAATTTTGCACAGGCTGTCCGATTATAGGGTTGTCCAGCGCACTAAAGTGGGCTCACCTCCCAGTTTTGTGTGGGATTTTCCAGATGGTGGTTTGAAGACATTGCTTACGCCCATTGTTGAGATGCGCAGGCTGTTGAAACTTACCGAAATACGTTCTCAATCCGCTGTCTATCGGATTTTGAATAAAGAGCAGAAAACGGTGGTTAGGCTGAATTATGAAGAACTCCGTCGAGCTAATCAGGCACGACAGCGGATGTTGTGCGTGCATCTTCACGTTGAACCAGTTAGAGGTTATCCGAGGTATTATCGAACTACGGTGGAACGCCTTAGGAATATGGGGTTTGCGCAAATCAAGCCAGAGACAATATACTTCGAGGTTTTGAAAGAGAGCAATGAAACTCCCGGAGAATATTCTTCCAAATTGAAGGCACAACTTGAACCTGACATGCGTTCAGATGAAGCCACAAAGATTGTCTTGCGTTCTCTTTTTAGAACGATGAAAGTTAACGAAGATTATGTCGGCGAAGATCTCGACACAGAATTCTTGCACGATTTTCGGGTCGCCATTCGACGCACTCGTGTCGCGTTGAGTCAAATCAAAGGGGTTTTCCCGGTAGACACCACGAAGAAATTTCAGAGAGATTTTGCCATGTTGGGTAAACTTTCAAATGAACTTCGGGATTTGGACGTTTATCTTCTCAAGGAGAATACCTACAGAAAAATGCTGCCTGATAGCTTACGCGATGAAATCAATCCCCTGTTCGTATTCTTAAAGAATAAGAGATCCAAAGTATTGGGAGATGTCAGGAAAAGGTTGTCCTCCCGCGAATACGCCAAAGTTCTTCGGACGTGGGAGAAGTTTCTGGCTGAACCCCCTAAAGGTTTGCCGACCGCACCGAATGCAACGGTGCCAGTCCTTGAGTTAGCCCGCAAAAGAATCCATAAGAGGTACACCGAGATTCTAAGATCCGGTGCCGAACTCCTTGAGGAAGGCAACGATGAACGGTTGCATGCCTTGAGGATTGAATGTAAGAAACTTCGGTATTTAATTGAATTCTTTACCAGCCTGTTTCCCGGCAGAAAAATCTCGCTCTTGATTAAAGAACTAAAGACTTTACAAGATAACTTAGGTGAATTCAACGATCTGTGTATTCAACAAGCGTATCTTCGGAAATCTGTCGACGAGTTACCGATAGCCGATCATCAAGCTAAAAGGACTACATTGGCAATTGGAAGTTTGATTGGAAACCTAGATGAACAGACTAAAGCGGTCAAAGGGTCGTTTTCCGAGATTTTTACCAGATTCGCGTCGCCTGCTAATAGTGAGTTATACCATGATTTGTTCGTTTCGACAAAGGGCAGGGCGAGGCCATGAAGATTTTGGCAATCTACAGTAATAAGGGAGGAGTTGGAAAGACGACAGCAGCCGTCAATTTGTCTTTTTTGGCGGCAGAAGCGGGGCTGAAAACTCTCGTCTGCGATCTTGACCCGCAGAGTTCAGCAAGCTATTACTTTCGGGTCAAGCCAAAGTTGAAGAGAAACGCGAGAGGATTCCGCAGGGGTGGAAAAAACATTGAAAAAAGCATAAAGGGCACAGATTATGGGAACCTAGATATTCTACCAGCGGATTTTACACATCGAAATCTCGCATCAACTTTCAATAAATTAAAACGACCGAGGCGAAGGCTTAGTCGAATTTTGGATCCACTACATGCCGAATACAACTTGATTGTACTGGATTGCCCACCATCAATCGGCCTTTTGGCGGAGAACATCTTCAATGTTGCCGATTTCCTTCTTGTGCCCGTGATTCCGACAACACTGTCGCTTCGGACGCATGTACAATTACTATCGTTTCTCAAAAAGAAGAAATACGACGCAGACAAGATTTACGCCTTTTTTTCGCTAGTTGACAAGCGCAAGAAGATGCACAAGGAACTCATGGCGACTATTTCGCGACAATTCAAAGGCGTTTTGCACAGTTCAATACCTTCGTTGTCAAACATTGAAAGAATGGGAATTGAAAGGGAACCGGTTCCGGCGTTCTCGCCTAGATCAGTGGCCGCGAAGTCTTACCGAGAGTTGTGGCAGGAGGTAAAAACGACGCTATTGGATTAGACGAAATTCTCGTGTCGGTGTCACGCGTAAATGGGTACTACCAAGTCATCTAACTCTATTTGAAGAGAGCCTGTCGAATCTGTCTCACAGATTGACGAAGGCGGTTTTCGTTTTCAACGAGCGCAATACGAACATAACCTTCGCCGTTGTGTCCAAATCCCGCACCGGGTGACACGCACACTTCCGCTTCGTCAAGCAACTTCATTGCAAAGTCCATTGAACTCAAATGACGATAGGGTTCGGGAATGGGCGCCCAGACGAACATAGTGCCTTTCGGTTTCTGTACTTTCCATCCAATCCGATTTAATCCATTGACTAGTACGTCTCGACGGCGCCGATAGATCTCGGCATTTTCCTCTACCGCGTCAGATGGAGTCCTCAAAGCCATAATGGATGCCACTTGAATCGGGGCAAAAATTCCATAGTCGTAATAGCCTTTGATGCGTGCTAGCGCCTCAATGATATCACGATTGCCAACCGCAAATCCGCACCGCCAACCCGCCATATTATATGATTTCGATAGGGAGAAAAATTCGACGCCGATTTCCTTTGCACCCTTCGCTTGCAGTAAGCTGGGTGCTTTGTACCCATCAAAAACGATGTCGGCATAGGCAAGATCGTGTATCAGAACGATGTCATGTTTTTTAGCAAAGTGGACAATCTCCTCAAAGAACGACAGGTCTACTACCGCACCCGTGGGGTTGTGAGGAAAGCTAAGGATTAGCACTTTGGGGCGAGGCCAAATATCTCGTGCGATCTCGGTAAGGCTGGGAACGAACTCGTTTTCTTCACGTAATGGGATACTGACCACGCTTCCACCGGCAAGAGCGATGCTGTAGATGTGGATCGGAAATGTCGGATTTGGAACAAGGGCAAGATCACCTTGGTCTATCAGCGCCAGAGCCAAGTGGGAGAGCCCCTCTTTTGTACCAATTACGGAAATTGCCTCGTGTTCAGGATCAATTTTCACACCGAATCGTCGTTCGTAGTGCCAAGCGATTTCTCGCCGCAAGTTGAAAATACCCCGCGATATCGAATAACGATGGTGTCGCGGCTCTCGTGCAGCCTCGCATAGTTTGTCTATGATGTGTTTTGGGGTTGGCTCACTCGGATTTCCCATGCCCAAATCGATGACATCAATGCCTTGGCGCCGTCTTTCGTGCGTCAACTGCTTGAGTTTGCCAAACATGTATGGCGGCAATCGATGAAGTCGTTTAGATAGGAAATTCATGATCTGTATCCGACCGGTATGATGTGGAGTGTATTTCTGCTTAGTGTTGTTTCGGTATTACTGTTCTCCCAGCGGCCGCTTTGTGCGCGCATCGTGTTGTTTCCGGTAGTCGAAATGTCCTGCAACATCTCAATGTCAGTTCGATAGCCGAATTCAGTGAAATCCGATGGCCAATTGAGACATATACGACACTGGTATTGCTTCTTGTACGAACCGCTGCCCCGATAACCTCGTCTTTGTCACACAAATATTCGTAGGAACCTTTTTCCCTACCAGGCTCCCTGTATTTCCCCCACAAGCGGGATTTGGCACAGCCAATAGCAGGTTTATCCAAGATTAAGCCCAGATGGCTGGCAATCCCCAATCGTCTCGGATGCGCAATCCCTTGACCATCGGCAATAATGAGATCCGGCTCTGTCTTTAACTGGTTGAAGGCTTTAAGAAGTGGGGGAGTTTCTCGGAATGACAACAGACCTGGAATATATGGAAACCGTACAGGACTTTCTACAATGGCCCCGTCAACAAGTTCTAAGCCGGGAAAATCCAACACGACCACCGCCGCACGGGCGACATCGTTTTTGAAACCAAGGTCGACGCCCGCGACCGTTCGAACGGCGCCTAATTCGTCGGTGTGTATTACCAACTGACGTAGCCTGTTTTGAATGTTACGTGCTTCTTCCGGCGAAACATCCCATGAGTGAAGTTGGCGATGCTGCATTTGGGAGTCAAAGTTACGCTTCGGCAGTCGACCTCCTCTCCATATTTGGTAAGGTCTTTTGAACGATTTGACCGACGGAATGGTAGGAAGCGACCCACAACATCAGGTATCAAGCGTCTTCGCTATCTTCTGTTTCATCCGGTTTTTCGACATTAGCTGTAGTCCCGCGAAAATTGACGTCAAGAATACATACCCACCGGCGATTCCCATGAGTGAACAAGCAACCCCAAGGACAAATTCAATTCCATTGAACATTGGATATTTCTCCCACATAAGATTTATGTATATCTCAGAAAGTCTTAAAAATGCAATTTCATGTTGGAAAGATATACGATAAATCATCGACTAGGTTTCAGCAGAAACAGGCGCCTACATTGATTTTCGCAAGATAGATGCCAAATCACTCATGCCTCGCGAATTCATGCTATGGTTGGGCTGGGAGGGTGGTTCTTGATTAGAATCTGCTGCGCGCGTGTGTAGTCCAGACCGCACTCTTGTACATCTAGTAGTGGCAGTGTCGTGGCTTTTACACACTTCAGGGAGGTGGACAATAAGGAGGTCTAGGACCCTAGCCGAGTTCTACTAATTCGAGGGTGATTCCATCAGGATCCAGGAAATAGACGCATTTCACTATAGTGCCAGGATCGGTTCCCGTGATTATTGGCTTGGACTTGAACTTCACGCCCTTAAGCCGAAAGTCATGGTAAGCGGTGTCTATGTTATCGACAACGAAAGCGATGTGAGCACTTCCCGTGTCGCAGGTGCGTGTTCTCAACGGTTTTCCGATTGGTGAGAGGTACTGAATGAGTTCGATGAGGTAGCCGTGCACATCCAGAAAGGCAATCCGAAGTTTCGCACTCGGGATACGGGTTACACTATGATCATCGGATTCCTGAATGACAGCGTCGGAAAGGACATGCCCGTTGAGAATTTCTATGTAGAAATCTAGAGATTTGTCCATGTCACTGACAGTGAGACTGAAATGATGGATGTTTTTAATCATTGCACACGTGTACGTAATTCGGCTTTAGTTTTCGTCTGAAGAGCGTTCCTTTGCCGATTTAATGTAGTCGGAGATTGCGGATGGCACTAGATTTTCAACAGACCCTCCGCGTTCGAGTTGTTCACGGATGTCGGTTGAGGAGATTGTGGCGTAATCATTGGGAAGTTCGATTACCTTAATGTTGCATGCGTAGCGCCCGACTTCCGGCGTCGATAAAAATCGCCGAATCGTATCCGCGTTGTATTCTTCCCGGTTGGCTGTGATAAAATCGCATTGATCGAAGAGGGATTTCAATTCAGCGTGCGTGTCGGTGTAGTATTTGGAATCGAAAAGTCGAATCAAGGTATCAAAACCGGTTATGAAATGGAACGAAGTTCGCGCCGGATAGGATCTTTTGATAGCTCTAAGCTTGTCTACGAAACGTCCATGGCTGCAAGCTGCCACGGAGAACTCGTCGTGCTGCATTGCGTACCTCTTCAGCATGAGGAGGCGGTCAGCAAGGGAGAATCCGAACACACCCTTATCTACATTTGCTTTGGCTAAGCATAGCAGAATCTCTTCAAGACCGAATTGTGCTTGCGAGTCTTCTATCATTTTCGCATGCGCCACGGTAAGAGGATTGAAGGATCCTGAGAAAATACCTAACCGTTTCCTTTCGCTTTGTATGAGCTTGGGTGCCCGGTGTATCCACGCAAGTTTCGGGGATCCGTCTGGATCAAGTCGGCCGACTAAAGTACTAAGGTTTCGGTATTCGTCTGCATGTCGTAGTTTCGGAGCGAGATTCACGTAGATCCCCTTATCAAGAATACAATAACATGGTCGTGCGGAAAAAAGGTGGGCGATTTATTGCTAATGCGCACCATTAAGGATTCTGATGTTCGGGCATTCTAGCAAGGGCACGGGATGGTGTCAACGCAAAATGAGGATTGATTTTTCTACGAAACATTGCAATAATAAGGGTAGGGGTTGCAAGAATCTCTGACCAGGTGATATAGCATTCCTTGTATCAAACTTCCCTTCTCGCATGAGTCCTCACAGCTCAACCAGCTGTTGGCTTACTCACCGTTTAAGAAATACTCAATTACAGCGCGGTATGCAATATTAACGCGAGAAATCTATGCCATCGAAGATTCTTATCGTAGAGGACGATCATAACATCGTAGAGTTGTTGACGTATAACTTAGAACAAGAAGGTTATGACGTGCACGTAGCCTTAGATGGCGCCGATGCACTTCAACGTGCGGCAGCGGACGTGCCTGACCTCGTCATCCTGGATTTGATGCTTCCAGAGAGATGGGCTTGAAGTTTGTCGTTTGCTCAAGCGCAATCCCCAGACGACAGTGGTTCCAGTAATCATGTAACGGCAAAAGGTGAGGAAATAGATCGTATTGTCGGGCTTGAGTTGGGAGCTGACGATTACATCGCTAAGCCGTTTAGCCCACGAGAGGTTGTGTTACGCGTGCGTGCCGTGTTACGCCGCGTTGCGTCTCGAACCGATGAGCCGTCAAGTCAGATTGAAGTGCACGGTTTAACGATAAACCTTGACAAACATTTGGTGCGCAGTGCGAAGGGAAAAATTGACCTAACTGCTACCGAGTTCAAAATGTTGACCCTGTTTGCACAGGCGCCCGGCCGTGTGTTCACCAGAAGTGTTTTAATGGACGTGATTTGGGGGCAGGATTATTATGGCGTTGACCGTACTGTCGATATGCATGTCAGCCGCTTGCGTCGAAAGTTAGGACACTTTGGAGAGCACATCGAAACGGTTCACGGAGTGGGTTACAAGCTTACGGGATAGAAAGAGGCATGACAAGCTAGAGTTATCCGATAGTACTTGTGTGCAAGACAATTCGTAGGGAATTAACGAGCGATTACACCTAATTTCTTCGTTACGGAATTGCTCTAGTCCGAACATGAGTGACATAAGCCAACAATTTCTGGCATTGATTCGCTATTTGTCTCGGAAAATCACATGTCGCTCCGCTGGAACGGAAGACACGTTCATCTCGTGGGTCCAGACATAGCACTCCGCCGGAGTGCAGGGCTTACCGACAGAATCAGTCGTGATCGTCCTAGACGGGAGTGAATCAATCCGTCATCTACGTGTGCCGGAGAACGTCGCCTTTTACCAAGTAATAGACTTCCTCGCTAATGTTCGCAGCTAAATCGCCGATTCGCTCCAGATGACGAAAAAGCAATAAGATACTGATTCCCGGACGCACTAGTGCGGAATCCTCGGAAAGGCGAAGCAGAAGTTCTTGGACTGTTTGTTTATAGATTTCATCCACCTGTTCATCGCGCTCTCGAACTGCTTCGGCTAAGTCTGCATCTCGATTTACGAAAGCGTCGAGTGCATCTTTTGCCATGTCACGAACGATGGTTGCAACACGAGGCAAGTCGATGAAGGGTTTCACGGGGGGATATTCCAATAACTCAAGACTGCGTTGGGCGACATTAACCGCTTTGTCTGCCATCCGCTCGACATCATGGTTAATCTTGAACACCATGCTTAGGAGTCGGAGATCCGATGCCGCGGGCTGATGACGAGCAATGAATCGGATACAGGATTCCTCAATCTCATTCTCAAGAGTGTTCACTTGATCGTCGCTCTGAATTACGACCGATGCCAATTCGCCATCGCGGTTCAAAACGGAATCAACAGCGTCTCGAAGCATGCTTTCCGCCATTCCACCCATTCTAAGTAATTCCTGTTGAATTTCTTTCAGTTCTACCTCAAAATGACGTCGCATTTTTGTTCCCTTCCTCTTAAATCCGGTTAAATCGACATGAAGTTTATCAAGGATGCAAGAACAAGTAAGAATCTATGTGCGCCCTCTAATCTGTTAACCGAACTTCCCGGTCACGTAGGCTTCGGTACGGTGGTCGCCAGGATTTGTGAATATTTTGTCGGTTAATCCGAACTCAATCAATTCCCCTAGGTAGAGAAACGCAGTATAGTGTGAAACCCGCGCGGCTTGTTGCATATTGTGAGTCACAATCAATACAGTGTAGCTTTCTTTTAACTCCAGAATTAACTCTTCAATCTTAGCAGTGGCTATCGGATCGAGCGCCGAACATGGTTCGTCAAGTAGTAGCACTTCAGGTTCGATCGCCAATGTTCTCGCGATGCAGAGACGTTGTTGCTGCCCGCCCGAAAGTGCATAAGCGTTGTCTCTCAACTTATCCTTGACTTCGTCCCACAGCGCGGCTTTCTGAAGACTGTCTTCGACAATTGAGTCAAGTTGGTCCCGGTTACGTATACCGGATATCCTAGGACCATATGCGATGTTATCATAAATTGACTTGGGAAACGGGTTCTGTTTCTGGAAAACCATGCCTAGCCGTAAACGCACCTCTACCGGATCCACAATTGCAGAGTAGAGGTCTTCCCCTTCCAAGAGAATCTTTCCTGTTAATTTGAAAGAGGGGATAAAATCGTTCATTCGGTTGAAACAGCGAATTAGTGTGCTTTTCCCGCAACCGGAGGGCCCAATCAAGGCAGTTACTCTGTTACGTTCAACGTCAAACGACATGTCACAAAGAACCTGCGCGTCCCCATACCAAGTGTTGAGATCGTGGACACTGAGAATCACATCGGCTTTGTTGTTTTTCTGCTCCTTCATGCTGTCCTTATTGATATTGTTTTTGGTAACGGTTTCGCAAGAAGATTGCAAGTGCGTTCAAGAGAAGTGTTACTGCCAGAAGAACAACGATACCCGCCGCAGCATTGATGTGAAACCCGGGTTGTGGACGAGACACCCAATTAAAGATTTGGATCGGCAATGCGGTAAACGGAGAAAGTAATCCATCAGGTACAAATGCCACGTATGTCAATGCACCAATCGTAATCAACGGGGCGGTTTCTCCTATGGCGCGAGAGACTGCTAGGATTATGCCCGTTAGAATACCTGGAAACGCCAATGGCAGCACATGATCCCTTGTCGTTTCCCACTGTGTAGCCCCGAGTGCATAGGCAGCCTCCCGGATCGTACTGGGAACCGCTCGAATAGCCTCACGAGACGCGATAATAACGATTGGAAGAACGAGTAGCGCCAATGTCAACGCGCCCGCCAGAAGACTTCTGTCCAAACGCATTGCGCGAACGAACAGTTCCAATCCCAAAAGCCCATAAATGATCGACGGCACCCCGGCTAGATTTGCTACGTTTACCTCAATAATGCGACTCAATCGACTCGACTGGTTTGTATATTCTTCAAGGTACACTGCCGCCGCAACTCCTATCGGTACTGCGACCACCGCAGTCAGGGCAATCAAGTATACACTACCTACAAGAGCGGAAAAAATACCGGCTTCCGCCGGTTTCCGGGAAGGAAAGCTTGTCAAGAATTTCCAGTCAATCCGCGGCAGCCCATCAACGAGGGCATCAATAATCAGGGCTGCAAGTGTAGCAAGCGCGATCACAACGCCAACCACTGCGACGACTTGGAATACACCGTCGCCCAATTTCTGCCGTATTAGTAGCTTTCGAGTGCGATCTGTTGAAATCATTCGTACCGCTCCCGGAATCGTTGGCGCATAAAGTCGCCGATAAGGTTGAGTGCAAAGGTCGATAGGAATAGGAGCATCCCGACGGCAAAAATCGTGCGGAATCCTAAGGTTCCGGTCGGTGTATCCCCCAAGCTTATCTGAACAATGTAAGTCGTCATTGTCTCAATCGGCACCAAGGGGTTGAACGTTAAGTTTGGCATTTGTCCTGCCGCAATTGCCACGAGCATCGTTTCGCCAATCGCGCGCGAAATCGCAATGACAAAGGACGCGGTAATTCCCGAAAATGCCGCCGGTACGACAACCTGCCAAGCCGTCTGAAGCCGTGAAGACCCCAGCGCATACGCCGCATCGCGTAAACTGCGCGGGACGGCATACATGGCGTCTTCGCTTAATGACGAAACTAACGGTACAATCATGATTCCCATCACGATTCCCGGAGAGAGTGCGTTGAAGCCACCTAAATCGGGGATCAGTTTTTTTAGCAACGGTGTCACGAATAGAAGAGCAAAATAGCCGTAAACTATGGTCGGCACGCCAGCCAGAATCTCAAGTATCGGTTTTAAGATTTGACGAAGACTAGTCGGCGCATATTCGCTCAAGAAGATTGCTGTCAGTATACCCAGGGGACCGGCGACCAAAATAGCAATCGCAGATGTAAGTGCAGTCCCCGCCACAAGCGGGAGCACGCCGAAGTGCTTCTTTACGAAAAGAGGAGTCCACTCTTTGCCCGTGAGAAACTCAATGATAGAAACCTCCTTAAAAAATCCAATCGTTTCAAACAAAAGCACGCCAATGATACCTACGGTAGTACAAACTGATAGCATTCCGCAGGCCAAGAGGACGGTTTCGATAAACTTTTCCCCTCTTCTGGATTTTTTTGGACGAATCATCATAGAGATCTTGCAGAATCGGACATGCACGTCCGAGATTAGCGGATTAATTGCATCACATCAGTATTATTCTGATCCTTGACCAAGCAGTTCCTGGACCGAAACCCCCGTCTTGGCGCCTTTACCACCAAACACAGAACCCGTCACGCGATTTTGGAACCGCTCCATTGCGAGTCGATATGCTTCATCAGGCAATGGAATGTAGCCTACCTCTTTCGTCAGGACATTCGCGTGCGTGAGATAAAACTCTATAAATTTTTCAACCTCGGGACGCTCCGCCGACTTCTTACTCACATAGATGAACACGGGGCGTGACAGTGGTTGGTAGGTGGAATTCTTGACCGTTTCTAACGATGGAAATATCGGGCCATCACCGTTTTCAGCCTTCCCGTCGTCTATGGGAACTAGCTTCAGTAAGTCCTTGTTTTCCTCATAATACGCAAAGCCAAAGAATCCTAGTCCATGCAGGTCGTTAGAGACCGCTTGAACGAGAACGTTGTCATCTTCGCTAGCCACAAAATCTCCACGACTCGCTCCTTCTGCCCCGTTTATTGCTTTCGTGAAATAGTCATAGGTACCGGAATCAACTCCAGGACCTGCCAACGAAAATTTCTTGTCCGGCCATTCCGGTCGAATTTGATTCCAGTGAGTAATCTTGCCCTGTGCGTCGGGTTCCCACAACCTTCTTAGTTCATCCACAGTGAAATAATCTACCCAGTCGTTTGTCGGATGCACGATGACCGCCAAACCGTCATACGCCACGGGCAACTCTATATATCCGATTCCATTTTTCGCGCATAATTCGACTTCGCTCGGCTTAATGGGGCGCGACGCATCTGAGATATCGGTTTCGCCACGGCCAAATTTCTTGAATCCGCCGCCGGTGCCTGAGATTCCGACAGTGACTCTAAATTTGCGGTTCTCCTTCTGGTATTCTTCCGCAACCGCTTCAGTAATCGGATACACTGTACTGGAACCATCCACTTTGATTAACTTGGCGGCATATGCTGTACTGGCAACAAATGCGCCGATGATGAAGAGAACTAGACTCGCTTGGGTGAATCGGTAAAGCATTATAAACTCCTTTAGGATTTAGTGTTGTATGGAATGCCGCGCGTCATTCGCCACTATTGAAAATCTTACCCTCAATGAATTCACACAAAGAGCAGATCACGAACATACTCTTTATTGGGCAGACGTGTTGGCAGTCTCCATATAACGGTTGTTATTATATCACATGAGTATCACGGATATATCAAAAAACGTGTTCGGTAGACTGTTCTGTAAACGGGAACAGCTAGAACTGCGCCAATAGACTGCATCAAAATAAACACCATTCCGTCTATCGGTTTTACGCTTGCCGCCGAGTATGTGAACATGCGTGCGAGTGTGACCTGCGGGTTGGCAAACATCGTGCTTGATGTGGCAATCAACTGACCACCGACCAATAGTCCCACGACTATGGAAATCTTCTTGGACCGGCGCTGCACTAGCATAAGAATCGCCAGAATGAGAATAAACGCGCCAAGAATTTCGACGAAATGATTTCCACCCGTACGAGTAACCTCAGAGATAGCAACCGAGCGTGGTATTTCATGATAGAACATTAAGTAGAAAAAATCATCCCTGTCAAGCCGCTGACAATTTGCATCAGTACGTAGAGAACCGCTCGTCTCCAACTAATCGTACCGCAGATTACCATGGCTACCGTCACCGCCGGATTGAAATGAGCGCCACCAACAGGACCAAAGATTTCAATCGGTGCGAAAAGGATCGAACCTACGCCAAAGGCGTCAGCCAATACCTAGAGAGCCATTCCAGAGTTCAACACCCGATTAAGAAGTATAATCGGTGCGATTTCACAGCCATCAACGACCACATCAGAGCCTCGGTTATGCAACCGCGACTGAGGTTTACTTTGACTACAATGTGAAACCTTAACCTCAAATATCTGGCTTATTTCTCTCCATTTTTGGCCTAGACAAAGGAACGACTTTCATGTGTCACTTGACGGCTGATATCCACGTGTAGCGAACCGACGAAAGTTTATGGGACTTCCGCTGTTTGCCAAGCTAGCCAACCCTGTTGTCCACTCTCGTTACGCGGATTGTGACAGGGGCTTGTTTCACGAAGAAGTATAAAGCAGAGATGTTACAAAAGTGTGACATCTTTTTGACTTTTTGATGTCTTACGATTTGTGAAGGTGGTAGGAGGTCCACCTACGAACGGGGCTACAGCGGGATCGCAGTGGAGTATCAAGTTGGGTGTGCGGTGTGGGTAATAGGTTGGAGATGGTGGAAAAAAAGAAAAACTATTGTTGGTTTAATGAGCTCCGACGAATCTATATCGCAAGAGCTATCAAAGGGAATTGAATTAAGGTCCGGCGTCCAAGTTACTACGTCCTTATTCCATTTCGGAATTAACTGTGTGCCACGGTCCGGTTATGGCAAGAGTTATACCCGGATTTTGAATGTTGACAAATAATGTACTACCATCCGGAGAGAACGTAGAACCGGCAAATTCAAAAATGTTCTTGGCGTTCCGAGCAAAGCGGTACAATCTTCCCTCCGGTGTAATACCGACTATAAACTGTTCTGCTAATCCGTCTTCACACACTATAAGATCGCCCCACGGCGCGACGGTTAAGTTATCCGCGTTTTCCAGCAAATCGCTGCTCTTTGATTCAATAAACAACTCAAGTATTCCCGGATCTTTTTCCTCACCTGATGCGCCCTCGAAAGGACTTGGAGTATATCGCCAAATCTGCCCTTTCTTGCGCTCTCCGCCGTTTGTGCAGGCGAAGAAAATGACGCCATCGCTGAACCACATCCCTTCGCCGCGAGCAAATCTTGCCGCGCCCTTATCATGAAATCCTTGATTACGGAGATCGTCTTTGGGGGATTCGACATCTTCTATGTCAATCCATTGCACGGCAAGTCGTTCGCCGACTGGTACTACGTTATGCGTCCAAGGAAAGAAAGTTTCAAGAGGACTTCTCCAATTCCGAGTATCGGCACCCTTCAGACCTCGAATCTTCAATGCCTGTAGGCGCCCTCCGTCCGTCAGTTTACCCGGGTAATGGGGAATGAAACGGTAAACGAGTCCGTCGCCGCGATCCTCCGTCTGGTAGACAATTCCTGTCCTGGCATCCACGGCGACAGCTTCATGATTAAATCGTCCCATAGCTTTCAGCGGTATCGGTGCAACAGGACCGCGAGCCAAAACCGGCACCTCGAAGTTGTATCCGTGATCTGTTTCAAATGAGTCTTCAGCCTTTTGGACGCACTCTTCACAGCTAATCCACGTGCTCCACGGCGTTGGTCCACCTGCGCAATTACGCATGGTGCCAGCCAGACTAAGGAACTGTTTTTCCAATTCCTTTGTTCTGGTGTTGTAAATGAGAGTGGTTGTACCGCCAAGGGCTGGGCTCGTTCCTTGACCAAGATCGTGGAATCTCTCACTATCGATTCGATTGACTAATTCATTGGACGGACCGTAAGCTCCCGTGCGTGCGTCGGTTTCCAGTTCGTGGTTTCGAACAAGGATAGTTTTACCATCTGGTCCCGGGAAGGCAGCCATACCGTCGTGACCTCCAGGAACCAAAAACCCATCATTCATCGTTTCCCCTGTTGTAGAAAACGTATGGTATTTGAAGCCTAGGGGCAGATCGAGAATCCCAGCCGGGTCGATCCGATATCCACCGTATGGCTCAATAAGGGAATCAACCGACGGGTTAGATAAGAGTCGACTGCATCCGAGAAATCCAAGAGCGAAGGCAGCAGATCCAGTCGTTAATCCTGTGCGCAGGAATTGCCGCCGCGAGATGAGATTAATCGGCATTTTGATTCTTCCCTAGTGAAGAAGGTTATTTAGGATATGGGGTTCAATCCGTGTTTCACTTAATTTCCTACTTTAGAACTAGCATCCGGCGAATGGCGTTGTATGCACCGGCGTGGAATTGTAGAAGTAGGCGCCCCAATCAACCAGCTCGTTACAGATGTTCTGTACGTCCTAGTAGACTGTGCGCGAATAGTAAAGGCGGACACTGCGGGATTAACCGCAATCAAGAGAATCGCCGCATACAAATCGGAGCAATGGAGAACGCTATGCAAAACTTGGGGCGAGTAATATCACAAAGTGGCTGCAGCTAGCCCTATGGCAGAGTAAATCAAGGCAGGCTCTCGCTATATGATGCATACCGACCCACAAACGAAAACGCTAACATCTATGTTAGTTTGCGAAATTAGGGGGAACCGGAATCAATTGGAACAATCCTTGGAGGGATTGATATAAACGACAACAGGTTTTTGAGAGGACGACTCTTCTTTCGGGTGCACTGCGGACAATGCAGCCAAACAATTAATGGAGATAACCTGACCGAGGTTGCAATTATCCAGTAGTCCGAGAAGCTAATGAGGTTTCTTTTCTCTAACTAGACATCGAATCAAATTCCAATCCAACTCGGATAGCATTGCCCTCGCTAGCAAACGCAAAGGCTTCGTTAATCTGTTCGAAGGGAAAGGTGTGGGAAATGATCTTATGGTAAGGGTATTTATGCTTGGTGCGACTTAGGAAGTCGAGTGCACGGCGGATAACCCATGGTTCGTAGACGATGATGCCTTGAATCGCTTTGCTGCAGCGAACGATATTACCCGGATCGATTACCGTGGGTTGCTCCAGATTTATGTTTCCGATCCATAGATAGCGTCCGCCCCATCTTAGCATTTCGATGCCTTCAGACAGCACCTTGGGGGAACCAACAAATTCGGCGATAACGTCGGCGCCAGTCCCTCTTGTATGGTCGAGCACATACGCTACTCGTTCTGCAACGGAGAGTTCATCAACATTGATCAAATGGTCAGCGCCAAACTCGCGGGCAAGTTCCAGACGCGACGGAAAGCGATCCAAAATAATCACCTGACCTGCGCCCATTTCTTTTGCCACTGCGGCTGCGTATAGTCCAAGCCCTCCCGCTCCTTGGATGACTACCGTGTCACCAAGCGTAATTTCAATCTGGTTAAGTCCGTAAATGACTTGCGACAAAGCGCAGTTGACCGGTGACACCAATGCATCGGGGAGATCCGCCGGAACTTTGAAGATCCAGTGTCCGGGCTTCATGTAGTAGTAATCCCCATAGGCGCCGTGAAAATGCGGCGGTTGATCGCTTGACATACCAATCCAGTCTCGATAACGCTCCGGGCATCCCGGCTTTCCACTTAAACACATCCAACACTGATTGCAAGGTTTAAAGTATGAATAGGCAATGCGATCTCCTTCCTCCAACCGCTCTCCCGTGCTGTCGGTTCTCACGTTTTTCCCTAATTGATCAACGGTGCCCACCATTTCATGGCCTAACACTTGCGGAATGCCTCGTGGAATTTTGGAGCCGTGGCCTCGCCAGATATGCAGATCGGAACCGCAGATATTCGCCATGCTAATCTTCACGAGGAGGTCGTCATCCGCGACGGACGGAACTGGATACTCACGGAATTCCAGCGGCACATTCGGTTGGGTAAAAACAGAAACATTACCGGTTTTCATTACACAATTCTCCTGAAGGTTCGATGATTGGTTAATGTAGATATTTCCGTATCGACAAGAATACTATTCGGTATATTCGTCGAAATTAGTGACTTTCCATTTTCCATCAATTAATTCGGTGATAATGATAACATTTCGGACCGGACTTGATGACACGGTGTCCTTGATAGTCAATCGGTAATTAAAAAAGACCTTGTTTGCGCTGTCAGTTTTCTGAGTCAGTTTTTCAAAGATGATTTCCGGCATCTCGGACGGAAGTTCCCCCTGACGGCGTGCACCTCGCACAAGTGCAATTTCGTCCTTCAGTTTTTCCGCGGCGAGCGAGTCACTCAGGCGCAATGCAGCTTCCTGATCAGCACGCTGATAGTAGTTGTGAATAAAGTCTCCGGCAACGTTCTCTGGCGTGTTTCGATTCGAACACGCTGAAATAAAGAAAAAGAGGCATAATCCTATTGTTCGCTGTTTTCGCACGAGTGAGCCTTTCGACCATTTATAGGGATACCTATACCATTTCTCTATATTTTGAAGTGCATCAATAGCGCCAATCAAATTTTAACAATGCGGGGCAAGATGCCCCGCCTACGGCTTGGTGTGCAGGGTTAATATTGGTCTTTGATAATATAGTTGAGGATTATTGTACGCAGTGTTATTCAAACGAAATGGTGTTAGTGTTCCGCGGTTTGTCGTTACGATTGACTTAATTTCGGGACGTAAGTATAACGGCAAGGTTAAATTGTGTCAATAACCTATTGTAATGCGTGAAGGTTCCTCCTAGTAGATGAAGCCTTAGAACAGATTTCTTGCTTTGCACTGCTTGAAATTCATTCCAAAGTATCAAAAAAAGGGCTTGATCAAATTCCAGTATTTTGATAAACTAAACTTCCCATTCCCCAGAAGAAAAATCTGTCATCGAGGCAACCCCGGTAGCGATAGTGACCCCGATTTTTAAGGAAAGCAAGTATGAATCACTCGGATGCGGATAGTAATGAAGTTTCCTCCCAACCTGAGCCTAGCGTAGAACCCCGAAAATCTCAATCAGTTCAACTGTCGCCGGGCATTGCGACTTCGGCAGCGCGCACGGTGTCAAGTTCAGGATTGAATCCCGCCCTGACTTTACAGCGGTTTGTTGTTGGCGAAAGTAATCGGACCGCTTACCAAATAGCAATGGATACCGTTAACGAAATAGGTGATTTGAAGGGACCTGTGCTTGTTTTTGGTGGAGTGGGACTCGGAAAAACCCATCTTCTACACGCCATTGGAAATCAATTCCGCGAGAAGCATCCGAATAAGACAGTATTTTGTGTGCCATCCGAGAGATTTGTCCGCGAGTGTATTCAATCAATAAATCACCCACACAAATATTCCGCATTACGGCGGCGATATTACAACCTTGACCTGCTGCTAATTGACGATCTTCATTTCTTGACTCATGAGCAAAGGGTTCAGGAGGAATTTGTCGATTTGCTAAGTCATTTGACATCGCAGAATTGTAAGCTAGTTTGTACTTGCGATCATCCCCCTGATTTTTTGACATCGTACATGGATATTGCCAATGATTTTAGCAACAACGCCCATGTTGAAATTCTCCCACCCGAATTCGATTTGCGTGTTTCTATCCTGAAACAGAAGCTGAAAGAGCGGAATTGGGGACCAATACCTCCACGAGTGATACGTTACATTGCAAAACACCTGACTGGACATGTACGTCAACTTGAAGGTTGCCTGAACCGCCTAATGGCAGAGGCACGACTCGGTTCCGACCTTAATTCGGAAGTTGCCCGCCGTGTAATAGAGGGAGGGCACGTGACTTCGAATCCACCGCACTATGTTAGCCTTGAAAGGATTCAAGAGGCAGTATCACGCTATTTTCATATTACTTCCTCCGAATTATGTTCGAGAAGGCGAAGTAAGCGGTATGTGCTTCCTCGGCAGATAGCAATGTATCTCGCACGGCAATTAACAACCCTTTCTCAAAAACAGATAAGCCAAGGTTTCGGATATAGCCATCACACAGCGGTTGTCCATAGTATCCAACGCATCGAATCGCTGCTTGACGAGGATTTCTTGCTTAGCCAGTCTATCGCTGCAATAAAAGCTGAATTGACCCGTAGTGCTCCAAGTTGAATTGAAGATGGGCATTCAAACGAAGGCTGATTTTCGCTTCAATTATTCATTCCTTGAAAGCTACCCCACCCCCGCTTTCGTGCTGCGATCTTCCGCCCGAAGACGTGTTCGCCAACTTCGAAATCCCACATTAGGAATTCATACCAATTATCACGCTAGGACTAACTTCGTCTAAACACACGCGAGGAAACACATAAGTGGACAGTAAACAGGAAATCGAGTATACTAGGCCGACAACAAACCGCAAGGATCATAGGAGATAAGATATGGAACCGAAGACGATGTTTGAAAAGATATGGAGCGATCACGTTGTTCGGGAGATGCCAAATGAGGCAACTGTGCTCTATATTGACGCACACCTCATCCATGAAGTCACTACACCACAGGCATTTGAAGGACTGCGGCTAGCGGGACGAACGGTGCGGCATCCCGAATTCACGGTCGCAACGATGGATCATAATGTTCCAACAACGGATAGATCTCTTCCCATTAAAGATCAGATAGCAGTAAAGCAGATGGAGACGCTGGCTAATAACTGCGAAGAGTTTGGCATTACATTGTACGACATTGATAGTCCCGAACAGGGAATCGTTCACGTTATTGGGCCTGAGCTCGGGATTACCCAACCGGGGAAGACAATATGTTGCGGCGACAGCCATACTTCAACGCATGGCGCAATGGGCGCCTTTGCGCTCGGAATAGGTACAAGCGAAGTTGAGCACGTTCTTGCTACCCAGTGTCTCTTGTACCACAAACCGGAGACTTTAGAGATTCGAGTTGATGGCAAACTGCCGTGCGGTGTCACCGCCAAGGACATCATACTATCAATTATTCGTCGAATCGGCACGGATGGTGGTACCGGCACGGTGATTGAGTACACAGGCTCGACAATATCAGGCCTAAGTATTGAAGAACGGATGACCGTTTGCAATATGTCCATTGAGGCTGGAGCACGCGCGGGGTTAATTGCCCCGGATGACGAGACCTATGAATATTTGGCAAATCGCCAATTTAGTCCGAAGGGACAGGATTTTGACAGAGCTGTGGAGAAATGGCGAGGTTTACCAACGGATGAAGGCGCGACCTATGATAAGTCGATCCACATTGATGCACAATCGCTGGCGCCACAGGTAACGTGGGGTACAAATCCCGCCATGGGGGCAGATGTGACGGATGTCGTACCCGATCCGGAGGAGATGTCGACCGACGATGCCAAAAGGGCAACGGAGCGTGCGCTGGAATACATGGGACTCAAGCCGGGAACTAAGATTACCGATGTTGAGATTGATAAGGTTTTCATCGGAAGTTGCACGAACTCCCGAATCAGCGATCTTCGCGCAGCCGCGGTGATTGCAAAGGGACGTAAGGTTGCGGAAACGGTGAACGCTCTAGTTGTGCCGGGTTCTGCAAGCGTCAAACGTCAAGCTGAAGCAGAGGGACTAGACGAAGTCTTTCGCGCGGCCGGATTTGAGTGGCGCGAGGCAGGTTGCAGCATGTGCTTGGGGATGAATCCAGATATTCTATTGCCGGAACAGCGTTGTGCCAGCACTTCTAACCGAAATTTTGAGGGCAGACAAGGAAAGGGCGGACGCACGCACCTTGTTAGCCCGGAGATGGCGACGGCAGCGGCGATAGCTGGACATTTTGTTGACATTCGAGAGTGGGAATCGAACTGAAGATTTGAGGTGCGATGTCTGTTTCGCACGGAGGAAACGATTTAACAGAAGTCTCCAGCGGAGATTTCTTGGATATTGAGGAGAGAGCCTAGAATGGAAGCGTTCAAAAAACATACGGGGCTTGCAGCACCATTGAATCGGATTAACGTAGACACCGATCAAATTATTCCGAAACAATTTCTCAAAGGTATTGAGAGAACCGGCTTTGAGAATTTTCTCTTTTACGATTGGCGTTTTCTTGAAGACGAAACCCCCAATCCAGAGTTTGTGCTAAATTCTCCACGTTATCAATCAGCGACAATCCTCGTTGCCGGAGCTAATTTCGGTTGCGGTAGCTCTCGGGAGCATGCACCGTGGGCACTGCAGCAGTATGGTTTCAAAGCAATTATTGCTCCGTCATTTGCAGATATTTTCCGCGGGAATTCCTTTAAGAATGGGCTTCTACCCGTTACCCTGCCGGCGGATATTGTCGCAGACATAATCGCACAAATCGAAGCTCAAGAGGGGTATGCACTGACTATCGATCTTGAGTCACAGACAGTGACCCAACCCAATGGGACCCTTCACGCATTCGAGATTGGTGAGTTTCAGAAGCAGTGTCTATTAAACGGGTTGGATGAAATCGGCTGGACGTTACAGTTTGAAGCCGAAATATCGGCATACGAGAGTATGAGAGGGATTTGACGACTGCTGGCATGCAGTCAGCAGTTGTTATTACAAATGGAGGCGTTTGTTTGGGAGTGCTATGACCCGAACAGACGCCTTTATTATTTCAGAAAGAATACTATCGTACAGGAGCCTAGATTAAAATCAGCCGGAAAAGCATAAGTACAGAAAAGAAAATCGTCATACAAGTGTAAAATTGTGAGAAACATATTGTGGTGCTGTGCGACAATAAAGTGTAGCTTCAGTACAAGGAGCCGATATCTTGAAGAATGACGATGCCCGTTTAGTTGAATCTGTATTGACTGGTAACCTTGATGATTATCGCAAGTTGGTGGACGCTTACCAGCTATTGGCAGAGCGGTGGGCATTTCGTCATGTCAAGAATATTTCCGAAGCCGAAGAGATTGCTCAAGAGGCGTTCGTTGAAGCGTATTTCAGACTTGACACATTGCGGCAGGCAGAAAAATTCGGTGGATGGTTGCGTCGGATTGTGGTCAATACAGCGGTTTCTTGGCTTAGACGGCGCAAGGTTACTGTACATTTGGACGAGATTGCCAACATCTCTGGAGATGGCGAATTGTATGAGCGGTTTAACCGTCACGAAGCGCCAACACCTCACGAGTTGCTGGAACGACAAGAACAGGAAGAATTTCTGCGAATGGCGATTGATGCAATTTCTCCAACACATCGCGATATCATCAGGATGTTCTATTACGACGATTGTTCCTACAAAGAGATTGTAGCCCGCCTAGCCATATCGGAGGCTGCCGTTAAAAGCATGTTGTATCGAGCCAGAAGTCGATTAAAAGAGGAGGTATTACGCATGAGTACAGGACAAACCGACAGCAGAATTGAAATCAGCCGCAAATTTGGTGAACAGGTCACGCAGGACATCAGTTCGGTCCGAGAAGAGTTAGCGGCAATTCGCCAACTATTAGCACGCTTAGATCCGAGTGCCCCGTCATCGGATAATGACTCCGTTCAACGGGCGGTCAAAGAGTTTCGACAATTACCAGAAGATGATGAACAGATGATTCGATGGGGATTTATTGGTGCTTTCGGTAAAGGTGGAATTGATGGGGCCGCCAATTGGGCATGTAGCATTCACACGATGAAACAGGAAGAATATTTGAACAGCCCCGACACAAGTAGTGAAAATGTAGCTGTCTTCGCAGACGCTTTTACCAATCCGAACACTATCCAGATATTCAAATTCCTCTTTCGCCAAAGCAATAAAAGAACTACCCGAGAAAACATAAAGGAAGAATGCAACCTGACCGATCAGGAATTGAATGCAGCGCTTGAGGCGTTCCTAAAGTGGCGTTTTGTGACATGGAATGGCGAAGAATTGTTAATACTTGGCCAAGGCATGAATTGGGTCATTACTCTGATCGGAATGACAAGGGAAGCTATTAACCAGCGTAACGCTAGTGGCGAATAAGGGTAACTTACACACATGTCCAATCTGGTTTTTTGCCGGGCGATAACTCGTGTAACTTGCAGTTGTTGCTTTACCAGGACCTTATCCAGAAAACCGTATTTTTGCACACAACTTGGAAGTAAAAACCATATTTGGGGGTAGGTTCACGTCGCTTGTTTTGCTTTTCTTTCTCAATATGCCATTCAAAACTATATCGCAACTGTGACTCCAGGGCTAAACGCTAATGTTGCAATGTCTGTGAGATGAAGAGTTTTGTACGTTCGTGCTTTGGGTTATCAAAGAACTCCGCAGGGGGTGCTTCCTCTACAATCATTCCTTCGTCGAAGAAAAGGATTCGATCTGCGACTTCACGTGCAAATCCCATTTCGTGCGTAACAACAAGCATTGTCATACCGGAGTGTGCGAGTTCACGCATCACATCGAGGACTTCTGTGATCATTTCGGGGTCGAGTGCGCTTGTCGGTTCATCGAAAAGCATAATCTTTGGCTCCATCGCCAATGCTCTCGCGATTGCGACACGCTGCTGTTGTCCACCAGATATTTCTGCGGGATACTTGGACGCTTGATCCGCAATATCCACCCGATCCAGAAGTGATAAGGCTATTTCTTCTGCCTCACTTTTCGACATCTTTCTGACTCGGATCGGACCTAAGGTTATATTTTGTAGGTTCGTCAGGTGCGGAAATAGGTTGAATTGTTGGAACACCATACCGACTTCTTGACGGATAAGATTGATTTTGCGGAGGTCGTCGCTGAGTTCTACGCCATCAACGATAATTGTGCCGCGCTGATGTTCCTCCAAGCGGTTTAACGATCTGATGAATGTCGATTTCCCTGATCCAGAGGGACCGCATATTACGGCTCTTTCGCCTTTTTGGAACGAAGTCGTAATCCCCTTGAGGACGTGGAAATCGTCAAACCATTTATGTACATCCTCACAGGTGATGATTGGATCGTTCGATGCGTTTTCAAGATTAGCCATCTCTTTATATTCCTTTTTAATAGCCGTCAGCCGTTAGCAATCAGTTGTCAGCCAGAGCGTGTTGTGGAAATTACAAGTGTTTGTAACCGGCAGGACGATCTACTGACTACTGAAAGCCGAGAGTTGATGGCTATTCCTAAGTTTTTCCAACACCGAGTGATGTCTCGATTTGCTGGCTGACATAAGACATCAAATAACAGAACACAAAATAGATTACTGCGACGAATAGGTATACTTCAGCTTGAAGTCCGAGCCAGTCAGGATTGGCAATAACGATTTTCGCTATCCCCAAAAGATCCAGCAGACCGACAATTGTAACAAGAGATGTATCCTTGAAAAGTGCTATGAATTGTCCAACAATCGCGGGTATGACTGAACGAAGTGCTTGCGGTAAGACGATAAACAGTGTTGACTGCACGTAGTTGAGTCCTAATGCTTGTGCTGCCTCGTGTTGCCCTCTCGGAATTGCTTGAAGTCCACCTCGCACATTCTCTGCCATGTAAGCGGCGGAGAAAAATGTTAGTGCCAACATGGCACGCAAGACTTTGTCGAGACGAACATCCGGCATAAAAATGGGAATCATAATTTGTGCCATGAACAGAATTGTTATTAACGGCACGCCGCGAATTATCTCAATATAGGCAATTGAGACCCATTTGACAGCCGGTAAAGTGCTCCGCCGTCCTAATGCCAGTAGGACTCCGAGAGGAAAACTGAAGCAGATACCAACAACCGCTAAAATCAGCGTCAGAACGAGTCCACCCCAATTCGTAGTGGGAACAGCGCTCTCGCCGAAGCCCCGTAGCATTATCAGGGTCCAAGGAAAAGAGAGTATCCATCCCACGAGGACCCAACGACGCATTTTGGGTAAAAAGTCTCGACTACGGATCCCAACAAAAAATAGAGCTGCGATCAAGGCTACGCCGCCCAGTATCCATCCTCGTGTTGTCCAACTGAAGGTTGCCATGTCAATCGGCAGAAGGGTACATACGATTCCGACCCCTCCGATACCGACGGCAAATCTGAGTGTCAGTCCACCCCAAATTCCACCACTTAGCCCCGCCAAGACACATACCGTATAAAGCACAATCCAGACCCGCCATATTTCGGTTTTCGGATAGGGACCGACTAAAAGAAGTCGCAGGTTGGCAGGGATAACATCCCAATTTGCATCTGTGAATGCCCAAACCAAAATCCCCTTCAGGACAAAGTACATAATGCCCAAGGCGAAAAGGGTCAGTAGTGTGTTGTACCATGTACTAAAAAGGTTTTCCTTAAGCCACGGCAATACCGCTTTTGAGCTATGAGGTGGTTTAATTTCTTGCGTATGTTCTAACTCAGACACTTTTTGGTGTTCCTTTAACCTGTTGCCCTGTTATCGTCCAATACGGTTAATCCGGCGGTTGTACCAATTCATGCCCGCCGAGGTTGTCAGACTCATGATTAGGTAACTCACCATAATCATCGCGAACACAGGTATAGATTGCCCCGTTTGAAGCATCATAGTATGACCGATACTAAACATATCAGGGAACCCAATCGCAATCGCTAAACTTGAGTTTTTGGCGAGGTTCAAATACTGGCTCGTGAGTGGCGGTACGATAATCGGGACCGCTTGGGGCAGAACGACTAAGCGTAATGTTTGCCCCTCATTCAAACCGACCGCTCTCGCTGCTTCTCGTTGTCCCTTTACAACGGCTTGTATCCCACTTCTCACGACTTCGGCGATGAATGCGCCTGTATAAACAGAAAGCCCGATTAAAAGTGCAGAGAACTCAGGGGACACGTTCACCCCCCCGACAAAGTTGAAACCTCTCAAAACCGGAAAATCGAGCGTAAATGGCTTTTCCGGTGTTAGAAACCATCCCAGAATGGCGACGATCAAAAAGCCGGGAAGTGCCCACTTGGCACGAAAGCCGGGACGTTCTAACTGTTGAAGTTGCCGCCACCGCACGATGTAAAGAACTGCTGCCAAGATAAGACCTGCGAGAAGGAATCCGCTCCATATTTTCAAGCTAGCAGTAGGTTCAGGTGAGGGGAAATAGAGCCCCCGTTGATTAATGAACACACCTCCGAATAGTGATATGCTCTCTCCGACTCTCGGGAGTTTCAGGATTACGGCACTGTACCAAAACAGTATTTGAAGGAGGAGTGGAATGTTGCGGAAACATTCAACGTAAACGGCGGCTATGGTTCGGATTAACCAGTTGCTGGAGAGGCGGGCGATGCCGGCAATAATCCCCAAAATCGTCGCGCATATAATTCCTATGAAACTCACCTTTAAGGTGTTTACCACGCCCACCCAGAACGCTTTGAGGTACGTTTCTGAGGGTGTATATTCAATCCCTTCAGAGATGTCAAAACCGGCTTCATTCCCCAAAAAGTCAAGGTTGAGCGTTAACCCAAGCTTGCTCAACCCTCTTAACATGTTTGTGTAGAGAAGCCCCGCCAACAGAAAGACACCAATAAGGAAAAGGATTTGGAGCAGCACACGCAGGACGCGGACATCTCGCCAAAAGGGAACGTTCATAGGCTTTAATAGTGGTGCCATGGTTTTTGATGAATACCCCAGTTGGCTGAGGTATTCATCCGATTTTTCTCTTCTCTATGAGCAGTGTGCCCCTAACGGAACGGCATGGCGTAAAGCAACCCACCTTGTGTCCACGGTTTGTTGACCCCGCGGGGCAAGCCAAGCGGTGTGAGATTGCGTTCAAAGATTTCGCCATAGTTACCAACAGCATTGATCACTTGATGTGCCCAATCCTGTGGTAGACCGAGTTGTTTGCCTGTATCGCCGGATTTACCTAAAAAACGTTTAATCTCAGGGTTGTCGGTTTCAAAAGTGCTTACATTGGCTTGTGTGATCTCGTGTTCTTCGGCGAAGAAGGTCGCATAAACCACCCAACTTACCACATCGTTCCACTTGTTATCACCGTGAACGGTGACGGGCCCCAACGGTTCTTTTGAGATTGTCGCGTCAAGGATAATATACGCCTCCGGGTCCTTGAGAACTTGGCGACGTGCAACTAATTGCGACTTATCAGAGGTCACGACGTCACAGCGTCCCTGTTCATAACTGTTGTAAAGGGTATCAATTTCTTCAAAGACGACTGGATTAAAGTCGATGCCTAAGGCTCGCATCGTATCTGTCAAATTTAGCTCGGTGGTGCTACCGGCTGTTACACCGATACTCGCGCCTGCCAGTTCCTCTAATGAGGTAATACCGAGGGCTTTGGCGAGCATAAATCCCTGCCCGTCATAGAAGGTTGGCGGTGCAAAGTCTGCGCCGACTTGGGTGTCGCGAGTGAGCGTCCACGTGGTGTTACGGATTAAGACATCTATTTCGCCTGTTTGTAGTGCCGGGAAACGTTCGGGTGCTTTCAAGGGGACGAATTCAACTTTGTCCGGATCACCGAGGACAGCGGCAGCGATCGCCCTACCATAGTCTGCATCGAAACCGCTCCACTTTCCATCTTCACTTAAGAAACTGAAGCCGGGTAACCCCCCGTGGACCCCACATATCAGTTTCTCTCTCTTTTTAACTCTGTCAAGAATACTCTCCTCACCTTGAGCGAGTCCCGGAACTACCAGTGCAATCGCTAAAACCAATGCAGAAACGCGAAACAAAAATTTACGCACAGCAATCCTCTCCTTTTCGGTATGACCCCTATTGTAGAGGTCGTTTAGCTGAAGTACCTTGATTTAAGGTCTATTATCATTGCTAACAACTCAAAGTTTCTCCTTTCGTTCATTTGTAAGATCGTTTGATACGCTCTGATGCAACATAACGCCAAAGAATGCGCACACAAAGATAACGATGACAACAAGGGGCATTGCCCTTCTCAGCAAGTTTATTATAGTTTTCCTTTCTCGTTTTAACCTAGATCGTTCTCGGATATGAGAACAATTTATTACTATAGCATGTCGGTTTTTTTTGTGCCAGAAAAACTTCTCCCTTGACATTCGATTGAAAATATTGGCTCATGTAAAAGGGGAGTGTAAATGCCAAGACATGTGCTATACTTTTGGCATGGATTTTCCCATACTCGATTTAGTTGATGATGAACTTGCCACCGATTGGTTGCTCAAACACTTCCACCCCCACGGGTTGAAATGTCATTGGTGCTGGCGTGATGGAGGCACGCCCCTTTCGACAGACAGTAACGAGCCAATTAACCGTGCATCGATGTCTCCAGTGTCAGGGCATTTACAACCTTTACAGTTCAACCGTATTTCAACAGAAGCAGCTCAGACCGGCTCAAGCGGTGCTTCTGCTTCGCGGCGTCTGCAAAGGAGACAGTTCGGCTCAAATTGCTCGTGAGATTGGCCTCACTCGACAGACAGTGCTGTCGATACGCCGAAAGCTACAGGCCAACGCACAAGCGATTAGCCCACAAACCTCCTTAACCGATGCCCAAACCGAAACAGACGAGATGTCCCAAAACGCGGGGGAAAAAAAGTGACGTACATCTCAATCCTTCAGACCCACCCCGTCGGAGAGCCAACAAGCGAAGAGGACACGGTAGCTACGCCAATGACCGTCCGCCAATGCCATCTTGTTATGGATCAAAGAGAAGAATCTCGAGTCCGAAGATTGAAACTAAAGTATCTGAACACCTAGTGGTTCATTCGCTAAGTGGATATTGCATATGGGATGTTTTGGTGATTGTCTGAACTGTGATTTATGGGATTCTTGTGATTTCCTTGATTGCTTGTGGCTAATCGCTAGTGATGAGTTAACTGAACCGTTTCCCTTGAAGCCCACTGGGATTTAGGGAGAAACCAAGTTTTCAAGAAAAAACTTGGTTTCGACATACGTTAAATTCTTACGAGACTGGCACAAGAAACTGTTCTACCACGCCGGTAGGTGCGGTTTCTAACCGCACCGGCACCCAACACTAACCATATTTTTTTAGAAAATAAACCACTAATTGGTTTACTCGCTAAGTGTTTATGATAAGTGTTAGGTGTCGGTAGTCCACATTGTCTGAACTGTGATTTATTGGATCTCTGTCGCACTCGCTATTCACTCGCTTGATGGATTTTTGTGATTACCTTGATTGCATGTGGCAAGTTGCCGGTGATGAGTCGGCTAGATCGTTATTTTGAGGTCACTAGTACACGTTGGCAGAAATAGTTAAGAGGTTTAGGCAGTTAAAGGCCTGCCTTTGTACGTCCATTTAAACGGTTTAGCCATCGTTTGATTAAAGTAAGAAATAAAAGATAAAATGCGTTGATGTAATTCTTGTACAGAACCGAAAGATGCCCGTTTGAGCAATCGACGAACGAGAATTGAAAACCAAATTTCAACTTGATTTAACCAACTGGTGTGCTTCGGGAGATAAACGAACCGTATGCGATGGGTTTTGTCTTTGAGGAATTCGGATCGACTCCCCATTGATTTTAGAATGCCTCGTCTACCTTTTTCTCCCAAATCTCCCTCAATACCACATTGTTTGGCCACTAACCGAACCAGAGATTCGGATTTGTGAGTATTGAGTTGATCGACGATAAATATCCACTCGCCGTGGCTATCGCTGTCTATAGTCGTTTGGATATGGGCTGCAAAATCGACTTCGGTTCGTGTGGGAGCTAGACTTGGGCAAAGCACAAGTCCGGTTGCCACTTCAAAGTTGGCAATTAAACTCAAGGTACCATGACGAATGTATTCAAATTCTTGGCGTTCGATAATCCCGGGTCTCATCGGTTTTGTGGGTGCTTTTCGCTCTGTTGCTTGTATACCTGTCATCTCATCACAACTCACCAGGTGAGTGGATTGTTGAGCCAACTCTTGAGCTTGATGGTACAAGTCACACACTTCCTTCACTTCAGCATCGAACGTCTCCTCTTTTTTCGGGTTGAGCCAATACCGACATTGGTGAGGTTTCAAATCGAACTGCTTTTAAAAAACGCCCCACATGTCGGGGCGAAATCGACTTGACTATACCCCGTTTTATCGACTCATCGGCGAGGTCTGTGGGTGTCCAATGGGTGATGGGGCGTCCACTTTGGGAGGGAGGTTCACAAGCTAAGGCGACAATTTGACAGATTTGCTGGGCACTAAAGGTGGGGGGTGCTCCGCTACGCGCGTTGTCTGAAAGGAGATTGATAATTCGGTTGCTATAGTCCTTCTCCGTTTCTTCAACTTCACACACCGCTAAGTTCTCCGACGCCTTCGCCCATCTCAAACGCCAGGTTCGGACTGTATAACAGCTTACGGCAAGTGTTCGGGCAATCTGTTCATTGGCAGCACCTTGATTGGCAGCCAAAATAATACGGCTGCGTCGCACCAGTTGCTGCGAACTTTTCTCTCGACGAACTATCCGCTCAAGTATACTTTCTTGGGTTGGCGTCAACTCAATCAATTCTGGCTTTGGCCCCGGCATGGTAGACTCCTTGTATGCTAAAGTGTTCAAAATCAATTCACCGCACCTCATAAGTCTCAATATTATAACATGCCTATAACCTATAAGACAATTGCGCCGAACTGTACTAGGTATCACGGCAAGATGGTTGGGTTAAGCCCTCCGTGTGAAGAGGCTCGTGTGCGGCTCATTGCTTCGATTGCTTTGCATCGGAGGAGCGATAGTGGATTCGAATGGGCGTTCCGTGAAAGCCGAAGGCATCTCGAATTCCGTTGATTAGGTAGGATTCGTAGGGCTGGGTAATCTTATGCGGATAACGGGCAAATACTAGAAATGTTGGAGGCTCGGTCTTGATTTGCGTCATATATTTCAGAGTCGGGCGCACCTTGCCTGCTCGCGGCGGCTGGTGAGCACTCTTCAATTGCAGTAGAAGCTCATTAAGGGCATGTGTAGGTACGCGCGTGCAGTATTCTCGATGGACCGTCAAACTAAGACTCAATAATTTATTCACTCGCTGTCCCGTCTTCGCGGAGGTAAACACGGCGGGCACATACGTAAGTTGCGGTAGTTGGCGGTAAATTTCCTGGAGGAACCTCCCATGCGTTAGATTATCCTTCTGAATGAGGTCCCATTTATTGACCCCCAGTACACTTGCTACTCCTTGTCGAGCGATAAAACTGGCTATCACCTTGTCCTGGCGTGCCACCTCTTGAGTGGCATCGAGCACTAACCAAGCAATGTCGCTCTGCCGAATGCTGCGAATCGCGCGCTGCACAGTCACCTCCTCAAGTTCGTCATCGATTGCCGACCTGCGGCGCATGCCTGCCGTGTCAATTAGCTCGAACGGGATGTTATCATAAAGAAAGCGAATATTAACCGCATCACGGGTGGTACCGGGACGATTGTCAACAATCATGCGTTCTTCGCCGAGGATAGTGTTAATAATTGATGATTTGCCCACATTAGGTCGCCCCACTATGGCGATTTTGATGCTTCGAGGCGGCTCGGATAAATCCGTTTCAGATTCCGGGAGATTAACGGCCACTTCGTCGAGAAGTTCAGAAATGCCACGATTGTGGGCACACGAAATGAAAAATGGCTCGGCTAGTCCAAGTTCATAAAACTCGCCTCCCTCTGTTTGAAGCCGCTCATTATCCGATTTATTAACGACCACGAAAATGGGCTTGTCTGTTTCTCTCAGCTTATCGGCGACAACAAGGTCCTGTGCAAGAATTCCCGTCTGTGCATCAACAACAAAGAGAATTACAGCCGCTTCGTCAACGGCGGTTTCGACTTGAAACTGCACCGAGTCAATCAATGTGTCGTCCGGGGCGAGATCCAAGCCGCCAGTATCAACAATAGTGAAACGGGAATCGTTCCAGTCCACGTCGGCATAATTACGGTCGCGCGTCACGCCGGGTTGGTCGTGGACAACGGCAATCCGTTTCTTGGTGATGCGGTTGAAAAGCGATGATTTGCCGACGTTTGGTCTTCCAACGATGGCAACTACCGGACGTGATGTCATGGTGTTCTCAAATGTACGAGACGTGAATTCGTGCACCGAATTCAACTAGAGAGATTGAGCATCCGCAGCTACAAATGCCGAATCCGTGAGGCGTAATGTGACTAGTGAAAAAAGGGCTCTTAATCCGAGGTCGGAGGTCGAAGTTCATTGGAAACGGTGCGCACCGACTTTATGACGACAATGATCGGTATCGCGAGAATGACTCCCCAAAAACCGAGCACAACTGCGCCAACAATCACGCCAAACATAATGAGTAGAGGATCCACATCAACGGCACTTCCCATGACCCTTGGCGAGATCAGAGAGTTATCCAACGCCTGAATCCCGGCAATTGCCCCCAGCACGACTGCGATGCGGACCAGGAATTCAACTAGTTCAAAGTTACCTGCGGCAAGTCCCATTAACATCGAAAGCAGGGCAAACGCTCCGCCAATATAGGGCCCAAAAGTAGGAATCGCATTGCATACTCCGGCGAGTATTCCCACAACCAAAGCGAACGGCACTCCGATAATCGAATATACAGCAATCGAGATTACACTGATGACAAAAATTACGGTGACTTGCCCCTTCAGAAATGACTGCAAGTTTCGGTCGATCTCGGCCATATAGCGTCTAGCAATAGGGCGATTGTGTTCCGGGAAGAGTTTGATAAAACTCCTGATGTAGTTCACGAGCGATTGTCCGGCATAAACGAAGACCATGAGTGTAAGGAATAACGTCGCCAAAAAGCCTCCCAGTCCGAGCGCAAATGATGGAAACCCCAGGAGGAATTTGCCCAGAACTTCACTACCAGTCTGAGCGAATGTCGGGAGTTTTGTTTTAAGGTATTGCTTTGACTGGTCGACTACATTGGAAACGATGCCTGTTTCGCTAACCATTGGAAGGTCTTCAATTCTGGTGAGGATTCCTTCCTTGGCGGATGCTATCAACTCCCACGCCGCGCCGTCGGGTTTCCGAATATGGATTGTGTCTCGATTGCCGGCGTAAAGGCCTCCTCGCGCATCTGCGTACAGCAGCGAAACTGGCTGATTGAGTTTGGATGATTCCCTGTTATCTTTACTCCATTGTCTCATTCGGGCCTCCCAACGGTAGATCCCATTCGATGTTCCGGCGTAGAGCTGCCCGTCATCGGCGGAGAAAACGAGAGAGTAGATTACGGTTGGTACATCGCTGCTTCGCGAATCTAGTCTGACCCACCGCCAAGGTTCGGAGTCTCTCGCATAGTATACGCCCTTGTCAGTAGCAACGTAGATTCTTGGATTCTCGTTCGGTTCATACGCGATACTCCGAACGGAACGTCCGGAGAGACCGATACGCTCCCATGCTGTGCCATTGTCCGTGCTCGCGTAGATTCCGTCGTCCGTTCCCGCATAGACACGAGACGACTTCGGAATGGACATTTTGACCGCCAGCACGGATTTTCCCGTGAACACATCTCCGCCGACGGGTTGCCAACCGTGGAGGGCGTCGTTCCGTATGGACGGCGACAAATATCCGAATAGTCCGATCGGTGTTCCCACCAAGAGTTGATATTCGGCAGTGGGGCCCACGTAGATTGTTTGAATGGATTGACCGACTAGGGCGCCTTCAGTTAAATCGACAGGGTTGTTTTGATCTCCGTCAAAGCGATACAAGCCATGCTCAGTCCCGAGGTAAAGAGATCCCGGATAGACGTACAGCCGATCTTGCACCTTCTGAATTTCGTGCGTCTGACCATCCTTGGTGTCCGTTATAAGCCATTTACCGGGTTTTTCCTTTGCCGATACTTGGACATCGGCAGAAAGCCTTATCTCGTTCTCTTGGAAAGTCTGCCGCAACTCAAGCGGAAACTCGCCTTGGTCTAGCTGATCCTCAAGTATGGCGTCGGTATCAGACAGGGAGTTTTCGATCGCAATCGGTTTATTTGCCACAGAGTTAAACGGATTTCCTAGCGCAAACGGCACTATGGATTGGTGATAGAATCTAACCAATCCTTTGCTCATCTCCTGGGCTTGTCTCCCGATCTGCGGTACGGTGTAAAAAAAAAGCAGCGTGAAAATGCCAAGTATGAAAACGGTTAGTAACCCGCGCGCGAGAGGCCGCGGGAGTTGCAAACGCTTCCCCTTGGGCAGCGGAATATCTTGTATGGCATCAAGTAGGAATCGCATGTAATAAGCAATCCCGAATCCAAGCAGGAAGGGCATCAAGACGCTCAAGAGGTTCTTGAATATCCAGATGGCGATCATTAGAATGTGCAAATCGACCACGCCCTTGACGTTGATGAGCGGTCTTATTCGGAGAAGAAGAATAATAAGTATGACCGCAACGACCGGATGCAGCAGCAAGATGCCCTTTCCGTCCGCATCCACCGAGTCTGTGCCCTTGTAGTAAGCAAACGCAATCCAACCCGCAACAAACACAAGAGAGATGATCGCAATGATTGCGCTGCTGGTCAGCGATTGATTAGGAGTCGCTTGTGGCGTGGAGTGGGCTTTATCGTCCATGCGGTTGGGATCAGTTCTACGGGGTAAACGGGAATAGAGAAGGATCGGACATGGGCAAGGGAACTGTAGTGATGTCTATCAACAATATGCTTGCCATAAGCGGGTTTATGCGAATACCACGTCTGTCGGTGGGGATGTCTTCACTGGTAATTTAAGAACACGGCGGTATGATAATTGAACAGTATTCGGTTTATGATATCCCGAATCGTGGAAGTTTATTCTGCGGACTTCGCCGAGGAGTCGGTTACTATTTGTTCTGTGCTTCTAGTTTCTTCTCCAGTCTTTCGATGTATCGATTCGTCGTCGAAAAAATCATGTCCAGCGTGGCGATGTCTCGTGTCTCCAGGCGTGTTCGCGAGAACACGCGCCTAAGCGATCTCAGATATGTTTCCCAGTCATGATTGTATGGTGTAACGCCAATCGTGTTCAACAGGTCCGTGACTCGACCATAAAATGCCTCAATCTGGTTGACTTCGGCGTATTCGTATTCCTCGGTCGGCATCTCTTTCACGCTTGCGAGGAAGATTTCATAGGCAAAGATCTGAACCGCCTGTGCCAAGTTCAAAGAAGGATTTTTTGTAGCCATCGGAATGCTCGCAGTCAGCTGGCACATACTGACTTGGCGGCTAGATAACCCGAAGTCCTCCCGACCGAAAAGCACAGCAACCCTCTGGCTTTGCGATATGGCGGCGATCTGTCCTGCGGCTTGCCTCGCCGGAACACATGGAGCTAACCTCTCGCCTCGTTTTCGGTGAGTTGTACCGACGAGAAACTGTATCCCATCCAAGGCTTCTTCCAGCCCTTCCACGACCTGGCAATTTTCAATTACGTCGGTTGCGCCGTGCGCCATATACCATGCTGGCTTGGCTTCGCGAAACGGTACCGGATTGACAAGGTAAAGCTGCGACAACCCCATCCCTTTCATCGCCCGCGCAACGGATCCGATATTTCCCGGTTCACGAGGTTCATCGAGAATAACTCGAATTTCCTTCAGGTTGCCGGGTACCTCAACCGGAATCGCTCGAAAACCGTTAAAAGTATCGTCAGTCGGTGTTGCCGGAGTCTCCATGTCATGGGTATTCGTCATGTTGCGGCATTCTCGTTGGCATTCAAGGTGTCAATAGGATACCTGCCATTTCTAGCGTTTGTCAAGCGTGAAACTAGAGGAATGCTTTGACATGTTTCTCCGCCGATGTTAAGATTCGGGGCCGGAGATTAGACATTAGCTCCAACTCCTTACACGATGCATAATACGCGATTCGCCGCATGCGCATACATTAAGGCGTTCTCGGTCTCAATCTCCTGACATGGCTTATCCAATTAAGTGTGCATGCTGCCAGTTGCTCCACAATTCGCTAAGACGCATCACGGTTTGACAGGAAGAACATGCAAATCATACAGGGATTTGGCATTGGGTTATCTGCTCTGAAGCGAAACAAGCTTAGATCGTTGCTGACGATGTTAGGGATTATCATCGGCATTGCGTCGGTCGTCGGTATGGTCTCAGTTGGAGGCGGTGCGGAGTCGTTGGTATTGGCTGAATTTGAACGAATCGGCGGCGCGACCACCATCGTCTGCGTTCGCCCAAGGTGGGTGCAACAGGGAGATGGCACATGGGAAGAAAACAGGCATCCCGAGCATCTTGAATACGAGGATGTCGAATCCATTTTAGCCACTTGTCCTTCCGTGCGTGCAGTCTCCGCGGACATTGACACAATGGAAAAACGCGCATCGCACGGCAGCAGAAGTAGAGAACTCCGATTCGAGGGTGTAACGCCGCTATACCAGGAGGTACACAATTGGTACGTGGAAACGGGACGGTTCCTCCGTCAAGGCGATCTTGACAGGAAGGACACCGTTTGTGTGATCGGTTCGCGGGTGCAAAAAGATTTATTTGGCGACATTAATCCCATTGGTCAAGATTTGAAATTAGCCCATGAACGATTTACAGTTATTGGGGTAATGGAGGAAAAAGGCAACAGGATGGCAACCGAGGGATGGGATGAGCGGATAATCATTCCGTTCACCACGATGGAGACTTACTTTCTAGGCAACACAAAGCGGGGAATTGAATTCTTTATTCAAGCGGTGAGTTTTGACAAGGTGAATCGAGCTCTGGCAGAGGTGAAAATCGCCTTGCGGCGACTGCACGGCTCCGAAGAGCATTTTGTGTTCTTTACGGCGAAAGAGATATTGAAGCAAGTTGGAAACGTGAGCCGAATCCTTCAAGCCTTGCTCGGAGGAGTAGCCAGTATCGCGTTGTTTGTAGGTGGCATTGGCATTATGAACATTATGCTTGTCTCGGTAACCGAACGCACAAGCGAGATAGGGTTACGGAAAGCGGTCGGTGCGCGACAGATAGATATTTTGCAGCAGTTCTTGATCGAAGCGATTGTTTTAAGCGTTTCCGGCGGGCTAATTGGTATTTTCATCGGTGGAGGCATCGGGTTCGGTTCGGCATGGGCAATTACTACGTTCTTAATCAAACAGACGGCATGGCCCGCGTCCGTATCTGTGCAGGCAGTTGCCGTAGCGTTCGGTGTTGCTGTCGCTATCGGGCTAATCTTTGGAGTTTATCCGGCATACAAGGCGTCGAAATTGACACCCACGGAGGCGTTACGGCATGAGTAACGTGACCTAAACTGTAAAAAAGCGCACCTGTAAGTGAGAATTAGAGTATCCATCAGCCACCGAAGAATTTCCAGTACATTCGAATAACGGTGAAGGCCCCTTTCCCGGTGATTTGGGTTATTAACCAATGGTGCTAGTTTAGAGACTGAACTGAGTGATTGATAAAGGGACAAAGCCATCATCTTCAATCGACAGGCCATCCCACTGCACCAAGATATTAAACAAAACCATTGTAAAGCCGACTCGCGTTTTGAAGTAACTCCAACGTCGATCCATGACTTCCTTAAAATCGAGCGTCAACATGGACAAAATTGTTTCTATCAGCATCCGAGAATTCCACTCACCACGTCGGCACAGACGCAAGTTGGAAGAGGCTTCCGCTTTGGCAAAACCTTCATCGGCAAACACAACCATCTGGTCACTGACTCCATCAACGAGGTGTTGAAAGGCAGTTCCATCATATACATTGGGAGTGTCGCAATCCCAATTGACAATCAGCCCGAGATGATTGTGTAGCAGGCAAAGTTTTCCACCTACAATCCATCGTTGATTGGAAATCGCCCGATTTGACGCTTAGAACGTCCTTCTCGACGCGGGTGAATCAATGCAATACCGTAAGTGTCTATTACGCCGATGAGCGACGGCTCTGCCATGAACACGTCAATAAGATGTCGATGCCCATCAAACAAGCGGAGTAATCGAGTGCGATGGGGTAATCTTGGGAATAAGTGTTTGAAATTGTTTGCTATCCAGCAGTAGAAGGCGCGATTGCTCACGCCTTTTAGTGCAAAGAGCATGGCAATGGTAACCACTTCGGACGGATAGAGTTTGGCTTGGCTATGCTTACGATTCTTGCCGCGCTGTGAGAGTTTATCATCAACACAACAAAACAATTCTGTGGTAAAATCTTGGCTCATGTTAAGGATTGGTGCAAGCCACGAGTTGTGAAATAAAGAGAGGGGAGATACATCTGAGATTGATAAAAAAGTCACATATCGGTATATAATCACTCAGATACTTCTTGTGAACTCCACGAAAGGGACGCAGAAAGTTGCGGACAGTTGTCCACAGGCCTTCAGCGGTGTTGGTGCGGACTTCGTTAATCCCGTCTCCATCAGCATCTTTGGCCCACTCTTTTTGACTTTGGCAAACGGTCGCATGGGAGCGTCCAATCCGATGGTAGCCTCGCCACTCATCGGTGTAGACCTGAGCGGAAACTTTGGTGAACTGATGCACCACACGCAGCCTTACTTGACCACTCTCTCGTCCAATCGTCCCTACAATTGGCGGACGGTCATTGGCGTAGCTACCGTGTCCTCTTCGCTTGTTGGCTCTCCGACGGGGTGGGTCTGAAGGATTGAGATGTACGTCACTTTTTTTCCCCCGCGTTTTGGAACATCTCGTCTGTTTCGGTTTGGGCATCGGTTAAGGAGGTTTGTGGGCTAATCGCTTGTGCGTTGGCCTGTAGCTTTCGGCGTATCGACAGCACTGTCTGTCGAGTGAGGCCAATCTCACGAGCAATTTGAGCCGAACTGTCTCCTTTGCAGACGCCGCGAAGCAGAAGCACCGCTTGAGCCGGTCTGAGCTGCTTCTGTTGAAATACGGTTGAACTGTAAAGGTTGTAAATGCCCTGACACTGGAGACATCGATGCACGGTTAATTGGCTCGTTACTGTCTGTCGAAAGGGGCGTGCCTCCATCACGCCAGCACCAATGACATTTCAACCCGTGGGGGTGGAAGTGTTTGAGCAACCAATCGGTGGCAAGTTCATCATCAACTAAATCGAGTATGGGAAAATCCATGCCAAAAGTATAGCACATGTCTTGGCATTTGCACTCCCTTTTTACATGAGCCATTCTGTTCTTTTTTCTGCCGAAGTAAGGTTCAATGAGATTGGCCGAAATTTGGAAGACTTGCTTCAAAAAGATACGCAAGTTTCGTAAAGACTGCTCGCTCGCCCGACTGGCTATCAACATACACAAAGAAAAAGTGGCTTTCCGGAGTAAATTCATAATCAAAGATTGAATTGATCGTGTAGTCCACCTTGTATTTCATCCGTTCTTCGACGCGTTCAACGAAAACTCGCCAGCCAATTTTTTGAGTGAATTGATAGTTGCCAAGGAACCGCAAAATGAGAGTATTCTGATGCGCGCGCCAAAAGAAATTATCGAGTTCCAGATCTATAGTAAACTTGCTAAATAGGTTAACACCAGCAAACACATTGCTAAATCGATTGAACTCGCCTCGTCGATTGGCTAAACGATTGGCAACTCCCAAGTGCCACCACGGTGCCTGATATTCAATTTCCGAGCCGATAAACTTGGTATCGAAAAGTCTGCCCATTTCGCGGAGTGCTCCAAAACCACCGTAAGAGAAGAAGTCGAACCGCCCAAGATTGATATTAAACCGAAATTCGCTCCGCCGTTCTCGTAGCAATCTTTGCGCATTGGTTTGATAGAAATGGCGTGTACCAACCAAAAATGACTCAATAAAATTTCCCTCTGGAAAATCATATCTGTACCTAAGGTGTGCACGCCCTCGGCGGAACGCCTCCTCTTCGAGCCCGATTTCATTTGGTCGAAAACCGTCCTGAATTTCTTCAAGTCGAATGTCAGCCAACCAACCTTCGTGGAGCCATTCCATCGCGGTGTTATACGCCCAATGCGTTTCGCCATCAATGAGATCGACAGCAAATTGGGACACCGCGGTCCAGTCTCGGTGAAATCCGAAGCGACCATTGAACGATAGAAGCGCTACATTCCGGTCCGCTTGGTGTTTGTGGACTCCCATTGCACCGATGACAGTCCGTTCACCGATGTCGTGATTAATCCGTCCTACCAAAAGATTCGCTTGCTTTTTCCGATCAACATCGTACCGATCAATCATCTTCCCATAGGTATTGATAACTGAGAAATTGGAACCACCAACCTTCCCGGACGCCTTGGCGCCGAAATCAATTTCTTGAACACGGCGGGTATAGAACAGATTAAGCGGCAACTCAAACAGTTCGGCACCCTCCCGGAAAAATGGGCGGCGTTCCGGGAGAAACAATTCTCGGTCACTTGATATGTTAATCTGCGTCGGATCACTTTCCAATTGTGAAAAATCGGGATTGAAAGTCAAATTCGAGGTTAGGTGTGTCGAAATCGGTAGAAGGAGGTCTAATCCGCCGTCAAGGTCATTGGAACGTTTTGAAAGTGCACGATAGCTACCGTAGGGGAGGATCCCGAGCTTGTGGTCCGTTTTAATCTTTCCTAAATCTAGTCCGGTCAAGTTGCCAAACTCTGACACGCGTGGGAAAAAAGCAGTACGTGCCCACGAATAGGATTGCCCATTAATCGGATGCACCCGCCAAAAGTTGATTCCCCACGTGGGGTTATCCTGATTAAAACGAAGCACACGAAACGGAATTGCAAATTCTGCCGTCCAATGATCTCCGCCCTTCTTTATTTTCCCTTCCCATTTTGCATCCCAACTCATGTCGAAAACACTCTCATTGCCTATTCTCTCATCCATCTGCGTACCGAGCGTATTCATTGCAAAAACATAGCAGTTGCGGCGATCGTGATATGTGTCGAGCATCACTTCAATGCAGTCGTTATGCCAAATGTTAGAATCTCGACGAGTTTTCGTTTCAAGTAGACTTTTCATGTTAGGCTCCTCGCAATGCACGCCGATGTAGAGCATCTTCTCATCGTACAGAACTTTGGCTTTAGTGTTCAATTGCGCACGATGAATGTTTCCCTCATTCGCACGGAAGAAATTGGTAGCAATTTGGGCTTTTTGCCACACACTATCTGAAAGATCGCCATCAATAACGGGAGGATTGTCCACCCATGTTGCACTAATGGAGCGCCTAGAAACTTGCGTCTCAGCGAAAAGAGGTGTAGTCAGTAGCACAACCAAAATCCATATGATTATGCGTATCCACCGCATCTGTTCAGGTTTCTCCAACGTCTTACCCTCACGTCGCATTGAGTTGTTCCCCGACCCAATCCATCCAGAGGACAAGTTGAGATAGATAAGAGGAAATTTCTCTCTCAGTCACAGATGGATTCGGGGAGATGTATAACGTCTCTGTCTCATTCAAAAAGGCGCGCCAATGTGGACAATGTACTTTCAGCAGCGGAAGGATTTCCACACCCTTGAAAGAATATGATATGCCGTGTCCAATTAGAAAGTACGCACCACCAAGTATGCCCAACCGAGCCAATTTACGAAGGCGCCGTGGTGAAATCTTAGGCAAGTGAAAATCAGTTCTGTTTTCCGTTTCCAATCCGGCAGCATATCGGACGAGATCCCACGCGGATTGGAAATAGTCACCTGCCTGATTTTTATACATGTCAGATACATGAAGTCCCGCAATCAGGTCGCTTCCGAAAATAAGGGTCGTATCATAACGAAGACGATACATCCAAGCATGCGACCTCTCTCGTGCGGTTTCATCAGCCATGGATTGTAATCCACCAAGTACCTCATTGACCGAACGAGGGGGGCATAAACCGTTGGCGGAAGCGAATCTTGATTCAACTCTCTGTTCGGCTTGATTGAACCAGTTTCTATCTTCTTCATTGAATGAATCTATAATAAACGGGTATAAGTCGAGGTCAGAGATGCCTGGTACGGCTTCGTTTCGGTGAATACTTCCGCCAACATAGATAGCAGCGAGCCGATCTTGGAAGTGAGTCCAATATTCATAAGAGTGATACTGGATTGCTTCCCTAAAGAATTTCTCACCAATTGAGGATAGGTTAACCAAAGGTGGGTGTTTATGCCATGACATAAGTCGCTCCTTATACCAATTCTCGATTTGAAACGTCACTAAGGGTCTAACGATAGGACCTGCCTCTAGCGACTGTGGTGATCGAATTTAACGCATTACTTTGTAATTAACATGAATTTCATCACATCGTGCAAAGGAACTGTTATGCCCCAGCAGAGTTGACTAGGATTTATGGCAAGGTCCTCAGGCTTCGTGTAGCGCTGTATCAGTCACACAAGGCGTTAAAATCCGTAACGAACACCTTATAACCACACGCCCCGCTTCGTGCAAACTTTGCGAATCTTGTTTATCGCGCCGCCAACGCGCTTTCCACTCCGTTTCACGCCGAAAAGGTGTTGACTTACCACGCGCCGTGAGATTCCAAGTGTCAACGCAATTTGCTCTTGGGTCTGCCCTTCAAAAAAGTAAAGCATCACGCAGTTTCGCTGAATAGCCGTGAGTTCCTCATCGATAATCTCACGGATCTGCGCTAAAACGCTTTCCTTTTTGGCTTCGCGTTCAAGTTGTAGTTCGCGATGTTCGGGGGATTCGTACTGAATTTGGTCTTCGTTACAGAACTGATGGAAATAGGTCGATGGAACAAGGATTTCCCAGAAATCCGGGTTGAATCGCGGCATAGACGGTCTTCTCCTTCATCTAAAGCAGGTCAGAAGGTACCTATGCCACAGCCGGTCAAACGTCTCGTTCCAATCGCATCGGGAGATGACGAGGTGATGGGTTTACGTAAGGCGGGGGACAGAGGTACCAGTGCCGAATATCGTGTCGCATCCGTTAAGCGGAATACATGGATGCAGAATTGATTTATTCACTGTTGCCTCCTTTCTCATCTTCAGAATGCAATCTGAAGATTCTTGTGTGGTCGGTTATGAGGGCCGACATTTTCGTAAAACAATGGTCATTTAAGTAATGTCCCGGAACTTTGACTCTTGAACAAGATTCAGTGTTCACTCAGATAGAACACAGATGCAACTCTTCACGCCGAAATGTATTGAACCTTACAGGCACACGACGCAAGTGATTAACATTGATTAAGCGACGTTTATAAGTTATGTCCACGATTTGTGCTACATATGTGCTAACGGAATGGGCGGGCAAACCCTCCCACTCCGCTAGCCTGAAGATCAGCGGTAACACCACCTCAGTAATTTCATTTTCAATACCCCCTTCCCCGCTGAGGAGCGGTATGGGATAAGACTGCCCTTCTCAGAATGCCGTTTCCAGCAGGCGAAATAGCAATCTCTCACTATTACACAGTTTTGGATGCACTTATTGCGAATTTGACGTGAAAAAAGTCAGTACATTCAGAATTTTTTTACCCCTTCACTCTTGTACGCTCATCTTTACCGGAACCTGGCTCAAACCGCGCTGTCCCCAATACCATATCACGCCGGCTCCCAGCAATAATAGTACTCCCATCAATTGAAACATCTGATTGAAGTCGAACTGATCGATCAGAACGCCGCCTAAAATCGGTCCGACGACTTTACCGGCATTTTTTAAGGTGCCGATTAAACCCATGCCAGCTCCCGTATAAGCCGAGCTAATCTGCGTTGACACCAGTGCGATGGTAGACGGGAAAACAAAAGCCTGCCCTGCGCCAATTACCATAGCGAGCACGAAAAGACCGAACATGCCGTTGGCAAGCGTGAGAAGTGGAAGTGCGATACCGACAAGACTCATGCCTGTGAATATCGCCCCTAAATACCCTATGCGATCCCCGAGGCGACCTCCCAAAGGCTTCAGTACCATGTGCGTCCCCTCCTGGACAGCGAAAAAGGTCCCAATCAGGGCCACATTAACGCCTAACGAACTCGCATACACGGGCAGAAAAGCCTTAGTCGCATATAGAGCGATAAATACGGCGGACTCAAAACCGCCGGATAACCAGATGGAGGGTGTTCTGATACCAGCTTTTAACGCCTCTGCAGCTTGTTGGCAGATTGGCAGACGGTCAATGCGAGAGCGGGCGGGTCGATTTTTATTTAGCAAGTACACCGGGATGAACGCGAAGCAACTAAATAGACCTATTATGGTGAAAACGGTGACGGGTTCCATCGTCAGCAGCAGCCAACCACCGATTGCGGGTCCAAGGATGTAGCCGGCTTGACGAGCCATGCCGAACCAACCTAATTTCTCGGCACGTTTAGTCTTCGTCTGCTCGGCAACGAAAGCCAATGTCACGGGGCCGTAAATCGCTGTAGCTAGACCATGGAAGACGCGAATGCCAAAAAGTCCGTCCGGTGTTTCGACATATCGATACAAAAACGGCACCCCGGCAAAAAGTACAGTTCCTGTGACAAGCCACCAATATCGGCCCCAGCGGTCGGAAAGGATTCCAATCGCTGGTTTAAGCACCATACCTGTAACTGTCGAGACAGAGACTATAAATCCGAGAAACGTCCACGGGGCGCCCAACCTAGCTGCAAATATAGGCAGGATTGGTGTCTTGCCAATCTGGTACGCTGTTCTAACGATGAAATCGGCAATCGTAATGCTAATTAAGTTGCGGCGTTGCTTCATATCGCGGGTGTTGATACAGTATCTGAGCGTGTGCCATTCGCACACGTGTCACGTTGGACAGTGTCAATAATACCGGCGCTAAAGATTGGGAAACCGCACTTTGTATAGAAACCCTCCAAATCTGGAGAAAAGGTCGCGTGAATACAGCGAATCCCGTCCATGGTCAAATCTGTCACCGCTTTTTTCACGAGCGCTTTACCAATCCCGCGTTTTTGAAAATCTGGCGCAACCATCAGATCTAAAAGAAACGCATCTCCGATTCCATCACTAATTACATTCAGGAACCCAATCAGACGATTGGCATCATAGACTGTGAAATGAGTATACGAATTGGGCAGAATTTGGTCATATTTGTCTTCGAACCGGTCCCAGCCAACAGAGCATCGTAAATCCTCAATCTCCGCCGCCGTAACAGGTTTATCTCGCCCTATATGACAAACGGCACTTGCCATGATTCCCTATCATTCCTGCAGAGGATACTCGGTGCTTTACTACCACGCCCTGCTTATGCCATTCCGCCTGAACAACAGTGCACGGGGTAGGAGCGAATCCGAAGCGTGACTCTAATCTACGCTATTTTTGCACTGTCTTCTTTGCTCGACTTTGTACATCTGAGCGGCAAAACAAACGGTGTCAATCAAACGTTCCAGAAAAAAGGCTGAGATTTTAGCCATCTGGCTTTTTTGGTTGACCATCGAAAGAGTCTCCAGCGACTTCTGGTGCAATATAGCCTGTCGTCCATTGCTCTTTCAAAGGCTGGCGCGCAGGGGATCCCCATCGCCCTCCTTAATTAGTCGGTTGATCGCACCTTACAAGGAATGGTGGGTGGTGCCCACCCTACATTTAAGCAGGATAACAGTCGGTGTCAATCAAGCCTTGAAGAAAAGTGAGGGAGATTTTGACCATCTGGTCTTTTTGGTCGATCATTGAAAAAGTCGGTAGTGGTTTGTAGTGCGACACAGCCTGTCGTCCGTTGCTCTTTCAAAGGCTGGTGCGCAGTGCGCACCCTACAAATGTACAAAGTCGAGTTCAGAGAAATAGTATTACCCCTCAACGGCTGGCAAATTGGCAGAGCGAATTAAGGTGTTTAACGCCGCGACATCGGCCTCAACCACTGATCGTAGTTTAGAAAGCTGTTCATCAACCATACCCGAGAGGTGTTCAAATACGTCGTAAACCTGTTTCGGCGGCGCCGCATCAACACACGACACCACACTCGTCAAATCCTCCAGCTTGGCGTCCAGTCGAACACGCATGCGTAGACGCCCGGTGTCTGCCTCCGGCTCAGTCTGTATCAGCTCGGTTTCAATAGCTGTGAGTTTTTCCAACAACCCATCCGCCGCCTCAGCGATTTCTTCGCACTTGTCGTTGTCTGTCTCTTTCGCGCGTCGCTTCCACTCCTCTACCTGTCCCTTAATGCGGCGGAGCAGGTTAACTCCGTCATGTGCCTCGGAGATCTTGTCTCGGATATCGCACCATAGTTTAAACTGAGCTTCAAAATCCTCCTGAGTGGCGGACACGCGCGGGTCTTTGAGCAATTCGAAAGATTGAGTGTATGTCTGGCCGTCGACTTTCAGTTGCGCCCGGTACACTCCGGGCGGAGCAAGCGGCCCAGCGCTTTCTTTGTCTAGCGGATTTCCCGGTTCCACTTCTGATGGATTCTCGGTAACCTCCTTTGCGTCGGGGTATCGCATGTCCCACACGAAGCGGTTCAATCCTTGGTTGGCGGACAAAATGCGCCTCGGCCCGGTATCCGGAGCCTCAGCGTCGGGATCCTTATCCTCTGCCGTCTCGTCGCACTCCTCCGTCGAGCCAGTGAAGATCGAGATTTCCTCGCCTTGCCCATCAAGAATCGTTAGTGTTATTTCTTCCGTAGGAGCATCCTTGAGTAGGTAATGAATGACGATACCAGCAGGCGGTCCCTCACCGGCGTCGATATATCTCCGAGCGTGTCCGCCCTGAGCCAGCTTGTCCTCATAAAACGTGGCTGCCGCTCCGAGACCAGCTAGATAGTTTTTTCCGGCCTTACCGTGGAACCATCTGGCGCTCAATTGTAGGTATCGCCGGTAGGTGCCGGGCGGTTCAAATAGATGAACTGAACTTTGCGTAACCTCCTCGGTAAGTTGGCGTATTGGAGTCAAATCATCAAGAATCCAGAACGATCTGCCATGAGTCGCAACCACAAGCTCATTGTCTTTGACGACCATGTCGTAGACGGGGACAACCGGCAAGTTGGACTGTAAACGACCCCAGTTTTCGCCATCGTCAAACGAAACGAAAACGCCGGTTTCGGTTCCGACGTAAAGCAAATGCTTCCGAATCGGGTCTTCCCGAATGACGCGAGTTATTTCGCCATCAGGAAAGTTGGCGCTGATTGTCTTCCATGTTGCACCGTAGTCCTCGGTTTTGTAAAGATACGGTTGGTAATCATCCAGTTTGTAACGAGTGGCGGCGATATACGTAGCTGTCTTATCATGAGGGGAAGCCTCAATCTTGTGAATCAACGACCATTCGGGCAAGTCGGTTGGGGTAATTTTCTCCCAACTCGCTCCGTTATTCCTTGAGATGTGAACAATGCCATCATCGCTGCCTGTCCAGAATACCCCAGGTTCATGGGGCGACTCCGCAAACGCGTAAACAGTACCATAATGCTCTGCGCCGCTGCAGTCAAGCGTAATTGGGCCGCCGGAGGGGCCAAGCTTGGTTTCATCATTCCGTGTGAGGTCAGGACTAATGGCTTCCCAACTGTTTCCTTCGTTTGTTGATCGAAACACCAAATTCCCGGCTGCGTAAAGGACATCCGGATTGTGCGGGGAAAGCGATATGGGAAATGTCCATGAAAAGCGATACTTAAGATCTTTTGGTCCCCAACCAAAATATCCCTCGGGCCAAACGGTGATTAACCGAACATGCCGTGTGCGGTGGTCGTAGCGTTGCAACGGCCCGCCGCCTCCCGGCGAACTGCCAACCGCTCCGATGTACACAATATTAGGGTCGTCCGGACGCACCGTGATGTCGCCGCTTTCGCCTGTGCCTGCCGGGTAACAATCGTTCCACCTTATAGCGCCGTACTCGGTGGCGCTCGGAACACTAATGCTCGAGTTGTCCTGTTGCGTCGCGTAAACACGATAAGGGAATTGATTATCGACCGCAATGCGGTAGAACTGCGATGTGAGTTGATTATATATGGTTGACCAACTTTCGCCGCCGTTGAATGAGACACATGCGCCGCCATCATTGCCCAGGATCATGCGCTGCGGGTCATTTGGATCAATCCACAGGTCGTGATTGTCGCCGTGTGGGGTAGTAATCTCGGTAAAGGTCTTGCCCCCATCGGTCGATTTCCACATTAAGTAATTCGTGATGTATACTGTTTCAGCCTCCTGTGGATCGGCGAAAATGTGACAGTAGTACCAAGGACGTTCCCAGAGCGCATGATTCGATGTAAGCAGTTCCCATGTGTCGCCGCCATCTTCCGAACGGTATACGCCGCCCTTTTCTGCTTCCACCACCGCCCAAACGCGGTCAGATTTGGCTGGAGAGATTGAAACGCCAATCTTTCCTTTGATGCCCTTAGGCATACCTTGATTGTCAGTAATGTCCTCCCAAGTATCGCCGCCATCCGTAGACCTGTAGAGACTGCTGTCAGGACCGCCGCTCGACAACTCCCAGAAATTGCGATGCGTCTCCCAAATGGAGGCAAACAGGATACGCGGATTATTGGGATCCATCGTCAAATCCACGGCTCCCGCTTTGTCGCTCCGAAACAGCACCCTCTCCCAGCTTTCTCCGCCGTCCTTGGAACGATAGACGCCGCGTTCCGAGTTTGGACCAAAGGCATGTCCCAGTGCCGCGACATAGACCAGATCGGGATCCTGCGGATGAACGCGGATCTCGCCTATATGCCGTGTCTCCTCCAGACCGATGTGGGTCCAGGTTTTCCCGCCGTCCACTGACTTGTAGATGCCGTCGCCGTACGAAACATCCAAGCGAATTGTCGTCTCACCTGTGCCTGCGTAGATAACGTTTGGGTCGGACTCCGACACGGTAAGCGCTCCGATAGATGCCGTGTTGAAGAATCCGTCCGACATGTTCTCCCAGTATGTACCTCCGTCAACTGTTTTCCAGACACCACCCGCGCACGCACCGAAGTAGAAGGTCATTTGTTCAGAGGGATGTCCTGCTACGGCAACGACGCGCCCACCGCGTGGAGGCCCGATGCAGCGCCATCTCAGCGCATCATTTGATTGACATCTCGCGTCATTGGAGACATGCAATATTTGTGAATCCGGGGATAAGCTGTTCATAACCGATTTTGCTCCGTTTTATCTGGATTATTGACGTCCGACCGAGCGGTAGGGCGTATTCAAGATTGAGTTTAGTGATTGATTTTATCGCTTCTCGGTATCGGCGTCAACCGAAAATGTCAGCGGCGCCAGCGCAATCAACCTGAGTGTGTGGGACGGCACATGTGCACCCCACATTGTAGAGACGTAGGTTAGGTTAAGCACGACGAGATTCCAATCTGTTCTTTCCATCTGCACGTCCATTCAAGGCGCTTTAACGCCGCAAACTTGCGTGCAATTCCCTTAGAGCGCAACCCTCTCAGCTCAGAAAATTACTATACAGAAACCGTGATGCGCGTTATAATAGTCGGACACTAATACCATTTCGATGGCATATCGTCTTCTCGCTAAAAACGTATGGTATGTACTCTATGCGATATTAATTTTTGAAACGAATAAGGCTGTTAGAAGAATCCGAGTTTTAAAGAAAAAACTCGGTTTCGATAAGTATTTTATACGAGTAGGGAGGTCGCGACCTGGAGATCGCTCCTACCGACCGTTGGGTGGTGAAAGGCGGTTTACGGCACACGGAGTGTGCCTACTACATTGAAACGATGCCATTTACACTTTTCGAGAAGACCACTAAATAAAACTCTGAGGAATTGTTATGACATCTTCCACTGACTACTCAGTTCGCGCAGTACACTGCCACCACCGCGCTTCCGATGATGAGATATACCATCACCTCTGTAGAATCGCGGAACCCTTGAAACACTCAATCGATAGAATCCGTAGAGCACGCAAAATCGTAATTAAAACCAATATGATGCGAGCACCCGTCGAGCGATTTGCCGGGCGCCGACGCGAATTAGTGGATGATTCCGTTATGCGCGCTGTCCTGATCTTCCTCAAAGAGCACAGCAGCGCGCAGCTTGTAGCAACCGACACTCATTTCAAGGGCGGTATTGAGAATATCAACTATGTTCCCCTGCTTCAAGAATTCGGGGTGGAATACATAGATTCCTCAAGCCCTCCGTTCAAAACCTATGAGGTGCCCGGCGGAGGTCTGATGTTTTCGAGGTACAAACTTAACGCATGCTTTTCCGACGCGGACGCTGTGGTGTCAGTTTCCAAGATGAAAAACCATGCTTTTATGGGCGTTACCCTATGCCTGAAGAATTTGTTTGGCGTGCTTCCACTGCCGCCGCACAACAGACCTAGAAACTATTTTCATCACCTAATCAGGCTCCCCTATTTTCTAGTGGATCTGGGCATGATTATCCAGCCCTGCTTTAACGTGGTTGACGCACTGGTGGGGCAAGCTTGGCGTGAATGGGATGGAGAAGGGCGAATCTGCAACGCTCTGATTGCCGGAGATCACCCAATCACCACCGACGCATTCGGCGCGTGGCTGATGGGTCATGATCCGGCATCGGATTGGCCCACGCCACCGTTCAAGCGGGACCGAAATTCGCTGGCAATCGCCGCGGAAAACGGATTCGGAACCGTAAATCTGGACGAGATTGACTTCCAAACCGATCTAGAACGGCCACTCGCAGAATTCGACTCGCGCCAATTCGACTCGGCAGAGGAGATAGCGGCGTGGCGTAAGACCACTTGTGAACAGGCGTTATTTTACCGTGCGCATCGAGCTGACATGATAAATAAATACAGCGGTCAATACATCCTGCTACAAGACGGAGAGGTAACCTGGCATGGGGTGGATACCCATACGTTGGGCAGTTGGCGAGAACAGCACCGTGACAAAACCGATCAAGCGCCTTGGCTGAAGCATGTGGGACCGGCACATGAAGAGGGAGAGCATTTTCGCGTGTATGAAGAAAATCTGGATAAACTGAGTTGAGTCCGGCGGAATGCAGGCACAAGCGTTTAAGAAATTGACGCGGGGAGGATTATCAACAAGCATGACAGAATACAAAGCAGATTCTGACCTGAATCTGTTCATCTTTCGCTGTCTGAGTGATGAACAAATGCAATCATTCCACGATTATGGATATATCTCTTATGGCAGGCTGTTAACCGACCGTGGACTGGCGCTGATGCGTGAAGAAGCAATGGGGGCGTGGAACGAGGAATACCGCGAATTTGATGAAAGCGAAACGTGGTTGAAGAATTCATTACTTACAAACATTCATCGACGTTCCAACTTAATCCGACGCTACTACTTCCATGGTCCATTCGTCGACGTGGCGCAACAACTGGTTGGACCGAATCTCAAGGGAGTCACCTCACAACTCAGTTTCAAACTGCGCGGCAACACCAAACTCGCACCATGGCATCAGGATAACGGTTACGGCGAGCTAGACCCCTATACGGCGATTACCTGTATTACTGCACTGGATGATACTGACGTGGAAAGCGGTTGTCTATGGATTATTCCCGGTGGACATAGGCTTGGACAAATTGACGTTAGTGACCAACTCACCGTTGAATCCAAGGAAGCGATGGTAGAAGTCTCCATAGATATGGACGAAACCAGTGCCATCCCGATACCGATGAAAGCGGGTGAAAGTCTAATCTTTCACGGGTGGATGCCCCACAAATCGCTAGGCAACACATCGGACCGTGACCGACGGCTTCTATTCTTGCGCTACGCCGATGCCGACGCCGTAGAGGTTTACAATGACCGGAAACCTCGTCTGGGCAAGTTAATTCGAGGAAAAACGCGCTTTCGCGAAGTCGAGGAACATGAGGCGGAACTCGCTTAGTTCCGGAGATGGACGAAGACCATGGGTCGTCAAAAAACCTCTGGGGAAAATCAAGATTCTGCGCGCTCCGTCGATAGCGAATACCGTGTCCTGACTCATTTGGACATCTATGATTCGCCTGAATGTGGGCAGTTGGCAACTCAAGCAAGAGCCAATCGTCATCTTCTCATTCTATCGGATCCGGTTAATGAAGATGCTCCTCAGGCAGTCAAAGTGCGTTTATGTGAGGATGACTACCCGGGATGGTTGAAGGTTCAAGACCTCGAACTACTGAGAATATCCACCAATCCATATCGCGCACGGAAAGTGAACCGCGAGGAAATCTGCACACGACTTCCAGACGTAGTGTCGTTTACACATGACGCGATGGCTCAACCCAACCGTTACTTATGGGGCGGGACGGTTGGTCCAAACTTTGATTGTTCAGGACTTGTACAAGCCGCCTTTACTTCGGTTGGGATTTGGGTTCCTCGCGACGCTTACCAGCAGGAGGACTTCATTCACCCTGTTGCCGTCCACGACGTTGAACGCGGCGACCTGATATTTTTCGGTTCAGAAAAGCGAGCCACTCACGTTGGGCTTTATATCGGTGAGGGGGAATACATCCACAGTTCAGGCAGAGATCATGGACGGGACGGAATCGGCATAGATCGACTATGCCCACCTCGCGAGGAAATCAGTGAATGGCTATTTCAGAAACTGCGCGGGGCAGGACGGGTGACGGAGAGTTATCAACCGGAGGAAACTCGTCTCGCGTAATGCAAACGAGAATAGAGCGGAACTGCCGTGGGCTGCATTATTACGAACCGAACATGGCAAACGCAATTTGTAGTGTCTTAGAATGGGTCGCCTAGCTCCAAAGAGAACACCCTTGGATTTCGATCCCGACGCTCGATTAGCTCCAACTTACCATCGCCGTAGTTAATCTCCGCTACCCCTCGAAATTCATGCGGAATCTTGAGGAGAAAAGCGATATACGACTTCTCGACAGTTTGGTTCGCGTCAATGTACTCGTATATCGACCTGCCTAAAATCCGACCTACTCTCACCAATTCCGCATACGGTTGATGGAGACCTGTCGTCCCGAATTCCAGTCCCCTCGCTGCTACCCTTCCGTTCGATCTCGCCCGCCAGATCGCAAGCCATGGATACGCTTTGACTCGCCACAGATAACCGAGAAGAAGCCCCGTGTTTGGACTAGACGCGGTAATCCAACCGTATTCCGCCGCGTCGCCGAATATAAAAGTACTGACATCACTGTACTGTGTCTCAGATTCAGCATTTTGGAATCGACGCAGGTCTATAAGTTCGCCTTGGATCGTGGCATTCGGCCAAAGGTCTGCCGCAGCGACCGATTCAGGCACTGCACTTCCTTGCACAAAGCCGTATTGTGCGTTGCTATCAACGATAGTGGCAGGATCCAAGAAGGGAGGGGCAATGGAGGGATGTTGAACGATATTGTAGATACGGCCCAGCGTTCCCGTATTCGTGATCTCTTCGCGAACGACCAACACGGCATGATTACCTTCAAGCCGTATCAGCCTCCGCACCGTCAATTGAGCAATCGGCAGTTCGCAAACCATCTCTGCTTCTTGATGGCTATCGGCGAATGCTTCCAGATTCACGAGGCGCCATGGAGCATAGGCTGCCTCGCCATGAAAGGTCATCCCGTTTTCGATCTCGGCGTCCGATGGCGCGCCCCACCGATCCAAACAGAGGAAATGCCCGCGTAAATTCGGTTCATCACCAGACGTAGAGGCACGTCCCATTTCCCAGTTTAGAGGGTTGACGGCGTGGTCAAGAAACCCAAATTCTGTGATTCCGCCGCCGCTCGAAGCTACAGATACCTGCACGGTTCCGTTGCTCAAGACGAACATTTCGTCTGCGATACCGTGCAAACCGCTACACAGGAACAGGATAATTAGAGTCGCCAGAAATCCGTGTAGTCTAATCTTGCGTGCGGATTCCTTGCACGCCCTCGCTGTATCGTCCGCGTTCAATACGTGCTCCGATAAAATTGCGGGAGAAAAACATAACCCCGGTAAGGGATTGTGACAGGCAATAAGGCGTCCTCGTCGCCGCTATTTATCAATTTCACCCGGATCCCAAAAGATCTCAACGCCAAGCTCCTCGGCTGCCTCTGCAAGCACGCCCAGATGGTCGCGGTGGAGCGGAATGCCGTTTTCAATCGATGATTCGTAGTTGCGCCATTCAATTTCCCCGGGCAAATAAACCTCATCCACCCCTTCCACGGTTTTTGAAGCCTTGACCGTGCGAATTCCTCTATCCACCTCTTCCGTATACTCATCGTAATCCGTAAAACTGGACACGTTCAGCGCCAAGAAAAAGTGTTCGGAGGCGCCGCCATCCTTGTGACAGCCCATCAGTCCACCAATTAGGGGACCTGCCATTGTCGTCAACGCCATAGCGATTCCATAGCCCTTTGGACCTGCCGCCGGTTTGAGCACTTCTCCCGCATCGAAATCGTTCGTCGGTTCGCCGTCCTCGGTCAACATCCAATCCATCGGGATGGGAATACCGTACATGGACATCGTTTTGATCCTCTCCCATGCTGAAATGCCGCATGCCATGTCGAGCACGATGGGATGTTCCTTCCCAGCCGGAAGCGCGTAGCAAAATGCAACGTTTCCCACGACCGGAGTGGCGCCGCCGGGGGCGCCAACGCTTCTCATCGATGTGCTAGTTGTAGCGAAGCCGATCAGTTTTTCGCGAACAGCCATCATTCCGTAACACGCAGCGGCGCCAAAGTGGCCGGCATTGCGCACTCCCACGGCGGCAATTCCCATGGACTTCGCTTTTTCCACTGCCTTTTCCATCGCCATTTCCGAAGGCAGGTGTCCCAATGCACTGTCTCCGTCAATGACGGCAGTACAAGGTCCCTCTTGTACAACTTCAATTCGCGGCGTCGGGTTTATGTTTCCGTCAAGAATGCCTTGGATGTACCGCGGCTGCGCTCGAGTGCCGTGTGAATAAACGCCTCTTAAATCGGTCTCGACCTGAAAATTTGCCATCGTCTCTGCATGGTCGCGCGGCACTCCGACCTTTCGATAAAGTGTTTCGCTGAAAGCGCGAAGTTCATTTGGTTGAACTGTCAACTCTTGAGATTCTTGACTCATTAAGCTAAGTCTCCTATTTGAGGCAGGAAAACGACACCGGCGAGTAGACCATATTCGAAAAAACAAATCTTAACAGCGTTTGTCCCAATCATAAAATCTAGATCGTGGAAAACAAGTGAATGTTTACGGCGGAACCACGATTCTTAACCATCGTATTCGCAAATAGGCTTGTTTGAGTGCTTTTGATCGCCGGAGATTTGACAACTTCAGCGTTCAAGAGGCGGCTTAGAGCCTGTTTGAAAAATTGGAGCCAAAGCAATTTTGGACTCATGAAGAAGGTTTTTTTAGAATGCGTTGTCGCCTCTTCTACAGGTGTCGCCCCGCTGAGGCTTGGATACGCGGGATTGCGGCGTTTCTATACACCTTCAAGATCTCTATCGCATTCGCTATTCGCTCATTTGATCCCCTCTGGGGCTTTTAAAGGCTGGTGCGCCGTGCGCACCCTACAAATGTACTTTTCAAACAGGTTCTTAGCTCAACTTTGTACATTTAAACTGTATGACAGACGGTGTCAATCAAACACTACAGAAATACGCTTGAGATTTTACCCATCTGGTCTGTTTGGTTGACCTGTGAAAAAGTCTTACCTATAGACTAGACCTGGTGTTTCACCCAACCCGATGCATCGGGGGGAAGTCGCTGGAGATTTTTAAAGGCCCTAACCTTTAAGATCCCTATGGGATTTCTATCGCACTCCTTATTCAGTCGTTTGATCCTTCGCTATTCGCTCAGTTGATCCCACGCCGGGGCTCTGGTTTAGTGTGGCTTGGCCTGCTATTCACCTTTCGCGCCGCTAGCGCTCTCAAAGGCTGGTGCACAGTGCGCACCTTACAAGAAATGGTGGGCATGGGATTTCTATCGCGCTCGCTATCCACTCGCTTGATTCCACCCTACAAATGTACAAAGTCGAGCTTAGACATCCTAAACCGAGACGAAGGGTTCCAGCTAGTGACCACTTCTACAGTTACGAGAACAGTTCGCATTCTCCAGTTGTTACTTGATTATCACCATCCGCCGAAGTTGGCGGAACGATGGCGTAGCCAATTCATAGAAGTAGGCGCCGCTGGCAACTAACTCGCCGTTTTGGTTGCGTCCATCCCAATAAGCGGCATGTCCCCGACTATTGTAAAAACCTGCGGATTGCATTCCGAGCGAGAGTGTTTTCACTAGCTTGCCGGTGATGTCATAAATGGATACCGACACCGGACTGGCATCCGAAAGTTGATAGGGTATCCACGTCTCGGGATTAAAAGGGTTCGGGTAGTTCTGCAACAACCGATTCCGATCCGGTTTGCCGATGCCGTCAAGCCTCACAGACAATACCGCGTTGGCAAGGTGTTCAGGCGTCACGTTGAATCTCACCCTATTCGATTCGACATTTCCATCCGGACCGACAACGTGTAATTCAATGGCGTCTCCAACTTCGACAACACTCCGACGCGACAAGTCCGCAGTCGCAGCGGCGAAGTAATCACCTTGCACCGAAGCGGTTATCGTACTGTTTGTTCTGAGATTACGGACGACGACTTGGTAGCCGTCAAACACAGGATTTTCTACCGCACTCGCTATCCACTCGTTTGCTGGATTTTCTACCGCACTCGCTGTCCACTCGCTTGCTGGACTACCGTTCAAGCGCCCAGTTACGACGAACGCCCATGTCTGAGAAGATGACCCTACACGGGGCGCCGCAGCGGTTTGCATTTGATCTGTCCAAGCTGTCCCCGTGAAGACAACGTCGCGGGGCTTCAGAAGATTGACGATGTACCCTTTTCCACCTTCGATAGGAAATCCGGCGTCGGGCGCATTTGGTGTCCATGCCACAAATTGCTTTTCCGCGGGATCGAGCGTTATGACGGCTGTCGCGCCCGTTTTTAAGGCAAGCGTGCGCGCTGTCATGTGGACAGTCGGTTTCAACGGCACAGAGAGCATGTTCAAACCTTTAAAGAGATGCATGGAGAAAACATTGCCGAAACCTCCTCTGCTCAGTGGTGTCGCAGGTCTGCCGACAAATCCCAATCTGCGGCCATCCGTTGAGTCATAATATCCGATAATACTTCCATCTTGATTGACATTTCGGACGACGGTGCTAGTACTGTCCGGGAACCGAACTTCATAGAGGGTGCCATCTGGCAGGAGGATATAGGACCGCAAAATGTCATTTACAGCTTTGGCTCTGAAGCCGATAACCCCGAGATCGGTGATGGTGTTCACAAATAGGTATGCAAGATTCGGCGTTTTTGGAAGGTCAATAGTGTTGAAACTCCCGTCGGGATTACGTATGAACCCATGAAACAGTCCATCGGCATCGATGTAGCTGCCGACGACAGCACCTGCGGCGTTGACAAAGTCCCCATAAGTTTGGACTGCGCCGGGGAATGTGATTTTCAGATTCCCCGAGAAGGCGTGGGAGACTCCCTCTGCGTCGACGGCGTTACCGCTCAGTGCCCCTGTTTCATCGCTGATACCGTAAATGTTGGTTTCGGCTGCGCCAGGAAAATCGTATTGCTGGAGTTCCCCGTCTTCCAAAATAACGCCGTGGTAAAGTCCATTAGCATCTTTATAGTGTCCCACAGCTTTTCCGGTGTTGTCGAGTCCATAGAAAAAGGTGTTTACGGAACCCCGAAAATCGTAGGTTTTGAAAACATCGTCTATCAATGTGAATCCGATGATTTTCTCGCCGTCGGGGCTCCGGGTGTTTCCTGCGTAATCACCGAAATCGTTACTAGCGGCTATCTCCAAAAAATCGATACCGGGGACTTCAATGGTTTCAAAGATATAATCTGCAATCGGTGTATCGGCGGCAACCGGTATAACGGCATATCCTATAAAACAGATAATCAGACATATAAGCAGGTAACGTTTCGAAATCATGTGATGATCCATAGTTATCCTCATTTTGACCTACGTAGGTTTTACGCGTTTCTTTTGGGCTCAACGGCGTTGGCTCATGTCAGTTAAAAGTACGAAGAGGCGCTGAGAAACCGAGTTTTCAAGAAAAACTCGGTTTCACCCACGTATTCTTAACATGAGCGACGGCATTTTACAGTTACGTCGATGCAAAACTGTGGCACTCGTACGTCTGCGATTGATCCTACTTCATAATGACAAGCTTACGTGTTTGACGGAAGAATGGTGTAGACAATTGATAGAAGTAGGCACCGCTAGCAACTAACTCCCCGTTACTGTTGCGGCCATCCCAATATGCCGCGCGTCCGCGGCTATTGTAGAAACCTGCAGATTGAATGCCAAGCGATAGTGTCCGAACCAGCCCCCCGGACGCGCTATATATGGATACCGATACCGGACTGTCTTTGGAAAGTTGGTAGGGAATCCACGTTTCGGGGTTAAACGGGTTCGGGTAGTTCTGCAACAACAGATCCACCTCCGGTTTACCGATGCCGTCAAGCCTCACAGACAGTACCGCATTTGCAAGATGCTCAGGCGTCACGTTGAATCTAACGGTATGTGATTCAACATTTCCCTCCGGACCGATGACATGTAATTCAATGACGTCTCCTACTTCGACAACGCTCCGCCGCGCCAAGTCGGCAGTTGCAGCGGCGAAGTAATCGCCTTCCACCGAAGTAGATATTGTGCTGTTTGTTCTCAGGTTTCGCACAACTACCCGGTAGCCGTCAAACGTCGATTTTCCATCCAAGTGCCCACTGACAACGAACGCCCACACGTTCTGTTCCTGAGAAATTTCGACGGATACGGCGGGCGGCGATGCGGCAGCCCCCGCTTCATCTGTCCATGGCGCTCCGACGAAGGCGAAATCCCGGGATTCCGGAACATTGACGATATAGCCTTTGCCGCCTTCAATCGAAAAACCGTCGCTGGGAGCGTCTGGCGTCCACCCGACGAATTGCTGGTACCCCGAATCAAGCGTGATGACGGTTGTCGCCCCTGTCAGACTTGCAAGCGTCTTGGCGCTCATTGCTTTTGGCGGCATCAAAGGCACGGAAATCATGTTCAACCCCTTAGCAAGCCTGGAGTCGTAGGCATTGCCGAAACGGTCGCTCATTTCCTTGGCAACGAGTCTGGCAATAAACCCGTGTCTGCGCCCATCGGCTGAGTCATAGTGCCCGACGACAGAGCCGTCCTCATTAATATTCCAACCCTCTGTGCTAACAGCACCCGGAAACCGTAATTCTTGTAGATTGAGGGGGCTGCCGACATAGGTGCGCGGGACATCACCCGACGCTTTGGCTCGTCCAACGACAGTCCTTGTCCTGTTGAGACCGTGCAGAAAAAAGTATTCCAGATTTAGTGCGTTTGGAAGGTCAATGGATAGAAATCTGCCCACCGAGCTACGCATGTACGCATGATATATGCCATCAGCATCTCTGTAGCTGCCCACGATATGGCCTGTCCAACTCACAAAATCGGCGTATGTTTCCGGCGCCCCCGGGAACTCAACGATTGTCTCCCCCGAGAACCCGCGGCGAACACCAGACGTATCTACAAAACTACCCGTCAGTGCACCCGTCGAATCACTATATCCGTAAATCTCCGTTTCGACAGAATTCGGGAAATTGTATTGCCGCAACTCGCCATTTTCTAAGATAACACCGTGGTAAAGTCCCTCGCTATCCTTGTAGTGTCCGGCAGCTACACCATTGTTACCGAGCGCATAGAAATAGGTGCCACCCGAGCCGGGGAAATCGTGGGTCGTAAAAACGCCATCAATAAGCGTAAAGGCTACATCTTTTTCACCATCGGGACCCCGCATGTTGCCGGCGAAATCTTCAAAGTCGCTACTGGCAGTTACCGCTAAAAAATCTACACCGGGAACATCAATACTCTCAAAAGTATAGTTGAGCTTAGGAGGCGCTACACCGCGTCTTGATTGTGGGGTACCCGGTTTAGGTCTAGCGATAAACCCGTGTCTACGTCCATCCTCGGAGTCATAGTGTCCCACGACAGAGTTGTCCTGATTAACATTCCAGCCTTCCGTGCTGACGCTTCCCGGAAACTTCAATTCTTGTAAGCCAAGCGGGTTGCCGGCATAGGTGCGCGGGACATCGCCCGCCGCTTTGGCTCGGCCGACGGCATTCAGTGCGTCGCTGATGCCATGCAGAAAAAAGTATTCGGGATTTGATACGGCTGGAATATCCAGCGTTGCAAAACTACCTCCAGGACCGCGAAGGTAGGGATGATAATTACCTTCAGCATCCACGTAGCTACCCACAACATTGCCTAGCGTGCTCACAAAATCGGCATAGGTTTCCACTGCCCCGGGAAACTCGATTATGTCATCTCCCGAGAATCCGCGGCGCACGCCGGAAGCGTCGGTAAAATTACCCGTCATTGCCCCCGACGAATCGCTGTAACCGTATATCTCCGTTTGGACGGCACCGGGAAAATCGTATTGCCGCAACTCGCCATTTTCCAAAACGACGCCATGATACAGACCGTCGCTATCTTGGTAGTGGCCGGCGGCTAATCCATTATTGCCGAGCGCATAGAAATGAGTTTTCAGCGCACCGGGGAAATCATGCTTTGTAAAAACGCCGTCAATGAGCGTAAATGCGACTTCCCTTTCGCCGTCATCACTCAGCGTGTAGCCCGCGTAATCCTCAAAGTCACTGCTCGCAGCCACCGCTAAAAACTCTACACCCGGAACATCAATCGTTTCAAAAGTAGGTTCTTCAGAGTTAAGTGTGGGAATGAAACTTGCTATAGGTACATGCGTTTTTTTCTATGAGTGCAAGTTGATTTGAATACTATGCGATATGACTCTGGAGGCTCCAATGTATGCGCTTTTAACACAACTGCTTGATATTCCTAATTACTACGTGATTTCTGCCGAGATTGAGACAGATAAAATCACACTGGACATTGAATCCACATCTCAGACAACAGCATGTCCTCACTGTGGTAAAACCTCAAAAACGTTGCACGAAAGACACCGTCGCATGATTCGCGACCTTCCTATCAGTGGCAAGCCGACTTATCTACGCTTTATCAGACGCCGATTCTTTTGTGACAACTGTCACCGCGCATTCTCTGAATCCCTAGGCTTTGTCGACGAGCGACGTGATTACACCCGTCGTTACCAACATTGGATATTCCTTCAAGTTCGAGAAAACAACATCAGTGCAGTACGTCGGGTTGAACAGCTAACTTATGACCAGATTGAAAGCATCTTCCTCCACGAAGCCGGATGCCGTATCCCTCTAACCCCCTTTGCCGACCTCCGACGTTTGGGTATTGACGAAATTGCGTTGCGTAAGGGAAGAGGAAACTTTGCCTTGATTCTGAGCAACCTAGACACAAAAGAAATCGTTGATGTGCTCAAATCGCGAACCCAAGAGAAACTTAGGGCACGACTTGAACGGCTATCAGCTTTTGAACGTGCACAGATTCAAGAAGTCGCCATCGACATGTGGAGTCCCTATGATGCGGTCTGTGCCGAGTTGTTGCCCCACGCGGTTATTACTGCCGACCGATTTCATGTGATGCAGGCGGTCAACCGGGAACTCAAGCAGTTGAAGAATCAGCAAAAGAAAGTACACCCTCAAGCACTGAAAGGGGCTCACTATGCGCTGTTAAAGAATCGTCAAGACTTAACCGATAAGCAGCAAGCGACGCTTGAGCACGTATATCAAGTGTCTCCTTTGGTCAAGACAGCTCATCGGCTCAAGGAGTGTTTGCGACATATCTTTGAGTGTAAGTCCACAAAAGAAAAGGCAATTAAGCGCCTACGGAAGTGGAACCTCATTGCTGAGAAAGCGGGGTTGTTTCCGCAATTCCGTAGGACGCTGGCAAACTGGATACATCGAATTGCCAATTACTTTTGTCACCGCACGACTAGTGGCATTGTCGAAGGCATCAACAATAAAATCAAACTCATCAAGCGCCGGGCTTTTGGATTTCGAAACTTTGAACATTTCCGAATCCGAGTCATTGCAGCATTCTTATAACTAACTCCTTTTCCACACTTAACTCTGAAGAGCCCAAAAGTATAGTTGGCGGATATACCAACGAGTTCATCGTCGACTTGTGCATTGCTGGGGCCAACAAAAGCGCAAAGTAGGCACATGAACAATGTACACAGGTAAAACAAAAAACTGATTTTGGTCCTATTGTTCATAACGAAATCCTTACTTTCAGGTTGTTGATTTAAGATTCATTAGAAGATGAAGACAGGGTATTATGGCATTTTCCGGCAGCCCGATAGTGACACTTCAAAAAAACGCCCGAATAATCACTCCTGTTTCATCATTACATTAGATTGACCAACGGAGACGCCTGCGGGGTTCGGATTGTCTGTACTTTACAATGACAAGCCGGCGTCTATCGTGTTCCAGTTCGCCGATGCCGTTAAGCGTAACATAGAAAACCGTGTTTGGCAAGCGCTCAGGGTATAAAGTTTGCGGGGGAAACGCATCTAAATTCGCTCAATCGCTCCGGCGTTGAAACTAACCATGGCAGCTGTTTTCAACTTCATAAGTTGCTCATCTCTACAGCGACATCGGAGCGCACGGTGTATAAAATCGGCAAGTGCTATCATTCCTTTGACTGCCATTCGTCGCTTGAGCATTCGAAAATGTGAACAAAATGTTAATCCACCACCCTTTTTGGAGGGAATCGGCTAACTTGCACCTATATTTATGTAAAAATAGACGGCAAAAATAGGCACGCGAATGTGAACAGAGGCTTGATTTCGTGGGAGTGTTCACATGGTTTGATTCAATACTTTCCTTTGATAGTGCGGGTTCATACGCGGGCAAATAGGTACAAAATAGGTACAGAAAGAAAAGATCATCGTCACGAAGGTCGACTTTAGGTACGTAAAAGGTCAAAGTGCCAGCGCGCTGGAACACGGAAAATTGGCGATTTGAGGAGTAGTGAATCCACTCCGCCGCTTATCTGTTAGTTCCATATCATACTATACACGTGTAAAGTTGTCAATGCAAAATCGGATGCGTTTTCCTTGCATGAAGTTGAATTTCAGGGTATGCGATTCAACATTATTACCGGAACCGACTAGGCGTGATTGAATCACGTATCCAGTTTGGACAACGCTCTGACGCGGCGATTTTCACGCTCACCCTGTGTCTTATAATGCACATCTTTCCAAAATAATGTCAGTCGTATCAGGCTATGCTCACAGCTTTGAGTTGCCAAAAGCGCAAATACACAGTATCTTCGTGATTTGATTAACGCAGGTTGATGAAGTTAAAAAAATTATTTCGGTCATATCCTATCGTGGTTTACTCGATAAGTGTTTATGATAAGTGTTGGGTGTCGGTAGTTCACATTGTCTGAACTGTGATTTATCGGATCTCTATCGCGCTCGCTATCCACTCGCTTGATGGATTTTTGTGATTACCTTGATTCATGTGGCAAGTTGCCGGTGATGAGTCGGTTAGATCGTTATCTTGAGGTCACTAGGATTCAGGGAAGAAACCAAGTTTTCAAGAAAAAACTTGGTTTCGAGTAAGCATTAAATTCCTAGCGAATAGACCACTAAAACAGGAATTGAAAAGTTTGAATGTTAAGTTCGACCAACTGATTGCGCCGGATTGAGGTAGCAAAAAGTCTGCTTGAAACCGATTTTCCATGTAGTGAAATATGAAGACTGGAGGGTGGACTCATTTCGTTTTCTCATCAGGGCGTAATGTACCAGTAGACTCTTCTCAACTGTCCCAAAATGGGATGGCGTATCATTTTGGGATTACCTCGCCCGAATCCGCGTTATTACAGGCTTTCTGCCAATATCCCTCCCAATTACTCCAGTTCAACCGTCCTATTTTGGGACAGTTTAAACCCCACCCATTCTCACGCTGTCTGCCCGTCTGTATGCTTCAAAGACAAGCGTGGCAAGGGTTTTCCCGGTCTCGTCTTCGTTTAATCAAGAGTTGGCACAGTTTATGCTTTATTTAGGTCTTTATTTGCGGCTGGGCCGAGAGATTGGCGCACCCAATGATCCTTCCGGCGGCAGGAGGCGATGTTACTGCTCAGTGATACCTGCCACTTCACGTACGACGCTCGATAAGAAGACGCCTCACGAGGTGTATTTCCAGCAACTATAGGTGTTGAAACGTAACCGGATTGGATAGCCTTTACACCTTAATTTTCGTGCATAACTGTCTAAACACTGGGGGTAAGTATAACTAACTCAATCTTGAACTTACTTCGGCAGAATTTTAGCGTGACAAATTAAAAGGGAAGAAATTATCATACCTCTAATTCACCCAAAAAATTGGAGGTATAAAGGACAAACCGCAATTTGTCCGATGTTGCTATGGATAATTTCTTCCCAGAGATATGGATACCGTATTTGTTGAAGTTTCGTCAAGGGTTTTCTAAACCGACCTTTACCTATTTCGTCGGTTTCATCTTTTCGTTGTTAATCGGACAAAGCCGAAAATCTCACATCGCTGATACATGTATTTTCGTTGATAAATCTCTATCCGGTTGGCACCGGTTTCTGTCGACCTTCCAGTGGGATTTGTCAAAAGTCATCGAATCTATGATTGACCTGCTTCTATCTGAACTTGGCGATTCATTGAGTTATGCCGGTCATCTGCTACTTGCTGTTGACCCGACAATGGTAAAAAAGGGGAAGGGAAAAATGAGTGGAGTGCAAAAGTGGCAACAGAATTCAACACACTCCGATAAGCAAGTCATTGGTCATCAATGGATAATAGCTGGCTTTCTGGCACGTGTTAAACATCAATGGCATTGCTTACCCGTCATTAGTAGATTGATTTCAGGCAAGAGCAATCCGTCCCATTTCGTTGTGGACACACAAGGCAATGCTCAACCGATGGGTATAATCGCCGCTGTGCTTGCTGTTGTCTTTTTCGTCAAGAATAGCGTCAAAGCAAAACCGTTGTGTGTTGTAGCCGATGCCTTCTTCTCAAAAGCCAACTTCATCAATCCACTGGTTGAGCAAGGGATTACACTCGTCACTCGTTTGCGTCATGACGCCGTTGGGTTTCTCTCACCATTCTACTGTGGACGTGGACGACCGCCCAAGCGCGGCAAATGTATCAAACTCGCCAAGTGCTTCAAACAGACCACAACTGCTTGGCTATATGGAAAGCAGTGCCAAGTGCAGTATGTCGTCATCGACCTCTTTCTGCGTGATGTTAAACACAACGTCCGTGTGGTCATCGCTGACGGAACAAACCGACCTATCCTTCTGGTCTCCACTTCTCTCGATTTGTCGCCGACTCAGATTCTTGAGATATATGCCGCTAGGTTTTCAATCGAAATCACCATCCGTGAACTCAAACAACACTTTGGTTTGGGTGACTATCAATCAACTACTACCTTAGCCTTCTTGCGGTTCACGCAACTTTGCTGTATTGCTGCGAGTTTGGCTCGACTCGTCTTATTGAAGCACCTCTCATCTGAAGGAATTCATGAAACCGATAGTGAATCAACTGCTCCATCAACCATTTCTTCAGTCCGCCAACAACTAAGACGCTTTGTCATGCGCCAATTGATTCTCAACAAGTCCGCACAGGGTGCGGATTTGACCAAATGCCATATTGACATTGAGGCAATTTGCCGTGTCGCTGCTTAACGCTGCTTAACAATGATGTTTCCGATATATCTCAATCAACAATGCCCTGCTTTTTCTGCCGAAGTATAGTTGAATTTCATTCATATCTTGTCGATGTCGGTAGGTGAGGATGCCAACAGCACCTAAGATTGGATAGTTACCGGCTCGATATTGAGACCAGCCTACCGCGTCGCTAAATACTGCATCGTGGTTTTACAACAACCGCACGAACCTACCCAGACATCCTGGGCATGACTATAGGCGGCAGTACAGCACCTATCGAAGATACATAGGAGTTACGCAGTTGAGTGAAAATAGTTTATAATTTGAGCATGAATCCACCCAAATATACTGACACTGACTCTATTGATTTCTTGGTTGGTGCTCAGAAGAGTTACAGTTGTCTTGAAGCGGAAAAAGTTCAACCCCAAGCTGATAACCCACCGGCTCATGATTCGATAACACGGCTTTTGCATCGAGATGAACCCGACAGCGGCAAACTGTGGTGCGAATCGAAACATCAGGTGAACTTGGAATCCGGCATTTTAGTTATAGATGACTCGACTCTGGATAAACCGTATTCACAAAAGATTGAATTAGTGACAAAACACGGGTCAGGGAAACACCACCGAGTTGTGAACGGGATTAACTTGGTCACTTTGCTCTGGACGGATGGTGATAGACATATTCCGTGTGATTATCGAATCTACGACAAAGCCAAAGATGGCTTGACGAAAAATGACCATTTTCGCGCGAGGCTTGAAGAAGCGAAAGCACGCGGTTTTGTTCCCGAATGTGTTTGCTTTGATAGTTGGTATGCCAGCCTAGAGAATCTAAAAGCGGTGCGAGATCATGACGCCCAATCGACTGGTCAGTAAAGAGTATTCCGGCAACCGTGCTGTGAGTACAGTTGCGATTGAATCAACGGGGACAACTGTTCATCTAAAAGGTTATGGATTGGTTCGAATATTCAAGGTTAACACTCCAGAAGGTGACATTGAATATTGGGCAACAAATGATTTACAGATGGACGAATTGACGCGTCTCAACTATACGGAATGGTCTTGGACAATAGAAGAATATCATCGCGGGATTAAGCAATTTGTTGGCATTGAGCGGGGACAAGTGCGCTCTGCTCGCACTCAAAGAAATCATATTGGTTTAGCGCTGAGAGCCTTTCTGAGAATTGAGCACTACTGTTATCATACCGGGGTCAGTTGGTTTGAAGCAAAACTCTCTATTGTCAGAGATGCGGTGCGTGCTTATTTGGCAGAACCTCTCTATACGCTTGAGCCAACTGCGTAACTCCTAATATAATTAAATCATTGCTAGGGACAAAATTCGGACATTCGTGCCGTGTGATTGTCGGCTGCGGTTCGCGCAATCCTATATCCCTAGCTTTCCTGTCGCCATTTTAAAGCCGCTGTGTCGAGTGGCTTTTTTTGTATAAAAAAATAGGACTTACGCAATTAATTAAAATGTGTTATATTTTGCAATTATGACAAGCATCAATCTTTCCGAAAAGAGACAACCTCTGTTCTCGGATTATTGCCAATTTCTGTTAGCAGGTTTTCAGAACTTCACACAGACGCACTTTGCAGATCATACGGAGAAGTGGAGTCATGATCAACTCAACCGTCTGCTGAATACTGAACGTATCCCTGCCCGTGAACTCTGGCAATCCGTGAGAAATGATATCGACCTTGATGAGGACGGCTACATCCTTTTTGATGATACCGTCCTGCCAAAACCTTACGCCAAAGAGATACAGCCGGTTCGCCGGCAATGGAGCGGTTCTGAAAAGCGCGTTATCCAAGGCATCGGTCTTGTGACGTGCGTCTATGTCAACCCGAAGACGCACCGTTATTGGATCATTGATTATCGCATCTACGACTATGAACGAGACGGCAAGACGAAACTACAGCATCTTGAAGATATGTTGCGAAATGCTTATTTCGTCAAGTGCCTGCCCTTTCGGATGGTGTTGATAGATTCTTGGTATGCTTCGATGCGGGTGATGAAATTGATTCAAGCCCTCTCAAAAATCTACTATGCGCCGTTGAAATGCAATCGTCTCGTCAATGACTCCGATGGTGCTGAAGCCCACAAACGCGTAGATGCTCTGACATGGACGCAAGCCGAACTACGACATGGCAAACTTGCGCATATCAAAAAGTTTCCGAGAAATCAACAGGTGAAGTTGTTTCGGATAGCGTCCGCCTCCGGGCGCACGGAATACATTGTGACCAACGATTTATCTCAATCGGATGCCAAAGCGACGAAGCAAGAATGTCGCGTTCGCTGGAAGATTGAACAACTTCATCGTGAACTCAAGCAAACGACAGGTATCAGCAAGTGCCAAAGTCGTCAACATCGTGGACAACGCAATCATATTGCCTGCTGTTTGTGGGTGTGGGTAAGTTTGACGCGTGCTGCGCGTGCGACGGGTCAAACGATTTATCACCTCAAAGAAAGTTTATACGATGACTACATACGACGAGAGATTGAAAATCCTTCCATTGTCGTCAACTTTGCGTAAGTCCTATAAAATACACACCATAGCCTGCCTGACGCCTGTCATCAATATCCTGTACTAGTCGAAAGGCCCGCCATAGATACTTTACATACCGGTCTTCGCCTCGCTCATATAGCCTTTGCAATGCCCAGACGAAGTAATCCACAGCTTGTAAGCCAGCGTGTTGCTTCGGGGTTGCCACAGATATTGTCATGGACGTATCGCCGACAATATTCTGTCGCTTGGAGAAATCCGCTTGGGCTTTTTCGAGTCTTTGACGCCAGGCATCCGCCCGGTCGGACTTGCCACGTTTTGAAAACGTAATATCATACCTACTATGCCGATGTAACCTTTCTTTAAACAAGCGCGGTATCAGATAGTCGTACAGTTTGTTTGGGTGGTAGCGATAGTTGGGGTTAGTTTCGTTTCGCTGACGAACATATTCCAGTTCCTGCCATTTGTCAGCAACTACGGCGAAGAAACATAGTCCTTCCATGCCATGCAATAGCCGGAATACCTCTCTCCGAACTTCGGGCAAGTCATTGTTAGCATGAAAGGCAAGCGCTGTTTTTCGTGCGTTTACTTGCATAGATGGGACATCGTTGAAATACGGATCGTTTTTTAGTCGCAACCGTAGGCCGTCCAAAGCACTCTGCAATTCTATTGGATTAGGCACGTCCTACAAGCCGAGTATGAAAAAACGGGAACAACCCTCCGTGCCAATCAGCACTTTGCCTTTCGCGGAGAAGAGGGTGCTGTCTCCGGCTTCATCGATGAAATAGTGACGCATCGCGGTGTGTGCTTCTTCAAACATACGATTCAGTGGCTGGTCAGGTAGCTTCTTCTGTAAAGGCTTTAAGTCTCGTGGTGTCCATCAGCAATGCATTTCGAGTCCAGTGCAAACTTTTACTGGAACTGCAGAGTTCCGTTCATTTTCATTTTAAGCGGAGCGCTTTCGCCTATTGGATAGATCTGGTCCGAGCCGGATCTTTCCCGCAGTTGTGATCAGGCTTTTACATCTGGTAAATTCAAGTATTGACGACTTGTGCTAGTTAAAACGCGAAAAAGGCGCTATCCTTTAAGAGCAGTTACTTATCTCGAATGAAAAAGGAGGAAGCCCTTCAATGGAGTTATGTCAAAAACTGAGCGCCGCTTTCGCTCAAGAAGAAATCACGTCGCTAAATCTCGAAGACTTGATAAGTGTGAGTTTCATTGTTATTGATGATTTGTATGAACAGCATTTCCCCAATGGAATGCTTCATCGGCCTGGCCCCACGAGCAACCTAGCCGACAGTGAAATAATAACCATCGCTTGGGTAGGGGAGATGGTTGGCATTGATAGTGAGCGCGCTTGGCATAACTTTGTCAAAAAGGAGTTCTGTCATCTATTTCCGTATTTATCCGATCGTACCCGCTTTAATCGCCGGCGTCGTAATCTGTGGGCAATCAGTGAAAAACTTAGACAGGCACTCAACCATGAACTGCCGTTAAACGATATCTTCATCGTTGATAGCTTGCCTGTTCCCTTGTGTGACTTTAAGCGTGCACATTCTTCCACATCGCCTCTCAAGTGTCAGGACGTCTCTGGCACGCAGGCAACCTATGGATATTGCGACACCAAAGGATTGGGCACATTCTTAGGATTTCGTGTTCATCTAATCATCAGTTATCAAGGCGTCCCAGTCGATTTTTCCATAGCGAATGCTAATCTTGATGAGCGAGAGGTGCTTTGGGCGATGTGTGAAACAGGGGATTATCCTTTGATAATTGGAGACAAAGGTTATGTTTCAGCTTCATTGAGTGAGATGCTCTTTGAGTTAGATGGCATCCGCTTATTGGTTATCAAGCGTGAGAATCAGAAGCCGCAATACACGCCACAACTCCGGCAGGCTCTCAATCGAATTCGGAGACGAATTGAGACAACCATCAATCAACTCAATGACCAGTTTCATCTGTGTCGGATTCGAGCGCGCAATCACTGGGGCATGTTGACCCGAATTATTGATAAGCTAGCGGGTTTCAGTTTAAGTGTTCTGCTCAATCGCAGTTTAGGTCGTCCACTTATGGAAACCAAAGACTTAGTCTTCGCATAACCTACATCAACTAGCACAAGTCGTTATACTTAACCCAAGTTGCTACCTATTGTTAATAGTTGAACTTGAATTTTTCCGAGTGTTATATTGCGGCACTGTTCAGCTTGGAGAGACATATCCAAGCCGTAGCCGCATGTGTGCAGTGGATTTGTCAATCCACTGCGAGCAGATTCAGTCAATTTAGTTTACATTGCCCCGGTTTGCGACGTATCCTATAAGAGAGTCGGGCTAGAAGCCCGACCTACGGAAATGGGTAGCAACTTGGGTTATACTAATTCGTAATCCATTAATCACAAGAACCATTTACATCTTGTCCATTTCGGGTTTCCAACTCCTTCCAAAAGAGGCAAAACTATGATGACGCCAGAGCAACGCTATCTACTTGACGCAACCGGATACTTGCACATTAAAAACCCGTTGACCGACGATGAATTGAACCGCGCTCAAGAAGCCGCGGACCGCTATATCAACACGCCTAACCTTCCCCCGCGAGAGTTTGAACCGACGGTACATCACGACCGCTACAGTCGGGGGTTTGCTTACGACAAAGCACTGGAACACTTGACGATGCACCCCTCCGTCTGGCCCATCATCAAAGAATTGTCTGGCAACAGACCTACCCTCGCCAGGGGAACACTACTCGTCGATACCCATGAGCATAACCCGCACGCACTCCATGCTGGTCCCGGACAATTCGGGAAAGCCGTGAAGGAAACGGGCGAACCTGGAACGCTCTTCTGTGAGTATTTCGACGTATTCTGGTACTTAACGGATGTTCATCCCGGCGACGGCGGTTTGCTACTTGGACCGGGGTCGCACGACAGCGGTTTTGAGTGCCCCTATGCCGGAAATGTTTACGACTCCGCCGATGACCTGCCGCGCGGCGTCATTAACATAACGCCTTCCGCCGGAGACGCGATAGTCGTTCCTGAACGACTCCTGCACGGAGCGTTGAGGTGGAAGCCCAAAGATCGCGACCGCCGCGTTCTGCTATACCGCTACGCGCCACAGTACCTGTTAATGCAAAGCGCTACTACGAACGACTTTGATATTCGGACTTCACTTGAAGATCGCTTCAGAGCGAGGTTGGCGCCCGAGACTCAAGAGTTGGTGCAGACAGCCTTCCGCGAACACGTTAAAGAAATCGTCACGCGCGATGAAATTCGATTAATCTAGGGCGTATTACCCGTGTCATCAGGCATTACTACAGTTGCTGATTTCAGATTTGAAAATTGAAATCCTCGCGTATGCAAATGTTTGAACGACACGCACTGGAAGGCAAATCCCTCGATTGAAGCCGTGAAGAGCCTAGTACAGTTCAGCGCAATTGTCTTATGGGTTATAGGCATGTTATAATATTGAGACTTATGAGGTGCGGTGAATTGATTTTGAACATATTAGCATACAAGGAGTCTACCATGCCGAGGCCAAAGCCAGAATTGATTGAGTTGACGCCAACCCAAGAAAGTATACTTGAGCGGATAGTTCGTCGAGAGAAAAGTTCGCAGCAACTGGTGCGACGCAGCCGTATTATTTTGGCTGCCAATCAAGGTGCTGCCAATGAACAGATCGCCCGAACACTTGCCGTAAGCTGTTATACAGTCCGAACCTGGCGTTTGAGATGGGCGAAGGCGTCGGAGAACTTAGCGGTGTGTGAAGTTGAGGAAACGGAGAAGGACTATAGCAACCGAATTGTCAATCTCCTTTCAGACAACGCGCGTAGCGGAGCACCCCCCACCTTTAGTGCCCAGCAAATCTGTCAAATTGTCGCCTTAGCTTGTGAACCTCCCTCCCAAAGTGGACGCCCCATCACCCATTGGACACCCACAGACCTCGCCGATGAGTCGATAAAACGGGGTATAGTCAAGTCGATTTCGCCCCGACATGTGGGGCGTTTTTTAAAAGCAGTTCGATTTGAAACCTCACCAATGTCGGTATTGGCTCAACCCGAAAAAAGAGGAGACGTTCGATGCTGAAGTGAAGGAAGTGTGTGACTTGTACCATCAAGCTCAAGAGTTGGCTCAACAATCCACTCACCTGGTGAGTTGTGATGAGATGACAGGTATACAAGCAACAGAGCGAAAAGCACCCACAAAACCGATGAGACCCGGGATTATCGAACGCCAAGAATTTGAATACATTCGTCATGGTACCTTGAGTTTAATTGCCAACTTTGAAGTGGCAACCGGACTTGTGCTTTGCCCAAGTCTAGCTCCCACACGAACCGAAGTCGATTTTGCAGCCCATATCCAAACGACTATAGACAGCGATAGCCACGGCGAGTGGATATTTATCGTCGATCAACTCAATACTCACAAATCCGAATCTCTGGTTCGGTTAGTGGCCAAACAATGTGGTATTGAGGGAGATTTGGGAGAAAAAGGTAGACGAGGCATTCTAAAATCAATGGGGAGTCGATCCGAATTCCTCAAAGACAAAACTCATCGCATACGGTTCGTTTATCTCCCGAAGCACACCAGTTGGTTAAATCAAGTTGAAATTTGGTTTTCAATTCTCGTTCGTCGATTGCTCAAACGGGCATCCTTCGGTTCTGTACAAGAATTACATCAACGCATTTTATCTTTTATTTCTTACTTTAATCAAACGATGGCTAAACCGTTTAAATGGACGTACAAAGGCAGGCCTTTAACTGCCTAAACCTCTTAACTATTTCTGCCAACGTGTACTAGTACAACTGGGAAAAGGATATACCGATGACCGAAGAACAGATATACCTGTTTGACCTCCAGGGGTACGTTGTTCTTAAGGGGATTGTGCCTGCCAACGTAATTGAAGCGTGCAACAGGGCACTTGACCGTTTTGAAAATATGCCGCCGAGCGACTTTCCACCGCCACTGTGCTTGGGCGCGGAGAAGACAGAACAGGAAATGTACATTTCCAACATTTTGGAGGCGGATTCAGCCTTTATTCCGCTGATTGACCTCCCAGAGGTGCTCTCCGTCATTGCGCGGGTCACGGGCGGACCGTACCGCCTGAACCACACCTACACAATTTATCGTTGGAGCGGTGGATACACGACCCTCCACCAGCACGGAACGCCAATAATCCCCACATGCCAATACCACTGCCGAAATGGCGAGATAGTCTCGACGTTAACCAAAGTGGTATTTCCCATGCTCGATTGCAATGCCGAGGACGGGTGCTTTGCCGTTATCCCGGGAGCACACAAGAGCAATTACCCGAAACCGTGGGGCAGCCACCCCGATGAGAACCCGCCCTTGATACCCGTCCCCGCTGAAGCCGGCGATGCGATTATCTTCACCGAAGCGCTGACCCACGGTTCAACCGTAAACACTTCCAATCGGCCGCGTCGCACGCTCTATTACTGTTACAGCATCGGTTATATGCGCGACTGGGGCGGACAAGGATTGCATTTCAGCGAACGCGTCATGGACCCCCTATCGGAAGCACAGCGAGAGATTATTCGACTGAAATAAGACACCTTCCGCCAAGCACACGTTTATTTTGTAGGGTGGGCACTGCCCACCGTTTTTCATTAAGTCCCCACTCTTTGATCGAAGGCGCTGGCGCCCATAGACGAACCAATCATATGCCAACCCCAGACCAAATGATTTAAGGCGTACACAAATTCAAGAACGAAGTGATTCCTGTTGACCTAAAGATAAAATATCAGTATTATGAACTCAATGCATTTATCCGCCAAAGCAGCACTTTCGCAATGCGACAAACTCCTTACTTTAAACTCTAATTACGGTCCGACAAGAAAGTATGCAATCTTGGAATGATTCAATAAAAGCACTGACTGTCGATGTCTTTGGAACGGTCACCGATTGGTATTCGACCATTATAAGAGAAGGCGAACGATTAGGTTGCCAAAAACAGATTTCCGTGGACTGGGCACAGTTCGCCAAAACGTGGCGAAGCGGCTACGAACCCGCTATGGGGCGCGTGCGTCGCGGTGAATTGCCTTGGACCAAAATGGACACGCTCCACAGGATGATTCTTGATGACATTTTGAGCGGCTTCCCAACCCTCGAGTTGTCCGAGGACGAGAGAAACCATTTCAATCGCGTTTGGCATAGACTGGATGCCTGGCCCGATGTTGTGGGCGGCATGTCACGGTTGAAGTCCAAATACATAGTCGCAGCACTTTCTAACGGCAACGTGTCTCTTTTGACCAACATGGCGAAACACGCCGGTATTCCGTGGGACTGTGTCTTGTCGGCGGAACTCGCGCGCCATTACAAGACCGACAAAGAAGTCTACGAGACAGCGGCTCATCTTCTTAGCTTGGATCCGTCGTCAATCCTTATGGTCGCCGCGCACAATCACGACCTCGAGGGAGCGAGAGCTGTTGGATTCAGAACCGCCTTTATTACTCGCCCGCTTGAATGGGGACCTGGAGGCAAGCCAGACACTGCCACGGACGGCGAATTTGACATAATTGCTCAAGATTTTCACGACCTTGCCACGCAACTCGGAATCTAATTTCCATGGGAAGCGGATTTGCAGAGGATAATCATGGAGTTTGAAGCGTTTGACATTTCCCGAATACCTTCCGGAGAAAAGAGGTCGGATTGGCTTGAGGTTGCTCCCCGTGCCGATGGCGGCACTTGGTGTTTGCCTCTCCTATATGTTACCGGTGCCCCCGACGGCCCCAAACTCCTTGTCACGGGTGCCGTTCACGGTAATGAATACGAAGGCGTAGAAGCCATACCTCGCATTTTCGAGCAGGTGGAACCCGACGTACTGCACGGCACCTTGGTCATGCTTCCCGTATGCAACATGCCTGCATACGAGGCTGGCACTCGCAACAGCCCTATAGACGGTTTGAATCTCGCGCGCGTCTTTCCCGGCGACGCCCACGGCACGATTACCCGACGCATCGCCTATTGGTTAACTCACAGACTCATCAAACAAGCAGACTTCTTTATCGATCTGCACAGTGCCGGTGTTGAGTCCAATATTCCAACGATGATCGGCTACCGATACAGCGAAGATGAGCTGGGACAAAGAGCCCGAGCCGCGGCTCATGCCTTTGGTGCTCCTGTAATGTGGGGTCATCCGCCTCCCGGCACATCGGGTAGAAGCATCAGCACCGCCACCGAATACGGGGTTCCTTGGCTCTATACCGAATCGCCCGGCGGCGGTCGAGCAGGCCCCGACGACGTAGCGTGTTATATCCATGGCGTGCTTAATGTGATGAAGCATCTTGGTATGATCCCAGGTGAACCTCAACCCCGATCGACCACGCACCACTTGGTGGGCGACGGAAATTTGGATGTTGTGATATCCGCCCCGTCGGCGGGATCTTTTCGACCCCATGTCGAGTTACTGGATGAAGTCAGCGTTGGCCAACGTTTGGGAGTTATCGAAAATCTCTTTGGTCAGATAATTGGAGAGGTAACCGCCGATCGAGATGGAATAGTGATACTCCTCCGCCGCCTGCCCCAAGTGAACGCCGGCGACGGTTTGGCACAAGTGACAGGAAGATATTCCGAAGGTCAAAATCCCTAGGGTATTCGGTTTGCGTAACTGTTTAGCTCAGCCAAGAATAGTGGCAGAATTGATTTGACATGTATTACTCCCGACTATCGGCAGGGGGCATCCCTTGATTACATGTGGGATGGGATCAACTGAGCGGATAGCGAAGGCGATAGAGGTTCCCCCTTGCCCCGATGTGGGAGGGAGACCCTAGCGTAATCGGTTTCCGTTGCGTAGTTATTAAATGCGTTGATTTATTGTGAACGCGGCAAATCGGGGCAAGATGCCCCTCCCACCGGGTGTGTCCCTCATAATTGGGTACATGGACAGACTCACCTTCGACTGTGGAATAAAGTGATTGCTCTGCATTTCTGCAAGAAATCAATGGACTAAACCGTTTCCGGTTTGCTATTCAGACGCCAATTCCCCCATGAATGAAGATAAACTCAACCCTCAATTTTTGAATCAAGTACACTCATGTATCCCCGATGAAGCCCGTTTTTTGCACATCGAGTCCGTCCCGCACGGAGCAGGATTGCTTGAATCATCGGATGGGCACCTGCTTTGCTTTGTCCCGGGCAGTCGTTCGATTTCTAGGGATGGAGGCTTGACATGGGGAGAATATGAACCTGTTCATGACACTCATGGCAATCAAATGGGGCGCAGGATTAGCCACCTGCTACGATTGAAGTCCGGCGGAATTGGCGGCTTTTACGACAAATCCGATGTGGACAAACCTTACGGTCTTAGTCCTTGGTTTGTAAAGTCGAACGATGAAGGTAAAACATGGTCACCACCCGTTAAGGTTGGTGAACCGTACAATAACGCCGTGATGCATGGCGCCACCGTCACCAGTACCGGCCGCATCGTCGTATCCGTCTACAAACTACTCGGAAAGACTGTTTGGGAAAAGGGGCGAGCGCTCTTTGGCGATGACATTGCACTGGTTGGCCATCACGGTTACGAGCACTTTTTCACGTATTGCTGGGCTTACTATTCGGACGACGAGGGAAAAACCTGGAAAGCCAATGAAGGCACTGGGGTCTGGGGTGCGGGTGCCGAACTTTTTGTAACGCTTGATTACAGCGCAGGCGGACACTACCGTTGCAACGAACCGGTCATAGCTGAAGTCAGTCCAGACCACCTACTGATGATTCTGCGAACCCCACTCGGTCGTTTCTACCAGTCTTGGTCCGCTAATGATGGGACGAGTTGGTCGCGTCCAGAGCCGACCGCTCTCGCGTCCGCCCTCGCTCCGGCCGCTTTGGGAAGAATCCCCGGTAGCGACGACTTACTCATAATCTGGAATCAAGCCTCGGCAGATGAAATTCGGCGGGGGATGCAGCGTCATCGTTTGTCCTCGGCAGTCAGCAAAGATGGAGGCGCCACATGGAGACATACCGGTAATGTCTTCTCAATTTTCCTCAAAGAAGGTGACGCGGACAAGATCGAACCGGCGCCGATTCAACCCTATAGAGCTCTGGAACATGCGCCGCGGCTGCCCCCAAACGACCTCGAAGGTACATATCCATTTCTGTCATTTTGGGGGGACACGGCAATAATCAGTTTCATGTGCCGCGAACGAGCATTCTACATCATTGACCCTGAAAAGGGCGAGCGCGAGTTTCCCGGCGGCGAGCGTGGAATAACCACGAGTGTCTGCGTCGGTCTGCCAATTTCTTGGTTCTATAAAGCGTTGTAACGCCTTAGTCCATTTCAGGATCAGAGTGACTAACAACACAAAGCTAAGGTTTATCCCCAGTCGGTCCATTGGAAGGAGGAACGAAATGAAACTCACGCAGCAACAACTCAACTTTTTCCATACCTTCGGTTATCTTGGGTGTTCCGCAGTCTTCTCGCCCGATGAAATTGCGTGGATAACCGAAGAATTTGAGCGATCCATCCAGGAAGTTGGCGGCGGCAAGAATCACGATGGGACGTCGCGGACGATGTTCGGTGGCCCAATCGAACATCGTCCTCGGCTCTGCGCCTTGCTCGACGATCCACGCGTCTTGGGCATCCTAGGCGGTATCCTCGGCGAGGATTTTAACTATGCCAACGGTGACGGCAATTACTACACGGGAGATACCGGTTGGCACCCGGACGGAAGCTGGGGACAACTGTTCTCGGCGAAGCTGGCGTTCTACCTCGACCCACTGACACGCGATACCGGTTGTTTGCGAGTAATACCCGGGAGTCACCGGTCCGATCACTTCGTGCGGAAAGAGAAAATTGACCTCAATCGTTCACAAGAATTATTCGGCGTTGCACCGAGAGATTTTCCCACCAATGTCCCACTTGAAACCAATCCGGGCGATCTTGTTATTTTCAACCATGACACCTATCACGCCGCATTCGGAGGGGGAACGCGTCGGCGAATGTTTACAATGAACTGCACACGACGGGCTAAAACAGATGCCGATCATGAAATACTAAATCAGTACCTTAGCATTCATTCGCCGGGAGGATACAAGAACAAAACCGGGGCAGGGATGTACTGGCCATTGATGCTCGACACTGCCGACGAAAACCGAATGATTCACTTGAATCAGTGTGCCGAAGTTCACGACCAACTATTCCCCGACCACGCACGTGTTCACGCGTAGTAGTGGGAGCACCACTGTCAAATCATAGTAAAGCCAGTAATTATTTGTACACCGCGATAGGTTCGGTTTCGTAACCGAACCAGTATTCATCCAATCTCGCAGGTGCGGTTGGAAACCGCACCTACCGAATCATGTGTAAATACGAATGCATTAACTATATAGCATTAGCTGCGGACACCAGATGCGTCTATACCTGATAGGGCGTCAAGTCCATATCGGGAAACCGCTGCGCAATGCCTTTCAGCGTTATATCTGTGTAATAGGGGTGCCCCGGTTCGGGCCAACCGAAAAGCGTGCGGACGCGCGGTGTGGTCTTTTCCCAAAACGGTTGGAAGAATTGCTGTTCGGGGCCAAGCCATGGATTTGCCAGTTTCGTCCAGCGGCTGGTGTCCGCACGAGCCAAGGACAACGTCCAAAATGCACGTTGTTTCCGTTTGTTCGTGAACGGCACGGCGGCGTGAATCAGGTATGAGGACGACAATAGAACGCTCCCCGCTTTGCCGGTCGTCGGTACCGGCTCGGCAAATTCGGGAATCTCTCGAATGTCGTTAATGCCCCCGCCCAAGCGGACAAGAACATCGGCGGCTTGCCGATGCGAACCGGGAATCACATGCATGGGCGCACCGTCTTCATCCACGTCGTGGAGATAAACGCCGCTGTTGACGTAGTCGAACGAACCCACCGCGTAGCTGGGTGGCAAGAAGGTGTTCGTACCGTGGTCGGCGTGGTATCCCTGCCAAAGGTGCTCGGAGTGACGCTGATCGCTGGGACCCGCCCGCATGAACAGGTGAGCATTACAGTAGCTGATGTCGGCTGTACCAAGGCATTCGGCGTAAATGTCCAGATAGTCTTCGTTTTCAATCAATCGATCTAACGCATCATAACCTGTAGGAAACTGGGTACGCCCGTACGGAGTGTCACCATAATGTGTAACTGAATGGGTCGCTGACGGTTCGACCGAGTCTGCCTTTCCTGTTCTATCGAATTCTGCGAGAAATTCAGCGAAAGAGTTGCCGTAAAAAATCTTCTCCATATCTCTTAAGGCGGCCGACATCTCCTCCGGATTGAATACATCGTCTACCATGATATAGCCGTCACGATGAAACGTGTCAAGCTGGTCCTGACTTAACTTCATAACTTCCTCCCATACACGGAAACATTGGTCGATTCGTTTTTCTCAAAATTGATTCCCGATACTACCGTGGAACCAATAATTCTTTATACACTGCGGTAGGTTCGGTTCCCAACCGCACCTACCGAAATTATGAATGGAATTGACTTATAGAATCCAAATGCGCAAGCGCCATTAACATTGAATCACTGCTGGTCGGTTCCGCAATAGCCCATAGGAATTGTCAAAGATTATACACAAATGCCGGATGAGGTCAAGCAATTCCATTTTTCCGATCTACCCACCGCCGATTTTCCACAAGCAGAGATATATTCGTATTCAATAACCTTGCGTACTACATCGTGCGCCGCCTGCGGATAAAAAACAAACACACATGTTAGAAAAAGACTCGTCTGAAATCAGGTCGTTTTTTGAGGAGAACGGTTTCTATTTCGCCAAGTCAGTGTATTCTGCGGACGAAATCCAATTCATGGAGAAGGATTTCGACAAAGCGCTTGGACAAATCTTTGATTCTGAGAAAGATGCGAATGCACGCTGGGGCGGCAAACTGATGGATGAACTCGATGGAGGCGACTCGGTGCTTCTCCACACTCACAACATTCAGAGTTATTCCGCGGTTTGGCTGAACGCCTTCATGAAACCCGAGTTTCTTGATGTCGCGGAAGCGATTCTTGGACCCGACATCATTCTGCATCACTCCAAGTTGTTTTGCAAACCGCCGGAGAAGGGATCGCCCTTCCCGATGCACCAAGACTGGCAGTACTTTCCATCCGTCAAGGATACGATGATAGCTGCCGTAATCTACCTCTCCGAAGCCACGGACGAGATGGGCTGTATTCGTGTACATCCCGGCTCACACAAGTTGGGCCGTTGTCAAGGCACGATGGGTACCGGACAAAACGTCGAGGTCACCGACAAATATTCTCTTAACGAAGGAACGGCTTTAGAAGCGAAGTCCGGAGATGTCCTCTTTTTCAGCTATTTCACGCTGCACGGCTCAATGCCCAATCGATCATCCAAAATAAGAAAAAGCGTTTTGGTGCAGATGTATGCCGGTGATGACGAAATCGAGGCGGACAACATGCACACGAATGTTCGGTTAGTCCTGCGCGGCTGGAATCATCTGGCAACCCGAGCCAATGTCGGAGAAATCAGATGACGTATTCATCAAGGTTGCAATAGGCGAGCATTTAGACCTCCATCCTCGCCCGATAGGAGAACCATTATGGTAATGCTTAAAGCCGGTGTAATCGGTTGCGGCGGACGTGGCCAAAGCCAAGCCCGAGGTTATCATATCTCGCCTGATGTGGACCTCGTCGCTTGTGCGGATCCGGTTGAAGCTGCACGCACGGCGTTCGCGGAAAAATTCGGCGTCCAGAGAACATATTCCGACTACAGGCAGATGTTGGAAAAAGAGAAACCGGATATTGTGAGTGTCGCCACGTGGACGCCTCTACATAAAGAGATTACAATCACGGCAGCCCATAGCGGAATAAGGGCAATTCACAGCGAGAAACCGATGGCGCCATCATGGGGAGAAGCCAAGCAGATGAACCAAGCCTGTGTGGATAACAACGTCGTGCTTACCTTCTCCCATCAGCGACGATTCGCCGCGCCGTTCATAAAGGCGAAACAACTGGCTAACGATGGAACTATCGGTCAGCTCTGCCGTGTCGAGGGAACTTGTCCAAATCTGTTAGACTGGGGGACGCACTGGTTTGACATATTCTTCTTTTACAACAACGACGAACCGGCGGAATGGGTAATCGGTCAAATCGACGCCTCCGAACCTCAAGAGGTTTTTGGGGTGCCGGTAGAATCTTCCGGCCTCTCATGGGTTGGTTGGGAAAACGGCGTCGAAGGGTTGTTAGCAACCGGTGGATCCGCGGGGCCAGACATCTCCAATCGCCTAATCGGCACCGACGGAATCATTGAGATTGGACGGCAAAAGGCTAAGCCGATGAGGGTTCTCAGCACGAAATCCCAAGGCTGGACAACTCCTGACTTGAGTAATCTTGAATCACGGGGCAACGAGACGATTCTATCCGTTCTAGACCTCATTGACGCCGTCAAAAATGACCGTGAACCCGAACTGATCGGGTGGAAAGCACTCCAAGCCACGGAGCTCATCTTTGCAACCTACGAGTCGAGTCGGCGACGCGCGAAAATCAACTTGCCGCTGGATGTCGATGACTCTGCGCTGGTGACTATGCTAGAGAGCGGAATGATAGGAAATACGCTTAATACTTAAAAGACGAGGATATAATGCCATCGCAGACAAAACACTACCGCGCTGCCCTCATCGGTTCAGGCTCTCGTGGCATGGGGTTGCGCGCTGAGGCAAACCAACCTGACCGAATCTCCGTTGTGGCAGTCGCCGACCTTTTTGAAACAAACTTTGAAACACTAAAATCAGAGGGTATTGCCGTTTACAAGGACTTCGAGAGGATGCTTGAGGTCGAATCCGTAGACATAGCAATTGTTGCGACGCCGGTCGGCACGCACTATGATGTCGCGAAACGCGTATTGGACTTCCCGATAACCGCCCTGTATCTTGAAAAACCGATGGCGACACGGTTGTGGGAGGCGGATGAACTGATTCACAAGGCAGAAGAAGGGAACGTGCGTTTCGTTGTGGGTCATCAACTCCGATACATATCGGGATGGGCAGATGTCAAGAACCTTGTGGTGGAAGGTGCTATTGGACAAGTGGAGTATATTCGAGCGCGTCGCGGTTGGCCCCTGCTGACCCATCACACACATCAGACGGACCTAATGAGATACTATGCGGACGATTCTCCCGCTGAATGGGTGATTGGTCAGATTCACCGATCGGGTTCCTTTCTTTCGGAGAACATTGAGTTGGAAATGCAGGCATTGGGCTTCGTGCAATTTGAAAACGGCATCTTCGGCATCATTGAAGCTGGACAGTATAAGCCACCACCCGTAGAAAACATGGTGATGCTCATCGGAGAAAAGGGAGAAATCCGCGTAGGACCTGATGCCCATTATCGGGGGGAAGGCACTGGCGGAAAGTGGACTCCCGTCCCCGGCTACGAACACCCCGACATCTTTGAAGATCTTCTTTCCTGGATTGAAGGGGGTTCTGAACACCGAAGCTCCGCACGAAAAGGACGTGACACGTTGGAGGTTCTGCTTGCAATCTATGAATCCAGCCGATCGCGTTCGAGGATTACTCTGCCAATGGAGCGGAGAGGGAACGCCTTCGAGGAAATGAGGGCGGAAGGAATTCTGCCATGACACTTGTGAATATTGAGTACAAACGGTTCTGGGAGATTTGCTTATGTGTTTCCGTGAGGACGCACTCGCTGAACGCCACATCGTCATTTCCGGCGGTTGCGGCGCGATCGGCGTAGGAATCGTCAAGAAGCTGACAGAACATGGAGCAAGAATCACCGTCAACGACATCTTGGACACGGCAACTGCCGAAACACGCCTACGAGATGCCGAAATCGACCTTGAAAAAACGGTTTACGTGCCGGCGGATCTAACCCAGTCAGAAGACGTGGAGAGGCTGATTGGAACGGCTCGATCCGGGTTTGGTCCAATTCACACGGCGCTCTGCCATGTCGGTATGGTGGTTCCAAAACCGCTTCTCGACTATTCCGACGAGGAATGGACGCAGACGATGCAAGTGAACGTTAAAACAGCGTTTCTGCTAGGAAAGACGTCGGCGCGTGCTATGCTTGAAGACGAAGTTGGCGGACACCTCATCTTCACGATTTCTTGGGTCGCCGATGTGCCTTGGCCCGAGATTGGTCCCTACAATGCGAGTAAAGCCGCCATGAAACAACTCATGCGCTCGTTCGCGCGAGAACTGGCAGACAAAGGCATTCGTGCCAACGCCATCGCCCCCGGAATTGTCAGTGTCGGACTTGCCAAACACCAGTGGGATACCGATCCGAGTTATCGCGGGCGGGCGCAAAAAGCGATCCCGCTCGGCGAGATGCAACCTCTCGACTCCGTGGCAAACGCCTTTCTATTCCTTTGCAGTTCCGCGGCGGACTACATGACGGGATCCGTCCTGCTTGTTGACGGAGGGTGCAGTCTTTACCCAATGGATTGACAGATTGAAAACGGCTTCCGTAATCGCCGGAAGCGCTAATACGCCCCTCTTTTCGACTTGCCGCTGAGTCTTGCCAGTCCAACCTTGAATAGCACGAAAACGGCTACCGCTATCCCTACCAAAGCCTCAATTGACGCGAAGAATCCCATAAATATCCGAAGTTTGTAGACTGCCAATGTTACACAGGAGGCAACGGCAATCAACAACATCAAGCCCGTCAGTCGCCCAAAACCCGGTAGGTCGTCAAAATTCGCGTTCTTGCCGATAATGCCGAAAACCAAGCCCATCGAGACGACAGGTAGGAACGAAAATACGATGTCAATGTTCAGAAGGTTGGTTCTGGTAAAGAAGAGCAAATAGAAAATCAGAATGCACGCGAAAACTCCCGGAATTGCCGACAAGTATATAATTGCCGAAAACACCGATTCGATAATAAATGCTCTTTTTGATGCCCGCGTGTACAGAAATGAAACGAGTAAGGCGAGTATCGGCAACGCTGCGAAGAAACACACCGCCCAACCCGTGTAATCATCCAAGCGTTTTAACAGTTCATTGACGGACATATCCTTAAATTGCAGTTATGCTTCGATTATACGCAGTTGAGTATTTGGATGCCCCACATTTTTGAATCGTCACGCGCAATACGTAGTAACTAATTGGTCCCAATCCCCATATACGTATTGTCCTTACGCCGTGTTCGCTTCATAAATCGGCAAGTAGGGACGCAGATCCGCGTCCCCTACAATTCGAAATGTGCAGTTCTAAATCAATTATTAAATCGAAATTGGCTATCTCCCGCTGAACCTTGGTTTCCGCTTTTCCATGAACGCCCGCCGCCCCTCCTTATAATCGTCACTGGCGAAACAGCCCTCGACAAGGCGGCGGCATAGGTCGAGATCACGCTCCTCGGGATCCTTCCCAATCTCGTCAATGATTCGCTTGCAGGCTTTAATCGTAAGCGGCGCATTACTGCTCATGGATTCCGTATACTCGTTCACGAAACCGTCCAACTCATCCCTTTTCAAAACTCGGTTGACCAACCCCATATCGTAGGCTTCCATCGCGTCAAACTGTCTAGCGGTGAACATAATCTCCTTGGCGCGGCTTGGCCCAACAAGCTGTGCCAAGGCTTTCAAACCGTCGTAACCGTATCCCAGCCCCAGCTTGGCGGCGGGAATCCCGAATTTTGAACTGTCGCTGGCGAATCGCAGGTCGCAGCAAAGCGCGGTCGCCAGGCCGCCGCCGATGCAGTACCCGGATATCTTGGCGATTGTCGGTTTGGAAACGTTGGTCAAACTGTCCTGCGCGCGTCCCGCCGCACCGTCATAGACCTTTATGTTCTCGGCGGATTGGCGCTGATGCTCGAACTGCGATATATCCGCTCCGGACGAGAATGCCGCTCCGCCTTCACCCGAAACCACAATCACGCGAATGTCGTCGTCCGCCTCGAAATCGCCAATCACCTGAGCCATACCCAACCACATCTCATACGAAATGGCGTTGTGTTTTTCAGGCTGGTTCAGGCTCAGATAACCAACCCCATCGCTCTTTCTGACAATCAGTTTTTCCGTGAGTTTCCTCGACGAACGATTTCCTGCGCTCATACGGCGCGCCTCCTTCGCAAATCTTCTATTTCATCGTCGGAAAATTCAAACTCGCGCAGGATTTCATCGGTGTGCTCACCCAACTCCGGAGCCGGGCGATACGGCATTTTCGGTGTGCCGCTCAGGCTCGTCGCGTGGCGCATCACGTTCAACCTGCCAAGCACCGGATGGTCTACCGGACGAGACATTTCGAGATGCTCCACCTGTGGGTCTCTCCACATCTCGTCCATGTGATAAATTGGACCGCACGGCACTCCGGCGTCATTGAGAAGGGCAATCCATTCGTCACTGCTCTTGGCAGAGAAATAGGCTTGGAGTTCCCCATTCAATGCATCGCGGTTTCGTGAACGTGACGCATCATCGGAATAATCGGGATTACTTCGGAGTTCTTCCGCCGAAAGGGCGTCACACAGCCGCCCCCACATCTCGTTTCCAGCGGCTGCGATGTTGATGTAACCATCCGTGGTCTCGAACGTTCCGGTGGGAATGCCTGTCGGATGATTGTTGCCCGCTTGCGGCGGCACCTCGTTCCCGATGAGCCATCGCGCACCTTGAAAATCGAGCATGGCAATCTGGGCTTCAAGCAGTGATGTATGAACCCACTGCCCCTCGCCGGTGTTCTCTCGCTGCAGCAGTGCAGTGAGAATCCCGAGTGCGGCATACATGCCCGACGCAAGGTCGGCAATGGGCACGCCCACCCGCAAAGGGCCTTGGCCTTCAAAGCCGGTAATCCACATCAAGCCGCCCATCCCCTGAGCAATCTGATCATAACACGGACGGTTGCCGTAAGGTCCATCCTGTCCATATCCCGAAACACTCGCGTAGACGATGCGCGGATTCTCCGATCTACATGCTTCGTAATCGACCTTGAGCCGTGTCTTGACATTCGGACGGAAGTTCTCCACGACCACATCCGCACGCTTCACCATCCGCATGAATGCGGAGCGTCCTGCTTCCTCTTTGAGGTTCAGCGTCATACTGCGTTTGTTTCGCTGAAGGTTCTGAAAGTCGGGGTCGTGACGCCCACGGTTGGCTGCGTCGACCTTCTCCGGCGGCACTGGCAATTCGATTTTGACGACGTTCGCCCCCCAATCGGCAAGCTGGCGCACAGCTGTCGGTCCTGCCCGAACGCGGGTTAAATCCAATACGGTAAAACGAGAAAGCGGATACTTATGGTTGGTCATGTTAAGATGTCATCAGGAACCAAAACAAAGAGGCCGAGTTTTTCCTCAAAACTCGGCCTCTACAGTTCCCACCCTCGCAGGGTGATATTAGCTATCGTTATATCGCCAATTGCACCACTTTCTATATCCATTCTTTCGCGGGACTCACTCAGCACCCTTTTACGCATTACGCATTAGTTCTCTCTCAATCATAGTTGCTGGAACGGTGTTCACCCAGCAAGCGCCGTTGCCGCGTAGTCAATTTTTCAAGGATTTCCTCGTCGAACTGAAACCTGTTCAGATACGGAGGAAACTTCTGCGTAATCATTCGCTGGGCATAATGAACCTGAAGTAAGTATCGTTCCTGATTGCTGGTATTCGCTGACCCGCGGTGCCACACTTCGCTTCGGAACATAACAACATCCCCGGCGTTACACAGAATGCTTTGCTCCTCAGCCCCTTTCCATTCCGCATCACCATTCGGTCCGCGTCCCGAGAGATGGCTGCCCGGCACAAATTTCGTTGGACCTAGCTCTTCATACATATCATCAAGATAGTAATGAGCGGTTGTAATAAAGATGGGAAGGTCCACCCGCGGATCTTCCAAGATATCCTCCGGCAGGCTTATCGGCAGATAATCGATATGCAGCGTTTGTTCCGGACGTCCCGGACCCGTGATCCACGCGGTCATTCCAATGATGTGGCAATCCGCGCCGTGAATCTCTTCCGCCAACTCAATGATTCCCGGTTTATCAAGGTACGGTATGAAAACCTCGTCACGATTGAAGGCGTTGTTGAGGTGCCTTGACCAAGACTCGTGTACCCTATCGAAGTATTCGGGAACCTCTTCCAAGCAATTCATCGCCGCGCGGAGTTCTGCAATTTCATCAAAGTTAATCACGCCTGGGAAATACACAAAGCCGTCATTCTGAATTGCTTTCACTCGGCTCGTTAAGTCCGGCTGGGGAATGAGCCGGAGCGCATCTGCCATCTATTCGATTCTCCATTGAGTTAGGTGCGTGTGCATGTTCAAGCGTATACAACTCCGAGGATTCACACCATGCACCAAAATAGGACGCTGGTGGATTCCACCTATTCAAGCACCGTGAATACATAGTCTCGGTCGGCTGCGCGCGCGTGGCAGCCGCCGCAGAATGCACCCGTTAGCGGATTGGGGAATGGGGAATCTGCATCGCGGCGTATGTACTCCTCATACTCCCAATCATTTCCTGCCGGATTGGAACCCGCCTTCTTTCGCATGATGGCAACAAGCCGGATGAAACCTGCGTCGGCGCGTGACTCCTTCACGACAATGCTCCCATCCGGGTACGGATACCGCTGTCGTCCACCCGGAGCAATCACATCACGCTCCTGGTTTACGTATACATCCTTGGTGCCGCGGTGCGGATCGCCTCCGGCTACCGGTGGAATCGGCTCGGCATTCAGCTTCAACCACTGATTGTATCCGGCGATGTCGGCTGGAAGCCCTGGCATCAGAGCAATCGGTTCCACCGGCATCATATCGTCGGTCGGCGCACCCACGGTCTCTTCCGGAGGCACCGGATCCATGAGATCCAAAGTAACTTTCTCATCACAAGAAACAAGAAATGTGAAAACGCTCAGAACGGCAAAGACGCGCACGTATTTTGAAATTGTATTGTATTGGCGTTGATACTTCATGGGTTTTTCACTCCTTTTCATAGAATCTTCTGCTATGCTTCCCACACCCAACTACCTTCAGAGATTCCGCGAAATTGAGCAGATTAGCCCCCAAAGAGGCAGCGAGACTACCGCAGAATTTTACTACTGTTGCGTTAAGTAATGTTTGACATCGTTTTCGTAGTTGTGTATAATCTTTCATAGAATTCAATCATATCGGTTTAGAGCATAGCACGAAACCGATAGCACGTCAACCTCGATCAATTGGCCCAATCAACCTAAACCACACATGATTTGTGAGGGGTATTTCTTCCCCTGCTGAGCCTTAACTTCTACGTGTCAGTCAAGTTTCACCGTCAATACTGCCAATCTCCAAACGTACAACTCCGAGGGTTATTTTACCGAATGAACTTAGCCGAGCTAACGGATAAGCTATCCGAAATCAAACGGGTAGGATATATTGTTTCGTTGAGAAGAGGGAACACTGGAATCGGGTACACGCTAGAGTCTCTGCTGGAGTTAAAGGAAAACAATCTGAATTCACCCGATCTCGGTGCGATAGAGATAAAGTCCCAGAGGAATGGAGTTTCCAACCGAGTTACCATGTTTACCTTTAATCGCGGTGTTTGGAAACTGAAGCAGAAGTGTCTGATTGAAAAGTACGGTTACGTGGATACCAACGAAAGGCACTCGTTGTATTGTACCGTGAACAGTTCACCGAACAATCAGGGACTCTACTTGAAAGTTGAGGAAGAATCAGTGAGGCTAAAACATGTGGACGGCACACTTATTGCCCAATGGTCGGGAGAAGTTTTGATTGGAACGTTCAAGAAAAAAATGCCTGCTTTGGTTCTCGTTCTGGCTGATACCCGTCTCAACTCCGATCTGAAGGAGGAATTTTGGTTTAACGAGGCGTATATTCTCTCAAATCCAGATACGTATGTTTTTCTAGACCTGATTCGCAAAGACATTATTGTTGCGGATTTGGGAATGTACGTCCAAGAAAACGGGGCGGTGAGGAATCGTGGTGTCCAGGTTAGAATTGAAGATAGATTCTTGAACCTATGCTTTGGGACAAGAGAAAAAATAATTTGAGATAGGCTTGTCACATCTCTCGCGGTTGCGAGAAGTAAGGTCAACGCAATTCAGGGAATTTGGTGCGGATAGGAGGAAAAAATCTGTTGGTAATCATAGGATTAATGGGGTTACACTCTCAACAGATGGCTTCATTAAATCTGTTTTCGCCGAACTCAGATTCACGCTCAGAGAAACCATTATTAGGAACATACCGAAGAAACGCATGCCCAGGAAAAACAGCCCTTCCAATATAGTTGGCAAAACCGATATAACGATGAACGAGGAAAATATCGTTGTTTGCGAACGCTTGGAAGTGTAGTGATTCATCTTTTGCTATCACAGTTCGACAGTTAATGTGGTTAGCCGTCTGATTTGGCGATCACAAGTGAATCACCTCTTGCGGTTAATTCTCCCCGTTCAATCATTCTATTCACCACCGATTCAATTGTGTGTCGCATATCTTCGCTCATTGATTTAAAACCGAACAGTCGACTAACTTCGCGAGGCAAATCGCTACGCTCTATCCCCAAAGAATCTGACACAACTGCCTTGACAGCTAATTCTATTTCTTCAGGGGAAATGAACTCTAGCTTTCTCGAAGAGGAAGGAAGTGCACCACGGTCGCGTACAGTAACACATTGCTGTTGAGTCCAGTAGAAGAATCGTTCTTCGATTCGGATATTACCTAGATGAGCTGCCCGTCGCGCAGCAATTTCAAGAGCGTGTTGAATGCGATTACCGATTCGATTCACTCCCGCTGCTTTTGTAATGCGTCTTGCCACTTCATCGAAATGTACGGGACTCTCAACTTTCACAACGCGCTGAATCCAATCAGTAATAATAGAAGCAGGAACTGTATGCAAATCTCTTCTATTGATTATGTCGAGTTCTGCAAGTTTGTACCTTTCAGTAAGAGAATTTACCTGTGGTTCCAGTGGAGGTGGAATAATAACATCAGGATCGGGAATTGTTTCAGGAACCTTATCTGGTAAAGAAGGACCAAGTGCCTTGGCATGTTCGATTTCTTTGATGGCTTTGTCACGTTCGCGGCCAGGTGTTCTGAACCAATCTGTACTCCAAATACGATGAATACGCCAGCCTAATCGCTCAAGTACCTGTTGTCGAAGTCGGTCACGGTCGCGAGCGGATTGCGATCTATGATAAGTTGAACCATCACACTCAATACCCAATAGGTAGCGTCCCGGGCGTTCTGGATCAACGATACCAAGATCGATGCGATACCCTGCTGTCCCAATTTGATGGACGACTTCGAAACCACGTTCGCGCAAAGCATTGCCTACCTCATTTTCAAATGGGCTCTCTGCGTCTCCCTTCGATTTTGGAACATCAAGGTTGCCCGTCTCTGCATATTTCAAATAACATTGAAGTGCCTCAACACCGGGATTGGCAATGCCGGTATCAATATCATCGGCGGCTAAGTTTGTAAATATTTCACAGCGCTGTCGTGCTCGCGTGATTAAAACATTTAAGCGTTTCTGCCCCCCATCGTGGTTAAGAGGACCAAAATTCATTGTTAGTCGCCCATTGGCGTCGCGTCCATAGCCAATACTAATGAATATGACATCACGTTCATCCCCTTGGATGTTTTCCAGATTCTTAACGAAAAACGGTTCCTCAGAATGCGCTTTGAAAAAACTGTTTTCGCATGATGGATTTTGCTTGCGCAGGATTTCAACTTGATCGAGAATTGCTTGCATCTGAGATAAGTTAAATGTACCTACACCAAGTGTTAAGTCGGGATATGAAAGGGCGTGCTCCATAACCTTCGCCGCAACTATTTCGGCTTCTTTTAAATTCTTTCCACTACCTCCGCGATCATATATGGTATCGTTGCAATGGTGATATACTAGTCCGAGTTCCTTCTGTTCACAATCAGGACTTGGAAAAAGAAATAGCTTATTCTCGTAGAATTTAGAGTTTGAAACGGCAATCAAGGATTCGTGGCGACTACGATAATGCCAACGTAGCATCCTCTGGGGTGCTTGTTGAGCAACAAACAGTTCTAAGATACTAGTAGTGTTGCCTACAAAGTTTTCTTCATCTTCCTCTGCGCCATAATTCTCACCGATTTTTTGAAAGAAATTGCTCGGTGGAAGTTGTTTATCATCCCCAACTACAATCGTTTGTTTTCCTCGAAGAATCGCACCAAAGGCATCTACAGGCTCGATTTGACTAGCTTCATCAAAAATCACCCAATCAAAATTCACATTCTCTGGAGGTAAAAATTTCGCTACGGAAAGCGGGCTCATCATAAATACGGGCTTAATTGCCTGTATTGCATTTCCAGCCCGGTCCATAAGCTGCCGGATTGGCAAATGTTTCCTCTTTTTAGCGAATTCACGCTTCAATAAGCCTAATTGACCACTAGAAGAGTGAAACTGTCGAAGATGGTCCCAGTGTTTGTATGCGACTTTGGCCTTATTGCATTCAAGCGAGAGGCGATCTAACTCGCAAAAACTTCTAATAGTCTGTTGATGTATATCACCATCAAACCCCGTCAATATTGGTCTTCCCTCAAACGCAATTTTCAACTGGGCCTCATACCATGAAAGTGTGAATATATCTGATAAGAATAGACTTGCCTCTGGCCAATGATCTGCTACCTTTATGACTTCAGCAAAACCGGTTTGTCTTATCTCTTCCAATCGGCTGTTATAAGAAACAATATCGTGTAGATTTTCCGTCTTGCACTCCCAACACTCAATTGTACGCAGTTGATCCGTAAAGGTACGTTCGATTAGCTTTCTTTCGTTGCCGAAACGCACGTTTTCGTCTAACTCAATCTTGTCAATCATGCTTTTAATTGCTTGTAAATGATGGGATCGGGCATTCTCGACAGTCGCGACTAATCTCTGAAGTGCTTCCAAATCTGGATTTGCTGCGAGATAATCAACCAGAACTTTTGGTAGTTGCTCACTTCTTACCTTTCGGTGCAACTCCGATAGACATCGAGTGATTTCTTGAAGTCGATTCCAATCCTTGGATTCCTCATCCCACAGTATTCCAAAGAGCTTTTTTCCAACTTCCTGTATCTCATCAAGAAACGGTTTTTCTCGTTGCACTTCCAAGATTGCATCAACCATTCTTAGTCGCGCCGCTTGGCCTTTTGGTAATTCCCTACACAAATTTGCTAGTTTACTTCGCGCCTGCCTGTATCTACTTGAAAAGAACCGCCACCACTTACCGCCATAATCGGTCATTACCTTACCAATGACATTGACGTTTTCTTTCCATGCTTCGGGGTAGAGAATATCATGATGTTCTTCCTGAATTGAGCTCGACGATTTTCCCGCCTGTAGTCCTTTCATTAAGGAATCGCTGTGGGTTACCCATTCGGTTGCTTTCACTGCGACATTTATCAAATTAGGTATCAAATTACGAAACTCTAACACATACTGCGCCGCATGTAGTGTCCTGTCGACTTGTGCACAATCTTCCGGTAGAGGAAAATTGAGGTATTGTGCTAGTTCCTCAGACGAATGTCTTACATTCGTAATAGCATTGTGCGCTTCCTGTGCAAGTCGCTTCACTCCATTTTCATCAGGGAATTGCTTGTATTGACTACCCCAAAACGGATGGTCCTTCGGTACTCCCATGCGTTTGAGAATTACTTGTAAATCCTTTACAATTTCGAGTGTGCTTTCAAACTCCGATTTTGATATTTGAAATTGGAGCAAATCTAGAGATGGATGTTCTGCAAGCGAAAGCCGCCGCTTAATTACCAATATTTCCGGAATAAGTAGATAACAACTTGCCATGGGAATATGCCGATTTTACTTGACATCTGTTAAGGAATCATGTATAATCAGCATGTATCATAAATCTGCAGCAAGGGAGAGAAAAAGATGCACATAACAGTTAATTGGGGGACCTACACCAGTGGTGAATGGGCAGAAATTGAAAAAGTCAAGCTGAACAACCAAGAACTTTACGGTGTATATGTTGTATTTAGGCTTGATCAATTCGGAAATAGAACTAACCTGTATGTCGGAAGAGGCAAGGTTCAAGATCGTATAGACAAACACAATAGCGATGGAAAATTTCAACCAGGTGCTTTAGTTACTTGGGCTAGAGTTGATTCCTCCTATGTTGTTGATATTGAGATATATCTCATTCAACAACTAAAACCCACTCTCAACGAAAATATGTATCCAGACTATTTTCCTGTACACTCAATTAACTTGCCTTACTAACAATGAAAATGGCATGTCATCCAACCTAACAAGCAAAATGACATGCCATCGGAGTAAACCAACTATGAGCAACATAGCAGATTGGCTCACTGTAATTGGCTTTGCCTTGACCGTCTATACGGTCATTAAATCGATCCACCAGCGAAGGCGAAAACGCCCTGAACCCAATCCACAAGTGGTTTATGTTGCTCCAAAGAAACGCCGTGGATCTCCAATAGTAAGACAGTTGGAACAGATACAAAAGAACGTGCTTTGGCATGAGAAGATTTTAGACAAACCGCCGTTCAACATTTAACAAGCCAACTTTATCTTGGTTTCAAAGCAATCTGTTTTCCACCTTTGGCAGCTATGGTTGCTAAATTGTACCTGTATTCAGCCAGCCCCTCATATGGATAGCTGATTAGCAATCGCTCAGGATTAATGTGAACTCCCTTGTAGCCTTCTACTTCCAACTTTGAAGCATCCTCTACCACAAAAATCTGCTTACAGACAATTGTGTCAAAGGCTGTTATCTCCCTTTCCCCTTGACCAATGGCATCAGGAAGTAGCAATCTCCCTGCCAATACCAGCAATCCCCCAAGCAACATAAACAAACCATTGCGTAACATCTTCCCCTCCATTTGAATAGAGGGGCAACCCACAAAGGCTGCCCCGTTATTGGAGCAACCTCTACGATGATCGTAGCATGAGGTCTCTCTCCATTTTTGATTGTTTTATGACGTGCTGTCTATCACGTCAAACTACTCAAAATAGACCCCACCCCTATTTCCATGATATAATCAGCAGCAAGCAGCGCAAGTGAGTTTCTCCACTCACACTGTCTATGCGTTGCCCAGTGTCGTTCTCTTGCCCTTCAGTGTTGACGCACTGTTGGGTGAGAGTTCGGCACGCTTAACATATCTGAAAATCGGTTTGGTCTAGAGCACAAACTAGGTTATAATGAGAACATTAAAAAGTAAAGTAAAATCGGGAAGCCTTGCATTTACGCTGCATTTAATTGGACTTACTAAAGTAAGGTAAAACTACCTAAACCCGTGTTTGAACTTAATGCAGGTTAAATGCAGGCGTCTGAGGGTGTTTGGTTAGGCTTTAATATGGGGATATACTATGGGCAGGATGTGGATGAGTATTAAGCGAAGCAACCAGTTAGAAATTTCTCGAATAAGTTCTTGGTTCGTCGATTGTTATACTTGTAGCAGGCTTCAGCGATGTAGAGTGGCATAAATCTTTCACTGTAGTGATGGTGAGTTCCATACCATGCTCTCTTGACACAAGCCCAGAAGCCTTCAATCGTATTGGTGTGAGTGAAACCGTCTTCATTTACATATCGCTCAGAGTGGTTGACTACACCTCTTGGTACGTATTTGTCCATTATGTTGTAAGCAGGATATTGATCGGTCATTAGGATTGACTTGTTAATATCCATATTGTCTAGCAGAAACTCTTCGATTGCTTCACCGTTTGTGATTCTACTTGGCTTTGCGACTACATTCCCGCCTCGTTCTACCGCTCCGATGATAGGGACTTTACGATCTCTCCAACTTGGCTTATTGTCGGGGAAGTTTCCGTCATCGTCCTTCTTTGTTCTGTGCTTCTTTCCACCTACATATGCTTCATCGGCTTCAACTATCCCTTTCAGAAGATGATTCTCACTGTTCTTCATTTCAACACGGATACGTTGTAGCATATACCAAGCAGACTTCTGATTCATTTTGAGATCTCTTGCTAGTTGATAACTTGAGATACTTTTCTTTGCAGCAGATACGATGGAGATTGCACAGAACCACTTGCGGAGAGGGACTCTGGTGCCGTGAAACATGGTGTGGGAAGTAACGCTGAAAGTGGATTTGCAGTCGTGACAGTTCCAGTATTTGCGATGCTTTGAGGTTTCCTTACGATTTACTTTGACACTGCCACAGTGAGGACAGTAGTTACCGTCTTTCCAACGGAGGGATTCGAGGAATGAGATACAAGATTCTTCAGTAGGAAAGGTTTCCATAGTTTCATAGACGCTCATAATAGACCTCCAAAGAGATTAGTTATGAGCGTCCATACGTGCAACGTTTGGATCTATATGTTATAATGAAAAAGCCTGAGCGAACCAGACCTTTCATTCTCACCGTGTATAATATTCTCAGGCTACACGGGAGCAGGCACTCGCTCAGGCTTTTATGAGACACCTCAAGTTATCAGCTACTTATTCCGAATATTTCCCCATATGTTTGGTACGGAGTAACACCATTTTGTCCAATTGGGGTATTAACCGCTTCGCAGAAATCGTTCAATGTATTGCGTTTATCGACTAGCTGAACGAGTTTTTGTTCAGATTTTCTTTGCGGCGGTTCAAGTTCAAGGGTTTGTTTGAGTTCTTCAAGGACTATTTTTTTGTTTATCTTGTGGCTGTGAAGTTCCAGACATGTATTCCCCAGCCCTACAACATCTAAATTTCGCTTGACGACTTCTAGAGCCGCCATCTTCTCTGCAACAAACAGTACCCGTTTGTCTGATGCAATGGCTTCCGCGATAAGATTCGTAATAGTTTGGGATTTTCCGGTGCCCGGTGGACCTTGAATCACAAGATTGTGCCCTTGACTCACATCATGGATTGCCAATGCTTGTGAACTATCCGCATCAACGACGTGATAGGTCTCTGTGGGTTGAAGATGTCCATCAATGCGGGCATCATCAGAGAGAACGCTATCGGGTACTTGAAATCCGACTTCATCAAGAATGGATTGCAATACGGAATGCTTGGATGGGGCCGTCTCCTCAGGCCAGTTTGCCGCATCAAGGTCACGGTACATTAGAAACTTGGCGAAAGTGAAAAATCCAATCGCAATTGCAGATCTATCAATTGTCCACCGCGATTGAGAGGAAATGGCAGCCTCTGCCTCTTGACAATAATTTAGGATATCTAATTCATCAGGATCATCCGCTTCAGGAATCGATGGAAATTGGAGGCCAAAATCAGATTTTAATTTTTCTTGAAGGGAGAGATTCGTCCCGATATCTTCACCTGTGTAGTGAATGCGAAATTGAGCACGGATACTAGCACGGTTGAGTTCCACTGGAATCAAAATCAGCGGTGCTTGACGTGGAATATCACTTGATTCGGCTTCAAACCACTTCAGCATACCGAGCGCGAGGTACAGTGTGTTTACCCCTTGCTCTTCAATAGCTGTCCGTGCTGCGTAGTAGGTGTTCAACAAACGCCTTTGGAGCTCTGTTGATGGATAGGTTGTCTGTAGCTTGTTGTCAGCTTGTTGCTCGGAATTCGCTTCGTTCTCTGCATCTTCGACTATCTGTAACTGGCTATTTGCCTCAGGCTTTGGTAGGAAAGACATAGATTTACCATCTTGTACAAGGACGCGGTAAATATCCTCAGGGCATTTACCGATAATCTCAACGCCTCGTGCTCTGGACAGTTGGTAGTTGATAAGCGCGTTATAACGCAGGCCCAAGTCAAGCAGTTCTGCTCGTGCTGCTTCTAATTTCGTATGTACTTCATTTATAGATAACATGTAATAATTGGTACCAATTTTGATCAGTTGTGTCATACATCAGGCAAAAAATAAAAGCCTTTTCATCTATTGCCAATTTTCTTCATCTACCACTGCCACTCCTTAGGTCGCCACAAGCACTCCTCCGTAACACCCAACTCTCCAAGCACAGGCTTAAGCAACTCAAGCTCCTCCAACTGCTCGGCGCTGTGCGCGTCGCTGCCAATCATCAACTTTACCTCCCGATCCAAACACAGTTGATAAAACCCCGTGAGATGCCGCTGATTGTATTTGATGAACTTGGGGCTAATCTCGATACCGATGCCGCGCCGCGATGCCATGTCGAGTTGATTTATCAACCGCTTCTGATCAACATGCTCCATCACTTCCCTCCCGAATTCCGAGAGCCCCTCTTTGGAAAAGCCGAAGACCTCGGGCGACAGAACAAACGGGTGTACCACGACATCCGTTATCGGGCACGCAATCGCGGCTTCAAACATATACAGTTCGTGCACAGCTACCTTCTTCGGATCCAGCAGATGAGTCGGACGCGCCACGCCGCGAAAGTGATAATGATTTGGAGCCATCAAAATGTAATCGAAGTACGCCGCAAAGCGTATATCGATTGAAGGCACCCGATATTCGAGCATGTGCGATTCCGCGCCCAATCGAACGGAGATGGACGACTCGCACTCATCAATCGCTTTGCGCGCACGGTCAATGTTCTTGGTTCGTGAGCCGTAACTAAAATCGTGGTCGGTAATCCCAATCTCCTCCATCCCGCGGCTCTGTTGAATCTGGACAATCTTGTCAATGCTGAGATGCTTATCGGCACACGGGGAAAGTTTGGTGTGAATATGATAGTCGTAGATGAACATATTTTACTTTTCGCGAGACAACCTCTCGTGAATCCGTTATCAATATAATTTCAACTGTTATTGTACCAATGTCGCGTAATTATTGCAGAATGCGAGACACGATTGCAAGCAAAAATGAGAACTTCGCATTCGCTTGTGCGTCGGTCAAATTGAAACGTTTTACTGCCCCGTGAGGATTTCGTTTACACTCCGCATCAGATGAAAACAATCATATTGACACAGAACCGGTAACTGATTAGAATGAATCGAAACCTGCAATCCGCGTGTCTGTCAGGCATCTGAAAAGCCATGCAAGATGACCTGTCATCATAGAGTCCTCAATTTACGTTGAAGTTTTCGATTTTATGTCGTAATCAAATTCTCTCCATAGTAAGGAGTAAATGCTTGGAAAGCTGGACCATAAAGGTACTGAAACAACCGCACACTGAACAATCCAAGAACCAATCGTGGTCGTGTCGGCTAACACTCGCCGTTTATCACGCCCATTCCTTCTTCCTATGTATACCGCTCTATATAGGTCTCATTGCCTTCTGCCACGCCGCGCCGCCTAACCCCTATCTCTTCTTCGACAAGGATCCGGTCACTGGGGAGTTTCGATCCAAGCTGCCGGAAAGCAGCAGGGAGTTTCAACGCGCACTTGAAGGCTGTTGCTTCGTCCGCGAACAAGCTTTGCCGCAGCCGGATGGGGTGGAGTATGTCCTGGGTATAAAGGTTGATTTCTCCGATCAACCGGGCAGTCGCACCGGAGCCGAGATTAACGGCTTTCTCTTTGGCGAGGAGGAGGTTTCCCTGAAAACCTATTACAACGAAGTCTCCTACGGTCAGATGAACATTCAGCCTGGCCCCGCAGGCGGAGTCATTCCGAAAGGCGACGGATGGATTCGCGCGGCAAGGCCGATGACATATTACGGAGAGGGACGAATTAGCGAGGTGCAGTGCAGAGAACTTACGCGCGAGGCATGCATCGCAGTCGATCCTTTCGTCGATTTCTCGCAATATGACCGGGACAAGGACGGCGTCGTAGATCATATTTTCCTCATCCACTCTGGAGATGATGAAGCTTCGACTTTGAAGCCGGGGGACATCTGGTCAATTCTCGTGCGGGGGGTCGACATTGTCCTTGATGGCACACGGATTGAAAGCGCCGCTATCGTTGCGGAAGAACCGAGTTTCGCCAAACCCCACCTCGGAATATACTTTCATGAGTTCTTCCACGACTTCGGCGCACCCGACGTTTACGGTACGCCTTTCACCGACCCCGATGACCACAAATGGGGATTGATGGGCTTCTCTGGACCTTATCAAGGTGACTTGGTTGACGGAATCGGGGACGGTTTGAAGCCCAGCCATATCATCGGTTACCTCAAATGGGATTTCGACGCACGTCCGGAAACTGGGCGGCATGGCTGGATTCAGCCAATCGACGTTGTGGAGTCCTCTACACAGTTGGCTATTCCAAGTTTTGAATTGCCTCCCTCCCACAACGTGCTATTCAAAATCGATATTCCCGGCAAGGTGGACACATCGGGTAACAGCACCGAGTTCTTTCTTATTGAGAACCGAAATCGGGAATCCGGCGCCATGTTTGACACACATCTGCCTGAATCCGGGATACTGATCTGGCATATAGACGAGACTGTGTTCCGTCCATCGACAGCCCACTTCGATGCAGCCGGACAAATCTGGCTGGAAGATCCGAACGACCCTAAACACCGCGGTGTGAACCCGGACAATCCGGATCAGATTGATCTCCGATTTGTTACCGATGGGGCGGCATACTCGGCGAATGACGATCAGATATCTTTCACGCCTGCGAGCCGTCCAAATAGCAACGCGAACGATGGAACCCCGACCGGCATCTCTATAACGAACATAGGCGCGGAAGGGAGCTTAATTCCGCTCTTGGTGTCTTTTGGAGACACTTACGAACCGAATGACAATCCTGAAATTGCCCATCCAATCGAACTCAACCAAAGGTACGAGTCCTTCCTTTTCAATGTGGACGATAAGCGTGATTATTACCGCCTTGATGCGGTTGTCGGTGACGCGATTATCATTACGCTGACCGACATACCTCACGATGTTGAATACAGGTTGTCCCTGCTTGACGCGTTAGGGCGGAAAATTATTGATGGGGTAACGACGGAACTGACTAACCAGCACATCGTGTTCCGTCCCGTCAAATCCGAACCGTTGTTTATTCTTGTCGAATCACGCGTTGGTTTCAACGCCTTGGACTCATACCATCTTACCGTTCGTGAAGGCAAGATAGGATCCGGCGAACTGCAAGTCTCCCGAGTTCGCGTCTACCCAAACCCTCTTCCCCTTGGAGAAACGCGAATAACGTTCGATTTCACAATTCCGGACTTTCAGCTTGTCGACGAAATAGAATTAGATGTGCTTACACCCGCCGGCGATGTGGTACACTCAGACCTGCTGCAGGATGTGATAGGCGCCGGTCGCTTCGTTTGGGATGTTGAATCCAACCCAAACCGCTCGATTGCTACCGGAGTGTATCTTTACGTCCTCTCCGCTTCCCGCAACGAACAGTCTGCGCGCGAATTGGGAAAAATGGCGGTGATACGATAAGCTGCCGAAATCGTCGCATACACGAGTCAGTCAGTTGAGTTTTTTCGCAACCTCGCCCGGTGACCTCCATCAATCAGACAGAATATCGGCTTGACAATTCTACAGCTCTGTGCTAGAGTGATAGATGTTCCTAACGTAATTTGAACTGCCACCGTTAGAACCGCGAACCAAAAATGGTAAAAAAAATCACGGAATCTAACAACCACGGCAGACGCCCACCAGAAACTCCACGATTGCAGTGCGGTTTGCACATCATTATCGTTGAATCTTAAGCCCTAGACGAAAGCACAAATGCGACTTCATCTTGTGCCCAAGATTTAACTCTACCCTAAAGGAAAAGGAGAACATTTTGATGGAAGGCTTCAAGCGAGTCATCGGAGTTGTTCTGATCATAATTGCGGCGATAGTCGCAATTCACACGGTAATCGAGCCACTTTATCACACTTCTACCGAAGATAGGCCCAACAGCCCAACTTGGGACTGGATTAACTGGCTCTCTGTCATTTCCATAATACTAGGGTTGATATTCAGCTACATTCGCATGAGTCAAGCCGGCGCGAACTCAAGTAGTAATGAATTCTTGGCGGCTAACACACAATTCTACGGATTTGTGTTCGTAGCCATAATCTTCCTGTGGAATTGGTTTGGTATCAGCAAAGCCGGATCGGACTTTACCGCCGTGGGCAACGACCCTCGGACAATGGTATGGATAATCTTTGATGCCATACTGCCGCTGCTGAACGGCGCGTTAGGCGTACACTTGCTAAGATCCGGCGCCAGCGAATAGCCAATTGGTGTTTCAATCTCTATTCACGGCTCAACGGAGTTTCTTCTGCGCTCGCGGGTGCGGGCGCAGAAATCTTATAGGTTGAGGCAACACCACAGACATAAAATTAGCATTCATTATGCCGCGTCTTCATCAACTGAAAATTCGATGGGATTCCGTAATATCGTGAAAGTTCAGTTTTTTTGACCATTACTTCAATACATCCAAAAGTAATCCCCATAGATTTTCAGAATGTGAACGAATAGATGGCAGGCGTGGAATCAATTAAGCGAATATCGCGTTTAACAATCGGAGGACAATCAAGATATGAAATATGTTCGGTATGAAGTGAACGGTAGTGTCTCTTACGGAATTCTTTCCGGCGACACAATCTCAGAACTCAATGGCGACATCTTCGGAGAGTGTGAAGAAAGCGGCGCGTCAACCGCACTTGCCGACGTAAAGCTGCTAGCGCCAACAGTCCCGTCAAAAATCTTGGCTGTAGGGCTTAACTACCGCAGCCACTTGGGAGACGAACCCGAACCCAAGAATCCGGAGATGTTCATCAAAACACCCTCGTGCATTAACGATCCGAATGGCAACATAGTATTGCCGGTTGGTGATGATGATGTTCACGCCGAGGGTGAGTTGGTCGTCGTCATCAAGAATCGCACAAGAAATGTGACGCCGGAGGAGGCGGTTGACAATATTCTGGGTGTCACATGCGGCAATGATGTAAGCGCACGCACATGGCAGCACAACGATATGCAATGGTGGCGCGGAAAAGCCTGCGATACGTTCGGCCCCATGGGACCAGCCATCGCTACCGACGTAGATTACGGCAACCTGCAACTGGAGACACGAATCAACGGCAACGCTGTCCAATCCCAGACCACCGCCGACCTTATCTTTCCCGTGCCGACCATTGTCAGTTTCGTTTCGCAAGTAATGACGCTTGAACCTGGCGATGCCATCTTCACGGGTACACCGGGAACGACGACGGCGTTAGCCGCCGGAGATACGGTTGAAGTGGAAATTGAAGGGATTGGCGTTCTACAAAACACCGTAGTCAGCTAACGTTAAACCATTACTAACTCTCGAACGGTATGTGGGTGATGACCGTGCTGCTCCAATTCTCTGCGGTCGTCACCTGTTGCAATGAATTGTCCTGCGGAGTATGATCTACCAAATCGAAGTCACTCTGAAGGAGTATCCTCGAGGCTTCCATTTAATCACTGAGGAGATTCTTCAGCAGGTAGGTTCGCTGCCGGAGAATGGAATCCTTCACGTTTTCATCAAGCACACTTCGGCTGGGCTAACCATCAACGAAAACGCGGATGTTACGGTAAGGGAGGATTTTGGAACCAGCTTCAACCAGTTAGTTCCCGAAGATGCCGACCATTACGTTCACACGGTCGAAGGCAGCGACGACATGCCTGCGCATATAAAGTCGGCGCTTGTCGGATCTTCGGTCAGTGTACCGATAACCGACCATCGATTGAATCTGGGAGTGTGGCAGGGAATCTATCTGTGCGAATTCAGAAATCGCGGCGGTAGGAGAAGTCTAATCCTCACAGTTTACTCGTAGTATTGGATCTGTAACTGACGGACGTTAATCTCAGGAGTCGGACGGTCGTGGATCGGAATGGTTGCGTCCAAATGTCACGGACTGCGCACCCACTATGCGCGCGTACCAATCGGTAACAGCTTTTTCGCCCATGTGTTCTACTATCCAAGACCTCAGCGGCACATCCTCATCACGTGGGCTTGAAGTCCCCATCGCGCCGGTTTTCGCACCGAGCAATTGTCTGCGAATCGGGTCGGAACGTTCCATCAGATGTGAAACCGTCCTGTCATCACGCGGGTGAATCCAACGATGGCTATAACCGATAAAGAGCACCTTGCGCGTGATGTTCGACTGATTGTGACCCGGCGCGTGGAATAGACGCCGATCAAACATGACCGCGGTTCCCGGAGTCACCTTTACCTCCATTGCTCCATCGGGATCTGAAACTCCGTCATCTGGTAGCTCGATTTCCCTTTTGCGGTGACTGCCGGGAATTACGCTAAAGTTGCCCCGACCACCCTCCGATACGTCCGTCAGGAAATACCCCACCTTCACAGATAACCGAGGTTGGGTACCCGGCTCGATGTCGGCATTAATCCGATCGCTGTCCTGATGCCAACCCCGTCGACGTTTCGTTTGGTGCATACTCTCATCCTGCGGCGGACTGACCACGATTTGCGTGTAGTACGAATGGATATTCCAACCGAGAATCCCAAAAACCTTTGGAAACGTGCGGGGCCAATCAAGCAGTTCCAAGAACGACTCGTCTTTGGCAAAGATGTTGTCGCCAGGTCCCAGCCGCCCTACAATCTCACCAAAATCCTTGATCATTGAGGCGGGTAGCGCGTCATTTATCACAAGTAGTCCGTCGCGTTCAAATGCAGCGCGTTCATCCTCTGTCAAACAGTGCTTTATACACTCTTTATCCACGTTTACACCCTAAGTTAATCTTGAAGTGTTGGCAAAAGTGATTATAAACATCAATGGTTCAAGAATGCAATTTCAACGTTACAGTCTCAGGCTACAAATAACGTGACAATAATCCGTATGGTCGCTAAGCAGACCAAGCCGATTCGAGTTCATAAACGTCCAGAGCGATTATCCGGGCTCCTCCGCCGGTGGAAAAGATTCTCGGGCTCGTGCCCGCCACGTCGGGAAGAAAACAGGAGCACATCGACACTCGACCATCGTTCCCGAACACCTCTATCGAAGTACGATCAACCAGAATCTGTAGAGCTATCCGCCCGTCTTTAGGTTGAAATAATGCAGATTTTTCAAGGCAGGTCAACGTCTGTGTGTCAATCTCGTAATTTATGTTCACCCCTCGCACCCCAAACCCAACCGCGCTCGCTTCGCCAAGTTCAATCTCTGCCCGAATATCGAACAAGTCGCCTTCGATGCCATCAAGCAAGTTGGTTGCAGGAGTCAACCTCTCATCATTCCATGAATGCCGCCGCTTGTGAATAGTTTCAATCTCCCTTACAGGCTTACGGAACATCCGGATTCCGTCGGCGGTGGTTCCCAACGTCAACTCGCACGGAAAAGCCATCTGCTGGTTGAATGGCATATCGGGGTACTTGCCTCCACTCATCCAAGCTATCTGCAATCGTCGATTATCAGACGAAGGGATGTCACTCCATGTTTGAGCGGCGTAACAGTTCGCACCGTGTTCGGTTTGCAAAACATCGCTTTGCGCACTGAAATGTTCCCCATCAAATGTCCCGATGAAATGCCGTCCGTTTGCTCCCCAGAACACCCATTTGGTGTGGTTCTGATCTTCATCCACCGGCAACTCAAAAAGATCCGGACATTCGCTTGCACCCGGCAAATGGACATCGGACAGTTTTGTCCAAGATTTGAGGTCTGGTGATCCAAAAAGCGCGAAATCGTTGTTTTCCAGATAGAGCGCCATCACCCATTTCTTCGTAGGGCTGTGCCAGAACACCTTCGGGTCCCGGTTACCCTTGGCTAGATTGGAAAGCACCGGATTTCCTTCGTACTTTGTCCATGTCCGTCCCCTGTCAACGCTGTAAGCGATGCTCTGTGTATAGGGTGTTTCCTTTGGGGCGAACTCTCCCGCGGATGTGTAGATAGCTACCAGTACACTTTCTTCTCCTGTTTGAAATCCCGACGTATTGTTCCAGTCGACGACCCCGGAGCCGGAAAAAATCGTCCCTAACTCATCGGGTTCAATAGCATGCGGCAACTGTTCCCAATGCACCATGTCCGGGCTTACAGCGTGCCCCCATGTCATATTTCCCCAGTCGATTCCCGAAGGATTGTGCTGGAAGAACATATGATATTCACCATTGTAATGAATCAGTCCGTTGGGGTCGTTTAGCCAGTTCTTTTTCGCGGTAAAGTGAAATTGGGGCCGATACGTTTCTTGATATAGCTTCTTCTCAATCATCTGCGTCCTCTTAATCTGCGAAAACACTCTTTTGCGGCGATTATCCGGTACTGTGCATTGCCGCCGCAATGCCATTGATTGCCAAGAACATGGATTTCCGTAGTTCCGATTTGTCCTCGGGCAACTCTCTCCAGCGCCGGAGCAGCTCGGTTTGGAGCAAGTTTAACACATCGGTGTACGGATTACGAAGGCTGATGGATTTTTGGATAACGGGGTTGTTGTCCAACAGCTTTGACTGACCAGTGATTTGTAGGATGGCACGTTGTGCGAGTTTAAAATCGTGCTGTATCCGTTCGTGAAATGTTCCGTCCGATAGAGAAGCATACCGCTTAGCCATATCGAGACGTGCCCTAGCCATTTCCGCTTGAGCATTGTCGACGACAGCGCGGAAAAAGGGCCAGTTGCGATAGTAGTCTTGTAAGTCATTTGGGCCGCTTTGATGTTCATTGATGTACTTATTTAGCGCGCTCCCCATTCCATACCATCCCGGTACGTTGTAACGCGTTTGAATCCAGGAAAAATTCCAAGGGATAGCGCGTAGATCCTCAAAGCCGACTTCGCTACCGGCTTTGCGCGACGCCGGACGTGAGGCTATCGGGAGATGACTAATCTGTTCAATTGGCGTTACTTGCACGTACCAAGGCCAAAATTCATCGTCATCAATTAGATCGCGATAAGCCTTCATTGATTCACTGGCAAGCAGGTCCATCAGAGGGTTCGAGTCTTGCCCCAAATTTGCGGATTCAGGGTGCATGGTCTTGAGCATGGCGTTGACTATCTGCTCCAAATGCCTATGGGCGATACCTGGTAGAGAGTACCGGAAAGAAATCACTTCCCCCTGCTCGGTAAAACGGATTCGCCCGTTATAGGTCTCCTGTGCCATGGCGAAAATTGCGCGATTTGCCCTTCCGCCGCCGCGTCCTATGGTTCCGCCGCGTCCGTGAAACAATCGCATTTCGACCTGATATTGTTGACATACGCGAGCCAATACCGCCTGTGCCTTGTGCAGCGACCAGTTTGCCATCCAGTAACCGCCGTCTTTGTTGCTGTCGGAATAGCCCAGCATGATCTCTTGAAAGTCGTTACGCGCTTTGAGATGAAGACGGTAAACGGGATTCGTGAATAGAGATGCCATCAAAGACTCTGCCCGTTCAAGATCGTCTATGGTCTCAAGCAGCGGCACTACATCAATGCCGCAATGCACCTGTCCACCATCGTAATGCCACAATCCGACCTCCTTTAGCAAGAGTAGTACTTCAAGAACATCGCTCACGGCGTCCGTCATACTTATGATATAACTGCCAATTGAGTCACCGTCTAATTCCACGATCTCTGCAACCAAGTCCATGACCTCAAGCATCATTCGTGCTTCGCCTGTCGTTTCTGTTTTGGGAGGCAACAGCGGTCGCCTGTTTTTTAGTTCACGTTCGAGGATATGAAGGCGCTCCTCTTCGGCAAGAGAAGAATAGTTCGTGCATATCCCTCCGGTAGCTAGCAATTGACCGACCGCCTCCTCATGAATCATACTGTGTTGGCGAATGTCGAGCGCCGTTAGATGGAATCCAAACGTTCGTGCACGGACAACCAAGTCTGCAAGATGGCCCGTCACGGCCAGCTCTGGCATATTACCGCCGCTCAAACAGCGTTGAATCAATTCCAGATCACTAACGAAACTGGCGTGGTCGTAGTTCCTTCCGGTAGCGAGAGTCGTTACATCTCGCATCTTTCGCAGCCGCGCCATGATATAGCTGACCTTGATTCGGTACGGTTCATTCGAGAAGGGATGAATCTCATCTTCTGTCAATAATCCGCTATTTGAATCCTCTTGCAAGGACTGTAGAAGTTCGTCCGGAACAGGATTGAAGTGACTTGAGATGCTTAGGTCATGCCATAAGAGGCGTAATTCGTCTAGGTAAAGGTCGATGACTGTTTGCCGGTTGAGTCGAAGTGCCGCACGAGTAATTTCCGCGGTTACATTGGGGTTGCCGTCACGATCCCCACCAACCCACGAACGGAAGCGAAGAAATGTGGGTAATTCCACATCTCGCTCATAATATACCTTGAGCGCCTCCCGCAAATCACCGTACAACTGAGGTACGGTCTGCCATACACAGGTACTCAAGAAATGGAGAGAATGTTCCACTTCATCAATTACAGAGGGACGTTCAATCCGAATCTCGTCAGTTGCAAGCAGGAGTGCAATCTGAGAATAGATATCCCTAATGACAATATCACGCTCCGAAGGAAGGAGTATCTGTGTTTGGAGTCGTTTCAGTTGCTCGGCAACCTGCTGCTGTTTGCGCGCTATACTTCGGCGGCGCACTTCGGTGGGATGCGCGGTGAACGTTGGCTGAATATCCAAACGACCTATCCACGTAAATACATCTTCGAACGGGACACCTGCCTGTTTGAGATGGTGGATAGCTTCGGCGATTGATTCCACCCGTGGAGTCTCGGTTGTCGCGTCTCTTTGCCGCTCGCGGTTGATACGTACGATTTCGCGCTGTTCAGCTTTGTTGACGAGATAGAAAAAACCGGTGTACGCACGAAGCAACCAAACAATCTGTTCGATCGACAGGGACTGGATGATCTCACCCGCCCGGTCTCTAAGCTCCTCTCTTCCCGAGGTTGCCGCATCTTTGCAGAGAATTCGCAACTGTTCAGCCAACCCCAAGATTTCATCGCCCGCTTGCTGCCGGATGGCATGACCGAGAAGCAGTCCCAACAGATGCACCTGCTCGCTCAAAGACGTCGTAATGCCTGTTCCTTCAACCTCTATTTTCAAGCCCCGCCAACTGTCCATGATGTTTCTCTACCTCTAGGATGAACAAACGAGAAGGTCCAAGAGTCGGATCATATTCAAGCCTCAAAAGTCGGATTTATTATACACAACTTTGAGCCGAATACAAGGTGAAATATCTTGACAAGGATTTTATTTTCGCGTATTCTGATTATTGATTGATTGGCAAATGATTAGCAGGCACCCTCAAGGGTGCAAGGTGCTCTGCTCGACATCCTTTAGCGCATTCAAGTATAAATCCAGTCGCATTTCATTCCCCATTAAGGGGGTCGGGAACGGAGTAACAGTATATGAATTTAACGATCGAAAACCGTATTGTTGATGAAATCTTTGCCAACTCGGAAGCGTATGAGAACCTGCTTGTTCTTGCCGATGATATTGGTCCCCGCCTAATTGGAAGTCCGAACGAGATTAAAGCCCGAGATTTCTTAATCGAAACCCTTTCTTTATACGGACTAGATAACGTCCGCACCGAGGCATTTCCGCATCGAGCTTGGAGGTCAGAAAGAGAAGAGCTACACATCATAGCACCTATTGAACGGAAACTTGGCTGTCGCTGTTCCGCATTGTCCGCTTCTACACCCACAGCCGGAGTTGATGGTGAAATTGTGTTACTTGAGCGATGTGATCGCCCGGAACTTGAGGAGCAGAAGGAACGCGTGAAAGGGCGGATTGTGGTTGCGCCGTACGATCCGGTGCCGCGTCACCTGAAAACCCCGCTAGCTACAGAATATGGCGCCATTGCCTTGCTAGAGGCGTTTGGTTTTCCGGGATCCCATCTTTCAGCACGCGCTTGCGTCTACGAAAAGGTGGCGCCCATTCCCGTCGCTTCAATCAGTAAAGAGGACCACGACTACCTGCGACGCCTTCAGCAGAGGAAGGGTACTGTCAGGTTACGACTCACTCTTGATAGTCGCTTCGAGAAAAAAGATGGGTGGAACGTCGTTGGCGAGATTTCTGGAATGGAGGATACCCCCGAACATATAGTTATGGGAGCACATTACGACTCGCATCATATTGCACCGGGAGCAGCGGATAACGCGGCCGGAGTCGCCGCAATTGTCGAAGCGGCACGCGCACTCATCCAGAGTCGGGAGCACATTATGCGCACCATCAAAGTAGCGCTCTTTAGCGGGGAAGAGGTTGGGTTGGTTGGCGCATGGGCGTATACACATCAGCACGACGACGAACTCGAAAACACCATCCTGATGCTGAACAACGACGGTCAAGGAGGGCGACCGAACGGGGTTAGCATTAACGCCACCGATGAATTCAAACCCATTATGGAGGATATTTCCGGGCGTTTTCGTATTGACGGCGAAGACCTTTCTCCATACAAGGTTTCGGTGGACCGCCCCGGTTGGTACGGAGTTGACCAGTTCCCATTTTTCTTGAACGGTGTCCCGGCGATGCTCGCCCATACGTCGCCCTACCGCCCGAATGACTTTGTCTTCGTCCACACCACCGCAGACACGGTTGACAAGGTATACGTACCCGGACTGACCGAATCTGCCGCTGTAAACGCACAGATTGCATTCAATTTTGCAAATCTACCTGCACGCCCTGCACCCCGAAAATCACAACGAGAGCTAGAGGAGATGTTCGAGGACTACGATTACATTGAAACATTGGAACTGCTGGATATGTGGCCCGCGGAGCATGCGAAGGAGCGATACTTTTCTTTTAACTAATCGCCTCAGATAGGTGCGCAGGAAAGGAGCGGAGGATGCAAGCCGTATACATCGATGATATTGAGACCATACGCGTCGGGACGAGGGAGATTCCTAAACCCGCCGACGATGAGGTGCTGCTGAGTGTTAGATCGGCTGGAATCTGTGGAAGCGACCTTCACATTCTCAAAGGGGAGTTCGGCGTGCTTCCGGTTATCCCCGGTCACGAATTCTGTGGGGATGTAGTTGAAATCGGAAAGCAAGTCACTACTCACAGTCCGGGTGACCGTGTGACGGTCAATCCGTCAGGGATTGGCTACGGAACACTGATAGCCGGCGGATTTGAAGATTATGTTGCGGTTCGTGCCTCACGCGCTCATCCCCTAGACGATCTGACCTACGATGAAGGTGCGTTGATAGAAACCCTTGGCTGTATCGTCCACGCTATCGATAGCGCGAGGGTTACTTTAGGCGATGAGGTGCTCGTATCAGGTGCGGGTCCCATCGGTTTGTTAATGCTACAAGTGGCAAAATTATCTGGTGCGCTCTCGGTGACCGTCACGGATGTCGTGGAAGAAAAACTCGCGAAAGCCAAGGAACTCGGTGCAGACGAGACCATTGTTGTAGACAAAGATCTCAAGGACCAGCTTCGTGCCACGCATCCCGATCGATTCCATTTGACCATTGACGCCACGGGAAATCCCAAAGCCCAAGAACAGCTCCTTGGTTTTACCGCTGATCGAGGCACGGTATTAGTATTTGGATTCGCTTCGCCCGGCGCCATCATGGGAGTCGAACCTTATGATATTTTCAAACGCGAACTAAAGATTATCGGGGCATACTCGCTCGGCAACAAATTCGAGAGGTCATTGGCACTTGCCAAAGCGAAGCGCGTAAAACTCGTGGACCTCATCAGCCATCATTTTCCCTTGGCCGAATTCGCCAAAGCCATTGAAACAACCCGCGGACCGGAACCGTCGCTCAAGATTCTCATGCATCCTGAAACTTCATAACGTCCTGTACACTGTAGGTTATCCGATTACGATTATTAGCGACTGATGCGAAAGGACCAACATGCAAGCGGTATTCTTCGATGCAATCGACACGTTACGGGTCGGAACAACACAAATGCCCAAACAGGGTGACGACGAGGTGTTACTCAAAGTTCATTCGGCAGGAATCTGTGGCACCGACCTCCATATTTTAAAGGGAGAATACGGGGGATATTTCCCTGTTATTCCCGGACATGAATTCTCGGGCGAGGTTGTCGAAGTGGGAACAAATGTCACGAAGTTGGTTCCGGGCGACCGCGTAACCGTGCATCCGGGTGCGGGTTACGGCGTGTCCGCACCGGGAGGGTTCGAGGACTTCGTAAAGGTGCGAGAGCGCAACGCCTTCAAGATAGGCGACCTCAGTTATGACGAAGGAGCGCTGGTTGAACCCTTAGCCTGCGTTATCAACGGTATTGACACCGTTGGCGTGAATATTGGCGACGAGGTCTTGGTTGTCGGTGCAGGTCCCATCGGGCTGCTTCTCATGCAGGTTGCCAAACTCGCCGGTGCACAGTCGGTTGTGGTCGCGGATATTGCAACGGAAAAACTGACTAAAGCGAAGAAATTGGGAGCGGACGAAGTTTTCGATGCAAGCCACAATCTCAAGGAACAGCTTTTGGATGCGCACCCGAGAAAGTTTCATCTAACTATTGATGCTACTGGAAATCCGAGCGCTCAGGAACAGATGCTCGGTTTTACAAAATGGGGAGGCAAATTCCTTCTGTTCGGTGTTGCGGCACCTGACGCAACGATGACTGTAGAACCATACGACATTTTCTATCGCGAACTTAAGATTGTCGGTGTGCACAGTTTTGGCAGCAAGTTTGAACGGGCGATCGGGCTTGCCAAATCAAGGAGAGTCAATCTCACCGAGATTATCAGCCACCACTTCCCACTCGTTCAGTTTTCAGACGCGCTTGATCTAATCCACAGCCCGGAACCCTCCTTCAAGATTCTCATGCACCCGGATGGCGACGCATAGGTGGTAAGTAGGTCCAACAATACTGTGCCTAACCCTACCGAGGCAACCAATGGAAACGAACAGCGCTGGTTTGCCGTATTCTCAGAGTAGGCGAGCACAGTTAGGAACGTAAAGAATGGATTCGTCAATATCGGAAAGCCCAACTTTGCCGGAAATTTACAGCGAAAGGTCTAATCCAAGATTATGGCAGATGCTAACGTGTTGAAGGAATTTCTAGGCGACGTAAAACCGGCTATTGATGCGTACATTCTTGATTTTCTTCCGTCCGAACATAGTCGAGCTGAGGTGCAATGTCTCTACGATATGATGCGGGATTATCCGCAGAGATCCGGTAAAAGACTGCGCCCCGCTCTCTGTTTGCTGATCTGTGAAGCGTTTGGCGGTGATCGCGAAAAGGCTTTCAATACGGCGGCGGCGCTTGAACTGCTTCAGAACTGGTTGCTAATCCATGACGACATTGAAGACGAGTCCGATCTCCGCCGCGGGGAACCTTGTCTGAATCAGAAGTATGGGGTGCCGCTAGCCCTCAACGCGGGGGACGCGCTTCACTGTAGAATGTGGGAGATGCTACATCGGAACGCCGAGATACTCGGACACGAGGTCGCATTTCAGGTACTCGCCGAATTCACACGCCTCAGCAATCAGGTCGTCGAAGGGCAACACATTGAGCTAAGTTGGGTCAATAGCAATCAGTGGAATCTTACCGAAGATGACTATTGGACGATGTGCGTGCAAAAGACCGCGTGGTACACGTCCATCGCTCCGTGCCGCTTGGGTGCGATTACGGCAGGAGCGGCAAAGGCTGATGTGGACGAGTTCATTGAAATCGGTCAGAACTTGGGAGTAGCTTTCCAAATTCAAGATGATGTATTGAATCTCATCGGCGACGAGGGACAATACGGCAAAGAAATAGCCGGAGACATCAGCGAAGGCAAACGCACATTGGTGTTGATTCATCTCTTCAATTCATGCGGACATGACGAGGCAGACCGCGTCGTCGAGATCATGGCCAAGAATCGAACCAGCAAGAGTTTAGCTGATATCAATGAAGTGTTGTCGCTCATGGAAAAGTATCAGTCCGTTGCGTATGCACAGAAGCGAGCCAAAGCGCTAGTGGAGCAGGCGTGCGCTCAATTTGCGCATCGATTCGCCCATATACCGGATAACCGAGCAAAGGGCCTCTTTGTTCCTCTCGTGAGATTTGCCATCGAGCGCGAGTACTGATGGACGACCATTTTAAGAATCGACGCGAGCGGTTTTTTGTAGAAACTCAGGCACAGATGATAGTAATTCACGCGGAACTCAAGCGCGCCAAGAGAATTAGCCCTCTCTTGCATTAGAGGAGATTACTGTAAAATTCAATTAACTCGAATGGGGAGAAGAAATGCCACTAGTATCTATGCGACAAATCCTTGATGAAGCCGCGGCAGGCGGTTACGGGGTTGGCGCATTCAATGTCAATAATATGGAGCAGATTCAAGCGATTATGGAAGCCGGACGTGAAACCGGGTTTCCGCTAATCATTCAGGCAAGTCGAGGCGCGCGAAAATATACCAACGACCGATTTCTACACCATCTTATGATGGCAGCCATTGAGCTATATCCGGACGTGATGGTTGCACTTCATCAGGATCATGGGAATAGCCCGGAAACGTGTAAATCGGCGATTGAGATGGGCTTTACTAGCGTGATGATGGATGGTTCACTGATGGAGGATGGGAAAACACCGGCAGATTTTGAATACAACGTGCAGGTGACACGGCACGTCGTCGAAATGGCGCATGCCCGCGGCGTTACGGTGGAAGGTGAGCTTGGCTGCCTCGGATCGCTTGAGACGGGTGAAGGCGATAAAGAAGATGGGCACGGTGCCGAAGGGGTTCTTTCGCACCACCAACTCCTCACCGATCCCGAACAAGCTGTGGAGTTTGTTGAGCGTACAGGCGTTGACGCGCTTGCGGTCGCTATCGGGACTAGTCATGGTGCGTACAAATTCAGCCGGGAACCTGACGGCGAAGTGCTTGCCATGGACCGAATCCTTGAAATCCACAGATTGCTTCCTAACACTCATCTTGTGATGCACGGATCGTCGAGCGTTCCCAAGCTATTGCAGGACATCATTAATGACCACGGCGGCGAGATTCGACCTACTTGGGGCGTACCCGTCGAGGAAATCCAACTTGGGATCAAGAACGGAGTTCGCAAAATCAATGTGGACACCGATAGCCGCTTGGCAATAACCGGAGCGATTCGCCAGTTCCTCGCGGAAAACCCGGCAGAATTCGATCCGCGCAGCTACTTGACTCCCGCTCGCGATGCGATGAAAGAGGTAATCAAATCTCGAATGATGAGTTTCGGTGAAGTTGGAACTAGGGTCGATTATGAGCCACTCCCGCTGGAATCAATCGCTCGACAATATGCCGAAAAGTCAATGCGCAACTAAACCGACGTAGCAGGACAAATTCGGTTTCGTCCCAAGCCACTCTCCTTCAATCTTCAACATCTCGGTAGTGGACGATATCCCGCCTATCGACGCCATGCGTACCCACCACAGCATAGTAGACCTCAAGCTGCTTCATCCTTTCAAGATTGCACGCCGAGCTGTCGACGAATATCGGCAAGTAGTATCAGTCGAAATCGACGGAGGATTGGGAGAAGCACCTCCCGCCCGTTTCTACGGCGAAACAGTCGAAACTGTACAAGCCGCCTTGGAGGTTTTGGCATCCGGACTTCATGGAAATCTGGACGCGATTCAAACCGTGATGGCGGAACTTCAGTCCGCCCTCGGCGGCAACTATGCCGCCAAGTCCGCGATTGATATGGCGCTTCACGACCGGCTCGGCAAAGCATTGGGCGTACCGCTGTATCGGATGTGGGGACTGGATCCGAACGCGACACCGCCGACATCATATACGATTGGGTTGGATACGCCGGATGTTATGCAGCAAAAAACTCGTGAGGCGGTGGACTGCGCAATTCTGAAAGTGAAGCTAGGAACGCCCCAAGATGTTCAGATTATCCATGCGCTCCGCGAGGTTACGGACAAACCAATCTATGTGGATGCCAATACGGCGTGGTCGCCGAAAGAAGCGGTTCGGAAGATTCGCGAGCTTGCTCCTCTAGGCATTGACATCGTTGAACAGCCGACAGCGGCGGACGATCTGGAGGGATTGAAGTACATCCGTGAACACTCCGATATCCCGATAATTGCGGACGAGAGTGTCAAACGCGCATCCGACATTCCAGCACTCGCCGATTGTGTGGACGGAGTCAATATCAAGTTGGTAAAGTGCGGCGGTCTCCTCGAGGCGATGCGAATCATAAGCGTCGCACGCGCCCACAAGCTGAAAGTCATGATGGGTTGCATGATCGAGAGTTCACTCGGCATTACCGCAGCCGCACATCTGACGCCGTTAGTCGACTACGTTGATCTTGATAGCCATCTGTTAATTGCGAACGATCCCTACAGCGGTGTTACACTGAAGAACGGCAAGCTAGTCCTTCCAAACCGTCCAGGCATTGGGGTCATGCAAAGAGCAGTGGAACAAGATTAGGCAGATTCGGAACTCAAGATGTCCACCTGTCTCCAAAGTCGACTTATGATACGCTGTCCACAGTATATTTCTGCCTCCAGTTAAATTGACACAAAAACGAACCTTGCAAGAAAGGGCTTCAAATGGAATTATCGGATTGTAGCGTGGTTATTACCGGTGGCACAGGTGCATTGGGCACTCCGGTCTGCGAGGCCTATCTGAGAAAGGGTTGCCAAGTTACTATCCCCTTCATATTCGATCACGAGATTGGAGAATTCGAGAAAGAGATTGGCGACCTAAAGTCACGCGTGACGCTTATCCGTGCTAGCGTTACGGAAGAAGCAGAGGTCGATTCTTTCTTCCAAACTGTTTTGGACAAGTTCGGGAAAATCGACATCTTGGTGAATATCGTAGGCGGTTTCAAGGGTGGAATTCCCGTTTCCGAACTGGGAGTAGAGGATTGGGATGCGATGATGAATCTCAATCTGAAGTCGGTGTTTCTCTCCTGCAGAGCTATCTTGCCCCACATGAAAGAACGCAAGTCGGGAAAAATCGTCAATGTCTCGGCGCGCGCGGGATTAAGTGGAGTAGCCGGTTTGAGCGCTTACTGTGTTTCCAAGAGCGGTGTGCGTGTCCTCACGGAATCGATTGCGGAAGAGGTTAAAGAATTGGGGATTAACGTCAACGCCATTATGCCGAGTATTATCGACACTCCCGCAAATCGAACGGCGATGCCGGATGAAGATTACTCCCGTTGGGTTTCCCCAACCGACATTGCGAAGGTGATTCTATTTCTGACGTCCGACGATGCATCCGTTATTAACGGAGCCGCTATTCCGGTGTATGGTCGAGCGTAATTCCATAGTCATCGCAACTAAGAATCATACATTGGGGGCTTACCTTGTGCGGTATGTAGTAGCGCAATGTGTTGCGTGTTTTCTGTAGGAGCGAGTTCGGCTCGCTATAAGCGTCGCGACCTGGAGATCGCTCCTACAGTCTGCTTGTTGCGTATGTGTAAATATGAACAAAAATGACTATAGCCCGTTTCGAAATTCGCCAATTCAGTCACACGTTACCAACAGGACGGAAACATTTCATTTGAAGCCCTGTCGCCAATCCCTCAAGAATCACTTTCCCGATTTTGTCGATCTTTATCCATTGACGCACCGGAGCGCCAATTCAAAATTCCTATCGCCACCACGATGCCTAAAGCCGGTAGATGCAGCCAAATCGCGGAACGAACGAGAATGAACCCCATCGCCGCAGCAAAGAATGCCAATCTCTGCCAAAGGGCTAAGGGCGCCACGAAGTAGCCGGCGACGCCTGCAGCCAACGGCACGATCCCGAGCGCGGTAATTCCCAGACTTCCCACAATCGACCATAATCCCGCCGTTCCTCCATCCGAAGATAAGGTCAATAGTTCCGGGCGTAATACGAACGCGTACGGCAGCGCGAAACCGACCAACGCAAATCGAAAAGCGGCGAATCCCGTCCTCATGATGTTGGCATTCGCAATCGCTCCCGCCGTGTAAGCCGCCAGGGCAACAGGCGGTGTAACCATCGACATCATACCGAAATAAAAAATAAAAAGATGTGCCGCAAGCGGGACCAATCCCAAGTCGGTTAATACGGATCCGACCAAAGTCGCCATAAGGAGATAACATACCGACGAGGGCAATCCCATCCCAAGCACGATAGTTGACACCATCAGAAGTAACAGCGCCAAGATGAGATTGTTCTGAGCCAGTGGTACAAGCATTCCCGGCAACTTTGTGCCTATACCTGTCAGCAATACGACACCGAGAATTAACCCGACACACGATGCCGCCGCAATCAGTGAAATTCCACCGTGAGCGGCTTTCACCATTGCCTCGAAAAGCTCGCGCAGTCCCATTCGGGTGTGTTGGCTAAATACACTCAAAACAAGCACGGCAATCAGGCCCCACGTAACCGCGCGAAATGGGGTGTAACCGAGCACCAAGAATAATATGAGTACGCAGAAGCCGGTGCAGAACACAAACCCAGGTGCGGATGGGGTTTTGTCCTCGAGTTGTTGGCTTGGCGCTTCCGTGGTCGCGCCAACTAGCTTGGCACGGAAGTGGACGATGAGAAGGAGTGCCCCATAGTAGAGGATGGCAGGGATAAGCGCAGCTTTGATTATCTGTAGATAGGTCACAGGAGGTGACACAATCTCAAGCATCATGTAGGCGCCTGCCCCCATAATGGGTGGTACAAGCGCGCCTCCCGAACTAGCCGCGGCTTCAATGCCGGCGGCAGTAGTCGGTTGAAATCCTGCGCTTCGCATCATCGGGATGGTAAACGTCCCGGTGGTGGCTGTGTTGGCTACGGCACTGCCGGAGAGGGATCCCATCATGCCGCTACTGATTACGGCAACCTTTGCGGGACCGCCGGCACTCTTGCGAAACATCCGTCTAGCGAAACCGATGATATAGTGAGTCGCACCTGTTTTCTCCAGTACCGTGCCGAACAGCACAAACAAAAACACATACGTAAACATCACCTTCAAGGCAACTCCAAACACGCCTTGGCTGTGCAAGAACGTCTGACTCACTACTCGCTCCCACGAATATCCCCGATGGAACAACCACCCTGGCAATGATTGTCCGACTACCGCATATAGCAGAAAAGCTAGGCAGAGCAGCGGGAGGATCAAGCCTATCGCCCGTCGAGTGGCTTCCAAAACTAGAGCCAATCCTAGCAGACCAATCAAATAGTCGATGGATTGTTCGTTTCCGGCACGGTTGCCGAGCGATTGATCTTCAATCCAGAAGCTTCTTAGCAACGGCTCGGACTGAACCACAATATATCCGAAGCAAACAATGGCACCGAGTGCAAGGGAAAGATCCAACCATTGACCGACGGCTTTTTCGGCAAATTTCGAATGAAAAGGATATTTGAGAAAGACGAGGACCAGCCCCAACATGGCAAAAAGCACCAATTGGGACTGGGGTAAGAGATGGGGATAATTGACCTCCGCGAGAACAAACAGACCTAGAAAAACGGCGAATCCCTTAAAGAGAGTTTGACGGAGGCGTTGAAGGGAGATCATTCCTAATTCCGAGTCTCAAGCCTGCGTACCCAGATGTTGCGGAAGCGCATCGGATTTCCGTGGTCCTGAAGCTTGATCGGTCCTTCGGGCGGATGGGGCGAGTCATAGGAGGGGGCACCACCGTGACCCGTCGGCCCCAGTATCTCCTGATAGTGCTGCACCAGGACCCCATTGTGCACCACAGTAGCATACGACGGAGTCAGGAGCTTCTCTCCATCAAATTGCGCGGGAACGAAGAAGATATCGTAGGTCTGCCATTCACCGGGCTTCCGAGAGGCGTTGACGAACGGGGGCCACTGTCCATAGATGGCACCTGCTCCGCCATCCGCATAAGTCGGATTGTCATAGCTGTCCAGGACCTGAATCTCATACATGCTCAGCAGGAAAACACCGCTGTTGCCGCGTCCCTGACTATCGCCCTCCACCTTGGACGGAGTCGCCCATTCCACATGCAACTGGCAATGTCCAAAATGCTCAATGGTTTCAATATCTCCAGTCTTATTAACCTCCATGTAACCATTTTCAACCTTCCATTGAGCGGGACCGTCGCGTCCCACCCACTGACTCAGATCCGTGCCGTTAAAGAGCACTACCGCATCTGATGGCGGATTGCCCGCTGCAACTGGTGAACTTTCTGTTCCGGGCGTGACGACCCTTGGTTGAGGCCGCCTTCCATCATGTACTCTCCATTCCGAATTGGGAATAAACGGAGTGTCATCGTAACCGATACGCGGTTTTTCTGCTTGTGCCAAAATGTAGTCTCCTTCTATAGTTAGAGTTAACAATTATTCGTGCCAAATGCCAATCTCCTTGTAATATCGAATCGCACCCGGATGAAAAGTTGTGCCCGTGTCCTTGACAACAATCTTCGGGTTGATGGCTTTACCTGCCGGGTGCTTCTTTACTACATCTGCCCGATGCTCGTAGAGAATCTTGGTGAATTGATAAACGTCTTCTTCGGCTTGGTCCATCGACGTAATTAGATGCATCGAACCGACATTCATACCGTCGAAAGGTTTATTTTGGTTTCGATACGTCTCCGCAGGAATGGTCGCCGATTCAAAAAACGGATAATCGATGATTAAACGTCCTTTTGCCTCCGAATCGAAAGGAATGAACAGAATGTCTTGGGAAGAGGCAGCTTGGGTAATGGATGCTGTCGGAACTGCGCCACCCAAAAATGCTGCGGCAGCCGAGCCGTCAGCCAGCAAATTGACCGCACCCGCCTGCGTATTGTTGAGCGGCGTGAAATCCTCGTAGGTTACGCCGTGTGCGGCTAGAATCGGTTTCAGGAAATATTCGAATCCGGCGCCAGCGGGACCGACGACTACCCGCTTACCTTTCATATCCACAATTCGGGTCACACCGGAGGATTTTGGCGTGATGAAGAGAGCGACGTTCGGCGCAAGCGTCATCACCGCACGAATGGGCTGTTCACCCTTCCACGCTCCCTCGCCTCGAACCGCGAAATAGGAGATGGCGGCATTCGCAAGGGCAAACTCCAACTCACCTCTTGAGAGGCGCCGGATATTTTCTTGCGTGCCTTTCGTGGCTTCCGCGGCGACCTCCCAATTCAAGTCGCCGACGTTTTCGCTAACCACTTGAGCGATGGCACCACCCACAACGAAAAAAGCTCCGCCAGGCGGTGCCGTGCCTATACTCAAGAATTGTCGTTTGCCCTGCTTATCCGCCAACACTCCTGTTGCAACAAACAGATTGAAACATAGAAAGATAGCAAATATTAAATGTGCAAATCCTTTGTGGTAACGGGAACTCCTCCCAAAATTCATGAATATGCTCCTTGATAATTTTGATAATTCATTTCAACCCGATGCGTCTTTGAAGATCTCAGGTTTAAACTCATCCCAATGCCTGATTGATGGTATCCCCTCAGGAACCGGCTCTGATGATGGTCGATCATCTGTACGATCCAAGTAGATAGCTTTCATCCCCAACTCCATCGGTGCCAGCACATCGTTGGTAAGGTTGTCTCCGATAAAAATCACTCGTTCCGCCTGATTGATCAATATGCCAGCTCGTTGAAGCGCTCCCAAGTAGATTGTGTGCCCTGGTTTCTTGAACCCAAACGAAGCGCTGTCAATGACGAAATCAAAGTGACTATACAGACCGAATTTCATGAGCATCCGTTGCGGCCAATCTCGCAGGTAGAAATTTGAAATAACGCCCGTCTTTACTATACCACGCCACCTCTGAAGCATCTCGCATACTCCCGGTGTAAGCCGCAGCGTATTCGTATATTCTAACTCAAACCGCTTCATCATTCGACTTACGAGCACATCAACTTCATCCCTGCGGCTATCATTTTTCTTGGTCAGGATTTCCTTGAGTCGATCTGCCAAGTCAACCTCTCCCCAGTCGTTGCCATTCCACCGGTCCCGCTTCCATTTATCGTAATCGACCTTAAACTCGGTCTCAGTAGCATAGAATCCCGCTTCCACTGGAAGACACAATATCGGCTCTACACCCGATTCATCTCCGTCAGGAGTGAAATCGTCGATGAGCGTATTAAAGCAGTCGAAGAAAATCCAATCAAACGAGATCTTCACTCTTTTCGCAGCAAGACTTAAGAAAAACCGGTGTCAATGCATCTCTCACGGATGCTCGGTTTTTCGGACAACTCTCCTTATAGCGCTATCTCCTTGGGAAGAGGGCACATCTGCGCCATCGGTGCAAAGATTTTGTCGACATCTTTGGTGAACACATTCCCGCTTAAAATATCGACAATGCCCTGTTGACACTCCGGAAATTGCTTTAAAAATTTGGCAAAGCTAAACTCTTTCGTATAGAACGCGTACACCAATTTCCGAAAAGACTCCATTCCTCTGACGAACTCTGCGCCAAATTCTCCCAGCCGCTCACTCGACAAGTCGCCGATTTCAAACGCGTTATTGATTGCGTCAGCCGCCATCTCTCCAGACTTCAGAGCCAAGAACAATCCTGTGGAATAAACCGGGTCCAAGAAACCGAATGCATCCCCCACGAGCACCCATCCATTCCCGGCAATCTGCCGAGCGCGATAGGAAAAATCCTTTGTTGTTTTGACCGGGAACAGTTGCTTCGCGTTTTCTATACGCCACTTCAAAGCGGGACATTTCTCTAGTTCCGCCCGAAAGATAGCTTCGGCGTCCAGTTGAGCGCCATTCGAACGGCGCTCCCGCAGCAGATAATCAATCGATCCAACGACTCCAACGCTTACGCGGTCGTAAGGAAGTGGAATATACCAGAACCAAGAATCCTTATTCTCGGTGTGCAAGATTAACGTGGCGCCCTCATCAATTCCTTCGTCACGGATTCCTCCTTCAAAGTGGGTGTATATTGACGCCTTCTTGAGCTGAGGTTCGGTGTCGTTGATTTTCAATCGTCGTGATATCAATGCGCTTTGGCCCGTTGAATCCGCGATTACGCGTGCAGATAATTCCATGATATTTCCATTTGAAGTTTTTGCCCGAACGCCAACTGCTTGATCTTTCTCGAACAACACGCTATGAACGCCAACTCCGCGTTGAACCTCTACACCTTTTTCCCGAGCGTTTTCAAGCAACATCTCGTCAAATTCACTGCGGAGAACCTGCCATGTCATGGAACTTTCATGCGGGTCATTTTCATAGAAATAGAACGGCGCCGAGGCTTTGCCGGATTGAGAATAGAACTGAACGCTATATTTTTTCGGAAAATGACTTGCTTTCAATTTCTCTAACATTCCCAGCCGTTCAAACGTCCAATAACTGGCAGGAATGAGGGACTCTCCGATCTTGAAGCACGGTTCCGGATCACGCTCAAGCATTAGCACGCAGTGCCCCTGTTGGGCGACCAAATATGAAACGGTGCTACCCGCCGGACCTCCGCCGATGACTATCAAGTCGTAACATTGTGTCTCTACAGCGTGGTTTTTTTTCATTGACTTACTTGAGACGGTTGATTCTATCGTATGGATCCAACCTCTTGACTAAACGCTATCAACTTTAACTAACTCCGGCACGACGCGCAGGATTCTGTCGTCGTCCGCTGATGGAGTACCGCGTCCGTCCCGGTTGCTAGTCGCAAGATAAATCTGCCCGTTAGGTCCCACCAACACATCGCGTAATCGTCCAAACTCACCCTCAAACAGAAGCTCCTCGTTAACCGCCCGGCTGCCATCCGGAGAGAGCATCAATCTGATGAGCGATTCCCCTCTAAGAGCGGTAAAGAGAAAATTCCCTTTCCAGCCGGGTATGAGGTTTGAGTTGTAGAAATCCGCGCCGCATGGGGCTACGGTTGGCGTCCAAGTTGCCACCGGCTCGGCGACGCGATTTCGCTCACAGAAATCATCTTCGATTCGAACATCGTTGTCGCAAAAACCGTGAACGTTAGGCCATCCGTAGTTCCGTCCAATCTCGACTCTGTTGACCTCATCGTTGTCCGCCGGACCGTGTTCCGTTAAGTAGAGGTCGTTCGTCTCGGGATGAAAGACCAATCCCTGAGCATTGCGATGGCCGTATGAGTATATCGCCGTGCCAAACGGATTTCCCAGCGCGGGCTGACCGTCCAACGTGAAACGGAGTACTTTTCCGGCAACGGAGTCCAAATCCTGAGAGAGATGTGGGCTATTGGCATCTCCGGTGGTCATATAGAGAAGGCGATCACGTCCTATGGCGAGGCGCGATCCGTTGTGAATACCGTCACCGGGAATATCGTCCAGCAACACCTCCATGCCTTCAAGCGAAATGCCGTTGAAGCGCGTCCTCACCAGTCGATTTCGTATTTCGTTGCCGACACTATAAGAGTGGACGAGGTAAACAAAAGGCTGTGCATCGAAGTCGGGGTGGAAAGCCATTCCCAGCAAGCCGCTCTCACCAATCTCCGTTACCTCAACATTTTCAACGCTCGCTGAAAGTCCGCTGACCGGATCGACGCGCCGGACGGTTCCACGGCGCTCCGTTATCCAAATCATGTCGTCAGGTCCCCAGGCGATTTCCCACGGGGTATCCAATCCTGATACTAGCGTATCAACTCGAAATCCGGCTAGGGCAAACTGCTCATCTCCAACGGAGTCGTTAAAAAGATCGCCGACTCCCGAACACCCAGATAGCCATTGAGGCAAGACACTCAGAGGGGCAAGTTTGAGAAATTCGCGTCGTCTCATGCGGCTAAATTCCAGTACATGGTTTATCCATTGCCATCTTAACGATGATCCGTGAACCGGCGCGCTTTCAACTCAAATCGCGGCAGCGATCCGTGATCGACGATCTTTGCGGCTACGCGCAGCCCCAGGGCTTTGCGAATCGCTTTTCCAACCTCATCCTCAAGAGCAAAGCATTCCGAGGTGTTAGATTCCAATCTGATTTCCATTTCATCAAGAGCCCCTCGACGATACACGTCTACGGCAAATTCCACTACTTCCGGGAACTCTCGCACAATGTTCTCAATCGTACTCGGATAAACGTTGACGCCTCGAACGATTAGTGCATCGTCAAGCCGCCCGATGACACCACCATCCAAGCGGCGATACGAGCGACCACATTCGCACTCCCCGGAATACAACCTCACGTGGTCTCCCGTTCGGTATCGAATGACGGGCATACATAGTCGCCCAAGATTCGTAATTACCAATTCACCTTGATTTGCATAACTTCCCGTCACCGGGTCAACGACTTCAAAGATGAACTCGCTCTCATTCAAGTGAACGCCATTTTGTTCCTGACATTCAAAACCCCAAGCGCCGACCTCCGTTGCTCCGATATGGTCATAGCATTTCGCTCCCCACGCGCTTTCAATGCGACGCTTCGTTGACGGTATACTCGCTCCCGGCTCTCCGGCGTGAATCGTGACACGGACACTTGATTGGGCAATATCTATACCCTCTGCTTCCGCAACTTCGGCGAGGTGGAGTGCGTAGGTCGGCGTACAAACAAGAACCGAAATGTCGTTAAATAGAATTGCGGACAATCGCTGCAGTGACGTCATTCCCCCGCCGGGAATTGACAAAGCCCCTATTTGCGCTGCTCCTTCGTAAGCACTCCAAAATCCGATAAAAGGTCCAAACGAAAATGCAAAAAAGATGCGATCGGTAGACGTCACTCCCGCGGCATCATATACTGCTTTCCAGCACTGAGCCCACCAATCCCAACTTTCCGCAATATCCAACCAACGTAAAGGTGCACCGGTAGTTCCGGATGTCTGATGAATCCGGACGTATTGGTCATGGGAAAAGGTATGATTTGTACCGTACGGCGGATTAGCCTTTTGGTCGTTGGATAACTCCTCCTTTGTAGTAAACGGCAAGCGTCGATAATCGTCAAAAGATTTAATTTGATTTTTTTCATGGATACCGGCTGACGATAGTTTTCTCCGATAAAATGCGTTTCCTTTTAAGACTGAAGAAATCACTCGCCCCAATTTCTCCAGTTGAATCGTCGTCAGGTGCATACCGCTCATACGCGTGATGGCTCACCTTTCGGGAGCCGTGCCATTTGTAGCGCTTATGAGTTCCTCAAGCGACATATCCGCCAAAGAGGACAACTGCAAGTCAGCCAATTCAAACGACGAATGTCGGGTAATCGCATTTGGAATAGCCACGCAGAATATACCGGCTCGCTTGGCAGCCGTTACGCCGTTTAGCGAATCTTCAAACACGATGGCCTCGGGCGCCTCCACCCTCAATGCTTGTAACGTCTCAAGATATAGAGCGGGATCTGGCTTTACGCGCTCCACGTCCTCGCAGCACTTAATCGTAGTAAAGTGGTGTTCTATATTCAATCTGGTCAAGTTTTCGACTACCCAACTTCTCGGTGAACTGGAAGCGACTCCGAGCCGTAGTCCCAGTGTTTGAGCCTCGGCGATTCGATCTTCTACGCCGGGCAATACCGATTCCAAATCTATCAGACTGCTCTTCAGCGCATTTCGTTTCTGATGAAGTTCTGCACGATCGAGAGGGTGTCCAAGCTCCGCTTCAAGGTAATCATACGGGTCAAATGCATCTGCCGTACCAACGCACTTTAACCACTCCGATATGGGCAACGAGCAACCGTAGAACTGATATATTTCCTGCCAAGATTCGTAGACGGGGCTTTCCGTGTCAAGGATGAGTCCATCGAAGTCGAAGATTAGAGCTTTTATCATGTCAGTTTTTCTTGATTGTCCCCCAAACTGATGCGACTTTCAGCATCGATTCTACTGCGGTCGACACAACCCCGGCATCATATTCTTCGACAGTCATGAGAACTTCTGGGCCGATGTTTGCCACAACGCCTCCCAGAGCATAAATCTTTCCACCCACCTCCCCCGACTGCAGAAAAACACGACCTGTAGGCATATCCAACTTTGTTGTCCATTGGTCCATCGCCGGGTGGTATTCCTCTACCGTTTGCATGCCGGGACCTTGAACGACTGTGGTTCCGCCGATAGTATAAATCCTGTCATTGATTGCCTCTGCCGTAAATCCGGTTCGTCCCGTTGGCATATCTGACATAGGAGTCCATGAATCCGTTCTTGGGTCGTATTCTTCAACTGTTGACAAAACAGGCCCCTGAACCGCAGGCGCACCGCCGATAACGTATATCTTTCCGTTGACGGATGCAGCCACCATACCCGATCTCGGATTCGGCATATCCGCCTTCCTAGTCCACGTGTCCGTCCCCGGATTGTACTCTTCAACCGCCGCCAGTACGGGGCCCATATTCGTTGCTATACCGCCGATGGCATATATTTTTCCGTCAACCTCGACGGTCGAGAACAATGCCCTTGCGGTCGGCATATCGGCTCGCTGCCGCCACGTGTCCGTTGCCGGGTCGTACTCTTCAACGGTTGAAATCGCGGGCTCGGTATCGGTCCAGCCCCCAATGACATAAAGTTTGCCATCGACTATGGAACTGGACAGCCCGGCTCGCGCGGTTGGCATGTCTGCACGTTCGCTCCATTCGTCAGTGGACGGGTTGTAGGCGTGTGAGGTCTGCATAACCTGCGCAAGCATACCGCCCATCACATAAACGTGCCCGCCTCCCGCAGTAGCGGAGAAGAATAACCGGGGCCCCATCATGTCCGCTTTCGTATTCCACTGCTCCACTTGCGCGAAGCCCACTCTAGGAACGACCACAACTAGACTCACTACAAATGCAACAAACAAAGCGTAGCATCGGTTCATATTCATATTCTCCATAGCATTATTTGTATATTTCCTTTAGGGAATAATGATCGATATTCCCCAAGCTCATAGATCGCATCGCCGTCTTCATCGAACGAGAAGTTTCCCAAATTGGAATCAAAGTCTTTCGTCAATGCCAAGGCATCCCGGTTCGCCGCAGCGTCTAGCGACGCCGCTTCGACGATAGCGGCGCAAAGTATACTGAATGCGTCATAAGATTGAGCCGCTGGCGGGCGCGGCAGGAGGCGCTCAATAGACGTCTTTGCTACCGATTAGTCAAAGAACTGAAGTTCTCCGTCCTTGACGACCATTATTATTTGGTCATACAGTGCGTCGCCGTCAGGATTGAAAGAGAACGCGCCTGTCCTTCCTAAAATAGTGGGGAAGTCCGTCGTTTGTGCGAGTGCGTCCCGAATGGCGGTCGCATCCGTCGATTGTGCCGTCTTAATTGCGTTGGCGAGCACATAGAGGGTTGTATAAGACTGAGCCGCCCACGGTTCGGGTTGGATACCATTATATTTCGCTCGATAATTCTTAACGAAGGCCTGGTTACCGGGTGCGTCTGATATGGTAGACCATCCGATAAAACCTATTGCGCCCTCAGCGGCATCGCCCGCCTTTTGGACTTCATTCATGGTTAAATCGGGCACAATAATGTCAATACTGTCGGGGACGCCTACCTCGGATGTTTGCGTGATAATCTGCGCTATTTCTTGTGAAAGCGCAGAAATAAAAAGTGCGTCTGGTTGTGTCGCAACTATATTGGCTAATTGCCGAGAAAAATCGATATCGCCGGTTTGGAAGGTTTCCATGGAAAGAATATCGACTCCGTTTACCTCAAGTGCTCCCTTTAGCACTTCATTGCTATTTATGGAGTAGACATCGATTTCATCATATATTAGTGCCACTTTTTTATAGCTGAGTTTCTCCTGAGTTACTGTCAAGCCGCTGGGAATGCTTATATTTGTGGCGAGACTGGTGCGGAAGATAAAATCCCCGATCCCACTCAAACCGGCAGCGGAGGAGACCGAGCTAAAAGCGATAATTCTATTCTGCTGTGCGATCGGAGCAGCCTCTTTAAGGTGCGTCGAGATAGCAAGCCCGACGATGGCAGATACGCCTTGGTCCACCAAGTACCGTACAGCTTCCTTCGCTCCGTCCGCACTGCTCTTATCGTCCACAGTGATAAACGTGAGATTGACATCGCCGAGGTTGTTAATCTCTTCCCTTGCCAATTCAAATCCGCGTTGCATAGGGAAGCCATACGGTTCGGCGTGTTTCCCTGTCAGTGCCACGACAACACCGATGGGAACATCTTCATTTATCCTCCGCTCATCTTCGTCATCGGACATTATCGAGACAATTCTGTCACAACCGGACAAGCAAATCACAAGCAGGGCGCAAACAAGCCATTCTATTCGTGCCGCGTGTCTGGTTCGGTTGGACATTGGCTTCGTGGTCATGGTAATTTACGCTAATCCTGCCCCGTCATGTCTAAACAGACAATCTCTTTCTCATTTCGTGCATAGAGCCTGCCGTTGGCAAGCGTCGGTACAGTCCAACACAATCCGCTCAGCACCTCTGCGTTCGCCGTTTCATGAAAAGCGGCGGGTGTCGCCTCAACCAACCCCAACTTGCCACGGTCGCCGAGAATAATCAGGTGTCCGTCTGCAAACATGAGCGTACCTTCGCCGAATCCGCGAGCTTTCTATTTTTCGGTGCCGGTATTTGCATCAATACATTTCAATATAGTCTTGTGAAAGCCGTAAAGGTGATTGCCATGCAAAATCGAAGTCGCCAACCGGTTCTGCATTCTCTCATGCATCCAAACCTCCTTGACCTCCATCTTGATCCGGTCGTCAGATTCAGGAGAATCCATCACCTTGACCTGTATGACTGCCGCTCCCTTTCCGTACGCCGATGAGATGAAAATCTTGTCCGGCGGGATGAAAATGGGAGTAGCAGCATGAACATCAAACCGCCCCGTTCGCCACGGGTAGCTCCAGAGCAACTCTCCGCTATCGGTTGATACGGCGAGCAGCCGAAGACCCGCGAAGACAATGAGTTGCCGCACCCCGCCAATGGTAACGGCAATAGGCGATGCATATCCAAGTTTGTCTGTATGGGAACTCCAGAGGACCTCACCATTCGTCTTATCAAAAGCCACGATAAACTTTCCATTGTTGCCGCCGACCTCAACCAAAAGCATATTGCCTTCCACCAACGGCGAAGAACTGAACCCCCACCTCGGCATATAGCTATTGAAGTCTCTGATCAAATCGTAAGACCAGATTTGCTCTCCATTCATACTATTCAACGCGTAAAATTTACCCTGTGCGGACACCGTGAAGAGGAACTCCCGATCGACTGTCGGTGTTGCCCGCGGCCCGTTGCCTCCCTCGGACTCATAGTATGTGCTGTCCGATCGAAACCTCCAGATCTCTTCGCCGTTCGAGGCATCGAGACATATGACAAACTCGTCATCCTCTTCCGAAAACATCGTATAGACACGTCCCTGAGCGACGGAAATCCCGGAAAAGCCCTCTCCGAGTGGTACTCTCCAAAGCACTCGAGGACCGCCGTCAGACCATTCCTTGAGAATCCCCGTCTCGCGTGAGATTCCGTTTCGATCGGGACCTCTCCACTGCGGCCAATCTGAAGCACCGGCGACTGACACGCCGCCATAAAGCAACAAGCATATGATTAAGGACCCTGAAATTTTCTTCAATTAGTAACCCTTCCTATTTCTTAGTATTAAAACTGTATCAAATCAAGGTCCACAGTTGCAATCAGCAATCGTGTATACCGTATTTTCTACAACATGGAAACGCACGCTTTTGGCTAGATCTCGTTTAGTGGTTTATTTTCCAAAAAAATATGGTTAGTGTTGGGTGCCGGTGCGGTAGAACAGTTTCTTGTGCCAGTCTCGTAAGCATTAAATTCTTAGCGAATAGACCATTTAGTGGTTTACTCGATAAGTGTTTAATGCAAGCAGGGAGGTCGCGATTCGGAGAGGGATCTCGATTGGAGCGCTATCGCCTTCGCTAGCCACTCAGTTGATCACTTACTATCCGTTCGCTTGATCGCTCCTACCAATCGTTGATTGGAGTGGTTTACGGCACACGGAGTGTGCCTACTACTCTGTTTTTTCGCAAGTCCTATTTACCCTAATTCTGCCCTGTCATGTCCAAGCAGACCATCTCTTTCTCATTTCGCGCATAGAGCCTGCCGTTGGCAAGCGTCGGCACCGTCCAACACAGCCCCCTCAACACCTCTGCGTTCGCCACTTCATTATAAGCGGAAGGGGTCGCCTCGGCTAACCCCAATTTGCCGCGGTCACTGAGAATAATCAGATGGTCGTCTGCAAGCATGAGCGTGCCCTTACCGTACCCGCGCGTTTTCCATTTCTCACTGCCGGTATTTGCATCAATGCATTTCAAGATAGCGTTATCAAAACCATAAAGGTAATTTCCGTGAAGCACCGAAGTGGCAAAATGGTTCTTCATTTTTTCATTTTTCCAAATCTCCACAACCCTTATCTCGACACCGTTTTTCTCTGCTTCATTTTCTCCGTCGCTAGATTCAGGAGCAGCCACAACTCTGACTTGCACCACCGCTGCTCCTTTTCCGTACCCCGAGGAGATGAAAATCTTGTCCGGCGGGATAAAAACCGGAGTAGCGGCGTTGACATCATACTCCGTCCGCCAAGGGTGCGTCCAATAAAGTTTTCCGTTATCGGGTGCTACGGAGACCAACTGAGTCCCGGTGAAGACAATCAGTTGTCGAACCCCACCGATTGTCACGGCAATCGGGGAGGAGTATCCAAGTATGTCTGTATGGGAACTCCAAACGACTTCGCCATTTGTCTTATTAAATGCGACAATCGATTTTCCATCCGTCCCGCCGACCTCAACGAGGAGCAAATCGCCTTCAACCAATGGTGAAGTGCAGACTCCCCATCGGGGCATTTTGCTTCCGAATTCTGCTTGTAGATCGTGCGACCATACCTCCGCTCCGTCCGCAATGTTCAAAGCGTACAATTTGCCTTGCGCGGTAACCGTGTAAAGGTATTCTCCATCGATAGTAGGAGTTGCACGAGGTCCGTTGCCGCCCATCGACTCGTGGTAGTTGCTGTCTGACCGAAATCGCCAGATCTCCTCTCCATTTGAGGCATTCAGACAAACGACAAACTCATCATCCCCTTCCGAGAACATCGTATAAACACGTCCGCCAACGACAGAAATCCCGGAAAAGCCCTCACCGAGTGAGACTCTCCAGAGGACTTGGGGACCACCGTCGGACCATTCTTTTAGAAACCCCGTTTCCCGAGAGATTCCATCCTTATCGGGACCACGCCACTGCGGCCAATCCGAAGCATCAACAATCGAAAGACCGCTAAAAAACAACAAGCATATTGTCAATAAACCCGTGATTTTCTTCATTAGTGATCCTTCCTATCTTATTCCATCGCAACAAAGTTTTAGAGCTCAAGACCTAAAATGGTAATCCAAAGCTGCAGACTACTAATAATAATCTCCGTGAGTGGCACTAACTGTCCATTTTAACTTACACGAAGGTGAGTGTTTTCGATACGCCTGACCCCATTTGGGGTTTCATCTGTTTTCTTAATGTGTTCAATGATTCCGCGCTTGTCGGCGTACACGTTCTCTGTTCGCTTAATCCATATGGGTTCAAGTTTTTCCATATCTACTTCAACAGTGAGTGGAGAACGGGCGATACGCACACGGTGGATAGAGTTACCGGCTTTTTCAAGTCCGAGAGATTCAAGCAGTCTTTTGATGTATTGCGCAACGCTTTTTCGGTTGTTCTCCAATTCTTCTCGCTTTCGCTGAAGTTCGCGGACTTCCGCTTGAAGGATTTGGATGTGTGCCCCCAAAGCCTTCTGCTGAACGCGAATGTTCTTTATGTAGGCAGAGCAGTTGTGAATCTTCTCATCAAATGTGAGGTCAAGATTTTCGAATTGTGAACTTTCAAAATCCTCACCTTCAGGTATAAAGAGAGCTTCTTCTATTTCGGCAGGAACATCGTATAACTTAAGTGGATTTGTCATTGTGCGTAGCACGGAATGGTGTTTGCCGTTTTCGTGCTCCCTTCTCAAATTGTAACGATCCTTGTCTCTTTGGTTTGCCGAATTCCACGGCAATCCCAAGAATTGCATGTCGCCATTTATCACTGCCTGTCCCTTCTCAGTCGTTCGGAGACTACCGTGTCGTGAATCTCGGTTTAATAATCCATACTGAACAAGTTGAAATGCTAAATGTTTCCATTCTTCTTTACCGTGCCCTGAACCAATACCGTAGGTTGGGAGTCTGTCATGCCTGTTTTTGACAACCTTTCGTGATCTTGAACCGCGTAACACATTTATGACGTGTCCTTCACCAAATATCTTCCCTGTTTCAACAACACACGAGAGGAATTGTTGAGCAGATACTGTCAGGTCAACTCTTGCCATTTCCGCATTCTGGCAATTGTCACACATTCCGCAACTTTCGCCCTCGTATTGTTCGCCAAAATAAGCTAATAACCTTTTACGCCGGCACTCGCTAGAAGTCGCCCAATCAACCAACACATTTAAGCGTTGCAACCGTCCCTCGCGCTCAGTTGGCGCGCCTTGTTGAATGAAATGGTTGATGATAATCGTATCGTCATAGCCGAAAAGTAAGTGACATTCCGCCTGATTCCCATCCCGTCCCGCGCGCCCAATCTCCTGAAAATAGGATTCAGGCTCATCCGGCAATCCGGCATGTAACACAAAGCGAACATCTTCTTTGTCAATCCCCATCCCAAAGGCTATTGTTGCAACCATCACTTGAATGTCGCCGTTGATGAATGACTCCTGATTCCGTTTGCGGGTAGCGTCATCAAGATCCGCGTGATAAGGGAGAGCTGGAATCTGGCTTGCCACCAACTCTTGATACAATGACTCTACCTGTTTCTTGGTCCGGCAATAGATTATGCCGGATTGATCGGGATGCGTATTTAGAAACTCAAGCACTTGTAGGCGAACACTGTCCTTTAACTGTACGGAGATGAAGAGATTCTTTCTGTCAAAACTAGCTATGAATTGGGCCGTATCGGGAATTCCAAGCAACTGTCCAATGTCTTCTCGAACCCGCAGTGTGGCAGTGGCTGTGAGCGCGAGGCAGACGGCTTTGGGGAACCGTCCTCGGACAGTGACTAATTCTCGATACTCTGGACGAAAGTCGTGCCCCCACTGTGAGATACAGTGGGCTTCATCAATAGCAAGGCATGAAACATTCGATTCATCTAGCATCAACAGTATTTCGGGTCGCATCAGCGTTTCAGGAGCCATGTAGAGCAGCTTGACTTCGCCCCGTTTGACACGCTTCATCGTCGCAACGTATTCTGAATACTCAACCGTGTGGTTGAGATAAGTAGCGCTGACATTCCGCTGTTGTAACTGCATTACTTGGTCCTCCATTAGCGAAATGAGCGGAGAAACGACAACAGTTACGCCATTAAAGATGAGTGCAGGCAACTGATAGCAGAGCGACTTTCCGCCACCAGTTGGTAGGACAATGAGCGCATCATGGCCGTTTAGAATATGGTTGATAATTTCTTCCTGCAATGAACGGAACTGTGCATGCCCAAATACGTTTCCGAGAATTTCTAAGGGCGATGGAGACATCGTCTGAGATAGGGTAGGGACAACATCATTTGAAAGTGCCGCTTTTCCTTGGCCCGCTTCCGTGAGGAACCAACCGGATATCTGTGCATGGCAACGCAATTCTTCATACGGTTTATCTTTCGGACGCCACGGATGTGCCAAAGAAACACGAAGGAGCGTGCCTTGAAGGATTGTCTCAAGCGGCTCCTGGAATCCCACAAAAGTAAGTATGCGATCGCCATTTTCGGCTGGGTATCGGTACCGTACACGCCTTCCCTCTGTATCGCGCTCAAGCGGCTTATCGGGACGCCAGAAGGTTGTGCTGTATGGGGGTATTCCGCTCGTTTCGGCGACGTACAGCGCACCACTCTCCGCCGATTGCAACAACCCTTCATATAGGACATTCGGTCCTCCGAATTCCGGCGGCATGAACTGTTCAATAGTATCAATCAGATTATTTGCAGTGCCAAGTCGGTGTTTTTCCTTAACCGTGATATCTTCCGTGTGTGGCGGAGTTAAATTAATTGCAGGCGTGGAGTCAATCTCCCAAATGTCTCCGACATTATATTCGCGATTGGCTCCGTCATGCGGGTCGCTGTCGAACGGAACGAGGCGGACGCTTTCTCCTTGCTCTGTAATCGCGCCAATGCAAGCGCCGCCACCCATTCGGGTTTTTGCAACAATCAGAACTTTCATGGCACAATATGCTCCAATTCCAACTTTAATTCTGTTGCTAGTCTGTCTGCAATCAATGAGCGGTGACAGGCTTCGGGTTCCTTTTCAACACAAAAGAGCGCCACAACCTGTGCGTTTGCTTCAAGATCATTCAGCAGACTGAGGGGATCAAATTCTGCAAGACATTCAGTATAATAAGCCGTGATAAACGCCTTGTCCAATACTGTGCGCATGCGTTTGGCAGTTTTCGTTGCTTTATCTGTTTTTACCTGCTTATCACGAACTGTTTTTGTTGGCGCGAGATCTTTGCGATAAATATAGCGAATGCCTAGCTCCGCAAGTCGTCCTTGCAGACGCTGACTGTTGGCGAATGCGTATGTTGCACCACGCAATCCCCGCCGGGAGCGAATGTCACAGAAGGTATCAACCTCTGCTTCACGCAAGGCTTCAAAGAAACTGGACTCATCAAATCCATACACTCCGATGGTAACAATCTTAGGTTTCATGGTCGATCACTGGTACCGCTTGCGCGACTGGAACGTATCTTCACCGAACAACGGCATCTGTCCCCCGGTAAGGCGATCGATGATATGCATTTGAGACTGTAGCTCATTGTTTTCATCAATATGAGTTATCTGCATGTTCCGCCTTTCCATAGTCTCCCCGATAAGTTTGCTCCGATGGCACTGTTCCGGTTTTCCCTCACTGCACATGAGAGCAACGCATTGTTTCTGTGCGACCGCTGTTTGAAGGCGTTTAATCCCAGTCTGATAGCTTTCGGTCTTCTTCACCCTTTCGTAATCCACTTTCCCATTAGCATCATAGCATCCTTCATCATCAGGGTGGCCACCTAGCGTGTCGCCCATGAAAACATAACGGATTCCGTGACGTAACAACTCCGCCTCCAGGGGCTCTCTGGAAAATTCGGGTTTGTAGCGCGAATAGGGAGCAGACCTCACGTCAATCAGATACGCAATCTCATGCTCTCGCAGCACTTCGATGAACTGTTCAATCGAACGGCTACCGTAGCCAATCGTATAGATAGGTACGACTTCTTGTAATTTTCCCATAGCAGACCGATGTCTTGACGAGGAACTAACCACGCTTATGCTGCTACGACCGACTTCTTGAATAGTGTAGTAATTCGGAGTAATTCATGTCAATTTAATTCAGGACGGGTCATGGATTACGTATATCGCGCGTTCCGATATTTGGGAGCATAGAACTCCGGCAACAACCCGTCCACCTGAAGCAAGCCTTTCCGCGTCAACTCCACTGCATCTTTGTCGAATATTAACATCCCCTCGTCTTGCAGCTTTTTATAGGTTGAACCAAATTCTTCCAGAATGTCGGCATTAAACTTTTCGCGAAAATAGGATGACTCTATTTTTCCGAGTTTCAATTGTAGTATCATCTCTCGTGTAAGACGCTCTGACGGGGTTGTTAAAAACGCGCGGCTCAATGGCAGTCGGTCGGCTTCAAGTGAACCGATATAGTCCTTCCAACCCGTCGCATTCTGATAGTGTGCGCCGTTGATATGCGAAAAGGAAGCAACGCCTGTACCCATCATGTCACTCCCCTGCCAAACCGCATTGCGGTAAACAAATCTGCGCGGTTTGTCACTCTTGACCATTGTATATGCGCTAGAATTCCCGTATCCAGCCAGTTCAAACCGCTCAAATGCGTAGTTATGCCATTCGCGCTTGGTTTTCCAATTCGCTACGGGCAAGGCTTTACCGCCAAGGATGTCTTGTGAATAAGTGGCGTTAAACGGCAGTTCCATCTGATATACGGTAATACTATCAGGATCCAAATCGATAGTCTGTTTGACCGTTTCGCGCCAACTCTCCCACGTTTCCCCAACCATACCCGCAATCAAATCTATATTCACCTGATCGAAATTAAGCGCTTTAATCCAAGGCATGACACGGAAGACTTCTTTGGAAAGGTGCGCCCTCCCATTTTCCGCCAAGATTTCGTCGTTGAGATTTTCGACACCGAGGCTCAGTCGGGTTACACCGATTTCCCTGATAGCTTCTAACTTGGTTTGCGTTAGCGTGCCGGGTTCACACTCAAAAGCAATCTCGTCTGTGCCATCCCAAGGAATTGCTTTCTTCAGCCGATCGACGAGCGTCCTCAAATGTTTGGCGCTAATGTAGGACGGCGTACCTCCTCCAAAGTAGACAAATGACAGAGGTCGTCCTCTGATTACCGGCGTTCTACTGTAGATTTCAACCTCTTTAGCCAATGCATCAAGATAGGTCTCGATTTCAGAACTGTTTTTATCGGTATAAACTCGAAAATAACAAAATTTACACCGTTTTCGACAAAATGGAATGTGCAGATAAAGTCCCAACTGTGCTCCCGGGGACGCAGATGCATCCAACATCGCCATTGCATCCGGGACAGCTTCTTTGCTCCAGAAGGAATACGGAGGGTAATTCGAGACAAAAACGCTCCCGACATCCGTGTTTTCTGAATCTAACCGTGTCGTCGCGGGTTCCGACTTTATTTTTTTGCCTTGATTACTCATCGTCGTCCTTTTTACCGAAACAGTATAAAACGCCGTCGTCCGATCCAATCACCAACTTGTCGCCGCCAACACTCGGTGACGCCATAATCGAAGCTCCGGTAACAAATTCCCATACCTGCTCACCCGAATGAATGTTCAACCCGTATATGACTCCGCCCGTGGTTCCAAAAAACACTCGATCGCCAACGATGACTGGCGAGGAATCCACTCGTGACTTCACAGGACGGATCCACAGCAGCTCACCGGTTTCAGGTTTAAGCGCGTGAATCATCTTGTCCCTGCCGCCAACAATGAGGATATCGTTGGTAGCGGCAGCCGAAGCATAAAACGGAAACTGCTTTTTCGGATTCTCATAGCGCCAAAGTATCTTATCGCTTCGCAAGTCAATTCCCAACACCCGATTCCCGAACGTTCCGGCATAAACACGATGATTTAGCGTCGCCGGGCTGGCGGCGATATAGTCCCCCAACTCTATGTGCTTTTCCTCATTGCCGTTTTCCAAACTGATGAGGCGAAGATAACTATCGCACCCGGTGACAATCGCGGCACCGTTAGAAATAGCCGGGGAGCCATGCACATAGCCTTCGGTTTGGAACTTCCACATCAGAGAACCGTTTTTAATGGATAAACAGTACAAATACTGATCATAGGAACCGAAGATGACGCGACCACTGGCGAAATTTGCCGATGAAATAATACCCGCTTCGGTACGGAAAATCCACAGTTTTGCGCCTGTCTTGGCATCAACCGCGTGAAAATTCCCCGTTTCATCGCCGAAATAAACCACCTCTCCAAACACGGACGGCGATGATTTAATCTCGTTAGAGGCTTTGTACTTCCACCTGAGTTCCCCGGTTATTAGGCTGACCGCATACAGATACCCGTCCCACGAACCTACATAGACTGTTTCCCCTGTGATAGCCGCGGTTGACTCAATACCTTCCCCGGCTTGATATGTCCATAGCAATTCGAGATTGTCAGGTAACTTGCTCGTAGCAACCCCCGTCAATTCCGAATTGCCTCGGAAGCTGGGCCAATCGTCAGAGGAAACCCTACCTTGCGCAACCGAGTGAAGTAGAATACAGCCTATAAAAACCAAAACCGCAAGGCATGAGATTTGATGAAATTTAGTAGGCTGACGCATAAAGCTGAAGCAACTCGGTTTCATTAACAGGCCGCGGGTTAAACTTTCCCGTCCATTGATTCGAAGCCTCTTCTGCCAATTTAGGCAAATCTCCCTCATCAATCTCAAAATCACGCAGCATACTAGGCAAATTCGCTGTGGTTTTCAATTCACAGGTACGTTCATAAAGCGATGAGGGGTGTAGCTCTCGATAATGTTCGCACACTACCTGAGAATTGAATTTGATAACATGCGGAAGCATCAGTCCAACCGCAACCCCATGAGTGATTCCGTATCTTGCGGTCAATGGATTGGCACAAGCGTGCGCGGCCCCCAGCATTGAATTTTCTATGGCAATGCCGGCAAAATGCGCCCCGAGCAGCATTTGGCTCTGAGCCTCAAGGTTGGCCGGATTGGTAATTGCAGCCTCAAAGCCGTTCTCAAGCAAACGCCATGCTTCCCTCGAAAATAGCTGTGAAACCGGATTCCGACGCGTTGTGACATGGCTCTCCACGGCGTGGGAGATAGCATCAATCCCTGAACTCGCCCTTACGTCATCGGGTGCGCTAGCTATCAGCATAGGATCGAGAATGACCGTTCGAAACCGAGCTTTTTTGTCGCCGCACGCCATCTTAACATGACTTTTTTGCTGGGCAATTAACGCAAAAGACTGCGCTTCGCTGCCCGTCCCGGCAGTCGTTGGAATTCCAATTGATGGCATCATGGGCTTGGATGCCTTGTCCATACCCCAATAGTCTTTCATCTCTCCACCATTTGTAAGGATAAAGTTCATTCCTTTTGCACAGTCCATTGCGCTTCCACCGCCTAGCGCTACGATGAGATCTAGTTCTCCCATTTCGCGAGCAAATCGCGCTCCGTTAGCAACATGCTTCGTAGTCGGATTTTCTTCTACCTCCTTGAACACGGCGCAACTGACAGATTCCTTTCTCAGAAAATCAATTGCTTTTTCGGCGATGCCCGCTTCAGCAACACCGGGGTCGGTGACAACCAGGACATTATGTGCTCCCAGTTCCTTCGCCAAACTCCCTAACTTGCTTAACGAGTTTTCCCCGAAGACCACGCGGGAGGATGGTTGAAAATCGAAGGAGAGCATCTCTAACTTCGTCATCTGCTTGACTCGATCTGTAACGCCCGCTGCTGATACAGAAAATCAAAAAGATTTCCCTCGTGCGGCTGATCCCAAGAGATCTGATTTGTGGGAATGGGCCCAAGATTCAATCGATCCACCGCCGGTGAGTTAAGCAAATCACGCCTAAATCCGCTATCTTCGGTGATGGCTGTCACGACCAACGTGGGACCAACGCGCTCCAACATAGCCTTCTGAGGTACTTCGACGATACTGACGAAGGGAAATAGGAATTCGGTGTTTGCCAAGGGGTGTTGCCAATCTTCACACCAAATGACTGTCGGCAATAGGAATGTGCATCCATCCACTTGAACAATCCTCTCCGGCCCTCGAACGATTGCCGTGACATCCGTTGCGCCCGGGACTTTGAGGTGATTATCAATAAGATTTGACATGTGATGGGCAACTTCCGGATTGGGAAACGCGGCTATCTCAGCCTTCGGATCATCGAGCGGTCTAGCCTCAATTTGTGACATACGTGCTGCCAATGCTTCCGCAATTTCTCTGCCTCCTGACGGCACCCAAACTCCCGAAGCGTTAATACATGACCTACCCCCATTTTCTGCAACGGAGGTAACCATCAAATCCACATAGACTTCCCACTGTGCAATCGTATCCTCGGCAAGGATAATCTTGCTCTGACCGGGGCCATGAATCTGCACACGTGAGTCCGTTTTCCACGGTTCAACCGTGGCTCCTCCGCCAAATAGCATAGATCGACCACACCGCAACAGAATCTCGCTACTTCCCGAATAGTCGGTCGGATAAAACCCAAATCCTTCCGCAGGACAACCTGCCTCAATGAGTGCTTGCGATATACGAAAAGGCGTCCACGGTTCCAGACTGCCAGGCTTGAGAATGAGAGGGGTTTTAAGTGCAACCGCCGGAATCCAGAGGGCATGTACACCGGGGGAATTATTTGGAAGCACAGCCCCCAATACATCGGTTTGTGGTACATAACTTAGATGCCGCCCATCTTGAACGCCCCAGCCCGCATCAAGAACCGAGAGATCCAGTCCACGTGTCAATCCACCGAGGATAGCCTCAAGCTCTTCAAGTACCAACCGTATCTTTGCCATGTTTTTCCAACATAGCGATTCGGGCATTCCTGTGGTTGCGGAGAGGCAATGTATATAGTCGTCCGGAGATTGTGATGTACCATCCACCGGTAGTTCCGATTCTGCAAAGAGCTGTGCCGCCTCTTTACAAATAGCCAACAACTCCGATACGGAAAAGGCTTCCAGTGCCCGCCTATTCTCACTGATCTCATGCAAATCCTTTGCAATCAATCCTTGATTCGCCTGACTTACACGGGCAACCGGTTCGCCCGTCTTGATATGAGGCACTAGAATCGTGCTCAAACTTTTATACGAACGTCCAGACCGCAGAATCGGAATATGTATCATGGCTACTATACTTTAAATTTTGGTGGGTAATGAAAACGTGGATCCCAGCCTCATAGCGTTATCTTTGTCACCCATCCGGAAGTCGCATCGCAATAGACGAAACCCCCGTTGAAGATTGACAATCCGTGCGGTTCGGGATGCGGCTCCGGCACTTCAATTCGATCCAATTCTCGACCGTCGTTCAAGTCTAATTTGACGATGACGCGGTCAGAGGTGTGTACGACCCAGATACCGTCATCTACTCGCACCATACCGTGTCCACGAGTATACGGCAGGGGAATTGTGTGTTGCACAGACCAGCCGGAGATCTTGACCTTATGCAGCACATCATCCTTGAGGGTTTGGACCCAAACACAACCGTCTTCGTAGTGGTCGTATTCAACACCATGTGTTCCGCCCCCGCCTGGTAACGGATACCGGTCCGTGGTGTCGCCCGTTTTCGGATCTACTCTGAGTATGTCCGAATCGCCCGTGTTTGCGTCCGTTGGACGGGCCGGTCTCCACCGGCTCCCTCCACCGTTCGCTGTCAGCCAAAGCGATCCGCCTCCATAGGTCATCCCGCTAGTATTGGATGATTCGGTCGCAATCTCCGAAATGACTCTTGGTACACCGTACTCAGACGTGTCCTTCATCTCAAGTAGAGCAACCCTATCCGTAATCTGATCGACAACCCATATACCATCGTCGGTCACTTGCAACCCATTCGGCATAGAATAGGGGGCACGAAACAATTTTTCGATTTTGTTAGCCATCTGTTCCTCTCATTCAATCAACGGTGCCATTCTATAAATCTTGAAGGAGCAATAGTCGACTGATTCGACAACGTCTGGTGATTTCGACCTCGGCGCCGGTTATCCAACGGTTTTCCTGCCAATCCAGCCTCTCCAGCACTGCTAATCTGAATAGTGACTGTAGCTGGTTAGTACACGCCCACGACGACCGACTCTGTTAACTCCGTTAATAACCTGAGGTTCTCAACACCATCCCAAGGGTAACAATCAATGGGTTTTGCCCGTTCCGCCTCATCTCTTTCGAGGAAGCGCGGCATAAAAAATTCTTTGGTTAGGGTGGTCAGCATGACTCGACCTGTGCCGCCGTAGTCAACGGTTTCTTCGGTGTTTTCCGGGGCGACCAGTTCAATAACCGCGCGCGGTTGGGGTGGATAATAGATGATCGCGTAGTTGTCGGCGGGATCGAACGGTTTACAGCACGCTAATCCCATCAACGTGTTTCCATAGGTGGGAACGAAGTCTATCCCGGGGATCAATTCCTCCCGCGCGAAGCGGTGAAATTGCGCGTTCATCTCGGTTCCACCGCAAAAAATGCCCCGAATACCTGCCTTCTTCAATGAGATTTTCTCACAGAGCGCCTCAAGTAGTTTTGGCGTCGTGAACAGACACTTGATTGTCTCGTGCGCTCGCAAGATGTTCAGCGCCTGATCGACGACGTGGCTTTTGTAGGCGTCTAACTCCTGATGTTTCCCGTACTTGATGAGCTTGTTCACCCATCGCGGATCTAAATCCACGAGAAAGCAGATTCCCCCTCGATGCTGCGCTAGATGTTCTACGGCGAGACGCAATCGTCTTGGCCCCGTAGGTCCAAGCATCAGCCAATCACTTCCATACGGAAAACTTGTGTCGGAAAGCGTTTCGCTGTAAATCTCGTAATCAATCTGAAAGTCACGGATGCTGATACGAGATTTGGGAATCCCGGTAGAGCCTCCTGTTTCAAACACATAAACCGGTTCATCCGCGTACGCTTTTGGAACCCAACGTCGTACCGGTCCGCCGCGCAACCATTCGTCTTGAAAATGTCCAAGGAGTTTTAAATCGTCGTAACCCCCGATTTCCTTGCGCGGGTCAAATGCAAGTTTATCCGCGAACTCCAACCAAAACGGACAACCCGTATCTGGGCTGAAATGCCACCCAACGATTTCACGAACATGAGCATCCAGTTGACAACGTGCCTTTTCGACGCTGTGAAGAAGAGGTTGACTTAAGATCTCCATGACTGTATTAGAGATTGATATTGCCTAAAAAATAGGGGCAATCTGGCATGTTCAATTGTTATTCAGTTTCTGTCGGAATTCTTCAATTGATGTACTTCGGATTGCACGACGGTGCAGAGCTCGGAGTTGGTTGTGATCTCGAATCTGTAGGATGGCATCAGAAATGAAAGCCGGAACAGCGCCAAACCGTTCATCAAGTGTTTCAATAATCAGTTGCTGACTTTCCTCCAGAGCTCCCTGTTGCAATCCTCGTTGCAATCCTTGTTGCAATCCTTTCTGAATTCCAATTCGCTCTACACTTGTAATGTATGGCATTTGGTTCGCCTCCACCGGAGCTGAGTGGCAAGCAAATTCTTAAACCCATTTATTGCTATAGCAACACAAAATTATCAATACACTGCGGTAGATTCGGTTTCCTAACCGAACCAGTATTTATCCTGCCTCGTAGGTGCGGTTGGAAAGGGATCTCTATTGCGTGGGATTTGCTAACAGGATCTACTATCGCCTTCCTTATCCAGTCAGTTAATCCCTCCTCATTCAGTTGGTTGATCGCATCCTACGAGAAATGGTGGGCAGTGCCCACCCTACAGCTATCTTGGAATAACTTTCAAAGCGGTTCAGTGTATTAAACGAAGGCGTGTTTAATGTGAGTTTTCCCTCTACTTCTCGGCAATCGCAAAAAGTGTGTTTCGACTCACAATGTACAGCACCTTGTCCTTTGCCACAGGTGTCGTGTAAACCGCACTACCCATATTGACCTCGTAGATTAGCTCCATCTGTTTGCCTGTTTTGAAAACGGAAACATCTCCATCCTCGTCGCCGATGTATACCTTTTCGTCAGCTACGAATGGAGAACCCCAAATTGCGGCATACGTATCATAGGTCCAATAGTGTTCACCTGTCTCGGCATTAAGGCAGTAGAAAAAACCGCTCAGGTCCGCCGCGTACAGCAACCCGTTGTGGATCGCAACAGTGGATATTGTGCGATTGTAATTTTCGTCCCCAAAGTGCCAAACTGCTCCTGTCGCAGTTATATCTCCAGTGCTCGTGGCATCGATCGCCCAGAGGTGACCGACCCCCTCTCCGTGCTCCGGATCCTGCCCGACTCCGACGTAAACCCTATTGTTATGTATTACTGGCGTCGCGATAATGGCGTTGCGTGTCCCTCTTCCGCCCAACTCCCACACGGAGTCTTTGGGATTGCAATCAAATTTCCAGATAAGTTTTCCCGTCTCCGGTTCAAGCGAATACACCCAGCCGTCACCGCCGGGAAGTATCACCTGAGGTACATCATTAATTTCAGCGTACGCAGGGTTTGACCATTGACCGTGGAGGATGTTTTCGCCGGGCAGATCACTTTCCCAAACTAGCTCGCCCGTGTTTTTATTCACAGCAATAAAACTGGGGGCAAACGGCGACGGAATGTGTATGTGACCTTCATCAACACCATTGGCGGTAATAACGAAGAGCAAATCTCCGGCGCCAACCGGCGAGCACGTGGCAAGATTATGAGGGAAAACGTCAAGTTCCTCCATCATATCGTATGTCCATATAATGTCGCCATCAATCTCGGTCGCGTCGGTTTCATTTGTAAACGGCCCGTCATTCTCGCCATCTCTAAATCCTTCGGTATCGATGCACACCACCTCACAGCGGTTTGATATGTAATAGAGACGATTTCCTTCAATGAAAGGAGTGGAGCAGATTCCCTGCTGCGGCCAATCGTTTACTCTACCCGCAGGCAGTTTCGTATGCGTCGATTGCCATAGAAATGCGCCGTCAGCCTCGTTGAAAGCCATGATCACGCCGCGATCACCGGTGAGTTTGGGATTGCGTAGAGCTTGATTGTTAGTTCCAACAAACACTTTACCGCCTATAATAACGGGTCCCGCATAGGATTGTGATCCCAGCTCTGCTTTCCATTTGATGTTCTCCCCGGTCTTCGGATTCCATTTTTCCGGCAGGTCAGTCTCATCGGAGACAAGATTACGTTGTGGCGTAAATCCCCACATTGCGATGTCTTCCACCCGTTCTGAGAACACGGTGACTGGAAGTAGGAACGCACTCACTAAGATGAGCGCAACAGTGCCGGCAATTGAATTCTGTATCTGTAACATTAATTAGTCCTTTTTCGTGAAAAACGCAACTTGAAATATTATGGGGTTTTAACGGACCAACACTAATTGGTTTGATTTCCAAAAAAATGGTTTAGTGTTGGGTGTCGGCAGTTGACATTGTCTGAACTGTGATTAATGGGATCTCTATGGGATTTCTATCGCGGTCGTTTTTCACTTCCTTGATCACTCGCTATTCACTCGCTTGATGGATTCTTGTGATTGCCTTGATCGCCTGTTGCTAGTTGCCAGTGATGAGTCGGCTAGATCGTTATCTTGAGGGCACTAGGATTCAGGGAAGAAACCAAGTTTTCAAGAAAAAACTTGGTTTCGACATGCGTTAAATACTTAGCGAGACGACCACTACGGAGCGTGTCGTTAATTCTCCCAAACTCTAAGGTTGTCATAATATATCTCGGCAGGAGAATAACCGTAAATTCCCGCACTTCCTTCGCGGTTCGGCAGTGGGTCTTCGACAGTAATCGTCCAACCGTCAGGTTCGGGCGTATCTCTCTGCCAAACTTTACCTCTGACAACCGCTTTATCGTCAATTAGTTCAACGGTCATTTTCATGGTATACCAAACATTGGGGGCCCAGTTGAAGTCAATCGACTTCGCCATCCGGAGGTCCGAGCGCCAAGAGAGCACTTGAAGCCGTTGGTGATTGCCCTGCATCTCTAGCGTGTACCGATTGGCGATTAGTCCCATGTCGGGAAGATTGCGTTTTGGCTTTGTACCCATGAGATCAACCTGAATGGTGTAAGCGCTCATGTTTGGACGACCGATATATACGTTGGACCGTTGCAGTCCGCGACGCGCAGGCGGCTTTACTAGAACCTTGTTTCCATCCATGTCGCGGACACTATAGCGTCCCGCTGCACGCACCCAATGCGGCGGGTGTTTTCCTTCCTCGATTGATTCAAAATCTTCGTGCCACGGCAATTCGGGGATGACGCGAACGCGCACGGTATCACTTACCTCGCCAACTTGGACCGACACGGTACCGGCACTCCCAACATCACCTGATTCAAGTTTCAAGGTTCCGCTGTTGTCGATTACACCTTCCAATCCGTCGAGTGACCAAACACCGTTTTGTCCTTCCAATAGCTTCCCGTTTGCATCATAGGCACGGGCGGCGAATTGAACCGTTTCACCGGGTGCGCTCAAGACTTCGGCGGGAAGAACTTGGATCAAGGCAGGATCGCTCGTCGTTGTGTCAGGAGTGCTCGACGGATTTTGTTTACTCATCGAAACATCAGAATCCACAGGTACTTTCAAGCTAGATTCCTTGTCTCCCAAACAGTAAATCCCGGTCTCGGCGGCAAAGTATACTCTACCATAGGCTATAGCGGGAGAGCCGTAGATCTCCGCGTAGCGCCCGGCATCTCTTTCAATCTGTTCGGTGTCAAGCGATGTACACTCGTTCGCGCCCGGTTGCAGGATGTGGAAATGGCCGTTCACTTCGGTGACATATATCTTTCCATCTGCCACCACTGGAGATCCTTTGCCAACCGTGCCGAGACTATGTGTCCAATGGGTTTGGCCGGTGTCGCCGTTCAGACAATGTAGGTTTGCCGCGCTATCCACTACGTAGAGACGACCATCGTGAAATGCAGGTGAACTGTAACCCGCCTCAACCCCATCAACGCGCCAGACTTCATGCGATTTGGTAACATCACCCGTGCCCGTTCCGTCAATGCAGACTACGCGCCCCATGACCGTTGTGTCCGTGTTCTCTCGATTGTGGCTGGCATAGACCCGCGATCCGTCTACCACCACCGAAGAATTTAGAGGACCCTGACTAACCTGAAAACCCCATACCTTTTCTCCCGAGTTTATGTCCATCGCATACACATGACCATCCGAATTCCCGTCAATCAATAGGCGTCGTCCGCCTATCTCGGCAACTACCGATACGGGATAGGTCGTGTCTTTGGGGCGGCCGCCGGGAGTTGCCGTCCATATAACGTCCCCGGTGCGCTTGTCAAAAGCAAAATAACGGTGGCGCATGGCGGCGTGGCTCCCCCAACTCGTATTGAGGAAACTCAAAATGACGAGGTCTCTGTCTACCACGGGCGTAACAACGCGTCCACCATAGCCAGTGAAACGCCCAAACTCCTCCGTGAGCGAGCGTGACCAGACAATCGCGCCTTCTCCGTCAAAACAAGCAAATACTCCACTTATTGTGTGGGCGTAAATATACCCGGTCTCCGCGTCGCCGGCAAGGCTTGTCCAACCGAGTCGATTAAATGGAATCGTGCTGTGGAAGACATTGAATCGATGTTCCCACAGCAACTCTCCCGTTTCCGCGTCGAAACAAGCAACCTTTTCCTGCTCCGTGATTTCTTCCCCAACGCGACCGACAACATACACACGCCTGTTGAGAACGATAGGGGTAGATCTACCAATGAATTCCGCCTTCCAAATCAGATTTTCGCCTTCCTGCGACCAGGTGGAAATCAAACCAGTCTCCGAGGAGGTACCGTTTTGAGCCGCTCCTCGCCATGCGGACCAATCGGCCTTGGAGGCATTCGGCGCTAACATCAAACTAAGTATGAAACAGATTGTCAGGAATTTAACTGCATGTAACCATTTCATTAGAACTCTTTTCTTCTCCCGTATCAAGAGATTAGTGTACACTAAATAAAAGACGCTGAAATTCCGATCAAGTTTATGGTAGACCTCTCACACAGGCGCCAAATGTGTCGAGTAATTCTTCTCCGACGTACGTTCCGAGAAACGGCGGCATGACCTTAAGACGAGAGCCCTACACAGACTCAACGTGGATAATTTACGTCTTGGCGCGTGGAATTCCAATCTTGCCAATGACCCTTCCAGTGGCGACTACCGGAGACGCCAAATGCGACCAGAATATTCCGCTTTCCGGTGCGAGAACCTTCTCTCGTAGATTGCCAAACACATCGCAGATGTGGGCGACCGGTTGATTAGCCTCCACATAATCGTAGAGGTTCACCTTATAGTAAATGAAACCACCATCGTTACTCACCAACGAAATCAACTTATTTACGACAATCTGATTTTCAGGCGGGTCGGGGCTCCCTTCAATAAAGCCGTAGTACCTCAGGACGTTCCGGACTCCCCTCACACCCTTCGCGATACTATTTGCGTTCCATCCCATACATCCGCCCAGTTCCGGGTCGATTGTCGGAATGCCTTTGTCCGGGGCAGCTTGGGCTAGTTGTCCTTGAGGGCCCTTTTGACTGAAGATGTAGCCAATACCAAAAACACGCGCTAATTCAAGACAGGCCTTATATTGAGGATGTTTACCGTTCACACGAACCCGAACTTCGTCGATCATCGGATGGATTCCGCCCTGATGAAGGTCGATGCAATAATGCGATTGAGAAATGGCGCTCGTAAAGAGACGATGAGCAATTCGTTCGCTCGACGTTCCATGGGGATTTCCCGGAAAACACCGGTTCATTTTCTTATCATCAATTGGGCTATAGGCTTGTCTAGCGTGGAAGGCGTGAAAATTCACGATGGGTACGGCGATGATTCTACCGTTCAAACTGTCGGGTTGGATGTCTCGTAGCAGTGCATGAACGACAGCGATACCATTCAACTCATCGCCATCACTGACAGATTGAATGTAAAGTGATGCTCCGGGTTGGCGACCGTTTATCAACACGATTGGCAATTGTATTCGGGTACCGTCCGCCATCGTGCCAACATGTAGATGTCCCTCCAATCTCTGTCCCGGTTCAGCTACGAGAGTGTCAACGACAAGGTTAATTCCTTTAGAATGGCTCCTCATGTGTTCCTTACTATACTGAATGACATCATGGATGCCCTTCTAACTTTTCTAGATGAACTAGCAATTGGAAATGCGTTCCGCTTATCGTTGGCAATGCCCGTTAAGTTCAGTTGTCACTTCCGTATGAAAAAAGTAAAGGCAACTCCACGTGATGTGGTATGACATCGCCGACCTTCAACGTTTCGACCAACTCGTAGGGAAGTCCACTCCGACGACCGTTGTAGGTGGCGCCTTCCGGCATGAATAGCATTGCATAAGCTCTGCGCGGTCGCGGCGTCATGTTCGGACCGGCGGCATGAGCTATCATACCACTAATGAACACCGCGTCGCCGGCCTTAACCTCTGCAACATAAGGTTCTAGCTCCATCCAATCCGGATATTCATCAAATAAACCGCCAACACCCTCCCGTTCGAGCACGCCGGTGAACTTGAAATGGCTCTTAAGATGCGTTCCGGGAAGTAGATACATACAGCCGTTTTGCATTGTGGCATCATCGAGAGCCACCCATAGCATAATCGCCTGTCGAGAGTCGTATGGATCGTACGGATTGTCAATGTGAAAATTGGTCGGATTTGCCCAAGGTTCTTTTATCAATGCGTGATCGTGATATAAGTGAACTCCCGATGTACCGGCTAAGTCTGTCGCCAACTTACCTAGGCGAGGATTGGTTGCTATCTGTTTAATCTTCTCGTTGGTCTTCCAAATATTAACGCATTGGATGAAAACGTGCTTGTAATATCCGTCTTCTTTCTGGTTGTTAGGGGCTTTCTGGCGGATATGTTCATCAACGGATTCGTGTACCGCGTCACGCCAGCATTCGAGTTCTGAACGGGTCAGAAAATCGGAAACTACGAGAAATCCGTTCCTCCGGTAAAGATCTACTTCCGCGCCACTAAGATGCGTATTCATGAGATGTTCTCAATGCTTTACCCTAACGGGACTCACCCCTCCGCGGGCTTCACACCTTAGGTGTCTGCCAGCCCTAGAACCCTATTTTGGGATTCACCAAACCCGTTCCTTGGCGTGTTTACCATAGAAGATTGACTAGCGAAAATTATACGCTTTCCCGCCTCATTGTCAACACAAATGTGGCTAGTTGTATGTACTCGACAACCTTTTGGAAACAAGCTAAATGTCATGTGTAAGGTAGGGGAGATTATTCAGGATCACGAGAAAGATTGTCCCACTGTTATCACACTGACTTCTACATTCGCCAGTCTCTCTCAAGTAACACTTTCTCAGAACCAGTCTTAGAGAAGGAAATCTGTACCGCAATCTGTTAGACTGTGGTCCGCAAACTAACAGTTTGCGGTACAAGAGGGTCACTTGCTGAATGAATTATTCCGACAGGGATAATGGCGTGTTACAAAATATCACTCGACATTGCACAGGATTTGCTATGGGAGTTCTATCGCGCTCGTTATTCACTCGCTTGATTGCACTCTACAAACAGGCTCTAACTTTCACAAAGTCTAACCGCACCCAAATATCATTAGGTTATGTGGTATGAAATACAACGCTGCGTATAGCCCAGATGCAACTCATTAGCGTTTCACCAATTGCTAATCCCACGAAAAATGGAATTGCGCGTCGATAGCCCTTGATTCCGCCGTGCTTGAGTATCAGCCACCTTGCGATCATAGCAACCAAGAGCGAAAACCAAATGACTTCAGGGGTGTTCGGTGCAAGACCGATAACATAGCCTGCCGGGTGGAGAGGGCACCAAATGTATCGAGTACGAATAACCATCACCCCAAGGTTGAAAAAGAACGCGGAAGCTAGAACTAGGGCGGCTAACCAATTCGTCGGTTCGGGCTTAACTATCCACGAGGAAAGAAAGTTGTACGTTTCCAATCCACCAGCGTGAATCTGTTCCGCATTTGCGGCGACTCCGGTTTTATATATGGTATAGGGATAGATTAATAGACTTGACATAATACCGGCGACGCTAGCAACGAGCAATGCAACGAACATGGTCCGATTTCGGATTCCCGTCCGATTTCCGAGTTTGAATGCCTCAAGTTGATCTGGCATCGGATGTGTGCGAAAGGATGCGTACGTAGCACCGCTAAGCCAATTTAAAAGCGAAAGCATCGTCAAATTCGGAGCTCTGAGCCGTCGCGTACCAAACATTGATACTATCAAGTATTGGGGTGTGACGTAGCCGATACCATGCACAGGCGGCCCCAATTCAGCTCTCATACGCGCAAGTCCAACAACAATAAGAAGATATACCCCTATGAAAACGACAAAAGCCCAAACCGACATTCCCGCCTGAACGCAAAAACTCATTAACAGAAGCAGGCAGAGACACAACGCAATCACGGACCACCTATAGGGGATGGGTTCGGTCATGTCGCTCATTCGTTCCGGTCGCACGGTTTGACGAAACACGCGAGAGATATGCTTCCTCCCGCTCCAACATGCGACGACCAACAAAGCGAACAGGGCACCCGCGCCCTGTTCTCCAAAAAACGGATATCCGGGTATATTCTGGACCCCCGCCGTGCTACCAATTAGAAGCTGCGCCTTGTTGATAAAGTAGAAGAACACGCAAGAGAAAAGAAGATCCAAGGGCAAAAGAAACGCTATTCCAATCATCAGTGCGTTAAAGCGAATCGGCAGGCTTCCGAGTGCGTTCCACGGCTTCTGTGTGAAGTACACGTTTAGGTCATAGTCGGTGACGATTCGAGGTAGACTTGGCAAGATGTCGTGAAATCCATTGATTAGGCCAATGATTACAGGAATGGAAAAGCCGATTATTGAAAGCGGTTTCCCAAATATCGTCCCCGACCGCGCTGTAATTTCGTATGGGATTTGGATTATAGGATACGAAAGTTTTTCATTCTCGACCCACTGTTTTCGGATAATCGCAGTCAGACAAAGGAAGATAACCATTAAAAGAAAGATAACAATCGACCATGAAAATATCGGAGTAATCCAATGCTTGAGATAGCCGTCCGTGAAAAAGTTCCGATTTCCACGGTAGAAGTCTTGAACCGTTCTTGCATCAGAGATGATGAGCCAGTCGGGAAGATGGTGGAAGAAAAGCGCCCGCCAGTCATTCTCGGGGCTTGCAAAACGATGCGCATAAGGCATCAGCCCCATTAAACGCGGCATGTTGTCGTGGCCCGTGAAGGCGCTCCCCACGGCAACCATTGAAAAAATGACGAGCATCTCCTGCTGACTGAGTTCCGCTCTAGGCAAGACCCGCCGGATTATTATATTTAACCACGTGATTATCAACAGGGAGAAGAGTACATTCACCGAGAGGGCAACAGTCGTCAAATGCGCGGTATGCCAAAGCATCTCCGCGTAAGCCAGCCAATAAGTGTTAATAGGAATCAACAGGATGCCAATAACTGCCGCTCGTACTGATATGGGTGAAAAGGATTGCTGATTTGCCATGCTGAAACTCTGGCAACTTTAGTCGCCAGCTACGTAGCACAAGTTGACACTCTGGCTACACGATCTCTGTAGTCGGAATACTGTTCACATGTACGATGCGAGACACCTGTCGTTGCGAGTCCCTTTATGGTACGGACTGCCGGACTATTGCACCATCTCGTACAGAAAGACACGGAAAGATTAGCCAATTCTGGGCACGTCGAGCCGTAGCACTCCAGTAATATCTGCCCGAAAATCCCACTACTAAAGGGTTTAAAGGGCATGGCACATAATTTGCTCTTATGGCCTTCCGCAGAATCAATGTCTATCGCGCGATGACATTTCTTGGTCGCCGTTTAACGCGGCTTCTTGCTAGTAGAACGGTAATTTCTATCTTTAGGTTATCCCGAATCCGGGAATTTCCAAGCTCTAGCAACAATCTTTGGGTGTTTTCCGGACAGTAGGTTCGGTTACTTAGCGCCAATAAACTAACGTCTGACATTCGTTCATGAGGTGATGGTGGATTAGTGCGCCAGCGATTCACTCAACCTGACGATTGAGCCAACGAATTGAGGAGGCATGCCATGAGTACCAAGAGAACTTCCAGCGCGTTTATGACATCAGTAATTCTCCACATAATTATCGCATTAGTGGCGGGTTTGTATCTCTTGAGCCAAAACCAAGAATTCAAGAATTTTATAGGCGTGGACATCCTTCAACCGGACAAACCGCGAAGACGGCCAAGGCCCCCGCATATTGTCAAACCGCCGATCCGATCGACCGAGCAACAACATAGTCCGGTGGTTGAGGAACTGGTTTCGGCTGCAAAGAGAGACGTAATTACTTCTCCATCACGCCCTAGTATGCAGCCGCAGGTCGCGCAAGACATTACCCACGAGGTTATTACGATCACGGCTCCAATCCGGCCTAGAGTCCCGACGGTCATAACCACCAACGCGGCGGTATCCCGTCCGGACACAACGGTCGCACCGCTGACTTCCGATGCTCCCGAGGCACTTGAATTTTCTGCTCCGGTCGAAAGCGGACTTCGTACGACAATAGGTTCTGCGCGCCGCGGTATCTCAGGCGTCAGTGTACAACACACAGTTGGTTCTCCGGGTATCCCAGGACTCTCCATGGTCAAGAGTGTCGGTGCCGCGCGCGATGCAGAACTGCTCGCCGATGTCACCGGTAAAATTCGACTAGGCAACGTTGAAGTGGCACCGCTGCCGAGAGGCGAGCCAGGGGGTGCGGTAGTCGGCATGGGGCGAGATATTCGCGGCGTCCTGCGTTTCGCCCGGATCCGTCACAATCTTTCCGACTGGTGGGCTGATTCATCGTCACTTAATGCCCTGACAAAATGGATAAACGAACGCACGAAGATCAAAGCGGACATGAATGTCGAAGGCGGATCGATAAGGCTGACTGATGCAAACCTGCAAAAGAGTCCGCTCGTCTTCATGACGGGGCACGACCCCTCCGTTGTTCGCTCTTACAATCTACTTGGAAGTCAATACGGCGGCGGGAGATTAGACAATCGGTTTTCTCCAGCGGAGGCGGCAGGGCTGCGTAGATATTTGATCGAAAAGGGTGGTTTCATGGTATTTGACGACTGCGGCGTCAACGCTCCGGCGCAAGCTATGACTCGTCTGTTTCTGGCTCAAATGCGATACGTCATGCCCGAATATCAGATTGAACGCATTTCCAACGACCACGAAATATACAGCAACTACTATGAGATGGGCGGCCCGCCCGTCGGTTTCGATATTTTCTGGTGGGGAACGAGGCCGCAGAGGCGGAATTTCCTTGAAGGGATATCAATTGGTGACAAACTGACTGTGATAATTGTTAGGCGCGATTATATGTGCGCCATGGAAGCTGTCAGCCTTCCGACTCGCGCGGTGCACTATTCTCCCGGCGTCTATAGATTCATGACGAATGTCGCAGTGTACGCACTGACGCATGGAAAGATAGCTGATCATTCCAATTATATCCCCGAGGATAAATTAGCGGAACAGCGCCTGCCGACTAAAGCGCCTGAGACCGTCAGAATCTTTAGCCGTCAATGAATCACGCGCAGCTTTTGTCTGACTCATTTATGACTAATCGAAACCGAGTTGTAGCTTTAAAACTCGGTTTCTACTTTCAAGCTTAGTGTAGCGTACTGCGAGGATTCAACTACGATGGAACTTCCAGGCATGTAGCACTCAGTTCCCCAAGGCATAGCAATTCATTCAAGATTGACTCTTGAATTGTTGTCGGAATCTGGAGACCGGAATTTTCCCGATCACTTCTCCTCGACCGTATGGCTGTGCAATGCAGCACTCTTCACTCGCTCCAGTACCGGTTTGTAGGGAGTTCCAGCAACTCGTGACGGCGTGAAGGTGCAGTCATCATTCAGAACCAATTCCTGCTCTGTCAAATCTTGGCGATAGAAGAATTGGCTCGGGAATAAATCGCCCGGATATGTGAAATTGCTGAGCGTCCCTAACTCAACCAGTATTCCTGCACCGATCCCGCTTTCCAACATACTCCCGACCCAGCACGGTATACCGGCGTCCCGCGCCATATCGTGCAATTTGACCGTCACCGACAGACCGCCCACGCGACCAGTTTTAAGATTTAGAATCTGGCAGGATTTCAACTTCAACGCCCATTCAAAGGTACGAACTGACGTGATGGATTCGTCCAAGCATACCGGCGTTTGAATCTGTCTCTGCAATTCGGCATGGTCTAGTAGGTCCGTGTGGAATAGCGGCTGTTCAATCATCGCCAACTCAAGCTTGTCAACCTTCTTAAAGAATTCGATGTCATCCAACGAATATCCGGAATTACAATCAATGTGAAACGTTTGCTGGGGAAACGTAGAGCAGACTACCTGCAACATATTCAAATCCCAGCCTGGACGGACTTTGAGCTTTACCCGTTTGAAGCCATCATCAACTGCGCCTTGAACCTTTTCCAGTAACATGTCGATTGAATCCTGTACTCCGAAGTCCGCTCCGGCTTCGACCTTTTTAAATTCGCCACCGATTAACTCGTGCAAGGGCTTGTTCCGGACGTTTGCCTGCAGCATCCACCACGCTATTTCCGGCCCCGCCTTTGCAAACGGGTTGCCCTTTACCCAACTGTAGGTATTTAATAAGTCGTCCGCGCTCTCAAACGACTTGCCCACTAGCGCTGGAGCGATGTATTCGACGATGTTATGGTATACCGACATCGCCGATTCGGGGGTATAAGCCGGAGCTTTTAGAGGTGTCGTCTCTCCCCATCCTTCTTGACCGTCGGATTCCATTCGTACGAGAACGGAATGAATACTAGGATCCTCACCATAAGCCGTGCGCCACGGATATACCAGCGGCAAACTCACGTAATACACATCTATTCGGTCAATTCTCATTATCTTCTCCAAAACGAGTCGTTTTACGAATTAGAAACCCATTGCCGACAGTTTAATGAGGATGTGTTCCCAAACCGAGCGATTCAAGTACGAGCAATAAGGCGAGAATAACTGCCGTACCGATGGCCACTTGTAGAAACACCATCTTGCGATTCGCACCGTGAATGACGTTTGGCAACACATCTACCGTTGCAACATAAAGCAACGTACCCGCCGAAGCCAATACCGCAAGCCCCAGCCAGTAGCTGTCCAAGTTTCCCAAGATACGCCAAGCGATGAATAACGCCGCTGGCGTCGCTAAGCTGAAGAGGATTAGCTCTTTCCATGTGCGACGCACATTGCCGTGGGAATGTTGGCTAAACGCGGAAAGACTAAATGCGGCAGGCATCTTATGCATAACTATTCCGAGCAAAAGCGGTACTGTGAGCGAAATGGAGTTCGCCGTTAGCGCGGCACCCATTGCCAAACCGTCGGTGAGTGCGTGGATACTCAGACCAATTACGATCGGCGTTGCCAATCCTTTTCCTCGCGAGGAATCGCTAGATGGATGATGTATATGGTCCTCCCCAGCATCTTCGTGATGGTGCTCTTCGTGTAGATCATGACCGAAGCCTAGTGATTCAATCACTAGCATCAGCATAAATCCCATCAGAAGAGCAAGACCTGCGGTCCGGTAAGCGCCGAATCTAGAGGAATGATGGACGGAGTGTTTCTTGTCGTGTTTATGCACCTCGACTTCGTTCTGGTTTTTTCCGTGGGTGTTGCCTTTATTCCCATGTGACATGTGAGTTTCACTCTCGTCTATAGAAACGAGGTTAAATCCTTCCGGCAAAGCAACCAGTAATGCTGACGAGATTAAAAACCCAGCGGCAAGGCTCGTCGCCCATCGTAAAAGGTTCGTTCGGGTACGAATACCAACCAGCGGTATGGCACCTGCCGCCAGCGACGCAACAAACAAGATTAGAACGATAACGACAGCTAGACCGGCGGTTGATCGTGAAGATTCACCTTCAATACTACACCCCATGAGAGTCGCGAACAACAGTGCTGTAATGACAGGTCTATCCATTTTCGTCAAGGCACGAGTCAAGAGCATCATAATCTCAATGCGGTGTTTAAGATATCCGTCGATGACGGTACTTTAGCAGGCGTAATGAATTTAGGACTACAAGAATCGTGCTGCCTTCGTGAAGTATGATGGCAATGCCAATAGTGGCTAAACCAAAAACTGAAGAGACAACTAGGCCGCCTATCACAACCACTGCGATCACAAGGTTCTGTAGAATAACCTTTCGAGCCGCGCGACCAAGCCCGATCGCAAAGGGAAGTTTCGAGAGATCGTCTGCCATTAACGCAGCGTCGGCTGTCTCAAGGGCAACATCCGTTCCAATTCCACCCATTGCGATGCCGGTTGTCGAGTTGGCAAGCGCAGGCACATCATTAATTCCATCTCCAACCATGGCTACCTTGCGATACGAGTCCACGAGTTGACGAATTGCCGTTACTTTGTCTTCCGGGAGCAAACTCGATCGGAAATCCGTAAGGCTTACCTGATGAGCGATATGAGACGCAATACGCTCATTGTCACCGGTTAGCATAATCGTATGTCGAATTCCCATCTTTTTCAGTTGAGCAAGCACAGTTTTCACTTCCGAACGCACTACGTCTGCAACTGCTATAATGCCTACAATCTGCTGATTGATGGCAACCAACATTGTAGTCTTGCCGTGTATTTCGAGTTGCGATATCTGAGAGATTATTGAAGCGGTAATTTTTAGGTGGGATTCATTATACAACCGTAAATTGCCGACCCAAACGTCTGTTCCTGAAACATTGGCCCTGATCCCGCGTCCGGTTATTGATTTCACCTCTGCTACTTCCATCAGTTTCAAACCTCTTGTCGTAGCGGAATCTACAATCGCTTGTGCAATGGGGTGGGCAGATCGGCTCTCTGCGGCTGCGGCCAGTCCCAACCAATGATCTACGTCCGTCCCATCAATCTGAATGATGTCCGTAACTTCCGGTTTGCCTTTGGTCAGGGTACCGGTTTTGTCGAAAGCAACAGCTTTCACATCTCCCAGATTCTCTAGGTGAATACCTCCCTTAATGAGTACACCATTTCGAGCTGCTCGCGTGATCCCAGCGAGCATTGCAGAAGGTGGACCGAGTGCAAGCGCACAGGGAGAGGCCGCAACCAACAATACCATACCCCGCATGAAGGAGTCGCCGAATGAAACTCCAGAGAAAAAAAGAACCAGAATCACGAAAATGTCGCCTATAAGAACGAATGGGACGAAGACTTGTGAGAATTTCTGGGTAATCCGCTGCGTATTCGATTCGTGAGTTTCCGCCTCCGCGACCATCGCCGCAACGCGGGCTAGCATCGTATCATCCGAGAGACGTGTTACTCGAACTTCCACGCTGCCGTCTCCATTAACCCCTCCTGTGAATACTTGAGAACCCGGCTCTTTATCCACTGGAACAGATTCTCCGGTAATAACGGACTCATTGACGGTCGTGCATCCAGCAACGACTTCACCATCGACCGGGATTCGCATCCCAGGCTTCACTATTACTACGGCGCCGACCTTCAGGTCATCGACAGCCTGCGCCGATTCTCCAGTCTCAGTCTTTACTAATGCCGTTGTAGGCGCGAACTCCGTCAGGCCGTGAATTGCATTACGAGCCTTATCGAGTGCACGTTCTTCCAATGCGTGCCCAAGTCCAAACAGAAACAGCAGCAGGGAGCCTTCGCTAAACTCTCCCAAGAAAGCCGCACCAGTTGCCGCCACAACCATTAACAGATCTATACCGAGATGTCGCTCCTTTAACGAGTTGACGACGTGGCGGAATGTATCGAACCCTCCAAAGACGTAAGCCGCGAAGTAGAAAATTAAACTTACAGTGTTCACATGGTATACGGTACTGAGGGAAAATGGAAGCTCAAACAGATTCTCCCCTGTCCAGCCTAATAGCATGCATAATCCGCAAATTAAACTGAAAGTCAGCTCGCGGTTGTCTGTGAACCAGGAATGGACGCCCTTGGTCTGCACCCTTTAACCCAACTGTCTTACTTTGCTTTTCGATTTGTTACCGATTGGCTAATGCGGATCGTATTCAACCCACATGGTCTTGGATACGAACCGGAAATCCGCCCGTAGAACGCCTCTCATTTGGCTAAGCCTATTTTAAATGGATTCAACGCAATCTGTACTGTGCTTTCCCTTAATCGAAATCATGTCATGACGGTAGCGTTTGGTAACTTCGACACCTGCCCGTTCAGCAACTTGCTTAACCTTTGCACTTGATAATAATTATGGCTGATAGTGTAAGCACAACCGGGCATTTCCATTCAGTTCTAGGTGGGCCTCATTGATTCCCGGGCGGTTTTTGAGAGCAGACATTAACCGATGGACGCATCCATCTTTTTCGTCTTTAATGCCGGAAAGAAGGGAGTATATCTCAAGTTTTAGTGTTTTTTCAGTCATGGTTGAAGATCCAGCGCAGCGTGCCGCGGATGGTCAATATCATAATGTCGAGCCATGCCTAAGTCAAGGAAATTGCTAGACCCTTGGGAAAGCCCTCTTACCGTACGGGATGGCTCCTATGACCTCCTAAGATTGCAGCGGTCAATTATGGCTCTAATGATTGGGAGGTGTCTAAGTTCAGAAACCAACTAATGACGAACCGCTGAAAATGGTGAAGATGGGGATGAACGCATTCGCGATGTGACCATGGCAGATCTTCTACAAGCTCCGGTTACGTTCGTGTCCAATAGGGAAAGCAGGGATGAGGTTCGGGGCGAAAAAATGGTGGCGCGAACGATTGGTTTAAAATTCGATTGCCCGAGTCTTCCTTAGCTTTCGGAGAGAGTTTGACGGAGAGAATATTAGTCGGAATTCCAGATATTTGACGAATAAGACCAACGCGTCTAAACGACAGTGTCGCCGTGCGGAGACTGATTCATAGAGACAGGCTCAAAGCCTAGCATCAAAACTCATGAGATCAGAACTGGTAGGGTTGAATCAGAACATCCCTTAGCGTCAGGAGAGTTCTACAATCGCGCGACATTACTCAATTTCCCATGTGTCACCAGCATGCAGTAACGCTTCCAAGTCACCCTCTCCCTTTGCACGTTTCGCTGCATCGACCTGTTGGGTCATGAAATCCTCATAGCACGGTCTGTTGAAACTACGCAAAATGCCGACGGGCGTAGGCACGTTTGGCAGGTCGGTCATACGAGCCAAGAAATGCGCGAGGGTTGGGCCATCCGCATACTGATCATGCACCATGAGATCATCAACGGTGTATTGACCATCTGTGAGAGACACCACTTCCGGCCGCAGCTCATTGAGTCGAATCCCTTTATCCCGGTCCTTTCCGAAAATCAGCGGTTCGCCATGTTCCAAGAACACCGTGTTATCAGCCTTTGTCTCTTTCTCGGTGTATTGGAAAAAAGCGCCATCATTGAACACGTTGCAATTCTGATAAATCTCCACGAAGGAGGTCCCTTTGTGTTCAAACGCAGCTTTTATTACGTTGCGCAAATGATCCGGGTCCCTATCAAGCGATCTGGCAACAAATGACACTCTGGACGCCAATGCCAGGCTAATTGTGTTGAAGGGATTTTCGATGGACCCCATCGGTGTTGAATACGTTACTTTTCCCTGCTCCGAGGTCGGCGAATACTGTCCTTTCGTCAATCCGTAGATGCGATTGTTGAACAGCAACACGTTGATGTCCAAGTTTCGCCGCATTAAATGAATGAAATGGTTCCCTCCAATTGACAACGCATCACCATCGCCGGTGATTACCCACACCGAGAGGTCAGGATTGGCGATTTTGACTCCGGCGGCTATCGTCGGCGCTCTGCCATGAATAGTGTGAAAACCGTAGGTATCCATATAATACGGAAATCGGCTAGAGCATCCTATTCCGGAGATGAATACCAGATTTTCCTTTGAAATTCCCAATTCCGGAAGAATTCGCTGCGTCTGCGCAAGAATCGAGTAGTCGCCGCAACCCGGACACCATCTAACATCCTGATCCGATTCAAAATCTCTTTTGGTTAATGTAGGCACAGCTGCCGGGACTTGTCCGGGCGTTTCCTGTCTCATGCTTCACCTTCCAACAATTCATCAATTTTGGATTCGACTTCAAACACGTGAAAAGGTTGACCTTTTACTTTATTGAGACCTTCTGCTGCGATCAAATATTCGGCTCGGATCAACTTTTGAAGCTGGCCAAGGTTGAGTTCGGGAACAAGCACTTGATCGAACCGTTCAAGGATATCCCGCAGATCTTTGGGCAAAGGGTTGAGGTGTCGCAGATGCGCATGTGACACGGACGCCCCATTTCCTTGTTTGCGCTCAACTGCAGTGCGGACAGCACCAAATGTACCTCCCCAACTCAAAAGGAGAAGATTGCCTTCTTGAGGTCCGAAAATCTCCGTTGGCGGAATATCATCGGCAATTCGATCGACTTTTTCTGCCCTAATATGCGTCATCTGTTCATGATTATCCGGATCATAACTGACATTTCCGGTAATGTCGGCCTTTTCCAATCCTCCGATTCTATGCTCCAAGCCCGGAGTTCCGGGTTTTACCCACGGGCGTGCGAGCGTAGCCTCATCGCGAAGGTAAGGATTGAACCCCTCTACCTCCGTTCGGAAGTTCACGTCAATTGCCGCCAATTCCGATACTTCCGGGATTCTCCATGGTTCCGCACCAAATGCGACATAGAGGTCGGACAAGAAAATGACAGGTGTCATAAACTTGACGGCTATGCGGCAGGCTTCATAAATCGCGTCGAAACAATCTGATGGCCGAGATGCGGCTATTATCGGTACAGGCGACTCGCCGTTTCGTCCGTAATACATTTGCAATAAATCTGCCTGTTCCGTCTTCGTGGGCATGCCCGTCGAAGGCCCGGCGCGTTGGATGTTGCACACGACAATGGGAAGCTCCGCAATCATAGCGAGATTTAACGCCTCGGACTTTAGGGCGAGCCCTGGTCCGCTACTTCCAGTTACTCCCAATGCTCCGCTGAATGCCGCCCCTATTGCCACGCCGATGGCGGCAATCTCATCCTCCATCTGCATTGTAACGACACCGAAGTCCTTGTGGTTCGCTAGAGCGTGAAGAATGCTGCTCGCGGGGGTAATAGGGTAACTACCGTACACCAGCTGTAGACCCGACTTCTGCGAGGCGGCGACGAGTCCAAGCGCCGTTGCCATATTGCCTTCGATATTCCGGTACTTTCCCGGCGGGAATTCTGCCGGTTCGACTACATAAGTCGTGGCGAATTGCTCGGTTGCGTCGCAATAGACGTTGCCTGCCTTGAGCGCAAGTGTATTTGCTTCGACATATTCAGGTTTTTTTGCGTATCGTTCCTTTATGAAGTTTAACGTGTTCTCCATCGGACGATTATACAACCAAAAAATCATTCCGACCGCGAAGAAATTCTTACACCGATCGACTTCGCGCTGACTTAAATCTGTGTCTTTGAGGGCGGCCCTAGTTAACCGCGTCAACTCTACAGAATAAACCTGAAATCGTTCGAGTGAACCATCCTCCAGGGGATTACTCTCATATCCAGCCAACCTTAAATTTCGTGACGCAAAATTATTTGAGTTCACAATGAGAATGCCGTTCGGCTTGAGGTTGTCAATGTTGACTTTCAATGCCGCGGGATTCATCGCGACGAGGACATCGCACGCATCGCCAGGGGTGTGAATGGTTTCACTCGAGAAATGTAGTTGAAATCCGGAGATACCTGCCAGCGAGCCTGCAGGTGCACGGATTTCCGCCGGGTAATCAGGTAACGTCGCAACGTCATTCCCTGCGATTGCAGAAGCTTCGGTCATCTGCGTACCGATTATCTGCGAACCATCGCCGGAGTCGCCGGCAAACAGTATTGTAGCCTCCTCGATGGTTTGTATCTGCTTTTTCATCACACCTCCCCGTCCGTCCATGCGGCGCCAAGCCACAAGGCTCTTCTATCTATCGATGTCACCCCATACTCGTCTCATACTGCCATGTTTATTAACGTTTTTAAGCACGAAAATCGTCATTTGCGTCTCTATAGTTACGCCCCTTCGCGGGATTTCATCGCACTTCTAATCGGCTTGGGTGGTAGTGTTAGCACATCTTGCGGGAAATGTTCAACCAAGTGGGAGATGATATCGCGCACGGAGACTGTTCCAACCGGACGATTCTCTTCGTCTACTATAGGAACATGCCTATAACCGCCTTTCGCCATATATAGGATTGCAGTGTCGAGAGAATCTTTCACGTTGGCGGTTTGCGGATCGGCTTTCATAAACTGTTCGACCGGGATCTGCCTTAAATTACCCACCGGCTTGTTTAGGATTTTCACTAGCACATCGCGCTCGCTAAAAATGCCCTTCAGTATACCGGAGGACACTATTAAAACATGCCCGACGTGACGATCTATCATTAAATTGATCGCATCTTGGGCACTCTCGCCAATTTCGATAGTAACAGGAGGAGACATCAGAGAATTTAGCGGCACCTGAATTTCGTGCGCGCTTAATGTTTTTGAAGGTTCATCTGGCGTTTCATCCATGATTGCCAGTTCTTCGTCAACGATTTCCTCGTATAACATATTTCATCTCCTCTCCTTACTCCCCTCTAGGAAGGCGGCAACGTGATTTGTAATGTCCTTACTCGAAATTACACCGACCGGATAGCCGCCTTCATCACCGCTGCTGTCGTCGTCAGACAACACCAGAGGCACGTGGCGATAATGTCCCAGATGCATAAGATTCAGTGCAAAGGCGATCGGGTCACTTGCACGCAATGATTCCGGATCGGGCGTCATTATGTCATCAACACGCACCTCCTCAGGTTCCGCACCCTTACCGGTCACTTCGACGAGTATATCACGTTCGGTGACGATACCAACAAGCCGTTCTTCGGCATCGACAACCAACACGCATCCGAATCTGCCATCCTGCATCAACCGGATAGCTTCACCAACCGAGGTGCCAGTTTCCACTGAACAAGGTTGGTTCGGATTAAGGGTGCTGATCGGCAGAGACAACATGTGCGCATCCATTATTGGCTCCTTTCACAGAAAACGACAACAGGCACGTTTCGTTTCCGCAAAAATCGATGTAGGATTGAATATGCGTCTCAATTTCTGACTCGGCATTTGGAATGAAGTTTTACACCGCATATATCGTTTCAGATTCTAGGCAGTAGCAGCGTCTGCACTCCGTGTTGTGAATCGAAGTTCGGAGTATAATTTCTGGCATTAATTGCTATTGGTGTAATAGCATCAGGTATTTATTGGTATGGTCACAGATCTGGTTGCAGGACCCCAGCCTGTAATAGCCATCGTACTTCGCCCGGCGGGTCCACCGGCCACCATGACAACTACGTCGTCAGGCTGGTGAGAGGAGATTCTGCCATTTTTGGTAGTGCTAATCTTAGTGTGCTCGTGAACGTATTCTTGGACCTCACGCTTGGCTATGCCATCGTCGCCAATGGTCTTTGAGTGCTCCGGACTCAATACCAGCACTATCTCTCCGGCGGCGATTCCAGGCACGGCGAGATTTTGGCAGATTGTGTTGAGAATTCCTTCGGCCGTATTGCTGCTGTGGTCATCAATGACCTGTGGTGCAGCACCTGCAAAAACGGTAACCGTGCTTTGTGACGCCGCAAATCCTCGATCAACGTGAAGCGGAACCCACGGGCTGACCTCCTCCTTTTCACCAATGCAATACGTGAACTTTCCAGAATGTCCGAATGTCGCACGATCCAATTCGCCTGGCAACGCACCGCCGACGTTGGTACAAATTAGGCGAACAGCCCTGCCGATGGTCGCATTACTTCGCCAACCTTGGCCAAATACATTGAAACCGTCATTAATTTCCAGTTTTCCTCGTATGGGACCATTAACAATCAACAGCGGTGATACGAGGGATGTGGTTACCTGAATGCCGTGCAAACTGAACGCTTCAGTCGTCATCGCTTCTATCGCCGCAATGATGACGGGCATGTATTCCGGTTTACAGCCCGCCATTACGGCATTAATGGCGACTTTTTCGACCGTGGCGCGCCCCCATTTGGGCGGAATCGGCGCGATGACCTCATCTGCCGGACGATTCGCACCCGTTAGCATACGTTCTACCCGCTCCGGGGTCGGTGGAACCACGGGCAAACCATCCGTCCAACCGTTCTGATATGCAACTTCCATCGGGTCCGCTTCGTCCCCTACTTCTATCAGATCGGATTGCCACTTAAACTGCGTCATTCGCGTCCCCTTTGCCGCCATGATCGGTGTGATTTTGAGATCTTAAACGATCTCTTTCGCGGCTAAATATGCGCTCCAAATACGCATGTTTATACCAAACGGTATTGGGTTGACAGCACTCCAAATCGCTGGTAATATTGTACCGCAAATTGAGGTTATTTACAAGGGAGAATCCGTTGAATTTGGTTACATTTCAAGGCGTCATCTCGGCGCGTCGAGCCGTCTATTGCTTTCTAAAACCCACCCCGCTAATTCCATATCCCGAGCTTTCCACCTTCTTCGGTTTTAATGCCTACGTTAAGCATGAAAACCATTTGCCAACCGGCAGTTTCAAGATTCGGGGCGGCCTGAACTTCATGGCGCAGCTCTCGGATGAACAAAAGGAGCGTGGCGTAGCAACGGTCACGAGGGGGAATCACGGTCAATCGATCGCCCTTGCCGGAAGGGAATTCGGGGTTCATACCACCATCGTTGTTCCCTACGGGAACAATCCTGAAAAGAACAGTGCGATGCGCGCTTACGGTGCCGAACTCATCGAACACGGGGTTGATTTTGATGAGGCACGCGAGTTGTGCGAGAGTTTGCAAGCCGAGCAAGGCCACTACTACCTGAACCCGCTGGTTGAACCTGCTCTGTATCATGGCGTGGGGACATACTCCCTTGAGATTTTCGAGGAGTTGCCGAACCTGGACGCGATTATCGTGCCAATAGGCGGAGGCAGCGGATCCTGCGGCGCGATCACCGTGGCACGCGCGATTCACCCCGAGGCAAAAATTATCGGTGTGCAAGCGGAGAATGCGCCTTCAATTTATCTTTCATGGAAAGCGGGAAAAACAATTCAAACCAGCACATGCGAAACTATCGCGGACGGATTGGCTACGCGCGTGCCATTTGATCTGCCACTTTCAATCCTCAACGAAGGAATTCACCAAATCGTCTTGGTGAGCGAGGACGAACTTAGAGAAGCCGTTCGCATGGCGTTACGATACACGCACAACTTGGCAGAACCGGCGGCAGCTGCTCCGATTGCGGCGGCGCAGAAGCTGAAAGCTGAGTTAAGAGACCAGAACGTAGTGATGGTAATGAGCGGCGCCAACATCGACACCGAAACACTCAAGTCGATTGTACGATAAATAAGTACAACACAACATTAACCGATATACAGCCACCTATTATCCCAAAGGAGATGTATATGCTCGGGAGCCAGGACGGAGATCGCATTTTTCACAGGACACTCAAAAAGAATTGGCAATACATAACACACGGTGATGGCATCTATCTATTTGATACCGAAGGAAAACGCTATCTTGATGCAGCCGCGGGCGTCCACGTTGTTAGCATCGGCCACGGCGTAAAAGAGGTGGTCGACGCTATGCAGGAACAGGCGAGCAAAGTCTGTTTCACGTATGGCCGCTTCCTTACCCAAGCCCAAGTCGATCTCGCGGAGAAAATCACTGAACTCACGCCAGACGGACTATCCAGAGTATTCTACGTGTCTGGTGGATCGGAAGCCACGGAAGCCGCGTTGAAGATCGCACGGAAGTACCATATTGAAACTGGAAATCCCAAAAAATATAAGGTGATAACCCGATGGCAGAGTTGGCATGGGAACACGATTGGTGCGCTTTCGATGTCGGGACGGACCCCTTGGCGCGAGGATTACGTTCCATATCTTCTCGATTTTCCACACATTCCACCTCCGTTCTGCTATCGGTGCCCCTACGGACAAACACACCCCGACTGCCGCCTAAGTTGCGCCGACGAACTTGAACGAGTAATCACTCAAGAGGGAAGCGAGTATATCTCCGCATTCATCGCCGAACCGATCCTGGGCACGTCTGCTGCCGGTGTTGCGCCGCCGCCAGATTACTATCCCGCGATTCGGGAAATATGCGACCGGCATAACGTTCTCCTGATTATCGACGAGGTCGTAACCGGATTCGGACGGACGGGTTTAAACTTTGGTATTGACCATTGGGGCGTCACTCCCGACATCATGGCTACGGGAAAGGGTTTAAGCAGCGGCTACACGCCGATTGCCGCTACAATCGCGCATGAGAAAATATACGACGCAATTTACGCAAAATCAACCTCGTTTACACACGGTCACACGTACGGAGGGAATCCGCTATCTTGCGCCGTTGCGCTCGCCGTACTCAACTTCATTCAGGAACATAATCTCGTATCACGGTGTGCAGAGATGGGCAATTTGATGTTCGACAAACTCCGTGACTTGCAAAATTTGCCAATAGTTGGACAAGTCCGTGGAAAGGGGTTGCTCATTGGAATGGAGTTTGTTGCCGACAAGGACACAGGTACCCCATTTGATGTCTCAAAGGAAGTGACTTCAATGATTGTTAGTTCCGCCTTCGACAAAGGCGTGTTGGTCATGCCCGGCGCACCCGGTTTGGTCGACGGGGTAGGCGGCGACCACATCGCGATCAGCCCACCCTTTACCATAAATGAAGACGAGGTGTCTGTTGTCGTAAATTCGCTAAGAGAGGCGATCGAAGACACATCTAGACGTTTGGGATATTGAGATTGGGACTTACGCTCTCGTTATAGTCATCTACTTTCAAATTTGCACATCTTATGATTGTGCGTAAATAGTCGATGATGACATGTGTGATTACCCGCAAAGTCGGACCCGGCATCGTAGCGCAAGTTGCCAGTTTTCACATGCCACAATCTAACAGATTGTGGCAAAGAAGAATGTCATTATCCACAAGCGTGTGCAATCAATAGCGGCAGTGACTATAATATCTTACGAAAGAGATGAGCCGAGACATGGCAAACGGAATACGGAATAGGGGCGAGGAGCAGAATTATGGAAAATGAAAACATAGATGGAACCACGGAAGATGTAGACACCGAGGAGACTGAACGGATTTGGTATAAGGCGCTTGAGGTTGATGAATTACCCGAGGGACGTGTTAAATCGATTACTTGTGCACACAAGACGTTCTGCATGACGCGATTTGAAGGAGAATATGCAGCGCTCGACAACAAGTGCCCACATCAAGGCGGTCCGCTAGGCGAAGGATCAATAGAGCAAGGATGGCTACGGTGCCCATGGCATGGATGGGATTTTCACCCACTTACGGGCAAGCCGCCAGGCGGTTATGACGACGGAGTCGAAACCTATCCCGTACAAGAAAAACCTGATGGGATATATGTCGGATTAGCGCCGGAACAACCGCGAATTCGTACCGTATCCGACGTGATGGTAGAAACGATGGTTAACTGGGGAGTGCGCCATGTATTCGGCATGGTAGGTCACTCCAATCTAGGCTTGGCAGACGCATTGCGCGAGCAGGAAGAAGCCAGAAAGATGACCTATATCGGGATACGGCATGAAGGCGCCGCATCGTTCGCGGCATCGGCATACGGCAAATTGACGGGAAGGCCTGCCGCATGTCTCGGTATTGCAGGTCCCGGGGCGACAAACCTGCTTACGGGGCTTTGGGATGCCAACGTCGATAGAGCGCCCATCTTGGCGCTGACCGGGCAAGTTGACACTCAGGTGCTCGGGCCCGGCGCCTTCCAAGAAATTGACCTACAAGCGGCATACGGCAAGGTTGCCCAGTGGACACAACCCGCACTGCATACCAGCAAACACGCCGAGCTCATGACTCTCGCATGCAAGAGTGCCATACTCAATCGCGGAGTCTCGCACGTTATCTTTCCGGACGAAGTGCAGACGCTCCCGGCGGAGGAAGGCGCTGAAGCCGGTTCGCCCGAAGGGCGTGTCACACCGCGAGCCATCTCTCCTCCAGAGGACTCACTTCAGGAAGCGGTTGACCTACTCCGAAAATCAAAAAGACCTGCCATCATCGTGGGACACGGTGCGCGTTTCAATATGCCCGAAATCACCGCGTTCGCCGAAACGCTTGATTGTCCGATAATTACGACTTTCAAAGGCAAGGGACTAATCTCCGACAAACATCCGCTCGGGTGCGGTGTACTCGGCCGGAGCGGCACACCAATCGCTAGCTGGTTTATGAACGAATCCGACTGCTTGCTTGTGCTTGGTGCCAGTTTCAGCAACCACACGGGCATCACGGATAAAAAACCGACCATCCAGGTTGACTTTGACGCAATGACGTTAGGGAAGTTTCACGCCGTCGACGTACCCGTCTGGGGAGAAATCGGCGTTACGACAGAATTACTTTCACACGCTTTCGCCGGAGAGATTGACACAATTAACCAGCGTCAGGAAATTGCGGAGCGTTGGAAAATCTGGCGGACCGAGAAGCAACGACGGCTACTTGAGACTCACGGAAAAGGAATCAACTCCGCGTCCGTTTTTGCCGCCATGAACAGGCAAGTACCCGATGATGCGATTATCGCCGTGGACGTGGGAAATAACACCTATTCATTTGGTCGATATTTCGAATGCACGCGCCAATCAATCCTGATGTCCGGTTATCTGGGTTCTATCGGGTTCGCGTATCCGGCGGCGATGGGCGCTTTCGTGGCAACGCGGGAAGACGACCCGCGCTGCAAAGGTCGCCCCGTGATTGCGGTATCCGGCGATGGCGGTTTCGGACAATACATGGCTGAACTCACCACCGCGGTAAAATACGGCATGAACATCACCCACATTCTGCTGAACAACAACCAACTTGGGAAAATCACCAAAGAGCAGCGCGCCGGGCATTGGGATGTCTGGCAAACCTCGCTGCACAATCCGAACTTTGCGGAGTACGCCAATATCTGCGGTGCGGTAGGTATTCGCGTCACGGACCAAGACGACTTGGATTGTGCCTTAACGGACGCCCTCTCTCATGACGGGCCAAGCATGGTTGAAATCATCGCCGATCCGGATTTAGTTTGAGCATTGATAGCAATTCAGTAGGGCATGCTTTGCGTGTGTACCAGCCGTATGGTATCTATACTCAGCATCGGTTAATTTTGCGCAATTGTGCACCGAAGGTTTGTAGGAGCGATCTCCGAATCGCGACGGTCGGGAATCGGAATTCCCTCCTACCATCTGCAAAACTCACGCTCCATTTCTTGACTCTTGAAAAACGCAACTTCCAACAGCGTAGAGTATAACACCACCCCAAGCTTTGAGAGGTCTGCGCATAAAGCCGAGAAAATCGAAGGCGCAATAAGTATTAGAAACGCTTGATTGTCGCTCAGTGTTATGATTCTTTAACGTAAGATGATCTCCTGAGCACGACTTCCTGTTGCGGGTAGTCCTCGTCCGCAATGCTTCACGTAAATTCGGTGGAGAATATCAGCTGATGTCAAAAAGACAAATTGACAAGAATCGTCCTCAAGGCGAAGAATCGACATCGGCGCTCGCCAAGCTAATTACGGACTCTAAGTTATACACGCACAGCAAGGACTACAAGGAACTCTTGGATTTCGTAGTGAAACTGCGCAACTTTGCCCCGTTTAATGCGATGTTACTTCAAATCCAGAAACCGGGATTGAGTTATGCAGCATCTGCAAGGGACTGGACAGAACGATTTGGGAGGTGGCCTAAAGAAGGAGCTCGTCCTCTCTTGATTCTTCGGCCGTTTGGACCTGTCGATTTGGTGTATGATGTGATGGACACAGAGGGCAACCCATTACCTGAAGATGTGAAATCTTTCTCTGCCCATGGCATGGTTGACCTAGGTAGGTTGATTGATTTTCAGAAAAGGTTAAAGGAAAGAAATATTATATGGAAATCAATTGACGCGGGTGACAATAGAGCAGGATCTATTCGCATCATAAAGCGAGCATCAACGGACGAAGAAGATACGCATTACCAAATTCAAATCAATAGAAATCATGCGCCGCCTGTACAGTTCGCAACTCTAACTCACGAGTTGGGGCATTTGCTGATGGGACACCTTGGAGCGGACAAGAATTTTCGGGCTCCATGTCGATTGGGATTGTCTCATGCTCAAGCGGAACTAGAGGCAGAGTCTGTCTCGTACCTCGTATGCAAACGTAATGGTGTTGCATCGAAAGCTGAGACTTATTTGTCGAACTATGTAGAACAAAACACAACTCTTGATGACATTGACATTTATCGAATATTGTGCTCCGTAGGAGAGATAGAAAAAACACTTGGTCTGATTTATACTTAGTGGTTTATTTTCCAAAAAAATATGGTTAGTGTTGGGTGTCGGTGCGGTTAGAAACCGCAACTACCGGCGTGGTAGAACAGTTTCTTGTGCCAGTCTCGTAAGCATTAAATTCTTAGCGAATAGACCACTTAGTGGTTTACTCGATAAGTGTTTATGATAAGCGTTGGGTGTCGGTAGTTCACATTGTCTGAACTGTGATTTATTGGATCTCTATCGCACTCGCTATTCACTCACTTGATGGATTTTTGTGATTACCTTGATTGCATGTGGCAAGTTGCCGGTGATGAGTCGGCTAGGTCGTTGTCTTGAGGGCACTAGGATTCAGGGAAGAAACCAAGTTTTCAAGAAAAAACTTGGTTTCGACATGCGTTAAATACTTAGCGAGAAGACCACTTAGAAGAACTATTCGGACCAAATGGCAATTTTGTTCTAAACCGACAGTGTCTTCTTCATCCAATCATTTATTTGATTTGCCCGCCCACAGCCAAGGCTCTGGCGCCAACCCCCAGTACCGATACAAATCCTTCAGAGTCGGTATGATCGAAGTCCCCAACAGCCTCCATTGAAGCGGTTTCCTCGGAGTAGATTGAGTGGGGAACGCCGCCCGCCGCGTGAAATGAAACGTTGCCCTTATACAGTCCGACCGTTATGCTCCCTTGAGCCAGCCGCGTGTACGGTTCAATGGATGCAAGCAGTGATTGAGTGGCCGGGTCAAACCAGTACCCTTGATAGATCTGCTCGGCTACGGTATCCGACACCTGATTGAACACGCGGCGCGCGCGTCTGTCCAAGATGAGTTGAAGCAGGTACTCATAGCATTTTCCGAGCAACTCCATCCCTGGTGATTCATAAACGCCCCGACTTTTTATGCCTACAAATCGGTTCTCGACCGTATGGATGCCTATACCAACACCGTTTCTCCCTCCGATTCGATTCGCCTCCAAAGTAGCCTGAAGCGGTGTCATCGGACTTCCGTTAATCTCCACCGGTATTCCTCTCGAAAATGCTACGGAAAAGTACTCAACCTCGTCCGGCGCCTCCTCTGGGTGATTACCCATTCCAGGTGTGATGAACCTTGCAGGCGTCTTAAGCGACTCCAACCTTCCAGCCTCGTGTGTTAAACCAAGTAGGTTTGCATCCGTCGAGTAAGGTTTTTCATGCGTGGCGGTGACGGGGAGTCCTCGCGCATTGCAGAAATCAATCATTTCCTTCCTGCCGCCAAACTCATCCAAGAAATCCGGGTCGCGCCAAGGTGCATACACCGAAACCTCGGGGTCCAACATGTTCGCAGCGAGCTGAAAACGCACCTGATCGTTGCCTCTGCCCGTGCACCCGTGACCGAGAATAGTTATGCCGCGTTTGCGCATCTCCGGAAGCAGGGCTTTCACCGTTATATGGCGCGCAATTCCGGTTGTATTCCAATAACCACCCTCATACATGGCTTGGCACTGGATAACCTTTACTCCAGCCATGGCTAGCGAATCTTTGGCATCGACAATGACGGATTCTTGTGCGCCAGACGCAAGCATTCGCTCTCGTATCTCTTCAATGTTCTTTTCGTCCGGTTGGCCTAGATCGGCGGTGAAACACACCACGTTGACACCTCGATCGGCTAACCACCGTGTAATCGTGCAACTATCCAGCCCTCCCGAAACAGCCGCACCGACAGTTTTTCCCTCTAGCTGTTCGACATTCATTTTTCTTCCTTTACCTAAGTGGTTTATTTTCCAAAAAAATATGGTTAGTGTTGGGTGCCGGTGCGGTTAGAAGGGATCTCTATCGCACTCGCTATTCACTCGCTTGATGGATTCTTGTGATTTCCTTGATTGCTTGTGGCTAATCGCTAGTGATGAGTTAACTGAACCGTTTCCCTTGAAGCCCACTGGGATTTAGGGAGAAACCAAGTTTTCAAGAAAAAACTTGGTTTCGACATACGTTAAATTCTTAGCGAATAGACCACTAAGTTTCAACCTTTCTAGCACAAGGCATTTTTATCGTGTGGGAGGTTCTATCGTACTCCTTGTTCAGTCGCTTGATTGCCACGAAATCTCCGCCATTGATTAACTATTCTCGTAACTGTTTAGTCTACAGGTCTGGATTTGCCAATCCAGACCGAGCGGGTAGAGAACGCGCAGAGTATAGAAGTATAACGCTTATTCAGACTAGTCGGGGGCGTACATTCCCAGAACGTACGCGCCATGTATTGTACTGCTACGTACCAATCGACGCACTAAACAGATACTAATTCTCAATGAGAAAAGGAGCTACATGTCAAGAATCTTGTAAGTAGCAACTTGGGTTCCTCAACATGGTCGAGCCGAAGCTATGGTAGTGCGCGACGCGAGAATCGGAAATCCGCATCAATCGCTAATGTTGCATGCTACGGCGCTGATCGTGTTAACTACACCGATGAATTGGGTAATTCTCTTGACCAATTAGTAGACTGACGATTCGGTATTGTACAATATTGCAAATCCGCAATAAAGCAAAAAACAGGAACCGTACCGTGAACAATTGCTTGACAGAGGTTTTGACGAATCATACAATTGAGATTCAGGTTTCTTCGAATGTATACGAACTACCGTGCTATGGGAGTCGAAGACTAAATGATAGCCAACTGGCGGCTGCACAAAACAGGCAAGCACGATGCTGCTACAAACATGGCGATTGACGAGGTTATTCTGCTACGACAAGAATCCTGTCCTCAGCCAACGTTGCGGCTCTACGACTGGTCTCAACCCGCCTTTAGCTTCGGATACTTTCAGAAGATTTCCGCGGAAATCGACGTGGAAAGATGTGACACTCACGGCGTCGAGCTCGTTCGCCGAATGACCGGCGGCGGTACAGTTGTTCATGGCTGGGATGTGACCTACTCGATTATTGTTCCACACGTCAGCGGAGCAATTCCCAGCGATATATCCGCGTCCTATTGCTGGATCGCTAACCGCCTGCTCAACGGGTTCCATCAGATTGGTGTTCCCGCCACACTACAGAGCAGCATAGCCAGAGCGTCGGAGGTAGGACCAAACACGTGCCTCGCCAATCCTGCGGAGCATGATGTCATGCTTGACGGAAGGAAAATCGCGGGGTTATCGCAGCGCCGTAACCGGATTGGAGGTGTTTATCAAGGTTATATTGCACTCGATATGCCTCCTCCTGAAATTCTGGCACTCGCGTCGACATCCCCTAACTATCAAGAAACTCTAACCGAAAAATCGTCTGCAATTAACTTCAATCGACATTCCCCAAAGAATCGTAGTCAGATTGAGAGCGCGGTGATCGCAGGATTCGAAGAGGTACCGGAAATTCAGTTGGTCCCGTCCAACCTTTCGACTGAGGAAATCCACGCAGTTAGATCTTTGTCGCAGTCCAAATATTCCACACCCGAATGGACCTATCGACGATGAGCCAGACCCAGGAAGGGGTTCACCATCACTCTACCGATGCAATTCTCATCCCGCCCGGTGCATTCATAATGGGCACGGACATCGAACCGTTCTACGGCACCGCGCTTGAACAATCAAGGCACGCCAAATTCGACGAATCTCCAATCCATGCGGTGAACCTTGCACCATACTACATTGATCGCTATCCCGTGACCAATGCGGAATATGCACGCTTCATTCAATCGACGGAACATGTCGCTCCTGCGCATTGGAAGGGGCCGAACTTCCGGTCTGGAGAGGCGAATTTGCCAGTGGTCGGCGTCACGTGGCATAATGCCACGACTTATGCCCAATGGGCGGGAAAACGACTACCTACCGAAGCGGAGTGGGAAAAAGCCGCAAGAGGCGTCGATGGGCGCATTTACCCTTGGGGCGATGAATTTGAACCGTTCAACTCCGCAGACGAGACGGACAATGCGACAGGGAATACCAAGGACAATCTCATCGCGCAACTGCTCTCGGACCGGCTCACGCCTGTGGGGGCCAGAACGAGAGTTTCAAGTCCATACGGTGTTGATGAAATGGCGGGCAACGTGTGGGAATGGACAGCGGATTGGTACCGACCCTATGATGGCAACCGATATCGGGAAAGCGACTATGGCGTAAAGCAAAAGGTCCTGCGGGGCGGATCGTGGCTGGAAGTCCGAGATCATACAGCGGAACAGTATTTTCGTTGTGCCAACCGGCTCCACGCACCGCAAGACTATGCGGCAAAGAACATCGGATTCCGTTGCGTTCAAGATGTGACTGCGGAGGAAGTACGGCGATATGCGCCTCAAGTTACGCCGGAGCTAATCTCGAAGTATATCAGACAAAGGAAGTTGAAAAACCTGCATCTCGTAAAGGCACGGGCGCGAAGAAACTCTGTTCAGGATTTTCTTATCGCCACCATCTTAATCGGAGGCGCATGCTATGGAATAATGCGGAATGAATACGCACTTGCTGCCCTAGTCGGAGGATTGATCGGTTTTGGTTTCTTGTTTAGTGCGAGCGTGAACCTGTGGCGGCAATTGAAGGCGAATCATCGACTGAAACAGCTAAAGCAATAGGACAATAAAAGTCGTCCTCTATCCATTACCATCAATCATAGGAATTAAACCTAACATTTCGAGGAGGGTACGGCAATATAAAGCAATCGATTAGCGCGAGGGATTGAAATCTTCTTGAGAATCGCGTATCATAGATTCCCTCATCAATTGTCAAATTATCAATTATTCTTCGACGAAGAAGAGACATAGTTTCTGTTGACTGAACGGCAAAAACGCGGTAACATGCGCGCTGAATGTCTCAGAACCTTCACCGTTGGACCGAGGAGGAGTGTTGTGAATTCAAAAGTCAGAAATGTGGTTGCCATCGTAGTAGGGTTCATTGCAGGTAGTGCTGTAAATATGGCTCTAGTCTGGACTGGACCTCAAATCATTCTTCCCCCTGCGGGTGTTGATGTAACCGATATGGAATCCATCAAGGCTTCCATTCATCTCTTTGAACCTAAACACTTCATCTTTCCATTCTTGGCGCACGCTCTGGGCACCTTAGTAGGCGCCTACGTCGCCGTACTCATATCCGCTAGCTACAAGCTAATAGTGGGACTCGTGATTGGCGTACTATTTCTGTTCGGTGGTATCTACGTTGCGTTTATGTTGCCGTCCCCCACCTGGTTTGTCGTTGTAGACTTAATCGGTGCTTACATCCCTATGGCGTGGATCGGTACAAGGTTAACTAGAAAAGTGTAAGAGCCGCCGTCCGAAGCATAGTGAGCGTATTTAACCGGGAATATCCGAGGTCTTGGACATCAGTAGCACTTCCTTATATTGGGTAACTGTTTTGTCCATCGGTCCGGATTTTCCAATCTAGACCGAGCGTGGGGCAGGGAACGCACAGGGTAGGGAAGTACAATGCTTATTCCGACTAATCGGGGCTCATATGCCCAAGCTAGACGCGCGACGAATTGTAATACTAAGAACCAAACGATGTACTAAACATTTACTATATTGGAATGCGCTTACTGCTCCGTTGATGCCCCTCCCGCGTCATTATTTGATCGCCACTTGTCAGCCTCCTTCTGTAACTTCTCCAGATCCTCGGGGTTTTTAATATCCACGATGTGGGGGGTGATAATGATGACAATCTCGGAGTTTTCCGTAACTTTTTCTGTTCGCTTGAACAGACGCCCGATGAACGGAATGTCACCGAGAATGGGTACCTTACTCTCGATTTCTTGCTGCTTTGACTTGATCATCCCGCCCACTACGATCTGTTGCCCATCTTCGACATCAATGTATGCGCTGATTGAACTGTCTTCCGTAATAGGCGCATTAAAATCAGTGAACTCAATGAAATTGCTTGCCTGAATCTGTTCAATATCAAGTCCAATGGTACGTTTGCCATCGGATCCCTCTCGAGATCGGGCGATGTGCGGCGTAAGCGTAATGTTTATGCCAACAGGTGGAGTGATGAAATCGTAATTGAAAAGAGGTTGATTTACTCCCTCCCCTAGTAGGCTGGTCGTATCTACGCTCTGCAAGTATGGGATCGTACGTCCACGACTCCACGTGGCTTGTTGGTTATCTCGAGTTAGCAGCGAAGGCGTTGATAATGTCTTCACTTTGTTTTCACGCATAAGAGTATGAAGCAATCCCATGTACTCCTTTGTTGCAATGCTGTAGGTGAATCCACTAATCTCCTGATCCAGCCCTAACTGCGTGTCAACACTCCCGACCAACGGATTTCCGCTGCGGAGTTGCTTACCGAATAGTCTGTTCTCCTGTGCCGTAAGTTCGAGTCCAAGTTTTGTGCTTTCATCCAATGTAACTTCAAGAATCTGAATGTCAATCCAAACCTGTCCCCGGACGAAGTCGAGTTGTTCAATCATGGCTTGGACCTGCGGCATATACCGCTGAGCAGTTCTTACAATAACCGAATTGGTCTGAATGTCCGCCTCTATCTCTACCTGGCCGCGTAGGGAATTGATATCCTTTTGTTCAAGGCGTCCGCCCGATGCAAAGAAACGTCTGAAACTAAACTCCCGCCCGCCGCCTTCGTCTTCACTCCAGATGCTTTCCAGCAGTTCTGCGGTCTGCTCTGCGCTGGCATACTCCAACCGAATCAATCGCGTGACCTCTCTCTGTCCTTCAGGTGTCGGCACATCAAGTTCCCGGATAAACTGGGTAATCAATTCAAAGTTGCGCTGCGTAGCAGTTGTAACAACCACCGCGTTCAGAGTGATATAAGGCTCCGCTGTCACGTTTCCTGCTAGCGAACCTTCACTCTGATTCCGCTGGGGGAGGAAGGAGAAGAATCCTCTATTGTTGTTTGCCCCCTGATAGACATTGTTGATTATGTTGGACACATTCTCTGCATCCGCGTATTTCAACGAATAGACCCTTGTACCCCATTCCTGATCCGGCATGTTTACATCGAGTCGATTCACGAGATCCGCAATGGTCCCGAAATTCTGTGACGCCGTCGTAACCAATAGTGCATTTAACCTTGAATCTGGCACCAAGTGTACCGCTCCCTGAACACCGAAGCTACTACCATCTTGCGATCGCCGCTCTTCCCGTCGTTCCCACCACGGTCTGTTACGGTCTCTACCCGCAGTTCCGCCTTCAAAAAGATCTACCAAATTATCGGAAAGCGTCTGTGCATCCGCGAACTTCAGAAAAAAGATTCGCACCTCCTCTTGCGGATCAGCTTGATCAAGTTCCTTTATGAGTTTCTCTATCAAGGAAAGATTCCGCGGATCAGTAGAGACAACCACTGCATTCAGCCGGTCGTTGGATGATATATTTACTATTCCGATGATACCCTGATAATCTTGGCCTCGGCGTTCACGCTGGAGATCTCGTCGACGTCGATCCCAGTCACGCCGTTCCCACCACTGCGCCCTGCTGCCAGGCCGCCTGCCGGCGCTTTGCCCAGTGATTACCTCCTCAAGCGTCGTCGCGACATCCCCAGCGATTGCCATCTTCAGTCGAAAGATTCTGATCTCCGTCTGAATGCTTGGTGCAGTGTCTAGTTGGCGGATGACGTCTTTCAGCGCAACCAGGTTGGATTCTGATGCTTTTATGACTAACGAATTCGAGCTGTCGTCAGCAGCAATGTAGATTCGTCCTCGGAGCATGTCGATCCCGGATCCTTCGTTCTTCGCTTTCTCCATTATTTTCTCCATTCTTTCAGGATCCTTAGTGTCTCCCATAGTCCTCAGCACATTTGCAATCTGTGTCTCATCTTGAAACACCTGGTTTAAGGTTGCAGCAAGCGAGGATGCGGTAGCGTTTTGCAGTGGTACAATTTCCACTTTGAGCGGCGCTTCCGGAGCTTCGTCAGCAACCTGCAAGATGGTTGCAATTCGGCGGACGTTGGAAGCGACATCTGTAATCACCAAAGAATTACTGTTGGCATCGGCAAATATATTCGCGGCCTTATTCAATAGCGGTCTCAGACCTCCTACGAGTTCAGACGCGACAGCATTTTCTAACTGAATGATGTAGGTTTGAATTTCGTCACTCACCTCTACCTGGCTTGCATCTGCGGTAATTCGCTTGACCGGCACCTTCATCTGCACCGCTTTTTCGAAGGTGGTGATAAGTACGGTGTTACGGTCTCGAATTGTTGTCAAATTGTACGTCGACAGGACAGTTTTGACCTCCTCCAACATCTCATCCATAGTGACATTCTTGAGGTTCGTCAATGCAAACTTTTTGTCCTTGATTTCGTTTTCGGATGCAACAAATGTCAAATCGGTTTCCTGACTCAAAAACCTAATTAGGTCTCTGAGGTCTCTGCTAATAAAGTTAAAATTAAACCTAATCGCTTTCCCTGTTTCGTCACGCTCCGATACACGCATGTCCCCTTCATCATCCTGGGCGTAGATGACCTTATCGACCATAGCCAAATTCGCAGCTAGCACAAGAACAAGTAAAAGAACAAAATAGGTAAGTAGCTGCCTGCCAATTTTATAACACCACGTATTCATTGTTTGCGATCACACCTCTAGTTGAAGAAATGGGGGTAATTCTTGGAGTTGAGACAACTTAGTGGTTCATTCGCTAAGTGGATATTGCATATGGGATGTTTTGGTGATTGTCTGAACTGTGATTTATGGGATTCTTGTGATTTCCTTGATTGCTTGTGGCTAATCGCTAGTGATGAGTTAACTGAACCGTTTCCCTTGAAGCCCACCGGGATTTAGGGAGAAACCAAGTTTTCAAGAAAAAACTTGGTTTCGACATGCGTTAAATTCTTAGCGAATAGACCACTTAGGTCCCATAAAGAGTACCTCGCCGCCAACCGGTCCATTCGTCCTTTATCATAAAACTCTTGCCACCATCGACAACTCTACGCTCAGTCTAGCTCGTTCTTCATCCTCTTTTTTTGCCGACTTGTCATTGACAAGCTTAAGACTCTTGACATACAGCCATTTTGTGGAGACATCAATCGATTCCATTAGCTTTACCACTGTGCCAATCGCGCTTGTGAACTTCACTTCGACTCCGTACAGTTCAGGCTGATGTGTCAATGAAACGCCGTCAAGCCACTTCTCAAGTTCTTTAATCCGTAACTCGGTACGGTAAACATATTCAGTCAAAGCCATTATCTGCTCTTCGTAACTAAGAATGTTGGATGTCCTCTCCGCGGAATCGTCGATCTGAGCTGCATTGTATTGATTGATTAAACCTTCAAACTTCGCGAGAAGGACGCTGTCTTCCTTGAGTCCAACTCGGACAGCGGAATCCCTCGCGCCAAATTCCAGAAACCTACGCGCTAAGGTTTCGTCCGCTCTCGAAACCTGGGCTGCAATGAAGCCGCGCTTAAAGTCGGTTGCTGCTCCATTTAATTCCAATCTGATAAATGAGAGAATGAATTCTATCAGTTGTATTCTTAATTCCATTGGAATAATCGCTGGTAACTGTATAAAACTTAGATTCTCATCTCCGAATCGATGCCCGGCATTTGCTGAACCTTCCGCTCCGCTTTGGTTATCATCCGGAAAAGAATCGCCGTCATGAGGGATGTTAATCGCCGTTTTTACTTGAGTGGAGGAACTATCGGGTTGAGGATCTCGTTCATCATCTTCTGCCGATTTACCTTCATGGGCAACCTCATCCTTGGCGTCGTGAGCACCGGTCTCTGCGGAGCCATAATCACCCCACCAGCCTTCGAACATCGCACGCTCCAGCTCGTCCTCTCTATCTAGTTGCTCCTCAGGGGATTCTTCCTGCTTCCCCTTCTGTTCCGCGATCTGTTCAAGCTCATCTTCCAATTCCTTCATGTAGCTGTACAGAACAAAATTTCGCTTTGCTTGATGCGAGATTTTTTCCGTATTTTTTCCTGGCGAAGGTTTAATGTTTAGCTGGTAATCCGGTTTGAGACCGGATCGCTTTGCCAACTGCGAAATCCGCTGTGAAATCACTACCCGAGGCTGTTCCCCTTCAAAGATCGATCCTTGAATCGTCTTAAGTTCTTCCAAATTGGTAAAACCCCCACGCCGAGTCTTATAGGCAAAAAGAGCGGCTGCCTTTCCTTCCAACGCAGGGTGTAGCGCTATCAACTCTGACATCCGACGCGTTTGGTTGAGCGCTTCCACACTATGCGATTGCTTAATCTCGTTGAATAAAGAGTCTGAGACTAATCGCCCCTGTAACCCGACTAGCGTGCGTAGACTTTTGTCAATCCGGTTTGCTTGTTGATCCAATCGGACCAAATTTTCTGCCGTCTGAAGTCGATCCCGCTTCTCTGCAAAATCGATCCCCACCAGCCCTTGAATAGCCGCAGGTAGAATGCGCAAAGCGAAGGCAATGAGACTAACCATTCCAACAATGGCTAACAGCACTTTTTCACGTTTTGTAAGCTTTCTCATCGTGTTTAGGACCTATCAGCGGTTCGTCAAAATCGCACGTTACGTTCAACTCCAAATGCAATAGATAACTGTTGTCTCACCTGCTCCTGTCGACGACTGTTGCATCTGGAGACTCTGCCAACAATTCTGTAGCCGAACTTGGTAATTGCGGACGTTCCCTTATCGACTCTTTACCCGATCGTGCGGTTTTCGCTTCATCTTGATCCTCGCTTCCGGTACCAGTACTTGGAAAACGAGTTTGTGCAAGAATCTGCGGAGCATCCTGAGACAGGTTACACACGATCTGAGTCTGAAAATACGTCTCTCTATCTCGCTTGACGCTCGTAACATCCCCCGACTTTATGTTCGTGAACAGTCCAGATTGTCCCATCACACGTATCATTTCGCTTACGTCGCCATGTGATCGAGCTTCGATATTGAAGGTAACCTTCGCTACACCGAGTTCATCCAAACGAGTGATATGGAAATTTGTCCAAGCAACCCTCGTCCGGTCAGAAAACCGTATACTTAATTCGCGGAGAATGTCCAGTGCACTTACACGGGGTGTCAGGAGGTCTGCGATTGCCAAGTCCTTGGTTACTGCTTGTCTCGCCCGCGATTCAGATGCTGCGATACGCCGAATCTGATCATCCAATACTTCACTCTCTATTTGCCGCGTTCTGCTCAATGTAAACCCTCCGAGACCAAGCCCCGCGGCTAACACAACGCCTGCGGCAAGACTGTATATCAGTCGCCGCCTCTGTTCACTCTGCGTCAATTTAGCTTTTTCTTCTTTAGGCAGCAAGTCTAAGGCTATCTCATGGTTAGCCGCATTCATGCCTATTCCCAGTGCAACCGCAAGAGTATTGCCGACATTGCCGACAGGCGCCGTGTCAATCTTCCCGCCCTGTTCTTCAAACGCATCTAGCGGGTTCCAGAGCTTGGCAGCAATTCCAAGCCGCTGCGCGAGAAAGTCTGCCATCCCGTCAATCTGCGCCCCGCCGCCACAAAGCCAGATTTCATCAGTCTCGCCCGACAAGGTAGGTTCCAACTCGCGTCGTGCCGCCCCGATTGACTGCTCTATCTGCGTTGCCAACTGCTCTGCCCATTGGTAGGTAGGAACTCTATCGGCTGATTCTTGGTCGAGCCCGGAACGTCCTAGCGTTATACGTTCAGCAAACTCAAAATCGCCGCCAACTTCATCTTGATAGCGACGCGTTAAATCGTTGCCGCCGATCGGAAAACTCCGGGAGAATTCAAACTTTCCTCCTTGGAACAAACAAAGATCTGTGTTGCCAGCACCAATATCTACAATCACGGTAGTCTGATCCGTCGTATTCCCACCAAGGAGAGGCTTCGCTAAGGCTGCGGTCGCCATCGCTGACGGAAGGACGCCCATCGGTACAATGTCAATTGATTGCAGATAATCGATGTATTTCTGCACGCTATCGCGTTTTGCCGCAATTAGCTCTACGGAAACTCCTTTGTCTCGACGGCGAACATCGTGGTAGTCGAAGACGGCGCTTTCTGCATTAAAGGGAATTTCGGTTTCAGCCTGCATGGATACTAAGCTGGACAACTGCTCGTCGCTTGCCGCTGCCGGAAAGTTTGTTAATCGACGAGTTGTCACCAGCAACCGGGGAACTGACAATATTACCTTATGCTTCGCTCCTTTGACCTCATTCCAGAGATCTTCTAAAGTCCGTGATATTGCTTCCGCATCCACTTCCCCAGTTGCACTCTCTCGCGGATAACTAGCCATGCTTGTTCTGACAAGCCGGATTTCCGATGAGCTCAGTGCAAACTGAATTAGCTTAACCGCATTTGTACCGATATCGACGGCTATAACCGTGTCTTTCGCCATCTTGACCTGCTTCGTAATCGACCTTAATTTTGCCGCCAGTATTTAACTGTTACCGCTTGTCCCGTCCGATCAACTACTCCAGTACACGCCGCGATTGTTCGCCCCCGTGCGTCAATCCCGGTTGCTTCGATGAGGAATCCATGCGACCGGTAGGTAATCAACCCCGCTATCTGCTGAAAGGTAGCCGTGTCAATTCCCTCCACGTCTAGGAGTTGTCCAATGTCTGTAAAAGGATTGCCTTCAATTTCATCTTGCGACAGCGCTTGAGTCTGCTGACCATTTTCCGGCTCAGACTCCCTGCGTGTGATTACCGCCTGTGCTTTGGTCTCATCCAACCCCGGCAGGAGTTGCAGAATTTCTAAGGAGGCGGTGTTGACGTTGATTAGACCGTCCACTGTCTCATCGTCAGTCGTGGAGATCCTGTCAACGATAGCCTTGAATTCATCTGTCGTGATTAAACTCACATCCTTAATTGCGTCTACATTTTGGAAATTGCCTTGAGAGTTGCGATGATCGATGATTCGATTGGCAATTCCTTCATCAACGCCATCAAGCGTTTGCAGTTGATTCACATCAGCAGTGTTTATGTTCACTAAGCCCCCTTCCTCTTCGTCTCCGGCGGTGCTAATCCTGTCACGAATGTTATTAAAGATCTGCTCCGAGACGGCTTTTAGTTCAAGAACATCGCCGAGATTCTCAATCGAATCGCGTTGTTGGATAAGTGAATCCGATTCACCTTGACTGAAGACCTGCTGATTGTTGTTCCCCCGAAGTTGGGTCAATTGCTGCGATTCAGCGCTCCTAATATTGAGGCGGTTTTGGCCGCTCGCATCTGTATTCGTATCAATTGAATAGACTGTTGTTAACTCTACCAATCCCGGTAAGTGCTGCGTTTCAGATTCTTCACTGGTCAGACCTCCAGCGGTGGGCTGCCCCCTGCCGTAGAGTAGTGTCGTGGTCATACCCGGGACCTTTGCGAGGTCGCGCACCGTGCGATACGGGCGACTCGCTACGATTGCATCGGCAAGCGACTGATTGGGTGATTCATCATCCTCAAAACCCATCAGATTTAAGAGACCTCGAATTGTGTCTACCTCGGCAGTGTTGATATTAACCTTTGAGCCCTCGTCGGTTAGGTCCACCTGGTAGGCAAGCAAACTTCCCTCAATTAAGCCATCTTCAATGCGATCTTCTATGGTGGATGCCCAGTCTTCTCCAAGCGAATCGAACGGCGTCCGATCTCCCCGCAGTATTGCAATGGTATGTTCAAATCCCGCCTTCGCGGCGAAGTGATATTTCGCCCTATCAGCAAAATTAGCCTGTACGCGACGTTCGAGGTAAATGGAGTGAAGCAACTGAGTTGCCAAAACGGAGAGAATCGTCAAAATCCAGAGCGTAGCGACGAGGGAGAGGCCACGTTCATTTGATGGGTGGCACATCTTATTTAACATACCTCGGGTGGGACGAAAAAGGCAAAGCACGACGTGTCACCTGTAATCCTTGGTATTCCTTTAACCACTTGGTGCTCCTACTGGCTGTCCGCCGGCACCTTGGCTTTCGAAGTTAGCGCTCATGGGTATATAGATCATCGTCGACTGAGTCATCGTGTTTTGAGCCGAATTCTGACGTATTCGACCATTGTCCTCCGCCAGCACCGTGATCAAAACCTGGACCGCCTTTGGAAGGGCATTGATTTCTTCCCAAGACTCGTACCAATCTTCACCATCCGTGTATTTTAGATCGAACGACGCTACACGGTCGATTATTTGAGCAATCTCTACATGAATAGGTTCACCGTTTTCGTCCTCCGTTGGGATTGTCCCCGAGTTGAACAGAGTAGTGACAACCGTCTCCGGATCAATAGAGGTGGTTGTAATCCGAGCGAGAACAAGATTCTCGTCATTCTCTTCTGTCGTCAAATCGGTTCGCCGGTTGGCAGATTCGGCTTCTGACTGCGTTAAATCGGGGCCAACATAGTAGGCGACGCGCTGCACGTCACTTATCGGAAACGATTCCTCCTCCTGAACAGAATTTAACCCTTCATTCAGTTGAGTTAGGAAAGGATCCGGGTCGGTATACTGAAGCGTGACAAAGCTAATAATATCTCTATCACCGACTTCCCCCGGATTGTCCTGTGAAACGAGGACGAATGAGTCATCCTGCTGGACTGCATAGACATTACTCAGATCCCTACTTACAAAACCCAATGCGGCACGACACTTTTGCGCCATAAGCATCCGAGTTTCGGAATTGCGGTAAACGTCAACCGAAGCATCGAATACCTTGAAAGCAACACCGCCCGCGATAACAAGGACGGTCACACTTATCAACAGTTCAATAAGCGTCAACCCGTGTTCACCTCTAGCATGTTGCTGACCGACCTTCGGGCTGTTTGGCTTTCTGTATGCTCTTTTCCGCATATTCATCCTCTACTCCCTAGGCTTGTTGACCGCCGGTCTGTCCTTGTGCTTGCATCTCCCGATCAGCCATATAGGTATTCATGGATATCGACTTCTCCCTACCCAGTTCCTGCCAAATAACGGAAACCGTAATGCGCCGCAGCCCCTCGATTTCATCCGATGTCACGTCTTGTACGCTCGAGTTCCAACGAAATCGCGAATTTTCTCCAAACTCGCCTTCATCTTCTCCTATATCCGGGTAACCGCCTAGTTCAATTTCCGCTATACGAAGTTTAAGTAGGTACAGTGCTGTAGTCTGATTTTCCGACAGAGCCTGCCCATGGGCAGCATTCCTAAAGGAATACATCAATACTGGCAGAGCAATCGACAAGACTGTCAAGGTCACCAAGATCTCTACAAGCGTAAATCCGCGGTCGCACACAGCGGATTTGCCAGGACTAGAGCGAGGTTCAAACTGCTGTCGTAGCTGCATGCTTATACTCTCAATTCAGATGGTTATTGGCAGTGGATAGAAGGCCTGACGCGTCGTTCTGCTCAGCGTAAACATTCTGAATTCGCACTCGGGCGCTAGCAGCCTCTACACTTATGGATACAACCCTTCCGTCTCGGTCCTGGATATACAAGGTTGTTTCCTGGGAAGAACCGGTTGGAGAAAAATAGATATAATCAACTCCAGAATCAATATGTCTTGTTTGGGAATTGTGGTTGACAATCATTTGGGACAGACTGATGCTATGGTTCGGTTGCTGCGGGATACCAAGAATCATGCTCGTACGCGAAACGGCGGATCGGCTCAACTCGGTTGATTGGACTCGGGTTTGGCTGGTTGTGTTCGATGTATTCGTATGTAAAGACCCCTGAAGATCCGATGCCACGAACGTTTCACTTGAAGCCAACCAGTATCGGTTTTGATCCAGATCAAATACAACCAAGTAGGCTGTTCCTTCCGTGACTGCCATGTCCCGTGCAAAGTGTAGCATGTCTCGAATGGCTGACGCGGATGACTTTAGCCGGGTTGAGCCCGCGAATCCTCGAAGAGATGGCATTGCAACCGAAGACAGGATCACAATTATCGTGAGCACCAACACGACTTCAATGAGAGTGAATCCTGACTCCGAAGCTAAACACTTCAAACGTCTGGTTCGGTCCATGGGCACGTTTATGGTAGATCGAAAACACTTTGGGCTTACTGGGCTAGCTCAATCCAATTCGTAACATCCGCGTTGAATGGCGGGTCGCCGCCCTCTTTGCCATCTTTCCCCAAGGAATAGAGGTCGTAATCGTATCCCTCATGGTTCCCCGGATACAGGTAGACGTAATTGTTACCCCACGGATCCGTGAACTTGGGTTTTGCTATGTAAGGGCCTCTCCAATTTCCTGTAGTAAGCGTGGTGGCATTCCAAAGCGCAGTAAGTCCCTGCTCAGTCGACGGGTAATCCCCCACATCAATCGAATACCGTTGTAGTGCACTCTCAAACACTTGGATCTCGCTCTGGGCAGTTTTCAGTTTGGCGTCATCAACCACACCGCGAAACTGTGGAATAACGAGTGCTGCCAGAAGCCCTATTATCACCATCACAATCGTAAGTTCAATAAGCGTCATCCCCGATTGGCCCGATTTTAACGGCATCAACATATGCTTCTCCTTATTTAACCCATTTATTCGGCCATTTTTACCCGGCTAACGATGTACTCGCCCTAAACACCGGAAGTATTATCGCCACTGCGATGAGCCCGACAACTACTCCCATAATCAGAATTACAAGCGGTCCGATAGAACTCGTCATGCGCTGTAAGGTCTGCTGTACCTCAAGGTCATAGTAATCGGCAAGTTTAGCCAACATTTGTTCGGGATTACCCGACTCATCCCCAATCCCAATCATATGAACAAGCAGCGGAGGGAAGACAGCACTTTCCTGTAGTTCTCTGGCCAAGGTCGACCCTTGCTCAATTTCCTTTTCTGCACGGTCAACCGCATTACTATAGACCAAATTTCCAATCGTACCCTTGACAACCCGAAGAGCGGGAAGGAGCAACACCCCATTCTCCAGAAGCGTTGACATCGTTCGTGTGAAGCGCACGAGCGCAAAGTTGGTGAAAACGCTTCTCAATAGCGGAAGTTTCAATTTCAAGGTGTCGAATACCAGTTTACCCCCTTCAGTACGAGAAAACTGCAAAATCCCCAAGGTAATCGCAACTCCTCCAATCACGATGCCCCACCAATAGCTCTCGACAAATCCTACAACGCCTATCAGCAATCGTGTTGGCAAAGGTAAATCGACCCCAAGATCTGCGAACATATCGGCAAACCTAGGGATAACGACCAACACCAGGAAAACTATCACACCCAGACTTAAAATGAATAGAATAGCCGGATAAAAAAGTGCCGAAATTACCTCTCCCTTAAGCAACCGCTGCCGTTCAGAGAATCTTGCAAGTCGTTCAAGCACCACCCCGAGCACTGCGCCCGATTCTCCCGCTCTAACCATGTTGACATACAGATCCGGAAAGACTTTAGGGTGTTGGCCTAGGGCGTCATGGAATGTAGAACCGTGTTCGACGTCGTATTTTATTCGTTCAACGATCTGCCGAAATGCCGCATCTTCAATCTGTTCAAGCGTGACCGCCAGAGCGCGCGGCAGAGTAATGTGGGCGTTTATCAGTGTTGCCATCTGATACGTGAAGAATTCGACGTCCTTTGATTTCACACGCGCGGAAATCAGTGGAAATTGAAATCGTTTTTCCACTATTTCATTCGTGTCATCTTCAGCGATATCTAGGGGCCAATACCCCATCGTTTTCAGCTGGTAGACAAGATCTGCTCTGGAACTTGCATCTTGTACGCTCTTAACCGTTCCACCTGTGTTAGTAAGAGCTTCGTAGCGAAATCTGGGCATTGAAAGATTTTATCCCTACCGTGCTTGTCGTAGTGCGATCATTTAAGCAATCGATTAACTTATGACTCCGTAGTGCTTATCCAGAATGTTTAAATTTAGGCATACCAAGGGTTTGCTCTACGCCAAATTGTCCTCTTGTGTAAGTCGGATAATCTCCTCCATGGTCGTGTGACCGGCAACTACCTTTTTCCAACCGTCCTCACGAAGCGATTTCATTCCGGCTTTAATCGCAGCACGCCGAAGCTGGTTCGTTGATGTGTGTTGCAACGTCATCGATCGAAGTTCTTCACTCATAATGAGAACTTCAAAAATTCCGATGCGCCCCTTGTAACCTCTTTCTCTGCACTCCTTACAACCTACCGCACGCGGAATCAGGACATCTGAATCAACCTCCTCGACGTGCTGCCCGAAGAACTCCTGCAGTTGTTGTTCATCAGGTCGATACATTTCACAACAGTCCTGGCAGACTCTTCGAGCGAGGCGCTGCGCAATTATTCCCTCTATAGTCGAAGCTACAAGATAAGGTTCAACCCGCATATCGATAAGCCGAGTTATAGCCCCTGGCGCGTCATTCGTGTGCAATGTGCTGAAAACCAAGTGTCCGGTCAGTGAAGTGTGAATGGCCATCTCGGCTGTCTCATAGTCGCGAATCTCGCCAACCAGGACCTTGTCCGGATCCTGCCTCAGGATGTGTCTCAAGCCTGCGGCAAACGTCACGTCAATATCCGGATTGACTTGAATCTGATTGATCCCCTCAAGTTCATATTCAACCGGTTCTTCGATGGTGATGATCTTCACTTCGGGAGTATTTATTTTCTTCAAACAGGCGTATAGTGTTGTCGTTTTGCCGCTACCGGTCGGCCCGGTCGCAAGAATGATTCCGTGTGGTTTGCGAATGAGTCGTTCAAAATGTGACAGATTGTCTGCGGCTAATCCGAGTTCCTCCAATCCGAAAGAAATTGACTGTTTGTCTAGAATGCGCAGAACAAGGCTCTCCCCCTGTGATGTAGCAACGGTTGGAACGGTTGATACACGCAAATCAATCTGGCGGTTCCCAACGCTTCCAACGGTCACTCCAATCTTTCCATCTTGCGGCCTGCGCCGTTCAGCAACATTCATACCTGCCATTATCTTGACACGCGACGTTATCGCCGATTGAAGATGTGGTGGAGGCTGCGGTTGGTCTTCTAGGACACCGTCGACTCGAAATCGAACCTTGAGCTCACCGGGAAACGGCTCAATGTGGATATCGCTTGCGTTCAACCGCACCGCATCGATAATCATCTGATCAACTGCATGCACAACGGTTGGATCTTGGCTGAGATCTTTCTCATCAATACCAAAGTCGTCAATCGTCTCGCGCTGAAGCGTTGAAACCGCGCCGACGGGACCTCTTATGCCCTCGCTTAGTATTGCTCCCGCCGTTTTTCCGTAGATACGGATAATGGCAGCTTCTACATCCTCCTCAGTCGCGAGGACAGGTTTAATCTCACACTCGGTCACGAGGCGAATCTCATCAATCAGCATGACATCCATCACGTCTGTCATCGCCACGGTAAGTGTATTATCTTCAAAATGAATCGGAACGATCTTATTCTTGTAGGCAAATCCGGCAGGCATCTTCCGTGTCGTTTCATCCTCTGGTTCGATGTTCTCCAAACGAACACACGACACACCGTATTCCATACCTTTCTTGGCGAACGCAACCATATCCGGTGCAACATGGTTCAAAAGCGCCTCATGCGCGGTAACGCCAGTCGACTTCAGATCTTCTACAATCCGCTGATAATCAATCTCAGAAATGAGATTATTGTCGAGCATCATGTCTATTAAGGTTACATCGGGAGCGGTATCCAATTTTCTCATCTCCTCGGTATTGGCGACTTCGGACTGACAAATACGTTTATCCAGGATTGCATCATTTAGACGCAGCATGAAAAGTGAGGTTTAGGAGACACGCTTCAACCGAATCGGGCTGAAGGTGAGTGGTGTGGGGCTTTCTCAACGAGAAATTAAAATGACCTATATTTTGATACCGCTCAAATGCCACAATCATTGTCAGACACTTTAAACAAAATACCCTATGAGGGATCGGGCGTGGCAATCATCAAATAATTCTCCTAACTCGGACAGCATTGCCAAACATGATCCTTGGTCAATGTCAGTGGACGTCTTCGCCGCTATTCCCGTGCATAAACCTCCGATGCGGCACGCACACCAATGCCAGCGTCAAGGTTATGACCTGCCTCGGCAAGGAGTTTCTCCAAGGCGCTTAAGACCAGCAGGACGTTTCGTTGCGTTGAAGACTCGCCCATCAAGCCGATTCGCCATGCTTTGCCTTTGAAGATTCCTAAACCGCCGCCGATTTCAATGCCGAAATCTTCAATCAAGCGATTTCGTATTCCCACATCATCTATGCCATCCGGGATATTGATGGTCGTTAGCATCGGAGCGCGAAACCCCTCTTTTACAATAGGTTCGAGACCCATTGCGGATGCACCCGCGATAAGCGCTTCGGCGTTACGTTCGTGACGTCTGTATCGTTCTTCCAGACCTTCCTCTAACACCACGCGCAGCGACTCGTGTAGTGCATAAACCATAGACATGGAAACGGTATGGTGATAAGTCCTCACTTCACCGCTCCAGTAAGCTTCAAGCAGCGTCATATCAAGATAGAAACTCTGCACCTTGGCGGATCGATTGTGAATAACCTCAACCGCTTTATCGCTAAAGCTGATAGGTGCAAGTCCCGGCGGCCCCCCAAGACACTTCTGAGTCCCGCTGTAGGCAATATCGATCCCGCGCCGGTCCAGATCCACCGGTTGTCCGCCCAACGAGGTAACGCAATCTGTGAGGAACAACGCACCGCTGTCACGTACAACTTGGCTGATGTCATCAAGCGGCTGTAGAACCCCTGTGGAGGTCTCAGCGTGGATTATGGCAACCAACTTCGGATCGGCTTGTTTTACCGCATTAGCCACATCCTCCACCCGGATAGCCGAACCCCAAGGCGCCTCCACAGCCGTAACTACTCCTCCGCATCGTTGAACGATGTCTGCGATCCGTCCGCCAAAATAACCATTTATGCCTACCACGACCGAGTCGTCCGGTTCAACGACATTACTGAGCGCAGCTTCCATCCCGGCAGTACCGGTTCCGGACACCGGCAGGGTGAGCCTGTTCTCCGTGCCGAACACCTGTCGAAGAAGATTCACGGTCTCATCCATTATCTTGATGAAATCGCCATCAAGATAGCCCATCATGGGCGTGGTCATTGCCTTCAATACCCGCGGACTCGCGTCGCTCGGTCCAGGCCCCAGAAGCACGCGCGGTGATGCTTTTAACTCATCGTATGATTGTGCCATCTTGCCTCCGCTATCCTGTCATAATGCTATGGATTACAGCCTTCTTACCCCATTCGGTAATCATCCACCTTACAAACATCGCCATCCGAGTCTGCACTAAAACGCAAGCCCTTGATCCCAATCAATCTAGGTCTTTCCGCACTTCGTCTAGCCTACGCCTCCCCGCAATTCCCGAATTGTCTCTCTCGGATTCTCGCTATTGAAAATCGCAGTGCCCGCAACCAAGACTGTTGCACCACGCTTTATCACCAGCGGTGCCGTTTCAAGGTTTATACCTCCGTCTACCTCAATCAACGTCCCGGAACCCAGCTCCATGATTCTTTCGTGCAAAATATCAATCCTTTCAAGCGTGCTCATGATGAATTTTTGCCCTCCGAACCCGGGTTCCACACTCATCGGCAATACAAGATCCAGATCCGCAAGAAAGGGCAAAAGAGCCGAAATTGGAGTTCTGGGACGGATGGCAAGACCAACTTTGACTCCTCGAGCCTTAATCATGTTTATAGCGTTTTCGATCGAGTGCTCAATTTCGATGTGGAACGTGATGAAATCGGCGCCCGCATCCGCGAAGTCGTCAATATAGTTCTGCGGTTGCGCGATCATAAGATGCACATCAAAAGGGCAATTCGTATAATGCTTAATCGATTTTATTACCTGAGGCCCCAAGGTTAGGTTGGGTACGAAATGCCCATCCATCACATCGAAATGAATGAGATCCGCACCGGCTTCCACAACGCGACAGACCTCTTCTCCAAGCCGGCTAAAATCGGATGCAAGAACGGATGGTGCAATCTTTATGTCCCGCTCAAACACTATAGCTCCTTCTTCTGTACCTCCACGCCGTCCTCGTAGACCGTCATTGTTGCCTCGCCAAAAACTCGGAAGGGTGGCCGCTCAATCAGCGTCCCCGGTTTATAATGTGTGTCAACAACGGTATGAGTTTTTCTTTCATCTTCTATGACAAGGCGCACATGCTTGGGAAGCCCACCTTCCGTCGAAACACGGTACCTAAGCGAGATGAGACGGCCTCTATCAAATTGGGTTTTTGCAGAACCGCTGATTTCAAGCGATACGACTTGACCAACGTGCACGAGCTCCCCGGCGGCCGGAGCGTGGCTTATGATTGATCCTTGCGGTATTTCGGGTACCGATTTATAGCTCTCATCTCCGATCTCCAAACCGCTAGCTTTGAACAAGGATCGTACTTCATCAATCGGTTCTGCACGCAAATCTGGCATCAATAACACTCTGGATCGTTTGCCAAGGCTCAACAACAGGTGAACTGAAGCGCCCTGCTGATGCATGGTGCCGCTAATGGGCGTTTGAGCAATCACGGTCTCCAGAATGGGATACTGATCGGAATGCACTTCCGCAACACGCCCGCGGCGAAGTCCGGCTTCCCTAAGTGTCTTTTCAGCCTCTTGCCGCGATTTTCCCGTCGTATCTGGAACCTCCACCATCTGATCGCCGATACTCACTGTAATTTGTATCGGCTTTTTTCGCTTCACTTTGAAGGCTGCGGGTGGCGACTGCTCAAGGACAAAGCCCTTCGGAATATCGGAACTAGCTTTTGCCTCAATGTCTTCAGCTATTCGTAAACCTGTGTTATAGAGCAACGTAACTGCTTGATCGTAACTCTCACCAACCAAATCAGGAACCTCGATATCCTTTGAACGCACGGACCGAGGTATAACAAAGAATACGACCACCAGTCCAGCAAAGGCGATTATAGCTAAGTACAGAAAAGCAAATCTTAGTATAGAAGTTAAGGTAGAATTCATGATTGGCTTTTCAGAGCCTATTAGTTGTCCTCAAATTGGGGAGTAAATCGTGCGCCAGTTTCTACCCTATACCCGTTGATAAACGCCTTGGCATCCATAGTTTGCTTGTTGGCGGGCTGCACACTCGTTATACGGATCGTCCCGTCGCTCGTCCCGACCGTCAAATCGCGTTCGGTCGTAACCGTAATGTCCCCAGGCATGCGTCCTTTTTCTGGGTCATCGGCAATTACCTGACACTCAAGAATCTTCAAGCGAAGTTCGCCATTCAAAAATGTATATGCCCCCGGCCAAATCGCGGTGCCGCGTACCAGATTGCGGATCTCAGCAGCTGATGCTGCCCAGTTAATTCGCCCGGATTCTTTAGTTAGTTTGGGGGCATGTGTTGCTTCGTCGTGATTCTGTGGTGTGTGCGGAGGCGGTGCGTTACTCGGAGTTGCTTCCAATACATCGATTAACGCCGTTGCCGCAGTAATTGCCAATTGTTTGGCGAGCGTAGCGGCGCTCTCTTGCGGGCCGATTTGGACTCGCCGCTGAAGTATGATATCGCCGGTGTCTTCGGTCTCATCAAGAAGCATTATTGTAATGCCTGATTCCTCTTCGCCATTGATTAACGCCCACTGAATGGGAGCTGCACCACGATACTTGGGTAACAATGAAGGATGGACATTTATACAACCACTGGGAGGCAAATCTAACACCGCTTTGGGAATAATCTGACCGAAGGCTACCACCACAATTGCGTCTGGACGAAGTTCCTTGAGTGTACGAATGAAGTCGGGCTTCCGCACCCTTTCAGGTTGGTAGACCTGTAGATTGTGATGTGCAGCTGCAACCTTTACCGGTGGAGGCATCAACCTTTTGCCCCTCCCGGCTGGTCGATCCGGCTGCGTGACAACGCCTATGATTTCAAAATCACGCGTCGTCAGTGCTTGAAGACTGGGAACGGAGAATTCACTCGTGCCCATGAAAACGATTCGCATTACACAATGCTCGCCAGGCAGATGGCGACCTTACCAACCGCATGTATTCACCCGCTTGCGTCCGTCGCCTTCTCTTCCTCAAGCAGATTCTGGTCTTCCGACCTCAATAAATCGATAAAGAGCACCCCATTGAGATGGTCAATTTCGTGCTGTAGAACTCTTGCCATCAAGTGAGTACCGTTCAACTCCGATTTTTCCCCATTGGGGAGCATCGCATGGACAGTCACTGCACTGGCGCGTCGAACTATCCCTTGATGTCCGGGTAAACTCAAACACCTTTCCTCGGCTAGTTCCTCTCCGCTCGCCTGCGTTATTAAAGGATTTATCAACGCAACTGGTGGACAGTTCGGAACATGATGAGAAATGTCCACAACAATTAGCTGCTTGGACACGCCAACCTGCGGCGCGGCGAGACCGATCCCGCAGGCGGCTGTCATTGTTTCAAACATGTCCTTGACGAGTTGAAGTACATCGTGGCCAAGATGCTTAACCGGCTTGGCCTTTTTTCGAAGTATAGGGATGTCGCCGGTTTGAATCTCTAATACTGCCATGTATCTATCGTAAACCTACAGCATGATAGTCAAGATCCCAACGAAACGTTCCTACGGGAAACATAACAGATTCCGCATTCAGGGCGATCACGAAAAATCTCCAAAAGAATTCTATCAACTCTTTTCCCGAAATATACCCCGTAGGAATGAGTCCAGCTTGCGAATATGCCCTCTATAGGCAAACGTAGGTTCTCATATCTCATCAGAACCGTATCTGCACGATGGGAAGCACCAATCTAGTTGACTTTTCGACATTCCAAGTGCCCTTTTCCGCCTTTTTTGGTGGTTGTTGAGGCACGGGGACAGACGGGATCAGTTGCTCTGACGAGTCTTTATCATGAGTATGTAACCAATCCCAGAAGCCAATAAAAAGTGCGAAGGAAACTGCGGAGGCGCCAATAACCCCGAAATGCGTGTTTGAAAGCTCCGGCGCAATCTCATTCTGGCGGACCATCTCAACGCCGCGAACCGCAAGAAAACTATGGATCGCGGTAAACGGCAGCGAGATTAAGGTAACGATTTCAAATCGGCGTAGTGCACTCTCTTCATAGTGCTCTTCATGTTTGTCCCGTTGGGCACGCCGAATACCGTCCGATGATCCACGGTGTTGTGCGGCAACGCTTATCGGCATTAAAAAGGAGCACAACAGGAAGCCGCATGCCAGATTAATCAGTACTCGGTTTCGAAGTTTCATGATCCCCTCGAGTTCGGAACAGGTGAATTATCAACATGCCTGCCCCTATACAGATGCAAATATCCGCAACATTAAACGTCGGCCACCACAGCCCCGCCTTTTGAATCCCAATTTGCAGAAAATCCACAACTTCGCCCAGACGAAGACGATCAGCGAAATTCCCTAGCGCCCCACCCAGAAGAAACCCGAGCGCTATCCTCATCCAGAGATTGGTCTGAAACTGGCGATAGTAAAAGAAGATAAAGCCGATGGCAACCACCGTAATAACGATAAGCAGTACATTCTGTCCCGGCATTATGCCAAAAGCGGCACCGCTGTTTCTATCGTGCCGTAGGTTAACTACCCCATCAATAAGGACGTACCAACTTCCTCGTCTGATGTGCTGCTCAACGAGCCATTTCGTAAGCTGATCGAACACAAAACAGGGAACCGCTACGAGAACAAGAGGGAAAAGTGGCCGAAGCTTAGGTGGCAGCATCTAGTCTTCCTTATTCCGCCGCGTCAGGATGGGCAGTGGACAACTAAAGGAATCGGCTGGCACGTACAGCGCGATTTTACTCCATGCTTGAACATTTCTACCCTCTAATGCTTCGCGTGACGGATAGTCCGGCATTTGTAGAACACTTCCAAGGGAAAAACTCTCAACGTATTTTGCTACCACCATACTGTTATCAACATTTGTTCAAGGAGGTGTAGAAAGATGATTAAGATAATGGGCGAGATATCGATACCGAAGTTTCGAGTCATTGGTGTCAATATATTGCGTAGTGGTGCCAGTACCGGGTCTACGAACGCATTGGTTATCCAATAGATCCTTCGAACAGTCATGTTTCGAATCCCAGCGATAAACCATGATAGCACTGCGTTCGCAATGACAATCCAAATGTAAATTCGAATCACTTCGAGGATTACCGGTATTAGGATATTTCCCATTCTTGAAATCTCGTTATGTACTCATGAACCGGCGAGTTCCTCGGCGCGGCGCCGCGCCGCAATCAGCGCCTCGGTCATCACCGCGCGCAGCCCTCCGCGTTCGAGTTCGTGCAAGCCAGCCGTAGTTGTCCCGGCAGGCGTTGTTACTAGGTTTTTAAAGACTGCCGGGTGCGCGTCTGATTCGTGCAATACCTTGCTGGCGCCGAGAACGGTATGCACGGCTAGTCGATAGGCGTCCTGGCGCGTTAATCCAATATGAACCCCTGCATCGGCTAGTGCTTCAATAAACAGAAACACAAACGCAGGACCGCTACCGCTGAGTGCTGTTACCGCATCAAGAAACTTTTCTTCCCGTACCATCGAACTTCCGAGAGCGTTGAATAGGGTTTCCGCAACAGAAACATGCTCGTCTGAAGCCGCATCTCCTCTCGCGATCACGCTAATCGCCGCCTTGGCGGAAACTGCAAGATTCGGCATCACGCGCACTACTGAGGTGGGGGTAGAAAAATAGGATTCAAACGTCGCCGTCGGTACACCTGCGGCAATCGAGAGCAACCATTGAGTCGAAGACTGGAGAACGCCCGCAATCTCGGGTAGAATCGTTGACACATTCCCCGGTTTCGCGGCGTAAAGCACACAATCGGCGTTTTCTACGAGATGCGGGACACTGGATGATTTGTTGACATTCAACTCCTGACACAGTGAATCAACTTTCTCTTCTATGATGTCACTCACCCAAACCCGATTGCCTTCAAGCAGGTCTCCGACTACTCCGCGAAGAATCGCCTCCCCCATGCCACCGACCCCAACTATTCCTAATCGAAATCCTGTGTCCAACTCATGCCCTCCCGCGAAACTAGGTGCGTTCGCCAAAAATTGCAGAACCAATTCTAACCATGTCGGCACCTTCTTCGATCGCTACCTCAAAGTCGTTTGTCATTCCCATTGAAAGATATTTCATCTGGATATCTGGATATCCCTGACTGTCGATCGTTTCCTTGATCTTTCTAAGTAAAGTGAATGACGGACGAACCTCTTCCGGATCCGGAAGGAACTTTCCGATAGTCATGAGTCCCTTAATGCGAACATGTGTACACTCTAGAGCGGACTCCATAAATCTTTGCACTTCATTGGGTTGCAGACCGTATTTGCTTTCTTCACCGGAGGTATTGACTTCCACCAGCACGTCTGTTTGACAATCCAGTTGACCGGAGCGGCGATTGATTTCGGTGAGAAGTCGTAAACTGTCTACTGAATGAATCAAATCAAACATCTGCAACGCCTGTTTAACTTTGTTCGTTTGCAGATGTCCTACCAGATGCCATTTTACGGAGCGATTGACTTGAGAGCGCTTAGTTGCCGCTTCTTGCACACGATTCTCGCCGATATCCGTAATTCCCGCATCAATCGCTTCTAGGATCGCGCTTACAGGTTTGGTTTTGGAAATGGCAACAAGCTCTATTGATCCTACATTCCGTCCCACACGTTGCGCCGCTGACGCAATTCGATACTTTACGTTTTGGATATTTTTTCGTATAGAGGTAATTTGGTGGATGTCCATCGGACATTTCGTCGAAGGAGGGCAATTGACATATTGTGGACTTTATCGATCATAATTCCATGGAAATGGTATCACACGCATGAAGACGATTGCAAGTCCAAACTCGGTTGGGAACTAGCTAACGTGCGATGCAATTTAGTTGACCGCGAGGCACAAAATCGCTACAATGATTTCACGTGCGGCGGAAGATGTTAGGGCATATCTGAGGAACATTTCTGTATGGTAGAATCAACGGAGCGAGCAGCGAGGCCTCAGGCGAATAGACATGTAACGCGATAGCTAATCCCGACAGAGTTCCCTGCGATCTAGCGAACCAATGATGAGCGCATTAGAGATTTGGAGAGGATATGGATCCCGCCGATGTGAAGCCGCAGTCAACAAAAGCATGAAAAGACCCTTTACGAAGGTCCAATAGCGGTTCTGTCATCGATTCATCAGGTTGGCTCCGGATATCACACACAGTGGCAAACGTAACGATTTCAGGCTTGGCCCCGATCACCGCATCCTCGGGGACTTTCAAAACTACAATCAGTGAAAGGATGTACTATGGAGACCCTCTCCGCATTGGCAACCAGTTACGTCGCAGTCCACGGTGGAGTCACGAGTTCGGCTCCCAATTTGATGGCGGGTGCTGCCGAGACAATTGTCACCCGGGTCAGGGACGATCCAACGCAAAGAGTCCTCAGACTTATAGACAAACCTCCAGAAGAACTTGAAGATGTTCATGATGAGTTGTATGCTCGTGCATTGGTGCTGAGCGACGGCACACAACACTTCGCGATTGTCACGGTGGACATCGGCAGCCTGGATGGAGCGGAAGTCATAGGTGCAATTGAGAAAGTTACCGGAATCGCCAAAACGAATATCGCCGTCAACTGGAGTCACACGCACGGTGCTCCCGGAGTCGATGGACGCAGCCAGGCACCGGGGTCGAGAGAGTGGCTCGCGAACACCTTGGGCCAATTGGTTCAAGAAGCCATTGATAATCTTCGGAGCGCCACGCTTCGCGTCGGACGCGAGCCGGTACAGATCGGATATAATCGCCGCTTGATGGGGGATGATGGCAACATTACCATGGACGTGAATCCCAAAGGGGCAATTGTACCTTGGGTTGACGTTTTGGGCGTCTACGGTAACGACGGTCTGCGAATCGCTGTGCTCTTCTCTCATGCGGCGCACCCTGTCATCGTCCATTGGGCGAGTGAAGCCATCACGGCTGACTTTCCAGGTTATGCCGTCGGTCATCTGCGCAATTTGCTCGACAGATACAGTGACCCGCAAGGAGTATTGATGTTTGCGCAGGGATGTTGCGCTAACATAAACGGTTATCCGTTACGAGGCGGTTACGGTGCGGCTGACGCCGCGGGACTATCATTGGCGGTTGCTACTAAGAACGCATTGGCTCATGCGGAAACCGTATCCGTTAAGCCGTTCAAGGCGCACGCGCTTGACCTGTCTCTTCCGTACTGGAATCCATCGATTGAGACTTGCGAAGCAATGCTGAACCAAGAACCGGATTCCCGACATCGTGACCGATTACAACGGATAATTGACGGAGGCGGCCAGGAATCTCTGTCCTTTCCCATGAGTGCTTTCGCCTTTGGGGAAGAATTGTGCATAGCGTTTCTGCCGAGCGAGACATTCGCCGAATATCAGCTGTTTGCCGACGAAACCTCGCCCTTCAAGCACACTGTGGTCTTCGGGTACACAAATCGAGGTGTAGGATACGTGGCTACCAAAAAAGACTACGACCTCGGCGTTCGGGGTGGATACGAGGCTTCGATCAATTATCGTTGGCCATTAGAACCCTCTATCGAAAGACAAATCCAAAGCGGAATTACTCAACTCCTTTGCGAGCTAAAAAATAAATAAAGATTGAACTGGAAGGGGGCACCGTTTGTCAGCACAGAACATATACTTATATGCCTTGCTCGGGATTATCCATGTCGGTTCGGCGATATGGGTGTACAAGGATGCAAGACTGCGGGGTCAATCACCGTATTGGGCACTCGGGACAGTCCTGATGCCGGAGGCATTCTTCCCAATATACTTCTGGCGAATTGAACCCGAGTTGATTTGGCATTGCCCTGCATGTACCGGCGAAAATACAAGCGCGTCTCGCAGATGCAAAAATTGTGAACGACTCTACACTACAGAGGAAACCGTCCTACGTCTACATGGAAATCCTGAAGCATCGGACGTAATGGTCATTTCTTTGGCTGCCCTTCTGGTACACAGGATGGGGCTTTATATTGCACTCTTGGCTAAGGAGGGTTCCGCCATACTTTCAGAAGAGGTCGATGTCACAACATTATCGTCCTCTCAGCTCTGGATCATTGAGCTCGTTACGGCGAATGTCCTCGTATGGCTGTGTTTCCACTGTATCACCGTACGCTGCCGTGGAAGGCTTGACACGATCGGGCTTAAATTTACGTTAAGTCATCGCCAACTCGCTCTTCCCATAGTCCTTGCGCCTTTGTTATTCGTCTTCTCCGAAGCCACCACTCACAGTATATCACTGATTAGCCGTTGGACCTCCATAGCAACCCTGGAAAACCTTATCCAGTGGGAACGCAACCAAGAATCCGCGTATCTTCCCAAGGATCTCGACACTTCGATAATCCTGGTCGCTTTCGTCACCATCTTTCTCTCTCCATTTGCTTACGAGGTACTCTATAGAGGAATCGGTTACCCCGCCTTCGTCCGTCGATTTGGCCATTCTACCGGGATTACATTGAGCGCGCTTTTCTATGCGGTTCTTCATGGAGGAGTCGTTCAGTTTGTTCCGACGTTCGTCTTTGGGGTGACCGCGGCTCTGCTGTTTTCTCACACCCGATCTCTAATCCCGTCGATAATCACCCACGGTCTGGTGAACGCAATTGCGCTGATAGCGTGGGTTTACGGCGCGCAAATACAGTAATACCCTTTCTTTTGATAATTGTGCATAGTGTAAAACAGTAATTTCGCTAGGTCGAATCCGGCGAGCCACTCAGTAGCAGCAATCCTCGCATCGCAATCATTATTCGCGCGATTTGCCACTGATGGCTCGCATTCTGGTGAACCGGTAGAGTAGTTTGTAAGAGGGCAGACTTTATTGGGCCGGAATTGATGAAAAGGTGGGCTGGTCAAGTTCGCGCAATGCGGCTAAAGTCAAAATCGCGGAGCCTTCCGAAAATTGCTGGTGCAAAGAGAGGTAACACTCCTAAAACTAGGTCAAACTGTCCTGCGGCAGCTCGCTCCGTGCATAGGAACCCAATAGCTTCACATGTAAACATAATTCTTCGAGTTCTGGGAGCGCTGCCTGCACTTTGGGATCGTCGACATGCCCATCCAAATCAACGTAGAACACGTATTCCCAAGGTTTTGTCTGGGCAGGCATTGATTCAATCTTGCTCATATTTATCTGGTGCTTCTGAAGAACGGTCAACACTTCGTAGAGAGCGCCAACTTTATCCTGAATCGCAATGAATATTGACGTACGATCTTGACCGCTTCTCTTCGCCGTGTGGCGTCCAATCACCAGGAAGCGGGTTATGTTGTTCGAACTATCCATGATTGATTCGTCGACAATTCGCAACCCGTAGATTTCAGCAGCCAGCTTGCTGGCTATCGCTGCGGCTCCTTCTTCGGCTGCCGCTAAGTGCGCGGCTTCCGATGTGCTTGCGACTTCAACCTGTCGAATGCCTTTCAGATTCTCGCGCAACCACTCCCGGCATTGCGCAAACGGCTGAGGGTGCGAATAAACCTTAATGATTCGCTCCTTTTCCGACTTGGATAGCAGATTCTGGTCAATCGGCAAAATCACCTCCGCACAAATCTGTAAGATAGTACCGGCAAACATCTCTAAGACGTCACGGACGGTCCCTCTTGAAGAATTCTCTATCGCTACTACGCCGTAATCCGCCCTACCCGATTCAACCTCTGTAAAGACATCAATCTGATCTGCTATCGGAGTGAAATCTGCCGAGGTTCCAAAATGCCGAAGTGCTGCCGCATGACCGAAGCTTCCAGCGGGACCGAGAAAAGCTACCCGCAACCGTTTTTCCAATGATCGGCAGGCGGAAATAATCTCGGTAAAGACCGCATCCAGTGCATCTTCGGGAAAATAATTCCGGTTCTTTTCCCTCATCCGCGCAAGGATTTTTGTTTCTCGGTGCGGAACATAGACATTTTCCTCGCCTGTTTTCGCTTTGAGTTTTCCAACTTCCCTCACCATCTCCGCTCGATTATGCAGCAGTAACAATATATGATCGTCAATTTCATCCAACTGATCACGAAACTTTTCTAGTTCCAAAAATCACTCTCCCATAGAATAGGGTGGACGTAATGCGTGTACCTTAGAGATAAAGCCCGAAAATCGCGCCAATCAGGAGAATGGCTAATAAGGTGAGTAACCTCATTGAACTCGCGCAGCTCGCTCTTCACGCATTACGGCTGTCCCATCAGGCTTTACGGCGCTTTGACTTTCTCTTCTTCGATGGCTTGTTGAGCGATTTCATCGCCGCGATCATCTCATCGTCCGAAGGATTTTTCTTCACCATTTCAACGAATGCTTCAGCACTTATCTTATGTTCCTCCAGGAACATTTTGTCTTGCGGTCACGGGTAGATGTAATCGCCGATTGTCCCGGCTAACTTGGCGTTAGCTTTGTCAGATATGCGTGCCAACCAAGGAATATCCCCAATTAGTGTGTCCCGATGGCGCGGTTTCCAATCCAATCCCATTCTACTCACCTCCTTTCTGCGTGCTGGCTTCCAGCTGCTTCAGAGTCTGTTCCAATAGAGCCAGATGTCTGCCATAGTCCGACCAATTTCCGCCGCGTTGAGCCTTCTGCGCCGACTCAAAGTGTTGAGTCGCCGAGCTTACTAGATCGCGAACGGATGTCTTATCGGACGATGGCATGTCTGCACCCACGAGACCGACACCCGAATGGCTCCCAGATGTGGCGTAAACGCCCGCAGCAGCTCCGAGACTCTTTCCGAACATGTTAATCAGCGCTTCGTCAAGACTTTTTCCCCAAGCCACATTCTCTTTGTAGCCGATGACCACCCGCCGCAACTCGGGAATTGCCGTTGCGGCGTCCTCTGATTGAATATAGATGGGTTCTACATAGAGAATAGATTCATTCATCGGAATAATCAGCAGGTTGCCTCGGAGTACTCGCGAACCCTGACTGTCCCACAGGGATATCTGTTGGGAGATTTCAGGTTCTTGACTAATGAAGTTTTCGACCTGCATCGGGCCCGGTGCGAGTTTCCCTTTCGGAAATCGAAAAACTAACAACTGTCCGTACTGTGGAAGGTCGCACCGAGCGGCGAACCAAGCCGTGAGGTTCGGTTTGTTCTTAGGCGTAAAGGGTAACATGAGCATGAATTCGGCCTGGTCCTCCCCCGGCAATTTTATAATCACATAATAGGGCGCCACCTCCTGAACATTCGTAACAGTGTCAGGCAAGTTTGGCTGGCGCGGAGCAAACGGACTCGATGGCACCTGCGCCGTTTGCGACGGGCGTTGGCGTTCCGTATTGTCGTAAAGTTCCTTTCCTATTTCCCACTGATCTTCGCTTGCGTAGAATGTGACCGGATCGGTCATGTGATAATCCTGATACATCCGAGCCTGAATGAGGAACATTGTGGTCGGGTAACGGATATGCCTTTTGAGCGTTTCCGGCATCATGTCGAAAGGCTTGAATAAATCGGGAAAAATGCTGCGATAGCATGTGACAATCGGATCTTTTTCCCGCTCAATTAGATAAAAATCGATGCTTCCGTCATAGGCATCAATCACAACCTTTACCGCGTTGCGGATGTAATTCCCCCACGGTTTCTCACCGCCTTGGATTCGACCGGCAACGCGTCTTCCGCGTTGCTCGGCAATTTCGGCGCGTAGTGCATGTTGCATTGGCGCCGAGTATGGATACCGATGCGTGGTCGTATAGGCGTCAAGCAACCACACCAATCTGCCGTCATGGATGATTGCGTACGGATCTCCATCGTATCGCAGGAAAGGCGCTATCTTGCTGACACGATCCTTGATGTTGCGATGATACAGTACGCGGCTATCGGACTCAATCGCGCCCGGGAGAACGAACTTGAACTCATTGCCAAACTTCAGCATGTAGACGAACTTTCTCCAGAACGAGGAGAGTTCGACGCCTCCCTCTCCTTGATACGAATACTTGGCAAAATCCTCGCCAAATGACGTCGGGTAATCGAATTCCAATCCTTCACTGCGCCCCGGATGCACGATAACATAATGATTTGTACGTTCCCCGTAATAGATTCGAGGGCCCGGGTTTTCGCCGAATCGATAATCCCACTCGGCTTCGTAATCAACCGGATCAATATCTCGAATATACATCTTCGGCTTTCCGTCAAGGATCTCGTTCACCGGACTCATCACTGCGCCGTATCCATGGGTGTACACATAGGTACGCTTGAACCAGTCGTTCCGAACAGCGTGCGGAAGTTCGTTTATGTTCAACTCTCGCACGGATAACATCACTTGACGCGGCGAGCCGTCAACGGAGTATCGATCAATGTCCACACTATGAAAATCATACTGTGAGCGCAATTCCTGCAACTGTCGGAACGTCCGTTGGATGGGGCGTTCATCCCATAGTCGTATGCTGTTTATGACGGCGGCGTTTTCCTGACTCCTAATACCCTCGTACGAGAGTTCGCCTGTCAACGGGTATTCCTCTTCGGTAACCGTATTCTCTTCCAGATCGTAGCTGTGCAGTGTCGCCTTTATATTGTAGTTAATGTACTCTGTCTCAAGTTCCTGTTTGTTGGGTTCGACGCGCCACTTCTGCACAACAGCCGGATAAACCTGTCCGATTAAACCGACAATCAGAAAAACCCCAAATGTCCCGAGGGCATACCTAAGTCGCGTTAAGAAAATGCTTACTAGGAAAACCACGGCGCAAACGAGTGAAAGCACCAATAAGATTTTCAAAAGTGGAAGGCGGGCGTGTATCGCCGCGTAGCCACCGCCCCCGCGTACTACATCGTTCGTCGTATAAAGTAAATCGTACATTGCGAAAACATAGTTCCCGCCGCGAAATAGCAGTGTCAATGCACCAAGTGTCAAGAGATGGACTTTAACCTTGGGCGGCGGGGAAAGACGATTGTTCTCGCCGATGAGAAGACCGTGAAAGAAGTATATGGCCACGGAAAAGAACGTCAACAACATGAATAGCCCGAACAGGTTACCGACGATAAAGCGTTGGAGCGGCATTCTGAAAACGTAGTAGCTGATATCCTTCTGAAAAATTGGATCACGCGCTGCCGCCATCAGTGTTGCGTCTATCGTAGCGTCAAATCCAATGGGTTTGTCCAATTGAACTCTCACTACACCGTCGCCTTGAACCTGGATAGATTGGATTGTTGCAGCTGTCGTTCCACCTGTACCTTGAATCGAAACTGCGTCACCAGCTTTCATGCCCTTGGCTTTTAATTCTAGTTCAGCGATGTACAGGTCGGTGGCATCGCGGCTCGCAGACTTCGCAAGCGGTGTGGCATTCTGAAAGGTGAGCCCTTCAGCGTTAGAATACCGGAGGAAAGGCTCCCATCGGTCCGTCGCCGCGTAGCCCATTAAAGCGCTGAACCCTATCGCTAGAAGTGTTAGCACCCCATAAATTAGCCGACGTAGGTCGAAATCAGCCTCCCCTCTTATCGGAATACTCTCCATGACCGTTGGACTAAGCCGACTAGGAGTAAAGCGATACAACAGATAGACGTTAAGCAATGTAACAAGAAGGAAGAAACCGCCAACTCCAATACCCAAGAGAATCTTTGTAAGCAGAATCTTCTTATACACGGAGCTAAAGCCGACAACTCCGAACCAGAGTAGGTCCGGATAGATTTTCACAAAGATGGCAACAAACCCGCCCACTGCCGCGAGTATCGCAACGAGAACCATCAATCGCCTGAAACGTGAATCCATATTTTTCCTTTCATGAGTTCAAGTTTGAAACATACAAATCTATTTGTAGGGTTTAAAACGCCTGTCCCAATCCGAAGTGGTATTTAACATCCGGATCTACACTTGCCAAGTCTGTACGCCTCGCCGCAGCGAGATCTAGGGAAAATAGCCCCAATTGTAGACGTAGACCGATGCCAATTGTGCCCTTTACATCGTCAAGGCGGTACCAACTACCCTCGCGCCGCAACACGTGATATCCATTCTCGGAATTGAATCCTTTGTCCGACCATACGGTACCAAAATCTGCAAATATGATTCCTCGAATGCCGCCGATCGCCCAAGCAAATGGCCAACCAAAGCGTAATTCATCAATGAACGGGATGCGCATCTCAAAGTTGAGCAAGCCCATTCGAGTGCCGACAAGCTCTTCATATCGATAGCCCCGGAGAGAATCAATTCCGCCTACATAGAACAGAGATTGGTCCGCGCCAAAACTGCCACCTAAGAATAGGCGCGTTGCCAGCGTCGATCGTCTCCCCAGTTTGAGGTACCGCCGACCATCGAAGATAACATTGAGTAGATCTAAATCGCTGCCCAAGTCACGAAATGATTTTTCAAGAACGAAGCGGTAGCGTGTACCGGTATGCGGACCGAACTCTCTCCATCTTGTTGTGTCGTTCACGAATGAAACAGTGCCGAGCATTAGAAACCCGCGACCGTCGTCGAAGGTACGGTCAGTCTCGAAGTTGTAAGTGAACGGCGTGGAATAGAACATGCTCCGAAAATCAATACGCCTATACCGATTAAAAGGATAGCTGAAGTATCCCATCAGCCCGGTGGTTCGTTGCAGCAATCCGTGTCGATTGCGTGCCGAACCCAACACATGATATTGATGGTAATTGAAAATTGCCGTGCCAATATCGGCACGACGTGAAAGATATCCATAGCGTGCAATGAAATCGGGCGCGACAAAACCGTATTGATTTGCCACACTCAATCCTAAGCGATGATTGCCCATCATATCACTGGCGATTAGCTCTGTCGTATTGCGTAGAAGTCCATCCGCACCCAAGTTAAAATCTGTAAATATCGCGTCCAGAGCGACTTTGGGGCCGTATTTTCTCCTAGCGATCCGACGTTCTTCCTCCTCACTAGCCTCTAGTGCTACAGGACGCAACTCGACCGGAGGCATGTCTATCTTCTCATGAATAGCCTTTTCCGTCTCCATGAGACAGATATCCTGTTTGCCATTCTGGTATGCCCCGAACACAATGCTCTTGCGGTCCGGCGAAAAACTGGGGTTAAAACAACCCGTCATAATGTTGGTCAATCGGGTAAACTCCGTGCCGTCAGACTTTATCGTATAAATGTCATAAACACCTCGCATGTCGGTGCAGAAGATAACTTCCTCACCGCTCGGAGACCAATTTGGACTCACGGAGCTATAGTCGTCATGGGTCAGTTGTCGTTGTGTCCGTTGGAAGACATCAATAACGATCAGCTTGGATTTCCCTTCCCGTTCAGACGAATAGATAATCTCTTCACGCGTTGGGTTCCAAGCTGGATGTGTATCGTTAAAGCGATCATTCGTCAATGGAGTAATCTCGCCTGTAGCGCATTCAAGGATGTAAAGATCTGCTTGGGTATCCTTCATGGCAGAAAATACGACCCGCTCGCCGCTCCCGTCATAGGAGGGTGAAGACGCTGCATCAAAATCCAGTTTGATGCGACTGGTTAACCGCTTATTCAGGATGTTTATCTCAAGGAAGTAATCGGAGCCGCGATGCTTGCCGATGAATGCGATACGATCACCGTCTGGCGACCAAGCAAGCGCTCGTCCGTTGCTGCGAATCTCCTCATATTTGCTTCCGAAGAATCGCTTGCTAATCCTATCTATTCTCTCGCCCGTCTTCACCGACATCAGAACAATTTCGCCGAAACCTTCATTCCCTGTCACATACGCGACGAGGTCGCCGCTGGGAGACCAAACCGGCTTCACATTGTGCGAATAGCGCGATTTTGTCGTCAGATTCTTGGAGACGGCGTCAGGCAAATCTCGGTGCTCAATCATTGGCCAATACTTCTTTTTCACCGTGCGACGCCAATCTTCGTCAAATTCTTCAAGGCTAATTTCCAGCACGTTCTGAAACGCTTCATTCAGATCTTTGGTACGGCTCTGCCGCAGTTCCTGCATGATTTCCCCGACCCTCTCACGACCATACGTTTCAGCCAGGTGTTTTATCGCTAGCTGTCCCATCTTATAGCCGAGGAAGGCTTGCGATCCAAGAATCCGAAAATCATGCAGGTGCACCAGGGGCACTATCCGATTGTGAACGCTCGCGTCTCGCAGAACCATCTCCCCGATCGCATCGTTGTCTTCGGCAAAATAATCCGCACTGCCTTCGATAAACCAGATTGGTGCGGAATATAGAAATTCTCCGCTATAAATGCGAGCCGCCGGTTTCTGATAGATAATGTCGTATTGAAAGATGTGAACCAACTCGTGAAAAATCACTTCGCGAAATGCTTCCATTGACCCTGTAAACGGAATCACCACGCGTCGCTTGAAAATCTCGGCGAATCCGCCGATGCCCTCATGCAGTTCTTGAAGAATTATGTTCGTTTCTTGGAAATCTTTGTGCGACTGATAGAGGATTAGCGGCGTTCGATCCGCAATCTCGTGTCCGAAGTCTTCGCTATGTTTTTCGTATGCCTCTTCGGCGATATCGGCCATGATTGGCACTAGCTTTGCTTCCGCGGGATAGTAGTAAATATCAAAGTGTTCTGTCCGATGAATCAGCCAATCGAAATGTTGATCTGTGACCTTATTCTTACCAAACCCTTGCGCCCAGGTGTTACGTGAGCCAAGCAAATTAGATGTCAAACAAAGGATACAGAGAAGGATTAAGGTTAGAGCTGACCGCCGAGTTCCAGCTTGGCAATTAAACCGCGGCTGTTTTCCATTCGACAATCCTCTCATCCGACTTCCTCCGTATCGACGTCGCGCCGAGTATTCCTTTCGAGCACAATCCTACAGGCTACTTGACTAGGAACCTTATTTCGGTCTCATAATGCGGTGCAATTTGGCGGGTAAACTCCGTGACAGCTTGTTTGGTGAGTGACTTTAAGATGGTGTCTCGCGGTGTTATCTGGGAAACGAGAAACGATCCCATTGCGTGGTTCTCAACAGCGGTACGTTCATACTTTTCATCCCAGATAACCTTTTCTGAATTTACATCTAGGATTATCACCCGTAGTGCCAATATGTAGATCCGCTGTATGTAATCTTGATGCGCCATGACGTACTGTCTTCGCGTCGGGGAATAATGTTCCCCATAATACGTCCTCGGTTGGTTAACAGTATGATATTTGTAACTACCCGTGATAAGCCCATCAACTTCGAAATAACCTCCCAACCGGGTAAGTTGGGCCATATCGGTTAGAAACTCGTCATCAACGGTTTCTCCAATCATCAGTCGATCTGTCTCTTGGCTTCCTACAACGTTGTAGTTTTTATGTCTACCGATCCCACGTCGCATGGTAGCCGCAATCTCATCACCTATGTCTACCTCGTCCGACGAATCTTCGGCGTTGTCCTTTAAAAACGGCAAAACAGCAAAACTTGAAAATTTATCGGCGTCAATTTCAGAGTCCACTTGGATGGGTATCGTTACCCGTGAGATAGATCTCCCACACCCACTAAACATCACCAAGAATACTAAGATTAAGGTAGTTCGCATGCTCATTGGTATCGCTCGCCTTGAAACAGGAAACTCCCAAACCCTGAAGTCTATCAGGTGCATAATGATAACCTAAGTTGCCATCGCTGTCCGATACGAGGGCAGAAACCGATCTTTTTGCGTCACATGGAAGCAAGATCAGGCAGATTCTCCCGTGATTTAGCAAACCTGAGCCACTACCTCGGAAACTGCGTTAAAGCCAGATACTTGCGTTACCATAACGAAATCACATCTTACTATGCATTATTCTTGGTCGTTATCAACTTCACTCCGATTCTCCCTCTTCATCATCACTCTCGGGGACGGGATCGCTCTTATTGCGTTCCACTCGTAGACGACACTTTCGGTAGTTAAATCGATAATACTTGCTGCTTGAATCTAACTCCGTCGCACGCTTGTAAGATTCGAGTGCCTCGTCAATCTTGCCCAATGCCTCAAATGCGACGCCGAGATTATTATATGCCTTGGCACTCCGTGGATCGATGTTAAGAACCTGATTCCAGCGAAAGATCGCCTCATTCCAGAGCTTGGATTCAGCCGATCGAACCCCGAAGTCATTGTATTGATTTACCGAGACCTTACCGGGAGATAGCCCGCAACCTGAAAGGACAATGAAGGAAGAAATTAAGAGAAATACAGGCGAGCGATGGGTTGGCATCCTCAATTCCTCATCTTTGGTCATATTCTACATAACCGCTTGTCAATCGTCAAGCCAAAACGTCAGTCCACTAGCGACTAGGATTAGAAGGTGATGTCATGGCATAGTAAACAAACCGCGGCTTCCTCGCTCTCACTGAGCACATCCGCCCCGTTGGTTCCAGAGAGATTCCTGAGCGAAATTGTCATCGACGGACACTCCGATTGCGCGTAAAGTATGGAGATCAGTTTGCGGCGGCGGTATAATGTGTACCCGGTATAGGCGATTGTCCGCGCGGAGAAGAAATTCCTTGAATGCGTGGGATCGCCAATCGAGACTCGCTTGCACTCGGGCGTTATTTCCCGCGTAATTCTGAAAATGTCGTTCTAGTGCCTGCGTTTGCGTTAGGTCTAACATTCGCCTTCTTATAAGCAGCAGGTTAATAAAGTTTGTCTGGCACTAGTGGAGTTCCCCCTCCCAAAATCATCTTTATGTAGGCCACATTGAGCGAGGAAAAGATCTCTATTCCTGCCCCTAGAGAGGCGAGCGCCATGGGAAGTTCTCTGTGTTAGATCAATCAACGAATGGCTTGGTATTACCTCGCTCAGGACTTGGGGTGAATTAACAGTTTAAGCCGTTGAAGCCGTGCTACTTCCCCTCAGAATTGTCAACGTGATTTCTATCTGAATTACATCGCTGTCCTCTTTCGTATCCATTGGATTAAAGCCCAATCAAATGAACGAGAAACTGTAATTTCAACCCTAGTTCGTAACTCGTCGTGCGCACCCTTCATGTTTGACGAGGGCGAACGGTAGTGCTATAATCGCTACCCAATGGACCACTGGAGAACACTATGTCTCTTGCGCCACGGCTTTCGCCAATTTCCATTTATTCTCTCACCGTCATCGTTGGGCTCCTCGCTTTCTTTATCGTACACGCTCCCGTTTCTGGCGAGGGCGTTACCGAACCTGTCCAACTCTCTCCGATTATTGTTACCCCGGGGAAATTCACGATTCTCGGAGGAACCCCCTCGGTCGTTTCTCTCACGAAGCGAGAAATTGAGTCGCTACCTCTGATTGACAACGACATAGCTCGTGCTGTACACATCTTCCCAGGTGTCGTATCCAACGATTTCAGTGCCCGTTTCAACCTACGGGGAGGTGAGAAGGATGAGATATTGGTTAGATTGGACGGAATAGAGTTATACGATCCATACCACCTGCAGGATTTTGGAGGCGCGGTTTCCATAATCGACCTTGGATTGGTTCGTCGCGCGGATTTACTCATGGGTGGATTCCCCGCCGCGTACGGTGATAAATTGTCAGGAGTATTTGACATCCATGTGAGAGATGGAAATCGAAAGAAATTCTCCGCGAATATTGGGGTCGATTTGATTAACGCGCATGCGCTGTTGGAAGGACCATTATCCCGCAAAGGTTCATGGTTGCTCTCGGCGCGCCGTGGTTACGTCGATCTTATCCTTGCTTTGATGGATGCCGATGAAGAACTGAAACCGCAATACGCAGATTTATACGGCAAAATTACTTACGACCTCACGACACAGGACACATTAACCCTAAATGGTTTATATGCATGGGACAAAAATCGAATCAATGAAGAAGAAGATGATAACGATCTCAACTCTCGGTACCAAAACGCCTTGGTGTGGACAAAGTGGCGACATCATTTCAACCAAGACGTTTGGTCGGATGCATTCTTGTTCCACGGTCTAGCAACACGTGACCGGCAACAGGGGGTAAATGGCATTGACACCCGAGATTTTGGCTTTTTGGGGGCAAAAGCAGAGATAAACGCACAGGTACTAAGTGCGCACACATTACGCGCCGGATTTGAATGGCGCTGGTCGGTCGCGGACTACAACTATTTCGTCCCAACATACGGACAAATCACGTCGCAGTTCATCCGGGATCGATGTTCTCTGTGCGACCTTAAACGAAAAACTTGGGCGAAGGTTGACGCTCACGGCTCCGCGTTGAAAGGCTATCTGCAAGACGAATGGCAGATTTATCCAAAGTTGGGAATCAACATAGGTACGCGATATTTATTCCAGAATTACCGTCATTCGAACGTTCAACAGCATGAACTGAGCCCGCGGGTTGCATTGGCGTACAAACCGGTTGACAATCTCGTCCTGCGCACCGCATGGGGCCTTTACCACCAACCAACTGATTTAATGACAATTCCGGTTGAGGATGGTGTTGATGACATCGGTCGTGCCGAGCAGGCGATCCATTATGTAATCGGCGGGGATTACATCGTGTCGAATAGATTCGTAATACGCACGGAAGCATACTACAAAAATGTGTCGAATCTAATCGGCCACATTCCCGATTACGGCAGGCAAACTCGGATCGTAGCCCCGGTGCATTCGAGCAACGCGAAGGGTTTTGACCTATTTGTTAACGGTGTAATGTCCGATCGATTGACCGGTAGCCTTGGATATGCGTTCTCAATAGCCAAGGCACAAGAGGATCCGGCAACAGTCTATCCATCGGTATTTGGTACGGAGTTCTTCCGTGATTTCGATCAACGCCATACCCTAGCGCTCGCCGGTAACTACCGCTTCTCGCCGGCCTGGCAGCTGAATTTCGTGTGGCGTTTTCATACCGGAAACCCAACCACAAATCTTGAGCACTCGCTAGTTGAACTGCTCGACGGTCAATCGGTCTGCGAACGTAGCTTTGGAGATTATAACACTGAACGGTTGCCGGCATTTCACAGTCTTGATCTCCGAGTTACCAAGACGAGCCCGCGGAATGGTTGGCAACTCTCTTGGTATTTGCAGGTGCTAAACCTATACAACAGATCGAACGTTCACGAATATGCTTTTACCGAAGAACGTGATGAAGTTACAGATGTCTTGCTTGACTGCCGCGTAGGCGAAGAACCTTTCTTTCCAATTCTTCCCACCGTAGGAGTTAGCATGAGGTTTTAGCTCAATCCTGGCACTTGACTTTTTCTAGCACGTTCGATTATACTTAAGGTTCTTCGCAGGCTAGCATTAACGGCGATCAAACCTATTGTCCTTATCGGGGAGTAACCACCTATGCTGAAGGGCATTAAAGAGACATTACGAGATTTTCTCGACAAGTACATAAGTTTCCCGCTAAGGAAGCGCCTTCCTCGCGCTGTCCCCAGCACTGAAGAAGCTATTCTTCCGTTCAATCCCGCCGAAAATTCCATCGAACCCCGAACCCTGAAACACATGCTGGATCAGAAGAAGACGATAGTCCTCCTGGATGTGCGAGACGAATGGGAATACAAATTCGCTCATCTCGATCAAGCGCTATGGATTCCTTTGGCACAACTTCCAAGACGGATCCGCGAATTGAATCCGTACATCGAAATTGTGGTGTACTGTCACCGGGGAATGCGGAGCTTAGACGCAACTTATCTTCTGCAGCAGCTAGGATTTAAGCGCGTTAGAAGTCTCGTTGGAGGCATTGACCGGTGGGCATCAGAGATCAACCCCGACCTTCCACGATATTGAAATTGCCTGGAGTGCCTGTTTTATCCAAGTAGCTTTGAGAGCAATAGAATGTTAACGTGAACCTCCCTCGATCAGACCTTCCGTAACACTCCTACCCCACTATATATTGATACAAAACCAAGATTGCGATGCGAAGCTTATGGTAAAAACTGTAGGGAGTTAGGAAAGAATTGGCACTCTGGGTGCATTTAGCACATCAATAGGAACACAGGTGGAAATGATGATTTCAGCATAAGAGTTTGAACGAACAAACTTATAGCCTTGTTTGAGAACCCATTCTTGGTTTTCCGTTGCTTCTATCGAAGCAGTCGCTATTTGGAAATCGCACCCACGGTCACGGTTCACACTGATTCTCCGTCCAGCTTGTCCCTTTCAGGAACATACAAACGGTACCTACCAGTTGCTATTCTCCAGTACCTATCCTCAGTGGCAGAATGATGCCGGCGCGAAGGGTGATTGACAGTATCCGCAGTTATTTGTCCATTCACTGTTTCTTTCTTGAAATCAGGGTCTTTCTTCAAAATAACCGCTGTAATATCCTTGATCGTGAATTCTACATCTGTTGCGCCTTGTGTAAATTCGCGTACGGCTTCCCACACTACCTCCTTTACTGGCTTCTCGCCCGACCATCGTGGAGGAGGTGAAGTACGTTGTTGCAGTGCGCTACAGGCGGTGAATCCTTCATCTCCGACTTTTAGTTCTGTATTAACGAGGACTTCGCCAGACTCTGTTTCAAACGTGGAAACATCTATGCAACTAACATCCATCCGGTGTGAAACTCGGAGAAATCGGCAAACACGCGCGACTCTTGAGGGCACTTCTTTTGCGACTATGAACAGACGCAAGCCTCGATTAAGTGTGGGAATTTCGTCGGTCTCAGGAATGTCAAACACTTCCCTGAAGACATCGTCGAAAGCTCTTCCTTGGAACCCGCCGCGAGTTTCAAAGTAAGCTTCAGCTATTTCGCGAATCTGGGATTCCAATAGTTCGTCTGCCCATGCGGCGTACTCAAGGAGTTGTGCTATTATGTCGCGCGGGGTACGCCCCCTTTTCAGTTCAGCCACGACAAGATTCCCTTCAGCATCAACCCCAAGTAGGTCGGAATAGATAGTCCCGTCTTCATCTTTAGCACTTGTTTGTCTGCCAATCCAGAGAATGTGTTCGTCTTGAACGAGTGCCACTGGGCTGTTTTCGAGCCAATCCTCAAGATAGCGTTCAAGTTCAAGGTTTGTTTCTTGTGCGATGACAAGCTCTGCTCCAGACATGTCGGCGCCGTCTAATTTTTCTAGTCTAAAAATAGCCATTGTGTTCCTCTCTCCTTCAAGATCTGGATAATAGTCTATACAGTTTCTTTATCTTATCAGTGCATTAATGACGTCAATCGAGTCTCTCCAAATCGGGGCAATATGCCCCGCCTACGGGGTTTGGCGTGGAGGTAAACAGTAGCCATATATAGAAGATGGAAAGCACAATTTGCGCTGTTATTCAAGCGAAACGGTATAAGAACTTCATGTGTGAAGTGCGCGTGGTTATGAATAGGAAGGAACCTGGTATGGGTAGGTTATGGCTGGTTATTGTAGGAAAGGGTTTCACACTCAGAACTTATAACTTGGTGCTACATGCTATCGCTGGAACGAATATCGCTCGCTTAAAAGTCTACGAGTTCCCCCTCTTCTACAATCAGAACCTTGGGCGCATAACCCGCATCACCGTTTTCGTTAAAAGAGAACTGTCCCAGAACGGTGTCAAGGTCGCGAATGTCCGTTAAGGCATCGCGGATTGCTATCGAATCAGTCGATTGAGCGCTCATTATCGCTTCAACCAAAATATGGAGCGTGGCATACGCTTGTGCCGCCCATGTTTCAGGTTCAATGCCGTACTTCGATTGATAATTCCGAACAAATTCCCGGTTTCCGGGCGTCTCGCCTGTATCAATCCAGCTCGTAAACGTAATTGAACCATTCGCAGCGTCCCCCGCAGCCGTCAGCTCGTGCTTGGTCATGTACGGAACGATAAACGGGACTGAATAGGGTATGCCAATCTCTCGCCCCTGGATGATTATTTCCGGAATATCCGGTGCTAACGCCGAAATAAAAACGGCGTCAGGACTCAACCCCATTATCCGACTCAACTGCACGGAAAAATCGGTATCGCCAGTTTGGTAAGTTTCTCTGGTAAGGAGAGCTACGCCACTTGCACCGAGTGATTCCTGCACCACCTTGTTACTATCTGTAGAATAGAAGTCGATTTCGTCGTGTACCGTCACCACTCTCTGGTAACCCAGCTTCGCTTGAGTCGTCTCGACGCTGGTTGGAATCAATACATCATTGGTAAGACCGACGCGGAAGCAGAAATCGCCAATCGCCCCCAAGCCGGTTGCAGAGGATAAGGAGCTAATAGCCACGACGTTATTCTGCTGCGCAATCGGAAAGGTCTCCCACACTTGGTTTGAGTATCCAGGCCCAAAGATAACGGGCACTCCGTGGTTCTCAATTAAGTCCTTGTACGCTTCAACCGCGCCCTCGACGCTTCCTTCGTCGTTTATAGTGATAAGGTTAATCCTCGCCGTACCAAGTTGCACCGCGTTAATCTCTTCGAGAGCCAACTCGAATCCACGATGCATGGGCAATCCGTACGAGGCAGCGGGTGGTCCGGACAAAGATAGAACCACGCCGATAGAAATTTCTCCTGTTACGCCTTTTATCTCGGAAGTTGCACGTTTCGACAGAACCGATACCAACTCTTCGCACGCGGAAACGCCTACAATTAAAACTGTAAACACCAGCGTTGAGGATAACTTTTTAACTCGAGATGAACTCATACCAAATCCCTCTTTGACGCAAACTTACGTTTGTCTCGCTGGGCTGCACCCACAATCGAGACATTGAGATAGGTGAATCGCCCAACGAAAATTTGTATCGAAATCCTCTTGCACAGCCCTCGAGCGGAACACTTTGGAAATCTAATGTTCACATCTGTTACATGCCCACCGCGATATTCTCAGCCACTCTTGGAAACGATTTAGCTGTTCTTAAACTCTTGGCTGTCAATCCCGTAGTTTTGTATCCGATTCTGAAGACGGCGTCGCGAGATTCCCAAAAGTTCCGCCGCTTTTGTCTGGTTACCATTCGTCTTGGCGAGTGCTACGCGTATATACTCCTTCTGAATCTCCTCAAGCTTTACCCCCTGCTCTGGAATTTCGACTTGGAAATCCGCCGGTGGCGGAGCGCCATCCGAAACGTCGGGCGGGAGATCTTCAAGGTCAATTGCCTCGTTCTCCGAAAGGACAAAGATTCTACGCAGATAGTTCTCAAGTTGACGGACATTTCCGGGCCAATCATATCGACGCAGCGCGGACCTCGCCCGGCCCGTTACAGATTTTGGTTCCGCATCTGGATACTCCTTCCCAAATTTCTTTAGAAAATAGTCGACCAACAAGGGTATATCCTCTCCGCGATCTTTTAGCAATGGTACATGGAGCGGAATCACGTTGAGTCGAAAGTAAAGGTCCTCTCGGAATTCACCCGCGTCACAGCGTTCCTTCAGGTCTCTGTTCGTTGCCGCTATGACGCAGACATCAACTTCAATCGGTTTGGTACCGCCGACACGAGAAACCTCCCGTTCCTGCAACACTCGAAGGAGTTTACTCTGCATGTTCAACGGAATATCACCGATTTCATCAAGGAACACCGTACCCCCGTCCGCTAGCTCGAACTGTCCAATTTTCTGATGATCGGCACCTGTGAATGCGCCTTTCTCATGTCCAAACAGCTCACTTTCTATAAGCTGCTCGGGTATGGCGTTGCAGTTTATCGGAACAAACGGTTTGTCATTCCGCTTGCCATGTTCGTGAATCGCTTTTGCAACAACCTCTTTGCCCGTGCCGGTTTTGCCAGTAATCAGGACCTGATTCACTCCACGATGAATGATTCGGCACATAATTCTGAATAACTGTTGCATCTGTGGGCTTTGACCAACAACTGTCTCAAATTCTATCGCGGGAATTGTTTGGTTGTCATCCTCGGTTCGGCTCGGAGGAACTCCCCTCGCGTGTAGAGCACGTTTGAGTTCGTTTTTAAGCACATCAATATCAATCGGCTTCTCAAGATAGTAGAACGCCCCTTCTCGGGCGACGAGGTCTACGGCGTTGCCTATTTCCGCATACGCCGTCATGATTAGCACCGGAATATCGGGATCTTTCTGCTTAATCTCTCTGAGCAGATCGCGTCCCTCCATTTGCGATGTCATGCGCATATCGCTGAGAACAACATCAAAGGCTCTTCTTCCCATCTTTTCGAGTGCGTCAGCACGATTCTTTGCCGTTTCAACCTCATAGCCGTCTCGCTTTAGAACGCTTCGCAATATCGTTCGCTGCGCATGTTCATCGTCTACAACCAAGATTGAGGACATTCTCTACTCCTTCTGGACTACGGTTACGAGTTGAAGCTCATTCACCTCAGGCTACAATGGTACGATTCGTTACGTGTTCGGTCAAGTCGCCCTTCCGTCTTCCAGGCCTGAAACACACAGCCGCGCGATGCCATGACCCCCAATGGAAACTGTGATCAATACGAAGAATGCTTTAGGCCTTAGACTGAGTAGGAAAAGTAATTGTAAACGCTGTTCCCATTCCCACTTTGCTTCTCATTTCGACCTCGCCGCCGTGCGCGGTAATGATTTGATGCGCAAGCGCGAGTCCAAGTCCGATTCCCCCCTCATTTTCCTTCGTCGTGAAATACGCGTCGAAGATTCGTTCCTGAATATCCTCCGGAATGCCAATGCCCGTGTCCCGAACTTCCAAGAGCCCATATTGACCAGTTTCATTGTCATCAATTCGCGTGGTAATATAGATGCTCCCACCTTTGGACATGGCTTGAATGCTGTTTTGCACGATATTGAAAATTGTCTGCCTTATCAAGGGCGGATCGAGATTGATGGCGGGAAGTGCGGCATCATAATTCGTCACGACATGAATCTTCGGCTCCCTCATACTAAGCGCAAATTCTGCCAACACGCGATCTATAAGTTCATCAAGTCGGGTTGGTTCCAAATTTAGATGCTTCGGACGATTCAACGTCAAGAACTGCTCGGTAATCTCCTTCAACTGTCCGATCTCGTCATTGACAATGCTAAGGAGTTCCCGCGCCTCCTCGATGTCTTCCTCCTTTACTTTGGATTGCGAGAAGATGGACTTAAGATATTGGGCGGTCATGCCGACTGAATTGAGCGGGTTCCGTATCTCGTGTGCAACTCCACCTGCGAACTGTTCCAGAGCAGCTATTCGTTTTGAATGGGCGCCCCTCAACTGCCTAAGCATCCTTATAAGGCTATAGGTCACGCGCCCAATTTCACCTGATGAAGAAAACTGCTGAAGCGAATCAGGATCTCCCGCCTCCGCACTCCTAATAATTTGCGTCATCTGCTCGAGCGGACGCATAATAAGACGGGTCGTCGTAATATTGACAATGATGAATAGTAAACTACTCATGACAAAAAGCAAGGCGAGATGCATTAGACGTGAGTTGTGAATCATCCTGGGTATCTCGGGTACTTCAAATACCACCTGGATATATCCCTTAACAACCATCTCCTTATCCGTTTCAACGAGGTTATCAATTTGCACATCAATCAACTCCTCAGTGTCGTTGCGCCATAGCAAATATCGTTGTGCAGTGCCCGTGTGAGTTACTAACCATCTCTGTCCTTGTTCTTTGACTTCAACCTCGATCCCTTGAGTATCGGAGAAAAGTATACCTTTCTCGACAAAAATCTGCCTAAGGGCATCCGAAATGCGACCTTCGTCCAGATCCGCTTGATGGAGCAATTCAATGCTCAACAGGTGACTAAGATCTCTCTGCCCAATTAAGTCAGCTTGATATGGAACAATCACGGCTGTTTCGTACTTGCCTTCAACGGGATACAACTTTGCACCTAGTCGTTCCATGTCAGAAACATCCTCGTCCGTAAGGTTAATGTGAAACGCCTCTTCGCTCGTCCGCGGTGTACGTGCCGCCTGAATCTCGGTAGTGCCGTCATGCGTCACGTTTATGTCCACAACACCAGCCAAATCACGATGTTCAGCCAGTTCTAAGCGAAGCACATTTTCAACCGCTTCTTGATTGAATGACTGCCATCTTTCAATCTCATCAACTACGGCTTGGCGTATCGTTGTTTCCGCAATCGTCTTGAAAACCGCACCGCTCTCTAAACCGCTGTTATAAAGACTGTTGAGTTGCTGTTGTGCCCTGAAATCGTCCAGAATATAGAACCCGCCCAATACGAGCAACACAGCCAGATTTACAATAAGTGCGTATTTCCATTGCAGATGCATTCAAACCATCACCCTTCGGACAGCGTCTCTCCATACGGCTAGTTTTTCGCAGCGCTCAGCAACGCTCATGTTTGCTGAAAAGGTACAATCGACCCGCCGACTCGACTCAAGTTCCTCGATACAACCCCACACGCCTGAGGTTAATCCTGCGAGAAAAGCTGCCCCAAGTCCTGTGCTTTCAATCTGCTGAGGCCGCTCGACATCCATTCCGAGAATATCGGCTTGAAACTGCATTAGAAAATCGTTTGCGGCTGCCCCTCCGTCTACTCGCAGTCGATTTTGCCCCATTTTGAGTTCTCTCGTCATCGCGTCGACCAAGTCGGCGGTTTGAAATGCTATTGACTCCAACGTCGCCCGGACAATATGCGAGCAGGTTGTCCCGCGAGTAAGACCGGTAATCGCCCCTTTGGCATCGGGGTTCCAATACGGCGCGCCTAAGCCGGTAAACGCGGGAACAACGACCACGCCCGCACTGTCCTCCACGGATTTAGCAATCTCTTCAGTTTCGGCTGCTGAACTGACAAGCCCTATACCATCCCGGAGCCACTGCACGGCCGCGCCCGCGATGAATACACTCCCTTCAAGCGCGTAAACCGGTTGGTCGTCAAGACTGCACGCCAGGGTCGTCAACAAACCACCAGTCGACTGAACGCACTCTTCACCGGTATTGAGCATAAGAAAACAGCCCGTACCGTACGTGTTCTTCGCCATACCGGGCTTTGTACAGAGTTGTCCAAACAAAGCCGCCTGTTGGTCGCCGGCAATCGCCGCTATCGGAAGGGCATTTATTGCAGGGTGGACGTCTTTTACGAAGCCGAATAACCGTGAGGAAGGACCTACCTCTGGCAAAATCTGTTTGGGAATACAAAAGATATCCAGCAGCTCATCATGCCATGCAAGCTCCTGAATGTCGTAGAGCAACGTGCGCGACGCATTGGTGTGATCGGTCGCGTGAACCGTACCGCCAGTTAAGTTCCAGAGTAACCACGCGTCCATCGTTCCAAACGCGAGATTCCCCAACTCTGCGTGCTCGCGCGCTCCATCCACATGGTTCAGGATCCACGCAATTTTTGTCGCGGAGAAGTAAGGATCGAGAAGTAATCCAGTCTTCGAGCGAAGAGTATCCTCTATCCCCTGCTTTTTCAGCTCGTTGCAGTCGTCCGTTGTGCGACGGCATTGCCAAACTATTGCCGGGTAAATCGGTTTACCCGTATCCCGTCTCCAGAGGACGGTAGTCTCACGTTGATTGGTTATGCCAATGGCAACAATATCGCCCCTCGAAATGCGCGAACTGTTGACTGCCTCAAGGATGGCATGGAGCGTTTTCTCCCAAATCTCAACTGGATTCTGTTCAACCCACCCGGGATTTGGATAGTGTTGCTTCAGCTCCTGATAACCGCGTGCGATTATCTTTCCGTGAGCGTCAACCAAGAGGGTCGTGGAACCGGTTGTGCCTTGATCTATTGAGAGTACATAGGGTGGTTTCGCCTTTCGCCTCATCTTTTGTCCATAACCGGATTCCAATAGGAGATATAGTCATATTGAGAAGCTTAAAGTGTCGCCACTATACCATCAGATGCTAGTTTTCGTCAACGGGAAAAGGCGTAGCTCCGGATCAATCGTGTCCGAATCCTGGCAGGATTTAATCATGAAATCAATCGGCGAGTGTCAAACTATAGCACTCCTTATACCAAATTTAAAGGTGAGTTACAGGCACGAACAAGCCACTTCCCCAAATAGCCGGCAACTGCTCTTTCGCCTACAATCTAGGCAGGCTATCAGTGCATCCGGTCACTACGTTGCAAAATCTTCTTGACTTTTCGAGAATTCATATGTAAAATCGTTGTAAAATGCCCCCCATTGGCACGTAGTTTTATCCTAGCATGGAGAATGACTGCTACCTTCCTCGCCATCGGACATATCTGTTATGATGTCACGCCCAAGGGGTATGTGCTTGGAGGATCGGCGGCATATTCGACTATTACCGCCCGTAACCTTGGTTTCCGGGCTCGAGTCATAACCGCTGTCGGACTTGACTTTAATCGACAGGATTCGTTGTTGAGCGGTATCGAAGTCATTTACCAAGAATCGTCTAACACGACGGTCTTCGACAATTGCTATCGCGAAGATGGTGAACGCACACAATCTATCTTAGCGTTAGGAGCAAAGTTGTCGCCGCGACGAATCGCCGCTGATTGTTGTGAAGCGGAAGTCGTGTATTTGTGTCCAATCGCGGATGAGGTCGATCCCGATTTTGTCCATAGTTTCAACGGATCCTTAATCGGTGTCACTCCGCAAGGTTGGATGCGACACCGCAAGAGTAACTCTCAAGTCCTTTCCAAGCGGTGGAGTTCTGCCGACGTAATCTTGCCGTACGCCGACGTGTTGATTCTGAGCGATGAGGATTTGAGCACATGTCCTGGCGAACTCGAAAGATTTGTTGAGTTGACGAAGATTGTAGTTTTGACAAAGGGGAAACACGGGGCAACTCTTTACGAAAACGGTCGAGTTTTGGACTCAAACGCTTATCCTGCTAACGAAATCGACCCTACTGGGGCAGGTGACGTATTTGCCGCAGCGTTCTTAGTTAAATATTATGAAACACAATCACCGCGAGAGGCTTTGAATTTTGCGCATTGTGCCGCCTCGTTTGCTGTAGAAGGTCGGTATACAGAGAACATTCCAACGTTGGATTCAATTCGCGAGCGCTTGAAACCTATCTAAACTTACCCTTTATATTCACGGTTGGGACATAGGCAATGTCAGTTCAATACCACTATAGTATCGTGTGCAAGCGCATAAGCGATGCCGGATGGGTAACCACGATGAAGGCAGAACAAGGGGAAATCCCCATGTCGGTTGTGCAGCCGCGCGCGGAGGTCAACGCTCATTTTCAACCGGTTGAAACGACCGGAACCTTGACCACCGATCCGTTGATACAGGAGATTTCTGACACCAGTCTGGTAACTGCCTATTTGCGCGGATTGAATCGCCGTCCCGGTTGGGAACTTGCTTGGCACAACGACGCCGTAATTTGGAATTTAAGCCTTCGCTTGGGCAAGATGGATATTGGTCAAGAAGTGAAGGTCAGGATTTCCTACTTCTCGACTAAAGGGATAGGCTCCGGGGTTTATGAAATCAAATTACTCGACGTTTTCCACAAAGACACCTCGACCAAGAGCTCAGCACAGGAATCCACCCCGAGCGCTCAAACTCCGGTTGTCTCTCCAAGCTCGAATGCCGCGACTAAAACTGGCAACCAGGTGTTTTCGACCCCCGTATCGGAAAGTCGCCAAGAAGATGGCTCAGAAACAGCCTCTGAGTTAGCTGGCCGTGTGCAGAACCTCCAAGATCAAGTCATGATGCTTCGTAAGACGCTGCACCAAGTGTTGGATCGGATTGAAGGACTTGAATCAAATAACCGCCAACCCGATGGAAGTGGTGCACCACAAGGCGTAACGACCCACGGCCCACCCCAAAACACAACCGAATCTACTGCGAGCCAACCCGTCGCGGTGTCGGAATCATCAGTAAGTCAAACCGTCGACAGTGAAGACGATACCAATGAACCCAACCTGTTTGAATATCTTGCCGAATCACAGAACAAACCCACAACTGTGAAAAACGTATCAATGGACAACGACGAGCAAAACTCGAAGAAGGAGCAGTAAGCCGTGACCGGCTAGATATTGCTATTTCCTATAGGGTTTCTTGGCATCGACCTCGTCCCTTCCATCAATTCTTGCCACAATATCGCCCCAACTACCACCGCCTTGATTTGACCTGCATACGTATTTCTTTTCGCCCATTTGTCTATAGATTTCGGAATTAGTATTTTGTAACTTTTAGACAGATTTCAAACAAAACACGTTAGTAAAATGTGGTAAATCTTTTCGTTACACGTAGATATCCATAGTGACTATTCTTCCCTTTGGAGTTTGCTATGGACATTTTGAATCTTATGAAAGAGTTTCCAGACCAAGAATCTTGTCTCAGATTTATAGAGGAAAAACGTTGGAAGCACGGTGTGTGCTGTATCCACTGTGGCAGTGAAAAAGTTGGACGCAAGAACAAGCACAAAATTGCTAACGGTTGGAATTGCTACGATTGTGGGTCTAGCTTTTCGGCTACAGCAGGAACAATCTTCCATGGGACCAGGATACCTCTTCAGAAATGGTTTTTAGCTATCTCAATGCTTTCCAATGCCAAGAAAAGCATATCAAGTTGTCAACTTGCTCGTGACTTGGACATGAATCAAAAGTCCGCTTGGTATATGGCAATGCGTATCCGTGAGAAAATGAGTGATAATGATGAATTGCTGAAAGGGATAGTTGAAGCGGACGAAACCTATGTGGGTGGCAACCCCAGAGCAAAATCTAAGAGAGGTAGAGGCACGAATAAATCTCCTGTCATCGGCGTAGTCGAGAGAGGCGGTCGGGTAGTTGCTAAATTCATGAAGGTTCTATCGGGTGAAAATATCAGAGAATTCATCCTTAGCAATCCTGATGAGTCTATTCTTATGACTGATGAATTTCGCTCTTACAATAGTTTGGACGAAGATATTGAAAGGCATGTTATCCATCACCAAGAGAGATATGTTTCTGAGGACGGCGTCACTCACACCAACACCATCGAGTCGTTTTGGGCTGGTGTCAAGAGGTCGTTCCACGGAACGCATCATCACTACAGCAAGAAATGGCTGCCCCTGTATATCATGGAGTCTTGCTGGAAATATAATCACAGAAAAGATGATGAGATTTTCATGAGATTTTTTGATGAATGCTTCACCTGACCACCAGAATTGTTTGACTATCGATATATTCTGTCAAAGACAACATCATGGTGCACTGTAAATCCTAATTAAGAAGAGAAAAGCAAACAAATCGACCAAAAAGCAGTGAACTACTAAGTCCCTAAAAAAAACTATCCGGAATCCCCTGTAGGAGCGATCTCCAGGTCGCGACCTCTCGAAGAATCAACTATCGCATCTAACCTGACCGTCCCACCATCCCTCCAATTTCCGCTTGATTCCCGCCCCGAAATCATGCTAAAATATACCATCTTCAGCCGGAGTGGTGAAATCGGTAGACGCACTGGACTCAAAATCCAGCGGGCCCTAGGTCCATGTCGGTTCGAGTCCGACCTCCGGCACTAAAATTTGACTTTCGGACATTTTGCCCACGGACTGCGCCGCGCGAAGCGCGGAAAGGTGAGAAAAAACAGGGTCGCCGCGCAAAGCGCGGCTGGCCAAACGCAGGTTCGATCCAAAGATTTCTTTGGCTATGACCTTTTTCTCAAAAAGGTCATCATCACTTGCGATTTTGACTAGGTTTGAAGCGACTTTTATCCAATTTTGGAACGGTTCGAGCCTATCATTCTACTTTTGTTCAATCCGCGCCATTTTCTGCTCCAGCGTCTTCTTTTCAGACAATAAGACGGCTTTTTGTTCTCGATACGCTTCGCGTTAATTATCCTGCTCCAAATAGCCGTCTAAAAGACGCTGGAGCTTGATACTTATGGCGCGGATTTGGTTTTGGCTTTCCTGAACAAAAGCAGAAACGGATTGGGCGGACTGTTCTTTATCTTGTTCTGCCATAGCAAGTAATTTTTCCGCCCAATCCGCAGGCAAAGAAACTTTTTGAATAAAAGATGATAACTCCCGATCCAATCCTTACTCGCGTATATAGGGCTGATGACACTTCGCTTTGCCTTTCTTGGTACAACGATAGTAAACATGCCCTTTTTGTTTTTCGGCAGTTATCATCATTCCACATTTGGCGCAAGAGATGAGGCCGCAAAACGCTTGCGGTTCGTTTTTCTGTTTCCTTTGCGGCTTGCCTCGCTGTTTCAAAACTTCTTGCGCCGTGTCAAAAAGTTTCTTTGTGACGATTGGCTCGTGCTTGCCCTCATGCAATTCACCAGCGTAGCGGAATAGACCAATGTAAAAAGGATTGGAAAGGATAAAAGTCGCCCTCGTCTTGTGGATTTCTTTTTCCGCCGCGGGATACAATCCCGCGTTGCACCAAAAAGTTTGATACATCTTCCAGTCGAGCGTTGCCGGTGGCGTAATACTCAAATGCCTAACGGATAACTTTCGCTTTCTTTCTATCCACTACGATAGATGTTGTGCGAACATCATTTATGTAGCCGATAGGCGCAACGCTCGGATATTCGCCACGGCGAACTTTTTGGCGCAAACCACGCTTCGTGTTTTCGGAAAGAGAATCCACATAGTATTTGCATTGCCCAAACGCAATGTTCAACATAAATCTTCCTTGCGGCGTTGGCTCAAACCAGAATTGCGGAAATTTTAACGCCGCAATACGCCCGCAATCTATGGGATAGATAATGCGCCCGCCGTCCACAGGATTGCGCGCCAATCTATCGGGATGCCAAGCCAAAATTCCCTCCGCCTCCCCTTTTTCAATACGCTCTATCATCTCTCCAAACACAGAGCGGGCGGGAATTATGGCGGATTGCTTCTCGGTTAGCTCCTCAACAATGGCGAGATTATTTTGCTTGGCAAAAGCGCGCAATTCTGCGATTTGCGCTTCAATACTCAAAACCTGCTTATCCTGAACATCAATGGACTTGCGGGCGTATAGAAAAAACTTTATGTTGTTCGTTATTCATAATGGGCAAAGCAAATACTTAAAATCGCAAGTGATTCCGAACCTGCGCTTGTCCAGCCGCACTTTGCGCGGCGACCTTGTTTTTTCCTCACCTTTCCGCGCTTCGCGCGGCGCAGTCCGTGGGCAAAATGTCCGAAAGTCAAATTTTGGTGGAATTATTCGACTCCGCTCGAACGCATTTTGAACGAAACGCCTGACCGCGCCTCGCCCGCGCTCGACAAGCTCGTGCGGGGCAAAAACCAAAAATTTCCTATCATTTTTATTTGCGGCTCCCCCCACACCCCCCGCCGCAATGCGGAACATTTGAAAGGAAGGAAATTTTTGGTTTTGCTGCCGCCGCTTCAATATATACATACTTGTAATATACCACAATATTGTAATACGACACAATAAGATATATACTACATCTGTTAATATGAAAAGCCCAACGTCCAGACTTGGCAAAAACATCAGACGCATACGCGAGCAAAAAGACATCACACAAGGCGACATTTGCCGAGCGGTCGGGCTTGATCGTGCTCAGATGAGCAATATCGAAGCGGGCAAAGGCATTCCCACACTTGCCACCATTGAAAAAATATCCCAAGCGTTGGGAGTAACAAGCGATGAACTTTTGAAATAATTATGACGGACAATAATCTACAAAAGAAGGTGGCAGAGCTTGAAGCTCAAATCAGAAAACTCAAGAAGAATAATCTTGGGCTGGTCTTTGAAGACAAACAGGAAGATGTTGTTGATCAGTCCAAGTCACAAATCCCCGTTTTGAAAGAAGCCGTCAAATACCGCCTTGATTTGTGCGCAGAATATCCAAACAACCTAATGATTGAGGGCGACAATTACCTTGCGCTCTCGGTTCTCAACTATACACACAAAAAGAACATTGACCTTATTTACATTGATCCACCATACAATACTGGCGCAAAAAATTGGAAATACAACAATGACTATGTAGATAAGGATGACGAATACCGGCACAGCAAATGGCTTTCTTTTATGCGCCACCGTCTGACTATTGCTAAAGATTTGCTGAAAGATGACGGCGTGATGATTTGTGCGATTGATGACAATGAACAAGCTCACTTGGGTGTTTTGATTGAGCAATTATTTCCAGCCCACGAACAACATGCCGTTACCATCATTCACAATCCAAAAGGGGTACAGGGTACAAACTTTTCTTACACTCACGAATACGCTATTTTCGTCACCCCAAAAAATCAGAAAACTATTGGTGACCGCTCGCTTTCAGAGGAGGAGATTTATGTCTCAAATCTCCGAAATTGGGGCAACGAATCGGAACGAACTGACGCAAAAAATTGTTTCTATCCGATTATCGTAAAAAGTAAGAAGATTATCGGCTTTGGCGGTGTTGCGCCGGATAATGTTCACCCGAAATCGGCAAACGAAAACCATAAAGACGGGAGCATTTATGTTTGGCCGATTGACGAGAAAGGAATTGAGCGAAAATGGCGATATGCCCGGCAGAGCGTTGAGGAAATAAAAGACATTCTCCAAATCAAGGAGTCGCGCGGCGGCGCCATTCAAATAATGATTGCGAAAGACTACGGCACTTATAAGACCGTTTGGACTGACAAAAAGTATGACGCGAGTGAATATGGCACAAAACTTTTGCGTGAGATATTACCAAAATGTGATTTCGACTTTCCAAAATCTCTATATACGGTTTATGACTGTCTTTTTGCTGTTGTTGGCTCGCGTCCACACGCAAATGTCTTGGACTTTTTCGCCGGTTCAGGAACGACAGGACATGCCGTCTTGAAGATGAACAAAATAGACGGCGGCAATCGCAAATTTATTCTCTGCACTAACAATGAAAACAACAACGGCGGAAACGGCGGAATTGCCGAATCAGTTTGCTACCCGCGTATTAAAGCCGTTATCAAAGGATACAAGAACAAGAAAGGCGAAAAAGTTGCTGGATTGCCGAGCAGTCTTTTCTACTACCAAACCGACCTTGTGGACATCGAGCAAATCCATAAAGTGCCAGATGACGCAAAAATTCGCATAACCTACGAAGCCGGAGAAATGATCGCTGTCCGAGAAGACGCACTAAACGAGGTTGAGAAAAATGATTGGTGGCAGATTTTTAAAGGCAAAGACAAGCTCGTGGCAATTTATTTTAAGGAAGACAAGGCAAAACTTGCTGACTTGATAGCCAAACTGGAAAATAAAAATCTGCCAACGGCTTTGTATATTTTCAGTTGGGGTAAGAACGAATATAGCGGCGAATACTCAACAGCGAATATCAGGGTCGAGGATATTCCAGAGCCAATCATTGAAGTTTATAAAGAACTCAACCGAGTATAACTATGATTGCACTAAAACCATTTCAAGAAACGGCGATATCACAACTCAAAGATCAATTTTTGAGCTTCTGGAAATTGCCGAACCAAAATATACCTCTTGCTTTCAAATCGCCCACCGGAAGCGGTAAGACCATAATGTTGGCGCAGTTTTTGCGCGACATTGTGAGCGATCCGCGCTTTGCAGGTAACGATGTGGCCTTCGTCTGGTTCTCGTTCAGCGAGGATTCATATAAGCAGAGCAAAAAGAAACTTTTTGATTACTACGGCGGCGCAAGCGAACTTGATTTAATTGACCTCAATGACTTGTCGCGCGAGAAGCTTCGCCAAAACGATGTCTTTTTCATAAACTGGCAAAAAATTAAAGGTAGCAGCAAAGAGAGCCGAAAGCTGCGCCGCGGAAACGAACAGGGGCTGACTTTTGATAATTTCATTAACGAAACACACGAGGCGGGACGTAAAATCGTTGTAATTATTGACGAAGAACACATCGGAAGCGATACCGACCTTGCGCTGGAAGTGGTAGAAGGGCTAATTAAGCCAAAGATAACAATTCGCGTTTCGGCTACGCCTAAATATGTACCATCGCACGCAGAAACCGGCGGATATGTTGAAGCCAAGCGAAACGATGTTATTGAAGCGGGGCTAATTAAAGAAAAAATCGTTTTTCAGACTGAGGAGGATTTGCAGCAAAAGAAAATCAAGAAGCTGGACCAAGATGAAATGCTTTTGGAATTGGCGTATGCCAAACGGCTAGAATTGATTGAGCTGTATAAAAAGCTAGGCGTTGAGGTCAATCCGCTTGTCTTAATTCAACTACCGAATGACGACCAAGCAAGTAAAGAAACGAGCGACACGACCAAACAAGCTATTGTATTGGAATATCTAAAGCGCAAGGGCGTAAAGAGTGATGAAATAGCCGTTTGGCTCTCCAAAGAGAAAGAAAACTTGGTGGATTTGGAAAAGCACAATTCCCCGGTGTCGTTTCTCTTGTTCAAGCAAGCCGCCGCAACTGGCTGGGATTGTCCGCGCGCGGGTGTTTTGGTGATGTTCCGCGAAATAAAGAACCCGACTTTTGCGATACAGACCGTTGGACGCATTTTGCGTATGCCCTTTGGTACGCATTTTGCCCACCCCGAACTCAATATTGGTTATCTCTACACTAACTACAAGCGCAACGAGGTTTTGGCGGAATATGCAAAATCCAAGACCGAGAATCGTCCGGCGATCAACGGCAGTTATCGCAAAAAGAATGTTGACCCGCTCAAATTGGAATCGGTATTTATGACGCGCGCGGACTATAACGACTTAGGTGATACTTTTCAAATGACATTTAAGCAAGTTGCGGACAAGAAGCTGGGCATAAAGAAACTCAATCTGAAACCGAAAGTAACAAACGGCTTGATTGTCGACGTAGAAATTGACGACTATGACAACTTCACAAAAGAGCTATTTGAGGAGGGTGGAAGTTATGACGAGGAAATGTCCCGCCACGACCTTGAACGGCTGTACAACTTGCTGTGTTTCAGAACTATTGCAAAGCAAACCGACGAGAATAGAAAATTTGCGCCAGAACGGTCATGGGGCAAACTTAAGACCGCGCTTAATATTTATCTGATGGAGAAGCTCAAAATTTCCCGTGCCGATGCTTACAAAATAATCGTGGACGATTTGGTAAACGCGGCAGGGGCGCTTGCGCCGGTTATCGGCGATGCACTTTTGGCATATCGTCCTATTCGCGAGCAGGAAGTAAATAAAAAGGCGGCTCGCGCAAAGCACGTGGAGCATATTGAAGTACCGCGCGAGGCGTTATTCTTTACCGATCTATACGAGGAATTGGCTGTCAAGAAATCCGCGATGGAGCCGTTTTGGTTTGAAAAAACTCAAGGAGGGTTATTTGGAGGCAAAAACAACGAACGAAAATTCATTGACTTCCTTGAATCTCCAAAAAATATGAGTGTTGTCTGGTGGCACAAAAACGGCGACACAGGAAGCGAGCATTTTTCAATCTCGTACCACAACCCCGACGAGAACAAGGTAAAATTGTTTTATCCTGACTGGATCATTAAGACTAAAAGTGGCGTTTTGATCGTTGATACAAAAGCTGGAATTACCGCCGAGAGCAACGATACAAAATACAAAGCGGAAGCGCTACAGGCGTGGCTTAAAGACAAAAAAGGCTTTGACGGCGGGATTACCGTCTTGGACGGCCCGAACGGCTGGAAGATCAATCGTAACGCAAAATACTCTTTCGATTCGTCGCTGAAGGGGTGGAAAGTTTTTAATCTCAACTAGACTTATGGCTTCTTATGACGACAATGAAGTGCCAGAGGAAGAAATTGTAGATAATTTTCGCACCAATACGCTGTATACACATCATTTCAAAAATGGTGCTGGTAAGTATTTCACAATTGTTTCTCAAGATCGAAATGATGTTCAAGACGTTATTGAGTTAGAGCACTCCTCTGGTCGTCCGCTTAGAAACAAAATTAAGACCACGTTTACTTTCATCAAGGATCGTGGAGATATCACTGAGGTTTTATTTAAGCGCTTTAAGTATTACAAAAGCAAAAATAAGGGATGGGTTGAACAGGAAGAACGCATCGCTTTCTCGTATCCATTTTTCAAAGAAATCATCGGATATTTCCAACTTCTTTCCGAGTTAAATCTTGCTGATATAAATGAAAGGAGAATTACGCTCTCAGAGGATAGTTTCTCCACTCTTGATGAAGAAACAAAAAAGAAAATAAAAACCCTACTTTTATCTGACGATGGGCGGAAGATTTTGGAGGAAGTCTTAGCGAGTGGGATCATTACTTCAACAGATATCGTCAATGTGGGATATCGCAAGAAGCAGCTTGATATCTTTAATAAATTGCTAAATCAAGACGGATATTTGCAAACATTTATTTCCGATAACAAACTTACCGATACACGACCTGAAAAAGTGTGGCATCATTTCTTTAGCACGAATGACTGGATATTCGGATATGGGTTGGATTATCGCTTTTTAGGAATACTCCAAAAAGAGGCGCACGTTTCGCCCTCCGATGTTGCGGGCAAGGAAACTGATATAAGTGACTTTTTGCTGGGCTGTAGCAAATTCACAGTTTTAGTTGAGTTGAAAAGACCAGACACACCACTTTTTGGAAAAGATAAAAATCGTTCCAATGCTTGGATGTTATCCGATGATCTTGTATCGGGTGTTTCGCAAATACTTGAGCAAAAAGCAAGTTGGCAGGTATTTACGGAAACAAACCAAAGTGGAAATTTCGACGACAAAGGCAACGCTATAAATCAAAAAACTTTTGATCCGAAGAGTATCCTTGTTGTAGGCTCATCAAAGCAATTTGAAGGAAATGATAAAGAGCCGAGAATAAAAGCTAAGACCTTTGAACTATTTAGGCGTGATTCGCGTAATCTTGAGATCATCACTTACGATGAATTATTTGAGCGTGCGAAGTTTATAGTTGAGCATCGTCAACAGAAATAGGTGTAAAGGGAGCCACCTGCGCTAGCTGGTGGGCTTGTGCGCGCACTATCAAGCTACCACAAAACGCGGAGACAGGAGCGCCTCGCACCGACGCAAACGACGGAGAAAAGGCAGACGGGAATCGAGGAAAATGCTAAAATACACTTACGAGCCTTTTTGGAGGAGTGAAGAGGCGGCAGCAAAACCAAAAATTTCCTTCCTTTCAAATGTTCCGCCTTGCGGCGATGGGTGTGGGGGGAGCCGCAAATAAAAATGATAGAAAATTTTTGGTTTTTGCCCCGCACGAGCTTGTCGAGCGCGGGCGAGGCGCGGTCAGGCGTTTCGTTCAAAATGCGTTCGAGCGGAGTCGTATAATTCCATCCGCAAGCCATATAGAACCGACACTATATGGCTTTTTTTATACCCGCTCGCTAAAGAACCTGTTTAACTCTTGTAGGGTGCAATCAAGAGAGTGAACAACGACCGCGATAGTAAATATCCTGCGCACCAACCTTTAAAATCTGAACGCAGCTATCCTCACCGATATTTCAAGGACGTGGTGAAGTTTCCCCGATGACCCGACTAGACATCCGCTGGATTCAAAGAGCCAACAACTTCGACAAGGCATTCTCCCAATTGAAAGAAGCTGTCGAACTGGCACGCTCCCGCCAACTCTCGAGGCTAGAAGCACAAGGCTTAATACAAGGCTTCGAATACACGCACGAGTTGGGGTGGAACACACTAAAAGATTTCCTCGAAGAACAAGGGACACGCAACTTATACGGATCCAGGGACACGGCGCGCGCCGCATTCAAAGCGGGTTTGATTGAAAATGGCGAAGTATGGATGGATATGATTCAAAGCCGGAACTTGACCACACACACCTATAACGAATCCACCGCAGCCCAGATTGTTAAAGCAATTCTAGATGTATATTTTGCAGAATTTAAGTCGCTCCAAGCAGAACTCCAACGCCTGAAAATGGAGTGATCAGCATGAGGGCTTATCCCCTACGCCAATCCAACTGCGGTTTGTCGGATTCCGTCATCCAGAAAATCTGCGACGTCTTCAAACACTACCCGCAAGTGGAGAGAGCGGTCCTTTACGGTTCACGCGCCAAAGCGGTGCACGATAACGGATCCGACATCGATCTGACCCTCCACGGCGGAACAGATTTGACGTTGCACGTCCTGCTCCGCATCGCCGACGAACTGGACGACCTTCTTCTACCCTATACATTCGACCTATCCATCTTCTGCGACATTACCGATCCCGATGTAACCGAGCACATTCGGCGCGTTGGTGTCACAATGTACGAGAAACCAACGCCATAGACACCGACTGGCACTGAAACCGAGTTTTTTCCCCAAAACTCCGTTTCTTCCCTAATTCCTGTGACTTCAGTTCGACTTCGTATATTCGTAGGGTGGGATCAAGCGAGTGATTAGCGAGTGCGATAGAAATCCATCAAGCGAGTGATTAGCGAGTGCGATAGAAATCCCCTCCCCACCATTTTTGTAGAGTTCTATCCCGTGCGTGGATAACGCTTGAGACACAGAATTTCAAAGATAGAACACTGTAGCCAATCGCTACACTCTTTTTCCATGGCCTACCAGAAAACTTGGCCACCCTTTCGAAAAGCCCCCGTCTCCTTTGTATAACAGCCTCAGAGCGAACTTGAATTCGTCCTGACGGCAAGCACCGTTTCATAACAACATTTCATAACTACGCGCTCGTATCTCCAGTGTCGGATCCCTAAAAATCCAGCCATAGCACGCCTTCGCGCCCTCTTCTTCTATCCAAAACAATCCCAATTGGTTTGAAGAGAATGGAATCTTTTGGAGATGCCAAATGTCACAAGACTCGTACTAGGCTTCCCATTAATCCCTTGACCAGTATTTCCTTTCCTGTTAAACTTCCGCGCTATCGCCGTATACGGTTTGAAATCACAGACAAAGTATGTTCAAGAATCTACGTCCCGAGGCCATCGGCATTCAGGCTAGTATGCGGGACAACCAAATTCTAGCGAAGTCTGCCGGTTTTGAAGGACTCGACCTCGACATAGGCGAAGCTAGCAAGTTATCAAAGCACTACTCGATTGATTACGTCAGGGACCTATGGTTGGAATCCGGTTTAAAAACGGGCGGATGGGAATTCCCCATTAATTGGAAAGGGGGCGAATCCGAATTTCAAGACGGTTTGAAGACTCTGCCAACTCTGGCGGAACTTGCGGCAAATCTCGGCTGCCATCGCGCCACTACACAGGTCTTCAACTGGAGCAACGCGCCGTTTAACGAAAACTGGGATTTCCACGTCAGACGTCTGAAACCCGCTGCCGAAATACTGAAAGACTACGGCAATTCTCTCGGATTGGAATTCATAGGTCCAGCCGCAAGCCGCAGGATGCACCGATTCTCGTTTGCCTACGACATGAACGTCGTTCTGGATCTCGCCGCAACCATTGGTACAGGCAACGTTGGACTCCTATTCGACACCTGGCACTGGTACACCTGCCGTACCACGCTGGATGATGTAAGGAGGCTCACCAAGGACGAGGTGATATACGTCGAAGTCAACGACGCGCCGGCAGGCGTCAATCCCGACGACCAACTTGACGATGAACGCTGCCTGCCCGGGGAAACCGGAGTTATTCCCTCGGCGGATATACTTCAAATTCTGGATCAAATCGGCTACGATGGACCGGTGACGCCTGAGCCATGCAACGATGAGGTCAATTCCATGGCACCGAGCGCCGCAGCGAACATCAGCCTTGAATCCTTGGATGTACTATGGGAACAAGCAGAAATTTAAATAACGCAAGTTGTTACTGACAAGATTTTAGACATGTACCGTAGGGTATCATTGAGAACCTGTTTGAAAAGTCATTTCGATCAGAATCATGCGTCTCGAAACCGAAGTTTTTTCTTCAAAACTCGGTTTCTTTCTCGCGCAACTGTAGGGTGTGATCAAGCGACTGGATAGGATCAAACGAGTGAATAACGAGTGCGATAGAAATCTTCGCGTGATAGAGATTCCATCAGCCTTTAAAAGCGCCAGCGGCGCGACAGGTGTATAGCAACACCGGATTGCCCCACAGCAAAGCCCCAGCGGGGCGACAGGTAATAGCATTCAAATGCCTCTAACTAGCTTCGCTATTTACTTTTAAAACAGGTTCTGAGTATAACCCATTAATCGTAGAGATCTTGTAGCACAAACTGTTAGTTTGTGCATCACAAGCATAATCTAACCGATCAAGTGAGCAATCAACCGAGCGGGCACTGAGTGCCATATCGATTCCAAGGCGATAGGAATTCCTCGCGCTACAAAGGTGGCAACTTGAGTGAAATGCGTAGCAGCCTTTGAATGGACATTTTTCCAAATGGTTCTCTTTAGGTGCGCTGATCTTGGTAATGGGGAGTGTTTGCCTAGATAGCCGTTTTTCGTAACTTCGGGAAGGCTTGCACAGTTTGACATTACGATCTGATGACAACCGCTTTCTGTTGTCAACATTCGGGGAAATTAATTCACCTTCAGTTGAGCGCATGCTCCGCTCTCTACAGGAGTGCGGATAGGGTAGCATACAGACCTGATGTCCGCTGTAGGCAAACCCTTCATTCTTCCCGCAGCTCGTCCATTTTCCATTGAAAACTTAACAGTCGTGTGGTATGTTTTGACAATTCAACGGACACGGCGGAGGAACTTTGTTTTTCCATTGGCATCTTGTTGGCATTGCGATTCCCGAAAACCCCGCACTACGACAGGAAACCTCCAATTTTAGGTATGCCAACACAACGCTAAAATCAGCGCTTCGTTGGCATCTCTTTTCGTCGTACCGGTTCGACTGAATTCTGCGGGCGAATACTGGGATCGCGTTTGCATAAAGCTGAAACCTGTAGAATCAAGCGACTGAATAATGAGATCAAGGGAGATCGAACATTCGAACAGATCGATCAAGCGAATGACCTGTGCTAACGCGTTCTTGAAGCTGTATAGCAACTGCGAAAACGAATTCACTCGGATCACCACAACGGATCTGCTTCCGATTTTTGAACTGACTCTGCCCTCCAAATAATTGCTTCTTAATTTGACACCAATGCACAACACCTCATCAAACCGCCTTAAGGTCGTTGTTCCGGGCGACAATCCACCGCAGATTCAAGGATCAGCCCACCTTGAGCGTTTAGCCCCTTATGCCGACGTTGAACTCTACACCTCCGGCTGTCCAACCACCGCGGAGAAACTCAAACGCGCAGGTGACGCGGACATCATAATTAACTCGCGCGGAATGGTCACGTGGCACGCGGAGATTCTTCATCAGCTGCCCAAATTGCGTCTGATTTCAACCTGTTCCATCGGAACAGACATGATAGATCTGGAGGCGGCAAAGAAACTCCGCATAACCGTCAGCAATCAGCCGGGCCGCACGGCGCCCGTCGTTGCAGAACAGGCCTTTGGCTTGATGTTGGCTATAGCTAAGCGAGCCGCGTTTTTCACGGAATCTATGCGCTCCGGTGAGTGGCCGCGTTTGGATCATATCTACCTGCGCGACAAAACCTTGGGGATTATCGGTACAGGCAATATCGGCTCTGAAATGGCGCGTCTCGGCGCCGCGATTGGCATGAATGTGATTGCGTGGACGTACCACCCTTCTCCGGAACGCGCACGTGAACTTTGTGTTCAATTCGTAGGTTTGGAAGAGCTACTTCGCATGGCGGATGTGATTAGTATACACGCTAAACTCACCGATGACAGTCGAGGTCTAATCGGAAAATCACAATTCGATCTGATGAAACCGAACACACTGTTGGTTAATGTCGCGCGCGGACCAATCGTTGATACAAATGCGCTCGTCGATGCTCTGAATAGCGGGCACCTCGGCGGCGCCGCAATTGACGTATTCGATCAAGAACCGATCCCTGCCGACCATCCGCTTCTTGGTTGCGAGCAGGTCGTGCTCACGCCCCACTGCGCGGACATGACGCCTGAAGGAGTAGATCTTCTCAACGAAGGGGCAGTGGACAACGTCATTGCCTTCCTGCAAGGACAACCGCGCAACGTAGTTACCTAAGCCAAGTTGCCACTTTTGTTCGACAGGGCACAGAAACCGAGTTTTTTCAGACATTGAATCACAAGATTGGCGAAAATCAAGCCAAATTACCTATAATGTTGCGAGCGTGAACCGAAAACTCGGTTTCTCTGTAATAGGTAACAACATGCGTTACGCAATGAGTAGAAAAGCCAAAATCAGGGGAGAATATCCCACAAGGTAGATGGAACAGTTACAAACTGAAACACTGGTCAAACAGCTGAAGGTGTTCTGCGCGCAAGAACGCACGCGAATAGAGAACCGCCATAGATTCGGAATCGGGGGAACGGAGATAGTCGAAGAATATACCCACCTCGCAGACAACGTGATCCAACGAATCTACCAAGCGAGCATCCAGAGCGGGCTTATCTCGAAGGACATGCCGCTCGCCATTCTCGCTGTTGGAGGATACGGACGGGCGGCACTCAACCCGTATTCAGACATTGACGTGATGCTAATTTACGACAACTCCAAACTCTCAACATCGCAGTTCGAACCGTTTGCGAATCAACTTATCGCCATGCTCTGGGATGTAGGATTTGACGTAGGACACAGTTGTAGATCCATCAAGGAATGCATCAAAGCAACCTATCAAGACCTATTCTCAAAAACCTCCATGATTGAGGCGCGTTACATCACCGGCGCCAAATCAGTGTATCAGCGGTTTCAAAGCCAGACATCCAAACATTTTTACAAGCGGCAGATCAACAAATTCATCACCCAAACAATTCGCGACTGGAATGAACGTCACCAAGCGTACGGTTCAACCATCTATCTGCAAGAACCCAATATCAAGGAAAGCGTTGGCGGGCTTAGAGATTTCCATACCGCCATCTGGGTTGCCGCTGTACGATACGGAATTAAAGAATTGGCGGATCTGGCGAAGCGCAAGATTGTGCCTTCACAAGTCGCGGAAGCATGTGAAGCATCGCTAGATTTTCTGTGGCGGCTGCGAAACGAACTCCACTACGTAACGAAGCGCCGGACCGACCAACTCGCCTTCGAGGTGCAGCAAACCATGGCTAAAAACCTGGGATACTCCGACGAGGGAAATATCCTCGCGGAAGAAGCCATGATGCGAGACTACTATCTACACGCCGAGCATCTATTCGAATTTGCCAAACTCATCATCGACCTCGTGAAATACAAAGCGAAACCGGGGGCCCGAGCGCTCAACCGATTGCGTTCTGAGAAACTGTCTGATGGCTTCCTTGTCAGCCGGAAAGAAATATGCTTCCAGCCCGGAAGTTCAGGTTTTTCGACCGATCCGACCCGCATCATGAAGCTGTTCGTTCACAGACAGCGGCTCGGTTATCGCGTTGGCGCCGATGTTAGATACGAAATCGCCGCGAACCTTTCGCTCATTGATGAAGACTTTCGACGCACTCGAGAGAACGCACGAGTCTTTCTCTCAATATTGGGCAATTCAACACGCGTCGCCGAGACGCTGCGCCGCATGCACCGCTGGCAGGTGCTGGACCGCTACCTCCCTGAATTTGGCAAAATTCGATCTCTCGTCAAATATGACCGACCACACCAATACACCGTGGATGAGCATACAATGTACGCCCTGGAAAACTTGGAAGCGAAAACGCTCGCGGGGATGAAAGATGGTAAATATTTCATTGAGATGCTGAACTCTCTCGAAAAGCCGGAGTTGCTGCGGCTCGCAATCCTATTCCATGATGTTGGCAAAGGAATAGACGGTCCCGGAGACCATGACGAACGAAGCGTGACGGCGGCTAAAACAATGCTGCGCAGATTGGGGTTGCCGGAGGCGGATCGCAAAACTGTGTTGTTCCTGATTGAGCGGCACCTCGATATGTCTCACACTGCGCGGCAACGAGATCTTGACGATCCCGCAACTGTCGAACAATTCGCCAAGTTAGTCGGAAACGAACAGAACGCCATGATGCTATACCTGCTGACATTTGCGGATATTCGTGCGGTCAGCGCCGACATTTGGACGGAGTGGAGTGCAGTGTTACTACGTGAACTTTTCCAACGCACGGTAAAATTCCTCCGGGGCGAGTCCTATCGTCTGAGGCTGGATGAGCTGAAGAAACAGGTGACCGCACTTATCGGCGAGTCCGTTGGCGAAGAAATGATCCAGCAACACTTCGAGATGATGCCCGATCAGGAACTTGTGGGAAATTCGCCCGGATTCGTTAGCAATCAGATCCAGCTCGTTCACCAGCTTGGAGAGAAGCCAATCGCGGTTTCCTGTTTTAGAGAAACCGAAACTCGTACCTTAATCGGAATTTGTACGCGGGATATGCGCGGTACATTCCGCCAGATTACCGGCGTTCTAGCCTCCGAGAACGCAAATATCATGAGTGCGGAGATCGAAACCCGCAACGACGGCCTTGTTATTGACGCAGTGAATCTTACGGACGAGACAAGCGGTAAAAACCTGAGCCTTGAACAACGTAAACGAATCATCCGGGCACTTGAAGGCGTTTGGGACGGAAGAGTTGATGTTGAAGCCGCAATTCAAAGGCAAGAAGACACGCACGCGCAAAGCGCGGACAGACGTACTGTGTCGCCTACGATCTCTATCGATAACAGCGGCTCTTCTCTAGCAACAATAATCGATATACGTGCTCAAGATCGAGTCGGTTTACTTTACGCAATCTCCGATACGTTTTACAATCTGAATCTTGATATTCGGATCGCCAAGATCACAACTGAAGGCTTTACGGCGATGGATTCTTTCTACGTCACGGAGGAGAACGGCTACAAAATTACAAATGTTCAACGGCTAGATAAGATTAGGAAGTCGCTGATGGATCGTCTATCGTAAGCAGGATGAGTTGCCGCAGCGCTCTCTGCGGCGTGGTCGAAAGTCCAGTCGTAGCATATCAAAATTGTTATCCAATCTCTTCGGTCAGCGCAGTGGATTGAGAGCGAGTTCGTTTTTGTATTGACAGAATCTTCCCGGTCAACTAGAATCTTGTTATATAGTGTCAGTATGCCAAGAATCCGACGACACTTGGACCTCTGACAGACTGAGCTTGTAACTATGCTGCTGCCCTATTCGTGCCGACAATCCCGGTCTTCGCGATAACCTTCGGCACCATGCTAATGCGCTAATTCCTACGATCCGTAGCAATTAAAATCCAAATCCGAGAACGGGTTGGGTCGCTGCTTACCCACCCTATTTGCTCGTGAAGTATTAATGAAAGGAGGCCTAATGCGATGCTTGAAGAGATGCTAGATAAGATGCTAGATGGTGTAACTGTACCTTCAAATTTCGCTGAATTCCTGATCTGGCTATTCGATCTCGGTTTCGACGTTATCGGAGTGTTCGTCATCTTCTGGATGCTCGTCTTTTTTATTCCGAGGCGCGACACGCTATATCTCAATACGATGAAGGAGGATATGGAGGACAGACGTGAGACGATAAAGGTCTTGCATCAGGAGGTAGAGTCGTCGCGGGATATCATGACCGGACATATGTCGGAGCACAACAAGACGCAGACCAAATTGCTAAGTGACTGTGTTACGCTCATGCAGAATCTCGTTGAGAAAACTCAACAGCAAGGTAATCAAGCAAACTCGCTTACAGGGCACATGACCAAACACGACACGACGCAGACGATGCTGCTAAAAGAGTGTGTTGACCTTATGGCTAACCTCGCTGCAAAGATGGAGAAAAAGTCTGAGAACGCTTCGCGTTAGAATCTGTGTCGTAGTTTCTGAGTCGTTTTCCTCTCCTCCTCGCCAGCCTAACAGATCCGAAGGACAGCGTCTGCTGCTGGCTAATTCAGAGTTACAAACTAACAAACTTCGTTTGCTTAGTTTTGTGTTGAAGAGAGGCTCTTGGTTTACAATAGTAACGGTGCTTAATGTTGGTACGCTACGAATCAGACATAATTCGGCCACCTGCTCAAGCCAGTTCACAATTCAGGCCAGGTATCCGTTCCAGCCTTCGCCGGGAAACTTGGTGGCTACTGTGTACAATCATATACACTATCGTGCCTATGATCTGTAAGCCGTCTTTATCTAATTTTCAGGATGAGAAGCATGTCACTAATTCATCCTAATCACTCACGATCTATTAAGAGCATAGAGACACTTTGGATGTCTTATGGAGACGAATACCGAGTTTTTAAAATTTGTTTACTGGTTCCTTGATTACGGTTTCGACATAATCGGCGTGCTTGTAATCTTCTGGTTGTTCGTCTATTTCATTGCTAGGGTCGTGCCCAAAATCTGCAAACGGTCTTTATTTAATTCTCAGGATGAGTAGGCCCACACTCACTCATCCTATTCACTCATGAGGTACTAAGAGCAAAGTGAGGCTTTGAACGTTCAATGGATACTAGTACCGGTTTTTTAACATTTGTTTTCTGGTTCCTTGATTACGGCTTCGACATAATCGGCGTGGGTGTAATTATTTGGCTTCTCGTCTATTTCATTCCGCGGCGTGATGCCCTCTATCTTGATACAATGAAAGAGGACATGGAGGACAGCCGTGAGACGATGAAGGTATTGCATCGAGAAGTGGTGTCATCGCGGGTCCTGATGACCGAACGCATGACGGAACACAACAAGATGCAGACGCAACTGCTAAGTGATTGTGTTAAACTCATGGAAAACCTGGTTGCGCAAACCCAGCAGCAAGATGACCACGCTCATGAGTTCACCGAACACATGACCAATCACGACACTGCGCAAACTGTTCTGGTGAAGGAATGTGTGGACATCATCGCTAACCTCACCGCAATGATTGGGGAACAACCCGACGCGGCTGAGAGTCAAAGCTCGAACGTACAAACATAATCGAATCAAGAACGATCATAGATCACCTCTATCTAGCGTGTCGACCGGAAGTCGAAGATCTCAGTTGCACAGCAGGTGGGTTACCGGATAGTGGAAGACTGAACAGTTTAACGAACAGTCCAAGTAACCAACAGGGTATCCATGTTGTCAATGTAGGTCATCATTGATAGTTCGCGACCACGTCGACTGTGCGTCCTTGATTTAGATTCGACACATGGCTTGAACCAACCAGACAGCCATTTGTCAGGTCTAACACAGGGCGCTCCAAGATTGTTGACGGCGGCGGATAAAATTACCTGCTATCAGAATGGAGTTAGCGAAAGACTTAATCTAGCGAATTATAGCCAAGTTTTGGACGAGAACGCCCATCTTTGCGTTTTCATCGAGGTGCGGTGAGAAGTCACTGACTGATGTAGATAGAACCGCGTACAGTGAGAAACGGAGGTTGCGAAATGCAGCAATCGGAAACCCAATCACTCGTTGCACAACTCAAGGCGTTGTCGATTGATGGTCGGGACCGGATCGAAAAGTGTCACCGATTCGGACTTGGCGGAATTGAGATCGTCGAAGAATACACCCGTCTTGCTGATAAGGTAGTTCAACGGATCTATGAAGACGGTATACGACGCGGAATGCTGCCGGACGATGCGCCGCTTACCATTCTGGCACTAGGGGGATACGGTCGCGCAGAACTCAATCCGTATTCAGATATTGATGTAATGCTGGTGTACGACGACTCCAAAATCTCCGTTGGCGAATTGGAATCCTTCGCAAATCATCTTGTTGCGGTACTCTGGGATGTCGGCTACGACCTCGGACACAGTTGCAGATCTATAAAGGAGTGCATTCAGGCGACGTATGACGATTTCGTGTCGAAGACATCCATGATAGAGTCGCGTTTCATTGTTGGCACCAAAGAAGTACATAAGCAGTTGTTGCGGCAAATTGCCAAACACGTCTACAGACGACAAATCAAAAAATTTACCGAACAGGCGATCGGGGAATGGAAAGAGCGTCATACGTCGCAGGGCTCAACCATCTACTTGCAGGAACCGGATATAAAAGAGAGCGTTGGAGGTTTAAGGGATTTTCACACTGCTATATGGATTACCGCTGTCACGTACGGGATTAAAGATCTTCATCTACTTTCCAAGCGGAACATTATCTCCTCGAGTGTCGCTGAAGCGAGCAGGGCGTCGATTGATTTTTTGTGGTGGCTGCGCAACGAGTTACACTACGTGACGAAGCGCAAAACTGACAAGCTTGCCTTTGAGGTCCAGCATACTATCGCCAAAAATCTTGGTTACTCCGACAAGGGAAGTATCTTGGCAGAGGAAGCGATGATGCGAGACTATTATCTGCGCGCCGAACATCTCTCAGAGTTCACCAGCCTAATCATCGACATCGTGACAGACAAAGAATGGGCGGGCAGTCGAATGCTCAAGCTCATGCGTTCCATCAAACTTTCTGACGGCTTCTCGATTACCAATCGGGAAATCTCCTTCCAGCCAGGCCAAGCAGACTTCTCGACGTATCCGACACGATTAATGAGGTTGTTTGTGCACAGACAGCAACTTGGCTATAATATCAGTAGCAAGGTAACACAGTCAGTCGTCGCCAACCTCCATTTGATTGATGAAGAGTTTCAAAGCACTCGCGCAAACACAGAAGCATTCCTCTCCATTCTTGGCAATTCAATTCGAGTTGCCGAGACGCTTCGAGAGATGCATCGCTTGGAGGTGCTTGACTGCTATCTGCCCGAATTTAGCAAGATTCGATCACTGGTCCGTTACGATCGACCGCATCAATATACTGTTGATGAACACACGATGTACGCAATTGAGAACTTGGAGGAACAGACGCTGGCGGAAGTAAAAGATGGTCAAGTTTTCATTGAGATGCTGAATTCGCTAATAAAACCGGAATTGTTGCGGCTCGCATTACTTTACCACGATGTTGGAAAAGGAATAGAGGGACCCGGTGACCATGACCAAAGAAGCGTTGACGCCGCAAAGGCCATGCTGGACCGATTGTCACTATCGGAGGAGGACCGGGAAATCGTGCTGTTCCTAATCTCCAATCACCTCGAAATGTCCCATACGGCTCAACACCGAGATTTGGACGATCCAAAGACAATAGAACAGTTCGCTAGGCTCGTCGGAAACGAACAGAATGCGATGATGCTTTATCTGCTGACATTCGCGGACATGCGCGCCGTCAGCACAAACATCTGGACAGAATGGAGCGCAACGCTGCTACGATCTCTCTACGATAGGACCATAAAATTCCTGCGAGGCGAAGCCTATCGCATAGAATTGGATAGCCTGCACAAGCAGGTCAGTGATCTAATCGGTGGAACAATTGGGGAGGCTGCAATTAATCGACATTTTGACGCCATGTCCGATCAGCAATTGGTCGGTAATTCCCCGGCGTTCATCTGCAAACAGATCGAACTGGTCGAGCAACTAGGGGATAAACCTATTGCGGTGTCCTGTTTTCAGGATTCGCAATTTCACACACAGATTGGAATCTGCACGCGAGACAACCGTGGCACCTTTCATAGAATCACCGGTGTAATTGCCGCAGAAAAAGCCAATATCCTGAGTGCCGATATTGAAACCCGCAGCGATGGGATTGTTATTGACACCATCTGCTTATCGGATGAAACAACGCGAAGTGGACTAGCTGCGGAGCATCGTGATCGGCTCATAGGCGCCCTAAATAATATCTGGGATGACGACGTTGACTTTGAAGCCGCTCTGCGACAGCAGGAGGAAGCTTCTCCATCAGAGCAAGCAAGACGCAATCTGTCTTTGGAGGTTGTCGTAGATAATAGCGGATCGGATTCCGCAACCATCATTGATATTCGCGCCCAAGATCGAGCAGGTTTTCTTTATTTGGTAGCCGATGAATTCCACGATCTGAATATTGATGTCCGCATCGCTAAAGTCACAACAGATGGACTCACGGTGATGGATGCATTTTATGCTGCTGAAGCGAATGAAAGAAAAGCTTCAAAGGCAAACCGCATCGAAGAGATCAAGAATACGTTTTATGTCGTAGAGGAAAATGGCGGGAAGGTCACGGATCCGGACCGAATTGAGGAGATTAAGAACGCGCTGACGAATCGACTAGGTGCTGGTTAACTATCTCCTTAGTGCGCCGGTCCTCCATTCGGATTGTCTCATACTACTCATCGGATTTGAAGACAGTTGCGTGCTCGGATCGCCACGCAAGAAAAACACTGTCGCCAGTCTGCCAGCGATCTTCCTGCCCGTCGCCCAAATTCTGCTGGCACACCGCAACTGACATACCATCCGACGCTTCCACGGTGTACTGCATCATCGTACCAAGGTACATCGCGTCACGAATGGTCCCCTTTATCAGGTTGAGAGCATTACCTGTGGTTTGAGTCCTAAAGAACACGCGTTCGGGGCGAATCGCTACCGTGACGGTGTTACCCTCCTGCAAATCTTGGTTGTGTTTACCGACGAATTCGACCTCGGCGAAATTGTTCAAGCGTACCCTTACTCTTCTCCCTTCTACGGCAAGTATCGTCCCTTCGAAAAAGTTTGATGCCCCTGTAAAATCGGCAACAAAACGACTGTTTGGTTCATCGTAAATCTCGGACGCGCTTCCAACTTGACATACCTTACCCGAATTCATTATGGCGATACGGTCGGATAACGTAAAGGCTTCGCCTTGGTCGTGTGTAACGTAGACGAAGGTTATTCCCACCTCGCGCTGCAATTCCTTCAGTTCCAGCTGCATTTGTTTTCGCAACTTTAAGTCGAGGGCGGCTAAGGGTTCGTCTAACAACAGGATAGACGGGCGATTGATGAGTGCACGTGCCAGCGCGACGCGCTGCTTCTCTCCGCCGGAAAGTTCACTTGGTTTTCGATCCCCATACCCCGGCAGGCGCACCATGTCCAGAAATTCCCCGACCTGCGTTTCTATCTGCCGCTTGGCGACGTTTCTCATCTGCAATCCAAACCCGATGTTCTGTGCGACATTCATGTGTGGAAACAACGCGTAATTCTGAAAGACCGTGTTTACATCCAAACGATAGGGCGGCCGGCGCCCGATTGCTTCATCGTCAATATGGATTTCGCCGGACGTTGGATAATCGAACCCGCCAATCATCCGCAATGTTGTCGTTTTGCCGCAGCCGCTCGGTCCGAGTAGCGAGAAGAATTCACCGTCGCCAATCTCAAGTGAGACATCGTTCACGGCAACCGTGTCGCCAAAGCACTTCGTCACGTGCGTGAGGGTGATATTACCTTTTGACATAATCTCGTGCCGCAACAGCGCGAGCAAAAACCCCTGTGTTCAAAATACATCTGGAAGTGGTGAATCGATGTTTTTCGTGTTATAATGAACGCAACTTCCCAAGTCGCATAACGGCTTATTTTATCAGTGTCTGCGAGTTTGTTCAATGGAATTATCTGACTCCAGCGGCGAAGCATAATCGCTAAACCGCAAACAGTTAGGAATCTGATTTGGTATCGTCCATTCGCAGATATTTCGGCATCTCTTACTACTCCGGCTATATTACAGATTTCGCAACTCTATACCGGATCTGGAACAAATCATAACTGTACCCTCGATGGAGAAAAAAACTATGGCAGAGCAAAATCGACAGTTCATCTTTGCCTCAAGGCCAGTTGGTTATCCGAAAGAATCCGACTTTAACCTCGTATCTTCACCCATTCCTACGCCTGGAGATGAGGAGGTTCTAATCCGCACCTGTTACCTGTCCGTGGACCCCTATATGCGCGGACGAATGAGAAAAGCAAAATCCTACGCTGCCTCATTGGAGATCGGCGATGTCGTGCTCGGTGGTACTGTGGGACAGGTCGTCAAGTCGAAGCATCCAGACTTTCGCGAAGGTGATATAGTCAAGGCATATCTAGGTTGGCAAGAATACGGCATCGCAGTCGGTAACGCCATTCAAAAGGTCGATCCCTCTCTCGCGCCGATCTCCACCGCGCTTGGAGTGCTCGGTATGCCCGGGTTAACGGCGTATTTCGGTCTGCTCGAAGTAGGGCAACTGGAAGACGGTGAACACGTGCTTGTCTCGGGAGCAGCAGGGGCCGTCGGTTCTTCGGTGGGCCAAATCGCAAAAATTAAAGGCTGCCGTGTTGTCGGTGTCGCCGGTACCGACGAAAAGGTCAGCCACGTCGTGAACGACCTCGGTTTCGACGACGCATTCAACTACAATTCTGTTACGGATTATGACGCGAAACTGCAAGAACTTTGTTCTGATGGAGTCGATGTCTATTTTGACAACACGGGAGGCCCCGTAACCGATGCAGTCTTTCTAAATATAAACCTACGGGGGCGTATGGTGATCTGCGGTCAAATTTCGCAGTATAATCTGCAGGAACCCGATCTCGGGCCGAGGCTTCTGTGGCAACTGATCACCAAACGCGCCAGGGTTGAGGGAATGTTAGTGAGTGACTTTGCAGAACGGCACGAAGATGGCCTCCGGCAAATGGGGGAATGGGTCAGAGCCGGTAAATTAAAGTATAAAGAGACAATCACTGAGGGGCTTGAAAATGCGGCATCCGCATTTATCAGCATGTTGAAAGGTGGTAACATCGGCAAACAGTTGGTTAAAGTATCCGAACCGGAATAAGCTGCGATGGACCGTGAATTTGTGCAAGCTACCTCTCAGCTCCCTAACTCTTCAGAAACCTCCTTACGTCGTAATTCTTCGGCGCGTGGGTTCCTTGTGGGCAATACGACGCGCGGTTGAAAATCCCTCTTGGTTCTAGGAAGTCAGAAATCCGTCGCACTAGGAGAACATGGATGAAAGCTGGAACAGCCACGAAAAACATCACACCGCCAATCGGAGCAAACACCCCGGTCGGGGAAACTACGGGAATACACGATCCCTTATTTCTCAAAGCACTCGTACTTGATGATGGGTCCAATCCTGTTTCAATCATCTGCCTTGACCTCAGTGGCGGGAGTGCCGCTTTCTGCGATGCGATGGCGGAGCGCATCCGAGAAAGAACAGGGATTGAACACACCCTAATCAACTTCTCGCACACCCACTCTGCTCCCGGCGGCGGTCTGCCCGGCGATGCCGGCACGCAAGAGATGAACCGATGGATGGAAGACCTGAACAAATCGATTCCCGCAGCAGTTGGGGAGGCATATGAAAACCGCTTCTCAGTAGTGCTGCGCGTTGGCCGCGCGCCGGTGCAAGTGGGGTTTAACCGCCGCCTACCCGATGAAGACGGATTTGTCCACATGGCGGTCAACGAAGACGGGGCGGTTGTACCGTGGGTGAACATACTACAGATTTGCACCGAAAACGGAGACACGCGAGCAGTGCTCTTCGAACACGCGGCGCACCCCGTAATAGTACATGGATCTAGCAGCCTTTGCGGCGCGGATTATACCGGCTTCGCCGTTCAACGCATCAATGAGAAGTTAGGCGATGATGTCACGGCGATCTTCGCGCAAGGATGCGGCGGCAACATAAACGGTTATCCGCTGAGAGGCGGATGGGACAAAGCCGAAGAAGCCGGCCATAAGCTCGGTGATGCGGTGATAGGAGCATTACGTAATACTGCGGAAATCGATGGCGATTCAATTAATTTCCAGTCAACCCGTGTAATGCTGCCCGCCCCGTTGCCCTCCATGGAGGTGTGGCATAAAACACACAATCTGCTGAAGCGCATCGCGTACGAACGGGGCACTGCCGGGCATGAACTTTACCGTGGAATGATTGGATCTTTAGAGATCATGAGAGGGATGATCGAGCGCGGCGAGCAACCGGAGTCGCGATTTGACATATCAGCCGTTACGATTGGAACAGAGTGGTGTCTCATAACAATGCCGCAAGAACCCTTCTGTGAGTACGAATTATGGGTCGACGAAAACGCTCCTTTCGACCATGTAATGGTGTTCGGATACACAAATGGCCAGATGGGCTATGCCCCTACGGACAAGGCGCTAGCGCGCGGCGAGAAAGGCGGTTACGAAGCCGGTTCTTGTCCGAGCATTCGTGGACATGCCTTACGCAGCCAGATGCGCGCTCCGTTTACCGTCGGTATCGAAGGCATGATTCACGGTGCCATTTCCTCCCTCTGGAACAGAAACTGAACCACCTCGCAAAAAAACTCAGTATGATACATAACTTCGCTCTCGAACCATGGGGGTCGACATCTGTTGCCGGCAAAAAAATTGCATGCCTATCTGATCATTGGCGTCCCACGCGCATCATGTGTAATGAAAGGCAAATCCGCAGTGTGAATCCCACCTATAACTCACACAGCAGCGGGAGGGATAACAATGGCGCACAGCGACTCCGAATTGATCAAACGCACATTAGACGGCGACGACACAGCCTTCGGCTTTCTGGTCGATAAATACAAAGGCGCCGTCCACGCCCTTGCCTACCGTAAAATCGGGAATTTCCATACCGCTGAAGAGATTACCCAAGACACCTTCCTTCAAGCCTACCAAAAGCTATCCACACTCAAGGATTGGCGGCACTTCCCCGGCTGGCTCTACACCATTGCCTCACGATTCTGCTTAATGTGGCATCGAAAAAACCGACTGCCGATGCAGTCGATTGATGCCGTTGAGAGGGATCACGTTGACGCTCTGGCGCAGGCGAAGTACGCCAACGAACAAACCCGCCAAACAGTGCACGGCGCGCTTGAAGAGTTACCGGAGAGCCAACGTACCGTCTTGACGCTCCACTATCTCGGCGGGATGACGGCTAGAGAAATTGCAAGGTTCATGGGCACATCGCGCGGCGCTATTCTAGACCGGCTCTATCGTGCCCGATTACAACTGAGAAAGGAGTTGATACCGATGATGCGGCAAACCTTAGGAGCATTTCAATTGCCTCCGAGTTTTACAACACAGACGATGAACCGAATTGACCAACTCCGCCTGTCATCCACACCGGCGAGCAAGCCGTTGATGCCGTGGGTGGCTGCCGCGGCAACGCTTATCGTTGCGATATTCATCGGATTAGGGCAACAGTCAATGACGCGAACGCAGCGACCGTATAGTTTCGACGCAACGGAATCATCGGTGCAAGTTGAACTCATTGACGCGCCGGCATTTTATCGTCTTGAGACAAAACCTGCTCTCATTAGCCGTTCGGGGCGATTGAACTCAGAAAACGAAAAAAATGCTGTACAACCGGAAAGCGTCGCCCTTGGAACGGCATCAAACGTCGTGAAGAATAAGGGGTCAAATTACTCCGATTGGGAGCAGACTAACGGGCCACACGGCGGAGCAATTACTCACCTTCTCTGCGCCTCGGACGGTACGCTCTATATAAATGCCTATCCTGCAGGAGTATTCCGTTCCGACGACAACGGCGATTCATGGGTTTCTGCCGATAACGGACTAGCCGCTCCTCCACCCGCTCCGCCTCATCATGTCACAGATGACACGCATACCCTAACAGAGGAAAATGGCGTGCTCTATCTTAGTACACGTTTCGGTTTTTTTCATTCAAGCAATCGGGGAGAACTGTGGAAGTGGGTTGAATACCCAGAAACACTACCAGACAAGCTTGTCACGACATTTGCCATCAAGAGGGGGCGTATTTACATCAGTCGGGCTAAAGATGGTGTCATGTACTCAGATGATCTTGGAAAATCATGGACATCCCTTCCTAAAGGCTTCCCCATTGACCTGCCGAATGAACTGATGACCGTTGGAATAATGCCCTTTGGCAACAGCTTTTCCATTGAGCCCGCCGAAAAATTCATGACAGTTGGAACAACCCTTTTTGCTAAGCGCGGTGATGACCTTTACCGGCTCAAGGATGGTGAAACGTCCTGGACGAGGATAGCAGCAAAGTTTCAAGACCTTCGCTTTTTCATCGCTGCGCAAGGCGCACTCTTCATAGGAAGCCGCACTGATGTGCGTCGGTCGACGGATGGAGGAAACAGTTGGGTACCGATGACAGGAAAAATTCGTATCTGGTCTTGGGAAAACAAAGATGTGAAGGTAGATATTCCTTGGTCACGCGTGCCGATCGAATTGGAATTTCGATCCTTAAGCATTCAAGGCATTGCCGGGTTCGATGGCACTCTTTTCCTTCTACTCAGTGATGGGAGCCTACTACGCTCCTCCAAAAACGGAAGGTGGGAAACTATGGAGACAGGCTTGAAGGCAGATGAAGTAAGCGGCATGGCGGCACTGTCGGCGCATACAGTCTGCGTCGCGACGGGCGTAGGCATGTTTCGGTGGATGGATGGTGAAAAATCGTGGCGCCGGATAAACAAAGGAATTGCTAGCATGTGGGTGGACGATTTGGCGTTTTTCAAAAACACGCTCTATGCCGTATCAGGCAATAACGACGCCGTTTTGAAATCCGTAGATGGTGGAAACCGATGGACTCCAATTCATCACGGGTTGCCCTCCATCAAGGCAAGGACAATCGCTGCAGCGGGCGGTGAACTCTATATCGGTTTACAAAACACAAACTTCGGTATGCAAAATCCATCCACCGCCGGGATTTACCGGCTAGCGGACGACGAGACTTCGTGGATTCCCGTGCTAACGGAGATGCGCACACATGACCTGCGCCGTCAACTGTCGGGTGTTGAGGAACTTGCGATTTCAGGTAATACTTTCTACGTTTTGGCATTCGCGGGAATCCATCGCCGGCTGTTTCGATGGCGCAAGGGTGAGCAGTATTGGACGGACATTAGCCCGGCTGTCGAGCGGAGTCCCGATAGTGATTGGAGGACCCTCGTAGTCGCGGAAAACGCAGTCTATTTCAATGCCCACGGTAACCTAATGCGATCGAATGATGAGGGAACGACTTGGTCAAGAATTGACACTTTCATTGGACATGACGATCCAACCAAACGGATTGATGGGCCGGTAGTCCTAGGAAACACTGTCTACATTAACGTTTCTGAGTTGGGAGTGTTCCGATCAACAAACCTTGGCGCGAAGTGGAAATCGATAAACGATGGGTTGCCGCGGAGTCATTCTTGGGAACTTTATACAGTCAATGACTCGCTTTATGCCTCAGCCTCTGAAGGTATCTTTCGGCTCAATTCTGATCGTGATGCATGGGAATTTGCTGTACAGGATCTACCGATGGCGACTGCGTTGGTAGCTGGAGACAAAGCGTTATATGCCGCCACCGTAGGCTGGGGCGTGTATCGAGTTCAGTTGGAGAAGTCGGTTGGCGATTAATGCCACACATTCGGCTTATCGAGATGCAATCCCTTGAATTTGCAGACCGTCAACACGATTTCGACCCTTTCGGTGCGGGAAGGCAGCCCTGCGATGAGTTAGCTGGCTATTCTGCCGACGGCAACTGGTTAATGTGCCTCGGTTATTCTCGGGATCGAACACGGCTTTCCCGCGTATGTCCCTGTCCCTATACGTGAACGACCACAGAAGAGTGAATCTCGGCCAAGACCATTTAGATCGGTGGAATGGCTCTTGGGTGGCGTTCTCTGCGATACCCACGACGATTGTCGTTCAACAGTCAGTTGATTGCCTTACACAAAAAAATTTCGTCCCCATCTGATGATTTGTCCCTGAAATGCATCATGTATATCGGAAGACAATATAGCGGAGTGAATCCCTCATTTGATCCACATAGCATTGGGAGCGACTGAAATGGCGCACAGTGACTCCGATTTGATCAAACGCACGTTAAACGGCGACGACACAGCCTTCGGCTTTCTGGTCGATAAATACAAAGGCGCCGTCCACGCCCTCGCCTACCGTAAAATCGGGGATTTCCATACCGCTGAAGAGATTACACAAGACACCTTCCTTCAAGCCTACCAAAAGTTATCCACACTCAAGGATTGGCGGCATTTTCCGGGATGGCTCTACACCATCGCATCACGATTCTGCTTGATGTGGTTTCGTAAACGCCGACCGCCGATGCAGTCGATTGATGCCGCTGAGAAGCGTTACGTGGACACTATTTCGCAGGCAAAGTACGCCAACGAACAAACCCGTCAAACAGTGCACAGCGCGCTCGAAGAACTTCCCGAGAGCCAACGTACCGTCCTGACGCTCCACTATCTCGGCGGGATGACGGCTAGAGAAATTGCAAGGTTCATGGGCACGTCGCACGGCGCTATCCTCGACCGGCTCTACCGTGCCCGTTTACAATTGAGAAAGGAGTTGATACCAATGATGCGGCACACTCTAGGAACTTTTCAATTGCCTCCGAGTTTTACAACACAGACAATGCATCGAATCGACCAACTCCGTCCGACAGCCACACCGGCGAGCAAGCCGTTGGCGCCGTGGGTGGCTGCCGTGGCAACGCTTGTGGTTGCGATATTCATCGGATTAGGGCAGCAATCAATGACGAGATCACAGCGACCATACAGTCTCGACGCACCCGAATCATCGGTGCAAGTTGAACTCATTGACGCGCCGGCATTTTATCGTCTTGAGACAAAACCGGCTCTCATTAGCCGCTCCGGGCGATTGAATTCAAAAAACGATAAAAATGGCACGCAACAGGAAAGCGCGGCCCTTGGAACGGCATCCAACGTCGTGAAAAATGAGGTGTTAAATGACTCCGATTGGAAGCAGACCAATGGCCCCTCCGGCGGTGATGTCACTCAACTCTTCCAAGCATCGGACGGCACGCTCTACGTGACTACATTCAGTCCGGGAGTTTTTCGCTCGGACACCATAGGTGATACTTGGGAGACACTTAAGAATGATTTGGAGGTATACACGGACCAAATTGGTAGTAAACTGCCGTATGTGCATACCATTGCAGAGTCGAACGGTAAAATTTATCTCAAAGACTTCGTGAGTTTCTTCTATTCAAACACTCGCGGCGAAACTTGGAACTGGGTGAGATTTCCTGATCAATTTGAAACAACCGAGGCGTTCGCTGTGAGTGGAGAGCGAATTTACGTCGGCCAAGAGAAGCAGGGAGTCGTTTATTCGGATGACTACGGCGAATCATGGATACCCCACCCAATCGGTCTTCCAATTGATTTGCCGAAACTACTCAAGAATTCTGGAACCACGCCTAAAACACACGTCCTGTCTAATAAACCACCGGATGAACTTCATACGGTTGGTACGACTCTCTTTGCCAGGCGCGGCGATAATCTTTATCGGCTCAAGTCTGGTGAAGAATCCTGGACGAAGGTAACGAGTCTCAAAGATCTGCGCTTTTTCACCGTAGCCCAAGGCGCACTGATTGTTGGAAGCCAAACAGATTTGCGCCGGTCCACAGATGAAGGGGACAACTGGGCTCCGATGTCGGGAAAGATCCACATACGGTCATGGGAGAATAAGGATGTCAAAGGAGACATTCCGTGGTCGCGTGTGCCGATAGAATTGGAATTTCGATCACTGAGCATCTTAGGCATTGCGGGCTTCGAAGGTACTATTTTCATTCTCTTCAGTGATGGAAGTTTACTTCGTTCTACCGAGCAGGGAAGGTGGCTCACTACCGAGACTAGCTTATCTGGATTGGAGGAGTGGGACATAAACAAAATGGTCGCACTGTCGGCACATTCCGTCTGTATTGCGACAGACGCTGGCGTGTTTCGGTGGACAGATGGTGAATATTCCTGGAGACAAATCAACGAAGGAATAATAAACACGTACGTGTCTGAGTTGGTGCCGTTCGAGAACGCGCTCTATGCGACAACGGAGCACGCCATCGTAAGATCCGTAGATGACGGAACTCGATGGGTTCCAGTTCATCAAGGCTTGCCGGTGACAAAAGCTCGGGCATTCGCAGTTGTGGATGGCGAACTCTATCTCGGTCTGGATGAGACGAATTATGGAAGGAGAAATAAACCATTCACCGCCGGGATTTACCGGTTGGCTGATGACCAGAATTCATGGATTCCCGTGCAAACGGAGATGCGCACCGACAATCTTGACCATCCAAAGAAGAATCTCTACCAAATATTTGAGCGAATTCAAAGCGTCGAAGAGCTTGTAATTTCCGGTGGGGTCTTCTATGCCATCGCACAGATGGGAAACGGATATGGCTGCTATAAATGGAGGAAAGGTGAGCGGTTCTGGACGAGCATCAGTCCTGAGATTGAGGAACACTTTAACGATTCCTGGACGAATCTAGCGGTCTCAGGTAAAACAATCTTTTTGAACGCTAGCCGGAACCTCATGTACTCGAACAATCGGGGCAAGTCATGGTCACTTATTGACACGTACCCCGGGTATTATGACCCTAATAATGGGAAAATTGAAGGCCCCATTATTATGGGAAACACGGTCTACATTGCGGTTTACGAACGAGGAGTGTTTCGATCGGCGGACCGTGGCAAGACATGGGAATCGGTCAGCGATGGATTGCCACAGGGAAATTCTTGGGAACTCTTTGCAGTCGGAATAGCGCTGTTCGCAGTGGAAGGGGAGGCAGGTATTTTTCAGTTGAAACATGATCGGACATGGGTGTTCGTTAAACCCTATCCTCCAGACTCTATCAATGCGATGGATGTCCTGGACACTACGCTTTACGCCGCAACCGGACAGCAAGGGGTGTATCGAATCGATTTGACAGAGTCTAGTGGCGACTGAACCGCCGACTGTATTGCGGCAAAGAATACGTGGCGCAAAGACGATTTCATCTCAGCATGTGCGTGTTGAAAACCATCCGCAATCGCCTTCGGGAAACCGAGACAATTTGGGCAAAATCGAGCAAACCAAAAAAGGAGGAAATTCATCATGTTGCAACTCATTGAGACATTCAACGAAAACTCCTGGTTGAGATTTCTGCTTAACGCTATGATGATGAGCCTAGTAATTTTCGCTGTTGCCGGGGTAGTGGCATTTTTTATACTCGTGTGGTTTGTGAGATGTCGGATGCGGGCGGAAACGGAGCTAGCAAGCGATAATGCGGGGCATCAATTGACTGATTACGCGCAACATCTAGTCGAGATTGTACGCACCGCGAAGATAGCTAGCTCGGTTTCGCGAACAGCGGCGACGATTGCGCGTTCATCAAGAATTGGAAAGCGAATCCGAATGGTTCTTGCCGAAAACCTGAATCGGCGACCGTTGAAGAAGGTCGCAGTGTCAATCGGACTATTCGTCCTTACCTGCTGTACGCTACCGATAGGCGAAATCCGATTGGCAGAAGCTGACAACCAAGCAAATGCCTTGTATCAAGAAATCCAGTCGGTTTCCAACTCTCAGCCGGAACCACTCGCAAAGGACGCAACAGCGGAAGACAAAGCTGCATGGCAAGAGGACAGGCAGCGGAGCATGGAAGGTGTGATCGCACTGTGCGATAAGTTTCTAGACACCTTCCCCAAAAGTGACCGGTATGATGAGATATGGTACAAAAGGCTGATTCACCTGCGCCTTCTCGGACGCCATGCCGAATATGATGCCGGCGTTGAGAAATTTCTTTCGGAACGGCCATCATCGGAATACGCCGATAAACTCCATAGGCTCTGGGCGTATCGCCTTGAGAGTCAATATAAACTCCGGGAAGCCCTTGCGGAATGGGATAAAATCACTGATCCGGCGTTGCTATCCGAAGTGTATGAACGAAAAGGGCAAATCTACGGTTGGATGGATAATCAGGAAAAACAGATGAAATATGACCTGCTTCGCGCCGAACTGATTCTAGGCAAACCCGCTCCCGTATTCTCACACCCGAGCGTGTACGGTGCTCCTGTTTCATTGAGCGCATTGCGCGGCAAAGCCGTGGTACTTTACCATTGGTCAACGAGAGATGGACGCACGGTGCGAGACGACGAAACAGGTGGCGAAATCACGAAACTCAAACGCCTGTATGCAGCGCACAAAGACAATCCAAATTTTGTCTTAATCTGCGTGTGCACGCGCAGCAATGAATCGAAACTTAGGGAATTTGTGAATGCCCACGCGGTGCCGGGCATCCACCTGATTCTAAAACATGAGGAGATACCGCACCAATTCGGGGTGTCCGGTTGGCCCTACTATGTCGTATACGATAAAGCCGGGATCCTCCGAGAGAGTGTGCACGGTTTCGAACAGTTTTATTTGGAAATTGAACAGCTAGTTGCAGCGCTGTTAGCGGAAGATATAGACCCCATTGGCGATGGTATCATTCCCCGAATCAGTAAGTTACATGCCAAGGTTTACAGATACCAAGACCGACCAGACAAAGCAATCGCCGAATATGAGAAACTCCTCGCTTTCATCCCAAACAATCTGGAGGTCCTGTTGGATATTCTCTACGAACAACGAGAACCAACTGTTGAAACAGCGGAGTTGATGAATCGAGCATATAATCGCATTGTTGAATTGAGCCGGTTATCTCCAAATCTCGAACTCGACATCAGTTACGACGCCATTGAGTTAGCGCTCCTCTTTTCTCGGCAAGGCGACCGGGAAAAGACTTGGAAGTTGTTCCAAATTGCGGTCGAGCATCGTGACGAGGACTTGGACTCTGCCACCGTATTTGCAAAACAGTATCCGGAGCGTTTCGCGATACTCAAGGACATGCCCGAATTTCAGAAACTACTCGCCGATGCAAAACAAACTGAAGGGGAAAAGGGTGCGATTGAGGGGAACCGCAAGCGAGCGATGTATGCGGATGAGTTTTCTGCCGCACATAAATCCTTCACTGCGGTAGAAGCGGACGATGAGATTTTCACGGGCATTATCCTCACTCAAGACGGCAATATTCTCGCGCCGGCGATTGCAGCCGAGGCGGAAGTCATGCGTGTCAAGATTGGCGATTACCGTCCCGCCACGGTCGTCGCCGTGGACGCTTCAAGCGGATTGGCAGTGCTGAAGGTAAACGTGCAGCAATCTCTCCGACCTGTTGTCCTCGGAACCGTGGATGACTTACGTGATTATGCCTTAGTTCCGCTACCCAACCCAACCAAGGGTTACTCATATGCGGGTATATCGGTAATTTCCGCACGCGGCTATTCTCTCCCTCCCGATTTACCATTGGAGATTCCCCGGCGGCAGGAAGTTGGAACCCCTATAGAACGAGATGCCAGCGTCATGGAACTCGATATTGAAGATGACGGGAAGGTTGCGGCGCTGAAAGTTGTAAAAGTTCTCCACGGGCGTCCGGGCGAGATAATCAGAGGCGACGCGACCGTTTACTACGACGGGAGGTTGCTCGCGGTCTCCCTCGACAAGGAGGTTCAATACGATGCCTGGGGCGCAACTTCCAACCCCATACCAATTGATCGGATTCGCGCTGCGCTTGAACGGATGAACATGATTGAGTTGATGGATAGAGACGTTAAAAAAGAGGCGGAAAACCTTTGAGTAGGTGGCGTAGCTCGACTTTGTACATTAGGAAATACCGGTTGCCAAGATGATTCCACTACAGCATGTGCGTGCGTTGAAGACAGTCCACGATCGTCTTCAGAAAATCGAGAGCGTGTGGGCGATCACGGGCAGTTTCAGTTTCGCCCTTCAGGGAATGGAAATCGAAGTCAATGACATAGACATCCAGACCGATGCCGTCGGTGCTTATAAAATCGAGAGCGCTCTCTCTGATAAGATTATCAGAAACGTGAGATTTTCTGAATCGGAAAAAATCGCTTCGCACTGGGGAGAATTAAGTATTGATGGAGTGAAGCCCGAGATTGTGGGTGCGCTACAGAAGAAGCTCCCAGACGGTACATGGGAATCTCCTGTTAATATAAAGAGGCATAGTGAATGCATTTCGTTTGAAGGGATGATTTTACCTGTGTTATCCCTAGCTTATGAAGAGCAGGCTTATTAGACATCTTTCCAAAATGGATCCATGTGGTTACAGCAATCTTGGAGATTGGAATAACTACACTGTCTGGCAACTTGTCGAGCAATATCTCAGGTTCACAATGGCAGCAATCACATTCCACGTTTTCCCATAGTTGCGATGTTTGCCTCGATAAATGTCTTTGGTGATGCGAAAAATCTTACACCGTCTGACGATATTCTCAATGCCAACTCTTTGTGTTGCCAACTGCCGGTTGAATTGCTTCGCCTCTGGAGTCAAGGGCGCACTCCGACGTTTCTTAATAGGTGTCGAACTGTTGGCATACAGCTTGGATATGCCCTGATAACCACTGTCAGCCAACTTCTCGGTCTCAGGAGAAATCGCTACACGGCTTTCCTTCAGGATTCTAAAATCGTGTACACTCCCCTTGCGGCAAACAACCGATAATAGTTCTAACATCGCCAAACATGCAATCAATTGAACTTTTATGGGTTTTTTTTACCGCTGTAGTACACACGCTGTCCTTTGGTTGGACGTTCAATCGGTTGCTCGGTGACATCAATGATGATGGTTTGCAGATTGCTCTCTAATAAGTGCTTTCGGTTCTTCAGCGAAAGCACCTTAACCAACACATCAAGTATCTGATGATAGAGTTTATTTGCATAAGACTCACTGATACCAAACTCTGCACCTAATCTGGCAAAGGTTGGATAGTGACGCAAATAGGTGAATGTCAATAGAAGGCGATCGGTCAATGCCACCTCCGATTTCTTTCCGCGTTTCTTCATCGGTCGTTCTTCTCGAAGGTTTTCGAGGTAAGCCGCCACGCGCTCCAAAATAAGGTTGAACGCTGCCTTGTCAATACCAACCGCTCGCAGAAATTGCTCATCTGACAACTTTATTGCTTTTTCAAATTGACTCATGGGTATATCCTTTCTACAATAGAAGATGTTGAAAGGATATAACGTAAATTCAAGCCAAACGGATACTTATTTTGGAAAGATGTCAATTGAACACTTGGCAGAATAGAACGAGCAAATCAGATTAAGGAGTGGCTATCCCGTCGTTGATGGCACGAATTCATCAGGGGTTGTTCGGATAGCTCTCCTTCCTCCCGATGTTACTTATTTTCTACAGCCGTCTCCTCCGACACGTAATTCTCTCCATCCCAAACATACGCTTGTTGACCAACCAGCAAATCGTCCGGCTTGATGCTGCCAGCCAAGAGCGCCTCTGCTTTGCGGCTCCGTTCATGATACTTGGCGAGCGCCCATTCCGCCTCCTCTTTAACAGCTATGTCAGTACTTTGCGCCCACTCCGCCAAAACTTTTGCAGATTCGAGGGTGTCGATTTGATTTAGCACCGGAATCGCTACGAGGCGTGTGTCAGCATCTTCAATCTCCGAGATTAGGGTTGTCCAATCATGCAAGTGGGGAAAGTGTCTTGGCGCCTCCACCTTTATCGCTTCCAGCAAGTCGATTTTGTTGCGGTCACTTGCATTCCATATTCCTTCCAAGAAAGCGCGCATACGCGGTGTGTCGCAGAGCACCATTGCTCGAATCAAATTGCGCGAAACACTAACGTTTTTCCGTGGCGCGGTAACGGGAACAATCTCGCCGAATTTTACACCTGCGGATTCGGCTTGGTATATGTCGATTAGTAGAAGGTCTAGCGACTGGTTTGGGCGCTGTATGAGATCTTCAACCACTATCACCTTGTAACGAGGGTGACTTCGCAGGATGTCCCCGGCATAACGGTATGTCCGGCCCGAATCTATGCGGATCAAAAATCGCAATTTTTCACTTTCATCGAGTGGCACCGCTCCAGCTATCCATTCGGCGAGTGAGATAGCATCGTCCCCGGTGAGATGGCGCGCCAATCGTGCCTCAATGAAATCGCGGAGGTAGTAGTCAGTGACTCGTGAATCAAGCTGCGCTTGTTGGAGAATAAAATGGCGCAACTCCAATTCGAGCGCCGAATTCTGCAGATAAGTTGCAAAACCAAGAGCCTTCAGTTCTGGTGAAGCACGGATCCCGTAATACGTCGAAGAACGAGTGCCAACACCTTTATCAAGATAATGCCGGACAAGCCGTAAGGCTTCGGGGCGTGAATAGTTGCCGACCATGCCCAAAAATCGCTCGCCTCGTCCCGATTCGTAAACTAGGCGTTTGAACAGAGTCGGTGGTTGACTCTTCAATACGGCATATTCCAACGGGAGAAACTCAGCGGGATCGCCGTAGGTTAGCGAACGGTTTAATCCAGAAGAAAAAACGCGCCAAGGATCCATAGTCCGGGTGAGCAGTTTGAGGAAACGTGTTTCAATTAGCTTCGGGTTGTGTTGTATTATTGAGTTCATCGCCATAGATTCCGGAGAAACCGTATGAAAGCTATGGTATCGCTTGGATCGTGATATGACTTCGTCCAAGACAGCTTCCCAAGCATCCGTGGACATCCTCTCGTTAATGGCAAACTCCGTCTGAATAGCCATTTCGAGCGCTTGCATCACCCGCGAATCTCGCTCACCGACTTCGTATAAATGCGGGAAGAGTAATCCCGAGGCTTTGGCAACATGCGCACTCCACTCCGGCGACGGCCGATAGTTTGAACGCTTTAAATTGTGTAACAGATGCGCCAGATATTGCCGGATAGCCGGGTATTCCAGAGACGGATGCCACCACTGAGGGATGACGAGGCTGCCATCTTGACGTCCTCCGATAGCACCGTTCCGAATCGCAGCTACTGCCGTGCACTCATCTCTCTCGAAACGCCACCAGTACCGAGATTTGAAAGCGGAAACATCGCCGTAAAATCGCGACTGGTCGAAGTAGCGGCGATTGCCGAAATAGTCGTAGGGCATATAAGTCCGCCGTAACTCCGTGTCAGCCGATCCATAGTTATGCCGACGGTTATTTTTAGGGGCGAACTCTTTACCAAGTATCATCTTCTGTCGCGGAGGGCTGTTCCAACGTTTCACTTTCTCGTGGAATTCTTCCTCCGAAATCTCCAGCGGGGTTTTACCCAGATACACATCGTTGCAATACACCTCAATTCCCGGCGTATTTTCGTGTATGACAAGCCGGCGAGGTACGGTGTCGCTGTCTGCTAGGAACAAAAGCGGGGAAAACAACACAAAAATACAATTGATGAACGCGACGAGAATTGCCAAACGTACACGACCTTTCCAGAGAATCAAAATGAAACTCGTGGCATATAGTGCTATCATTAGGATAACGGTTGGCAAACCTAGCCAACGCCATCCTTTAGCCACCATCTGAATGTATTCCGGCGTGAAAAGCCGTACCAATTGAACATCTAGTAACAGCGGCAAAAGAATAACAAAAATTATTACGTTTAACCCCCACCGACTTACCTTACTTTGGTTTTGCATCATTCTCACCCTTTTATCCGTTTAAGCCTCAATTTCCGTGCGTTGATAACAGTGGAGCGATCCCAATGTGCCCAGAATTAGTACCAGTGCAGAATAGGTCAGTCGATAATGCAGGGGATGAAAGTTTCCCAATATCCCCTGCGAGAATTGCAGACAAAGAATAATGGTAAGCACTGTTTTCAAATTGTCTCGCCACGACGGCGGACGCACGTTCACGATGCTCGCACGTAGTCTGAAAAACATGACGACTTGATAGCCCAAAATCGAATACAGTGCGAACGACCCTAGAACGGACAACTCGTACCATTTGACCATTGGCTGATACGGCGAATCCATAAGCACCTGAATCCAGCTCCTCAGCCCGGTGGTGATAACGGCGAATACAGCGAGGATTGTCAGAAACTGGAATGAAATCCCGCAGCACCAGCGTGTCAGGAACAGGCGTTTGCGCGACAATGGGCGAGAAAAGATAAACGCCGCTGTGCCCCCGGAATCGTGGAAAAGCATCCAGGCGACGAGCATGCCCTGTAGGCAAGCGATCAAGTTTAAAATCGGGTTCAAGACCAGATCGTTAGTCGTCAACGGCTTGTTCCAAAAAAGGACGAACCCCACGATTAACAGTAGAGAAGGGATATAGTATGGTAACACCTTTCGCACGTCTATCTTTGTGATTTCAATTGACATATTTCCTCCTATCTCCTACGAAGATTGCTTGGATATTCCAGATCTGCCTCGGGCAAGAGCCGTTTTGGGATGAAAGTCTTAATGCACCCAAGCAAGTCCAAGCAAGTCGTTTCTTCAATGGCGAAATCAAACTGCCTCATACCATTAAGACTATCTCTACAAGTGCCGTACTGCTCACACATAGGAACTTTTGCTTTATTGAACGCCCTCAAGATGTTCACGCTGGATGAACTCATCTCCACTTTCTATGGCATTTTGAATAACTTTACGCATTCTTCCTGGTGCGTCAGAATCCCATTTTTCGAGCAGATTAGCCAGTTCCATGCCTTTGGATACAGGGAATTTGCCATCTTTGGTCATGTGTTTTGCCATGAATCTACCCATCTCAGCAAAACGCAGGAAATCATCAAAACTGCCCCCATCATCAAAATGGTTGGTGCCCAATTCTTCGCCTATCCGCAACATCTCTTCTTGCAACTCAAGTACCTTTAGTGATTCCTCAGGATCGATGCTGCCGCCACCACGCCCCATTGCCTGAATCTGTGCCTGAATCTGTTTCCACAGTTCATGTTGTCGATTTTCAAGTGTTCGTCTCCGTAATTCTTCGACGGAGAGTTGCGGTGTGGTACTTGAATCTTCCAGATTGCTTGTGTCTGAACTGATTTCTCGGTGCTCAACTAGACCAAGGACATCCTCCACGCCAAGATGTTCCTCTGCTTGATACATATCTGATGAGGTCGAACTTTCGCCGGTCGCAGGCACACTGCTATCATCGATCCTAATTGCCCGAACGTCTTGTCTACCGGGGCTACTCCGCGATAGATTTGTAGTTGGAGGGTTTTTCCGCTTTGTCGGAAGCATGTAGCGGGTTACCGTAGTATTTTCGCCGAATCTCGAGGCTACCACCAAATACGCGAGAAAACCCGCAAATCCGACGATTACAAGAAGGACGATGAATTTCAGATATTTGGCTGAAAGTTTTATCTGCATAATCAATACTCCTATTGTAACTGTTTAGTGCATTGTTGGGTTCGCAGAGTTACAAATCGTCGCACGTCCCAACTGGGCATGTAAGCCCCCGATTCGTCGGAATCAGCATTTTTTTCCCTACTCCGTGCGTCTCTTGACCCCGCTCGGTCTGGATCGGCAAATCCAGACTGACGGACTAAACAGTTACCTCCTATTGATAGTTCGATCGGTTTAGAACCTGTTTGAAAACTCTAGGTGAGACTTGAAAAATGTCTTGTGCCAATCTTGAAAAATTTCATACTTTTCATGCCAATTTGGGCTTTCCAATAGAAACGGAAAAGGGTGAAAATCCTTGCTATAACTAGCTTTCCCGCAGTTTTGGAGTCGAAGTCATCGGACCGAGGTATGAAACCGTGACTACAACTTAAGACAATTTCGGTCAAAACACCTATCCTTTTCCAACGAGTTTCACAAAGAGGTCCTCAAGGTTGAATCCGTGGACTTTCGCTGCGTCACCCCATTCGTGTTGTTGACAAAGTGCACGAAAACGCGCCTCGTTAAAGTCGCGAACAATGGCGACAGTCTGATGTTCGTTTGACTCGTACTGCATGACCTCAAAGTGGGAGTCAAGCGATTCGCGGGGCACGGTCTCCGGTAGGTGGATTTGGCGGACATCTGTTTTAAGATCATCCAGTGACCCTGACAGATGCACTCTGCCATGATGAAGAATCGCCAACCGGTCAATGATTCGCTCGAGGTCGCTTAGCAGGTGCGACGACAGAAACACGGTGCGCTTCCCGTCATACACCTGTTCCAAGATAAGATTCAGGAATTTGTGCCGCGCCACAACGTCAAGCCCTGAGGCAGGCTCGTCAAGAATTAACACTTCGGCATTTTGGCACATCGCAAGTAGCAGACAGAGCCGACGTTTTTCGCCCCTTGATAGAGATTGGTACTTTTTCGACGGGTGCAGATCGAGTTCGTTAAGAAGATGCCTTGCCAGCGCTCGGTTCCACTTTGGATACAATGAAGTGTTGAGCCTTATCGCATACTCCGGAGTCATCCAACCCGGCAGGTGCATGATGTCCGAAACATACGCCACGCGGCACCGATCCCCTGCGCTATGTTCCCACGGGTTCTCCCCGAGCAGCATGACCTCTCCTTCGGTGGGATGCAGATGGCCCATGATCATCCGAACCGTCGTTGTTTTTCCGGCACCGTTGACGCCCAAGAAGCCAAAAACCGATCCCTGCGGCACGGCCAAATCGAGTGAATCCACTGCCTTTTCGCGGTCAAAAACCTTGGTCAGGTTCCGCGTTTGAATAACGTCCTCGCTCATTCCCCACCTTTATGGATGTTTTGATATTCGCCATCAATAATTAGGTCAATCTCATCGCGGGTTAATCCGAACCGAAGCCCCTCAATCAGCATTTTTCGAGCGAGTGTCGCAACAATTCGATGAATTTCCTCGCTTGCAATCGAAGCTACTTTTGGGGCGACAAATGCTCCTTGGCCCTGCCGCAGTATCAATATGCCCTCGTGCGCCAACTCGTTGTAAATTCGCGCTGCGGTGGTTGGGTTAATCCTCAGCGTTCTTGCCAACTCGCGAATGGAGGGTAATCGATCTCCGGGATTTAGCCCACCATTCACGACGGTGAGTTTTATCTGCTCAATGACCTGTTGGTAGATTGGTTGACTGCTGTTGTAGTCAATATGGAAAAGCATCGACACCTCGTCTGTATGTACTGTATGGTATGTTATCATACAGTTAATCCATATGTCAATGAAAAAAGCAAAAATTAATTTCGGTTCTGCTTTAGTTGTGCCTATGGTATACTAATATTCAGCAGTCACTTAATGTCCCGTTTCTGGTTCGGGTTCCTCGGAAAACTGCCTAAACGTAATTCGTGCATGTTGTGTGAAATCAGTGCCGATTCAAGTGAAAATCGGTCATGGAGGTATGAGCGTTGATGGAGGAGCGACTACTCGACATTGTGATGATGATTTTGTTCCTTTCGCTTCTAGTGGCGTTACCTTGGCATTTAATCCGGAAACAGCGAATAATGGGAGGCGTTCTATTTCACCTTCCCGCGCCGAGTTCCCACAAAGTGTCTTTAGTCTTGTTCGTTGTCATTTGGTTTGCTGTCGTACTTACCCACATCGGAATCGTAATAAATAGCGGGTGGGAGTCTTCAGCGAAATTGTGGCCCCTGCTAGGACTAACACTACCCCTCTTCTCTGCGACCTCCGCCAATCGGTTTGAGATTCGAGCAGCGGGAATCAATTCCCAAGGTAAGTTTACGAAATGGAAAGACCTCAACGGCTTCCAATGGAAAGAGGAAGGGGACTATAAATTCGGCCTAGGCAAAGAGGCATATATACTCGGCTTAATCAAGTCAGATGACAGTTTCCCGTGGTGGCTCGAGTGGGATAAGTTTCAACGATGCCAGCGCGAAGACGCTGATAAGTTATTGTCACGATACCTACCGAACGCGACTTGAGATAATCTATAGACTGAATGTAGTCGTTAGTTCAGTCTCACGGTTTTTTCCACGAATCATGTAAGTTTCGCCTTTGATGCTAAAAATTTCACATTTTTATTGACATATGTTTTTTCGCATGCTAAAATATTCGCACCATAAGGAAGGGGGGTGACAAAATGGAAGATTATCGTATCGTAAGACTAAGCCGTCGCGAGCGACAGATTATGAATATCATATACGAACGAGGGAGCGCTTCTGTAGCGGATGTGCTTGCAGACCTGCCGGACGCGCCCAGTTATTCCACGGTTCGCGCTTTATTGCGGATTTTGGAAGAAAAGGGACATCTTTCCCATGAAAAGGATGGACCACGTTACATCTATCGTTCCACACAACCGCGCCATCATGTGGGACGTTCCGCGCTCAAGCAGATTGTCCAAACCTTCTTCGATAAATCGGTTGAAAAAACGGTTGCGACCTTGGTTTCCGACTCTGACATCTCGGATGACGAACTTGATCGCTTAAGCCAACTCATTGAGCAAGCCAAGAAAGGAGGAAATTCATCATGATACAATTCATTGACGCACTCAACTCCAACCCCTGGTTGGGATTTCTGCTTAACGCGACGATGAAAAGCCTTGTGATTTTCGCCGTTGCCGGGGTATTGGCACTTCTTCTGCGCCGTAAATCAGCGGCATTACGGAGTTTGGTTTGGTACATGTCAATTCTCGGATGTCTCATGGTTTCGGTATTTTCTCTCACGCTCTCACCGCTTGAGATTGGCGTTCTGCCGGGAAAGCCGGTGGGATTTGAAGCGGACGTGCCACATGAGAACAATCAGCCGGTGGCTGCTGAAGTGTCCAGTGCGCCACGTTCGTCCCCGATAGCCGCGGCGCCATCAACCGACGTTACACCGCCGTCTGTCCAATCGGTAGCCACTACAGACGAGAGTGGCGCCTCCGAATCAAACGGGCGGAAAACAGGCTTCGTCTCGCTTCATTGGACTAATTGGATAGCGTTGATCTGGGCGGCAGTCGCACTGTTTCTGCTTGCCCGTCTGGTTGTTGGCATCGGTACTGTCTCGCGTATCACTGCCCACAGCGACGATTTCAGGGGTGCAATTCAGGACATTCAACTCGGGTTGCGGGTTGGCAATTGGAGGCGACCGGTGAGGATTCGTCGAAGCGATGGAGTTACTGCGCCGGTAATGTGGGGATTTTGGCGTCCCGTGATTCTATTGCCCGCTGATGCGGGTGACTGGGGTGAGGAACGACTGCGCGCCGTTCTGCTCCATGAGTTGGCGCACACCCAGCGGAATGACTGGGAGTCGCAGTTAATTGCACAGATGATGTGCGCGGTCTACTGGTTTAATCCACTCGTGTGGATTGCAGCACATCGGATGCAGATTGAGGCGGAGAGGGCGTGCGATGATCGTGTCCTCGCCATGGGGTATCAATCGACCGATTACGCGCAACATCTGGTTGACATTGCACGAACCGTGAAGAAAACTGGCTCTGTTGCGCGAGCGGCGGTGGCAGTCGCGCGTTCACCGAAGATTGAAGAGCGGGTCCGGATGATTCTCGCCGAAAACCTGAACCGTCGTCCGTTGACAAAGGTTGCCCTTGTCGTCGGGTACTGCATCGTTGTCTTTATTGCCTCACAACTAGGGCCGGTGCGCGTGGTGGAAGCAGAACTGTCACTTGAGGCGGTTCTTGATAGTCTCCAATTTGCCCAAACCGAAGTGACCAGCGGTAAATTGGAAATCATCTATAAGCGGGATACAGTACCAAGAATCTCTCAAGCCGAAGCAAACGCCAAAACAGAAGCAGCCATCCAAGAGCTGGGAAAACGGTTCTCCGAACTGCCACTTGAAGTTCAAAACCGTCCGCGTTACCGCACAAATCACGAAAAAAACGTTCGGTTATCCCGCCAATTTTTACCCCAGGTATTGGCGGGGGAAGAGCAACTGCATGAAAAGTGGAATGTTGTTTTCGAGCTCGCTTACATTTCTGCGAAAACGAAAGCCCGTATTTTTGCGTACCGGTTCACTAGAAAAAATGTCAAAGAATATGCAACTGCGGAAGCCGCGGAATTTTACGGGGCCGGTGACGAAGTCGCTTTTATTTCTGATGGTCTACATGAACAAGTGTCCCATAGCAGCGCGAACGCCAGCCTGCGTCTACCCCTCATAATTGAGGGCGGAATGTGGCACCTTTTGGGTAGATGGCAAGGGATTAACCTACGTGAAGTAAATATAGAAAGTTTTACTTCAATAAAGGACGGCCACGGTGAGTATGTTCTTACCTTTCAAACCAGAATCGGACGAAAGATGCCAGAGAAGGTAACGATTGACGCAGAAAAAGGATTCAGTATCAAGCGTATGGAATCTTTTTCGTCATCGGATGCCGAACTTCCCGAGACGGTTATTGAATTTCTTGACTACCAATTATCCTCAGGTATTTGGCACCCACGCAAAATCACACGAGTCGACTATTGGATGAAAAAAGGTGTTCGCCAAATCCGTAACAAAGAGGAGTGGGAAATAAGAAGAGCGCTGCTCAACACTAATTTCGCGGAAGATCTTTTTCAACTTGACGATCGATTGTTGCAAACACGTAAATCTCACCCCTTCCGGCAAAACGTGCTACGCACAGCGCAGTGAAACGTTCCATTCTCAAACAGCGTGGTTTTCCTGCAATGAATTGAGACTTTACGTAGCTCTAGTTAGTCGAATCCAGAAAAGGCAATCTCCGAATTAAATGGCACAATTTATCCCAACGAAAGTAACCTAGGTACATAGGCGGCATGAGTCCCAGGCACTGATTCAATCCCAAAATACCACTTCTGCGCCGCGGTTGAACGAATGACCACGATTTGACCAGTTACGGCGAACTGAGTACAGTGCTCGTAAACTGAAACACACAATGTATAGAGATCATGTCTTAATTGCATGATCATAGATCGCTAGTACAAACCAAATTGCCTGGCCCCAAGATTAAACGGACCTGAAACATCAAAAAGTGTGATTTTTTTAGATGTAAGACCCTTCAGCCCTAAAATGTCCGATAATTAACCTTATCGGACATTTTAGGGGTTTTTTATGTCCGATAAGTGTAACATCCACTAAATAAAGCACGTTGAAACCCTTATGTAGACAGCATTTACAAAAAATATGTCCGATAAGTGAGATCCAAAATGAACGACCTTTTGCAGGATTATCAGGATTATCTCCACGATTACGACAAGTCCGAACACACCATCAAAGCCTATATGGCAGATCTACGATTGTTCTCCGATTGGTTCCAACGAACTACCGGCGAGCCGGTTACACCGGAGAACATTACGCCAATGGATGTGATTGACTACCGAAATGCGATGCTGCGCGAGCATAAGAAGCCAGCCACGATAAACCGTACGTTAATTAGCATCTCAAGTTTCTGCCAATGGGCACAGGAATCCAACTTAATTCCCAATAACCCCGCTGAAGGCGTCAGAAATGTCGTCGAAGAGCCTCTGGGACCACGCGCCCTAGACCGCAAAGAACAACTTGCATTGTTGAGGGCAGTACGCAGAGCCGGTAAAATAAGGGATTTAGCGATTATAACTATGCTGCTCCACACCGGAATACGTGTAAGCGAACTTTGTAATCTCAGAGTTTCCGATATTTCTATTTCCGATAATAGTAATATGCTTACGGTGCGCGAAGGGAAGGGTACTAAACGCCGGAATATACCATTAAATCCGACCATATCAAGCGTTCTGAAAGACTACATCAAGACGATTGGAAGCCAGAAAGGCATAGTAGTCGATTCGGCTGGGAACAAAAACGCCGAGTTTCTGTTCTATGGCCAGAAACGAACGCCACTAACGGACCGAGGGGTACGATACCTGATAAAGAAGTATGGTTATGTAGCCAAAATACCAAATGTGTCTCCGCATGTATTTCGTCATACCTGTGCGAAGAATCTTATTGATGCTGGCAATCCAATTGATAGGGTGTCTAAGATTCTCGGCCATTCCAGCATCAATACTACTTCCATTTATACTATGCCTACCGAACACGACTTACATATTACTATGGACAGCATTTCATGGGAATAGTATACGATACTTTCTAACATGTTGATTTATAAATTACTTTACTAGGTTGCATACTCATATTTGTATATGTTATAATTGTTCGAGGCTAGAATTTCAATCTTTAGAGTTGGGATTCTATGAGTGTTTACACTTTAGTAACTCCGAGGATAATTATGAAAGAATATCGACAATCAAAGCATTCGTTGAAGAAGCAGATTAGCATACTGCTGCCATTTGATATTTATGATGGCGCAAAGCGAGATGCTCAGAAGTATGGCAGATCGATGGCATACCACATAGTCGAAACCCTTCGATTGACATATGATAAATCTATCAAGGAAGTACAAGCAGAAAGAGAGGAGGCGGCTAAGGTGCGAATACTGCAGGAAATGACGGAGGAGGCGCAGGAGAAGGGCGAATCAAAGGAATTTTGCGTAACGCTAGAATCGGTGTTCGGAAACTTTTCTGAAGTAAAGAATGCGGAGGATTTTACACCAGAGTTCCGAGACGATGTCGCGATGTTTGCGAAGATGATGTTAGAAGCGAAGTCAACGGAAGAAGAAAATCGAGGATGAGACTCGCCGTTTCGTCAAAAATATTAGGAGAATCAGTCAAGCGCGCCGAGCACCACGTCCAAAGCGAGCTGTTCACCAGCCCGTAGAACGTTGACTTTGACCGGAGTGTTCGGGGCCGCGGCTGTTACCAGTTTCATCAAATCGGTATATGTATTTACCGGTGTTCCGTTGAAATCGACGATAATATCTCGTTGTAGAATGCCTGCGCTTTCGGCAGGGCTTTTTTCAGTAACACCTGTCACCTGTAACCCAGGAGCATCATGATGGTCTACCCACACCCCTAGCCAACCTCTCCGAACCTCACCGTGGTTTATTATTTCCCTAGCTATTGTTTGGACAGTCTTTATAGGTAGTGCGAAACAAACATCTTGCGCCGAGAAAATCCTGCTATGCTGAAAATCTCCCAGCGAAGATCGTACCTTAGACGAAATCGGAACCTGATCGAGTGTGGCGGTGATAATTCCTACTATTTGACCAGACGTATTGGCAACAGCGCCCCCGCTATTCCCGGGTTTCATGGGTGCGTTGATCTGGATGGCTTCGTAGTGTGGTTTATCCGATAAAATTTCAAGTCCATTTACAATCCCGAACGACAGCGTTGGACATGCCCCATAAGAGCAGCCGACTGTCACAACCCACGACCCTGGCCTGAGTTCGTCAGAATCACCAAGGACAGTTTCGGAAGGATAGCCATCCTCTGCGCGCAACACCGCAATATCGGAGTAACCGTCGATGCCCACGAGCGTGGCGGATTGACGCTGTCCACATGCAAACTTTACCTCGATCTTGTCTGCATTCCTGATCACCGCCTCTGTCGTCACAATGTGGCCGTCGGAGTCGATCAGAACGCCTGAACCGATATTCTGGTGGTGTTGTATTGGCACTGACTTTCCGCGGAAAGCTTCCTCAAGTACCGGTCCTAATCTGACTTCGCCAATCACGTGCGTCGCGGTAACCTCCACGACTGCCGGTTTCACTGAATTTACAATCGTTTGGAACTGTTGTTCCATAGACTGTAATATATTCTGGGCTGCAAATAGCTTGGAAGTTGAGTAGAGCAGCGCAATCCCTAAAACGATGATAAGCTTGATCCGTACTTTTCTAATTCGCATGTTCCAAAACCTTCTCGGCGCGTTTATAGGCCTCCGCCACGGGGGGCAGAGCTATAATTAACTGTCTGTAAGATAAAATTTTGTTGAGTACGCTGTGGACGCCATTCCAAGACTTCTCCTCCAAAAAACCCTCCACTGCCAAAATCCAGCGGGACATTGACCTGATGCACCGGAAGAGGTAGTAGTCCTTGATTATCTATTTTTTCCACGGGTTGAAAGGTCGGGTTTGGATCGGCTTGGAATACAACGCTAGGAGGGGAGGATATGTACTCATTTGGACCGTTCTGGTAAAAGTATGCACCAATCAATATAACGAGTAAGGCAGTCGCAATCCCACTAAACGCCCAACCAGGCCGCGACCGTAGGGAAGCAAGGACTTGATGCCAAACGGAAATCCTACTAACACCAAGATCGTCAAATCTTGACTGTACGGAATGGTCAAAATCCGATGAAGGTTCAATACGTGGTAGTTGATGTAATAAGTTTAACGATTTACGAAACAGCGCAAATTCACCGCTGCACGATCCACAATTTGTAAGATGTGATTCAAAATCTTTTATTGTCTGGTAGTCAAGTTCGTCTTCAAGGTATGCGGAGAAGTGCTCTTCTGCAATTAAGCAATTCATAGTGATTCCACGAAACTCCTCAATTTGTCTTTGAGCATTAACCTCGCACGATTAATCCGCGACTTGGTTGTGCCCAGCGGTAAGTTCAAAACCTCACTTATCTCTTCGTAGCTAAGACCTTGCAAATCACGGAGTGAAACCGGTAATCGATATCGTTCAGGTAATTCTGCGATAGCATTTTGTACGGTACGTTTTAACTCCTTTCGTTCTAATTCTATATCGGGTTGGAACGCGGAATCTGCGGGAGCGGTAGCAATTAAATCCTCCGCTCCGCCGTGACCGAGGTCTTCATCGTTCATTCCAACGTTATCTACAAAGAATCGACCACGTCTTCCTCGATTGCGTAGTTCATTTTTGCAAAGGTTCGACGCAATATGATACATCCAAGTACTGAATTTAGCTGTACCCGCTTTATAGCGGCTTGACGCCTTGAACATGCGAACGAATGTTTCTTGCGCCAAGTCTTCCGCAGAGTCTTGATTGCCGCCAATGAAGTGAGCGATGAAATTTACAAGAGCAACACGGTGGCGACGTACGATAAGATTAAATGCGTCCACATCACCCTTCCGAAAGCGTTTCATTAATTCATCGTCGAGTTCAGGCATAATCATTCCTCCGCGACTTCTCCCGATGTACACACTTGCGGATGAGGAAGGTTGCAACTTTTTTATGTTGAGCAACCGATAAAACTACACGACTAAAGGGTGGTGAGAAGGAGGTTAATGTTTCATGGGATTTACGGTCAAAACTAACTCCGGAATTGCTTTCGCAGTCGTTGTGCGTACCCTTTGTATAGATCTCTATCACACGAGACACTTAATTGCTCTCAGTACGCACCGGGTTACTCCATCCACTCACTTTATCTATGTGCCCGCGCCATCCTGGAGAGTCGCGAGTGAAACCGGCGTCGACAGGTTAGCGGTGTGCATTCACTAATCTGTTCTATAATATTTGCTATTCATTTGTCCGATTTCAATAATTGGGGAAACACCGGGTTTCATGGATTCGCAACTGCATCTTGGAAGACATGGTGGGCGGCGCCCAGCCTACTGTGCAGTCCGAACTTACTTTTCACGATTCGTCATCGGACGATTTTCGTATCTCTTTCAAGTGTTCATGTATCTGCCGTTCCGCACCGATATCCGTAGGTACGTAATAAGTTCTTCCTCTTAATGCATCGGGAAGGTGTTCTTGGTTCGTTACATGACCGGGAAAATCGTGTGCATACTTGTATCCCTCGCCGTAGTTCAAGTCGCGCATGAGCTGCGTCGGCGCGTTTCTCAGGTGCAGGGGCACCGGATAGGCAGGTTCTTCGCGCACATCCTTTTGAGCCGCGAGCAGCGCCATGTATGCCGCATTACTTTTGCGGGCACATGCCAAATATACCGCAGCCTGAGCCAAGTTCAACTGCGCTTCCGGGAGACCGACGAATTCGACCGCCCTTGCCGCGGCGTCCGCAACCAACAGAGCCTGCGGATCCGCGTTGCCTACATCCTCGGATGCAAGTATCACCATGCGGCGCGCTATGAAACGAGGATCTTCTCCGCCCTCCAACAATCGAGCCAACCAGTAAACGGCAGCGTCGGGATCGGAGCCACGCACGCTCTTGATGAACGCTGAAATCAGGTTGTAATGCTCGTCACCCGCCTTGTCGTGGCGCAACAAGCGTTTCTGTACAGCCGTGTGAACGATGTCCGCATCCAGATTGCGGCGGTGCTCCTTGTCGGGTTTGCACATTTGCACCGCAAGTTCCAATGCATTGAGAGCGAGCCGGATGTCGCCATCGGCTATCCGGGTAAGCAACTCCATCGCGTCATCGGAGAGCTCGGCATCATATGCGCCAAGACCGCGTTCTCTGTCTACAAGTGCACGACTAACCAAGTGGTGAAGATGGTTAGTTTCCAGCGGTTGAAACACGAAAACCTGCATGCGTGAGAGTAAGGGCGCATTGACCTCAAAGGAGGGGTTCTCTGTCGTCGCACCGATTAACACAAGTGTGCCGTTCTCAACAAATGAGAGCAGGAAATCCTGTTGTGCCTTGTTGAATCGATGGATTTCATCCAGGAACAGGATAGTGCGCTGTACATTGTATCGCAATCGCTCTTCGGCATCGGCAATCCGTTTTCGTAATTCCGGTACGCCACTTGTACTAGCATTGAGGGGTTCAAAGTGTGCCGCGGTGCGTTGCGCGATGAGATGAGCCAAGGTTGTCTTTCCACAACCCGGCGGTCCCCAGAAAATACATGAGGATACAGTATCGTCTTCAATCGCTATACGAAGCGGACGATCTTTTCCCAAGAGATGCTCCTGTCCGACGAATTGGTCAAGTGACTCGGGACGCATTCGATGCGCCAATGGAGCAACCTGTTTTTTCGCATCTTGATAGTTTTGTTCGAAAAGACTCATGCTAACTATCTTTGGTGTTCGGTGAAATCTCCGCCATCTCCGTAGGAGCGATTAATTGGGCTTTCGAGCCACTAGGAGACTAGGACCGCCGTCGAGAAGTGTCCGTTCAACTTCGCTAAAGCCGGCTTCTTCCAGCCATTCGTAATATTCACCCACAGTATACGCTCGCCCAATCTCATAAATATTCAAGAAAATGAGATTGAATACCGCTGTTTCCCGCGGGGCTGACCGCGAGTCGTCCAAAATGTGTGCCAGGACGCAGACCGTGCCTCCGGGTTCAATGACATTTCCAACATTTTTCAGAGCTTTCCTGATCTCTGTGGGAGAAAGGGTTTGAGTAAATGCTTTCAACACGGCAAGATCGTATCTACCGGTCAACTCTTCATTCACGACATCTGCCGTCAATACGTGAAGCCTAGCTCTCGCGCTCGACTCGTTAACGAATCGTTGAGTGAAGGGGGTTACGGTGCGAAGGTCCACTATGGTCGCACGTATGCCATGGCATACCTCCGCCACTGCAATGGCAACCCCACCGGAACCACCACCAACGTCCAGCATCCTGCGACAAGAGGAAAGATCACACCTCGATACAAGATCGCGTCCAGCTGCCAACGCACCGGGATGAAGTTTTCGGAAGAACCGTTCCAAGTCCTCCGCAGGCATGCTTTTGTAGTCATGTCGGGCTTGCGGAGATCCTGCCCGTACGGAATCAGCCGTCTTGAGCACCGTCTCAAGCAGATGTGCCCACAGATCTATGTCGCGCCCGCCATCAATATAGCTGGGCTCGCCTCGCACCAAAAAGTGATTCGCTTCAATGGTGTTAGAAAACCGACCGTCGTCTACGGTCAATATCCCTGCGGCAACAAGCGCGTATAGGAGTAATTCCAGTTTCGGCGCATCAACGCCAAGAGCCTCGGCGATGGCGTCAGCGCTCAAGGTCGCATCCTTGAGCGAGGTGAAGAGATCGAGTTGCCGTCCTGCCATTAGCGCCAAGGCTGGCAAGATTGCGTTGTCGTATCCTTCAATCGTATCGGGGCTAGGCGAAACATTAGACATAAGATAAATTCAGTATTTTCGGTTAAACGGACAGTTCGCGTGCCTCGCCAGCGCCCCTTGGAACGCGAATATCTTCAACCAACTCCTGAATCTCGGTCGGAGGCGGAGGGGTTAAAGTGGAGACCGTGATTGACACGATAAAATTGAGCATCATCCCCAACATCCCAATTCCTTCCGGGGATATACCGAACCACCAATAGTCGGACGAATTCATCTCCGGACGAATAAACTTAAAGAAGATGATATAGCCCGCGGTGAAGGTAATCCCGACAACCATACCGCTAATGGCGCCGAATTTGTTCATTCGTTTAGAGAAAATACCCATGACGATGGCAGGGAAAAAGGAAGCCGCCGCCAGACCGAACGCGAACGCGACAACTTGACCCACGAACCCGGGCGGATTGATACCGAAGTAGCCAGCGATACAAACCGCCACTCCCGCGGCAATTCGCGCCGCGATCAACTCACCTTTTTCACTAATTCCCGGGCGAATTTCCCGTTTGAGTAGGTCATGCGCGATGGAGGTAGAGATGACAAGCAGCAATCCGGCAGCGGTGGAGAGCGCCGCCGCCAAGCCGCCCGCTGCGACCAAGCCTACAATCCAGTTGGGCAGTTTGGCGATTTCGGGGTTTGCGAGCACCATGATGTCCCGGTCTACGTAGAGTTCGTTCTTTGTATCGGGATTGGCGTTCGTAACGATGCGTTCGCCCGACGCTCCCCTGCCGTCTCCAAAAATTGGTTTCATTCCGTCAATCGCCGATCCCCCCACATATTGCACCTTGCCGTCGGAATTCTTATCCGCCCATGCCAGTAGACCAGTCTCTTCCCAGTTCTTAAACCAGTCCGGAACCTCACGATAACTCCTCTCCGAAACCGTCGTCAGTAAATTCGTTCTTGCAAACGCAGCTACGGCGGGAGCGGTCGTGTAGAGGAGGGCAATGAAAAACAGCGCCCAGCCGGCCGAACTGCGCGCGGCAGCGACTCTGGGCACGGTATAGAAGCGGACGATGACGTGCGGCAGCCCTGCCGTACCGACCATTAGCGCCGCCGTAATGCAGAATACATCTATCGTTCCCTTGCTCCCGTCGGTATACAGATGGAATCCGAGGTCACGACTCAAGCCGTTCAATCTATCAAGCAGAAATTCCCCCGATCCGTCCGCTAACGTCCCGCCAAAACCGAGTTGGGGAATGATGTTTCCGGTCATTAACAGGGAGATGAAGATTGCCGGCACGAGATAGGCGAAGATTAGCACGCAGTATTGCGCGACTTGTGTGTAGGTGATGCCTTTCATGCCTCCCAACACGGCGTAAAAGAACACGATGCCCATGCCGATCAGAACGCCCGACGTGATTTCGACGTTGAGGAATCTTGAGAATACGATTCCCACGCCACGCATCTGCCCCGCAACGTAGGTAAACGACACAAAAATGGCGCAAATAACCGCGACTACCCGTGCAGCTCTCGAGTAATATCTATCACCGACAAAGTCCGGAACGGTGAATTTGCCGAACTTTCGCAGATAGGGTGCCAGAAGCAGTGCCAGCAGCACGTAGCCGCCCGTCCAACCCATGAGATAGACGGAACCGTCCCGTCCCATGAACGAGATGAGCCCCGCCATGGAGATGAACGACGCGGCGCTCATCCAGTCGGCGGCCGTCGCCATGCCGTTTACCACCGGACGCACACTGCTGCCCGCAATGTAGAACTCGCCCGTTGAACTCGCCCTTGACCAGACCGCTACACCGATGTACAGCGCGAACGACAACCCAACCATCACGAATGTCCAGGCTTGTACGGTCATAATCAACCCTGCTCCTCTTCGTCTACATCGTGCCTCTTATCCAGACGGTTCATTAGTTTGACATAGATGAAGATTAGGACAACAAAGATATAGATGGATCCCTGTTGCGCAAACCAGAAGCCTAGCCGAAATCCGCCAATTTTGATCTGGTCGAGGTAGTCAACGAATAGTATCGCGCATCCATACGACACGATGAACCACACAGCTAACAGGCTTGCCAGATAGTGGAGGTTTTTCCGCCAATATGCACGTTTTTTAAGATTTTGGTCTTCTGCCACGGTATTCCTCCGAATTATGAGCGCTGCCGTTGAGATTATGTACACCGAAAAAATTATTCTATCATGGGCAGTTGTGCCGATCAATAGAAAAAGGGAAGCATTGTCTGAATCACGGATTAAACAGATTACACTGATTACGCGGAAAAAGAGATATTATATCATTTCTCTAAAATGACAGTACATAACTGGCAAATGGCGTGAATTTCGGGGATTAGCTATCGCCTTCACTATCCGTTCAGTTGATCGCTTCTTATTCAGTCGCTTGATTGCCTCTGGAGCGACAGAATGGAAACTGAATAGCTAGATAAAGATTCTCTGGATTTGTCAATCCAGCAGGAGCCGCCGTGCCGTAATACGCCCAGGGGTTACGGCATACGGAGTATGCCTACTACTTTAGCCTGCGTTAGCCCGGATGAAGATTTAACCGAGTGGTTTAATCGGTAGAAAAAGGCTGCTGAATACAGTCGTAGTCTGCGTTTATGGCATTTTGGCTCGGGCTAAAACAGAAGGGCCTTGCGTTTCCGGGCTAACGCTTATGATTTGGCGGTTACCGCCATTCAATGATTGCTCCTACTTGTGTGGCTGCCACCTCCTTGTTCGTTTGTTTGATTGACTATTCTGGCTGAAGTATACTACACATGTGTAGGGTTATCAATGTAAAGTTGCTTGCCGCTTCGTTCGGGCGAGGCCAGTGCATTTTGTTTTCCGTTCTTGGCATATCGTGCCTGTTTTACTTGACGAAACTTGACGAAACCCGACACTTTTTCGTGTTTTTTTTCGAATGGCGCCAATTAATCGGGTTGCGCGCGCCGAGTTGAGTCGGTAGTGGTTCGCGTTTTTTTCGCGCTACCAATGTATCTGCATTAGATTATACTATACATTTGTAAAGGTGTAAAGGCAAAAATCAGTGGAGAGCGGCTAGTGATTAGTGATTCTCTATCGCACTCGTTGTCCACTCGCTTGATCTCAGTTGATCGCCCCTACCGGGTGCTACACCGCGTAGCCTTGTAAGTCTTAACGAGATAACGGCTTTACTCCATCACTGTTATTCAAGCGAAATGATATTACGTACCTAGGACGACAGAGGAATCGAAGCGAGTGATTGCAGATCTCTGTCATCGGATGCAATTGGCTTGTTCGTCGGGATCAGTTGTTGACAGCGTGACGGGGGGGCGTTACAATTGTAGCTCGTTCTTGGCAGGAAGTTCTTGTAGAATTTTGTAATGGGTTGACTCACACGTTAGGCTAAACTAAACATAAGCTACAGATTTAAACGGAGGAAATTAACGGTATGGACATGACTAATAAGCTACCCCCATCCTTTAGACAGAAAATAAGGAGATTTAAGTAATAAAACCTGACTAATTCTGGCCAACTTAAACGCCTGAAGTTATTGGAAATACACCTCGTGGGGATCTCTACCGCACTCGCTATCCGCTCGCTTGCTGGTGTACGGTAATCGAGCGATTGATGTGACCGCTCTCGGTTGTAAAAGTTGAAATAATCTATCAAGTAACACTCTCGGAATGCCAGTCATAGAGCGAAAAATGAACGTGTACCGATGATGGTTTGTGATCGCAAACTAACAGTTTGCGGTACAAAAGTGTTGCTTGTTGAATGAATTATTCCGACGGGGATAATGGCGTGCTACCAAGTAACACTCGACATAGCACTCCGCTGGAGTGCAGACGCGGGGAGGAATCGTGTTCTATTGACATCTCACTCCTCCGGAGTGAAACCATTCTATCAAGTAACACTTTTTCAGAGTTAGCCATAGAACGAAATATGAGTGACACTTGATGATGTGCTATACACATTGCGCTCCGCTGGAGCGCGGAGATTGGGAGACATCACGATTCTATTGACATTGCACTCCTCTGGAGTGCAAGAGATGGAAAATCGATCAAGTGACACTTTCTCCAAAGCTAGTGATAGGGCCAAAAACGAGTGTTACCTGTTGAAAGAATTATTCCGACAGGGATAATGGCACGCTATCAAGTAACACTTTTTCAAAACCAGTCATATAGCGGGAGTTGAGAGTCTCCTGATGAGGAAATTATTCCGTCTAGGATAATGTGCGCTATGGACAAACCGTCGGGGCAAGATGCCCCTCCTACATGGAAACTTGGGGCAGTTACTTGCTGAAAGAATTATACCGACAGGGATAATGGCGTGCTCTCAAGCGACGCCGAGCCGTGTTCATTGAGTCATAGTCGTTGAGGTAAACCTCCTCATACTTAACGCTGCGCCAAAGTCGTTCAACGAAGATGTTGTCAAAGTAGCGGCCTCTACCGTTCCAACTAATGGCTGTGTCTGAAGATTCAAGTCTAGCAGTAAACGCCTCGGAAGTAATTCGCAAAGAGTTGAGGTAATTCCTCAAGAACCTGTTTATTCCATTGGCTAACTTGTGCCGGATTGACACCGTATTCACTGGCAATCTGATTGATAGTCTGCTGGTTCTTGATAGCTTCAAGAGCCACTTGCGCTTTGAATTGGCCATCACGCTGTTTTCTATGGGACATGGTGGAGAAACTCCTTTCTTTTTCTTGGCGTTTCCGAGTCCTATTTTCGCTCAGATGATGACCATTTTTCTAGTCGAAAAGATCTCTTATTTAACTGTCTAGATTTTGGGGGTAATTACAAACCATCCGGATTATGCGGAATACCTCCGCATTACGCGAAATTAACCTAGACCTGATTTCTAATCATCCATCATAAAGGTTCTCATCAGAAACACCCTGATAATCAAGTGAATAGCCCCAATGCGAATCGTCGGCCCCAAACCTCAAATTGCAGTTCTTCCGACAATAAAGTCGTCACGTCCGCCTGACGCGTATTTGAATCTGCTCACGCAGGATGAGAAGGAATTTCGGGAGTATGTGCAGCAGGTCGAGTCCCAGCCCGTATTTCAACGTCTTGTAGAATCGGGGAATGTGCGGAAAATAAACTTCAAAGGACGTATTCCTCGGCATCTCTACGAGGAATTCCAAGATCGGCAGTTCGTGGAATTTATGAATGAGTTTGAGATCGAAGCGCGCGCCGATTGGCAGACCGATTTTTTTCGAGAGGATGCCCGGCGAAATGTTAAGGAACTGGCGCTAAAATACAGCGTACCACGCGGCAAGTTGATTCATGCCCTCGAATATTGCCGCTATCTCAAGCACGCGTGGGCGGGTAATGAGGATACGCAAGACAACAACATGCGACTTGACGATCCGGATTTTCGCGAGCCGCCGACATCGCAGGGATTCTTCGATTCAGAAAAGTCTTACGAAGCGCTCTCGAAGATGATGGAGGTGTATGAGATCACGCAATCGGAATTCGTCCACTATTTCATGGGCGAGAATACCGATCCGGAGTGGATTGCGGACGCTTTGGGAATTCCCCAAAGCGCGGTTCGAGAGATTGTCGACCTCGTAGAGCGGGTTCAGATTGCGAGTTCGATGCAGGTGACTGTTGTTGATGCGCCGACACGGAACCCGTCAACGGACGAGGCAGAGGCTGTGGCGACAATACAGCGATTTGACGATCCGCCTCGCGCCGAGATTCACGTCGCTTCGGGAATTGAGTACAATTCTCGCTACCAGCTTGAATCCGTCGATACGGGAGCAGATGAGGATGGCGCACGCCTGGCAGATGTCTTGCGCCTGATTAACCAGCGAAAAAGTTTGACGTTTCGGGTGTTGATGTTCCTTTACGAATATCAGTACCGTTATTTCGTGAGCGGTGACGAACTTTACCTCAAGCCACTAACTCAGGCGGAAGTTTCCAAAGATCTGGGCGAACATGAATCCACCGTAAGCCGCATTCTACGGTACAAGAACGTTGATACGTCGAACGGCAGCTTTCCACTGAAATTCTTCTGCCAAAGCAAAGGGGATGTGCTACGGCGTTTGATCGCTGAACGAGAGCGTCGAGAGTTGAGTTCAGGCGAGCGAACGAAACCGTACAGTGATGCGGAACTCTCCGAGATTCTTGAGCGCGAATACGATACGAAGATTGCCCGCCGCACCGTCACCTACTACCGAAACAAATTTCAGGAAACCCCGAAATTTTACACGCGCCGACGCGGTGTGAATCAACGTCGCGAAGTGGAGGCGACGAACGGAGAAGACTCGGCGCCCCAAGCAAAATAACGTACCCTATCACCCATTTCACACGCCCTGCCAAAGTTGATCCTACGCGCAAAATACCTCTTACCAAATAGTCTCCAAGTCATTGAAAACGGTGCGCTTGTTATTCACGGATCGCAGATTGCCGACATCGGCACCTACGAAGCGGTAAAAAGAGGGAATGACTCAGAAGTGCGCGATCTGGGTGAGGTGGTTATCATGCCGGGTTTGGTGAACGCTCACACACACCTTGAACTGTCGTACCACCATGACTTGATCCAACGAACTTCACGATTTACAGATTGGCTTACGCAACTCATCCAGACTCATCAGTCTGACCCAGCATCGGTGAACGCTGCGATAAGCGGCGGGATTGAAATGAGTTTGGCGGGAGGCGCTACGACCGTCGGTGACATCCATGGATTTGGAAAGTCGGCTAGAATTCACAGAGATTCGCCAATCCGGACTGTAGTTTTCTTCGAGGCGACAGGATTTTCTCCAGAGCGAACACAGCTCGGCGTTGACCGCATTAATGAATACCTTGCCTTGTCTCCCCAACCGGACGCGTTGTTCAATCCCGCTGTTTCTCCGCACGCCCCATACTCTACCTCCGCGAAGGTGTATCGCCACTGCCTTGGACTCGCTCGGTCTCGGGGCTTACCCTTGTGCACCCATCTGGCGGAGACGAAGGACGAAATCGAATTTCTAGCATCTGGCACGGGAGCATTTGCCGATCTGTTGAACGCTTATGGGATATCCATGAGCGGCTGGACTCCTCCGAAGTGTTCCCCTGTTCGGTACCTTACGCAGATTGGCATATTGGCGTTTCGTCCGTTGCTCGCTCACTGTAATTACCTCACCGACGCCGACATTGAATCTGTTGCCCAGAGCGGAGCGTCAGTTGCGTTCTGCCCACGCGCTCACCATTATTTCCATCACACCTCGCACCCGATTTGCCGTCTCATCAGGGCTGGCGTCAACGTTGCCATCGGCACCGACAGTTTAGCCAGCAACTGGACACTCAGTATGCTGGACGAAATAAAGTTCCTTGCGAAAACGCAGACAAACCTCTCGCCGGAGACGATTATCGACCTTGCAACCATTAACGGAGCACGCGCATTACAGCTTAACCGAGTCGGGAGATTGAAGAAGGGCTGGTACGCGGACGTGATTGGGATTGCCATACCGGATAACGGGCAGCGGGTGGTACAACAGATTCTGGACGAATCAGCTCAGAATATCTTAACTGTTGTGGCAGGGAGGGTCTGTTTCGGGGAGGATAGCTAGGGAATCAAGTTTTTTCCAAAGTCGTGATGGTTTTTTTGCGTTACGTGGTCGCCAAAATGACTGAGGGGAAAACAACCCGTTTATTCAGATAATCAGCTCGAATAGCGCAGTGCAAGTTACTGTTAAGGCAGGACGAGGATACCTCCCCCAATTCGGCGATAGATTGCGACCAGGAGGTCGCTCCTACTGAAGATGGTCGATAGTGGAGCACCGCCGTACTTCAATTTCAGCCGCTTGATTGTTGTCCGATTGGTCGATTCCTGTCTTCTGAGAGACAACGGAGAGAAGAGATTCGAACAACGTCAAAATAAGTTTGACTATTTAGGTCATATACCTTATAATTATATGTGACTAGATTGGTCATGTTTTCAGAGAAGGAGTAACGATGCGTCTATCGGCTCGACTAAAATACGCCGTCTTGGCGATGCTAGAGCTAGCGCTGCAATATCCGCAACAGTTCGTCTCGGTGGCGGAACTTTCGGAGAAACACGGTATTTCTCGCCCATTCCTTGAGAAGCTACTCCTCCAACTCAAACAGTCCGGCTTGACAACGAGCCGCCGCGGCCCTGATGGCGGATACAGTCTTGGCCTCCCTCCAAACGAAATTCGCATTGGCGATATCTTCGAGGTTGTCGAGGGTCCCGTAAATTTTTCGGAGAGTTTCGACGCCTCCTCCCAGTGTGACGCAACCAACCGGTGTATGGAGACGTTGCTACTGGAAATTGAGAACGGCATCTCTAGTGTCTTAAACTCGAAAACGCTGCAAGAGCTCTGCTGCCAAGCCCGGAAGTTCAAGCAAATCGCTCAACCTGTGCACTCAATTCCCTATTCAATCTGAGCTGATATGATACTCGCCGATAGCATAATTGATTTGATTGGAAATACGCCTCTGGTTCATCTCGGCCGTTTGCGCGGAAAGAACGATGCGACCATTGTGGCGAAACTGGAATCCTACAATCCGGGCGGCAGCATCAAGGACCGCATTGCGCATGCAATGATTGCCGATGCGGAGGAACGCGGGGTTCTAAAACCGGGATATACTATTGTCGAACCGACCGCCGGGAACACGGGACTCGGGATCTCGGCGGTCGGGATTGCAAGCGGATATCCCGTGATCTTGACCATGCCGGAGAACGTGAGCCAGGAGAAATATACTCTCCTGTCCGCTTTTGGCGCCAAGATTATCTTGACCCCCGAGAATGCCGGAATGGCGGGCGCGATTTGGGAGGCGGAGGAAATTGTTAAACAGAACCCATGTCACTTCATGCCCAATCAGTTTAAGAATCCGGCAAATGCGGAAATTCACCGAAAGACGACGGCACGTGAGATAATAGAAACCTTGGATCGTCCGGTGGACTTTTTCGTTACCGGAGTGGGAACAGGCGGCACATTGACCGGTGTCGGGGAAGTTCTCAAGTCGCGCTATCCCGATGTACAGGTCGTCGCAGTCGAACCAGAGGTTTCACCGGTTATCTCGGGAGGTGAGCCGGGCCCAACGCGGATCGACGGCATCGGCGCGGGGATAATTCCGGAGATTCTGAATGTTGACATCATCGATCAGGTGCTCACTGTGCCCGATGAGGAGGCGTACAGGATGATGAAACACATCTCCAAGACAGAGGGGTTGCTCGTGGGGATGTCATCAGGAGCGAACGTACATGCCGCACTGAGAATCGCCGAAGACCTCGGCAAAGACACAACGGTCGTCACAATCTTGCCCGATACAGGGGAACGGTATTTTAGTCTGAGTCAATATTTTGAACCTAAAGCCGATATTTTGAGTTTATTACCGTGAGCACTCATTCCCAATCACAGCACCTAACTTTCTATCAGTCTGCGATTGATAGATCTTCTCGAGCTAAACGTCAAACTGCTAGACGAAGGGCGGGTATTTTCGGTGACTGAACCCATTCGTTCACAAACTTCCGTAACCGAAGATCTCTGTTATCAGGTCAATTCGATGGACGACCCGAAGGAGATCCTCTTTAATTTATTCAAACGTTTCGAAGAGCGCGCTGCAATCGTGACAAGCGGACAATTATCCGGTATGGTACTGATCCATCTTGCGCACGAGAACAACCTCCCGTTTCGCGTCTGTACGCTTGATACGCTGCGCCTATTTCAGGAAACGTACGACTTCTTTGACCAAGTTGAGGCACGTTACGGCATCCAGATCGAACGACTCAAGCCGGACCGCGAGGAAGTCGATCAGATGATTTCGAAGCATGGCGAACATCTGTTTTTTGACAGCAAAGACAAGCAGAACTACTGTTGTGAGATACGGAAAGTCAGACCGATGCAGCGGCTGCTAGATACCCTTGATGTTTGGTTCACCGGACTGCGGCGAGATCAGTCTACACATAGAGGACTCACACCGAAATCGGAGCTTGTTAATCATGATGGCCGCTTCGTATTGAAGGTCAACCCGTTAGCTCATTGGTCCGAGGAACAGGTATGGCAGTTTATAAATCACAACGACGTACCGGTGAATCCGTTACTCAAACCGGATAACCACGGAGCTTATTTTGAATCGCTCGGTTGTGTTATCTGTACAACGCGAATCCTGCCGGGAGAAGCTAAGAGAGCAGGGCGCTGGCGCTGGCAAAACGCGGCAGCGTCCGAAAACAGTAAAGAGTGTGGTTTACATTTTGCGATATAATAGAGCGGCTCATGCCAAAAGAACGTGTAGAGCGAGTTTGAGAAACCGAGTTTTGAAGAAAAAACTCGGTTTCGTGCGCGGTCACTTAACATGAGCGAACAAATCAATCAACAAGGAAGGGATTTTATTTCATGGCTGTTACAGTACGTATTCCAACGCCTCTTAGGAAACTGACAAACGACCAAGCCGAAGTAGATGCAGACGGTGCTACTATCGAGAACATTATTGAAAATCTCGAATCCAACCACGCAGGGATTAAAGAACGAATCTGCGACGAAGCTGGAAATGTTCGACGTTTCGTCAACATCTATCTCAACGATGAAGATATTCGATTTTTGGATGGAACGACGACCGCGGTTAACGATGGTGATGAAGTCTCGATTATTCCCGCAATTGCAGGCGGCGTCAGTGTGTGCTAGGTGATGCGAAGCAGCGGGGATTCATAGCTTGACTGGCTGGTACGCTTGTTGTGTACGGGCGTGCCGTATCGGTTGTGTTAATTATGAGGTCTGGAAGTGCTAGAATTGCGGCGTGAAACCACGAGTCAAATCTACCTTCATGCGATGGAGGAGTTTCCAAATGAGTGTTGCGGCGTGATATTGACAGATGGCGCTCAGGAGTTCATGAGACGCTGCAGGAACATTCAAAATGAGCGTCATATCGAAGACCCGAAAACCTACCCACGCGATGCCCGTACCGCATACTTGATGGACCCGAACGACCTTATCAAGATACATAAGGAGGTTGACACCGAAAGCAGGCAGATCAAGGCGTTCTACCATTCACACCCAAATGAAGACGCTTATTTTTCCGAGAAAGATAGGGCCGATGCTACCGAGCCGTGGGGGATACCGAACTATCCAGACACTATCTACGTTGTAATCTCGCTTTATGACCGACAAATTAAGGTTGCGCGAGCGTACTCTTGGGATGACATTGCGGAAGATTTTGTTGAAGTTCCGATTAGCAGAGCGGAAGATGCTTGATGCCGCGAAGAAATCACGCGGATGGTATGGAGATTAGCGTTCGCGATATGTCTCGCGTATCAGAGGGCTAGGCAAAGCTTCAAGAATTTTCGTATTCAACAGCGCTCTCTAGACCGTCACTCCCGATGCATCCAATCTTGCGCGCTGCATCACTTCCTCGTTTTGCTATTTTAGGCATTAATCGTTAAATATCTCCTTTTCGTAGACATTTACGCACCAACAAGCGACCTCGATATATTGATTGCTCCAGAAGTGAGTTTTTAGATATTTAACGCGCACCGTCCAGCCAGCTTGTTCAGTACCATTGAAACCGACCTTCCCAAAAACGTCCTGTATGAGGCAATAGATATGGCTTTCCTAAGAGTACGGTTGAATTTCCCACCAAGTCAAATCACTGAACCTGTAATCTATAACATCGGAAAGCAATATGATATAGTAACTAATATTCGGCGAGCCAACGTGACAGCCGATTCCGGTTGGGTTGTGCTAGAGATCACGGGCGAAGCCGATGAACTAGAACGCGCGGTCGATCACCTCAGGAACATCCACGTTGAAGTTGAACCGGTTGAGGGAGATGTGGTTCAGTAGTCTTCGTGGTAACGCCGCTGGCAAGTCGATACGTGTACTAGCCCAAGATAATGAAAAAAAATGAGAGACGGACCATCTTCGGCTGGTGCATGTACGACTGGGCAAACTCAGCCTACGTCACAACCGTAGTCGCGGGCCTCTTGCAAAGCTACTTCGTGCGAGGAATTGTAGGTGCAGAAGGAGTTCAAATCGGAAATAGCACAGTCAGCGCAATCTCTCTATGGGGGTACATGATTGGTTTTGCGGCGTTTCTCTCATTCCTGTTCGCGCCCGTACTCGGTGCAATTTCCGATTTCTCCTCGGCGAAAAAGAAGTTCCTCTTATCCTTTGCCTACACCGGTGCTCTGTTTACCACACTTCTGTATTTCTGCCAATCCGGAAACGTATGGCAAACGGTGGTTATCTTTATCATCACTCAGATCGGTTATGTGAGTGCAAATGTCTTTTACGACGCATTTCTGCCTCAGATTGTCACCGAGGACAAACTTGATAGAGTTTCGGCCAAGGGGTTCTCTTTCGGCTACGTCGGTGGGGGATTGCAATTTGCGATTGCTCTCGGCTTGGTGGCTGGTCACAGGATTATCGGTATTGAACAGGCGCTTGCCGCGCGCATCGGGATATCAATGTCAGGGGTGTGGTGGGCTGGATTTACGCTCTTCACTCTGAAGTTTCTTAAGGAGGGGAAGCATCGCGAGGAGATTCCGGAAAAACACCGATCCAAACCTCTAATGCTAGCGTACATTGCCATCGGGGTCGAACGCACGCTCAAAACGGCGAGAAAAGTGCAGCGGTTCAAGCATCTTCTGCTCTTTCTGATTGCATTTATGGTCTATAACGATGGCATCCAGACCGTAATCGGCATGGCATCAGGTTACGGGACAGACGAGTTGAAGCTATCCGTAACCGTACTAATGGTGACGCTGCTCGTCATCCAAATTATTGCGTCGGCTGGGGCGCCTTTATTCGGCTGGCTTGGGGACAAAATTGGAACGAAACGAGCTGTGATGCTATCGCTAGTCCTTTGGAGCGGTGTCGTGACTTATGCCTATTTCTTGCATTCCGCGACCGAGTTTTTTGTGCTGGGAGTCATCGTCGGGGTTGTACTCGGCGGCTCACAAGCATTAAGCCGCTCGTTGTACGGTTCCATGGTACCAGAAGAAGCTAGCGCCGAATTTTACGGTTTCTATTCCGTGTTCGCAAAATTCTCCGCGATATGGGGGCCTGTTGCATTTGGCGTGATCCGACAGGTGACCGGATCCGCTAGGCTCTCCATCATTTCTCTAATGTTCTTTTTTATCGTAGGGCTCATTCTGCTGAGTTTCGTGAACGAAGAGAAGGCGCGGCAAGCTAAATTTATGGGGGCATTCTAACCAAAAACAGAGTGCGCCCGCTGTACGGCCATCACTAGGTGACGGCTGGCGGGTAACAGCAGACAACTTCAATCGGCGCGACAGTTGTGTTAACAATATCGTACGCTGATAGACAGGCAGGAATAAAGACCGATTTGCCACGCTCAATTGGAACGTCACCAAACGCGCCACTAAGTTTTCCCTGACCTTGCAACACTACCAGACAGTGGAACCCTCTCCCCACAGGCATGTTCAACTTTGAGTCGATGATTAAACGCGACGCCTGAAAATATGGCGTGGCCTCATCGGGAAGCAGCCGTTCCTCGCGATTTCCCTGCTCCTCTCGAACTCTTTCCGGTGTCCGTTTGATATAGCCGTTTAATTCATCTACCTCAAGCTTGCTAAAATCAGCCGCTTCAAGCGCCAGACTCCATCCCAAACCTAGTGTCCCGTCCTCACTCTCATAGGGAAATCCCTCCCATTCCGCCAGGATACTCCAGTCGGTTGGTTCTTGCGGCTCAAGAACGCACAAGCCACTGCCTAGCGAATGGATAACACCGGGCGGCACGTAGATGACCTCGCCAACTCTTGGCTCCAGAAGGTGCATCAAGCTGCGCAGCGATTTGATATCCTGCGCGTACATCAGCTCCGCAAATTCCGCGTCTGAAATGGATTCCTTGCAGCCAATCCAAGCCTTCGCTCCAGGTCTAGTTCCAATGATAATCCACGCTTCGGTTTTACCGAACGGTGAATTGAGGTGTTGTTGTGCGAACTCGGGAGCGGGGTGCCAGTGGATGGGAATGTGAGAGTTATCACCAACATCAAAGATTTTGAGAAGCACGCCCAAATTCGTGCCGAACTTCTCGACATGACGCCCACCAAGCGTCTGATCGGGAAACGCCTCCAACAGGTGTTTGAGCAGCACCATTTCGCCGCTTGGGAGTTGAATGCGGCTAAATCCTTTATCAGGAGGATTATCGCGCCCCGGTGTGGTTGCTCGATTTGTTGAGAACATCCACTCTTCTGATCGATAATCGTCTTTAGGATCGGGTTCCCCCATGAACTCCGCCCGCAACTTTCCGCCGCCATAAAAATGTAAGAACGTATTTGGTGCGAGAAAAATAGGAGCATCCAATATAGAATTTAGTTCATCTTTAGAAGCCATTGGCAGAACATTCCTTCACGTTGTATAGATTGTTGGATTTTTCGCAGTCAAGCGTTCCTAGCCGCAATTCACGCATCATGGGGAGTATCGTCGGGCGCGAAGAGCGCGTTCACGAACTCCATTGCAGAAAAATCTTGTAGATCGTCCAGTTTCTCACCGATCCCAATCAACTTCACTGGGGCACCGATTTCCCCTTTTACCGCGATAACAATCCCGCCTTTGGCAGTACCATCCAATTTCGTGACGGCCACACCGGTCACGGGGACAGCCTCATTAAAAACCTTCGCTTGCATGATGGCATTTTGACCGGCTGTTCCGTCAATCACAAGCAACACCTCATGAGGCGATCCCGGAAGGTCACGTGCCATTACTCGTCCAATCTTTGATAATTCGTCCATCAACGGTCTTTTTGTATGAAGCCGACCGGCAGTGTCGGCAATCAAGACATCGGCGCCGCGAGACTTGGCTGCCTGGACTGCATCAAAGATGACCGATGCAGGATCCGAACCTTCACTACCACGAATTAAGTCGACACCGGCGCGGTCAGACCAGATTGAAAGTTGATCTGCGGCAGCGGCTCGGAAAGTGTCGCCGGCTGCAATCAGAACGTGTTTTCCGTCCGACTTAAAGCGGTGGGCGAGTTTTCCAATTGTAGTGGTTTTGCCCGCACCATTCACACCAAGCACAAGAATAGTGTATGGGGAAACTCCGTTAATATCCAGCGGTTTGTCATCTCCGAGAATACTCAGGATTTCCTCTTTAATGATATCTCCCAACTCCGCCGAGTCACTTAGACCGCGAGATCTTACCCTCTCCCGGAGATTGTCCATCAGTGACAGGGTTGTATCAATACCGACATCGGCTTGAATCAATACTTCTTCGATCTCCTCAAGCAGTTCTTCATCAATCTTTCTGCCAACGCGAATCAAATTCTCGATTTGTCCCATGAGATTGTTTCGCGTTCTCGACAGACCGGATTTGAGGCGGTTCAACCAGCCTGTTTTCTCTTGAGGAGCATCGTTTAGTGCAGGAGGATGAGTGTCGGACGGTTTATCGCGGACATGCTCCAAGTCCGATTCTACAGCAAAATCTGCGTTCTCTCGTTGTTCTTGTAAAGGTTGTTTTTCCCCCTCCCTTTTTTGTTTGAACAGTCCTTTAAGCATCAATCTTCCTTTTGGTATTACATCGAATCAGTTGTTAGCCCAAACTGACAACGCCTCATTCCAGAACTTAACATGCCCATCCTGAAACAGTGGTACATTTTGGTGATGACAGACAACTTCCGCGCCTTGCGTTATGTTTTCTCCGGCGACAATCGGTATGACGCGGTATCCCGCTTTGCGCAAAAGACTTGCTCGCCGGTCGGCTCGATCAACGTCATATTGATCGATTACGGAGGAAACCTCGACAGCCAGCCAGACCTCAGCCTCGTTAGATAGCTGGCGCGGTTCGCCACGTACAAGTAAGTCCAAGTGTAACACGTCTCGGAATTCCTCCGCAGTCAACCGTGATTCAAGTGTATTCTCCAACGTGTGAGGTTCAACCAACCGCATTCGACGCAAGAGGGAGCCAAAGTACGCGCCGGCCTTATTCTGGTAAGTCAGTTCTAACATTCGTCCTTTTAACCCACCAATGTCATTAGCCATGGTTTGCTGAGCTTCAACCAGTTTCGCTACCTGTTCAGCCAAGTTTTGGACGGTGATTTCAAGCCGTGACAGCCGTTCCTCAACATTGGACAGCCGTTCCTCAACACTGGATAGTCGTTCCTCAACACTGGATAGTCGTTCCTCAACACTGGATAGTCGTTCCTCGGCACGTGCCAAACGCTCCTCAGCACCAGTTAGCCGTTTCTCAACTCCAGCCAATCGCTCTTCAGCACGCTGGTGTGAAGCGGTAAGCTCGCGCACCATATCTGGCAGTGACAGCAACTCATCGGATAACAACAGTTGTCTTAGCTCTGACTTCCATTCGGGGTGTTGCTGTACCAACCGCACTAGATCATGATAATCATCAACAGTAAAACTCATTAGAACCTCTGCATAGCCATCAAAACGGCATTATTGTAAGTGGCATATTGATAGGTGCTCGTTGTCGAATCATAGAAATTCCTCATTCAATCACCTCAATCTCTAGCTGATTCAACGTCCGCAGGATACCTTCGCCATACTCCAACATGGAGTCGGATTCCAGTGTGCTGCCCGCAAGTTGGATGTGATTGGCATCGGCTTGAAGTTGCCCGAGCGTCGGTTCCATTGCTATCCACTCTCCTGCGTATACCTCGGGCCAGAAATGATAATAGAACGCATCGCGTTGGAACACGATTCCCGCACAGATGCGCGACGGAATACCTATCGAGCGAGCCAGTGCAATGAAAAGCACCGTATGCTCTGTGCAATCCCCTTCCAAGGAGTTGAGAGTTTGCAGTGAGGAACCGAAACCCGTTTGGAGATTCTTGTCGGTAACGTTCTCGTGAACCCAGTCACATAATTTTGTGGCGGCCTTCCACGAGTTGGTTTCGCCGTCCAAGATATCAACGGCTTTCGTGCGAATTGCAGCATGGTCAGCCTGAATATATACGCTTGATTTAAGAAATTGCGCAAGTTCATTCTCTAGCTCTTCCATAGGGAGCGGGAGCGACGGTGCCTTCGAAACGTCAACCGGTGGAACGTTTATCTCAAGAACTCCGATATTTGGATTGTCATCCGGACTGATAACGGTTTGTCGACGGTCAGTCATAACTGCATCTTTCAAGATTCCCGTCCTTAATCGCAGCGCGGCTTTCAAACGCGGAGAATCGGTTATTGGTTGTTTCCCTAGGGGGTGAATTTTCGTGTTCATTATCACATCGACTTGACCGGATTCTCCGAGTGCGGTCTGCATATCGGTCTTTGTCAGCACCAGAGGAAAACCCATCAATGGAATCTCCGTCCGGTACATCCTACCTTCTGAAGTAATCCATGCAACGGTCGTAAGACCTCCCATGATATCCATCGTATATTCGACTATATAAACAGGTATGCTTTCCCCGTCATAATCAACCTGATCTTCGCGGATGATTTTGACCTTCGTGCTCACAGACTGAAGGAGATCCAGATTGAAAATCTCGAGTTGATACTCATTTCCGACTGACATACCCTCCTTGAGCATTAGATATGGGATCGTCTGCTCGAAGATAGCGTTGGGCGGAATGGATTTTCGGGAATGTGACGTTCTACCTGCGAGCGTCGTTTCAATGTGGGCGATTCCGTCTTCAATACTCCCTTCGACCTTCTTTTCGATTCCGGTTTCATTCGACGTCAAAACGAAGTGACGAGGGATAAGATCCATCCCGACGTATGAGATTCGAGTGTTCTCAAATCGCAATGCCCAGTCTCCACGTTTCACTTCAATAACCATGTCAATACGTGTTCGTAGAACAGGCTCGCCCCCGTAAACCGCGTTATCCATATAAATGTGCGCGTAACCGGCTTTCGTACCCATGAGTTCCAAATTCAACCAGTCATCTTGCGGTAAGGGAAACATTCTCTCCACCTCTGCCGGATTTGCGTCTACAGCGCCTCCCAAAGATGAGCACGCCAATATGCCAAGGAGACATATTGCAGTAAAATTAGTGTGCTTCATGTACCATATTCCTCAGCGTCGCGCAATCAAATGTACGTCAGAGTGCTGGCAGGAACTCTCCAATTCCAATCCAGCAATCGTAGTGTGGGACAACGGCACGTCGGTCATGTAGATGAACTTTCGTCAATCGCATTCTTCAGCTTATTCTACTATTCTGCCGTTGAATTGGCTCATTGCGCTCTGAATGTCGTCTTCTATCAGCATTTCGACCGCGTCGGCAGCCTGTATAATAACTTGGTCGATGCGAGCTCGATCCGGTTCATCAAATCCACTCAATACGTAATCACTGTGACCGCAAATAGGCGGTCCTATGCCGATTCGAACGCGAGGGAATTCCTCCGTGTCAAGGTAACGGATAATTGACTTCATACCGTTGTGTCCACCATCGCTGCCTTTCTTCCGCAGCCGTAATACGCCTATCTCCAGGTTGAGATCGTCGTATACTACGCACAGATCGGAGAGTGAGAGATTGAACCTGTGAACCAGCGCGGCAACGGACTCTCCACTGTTGTTCATGAAGGTGGTTGGCTTGGCATAAATTGGTCCGTCACCGTTCCACTTCGTCGTACCCGCGAGTGCTCCACACATTCCTCTCAGCTTCTTAATACCGCATCTCCGCAAGAGTTCGTCAATGACCCAAAATCCTACATTATGCTTCGTCATCTCATATCGTCGCCCCGGGTTTCCTAGACCGACAATCAGTTTGCACGGGTTACATGCTGTGATTCTATTTCTCAAAAGAAACATGATTTGATGCACCCCGGAGATCTTCTAGTCTTTCAGTGCGACGAGAGGATTTTCTGCTCACTGCAATTCGCTGTTTGATTTCCCTAGATTCTCGTGCGGAATGGCTGCTAATGATAGAGGCTTCGAAACATCAACATGCCCAGCAATGGTGTCAACCTCCTGCCCTTCGATGAGTATTTGCACATGCCGTATATCTTCGCCGAAATTTGCGCGAACCGTATTTAGAATCGTCCGTACAGTCAATAGCTCCGCGGTGGTGCCGCCGATGTGCGCCGCACTTAAAGCGCCTGAGAAATCCAAGTAAGCGGTAGATTGCTCGTCAAGATACACCTCGGAAAGAAGCGTCCCCTTGGGAGTTGCGTTAATCAAGGTGGGTGGGGGCGGTTCAAGGAGTGCACCGATAACTTGCTTTAGACGTTCAAGCTTGTCGTTAGATAGTCGTAATTCGCGTGTGGAGCCAACGAGTTCGAGCGATTCCGGTTGAAAGTAAAAGAGCGTGATCTGCTGGAGAGGCGGGTAGGTGTCAGGAGAACTTGCAGAAGTTGGCAGCGGCGGTCTAGATGGCAATACTTCCGGTCGACCAACAAAGAAGAATACAGATACTACAACGAGAACAACGACTATAACTATGGCACCGATAAGGAGTTTGAGTTTTAATGTTCCACGTTTAGAATTATTCGCCATTGTTGGAATTAAGTTCATTCCTGAGAACCGCTCGATACTGCACGATGGCAGCCCCAATGCTGCCCGCTATGGCTTCCTGGCTATCAGAGTCAGTAAGCTCCTCTTGATTGGCTGCGTTCGATAAGTAACCAAGTTCAATCAGGAGGGCGGGCATATAAACCTCGGATATTGTTGCCAGTGGAATCTCAGTTATTGGTGTCAGATCTTCCGTAGAAAGGCTCAACTGCTCTTGAAGAATGGCTGCAAACCCGAGACTGTGATCGAGGAAATCTTCCTGGGAGAGAGTCGTGATTTTTCTGTCGTGGGCTAAATTGTCAGTAGAAGACGTAGAATCGTCCGATTGGCGATGCCAGGCTGAATTATTAACGTACAAACGAGTGCCGTCTGCTTCAATTGAATAAGAAGCGTTACAATGTACACTCAGAAAAAGTTGACCGCCGCTCTGATTCGCAAGTTGCACACGTTCTACGGGACGTCTTTCATAATCTCCTTCACGTGTAAGTACAACCTTGATCCCATTCTGTCGACAGTATGTTTCTACATGCTTGGCTACGGCTAGCGTGATCTCCTTCTCAAGTACGCCATCACTTGCTTGATATCCAGTGTCTGCGCCTCCATGCCCCGGGTTAACGACAACAAGGAATCCTCCTTGCTCCCCTGAAAGCGGTAGAGTATCCTGCGACTCCATGATGCGTACGCGCTGAAGCTCGGGAGTGTACGCGACCTCAAGACCGTACAAGTCGGGAAATACTTCTGTAAAAAATGTTATCGGGAGCATAGGTCGCTGGTCAATGACCAGCGGCGGGTGGGATAGTGTAATTGGCTCTAACTGCCCAGAAACCGTAGCGGATGGGATCCCCAGGCGTAACTCAATCTGCTTCCCCTTGAGAACTAGGGTAAGTCTGCCGGTGAGGTCAAATTTCCGCCTCATGTCGGAATCAACGATCCGACGCAGTGCATTAACTGGAAGATACGGCACTCCGTCCCGGGTGACCGTTTCGACTTGGGCTAACATTTTTCCCCCTCGATCTACAAAACGAATCGAAGGAGATGGTTGGAAACTAAGAGCTACTGATGTCCATAAAGCGACGGCAATGGATAGACAAACTTGGCCCAGCCTCATTCTTCATCTTCATCGTCACTACGTTTACGAGTAATTAGTTCAGGTTCTTCCTGCTCGGGTTCAAGTATTTCTTCGTCCCCAATTTCTTCGGCTACCTCTTCCTCAACCCTTGGCGGGCTGACTGCGGCAATCATGGTTTGCGAATCATCCATTACCTGCACCCCTTCCGCCAGTGTCACATCGCCAACGTGGACTATATCATTTACGTCTAAATCGTTTACGTCTACTTGAATCTCATCCGGCAGTAGCGCAGGCAAACAGTGAACCGTTAGCTCTCGGAGAGGAAATTCCAATACTCCGTCGCTTTCTCGAACACCTAACGGCGTTCCGTTAAGAACAATGGGAATGGCGGCAGTTACCGGCTCATCTAAAGACACTCGCACGAAATCGGCGTGCAGCAATGTTCGCTTAATTACTGGATGTTGCTGAATCTCCCGGATCATGACAATTTCGGCGCCGTGATCCTTTATGTCCAAGTCGATAAGCACATTTTCGCTGTTTTTCCGAAGGAAGGTGCGAAAAACATGTTCATCAATCTGAAGGGGAACCACGTCGTCGCGGCGCCCATATAGCACAGCTGGAATCGAACCCGCACGTCGAAGAGCACGAGCACTTCCTTTTCCAAAGGCATCTCGTTTTTCAGCTTCTAGTCTTACCTGTTGCATGTATATTGCTCCCAGTCTTTGCTCGCAAAATCAAAAGGGGCTTACAGTTCTCCTTCTCCCGCAGAACGTCATCCGTTCTCCGCCAGCGTATACGTGCAGCGTTCCTTTATGCGAGGATGGCTCCAACTCTATAAATGATACATCAATCAATGGCGGAAGAAAAATCGGCTTAGCCAGCTCTAGGATATCAGATATTTCTTGAAGTACTGGGCGGGTAGGACTCGAACCTACGAATGCGGGTTCCAAAGACCCGTGCCTTACCGCTTGGCGACCGCCCATTAAGCCATGCACAAGCTATCGGCGCTTGTGAGTGTTGTCGTACAGAATGCCAACCTATCAATGAATCGAGATTGGGCATGGCATGCGCTCGCACCGTCTCGCATGATAGAGAATACTGTGGCACCGCTCCCCGACATTAATGCTCCATAACTCCCATGGCAACCTGCCAATTCACACTTTAGCGCTTCGACATCAGGATATTTTAGGAACACGGGAACTTCCAAGCAATTGTACATGTTCTCCGCCACACCACGCCGGTCGCCATTCTTAAGGCAACTGCGCAGAATTATATCATCTGTGGATTTGTTAGTCAACGCAAAATGGAGATGCTGGAAGACCCAGCTTGTCCGAACCTCAATCCCTAGGTTGGCTAACAGCAAGTAAGTCTCCTCCAGCGGGGGCAAAGGGGTTAGGACCTCACCAACGCCGCGGCCGATTGCAGCTCCGCCGAGCAAACAAAACGGCACATCGGCGCCCAATTTGATGCCTAATCGCATTAAGTCGGTTTGCGTCAATCCGACTTCAAACAGTTCATTCATACCCCAAAGCACAGCGGCGGCGTCTGCGCTGCCTCCCGCTAGCCCCGCAGCTACCGGTATCCGCTTCTTTATCGAAATCTCAACACCGCACCTCTTGTCCATATAGCTCATCATCAGTTCGGCAGCTCGATATCCTAGATTGCGTGTGTCACACGGTACCGATGGGTGAGCGCACTGAATTACAATCTCCTGTCTCGCAAGCCGCCGAAGAGTGACATCATCGTGAAGTTGAATCGAGTGGAACACTGTCTCAAGATTATGATAACCATCCGGCCGCTTATCGGTTACGTTGAGATACAGGTTGATTTTCGCATGTGCATGAACAAGCAAGGATTTTGCCATGGCGGTGGGAGATACTGCGCTAGCGAGCGGAAAGACCGACAACAAGATTATATCGGCTATTGCTGTGACTTCTGAAGCGTCCGAATCGTTGTAGATTCTGTTAGAAACGGCTCAATGTCAAATTTGCTGTCATTAATTTCAACGTTAATTTCTGGCTTGACAATCTTCAGGACAACGCGTGTGCGTTCTGTTGGACGGTCAATTTCGACGTTGTGAGGGCGAGGGACTCCACTTACCTCGCGATAGTCGGAAAATTTTACTCGCTGAACAATCTTTCCATCCGGATCTTGAATCTTCCAATGACTAACAGTTGGCTCATCATTTCGTATCAAGACAGTAATCTCTTCTAGATGACCTATCTTGACTCCAGGACGTTTCACCACATACCGTGCACCCAAGGATGCCAACACCAACTCGTTCGTACGTCCATCAAGGAAGGGATTGGCAAAGATGGCACTGCGAACATCCGAGATTCGTAAATCCATACCAAAAATTTCTCGAACTACGCCATCCTCCAGCCGCTCCAAGATTGCTTCCTGCTCATTGGCAAAGTAGAGCAACAACTGGTTTCGAGCGGCGATGGCAATCACTCGTGGTTCGTTCAGCGGGCCTAGTGCTTGAATATGAAGTAGATCGCCATTTTTCGGAGAGCGCTTATACCAGAGTGACTCTCGAAGTTCCTCTTTGTTACCGTTGTCTTCAATGGTCACGGTCATCTGTAGAATTCGTACTGTTGAGGTAAGGTCATAGTTTGACTGAAGGCTGGTGAGGATGGTATTTAGCGTTTCGCTGTTAGCGGGGGACAACTTGACCGTTTTACTACTACAGCCAAACAAGACGGAAACGAGAAAAAATATCAATACAACACGGTTCTTGGGAGACGAGACGCGACACATAATCCGTAACGCTGCATGAATCATTCTGTGGCTCCGGCCGGGTTCTACTCCTTAAAATACCTCTGCCATTGATTTCTCCAGAATCGAGACCGCCTCGTCGACATGGCTAATCGTGATGTTGAGCGGTGGCAAGAACCGAACTACGTAATCGTTGGTACAGATTGTAATTAAACCGTTCTCCGCGCATTTCGCAGCAAGGGGTTTAGCATCGACTGACATCACCAATCCACGCAATAAACCTTTACCCCGAACCTCTTGAATTGGATATTTGCCCTTGAGTTGCGATATTTCATATGCCAGATAGTTTCCCATTTCAACTGCATTAGCGATGAGATTCTCGCTAAGAATGGTCTCTACCGATGCGCATGCAGCTGCGGTGACTAGTGGATTCCCTCCGAACGTCGCGGCATGTGTGCCCGGTACAAAGCTGTCTGCTATATGCTTCTTTGCAAGCATGGCGCCAATCGGGACGCCCGCACCGAGAGATTTTGCCATCGTCAAGATATCGGGCACCACTCCGTAACTCTGGTAGCCGAAGAAGGTTCCGAGACGGCCCATCGCCGTTTGAACCTCATCAAGAATGAGCAGCAAATCATGTGCGTCGCACATGCTGCGCAATCCCTGAACATAGTCTTCACTCGGAACATTGACACCGCCTTCGGACTGAATTGCCTCTACAAGGACCGCGCACGTGTTCTCGTTGACCGCGGCTTGAGTTGCTTCCAGATCATCGAACGGAACATAGGTGAAACCGGGGAGCATCGGTTCAAATCCCTCATGATATTTCGTCTGCGCGGTCGCAGTGATAGTTGCCATCGTGCGTCCGTGGAACGAATTCTCCATTGTAATGATTTCGTGAGCGTGCGCCTTGCCTTTATCCGTAGCATACTTTCTCGCCAGCTTTATGGCCGCTTCGTTTGCTTCCGCCCCGCTATTGCAGAAGAAACATTGATCTAAATCTGAATTATCAACGAGCAGCTTCGCCAACTTGGCTTGCGGTTCGATGTAATACAGATTGGACACATGCAACAATTTACCTGCCTGCTCTCGAATTGCAGAGACGACATTTGGGTGGCAGTGTCCCAAACCGTTGACTGCGAGCCCGCCAAGAAAATCGAGGTATTTCTTACCATCTGCATCCCATAAGTAAGGTCCTTCCCCACGCACAAACGCCAAGTCTCGCTCGCCGTACGTATTCATAATGTATGTTGTTGCCATCTCTTTGATTTCCGCTGTGTTCATCGGCTTTGCCTCTCCTTTTTATGTATCAAGAATTACGACAAAAACTCAGTAGGTTTCCGATTGGTGAGTCGGAAACTTCTATCAGAATCTGTCTTTGCCTTGATTCAAACAACCACCCACCATTTTCTTGAGTTAATCGTCTTGAAGTTAAATCTGGTTCCAACACTTAGGTCAATCCGGTACAATCTTCAAACAAGAAGCCGTAGGTGCATCCGCAGTTTTCCCAGCTGATTTAAGCCTCCCGGTTTCCCCATCGATTTGGAATGTGACGATGTTGTTCGAGTCATGATTGGCTGAATATAGGTAGTTTCCAGCCGAATCCACCGCAAAATTTCGCGGTGTCTTGCCCCGGCTAGGTTCGCATCCAAGAAATGTGAGCAGACCTGATTCCTCGGCGATGCGAAACATCGCAATACTGTCATGACCGCGATTTGAACCGTATACAAATCTCCCCGATGGGTGGACATGCACGTCCGCACAATGGCTCACGCCCTCAAAATCAGTCGGTAGTGTTGAAATCGACTGGATTTCGTCCAATGAGCCATTGGATTCGTCGTAGACGAATGCGGTCAGAGTGGAATTGAGTTCATTTATAACATAAGCGTACGGCAAGCTCGGATGGAAGTCCAGATGCCGGGGGCCGGCGCCAGCTTGAACCTGGACCGAAGGTTGAGTATTGGGGACGAGTTTACCGTTAACCGAGTCAAGTCTGTAAATCGCAATCTGGTCGATTCCGAGATCGGGAACGAAAACATAACGGTTCGCTGGATCTATCATCACTGAGTGGGGGTGTGCGCATGTTTGACGCTCCGAATTGATGCTAGATCCCTTATGGTGCACGAGATCGCAGATTTCACCGAGTTCACCATTCTCCCGTATGGGGAACACGGCTACACTTCCCCCCGTATAATTTGCAACGAGCACGTATTTTCCTGTTGCATCCACGCTCAAATGGCACGGTTCGGCACCACCTGATGGTTGACGATTAAGGAAGTTCAGTTCGCCGGTCGTCGGGTCAATCCCGAATGAGCTGACTACTCCACCAGGTTGTCCATCGAACTCATGAATCTCACTTACCGCGTAGAGACAGCGTCTCCGAGGTTCAATGGCTAAGAAGGTCGGGTTCTCCAAACCGGTTTTCTTGCTCTCATACGTCAAAGTGCCCGATGAATTGTCGAGACGATAGACGTAAATGCCCTCACTCTCGTTCCAAGTGTAGGTACCGATATAAACACGGGCACTTCCCCGATCTTGGGTAGCCAAGATGTCTCCTCCTTGATTCCGAGTCCCATATTTCTGACCGTGCGCGCCAGCGTAAGGACTCGTTTTTCACATCACGACTGTTTTCGCGCCATAACGACATAGACGGGATCCGTATAACCATCTACGGACGGTGTCCTATCCATGAACGCAATATCATGAAAACCGGCAGCCCGACGGAAGTAGTGGGACACAAGCTCAGCGTGTCCTTCATCGGAGGTCAGGCGCCAGACGGCTACCGCCTTCGTCACGAACATCCGGTTCGAAAAGATCACGATGAACGGCCCGTCGGGTCGAAGTATGCGGCACACTTCACGAAAAACCGTCACCGGCTTCGTCAAGTATTGCACTGAAGCGGTCAAGATAACGCCCTCGAATTCTGCGTCGGCGAACGGAAGCTTAGGATCGGCATTGAGATCGTGGACTACATACTCATCAAGTATTTGGTTTGACCGAAGTTCAACCTCGTTTAATCCCAATCCGACGATTCGATGAGTCGGAAATTCATGAGGTAAATGGGAAAACGCACTACTCATGAGATCTAGGATTGTCGCATGTTTCGGCAGGTGTCGATCCAGAAAGGATTGAATCGCTCGAATACCATTGTCATCAATGTGGGTAACTATGCGGGGAGCGGCGTAAAACAGGGAATCGGCAGTCTCATCGATTCTCGCGAAATGAGTTGGCGAAAGCGAGAAACTTCGTAGCTTCATCGTGATCCTACCGCGTTCGTGTCAATTTTGGCAAGCCCGTTAGACGTGCCTATCCAGGCGGTGTCATTACTCAACTGAATGCAACTGACATTTACCTCATCTCCAATTTGGTCTAGAGGATATTCCATGGTATCCCACCCACTTTGGGATTTGAAGTATAGACCATCGTTGGTCGCAATCCACAACGGAGGCGAGGTAATCGCGGCGTCGGCTTGACCCACGGCGATATAAATATCCTCAATGGGTACAAAGTCCCCCTCAATGACTCTCTCTCCCTTCCCCTCCAGTCCTTTCCAGTCGGATTTACCATAGCCGTTCCTATTCTCCTTCGGGCTATACCAAGTGAAATATAAACTCTCGCTGCCGAGATCAACGTCGAAACTGACAATCGAGTTCCCTACAACTTCGGGAACTATATCGCGCACGTTTGAACTTCGCCAAGAATCATATATGCGGTCATAGATTGCCATTCCGGATTTCGAGGTAGCGACCCATACCGATTTCGGCGTGACAGCCAGCGCTACTATGTCATCGGCGGGGAGTTCATGAGTCTCTCGATTGTACGAGGTCCACCCATCGTTCGACCGAGAATACCGAGCAACCCCGGAAAACGTTGCAACCCACACGTCATCCAAACCAAACTCAATATCGAAGATCTGATTGTGCGGCAAGCCGTTCAGTGTATTGTAATTAACGAACTCACCCGTCGACGGACTATAGCGGATTACACCTTGATTTAGCGTTCCAATCCACACTTCGGATAGCACGGCGACAGTTTGGACCGCAGGTGGAGTACTTCCATCAGGTTGAATGGGACTTGGCACATCGACAGTTGGTGCGTAGATTGCAACGGCACGCACATTCGTAGGCAGATTCGAGTTAAGACTGTTGATTTGCTCGATGCCCTCTTCACGGCGTAATTCCCACGCCTCCGGACCTACATCAAATCTTGCTAATCCCTTCGGCGTTCCCACCCATAATTCATTTTCATGAGCCGCAATGTCCTGAATTTTATTGCTTGGAAGACCGTCCGGAACCGTGTATACCGTCCATGCACAGTCCTCGCGCTTGCGCCGTATACTCGTGCGTTTTTGCGGATCAGTTGTCATTCCAAAAGCTATGTTATAGTCCTCAAGCGCTTTATTATTGTTACGAAGTTGTCGATACGCGTCACCGCGCGCTTCGTAAGCGTCACCGAGCCACTCACTGTCTAGGTTTTCCCGTATAAAAATAGTGAGGGTTTCGACTGCCACCTCTGGTTGACCAGCCTTGGATTGTAATGCTCCGATGAGGTATTTTGCTTTTTCCGCCTCGTTCGATTCGGGGAAATGCCGTGTTACATCTTGAAGGATTTTCAGCGCCTTGGCGGGTGCATCCAACCGTTCAGCCAACAAGAATCCGGCGGCATAACCAGCGTGTGCGGCATCGGAATGCGTTGGATAATGGTCGAATATCAGCAAGTACGCCTCTGAAGCTTTGCGGTATTCTTCAGCTGAAATATACTTATCTGCCGCATCCTTAAATGCTGCGGCAAGTTCATAGGAATCTGGGGCGATCTTTGCAACCCGCCCAAAGTACTCCAATGCTTCATCAATGTATCCATCTTCTTTAAGCAGTAGCCCGAGATTATAATGTGCGTCGGCGTACTTCGGAAATTCCGTGATCGCTGCCTCATACTGTCGCTTTGCCTCCTCGCGTAGTCCGAGTTCCAATAGCGCCTCCGCATTTCGAAAATGTTTCTCTGCCTGTGCATCAGGGACGAGACTTAGATTTGCAGCAAAACGAATTGTCGCGATGGTGTCTAAATCAATTGCAAGTTTCTTATCTTGAAACGCGATGTGAATCGCTTGGTCGTCAGAGGTTAGCCAGTTTCCTGTAAGTCGGTCGCCGTTTTTTAGATAAACAACTGCAACACGCTCTTGGCTATAAGCCAAGCAGGTCAGTAACAGTAGTATTGTTGAAAGTGCAAATTTAACAGGTAAGAACCTTGTTGGCATGGAGTATCCCTCTTGCTCTGCTGATGTCGTCCCATCCCGAATCAAGCCGGGCTGGTAAATCCGCGGCGCTACCGAATGATGTTCAACAAGAACGGGATGTCGAACGCGGTAGCACCACGTACGAAAGCATAGCAGGTATACGATATTGATGTCAACCAATTATGTCAACAGTGTGTTCCGGAATATGATTGAAAACTACTGCTACTCTTGATATAATCCACTGAAGGTGAATGCCACTCAATGCGCCTATAAGAGGAGACACTTTCATGAATAAAATCAAAGCGGCAATTTATTCGGGGATTGAGGAAATTGGGATTCAGGAAGTTGATTGGATTAAGCCAGCACAGGGTTATATCGCGTTAGATACCAAGCAGACCGGAATCTGCGGAAGCGATCTTCACAGTTACTATGGAGAGTGGCCACAATCAGATACACTGGCGGCTGGTCATGAGACGTGCGGTGTTGTCGCCGAACTAGGGGAGGGAGTCACCAAGTTCAAAGTCGGCGATAAGGCCACCGCTGAATGTTTTTCGCACTGCGGAGACTGCGTATTCTGCCGAAAAGGTTATTATAATCACTGTAAAACAAGAAAGTGGATCTCACATGAAGCACATGGCGGATTCGCAGAATATACTATCCTCCACGAATCGGGTTTATTCAAATTACCAGACGACATGAGTTTTGAAGACGGAACGCTCGTTGAACCACTCGCGGTTTCACATCGAGCCGTAGCGCGGGCAAACGTCAACGCCCGGAGCACTGTCGCCATAATAGGCGGTGGAACAATCGGTCAGCTCTGTTTAGCTGACGCGGTTGCAGTCGGCTCCAAGGAAACATTGATTACTGTAAAATACGAGCGGCAAGCGCAGCTCGCCAAGGAACTTGGGGCAGACCACATCGTGAACGTCAGCGAGACAGATGTCACGGAATACGTCAACGACATCACCGGCGGGCTAGGCATGGACGCAGTGATAGAGACCGTGGGCGGCGGTCAGAATTTTGATGCCGCGATGGAGATGGTGCGGCCCTGTGGTTTCGTAGTTCTCGTTGCAGGATATTTTAAGCCGCTTGAGGTCAATCTGTCTCGTGTTGTCTGGTCGGAAGCGCTTGTCACCGGGTCCAGTTGTTACGGTTTCAGCGGAATGGAAACAGACTTTGAAGCCGCCATAGAATTAATTGACTCGGGAAAAGTTGACGCAAAGAAACTTGTGACTCACCGTTTCCCGCTGATGGAAATTGCCGAAGCATTTAAGATAGCGGCAGACAAACGATCGGGATCGATAAAGGTGCATGTCTGCCAACCGTAAACAACGAAGATTCTAGTAGATCGGAAAAGCCCCACAGTTCTCAGCGATCGTTCTTCTCTAGAAGAAGCTATAGTTGCTAACAGACTATGCAGACAGACGTCAAGTTACTTGCCCACCGCGGAGGAATGGGGCGTGCCCCCGAAAATACTATTGCCGCATTTCAACAAACGCTTGAAGACGGGGCGGACGCCTTCGAGTGTGATGTCTGTCTGACGCGGGATGAAGAACCCGTGCTGATACATACCAAGTTCGACGATGGTGACATAACGCCGGTAACGGGCTGCGTGACGCCGCTTGGTGAATTGGACTGGACTGATGTTCGGAACCTAAATGTACTGGATTCGACGCAGCGCGTAGCGCACTTGGATCAGATGTTGAGCTTTGTCGAGGAGACTGGATTGCCCTGCTTTCTGGAGCCAAAGAGCGGGTCCGAAAGGCTTATTTCTCTTGTGGCTGAACGGATACGGCGATTTAACCTTGAAGAAAAGGTGAGCGTATTGACGTTTCATCTGCACCGTGAGATTCTAATTCAAGTCAAGCGAATCGCACCGAACATCAAAACTAGCGCAATAATTATCAACCCCATGGCGAACTTTCTTAGAGCCGCCAAAGCCATCGGTGCGGATCGAATCATAATCGGATGGAGCGGCTTGAACCATTTTGCCATCTATAATTCGCTCGTCCGGTCTCTGCCGCGAAAAGTGAGGCAACTCAAGGCGGCAGGGGTTTCCATAGAAGGCGGATTCGTTCGGAACCGGCGTGATGTCGAGTGGTCATTGAGAAACGGAATTCGAAGATTGTGGACTGATGACATTCCGGAAACGCGAGCGTTTGTACAAGATATAAATATGTGATGTTTATTGACTTGAGAAATACGGTCAAATCTCTTATGCGGGGTGGATCAGTCACCTTGCACGGAGACGTAGCAATACTGAAGTGACGAACCTGAGGTTTCAGTAACTCCTCCTACGCGTTCCGAAACTTCGCGATGAAAATTCAACGCGATCTTACCACCGTACTCTACATTCTCGCTTCCGGCGTCTACCTCATCGTAGGGGCAAGAAGTTTCGCCGAAGCAAGCGATACCCCCGAGACTAGCTATTTTTATCTTGTAGGGCTTATTACTTGGGTGGTCGCGGCGCTCGCGTGGATGCAACAACCCGACAATCGTGCTGCGCGAATTTCCTACCTGATGAGCCTAGGATTCATGAGTGCGTGTTCCGTAGAGGCAACGTTCTCCGTCAACGAAGATTCCTTAAGCAGCCGAATCGTTCCGATAGCGCAGTTCCTCGCAGCAGCTACCTTGCCCTGTCTTTTTCTCCATTGCTTTGCTATCTTCCCGTCAGAAAAGCGCATCGTTCAGCGCCACACATGGTTACTTAAGATTCTTTACCTGCCTGGAGTTGTACTTTTCTTCGCCATGATCTTCCTCTACTTTCGCGGCCAGAACTATGACCGAGAATTTTTCCTAATACAGTTTCCACCTTTGGAAGGCGCCACAGTCGGATTTCTCTTTGCTTATTCGACCATCGCGCAACTATTGCTAGTTCATACCTGTTTCGCCGCACCCTCGGCGTCTCAACGCCGCCAAGCGCGATGGTTGCTGCTTGGTATCGTTGCCGGCACACTACCGCAGGCGATCTTCCTGGCTATACCAAGAGTATCGGACATCTCGATTCCTTACGTACGGTTTTCCGCCTATACTTTGTGCTTAATTCCGACATGCTACGTCGTCGCGATCATTCGACACCGCTTGATGAATATTGAGTTAATCATCAATCGGAGCGTGGTCTACACGCTCGTGAGCGGCTTCGCGTTGGTCATCTATCTGTTGTGTATCCAGGGCTTGACACTGTTTTTCCACAGACCGACCCGCTCATGGGCGTTAACCGCGGTATCTGTGCTGATTGCGGCTCTCCTATTTGCTCCGGCCAAGACTCGCATTCAGAAGCTGATCGATCGTGCGTTTGACCGTGAAGCCTACAGCTACCGTCAGACGCTTTTGGCATTGAGCCAGACGCTTCATTCTATCCTTGACTTGGAAATCCTCGTTTACACGCTTCTGAGGCAAGTAACCGAAGCAATGCATATTAGTCGTGGTGTAGTCATGCAGCGTACATCTTCGGATGAGTCACAGTTTCTGCCCGAAGCATCGGTCGGCATGGACGCGTTACCCGCCGGCACGCATTTGAGGTTGTCACAACCATTGGTAGATTTGTTGAAGAGCACAAAAAAGCCCCTTGATTTCACAAACATACCATTCGATGAGGACAGCGTCACGATCCAAAATGCAAAGACAACGCGTGACGGTTCCCCAGACGATCTCTTCGCTCTGCTACGCTCGGCAGTATGGATTCCATTTGTAACCCGAACGAAGGATCAGGAAAACCTTGTTGGACTGCTTGTGCTTGGCGAGAAACTCTCGGAAGAACCCTATACTCAATCAGATCTCGACCTACTTGGGATTCTTGCACATCAAGGCGCCACTGCAGTCGAGAACGCTATACTCTATGCCCAATTGAACGCCCGGACAGAGGCGATGGAACAGGCACGTCAACAATTGATGGCAACCTACCTACATACTTACGGGGGTATAATGCCAGCCAATGGGCAATCTGAATCCTGGTTCGGAAAAGAAACGGGGAAAGGTCTTGTTTCGGATTTCAGCGATATTTCTGATGCTCTCAAAGACAGCCACGATCAACTTATGCAGTTGGATCGCCTAAAGACGCAGTTTCTCGACAACGTTTCTCATGAACTCCGAACCCCATTAACACACATCAAAGGTTTTGTTGATAACATGTTGGATGGTGTTGGAGGCAGGATTTCCGAGAAGCAAAAAGATTACTTGCTGCGTGTCGAGGAAAATTGTGATCGCTTGATACGACTCATCAACGACGTGCTAGATCTTTCGCGAATCGAGTCGGGCAAGATGACACTTCAGCTTGAAGCTCTCCAGATCCTTCCCATTCTTGAGGAATCGGTCGAAGGGATGCAATCGGAAGCAAGTCAGAAAGCGATCCGTGTCAGCATCGACTGCCCTCCAGACGTTGTCGCACTTGTAGATACCGACAAAATGAACCAGATTCTGACGAATCTACTTGATAACGCCGTTAAGTACACCGGCAACGGCGGGCGCATACGGGTTGGCGTAACAGTTCCATCCGAGAAAGAGATTCAAGTTTGTATCGAGGATACTGGCGTGGGAATTCCCGATACGGACGTAAACCTCATCTTTGATCGTTTTCACCGGGCTAACGATTCCAAAAGCGGTCCGGCTGGCGGAATCGGATTGGGACTGCCGATTGTCAAAAATCTGGTGGAATTACACGGAGGTCGAATCTGGGCGGAGAGCGAAATTGACAAGGGCAGCCGCTTCTACCTCACTTTGAAACGTGGTACATAATGAAATCGAATCGATCTTCATCTGCTTGGACGAATCGACCGATTTGCATTGATTTGAAGTCCAAATCTTGATAAGATGATGGTTGCATACTCGCCCGAAAGTTTGCACTTCACGCACAAGTGTAAGAGGTCGAGAATCATTTCAGTCGCGTAAAGGAATGTGCTCTCAGCTTCGAATTGAAACGCTTGAGAACTCCCAAGTTCGCGATTCCGGCGCGGGCAAGTCTATTGTAGTTTCCTGATTCAGTGCGCTCGCGACAATAACGCGCGTCACGTAAGGAGGAACAGTCATGAAAATCGTACGCTATCGTGCCGGCGAAACCATCAACTTTGGACTCATGGAGGAAAATGGCACTATTCGCGAATTGGTCGACTCGCCGTACGAGTCTCTCAATCCAAGTGGCACCACTTCTCACCTAGATGATGTGCAATTACTCGCGCCGGTTGAAGCGCCGAGGATTATCGGGGTAGGCCTAAACTATGCAGAACATGCCCGCGAGGTTGGAAAGGATCTTCCGACCGAGCCCATGTTGTTTATGAAACCTTCCACTACCATCATCGGACCGGACGAGGCAATCATTTATCCACTACAAGGGAAAAACGTACACTACGAGGCTGAACTAGCTGTTGTCATCGGATCTGCCGCACGGCGCGTATCGGAAGCAAATGCCCTCGACCATGTGCTGGGGTATACATGCGGGAACGATGTAAGCGAGCGGGTAATTCAGTTCGCTGAGATGCAAACGGGCGCCATGCTTATCGGTAAAGGATTTGACACGTTTTGCCCGCTTGGACCTTGCATAACAACCGATTTGGATCCTGGGAATCTTCAGGTGCAAGCACGATTAAACGGCGAAGTAAAACAGAACGAACGTACATCAGATCTTATCTTTTCAGTCCCCGAATTGATCTCGTATATCAGCGCCGCCTTCACGATGCTGCCGGGCGACGTGATTATGACCGGCACGCCCTCCGGCGTTGGTCCCTTCGTCCCCGGTGATGTCGTTGAGATTGAGGTGGAAGGGATAGGAACTTTGAGAAATCCTGTGGTTGCGGAGGAGTGATCTCTTGGACGTTAACGTGCAGGCCGGTTGCCATTGAATCATACAAAGAAGCCATTAGAAAACCTCACTACAACCTGAAAGTCTTCGGCGGAGACAATTTATGAGACTCAAAGGAAAAGTTGCGATTGTCACGGGCGCGGGATCTGGAATCGGAGAGGCAACAGCGCTTACATTCGCGAAAGAGGGGGCAAGGATCACCGTAGCGGACGTGGCGGATAGTGCTGGAAATGATACGGTTGAACAGATTCGTTCCGCAGGCGGAGACGCCATTTATGCGCATACCGACGTGACCTCTGCCGACGACATTCAAGGTATGGTGCACCTTACCACCAGTAACTTCGGCAGACTTGATGTGCTTTTCAACAACGCAGGAATCGCGATGAGATTAGCCGTTGCCGAATTGCCGGAGGAGGATTGGGATCGCTGCATCGACATTAACTTGAAGGGCGCCTATTTGGGATCAAAGTATGCGATACCGGCGATGATAGCGAACGGCGGCGGTTCGATCATCAACACGGCATCAATTTACGGCATTGTCGGTGGACCGAACCGTGCTGCTTATGTCGCTTCCAAGGGCGGCATAGTCAACTTGACGCGCGGAATGGCACTTGATTATGCCGACAGCAACGTTCGCGTCAATTGTATCTGTCCGGGTTATACAGATACGCCGATTATTCAAAACATCGTCCAGACACCTGATAAATACCAAGCGCTTGTGGACCAGCACCCAATGGGACGACTTGCAAAAGCGTCGGACGTTGCTTACGGAGCGCTATATCTGGCTTCGGACGAGTCCGCGTTCGTTACCGGAATCGCTCTGCCCATTGACGGCGGTTACACCGCCGGTTGAGGGCAGAAGCCATTGACTAATCAAATAGGACGTAACTCGTTTTACTCTACCGAAGTATCCGACAGCCGATTGATTAACGATGCACTGTATCCGGCTCCAAACCCGTTATCAATGTTCACGACCGTTACGCCGGAGGCACATGTGTTGAGCATGCTCAACAGGGCCGCCAATCCACCAAGACTCGCGCCATAGCCAACACTCGTCGGCACAGCCACTACGGGTTTGTCGACCAAGCCACCGACTACGCTCGGTAATGCTCCTTCCATTCCTGCCACAACGATTATGACGTTTGCCTCAAAGAGTTTTTCGTGGTTGCCGAGAAGTCGGTGCAGACCTGCCACGCCAACATCGTAGAGACGTTCGACGTGATTCCCCATGATTCGGGCAGTCTCGGCTGCTTCCTCCGCTACAGGAATATCTGATGTGCCTGCCGACACGAGGAGCACTCCTTTTCGCAGTGGACTTCGCGCGTGTTCAACGGTGATTGTCCTGCCAAGTTCGTTGAATCGGGCGTCCTCATGTACGGCTTTCACCGCTTCGTACATCTCCGGTGTGGCACGAGTAGCTAACAGCGGCTCCCCGGCATCCAGAATTCTTTTGCTAATCTCTTTCACCTGCGCCGTAGTCTTGCCCTGACAGAAGATTACCTCGGGAAACCCCTTACGCAGTTGTCGGTGGTGATCTATTTTTGAGAATCCGAGGTCTTCGAATGGAAGATGGCGCAGAGATTGGAGGGCGTCATTAACCTCAATCTCGCCTTGTTTTATTTCTTCAAGAAGCGTCTTCAGCCTTTCGACGTTCATAGCGAAATTAAAATCCGGGAAAAGGATATCCTAGAATGGGGGGTGTGCGAGTATCCCGAATCCAAATGTTGCGGTAGAAAAAAACAAGGGCAAAGCACGGATAGATTGCTTTGCCCTTTATGATTTCTACATGTTGCCTTACGATTAACTTGCGCTCTGCTCACTAGCGTTTTCTGCTGCAGCATTGTCATTACCATCTTGATTAGCTGCCTTGCCAGCACGAGAGAGAACGCTGCCGATCTCAGCCTTCTTTTCTTCGAAGGCTTTTTTGCCAGCGTCAACAGCGGATTTTACATTTTGCGCCGTGTCATGAATCTGCTCTTTTCCATGATCGACAAATTCGTGGACACTTTCTTTCGCCGTTTCAGATGCTTTGTGAGCAACGTCCACTGCGCGTTCTTTCGCTTCCGCAGACGCATCACGAATCCTCTTTCGTGTTTCGTGTCCTGAGGCAGGCGCCAAGAGCAAGCCCAAGCATGCGCCCGTTACGGCACCCATCAGGAAGGCTAAAAAGGTGAAAACTCCACTGCCTCGTCCTTCGCCGTCCATTATATTCCTCCTTGCTAATTCTCTAATTATTAAATGATTCTCTTCACGGATTCATTGATCCATTTAAGGTTCATACCTATTAACTGATTCATCCCGTCCACGGTTTCAACAAGTGCAATCCCTATGCTCGACTTTCGTAAAGCTAACAACCAATTGCACCAACGAATATTTGAGCGAATAATTCTCGGAAGGGCGCACCCGTAGGAGTCACTCGTTCCAATACATCTCACACGCGTGCCTTATCGTAGGTTTCAGGATTCGCATCCCTAGTCCGAATCTCCAGTCTTGCTAAAGCGACTAAATACCTCAAATCCTCGCTTAAAGCCCTCCCACGCACTGAGGATTTCAGTGATGGGTATAGAGAGTTGATCTCGATAATATCCAGCTCGATTGACCGTCTGCTGCGAGAAATCCACAACAGCTTTGACAAGGCGATCAAGTTTCGCGAGGTTTTGGTTGACAGTGTCAGTCATCTGTTGGATGTTGTGGGCAGTCGGTTGAATCTCCTCTCTGCTGATTTCCTGGATCGATGCCGTAATCTCAGTTACGTTTTCCAGTATCTGCGGCAATTGCTGATTAACCTCTTTGACAGCTTGATCGACATCTCTCACTAGAGTCGTAACCTCCTGATCAATCAAATTCTCGGTCGATTTCAACGTGTTCCGAATGCTATCAAGAGAATTGCGAATGCTTCCAAGTGCCGCGCAGAAGTAGCCGACTAATGCAGTAAGTGCCAGTAACAGCACACCTAAACAAATTTTCCATGACACCGAAGCAACCAAAGCCCAATCCATATTTTCTCTCCTACGAGGCTAAAGATCCTCTGATATGTACTTTATTGGGAAGTTCCTATACTTGATTCGCAACTATATTGACGACCTCGTCAATTGCATCTTTCGCTTTACTTGAGTCTTTGCATCCACCTTGTGCGAGTTCCGGCCGTCCGCCTCCGCGCCCGCCCGCGACGCTGACCACCCGTTGGATAATCTTTCCTGCGTGCAGTCCCTTATCTTGTGCAAGATTAGACGTTACGCCTGCTACAAAAGTTGCCTCATCCCCGTTAGCAGCCGCCAGAACAATTACTCCCGATTTAATTCGCCCCTTCAGATCATCAACAAGCTGCCGAAGTCCGTTTCTGTCGGTATTTTCGATGATTGATGCAACAACCTTAAATCCATTAACCATGACGGCGTCCTCGGCGAGGTCTGCCACGCTCGATTTTGCCAGTTGCCCCTTCAGCGCTTTTAGCTCTCCTTCGAGCAACCTGTTCTCTTTAAGAAGCGCACCAACCCGTTCCGTTACTTGGTGCGTCGGTGTTTTGAGTAGGTCTGCCAGTTGCGAAAGCGTCTCATCTTGAGAACAAACGTTCTCATATGCTTTGGCGCCAGTTAACGCCTCAATACGGCGCACGCCGGCGGCAATGCTACTTTCGTTGACGAGCTTCACCAGACCAATCTCACCCGTCGCGTTAACATGAGTCCCACCGCACAACTCTTTGCTGTATCCGCCTATTTGCACGAGACGGACGATTTCACCGTATTTGTCACCGAAAAAGGAAAGCGCGCCGCTGTCCTTAGCCCGCTGCAACGGCATGAACTCAATCTCGATCGGATCATTAAAGCGAATTCTCTCATTGATACTCGCTTCAATGTCATGAAGTAAGACAGGAGAAACCGCCTCAAAGTGCGTGAAGTCAAAACGAAGTCTTCCCGGTTCTACGAGTGAGCCAGCCTGGCCAACATGGTCACCGAGTATAGTGCGCAATGCACTGTGCAGGATATGTGTCGCGGTATGGCTCGCAGCAATATGTTCTCTGCGATCGGCGTCAATCTTTGCTTCTACCGCCGCGGAGGCGGTAATTTCACCCTCAATTACCTTGCATTCGTGAAGAAAAAGGTCCGGGGACGGTTTGCTCGTGTTGACAACCTCCAGTGTCGCTTCCCGTCCTGCAATGATTCCGACATCTCCTATCTGTCCTCCCGATTCGCCGTAAAACGGAGTGCGATTCAAGACAACCGAGACCTTGTCTCCTTCGGTCACGCCAGACACGAGTTCATTCGCTTGAATCAAGGCGACGATTTCGGCTTCAGCACTATGGTGGTCGTATCCGAGGAATTCCGTTTTTCCTGAATCACTGAGGACTTCGGCATAGATTTCCTGCCCTTTATCAGCGCCTCCCGCGGCTTTCCAATTCGCACGACTTCGTTCGCGCTGTTGAGACATACTCTCCTTGAACCCCTGTTCATCGACGGAGACCCCTCGTTCCTCGGTGAGTATGCGCGTCAAATCCAGCGGAAACCCGAATGTGTCATACAACTCAAACGCCCGACTTCCTGGTAGCACGGATTGCCTTGAAGATTTTAAGGATTCAAGCGACCCATCAAGGAGGTCCAAGCCACGGTCTAAGGTTTGATGGAATCGCTTCTCCTCGCCTTCTACGATCCGCTTCACGAAATCTTGGCGCGGCCGCACATCCGGAAATGTATCCCCCAGCAAGTCCACAACTTTATCGACAATCTGATGGATGAATGGCTGATCCATTCCCATTCGTTTCCCATATAGCACCGCACGCCGCAGTAGTCGGCGCACCACGTAGCCACGTCCTTCGTTGGATGGCATAACACCATCACCTATCGCAAAGGTAAGGCACCGGGAGTGATCCGCGATAACGCGGTGAGGAACCCCGCCATCACCGTCTGAGTATTCACAATCGGTGAGATTTGCGATAGCATCAATAAGGGGCGCAAACACGTCAGTCTTATAGTTCGAATCGACCCCCTGCAGAATAGCGACTGCGCGCTCGAAGCCCAGCCCGGTGTCAACATGGGTTTCCGGCAAAGGATGGAGTGTGCCGCTCTCGTCACGGTTATATTGGATGAATACCAGATTCCAAAATTCACGGTAGCGGTCGCACGCATTTACCGCACACGTATGTTCTATGTCCGGGGTTGGGCATGCGTCAGGACCGAGATCGAGATGGAGTTCCGAATTTGGCCCGCATGGGCCTGTATCCGCCATCTGCCAAAAGTTATCTTTGTCGTCAAATCGAAGTACTTGTCTGGGACTCACATCCGTCTCTTGGTACCAGAGATTTTCCGACTCATCGTCATCAAGATGAACGCTTGCCCATAGTTTATCTTTGGGCATTTTCCAAATCTCTGTTACCAATTCCCAGGCGAAGGCAATGGCTTCCCGTTTATAGTAGTCTCCGAATGACCAGTTACCTAACATCTCAAAGAAGGTGTGATGCGATTTGGAGTAGCCGACCTCTTCCAGATCGTTGTGCTTGCCACTTACCCGCATGCACTTCTGCGTGTCCACCGCCCGTCTATAGTTGCGGTTGCCAGTACCCAGAAACACGTCCTTAAACTGATTCATCCCGGCGTTAGTAAACAGGAGCGTCGGGTCGTCCGCCGGTATTAGCGGCGCGCTAGGAACAACCGTGTGACCGCGTTTACGGAAATACTCGATAAAACTCGATCTAATCTCGTCTGAAGTCATGCCAGTACTACCTTTGACGGCTTCATTCCATCGTTAAGATCTGCCGCAATACTCGCCCTACCGTTTCATGGTCGAAGCCACGCCTGACGAGAAAACCATACAATCTCCGCCTGGCGACTTGCGGTTCGAGACATCGGTATCGATTTACCTGCTTTCTTGCCACTTGCAGCGCCAGCGCCGTTTCGTCCGCTTCATTAATCTCCGCCAAGACACGGTCCGATGTCGAGTTGTCAACCCCGTGGTTGGTCAACTCCCGTCTCATTGTCTTTTTGCTCGCCGGTCTAGTGCGCCGACGCTTTTTGACCCAGTTTCTCGCGAATCTTTCGTCCTTAATATGACCCAGATGTTCGAGGTTTTCAATCGTCTCGTCAATCACAAGACCGCAAAAACCACTCTTTTCCAGCGCCTCGATCATCTGCTGCTTCGTGTAGGTCTGGATCAATAATAGCTCAAGCGCATAATCCCTTGCTCGAACAACCTCGTCAGCCGCCATGAGTTTCCGGACGACAGCTTCTTCGATCTCCAAACCAATCCGGAGTCCCATTTTGGCAGCGAATCCTGTCGTTACCGTGGCAAAAGGAACGTCATCCATATATATGGTACAACTTGCGGGACTTCCTTCCTCTAGCCGGATATCGGTTATCTTCCTCTTCATCCCAAGAGCAGCGACCAAATACTCGGAGACTCACGGGCCCGAGCAGAGAATCTTGAGTTGGATTATGTCCCATTGTCAGGTGCGCCTGCCCACAATGCACCACGCTGTAGAAGTGTACCGAACATCTCATGTCGACATGCGGCTGCATCATGACCGAGTGCAAGATAGAACACGCGCCCTTCTCCCCAGTCTTTTGTCCACACGACCGGCATAGCGCCTCCCTGCCACAACGCTGATGCCAGGACATTCACCCGCGGATCGTAGTCTAAGATATACTGTTCATCCGTCACCATAAATTCGACAATTCCCTCAGTGATTGGATGGGCGTCGTCCACAATGTTCACCTGGTAGTCGCGGTAGCGTGGATGCGTAACAAAATAACCGCCAACCATGGCGCGATATTCCGGACACCCGCGAAAAGAATCGGCTGCCGAGTGCACGCCGACATAACCTTTTCCCGAAGCGATGTGGTTTAGTAATCCATTTTTCTGCGCGTCCGTAATTTCACCTACCGTGTAGTAGAACACAATCAGATCGTAACTGTCTAAATTCGGCGAGATCAACGCGTTAAGATTCTCATTGACTCTTGTGATCTGAAACTCTTCGCGCTCGGACAGAGATTTGACTATTTCGTCGCCACAGCCCTTCCAGTCATGGATTTCGCCGCCGCAAAACACAAGGGTGTTTATCTTCTCCATATTTTCAATACCTCGTCAGCGTTCAGTATGACCGCATTATATCACAAGGCTCGAAAAAACACAAGCCAACCTCATTCGTAATTGGGGGCATTCGCACCTTAAATTGTGAATGAGTGAGCATTCTCTTCTGCACGAATCGCGTCGAACACAGGTTACATGAAAGAGAAAGGAAAATCTGACCACGAAGTTCAAGATTTCACTTCCGCGCAAAGCCCCATGCAGGGTATTGTATTGAGTAGTGCAATAGTGGTATACTGTACAGTGAGTCCCGGTCGTTCCCTGCGAACGAGTTGCTGAACTTAACGCTGGAACGGAGACGAATTAGATGATGCGGCAATGCCATAGGCGCATGTTATTTGCTCTCGCCATCCTTTCGGTATCATGTTTGACACTGCCCGTGGTTTCGGGCGCACAAGGACGCCCTCCGGAACTGCGCAAGATCGCTTTTGTCTCGAACAGGGATGGGAACAGCGAGATCTACGTGATGGATATCAATGGCAGGAACGCTCGAAGGCTTACCAATAATGCCGCGGCTGACCGCGCGCCAGCATGGTCTCCCGACGGTCAAAGCATTGCTTTTACATCGGACAGAGAAGGTAAAGGTCTCATTGAAATCTATATCATGGACGCCGACGGAAACAACCCTCGAAAGCTAACCGACTCAATCGGTAGCAACACAAATCCCTCGTGGTCCCCCGGTGGATCGAAGATTGTATTTCAATCAAGCAGGGACAGGAACAACGAAATCTACATTCTGAATCTGATTGACAAAAGCACCCTCAATCTCACTAATAGTGAAGCCAGCGATGGAATGCCATCATGGTCTCCCGATGGGAAGAGGATTGTCTTCCACTCGAAGAGAGGATTGAATCTTGACGTCTACGTGATGGATGCCGATGGACGCAACGAGAGACGACTAACTGAACACGCCACTACAGACGACTCAGCCTCATGGTCTCCGGACGGAGAAAAGATAAGCTTTCGCACGAGACGTGACGGAAACAGCGAAATCTACGTTATGGACAATGACGGCAAGAAGAAACTCAATCTTACGAACCAGCCGGAGAGCGATGATTCACCGTCTTGGTCTCCGGACGGAGAACGTATTATCTTCTCATCAACGAGAGACGGCAATAACGAGATTTACGTGATGGACGAAGACGGTAAAAATGTGAAAAGACTTACGGAGAACAAGCAGAGCGACAGTGATCCTGACTGGTACGACTCAAGGTTTGCGCGGGATGTTTCGCCTACCGAAAAACGACGTACAACGTGGGGGCGGCTAAAATGGCAGGTAGGACATTAGTACCGTTGCAGATATTTCCTCCAGAAGCAGGACATAGGTTGAAGTATTCGCAATCAGGAACTCGCCGGGTTTCTGCCGCGTAGGAGTTCTATCGCGGTCGCGCGTCACTCGGCTGATCTACCGAGATTTCAACCCTCCCCAAGTTAACGCCAGCTTGTTACGTGGTGCAACCGCCAAACCAAGAAGTCCAACCGAATCGGACTCCAGTCCTTCATTCATTAGAACCTTAAGATCGTCTACGCTCAAGGCTTGAGCGGTAATGATGATATCGTCGATCCAGCCGGGAAACCAATTGCCGTTGCCGCCCGCCAGACCGCCGCCGGGACCGCCGCCTGCGACTCCGCAGCCGCCTATGTAGGTTGGATTTTTGGAACTTCCGTAGTGAATTAGATCGCCGACATTCGGCAGCTTTTTAACCTTTTTCAAGGCTCCACGCCTGGCGTTACGGTAAATCGTGAACTTTTCTGTGTTGCCAACGACTGCCATGTGAACGAAAGTGCCTTCGTCCGTCCACTGATTATCGCCACCGCTCGGAAGCTTCATAATGGTGGATACAGGCTTCAAGGCATTCACGCCAGCGGGACGCTCGGTAGTCGAAGGGAACGTCAACACGGCATTAGATGCAGGTCGATCATTAAACCACTCGAATACGTTGGCTTGCTCAATAAAGGTTTCATTGGTGGCCGGTTTTCCCCATTTCTTGTGGTCTGCTCTATTGAACCACCCGGCGGCGGTAAATTCTGTAAGTTCATTCATCAGCGGTTTGCCAGGATCCAGGCATGTATCGGCTCCGACGGCAAGCTCGACGGCGCTTCCAAACTTTCCTTCTTCAATAAACCTGAACTTTTTTCCTCTCGGAGGTTTGGCGTGGTTTCGATTGCCAGACCAGTCGCGTATCAAATCGTCGGCATCGTCCTCAAAGGTGTATGCCACGATAACTTTGCTCGGGTCGATCTCCCCAAAGCTCATATTCACGGGCACTGAACAAAACCCGGTTAGAACGATGAGGATTAATACCAACCGCGGAATTAATTCTATCATTTGAATCCCTCATGCCTGGCTAGTTGGGGTTGAGACCACATACAAATAATCAAATAACCACTGAATCGCTTTTGCCAATCTATAGTCACGAGTATTTCGTCAAGCGTCGTTACTGGATCAGAGAATTGACGCGTCTTGAACCTAACGACGGTTCACACTTCTTTACTTAGTGGTTTATTTTCCAAAAAAATATGGTTAGTGTTGGGTGCCGGTGCGGTTAGAAACCGCACCTACCGGCGTGGTAGAACAATTTCTTGTGCCAGTCTCGTAAGCATTAAATTCTTAGCGAATAGACCTCTTAGTGGTTTATTTTCCAAAAAAATATGGTTAGTGTTGGGTGCCGGTGCGGTTAGAAACCGCACCTACCGGCGTGGTAGAACAGTTTCTTGTGCCAGTCTCGTAAGCATTAAATTCTTAGCGAATAGACCTCTTAGTGGTTTATTTTCCAAAAAAATATGGTTAGTGTTGGGAGCCGGTGCGGTTAGAAACCGCACCTACCGGCGTGGTAGAACAGTTTCTTGTGCCAGTCTCGTAAGCATTAAATTCTTAGCGAATAGACCACTTAGTGGTTTATTTTCCAAAAAAATATGGTTAGTGTTGGGTGCCGGTGCGGTTAGAAACCGCACCTAACCGGCGTGGTGGAACAGTTTCTTGTGCCAGTCTCGTAAGCATTAAATTCTTAGCGAATAGACCTCTTAGTGGTTTATTTTCCAAAAAAATATGGTTAGTGTTGGGTGCCGGTGCGGTTAGAAACCGCACCTACCGGCGTGGTAGAACAGTTTCTTGTGCCAGTCTCGTGAGCATTAAATTCTTAGCGAATAGACCTCTTAGCTTCCAACTCAAAGTGAGATTACCCTTTCGCTAGTATCGTTTTTTTAAACCGCCCCATGTCGCAGCGAGTTTGCCGCCGGGTTTTACAGCCAGACCGATAAGGGGAAGTGACTCCAAACCGTTATTCATTATCGCTTTAACATCCGCCAGTTCAAGGGCTTCGCCGAAAATTGCCACCTCATCCAGAAGGCCAGGGAACCAATTGCCATCTCCCTGTCCTCCCACATTTGCCGCGACGCCGCAGCCGCCAATATAGGTATTATTGTCGGATTTACCATAGTGCACCAATGCACCACGCTCCGGCAAATTGTTAACTTTTCTGATTGCTAACGGTGGACGTCGCGCATTCCGGTAGACCGTCATCTTATTTAGGTCGGCAATGACTGCCATGTGAACAAACGTGCCTTCGTCCGTCCACTTGTCGTCAGGACCGGGCAACTTGGAAATCGCTTGGACAGGTTTAAGCGCGTCGGGTCTCTTTTTGGTCTGCGGGAATACAAGCAGCGCATTTGAACTCCGCCTATTATTATACCACTCGATCACATTGCTCTGCTCTATGAATGTCTCATAACCACCCCATGGCGGTCCCGGATCTCTATTGAACCATCCGACGAGGGTGAATTCCGTGAGTTCATTCAATACCGGTTTTTCCAGATCGAGACACACCTTCTTCGCGACTCCAAGTTCAACCGCGCCGCCAAATTTCCCGTCTTCCTCGAATCTGAATGAGTTTCCTTTATTGGGTACGGCGTGATTGCGTTTTCCTGACCAGTCCCTAATCAGGTCTTTAGCATCCGGATCATCAAAGAGGAAAGCGGCGATAACCTTGAGCGGATCGACTTCTGCAGAACATTCACGGGCGGATATCAAACCCATACCGATTAGACCAATACAGGTCAAGATGGTCAATGATAGCAACGTCTTCATTGTAATCCCCTCACTTTCTGTTGGACCGAAGTTGAATTACATGTAATCTTGTTAGAACGTCCGGACGTGATTGGAGCCAATGCAGGCGATGAAAAACCCGGTTGTCTCGGGGCTAAAATTTTTCTTCAAGGATGGATTAACCGTTGCCAGGAAGTTAATGATTTGGCGAGGCGGCATATTCAGGCGACGGTTCGTCCCTGAGGGTAAAGATATCGGTGAGAAACCGAGTTTTTCATTGGTACGTTTGCCACGAAATAGCCATTGACCCGGCTTATGCGAATCTCATCCATCTCGAAAATCAAAAAAGCAGGAGGGCAAACCACCCGGGATTTGACCCCAAAGAGTAATTCGGCTCCTGCTTTCTTCATGTGACTCTCTGCGTTATGTATGAAGCGCGAAATGTCCAAACTCAGGTATTGCGCGCTTCAAACGTACGGTTTACTTGACAGTCTTGAGATCTCCCCACGTAGTAGACAATTTGTCCTGGGATTCAACAGCGGTGGCACCGCTTGGGTCGTCATCAATCGTGACAAAGTCAATAATACTGTTCCCCAAACTCTCTTGCCAGATGCCTACGCCACCGGATGTGTAAGCGGGATCGTCGCCTCTTGGGCTCCAATCAAGCAAGGGAGCGTCCGTACTGGCGTCGTAAGATCCTTTTTCGCCATACCAGACACGGATGTTGTCGCCCTCGACGGCGATCTCTCCGCGCATCACATGGGCGTTGAGTTGGGGCAGATCGCCGCGTCCGTCTCCGGGATTGATCGCGCCCGAAGGTTTCCCGCCGACCATGATTCCAGCATCGAACATCATCACATGGTCAAGCGTTCTAGCGTCCGGATTTGCCGGAACATCGGGACCTCCAAGCCCCGTATCACAGTGATGGTTATCCTCTTCACCATCCGTAACTTGACCGTCGCCATTTAGGTCGGTTCCCCGACCCTGGAAGAGGAAATCCGGGCTACAATCGAAGTTCAAGCAGCAACCGGGGATGGCACAACCTTCCGCAATATCAATGATCGCGACCGACGCGGTCTCATTGTATCCAAACGTGACTTGGTAACCCGTCCCCCAAGTTTCCGGGTGATGATTGTTCGGGAACTCATTCCACGCGAAATCAAATGCCTCTCCAGGTTGTTGACGAAGCGTAATTCCTACGCTGTCATCATCACCCATCGAGAACTCTATAACGATGCGGCCGTCGGTGAACACATGGTCGGTCGGCACTTGCATCACGCCCGACTGCTTGCAACCCTCGCCCAAACGGTGAAGCACAAGCCCTCTTCCGGCATCTACGTTAGCGAAACGATCATTGGTCGGATCAATGAGATCCTCGGCAGGCAGGATTATCCAGATGGAATCCGGGTTTTCGGACCCTTCATTCCAAGCGTCCTCGTCATTGGCATTTGCACCTACCGGGTTATCGGCATCCGGTCCATGGAACACAACCGTTGCTTGCGCTTGAACGAATACTATCAGCGACAGCACGGCGATGAAAAGGAGCAACTTTGCATTTTTCATGTGTAGAATCTCCTTCTAAAGTGTTCGTCGTTTTGATATCAATCACGAGCGATGAAGTCATTGATTTTCACCGTCGCGTCACGGGTAAAATTGGCTGATTCACACTATCTGTGCAAATCTACATAATCAATACGAGACCTAAGTTTATGCAAAATCCAGAACGCTGTCAAGAAAAAAAATAAGCATATCCCCTGTTAGAGTTCTGAACATTCAGGAATAGCCGGGAAACGAGATTAACGAACTCTCGTACCGGGAGCTATTTGCTCGTCGAGTGTAGCCAGCACAAGATTCTCCTCGCCGGCGGCAGCCAGTATCATGCCCTGGGACTCGATTCCGCGTATCTTGGCAGGCTGCAGGTTCACCACTACGATAACCTGTTTCCCGATCAGTTCCTCCGGCGCGTAATGCTCGGCAATACCGGCAACCACCTGGCGTTCTTCGTCACCGACATTGACGCGCAATTTGAGGATTTTGTCAGCCTGAGGAATCTTCTCGGCTTCAAGAATGGTAGCAACTCGAAGGTCGAGATTCTGAAATTCGTCGATCGAGATTGAGCGAATATTCTCGGCTTGCGGCGCTTGGACAGCCGGCGCTTTGTCTTGTGCCTTTTGTTTCTTCGTCTCTACGCGCGGGAAAATCGGCTCAGGCTTGCCAACCGGCGAACCTGCTAGCAAACCGCCCCATTGCGTTATCGAGGCCAATCCCTGGCCTTCAGGGGAGTCAGCCAGTCCGATCTGGCGGCGGATGCGGCTGGCTGTAGCGGGCATAAACGGCGAAATCAACACTGCGATTACTCGTAAAGCTTCCATACTATTATAGAGTATGGTTCCCATGCGGTTTTTCGTTTCTTCCGATTTTGCAAGCGTCCAGACCTGTGTTTGATGAATGTATCTATTCACGCGTCGGACGAATTCCCATATCGCTTCCAGCGCCATATCGAAATTCAGTTGGTTCATCAGGGAATCTACGTTGGATACGGTCTCCGCAGCCATCTGCATGACTTCATCGTCCAAGGTGTCCGGTGCGGTCGGATCAGGAATTCCGTCAAAATTTTTGGACACGAGTCCGAGGGTGCGGTTTAGCAGATTTCCGAGATCATTTGCGAGGTCGGCATTGTAACGCGCATGAAGGCGGTTTGGCCGGTAGTCGCCATCGTTTCCGAAACTGAATTCGCGCAGCAGATAGTAGCGGAATGCGTCCAGGCCATACGTCCCTATATCGGTATCCATGTCAATGAAGATACCCCGAGTCTTACTCAGGGCTTCCCCGTCTTTTGTTAACCAGCCATGAGCCACGACGTGTTTCGGGACAGGTAGATCAACTGCCATGAGCATGGCGGGCCATATTATCGCGTGAAAGCGCACGATGTCTTTCGCCATCAGGTGGACATCGGCGGGCCAGAAGGTTCGAAAGCGATCCTTGTCCGCCGCATATCCCAACGCGGTGATGTAGTTGCTCAACGCCTCGATCCACACATAGGAGATATGCTCGGGATCGAACGGCAGGGGAATGCCCCACGAGACAGACGCTCGCGAGATGCTCACATCCTCCAGCCCCGACTCCAACACACTAAGTATTTCATTACTACGCGCCGACGGTTGGATGAATTCCGGGTTTTCTTGAATATGTTTAATCAACCGATCTTGAAACTTAGATAGCGCAAAGAAGTAGTTGTCCTCCTCTACCCATTCCAACCGCAATTTGTGGATAGGACAGGTCTTGTCTTCTCCCTGCTCCTTCTCGGTGAAAAAGCGTTCACACGGACGACAGTAATACCCCTCATATTTGCCTTTGTATATATGTCCCGTATCGTAGAGAGTGTTTAGAAACTTTCTTACGCCGTTCTTGTGCAATTCGCTTGTTGTACGCAGAAAGATATCGTACGAGATATTCAGTCGTTTCCAGAGTGTGGTGAACGTCGGAGCAACCTGATCGCAATAGGCTTGCGGGGAGATGTTCTTCTGATCGGCAACCTTTTGGATATTTTCCCCGTGTTCGTCCACGCCAGTCAGGAAGAACACCTCATCCCCTTTGAGGCGGTGATATCTCGCCAGCACATCGGCGGCAATGGTTGTGTACGCATGTCCGGCGTGCGGTTCAGCGTTCGTATAGTAAATCGGCGTCGTAATGTAGAATTTGCTCATGGTGTAGCGCTCTTCTCCTTGAGTTCAATCGCTCATCAACTTTAGAACCATAACCTCTAATGCCAGCGTCGCATTGATATTGCGGCTGAGTGAATCTTTCGTCTCGAAAACAGTCTTGATTGCCGACTGGAGACGGTATCGTGAATAGCGCGGAATAAGCTGTTTTAGTGCATCAAGGTGGAAGATGTGCGTCAGTACATCGGGAGCTACGTTTTGATGCAAAAGCAGCAGATCGCGATACCATTCGACAAGAATGTCCAACTGGTCCGGATTCTCGTTATAGTATTCGGCAATCCGAAAGGCGGCAAGCCTATCCGTCGCCGCAAGGATCTCAGGAATCTCTGCATCTACACCTTGATCTGGCTCAGATCCTTGAGCGCCGCGAGATTCAAGATGGGTCAATGCCCTACCAACCGCACCGCCAGCAAGCGTGGCAACGGACAACGCCTCACGTTCTTCCAGTTGGTACCGCTCATTCAGATAACGTCCCAACTCATCGGGTCTCAACGGATTGAACTTGATAATTTGGCATCGCGAACGGATTGTAGGGAGTAGCGCATCAAGATTGCTCGTTAGCAGTATCAGCACCGACTCGGCTGGCGGTTCTTCTAGCGTTTTGAGAAGACAATTCGCGGCTTCCAAATTCATGCGCTCCGCCTCTCTCAGAATAGCGACTTTGCGCACTCCTTCATACGGGCGGTAGACAATACGTTTCTGAAGTTCGCGAATCTGGTCGATTCTTATCCACGCCCCCGAAGGGCTGACGATTTGTGTGTCCGGATGGTTGCCATCATCGGTCTTTCGGCAGGAGATGCAGGTTCCACATGCACCGTCATCGAGTTCGAGGCAATTTATGGATTTTGCGAAATGGTTTGCAACCGTTTCCTTTCCCACGCCAGCGGGACCGACGAACAGGTATGCCCCGGCAATGCGGTTCGTTTGGATTGCATGGTACAGTTGAGCGATTATTTGTTCGTGACCAACGATTGTCTGTTCCATGGCGTATCTTAAGTAGTAGAATGCCGGATTGTTTTGTGGCTTTTTCTAAATGGAAAGTGGTTATGGGGCGCCCTGATGCTAGTCTGAACCGGGTTTTATGAAATTATGAGGTTTCCTTGATTGCCGGTGGCTAGTTGTAAGTAATGATTTCACCGAACCGTCACCTTGACGCCACTAGGATTTAGGGAAGAAACCAAGTTTTCAAGAAAAAACTTGGTTTCTACATGCGTTAAATACTTAGTGAAAAGACCATTCAGCTCGTGATGCGTTGGTTGACGAGTTCTCGGATTTCGTAATGCACCCGTTTGGGATTTCGCCGAGAGTTTATCACCGCAACACGGTCAGGTTCTTGTTTGGCAATGGCATGGTAGCCGTCTCGAACGCGCTGATGAAACTCGAGCGTCTCGATTTCCAAACGGTCCATCGAACGCCGTCTGCGACGTGCGCGCCCCAAACCAACTTTAACCGGTACATCCAAGACAATCGTTAAATCCGGCACTAATCCGCCCGTCGCAACGCGGTTGAGGCGATGAATAAGTTCAAGGTCCAATCCGCGCCCGTGTCCTTGGTAAGCGGTCGTCGCATCCCCAAATCGATCCGAGATAACAGTTTGACCCTCCGCGAGGGCGGGAGCTATGCGTTCCGCGACGTGTTGCGATCGTGCGGCTGCGTACAACAGCAATTCCGTGGTGCTTACCATTTTGTGATGTTTACGCTCCAGCAGCAACTCGCGAATGCGTTCGGAAATTGGTGTTCCACCGGGTTCGCGCGTAACCAACACCGCAACTCCTTCTTTTTCCAAGCTCGCGGCTAACCGCCGGATTTGCGAGGATTTCCCGGCTCCTTCCACACCTTCGAACGTGATGAATAGTCCCGTTTGTGACACAAGCCCCTCTCGGTGAGGTTATGACAACTTCATATTATCTTTAACTTCGGTCAACCACATCTTGGATCCAAGACAGTGCCGCCATACTTGGAGACCAACCGATAGACGTTACCGCAAGCAGAGCGACTTGCTGCAACTCCTCCGGACTAATTCCCTGCTTTAGGGCACGACGTGTGTGTGAGTGCACTGCCCCTTCCGACTTCGCGCCAACGGCGAGCGCCAGTTTGACGAGGCGCGCCGTTTTCTGGTCCATTGGTCCAGCGCCTCCGCACGCTTCGCCAAAATCTTGATATGCTTTCCACACCTCAGGATATTGCTTGATGACTCCTTCGAGAAAATCGGGCAGTTTCTCATTCATGTTTTTTGCCTCTGTGGATTGATAGTGCTATAGGTAATCATGACTTTTTCGTTTCAGTTTCCGATTCGTCCTCAGCTTTCTCATTTTCTGGTTCCTCACGCAGCCCGGCTTTGAACGATGTCACGCTTTTTCCAAGCCCACGAGCAAGTCCGGGGATTCGTTTCGCTCCGAAAAGTAGAACTATGATCACTACAACAATTAGGATTTCAGTGAGACCAGGTGCCATCTGTCTATCCCTCCTTCTGCTTCCTGTGCGTAACCCAGTCCGATAGTCCGGCTCTTGGTATAGTAGAAACGTGAGTTAGCTCAACCACGATTCATCCGGCGTCGGGAATTGTGGCTTTGTCAATGCGAGTTCCCGTAATGAATCACCATCATCAGGCACCGAGGCGTTCAACGGCGCTAGTTCTACCCATATTGTATCATCCCTAGCCGGTTTTTCACATATCTAATCTCTACTGCCTTGTGATCATGATTGACTGTTCGAGTAGGCGAACCGCAAGGAAATAGAGTTGACACCCCCATCTCTCGGTGATATATTGGTACAATTGTTGGTATGTATGGAATCATGGCAAATTTCCCTGATTCACAGAAGACGATGGGTGCACAAACAATACGTAATTCGTAATACGTAGAACAGTCAGTTGCGCAGAATACCTTCGCCATTGCTCCTAAATGGTCTACTCGCTAAGTATTTAACGCATATCGAAACCGAGTTTTTTCTTCAAAACTCGGTTTCTTACTGAAATCCCCGTGAGTTTCAATGTATAGCGTTAGTCAACTCATCACTGGCAACTAAACACTGACAACCAAGGTAATCTCATAATCCTATGAATCACAGTTCCGACAATGTCAACTACCAACACTTACCATATGTATTTAGTGAGTAAACCACTAGATGGTTCATTTTCTTAAGTAACCCAAGTTGCTACCTATTGTTAATAATTGAACTTGAATTGTTCCGAGTGTTATATTGCAGTCCTGCTCGGCTTGGATAGACATATCCAAGCCGTATCCGCATGTGTGCCGTGGATTTGTTAATCCATGGCGACCAGATTCAGTTGATTTAGCTTACATTGCCCCGGTTTGCGACGTATTCTATGAGAGGGTCGGGCTAGAAGCCCGACCTACGGGGATGGGTAGCAACTTGCGTTAAGTAAATATGGATTAGCCATCCTCTGTAGGAGCGACCTCCTGGTCGCGACCTCATAATCATGGCACAGGTTCTAGTACCTTCTAAAGCGTTCAACCGCTAAGTCCTAATAAGATTAAATCACTGATTTCGAGGCTCAATAGTAGTTTTTCACTATGATTGAATGTGCAATATAATCTTCGTACGATACCCTTTTCTACGTTAAGACCGTCCATTGGTTTTTTACAGGAGTTGGAGTTTGGATAGTAAAGATAAATGCCTGTTTATTAACGGCCAAATGCCGGAGGGAGGACTGTTCACCGGAGAGCAAAGAGATACCCATCCTGACAGCAACACGGCTTGGCGGATCTCCCCGGAACCGTTCTGGATCTCCCAGACAGAGTTGGAATGGTTTGAAACGCTCGGGAGCCATCTTCTGCAGTTTTACAAAGCATGCAATCTCCTATATTCACAAAGCGCCCGCGGCATTCAGCCTTCGTGGATAGCTGCTTACCTTGACCAAGGAAAACCGGAAACAGTGATTCAACAGGGGCGGATGAATCGTTTGAAGAGCCAGCTCCCGCAAGTTATTCGCCCCGACATTATACCCGCCGACGACGGAATGGTCATAACGGAGTTGGATTCTGTTCCGGGCGGGATTGGATTCACTGCAAATCTGTCGACTCAGTACGGACAACTTGATTACGATGTTGCCGGAGGAAGCAACGGCATGATTCTCGCCTTCGCGGACATGATTCGTTTTACCGCGAAGCAGGAATGTCCTACCTTGGCGATCGTTGTATCGGATGAAGCCGGAGATTACCGGGCCGAGATGGAATGGTTCGCATCGATTCTGCGCGAGAATTGCCTGAATGCATACACCGTCAAACCGCATGAGATAGTTTTCACGGAACAGGGCTTGTACCTTGAATCTGCACTTGGGAGGGTTCAAGTCGACGTTCTCTATCGCTTCTTTGAGCTGTTTGACCTGCCGAACATACCTAAGGTTGAACTGATGATCTACGCCGCAAAGAAGCGCACGATTGTGATGACTCCGCCGCCGAAATCCTATCTGGAGGAGAAGTCGCTATTTGCTCTGTTCTGCCATCCCATGCTGGAACCGTTCTGGCGAAGAGAACTTGGAAAAAAGACCTACCCCTTCTTGCGAGAGGTTATTCCCCAGACCTGGTTGCTGGATCCGCGCCCGCTTCCGCCGCATGCGGTAATACCGGGACTTGAAATTGGCGATCTTCCCGTTACAAACTGGCGCCAGATTATCTCCGGCACGCAACGCGAACGTGAACTGGTACTTAAGCCATCGGGGTTCTCGGAACTGGCGTGGGGAAGCCGAGGCGTGGCGATTGGACACGACCTCTCTACCGAGGATTGGACGACCGCCGTGGAAAACGCGCTGGTTAGCTTTGAACGGACTCCCTATGTTTTGCAGAGATTTCACAAAGCCAAGCGAGTTCGGATGGATTACTACGATTTTGATTACGGCGAGGTGCAGGAGATGATTGGAAGACCTCTCCTTCGCCCCTACTACTTCGTGACAGGAGATAAGGTTCGATTGGGCGGGATTCAAGCCGTGGTGTGTCCCGCGGACAAAAAGATCTTGCACGGCATGGTTGACTCTATCATTGTGCCGGGGGCGCTTAGACCGGATGTGTAGGGGATCTGAAAACCGTTCTTATAGGGGTTTTTGACAGAGTGTTCCATGCACCAGTGGCACGAGATGGCAGATAATACCATTTCTATATATTAGCAGTGCATTGTTAGCGTCAATCAAGTCTGTCCAAAGCGGGGCAAGATGCCCCGCCTACGGTAAAGGTGAATGACATAATTAAGGCATTATATGCGCTATTATTTGAGCGAAACAGTATAACGTCCACCCTACCAAGGTGAGAAAGCACTTTCTTCGGTAAATGCAGTTATCCAAAGCACAACTTGATCGGTTCCAAAACGACGGGTGTATCTGGTTTGAAGGATTCTTCACGCCGCGGGAGACACGGGCGCTTCGGCTTGAACTAGCGCGGATGTACGATGTCGAATTGAAAAGCGGAAGGGGAATTAACTGCGCCGTTCAAGAGGATGGAACAGAACGAGACGATCGGGGAAAACGGCAGAACCTGCAAGTGATTCCGTTGAACAATCGAAGCGATCTGCACAAGGCGCTCGCATTCAACCCGAAAGTGCTTTCCGTCGTGGAGCAACTCATCGGGGACGATTTCACGCTGGCACTGGATCAAGCGTTTTGGAAGCCGCCCAAGGTAGGAACCGGTACAAACTGGCATCAGGACAACGCCTATTTCAAGATTGCCGACCCGTTGCGCGGCACCGCGATGTGGATTGCGATTCATGACGCTAACGTCGAAAACGGATGTCTGCACGTGATTCCCGGCAGTCACCGAGAATCTTACCCTCACTACCGAGATCCGCGTAGCGATCATCACATCCGATGCGATCCGCCGGAAGACCGTGCCGTACCCGTCGAAATGAAAGCTGGGGGTGTTGTGTTCTTTTGTTACGGCGTGGCGCACTGCACAAAGGCCAATCTCTCCGATTCGGATCGTGCAGGCGTTGCCCTCCATTTTCTTCACAACGATTTTGGCGGCGTAGAAAAGTCGAAAGAAGACATAACGACTCGACCCATGCTGCGGGGCCCCCGCGCGACGGGAGGCAAAGCCGAATTTGGCGAGCGTTTTGAAGACAGGTGGGAGGAGATGGTTGAACGAGTTTTGGCGCAAGCGGAGAATCCTTAGGAGGAAGTTTGGTACGGATCGGAATTATTGGCATCGGCTTCATGGGGATGATTCACTACTACGGCATTAGGAGGGTCTCGGGCGCCGAGGTTGTCGCAATCTGTACGCGCGACCGGAAAAAACTCGAGGGCGACTGGACCTCCATTCAGGGGAATTTCGGGCCCCGGGGCGGTAAGGAGGATCTCTCCCATCTTCAAAAATACAACCGGATTGAAGATCTCCTCGCCGATCCGGAGGTCGACTTGGTAGACATCTGTCTTCCGGTGCAACTGCATAAAGAGGTTAGTATCGCGGCGCTTGAGGCGGGAAAACATGTGCTCGTTGAGAAACCGATCTCGATTCGGCTCGACGATGCCACCGAGATGGTCGAGGCTGGGAAAGCGAGCGGTCGACACTTCATGGTGGCGCATGTACTTCCCTTCTTCGCCGAATTCGCTTACGCAAAAAACGCGGTCGAGAGCGGGGACTACGGACAACTGCTTGGGGCGCACTTCAAACGGGTCACTTCCAAGCCGAAGAAGACATACGATTTGGAAGAAATAGGGAGAAGCGGCGGACCGGGGATCGACCTGCACATCCATGACACGCACTTCGTCCAACTCCTCTGCGGGGTGCCCAATGCCGTATTCTCCCGAGGAACGCTGGCAACCGATAGTCTCGCCACCTCTCTGACGACGCAGTACATCTATAACGACAAAGACCTCTCAATTAGCTGTTCGTCGGGAGGGATGTCCCAAAGCGGACGCGCATTCTCGCACGGATTCGAGATTTACCTTGAGAGTGCCACCTTGCTTTATGAGTTTGCCACGCTCGGTGGTCAAGCTGTGACTTCGATGCCGCTAACGCTGCTGACTGGGACGGGCGAGGTTCAGCAGGTCGACCTTGGGGAGACGGGCCCCATAGACGCCTTCACCGATGAGATTCAGTACGCCGTCGACGCAATCAGGGGCGGCTACAAACCAGCAGCGCTATCTGCGTTCGGCGCAAGGGACGCACTAGCGCTCTGTTACAAAGAAGCCGAATCGGTCAAGACAGGACGGATTGTTTCAATATCGTAAGAAGAAACCGAGTTTTTCTTGAAGATTTGGTTTCTGTATCAGTCGTTTCTCAGGCAGGTTAATCGTCTAACCTTAAACCAACTCAGCATCACCCCATCCCGATGCACGCCTTTCACCCACTCAGCGACCTAGGCGAGGTTTTTGTTCCCGCGCAATTCAGAGAACTCGCCTCGGACGATGCCTCCCTCAGACATTTCACAAACAGCGACCTTGGGCAACTAGACCGTATCTTCACCCACCTCCGGCGCGGCGGCGTGGCGGTGCTCTCCGGAAGATGGGATCGGATTGTCGAGGTTTTGGACTACGTGGAACGCAAAAAGAAGGAACTTGCGCCGCGATTAGAAAAGCCGAAACGCCGCCGAGATTTCAAATCGCGCGAGAAACGTCCAAACCGCAACGAAAGCGCTTCGGCGCTATTGCGCTTGATGTGTTATGCGAACGGGGAGGGAAACTTGCAAATCGATCCACCTCCGAATCTCCCGTATCTCCTTGAATTGGTCGGGGAAAACCCGGGCGCGAACGAAGAGCGTCCATTCCTACTGCCGATTACTACTGTTCAGAAACTCAAGACGGCGCTTTCTCAAGAGTATCCGATTCCGGCACTCGGCAGTTCTTTGGTCGCGTTCGAGAATGTGTTAGCGCCGCGTTCACAGGAGACAATCGTGTGTTTTCAAGATGGGCTTCAATCAGTTAAGAGACACCTGGCTCAGCGGGCGGAGGTGTTAGAGATTGGGTGCGGGAGCGGCTGCTTGACACTCTTGGCGGCGCAGGAATTAGCAGATTTGGAAGTGAAGGTTTTCGCGTCGGATCTCTTGCCGGAAGCGGTTGCGACGACCCGATATAATGTGACACGTAGCTCAAACCATGCGGGATTAATTCAGTTGCTGCCGGCGGCGGACCTTTTTGAAGCGGTGCCAGATGGACGTCGATTCGATCTGATTATTTTCAACGCCCCGTGGGTGGTTTCACGGGCGCGTAATCGTGCGGAACTCGCCATTCACGACGAGGGACAGCAAATTGTAGGTCGGTTCTTTCACGACGTCCACAAATTCCTGAATCCGGATGGGCGGATACTCCTCGGATACGCAGATGCATCTGGTTCCAAAGCCATTGAGAATCTGGAAGAAATCATCAGTGACGCTGGATTTGGCGTGAAAAGCCGGCACACCAAACGGGTTGCGACTCATCGGGCGAAACGGAAATGGGAGCATATTATGGTTTTTGAACTGATGATATATTCAAGACCTTAAACGCTTAATTAAGACTGGTAAAAAAACACGAAGGATGACAGTTGCTAGAACAGCAATGAGGCGATTGTTTACCTAGCGGGACATCGCAGGAAGGAGAATAACCTTCTACGAGAAACAACCGTTGTAATCGGTGTTTCGTTACTGTTCCTAACTTTTCTCAGCGTTTCAAACGACACGTTGGAATCAAATGCACCAAATTCAAGGAAAACCGTTATGAGACAACTAAGTGAAGCAACTATGAAACACTGGCGCGAGGCAAGAGAGGCTTGCCTGGAAAACGCTAAAGAACTGCTAAATTCAGCCGGAGCCCTAAACGGCAAAAACACAGCTCATATCCGTTATCATTTAACAGTACTTGCGATGGAGGAAGTCGGCAAAGCCGAACTTCTATCGGTGGGTTTTTCGAGCTTGAGATTTGATGAGAATGACGTTGAAACACATATTTCGCTAGACGATCATGTAAAGAAACTATTTTGGGCTATCTTCACTCCATTTATTGAACAAAAACGCGTCACAAAGGAGGATTTTGAATCATATCGAGGTTTTGCTAAGAACATCCATGAAAGGCGCCTTGAGTCCCTATATACAAATCCACACAGGCCCTTACTTCCTGAAAATAGGGTTTCAGATGATGAAGCTGACAGTTTGGCAAAATTTGCCGAATCTCGGTTAAATCTAGAAAAAGGATATGATATTAACGATTCTCCTGACGAAGCAAGATTGGAAGACTTAAATTGGTTTCACTATGTGTCAAACAATCCAGAACACAGACGCCTCATCTTCAGTAGTGCCTCTTTGGATAAGTTAGGAGAATTAAGAAGCGTCCCCGATTGGATTAGATGGTTGCGCGAAGAATTTTCCGAGAGTGAACGAGAATCAAGAGAGATTCTTCAGCAGGAATTGGAAAAGGGTGTAGTTGAGGGAGTTGAGGGCGATGAACCCAAATGGAAAGTGAAATTCCGTATTTATAGCGCCTCACATTCTATTCGCCCAAAAGCCACAAATGAATGGAATGAGAATTGTGGGTCTATCATTAAAATCTATAACTCAAACAAGAAAAGAAAGAATGAGCTTATTTGTGAACTCACACTGGGGAAGCGAGTGCCTGTGCAGGCATTGTGGAACTCGGCAAAGGCGATTAGTTCCGAATTTGTTGCCGCTTTGAATATTGGAACCATGGGGCTGTTCTGGTGGCATGTTGAAAAAGATGTGTCCCGGTTTTATGAGAAAATCGTGGATTTAGAAAATGATGTAGAAGCAAGAATAAGCATTTCCCCTGAATTGAGTATTGATTGGGGACATCTAGTCCTGACAGAAGATGATTTAAGATTTACGAACCGCATGTTTGTTTATATTCTCAAATCTTGTCATTCCAATCCACGATACGGGGAAGCATTAGATTTATATCTCAATGGACTCGCTTTGTTAAGTACAAATGATCTTCACCTTCGTGTTGAAGCAAGTGCATTTGAACATTTTTTTATGGTTTTAAAGACCTTGTTACGTGTTAGTGGTGATTGGGACGGCCATACGGACTTCAAATTCGCTGTTCATACTCAACTGAGTGAATTTCTTACTACATCGACTAAATTGCTAGACTATTTGAAAATAGGAATGCAGCTAGAACAAAGGAAATTGCCTATCAAACGAATTACCTTAACGGAAGCCATTGGAATGAAACAATATTGCGATATCTACTATACTTTGTTAGCCCGTAGGGAAGATGATGTACGAAGGGCTCAAGCATAAATACACTCAATTCTGCTCCTTAATTCCTAGATACGATGATGGAATTGGAAACCTATTGAAGCCGAGCCTTGACGCCTTCACATCGTGGATTGGCTGCCGATGCAGGTATCAGATATCCCTTGAAAACTGAAGTAGCGCGCATGCACTATAGCAAGGGCTTCGCGCCGATTAAATTCAACTAGCATTTGGAAGGCCTATTCGCAGAAACCTTGCCGGTGACATTATCACGGCCCATCACTCAAGCCAGATCTGCCTGAAATACCGCCACACCGTTGGATGCAACTTCAGATTCTTCACGCGCCTGTTAGTAATCACCGCTTTCTTGGAGTGCGCGATTGGCACCCACGGAACATCGGCGTGGAAGATTTCCTGCGCCTTTTTGTACAGTTCAACCCGCTTTTCGCGGTCGGTGATTGACCTCGCTTGATCGAGGACCTCCTGCATGGTGTCGCTCCGATAGAAAGAGATATTGCCCGCCGGTTTTTTGGCTGCGGACTTGCTCAAGAGGTAGTAGAAGAAGTTGTCGGGGTCGCCGATGTCTGCCGACCAACCCAGCATGGCGATGTCGTGCTCGCCGTATTTCGTTTTTTCGAGGTATGTGCCCCAGTCGTAGGTCACAATCTTGGTCTCAATTCCGACGCGCCGCAGGTCGGACTGCATCACTTCGGCTAGCGCTCGACCATCGGGGATATAAGGTCTCGGCACCGGCAATGCCCATAAGGTTGTCGTAAATCCATCCGGATAACCGGCTTCCGTCAATAGTTGCTTTGCCCTCTCCGGATCGTAAGCGTAATCCTCTATCCCATCATCATAGCTCCACATCGTAGGCGGAATGGGATTCTTGGCGGGTATACCCATTCCTTGATAGAGATGTTCGACAATTGCAGGTTTGTTAATGGCGTGGTTGATTGCCAAACGAACTTTGAGGTTATCCAGCGGCTTCTTATCCATATTGAACGCGAGGTAACCCACATTCATACCGGGTCCCTCAACGACGTTGAGGTTCGGATCCTGACGGATCTGGGGCAGATCGTCCGGATTGGGAAACTCCATCACATGGATGCTGCCGTTCTGCAATTCGATGAGCCTCACGGAATTGTCCGGAATGGATCGGAAAATGATGCGGTCCAAATTGGGGCGCCCGCCCCAGTAGTCTTTGTTCACCTCAAGGACAACCTTATCTCCCCGATCCCAACGCACAAATTTGAACGGTCCGGTGCCAACCGGGTGATTGGTGTAATCCTCGCCCCATTTCTTTACCGCAGTCGGGCTGACAATCGCGAACGGCCCCATGGCTAACGTGGCGATGAAGGGTGCATAAGGCTGGTTGAGAACTATCTGAAGAGTATAGTCGTCCAAGGCGACAATTCTCTCTACGATTTTCGCCAATCCGGTATACGACCAGTAGATGGGCGTGCCGCCGACATTGTGGAAGGGGTGATCCGGTTCATGTTGACGGTTCAACGAGAACAACACCGCATCCGCATTGAATTCCGTGCCGTCGTGAAACTCTACGCCTTTCCGCAGGTGGAATGTCCACGTCAGACCATCATCCGACGCATCCCACGATTCGGCTAGAGCAGGCTCAACCTCCGTGCTTTCATCCTGATATTGTACCAGCGTGTCGTAAATATTCTCGCACACCTTGAATGACTCGCCATCCTCCTCGTGCGCCGGGTCCAACCCCACAGAATCCCCGCCACGACCGAAAATCAGTGTGCCGCCAATCACCGGTTTGCTCTCCGAGGCATCCGCCGTAGATATCAATAATAGAAATACCGCTATACCAAGCGCCTGAAGGCGTTTATACATAGTTTGGCTCCTTTGCAGTTGAAAGATATTATAATGTCCTTAGAATATGATGCCTTCTCCAGCCGGAAAATAGTACCCCGTCAAAGATACGCTGTCAAACAAATCTCAAAACTCTTGTCCAGTTGCTTTCTGTCGGTCGATCCTTTGCTTAATTGCATGTGCTGCCCGCCGAACGCTGCATATTAGGGTGCGTGAGTCCATGGGCAGGGTATTTGTGCGAAGATAAAGGCGAACAGCCGTCGACTTGACGAAGGAAGATCCCGTCGGATTGAGCACGATTGCCTCGGGCTCCAAAATCACTTTACAAGAGGTTAATATCTGTGTATAATCCGAACTTTGATACACGTTCTCTAGCGATCTTCAACTCGACCTTCCTTTATGCTCGGACAAATCGAAATCACTCCGCGACTCGTATCCATCGGTCTCGCCTGTGTACTTACATTCGTTCCCTTCGAAACCAACGATGTAGCAGGCCGGGATAAGCCGCTTTTTACGGAGATAACATCGGCAGTGGGATTTGACGATTCTTCCGAGCGGTGGCCTTCGAATGGCACCTATACGTTACCGGAGATCATGGGAGGCGGAGTCGCGCTTTTTGACTACGACGGCGATAACGACCTCGATCTGCTTCACATCCGATCCTTGCTCTTCGACGAACCATTCGAGGAAACGGAGTTAAGCGAGTCGGAAATCTCGGGGGTATACCTGAAAGGACTCTTTTGGACACACTTTCGCCTTTTCCAGCACCAGGCGGACGGCTCGTTTTCCGACGTAACAGAGGGCGCCGGGCTAGACGATGCCGGCTACGGACAGGGCGTGGCTATCGGGGACACGGACAATGACGGCGATTTAGACCTATATATCACCAACTACGGTCCGGATACCTTCTATCGAAATAACGGCGACGGCACGTTCGTCAACACAACGGATGCAGCCGGGTTTTCGGGCGGCGGCTGGAGCACATCCGCCGCGTTCTTGGACTACGATGCCGACGGTTATCTTGATCTTTACGTGGCTCGTTATCTCCGATTTGACCCTGCCGTCACCTGTCAACGACTGAGCGACGCTCGCGATTATTGCGGTCCCCAGAGTTTTGAAGGCATTCCGGACTCGCTCTATCGGAACAACGGAGACGGGACCTTCAGTGACGTAACTACCGAGGCGGGAATCATCTCTTCCGATAAGGGGCTGGGTGTCGTATGCGCGGACTTCACCGCGGATGGCTTGGTAGATCTATACGTCGCCAACGATGGAGAGGCAAATCGACTCTGGGTCAACTCGGGATCGGGCACTTTCTACGATGAAGCCATTATGCGAGGCTTGGCGTTCAACACGCAGGGCAAGGCGGAAGCCAGCATGGGAGTGACCGTCGGAGATGTGGATCGAGATGGCGAGCTTGACCTATTTATGACGCACTTTCACAGGGAGACGAACACCCTCTACGTGGCGTCGTCGTATGGGATCTTCAGCGATGCAACCGATAGCTCCGGATTCGCGGGCATAGATTTGCCGTTTACCGGGTTCGGATGCGGATTCTTTGATTTCGATCACGATGCCGACCTTGATATCGCTCTTGTAAACGGGCGTGTCATGCGCGGCGCCGTGCAGCCGGGAGCCAACATCGGTAGGTTCTGGAATCCCTACGCGGAGCCAAACCTGCTATTTGAGAATGATGGAAATGGACAGTTCAGCAACGTAGGCGATCAAGGCGGAAACTTCACCTCACAAGTCGAGGTCAGCCGCGGATTGGCTTTCGGCGACATTGACCGCGATGGAGACCTCGACTTCGTTGTCGGGAACATCTGGGGGACGCCGAGGGTATTCAGGAATGATGCGCCTTCTCCGGGAACACACTGGCTGTCAATCCGGGCGATGACCGGCAAACGCGACGCCATAGGGGCACGGGTGACGGTTGTGACGGCGAAAACCAAGTTCATCGGGCTTGTGCTGCCTGCTTACAGTTACCTCAGCAGCAGTGATTTCAAAGCGCATTTCGGTTTGGGCGAACTTGAGAGCGTTGAGGCGATTGAGGTGGTTTGGCCCGACGGGACCCACGAACGGTTCGATGTGCCCGGAATTGACAGAGTGTTAACGGTTCGACAGGGAGAGGGAGAGTCCCTAGGAAGCTAAGCCAGATCTGAACGATCATCAATATCCGCGATTTCGGCGGGGGCATTCCAGCCAACAGATGCGAGGTGGAAACCAAGATGAGTAGCTTCATAACAGATGAGGATTGGGAGACTGAAACCAGTGTTACCGACGAGCAAGTGGATTTCTACCGAGAGCACGGTTTTCTTAAGTTTGGGAGGATTTTCACGAAGCCGCAGTTAATCGCATTGCGTGAACACGTCGATGACATGATAGCCTCGTTGCCCGAAGGCAAACGTCCGGAGCAGATGGATGTGCCGCATTTCGAAGACCCATTTCTGTTCAAGTATTTGGCGCATCCCCGTGTGTTGGACGTCATAGAACGGTTTATTGGTCCGGACATTGTGCTCTGGTCGAGTCATTTTATCAGCAAACGTTCGAGGGACGGCTTGGCGGTGCCTTGGCATCAAGACGGTGTTTATTGGGGTAAGCGCCTGGAGCCGATGCGCGTAATCACCATGTGGTTAGCGGTTGACGAATCCGTAGTTGCGAATGGGTGTATGCAGGTAATCGCGGGAAGTCATAAACTTAGAGATCGACGGTACGAGGAGGTGGACAACCACGACGAGAACCTGTTTCGCCACGAGGTCGTCGCGGATGACGTAGATCCGTCGAAAGTCGTCGATCTGGAATTAGAAATCGGTGAATGTCACTTTCATGACGGCTTTACCATTCACGGTTCCAACCCAAATACTTCAGGGAGACGACGATGCGGTTACACGATGCGTTATATGCCCGCGACGGTGCGTTGTAATGATCCCATTCTGAATTCCAATCATCACATCTATCTCCTGCGCGGCGAGGATCGCACCGGCGGTTCAAATATCTATACGCCCTTGCCAATGGCGGCGTGAGCACATAGACAAGAAAAAGTACGGTCCCGCCACGGGGGAACTCGCCGTGAATTGAGATGAACTATTAGATGATGGACATAGCCATCGTAAATCCAAATTGGTCTCCCGCGAAAAGTGCCGAGATCGGCGTACAGAAAATAATCTCCACCTTCTATGAAGGGGTGCTGAAGAGCCATGAGTGGCTGAGGTGCCGCAGACGTCAACGGACCTCGAAAATCGAATGTTATGACCTGTATCCGAGCGACAAGTCCCGCGAATTGTTTCTGAATCTCTGTCAAAATGCACATCAGGTAGGTGTTGAAGTGCACCCGTACACGCTCGTGGCTGTCGCAGGGGTGTGGACGGGCTCGCGTCGAGCAGTCCCGCGCCGTATCGTTCCCGATGGCAGGATACCCCGATTTGCCGTTGAGCATCCGGAATACATGTCCAAAACTCGGGATGGGAGAAGTTGGCTTGATTGGGAGGTTGGCGAGCAGGTGTTGGGCTACGATGTTGGCTACATGTCTTTGGCGTATCCCGAAGTCCGAGACTATGTCATAGCCGCCCTTGTAGCGTACGTGCGCGAATTTGGAGCAGACGGCGTTCAATTGGAATTTGTGCAAGTCTTGGCTGAAGGCGAGAAGGTCTGGCCGCTGGGATATGACGCCCCCGCTATTGACGACTACATCGAAACCTACGGAGTAGACCCGCGCGAAGTCGACAGCGATGACGAAGCGTGGACTCGTCTGCGCGCGAGTTATTACACCCAGTTGATGAGAGAGCTGAGGTTGCAGCTCTCAAAACTAGACAGAAAAGTCGAAATCTCGGTCGCCACCGAAGGGGTTTGGGCTGACCCGGACGGCGCGTACAAGCTGATGTTAGACTGGCCTACTTGGGTTGAGGAGGGTTTGGTCGACGCATTACACCCAAGATTCTGGATCATCGATCCGCACTATCCACTAAGCTATCCGAATAGTGGCACCGGCTCATGGTATGTAGATGCGGCTAGAATCAAGAAAGAGATTTCCGCGGTGAAGGACGTTGTTGGCAAAAGGTGCAAAATCTACGGCACGGTGCTCGGGAAGAATGGCGGCGGCGGAATACCGATCGGCGGTTTTGTTGAGCGAACAGTTTCGGCAGCACGAGCGATGGTCGAAGCAGGTTCGGACGGGTTCGGTGCATACGTCGACGATCAGGTAATGCTAGAGAGCGCATTTCAAGAAACCGTCCGGCAGATACGAACTGGAAGGATTTGAGCAGGTTTTTGGATTGTAGCATTTCTGCTGAAGCAATATATAGGAACAGGATTAGAGGATCGGGAGGCTGGAAGGTTGGAAGATTCCTTTCGACGGCACGTTCAATCATTTCAAGCGAGAGAATTGAAGGTAAAGGGTTTTATAAAATCCGATAGGTTCTTCAATCTAGCAGGAGCGGTCGAGGCGCTGTGGTCTTTGCCATCTTGTAAGGTTTATGATTGAAGATTGCTTAGCTCGTAGGCTAATCCGTAAATTGATGTTTCCACAGTCTGGAACCAAGCGGTTGCGAAAAGCCCGAGTTCCGGCACAGTCTCACAACTACTAAGGAATCAATAATGAGCACTTTTTCAATGCAGGATGTTCAGCAATATTCCGTGCCTAACGGGAGCGTAGCACTCTGGTGGCTGGGGCAGGCAGGATTTCTCATCAAGAGCCCATCCGGGAAGGTCGTTGCTCTCGATCCATATCTGACAAATTCTTGCAAAGCACTAGGCGACGAAGTCGGGTACAACATGGATCGATTGGTGCCGCCGCCGCTCGCTCCTGGAGACTTGGTTGGAATCGATCTCTATCTGATGACACACAGCCACCAAGATCACCTTGATCCTGAAACGCTAAGCGGATATCGCGCGGCGGGCGGACAAGGACCTTATGCCGCGCCGGCGGAAACGATCGAGAAACTGGAAGAACTCGGGGTGCCAGTCGACCAAACAACCATGGTATGGCCCAACAAAACCTTTGCAGTAGGCGATATAACCCTGCGTACGACGTTTGCGATTCCGTTCGGTGGAGACGACCTGACCCATGTCGGCTATCTTGTGTTCATCTCCGGCGGACCAACGGTCTATTTTACGGGCGACACTGCGTATCACGATTTGATCGCCACGAGCGTGGCTGAACATCAACCGGACGTGATGGTGACGGTGATTAATCCCGCGTTCCGCAACCTTGCCCCCGGCGAAGCGGCTCTGCTAGCGAAACAGATCGATGCGAAGGTTGTTATCCCCTGTCACCATGACCTTTTTCCGGACAACCAGCAACCGCCGCAGATGCTCCGCACCAACCTCCAGATTCTTGAGATTGGAGACCGCTATCAGTCGCTAGAACATGGGGTGCCGTATCTATACTCGCATAGTTGATGTTTTCCTCTAGAAATGGGCTGGCTCACCTCTACCTCGCAACGGTATGTGCGGAGTTTCAGAAGCGGGTGCCGGCGCAAAGCCGCCACTCTCCACACGCCCTGCATGCGCGATCGACTCTTCTATGTCTGACAAGACGTATTCCGCGGTGACAGTTACGACGCGGACGATGAAAATCCAAGCCTTCGATATCCCTGTGATAGGAGAGGATGACGGCTTGCTGAGGGTGGAAATGTGCGGGGTATGCGGGAGCGATCCCCGAATCTTCGAATGGACGGACCCCGCAAGATTTCCGCTCATCATGGGACACGAGGTGCTTGGACGGGTTGAGGAGGTGGGAAACCGAGCGTCGGCAAGATGGGGTGTGAAGCGTGGAGATCGAGTTGTCGTTGAGCATCTGTTTGGATGCGGCCACTGCCGCATGTGTTTGATTGGCGAATACCGTTTCTGTTTTGACCAGCTCGGCTACGGCGGCCCCATCCCATCGAGCGTCAAACCCCACCTATGGGGCGCCTACGGCGAATTCATGTATCTCGCGCCGAACTCGAGAATCCATCGCATTGCCGAGGATGTTCCGGCTGAAGCAGCGACCATGAGCTGCGCCAACATCGGAAATGGCATCCGCTGGGTGCGAACGAAGGGCGGTGTTTCCACGGGAGACACGGTGGTAGTCCTAGGACCGGGAGGACAGGGATTAGCCGCCGTGATAGCCGCACAGGAAGCGGGTGCCGCCCAGATCATCGTTATTGGACTCAACCATGACAACCATCGGCTGGAACTTGCGGAAAACTTCGGCGCGACCCATTTCATCAATTCACAGGTCGAGGATCCGGTCCAAAGGGTGCATGAACTCACGGGAGGCGCGTTTGCCGATGTGGTTATGGACCTCACTGGCGTCACTAGCTCCGCGCCGTTATCGCTGGAGCTCGTGCGCCCCATGGGTACCGTTGTATTGGGGTCGAACACGGGAGAGGAATCGGTGCCGTTAGTGACTAGCAAACTCGCCGTAAAGGAAATACACTACCAAGGCGTGAACACGCACGATACTCCTGCGGTGCGGACAGCCATCAAACTCGTAGAGTCTCGCCGCTATCCCGTTGAAAAGATGGTCACGCATTACTTCGAATTGAACGAGGCCGACACCGCGGTGCGCGCGGCAGGAGGCGAAGTTCGTTTGGACGGATTCATAAAGGGCGTGATTGTTCCTAATCCTTAATCCGGGTATGCGCCTCAGATGAGCGTCAATCGTGGTTGCGACCTATACCTACCTGCACGGAACCTTTATATATGAGAAACTGGAGTAACCTTGAGGATTGCCGGATTGTTCGCTTAAACGCGACTCTGTTTCCAGTGGGCGAGATTGAAGCCGCCCTCTGCGAGAAATATCACCTCAGACCGGTAGAGGTGGAGGCTAATTCCCCGGAGGAGATAATTCCACACGTGGCGGATTGCGACGCACTTTTTGCCGTCTCGGTTTCTTTGCCGGATACGGTCGTTTCGCGTCTATCGCGTTGCCGCGTCATTTCGAGGCTCGGCACCGGCACGGACAAGATTGATGTGGAGATGGCAACACGAATGGGGATTCTGGTAACGAATGTCCCGTATTTCTGCGTAGAGGAGCAGGCGGATCATACGATGGCGCTGCTGTTGGCGTTGGCGCGGCAGCTTCCGCAGATGGCACGGGCGATGGAGGCAGGCGCATGGAGCCAGTCGAAACGGCAGGCGCGAAGCAACCAGCGGCTTTCGACGCAGACTTTGGGATTGATCGGGTTCGGGAACTCGGCAAAGGCGACGGCGATGCGAGCGAGGGGCTTCGGCATGCGCGTGATCGCCACACGCCGCAATATGAAGGCGCCCCGCCACGAAGCCGACAAACTGGGAGTCGAGATGGTATCGCTTGACACACTACTCGCCGAATCGGACTACGTGTCTCTGCACGTGCCGTTGGACTCCCACACGCATCATATGCTGGCCGAGGCGGAGTTGCGCAAGATGAAGCAAGGCGCCTATCTGATTAACACGTCGCGAGGAGCGTTGGTTGACGAAACGGCGCTGGTGAAGTTTCTTCGCGAGGGGAGATTGAACGGTGCAGGATTGGATACATTTGAGGGGATAAACCCGTTTACGGAGGATGAGTCGCGACCGGACCATCCGCTCCTGGAGCTAGACAACGTCGTGCTAACGCCGCACGTGGGTGCCGCGTCCGTTCAAGCGGCGCAGGATGTTTCCAGAGGCGGGGTTCAAAACGTGGTGTCGGTGTTAAGCGGGCATTTGCCTCTGCGCGAGAATATCGTGAATCCGAGTGTGACGCCGAGATTGCCACTTGCGGATTACGATGATTCGCTCTTTGAAGATAACGGTCAATAATGGCGTTAGCGTCATCACTCTGGAAATCGGATAGCGCATTAATTAACCCAAGTTGCCACCTAATTGTTAATAGTTGAACTTGAATTTTTCCGAGTGTTATATTGCAATCCTGCTCGGCTTGGATAGACATATCCAAGCCGTATCCGCATGTGTGCAGTGGATTTGTCAATCCACTGCGAGCAGATTCAGTCGATTTAACTTACATTGCCCCGGTTTGCGACGTGTCCAATAAGAGGCTCGGGCTAGAAGCCTGACCTACGGGAATGGGTAGCAACTTGGGTTAATTAGGAAGAACGGGATTGGATGGAAGTTGAATAGTTGGGTTTCACCGTGCTCAACCCAACCAACGAGCTAGATTAAGAAGCCGCAGACAATGGACATTACGTGGGATTACGCTAACGCACGAGAATACACCAAACGGATTCATCAGGGCATGCCTCCGGTGCTCATCAGTGCTGCCGTGACGGGCGAGCACCAAAAGAGCGACAATCCGGGAGTGCCGGTGACCGCAGAGGAGCAGGCGGATGAGGCGGCTGCCGTTTATGCCGCAGGCGCCCGGATTATTCATATCCACGCCCGGCAAGCGGACGACCCGACCAAGGGCACGAATGACCCTGCCCGCTACCGCGAGATCAATGCGATGATGCGAGCGAAAGCGCCCGACATCCTCATAGACAATTCGCAAACCGTTGCCGAAATTTCAACTCCTGCCGACAGCTTAGTTGGTTCCGCCTACTTTTTTCGGTCGGCACCGATCGAAGCGGCGCCGGATCTCATGTCGCTTAATGCGGGGCCCATGACCTTTCGAAGCGGGGCATCCTACACCGGGGGCGTCGGGACGCCGAGTTCGGTATACGCCACGACTTTCGACCATACCGAGCGGGCGGCGAATCTAGCACGAGAACACGGCATCAAGCCGCAGGTGTTTCTCTATCATCCCGGGCATCTTGATATTCTAGATCACCTTATAGCACGTGATGCACTGGACAAACCCTATTTTGTACAGCTCGTTTTCGGTCAACAGAGCGGCATCGCCACCAGCCCGGACAACGTATTGTCGATGATAAAGAACCTACCCGAAGATACCATCTTCCAAACCTGTGCTTTGGGACTGGAGGAGATCCATGTGAATGTGCTTTCTCTTCTCATGGGCGGTCATGTTCGTACCGGAATGGAAGATAGCCTGCTCTACCAAAGGGGCATTCCCGCACAGAGTAACGTTCAGCTAGTCGAGCGCGTCGTCCAAATTGCCAGCGCGTTAGGGCGGCGGGTTGCTACCGCAGAGGAAGCACGCCGGATGCTAGGGATTAGTTGACTAGTAGATTACGGGCCTGTTTGGGAATAAATCGCAACCGCGCAGCTTTTACACAACAGGATGAATTCGCGATTCGGAAATCGCTCCTACAGGATTGCAGGTTCGACTGAGTTGTTTCTAAAGCATCTTATACTTGGTGGTTTGCTTTCTTAGTAGAGTTGATTGAGAGTTGTGTGCCGGTGCGGTTGGAAACCGCACCGGCATAACAGAAATCGCGTGTTGGTGTCTGTGCGGTTAGAACCCGCACTTACCGGCGTGGCAGAAGAGGTTTCTTTTGCCAGTCTCACACGTATTAGATTCTTCGGGAGTAAACCAAAAATAAGAGCGCTGCGTCCGCTACAGCCGTGCTGACGAGAGGAGACATGTTTATGTCCGTACCTACGACAAACGCCGACGGCAAACCGGCAATTGAATTCACCGAAGAACAGAAGTACATATTTGATACTCGGGGTTGGATAGCTATTCCCGATGTGTTGGCAGACGATGAGATTGTGGAAATGCGGGAATTCTGCTATCGTCTAAAGAGGGAGCCGGAGTCAATTCCCGAACATCACCGCTATTCGGTCGGAGGACCGCTTGAGAAATTGGCGGACCACCCGCTTGTGCTTGGATTCATGAACGAGTTTGTGTCATCAGGATACTCAAGCGAGGACTGTTACGGTTTTCGTTATGAGAGCACATTTCTAACGATCAGATCTAAAGGACATGACAATTTCAATCCTCATGGAGGACAGGGGATGTTTACGTTCCCGGGAAATTCACACACCTATCGCCTTAATCCCGGAAAGGCGCATAGCGGATTGACCAGAGTTGTTTGGGAGTTGAATCCGGTTAGGAAGGGCGGCGGAGGCACGCTGTTTTTGACGGGAAGCCACAAAGCCGCTTTTCCTACTCCGAAATCCGCCCACAATAGGGACAGCCTTCTGTGGGAGGACTATAGTTGTCCGGCGGGATCGGCGCTCTTCTTTACGGAGGCGATTACCCACACCGGCGCACGGTGGGAGGATGACACCGTTGACCGAGTTGCAATATTCAACTGCTATAACGTCGTAGGCAACAAGTGGCATAAGTGGGATCCTCACCCGAAACACCTGGCCGAGATGACATTCAAGCGCCAAACCCTCTTTCGCCCGGTTCACTGTCAGGACAATGTTCCCACTCCTGGCGACGTTTAGGTAAATTGAAGAAGATTAGTCGCTCAGGAATGAATCATGTCAAAGTTGCGAATAGGTATCGTTGGATCAGGCGGGGCGGCTAAGTCCGGTGCCGACCAGTTTTCCAAAATTGAAACAGCCAACGTCGCTGCGGTCGCCTCGCGGAACCAGCACACAGGCGAGCAATTGGCTCGGCGCTACGAGGTGGAGTTTATACCGGACTGGCGAAATCTTGTCCGGCACGGCGAAGTCGATGGAGTTGCAATCTTCACCCACAACGACAGTCATGGTGAGATCGCTCTTGCCGCGCTTGAGGCGGACAAGCATGTCTTTGTCGAATACCCGTTGTCACGATCCCTCGATCAGGGCGAAGCCGTAATCAAGCTAGCTAAATCCAAGAACCGCGTACTGCGTGTCTCTCATTCTGAACCTGTGTCGAGCGTACACAGGGTGATTAAGGAGAAAATTCGAGGCTTGGGCAGCCTACTATGGACAGGATTCTGGCGGCTTACACCCGGACGCGGCGCCCGTCCCGAGATTCTTTTTAATCTTCCGGTTTCCGGTCCGCCGGCGCACTTCTTCATCTACCACGTGTACCCGGTTGTGGACTTATTTGGGCCTGCTAACTGGGTGGATAGCGCCGCCGTTTATGAAGGCATGAACGACAAAGGTCAGTACAATCGGTTTGTTAACACTGTTACTATGGGGTTTTCTAGCGGCGGTATCGGACAATGGACCTGGGCGGGCGGTGTGGAAACGAACAGTCCGGAGCAACATTCTCGATACGTCTTGAGTGGCGGCACGATTTTGAATGACGGAAACGGATGGCACTGTGCGACATCGTCTGGAATCGAGGAAATTCGACCGCCCGAAGCGTCGAGCGTTTCAATCCAAGAACGATGGACGCGCGAAATTCTTGATGGAAATTCGAAGGCTGCTATGGCTGATACAGTTATCGCCTTCGAGTCGATTCGGATTAGCCTAGCTGCCGAACAGTCTATGCGTGAGCAAAAACGGATTATCTTGACGTAAACCTACCTTTTCAGTCACTGCGACCAAATACTATACATCTAGATTAGCGCATCTTCAATTGTAGCAGCGCCATTTGTAACCTCTCGTCAACCTTCTCTCCCCTCGAGTTCCGCTGTTGACGGGAAACCCCGTCAGTTAGTCTCTCATTTCCCATTCGCCCGATCCCACCTTTCAACTGTTCGAAGTCGAGTTGATCATTCTGCGCAAAGCAGGCTGTTTGGACTTGACGAAAAAAGGGCATTCTGATATGCTGCTAAAGGGTTTTTAACATACCGAGACACGAATTCGCATATAATGCCGAGAGTTCACGCCTTACTATTGAAATTGATCGCCGGTTCTTCCATTGCCGGCATGTTTTTGTACGTTTTCGAGTTGCAAGGAAGTGGAGCGCCATGGTTCACCGAGGCAACTGCTCACGCCGGCATTCGTTTCAAGCACTCAGACGGGCGCAGCGGGCAGAAGTTTTTTCTGGAGACTCTTGGCGCAGGTGCGGCGTGGTTTGATTATGACCGTGACGGAGACCTCGACATCTATTTCGTGAACGGGGCTAGCTTGCCAGGCGCACAGCTTGAGTTTCCTCCCTCTAATGCGCTTTACCGCAACAACGGTGATATGACCTTCACGGAGGTTACGCGAGAGGCAAGAGTTGGGGATGGGGCATACGGCTTCGGTTGCTGTGTTGGTGATTACGATAACGACGGGTGGCGGGACCTGTATGTAACGAACTTCGGGGCAAATGTCCTGTATCGCAATAACGGGGACGGGAGCTTTTCCGATGTTACCAAGACGGCGGGCGTTGGCGATGAAGGCTGGGGCGCCAGCGCGGCATTCGCCGATTATGACAAGGATGGCGACCTTGACCTGTTTGTGGCAAACTATCTAGACTATCGGTTGGAGGACAACACGATCTGCAATCGAGCCGACCTCCGCGTCTATTGTCCGCCAGCGGATTTTACGGGTGCCGCTGATGTGCTTTACGAGAATAGAGGTGATGGCACGTTCGTGGAGGTAACACGTGAATCGGGCATGTTCTCTTCCGAGGGAAAGGGGCTGGGGGTCGTTTGGGGTGATTACGACAACGACGGTTATCCCGACCTGTTCGTTGCCAATGACACGACCGCGGACATGCTCTACAGAAATAACGGAGACGGCACATTTATGGATGTGGCGCTGTTTGTCGGCGTTGCGCTTGGGGCGAAGGGAATCCCGATGGGAGGAATGGGCACCAGTTTCGGCGACTACGACAACGATGGACAGTTAGACATCGTCGTAACAAACTTTCAGGACGATCCGAACAGCCTCTACCATGGCGAGGGCGACGGCACGTTTGCGGACGCAAGCTATTCAAGCCGATTGGGAGGAGTGAGTTTGCCTTATGTGGGTTGGGGAGTCGACTTTGTAGATTTAGACAACGATGGGCTAGTCGATCTGTTTGTCGGAAATGGGAATATATATGACAACGTGGAAAAGTTTGATCCCGGCTACACGTATCCCCAGCGGAACCTAATCTTCAGAAACCGGGGTGATGGCACGCTGGATGAGATTTCCAACCAGTGCGGGCCTGGATTGAATCTAATCAAAGTGAGCCGCGGCGTCGCGTTCGGCGACTACGACAATGACGGCGACATTGATATCCTCATCACCAATTCCAATCAGACTCCCGATCTACTACTCAACGAAAGCTCCAACCAGAACAACTGGCTCAACTTGAAGCTAGTTGGAACGGCAAGCAATAGAGATGCTATCGGCGCACGAGTTAGGCTATTTGTACCGAGACTTGAACCGCAACTTCGAGAGGTGAAGAGCGGCTCCAGTTACCTCTGTCAAAGTGACATGCGCTTGCATTTCGGACTAGGAGATGCCCCAAGTGTCACCCGTATTGAGATCCGATGGCCCAGCGGATTGGAGGAGACGTTTGAAGGGGTAACACCGAATCAGTTTCTGGAAATTCGCGAAGGGGAGAAACAGGTGGTTTCTTTAGACTCGCGAAACCAATAAAAAGGATCAAGGTAGCAGCTATTTTGCCGAATCTTCGGGCTTGGCCGAGCTGGTAATGTGAAGAGATTCTACACGTCTACGATATGCATGGCAGTGTGATACCTAAATGGTTTATTTCCAAAGTATTTAGTACCTCCTAGACTAGCGAGACATCTGTATCACAAACCCGGTAGGTGCGGTTTCTAACCGCACCGGCACATGAAACTTGTCATATTCTCTTAGGAAATAAACCACTAAATCGAAGGAGATTGAGTTTAATGGAGCACAGCAACAGAATGCAGGACAAACGGATTCTTATCACGGGAGCGGGTACCGGTATCGGACGGGAAGTCGCACTGGAATACGCACGGGAGGGCGCCGCGGTTGTCCTTCATTACGCCCACAGCGCCGACGGCGCCGAGTCCGCCGTAGCGGAGATCGAAGGTGCAGGAGGGAAGGCTACTGCATTCAAATCGGACTTCACTGATGTCAACGATGTCATGGAATTGGCAAAACAGGCAGTCGATTTTCTTGGCGGGCTTGACGTGCTCGTCAACAACGCCGGTATCACGATGAATCTACCGTTCGAGGATGTCACGCCGGAGCAGTTCGACACGTTGTACAATGTGAACATACGCGCCCAGTTCTTTCTCACGCAAGCCACGTTACCGCAGTTGATTGAGAGTCAGGGAGTTGTTATCAACCTAACGTCCATCCACGCGTTTGAAGGTTTTCCCGAGCACTCGGTATATGCCGGAACCAAGGGTGCAATTGTCGCCTACACGCGCGAACTCGCCATCGAATTGGCGGTTAAGGGTGTGCGGGTGAACGCAATCGCTCCGGGTGCCGTGGAGGTAGAGAACCACTACAAGGCGGTGCCGGATTACGACCCAAAGGCTAATGGTCGGATGATTCCCTGCGGGTTTGAAGGTGTGCCGCTGGACATTGCTCGGGTCGCCGTTTTCCTTGCTTCCGACGATGCCCGGTATATCATCGGCCAGACGATCATCGTGGACGGCGGTACGACCTCTTGGATGCCGTTCAACGACGGCTTCCGGCAACGCGGCGGCGGCGCGCGATTCGGGAGAGGCTACGTTCCGGGATTATAACCACGAAACTGATCCGGAGACGGCTGACGATGCGATTGGAACTGGCGGCTTTATTGGCAATCGCGATGGTGGTTGGTGTAGTAAACAGTGCAGAGGGGGGAACGCCGACAATGGAAGAGCTGAATGTTTCAAGGGAGTGGGTTGCAACTTACTTTGAATCTAGCGGCACCGCTCTGCCCTTTTCCTTTCGTTATGGCGGTCAGCCCATAGCTGAGGTTCTTGAGACCTGGCACACTCGCAGTGACGCAAGGAAGCTGGACGATTCGCGGACAGAAAGGACTCTCACCCTTGCCGACCCGAAAACCGGGCTCGAAGTACGATGCGTGGTGATTGAATATAGCGATTATCCCGCGGTCGAATGGGTAATTTTCTTTGAACATAAGGGGCACGAGAGTTCGCCGATTATTTCTGATGTTCAAGCGGCAGAGATTAGCTTCTCAAGTACAGAGGCGGGGAAATTCGTCGTCTATCACGCGGACGGAAGCCACGCTGATCCCACCGATTTTCACCCTCGTGAAACAAAACTGACCCACGGGGAGGAACTGCGCTTCGAACCCTACGGGGGCAGATCTTCGGATGGTGTGCTCCCATACTTTAATCTTGAAAAGCCCGACGGCAGTGGGATGATAGCCGCTATCGGGTGGACCGGACAGTGGGCGGCATCGTTCACACAACAAGGTGATGCGGATGTCAGATTTCAAGCCGGTATGGAGACCACCCACCTGAAATTGCACCCCGGTGAAAAAATCAGGACGCCATCAATCCTGTTGTGCTTTTGGACTGAGAGTCGAACGCACGGTCAGAATCTGTTGAGAAGCCTTCTGCTCAATCACTATTCGCCTGCCGCCGACGTGCCCGTTGGCGCGTCGCCTCATAGTGAGATTGCCTTCGAATCAACCACCGAAACTAACATGATTGAAGGAATCACAAAGATAACCTCGAACGAGTTGCCGATTGATACCTGGTGGATTGATGCAGGTTGGTATCTGTGCCCAGATCCCGTAACAGGAGGACGGAATTGGGTGAGAGGCGTTGGAAACTGGGACGCCGATCCCGATCGTTACCCCAACGGCATGAAACCCGTGGCGGACGCCGCGCACCAAAACGGATTGAAGTTTCTGCTGTGGTTTGAACCCGAGCGCGTCATGCCCGGTACATGGCTATACGAAAAGCACTCGGAATGGCTGCTGGCACCGCCGACAGACCTTCCTCCCGAGCTCCAATACGAAAAGAATGATGGATTCCATCTGTTGGACCTGGGCAACCCGGAAGCGCTCGCGTGGGCGAATGAGACTTTTTCAGGGATGATCAAGGAGGTCGGGATTGATATCTACCGTCACGACTGCAATATCTACCCTTTGCACTATTGGCGCGATGGTGAAGCGCCTGACAGACAGGGAATTAACGAGATTCGGTACATCACAGGGCTTTATGCGTTTTTTGACTCGCTCCAGCGCGAACACCCTAATCTCCTTATCGACAACTGTGCTAGCGGCGGTCGTCGACTCGACTTCGAGATGTTGCGTCGGTCAGCCGCTCTGTGGCGGAGCGATCACTGCTGGGATGCGGATGTGGAACAAAGCATGACTTACGGGCTGTCACTCTGGATGCCGCTGCACGGTGTGGGTTCAATCTCAGTCGATGCGTACGATTTTCGGAGCGGCATGGGCACCAATTTTTCGGCGTCATTGAGATATTATTCCGATCCCGCTATCTGGGAACCGGCGAAAAGACTTTTCTTGGAGTACAGGTCGATTCGCCACCTGTTTTATGGAGATTTCTACCCCCTTACACCGTACAGCGTCTCTTCGGAGTCGTGGATCGCTTGGCAATTTCATCGAACCGACCTTGATGAAGGCATGGTTCAAGCGTTTCGCAGGTCCGGAAGCGACGTCTCCGATACCGTCTTCAAACTTCGCGGATTGTCCACCGAGTTGCAATATTCGGTGACTAATTTCGATGCACCGGGAACCTCGCAGTCGACCGGACAGAAACTCATGGACGAAGGGTTATCCATCTCGATTAACAAGGCTCGGGGCTCTGCGGTCATTGTCTACAAGCCACTTGATGAATGAGTTTCAAGATACCCTTTGTTCAGTGGTGTGCCCAAGTTGATTAACACATTAAGTAAGCAGCAAGTAAGGACGTGGACACGATGATTTCAATGTATGCGACGGCTCATGTGAGAATGATTTTTTTGACGGGATTGTGCGCACCATCGCAAGTCCATTAAAATGAAAGGAGTACGAACTATGACAGTCACGGTACTTAGGTTCACTTGTCACTGCATCATTTTGTTTTTCGTTTGTTTGACACTGGCCGGGAACAGTCATGCTCAACCTTTTCTCAAAGGCGTCGTGGCAATGTGGCTTTTTGACGAAGGTAAGGGCAAATCCGTCAAAGACTCCTCCGGTAATGGGCATCATGGGGACTTCAGAGGGAAGCCGGAATACGTCGAGGGAAAATTCGGTCTAGCTCTGGACTTTGCCGGGCCGGATGAGGGCGATTGGATACAGATGGATTCCCCAATCGTAATAGACACCGTTGATTTCAGCATGGGCTTTTGGATGAAACCCGACATGCCGCAGAACTGCTGGGCTAACGTGCTATCGAGTCGAGATCAGAACTTGGGTGAAGCGGGCGTTGCCATTGCGGAAAGCGGCTGTCTGGACAATTGGTTCAGGATAATCATCGGAGGTGTGATCAACTGGGATGGAGTAGGTAATCCGAGAAATGCGGTTCGCCCGGAGCCGGAGCAGTGGAACCATATCGTATTTGTGCGCGAAGGCAGGAATGGAATTTGGTATCTCAACGGTGAACCAGATCGCCCGAAACGGGGCAATTTTTATATCGACTTGGGTTCGGAACGCGCTGTTGGTATTTCCAGGGAAAATTTTCGAATCGGCACCGCCATATTTGAGGAGGGCAGGTCGTTTAAGGGAATCCTCGATGAAGCGTTCATCTTCAAACGGGCATTGACTCAGATTGAAGTTACAACGGTAATGGAAAAGGGGTTAGTCGGGGCACAGGTAGTGGATGCGGACGCCAAGATCGCAACCGTCTGGGGCGAGCTAAAATCCAAATCGTGAGTCAGGGGGCTCGTGCCTTGTCCTGCTACTGTGACCTTCAAGGGTTAGTTTGGCTCTCGGGTGCAATTCAACGGCCCGGTAAGACATGAGAGCGTCAATCGGAGCTGATGTTGCAGTCGTGATTCAACACGCTGATTTATGCGGGCCGTGGAAGATTCGGCTGCGGCGGCAGTAACAGGCGAAACCTTTTCAAAGTAGGTATAATTATTGCCATAACGAGGGGGAGTTTATCCATGACAATGACGGTAACTGGGCGCGCGAGATTCTTCATTGGCGTTTTTATTGCAAGTTTGGCATTATGCGAGAGAAGCCATGCACAGGCGTTTTTGAATAAGGTCGAAGGTATTTGGCTGTTCGACGAAGGCAAGGGGGAAACCGCGGAAGATTTCTCCGGTAATGGTCATGATGGCAAGTTTATGGGGGAACTGAAATACGTTGCAGGACAATTCGGCACGGCACTGGAATTTGGCAGGCAGGGACAAAAAGATTGGATAGAAATGGATGGTCCTCTTGGACTCAATACCGTCGATTTTTCTTTTGGTTGTTGGATGAATCCCCAGAGTGCCCAAGTTTGCCACGCAAACATCTTGGGCGCTCGGGACGAAAATGGTTCGGAGACCGGTTTTGAATTTGATCAAAGCCAGTGTTCGTCAAATTGGTTCAGGATAGTTATCGGCGGCGTTATCAATTGGGACGGAATAGGAAATCCCAGAAACACCGTTCGCGTGGAAGCGGATGTATGGAGCCATGTGGTGTTTGTGCGTCAAGGGAGGGAGGGGATTTGGTATCTCAACGGCAAGCCCGATCGACCGAAACGGGGTAATTTTTACATTGACCTAGGATCAAACCGTCCGGTCACGCCGCACAAGATGAACTTCCGGATTGGCTCCCCCATTTACAATGACGGCTCGACCTTCAAGGGCATTCTTGACGAGGTTTTTGTCTTCAGGAGAGCGCTGACTCAAGTTGAAGTTACAACTGTAATGGAAAGAGGGATTCTCGGAGCACGGGCGCTTGACGCGCGAGGCAAACTCACGACGGTTTGGGGGCGGATAAAATCTTAATGTTGGATCTCGGCGTCCTTCATTCTACTTCGGACCACTGAATCTCTCGGCGTCTACTTGAAGAATTGAGAGCAGCACACTCTTTTTTGGGGTATTCGAGTGCTCGATCCTGTCGGCCAGGATTGTCCATTCGCCTTGCGGGACTTTCATCACCATAGGAGTTCTATTGAACGGGAATTGCCATCGACCTCGTTGTTCATCCGGCGCTCTTACGTTATGGGATGGAGCGAGAAGGGCACTGAAACTTCAGAAACCAAGTATCCTATCGCACTAGCTATAATTCACTCGATTAAGCTCAGCCTACCTGTTCGAGCATGTGATCGGGTTCGAGCCAAATTGGCGGTTCTACACATAACTACGAAAGGAGGGCACACCATGGCAATAGTGGTATATAGACGCACAGTTATCTGCATTGCTTTGTTAATCGCTTGGCTGACATTGGCTGGGAATGGTTACGCCCAACCATTCTTGGAGGGCATTGTCGCCATGTGGCTATTTGATGAGGGCAAAGGCAAAGATGTCAGAGACTCGTCAGGCAATCGACTTCACGGCGAGTTTGGACGCAAACCGGAATTCGTCGACGGAAAATTTGGCACGGCTCTGAAGTTTAACGGAGGAGAATCGGGCGCATGGGTTGAAATGAATGGACCCATCGAGATAGACAGTGTCGATTTTTCATTTGGCTGCTGGATAATACCCGGAACACCGCAAATCTGCTGGTCAACTGTCCTTTCGGCAAAAGATCAACATGAGGCGGATACAGGGTTCGCCTTCGAACAGAGCAACTGCTTGGTAAATCATTATAGGATTGTTATCGGCAATGTAATCAACTGGAACGCGATAGGGAATCCAAGAAACACCGTCACGCCGAATCCAGAGGTATGGAGTCATATCGTGTTTGTCCGTAAAGGCAGGGAAGGAATCTGGTATCTTAACGGGGAACCGGATCGCCCGAAGCGGGGCAATTTTTATATCGACCTAGGGTCGAACCACCCCGTGGGGGCCGCGCGGGAGAAGTTTCGTATAGCTAACACCGTATTTGACGAGCGCCGCGGCTGGGCCGGAACTCTTGACGAAGTCTTTATCTTCAGAAGAGCACTGAGCCAACCTGAGGTTAAGAAGGTTATGAACGATGGGCTCACCGGAGCACAGGCGGTCGACGCGAGAAACAAGATTGCGACGGTTTGGGGGAGGATAAAGTCTTAATCCTTCGTTAGGAACGCCGCAAAGAGGCTTGGTAAACGGATCCCAATCGGGTTTATATTTAGGCTCAAGTTCCGCCTAGGGCGAGAGTGTACAATACCGCATGAACGTCGCATGACTATAGAACGAGGATGATTTCGCCATGACATCACTCAAATTGACCGACCATCAGCTTGGTTTTTTTAGTACGTTTGGGTTCCTAAGTTTCCCCGGACTGCTAGCGGACCAGATCGACGAAATCACTAACGCGTTTGAAGCGGTATGGGAAGAACGAGGGGGCGGACATCATGGTAAACCGCACGACGGCAAGGCGCGCTCCTGTATCGTGCCCTTTATCGATCAGAGCCCCCGACTGTGTGCGCTGCTCGATGACGCGGGAATCCATGGCATTGCCGCCAGCCTGCTCGGCGATGATTTCAATTATATGGGCAGTGACGGCAACTACTATGTGGGCGACACCGGTTGGCATTCTGATGGCTGGAATCCGGAATTCTTACACCTCAAAATCGCGTTTTACCTTGACCCGCTGACCCGCGATACAGGCGCTATTCGGGTCATCCCGGGGAGTCACCTGCCCGGTGACACCTATGCGAATTCGCTCGCCGAAAAAGTAGGCAATAGCCAGGCCCTATGGGGGGTGCACGGCAAGGATGTCCCCGCCGTTGCATTGGAAACCATGCCGGGCGATGTCGTTTGCTTCAATCACAACACAAAACATGCCGCATTCGGTGGAAGTACGCGGCGACGAATGTTCACCATTAACCTTTGCGAACGATACCCCGAAAGCCATTTGGATACGCTTCGCGGGTACATCAGCGGACATGCGCGGTATTGGGTAGAACGAGTGTATGGCGACGTTATGGTCGCTAGCGCGGGACCGGGACGGATGCGCCACCTAGAGCAGGTCATGGCAAACGACGGACACCTCGCAGAACTTGGCCGCCAGGCGAAAGAGACGATGACGGAACCCTCACGGGGTTGAGCATGGCTTCTTTTCGGCCAAACCAGAGAATCGTAATCTCCACATTCCGTCAACTCAAGACGAGCACCTATTTTATCGTTTCTGTTCACGGTCCCACCAATCTCAACGGAGGCGTTGAACGTAGATTAGCGAGTATCTGTACACTGTAGGGATTCGTTATCTTGCTGCGGCGCCTTCACTCCCCGCTAACTTCTCGGCACCGTCATTAACCGGATGTCATCAGACCAATCAAAACAGGATGCCGCTGTCACGTGGCGCATAATACTAATCGCCATCCTGCTGATTCCGTTAAACTCATACTGGATCATGCAGATGGAGGCGATATACTATTCCGCCCACTCGACGCTCATCGCGCTGTTCTTCAACGTTGTCTTCAACGTCCTCGTTTTCATGGGGCTCAACATCCCGCTTCGCAAAATTTCGCCTAAACTGGTGTTTCGTCAAGGGGAGCTCATCACGCTGTACATTATGTTGAGCCAATCTGCGGGATTGGTCGGACACAGTATGCTGCAGATCCTTCCTCCGTCGATGGCGGCTCCCTTTGGTCTGGCAACCCCCGAGAATGAATGGAGCGAACTTTTTGGCCGCTATATTCCCAAGTGGCTCGCGATCACCGATCAATGGACGCTGGATGGGTACATCACCGGAGTAAAAACGGAGTCCTCGCTCTATACAGCTCGGCATATTGAGGCATGGCTCAGCCCGGTACTGATTTGGTCAGGTTTCATCTGTGTGCTGATGTTTGTGATGATTTGCATTAACATCATCATTCGCAAACAGTGGGCAGATCGGGAACGATTGACATTTCCGATTGTCCAGCTCCCGTTCCATATGACCAACCCCGCTTCCAAGTTGTTCTCGAACAGGCTGTTCTTGATCAGTTTTGGCGTGGTGAGTCTAATCAGTTTAGTAAACGGACTTCACTTCTTCTTTCCCACCGTCCCCTACCTGCGCGTCAAACCGTACGATCTTGGCACTTTGTTTACGACGAAGCCGTGGAATGCACTAGGCACCACGATGCTGACATTTCGCCCGTTCATCCTCGGTCTTATCTTCCTGATTCCGTTGGACATCGCTTTCTCGTGCTGGTTCTTTTTCTTCTTTTGGAAAGCACAGATTATCCTAGGGAGCGTTATGGGATTCCGCCAGCGGCCGGAATTTCCGGAGCAGAGCACCGGCGCCTACATCGCCCTTTTCGTCATCGCCTTATGGATTGGGAAGGGTCATTTGGTGCGTATCGTCAAATCCATGTTCCATCTCGCAAAACGAGAGGAGAGGGACGATGGCGCCACAGAACCGCTAAGCTATAGGAATGCCATGTTGGGATTGGTACTCGGATTCTCATTTCTCGTGCTATTCTGCTGGAAAGCGGGTATGACTATGTGGGCGGCGGGGATATTCTTCGCGCTGTATCTTATGACGGAGATCGGCGTCACTCGGATTCGCGCGGAGGTCGGTTCGCCCATCCACGACCTGCACTTTGCAGGACCGGAATACATCATGGTGGATACAGTGGGAACGCGCAAGATGGGCGCAGCAAACCTGACGGTTCTCTCGTTCTTTTGGTTCCTCACTCGTGCGCACTACAGCGATGTGATGCCTCATCAGCTTGAAGGATTCAAGCTGGCGGATCAGGCGCGAATGAATAACCGACGAGTTCTTCTCGCGATGGTCATAGCCACCGTACTTGGCACGGTGGTCGCTTTTTGGGCCGTCTTGGATTCGGCGTACCAGCACAGCGGCGTCATCATGACATGGGCTGGTCTGGAACCGTTCAAGCGTCTAGCCGGATGGTTGTCCTATCCCACCTCGACCGACATGGTGGGAGTGGGATTCTTTGCGTACGGGTTGCTGTTCGGGATCTTCCTTATGGTTATGCGATGGCAATTTCTGTGGTGGCCCTTCCATCCGGCAGGTTACGCGGTCTCCAGTACTTACCAGATGCGGGGTTTGTGGTCCATGTTTCTTTTGGGGTGGCTCATCAAGTGGCTGGTCTTGAGGCACGGCGGGTTGCGGCTACATCGCCAAGTTCTGCCCCTGTTCTTTGGCATGGTTCTCGGCGAATTCGCGGTGGGCGGATTCTGGGCGCTTTTCGGGATTGTCTTCAGAACAGAGACATACGGTTTCACGGCGTGGTGGTACTAAGTGGTTTATTTTCCAAAAAAATATGGTTAGTGTTGGGTGCCGGTGCGGTTAGAAACCGCACCTACCGGCGTGGTAGAACAGTTTCTTGTGCCAGTCTCGTAAGCATTAAATTCTTAGCGAATAGACCACTAAGTAGACCAATGCGCTAAGAGCCTGTTTGAATAATCGGCAGCAAAGTCATTTTGGTCATTTGTAGAAAGTCTTTTCGTGTTTTTATTGTCGTCTGTCACGTACCTGTCGCCCCTCTGGGGCTTGGTGCACGGGGCTTTGGACGTTTCTATACACCTTTCGCCCCTCTGGGGCTTTTAAGGGCCGGTGCGAAGTGCGCACCCTACAAAATTACTTTTCAAACAAGCTCTAAGCTCGACTTTGTACATTTAAGAAGTATAACAAACGGTGTCAATCAAGCGTTGAAGAAACACGGACGAGATTTTAACTATCTGGTCTTTTTCGTTGACCATTGAAAAAGTCACGTCCGCTTCTGTAGACCAGAACTGGTGTCTCACCCACGCTATTGCATCAGAAAAGGTGGCTAACGATTTCTGATACCATACAGCTTGTCGCACCTCTACTTGATTCTGTTGAACCAGTAGATGAGCGGCTAAGGTAATCCAAGAGAACAGTCCAAATAGCATTGGAGTCGTGCGAGCAATCGCTTTATCCGACCATTGTCTCTGTGTTTCGACGCCGAGATGAGCACGCACTTCTTCAAAAGTGACTTCCATTCGCCAGCGACGAACATACCAGTCGGCTATCTGATTGGGACAAAGTGTTGTGTCAGTCGATAAAAGGGCTATCGGTTCATACTTACCGAGAGGGTCTCGTATCAAAACCCAGCGGATTGACACCGGGGGTTTGCCCGTGTGATACCAAACGGTTGGCTGTGAGATGATTTGCATTTCTCTTTGTTGACCGTTATACCAATCAAGGTTCTGCCATTGGGTGTTTGGGTCATGCAGAATGTCAGCCAAGTTAGGTAACCGCTCTCCTTTCTTACAAGGACGACCTATACCGCTATAAGGCGGAGCAGGTTGGTAGAGTGCTGCATCAAGTCGCAAACGAGTGATAATGGTTACCGGATTTGACAATTCTTGGCAAGCTGCAAGGAATTCTAACACCGCATAACTATAATCAGCGACCACAACCAAGTAACGATTGGGCAACCACCGGCGAAGTTGAAATACAATTTGTCTTGCCCAGTCAGTGAGTTTCTTGTGGCAACGTTTTTCAGACTCATAGTAACGTTTGGAGGGTGCAAGTGCCGTCAAAAACGGCAGCGCCCAGATACATGATGCCCAGGGAATCTGTGTTAGCCACATCAGCGCTATCCAACGTAATCCGCTGGTTTTGACAAAGTGGCTTGATGAAGAACGCACGGCATCACGATAGATACCTCGTGCTTTGATTTTGGCTCCCCAGCGACGTTCAATCGTTTCATCAATGCCAAATACTAACGGTTGCTTACCGTCGTCGAGGAACTTCAATAACGTAAACAACAGTTTTTGGGCGGCTTGCAGAGGGGACCAAATCGCACGACTGAGCACGTGGTGATACAGAGCAAACCGATTGTCGGCTGACCGACCGGTCACTCTCAGGGCTTGAGTCACTGTTCGTTTGCCGCTTAAAAGAATCGCTCCAGCGAGTAAGATTTGGAACTTAATCCAGCTAGGGCGTCGAAACAATGGTTGGAACGGAGTTAACAACGTTATCAGCAATGGGGGAATCAAGGCGTACCTCCTTAGTCGAGTGGTATTGCTTTTTCGACTAATTTTACCTTATTCCCCTTCTAGTTTTGTACAAAGTCGAGCTAAGGATCTCTCGCAGTGGCGTCCGCTTTTCGCGGGTAAAACACGCTAAAAATCCTGCCGACGTTCGCGATAGCTTGCGCTGCTATAGATCATATGGTTTACGGTCCGATCAGCTTGGGACAAGGCCAGATTCTATTGACATAGCTGAGGCGCTTCTACAATTCAGCGAGAGATTCCGAATCGTCGGACGAGATAACCTCGCCCCTACAATATAATGCATCATAACACAACGACTCTTTGTGATTTATCCAAACTGCCTCCACGTGCATCACAGCGAAGACCTCCGACGAAAACGGGGGCATTTCGTAAAATGTCAACACGCTCTCGAAATGTTTAATACGGGGTGCCGACGCATACCGGTGCACCGGTGATGCGCACGGTGCCGGTTTTGGGAACAACAAACACACGGGCACAGTCTATTCCGTGTCCCGGATGTTGCCTGGAAGCGTTTAGGGAAGGCTGCCGCCGATCAGCGTCATCAATTTTCCAAGACTTATAAGGTTTGGCGTAAACCAGATCTACATAATTTTGGCCCCCTTTGTATTGGTAATACCATCCATTTCTCCCCTGGATGCCGCTATACCCCTTTGAGGCCTGGTAGGTTGTCCCATTCTCGTAGGTAATAATCGGATCCCAATAGGTGTTGTCGTGGACTGTGCCATGCACCATGTTCACAAGGAATAAGATTCTGTCACCCGAGTTAACGTCAACTTTGACATCGTGATATTGCCTGTCGGCACTGTCTTTGCAATGGACCCATCCCTCTTCTGGCCAGACTTGGTCATCATTCTTCAGAATCTTAAGGTTAACTCCGTCACCGGTTCTTTGTCTTGCTTTATATAGTGCCTGGCGTTCACTAACTGGCGCGAAGATGTATTTCATCAGGAAACGTGAATCCTCGGTAACCCGTTTTGACCGTATTTCTTGGTCGAATTTACGATTCAACTCGACTTGGTCCTTCATATGCCCTTCTCCTCCGTGTTTCCTAGTGTTGTAAAGGCTGAAGTGATTCGCCATACCTAACAAGAATGCTGCACATACTATGCATGTCTCAAATCGCTTGGAACTGTTTCGGCGACTTAGAAGCGAGAATATGATAAGCAGCGCAACGATGAGGATAAGAGCCGCACTCAGGTAGTAGTAGCCACCTCTCCAAATGTCAGCCCAAGCGAGCGGATTGTGCCGCATGTAGAGAAGCATGATCATGAACACGCAGAAAAAAAACGCCGTTGTTAGCATTAAAACCAACGCAGTGCGATCTGTCAAGCCGCGCCTCGAATTGCCATTGGAGAAGGTGCGCGGGGCTTTTTTAATGGCGGATACAGCAATGAGGATGAATGCAGCAAGTGCAAGCCCCCAAGACAGATAATAGCCGTCCCAGACATTTCCTAGCGCTAGCTGAAGCTGAAGAACGGTCAGCTTGAACCCGTTCCACAGACCTCTAACGTATCCGTCGAAATCGTGAAGCAGGAAGAAACTCAACGAAGTCCAGCTCCGATCCGGAGGGTGCCCTCGAACCGCATTAATGATGTATGGACACAGCAGATAGTCCCAGGCGAGATAAGAGCCAAAAGCTATCGTAAAGGAAGAGGCGAAGAATACAAGATGCCGGAATTCCTGTTCACGGCGATGCCGTATTCCTGCTATCAATACGCTCAACCCCGTCAACCACAAACCGATCATGACCCCCTGCTTATCCGTGACAAATGAAAGAAAGGCGCCAAAACTCAGTAGCATGTAACCAACCAAATTGTGCGGCTTGGTTGGCGGTTTCAACCACTGAATCAGGCAGAGTATCCCGAGAGCAGCCCAGAATGCAGCCATGGTCTTTCCGCATCGAAAATATATGCCATGCATGACGAGCATCTGCGGTGTCAGCAGAAAAAGCACCGCTAACACCATGCATGATATCCGCCGAAAGGTGGGGAGCAGTTCTCTAGCGATGAAATAGAGCACTATCGCGGTTAGGATGGCAAAGGTGATCTGCGTAATGCTGCGAAACCCGTACGAAAAGAAGGGGATTTTGTTTAAGAGTAGCACCATATGAGCATCAATATACTCAAAGACATAACTGAACTCCCGCGCTTGATAGTTGTCCCAGTCGGTAGGTGTTGGGTCAAAGAACTTTGCGACTTCGCTCCGAAATCCGCCGGTTGGATTTCCGTAGTACGCCATGAAGGTCTCGGTTTCACCATGTATTACCGGCCGCGTGTTTTTCAGAGTGGTGCACCATATTCCCGCCATGATCACAAACATCAGGGCGAACACGACACGAAGTCTATCACTGAACATTTTGCTTAACGTTGGAATTATGGTATCCATCAGGTATCGATTTGAGCTTGATGATTGGAAGGTACGACTATCGTCCGTTTGAGTTGGGTTTCATCGCGTAAATATAGGATGAGTCTGCAGGTGACATCTTCGCCTCGAATGGGACACTTCCGGCTTGATTAGTTCCCTTTTTTCCCTATAGTTATACCAACATTTATTTATACGCTACGATAGGTTGGGTTTCCTATCCGAACCGGAATTTTTCCAGTCTAGTAGGTGGGTTGGAAGGGACATCAATCGCACGGGATTTTCTATCGCCCTCGTTATCCACTCAGTTGATCCCTATCCAATCGCACCTACCGCAATATGTGTAAATGTGAATGGAATTGACTATAGACATCGGTCCCTAGCGTGGAATAAGATTGATGGCCGTTGGACCGCAGATGGCAGACCGATGCGTACACTCGCATCGGTCGTCGCTCTGGTTCCTGAGAGTCACACTCTCAACTCACCACCAACCACCTCGCGGGCAAGATCGGGGAATATTTCGTCGTGAATCGCAATAGGTTGGTGGAGATGAATCCTCCGGTTCTCGTCAGCCGTGTCTATCATGGTGGGGTGGAACATCCCGGCGCCGGTTGTGAGTTTATATCCTCCGGGTGAGTGCGAAGTAAGATATCGACGCGCCAATTCCAGGTCATCTTGGGTCTTGGCGTGACGTGTACAGTTTATGGTAAACATCCGGCGGCGAGTTCCGCCTCCAAATGAGGCGTGGTATAAGTCGTGGTTAAAAATTACGATATCGCCAGGGTTCGTCTCAACCGCAATGCTACCGGGAAACTCGGAGGGCGGGACGCCAAACAGCTCCATGGAGTTGTTCACATCAATCTTTTCCTTGCGCACAAAATGGTCGGGGCGATGTGAACCCGGAATTAGGCGCAGTGCCCCGGTGTTGCGTGTAAGCGGATCGAGATAAAAAGCTGTTTTGGCGGCGAATAGCTGACCCCAACTTCCGTCAGGATGCCAGCCAGTATCGCCACTATAATAATTGCCGTCGCCGCTGCAATAGTTGAAATCTTCTCCCAGAACACCTCCGATAAGATCAAGAATTGCGGGGTGATCCACGAGCTTACACATGTCCGGATGGTGTTCGATGGGGCCCAGAAACATGGTACGAGTCGAACCGTCATGATTTTTGCCGGCGGCGCAATTTTGAATGGACCATTCGAATCCTTGGATGATTTTGTCTGTTTCATCCTGTGAAAACAGTTGTCGAATCATCAGATAACCGAAGGTGTCGAAAAAGTCCAGTTGTTCTTGAGTCAGTTTCATTTGCGTTGTCTCCTTGGGAGGTCAAGTCCAGAGCATTTCACATTAGATGAAGAGATATCGACGCACCTTGTTGATCGCGAAAAACTGTAGTTAGCGCGATCTGAATGTACACGGCTTTCATTATAATGCAGGCTGATTGGAATTACAACGATTTAGCGAGGCTTTTATCGTCAATTGACAACGATCTTACCATCAAACATCGCGCAAAAGATGCGGGCCGTTGTTGGTAAGGTATTGATCGAGAATTGGCGCGTGTATAATTTCAGAAAGGAAACACACCATGGTTCAGATTGAAGGGATTGTGCCCGTCGTACCCACCCCTTTCGACGATCACGGACGAATTGATGAAGAGGGGTTACGCAAGCTAGTTGACTTTTGCGTGGATGGCGGTGCATGCGCCATTTGCCTTCCTGCTTACGTTGGCGAGTTCTACAAACTCTCGGAGCATGAACGGTGTGATGTGGTGCGTATCGCAGTGGAGCAGTCGTCAGGCCGCATTCCCGTAATTGGGCAAGCGAACCATCCGTCATCGAAGATTGCGCTGGACCTCGCACATCGCATGGAGGCATCGGGGGTTGCTATGATTAGCATGGCGGCGCCGCGCATATTCGCGTTGAGCGAGGACGACCTGTTGCGCTACTTTCGTTCCGTATGCCAATCCATTAACGCGCCGCTCTTAATCCAAGACTTCAATCCGGGGGGTGCGACGGTTGGAGCCGATTTCGCGAAGAGACTCCATGGTGACTGCCCAAATTTCCGCTATCTCAAATTGGAAGAGCCGATGATGTCCGCCAAGGTGCAAAGTATCCTTGAAGCTACTGGCGGTGAGATTGGCGTCCTGGAGGGCTGGGGCGGGCTTTACATGATGGAACTCATCCCGAGCGGAATTTGCGGTGTGATGCCCGGCGTACCGCTATTACGTGTGTTGAATGAAGTCTTCTGGAAGAGCAAACAGGGAGAAAAGGAGGGTGCCTACGCAGCCTATCAGAGCGTATTGCCATTCATTGTCTTCACGCTGGAGCATCTGGAACTCTACTTACATGTGGAGAAGCAATTGCTGAAGGCGATGGGGTTGATTACTTCCGCTCATGTGCGCGATGCAACCATCCATCTTGACTCCCACACCCAAGCCTACGCGGAGTGGTTAATCGAAAAAGTGTTACCGTTGGTGATGTCATAGTCTCACGTCGAATGGAATATCGGACGTCTTCCCTTATTGGTAGCGACCAGGATTGGTGGAGTTCAGAAAGGCGTGCCCACACATACCGGAGCACCGGTCACACGTATCGTGCCGGGCTTGGGAACGACAAATACTCGGACACTATCCGATACGGATCCCGGGTGTTGCTTGGAGGAGTTTAGCGAAGGAAAGCGACCGTTTCTCCAGGATTTAGATCGTCTATTATACACGAGATTTCCGTATTTTTCTCCCTTTCTGTATTGGTACTGCCACCCGTTCGCCCCCTGCATACCGCTAAATCCCTTTGAAGCCTGGTAGGCGGTTCCGTCTTCATAGGTTATTGCCGGATTCCAGTACGTGCTATCAGATCTCATGCCTTGATTCATGTTCACAATGAAATAAAGATTGTCGCCTGCTCTTACATTCACCTTGAAATCGTGAGGACGCCGGTCGGCGCTATGTTCAGAATGCGCCCAACCCTTTTCTGGCCAAATCTGATCGTCGTTCATCAATATCTTGAGGTTGACGCCATCACCGACCCTTGGTCTTGCCTTGTAAAGCACGCCGCGCTCGCTAGCAGGTGCGAAGATATACTGCATCAGGAAGCGTGAATCTTCCGTCACTTGCTTTGACCTTATCTCTTGGTCGTATAGGAGATTCGCCTCGAGTATTTCCCTCTTGGAATCGCGTTCCCACCCGAAGCCCATAGTCTTGGGAAGGTTCAGGTAATTCGCCATACAGATCAAGAACACGGCGCTTACCATGTATGTCTCAACTTGCTTTGAACGGTTTCGGCGACTGAGAAAGGAGAACACAATCAGCAGCGCGACAATCAGAATAAGTGTCGCGCTCTGATAGTAGTAGCCGCCTCTCCAGATGTCGGGCCATGCAAGCGGCTTATGCCGCATGTAGAGGAGCATTATCATGAACACGCAGGTGAGTATTGCCGTTATCAGCATAGCTCCCAACGTAACGCGATCCGTCAAACCTCGCCTCGAATTTTCATCGGCACCTGCAGAGGTGTTGGGGGATTTCATTAAGGCAGATAAGGCCATGAGGATTAATGCAACTAATAGAAGTCCCCAAGATAAAAAATTGCCGTCCCAGAAATTTCCGAACGCCAACTGAATCTGGAGGGCAGTCAACTTAAATCCGTTCCAAAGGCCTTTGATGTGTGAGGACAAATCGTGATTCAGGAAAAAACTCAGGGAGGACCAACTTCGATCGGGAGGGTATCCTCGAACGGATTCAATGATGTATGGACACAGCTCGTAATCCCAGTAGAGGTAGAAACAGAAAGCTGCGGAGAACGAAGCCGCGAAATACATGATGTGCCGGCATGATTGATTTTGATAACGCCGAATCCCTGCCAGGATAAGGCTCAAGCCGATTAACCACAGACCAATCATCACCGCTTGTTTGTCTGTAATAAACGACAAAAAGGCGCCCAAACCCAGTAGCAGGTATGCAACTACACTTCGTTTTTTGGTAATGGGTTTCAGCCAGCGAATCAGGCAGAAAATCCAGAGACCCGCCCAGAATGCGGCAACAGTCTTGCCGCAGCGAAAGTATTCGGCTTGCATCGCGAGCATCTGGGTCGAAAGCGGGAAAAGCATTGCCAAAACCAGACATGATGTCTTCCGAAACCTGGGAAGCAATTCTCTTGCAATGAAATACAGCACGACGCAGCTTAGAATGGCAAAGGAGATTTGAGAGACGCTGCGAAATCCGTACGAAAAGAACGGGATTTTGTTCAGTAATATCACCATTCGAGCGTCAATGTACTCGAAAACATATCCCAACTCTCGCGCTTGATAGTTGTCCCAGTCCGTCGGCGCCGGGTCAAAAAACTTTGCAACTTCGCCCCAGAAACTACCGGTCGGGTTGCCGTAGAACGCCAAGAAGGTCTCTGTTTCAAAGTGTATTATGGGCCGAGTAATAATTAGACCGGTGCACCATAACCCCGCCATGATGATTAACATCAAGGCAAACACAAGACGAAGCCTATCACCGTACATCTTGCTTAACGTGGGAATCATTGTGTTCCTCTATACTCTGCGCTGTTGGAAGTTGCGTTTTTTAAGAGTCGAGAAATGGAGCGTGAGTTTTGCAGGTGGTAGGAGGAATCAAGCGAGCGGATAGCGAGTGCGATAGAAATCCCTTGCGATTCCCGACCGTCGCGATTCAGAGATCGCTCCTACAATCCTTCGGCGCATAATTGCAAAAAATTAGCTGATGCTGAGTATAGTATCGGTTCGAGCTTGCCGATTAGGACGTAAGCCAAACATCCGTTTAAGTTGGGGTACATGGCGTTAGCGCCCAATACATCTTATCATACTTCGTAAAATCGCGGGCATAGATCAGACTTCATGGAAACGGTCCAGTCTGAACCTCTCGATCGGGTAGGTGGTCCTGCCTTGCGTGGCGAGTTCGGCAAGCATCAGACCGATGAGCGTTGAAAACTTGAAGCCATGCCCGGAAAAACCAGCGCCAACAAAGATGTTTGGGTTGCGCGGGTGCGCGCCAATGAGAAAATCGAGATCGGGAGTGACGGTGTACATGCAGGTTGCGCCGCCACCGAATGAAAAATTGGCGCCGGGCATGATGGCTTCGAGCCATGCTTGCAACTGAGTTTGCTTGTGTGCGTCGAGACTTCGGTCAATCTTGTCGGGGGTGGTATACTCTCCTAGCGTGTCGTCAGCCACCTTGATTCCCGGTCCATAGTAGGGGAAACCGTAATATTGTGTATCGAAGTCCGCGTAGACAGGTAGAAGGTCCGTTTCGTAGGGAGAGGTTTGGTGTGGTTGGAAGTAAAACTTCTGTTGCCGCGTGACGCGAAGTGGGATTGAAATATCCGCCAGGATTTGCGGCGTCCACGGCCCGGGAGTGAGAACGAGCCGGTCGCATTTATACCAGCCATCTTCCGTTTCAATCTCGGGACTTTTCCTGCTCAGATCTATATGTAAAACACGAACCCCGTTGTGAATCGTTGCTCCGAAGCGCAGCGCCTGCGACACGTGTGTCCGAACCGTGCGATTGGCATCCAGAAACCCCGCCCTTGGGGTGTAGCATACATTGACGCCTGAAGGAGGATGAAGCACGGGAAAACGATTCGTCACTTGACTTGAGGACAGCAGCTCAAATGGTGTTCCCGACTCAACCAAAACCCTTACATATTGGTCGAAACGCTCATTGCCCGGTTTGGCGAAGAAAATCGCGCCGTTCAGTATCAGCAGTCGTGTTTTGGAAAGTGATTCTAACTCCCGCCACCGGGGAAGCGCAGCCTCGGCCAAAGAGGTGTAAAACGAATCGTGATAGAACGTGCGGAACGCCCTCGAATGTCCATGTGAGCTTCCCAACGCATGGCCGACATCATACTGGTCTATGCCTACCGGTTTTGCCCCTTGGCGTGCAAGGTGATAGAGAGCCGCACTGCCCATCGCCCCTAAGCCCATCACAAGTGTTTCTACATAAACCATGAAAACCACCCTCACGATGCGGCCGTTGGTACGGCGAACTAGTCGGAGTCAGTGCTCTAGAATGGAGAGTACGCATTCTCAGCCGTTGTATAACCGAAAGGCCTACCTCAATACTGGCTAGAACAGAGCAGGATATATAACCGAGGGTCGTGATAAAAACTCACACTGCCAATGCGCCTGGTTCTTTAATCTTCCTGGCTAGTATGGATTCTGCAATTTACGGCAACTCAAGCACATATGCAACGCAGTCACCGGAAAACACCAGCGGCAGCGTTCGCAGAAAGAGTACGCGCCCCGTCTTTTCCGATTCTACTTCGGCTAGAATTGTACCGTCCGGATGGCGAACTCGACCAAGGATTTCTCCCTCTTCCACCTCGTCCCACAGTTGCACGGAAGGAATAAAAAGCCCCGACGTTGGACTGAGATGCTCGATTTGCAGGTGTCCGGATTCTTCGTCAACCGTTTCAAAGCAGTATTCCGGCGTGTTTGTGGGATAGGCGCCTTCGATAATGTTTAGATAGGAGAGAATGTTGCGAACTCCTCGCTTCGCCTTCTCCAGTTGATCGGGGCGGCATCGTCCCTCTCCCCGCAATTCGACATAAATGGCTGGCACGTTCCGGTCACCGGCTGCGGACGTGCTTCGACCGGGAAGGGCAACCGTTCCCCACACCAAGTCAAGTCCGAAGGCAATTGCCGCTTCTTTCTGCCTCAGCCTCAACTCGCCGGGGCGTATCTGGTAACCCGAAAACTCCTTTATGGCATAGCTGTTACCACCGGCGTGGAGATCTACGAACAGATCTGCCTGTCCAACAACATATTCCCTAAACCCGTGAGCAATTCGTTCACTGGGACTGCCCGTTGGACTTCCCGGAAAAATTCGAGCTAGGTTAAGATGGTCCCATCCGCCTTCGCGCGTCCCCGCCGCAAACGCCGGTCCATTGAGAATAGGAATCCCGAAAAATGTGCCCCGCATTTCAGAAACATCCAATTCTTCATAGATGTCCATTATGGTGACCGGACCTTCGTATTCATCTCCATGCACGGCTCCCGTGCACAGGAGTATCTTGCCTTGCCGCTCACCTCGTGCAACAACGGCGGGGAACTTCAACTCTCCACCGTCGGGCAGGTAGTCGAGAAACAGATGAAGGCGTTGCTTCGTACCGGGCGGCACGCTGTCAAGCTGGAATTCGCTGAGATTTATCTTCATTGCATGATTTTGCATGGGCAAAACCTCGATATATTTTTTGTAATTTCCCACTATATACCTGTGGGATTTCTATCACATTGGGTTCTATCGGGATTAGCTATCGCGCTCCTTATTCAGTCGCTTGATCTCCTCTGGAGTGCAAGAAATAGGAAATCTCTACCAATTTATACCTTTTGACTGTGGTAGCCGCTAACTAACAGTTTGCGCTACAGGGGCTACCGATTGGGCGGGTAATTTTACACATTGATGTCATTCATTAGCGTACAATCAATTTACGTGCAAATATGACTGTGTTTGACTCCAGTAATGAGTACTATGGGGGCCTCACGCACACGGGTGCGCCGGTCACACGTACAGCACCGTGCTTCGGAGTGACAAACACTCGGGCACTCTCCGCTTCGAAACCCGGCCGCTGCCTGTGGGCTTTTAGCACGGGAAAGCCGTTAAGTCTCCAGATTTTATGTCGGCTGTCGTAGACCAGACTCGCGTAGTTTTCGCCATCCTTGGCCTGATAGTGCCATCCGTTCTTTCCTTGCGTGCCGCTGAACCCCTTTGAGGCTTTGAAAGTCGTTCCATCGTCGTAGGTTATCACCGGATCCCAGTAGGAGGTATCGAACCCCATACCTTGATGCGCTCTTACAAGGAAATATAGTTTGTCACCCGAGTCAACATCGACTTTGACATCGTGCCGTAGTCTGTGAGCGCTGTTTTCGGAATGCGCCCAACCCTCTTTTGGCCAAATCTGGCCGTCGTTCTTCAAAATCTTCAGATTGACCCCGCCATTGTGCCCCAATCCCGCCTCAAATATCTCGCGGCGTTCGCTTGCCGGCGCGAAGATAAATTTCATCAGAAAACTTGAGTCATCGTTAACCTGCTTCGCCCGTATTTCTTCATCGTATTTACGATTCAGGTCGATTTGCTCCCTCATGTGCCCGTACCCCCATCCGTAGCCCCTCGTCTTGTCGAGGCCGAGGTTATTCGCCATGCACATCAAGAAAACGGCACACACTATATATGTCTCGAATCTACTCGACCTGTTTCGGCGACTGAGAAACGAGAACATAATCAGAAGCGCAAGGATGAGAATAAGTGTGGCACTTTGATAATAGTAGCCGCCTTTCCAAAGGTCTTCCCACGCGAGCGGATTGTGCCGCATGTAGAGAAGCATAATCATGAATACGCAGGTAAGAATTGCCGTTACAAGCACAGTTGCCAACGCAGTGCGATCCGTCAAGCCCCGTCTCGAATCGCAGATTGCATTATCGGGGGTACCGGGGGATTTCTTTATCGCAGCGAAAGCAACGAGTACATATGCAGCCAGTGCAACCCCCCAAGATAGGAAATTTCCGTCCCAGACATTGCCGAACGCCAACTGGATCTGTAGCGCGGTCAACTTGAGCCCGTTCCAAAGACCTCTCATGTATGAGTCGAAATCGTGATCAAGGAAGAAACTTAATGAGGACCAACTCCGATCTGGATAGTATCCATTAACAGCCGTGATGATGTATGGGCACAACCGATAATCCCAGTAGAGATAGAAGCAAAAGGCGCCCCCAAACGAAGCCGCGAAAAACATAAGGTGTCGGTAAGTTTGATATTGATGACGCCGAAACACCGCCATAATGACGCTCAAGCCGATTAACCACAGACCGATCATGACCCCCTGTTTATCCGTGATATACGACAAAAAGGCGCCCAACCCCAGTAGTATGTAAACTACCACCTGCCGCGGCTTGGTTGGCAGCTTCAGCCAGCGAACCAGGCAGAGAATCCAGAGTGCAGCCCAGAACGCGGTTACTGTCTTTCCGCATCGGAAGTAAAGGCCGTGCATTACGAGCATTTGGGTTGAAACTGGAAAGAGCATGGCTAAGACCAAGCATGATGTTCGCTTAAATGCCGGCAACAGTTCCCTTGCGATGAAATACAGCACGAACGCCGTAAGAAGGGCGAATGAGATCTGCATGATGCTGCGGAAGCCGTATGAAAAAAAAGGGATTTTGTTTAAGAGTAACACCATTTGAGCATCAATATACTCAAATGCATACCCCAACTCCCGCGCTTGATAGGCATCCCAGTCCGTTGACACCGGGTCAAAGAACTTTGCAACCTCGCTCCAAAACCCGCCACTCGGGTTTCCGTAGAACGTCAAGAAGGACACTGCCTCACCGTGTATTATCGGCCGCATGTTCTTTAAGCTAGTGCCCCATACCATTACTATGATGATTAACATCATGGCAAATGCGATCCGGGGTTTATCACTCAGTTTTTTCCTTAGCGTTTGTATCGTTGTGTCCATTCGATCACCGCTGTGGGCTTGCCGTTTATAGGTTATATTACCAAAGGATGCTACCTTGGTCCCACTGAAGTATAGAAACCGAGTTTTTTCCAACGTAGAAACACAAGATTGATGAAAATCAGACCAATTCACTTACGGTTTAGCGAACGCGAACCAACAACTCGGTTACTCCGTTATAGATAGCAACGTGCGTTATTATACCAGAAAAGCCCGGAAGTGAAAATTCGTGTTTGTGCCGTGAGAGTTCAGGGCTGAATATCGCGTGCGAAGGAAATGCCGCCCAATAAAACTATGCGGCGCAGCATGGGGCTTCATCTATTCTGATTGCCGCGCGGATGTTTTCGAGCCTGTTTGAAAAGTAGGTAGCAAAGCCATTTTTGGTCATTTGAGGGTCAAAATCATCGGATTTTCAAGACTTCTACACCAAAATAGCCTTTCTCTAAGGCGATGCCGGACTTTTCAAGCAGGCTCTCATGCACTCAAGGTAATGGACAAAAATGTCACGCAGACTGCCCAAGCCGTGAAGATGGCCCGATCGACCCTTTATCGGAAATTGAAGTTGTATCAACTCATTGTGTCGGATTAAGTTCCTAAATGGCACGTTTGAGACGATTTTTCATGTATTTTTCATGTTGTGAAACATGAAAACCGGAAATTGGACTCATCTCGTTTTCTTATCACGGCGTAATGTACCAGTTAACGCTTATCAACTGTCCCAAAACAGGACGGTGTATCGTTCTGGGACAAACTCGACCGAATCCGCGTTATTACAGGATTTATTCCAATTCCATACCTACTTCATCCATTTCAACCGTCCCAATATGGGACACTTTCAATTCCAGCCACACTCACGCCAATTCCCCGTCTGTATCCTTCAAAGTCAAGCCTATCAAGGGTTTTCACGGTTTCGTCCTCGTTTAATCAAGCGTTGGCACGATTTATGCTTTACTAGTCTGTGTTTCTTTATGGGTGGAGCGAAGAGATTGACGCACCCAATAACCCTAACGACTATGACTCTATAAACACGATTCATGGTCGCTTGAGGAACGATTTTAATTTTTACAACCAAAAGGGCTTACATCCATCGCTTGATTACCGTACTAGCAAGCGGATCGATAGCGAGTGCGGTAGAGATCCTCATACGAAGTGTATTTTCACTCACTTCAGGTGTTGAATATTGACTAGAATTAGTCGGACTTTATTGCTTGAATCTTCTTATTATCTGTCTAAATGATGGGCAGATCCAAACTTGCATATTCGGATAGTTGCCCAGGATGTTATGGGAGGTATTCTTTTTAAAAAAAATTAGATTCGCCCGATAGATTTAGCGCCATTTGCATACATACAGTATGGATGGTGTCACGCGCCCTTAAGCTGGATGCGAATGTGCGCGAACAAAAAATCGGGCGATGCCGAATTGATTCGCCGTAGTTTAGACGGCGACGACGATGCTTTTACATCGCTTTTTGCGAAGTACAAACCTCGCGTCCTGTCGTACGTCGTTAATCGAGTGGACAGCGCGGAAGATGCTCAAGACATTGTCCAAGAGATCTTTCTTGCGGCTTACCTAAGTTTGGAAAAGCTAGAGGATTACGGCAAATTCCTGAACTGGCTGTACGGTATAGCCTTTCGAATCATTGCGGCTAAACACCGAGAGAGCCTCAAACGCATCAACTACGGATCAGATAGTGATGGGTTTGATGAAAAAATGGCGCTTGAAGAAGCGGCTGTTACTGCTTATCGGGTCAATCGGCAGCGCGAAAGGAGCGCCGAGCGCAGTGAAATGTCACGCAGGGCAATATCTCAACTCCCCGAATCGCAGCGGGAAGTGTTGCTTCTACATTATGTAGATGACATGAGCCATAAAGCGATTGCTCAAAAGTTGGACATCACTGAGGTGGCTGTGAACAGCCGGTTGCAGCGTGCGCGAAGCAGAGGTAAAACTTGACGACGCTGTCGCACAACGTCCCGGCTTGGATTGATGGGCGCTGCGCGGAGAGTGACATAAGTTGCCAGCAGATTACTGACGAGTTGGGGCTAACGGTAGCCGCCGTGAAACATCGGCCATATTGCGCAAAGCGGAAGGCTAAGGCTCTCGCGGACAAGATGGAAGAGGATAGCCGCTACTAATGGAACTTCTCCGAATTTTTTTGAATTTGTAAGAACGGTTGGGCATCGTAACAAACAGATAAATAATCAGAATGATTTTCTCATAACTCAAAAAGGAGGCAGTATTATGTTCAGGATGTTTGTTGCAATAGCAATAGCGATGGCTTTGACTATGGCGATAGGAAGTTCAATTAGTGATGCCGTGCAGAAAAAGCAGGATGTATATGAATTTCACATAACCCGCTACGGCTGCGACGGCGTTAAGTGTAAGGGTGTATTTATCCTTCGCTTGGTTCATGCTTACAAGAACGATAAACATTGGTCTGACTATCACGAAACAACACCACCTAGAGTAAAGGGGCACATCAAGCATAAGCCCACGACAGTTCATAACCTACAAGATTCCGCTTAAGTTGACTATGAAAACTAAGTGTAATGGCGATGCTTGCCCTAAAAAAGGAAGCGGTAGCGGTGGTGAAGATGATTAGACTACTTTGGGCTTCGGTTGCAATTTCTACTGTCATTGCTATAACTTCCGTAATCTATGCCAGTAATCAAAAGAGGAAGCTTGATAAGTTTCGTGAAAATGTTACTGTTTTCTCTGAAAGAACACCTATAGCGGTGTCTAAGCAATATAAAGATACTACTATAGAGGCAGAGGTTTTTGGTTCTGAGCATGACGGAGTAGAGGTTGAACTGATAGATGATGATGAATGCTGCCCAGAAGAGGAACTAATAAACGATGACCTGTTGGATATGGTTGAGTTTATTGAATCCGAAATCAATCCCACGCCTATTCCTGAGAAGCAATTCCTAAGGCTTTCTGGCGATGCTTGGTTGCGAATGCAATTAACCAACGAGTACGGGGATAACCCCGACGTTGATATTTACATTGACTTGTTAAGAAGGCAGCGGGAAGAGATGGATTTGACGTTTCAGGATTTTCTATTATACGCTGAACTTGAATACAAGTACAATCCAAGCGAAGATGCCAAAAAGCTGCTAGATATACTTGGCAATATAGCAAGTGACGATAGCAAAGAGATTGTAGATTTCAGTGTGGAGTATGTTTCGGATTAGCTTCAGAAGGGCAGTAGGCAGAAAGGGCAGGCTTAATAGGTCTGCCCTTTTTTATGCGTAGTTTTTACTTGACAACTAATAATTTAGGACTTACGCAAAGCAGATAGACGCGAGCGGTAGAAAGCAGTACACTAAGGAACAAGGAGGTAAAGATGGCGAAACCTACACGACTTGATTACTGTCAGTATCTGCTGAGCAGTCCAATTAATTATACCTTGACCCATTTTGCTGACCACAGCGAGGATTTTAGTCATGACATGATAAACCGTTATCTAGCAGGAGATTGCATTCCCCCTCGTTTGGTGTGGGAAAACGTTAACCCCTACTTGGTTCAAGTTGAAGAAGGATATGTCATCTTTGATGACACGGTTTTGGACAAACAGTATGCCCGGAGCATTGAGTTAGTGCGTCGTCAATACAGTGGTAACGCACACGGTGTCATCAACGGCATCGGTGTAGTCACCTGCGTTTATGTTAATCCAAACTTAGACCGATTCTGGATAATTGACTATCGGATTTACGACCCAGAGGGAGACGGTAAAACGAAGTTAGACCACGCCAAGGAGATGTTATCTCTGGTGGTCTACCAGAAACATCTTCTTTTTCAAGCGGTGTTGATGGATAGTTGGTATGCCACCAAAACCCTCATGTTGCACATTGAAGGACTGGGGAAAACTTATTACTGCCCACTGAAAACCAATCGGCGTGTTGACGATTCAAATGGCGCTGAACCCTTCCAACGGATTGACAACTTAGTCTGGACACAAACCGAACTTAATGCAGGCAAACGCATCAAAATCAGAGGGTTTCCCAAAAACCATAAGGTGAAATTATTTCGGGTCGCGTCTTCTACCGGACGCACAGATTATGTCGTAACTAACGATTTCGTTCAAAACGACACTTCAGTTGTACAACAAGCGTGTAACTGGCGATGGAAGATTGAGCAATTTCACCGAGAAGCCAAACAACTCACCGGACTTGAACGGTGTCAATGTCGTTTAGCTCGAATTGTTCGCAACCACATCGGTTGTACATTGTTAGTCTGGATTCGACTCCAAGCTATTGCGTATCAGACTGGTCGAACGATTTATCAGGTCAAACACGGAATGTTGAGTGAGTTTTTACGACAACAATTGAAATCTCCTGCTATCAGTATGGTGTTTGCGTAAGTCCTATCTTTGTTTTCTCTTGGAACCTGATTCATCGCCAGCCACGTTGGTTAGCCAAGCCGCGATTTAGCGAAGACTCAAACGCTTTGTCCGGTTCTCCGACGAGCCGCCCATCTCTCACCCACTCAAGATCTCGCCCATAAAGGTTTTGGATTAACAAATCGGTTAAACGCTCGCGCACGTCCGCATATCTTGGAAACTCGGACAGATCATACATTTCCTGTGCATCCTTGTCGAGGTCGAAGAGTTGAACGCGGTTGCCGGTCGGATACCAGATCAGTTTGTACTGCTCGGATCGAATCATACGCATCGCTTTGTCGTCCTCATGGTGCTCGCAGTAGAGATGATCGCGCCGCTGGTCCGATGCCAATGAATACCCTTCCACTGTCTCCGGTATCGGAATATCACACAAATCCAACAGCGTGGGCATTACATCCCGCAGTTCCGCCAGGCGGTCATCCCTACGGTGATGTCCGATACGATCGCAACCGGCCGTCGGCATGAGAATCATCGGGATTCTCGCGGACCATTCAAACATCGGTGGTTTCGCCCACAGGTTGTGGTTGCCAAGCATGTCGCCGTGATCCGAAACCAGCATGACGATTGTATCGTCCAGTATGCCCGCTTCGCGCAGCGTTCCAATCATGAGTCGAATCTGATGGTCGATATAGGTGCACTGTGCGTAGAATCCCATCCGAGCCAGAGTCGTCTCGGTCGAATTCGGGGCGGAGATTTTGTCGATGTGCAACTTGAGCGCATAGGGAAGGGCATCGAAATCTTTTGCCCAGTCGCCGACGACCGGTTCGTCTACACCGAGGCGTTGATACATCTCGAAATAGTCGCGCGGCGGGGTAACGGGCGGGTGCGGCGTGATATACGAGCAGTACCAGAAAGCCGGGCGCGTGGGATCGCGGCGCTGGATGGTGTAACACATCTCTCGCGTCGTCCAATTCGTCGGGTGGCAGTGCTCCGGCAGGTGCCACGGACGTGTCGAGTATTCGTTGCTGCTCATCCCGTGGGCAAATTCGTGACCGGGGTAACCTTCCCGCTTGAGAAACCGCTCAAAATCGTCCTCCACGCCGCCGAATTGATGTCTCCCCTCCTCACAGAGAATAACCTCGTCAAATCCGATACGATCGCGTTGCGGATATACGTGAAGCTTTCCCACGGCGTAGGCTTGATAACCCGCATTTCGGAACGTCTGCGGCATCGTCGGTAGATTGGGATCCATCGGAAGGTGTTCGTTGAAGACACGATCCCCGTGGGTTTTGGCTGTAGTTCCGGTCATTAAAGCGCGCCGCGCCGGGATACAGGTTGGCGTCGCGGTATAGGCTCGCGTGAAGCATACGCCATTGTTGGCAAGCTCGTTGAGCGTAGGCGTCAGAATCCGCTCATGCCCCATAGTCCCTAGCAGCGGTCCGGGCCAATGATCGGTACAAATAAGTAGTACATTGGGTTGTGCCATCGGTTCCATCCTTTGTAGCACGAGGGATCTCTATCGCGGTCCTTGTTCAGTCGCTTGATCTGTCAGATTGTGCTTGTGATGCGCAAACTGACAGTTTACGCTACGAAACCTCCGCTATTGACGAACTACTCTCAAGTAACACTTTTTCAATGGCAGTGATAGAGAACGAAAACTGTACCACAATCTGTTAGATTGTGATCGGAAACTAACAGTTTGCGGTACGAGCGTGTTACCTGCTAAATGAACTATTCCGATAGGAATAATGGGATGCTCTCAATTAAAATCGGTGATAAATGTCTAAAATCTCATTAGCCGTAACTTGGGTTAACTAATATTCCACCCAGTGCCGGAAGAGTGGCTTAACATTTACCGGGAGCGCCTCGTAGACGTGGAGGGGAACCGGCAGAACTTCATTCTCTCGTCGCCCTGTTTCGTCCACCATACGCCTACGCTCCACCGAACCCGGCTTCAACACATCCAAGTTCAACCACCAGGGCGCGTATCGCACGACTAACACGACTCGCGGTTCGCTACTGCGATTCACCGCTGCCGCGTCCCACATCCGGCTGTCAAATATGAGCACGCTGCCCGCATCGCCTGTAGCTTGCATCTCCGTCGGGTATGGTTCATGGGGATTGACCCCGTTGTTGCCGGTGGGATCGTTGTTTTCTAGGTGGCTTCCGGGCACGATTAAGGTAGCGCCCGTTTCGGCGGTGAACGGCGAAAGCATCCATATTGTCGTCAAATGCGTAACGACATCCGGATAGGGTGCCGGGATATGCCCCGCATTGTTTTGATTGAAGGGCCAATCAGCGTGCCAACCGCCCCGCGCATTTCCGGGTAGGTTGATATGTGTAGTTGTGAAGGAGATGCGCACGTGTGGTCCGAATAATGTCTTCGCTACGCCCAAAATGCGCTCATCGGCGAGATAGGGTGCAAACGACTGATTGAACGCAAGCGGCCCCTTGCGAGTCGCCACGCCCTCCGTCCCGGTAGTGATTCCGTGCGCGTATGTCGTTTCTTCAAGACTCTTGCGTATGGGGACGATTTGGTCTTGAAGGATGACATCCGGTACCACACACTATCCGTTGAGTCGCAGATTCTACAGCATCTCTTCAATCGTCATCGCAGCTCCAACATGTGCCGTAAAGAGATGGCCTATCCACCCATCTGTTTGCTAAAGGCGATAGGCGAATCAGCCCGGACGAGAAAACTCCTTGGGCCAATCAACTTGCCATCCTGTTCCCGGCTGAAGCGTTCAAGTGCCTGTTCTTGGGTATAGCAATCAACGCGTAGTTCGAGAGGCGGAGGCACTTTGAACGGCTCGAACTCATCTAACCGTTGAAGCGCCACTTTGGTTTTCTCACGAATCAGATCATCTGCGTCGGCGGGATGGAGCGAGATCGCCCAGTGTGTTCCCAACCCCTTCTTGACGGGCGCTACCTCCACGTTTCCTAACCATGCCAGGGCTTCTTGACAACCCGCCTCATCTCCGGACACCATAACCACAGGCACATCAAAGGTTCCAAAGATTAACGCTTCCATGCCAATTTCTCCAATACGCTTGCCGTTTAGCCACATGTTCTCGATTGCCAGTGAACTGAAGGTATGTGCCATTACACCATCCTCAACGCCCGCCATAGCGTGGTGGCCGAGCAGAACGACCGCATCGAAGCTAGCATCGATAACACGGTGTAAGGGAGCGCCTCCCAATCCAATGCGTATGCCGCGCGGGAGCTCGTCGTAGTGAAGAATTAGCCCGCCAGGGGAAACTCCCCTTATGAAACCGATGTCTTGAACCACGATTTCAGTGGCGCCGGCCTCACGTGCACCCTCTATTGCCGCCGTTGTTTCCTGCGTTGCTCGCTTGCGAATATAGTCTGCCTGCCAAGGCCCATAGACATTCTTGGGGTCTTCCTCGCGTGTGACACATGCTTGACCTTCGCTATCCGTGCCGATGTAAACCTTCATCCCATAAACTCCAGGTGCATGAGGTAGTGAGACATGGGGCAATTATTGCTATTCTATGTTGCGTATGGTTCAGAACTCATGGCGCAGTACACGCCCCGGCAAGGTTCCGGTCAGAACCCCCTCCGCCACCACCGGTACGCCATTCACCAATACCCACTCCACACCGACAGGCGGCTCCACTGGGTTTTTCCACGTCGAACGGTCTGAAACGGTTTGCGGATCGAAGACAACCACATCCGCCGCCGACCCCTTGGCAATCCTCCCACGATCCGATATACCGAAGCGTTCTGCCGGAAATCCGCTCATTTTGTAAACGGCTTCCTCCAGTGAAACCAGCTTCCGTTCACGTACATAGCGCCCCAGGTACTGCACAAAGCAGCCGTAGCCGCGGGGATGAGGGTGCGGTATGTTATAGACTCCATCGCTCGCAATCATCATTCGGGGATGCACCGCGGTCTGATCGAGAGTCGACTGAAATTTTTCACGCGGCGTCTGCCATGGGAAAATGAGAGTCTCTACTCCATTCTCTTCAACCGTCAAATCGTAAGCAAACTCAACCCACGATTTATTCTCGCTCTCGGCTGCCTCGGCGAGCGTCATACCGATATAGCGACCGGAAGCCGTATAACCGACAATCTGATCGCCTCGTTCACCGAGGTTCTTTTGGAGATGGGGTAGGGATGCTTCGCGTGTTTGCGGCTTCTTCAAAACTTCCATCCGTTCTTCCACGTTTCCGTCCTGAAACTTCAGCGGCAACATCATCGCGAGGTGTGTCATCCCTGCCGGATAAAGGTAGGATTCAAAGGTCAGGTCAATGTCTTCGCGGTCCGCACGCTCCAACAATTCTGCGGATTCCGCGTCCACGCGCTCATGCGAAATATGAACCGGAATCCCGGATTGCTTCGCCAATTCGATAGTCTCTTCCCACGCTTTCTTTCGACCAATCTGCTGGTAACGGATATGTGCGGCATATATCGCGTCGTAGGAAGCGGCAAGTTTTGACAGAGCCACAAGTTCCCTAAGGTCTGCGTTCGCACTAGGTTGATAGTCAAGCCCCAGACAGAGACACCCCGCCCCTGCCTCCAACCATTCGCGGGTAGTTTCCTCCATGCGCGCCAACTCCGCGTCGGTTGCGAGCCGCGGAGCCCAGCCCATCGCCTCCAAGCGCACGGCGCAGTGAGGCACCTGTGGATAGAGGTTCGCGGGTATACGCCCCGTGAAGATACTCAGATAATCCTCGGCGCACTCCCAATCGAAGGAGAGTTCCGCGTCCCCATACGCAAATTGAGTGTAGCGCCATAGCTCCTTTATCAGCTTTGGAGGCAGCGGTGCCCATCCGAAACCGTCGGGTGCGCTCAGCTGGGTCGTGACCCCCTGACGAACACTTCCCATCTGGTCCCTTCCGCCCAATAAAGCAATCTCGGAATGAATGTGAACGTCGATGAACCCCGGACTCACAGCTTTGCCCCGTGCATCAATTGTCCGGCTTGCTTGTGCGTCGTCAAGTTCAGCAATGGCGGAGATTTTGTCGTGCACGATCCCGATATCTGCCGGAAACGGCGGCCGTTTACCGGTGCCGTCGACAACTGTTCCTCCTTGGATGATGGTGTCGAATTGCATTGGGTACTTCCCCTGTATCAAAGATTGAAATAGAATGCGTGAATTACGGGCGATTACCGAATATACTCCGCTATGCGCCGAGACCGTAAGGGATTCTTCTTGCGGACATTCCTTATTCCTTCGGACTCGGTCTACGTTCCGGTTCGATAGGGTTCAATCCAATCCGCGGCAATCTCCATGCCAAAGCCCGGTGCATCCGAAGGAATCACATCGCCGTTCACGGGCATCGGCATTCCCGGAATCGGGCACACTTCGTCGAGCGGAATGCCGGGATCGGACCCCATCCAGAACTCTGCCATCGGCGACTCAGGCATAGCGATTCCGAAGTGCTGCCCCCACGGCGTACCGGCTCCCGTATGCGGGATTGTACAAATGCCCGCGGCTTCCGCAATGGTGTAGATCTTGATAGCTTCGGACAACCCGCCGCACCACTCAATATCGGGCTGGACGATGTCCACAGCGCGATTCTCAATTAGCTGTCGGAATGGTTGGCGCCTGTGATGATGTTCTCCCGTGGCAAGAGGAATCCATGTAATGGCGCGTTTCAGTTCAATATGGCCTTCCAGATCGCTTGGAATTAAGGGTTCTTCCAACCAGCGCAACCCGTATGGTCTCAACCGATCAGCCAATCGAAGCGTAAATTCGACGTTGAAGGACATTACGGGATTAAACATCAACTCGGCGTTTGGTCCAACCTCCTCCCGTGCTTTCGCAATTTTCTCCTCCAACGCGCCCAATCCTTCAGTTCCCATCTCATAAGTCACTGGATTGCTGACTTTGAAGGCCCTGAACCCCAACTCCTTCGACCAATCGAGGTCATCGGAGGTAGAGTAGAGCACCACCTTCTCTCGCGACGGACCGCCAAGCAGTTTATACACCGGCTGGTTGAGAAGCTTTCCCTTCAAATCCCACAGAGCCAAATCGACGCCGGACTGCGCTATAGAAGCGATTCCGCTTGCGCCGAAGAGTTGCGTGGAGCGCCACATAAGGTCGTTCAAGAGTTCGAGCGCCATCGGGTCGCGCCCTTCGAGCAACGGTGCGAAATGCGAGTCAATCAACGCGGCTACGGGGGCTCCGAAACCGCATCTTCCCAACCCCCACGTTCCGTCGTCCGCCATCACCTGCACCCAAACCGGCGTGTTGAGTTTGGAACCCGGCGCCGCTGTGTGAAAGCCGGAAAATTCGGGGTATTTGTTAATCGGAAACGCCCGAGGGAAACGATCGTTCCAGCCGGGACGCCGCGCTTTCGCCGTCGGAGAGGGTGCGGGAATCTTGACGGATACCGTTCGTAACTCTTTTATTTTCATATAAGGGAATTGAGCATTTGGATTCGCAATCGTGCGAGAGGGACTCCCGCTCGCGCACCGAGATGAATTGCGCAGGAGTCACACCTAAATCAGACGGATTTCATCACGATCAGTGATATGCTTTTCGTGTGCACGCCAAGCGACCTCTAGCAATTCTCGCGTTTCGGGAGCCAATCGTTCGAAAAATTCCGATGGCAGATTCTCGGGCCAATCCTCTTCAAGGTGAAACCCCTGTTGATACTGTGGTACATATCGCATAACAATAAACCGACGATCGCGATCTTTGGGTTTCCACTGCAGAGAGCCGTGAAAGACCGATTCGGGAGAAATGATGCAATCTCCAGCCTTGGGAGTAACGTTGACGACACCCTGAGGGAGATCTTCGGCAACTTCGTATGCCTTCCGCTCATAAGGCAACTCGAACTCGGCTTTGTGTGACCCGCTCACCACTATGAAACCCCCATCGCCCGGATTCACATCGGTCAAATACCAGAAAATGTCGAATAGTTCACAATAGAGCGTACCCGGATCGCCAAATCCACGCGGGCTGTTTATCCCATCGGCACTGTTTCCCAAAACCATGGTGTTTCCCACTCCGCCACCGTGAAGCGGAAAAGGAGTATGCCGGTGTGTGTCCACCATCAAATTACCACGGCAGAGACAAGGCTTGTTTCCGGTCATCTCTTTGATAATGGGCCAGACTACAGGGTGCATCGTGAGGTGCTCCAGCGCCCTATCAAAGGCAAATCCGCGAGCAAACCATCGATGATGGCCGTGTACATCACGCTCGCCAAACCCCGTCGGCATTTCTTCGGGCGGCGTGTTGATGTAACGGTCCGCAGCCTCTTGCGCTTTCTCCAACTCCTCCGAACTTAGCATGTTTTTTAGGTGGATGTAGCTGGTCGTATCGAATAGGTAACGCTGTTCTGGCGTCATAGTATCGCAGTCTCTCGATGCGTGTGTTTTCCTCATTCATGGTACAGTGATTCACCTACCATGCGATGAAGTACCGGACGCGACTTCAGATCGCTATTCGAATTCTATCAGAAAAGCGGGACATTGTCCATCACGCTTTTCGCACCGGCGGCACTCGACGATTTTCACAGTGGCGTCACCCCAAAATAAGACTGACCTTGACCATCACATCATCCGCAATTTACTATAGTCATTTACGATAATATTTACACACATTTAGATCGTGTGCTACTCGATTTGATGGTTGTAGATGGTTACGACAAATCAACTACCTGTAGAAGCGATCCTTACTCAAGACAAGAGATCGCGACCGGGAGAAGATCTCTATCGCACTCGCTAATCGCTCGTTTGATCTCCTACAATAGATACGTATGAGGTGCGTGAACCAAAGATCGAACTGTGTAGTTCCCAATGTATAATTTGTAGTTTAAATGACTATAAATTAGCTAGCCATTTATGTTAGGTACGTGCGAACCCATTACGCTCTCAGCTGCCATCTGGCAACAATGAAAATTCAGCAGAACCTAGTCTTAAATCTCTCTGTCGTGTGTGTCCAGTCAATAAATCGACACCTCTTGGCGCTATGAAATACAGGGCTTTAATCTTCTTCTTCCTCTTCCTCAACAATGCAATCTTCGCACATTTCACCGGTCCGCTTAATCTGTTCAATCCAGCAAGGGGCAAAGTTCGCCGCAAGCGATTCCCGAATCTGCTGCAAATGCCTATCGCAAACGGTGAACGGCGTGCCATAAGTTTCTCGTTCGGTATTCCAAATCCTGCAATGAAAATTTAACGCATCCACAATTCTCCACCCCTGCCTATTGATTTTGCAGTTGCATCACCTCTTGTTGACCAGATAAATGCCGAAGGCGATTAGCACTGAACCGGCGATCAGACTTAATCCGAGTTCGTCTCCCAGTAATAGTCGGCTGAAGATGATTCCCGAGATCGGTGTCGCAAAGGCGAAAACCACCAATTTACTTGGGCTATGCCTCTTCAGAATGGATGTCCAGCCGACAAAACAGAATGCACCGACGACAAGTCCTTGATACAGAATGGCGGCAATCACCACAGGCGTAAATGCGTAGCTGGACTGATCCTCCAGAATTAGACTCGATCCAAAGAAACAGGGCAAGCTAAAAATCATCAACCATATGAGCAAGCGATAAGGGTGAACGGACTGTATTAGACGCTTCGTGACAACCGTCCGAAGTCCGAGAAGGCTTGCACTGATCAAAACGAACAGATCGCCCACGAGATAAGAGTGAGAACCAAGTTGAAGGGCTGGTACAAAAGTGATGAAAACGCCGCAGAATGCTAGCCCAATTCCCGCGACTTTCAAAAACGACAATCGGTCACCCGGCACCCAAAAATGGGCAAACAGTGCCGTGAAGAACGGAAAGAAGTTTATCATGATTGTCGAACGCGCAGCGGATGTGAAGTGCGTGCCGACATTGAGAGTGATAATTTGCATGACGAATGCTATCCCCAATAGGAAAAGCGGGCCCAACTCTCCGCGGTTCGGACGGATGGATACACGTTGGCTGATAGACCACACTGTTACCGCCGCGAGCGCGAGCAGGAACCGAAACCCAGCGAGCGCAAGCGGCGGTACGCCTTGCAGTCCAATTTTAATCGATACCGAATTGCCGCCCCAAAGCACCGCAAACATCAGCGAGAAAGCAATCATTTTGGCATTCGGTTGCTCGTTGGGAATTTCCGGATTTCTCATTCGCACACTTTATCCATTTCTTAACCTTCTCATTAACCTTATGTTTCGATTAGGAATCGCTCCTTCAATCATAGCGCCACGGTGCATCGCCATACTGATAGGAGCCATTCTATCTCGCCTTAGCGCTTAAGTTGTGGATCGAGAACGTCGCGCAAGGCATCACCAAGTAAATTGAATCCCAAAACGGTGAGGAATATGGCGATACCCGGTGTCATCACCGTCCAAGGAGCGCGACGGATGAGTTGGCGATTCTCATTCAACATTGCCCCCCATTCGGGTTCGCCGACTTCGGCGCCAAGACCGAGAAAACTGAGTCCAGCCGCAATAAGAATCGCCTCGCCCATGCCGAGCGTCGCCTGGACAATCAGCGGTGCCACGCAGTTGGGAAGGATCGCGTTCCATAGAATCCGAAAGTCGCTAGCGCCGATCACCCGTGCCGCGGTTACATAATCCTGTTCGCGGATCTTTAGGACGGCAGCGCGTAATATGCGAGCGTACTGAGGAATGTACACAATTGAAACGGCGATTATGGCGTTGGTCAGGCTTGCGCCCAAAATGGCTACGATTACCATCGCCAGAAGAATACTCGGTAAGGGAAGCATCATATCCATGAGGCGCATGATGATATTGTCCAGCCAACCACCGTAATACCCCGCCAGTATTCCCATGAGTGCACCGGCGGAAATTGACAGTGCCATTGCAATCAAGCCAACCTTGAGCGACACCTGCGAGCCGTAAACGATGCGGCTAAATATGTCTCTTCCAACCCCGTCCGTTCCGAAGTAGTGATCCACCGACCATCCTTTAAGGCGTACCGAAACATCGGCTTCGCGAGGGTCGTGAGTGGCGATCAATGGAGCAAAGACCGCCAAGATCGAGAAAAAGAGCAGTATGGAAGCGCCCACTACCGCAGATTTGTGGTTCGCCAATCTCCTTATAATTCCTCGACCGCGATTGTTCACGCGTTTTCTCCTACCCTGATTCGCGGATCAAAATAGGTGTAGAGCAAGTCTACCACCAAGTTCACCGTCATAAACACGGCAGCCACAAAGAGCACCCCGCCCTGAATCGGACGAATATCCCGAGCTTCGACGGAGGCTCGTAACCAAGATCCCAGACCGGGCCATGAAAAAATATGTTCCGTAAGTATGGCGCCACTCATCAGATATCCGAACTGTAGACCGATAATTGTTAACACGGTAACCATACTGTTTTTTAGCCCATGTTTGAGAATAACGGATCGCTCGGGAAGTCCCTTTGCGCGGGCGGTCATGATGAACGGTTGGTTTAGCACCTCAAGCAGGCTTGACCGCGTCATGCGCGCGATGATCGCCAGTGGAACGGTTCCAAGTGTGATTGCGGGAAGTATGAGGTGGGAAACCGCGCTTCGAAACGCGGCAAAATTTCCAGAGAGTAGGGTATCAATCAAGTAAAAATGTGTGCGGTGTTGAACATCAAGATCCAAGACGGCATCCAACCGTTGTGAACCCGGAAGAATCGGGAAGGTATACGCGAACAGGAGAATCAGCATCAATCCGAGCCAGAAGATCGGCATGGAGATACCGGCAAGCGAGCCGAACATCGTGGCGTAATCCCAGAATTTGCCACGATTCGCGGCGGCAATAATGCCGGCAGCGATGCCAAATAGGAGTGCAAACACCATGGCTGCGACTGTCAACTCTACCGTGGCGGGAAAGTGACGTTTAATCTCATCAACGACCGGCTGTCTCGTCTTGAACGATCTGCCGAGGTCAAGATGGGCAAGATTCCACAGGAATGTGCCGTATTGGTGGTATAGGGGTTTATCAAGGCCCATCTCTTGCCGCAACTCCGTCAAAGCTTCTTCCGTTGCCCGTTCCCCCAAGATCGCAAGGGCTGCATCGCCGGGAATGAGATGAACCATGAAGAAAACGAGCAGCGACACTCCAAATAGAGACAGAAGCATCGATAGTAAACGATGGAGGATGTAGGTGAGCAAGGCTGGACCTTAAATCATGACTCGGATAGGGTAGCGGAGGTTAAGGGGCTTGAAAATCGGGAACTCCGATCAAGTACGCGCTGCCCATCGCCCAAGTAAACCTGGAACCAACTTGAGCTACCGAGACAGTTGGCGCTTTTAGTAATATCTTAAAATTGAAGATTTAGTCCGACCTCGATTGTGGTTTTTTGGATGGTCTCAAAATCGGTCACTCCATCCTCGTTCTCTCTTTGCCGGAAACGGAACTCGCGAACAACAGCTACTACGATAGGCCTGTATAACTCGTATTCGACACGCACTATGAGCGCGGATTTCTCATCAAGTCGAAACAGATCCGACAGGAGGCTGGGATCGTCGCTGCCTTCGGCGTCGGGGTATCCGACATCGGGTTCACCAAGATCTCGCTTGCTATAGAACGCTCGGAACGACATCTTTTGAATTATACCGGATTCAGTGATTCCGGCATACAACTTCGGATAGCTGATATTGTAGTCCTCAAATGCGCCTAATAAATGGAGCATCGGCATCGGCTGCCAAGCAAACATGGAAAAATACCCGAATCTCGCCTTTCCTTTATCTACGTCGGGTCCTAGTCCGAGGAATACCGGAACAGAATCAACGGCGGAAGCTTGGTAGGAATAATCAAATACCGTCGGGACAAACCCTTCGTTGAAGGTGCGATACTCGAATTTGAAGAGCGAACTCGGAAATGTCAATCCGATCCCAATCGCATTTCCTGAAGGGGGTTCAGATTCTGCCAGATGCTCGAGGCTAGATTGTGTGTTGAGGAATGCCAATTCATCGTATAAGTCCAAACGGAACAGGTCATTCTCAATGAGCGGGAATCCAACATCGGCGCTCAATGCGATCAACGGCTCTTCGTCGATTGTATATTCTTTGCCGAGCGCCTCGTCGTCGGGAAGAATATCAGGCGTGATGTCGGTCAGGTATGTCGCGCCAAGTTCCAATCCGCCGAGTATAGATGCCGTGATTATCCCCTGCAACGGCCGAATGAATAATCGTCCCCCGAATATCCTCGGGTTGACCAGATCATTGACTACCGATTCGACGCCTATTCTTCGGGATCCGGTTCTGAGATTGGCACTCATACCACGGCGGTCGTAGTTGGAATACCCGGACATAACCAACCCTCGACCAATCGTCACAAAACTGAGTTCGCCGAGGCGCGCGTAGAACGGGTCGCGTGGCTGTGCATAACGCACGTAACGCACGGCACGAAGCATTGTACCAGGATTGTCCCAATATTCGGCATCCTCGGCGAGTATCTGATTTTCTCCCTCACCAGCCTCTGGATTATAAAGCAAAACAAAACCCAGCCCAAATCCGACTTTGCCGATTTCGATATCCGGTTGAACTTGGAACCTAACGAACGGATCGCCATCAATGAATGACAAACCACCGCCGGTTAGTCCACCGCCCCCCATTGCCAGTTCCTCAAGATCCGGGGGACCTTCGTACAATTCGGCAACTGCTCGTGCACTGACGAGTAGGGTGAAAAGAATAAACAAGATACCCAAGCACGCCGCGTGACGATTGCCTTGATTCACTGTTTCCCCATTTCAAGATATGTCCACGTGGTGGTAAGCGCTTCCCGCGACCTCTCAACTCATTTCCAACGCCGATTATTCCGATAAAACCCGACCGTCTTTCATCCGGACGATTCGATCGGCGTCCTTCCTCAACCCTTCGTGGTGGGTGACGATCGCGATTGTCGTGCGGTGCTCCTGTCTTAGTTCTCGGACGAGACTCATAAGATTCTCGCTCTGGCGGCTATCCAAGTTGGCGGTAGGTTCATCGGCGAAAACGATATTCGGGCTGTTGGCAAGGGCGCGCGCGAAGGAAACGCGCTGTTTTTCACCACCGGAAAGCTGTGCAGGGCGGTGTTCCAGACGGTCTCCCAATCCTACCTGGGTTAAAAGTTCCTTGGCTCGGTTCTCGGCTAGATGGCTCTTTTTGCCGGCGAGGTCCATGGCGACGATTACGTTCTCAAGCGCGGTCAAATACGGAAGAAGATGAAAGAGTTGAAAGACAAAACCAATTTTCTCGCGGCGGACAACGGAAAGGTCCTGATCGGGATGATTAATCTTTTCCCCATCAATCCACAGTTCACCTTCGTTAGGGGTAAGAATGCAACCGAGCAGACTGATTAGCGTCGTCTTCCCGCAACCGCTGTCTCCCATCAACATCACCAACTCGCCTTCCTGTATGGCTATGTCGACGCTGTCAACAGCGAGCACGCCTGCCTCGCCGTCACCAAAGCGTTTGGTTAAACCTATTCCCTCTACAACAACGCCCATCAGTCTTCTCTCCTCAAATCTCGCCTCTGAATGCGAGCATCGGGTCAACCGCGACAGCCTTTCGTGCCGCAAGATAACCGCTAAAGCAGCACACGACAAAACTGATTGCTGCTACGATGATGGATTCGAGCAAATGGATAGAAACAAAAATTGGAGCTACCGCAGCGAATACGAATGCCAAGATCAGTCCACACAAGACGCCCACGACCGAAATTAAAACAACCTGCTTAAGGATCAATTGCATCACGTACACATTGGACGCCCCGATCGCTTTTAGCACACCGATTTCCTGCGTCTTTTCAAGAGTCGTTACATAGGTAATCATTCCAACCAGGATTCCCGCTGCCAACCATAGCATCACACGCAGAAATGTAACTGCTCTCATCGGGCTAACGACATAGTAGTCGATAATATCGTCAATTGTCTGTTTCAACGTACGAACCTCGATTTTTAACGGGGAATACTCAAACTGCTTGGCAACCTGCTCGGGGGAAATCCTCTCGCTGCTCTTTGCAATCATCATGTTCACACGTGGATAACTCCCTAGTAATACATGTTGAGCGGTACGCACCTCCATGAATAGCAGGGGAGTATCCAGCACGAACATGAGGCTCTTGACTTTACCGACGACTTTGAGTTCATTACCGCCAATAACAATTCGTTCGCCGATTTCAAGCCCCATCTTTTCATCAACGACCACTTGAAGGGGCGGCACATATTCCGGACTGTAATCCTCGTACTCGCTTTTCTCAAACATCCGTCCTTCGAGGACATGGGTAGGGCCGCCGAGCTTACCCGGTCGGAAACCAACGACAATTGCTTTGCTAGGTTTCCCGCGGATGATAGGACGCGCCTGTGCAAATACGAGCGGAGATGCCGAGTGCGGCTCCAAACCGGCAGCTAGGTTAAGCGGAGCCATACGTTCCTCAATAAGCATTGAAAAACCGATAAACGCGCCCCCGGAACCTTCAGCAGAAATCCAGATGTCGGCGCCCGTCGATTTGACATACTGCATCGCTTGAATGCGCATCCCGTTCATGATTCCACCGAGGAACAGAATCAGCAGAATCAGGACAGTGATTCCGATAGCCGTCAATACGACCCGCGTCCGGCGGTATGCCATGTCTTTGAGGAAAATACTCTTCAAGTCCTGTTCCTCCCGGATCTTCGGTAGACTCGCATCAAGCCCGTACAACTTTTTTTGAACTTTCCATCACTTGATCGAAAGCTATCAAGCACCTTTATTGATTATATTATACCTACAGAGCCTCTATATTGCCAACGGATTGTGTTCCCATTCACGAGCGTCTCAGAAAACTGTGACCCCACTCAGATCCGACTTTGGGCGCGGATTCGTTGTCGATGGTAAAAGACTGATCCAACCTGACTGGGAAACTGAAATTGAAACCGTTCAACCGTCCGATTTTGGCTAAATTGATAATCGAGTCTTGACATGATATAATCAGGAAGCGTCAACCCTGAGACACAGAACAGAAATCACAAGTTTATACCCTCGAGTGCCAGCAATACGGCATGAGTTTAATGGCGGTGACAGCTAACATAGTCGCTCCGCGAGATATGCGGATGGAAAATCCCGTGAATTTTTTAACCCACCTTGCATGCAGCAAGTGTGCTCAAACCTACGATCACGAACGCCCGCAGAATCTGTGCACATCCTGCGGAAGACCGTTGTTTGCACGGTACGATTTGGAGAAAGTATCACAAGCGTGGAGCAAGTCCGCTCTCTTGGAGCGGGCCGCCTCGTTTTGGCGATATGCGGAACTGCTCCCGCTCATCGACCCTGCTCACACAGTTTCACTGGGTGAAGTGATCACGCCTCTTATCCGGGCACGGCGTCTGGGCGATTCGTTGGGGTTGGAGGCGCTTTGGGTCAAAGACGAATCACCTCTCCCCGGCGGAAGTTTCAAGGCGCGCGGTCTGGCAATGGCTGTTTCCAAAGCAAAGGAACTTGGGTTGACGAAGTTAGCCATTCCATCCGCCGGCAATGCGGCAACAGCCTTATCAATCTACGCGACAGCAGCCGGGATGGAGGCGAATATATTTATGCCGAAGGATACTCCGGCGTTCAACCAGAAAACCTGTCGTATGGCTGGGGCATCGGTCACGCTCGTTGACGGGTTAATTACGGATGCCGGGAAAATTGTCGCCGAACGGAAAGAGGAAGAAAACTGGTTCGATGTCTCTACGCTCAAAGAACCTTACCGTGTTGAAGGTAAAAAAACCATGGGGCTTGAACTTGCAGAGCAATTTGATTGGGAACTCCCGGACGCCATTATCTATCCGACGGGCGGCGGCACAGGAATTGTGGGAATGTGGAAAGGATTTCAGGAGTTGGAGGCGATAGGCTGGATCGACAGTAAACGCCCGCGAATGATTTCGGTACAAGCTGCGGGTTGTGCTCCGATTGTCAAGGCGTGGGAAGCGGGGAACACGGAGGCGGAGCCTTGGGCAGACGCGCATACCGTTGCGGCGGGATTGCGTGTGCCGCAGGCTGTCGGCGATTTTTTGATCTTGGATGCGATTCGGTGGAGCGGCGGCACAGCGATTGCAGTCACGGATGAAGAGATTCTGGAGGCGATGGATATCCTTGGAATGAATGAAGGTATCCTCGCCTGCCCCGAGGGCGTGGCAACTGTGGCAGGATTGATTAAGTTGGTAGCAACCGGACAGGTCGATAAATCGGAACGGGTGGTGCTCTTCAATACGGGAGGGTATCAGACAGAAAGTTTCGATTGAACAAATGTTTGCAAGGGTAAGAAAATATGAAAAAATGCCCAACTCAAATGACAAACGGAATTAGTAGCCTGTTGCTTTTTCAAAAATAATTCCCCAATTCCTCCTGTTTTTCCCTGTTTCGCAAAACCACCAAACGTATAAAGTCCACAGTTAACCTCTCTTATAAGGCAATTACTGTGAATATACTGAATATCTCTGATATGCTTAGGACGCAGAAAGATTGCCTCAAGTTTTTGGAACATTTACGCTGGGGCAAAGACCCATGCTGTATCCACTGTGGTTCGCTTAGAGTAGGTAGAAAAATAAGTCTGACATCAAAGATGGCTGGAATTGCTACGACTGCGGTTCTAGCTTTTCAGTAACTGCTGGTACTCTATTAGGACTTACGCAATCAATTAAAATGTGTTATATTTTGCAGTTATGACAAGCATCAATCTTTCCGAAAAGAGACAACCGCTGTTCTCGGATTATTGCCAATTTCTGTTAGCCGGTTTTCAGAATTTCACACAGACGCACTTTGCAGATCATACGGAGAAGTGGAGTCATGATCAACTCAACCGTCTCCTGAATACTGAACGTATCCCTGCCCGTGAACTCTGGCAATCCGTGAGAAATGATATCGACCTTGATGAGGACGGCTACATCCTTTTTGATGATACCGTCCTGCCAAAACCTTACGCCAAAGAGATACAGCCGGTTCGCCGGCAATGGAGCGGTTCTGAAAAGCGCGTTATCCAAGGCATCGGTCTTGTGACGTGCGTCTATGTCAACCCGAAGACGCACCGTTATTGGATTATTGATTATCGCATCTACGACTATGAACGAGACGGCAAGACGAAACTACAGCATCTTGAAGATATGTTGCGAAATGCTTATTTCGTCAAGTGCCTACCCTTTCGGACGGTGTTGATAGATTCTTGGTATGCTTCGATGCGGGTGATGAAATTGATTCAAGCCCTCTCAAAAATCTACTATGCGCCGTTGAAATGCAATCGTCTCGTCAATGACTCCGATGGTGCTGAAGCCCACAAACGCGTAGATGCTCTGACATGGACGCAAGCCGAACTACGACATGGCAAACTTGCGCATATCAAGAAGTTTCCGAGAAATCAACAGGTGAAGTTGTTTCGGATAGCGTCCGCCTCCGGGCGCACGGAATACATTGTGACCAACGATTTATCTCAATCGGATGCCAAAGCGACGAAGCGAGAATGTCGCGTTCGCTGGAAGATTGAACAACTTCATCGTGAACTCAAGCAAACCACAGGTATCAGCAAGTGCCAAAGTCGTCAACATCGTGGACAACGCAATCATATTGCCTGCTGTTTGTGGGTGTGGGTAAGTTTGACGCGTGCTGCGCGTGCGACGGGTCAAACGATTTATCACCTCAAAGAAAGTTTATACGATGACTACATACGACGAGAGATTGAAAATCCTTCCATTGTCGTCAACTTTGCGTAAGTCCTAAAAGATAGGATGTCCAACAATCTACGCTCTACTGTAACCCAATTCTTCCATCATAGCCCTATTGCACCTGAGCACTTTTTCCGTCTTCACATCAACCGAGACGACCATATCGCGGGCATGGAAGTAAATGTCGAAATACTCCCTCACCGACTCATCGTTTTCGAGCAATAGCTGCTCCGTTAGCTGCTGTAATTCGGCTTTGTCCTGCTCTAGTTCCGCGACGCGGCGCTGCAATTCATCAATGTTTTGCACTTGGGATTTATCCTCGTCTTTCATTTTTCCTTGTCTAGGGATTATCGCCGTCCAAGAACCTTGTTTGAAAAGTCATTTCGAGTAGAATCATGCGTCTCGAAACCGAGTTTTTTCTTCAAAACTCGGTTTCTTTCTCGCACAATTCTGTAGGATGCGCACCGCGCACCAGCCTTTGAAAGCCCCAGCGGGCGACAGGTAATGGCATTCAAATGCCCCTAACTGGCTTCTATTTACTTTTAAAACAGGCTCTTAGAATTCTTTCAGGATTCGAAAAGTTGGACAGTTAAGAAAGGGAGGAGAACGAAGGAAGCGCAAAATAAGAGATTCGGCTGCTTCGCAGAATGCCGGTAACAGTAACTATGGCAAGTCTAGCATATCACCGAATGTTCTTCAATTGAATCCGGAGAGGCGGAATGGAAGGGGAGTTGCAGAGGGAAAGACGAGTAAATCAATACACTTCAGGCGGACCGCAAAGAACGGTCCGAACGTCTGAACGGTTGTACGTTGTGAAAGGCGTGCAATCAGCGACTGGCAAAATGGCTCGTATCAATTCTCCAGCACTGTGTCTCCGAAGATGTCTGCTGGTACAGGATGGTTTCGCCGTCTGGGGACATAGAAAGCGGTCGCGCATCCCTCGGAACACGAATTGTAAGTTTTGACGATGTTTTACCGTCAAGCGATACACGCCGGAGTTCGCCGCGATCATCAAATGCGAGATAGGACTGCCCATCCGATGACCAGCTTGATGGGATATATCCTCTTTCCAACTTTCGTGCTTTACCTTTGTCAATGGATGCGATCCAGGGTTCTCCGTGTATCTCAAACGTTATTCCTCTCCCGTCGGGCGTCCATTTGGTCTTCATCTCTTTTTCGGGCGTATCGGTAATTCGCTCCGAGGTTCCGGCCGCTGCAGGAATAACGTAAATGTCGCCATCCATCTCGTCCGGATTGAAGCCTTCGCCGTTCGTCTTCAGGCGAAGGTACGCCAGCATCGTTCCGTCGGGAGACCACGCGTGCCCCATGCACATTTCCAAATCGGTGAGCGTCCTTACTTCGCCCGTTGACACAGATACCACACACAATTTTGAATCGGCGATTCCCTGATTACTAATCACGGCGTTGATGAATGCAATCTCTTGACCGTCGGGGGACCACCGCGGGTTGACGGGAAAAAATCCGGTGCGCGCAATCGATTTGGACGCCCCTCCCGCGATAGGCATAGTGTGAAGATAAGCGTCCACATCGGGAAATCCGCCTGCTTCGAATTGACTCGGGTTCGCATTCCTGAATTGATACTGGACGAAAGCGACCTGTGTTTCGTCGGGAGAGATGGTTGACTCACCGAAGAACCCTCCTTCGGGAAGTGGAATAGGTAGTTCAGTAAACTGGTTCGTATGTATGTCGAGGAATCCAGGGCGCCGTTGGTTTGTAGATGTCAAAAACAAGGTTTTGCCATTGGACGACCATTGAGCATATTCAAACGGCAGATCCGGATTGGAATTCACTCGGTACTGCGTGCCATTTCCCACCGAGAGCCCGAATGTTACCTCAACATGATCGTTTTGAAGAACAAATAATGTATCGTCCTGAGTCCATTGCAACGCTCTTGCTGCAACTTGAAGCCGTGCCGATTTGAGAAAAATCGGTTCGCCGTCAAATTCGCCAGAGCCGGTTGCCCGAGACGCCAGAAAGCCGCTGCGCCCGTCGCGGAGCCAGTGCGTGTATGCCGCCCACCTCCCGTCCGGCGAACTGACAGGAGGCCAAAGGAGATGAACTTTTCTGTTTGATCGCACGGCTTCGCCGCCGCCGACAGGCTGTCTCCATACGTATGACGTGTCGACGAGCCAGCTACCTCGTCGTGAAGAATAGGAGATCCACTTGCCGTCTCTTGACCAAGATGGATTTCTGCTGTCTTTGCCATCGGTCGTGAATGGGCGTACCTGTCCTTTTTCGATTGAAACGATGCGGATGTCTGAGTCCTTTCCCTGCCGCTGGACAAACGCCAATTCTTTACTGTCGGGCGACCAACTCAGCCCGCCCGGGGACCTTGGGGTCTCCGGCATGCCGTCGGCTTGAGCAAGAAAACGCATCTCCCCGCCTGACGGGGGAATCAGGCACACGTCGATATTTCTGCCGGAGTAGGCAGAATCCTCGTCATATTCCATACGATAAAAGGCAATCCATTTTCCATTTGGCGACCATTTGGGATCGAAATAGTCCACTTGTTCCCGGCCTTCTTCAAGGATGACGTGCCGTGCTCCATCCATGGGAGCCGTCGCGTCAATCTCGACGACCGGCAAGCGGACGAGTTGAATCGAACGAAATTTATACCCCCTGCTCACATAAACAAGCTCCGCGCCACCGACTGAAATATCGATGTCCCAACTAGCGCTAAAATCCTCCGGCAAACGGATACCTGTAAATGCTATATCTGCTTTCGGCTGGTCTGCGTCCTTACTCCGGGGAATCAGAGCAGTTTCTTCAATGGGCTTTGGCTTGTGCCCGGAGGTGTCGTCGCCGCGCTCATTCGCCAGAACCGCAACTTGCGTCGCTTCATCATCCACGGGAATCTCGCCGCCTTCGGGCGCCCGCGTTTTCGAAAGCAACGGCCCTCTCAGCCACTCGCCCACCGGACGAAGTGGACTTCGCGGAACGCTGAAACTTAAAATCAGAATAATCACGCCTCCCGCAACGGACAATCCCAGCGGAAGTGCACTTTTGTGTGGCGCCGTTTGAATCTGGGCGTCTTTAATCAGTTCAAGTATTTGAGGCGTAAAACCGGGTTGTAATTTCGTATCGGCAAAAGCGGTAGGCAGTATTGAAACCGGCTCTTCACTCAAAACGGCTTTGAGTTTCGATCTGGCTCGCATGAGTCTCTGATTGACAGTATTCGGGGACACCCGCAGCGCGTGGGCAATCTCCTTACTCTTCATGCCCGCCATATAACGGAGCATTAGAACCTGCCGGTGTATCTCCGGGAGAGAAGCCAATGCCTCGTGAATCTGTTCGTTTCTCAGTTTTTCCGCGTGCACATCCATGTCATCTTGAACGCCTGTGACTTCGATAGATTTGTGTTCGGTGTCAATGCGTCGTTGCTGGGCGCGGTAAAATTCCTTACAGCGGTTCACCGCGATTGAATAAAGCCAGGTATAGAAATTGTCCCATCGCCGCAACCTTGATAGTTTCTTAAAGGCGTTTAGAAAAACATCTTGGGTAATATCTTCAGCGTCTTGAACGTGACCTATCTTCGCGTACACCAGCGCGAAAATCCGCGTTTTATATCTGTCAACCAATAGGGCAAATGCCTCGGTGTTGCCCGAGAGACATTCATGAACGATATGTCCGTCGTCGGTGTGCATGGGTGTGTTCGCGCCATTTCCGAATTTTCTATCTCAAGATTATCACCGAGTCAAGACGCACATTATGCGTAGGAATTCAGCAAGTCTAGAACCAAAAACTCAAACCGGATTAGTTCTGAGGTCTCTCGAGCAAGCACATAAATCCGCGCTTTATTCGCCCTCCACACGGCTGTGAAAGAATTTAACCATGTAGATGCCTTCTTGTCTTGTAAATTCTAGTAGATTGTTATCGTCGTCGAACGAAATATCCAGTAAATCCGGATCACCAAGATAATAGATGAACAGGTTTCGTTCATCTTCGAAGTCGGAATCAATGTCTCCCGCTTCCTTGGGCTGCGCACTGCCTGATGTCAGGTTTAACCAGAGTTGATTGTCACTGATATGATATTTGCCACGATAGGTGACTGTAATATCCTGATCTTGAAGATGCTCCAATTCTATCCATTCAAGCCAGCGAGGGTCCGTCGCTTTATCGACTGGAATCGCGAATGAGCCGTAAAAGTATCCATCCGGCATAAATGTCATTGTCATTGCAAATGGCCCATAATCTATCTTTTGTCTATCATATCGCTGTGTTTCGACGCCCTCTTTAAACCAAACCATTTCTTGGAGTAGCCAACTCCCAAAGATTCGTGGGTCACTTGGAAGCTGCAGCTCGGATGAAAGTTTCGATGATTCTTGCCCAATGGTATCTCCACATCCGGCCATTGCAACTAACATTATTCCCAACACCGTTGTCCAAATCCATAACACTTTCATTAATTGCCGCCCTCCTTCTAAACAGGTTCGATTATTCGCGCATTTTTAACTTTCCCCATGTGGTCGTTAGTTTCTCCGCTGGAAAAACAACTCGCGGAAATCCAGGTCCCCCTTCCGGTACAGTGGGGCCCTTCACGGTAAAATCATCTAACCAAAGGTTAAACCTCCCGACAAAGTGCAGAAGAATCCTGCCTTTAGGTACAGAGTCTTCGAATATTTCTAAACCGAAATCTTCGATCCAAAACATATATCGATTGCCATCTTTTTCAATCTTTAAGGAAAACCAGACCTCGTCCTCGTAACGAAATCGTGCACTTGCGAGCGGGTGAATTACCAGCCCAAGTTGGGGATGCTCGGTTGGAGGCCCAGAAACAGAAATAAACACAACGCCAGGTTCTACAAGAAAACCTAAGGCATGGTGAAATCTGAAATCCAAGTCTGCTTCCCATTCCCCTGTGTCTTTATTCTCGATCATGTATACAATCGCCCAAGAACTCTCCACCGGCACCTCAATGCGCCTATACATAAACTTCAATTTCAGTGAAAAATCGTGAATTTCCCCAATTTTCGAATTCCCGAGAGTCAAGTTCGCTATCTCTCTTTTTCCTCTGAAATTAAAACGACCTTTATTTACACCTACACTATACTTGTCATCCTTAAATTGCCCCGGTCTACCCCAATCTTCAAGCGTTCGATCGCTGAAATCATCTATCCAAGTTCCGGCGATACACATTTTCCCAAACGCAACTGTGCCTAAAAGGATTGTAACGAATCGAGCATGTCTCATTCTCGGAGTCATTTATTTACCTTATTCGCCTTTTAATCGATGGTGCAGGAGTATTACTGTGTCGGTGTTTCCTTCTGGTGTTACATCTTCTCTCTTCAATTGGAGTCGGTTACCATCGTCGCTGGAGGAATAATCCAAGGGACCCGGATATTCAAAATGATACAAAAAAATAGGCTCCTCAAAATCCGAGTCAATTTCACCTGCTTCCTTAGGACTGGCGCTTGCCGAGGTAAGATATAACCAAAGTTGATTATTCTTGGTTTGAAATTTACCTCGGAAAGTAACGATAATATCTTGATCGTAAAGATGTTCCAATCCTATCCATTCAAGCTCGCTTTGGTCTACGTACATTTTAACGGGAACGCTGTAAGTTACGTCGAAGATTGCATCGGGTTCGAGTGTCAGGATGAATGGAAATGAACTCACATCTTCCTGCAGTGTTTCTATTCCATTCCTGAACCAAGTGATTCCTTGTAGCTGCCAACTCCCCACGACGGAAAAGTCGGTTGGAACTAGCGGTTCGGATGGCGGTTTGGGCACCTCTCTAATGGGATCATCGGCATTTCCGCATCCGACCATCGTTACTATCGCCAATCCCAATCCCCAGATTAATATAACTTTCATTTCTCGCCAGACTCCTTGTGCACAATTTTGGCTAGTCACGTACCTTTAACCTTCCCCATGTGGTCGTTAATTTGTCCGAGGCTAGAACGGCTCGTAAACTGCCGGGACCGCCATCCGGCACAGTGGGGCCCACCACCGTAAAATCATCCAACCAAATATCGCATCTTCCAACAAACTGTAACTCAATCCAACCGGCAGGTAGCGAATCGTCTACTTTTTCCAAGCCGAAATTTTCAATCCAAAATACGAATCGCCTTCCATGGGCTTCAAACTTCAACCTGTACCATACCTCCTCTTCGTATCCAAAGCGCGCCAACGCAGGGGCTTCAAATTCATTAAGAGTTGGAAGACCTCCTACTACCCGGTAAGCTTCAACAAATGACATGCCGGGAATCACAATCGCGTCTAAGGCGTACCGAAACTCGAGATTTAAACTCTTATCGTTATCAGTATCGTATCTCAATGCCCAAGAACATTCCTCTGGTTTCTCAATTCGCCCAATCATGAACTTCATTTCGAGCGTGAAATCGTGAATTTCCCCAAGTTCCAAATTTCTGAGAACCAAGTTCGCTTTTTCGCTTTTACCTATGAAATTAAAACGACCGTTAGTTACACCCGCACTAAATTCGTCGTTCTCCAATCGCAACGACTTGCCCCAATCCTCAAGGGTGTTATCGCCAAAATCGTCATGCCACGTTCCGGCGATACATATTCGCCCAAACACAACCGCGCCTATGAGGATAATTACGAACCGAGCACACATAATTGGCATTTTGTCGCTTCCCTTAATCAATTCAATTACGATATCCGAATATGAAGAGCTATTATGAGGTTTCGGCATTCTTTCACCAAATCACTTTCATCTATTGCCGTGCTCCATGTTTAACAGTTTTGATTAGTCGCTTGCTTTTAATTTTCCCCAAGTGGTCGTTAATTTATCCGAGGCTGGAACGGCTCGCAAACTACCTGGACCGCCATCCGGCACGGTGGGGCCCGTTACGATAAAATCATCTAACAGAATGTTATACCTTCCAACAAAGTGGAACTCAATCCAACCGGAAGCCACTGAATCGTGTACTACCTCCAAACCGAAATTTTCAATCCAAAATATGTACCGATTCTCATGGGCTTCAATCTTTAACGTATGCCATACCCCTTTTTTGTACTCAAAGCGAGCCCATCCGAGGTGTTCGAGTCCACCAACAATTGGAGCGTCCTTTTCTACCCTGGCCACTCCTACAAACGCCACGTTGGGTATCACAGTCAAGCCTAAAGCATACCTAAACGTGATGAATAAACGACTACCGTCATCAGTTTCGTATGTAACTGTCCAAGAACTTTCCTTCGGCACATCAATGTTCCTAAACATGAACTTCATTTCAAGCGTGAAATCGCGTAATCCCTCGAGTTTCCAATTCCTGAGAGACAGGTTCGCATCCTCCCGTTTTCCTCTATAATTCAAGCTACCATTCTTGATGCCGATACTAAACTCCTCAAAGATGTCATCTACGAATTCCAGAGGTCCCCAATCTTTACTGTTTCGATCGCTAAAATCGTCATACCACGTTCCTGCGTTACATATTCGCCCAAACACAACCGCACCTATGATGATAATCATGAATCGAGCACACACAATTGGCATTTTGTCGCTTCCTTTAATCAATTAAATTACGATATCCGAATGTGAAGAGCTATCATCAAGACTTCAGTATTCTTTCACCAAATTACTTTCGTCTATTGCCGTGCTCCGTGTTTAACAGATTCGATTAGTCGCGTGCTTTTAATTTTCCCCAAGTGGTCGTTAATCTGTCCGAGACTGGAACGGCTCGCAAACTACCTGGACCGCCATCCGGCACGGTGGGGCCCGTCACGATAAAATCATCTAACAGAATGTTATACTTTCCAACAAACTGGAACCTAATCCAACCGGAAGCTACCGAATCGTGTACTACCTCTAAACCGAAATTATCAATCCAAAATATGTACCGATTCTCATGGGCTTCAATCTTTAACGTATGCCATACCCCTTTTTTGTACTCAAAGCGAGCCCATCCGAGGTGTTCGGCTCCATTGACAATTGGAGCGTCTTTCAGTTCCCGGTCCACTTCGATAAACGCCACGTTAGGAATCACAATCGAGCCCAAAGAATACCGAAACACAATATTTAAGGTTCTACCGTCATCAGTTGCGTATCTAACTATCCAAAAACTTTCCTTTGGCACCTCAATGTTCCTAAACATGAACTTCATTTCAAGCGTGAAATCGCGTAATCCCTCAAGTTTCCAATTCCTGAGAGACAGGTTCGCATCCTCCCGTTTTCCTTTATAATTCAAGCTACCATTCTTGATGCCTATACTAAACTCCTCAAAGATGTCATCTACGAACTCCAGAGGTCCCCAATCTTTACTGTTTCGATCGCTAAAATCGTCATACCACGTTCCGGCGATGCACATTTGACCAAACGGAACCACTGTCATCAAGAGAACGGTAATGGATAGAGTATTTCTGATTAACATTATCCTGCACCACTCGCAAGCATAATCACATCCTTGAATCTAAATCAGTCCCGTGCTTTAAGTTTGCCCCACATCGTTGCTATTTTCTCCGTCGGTAGTACGGCTCGCGGGAATCCGGGACCTCCGTCTGGCACGTCGGCACTTGTTACAGTAAGATCATCCAGCCAAATATTGCACCGTCCGACAAAGTTGAACTTAATCGACCCGGAAGGAACTGAATCATCTAATGCATCCAAAGCGAAATCACCAACCCAGAAGGTGTATCTGTTTCCAATGGCTTCAATCTTCAAGGTGTACCAAACCTCCTTTACGTAAACAAAGTGGGCGCGGGCAACAACATGCCCTCCCCATATACGTCCAATTTCTGGATGTTCCTCCGGCACCCCGCGCTCGATCCAAAAGGAAGCGACATCTTGCTCTTCGAAATCACCTAAGGCGCGTCTAAACTCAAATTCCAAAACTCCTTCGTGCTCATGTGTTTCCTCGTTAAAAGCTTCGTAGCAAATCTTCCAATAGCCCATCGTTCCCTCTGGACCAACGGCTGGAAGGTGTCTAATCATGAACTTCATTTCCAGCGTGAAATCGTTTACATTTCCAACTTTCCAATTCTTTATCGACAGGTTGGCGTTATCCTTTTTTCCTCTAAAATTGAAACGATTACTGTTGACACCTGCGCTAAACTCGTCATTTTTAAATCCCCACGACCCGCCCCAATCTTCGAGCGTTCGGTCACTGAAATCGTCGATCCAAGTTCCGGCGAGACACATTTGTCCGAACGCTACGACAGTCAACATAAACACTATAATCAAAAGAACGCTTTTCACTGGCATTTTGCATGCCTCCCGTAAAAATCGCAGTCTGGACATCCTCGCTGTTAATGGAATTTGGCTTAATGTCTCCCGGATTCGGACAGCGAGACAACGACACCGCCCTATAGATGCCGCACACGCCCGAAATATTACATTGATTTCGTTTTTTTTCGAGGAAAACCGCGTAAATCGGGTCTATCTGGAGACGCTTAGGAACCTGTGCTCTGATAACGTCTCAAACCGTAATACCAGAAGAGATAGCCGACGCCGAGCATCACGAGCGCAGCCACGGGTGCTCCGAACTGGAAGGACCCGGGCATTCCGAGAAACTCCTCCTTTTGAAGCAGCCGCTGTGCGGGATAATAGGTCGCGAAAGCCACGGGGAGGATAAAGGTCAACACAATCCGCACGGCGAGTGGATAAATGGAAATGGGAAAAGTTGCCGATTCTTTGGTTGTGGTGATGAGCAAGTCCGCCAACTTGCCCGACTTCGTTGTCCATAGCGCCGCGGTAGCACTGACGAGTATGAGGGCAAACATGATAGCGGCGGCGCACAGTACCGTCGTGACGGTAAACACGGCAACGCTTATCGACCAGCGAATCTGGGCGAGGTTCAGAGCGAGAATGAAGATGACGACGCTTGTCAGCGCCCGCGCGACGTGATGAAGTTCCACCCGGCTCGCGAGGACGTAGAATAGAGGTGGTAGAGGCTTGGTTAGAACCGTGTCCAGATCGCCCTGGAGGATGTACCGGTCGAAATCATCCAATTGGCTGGCAACGATTCGCATCAGGGAATACGCCAAATTTCCTAGCCCGTAGAGGAAAACGACTTCTGCCAATGTCCAACCATTTACGGCGCGAAACTTGGTGAACAACACGCCCAACAGTCCGACCAGACAAGCTTCGCTGACCGCGATCGTGACGCACCTCAACCCAAAGGACAGTCGATATTGGATTCGAGAGCGCACATAAGCGCCCGCGAGAAGAAAGTAGAGCTTGAGATAACGTAGCATAATGTTTAATGATTAACTCTACAAGCTAACCGAGGTAAAGCAAGAACCAAGCCAAACGGTCAGGTAAAGAAACTCCCGCCGTTGGATTATTGCAATCCCAATCTTCTATTCTTCTCAGCCGCCCTGAACGACCAACTTCCGGAAAGCCGCACGATAACAGATCCGTCCGAGCGCCATCAACACAGTTGCCCACGTCAGTTGAATTAACAGTGCCGTGGCTAGGTCGCTTCCTGCTAGATTACCGGTATATAGCGCCGTCGGGATGTAGATGATGGCACGAAACGGCAACACTTCAGCCACCTTGAATAAGAAGGCGGGATAGAACTCGAGAGGCAAAAAGTAACCGGAAAATAACATGTGCAGTCCCCAAATGACAAGCGCATAGATCCCATAAATTTCGATAAGCCAGAAGGCGAAGACGCCGATTATGAATTCGATACTAAACAGAATGACATATCCCAAGACTGCGCTTAAGATAAAGAGCGCTACTGTGAGGAATGTCGGCGGAAGGGATAGCTTGAAAATCACGTAGAACAAAATGACTTTCGGCAACATGTTGAATAGCAGCGTGTGGATTGACGTTCCGACTGCGGTTGCGAGCGTCATCATCTGAAAGTCGATTGGTTTCATTAGGTCGGTTGCGATCTCACCGGCGCGTATCTTCGCTTGGATCATACGCGCGATCCGAAGAGTGAACACGAAAGTCAGCAGCGTCTGTGAGATGACGATGTATGTCAGAATGCCGTTGAGGTCATATCCCTCTACTGATGTTTGGTCCGCATACAACGCCTTCCACAGGTAAACATAAATCAACATAAAGAGCACATTGATGGCAAGCTCCATCCATAACTCAAACCGATAGGTAAGCGTGCGCTGAAAGGCTTTCGTCGAAAAAGCGAGGTATTTTCTCATGGTTAGTTTCCAGCGGTTATTGACTCATGCCGAACTTGTAAATCCGCCGAACAATCTCCTCGATTTCCGGCTCTGAGATTGTCAAATCTTGTATTTCGTAACGTGACGCCAATTGAGCGATCACTTCCGAAGCGGGCAGTGTGTCCCGGTCAAATGCGAGCCAGACACGGTTTTCCTCGCGCCGCGTCAGATTTACGCCCTCAAGTTGAATGTCGGGATACGGTAGTGCAAGGTCAACAATGAGCATTCGAGTTTTGCCGTACTGTTTCTTCAATACATCGATCCCGCCGTCGTAGATGATTTTGCCCTTGTCAATGATAATAAGTCGTCCACATACCTGCTCCACATCGTTAAGGTCGTGTGTCGTCAGGATTACCGTGACTTGGCGTTCGGCGTTTATCTGCCTGAGAAACTGGCGAACCTGCTCTTTGGCAACCACATCCAACCCAATGGTCGGCTCATCCAAGTATAGAATCTCCGGGTCGTGCAGCAGCGCCGCGGTAAGATCGCATCGCATCCGCTGACCAAGACTCAGTTTTCGTACCGGCGTGGACAGAAACGGACGCAATTGCAACAATTCGCTGAAAAATTCGAGATTCTGTTGGTACCGGTTCTCAGGGATTTCGTAGATGTGTTTGAGCAATTCGAAGGAATCGATAACAGGCAGATCCCACCAAAGTTGCGTTCGTTGTCCGAACACCACGCCAATCCTCCGAGCGTTTTCCTTCCGGTGAAGATATGGCGTCAGATTCATCACGTCAACGTGACCCGACGTAGGCACAAGAATCCCCGTTAACATTTTGATGGTCGTCGACTTCCCCGCGCCGTTTGCGCCGATGTATCCCACCAATTCTCCGCGTTCAAGCGTGAAGTTCACGTCTTCGACGGCTTTTATAATGTCGTATTCACGAGTTACCGTGCTGCCGAGGCTTCTCCAAAATCCTTTGCGGCGTTTATGTACCTTAAAGTTCTTGCATAGATGTTCCACAGAAATAACGGGCATATTCGTCTCCGTCGGATGTTTGAGGTGTCGCTTAGCTGGAGAAATAGGTTGGGTTGGAATACCGAAAGACCGGCTTCGCACGCCTGGTTGGCATGCCGAGAATATAACCGGTCGTACGAGACAAGATCGCGCAATGACACAGACTGAGGAGATAAGCGGAACAATGCGGAAAAGACTCACTCGCACAGACGTGAGGCGGGGTGGTTTATAGATCTACGGAGTAGTGTTAACCAATGAGGGACCGGTGATTTCAGGACTGAGCCCTATAATGGCGAAGATCCTGTTTGGGAAGCGTGACTGAGTGGCTGGGGAACGTGGAAATCGGAGCGGAAAATTATACCACATCTGTAATGCTTATGCAAATGTCATGAGATAGCAAAGCAAGGTAGACGCACCTGATCTTGAGAACAGAGTTGATGGGATAGTAGTCGGGTAATTCTGTGCAGTACGACTGAAAGAACCTGTTTCATAAGCAGATCGCGAAACCAATTAGACGCATTTGAGCAACAGTAGTGGCGGGATTGCTACGCGAACTCCATGGCGCAGGTTTAGCTATCCACTCACTAGATCCCCATTTGGTCGCTAGAGAGTCCGCAAATGTGAATAAACTGTTAATCCGCCGCCCTTATTCGGCGTCAAAGGTTGAACTGATACCTATTTGTCGTGAAGATTGACACAATAAATAGGTGCCAATATGTGAGCGGAGGTGTGTTTTCGGGGGAGTATTCACTTCGCTTGACTCGATACTTACCTTCGATAGCACCAGCTCATAGCTGGTCAGATATGAAAAAGATATTAGAAGAGAAAAGAGTCGTTGTCGTGAAGGTCGCACTTGAGTAAGTAAATGCAGAGGCACTACATGCGCTAAGTGTCCAATGCAAAACCAGATGCGGTTCCCTTGCGGGCATAGACAAAACACTTGACTTTTGTATAGCCTGAGTTTACTATACACGTCATTACCAGACGAACTGAAAGCTGATATGAAGATGAGAATCTAGAGTAGAAAGGTTCATTGGATGACACTTGGTAAAGTCACGGGAACAATCGTCGCTACACAAAAAGACACGAAACTTATCGGTAGTAAGTTGATGATTATCCAAGATGTGGACTTGGACGGGAATGTCCTCAAGACTTACAATGCGGCAGTGGATGCGGTAGGCGCCGGTATTGGCGAGTTGGTGCTGGTTGCAACCGGTAGTTCCGCACGGCAAACAACAGCCACCAAAGACAAGCCCGTTGATGCCGTCATCATGGCTATTGTTGATATTGTAGAAGTGCACGGCGAAGTTCGGTATCAGAAGTGATTGTGAAACTGTCCTTTTGTGAGAAACGCATGAGGTTGTGTTTCCGTGGAACAGGATACATCTCCGGTACGGCCGGACACAGGTCGAGAACTCCCACTCAAAATTGAACTAATCAAGCAGATTGCTTGGCTCGCCCGGCTGCGTTGGATTGCAATCGGCGGGGTCTTTGTCACCGTCGGAATTGCATGGTGGTTAGATGTAATCGACCAGCCTCTTCCGCTGTATCTGATTGCCCTGTTTATGGTGCTTTACAACTTCGAGCCGCAGATTTACTCGAAGAATGTGAGCAAGAGACGGCTGGTGGCGGTCAAGCGTCACGCCTGCACACACATTCTACTCGATCTGTTTTCATTAACAGCGTTGATTCATTTTAGCGGAGGTGTCGAAAACCCGTTCATCTTCTACTTCGTGTTTCATCTTGTAATCGCAAGCATCATTCTCTCCAAGAAAGTCAGTTATATACTCGCTACCCTCAACACCGCACTCCTTAGTTCTGTAATCTTCCTCGAGTATTTCGGGATTCTTCCACATCATCATCTGAATAACTTCCTTCCGATTACGCTCTGGCAACACCCCATTTATGTGGCGAGTGTCCTGTTCGTATTCACGAGCACGCTATTTTTCTCTGTTTATTTGGCTACGACGATAACGGACACCGCAAGGGCGCGCGAGGAAGAGACGCGCGACTTGAAGGAAAACTTGGAGGAAAAGGTTTCGGAACTGGAAGCCGCGCGGAAGGAGGTCCTCTTCGAGCGAAACAAACTCAAATCAATAATTGAATGTATGCACGAGGGCGTTGTTTTCGTTGATGAAAGAAACCAAATAACACTCTCGAATAAAGCTGCCCAGCAAATTCAGCAGGAACAATCAGATACGGACTTCCCACTCGCTGCGGCACCTCAATCCGAAGCCGTGGATTCGCAATTCGGTCGACACTCCGATAATCTATTATCACAGATGGTTCGGGGACTGTCGAAAGCCGGCGGTGCCATTGAACAGAAGAGCGTTCAGATAAAGGATAGACATTTTGAGAACACCGTCGCAGCGGTGCGCGATGAGGCGGAAGGTCATTTAGGTACCGTGCTGGTCTCGCGCGATGTAACAGATCGAAAACGGATGGAGCAGCAGTTGATGTTCTCAGAGAAAATGGCGGCAATAGGCGAGGTAGCCGCAGGGGTCGCACACGAGATCAATAACCCCCTTGATGGCTTGATTAACTGCATCCTACGTATTAAGCGAGATCCGGAGAATGTCCACCAAACGAAAGAATATCTAGCTCTTATGGAAGATGCATTACGACGCATTGAGTCAACCGTTAAGCAGCTTCTGGACTTTTCGCGCCACCATGAACTCAGTCTGGCCCCAATCTCGCTGAACGAGGTTGTAGATGAGGTTGTTGGTCTGATTGAATATAGTACCCAAGAAAAAGGGATCGAAATTGAGAAGCAATTCCATTCAAATCTTGCCTCAATCTTAGGCGATAAACACCTGCTTGAACAGGTTGTTTTGAATCTTGCGTTAAACGCGGTTGCCGCGATGCCGGATGGAGGGGCTCTGGTGTTTGAGACAGGAACGGTAGAATCCGATGCATTTGTGGGTTCGCAGATGGTCTACGTTCGGGTTACGGATACGGGAATCGGTATTCCACATGCCATTCAAGATCGGATTTTCGATCCGTTTTATACAACAAAAATCTCGGAAAAAGGTACGGGACTTGGTCTCTCAGTTTCTGATAGAATTGTCAGGCAGCATGAAGGAACGCTTGAATTCGAAAGCAATCCTGGTCAAGGTTCGACCTTCACGATGAACTTGCCGATCGCATCAAATCGAACTTGAATATGAAAGTATTGGTCGTCGACGACGAGAAGATAAAGCGGATTACACTTAGGGATGACCTTCGCGAGGCAAACTATGACGCAATCGCGGTCGAAACTCCCACTACTGGACTGCAACTGTTGGAGAATGAACACTTCGATGTGCTAATAACTGACCTGCGAATGCCTCAGATGCACGGGATTGATTTCCTAAAACGAGCCAAGAAAAATCACCCACATATTACGGTAATAATCATGACCGCCTATGCCACGGTGGAAACCGCTGTCGAGGCCATGCAGTACGGCGCATATAACTACATCAAGAAACCGTTCTCGAGCGAAGAACTAATTGGCATGCTAGACAAGCTGAAGGCACTGCAGCAGGAGGTTGATGCTGCGAAAGGGGAGGACATTGACCAACCTTGCATGAACGCCGGTGAACCCTCGCCTAATCATAATATCGTCGGAAAGAACCAGCAAATACGAGAGATTCTTGACGCCCTAGCCACCGTAGCTGAATCCAGCAGTAACGTGTTAATATACGGCGAGCGAGGGGTTGGTAAAGCACTGCTAGCAAAATCCATTCATTCGAATAGTCCGCGCAGATATCAGCCTTACGTGCGTGTAAACTGCTCAAAACAGTCGCCAAACACACTACAGGAAGATCTTTTTGGGTACGAAAGAAGCGCAAACGGTCAGCAGACGGGGGGACTCGAACTTTCTCAGGGAGGTACACTCTTTCTAGCTGATATTGAAAACATGCCGTACGAGATGCAGATCAAACTGCTTCAAGCGCTTGAAGATGGAGAATATGTGCGTGACGAAAGCACGGATAGTGCCAGATTAGACGTGCGCCTAATTGCCGCGACTACGGAGAATCTACGCGAGAAAGTCAGTTCAGGTGAATTCCGTGAAGATCTGTTTTACCGATTAAACGTCGTACCCCTCTTCTTGCCCCCGCTGCGGGAACGGACGGAAGATATACCACTCCTCATCAGCCACTTCTTAGAATTATTCGCACCACGTCGGGATACCTTTGTAGATTCGGAGGCTATCGATTTGCTTGCGGCGTACACCTGGCCGGGAAATGTAGGCGAACTGGAAAATCTAATCGAACGGCTTGTCACGATGGGCGGCGGACAGCCTATTTCTGTTGAAGATATTCCAATCGAGTTGAAAGTGCCGGCGCCGGTCAACTTAGATGATACGTTGAGCGGAATCTCATTTCGTGAGATTGTCCAGTCCACCGAGCGCGAACTCATTGCGTGGGCAATGAGGAAAACAAAGGGGAACAAAACCCAATCAGCAAGGCTGCTCAAAATGAAACCTTCCACGTTTCGCGATGCGCTTGCCAAGTACATCAATGAGATCGGGTTGGACGCTTGAGTCTCCAGATCACTTCGCACACTTTTATCCCCCGCACTCGAGAGTCTTCGCCGGCAAAAATCAAATGCCTTGGCTGCTTCCAATCTTAGTGAATGTATGACCAGAGATGAGAAACGTCGACGTATTCGTGAGGAAACGCTCCGAAGACGCGACAACATACCTCCGGAAGTCCGTCGTGAGTTGAGCGGGACCATTGGCAGGCGCGTGATCAAGTTTATCGAGGCGCATGCCATCGACTCGGTAATGCTCTACCTCAACATGCGAACTGAAGTTGAAACGCAGGACCTGCTCGTTTATCTATTGGACGCGGACAAGATTGCGCTTGCGCCGATAGTAGAAGCCAAGGGGCTTGTCCCAAGGCGAATAACCGACCCGGACTCGCAGTTTGTGCGTCATCCTTTCGGTATGTTTCAGCCTGATCAGGATGTTTGCCCCGCGTTCCCTCTAACCGAGATTGATTTGATTCTTGTTCCCGGAATTGCTTTCGATCTGCAGAGATTCCGTATTGGGTATGGGGGCGGATACTACGATCGGTTTCTTCCAAAATGCCCGCAAGCCACTTGGATAGGATTAGCGTTCGACGGACAGGTTATTCAAGATACTCTTCCACAGGCATGGGACGTAGCATTGCATTATATCTTTTCCGAGAAGTGTAGCTGACGGGCATTGTATCCGCGCGTTACCGGTCCCGAATCATACGTTGCTGGCAGCGGTTCACCTCGTGCAATCACCTATCAGAAAGCAGAATAGTAAATGAAAGGAATCGGAAACGCACAATGAAGATTGGTATTACACAGCTTCTACTTGGGAATATGTCGCTTGACGACATACTGGGCTTATGCCTCGATTCCGGATACGAAGCCATCGAACTTACCTTCGGTGAGGGTACGGAACTTGACATTGACATGAGTCCGTCAGAGATTGCTCGGACTGGCGAAAAATGTGCCTTAGCGGGCATTGAGATAAGCAGCACCATTGCCAACTATAATGAGGGTGGAAATCTACTGAGCCTAGACCCGAATCAGCAAGAGAAGCGCATTAGATCCGTGAATCGCAGTTTAGAGATTGCTGGAATTCTAGAGGTTGACACGATTCTCCTGCATCCCGGACAACTTACCGTCGAGGGGACGTACCAGGCGGTTTGGGACAATCTTCGTGATATTCTGAAGGGTCTTGCTCCGGTTGCTGCTTCGAATGGGGCCGCAATCGGCCTCGAAAATGTGTGGAGCAAATTTTTACTAAGTTCCAAAGAAACGCGAGAATTCATTGATGCCGTTGGCAGCGACTGGATCGGTGTTTACCTAGACACCGCCAACATGATGGCATACGGCTTTCCGGAACACTGGATTCGGGAGCTGGGTACGCGGATCAAATGCGTGCATTTTAAGGACTTTAGGCGCGGAGAACACCAGTTTGTCAACCTTCTTGATGGAGATACCGATTGGCCAACCGTAATGCGCGAGTTTAGAACCATCGGCTATGATCGGTATGTGGTCCACGAAGTGGGCGGGGATCGCGCCGCGCAGATTGACATCGCCAAGCGGATGCGTCGAATTATCGGAATGTGACGAACTTACACACAAGAGAATAAATCACTCTTTTGGATCAAAAAAATTAAATGCACCGAAAGGACAATCCTGTGATGCATACCATCGGCTGTACAACCCGTCCCTACGAATCACTCACCTTCTCCGAAGCATGTGACCACATCTCTGCCGCCGGATATACCGAAGTTGCCGTGTTTGCCAACGCCGGACAGAATCTAGTAAGAGCCGATAGCACGAGTTCAGAGATCGGGGAGGCAAGCAGAGCGGCAGCCAACGCCGGATTGACGCCGTCAGCTGTGATGGGAAGTGTCCGATACTTAGATGAGGGTTTAGACGTTTGCCTTAATGACTACAAACGCCTCATTGACAACGCCGCCGTGCTCGGTGCGAAATGGTTGCTTGATTGTGGCACTGCAATCGAAGCACACTACGAGGATTACTATGAACTGATGCGTCGGGCGGCTCCTCATGCCGCAGAGGCCGGAGTCACCATCGCCTTAAAGCCGCATGGTGGAATAAGCCTAACGGTACAGGATCTCCTTACAGCGGATAACGAAGTGAGACACTCGGCATTTGGTATCTGCTACGATCCAGGAAATATCATCTACTATACGAAAGGTAGGGGCCGACCGGAATCTGACATCGCTGTAATCGCGTCTAAGGTTACCACGGTGATTATAAAAGACTGTATCGTTAAGGACGGAGAACCTGATGTCATGGTGACTCCTGGCGAAGGTTTGGTGGATTTCGAGCGAGTTGTCGATGGGCTTATGGCAGGAGGATTCGATGGACCGGTATATGTTGAGTGTGTAGGCGGATCCACATTAAACGACATCAACGTGAATATTGAATCGACATTGAAATTTGTAAAGGGTATTCTAACGTGAGATGATTGACGAATCTCTTATTTTTGAATACTGCAACGGGAGATTTCATCTGTTTTGCGGCCAACAAACACCGAAAGACGGGTGCCAAGAAAGGGAAATTCCTGCACGATGGGAAGCGAGGTGGAATGTGAGGAGGCGGAGTAGCGCCAATGAACGATAGTTTCACAGTGTTTGAAGCGAAAGCAGATCAGAAACTGTTTGGCTATTTTCGGGCGCACGGGTTTGCGGTTTTGAAGGATTCGCTTACTTCAGATGAAGTCATGCATTTTGTTCAACTCTATGATAAAGATCGGAAAGAGTTCGGTCCTCCAAATTGCTGACATCCTTTCGATGGGTATCAAACACGGAACTGCAACGCTCTTGTCACCTCACCGGAATTCGAAACGCTACTGCGTCATCCCAAGATTCTGCCCGTGATTGAGTTTCTCATGGGTGGTCTTGTGTGTTTCTCCGAGATTTGCCTACGCCATATGGCTCCGTATAATGGAGAACCTCACCAAAACTTTCACCCCGACCGTCCACATTGGGAGAATCATCCGCTTCGTATGGACTACATGCAACTTATGCTATACCTGACCGACGTTGACGATAGCACGCACTGCTTTTCCATCTCGCCGGAATCCATGAACAATGTCATTCTGGATAGAGAATCTCAGCTTAAGAGAGCGGGATCAGTAGATTTTCATGGGCCAGCCGGCACAGTGGTGCTCTTCAACATCGCTTTGCTCCATACCGCTACGGTTCGCACGACGCAAAAAGAGTGAAAACAGTACAAGCATACTATGGGCACCACTGCCGTCCGTTTTTGAGCAACTGTTCGGTGATACCACCGCGCTTTTGGCGTGATGCCCCGGATCCGGAGGCACGAGCGTTTTACGGTAATCTTAACGAAATCAGTAGGGTTTTCCAGTCTGCGTTTTCATATTCGAGTTGATGATCCTTTCTTCCCTACAAGACAAGAAATCGCAGAGGATTGGTTCTAATCAGCAATGTCCATGTAACAGCGCTACTGCAGTTAGAATAGGCTGCGCGAAAGCCGGATAGCAGAAAAATCACATACCGCAAGAAAAATGTGGAAATAAACTTGACATTGAGTAGCTTGTTTGGTATAATTCCACGCTTGGTGTCACATTGTCCCTACTGACTGTTGCAGAAAGGGAGGCAAGCTATTCCGAAAACCTTTATTATCTTTCGATAGTTAATGTTGGTTTTTAATTGAGAAGATGCTTATGTGAGCCCCTTTCGGGGCTTTATTTTTGTCTATAGCATTGAATAGCGTTTGTGATCCTTTATCGACAATGGCTTTTGTGCCACCTGCTATAAGTAACATCTGATTCTGGAAATAAGCAGATTACATGTCGTTTATAATGCTAAGTATTAGACCGAAAGCGATTCCCGATTGTAGACCGCTGGGAAACTAGGGCTGACGGGATTTGTCAATTTTACCTTTGTCACGTCATATGCCGAGGAAACATCGCCCTCGCACCTATCACGTTGTTCCGACTTTGAAGGCTCAGATGTATTTTAACGCGAAATTGTCTAGTACTTCGCAGGAGTAGAACATGCCAACAATTAATCAACTAGTAAGAAAACCTCGTAAAAAAACCACCAAACAGACAAAATCCCCGGTGCTTCAAAGTTGCCCACAAAGGCGGGGAATCTGTTTGCAGGTGAAGACTGTGAACCCGAAAAAACCGAATTCTGCCCTCCGAAAAGTTGCACGTGTACGATTCACAACAGGGCTTGAAGCTACATGTTATATTCCGGGTATCGATCACAATCTTCAGGAGCATTCGGTTGTGTTGGTGCGAGGTGGTAGGGTCAAAGATTTATCCAACGTCCGATATCATATAGTTCGAGGTACGCTGGATACGGCAGGAGTTGAGAATCGTCGGCAGGGTCGATCGAAGTATGGAGCAAAAAAAGTTGGCTAGAGATGTTAAACCTGAGGCTTCGATGTTAATCATCGGTCTCGGAGGGTAGGAGACATGCCAAGACGCAAAATCGCTGTCAAGCGAGAGTTAATGCCGGATCCGAAATATGATAGCACCTTGATCACGAAGTTTGTGAATTGCTTGATGCTGGATGGGAAAAGAAGTACCGCCCAAAAAGTATTGTACGGGAGTTTGGACATTGTAGCTGATAGGGCCAAACAGGATGGTCTTACTGTTTTTCGTCAAGCAATAAATAACGTAAAACCTGTCTTGGAAGTTCGTTCGCGGCGTGTTGGCGGACAGACCTATCAGGTGCCTGTTGATGTTAAGGCAGAACGGCGTACAACGCTGGCGTTTCGGTGGATTCTCCAATCGGCAAGGTCGAGAGGAGAAAAAACGATGGAAGCACGCTTGGCAGGGGAACTGTTGGATGCTTCGAAAAACGAGGGCGCCGCCATTCGCAGAAAGTTTGAACAACATCGTATGGCCGAAGCAAACCGGGCGTTTGCTCATTATCGGTGGTAAGTGTTTTCTGATAGAAGGTCTATAGAATCTAGTTATGGTGAATCATAAATAATGAAGTCTCGGGAAAAGCAACAGTCCACATCTGAAAGTCGTAAATCAATAGATCCGCGCCGATTTAGTTTGGCTTCTACGCGAAATATCGGTATCATGGCGCATATTGATGCTGGAAAGACAACCGTAACCGAGCGGATTCTGTACTATACGGGTCGTGTGCACCGTTTGGGTGAAGTGCACGAGGGTACGACGACAATGGACTGGATGGTCCAAGAACAGGAGCGAGGCATCACTATAACTGCGGCTGCAACCGCTTGTCGATGGAATGACAATCGCATCAATATCATTGATACTCCTGGACACATAGATTTCACAGTTGAAGTTGAGAGATCCTTAAGGGTGCTTGATGGCGCTGTAGCAGTCTTCTGTGCTGTTGGCGGTGTCGAACCTCAATCGGAAACCGTCTGGAGACAGGCAGATAAGTACAGCGTGCCGCGCGTAGCTCTGATTAACAAGATGGACCGCACGGGAGCCGATTTCTTTCGAACCGTCGAGATGATGACCGATCGACTTGGCACGACTGCCGTTCCGGTTCAGTTGCCAGTTGGATCTGCGGAGCAATTCAGAGGTGTTGTGGATCTTATTGAACTCAAGGGATTCACGTGGGATGAAGCGAATTTAGGTACGACTATCCATGAATTTGATATTCCCGAAGAGATGGTGGAGATGGTTACCGAGTACCGCGCGAAACTTATTGAGACCGTCGTTGAGTGGGATGATGATTTATTGGCAAAATATTTCGACGGTGTCGAACTGTCCGAGGCGGAGCTAAGGAGAGGATTGAGGAATGCAACGCTAAGCGGAAAGGTTGTCCCGGTCCTCTGTGGTTCGGCGTTGAAAAACAAGGGAGTACAACCGCTTTTGGATGCAATAGTTTCATATCTTCCTTCTCCTGTTGATGTGCCTCCTATCAAAGCGCTGAACCCTGAAACTCAAGCAATGGAAGAGCGTTTGCCTAACGACGATGAACCTTTTTGCGCTTTGGCATTCAAGATAATGACGGATCCGCATGTAGGCAAGTTGACATTTCTACGTGTTTATTCAGGCGTTTTAACCAGAGGGGCGACCGTCTACAATAGCACACGTGGTAATCGCGAAAGAATTGGCAGGCTCATGCAAATGCATGCCAATAAGCGTGAGGAACGAGATGCTGTTTATGCCGGCGACATTGTTGCTGCAATTGGGCTCAAGGACATTGCGACAGGTGACACAATTTGTGATCCGAATTCGCGAATTACGCTGGAGACGATGGTTTTCCCGTTGCCGGTTATGTCTGTCGCAGTGGAGCCCTGCACGAAATCTGATATAGACAAGTTGAATCTTGCACTTCTTAAGTTGGCGGAAGAAGATCCAACCTTTAAGGTACATCAGGATGGCGAAACCGGCCAAACTCTATTATCTGGGATGGGTGAACTCCACCTGGAGATCATCGTGGACCGACTCATCCGCGAGTTTAACGTTTCGGCGAACATCGGTAATCCGCAGGTTGCATATCGGGAAACAATCCAACGGCACGCTACGGCGGAAGGACGATTTGTGAGACAGTCCGGTGGTCGCGGGCAATATGGGGATGTTACCATAGAGATTTTCCCGCTAGAAAAAGGCGCAGAGTATGAGTTCGTTGATGATACCAAGGGAGGAGTCATACCTCAAGAGTATATCCCTGCTGTCAACAAAGGTATACAGAATGCCATGAATACCGGAGAGTTGGCGGGTTATCCCGTTGTTGATGTGGGTGTGCGGTTATACGATGGCTCCTTTCATGCTGTGGATTCGTCCGAGATGGCGTTTTCCATTGCGGCTTCTATAGCGTTCAAGGAAGCTGTAAAACGCGCGGCCCCACTCCTGCTTGAACCAATTATGAAGGTGGAAATCATCGTCCCTGATGAATATTTGGGTAAGGTTATCGGGGATTTAAACGCGCGTCGCGCTCAAATTCTTCAAACGGATCTTCAACAGAAATCGCGTGTCCATGTGATTCAAGCTTCGGTGCCGCTTTCCGAAATGTTCGGCTATGTTAAAACACTTCGTTCGTTGACACAAGGACGCGCAAACTATTCCATGGAGTTTTCGCACTACAGCAGTGTGCCTTCTAGCGTTGCGCAAGACATAATGTCCTTGAACAAAGTTTCGTAGGTGCTTCGATACCATACGACATCGAAGCCATGTAGCTAGTTTAGTATCGTCTTACCAAGCCTTAAAGGGTTTTGACTTATCTATTTGAGGAGGAAGTTTAGAACAAATGGCAAAAGAGAAATTTGATAGAACTAAGCCACACGTGAATATAGGTACGATTGGCCACGTTGACCATGGTAAGACCACATTAACTGCGGCGATAACCATGGTACTGTCGAATCTTGCAAGCAAAGATTACGTGATGACCTATGATGAGATCGACAAAGCTCCGGAAGAAAAAGAGCGTGGAATTACAATCAATACCGCACACGTAGAATATGAAACTGAGAATAGGCACTATGCTCACGTTGACTGTCCCGGCCATGCCGACTACATCAAGAATATGATCACCGGGGCTGCTCAGATGGACGGTGCCATTCTCGTTGTTTCTGCAGCTGATGGTCCGATGCCTCAAACTCGGGAGCACGTTCTTCTTGCACGGCAGGTGAATGTTCCTTCTCTCGTCGTGTTCTTGAATAAAGCAGATATGGTAGACGACCCCGAATTGCTTGAATTGGTCGAGTTGGAAGTTCGGGAGTTGTTGAATGAATACAACTTCCCGGGGGACGATATACCGGTTGTGACGGGCTCTGCGTTGAACGCCATGGAATCTAGTGGGGACCCGAATAGCGAAGCTTGTGCGCCAATTCTTGATTTGATGGCGCAGGTCGACGAACATATTCCCGAACCTGTGAGGGATGTTGACAGACCGTACTTAATGCCCGTCGAGGACATCTTTACGATTAGCGGGCGTGGTACAGTTGTAACGGGGCGCGTGGAACGCGGAATCGTACATGTTGGTGACACCGTCGAAATTGTTGGTCTCCGACCGACTCACTCCACCGTAGCAACAGGCGTGGAAATGTTTCGCAAGCTTCTCGACGAAGGGCGCGCCGGTGACAATGTCGGTGTCTTGATTCGTGGAGTGGAACGCAAGGAAGTAGAGCGCGGTCAGGTGTTGGCTGCTCCCGGAACGATCACGCCTCATACCAAATTTGAAGCCGAAACCTATATTCTAAAAAAGGAAGAAGGCGGACGACATACGCCATTCTTTAGCGGGTATCGGCCTCAGTTCTATTTTCGCACAACCGATGTAACCGGTAATATGCAACTTCCGGAAGGCGTTGAGATGATTATGCCCGGAGACAACACTCGAATTACCGTAGAGCTTTCCAAGCCGATAGCTCTAGAAGAGGAACTCCGATTCGCCATTCGAGAGGGCGGGCAAACCGTGGGCGCAGGCGTTGTGTCTAAGGTAATTGAGTAAGGATTATCATACCAAGACGCGGTCTATGAAGGCTTACACCTAACAGGGAATTGAGATGGACAATCAGAAAATTCGCATTCGCCTCAAAGCGTTCGATCACCGGTTATTGGACAAATCATCCGGACAGATAGCGGATACCGCAAAACGAACAGGGGCAGTTGTATCGGGTCCTATCCCGCTTCCGATGAAAAAGCATGTCTATACAGTCCAAAGGTCGACATTTAAGGACAAAAAGTCGCGTGAACAGTTTGAAATGCGAATTCACAAGCGGTTATTGGACATTCTAGAAACTACACCGAAAACCGTAGATGCGCTGATGCATCTGGATTTGCCTGCTGGTGTTGATGTAAAAATCACGCTTTTATAATTGAGTTGAGGAAGTATTTATTAGGTTGTCACGACCATTTCAGGAATGCGGTAGATGGTTAGAGGAATAATAGGTAAAAAGGTGGGTATGACCCAAGTTTTCGATGAATCCGGCAAAGCGTTTGCCGTGACCGCAATCGAAGCTGGTCCATGCCCAATTGTACAGATAAAAACCCAAAACCAGGATGGTTACCAAGCTGTCCAACTGGGCTTTGGGAATCGTAAAGGCAGCAAAGTCAATCGGCCGGAACAGGGGCATATCCAAAAGGCCGATGTTGCGCCTCCACGAGTCCTGTGTGAGTTCCCTGTCGACGATACCGATCAGGTGTCGGTAGGTTCGACGATAGATACGGGCATTTTTTCGGTTGGAGAATACGTTGACGTAACCGGCACCTCAAAAGGGCTTGGCTTCACGGGGGTAGTCAAACGGTATGGGTTTGCCGGTGGGAAGAAGAGTCACGGCGGCGAGCAGGACCTTCGACGAACCGGATCCATTGGCGCGAGTGCATCTCCATCCCGGGTGTTTAAGGGTAAGCGGATGGCTGGGCGGCATGGCGGTAGGCGAGTTACCGTTCAAAATCTACAGGTCATCCAGGCGGACGCAAATAGAAGCCTTCTGCTCGTGAAAGGCGCTGTGCCTGGCCCACCAAACGGATTGTTGTTAATTAACAAGGCTGTGAAGGCCGGCGCGTAGCAGGACAGGTGGAATCAGTGACTAAAGGACAATCGTGATGGCATCTTTCGATGTATACAACCGTTCGGGTGAGATTCTCCACCAGAAGGAACTATCAGACCAGTTCATCAACGCCCCGGTGAATACAGATGTGCTACATCAATGTGTTGTCGCGCATCTTGCTAACCAACGGAGTGGCACATCCTCAACAAAGACTCGCGCTGAAGTCACGGGAAGCGGCAGGAAGTTGCACCGCCAAAAGGGAACCGGTCGCGCCCGTGTCGGAGACAGCGGATCACCTATAAGAGTGCATGGCGGAGTTGCGTTTGGACCAAGGCCTCGCAGTTATCGCCAACACACACCTAAGAAAATCCGAAGACTCGGAATCTGTTCGGCACTGGCAGACAGGTTTCAAAATTCCCAATGCACTCTCATTGAGAGTTTTACGTTAGATAAACCACGGACAAAAGATGTCATCCGGTTCGTAAGCGCGCTCAATCTGGACGGCAAGCTTCTATTGGTATTAGATCAACAAGATCAGAATATTCAGTTATCTGTTCGAAATATCCCGCACGTGAGTACGTGTGTTTGGGACGCAATCAATGTTTACGATATCTTGAGACACGACAGGATTGTAATCACCGAAGCTGCAATAGAGAAGCTGCAGGGGAAGTTCCTTCAACCGAATGACAGTGCGAATGAGCAGGCATCGGAGCAATGAAAGATTTATATCAAATCCTATTAAAACCTTTGGTGACGGAAAAAAGTACGGATTTTCGCGAATCGTCCAACAAATACTCCTTTGTGGTAGACCTCAACGCTACTAAGGCGGAAATCCGCCAGGCAGCGGAGGAACTGCTCGATCTTAAAGGGAAAATCCTTAACGTAAGTACAATGCGTGTTCGCGGCAAGCCGAAGGGAAAACTCTTTCAGCACCGACGCGGAAGACGGCCTCACTGGAAGAAAGCAATCATTACAGTCGAGCCGGGAACAGATGTACAGATTTTCGAGTCCATCTAATCCAGGTGAACATTCGAAAATAACACCCTACGTCTTAATCTTTTTCGAGTTAATTGCTTGCGTCAATGCGCATCAGGTGGTCTGTTTCAATTTCGCAGGAATCAAAAACTTACATCCTCAATACTGACCGAGTGCATCCTTCACATGACATGCTTTTGAGGGGTATCAATTATGGCAGTTAAGATTTACTCGCCCGTAACACCAAGCCGACGATCTATGACCGGCCATTCCTTTGAGGAGATTACACGCCGAAAGCCGGAAAAATCCTTAGTCAAAGGATTGAAGGAGAATGCGGGTCGTAACGACTTCGGTCGAATGACGGTTAGGAGGCGCGGCGGCGGTCACAAGCGGCGTTACCGAGAGATTGACTTTCGACGTAACAAGGTCGGCATACCTGCCAAGGTAGCCTCAATTGAGTACGACCCTAACCGTTCTGCGCGGATAGCACTACTACATTACGTTGACGGCGAAAAACGCTATATTCTAGCACCTTTAGGCCTCCAGGTTGGTGAGATGCTCAATTCCGGCCCGGATGCGGAAATTAAAGTAGGTAACGCGTTACCACTCGAAAAAATCCCTCTTGGTTCGGCAGTACATAATGTGGAGATGGTCCCCGGTGCAGGTGGACAGCTAGTACGAAGTGCGGGCGTAGCAGCTCAGTTGGTTGATCGCGAAGGACGATATGCGCGTCTTCGGATGCCGTCCGGCGAAATCCGATTGCTCCTGGTCAGGTGTATGGCTACAGTCGGGCAAGTTGGAAATGTCGACCATTCCAACATCTCGATAGGAAAGGGCGGGCGCTCGTGCTGGATGGGACGGCGTCCGAAAGTACGCGGTGTTGCGATGAATCCTATAGATCACCCGCATGGCGGCGGTGAAGGGAAGAGTTCGGGAGGTAGGCACCCTGTGACTCCTTGGGGGGTCCCAACCAAAGGGTATAAAACGCGAAATCCGAAGAAGAAGTCGGGTCAATTTATCGTTAGCCGCCGCAAGTAATGCTAGCAATAAATCCAACTAAAGCGTAGTGCAGGTGACGGCTGATTATGTTGTAAAGGGGAATTATAATGCCACGCTCTGTAAAAAAGGGTCCATATATAGATCCGAAACTTCAGAAGAAAATTGAGACTCTTGAGCGATCCGGTACCAAACGAGTCATTCGCACTTGGTCCCGGCGTTCGACAATTACACCTGAGCTTATAGGTCATACACTTGCAATACACAATGGAAAGAAGTTCTTTCCTGTTTATATTACAGAGAATATGGTAGGGCATAAACTAGGCGAATTTGCTCCCACCCGCACATTTAGGTCGCATGCACGCGGCTCGCGGGCATAGGAAAGGCGCGTCTGGGAGGTTATCGAATGGAAGCGAAAGCGAGCATCAAGAACGTGCCGGTTGCCCCGCGAAAAGCTCGATTGGTGGCAGATTTGGTCAGGGATAGGTTTGTCGAAGATGCTCTAAATCAATTGGCATTCTTGCATAAGGCGACATCGGTGGTGATTCGGAAATTGATTCGATCTGCCGTGGCTAATGCGCAGCACCAGGACTCAACCATTGACGAGAGTAATCTCTTCATAAAGAGAATCTTCGTTGACGAGGGATTGACGCGAAAGTGGATTCGACCGAGAGCACGTGGAATGGCGAATAGGATACTGCGGCGCAGGTGTCATATTACGGTTGTGTTGGATGAGGAAACTGATGGCGAGGAGCGTTAAGCTATGGACGTCATGAATCGGGAAGAATTCGACCATTGCCAAGGAGATCTCAGCATCAAGAATGGTACATGTTAGAGTGAGGAGGTTTTAGTGGGACAGAAAACGCATCCGCGTGGATTACGCCTCGGAATCATCGAAACATGGGATTCCAAGTGGTATAGCGAGAAAGAGTATGCCCTTTGGCTCCATGAGGATTTAAAGATTCAGGAGTTTGTCAAGGACAAACTGGCGCGCGCGGGAATTTCACGGGTTGAGATTGAACGGGTCGCGGATAGATGTTCCATAAATATACATACGGCACGCCCCGGTATTGTCATTGGACGTCGTGGCGTTGAAGCAGAAAAATTACAGAGCGATTTGGAGAAATTCATCGGGCGATCAGTTCGAATTAATGTAACAGAAATCAAAACCCCCGAACTTGATGCTCAGTTGGTTGCGGAAGCTATTGCGTTGAAAATCCAGCGGCGATCTCCCTTTAGACAAGCCATGAAAAGGAGCATCGCCGATTCTATGCGGGCTGGTGCTCAAGGAGTTAAGGCTACCGTTAGCGGGCGCCTTGGCGGCATTGAGATGGCGCGTACGGAAACAAGCATCGAAGGCAGAGTTCCACTGCATACCCTCAGAGCCCAAATTGATTATGGGTTTTGCCAACCAGATACGACGTACGGCAAAATAGGAGTCAAAACGTGGATATTTAAAGGTGAAGTCCTTGGTGCCGCCGAAACTTTGCCTGGTGAATCATCGGTGCAAACTGCAACGGGGTCTGGAGAAAGCCCACCGCGTCCACGCCGGCGTGGCCAACGTTTCGGGGATGACGACTCGCCGAGACGCCGAGGTTCAGGTAGATGGCGCGAGTAATCTAGATGTTCTAAGTTATCTGCTCCGTCTCTCGCTGCTGTTGAAGAGTCGGATAAGTTAAGATAGGAGTATTGGAAATGTTGATGCCCAAACGGGTGCTGCACCGCAAAGTACAGCGTGGAAAGCGGCGCGGTCAACCCTATCGCGGTTCGCGAATTAACTTTGGCGAATACGGTCTGCAAACTATGGAATGTGGTTGGATCACGAGCCGTCAAATTGAGTCGGCTCGAGTTGCAATAACACGCCATGTTCGAAGAGGTGGCAAGGTTTGGATTAAAATATTTCCGCAGAAACCTGTTACAAAAAAACCTGCTGAAACTCGAATGGGTAGTGGAAAGGGGCCGCCTGAATACTGGGTGGCAGTGGTTAAGCCCGGCCGGGTACTCTACGAGTTGAGTGGTGTTCCCCTTGATGAAGCAAAGGAAGCGATGCGACTTGCTTCACACAAGCTGCCGCTTAAAACGAAATTCATAAGCAGAGGCGGAGAACTCTAATTATGACCGCTAAAGAACTACGTATTCAATCTGCTGAAGACCTAACGAACGAACTCTCGAATCTCCAAGAAAGCCTGTTCAATCAGCGATTCCGGAACATCCTCGGACAGCTTGAAGACACGTCCCAGTTAAGGAAAATAAGACACGACATTGCACGGATAAAGACTATACTTCGAGCACGGGAGCGCGGAATTGAAAGTGGCCCATAGCTCAATCTAAAAGTGAGGATAAGCTTGACTCAACAGAATCAAGGACACCGGAAAAGTCAAACTGGCGTTGTGGTTAGTAATCGGATGAACAAGACGGTTGTAGTAGCCATCACGCGAGCCTATCAGCATCCGCTTTATAAGAAAATCGTGAGACATACGACAAGGGTTCTGGCTCACGATGAGCAGAATGCTTGCGGAGTTGGGGATGTTGTGCAGGTCATTGAATCGCGCCCGCTTAGTCGTCGCAAGAAATGGCGTGTTCGCCAAATCACAACAAAAGCGGTAACAGGCGGCGATACAAGCTAGAAGTATGTAAGTGGTGCAGATTATAGGTAGGCAATTCGGGTTCTATAAAGTTGCGGCTAATGCGTGAAGTGAGGAACACCCCATGGTTCAAACCTCAACTAGATTAATATGCGCGGACAACACTGGAGCAAAGAACCTAATGTGTATCCGAGTCTTGGGTGGTACACGGAAGCGTTATGCTCGGTTAGGTGATGTCATAATTGCAAGTGTGAAAGAGGCAAATCCCAATAGTCAGGTAAAAAAGGGAGAGGTCGTGCGCGCAGTTGTTGTGCGTACCACTAAAGGGTATCGGCGACCGGACGGTTCGTACATCAAGTTCGATAAAAACGCTGCTGTTTTGATTGACCCTCAAAATCAACCGCGCGGCACTAGGATCTTCGGTCCGGTTGCACGTGAATTGAGAGAACGGGAATTCACGCGAATTGTGTCCTTGGCACCCGAGGTTATTTGACGAGAATCGCTATTCGTCTAGGAGGAGATAGTGTCAACAAGCAAATTTCACATAAAAGACAATGACCTCGTATCGGTGTTGAGCGGAAAGGACAAGGGAAAGACAGGAAGAGTGCTGGAAGTTATCCCTACCAAGAATCGTGCTGTTGTTGAAGGGGTTCAGATGATTAAACAGCACATGCGTCCAAACCAGACGGGACAAGGCGGGGTAGTTGAAAAAGAGGGAACGGTTCACCTTTCCAACCTGAAGTTGGTGTGTCCTAAATGCAGTGCTCCCACTCGCACAAAACGACAGGTTTTTGAGAGAGAGGTCGGGACGCGTACAAAAAAATATCGTCTGCGTGTGTGCAAAAAATGTGGGGCGGTTGCGGAGCAGGAGTAATTTGCTTGGAGCGTGGACGAAGGTTAGCGTGAAATGTATACTGTCTAGCTATGAATCCCGACTCGACAAGGATGGACGCCGTTATGCAGAGGACGCGAGCTAATGAATGATTTCAGAACGTTTTATCAAGAAGAAGCTGTACCGGCATTGCAAAAACGGTTCAATTACCCTAATGTAATGCAGATTCCGAGATTAGACAAAATTAATCTGAACGTTGGACTCGGTGCGGCGATGCAGAATCCGAAGTTACTGGAAAACGCGGTTGAGGAACTTACACAGATCGGAGGTCAGCGTGCGGTTATCACACGGGCAAAAAAATCTGTATCGAACTTCAAAGTGCGTGCCGGTGCTGCCATCGGTTGTAAAGTCACTTTGCGTCGTCAACGGATGTATGAATTCTTCAACCGGCTAGTGAACGCTGTCCTACCCCAAATTCGGGATTTTCGCGGTCTGTCTCCCGATGCGTTCGATGGACGCGGCAATTACTCTTTGGGTCTTCAAGAGCAACTAATATTCCCCGAAATCGAATATGACCAGATAGACGAAGTTCGCGGGCTAAACGTAACTGTTGTTACGACGGCGCCGACAGACGAGGAAGGACGAGAGTTACTGAAGGTATTGGGGATGCCTTTTAGGGAGTAATCTTAACTACATCTCGTTCGGTTACATAAAGCACTCAGTCTTACAATCGTGAGCAAGTTTCTATTGTAACTAAAGGTAAAACAACAAACAATTAGGAGTAATCGATTTGGCAACAAAGGCGCTAATTGCTAAACAGAAGAGGGCTTCGAAATTTCGAACACGGCAGTACAATCGCTGTCGCGTCTGTGGACGACCTCGTGGTTTTCTCCGCAAATTTGAACTATGCCGCATCTGCTTTCGACTACTAGCGAGAGAAGGTAAGATCCCCGGCGTGAAGAAAGCGAGTTGGTGAAGGAGAGAAAGTTTCATGTCAATGACGGACCCAATTGGGGACATGCTAACACGTATTCGCAATGCCAATATGGTTAGCCACGAACGAGTCGAATTGCCTGCTTCGAGGGTAAAAGCGGAGATTGCTCGAATCTTGACGGAGGAAGGATATATCCGGAATTATCGTCTTATTAGTGATGGGAAGCAGGGGGTTTTGCGTATCTACCTCAAGTACGGTGATAATCAAGAAAAGGTTATTTCGGGTCTAAAACGAATTAGCAAACCCGGCCGTCGGGTATATGTGGGAGTTGACGATTTACCGCGCGTGTACGGCAATTTAGGAATTGCCATCTTGTCTACATCTCAAGGTGTACAGACCGCTTCTCAGTGTCAAGCAGCCAAAATTGGCGGCGAAGTCTTGTGTTATATCTGGTAAACACGGCGTACTGAAAACTAGGGAAAAGCATCATGTCAAGAATTGGACAAATGCCCATTAATGTTCCGTCAAATGTCAATGTCACCCTTGACGGTTCAGGAATAAGTGTTGAGGGCCCTAAGGGAAAACTAGATTGGACGGTTCCCGACGGAAGCCAAGTAAAAATGAGCGATGGTCTGCTTGAGGTCGAGAGGCTAAGTAATCAAAAAACACATAAATCGTTGCATGGTCTTACCCGAAGCTTAATCGCGAATATGGTGAAGGGAGTCACAGACGGATTTGAGAAAAAGCTTCGCGTAGTAGGAACAGGGTATCGCGCAGAGATCAACAATCAGAAGTCGTTGGTGTTAAACGTAGGATACTCCCATCCCGTAACCTATAATCCTCCGGAGGGAATAACAATCCGCGTCGAAAATACTGAAAATGTAGATGGTCAACTTCATACTCCTGTTATCGTAAGTGGCGCCGACAAACAACTCGTAGGTCAAGTCGCTGCATCAATTCGTCAAATTAAGAAACCCGGAGTATATCAACCTTGCAAAGGCATTCGTTATGATGGGGAACGTGTTCGCATGAAGGAGGGTAAGGCGAAAGTATAGACCTTACTCTGCTCCTATACCGGGTGAACTTGGGAGAGCAATCGTTGAATCGACTCAAAAGAAAGAATCTTGCACGAAAATCACGGAAAAGGCATGTACGGCAGAAGGTTTCTGGTACGAGCGAGAGACCGAGGCTCTCGGTATTTAAGAGTGCCAATCATATTTATGCTCAGCTTATTGATGACGAAAATCGTGTTACACTCGCTGCCGCCTCAAGCTTGGCGCGTGAATTAAGGGAGGACGCTTCACGCGGAGGAAATGCAAGTGCCGCGCAGAAAGTCGGTGCGCTTATAGCGAACAAGGCTAAGGAATCTCAGATCGAATCCGTTGTGTTTGATAGAGGTGCCAACCTTTATCATGGCCGAGTAAAAGCCCTTGCAGATGCTGCGAGGGAAGGCGGTTTGAAGTTTTGAGATGCCGACTACGATGCAACATTGAAGTGCGAAAGTGTTGGGGGTTGTTAAAGGAGGGTTTCGTTGCGAGTTGAAAAAATAGATCCGGGCGACACTGAATTTGAAGAGCGTTCAATTGCGATTAATCGTGTAATGCGCGTCGGCAAGGGTGGGCGAACGCCAAATTTCAATGCGCTTTCTGCGGTTGGAAACTTTGAAGGAATTGTTGGCATCGGTTTCGGCAGTGCTAATGATGTCCCGTCGGCGATCAGCAAGAGTATAGCCGATGCCAAGAAGAACTTGATTCGTGTGCCGTTGACGGGAGGCACCATTCCGCATGAATCTTTTAGCAAATTCAAAGCGGCCAAGGTTCTCCTGAAGCCTGCGAGTCCGGGGACTGGCATCGTTGCCGGACATGCGACACGGACAATACTGGAGTTCGTGGGGATTAAAGATGTGCTGACCAAGCGACTTGGATCTAGAAATGTGAAAAACATTGCGGAGGCGACGATGTTAGCGTTAAAGAATTTGAAAGATGTTAACGATGTTGCCCGGCTTCGCGGAAAACGCGTTGAGGAGTTGACTGGCGAGGATTCACCGCCGGACTCTCGTTGAGATGGAGTAATCAATCATGAAGTTAAACGAACTCAAACCTCCCCGGAGATCAAAACGACCTAGGAAGCGAATTGGACGAGGAGAAGCGTCGGGTTGGGGTAAAACCGGTGGACGGGGGCATAAAGGCCAGAAGTCACGTTCCGGCGGATCTATTCCTGCTTGGTTTGAAGGTGGCCAAATGCCACTGGTCAGAAGGCTTCCCAAGCGTGGGCCGGGGGTAAATAAACATAAGCGTCTCAAATATGATGTGCTAAACGTCAAAGATCTAAACTGCTTCGATAGTGATTCTACTGTCACCGTCGAAATGTTAAGCGAAAAGCGTATGGTGAAGCGGAGGAATGCGCGCGTTAAGATCCTTGGCGAAGGAGACCTTGAAAAACCGTTGACCGTATGCGTTCACAGTTTCACGAAGTCGGCAATTGAAAAAATTCAGCAGATTGGCGGAAAGGCTGAAATAATCTCCTAGTCAGCCGTACCTGTTTCGTAGATCAATTCGGGTAACCTTCCACACTATGCACGTTCCGCACGTGAGATAGTTGCTGCCCTGCCTATTTAGTACTTTTATGATGAATTCGAAAGATAAGCCGCAGATGATCAGCGCCTTCCGGAACGTTTTCAAAATTCCGGAGTTACGCTCACGTATCATATTTACGGCGTTGCTGCTGATTGTTTACCGGTTTGGGGCACACATCACAATCCCCGGGATTGACGATCAAGCCCTGGAAGAGTTTTTCAACCAATTGACAGATCGTCCCGGCGGCAACATGATCGGATTCGTGGACTTGTTCTCTGGCGGGGCATTCAGTCAGATGACAATCTTCGCGCTCGGTATACAGCCATACATTAGCGCATCGATCATCATGCAGCTGCTCGCCGTTGTTGTGCCCGCCCTTGAGAAGCTGTCTAAGGAACCGGATGGACGCAAGAAGATCACACAGTATACTCGCTACGGCACAGTCATCCTGAGCGCTGTGCAAGGATTGGGAATCAGCTTTCTACTGCGCAATCCTGGTAACCTCGGCATTCAGGCGGATATCGTCATGAACAAGACTTGGTCATTTCATTTCTTGACGGTCATCACTTTAATGGCAGGCACGGCGTTCGTGATGTGGCTCGGAGAGCAGATTACGGAGAGGGGTATCGGTCAGGGTATTTCGCTCATCATCACGGTCGGGATAGTAGCGGCAGTTCCGGGCGGTGTGTCCTCTATAACAAGCCGATTGATAAACGATCCTAACTTTGGTTTAATTCAATTGGCTATTTTTCTGGCACTTATTGTAGTTGCTGTGATGGGTACGGTTTTCATTACTCAATCTATTCGTAAAATTCCTGTTCAATACGGACGCCAGATAAAGGGAACACGAATGTATGGTGGTCAGAGAACCCATCTCCCACTCCGAGTCAATGCAGCAGGTATGATCCCCATAATTTTTGCCGTAACATTAATGCAATTCCCTGGGACAATCTTGGGCTTTCTTCCGCAAGATTGGGGATGGGCGCTTGGGTTACAAAGTGTCTTGGGTAATCCAGGTCATCCGGTATACCTAATCATATATGCCAGTCTGATTATTGCTTTCACGTATTTCTACACGGCAGTACAGATTAACCCGATTGACATGGCAGATACACTGAAAAAACACGGAGCGCATATTCTGGAAAAAGGTGGAATACGACCGGGGAAGCGAACAGCGGAACACATAAACTTCGTGTTAACGCGGATTACCTTGCCCGGCGCCTGTTTTCTAGCTGCCATTTCGATAATCCCGATAATGTTTGAAGGCTGGTTACAGATAGGGACCATGGTGAGCGGTGCCTCGGTATTGATTGTCGTCGGAGTTGTGTTGGACACGGTCTCACAGATTGAGTCACATCTGACTGATCGGAGCTATGAGGGTTTCATAAGCGGACGACGGATTAGGGGGCGTCGTTCAAGGTGAAGTTCCGTAACTTTTTAGAAGGAAATGAAGCCGATGAAGGTTAAAGCCTCTGTAAAGAAAATATGTAACCAGTGTAAAGTTATAAAAAGAAAAGGCGTCATTCGCGTTATTTGTCCTTCGAACCCGAAACATAAGCAACGACAAGGCTGACCGGAGCCATCTCGCAATCAATTGTGAGTTCAAAGGAGAAAGTTCATGGCAAGAATTGCTGGGGTTGATTTACCCAGAAATAAACGTGTCGACATCGCTCTTACCTACATATATGGGATCGGTCGTCACAGCGCATCGAAGTTGGTGCGTGAATTGAACATCGACCCAGGAAAAAAGGTAGACAGATTGGCTGAGGATGAGATCAGCCAACTGAGAACCACGATTACTCAAGAGTACAAGGTCGAGGGCGATTTGCGGCGCGAGGTCGATCAAAACATCAAAAGGCTGATGGATATTAACAGTTATCGTGGATTGCGCCATCGCCGGCAGTTGCCAGTGCGCGGGCAGCGAACAAGCACCAATGCACGAACACGGAAAGGAAAAGCTAGGACTATCTCTGTGGGTAGAAAATCTAAGGAAGCAGCTCGCAAGGGTGGTTGATATTGGCATATCCTTCACCGTGAAAGGAGTGTGTCTTTGCGTTCTTCAAATCGAGCAAAAAGAAGAGAAAGAAAGAATGTACCGGAAGGTATTGCTCACATTCAAGCTACCTTCAACAATACAATTGTTACCATCACGGATCCCTCCGGAAATACAGTCGCATGGGCAAGTGCTGGAATGACTTTCCCTGGTTCTCGCAAAAGCACGCCTTTTGCTGCACAACAGACCGCAGAAGCTTGTGCTAGAAAGGCTATGGAACAGGGAATGAGGCGTGTGGAGGTGCGGGTTAAAGGACCGGGATCCGGAAGGGAATCTGCCATCCGTGCGCTTTCAGCGGCAGGACTTGAAGTCACGTTAATGAAAGATGTGACCCCAATACCTCACAATGGCTGTCGTCCCCCCAAGCGACGCCGTGTTTAACTTCGGTTTTGGATTGCGAAGGAGAAAATGAGTAGATATTTAGGCCCCGTATGTAAATTGTGCCGCCGGGAAGGCGAAAAGCTCTTCCTAAAAGGGCGTCGCTGTAATACACCAAAGTGTTCATTCGAGCGTCGCGGTTATCCTCCGGGAGAGCATGGCCAACGGCCAATTCGTGGGAAAGATGGCTACCGACAACAGCTGCGTGCAAAACAGAAAGCCAAGCGAATTTATGGCACGTTAGAAAAGCAGTTTCACAACTATTATGATAAAGCCGAGCACCAGAAGGGAATAACTGGAGAGATGTTGATTGTGCTTCTGGAACGTCGGCTGGATAACGTTGTTTATCGCTTTGGTTTTGCCAGTTCGCGACGACAGGCAAGACAACTCGTCAAGCATAACCATTTTCTGGTAAACGGAAAATCGGTCAACATTCCTTCCTATTTGGTGGCCGTTGGTGACAAGATTCAGGTCCGAGAAAAGAGTCTCCAGGCAGGTGTACTCCAAGAAGCAATAGAGTATGCACAACAAGCGGGCACACCTGAGTGGTTAGAGCTGGATGCTGACAAACGGACGGGCGTTATTCGAGGATACCCAGAAGCAGATCAGGTTGCCGCCAACGTCCAAACTCAGTTGATAATTGAACTTTACTCCAAATAACATATACCTAGGTGGAAGGACAACATAAATGGACATCAGGAAGCCGGAGCGTCTTGTGGCTGACTTGGAAAGCCTGAGACCGGACTATGGCAAGTTTATAGCCGAGCCACTTGCGCGAGGATTTGGAATTACATTGGGTAATTCATTGCGGCGCGTTCTGCTTTCGTCAATCGAAGGAGCAGCGATTGTTTCTGTTTTTATTGAAGGGGTAAAACACGAATATTCTACGATTGATGGTGTCAAAGAGGATGTTATTCAGATTCTCCTTAATCTGAAAGAGATTCGATTCCTTGTCCACACGGATGATACGGTTACTCTACGTCTTTCGGCCGACGGAGCCGAAAAGGTTACAGCTGCCGATATTCAACCCAACAGTCAAGTAGAGGTCATTAACCCAGATCAATATATTGCGACATTAGACAAAAGCGATGGACTAAACATGGAATTGCATGTCCGTCGCGGACGCGGTTATGCCCATGCCGAGGAACACGCCGATTCGAATCAACCCATTGGTGTGATTGCCCTTGATGCGAAGTTCTCGCCGGTGAAACGTGTCAATTTCCGGGTCGAAGAAACACGTGTTGGACCCATGACCAACTTCGATCGTTTGATTCTGGAGGTCTCAACCGACGCCAGCATTACGGCAAAAGAAGCTGTTACCCAAGCCGCGGATATCTTGTTGGATCAATTACGGTTGTTCAGTGATTTTGATGAAACTTATGTTGAACCGGTTCAGGAAATTGATGAAGAAAAAGTCCAGCGCGAGAAATATCTGTCAAAACCCGTCGCAGAACTTGAACTTTCCGTGCGTTCTTCAAATTGTTTAGAAGCTGCGCAGATTACAACAATCCGGGAACTGGTAGTAAAAACCGAACAAGATATGTTAAAGTTCCGAAATTTCGGGCGAAAATCTCTGAACGAGATTAAGGATTTCCTCGCAAATATGGGACTTTCACTCGGGATGGAGCTTGATGATGAGGAAGATTAACCTGACGGAAGGAGACCCGGGGAACTATGCGACATAGGAAAGCTGGAAGGAAGCTTGGGCGAACCACTAGCCATCGTAGAGCGTTATTCCGCAATCAGGCTACAGCGCTATTTGAACATGAGCAAATTCGCACGACATTGGCTAAGTCCAAAGAATTGAGGCGAATTGCAGAGCGACTAATCACGTTGGCCAAGCGAGGAGATTTGCATGCGCGACGTCAAGCGGCCAAAATGATTTTTGGGACGAATCTGCATGAGGGAGATGGTCAAGACAAACATGCAATACTGCAAAAACTCTTTGATGAAATCGGCCCGCGCTATCAGGATCGAAATGGTGGGTACACCCGCATAATCCGGGGCGAGCTAAGGCGCGGAGATGGGGCACAGATGGCTTATATTCAGTTGGTATGACAATAAGATCGCAATATTGAACTTTCCCTTGAATTCTTCCAGCGCTGATTAATGAGATCAATCAGCGCTTTTTTATGTTCCGGACTCACAGCAAACAGATGTTGGTCGGTGACGAATATTAGTCCATGGTGATCGCGTTTCAATATCGATATGCTGCGGACACAAACAAGCGATTCGATGTCTGAGCAGTATCGAGCAACTCGGCCGACTGTTTCCAAGAACCACGTATATACGCAATGTCGAACTTTACAACTTCGTCAAAGACTTTGCCTATGCCAAATGTCCAGAAATCTCGATTGTTGTCAATTTCGCTCACGTTAAATGGGATGGGGTCATACATGTAACCCACGCGAGTGTAGGCATCAATCTTCTTGAATTGGTATTCTGCACCAACGCGAATCTGGACGGTCTTGTCATAGAACCGCTCGAAGTTATCGCGGGACACATCTTCCGCTGGCGGCGTGCTGTATTGCGTCTGTGTCCAATCTACGAATTGAACGTCACTAGCTAGTATCAAACACTCCTGCAGAAGTTTCACGGCGACTCCTGCACCGAGTTCGAAGGGTCGTTCAATATTGAAAAGCATTGAGCCCTGGTCTGAATCGCTCTCGGCTACGCCATCGTCAAAACTCACATAGGTCTCTTCCCGCCAAATCTCATCCACTTCAAGGTCCATAGGAGCAACAGCGTTGAGACCAAGAGTAACACTTTCGGTGATGTACGCAAGCAACCCGAATCTACCTCCGACGCCGAAGTATTCGCGGTCAATGGTGTCATGGAATTCAAAGCTAGCCAGTTCAGGGTCGATGTTCTTCACATCAAATGCAACGCTGTCTAGTTCGTTAACGTGTGTTCCGTGCCAAAAGTCCATTGATGCGCCGAGTAAAATATTTCGTGAAATGAATACGCCCGCCCCGAAACTCCAAATCCCTATCCCTCCACGGTGGCTGCTGGTTTCGTCGACGTCCAGACCGCCGAAAGTTGTGTCGCGAGACGGATCTAATCCCTGAATTACAGTTCGAGAATCGAAGTCGAATGGGCGATTATACCCTAATCCGATAGCAAAACCGCCTCGCCTTGCCTCGAATGGATATACTATCCCCATGGAATTAGGTCGAGTCTTTGATCGACTTGCGTTCGCCGGTCTTGAGCCGCTAAACTGTGTTTCAACTTCACTGTCGTTGTGAGACAGGCTTCCATAAAACTCGAATTTACGAATCTGGGCTAACCCTGCCGGATTCCAATACAGCGCCGTCAAATCATCTGCGACGCCAAGGAATGCACCTCCCATCCCCATCGCCCTTGTACCAACGCCAAAGGAATTGCCGATTGTGATCTCCTCCACCTGAGCGAGGCTAGGAAGTGTGGGAAGAAATGTCGTAATGAATAGAACTGAGAACAGAACATAGGTTGTTTTCCAGCCGACGTGTCTTGGGATATGGTGATTTGATCTTCTCATTTCTGTATTTAGCGCCTCCTTTTGTATCTTCTCGAATCCCTAAACCTCGAAATATCCTCATTCGGGGTAGCGCGCTCTGAGTCGCTGTCCATTTTCGGGCGTGGTCGATCAGATGACGAACGTTGAGATTCCGCGCCGCGATGACTTCGTGAGCGCCTTTTGCCATGACGATAATCTCGGTTCTTGTAGTAGCGGGGTGAGGTTTTGCGGTAATGGCTCCGACCATACCGATAAGGGGTCCAATATCTATATCCGTAATTTCGGTAGTACGGATAGTAAGAGTAATATGGATAGTAGGAGTAATAGGGCGAATAGTAACCGTAATATGGGTAAGGATCTGAAAAATAGTATCCATCGTAATACGGAATGTGGCGATCATAGGTTCGCTTGCGGCGACCGTAATATCCCTCATCCTCCTCGGTTTCAGTTTGCCCCTCTATCGTAGCTTGGTTATCCTTATCTTCTTTATGTTCATCGTGTGTCTTAGCTGCTTCGATCTCATTTGCTCCTCGAGGCGATATTCGTGAGGTTGTATTATACCCAAGTTGCGTATAACACCCAACCAGCAGAATGGGCGCCACCAACAACAAAGCAGTATAGACTAATCTGTTTCTCATGATTTCTACCTCCATCGATTCTAGCGTGTCAATCCACGGTGCTTGACTTCCCAACGGTTGATATTACAGTTCCCTTGTAGTAGCGTATTCCGGCTAGCTGTTGTAAGTGCAAGTCGAGACCATATTATATCACGCTAGGATCTGTTTATCCAATTTAAGCAGTTGCCAAGGCGCTATGAGCGAAGCGCTTTGCGACGTCGCCAAAAGTCAAATTTATCCTGATGCAAAACATAGACCAATTTCCGTCAATCATCATTGTAAGTAATTATGGGCAAGTAGACACCCTAAGGTACAGGGAGTGCATCGTTCCTACGACAGTAGTGGTAATTGAGCAACAATATCATGAGACGTTGTCCCGCGCATGATAAAATCCCGACTAAAGTTTGGGTTCAGTTGTACGGAACAAATCGAAGCAGGGCTCGAACCCTTAGACCAGGGCAAACGCATCTAAATTTTCTGCATCATAAGAAAGAAAATCAGGCTAAGTTTGTGACACTATTTTGGGATTCGTAGGTTGGGTTGAACGGAAATTCGTTAGTAATCGCTAATCTTGTAACAGTTTTCGAGTGCCTATTTCGCTTGAACGCGCCAAAATTTGAGTGAAACCCAACATTAATCGTACGGCCTACCACCATGAGCCCCTTCTCTGCAATTAGATGCGTTTCCCCTGACCCTTAGACTAATGAGTATTGGAAAAAGCGGATTGATGTGATATAGTATCGTCTAAAATGGAGGGAAGGTGTTTTCAATATGAAAGACATTACACTGAAGGATTTTCTGCTCTTGATTTGTAACGTATTATTTACGGTGACGGGGCAACTCCTTCTTAAGCAAGGAATGATCCGTGTAGGACGTGTGGATGATGTAAATCGCGTGCTACACAAACTAATGCAGGCATTTACAAACCCGTTCGTTGTTGGTGGTATCGCGACATATGGCTTCACGACGATGATTTGGCTCGTTATTCTTTCGAGAGTCAAGTTAAGCGTTGCTTACCCGATAATCAGTCTAGGTTATGTCGTGTCAATACTCTTCTCATGGATTATTTTCAAGGAGTCGGTTCCAAGGGTTAGGGTGCTCGGCGCAGTGATAATTTGTATCGGCGTTTATCTAGTCGCTATTGCTAATGACTAATCAAGAGGTCAAGATGGTACGAGTAGGAGACGGAAAACCATCCTACTTAGCTATGCTGTTGTCACTAATTCTTCCCGGTCTTGGGCAGATGTACCTTCGAAGATGGCTGAAAGGTATCATCCTGTTTTTGGGTGTTGCCTTAGGCGCGGCAATTTTCTATCTCAACTCACTGCCGGTAGACAGTTGGGAAGACCTTCTGCACTTCGACGATTTCGCCGATAGGTGGAAGGAACGGCAGTCCGACAACACAAGTGTTGTACCGCCGTCGGACACTGAGGATCCAATGCAAGAGATAGAAGAGGAGCTGGGATACCATATATGGACATTTGAGAATGGCAAGAAATTGATGTACCGACCTTCATGGAAGCTAAAGTTGAGCGGTCTCGTCCAAGGGCTAGTTTTCTGGCTGTACGCCATTATTGACGGGTGGCGCGGCGAAAAGGGTTTCAACAAGCGAGCATTCAAAAGACGATTAAAGGAGGCGAAGAACAGTGAGGAATTCAAAGCGGACGGGAAATAAACAAGAATCGGACGCGAAGTAGGCTAGTGTCCCATAGAAGAATACAAATGGCTAGTTAAGAACATCAAGAAATACGCTTCCAAATGTGCGTATCAAATCCAAAATTCATGAGCAAAATAGACCTACAAGTCGCGTCTACCGCTACCCGGCATGATTGTAGGTTAATTTTCATTTTCTATGCGGCGCTGACGGCGTGGCGATCCTGCCGGGACATCACGGCTCTTGTTTGCCTTATTCTTGCTAGCAGTGTACTCGGTTGCCAGAACACGCAAGAATCTTCCCTAGAGCAATGCGAAGAGTTGATTCGGTCAGACATGGTTTTGGAAGCTATAAATCTACTGGAGAAGATTGTAGAGGTAGATGAGGAAAGCGCTAGAGCCAGAGAGTTGCTCGGACATGCTTATGATAAATCGGGACGCTTTCAAGATGCCGTTATCCATCTAAAAACAGCGAAGCGTCTTTACATCGATCAGCCTCAGGCGGAAGCCGCCGTACGAATGAGACTTGCAACTCTCTATATGAAGTTGGGCAATCGACAAGATGCTCATATAGAACTTCGTGCGATTGTCAACACGACGTCTAATGAAGCCATGCTTCGTAAGGTGGCAGGAATTGTTGGCGACGCATACCAGGTCGCGCAACTCACGCATGGGGACGCCGACAACTACTCTCCGATCTTTGCGCCTGATGGAATGCGGATTGCATTCTCTTCCTTCCGTCAAGACAATGGTGAGATCTACGTAATGGATCTTTCGGGACGTATACGTCAGCGTGTCACTTTCACTACGGACCTCAATGAGACCTCACCGGCGTTCCTTAACGATCCGAACTATGTCTTCTACAGTTGCGAGCCCAAGAACTCACGAGAAGTCAAGATAGTTTTACAAAGCAGTGGATCTACGCCGATATATTCCGGATTCAAGGTCACGCACATTCACAGCAAAGAAACATACGAAGTCTTGCCGATGGGATTTGGCGTTAGAGCACCGCGTGTGGCGCCGGATGGACAACGTGTAGTTTATGAATCTAACGCTGACGACAACTTAGAGTTGTACGTGCTAGATTTCGGCGGATTAAGCATCCAAGATATTGACAGAAATACGATACAGATAGAAAGGATCACACGCAATGAAGTGGATGATGGTAGCCCATGCTTCTTTCCGCACGGAAATCGAATAGTGTTTGTATCGGCGCGAGAGAAGATTCACCAACTCTACGCTATGAGCACTGACGGTGGAGCAGGGATACATCTTAACCCGAGCAGACACGACTGCTATAACCCTGTCGTTTCCCTTGATGGCAAGTCAATTGCCTTCGTTTCGGCACGCGATGGCGACATCGAAATCTATATGATGGATGCGGACGGCACAAACGAACGGCGCTTAACCAATGGGGTTGGTGTATCGATGCAACCGGCGTTTTCCCAAGATGGACGCATGCTTGCCTTTGTTTCAGATCGTAGTGACAACTTCCAGATCTACCTCATGTCCCTTGACCAGCCAGTTACCCGCGACCAACTAGCCCAACGCCTACAATGACATGGAACTGGACGCACTCAAACGTGATATAGAGTTTGATGCCAATCTGCGCGGATTTGACTTTTCATTCTGTTCTACATGGGGACTTTTTTCGCCGAGGGCCATTGATTCGGGAACGCGTCTACTCATCAATCATCTTGAGGTTAACACGGGGAATTCATGCCTCGATCTCGGATGCGGTTACGGTGCGATTGGACTTGTGATGGCGAGGCTGTCAGGCAACGGCAAAGTTTACATGGTCGACAAGGATTTCGTAGCAGTTGAACACGCCATCAAAAACGCCAAACGAAACTGCGCACGGAACTGCGAGGTGATGTTGAGCAATAACTTCAGCCATCTACCCGATATTAAATTCGATGTCATCGCCTCAAACTTGCCGGCAAATGCCGGGAAGGAGCTAATACGAATTATTTTTCTGGAAGCTCGAAACCACCTTGAACCAACTGGTCGACTCTACGTAGTCACGATTTCCGGTCTTCGTGGATTTGTCAAACGGAATCTCAAAGAGGTCTTCGGGAATTACCGGAAACTCAAGCAAAGCGGAACCCATACCGTTGGCTTGGCTGTGCGGTAAACTCTAAGACTTGCCGGAAGACTTTACAAGCATAAACAACCTGCGCGCTTCCTCGCCCTTTGCGTAAAAACTGAAGAACGCAGCTACTATACTCACCACGTGTTACGAACCGCAACTCCTTCTGCGTGAAGGTACTGCTTGATGTTCTTTATTGTGAACTCCCCGTAGTGAGTGATTGATGCTACGATTGCAGCGTCAGCATTGCTCCTGATAAAGACATCGCGGAGATGTTCCGGTTTGCCTGCGCCGCCCGACGCTATAACCGGTACCGGTGCCAGAGCTGCTATGGCACCGGTCAGTTCGAGATCGTATCCGGCTTTTGTACCGTCCTGATCAATACTGTTGACTACAATTTCCCCTGCGCCCAATTCCACCCCGTGTTGCGCCCACTGGATTGCATCCAATCCCATCGGTCGGCGTCCGCCGTCAATGTAGATCTCAAATCCACTTGGAATCCGATCGCTTTTCGGTACGCGTTTCACTTGCATACTGAGAACCACGCACTGACTGCCAAACGCCTCTGCGCCCTGCCTGATCAGTTGCGGATTTCTTACAGCGCCCGAGTCGATGCTTACCTTCTCGGCGCCAGCTAGGAGCACTCGCCGCATGTCCTCAAGCTCTCTCAGACCGCCGCCAACCGAAAACGGAATGAAGATTTCCGCCGCAACCGCAGAGACGACGTCAATCATAATGTTCCGATTTTCGTTACTTGCAGTAATATCGTAGAAGACGAGTTCATCCACTCCGCTTTCGTAATAAAATCTTGCCATTTCTACCGGGTCGCCCACATCAACATTTCCCTCGAAAGCAACTCCCTTCGTAACTTTGCCGGCACGTACATCAAGGCAAGGGATTATCCGTTTTGTCATCATGCCATTGCTCTCCCGACGACGGGATCGGGGTGAAGTCAGTAACAGCCGCTAGTTAAAATGTGCTTGCACTCGTGGTCGTGTGGCACCACCGAAAAATGGCGAGATATCGTAGCAACGCATCCATTGCTTCGGGTGTACCTATCCACTCAAGTGCTACAGACGCATTGAAACGTACATATCGATTTTCATCTTTTAGCGCATTTGCAAGTGTCGGAACGGCGTCGCTAGCGGGTCTCCCTATCTGCGCCAGTGCCAACGCCGAATCGAAACGAACCTGGTCGTCGCTATCGTGCAGCGCGTCTATTAGCGCGGGTACGGCGTCTTGTGCGGACTCACCAACCGAGCCGAGAGTTTCGACCGCGTGACGTCGTACCTGAACACATGGATCGCGCAACGCTTTAATAAGTGCAGGAACAGCTTTACGTGCGGAGAGATCCATCTGGGCAAGCGCGTACGCCGCATTCAGGCGCGTGGACTCAGAAGGATGATTCAATGCGTCAACCAGCGCCGGCACGGCTGCCTTTCCGACAGCTCCTAAGCCGTATGCGGCCGAACGGCGAGTTAGTTCGCTATCCTTTCTTAGCGCATCAATCAGCATTGGTACTACAGAGTCACTAACATCATCAACTGAACCTAGTGCATAAGCGGCATCAAGACTTGCTACCTCGGAACAACCATGTAACTGGTTTGCTAATGTGGAGATATCGCCATTCGACGAGGATTTCTTTCCACATAGCCAGTCCCAAATATGCCGCCACATAGCTTCATGATTTCCTAGGGGTGCTTCCCAACCAATAGGCTTCCAGGTTGGGGTTTCAGGCTGCCATGGAGCAACAGCAGGTGATTTCATCCGCACAAACTCAAATTTCATCATGAAGCGATGCTTTTCTGTTTGATTTGCCATTGCACGGTGCCACAAGTCAAAATGGAGGAGCGTAACGGTCCCCGCCTCGCCGTATAGTGGAGTCCCTTCAGCACCATCCTCATGAAGTCGCGTGTTGTAATACTGTGTTCCGGGCAGTACCGCCGACGGGCCAATCGCCTTGACAACGTCTTGTGGATAGTAGAACGCCAATACCCAATGAGGGCAATGGTGGCGCACTTTATCGTACCCCCAGTAACTGTCTTTGTGAAAATTCTGCTCGGCGCTGCCCGGTAAGTTGTGATGTGGATGACGATGCGAGTGCATGATAAAATCTGGGCCCAGGAGCCCCGACAGGGCGCTGCGCACCGAAGGGTGATCGAATACTTCCTGAATTTCTGGAACTTGAGGGAGAAGGTTATTTCCCGGATTCCCAGCCGATTCAAATACTGCTTTGGTTCGTTGGTAAATCCGGTCATGAAAACTTCGGGGAAATTCCGGCTTTACCGTCATATATCCATTTACGATGAAGTGTCTCATATCTTCATCACTAAACTTATACTTTTTATCTGCCATTCATGGTCTCCCTTTTAATTGGTAGATCCAAAACTAAACTGATATAGATTGTAGTTCACTAAATTAGCGTTCAAGTAAGATGCGTCGAGTTAAGATTGCTTGGATTATCACGAGATGAGCAATCGATTAAATAGTGTTCTCGTGTCTTCGGTAATCTCTTGGTAGTCTTTTAGGAACTGTTCTGTGGCAGATCGTTCCTGATCGCTATAGCCGACGCGTTTCGCGAGTCTGTCCAGCTCCACAGCTTGATCTGGTAGTGCATCTAACGGGCGGTCATGAACAATTCGCAGACTATTTTCCACGCGCCTCAGAAACTCATAGTCTCTAACGAGGTGCTCTTTATCAGAATCCGTTATGACGCCAATCTCGCTCAACTGAGCGATTGAATCAAGCGTGTTCTGCGAACGTACACTTGGATATTTTGTGCCGTGGATCAATTGAAGCGTCTGAACGGCAAATTCAATGTCAACCAACCCACCATACCCAGATTTCACATCCTGAGTTCGTTTTCGCTTCCGACGGCGTCTGGTAGTTACATGGCGCGTTGCCTGGGATTCTTTTCGCTGTCGAGTATGTATGATTTCAGCAACTTCATCCGGAGTCAACGGTTGGCTATAGGCAAAGCAATGTGCAACCTCCAAGAAACGCCTACCAAGACGTTCGTCTCCAGCAACAGGGCGTGCACGAATCAATGCCTGACGCTCCCAAGTTTCAGCGTGCTCGTTGTAATAACTCTTATAGCCATCCAGCGGTAGGGCGAGACCGCCGCCCGTTCCATAAGGACGCAGCCGCAAGTCAATTTCATATATAGTTCCACTTCCAGTGTCCTTAAATCGGTTAATCAATTCTAGACCGAGTTTTGCAAAATATTCCGCGTTAGAAAGCCCTTTTGTTGAATTTCCCTCTCCAGAATAGACCATCATTACGTCCAAATCCGAACTGAAGTTCAATTCTCGCCCACCGAACTTTCCCATGCCGATTATAGTGAAAGTGGCCTCTTCACCATCTTGTGTCAGGGGAATGCCGTATTCCTGCCTAAATTGTCCATTGAGATAGGGATATATACTTGTCAATATAGCTTCCGCTAAATCGGAGAGTTCTGCCGTAGTCGTCCATAGATCTGCCCGCTTAAGGATGTTTCGCAATCCGATTCGCAGAACCTCGCTGTTTTTGAATTGTCGTAGCACGTTGAAAACGTGAATATCTGGTGCATTGGAGATTATTTGGGACGCGCTCTCTAGCTTTTCGGCTAGTGTTCGCGGATGTTCCATCACTGCTGATGCCGTCAATACATCGAAGGATTCCGGGTGGGCTATCAGCAATTCCGAGAGAAATAAGCTGGTACCGCACAATCGAGCCAACATTTCGAGAATAGATGGATTCTGCTGAAACATTGTATAGTATGAGGCACGTGCACCGACTCTGCTTGTAAATGCTTCAATGTAGCTGAGAGCCATATCGGGATCTGGGGTATGTCGCATACAGTTCAACAGAGTCGGTGCAATCTCGATGAGTTTTGTACGTACGCCGGGAGAGAATCGTGAGCCTTCAGGCCCCTCGGCCATCAGCTTAATCCGCCACTGCGCATCACGCGGATTCTCAAATCCGAACGGTTCAAGGATTTGCTTAATCATGCCCAAATCCTTTGTTGAAAGAAGCAGCGATATATCGATATCTTCATCTGCTTCATATGTTGAGAACACTTTGTCAAAGACTAATCGTACGTCGCGTGTGTGTTTTTCGTAATCTCTTTGAAATGACTCTAGAGCGGAGTTGCCATCGGAATCACGATAACCGGAACTCCTTGCAAGTTTATTGAGGTCAGCTTGTTTGGAAGGCAGGCTGTACCGTTGCTGATCAGCTTCAATCTGGATGCGGTGCTCCACTGATCGCAGGAACCGATATGCCTCCGAGAGCACTTTCCAATCCTCTTCCCCCAGCAATTTATGTTCGCGTAGTAGCTTAAGTGTTTCGAGCGAATTGCGATTGCGCAGCGCTGCCGTTGGACCGCCATGAATGAGTTGAAGACACTGGATGATGAACTCAATGTCGCGTATGCCCCCGATTCCTAACTTGACGTGGGTTTTCGGGTTTTCGTTTTCCGCGATGATTCGCCGTTCGATTCGCGCTTTAGTGTGCAAGATATCCATCTTAATCTCAGAAATCGACAAACCGTCAAGATATCGCTGGTACACAAACGGCTGAATGGTCTGGATAAACTGTTTGCCCAATTCTAAATCGCCTGCGACGGTTCGTGCCTTAATCAGTGCCTGGCGCTCCCAAATCTCACCCCATCCTTCGTAATAAGCCTCATAACCCTCTAGTGAGCGTACAATGGTACCCACACTGCTCTCTGGACGCAGGCGCACGTCAACTCGGAAAACATAACCGCTTGCAGTAACCTCGCTCATCGCTTTAATGATGAACTCACATAACCTTCCGAAGTATTCACTGTTCTCGACGCCCTTTTCGGTGCGCCCCTCATCGGAGTACACAAAGATTACGTCAATGTCAGAACTGAAATTCAACTCGCAACCTCCGAATTTCCCCATTCCGATAATCGCGAAATCACTTACCGTCTTGTTATCCTCGGCGAATGGAAGTCCATATTTTGGCATGAGTTCTGCCACGCCTATCTCGTAACAGATTTGCAACGTGGCTTCTGCAAGGTGAGTCAACTCTAGTGTGGTTGTTTCTAGATTTGCATCGTTAAGGAGATCTCGGACTCCAATACGCAAACTCTCTTTTCGCTTATATTTCCGAATTACACTCAACTTCTGTTCAAGCGAACTAAAGAGCTTTACGGACTGGGAAAGTTCATCATACATGATTTTACGATTCTTTGGAGCATTCATCACGCTGGCGTCAATCAGTTCGTTGAAGTATTCTGGGTTGCGCGCTAGAATATCCGAAAGGTAGGAGCTTGAACCGAAGCAGGCCGCGAGAATACGAAGAAGAAAGGGCGCATCATGTAGGAGATTATACAACCATGCGCGGTTAGGAATCTCGCCCGCAAACCGATCGAAGTTATTCAGTGCCGCATCCGGATCTGCTGAATCCGCTAGCCTTTTTAACACGACTTCAATGATTTCCGCAAACTCCTCCCGAGATGCCGGCTCTCCGGTCAGATTTTGAAGATTACGATATGCTCTGTCACAGTCTTGAAAGCCGAATTTCTCAAGAATCCGATAGGCTTTGTCCTCGGTCAGCGCTGGCGACAAAATTAAGTTTTCAGATGCGGATTGTGCTTTATGGGAATCACTTTTCATGATGTCAGCTAGTCACGATTGGGCTTGTTGAATAAATCTCTCGTGCGGCCATTGAAGCAACTGTTGTGAAGATGGTTGTGGGGAATGATTGTGCTCTTTAGTGCATTGGAATTGCAAGCGATGACACGCTCATGAAAATGCCTATGGCAAGAAACCTGATACGAATATGCATTGGCTGCTGCCGTAGTGTTACTTCGAGGATCATTATTGACCCAGCGGCGATTCAAAACCCATGGGCATTCATACGAATAGGCTTAAATATTTTATCATAAGGAGTAATGTAATGGAAATGTCGATTATAGTCCTTGCCTGCTGCAGTAGCTGCCACCCACGGTCAGCATCGTCGAACCTTGGCCAGCGCGATACTATAGAAGAGAAACGTTAGTTTTTCTCGGCATCTGCCGAATCTGCACCTAGCATTAACTTTCCAAGCTGCGCTTCATGAGTCTGTGAAGCCACGACGATGTCAACGATTTGACCGTTGAACATGACTGCAATCCGATTGCTCAGACTCATCAGTTCCTCCAAATCCGGAGAGATTAAAAGAACACCTTTCCCGCGGTTGCGTGCATGATTTAGTTGATCGTGCACAAATCTAGCCGCCTTTAAGTCCAATCCTCGTGTAGGGTGCGCTGCGATAATGAACTCCGGTTTGCTCTCCAACTCTCGAGCAACGACGACTTTTTGCTGATTGCCGCCAGAAAGCGTGTGGAGTGGGGAATCAATGTCTTCGGTGAGGATGTCGTATTTCTCAACTGATGTCCTCGCGAAATGTCGGATAGCGGATGGTTGAAGCAGGCCGCGCTTAGAAAAGGGCAGCTGATTGTGATTGCCGATTATTAAGTTATCGGCAATCCTACTTGTTAGGTTGACTCCGTGACGGTGGCGGTCCCCTACAAGATGTGCCATGCCTAATCGACGAATATCCCGTACAGAACTCTTTGTAATGGATTTACCGCGTAATGTCATTTCACCGCTGTCTATCTCACGCAGCCCGGTAAGAATCTCGACGAGTTCGTTCTGTCCGTTCCCATCAACACCAGCGATTCCTACGATCTCCCCGCTATAGACTTCAAGAGAAATTTGATTTAGCAGATAGCGGCCACTCTCTGCCTGAAGGGCAACATCCTTTAATCGGATAATTGGCGGTGGAGGTTTAACTGCCGGCGTTTCTAATTCGGCAGTCCTGGGTTCAAATCTCTCGGCTTTTCCTATCGTCGCATGAGGCCTTCCTGCTGGCGCCATTTCCCATATCTTTTCGCCTATCATCAATGCAGACAGCTGAGTAGGGTCGGTTTCGGACTTGGAGAGCGAAGCTATGGATTTTCCACTGCGCATTACGGTGATGGAATCGGCAATTTCCATCACCTCGCGAAGTTTATGCGTAATCAATACAGCACTCTTGCCTTTATTCTTCAGGCGGCGAAGGCAATCGAATAGACCGGAAATCTCTTGTGGTGCCAGGACGGCTGTTGGTTCATCGAGGATTAGAACTTCAGCACCGCTATAGAGCGTTTTGACGATTTCAATGTACTGTTGAGCGGCTATCGGGAGGGATTCGATTCTGGCGTCAAGGTCAAGGTTAAATCCAAGTTGTTGAGCAATAGATGTTATCGTGTGGCGGGCTTGACTATGATTAGAAAGAAACTTATACTTACGCGGTTCCTTTCCGAGAGAGATGTTATCAAGTACGGTGAGAGCCGGGATGAGTGTGAAATGTTGTTGCACCATCCCTATACCGAGTCGAATCGCGGTTCGAGGGTTCTCGATTTGGACAGGCACGTTTCGGAAGCATATTGTTCCCGAGTCTGCCTGATGGAGTCCATAGAGGACTTTCATCAATGTCGATTTGCCTGCCCCGTTTTCACCAATAATCGCGTGAATTTCCCCGCATTTGAGCGAAAATTCGACACGGTCATTCGCTACGACGGCTCCAAATCGCTTGGTGATGCCGGACATAGATATTAGTGGGACAGGGATCATCGAAAGAAGCCTTTAGGGACAAGGGAGGCGTTTTAGAAAGGTATGCGATCAATGCCGTACAGTTTGGCCTTAGGATTAATTCCTCTCCGACGGAACGATTATTTTGCCGGCTATGATCTTGGCTTTGAGATTCTCAACTCGACTCAGCAATCCATCTGGCAGGAGGCTGCGGTTGTTTTCGTCGACTATATATTGAATTCCACCCTCCTTAAGTCCATAGATCTTGGTTCCACCCGTAAAATTGTCCTCTACGACGCTCTGAATTGTTTGATAGACGGCAAGTTCAACTCCCTTTATCATGCTTGTTAGAACGAGCCCTCGGGCGAGATGATTTCCGTTAGCATCCACCCAAATAATGAACCTACATTTTTCTTTGGCTGCTTCGAGTATCCCCAAACTAGTGGCCCCTGCTGCCGCAAGAATCACGTCAGCTCCTTTGTTGTATTGAGCGAGTGCGAGTTCCTTTCCTCTCGCGGGATCGCTGAACGCTTGTGGTGTCACACCAGCGTAGTCAACAATGACTTCAATCTCAGGGTGTATCGCTTTCGCACCTGCACGGTATCCTGCCTCAAAGCTGTGCAAGAGTGGGACATTCATTCCACCAACAAAGCCGATTTTGTTGGTGTTTGTCTTCATCGCAGCGATTGCGCCGACAAGGAATGTGCCTTCATGCGCTTTAAAGAGCAAAGATACAACATTTGGAACCTTCACTTCTACATCGACGACTGCAAAATTAGTTTCAGGAAAGTCCGCAGCCACTCGAGTCATGGGATGTTGAAAAAGGAAGCCTACGCCAATTATGAGATCGTATTTCAGTCGCGCAAGTTGCCTTAACACCCGCTCGATGTCCGTGCTTTGACCGGGAGTGATCTCCTTTAGCTCAAGCTCCCACTGTTCGGCGGCTTTTTTCGCCCCGGCATAGGAAGCGTCGCAGAAAGATAAATCGCCGCGTCCCCCAGTATCATAGACTAACCCAACCCTTATTGGATCGGCACTAACATGATTCCAATTACCGAGTGCCAGGAAGATGATAATAACAAAGGTACGAATGCAGTATTGACTATCATGCATAGCAAGATCTACCCCTACGTGTGCAATCAGAGGAAAATTACAGGTCAGGATTCTCCTCCGAAGTCCTTTGATCTTTGTCAAACATCCGGTAGATAGTGAAACGATCTGGAGCGACCACACCACCCGAAACCAGCATTTTCATTGCCGTTTCAGGCTTCAGGTCCGTTTCGCGCAGGATATCCGAATCGCAGAAAAGCAACACCCCGGTTGTGGGGTTTGGACTCGTCGGAACAAAAACCGAAGTAAGAGGCTCGGGATTCTCTGCCTCGTACATCTGACCGGTGACAAATCCAAGAACCCGCATGCTTCTATTAGGCGACTCAATAGCTACGACACGCTTAAATTGGTTGGAGTGTTCCGGGCCCAAGACCATCTGCACAAGCTGCCGAACGGGCGCGTAGACATCCCGTACCAGGGGAATACGGTTTAGAACCTTCTCTCCGAGGCCAATCACCTTTCTACCGACGAAATTGGAGACAACCACTCCTGTAAGGTAAACGAGCAGGATTGTCGCCAATAATCCCATACCCGTGACATACTGTTCGCCAAGGATGCGTGAAACAACCGGCGCTAACCATCCATCAAGTGTGGTAAATAGGAATCGTAAAACGAAATACGTTACGCCAAGCGGTACAAGGGTTAGGATTCCTGCAAGCAGTGTGCTCTTAAAGTGAGTTTTTACATTCATGTATTCTGTTATAGCTTGAGTGACGCGCTGAGAAGATGTGGGGTGAAATAGACGGTGGGATGTTTTGATGAATCCGCTAGGAGAATGATAGCACACAATCATGGCGGCGTCAACCTGTTTGCCCGAAGCTTTGCTACTGGATAATAGGCAAGTCCCACATGAAGGTTGACTTTTTGGAGTCCGTGACATATCATGTTTGAACGCTTGTGGTGGACTTTAGCCGCACAGAAATGGTAGTAGGAAACGAAAATGCAGCTTCCCTTTTTTCTGGTATCAGTGGGTTTGTTTCTGGTGGCGGAATGCAGTCTTCACGAATCACTTTCGGCTATGCACATTGCGATTCTTTCAGGTCGCTAATATGTGGAGAAGAGAATCTGTGTCTTTAACATTTTAGTATCTGTTTAGTTCGGTCCAAACAAAGAGAAAAAACTGGTCCAGTATTAATTCGGGGCTGATCGTTGGTAGGAGGAGCATCCCTCTGTGGGAAGGGCATCCTTGCCTCGACACTGATTATGGCGGACGCGCAATGAATTGCGCTACTACAAGCCGACATCGGGGATATAGATCAATGAACTAAACAGTTACACATTTTACGAATCGCGGAACGAGTTGGTAACTTCCAGATGTTGCCATATCGTTCCTAGTTCGATCTGAAAACCGGCGCGTTTTCGTCAAAACCAAACTACGAGGACCAACGAAATATGGCATATTCAAGCCTAAGAGATTTTGTTAAGAAGTTAGAGAATGCTGGCGAGCTGAAACGAATAAAGACCAAAGTATCCCCCGACCTTGAAGTCACGGAGATTACTGACAGGGTGAGCAAATCAGAAGGACCGGCGTTACTGTTCGAGAATGTAGAGGGGAGTGAAATGCCGCTCCTAATAAACGCTTTCGGATCATACCGCCGAATGGCAATGGCGCTCGGAGTAGGGGCGCTGGATGAAGTCGCCGATGAACTTGAGAGTATGATTAAGCTGAGTGCACCGGAGTCACTCCTTGATAAGGTAAAGGTTCTTGGTGTTCTTGCCAAGTTAACCAACTTTCCACCCAAGACTGTAAAACGGGGGGCGTGTCAGGAGGTAGTATTGACGGACGATGAGGTATCGCTGGCAGTCTTGCCAATTATCAAGTGTTGGCCCTTTGATGCGGACAAGTACATTACACTTCCTCAGGTTTTTACGCACAGTCTGAAGACAGGGCAGCGCAACGTCGGAACCTACCGCCTACAGAGGCTTGACGATCAAACGCTCGCAATGCACTGGCAGATTCATCACGATGGCGCCGCACACTTTCGTGAATACCACCAAGCAGGCGAACGAATGCCGGTCGCGGTTGCTATCGGTGGGGATCCTGTGATGTCGTATATTGGAACTGCTCCGCTGCCGACGGGGATTGATGAGCTACTTTTTGCGGGTTTTCTACGAAAATCAAATGTGCCGATGGTTCAGTGTAAAACCATTGACATGAGCGTACCTGCTGACGCTGATGTTGTTCTTGAAGGATATATTGAGCCCGATGAAACCTGTGTTGAAGGTCCTTTCGGAGATCATACCGGATTCTATTCTCTTGCGGATGAATATCCCGTGTTTCACCTCACTGCCATCACTCACCGGAAGAGCCCTATATATCAAACGATTATTGTTGGCAAACCGCCGATGGAAGATTGCTATATGGGAAAAGCCACCGAGCGTATCTTTCTCCCCTTGATTCGGACGCAACTGCCGGAGGTCGTGGATATGAATCTTCCGCTTTTCGGTGTGTTTCATAACTTTTGCCTTATTTCAATAGATAAGCGCTATCCATTCCATGCCAAGAAGATAATGCATAGCATCTGGGGACTTGGACAACTCATGTTCAGTAAGACGGTAATTGTTGTTGATAAGCATGTAGATGTGCAAAATGTGGAGGAGGTCTTCTTTTACGTTGGGAGTAATGTCGACGCAAAGCGGGATGTGACCATTGTCGAGGGGCCGGTGGATGTGTTGGACCATGCCGCACCACTTATCGGCGCGGGATCCAAAATGGGTATTGACGCAACAGCGAAGTGGCGAGAAGAAGGGTACCAACGCGATTGGCCCGAAGAAATTGAGATGTCGCAAGAGACCAAAGACTTGGTTACTAACCGTTGGAAGTCGTATGGACTCGGGTAAAGTTCAAAAAGTGAAAAGTGCACGGCTTCTCACGGGTTCGGTAGGTAAAACCCTTGTCTCGCTTGCCATTCCTATGGGTTTGGGTCTCGTGACGATTTTCCTTTTTAATATCGTCGACACATTCTACGTTGGGCAATTGGGCGCAAAACCGTTAGCTGCAATGGGCTTCACCTTTCCGGTTACTTACATCGTGATGAGTGTCGCCATGGGATTCAGCGTTGGGGCATCATCGACCATCTCGAGAGCCATTGGCGAGGGACAGCAAGACAAGGTTCGAAGGCTAGCGACTGACGTAGTCGGCCTATCATTTCTTATCGTCACGCTTTTTGCCATGATTGGGTTGACGAGTTTGCGGGGAATCTTTACCCTCATGGGAGCTGACGATGAAACACTTGGACTGATTTCGGACTATATGATACCGTGGTTTCTGGGCGTGGGATTACTCGGTATTCCAATCGTCAGCAACGGCGCCATCCGAGCTACGGGAGATACCAAATCCCCAGCGGTAATTATGGCGATCGCCGGACTAGTGAACATCGTATTGGATCCATTTCTTATATTTGGTATCGGTCCTTTTCCACGGTTGGAACTCCGTGGCGCGGCTCTTGCCAGCGTGATTTCTTGGAGCCTAACATTTGCTGCGACGATCTGGATTTTGGGTAAGCGCGAGCGGATGATTGGACTCCCATTGTTCGATGCGAAGCGAAGCCTTGAATCGTGGAGGCAGATTCTGCGCATCAGTCTGCCTGCGGCGGGCACAAATATACTTGAGCCGCTTTCACTGGCGGTCTTGACACGAATGGTTGTCCAATTTGGGGAGGAAGCAGTTGCCGCCTTTGGTGTCGGCAGTCGAATCGAATCACTCGCATTGATTGGTGTTGCCGCTTTGTCAATAGCGGTTTCGCCATTTGTCGGTCAAAACTTCGGTGCAGGGAACTGTGATCGCATTCGAGCTGCGCTTCGATTTGGTTTGAGATTCTCTATGGGGTGGGGAATTGTAATCTTCGTGATTCTATTCTCATTTGCAGAGGTTATTGCACCTGTTTTCAATGACGACCCGGCAGTAATTACGTCTGCAGCGCTTTTCCTGATGATTCTTCCGATCAGTTACGGATTCCTTGGTATTTCGTGGATGGTAAATTCGACCTTTAATGCCTTGAATCAACCGTTGCGGGCTTCAGTCGTCATCCTGCTTCATCTCTTTGCATTCGTGTTGCCGTTAGCCTATTTGGGTTCAAGGTTAAGAGGACTGAAAGGACTTTTCATAGGCATGACATTCGGACATGTGCTTGTGGGAATTTCAGCGTACCTAATGGCGCATAAATCGCTTACAAAAGTCGAATCCGAGATTCAGACACCGATTACAGAGGATGCTGAATCGCTTCCTAGTTAGAAGGGAATTGCAACGGGCGCGCGGTATATGGATGATTCGGAACGGAGGAGAACGGAAGTAAGGTTGGTGGCCGTCACTGATTCTCGGCGGGGGCGGTGTCCGACGTTGAATCTTAAGACTTCGTTTCGGAGTCGCTCTTTGGCGTTGCCGGAGAGGGATTTTGCGCTGCGCGGACGTAAATCATTCTCAGATTATACAGCGTGCCCTCTAGAAATTCGCCCTCGGAAGCGGTAAGATTGCCCTGAGTTTTCTCCTTGAGAAGTTCAATCGTATCAATCATGCGCCTCGCCATTCCCAGATCGACTGCTACATCATCGTTCTCCGAGGTCCGCAATTGCCCCAAATGTGCAGAAGCCGCTAGTGCAAACTCGGAAATTAGAGAAGTGAAATTAACGGGCGGTAATTGCGGTTCCTCCTTTTGAACAGTCTCTTTTTCTGCCATGGACTTCACATTTTTTCAATAGTTGTGCGCAGGACTAACAGGACATCTTGAGTGCGATATGCTGCGAACCGGCGGTAACTTGCATCTACTTTTCTGAGGAGGATTTCCGGCTTCTCTTGGACAGTTAATCATCGCCGAAAACGATTATTTGCGTCATCAATGATCCTGCTTGGTTATTATTTTCCCGATTTTCATTCATTGCGAGGAAGATTACCCCGTCGGCGGGGGCAGGATTGTCATAACGTGAACCCACCGCAAAAATAACATCGTCGATCTTGGCGAGTAGAGCGCCAATATTTGCGCCGGGAAAGAGATAACCCTCTCCGCCAGGGCTGTTTGCAACCCCCTCGCCTCCGCACCAACCGATACGATTTCCCAGATCGGGAGACCATGCCCCTTCTGTATCAATGACAAGCCGCTGCCCCTTTTTTATGCGTACGTATGATTCCTGCCACTCAGGACTTGGACGCGCTGTCCGAATTACTGTTAATGCCACTAATGCCTCCTTCTACGGTGTTCTAGGCTAAACCATGTATTCAGCCGCACGATTCAATTAGCATGGCGCAGCACCTAGCGATTTGGAGCGGGTACGAAGTCGTTTATCACCCGCCTGTTGCCACTGCGTCTACCAGTAGTTTACCAATAGCGCGGCTTCGTACTTAGCACCTGTCCGCACGATTCGAATGCCAACCGATCCATGTAACAGCGTGCGTTCAACATTACTAAAGTGCGAAACTGTCACACTTAGAGCCTAGTTTAGCTTCGAAGGTTGACTGCGCCGCTAATAATGCCCGCGGTCCAACTTTGAAGGAAACCTGCGAGGCGTGCAGCTAAGGATTACTAATAGTCGGCTATTCTTTCGGATTGAGCGTTGCGGACACAATCTTGTCGTTCTGCTCAATCTTGTCTAGTACATCTATTCCGTTGATGACTCTTCCAAATATTGTGTGAGGTTCGTCGGTCTCAAGAGTGTCAAGACAGATGTAGAACTCTGAAGCATGAGATTCTACACCATCTCCCGCCATTGCAACCGCCCCTCTTTTGTACTGCTGGCTGCTTGTCTCAAGCGTCATGGTTTCATTTAGTCGTGCGGATCCCGCTTGAATAAGCTGCCCCGCCTCGACACGATGAAAGGGTTCGCCATCGTAGAATTTCAGTCGCACGTTCTTCGCAAAGTTTTTGGCGGTTTGCGGAGCATCGTCGGCATAAAACTCTATCTCTATATCGCCTTTATCGGTCTTGATGAGAGCCGTGACAGTTCGGATATTAACCTCTGGCGGCTTTTCTCGTGGAGCTGATTGAACTCTAGTCGTGCGCGCTCTAGGTTTTGGCGCTTCTTTTCGCTCCTGCGTGCAACTCGCCAAAACTACGGTAGTGAAGAGCACAATAATACAAATAACAGAAAGGTAGATGACACCGCTTGTGTGATTGCTATTCGGATTTGACATAGTCTGATCTCCCCTCCAATTTTACGGTCTTCATAACGTCGCCGACTCTAAGTCTGTCGACGACATCCATGCCTTTAATCACTTGTCCGAATGTTGTGTACCGACCGTCGAGACTCGGTTGTGGTTTGAAACAAATGTAGAACTGACTTCCCGCGGAATTCGGCGCACCGGTGTGTGCCATTGCAATTGTTCCTCTGAGATGGGGTCGTTGGTTGGGGTTGGTATACTCATCAATAATGGTATGACCGGGGCCGCCCGTGCCATCTCCGTTTGGATCACCTCCTTGAATGATGCTCAAGATCTCTGTGTTTTCTCTACGATGAAAAGTAAGACCATCATAAAATCGCTGTCTAACCAAGTTCTTGAAATTCTCGACTGCAACCGGAGCAGAATCGAAGTGAAATTCAATAACGAATTCTCCTTGCCTTGTTTTGACCACAGCTACTTGTTCTACTTGCGCGTCAACTGGCTCGTTGGCACTTTGGCGCATAGCACATCCTATCATGAAGCTCCAAGACAGAACCAGCAGCGTGACACCCCTCGTCCAATGATGAATTCGCGTGCATTTCCCTGTTCTACTCATTCCTAAATTTGCTTTGTTATCCTTTATTTGCAAGCAGCGATTCAACTCGAAAAAAGTCGGTCAAACCAGTCTAATCATTTGGTCGTACTGGTTAAGCCGAATGCTACACATTGACGTGGCATCCGTTATTCATAACGAGGGGAAAAGCCGCCCCCGACAATTTTTGACCATTCGGGACCGTGACAAAAGGCTTCATGGGATGGTTGCCGTTAGCGTCATATAGCGTTTCACTCGTCATATAATGAATTCCGATGGCGCGGCGTGGGTTTCCGCTCGAGTTTGCGTGAGAACCGTGCCAAGTTAAGGAGTGGTGGTAGTGCACGTGGCCTTTACGCACAGGGCACAACTTAACCTCAATATCGTTGCCTTCGAAACTGGAAGGCATCTCATCCAACTCCTTGACCGTATGCAAAAACTCAATTTGATTGCCCCAACAATAGGATTGTGCAACCATTCGCATGCAGCCGTTTGACTCGGTTACATCATCCAAAGCGACCCATGCCGTTACCTGGCTTGTCTTTGGGCTTAGGATTGGCCAATATGGAGAGTCTTGATGCCATGAATTGACGCCGCCTACCTCGGCAGGTTTATACTGAATCTGGTCGTGCCAAACGCGTAGTTCCTCTGCTCCAGTCAACTGTGCAATCTCTTCTACGATTTTTGGATCGTGAACCAACCGGCGAAAGGCTTTGCTCGCTTGCCAAATATTAACTATTTGCCAGACGGGAAGCGTTTCATCACGAGAGAGATTAACAATTCTCACGGGCTGCGGAACAGGTGCGTCTTGATCCTCAATTACTCGCGCAAGCTCGTCTTGCAACACGCCAACTTCTTCAGTGTCCAAGATCCTTCCGCCAAGCAGAAAACCGTTTAAACGAAACTCTTCAACTTGAGCTTCGCTGAGCATCTTTGCATTCCCTCCGCTGATGATATGTGACTATATTAGCACATAATCGAAGTGTGGTAAAGCAAAATCTACCGATGCGTGGAATGCCCGGTCAGGGGAAACGCATCTAAAATCGCTCAATCGCTCTCGCGTTAAAACCAACCATGGGAACTGTTTTCAACTTCATGGTTTCTCACCTCTACAGCGACATCGGAGCGAAAGGCGTAGAAAATCAGCAAGTGCTCTCATTTCTTTGACTGCCATTCGTCGCTTGAGCATTCGAAAATGTGAACAAAATGTTAATCCACCACCCTTTTTGGGGGGGAATCGGCTGAACTTGTACCTAGTATTTATGTAAAAATAGACGACAAAAATAGGTACAAAATGTGAACAGGGGCTTGATTTCGTGGGAGTGTTCACATGGTTTGATTCAATACTTTCCTTTGATAGCGCGGGTTCATCTGCAGTCAAATGTGAACAAGATGTTAACAGGAAAAAAAGATTGTTGTTACGCAGGTCAATTTTGGGTAGTAAAAAGCTAAAGCACCGACTTGTTGGAACACAGATAATCGGGGATGGGACGTAGCGCATCACTCCACCGCTCATCTTTTCGTTCCATATCATACTATACACGTGTAAAGTTGTCAATGCAAAATCAGATGCGTTTCCCCTGAATGCCCGGTTAAAATGAGTTGACAGCAGGCTACCTATGAAGTATAATAGGCAACGCGCTATCATTACATTCAGATGGCTTTCAATCTCCTATGTTGGGTTTTAACTTCTCCGTTAACAACGTTTCATTTTTCACTCGGCTTTGGCGCTGTGCCTGCGGTTGGGAGGTGCGACTGGAGAATTGAGACTGAATTTATAGCTCGCTAGAACTTCAAAAGCCGCAGGTAACCTAATACCCGCGGCTTTTTTGTTTCCAATGGTCCGAACGTGCCCATCACCACGCAACGGAAGATTCAAGGAGAGAAAATGAATCGTATTGCTTTAACGGGAATCAAGCCCACAGGGGCACCGCATATCGGCAACTACCTTGGCATGATTAAACCCGCACTAGAATTAGCCCGCGAGCATCAAGCGCTCTACTTCTTGGCTGATTACCACGCGTTGACAACAGTGAAGAGTCGAGATCGGCTGATTCAGCTGACTTATGAGGTTGCGGCTGCGTGGGTAGCTTTGGGCTTAAATCCCGATAAGGTCATATTTTACCGCCAGTCAGACGTAATTGAAGTGTTTGAGTTGACATGGATTCTGCACTGTTTCGCCGCTAAAGGCTTGCTCAATCGGGCTCACGCATACAAAGCCGTTGTAGATGAAAACGTTAATGCGGGGCGGGATCCCGATAAGCAAATAAACATGGGACTATTCAACTATCCCGTGCTTATGGCTGCGGACATATTGCTATACGGGAGCCATGTTGTTCCAGTCGGTTTAGATCAGAAACAGCATCTTGAGATGACGCGGGACATTGCTTCGGCATTTAATAAGAATTACGGGAACATCTTAGTGCTTCCTGAGGCATCAATCAAAGAGGAGGTCATGACAATACCGGGTACCGACGGGCGTAAGATGAGTGCTAGTTACAACAACACCCTTCCCGTTTTCGCGCCTCCGAAAGAGTTGCGAAAACAGGTGATGCGAATCGTTACAGATTCCAAGCGACCGGAGGAACCGAAGGATCCTGAATTGTGCAACGTGTTTGCAATCTATCGTCATTTTGCTTCTCCGGATCTCGTTGAATCAACACGTCAAAGGTATACTCAAGGCGGCCTAGCATATGGCGAGATCAAAGCGGAACTATTTGACTTGCTTGAGTCTACATTTGGAGGCGCACGCGAGAGATACAACGAGTTACTGGCGGATCGAGATGGAATTGACCAAATCTTAATGAGAGGGGCGGAGGAAGCGCACGCCATTGCCCTACCGATTATCAAGAAAGTACGTCAAGCCGTTGGAGTTGCAAAGTAGATTCACGGTCTAGTCGGAGATTGAAGCTATCGCCTAGATGGAACGGGCACATACTACCAACCCAAGATGACCGAGGACAATCACGTTCGTAGGCGGTAAGATGATTGCACTGATAGCGAAAGAGTTGCGTTACTATGCAAGCCAAAGAAAATTCAGGCGGACTCAACTAATCATAATTGGTTTGCTTTCTCTGGTTCTTTTATTTGCCGCGTTCGAGCTATTTTCGTACGCACAAACGGGCGCACAAATTGATGTTGGCTACGGCATATACTCAATACTGGTGATAGCTTTTTTCATAGTGTTGCTGAGTCTTGTCGTGCCGCTTCAAGCAATGGAAGCCGTACAGATTGAGAATGTTGGCGATAATCTCGACATTCTCAATTTAACCCTGCTTAGCATCTATAGGCGATTGACCGTTAAACTCGTCGCTTCCATTATTACCGCCCTTTGGTCCATTTCGCTCGCCACTCCCCTATTTGGGTTGTCGATCTATTGCGGCGGTTTAACTATTAATCAACTGTCCAAATGTTTGTTGGTGTATATCGCGTGCATATCGCTATTTTCTATGATCGGCATGTGCTTTGCCCTTGCGGCGAACTCTATTCAGGCTAGGGCGCGGAGCTTCTCGACAGTCCTGCTCATCACCTTCCTTCCGCTGATCTCATCCGCGGTGCTTCCACTTGATGAAAATCTATTAAACCTGCTAAATCCCCTGAGCCCTTTGAGTGTTCTGTTGTCCATTATTGGATGGCATTCAAACGCATTCATAATGGGTTCCCCGCTATGGATATGGATGGTGTGCGTCTATGTGGCGGCATCTACGATTCTGCTTTGGCTTGCAACGAAACGGCATGTCAGTACGGCTTGATCCTCTTCACAGGTTGAGGTATCAGCGAAACTGTGCGCTACTGCCACCCACGCGGACGTAGCATTCTCATCTGCGAGCCTCCGTAAGTACCACGTCGCTTCCTAACAATGATTGACATTCCGTCAAGGTTGAAAGAGCACCAATGGCGAGCCCTTTCGTGTTCGTCAGCATTGCCTGAATCGGTACACTGGTGAAGTCAGCTGTGAAGACTTCTGAGTATCTCTTGCAATCATTTTTTCAGGCAGGTATAATGATGCTCGTTACCACACCGTCAGTGTGTTGAGGTAAATTGGGTCAACTATATCCACGAAGCGCCCGGTTGTAAACTCGCTTGAGGGCGTTGTAGCGGTTGAGTAGACACCCGTCCGGTTAATGACGGTTCAAGTCCGTAACTCATTGGAATTGCAAAGATCTGTATAATGTCTCGAATCTTGTTCGCAGCGTTCGTTGTTATTATTATTTCACCACACCCGATAGGAACTGCAATGGATGGTTTCGAACTATCCGGTCAATTCCGATCAAGAGGAGCGTTAGACGCTACCGATTTCAATAGTGACACTCCCGTTGGTCGAGGTACGCAGTTACGGATACGTCTCAACGCAGCCTTTCAACCCGCAGAGAAAATCTCAACATTTATGCAGTTTCAAGATTCTCGTGTTTTCGGCGCTGAGTACGGCTCAACTGCGAACCTTCGCAACGTTGACCTACATCAAGCCCATCTGCAAGTTGAAGATTTCTTTGCGCAGCACCTGACGCTCAAGATGGGACGTATGCAATTGTCATATGCAGAAGAACGGTTGGTTGGCGCATATGATTGGCACAATATTGGGCGATCCTTTGATGGTACGCTTCTGCGTTTCGTCCCAAACGATATGTACGCCATGGATCTCTTTGGAACGAAGATTGTCCAACGTGCAGACTTTGAGGATCCCGCTGACAGCGGCTTTTATTTCGGCGGATTATACGCCTCCCATCGTCCTACGGAATCTTATCGCGTAGACCTCTACATTCTAGGCGAATTGAATCGAAGAGCGAGCGGGAATCATGGAGCAGATCTCCAGCGAGTTACACTCGGAACCTACGACACGGGAAGATTCAACGCGACTGATTATGATTTAGAAGCCGCCGTGCAATTCGGCACACGTTATAACTCCTCAACCGGAGAGCGTCAGCGAGTTTCTGCGTTCATGTTGACGGGTGAAATTGGTCATACTTTCGATGCGGACTATGAACCTCGCGTAGTGATTGGATACGATTACCTGTCCGGTGGAGAACCCACTGATGAAACTTACAAAGCCTTTCACACGGTGTTCCCCGCAAGTCACAAGTTTTACGGGTTTATGGATTACTTCGTAAATGTACCGGTTCAGACACAGGACAGAGGCTTGCAGGATTTAATGCTGAAACTCCAGGTTCTACCAAATGAGACGTTAACGATTGATGCGGACCTACATCAGTTTTGGCTCGCGAAGAGGGTGATGGACGGCAGGAGTTATGGACGCGAGATCGATATAACTGTTCTCTATCGTTACCATGAGGTTCTCTATTTTACGCTTGGCGCCTCGTTATTCATGGCGGACAAGTTGATGCGCTCACGGTACAAAGAAAACGGCGACCGTGCATTCTGGGCATACCTGATGACGACAGCGAATTTCTAGATAGGGCAGCAATCATCGATGCGCTGGGCCCTCCTGAGAGTTTCGTACCCACCGCAGGATCTCTTTTCCAGATACTACCAACCTACATGGATTTCGAACTTTCCGATAGACATAAGAATCTGCGGAATCAGGCTTATGATTTCTCGCGTAAGGAAGTCAGTCCTATTATCGTAGAACATGATAGAAGAGCTAAGTTTCCGTATGAATTACTGCCAAAACTAGCTGAACACGGTTTTCTAGGAGTGTGCCTACCTGTACGCTATGGTGGCGGAGGCATGGATTATGGAGCACTCGCGGTAGTCTCTGAAGGATTAGAATGGGCAGATTCCTCTGTGCGTGAAACAATTGCTGTTCACTTGGGCTTACACACCTTGCCGATTTTTCAATGGGGCACTGAAACACAAAAGAAGCACTTCTTGCCTTCGCTCGCCTGTGGTGAGAACATCGGCTGTTTCGGATTAACAGAACCTGATGCGGCTCGGATGTTTCCGGTATGAGCAGCCGTGCATATAAGGAGGGCAGTCACTACGTCTTGAAAGGTGAAAAGTCTTGGGTTACCCTCGCTAACGTGGCGAATCGTATGCTCGTTTTTACCAAGACTAAGCCTAATCATGGGACACGTGGAATAACTGCGTTCATTTTAGAGCGCGGCTGGAACGGTGTAACGACGGGGACCATCGAGGGCAAGATGGGAGTAAGAGCTAGTGATACCGGCTGGATCAAGATGGACAATGTAGCCGTGCCCGAGAGCCATCGTTTAGGTGAAGAGGGAGAGGGCTTCAAGATTGCCATGAGTGCATTAGATAACGGCCGTTATACCGTCGCTGCCGGAGCTGTCGGATTGATGAAAGCTTGCTTGCAGGAATCTGTTCGATACGCACGTGAGCGCAAAACCTTTGGCAAACCCATTGCCGAACACCAACTCGTTCAGCAAATGATTGCTCAAATGCAACAGCGCATTGATCTGGGCGAGTTGCTAGTGCGCAAGGTGGGGTATCTGAAAAATCGTGGCATGCGCAACACCCGCGAAACGAGCATGGCAAAATGGTACTGCACAGAATCCGCGAACGCTACCGCCAATGATGCCGTGCAGATTCATGGAGCATACGGTTATTCTGATTCGTGCAGCGTCGAACGCCACCTTCGAAATAGCAAAAGCGCGACAATCTATGAGGGCACCTCTCAAATTCATCAACTGATGCAGGCAGGCTATGTCTTGGGACTTCGCGAGGATAGACCGCTGCGCTGCGAGTTACCTGGGTACGACCCCGAATATTGGCAAGATGAGCCATAGTTTGTCAATGTCGGTGGTCGGCGGTCGGATGAAACAACCAATCCCTTAAAACAGAATCGCACCACACTTCCTATACATTGCTAGTTATGTGATTGGGTTAAGGTGAAGATTCGGCAGCTTGTGTTCGAGAGGTTGTAGATGTTTCATGTCACTATTGTCGGCGGCGGGATCTCGGGGTTGGCGACAGCGTATTATCTCCAAGAAAAATCCCGGGAGCTCAAAAAAAAGGTTCAATACACACTCGTCGAAAGTGCTCCGCATCTCGGCGGCAAGATCGTCACGGAAAGAGTGGGAGAGTTCGTAATTGAAGGCGGCCCGGACTTAATGTTGACCCAGAAACCCTGGGGCATACAACTGTGCCAGGATCTTGGTTTGGGCGACCAACTCATTTCTACAAATGATGACCGGCGCCGCACCTTCCTGCTTCAGAATGGCAATCTCGTACCGTTTCCGAACGACTTCACGCTTCTTCCCACACGACTGGCCTCATTCGTCCGCTCACCTATGTTTACCCTCCGTGGAAAATTCCGAATAGGGATGGACTTGATTATCCCGCGGCGTAAGGAGGTAGGAGACGAAAGCCTCGCAGATTTCATCCGTCGTCGGTTCGGGCAGGAAGCAGTCGATAAGATCGGGGGACCGCTGCTCGCGGCCATCCATCAAGCTGACCCCGAACGGTTGAGCCTTTTGGCAACGTTTCCCCGTTTTGCCGCCATGGAGCGGGAACACGGGAGTCTGATTCGGGCTATGCGCGTGCAAAGTAGGAAACGATCGCCTTCAAAATGTAAACCGCCAGCGATGTTTAAGAGCCTAAAGCTTGGATTAGGCGAGATGGTGGAGGCATTAGTGCAGCGTCTGAGCGGCGATTTACGCGCGGGAAGCCCTGTGACCAATGTACGACCTTGCGACGAAGGGTTCGAGGTGTGCCTGCCTGAAGAGAACCTTACCACCAACGCGATAGTGTTGGCAGTACCAGCCTATGTAGCCGCCGAGTTACTTACGCCCTTTGCCGTCGAACTAGGGAAGCTCCTTGGCACCATTCGCTACGTGTCTTCAGGCACCGTATCGCTGGGATACAGAAAAGCTGAAATTGAGAACCGACATGAATTGAATGGCTTTGGATTCCTAGTTCCCAAGTCGGAAGGCAGAACTATTTCAGGATGTACCTGGTCATCGTCTAAGCTTCGGTACCGTGCGCCAAGCGATGGCGTGTTGATACGAGCCTTTGTTGGCGGCCCCGGTCAAGAGGACGTGATTTCCTCGGATAATGATCATTTGGTGCAGGTAGTGCGGCATGAAATTGGCGACATTTTGGGAATTACCGCCGATCCGATTGTTCGGCGAATCCATCGCTGGCCTCAAGGTCGACCGCAGTACGATGTTGGGCATTTAGATCTCGTCTCGAAGATAGAGGGGCTTGCCGACGCCATACCGGGCCTGTTTCTTACCGGCAGCGCCTATCGCGGATCGGGTATTCCGGATTGCGTGAAGGAGGCACTTGGTACGGTGGACCGCATTCTCGGACTAAGAGTGTGAAGGAACTGAAATAGGAAGGATTCAACTAATGGAATTCGTCAAGCTGACAGATAAAGAGCGTCACGACTTTGAGACGGATGGTTTCTTGGTTGTTCAGGAGGCAATTGATTTAAAAATTGTCAATCGCTTGATTGATGCATCGGATCGATTAATGAAAACAACAACCGACGCCCCGCATCCGGATAACATCTATGCGTATCGACGCGAAGGCGTCGTCCAAGACTCCGCTTTCGATCCGTTAATTTCCAACCCACGTGTGGTTCCACTTATCGTGCAATTTCTGAGTAGCAATATACATCTTCATACGGCGACGATCATCTACAAAAAGCCTCACAGGACAGTCCCTGCTAGAGCGTGGCACCGTGACATCGGCATCTCGAACGATCTTGGCCACACGGGTTTGCCACGAGTCGGGATAAAGGCATGCTACTGTCTAACGGATTTTCTTGAATCTGATTCCGGCATGACGTTGATGGCACGAGGTAGTCATCATCATAGCGGGCCCTTAACGCTTCCTCATGGGGAGGTCGATCCGCCGAATGTGTTTGAGCCTCGTCTTCGCGCGGGTGATGCCATTTTATTTGAGAATCGAGTATTCCACACCGCTGCGCCAAATTTAAGCAGCCGAATTTCCAAGGTAGTTATTTACGGCTATGCTTATCGATGGATGAAGCCCGATGTCTATCTTGATGTGCCAGATCAGGAGGCGCTGGACCGTGCATCGGACGATGTAGAGCGGCAGTTGTTGGGAGGGTACCGTAAAGTTGATGCCCCACCTCATGCACTTAATTGTTGGGCGAGGCAACACGGGATCAAACATAGACCTACTCTCGGGTAATCCGAGTTTTAGTACATCGATGTTTGCTCCATTGATCAGAGAAGGGCTTGGCCGGAAGGTGTCGATTGCGAGAGACTAGATAGCTAACCGGCGGTAGGCGGTTTGTTTTCGTAAACTTTGCGGGCGGGGTACTTCACTGATGTTGTGTTAGTCTCTATCGGGAATTTCAATGGGATAGTTATAACACTTCTTATCCATTGGCATGACCGTTCGCAAACCACTCGGTTGATCGTTCCTTGTTCAGTCACGTGATCCTACCGAGTGTTTCACCGCGAAAGTCCTAGCTAAACGGTTAACTTACTCTAAGCCCTATTATTCAAACGAATGGGTATATTTGTAGTTGAGAGGTTATTCGTATAGAAGTGTACTCGCCCGACATCCGATCGCTTGATCGGGATTGACGCAACGTACGTTTACACGCCGTTCTTTACAACTCTGTCTATTTGAGCGGCAGTTCTAAGTATCAGTTCCAGTTGTTCAAGATTAACCATGTTCGGACCGTCGCACAATGCGTCGTCGGGACGATTGTGCACCTCCATAAACAAGGCATCAATTCCCACCGCGGCTGCTCCTCTCGCGAGGTAACCTACAAATTCCCGCCGTCCTCCCGAATTCTCTCCTAAGCTCCCTGGTTGCTGGACACTGTGCGTGGCGTCGAAAACGACAGGATAACCTGTCTCCCTCATAACCGGAAGAGATGTCATGTCTACCACCAAATTGTTATAGCCAAACGAACTTCCTCGCTCGGTCAGCAGAATTTGATCGTTCCCAGTGGATGCTATCTTCTTGATGACATTCGTCATGTCCCAAGGCGCCATGAATTGGCCTTTCTTCACTTTAACTGGTTTTCCGGTTTGCCCAACCGAAACGAGCAAGTCGGTCTGCCTACATAGAAATGCTGGAATCTGCAGAACGTCAAGGATTGATGCCGCGGGATCAACTTCATCGACACAATGAACATCAGACAACACAGGAACGTCGATTTTTCTTTGAACCTCTTCTAAAGTCCGAAGCCCCTGCTCACACCCCGGTCCACGGTAGGAATCAATTGAAGTACGATTTGCCTTGTCATAGGACGACTTGAATACAAATCCTACCCCGACTCGCTCGGAAATCTCCTTAAGCGCTTTCGCCATTTGAAGTGCATGGTCGCGACTTTCAATGACGCACGGTCCCGCAAAAAGCACCAGCGGGAGCCCGCCGCCTATCTTGACGTCCCCGACACGGACAATTTTTCCCTTCATTCCCGTTCCTTTGGACGGCGCTTCCCTCTCGGATATGATCAAATCGCATACTTCCCTAACAGCCCCGGCGCCGCCGGGTTTTGCTGTTACATAATCAGCGCAACGCTTGACTCGCACGTGTGCATCGGCTACGGCAACGCGAAATCCAACTGTCAGGAGAGCACTCAGATCTCCTACATCGTCGCCAATGTATAGAGTTTCTTCTGTCGATATCGCATGTTCATCAAGAATCTCTCTTAATGCCGCGGGTTTATCGTTCACGCCCATGTAAACGTCATCTATAGCCAGTTCATGGGCCCTTCTTCGGAGTGATTCGCTGCTTCTTCCCGAGATTATGGCGGTTCTGATACCGTGTTGTTTAATCTGCTTGAGTCCTTCTCCGTCCTGAACATTAAATGCTTTTATCTCTTCCCCTTTATCCGAGTAATAGATTTGGCCATCTGTTAATACACCGTCGGCGTCTGTCACGAAGAGCCGAACCTGTGGGAGTTTCTGTACGAAATGCATGACAATACTGTACGCCTTTTTGTGGAGCATTATACCGTCTTTACTGAATCGATGTCAAACGCAAAAGATTACAGCGATTCCCGTTGACATGAACTTCAAGGTCGTCTATAATTAGAATTATAGCATCAGGTGCGAAACCCAGCACACACTACTAGTGCGGGTGCGTTGTCTGTTCTCCAGCGGTGTCTATCTAACTAAGCGTGACTGGTTTTTTGCGATGCTAAGATGTAGTTTGACGTCCTGCCAGATACTTGGTTAAGCGGATGCGCACACGAGATTAAGGCACGCTGTCGAGGATCTTAAACCGCTAAGGGATGCAACCATCTAACTATCGCGCGGGAAGTTGAACCAACCAGTTTCTTCACACCGAGGTAACTACAAGAGGAGACTTCCATGAATATTTACGTCGGCAATTTATCATTTGATGCGACGGACGAGGACTTGCGTGAAGTTTTTGAACAGCACGGTCGGGTCGAATCCGCGAAAATTATCATGGATAGTTACAGTGGTAGGTCTAGAGGCTTTGGATTCGTCGAAATGCCCGACGCTTCGGAAGCCCAAGCCGCCATTTCAGGGCTAGACGGGCAAGAGTTTATGGGAAGAGCGTTGAGAGTAGACGAAGCACGACCGCGTCGGCAAGGCGGAGGCGGACGAGGGCGCGGCTACGATGACCGCAACGATAATTCTTGGTAGGTCCTAATTTTGGAGAGGAATTAGCTAAGCCGACCGGTGTTCGCAGCGGTTGGCGACGTGAAATCTGCGCATAGACCTAATGGCCGTAGTTGGAAGAATTCAACATTGCATGTCCAATTCTCAATTCTCATGCGATAGATTGGATTAGCGGAAGCACACGTTTGAGCAGTCAGATTCATAGAAAGCAAAGTAAGAGGATTTCGCTCTCGAAAAACAGTGGCCAAGTCGAGAGTCGTTTAGCTATCCTATTTGTAATGTCAATCATGCCCTGAATTACTGCGCCAGACTCGCGCAAACCAATTCCGTATCGTTCCGCACGAATACATGCTTGGCAGCAAATGCCGGGTGTGTCCAGCATACACCCCCACGCTGGTTCAATTGGTCACGAGTAGGTTCAATTAGTTTTGCCCGACTGATGATGTTCAATCCGTCCGGCGACAGACTCGTTATAAGTAACTCCCCGCGTTCGTTAAACATCCAGACTTTCTCCGCATTTTTGACGAAATGAATAGTGCTCCAACGCGCCTTTGGAACCGCCGACAAATCTTCCCAGACGCGCTCGCCGGAGCGTGCATCCAAACAACGCATCTCGCCATAGCTGTCAACCCCGTAGATGTATTCATTCAAGATAATGGGAGTTGAAATGATAGGCTGGATGCCGTCAGTATTCTTCTCATCAGCTCCTCTCCGCCACCATAGTTCTTCGACTGCTAATCGCTCTGGATTAACTTTGAGCATGAGCGAGCCTTCGAAAAATCCAGCCATGAACAGACGGTCTTTGTAGAATACTGGAGTTGCTACGGCTAGGATTACGCCCTTCGGCGGAAACGGGTGTATCCAGTATGCTTCTCCGGTTTGTGGATTAAGACCAACCACGTTATCGCCTGTCCAGCAAACGAGCACACGTTTACCGGCTTGCTTGATTACAATAGGTGCTGCATAAGAGGCGCGGTCATCTAGCGCTTTCCACCTTTCCTCGCCGGTTCTGCGATCAAATGCGACGATGCAGGCACCAGGTGATCCACCGATCTGGACAATTAGTAGATCGTCCTCAACCAAGGGCGCGCTAGCTATGCCCCAGACGGGCATTTGAATGTTGTATTCGGCGTTAAGGTCCCTCACCCAGTGTAGATTGCCGTCGGCAGCGCTTATACAGTGAAGATGCCCCATCGTTCCAAGGGCATACGCAAGTCCGTCGTGTACGGTGACGGAAGCCCGCGGCCCAGCCATATAACCGACATTCCTGTATTCGCAATCGTAGGAGATGGACCAAATTTTGACACCGGACTCCGCGTCGAAGCAGTGAATCCGCTCAATCTGCTTGGGAGAGGTAGCACGGTCGGTGACAAAGACACGCCCATCTGCGACCGTTGGACCGCTATAGCCGCTTGACACGGGCACTCGCCATCGAATGCTCACCTCGTGCGCGTCGAATTTCTCAATGATGCCGGTTTCATTCCATACTCCGTCTCGGTTTACTCCGCGCCACTGAGGCCAATCATCTGCAAAAGTCGGCAGAACGATGATAGAGATAACAAAAAGTCCGAACAGAATAATCTTCATAGCATTCTCCTGTGACTAGGTAAAAAAGGAGTCAAATTTCGACGGTTCTCTCAGCGCTAACTACGGTCCTATTGGTCTATTTCCAGGGGAGCGGTATTCCCAACCGTTCGCTAACTCGCCTCAAATCAGCCTGCTCCGGTTCTCCATACCGAATACCTTCCCGCCGGTGAAATTTAAGCAACTCTTCCTCAACGGCGCCGGGAAGCAATGCGCGGTCATATCCCGGCATCGGTTGGTAAGTCTCGCGCACATCCTTCACCATTCGATCCACTTCGGCACGGAAAATGGCTTCGGGAATCACAGCGTTCAGATCGATGGCTAAGACAATGCCGCCGAAGCTAGCGCCGGGCCAGCGCTGAATCAGTTCTTCCGACTCAGGGAGTGTAAAACCGGTGAGCGCGCCGCCCATGAGGCTTGCTACGGCAGTGTAGCCCATGCTCTTGAAAAAAGCTGCGGGAATCTTGCTCAGAAGGGTTTCACGCTCCGCTGTCTCAAGATTATCGTAGCCCGAAAGGATGTTCGTGGCGGCATCAAGAACCACTGGCGGCTCATCCCGCGAGGGAATGGCGAAACTGATGGGCGGATTTCCGTAGAAGCCAACTTGCGGCTTATGCTCCCTTCCCGCGGCATTTCCCATGTTGCGATGTCCCTGCGACGAAAACCCGATACAACCTGCCTCCATGCACATGCGGGAATAGTGCCCCGCCGATCCGTAGTGGTCGATATGCCGCACCAGACCGATACCAAGTCCAACCGCTTTCGCCTTGGCAATGGCGGTTTCTGCCGCGCGGCTCATCGGCATGTAGCCAATTGTGCCGTCTCCATCAAGCACAGTGGAGGTTGGAGTTTCGCGCAGCACTTTAATCTCAGGTCGAGGGTTGGCGGCGCCTCTTTCAAATCCTTCACAGTACATGTCTACCGTACGCGAACCGTGGCTGCGAACGCCGCGCAGATCGTTGTTAACGAGCAAGCCGCTCACTATCGCCGCATGTTCCGCTTCCAGTCCCACCCTCTCGAAACATGAGGAGACAAATGAAAGCAGCGACTCTTCTTGTACGAGCACATAGGACTTTGGGGGTTGATTCATACGTTGTTCGTTTGGAGTCGGCGTCAGTTTAGTGAGATACGATCTTAAAGGCTTCTGTGACGATGTGACTGCTATTCTCGATAGTCTTCCGCGGCGCTTACAGGTACGTAACCGATGACTTCTCGGGCGTGTTCGAGGTCGCGGTAAGCCCATCGGTTGTTCGACAGGGCGTAGAAGATGTCATACTTGAGATCGGACGGCGCATCGAGACAACATTCGACGATTCGGGCAATGTCAACTTTGCTGCAGTAGATTGCATACTGGCGAGGCTTAGACGGCTTGTCTTCCTGAACTACATTGCCCATGCGCAAGCAGAGGATGGAGAGATCGGTCGTATCCGCATAATGCCGTCCGAGCGCTTCACCAAACACCTTACTGCAACCGTACAACCCTCTGGGCCAGACGGCAGATTGATGCGTCAGCTTCTCCCAGTTTTCCGGCGCTTCTTCGTAGCGTCCTTCGGCTAACGCTTTGAACGGCATCACGCTTTCCCAGCCCGCAACTACCATCCCGCTGCTGGCGAACACGATTCGCTTGACGCCCGCGCGGCGAGAGGCTTCAAATACATTGTACGTGCCGATGATGTTGTCATTGAGAATCGCATCCCACGTTTCGCCAGATCTCGCAAATGCAGCCATGTGAACTACTGCGTCGACGCCCTCGAATGCAGGCTGAATCGCCTCTAAATCACCGATGTTAGCGGTGTGGCATGGCACCCCCGGTACGTTACGACGGTTTAGCGCGCTCAATTCAAAACGGCTCTGCAAATGATCGCGTAGTACGCCACCCACCAAGCCGCTCATTCCAGTAATTAGGATTTTTCTCATAAGTATTATCTCACCCCTTGGCTCGAGCGATTTCATCACGGACATATTGCAAGAAGCAAAGAACAACCACTGTGCTACAAATTGCTTTGGCGTGGTACCTCCGAAATCGGCTCAACCTAGACACACTTGCAAGTCAACCCGCCGTCAACAACGAGTTCCGTGCCCGTGATATATTTCGCTTCATCAGATGCCAGAAACAGCGCGGCATACGCTACGTCCCAAGCATCACCCATTTTTCCGGTAGGACAAAGGTTGTCGCGAATCTCAATCATCTTCTCGACATCGCCATCGGCGTATGCATCCGCGAGGCCTTCGGCCACCATCGGCGTGTTCATGAAACCGGGCAGAATGGTGTTGGCGCGGATGTTCTTTTTCGCGTATTGTATGGCGATGCTCTTGGTTATCTGGTTAATGCCTCCCTTGGTTGCACTGTAGGAGACGTAGGGAACTCCCAGCCAACGTATGGAGGCAATCGACGAGATATTAACGATCACGCCTCCGCCCTGTGCCTCCATGTGTGGCAGCGCATATTTGCAGGTCAGGAAAACGCTCTTAAGATTGACATCGTTGACGTGGTTCCAACTCTCCTCGCTTGCCTCGACACATCCGCCGACTTCAACAATCCCGACGTTGTTGTGGAGTATGTCTACTCGACCGTAGGTTTCAATGCAACTGTCCACCATAGCCTCTACGTCGGAGGCTATGGATACATCCGTTGCACGGATAGCACATCTACCGCCTTCCGCATCAATGATATCCTTCGTTTCTTCAACTGCGGCTTGATTGATATCAACGGTAAGAACTTTGGCACCTTCGCGTGCGAAGAGCACTGCGGTAGCTTTTCCGTTACCCCAACCCGGACCAATCGACCCAGCACCGGTGACAATTGCAACTTTGTCTTTTAAGCGTTCTCCCATGGCCCCCCTCGGTAACTGTTATTCTATCCGGACTACATCGGAAAACCGGCTGGACGCGAATAGGGCAGGTACTCTCTCTGACCCCACGACATTCCGTCTTGGGCTAGACCATTCCGCCGAGGATCAACGTACAGGGCAAACCAGTCGTTCAACATTTCGTGCAGTTCGTCAATCCGGTCGGCTTGCGTCTCGTCTTCTGCCAAATTCTGCCGCTCGTCGGGGTCGATCACTAGATGATACAGTTCGTGAGGGCCGTGGCTATGCCGGTATGTGTATTTCCACTCGGGGGTGCGAATCATCCGCACGGGGCCGTATTCGTCGTAGACCACCACCTGCTCTGGACCTTCAAACGGTCTGCCTTCCAGCGCTGGTAGAAAGCTGCCGCCGGGCAGATTACGTTCTACCGGTACGGGCAGATTCAGATATTCCAAGAGCGTCGGCATGAAGTCGTAGGAGCTAATGATCGAATCGTTGACAACCCCTTGAGGGATGCGGTCGGGCTGGCTGAAGATAGCGGGAACTCTTATCGAATTCTCATACATGTTGCGCGGCATCGTCGCGTTGCCTTTCCCCCAAAACCCGTGATGTCCGCACGAAAAACCGTTGTCGCTCAAGAGTATGACGAGTGTATTGTCACGCAAACCGAGGTCTTCAAGTCTATCAAGGATACGACCGATGTTTTGGTCCATCGCTGTCACTGCGGCGAAGTATCCCTTTAGCGCCTCCCGGTTGCCGAGAGCGTCGTCCGTAAAGATGTTGCTGCCTACACCAGCCCACGGATGGCGCGGTTCTTGTGGACACGTCTCGAAGGGGCAGTCGTCATAAGAGTCGACGATGGATTGAGGGTGTTCATTCACCCATGGATCATGGGGTGCAGTGTAATGGACACTCAGATAGAACGGATGGCCACGGTCAGCATATCTATCCAGTATCTCAAGTCCTTCGTCGGTGATGGCATCCGTTAAGTATCTCGGTTCGCACAGAAGTTGACCGTTTTTCACCATGGGCGCGTCGTGGTAATGACCTCCGCCCCTCTGATGGGCATACCAATCCGTGAAGCCGTGTTGCGGAATCTGGCTGTCGCCCAAATGCCACTTTCCGGACAAACCGCAAGTCCAACCGTGCCGCGCCATGATGTCCGTGTATCCAACCTCACCTTCCAGGTAACGGATAGCGTCGGGGCCAACGTTTCCGTCGCGAATCCAATCGTGGACGCCGTGCTGTGACGGAATGCGCCCTGTCAGCAGAGTGGCGCGACTAGCTGAGCAGACCGGAGATGCAACGAAAAAATTGCTGAACCTAACTCCCGTCCCAGCCAGCCGGTCAATGTTAGGCGTGCGTATTTCGGGATTCCCGTAGCAGCCTGCCGCCCATGGTCCCTGATCGTCGCTCAGAATAAAGAGAACGTTCGTTCTGTCTGCATTGCTCAAATTGTCACCTCGTGGTTGACAGTCAACCGGCGCGAGACTCCTTTAAAGAACCACGTCGCGGGTAAGCGCGAATCTAGACAAGCAACGGGTTTCGTAACACTTGATTGGAAGCCCGGAGCGCGATCAAAAAAATCTCAGGGGTTTAGGTAGATGCGGAATAAGCCCTGGAATTCTTGTCATAACTGAATTATTGCGAAGTTCAGACACGAAAGCCATCTAAGAAGATGACTCTCAAATAACTCTAAAATAGAGAACGTCCGTACAAAGCAAGTCAGAAGTATCTGGAGAACGTCAGAACATCTCTCCAAGCGGGAAGTAAGTCCTAAAAGCTGCGTTCAATCCACGTCCCTTCTGCCGCTGAAAAGTTATAACGCCTTAAACCAATCTATAGGGAAACACTCGCCTACGGAAAATTCTTGGCGGTAAACGAAACTGGCATGAATGTTTTTAAGGCTTTGGGCTGGAAGGATGAAGCGAAGGTTAGAAGCAGATTCAGCTTTCGGTCCTTCCGTCTCTGAAGACTGGCAAGCGTATCACGCCCAGACGAAGATTTCGTCGTCATCCTCAGAATAACCTATGAATGTCGCTAGGACGGTTCTGGGTGTCGTGCCCTCCACAGGTGCCACTTGGTGGATACAGCCGCTATTGAAAAGATAGAAGTCGCCGGGATTGACTTCAATCTGATAACGAGGAATTTTCTTCTCTGCCATGTATTGGAAGTAGGTGCCGTTAGACAGGTGCGCCTGTACCTCGGGACTCCACACACATTGGTCGATAATGGCGTGGGGACATCTATCATCGTCGGTGGCGTTCTGTATACAGATTAAGCCGGCGAACTGATGACGGAAACGGGTAATATCAAAGTTAAAGAGCTTGTCAACAATACTCACATGGTTAATGTGCGGGGCGTAACCTTGGCCAGTATAATGGATTCGGAAAACCGCCGGGCCATAGAGGCGTCCATCCGGTTCGCGAGCCACCTTTACCTCTTTGCCGACTGACAAACTAGACAAGGAGTCGTAGAGGGCATCTACCGGGTTGTCAAATCCGTCGAACAGATGGCTGAATAACTCGTGCGTGGCGGCGGAGTGTTGTAGGAAATTCTCCCTGTTTTCGGCGTCATTATCCGATATCCGTTGTCCGCCGCGCGTACGATTGACTATGCTTGTACCGATGTCAATTCGAGAGTTGGAGCCCGGTCCACCCGCGAACTGATAATTCGCTTCCAAGTCGGGATCCGGGTTTTCCGGATTACGCATCATCCCTCGTTCAATAAACCTTCGGATTAAACCGGAACAATGGTCAGTGTTATATGCGCCGCGCAGAACAACCCCGGGGATGCGGGCATCGGCAAGCGCCTGGAGCGGATCATCTTCATGCGCGAAAACAGCCTCTACGTCTGGTTCCAATGCTACCCAATCTGTCGATGAAGCCATGGCGTGCTCCTTTGTGGACGGGCTTGGTCAGCTACTAGGGTACGGACTATTGGCATTCAGAGAAGTTGTGTATCTTTCGTAAATCTGAAGCCGAAGAACCGGGGCGAGGACAGATTATTTTTGAATCGGTTGTGTGTTCGGCATTTGGAGATGTACCAAGCTCTTTAGCCGCCGAGGATGTCGTCGATTCTGTCCGGGGTTTTACAGCCACACCAATTTCACCATCATTCTACCACTCTGTCATGTCTATTGCAAGGGCTTATCGGAATTCAGTTGCCGACACTATGCGGTTTCGTTATAATGACTTCGTCGGTTTCTTATGCCGTTCAGTAGTACACAAGGCTCGCAGTTCCGTACTCAAAAAAGTGTAGACACGAGTGGCGAAACAGGAATCCTATCAGACTCGACTTCTGCTTCTCTGTGAATCTAGGAATCCTGACATAACCCAATCTTTAGGTTTCTAAATCGTTAAGACGATCATTCATACAGAATGCACAACGATTTCACAACGCTGCGTCGCACAGTTGAAACGATTCTACAATGTGATCTTACGATTGCTATCGGAATTCCGGACAAAGCGGAGGCCGAACGACGAATTGAACAGTTTTTATACTCCATCGCGAATCAAGACATCAAGCACGAACTGGCGCAGTGGCTCGATCCACAATGGGTGATTCTGGCGGGAGGACAGGGTACTCGAATCGATCCGACAGGTCGACTAAACAAGACTCTGGATTTATGGTTCGGTGAATCCAACACACTGCAGGTGTCTCGGAGCTATCTTCCAGGTTCCCGCCCGCATGTCATCGTCGTTAATCCAATGATGGCGGAACGTGTGGTGACACGCGAGGTACAGCTTGATGGCGTCATCCCTTCATCGGCGCTTGACATGGAAGCGGTTAACCGGCTCTGCGGTCGAAACGCAATCCTCTGCGTCCAGCCTGAACAGAACGGCACTGGAGGCGCGCTGCAGGCGGCAATCCCCGCCGTTCGGGAGTGCGGCGCGGAGTGGATCGGTGTCGCGTTCGGAGATGAGCCGTTTCTCAATCAAGCTATTTATCTGCAGACACTCGTTTCTCATTTCATCAACGAAGCGGATGTTACGCTTTGCGGCAAAATCCCGGAAACGATCGTGGACAAGGGTGGTCTGTTCTTTGGCAAGGACGGCAGGTTTGTCGGCACGAAAGAGTGGAACGAAATGACGGACGGGGAGAAATGCGAGATGTCGCGACGACTGGATTGCGGAGAAGGTTACACGAATACAGGGATTACTCTCATTCGGAGCAGCGCCGCAATTGACAGAATAAACCGATTGCAACCGCATGGCAGCAGATCTGAACTTCATCATGTCGATCTCATTCGGCATTGCTATGAGGATGGGTTGAAAACACATGCGTACATCTATCGGGCGGAGGCGATTTCCGGAGTCAATCGGTGGTCGAATCTCCTTGTAGGCGAGGAGGCTCTATTTACGAGGACGAGGGTTAAGCTGGCTCAAAAAGGTGTTCGGGTTGACCCTGCCGCTCAGATTACGCTGGCAAACGACGACATCCACGTCGGGAATGGATGCTATATTCTTGGGCGAATCCATCTCGGCAAGGATGTCAGAATCGGAAACTATTGTCGGTTGGAGAATGTCGAGTTGTCAGGAAACTGTACGGTTGGAGACCTCGTCGGTTTGAAAGATGTGAAGGCGGTGGATACGCTCTTCGGATCTAATCCGTTGTCCGAAGAGATTGGTGCGCCGATTGCTGGACTGAAAGTGTTAAGTGAAGTCCAAAACTGCCGATTTGACCGAGTGCAAGTTGGAAGGGCGGTGCATCTCGGGTTCGTGAAGGCGGCGGCAACCGTAATTCCGGCTGGGATGTCGATTGACAATCGGGGATTAGGAGTGCCTAGTCCCGCAGATTTGGGCGCCCCCCTGTTCCCATTAGACGCGGAATCGGATTCGACGGAGGAAACTTCGGATGCTCACGGTCAACTCGTTGTACCGCAATATATTCCGGGGGTCTACACGTTTGGAGAGATGCGTGACAAACCCGATTGGGAAAATCTGCGCCGGCACATCCGATCACATTCCATCACTGAACTCATTGGTCGCGCCACCAGCAATCGCGCTATACGGCGTGTGGCGTCGAAGGCGGTCGACGACCTGCTCGAAATGCGAAAGGGGGATGGTACGCATGTCACAGATGAATTGACACCGGAAGAAATATGGGGAGTCATTTTTGAAGTTGTCTCACTCGCCACCGGAAATCCGAACCCGTACCGCAAAGATAAACTGAGAGCGAGGCAGACTGCGCTAAACTTGCTCGACCAAATTCCCGATTTTGGTTGGGCGGAATGTCTGAAGCTTGTTATTGCGGCAAATATCATAGACTATAGCAGCGCAAAGGTCATTGCCAAACTCGCGGAGCAGCCTGATTACTTCGACCGTGTTTTGCTGGAAGCCGTTCATGCTCCGCTTGCAGTTGACTGTCTTGGACAATTTCAGTCAGCCGTGATTGAAAGCAGTTCCAAACGCCTCATCTGGTTAATTGACAACGATGGGGAAGCGGTATTTGACCTGTGGTTGATTCAAATGCTCCTTGATCGTGGCCATCAGATAACGATTGTCGGTAAAGCGGCTCCGGCGAGCAATGACGCGACTCTGACTGATTTAGAGGATATTATCAATCTTCCTCAGTTCGAGGAACTTCGGCGTGCGGTCAACGGCGGCGATGTTTCGTTGTGTTCTTCCGGATCCAAAACCACAGGCACGAATCTTTATCAAGCGACACCTTCGTTTGTGAACCTGTTGCTGGATGCCGACCTAGTTATCTCAAAGGGGCAGGGGAATTTCTACACAACGCAGGGGTTAAAGCGCGATACGTTCTATCTGCTGCTTTCCAAAGGGGTGACGGCTGAGCGATTTACGGGTGTGACGCCGGATCGGAACAAGATGATCGATGGGTTGATACTTGCGTATGTACCGGCGGGGACGAAATTGGAAGGTACGCTTGCGGAGTTTTGCGGGAGGGGGCAGATTTGAGGATAAACTAGCAGTTTTGCAACGTGTTGGGAAGGATAGTTTGACGACGATTGCTGTCTGGGAATTATTTGTCGTCAACGGGTCGAGGGACCCGACCCCTACGGATGCAACTGATTTAGTTACCGTATGAGCGGATTATCGGTAATATGTCGGCGAGAGGGAACAACGATCGTTGTTCCCTACAGTATCGACTAAAGAATGGTGGGCGATGGATCTCTATCGCACGTACTAATCGCCCACTTGATCGCTGAAATTATTGATTTGTTTCATTTCGTCGGCGCTGAGTTCCCAATCGAACAGGTCTAGGTTTTCTTCCAAGTGATCTGTCGAACCGGACTTGGGGATAACGCTGATTCCCTTCTGTAACAACCACCGCATGGCGACTTGTGCCGCGGTTTTGCCGTGCCTCTTTGCGATTTTGTTCAGGAGCCGCTCATCTCCGATTTTCCCTTTCGCCAAGGGGCGGTGTGCGGTGACGTGAATGCGGTGTTTCGTGCAGTGCCGCAACAGTTCTTCTCGGTTGTAGTGAACGTTGTATTCGACTTGGTTCGCGCTGATGGGCAGCGCGGAGATATTTCGCGCTCGATCGACTTGGTCGCTATTGAAGTTGCTGATGCCGATACTCTTGGCTTTGCCGGCATCAAAAATCTCTTTGAAAGCGCCGAGGGTTTCTTCATACGGTACGTTATGGTTTGGCGAGTGGATGAGCAAAAGGTCTACGTAATCCGTCTGTAATTGATCCAAGCATTCATCGCATTGCGACAGAACGCTATCGCGTTCCATGTGTGTATGCCAGATTTTCGAGGTTATAAATAACTCCTCGCGTTTCGCTCCAATTTCTTTGAGGGCATCACCAATCTCTGTTTGATTCGCGTACATCCATGCCGTGTCAATATGGGTGTATCCCATTTCAACGGCTTGTTTGACCACGGTTTTGCATTGTCCGTTACGCAGCTCCCACGTGCCCAATCCCAAAGCGGGCATCGTGTGACCTGACTGAAGTTCAAAGCTTTCCATGGGCGTTTTCTCCTTCAAGTGAATTAGATGACCAACATCTCCATGAATTCGTTGACAGGGGTTGCTTCCAGCCGCTTCTGGTCGTTACAAAGTTCTATAATCACTTTTACCTGTCTTTCCGGGAAGCGTGATGCCAGATTCTTGGCGAACTTTTCTTCCAGCAGCGGTATCCCTTCGGCGCGGCGCCGGCGATGACCGATCGGATACTCCACAGCGATTTTCTCGCTGGCAGATCCATCTTTGAAATGAACCTGAAGCGCATTCGCAATCGATCGCTTGTCGGGATCGAGATAGTCTCGGCTGTACCGCGGTTCTTCGACGGTGACCATCTTCTCTCTCAGCGTGTCGATACGCGGATCAACGGCCACGTCATCCTCATAGTGTTCAGCCGTTAATTCCCCGAATATCAATCCTATCGCCACCATGTACTGAATACAGTGATCTCGGTCCGCCGGGTTGTGCAGCGGGCCGGTCTTATCAATAATGCGAATAGCCGATTCATGTGTCGTAATCGTGATTTTTTCGATTTCCTCCAAGCGATTGCAAACCTGTTCGTGCAACTCGAAAGCGCATTCCACGGCTGTCTGCGCATGGAATTCGGCAGGAAACGAGATTTTGAAAAGGACGTTCTCCATTACATAAGATGCGTAGGGTTGATTGCATACAAAGGCGTTGCCCTTAAACAGTACATCCTCGAATCCCCAAGTATCTGCGGAAAGGGCTGAAGGGTATCCCATCTCCCCCTTGATTGCCATTAACCCCAACCATACGGCGCGACTGGTCGCATCGCCTGCCGCCCATGATTTTCGCGTGCCGGTGTTCGGGGCATGGCGGTATACTCTCAAACTGCCGCCATCAGCGAATGCGTTGGAAAGTGCATTGACGATTTCATCAATACCGCCGCCCAGCATTTTGGTTATAACGGCTGTTGAAGCAACTTTAACGAAGTGAACATGATCCAGTCCAACTCGGTTGAGGCTGTTTTCCAAGGCGAGCACACCTTGAATTTCGTGCGCATTGATCATGGCGGTCAGTACATCGCGCATCACGAGCGGCGCGTGTCGTGCAGCAAGGTTTCGGCAACTCAGATAATCCGCCGTTGCCAGGATTCCTCCGAGGTTGTCGGACGGGTGTCCCCATTCTGCCGCGAGCCAGGTGTCGTTGTAGTCCAGCCAGCGAATCATGCACCCAATATTAAATGCGGCTTGAACCGGGTCTAACACGTACTGCGTTCCGGGCACGCGAGCACCGTCGGGAACGGTGGTGCCGGTGACAATCGGTCCTAGGTGCTTCGTACATTCGGGGTAACTCAGGGCGAGCAAACCGCATCCGAGGGTGTCCATCAGACAATGCCGCGCCGTTTCGTAAGCGAGATTGCTTTCAATTGGGTGGTTCACCGCATATTCCGCAATGTCAACCAGTATTCGGTCCGGTTCAGGTCGAATATTGGAGGTGGAGGTATTCACGAGAGGCATTCCTTTCGAGGAGTTAAATCTAATCTAAAATTCCCAACTGAGCAGCGTCATTCGGTTGCGCCAGACGACCGTGCCCGAAATCGTGCCAACGGCGGCGCCCATTAACACGTCGGAGGCGTAGTGCCTGCCCAAATAGATTCGGGATAGGCCGACCAAGCCGGCGCCAACATAAAGCGGAATCCGCAACTTTGGATATTGGTTGCCAAGAACCGTTGCCATAGAAAAGGCTATCGAGGTGTGCCCCGAGGGGAAGGACGGGTCACCAAGTTCGTCTTCCAGCGGTCTTTTCCGTCGGACTGTCTGCTTTATTCCGAGCACTACCAAGCCGCCCGCTATAAAAGTCGAGGACAGCAGCCTGCCGGTTTCTCGCGGTTTGTCGTCGCCGTAAGCCATGAGAAGAATCGAAAGCCCCATCATAGTCTTGGGGTCGCCAAGTTCCGTGACCGCTTCCATGACTGTACCCAGCGGTTGACGTTGCGGCGGGGTATCGTAGATGGCATCAAAAAGCTCGCGATCCGATCGTAGGAGCAAATTCTCGGAGCTGGCTTCCGACGGAATCAAGAGAGTAGGAACAGCGAGAGCGAACAACGTCCATACGATACGGGATCGATAGACCCGTCGCCATGAAGTCCATTCAGAAGTGCTATGAACTGACCGCAACCTCGTCCTCCTTCGCCTTGTCCCAGATTTCGTCCAGACCTGCCAAATCATAATCCTTGAATGAATCGCCGCGGCGTTCCAACTCCACCTCCATCGCCTTGAAACGACCGACAAACTTGCGATTTGCCTTACGCAACGCCTCCTCCGCCCGCACGTCTAAAAATCGGCACAGATTGACAATCGAAAAAAGCAAATCGCCAATCTCCAACTCAATTTCTTCTCGGTTATTCTCTCGGATACTCGCCTTTAATTCGGCAATTTCTTCGTCGATTTTTGGGAGCACGTCTGAAACCTCGTTCCAATCGAATCCAACACAGGCGGCTTTACGCTGTAGTTTCTGTGCTCGTTGCAGGCTTGGCAGGTGGTCGGGAACCCCGTCAAGGGCGGATTTACGATCTTCGTAACCCGATTCGCTTCGCTTAATTTGTTCCCAATTTCTTAAGACCTGATCCGCATCGTTCGCGTCCTCGTTACCGAAAACGTGCGGGTGGCGGCGGATGAGTTTTTCCGTAAGTATCTTAATGATGTCGTTGATATCAAATTCGCCCTCATCCCTCGCGATTTGTGCGTGCAGCATGACATTACCGAGGAGGTCGCCTAGCTCTTCCCGGAGTTTCGATGTATCGCGAGCATCAATGGCTTCGATGACTTCGTAGGTTTCTTCGATGAGATCGGGTTTGATCGAGTCGTGGGTCTGTTCGCGGTCCCAGGGGCAACCGTTTTCACTTCGCAGCGCGGCAAAAACTTGCACCAGTTGATCGAAAGGTTCTTTGCGCATAATGAAGCTATCCTTATGAATTGGGTGTTGAGAATTACGGGGTTAGTTTACTACCGCGACCAGTGTCTGTCAAGTCGGAAAACCTTTGACAGGCTAGGGCCTCGGTGATATGATTCGCGGCGTTGGGAACGTTTATAGAGGGTGACTCATGGTGCTCGTATCCGTAGGCGCGTGGCCCCGGTGCGGTTGGAAAGGGGCAGTATGGGATCCCTATCGCTTTCGCTAATCACTCAGATGATCGCTCGCTATTCATTCGCTTAATCTCAGTTGATCGCACCCTACAAGAAATGGTGGGCGGTGCCCACCCTACAAACTAGGGTTGTTTACAGAGAGCACATTTTACGATGCTTGTTACTAGAGGGGATATGGAATATACACTCAGAAACTGTCAGGATCTTGTCGATGAATGGATTCAAACTATCGGTATCCGGTATTTCTCCGAATTGACGAACATCGCCATCTTGATGGAGGAAGTCGGGGAGTTGGCGCGGATTGCGGCGCGTGAGTACGGTGATCAGAGCTATAAGGAATCTGACAAATCGGTCAACTTGGCTGAGGAGATGGCGGATGTGTTGTTCGTGCTCGTTTGTTTGGCAAATCAAACGGGAGTGGACTTGGAGGAGGCGTTTCGTAAATCAATCGAGAAGAAAACCAAGCGTGACACGATTCGGCATCGGGAGAACACAAAGCTCTTTCCGGCGACAACCTCCGAGAGTTAGATTCCCATTATGAGCATGTTCCGCGAGCACTACATCGGCGGGTTAATTGCCTACACGCTGTTTTTCGTACTTTCGCTCGGCGCCTCGCTCTTCGGTCAGGTCGCGATGCAGGTGCCTTTTGAGCGAAATCCCACCATCTCTCTCAATCCGTGGAGCATCGGCGCGTGTTTTGTGATTGCGGTGCTCTCGGGACTTTGGCCCGACGTGGACATCAAAAGCCGGAGTCAGCAGATTTTTTATCGGATTTTCCTCATATTCAGCGTCATACTGATTCTTCGAAAGCAGTACCTCCAATCGGCAATCTTGGGCATTTTTGCCATGCTACCGCCCTTGGGCAAGCACCGCGGCTGGACGCATTCGCGGCTAACGATGTTGCTCTTACCTGCCGTATTCCTCGTACTGCCATTCTATTTCGAGGGGGCTGCGGTCGATCTCGACAACTTGAAGTCGTCCCAAAATATGGATCTTATTCGGTCCGGATTCCCATTCTACACGGCGAGTTTGATTGGGTATGCGACACATTTGCAGATGGACGGTATTCTCTTGCGCTCTCGGAAAGCGCGGCGGAGGGCGGCGAGGTCTCGGTAGCAGTTGCCGAACGAAAATGTATTAAGCTCGCCATGCTCGGGTAGTAAAATCAGCGTTTTTTCCAGTATTCAAACTCAATTTTCACACTCGAAAGGAGACGAGAGATTGTGTTTGGTTTTTACCGTGGCATTCTGCTCACTTTCGTTGCGGCTGTTGTCGCCGCCGGATGTGCCGAAAATTCGGATCGGATGGATTTGCGGGTTGGGCTCTTTTTCACGGAAGACACCCGCTCCCTGATAGTGCCCCTTGAACTCAGATACCAGTCCCTCGAGAATGAGAATTACGATTTGCGAGTAGGTCAAGACCTTGTTTCAACCCTTACCAGAGCGGCTCGGCACGTTTTCGCTGCGGTTGAGGTGTTGGACTCATATCCAATGAAAGAATCTATAGCCGGTAAACGGCTAAACCTCGCAGTTATTGTGCAGGTTATCCCTGGGGGAGGGTCCTTCGGTTATCAGGGAAGTGGTTTCCAAAATAGCAGCGACGCCAGTAACTCTCTAGTTGCCGAGATGACCTGTTTCGATTCCGAAATGGTGGAAATCGCCTCTATTACGGCGTCAGGGAAAGGGAACGCTGCGGCTAAAGGCATTCTGTTTGACTCAAGAAGGAAAGCTTTTGCCGGTGCGGTAAAGTCAGCCATCCGTAACCTTGAAGACGATGTTGTACTGCAGATGTCTACTAATCCGGAGATTCGTAAAATGGCGGAGTAAATGACACGGTCGTCGCTTTGAAATTCAAATCAGCCAGAAGGAGAGGGCATGAGAAGAGTTCAAGTTGCCACATTCAGCGAGTTGGAGGATCGACAGCCTGCGCACGCGTTGGTCGGTGATGTGGATTTGGTAGTCGTCAAGTATGATGACAAGGTGTCGGTATTGTACGGGAGATGTTTGCATCGCGGCGCGCTGCTTGCGGACGGACACATTGACGGGCAGAACCTCATTTGCGGGGTGCACTATTGGGACTATCGTTACGACACGGGAATCAGCGAATACCATAACGAAGAGCAGTTGGAAAAATTCACAACGTGGGTGGAGGACGACAGGATCCTAGTCGATGAGGAGGAGATTCTCAGATGGAAGAAGAGCAACCCTCAGCCGTACAAACGCGACGAGTATCAGGGGGAATATCAGGATATACACGGTACGCCTGAAGAGCCGTATGTGAATTATATTCGACATCTCGCAAGCCACGGTTTGTCCAAGGTCGGGCATCACGGTCGGGTGGATGCGATGGGAGTTCCAAGGGACCAACTTCCGCAGTGGGGTGACCTGCAATTCGTTACTGCCCAGCTTCACAAATTCCCGCAGTTGGATGATGTCGAAGTTGGCACCGAGCTCGTCATTGGGGCCAGGGCAAAGAAACCGCTCACTCTTGATATACCGATTTTTGTGTCGGACATGAGTTTCGGCGCGCTGTCCGCCGAGGCGAAAACCGCCTTAGCGCGGGGAGCAGAGATGGCGGGCACGGGGATATGCTCCGGCGAGGGCGGGATGCTCCCGGAGGAACAGGCAGAGAACAGCCGCTATTTTTACGAGTTGGCTTCGGCTCGGTTCGGCTTTTCGTGGGATAAACTCCACCTCGTGCAAGCCTTTCATTTCAAAGGGGGGCAGGGCGCCAAAACGGGCACCGGCGGCCATTTACCGGGTGAGAAGGTGCAGGGGAAGATCGCCGAAGTGCGCGGATTGATTGCCGGTCAACCGGCGGTCTCGCCCGCTCGCTTCCCGGATTGGGATAGTTTGAAAGATTTCAAGGGATTCGCCAGCGAGGTTCGTAAGGAGACCGGCGGTATCCCGATCGGATTCAAGTTGTCGGCTCAACACATTGAGGAGGATATCGAAGCCGCTCTCCAAGTCGGGGTCGATTACCTCATTCTTGATGGGCGCGGCGGGGGAACGGGTGCCGCACCGCTGATTTTCCGGGACAACATCTCCGTGCCGACGATGCCTGCCATCGCGCGGGCGCGAAAATTCTTGGACAAGACCGGGAATGGCGATGTTACCTTGATTGCAACGGGAGGCTTGAGGAGTCCCTCGGATTTTGCGAAGGCGCTTGCGCTAGGCGCGGACGGGGTGGCTATTGCAAACTCGGCGATGCAGGCGATCGGGTGTGTGGGGATGAGAGCCTGCCATACCAACAATTGTCCAGTGGGCATCGCGACGCAGAAGGAGAGTCTCCGTGCACGTCTCATCGTGGATGAGGCGGCTGGGCGGCTTAACCGGTTTCTCGGTGCGGCAACCGAATTGATGCAGACGCTTGCGCGCGCCTGCGGGCACACGCATCTCAATCAGTTTTGCGGGGACGACCTTACCACTTGGAATCGCGATGTGGCTTATTTGACGGGGGTGAAATATGCCGGTGTAGTGCCGTTATGAGAAAAGGTTTGGAAATTTAGTTTTGGCAATACCATTTGCCTTGAATACACTTCTCGACAGTAGGGAATAACGAGGGATCTCTATGGGATTTCTATCGCACTCACTGTTCATTCGCTTGATCACTCATTATCCACTCGCTCGATCTATTCAGTCGGTTGATTGATAGGAATTGCTCCTCCGTGCCGTATCTGCACAAGGGTTACGGCATACGGAGTATGCCTACTACTAATTTGGGCTAGCTAATAGAAACGGAGGGGCGGTCGACGATTTCTTTAGTGTGAGTGACATATTCCTTCGATAGTAGCTCTTTTGTTTCCGGTGACAACCGATCCAAAATCTCCTGCGGAAGGTCGATGTCATGCGAGTTCATCCACGCAAGCATGTACTGAGGGGCGTATCGGAACACCATGAAGCGGCGACCTCGGTCCCTTGGCTTCCACTTCAACGCGCCGTGAACGACTTGGTCCGAAGCGATGACGACATCCCCCGCCCTCGGTGTAATGTTGACTATTCCAAATGGAAAACTGCCATCAATGCAGCATTTGTCGTACTCGTAACCGTTTTTCTCCATGGTTTCAGTGATGGTGTCGGGCCATTTCAACTTGCTCTTGTGGGAGCCCGGGATTAGGAGTAGACCACCATCTCCCGGGTAGACATCATCAAAATACCAGAAGACGTTGAAGAAGTCGCAGTACACCACGTCGCTGTAGGGGTGAGTCCAATGGATGTCACGCGAGAAACCGACACCGTCTCGATCTTGTTCCCGGATGGAGTGAAGGTATAGGTACTCACAGTCGTGCGTATCAAGCATCAGGCTTCCCCTGAGCAGCCCGGGTTTATCTGCAGTCAATTCTTTGATTATTGGCCAGGTGGTGTCATGCGTTAGCAGTCGTTCTAGCGCCTTGTCGTATGCAAACCCGCGGCTGTGGTGATGGAAAACTGGCGTGTGCATGTAGCGAAATCCATCCGGGAATTCGTCATGCGGAGTGTTTATGTAGCGATCGGCGGCATCTTGCGCCTCTTGCAATTCGCCACCGGATAATACCTTTCTCAAATGGAGGTAACCTGTCGCATCGAACACGTAGCGTTGTTCAGGTGTCATTATAGGCTCCTTGTTGCGGCAATTGGTGGTTTCTGAAAGGACAATTAGAGCGTAATTTCAAGCCTAATCAAGCTTACATCGTTAATAGTTTCGCGATGTGGGTTGACAGCCTCAATCGGTCAAGGCTTGGATTTTGCAATCCAAGCCGAGCGGGACTCAGCTATGAAGGTCTCACATCTGCCTGACCATTACAAGATTCTTTATTATTAGAACTTACGCAGTGGAATACCCAAGGGCTGTTGTAGCAATTTATTGCATGTTCCTGCAATCGGGAATCGGAATTCCCTCCTACAGTAAATCCTATTTGGTTTGCAATAGAAGCTAGGTTTGTCATCCGCGGGCGTGATTCTTACTAATAATGGAAGCGCTGCTGACGGAGTCCTTGCTCATACTCACTCCGTCGATCCTGCGTCTCGGAATCGCCGCTCACCTCCGCTGCCGCGACATCCCACCACACGCCAGAATCAGGCAGGTAGTGATGCGGCTCGACGTCGGCGACAATCACGCAGGTTCGACTCTCGCCGCGGGCTTCCCGCAAGGCATTGCGCACACCGTCCGGCGTTGTTTCGTGCCATGAGCGCGCCCCAAAACTGGCTGCGTTCTGTGCGAAGTCTATCTTCATGTATTCGCCTTCGAGCCGATTTCTTTCCCCATCCCGCGCCCGAAACTCATTGCCAAATCTGCGTCCCGCGCGGAGCATCTGCAGGGCGCTGATGGATTGAAAGCCGTGATTTTCCGATACAATCACCGTAAGTTTCAAACCCTCCTGCATCGCCGTCACCAACTCTGTGGGGTTCATCAGATAGGTGCCGTCGCCGATAAACACAAAAACTTCACCTTCCGGCTGCGTCATACGGACGCCCAACCCCGCGGGCAATTCGTAGCCCATGCACGAATAGCCAAATTCTATATGACACTTTCGATTTCGGGTGGCGTCCCACATCTTTACCAAATCTCCAGGGGGTGTCCCCGCTGCCGCGACGATCGTGTCTCCCGGCTGCGCCTCCTCGTTAATGATTCGGATTAACTTGCCTTGGCTCATTGCCTGGCCGGGGATCTCCTCCGACACGGCGGCGCTGAGTTGCTCCGCCCATTCCCGATTCAAGCCTTGGATTTCCGCCGTGTATGCTGCATTCGGTTGAACCCCGGCGCCCTCTGCGGCTTGTGTCAGTGCCAAGATTACTTCTCGAGCATCCGCAACGATTGGCACTCCGCTCTGCTTATAAGCGTCGTGTCCTCCAACGTTTATGTTGACGAATTTCACCTGCGGGTTATTGAAAGCCGATTGAGAACCTGTCGCAAAATCCATCATGCGGCATCCGACGCCGATCACCAGATCCGATTGGCTCGATATTTTGGCTGCGGCAGGTGTGCCGGTGACTCCCTGCCCTCCCAGAAGCAGCGGGGACGGTTCGCGTATCGCTCCTTTTCCGGCGAAGGTTTCGCTCACGGGAATACCCAATAGGGACGAGAACTCCTGAAGCGCCTCCCATGCTTCCGAATAATGGACGCCGCCGCCGGCGATTATCATCGGGCGTTCCGCCGCCTTCAACAACCTTACGGCTTCGGTAATGCTCTGAGGATCCGGGACTCGCCGCTCCACTCGCCATGCGCGTTTTTCAAAGAAATCTGTCGGATAGTCGTATGCATGAGCCTGCACGTCCTGCGGCAATGAGAGCGTAACGGGCCCCGTGTCGGCGGGGTCTGTCAGTACCCGCATGGCTTCGGGAAGTGCGGTCAGGAGTTGCTCCGGACGGGATATGCGATCAAAAAATCGACTGACAGGTCTGAAACAGTCGTTGACACTGACATCAGCGGAGACAGGGTGTTCGAGTTGTTGCAACACCACGCCCTGATGCCGCGTGGCGTAGTAATCGGATGGCAACAGTAATACGGGCAGGCGGTTCGTGGCGGCCGTCGCTGCTCCGCTAATCATGTTCGTCGCGCCGGGGCCTATGGATGACGTGCACGCGAGTGTAGCGAGTCGATGATTAGCCTTTGCGAATCCGAGGGCAGTGTGTACCATCGACTGTTCGTTTCGGGGCTGGCGGTACGGCAGGTCCTCCCCGTATTCGTACAGCGCTTGACCGAGACCGGCGACGTTGCCGTGTCCAAATATGCCGAACATGGATGGGATCAATCGGCGGGTTTTGCCATCGCGTTCGCTGAATTGTACTTGCAGGTACTTGACGAGTGCCTGTGCCATCGTCAAACGAATGGTTTCTTGTGATTGCGGCAATTTGTAGTCCCTCCTTTTCGTTTCTCAATGGGATTTGCACGACGGACTCGCGATGCGATTGCTCCACTATGCAAGTCCTAGCAACATGATTATTTCACTCTATCTACTGTAAATCGAGTGAACTCCTCGGCACAGCGTTAACTCTTAGAGTCGACGACAACGGGTACTCTGTGAATGACGTTTCCTAGGTAACCTTTGGGATTCCATGGTTGCCGAAAGGGTTGGGCATCGCCTCTATTGTCAAATGCGCGCGCCCATATTTCATAGTATCCCCTGTTTCCAAATGAGAGTTCGGATTCCCACGTATACCAAGCATAGCGATTCATCGGCGATTGCAACCGTGCCTCTCGCCACCGGACTCCGTAATCGTCAGAAACGTAGACCTTATCAACCTTATTCTCGCCTGCCCAAGCATGTCCGCCAACATTTACAGGATTCCCCGAATTGACTTTCACGCCTGATTGGGGAGTGGCAATAAGTGACTTCACAATCCACGACGTAGCAATCTCCATATCCTGCTTCGCCGGTTTGTTTCCCGGTACCGCAGGATATGACGGAACGCGGTACGAATACCCACTCATCTTTTCCGAGTCATGCACCCTATCTTTCACCCAGATTCGGTTTAGCCACTTCTGCATCGCGCTGCCGATCCAGCCGGGAACTATCAGTCGCGCCGGAAAACCGTGTGCTGCGGGCAGGTCTTTCCCATTCATTTTGAAAGCGATCAGGGTATGTTCATCCATGGCTTTCTCAATCGGAATTCCGCGCGAAAACGCCTCGCCTGAACCAGCCGGGACGTCTTCGCCGTAGTTTCCAAGATAAACGGCGTGCGGTTTTAAGCCGGCATGGTTTAACACATCACGTAGGCGCACCCCGGTCCATTCGCTGCACCCGACAGCGCCTCGAATCCACGGCGTACCACTAACTTTCGGCTCAAAAAGGCTTCTTCCATTCCCGGCGCATTCTAGCACGACTCTTAGGCTTACTTGCGGGAAACGGAGCAGGTCGTCCATGGATAGTGAGAGATTTTTGCTAACTGCTCCATCAACGGTTAGCTTCCATCCATTTAGGTCTTTTCTTTTCGCGCGTTCCGGAATGTCACTGTTATTGCGAACGAAGTGCCGGGCAATAGGCGTGACGGGATCTTGGAGCAGATGAGGCGGGAACTCGCCGTTAAAAGGATTCTCGGAGTGGACAATCATATCGGGCTTTGGCAAAGTCTCTGCTCGTATGTCCGCCGCGGTGCTAGCCGTAGCGTTTTGACCTGCCGATTCTCCAAGAATAACGTCCAAAGGTCTACCAAAGATGCCCCAGCTAACAAGCGCCGCACTTCTTCCTGCGCTAGTAAGAAATCGTCGGCGCGAGTAGGAAGGCGTGGAAGCATGGGCGTAGGAGATAGGTTTAGTCATTTTGATAAAAGAAGCTTCTGCTACGAACCCGATAAGCCTGCTATGGGATTTTTAATATCCGAGGATCTGTGTAGAACCGACCTCTTTGGATTGAGGTGTTGGGTACCGTACTAACTCGGTACTTGCCTGACTCATCGCAAAACAGACGTGCATTGTGTCTGTAACTGATTAGCGCTTTCCCGGACAACCCGACCTATGCCCCGTTGATCTTTCCCAATAAGAAATGATGGGCTGTGCCCACTCGACTACGCTTTAATCAGTCGTTGTTTCCAATGGTCAATGAAGTTCTCGAACAATCTAAAATTATATGATATACTGTTATAGAATTGGATGCAACACTTCTCTAACACAAAGCAATTGCCTCTGAAGTGCGCATGTGAATGCGTCGCTAGTGAGTTTATCGGGGGATGGCAAACCGGATAGGGTAGATTGCCTCGTGCAAAAACAGTGAGATGGGAGACCACAGATGGCGATTGATTCAATGTTGCAACGACGCGTCATGGGTCGCTTTGCAACTGGTGTGACGCTATTGACGACGCGGTTTGACGAGGGGATTTTGGGTATGACTGCAAACGCCGTAATGTCCCTTTCGCTTGAGCCGCCGCTAATTGTTGTCGCCGTTGACAAAAAGAACTCAATGCACGAGTGCTTGATTCAAGGTAAGTGCTTTGCGCTGAATATGCTGCGAGCGGACCAAGAAGTGATTTCACGTCGGTTCGCCATCTCTGGCCCCAAGGATTTCTCGGGGGTAAGTCTGACCAAGGCAGAAACCGGTGCTCCCATTCTGGTTGATGCCATTGCTTATGTGGACTGCAAACTGGTGGATGTGCTTCCCGCGGGCGATCACGACATGTTCGTCGGCGAACCGATCGCCGGGGAAGAACGCGACGGAGAGCCACTGCTATTTTACGGTGGTGAGTACAGATGATCGTTATTCCGGAAATTTCGAGAAACCGAGTTTTGGGGAAAAAACTCGGTTTCAGGTTGGTTCGTAGTCTATTTTGGAGTGTTGCCGGAGTCCAGCAGATAACTGAAGGCACCTGGTATTGGCTCAACGTAGGTAAGACCATCTGACTTACGCAGTGTGGTTGTTCCGAGTTCATTTCTTTCTTCGTCTAGCGCCACGGCTTGATTCGCGTCGACCGCGAAGCCGCACTCGGAATCGTTAAGCAGAATCACCTCGTATTTTCCATCGTGAAGAATCCTACAGATTCCGACTCCGTTTCCTTCCGCCTGCGGGAATCGCGTTGATTTGCCGCGAGCATCGATAAAGATATATTCGGGTGTCACCGCATAATCTGCGCGGTGACCTTGTGCCTCGCCGCTAAAGACCTCAATCGCCCCATCTTCCGTCCAGCCGGCGTAACCGTTCGGAGGCAGGTTTATCCGTTTGCCGTAAGCGTCCACGACCATGCGTTCGTCATGTGCATTGCCGTTTACGGCGGTGATGCACCCGTTCTCATAGCGGGTCACAATCTGGGAACGTTTGTAGACCCCGGATGCCACGGCGGCGGTGGTGTCCAAGAGATTGCCGTCCGCGTCCGCATACCGTATTTCCGCCACGCTTGAAAGCGTATAACGGCTCTGCAATTGCTGCAGCATATAGTAGATTCGCAATACGCGCGGTAGCGGGTCTTCGTAGTGGAGAATACCGACATGTCCAAACGCGATGGTCGCGGCAATGTGCCGGTCACTGCGCGGATCTTCACCAGAGCGACCACTCGGTTCCGGTTCCTCTCCGCGGTAGAACATGCCGTACTCTCCCATGCCTATATTGGCGCACAAATCGTGGGTTTTCCGAAGTTCAAAGTCCACCAACCAGGGTCCCCATGCCAACTTCACCTCGCCCGCACGGTCCTGAGCGTAATTCCCGTCAATTAGACCGCTAAAGATGAAGTGGTGACCGCCCTCGGAGAAAACAGGTCCCCGGAATGTTTCCTTCTGGATTAACATGGTTTCTCCGTAGGCGTAGAAGGTTGCAGCGAACGTGGCGGCGCCCGGCACACGGTAATCGTAATCCACGAAATCCAAAGTGTGAAGTGTATGCACGTCGAGGTAGCTCGCGTTGAATCCGAATTTTTCATGAATGATCGGCGACAGCATCTCGCAATATTCCGGTGATCTGGCGGGCTTGGCTCGGTAACAGCGGCGCCAACCTCCGTGCATCCGATTATCGGGAGTTCGGGTGATCATATCGGTGTCCCAGAATTCATTGACAGCTGCTATATCGAGGAACTGCGTGTAAGGACCGTATCGGTAACCGATTTCGTCCCGCATCACGCGAGAATATTCCGCCCATCCCTCATCGCCGCCCTTTTCCGGGGCGCCGCGGGTACGGAACGTGAAACTCTCACCCCCGTCTCGCCATCCGCCTTCGTGGTCGGTGATGGTCATTTGGGTAATTCCGTAACGGTGCAGTTTTTTGAAAAAGCGTATCCCGTCTTCTCGTGGGTATTCGGACTGGTGCGCCTTCCAGAGCCGGGTCCCCACATGCTTCAACCAAGGGGACTTTGGGTTGGGAATCGTAGGAAGCATCTCTTCGTAACGCGGGGAAAGTGTGATGAAAAACCGCTCGTAGCAGTCCACCCGCACGCCGTTGGTTTTGGGGATATATCGCGTTCCCGTGTTATAGATCACGCCGTCAGGCGTTATGGCGGGAGAGGGAAGCAGCATCGATGCGTTCGATAGATACCAGTCGGTGTTTCCGGTCAGGAACAATGGGGCGTCTTGCACACCGCCGACAACCACTGCCGGCCGTCCATCTGGAATGTAACCGTTGTAGGTGTAAAACGGGTTGGCGACCAGCCGCGGATTCTCCACTCCGACAGCCTTGCCGTATCTTACCTCCGCAACATTTCCGCCGGGCGCAAGCGTATCGATCACCAGCGACTTGTTCCAGAGTCGATACACATAAATCACGTCCTGTACCACTCCTTTGGCATTCAGCCGCCATCGGGAGACGACCCCTTCATCTTGTAATGTGGTGCCAAGATGTTCGGCGGACTCCGGAGGAGAGGGGGCATCCGCGCCTGTTACCAAATATACGCCGCCGCCAACGCACGGCTGAACGGTGCCGCCTCGTCCCTCCCACTCGGCACTGATGTCGCCCAAGGTGCCGGTACGAGGCTCAATGTGGTAGGTTAAGGTGCCGTCCGCACCCACATAACGAAAAGTGAAACTATTGCCTTCCGATTGAAGGCTGGTCGTAAAATCCTCGGTCAAATTGTCGGGCAAAATGGTTTGCTCGCGAGTCGGAAACGGGAGTTTGCCCGGACCGGTGTTGGTTCCGGTTCCTTGGCCTGAAAACATCGGGACACCTCGGTGAGGGCGCGCCGTGAAATAGAGTGGTTTGAAGTCTTCCGTGAACACGGCAAGATTGTCGAAACAGATCAGGCGATCTTCCGGTTCGTCGGAATCTCGAATGATGAACCCGGTGAAAGCGGATCCGTTGGCAACTTGCTCAATTTGATCAGGGGACAAACGGTAGTAGGAGAGGAACCATCCCCAGATGTCCCAATCGGCGCGCATGGGAAACCGCATCTCGGCGCCATCGGAAGTTTTGAACAGCACGGTTATTTTTGGGCGGTGACGTTCTTTGCCGAAGATCCAGAAGGAGACCACCTCAAAGCCGTTCCGGACCGGGATGGGGGCTGGGGGACTGATTCGAATTTCGGGTTCTCCGCCGGTCTCATGATAGGTGAGTTTGGCGACGTATTTGCCCCAAATCTGTTGCTCTCGCGAGCGCACGAATTGGGCATTCGCTTTGTTCGTTTCAACCCTCCATCCTGTCAGATCCTCAAAGTCGATTAGGGGCGGGTGCGTAGGCTCGGTGCGGTTTGCCCATTCCATCTCGTAGGGACGTTGACCGACGACCTCCTCATCCTCGCTCCAGGTTGTGCTGGTTGCGGCGAAGAAAGTCGCCATGAACATGGTGGTGAATAGGATTTCTGATGTCACGGTAGATTCCTCCCAAACTCTGGAAATTCAAGTACGTTGATTGCGTGGATCAGATAAAGAATGCTGAGTGAAATGGAGTAAGGTGCCTTGCCGTCGCACAGAGTAGGCGGGGCAAGATGCCCCACCTACGGAGTAAGAGAACGATATGATTGAAGTGCCATACACACCGTTATTCATTTGTTCAAACGAAACGGCATTGATATTCCCACAGTTATTTTGACGAAGCCAGTTTGGCGGCGAGATTGAATGCGCACATAAAGTTCTGGGTCGACGCTATACCCTTGTAGGCGATGTCAAAGCCGGTTCCATGGTCGACGGAGGTTCGGATAATGGGCAAACCGAGTGTCACGTTTACGGTTTCGTGGAAGCCGTGCAATTTCATCGGAATGTGCCCTTGGTCGTGGTACATGCACACCACGGCATCGTAATCTCCTGTCAGGGCTTTCATGAAGAGCGTGTCGGGTGCGATGGGGCCATGCGCATCAATGCCTTGGCGCTGCGCCTCCCGGATGGCAGGTACGATTTCCTCAATCTCCTCATCGCCAAAAGCACCGTCCTCCCCCGCATGGGGATTGAGTCCGGCAACGGCAATCTTCGCACGGGGGAATAGTCTTTTTGCGGCGGCGTGCGTCATTTGAAGCACGGAAAGCACGCGCTCGCGTTTCACGAGATTAACCGCCTCTTTTAACGAAACGTGGGTCGATACATGCGTGACAACCAGTTTCGGCGCTACAAGGCTTAGAACGTAATCGGCAACGCCGCACATCTCGGCGAAAAGCTCAGTGTGACCTTGAAAATCTGGAAAGGTGTGACGGCAGGCAGCCTTGTTGATCGGGAGCGTTACAATCGCGTCAATCTTCTGTTCGAGGGCGTGTTCGGTAGCGACCTGAACGTATTTTACCGCGGCTGCCCCGGCTTTCGCCGATATTCTGCCTATCGTGACATCCGACTGCCGGAGTTCTCGGCAGTCGAGGACGTTTAGGCGGTCAGGTTTGGCGTCTTCCACCGAGACAACGGGGTGAGGTGCAAGGTTCAGATTGAGTTTATCTAGGGCAAATTCTAGCACCTCCAGATCGCCGAAGAGGACGAATGGCTGGGATAGGCCGTTCCCCTCAACTGAGCGCAAGAGGATTTCGGGACCTAAGCCGCAGGCGTCTCCCATGGTTATCCCGATTAGCACGCTAATGAGACCTCCGTTAATAATCGACCGGGTAGTGTGCCACGCTTAGCTCTTAACTCCGCCCTGCCAGTTATTCAGCGGAAACATCCCACAACAGAATTGTTCCGTCCTCGCTACAACTGGCAAGCGTGTTCCCGTCCGGGCTGAAAGCGACGCTGTCAACCCAGCCTGTGTGTCCGGTAAATGTACGCTGGAGGTCTCCCGTTGCGGCATCCCATAGACGAATGGTCTTGTCCCAACCTGCACTGGCGAGAGTTCTTCCATCCGGGCTGAATGCTACATAGTCGATCAAATCTGTATGCCCTGTTAGCATCAGCTTGAATGCTCCTGTGGCCGCATCCCACAACTGAATCGTCTTATCTCCGCTTACACTCACGAGCGTCTTTCCGTCCGGGCTGAAGATTGCATGACTAACACCTTGCGCATGGCCGATGAGTGTCTGTTTGAGTTCACCTGAGGCAGCGTCCCAGAGTAGGGTAGTGTTGCCATCCATAGTGTAAACCCTATCTCCACCGGAGATAATGTTCCCATACGGGTCCGTTATGTAGGTGATCGCACCCATATCTTGGTCGATGTCAATACTGCCAGCACTGGCGATTGTTGCCCCATCCGGGCTGAAGACGACGCTATTTACAAATCCCGAGTGTCCCGTCAATGTCTGATTCATTGCACCCGTGACGGGATTCCACAAGCGAATAGTATGGTCCCGGCTGCTACTGGCTAGCGTTTGTCCATCGGGGGTAAAATCCACGCTTGAAACCAAATCTGTGTGCCCTGTGAGTGTCCGCATGTGTTCCCCGGTGACCGAATTCCACAGACGAATGGTGTTGTCCGAACTCCCGCTTGCGAGCGTTTTTCCGTCTGGACTGAAGGCAACATCAGAAACCGATTTAGTATGACCGGTGAGTGCCCGCGTACGTGTCCCCGAACCTAGATCCCATAAACGAATCGCGTGATCCGCATGTCCGGTGGCGATTGTTCTTCCGTCCGGGCTAAAGGCAATGCTGGAAACCCAGGCATGGTGTCCGAGTAGTGTGTGTTTGTGGACGCCGATTACTGCATCCCAGAGACGAATCTCTCTGAAAGTTCCGCTGGCAATCGTCCTACCATCCGGGTTGAATGCGACATCCAGAACTCCGTCCGTATGTCCGGTGAGGGTTTCCTCGTTTGCCCACGTTGCGGTGTTCCACAGCCGGATGGTCTTGTCCCAACTCGCACTGGCGAGGGTACCACCATCCTGGCTGAACGCAAGGCAGGATACCCCTTCGGTATGTCCCGTAAGTGTTCGCTTTTGCGTCCACGCGGCAGCATCCCACAGCAGAATGGTATTTTCCCAGCTCGCGCTCGCAAGTGTGTTTCCGTCCGGACTGAACGCCACGTTTGTCACAGGCTGCGTGTGGCCCGTTAGTTCCCGCAGATGTAATCCGCTTTGGGCATCCCACAATTGGACAGAATGGTCGCGGCTTCCACTGGCGATTGTTCTACCATCCGGGCTGAAGGTGACGCTCATTACCGCGTCATTGTGTTCGGTGGACGTTTTCTTGTGTGAGCCCGTAACAACATCCCACAACCGGACAGTGTGGTCCCAACTGCCGCTGACAAGTGTGTCACCGTCAGGGCTGAACGCCACGCTATTAACCGAGTTCGTATGCCCCGTAAGTGTGCCCTTCTGTTTGCCCGTCGAGGCGTCCCACAGCCGGATGGTGTTGTCCCAGCTACCGCTGGCAAGAGTGCCGCCATCCGGACTGAACGCGACGCAGTTTATCCCGGCGGTATGGCCCGTGAGAAGGGAAATTTCGGCGCCGGTGCGGGCATCATAAAGCCAGATTCCGATACGGCTGGCAACCGCCAGTCGGTTCCCATCCGGCGAATGCGCGATATTGCCCGGCATGTAGACAGATATCCACCCCTTTCCGAGACGCGCTATCCCGCCGTCTGGCAGATTCCAGTGGATGTAATCCTTGGCGAAGACACTGCTATGAAAGAAGACTGATATCAACAGAAGTCCGAATTTCAGAACGCGAATCTGTCTCATTGGATAGTCCTCCGAATGTAGAAACTAGATTTTTTGTGGAACAGGTTTTTTTGGGTAGCGGACTGGCAACTCACTTCCCTTCCAGCCACACCTTCAAGAGTGTTTGGGTTCCGTTTCAAGAGGATTTTGGGGCCTAAGCCGCAGGCGTCTCCCATGGTTATCCCGATAATCACACCGACGAGACCTCCATCAATGATTGTGTATCAAATCCGTCGATTTCAATTTGATCCCTCTAGCTACTCTTCAGAAACATCCCACAGCAGAATCGTTCCGTCTGAACTCCCACTTGCGAGCATGAATCCATCCGGTGAATAGGCAATAGAATTAACCTCATCGGAGTGCTCCATTATCGTCTGCTGCTCCCCGGTATAGGTATCCCACAATCGGATGGTGCCGTCCACACTACCGCTTGCAAGCGTTCGTCGATCCGGATTGAAAGCTAGACTAGAAACTTTGCCTGTATGTCCAGTAAGTATTTGCTTGTGCACGCCACTAACGGCATCCCGAAGGCGAATGGCGTTGTCCTCACTTCCGATTGCAAGCAAATGTCCATCTGGACTGAACGCCACGATGTTCACACCGCCTGCATATCCGATAAATAGTCGTTTGTAGTCACTTGTTCCTGAAACCCACAGATGGACGGTACCATCCGAACTACCGCTTGCGATCGTTCCGCCGTCCGGACTAAAGGCAACGCTTTCCACGCTGGCTGAATGTCCGACGAGTGCCTGCTTGGAGGCGCCCGAGAAAGTAGTTCGCAGTCGGTCTCCCAAAGTCTTGCCACCGTCACGAGTAATGTCCGGCCGTTTAGGCGCGCCTGTAGCAGTATCCCACAGACGGACGGTACCATCTGCACTTCCACCGGCAATTGTTGCCCCGTCCGGGCTAAACGCAATGCTGTTGACGTCATGGGTGTTCTGTGGGAAGGTCAGAATGTGCTCGCCACTGGTGGTGTCCCACAAGCGGACGGCGTCGCTGCACACACTGGCGATCTTCTCCCCGTCCGGACTCAAAACGCTGTCAAGCATGACTGTGTCCTCTGCGATCGTGAGTATGGTCACTCCTGTGCCAGCATCCCACAGGCGGATACCTCCAGTTAAATCGCAGCTAGCAATCACTCGTCCATTCGAGCTGATATCAACACCGTTAACGATGCGTGTGTGTCCTGAGAGAGTGAGTTTGTGCTTGCCACTGGTGGTATCCCATAGACTAATAGTGTCGCTCCCCGCACCGGCAATTGTGGTTCCGTCAGGACTGAAGGCGATGCTGTTAAGGTTGTATTTCCGCCTTGTGCCAGCATCCCACAGGCGGATATCATGTTTGTGCACCCCTGTGGCGGCATCCCACAGGCGAACATTGTGGAAGCGTAACCCATGCACACTGGCAATCGTTCCTCCGTCCGGGCTCACCGCAACCTTGCGTACAATGTCTCTACTCGGCGACCCCTCCTGTCTATCCTCGGCAAGCGTTTGCTTGTGCTCGCCTTTGACGGCGTCCCACAGTCGGATTGTGCCGTCCCAACTCCCACTAGCAATGGTGTGTCCCTCCGGGCTGTACGCAACGCTGGAAATCACGAGCGTATGTCCTCTGAGCGTTTGCGTGTGTTCACTTTTTATCGCATCCCATAGACGAATGGTGTTGTCCCAACTCCCACTGACAATGGTGCGTCCGTCCGGGCTGAAAGCAACACTCTCTACGCTGCTTGTGTGGCCTGTGAGTGTGTGCTTGTGTAGGCCTTTGATGGCATCCCATAGACAGATCGTGCTGTCGGTACTCCCACTGGCAATCGTGAGTCCGTCCGGGCTGAAAGCAACGCACTCTATGTTGTCTGTATATCCTGTGAGGGTCTGCTTGTGCTCGCCCGCGAAAACATCCCATAGCCAGATGGGACCGTCTAGAGTCCAGCTAGCAATCGTACGACAATCAGGGCTAAAGGCGACGCTGGAAACACCGTTAAAATTCGCGGGATAAAGGTTCACTTCGGCACCACTATATGCATCATAGATCCAGATCCCAATGCTGCTGGCAACCGCAAGTTTTGTCCCATCTGACGAGTACGCGATTTCATTTATTTTACCTTTTCCCAGGCGAGCCGTAGCGCCATCTGGCAAGCTCCAGTGGATATAATCCTTGGCGTAGACAATGCTATGAAAGAAGACCAATACCGCCAAAAGGAAAAACGTCAGAGAAGGAGTTTTTCTCATCAGATAATTCTCCACCTGAAGAACCCGAGTTTTGCGGAAAAAACTCGGGTTCTAGTTGCCTGAAACGCCACTCCCTACTCTTTCAACCACACCTCTAACGGGTGCCTCCTTTCTACCAAAGGGATGGCCATCCTCGCGCCGAATCGGTGGGATTCGTATGTTCCGAGAATGAGTTCGAGCGCCTTTACGGCTTGGACGCCGCTCAAGGGATGCTCGTCGCCGGTTTCGATGCATCGAACAAATTCTTCCACGGCGATTCGGTAGACGGCGTCCCAACTGCCGGGGCTGCGTCCGGCGAGTTCAGCCGCCGATAGGTTTATCGGTTGCCAGATATTTGCCTCGGGGAGGTCAGACCACAGCGCATCGGAGCGATGCATCAGCGGACAAGGGGACTCGGGGACTCGTACAGCCAAGGCTCCATTCGTCCCAATCAACTCAATACCGAAATACTCGGGTTCCGCTCTCCAGAATTCGACCGTCGCGGTAACGCCGTTCTTGAATCCCAGCATCGTAGTTGCTTTGTCGCCAACCATGGGTCCCATTCCGCCGGGATGGGGTTGAACTTCCTTCGATGTCGCCGGTTTACCGTCGGTTGTCACGTGACCGTCAAGCCAATCCACATCCCCCGCGAAGTAACGGGCGATGTCAAAAAGGTGGGTGCCGAGATTGATTAGGCTGTGCCCCGATGGATACGAATTCCTCAATGTCCCCCGCATCGACAAGAGTTCGCCGATGTATCCCTCCTCCAGGAGCCTTTTCGCATGGACATGGTAGGGGTCGCATCGCCTGATATTGTAGATTGCCAGTTGAATTCCTGCTAGATCGCAGGCTGCAACCATTTCGTCGGCGTGGGCGAGTGAAATTGCGATAGGCTTTTCGCCTAAGACGTGGATGCCCCGCTCCGCCGCCGCAAGCGTCATGTTGTACAATTGGATGGGATCCGTGTCTATTTCGACGATTTCCAGATTTGCATCCGCTAACATCTCTTCATAGCTTGAATAGATCGTAGAAATACCGTACTCTTGAAATTGCTTTCTTTCAGTGTCGGTATGAGCGGCGGCTGCGACCAATTCGACGCGTGGCGCGGAGTTTAGTGCGGAGACATGGGAACTCAAATGGGTTGTTCCAACGATGCCTGTGCGGTAGATTTTCATAGTGGGTGCTAGTGTTAAGAACCCAAGTTTTCAAGAAAAAACTTGGGTTCGGGGCAAGTTAGCGGTTGGGTTTTCCGGAACTCCAGTTCCAATTGTCGGGAGGCCATACGTTGGTTCCGACAACTTCTTCCTTGTTGTCGGCCAGTGAAAATCCCGGGGCGTACCAGTCTTTCACCTCTTCGCGCCATCGTTTAATGTGAGGGGTTGCCCTGTGATATTCGAACGCCGCTTTGTTCACATACACCTCATAGAGGTAGAGTGCTGATCGGTCTTCTTGGTTTTGGTAGATGTCGAATCTTAGGCATCCCGGTTCTTCGTTGACCGATCCGATCGCATCGCGGCGAACCGAGTCTATGAAATCGGACACATGCTCATCTTTGACTTTTAAGGGCGCATGGATCACGCACAAGCCCCTGTTAAAGGCGTCGTCTTCCACCGCGGAGGGGCGTTGTGAATCCCAGCATGCGTCACCAAGTGGAAACACAGGGCGGTACTTTGCATATTCGGGAGGAACGACTGTCCAATTCTTGGTGGTTTGTGAAAACCGTTGGTAATGAGGAAGGCTCAGATGTTCGTAAAATGCTCCCATATCATTGTAGATTTGGCACAAACCCAGCTTTGTTGGGTCGTTCTCATCTTGAATGACATCGTAGCGCCGGCATCCAGGCTCGCTTTTGACCGTAGTCTTGGCATTTAACACTGCCTCGCGGATGATATCGTCCGCGTGCTGCTCTTTCGCGTGGATGGGGATCATTAGAACTTCCATTGAATGCCTCTTCTCTCGCGGATGATTTTACTGGATCCGTAGCGGAAACATCGTCTCCGGAGCAGACCACTAAGGTTGTATTTTATCAAGGATTGAGAAATCGAGTCAAGATAATTCAATACGAAGTCCAGGGGAAACGCATCTAAAATCACTCCATCGTTTTCGTGTTAAAGCTAACCATGGCGGCTGTTTTCAGCTTCATAGGTTCCTCACTCTACAGCATCATCGGAGCGAAAGGTGTATAAAATCAGTAGATGCTCTCATTCCTCTGATCGCCATTAGTCGCTTGAGAGTTCGAAAATGTGAATAAAATGTTGATCCGCCACTCTTTTTGGGCGGTTTCGACTGAATCTGTCCCTGATTTTTTTGCAAAAATAGCCCCAAAAAGTAGGTACAAGAATGTGAACGGAGGCTTGATTTCGAGGGGGTGTTCACCTGCTTTGATTCACTACTTTCCTTTGATAGCGCGGGTTCATAGGCGTGCAGCCATGAACAAAATAGGTACAAAGTAGGTACAGAGAAAAAAGTTCGTTGTCACGCAGGTCAATTTTGGGTAGTGAAAAGTGAAAGCCCCTCCTCGTTGGAACACGGAAAACTGTTGATTTGGAGAGTAGCGCATCCACTCCGCCGCTTATCTGTTCGTTCTATATCATACTATACACGTGTAAAGTTGTCAATGCAAAATCAGATGCGTTTGCCCTGATACGAAGTCCGGGACAACGCGTCGCGGGTAAAGCAAAAGATGTCTTGCATCAGATGATTCGAGAATTACGTAGAAACCGAAAACTTGACACGGGACATTTCAAAAAGGATTAGCAATCGGGGTAACCATCTCTATCCTTCACCGTATCCGGTCCGCTGATTGTCAATTGGTCGCTTGATGACATACGACAAGGAAGGCGTATTTTCAGGAGTATGGAAGGAAGAGAGCGAGTCATCGGGAATAAACCCGGCTCTGGGGCGGTGGTTGAAACCAGCAGGAGTCGGTCCGACCTCCAGCTACATGGTTGCTTGCAGGCGTAAGCCCCTAGAGATTACGACACTGTCAAGGAGGTCAAAGAGGAATTGTGAAAACAGTGCGAGAAGCGCGGCGGGAATGGCGCCCTGCAGAATGACGTCTGTAGCATTTAGGTTGATTCCGCTAAGGATGAGTTCACCGTACCCTCCTGCGCCGATAAATCCGGCAAGGGTTGCGGTGCCGATATTGATGATCGTGCTTGTTTTTACCCCGGCGAGAATTGACCGGGACGCTATCGGCAGGTAAACCTTCGTGAGTTGAGAGCGGGGCTCAAGCCCAAGGGCGGCGGCGGATTCTCGGATTGGTGTGGAGATGTCCTGCAACCCCGCGGTCGTGTTGCGCACGATTGGGAGCAGACTGTAGAGGAAGAGCGCGGCAATCGCATTACGCATATTGGTACCCAAGATAGGGATGAGCACAGCCAACAACACAATCGAGGGGATGGTCTGAATAATGCCCGTCAACCCCAAGATGAATTGACTGAAAAGCCCGGGGCGGCTGGCGCGTATCCCGAGCGGAATGCCGATAATCACGGCGAGAAACATCGAAATCGCCACCAACGTCAGGTGTTCACCGGTGAGAGGAAGAATCTTGGAAAACAGCTGTGAAATCTTGCCGTTCGCGTGCGGTAATGACGCCTCCTTTCCCGATTGTTTGGTCTCCTCGAAATACAGCGCGGCGGCGCGTGTGTAGTCTTTCATACGTTCCGCTGCCACGTTGAGTTGAATCATGCGTGTTTCATCAATGGTTCCACCTAGTCCGGCAACAGCGGAAATGACTTTCGGATCGGCGTCCAATCGGTACAAGAAAACGGCGTTATACTTTGGAAAAAACTCCAAATCATCCTCCAAAACCGCAAGGTCGTATTCTCCCAGCTTTGCGTCGGTCGAATAAGCATCGGTAAGGTCAATATCGCCGCTGTTTAGCGCAACGTATGTCAATGCATGCTCCATACCGCGGGGTCTCATCTGTAAGCCGTAGTGCTTGCTCAGCGGTTCCCAGCCGTCCTGTCGATTCAGGAACTCATGAGTGAATCCGAGTTTGAGATTCGCGTGCCGCTTCAAATCGCTAATCGTCCGAATGTTGAGAGATTCCGCCATTTCGCGGCGCATAGCGAACGCGTACGTGTTATTGAACCCAAGTTCCCCAGTCATGCCGATGCCGTGTTCGGCAAGCCCCGCCCTCATCTGCTCCGGTGTCAGTGGCGTTTTCGACTTCAGGATTGTCTCCTGAACCGTGCCGGTGTAGTCCGGATACATGGAGATGTCACCATTGGTCAGCGCTCGCCAAACGATGATGGTGCCGCCCATGCCCTGTTTGTGTTCGACGGTGAATCCGGCATCTTCCAACAGACGTTTCGCTATCTCGCCCAAGACGTATGACTCTGTGAATCTCTTGGAACCGACCTGAATATGCTGGGCGTCGACGGTTATGGGGACAACGATGAGCATCGCCGCAAGGAACTTGGCTATAGGCAGCAGATTGGTGCTATGACTGCCCGTAGAACACTTTGGCCGACCTTGCGGGAAGATTAGCTTGGCAGAACGCAATTTCATAGCTGGACCAAACTCCTCTGTGCCGAAATAAAATCTGAAATAAACTGATCCGACGGCCGATCACGCAGGTCGTCCAAGGTGCCTTCTTGGATAATCCGTCCCTCTTTCAGAACCACAATTTGATCACCGAGGTAGGCGGCTTCCGCCAAATCGTGGGTAACGAGCACGACTGTCTTGCCAAGGCTTTGAAAAATCACCTTGAGTTCGGTTTGAAGTGAAGTGCGCACGATTGGGTCCAACGCACCCAGCGGCTCATCCAAGAGAAGCACATCGGGATTCAACACGAGTGCCCGCATCAAACTGACCCGCTGTCGCTGTCCGCCCGAAAGTTCCACGGGATAACGGCTTAAGCCGTCTTCGGGAAAACAGGTCAACTCACAAAGTTCGCTCAGACGTTCACCCGTCTCGTCATCGGGAATAGCGAGATGCTTTGCCATTAGCGTTACATTCTGGGATGCCGTGAGATGTGGAAACAAGCCTCCTTCTTGGATGACATAACCCATCCGCCGGCGCAACGCAAGGACATTATCCCGAGAAACAGGCTGCCCCTCAACTTCTACTACCCCCGATGTCGGTTCAAGTAGTCCGTTCATCAGTCTCAGGATAGTGGATTTCCCGCACCCGCTCGGACCAATCAGCACCGTTGTCTTGGCTGATTCTATCGTCAAACTTGTGGGATGGAGGGCAGTCGTATCCCCGAAGCGCTTGCTGACATTGGCCAGATGGATCATATTTCCCTCGGCTTGAATAAGGCAACTGCAAACCATTTATGCTTGTCGAGCCATTGGTTCTGAATTTCGAGACCGGCAGCGCCGCATATTTCCGCAAAACTCTGGTACGTGTACTTATGTGAATCTTCGGTGTGAATGTACTCCCCTTGTTCAAAGGTAAATTCTCGCTGAAGATTGTTGATGTAGACGCGCTGAAGACATTTACTGACTAAACGCATCTCGATCCGAGAGTGCTCTTGGATGAAAGGTGCGCAATGATCGAATTCGGAGATTGAGAAAGTAGCACCCAGTTCCCGGTTGATTCGCGTGAGGAGGTTTTTATTAAATGCGGCAGTGACTCCGGCAGCATCGTTATATGCGGCTTCAAGGATACGAGACGCTTTCACCAAATCGAAACTAATCAATAATCGGTCTCTCGAGTCCATACGTCGGCGAATCTTCGTTATAAACGAAACTGCTTCCGTGCGATTGAAATTGCCGATATTGCTGCCTATGAAAAGAAATAGACGAGGTTCTTTCGGGTTGGGAATAATCGGGATGGCGTCGGCATATTCGGCGGCGATCGCCGTAATCGAAAGTCGATCGATTTGGCCTAGCAGGGCGTGTGAGGAGGATTTCAAGAAGCTGGAAGAAATGTCAACGGGAATATAGTGTAGATGTTGTTGGCGATTCAGCGCTGCGTTGATTAATAGGCGGGTTTTTATGGAATTTCCGCTGCCAAACTCCACGATCGCCAGTTCATGGCCTAGGGCGTCGATAATGTCGGTCGAGTTATCTTCAAAAATCTCCTGTTCGGTGCGTGTAAGATAATACTCCGGTAGCTCACATATCTGCTCAAATAACTTGGATCCAGCCAAATCATAGAAGTATCGGCAGGGTAGACTTTTCTGCTGTTTGGACAGCCCATCAGCTATTGCTTGTGCAAATGCCCGTTCTTCATGGCTCCTTGGCAGCTCGATTAGATTAAGGTGCGAGGTTAACCGGTGTTGAACTTGCAACTCCTCCAAAGCGTTTCTCCTCAGATGCTCGGATTGGGGGAATCACGTCGATAGGCATCCTCTATACGTCGCGTTTCCCGTGACGTAGCGGTATTATATGATTGCTCCTTCGGTTGAGTCAAGCCAAATTCCTTCTCACGACTTACCTCCTCATAAGTCAAACGCTTCACAGTCAAAGCACCCAATCTCTTCATTTTGTTCACAGACTCCGCGTGGGTTTCAATGTTGATCATTCGGCAGCGTAAACTCCTTGAGAATTCGCCATGAAAGCTAAAGATAAAGCTCTAACATGGAACATCCCAACAGGTTAGATTGAACTCCATCCGCGGCTGAAGCGGTGCACGCCCAAATTGCAAGAGCACTATGCCTGCTACAAAAGCGTCAGAAGGCATATAAATGGGGAAGACCGCGATGGACTGATCGGGCGGATTAGCCTAGGACATCGCTATTTTGGATTCAATCGCGGCGAGATGAATGGTCAGAACGGTGTTTGGTACGATGAATGGGCGCCGGGTGCAGATTACTTGGCATTGATTGGCGATTTCAACGATTGGAATAAGCACGCACATTCGCTAGTACGAAATGACCACGGCATCTGGCATATATACTTGCCCGATACTCATCATGGCGATCTGCTGAAACATGAAGAGTGTTGACGCCCACGTTGTCGATAAGCGCAAACCCGGCGAGACGACAATCTACTCTCGCAACAAAGGCATGATTATCATCATCATTCCAGAATCTAGATAGTTCGCCGAATGCATATCCTTCGAACAATCCATCTTCCCGACAATCGCAACCCGTAACTGTTGACAAGTCATAATAATACAATCTGAATAAATTGTTAACGATAGGCAGATCCTTATTTTGAGCATCTATAATTTCGATTCTCATTTCGACTGTTTAACGTCAACTCTTTCGCGTACTCAATTCGGTCGCTACTGCGATTTATCGAGTCCCATCGGTGCGGTTTCCAACCGCACCTGCCTAAAGATGTGTAAATATGAATGGAATTGACTTTAGATGAGAACTGGAAACCGAGTTTATGGAAAAAACCCGGTTTCGGCGGAGTGGTAAATTGTTGCGCAAGAGGGAGTAAGAGGCAAGACCCTATTTCAACTTCCGTCCTTGCTCAATCGCGCTTGTTCCCCAGCGTGGTAGGAACTGCGAACGAGGGGGCCGGACTCAACGTGACGAAATCCCATCTCCGCGCCGGCCACTTTCAACTCTTCAAATTCCGCTGGCGTGTAATAGCGCTGAATTGGCAGGTGCCGAGATGTAGGTGAGAGGTATTGTCCAATTGTTAGGATGTCACAGTTGGTCGCCTGGATGTCGCGCATCGCCCCCAGCAGTTCGTCAACAGTCTCTCCCAATCCGACCATCAAACCCGATTTTGTGACAAGAGTGGGCTCAATCTCTTTACCTCGCCGTAACAGATCCAAAGTTTGTTGGTAGTTCGCCTGGGGTCTAGCTCTTCGATAGAGGCGCGGAACGGTTTCGGTATTATGGTTCAGGAGGTCGGGCTTGGCGTCGATAATCACGCCGAGGGCCTCCCAATTGCCCTCTAGGTCCGGGATAAGCACCTCGACAGTGCACCCCGGACTGTTCAGCCGTGATTCGCGAATGCATTCGGCAAAGATACTTGCTCCACCGTCGGGAAGATCGTCGCGGTTCACCGAGGTGATAACCACGTGCTTCAGTTTGAGGTTCCCAACCGCCGCGCCAATTCGCCGAGGCTCATCCTGATCAACGACGCCTCCGGGTTTGCCTTTCGTGACCGCACAGAACATACATCGCCGCGTACATACATCGCCCAGTATCATAAATGTCGCCGTACGATTTTCCCAGCATTCCCCGATATTGGGGCAACGCGCCTCCTCGCAGACCGTATGCAGGTTGAGGTCTCGCATCAAATGCTTGAGGTCGATGAAGTTCGGTCCGGACGGCATCTTCGCCTTTATCCAAGGCGGGTGCCGCCGTTTCGCCGAATACCGAACCGATTCTTTAACTGAAACGCACGATGCCACCTCGTTGGCCGCTTCGTGCAACGGCAGAGATTTAATCATAGCCGTTGTCCTCTTCTATCAAAAATGCAGACACAAATGAATTGCGGTACGTTATCCACACAGGCAGTTTGGTGACCCTTCAATTCTCTCATCTGCGCAGTCCGTTATTGATTAAAAATCGGAAGAAGTCGGAATTGGCCGGGACGACAACCTTGTCGCCATCCTTAAGCATAGTTCCGTACGCTTGTATACGCCGCGAGAAGGCGTAGAATTCCGGATCTTGTCCCAACGCTTCAGCGTAAATTCGGATTGCTTCCGCTTCACCCTCTCCGCGAATGCGCTGCGCTTCTTCGTATCCTTCAGCACGAATGACTGTGCTGTCACGATCCGCCTGGGCGCGAATGATGTTCGCTTGCTCATTTCCTTCGGCGCGGAACAGGCTGGACTCCCGTTTTCGTTCGGCAATCATCAGGTTGAAAACACTCTGTTCCACCTCCTCCGGTAGGTCGGTTCTTTTGGTGCGCACATCGACGACGTTAATTCCGTACTCCCCGGCTTTTTCGGTCGCCGATCGGGCAACGGCCTCCATGATGCTCTCGCGTTTCACGGAAATGACATCAACAAAATTGACGTGTGCCAGTTCCTGTCGAAGCTCGGAAAACACAATGTCATCAAGGCGGGCGCGTGCGCCGGCTTCCGTTGTAACAGCTTTGAAGAAGATGAGCGGATCGGTGATTTTCCAGCGGGTGACATGATCCACCACAACCCGCTTCTTGTCAACCGTGAGGTATTCTTGTGGAAGTGCATCGCTAGAAAGAATGCGTTTCTCAAAGTAAAGCACATTCTGAATGAACGGAGATTTTACCTTCAAGCCAGGTTCCTGTACCGTGGCCACCGGATTACCAAATTGAAGGATAATCGCCTGCTCCGTTTCGTCAACGATAAACAGGGATTGACTGATGACAACGACTAGAACAATCAACAAGAAAACAGTAATACCAAGCGTTCGGGTATTCATCTTAGTTTCCTCCTTCGGTTGATCTTGAACTGCTCGGGTTGGTAAGTGGCAGGAACGGCAAAACTCCCTTGCCAACGTCATCGTCAACCAAAATCAACTCGACTTTATTCAGAATCTTTTCCAACGCCTCAATGTGCAGGCGTTCCCGCGTTACCTGTCGAGCTGACCGGTATTCCTTAAGCACGGCAAGAAAACGGTTGGCGTCGCCCGTAGCGTGAAGAATTTGCTCCTCCTTGAACGCGGTGGCTTCCTCGATAGCCTGTTGTTTCTCGCCGCGAGCCTTGGGAACCACATTGTTCTGGTAAGCCTGTGATTCGTTGATAAGACGTTCCTTATCGGCTCGTGCGCGTACCACATCTTGGAAGGCATCACGAACCTCTTTCGGTGGGTCCGCCACTTGGAGGCGCACGTCGGTAACCTGAATGCCGGTTCCATAATCCGTCATCAACTTTGAGAGAAACGTCCGCGTCTCCTCCTGGACACGTGCCCGCTCCAGTGTAATAACATCATCTACGGTCATCTGTCCAACGGTACTGCGGAGCGCCACTTCAGCACTAGTAAGCAGAATCTGTTCCGGTCTTTGCACATTGAAGACGAAATCACGCGAATTCGCAACACGGTACTGAACCAATAACTCGACCTGGACGATGTTCTCGTCTTTCGTCAGCATTAGCGCTTCGCTCAAGACCTCGCGTTTCCGGTCACGGTCCGTGGTTCGGAATCCGATCTCTGCGCGTCGAATGCTCTCGACATTCACGATCGTCACGCTTTGGATTGGCCAGGGCAGTCGGTAGTTGAGCCCGGAGCCGGTGACGCTCGCAAACTTACCAAACGTAAGCACCACGCCTTCCTGCCCCGGTTGAACGATATAGATTCCAGTTGCCAGCCACACCAACAGCACTATCCCAATGATAAGCAAATAGAGAAATTTGCTGGATCCCGAAAACCACCTTGAGACATTTGACACGTACTGATTGAATTGCTCTGTTTCCCAAGGTTGTTGCTGCATTTAATCTCCTCCTTTTTGTGATATCCGGTTGTAATCGATGTAGGTACGTGACGCCGTCTCTTCATTCCGCGCGTCCCGCACGCAATACCGACTTGCTACAATAGGAACAACGAAATTCCAATGTTAGTTCGTCTTTCGCCCCCGCCCAGAGGGACAAGGAAGTCCTGAATAATGTAATTCGATGTGATGAGTAGTCCCATTCTCTGACCAAAAGCGTCCCCCTGCAGCACAAGTTCCAAGAATCCAACGGTACGGTTAAAGTCGTTGCGAGAATCGTTGAAATCGCGCCATGTGAGGTATTGTGCGCCAGCGCTCAACTGCAACTGCGCCGCGACTTGATGTATCAGCGTCAAGATATAAGCATTCCGCAAGACATCAATTGATTTCTCCTTTTCAAACGGAACTGTGTAACCGATGGATCGATCACTTCGAAATGCGGGGGCAATCGTCAGGTCGTCAAGCACCTCATAATCGTAGCGAATCTGATTGATTAAGGCGGTGTCGATAACACGCTGGCGCGTGTGGAATAGATTGTCGCGTTGATATTTGAACTTGCTCGTGAGCATCAGATTCCTTAAGTTTTGGTAGTCGACAATCATTGTAAAGATGTTACCGAGATAGTTTTGGAGCGCCAAGTTATCCTCGATTCGCTCTCCGGTGCTTCGAATGACGACATCGTCAGGTATAATATCGCGGGAGCGTCGAAGTGTATAGCGAAAAAGAACTGTTCCAAAGTGAGGAATCGGATCGGGAGCATAGGACAATACATTGTAGTACCCTCTCGCACTCTTATGATCGAGGATGAGGCGCTTTAGATAATACCCGGGAATAATCGAGAGCCCGTCCGCGAAAGGAAGATCGACCTTAAAATAGGTATTATGTCCATACGAACCTTCGTCATAGTCGAAACGGTAGTCGGGTTTATCATCATCTTCAAGGTTATCAGGTTCGCCGTTGTTGTTAAAATCGATTGATTCCCGATTCAGACCCAAGCGAAACCGGGGCGGATCGGCGAAGAACAGAAGAAAATCATCGTCCCAATCCTTGACTCGGTCGCCGTCTATATCATCCTTGGTATTACCGGAAAACAAAATCTCGGGTTCACGCGAATCCGCGTATCGGTCCTCGTTGTCATTATCGTCCACGAAATTCGCGGCCGTAAAAAGAGGCGCAATTCGCGTGAATTCACTGCGCCAAGTGATGGGGCCAAAATTTCGATTGACATCGACATACCAAGCACTTGCACGCCGTTGGCTGCGATTTCCAGTGAAGATCGGATATTGTCGCGTTTGGCTGTACCATGCAAATTCGGATTCGATGGCAAAGCCTGCCAACGTGGTTTGCAGGTCAAAGCCCATGGTGGTTTCATCTGTGAGTGCCCCGTAGTCGAATGCACGCACCTCACGATTTGAACTGTCGCGGACATTTCCCGCGGCGCTTAACTCCTGCTGGAAATTCTGATTGTCTGTTGACAACTCTACGCGATAATCGTTGGCTATATCGACCTCAAATTGCACACGCTTGATTTCTTGGGGATTAAACAATGTGAACCTATATGTAAATGTGTCTTCGCCGTCGACCCAACGCGATCGCACATCACGCTTGCTATCGTTAGGTAGAAGCAATATCCCAGGCGATTCCCGTCCGGCAGTCACGTTGTGTTCCAGTACGCCGTCAACATACACGCGAACATGAAATACACGGGCGCCTCCCGAATTTTCTGGTGAAGCGTCGCTAAAGCGGAGAAACAGTTCGGTAGGTGGATTGCTGATGGTGATTCCTTGGAACGGATTATTCGTCCGAGTGAGATCATAGTTCGTAAAAAAACGGTGGACATAGTTAACCCCTAGGCGCGGCAATGGCACGGTTACCTCGGGATACGGACCCAATCCAAAATCGTATGCACCGAAATTCGCCTCGGCACGCATGCCCGCCATGAACCAGTCAGAGGTGCTTTCGATATCAATGTCCTCGATGGGAGTTGTGTGCCCCCCCAAACTCGAAAATGTATTGTTTGTTACACGAGCGACGAACGCCGAAACACCACCACCAGCACGCGGAACCGTAATATTCCATCGGGCGGCGTCATAGAGTTCCTTGTTCAGCGTGAAATTGGAAAATTTTGTCAAGAAATTGCCGACGGTTAATTGGTGATTCACGTTCTCGGCGGGAATGTCGAATGTGAAAAAATTGCGATTACTCGTCTTTTTCCGAAATTCCGAATCGCGGCGCAAAACCGAATCTCCCTCCAGCACACCAAAGGTTGCCTGCATCTTGTAGAGTTCCTTGCCGCTCTTGTCGAAGACCTGATTTCCAAGAGGATCGGTTTGCTGCGCGATTACGGGCGCGTACATGCCCGCGCAGGATAGCCAAAACGCAGCATAGAGAACAATCGATACATGATGCGTCTTAAAAGTCGTAGACAATGCTGAACCGATGGCTGCCGAAAGTCGACTGGATACCGCCATTGGGCAGAACGAACCCATAATCAATTCGCATCCTCTCTCTTGGTCTAAAGCCGGCACCGGCGGTCAGGTTCGTTCCCCACGCCAAATTTTCGAGTCTGAAACCACTCCGCACGTACAACTTGTCACCATGAAGCCGATATTCCAGGCCGACTGCAATGTCGATCTCCTGTCTCCTGAATACGAGGTCCGTGCCCCAGGCGGATCTATTTCCCAGAAGGCCGATACCGAGCGTTGTCTGCAGCGGCAGGGTTTCGTTTGAAGGCGACGATGATGACGCAACGCCAGGTGAATTCAAATTCTGAACGGATACGGCAATCGGAATGTTCGTTGACGACCGAAAAACGAATCCTAAATCAACGCTCAATTGACTTCGTCCCGGTAAATCTTCAAGCACCGCTCCGTTTGCACCTAGAGTCGGCACTGTTTCCCAGTTGAGTAATTTACCGGACGCGCCAATCGAAAAATGACGGTTGCCTCCGCTGCCGATTCGATAACTCTTGCTTGCCCCCAAGACTACATAATTTTCTGCATACAATTGGCTCACGTTTAGGCGTTTCCACAACAGCCCCACTGCGCCTCGTTTAGGATGCGAATTCGCGTAAGCGACGAGGTTCTGCGTGATGCTTGTCTCATCACTTAAGCCAACATGAAGCATTGCCATCGTCGCCGAGAACTGTTGGGCGGAGATGTTGGAAATGGACGCGGGGTTAACCAATAAAGCGTCCACCTCATTCATGACAGCGGACGATGCCCCGCCCATGGCATACGCGCGAGCGCCGATGAATCTATCGTCGAAAGCGGCATATATTGTCGAAGTAAAAGGGGCAAGAAAAAGAGTAAGGCATACGATGGAATTAAAAGAGCACAAATAAGCGAAAATTCGATCAAACAAACTCCCCATTGCTAACCCGTTTTTAGAAACTGAATGATAAGGGCGGCAATCACTCCAATCCAGACCGGAACCATCAATCCGATTACCCACTTAAATACATCTCTGATTTCCACACCCATCCGTGTCTCGAGATTACTCATTCGAGTTTCGAGAGCAGTCATCCGTGCATCCATGCGAGTTTCGAGGGCAGTCATACGGTTTTCAAGTGAAGCTAGTCGCTCATTGATTTGCGTTAGTTCACCTCGCATTTGGTTCTGATCTTTGGCAATCTGTATTACCATCTCATGTGTTTGTTCAACGAGATTCCTGATTTCTGTGGTTTGAGAGTCGCTGTTCATAGGCTTTTTCCTTTATATCATCCGTCCTTGAAGGCTATGTACTCTCTGCCTAATTGCCAACGGCGCACGCAGCGTAATTTTGGAAAACCCCAACCAAATGGGTTATTAATCGTAACATAAAACGGATTAGATATTTTTTTAGTCAGATTGGGCAAGGTTATTTTGCGACAACAATTACTCCGTTACTAATGCGGTTACCCATACGAACCTGATAGATATAGGGGCCAATGTTTACATGGCGCCCCGTTCGGTCCGTTCCATCCCATTCAATGCTTATTGAGTTTGAACTGACAGTTGAACGATTTATCAGAGTTTTCACCAGTTTGCTATGCAAATCGTAAATCTCGACAACGAGCTCGCTAGTATCGGCGCCTACTTCGCGAGAAGAGGGAATCATCAGTCGCGTGACATCGGCTACGCCATTACCGTCCGGAGAAAATGGGTTAAAGCTCCAACGGGTTACGAGTTCAGGTGGCGGCACCGCCTGAAATACTGCAAATCGGGAGATATAATTCAGTTCTAGGCGCACCTTTTGACCAGCGGGGTCGACCTCTCCGCCGGCAAGTTGCCATTGGCGTGTTGATGGATTCCATGCGAACACCCGTAGATCGGTTTCTCGATTCACACCTGCGCGCGCCAAGTCCGCACGATCATAACTGAATTCCAGCAAAGCGGGACGCTCAAGCAGAAGGTGATTGAATGCTGCAAATCGCGATATCTTCAAACCCATCGCATCAAAGAACTGTACCTCGTTTAACTGTACATTGTTTGCCTGCTTGCTCTCGGTGATCAGTAAGCGGACATACCGGCATGACACGTGGGCTGGCAACTCGATGACGGTCACTCTGTCATTGAAAGCGGGGACATCCAATACCTCCCTAAAATCATGACCGTCGTTAGAGACCAATACAGTCCCGCGCTGCGGGCCATACGAGCGGTTATTCACGACATTGGCGTGAACCGTGATTTGACCAAGCGTATGAATTTTGCCCAAATCCACCGTCAGGTAAATTGGAAGCGGTACAAGGCCTGCCATCCAAGTCGATGGCGGATCCAAAATTCCATCCACAGCCAGTATCGGCGGCTGACGTGAGAGGGAGCTGGTTGCTTCGACCTTGAAGTTTGCCCGTTTCAACACTTCAAATCGATAGACTAACACGGGAAAAGTTCCGGGGGCAACGCGAGTGTTGTCCTGATACTCGGATGGGTTCACATGTTGCGCCGGTTCACGATGAAACTGTATCTTTTTAACGCTGGAATCTAATTTGTCAATCGGAACCAAGATGTTCGCTCGATCGCCGTCGCTTAGCTCGAGACGTCTCTCGTCGAGTGTAGCACTTTGAAGGTCAGCCAAGTACCGAACTGAAATCCCTTCGACATCTTGTTCTGCGGTTTGCGGGAGTAATCGTGTAGCAGCGACGAAAATCTCATTTTCCCCCTCACTTAAGAGAAGCTCAATCGAAAAAGGCGCCACTTTTCCCGAGGTTCGGTCAAGTAAGATTGATACGGAACTGATAATTGGCTGAACAATTTGATCATCTATGCCAAGAAATTCGAGCGATTCGATCGAGATTCTGTTAGGCGCCCATCCCTCAAGCATTTCGATCCGAACAGATCGCGCGGAAGTTAAGTTCGGCAAACGCACAACGACCGGATTCAGGGGCGCATCTGCGCTCGCGGCAACATCTAATTTGTTTTCGTTAAGTAGCATACCATCCTCAGAAGCTGCGAGGAGGATGCGTCGCGGACCGGTCGGCTTGCCTCCGTCTACGGATGGACGAATTAGCACTGCCTGAAGTTGCCGTACGCCCCCCAAATCCATCGTGACAGCGTGAACCGAGGGGCTGATTGATGAGAGGCGGGCGACGCTCGCCGGGGCGTTGATGGTAACAACGAGTTCCCCGTGGTCGGATGATGTCACACCTCCCGCAACCGCGAGGGTTTGATTCGTGGTCGTGAAACTCTGCGCTGGCTTCGTGATGTGCAGTTCAATCGCGGCATCCGCCATGGCATGCAGGAGCGCCGTAAAGATTACCAAGAGTGGTGTAACCCGGAGGACAGTTAACATATGTGGCATGAAGCAACTTGAATATGATTCGATTGGGGTCAGACGATAGCTGGAGCTAAAGACAGATGCACTTGCTGTGTTCGCTTTTCCCATTCATCACATGTGGCGTGAGTGCGTTGGATCGATGCACCGATATACTTCGTCGGATCTCGAAGCGCCTCGCGCTGTTCTTCCGTCAATTGTTCCAGAAACGGTTTGAGTGTCTCGTCCGACCATAGGAGGTCCGTCAAGCTTTCTCCCGTCTCATGCACTTGAGCGACCAGTTTCCGGGTGTGATCATACGCATCCGGAAACCCGTAATACGCCATCAACAGATAGATCGGTTCCGCGATAGTGTCTTCTGCGCTCATTTCGAGATTACGCCGCATGTTTTCGGTCTTGGCTTCCAACTCGTCCAGTGCGCGCTTCAAACGGTAGATTGAGTAGTCAAAAGCGGTAAGTAGCTCCGTCAAAAAACGACTCGATGCCGAGTTTGTTAAATCGCGTTGGTGTTCCAAAATGCTATCCATAAACACGGTCATCATGCGCGGTACGTACGCCTTCCAAAGACTCTTCACATTTTCAAACTCTTCGGGATTTATTTTGTGTGGCATCGTCGAAGATCCGACGAGCTGCGGGTTATATCTTCTGCCAACCTCCGCGATTTCCGTACGGTAGAGATGCCGCATATCGTCTGCGAAATTGGCAAGAATCGTGTAAGTCGACGTGATGGCGTAAGCCAAATCCGAGATTGACTCCGGTTCGACGCACTGCGTTGAGGTATGCGTGTCCGATGGCTTTAAGCCGAGTTGGGCAAGCAGATCGGCTTCAATCTCTTCGGGGTTCTGTGTGATCAATGACAGACCATTGAACGCACCGACCGCTCCGGAAAACTGACCGCGGAGATTCCGGCTAGCCTGATCGATTAACTCAATCCTGTTTCCGATGCGGCTGACGTAGAGCGCAAGCGCGTATCCGAAGGTAATGGGTTCCGCGTGCTGTCCGTGTGTACGCCCGATTTGCACCGCCTCCGCGTGTTCGCGCGCGAGTTGGATAAGTTGCGTTTCGAGCCCGATTAGGTCCGGCAGAATAACCTGCTGGGTCAAATCCTTAAACCGCAGTGCGGTTGCGGTATCAAGAACATCGGCTGAAGTCGCAAAAAGGTGTACATAAGGGCGTGCTTCAGGACTCATCCGCCGCCGCATTACGTTGACAAGCGAGCGAATATTGTGTCGAATTCGAGTTTGCTCTTCGTAGACCTCCTCGGCAGTTATTTCCTTTGCCGCATTGTCAGCTTCATCCGCGAATTCGTGCGCGCAGATTCCGTGGTTGGCAAGAGTGCGAACCAATGCAGCTTCAACTTTCGCTTGATATTTCACGTAGCCGGACTCTGAGACGTAAGGAATTAGCCGCCGCATAAACTCGTCGTTTCCGCCGTAGTACCTGAAATCAAGTGGACTAACTGCTTCAAAGAGTTCCATAGTAAGGTTTTTTGACTCGTTTATAGTTCTATTTGAAGAGAACTGCTCGCCGTTGGTTATTATAGATGATTGCTTGCAAAAAAACAACTGAAACACAGGAATCGGGCTTGTTGCCGTACCTAAATGACAGTGCGGGATGCCGCGCCGCGTTCCTTGGGACAAATGGGTTATCCATCTCCGCCTTATCCTCCCGATGGCAGAAAAAACGCTTGCCTACGGCACAATTCTCTTGTAGAATTAATGCGTGGAAATCAGGCTAACCTTCCTTCAATACTTACAACAAAGTTGTCAAAATTCATAGGAGGTTGAACATGAAACTGAGCATCGAGTACTGCGCCATGTGAAACTATTTACCCAATGCCGTCAGTTTGACGAGCGACTTGTTGAATAAATATGGTACCGAAGTTAAGGAACTTACGATTGTGCCGGGCGGAGGCGGAGCCTTTGAGGTGACGTTTAACGGGAACTTGATTTATTCGAAGCTGGACACAGGTGAATTTCCTACAACAGACCAGATTACTTCCGCGATTGAAGGCTGATTGCCGTAAATCGAGTCACACTGGGCTCTTGGGAAGTGAAGGGTATCTGGCAGTGTTCCTTCAGTTGTCTCACTCATGGACATAATGGCGCGATTAGGTTTCTCGAGTCTTTCTACCTGCACGAAGTGCTATGTTTTGTTAACAGAGAGTCCGTTGTAACAAGCACTCCGTTGCAATGGCGTTATGCGCTTGCTGTTTAACCAAGCTCCGCTAATTTCAAATCTACACAATTACGATCATGAAGAAAATTCGACGCGCGTTGATTAGCGTCTTTGATAAATCCAACCTTTTGGACCTCGTCCATATCCTCGCTGAGAACGGCGTCGAGTTCATATCGACCGGTCGAACCGCGAGCCATCTAATGGAATCGGGATTTCAGGTTCGCGAGGTTTCAGATTATACCGGTTTTCCCGAAATACTGGACGGGCGTGTAAAAACGCTGCACCCGAGGATTTACGGCGGTCTACTCGCGGTTCGAGAAAATCCGGAACACGTTGCGCAGACCGCTGCGCATGGCATTGAATCGATAGACCTTATTGTATCCAACCTGTATCCGTTCGAAGCGACGGTCCGACGCGAGGGAGTTAAACTCCCGGAAGCGATTGAGAATATCGACATCGGCGGACCGACGCTCATTCGGGCGGCAGCGAAGAACTATCAGGATGTTGCCGCGGTCACAAATCCGTGTCAATATCCCGAAATCATTGAAGAGCTTAAAGAGAGCGAGGGCGCTTTGTCGTCAGAGACACATTTTCGATTGGCGATAGCAGCCTTTAACCATATAACTCGTTACGACGCCGCGATTTCGCACTATCTCACCACGTTAGATAACACCGGTCCTGAATTCCCCGAAGCCTTGAATCTTCACTACGAAAAGGTGCATGAACTTCGCTACGGCGAAAACCCGCACCAGAAAGCGGCGTTTTATCGTACTGAAACCTCCCCCGAACCGTGTGCGGCGTGGGCTGAACAGCTAAGCGGTCAGCCGCTATCGTTCAACAATATACTGGATTTGGAGGCCGCCTTGGAGATTGTCAAGGATTTTGAAGATCCAACATGTGCGATTATTAAACACAACAATCCGTGCGGATTGGCTACTGGCGAGGACTTGGTGCAAGCCTTCAACGACGCCCTCGAATGCGACCGAACTTCCGCTTTCGGCAGCATAATCGGCGTGAATCGCAAAGTAACAATCCAGACAGCGAACACAATTCGAGAAGCCGCCAAGGCAGGGATAAAGGTTGAGGCAATCATCGCTCCGAGTTATACCGAACAGGCGCTGAAGGCTCTGTCGCGAGTAAAACAGCGGCGCATCTTGGCAACCGGGAAGTTATCCCTACAGCCAACGGTTATGCAGATACGCAATGTGACTGGCGGACTGCTGCTTCAAGACCGGGATCGGCACGAGATTGAACCAGATGAGTTGCAGGTTGTCAGCAAACGAGAACCCACGAACTCGGAATTCGATTCGCTACTGTTTGCTTGGAGAGCTTGCAAGCACGTCAAATCAAACTGTATTTTGTTAGCACAGGGCACCAAGACCGTCGGAATAGGCGCTGGACAGATGAGCCGCGTCGATTCCTGTATTATTGCGGCACGCAAGGCGGGAGAAAGAGCGAAAGGTTCGGTGCTTGCATCGGATGCGTATTTCCCGTTTCCCGATGGAATCGAAATTGCCGGCGCGGCCGGAGTGAGCGCGATTATACAGCCGGGCGGGTCGGTGAACGATCAACCGGTGATTGACGCCGCAGACCGCTACAATATGGCTATGGTGTTGACCGGCGTTCGACACTTTCTCCACTAGACTTGGAATACCATCTCGCAGAAGATGAATCAACTTCCTCCAGCGACAGCCTCGTTTATGATTCCGCCGACGGTTATCACCGGTATCGGCGCGGCTGAGCAGGCAGGCGAACAGGCAAAACGATTGGGCGCCCGTACCGCGTTGGTCGTGACCGACATTGGAATCGTTAAGCTGGGATACACCGAAGCGCTTGTGAGCCAACTTCGAGGAGTCGGGATCGGTGCGTCCACCTTCTCGGATGTCACGCCCGATCCGACGCTGCAAAACGTCACCGATGGGTTAAAACAGTATCGGAACGAAGGTTGCGATCTCATCATCAGCATCGGCGGTGGAAGCGCCATTGACTGCGGCAAGGCAATCGCGATTGCACTGACCAACGATGGCGAACTTTTCGAGTTCATGGGAGTAGACAAAGTTCCGAATCCCGGCGCGCCCCTCATCGCCATTCCCACCACGGGGGGCACTGGCAGCGAGTGCACAAAAGTAACGGTCATAACGGACATTGAGCGCAACGTGAAGATGATGCTCAGCAGCCCGTGTCTGATGGCGCGAGTCGCAATTGTGGATCCACTGCTGTCGCTAACAACTCCGCCGCATTTGACGAGTGCGGTAGGCGTGGACGCGCTCACCCACGCGATCGAAGCTTACATTTCTAAACGTGCACAACCTATCACCGATGCCCTGGCGTTGGAAGCAATCCGCATGATTTCAGGTTCCCTGCGCCAAGCTTGGGCTGATGGCGAGAACATCAAGGCACGAACCGAGATGATGGTAGCCGCCTCTATCGCCGGCATGGCATTTAGCAACTCCTCAGTGGCGCTTGTACACGGCATGTCTCGACCAATCGGGGCGTATTTCCACGTTCACCACGGTTTATCAAATGCGGTCTTGCTGCTTGATGTTATGGAATATAGCGTTGTCGGGGCGCCGGACCGCTTCGCCGACATTGCTCGGGCAATGGGTGAACCGATCGACGGACTATCTCCGATGTGTCAGGCGGACGCGGCAATTAACAGCGTTGAACGCTTAGTCAACGACCTCCAGATGCCGCGGCTTGGGCAGATTGGCATTGACAAAACCAAGTTTGAAGCCGTGGTGGATCAAATGGCATTGGATGCGCTTGCTAGCGGAAGTCCTAGCAACAATCCCCGCCAGCCAACGAAGGAAGAGATAGTTGAGCTGTATCATAGATGTTTCCAACCTCGACAGGTCTGAGCCAGCCTATAACAAGCAACCTATTTCCTTAGCTCGACTTTGTACATTTAAGTGGTATAACAAACGGCGTCAATCAAGCGTTGAAGAAAAGCGGGGGAGATTTTAACCATCTGGTCTGTTTGGTTGACCTGTGAGAAAGTCACGTCCGCTTCTGTAGCCCAGAACTGGTGTCTCACTCACGCTATTGCGTCAGAAAAGGTTGCTAACGGTTTCTGATACCATGCAGCTTGTCGCACTTCTACTTGATTCTGTTGAACCAGTAGATGAGCAGCTAAGGTAATCCAAGAGAACAGTCCAAATGGCATTGGAGTCGTTCGAGCAATCGCTTTATCCGACCATTGTCTTTGTGTTTCAACGCCTAGATGGGCACGTACTTCTTCAAAAGTGACTTCCATTCGCCAGCGATGAACATACCAGTTGGCTATCTGATTGGGACAAAGTGTTGTGTCAGTTGATAAAAGGGCTATCGGTTCATAACTGCCAAGAGGGTCTCGTATCAAAACCCAGCGGATTGACACCGGGGGTTTGCCCGTGTGATACCAAACGGCGGGCTGTGAAACGACTTCCATTTCTCTTTGTTGACCGTTATACCAATCAAGCGTAATGTTCTGCCATTGGCTGTTTGGGTCTTGGAGAACGTTAGCCAAGGTAGGTAACCGCTCTCCTTTCTTACGAGGGCGTCCTGTACCGCTATAAGGCGGAGCAGGCTGGTAGAGTGCCGCATCAAGTCGTAAACGAGTAATAATGGTTACCGGATTTGATAATTCTTGGCAAGCTGCGAGGAATTCCAACACCGCCTGTCTTGCCCAGTCAGTGAGTTTCTTGTGGCAACGTTTTTCAGACTCATAGTAACGTTTAGAGGGTGCCAGTATCGTCAAAAAGGGTAGCGCCCAAATACATGACGCCCAAGGAATCTGTGTTAGCCACATCAGCGCTATCCAACGTAGTCCGCTGGTTTTGACAAAGTGGCTTTATGAAGAACGCACGGCATCACGATAGATACCTCGTGCTTTGATGTTGGCCCCCCAGCGACGTTCAATCGTTTCATCAATGCCAAACACTAACGGTTGTTTACCATTGTCAAGGAATTTCAATAGCATAAACAACAGCCTTTGGGCGGCTCGCAAGGGCGACCAAACCGCACGACTGAGCACGTGATGGTACAAGGCAAACCGTTCATCGGCAGACCGACCTGTCACTCTTAGAGCTTGAGTTACTGTTCGCCTACCGGTTAAAAGGATTGTTCCAACGAGTAAGATTTGGATTTTAATCCAGCTAGGGCGTCGAAACAACGTTTCAAACGGGGTTAACAATATTATCAGCAATGGGGGAATCAAGGCGTACCTCCTCAGTCGAATGGTGTTGCTTTTTCGACTAATTTTACCTTATTCCCCTTCTAGTTTTGTACAAAGTCCAGCTTAGAACCTGTTTGAAAAGTCGGCAGCCAAGCCATTTTTCGTCATTTGAAGACAGTTTTTTCATGTTTTTGTAATTGCTCGCTATATACCTTTGGGATCTCTATCGCACTCGTTATCCACTCGCTTGATCCCCGCTGGGGCTTAGATGCGTGGGGGTTCGGTGTTTCTATACACCTTCAAGATCTCTATCGCACTCACTATCCGTTCGCTTGATCCCCTCCGGGGCTTTTAGAGGCTGGTGCGCAGTGCGCACCCTACAAATTGTATTTTTCAAACAGGGTCTTAGGGTAGCATACTTATCACACAGTATCGATAATCTAGCTGCAATACTCGCCGGTCACCGTTTCAAACAAGCTCATAACCTCCATAGGATAGCTCTATCGGGATTTGCTATGGGACTTCTATCGCAGTTGGTTTTCGCTTCTTTAATCGCACTCTACAAATGTACAAATTCCAATTATCGGAATCGTATCAAACGGCGGAATTTGAGACAAGTCCCCTCATCCGGCAGTATAGTGTCACCGTTCTCTCGCAGCGAATCATATCCCCAATCTATCGTAGGCAACACTGCCTACTTTAGCCTGCGTTAGCCCAGATTAAGGTTTAACCCGGTGGTTTAGTCAGTAGAAGATGGTTGATGAATGCAGTCACGGCCTACGTTGACGGCTTTCCGGCTTAGGCTAAAACAAAAGGTTGCCGCGTTTCCGGGCTAACGCTCATGATTTGGAGGTTGCCGCCATTATATGGTTGTTCCTAACTCGCGTGGCTGCCACTTCCTTATTCGTTCGACTGTCTAACTCGACTGAATTATACTATACATATGTAAAGTTGTCAATGCAAAAGTGAAACTGAGTGGTTAGTGGAGGTTGAATATACTGAACTGGGAAGTTCCGAAACAAACTCTGCGTTTGGGCACTTCTTCAACTGAGGGTCAGACGGGGTGAAGAAAAAACTTGGGCCATTGGGAATCAGTTTACGAGAGTTCGTTTGGTAATGGTGAGGTTTTCCGCCGCAAAACCTTTAGCTTAGTGGTTTATTTTCCAAAAAAATATGGTTAGTGTTGGGTGCCGGTGCGGTTAGAAGGGATCTCTATCGCACTCGCTATTCACTCGCTTGATCACCTACCGGCGTGGTAGAACAGTTTCTTGTGCCAGTCTCGTAAGCATTAATTTCTTAGCGAATAGACCACTTAGTCATATGATGATAGTTTTTTGGGTGTTTTTGTAATTGCGCGCTATATACCTTCCGCCCCTCCGCGGCTTTTGGCGGCTGGTGTGCAGTGCACACCCTACAAATTGTATTTTTCAAACAGGCTCTTAGACAGTCCAATGACAACGTGCCATTGGGCATGATTACTCCCACCCGAAATCGCAGCGGTCAAATGCAAGCCAAGAGCTCAGAATCGCTTCTCCATCGGGTCGGTCGAAAGGCTATGTGTGCCGTGGGCACGGGAAGGTGTGCTCTTTGCGCTCGTGCAGGTTGAGTTTTCGAGATCTACAGTGCACGGAATCAGGAGAAAAACATGCTGAAATTGATGAATTGGAAATCTCTTTTCTTACTCCTTCTCATCCTGCATCTTCTACCGCTGTGGATTTTCACGTATTTCCCATCACAAGATGGACCCAGCCACATCTACAATGCCCTCACTCTGAAGGAGTACCATAAGCACGAGAACTATATGATGCGTGATGTTTGGAAGTTGAACATCACCGTTTTCCCGAACTGGCTATCGCATCTTATGCTTGCCGCATTCCTCTTCGTCTTCCCGCCCATTATTGCCGAGAAATTCTTCCTCACCTTGGCAGTCGGGCTTGTTCCTATCTCGTTCTTCTATCTTATCGACGCGGTTCACAAACGCGGTATCGTTTTTGCTTGGCTCGGCTTTCTTTTTTCATACAACTATCTCCTCTTCATGGGATTCTACAACTTTGCCATAAGCACCTCGCTGTTCTTTTTCAGTTTCGGATACTGGTGGCGGCACAAAGATGATATCCGTGTGAATCACCTCATCGTCCTGTATATTCTCATCCTACTCACGTATCTTTCGCATATTGCTTCGTACGGTTTGCTGCTGTTGGGTTTGTCGACTGCGGCAGTCTGCCTATGGGGATTCGCCGCCGTGGCAGCCGCTTGGCATGTTCGAAAGGAGCAAATCGCGCGCATTGCAGCACAATTCTGGACGGGCATCAAACCCTTGGTACGGTTTGGACTATACATGATTCCCGTGTATTTTGTTCTTTTGGACTATTATCTTAAAAGCCTCAGAGATCATCAAAACGGTCACCATCGAGGCATGGAGTGGATTAAGGACTACTTTTGGGGAGTAAAGTCAATCGTCTATTTCACCGATTGGCACATCAGAGTTCACCATGTATTGCTCGTGATCTTGGGTATAGCCATTCTGGTTTCATTGGCGTACCGAATCGCCCGAAAGCAGTGGGTAAGGAAGAGCGACGTGTTTCTGGTGATAGCGGTCGTTTTTACAATCATGTTCATTAGGGCGCCGTGGCGGTTCGGTACGGGGGCCTGGATTAACGACCGAATCCATTTCTACATCATTTTGATGCTTGCTCCGTGGTTTGTCGCTGACATGTGGAGGTGGTTGCGATACGGATTTACGGCGGTCTTGGTCGCTATCTGTCTGTTGCATCTTGGGCGCACCACCTATGACATGGCTCGGCTCAGTCCCGAGCTTGCCGAACAAGCGTCCGGATCGCATTTCATCAGACCGCACACTTCATACGCCATGCGCGTCCGCGACTGGCATAAGTCCGACGCGCTTGGCAGCGTCAAATATGTCGCGCCATTCGGCCATTCCGTGGCATACTACGGGCTTTACGCCGACGATGTGGCAAATCTGGGCAATTACGAAGCGAAGCATAACTACTTTCCAATCAACCGTCTGCACCAACCTACCTACGGTGGGCGCGAGGACTACGTTGTCGCATGGGCTTACCCTCCGGAAGAGGCATTCGACGACCTAAAGGGGGATTTCGACCTCATCCACCAGACCGAGAACCTTAGACTTTTTCAACGGAAGCAAGCTGAAGCTCCAGACTTGTCAATCTGGAGTGAAACCGCCGACGGTCGCCGAGTGATTCGTTTCGATATGCAGCCGCCCGAAGGACATACGGCAGAAGGCTATCACGCTGTCCACAGGGACCTTGACTACGTGAGCGGAAGATTCGGCTGGAAGACTCATTCGCCGCACAGTCAACACATGGGGAATGCCGAACTCCCTCCGGACTACCGAGACTCCGTCTGGGATAGACACGATGCGGCGTTTAAACTCGACCTTCCGAACGGGAGATATCGCGTGACGAACCTATTCTGTTCGGCGGAAGACAAGGGGCATCAGGTAAATCTGCTCGCGAATGGAAAACGGATGATTAAGAAACTGGTTATCCCGTCCGGGAACGAAACCGTTAAACACACCTACGAGATTGAGGTGACCAACGAGCATCTCACACAGGTTATCTTCAGACCGAACGAACGTGTACCAAAAGCGGGAATGCACAACCACTGGATCTGGAACGGTTTCACCGTAGAGCAGATGTCCCAGTGATTACCGGTTGCATTTATAGTCGAACCCTTGCATCGGCTTGTGTTCGTGGAACTACAATCATTGCGGGAGATTTTGCACCTCTGTAGTCCGGAGCTATTGGGCACTTCGTCCGAGAATAGAAAATGTCGAAATTGATGAACTGGAAATCCCTTTTCCTATTCTTACTCATCCTGCATCTGCTGCCGTTGTGGATTTTCGCGTATTTCCCTTCCCAAGACGGACCTAGCCACATTTATAACGCGCTCGTACTAAAGGAGTATCACAAGCACGAGAACTATCTGATACGTGATGTTTGGAAGCTGAACATCACTATCTTTCCGAATTGGCTGGCGCATCTTGTGCTAGCGACATTGCTCTATGTCTTTCCGCCCGTGATTGCCGACAAAGTCTTTCTCACCGTGGCAGTTGGCCTTTTTCCAGTCTCGTTTTTCTACCTCCTTGACTCGGTTCATAAACGCGGTTACGTTTTCGCTTGGCTCGGTTTTATTTTTACCTACAACTATCTTCTCTTCATGGGTTTTTACAGCTTTGTCCTAAGCACTTCGTTGTTCTTCTTCAGCTTCGGCTACTGGTGGCGGCACAAAGACGACATTAAGGTAAATCATCTCATCGTGCTGTACATTCTGGTACTTCTCACCTACCTTTCGCACATAGCCTCGTACGGTTTGCTGGTGTTAGCTCTGTCGTTGGGGGCGGGATGCCACTGGGGATGCGCCGCTATCGCCGACGCTTGGTCTACCCGGAAGGCGGGAGTGGCGCGAATAACAGCGCAAATTTGGGTGGAGCTGAAACCACTAGTGTGGTTCGGTCTGTATATGATTCCGATTTATTTTGTCCTGGCGGATTATTACCTTGATAGCCTTAGGAACGATCAAGGCGGTCGCTATAGAGACATAGAGTGGATTAAAGACTACTTTTGGGGAGTGAAGTCAATCGTCTATTTTACTGATTGGCACATTAGGGTAAATCATGTGTTGCTCGTGATACTTGGACTTGCAGTTGTCGCTACAATAGTGTATCGGATAATCCGAAGGCAATGGATTCGAAATAGCGATGTGTTTTTGGTCATCGCGGCAGTCTTTACAATCATGTTCATCAAGGCACCGTGGGGGTTCGGTCCGGGGGGCTGGATTAACGACCGAATTCATTTCTACATACTACTGATGCTCGCTCCGTGGTTGGTCGTCGACATGTGGAAATGGTTGCGCCACGGATTCTCGGCAGCGCTGATTGTCATCTGCTTGATTCATCTGGGGCGTACTGCTTATGAAATAGCTCGGATCAGCCCTGAAGTCGCGGAGCTCGTGTCAGGAGGGCAGCTTATCGAACCGCACACGACCTACAGCATGCGGGGCCCGCACTGGCACAAATCCGACGCACTTGGGGATATCAAGTACGTGACACCGTTTTATCATGGGACATCACTCTACGGAGTATACGCCAGCGATGTGTGCCATTTGGCAAATTACGAAGCCAATCACGACTATTTTCCGATCAACCGTTTGCACCAACCTACCTACGGAGGGCGTGAGGATTACGTTGTCGCATGGTCTTATCCACCGGAAGAGAAATTCGACGAACTAAAGAGAGACTTTGACCTCATCCACCAGACCAAGAACCTCACGCTTTTTCAACGGAAGCAGGCTGAAGCTCCCGACTTGTCAATCTGGAGCGAAACCGCCGACGGCCGCCGAGTCATACGCTTTGACATGCAGCCGCCCGATGGACAAACAGCGGAAGGCTATCACGCCGTCCACAAGGATCTTGGCTACGTAAGTGGAAAATTCGGCTGGAAGACTCAGTCGCCGCACAGCCATCATGGAGGGAACGTCGAACTTCCTGCGGACTACCGAGATTCCGTCTGGGATAGACACGATGCGACGTTCAAACTCGACCTTCCGAACGGAAGATATCGCGTGACGAACCTATTCTGTTCAGCGGAAGATAAGGGGCATCAGGTAAATCTGCTCGCGAATGGAAAACGGATGATTAAGAAACTGGTTATCCCGTCCGGGAACGAAACCGTTAAACACACCTACGAGATTGAGGTGACCGACGAGCATCTCACACAGGTTATCTTCAGACCGAACGAACGTGTGCCAAAAGCGGGGATGCACAACCACTGGGTCTGGAACGGATTCACGGTGGAACACATCTCCAAGTGATTGCGGCTTGCATAAGCAGTCGAACCCATCTTACGACTCGTGCTAGTCAAAAGGGAAGAACACGTGATAGCCTTGCGGGAAAGATTTCGCTTTCAGTTGCCGAAAATTGCGTTGGATGGAGAGATAGGTTACATCATGCTAAAACTGATGAATTGGAAATCCCTGTTTGTATTGTTGCTTATCCTGCATCTGCTGCCGTTATGGATTTTCACGTATTTCCCATCGCAGGATGGACCTAGCCACATCTATAATGCCCTCACGCTTAAGGAGTATCACAAGCACGAGAATTATACGATGCGTGATGTTTGGAAGCTAAACATCACTATCTTCCCAAATTGGCTGTCGCATATCATGCTCGCCGCCTTCCTCTACGTCTTCCCGCCCATCGTTGCCGAGAAAGTGTTGCTTACCTTGGCGGTCGGCCTCGTTCCTGTCTCGTTTTTCTATTTCCTGGATGGAGTGCATAAACGCGGTTTTGTCTTTGCTTGGCTCGGTTTTATTTTTTCTTACAACTATCTTCTCCTCATGGGCTTTTACAACTTTGCCTTGAGCACCTCTTTGTTCTTTTTCTGCTTCGGCTATTGGTGGCGGCACAAAGATGACATCCGGGTGAAACATCTTGTTGTAATTTATATTCTCGCCCTTCTCACCTATCTCTCGCATATCGCTTCTTACGGTTTGCTGCTGTTGGGAATGTCATTGGCGACGGGTTGCCTCTGGGGAGGCGCTGCTATCGCAACTGCCTGGAATACGCGTAAAGAGGGGTATGCGCGAACAACTACACAATTTTGGGCGGGAATGAAGCCGTTAATACGGTTCGGACTCTACATGATTCCGATGTATTTTGTTCTAATGGACTACTACCTCAAGAGCCTAAGGGACCATCAACACGGCAGCCATAGAGGCATGGAGTGGATCAAGGATTACTTTTTGGGCGTTAAGTCTATCGTCTACTTCACCGATTGGCACATCGGAGTTCATCATGTGCTGCTCGCGATTTTGGGAATTGCTATTCTCGTTTCGTTGGTGTATCGGATCGTCAGAAAGCAGTGGGTATGCCGGAGTGACGTGTTTCTAGTCATCACTATCGTTTTCACAGTCATGTTCATCAGGGCCCCGTGGGGGTTTGGTCCGGGAGGCTGGATCAACGACCGCATACATTTCTACATCCTGCTAATGCTTGCTCCATGGTTTGTCGTCAACATGTGGAAATGGTTGCGACACGGATTTGCCGCGGCGCTGGTGGTCATCTGCCTGATCCATCTCGGGCGCACCACATATGAGATCGCGCGGATCAACCCGGAGATCGCGGAGCTCGTGTCGGGAGCACGCCTAATCGAACCGCACACAACTTACACTGTGCGCGCCAAGGACTGGCGCAAGTCCGACTCATTTGGGAAACTTAAATACGTATCGCCGTTCGTCCATTCAACCGCGCTATACGGAGTATACGCAGACGATGCGTGCCATCTGGTGAACTACGAGGCAAATTTTGACTATTTTCCGATCAACCGATTGCATCATAACGCCTACGGCGGGCGCGAGGATTACACTGTTGTATGGGCACTTCCGCCCGAAGAAAACATCGACGACCTCAGAAGAGATTTTGACCTCATCCATGAGACCAAGAATCTTAAACTCTTCCGGAGGAAACAGACGGAATCCCCCGACCCGCACATCTGGAGCGAGACCGAGGACGGGCGCAAGATAATTCGGTTCGACATGCAGCCTCCGGAGGGACAGACGGCTGATGGCTATCACGCCGTCCACAGGGATCTACGCTACGATAGGGGCAGATTCGGCTGGAAGACGCAATCGCCGCACAGCCATCACGGGGGAAATGCCGAACTACCTCCAGACTACCGAGATTCCGTTTGGGATAGGCACGATGCCGCGTTCAAGCTCGATCTGCCGAACGGGCGTTATCGCGTTACCAACTTGTTCTGCTCGGCGGAAGATAAGGGGCATCAGGTGAATCTGATTGCGAATGAAAAACGGAAAATTAAAAAACTGATAGTGCCACCCGGTAATGAGACCGTCCAACATACCTACGAAATTGAGGTGACCGAGGGGCATCTCACACAGGTGATTTATAGACCGAATGAGCGTCTGCCCGAACCCGGAATGCACAATCACTGGGTTTGGAACGGGTTCATCGTGGAAGAAACTTTTCAGTAATCGTTTTTCGAACCAAACTGCGCTGTACCACACGATTGAAAACACCGAGTTCTTGGAAGGAAACGACGGAGATGGATATTTGGGACGGTTTCTGGAATTTTTTTCGCTTTATTGGATTCATATCATATTCGGACTGATTTTCCTTTTTATCCACTTGGGCGTTGCCAATTTTCTAGACAAACGCGGCTCATCCGATACCTCATCGAAAACGGAGGCAGGTCAGCCAAGGTCCGTGCGTATCACGCAAAGGAACGTAGTCGCTGGCGTCTGCGCCGGCTTTGTTTGGAAGTGCGGAGTACCTCGGTCTATTGTACAAGCACTTTGGATATTGATGATGATTCCAATGTCGGGTACTCCCGTAATTACATATTTTACTTGCTAGGCATTAATGTCGAAGGCGACTAGTACAGTTCAGCGCAATTGTCTTATAGGTTATAGGCATGTTATAATATTGAGACTTATGAGGTGCAGTGATTTGATTTTGAACATATTAGCATACAAGGAGTCTACCATGCCGGGGCCAAAGCCAGAATTGATTGAGTTGACGCCAACCCAAGAAAGTATACTTGAGCGGATAGTTCGTCGAGAGAAAAGTTCGCAGCAACTGGTGCGACGCAGCCGTATTATTTTGGCTGCCAATCAAGGTGCTGCCAATGAACAGATTTCCCGAACACTTGCCGTAAGCTGTTATACAGTCCGAACCTGGCGTTTGAGATGGGCGAAGGCGTCGGAGAACTTAGCGGTGTGTGAAGTTGAAGAAACGGAGAAGGACTATAGCAACCGAATTGTCAATCTCCTTTCAGACAACGCGCGTAGCGGAGCACCCCCCACCTTTAGTGCCCAGCAAATCTGTCAAATTGTCGCCTTAGCTTGTGAACCTCCCTCCCAAAGTGGACGCCCCATCACCCATTGGACACCCACAGACCTCGCCGATGAGTCGATAAAACGGGGTATAGTCAAGTCGATTTCGCCCCGACATGTGGGGCGTTTTTTAAAAGCAGTTCGATTTGAAACCTCACCAATGTCGATATTGGCTCAACCCGAAAAAAGAGGAGACGTTCGATGCTGAAGTGAAGGAAGTGTGTGACTTGTACCATCAAGCTCAAGAGTTGGCTCAACAATCCACTCACCTGGTGAGTTGTGATGAGATGACAGGTATACAAGCAACAGAGCGAAAAGCACCCACAAAACCGATGAGACCCGGGATTATCGAACGCCAAGAATTTGAATACATTCGTCATGGTACCTTGAGTTTAATTGCCAACTTTGAAGTGGCAACCGGACTTGTGCTTTGCCCAAGTCTAGCTCCCACACGAACCGAAGTCGATTTTGCAGCCCATATCCAAACGACTATAGACAGCGATAGCCACGGCGAGTGGATATTTATCGTCGATCAACTCAATACTCACAAATCCGAATCTCTGGTTCGGTTAGTGGCCAAACAATGTGGTATTGAGGGAGATTTGGGAGAAAAAGGTAGACGAGGCATTCTAAAATCAATGGGGAGTCGATCCGAATTCCTCAAAGACAAAACTCATCGCATACGGTTCGTTTATCTCCCGAAGCACACCAGTTGGTTAAATCAAGTTGAAATTTGGTTTTCAATTCTCGTTCGTCGATTGCTCAAACGGGCATCCTTCGGTTCTGTACAAGAATTACATCAACGCATTTTATCTTTTATTTCTTACTTTAATCAAACGATGGCTAAACCGTTTAAATGGACGTACAAAGGCAGGCCTTTAACTGTTTAATCCACTAAACTATTTCTGCCAACATGTACTAGTACGTCCCCACCTTCTAGGTGAGCTTCTACTAGTCACCGCTGCTTGGAATGCAATATTCTGATTGATAACAGGTAGGAAATATAGTGGGATAAAAGAGCGGGAAGAGGAACACACCCGTCGAGACGCCGAAAGGGTAATGCCAAGAGGTTTTAGAGGCTGAAGTTAATTCTCTACTTCAGGATTGCTTGCCCTCGCCCTCTCGCTTAACTTGAGACACGGACGGTGACGTTTATGATTAAGATGATTTCAATTACATTGCTGATTCTATTTGCTCTAAGTGTCAATAATGTACACACAGAGGAAAAGCGTCCTGGTGTGGCATTCATGCTTTCAGGTTTTCTAATATCTGGTTCGGGACAATTCTATAACGGGCAAGGTGGAAAGGGAATGATATTTCTAGTTTCAGAGATGTTTTCTTGGGGGCTGATGCTTTCAGCGTTAGAGAAAAACCTTGACTTTAATCCTGATACAAGTGGAACCACTTCTGGGAAAGTTGGCGTGGGCTTATTTCTAGGTTCAAGGTTTATATCAGCAGTAGATGCTAGTGTATCTGCTCAAAAGATAAATCAGCAAAAGGCTGTTTCTATTAGTCCGATGGGAAATAAAGAAAGGAAGGGAATTATGTTTACATTAAGATTTTGATTTGGGAGGATAAAAGGGCGAACGAGTCCGAGCTAGCTCGCTCTACAGAAGTAGAGAGGTCAATGAGGTACGGTAGGGAGTAATAGACCCAATAACGCCTCAACCTTCTGCTTTTTAACCTAAGTTGCCACCTCTGTTCGACCGAGGCACAGAAACCGAGTTTTTTCCGACGTGGATACACGAGACTGCCGAAAATCAGTCCAATTTACCTGAAACTTAGCAAACGCGAACCAAAAACTCGGTTTCTTTGTTATAGGTAGCAACTTGCGTTACGTATTACACCTGGTGCGGTACAGTTTAATATTGCGTAATGGGATCTCAGTTGATTGTTGGTATGATTCACCAATCTTCACGGCACAATCATACATTGTAAAAAGTCATTTTTCAATCAAAAATAGTTAATGTATGTTTAGTGTATTGACAAGTTGGTAATTTTCAATCGGCTTTTATCGATCGGTCTGTTTAAGCCGAATTTTTTTGGAAACAAGGGCAGGAGAATGCAAGGAATCGCCGATTTGATGATTGGAGAGACAATCCCGCGGACTTTCGGGACAATCATGCTTGTCGGCTACACTCGCGGGACGGCACGGGGATCGTTCGCTACAGCGGGTGTTTGCGTTTCTAAATGCATTGTGATAGAATTTCATGTCGCGGGAGACGGGGCGGGATCGGTTTTATACCGCTTGAGTCGAGAGGCTTTAAACAATCAAAAAGGGTAAAGCATTGTCTGATTGGAAAGAGGACGGAGCAATGAGATATCTGGGTGTTGTGTTGATATTGGCACTGGCGGGGGTCTTGAACCCAGTATTTGCGGAACTAAAGATTCACTTTCGGTCGGACCGCGAAGGGGTTTGGGATAGGCGTCTGATGTTCTTCATGATGGATCCTGACGGTTCCAACATTGTCAATCTCACCAAGAAGTTCGGAGTACCTGGACCCATACGTCTGTCCCCCGATGGAACGAAAATTCTCTATTACTCACCACTTGGCGCTCGTGATGATATTTTCGCCATGGATGCAGACGGCACCAACCCCGTTCGGCTAACTGACAACCCTACACTGGACAGAGATGCGCAGTGGTCTCCGGATGGAACAAAGATAGTTTGGTGGTGGCATAGACCTATAGCTGGCAGCGATATATTCGTAATGGATGCCGACGGTTCCAATCAACGTAACTTAGGAGAGGGCTCTACCCCCAAATGGTCGCCTGATGGAACGAAGATAGCCTTTATCGCGGGGTTTTGGCAAGTTCCACACATAATGAACCCCGACGGTTCCGATCGGCACGATGTGGTATGGGTACATGAAGCCAGAAATCTTTCGTGGTCGCCTGATGGAACGAAACTAACTTTTACTGAAAATTGGGCAATGCACCGCGCAGGTGGCTCATTGATAAGGACGGAAACGAAGTTGCTGATGACCACGGACGGATTATAATCGAAACGAGAAATCACACCTATGTCGTGAACATCGACGGCACCAAACAGGTCAGTCTCACATCACATCTTGGAGGGAACGACCACAACATCTATGAGGTTGCTTGGCGGAGCGATGACAGGAAGATCGCTTATCGTTTACTGGAACATATACACGTCGCGAATTCCGACGGCACTAACCCCGTTCGTCTTACAGAGGGCCGTGCACCTAGCTGGTCTCCAGGACCCACAATAGTTTTCACGACGACGGGGATATTCACAGCATAAATGCCGACGGCTCTAATCGCGTTAATCTTACCAATGGCGGGGCGATATATGACGATGCATCGTGGTTCAGGACTGATTATACGCCGGTTTCGCTACAGGGCAAACTTTTTACAACGTGGGGGCAGATAAAGGCTGTGGTTGGTAGTCGGTGACCAGCAAAAGCAGCAAAGAGGAGGAAGGATGGAAGAGGGGAAAAGCAGTGGTTAGTGACCTGTGGATCTCTATCAGGATTTACTATGGGATTGCTATCGCGCTCATTATCCATTCGCTTGATCCTCCCTAATCAGTCGGTTGATTGCACCTTACAGATGCACTTTTCAAACAGGGACTTAATGTACCATATCCCGTCATTCACCTGCTCGGCGTCAAGGTTGTCTGCAAGCCTGAACGTTATTTCGTACTGCACTTCTCCCAAATTACTATGAGACCGCGGTGCTCCGGCGCCCAAACTCGTTGTGTCCGTAGTAACTGGAACCTCCGTGACCCAGGCTCAGTCAGTCACCGTTACGTTCATTGTTCGGACGTAATCCTTACCATCAACGGTAGTGCTCACCTCCAGCGTCCCGCTGTTCGCCATTGTCATGGTCCACGTCGTTCTTTGAGGCATCTCGTCGGTTGCGCGCTTATCCTCCGTGACGCTCACCTTCTCCCCTTGAATGTCGGCAGTATATTTCCAGTGGAACGTAGGGTTGGGGTCAAACGGAAGATTGGCGGGAGTAATGCTTGCCGTGTACGTTGCCGTATTGCCCTTAGTGACGGTGTCGGGCCCCGTCAAGGCGAGCACAACCGGCGGGCGAATCTTAGTTATGGTAATTGACCCGCACGTGGTAGCGCCGACAACTAAACATGCCTCGTACATTTGGGGCGAGGCATCAGGCGCAACGGGAGCAACCTCCTTGTTCTTTTCGTCTTTACCGTCCCAATGTACGGAGGTGCCGTTCAGTTCCATTGGCGCCGGGATTCCCTCTCCAGTCATGTGGGTGTTCGCAAATTTCCCCTGCGGCGACACGCCGGTGTAGCCTTCATCAAGAGTGCGAATCTTTTCACCTTTTTTTCCCGGCATATTAGGATCGTGTCGGTATATCTCGATTCTGAACGCTTTTCTTTCAGCCAAATGGTAGGGAATGCGTGTGCCCACCGTAACTTTTTTGGGTCTTCCTATAGATTGAAACCTGTATTGGCGAATGAAGAAAGGAAGCGGGAAATTCTGGAAGATTTTGGTAGCTTCGGGAATTGCATCTTGCTTTCCTTCTATTCCGTGAGGTTCGTTCTGGATTGCCTCCGCATAGTGGCGATCGTCAAGCCAATTCTCTTCCGCTGTACATTCTGCCTCGTGGCCCGGAGACGGTCTGTTCCAACCCATGAACCAGAATCCGGTAAATCGTTTAACCGCGTGTCCTTCGTCCAACTTGTCTCGAATCTCGTTGATCACTCGAATCTGCTTGTGTATATCCGCATGACCGGGAGCGACTAAAGGCGAACCGTGTGTCCTTTTGGATGCATCCAAGACAGGCTCAATCCTTAAGTTGGGGTGGCAAAGCCGAGGAAAAGCCGCATCAAGCGCTTCCAGTATCTTCGTCACTACCCTCCACGGCGCGTTCCTCGTGTAGTGCCAGCTTTCTTCTGTGGACCACGGATAGTAATAAGGCAAGTAAACAGGCGTTGCATCGAAAGGAAAGCATTTAATCAAACGACTTACTAGATTCGGCACATGAAATGTCCAGTCCGGATAATTAGGATCCTGTGTCCCTGGAGAAGGTCTCCAAAATTGCGGTGTGCTACCTTCCTCGCAGCCGTCCGGTCCACAGGCAGGGTCCACAATATCTAGGGTTTCCGCCCAGTAGAACGGCCAATTCACACCGGATTCTTTCTGGGTGTTATGCACGATCTCTAAAACGGATAACCAGAGCTCTAAGTCGTCCTTGTGTTTGGGGTGGCCAATCCCATCATTGTTCCAAGTCCATCCCGCCGCCGCCCTGCTGCGAAGGCGGAAGCGACGGATCGTAATTCAAAAATTTCGGGTGTGTCAGATAATCTATCACTTTCCCCGCTTCCTTTGTTCCTTTAGGATTCGCAATACCACGACGCGCACCATGCCGAAGAACATTCCAAGTACAGTCTTGACAGAGCTAAAAGTGGGGCTGACGGTATAAACGCCGGGTTCAACATCGTCGTGCGTCAGGTTCGCTACCACGCCACTTTCGATAATCGTTTCGTAGCCTGAATTCCGTCCTACTCGACCTTGCCGTCTTCGTCTAAAGCTCTGATTGGGAGTATTAGCCAATCAACGTCGTCGTAACCTGCGTTTTGAAGCGCTTTAATGATTCGCTTGCGATCCGCCGCGTTGACTTTCCTGTTTTCTCGCGGAGTCACCGGACCAAATGCCAAATGCGCGGACCACTTTTCCAGAGGGTATTCGTACCAAGTCTCCGACGTAAAACGCGCCAAAGTTGTGGCTGCTTCGAATCGAACCCTTTCAATCGTAGGGTCGGCGGGAGAGGCGGGATACGCTACGATACGCAGAAGAGGTTCGATTGCTCGCCTGTCCCCGATCATGTACAACTTTCTAATATAAGTCTCGGCATGGTTTTGGCCGCCGTACTCCGCAAAGTCCACTTCCAACCACTGAATGATGAGAGGGACAGCCTTTTCACCGGCGAAAAGGAACCCGGCATTTAGCTTGCTAATTTTGCGCTTCTCCAGCGCTGCGAGTAATGCGGGCAACGCCTCTTCTCCTGCCAACCTTCCTAAACTTCTGGCTGCACACGCTCTTACTCTGTAATGTGAGTCGTTGAACATAAGATCGGTGACAATCGCCATCGCTTTGGGATTTCTGGATACTCCCAACAATGCGACTGCACGCTCCCTTATACTCGTGAAATCATCAGTTGCCCCGCTGTCCGAAAAATGATCATCCAGCACGGTTTTCAGTAGGTTCACCGTGGCAGAGGACAAACGGGCGTTGTTGGTATGGCGCAGAATCTTCCATGCCTCAAGACACATCTCGCCATTGTCTAGATTGCGAGCTGCTTCTCTCACATCAACCGTTTTGCCATCTCTGGTGATAACATCCACTTGCTTCTCTTGTGCCGGCGGTTGGTGAGCGCTAACTCGAGACCGCGGCGAGCAAGAGAGACAGAATAAGAACAGGACTAACACGAGCGGCGTGAACAAAATCATTTTCATAATGATAAATCTCCCTATGAGAGGTTGTTCATCCTAGTCGGGATACGTCCAATCGATGCGTTTCCCGGCCGGCAGATAGTCCGGTACAGGGTCTGTTTGCGTTCTTTCCATTCTTTCGTACTCCTCATTCCAAATACGGTTCGCCTCCAAAAAGTAGTCCTCTATTTCATTGGTGACATATTCATTAAACGCCTCTTTGGTTGTGCCGGGCGGCTTTGTCAAGCGCTCCGCTTTTGCCGCCGGATCGTTGGGGGTACCCTTCTTGAGCGCCTCCACATGCCAGAATTGATAGTGGCTGTTTATGTCCTTATCGCCATGAGTCCCCTCATGTTTTTTTGGTTCTTCAGAGTTAAGTGTGGGAATGAAACTTGCTATAGGTACATGCGTTTTTTTCTATGAGTGCAAGTTGATTTGAATACTATGCGATATGACTCTGGAGGCTCCAATGTATGCGCTTTTAACACAACTGCTTGATATTCCTAATTACTACGTGATTTCTGCCGAGATTGAGACAGATAAAATCACACTGGACATTGAATCCACATCTCAGACAACAGCATGTCCTCACTGTGGTAAAACCTCAAAAACGTTGCACGAAAGACACCGTCGCATGATTCGCGACCTTCCTATCAGTGGCAAGCCGACTTATCTACGCTTTATCAGACGCCGATTCTTTTGTGACAACTGTCACCGCGCATTCTCTGAATCCCTAGGCTTTGTCGACGAGCGACGTGATTACACCCGTCGTTACCAACATTGGATATTCCTTCAAGTTCGAGAAAACAACATCAGTGCAGTACGTCGGGTTGAACAGCTAACTTATGACCAGATTGAAAGCATCTTCCTCCACGAAGCCGGATGCCGTATCCCTCTAACCCCCTTTGCCGACCTCCGACGTTTGGGTATTGACGAAATTGCGTTGCGTAAGGGAAGAGGAAACTTTGCCTTGATTCTGAGCAACCTAGACACAAAAGAAATCGTTGATGTGCTCAAATCGCGAACCCAAGAGAAACTTAGGGCACGACTTGAACGGCTATCAGCTTTTGAACGTGCACAGATTCAAGAAGTCGCCATCGACATGTGGAGTCCCTATGATGCGGTCTGTGCCGAGTTGTTGCCCCACGCGGTTATTACTGCCGACCGATTTCATGTGATGCAGGCGGTCAACCGGGAACTCAAGCAGTTGAAGAATCAGCAAAAGAAAGTACACCCTCAAGCACTGAAAGGGGCTCACTATGCGCTGTTAAAGAATCGTCAAGACTTAACCGATAAGCAGCAAGCGACGCTTGAGCACGTATATCAAGTGTCTCCTTTGGTCAAGACAGCTCATCGGCTCAAGGAGTGTTTGCGACATATCTTTGAGTGTAAGTCCACAAAAGAAAAGGCAATTAAGCGCCTACGGAAGTGGAACCTCATTGCTGAGAAAGCGGGGTTGTTTCCGCAATTCCGTAGGACGCTGGCAAACTGGATACATCGAATTGCCAATTACTTTTGTCACCGCACGACTAGTGGCATTGTCGAAGGCATCAACAATAAAATCAAACTCATCAAGCGCCGGGCTTTTGGATTTCGAAACTTTGAACATTTCCGAATCCGAGTCATTGCAGCATTCTTATAACTAACTCCTTTTCCACACTTAACTCTGAAGAGCCGTTTTTTTACTGCAGGCAGGATGTGCGCATACTCCACGTCATTTGTGCCCTCTGTGCCTTGAGCACCTCTGAAATCCTTCCAGCTTTGCGGTAGGAGTTCCTCTGCCATGAAAAAATGCTTGTTTATTGCTATATCTACTACCGAGCACACAGTGGCATCAGTCACATACCAAAAATCCTTATTTGGTCCAGACTTAACATCATCAACGTGGAAATCAAGATGCGTATCCTCAGGATCCCCCAAGTCAGGATGTGTCCAGCGCGTTTGTGTTTGCCCGAGCGGGTGCTCCCGGTTGTTGGGTCGTTCCGACCCCCAAGTGGTTCGGTCAACATTGACAATAATCCCCGTTTCCCATGCTCTGTCATTCACATTGACAGTCAATGTTTCGATAAAAGTTGCGTCGTTGATTGTCACTTCGACTTCTAGCGTACCACTCTCAACCATCTTCCCGCTCCAAGAATTAGTTGACCCCGTATTTTCTGTAACCTCTCCATATTCGTCATGGAAGGTCCAATTAAAGGTTGGATTCAGATTGAGTCCGCTAGGCTCTATAATTGCGGTGAAAGTTACATCGTCGCCTCTTGTGATAGTTTCGGGTTGTTGATCAAGAGAAAGTTTTAAAACGGTGACTGTAACCGTAGTGGAAGTGCTTTCAGCCGGGTCATCATTGTCTGTCACGGTGAGCGTGACGTTCTTCTCTCCCACGGTGGTATACGTTGTTGAAACGGTGGGGTCGGTTGAGCTGTCAGGGTCGCCGCCGGGAATGTCCCACAAGTATTCATCAATCCCCTGACCGGGGCTTGTACCGTCGTCGGGGTCATGCGACTTCGAACCGTTGAAATTGGCGGTGGCTTTGGTCGTGGTCGTCCCTGTCGCCGGATCATCCATCGTCTTCAAAACCACAACCTGATCACCCTCCACAATGGCAACCGGCGGCATTCCACTCGGGGAGGGGGAAGGGGATGGGTCGTATCCGTTGTAGGGAGTGTTACTTCCTCTAGTGGATCGGGTATTATAACGGCGTCTCATCTGAGCCATTGTTTGACTAAGCGAGGAGTGTCGAGATCTATTCATCGTAATCTGAAGTCCTTTCGCTTCGTTTTAGAGTCAGTTTGTAAATCTATGTGGAGAAAAACATATCTTTAGGTAGTCCGAATTTTTTACCCTTTACAGTTCGATGTTGCGTAATGCGTAGTGAGGGTATTGTCGCGCGCAGTATGAAATTCTCTATCGCACTCATCATCCAGCCGCTTGATGGTAGACCCTATTTGTTTATACGATTTCTATCATTTGAGGCTTCTGTATCAACCCCTGAGTCGGTATCTGTTATTCCAAAGGTGTCGTACCCTGCCGTTTCCAGTGCTTGACCGATTCGGATCCTATCTGATTTGCTAACTCTCTTATTTGGGTGCGGAGTCACGGGAATTCCCTCCGCGAATCTGTTGGCGCGGTGCTTAAGCATCCGTTCATAGTGCGATTTGAATGCAAGTGCATATAAGACCGAGGCAGCTTCATGGCGTACACGGTGCATCATAGGGTCAGAGGGAGATGCAGGTTGAGAGATAACGTTAATCAGCGGTTCAATCACTCGCCTGTCCAAGGTGTCGCCTAGATTGCCAATAAGCCAAAGGGAACTGCCCTGTCCACCATGCCTCTCTATGTCGTCTTCGAACGTTTTGATGAGCCTAGGAACTGCCGCTCCCCCGGCGTACCCTAGCCCATATTGTACGCCCTCAACAATGCCGTGCAACCCGCGATTTTTGTGTCTTTTGCGATCTTCCGCCAAGGCGCGTTCCAATTCCGGAATCGCGGCTTCGCCCGCGAGCTGCCCTAGGAATGTGGCGGCGGCAGACCGGAAATGCACCGAGGGATGGTTACGAAGCTGATCGATGAGGATTGGTATGGCATCCGGGTGGCTGGAATAACTCAGTAATACCATCGCATTCCTCCTGATGCTCTCCGACGAACCGTTATACAGATATTCTTTTAACAGATTAACCGTAGCGGTCGAGAAATACGCATTATCAGCCCTACGCAACACTCTAAAGGCATCATTAACCATCTCTTCATTGTCTAAATTTTGAGCGACCTCTCGCACATCGACGGTAATCAACTCCGGGGTGTGAAATGCCCCGGGCTCCAATGGAGGAAACGGGTATTTTGGCGCAGAAATAACATCCACTTGCTTCTCTTGTGCCGGCGGTTGTTGAGCACTAACTCGAGACCGTGGCGAGCAAGCGAGACAGAATGAGAACAAAGCAAAAACCAGCAGCGTGACGAAAAATAGCGGTATGAACGGTAGGCCTTTAATAATTATGCACCCCCTGCCAGTGATCCTCATTTAGTGTCCCGACTACCTCCAATGCCCCTCAGAACTACTCAAGCCGATCAAAATAATACTCAAGTCCATCAGGATAATACTCAAAATCGTCAGGATCCAACTGCAAAAGTTCCTCCACGTTGTATCCTGCCGCTACCAAAGCTTGGCGAATTCGAGTTCGGTCCGATTCTCTGACTAATCTGTTCGGTTGCGGAAGCAAGGGAACTCCCTCTGTGCGCCTTCTACCGCGATTGTTCAACTGTATCCCATAAGTAAATTTGACACTGAAGCTAGCGAGGGTGCGGGCGGCTGTCTTCTGCACATCCTTCATGCTTGGGTGGGAAAGGGACGTGGGACGAGAAATAATATCTATGAGGGGCTCGATGGCACGTCTATCGCAGGTGCGCTCCAAAGATTCAATAATCAGATCAGCATTCCCGTTCCCGCCGGATGATTCCGTGCTGCGATTTAACAACCGGATGAGGATGGGAACAGCCTTGCCTCCGGCGCTTCCCAATCCAAAGATTACTCCGTCTCCAATGCCGTACATGGCCGGCCTGTGTTTCGCCTGGTCGACAGCCCACGCATGAAGTAGCTCCGGTATCGCGGCTTCCCCTGCCAGCGCGGGTAGGAATGTCGCGGCTAAATCGCGCACGCGCCAAGCGGGGTCATTATGTAACAAATCGGTGATGATCGGTGTGGCTTCGGGATTTCTTGACAACCCCAGCAACTTAGTCGCATTCATTCTCACTTCAATTGATTCATCATTATAACTTTCGATAGAAGCCCCATCAAGCGCCATCTTCAACAGATTCACCGTCCCGGAAGAGAGATATGCGTTACTAGACTGGCCTAGAACAAATGTTGCTTCGGAGACTTTCTCACAATCGTGTAGATTGCGAGCGACTTCCCTAACATCGACCGTAATCCGTTCCCCCGCGAGTGATTTTGGATAGGGTTCTATGGCAATTACATCTACCTGTTTCTCCGTCGCTAAAGTTGGCTGAGCGATGCTTAGAGGATGCCAGGCGCAAAAGAGATAGAATGAAAACACCGCGAAAGAAAGATACACGAGTCCCATGATTTTCATGATGGAAAACCTATTTTTTTGTAGCGTAAATCTAGTCTTAGTCGTTGTTGTCTGGATTGGGGTCGCTAGAATCTTGGTTATTCTGGTTAGGTGGGTCTGGATAAGTAAAATCAATTTTTTTCCTCTTCCCTGTATCGTTGTCGATAGGCAAATATGACGAGGGTTCGCCCGCTTCTCTGCGAGCAGTAGGCAACCATCTTATAAATTCAGTCAAGAATGAAATTGCATCTTGTTTCAATTGTGTGGTAGTTTCATTATACCTCAACATCGCCTCAATTTGCGATACTGGGTCGTGATTAGCATTACCAACCTTGAGTATTTTGTCACGCCAGTCGGTCCAATGGCTGTGCGTCTCCAAGTCCTCTTCAACCCCCTCATGTTTAAGAACAGCGGGCTCTATGTCTTTATACGATACTTCCCCCGCTTCATTTCCTTGGGCCTTTCTGAAATCAATCCAAGATTGTGGAATGTTCTTCGTCATGTAAAAATGCTTATTCATTTCGACCTTAAAGGGGCCCGTAATATCATGCGCCGCCATGTACTTAAAACCTTGATTAGGTCCAGAAGGAACTTCGGCGGCTTTAAGGTTGCGCGCCTTGTATTTAAGCGTGCCTTTCGCTCGCCCCAAGCCGTGTTGATTTTGCTCAGGAGTACCATCTGGTTGAATTTCTGTGGCTTTAGGTGTCGCACTACCAAAGTTAGTCTTATCAAGCGTGTAGGAAGTAGGTGTCCGCCATGATAATCTCGGTTTCACGCGGATATACTTAGTACGGGTGAATTCCTGTTCATTTATAGTTACTGTAACTTTTATTGAACTGCTAATAACGATTATTCCTTCCCATGTGGAGGAAGCATTTGAATCCTTTGAAATCGTAATTTCCTTTTTGCCATGCCGTATTGTGGATTCCCATTTGTACTTAGGCGCGGGACTAAGCTCTGATGGGTGTACAGTTACGATGAAGGTCGCAGTGTCGCCTCTTGTGACCGAGTTTGGACCGACCAGAGTAAGTTTTATGTTTGAGGGAGGGGAATATGGGGAGCTAGGGGGACTTGGAGAACTTGGCGAGTACCGACCTGCATTGCTTTGAGCGCTTCGCGCTTGATATTGCTGTCTCATCTGAGCCATTGTTTGACCGAGCGAGGTACGTCGTGAATTATTCATCGTAGTCTGAAGTCCTTTCGTTTCATTTTAGATAGGACTTACGCAAAGCAGATAGACGCGAGCGGTAGAAAGCAGTACACTAAGGAACAAGGAGGTAAAGATGGCGAAACCGACACGACTTGATTACTGTCAGTATCTGCTGAGCAGTCCAATTAATTATACCTTGACCCATTTTGCTGACCACAGCGAGGATTTTAGTCATGACATGATAAACCGTTATCTAGCAGGAGATTGCATTCCCCCTCGTTTGGTGTGGGAAAACGTTAACCCCTACTTGGTTCAAGTTGAAGAAGGATATGTCATCTTTGATGACACGGTTTTGGACAAACAGTACGCCCGGAGCATTGAGTTAGTGCGTCGTCAATACAGTGGTAACGCACACGGTGTCATCAACGGCATCGGTGTAGTCACCTGCGTTTATGTTAATCCAAACTTAGACCGATTCTGGATAATTGACTATCGGATTTACGACCCAGAGGGAGACGGTAAAACGAAGTTAGACCACGCCAAGGAGATGTTATCTCTGGTGGTCTACCAGAAACATCTTCTTTTTCAAGCGGTGTTGATGGATAGTTGGTATGCCACCAAAACCCTCATGTTGCACATTGAAGGACTGGGGAAAACTTATTACTGCCCACTGAAAACCAATCGGCGTGTTGACGATTCAAATGGCGCTGAACCCTTCCAACGGATTGACAACTTAGTCTGGACACAAACCGAACTTAATGCAGGCAAACGCATCAAAATCAGAGGGTTTCCCAAAAACCATAAGGTGAAATTATTTCGGGTCGCGTCTTCTACCGGACGCACAGATTATGTCGTAACTAACGATTTCGTTCAAAACGACACTTCAGTTGTACAACAAGCGTGTAACTGGCGATGGAAGATTGAGCAATTTCACCGAGAAGCCAAACAACTCACCGGACTTGAACGGTGTCAATGTCGTTTAGCTCGAATTGTTCGCAACCACATCGGTTGTACATTGTTAGTCTGGATTCGACTCCAAGCTATTGCGTATCAGACTGGTCGAACGATTTATCAGGTCAAACACGGAATGTTGAGTGAGTTTTTACGACAACAATTGAAATCTCCTGCTATCAGTATGGTGTTTGCGTAAGTCCTAACATTTCTTGTTGTTGCCCACTATCTACCTGAGGGATCTTTATGGGAACACAATAGCACGGGATTACCTATCGACTTGGGATATCTATCGCGCTCGCTATCTACTTGCTCGATCTGTTCGCTCAGTTGAATCTGATCGGTTGCTTGATCACCGCTGGAATGGAGATTGGACTCATCATGATTCTATTGACATTTCATAGACTCTACTATCGTGCTCCTTATTCAGTCGCTTGATCCGCTGGAGTGAAAGCAATCTATGAGGGAACAGCTTCTCAAAGCCTGTCATAGAACATGAAACGGGTGTTCTCTGCTGAAAGTATTGTTCCGACGGGATAATGGCGTGCTATCATGATCTTCTATCGCAGTCGCAATTCGCTCATTATTGATTCGCTTGATCGCGGTGCGCACCCCACAAACCATAGTTGTCAGATCGGCTCTATACTGTGACTGCAGTAAGCGTTTACTCGTCCGCTTCATGCTTCGGTATGGCAACGAGGGGGCCTATCTGAAATCGTAAATCCGTTTCCGGTCGCTTGCCGGTCAAAAACTGAGCCGCTTTGAGGTTAGTGATGTTTATTCTCTCTGTCAATTCCTCAATGCCTATAGCGATAGTAAAAGATTCACCGGGTACGAGGCCGTAAGCGCGATGGAAATTCTTTCCTGTGTGGTCGCTAACCTGCAGATGGAATGTACCTTGGTGCTCGCCGGCATTCCTAATGTCTACGGCAATCCCGGCATGGCCCGAAATGTCGCTGAGCACTACGCGCGTCCAAACCGAACGCCAATAAGTCTCCAATCCCTCCTCCCAACGTCCGATTCGCAATTCTGCGGCGTACTTTTCGTCCGTCTCCGGAGGAACAGAAGTAGCAAGCACACCGTTAATCTCGGGAAATTTGTCGTAGGGATGTAACGTAACCCCGTAAGCATCCGGATTCCTCCAATCGACGAGGGTTATACCGCCGATTACCGTATGTGCGTTAGTAATGTTTAACCCGGATGTGTCGACTTTCGGCATCAAGGGCATCGGGGGGAGCTGATCGCCCAACTCGTTCGGATCAAGCGGCGCGTACGATGTCGTTGCTATCGCGGCACCCATCACCTTCGAAAATCGTTCTGAATCGGGACCGAACGAGTTGAAGGCGATGCGCGCCCCGTAAAACCAAGAACTGTTATAGTTCTTCACCAATAACTCATACAATGGCCGCATATCTTCCACTGTACGGATGGTTACCCCAACTCTGTCGTCCGTCTGCCAGTAAGCTCGATTTTCCTGATCCATGAACGGGGCGTGTACGCCGGACAGTTCCAGGTTTGGATATTCCAAGAGATAGGGCTTCGCGAGTACAGCACGCCGCTGAATCATCTGGGTCATATAGTCGGGATTGGGATGCGTATATCCTAGCCCAAGTTCACCGCCGCACAAAATTCGCAGATTGTATTTCTTTTGCTTGCAACGTTTCAGCATGCCCACGGTCAGTTGTGCAATTGTACTAAACTCGCCGCGGGTTTGGCCCGGGTATCCGAGCGCCGTATAGAGACAGAAGAGCGTTGCTCCCGGATAGATTTCATGCGTTATGTCGGCTAATTCGGCACCGAACGAATGAATCTGTTCTCTGAGTTTCTCCAGTTCTTCTCCACGCAATTCGGCGAGGCTGCGCTTTCCGCCAATCTGGTCCGCTCGTCTGTCGTTGTATGCCTCAAAGTCCAACATTAGCCTCGGCGCGTTTAACGCTTTCGCGATCTCTAGAGCCACCTTCCAGTTTGCCTCGAAAATCTCTCGTGCTCCTCCGGCGTTATCCAGGTCCAGTCCGCGGAATGTCTGGAACTTGGGTGTTTCATTGGCTTGCGGAGCCGCGCCGGAATGATGCCACGTATTACCGGGATCGTAGCCTATCATCGTATTCAGGAAAAGCGTGGGCCAGAGGTGCTTGGTACAGTACTTCTTGAGGAAAACCAGACTCTCTGACAGCTCTTCGAATGTCGGACCGTGTTCACAGGTGTATTGACCCACGTACTCCACACCGGCGCCGGTAAAGATGCTATTGTTCAACCAGCTAATCTGCTCTCCCGTCAAGTTGTCCAGTCTGGCACGACGATCAGGAGCATGGAAGGTGAACGCTACCAAATGTCGTTCAGGATCGTTGCTCGAAACTGCCCCTGCGGTGCTTGAGAGAAGCGCCAGCGCCGCTGGTATGCACGAGGGTAGGACGAATTTTAGATGTGGCACGTTTTCTCCTCCTTTAAACTGGAATGTCTTGGCTTTTAAGAACCTGACTCATGGCTAGACACTGAATGTCTATCCGCGGATTATCTTGAGGTTCATTGTTGCCGGGCTGCTGGTTAATAGCACCGCTAAATCTTCATAGCTGAGCAAGGCATCTTGGTCATAGGCTTGTTTGGTTAACCGTAAGATTCGATGTCGTCTGAGTCCTGCAAGTCCATAATTGGCTAACACCTCAAGGTCGGTGTGCACGTCATTGAACGTGAGTTGGCAGGAGACCTTTTTGGCTAAGGCAATGTGTTTACCTGCCGGTTCGTCGGCTGCTACGGCTTCATAGCAGATTTGGCCTGATGTGAGCTTGATATCGGCGTGCTGGGCAAAGTAGGAAGAAATCTGATTATAGTAGGCTTCGGCGAGAATAGGCATCAGATTGAAGTCTGACGCAATCTTCTGAATGATTGCCGCTCTCGCCGTCTTTGATTCCAGACGATTGATACCGTAAGTTGAGTTACTTTGTGGTTTCATAATGACCTCCATGAATTGATAGTGATAGATGGAAATACCATCTGTTATCAGTTTAGCTCATAGGGTCATTTGATACAAACTATAAAAAACTCGGTTTCGAGACACATGATTCTACTCGAAATGACTTTTCAAATAGGTTCTAAAAGGCTCCATCCTTGCACCGAATTTTTCTTAAAAAAACAGCCGGATGTAATAATTCGAGAGTTGATGGTTACTACATAGACAGCAGCACCGCTTAAACCGAGAGAACGCCCATGTACACCGAAGATGGCAACATCGTTCATCAATGTCTTTCCGGTAACACAGAGGCATTTGCTCTGTTGGTTGAAAAATACAAGGCGAGAATCTTTGCCCTCGTGTATGCCAAAGTCGGTGGGTTTGAGGATGCAGAAGATATTGCCCAAGATGTCTTCATCGAATCCTATCGAAGGCTATCTACATTGCGGCGGTGGGACAATTTTTTCCCGTGGCTGTATTCGATTGCGTCGAACCAGTGCAAGAATTTTCACCGCACGCGAAGTCGACGGATTGAGACTGTGCCTTTTGACGAACACACCGACAATCACCAAGCGGACATGGATGCGCATACGGAAAAACTGAGGAATGAACAGATTCATGAGGCGTTGGATTCTCTCTCCGAGACTCACCGTCAAGTATTGGTGCTCCGTTACATGGCTGGCATGAGAAGCAACGAGATTGCCCAAACGCTGCGGGTATCTCCGAATACTGTCAACCAAAGACTCATGCGAGCCAGAACACAGTTGAAAGCTGTCTTGAATGAGGAGGCTATTACCATGATACCCACCGCTTTTGCCGAACGGAAACTACACCCCGGATTTACAGCCCGTATAACTGAACTCATCAAAGGCACCCAAATTCAGAGCGCGCCCCATAAGACCGCCCTTCCGCTGGGGTTGTCCGCCGCGGGCGGCGTGATAATTCTGCTTTTAAGTCTGAGTATCCCGCAAAGCCCGTTTTATCCTGTGGGGGAATGGCTGGGAGGGCCATTGCCCCTGAAGACGCAAGTCTTCGAAAACGGGGAACTTGCCGTTGATGCGGAGGCGACCCAAGTTGCGATTCTCGGGGGTGAACAAGCAGACGGCAGTTTCGGGCAGGAACCGAAGCGGCGCGAGATATTTGCTGCAGCCGGGGAACCGGAGGACTCACCCAAACCGGAACAAACGCGAACACGGCTACACCTTCTTGATGATTTCCGTCCTAGTTGGGATCTTGATTTTTCACCGGATGGAAGGAGAGTCGTGCACTACAGCCGAGGGAGGCCTGATACAACTATACCACCCGGTTTGGTCGTACGTTCCGTAGTATCCGAATCTCCAGACGTAGACAGCGAACCGATCGTGTTACTGGATGAAGACGATGTATTCTACTATCAACCCAAGTGGTCGCCCGATGGCAAGTGGATTGCTTTTCATCGTCACACTCCCGCCACTAATGGAACTAGCCCTGAAAGCGGTGAGGATATGGAGGTGTGTCTGATTCCCGCGTCCGGCGGGGATGTGCGTTTCCTGGCGCGAACCGGTTCTAACAGGCACCCAGATGGACTGAGTTGGTCACCTGATAGCAAGCAACTGGCGTTCGTAAAGTGGCAAGGTGAAAACGCGGATATTTTCATCGTCTCTATCGTGACAGGAAAAGAGCGGCCCTTTACTACAGACGGTAAGGAGAATATCAAACCAACTTGGTCCGGTGACGGCAGGTGGATTACCTATTTGTCGAAACGTGGTGCCTCCTGGTTCACAGGCAGTCAAAGGTGGATTCAAGCGTTGGATGGCAGAAAGCCGAGGATATTAGAAGGCTCCGATTGCGACCCACACCTCTCTTCACCTGACGGAAAGTGGCTGGTCTACCTCCGCAGAACGCCAGATCGCCCGCACGGGATCTACGCTTCCCGGTTTACTTCCCAAGGTGAGTTGTCGGGAGAGTTGATTCTTCTCAAAACCACTAATTCACATAAATATGGAATACCGGTTAAGTGGACCAACGATGGGAAAATCATCACGCTAGAACCAGATAATAGCGAGAAAACTTACGCCCTAAGTATCAAGGCAGGTAAGAAGCGCCTGATGAGTTCAGATGTGAAGCGTCTGTCGCTGCAAGAACGTGTGCAGTGGCTATCCGGCGGAACTCGTCTGTTCTCGTTAACTTGGACGGACTATAGTCCCTGCTTCTTCGACATTGAAACAGGGTTGTTGACTCCATTGCCTATTCCGCTTCCGGAGGGAATGCAATTCGGTGAATCAACTCTTTCTCCGGATGAACAACGGATTGCAATCGTGCAATGCGAGATTAAGAATCCAACCGATGGATCCTCACCCGAGATGCCTGTAGTGAATGCACATCTCCACATCGCGGAGGTGAAAGGTGGAACCTCTAAACGCGTGACGCGCACCGGGTTTCCTTTAGTACACCCGCGCTGGTCTCCCGACGGTCAAAAGATTGCGTTTATCGACAGTGAATTCCGAAAGGAAGGAATCGTTGAATCAAAACTATGCGTCGTGTCTGTATCAACGGGCGAGGTGGCAACACTTACTGATTTGGATTGGTGCGCGAATCCAGCATGGTCTCCCGACGGAACGATGCTTGCGTATCTCCGCATGAAGAACATGGGAAAGGGTTTCGATACTGACGAGCTAGAAGGCGATGTCTACGTTATTCCCGCATCGGGCGGAACGCCCAAGCGAATTACTAATACACCTGAAATCGAGATGAAAATCGCATGGACGCCCGATAGAAAGCGAATAACGTTTGAGTCGCATGGAGAAACGTGGATAGCTCCAGTTGACGGAAGAAACCTAAAGCATATCACGTTTGAACCGCACGGAGATATGTTTAAAGCTTCCATTGACAGAGGAGGTCCAACAAAGTTAAAAAGAGGTTACATCCCGTCAAGTTGGTCGTCGGATGGGCAGTCCTATTTGGCATTTGGCGATCGCGGTGAATTGGTGCGAGTCTTTCTCGACGGTACAACCTCCCTAGAGCAGCCAATTCCCGTTCCCACGGACGCCCGCCCCCTCTCAATGTCTCCGGATGGCGAAACTGTTCTGTATCAGCAGATTGACGCAGGGACGCAGTGCTGGATGATCGATACGAGTCATTTGGTCAGTCGATGATTTTGCGCCCTATAACGTACCCATCAATTCAGGCGGCGGCACGGTTCATTGCTGCCGCCTGAGGTGTATTCATTTGCTGGTCATTCCCTCTGTAACGCCCCTTCCATTTCGTCTCTCCAGATTCACTTGAAGAACATCCGGTGACGTGCTAGACTTGCCATCATTACCGTTGCCGGCATTCTTCGAAATGGTCAATTCCCTCGTTTCATAGCTTCCCTCCTTTCCCGATATCTCTCTGTCGTGCAATCGGGCAACTCGTTAATACGTCCAAGCAAGTTTCCCTTCCGTCACCAACGTTTTCAAAAAAAATAGGCTCTTCAGAGTTAAGTGTGGAAAAGGAGTTAGTTATAAGAATGCTGCAATGACTCGGATTCGGAAATGTTCAAAGTTTCGAAATCCAAAAGCCCGGCGCTTGATGAGTTTGATTTTATTGTTGATGCCTTCGACAATGCCACTAGTCGTGCGGTGACAAAAGTAATTGGCAATTCGATGTATCCAGTTTGCCAGCGTCCTACGGAATTGCGGAAACAACCCCGCTTTCTCAGCAATGAGGTTCCACTTCCGTAGGCGCTTAATTGCCTTTTCTTTTGTGGACTTACACTCAAAGATATGTCGCAAACACTCCTTGAGCCGATGAGCTGTCTTGACCAAAGGAGACACTTGATATACGTGCTCAAGCGTCGCTTGCTGCTTATCGGTTAAGTCTTGACGATTCTTTAACAGCGCATAGTGAGCCCCTTTCAGTGCTTGAGGGTGTACTTTCTTTTGCTGATTCTTCAACTGCTTGAGTTCCCGGTTGACCGCCTGCATCACATGAAATCGGTCGGCAGTAATAACCGCGTGGGGCAACAACTCGGCACAGACCGCATCATAGGGACTCCACATGTCGATGGCGACTTCTTGAATCTGTGCACGTTCAAAAGCTGATAGCCGTTCAAGTCGTGCCCTAAGTTTCTCTTGGGTTCGCGATTTGAGCACATCAACGATTTCTTTTGTGTCTAGGTTGCTCAGAATCAAGGCAAAGTTTCCTCTTCCCTTACGCAACGCAATTTCGTCAATACCCAAACGTCGGAGGTCGGCAAAGGGGGTTAGAGGGATACGGCATCCGGCTTCGTGGAGGAAGATGCTTTCAATCTGGTCATAAGTTAGCTGTTCAACCCGACGTACTGCACTGATGTTGTTTTCTCGAACTTGAAGGAATATCCAATGTTGGTAACGACGGGTGTAATCACGTCGCTCGTCGACAAAGCCTAGGGATTCAGAGAATGCGCGGTGACAGTTGTCACAAAAGAATCGGCGTCTGATAAAGCGTAGATAAGTCGGCTTGCCACTGATAGGAAGGTCGCGAATCATGCGACGGTGTCTTTCGTGCAACGTTTTTGAGGTTTTACCACAGTGAGGACATGCTGTTGTCTGAGATGTGGATTCAATGTCCAGTGTGATTTTATCTGTCTCAATCTCGGCAGAAATCACGTAGTAATTAGGAATATCAAGCAGTTGTGTTAAAAGCGCATACATTGGAGCCTCCAGAGTCATATCGCATAGTATTCAAATCAACTTGCACTCATAGAAAAAAACGCATGTACCTATAGCAAGTTTCATTCCCACACTTAACTCTGAAGAACCAAAAAATATAGTAGGATGTAATAATTCGGGGGTGAATCCTTACTATATAGACAGCAACATTCACAGTAGAGAGAGCGCCTATGCACACCAATGATGGAAATATCGTTCATCAATGCCTTTCCGGGAACACGGAGCTATTTGGCCTGTTGGTTGACAAATACAAGGAACGCATCTTTGCTCTGGTGTACGCAAAAGTGGGTCAATTTCAAGACGCTGAGGACATTACTCAGGATGTCTTTCTCGAAGCGTATAGGAAACTGTCAACATTGCGGCGTTGGGACAGTTTCTACCCGTGGCTTTATTCGATTGCTTCTAACCAGTGTAAAAACTATCACTATGACCGAAAACGACGAGTTGACATGACGCTCTTTGACGACCCGGCAGACATTCATCAAGCAGACATGGATGCGCACTCGGAAAAACTGAGGAACGAACAGATCCATGAGGCGTTGGATTTTCTCTCCGAGATTCACCGCCAAGTATTGGTGCTCCGTTACATGGCTGGCATGAGGAGCAAGGAGATTGCTCAAACGTTGCGGGTATCTCCGAATACTGTTAATCAGCGACTCATGCGAGCCAGAACACAGTTGAAAGCTGTCTTGAATGAGGAGGCTATACCCATGATACCCACCGCTTTTGCCGAACGGAAACTACAGCCGGGATTTACAGCCCGTATAATTGAACTCATCAAAGGCACTCAAATTCAGACCGCACCCCACAAAACCGCCCTTCCGCTGGGGTTGTCCGCTGCGGGCGGCGTGATAATTCTGCTTTTAAGTCTGAGTATCCCGCAAAGCCCGCTTTATCCAGTGGGGGAATGGCTGGGAGGGCCATTGCCCCTAAAGACGCGAGTCTTCGAAAACGGGGAACTTGCCGTTGATGCGCAGGCGACCGAAGTTGCGATTCTCGGCGGCGAACAAACGGATGGCAGTTTTGGGCAGAAGCTGAGGCGGCGTGAAATACCAGCCGTAGTTGGGTCGACGGAGGAAACTGACAAGAAAGAAGCAGAGATTACGCGGATGAGCTTTCCCGATACGGTTGATTTAACTTGGTCTGTAGACGCTTCACCCGACGGAAAGAAGATAGTATACACTGGCAGCAGGTCCACATCTAAAGGATTCTCGGCCCAACTTCTTATCCAGACTCTAGCAGATGTATCAGGCAGTGTGTCTCATGAACCTACGGTTTTACTTGAAGAGGATTTTACGGACTATTACCAGCCTAAGTGGTCACCGGATGGACATTGGATCGCCTTTCATAGGATGGCGTTCTCCACTGAAACAACTCGCTACGGAATGGTTGTCCCTAAAGCCGCAGGGGATATTGATGTGTATCTAGTTGCCGCATCAGGTGGAGAACCGCGATTCCTTGCGCACACCGAATCCGATAAGTACCCGGGTTGGCTAAGCTGGTCCCCCGACTGCAGGGAACTGGCGTTTGTCAAGCCCAAAGGAAGGAAGGGATCGGACATTTACATCGTCTCGGTTGGCACCGGAGAGGTGCGGTCCCTTACGACGGATGGAAAGGAAAATACCGCTCCATATTGGTGGCCCGATGGAAAATCGATTGCTTACTCATCACGACGAGGCATTTGGTTTAGCGATAGTACGCACGCATGGAAACAGAGTGTTGATGGAGGGAAAGCGGTGCAAATGAACAGACGTGTCTACTGCACCTATGATCTCGTTCATTCACCTGATAGAAAATGGGTAGCATACACATCTTGGCTTCAAGATGGAAGAAGTGGGTTTTTAGCGTCTAGTGTGAACGCCGAAGATGAGATCACAGGAGAACCGATTCTACTGAAAGCTGCACGCCTTCAAGTCGGGGCAAAGCCGTTACGATGGACGCCAGATGGGAAGATTATCGTTCTTCAAGAAAACTACGAAGAGGCAACCTTTAGCCTATCCACAACAAACGGCGCGGAGCGCCGTATAAGTTCAGATTCGGATTTACCTTTTGACGACGCACAATGGTTATCCGACGGAAAGCGCTTGTTCCTCCATCATGGTGGAAACCGTGGTCCCGGTTTCTTTGACCTCGAAACGAGTCAGTTCATTGAACTATCCAATGAATCATTAATGGCAGGATACCGCGAACCCACGATTTCGCCGGATGGGCAGTTGCTTGCCTTCGTCTTGCCCAAACCCGATAAGAAGCAGCCAACCCAAGATACCGCGGACGACTTTCGGAAATCTAGTGCTCACCTTCATATAGGTCCGGTGGAAGGCGGGATGGTCACACAGTTAACGCACGGACAATCGTATGCGGGAACCCATGGCTGGTCGCCTGATGGGGAAAAATTAGCTTGTGTTCTAACGAAAATCGATAAGTCAGGAGGTATCAAGACACAGATCTGCGTTGTTTCGGTTGAAGGCGGTCAGATGACGACCCTCACTGATTCAGGATATTGCCTAAAGCCAACTTGGTCACCCGATGGTAACACCATCGCCTATCTCCGCTTGGAGGAACAGTTATCGCTAACCAACTTAGAGCAGTCCTTTGCCTACTTCGAGGAGATGGAGGTCAACCTATACGTTATACCGGCAAGCGGCGGTGAAACGAAGCGGATTGCCTCGTCACCGCAAAATTCACCTGAAGATGATATTGTGCACGCTTGGGCACCGGACGCAAGGATCTCATGGATGCCAGATGGCAAACATGTAACGATTGTAATCAACGACCAAGCGTGGGTTACTTCAATTGGCGGAGGGGAACCAATCCGCTTACAGAGGGGATATATTCCAGGAAGTTGGTCGTCGGATGGACAGTCTTACGTCGCATTCGACCGGAGCGGAGAACTGCGACGGATATCGCTTGACGGCACCACGCATTCAAAACTCCCAGTTCGCGTTCGGAAGGACGCTCGCCCTCTTTCCATGTCGCCGGATGGGGAAACTATCCTGTATCGGCGGATAGCCTCCGAGACACAGTGTTGGAGCATTGATACCAGTCATTTTGCCACGCGATGATTTCCTGCCCTACAGACCGTGCATCATTTCAGGCGGCGGCGCCCTCCCTTGCTGCCGCCTGAAGTGTAATCATTTGCTCGTCTTTCCCTCTGCAACGCCCTCTTCCATGTCGTGTCTCCAGATTCACTTGAAGAACATTGAGCGTCGTGCTAGACTTGCCATGATTACTACATTTGCGGCTTTTTATGTTCATTTCTAATATGATTGTGCATTTGGGGCTGCCCCAGTTAGATTTGTTTTAGCGCAATTTGTACACGTCTTTTGTTCTGAGAAGTCGCGACCTGGAGATCGCTCCTACAGTCGGCTTGCTGCAAATGTGCACGCGCGATTGTAAATGGCTATCTAGTATTCGGCTACGAAAACCTATCTATAACGGAGGAAGTTTATGAGGGTAAATTGGATGTATTTCAGGAAGAACTGAAACTCCTGTCGAAAAGCGCAAGAGTTTCTTGCCGCAAAGGGTATTGAGGTCGAGAATCGAACAGACGCCGGGAAGGAGAAGTTTGATTCCGGCGCAGTGTGGGAACGCCTTGAGACTGCTGAATCCGTCCACGTTGCAAAAGGCAAAAAGGTTGACATTTTCGCGCCAAAAGATGGACCGCAAGATGATATCCTTGCGGCAGTCATGGGGCGAAGCGGTAACCTACGCGCCCCGACATTGAAGGTCGGAGATACTTTTTATGTTGGGTTCAACGAGCAGTTGTATGAAGTAATTCTAACGAGGTAAATCTGGCACGGAACGCCTACGAAGAGGAGGTGCTCTATGACAGAATTGTGTGTGGAGTGAAACGATACAGTGTCGGTATCTATCCTCACCCAAATACTGCAAAATTTTTGATAAAAATCCACGGCAAAATCGTCTTACGTCATTGAATGCCAAAGAGGGGGATGTCTACCGTGGGAACCGAGCGTTGTAATGAAATTGACCTGATTCAACAGACGTTGGCTGGTAACACGTCAGCATTCGATCAGTTGGTCAAGATGCACCGCACGACAATCTACGGGTTGGTTCTCTCCTATATCAAGAACTCGGCAGACGCTGAAGATTTGACACAACGGATATTCATTCGGGCATACGAGCGGCTCGCCACTTTGCGTGAATTAGATTGCTTTCTGCCTTGGCTTCAACAGATTGCGCACAACACCTGCAAGGACTGGTTACGGCGGCGAAGCGAATCAGTAGCCAGCCTTGAGGCGGTCAAGAGTTCGGATTTCACCGATGCTGCGCCGTCCGCAGAGGATATCGTGCTGAAGGCTGAAGTCGAAGACATTGTTCGGAAGGCAATCGACGGTCTAAAGGAAACCGACCGCAAGCTGATGGAAGCTCACTACATCGACGGGGCGAGTTACGACGAGTTGCGAGATAAATCAGGATTATCGTATGCAGCAATCGCCAACCGCCTCAAGCGTGCCAAGCGAGAAGTACGCCGTCGAGTTCGAAAGCTGTTAGGCGGTGTGATGATTGTGCCAGGTCAAAAATTTATTTGGGGAGGTTTTGAAACCGTGAAATTGTCAGTGAAAGCAAAACTCACGGCGGTTGCAGTGACCGCCGCTATCGGTATTGGTGGAGGCAGTGTATTGTATCACCACATAGCTCAATTGGAACCTGTAGTGGCAAAGACTATAGAGAGTTCATCATCTGACAGTTGGCCTGCGACTCATAATGGCACAGTCGGTAGTTCTTCAACGAATACAACATCCATTTCTCAGACAAGCCAAATCGATCGTTTCAAAATTACTAAAGTTACCAATGATAATGGCGTAGAGATTGTTGAAGCACGGTATATGGACGAACTGCCGGAAGACCTGACAGAAGAGATGAGGGCGTTAGTGCATAAGCTTGCCGAGGCCCCTCCTCATGTTGGTGGTGACGACAAGATATCCGACAGCATGAAGATTGACGGCTTGGTTATTGTCCAAACAGAATCGGAGGAAAGACTTGAGGACTTGATGGACAACCTTGGCCTTGATGGGAATCTAACCAATGAAATGTTAGAAGAGGTAACAAAAATGCGTCGGCCCATGTTAATAACAAATGAGGACTTGCCGGAGCCATTAAAGCTGAAGATTGAAAGAATTGCAAGAGTTGCGATAGACGAGGTTAACATGCACGTGCATTCAACATCAATAGAATCACGGTCACAGTCCACCGTTCCCGGTGCAGCAGCCGAATCTACAACCATCGTCTACGAATCATCAGAACAAGGGGCGCCACTTCCGGATGAAGATTTTGCTGAAGAGTGGATAGATTTCGAGAGGCTGTTGCATGGCGAATTCTCGGATGACGAATGGGCAGATCTTGAAAGACTGCTGGATACCGCCTCAGGGAGGATACCGCCGCAACAGGCTAGGCAGACACCACCCAATGCCGAACGGCAGCCGAATGTCGAGAGAATGCCAGAAATACCGCCCACAACCCCGTCCGAGCCGCCGGAGGTGTGGGAGCAACAAATCGACCCATCTGAAAGCATTTTCGAGGTTTCACCCGACGCCATGACAGAAGAATGGCATCGGACGATGAAATAACTAAAGATTGAGCACGTTGTCAAAACAACTAACAACTCACCTTTTTGGATGTGACCAATGAGTCCGTTCTGGAGGCAGCCAGATCACAACGAAAGCGAATTTGGCGCCCGCCATCTCGAACCCCGCCATCTCGGCACCATCCCAGGGCTTCATAGAAAGCAATCCCTTGCTCGTAGCCGTCCACCGTCCACAGAATCGCTTCATCGTAGCCGTCCACACGGAGAAAGTGCTGGGCAACTGCCATCAACGCCTTGCCAATACGGGCGCGCCAGTAAGGCGGATCAACAGCGATAGTATCAAGTTCACCGAGTTGGACATCCACCGGATCTCGGCTGGGGCAAATCCCGACGAATCCGACAATGGCACCCATAGACTCCGCAACCCACCAACGATGGGGGATAGACTGGACAAGATCATACCGCCAGCGTTCAACACATTTTGGCGTCACGGTTCTGTTTGCCTCCGATAGAAGTTCGCCGAATCCGGCATTCCACGAATCAATATAGATACGCGCCACAATCTCGGCGTCAGCCTGTACGGCAGATCTGATGGTTACGGGTAATTCTCGTGTCGTGTCCTGTTTCACTTGAATGTTCTCCGCACTTCATAAGACATCTTTCCAAAATGGATCCATGTGGTTACAGCAATCTTGGAGATTAGAATAACTACACCGTCTGGCAACTTGTCGAGCAATATCTCAGGTTCACAATGGCAGCAATCACATTCCACGTTTTCCCATAATTGCGATGTTTGCCTCGATAAATGTCTTTGGTGATGCGAAAAATCTTACACCGTCTGACGATATTCTCAATGCCAACTCTTTGTGTTGCCAACTGCCGGTTGAATTGCTTCGCCTCTGGAGTCAAGGGCGCACTCCGACGTTTCTTAATAGGTGTCGAACTGTTGGCATACAGCTTGGATATGCCCTGATAACCACTGTCAGCCAACTTCTCGGTCTCAGGAGAAATCGCTACACGGCTTTCCTTCAGGATTCTAAAATCGTGTACACTCCCCTTGCGGCAAACAACCGATAATAGTTCTAACATCGCCAAACATGCAATCAATTGAACTTTTATGGGTTTTTTTTACCGCTGTAGTACACACGCTGTCCTTTGGTTGGACGTTCAATCGGTTGCTCGGTGACATCAATGATGATGGTTTGCAGATTGCTCTCTAATAAGTGCTTTCGGTTCTTCAGCGAAAGCACCTTAACCAACACATCAAGTATCTGATGATAGAGTTTATTTGCGTAAGACTCACTGATACCGAACTCTGCACCTAATCTGGCGAAGGTTGGATAGTGACGCATATAGGTGAATGTCAACAGAAGGCGATCGGTCAATGCTATCTCCGATTTCTTTCCTCGTTTCTTCATCGGACGTTCTTCTCGAAGGTTTTCGAGGTAAGCCGCCACGCGCTCCAAAATAAGGTTGAACGCTGCCTTGTCAATACCAACCGTTCTCAGAAATTGCTCATCTGACAACTTTATTGCTTTTTCAAATTGACTCATGGGTATATCCTTTCTACAACAGAAGATGTTGAAAGGATATAACGTAAATTCAAGCCAAATGGATACTTATTTTGGAAAGATGTCTATACTATATGACATAACGTAGCAGTATTTGCCAGCCCCGGTTTGTGCGAGGTCGCCGCTGAACAACAGCGAAAAACCGACGAAAGGTCGAGCGAACGTGTTAGGTGTTGCGGACACTTCCGCCTACGCTAACGGCTTTCCCCAAGTGACTCTTGTCGAGACGTCGAATCCAATGATGCCCTCACCATTGGCAAAATCGGATAGGACATGCGTTAGTTCAGTATCAAACGCTTTCACGTTCTCAGCACCCATCTGCTCCTTCGATAGGCTCTGCCGCGAGTGAAAGGATTCAACGTAGTCTGCGACTGGTTGAGAAAAGACAACCGGCGTTGTCCATCTGTCTCCAATCAGTTCAAAGTGTCCTCTGTCCACAAGTTCCTGAATCAAATCCACTTCCTCATAGTGCCGATTGGTGGAATACTTACGGATAAGCGAAAGTTCCGCTTCATGCCAAGCCGATTCAACCGGGCGATCTCCATCAATGATTACAAGATGCCCACCCGTTGTCAGGATTTCCGCAAATCTCGAAAAAACGACGCTCCACTCCATCCAATGGATACTCGATCCCGCAGTGATCATATCGTACGGCGGATTCAAACCCACCCCTTCAACGCGCCCGTGAATCCACCTAAGATTTGGGTGATTGCCGTTAGCGAGCGACTTCCCCACTCGCACCATTTCAAGCGAAAAATCCACCGCATCAACATGTCCCACCCGGTCAATAAGTATTCGCGCTATCTTTCCGGGGCCACAACCAACATCCAAAACTCTCGAGTTCTCATTCCCGAGCAATCCGACGAGAATTTCATACAACTCATTAGGATATGGTGGACGCAATTCGTACGCTTCAGCCAAACTCCGATTCTTGAATTGAGAAGCGTAATCATCCCAGAATTGTCTTGGCCGCGGAGATGTGCAATTCATTTTGAGATTTCCCTCATGCCAGTTCCTCACCTTTTGACTTGATGTGCTAGCGTTCTGTCAGGCTCTATCTCCTATTTTTTCCAGGTGTTTGTCGAAAGCGAGACGGAAAAATCTGCCTCAGTGCAGATATAATGTTATCAGAAGGTAATAAAACTACGCCGCCGTAAGTAGAATCGGCTTTCCTTCCCTAATCACTATTGTGTGTTCATAGTGGGCGGATAAACCGCCGTCGGCTGTGCGAATAGTCCAGCCGTCATCATCCTCAAAAACCCTTCCCGAACGTTCCGCAATCATCGGCTCGATTGTGAGAACGAGACCATCGGTCAGCGGCTGTGTATCGGTTGGATGGAAGACGTTGGAAACGAACGGATTCTCATGGATATGTCTACCAACACCGTGACCGCCTAACCCTTTAATTACGGCAAATCCACTTTTCCTTACCGCTTGCTCAACAGCCTTTCCAATACAATGGATAGGTCTGCCGGCACGAGCAACGGCAATCGCTTTTTCAAACGCTGTTTTCGCGCACCGACACAATCTCGCCGCCTTTTCGGAATACGGTGGGAGGGGAATGGTCCTGGCTGCATCCGCGATGTATCCATCCAACTCTGCGGTAACGTCGAGGCTTACCATATCGCCGGGCAATAACATGCGATCCCCGGGGACACCGTGAACTACCTCGTCGTTCACGCTAATTAGATTAACAGCCGGGAAATCATAAATGATCTGCGGTGCTGACCGTGCCCCGTGCTCCCTGAGAACTTTCGCGCCAACGCCATCCACGTCGGCAGTCGAAACTCCCGGACGAACGTAATCCGACATTGCCTTCAACGCCGCCGCAACCGCTTTTCCGACCCGTGACATGCCTTCAAAATCGGCTTGAGATTCAATTGACATTAGATCTCCTCAAGAGTTTTCTTTCTTCGTCCAAATGCTTTCAATGTAAGCAAGTTGAAGCCCGGCGCGCAACTGATTTCGGAAACTGATAGATCCGAAGTCGGCGCCTCCGATTATCAGATGACACTCAAGTTCGTGCGCCGCATGGAGTCTGTGGTGCAGTAGAGAGGTATGGCAGCCTTTTCCTCGGAAACGGGGAATTACTGCCCCATGACAGGGAAAGCCTACCCCGTCGTAAACGAACAGGACGCCTCCGCCAGCCGGTTCGCCCTCGCATCTAGCCAAGTAGGCGTGAAATCCCTCCGTTGCCGACCACTGACGCAAGCCGTCTTTGGCATATTCACGCCATTCCGAGGGCCATTCAAAACCAGTGGCGACCGTTTCCAAGAACACTTCTAAGGTATTCCCATCTACTCTCTCAATCTCAACGCCGGGGACAGAGGCAGACATCGTTTGGGAAGGCAGTCCATAAAGAGCGGTCTGTTTGAAATCGCTTTGATAAAATCCGGAATTGGTCAGTGCCGTCCCCAGTTCTTCGGTAAACCCCATTGAAGTCAGGTAAAAGGCGGGATTGATCGCATCTGATCCAAAAAAGGCGAGGATTTCGTCCAAATGGCTTAAATCTTCGCCCGAAAAACAGTAGACGCCATTTTTATGACCGGCTTTCAATGCAATTGCTTTTCCGAACCTTCCAACATTTTCCGAGTTGCCGTACTGGCTAACGGCAATCTCCGCACCTACCCTGTTGATGCGTTGAGCCAGTTCATCTGTTAGAGTGGGGGATTCGCGCATGACTAGACCTCAATGAGCGAAAATGTTTGACGACGTTAGGTATTTGTCGCTTATTTGGTGCTATTGTATGCCCTAAGCAAAGCCTCTTGAACCTTTAGAAACTCGAGGTAACCGGGTGGCATGGGATACGCCGTTTTGTCGAAAGGTTGCTGCGGATTATCGATCATACTTTGGAGGGACGCATAGAGTGCCTTCTGCTCACTCGTAGCTTCCGGTAGGCTATGAAAAGTAATATCGCGGTTGTGATGACACAGACGGGGATTTACGACATCAACCATCCCATCAATACGTGACACTCGATTTCCAAACCGAGAGTTCAGAAAGGCATCCAGTCTCCGAGCCTGAGTGCGCGGCTCACGTAGCACCTCCTCGTAGGCAATAAAGGTCCTACGTGCTGCCCCCGTATGTTCCAGTATTTGTATCATCATGTGTTGCCACCGAAGAAGGTTCATCGGGACAAACGAAACATTGCCTTCCAACTTGGAGGGCATGATGAATCGCTGCCACGATACCGCCGTGTCAAGCGGATGCCGAACCGTGATGACATAAAGGGGATCGCCCCACAACTGTTTCCAAAACGGAAGAAAATGACACAGTGCAGGATCTTTCCAAAACCAAGGACGGTCATCCTTCCGCATTTCTCGCATCAGATCTATTGCCGTTCTTCTGTACTTAGGGTCGGAAGCTTTGTCCTCCACCCGCTTCTGAAAATCCGAATCCCACCAACTGGCGCCGGAAGAAAACTCTCCCAATTCAGCAAGGAAGTCCCAAAGCCGTAGATATTCCCAGTAACCCCTCGGAGCGTGCTCATCCGCCTCGTGCAGCTTGTCGGCTTCTCCGGCGTAAGCACCCCATCTGTGAATCATCTCCGCCGCGACAGATGTGCCGCTTCGTTCCACACCTAGCACAATAATGGGGCTATCTATTGGTTTTGTTCGTTCGGACATTCGGCTATTGGGCGTTTGTCTGTTAATCGCATGCAAGGTCTGCATTCCAATTCAAGTAGCCAATGTGTACCATTGCGCGGGCGAAAAAAACCGTTGTAAGATATGAATCAGTTCTCCAACAAATCCAGACAAGCTCTAAATCGGCGGTCATGATCTGCAAATTGCCTCAACCATTCAGGGACCGTTTTTCCATCGCTGAGCCTTGCTCCCACATCCGCGCCATTTTCCACTAGATATCGGGTAGTTTCTAGGTGCCCATGACCGGCGGCGCAGTATAAGGGAAAGTGTCCGTGGTCTGACATCGCATTCGGATCCGCACCGCAGGAGACCAGTTGTCCCACAATTTCAAAATCTCCGTTTCGCGCGGCATGGTGCAACGCCGTATCGCCTCGCGCGTAACGTTCTCGTGTTAGCTCTCTGTTGTTACTGAGCATGGCGCTTACCCGGGGTAGGTTGGCTAAGAAAACCGCATAGATAAACTGCCGCGCGAGTTCGGTCGCCGGTTCGGTGTGCGCATCCAACCCGCCGTAAGCAACGAGCAACGCTACGACCTCCTTATTGTCTGGCACCTCGCCGGCGTAGTGCAGGACATAGCCGTCATGCGCTGCCAAATCAGCGCCGCAGTCTATGAGGTATTTGACAACATCGTAATGGCGTCTTAATCCGGCGTGAAAGATGGGACGCCAATCATATTTGTCATCCTCATTGACTAACTGCGGATCCAGTTCTACGATTTTCTTTACCGCATCCAGGTCGCCGTTTGCTGCCGCGTCATGAATTGAATCGGTTTCCATATTTATTCTCCATGTGTTGGGCGATATGAGTCGATTTCAAGGGAAAAAGCACAACGTTCAATACGGAATCAAGGTGTTGTTGGTCGACAAATTCAGGGGGTGTCAAGGGATTGTCTGAAGGGCAGAACCAGCTAGAAGCAAAGCACCAAAATCGGATTCACGAAACCACGCCTTCTTCCTATCTTTTCCAACCGAAACTGTCAAAAAACTTGCCCTTCCGATAGTTTTCGAGTGCACGCCTAACATAAGCCACCATATTGACGGGTAGATCGTGGACAGAATGCCAAGATAAATCATCACATTTGTCCGGCTCTGCATTGACAATGCTGCCCTTCCATCTGGAGGCGGCAAGAAAGAAATCCACGCGTTCGTCGGTTCCCTTTCTGTGCATAACTCCGACCACTTCGATGTCCGATGGCCGGATCTCAATGCCTGCCTCCTCCTTCGCCTCCCGGATTGCGGCGGTCGTGACCTCCTCGTTGCCGTCGATGTGCCCGGCAATCACGCTGTATTTGCCATCCTCATAACCCGTGTTGAATCGTCTCAAGAGCAGGATTTCATCCTCGTTGTTCGTTAGAAAAATATGCACAGTTGCAACCAGCTTGAATTTTTCAGACACTTACGGGCCTCGTAGAAGAAGCACTTTAGCAGCAAACGCCACCGATGAATCAGCTTACCGTCTGAGTGCAATTCATCCTTCATCAACCACTTCTTTTATCGTTATTATCCAATGTATTTGGCGCCACGACCCGTATAACGGTTGAACGCAGGATAACAATTCAGTTTATTCAGGCAACTTCTCCATCTGGACGTGGCTAGAATCCTCATCGGCAATTGTGAATCCCAGCCTTTGATAGAAGGCGATAGCACGGGTGTTGATTTTTAGCACTTGAAGCATCACAGGCTTTTGTGCGACGTTAGCATCCTTGACAATCCGTGTCATGCACGCCGACCCAATACCCCTGCCTTGGTACTCAGGAAGGATAAACAACTGATGGAGCTTAACCGCCTCGGACGTGTTAGACGTTGCAAAGAAACCAACGTTAATTCCACGAAACCGGACAATGCGGAAATCATGCTTAGCAAATCGCGTATTGTGTAAATCCCTCTGATGGCTTTCGTCCCAGCCTGAAACCCGTTCCACATAATCTCGGAATGCTTCCTTCTTTGTGGTAAAGACGAATTCACTGTCGTTTACCCGCGCTTTGCGAATGCATAACTCTTCCGTCATAAATATCTACAGCCCTTCTTGCGTGAGTTCAAGTAATCTATTGACATCTCACTCCGCTGGAGTGAAAACCAGACCACGAAGGAACACCTTCTCAAAGCCTGCATAGATTCAAAGACGTAGTGTTATTTGCTGAATGAGTTATTCCGAAAGGGAGTAAGGGGTGCACATCAAATACGGATCTGTTATTTCGCGGGCTTTTGAGTGAATGAAATCACGTGAGAATCGAAAAAGCGTTCTTGGAATTCCGTCAACGCCCTAATCTCATCTGCCCCATACCGGTCAACATGCCGTGAGACAACCCATTTATTTTCGTTGTCATCGTTACGGACTATAATTCCAATGACAACTCCCTCGAAGTCAACCAGAGGTTCAAACTCCCCCAGAACATAGGCGTCAACCTCCTCGCCATCCTCGGCGAGGGTTCCGGGAATATAGCCGTAGTTCACGGGGTATATGAATCCGTGTTCAGGGTGCCGAGACCCCATAGGTCTGTCTATTATCACCTTTACTTTGGAGTTGGCGCTATAGCGCATTGTCAATTAAAATTGTCGTATACGGTTGGTAACCGCAAAAAAATAACTTCGGCACGAACGTCAGTTTTTTCGCTCAACGTGCGACTATATTAGCGAGTGGGTATCGCTGTCTAGCGTTACATGATATGACAAGCAGGCGATAAGTCAAGCCAAAAAGCCTCGTGGTCTCGCGACCGATTCACGGGTTGCGACGGCAAAGGATGCCATGAAAAATTTAGCCGATGAGACATTAGTTGAAAGGGCATTAGCCGGAGATGATACCGCTTTCGGGCTCTTGGTGTTGCGGCATCAACGGGACATCTATCGGCTCGCCCTGCACTTTGTAAAGAATCCCGCCGATGCACAAGACCTGACGCAGGAAGTCTTCATTGAGGCGTACACGCGGCTCTCTACCCTTCAGGAAGCCGCGAAGTTTGCAAATTGGCTATCCGGTATCACCAAAAACCTGAGCATTTCATGGTTGCGCCGGCAGACGCATAGTTTCTCGCATGAGGAAGTGATGCGTGACGGACAGTTTGAGATTCAGATGGCTGAATTCATCGGCACATCCAAGCGTCTTCCGACACCCGATGAGCTACTAGAACAAAAGGAGATGCGTCAGACCGTTTCAAACGCGATTGAGACGCTATCTGAAAAGAATCGGCTGGTGACAACGCTTCACTACCTCGATGGCATGTCGTACAAAGAGATTGCTCAGCAATTGAACGTACCTGTGAGTACAATCGAAGGGCGATTGTATCGCTCGAGAAAACAGTTGAAAGGAGAAATTAGCATGACAAAGGAAGTTAGAGATGAATCCAAGATCGAAGCAAGACTGGAAGAAATGCGGCGCGAGATTGCTGTTCTGCGAGAGCGACTTCAGGATATCGCAGGTGAATCGGACGCTTTTCTTCAAATACAGGGAAATGAGGCGCTCAAAACATCGTGTCGCCTTCCCACAGATGCCGAAAGGCCAATCGCGTGGGGCTATGTGGGTGCCTATCGTCACTCTTCCGGAGACCAGAACAAGCGCGTCGCGTTTTGGCGGGGTAATATAGATAATTTCCTATCTAAAGCATCGGACACCGAGATATCGAATCTTGCAAGAATCTTCTCCAATCCTACCGTCATCGCTGTTTTGAGACAATTGGTGGAGGGCAAGAGATCGGTTGCGGATCTTGCAAAGAATGCTGGCATCTCAGAGAGCGAGATAGACAAAGCCATAACATCGTTAATTGACGAGGAGTTAGCGGTTCGCACGGAGGATAATCTCATTGAGCGCAAGAACGATGCGGTTTCCTTTTTCCTGACCTTCCTGAGTATGACAATCGTACATCTGGGCCATACCAAAGGAATCCCGACAGATGTCTAGCAGGAACAACAAGGACATGAAAACACCCATTCTCAAATGTCCAGAAATGGTTACGGCACCTATTACTTGAACAGGCTCTTAACTGTAAAGTTACGGGAGTTTGCAAACTCACACATACAGTTGCGTAGGGTCAAGACACGATAGCAACCAACTGTGCTATTACACTATGGGCGTTTGCTGCAATCCATGGAAAACATGAGGGGCCAATCGCGATCCGGAATCTCCCAGTAGCCGCCAGTGCGTTGAACCAGGCATGGGTACTTGCGAAAATAGCAGTATGAAAACTCCTCTAAGATTTGGATTGTAAGACCAGCGGATCCAGCTGCCGTGGCGAACTCACCCAGGTGGTGAGACCATTGATAGGTAGTGGAATTGACCAGGCGGCCGCCGTCACCTGTGTAAGATTCCTCGACAGTGCACAGTTCGGGCGTCTTCTCGTGAAAATAGCGCCCGTTGAATGAAAGTGTGTCACTGGCCGCATCATAGGAAAGCATGTCGAGCATTGGATGCCCATCGACGATGAAAACCCGTCCATGAGGCTTCAACATTGCGCTCGCAGCCGAAAACCATCGAAAGAGATCCGGTATCCAGCAGAACACGCCGTAAGAGGCAAAGACCAGATCGAATGAACCACAATCCAGAATATCGCACACAGAGTAGACATTAGCGCAGTGGAATTCAGCACTCAGCCCAGCCACTTCGGCAATTTCGCGTGCTTTCTGAATTGCTGTGTCGGAAAAGTCCACACCCGTCACGATCCCGCCCATTCTGCTGAGAGAAAGGGAATCGAGGCCGAAGTGGCATTGCAGATGGAGAATTCGCATTCCGGCGACATCACCAAGTGCTTTAAGTTCGACCGGTCCCAACGTGCATCGGCCAGAGAGAAATCTTTGAACATCGTAATACTTGGTTCCGACGTGGTGTTCGACCCTTTCGTTCCAATTCTTGAGATTGGCTCGAAAGTAGGTTTCATTGAGTAACGGTTCGTCGATCTTCATCGTGCATCCTTTCGGGTAACAACGCTCGTGCCTCCGACTACGCAGCCGTTTGAGGATTGTGGACGCAGGGAACTTGGGAATCTGCTGTTATGTGCGGTGCAAATTCCCAAGTCCAGGGTTTAGACGAAATCCTTCTTCGCGCCTTCGTTCCACTTCTTCCCAAGTAGTGTCACACTCCACAAATCGCTTCAAGACCTCCTTTGCACCGGAAAGTATGGGTGTCCCATGACCGAAACATAAGGCATCAAATTCAAGATGCAAAAGAGCCTTGAGGGAAAGTCGTGCTTTGGCCAGGTCTACCAAGTACGCCGGATCTTTGAATCCTAACTCCCCGTCAGGGATACCGCAATCTTTCCTTCCGCCGCTCATCAAGTCCCCAACGATCAACACGCTATCCGGTATCAAATAGAAACTGACCTCCTCACGATGCCGAACGTCCGGTACGCGAACCACCTCAACAAGATCCCAAAGCACATCGCCATCTTGAAGAATACCTTCGAACTCAATCTCAGCCTCCTGCACATGATTCTCGTAGAGCAGGATCTCGCATCCCCACTTCTCCTTAAACGCGCGTGAATCTCGAAGGTGCCAGTTGCAGGTAAGGATTATGTGAGTGGGCGTACCGATTTCTTCAACTTGTCGAACTCCTTCATCGCACAGTGGAAGCGGATCGACGAGGACTAAAATGTCCCGATCTTTCACCTGAATAAGATAGCTGTTCCACAGATAAAGTTCATCTCTAGCCGCCCCATGAATCTCGGACCACATGTGTACGGTAGAAGAAATCTGAGTTAGCATGGAAAATACTGCCTAGGTTTTGTTGACACCTAACTGACGTCTATCTTTAATCCGCCGAGAAACTCCGAATCGTAGGGGCGGGGTGTCCCCGCCCATTAGCCAATGCGGGTTAGGAACTCCAAACCATACGGTGCAAATTGGTTGTAGGTCGAGATGCGTATCTCTACACTGAAACCGCGATTTTGGAAAGTCGATTGACGGGAGTCCGAAAACTGGCCTGATGTGTGAACAACGGGTTGGGAGACTCAACCACCAACTGAGCGAATAGCGATGGCGGTAGAGATCCCCTGCGAAGTGGCATGTGTCTGCGCACCGCGCTTGGTTGCCCGGTTGCGATGATAAGTCAATAGAACTTAGTACGGATACCCATCTTGCCGGTTTGTGGATGGGATTATCGGAATGGACAATCACAGCGATAGGGATCCGCTAACCACTAAGCACTAGACACTTACCTATATTTTAGTCAATGAAATCATGCACCTTCTGATATACCGTCAATTTATTCCAATCTAGGTCTTGGAGACCATAGGCCTCGAAGAACATAGGCACCCATTCAGTCCCCAGATTTCTGCGGATCGTGTAGTAGGCTGATACGAAGTCGCGATACCGATCTCCAATCCCCGCGTATCCCCAGTCAATGATTCCGCGCAGGCGACCATCTTGAATCAAGATGTTAGGCAAGCAATAATCACCATGGGTGAATACCAAATCTTCCGCCGCAGGTAGACTTGCTTTGATACTGGACAACTCCCTCTTGAGGAAGGTCCTGGTCTTTCCAGCTGGCATCTGATAGTCTAACGCTCCCATTTCAATTAAGCCCTCGGTCCATGAGATATACCGTTCCGTACGCCAATCCAAGGGACATGAATCCGTGCTAATTGAATGAATTTGGCGCAAACCGGAAGCAAACTCACGAATGAGATTGGGAACATCATCCATTGCGTTTTGGTGAATTCCCGAATCGCCCTCAATCTGCGTCATCACCACATATTGCGCCTCGTACTCTTCATGAAAACATATCACGCTAGGAACATTGAGTTTACCCTCTAACCACGACATTGCGATTGTCTCTGACCGCAAGTCCGGCTCCTGCGGCGCTATTATCGCATCTCTAACCTTAAGAAACAGGTTCTGCTTCGTCGGGTGGGTGTAGTGAAATACGTCCGCATAGGACTCAGTCCTGAGATTGGCGCCATCTGATGTGTAGCCGACCAAGTGAGACTGTATTACCTCCGGAAGATCTTTGACTTTCATTGGTTACCGCACTAAAACCGGAAATTGCCATAACACCTATCTTTACATGACAATCTCGCCATCCCGTGAAACACATATCTGTCCGATACGACGTCCAGATATGGAAAGTATTGGCTTTCAGCGGCTCATACCTCTCAGACACGCCGAATCACTACGATGGGCCGACTAATCTCACCTGTCACACAAGACAAGGGTTGATCTAAGTCCCAGTCATTCCACCAACCTACAAACTCGAACTCGTCCATAGCATCGACCATTAGGAGAAATTCCTGCGGATACATCACCCTTCGTAGATCTGAACTAGATATCGTCAAAGTTTTACCGCCGTCTTCCACATTTAGAGTGGCAACCTCCCGAACAATTTGCTCGGCAGCATCAATGCTACTCAATTTGACGTTCACTTCGACTTCAACCCCATTCTTCTCCATTCTCCACGACTGACCCTCTTCTGAATACGCAGGGGGACGACCAAAGTTTACGCACCAGTCCAGCATGAAAAGCCCTCCAGGTTCGAGGACACGCGCCACCGATTTGAAATGGGTAGACAGTTCCTCTGAGTTCCGTGCGTACAGCGAACCGAGCGCCACGAAAGCAAACTGGTAAGTTGCGTCCAAGGTGAAATCTATCATGGAGGCTTTGTGAAATTGTGCTGTCCATGCACTTTCAGTAACCTTCTGTCGACTGGCGGCAAGCATTTTTTCGTTCAAATCTAGCCCGTGATACTCATAGTCTCGTTGGCACAATTCTCGAAGGTACGGGCTTGGACCGCACGCTAACTCTAATACTCGTACCACTTCTACTTTAGCGTATCTTTCAATCAGTCGTTCAAAACACGTTACTTCCCTAGAGATGTCACGAAATGAAAATGCCAACTCGTAGTAATTTGGGTAATCGTAGAGTGCGATACTTCTGCTTTCAGTCCGGTTTTTTACTCGGTCTTTCACGGATTCGATCTTTTTCGGAAAAGTGATACCGGTTAGCCAAACCTCGGCCTGTCGCGCGGCTATTCGGAGACCCGATACGCACATGCACCACTGCGGCAACAGGCGATGGAGGACGCTGACCCCATCAACGGGAGTCGTCTCAACTGCACTCTTTAGGATGATTGACGAGCCACTCCTGCTTTGTCAGTTGAAATCCGCGGAACGGTTCGCCCTTGAACTTGGGAATCTCGGAGGCATATTCACCGGTTTCTCGAAATCCGTTCTTTTCAAGCACACGCGCCGATGCGAGATTTCGGCTGAGGCAGCTCGATCGGACGATATCCATGTCAAGTTCGCAAAAGGCGTAACGGAGCGCGAGCGACAGCGCTTTGGTGGTAATCCCCTTGCCCCAGTTGGACACAGCAATTGCGTATCCGCATTCGAGACTTCGATCTGCACGATCAATCGAACGAAAGTCTAGGGCGCCAACTAGCTCGCCATTAGCAAGGATTCCAAAGTAGAATTCTTTCCCGCTCGCGTGCGCTTCAACCGCATTCTTGACGAACGTCTTGCCGCCATCCGGAGGGTAGGGTTCGGGAATCGTAGTCGTGCGAGCCAGGCGTTCATCCGAAGCGTAACGTTGGACTGCTTCGGCATCGCCAAGCTGCAATGGACGTATCGTGACTTCTGTTTCGGTTATCGTCTTTTGCTGGCTGTTCATGTGAAAACCCTTAATCTGGTGTCGAATTCATTACCGCATTTACTGAAATGCTTCTCTTCCACTCGACTCTCCCTGTTATCGTTTGCGCACAATGAGAGAATTAAACGTCAATCCTTTACGAACTTCTATCCGGCGATAGTATTCCAATCTAAACGTGTATTGTACCATTTTCAAGAGTGTTTCAGCCCTAAAGAAGGAGAAAAATCGTTTCGGTTCATATTTGTCTTGTGTCCATATCCCCTCAAAATCCTCTGCCCCCCACTGACCAAGATACATCAATCCTTCGCCGTTTAGTCGGCTAGAAATCAGACGGAAAATTCGACCGATATCTTTCTTTGGTATATGTAGCAGGCAATTCATAGTATACACCGCGTCAAAGGTTTCGCTAATCTGGTTGAGCTCGTAGCAGTCCAATACTTGTGCCGGGATTCCCCTTTCCTTCGTGAGTTTGACCATCGTTGGCGCATTGTCAATCGCAAAAACGCTGAATCCTTGACTTTGAAAAAACCGGGCATCCTGACCGGGACCACACCCAATTTCAAGGATGGTCTTTCGCTGTTCTTTGTTCAGAAAATTTAGAAACTCTATACGTTCCTGTCTCTTGAATTCTTCGGGAAAATTGGCCGCTCTTTCATGGGCGTGCCTCTCATATGCCTCAATAAGCTCGTCAGTAAATTTCATGATGTGTTCAACGGAAGCCTTATGAAACTGAATATGACGGCGGCATCTCCCACATTACCTTCAGATTATGCGAACGGTGAGTCTCAATTCGATTCTTCTATTGATACATGAATAGTGTTTTCCGCGATTGATCCGAAAGCGCCCATCACGGGTTTTCCATCTTGATCTCGAAGATTTGACCTTCGTGCATCGTTCAACGGCAATGCTAAAAAAATATAGCGGCCATACTCGGGACTAAGCGATTCAACCGTGACTCTCAGGATTTTGCCGGCATTCGATTTTCGGCCCACATAAAAATTCTCTTTTCCGATAGACACACCGTGCGTTTCCGTCAAATCTCTTTCTCTAGACGATGGATATGATGCAATGGATGAAGAAACTATTCGACCGTTACGGACGCGCTCCGGCACTTCAACGGTAACGATGTAGGAAGTCACACTCAAATCGGATTTCCAATAGATTGCCTTTTCATCATCGCTCTTTAGCGTTAGGCGATCGTCGTCAAAGACCGAGAGTGTATCAATATCAATGAACTCAACCGGTGGATAAACCGTTGTCTCGCCGGTAATCGTTTTATCGAACATTCTGGAATAAATCTCTATTCGATATTGAGCATAGAGTTCCACCTGAAAACGGCTTGATATTGGTTTGTACCCGCCGTCTGGTATTACAATTGCGGCACCTTCGCCGTGGGAATCGTCACGATACCGAATAATCTCCCTATCAGCCAACTCAACATACTGAAATTCGAACTTTTCGCCCGAATTTAAATTCGTCACTGTAACGGCAGCCGTCGTATCCTGAATAAGCGGGAGGGTTTCATCGTATTCATCGATTTCACCATCACCGTCGTCATCAATACCGTTGAACACATCGGCATCCGTAATCGCTTCGGTTCTAATTATCCGGACGATCGAATCGTGCGGCTTATTCTGCTTGAGTTGTCCCGTAACTTTTAATTCCGGCTTGTAATTCCCGAAGTCATCTTCGAAGTCGGAAACATCCAGATCTCGTTCACATGAGAGGCAAATCGCTGACAGGAGCAGGATTGCCGAAATTCTTACCATCTGCACTGTATTGCTCCTAGAATTCAAACTCTATTCCAAATGTAGGGACAATAGGAAACATGCTAATCGCTCTAACTTCCGAAGGCGAACTATCGTGATCCCACAGATAGATTAGATAGTTGTAATGGTTCGTAAAATTGATGACCTGCAACTTGAATTTTCCGTTAACGCCAAAGGGTGAGATGTCCCTAATCCAGGCAATGTCACCCCGAACATAGGGAGGATAACGCGATGAATTCCTTCTGCCCTCAATGCTGATAATTCTCGCGTAAGGATCGTCCAGCGAGTCGCCCTCGTGGTAGACTTTGCCGACGACCGGCGTATACGGTTGACCGCTTGACATGGTCCAGGATACCGAGATACGATTATTTTTGCTTATTTGATAGCTGCCAACCAAGTTCAGTGAATGAGGCCTTGAATACTTGGGCGCGTAAGTCTCGGACGCTTGGTTCTCAGTTTCTTCAATCCTCCCATCACCGTTGAAATCAAATCGTCTTTCAATGTTCGAATACGAATAACCGAGCCAGCCCGAAACTCTTCCGGTGGTTTTCTTCAGAAATAACTCCAACCCCCAGACTCGCCCGGTGCCGGCAATAAACTCGTCAAACTCAATGCCCGGATCGTTATCCGGATTGTTGGCGAGGACATTGCCGTAGGGTTTATAGTATGCTTCCATGGATCCGGTAAATCCCTTATTGAACCATCTTTCTATTCCAAGAATGAAATGCTGGTTCTGTATCGCATCAAATTCCTCGGGTATTGGCAGCCAGAAATCGACAATCTGCAACACTTGATTTTCATCATTGATAGTGAAGAGGAATTGATTGAATTTTCCCCAACTCCCTTTAAGCGCCCAGTCTTCCGATAATAGGTATTTGAATCCGAGGCGCGGATCAAGATAGATCTTGTCATGAAGTTCATATTTGGAAGTGCGCAATCCCAATTGAATCGAAAGCGGGGCGTTGACTTTCCATCTATCCTGAATGAAAGCGCTGAGGACGTAGGGGCTTTGCTTGATGTCGAAGAAATTGACGTTATCCACCTGAAAGTTGAATTTCATATTGAGATTCTTCAACGCTGCTCCCATTTTGAGGGTGTGCTTGGGAGACAGATACCACGTTAATTGTTCCGAGACTGAAAAATCCTGAATCTGATTGATTGCGGCGGCGGTTGTTTCATCCTGATCTCCATCGTCGTCGGATTCTGTTGTTTTCAGATTCGCATCAAAGTCAAAATTGGAGTGTGTGACGACGAATTCCGAGAAGAACCTCGCGTTGGGAACAAACCGCCACTTCAGACTGGGAGCGTTGTTGCCCCAATCCCAGTTAAAATCCGTTCTGTCATCAGAATCCTCTTCGTCAAAGAAAAACCTTAAGACATCGCGTCCATCGAAGGTAGAAAACGTCAACCTGTTTTCTGAATTCAAATCACTGAATACTTTTATTTGACCGTCCCAGAAATAGTATTTCCAGTCCTGATCTTCTCCTCTCGCGCGATTGAACCGCTCCGCTATGAGATCAAAGTAGGTTCTTCTCCCGGAAATAATCCATGCCCCCTTATAGAACGGTCCTTCTAGCATCATTTTGCTGCTGAGGAGAGAAATCTCTCCCTTCCCCTTGATTTGTTTTCCCTCTCTGGATGTAATGTCCAAAACAGATGACAGTCTGCCCGGGTATTCCGCGGGATAACCGCCCGCCAAGAATTTCGCGTCGGCAATCGTATCTGCGTTAAACGTCGAGAATAACCCGACCAGATGGTACGGATTATAAATCTCCGCACCATCTACCAGAATCAGGTTCTCGTCAGGACTTCCGCCACGCACCACAAGTGCGGAACTAAAGTCGCTCTGTGAAGTGACACTGGGAAGTTGCTGTATCGTCCGAAAAACATCGGCTTCAACAAAAGCCGGTGCACTGACAATATCCTCGGAACTGATGTTTGTGCGGCTGATCTCCACCTCTTCTTTGAACCGCGTTTTTTCACCCGTCACTTCCACTTCCTCAAGTTGAATTGCTACGGGAGGGACTTCAACATCAAACCTGATTTCACCGCCGGTAGGGACTTCCAATTCCTTCTCGACCCGCTCATATCCTGTTCTTGAAACGACCAATTCGTATCTTCCCGGCGGAATGCCGTTCAACACATAGTACCCGCTCACATCGGTCGTTGCGGCAAACTGAGTGGCTTGCAGTATGACCCTGGCATAAGCCAATGGCTCTCCGGTGACCTTGTCATGCAGGTAGCCATTGATACGGCCTGTCCCCTGTGCAAGCGGGAACGATGGCAAGAAAACCATCAACAAGAGTATCGGAACTACGGTTTTCAGGCTAAATATCTGGCACATCGGAATGAGTTGCTTTCGGCTTGATGCCATTAAGAGTTTCCTCAAATTCCCAAATCCTTTCCTCTAAAGAACAGAGGTTTAATTAAATTGCTACTCTAATCGATGGCTGGCTTTCCACGATGAAACCACTCGCCGAAGACGTATTCGATCCTATGAGTCTTTTGCCCATGTCAATTGAATTGACCAAGTCCATAAACGGCGTGAAGCAGTATTCTTAGCCATGCCGGACAGCACGCTTGATGCATTCAACGGGACGAGCGCGACGTTCTTCCTCGGGACGAATCCAGCCAAGTCGACGTTATGCAAAACATAGACCAACCACTCATAAACGCTACGGTAAGGACTCGAACAAAACTAAACACCATCTATTTGCAGAAAGTGCGCCGTTCTTACGACACTTGTAACATTTGAGTTACAATGATTTTTTAAAATGCTTCAAAGAACTAGACACGTGAAAAAGGGATGTTTTCGACAGGTAACGGGAACTGAAGTGAATTGTCAGTGGTAATCTAAGTGGTCTATTCGCTAAGTAATTAACGCATATCGAAACCAAGTTTTTTCTTGAAAACTTGGTTTCTTCTCTAAATCCTAGTGGCTTCAAGAAGCGGTTTAGTCAACTCATTTCAAGCAATCAAGGTAATCCCAAAATCCATCAAGCGAGTGAATAGCGAGTGATCAAGTGACTGATTAGGGAACGCGATAGAAGTCCCATAGAGATCCAATAAATCACAGTTCAGACAATGTTTACTACCGGCACCCAAAATTTACCATATGTATTTAGCGAAAATACCACTAAGTAGTCTATTCGCTAAGAATTTAATGCTTACGAGACTGGCACAAGAAACTGTTCTACCACGCCGGTAGGTGATCAAGCAAGTGAATAGCGAGTGCGATAGAGATCCCTTCTAACCGCACCGGCACCCAACACTAACCATATTTTTTTGGAAAATAAACCACTAAGTTACAATTAACCTACTCTCCGCACCCATTTTAGGGGTTTACAGAATTTATTGAAATCCTATAAATCTGTGTGGTTACTGAATTTTTCAATTCTTGGAAATCCAATTGAGGATTATTTACACGCCAAGCCCCAGCGGGGCGATAGGTGTATAGCAGCATCAGACATCCCTCCATTAAAGCCCCAGCGGGGCGACAGGTGAATTATGTCTGGGGTATATCAACCGAATTAAAAAGGATGCTGAGTTGTTGCCTGTTAGCGTTTTCGATTGAAGCGTAGTCCAAGTGTCGCCCCTCTGGGCTTGAGTGTGTGGCCAACTTACGTTTCTATACACCTTCAAGATCTCTATCGCCTTCGCTATCCGCTCAGTTGATCCCCGCTGGGGCTAAAAACTTGTAGAATGTTATTTATGATTCAAATACAAGGTGTGCTAGTGTCATGATTACCAGAGAAGAAAATTATAAATATTCCTAAATGCCCCTCATGAGGTGCGGAGTGTAGGAATTAAACAGAGATAAGGCATGTTTAGCACTCAAATTCAACCGCTATCGGATGGGTTAACGTCCAGCGAGGTCGTTTCCGGTTACGAACCTGTACAATAGAATGACCGCTGGGTTCTCCGGTATTCATTATATCATCACACTCGTTGAGATAGGCTACTCTTTTCTTTCGAGGGCTGGGATAAGTATGTCGGCGCAGCCGTACTGCCAAGGACGTTTACAACGAGATGAAGAAACCTCTATCCCATGACCAATGAGGACAGAGATATAAGTGTTTGAAAGATGCTGAACTAAGTGGTCACATGGTAATTTTCGCGCACGCTTTGACTCAAGACCTCTTGCAATAATCTTCCTGTGCTGGGCTATGTCAAATGCCGACTCAGTTGCCAGCCTGCTGCTATTCGCGTGAATATGTCTATCAGCACCAAATCACCGACCTAAATCCGATAACCGGACAGACATCAAGGTTATCTAGCTGATCAAACGACTGCATTCGGTGAGATCGAGTGAGCGGATAGATTAAGTGTGTCTGGAGAAGGAGCGAGCCAGAGTCCCAGTACGGCCGAGATTACCGCGTGGTGTAATGCCCAATACTTTCAGTCCTTGACGTCTGAGCGGAATAAGCCCAACTTTATTTCTTAAACCTCCTTTTTGGCTGTCTACAGCGTAGGAGTGAGTTCTGTAACGCGATAGGGTCTCCACAGTAAATCTGAAGGAATTGACCAAGGCTTAGCGCTATGTTCTGAACCTATTCCAGCTCCGAGACGTCTACCAATCTAAGGGTCGAAAATTAACGACTCAATACCGCGTGAGACATCAGTTACTTAAGCACTCTTTCGACAGCTCTGTTTTAATTGATCGGATGCGTTTCCCCCGCTGCAACACTTGTCGCCCTTGACGCAAGGCTCACACAATGTTATAAATTACTGTTGGCAACGGGTCTAAGAGCTAAGGGTATTGAGTCGCGTCAGTTTTTTGCCCAAAGCCATAGCATTCGAGTTTCAATTCTCTGAGGGTTTGATGAATCGGCTGATGCCACGCGGACTGAATTGCCTCGATTGACTCGCTGTCAAAGGAATCTTAAACCATTCGATTACGGACCTGTCAAATATCCATCCCAATCACCAAGAAATAATCATGCCGCCGTTCTCTAAAACATAACCGGGGAACTTTTTATGGAAGTCCTCTATCCAATCTGGCTCATCCTGTTTATTCCTTTGGTGGTATCGCTGCGAGTCTGGAAACTTCCCTCCCGTCTCTTGTTTGCCCTTCGTTTCGCGGTGTTGTCTCTGATTCTTTTGGCCATGTGTGAAGTCGCCGTGAGACTGCGTATGCAGGCGGGTACCGTTGTGGTTGTCGCGGACAGAAGTCGGTCGATGCCTCTCGACGGCGAATCAAGACATAAAGAGGCGATTGACCTGATTCAAACCTCCAAGACGAGCGATTCTAACCTTGCCGTGGTGTCCTTTGGGCGAACTGCCGCTATTGAACAACCGCCCCAGAGTGGAAAATTTGCCGGATTCGTCAGCGAGGTGTACGACGACGCGTCCGACCTAAACGGTGCAATTGAAACGGCACTCGCTCTCATCCCTCGAGATTCGCCCGGTAGGGTACTCCTACTCTCCGATGGAAGGTGGACCGGTAAAGATCCGTCGGACGCTGCGGCCCAGGCGGCAGCGCGGAATATTGCAATTGATTACCGCCTTATCCAAAGAGATACAACAAATGACATTGCCATTACACAGGTAGACGCGCCGGATATTGTAGCTCCCGGTGAATCGTTTATGCTTGCCGCTTGGATTAATTCGCCAATTCAGGATGAGGTTTCATTCGAGTTCATGCGCGGAAACCGGCGCCTTGCTTCGGGCCGGCGAAAGGTGCCGTCCGGTTTGAGTCGTCTCATCTTTCGCGACAAAGTGACGCAGCCGGGAACCCAGCAGTATACGGTCAGAGTTGCTGGAACTGAAACCGATCCTGTTCCCGAGAATAACGCTGCAAGAGTTCTGGTCGGTATTGAAGGACCGCGTCCGATTCTGCACGTTACTACCGCGTCCGACTCTTCATTTTCCCGATTGCTTCAAGCGGGTGGATTGGACGTGAAAACCGCGCCGCCATCTGCATACGAGTGGTCTCTAGACGAGTTATCAGGGTATTCCGCCGTGCTGGTTGAAAACGTGTTGGCAGATAAGATTGGTATGTATGGCATGGATAACCTTGCCGTCTGGGTCAAAGAGACAGGTGCCGGTTTCATGATGACGGGCGGGAAGCATTCCTTTGGCCCGGGAGGGTATTTTAAATCGCCGCTTGAACCAATCATGCCTGTCTCAATGGAGTTGAGGCGTGAACACCGCAAGCTGTCACTTGCTATTGTAGTGGCAATGGACAGGTCCGGTAGCATGTCAATGCCGGTAAGCGGCGGAAGAACGAAGATGAGCCTCGCCAACCTCGCTACTGCTGAAGTGCTTGATATGCTATCGCCGATGGATGAATTCGGTGTCGTTGCGGTCGATAGTGCTCCGCACGTTATCGCCAATCTCTCAAGTGTCGAGAATAGCGCGCACGTTCGGAGCAATATCTTACGCATCAGTCCGGGGGGCGGCGGTATCTTTGTCTATGAGGCGCTTTTCGCCGCATCCAAAATGCTATTGAATGCCGAGGCGGGCACGCGACATATAATCCTCTTTGCCGATGCCGCCGACTCGGAGGAACCCGGTCAATACCGCGAACTGCTAGAGAAGTGCCGAGAGGCGAACATCACCGTAAGCGTCGTTGGACTTGGGACCGACTCCGACGTTGATGCCGAACTGCTCCGCGATATCGCGCGGAGGGGCGAGGGGCGTTGTTTCTTTACGCAGAATGCCGAAGAACTGCCTCGGCTATTTGCACAAGATACGTTCGTCGTAGCACGAAGCACGTTCGTTGAAGAACCTGTAGAAGTTCGTACGACGGGCGGCATGGTCACCCTGACCGGCAAACAGCATCAGATTCCCTATCCAATCGGGGGTTACAATCTATGCTACATTCGACCCGAAGCAACTCTCGCGGCGGTGACGGAGGACGATTACAATGCGCCTTTTGTGGCGGCGTGGCAAGCAGAAATTGGACGGGTTCTCTGTTACACTGGTGAAGTCGATGGGGATTACACGGGTGCCATAGCAGGTTGGAATGACGTTGGAGACTTCCTAACAAGCTTAGTTCGTTGGACAGCCGGGGATCTGGGAAATTTGCCGGGAGAGATGTTGCTTACTCAAAAGGTAAAGAAGGGAATCAGCGTCGTGGAACTCCACCTCAATCCTGAACGGCAAGGCGCACCCTTCAGAGAACCTCCGAGTGTAACGGTGCTCAGAGGAACTGTCGGGCAAAAGCCGACGGTGGATGAAACCAAACTGTCTTGGACATCGGCTGACACGCTTGCCGTGGACATTCCAATCCACGGGAGCGAAACCGTGTTGGCAACCGTGGAAGTGCCGGGAGCAGGGCATTATTCGCTTCCCCCAGTCTGCTTGCCCTATTCCCCTGAGTTTAATCCTACCATCGCCGAATCCGGTCTTAAAACGATGGAACGCTTAGCGCACGCAACTGACGGGAAAACACGAATCAATTTCGGAGCGATTTGGGATGACCTGCCACGCCAACCTCGACTGCTGGCACTCAAGCCGTGGTTACTGATTGCGGCACTCACTCTTCTGCTTATGGAAATCTTGGAACGCCGCACCGGATTACTCTCTATGAGACGCGGTCATCGGAAGGTGCGAACGCGCGCACAACGAATTCCGCCCAAAGGCGATAGGCTCGATCAACCCGCGACATCACCCTCTTCCGAAGTAACACAAGGTGAACCCGAGAAACCATCAGAGCCGCAGATATTACCTGAGCGAGAGAAAATGATCGATGCCTTCAGTCGAGCGCGAAAGCGTGCGAGCGGACGGACGCAAAGCGATCGGTAAGTCACGTCAAAGAAAGCTCGCTAGGATGTGTTGACATTTGGCGATATTACCCCATTTCCGTCCGAGTGTCTTCGTTCTGATGCACGTCGAGGCGGTTTAACGTAATCACAAATATCGGCGTGTTACGAATCTATATATCGTAGGGCTGAAAGAATTATTCCGGCAGGGGTAATGGTGCGCTCTCAAGTAACACTTTCACAAACGGGTTCAGGCGGAGTCATGCTTTAGAATCGCTACTCTCTCAAACGGGGTACCAAAGCAGTGAATCCCATCACAGGGAATCTTGCTTGTGTCCACCAATGAACAAAACATGCATAACTCGGACGATGCTATCAAGCGGGTTTACAAACACCAAGAAAATTTCCGTCTTTGAATGCCTGAACCAATCCTATTGTAGCATATGTGTTACTTGCTGAATGAATTATTCCGACAGGGGTATTGGCGTACTATTAAGTAACACTCGACATTGAAGATTTCTATGGGATCGGTATCGCACTCACTATCCGTTCGTTTGATCACTCCTTATTCAGTCGTTTGAGGGGATCTCTATCGCACTCGTTATTCACTCGCTTGATCCTACAGAATTGTGCGAGAAAAAAAACCGAGTTTTGAAGAAAAAACTCGGTTTCGAGACGCATGATTTTACTCGAAATGACTTTTCAAACAGGTTCTTAACTTGATCCCCAGCCCCAACAAAAAAGCGCCTCCCATCGGTAAAGCCTTCACCGAAAAGGAGACGCTTTTTGTTACTATCGCAAAGTAGAAGAATCACACGTCAAGCCGCCCTGCTTGCCGTGGACTAGCAGCCACGAACGGGCCAGACTCAATCCACCTGTAGTTTTCTATCACACTGTAGCTCTCTATCACATATGGGAGAATATGTTACGGATTGCGTCTGACCCGCCGCCGACCGTCTACTTCACGATGACCATGCGGCGCGACGCCGAATAATCGCCCGCGGTCAGACGATAGATGTACACGCCGCTTGCCACCTGCTCGCCATGCGTGTTCCTACCGTCCCAGTAGATAGCATCGCTTCGATTCGCGTAAAGTCCAGCCGTCTGATAACCTAGTTCCATGGTACGCACAAGCCGTCCGCTCACGTTGTAAATCGACAAACTGACATCCGCCGCGGCTTCCAAGTGGTAGGGAATCCACGTCTCCGGATTAAAGGGGTTCGGGTAATTGGGTAATAGCTGAGCAGTCGGCTGTTGCTGTGCCGCATCCTCGCGGTTTTCTGCTGCCTCTACCGCATCGTCCGAACTCACACCCGTATCCCACAGGTGAATTAAATAATCGTCGCCCGCACTTGCGAGAATCCCGCCTCGGCTAATCGCGACAGAACGCCCCCATTGCGTATGACGTTCCAGCGTGTTGAGAGGCACACCAAATGTCGTATCCCAGAGTCGTACGCTCATATCCTTCCCCGTACTGGCAAGGACTTCGCCGTTCGGGTGGAACGCCACGCCCAATACCCAATCGGTGTGTCCGGCAAGAATACGAGAGGATCCGGTGTCGACATCCCACAACCGGACGGTGCCATCCGCGCTGCCGCTGGCGAGGGTGTCCCCCGCACCGAACGCGACGCTTAACACTTGCTCCTCATGTCCCCTGAGCACTTTTTTCGTTCTACCGGTCTCATAATCCCAGAGACGGACAAACGTATCATCGCCGCTACTGGCAAGAAATCTTCCGTCCCGGCTGAAGGCAACGCTCCACGCGCGTATCGAATGGGCGCGTAACCGATGCTTGCGCTCCACACTCTTCAGGTTGCTAACATCGTAGATATAGACATAGCCACCCTCCGTTGCGGCTGCCAGGGTGTTACCATCGGGGCTGAAGGCGAGACTCCAGATTCCGCCGGAGTGTCTGAGTATGAACTGCTTGAGTCTACCCGTATCGGCATCCCATAAGAGCACGCGTCCGCCCCTGCCGCCGCTTGCCAGTATGCTTCCGTCCGGGCTGAAGGCAACCGAACGCGCCGCAGACTTGTGACCTCTACGCTCAATGCTGCTGGCTTCGAGTGATCCGCCGAGAGTACGCTTGAGTTCGTGCGTTTCAACATCCCACATCCGTACACTCCTATCGCCGTGTGCACTGGCGAGCGTTTGCCCGTCCGGGCTGAAACTCACTCCGTAAACCCTGTTCATCGTAGGATCATTTGGGTTGGGATCAGTTTCAAGAGCGTCAATGTATACGACATCAAGCGGTGTCGATGTGGCTGTAGCCGTAAACACGACAGGCTCGTTTATTCCGGTGACAGACACTTCTACGGCGAATTCGCCGGTAGTATCGCCAAACGTCAATGTGGCGGAGGCTTGTCCGTTGGCGTCCGTGGCTGGCGTGGATTCGAGAGTCAAACCGCTTTCGGCGAGTTCAAACTGCACCGGGACACCTTGTATTACACGCTGCTGTCCATCCCTCACTTCGACCAGCAGCGGCTTCGAAAGCGCAGAGCCAATTGGAGCCGACTGATTGTCGCCCGACACCTTGATCAGCACTATGGCAGTACGAGGTATCGCTTGACGCAGTTGTGATACTGTCACGTCGATGGTCTGCGTGGCGGTGGCGCCGTGAGTGTCTGTCGCCGTCACCGTGAAAGTTGCCTCCCCCGCGGCGCGCCCCGTAACAGTCACGGTATTTCCGGTCATGCTGGCTGACGCGGCGCTGTTGCCGCCCGAGACGGAATAGCTCAACGTATCTCCGTCCGGGTCGCTGAATTGGACTTGCACACTTTGACTGTCCCCCACAGGCAGCACGATGGGGGCAATAGAACCCACAACAACTGGTGGACGGTTTTGAATTTTGGACGGTTGCGACGTTGGGTCATCAATTGGGTTCGAGGTTTGAGGCGGATCTTGAGTAGGAGGTATCGGATCAGGGACAGTTGTTTCGGGTGGCTGCACGGTGTGCGGCGTCCGGATAGGAACAGGCGCCGAGATTGGGGTGGGATCTACTACAGTCACATCAATCGTTTGAGTAGCCGTTATCGTTTTGCCTTCACCGACTGCCGCACTCGCGGTCACGGTTACTGTCGCTGAACCCGCGGCAACCGGACTGATTTTCACGGTAGACCCTGACACACCCGTTATTGCCGTGTTGCTGTCGGAGGACGAAGCGCTGTAAGTTATGTCTAAGTCGCCGGTATGAGAGAAGTAACCCGCCACATTCACGGTCTGCGAGTTCCCCTCAACCAACAGTGTCATCGAAGGAATAGAACCAACCGCAGTAAGTGTAGGTAACGCCACTACTGTCACGCTAATCGTTTGAGTAGCCGTTATCGTTATCTCTTCATGGACCGTCGCACTAGCGGTCACGGTTACTGTCGCTGATCCTGCGGCAACCGGACGGATTGTCACGGTAGATCCCGACATACTGGCTGTTGCTGTGTTGCCATCGGATGATGAAACGGAGTAGGTTGGAGTTAAGTCATCAGAATGAGAGAAGTAGCTAGCTACATTAAAGGCTACTCCGATCCAGCCCATTGATAGAGTTTGTGATGGAATAGACCCAACCGCCGTAAGCGTACTAAGCTTCAGGATGTTTGGCGCCGCTACCGTCACACTAATCGTTTGAGTAGCCGTTAACGTCGTGTCCTCAGCATCTGTTACACTCGCCGTCACTGTGACTGTTGCTGACCCCGCGGCAACCGGGCTGATTGTCACGGTAGATCCCGACATACTGGCTGTTGCCGCGTTGCTATCGGAGGATGAAACGGAGTAGGTTGGAGTTAAGTCGTCAGAATGAGAGAAGTAGCTCGCCACGTTCACGTTGTGTGAGTTCTCGCCGACCGTCAGCGTCACCGAAGGAATAGACCCGACCGCTGTCAGCGTCCTAGGCGTCGGATTGCTTGGCGCTACTACCGTCACGCTAATCGATTGAGTGGCCGAATCGTCAGGGTAGTCGTTAAACGGGTCTGTAACACTCGCGGTCACTGTAACTGTTGCTGACCCCGCGGCAACCGGACGGATTGTCACGGTAGATCCCGACATACTGGCTGTTGCCGCGTTGCTATCGGAGGATGAAGCGCTGTAGGTTGCAATCAGGTAACTGGGCTGATAGGAGAAGTTGCTTGCCACGTTAAAGGTTACTGCGTTCCCGCCCGCCGATAGTTTCTGAGATGGAATAGACCCAACTGCTGTGATTACGTCTCCATTAGCCCTCACCGTAGCCGTGAACGACACGGCTAAAATAACTGCCATGTAACAAAGAAACCAATAATGCTTAAGAAAAGATCGCGTTTGGGGCGCGTTTGCCCCTTCTCTTGGTACAACAACTGTCATAATCAAGTATTCTCCCTTTCGTCGCTTACGCGATGATGTGTGATAGATTTGGAACTACTATGGGAGAATACTATAGAAAGAACCGTGCCAATGTCGAGAAAAGGCGGGAAACCCTGTGATAGCGCGGGTTCGGGGGAATACGCCGGTTTTTACCGGATTGTGGGATTCTCCAACAGTTTGGGAAGGATTGATCGAGCGAAGGACGTGGAAAGCCAGTGATAACGCGTAGTGAGGGGCTATCTGTTGGAGAACGCAACACGCTGCGGCAATTTGCCACAAGCGGAAAAGGTCTGCCGGCGAGTCATTCCTTGAGGCTGTAAATCTTCATTTTCCGGTGCAGGGTCGATCTATCGATCCCTAACGCCTTGGCAGCCCGCGTGATGTTGTTGCCGGTAACTTCCAGGGAGTGTAGTATAGCTTGACGCTCAAGCTCGGCTAACACGGGAATGTTGTCCGGATGAGATGAACTCTCGAAGTCGATCACCGACCGCGCCTCATCACTTATCTGTAGCGCCAACGTGCTCGCTCGCAGCATGTCCGAGGTCTCAAGCATAACCGATCGCTGAATGATATTCTTCAACTCGCGCACGTTGCCGGGGAAGTGATACGGCATCAAAACACTCAAGGCATCGGGCGCAACGGAGGTGATGTGTTTCTGAGGGTTGTGTGCATTCTTCACGAAATGGTTTACCAAGAGCGGAATATCCACACGCCGCTCACGCAGGGGCAGGATAGCGATGAGGAAGGCTGCGATCCGATAGTATAAATCTTTCCTGAAACGTCCGGTTCTCATGTCGGCTTCGATGTCATGGTTGGTCGCCGCAATCACGCGGAGATTGAGGTTGATATAATCCGTGCCGCCGACACGCTGAATCCGCCAGTCTTGGAGCACCCGCAGTAACTTCGCCTGACTTGATACCGGCATGTCGCCGATTTCGTCGAGGAATATCGTACCGCCGTTCGCTTCCTCGAATTTCCCGATACGTCGGGCAGCCGCGCCCGTGAATGCGCCCTGTTCATGCCCGAACAACTCGCTCTCAATCAACGACTCCGGGATGGCGGCGCAGTTTACCGCCACGAATCGATTATCGCGTCTTGCGCTGTTATAGTGAATCGCTTTAGCCACCAACTCTTTGCCCGTACCGCTCTCGCCTTGAATAAGCACGTTGATGTCATCATCGCTAGCCAGTTGAATCTGTTCGTAGACCTTTCGCATCGCTTGGCTGCTGCCGATGATGCCGTCGAATGAGTAGGAATTGGTGAGTTCCTGCTGTAAGGACATGATTTCAGCCTTCATGCGCTGAATCTGAGCCTCTTTGGACATATCACGATAACTGACGATGCTGCCGTAATCTTCCGTCTCTCCTTTCTCGACCGGCATGGTAAACCGGTAAAACAGCCTCGGTTCAGATGCGGACCGGATTTCCTCCATAATGGCTCCGAGGTTCTCCAAGTTGTTGCTGTCGTCTGCGTGATGATGCACCACTTTTCGCAGACGCGCTTCGATGCGCTTGGACAACTCTGCCGGCGACAACTGTTTCAGTTTGTCCTTCGAGATGTCAAACAGCTCGTAATAGGCGCGGTTGGCGTACAGTAGCTTGTCGTCCTCTCCAAACAGCCCGATAGCGTCACTGTTGGCGTCAAGCACGGTCTTCAGCCTCTGTTGTTGCCGTGATGCCTCCTGCTCCAAGTTCCACTTCTCGACGAGTGCCCGTGTAATCTGCTGGATCTCCTCATGCGCGACGGGCTTGCGGATATAAAGCAGTTTGTGAAGCAGTTCCATATTCGTGACGATAGCCAACATCGGTTTGTCGCTATAAGCGGTCATGATAACAATCTCGATGTCCTTCTCGAATTTTCTAACTCGCCGAATAGCTTCAATCCCGTCAATCCCCGGCGGCATCCGGATGTCCATATAAGCCACCGCATACGGCTTATTCGATTCCTTCGCAGACTGAATCATCTTAACCGCTTCATCGCCGCTCGAAGCGTAAGAAAGTTCATAAGACAGCAATTCAACACTTTCCCCGGTGTCGTCGGCTATCGGCAAGAAAGTGTTAGCCAATTCAGTCGAATGATGTTTTCTTCTCGTAATGCCCAACATCTCCTGAAAGTCGGTGAATATACTCTCTTGGTCGTCAACAACTATGACGCGCGTGTTTCGGTTATCCATTTTCCTCCGTTTCCCTGGTTTGTTCCTTGTTGGCTAAATTGGACAGAATTCTGGAGCAGGGCAGTTCGATATGGATCGTCATTCCTTGCCCATACCCGTCGCTCAATGCGCTAATCTTGCCTCCGGTCGCGATCACGAAATTCGCGCTCGAATGCAGTCCCAGCCCTGTCCCCTTCTGTTTGGTGGTATAGCCCGCCGAAAAGATGGTCTTGGATTGAGCGGTGTCGATTCCTATTCCGTTGTCCGTAACGTCAATGTGGAGATAATCCGCATCGATGCGTGCTCGAATCCGGATGAGCGGAGTGTCGTCCGGCTCCACAAGCTCATTGATGGCTTCAATCGAGTTTTTGACCAAGTTGATTATCATCTGATGAAACTGGCTTTCCTGGATACGAATCTCGCCGATCGCATCGTCACAGTCAATCTCAATCTGTATGTTTCGCTTCTCAATGGAATCGTGCAATACGTTGATAGCCGACGAGAACGCCTCGGCGAGATTGATGTCTTTTCGCATATCTTGCGCACTGCCATGTGACTTCTGCGTCCGCACAATATCCACGATATGGGAAGTTTTCTCCTGAACACGCTGCACCGTCTCCTTCAATTCGTGGTCTATCTCACTCAGGTCCAATGCCAAAGCCTGAATGAAGGGTAAAACGCGCTGTCCTTGCGGGTGATTCGTCATATACTCCCCCAAATCCTCTTGATGCGCTTCGAGCGCGTTCGCGAGAGCCGTCAGTCGGGACGCAAGTGTGTCGTCAGCGAGTTGCGCGTAGACGGTATCGACGCCGACAGCCACGCTGTTGATGGCGTTCCCGATATTGTGCAGGATGGTATCGACCACCTCCAACCGCCCCTGCGCAAACGCCTGATTCAAACGGTCCGCGGCCTGGAATCTCTCCGTCATGTCGTGAAAAACAATGACGCCGCCCTGTTGCTTCCCGTTCCGATCCCGCAGCGGTCTGCCGCTCACGCTGACATAAGCGCCCTCCGGTACATTGGGATTCCGTACATACATTTCGACGTTGTCCATCGATTCACCCTCGACGGCTCGGAAAAGCGGAAGTTCGTCCATCGGAAACGCCGTCGTGGTATCCAGATAAAACATCCCATATTCCGCCGACCATTTTCTGGAGGGGAGATCTGTGGGCATTCCGCCGATGAACCGTTCGGCACTCGGATTAATCAGGGTAAAGATGTTGTGTTCATCGGCGACGACCACACCGTCGCTCATGCTGTTAAAGACAGATTCCAAAAGTTGGGTCTGACGTTCCAATTGGTTAACGGACTCCTTCAACCACTTCTCGGTTCTCTTGAGATGAGTAATGTCGCGTACAACCGAAACGCCCCCTGTAACCTTTCCCTTATAGTCCTTTATGGGGCGCCCGGTAACGCTCACATGGGTGTCTTCCGGTAGAAACTCGTTGCGCATCACCATCTCGACATTATCGGTGTCTCTTCCCTGTAGCGCCCGAACGAGCGGTAGTCTATCTTCGGGAAATCGAGATTGTCCGTCCGGGAGGAACAGGCCTATCTCCCGAGGCGAATCTGTGCTCCTCTTTTTGCGCAGCTTGAGTCCGCCCATTTCATCGGCTCTCTTATTGAACATTACATAATTTCCGTTCTCATCGACAACGACCACGCTGTCGCCTATGCCATTGAAAACGGCTTCAAACAGTTGTGACTGATGTTCTAATTGGTCAACGGACTCTTTCAACCGGCTCTCGGTCCTCTTGATTTGTGTAATGTCCCGCATAACCGCAACCGCGCCCGCCACGTGACCCTCCTGGTTCAATATCGGGCGTCCGCTGGTACTGATGTGTATGCCGTGCGGCTGCGCCTCATTCCGCATCAGCATCTCGACGTTATCCGCGTTCTCTCCCAATAGCGCCCGGGTGAGCGGCAGTTCATTTACGGGATAAAGCGATTCACCGTTCGGTCGATATAGACCCATCAACCTGGGCGCATCCTTGATGTGCTTTCTTTGCAGCTTCGTCGCCCCCATTTCTTCGGCGCGTGAATTGAACATCACATATTCGCCGTACTCATTGACGACAATCAAACCGTCGCTGATGCTATTGAAAATGGCATCCAACACCTGGGTTTGATTTTGGTAACTGGACATCGTCTCGGTAAATTCATCTTGCATATCTTTCAGCCCGGTGATGTCGCGAAACAGAATGACGCCCCCAATTAACTCCCCCGAAGCGTCGTGCAGCGGTCTTCCGCTCACACTGATAATAACCCCGTCAGGTCTATCCTCATTGCGAATGAACAATTCAACGTTGTTTGTAACCTCTCCTCGCATAGCTCGCATTAGAGGGAGTCTTTCGTTAGGATAGGGTGTGACCTTATCCATATAGAAAGTGCCGTAATGCTCGCTCCATTCGTCCGGCGGATCATCGGTCGGTCCCATGCCGACAATGCCTCGGGCTGTCGGATTGGCAAGCAGAAACTCGCCTTTAACACTAGTAGCAACAACCCCCTCGCTGAGACTGTCGAAAATGGTTGTCATCCGTTCCAACTGCTCTCGCAGTTCGTGGTTCTCCGCCTTCAACTCCTCGTTTTCGGTTTTCAGTTCTGTGATGGTCATGATTGAGTCTTTCCTCTTATGTGTAGATTAAGTTCCTTATCCACCGGCAAATATAGGTTATGTCCTTTTCGGTCGCCTCGGAGAGATGCGGCAGTGCGCGGTTGGGGGTTCGTATGTTGGGAGGGAGTTTGGCTGCCTGCTCGGTTACCCACGCTGCCGCGCACGCGCCGAGCGGAATAATAACCCTTGGAGGTTGTAAACCCGATATGAGCAGATACAGCCCATCGTCGTTGGGATAGCGGTCTCTTTCGTCGTACTGCCAAATTTGTTCTTCCGACCGCATTTCTCTGCGGTACACGTTCGTTTCAATCGATTTCAAATTCAATCGAAATTTGCTTTGAAGCGTGTCGCTAATCCGTATGAATCGCCTTCGTGTAGTTCCCAGTAAACTCTTGCGCATTCGTCTGCGGGCGTTTATGTATCTGCTCATAAAGAGGTCGTAATCAAAGCCGCGGTCCGAATTCCACCAGTCCCACCAGTCCATGTTTAGCGTGGTAGCCGGATTCGTCCCGATTATCAGCACATGGCTTTCGGTCGGATAGCCGTCGCAGACGAATGGGCGTTGCCCGTAGAGCGGGCTGCCTACGACGTACCGCAATTGAGTTGCCCAGTCGATAGTGCCGGTCAAATCAGTTCCTTTTGTTCATGACAGAGTCTCGTCCATCAGATCATTCACATTGCGGGTGGGGCGGCCCGGCATGTTTTGTGGCTTCGACAGTTCTTCGTATAACCGCTGTTCCTGAAGTGCGGTTATCCGGACATATCGTCCCGAATCGACATCCGGATGATGGGGGTGGTCGTCAAACGCATTCCTCATCGCATCTAGCTCGGTGCGTAACGTGGAATCATTCATGGCGCTCCTCCCTTACTTCGAGGTTGTGATTATACGCCTGCTGTATTACCCTAAAAGCGTCATTGATGTCTTTGACGGAATTGAACGGCATACGTGACCACTCGTTGGAAGAATGCACATATTTCCCACTAGGGTCGTGGATTTGCTCGAATGGTATTTGAACGTACACTGACAAATGGCGTCGGCATGGTTCGAGAGATACAAACCGCCTTCGCATGAAATTCCGCGCCTTGTAGCCGACCCAACCGTTGTTTCGCGGGAGTCGTTTCACATCACCTAAGCCCAAGATACGTGGCTCTAATTGTTGTAACAGCGTGTCTACGTCTGTCGAGGCGGGCTTCCGTTCTCGCGATCCCAGGTTCATTAGCTTGGACCGTAAGCCTTGGATGGTGTTGATGGCATCGGTAGCGTTCCGGATAAATGAGTTCGTAGGTTCATCGGGTGGATAGGCTTGTCGTACCGTGGTCGAAACAGTGGTCAAAACATCAATAACGTGATTAAGATGCGTATCATGTTCTTTAAGCTGGTTTTCATTCATCGTCAGTGTTATCACTTTCAGGTGGTGGTTTGTAGGCGCATGTCTCGCGTCAAGTTTATGGAAGAAACGCCAGCAAGTCATTTAGACCTGCTGGCGTTTTTCTAGCGTTCGGTTACGGAGAAGACCGATCGCCAGAGCTTGGGATCTCAGCGCGAGTTGAAGAACATTGACAAAAGCGCCCAAAGTAGATACAAAATAATGGCGGCGTGGACGGTTATTGCAAGCGCTTTGATGCTCCACATCTGTGTTACAAATGAAGTGACTAGATCTATGACCGTGAGACAAATTTTTGAAAAGCCGGTTTTCTTTTGACGACTCTCCAGATAGTCTTTGAGATCCATTTCCATAAGCATACGTGTCTTGTGCTTTTGAAGGCGTTCAAGATTAACAATATGTTTGTCCATTCCGCACCTTATGTTGTGATCTGGAATACATTTCTCTAGCTGTCGCTCTATGGTCATCCTGCTTTGTCTTTGAGCACGAACTGATAATCAATATCTTCACGGTACAATCTCCGTTCAGGATTGTTATTCCGGCATGCGACTGCCGTCGAAAAGTGTGAGCGTTCCATCCTTCACCACCAGCACCACCGGTTCGTAAATCGCCTCCCCGTTGGGATTAAAAGAAAATCTCCCCAGATTGGTGTCAAAATCCTTAGTTATCGCCAGTGTGTCACGAATTGAAGCGGCATCGGTCGCGGTGGAGTCAATCAAAACCGCCTCCACCATCGCGCGGAACAGGATAAAGAGCGTTGCATAGGATTGGGCTGCCCACGGCCCGGGTGCGACGCCGTATGCGGATTGATAGTTTTCGACAAAGGCACGATTTAGCGGATTATCCGACTCGCTGCTCCAACTGCCGAAGGTAATCGCGCCTTCCGCGGCGTCGCCCGCCATTTCTATTTCTTCAACCCCCAATGCGGTAAGAACGTAACGTGATGTAATTCCCAATTGACGTCCTTGCACCATGATGTCCACCGCTTCCGATGCCAATGTGGGGATAAAGAGCACATCGGGCTTCAACGCCATTATCTCGGTCAAGTGTGCGGTGAAATCCGTGTCGCCGGTCTGGAAAGTCTGCACCGTCAGCACATTGACGCCCAACTCCGCCAGTGTTGCGGTCAAGAGTTCTTGGCTGCTGACAGAGTAAAATTCGGCATCATTGTATATCATGGCGACTCGTTCATAGCCGAGTTGCGCATGTGTAACTTTAACGCCGGCGGTATTCTTTATATCCACCGCCAACGCCGTGCGGAAGGTATAATCCCCGAGTCCACTTAGCCCTGCGGCAGCCGACACGGGACTGATAGCCGCGATCTGGTTGGCTTCGGCGACGGGAAACGCTTGTCTCACCTGGCTCGAAAAAGGGATGCCGACAACAGCGGCGACGCCGGCGTTGGCAATTCGTTCGATCGCCGCGACCGCTCCCTCAGCCGATCCCTTATCGTCTTCGAGGATGAAGTTAATCCGAACCGGACTGTCTAACGCATTAATTTCGTCCCTAGCTAGATTAAAACCGTCTCGCATCGGAAGTCCGACTGATGCCGCGTGCTTGCCGGTCAGAGGCAATACTACTCCGATGTCGAATTCGATAGGCGTCGAGATGATGTCCTCCTCGATATCCGTAGACAACAAGGAAATGAACTGATCGCAGCCGCAGAGTCCCGCAATCAGCCCTAGAATCAAAGCAAAGCTTGAAAATCGTGCTACAGTTACCATTGAATCTCCTTTCGCAGAGCAAAACTTGATAGAACGATGCGCAGTTGGATCCCCCACCTGGGGAAGGATTCATTTCGGCACAGCGAAGACTTCCACATTGGTGATAACACCTAGTGCGTAGGTCTTGGGAATTACGCGAACGGCGTCGCCACTGGCTCTGACGATAATCCTTGTCGGTCCGGCATCCATAGCCTTCATCTCCTTAACGTGTTTCCAGGAGTCCACCCTTTCTCGCACATAGATGTCCGTTTCGCGGAGAGGGTCGAGCGAGTGAATAATCACCTGTCTTATCATTCGGCGCTCCGAAAGTATCACGCTGTACGCACTGGCAATCGACGCCGAATGAGGATCGTAATAGAAAACGGCTTCAACGGGCTCGAGTTCTGGGAGTTCTTCCATGACCAGCGCACAACCGGCAAGCCGTATCCACCCTACCAGCACAATTGCCACTGTGGGTATTCGGTTGACCATGACACTCCAGCTCCTATTTAGGCCCTGTACCGCCCGACTTCGTGCTCTTGAATGCAGAAATATCCTTGATGGCGTGATAAATTGCATCAAGATCGTCCAGCATTGACTTCCGCGTCGATGCGAATTCACGCGACCCCTCTATACGCGCTTCCCTATTATCCACTCGCACCTCCTGCATTTCTGTCTGAAGTTCTCGCTTTATTGACTCCAGATCACCTCGGAGCGCAGCAACTAGGCGTATGAGCAGATTTTTCACTTGCACCACAAGCAAAAGAGTTGCTGCCAACAACACAATGATAAGCACATCTATCCAATGTTCTAACCAAACCACGAATATTTCCTTTCGCTGTCACGCGATCTTTAAGATGAGAGAACATCGATGTCCGGAAGCCTATTCTCCCGTCCATTTTGAATACTCAATTCGTCTCGATCCTCCTCATCGGTTAAGCGTCTCGTAGTTACTCCTATCGGTGTTCTCTCCCTATTTCACGGCACAATCGAACCGATTCGTCGTGAATCGGTAAACACCGGGCGATCATCTTTCATCGGTTCTCAGATGGACCTCTAACTCGTCCCCTACCGTTGTCTCACGTAGTCACATCGACTGTCCCCGTACCGCCAGGATTAGAGGTTCACCCATCGATTGGTCGGAAGGCGACGGATTTTCTTTCGCGGTCTGGCAAACGTAAATACGATGCGATCGACGATCAGTATAAAGATGCATACGGCGACTAACCTGTTGTCCATGACAACTGCCCGGTCAACGGTTAGATAACATACCCAGCAAAGAATTAGAGTTACTGCCCAATACCAAATGCGGGCGAAGATGTCGCGCATTGTGAATCCATTTAGCCTGCGTACCACATGAAGATACTGTGAAGCAATAGTAATACGGCAACTTCTGATGACATGATTGGGCGAAGTGCTGGCATCACGACATACTGAACAAGAATTCCCATCACACATGACACGATAAACGCTACGAATAATGATTTTATCCAATCCATAATTCCTCTAAATGAAGGGGTGCTATACACAGACAACACCCCTTCTTGTGTTCCAGCTCTTCCGTTGGGCTTCCCCGCCCACTGGAACACATCGCTTGAACATCAATCTGACACTGACAACTCCGTCTTTTCACCAAAATGGTTGGCAACGAGCACAAGGTCTAAGATATTGACTGTCCCGTTCTTGTCGATGTCCCCCGTAATCGCTTGTCCCGTCTCGCCGAAGTGGTTGGCAACGAGCACAAGATCTAGGATATCGACTGTCCCGTTCCTGTTCACATCCCACGGCGGATAGTCGAGATATGAAAATGGGATGGCGCTCGAACGACCATCCGGATTCGTCGCCACGACTTCAACAACGCCCCTAGCCCCCGGCGGAACGGTCACGGAGAGTTCCGTGTCAGACACAACCTCGACATCGGCGGCCTCGTTGCCGCCAAACGCGACGGATACGCCTTCTTGAAAGCCTTCTCCGATGATTTTAATGGTCGCTCCTCCAGCCGCCAGCTCATTGTCCGGAATTATGTCCGTCACGCTCAACTGAGAGACCATTTCTGTTTCGAGCTGAATGTCGATGTTCACCTGTGCTGTTTGCCCGGAGTCGTCAAAAGCGGCGGTGTCAACTATAGACGCTGTCTCCTTGATAACATTCCCCTCCTGTTTAACGCTAACTACGATGGCATCGCCAACGTCTGCTACGCTGCCGCCGAAAAAGTCGAGAAAAGTAACGGCATACGTGCCTACTCCACTTCCCCCTGTTTGCTGCGTAAGCGTTAGATTCTTCGTTAAGTTGGTTATGGTAACATTCGCGCCGTCAAGAGGTGTGCCTTCCGCATCCGTCACCACCCCGGTAACGATTAAGACATTCGCCGCATTGCCCATCACCGGGGCACTCAATCCAAGAATGATAAGCCCCAAGAAATAATAGTAAATTGTACGTCTCATCTGACTTTCCTTTCTTTTTTTGATCGCTGTATTTCATGTCCGCCCGAACACGTCAGCAAATAACTGTGTTTCGCCCGACTCATCCATCAATGGCTGACTTACTTTAAAATATGTGATTAATCAACTTCTGCTGAATCTCGTCAATGTGTTCGTTTAATGCCATTAAGATTCTCCACTCAGGTTGGCGCAGAAATCGTCAAGTCTTGCTCTTACATAATCTCCCGTATGTCCCTTTTCCCTAGCAGCAAAATGATCCATCGGTAAACGCCTCACGTGGTCAGGCACGTTGAGCGACGGTAGGTATTCTTTAGCTGGAACACCGTGGGCAATGATTCCCTTTAACCGCGGAATGTTGCCTATCAATGCCTGAACAACGGCGAGATTGCAAACGCGAAGCTTACGAGAGATATATTTCTTGCTACCTTCATTTCGGTAAACGTTGGTTTCTATGCAATTAAATCCCTTCGCTTTGATGTGGTCAAAATACTGTCTGGTTTTGCTTTGAGGCGTTTTTCCAAATGCTAATCGTGCCTTTGTATAATCCTTTTCAAAGACCTCGTATTGAAAACCTGATTGTGTATTCCAGAACTGCTTCCTCCAATCCATTCCCAATTGAGTAGCCGGTTCTTTGCCGATGATAAGAACATCACACTCGCTGGGATTGCTAAACCCATCGCATACAAAAGGGCGCTGATTCTTGCAGTCGTCAGGTATAACGCCTCCGAGAATCGCCGTCCATTCGGGAATCGATTGGTCGTTCATTTTAATAAACTTTCCCCTTGCGCAGCACTTGAGCAGATCTTTTCACTATCGCTATCTACCTCGGATCCAGATGAGCGTGAATCTTGGTCATAGTCGCTTGATACTGCGTTATCATGTTGTTTCCAATCTCAGTGTGAACTGCGTTGTTTTCCTTTAAGGCAAGCATCGGCACAACCTGCATCATTCTTTTTTGGTTGCAAGCGGTAATTCGCTAGATTGTTTTATTACCTGAAAAAGGTCCCAGTATTCTCGACTGTGTTATTCCGGCATTTCGCCTAACATCTCGAAGACTCCGTCTTTGACCACCAATATGACCGGTTCGTGGATCGCTTCGCCGTTTGGGTCGAAAGAAAACAGTCCCATATTGGTATCGAAGTCTTTTATCATCGCCAGCGCGTCACGGATCGCCTCGGAATCCGGCGCTATATTGTCGCGTGACTGTGCCATCGCCTCTACGATCGCGGTATAAAGAATAAAAAGAGTGGCATAAGACTGAGCAGCCCACGGGTCGGGCTCCATGCCGTATGTTGACCGATAACGTTCAACAAAGTCTTGGTTTGTCGGATTGTCGAGCGTACTGTTCCAATTCCTGAAAGTGATTGTGCCTTCCGCGGCAGCTCCTGCCAACCTCGCCATACCATCGCCCATCAGGGGTGTGATATACCGTGCAGTGGCTCCAATTTCTCGTCCTTGAATCATAATCCTCACCACTTCCACGCCCAAGGCGGAAATAAACACTGCGTCGGGGTTCGACTCCATGATCTCGGTCAATTGCGCCGTGAAATCGGTATCCCCGGTTTGGAAGGTTTGCACCGTCGTCACCTCGACCCCCAGTTCCTCGAGCGCCGCGGCGAGATACTCATTGCTACTGGTGGAGTAAACGTCGGCATCGTCATACATCAGGGCGACGCGTTCATAACGGAGAAGCGCGTGAGTGGATGCAACGCCGGCTGGATTCAGTCTATCCACGGCGAGTCCTGCGCGGAAGATGTAATCCCCGATGCCGCTGAGCCCGGCTGCCGATGATATGGGGCTGAACGCCACCACCTGATTCTCTTGCGCGATGGGGAAGGCGTGTTTAGCATGGGTTGAAATTGCCAACCCCACGATCGCGGGGACTCCCGCATCGATCAAGCGCTTATACGCGGCAACAGAACCCTCGGTCGTGCTCATATTGTCCGCGGTGATGAGCTCAATCCGTACAGGGTTATGTTCAAACTCGTTTATCTCATCTTGAGCGAGTAAAAACCCGCGCTCCATGGATAGCCCGTAGATGCTTGCGTACTTGCCTGTCAACGGGGCTACCATTCCGATCGACATTGGAATAGACTCGTGATGGATATCTCTCCCATCGTCTATGAGGTCGCCGGGCGCGAGAAAGATGTTAGCGACCAGATCGCAGCCGCAAATTCCGCCTATCAGTCCCAGAATCAGAGCAAAGCTTGAAAATCGTGTGATAGTTACCATTGAATCTCCTTTCGCTTAGCAAAACATGAAATAAAGATGCGAAGTTGAACCCTCCGCTTGGGGAAGGCTTCCTTTCGGTACAACGAAGATCTCGATATAGGTGATAAACCTTAGCATGGCGGTTCTGGATACTTGCCTAGTCACATTGTCTTTCATGGATAGTCAAGCATGACCAAGTTGAGAAATGGAACTTGCTCGTCTATTTTCTTATCAACATCTTCCGCGTGGCCGAGTGTTCCCCTGCCGTGAACGAGCAGAAATACACGCCGCTCGCCACCTTCTCGCCAAAATTGTTGCGCCCATCCCAGTACACCGCGCGACTCCGATTCGTGTAATACCCCGCCGAATGATACCCTAACGCGAGCCGACGAACGATGATTCCATTAGCGTCGAAAAGCGTTAACGTGACATCTGCATCATCCGCCAACTGATACGGTATCCAGGTCTCCGGGTTGAACGGATTCGGGTAGTTCGGCAAAAGTACCGTCGCTTTCGGAGCCAGCGCATCGAACAGTCGTTGTAAGAACTGGATGCCTCGTTGGGCTACCGGATCCGTAAGATTCAATACTTGCGCCTCAGTCATCAACCGGCGCACATCTGCCGCAGACAAAAGCGCCATTTCCTGCGGATGCGCAGAGGGCGCGGCGGCGGCGTCTATCACGCCCGCAACCATGACAAAATCCTCAACATTTACAATTCCATCTTCGTTTACATCGGCAGGATTTTCCCCTGTTTGTCCGTAGTTTCTGGCAACCAACACCAGATCGGCAATACTCACATTGCCATCCTCATTCACATCTTCTGCCGCAATATCAGTCTCCGAATCTTCGATACGAGCATCGGGTATACTTGGTGCGATGTTCGTGGTGTCGGAAGGGATAATATCCCACAGTAGCACTGTACCGTCCCTACTCGCGCTTGCTAGGATACTCCCATCTGGACTGAACGACACAGCTCTAACTCTATCCGTATGCCCCATGAGCGTGTGCTGGTGTTCTCCGGTAAAAACATCCCATAAGCGGATGGTCGCATCTACGCTGCCACTTGCCAGTGTTTTTCCATCTGGGCTGAAGACCACACTAAGGACACTATCCCCATCCTTATGCCCTGTGAGTGTCCGCAGACGTTCCCCCGAACGAGGATCCCAAATCCAAATCTCGGCATTAACACCACCAGCGATTATACTGCCGTCCGGAGAGAATGTCACAGAATAGGTATTCCCGTAATTTTCCTTGTCTCTTAAGAGGGTTTTTAGGCGGCGACCCGATCTTATATGCCAGAGGTATATACCACCGCTTTCATTGAGATTACCTACCGAGGCGCAAACAAGCAGCTGTCCGTCAGGACTAAACGACACACTTTGGACACTCCCTTCCCCCTCAAATGTCTGTTGACGTGCTCCCGTGCCGACATCCCATAAATGGATAACGCCATTCTCCAATCTTTTATCGCTACTGCCACTCGCTAGTGTTTTCCCATCCGGACTGAAAACCATGGTAAGGACATCGCCCTCATGCTCCGTGAGTTCTTGCTTGTGTTGTCCCGTGGAAGCATCCCACAAATGGATGGCATTATCTGCGCTGCCACTCGCTAGTGTCTTCCCATCTGGACTGAAAGTCACGCTGGATACATGCTCCTTATGCCCCGTAAGTGTCTGTTTGTGTTCCCCGGTAGAAACATCCCACAAATGGATGGAGTTGTCAAAACTTCCATTTGCGATAGTGTGACCGTCTGGGCTAAAAGACACAGCAAAGTTACTATTCGTATGTCCTGTGAGGATATGCTGTTGTCCCCCTGTGTTCGCGTCCCAAAACCTAATTTCTCTCCAGCTCGCACTTGCGAGTGTGTGTCCATCTGGGCTGAAAGCCACACTATAAACACCGAAGGAATGACCCTCAAGGGTTCGTAAATGTCCTCCGGTGAAGGCATCCCAGACTCTAACTTTATTATCGTAACCCCCGCTCGCGAGCATTTCTCCACTCGGAGAAAACGCGACGGAAATGACACCACCTGTATGGTTCCCGACAGTTTGCCAATAAGCTCCAGTTCGTGCGCCTAATAAGTGAACACTGCCATTGCCTCCTCCACTAGCAAGCGTAACACCATCGGAGGAACACACAATCGTGTTGATACCCCAATAATTAAGTCGACCTGTGTCCTTCAAGTGTTTCCCAGTGTTAACATCCCAAAATTTTATGGCCCCATGATAATATCCACCAACAACCATTTTACTGTCGGAAGAAAAAGCCAGACAATTAACACTACCGACTGAACCCCACCACCGCTCATCGTCCCTGAGGGTATGAAGAAGTTGAATTGTGTCAGCATCCCATAGCCGAATCTCCTGATAACCATCAATACTCCCGATAACTTTAGCATCAGGCGAGAACGCCACATCATCAACTTGAGCGTACTGTTCCTCAAAGGTATGCAAGAGTTCCCCGGTGCGGACATCCCATAATCGAACCGTATGGTCATGACTTCCGCTAACAAGTGTCTTCCCATCAGGAGAAAATGCCACGGAGTTGACACGTTTGGCGTGACCTGTGAAGAGTGCGACTTCGGCATAGGTGTTTGCATTATATATCCAAATGCCGATAGAACTGGCAACAGCAAGTAGCGTACCATCCGGGGAATATGCAATATCACCCGAAATCCATCCTTTGCCGAGCCGGACTTTCGCATCTTCAGGCAAGCCCAACTTCGTGAAATCTTGGGCAAAGCTGTTAAGTGAAGATAGGATTAAAAAAATAAGTGAGGTTACGGTTGTTTTCATAGTAAACTTCTCCTTTTTTGGAAGCGAATTGCCGTTCAGATGAGCCTTAATAGTTCTGTTCGCAGTGTATTGGAAAGCAACTTCAGAAACCGTTTCTCCTGCCAGTTTATGTGCCTATTTGACGATTACCATTCGTCGGAATGCAGTCTTATTCCTGGCACGAAGTTGATAGAAATACGTGCCGCTTGCCAGAGACTCCCCGCTGCTGTTGCGGCCATCCCAAAAGGCTGCCGTCCCTTGATCGGCATAATATCCTGCCGACTGATGCCCCAACTCCAGCCAACGAACGATGATTCCATCGGTATCATAAATAGTCAACGTGACATCCGCATCCTGTGCCAACTGATAGGGTATCCACGTCTCCGGGTTGAACGGGTTCGGGTAGTTAGGCAAAAGTACCGTCTCTTTCGGAGTCAGCACAATGCGCAGTCGTTGCTTGAACAGGATGCCTCAGAAACAGGGTGAAACAAAAGAATTGCTTTTTCATCGGTTTTGCGCCTTTTGGTTGTTATGTACACGGTATCAAATAAACCAATATGTCGATTTAGGATTTGAACAATATTTCAATACCAGATAACACCGATTGTGATTGCAACAGAGTAGGCTTTCGCTGCGTCAGCAGTATTGATGGTATAGTGGCGAATAGCATCGGGAGAATTGGCACGTCGGTAGGGTGGAATTGTGTCAGTATCGTGAGAGTCAAAATCACCACGACTAAACTCTACTTGTGCAGTGAAATGTTTCATGAACTCATATCCGACACTTATACTGGTGCCACTGGCGCCTTTGCCTGCCAATGTAGTAGAATCAACATGCCTGGAAAGCTGAAATGGTAAGTATTCGGACCCGAGGGGCAAAACTATATCGAAAAACACAGAGGGTTCAGTGCTTTTTGTGAAATATGTGAGTCCAATGCCGTATACAAAGATTCTATTCCCCGAGCCCCGCAGCGAAACGAGCAATTTATCGTTAAATCCGTAGCCATATTTGAGATAAATGGCTGGGAACACACCAGTGCCCTCCACACTATGGTATTTCAGACCAATTTCACTATGTATCGGACTGTGTATTGGTTCTTTTCCCGTAACAAGTTCAGTCAGCCAATTTGTTACGGGAAATCCGTAATCAGGCGTCACTTCGATTGTTTTAATCGCCCACTCCTCTTGGGCAGAAACTGCTGCCATCCCACCACCCACTTCCCAGAACAACCCCTGACGCGAACCATCATAATACTTAGCTCCCTTAGCACCGCAGCCAATAGCTAATATCGGCAATACAATAAGGATGAAACGCAACATGTGAGTCTCCTATCATGACGTTGAATTGGTTAAGCGCTCAATAGAAAACCATCCCTACCGTTAGAATCGAAGTGATGTCACTGTACCAAGTTTGGTTGGTGACGTTATAGGATTGATTTATAGAGTGATTTTTCTGCGAGAATCCTCACACACATTTGGGAACGTCCAACTTCACATGGATAGAGGTATCCGTCCCCTGAATTACCAATGCAGTTTTTTCTCCTAGCTTACTTAATTATCAACATCTTCCGCGTGGCCGAGTGTTCACCTGCCGTGAACGAGTAGAAATACACGCCGCTCGCCACCTTCTCGCCAAAATCGTTGCGCCCATCCCAATACACCGCGCGACTCCGATTCGTGTAATACCCCGCCGAATGATACCCTAACGCGAGCCGACGAACGATGATTCCATTAGCGTCGAAAAGCGTTAACGTGACATCCGCACCCTCCGCCAACTGGTACGGTATCCAGGTCTCCGGATTGAACGGGTTCGGGAAGTTGGCGAGCAGAGCGGTCTCTCGGGGAATAATCAGCGAATCTAACAGGTTTTCGAGATTCGCAATACCTTGCCGGAAGACAATTGAACCGTCATCCGCTAGGCGTGCTTTCGCAATCCACGCTTCAACCGTCGCGGCAGCCACGCTGTCTGACGCAACCCCCGGTGCCGCGGCTCCCCCAATGCCCTGCGCGACGAGCGTGAGGTCAAAAATGTTGACAATCCCATCGCCGTTGATATCTTCCGGTGAGTCGGCGGCTGCCCTTTGCCCCAACTGGCGTGCAACGCGAAGCAGATCCAGAATATTGACCACACCGTCTCGGTTTACATCCCCGGTTAATAGCCGTTCCTCAACAGTAATGTGGATTTCAAGTGGTCCTGCGGGGATACTTTCCTCTGTAGCAGAGGCAAACAGGAAATTCTGAAGGGCTAATTTCGTTTCGCCTTGGGATTTTGCCTTGAACCTCACCTGAAGCACAGAGCCGCTGCCGCTCACGCCGCCTTCACTGATCCGTCCTACAATCAACTCCGTGATTTTTCCTGCCGCATTGTCGATGCTCCCGCTCTGGAAGAAAGTCGTTCCGCCATCGGTCTTCAGGAAATCACCCTCCCTCACGTCGATAGCTTCAAGAATGGCTGGATCGAAGGCGATGTCAAACTGCCAGCCCGCAAAGTCCACGACGTTCACTGCACGAATATCAACGCTAAAGGTGTCTCCTGTGTGAATCGAAGACTCGGAAAATACGTAATCGATGCTGGCCCCCGTAGAGTATTCGGCGTCGGCTGCAAGACCAATAAATAGGTTAGACGGGTCATCGGCACGAGTGCCAACGGCCACTAACACGACGTTGCTCCCCCGCTGGAGCGTGACATCAAACGCCTCAATATAATCTTCGGCGAACCACGAATGATGGCGCTGGTACATCACCTCTCCGTTGAGCCACACTTTTACCTCTTGATCAGCACCGAGGTACATGGTCGTGTCCCGTTTGGTCGGCGAATAGAGAAAGAGCGTGCCGTACATAACGCCGTCGGGGAGTGTGCGTCCCATCATATCGTCAAGGTTGTTCCTGCCGGTAGACGGGAGTCTATCCAGTGTCCATACCGCGTCGCCGACAGCGTTACCCTTTGTCGCCCCCGCGGTGGCGATCTTCAACTCGGTCACGTCCCCTCCGCTCGCTTCCGCCAGTAAATCCACGTTTTCGTTGAGCTTGTGTCGTGTGGTCGGGAGAAACACCCACAACCAGGGACCTTCTATTTTCGGCCCCGGGTTTTTCAGGAGTTTAAAATTGCCGTGGTAGAACAAGGTGTTTAGGTTATCTCGTATTTCATCCAGAGGAGACAGGTCGGTGATTTCGTTGTTGGAAACGTCCAGCCATGTTAAGTTAGTTAGCCCGGCAAACGGCGATAGGTCGGAGATTTTGTTTCTGTGAAGGTTAAGCCATGTCAGGTTGGTCAACCCCGCAAGCGGGGATATATTCGATACTTGGTTGACGTGAAGGTCTAAGCGAGATAACCCGGTTAACCTGCCAAGTGGTGATACATCCGATATTCCGTTCCCGGCTAAATACAGTTCTTTCAGAAGGGGCAGGTTTGTCAGTGGTACAAGGCTCGCCTTGCTTAGGTCCGCACCGCATATATCAACGACTTCTAGCTTTTTTAGTCTCCCTAGGGGTGCTATATCGGAAAATCGGTTTCCCCAAGTGCGAATAGCTTTTAGATTGACGAGTCGCGCAACCGGAGAAATGTCAGTCACTTCGTTGTTGGTAAAATGTATAACCTCCAGATTGGTTAATCCTGCAAGAGGTGCGATGTCAGTTACGTGGTTGCCGCCAAAATCTATGAAGTCCAGATTGATCAATCCCGCAACTGGTGACAAGTCGGATATATTTGCCTCCCAACAATATAAACGCCGTAGATTGGTTAATCCTGCGATCGGCGACAGGTCGGACACCAAAGTGTGCTGGATTTCCAATTGCCTGAGATTTGTTAATCCCCTTACAGGCGATATATCGGATACCGGACTCTGATCAAACTCTAAGTGGACGAGATTCGTTAATCCTCGCACAGGCGAAATGTCCGACACTTCGCTGCGATCAAACACCAGCACAGTGAGATTTGTCAAACCCCTCACTGGAGATATATCGGATAACTGATTGTCGTGAGCACTGAGATCACGCAAATTGATTAAGCCGGCTATCGGCGAGAGATCGGAAACCTGGTTATGCCAGATAATCAACTCGGTGAGATTCGTTGCGTACTGCAATCCCGTTAAATCGCGGATACCCCTGAACGATTCTTTTCGTCCATGCTCTCCTACTTTAAGCCTTTTCAACCGTTTCATCTCCTTTGCCGTTACCGGGGCATTGACGCTTTTCCCAAGTTCCTCCGCAATTAACGCACGCAGGTTCGGATCGGGGATATGAACCTGTCCACCCGGTAACACATCGGGTTGTGTTATCGGTGGCTGCACGACGGACTGGGGGTAATCCAGCGCAGAAATTATGTCTCGGAAACTAGATGTCCAGGTGTCCCGCTTCACACTCCCGTTTGGGTTGTCTAGCGCCAGCAATCCAACGTTCTGAAGCCCCGTGGTCTCACGAACCCTTTTGAGAAAGGTGTCGGTCTGCAATCCGACCACGGCAGCAGCATACGCCGCGTCTATCGGTCCTTGAAACGCCTCGTGGAAACGTGAAACCGGCTCAACACCGCCAAACACGCCGCCGGTGGCTTCAAGCGCTACCCTGTATGTTTCCATATCTTCACTCACACGGGCATCCATGACTGACTGTTCCACATAGAGTCGCAGCGCCTGCGCTTTGTCGTACGGTGGATTCGGGTTGCTCTGAATCACGGAGCGTACCTCGTCTTCAAACGTCTTCATGCCTTCCGTGTGGCAGCCGATACAGGAGATACCGTTGCGTACCGTCGGGTCACTTGCGGCAGGATTGGATACAATGTTTATCGGCGCTTCATCCAAGCGGAAACCGGAGGAGTTGACAAGATAGTATCCTTGCAAGCCATTGGGTAGGTTGAAGATAACTTCTCCCCCATCATGTGTGAAATTAAGCGGGTGGGTTAAGATGTTCTGTGTTCCGGTGCTCCCGGCAAAGTCGTAGCTCTTCCAGTACGCTCCATAGCGAGAGGTATGGCGTTCCACTACCCGGTTGTGGTTTGAGACACCCGAATTTTTGAACCCCGCCCGCCACACACGAACTCCAGGGGCGTTGATAATGTTTCGTGCGACATCGACCTCCAATCGGGTTTCCAAGTCCCTGTCCGTCAACGGCAGCGATAGCAGGTCGTGGTATAGCGGCGGCGTGGATGCGGTTGCGATAAACCAGTCGACATGAACCGATGGCACATCGGTCTTCATCTGTACTTGCAAGCGACCCAGTTGATTTTTCAGTGCGAGATGTGCGGGTGCGTCGAACGAAATGTGGTAGGGATAGGCTTCCTCTATCTTCGTCCAGCCGTCGTTGACATCCCATTCGTAGTGACGCAGGTCGATGTAGAAGATGGTCGCTTGGGGGTCGATGGGTTGGGGGTTGATGATAGTGCTTCCCCATGAGAGGCTGTTGACCAATTTATAGAGGGCTGTGCGGTATTCGGCGAGTATCTCCGGTGTCTCGGCGGCATTGTAGAGATGCGTCATTGTGAAGTATCGTGCGAAGGAGCGGTCAAAGGATGAGAGCGAGTTGAGGTGCGACTCGATGCTCGTGAGTATTTCGCGGGGAGTAATGAAACGGCGGAGGGGTGTGGTGGTTGGTGTCCAATCGGGTGCGCCAGCTAGGATCCAGCGTCGGACGACCTCAATGGATTGAGGAGGCAGTTGGGGCAGTCCGAACGGCATCTGGGCGCCGTTTTCGGTGGGACCGAGGAGACGCCTGTACAGCTCGGAGGCATCGGGATTTCCCGGGACAACGGTGCCGCCATTGATAAGCTCGCTGTGTTCCATGAGGAGTGTTTCTCGAAAGGCGCCGTCGGGACCGTGGCAGTTAAGGCAACTCGCTTCAAAGATGGCGTAGGCCTTTTGAGCCAACTGCGATTGGGCGGATGCATGCTGAGAACCCATGATGAGAGTGAAAAGAATGATGAATGTGATGTAGAGTTGAGCCAAGAATAGTACGGGATTTGAATAACGACTGAACATAAATGGTGTCTCCTCGTTACTTACCAAGCTTGGAATGGGACGGGACTTCTATCGACCGACCTACGCGAATGTGTCGTAAACATGGGATGTCATAGGGGCCGTTCACCATAATAATTTAATTAGATGTCTGCGATTTCCTTGCGTTAATTCCGATTAGACATCTGCTCCGAATCTGTGCTGCAACATAAAAACCCTGCTTCATGGGCAACTTCAGTACAAGATGCAGTTAATCTTGAACCCAAGGGAAAGGGCTGACGTGTGCCCTTCAACATAGGGACCGCCAGAACCATCGAAGAGCCTGAATAAAAAATCTAGCGCACCATACTCTGTACCTTCGATGTGAATTGATCCATAACTAAGATCTCCTTCGACGGTCCAGTTTCTTTTGAACTCATACCCAACGCCGGCACTCGCGCGGATACCTCTAGCATTACCAAAAGGCAACTGGTCTGGACTATATCCAGTCCCGCCCGCAGACATAAAAAAATATTTGGAAGGTGCCTTTTTTTCTTGAAAAATTGCGATTTCAATGCCGCTTGTATTGAGAGTGCCTTTTTGCAATTTCGTCGATACGAGGGCATGTTCAGTGAATCCCCAGCCAATTTTCAGGTTGCCTACTGGAGATACCGTTGTGGTAACAGTATCATGATGCTCATTACCTGACAGGCCGTTGTCCCTGTAAACAGTCCACTCCTCATCGGCAACTACTGCATCTAAACCGCCGCCAAATCCAACGAGGCAACCTTTACGACTTCCGCCGCATCCAATTATTATTTGTGTCGCCAGCAGCAATATTATCAACACATATTCGTTATTCTTGATCGTCATTTCTCTCCCCTGAGTTGGACGCGAATAAGTAGCACTTGTACACCGATTTACTACGTCGCTCAGAAATAGAATTCAAATGGGGAGTGTTATCTTCCATCTTTCCAAAGTTTTCTGATATAGTTACTTTGTGATTACAAGCCGCCGTGTTTGATGGAACGTGGGTGTCCTCAACTGGTAAAAATAGAGTCCGCTTGCGACACGTTCACCCGCATCGTTGCGGCCATCCCAATACGCTGCACGCGCCCTGCTGTTATAAAAACCCGCAGATTGCATTCCGAGTGACATTGTGCGAATCAGCACCCCGGTCCTATCATATATGGATACCGATACCGGACTGTCCTTCGCTAGTTGGTAGGGAATCCAAGTCTCCGGGTTAAACGGATTCGGGTAGTTCTGCAACAATAAATCCCCCTCCGGTTTGCCGATGCCGTCAAGTCTGACAGACAATACCGCGTTTGCAAGGTGCTCAGAAGTCACTTTGAGTCTAACGGTTTGCAATTCAACATTTCCATCGGGACCAATGACGTGTAGTTCAATCACGTCTCCACGTTGGACAACGCTCCGCCGCGACAAGTCGGCAGTCGCAGCGGCGAAGTAATCACCTTCCACCGAAGCCGATAGCGCGCTGTTTGTTCTCAGGTTGCGCACGATTACCCGACAGCCGTCATACGCCGATTTCCCGCTCAAGTGTCCACAAACCACAAACGCCCACACAGCCTGTTCTTTGGATATAGCAGGCGGCGATGCCGCAGCCCCCGCTTGATCTGTCCACGGCGCTCCCACGAAGGCGAAATCCCGGGATTCCGGTACATTGACGATATAGCCTTTGCCGCCTTCAATCGGGACACCGTCATTAGGGGCACCTGGAGTCCACGCGGCGAACCGCTGGTTTTCCGAATCAAGCGTGATGACGGTTGTCGCCCCGGTTAAGCCTGCAAGTGACTTGGCACTCATCGGTCTTATTGGCGCCAAAGGCACGGAAAGCATGTTCAAGCCCTTCGTCAGCGTAACGCTATAGACGTTGCCAAAATAATCGCTCACCGGCTTGGGGGCGGGTCTGGCGATAAACCCGTGTCTGCGCCCGTCCGCCGAGTCGTAGTGTCCAACGATAGAACCGTCCTGATTGATATTCCACCCCTCCGTGCTGACGCTGCCCAGAAACTTTAATTCATAGTTTCCATGCGTTGAGCCGACATGGGTGCGCGGGACATCATTCTTCGCTTTGAATCGTCCAACGAAAGTTCCTGCGTCGTTGATACCGTGAACAAAATAGTATTCAAAGTTTCTTGCGTCTGCAAAACTAACAGAATTAAATCTACCATTTGTAAATGAGTATAGGTGATATATTCCTTCGGCATCCACGTAGCTGCCGACGAGACGTCCGGCGGCTACAAAGTCAGAGTAGGTCTCCAATGCCTCTGGGTACTCAATGATAAGTTCGCCTGAGAATCCACGGCGAACCCCGGAAGCATCGGTAAAATTGCCCGTGAGTACGCCCGTCGCATCAGAAATACCGTATATCTCCGTTTCGACGGCACCTGGGAAATCGTATTGGCGCAGTTCGCCATTCTCTAAGACGACCCCGTGGTGGAGTCCCTCGCTATCCTCGTAGTGCCCGGCAGCGCGTCCATCATTGCCGAGCGCGAAGAAATAGGTGTTCTTTGCCCCTGGGAAATCATAAGCCGCGAAAACCCCATCAAAAAGCGTAAAGGCGACCATCTTTTGAGCATCGGGGCTTTTCGTGTAGCCGGCGTAATCCTCAAAGTCGCTACTCGCAGCCACGGCTAAGAAATCTACACCCGGAACATCAATACTCTCAAACGTATAGGTGAAACGGTCGGAGAAAGCAACAGGTTCAGCCGTCCCCGCGGGTCTGGCGATAAATCCGTGTCTGCGTCCATTCGCTGTGTCATAGTATCCGACGACAGAGCCGTCCTGATTAATGTTCCACCCCTCCGTGCTAACGCCCCCCGGAAACTGCAATTCCTCTTGCCCACGGAAGGTGCCGACATAAGTGCGCGGGATGTCACCCGCTCTTTTGGTTCGGGCAACGTAAGTCCCTGCATCGTTGATACCGTGGATAAAATTGTATTCAAACTCTGAAGCGTCGATAGTTATGTACTCGCCAATCGGGCTATGCACATAAAGATGACGTAGCCCATCAGCATCCATGTAGGCACCCACGACCTGACCTGCCGCGTTCGCAAAATCGGCATAAGTTGCCGATGCCCCGGGGACCTCAAGGATTATGTCCCCTGAAAATCCGCGTCGAACACCGGAAGCGTCTATAAGATTACCCGTCAGGGCACCCGTTGTATCGCTGATACCGAATATCTCCGTTTCAACGGCACCCGGAAAATCGTATTGCCGCAACTCGCCATCTTCTAAGAAGACCCCATGGAACAGCCCCTCGCTGTCCTCGTAGTGTCCCGCAGCGTTGCCATTATTGCCGAGCGCAAAGAAATAGGTGTTCTGTGATCCGGGAAAATCGTAGGTCGTAAAAACATCATCAATGAGCGTAAAGGCGATGTCCTTTTCACCATCGGCACTTTTCGTATAGCCGGCATAGTCCTCAAAGTCGCTACTCGCCGTCAACGCTAAAAAATCCACCCCCGGAACATCGATCGTCTCAAAGGTATAATTGGCATTAGCGGGTGCGGCAACGGGTTCATCGCCGACTTGCCCATTGCTGGATCCTACGAATATTGAATTTAGGCATATGAACAACGTACACATGTAAAACAAAAACGTGATTTTGGTCTGAACGTGCATATTGAGATTGTCTCCTATAGCATTCTTTGCAGGCTTGACAGGGATCAAGCGTGCAATTAGCGAGTGAATAACGATGCGATGGATTTGGGTTCAGGCAGGAGGATAATCACTTCGGATTGCGCCTCCATACCCATAATCGCATCACCTGTCGCCTCTACATACTGCGATTGACCAAGCGTTGCGACGTTCCCGTCTATAATCGCCGGATCGTTTGCCGTTGCGCCGTCGGCGAGAGCGAAGTTGCTGCTCCACGCTTGCTTGACGGATATGCCGGCGCATCCGGTCGATGATGCGATGATTGCAGCAATCAAGAGTAGCGTCATCGTCGATTGAAGATTCATTCGCTTATTTTCCTCCCTATCTAGATGGTGTCGCCCGCCGGATAACCGACTCTATCTCCTCTCTTGTCAGCCGGTGGATATTGAATTTGAGTTCCTGAAAGAACGGAACTAGGTCTACGCCTGCCGCTTGGTTCATATAGTAAATCAGCATGCTTGTCTTCATCTGCCGCGGCAGTTTCTGATGAAGCTTCTCCTGCTTGATAATACGGAACAGTTCGGGGTAGAAATCCTCTCCCAGACGCTCGTATAACGCTTTGGCGATCGAGTACGAGTAGGAGTAGCCCCATTCCGCTTCGTGTGATCCGTGCCCCTCCCACGTTTGGATCGCGTTCACGTTATCCATATCGAGCTTCATCTCATCGTGAAGATCGATCCGCAAATGCCCGGAGCCTTTGGCGTACTCGTTCTGCACGAACACGGCTATCCCTTCGGTGAACCATATGGGAAGGTAGTAAACCGTGGTAAACGCATGCGTCAACTCGTGCGCCCGCACGTCTCTCCGGTCAAACATCGCCATCGGGAAGTGCATTGTTATCTTGCCAACCGTTCGCAATATTTCGTTGCCTTGTGGCATCATGCTGTAATTCGTCTCCGTTATGGCAACTCGTGTCGTGCCCCGATACTCTTCATAAAGTATAATCCCAATGCGTCGGACCGGCGGTTCTATGCCGAACAGCTTCTCGATGAACGTATAAAGACTCTCCATATACACCAATGCGCCCCGTCCGAATTCTTCGCGCTCTATCGGTTCGTCGAAGGCGTTGTTTTTCAATAGGTCTTCGTGGAACGTAAGTGTATAATGATCGCTTCCTATCTCCAGTGCGCCGCGGGACACCGAAATCTGTACATCCGGTCGTGATAGTGTCAAGTACCGCTTGCTCTGCTGCCGTTTAATCTTCTCCTGCCGGCGTTGGCTTGCCTCCTCAAGCGCGGCGCAACTCGAAAGGCAAAACACTATCGGAAGAATCGCAAGGATGAACGCTCGGCGTTGCTCGGATAAATTCGGTTCTCTCATTGATGGTTTTTCTCTTGGTTAACGGGTGATTCACTGGCTAACCGTTCGGGAATTGCTCCCGCCATACTTCATTGCCGCAGCCCAATCGGTTTAACATAATTCACTGCACGTTTGGCTATGTATCAGCTTTTTGTCCCCCGTCTGACCGAAAGGCGCGGATTGTCCCTTCCCGCTCGGAAGAAGGCTGATGTTATGCGGTCCGCAATCAATACGACGAAGCGCACTACCGCGACCCTGTTCTCGCCAAGACGAGATTTCTCAATGACTACGTAACACTCCTGGAAAATCATCAGGGTCGTCACCCAGTACCACATGCGGGTGAACATGTTGCGCATGATTATCCGAAAAGGATTTAGCTCTGGTGTTTTTTCAGTCGGAGTGCGGAAGGGCACAAGCGGGAAATGAATGGTAAACCCGTTGTACCCTTTCTTTATCGAGAATGGGGTGGAGCGCCCCACCCGCGTCGATTTCTAAGTGGTCCATTCGCTAAGTATTTAACACTTACTCGAAACCAAGTTTTTTCTTGAAAACTTGGTTTCTTCCCTGAATCCTAGTGACCTCAAGATAACGATCTAGCCGACTCATCACCGGCAACTTCAACATGCAATCAAGGTAATCACAAAAATCCCATAAATCACAGTTCAGACAATATGAACTACCGGCACCCAACACTAACTATATTTTTTTGGAAAATAAACCACAAAGTGGTCTATTCGCTAAGCATTTAACACTTACTCGAAACCAAGTTTTTTCTTGAAAACTTGGTTTCTTCCCTGAATCCTAGTGACCTCAAGATAACGATCTAGCCGACTCATCACCGGCAACTTCAACATGCAATCAAGGTAATCACAAAAATCCCATAAATCACAGTTCAGACAATGTGAACTACCGGCACCCAACACCAACTATATTTTTTTAGAAAATAAACCACAAAGTTACTCCCGGCATTCGACTACGGTATAGGCCGAATATAGCCCAAAAGCATTCTTGCATTCATAATCAACACTGTGAACCTCGGTATTGCCTCTGCCCTTCTTTTCTTGGTTAAAATGTCTCGAGGTACTGAGCGACTTCATTGAAGGTTTGGCGGGCGAGCTGACCATTCTTGAAGGGGTGGTCGAAACTCGGTTTATCGCTGTCCTTCGTCAGATGGAATCGGAGCTGTAGTACCACGACGTCGTCGTTGGCGGATATCAAGTCAACCGACACGACGTAATACGGATTGATGACGATCGGAGCGTTGTTGAACCTCTTAAAACGCCTCCTCTGTTTTGAATCCGCAAGATAGTTGGCGACGATCATAGACATCGTGAAAATAGCGAAAGTAGCGGCAACTCCAATAAAGATGTATAGGTACACGACCGGTATGCGCATGGCATTTCAAGAGTGGTTAGCGACGAAGTTTAACCAGATGGCGGTATGAAGTCACAAGCCACGCCTCAGGGCATGAGAGGAAGGAAACACACTTGTTTCCAAGCCGACACGTCTAGCGCTACCAATACGATGGCGGCGCCTATCGGTACAAGCACCCCAAGAGCCGCGCTCGGGGTCGGAACCGTTGCCGGATCCACTCTAGTGTTCCGCTCTTCCGTTCGCTGGGAGCGTATCTGAAGAATAGTGATTGCAATACGTGTCAGACAACTATTCCAACAATGATCGGAGGACAGGCAGTAATAACCATCGTCGGCTCGAAACAGAACCAACTTCAATAAGGCCTAATGTAATGTGTACAGGGAAGTTCCTTCCCTCCTTCCATTCCCCGGCGAAGGGGAGCGGCAGGCATCACTGAGCAGTGATGTCGCCTCCTGCCGCGGGAAGGATTATTGGAAGCGTCAATCTCTCGGTCCAACCGTAAAGAAAGACGACGCGCCTAATTTTAATAGGCATAATCCGTGCCAATTTTTGATTGGAGGAGGACGAACTGCATAGAGACCGAGAAATCCCTTGATAGGCTTGTCTTTGAAGGATATGGGCAGGGACAGATTGCGTGATAATGGATGGGGTAAAAATGTCGCCGTATGCGACGGATTAGACGAATGAAGTGGAAGTATATCGGCGGAAAGCCTGGATTGGCGTGGATTCGGGCGAGCATGTCGCAAAAAACGATGTTTTCGCGTTGTGCGACAATCAAGAAGAGTTCAAGAGAGTGGGGACATTCATGTGAAACAATCCGTAATTGTAGGGGCGAGGTTACCTCGCCCGTTCAACTACGGGTTGGGGAACCCAACCCCTACGAAGGATTATGCGTCTGTGGACACTCTTGATCTTTGGTTGCGATGAAATGTCAACAGAACCTGGCAACAAGAACAATGCTTCAGCGTTAGGGCAGTCAAAATCGTTTTCAAGCCAACTTTTTGGAATCTTAATCTGCCCCTGCGAGTTGATACAACTTCACTTTCCGATAAAGGGTTGAACGATGAATCTTCAAGGCTTGGGCAGCCTTCGTGACATCATTGTCCATCACCTTGAGTGCGTGTGCCAGTGTTTGACGTTCCACCTCTTCAAGCGGGACGATTCCCGTCGAGTCAGGGGTAAATAAGATAGGTTGGGTAGAAATCATTGAGGATATCTGTGAGGGAAGGCTGGTCGGTTGTAACAGTTCTGTGGTCTCAAGCAGAACGGCGCGTTCAATCATGTTCTCCAGTTCGCGCACGTTGCCGGGAAAGTCATACTGCATCAACAATAATAATGCACCGTCAGAAATCGCCTGAATCGATTTCATCATGCTCTTGGCATATTTTCCTAAAAAATAGTCCGCCAAGAGTGGAATATCGTCGCGCCGCTCTCTAAGAGGCGGCACCTCGATCGGAAAAGCGGCGATCCGATAGTATAGATCCTGCCGGAAAGTACCCGCTTCCACCGCGGCTTCTAAATTCTGATTTGTCGCTGTTAACACTCGGATGTCAATTGGAATAGTGGTTGTGCTGCCGACGCGCTGGATTTTACGCTCTTGGAGAACTCGCAACAATTTCGCTTGCAGTACCCATTGCATATCACCGATCTCATCAAAAAAGATAGTCCCCTCATTCGCATATTCAAATTTCCCTATTCGTTTCTTTGTGGCACCGGTGAAAGCCCCCTGTTCATGCCCAAACAATTCGCTTTCAATCAATGGTTCGGGAATGGCAGCGCAATTAACTGTAATAAACGGAGCCGATCTTCGAGGGCTGTACGCGTGGATCGCGCGTGCGACCAATTCTTTACCCGTACCGCTTTCTCCTGTGATAAGCACGGTAATATCACTCTCATCCGCCCGTTGCATTAACGAGAACATCTGCTGCATGTTTTCGCTTTTCCCCACAATTTCATCAAAGGAGTGGGTTACTTCAAGTTCTGCCCGTAAGCGGAGTACCTCAGCTTCCATCTCCTGAATCTGAAGCATTTTAGACATATCACGGTAACTGACGACATGCCCTGCAAAATCGCCTTTGTTGTTCAACACTTTGGTAATCGAGCGATAATACGACCTAGGTTTAGACCGGATCGGATCTCCACACTCGTCCAACTCGTGTTCAAGATTATCATAGAGAAGGCCGTTCTCCCATTCCGCTAATCCTGACGTTTGGAAACGCGCATTGACAGTCGTTTTGAGTTCGTCCGGCGGCATCTGTCGCAGTTCGTCTTCCGTTAAGTCAAACAACCGCTCATAGAATTGATTTGCGTACAATAGCTGTCCCGCGTCATCGAAGAGTCCGAGCGCATCTTCCGTACAATTAAGAACCGTATCAAGCCTTTCATGACTGAGTTCGAGGTTTTGATGGTCTGTTATGAGTTGCTGTCGTTTTGCGGCTAACTCCTGTTCGACGTTCCATTTTTCGACAAGCGCAAGCGTAATTTGCTGGACCTCCTCCGGGGCAAAAGGCTTTCGAATATAGAGTAGTTTGTGAAGCAACTCCATATCGCGAACAATCTCAGGCAGTGGTTTATCCGTGTAGGCGGTCATAATGACCAACTCGATGTCCTTCTCAATCTGTCTGATTAGACGGATTGCTTCCACCCCATCAATGCCAGGGGGCATTCTGACATCTATGTATGCAACCGCTATTGGACGATTTGATTCCTTTCCGGCGCGGACAATATCGTACGCCTCCTCTCCACTTGTCGCATGCAAAAGCTCAAAGTTGGGCAAAAAAGAGGTTTTTTCCCTGGAACCTCGGCAAGTAGGTTTTCTGCTAACTCATCCGTTAATGTTCGTGTGATGTTGGGATTCAACATATCTATAAAGTCGCTGTGAATTCCGGTTTCGTCATCAACAATCAACACACGATAATTCCAATGTTCTCGTGATTCCATTAAACAGATCCCCATAACCGTAGGGGCGGGGTTCCCTCGCCCGCTGTTCCACGGGTTGGGAAACCCAACCCCTACGAATCCTTAAGCGACCACCCTCTGCTGTAGAGGCAGATTTCTTCGCCGATTTAACAACCGGCAATAAAGATGTCCCTCTACGGTATAACTGACGAGAACCGCAGCATGATTCGTATGGTTGTGCCTTTGCCAATTCCCTCGCTTAAGGCATGAATTTTCCCTCCAGATCCGATCACAAAATTAGCACTCGAATGGAGTCCGAGCCCGGTCCCCGATTTCTTCGTTGTATAGCCGGCAGTGAAAATCATCTTCAAGCTTTTCTGTGCAATACCGACGCCGTTATCGGTAACATCAATGCAGAGAAAATCTCCACTGATATAGGCTTTGATTTCGATGCGTGGTGTTTCATTGAGTTCGCGCAACTGACTAAGTTCATCAATAGCTTCAATTGAGTTTTTTACCACATTCACCAACAATTGATGAAATTGACTCTCTTGAATCCGAATCTCATGAGGTGCTTCTTCGCAATCCACACGTACTTCAATACGCCTTTTGTCGATCGAATTTTGCTGCAATTTTACTGTATTCACGATGGTGTTCTGAAGGTTGATGTTTTTTCGCGTCATACTGGGCTGATTTTTGGATCTTTGCGTACGAATGATATCCGTGATATGCGTTACTCTCTCAATGACTCGCTCAAGCGTTTCAACCACAGTTTTATTCTGATTGGCAAAATCTGCAGCGAGGGCGATCATAAACGGGAGCGCCTGCTGTCCTTTCGGATCATTTTTGATGTAATTGAGCAAATCCTCTTCATGCGCTTTAACCATATCAGTAATTGCGGAGAAGCGGCGCATGAGTTGATTGTCCACTAAGTTAGCTTTGAGGACATTAACTCCTACCGTTACGCTATTGATTGCGTTGCCGATATTGTGGAGAATCGTTTCGACAATTTCCAATCGTCCTTGAGCGAACGCTTGCGTCAATGCTTCTTCGGCAATCACTCGATGCGTCACATCGCGGAATACGATCACGCCTCCTTTCCTAATTCCTTCTTCGTCCTGTAGCGCTCTACCGCTGACGCTTATAAACACATCTTCCGGCACTTCCGGGTTGCGCACAAACATTTCCACCTCGTCTGATGCCTCGCCTTTAAGAGCACGTGCAAGTGGCAGTTCATCTGCTGGAAAGGGTGTGGTTCTATCAGTGAAAAAGAAACCATAGTTCTCACTCCAGTTATCTGGGGTTGTGTCTATTGGACCGTATCCGAGAATTCTTTCGGCACTTGGATTAAATATGGTGAAGGCGCCTTTTGTATCGGCAGCGATCACCCCATCACTGATACTATTAAAAATGGTATCCGTCAGTTGAACCTGATTCTGCAGTTGCTGCATCGTTTGTTCCAACTGTGTCGCTGCTATTTTGTCCTTTGTGATGTCGCGAAGGATTGCCACACAGGCGACAACCTTCCGATTCTCATCAAATAATGGGATGGCACTAGTACAGTTCAGCGCAATTGTCTTATGGGTTATAGGCATGTTATAATATTGAGACTTATGAGGTGCGGTGAATTGATTTTGAACATATTAGCATACAAGGAGTCTACCATGCCAGGGCCTAAGCCAGAATTGATTGAGTTGACGCCAACCCAAGAAAGTATACTTGAGCGGATAGTTCGTCGAGAGAAAAGTTCGCAGCAACTGGTGCGACGCAGCCGTATTATTTTGGCTGCCAATCAAGGTGCTGCCAATGAACAGATTTCCCGAACACTTGCCGTAAGCTGTTATACAGTCCGAACCTGGCGTTTGAGATGGGCGAAGGCGTCGGAGAACTTAGCGGTGTGTGAAGTTGAAGAAACGGAGAAGGACTATAGCAACCGAATTGTCAATCTCCTTTCAGACAACGCGCGTAGCGGAGCACCCCCCACCTTTAGTGCCCAGCAAATCTGTCAAATTGTCGCCTTAGCTTGTGAACCTCCCTCCCAAAGTGGACGCCCCATCACCCATTGGACACCCACAGACCTCGCCGATGAGTCGATAAAACGGGGTATAGTCAAGTCGATTTCGCCCCGACATGTGGGGCGTTTTTTAAAAGCAGTTCGATTTGAAACCTCACCAATGTCGGTATTGGCTCAACCCGAAAAAAGAGGAGACGTTCGATGCTGAAGTGAAGGAAGTGTGTGACTTGTACCATCAAGCTCAAGAGTTGGCTCAACAATCCACTCACCTGGTGAGTTGTGATGAGATGACAGGTATACAAGCAACAGAGCGAAAAGCACCCACAAAACCGATGAGACCCGGGATTATCGAACGCCAAGAATTTGAATACATTCGTCATGGTACCTTGAGTTTAATTGCCAACTTTGAAGTGGCAACCGGACTTGTGCTTTGCCCAAGTCTAGCTCCCACACGAACCGAAGTCGATTTTGCAGCCCATATCCAAACGACTATAGACAGCGATAGCCACGGCGAGTGGATATTTATCGTCGATCAACTCAATACTCACAAATCCGAATCTCTGGTTCGGTTAGTGGCCAAACAATGTGGTATTGAGGGAGATTTGGGAGAAAAAGGTAGACGAGGCATTCTAAAATCAATGGGGAGTCGATCCGAATTCCTCAAAGACAAAACTCATCGCATACGGTTCGTTTATCTCCCGAAGCACACCAGTTGGTTAAATCAAGTTGAAATTTGGTTTTCAATTCTCGTTCGTCGATTGCTCAAACGGGCATCCTTCGGTTCTGTACAAGAATTACATCAACGCATTTTATCTTTTATTTCTTACTTTAATCAAACGATGGCTAAACCGTTTAAATGGACGTACAAAGGCAGGCCTTTAACTGCCTAAACCTCTTAACTATTTCTGCCAACGTGTACTAGCCATGGCGTGACGTCCCTCCGGCTGTTCCTCATTGCGAACAAAAATCTCTCGATCCTTTACTGCCACACCCCGGACGACATCTGTGGAAATAACCTGATCAATTGGATAGGGTGTTTCTTTGTCCGGATAAAACACACCGTGCGTTTCAGACCATCTGCTGGGAACCGGTTCCAAGGGTGCCGTACTGAACATTCGTTGTAGACTTGGGTTAACGAACAATACATGACCCGTTAAACTGAGGACGGCGATACCATCATACATGCTATCAAAAACGGTCTTCATCAGTTGGTGTTGATCGTTTAACTCCCCGAAGGTCCGGTTTGATTGTTCTTCCGGCGTCTTATTCTTTGCGCTATCGCGGAAGGTTATAGCGATGCCAGAGGAGTTTGCTTCCTGATCTTTGATGGTCGTGATGCTATAGTCAATAGGGACTTCTCCTCCAGATTTCGTAATGATCCAGGTTTTATTGTCCACCTCAGAAGCAGAAGTCAATCCTACGGCGGTAACAGATCGCTTTTGGAGCGCCTCTATCAAAATCGTACTGGTTTTAAGATTTCCTTCGTTTCCGACATGAATTTCGAGAATATCCGTTACCTTTTTCCCAGACACTTCTTCCATTTCCCAGCCCGTCAACGATTCGGCGGCCGGATTCATGAATGTTATCCATCCCTTCCGATCCGACGCAATTACGGCGTCACTGACACTGTTGAGAATTGCAGATAACCGCTCAAAGTTTTCTGTAATTGCGTAAGTTGACTTATGCCAGTGTAATTGATGCTCAATGCCCAACCACAATTGGTTCTCGTCGAACGGTTTGAAGATGTGACCGAGTACCTTTGCCTCCTTTATCCGTTCTAATACATCTTTCTCTATTGAGTCGATCAGGCAGATTACGGGAACATTGAAACGAAAATATATCTCCTCCGCAACTTCGACAGCAGCCATAGCGCCTTCAAGTCCTATATAGACCATGACTAAATCGATCTGCATTTCCAGTACCTTTTCAATGGCTTGCGCCCCATCTGAAACCGAGGCGCAAACAGTGTATCCGAGAGTCTTTAGTCGTGTCTCAATCTCTCGGTCAAAAGGCGCTATGTTCTCAACAATCAAAATCTTTGTATTTACCATAAGCTCCGTGCGTCCTTGTTACGTGCGCGGAGGTGACACCTCTGAAGCCGGAATCATTGTGCCTTTGGATAACGTATCGGCTACGATGTCGGCGAAGTATCTGCGCTAATTAAAATAAAATAGAGAGTGTGATAGAAATCTTGTAACAGCCGTTGTACCTCTTGCCGAAAGCGATGCGGTTATTATAGCAGGGAGGCGGGTAAGGGGCAAGTGGAAAGGACGGACACAAAAAAGGCACGTCACTCACATGGACGCGACTTCATGACAATAGATACGGAGACAATGCCTCCACCTCAAACAAGCATCTATTGTATTACCCTTTGGTGCTAGTTTATTAGAGAACCCAAGTTACTACTCATGCTGCGACACCACAGGGCTTTGAACTGAAAGTCGTGTTGTTTGTCGTGGCTACCAGTATCAACCAATATGAACCAACTCAGAATTCATCCATATAGCCAATATCCGATGAATAGGTGACAACTTGGGTATAGAAACAATCGTCCCAATGTCGAGAAAAGGCGGGAAAGCCTGTGATAGTGCGGGTTCAGGGGAATACGCCGGTTTTTACCGTATTGTGGCAAATTGCACCAGTTAGGAAGGGGTTTGAGGCGGGAAAATGGCGCGGGAAGGCAGTGATAGCAAGGTGTGGGGCGCTTGTGTGGCATAATGCAACACCTGCGGCATTATGCCACAGGTGAAGGTGGGGGTGGCTGCGCATAAAGGTCAAGTTAAGGGAGTTTGGCTGGTATTGGTGGGGTTCTCGGTCGCAAGACCTTTAACTTAGTCCACATTGGGCAGGGAGGGGATTTCTATGGGAACTCTATCGTCTTCGCTGTTCACTCGGTTGATCTCATTTGATCGCTAACTATTCTTTCGCTTGATTCCCACCCCAACGATTACGGACAGTTTCGGACAAATGCCAACACGCCCTACATCCGAACACAAGAACGATTGCCGATCTTGTCGGTAGGTCGCTGGATGCGCTTTTCGGCTGCAGGATGCGAATTCCTTTTGCACTCTCGTGTAGAAATCTTTATCCTTTCCTACCTTACTTACCATTACCTTCCAGACCAAACAATCTGCGGCGTTCCGATGTCGTGCAAAGATGGGCGATGGACGCAAACCGATTGGGATCAATCCGTTCAGGCGTCCATTTTTCATAAATCTGAATGATGGATTTTCGTGACGTCTCCGTGTAGTTATCCATCGCGGTATGCCAGCCATAGGAGTTGAACATTATGGCAGTACCCGCCTTACCCGGAAACCGCTTGTGACCGGGCATAGCCTCCAATCGAGACACGCCGGAATAAGGGCCGGCGTCTGATTTGTGACTCCCCGGGACATAAGCAAATTCCCCCGCGAGAGGTTCGACATCGTTCACGTAGATTTGAACCTTAATATGCAGCGGATTGCTCTGAAGCACATCGGGGTGCCAACCCGAATAACAAACCGGGCCGGGCGGAACGGTGCGAGCCTGCGGTCCCAGTAGAACGAGATCGTCCTCCGTAAAGGCCATAAGGTAACCGTAATAACTCGGATGATCTATCAGGTTGACAAAAATCTCGTCCTTGTCAAAAGGATCGGGAATGTCGTAGAACGATGCAGGTACTTCTCCAGCCTCCACGCGATCTAGCCATTCTGATTTGCTCTTGTCCGCCCAATAATCGAAAACTTCCTGCAGCCGTCTCAATTCCTCACCCTGAATCGCGCTTTCAAACACCAGATAACCGTACTCTTCCCAGTGTGCCGTTTCAGCTTTTGTCGGTCTAACCATGAGGCGCCTCCCGTTTTCGCGTGGTGCCTTATTATTTCATCTTATCAAGCCTGAGATTTGAGTTCAAGGAATATGTCATCGTGATAAATTCCCAAGGACTTCGTTAACAGCAACATAGGTTGTGGGAACAGAGCACGGACTAGGCTTTCAATATCACTATGCGCTAACGATGGATTCAGATTTGCTCATTACGTTGATATTGGCGGCCGTCTTTTCCAAACATTCGTCGCTTGCTCAAAAGCATACGCCAACTGGAGTACTCCGAAGTCGTCTTGGTGTCTCCCCACTATTTGGATACCCACGGGCAACCCCTCCCTTGTGAAACCACACGGCACTGAGATGGCAGGAAGACCGATTGCACTAATATAGTAACAGGATTTCATCCAATCAATATACGTATCCATTTGCACGCCGTTAATCTCGGTAATATATCGCTGTTTAATGTCAAAAGGAGGCACTTGGCTCACAGGGAGAATCAGAAACTCGTAAGTCTCCATGAATTCTCGAACGCGGTGATAAAGTTCTGTTCGCTTGCGTTCAGCTTGCCCAATCTGTGGGCCAGTTAACTTCATGCCTACTTCAGTATTCCAGATTACAGAATCCTTTATCTGATCGCGATTGGTCTCCAACAAGTTTCCAAGCATCACTTCAAAACGCCAAGCTCGCCAAACTTGAAAGATTTCGTCGGCATCTTTGAAGTCGGGATCCACGTCTTCAACGCGGCAACCGATAGACTCGAAGATGTGACGCTCCCCGTCAATCACATCGGTAACGCGAGGATCCACTGGAAGTTCACCCAAATCACGACTCCAAGCGATACGCACACCTTTGAAATCGCGTTCCAACGGACGCAAGAATAGACCGCCCGGGTCAGCAATCGCAATCGGTGAACGCGGATCTGGCCCCGCGATGGCGCCCAAGAGAAGCGCGGTATCCTCAACGGTACGAGCCATCGGTCCTTGCACCGATATGGGGTACCATCCGAGAAGACAGGGCCAGATAGGAACTCTTCCGGGGGAGGGGCGCAGCCCGACCACGTTACAAAAGCTAGCCGGAAGGCGAAGTGAGCCCCCGCTGTCGCTGCCATCCGCTATGGGCTGCATGCCGCATGACAAGGACACGGCAGCACCGCCACTGCTTCCTCCACAAGTTTTGGACGTGTCATATGGATTGAACGTTTCGCCAAACACTTCATTGTAGGTTTGCGCGCCTGCTCCAAACTCCGGTACATTGGTCTTGCCAAGGGTGATAGCCCCCGCCTTTTTCAATCGCTCCACGATAAGCCCATCGTGATCCGGAATAGAGTCTCTGTAGATAGGAGAACCCATTGTCGTCCGCATCCCTTTTGTCGGGACCAGGTCTTTGTGCGCAATCGGCAAACCGTGTAGCGGTCCGACTTCGCGGCCTCGCACCAGCGTCTCATCCGCGACCTTGGCTGTATCCAGTGCTTGCTCCGCATTCAAAGTGACAACTGCATTGACTTGTGAATTGACACTGTCAATCTGCGCCAAGTGAGCCTGAACCACCTCACTAGCGGAAATGTCTTTGGCACGGATGCGGCGTGCCAATTCTGTCGCTGTAAGGAAACAAATCTCCGACTTCGTCATCATCATTCACCCTTTCTCAGCATTCATACGGCTTCCGATCGCTAATCGGACGACTCACGCCAATCTTCGATATGCCGATATGCCCTAATCTTCCCAGTTAAAAATTACTCCCAACATCGACTTCTCTCTACGGTAAATCATCTCGTAAGCCTTCGCAATCTCGGTATAGTGGAAACGATGGGTGACTAACCGCTTGGGTTCCAGGCGACCGTCTCTCATCAAAGAGAGGATATAACCAGCCGATTGCTCCACCGCGAACCGATCATATGCATCTTGCGCAGCATATGGCGAATTCGGATTGGTAGCTGGATACAGACTCCCCGCAGCGCCTGACACGGCGATGATCGAAATCCCTTTGCTATAGAACAACTCCATAGCTAGCGGGTTAAAATCGAGCGGCGGTTCCCCGCGTCCGAGGAGACTCACAACTGAGACCCTGCCATTTCGCCGAACGATTTGCAAGGAGGTGCGGAAAGCGGTCCATGGATTGGCTGTAAGAATTGCAAGGTCAACTCCAACGCCATCGGTTAGAGAATCCAGCTTCCCACAGAGTTCCGAATCATCGGACATGAATACGGCATGCGCACCCATTCGCTCTGCCATCTCAAGCCGGATGCCACTGTTTCCGATTCCGATTACTCTTGCCCCAAAGACGTGTCCTAGTGCAACAGCACCTAGTCCGAGTACCCCCAAACCCACGACCGCCACGTTCTCCCCCGGTTGGAAATGTGCCTTCCGGTAGCAGAGGGAACTGAGATTATAAAGGTGTGTGTAGACCGCGTCTTCCGGATGAACCCCATTGGGAACCTTGACAATGTTTGGAGCATCTCTGATGACATACTCGGATTGATGGAATTGCTGCGTCACCACACGATCGCCCACCTGAAAACGCTTGACCGCATCTCCCACTCCTTGCACGATTCCCAGATTGCTGTCTCCGACCCATCTAGGATAATCAGGCGCGCCAGGGACGCGCTCGGCTCCTTCGTAATTTCCACGGTCGGTTCCGATTTTCAGGGCGGAGATTTCCGTTTTAATCCAGACATCGTCCGGCTCAAGATTGTTTGTGTCGAGTTCATGCTTTTCAATGTGCAGGTCTCGTGGACCCCGTAGCATGGCAATCTTCATACAACTCTCCCTACTTTCGCAGATTGTGGGCTTGTTTCCAATAATGAGTGCAACTCAGAAGATACTCCCCGTCGCGATTCTTACCAGTAGCAAAAACTTAATCCGTAACGACAGTTAATCCGATATGGGCCCCTTAGTGAGAATAGTGAACTTTCTCAATACAGGGTGCCAACAGCATTCTGCGTTTTGCGCGAGATTCAACTCTGATTCCCACGATGCAGGACAGCGCTTAACAAGCTGTCCAACTCTTTTGCCCTCAACAACCTGCAAAACCCAAAAAATGTGAGAACCCCTAAGATAATTGGAACTAGCACTCCTGTCAACCGTGCAATTACGTCGTCGACGTTGATCCATCCCTCAATCCAAGAATTCATCTGCTTACAAATCATCCCCATAATGATAGAAGACACAAAAACTTTAGCTGATAGGATTCCAACTTTCCCCAACGCCAGGCCTCCTACTCTTCGGTGTAGAAGTATCAGCAATACAAAGAAATTCAGTGAAGTCGTGCAAGAGGTGGAACCCGCTATGGCACGATGATCTAATCCTAAGCGAAAGATAAGAACATAATTCAATACAACATTAGCCAAAACCGTAAATGCGCTGACTATCACCGGAGTACGGGTATTGTTGAAGGCGTAAAACCCATCGGTTGCGATCTTGACCGCCGAGAAGCTACATAACCCGAAGGCATAGAAGAAGAGCGCCCATGCCGTTTTCTGCGTGTCAACCGGCGTTGCTTTGCCCCATTCAAAAACCAAGCGGCATATGGGTTCCGATAGCACCATTAAGCCCACGGTCGCAGGAAGCGTGAACAGAATAATCAGTCGCAATGAATAGGAAAAAGATTGGCGGAAGTCTTCTAACCTGTCCTGCACAACCAACTTGGAGAGATTCGGCAATGCCGCGGTCGAGATTGCTACACCGAATACCCCAATCGGGAGGTGCATGAGGCGAAATGCTCTAGTCAAATAGGTGATCCAACCCTCCCCTTGTGAGGAAAATCTTATATTGACAAAAAGATTGATTTGCAACGCTGCAGCTCCGATAACTGCAGGGATGATTAGCCGCACTACCTGACGCACGCGTGGATCGCGAAAACTGATGCTTGGATGGTAGCGAAATCCGACGCGCCACATCAACGGGACTTGAACGAGAAACTGCAGCGCTCCACCGACAAGCACGCCAACCGCCAAGCCTGTAGCCGGATGCATTCCTAAGTTCCGAGATACATAATATCCCGAAACACCAACAATTAACGACCCTAAGTTAAAAAAAGACGATGCACAGGCAGGTACTCCAAACTTGCCCTTACTGTTCAACAACCCCATTGCTATCGCCGCAAATGAGACAAGAATCAAGAACGGAAACATGATTCGCGTAAGATAAACCGTGAGGCTCCGTTTGTCGCTTAATCCATACCTTTCACCCGAGTCTAATCGGCTGTCAAAGCCTTCCCCACCAGTCATCAAGTTTACGATTCCCGGAGTGAAAAGTATTCCGGTTAGACAGAAAATCGTAAGCACCAGAGCAGTCAAATTCAGCACTCGGCTAGTCAGTCGTTGAGCCGCTTCTTTGCCTTCTTCCAGTTCGGTCGCAGTAAATGTCGTTACGAAAGCCTTGCTCAATATGCCCTCTCCGAAAAGGTCCCGTACCAAGTTTGGGATACGAAAGGCAGCATAGAAGGCATCGGCACTTACACCTGCTTTAAAGAAATACGCAATTGCCTGCTCTCGCATCAGCCCAAGCAGGCGCGAAATCATCACGGCAAAACCGACGACTCCCGCCGATCTTGTTATTGCCGAAGGACTGTCACTTCGCATTTGACCCTCTGTCAATATGACAAAAAAACCGGCTTCCGACTTTTTTTGACATTTGTGCGGCGGTAAGGTACACTGTAGAATCCTGAGCAGCCGACAACCTCGTGATGCCAGTTGTTTGAGCGTTGTTGTCCCTAAAAAGTATCAAGTTCGATTTCTTATCAAGGTGGAGGCAGAGGAGATTCGGGGCTTTGTGCTCGCGGATTTTACCATGAATTAGTACGATCCTGCCCGACCGAATATACTGGACGTGGCAAAATAAACGGAGCTACGTAAAGAAATCCTCTGTGAGAAGATTTACCGGAAGGAATGCCTGAGAATGCCTGAAAGAAAGAGAAACACAACTGTCGAAGAGGCGAATCAATTTGTCCCCATGCTAGAAAAAGATATCTTGGAACTGAAATCACTCCGCAAGAAACTGGAAGCCCTCGGTGTAGAGATGTCGACGCTTTTTGAGAATGTCCATCTCAACGGCGGCCATCGCAAAACACCAGAATTTCTTCAACTGTCATCGCAGTTCCGCGCAGTTATTGAACGAATAAATTCCTACGGTTGTGTAATAAAAAATATTGATCCCGGTTTAGTGGACTTTCCTCACCTGCGAGATGGTCGGGAAGTTTACCTCTGTTGGCAGTTCGGCGAAGACGAGATTCGTTATTGGCATGATGTCGACGCCGGCTTTGCTGGCAGACAGCCGCTATAAGCAACGCAAATCCTCCGTCCCCACGTGCACTTGTTCTACGAGTTTGCTTTCTGCCAATTTTCGTCCAAAAAGTAGAAGTGGTTAGTCGGACCGTGTCCGTGTCCGTGTCCTATATCAAGTGCCCCGCGAATGGCGTTGGTGATGTATTCTTTTGCTCGTCCTATCGATCTTACGATGTTCAATCCGTGGGCAAGATGCGTCGCAATTGCAGCTGAATAAGTGCACCCCGTACCATGCGTATTCTCTGTGTCGATCCGCGCTTCGTCGAATAGCGTAAAGTTCCCATCATGGTATAGTACATCCGTCGAGCGATCTCCCGGCAGATGCCCGCCCTTTACCAACACAGCCCCGCAGCCGTAGTCCTGGATGATTTCTGCCGCTCGTTTTGCGTCCTCCAACGTCTCAATCTTGCGTTCTGCCAGCAATTCTGCCTCATGTAAGTTCGGAGTAATTAACTGTGCTAGAGGGATCAGGTTTGTTTTCAAGCTGTCGATAGCTTCAGTGTCGAGGAGAGAAAAACTGCTCTTTGAAATCATTACGGGATCGATAACGACATTTTGGGCTCCAGACTTGCATAACTTTCTCGAAACAGTGTTCACAATGGATGAAGAAGACAACATACCCGTTTTGACGGCAGACACTTCAAAGTCGGAAAAGACTGCATCCAATTGCGCTTCGACGAGGTCCGACGGCAGGTCGTGAGACCGTGTTATTTCTCGCGTATTTTGCGCCGTTATTGATGTTATAACAGTCATCGCGTAGCCGCCGTTTGCGTGAATAGCTTTGATGTCAGCCTGTACGCCAGCCCCGCCTCCGGAGTCGGATCCGGCAATCGTCAAAACCTGTTTCATTTCATCAATCTTTATGCTCCTCTAACGCTTGTAGATATTCCCGTGCTCGAGTGATTCCCGTCTCCGGAGACATCACGCCCGACATCACCGCCACACCATGCGCCCCAGCCCCAATGCACTCCGGTACAAGGTCGGGAGAAATTCCACCCAATGCGAAAACCGGTATTTCTATGGCTGAGGCTAAGGCTTCAAGTTTCTTTATGCCTACAGTGGGCCCATATCCTGGTTTACTTGCGGATGGGAAGATTGGACTGAAAGTAACAAAGTCTGCGCCCTCCTTCTCCCGCGCCTGTGCTTCAATAAGACTGTGAATAGAACAGCCGATTAGCAGACCATTTCCTGTTTCCGACTTAATCCGTTTTATCGGTGGAGTACTGGCTGGTAAGTGTAACCCGGCGGCGCCGAGCTCCAACGCGACCTTCGCTCGTGAATTAACGAACAATCGTGCGGAATATGTCTGGCAGAGCCCGGCTATCGGCTCAGCAAGATGGAGGTATTCCGAGTCACCCAGATCCTTTTCACGCAGTTGAATCGCCCTTACGCCCGCCTCCAAGAGATCGTGAATAACGTCATGTAGAGCGTGCGGTTCGCACAGCAATCTGTTCGTAATCGCGTAAAGTTTGAAGTCGATTGGTCGGCGTATGTTATTGGTCAATCAACTAATTTCCAAGCAATGGGGTTGTCTTCGAGATTCAAATTGGGGGACAATCGAGCGAACCGCCCTACCTCATGAATCCTAATTTTCCTCGCGTGGCATTGACTTAGTGGTTTATTTTCCAAAAAAATATGGTTAGTGTTGGGTGCCGGTGCGGTTAGAAACCGCACCTACCGGCGTGGTAGAACAGTTTCTTGTGCCAGTCTCGTAAGCATTAAATTCTTAGCGAATAGACCACTTAGGATGTTTCTGTATGAAATATACCGCCGCCAGTATTCCCAGCGAAATCACGAAGGTAGCGAAGTTATAAATGAACGCCAAGAATGCAGCGATGGCAAGCGCTATCCACTCAAACCACCTCGTCTTGCGGACGAAATATCCCATCGTGACCAGCGAAAATATGAACGTCCCCACTACTGCGGTAGTAACAGACAAAATATTCTGTATAAGTGTACCATCCATAAGGATGTGGGTGTACGCGAACAGTAACGGCATCACGTAGAGTAGTTTGGCAAACTTGAAGCAAGCCCACCCGGTCTGCCATGGATTGGCTCTGGCAATCGCCGCACCAGCGTACGCACCCAATGCGACAGGCGGAGTAATATTCGAATCTTGGCTAAGCCAAAAAATGATTAGGTGTGCGGCAACGAAAGACACGCCCATTTGATCGCTGGTAAGTATCGGGACTGCAAGTTCGGAAGTAATTAAGTACGCCGCTGTCACAGGAATACCCATTCCCAGTACCAACGACGCCACTGCCAGTAGCAGAATAGCAATTACGCTACTGTTGCCGGCGACTGATAGCACAAGATCGGGAAAGATTCGTCCTAACCCGGTGAGATCGATAACAGCAATGATAATGCCAATACAACCCACCGCACCACCGATTGCCAACGAATTGCGCGCCCCCAATACCATTGCTTCCCAGAGCCACTTAGGTGTGAGGCGGGTATTCGGTCGCATAAAACTCACTACAATGGTTGTTAATATAGCAAGAAACGCCGCTATGGATGCGGTGAAACCCAAAATCAGAGTTGCAACAAGTGTAATCAAGGGAACCACGCAATACTGTCGGGTATAACTCACCGCAATAGTTGTTAAAATAGCAAGAAACGCCGCTTTGGAGGCGGTGGAACCCGAGATCAGAGTGGCAATAAGTGTTAGCAAGGGAACCAAGCAATACCATTGGCGTTTGAGCAGCGGCACGAGTTGAGGTAAATCCTCCTTCGGTACCCCCTTGATGTTCCACTTTTTAGCTTCTAGGTGCACCATCACCCACACGGCGAAAAAGTAAAGCAGCGCTGGAGCGACCGAGATAAGCGCGATGTGGCTGTACGGCAGTTCCGTGCGCTCTGCCATAATGAAAGCCCCCGCACCCATCACTGGCGGTAAGAATTGACCACCGACCGAAGCCGTTGCTTCCACTGCCCCAGCGATGTGAGGTCGAAACCCTGTGCGCTTCATCAACGGGATTGTGAACGCACCGGTCGCGACAGTGTTCGCAATCGCGCTGCCTGCGACGGAACCGAAGAATCCCGATGCAGTGATAGCTACTTTGGCGGGCCCTCCAATCGTTCGCCCGGCTATGGCCATTGGCAGGTCAATGAAGAACTGTCCTACTCCCGATTTTTCAAGAAATGCCCCAAAAAAGATGAATAGAATAACATACGTAGCCATCACGTTTGCCATGATGCCGAAGATTCCGGCTTGGCTGAAGTAGCCATATTCCACGATTCGCTGCAACGTGAATCCCTTGTGCGCAATGGCGGATGGCATCGACCTACCGAATAATGCATATAGAATGGCAACTGCCGCGATAATTGTGAGTGCCCAACCGACAGTGCGCCGAGAAAATTCCAAGCTTAAAATCAGCGCGACAGCACCGACCATCACATCTAACTTGCTATAAGCTCCTGCTCGGTTAGCGAGTGTTTTGTACTCGAGGATCCAATAACCGATCGCGACAACCGTCAATCCAAGAAGAACGAAATCCATCGCCGAAGGGCGAGAAACGGGGGAGTCTTGGTTAGAACGGTAAAACATTCCAATCAAGATGAACGTGAGAAGCAGATATAGTCCAACGTGATATTGCTCTCCCGACGTGCCAAAACCTGCACCAAAGACATAAAAGAGAACAAAGACGACAGCAATGGACTCGAAAAGCCACTTCCACTCCCTCTGAAGAACACGATGTCGAGAGTCAATACCGCGGCGCGTTTCCGGGTCTTTATTTTCCATCCTCTATGTAGGAAACCTCTTTTTTCTTTTCGACTGTTTCGCCGGATACATATCAAGATAGCTAAGGGCGCATCAAGATCCCGGATTTACTCTATCTCTATCTTCACTGTGAACCACGTCTCCGCTTGAGAAAACGCGTATCTGCCCTGAGTTTTCGCGCAGAACAAGCCTACCCTCCGCATCAATTCGTTCCGCTATCCCGTTGAATGATCCATCCAGTGTCTCAAGTTGTACGGATCTCCCAATTGTGGATGACAAATCAATCGCACTATCAATAATTGTAGCAGTCCTTCTACACTTCAAGTGCGAATAATTGTCCTCCAGATGATGCAAGATAGTGCGGAGAACTGAAACACGGGAGATGTCACCACTACATTCGATTTGCATGGAAGTAGCCGAAGAACGAAGTGAAAGAGGAAACTCGACGGAGTTAATGTTGACATTCACCCCAAATCCTACGACGAAGAACGGCTGTTGATGCCGATCATAGTCTAATTCCGTAAGCACGCCGCTAACTTTTCTCCCATGAATCAGTACATCGTTCGGCCATCTAATCATAGTGGGTAACCCGGCTAGCTCTCGAATTGCCGTCGCAATGGAAACTGCTCCTATAAGACTTGGAATTCCGATCTGATCGGGTAGCAGTCTGTGGCGGAAGATGAGCGAAACAAGGAGACTAGATCCATGGGGGGAGTACCAGCTTCTCCCGTGGCGCCCACGTCCGGCCGTTTGGTGTTCCGCGAAGATGAGCGTTCCTTCAGCCGCACCGTTATAGCCGCTCCTCAAGGCGAGCTGGTTCGTTGATTCCACTCGATTGTGAATTTCAATGGATTTACCGATGACGCGAGTTCGCAGTCCGTAGCGAATTTCATGCTCTGTCATCGCAGAATAACTCCCGACATTCCGCAATGTCCGTGAAACAGTTCAAACCTACTCACAGAGGTCCGCAATTTCGCCACGTTTGCAATCATGTACATATGTTGTCGGCGTCTGTGAATCGACGGGTAAGACACGATTGGATGCGTCGTTCAAGAGGAATAGGCAATTTATTATTGAAGTTGCTGCACATGCCGCTCTGCGTCCAATCTCCACTGTTCAGGCGGGTTTAACTCAAGAAAGCGTTTCCATCTTCCCAAGGCTTGCTGCTTCTTTCCTGAATATTCATATATCAATGCGAGGTTGTAATTCGCAGTTAAATCTCTGGGATCGAGTTGCAACGCCAACTCAAACTGTTCGGCAGCCGCTCCCAAGCGATTCATATTATAGAGTGCGTTCCCATAATTTAGAAGAGTTGGCACGTGATTAGGCTCTAATTCGAGAGCCTTTAGAAATGCCTGTTCCGCTCGCCCGAAATCTAGCAGGTATGAACCGTATAGGTCGCCGAGATGCTGGTAGACCTCCGCAAACTCCGGACCAATCGCAATCTCGGCTTGGTAGTGTTTAATGGCTTCCTTGTATTTTTGTTCCCGTTCTTCTAACAGACCTAGCTGATAGTTTGCGCCCGGAAACTCTGAATTCAACGTCAGAACTTCCTGGAATAACTGTTTAGCTTTGTTTAGCTCATCAAGATCAACCAGCGTTAAACCAAGATAGTAATGTGCTTCAGAATTGCCAGGCTGCAACCTTATAACCTGTTGAAAATCTTGGGCGATTTCGCTGTTTCGATATAGTTTATCGCCAATCTGTTTGTATTTCCGAGCGATTAACCCGCGGTAGAAGAACGCATCGGCATACTCGGGTTTGAGCGCGGTTGTCAAGGTATATTCTTGGACTGCCCTGGCTGCGTATTGGTTATAATCCTCTAAAGTTTCAGCATGCCGGTCCAACAGACGTGCATATCGGTAATGCCATTCGTAGTGGGAGTCGTCGTATTGGTTTGCCAAGGCGAAATGCTTGATGGATTTCTCAAATTCTTCTCGTTCCTCAAAAATGACGGCAAGGTTGTATTGTACCTGAGGATGGTTAGGTTCAATTCCCAATGCCGGTTCATAGACCCGAATTGCATTATCTTTATCGCCCCGTTCGAGATAGATTGCACCAAGCCGGAAGAACGGCGCGGCATTTCTTAGATCTAACGTGATTGTGCGTTCATACCGCTCTACGGCTTTGTCGATTTCACCTTTCTGTTCATATAAGAGGCCTGCTTGATAATGGGCGTCCACGTGGTCTGGAGCAAGGCGGGAAGTGGCCAGAAATGCGAGAAGAGCCTCGTCATAGCGATCAAGTTCCAAATTAATAATGGCGATGAGATAGTGCGTTTCTGCGTTATTCGGGGCAGCTTCAATCAGCTTCTGCAGCATATTCAGCGCGTTCTCGGAATCGTTCCGGCTACGGTAAATCTGCGCTAATTGGAAAGTTGCTTCCGTGTGGGTGGGCGTCAATTCAATCGTCCGTTGGTAAAGCTCCAAAGCCTTATCTAACTTACCCAAATCTTCATAACTACGTGCTAAAAGATAGCTCGCATCAGCGTTTTCTGGAAAGATTAGGAGGAACTTCGTTAGAAGGGGAATTGCTTGATTGAACTCTCCCTCGTCAAATGCCGCCTTACCTGTTTTGAGGAACTTATGTTTCAATTCCGGGTTTCGCGCAATCGCTTGGTGATAGGTGGTCGCAGCTCTGTCCCAAGTGCCTTGCTCAAAATAGAGATTGCCAAGATCTAGATAGACATCCTGTAGCTTGCCCTTTCGGAGTTCAATGTCCAAATGCCGTTCATCGGCTTCAATGAGCGCGACAACTTTCTCATAATGTCCTATAGCAGACTCTATATTTCCGGCTTCCGACTCGATCTGCGCGTAATAATAGTGGGCGCGCGGATCATCAGGTATTACCATGATAGATTTATCTAGAAGTATCTTGGCTTCGGTTAGACTCATTGACTCTCTATGATACGGTTCAAGTTTGTCGATGAAAAAGTCCTTTAGCGCTGGATCGACCTGAATTGCCCTTCTATAATGCTCTAGCGCAAGGTCTCTTCGATTGGCATTATAGTAGGCTTCACCAAGTTCCATATGAGCGGGTGCGAATTCCCCGTCAACTGCAACCGCCTTCTTGAGTAGGGGAATTCCTTCCGATGTGTTTCCTTGTTCCACGAAGATTACCCCAAGCTCGTACAAAGTCTCCACAGTAGCAGCTTGGTGCCGTGACGCCTCGGCATATTGGTCCAATGCCTCCTTAAAGAATTGTTTCTTCGCTAGTAGCTGTCCAAGTTTAAAGCGAGGTGGAGCAAAATCCTTATCAATTTCAATAGCCTCATTGAACGCCTCCCATGCTTTGGTGTCGCGACCTGTCGCGACATAGACCAGCCCTATACCGTAGTAAGGGTATTTCCATTTTCTGTTTATTTTCTGCGCTGCACGAAACGCTTCAAGCGCCTGTCCGTGCCTGTCCAATTTCAAATAGATCTCGCCTAGTTTGTAGTAAGCCAAATAGAAATTGGGATTGATGCGCACGCACCTTTCCAAGGTTCCAATAGCCGATTCGTACGATTGCATCTGTTGGTAAACGCCGCCAAGACTGAAATGTGCCCATGCCATGCCCGGGTCAAGCGCTATCGCCTGCTGAAATGCTTCCCGTGCCTTGTCCAACCCATCGCTCCCTCCCAACATTGCATTAGCATAACCTAACCCGTAATAGTATGGAGCACTATGATGTTGATTTTCTTCATATAGCAGAATCAAATCGGCGAGGTGTCCATGTTCGTGCCATTTTCTGATCAACTTCCGATGCTGTTCTGCCACTTTTTTCGTTTCACGGAGGGCTTTGGAGTAGTCTTTGCCCATATCTTGCCGCCATTCTTCATCGGCAATGATCGAAGCCAATGGTGCAATAAATGAATACATTAGAACAAACAATGTACGTACGGTTAAACACCGCTTTAATGGTATCATCTTTCATCACCTAAGTTTGAATGGTGGGGTGGCCAGATGCAAAGCACGTTTAATTTTTTATTGAACAGCTAGAGGCTATGAACGCACGAACTTGCTCAGTTGTTGGCATAGACGGTGCGGCGCCAAGCACGGTCACCGCCAAAGCACCGGTTGCATTCGCAAATGCCACCGCGTCCTCAATTTTCTCGCCTCTCGCCAAAGAGGTGGCTAACGCTCCACAGAATGCATCGCCTGCTGCCGTTGTATCAACGACCTTGACATTGTATGCAGGCACTAGTTTGCTCTGTTGGCTAGTGAGAAGTAGAGCTCCTCGACTGCCCAATGTCAAAACTACAGTCGAGATGCCTTTCTCGAACAGAACCTGCGCCGCGAGCCTCGCCCCGTCATCGTCCGCAACTGTAACTTTTGAAAGGAACTCTGTTTCCACTTCGTTTGGAACAAGAAGATCTATCAAGCCGAGAAAGCTATCGGGCAGTTCCAATGCTGGGGCAGGGTTGAGAATGACAGCCACACCATTGGCTCTGGCGATTTCCGCGGCTTTACGGGAGGATTCGATGGGAACTTCCAATTGTAGTAGCAGAACATCAGCATCTGCGATTTCACCTGATGCACGCTCAACATCTTCCACGTCAAGGCGCATATTTGCGCGGGGGACGATTATTATACTGTTGTCGCCATCTGCGTCAATGACAGGCGACGCGATGCCCGTGCCGACTTCCGCATCTCGGACTACGAAGCTAGTATCAATGTTCTCTTTTCCGAACTCATCGAGAAATGAATCGCCAAACAAATCTTTGCCTAGCCGTCCAATCATTGTTACCTCCGCACCCAACCTTGACGCGGCGATAGCCTGATTGGCGCCCTTTCCTCCAATGAACATTCCGAACTCTTCACCAATAAGAGTTTCGCCTTTCTGTGGTCTTCGTTCGGTTTTGATCACCAGATCCATGTTGAAACTGCCCACCACCACTACTTTAGGATTTTCTTGATCCATCTTTGACCCCCAGGGATTAATGAAGCCACGGCGTCCCGGTTATTTCGGTAGATTATATTCTGACGCAGACTGTTTGTCAATCAGGATAGGATTCGGCGCTTCTGTGCACTTCGGCGCGGCAACCGAGCCATAATTGTGGGAGAAAGGACAAGTGAACCCGAAGCAGAACATTCACCCGACAATTTCATCGTAGATTGATCAGGCTAAGGATAATAGTGGGGTTGTATTTAATTCTTCTGGATATCGAGTCGCGCTATCCGATGGTGTTGGGCTTTCCTTCTTGTTGGTTCTAAGAGCCGCGCACCGTAGGCACTTTAGCGACCCCGACGAAGAATTCATTCATCTGGTCAATGTATTTCTTCCCGTGTTTCAATAGGGCGCGCGTCATTTCGTAGAGTTGGGAATCTGACAGTTCTTTGTAGGGATCCATGAGCTTTTTATAACAGTCAAGTGCGCGTTGAAAATAATCTAGCGTTTCATCGTCAATGGAACCGCTCTGCCAGATGACAAAGAAGGAGCGAGATTTGTTGTGTGGCAGTTTTCCTCCTCTGCTCTCGATGAAAACGTGATTTATATCAATCACTCGCTGTAGAGTCATCGAAAAGCAGCTTTTTACGAATGAGTGCGTCATACGATCAGCGGCAACATATTCATGCTTGCTAGCCGGCAATACCTGCGCTAGCTGAGTGAGACACTCCTGCATAGACGCCAGCTTGCCTTTTACCGGGTTATATGAACTGTTGGTACGATCACGATCGTCAACATACGACATTCTGCGTTCCCCCTATTGATTATTTGTGATTTACATTACTTAGCTAATATTGTTAAACGACGCACACGTCATTTTCGATTACTTTTGTTGCAAACGAGAGCGTTGCATAAGGCAACGGCGCATTAACAAAGCGGCGTGCTAATCAACGGCAACTGGTGCTACTTAAACGGCCCTGTGAGTGCCCTCGTTCTAAATCTTGACGTTTCCCTACTGGTTTGGCGCCGACGGTCGACCATTAGAAAAAAACTACTTATACCGTTACGTTTGAATACCGGTGCATAGAACAGAGCAGTTATTTCGTTAGGACATATGCGGTTACGCGGTGTAGCATCTGCTAGGAGCGATCTACGAATCGCGACTTCATTTCTGTGTCATTAGTCAGTTATGCACTGTCATTTTAGAGACACGGTATTATATTGCACTGGTAGCTTCTATGAGTCGAGCCAAGAAGCTCGCTCCGAACAATTTACATCAGTTCTGACGTGAGAACTAACTACGATTAAGACGCATGTTAGAGTCAATTCACTCGCTACAAATTTGCTTGACATGTCACCTGATTTGATGTATTATCTTATGGAATTTTATGACGATTCCGCCTCAATTCAGAAGAACATGGCACATCGCCACAGGATGTCCCCTTTCTTCCAACCTTCGTTTCGTCCAACCATCGAAGCATATCAACGGTGAATTGCGGAAAAATGCGAAGTCGCCTCGTATGTCAAGGGACTAGGCATACTGTAGGGTAAGTGGTCTTAGTTGGAGCAGACGGTCTCATAGGAGTGGAGCATTTTCGCGATTGTCGGTGGCGATTAGTGAAAAAGGTTGGGCATCGATCAAATTCCTATTGCTATAATCAGGCTAAAATAACTATTTACGCAACTAAATGGCAGTGGTGGCGGGCCTTCAAATCCATCGAATACAGCGGTTCTGCTTCTTGCGTCGGTCAAATCACTAAACCGAAATCTGTTTGAGGAAGCGCAATGCAAACATATACATACCCGGCGAAACACGGTTTATACGATCCTGCCTTCGAACACGACAGTTGTGGTGTAGGGTTTATCGCAAACATTAAAGGAACACGCTCACATCAGATTATCGTTGACGCCGAGAAGATTCTGTGCCACATGGATCACCGTGGCGCGCGCGGTGCGGAAGCCAACACCGGCGATGGTGCCGGCATGCTCACGGCGTTGCCTCATGAATTCCTGAAGCGAGTTGCAGCCGAAGACCTAAGCGCGGATCTCCCAGAGCCGGGAAAATTTGCGGCGGGGATAGTTTTCCTACCAACTGATGAATACGAACGACAGGTCTGCAAGGAAACCGTTGAGAAAATCGTCTCTGAACAGGGTCAGCACATTATTGGATGGCGAAGTGTTCCGGTGAACTCGGAGGAAGCCGATATTGGCCCGTCAGCCCGCTCAGTTGAACCTGTTATCGAACAGTTATTTATAGGTGCAGCCAAGCAACTCGATGCCGAGGCTTTTGAACGACAGCTTTATGTGATCCGCAAACGTGCCAGTCATCAGTTGCGCATCAGCAGCAACCTGCGGCAGGCAAAGATGTTCTACGTTTGCAGCTTGTCGAAAAATGTTATCGTCTATAAGGGGCAGATGTTTTCAAGCCAGTTGATGGTATACTATCCTGATTTGACCTCGCCGGATTACAAATCGCACCTCGCCATGGTCCACTCTCGATTCTCGACGAACACGTTTCCGTCTTGGGATCGTGCGCAGCCGAATCGCTTTATGTGCCATAACGGGGAAATTAACACCTTGCGAGGTAACACCAACTGGATGAACGCTCGGCAAGGTGTGATGCGAAGTCCCCTGTTTGGCGATAATTTAGGCAAGTTATTTCCAATTATAGAACCCGATTGCTCGGACTCCGGAAATTTTGATAATGCCTTGGAGCTATTGCTGATGGCAGGACGTTCACTACCTGAATCGATAGTAATGATGATTCCGGAGGCTTGGGAGAACCACGAATCAATCTCGCCCGCCAAACGTGATTTCTATGAATACCATTCCTGTCTACAGGAACCATGGGATGGTCCCGCATCGATCGCGTTCACCGATGGAAAACATATTGGCGCTGTCCTAGACCGAAACGGATTGCGGCCGAGTCGCTACTATGTTACGCACGATGATCGGGTAATCATGGCTAGCGAGGTAGGGGTGTTGCCGCTACCAGCCGAACAGGTAAAGATTAAGGGACGGCTACAGCCCGGCCGGATGTTTTTGGTCGATTTCGAACAAGGGCGTCTAGTACCGGACGACGAACTCAAGCACGAAATCGCTACCTATAAACCTTACGCCAAATGGCTAGAAAAGCAACGCATCGAGTTGAGCGAATTGCCCGACCAGCAAACTGCAGAATACTACGATGTAGATACGCTGTTGGTGCGGATGCAGGCTTTCGGATACACTGTCGAAACGTTGGAATTCATGCTTACAGGCATTGTTGAGGCAAAGAAAGATCCGGTCGGATCGATGGGGAACGATGCAGCGTTAGCATGTTTGTCGGACACCCCGCGGCTGCTCTATGACTACTTCAAGCAACTGTTCGCACAGGTGACGAATCCCGCAATCGACTCCATTCGAGAAGAAATCATTATGACGCTCGAATGTTCTGTCGGTCCCGAAGGCAATTTGTTGGACACTACGGAATCACAATGCGGTCGTTTGCGTGTACCGCAACCGATTCTGACGAACGAAGAACTCGCCGCAATCAAATACCTGGACTACCGAGGCTGGCGATCGAAAGTACTTGATATTACCTATCCGAAGACCGAAGGAGTTGACGGACTGGAATCTGCACTGGACCGCGTTTGCGAAGAAGCCGTAATAGCTATTGACGAGGGCAACCAGTTGATTGTACTTTCTGACCGCAATGCCGCGTCGGACCGGGTCGCCATCAGTTCTCTCTTGGCCACGGGAGCGGTGCATCACCGCCTCGTGCGGACGGAGAAACGCACGCGTATTGGTATCGTAGTTGAAAGCGGCGAAGCCCGCGAAGTTCATCACTTCTGTTTGCTGGTTGGTTACGGCGCAGACGCCGTTAATCCCTATATTGCCTTTGAGACGTTGTCGCAATTAAGACGCGATGGGGTATTCCACGCTGGCGCCACGGATGAAGAGGTACGCAACTCGTATATCACAGGTGTGTGCAAGGGGATGCTGAAGGTGATGTCCAAGATGGGCATTTCAACATTGGCAAGCTACAAGGGCGCTCAGGTGTTTGAAGCTGTTGGACTGAATGATGAGGTAATCGAGCAGTGTTTTGCCGGAACCGCCAGCCGCATCCAAGGTGTTGGTTTTGACGTACTCGCCGTAGAAGCGCTGCGGCGGCATGAACTGGGTTATCCGACACGTGAAACTGTTAAATTGTCTGTGCTGCCAAATGACGGTCAATTTCACTGGCGCAGTGGCGGCGAGCAGCACCTATACAATCCGGAAACCATTATGGATCTGCAAGTGGCTGCTCGAGCAAATAGTGCCGATGCTTACGAGAAGTTTGCGGCGTTCATTAACGATTACAATCGAAATAGATGTACACTACGTGGTCTCCTGACGTTCAGACAAGGGACGCCGGTCCCGTTAGAGGAGGTTGAACCCGCAAAGGAGATTGTCAAACGTTTCTGCACCGGCGCGATGAGTTTCGGATCAATTTCGAGAGAAACGCACGAAACGTTAGCGATCGCTATGAATCGCTTGGGCGGTAAGTCTAACACCGGCGAAGGTGGTGAGGACTATGATCGATTCAAGACCTTGCCAAACGGCGACAGCAAGCGATCTGCAATTAAGCAGGTGGCCTCCGGTCGGTTCGGAGTCACTTCGTGGTACTTGACTAATGCAAATCAGCTTCAAATAAAGATCGCCCAAGGTGCAAAACCCGGGGAAGGCGGTGAGTTACCCGGACACAAAGTCAACGAAGAAATTGCGGCGACACGTCATACTACTCCGGGCGTTGGTCTCATTAGCCCGCCGCCGCATCACGACATCTACTCTATTGAGGATCTGGCGCAGCTTATTCATGACTTGAAGAACGCTAACCCATCCGCGCGCATCAGTGTCAAATTGGTTTCCGAGGTAGGAGTCGGAACGATCGCCGCAGGCGTCGCCAAAGGTCATGCGGACCATATTCTTATCTCTGGCCACGAGGGAGGCACAGGAGCTTCACCATGGACTTCCATAATGCACGCAGGATTGCCGTGGGAGTTAGGAATTGCCGAAACACACCAGACGTTGGTGATGAACGATTTGCGGTCCCGCGTGCGTCTGGAAACAGACGGCAAACTAATGACTGGGCGTGATGTTGTCATCGCGGCTATTCTGGGCGCTGAAGAGTTTGGTTTTGCAACAGCACCATTGATTACACTGGGTTGTATCATGATGCGGAAGTGCCATTTAAATACCTGCCCGGTGGGTGTAGCAACGCAGGATCCTGTGCTTAGAGAGAAGTTCACGGGCGAGCCTGAGCACGTTGTCAACTACTTCTTCATGGTTGCTGAAGATGCACGAAAAATCATGGCTGAACTCGGCTACCGGACGGTTGATGAATTGGTCGGTCGTGTTGATATGCTTGAAGTCGATAAGGCAATCGCACACTGGAAGGCTAGGGATTTGGACCTGACTAGCATTCTTACACCTGCAAAAAAACTTCATCCGGGCGTTGAAGTCTATTGCACTATTAAGCAGGACCACGGGTTGGAACACGCATTGGACAATGAACTAATTCGCTTGGCTAGACCGGCCTTGACGCGTGGCGAGAAGGTCGCCATTGACTTACCTGTGCAGAACATCAACCGGGTGGTTGGTACGATGCTCAGCCACGAGGTGTCGAAGGCACATGGTTTTGAAGGACTACCGGAAGATACAATTCACATCAAGCTCGACGGATCCGCGGGGCAAAGCTTAGCCGCTTGGTTAGTTCCCGGCGTCAGCATTGAGCTAGAAGGCGACGCGAACGACTACACAGGCAAAGGACTGTCCGGCGGCAAACTGATTGTATACCCGCCAAAAAGCTCAACCTTCAAGCCTGAAGATAACATCATTATCGGCAATGTCGCGCTTTACGGCGCTATTTCAGGTCAAGCATTCTTTCGCGGTATGGCGGCTGAGCGATTTGCTGTTCGAAATTCAGGGGTACACGCAGTTATTGAAGGGGTCGGAGACCACGGGTGTGAATACATGACTGGCGGCCGCGTGGTTATTTTGGGACCGACCGGGCGCAACTTTGCCGCAGGTATGTCGGGAGGCATCGCTTACGTCTGGGACGTTGACGGCAGATTTGCTTCACGATGTAACCTAGGCATGGTAGAGTTGGAGAAGATAGAATCCGAAGAGGAGAGCGCCGAAGTGCGTAATCTGATTGAACTGCACTACCGCTATACGGGTTCAAGTGTCGCGAAGCAAATCCTTGATGGCTTCGAGGAGTACGTGCCCGATCGCTTCGTGAAGGTTATGCCAACCGATTATAAACGCGTGCTACAGGGCCAGATGCAAGGACGCCCGGAAACGGATTAGACTCTCTGCCAAATCTCGCAAGTTGGGATAGAATTAAGGAAGTCAATACATGGGTAAAGCAACAGGATTCATCGAGTACAGCCGGCAAAAGAGTCACGATCGACCACCGGGAGAGCGCATCAAAGACTTTGACCTTTTTCATCTTACACTTGATGATGAAGAACGCAGAAACCAAGGTGCGCGTTGTATGGATTGTGGCATCCCTTTTTGTCAGTCTGCAACAGGGTGTCCAATTGACAACCTAATTCCCGAATGGAATGATCTGATCTATCGCGGGATGTGGAAGGAAGCCTTGGACCGGCTGCATAAGACAAACAACTTTCCTGAATTTACAGGGCTAACTTGCCCGGCGCCATGCGAAGGAGCCTGTTGTCTTGGTATCATCGATCCGGCAGTAACGATTAAAGACAATGAGTACGCAATCGTAAACCGTGGTTTTGAAGAAGGCTGGATTCAGCCCAATCCGCCTCAGGCGCGGACGGGAAAAACAATTGCCATTATCGGTTCGGGACCGGCTGGACTTGCGGCTGGCGACCAGTTAAACAAGGTCGGTCATAAGGTGACAGTTTACGAACGAGCTGACCGCATTGGCGGCCTACTCATGTACGGGATCCCGAACATGAAACTGGACAAACGCATCGTTCAGCGTCGGCTCGATCTTATGGCAGAAGAAGGTGTTGAGTTTGTTACAAATGCTAATGTAGGTGTTGACATCGGCATTGACACCTTGCGCAAACAGTTCGACGCTATCGTACTTGCTTGCGGCGCTACCCATCCACGTGATTTGCCCGTTCCCGGTCGAGAACTTGAAGGAATCCATTTCGCGGTAAAATTCCTTCATCAAAACACCAAGAGTTTACTGGATTCCAACTTTGAAGATGGGCAGTTCATTTCTGCCAAGGACAAGCATGTGATCGTAATTGGCGGTGGGGACACCGGTAACGACTGTCTCGGTACATCTATGCGCCATGGGTGCAGGAGTCTTACCAACTTCGAAATCCTTCCCGAACCTCCTGCCGAACGTGCTCCCAACAACCCATGGCCAGAGTATCCTCGCATTTATCGCGTAGATTATGGCCACGAAGAGGCAGCACACGTATTTGGTAGAGATCCGCGTGAATTCTGCATAGTGACCAAGGAATTTGTCGGAGACGGAAACGGCCGCGTCAAAGTTGCTCATACGGCGCGCATTGAATGGGAAAAGGATGACGCGGGTCAATTTCAGATGAAGGAGATTCCCGGCAGTGAAGAGGAATGGCCCGCGGATCTTGTATTTCTCGCAATGGGCTTCCTCGGTCCGGAGGAGATGCTTGTAAAGCAGTTTGACCTAGAAACCGATGAACGATCAAATATGAAAGCGGAATACGGAAGGTTTGCTACAAGTGTCGAAGGTATTTTCGCCGCCGGAGATTGCCGGCGTGGCCAATCGCTAGTCGTATGGGCAATAGCCGAAGGTCGCGGCGCCGCGCACGCTGTGGATGAATACTTGATGGGCTCTTCCGACCTACCCGTTCCCGGTGTAACGCTTTCCGATATTAGCAGAACGTAAGTCAATCCTGTCTTCTGATCCGACCCCTACATTCCCGTCCCGGCAGAAAAATCGATCTCTTCCCTTCATCCAATCGTTATACGCGGCGTTTCAACAATAGGTAAGTGGACACAAAAAAAGGCAGCCTGAACTGCCTTTTTTTGAACACTTGTGCGATTTTCGGTAGAGAATCAAGTCTCTTCTGAAACCGCCAGAGCAATCTCCTGCCCTTCCGGTTTACTGAAGCGCTGCTTCGCGCGTTCCATCACATCTATCACGACGCCGTGCTCCGCCCGTTTATCCGCCTTGATTATCAGCGTACTGATTTTATTCTCGTTCGCCGCCAAGAACAAATCGAGATCTTCAAGCGTTAGCATCTCCTGATCGTCCACCGACAAACGTCCATCTTGACTGATAAAAACGTTGTACTTCTTTCGCGGGAATTCATGCTTCGTAGCTGAATCCGGCAGATTCACTGAAAACGGCGGCGGAATCCGCATAATCGCCGACACCATGAAAAAGATCAAGAGCAGAAACACGCAATCAATCATCGGAGCCATCGGAATATCTTCATCCCTATCTTTCTGTTTCCGGCGAGCAGCCATGTTGAAACCTCCTTTCCTAAATGCTCGCGATTATTCTCGCGCGACAACCGCAAAACCTATTTTATCAATACCTGCTTGTTTTGCTCTATCCATAATCTGCACAATTTGTTCGTGCAGAACCTTTCGCTCTGATTGAATAATTAGCATGTTCTTCTGTTCTTCGGTAGCGTTGATGAATCGGCTAAACATCTGTTCAATCTCGACTACCTCATCGTTCAGAACCATGGTCCCCTCTCGCAGACCGGCTTCCGGGTTAGCAATCCTCACAATGAGCCCTTTGGGCTTTTCTGTATTCGGCTTGCCCGGCGGAGGAAGTTGAACTCGAATTCCCGGCATTGGCGAGAAAGTGGTTGAAACCATAAAGAAAATCAAGAGCAGGAACACACAATCAATCATCGGTGCCATACTGAGAGTGGGCGCTTTCCTTTCTCTAAGCCGTGTGGAAAGCAACGTTTGTTTCTTCACGCTACTCGCTACCTGTTGCATATTGACACCTCCCTTCAGCTAGATAAAAATCCAAACCGCAAACTCCTGAAGCGCTGCTTGACGCAGATCTTGCTGGGAATCTATTGTTAGAATAGAAGACGATAGACTCCCAACAAGCCACGTCATGATTTTACGCGGCGTTCTCTTGGCCTAAAACTAGCTGGTTGACAATTTCAGTTGAAACCTGGCCAATCTCAAGAACATACCTGTTGACCCAACTATCAAATAGCTGATAAAAGATCAGGCACGGAATAGCGATTGTGAGACCCGCTGCCGTTGTTAACAATGCCTGAGAAATACCGCCGGCCAACTGTTGTGGATCGCCAGTACCTTCCAACGCAATAGTCGTAAACGCGTTGATCATACCGGTAACGGTTCCCAACAGACCAAATAGTGGCGACACAACTGCGATTGTACCAAGCACTGGAAGATTCTTTTCCAGTTCCGGAGTCTCAAGCAGTTCCGCTTCTTCAATTGCTTCTTGAATCTCGTCTTTGGTAATCTCGCGTTCTTCAATCTGAGCCTGACTATACCGTAGTAGCCCCGCTTTCAGCACGTTAGCAAGAGGTCCACCGGCATCCTCGCACGTGGAAACAGCTTCCATGATGTTTTCATTACGAAGTGAATCTGTGATGCTAGCCATGAACTGTTCCGCACCAATTTTCGACCTAGCGCGAGCAAAAGTAAAGAACCGTTCAATAATGAACGTCAATGCCGTAATAGAACAGAGCGCCAATGGCCAGAAGACGAAGCCCATCTTCTGAAAGAAGGTAACTATGTTGTCCTTCTTGGTCATTTTCAAGGGAAAATACCTGTCCCCTCCAGCCACCACGTTAACCGGTTTGCCTACTCTATCGCCATAACCATCTTTATAGATACTGATGAAGTATCTACCGGTAGGTAGATTCGTAATTTCGTACTCTCCGGCATCATCAGTCGTTCCTTTGTATTCCTTGCCAGCGACATCTTTAATAATCACTTCAACTCCCGGGATTGGAGCTCGTGCGGTTGTAGTATCTTCAATTGTTCCGCGCACTGTACCGCCCCCTCCGGATACATCTGCCTCTTGAGCCATGGCGGTAATGCTGCCCATCGCCGAGAGGACCACGATAGCCAAAATTAAACTCAACCCTTTCATATTTGCCTCCTTTTTGGTTGGGGAAAAATGTCTCAGAACATTTTTGCGATTAGTTGGTGATTTATTCTTGAATCCTATTTGGGCTTGACGGCTATTCTATCGTACCTGCTTTTCTAGGATGAAATCCCCCATCCTCCGAAACATCACGACTATAAACCCCAGCCCGTCTGGGAAGTTGCGCTACGAATCTAGAAAAAACGTTCTCCCCATTAGCCGATCCACGACTAAGGGGAGAGCGAAGAGAAACTACCGAATTTAGAACCCCATCATCGCACGAACGAACGTCGTGTTGCTTGTTGTGTCCTCAAGCAAGATGGTTGTTCGTCTGTAACCTGCCAGAATTACGATATTGAATCCAAGCCATTCACCGCGGTTGATCGCTTGAATTTCAAAGATACGCGTTCGGAGGTTGGGACGAAATAGAATGGGTACTTCCTCATCTGGCGGGAAGTTTTCCAAGAACGCTTTGAAGTTATTATCGCGGTTGGTAAATTTGCGATATTGAAAACCGCCAAGAACGTTCATTCTCTGTGTAAACTGGTAATCCAGACGAACTCCCAAGACATCTTCGCGACTTCTCTTGTTAAATCGAAGATACTCTATCGGCTCGGTGTCAGTGGGAACGTACAAGCGCGGATTGAGCGGCGAGACGTATACACCGGCGGCAATGTCATCGGCAGTGTGGTCAAACACTTTCTCCCAAATATACTTCGCCATCGGTGTTACCGTCAGATCCTCTCCAATATTCTTTACAAAGCGCAAATCACCCAACGGAATTTCATATTTCGCTCTCAATATAGTCACTTGATTGCGAATAGTTTTTTCATCGTACCGACGAGGCTTCCAATTGTCCTGATCATAGATCAGCCCGGTATCCCCTTCGTCCAACGGATTTATTCCGTGGTCCGGATAGAACGGAAATTCGCGTTTGTCGCCAGAATCACGCACCTGTTCGATTGGCACCATGAAATCGGTGCGTTCATTTCGTTCATTACCCGTTCGGGTTGCTTCTTCACTAACTACCCGATCCAAGGTGATGGCATTTTGATCTTCCGGCTTAAACTGATTTTGCAGGGCAACCAAGAACTTCGCTTCTAAAGTCAGGTTCGGGATTGCCGTGTAAAGGAATTGTAGAGCAGTAGTATTCACACGTGAGTTGTAGAAATCAAGTTCGTCAGATATCTGAACAGGTTCGAGTTCTCCAACTCGCAGGGTAATCGTATAATCCGGGATGTCATCTTGAACACGGACGAGACGATTTTGGAATAAGATGGTTCCAAAATCCGGAATATCGCGCTGATATGTGACGTGAAAATATTTTGAGTCGTTCTGCCGCCTACTAGAAACCTCGTTTTCGTTCAGCCAGCCGACCTTCAGCGTCAGGTTGTCGAGCAGATCGTAACTTGCCGTTAAGTGGTACCCCTCACGATCGATCCCGTATTCATACTGAGGTTCAAAATCATCCTCCAGTGAATCAATCGTTCCGTTGTTGTTAAGATCAACAAGATCCGTGAAGACGGGAGGATCTGCTTCAAATATAAGGAAATCCTCCTGAAAATCCAAGATTCCATTCTGATCACGATCATCAGCGCGTGGGAGAACACCATCGAAATCAATGTCATCTGGCCAATCATCGTCATCATCATCATCCTCGATTAGCATATAATCGATTTCATCAAACGGGTCTTCCTCTGACGATGATTCGGGAGTACGAGGCAAGGAATAGGTCTGATCTCTGTCGCTATTGGCACCCCAGTTTCGATACGTTGTCGTATAGCCGGGGTCAATATGATAGAACGTTTCTTCCAAGAATAGCTTTCCGAAACGTTGCTTTAGATTTACAAACCAAGCAACCTCGCGTCCCAATTCGCCATCGCCATCTTCGGCCGTGCCATCACCACCCAACCTCGCTTCGAATTGTTCACCTTCAGTTTCTGAATAGGTCGGTATGCCATTTGCATCTTCTGGCAGCAGAGAGCGGCGGTCAATACTAATACCCGTGGACTCCACACCATCAGGGGTGACTATCTCCTCTTTGAGGCGGCTAAATCCTACTTTATCCTTAGGAACGGTCGGATACTGTTTATGCTTACTGTTAATCGAGTAGTGCGCCCGAATGAACGTATTGAATAAGGTTCCTTCAAGGTCGAGCCCGTAAAGAATCGCCGCGCGTGCGGCACCGTAGCGGTAGTGGATCTTACGAGGTCGCCCCTCTTCAGTCCATTGGCTCGGGTTATTGGCAAGCGTGGCTCGATTCTCAGCATATTCTTCAGATTGACCGAAGTTCCCCGGGGCTTGAATTACGTCCCGAAATGGCATCTCAATATGGCCGTCTTCAGTCTTAATCCATTCCTGTAGTTCCGGATCGTCTTCAGCCTTATTCGCCTCGCTAAAGCCCATAACGACGATGTTATAGTCACCAGCAACTACCAGATCAAACGAGACGGATTTGACTTGCCGTGGATCTATTCTGTGATCGGCTAGGACGAGGTCATACTTCATTTTTTGGAATCCCTCAACAATCTTCCAAAGTCCGTCCTCTGAGGTGGTTGGCGGGCTACTTCCCGATACAGGAGTGATATCCGAATTGAGATCAAATGAGCCATTCGCAGCACTGATCACGGTAGTCTCCTCGGGCAAGAGCCCGGGCTCAACTCCCGCAATTCTATCGGTTCGTGAAATCTCCTCTTGCGCCTGAGTAACAATCGTTACCTTAATATCCTTGACCGCTGCTCCAACGCCGCCCTGTATCAATTCCGGAGTCGCTCTGAGAAACCGGGCCGGATTATTCGAGGACCTAACAAGTGGCGACGGGTTGTCCTCCGGCGAATCATCGCGGAACACCACCGTGATGCGCTCGGGAGGCGTGTTCGGTACCGTACCAAGCAGTGGATTTTCGACGCGTTCCGGGTGCTCTTTGTGTAGGTTCATATAGGTAACCCCTACGCGGAAAATATCGCCTAGAAGCCCTTGAGCACGGAAGCCTATTAAACGAGCATTCTCAATATGACGTAACTGAGCATCGTCGTTTAAGCCATTTCGGCGACCAAGTGTCGGTGCGAGGTTGGCAGCCGCGTCCGTAAGCCTAACAGGGTTGGAGATACGTGAATTCAACAAGGTAAAGAGATGGCGTTCCTGTGAAAAGGATAGATCCCACCGAAACCCGTCAAATTCAGTTTTGAATATGATGTAGCGGTTCGGGAACAGCGTAGACGGCTTGATACGCATGTTGTCACCGATTGCGAACTCGCTATGCCTTCCGCGGAAGCTATCCGTCGTTAGGATCGTGCGGTCCAACTGTGCAGAAAACCTTTCGCTATCGAGCTGTCCCGTCCAACCAGCGATGAGTTCACCGTTCTGGTCGAACTCTTTCCGTTCACGGTAATTGAAAACCTCATTACCTTCTAGCAATTCTTTTCCAAATAGGTCATAGAAGAACTGGGGTTCTTCTTCCAATTGGAAACGATCGGAGAACTTTGACTGGCCTTCAATCGTTGGTAGCAATGGTTCTTGAGGTCCCAAACTTGACGCTCCACAACCGTACAAGATGAAACAACTTAAGATACATGCAATAACAGAAACAGTATGTAACCACCGTTTCAACATTTTCATTTTGTCTTGCCTCCATGAAGTAAATTGGATTTATTTTGAAACCGACGAAAAAGTGATAAGCAGAGTAAACAACAGGAAATAAATACCTGTTAATCAATACAGTGTTAATTGTTCAACCATCTCTCTGTCTCCAAAGCACTAATTTCATACTAGACTACACCACATTAGCGTGTTCGCGAAACCTATTGTTGGCTGCCTTCTGCCCCGTCATATACGCGGGACGGCAATGCCTATCCTGCGGTACCGTCAAAGTGCGTTAGTCCGCAACATTTTCCTCGCTAGTCAAAGTACCGCAATCTAATTCTATTGCTCTTTAGCGACTCTTTTCCACGTATTTCAGCCGAAGATTCATTGCCCTTCAGCAAATCTTCACCAAACAAGCTATAAAAGTATTGAGGCTTCTCTCCCATTCCGAATCGATTAGAGAACATTGACTGCCCGTTCATTGAAAGCAACAACGGTTCTTGGCGTGCCGGATTCGACGCACCGCAACCACATAGTTCAGCTGAAGATTTGTTGCTATTTAGCAGTTCGTCTCCAAACAGGTCATAAAAGAATTGAGGCTCTTCTTCCAATCGGAATCGATCCGCGAATTTTGACTTGCCTTCAATCGTCGACGGCAACGGTTTTTGAGGTACCACCGGGCTTGACGCTCCGCATCCGTAAAAGATGAAGCATGTCAAGCTACATGTGACTACAGACACAATGCTTAGATGTCGAATTAACATTTTCACTTATTCTTAACTCTACCGAGCAATTGGAATGTAGTCGAAAGCGGCGCAAAAAGTGATAATCTGCGCAGAAAACAGGAAGTAGAAACCTGTTACTCAATACTTCATCACTGACTCGATTGCACTAAGTCCATCCTCCGCGATATCGGGAAAACCGACATCCCGACACCTCAGTGTCTGCTAACTGCGAATTTCGCCAGATCGCGTCGGATCTGCAAATCCTCGCGACGCTCTCAAGGCTGGCGGTCGTAAGACTTTGCACCGGCAAGTTACGTGGAAAACAGGTAATTTCCAGCAAATGAGTCTTTAAGATAGCACTTCTGGTAATATCTGTCAAGACTTTTTTTTGCCTGACGGACGTTTAAGTGTTTTTGTCGGATTTGCGCTAGGAACCCTCAATAATGCGATTGAAATCTCCTGCCGTTCTCGCTGACTGTATCCCATCATGAATGCTCACCCACTCGCACTTGGGCAAATCTATATTAGAGTCTCAGTTACTATGGCGAGGCAGCCGTACTCCGGGAGGGATGAGCCCCGGAGGTAACCTCGGAGCGTTGGCTAGGTCGTTATAAACCCATGAAGGGAGAGATTGGCATGAGTTATTCTTTCGCAGGCTGTCCTAACAGATTGACGTGATGTCGTAGTGAGATTCAATATCAACACAATGGCATCTGCGTGAATACCTAGAGCCAATCCATCAGCCGACGAAAGGAGCGGCGGCACATCAAGCAATATAAGCTCATAATGTTCGCGAAACTGCTCAAAGAGCGCTTGTAAGCGGGGTGAGTCAAGGAATTCTATGGGACTAGACATGATACTATTCATATTGAATAAATCGACATTTGCGATTTCAGTCTTCTGAGTTACTCGCCGCCAATCTGAAACTGCCTCAATCTGGCTTGATTGTCGAACAGAATCCGATGATACGTTGAACATCTCATCCTGGTTCGGGGCTGATACATTACAGTCAACGACTAAAACGGGGGATTTCACAAGAGCCAGTGTCACTCCTAGATTCGCCGTTATTGCCGAAGCAAGATCATTTCGATCACAACCTGCGAACATCAGCACTTGCTTTCCTATATCAGAAGTTGGCAGATTAATGTTTGCGGCGATCTCCTGATAAGCCTCCGGTATAGCATGAGACACTAAATCCGCATCTTTCTGTTCTGACACGTGCCCTAAATGCTTTATTCCCAGGTCAGATTCCACGTTCTCAGGAGAGCTATAAGTCGTACTGAGATACTCGATGAGTAGGGCAACAGAAACCCCGAGCGCCAAGCCGACGATGGCGGCGATTGCTACGATTGCCTTGATCCTGGGACTAGTGGGAATCTTTTGAGGCACCGCGCTGTCAACGATTTCAAGGCCTCCCACGCTGTTTCCAGCACTTGATGCAGCATGTGGCGGATCGGATTCGGCGATCAAGATTTGCGTCTGCAGAATCCGCGCGAAGGTCTCTTTTGTCAACTCGTGCTTGAATTCAATCTCACGCTCCATTTTTTCAATCAGCATCTCATTCTCAGGTATGGCAGCAAGTAGCTGCGTTAACTCGCTCTCAACCATTTCCAGCTGAGCCTTGACTAACGGAAGGTTGTGTTGTGCTCGAATGATGCTCGTTCGTAGATTTATCAAACGCTCCTGAACAGCATTATAGAGTGGAGATACACCGTGAGCCACCGAAGTAATAGCTTCATTTGATATGGAGGTGGACAATCTGCCCTCAATGTCTTTAATTTGCGCTTTGATAGACTGCATCCCCGGAGCGTTCTCACCTGTTCCAGAAGCAATTAGCCCAGTTCTTTGAACCTCAAGAGCAATTAGCCTCTCCATTTGAGTTAACCAGATCGGATTGGTACCCGTGGTCTCTGTGAGCTTCGTATATTCGGGGTGGTTCTTGATTTCTTCCCTAAGATGCTCCAATTCCTTCTCAGACGAACCAATTCCTAACTCGAGTTGCTCCAGGTTCCCTCGAAGAGATGCCCGTCGTAGGAATAGACTAGAGAGTTTTTCTCGCCAGGTTCCAGGACCACCTTGTTGTCGGACAAACTCAAGCGCTTGGTCTTCTTTTTTGTCCACCTCCTTCCGCAATTCTGTCATTGTTTCGCGTAGTAATTGTTGGCGTTGCTTCAATTTGTCGGAGTCCTGCTTTCGGCGGTGTTCTTGCATCTCAGCAACCAAATGATTAATCAGGAGAGCCGCATTACGCTCGCCGCCTTCCCCTTCAGAGAGTGACAGCGAAAGTTCAATGTGGTGAGAATCTGAACGACTCTTCGATTTGAGATTGCGTCTTAATTTTCCGACGGGGGGCAGATAGGAAACACCGGCGATTTCCGACTCCTCTAGTTGTTCAATCGCCGCCATTATCATAGACTCTGAAAGGAATCGTTGACCGATAGTTTCCATCGCGCTGCGGTCAACTCCGCCAGATAGGACGCTTTGAACAACATTACCGGATGGTATTGGTGGGCTTGATGTCGGTTGGTCAAACTCAAGTAGCGTAGACGCTACGTAAGTTTTAGGCAGGTGCAAGCTAATTACAAGAGCAGTGCCTACAATCAAAAAGAAACACAAACAGATAATGAAATCGTACTTCTGAATTACCGCAAGGTAATCGCGTAAATGAACCTCCTTTTGAGGCATCGAAATTGTATTTCCTTCCTCCATTAACAAGCGAAGAACTCCTGCTCCTTTCGAAATGTTGAGTTGGCTTTACTAACTGGTCAGATTGATCAACGTACAGCACCAACGTCAATTGGCAACACGCCCTCGAATACCAGCGATTATTGAACGCTAAGGAGAGCCATCTGTTTCCTAGCGCGCTGCCTCAATCTCTTCTTCGCTGAATGCTTCATCAATCCACTCCGTAATACGCCACTCCCCGTCTCTCAGTTCAAATATAAAGAGATTATCTCCCTCAGCATACCACCCCGTGTATCCACCTTCAAGGGAGACGCCATCCGCCACAAATCCTTGTATCCTATAATGGACTCGCACCTCGGCTCTGTTGCGTTCCGCGTTTAATTCCACCTCGGGCGGCTCATCGAGTTCTATTTCAATGTCTTGGTACAGCGAAAACACACGTATCGCCGATTCTCTCTCTTCACGAATATCATCAAACTTCACGTCATCCGTTGTATCGTCAGGTGTTCCCATATCCGACACATAAAGAAACCCGTCTGCCCAAAAAGTATTGATGTATGCATCGACATCTTCAGTTTCATACCCGGTACGCCATGCTCTCAACACCGCTTCAATTGCGCCCAACTCTTGAGATCGGGGTGCGCCAACTTTTTCAACATCGCCGCAACTCAGAAAGCTTAACGTCAAGATCACCGTGAGTAATAAACTACCTGGTTTGGCAAATTTCTTGAGCATTACTGACAACCTCCACAACACGTTCTCATACGAGAAAAAATTGAACCTAAACTATTGACACTATAAGAACCTGTTTGAAAAGTCATTTCGAGTAGAATCATGCGTCTCGAAACCGAGTTTTTTCCTCAAAACTTGGTTTCTTTCTACCACAATTCTGCAGGTTGCGCAGTGCGCGCCTTACAAATGGTACTTTTCAAACAGGTTCTAAGACACACTCGTTGTCCCGCTTTTTTTAATGGCTACCTTTGCCCGACAGGGGCGGAAAATAAAGTGTGTTCCGAATGTGGAAACATGAAATTGGCGACAACTAGACCGATTCATCCACAATTTAGCGGACATGAACGAAAAACTTGGTTTCGCTGTTATCAGGTAGCAATTTGCATTGACTAAGCAATCAGAAAGTTTTCCGTAAATTCAAACTAAATTCCGTTGGTGTCACATCAACACTCACGCCCAATTTTTCAATCTCTTCAGCGTCATCAGTGAGTAAGTTGACTTTTGCCTTTGCGTTATAGAATTTGGCACCAACGTAGGAATCTATAACGCTATACGCCCAAACGCCAACAGCAGTGTACAGGAAGAACTGTCTAAGTTTATAGCGCTCATTTGAACGCTTGTACTGCGAGATCGCCTCATCGGATTTCGGATCTATTGTTGCGGCAGGAAGGTACCGATTAGTATAGATATTCTGAAAGGACTGATGTGCTGCCAAAGCGCCCGCAAGAGATGCCCCCACTCCTACGACAGACAATGTTCCCCGAATCGGACTACGCGAATAATATTGACCCCAACCAGGCACAATTGCCGAGCGAACAATGGAACCGACTGGGGAGATTAGGCGGAGATTCTCGGTTTGGGCAGAGCACACCTGTACGAAAGCTGAAAAGAACACCGAAATCGTCAAAATCTTCACTTAGCAACACCCGGTAGTTCCCGTTGAGACCTCATCACCGCAACCTTCGCAACCCTACAATGATAACGAAAGTCAAGTCCGCTGTCAACCAAAAAACTCTGAAAACTGCCGATGGGATAAGCTACGCGACTGTATCAGCACATCAGTTGACCATTCCGATGTTACCGTCGCCGGCTTGACGTGCGTTCTGAGTTTCGTGCACGACTGCTTGAACGACTCTCTTGATCGTCATCATCGCTACTGCTTGAGCTTGACGATTGGCGACTTGGAGCTGCTGATACTCTTGAGCGTGATGGGGGTGACGAGGAACTCGACTTAGTGGAGCGGGTGCGAGAGGGGACTGAAGACGCCGTTTGCTTCCGCTCTGAACGCGATGATCGAACGTTGGACTCCCGCGGCGATGATACGCGAGTCCGACCGGAGTAAGATTTCGATCGATTATACAGTTGAGTCCGTCGTTCTGCATTTGAGCGTACGCGACTATTTCTCTTACTGTCCTTTGCAGCGGCACCGCGTGAGTAGGTCATCCTGTTCGTCTGGCCCGTACTGCCTCGGTTCACAGACGGCCTCCGAGATGAGCCTAGAGTATTTCGCCGATCCCCCAGTGTGTTTGGCCTAGAACGATAACTTGTGCGAGTTCGCTTGGTAGAAATAGCCGCACTTCGCTCTATTTGATCGTTCAGGACAGGTTGCTTAGCGCGATGTTTTTCGATAACCGAGCGGACTCGAGGTTGGACATTCGTCCGCTCAGTCGCTCTACGCGCTACTGACAACCGGCTCCTACTGTACTGACGGCGGACATTCTCATGCTCTTTGCTCCATTGATTCAACTGGGTCCGCCTCTTTTTTGTCGATGATTTGGTCCCGACATAACCGTATCTTGGAGCTGAATAGGACCGATAACAGTAGTCTGGATAGTACGTGTAGTAGCGATGCAGGTAATTGCCATAGGAATAGCGAACGCCGAAGTAGTGGCGGTCATAGATTGGGTAACTCCATCGAATATAGTAATCGTGGTCCGTGGCATAGTAACATGGGCCGTCGTAAAAATACAGATAAGTATAGTGGTGCCAAGGCCGCCACTGATAGCTTCTTGCATATCTGTTATACCGGTGAATATGCCGCTGTTTTCGGTAAGTGACGACATCAATGTACTCTACGTCGAGCTGCTCCCCGTCTTGAGCAACAACATGCATTTCCAAAAAACCTTCATCAACGTGACCCGCAGCCGGAATCTTGATCGTTTCAGATCGCCGTCTCGCTCTCAAAACAAAGGTGTCGCCGTATCGAGTTTCATCGGCATGCTTATCATCATATCCGCGGCGTGTATACTCACGCTTAGTATTACGAATCCAAACTCGTCCGGCAATTGATTCGTAATCATCGATATAAGGCTTACTGGGTTCTCCCCGGTAGCGAACCAGGATCTCAATGTACTGTGCGTTTGGAGGAATCTCAAAGAAATACACTGCGCTGGCTATGGCAAATTCGTAATCATCCTCTTGAATATACTGGCTCGCCCAAGCAGTCAAGCGGGCACCTTCTTCAAAGTGAGGACTGGCGTTGATTGTCGCGTTTCCTCGTTCAATCCACTCGTCAACATCGTTGCCTGCCCGATGTTCGCGGCTCAGTCGATCCGAATAAGAACTGTAGTTAAAGGCGTGGGTTGCCGCCGGTGTAGCAAGCACAAGGAGCCAACATAACAGCACCAACGGATTCAAAATGTTAATTCGGACGCTCATCGTAATCTCTCCTAAAACGGAACGGGGTAATTATACCTGATCATATTATCTAGATGCCATAGCCGCCTTTACAATAACCTACGGAACCACATGGTAATCGAAGCAAGTTCGGTTCGTCTCCCATCTTGAGTTTTCACCTGTAGTGTTAGTGGTACAAACTGTAGTAAAACTGATACGTCTTCACCGAATCATGCGATATATGAATTGAGGAGCTAATCTGTTAGGTTCGTTATTTGGCTTTGGCATCAAGTCTAAGACCTATCCGAGATGCTACACCCTTGTCCAGCCGTGCAAAAACCGAAGGCTTATCAGCCATCGATCCCAAGATAATCTGAACAAGGTCGGCAAGAATCTGTGTGCAAATGAATTTCTCGCGGTGTCTGTTGGTATTACACATCACTAATTGGAGCTGCTTCGTAGCCCAAAAACACGTGAGGGTATTCTTGGTCCTTACAAATTTAATGCCAAGTTTTAGAAAAGACTTGACGATGTCTATACTGATCTTAGAATTGCTGGTAGAGCCCCAAGTGCTCAAGACACATTGCTAAAATGATCAGACCTATACGCTGCAATCTCATTGGTAAGAACGGCTTGGATTAGCGCCTTCGCAATCCCACATGTTCTACCAAGATGTTACCGGCTCCAAAAGAGAAATACTAGAGTTACTATAGCCGCATCAAATAGTGTTAGCAACATGTGATACATTACGAAAGTAGATGGGAATTGAGTGCCGCCGTTATGTTTCTTCAAGAACGCGTTTGGTATGAAGGGCGAGTTTGCGCGCCATGATGATGAAGCACATCGTTAATCTCGCAATAGTTCGACGGCTTCACCACCACGCAAGCCCGCCGCATTCGAATCGTCAGTATCTAAATGCATCTGCAGGACGTAGGCGGAGGAAACTTTGGGTCGGATGTTCTCGAGCGTCAAAGCACGCTCACCTGGAATCCGCACCTTCAGCATATCACTCTCTTTTACGCCAAAAGACTCTGCAATTTGCGGCGTCATGTGAATGTGTCGAGTCGCACATATTGCGCCTTCGTTCAAGTAGACCGAGCCCGCCGGTCCAATCAGGCTAATTGGTTCTGAGCCTGCGAGATCGCCCGAATCGCGAATAGGCGGATCCAGCCCCAATCGAATGGCATCTGTGCGTGCAAGTTCTACCTGCGTATAGTCTCGCGCCGGGCCCAGGATTCGCACACCCTCAATTGACCGCATCCGTCGTCCAACAACAGTCAATGTCTCCTCTGCGGCAAAGGCTTCTGGCTGATACAACGGAGCCAGACTAGCTAATTGATGCCCCTTCCCGTAAAGGACCTCTAGATGTTCTTGGGAAACATGGGCGTGTCTAGCCGAAACGCCTACAGGGATTTTGTTTTCGGTGATGGCGTCATCGCAGGCGCGTTTGCCAGCATCACAAACTCGCAAGGCACAACCACTACAGGCTTGTTCGCCGCCAATCTGTTCTAGTACCTTGCGCGTAATTGTTTCAATTAACGCCTGGTCTTGCATGCGCAATGGACCCTAGTTTCAACTTGATGGATCTTCGTCACTCAGACCCATGGGCAACGCACGCCCATTCTCACCAGGTGAAGGTAGAATCGACTCAACTTCCGCATGCGGTCTCGGGATTACGTGGACTGAAACAACCTCACCGACCTTTGCAGCTGCTTCCGCTCCAACATCAGTCGCGGCTTTTACCGCCCCAACATCTCCGCGTACCATAACTGTCACGTAACCGCCGCCGATCTTTTCATATCCGACAAGCTGTACTTTTGCGGCTTTTACCATCGCGTCAGCAGCTTCGACACTTCCCACCAAACCTCTCGTTTCAACTAAGCCCAATGCATCTCCAGCCATACTCTACTAATCTCCCCTTTAACTCCAACCTCAAATTCTGAAATGGTTTTGTAATCAATAGATTTATGAGGATTCAATTCGCTAGCAGTATATCATAATGTTCCTTGCGATTCAATAGAAACGTATGTCACATGGATCTCCGCGATCATTCCGAAGAATCACGCCTGTTCAGTCCCCGCGCGACGATTAAGAGAATGAACGTGAGGCCTATAATCGTCAACAGCGCCAATGGCCAGAAGACAAATCCCATCTTCTGAAAGAAGATAACAATGTTGTCTTTTTTTGTCATTTTCAGCGGAAAGTACCTGTCCCCGCCAGCGACCACGTTTATCGGCTTGCCCACCCTATCGCCATAACCATCTTTATAGACGCTGACAAAATATCTGCCTGTAGGCAGATTTGTAATCTCGTACTCCCCATGTTCATCCGTCGTCGTTGTCCATTCCTTACCCGAAGTGTCTTTGACGATTACTTCAACACCCTCAAGGGGGTTCCGCAACTCCGTCGTATCTTCAATATGTCCCCTGATGGTACCGCCTCCGCTAGCCGCATTCGCATTTTGGGCAAAGCAGATTACGCCATCCATCACTGAAAAAATCGAAATGGTTAATATCAAACTCAACCGTTTCATATTTGCGTCCTTTTAGTTCGAGAGAATTATCAGTTCATTTATTCCATCGGTCAGCGTTTTATTCCACGATTCCTTCTAGATCTAACGGCTTTTCTATTTCTCATGGACTTAACGTTGATGTCACTAGCCCCATCATAGTGACTACGGTTAAGCTGTGCTACCAGCCTAAAACGGCGTGCTTGACGAATTCTCGCCTACTCCAGTAGTAGCTTTATAGCTCTCGCACAAAGCATACTTGAATGCTTGGACAGTTTCACCTTCGGCTGCGATTTGGCAAGCCTGCCGACCTTGGACCCCTACTCCGGCTGATTAGAAGACGCACCAATTCCGCTTGCGGCTTTAACTTGCTTGCGCCGACGGTGGAGCACAGGCTCGGTATACCCGTTTGAAACGGCTCTGCCGTCAAAAACCAAGTCAAGCGCAGCCTGAAACGCAATGCTCTCCTCAAATCCTGGCGCCATGTTCCGATAGTTCTCATCCGCCGCATTCTGCTCGTCAACAACCTCCGCCATATGCTCGAATGTCTTAACAACTTGCTCTTTAGTAACAATCTGGTGATGAAGCCAATTGGCGATGTGCTGACTCGATATACGCAGCGTCGCCCGATCCTCCATCAATGCGACCTCGTGAATATCCGGCACCTTGGAACAACCGATGCCCTGATCCACCCAGCGAACGACATACCCCAGTATGCCCTGAGCATTATTGTTCAACTCCTGTTGAATCTCAGCCGGTGACAATTCTCTGTCCAAGATGGGTGGTGTCAAGATTTGATCTAGATTCGCGCGTCCCCTGCTTGCGAGATCGCTCTGTCTCTTCACCACACTTACTTTATGGTAGTGGATAGCGTGGAGCACCGCGGCGGTGGGAGAGGGCACCCAAGCGGTGCTGGCTCCTGCCAGCGGATGACTAATCTTGGTTTCGCACATATCTCGCATTAAATCTGGCATCGCCCACATCCCCTTGCCGATTTGAGCCTTTCCAACAAGGCCGGTTTCAATTCCGATATCCACATTCCAATCTTCATAGGCATTCATCCAGGGTTGGTTCTTAATCTCCATTTTGGGGAGCACCGGTCCAAGCTCCATACTCGTGTGAATTTCATCCCCAGTCCTGTCCAAGAATCCGGTATTGATAAATACGACGCGCTCCTTGGCAACACGCAGAATCTCCTTCAAATTGACGGTAGTGCGGCGTTCCTCGTCCATAACGCCGATTTTGATGGTATTTCTTTCAAGTCCCAGCGCGTCTTCAACCCTCTCGAACAGTTCGACCGTCGTTTCCACTTCCTCTCGTCCATGGAATTTCGGTTTTACAATGTAGATGCTGCCCGTTCGGCTATTGGTGTACTTTCCAACTCCCTTCAAGTCGTGTATGGCTGCCAGGGAGGTGACCATGGCATCAAGGAAGGCTTCCGGAATCTGTTCTCCGTCTGATGTAACCACTGCATCAGTATACATATGCATTCCAACGTTGCGTATAAGAAGCAAGCTTCGTCCCGGTAAGGTTAGGCTGCCTCCTTCGGGCGTCAGGAATGTCTTGTCGGGATTCAGTCGACGAATAATTGACTCCCCATTCTTCACGAGAGAGGCTTCAAGTGTTCCCTTCATTATACCGGTCCAATTCCTGTACACTCTTGCTTTATCTAGAGCATCAACGGCAGCAACGGAGTCTTCACAGTCTTGAATGGTGGTAATAGCGGCTTCCAAGAGGATGTCTTTTATTCCTGCAGGGTGAGTTTTCCCTACCGGACTCACAGGATCCAGAAGTATTTCGATGTGCAGTCCGTTGTTCCGCAGCAATATACTACTCAATTCATCTCCGGTCTTCGTAAACCCAACAAATTTGCTAGGATCTGCCAATCCCACTTTTCGATCTATACCAAGCCATACGACCAGTTGTTGTTCACTGATCTCGAATTGAGTGACATCGGAATACGATCCATTTTCCAGTGCGATGGTCTCGTCCAAAAACGCTGATGTTTCCGCTATTACAAGCGCACCGCGAACAGGATTATACGTCAATCTTTTCTCCGCGCCGTCCTCTTCTGAAATTACGTCGGTGCCGTACAAGGCGTCATAAAGGCTTCCCCAACGCGCGTTTGCCGCATTTAATGCATAACGGGCATTATCAACGGGTACAACCAATTGGGGGCCGGCAATACTCGATATCTCCTGATCGACATTTTTTGTCGTTACGCGAAAATCCTCACTTTCGGGAAGAAGATAGTCAATGCCACTCAGAAACTCCTTATACTCGTTCATATCAATTGGCTGACCTCGTTGCGCCAGATGCCATTCGTCAATCTGTTTCTGCAACTCATCGCGTTTCTTAAGCAGTATTCCATTCCTTTTGCCCAGGTCTCTGACAATCCTGCCTAGCTCGGACCAAAATTTATCGGCGTTAACGCCTGTACCCGGCGCAATCTCGTCCTGGACTAGCGTATACAAACAACTGTCAACCTTGAGTCCGCCTATTTCTACTGCCTCTTCCATAAATAGTCCTTTCGTTTTACGATCGCTTTAGCTAATCTGCGCTTGCGCACCGTGAATAATAGAAATCCTTCTGTATCCAATTCCCGCGACAATAAACCACGGGATCTAGCCGCTCGGCATTTATCCGTTGGCGGAACTTGGCTCAAATTTTTTCCGCAACATCTTAACAACAACTGGCGGCACCATTTCAAGCAATTTTTCATCGCTCACGTTCGTACCGCCCATCTGAAAAACCTCGACAACCAACGTTGAGCTGAGATAAGCGTATTTGGCGCTTGCCATCATGAAGAGCGTATCCACTCCTGGCGCAATCTGGTGATTCATACGTGCCATCTGGAATTCAGCCTCAAAGTCAGACATCTCTCGGAGGCCGCGAATGACGGTACATGCCCCGCGTTTCTGTGCATACTGCGCAGTGAGCCCTGAATACTGCTCAATCGTGATCCGATTATAATTCGCAGTCACCGTCTCGAGCATTTCCTTTCGTTCTTCAAATGTAAAGCGCGGTGGTTTGGAAAGATTAATGCCGATCGCGATTACAATCTCATCAAAGAGAGAAAGCCTTGAGATTCTGTCAATCAAATCCACGTGACCGTTCGTTACAGGGTCGAAACTGGCAGGAAATATAGCAATTTGTCGTGACAAGGATGACTCTCCTCATGACCGATGATTCGTTGAATAATACTGAATTTCAATACGTATTTTCGCAGTTACAGCGCAGGAGATTTTCGATGTCTGAGAGCCTGTTTGAAAAGTACATTTTGTAGGGTGCGCACTTCGCACCGGCCCTTAAAAGCCCCAGAGGGGATCAAGCGAGTGGATAACGAGTGCGATAGAAATCCCACATGTACGTGACAGTCGACAATAAAAACACGAAAAGACTTTCTACAAATGACAAAAATGACTTTGCTGCCGATTATTCAAGCAGGCTCTGAACTACAAAATTGGACATCAGTGGATATGCCAGTCCTCCAACGCCATGAGTGGAGTGTTTCCATAGTCTCAAACTCGAAAAAGTGTAGCACAGGTCAATTTCAATCTCAAGAAAAAAGGCAGATCGATTGGCGATGACCTGTGGCTCGGACTGAACAGTCAAGCGATCAATTAGGATTAAATGAGATTAAACAACCGTATAGCGAATTCGATAGACACTTGGCCATGATACGGATCCCACGGAATTGCCACTGAATCCCCATCTGAAGTGTTCGTCTAATTTATATGCCTTCGATTCAGAGCGAGGTAAAGAGTGCGTTTGCAACGAAAAATCTGATCGGATTCCTCGGGAATCAGAGTCCGTTTAAGTTGATGTTACCGGATAGTTCTGATAGAATCCTCTCACTCTTGCAGTGCAGAGCACTCCGAGAAAAAGCTGTCCGTTCAATCCAAACATTTAATTGGAGGGCGAAGGCAAACCTTGCGCAGAACGAATGCGGATTCCAAAGGGCCGCGTTGGTGGCTCCTAATCGTGATAATTGCATTTACCGCCGCGGCAAGTACGTGGATCTGGATTTCCGATGTCGGGCAGCGCCAGGAGAAGGTTTTTCAAGCTGTAATTGTAGTGTTCCTCTCCGTCATACTGATTGTTGTTTGGCTAACGGTCTTCTCTCGCTTAAGATGGCGAATTCGAATTATCTCGACCGGTGGAATAGCCCTGGCAATCCTGCTTAGCATCTCCTTGGTTCGTATCCGCGGATTCACGGGGGATTTGGTCCCAATTCTAGAATGGCGTTGGTCAAGAACCACCGGCGGTTTTTCGACACTAGATCATGACGTAACCTTAGAGCCGCCGGCGCGCGACTACCCTCAGTTCCTAGGACCAGACCGTATCGCTACGCTGCTCGAAATAAATCTGGCGCGAGATTGGTCGATCCGTCCGCCGCGCTTGGTATGGCGACAGCCGATTGGAGAAGGATGGTCCGCATTTGCAGTATCCGGTGATTTGGCGATTACACAGGCACAAGACGGAGATGAGGAGCAAGTCGTCTGCTACGAACTGAAAACAGGTAAATTGAGATGGAGTCATGGCGATCCTGCACGGTTCGAAGTAGCCCCTGCGGGAATTGGTCCCCGTGCCACTCCAACAATCGTCGATAATCGAGTGTATACCCTAGGGGCAACCGGACTACTGAATTGCCTCGATCTTGCAACCGGAACACCCATCTGGTCGGCAGACATCATTCACGACAATGAGTCAAAGGTTGCCGACTGGGGCATGAGCGGATCGCCGCTGGTAACCAGCAATGCGGTCGTCGTGAGCGCCGGTGGGACGGAAGACAGTTCTCTAGTGGCATATCACAAAGACACCGGGGAACTCGTGTGGCGGGGAGGGAACGATCCATCAGGTTACAGTTCACCGCAACTGAGAACACTTGCCGGCCTACCGCAGATTCTAATTTTCAACTACAAGAGCGTCGTATCTCACGATCCGAATACGGGGCATGTTCTTTGGCGCTACGCATGGCCCAGTGCGGAATCGGTCGCGCAGCCTGTCCCTCTGCCTAACGACCAAGTGCTCGTGTCCAGTGGTTACGGGATCGGATCTAAACTTCTCCGAATACAGCGCGATATTAGCGGAAATCTACATGCCAACCTCCTCTGGGAAAGCCGAGGCTTAAAGGCGAAATTCACGAATGTAGTTTACAGAAATGGGTATGTCTACGGGCTTGACGATGGGATTCTTGTCTGCTTGGATGTCTCTAATGGTAAACGGCAATGGAAGAAAGGACGGTATGGACATGGGCAAATGATACTAGTCGATGATTTGTTGCTTCTACAAGCCGAATCTGGTGATGTCGTCTTGCTAGAAGCCAATCCAACTTCTCATGTAGAACTTGGGCGTTTTCCGGCTTTGGCGGGTAGAACCTGGAACAACCCAACGCTTGCGGCTCCATATCTCTTAGTGCGCAATGACCGAGAAGCCGCGTGCTACGAACTGCCAGTAGAGTAATCGGCCTCTCTACCCTTGTTTAGGCTTGTCCTGATAACATCGCATTCAGAAATTACAGATTCCCCGACACATTCTTGGGATCTTCGACTGCCCCTCCATGCTTCTCCAATCACGCCGGCTTCAGCGCGACGAAAAGAACGACGACGACGCCGAGCATTGGATGTAACTGCTCGGGTGCAACCTAATTCGAAAGTTGCTTGGAAGCTTGAGCTATGCTAATATATGCTTGCTACATTACAGCTAGAAGCGATTAGATGGACTCCTAATACAACATAGCGGAGGTAACACGATGCGAATTCAAGTAACGGTGGTTCTGATACTTTTTCTTAATGGTATATCTGTATGGGGAGAGGCGCAGGGATGGAAGATTGTCCGACAAGACGACTTCGTTCGAAACGACGGCGTTGAAGGAATTCTTCAGGATGTGCATTTCACAAGCACCCAAACCGGCTGGGCAGTTGGTTTAGGGAATCTCGTGCTTCACACCATCGACGGAGGGTCAACATGGCTGCCACTGGAAATCGAACTTGAAAGGGCAACCGACTTCTGGAATCTCTACTTCTACGATGAGAACGTCGGATTCATCACGGGAGTTGGGGGAACTATCCTCAAAACTACGGACGGTGGCGTGACGTGGGTGCGTATGAAATGGGAAGTTCAAGATGGCGTGAGTGGCCGACAGCGATTGACGGACACATGGCTAGTAGACGGCGAAATCGGATTCATGGTCGGCGAAAACAACACTCTCCTTAGGACCTCGGACGGCGGCGAAACCTGGAGCGGTGAAGGGAGAGGGGTTGCCGTTGGCCAAACTCGAAACAACCTTGAGCGCATCTTCTTCGGCTCGCCCACTCACGGGTGGATCGTTGGCTCGTTCGGTACGCTGCTCCATACCTCGGACGGCGGCGAAACATGGGAACCGCAGAATCCCGGTACGGACAGTAATCTACACGGAGTACATTTCCTCGACGCAACGACGGGGTGGATTTCTGGACAGGAAGGCTTCATCGCACATACTAGCGATGGCGGTATGACTTGGACGCAGCAGGAAACTGACGCATACGATAACTTCTACGATATCGCCTTTGTTGATGACAGCAACGGCTGGGCGGTCGGCGATTACGGTGCCGTTGCACACACAACAGACGGCGGCGCCACTTGGATGCTAGGAACAGCAGGATCTTCCACTACTCTGTGGGCAGTTCACGCCGTAGACAAGAATCACTGCTGGGCGGTTGGAGAATGGGGACTTATTGTGGCTTACGAGGGAGAATGACCGCTAAGCAACACTGCATCATGCAGTCACAACCGTCGGCTTACTCTGAATCAATTCCTCTACTTTTTACACTTTTTGACTGTAAACCTACAGCCCCTCCTTCTATCAGTTCAGCACTAGCGCAGGTGAGGTAACAAACTGAGCCGCCATATTCAGCAGATCTCCGTCCTCCGCTAACGACGAGAGCAAGAGCACGGGCCCTGACGCGTTGTAATCACAGACCGTATCAATCAACATGTCCAACTGACCGTCTCTGTCAAGGTCCCCCGCCCAAAGCAGGTACGTGACAGCCGCATCAGTGCTGTCGTAAGTACAAATCACTTGAGAACGGCTGCCCTTCGCCAGTTCAACTCTGTGATCGACACTGCCGGGATCAGATTCCGTCCCCCCAAACGCAATAATGGAATACGAGCTTTCTTCGTCAAGGTTGAACTCCAACGAACTTCCCATCGGCAGCGGAAGTCTACCCGCGAACAGAGTCTTAACCATTCCAGCCTGTAACGTGTCCATACCCGTTATCAGAAAAAGCGGTGTGTCTCCCCCACGAACCGAGACACGAGTTGCACCCGTTACATCCTCATCATCACCGATTGTCGGATCATAAAATGCATCTACATCGACGACCGAAAACATCAAGGAATATCCATCGTTCATGGCATACAAACCGAGCCAAGGTTCATTTGGTTCGGCAGAGATTTCAGACAAGAATTCCCCAACCTGTAGAATCTGAACTTGTGATTGACGCATTCCTGTTAGAGGCGATTCATTCTGAGATTCATCCTCCCCTTGCACTGAATTTCCAGCACCAAACATTAATAAGTAGATGGTGCCAGCGATGAAAATTGACAACCTAAACGTAAATGGCGTGCGAGCGAACATTGTAAAACCTCCTTTGGTTTCTTGATAACATCTGCTAGATACTGGTAAGGCTGCGCAAGTCGCATGCCAAGACATTCTGCCCACGGCAAATCCGCGAAAACACTAGGTTTTTGAGGAACCAGGAGCGTCGTACAGATGTGGTAGGTTTACTGCACGCTTAGAATCGGAACTGATGGGATGTGTTCGCCATGACACACTATGGTGGTCACAGGGGAAAGTAGGAAGATCTGCAGGAAAGCATAGCGGGATTTGAAATAGGGGAACTCAAGACACTGGATTGGTAATCAACCAGACCATACCATGCAGAATGTATATCAATCGCTTGGAGTATGTTAGCCTGGACCGCAAGGCACTACCATTTCGGGATCTCGCCAAGCAGCAGTTTCCGTTCGGGCGACCCTTCCTCACGAAGTTTCGTTACGCGAGGTCCATCAAACGGTTCACGTGATTTCATCCATGCGTTCTGATAGCACATCAAACAGACACTTCTGCGGTGCGGAGACCGGTTTGCCGCTCCCCGGTGATAGAGCCAGCCATCAAACATAACCGCTTGGCGTGGCTTAGCCAAGACAAACTTCTGATCCGGAAATACCGGATGTCCCTCGGGCGGCTTGAAAGGCGCACGGTGGCTACCGGGAACGATTAAAATGGGACCATTTTCCATCGTCAACTCATCAAGAAAATAGCCGCAATTGATTTGGCCCGGCAAACTCCCGTACGGTGTGCTATCCGGGTCCATGGGCCATGGGCCATCGCGATGCCAATTTTGGTCTGGTTGATTTGGCTGGGTAACGCGTGCGGTGGCGCTATGCAACTGTACACAGTTGCCCAAGATTGCCCTCATTCGCTCCATGACCGGCGGATTGTCAATCAAGAAACTAAATCGATCGTCCTGTTCCAACAGTTGATGCGTAAACTCCGAATTGAGCCGTTTAAACGTCTCGTCAAGGGCACCTCGAAGAATCTGCACCTGTTCATCAGTCAAAGCATTTTCAACAACCAAATACCCCCACTTCAAGAAGAAGCTTACCTCACGTTGGAGTTCGATCGAGAGGTCAGGATTCAGGCGGGTGGGTACCACTGGCGCATCGGCGGACATTACGATCTCCTAGGATTCTGAACAGGTAGGTGTGTACTTAGGGGTGCGCCAGTATTTTCAAACTTAGGAAGGTTCTTGAATTTCCAACCTAATGAGGTTGGATTTCAGTGTGACAACACCGCGGACGGAATCTAACGGGAGGTATATTTCATCCAGTTCCTCTGCTTGAACTTCCAAGGCATCGATTGCCATCCTTAGACCAGCAATATGTTTCTTCCTCGTATGATCGGCGATTCGAGTTTTGGCTTGTACCCTCCCAATTCGCTGCTGCGCATCATGAATCGGTATCGATTCAGCCGTCAATGTTTCTTTGTACACGCTCAGGTCTAATGAAACCTGAAGGGTGTAGACGCCGGGTGCCAACTCATAATGGTTCTGTATGTTCTCAATTCTAACTAGCTGCCCGGTTCCGGCAATCAATCTGATTCCTTTAACGCAATCGACCTTCTTTCCATCGCGCACCAATTCTTTCATGTCGCCTTCGAAAGCAACGGAGCTTTTAGGATCAAGTATTTTCCCGCTCTGGTTGGCAACAACCAACATGGGAAGCAGTCCTTTACTTTCAACGGTGGCATGGGAAACGAGCAGGTCAAATGTGCCGGTTTCAACGACTATCTGAACAGGAATGGCTTCACTGGCGTGATAAGCGGGTTTTGGCGATGACACATGAAGGCGAGCGACAAAAGACTCTTCCGCCGGCACAGGGGTCGGGGGAGGTGCTTGGGCGGGTGTTTCTTCAGGGGCTACCAACAACGGCGAGGTAAGACAACCGATTGCACAGCAACTCCAGACGAGAATAACAGATAGAGCGAAAGATTTCAATCCATCCTCCTATTCAGTTTATACGAAGTCTTGGGCTTCAGTCCATGGATCTGCCGAAATGGAGTGCAAGCATTTGCACGTGCAACGCTACCGCAATCCTATCACCATAGCGATTCAGGCTACAGGTGCGCGATGGATAGTACCACGCACATCATTCCGTGTCAAGCAGAAGTGAAGGCTATTAAGTCAAGCGTACCTCGTCTGGTGAACCTTTAACTATCCTTCAGTTATAGACATTTAAATCCTTATTTGCACATAATCAACAAGCTAACTGTAGGAGATCAAATGAGCGAATAGCGAATGCGATAGAGATCTTCTCCAGGTCGCAATTTCTTGTCCCGGGCAGAACTACCTTCTATAACAGAGGCGCAGTAAATCGCGTTACAACACATTGAACTGTCAAGTCTTAAGAACCTGTTTGAAAAGTCGGCAGCCAAGCCATTTTTCGTCATTTGAAGACAGTTTTTTCATGTTTTTGTAATTGCTCGCTATATACCTTTGGGATCTCTATCGCACTCGTTATCCAGTCGCTTGATCCCCGCTGGGGCTTAGATGCGTGGGGGTTCGGTGTTTCTATACACCTTCAAGATCTCTATCGCACTCACTATCCGTTCGCTTGATCCCCTCCGGGGCTTTTAGAGGCTGGTGCGCAGTGCACACCCTACAAATTGTATTTTTCAAACAGGGTCTTAGCTCGACTTTGTACAAAACTAGAAGGGGAATAAGGTAAAATTAGTCGAAAAAGCAACACCATTCGACTAAGGAGGTACACCTTGATTCCCCCATTGCTGATAACGTTGTTAACTCCGTTTCAATCATTGTTTCGACGTCCTAGCTGGATTAAAATCCAAATCTTACTCGTTGGAACAATCCTTTTAACCGGTAGGCGAACAGTAACTCAAGCCCTGAGAGTGACCGGTCGGTCAGCCGACAATCGGTTTGCTCTGTATCACCACGTGCTCAGTCGTGCGATTTGGTCCCCTCTGCAAGCCGCCCAAAAACTGTTGTTTACGTTATTGAAGTTCCTCGACGACGGTAAGCAACCGTTAGTATTTGGCATTGATGAAACGATTGAGCGCCGCTGGGGAGCCAAAATCAAAGCACGAGGTATCTATCGTGATGCCGTGCGTTCTTCATCAAGCCACTTTGTCAAAACCAGTGGATTACGTTGGATAGCGCTGATGTGGCTAACACAGATTCCCTGGGCATCATGTATCTGGGCGCTGCCGTTTTTGACGGCACTTGCACCCTCCAAACGTTACTATGAGTCTGAAAAACGTTGCCACAAGAAACTCACTGACTGGGCAAGACAAATTGTATTTCAACTTCGCCGGTGGTTGCCCAATCGTTACTTGGTTGTGGTCGCTGATTATAGTTATGCGGTGTTAGAATTCCTTGCAGCTTGCCAAGAATTGTCAAATCCGGTAACCATTATCACTCGTTTGCGACTTGATGCAGCACTCTACCAACCTGCTCCACCTTATAGCGGTACAGGACGTCCTTGTAAGAAAGGAGAGCGGTTACCTACCTTGGCTGACATTCTGCATGACCCAAACACCCAATGGCAGAACGTCACACTTGATTGGTATAACGGTCAACAAAGAGAAATGCAAATCATCTCACAGCCAACCGTTTGGTATCACACGGGCAAACCCCCGGTGCCAATCCGCTGGGTTTTGATACGAGACCCTCTTGGCAGTTATGAACCGATAGCCCTTTTATCAACTGACACAACACTTTGTCCCAATCAGATAGCCAACTGGTATGTTCGTCGCTGGCGAATGGAAGTCACTTTTGAAGAAGTGCGTGCCCATCTAGGCGTGGAAACACAAAGACAATGGTCGGATAAAGCGATTGCTCGCACGACTCCAATGCTATTTGGACTGTTCTCTTGGATTACCTTAGCTGCTCATCTACTGGTTCAACAGAATCAAGTAGAAGTGCGACAGGCTGCATGGTATCAGAAATCGTTAGCCACCTTTTCTGATGCAATAGGGTGGGTGAGACACCATTTTTGGTCTGCAGAAGCGGACATGACTTTTTCACAGGTCAACCAAAATGACCAGATGGTTAAAATCTCAACCGCTTTTCTCGAACGCTTGATTGACACCGTCTGTTATTCCGCTTAAATGTACAAAGTCGAGTTAAGAACCTGTTTGAAAAGTACATTTGTAGGGTGCGCACCGCGCACCGGCATTTAAAAGCCCCAGAGGGGCGGAAGGTGTGTAGAAACGCCAAAACCCCGTGTACCCAAGCCCCAGCGGGGCGACAGGTACGTAGTAGACAACATCAAGAACATGAAGGAACTTCCTACGAATGACCAAAAATGGCTTCGCTACCGATTATTCAAATAGGCTCTAACAGTAGGTAGCAACTTGCGTTAATTTAACTAAAAAAGTCCAAGCCCCCCTTTACGTCTCCCATTTCTTTGGAGCACCACCACGTAAGTGCTAATATGTTTGCACTTAGTTTGATGGAGGTCGATTCTGATGCGAGTAAGGACCTGATACAAAGAGAGCGCATCGATTCCTCGATGCGCTCATTCAAAGTGTATACTTCGCCTCTGTGTATGGTCTAACCCCGGGACCCGCCGCCGCCGCCGCCGCGTCTGCCCGGTCCGCCGCCGCGGCGCATCATCCGCTCTATGCGACGCGCCTCTAATTTCTGAAGTTGCTCGATCTGTTCTTCCGTCAGGAGGGCATTTCGTTCCGTGGCGAACGCATCGCGAAGGTTTGCCATTGTAAGGCGCATAGCCTGAAAATCACCCGATTCCCTAGCCTCTTTAACGGCTTTTTCAAGCTTCTCACGGTGTTTGTGGAATACCGGCCGCGCTTTCAGAAGCGTCTCATCGTCAACCTTAACCACAAAGGTGAGGTCTGTCCATGAACTGTCAATAATACTGGTTGGCGAAAATCCACGCATACCACCTCGTTCCCCTCGTCCTCCCCGCCCTCTCTCGCGCATTTCGCTGCGGTCGGGGCGCTGGGCTTGAGTAATCTCATTTAACACAAAAACAGTTGCTAAGACAATAGCGAGCACGGAAATAACGCCTAAAGATTTGCGTGTCATGATAGTATCTCCCTCATTGTTGAATGTTAAACTTGAGTTGCGCCACCGGAATATCCCGATGGAGTGTAAAATTAGTTAGCAATCTTCGATGTCTATTCATTTAGACAAATGAAGTGAAGAAAAGTTCGCACCTCTGTATAGAGACCTGACAAAGGGCTTTGTGTCGCCGATTTTCATGAATCAGATTCACAAAACGCCGGGGAATTCGTCGAAGCAAACCTTCCAACCTTCCGCTCTTCCATCCTTCCAATCCTATTATTCCCGAGCGCTCCAGAGAATGAACATTCAGATTTAAACCTACCTATTCTTCCTAAAGATGCTGTAACATCGACAGTGGCGTTGCCACTATTGCCCCGCCATCAACTGGTAAAACCACACCAGAAATCCAGCGTGCCTCTTCACTCGCCAAGAACACTCCCGCCCAAGCCACATCCCATACCGTCCCTTCCGTTCCTAAAGGATTTGCGCGGCGGCGAAGTTCTCGCGATTTCGCCGGTATTGGCCCAACGAAAGAGCCCCAAAGCTGACCGGGGGCAATCGAGTTGACGCGAATGTTATCGCGGCCGTGGTGCACTGCCATATTCTGAGTCATTGCCATGACGCCCCCTTTCGCCGCGGCATACGGGACGTTCGGCCGCCACCCAGTTCGCATTCCGTCAATGGAAGAGATATTTACAATTGACCCGCCGCCGTTCCGAATCATCGCAGGGATGGCGTATTTGCATGACAACATCGTACCCTTTAGGTTGACCTCTACCACCCGGTCCCAACTAGCCTCAGCCACGTCGACCACCGTTCTCCTATCGGTGATGCCCGCATTGTTGAATAGGATGTCCAGTCCGCCGTAACGTGAAACCGCGGCTTCCACCATCCTTCGACACGCGTCGCTATGGGTCACATCCGCGACAAACCGCGACGCCGTTCCGCCCTCCTCTTCAATTTGAGACAGCGTTCTATTTGCATTCTGCTCGTCCTTGTCCACGACCAAGACGATTGCCCCTTGCCTTGCAAACAGGATAGCGGTAGCCTGACCGATACCCATGACCTCGCCGCGCGAGCCTGCACCGGTGACAATCGCAACTTTTCCCTCTAACCTTTCTCCGTCCCCCTGCATATCCTTCTATCCGTTGGAAGAAGCTGAAGTCAACCTAGTCTCGACAGATATTGCCCGACAATATCTATACCCACCAGTTCGCTGTACGCCGTCTGAAGGCGGTGTGTAACGGGACCGGGCACACTGCCATCACCGATGGTGATTCCGTTGACCGACGACACGGGACAGATGCAATAGCTGGTAGAGGTGATAAACGCTTCATCGGCGGTATAGGCGTCAAAGAGATCCATGTCTTCTTCGCGCACCTCAATTTCGAGGTTTGCGGCAAGTTCCATAGTGGTTCGACGGCTGATTCCAGCCAAAATATACTGATCCTTCGGTGTGATTACGACACCATCCTTTACAATGAGAATATTGGCACCGGCACCTTCGCAAATGTTGCCATTAATATCCAGTAGAATTGGAATCGCATCCGGGTTCTGAGCCTTGACTTCCTGTTCACCGAGGAACAGATTGATGTAATTGTGTAACTTTGCTCTAGGACTCATACATTCGGGCGGTGTTCGCCTCGTCGCGGGAGTTACCACTGAAAGACCGTCGCGAAAATACTTTGCCCTGGCGGCGAATGGTATTGGCATCGTTTCAATAATAACGGTGGGATTGAACGTTCCGTCTGTTGTAGGTGTTCCTCTACTCACACGTTGATTCGCCCAAGTATCATCATTTTCGCCGAGCAGAGGAAGATTCGCCTTGACCACCTCGCGCGTCAGTTCTGCCATTCGATCTTGTGTCATTCCGGGATCTATTCGCATGTATTTTAGAGAATTATAAAATCGGTCCAGGTGTTCTTTAAGCTTGAAGATAGTCCCGCCAAACGTCCTGGTGGCGTCGAACACCGCATCTCCAAACATAAACCCTCGATCACGGAAAGAGACCTTTGCTTCGCTCTCCGGTATTATGTCTCCATTAAAATATACGACACGTTCTTGAGCCATATTTATACCCTGTTAGAAGTGTTGGTATGTAGTCAGGTCGTTGCAACCACTTGGCTAAATGCCAATGACGTGGCGTGCAATATCCATGTTTTCAAGAAAAAACTTGGTTTCGACATGCGTTAAATACTTAGAAAGTGAACCACTAAATTAACTCTCAATCCCGTCCGAACGTTAGTCGTTATGTGGCGAATGGTTCAGTCCATTCGCCTTTTTTTCGTTTCGCGTCAAGAGAAAATATTATTGGCTTGCTCGAAAAAGATGCAAAAATTCTCTTCAAATTACGTCGTTAATAATAAGGAGGAGAATATGCCGACACGCTCGGACACTTAATACTGCTTGATAATTCCTGAAGTGAGTTGCAATTGTAGCACAACCGCTGCCAAAATCACAGGTATTTCAAACTCCTTGGCATAACTGTAAAGGCTTGACAATCTGCCATCTGAATGTATAATCCTCTTTGGGCAATTATGCAGGGTTAGCCGTTCTACCATTGGGCGATCATCGATTCCGGTTTGATCCAAGTAAATTTCTCAAAATGTAAACTGAACGAACATTTATCCTATACTCCGCAGTTGTGAGCACCGATTGAGTTAATTTATGGTATCCTTCTAGTAATCACTTCTTAGGAGGAGCCTTAATGACACAATCTACCTTCGTCACTCAAAGTATAGATCATCTAGGTATTGTTGCTGGCATTTGCCATCAAATCGGCTTAGTTGAAACAATTGATACATTCATAGGTCAAACAAAGCGTAAAGTCTCTGTAGGTCAAGCGGTGATGGCTATGATACTCAACGCTTTGGGCTTTGTGGGTCGTCCACTCTATTTAACGCCCGAATTTTTTTCCACTAAACCGGTCAATTTGTTGATTCAGCCGCAAATGCAAGCTAGCGACTTCAATGATGACAGTCTAGGACGTGCCTTAGACACCTTGTATGAAAAAGGAGTGACCGAGGCGTTTGCCACGGTGGCGAGTAAGGCCTTAACCACTTATGGGGTGGAGCATCGCTTTGTGCATCTTGATAGCACAACGTTCAGTCTTCATGGCGCCTATGAGGCAGACAGCGATGACGAAAATGCCATTCAAGTTACGCATGGCTATTCGAGAGACTATCGCCCCGATTTGAAACAAGTGGTCGTCCATCTGCTTTGTTCTTATCGATCCCAGATTCCAGTGTGGCTAGAAACTCTAGATGGAAATCAGGCTGACAAAACCAGTTTTCCTAGCACTATAAATTCTTATCTGACGCAACTTCAAGAGGGCGAAACCCCTTATTTTATTGCCGATAGTGCGCTATATACAGCCAACAACCTCCGCACATTATCAAACGTCCGATGGATATGTCGAGTGCCAGAAACAATAAAGGCTGTCAAACAACTGTATCAAACCTTCTCAATAGAAGCCATGCAACCGGCAACTGAAAACGGCTATCGTTACCTCTCCATTGAAAGTAGTTACGGCGATGTGGCGCAAAGGTGGTTGCTTGTCTACTCACAAGCGGCTTATCGTCGAGAAGTTGCTACTTTGGAGAAAAAGATTGCCAAAGAACGCGAAACTGCAAAAAAATCGCTTCGTCAATTGAGCCATAAAGAATTCAACACCCAGATTGCCGCCAGGGAAGCGGTCTCCACTCTTTCTGCCGGGTGGCGCTATCATGAACCTCAAATTGAACTGATTGACATTGCTCATTACCCAAACCCAGGGCGTCCAACCAAAGAACAATCTCCGACACGAATCGGTTTTCAAGTTGTTGGTCAGGTTGTTGAACAGCCACAGGCAATTGAACAAGCCAAAAACAGTAAAGGTAAGTTTGTCTTGGCAACGAATGAATTAGATGCCATATCTCTTGATGACGCCACGATACTTTCAGCGTACAAAGGTCAGAACGTTTCGGTAGAACGTGGATTCCGATTTCTCAAAGACCCGTTATTTTTTGCCTCCAGTCTATTCTTAGAAAAACCACAACGTATTATGGCGCTTTTAATGGTGATGGGACTGTCGCTACTGGTTTATGCGCTAGCAGAGCGTTGGGTTCGGTCTGAACTAACCCGGCAGGGACGAACCATTCCCAACCAAGTCGGCAAGCCCACGCAACGCCCAACGCTACGACGTATTTTTCAAGTTTTCGAGGGTATCGATCTTTTATTGATACACCAAGCCAATCAAACACAGCAACTGGTAGTAAATCTTAAACCCATTCATCATCAAATTCTTGACTTGTTCGGACCAGAAGTCAAAAAATGTTATATTCCCGATGAATAACTGCGGAGAGTAGGATTTATCGAACATCAGCTCGCAGATTCATTTCTGATAACTACACATTTGTCCTGTGTTCTCGGACCGTACTAGGAAGGAAAATAAAATGACGATTCAGCCAACGAAGTGCGGTATATTTCTGATGGTGCTACTATTTTGCGCTTCGTCCATCCCCTTGCTCGCTGCGTCGAGTGCCGATCCAGCGGACAAAACCACGGACACCGACGTCGGCAATGCAGATGAAGCCCAATCACCGCAACAATATATTGAAGTATCAATCCGCGGTCCGTACGTAGAGGTTAAGTCCCCTTTCGCATTTGGTCAGACGCACAAGACTGTGCGAAGTTTGACATCCGAACTCGAACTTATCCGTAAAGATGAGAACGCCGTAGGTGTGATATTGAAGATTCGCAACCTTGTCACCGGATGGGCAAAATTACAGGAAATTCGGAATAAGATTAACCAACTCCGCGAATCGGGAAAGGTAGTAATCAGCCACATCAACGGTGGCGGAAACATGGATTATCTGCTCGCTTGCGCAGCCGACCGCATCCTCCTTACCCCGGCAGGCACTGTTGGTTTAACAGGACTGCGCGCGGAAGTGATGTTCTTCGCCGGATTGTTCGAGAAACTCGACATTGAAGCGGAGATGATCGCGATTGGCAAGTACAAATCTGCAGTCGAACCATTCACGCAGGACCACATGTCCGAACACTTTCGTGAAGCAATTGACACGATTCTTGATGACCTGCATCATCAACAGGTTGACATGATTGCAAGTGGACGTAATCATCTCGATAATGCAGCCGTAGCTCGGATTATTGATGAAGGACCGTTCACCGCACAGGAAGCACTTGAAAACGGGTTAGTGGACAGCCTCTTTTACTATGACGAAGTTCTTTCTTCAGTTAAGTCCGACTCTGAAGAACCAATTGAAATTGTTACAGCGCGCAGTGCACGGTCGAAGGAGGTCCAGGATTTAACCGGATTTGCCGGGTTGATGCGTTTTTTTTCGATGTTGTCGCCACCCAAGAAAAGCGCGCAATCCTCGGACACTCCTCGCATTGCACTCATTTACGCAACAGGTCCTATTTTAACAGATGTACCGGACAGTCCTTTTGGCACTGGAGAAATCATCACGTCACGCAAGTTTACCGAGGCACTCCGTCGGGCACGAACGGACGATTCCACCAAAGCCGCAGTAATCCGCATCGACAGCCCTGGAGGTTCGGCACTTGCTTCAGACCTAATTTGGCGCGAGGTTCTCTTGACTCAGCGCGAAAAACCGGTTGTCGTATCAATGTCGGATATCGCGGGCTCAGGCGGCTACTACATTGCGATGGCCGCGGGGACGATTGTCGCTCAACCGGCGACAATTACCGGATCGATAGGAGTCTTCGGCGGCAAGTTCAACCTCAAAGGGCTCTACAACAAGCTAGGGTTGACTAAGGAGGTTGTTACCCGCGGCAAGAATGCAAACATCTATTCGGATTATGGAAATTTCACGCCAAGCGAACGAGAACGAGTAGAAAAGATGATGAAAACGGTCTACGAAGATTTTGTTCGGAAAGCGGCGGCAGGCAGGGGCAAGACGGAGGAGGAGATTCATGAAATTGCGCAAGGGCGAGTCTGGACAGGCAAGCAGGCTAAGGAAATAGGGCTTGTCGATGTGCTCGGGGGACTAGATTCAGCTATCTCAGTGGCAAAAGTCAATGCCGGATTCAAGGAGGACGATGAAGTTCAGATATACGTACTGCCTGAACCAAAATCGCTCTTTGAGTCCCTCATGGAAGATATGGAAAAAAACCTTACTATTCCGATCACTCCGGATTTGTCCGTCCCAGTCTCGCTCGTGACGCCACTGTCGGCGATATATCAACTTCTACTATTCACAAACGAATCTGTCGCTACAATATTGCCGGTTGAGATAGTCATTAGATGAAAGCAGGTGCGGCGGCATGTTTGGATTCCGTTGTTCAGATACGATCCTCCCCATTCATTCGCAGGAGGCAATCCAGCTTCTCAAGCGCTCATCTGTAGCATTCGTTCAATGGGCATTCGCGCCCGCTCAATCACGTCCGGGCTAAGGGTCACTTCATAGTCGCTTAGACTGTTGCCCGAATCTATGGCTTCAAGGATATCGAGAACTTTAGCAAGGCTGACTTTAGCCATGTGCGAGCAACGAATAGAGCACGCGGTCCAGAATTGCACGGTTGGAAATTCTTGCGATAGATTTGATGTCAACTCACATTCGGATGCTACAAAAGCGCGGTCCAACCGATTTTCACCTACCCGTTTCGCGATGTCCTGCATAATCTGACTCGTACTCCCGTAGAAGTCGGCTTCCCTGAGGACCTCTCGTCGACATTCCCAATGCGCATACAAGACACGACTAGTGTGCCCTCTCGGAATCTCAAAGGATTCTCGCACGGCAACTAGATCTGAAAGTCTGAATTCTTCATGCACCTCACAGACCGCGCCCTTCTCCTGGTTCCCCTTGCCCGGATATAAAACGATTTTCTCACCAGCTAGTTCATCCTCCAAGTTCTCCGCAAAGTAAATGTCCGGCACAAAAACAATCTTGTCGCCCGGCATCTCCCGCGCTATCTTGGCGGCGTTTGCCGACGTGCAGCAGACATCCGATTCCGCCTTTGCATCCGCATAACTATTTATATAAATCATTACCGGTACATCCGGATACATGGCTTTAAGTTTCCTCACATCTTCCGCACCAAAGTTGTCAGCGAGTGAACACCCCGCTGTCTTGTCGGCAACAAGAACTGTCTTTGACGGATTGAGGATCTTGGCTGTTTCTGCCATGAACGGAACTCCATTAAAGATGATATACGGTGCTTCCGTTCTGGCGGCGTACATACTTAGACCAAGCGAGTCACCCTGTTCTTCTCGCGCAGACAAACCAAAAACTAGCGGTTCCATGTAGTTGTGTCCAAGCATGACTACGTTGTGTTTTTTCTTGAGCGCAAGAATTCTGTACAAGGTTTTGGCATGTGCCTCAATGTCCACCGGTGTTAGGCTCGGATGATCTCTCTCGTACAGTTCCGTTTTCACGCTCTCAAGATTTAAATTCTCTTCCCGTATACTCATTTCCTGCTACCCTTGAATTCTTCTTGCCGCTGAATCACCCAACTGCTGGTCTACGGCTGACGCTACCCTGTCCTTGAAACCTGCCTGTTCTCAAGATTAGTCGCATGCTTCAAGCTAATGAACGGAAATGAAGGAGAGTGTACATCAAGTCACAGTTTTTTGTCAAGCGTGTTTCATTATACCTACAGGGGAAACGCATCTAAATTTTCTGCGTCATAAGAAAGAAAATCAGGCTAAGTTTGTGACACTATTTTGGGATTCGTAGGTTGGGTTGAACGGAAATTCGTTAGTAATCGCTAATCTTGTAAGAGTTTTCGAGTGCCTATTTCGCTTGAACGCGCCAAATTTGAGTGAAACCCAACATTAATCGTACGGCCTCCCACCATGAGACCTGCAATTAGATGCGTTTCCCCTGATTATACCTAGAGGCGAATCACATCTGAAGTCTTTCGATCATACTCGCACCTAAGATGATCGCAGCGGTTGTTTGTCGCTCCATGCGATTTGCAGCATTTCGCACCAGCGGCGTAGAAGGCGTATTAAATCTTCAGAGTCGTAGGTTGGGTTGAACGGAAATCCGTTAGTAACCGCTGATCTCGTAGGAATATTCGAGTGCCTACTTCGCTTGAGAACCTGTTTGAAAAGTACATTTGTAAGGTAAGGTGCGTACTGCGCACCAGCCTTTAAAAGCCCCAGAGGGGATCAAGCGAACGGATAGTGAGTGCGATAGAGATCTTGAAGGTGTATAGAAACGCCAAATTCCCGTGTATCCAAGCCCCAGCGGGGCGACAGGTATGTAGTAGACAACAATAAATACATGAATAATCTTCCTACAAATGACAAAAAATGGCTTTGCTACTGACTTTTCAAACAGGCTCTGAACGCGCCAAGATTTGAGTGAATCCCAACCATAATTTTAGACATGCACCGTCGAGTATCTATTGAGAATAGCCCATTAATTGTGGAAATCTTGTACCACAAACTGTTAGTTTGTGGATCACAAGCACAATCTAGCAGATAAAGGTAGAAATCAACCGCGAGAACAGCGAGTGCGATAGAAATCCCTCGATCTCCGACTTGCAACTCCAACTCACGCCATCTGCCAATTATAAATCGTCATTTCGGAAAAATGGTAGAACCAATGCCAGCCAACTTTTCAGCCCTTCCGCAGCTCGTCGACGTTAGATTGACAACTTAACGTGCATGTGGTATATTGTAACGGATTCTGTCAAACTATCATGGCGGCGAAACTTTTTTCTGTAAGCATTTTGTTGGCATTACGATTCTTGAGAACCCGCTCCAGCAAAGAATTTCGTCAATTCGGAACATTTCGGAAAATGCCAACACGCCGCTTAAATCCGCGCTCCGACAAGCGAAGTTTCAAGCGTTCATTCGGACAAATGATGATCGAACGTGGAATCATATTGAGTGCCGCAAATTTCTGGACGCATCACTACATTCTAGACCGCAATCCAAGCGTACCTCAAAGAGTGGGGTGAAAAATACGCACGAACTCTATCGAACTTTATCGAAGTGGCCCGCGCATGGCTTCAAGCCGCGTCCGGGGCGGCTTCGAGCGCAAATTCAGAGCTAAGCGGAAAGGATCGTTGCCGGCTCGACAACGTCACTGTAAACGGTCTTGGGTTCTGCTTGCCGTTGTGCGCTCCAAAAACTCCGTTAATGGCTACCGTGCATGTCACTAAGCGAGTGCGAAAACGTAGGATCAAGTGAGTTAATAATGAACCCGATAGAGAGCCCCCTGTGCCGTATATCGACTTACGCCAATCATCTGCGCAAAATTGACTTGCGCTCGCGCCCGCACGCTCCTTTTTTGTGTGCTATTTTTCGGCGACTCGTGCTATAATTACGCAAAATTGTGAGAAGCAATGAAGATTCAAATACCGGGTAGGTAGGTACCTTGACCGCGGCTTGACGCACAGATTGAGTTGAAATCTCTTCGTCTCCAGCCACCCGCTTCACCCGCCTGCCACGAATACTGTTAAGATACAAAAGGTAAAAAATATGGCAGATACATCAACTGCAAATCCCTCACTATCTCAGATTCAGCCGTTAACTGTCGATTACGATAGAGAACGCATTGAAGACATTGGATACATGACATGTATGACGTTGGTGCTGCTTGGCAACTACGCTCAAACAGGTCATTTTGGCGGCCCATTGGCATACACCCCTTACAACGTAGCGCTGCATCTAGTCGGGCCAGAACTAGGCGGGCTTTGTTACGACTATCGGAAGCCTAAGCATCCATTCTGCGACAAATTCATGCTTGCAGGAGGACATAATATTCCCACCGCATACGCCTTGTGGATGATCATGGGCGAAGCTATGGCACAAAAACACTCCGCTACTGCCGATTCACGCTATTATGTGGAACCAGAAATAGCCATGCTTCCGATTGACGCCCTCGGTTTCCGACGTGGAGCCGGCGCACTGACCTCCCTCCTTCAAGACCTGGGGCTTGACGATCATCCGCTTTTCGAGCAAGCGAGAATACGTGGCATCCGATCTCTTGCGGGGCACGCGGAGACGACCGATTTGACCAACGACGTCAATGGCGGACCTTCCGGGATTGGCGTTGCGACGGCTGCGGGCAAAGCCGCATTCTGGAACTTTATGGGTGCTCCCGATTCCCTCAAGGTTCTTGCCCTTGAGGGCGAATTTGCTATGACGGAAGGACACGCCCAAGAACTGAAAACGCAAGGGCTCGCCATGCAAGTGGGTAAACGCCTGCGCATTCTTATTTCATACAATAATGCAGGAATCGACGACACCTTGGTTGGCGGTGTAGTAGACGCGAAATATAGGCAGTATCAGCTAGAGGATCAGTGGACTTCCTACGGATGGAATGTATTCTCTCTTGACAATGGCAACGATTACGATCAGATTCTAGCCTCCCTTAACACCATGGAGAATTGGGATGTGGCGGATCGGCGACCAATGGTCGTTATTGGAAACACGGTAAAGGGATATTGGCCAGCAGCCGCCAACGGCAAGATTGAGGGCTACGGTGACCAACTGATAAGCTTCCCAAGCCATCCCTACGCCCTTAAGATGAATTCGGAGTATTTTGTGGCGTTAGCCACAACCTTTGAAAAACAGTATGGTGTCGAATTCCAAGGAATTCACGATGGACCGGTATCTGACGAGCGCGAGCGGCTCGTTCAATTCAAGACTAACATCGACGTCGTGATGTCGGTACTTGACCGCAATGGGTTAGGAGACTGGTTGGCAGATCGGCTCGTAGAGATTGGTGATTCGGTGCGGGATGACCTGCCGCTGCGGGTTAATGTCGATCGCGATCCCTTCCTTGATGATCGACTCCGTGTTGAAAATCTTCCGGTTGAGGCACAACAGCTTACCGTTGACAATCCGGTGTCAGGCGAACAGCAGGAAGTAGATATCTCGCTCTTTAAGAAACCGGGTGAAGTTGCCGGTACCCGCCGCGCTATTTCTGAAATCATCAGGTGGATCAACTACGTGACGGACAACCGCTTTATCACGCTCGCTGCCGACCTTTCCGAATCTATCAACGTTGAACATGGCAGCCTTTGGGGACACTACAATCCGGACACCAATCCCGCCGCCACTCGGTTCAAGGCTCCCATCCAAGAAGCGGGCAACGCTTCTAGTGCGATCGGGTTGGTGGGCCAAAGCGCGTCAGTTGACCCGGAGAAGTTCGCCGGTGTTTGGGCATTGAGCGGCACCTACGGCGCCTTCACACCGCTCATGTATTTGCCTGCGCGAGTGTGGAGCCAGCAGAGCCAAGACAGCCGCTTTCGAATGGGTATTTTGCACATTCTCGCCGGTCATTCCGGTCCGGAAACTGCCGCAGATGCTCGCACACATTTTGGGATCTTTGCGCCTCAAGTCTGGAAACTGTTTCCACGCGGACAAGCGATTCACGTGAGTTTCTGGGATTACAATGATGTTGCCCCGGGATACTTCGCCGCAGCTGAAATCGCAGCGCGAGATCCGAAGGTAAGTGTAATTATCATTGAGGTGGCGCGCCCCGACTTCCCGGTAGCGGACCGAAATACGTTCGCTGACAAAGATCTCAAGGCAGCCGCCAAAGGGTTGTACGTGATCCGCGACTTCAGTCCAGACCAACCCGAACACGGCTACGTAATCGTTCAAGGATCCAACTCCACCGTTAATCTCGTAAACGTAATTCCACGCCTGGAAGCACAGGGAATCAACGTGAAGATTCTTGCAGCCGTCAGTGAAGAGTTGTTTGATCGCCAATCGGTTGACTATCGTGAGTCGGTGTTGCCTCCAGAGGCAAAATACGACATGATGGTAGTCAGCACGGGCACGCGGAGAGTCTGGCCTGTCAGGGATGTCGGTCCGCTGACGGACGAATATTCATTGACCGCCGACTGGGACAATCAGTGGCTTACCGGCGGTACAGAATCGGATGTCATCGCAGAGGCTCACCTTGATGCCGAATCTGTTTTTGCCGGGATAAAGCGTTTCGCCGAGATGCGTGAAAGCCGTCTAGATCGGCAGCGCGGCTTTCTCGCAAACTTGGAGTAAGTTGCATACACTTTATACTTCACGCCGCTAAAAATTGCGTATTTTCGAACGTCTGGTAGGTAGGTGCGGTTTCCAACCGCACCGATATTCCAACCCTTGTAGGAGCGATCCTGGAATCGCGACTTACTGGTGCTACGCAATTCTTATTAGAAACCATTATTACTGATAAAAAAGCGCAACATTAGCCAACCTAAAGTATAGATGGCGCATTGAAGATTGAAAAGGAAAGTCGTCCAATCGACCATAGGCGCGTCTAAGTTGGGGATTGAAGAAGGTAAGATTCTATGGATTTGAGACCAATCACGGCGAGTCCATCTCGGATCATGGTGGAGCAGCTCTCGGCGCTGGGAGTCAACTATGTATTCAATAACTCCGGCTCCCGAGAAGCGCATTTCTTCGATGCACTAAATTCCCATCCCAAGATTCACGGCATTCTCGGTCTGCACGAGGGAAGTGTTGCGGCGATGGCTGGCGGTTATGCGCAGGTGAAACTGGATCCTGCCGTAATGCTAGTGCACCTCGGCGCAGGATTGGCTCAATGTCTTGGCCAATTTTATAACGTGTGGTACGGAAGTCTCCCTGTCGTACTCATTACATTCGCCGGCGATACCGGAAGCTATGGTGACCGAGTGAGTCTAGACCTCGGACATAGTGCTGCACCAACCTCGATTGCCGCGCCTATGGCAAAAGCAGCTTGGTCCGTTATTGAACCGGAAGGACTGCCTCAAGCTATTTATAGAGCGATTCACGTTGCCAAGACGCCTCCGGTTGGGCCGGTACACTTGGCTGTTTATGATCGGATGTTGAACAATCATCAGGTCTCGACGAACATCATCGAAACCGATATTGCAGACTTGCACGTAGGGTACCCGGACGATGATGATGTAGAAAAAATGGCACGGCTTCTTCACGACGCCGAACGCCCGGTGCTCTATATCGGTGACGGAATATGGAAAAACAGGGCAGAGCCAGAAACCATTGCACTTGTTGAGAACTTTGGACTACCGGTTGTCAACGTGTGGGGTGATCTGCGAAGCGTCCCGCTTAGGCACAGATTCCGTTGTGGACATATGGCAGCCATAGAGACTCTTGATCCGGACCTGATTCTATGTCTCGGTGTACGGCACGCCGGGCTTGGCATACCTTACGATTATCATGCGTTCACCAATGGTCGACAGTTAGCCGCCATTGGGTCGGACCCTGCCAACATCAAAAATATACCTGGTCTCGATTTTGCGATTCTAGCGGATGAAAAGCGAACGTTGGAACGGTTGAACGAATTGGCGGAAAACCATTCTAAATCGAATCGATTGGAGCAACGTCGTACGTGGGCACAAGAACAGGCAGCATCACTCCACGCAGAACGCATCAATACCGAGCGCCGTTCGAAGCCTCAGTCCGGTCGAGTACGTCCTTGGCTGTTACGAGATGCGCTGGATGGGGCATTAGACAACCGAGACGGGGGCGTGGTTATGATCGAACAGTATGTCGTTCCCGTGGAAAACCTCGCGAAATCCGAAGATGTAGGAGACAACCTTTACCTGATTGCTGCTGGCGGATCGGAAGGTTACGGAGTCGGTGCAGCCATCGGCGCCAAGTTGGCGGCGCTTGATCGCCCTGTCGTGGGCCTGGTCGGGGATGGTTCGCTGTGTTATGCCGATTCAGGGTTATGGACGGCGGTTCACCACGGGATTCCTCTGCTCTATGTGATTTCCAACAATCAATCTTACGGAATCGTTGCGCATCACTTTGGCAGAGCTAAAGGTTCGACAATGGAGGAAACCGATGAATACCCCGGTGTCGTTTTGAACGGCATCGATCCTGTGAAGATTGCCGAGGGATTCGGGGTGGAAGCCATGTGCGTGAAGGACGAGTCCTGTGTCGCAGATTCAATCGAACGTGGGTTGGACATTGTAGAAAGGGAAGGGCGCCCATTCCTTCTGGATGTACACCTACCGCTTAATCTTCCAAACAACGGGCGGGGTGCCGAACCTTTCCGTGTAACGGACATTGGATACAAAGAAGCGTATTAACGCAGCCCAAACTGGCGAAGAAATCTTGTGCCCCTGAATCTGCCTTAATCGTATCAGGTTCAGTTCTATGAAGCAGGTTCTTGTGTATTCCGACTCGCTTACTTGGGGGATAATTCCAAATACCAGAAAACGGTTGGAATTTGAAGCACGTTGGCCCGGTGTCTTGGAAGGATCGTTGATTAGCAACGGTATATCGGTGCGCGTGATCGAGGACTGCCTCAACGGGCGTAGAACCGTATGGGACGATCCATTCAAAAGCGGTCGTAATGGATTAGAAGGATTAGCACAACGCATCGAAATCCATTCTCCCCTCGATATGGTTATCTTGATGCTCGGCACAAATGACTTCCAATCCGTACATTCGCACAACGCTTGGCATTCCGCGCAAGGAATACGCACGTTGATTCTTGAGATTAGAGCGGCGCCCATTGAGCCGGGCATGCCAATCCCTGAGATACTGGTCATTGCACCACCCGAAATTCAGGCTCCGAAGGGAACCATGGCTCCCAAGTTTGCTGGTGCGGACGTAAAGTGCAGAGGACTTGCTTCCGAATACCGCACAACAACAGAAGAGCTCAACTGCCACTTTTTCGACGCGGGGTCAGTGACGACGACTAGCAAGATCGACGGAATTCACCTCGACAAGGATCAGCATCATGATCTCGGCGTAGCGATAGGAGAAATCGTGTCTAGGCTTCTCGGAGGCGAGAGTTGACTCGCACGCGAACCGGTGGATGAAGACAGCTAACTCATACAGACTAAATCACTTAGGAGGTTATATGCCGGAACAGAGCGAATATCGTTTCTCATTTGGTCCATGGAATATCCACGAAGGCGAAGATCCTTTCGGCCCTCCCGTCCGTGATTCATATTCATTTGAAGAGAAAATCGGGTTTTACCGCGATCTCGGATTCGAAGGCGTTCAGTTTCACGACGATGACATTGTACCTGACATTGATGGTAAGACGCATGAGCAACTCATGCAGCAAACGAGAAACGTCAAACGACTCATCGAGGGTCAGGGTTTAACACCTGAAATTGTCGCGCCCCGTTTGTGGTTCTCGCCGGAAACCATCGACGGCGGTTATACCTCCAATCTGCCCTCCGATCGCGACTATGCCCTCGAAAGATCCAAGCGCTGCGTGGACATCGCCAACGAAATTGGGTGTCGCAATATCGTCCTCTGGCTTGCACGCGAGGGCACTTATCTCCGAGAGGTAAAAGATTCGGCGCAGGCGGTAGGCAAAATCATTGACGCCATCAACACCATTCTAGACTACGACCCGCATGTCCGAGTATTGGTTGAACCTAAGCCGAACGAGCCGATGGATCAGGCTTATATTCCGACGATTGGACATGCAATCGGACTTGCATACATTAGCAATGACCCGGACCGAGTCGGCGGCTTGATTGAGAGCGCACATGCCATACTTGCAGGACTGGATCCGTCAGATGAGATGGGATATGCGCTGCACCACGGAAAGCTGTGGAGTGTCCACCTCAACGACCAAAACGGCCTAAAATTCGATGAAGACAAAGCGTTCGGGTCGGTAGATCTCAGACGTGCTTTTAATCAGGTACGTATTTTGGAAGAGCACGGCTATGGCAAGAATGGTGAATTTGTGGGTTTGGACGTGAAAGTCATGCGAACACAGCCCCGAGCGATTTCGACGAAACACCTACTCAACAGTCGCAAAACTTTTCTCCGCCTGCTTGAAAAGGTGCGTACGCTTGACCGCGCTATCGAGCAAGAGTTGATTAACGCACGCGATTACGAGGAGTTGGATCTCTACATTCTTAACCACCTTCTTGGACAGCAATAAGGCAGGCTATGCGCTGTTCGGATCAGCGTGAAGGGTTGCTTTTGGCTAAGAACCTGTTTGAAAAGTCATTTCGAGTAGAATCATGCGTCTCGAAACCGAGTTTTTTCCTCAAAACTTGGTTTCTTTCTACCACAATTCTGCAGGTTGCGCAGTGCGCGCCTTACAAATCGTACTTTTCAAACAGATTCTAAGAATTGATAAGTGTACTCCGTCTATGCCTCTTTCGCAACTCTCACTGAAGGTACATCGAGAGCAGCAGGTAGCGGGGCTCACCTCAGATATTCAGACGCCAATTCAATTCTCTTTTGACCGAAAGAAGTGAGATGAGACAGCAACGGCGCACGAGATAATTCCTGAACAACGCTCGTACCGACAACACTCCACTTCCGGCAAGCATTTCATCGATAGCATCGACATTTGACTCGCCCACAAGCTGCCGATGTTCTAGATTCCTAGCCTCCTTCCATAGGAAGCCGCCCAATATCAGTGGTCGCTAAACAGACACCGTGAAGCATTATAATTAGCAAGGAGAATTCCGATGATCGTTTCCGATGCTATCGGCGAGATTTTAAAGGCCGAAGGCACAGAATATTTATTCACCTACCCAGTCAATCCTATCACCGAAGGTGCAGCCAAAGCGGGCATTCGTCCCATTGTAGTCCGTCAGGAACGAATCGGGCTTCATATGGCGGATGCATTTAGCCGCATGAACTCGGGAGAAAAGATTGGTGTGTTCTGCATGCAACACGGGCCAGGTTCCGAAAATGCATTCGGAGGCGTCGCTCAAGCCTATGGGGACTCTGCTCCAATCGTGGTATTGCCGGCGGGTTATAGTCGAGACAAAACTAACGTCGATCCCAACTTCAGCTCGCTGATAAACTACCGTAATGTCACGAAATCCTGCGAGCAAGTTACGATGCCATCTGCTGTTCCGGCCGCTCTTAGACGTGCGTTCATGCAGGCGAAAAACGGTCGTCCGCGTCCGGCACTGGTGGAAATACCTCAAGACATCTTCAGCGCGGAATTAAACGGCGATTTGAATTACCGACCTGTACCGAAACTGCGTCGCGCACCTGACCCGAACGAAATACCGCGAATCGCCAAGGTACTGATTGAAGCGGAGCGACCGGTCATTTATGCGGGACAGGGAACCCACTACGCTAAAGCGTGGGAAGAGTTGAAGGAGTTGGCAGAGCTGTTGGAGGCTCCGGTTACAACTAGCTTGCAAGGCAAGAGCGCGTTTCCGGAGAATCATCCTCTGTCCCTCGGCTCCGGCGGGTTAGCCATTCCTAAGACGGTACATGATTTTTTGCAGTCCTCTGACGTTATCTTCGGAATAGGGTGCAGCTTTACCAACACCGGTTTCGGAGTGGCTATGCCAACGGGGAAAACCATTATCCACGCTACACTGGATGAACTAGACATCAACAAAGATGTGGAGGCGGACTATGCCTTGGTCGGCGATGCACGCCTGACGTTGAGGGCGCTTATTGATGAGATAGGCGATCGGTTGGGCAGCGAGCCTCGCGGGCGTAGTAGCCGGCTGGCTCAAGAAATCAGCCGAATTAGAGCGGGATGGTTGGCAGACTGGAAGCCGAAATTAAGATCTGACGAAGTGCCGCTCTGTCCTTACCGCGTAATCTGGGACCTGTTGCATACGGTGGACGTTGAGAATACAATCATTACGCATGACGCGGGTAGTCCACGCGACCAACTCTCGCCATTCTGGCAAGCCACAGCGCCGCTGTCATATATCGGCTGGGGAAAAACCACGCAACTGGGTTATGGCCTTGGATTGGCAATGGGGGCAAAGCTGGCGCGACCGGATAAGCTGTGTATCAATGTCTGGGGTGACGCAGCTATCGGCTTTACCGGCATGGATTTTGAGACTGCCGCTAGAGCCGAAATCCCCATCCTCTCCATACTGTTCAACAATTTCTGTATGGCTATCGAATTACGCCCCATGGCGCTCTCGACGGAGAAATTCCGCAGCACAGACATATCGGGCAACTACGCTGATATGGCAAAGGCTTTCGGCGGATACGGGGAGCGGATCGAAACTCTAGACGAAATTGTCCCCGCCATTAAGCGAGGTATTGAGCAGACCGAGGCAGGTAAGCCAGCCTTATTGGAGTTCATTACGTGCAAAGAAACCGAGATTTCTCGGTTCTAGCTGTGAGCGTACGGGGGAGCAAAGTTCAGCGCAAGGTGGGATAACGTATAGAGAAGACCGCACCACCAACAATGGCTAATACATAGGGCTTATGTAAAAGCACCTAATGCACAAGATAGGGCGGTCTGTTTGGTACAGATAGTAAGGCTAGTGTTTGCCGGAAAATCTCTTGTGCTTTGATTAATGATGTCTTATCGGTTCAACTCGTTTTTTGTGCAAAGACCGGATTTTCCAACAAACTCTGCACTTCATATATAGAACCCTTGCGCGAGGCGTGTGGAAGGGGCATTCGAACCGGAGCAGGTTCGACGCGCGCTTGGTTCGTTGCGTCGCCGCGCAAAATTAACGAGTTAAAAGTCTCCCAGTCGGGAACTCCAGCAAGAGGCCATGCGTCAATAGCACAATATTGGGCAAGCAACAGACGACGCGGTCTGCTAGAGGTGTTTAACGCGGATCCATGTACCGTCCGCACATGATGAATTGAAATCCCACCGGCTTTGACTTCTACAGGCACGGCGCTCACCGGACTAAAGTTGGCATCAGTGATGGCGCCGACAAATTCGCCATGCTGATGGTGATCGTACGTGGGTCCCCGATGTGATCCCGGAACGACCATCAGTGCACCATTCTCCTTCGTCATGTCATCGAATGATACACCAACCGCCAACAAATCATCGTTGGTATGCGGATAAAACGCCCAATCCTGATGCCATTCTACGGGGCTTCCGTATTCCGCATACTTCATATTGAGTTTCTGACCGTTGGTACGCAAACCGTCACCGATTAACTGCGATACAATGTCGAGGATTTTTTCATGCCGCAGCGCTCTGTCGTAAACGATGTGTTCCATCCAAGGGTTTTTGATACGCCGTACGCGCGGCTCCGCCGCAGAATGAGTAGGTTCAAGGTCGAAAACGTCGGTATGTTCAGTTAACGTTCGGGACTTCTCAACGAACTCATCGGTTACCCGCCGGAGGTCCGCGACCTCATCAACCGTAAGCACATCTTCAACTCCCAGATAGCCATACCTTTGGTAGAAATCAATCTGTTCTTGCGTTAACATTAGTGACTCCTTCTTCTAAGGCCACCCCAAGAAGTACAGCGATCTCAACAATCCGAGATGTAGCCCATTTCCATTTGCCAGAGTGGTCCTGCCCATACATCCTGTATCATTTATAACCGAAAAGTCAACTATTGTCAAGGTTAATCCGTTCACATTGAACTGCCGGTCATTGAAGGTGTATACTATAGCGTCACAGGATTCTGACGATTCAGTCTGCACACCCATCAATACTTACATGAGGTTTTCCGTTGTCATTCGATAGCTTAGTTCTAAGGCATGTGGTTCACGACTTGCGCGACGCACTTCTGCACGGTAGCATTCGCCATGTTGCACAGGTGGATGCAACGTCCATCGCGCTCAAGGTCACTAAAGCGGGTGCGACTCAACACTTAATACTGTCGGCTCATGCGCGCCATGCGAGGGCACACTTGATTGAACGACTGCCGGCAGGACAGAAACAGTCGTTTTTTGCAGATTTTCTCATGACTCACATTGGTCGCGGCACAATATCGGGAATTGAGCAGCTCGGCTGGGACCGGGTGCTCCAGATCACCATAAAACCACAATCGGACGTACCAATTGAATCCCAATCACGACTACTCATTGGAGAGTTCATGGGCAAACACAGCAACATCATCCTTGCCGATGAGCCAACTCGAAGAATCCTGCAAAGCATTAAGCACATTGACGAAACCCTTAGCCGCCATCGCGAAGTCTTGCCGGGCCTTACTTATACGCCGCCCCCTCGAAAAGCAAAATTAGACCCGCAAAAGCTAAATTGCGACGCGTTTCTTACGCTAGTTGAAAGCAACCCTGAGCCAGACTGGCGATGTCTATTCAACGCGATTGACGGCCTTAGTCCAACACTCGCCAAGGAACTCCTGGCGCGCGCAGAGAATCCACATTGCGCCGATGCGTTGTGGACAGCCTTTAAAGAGATTAGAGCTTACTTCAATCCGGCTAACGGCAATCCGATAGTGCTTGTCAATCCCAAGGATCACAATGATCCCGTCGCCGTTTCTCCGCTGAATCTCAAGAAGCTTCGCGGGATGGTATGCCTGGAATTCAAGACAATGAGTGAGGCACTATACTCTTTTTACGAGATGATTGATACTAAAGAAACGATTCAATCAAAACGGCACACACTCCGTCAGGTGCTGGAAAAGCTGCTGAATGTTGTCGATCGTCGAATAGATCGTTTAAATCGCGATTTAGCCAACGCCGAACAAGCCGAAGACTATCGAATCAAGGGCGAGCTATTAACGGGAAATTTGTATCGAATCCAGCGAGGTTTGACATCCATAGAGACACAGAACTATTATGCTTCGGGACTCGATAAAGTTGAAATCGCACTTGATCCTAAACTCAGTCCATCCGAGAATGCCCAAGGATATTTCAAAAAATATACAAAAGCCAAGCGTGGACGTGCCGTCATCAATCAACTCATCGCCGAGAGTCACGCCGAAAAGGAGGTACTGCAAAGTTATGCGTCGGATGTGCAGGAGGCGGAAACAGTAGATAAACTTGACGCTATTCACGAAGAATTCGTCAAGAAGGGCTGGATTAAGGAAAAGAAGGAGGGGCGGTCAAAACAGCAAACCGCTAAGAGTACATTTCAAAAATATACCTCTCCGGACGGTTTTCAAATTTGTGTTGGCAGAAACAGCAAGGAGAATGACCTCCTACTTCGCCGCGTCGCTTCGGGGCGTGACATGTGGCTTCACACCAAGCAGATACACGGTTCACATGTTCTTATCCGAAACCCAGAAAATAAAGCTGGAATCCCCATGCCGACGCTTCTGCAAGCCGCGCAGATTGCCGCCTTCTTTAGTAAGGGCAAACATGCCAGTCACGTGCCTGTAGATTATACATGGGCGAAGTATGTGGTCAAACCGAAGGGTTCGGCACCTGGCTATGTACACTATTCGCGGGAGAAGACCCTGTATGTTGAGCCGGGAGTTCCCGCCGCTCGTTAAATTGGGAAATGGGATGTTTTCTGTTGGATTCTGAAGAACCCAAAACTCAGGTTGAGACATGAATCTAGTTAGGATAAGTCCAAAACGTCTGCAGTCGATTGTATTGGTTGGAGCATTCTGCGTTGCCTTCGGCATGATTATGGCAATTTACTCGGAGACGCCTATTCCTATCTTGAGCGCGCTGGTGGTAACGGGCGTGCTAGTGTTTTTAGCCCCCGATCTTGTGTTTTATGTAATGCTAATCTGTTTGCCATTCTCCTTCCGCTACATTCTCCCCGCACAAGTTGAGATTCAAACCCCGACAGAGCCGTTATTGGGCATGTTAGTAGCTACTTACTGTCTTAAGAGAATCATTAACCGAGCAATCAATCAAGAACCTAGCCAGCAGAAAGAAGAGCGGTTTCCACTCGCCCTCCCGCTCGTAGCCTATATCGCGGCGACATTATTGCCAACTATCAACTCGCCAGACCTTTTTGTAACCCTTAAAGGAGCCTTTCGGGCTATAGTGTATATGGCGTCTGGTTTTCTCGCTTACGAACTTATCCGTGATCGCCAAGGCCTGCACCGGCTGTTCATTTCGGCGTTTCCCTCAGCTTTGGTAGCGGTAATTTGGACCAGTTGCGTGTTAGTCTATCAAATCGATCAATGGCAGTGGCGTAGCGCATACGAGGGAACACCGTTTACACAACACGCTTCCTACGGTGCATTCGCCGGTGTCTTCTTTCTCATCGTGCTTAGTCGTCTGATGTTTGACCGAGGTAACTATGATCGCGTCTTCTGGACAATACTGCTGTTAATCTTTGGAGCCGGACTCTTGGTCTGCTTCTCGCGGGGCGTGTGGCTTTCGCTGATCGTAGCCGTTGGGTTTCTTATGATGCAAATCAAAACAGGCGAACAACACAGAAAAGCCTTATTCGTTGGCGCTGTCACAGTCATTCTCCTGTTGATAATTAGTCTCCCGGGAGCATCGAACATCGCACAGGAGAGGATTTCCACTGTTTTTGACTTCCAATTTGCCTCCAATCAAGCCCGGATTCTACGGTGGGGGCAAGCGTTGCTTATGTTCCTCGAAAGTCCAATTATTGGACACGGCTATGGCGCATTCGCTATTCTATACGAAGCAGATGCCTCACTAATCGGTGAATATACCGCGCAATTTCAGTTAGGCGCACATAGTGAATATCTGCAAGTTTTGGCAGAACTTGGCATTGTGGGATTCGCCGCTTGGATGTGGTTGGTTATCGCATTTTTCCGCTATGGGTTTCGCGCGTTGAGGATTATCGACGACGGATTCTATCGCTCGCTAATCATAGGCTTTCTCGCTGCCGAGCTTTCATTGCTTATGCACTTCGTCGTCAATAACCTGCTCAATGGAGATGCGGTTGGAATTCCATTCTGGCTGACTTATGGGTTACTTCCAACCGTCGTAAATATCGCAAGACGTGAGGGAAAGGTAAATCTCGTCACGAATCTGAACGTAAATGTAGCCTAATCAGGGAGATCGGCTACTAAGTGGTCTATTCGCTAAGATTTATTGCTTACGAGACTGGCACAAGAAACTGTTCTACCACGCCGGTAGGTGCGGTTTCTAACCGCACCGGCACCCAACACCAACCATTATGTCTTTGGAAAATAAACGACTAAGTATCTTCATTCCCATCTTTTCACTTCTGGCTTAGCATTCGTTCGCACAAGTCCTAGCGCTCCTATACACTGCGGAAAGATGCACAGGGTGCTAATGACATTCCGAGGCGTTCAATGCTTATTTGGACGGCTAAAGGTGTAATTCTTTAGCCGACGGTAAATATCACTATGACAAGTATGATGTCCACCAAACAGCATCACCGACTTCGACACAGAATTCGACGAAGATCCGCTATGTTATTTTCACTCATTATACACATGTTGATTGCTATAATCTACGTCTACATTCACAAAGACGAAGTGACAGAAGACACAGATAGTATAGCGGTTGACTGGGTTACGGACATTCCGCCGCCAAAAATTAGAAAACTGAAGATGAAACCACCATTAAAAGCAGAAGTCTACAAACCGGAAAATCGTCTCGCACGAGAAGCAAAAAACAAACTGTCAGAATCATCTCCCAACAGAATCACTGAAGTTGCACGACTCAGTGAGCGAATCGTTGTTAAAAACGTAGAAGATCACGAGGCTCCTCCAAGTGAAAAAATCCCAGAAATGATGACAGATGCAGATCTTCGCCCCGCCGAAGCGTCGAATCTAAACCGTTTGGTGTCGCAACCGGGGCGGACAGATGGCAGGGGTGTAGTTACAGGACGCACGCGCGCAAGAGGGCGTGGAATGGGTCGTTTCCTCACCGATTCGTACGGAGATTCAGAAGAAGGCCTATTAGGTGGAGGTGGCAGCCCCGGAATACTCGACCCATTAGGAATTGTGGATTTTGTCAAGGGAAAGGAGTCTGGCAATCCTCAACAGGTCGTGTATTGCCTCGACATCTCCGCAAGTATGAAAATTCCGGGACTTAGAAAACTCGAAATGGCGATTCAGTCCATCAAGGAGTCGCTTCGTACCCTCAGCAAGGATAGTCAATTCGATGTCATCACCTTCTCGGCCAAAGCCAACTCACGTACTCGAGAACTCGTGCCTGCTACGGTGGAAAATATCACAGAAGCTTCAAGATACCTTGAGGGGTTCAACTCCGATAGCATCTTCGGGAATCAACAGACAAACCTGCTGGGTGCGCTCGAGAAGGCTCTCGAAAGGAATCCTTCTGTGATAGTATTAGTGACCGATGGTCTTCCGACCGCAGGTACGGAAAGGCAAAGACGCTTGTTTAGCCTTGATTTGAAGTACCAATCTCATTTAAACAAGAACCGCATTGCAGTATTGAATGGGGTGTTCCAGAATCATGGGATTTCCATTTCTCCGAACGCTGTCTTAATCATGGAGACGAAAGACCTCCAGTGGAAAGTAATGAGCGATCAACAGACATTCTACATACATAAGGAACTTGGACAGCTGAATGTCTACAGAAAAGGTAAGATGAACATCGAAACTGACGGCGAAAAAATCCTTGAGGTAGTAAGAGCGAAAAACGTGAATAACACGAGCATCTATGTTGTTGGACTTGAAATTGTCCTGGGGCAATCATTGGGCGCGGAACTTCTTGTCAATCTCGCAGAGCAGAACAACGGTAGTTTTACGCTCTTGGATAACAAACAACTGCGAAAACATGCCACGCAAAATTAATGTCGCGCACACTGATTCAGGATTCTCCGCATGAGTTAGTGCTCAAAACTAGCTGCAAATTCTTCTTTTCCACCCTCGTGATGTTACTCGTTACGACTATCTCCTCAGGACATCATAATTCATAACCATTAGAGCACGTACTCAAGGTCGTTTCACTCGCCCTAGCCTCCTGCCATATCTGAAGTCCATCTTTTACAGAATCAAAGAACGCGCAATCGATCTATTCCAAGACGTTGGCGCCGACCATTTCTGTTGAAGTTTCACTCGCATCACCTTCAGCATGTTGATATACTCTTCATAATCGCGGCATGATTACTAGCAGAGGCAAATGTGTTAGCTGCACACTTCAGAGGTGATGATGGTGACCGACAATCTAGCCAATGCGAACAAGCGGAAGAATTATGTGCGATGGATGCTCTTCGTCATGGTAAATCGTCTGATTTGCCACCTGAAGATCTGCGTCTATGCCGAAAGGCTTTCCTGTATTTGGGTTTCGATCGAATTGAGGAAAGTTGCTGCTTGATACCTCAACACGAATTCGATGATTCTTCAGAAAGCGATTACTGGTGGACCACAGATCAATGGTATATTTGTACACCTGTCCGGGTACCAGTAACTTCAGTTCCTCCCAAGAATCCCGGTACCTGGCACGGATAATTCCTTGCGCCACATTGATCGCCCGTCCATCAGGAAAGACGTCCACAAGTTTCGCCGTGAAGTCAGTGTCCTTCGCATCGGAAGCAGCATATAACACCATTGATACCGGACCGGTCACTTCAACGTCCGACTCCAGCACCGGTGAGTCATAAACCAGGACATCCGGTCGCCACTCCACAGGTTGCTGATCTCGTGGCCCCATCGGAACCGGAGTGACATTTTCAGCGCAGCAGGTACTCCCGCCAAGCGTCTTGACAGGGTTCCTCGGATCATAGACGAAGTGGTCCGGCTCCTCCACTCCTGGTTTGTGCGGATTAAGACTACCATCACCGAACGATGAGTTCGCATTGCCTCCACTATGAAGATAGTACGGAACATAATCTGTACCCGGAATCGGCCAGTCTGAAGCAGTGCGCCACTCATTCGCACCCATTACGAACACTTTGACCGGAGGTTCGTCGGCAATCGCGTTGTCAATTCCTTTCAGCCAATAGTCAAACCAACGAAGGCATTCGTTTCGCAAATTTATTAGGACTGTATGACCAAAATCAATGTCGCCCACTTTAGTTTCAGTACCATGACCGCCGAGATTATGGATCCACGGCCCGATAATGACCTTCTGGTTACTAATACCGGGTTCACGTCCTTCCCGCCTGACACCCATAAAGTTATTGAGTGTGCCTTGTAAAAACACGTCAAACCATCCGCCCATCCCGTATATGGGTACATCTATGTCCGAGTAGCGGTCTTCGACCGGTTGCATGTCTCTCCAATACTCGTCGTAGTTTGGATGGTCTATCCAATCCTTCCATATTTTGTTGTTGTGTCCAGCAGCTTCATCCATAGTTCTCAAGGGGAGATGCCAATGTAGGTCAGAAAGATGATTGCCTTCGGGAAACCACAGATACTGCACTTGGTTCGTGCGCGTCTGCATTTTCACTGCAGCCCAGCGCAGATTGAAGCCAAGCTGAAAAGCTCCACCGGTGTAAGCCCAGTTGTGATAGGCGTTCGAGTAGCCGACGCGTGGAATTATCGCCTTCAAGTATTTGCTCCTCATCGGAGCAGCTTGCAGTTGTACTAAAGCCACATACGAATCGCCCACCATCCCGACGTTTCCATCACACCAGGGTTGAACGCCTAACCATTCGTGTGTATCAAATCCATCTTCCGCCTCATGCTTGAAGGGATACCACTCACCGTCTGAGTCGTACCGCCCCCGTACATCTTGAATCGCGACCGCGTACCCACAAGAAGCAAAATAGAAAGCTTGGGCAACTTCACCCTCGCTGTTATTATCGTACGGCGTTCTAACCAATATAACGGGGACGGGGTAATCTACATCAGGCACAAAGAGATCCGTGGAAAGATTTATTCCATCTCTCATGGGCACTCTGATGTCGCACTGCATTTTCACTTTGTGGACAGGACGCGACTCTTCACTCTCCGCTTGTGTCATTGCTACCTCCACGAGTGTTCATCTCCTCGGTCGTGCCTGACTTACATTGCTCAGACACCAGTAACTACTGATCTAACGTGTGCTGCCGAGGACGTTACGGTATCTATAGTGTTTCTTGGCGATAAGACTAGGAAATTTGGGCAGGAAAGATCGTGTTACTTTGAAATGATGGTACCACATAGACCAGAAATTGACCGAGAAGGGATATACCAAGGAAATTAGGTGCGGATCTCAAGAGAACTTCCTGAGATATCTCCACGATCCTTCCAATCTTTGTCCATACGGTGGAAACTACCCTAACCTGCTGTCTAGGGAAATCAATAATAAATTCCGACATCGCGCCACATGATACTGAATCGAACCTTGTAACAAGAGCCTAAGTGGTGCATCTGTTGTTAATCAACTAGACGTTATACATCCACGACTTGACTCATTCGATTGGATCGGATTGCGGCTTGGACAATCTCCAATCCGCGCAAACCATCTTGTCCCGTGACCAGCGGAGTCCTGCCCTCCGATAACCGTTCTAGGAAGCAATGGATATGATTTGTCAGAGAATCATAAAAGGCTGTTTGGCCTTTGAAAAAGTTGGGTCGGAAATATTCAATGTGGTCAGGGTCTACGGACCAGTATTTTACGGCTCTCATTACATCTTCAATTACCACGGTTCCCTTGGTACCACCAATCTCTGTCCATTCGGACGTGCGCGTCCAGCGCGGCACTTCTTGCCACCCGCCTATTAAGGTGCCTAGTACGGCTCCTTCAAATCGAAATGAAAAAGTAGCGTCATGCGCTAAATCAGTCCCGTTCCGGGGGCTAAATGAGGCGTATACCGAACGAACCTCGCCACAGAAGAAACGCATTAAATCTATATGGTGGATTAGTACATTCCTTATTATTGAATGAGCCTTAAGGTCATTTTTCGATCCGGTCAGTGGTTCGGTCACGCGAGTCACGACATACCGAATTTCGCCGACTGCTCCCTCGGCATAGAGTTCCATTGCTTTCAAATAGCCAAAGCCGAATCGACGGTTGTAATCAATCGCCAGATGTCGATTGTGTCGTGCGGCAGCATCGGCCATTTTTCGTGCGTCTTCCAAGGTTGATGCCATCGGCTTTTCGCAGAATACGTGGCAACCCGCTTCAATCGATTTCACTACGGGAGCCATGTGAAGGTGCTCCGGGGTCGCTACTGTGACAACGTCCAACTGTTCGGTTGACAGTAGTTTCTCGAAGTCATCGTACACGTTGGCGCTAGCGGGCAACGCGACAAGTTCGGCACGTTCCCGCTCAACATCACAAGCTGCCGTTAGCCGGGCGTGTTGAGATTGGGATATCGCCTGCGCATGCAACGATCCTATAGCACCACAACCGACAACGGCGACACGCAATTTTTCGGTCATTAACCCTGCAGTTTTCCGGTCTGATTTGGTCATCTTACATGGACGTCTATACACTTCCAAATCTTTTTATCGAACCATTCGCCCTCAATCGACACATTAGCCATATACCTGAAGGAGAATATACGAAAGCGAACCTGCTGTCAAGAATAATACCCGTGATTCTCCTAGGGATTAGGCTTGAACCCCTGCTACATCTCTGATATAGTATCGACGCTACCGACGCTAGTACTCGGGAATTGCACCAATTGGACACATTAACTAGGGGCCTACGCTTGAACCGATACAGAATTGCGTAATCCTAAATCCGGGAACTACGTCTGTTGGCTCTTGCTAGTGCTCTCTACGCTGATCTTGTCTCTTACAGCGCCCGGCAGTTATTGATAATACTTTCTATTTTCCTGAGACGCGCGAATTGCCTAGAAGATTCTAGGGATAGAACCGGATTGGAATCTGCGTGTGAAATGGCTAAGCCAAATTCCTGGAAAAGATGATGACCAATCTGACAAATATTAACGAAGATTTTGTCCAGAATATCTGGAACGATCAACGCTTTTTTGAAGTCGACCTTCGGGCGACAGACGGTCGGTCTATCAGCATCTTGAAGGCTGGCATCTGGAATAGCGACGAAGGACCTGATTTTGTTCGAGGGGAGATCATCATTGACGGGCAGCTTCAAGTTGGCGACATAGAGATTCACGTCAAATCGTCAGATTGGTATGCTCACGAGCACCATCTTAACCCGAGATACAATCATGTGATTCTGCATGTTGTCTATTTGAACGATGACATAAACTTGCGCACACGTCTTCAGGACGGGCAGAGAATCCCGACCCTCGAACTCTTGAACTTACTTGACTCACCAGTTGGAGATTTATTCGATGAAGCAGCGGCGGCAAAAACGACAACTGTTGACTTTTGCCGAGTGGCGGGAAAATCTCTTAAGCTTGAACCGCTGAAATCGATCTTTGTGGACCTAGGTCATGAGCGGTTGATGGAGAAGGCAGAAGCCATGAAGCATCTCCGCATCCGAATGGACTTTGAACAATTACTGTACGAGGGCATTATGGAAGCGTTGGGATACGCCAAGAATCGCGAATCCTTCCGGGAATTAGCCAGACGCGTTCCTTTCGCAGGATTAACCGGTAAGCTTGATGAAGAGATTCAGGCCATCCTATTTGGAGTGGCGGGGCTGCTGCCATCGCAATCTCAACGCTCCACCTATCTGGACCAATCCGACAGGACCTTCATAACACAACTAGAATCGATTTGGAGCGCATCGGAACAAGCGCGGATGCCTACCCGTATGGTTGCGGAGCAATGGAAGTTCGCCGCAACGCGTCCGCCGAATTTTCCAACCCGCCGAATTGTCGCTATTAGTCAGCTAATTGGCAACTGCCAAGAAAGTTTGATGATGGTGTACCTACCAGTTATTCTGCAGTCTGCGGAGGCGGACAAAAAAGAGTTGCGAAAGATACGGGAACAGTTAGTGAAGAAACTTACACCCGTACCCAGTGGATATTGGATTGACCACTGTGATTTTGGAAAACGGATGTCTCAGAGCGGTGCAAATTTAATTGGAAGGAATCGCGCGTTGGACATTATCGTCAATAAACTAATGCCAATGGCGATGGTTTGGGCGGAGGAGTCACAAAGTACAACTTTGTACAAAGCGGTGGAACGATTATACGGCAGTTGTCCAAAGTTGCAAGACAATCACATTACCAAACAAATCCAATCTCAAGTCTTTACTGACGCACAACCATTTAACGAACTCTCACCGAACGCAAAAATTCAACAAGGTGCAATTTATCTTCACAAAAACTTCTGCACTAGCCGACTCTGCGACCTTTGTCCAATCATAAATGGCAGCGCTACCGATGACTTGAGTGCGAATACTGTCGGAACCGTTAGTGCTAAGTGACCTGAATTGGGATTGAAAGTCTTAAGCCTAAACTAGGATGTAAACCCATCAGAGTCAATTGAAACTCGCCATCCTCTCAAAGCAGTTCTTGGAGATATTGTAAGCGTGTGTGATGCCGCAACTTACGAAGCGCCTCATCTTCGATTTGGCGCACTCTCTCGCGACTTATGCCAAGTTGCCGGCCAATTTCAGCCAACGTATACTCCGTACCGTCCGTCAATCCATAACGGAGTTTAATAACAAGAGTTTCACGAGGCGCCAATGTATTGAGCACCCTCTCAAGCGACTCCTTCTCCGAGACGCAAAGCAGTTCCTCTTCAGGCGTCACCTGCGAATCATCTGCCAACAGGTCGGAAACAGTCGCGTCGGGCGACGCTTCGCTCAATGGCGAATCTAAAGAAATCGTGCCTTTTGTACTCTGTAGAATCTCAATCACGCGACTCTCAGGCATGTCGACGATTTTAGCAATTTCCCTGATATCCGGCTCGCGCTCAAGATTTCTTGCCAAGTTAGACTGTGCCTGTTTAATTGATCTGCGAGTTTCTCCAACGTAACATGGAATACGAATCGTCTGGCTTTGCTGGTCAAGAGCGCGCTTGATTGCCTGCATCACCCACCACGTAGCATATGTACTGAAACGGTACCCTCTCTTCAGGTCGAATTTCTCGACAGCCTTCATTAGACCAATACTTCCCTCTTGCATCAGATCGAGAAATGATAGTGATGACTTATTGAAATTGTGTTGTTTTGCAATACTTGCAACAAGCAGCAGATTTGCTTCTACAATCTTCAACTCGGCGTCATACACTTTCTGAGCAGCCGATTGTAACTTACCCCACAATGCTTCAAGGTGCTCGTGTTCCTTAGCATGTGTTCCCGCGGTACTAGTCCCGCGTGCATTTAGACAACGCGAAACTTCAACTATTCTGCAAACTTCATCCAAGATTCTGGGAAGATCCATCAAGCTCCACCACGATTCATTTTCCGACTGTTGTCTAGCCCCACGGCGCTTGCTTAATTTCGGGCGTACTTTCGCCAAAACAGATTCTGGAAGTTGAAACAATAACTCCGCCACTTCTGCATTACCTGCTGCAAACTTTTTAAAAAGTTCGGTTTCCTCCTTAGGCTTAAGCAGGGGAGTGCGAGCAATTTCTTGAAGGTAAGAAAAAGCTTCATCTCTCGTGCTGTCCGTGACATCGGGACTGGTCCGAAACGAGGAAATCAATTCGTCCTCATTGTGGTCATCTTTATCGTTATTGCCATATATATCATCAGTTGATCCATCCGTGGGTAATGATAAGAATGGGATGTCTTTCTTCCCACGATCGTCGTCGGTTCCCGTCTCATTCACGGCCTCTGTTTCTTGGTAATGTACATTGCGCTTAACATCCTCGTCCGAATTAACGCTCTGCTGGCTAGTACAATCGCTTCTGTGAATAAAATACTGGTTGCCTGCGGTCAACTTTGGAGGACAAGACTTCGTGTTACTGGACTTCCAGTGTTCCATAGCGCGCGAATCGTGAAACCAAATCTCCTTGATATATTCTGCTGGAATTTGTCCTTTCACGAGTACTTCCGCTTGAGGATGCGTTGGATAGTTATCAGGTATTTGCAGATCTTCACGCTGGTAATCCTTTTTCTTGGTGTCAGTTACAACTTCCACGAACATATTCTGTAACGATTCGGGTTTTGTCTTTTCCACCCAAGGAGTCTCGCGCATACACTTAGCAGCAGCGTTTTCCTGACAGAACCCGCAATCCAACTCCCACAAGACTTTTACATCAAGAAGCAAAACGACCCATTTCGAATGACTCACATCTTCAGCCTGCTGTTTGTTTTCCCTTGTGACATAAAACATTTCTGAGTTTGGAAAACTTATGCTCAGACAAATTGCGTCTTTTTGACGATCAAATCGCTCTGGATCATTGAAATTGGACGATTGGCCGCGTTCTTCTAGGGTTTCACGACTCAACAAACCGTCCTGTAAAATGCTATTTAGGTTTTCGACACGGGTAAAGTGCACGAGTGTTGTGATGCCACGCTCCTTGCAAATCCGTTGTATTTGGGCAACACGCCTGGAGCATCTCCCGTGTTGGTCTAGACCATTCATATTCTCGAATCAAATCCTCCTGAAGAAAAACATCAATGTCTGATGGGTAATAACCCTGTATTATCGACGAGTGCCATGTAGTCGTCCTTATCTTCCAGAATTTCTTGATTGAGCAACTGATTCTGAGACAAGGACACAAACAGTGCGGCGGCGCGCGCTTGACAGTTGAAGGAACGTTTGGGATTAAAAACTATGTCGGAGAAACCCTCAAACCTTGCGAGTCCTCTTGCCAAACTTGGATCCTGTTGCCACAGCGCATTTATATATAACCAATCGTAGAAAGCTGTCTTGGGTTCAGTAGGAAAGACTTCCCCAAAGTAGTCAAATTTTATTAACGCCCCCGAAGTTGATAATCTCAGATCCGTTTTTGCTGCTCGGCTTGATTCGACGAAGTATAAATCCCGAAACGGGCCGCCATTTTGAAACACCTTGCTTCCTTGGTAAGCGCATTCCACACTTATTGTAGAACCATTAGGTGTTTTTAATTTCAGATTAAATGCGCTCAATGAGGCCCCAAGCCGCGATGACGATTTTCTCGATATTTCCAAGATGGGGGCGATTCCTAGTTTTTCAGCGGCTTCGTGCAATGACTCGATAGATCTTTGTAACTGTGATTTCGCAAAGCCGGGATGCCATTGGAAGTCTACATCCACGACTCGAACATACGGACACTTGCTAGGATCCGGCGAAAAGATGGGACGTTGTGCCATCGATTCAATTCCTGACTTTGGTAATGCCCTCAATCTTATGTTATACTAATATTGGTTGTATCACGTGTAACGAAATTCATGTCTTTATACTCATCATCATTTGTCTCATGATTGATACCTATCTTCATGTCTGCGTGAAGGAGACTATTTTCCCCATTAAAATCGGAACTTCCGAATGCCAGGTTCTCTTTATTCTCCCCACAAACTAAATCCCTCTCATCCAAGACTTCGGGGGTAGAAAATGAGTAAAATTAGCAAATCTGATGTGGTAAATCGTGCTAGCGCAGGCGAATCCCTTGCTGGCGAAAATCTATCCAACATTGATTTATCTGGTACCAGTTTAGTTGGAATCGATCTTTCGAGAGCAAATCTCTGTGGCGCAATATTAAAAAACGTCATCTTAACCGATGCTAACCTTAATGAAACCGACCTCTCCGGCGCTGATCTCTCGCGCGCGGACTTGCAAGGTGCTTACCTGATAGGCGCGAATCTAGCCAACACCAACATTGAAGGGACAAATCTTCAGGGAGCCTTTCTTGGTGGTAGTATCCTTGCCGGCACAAACTTTCGGAACGCGGACCTACGCCGCGCAACTATAGGATGTCCATGTTGGATTGTTCCCGATCAGTTTGGAAGGTTAACAAGCTTTGAAAATGCCAATTTTGAGGACGCCATCTTTGGTGAAACCAGGCCGCAAGGTGTCGTCTTACTTGGAGCCAAGTTCACAGGCGCTTACCTGTATGAGGTCGATCTTTCGGAAGCGGTATACAACCGCTCCGACCTCAAGGGTGCGATTGTCAAAAAGGGGAGAAATTAATCCGCTGAATGGCGTTAACTAGATTGAAACCCTTTGAGTTCGCACGTCACTCTCATTTGCTTCACATGAGACGGCACTATTGACGGTGAAGTTTACACGATTTTCACTAATTTACTTAATTTATTTGCTCTCCATACCATTGCTCTCCCTAACGCCTTATCTTCATCGTAGTTGCAGTCTACATAAATTCTGGTACAACCCCTCACGTTTCAATAGTTCTTGATGGGATCCAATCTCGGCTACTTCCCCGTGATCAAGAACAACTATCTTGTCCGCGTGAGAAACGGTCGAAAGCCGATGAGCAATGACAAAGCTTGTCCTCCCCTTCATCAACTTTTCGAGAGAGTCTTGTACAAGGGCTTCCGACTTGCTGTCTAATGCAGATGTAGCTTCATCAAGAATGAGAATACGGGGGTTCTTCAGAATAGCCCGAGCAATTGAAATACGCTGCTGTTGCCCGCCAGACAACTTAAACCCCGACTCACCAATTGATGTCTCGTAACCCTTGGGCATCTGCGAAATAAACTCGTGTGCATTTGCCTGCTGCGCTGCTTCAATCACCGCTTCCCGAGTCGCTTCCGGACTTCCGTAACTAATATTATCCCGGACCGTACCATCGAATAAGATGGTATCCTGCGGTACAATTGCGATCTGGCGCCTGAGGGAGCTTGCCGTCACATCAGAAACGGAGTGACCATCAATCAGAATTTCTCCTGAATCAACTTCGTAAAACCTCGGCAGGAGATTGAGCAACGTGGTCTTGCCACTTCCACTTTCCCCCACCAAAGCAACAACCTCCCCCGGCTTGGCATGAATACTGATATCCTTGAGGACTACCTGCCGATCATAACCGAAGGATACATCGCGATACCGAACATCTCCCGCCACGTCTGGAAGTAGTCCTTTCTTCGTGCCCTTTGGTTCCTCTTCCTGAAAATCCAGTATGTAAAAGATTCGCTCGGCTGACGCTAGACATTGTTGAAGGACATTGTTAAACTGACCGATAGTCTTTATCGGCTTAAACATATAACCTATCATGCCTATGTAACCGATGAACCACCCGGTAGTTAACTCTCCTTGGATGACTTGCCAACAGCCAAACCCAAAAACTGCCCCAAAGCCAACAGCACTGATTAACTCAATTAGGGGTGGTAACATCGCTACAAGACGTACGCGCTGCATTGCTACTCGGTATTGACGGTTGTTGGCCGTCACAAAGCGATGCTGTTCCAACTCTTCAGCGGTAAAACTTTTAATAATTTTGGTACCAGAGATTGTCTCCTTTAGCTGTGAAACGATGTCTGCGGCACGCTGCTGTATTCCCGTGCTCGCATGGCGTACTCCTTTTCCCACACGGTTAATAATGTATGCCAAAAGTGGCAACACGAGCACCGCTAATACGGTTAATTCAAAGTTTCTAACAAACAGTAGACAGACGAACACAGGAACGGTGACAATTGCACGGATGGTAGGCGCTGTCGTTCCGACGCCGTTAAGCCATGTTCGAGCATCGTCGGTGACTCGAGACATCAAATCGCCAGTCCGATGTTTCTTGAGCACACCTAAAGGAGCAAAGAGAATCTTCGTGTACAATTCATTGCGAACTCGGACAAACAATCTATGTCCAACTCGCGACATTAGATAATCATTGCAAAACGTGAAAACCCCTTTAATCACCACCAGTATCAATATGCTTGTGATTACTAAACCTACAAGCTCAATTGCGTCATGACTATCCGCCAAGATAATCTCAGGGAGTCCGTCAAAGATTCCTTCGATATAAAAGTATCGAACGACGATTGGCTCTCCATTAAATCCCTCTTTGTTTATCAGTATGAGAAGATCTGTCGTCTCAGCCAGGATGTGAAAGTAACCGTATTCACAAATCGAGATTACAAGCGCACAAACTACCGCAAATAAGATTTGTACAGTATACGGCGTCAAATACCGTACAAACCGCCCAAAAATCGGCATCACCCCGACTTCTCCGCAACTGTGATCATGCGCCTTGACCCTGTATTAAACTTGCTCCCATCAAAATCGCCATAAGTGGCACACATGCGTAGACCGACCGACTCAAGCAACTTTTTCAATTCTGTGGGGAAGTAAAACCGTACGGTGTTGACCATCTTGCGAATCGTTGCTGTCGGCAATTCGATGATCGTGCGATAGTCGAACAATCGCCCCGAATGGGGCTCGTATTCCACCTCCGCCAAGGCGAGAGTCGATTCAGAAACCCACCACCAATTCCGCGTATGGTCAAGCTGAGTCACCGCGTATGGATTCCAGTAGTCAATGAGCAACTGACCACCTGGCTTAAGCACTGACGCGATTTCTAAAAGGACCTTGGTGTTGTCAGTTTCGTCAAAGAAGCCAAAGCTAGTAAATAAGCTTATCACTGCATTACAATGCGGTTTAAACGGGATGTGGCGCATGTCCGCTTCAATGAGTCGAAGTCGTCTACCATCTGCATCAGCATGAATCTTCGCTTCATTGAGCAGAAAGCGAGAGTTATCCAAACCAATGACATTTGCGCCTAAATTCGCCAGTTGTCGCCCATGTCGGCCCTGTCCGCAGCATAGATCCAAGACTCTCGACCCCGTTTGAAGATTCAGCGCGCTAAAGATGAAGTTTGCTTCCACTTCTGTCTCGGTTTCCGAGGGCAACTCGGAAAGCAGGTAAGTTTCATCCCACATAACAGGTCCAACGCATTAATCTACAGCTCTAGCAGTGCTTTCCTTCCCTCCATTAACGCATTCATGTTTATACCGCCCAAATTGGACAATCTTCGTGTGATCAGTCGTACCTAGTTTACAACGAACCTTGAGATGATTTGTTTCAAAGTCTGCGGTTTGTATGATCCCGACGGAAACCAATTCTCCGTTCACATCAACTAGACCAACAAAACGTCGTTCAAAATAGTCAGGGGTTTTTGCAACTAAGTTGGACAGGTTTAAACGGGACTTAATCCGCGAGCGTGCATAATCAGGCAACCTACTCCGGCTTACAAGCGATAGCGTCCGATGTCCCCACTCTCCATAAAGAATCCGATTGTCAGCCACGTTGGAAAGAATCTCCAACTCTTTTGCATTTATACGTCTTCCAGTGAAAAAAGGAGTTCCCTGTCCTCGAAACTGGTCAAACGGAAGAAGAACGTCTGCTGTATCGGAAAAATAGCGATTAACGCGGGTTTCGCGATATCTTCGCCGGTACGTGCTGGTCTTTGGAGTAGCCGCTTCATGAGGGGAGAGGCGGTAAACCTTCATGGAATGGGAGGCATCAAAGCCGGCGACAATCGCATCTAACTCACCTGAATGTTGGATACACACTAGATGGTTAGGCCGAATTATCTCAATCTTGTGCTGCTTAAGCGCGATGGCTCCAATGCCCTCGACATACCCCGTTGTATCTATCACAACGAAATTTGCACCGGCTCTACGCGCAACATCCACCATTACGCGAACACCGGTCACGCACCGCAAGAGATGGCCTTCGGGAGAGATCCAACCAACAAAGTAAAGATAGTCGGCTTCAATATCCTCCCATTCAGGGCTCTGGGACAAGATCTTGAGTCCAATTGTCGTCGGTGGTCCGACTTGGGATTGGCCAACATCCGCATCTACCAAGCCGACTTTCAAGCCTTGAGACACGCCCTGTTCGACAAGGTATCGGCAAAACGTGGTTTTACCAGTGTCTTTCGAACCTATCACAAGTACAACCGCTTGTGGATGAACAATACTCCCTGCGGTTCGCTCCCAATCATGGCTTCCCTCATAACCTCTCTGCATGCTTTCCAAGATCAGGTCGGAACGCGGCTACCCCACTGCAATCGTACTAAGCAAATGCCAACTCTACGGGTGGTTCTCTTCGCGTGTTATCCTATTCCAAATAACTCAATTCGTACCGAAACGAAACTCCTGAGTTGTCTACTAGTTTCTCCAATTTATGTTTTCCGTCAACGCCTATTAACCGTTCCAGCAAAGTAGGTTCGCGCTTGACACGCGTTACCTTAGGTTTCCCGACGATGCCGCCTAGCTCGGCAGCATGTGTTATGGCGTCAGAAAGATTACCCAATCTATCTACGAGCTTATGTTCCAATGCCTGATTTCCCGAGAAGATGCGTCCATCCGCCAGCGCCTGAACTTCGTCACGTGTTAATCGGTCTTTACGTTCCTCAAATATTGCGTCAACAAACTGATCGTGCACATCGTCAATCGTATCCTGCAGCAACTCCCTCTCTACCGGTGTGAGATTTCGAATTGGTGATCCTGTGTCTTTAAACTCGCCGCTTTTCACAGTTTGCTGATCTATCCCCACCTTATCATAGAGCCCCTTCATCTTCAAAAACTGCATGATGACCCCGATGCTTCCCGTCAGCGTACCCGGATTAGCGAAGATTTGGTCTGCCGCGCAAGCAATATAGTATCCTCCGGAGGCAGCAGTACCCGCTAGAGATGCGACAACCGGTTTTTCCAATTTATTTAGTTCACCGTAGATTTCCTGCACTGGCGCAACACTACCCCCTGGTGAGTCTATTCTCACAACTATAGCTTTTACACTTCCATTGTCACGATATTGATGAATCAACTCAATGACCTTGTCCGATTTAGAAATCGCCCCATTGATATCAATTACCGCGACTTTTTCTCCGACGGGTATATTACTAACTAGTGCTCGTGCGATAAACACTAGAAATAGTAACGCCACGAAAGCCACGAAAAACTTAATAACCCTTCTTCGGCGCATGAAAATCCCGTCTCCTTGCAGTCACGTCAGTATTTACTTGCGCGAAAAGACTATCACTAGAAACGTCTTAACTAGCCATATGAAATCGGACGCTACGCTTTGCCTTTCAATGTAGCCAAGGTCGATTTCGAGCTTTCTCGGCATCAGTTGAGTGATGTAAAAACGTTCCGGATTGATTTGGCCCTTCAACTTTTTTTCTTCATCACGGTTCGCAACCTGCGCCGGGCCGGTGATTCCCGGTCGAACCTGGAGTACTCGTTTTTGATTTTTGGTATAGCATTTGACGAATTCCGGCGATTCTGGACGCGGACCGATTATGCTCATGTCCCCCTTAATGACATTAAGGAACTGGGGAATCTCATCCCACTTCGTCCAACGTAGGAATCGCCCCAGTTTGGTAATTCGCGGATCACCATAGACTGTTAATCCTGCTCCGAGTGACTCCGCGTCTACGACCATGGTCCTAAATTTGTACATCTCAAAGATTCGTCCCCCGCGGCCAACGCGTTTCGCTCTATAGATGATTGGACCGGGAGATTGGACGCGTGCCAAGAATGCGCTCAACGCCAACAACGGTAGAAGACCGATCAAACTCAACGCCGCAAATGTAACGTCTAGTAATCGTTTGGATGTATTCTGGAATGTGGAGCGATCCGGTTTGCTGCCGTCCAAAGATAGGTCAAGAACTTCCCACTGCTGGCTTTTCATAGGGTTTGCGGCCGATTGGTAGGTTTATTACTTGTGCTTCAGATTGCCTCGATTTCTCATCGCTCATTTGGTCAATGAATGTCCTCTGTGGCTTGTAGGTTGGAACGATCTCCTGAAGTTTGGCGATAATACCCTCCGTATCAAGTTGATCCGCCAATTCTGCCAAAGCATTAATTTGGGCAAGTAACTCCGTCTCCTCAATTGTCTCTAGCTGCCCAACGAAAATCCGCTGGTGTTTTGTGGCAGTAACTCCTTCTTTCGGTGTTAATAGTTCTTCATACAGTTTCTCGCCGGGTTCCAAACCCGTAAACTCAATTTTGATATCTTGATCAACTTCAAGTCCGGATAATCGAATCAAATCTTGTGCAAGATCAAGAATCTTGATGGGTTCGCCCATATCCAAGATAAATATCTCGCCTCCACTGCCCATTGCCCCTGCCTGAATAAGCAATTGTACCGACTCAGGAATCGTCATGAAGAATCGCGTAACCTCACGATGGGTGACAGTGACCGGCCCTCCTTTTGCTATCTGGCGCTTGAAATTCGGCAAAACACTACCGCGACTGTCAATCACGTTCCCAAAGCGGACCGCGACGAAATCAGTCCCGTTTCGCTTCGCCTTGCTCTGAATCAACTTCTCCGTAACGCGTTTGGACGCCCCCATCACACTAGTCGGATTGACTGCTTTGTCAGACGACACCAAGATGAATGCATGGACATGGTGTTTTATAGCCGCATCGATGAGGCTTTTAGTGCCAAGTATGTTGTTCTTCACAGCTTCGTCAGGATGGATTTCCATAAACTTGACATGTTTATGCGCCGCCGCATGGAAGATGATGTGCGGTCTATAATCCTGCATGATTCCATCAATCTTCAATCGGTCACGAATATCGCCAACGATTACCGCACGGTTGACGGTCGGATCGGACTCACTCAGTTCAATATTAATGTGGTATAAGCTGTTTTCTCCTCTTCCTACGAGGATCAGTAATTCAGGTTCAAATTTCGCCACCTGTCGACAGAGCTCCGATCCGATTGAACCGCCAGCGCCGGTTATCATTACCCGCTTGCCGGATAAGTATTTCGAAACTTCTGCGAGGTCAATAGAAGAAGTCGAACGATTGAGCAAATCCTCAACCCTGACATCCCTAATCTGGCTAATGCTCACGTGTCCATCAAGGATTGCATGGATACTTGGAACAATTTTGAACTTACACCCTCTATATTTATGCTGCCGTATGATTTCACGAACCTTACTCTCCGACGCAGAAGGCATGGCAATAACAACTTCATCAATATGTCGCTTGTTTACAATATAAGCCAATTCTCGAGTGGTACCAAGGACCTCAAGTCCTTGAATGCTCTGACCAACCTTTTCACGGTGATCGGTGACAAATCCAACAGGAAGATAACCTTTTTCGGGATGATTGCGTATTTCGCGCAATACGCCAATACCTGCTTCGCCCGTCCCAACAATTAGCACCTTAATCCGGGGCGTTGCGACTTGCTTCTTTCGATATTCCTCCAATATTCGTAAGGAATATTTCGCCAATCCTATAAGAACAATGTTATAGAACCCGTCCATCGAAAAGAATACCCACGAATGGAGGGGATTCCCGGAGTATTGGATGATCCGGAGGAAATGCGCTACATAAGGCACAAGCATTAACGCAAAGGTCCCGCAAATTATTGCACCTATGAGGGAAAGGAATTCTCGGACGCTCGCGTAACGCCACACCGGCTTATAGAGCCGAAAAACAAAAAATGCCCCCAGACGAACTACGGTAATAATTGCTGCCGTGATTTTGAATGAATGTTGTAGAAGCGGGGACTGTCCAGTCTCAACCTGATTCATGAATGCTAGCAAATCAACCCCCAGTGATTTGCACGTGTGATATGCTGCTGAGAAGGCAAGATTAATCAGACAGACATCAACGACAATCGATATTATCAATCGTTTCTTGGATTTCGGCATAGTTTGTCCTTAATTGTAGTTGAATCGCTTTAAACTTTAGTGTGCCGCTCCTGTTTTGAATAATGTTAGGCAGTGATTCCCTTGTGATAGATTATGAGATCATGAATCATTGAACTTGCTCTACCGCGTTGACCAATTAGCGGCCAAACGCTAACTATTAACATCGTAGAGCAAAAAAGAAAAAAACACACTTAATACTCTCTCAAAGCGCACAAGACGAATAATTGCGTTATTGAACGTGACAAGTGTTCAATTATCTCAGTAACAAATCTGTGAGTAAACTCCTTCTAACCGCCGTGCCAGGACATCCCAACTATATTTATTCTCTACGAGACGTCGACCTGCAGTACCAACCGACCTACGATAATCCGGTGATTCGATTAAGTCAATGATATGTTTTGCAAATGATCTAGGGTTGTCTCCGATCAAGAGGTTTTCTCCGATTTGCGCCTCCAATCCCATAGCACCTAGCGAAGATGTGACGACCGGGACTCCCATTGCCATTGCTTCCAGGTTCTTGACTTGTGAACCCGAACCAGCACGCATAGGGGAAACGAACACGGCGGCGTCATCGAAGTATGGTCGTGTTTCGGGCACATACCCTGTGACGACAACATTGCTCTGACTAGCCAACTTTCGTATTCGTTTCGGAGGAGAATTACCCACCACATAGAAAACAGTTTCCGGGTGCACCTCTTGAACTAGCGGAAAAATCTCCGTGTGAAAATACAACACCGCATCCCAGTTTGGGAAATAGTTCATTGTACCGGTAAATAAGATATGAGGCCGATACTCTGTCGAGGACGGTTGAAAATGCTCTAAGTCGACCCCCATTGGTACAACTGACAATTTTAGAGTGTTGTCTTGTTTTAGCAAATAGTCTTTATCGCTGCTCGCCGCAACCGTGCCCCAGTCAAATGAATTCATTATCTCAACTTCATAGTGACGAACTCGCCTTGCTTCAAGTTTCACTAGAGTACGAATGAGGTTCCTATCAAGAGCGGCGCGGCGACTGAGATTGAGCCCTAGCGAATCACAAAGATCCAACATCTTTGGGACACCTTGGATGCTCAGAACATACTGTCCCATGCGAAAAAGTTGAGCATGAATTAGGTCATAGCTGTGTTGATCCAATAATCGATAAATCGCCCGTTGCATCTGCGGAGCGAACCAGTAGTAAACTTGCAACGGGCAGTTCGACAAGCAATGCAATAGAGAGTTTAATCGAGCCCTACCATGGTGAAATCGCACTGATTCGACTCGATCACAGAATGACTGCAAATGGTCGACGTGGTCTATTTCTTGATCAGATTCGAAAAATGAGGCAACAGTAACGGAATGATGTCGGGCAAGCTGTTTGATGAAGTGATAAGCGCGAATTCGATCTCCCCGATGAGGCGGGTACGGAAATCTAAGGCTCAAGAACAGGATTTTCATGCGAGAAGAATGAAACACACACCAAAAGCTCGCCCTGTGAAGTAACTCACGACGCACTCTTCGCCATTTAGGCGACCGGAATTTCAGCTTCATCAATTAGCATAACAGGGATACCGTCTCGAATGGGATAGCGACGCTGACATTCACCGGCACATATGAGCTTTTGATTCTCAGAGTCGTATTCAATATCACCTTTACAAGCGGGACAAGCCAGGATTTCAAGTAGCTCTTGACTAATTGTTTCTTCCTGCGAAGTCAATTTATCCCTCCGAATAGATTACATAATACATCTTATACTAGGTGCTAGAAACTATCAACAATAAAATAGCGAGGCGTGATAGGATATGTATTTTCTACGTACTCCCTCTTTATTTTGTTGCGGCGCCTATTTTCCATGACACCGTTTATACTTCTTTCCGCTCCCACAAGGACAAGGCCGATTGCGACCAACCTTGGGCAGACTACCCATGGCTTCTTGGGTAGCAAATTCAGCAGATGAGGGGGATTCCTCCCTGCTGGGACGTACCGGTGTCGGCCGTCGTCTACGGGGCATGCCGGCTTGTCGCGAGTTGCGCTGAGGAACAGCACGTTTCGGTGCTTCAACGTCAAGATGTACTTTGAAAATGTACTCACTGGTCTCTTCTTCGATGCGCTGATACATTGCTTCAAAAACGTTGAAGGCCTCGTTCTTGAAAACCACTATTGGGTCCTTTCCTCCATAACCCCGAAGATGAATCCCTTCTTCAATGTAGTCAATATTGTATAAATGATCTTTCCAGTGGCTGTCGATGCGATCCAAGAGCAAAAGCCTTTCGAGGGTTCGCATCTGTTCGATGCCCATCTCTGTCTCGCGTTTTTCGTATACTGACTGAAGTGTTTGAAGTGCCTTTTCGCGGATTTGTGGTAGACTCATCTCTGCCACAGTAGTATCCCATGTTGAATAATCAACCGGAAAGGTCTGGGTAAACCACCTTGTAATGATCTCTAGGCCTTCTCGCTCTGATCCTTCCACCTGTAGGTCCACTTCCATCCTGTCTTCCAGAACGTTCTCTATCATGCCCCAAATAGTCTCTTTAAGATTCTCACCCTCAAGGATACTATCACGAAGGTCGTAGATTGTTTGACGCTGCGTATTCATCACATCGTCAAATTTCAGCACATTCTTGCGAATTTCAAAGTGTCTCTCTTCAACGCGAGTTTGAGCTTTCTCAATGGCTTTGGTGACCCATGGGTGCTCAATCGGAATATCTTCCTCCATGCCCACCCGATCCATCATGCCCGATAGTCGGTCCGATCCAAACTTTCGCATGAGATCGTCTTCTAAGGACAGATAGAAGCGGGAGGAGCCAATGTCACCCTGCCGTCCCGATCTGCCTCGCAACTGATTGTCAATCCGTCGAGAATCATGGCGTTCGGTGCCAATTATGTGCAATCCGCCCGCTTGCAACACATCGTCACGGTTCCTTTCGCAGATACCCGCAGCCTCTTCGTAAGCCACCTTCCATTCATCCGAATCCTCCGCAGTGTCGTCTACTTCAATATTGCGTTGGCGAAGAATCTCCTTAACCGTGCCATCAGGATTTCCGCCTAGTAGAATGTCAACTCCTCGTCCTGCCATATTTGTGGCAATCGTGACGGCTCCTGGTGTACCGGCTTGCGCAATAATCTCTGCTTCACGAGCATGTTCCTTCGCATTCAACACCTGATGGCGTATATCTCGCTGCCTGGCCCTGAGCAGCTTGCTCAGTTTCTCGGACTTTTCAATGGATACTGTTCCCACCAATATCGGACGCCCTTTTTCATGCTGCTCTACGATATCATTGATTATCGCCCGATACTTCGCTTCCTCTGTTTTGTATATCTGGTCCGAATGATCTTCCCGTATCATCGGTTCGTTTGTGGGTACTACGACGACGTCCAGCTTGTAGATATGACCAAATTCTGCCGACTCGGTTTCGGCCGTTCCCGTCATCCCTGCCAGTTTTTCATACATGCGAAAGAAGTTCTGATAAGTGATGCTTGCGCCAGTTTGGCTTTCCTGAACTATTCGAACACGTTCCTTGGCTTCGATAGCTTGATGAAGCCCCTCACTCAATCGTCTTCCAGGTTGTTTTCGACCTGTAAATTCATCCACGAGGATGACCTCCCCTTGCTCAACGAGATAGTCTACATCACGTTGGTAAAGGTGATGAGCGATCAGGGATTGATTCACATGATGAACGAGTTCCATGTTCGTGTGATCGTATAAATCTGCTACACCTAGCAGACGCTGCATCTCCTCAACGCCCTCGTCCGTTAGCGCAACGGAACCGCGTTTGCTACTCTTTTCGTCAATCTCATAATGCCCGCCCACCTTAAGCCGAACCACAGCACGGTTAATCTTCGCGTAGAGTTCGACAGGTTCACCATAAGGTTCTGAAATGATTAACGGTACACGAGCCTCATCAATCAGAATGCTATCGACCTCATCAAGAATCGCGTAGTGATGACCTCGCTGAACTTTCGCGTCAAGGTACGATGCTTTATTGTCCCAGAGGTAGTCAAAACCAAACTCGCTGTGGACGCCATACGTGATGTCCGCTTTGTACCCAAGTTTCTTTTGCTCGTGAGGCATCATACTAATGGTCAAGCCGACCGATAGGCCGAGGAAGTTATAGATTTTGCCCATCCATTCCGCGTCGCGCCTTGCAAGGTAATCATTTACGGTGGCAACATGGACACCGTTGCCCGTGAGCGCATTTAAATAGACAGGTAGTGTTGAAGTCAGGGTCTTCCCTTCACCGGTTTTCATTTCGGCGATGCAGCCCTGATGGAGCGCCGAACCACCCATTATCTGGACATCGTAGTGGCGTTGCCCCAGCGTTCTTACAGCAGCTTCTCGCACAACGGCAAATGACTCGGGAAGAAGATTATCAAGAGATTCTCCGGCATCAAGTTTCTCTCGAAAATGCGCCGTCTTCGATTGCAGTTGGGAATCGGTTAAACGCTTAATTTCGGACTCTCTTTGATTCACCGCATTGATTATCGGTCGAAATCGCTTAGAATCTCGATCCTGTTTACTTCCGATAACCTTCGTCAAAATCTGCTGAAACATAATGCATCATCCCCTTCTTAATTCAAAGCAAGCCACGTAGCGTTCAAGGGATAACAATGACCCATCATATCCTTCTGCATATAATCTACAAATACGCCGAAACAGGAATTTACAATGTTGATTTTCAGCTCTTGGGCAGCAACTTCTCGGATTCAGTTCAAACACACGTTACTTCCATTGACAATGTGAGGGACAGTACATCGGTTTTTACTGATTCGCCCGTCCGAGTGTGTCTCAACCTCGCAGATTTAACTTGCAATTGAAACCTTCCCGCTGCACCCTCTTAGATGATTTCCGTCTACGTACCAGACTGTGTTTCAGATGGCACCTCAGCTGCTTCCTCTTCTTGTAGCCCCTCATCGCGCGCTAAAGAGTCTTCTTCCTCTTCAACTTCCAGTAGGTTTTCGCCGTCAGATCGTCTTCGCAATACTGCATAGATGATTGTATTTCCTACCGAAGCGATTGAGAAGAGATATGCCACAATGAGGCCTAGGACAAATAATAAAGACAAGGTAATAAAGATTGATGTGAGAGTCATAAAAAACATATCAAATGTCGATAGCTGCTCCGCGGGACCCGTTGAAGGCGCGATCGTATCGAACACACCCACACTTCGAATAAGTGGAAGCGCAGAGATTTCATTTGTCAGCTTACCAAGCCACCTGTTTGCATTTCCCATAAAGAGAAGCATGTCCTCAGGTAGAAGGTAGCGAATCGGTAACATCGCTAAGTTAAGACCTAGCAAGCAAGAAACCATCCAAATCGGCACACAGATTAGTTTAAGACAGATTAACAGGAATTCATAAACCACGATACGCCACGGCTGGTTCCAAACGATGGAGAAATGCTGATAGACAGTTTCAAACGTGTCCGAGTCAGCGACAGCAACAACCGCGGGAGCTAGGAACAGACTCATGCACAAAACCACAACGAGATAAACCACCAACAACCCAAGGAGAAATGCAAAAGGCATTAGCAACGATGACAAGGTTACGATGATTTTTCCAGCCCATGGAATCTTTCCTAGCAAACCTACGACAATCGGTATTAGCATACATAGAACGATAACTACAATCAATCCTACGAACGATCCGAAGACAGATTTCCAACGGATCTTCAAGAAGGACGCGGCCTCTTTCATCGAAAAGAAACTGTCTCCCCGCAACTGATGTATCGTGATTTTCGACACCATGGTGCTCGCTGAAAAAAAGATGATGAAGAATACCAACAAACCTAACCACATAGCCCCAGCTGTAACTGGCTTTAACTCGTAACCGACGATGGGGAAAACCGGAACTAACGCGTATTCATTCCAGAATTCCTCTAGCGAACTTCCTCCCGCAATCAAGAGGCTAACATACACAAGAACCTCGTAAATCAGATACGCTAGTGCCAGTCCCATGAAATGAACCGTGATTTTTTTACTGCTAAACCCGTAGCGTCCGGCTCGAAATACGTCCCTAAAGTCAAAGTGCAATTCGCTCATTGGTAATTCCTTCTCATGCTATTGGAAACCCGTCTCTCAACCATATCCATCATGGAAACTGACTGAAATTGCTGCCGAACAAAGATCTAAGAACTTATACCATCTCAACTGAATAATGTTACATATGATCGTTTCATTTATTCTATGATGAAATAACCGACGCCAACCATTACCGTTCTGAACAAGCTAGGTAGGCGGTGTACCTTGCCCTGCCTCGGACGGACGTGACTGACGCTATTTTCGCGCTGCGAATAATGGTATAACTCGCAGGTATGATACAACAAACTGAGATTTACTGTCAACAGCATCCTCTTCCGTTGTACGTCTCGCCTTCAGGCTGTGGCGCAAGTTTAGGAGGTAAACTTGCTGAGATCGCCGCGTATCAAAGAGTCGAGAATCTTAAGTAGGCTTCAGTAAAAAGCGAGTGATCCCAACTGAGTGCGTAAAGTGGGCTGTCATCAATCTCACTAATCCCCGATTTAGCGCGTCGTCGATGCACGTTCGTCTTGAGTCGATCTGTGATATTCCTTCATGAGCGCTCGTAAGCGATCTAAAGGAATGGCATGAACGATATTTCCATTCCTCCCAACAGTTGTGACTGCCATCGTCATCGCGTTGATTACGGCCTCCTCCGTAGCTTCAATGACCCCTTGGTAGAAGACATCCATTTGATCGTTACGAAGCATTTCGATCGACAACAGGCTAGCGTTGGACGATGACGGCACCATATTGCCGGTCGAAAAAGCTAATACGAATTCTCCGCTGCTAACTGTACTTGGAGTGCCGGTTCGCGCTAGTCCATGCGTAGCTCGCCGAGCGAGTTGCAATAGCTGTCGATGCACTAGGGGCGCGTCTGTAGCAATAACGATTATGAACGATCCGTCTCGATGGCGCTCCGGTGTTAAATCGGTGACTTTCAGTCCAACTGGAACCCCGTCAATTCGGAGTTGATGACGACGACCACCGTTAGCATTGACCAATACTCCCACGGTAAACGTCTGATCCGCTACTTTCAGCACGCGGGATGCGGTTCCAATTCCCGCCTTGAATCCGTAAGAACGCATTCCAGTGCCAGCGCCAACACATCCTTGCGACACGGGACCTCCAGCGGCATTCTCGATTGCCTCGATTGCGTGTTCAGCCATAACATGAAGCCCACTAATGTCATTCAATCCACCATCATAACATTCAGCGACGATGGGGAGAATAATGTGAGACTGTGGATATCGCTTAATCATGTATCGCACTACCCCGTCGTGAACTGCCCCTACACTGAGTGTATTGGTTAGCATGATAGGCGACTCAACCAATCCGGATTCGTTGACCCAAGCAAGTCCGGTCGCTTCACCGTTTCCATTGATAACGTAAGCAGCGCCAAATGCGCGATGTTCCCAAATGTCATCACGTGGAATTATTGCAGTGACCCCGGTGCGGACATTCTCGCCGACAGATAAGGTAACATGACCGACCTTCACGCCCGCGACATCCGTAATTGCATTATGTTTTCCCGTATCATATATTCCAATCCGGATTCCTAGTTGGCGCGCAGACGCTCTTGACTCGGACGGCAACGCACCTTGGCATACGGATGTAAATGCCAAATTAGAGATGAAAGGTAAAACTGCGGCAATAAACAGATTCCGAATCTGAGTTTTCATGGATTGTTCCTGCATCTAAAGAGGGTGTGCACTTAATCCGTTTGTCTTAAGCTGCCTCAGATAGATTTGACGAATGTGATTGAAAATCTCAATATACGCAGGTGTGCGGTAATCCGGGTAGGTCCACTCCCAAGGCTGGAAGGTTTTTTTACGGAATTTTAGCGTATTCTCTGCGTAGATACCGTTCTGCAGATGAATACGATGGGCATGGTCTTTTGTAGATGCGAGAACGAGCTTGGCGGCAGAGATATAGCCGGGATCAAGATTCACCTGCCGATGTGCCGTCTCGTTTTCCGCAAACTCGCATTCAACCGCGTTCGAGAAACACTTCGCCGAAGCAAGCTCATCAGGCGAGGTAAGTCGATCGAAACTTACGAACTGTCGTTGCAGCTCTCTTCCCATCTCATCTTCATAGTAGGCAGTGAAGTCAAAAGCCAGGAGTCGGCTTGCGAAGTCAATTTCGCCAAACCGTTCTTCCAATCTGTGGTGCACGCTAGATAGAAGATTCGGATTAGCGGTTATGATACCAACTATAAGCTTAACGGGCGCAGGCGGTTTTATCTGTCCCACGATGGTGTTGGATTTTCTCAACTTGAGCCAGAAAGCCAATTGACTAAATCAACCGGGAAATCGCAAGTACATGCCTAGTATAGCATGATGAAACTAAGACGTCAACCGGCCTCGGGCGTGATTTCTGCGTTGTGCTTGGCTAGTATATATAGTGCGCAGCGTCAAGCAGATATTTCGCTAGGATCTACACGTTTAAGCGAGGTAGCACGTGGTAGAAGCGATCGTCGAATCGCGACCTCAATTCACGCCGCACACCTGTCATGAGTTGTTCTTTTTAGTCAAGCAGACTGATACAACTCATCTGTCACGATAAGATTGGGAGGAAATCCACGGTAGGTAGGTATGACGAGGTTGATGCGCAATGATCAGAATTACGATATTATTCTTTAGAATAAATTAAAAATCTACTTGACACTGACAGCTAAGTTCATATATAATATCCTGTTGCGCCTACTCTAGGGTTTATCTATGGCCACCACCAATGTTGTTCCTCTACTTCCCTCCGACGCATAGCTAATTGATGAACTGCAAAGTGTGTCCCACATAAGGTAAACGGTGAAAGTATGCCCGATGTAGTCAACTTTGGGAAACGTGAACGACTCTCCTTTGCTAAATCGCCAGAAATCATGAATCTCCCGGATTTGATCGAGATTCAGAAATTATCCTACCACGAATTTCTCCAAGCAGATGTAGACGAAGACGAACGCAAAGACGAAGGTTTACAAGCTGTATTCAACGAGATTTTCCCTATCACCGACTTTTCAGAGACCTCTAGCCTTGAGTTCGTAAGTTACTCCCTCGGAAGCCCAAAATATGACATCAACGAGTGTCAATATCGCGGATTTACCTACGGTGTGCCGTTAAAGATTCGCGTTCAGCTTATACTTCGAGAGCAGGACAAAGACACCGGAGACAAGCAGGTTATTGATATTAAGGAGTCCGATGTCTACATGGGCGAAATACCGCTGATGACGGAGAAAGGTACCTTTTTCATCAATGGAGCGGAGCGGGTCATTGTAAGCCAACTCCATCGATCTCCCAGTGCTACTTTTAACGAGGAGATCCACACTAGCGGTCACAAACTTTTCGTCGCCAAGATTGTCCCGTATCGGGGCGCATGGATTGAGTTTGAATACGACATCAAAGACCAAATCTACGTGCGCCTAGACCGCCGGAAGAAGATGCTTGTTACCATTTTGCTGCGAGCATTGGGTTGGGAAACAGATGAGCAGATTCTCAAGTTATTCGCAAAGACAGAAGTGCGGTCGCTGAACAATGATAGTGACAGTTCAGAAGCGCTCGAAGGCAAAGTTCTTGCTGCCCCTGTAATCGATTCTAGCACGGGGGAAGTACTGTTTGAAGCCAATACTGACCTCACAGACGAAGAACTCGCAACACTCCGAGAATCCGGAGTTGGCAACGTTGAGGTACTAGATGAAGAGGATGCTGAAAGGATTCAGTTTCTACGAAACACACTACAGCGTGACGTCCAGTCCGACTATAAAGAAGGACACATCCAAGACCAAGCACTAGTAGAGATTTTCCGCAGGATTCAACCCGGCGACCCGCCAACTCTGGAAAGCGCCCGCAGTCGCTTTGAAAAACTAATATTCGACCCTGCCCGGTACGACTTATCCCGTGTGGGCCGTTACAAACTCAATGAAAAGCTTGGCGCCCTCTCCATCTACCGAAATGGCACCCCTGACGATCCGTCCGATTCAAATGGGCTGCCGGATGAAAGTGTCCGCATTCTTCGGCGAGAGGACATTGCTGCTACGCTCGATTATCTGATGCATGTTCAAGACAACAATGGCGAGATGGATGACATCGACCACCTGGGAAACCGTCGGGTACGAGCCATTGGAGAGCTTCTCCAAAACCAAATACGCACAGGGTTGATTCGAGTTGTTCGCGCCACTCGAGAACGGATGACGGCACAAGAACTAGAAAGCTCCACGCCGCCGGATCTCATAAATCCAAAACCGTTGACCGGAGCAATCAAGGATTTCTTCGGGTCAAGCCAGTTATCCCAGTTCATGCAGCAAACCAACCCGATTGACGAACTGACTCACAAACGACGCCTTAGTGCACTTGGTCCCGGGGGACTGCACCGTGAACGAGCCACATTTGAAGTCCGTGATGTGCATCGTACACATTATGGTCGTGTGTGCCCGATTGAGACGCCTGAAGGCCCCTCCGTGGGCTTGATTGTCTCGCTCTCCACGTATGCACGTGTAAATGAATACGGGTTTTTGGAGACGCCTTACCGGAAAGTGAAGGACGGAATCGCAACAGGCGAAGTTACACACATGACGGCGGATAAGGAAGACGCTTTCGTCATCGCACAAGCAAACACAAAACTCAACAGGAATGGTAAGATAACCGAAAATCAGGTTTCCACTCGCTTCAAAGGGGATTTCCCGCGGATGGCTCCAAAGGAAGTGGATTACCTGGATGTCTCCTCAAAACAGATTGTCGGAGTCTCAGCATCACTAATTCCGTTCCTTGAACACGACGACGCCAATCGAGCTCTTATGGGAGCAAACCAGCAACGTCAAGCAGTGCCACTGGTACGTCCGCGGGCTCCTCTCGTCGGAACCGGTATGGAATACAGAGCCGCGCGCGACTCCGGTGCTGTAGTGCTTGCCAAACGCGACGGTGTCGTCGAGAGTATTTCTGCCTCGGAAATCATCATCCGCACAGATGATGCTTTCCGAGTGGACGGCGGCGAACAATCCTTTTCTGAAATGGGCTACGATGTTTACCATTTGACCAACTTCAAGCGATCCAATAACGGCACTTGCATTCATCAGATCCCGTGCGTCGCCGTCGGCGATCATGTAGAAGCAGGGCAGGTAATCGCTGATGGCACCGCCACCGATAATGGTGAACTTGCCCTAGGTAACAACGTCCTCGTGGCATTTATGCCTTGGGAAGGATATAACTTCGAAGACGCTCTTCTCATTAGCGAGTCTTTGGTGTCAGACGATACTTTCACTTCCATCCACATTGATGAATTTGACGTGGAAGCACGAGATACCAAGATGGGACGCGAGGAAATCACGCGTGATATACCCAATCTTTCAGAAGAAGCTCTAAATCAGCTTGACGATGAGGGCATAATCCGCGTCGGTTCGATTGTCCGACCAGGGAGTATCCTTGTAGGAAAAGTGACACCAAAGGGTGAAAGCGATTTGGGCCCCGAGGAGAAGTTGCTCCGGGCTATTTTCGGCGAAAAAGTTGGCGAAGTGCGTGATGCATCTACGTATGCCAAACCGGGGGTGGAAGGAGTGGTTATTGATGTCAAAGTGTTCTCTCGTAAGGAGCGCGAGAATGATAGACAGACCGAACTGCGTGAGATTGCCAAGGAAAAAACCGTTGAAAAGGCGTGGGGAGAAAAGTGTGACCTTATCAATCGGAGGCGAACCGAAGAGATTCGACAAGCTTTGCTTGGAAAACGTCTAGCAAAAGCGGTCTCCAATGACACTCTTCAGTTGGCGGAAGAGAGTGACATCGTTACCGAAGCACTGCTTGAAAACGACATTCCACTTGATTCCATTGTCGTCGAAGATGTCGACGCGATGACTCGCATTGAACGAATTCAACAACTCGCCGATGGCCGCATTCAAGAATGCACTTCCGAGAAAGATGCGGAACTAGAAAAGATTCGGAAGGGCGACGAACTCAAACCTGGAGTGATCAAGCTAGTTAAGGTGTATGTCGCCAATCGCCGGAAGATCTCCGTTGGAGACAAGATGGCCGGACGACATGGTAACAAGGGAGTCGTGGCAAAGATTCTCCCTCAAGAGGATATGCCCTACCTTGAGGATGGCTCTCCCGTGGGCATCGTGCTGAACCCGTTGGGCGTTCCTTCTCGCATGAACGTGGGACAGATTCTAGAAACCCATCTTGGCTGGGCAGCCAAAGCGTTGGGGCTTCACATTGCTACTCCCGTGTTTGATGGCGCTACGGAATCAGAGATCTCGAAACTGCTTGAGAAGGCGAACCTGCCGAAGACTGGAAAAGCTACACTCTACGACGGACGGACGGGGACGCCCTTTGCACAGAAGGCTACAGTTGGCTTTACCTACATTCTGAAACTCAATCATCTCGTTGATGACAAGATTCATGCGCGAAGTACAGGGCCGTACTCTCTCGTAACTCAACAACCGCTTGGAGGAAAAGCCCAACAGGGCGGCCAGCGATTTGGAGAGATGGAGGTATGGGCACTTGAGGCATACGGTGCAGCTTATACGCTTCAGGAGTTGCTGACGATAAAATCGGACGATGTGACAGGTAGGAGTAAGATTTACGAGTCAATCGTCAAGGGGGAAAATGCACCAAACCCGGGTACTCCAGAATCCTTCAATGTTCTCGTTAAAGAATTACAGAGCTTAGGGCTTGATGTAAATCTTGAACAACGCGATACACAGTCGGACGAGATAGATACTGCTTCTCCGATGCCGTGGCCAGAAGATCGCGAGTAACGATATTGCAAAGGCATCGCTAAATTGTTACTATATTTGAAGCCAGTTCCAGCCGAAGCAAAATTCCCGTAGGATACAGTTTGACCATCCAATCGCCAATAATCCTTGGTGTTTGATTCTCGAACTCAACACGGATGCGACGATATTACTTGCCCTCGTATCTGCTTTGCATCATTAATCTAGATACAGTCGGAGAGCCAATCTTTCGAAGGAACAAATCGATTGGTTAGAACCTGTTTGAAAAGTCATTTCGAGTAGAATCATGTGTCTCGAAACCGAGTTTTTTCTTCAAAACTCGGTTTCTTTCTCGCACAATTCTGTAGGGTGCGCACCGCGCACCAGCCTTTGAAAGCCCCAGCGGGCGACAGGTAATGGCATTCAAATGCCCCTAACTGGCTTCTATTTACTTTTAAAACAGGCTCTTAGAGTAACGCTTTCGGTGGCTGTAAAGTCGACATACGCACTCGTCTGTTATTCCGTGTGAAGTCAGAATATGACAAAACCCAGATATACTTCCATTCGAGAACTACGACAACAATAGGTATTTTCTTCCAAATTTACCTCCATCTCCTAGCCTTTAGATTGAAAGACTTAGTTCAATTACCTCGCACCTAGGAATCACCTATAAGACTATAATTGATAGACGTAACGAGGTTTAGCGATACCCTTTAAACAGGAAGGCGGGAAGATCCACCTCATTATTCATAACCTTTAAGGAGAATTGCCTTGTCAGCAAATCTAAACAACTTCGACGTAATATCAATACGGATTGCATCACCAGAGCAGATAAGAAGCTGGGCAAAACAAACTTCGTGCAAACGGCGAAGTAACGGTATATGGCCCTGTCCAATGATGAATGAATGTTCCTGTGCTGAAGTTCGTAAACCGGAAACCATAAATTATCGAACATTTCGTCCTGAACGTGACGGGTTATTCTGTGAAGCGATTTTCGGACCTCAGAAAGATTGGGAATGCGCATGCGGGAAATATAAGCGAATCAAGCACAAAGGTACAATTTGCGATCGGTGCGGCGTGGAAGTAACGCATCAACGCGTGCGTCGAGAACGGATGGGTTACATCCAACTCGCCGCGAAAGTGTCGCACGTCTGGTTTTTCAAAGGGATTCCGTCTCGACTTGGCCTCTTTTTAGATCTGTCGTCACGAGATGTGGAGCGAATTCTCTATTTTGAAGCTTTCATTGTCTTGGAGGTTTCCGATCCGAATTGTCCGTTAAAGGTCAAGCAGTTGTTAACGGAAGAAGAGTACACCGAGCACCTTTCACAGTTTCCCGATGGTTTTCGTGTCGGAATGGGTGCCGAGGCAGTCCATGAGCTGTTGTCACGTATCGATTTGGATAAGGAGATTGAAACTTTACGTGTTGAGCTTGAGGAGACTGGAAGTAAGCAAAAGGCGAAGAAACTTGCAAAGCGACTCAAGCTGGTATTGGGATTCAAAAAGTCCGGAAATAAACCGGAATGGATGATTCTGTCGGTTATCCCCGTTATTCCTCCCGATCTTCGACCACTAGTTGCGCTTGACGGCGGACGGTTCGCTACGAGCGACCTTAACGATCTGTATCGACGAGTAATCAACCGTAATAACCGCCTCAAACGTTTGACCGAGCTGCGTGCCCCGGATGTAATCATCCGTAACGAGAAACGGATGCTGCAAGAGGCGGTCGATGCCCTACTGGACAATGGCAGACATGGTCGGATGGTTCGCGGTCCTGGAAATCGACCGCTCAAGTCCCTGGCAGACATGCTGAAGGGGAAGGTTGGTCGTTTCCGACAAAACTTACTGGGCAAGCGTGTCGATTACTCGGGACGAAGCGTTGTTGTGGTGGGACCTGATCTGCAACTTCATCAGTGTGGCTTGCCGAAAGAGATGGCTCTCGAACTGTTCAAACCCTTCATAATCCGGAAACTCCAGGAAAAAGATTACGCACACACCATCAAACGGGCGAAACACATGACCGATCAGATCTCGCCAGAGGTGTGGGAGGTCCTTGAGGAAGTAATTGACGAGCACCTGGTGATGTTGAACCGTGCGCCAACACTCCATCGCCTCGGGATTCAGGCATTTCAGCCTATTTTGGTCGAAGGAAAAGCGATTCGTGTTCATCCCCTTGTCTGTAAAGCGTTCAATGCAGACTTTGACGGCGATCAGATGGCAGTACATGTCCCGCTGTCAGTAGAGTCACAGATAGAAGCAAAGTTACTCATGATGGCGCCGCGAAACATTCTGAAACCCGCACATGGAGGCGCAATCGCCGTTCCTGAACTTGATATGGTGCTTGGCTGTAGTTTCTTGACTAAATCTATTCCCGACATTGACCGGGAGGAACAGAAACTCCGTCATTACCGGAATTCCGATGAGGTCATTATGGCGCACGAATGCGCTAGACTAGGTCTGCACGATTCGATTCTGTTGCATATCGGAGGCGTCCGCGAGCCCATTGAGACTACCGTTGGGCGCGTCATTTTTAATCAAGTTGTACCTGATGAGCTTGAGTTCACCGATCTGAAGACGGAGCAGCGAGTCCATTTCATAAATCAAGAAGTTCGATCCAAGGATCTCTCGCGACTCGTCTCCTACTGCTTCAATGAGCTTGGGAACAGCCGAACCGTTGAGTTCCTTGATGAACTGAAACGAATCGCATTCCATTATGCCACCTTCTCCGGTCTCTCAATCGGTATGGAAGATCTGATTATCCCCGAGGCAAAGGAAACATTAATCGCCGAGGCAAGAAAGAAAGTGGATGCAATCGAGAAGGAATATCGACGCGGCGGAGTCAGTGAAGGGGAGCGGTATAATCAGGTCATTGACGTTTGGCATCAGTTGATTCAATCAGTTGAAGCAGCGCTGTTCGATTCCTTGGAAGAGGGACGCGAGGATGAAATCAGAGGATTCAATCCTGTGCATGTTATGGCGGACAGCGGTGCGCGCTCGAAGAAAGAACCGATACGCCAGATCAGTGGCATGCGTGGTTTGATGACGAAACCAAGCGGCGCCATTATCGAGCAGCCAATCGAATCCTGCTTCCGTGAAGGTCTAAGTGTACTAGAGTATTTTATCTCTACCCATGGTGCACGCAAAGGATTAGCCGACACTGCAATCAAGACTGCTTCCTCCGGATATCTCACACGCAAGCTCGTGGATGTTGCTCAGGATGTCATGATAACTATGCCGGACTGCGGCACATTGAATGGCATCATGAAAGTCGCAGGGGAAACGGAAGACGACACGCTTGCTGAACGCATTCATAGCAGAACCGTCGCCGAGGATATAATCAATCCTAACGACGACACCGTGATTGTCGCTAGAGATGAGCTGATTAACCCGCCAACTGCCGAGATAATTGAGGCAGTCGGGATTACAGAGGTGCGTGTCCGATCATCGCTGACATGTGAAGCTCCCCACGGAGTATGCTCCAAATGTTATGGCGCCGATTTGACAACCGGGCACTTCATTGATATCGGCGAGGCTGTCGGCATTATTGGCGCCCAGTCAATTGGAGAGCCGGGAACACAGTTGACAATGCGGACTTTCCACACGGGCGGTACCGTGACAGCTGGCGATTTTCAATTCCAGTCTCAAATTGAGGCTCGACACGATGGACGTGTTAAATATGAGAAAATTGAGGTTGCGGAGCGCAAGGCGCCCGATTCCGAGGTCACAGAGAGGGTTGTGCTCTCTCGCAATGGACAGTTGTTGATTGTTGATGAAAACGGTAGGGCCGTGGAACGCCATCAAGTGCCGATCGGAGCGACGCTTTGCGTCGAAGATGGAGCGAAGGTGACGAAAGGTAACCCCGACACAAACGATCCGCCGCCTTCTCTTCTGCTTGAGCGAGATCCTTATCGTGTGCCAATCTTGACAGAGCGCAATGGAACAGTTAAATTTCAGGACATTATCGAAGGACACACCGTTCAGGAAGATAAAGCGTCGGGGCTTGCCGAACGAGTAATTGTAGAATACAAAGGCGAAGATCAACCTCGAATGGAAATTCGAACACCCGATGATGATGTGTTAGCGAGTTATTTGATGCCGACAGGCGCTCATTTGTCCGTGACCGATGGCGAAGAGGTTGAAGCCGGAACCGTGTTGGCAAGGCTCCCGGAAAAGAGCGCAACCAGCCAAGACATTGTCACTGGACTTCCCCGTGTGACGGAACTCCTTGAAGCCCGAAGACCTAAAGATAGGGCAATTATTGCCGAAATCGAGGGATATGTGGAGTTTGACCACCGTATTTCTAGAGGGATGCGCCAACTTCGTATCAAACATGGCGATGAATCGAGCGCACTGTACAGAATCCCCGTTGGTAAGCACCTCGTGGTTCATGAAAATGATTGGGTGGACGCGGGCGACCGTCTGACGGACGGTTTTCTTGACCCGCACGACATTCTGAAGATTAAGGGTGAGGAGGAAGTCCAATCCTATCTGGTTAACGAAGTGCAAGATGTATATCGCAGCCAAGGCGAACACATTAACGACAAGCATATTGAGGTGATTGTCCGCCAGATGCTGAATAAGGTAAAAATCCTCTCGGCAGGAGACACGGAGTTCCTTGAGGAAGATGAGGTGGACAGGTCAGTCTTCCATCGAGTCAACCGTCGGGTTGCAGACGATGGGGGACAGCCAGCCACCGCCGAACCAATACTGCAAGGCGTCACGAAGGCGGCGTTAAGCACGGAAAGTTTCATCTCGGCTGCCTCATTCCAGCAGACAACAAATGTGTTGACGAAGGCCTCGGTCATTGGACAAAAGGACTACTTGAAAGGCTTAAAGGAAAACGTCATCATGGGCCGTCTGATTCCAGCGGGCAGCGGAGTGCCGAGTTTTCGCAAGATCGAAGTGTATCCTGAAACCGAAGAATTGCCAACCGCCGATGATGCGATACTACCTGAAGATGCGACATTGCCTGGGGCTAGCGAGGATGACCGTGCTGCAGATTAAGATCTCGAATCGTCCCACCTTCCCCTAACCGTTTCCTGACTTTTGCGTCTATGTTTGTTTTAGCAAATATTCGACGGTTTCCCAAGAATCTACGTGCAAAATCTGCTTAGCATTAGCTTGTGTTTCTCGACAACTGCTAACTTGGCGAGACGCTTGAGTAACGCGCTGTATTGGGATATTGAATCGATCTATTGCCCTTAAGCACGTCTGGTTTTCGCCTATGAGAATTCCTATGTCGGCATCAAGCATTGCACGTAGATCCGATAGTGAATCGCCGACGTAGCCCGTCAGCCCTGCCCTTGACCGACGAGATTTGAAGTGCCTCCACTTATCATCGGCGGAAAGGACTTGCAATTTTATCTCGCCGGTAGAGATTCCCCGCGGATCGAATAGCAAGCAGTTTGCCACCACCATATCGCAGAGTCCCTTTACCGCTCCCTCAACAAACGTTGTCGACCAATTCGCGGACAGTATCTCAACAGTAACCCCCGCGGAACGCATCGCCGATAGGCATGTTTTCGCACCTTCTTTTTTTTGAACCTGCCTACCCGCTTCTCGCAACGTCTCCTGTGTTAGCCCCGCCAAGAATCCTTTCTTCACTACCTTACGTATCGAGACCGTTTCCAAAGACCGAATGTCGCATAGGAAATCGAGAAGGGTTCCTTTACAGTGCTCTTGAGATCCATCTAGCCATTTTTCGCATCTACGGGCATAACGCCCTCTGTACCACTTAACCGTCTGTTGCCATTCTTCCATAGTCGGAGTTCCATTAACGTCGCGGCTTTGCGACGCAGCCGTGACCAACGACTGGATTGTGTCTTTCTGCGAGATTGTTTCATCAAAGTCAGAGATGAGTTTATCAATACGGTAGATTGGCATAACAGATAGCTAGTTAGAAAAAAGTCTAGGGACAGTAAACGATCTATAATCCCTCTAATCTACGTTCGGTCCAAGCATCTTTTCCGGAACTACAATCTGGTCGAATTCCGTTTCCGTAAGAAGCTTCAGTTCGAGAGCTGCTTGTCGCAACGTTTTACCTTCACTATGCGCCTTTTTGGCAACTCGAGCCGCATTGTCATAACCAATGTGGGGATTTAGTGCCGTCACCAACATTAAGGATTCGCTCAGATACTGTTCAATCTGTTTTCGATTGGGTTCGATTCCGACAACACAGTTCTTGCGGAATGAACGACAAGCATCTCCAAGGAGACGCACGGACTGCAACGCGTTGAAGGCGATGACCGGCATGAATACATTCAGTTCGAAGTTTCCCGATGCTCCAGACAACGCGATTGTTGTATCATTGCCCATTACTTGAGCGCATACCATCAACATTGCTTCACACTGCGTAGGATTGACTTTGCCCGGCATTATCGAACTTCCCGGCTCGTTTTCAGGCAAGAAGAGTTCGCCGAGTCCGCAACGAGGTCCGCTTCCCAACCAACGAATGTCATTGGCAATTTTGAAGAGCGAACTTGCCAACACCTTAAACGCCCCGCTAGCTTCAACAACCGCGTCGCGCGCACCCAAGGCTTCAAACTTACTTGGCGCGGACGCGAACCGAATTCCCGTGCGTTTACTGATTGCGGCAACTGCACGATCGGCGTATTCAGGATGTGTATTTAATCCTGTCCCAACGGCTGTACCACCAACAGGTAGTTCGTGCAAGTGCGGCAGTACGTGATCGATCGCTCTTAAGGCGTTGGACAACTGCTGCGTATACCCGGCAAATTCTTGTCCCAAGGTCAGAGGCGTAGCATCCATTAGATGTGTACGTCCAGTCTTTACGATCTCAGAAAACGCTTCTGATTTGTCGGCAAAAGTATCCCGAAGCGCTGTCACCTCCGGGACCAAGTGGTTGCGAATGCGATCAACGATTGCCACGTGAATAGCCGTTGGAAATGCATCGTTCGTGGATTGAGATTTGTTAATGTGATCATTGGGATGGATAGGTTCTTTGCTACCCAGAACTCCGCCAAGCATTTCGACCGCTCGGTTTGCAATTACCTCGTTTGTATTCATGTTGGTCTGGGTGCCGCTGCCGGTTTGCCAAACAACCAGTGGAAAGTGGTCGTCCAATTCACCGTTTACCACCTCTTGAGCGGCTTGCATGACTACCTCTGCTTTATCTCGGTCAAGTAGTCCAAGAACCGAATTTACTTCGGCTATCGACTGTTTCACGATTCCTAGAGCCCACAACATTTCGCGTGGGAAGCGCTCTCCGCCGATTTCAAAGTTCTGCAAGGACCTCTGTGTCTGTGCTCCCCAATATCGATCGGCAGGAACCTCAATGTCTCCCATACTGTCTTTTTCAATTCGTGTTTTCATGATGATTCTGCTCCGGTTCGGCCTTCAATTATGATAATAACCACCGTGTAGTATAGCATTTCAGACTATAGCCACTCAACTGATTTTAAGGGGAATTTGTGTTGATAAAACCTCGCCGAGCATGATATATTCTCAGACCAAGAACCGTTACGCATCAAGGAGAACGGGAATGAGCGGTCTATCCTTATTCAACCCATATCTTACGAAAACTCTTTCGCCTCCACCACCACGGAGTTATCGTGACCGTCAGTGGTGCACGCGAGGATATCAACCAAACCTGAAACCTATTTCACCGGACAGTGAGTTGGGTGTATTGATCGGGCAAATGGGTTGGGTGGGTAGCCATGCGCATGACCGCGGATACCTGTGGGGATCTGCGGGAAACATGGGCACTTTACTTAATGATTCCATCGATCCCGACTGCCTGCTGCCATTCGCCGAATCACCACGTTATTCGTTGCCAACTGAAATTTCCGTGCCCGGCTTGGCCGGACGACGTGTGCTCTTAACCAAGTCGGGGGCACGGCTAGACATGATCTCACTGGAACATCCAGCGCTGAATTTGACGATTGTCGAAGTTGAAGTCGACGGAGTCCATTACCGCATGCGCTTCGGTGCACAACCTATGTCCCAACAAAGCACAGATCAGAATAGTCCGAGCAAACCAACCAGTGAGATGTTCCATTATATGCTAATTTTCGACCAACTGGAGATACACGGATTCAAAGCTTTGGTTCACCTTCAGCCCAAGTTTCTGAATCTCATCTCCAGGACTGAGCACGGACATCCATCGCGCTTCTATGACTTCCTGAAAGGCTATGAACCGGAAACTCCGATAATGTATGATGATTGCGGTGGAATTGGATTCGTTCAGGAGCGGGCACCCGGAATACCGGACCTGTCCTACGAAAGCCTTCGTCTCTTTAAAATGGAGGATTTTCCTTCCCAACCGGCTAACGCAATGCGTCATATTCTATACTGGGTTGGACACGGGACCTTTTCCAGAGGTGTTGATTTGTTGGACGCCTACAAGCACGGCGAATATTTCGAGGCGGCGGCGCGCATGGCATGGGAGGCGAACCAAGGGAATATTAATGCACAGCCTTACGACGACGAAATCGTGAATTGTATTTTACGTGAATTTCACGCCAATCAAGATCCGCCGGAATCGCTGATGCCGAAAGAACCGGAAAAACAAGGCGTTTTCAACTATCCATGATTCGGTTACGGGATAAACACCGAGCCAATCACTTTGGAATTGCATTCTTCTCACGTCTAGTATCTATAGCACTAAGCACAAGTTAACATGGATAAAACACACGATGACCCCTTCTTCTCACTTGCACAAAGCAACGATTCGGAGATTGACTTGGGCTTAGGTGCTTTGCTAATTGCCAAAGACATCTATCCGGAACTGGACACGGTTGCTTATATGGATTTACTGGATCGAATGGCGTTGGAAGTAAAGGATAGGATTGGCGAAACGAAAGAGTCGAGCCGACAAATCGCACGCCTAAATCACTACCTGTTTGTAGAGAAGGCATTCCAAGGCAATCAAGAAGACTATTACAACCCGCGAAATAGCTATCTCAACGATGTTCTTGAACGCAAACTCGGTATTCCCATCACCCTTTCAGTCGTATACATCGAAACGAGCAAACGAATCGGACTACCAATCACCGGTGTGGATTTCCCGGGGCATTTTATCGTCAAACATAAAGGGGAGCACCTTGAAACCTACATTGATCCATTCCACGGCGGACGAATCCTGACTGACGATGCACTGCTCAGACAATTGGAAACCGTATTCCAACAGCCCACGCCACTACAACCCGAATTCTTGAGGCAAGTTAGCAATCGGGAGATCTTGGCGAGAATTCTGCGTAATCTAAAACAGATTTACTTCAAGAAAGAAGCGTATGCTCTAGCGACCTCCGCTAGTGAGCGTATTACATGGCTCCTACCTGATTTCGCAGAAGAACATCACGATCTCGGTTATCTCTTTTATAAAACCCAAGCGTACGGCAAGTCGCTTAAGTCTTTTCAAGAGTACCTCCGGATCTCACGCGATGCTCCTGATCGAGAGGACATTGAGGAAAACGTAAAATTATTGCGAAAACAGGTGGCAACGTTGAATTAGAATCTAACCGAAGAGCCGGTATCTTTGACTCGTTAGGTCAACGTAACGCACAGAATGTTGCCGCACATGGAAACAGAAAAAGAGTTGATTTCCAGTGCCCAATGTGTTACCTTAGGGCTTTCTGAAATCAGGCAAGAATTGACGTTTCGCTCCGTGGGATAAATTGAACGTAGGACCTCGGGCTGATGTAGACTAGGTTCTGTTGACATTTACGTGAAGTGAGTGTCCAATCGTAGGGGCGAGGTTCCCTCGCCCGTTAAATGACGGGTTGGGAAACCCAACCACCAACTGAGCGAATAACGAAGGATCAAGGGAGCGGTTAGCGACCGCGATAGAAATCCCGTAGCGATCCCCTACGAAGATTGACCCAGTGTAGAGAGATCCCTTGTGGTTGCCCAACATTCTGCCTCAAGTGAATCAATATTGGCTCAATTTTCAAATGTCAACAGAACCTAGTGAAGTCATAAATTATGCGACTTGTTTACCAAGAAACAGAAAGCCTGAGTTTTTGGTTCACGTTCGCTAGGTTTTAGAAAAATTCGATTTTCGTGGAGTTCCGCGTCTCCGTGTCCGCTGCGAAAAATTCCTGATTCATGTCTGATTAGCCTCCCAACGCGAAGAAATCAGCATGCGATTTCAACACAGAAACCTTGCCATTTCACTTTTATTGATCAGTTTAGGGGCAACTGTTGGTTGTGCGAAAATTCTCGAAGATCAAACAGAACTAGAACGCGTCGAGGCGACTTTCTTTTACGATCCTACGTCGGCATCCGTCCTCGGTGCCTATTCAGTTAAGTTGCCTGAAGAACGTCTCATACGAAGAATCATTGTCCATTCGCTTGACCCAATTCGAAACACTGATATTTATGTTCGAACTGGGGAACACGGATGGATTCATACAAGACAAATTAAGGGCTGGCTCAAAGGTGCTTCGACCATTGATATTCGAGCTAAGGGCGATGCGGTTCGAGTTATTCCCAAGACTGTACTGATTCGTGTCATTAAAGACATTGAAGTCTTTGCCGTGCCCAAACCAAATTAACTCCACGATACATCGCTAGGGAAGGAATTCGGTATTGGAAAGTAACTAACCCTCGAAGCACTAGAAATACCACGATGCCAATGCTATATAGCATAGTAAACATAACCTTCCCCCTATTTTTCTTTGCCGGAACAGTCGGTTGCGCTCAACTAAAGACCGTTGGTGAAGGAGGACTGGAGCGGGCAGAAGACAATACTTGAGTTGACGCAATAGGCAGTGTTTTGCACTTCGATGTCCACGATTCGCTATGAAAACTACTCGAATCCGGCATGATTGTCCGTTTAACCGCCAATCGATTTTATCGTCGCCGGAGCAGTTAGACTGTCGCAATCCGGTTTGAATCGCTTGATATTCGGGGGTGACCCCATCGTCGATTTCACACATTCGGGTCCAGGCATTTCTAAAGGCGAAGTGAGGACAAGTGGCAGTTCGACTCCTGTTGTTCCCTCGCATTCGTCGTATTGATGGGTTGATTTCTTCGAACCAAGCAAGTGGACCCGATGCTGCGCATGTTTCGTCACTCTTACAAACTGATCTAGGCAGTTACCATCGGAGGATAGCAGCGAATGACACACCCCGAATTAACGTTGACAGAACGGCGGTTTGGCCAGACAACACGCCGAGATGCGTGGTGGCTACAGCCTTTGGCCGTGTTCATAGGACTGACTACGTTCGGCATTTATTCCCTTTGGGCAGCATTTCAGAACGCCCACTATACCTTTGGACCGTATTTATCTCCATTTTACTCGCCGGAGCTTCTTGGGAGTTCAGAACACAGCTGGTTCGGAGACAAACCGGGTTGGTGGCCGCTTTGGTTGCCGTTCTCACCGGCGTTTCTTATCCTGTGGGCACCTCTCGGTTTCCGTCTGACGTGCTATTACTACCGTGGTGCATATTATAAGGCATTCTGGGCGGACCCGCCCTCATGTACCATTGGCGAACCCAGGAAGGGCTATCGTGGCGAACATTCATTCCCGTTAATAGTCCAGAATGTACATCGCTATTTTCTTTATTTCGCCTTACTCTTCTTAATCTTTCTTTCCTATGATGCATGGAAGGGATTTTGGTTCAAAGATGAAAGTGGTACCGCATTCGGGGTTGGCATCGGTTCTCTCATACTCGTTGGGAACGTATTCTTTCTCGGCGGATATACGCTTGGCTGTCACTCGCTCCGCCACCTGGTAGGGGGCATTCTCGATCGACTTTCGAGTGCACCGGTGCGCCGATCCACCTACAATGGCGTCAGTTGCCTAAATCGTCGTCACATGCTGTGGGCATGGATGAGCCTTTGCTGGGTGGGGTTTTCCGACATCTATGTTCGATTGTGCTCTATGGGAATCTTGGCCGACTGGAGAATATTGTAATGAGCCAATTCGAAACTCACACCTATGATGTATTGGTAATTGGTGCCGGTGGCGCGGGGTTGCGTGCGGCAATTGAAGCCTCTGCGGCGGGGGTATCCGTGGGATTGGTGTGTAAGTCTCTATTGGGCAAAGCGCACACCGTGATGGCTGAAGGCGGCGTCGCAGCGGCGTTGGCCAATGTGGATGAGAGGGACAGTTGGAAAGTTCACTTTGCAGACACCATGCGGGGTGGACAGTATCTCAACAACTGGCGCATGGCTGAAATTCACGCCAAGGAGGCACCTGATCGCGTGCGTGAATTGGAAGCGTGGGGAGCGCTCTTTGATCGGACTGCCGATGGGCGCATTCTTCAACGCAACTTCGGTGGACATCAATACCCGCGACTTGCTCATGTCGGGGACCGCACGGGATTGGAGATGATTCGGGTACTACAGGACCATGGTGTTCACGAAGGCGTTGATGTGCACATGGAATGTGCGGTTGTTTCTATTCTAAAGGACGGTGACCGCACTGCCGGGGCGTTTGGTTACGAGCGCGAGAAGGGTCGTTTCAAAGTGTTTCGCGCGAAAGCAATTGTACTTGCGACCGGCGGCGTGGGCAAAGCTTACAAGATCACGAGCAATAGTTGGGAATATACCGGCGACGGTCATTCTCTTGCCTATCACGCAGGTGCGGAACTTATCGACATGGAGTTCGTTCAGTTTCACCCAACCGGTATGGTTTGGCCTCCGAGTGTACGTGGTATACTGGTGACGGAAGGAGTGCGTGGAGAAGGGGGCATACTGAAAAACAGCCTCGGAGAACGGTTTATGTTCAGCCATATACCCGATCTCTACGTCAATCAAACATCTGACGATCCCGAGGAAGGCTGGCGCTACACTCAAGGTGATCGAAACGCGCGAAGGCCTCCCGAACTCCTTACTCGCGATCACGTGGCGCGATGCATTGTAAGTGAGGTTCAGGAGGGACGCGGCAGCCCGCACGGCGGAGTTTTTCTTGATATTGCATGGATTAAAGAGAAACTGTCAAATTCGGAAGATCATATTAAACGGAAACTGCCGAGCATGTATCATCAATTCATGCAATTAGCCGATCTTGATATTACGAAAGAACCGATGGAAGTTGGACCAACAACCCATTACATTATGGGGGGCATACGGGTCGATGGCGATTCTCAGATGACATGTGTACCGGGGCTATTTGCAAGCGGCGAATGCGGTGCCGGTTTACACGGAGCCAATCGACTTGGAGGAAATTCGCTTTCGGATCTCCTCGTGTTAGGAAAACGCGCCGGCGAATATGCGGCGAAGTTCGCTAGAGAGAATGGTGAAAGCGCCATCAATGACGCGGAAATCGAATCAGCAGCAAGTTGGGCATTACGATTTTTCAATAATGACGCTGGTTCCAGTGGTAAAAACCCCTTCCAAATTCAGTACGGCCTCCAAGAACTGATGCAGGAACTAGTGGGAATCGCTCGGAGCGAGGACGGGCTCAATAATGCGCGAGTTCAGATCCATGAGTTGAATGAGCAGGCGGAGCAGACTAGCGTCGAAGGTAATCGAGAATACAATCCCGGCTGGCATACCGCACTTGACCTGCAAAGTTTGATAACCGTGTCCGAATCCATTGCGCTTGCAGCTCTGGAACGCAAAGCAAGCATTGGCGCACATTCACGCGACGACTATCCCGAAAAAGAGGAACCTGGCGCGGGTAGATACAACACGGTCGTGCGGAAAAGCGAGAACGGCACCATGGAGGTTAGACGTGAACCCCTTTCACCGATCCGCGACGACCTTCAGGCGATTATAGAGGAGATGGGATAATGGCAACAGCAACTTTTAGGATTTGGCGCGGTGACGCCGATCACGCGGAGTTCGTCGATTACGAAAGTGAAGTCTCCGAAGGGATGGTAGTACTTGACGTTGTGCACCAGATCCAAGCACAACAGGCAAACGATCTCGCCGTACGTTGGAACTGTAAGGCTGGAAAATGCGGATCTTGCTCTGCTGAGGTCAATGGTCATCCAAAACTGATGTGCATGACTCGGTTGAACGACTTACCTCTTGACCAGCCAATCACCATCGAACCGATGCACACTTTTCCATTGATAAAGGACTTGGTCACCGACGTTTCGTGGAACTTCGAAGTAAAGAAGAAAATAAAGAAATTCAACCCTCGCCCACCTGACGCTGATGACGGTACCTGGCGAATGGCGCAGGAGGATATTGACAGGGTACAAGAATTCCGTAAATGTATCGAGTGTTTTTTGTGTCAGGATGTTTGCCATGTGCTTCGCGATCATCACCTTCACCATGAGTTTATCGGACCTCGATATTTTGTGCATAACGCCGCCTTGGAAATGCACCCGCTCGACACCGAAAATCGTCTAGAAGATCTAAAGGAAGCAGATGGAATTGGATATTGCAACATTACCAAATGCTGTACTAAAGTCTGCCCGGAACACATCACAATTACGGATAACGCCATCATTCCTCTTAAGGAGCGTGTAGTGGATCAGTTTTACGACCCGCTAAAAAAGCTGTTCCGGATTTTTCGTCCTCGAACCTGAGTTTGTTGCTTACCGACCGTCGATGAATTCTGTTAGGCTGCGAATAGACTCCAAAAGAGATAAACACGTCGGATGCAGTTTTTCCCGATTTGTTTAACCTGCCGGTCTAGATTTCGTCCGAGAATATGGTCAATTCGTCCGGTATGTCTAACCCGCCGTCGTAGGACAAGCAATTTTTTTTTGAGAATTCTAATATGATGGCTCAGATGATATTTCAGATGAACATAAGTCAAGATAAAGTGTATTTATAGGGCAAGGAGGAGATTGACATGAAGTTTTCGTACCGCTGTAGTTTGATCTTATGCTGCTTAGTTATCGTATCGCTCGCCGCTTGCATTACAGGAGGCGTATCGAACAAAATCGAGAAATTGATCGAGGCGAAGGATTACCACGGAGCCATCGAAGTTTACCAAACCGTTGTCAACGCAAAACCTGGAACATCCGAAGCCCGCGAAGCCCAGCTTGAGATGGCTAAGCTGTATACAAAGAAGCTGAATAAGCCGGATCGCGGTGCGGAGTTGTATCAGGAGGTTATTGCGTCCGCGCCGGACAGCCAGGAAGCGGCAAACGCCCACTATGAGTTGGGGATGTATTACTTCCGATCTAAGGAGTATGAATCTGCACAAGGACAGTTTGATACGGTTGTGAATAAATTCTCTGAATTGGAACTTAGCAACAACGCCCAACTTATGCTTGCCAAGAGTTTTGAAGAAGCCGAGGACTATAAGCAGGCTGCTGAAATCTATGATAATTTCGCTAACCGTCATCCCGCGAGCGAACGCGCCGCGTTGGCACTTGTAAATAAAGCTAGAATTCAAAAGAACTACCTAAAGAACCAACAAGAAGCCAAGCGCACGTACCAATCAATTGTAAAAAAGTATGGCCGGCTTGAAGGGGTTGAGGATCAAATTAATGAAGCAAAACAAGAACTGACCGAAATTGGTGCGAGCATTCCCAAACCCGACGACCCGTTGGAAACACAAATGGGGCGCGCTCTGGAACGACAAAGGAAACGCCTAGAAAGGGACCGCCCGCGCGGAGGCGCAGAAAAGAGTCGTGCGATGGGTGTTACTTCCATCATCCCGGATTCTGGCTTTGGTATCAGCGCACAGGAAATAATGAAAAATTTTGGTGCTCCGCTCGGAATTCAAGCTGATCCGGATGGAACATACTACGACGCGCAATTCATGATTGCTGGTTTCCTTTTCGGAGATGAACACTATCGTGATGCGGGAGCAATCCTCTTTGACGCAATCCACCGGGCGAAAAACGATAATGCTAAAATTGATCCGTATTACTATGTGCGACTGTCGATCTGCTATCGGAAGCTAGGCATGCATAAGCGTGCGCGAGAAATGCTCGAGCAAGCGGTAAAAGTAGACCGAAATGTTCTTGATGCCGTTATCACAGCGGGGCAAGATCGCTACGCCGATGCGAGGATTATGGATACCGAGGAAGACAAGCAAGAAGCCTATGAACAAGCGATCGCGATCTATAACTCCGTCCTAGGTTTCAATAAAGGTAAGGATGCGGATGTCTATTTTCGGTTAGGCCTAGCCTATCAGAAGATGGGGAACCTAGACATGGAACGCGAATCTTTTGAACGTGCTGTCGCTGTAGATACAGACCACATGGACGCGCTCCAATGGTTACCGGATGTCTACAAACGGATGAAGAACCGGTCACGGGCAACGACCTTTCAGAACATCGTTGACGGCAAGGGCGAACTTTATGTGAATAAGATGGTCATTGGCGACCTTTGTTACAACTACGAAAATTACAGAAAGGCGAAATCTCTCTATTCTGCAGCAGCGCGAAATGCCGAGCGCGGCGGTAAAGTAGACATCAACATGGATTCGGCAGAACGCCTTACACGCTTACCCGGGATTGGCTCTACATTGGCTAACGCAATTATTGCCGGACGGCCGTATGAAAGAGCCGACGATTTGCTTCGCGTAGAAGGAATCGATGAGCAAAGGTTAGACTCCCTTCGCGATAGAATTGCGGTGCAAAGGAGCGTGGCACGAGAAGAAAAGAGGCAGCGAGAAAATAGAATTGTTCATTCGACGATTCGCGCAGCGATGGCGGCTCAAAAACTGGGACAAGAAGATAACGTGAGCGAACTAATGGAGGGATTGGCAGAGAGATTTTCCGAGCATCCACTCCTTCCATACGGGCAGGGCGAAATCGCTCTGATTAAGGGCGAAACAGATGCCGCTATTGAATCTTTCAAAAAAGCAATTGAGATTGCTCCACACTCCGACTTCGCCCCGGTGGCTCTCGGCGAATATTATCTCTCCAAGGGTTACGATGATGAGGCGCTGGCGGTTTGGGAGACATTTCTTGAAGGAAATAGATACAATAGAAACGTTATTGAGCGCCTTAAGAAGCTAAAATCCAAAATCAACAGCGCAAGCGCGGCCGCCGAGTTGGAATAAGTAGGCGAACTAATCGACGCTGCACGCATGAAATCTGTTCCTGTTGACATAACGAGCAAATTTGCACCGGAATGAGGCTGGACTATTGGCAAATGATCCTGCGGAGATGCTATGCTCCGTTGAGAAGATAGCACGGGAGGCGGGCGTAATCTTGGTGGAGTATTTCGGTAGGATTGCCCAAGTCGAATACAAGGGAATTGGTGATATCGTAACGGAGGCGGACAAAGCTTCTGAAGAATTCATCAAAGCGAGTCTTGAGGCGCTGTTCCCCAATGACTCTATTCTCGGTGAGGAGTTCGGATTGTCGGACATGCAATCCGAAAATTGTTGGGTTACCGATCCCCTGGACGGAACTGCCAATTATGCGGCGGGATTGCCTATCTTTTCGATTGCAATTGGTCTGTTGTGCAACGGAAGTCCAATCCTCGGTGTTGTCTTTGACCCCAATATGGACCAAATGTTCAGTGCGATAAAGGGACAAACTGCAACTCTTAATGGTACTGCTATCCGTGCGAACAGGCGAGAAAAACTGGATCCGATAGGGCTATTTGGATTTTCCTCAGAGGTTATGAAAGCGCTAAATCCCTTTATGCAGAATCTTGCAAAGGGACGTTCGTTGGGCTCTGCTGCACTCCACATCTGCGGCGTTGGAACTGGATATTTCGATGGTAGTCTCGATTATACGACAAAACTCTGGGACGTAACTGCCGCGACAGCCATATTGGAGGCGGCAGGCGGCTCCGTGACGTACCCATCAGGCGAAGCTATTTTCCCTTTGCCGGCAGACTCCCCAGCGTATCACGGTGCTAACGTACCCTTTCTGGCAACCAATGGAAAACTTCATGAGGAATGCGTAAGCGAGCTCGCTAAAATCAGCCCAATCGGCGATGAGAATTAGGTCACGTAGAATATCGATACATAAACACTCGCATTATCTAGCGAACCATTTCGCTTCTCGCGGCCATCTCAAGGCACTCCCGGAATCGGGAAAACCTGCTTTTCTCATTTCGACCGGCCTTCATAATGGTGCCAGCGATGAGGGATACCATTCCTGCGGTAATATTTCCAATTCGTACGATTCAAACAACCTTAACCACTGAGGAGATTCTCATGGGAAATGTCAACCTTCTCGATCCGCTCGATCATGGTAGTAAATCTGCTAAGTATCCTGCTCCTCGCCTTGACACGCTAAATGGCAAAACGATGGGGCTGCTCAACATTGGGAAGAATGGTAGTGATGTCTTCCTCGAACGTGTCGAAGAGCTGATCTGCGGAGAGTTTGATGTCGCGGAAGTTGTCCACGTTAACAAACCGACATTTACACGCCCTGCGCCCGATGAACTCATAATCCAGCTTGCTAATCGGTGTGATTTTGTCATCGAAGGACTTGCTGACTGAGGCTCTTGCATATCGTGCAGTATGCACGACGGAGCAGCACTGGAGGAATGTGGGATTCCATCGGTTGCGATCTGTTCGGAGGTATTCTTCGCGGCTGGAAAGGTACAAGCAAAAGCACTCGGTTATGAAAACCTTGAACCCATAACCGTCGGGCATCCGATACAAAGTCTGACAACTGACCAAGTGCGGAGTCGCGCTGATGGAATCGTAGAGAAAATCACTTCCGCACTGACAAGATAGTTTAATTCACAGCAGGGCAGAGAACAGACAAGCCACAAATGAAGAGTTAATTTTGGCTATTCATATCATTGAGAATAGCCCATTAATCGTGGAGATCTCGTAGCATAAACTGTATGAAGGTTAAATATTTAAATCGGTTATTCTAGTTTTCCCTAAACTCGGTAGGTGCGGTTTCCTAACCGCGCCGAGCATTGTTAGGATATTACCGAATTATTTTTTTTAACTTCATTTAGTGGTCTATTCGCTAAGAATTTAATGCTTACGAGACTGGCACAGAAAACTGTTCTACCACGCCGGTAGGTGCGGTTTCTAACCGCACCGGCACCCAACTCTAACCATATTGTTTTGGAAAATAAACCATTTAGTTTGTGCATCACACGCATAATCTAACAGATCAAGTGAGCAATCAACCGAGTGGCTAGGGAGTGCCGTATAGATCCCATAGCGATAGGCAACCCTTGTGCTACAAAGGCAGTAACTTTGGTTAACTAACCCAAGTTGCCACCTCTGTTCAACCGAGGCACAGAAACCGAGTTTTTCCGACATGGATACACGAGACTGCCGAAAATTAGTCCAATTTACCTGAAACTTGGCAAACGCGAACCAAAAACTCGGTTTCTTTGTTTAGGTAGCAACTTGCGTTAACTAACAACACAATTTACCACTGAAATGAGGATTGGAAGTATTTCGTAGGCGGTTCAGTTTCGAAGATGAAAAAGGTAATCGAAGGCGGAAGTGGATTAAATAGAAGATGACCAGCCAAGACAAACCAACTCTCCTGGTCACCGGCGCTAGCGGTTTTGTGGGAAGGACGCTTTGTCGTTGCGCGGTTGAAAGTGAACACGGCGTCGTCGCATTGTCCCGTTCACCAGACACTGCTGCAGCATTGCTTCCTCATGAAACGAAGGTGGAGGCATGGCTACCCGATACCGAACTCCTCACGTCTTCAGCCTTGTCTGAAATCGGAGCCGTCGTTCATCTAGCCGGAGAAACTATTGGGGAAAGATGGAATCCCGACAAGAAACAGCGAATTCGAGAAAGTCGCGTACATTCGACGAATCGGCTTGTAGAATCCCTAGCTAAAGCCGATACAAAGCCCGCGGTCTTGGTGTGCGCCTCCGCGATTGGATATTACGGTGAAGGTGGAGATCAGGAATTCACCGAGGATTCTCCACCGGGCAATGATTTCCTCGCCGGTGTCTGTCAGGATTGGGAGGCGGAAGCGCAAAAGGCGGAGGCGCTGGGAATCCGTGTGGTCCACATCCGGCTAGGACATGTGTTTGGAAGAAATGGCGGCTTGCTTGGAAAGATGCTTCCCCCGTTTTACATGGGCTTGGGAGGCAGGTTGGGAAGTGGATCCCAGTGGATGTCATGGATTCATATTGACGATGTGGCGCGAATAATACTGTATGCGATCGAAAATCAAAACGTAAACGGTGCACTTAACGCTACTGCGCCACTCCCCGTTAGAAACATTGAGTTCACCAAGACCCTCGGCCGTGTTATCCGTCGTCCGACCCTTTTTCCTGTGCCTACTTTTGCCTTAAAGCTACGCTATGGCGAGTTCACCGATTTCATGCTCATGAGTCAGCGCGTTCTCCCTGAGCACACCTTGTCGATGGGCTTTGAATTCCGCTATGCGGATATCGAATCGGCTTTGCGGGCATCTCTGGGGTGATATCCAGCTGGTGCAAGTATGTCGGTAGAATACCTACTCTGTACGATCGCTCCTCGAACGTTAATGAGGTGGCACGAGCATTCGTAGTCTTGTTTCCGCTTCTCTACCAATCTCCCCGCCAGTCGCAAGTTTAGCTGCCATCTTAAAGTCTTCCCGCGCTTGTTCGATATCCCCCAAGCGCTGATGAGCAGCGCCTCTGCGCAGATGGACGGGTCCCAGAATTGGATGACCTTCCTCCCACATCTGGATCTCGGTACTTGCGAGTTCAATGACTCTGAGATAGTCTGATCTTGCATCCTGTTTCCTATTCAAGCGTTCAAACGTTTCGCCACGGCTAAGGTACGCCTCCGCAAACTTCGGTTCTATCTCTATCCCCCTGTTGAAATCATCCAGAGCTAGTTCATTCTTTCGTAGCCGCTGGAAGGCTCGTCCCCGTTGGAAGTAACCGGCTGCGCCGTCCTTACGCTGAATAACAGCGGTATAATCCGCGAGACCGCGTGCCTCTTCACCGACTTGCAAATAGACTTCTGCCCTTTTCCATATGACAAACGCCGCCCACCTTGCCCCTAGTGATGCTGTGTAATCCGCAATGGCTTGATGATAATCTCCTAGTTCCCGGTAAGCATCGCCACGGCTAAAGTACGCTTCAGCTTGGTAGCGTTTCAACTTGAGCACCCGATCGTAATCAGCAATTGCATTCCGGTATTCCCCAAGGCGGTAGTATGCAAGCCCTCTTCGGATCATAGCAAGGGCATGTTTCGGATTCTTCTCAATTGCGCGTGTAAAAGCGTCGATCGATCCCTGATAATCAGGGTTGATTCCTTCCAGCAGGGAGGTCCCCTCGTTGACATATTCCACGACCACGGGATTCTCCCCTTTGAGGCGCTCCCAACTGACAAACCGTGAGGCGAGCAGCACACAGATTATCAACAAGGGCGCCATAATCCAAATCAGCGCACGCATCTGTTCTCCGTTTGCATCATATAGCGTAAAAGGAACTAATGTGGGCAATCGCAAGAGTATTGGACTGTTGGGCCATCGGGCGGCTACATCCGTTCAACCGTACATGTCTATTGCTTGCCGCGTGGAAACTCAACTAATGATACTCCATTTACAGTAGAACAAACAATTCGAATCTGATGGCTGTAAATCCTGATACGAATCAGCCCCGTAATGAGTGCAGAGTGTGAGAGATCCCACCTATCTACGCCGGGGATGTACCGCTTGTCCACCCACTAATTCTGGTTCCTGATTTGCTCTACACGATAACATCTCAACCTGACTGTCGTCAAATTACCGATTTGACAACCCGTCGCGTTTGATGTATCATAGTTTCGCGACACTCTCCCGGGAATTTAACCGTGACCGACCCAATTCTAGAAAACTCACATGCACAAGATGATGTTGGCCCCCGGTTTCGATTTTGCCCGAAATGCGCGGAACGGCTCGAAAATCGGCTCATTGAACGACATCGCCGCCAAGCCTGCACCGCATGTGACTTCATTTTCTATCAAGATCCCAAACCGGTAGCCGGCACATTAGCGCTGAAAGACGACAAAATTTTGCTAATTCAACGCGGAAACGAACCTAAACACGGTTTCTGGAGTTTTCCAACCGGTTTCATTGACATCGGCGACACACCGGAAGAAACCGCAATTCGTGAAGTCAAAGAAGAAGCGGACGTTGAGGTAGAACTAGACCAGCTCCTGGGTGTTTACTCTGACATGGAGCGCACCGTAGTATTAATTGTATATGTGGGCAGGATAGTCTCCGGCGTACCAAGGGGAAGTGCAGAAGCGCTTGACGCACGTTTATTTGATTCCCAATCCCTGCCAGAACTTGCATTTGACCACGATTTTCAGATACTAGCTGACCTGTTCGACAAGATGGAGAGATGACGCAGGCTAAGGATTTCAATGACAGAACCGCCGGCTGCATGCCGGAAGAATGTCCGTAATAGATACCTTCTACGTAAGGAGACGGTGAATGCCTACAATCCTAGAAAGATATGCGGAGGCGTTTCAGAAGCACGAAAAACTCGCGCGTCAAGCGGGATATATGTTCCCGGACGGCGTCACACATGATAGTCGACATGCGGATCCATTTCCTATCTATGTTGATCGAGCGGAGGGATCAAAGAAATGGGGCGTCGATGGAAAAGAATTCATCGATTACTGGGCTGGGCATGGCGCTTTACTGTTAGGGCATGGCCATCCCGCAATTGTCAAGGCGGTAAAGCGCCAGATGGAACACGGCACTCACTATGGTGCATGTCATCCGCTTGAGATTGAGTGGGCAAGCTTGGTGAAGGAACTCATCGCGTCGGCGGAACGCGTGCGATTCGTGAGCTCCGGCACGGAAGCCACGTTGATGGGATTACGCCTATCGCGCACTTTTACCGGCAAAAACAAACTGCTCAAATTCGCAGGGCATTTTCACGGGTGGCACGACTTTGTCATTCAGGATGCGTATCCTCCCTTCGGAAAACCGGTTCCCGGAATCCCGGCAGAGGTAATAGATACCACCGTGATCTGCCCGCCAAACGACATCGCCGCGGTTGAAAGGTGTTTGCAGACGGATTCGGACATCGCATGTGTGATTTTGGAGCCGACAGGCGGATCTTCAGGAGCGATTCCGACTAAAGGTGAGTTCCTACTTCAACTGCGTGAAGTCACCCGCCACTACGGCGTCGTTTTGCTCTTTGACGAGGTGGTTACCGGTTTTCGCGTGGCACCCGGTGGCGCACAGGGATATTACGGTGTGACACCTGATCTGACGAGCCTCGCCAAGATCGTAGCAGGTGGTTTGCCCGGCGGCGCCCTTGTCGGCAAAAAGGATATCTTGGACTTGATCTCGATTAAAGAGCAGGAGACCTCCGACGAACCTCAGAAAATGCCTCATCCTGGTACGTTCAATGCAAATCCCCTAACCGCAGCAGCCGCTATCGCAATGCTAAACATTGTCAAAACGGGCGAACCCCACCGGCATGTAAACCGCACGGCTGACGACCTACGAGACGGATTCAATGATGTCATAGACAGCCACGGTCTCGATTGGGCAACTTACGGTGAGTTTTCGTGCATCAAGATGATTCTTGGACACGGGGAGAAGGTTCGTGCCAAAGACTTCAATCCACATGAATGGGACTATCGTCGATTGAAAACCGCGAGCCAGCCCGATCTGATGATGAATCTTCGTTGTAGCATGCTACTGAATGGAATCGATTTCCCCAGTAACGGTATGACGACGGCGGCACACACAGATAAAGATATTCAACAAACAGTCGCCGCACTAGATCAAACCGTCAACTGGATGAAAGAAGACGGGTTGATATGAGCGGAGGCTCCGCAAACAACAGGAATGATGGTTTTCTGCGGCAATCTCTATCGCACTCCATACGGTAGGTGCGGTTTCCAACCGCACCGAGGTCCGCTCCCACAGAAATCAGCACCAAGAGTCATCTTCTGTGGCGCACCCATCAATCAATGGGCTGGTATTCCCTCGCCCAAGTCTACATGGAATTTAATTGTTTAAGACACTGATAACTGTTTAGTTCGGTCCAAAAAAGAAGAAAAATTAGTCTGGCATTTATTTGGGATTGACTGTCGCTAGGGTGAGCCTCCCTCTGCGAAAGTGGCATCCCTCTGTGGGAAGGAATCAAGGGAGCGAACAGCGACCGCGATAGAGATCCCCCTGCCCCGATACTAACTACGGCGGACGTGCAATGAGTTGCTACTACAAACCGACATCGGCGGTATAGATTGATGAACTAAACAACTACAGACACTGAAACCACATGATTAGTGCCCTAAAACGCTTAACTTAATCCCTACCCCTCGACTAATGCGCACCCCTAACATAAATGTCAACAAAATTTCGTAATATAGGCTTCTAGATGATGAATATGGATGAGAAACAGGCGAAAGAAGAAGCCTTACTGTATTGGCAGGAAGCACTGGAATACCAAATGCGCGGGGAATTTGCCGATGCAATTGAGTTGTACCTGAAATCTATACAACTTTATCCTACGGCTGAGGCACACACCTATCTCGGTTGGACGTATTCTATGATGGGACGAGTCTACGACGCGATTGATGAGTGCAAAACGGCTATAGCAATCGATCCCGATTTCGGTAACCCATACAACGACATCGGCGCTTCTCTAATTCAGCTTGGCGAACACGATGCGGCAATACCTTGGCTTGAAAAAGCGATCGCCGCTCCCCGCTATGAAGCTCGAGCACACCCTTTCATGAACCTCGGACGTGTCTTTGAACACCGATTCGAGTGGTCGAAAGCCATCGCGAGCTACAAGCGGGCGTTGGAAGAAAGCCCCGACTACAAGATTGCGTTCGTAGCGATGAGAAAACTTCAGGCAAAGCTGAATTGACCCTTTCTTTAAACAGTCTTTTTTTACGTATGAAATCCATTGAAACCGAGTTTTTTCCCGAAAACTTGGTTTCTTCCAACAATCCTATTTACCTCAAGAATCCGTATGCGTATTTCCTATACGTTTGTTTTTAACAAACAAACCACTAAGACCCCGCCACCGAAAAACACATTTCCCCATTAAGAGAAAACAGCATGAACGCAAAAATAACGGGATGTGCTGATAGCCCCAACACTCGGAAATTTGCCGACCGTATGCGAGAGCGAAATCCTTCGTTCGAACCGGAGGCTTTCCGCCAACTCAGCGGCACAGATTTAACCACGTCGAAGATTGGTTACGGTTCCTATCGCGTTGACTACCGACACGGTGAGCATACAGCAACCCTTCGTGAAGCTATTCAAGCCGGCTGCAATCTAATTGACACCTCTAGCAATTACACCGACGGTGGGAGTGAGACGTTGATTGGAAATGTCTTGAGCGAGCAGATTGCGGAAGGGAAGTTCGAGCGAAGCGAGATAATCGTAGTCTCGAAGGTCGGTTACATTCAAGGTCAAAATCTAGACGAAGCCATGCGGCGTGAACGAGAGGGGGAACCTTGGGAGGAAGTCGTCAAATATATGGATGGGTGTTGGCATTGCATCCACCACGATTTCCTCGTGGATCAATGGAAACGCAGTTCGGACCGGCTGCAACTCGAGACTATTGACGTTTATCTACTGCACAACCCGGAGTATTTTCTCTCAGATCTTCACAAGCGAAGCACCCAGGCAAATGTTGAGGATATCCGGGATACCTTTTATGACCGTATTTACCGTGCCTTCGTGCAGATGGAGCATTTCGTAGAGGAAGGCAAAATTCGCTGCTACGGGATATCATCCAACACGTTTCCCTCTCCTAAGACGGACTTTGAACACGTCTCCCTCCACCGCTGTTTCTCCGCAGCTTGCGACGCGGCGAGAACGGTGCACGGTAATCAAGACGCGAACCACTTCAGAATAATCCAGCTCCCATACAATCTCTTTGAACATTCCGCGCTGTTAGAGGTCAACAACACAATCAACGGGCAAGATATGACGGTGCTCGAGGGAGCAGAAACACTTGGGATTGGCGTGTTGGTGAACCGCCCGCTCAATGCCGTACAGGGCAATCAGATGGTGCGCCTAGCGCAGTACCCTTACAATCCTGAAATCGACTATCAAGATGCGATTGACAAGGAAGTCGAAACGCTTGATGAGACAGAGAATCGGCTGCGAACGACGCTGACGGATTGGGGAATCTTGGTTCAACTGAGCAAGTCGGCTAACACGACGCTGTTTTATGATCTTGCTCAAAAGCTGCCCCGATTCATGCCTCAAATCCAAAACCGCGACCACTGGGAGCAAATCTCTCAACAATACCTCATCCCCCTGATTCACACCTATTTGGGGCAAACGATTGAAGCATGCCCAAATGCCCATCAGGCCGAGTGGAAGGTCATGCAAACGGAATATGTCGAAGCGATCAACCGGTTGCTTGCACTCGTCTCGGGACGATTCAACCGCATGGCATCACTACAGGCGGAACCGATTTCAAAGGCATTGGATCAGATGTTGGAGGGAGAAGAAAGAAAGTTGACATTGTCACAAAAAGCTCTGAACTTTGCTACTTCGTCGCCGGGAGTGTCGGTGGTGTTAAACGGAATGAAACGGGGCGAATACGTCGCCGATGCCATGGGGACGATGAGCATTCCCGCCTATTCGCAGCCTGTTCTAGAGCTAACAAAAGCCATGGAAGGCTGAGACCAATCCGTAGTTTCATCAACCTGCTGTCCCTGATGCTTCAATGGAGGCCTACGAGATCTATTTCAAAATCACCATCCGGCGCGTAACGGAATAAGCGTCAGTCTCTAGCCGATAGAAATAAAGTCCCGACGCAACCGGTTCGCCAAGTCCATCTCGCCCATCCCAGTACGCTGCACGGTTCCGACTCGTATACACGCCCGCAGGTTTGTGCCCGATCATCAGCGTTCGTACTCTCCGCCAGTTCATATCATAAATCGTCAACACTACCTCGGAGGGCTCCCCCAACTGATACGGTATCCATGTGTCCGGATTAAACGGATTGGGGTAATTCGGTAGCAATGCCGTCTGATTGGAAGTTAAAGAAGTGACTGAGCGTGATAGTTCTAACAGTAGCCCGGTCTTATTGACGACTTCTATTCGTTTAACGCCGCCCCATGTCGTAGGAAGTCTGAGATCCCACAGCAGAACCGTGCTATCCCAACTCCCGCTGGCAAGCGTGTTCCCATCGGGAGAGAACGCTACAGAGTTGACTCTCCACCTATGTCCTGATAAGGTTCGTACCTGTTTCCCGGTGCGAACCTCCCACAGACGAACCGTTCTGCCGTAATTCCCGCTACCACTCGCAAGCATTCTTCCATCAGGCGAGAAGACGACACAAGTCACATCGTCCATATGGCAAGAGAGAGATTGCAAGTGTTCGCCGGTGATAGAATTCCACAAACGAATTGTACCGTCATCGCTTCCGCTAGCAATCGTGGTGCCGTCGGGTGAATATGCAACTGAATTTATCGTCCACTTGTGCCCGGCAAGAATCTTCGAGGTCTTTCCAACGCGGAGATCCCACACACGAATCGTTCCATCCCTGCTGCCACTGGCAAGCGTATATCCGTCGGGCGAGAATACTACGGAAGTGACTCCCTCCGTATGGCCGGAAAGAGTCCGCAAGTGCTCGCCGGTGAGAGAATCCCACAAACGAATGGTGTTGTCGTGGCTGCCGCTCGCAAGCGTGAACCCTTCGGGCGAAAACGCAACCGTGTTAACTCCTTTCTGATGACCTTGAAGGCTGTGCAGGAGGTCCCCTGTACCCGAATCCCACAGACGAATCGTCTTGTCGTATTCCGCGCTCCCACTGGCAAGCATCATCCCATTGGGTGAGAAGGTTACCGAGGTGACCCAACCTGTATGCCCGGAAAAAATTCGCACAACTTTCCCGGTGCGCATGTCCCACAGACGGACGGTCCGGTCCCAACTTCCACTAGCCATTGTGTTCCCATCGGGAGAGAAGACAGCGGAGTTTATTCTGCCCGTTTGGCCCGCAAGAGCCCGAAAGCGTTTCCCTGTGCGAACATCCCAAATACGAACCGAGTTGTCGTAACTCCCACTGGCTAATGCGGACCCGTCAGCCGAATATGCTAAGCTGTGGACTCCCTCGGTGTGCTCCTCGAAGGTCATCAGGGCTTCCCCGGTGCGTGCATCCCACAACCAAATCGCCCCGTCATATCCTCCGCTGGCAAGCTCGTCTCCACCGGGTGAGAAGACTACGGAAGCAACTCTAGCTTTATGTTTTATAAGCGTCTGAAGGTGTACTCCAGTGCGTGTATCCCACAACCGAATAGTGTTGTCGTGACTGCCACTGGCAAGTGTGAACCCATCAGGAGAGAAAGCTACGCTCCAAACTCCACCTGCGTGCCCTTCAAGGATCATCAGGGCTTTTCCAGTCCGAGCCTCCCACAGCCGAATTGTCTCGTCGGTACTCCCACTGGCTACCGCGCTTCCGTCGGGGGAAAACGCCACGGAAGTGATCATTTGCCTATGACCTTTAAGGGTGAGCAACTCTTCCCCTGACCGCACATCCCACAAACCAACCGTGTTGTTCCAACCGCCGCTCGCAAGTGTCAATCCGTCTGGGGAAAACGCAATGGAAGTGGCTCTGCCCGGATGTTTGAATGTCTGAAGGCGACGACCCGTACGTGTTTCCCAGATTTGAATCGTATCAACATAAGATCTAAGGGAGAGTCTGGAATTAGAAAAACTGGCATTGGCAAACGTGTGCCCACTGGGCGAAAATGCCACGGCAGTGGTCCATCCCGTTTCTGCCGCATGTAGCGCGACTTCGACATCGGTGTTCGCATCGTAGAGCCAAACGCCGATGCTACCCCCGACCGCCAGCCACGCCCCATCAGGCGAATGCGCGATGTGGGATACAGAACCTTTGCCGAAACGTGCTGCGGCGCCGTCGGGCAGATACCAGCGGGTAACGTCGTGAGCGAAGCTGCTCCCGAACAACAAAGCAGAAACCAAAATAAGACCAAGCTTAACCAAGGAGTTTTTTCTCATCAAGCGATTCTCAGCGTTCAGCTGAAATGCTTTTCTACTTTGAGCGTCGTTTGGTCGGACGATTGATTTTCTCGTATCGCATCTGCTTTTCGTGTTTCAGATAAAGTGGAAGCGTATCCCCTACCAGGCAGAGATGTCGATAGTCCTTGTAGTTTGGGTTGTGAAGTTGAAGCCGCTTGTGAAACTTTTTCGACCACTCTGTTCGCCAACTCAGCCGCTGGCTTGCGTTGCTCTCGACAATAGGCTCTGATTTTGTGTAGTTCTCTCGCATCTGTCGTACCTTCTCATCGAAACTGGTCGGTTCTTCAAGCCAACTCACTACCTTCCCGGAACAGCCAGCAAGTGATAATAAACCGACTATGAATATCGTACTCAGCCATCGCGTCATTCTTCCGCCCTTCCTTTCCAGCGCGGAAACTCCCGCATTATTCGAATAATCGATCGCCTACCATGCGGTTACCGAAGCAGGTAGTTGGGCCGATATGAGAATCGTATAACTCAAAGACCCGATAACAACACTATGACACTAAGTGGTCTATTCGCTAAGAATTTAGTGCTTCCGAGACTGGCACAAGAAACGGTTATACCGTTCCGGTAGGTGAGGTTTTTAACCGCACCGGCACCCAACAATAACCATATTTTTTTGGAAAATAAATCACTAAGTAGCCTATTCGTTAAGAGCATGTTTGAAAAGTACATTTGTAGGGTGCGCACGGCGCACCAGCCTTTAAAGCCCCAGTGGGGCGGAAGGTGTGTAGAAATACCGAAACCCTGTACGCCAAAGCCCCAGCGGGGCGACAGGTACATAGCGGTAAATTACAAAAACGCGTCTTCAAATGACTAAAAATGGCTTTGCTACCGAATTTTCAAACAGGTTCTAAGCTCGACTTTGTACAAAACTAGAAGGGGAATAAGGTAAAATTAGTCGAAAAAGCAACACCATTCGACTAAGGAGGTACACCTTGATTCCCCCATCGCTGATAACATTGTTAACTCCGTTTCAATCATTGTTTCGACGTCCTAGCTGGATTAAAATCCAAATCTTACTCGTTGGAACAATCCTTTTAACCGGTAGGCGAACAGTAACTCAAGCCCTGAGAGTGACCGGTCGGTCAGCCGACAATCGGTTTGCTCTGTATCACCACGTGCTTAGCCGTGCGGTTTGGTCCCCTCTGCAAGCCGCCCAAAAACTGTTGTTTACGTTATTGAAGTTCCTCGACGACGGTAAGCAACCGTTAGTATTTGGCATTGATGAAACGATTGAGCGCCGCTGGGGAGCCAAAATCAAAGCACGAGGTATCTATCGTGATGCCGTGCGTTCTTCATCAAGCCACTTTGTCAAAACCAGCGGATTACGTTGGATAGCGCTGATGTGGCTAACACAGATTCCCTGGGCATCATGTATCTGGGCGCTGCCGTTTTTGACGGCACTTGCACCCTCCAAACGTTACTATGAGTCTGAAAAACGTTGCCACAAGAAACTCACTGACTGGGCAAGACAAATTGTATTTCAACTTCGCCGGTGGTTGCCCAATCGTTACTTGGTTGTGGTCGCTGATTATAGTTATGCGGTGTTAGAATTCCTTGCAGCTTGCCAAGAATTGTCAAATCCGGTAACCATTATCACTCGTTTGCGACTTGATGCAGCACTCTACCAACCTGCTCCACCTTATAGCGGTACAGGACGTCCTTGTAAGAAAGGAGAGCGGTTACCTACCTTGGCTGACATTCTGCATGACCCAAACACCCAATGGCAGAACCTTGATTGGTATAACGGTCAACAAAGAGAAATGCAAATCATCTCACAGCCAACCGTTTGGTATCACACGGGCAAACCCCCGGTGTCAATCCGCTGGGTTTTGATACGAGACCCTCTTGGCAGTTATGAACCGATAGCCCTTTTATCAACTGACACAACACTTTGTCCCAACCAGATAGCCAACTGGTATGTTCGTCGCTGGCGAATGGAAGTCACTTTTGAAGAAGTGCGTGCCCATCTAGGCGTGGAAACACAAAGACAATGGTCGGATAAAGCGATTGCTCGCACGACTCCAATGCTATTTGGACTGTTCTCTTGGATTACCTTAGCTGCTCATCTACTGGTTCAACAGAATCAAGTAGAAGTGCGACAGGCTGCATGGTATCAGAAATCGTTAGCCACCTTTTCTGATGCAATAGGGTGGGTGAGACACCATTTTTGGTCTGCAGAAGCGGACATGACTTTTTCACAGGTCAACCAAAATGACCAGATGGTTAAAATCTCAACCGCTTTTCTCGAACGCTTGATTGACACCGTCTGTTATTCCGCTTAAATGTACAAAGTCGAGCTGAGAACCTGTTTGAATAATCGGTAGCGAAACCATTTTGGGGCATTTGTAGAAGTTTTTTCACGATTTTATTGTCTCCTGCTACGTACCTGTCGCCCCGCTGGGGCTTAGGTGCACGGGGTTTTGGCATTTCTATACACCTTCCGCCCCTCTGGGGCTTTTAGAGGCTGGTGCGCAGTGCGCACTCTACAAACGTACTATTCAAACAGGTTCTAAACATTTACAATGAAAGAAACCTGGATTTCAAGGGAAAAGAGGAGGATTGAGGGAAAATCGAAGTGGGGAATGGATTACCAAAAAAGGAATCCTCATTTTTCGAGGGAGGGGACGAACTTGGAGTATTTTAAGCGTCTCTGCGCTCCACAACTGTTATAACTCAACGGCTATGCCCAAGTAAGGGATAATCGGGAATTGATAGATATCTTCTTTTTCGGTGTAATCGTCGTTGTAGCTGAAGTCGAGTAGGTTCTTGCGGTTATAGGCGTTCAACAGTTCGAGAAAGACGCGCATCTGCCAATTAGAAAAGCGAAAGGCCTTGCTAATCTTCACGTCCAGCCGATGATAGGCCGGCAAACGTGCTGAATTGGTCTCCGCGTAGATTGGGACGTAGATGAATTCGTCGTTGCGCGGGTCGGATTTTAAGTCAGCCCCGAGCACCGGCGTGTAGGGATTGCCGGTCCGGTATTGCCATTTCGTGCCAATTTCCCAGGTTGGAGTCGGACTGTAGGTCGCCGCAAGCGTCGCCACGTGCGTTTGGTCGAACGAATAGAAGCGGTACGGTTCGCCGGGGCTATCCCGCCGTTTGGAGAGTCCATAGGCATAAGAACCCCAACCGAGGAATCGCTCCCCGGTTTGATGTCGTAGGAACACCTCGGTGCCCTGCGCGAACCCGACGCCCTGATTGAGATAATTTGCTTCGTCATCGTTGGTCACCAAGTCGACGAGGTTCTTGTAGTAACCGGCGAGCTTGATCTCGGTCGTCTCAGAGATTTCACGCGTATACTCCAGTACGTAGTGACTGGCTCGGCTGGTGCTCAACTCCGGGTTGCCGACGCTCCGCGTAAGCCTCGGCGGTGTCGGCACTTGCTGATAGTTGCCGTAGGAAAACTGGACCTGAGAACCCGGCGAGATTTCAAACAGGAGACTTCCGCGCGGTTGGATGGAGAGTCCGTCAATCTGATTCAAGTAATCCGTTCGCAAGCCGAGTACGACTGACAAAAATGGCAATACCCTGTATCGGTCTTGCAGATAGATTTCAAGTCGTTTTCCAAGTGAGGATTCGTCGATCGATTGCTTCTCGATAAACCGGGGATCGTAATCGACTTCGCCCTCATCAGGCGGACGCAGAAAATTGCCGGTAGCCCTACCCGGTTCGAGTCCGAGTATCAAACCGGATTCAATCTGATGTTTCGGCGTCAGCGTGTAGGTGAGGTCCTCGCGAATCACGTACTGCGGCGCATCAACTTTGAGCGATAGATCAGCGCCGATATTGACATCAAACGCGAAAAAGGAACGGGTCAAGGATAGATAGGAGGTCAAGCGGTCAGTGAGAAGGGAACGGAGGTGAATACCGGCTCCCTCGAAACCGCTGTCAAAGTCTATATTCCCTCTTAGATCCTCGTCCACATCTTCGCCATCCAGCTTGAGCGCGAAGCTGTCACCGGAGGCAAATAAATTGAGCGAGAGTTGATGCTTTTCAGAGAGGTTATAACCTCCCTTTATCTGATAATCCCAAAATCGGGGGAAGGCGGTGATTTGTCCGCTATCAAATGACAATGACCTGAGAAACAGGTCGATGTAGCTTCTTCGTCCGGCTGCATACCAAAATCCCTTGTCGCCAATCTTGCCTTCTAATAGCCCTTCGGAGTAGAGCAAATTGAGGTTGAATTTTGCATCGAAACCGTCCGTGTTTTTGTTCCTTGAATAGATGTCGATCACGGCCTGGGAGTCGACGCCAAATTCGGCGCCGTAACCGCCGGCGTAGACGTCAATCCGTTCAATGACTTCGGAACTGAGGGAGGAAACAATTCCGCCGAAATGGTAAGGGTAACCGATCGGCACCCGGTCAAAGTAATAGAGGTTGTCTGTATCGGCGCCGCCGCGGATATACAGGGCGCCGCTAAAGTCGTTTGCCACACCGACAGCGGGCAAGGATTGTAGGGCGCGGAGAGCGTCTCCCGCCGTGCCGGGGACGCGCTGAATCTCTGCGCCGCCCAAACTCTGTCTGCCAACCGACGGCAAAGGACGATCGGTTGTAACCTCTACTTCGTCAAGGGGCACAACAACCGGCTCAAGTAAGATTTCAACACGCGTGATTTCCGCCGGCGCTACGGTAGCCGGGGTATCCGTAGAAGGTAGGTATCGTGAAGCGTATGCGGCAAGGGTATAATGCCCGGGTGGCAGGTTGCGAATCTGAAACTCGCCGTTCGCATCGGTGAGAACGCGCTGACCGGTCTCGACGATGCGCACTTGTGCGGATTCGATGGGCTGTTTAAGATTCTGTTGAAGGACTGTGCCGTAGATTTCGCCGGATTGGCTTGAAGCCTGCTGTCCATATGCGATACAGGGACATAGGCACAATACGAATAGTATTTTAGTGCAAATCTGTTTCACGTAGTGCTATTTTCCTCGCGTCCTTTTCAAGTCGACATTAATGACGTCAAATGGTCCGACCGTGTTTACACCTTGACGCCAAAAAAGATGCGAAAATAGAAGAAGCGTTGCATCGGCTGAAATTCCCTTGGATTTCTCGTATAGGTTTGGGTCAATCAGCAAAAAAGCCATAAGAGGCGCGATTATTGCACCTCGGCAATAACTCGGTTCTCGACACAAGTCTGTAGGGTGCGCACTGCGCACCAGTCTCTAAAAGCTCAGCTTTGGCGGAAGGTGTGTAGTAACACCTGAATTTCGCCTACCTAAGCCATGACGGGATCAGGCCAGTCTATAGCGAGCGCGATAGCTGTCCGACAGGCATTTTGACGCGTAGCTACACCACGATGAAAAAGCTTGTCTTCAAAGGACTGAAAATTGCTTTGCTGCAACTAATAATACAGGATCTGACGATCGGTATAAAAAATTTCCTCCACTGTACATCTGTAGGGTGGGCACTGCCCACCATTTCCTTTACGGTGCGATCAATCGACTGGATAAGGGTCAACCGAGCGGACAATGAGGGCGGCAGAAAATACCGTGCGATTGAGCACCTACCAGCCTTTGAAAGCAACAACGGCGCGACAGGTGCATAGCACCGGGGAGTTTACCACATTCAAACCTAAGTTGGTGGATAAATGCCCCATCCTCGGATGTTATGTCGCTCAAATTATAAGCTCGACTTTGTACATTTGAGCAGTATAACAGACGGTGTCAATCAAGCGCTGGAGAAAAACGGGTGAGATTTTACCCATCTGGTCTTATGGGTTGACGTGTGAAAAAGTCTTCGCTATAGACTAGAACTGGTGTTTCACGCAACCCGATGCATCGGGGCAAATCGCTGGCGATTTCTAAAAGCCTCTAACCTTTAGATCTCTATCGTCTTCGCTATTTGCTCAGTTGATCCCACGCCGGGGCTTTGGTTTAGTGTGGCTTGGCTTGCTATACACCTTTCGCGCCGCTGGCGCTCTCAAAGGCTGGAAGATCTCCATCGCGCTCATTATTCATTCACTTGATTGCAGTACGCACCTTACAAGAAATGGTGGGCAGTGCCCACCCTACAAATGTACAAAGTCGAGCTAAGAATTTAATGCTTACGAGACTGGCATAAGAAACGGTTCTACCACGCCGGTAGGTGCGGTTTCTAACCGCACCGGCACCCAACAATAACCATATTTTTTTGGAAAATAAACCACTAAGTCGCCAAATGTTGAATGGTTCCATATTCAATACGTGAATAGATTCAAAATAGTCAAAGTCCGACTACGACGCGTAGGTAAGGCACGGCTTTTCGGTGTAGAATCGGCACGACAATCAAGTAAAGCAGTGTGACATTCAATCCGCAGAAAACGAAGAATTTGGACGGAACTAGATTCCGTGCGAAACTTCGGAATGATGAGAGTTTTGATGCCTAGTGCCAAATGCGGGGGCTGTTATCGGCGACCGCCGACACGTGTTTCTGGGAAGAGGAAAAGATGAGGGCACTATCGGGCAAAGGTTGGGCAGCCAATAGCAGACAAGTTGACGGGGAACTTCCCCTTTGCCAAGCCTCGATGAACGGTGTTTCGCTTAGCCGCTTCGTGTGTCGTTCAAGCGGATTTGTTAGGCTGATCTGACCAGCTTCTGTGTCCCATGCAGTCATCACCCACGGGTGTGTACCGCCTACAAGTGATCGCAACATCACAATCGGCGTCCAGTTTTCCGCCAGCAATTCGCGCAGATCGGTTGGGTCACAGTGAGAGATTAAGAGCGGATGTTGGCCTGCGCTTCGAGCGACTCGTCGCAATTGGGCAAGAGAGTATGCGTCAAACTCTTGAGCGCTTCGGACGGCGCGAAGACGGCGGAAGGCATTGCTGATTGAGTGGCTAGATGCCTGCATGTGGAAGCGTTTTTCTCCAGCGATCACGCGAGGATTTCCAATCTTCTCGTCAGGAATACTCAACTGAGAGACAAATGATCCTATCTCTCTGTCGGGATTTATCCGTGGATTGAGGCGAGCGATGACGGCTCTGTCGAGACAGTGGTTCATACGTATACCAAGCCGTGTTGCGGCAAAGACCTCGTCTGGCGTGATAGATATAATCGCCGAAATTAATTCAGGGACGACTATATCCATTTTCTTTGGCGTGAGTATAAGGGAACTTGAATCCAATACATTAGATGCTTGAGCCGGACAAACCGCTTCCAGCGTACGAGGTTCCAGTATCGGCGTTTTCCTGTGCACGCTTCTTCGTGAGAAAGGTAAATCCTGCCGGGCTGGAGATTCACGAGAATTCCCCTCGCTGGTCGGCAATGGAGAGCGAACATGCGCCGGATTTGTGAGGGTGACAATATTCGTTTCCTGAGATTCATTCGTATGGTTTTCGCCGGTCACATCCATCGAACCGTAGATTAGGACCGTTACAACTGCTAGATGTGCAGCTATCGAGATAAACCCTGAGATCGGTGTCGCCGTGGATGCAGAAACACCTGATCCATCTACACGGTGTCGGAAACCTCTCCACGGCAAAACGAAGCAACTTAGATAGAATCGCAGTTTCACCTGCAAGGATTTTCGTGCCACGCTGAACAAAGACTTAACCGCTTGTACACTGCCCCCGATCTGTTTGGCAATTTCCCGATACCCAAGCCCTTCAAGCAGACGTAGTTTTGCGACTGATCGCTGACGCTTTGGAAGCGCGTCAATCGCTTTCTGGATTTCTCCTTGTAGTTCCCTGTCAGTTGCCTCATCTAACGGATCACGTCCGCTGCCAGGTACCGCTGCGAGAACATCGTCATTGCGGTCTACCTCAACATGATAATTGCGTCGATAATTGTCAATGCACTGATTTTTCGCGACCCGATGTAGCCAGGCGTGATAGCTGCGGCGATGATCAAAGGAATCAATGTGTGACACGACCTTGAGAATCGCTTCTTGATAGATGTCCTCCGCTTCCTCGTAGGATCTGGCCATCTGTGCAATCAGTCGAATCATGCGCACGCGGTAACGCTGATCAAGCGCGGCAAGAGCCGTAAGGTCACCCCTCTTGAGACGTATCACAAGCTCCTGATCAGTTGGTTCGCATGACATAGCACACCTCTAATCCGTACAGCTAACGATATATACGCGAAAATGCTCCAAAGGGTCAAAAAAAACAGCATCTTATTCGGTGTTTCCCGACTAACGTCCCCTCACTCGTCTCAGACATCCTCGGTTCTCCTCCGCCCAAAGCCAATTGGAGGAGCATTTTTGGCGTTGGCCTCTCGTGTAAGCATTCGCTCTCGCAGCAGTCCGCACCCCATCTGCAATTCTCGATTTTGACCTTTCCCAATCATTCTGCGTACATCAAAGCAAGTGACATTCTCGTTTACGATATGTTTTGGTTCATCATGGACGGCAAATCAATTGGCATACCTGGGAGGTAACACTATGAGAAGATTTCACCCGCACCTGTTCATCAGTTGTTTGTTAGTCACTAGCTGTGCGACCTTGCTCTCGGAACAGCAATATATCCAAGTTGATGAGAAAGTCACAGAAACCGTTCTACCACGCCGGTAGGTGCGGTTTCTAACCGCACCGGCACCCAACATAACCATATTTTCTTGGAAAATAAACCACTAATGTACTCAATTCCCGAGAAAAGAGAAATCCGGAGAATCATTATTTTGGGCGAAGGAACAGTGACTAATGTTGATATTTATGCTCGCAACTCGGAGAATAATTGGAAGCGAATTAAGAAAATCAAGAAGACTGTAGGATTTCCGATTGAAATTAATGTAGTTCTAAAGGCCGACGCTGTTCGGATTAACCAGAAAAGAATACGAGGCAGGGGCAGCATCAATTCGGTCCGATTTTTCGCGCTTTCGAAAGAACAGCAGTAGTTCAGGCCCGATTTTCCGGGCGTCATTACTTTGGTATCTCCGCCGTAATTACACGCGGTCCGTTCGCAGTAATCAGAACATTATCCTCAATCCGAACTCCTCCAACCGATCTCCAGTCGCCAAGCGACTCCCAATCTACACTGTCCCGGAAACGCTCACGCTTCTCCGGGTCATCAAGGATGGCAGGAACAAAGTAGATTCCAGGCTCCACCGTCATTAGGAAGTGTTCTTCCAATGGGAAATTTATCCTCACGCGCACCCCGCAGCACGATTCAACCTTGTCGCGCCCTGGGGCATGTCCGCCAACATCGCGCACTCCAAGTCCCGTCATGTGACCGATGCCGTGCGGGAAGAACAGGGCAATCGCCCCCGAATCGAGTAGACCGTCCACTTCGCCTTTGAGAATTCCGAGATCCCGCAATCCACGCGCGAGGACACTCGCCGACGCACGGTGTACATGGTGCCACTCTATACCGATGCAGCATTTCGAAATTCCCTCGGACTCTGCAGCAAGTACCAGGTCATAGATGGCTTGCTGCCTCGATGTGAACCCATTCTCGGCGGGATACGTGCGTGTCACATCCGCCGTGTAACCGGAAATCGCCCCGCCTGCGTCTATCAGCACCAGATCGTCAGCGTTCACAATCCGTTCACCGGGTTCGAAGTGGAGCACGGCCGCATGCGAACCGACTCCCACAATCGTACCGTAACCCACGCTATCCGCCCCTTGTCGAAACATTTCCGCTTCCAATTCAACCTGGATTCGACGCTCGCTTATTCCGGGTCGAATGACCTCGCGCGCCTTAGCGTGCCCCGCCGCCGTGGCTTTGACTGCGCGTTCAAGGAGCCCTACCTCCGCGGAATCCTTGCGTCGCCGTACCGTATCGAGCCGCGCCCTCATCTCCACAGCGAATTCTTCATCACCCTCGACGCCTTGGATAGGCGAGCCAAGCACTGCTATTTCCGTGCTGGAGTTGCGCTCCAACCAGTCGGAGAGTCCGGCGATATCCTTGCCTTCAGGTGCGTCTGGGTTCCCTTCCCATAACCGTTCCGTTGGCGTAACCGGGCGAACAAAATGGGTCCAGCCCTCCTGTTGGCTATATGCAAGAACTCCGCCTGAGCGTTGAGAACCGGTCAGCCAGTAGTATTCGGGATGCGCCGTAAAGGGATAGGTTTGGTCAAGCCCCCCGGGGATGGAAATCGGCTCGCCCGCACCAATCAGAACAGTCGGCGACTGATTTCCTAACGCTTCGGCAGCGTGTCGCCTCCTTTTTTCCAAGACGTCTTTTTCAAATATCGCCATTTTCTATCTCTTTATTCAATGGATTTTAACTGTCTAGTGCATCGTTTGGTTCGTAGCAGTACAATTCATTGCATGCCCGCTTTGGGCATGTAAGCCCCGATTCGCCTGAATCAGCATTGTACTTCTATACTCGGCGCGTTCTCTGCCCGCTCGGTCTGGATTGGCAAATCCAGACCGGTGGACTAAACAGTTACATGGTCTAATTCGTTTACATATCCAAGACTGGTTGATTCATACCGCCTATTCACCCAGCAAACCGTTAAACAACAACTTGAACGTTCCGTGGGTTGTAGCGCGGAATTGAACGCGGAATCCGTACAATATCACGTGTCCCACCCCGTATTTGACCGACACCACAGCCGCGCGATTGGAAAGATGCTCCTCACCAACAAGCCAACCACTCTGAAGGAGGTCACGTTCCGGATAGGAGGCAACCACATCATATCGGTCATTGAAGTGGGAACCGCCGATCGAAAACACGGGGCTATCCCAAAACAGGGCCAGCGCACCGGATGGCATACCGTAACCGAGCGGATGGGACGTGTCCACGTCAACGCGAAGAGTAGAACCCGGACAGAAGAACTCTTTGTCCGGTTTGCCCTTCACATCGTTCTGCACCTGCAATCCCAGCTTTTCTATAGCGAATTCACACGCGCGGTTTATCGTTATTAGTGTACCGCCATTCTCGACAAAAGCCTTGATGTTTTCTACTCCAACGTCACCTAGTCCACTCCTGTAATCTTCAGGTACGGGGATAGTTCGGAGCAGCTTCTCAGTCTCTTCGCCTCCGCCGACAATCATCTCCGTCGAATCATCGGGAAAGACAATCACTTCGTACGTCTCGTTTAGATCTCCCGCTACAATCCTATCATCCCGCAAAGTCTGATACGAGAATCCAAATTGCTCCAGTGTGAGACGTGTCCACCCCTCGTCCATGTTGCCTCCCCAGTACCGGTTGTACAAACCGATGCGCCGGGAGATAAGCGATCCCATTTCGCTCACGAGAGAGTGATTCACACCGTAGAATGAAACTCCCGATGTCCGCGCCAATGCGTTCAATTCTCGCCTTTCTATACCGTTAATCAGAAAACTGCCAACGGGCAAAGTTTCACCGCCAACTTCGACCTCCGTTGTTAGCCGACAGATTTCCGCGCCGTTCCCAAGAAGTTGATTTACAACACGATATGCTTCGTTGAGACGCGGATCGATGACGTAGCCATAGTTGCCGGAACCGATGACGTCTCCGGCAGGCGCTGTCGACTCGGATACCTTGACAAACGCCCGCTTCTTCGAAGCAAGCGCAGTGCAATCCGCTTGCACCGGTTCGGCGATTACTCCCATCATTTCTGCCATCGTGTCTGTTACGGTATCGTATGGTCGATTCGGAGTGCCATCCTGAAAACGCGTCCATGCGTCGTCCGGGAAAAAGGTGCGATCCAGCAATGATTTGATCGCGCCGCGTTTCGGTTGATTAATCGGGAGGAAGAATGTACCTGACGGATAAGTTACATCTCCTAACCTCACTTGATGGCGCGTTTTCTGTATCTCAATGCCTTGGAGCAGCAACCTGCTGATTAGCGTGTTTACCGTCAACGGGTCATGTTGGTCGGCTCTAACGAAGTATCCGGCTGAAGCCTCTCTTTCGCCTCGCTCCGTTTGTCGGAGCGCTTTCTGCACCGCATTGCCCAGTACGGTCTCACGATATTTCGCAGCTAGATGCAACACTGCCTTTGATGCGACAAGTTGCTGTTCTACCATATCGCGAAGCCGCCACCAACCTCCTCCCCAAGGACTAGGAAAATTGGTCTGTGCTTTGTAGTGCGGCATTCCGCGGAGCGTACCCCCATCGCCTGAAAGTTGGTGAGGATGGATATAGATCGGTGTTGCCAGTCTAGCCTGCGCCGTTTCTGTCAGCATACTGGCAACATTGTGGTAATTGCCCATCCAATGAAATCCAAGATGTGCCCAGCCGCCGAAAAGCGCGCCGTTGACCACCCCCTGAATTCCGGCTTCTTCAAGTTTGTACGCCATGTGACTCCCGTACCAACCGAGTTCGCGCCATACGAGCGGGTCGGCGTGCGGATGAATGGGTTCGCAATATGGAGCGACAAATAACCTTGCGCCATAGGCGCCCATCTCATGATGATCTTGGAACACGTGTGGATGCCACTCTTGAAACATGATACGCGCCATGTATTGCGATTCGACCAGATTAAGCATGAATGCGTCTCGGTTATTATCGTGCCCGCAATATTTGTGATATAACCACGGCAACGGCGCGCCTTCGTATTCCGTACCAACGTGTTCGTTGTACCAGTCTGTAACCATTATTTGGCCGTCGGGATTAAAACAGGGAATCATCAGAAAAATCGTGTTCTCTAAAATCTCCGTCGTTTCCTTGTCCATACCGCAGACCAAGTCGTAGGCTAGTTCTGCCGACATCTGCGTCGCTGCAATCTCGCTCGCGTGTAGACTCATGCTCTGGCACACCACGGCACGACCATTATTGACTAAGCGGCTGATCCTTGCCTGTGAAAGTCCCCTCGGATCGGCAATCTGTGCATTGATTTTCTTCAGTTCTTCCAGGCGCGCAAGATTGCTTGCTGACGAAATAATAGCCAGTAAGAAAGGATTCCCTTCCGTCGTTGCGCCCAAATTTACGACCTGAATATTTCCGCTTTCTTCCGCCATCAAATTGAAGTAATCGACTATCTTGTCCCAGCGCGCAATCTTACGGTCGCTCCCGATCCGGAATCCGAAAAACGATTCTGGCTTCGGTATAGTGTTGGACATAGTACGGCTCCTTGTTTCCTAATATGATGATTGAATACGATTCATCGTGCGATTTCAGCCTATTTGCCCAGACTGAATTATTCCACAATTCGCCGCTTAGTGGTTAATTTTCTAAGTATTAACGCACCTTGAAACCAAGTTTTTCCTGAAAACTTGGTTTCTTCCTAAATCCTAGTGGGCTTCAAGGGAACGGTTTAATTAACTCACCACTGGACAACTAGACACTAGCAATCAAGGTAATCCCGTAATCTCATAAATCACAGTTCAGACAATCATCCAAACGCCCCATAAGCACTATCTATTTAGAAAATAAACCGCTTGGACACGTCTCGTTTGCACCAGAGAGATGATACCCGAATCTAAGAAAATGACACGACGCCGCTTGTCAATGGCAGGACGAGGACTACGAAGTTGGCGCGGACTCAGCATTACGGTGAGGATTTTTGGCGAGAAGTTTCTCGAACTGATGGAGAGCTAAGCCTGTTGAACTATGGCAATGTAGATATTTCCTGCGATCTGGAATGATGCTAAGGTCGTCTAAATTCCGTTGACGGTAAGGACTACGAACTCGTAGGACAGACAGGTTACCGCAGATCTGCCAAAACATCGAAAAAGTTTGGGAAGGTTTTACTGACACAGCCTGGATTCCTAATTCGTATCCCCGGTACTTTCAGGCCAACCAAGGAGAAACTCATCGCCACCCGATGATCATCATAGGTATCAATCTCTGCCGGCTTGACGTCTGACGGATGGATTTCGACGCCGTCCTGATGCTCAACGACATCTACGCCCAGTTTCTGCAGCTCCGCGACCATGGCATAGATCCGATCTGTTTCTTGCCACCGCGTGTGCTGAATATTCCGAATAACTACGCGCTCCCGAGCGAACGGAGCGATTGCAGCCAGCGTAAGTGCCGTATCGGATATCGCGTTCATGTCTACGTCAATTCCTGCAAGTTGCTCCGGTCCCATGACTTCGATTCCGCTAGAATATCGATTCACACGGCAACCCATCTTTTCAAGTATATCGACGAATCTAATGTCACCCTGAGTGGAATCCGCAGTCAGATTATTGACGCGCACTCGGCCACCTGTCAAGGCGGCGGCCGCAAAAAAGTACGATGCGCTGGAAGCATCCGGTTCAATGGCATATTCGCGCGGTGAATATTGTTGTCCGGGAGCAATCTGAAAATAACGGTAGTCTTTGTTGACTACATGAACTCCGAATGCCTCCATCACCGACATGGTGATGTCGATGTACGGTTTCTTAAGTTTATCTATAATTTCAATCTCTAGCCCATTGACCGCATACGGGGCAACTAGCATCAGCGAGGTCAAGAATTGGCTGCTTTTGCTGGCGTTCAAACGTGTATGCCCGCCCTGAAGTCCGTTTGCACACACGACTACGGGGAGGCAGCCGTTGTCGAATTGTGAACGTGCATCCACGCCAACCTGCCTCAGACTGTCCAGCAAATCGGAAATTGGACGACTGCGGCGCATAGGTTCGTCGCCATCGATAACGTACTCTCCCTTCCCCAGTCCGACATAACTGATTAGCGATCTCGTAGTTGTCCCGGAATTTCCTACATAGAGACTCGCACGATTCACCGGAATTTTGCCGCCGCTGCCGACCACGTCGAACGAGCATCGATCTTCGTTAGCGGCGATAGCTATGCCCAACTGTCTGAGTGCCTCATACATGTAGCGGGTATCATCGCTAAACAACGCGCCCGTCAGCCTGGAATGTCCTTTGGCAAGTGAAGCAATCAGTAATGCGCGGTTCGTATAACTCTTCGATCCCGGAACAGTTACAATGGCATCGACTGGATTCTGAATCGGTTCAATTTCAAGCATTGACATTGCGGATCTGGAATGAGATTTGGCAACCTACCAGGTGTCTCTCCTTTACTGCCGCAGATTGCTTTTCGCCTCAGCTTGGGAGGAGTTCCTAGTTTAGCAAAGTCGAATATGCGTGTCAATACCTAGTTTTTTGCCCTCCCGTCTCCTATCGGGCAAAAAAAATAGCCCTGCGCTTCGTGCGCAGGGCTTTGACCGTGGCATATTTTATACATGAAAAAACTGTCGGGTAAGTTTAGAAGGTCGCGCGTAGAACGAGTTGGCTTTCAACGCCATCCGGCAACACTGTTGTCCGTAAATCCAAATCTATCGGTTTGAACGAGGTCAATCGAGAATCCTTCTTCTTGTTATGTCTCTTGGCAACGATACGGGCTTCGACCGCACTGATCGCATGATTCAAGATGACACCACCCAATAGAGTTCGCGCGAACTCGAATTTGTCGTTAGCTTCGTATCTCAAACGCAAAGCTTCTTCGCGGTTGGGCGAGTCATCGTCCCCCTTCCTGTCTTCATCCTTAAACGCGCGGCGGTCGTCCCAATACCATTTTCCTGTCCGATCAAGCGGTTCTCCGTTATTTTCGGTATAAACGTTATGCCAGTTGTCAAAGAGTGTAGCGTGTTCGAAATCCTCAATTGGGTCCCAGGTTTCAAACGTGCCAGGACCGTCAAAGATAACATGCTCCCTGACTAGATCTCGGTATTCATCACGTAAGTTTTCGGCGTCGCTACGCGTGATAAAATAACCCACCAGAAGCGCAACATCCGCGGCAAGGAACAAATAGCCCCGTTTTGCGCCAACATATAGCTGACCCGATCCCGGTACAACGAGTGAAGACAGGAACGCGCGATTAGGCGACTTCATCGGTTCCCTCGGAAGCAAACCTTCCGCTTGCGCTCCCAATGTCCTCGTGCCAAGCGCAGACTTCATGAGCAAAACGGCAAATTCGGAATTATGATTCTCAGTCTCCACGCTTGATGCTATACTCAAACAAGTGCATGAGAACAACACGCAACCCATCAATGCTGCTGCGGCCCCTCGCCCAACTCTCCAACTCATTACCGTGCGGTCTCCATTCGATTAAATTCGTACCTTAAACGCCTAAAGTTTCTGCCTAGCATGGATGCGAGAAGGTGGATCTTGTTCTGCCATTCATCCTAGAACCGAAGCATGAGTTCGAAAACGTTTAATCTTTTTCCATTGGGCCCGCGCGGCACTTCCACTGCGTAGTCAAACTGATAGTCAAGCAATTTCACGCCCAAGCCATATGTCAGATGATCCGAAAAATTCAACAATTCTATCCCCGGTTCCGTTTTGTAACCAACGCGCAACGCAAGAAGCTTTCCGAGCCAATATTCGACGCCGATGCTTTTCCGTAAATGCCTCCATTCAAAGGCACGTATGCCAACGCCTCGATCTGAAAGTACGTCGCTACGCGTTTGGTCGGGATGTTCTTTCAAGTGTCGTTCTATCTCTTCTTCATCCTCAATTAACTTATGGATAGATGCCGTTATATCTCCAATAAGACTGACCCGATGATTTGTTTCTTCGTAGAGCACCACAGCCGTCCCCAACCTGAACTTGCGGGGGAGCGGATCGCTTTGATTCTCGTCTATGAAGTGCAGGCGTGTGCCCCAGTTCTGGAGGGCGGCTCCGATTTTTACCGGCAAAAATGCATTCAACAAATCGTACTGCGCACCAAAATCAACGGCATAAGCACCGCCGCTCTCCTGCCCTAACTTGAGCCTGATAATCTTGCCGTTCAATCCGGCGGATAGCCGCTCGGTTAATTGGTCGGCGTATGAAAATGTCAATATCCAATTCGTCCCCAGGTTTTCCTCCCTGATGGGATTGGGAGAATCCGTTGTGACCAAGATAGTGCCTTGTCCCTCAAGCTGGAGCGTCGCTCCGAGAATGCCGGCATCGCCAATCGGCATGGCTCCGGCAAAGAACGCATAATACAGTCCTTCCCCCGCCTCGCCGAAGATGTCTCCTTGATTCTTGTACGAAAGTGCCACCTGCCTGTCTTGGATGATTCCCAATCCGCCGGGATTCCACAGGGCGCTAGTCACGTCCCCATCAACAGCCGTGAACGCATCCCCCAATGCCGTCGCACGCGTTCCGCCGCCAAGGTCTAAAATTTGAGCGCCTTGTGTGCCAGGACCCGCCAATCCTGAAGTGGGAGGCAGAATTGTCGTCGCTATCAACACGACCGTGGCTACCAAAGATAGGTTTACTCGCTGCATTGATTAATCTCCTAACACTAGTTCGTTGGAGTGATCTGTTTCTGCTACTCGCTCAAAAACGTATGAGGTGTTGAACAGGTTTACAAACCGATGAGGTCGCGCTATACTACGAAGGTTTATTTCTACTGATTCTCGCGCTATCGTCGCTCTTTTCCGGAATACAATAGTGTTGCACTTAAAAGGGCGTAATGGATTGGATTTTGAAATGATAGCCTACTACAAGAAAATCTGCAATGGAAAAGGGTATTATTTGAACGCATCTTAACGTCACATCTTTTCTTCAGCGTATGAAATCAACCCTACAGTTGACCGTCAAATTTTAGCAGATTTTGAACATGGTGTGGATAATATAATGTCTCTGCCACCATTTGTCAAACAGGCTCTCACTCACATGCATAGACCTCCACATCGCATAGCGTTGGGGGTTTTTCTAGCTCTTTGGATCTGCAGCGAATGCTATCCCGCTGCCCCGATCCTCAGAACCATTGAAGCAGTGGTGACCGATTCCCCACCGAAGATTGATGGCACGCTCAATGACCTCTGCTGGCAAAAAGCGGCACGGACCGGAGATTTCATTCAATACGGTCCGGCGCCGGGCGAACCTGCTACCCAGACAACCAAAGTATTCGTTACCTTTGATCGAAATCGACTCTATGTCGGTTTTGAATGTTTCAAGGATGATATGAATCGACTCGCCGCAAATTCGACGCGGCGGGATTCTCGGTTCTTTTCTGATGATTATGTCGAGGTGTTCCTTGACACATTCCTCGACAGACGTAACTGCTACGCATTCGCATTGAATCCTCTTGGGACGCAGCGAGATCGCCGAATCATCAATGAAGGCTCAAATGTGAGACGCGGCGGATCCGAGTTAGGTTCCGCGCTTCCGTGGGACTGTGATTGGGACGGTCGCGCCGCGGTTCATGCGGACAAGTGGACCGCCGAATTTTCTATTCCCTTTTCCGAGCTCCGTTTTCCCAAATCTCAGAATCCGTCCGTAGCCTGGGGCGTCAATTTTTGGCGGCACGATGAATCGCGCGAAGAGGAACAATCTTGGGCAAACGTTGGCAACCGCGAATACGCCGTATCGCGTTTTGGCCGTCTGACGAATCTACCCGTGGACAAACTTGTAACGAAACGATCACTGGAGATTAAACCTTTTGGCGTTGCCAAACCTCAGCAGCTAAACGGCCAAGATCCGGAAATGAAGGCCGACCTGGGGCTCGATCTGCGTTACCCGTTCTCCAGCATGTCTGTAGATTTCACGATTAACCCCGACTTCGCCCAAATTGAGGCGGATCCGGACCGCGTCAATCTGTCGGACATACCGCTGCGTTTTCCGGAAAAGCGACCCTTCTTCTTGGAAGGAAACGAGATTTTTCAGATGCCGGTCGAACTATTTTACAGCCGGCGTGTCGGTGATTTGTCTGGGGGCGCGAAGATGGCTGGAAAGCTTGGTGGATACAACCTTGCCGTGCTTAGCGCGCAAGCCGGCCCCGAGGATCCGGACGAAGAGATTGAGGAGAGGCGCCTACCCTTGGGTGAATACAACTATTCCGTCTTTCGTTTGCAGCGAGAGTTGGGCAGAACCTCGTCAATTGGGTTTCTGGGAGTGAACAAACAGCGTGGGAGTTTATACGATCGGGCTTCCGGAGCGGATGCCCGATTCACGTTGCCGGGCAACGTAGACCTTAATCTCGAATACGCGAGAGAATGGAAATCCGGCGTCAAGAGCGACGACTTGATTTTTGCCCAATTATTGCGTCGCACGAACCGCTTCTCATTTGATATACGTTACACCGACATCGGCGAACATTTCGATCTGGAGACGGGGTTTATTCCACGCATCAACCGCCGCGGGCTTTTTCTTTCTACTCGGTATACCAAGCATTATGAGGGGCTGTTGAAACGCCTGCGGGGCGGCGTAAGATATGAGCGTTTGGAAAACCATGCCGGATATCGCACCAACGAGCAACGAGGAATTAACGGATCAATCAGAATCCAAGACTTTTTCCTCTGGCTTGGTCCCCAGTGGTACTTCCATGTAACCGAGGAGCGCATCGCTTATACAGATAAAGTCGTCAGGTTTTACGTGGGCTGGTCACCGCCCAAGTGGGTCTCAATTCGGAACTTTGGGTCGGTGGGGGTGCGTGATGATAAGGATACCTTTTTCATTAGACCCGAGATCACCCTGCGTCCCACCTCCAAGCTAAGTTTTGAAATCATAATGCAGCGTCTGATTGAAGACCGCGAACTTACGGAATGGACACGGCGTTTCACGGTCAACTACCAATTCGCGCAACGCATGTACGCTAGAACCACCTCGGAATTCACCATAGAAAACGAACGGCGCATCTTCCTCCTATTTGCATATGAATATCGTCCTGAATGCACCTTCTTTATTGTCTATAACGACAATCGAGACGAAGAGGACGATACCGAGCGCATCCTATTTATCAAGATTTCACATCTGTTTAAGTTGGGGGTGTGGTAGAGCTATTTTGGCTGTCGTCGTGATTTGGCGGTTTTATCCTGCACGAACCAATCTGTTCAACCCGTAGCTTGGGGTAAGTGTACCTCTTTCACGTTGACACACCTCCGTCCCGTTGGTTAGAATCTCCCGACGATAAGATCCTTGGCACAATCAACCTTCCGACCAAAACATCCTAGCTCCATGCACCGAACGTCAGGCTTACCTGCGAGAATCTCGAATCGCGCGAACAGATCTATGAAACATCATCGAAATACCATTCTCGCCATTCTTTCCGGCATTCTTCTTGTCCTGAGCCACCCCAGTTTTAACCTGTTCCCGCTCGCATGGATAGGACTTGTACCACTTTTGATAGCCGTAAAGTCCGTCCCAAACGTAAAATCCGCCTTCCGGATCGGTTATATTTCTGGATTGACGTTCTTCGGGGGGCTAATCTACTGGATTGTGCTGCTCTACCCGTTTGCAAACATTTTTGTCACTGTGCTGGGATATGCGGCTCTGGTCGCCTACGCGGCTCTGTACTTCGCCGTCTTTTCACTCGCGGTGCATCAGTTGCCGCGAAAATCGGGGATGTCGTTCATTTTTCCGGCAGCGCTGTTTTGGACAGGGTTGGAGTGGATTAGGAGTTGGTTACTGACAGGTTTTCCGTGGGGTAGCATGGGCTACTCCCAGTGGAGCAATCACGCCGCCATCCAAATCTCCTCCATCACCGGGGTCTACGGCGTTAGCTTCGTTATCGTGCTTTTCAACGCGGCAATCGCGTACTTAGTCATCTCGTCTTCCAACTGGCGAAGTGCAATCAAGGGAGTTGTATTCCCGGTCGCCATTGCGGCACTCACGTTCGCCTACGGCGCGTTCTGCTTATCCAATTCAGGAAGTGCGGCAGCGCGCGTTAAACTCGGGCTTGTTCCCGGTCATATACCGCAAGCCGAGAAGTGGAAATCGAAACACGCCCCCCGGATCTTCAAGCGATACCTTCGTTTAACCGAAAAAGCGAATGCCGCTAACCCGGATATGGTCGTGTGGCCCGAAACTTCTATTCACCCCCAAATAACCTCCGGGCAGGCGAAATCGTATAAAAAACAGCTATCCGAAACGCTGCAAAACGGCCAAATCTATCTCCTTGCCGGCACGGCAGTCAGAGGGGTTGACAAGAAGGTATACAACAGTGTCTTGCTGCTCTCTCCATCGAACGAGAAACTCGGCAACTATTCCAAGATGCATTTGGTGCCTTTCGGGGAATATGTGCCGTTCTCCAGCGCCCTTCCGAACTTCATCCAATTCGAGACATTCGCACCCGGAAAGTCGATCAACCTTTTGCCGCTCGCCGATATAGAAGATGCCGAAATGGGAATTGCCATCTGTTTTGAGTCGGTGTTCCCCAATCTCTTTCGCAAGTTCGTGGCGAAGGGGGCAGACATTATGGGTATCTTGACCAACGATTCTTGGTTTGTAGGCACGACTGCACCCGCCCAACATCTATCCGCCGCGCCGTTCCGAGCCGTCGAAAACCGCATCTCCGTTTTCCGCTGTGCCAACGGAGGAATCTCCTGCATAATCGATCCGTTCGGGAGGATAACCAGTCGCACTATCACCCCAGCCCAACCCGATGGCGTTCTGGTAGAAGAAGTGCCTCTGAAAAATCATCAGAGCACAGGGGCGACGCTTTACACGCGCTACGGCGATTGGTTTCCCATTCTCTGTTTGTTGGCGAGCCTCGTACTAATTGGTCATCGAAACCGGACTTGGCTTCACTCCAAACTTCGGCGCGCCACCTGAACAACACCGGATTCCTCAAACCCTGTAGGAGCGAGCAAGCGAACGGCCAGTGAGTGCAATGGAGTTTCGCTCCTGGTCGCGACCAAACCAATCCTCGATCGCCAACTACGCGATTTCCGCTTCCCTTCTAGTCATTGTTCCGCTCTCCAATCGTCCGCGTACAACCGATCCCTGCACCAAGTCGCCACAGCCCACTGCTTTTAGCCCTACTGTGCGATATTGTCGGCATCTGATCAAAGATTCGTTTTGTCCCAATACTGAGGGTATCGAGATCGGGGTATCAGACACGGGATTTGCACCTCGAAAAACCTTACCTGAACATATCCAAATTTCTTTTGGTGCCAGGTGCAAATTTCAGATGCTGTTTCCGCGGGCGACATCCGAGAAATGGTTGCCAAAATGCGGCGGCAATGTTAACATTCTACCGGAAAAAGTCGCGGTCTATGCCGCGAGCCGCATCAACTGGAGGACAGCGCGGAGATGCAGTTAGCCTTTATTGAGGGGGATTGTGAGAATTACACCAATTCTCATGCATCGAATGCCGGAAAGTTGTCCGAGGCCTCTTTTCAGGAGTATGAAGCGGTTTCGGATGATGATATTGACGCACTCATTGATGAGATGAAGCCACTAAGTGGTTCATTCGCTAAGAATTTAATGCTTACGAGACTGGCACAAAAAACTGTTCTACCACGCCGGTAGGTGCGGTTTCTAACCGCACCGGCTCCCAACACTAACCATATTTTTTTGGAAAATAAACCACTTAGTGGTCTATTCTCTAAGTATTTAATGCTTACGAGACTGGCACGAGAAACCGTTCTACCACGCCGGTAGGTGCGGTTTCTAACCGCACCGGCTCCCAACACTAACCATATTTTTTTAGAAAATAAACCACTAAGTGGTCTATTCGCTAAGAATTTAATGCTTACGAGACTGGCACAAAAAACTGTTCTACCACGCCGGTAGGTGCGGTTTCTAACCGCACCGGCTCCCAACACTAACCATATTTTTTTGGAAAATAAACCACTAAGTGGTCTATTCGCTAAGAATTTAACGCTTGCGAGACTGGCACAAGAAACTGTTCTACCACGCCGGTAGGTGCGGTTTCTAACCGCACCGGCTCCCAACACTAACCATATTTTTTTGGAAAATAAACCACTAAGTGAAAAATAATGAGGGTAGGAGATAGTAATGGAAGAATGGATTAAGTTTATCGCCCTACTGGTCGGGATTGTGGGGTTGTGGTGGAAGCTCACCACCTCGATGGCGACCAAAGCGGAAGTAACGGCAGTAAAGACCGAACTCAGGGTTGAAATAGCTGAGGTTAAGGCGGACCTCAAAGAAGATATAGCCGAGGTAAAATCCGACATGGCAGCCATGAAAGGGGAGCTAAAATCTGAAATTGCCGAGTTGAAATCCGACATGGCGGGCATGAAGGCAGATATCAAAGCGGAGAATGCAGAGCTAAGGGCGGACATCAGGGAGATTCGGCAACTGCTATACAAAAACGTTGTCGAGACCGAGAAGCATGAATAATCGAGATGCGGTGTCGCGCGACGGTAACAGGTATTCGCAAATTGATGTTTTGCGGAACCCTCTCCGTCTATCTGCAAGAGAATCTCTTGAAAACGACAGTGAATAAGGTATAGTCATGATAGATTTATTTCTACTATGGCGGTGGATGAAAAAAGAACGCGACGGTGAGACTCGATTGGCAAAACAAAGGGGTAGAATAGAAGGGGCAAATGCGAGGGATAAAGTATGGATTTCGTGGTACGAGCGCAAGATGCAAGCGGAGCAGAATGGTGTTGAGTTTGATGAACCTCCGCCTCATTTAGTGCCGCGCAAGCGTGCTAAAATAGTTAGGAGGTAAAGAGAGATTGTGACGCCGACAATGCGAAGCGAATTGGTAGGTATTGGGAGACTGGGCAGGGGATTTCTATCGCACTCCCTGATCGGTCGTTTGATTGCTCCCACTGCCCATATCCGCCGAGATTAAGTTAGGTCAAACCGATCAAGATTCATGACCTTGTTCCACGCAGCCACGAAGTCGCGCACAAAGGTCTCTCCGGCGTCGTTGCACGCGTAGACCTCCGCAATGGCTCGGAGCTGCGAGTTCGAGCCGAACACGAGATCGACACGGCTGCCCGTCCGTTTCAATTCGCCGGTCGTGCAGTCGCGTCCTTCGAATACATCTGCTGCTGCCGTGGACGCCACCCACTCCGTGTCCATGTCAAGCAGGTTCACGAAGAAGTCCGGCGTCAGCGTCTCCGGCTGTTCCGTAAAGGCGCCGAGATCTGACCGACCGCCGTTAGCATTAAGGACGCGCATGCCTCCGACGAGTACCGTCATCTCGGGAGCGGTTAGCGTCAACATTTGCGCTCGATCCACCAGCAACTCTTCGGCGGGTTTCTCATGACCGTTTCCGAGATAGTTGCGAAATCCGTCCGCCGTCGGTTCAAGCACGGCGAACGATTCCACGTCAGTCTGCTCCTGCACCGCATCGGTGCGGCCCGGAGCGAAGGGAACCTGAGCATCCACACCGGCGTTCTTCGCCGCAGCCTCGACCGCAGCACATCCGCCAAGCACGATCAGGTCGGCGAGCGAAACCTGTTTCCCGTCGGACTGGGACCCGTTAAAGTCAGATTGAATCCCCTCCAATGTCTGAAGAACCTCCGCCAGCTCTGACGGATTGTTGACTGCCCAATCCTTCTGCGGCGCAAGGCGAATGCGTGCCCCGTTAGCGCCGCCGCGCTTGTCGGTGCCGCGGAATGTCGCCGCAGACGCCCACGCGGTCGAAACCAGTTGGGAAATGGACAGCCCCGATTCAAGGCACTTGCCCTTCAGGGCGGCGATGTCTTGATCATCGATCAGTTCATGATCGGCATCGGGGACCGGGTCTTGCCATAGCTGCGGTTCCTCGGGAACCCACGAGCCGAGACACCGTGTGCGAGGTCCCATGTCGCGGTGGGTCAACTTGTACCACGCCCGGGCAAACGCGTCCGCGAACTCGTCCGGGTTTTCGTGGAAGCGCTTGGAAATCGCTCCGTAGACCGGATCCACTTTGAGGGACAGGTCGGTCGTGAGCATCATGGGAGCGTGCGTCTTCGACGGATCATGCGCGTCCGGTACGGTTCCCTGTGCGGATTCGTCCTTGGGGGTCCACTGCCACGCACCGCCGGGCCCCTTTATCAGTTCCCATTCGTAGTTGAACAAGTTGTCGAAGAAGCCGTTGTCCCACGTGGTCGGTGCGTTAGTCCAGGCGCCCTCCAACCCGCTTGTGATAGCGTCGCCGCCCACTCCGCTGCCAAAGCTGTTTTTCCAGCCAAGTCCTTGCTCCTCAAGGGACGCACCCTCCGGCTCGGGACCGACGTATTCGTCCGCATCGGCAGCGCCGTGCGTTTTGCCGAACGTGTGCCCGCCGGCGATGAGCGCGACCGTCTCCTCGTCGTCCATTGCCATGCGGCGGAATGTCTCTTTAATGTCTATGGCGGCAGCCACCGGATCCGGGTTGCCGTTCGGTCCCTGCGGATTCACATAAATCAACCCCATCTGTACCGCGCCGAGAGGATTCTCCAGATCCCGCTCGCCGGTGTAGCGTTCATCACCCAGCCACGTGGTCTCCGATCCCCAATAGATATCCTCTTCGGGCTCCCAGACATCCTCTCGTCCACCGGCAAACCCGAACGTTTTAAGTCCCATCGATTCCAAGGCACAGTTCCCGGCGAATATCATCAGATCTGCCCACGAGAGACTATTGCCGTACTTTTGCTTGACTGGCCATAGCACCCGGCGCGCCTTATCCAAGCTCGCGTTGTCGGGCCAACTGTTGAGGGGCGCAAAGCGCATTGTGCCGGAGGCTGCGCCGCCGCGCCCGTCGCCGATGCGGTACGTACCTGCACTGTGCCACGCCATCCGAATGAAGAGAGGTCCGTAGTGCCCGTAATCGGCGGGCCACCAATCCTGCGATGTCGTCATCACCTCTTCGACGTCCCGCTGTAGTGCATCCAAGTCAACCGTCTTGAACGCCTCGGTGTAATTGAAATCCTCTCCCATGGGATTCGACTGGGGTGGGTTCTGGTGGAGTATCTTCAGGTTCAACTGATTCGGCCACCAGTGTTGGTTTGCCACGATGCCCCTTGGTATCGAGTTGCCCATCATTGGGCACTTACTTTCGCTGCTCATATCGCCTCCAATTGTGTTCAGCGCTTTTTCCATTTGAAAAATCCAAATGGATCTCTGAAAGTTGCCATTTTGCGGGTAATGCCCTGAAAATCCGTTGATTTTGCCCCTAAAATGACATAAGATGACCATTCACCTACCTCTAAAGGGTAGGGTTCTTAAACGCTTGCTAGGCTCTGCCTAACAATCCCTCCAACAAATATCCCCAAAATGGAATGTCATTCCTATTGTGCCTGTAAACCTCTAGATACCTGATTAACACCAATCTAAAGGTTGCTTATTTGTGGTATAGATTTGCGTTGGCACTTCAGCCCTCATATTCTCATAGAACCCAATCATTGTCAAGCATAAGTGTCGGATTGTCGAGGCGAATGGTGCCAAGGTGCGGACAGCCGAATAAACTATCTCTCGGACTCGAAAATTCGGCTTCACCCGAGCTATACTACTGCGCCGGGAAGTTTCTTGAACGGTTCAGATTCGCCAGATTGGCTCACCTGAATCGCTCTCCTTTCCGTCTAAAGACCAGAGAGACGCGTTCCGTAAAGATTCCGCTAGGGGCATCAAATGGAAGATGGCACACCATACGCCATGGAACGTGCTATCCCACAGCCGTGTGACTGACCACTAACCACCAGCCACTGGTCATTGCGTTTCGATTGACAACTTTACATAACTCAAGTATAATTTGGAGGAAATGGAGGCGTAGTGCCAAAGAAAGTACGAACCCCTGAAATCCTGACGACCAATATTTTGCTCGTGGCAAAGGTTTTTTCTCACAACCAAATACCGTCACAAAACACAAACTTTTTCTTCTGTACCTATTCTGTACCTATTTTATTCACATCCATAATGCCGGGAACCCGCGCCGTTAAAGGAAACGTATATCTCGAAACATGTGAACACCCCCTTAAAATTGGCTTGCTGTTCACATTCTTGTACCTATCTTCTGTCCCTATTTTTCAAAAAAAATGTGAACAAAGCATACCTAAACTCTTAAAAAAGTGCGATGAGTATACATTATTTCACGTGAGCCGCACCTTCATATTAATCCGCTTTTTTCTTTAGAATGAGATCTTCAAAGCGATTCGAGGGGACAGACAGTCCCCAAATCGAGTGAACATCCAGCACGATAGAGCACCCGTAGCAATCCCACTCATTTCGCCTCTTACGGCTCTAGGGCACTTTCTTCGCTGACCACCAAGTGAGTGAATAGCGAGTGCGGTAGAGATCCACTAATCACTAACCACTGACTTTGAAAGGAAACAACCTATGATAGCAGATCTAAAGTCCGATGTTGATAGCATGAACACACGACTCGCCGAACTCCGGAGGTATCTTTGACCTGGAGAACAAAGAGAATGAACTGGCGGATCTAGACGTAGAGTTTTCAAAACCCGACTTTTGGAACAACCCGCAGCAAGCCCAGAAAACCAGCCAGCGAATGGCGCAACTCCGCAACGAGGTAACACAGTACAACGAGATTGAATCCGAATTACAGAATCTCCAAGTGTTGGTTGACCTCGCTATTGAAGAAGACGATGAGAGTTTCAACGATGAGATTGATGCCGGGCTGAAGGAAATCTCCAAGCAGGTTGAAGACATCGAACTCAAGCTGATGCTTGACGGGGAACATGACATCAACAACGCACTACTGTATATCCATCCCGGCGCAGGAGGTACCGAATCGCAAGATTGGGCATCCATGCTGATGCGTATGTACATTCGTTGGTGCGAACGCAGCGGCTATAAAACGGAAACCCTCGACCTGACTCCGGGCGATGAAGCCGGCATCAAGACTGCCACAATACTCGTAACGGGAGAATTTGCGTTTGGATATCTGCATGCGGAAGCAGGAATACATCGGCTAGTCCGCCTGTCACCGTTTGACTTCAACCACCGTCGTCATACCTCCTTTGCCGCTGTCGCCGTCAGCCCCGAAATCGATGATACCATCGAAGTCGAAATCGACCCCGCCGACTTGAGAATTGACTACTATCGTTCAAGCGGAGCAGGCGGACAACACGTGAACGTTACCGATTCTGCAGTCCGCATGACTCATCTCCCTACCGGAATTGTTGTGCAGTGCCAAAATGAACGCTCACAGCACAAGAACCGTGAAGTCGCGATGAAAATCCTACGTTCCCGGCTGTACGAGTTTTATGAGGCACAGCGGCGTGAGGAGATTTCCAAGATGCAGGGGGAACGGCTCGATATCAACTTTGGAAGTCAAATTCGCTCTTATGTGTTGCATCCCTACCGACTCGTCAAGGACCTGCGCACCAACGTTGAAACCGGTAACGTGGATTCGGTCATGGACGGAGATTTGAACGCCTTCATCGAGGGCTATCTGAAACACAAGCAAGGACACAAGTCATGACATGATTCGCCCGCGGAGGCGCCATGTCCATAACCCCTGATTTTGGTTGCCTAAATCGGCGTCGCGTGCTATACTAAGAGCGTTATAGCTTGACGGACATTGAAGGGACAGGAAAATTGGAAGCGCCCAGTGATCTGATTGCACAGCGCCGAGAAAAGTTGGAAGAAATCCGAAATCTCGGCGCAAATCCATATCCGTACCGATACTCGCCAACACACACCACTTCTGAAATCCATCGACAGTTCGCCGAAGTCCAAGAAACTCCTGACGAAAGTAAACCAATCTGCATTGCCGGGCGTATCATGACCAAGCGGGATCACGGCAAGAGTAGCTTTGCCAATGTGCAGGATTCCGAAGGACAGATTCAAATTTACGTCCGCCAGAATGTCGTCGGTGCAGATGTTTACGATATCTACAAGATGCTTGACGTTGGCGACATCGTCGGCGTAAAAGGGGTTGTTTTCCGCACTCGAACGGGTGAACTCACGGTCCTGGCAAGTGACATCCAACTCCTGTCCAAATCGCTTCGTCCACTACCGGAAAAATGGCACGGTCTGCAGGACAAGGAAACTCGCTATCGTCAGCGTTACGCCGATCTGATCATGAATCGCGAGGTAAAGGAGGTATTTGCCAAGCGAACCTTAATCGTTCAGGCTATCCGTGATTATCTGAATGCCGTAGATTTTATTGAAGTTGAAACGCCGGTACTTCAACCAATTTATGGCGGAGCGAATGCGCGGCCATTTGTCACCCACCACAATACGCTGGACCAGACGCTCTACTTGCGCATTGCGAATGAGCTCTATCTGAAGCGCTTGATTGTCGGGGGATTTGATCGAGTGTACGAGTTCTCAAAGGATTTTCGGAATGAAGGCATGGACCGCGATCACAATCCCGAATTTACGATGCTTGAGTTGTATCAGGCTTATGCGGACTACGAAGATATCATGTGCCTCACGGAACAACTGATCGCTCACACCGCGAAAGAGGTGGTCGGAAGCACCGGGATAACCTTTCAGGGCGAAGAAATATCGCTGGAACCGCCGTGGCAGCGGCTCACCATGACCGAGTCAATCGGTGCGGAGACCGGGATTGATGTAGAATCCCTCAATGACAGCGCACTGCAGGATGCCGCGTTAGATGCAAACGTCGACTTGGATGGAATTGAATCGAGAGGGGAAACCATAGCGGCGATGTTTGATTCACTTGTCGAACCCAATCTGATTCAACCTACGTTCATCTGCGACTACCCGATCGAGGTGTCGCCGTTTGCCAAAAAGAAGCGGGGCGACGAACGATTTGTGGAGCGGTTCGAGTACTTCATGGTGGGCATGGAAATGGGCAACGCCTTCAGCGAACTGAACGATCCGATTGACCAACGTGAGCGATTTATAGAGCAGGGAAAGAAACTCGAAGCCGGGGACGAGGAAGCATTCATGGTCGACGAGGATTATCTCCGGGCGATGGAATACGGTATGCCTCCAACAGGCGGTCTCGGATTTGGCGTCGATCGACTTACCATGTTGCTAACGGATCAACGATCTATTCGGGATGTCATCTTTTTCCCGCAGATGCGCCCCGAAGACTAACTCCAATACCGATATGAAATTTGAGTGGTTTGTTGCTTCTCGATACCTGAAGTCTCGAAGAGAGCAGTCGTTTATCTCGATTATTGGCGTCATATCCGTCGTCAGTGTAGCACTTGGAATTGCGGTCGTTATTCTTGTAATTTCCGTCATGAATGGATTTGAACATGGGCTTAGAGAAAAATTCCTTGCCAACGAAGCCCACGTGACCGTTCGCTCATCCGCCGGAAATTACTTCTCGAACTATCAGGATACCATCAAGCAGATCGAAGCTATCGACGGGGTCGAAGCCGCCTCTCCCGTCATCTACACTCAGATTGCGGCTTGGCCCACACATGAGGACTCGCCTCGGAGGATTATCTTCGTTAAAGGCATTGATCCGGCAAAGGAAAATCGGGTAACAGGCTTTTCGAAGTTTTTTGATGGACCTGTGGACTTCAAGAACTCGCCACTGATTGAGAGCGCTCGCTTGCAAGCGGATGAAACGATCTTCGGTGGAATCGTTTTGGGAGACGCTGGCGCAATTAACATGGGCGTTGTCAAGGGCGACGTGTTGCGTCTAGTTTCCAGAATGCAACGAAATCCTGCGAATCCAACCACCTTCTTGGCCCATACACGTAACTTCGTTGTGGTTGGCATCTACAAGTCGGGAATGCACACCTACGACAATGTGCTCGGATTTGTCCACTTGGACACGGCACAGGAACTCTATAACAAGCAGCCAGACCAGATCAATATGATTGAGGTTCGCACATCAAGTGCGGATATCGCATCTGAAGTACGAGGACGTATAGCGTCAACAATCCGTCTTGATGGAGGAATTCGGGGAATACCGGTCACGAATACGTGGGTGGATTCGCATGCTCCCCTGTTTGAAGCCATAAAACTGGAGAAGATTGTCACCGTGATTATCGAAGCGTTGATTATCCTAGTGGCGGCATTTAATATCGCTAGCACGCTGATCATGACGGTTATGGAGAAAACGCGAGACATCGGGGTTCTTCGTGCGATGGGATCTTCCAAGCGTAACATTTTGAAAATATTCATGGTTCAAGGTTGCACCATCGGCGTGTTGGGGGGCATCGTGGGTACAGTCCTTGGCGTGAGCATCTCTTGGCTGCTTGATCTGCAGAATATTCGCCCCTCACGTTGGTTTGCGCTACTCATTCTGATTCCGTTCAGTATACAGCTCTTTATCGCATTTAGACGCTCGTTATCACTGCATTTCAGTTTCAAGGGATTTCTTGGCTTGTTGTGGACGGGAGCTATCGGGTTACTTCTCTACTGCCTCGCCCAGCCGATCTACATAGATGGCCAAGTTTATCAATTGAGTCGCCTTCCCGTGAAAATTAACTGGCTATTTGTCGGATTCATGAATGTACTTTCATTTGCCATCTGCTGGCTTGCAACGGTGTATCCGGCGTGGCAAGCTTCCAATCTCAAACCCGTTGAGGCATTGCGGTATGAATAATCTCATTCGCACTGTTGATTTACACAAATCATATTTCGACGGGGCAAAGGAACTTCCCGTTCTTAAGGGCATCGATATAGAGATCCAGAAAGGCGAGATTCTCGCGATCATCGGTGCGTCAGGCGTCGGTAAGAGTACATTGCTGCATCTAATTGGCGGGCTGGATCGCCCGACACAAGGCAAAGTCTTCTACGAAAATCAAGATATTTTTGAGTATAATGACCGAGATCTCGATCGATTTCGGAATCTTGGCGTTGGGTTCGTCTTCCAATTCCATCACCTGTTGCCGGAGTTTACGGCAATTGAGAACGTAGCACTCGGTGCGTTGATTGCCGGCAAAAATGCTCATGATGCGCGGGCCGACGCCCAAGACTTGCTCGATTACGTAGGACTATCCGAACGCCTTGAGCATCATCCGAGCGAACTCTCGGGTGGCGAGCGACAGCGGGTAGCCATCGCTCGCGCCCTGATTAATCAGCCGAGGGTCGTCCTAGCCGATGAACCGACGGGAAACCTCGACCGAAAAACCAGTGCGGCGGTGCTCGATCTATTATGGGATTTGAACGATCGTTTCGACCAAACCTTCATTATTGTCACTCACAATCAAGCCCTGGCGCAACGTGCGGATCGGCTAATTCAACTCGTTGATGGCAAAGTTTCCGATCAAATCCAAGTGGTCGAATTATGAAGCAAATGCCGAATGAGACACACGAAGCAACGGATAATTAAAAGACACTAAGATGGATGGGCATGGAAATTAAGGTAACGAAATCAACAAATCCCCAGCAGGAGCGTCCAAAGGATTCTGAGTTAGGTTTCGGCAAGTACACTACCGACCATATGTTTCTGATGGACTATGTCCTAGGGAAGGGATGGCATGATGCCCGTATTGTTCCGTACCAACACCTGCGTTTGGATCCGGCGGCAATGGTGTTACACTACAATCAGGAGGTCTTCGAAGGCTTAAAGGCGTATGCCCTTGCGGGCGGCGGTATCGGCTTGTTTCGGCCGGAGAAAAACATACAGCGGATGAACGCCTCTGCCCAAAGGTTAGTCATGCCCGAAGTGGACAGTCAACTGTTTCTACAAGCGATGAAGCAGTTAGTTCTAATCGATCGGGAGTGGCTCCCGAAATCGGAGGGAACATCCCTTTATATCCGCCCCACGATGATAGCAACCGAACCGATGATTGGAATCCGAGCGTCGGAACGTTATCTGTTTTACATCATTTTATCTCCGGTAGGTGCCTACTATCCCGAAGGCTTTAATCCAACGCGCATTTACGTTTCTGACACGCATGTTCGCGCCGCGAAACACGGCGTCGGTAACGTGAAAACCTCGGGAAATTACGGATCAACGCTTTTTGTCTCACAGGAAGCGGCGGTAAAAGGATACACTCAGGTCTTATGGCTAGACGCAAACGAACTTAAGTACATTGAAGAGGTCGGTACAAGCAATGTGTTTTTCTTGATCGATGACGAGTTGGTCACCCCTCCCCTCAAAGGTACCATTCTGCCTGGGATCACTCGAGATTCGGCGCTCCAGCTTGCCAGGAGTTGGCAACTCCGCGTTTCCGAGCGGTTGATTTCCATTGACGAAGTCATTGATGCATGCCGAAGTGGAGCGCTCAAGGAGATGTTCGCTACCGGGACGGCGGCGGTCATTTCTCCGGTCGGCGAAATATCCTATAAAGGGGAGCAATTCCAGATAGCGAACGGCAAGACGGGTGAACTTGCTCAGACGCTTTATGACGAACTGACCGGAATCCAATATGGACGTAGAGAAGACCCGTTTGGATGGCGAATTCGCGTTGCTTGAGAGCCGCTTTACTGTTCTCATGAAAGAGATGCAGTTGCATTACATTTATCTCATACGAACTCGTATTCCGTAAGTTACAAGACCCGGTGTTCGAAATAGCCCGATTCATAGTGCGTCATGGAGTCCGGGAGACATTTAGATCGGAAAATGCTATCGATTCCGTTTCGTGGAGTTCAAACAGCGAGCTTTATGACCGCGAAGATTTACCAGTCTTTTTTACGAAGTTTTCTAGAACGACATGCAGCATCCGGGAAACCATGATGAAGTCTGTCTATTCCTCAATAACGACCTGTTAGGAGGTATTTTGCCATGTTTAGAATTGCATTCGGAACGTTGATCCTGCTACTTGCATTGGCAAATGGTCTTATATTAGCTAGCGCAGAAGAAGCAACCGACACAGAAACTGCCGTGTCGGACACTGCCGACCAGGCTCTAATTGTAAAAAAGATTAGATTTGAGGGAGTGAAGGACACGCCGGAAGAGTTCTTTGAGATACATATACAAACGAAGGTTGGAGAGGAAATCTCTCCCGATCGCCTCTCCCAAGACATAAAGAACCTCTACAAAAATACGGGGTTTTTCTCTGACTTTAGCGATGCGGGAGAATCCCCTATTAGAGTTGAAGTTGAATCTGCCGAAGGCGGCGGTCTGGAGGTAATTTACAAACTCAAAGAGAGTCCAAAAATTGAGAGTGTCAAGATCATAGGAAACGAGAAGCTAAAGACTGGCAAGATTAAGGAAGCCATTACTCTAAAACCTAGCGAGATATACAGCGATCAGCGCCGTTGGGAAAGCGAACGAGCTATTCTTCGAGTCTACAAGGAGAAGGGGTATTATCTCGCAACGTTAGAGTCTGATTCCAATGTTGATCGGGATACAAATACGATCGAGGTCACTTTCGAAATTAGTGAAGGTGAACGGATCAAGATCCAAGAGATTAATTTTCTCGGTAGCAGCAGCATTCCTGCGAAAACGCTTGCCAAAAAGATTAAAACTCGTGTCGGAAAACATTTCGATGAAAACCTGTTGGATGAGGACATGACCCTCCTGCGCCACTATTATCAAGATCAAGGATATGCGCAGATTGAAGTTGATGGACACGAACATCGTCTTACTGCTGATAACACTGGGCTGATAATTGACATCTCCGTCGACGAAGGCCCCGAATACGTTATAGGCGCCTATGACATTAAAATCCTGCATGCGAAGAAACCCGCCTTTTCCGAAGGGAAGATTCGCGATATGCTAGATCCGGTTGAAGGCGAAATCTTTGACCGAGGAGTGTTTCAGGAATCGATTGAAAAAATCCAGAAAGCCTATCATGATAAGGGTTACCTCCTGTCAGAGTTGTCACCCGTCCCGCGCTTTAACGAAACAGAGGGGATTGTTGACATCGCATTAGACATTAATGAAGGCGATGTTATCGTCATTGAGAAGGTTGAGATTGACGGGTTGGAGAAAACCAAAAAGAGTGTCGTCAAGCGAGAACTCGATCGCGTGAATCTCAAAAGCGGAGAGTTTCTTGACGTAAAATCCTTACGCAAGGCTCGCCAGAAACTCTTTCAAATGGGACCATTTATCCGAAACATCGACTTTATACCCACGCCAAACTCCCTCGGAGAGAATAGCCGCGATCTCAAGGTCGAAATCGCCGAAACATCAAGAACCGGCATGTTTAGCCTAGGGGGCGGATATGGCACTGAAGGCGGAATCTTCGGCGTGGCGGAGATCGGGGAAAACAACCTCTTTGGACGCGCTTACCGTGTGCACTTGAAAGGAGAATTAGGTACACGCGATCGGCACACCGCTGAACTTCGCTTCAACACCCCGTGGATTTTCGGCACACCGACACGCTTGAATGTAAGCCTCTACAACACACGACGCCTGCGCCGATATTATCAGTCAATTATTTACCGAGACCGCGGGTTGGATCGCTCCATCTATTCGCGAAAAGGGGGAGCGGTAACCGTAGGACGATCGATTGCGCAAGACATTGATGTGTCCGTACGCTTCAGAAACGAATATACGAATAGTTTTAACCCGGACGTTAATACTTTCAATCTAGATTTGAGCCATAGAGCCAGTCTTAATAACGAAGGGGACGTTTCGAATGAGTTGAGAGCGGCATTTGAAACACAAGAGAATGCGCTTTCTGAAAATGCAATCAGTTCCATCCGAATACCGGACCGCGAATGGCTCGTTCAAGACCTTCCAAGCGAAGACGATGAAGAAAGCGCACAGACCGTGAAGAAATTCGTGGTTAGGCACGAGGAGGGGGCACCGACATTTGATGTTTATGACTACGGAGAACACCCATATGATCGCTCTGTCAGGAGCCTGACATTCTTCCTATCCAGGGATACGCGTGATTATCTGACAAGCATTTACGACCCGGTTTCAGGCTCCTTGAACACGCTTTCCTATGAACACGCTGGAGGACTTTTGAGAGCCGACAGTGAATTTCAGCGGTATACGTTTGACACAAGTTGGTTCCGCGGTACATGGCGTAATCACGTATTTGCAGCCCACGCAAGAGCTGGTTATCTGAACAGTAGAACCAGCGATGACTACTTCCTTCGCTGGGAACGGTTTTACTTGGGCGGTATTGACACCGTTCGCGGTTACGAGGATTATTCCATTTATCCGCCCTTAAGGCCTGGTGTAAATCTCAGCTACGGAGGTAACAAGGTTTTCTTCGCGAACTTTGAATACCGTATTCCGATCGGCTCACAGTTAACGGGTTCGGCGTTCTTTGACATCGGTCAAGTTTGGGATGAATATCAGCCAAATATCTTCAAGAATATCAACCTGAGGAAGGGCGCCGGTGTAGGGATTCGATTCAACCTGCTAGGCATGTTGGCTCGTGCCGAATGGGGATATGGATTTGACCGCCCCGGAGGAGAAAAAGGAGGTAAACTCCATTTCACAATCGGTCCGGGATTCTAAACGATTGCTGTTCACACGCTAACTTTTAATCTCAAACATTCGAAGGATTGACTTATGAGACGAATTTCGATATTATACGCCGCTGTTGTGATCGGGATTTTTGTGATTGCCATTGGCGCGGTGGCACAGACTCAGTTTAAACTCGGAGTTGTTGACACGCAGAAGGTCTTTGAAGGATATAAGGCCTCACAATCAGCAAACGAAACCTTGAAAAGTGCTACAGACAGGCTTCGAGCTCAGTTGGAGAAACTCAGGGAAGAGATTCGAACAATGGAGGAACGACTTACCAAACAGAAACTGTTTCTCGATAACCCCCAAACTGAGAGTATTCAAAATGATATCCGTTTGAAACAACAGGAATATCAACGTGAGTTGGAGATTGGCCAAGAATCGATCTCGGCCAAAGAGAAAGAACTGGTTGAACCAATCCTGAAGGAGATTGAGACACTCATCAAGGAAATTGGCAAGGACGGAGGGTATAACCTGATTCTTGAAAAACGCCTTGTAACGCTTTATGTCGATCCAAGTTACGATCTGACGGAGTCGGTTATCCAAACGCTGAATGAGCGATTTGAGGAAAAGAATCCGTCTGAATCAAGTGAAAAGGATTCCGAGGAATCAGAATCTCCTTAATGGAAATGGAGGGATGGGACGGGGTGATAACCGTTCATTGCGCACGAATCACTATCAAACTGTTCTGTTGTCCCGGATGGGGGCAGTATGGTAAAAACACTTAAGGAAATAGCTGAGCTAATCAACGGAGATTTGTGCGGCGACGGCAATCTGGAGATTACCGGTGTATCGGGAATAAAGGAGGCGCAGCCGAATGATATTACATTTGTTGCCAATGCCAAATACCGCAGCGAGATGGAGCACACAAATGCCTCAGCGATAATCATTGGTCCAGACATCCAGGGCAATGGGAAAACCACAATTCGAGTGGCGGATCCCTACCTCTCCTTCGTTAAAGTGCTTGAAATGTTCTCTTGGCGCAAGAAGCGTCCGACTGAGCTTGGAGTCCATGAAACCGCCATCATCGGCGAAAACGTGCAGTTGGGAGAACGGATTTCAATCCAAGCCTACGCTTACATAGGAGATAACGTCGAGATTGGGGACGATACGATAATCAGTCCCTCAGTATATATCGGTCATGATACCAAGATTGGTAGCGGGACGTTGATTTATCCCCGTGTTACGATCCGGGAAGAAATCAAAATTGGCGACAGCGTGATTATTCACTGCGGTGCGGTAATTGGAAGTGACGGATTCGGGTTCGCGACCGTTAGTGACCGGCATCATAAAATCCCGCAAATCGGCACCGTCATCATTGAGGACGATGTTGAGATTGGTGCCAATACTACGGTGGACCGGGCGACGATGACAAATGGGGCTACTGTTATCAAGCGAGGCACCAAGATTGATAACCTTGTTCAAATCGCTCACAATGTCGTGATTGGCGAGGATTGTCGACTTGCTGCCCAAGTGGGAATCGCCGGAAGTACGGTGCTCCAAGACCGAGTAACCGTGGCGGGACAAGCTGGCGTTGTTGGACACCTGACAATTGGAGAGGATACGGTTATATTTGCAAAATCCGGCGTCACCAAGAATACACCGGCCGGAAGTTCTGTTTCCGGATTCCCCGCACGACCTCACGCGCAAGAGATGCGAGTCCAAGGCGCTTGGCACAGGCTACCATCAGAGTTCTCTCGGCTTCAGAAACGAGTAGCGGATCTTGAATCCCAACTTCGCCAGCGCGACGATGAGTCATCCGAATAGGTCGCAACCCCCTAACGATGGGAGTTCCCTCGGACCGTATGTTCCGGTCTTGGCATATCACAGAATCGATGGTGGGTTTGAACTCGGGGTTAATTCAATCTCTCCCGAACTCTTTGACCGCCAGATGCGCTTTCTCGCCGAACAAGGTTATACTGCTATCACTCTTGACCGTTTCATCCAGGCGATTGACCCGTCGTCCCGCCAGAAGAAGAACCCAGTGGGGAACTCTCTCCCATCAAGTTTGCAGCCCCGAGACTCTCGAGTTCCAGTGCAACAGCAGAAAAATGACGGTGCTCCCTGCTCTCGTTCTCGCGAAAGGTCGACAAGTGAACCGCAGGAAGAACTCAATATACCTCGCAAATCCATCCTGATAACCTTTGACGATGGATATGAGGATTTTTATACGTCGGCTCGCCCCATTTTGACGAAGTACGGCATGACCGCTACCGTCTTCGTCCTCGCAGGATTCATTGGGAAATTCAATACGTGGGATGCCCGATTAAGATTGAGACGGTCGCGGCATTTGAATGACAAGCAGATTCAATCCCTTTATTACGAGGGATATGATATTGCATCTCATGGAATGCAGCATCGATTTCTAACGCGATGTAACGAGGCGAGTACAAAGTTCGAACTTTGTGAATCAAAAGCAACGCTTGAGAAGTTGCTGCATCATCCTGTACACGGCTTTGCTTACCCTTATGGATGTTCGAATCCTGAAGTTGCCGAGCAAGTAAAATCTGCGGATTATCGCGTTGCCTTTGGTTTGAAGCCAACCAAAGCAACTGCATCAGAATCTATCTATCGTTATCCGCGCATAGCAGTGTATCGATGTGACACGCTTTCGAACTTTAAGGCGAAGCTGGGCTTGAGCGGACGATACCGTTTCAAGTTAGAGTGTATGAAAAACAGTGTCATTAACCGCTTTGCCTATTTGAACAGGCTCCGGCGCTGACAAGAGGACAACGGAAAAATGCGGACATGGAAAAACAAAATCTTGCTCGGTCCAGGATGCGGAATCGATTCTCGCGTTCCCTCCTCCCGTTTTGTGATTATCTGATTGTTCTCCGTCCTACCCTTCTATTTCCTGTCTGGACACTGGTGCTTCTGGGGCATTATCATGGCACTGCGCACATTTCTCAATCACTAAAACTTGAAATCCTAGCCGCGGAAATACCGGTCCACTTCAATTTAGACGTTCGTGTCTGGGTTACGCTTGGTTTGTACTCAATGTTGGCTGGTGCGGGTTATATCATAAACCAAATAGCAGATAAAGAAACGGATTTAGCAAATAACAAGCTATACCTAGTCGCCGAAGGATACGTAAAACTAACGCTGATTAAGGTGCAAGCAGCCGTACTATTTCTTGCGTCGATTATGTGGGCGGTGGTTTGGTTTCACCATAGCTGGTCATATCTCATGCTTATTGCAGTGTCCACAGTTCTCGGAGTGATCTACTCTGTTCGACCATTCCGATTGAAAGGAAGACCGATACTTGATCTTCTGGCAAACGCTATTGGGTATGGAGGTGTAGCATTCCTCCTCGGATGGACAGCTACTGCTGCGTTGAATATAGAAGCGCTGCAGCGAGCTATTCCTTATGTATTCTGCGTCGCTGCCGCATTTGTTAACACAACGCTCCCGGATCTGCAAGGAGACTCGGCACATGGCTATCACACAACCGGCGTTTTATTGGGCGTGCAGCGAGCATGTCAACTGAGTCTATTCCTATTGGCGATCGCAATACTCTCAGCGTGGATTGTTAGTGATGGAATAGCTCTCATTTCCGGTTTGGTCTCCGTTCCGTTCTTCATTTTCATGAACGTCGCGCCGAAACGTCAAGCTATCATATTGGCGACCCGTATCGGCATCCTGACACTCTCGTTTGTCGCTTGCGTTCTCATCCCGCCCTATTTCCTTTTGTTCGGGGGCACTCTCCTATTTGTTCGTTGGTACTACGGTGCTCGGTTTGGCATCGTTTATCCCGGCACCGAAGCGTGATATTCATACTCACTGCCCTCGCGGGCATCATGATAACGCATAAATCATGCATCCATTTCGCGCTTTGTTTATTGAAGTGAATGAATGTCTTCATCAGTAGCGCGACTACGCGCTTTACTAGAACTCTGGCGACCGGCTAATGGTGCTATCGCTATCGTCTCGGTCTTGCTAGGCGGCCTTTTCGCTGTCGAAGGACATCTGAACCACCTAGCTGATCTTGGGCTGCTGATGGCGGCATGTTCCGCACTACTTCTCTTGGCGGCGGGAAACACCCTCAATGACTACTACGACTTTGAAATTGATCGCACGAATAAACCTCGACGCCCAATTCCGTCCGGTCGGATTCAGCGGAGAGAGGCTTTCATTGCTGCCATACTCTTAATGGGATCCGGAGTTGTGCTCGGGTGTTTTGTCAATCGTTACGTAGCGATAATTGCCGTAGGCGTTTCAATAAGTCTGTTCGGCTATGCACTCTGGCTCAAACGTACCGCAATAGCTGGAAATCTCCTTGTAGGCTTCCTCACCGGACTGACGTTATCGCTGGTGGCGCAGTTTATGAATCGTTGCGTGGGACTCTAATACCGGCGACCTTTGCGCTCCTGTTTACCACCGCGCGCGAGATTGTCAAGGATATTGAAGACACCGAAGGCGACCTCAAACACGATGCGAACACTATCGCCGTCGTTGACAAATCTGCGGCTGTATTGATAGCTTCTATCTTCATGGGGATTGTTATTCTATTCAGTCCGGTTCCATACCTGCTAGACTTGTATTCTTGGCGATACATGCTTGTTGTTTTTGTCGGCGTTGATCTAGTCCTCATGTACCTCGTTGTTCAACTTTGGCGAGATGCTTCAAGAGAAAACAGTTCCCGTATTCAGAGGTGGATGAAGTGGGACATCGTGGTTGGACTCGGTGCAGTATGCGTCGGTGAATTTGCTTAGCATAGCGGAGAATTCGCAGGTTTCTGTCAAATGGCGGATGAAACTAAAGACTATGAAACAGTAATCAACTTTCTCCGATCGTGTGATTCGTGGAAATCTCGTTCCGAGAGTTTTGCTAATCCCGAATTGACGAGGGTGCCCCAAGAAACCCCCGATCTGGGAGCATTATTGAAGGAAGATTACGATTATCAAAGGCAAACCGGTGAATGGCGGCGCGACTATCAGATTTTCATTTCCGGATGGGCACGGCTTGAAGGAGTAATGATACTCACTCCCGACGAAGAACCGGGCGTCGACTTGGAGGTGGAAATCTCGGCAACCAACGAGCGTGCGTTGAGAGATTTACTGTTGTCATTTCCCCGAACGAAGGTTGGGCGCTTTCGTTCCGTTGACAGATGGATGATCAACGCTCTAGCCGAAGTTCTCGACGGTCATGAAATGTCCGACTGCGGTGACTGCGGTTTTCTCGGAATAAAGCGAGGAAGCAAACACGGCAATAACGCTTCTCGTCCTGAAAAGCACCTTGAGAATGATGGTAGAAGGCAACGAGCAATTAAGCGAAAAGATCCCGGTGTCTCCGAATTCCGCACCCTGGCTTCTCTGGGCGGCAAGCTGGAGTTAGCGAAATTTACGGTTGAAGGCTCTACCCTTGTAAAACGCGCGATTGATGATGGTCAGCCAGTAGAGACAGTATTGTTTACTCCCGATTTTCTATCAGATTCTGGCGGTAAGAATCTCCTGCATCACATGTATAAGGAGAACCTAAGTTACCATCAGGTGAATGATGGTGTGATGGGAACGCTCACGACCACTCGACCGACCCCATCGGTCATTGCGGCGGTCCGAATGAACTATCGTGACGCGGCCGATTTTCATCTGACCTCGGAGACAGTGCTACTCATCACCGAAAGTGTTTCAAACCCAGACAATCTGGGCATGGTCCTGCGTACTGCCGACGCCGCCGGGGTGGACGGAGTTCTCGTCATTGGCGACGGCGCAAGCCCATTCCACAGGAATTGTATTCGAGCGTCAAGAGGTGCGGTTGGAAGAATCCCTCTTTTATATTGTTCGGATGTCGAGGACTATCTTACAAGGCTATTGGGTGCCGGATTCAATCTTATAGCATCTACTTCCAAAACAGACAAGAGCCTATATGACCTCGAACTCAAACTGCCGTTGGCATTTGTCGTTGGCAACGAGAATGAAGGCATTCGGAATACAATAGCAGATCTGTGCACGAATCATGTTTCCATCCCGATGGCACCGGGGCAATCTTCCCTAAATGTAGGGGTTGCAACCGGCGTGCTACTTTACGAACTCGTACGCCGCCGCAATCCGAATGAAAGCAGACAACTTGGCGTATCTCACACGGTACACGGTAAAATATAGATGGCTATTTTATAACCCGGCTATCTGTGGATTGTCGGTACGCCTTGCGAAATCTTTTGAAAAGTACATGCGAAGGCGCGCGTCGCACATCAGGTCAAAAGCCCCGGCGGGGATCAAACGTGTGAATAGTATGTACGATAGTATAATCAAATCATAAAAAACACACTTAAAGAAAAAATGGCTTCGCTGCCGATTATTCGAACAGGCACTAGACGTAGATTGCTGCACCTAGGAACGTTTCAACTACCATATTCGAGACTTATCCGGCGATTTTCAGAATCAATAACGCATAGATCACAAGCCAAAGTCACTTTCATTTATCTAGGACTACAGGTTATGCTATATATCCTAGCAAGAGAGGATTAACCCTCACGCATTTCTTGAGGGCATTAACCAAGATTCCCGCTTTTCTCATAAGAGTAAATAGAACCACTTGCGCTTCAGTTTTCGACGTACGTGTAGACCATAATGATTCTAATTGACGAAGAACTGTGCAGCTACTGTGGGGCATGTGTGGCAGTCTGTCCGGAAAACATCATCGATTTGATAGATTTATACCTGAAAATCGATCAGCCAAAGTGCACCGACTGTATGCACTGTGTCAAAGGTTGTCCCGTTGGTGTGCTTGCTCTAGAGCGCAACGGTAAGGTATATTATCCAGCGTACGAAGGGAGAGGGTTGTTTTAATGTTCCACTCCGACTTTGATGTTATTGTCGTGGGCGCTGGGCCGGGAGGTTCGATTGCCGCGAAGGTTGCCGCCGAAAACGGGTTGAGTGTTCTGCTCTTGGAGAAACGGCAGGAGATCGGCTCTCCCGTTCGCTGAGCGGAGGGTATCGGCACAGCGTCGCTGTGCGAATTTATTCAGCCCCATCCTTCCTGGATATCCCAACAGATCAATGGAGCCCGAATCTTCTCGCCAAACGAAACCGCGGCTACACTTGACTTCCCGAGAGCAGGATATGTACTTGAGCGTAAAGTCTTCGATCGTATACTTGCCGAAATGGCAGGAGATGCCGGAGCCGAGTTGCTGGTGAAAGCGCGCGTAACGACAGTCATCAAGTCGGACGATGGTGTAGTCAACGGCGTAATCTTTCGTCATTCTGGTCGCGACTATACCTGCAAAGCCAAAACGGTGATTGCAGCAGATGGAATCGAATCGCAGGTTGCACGTTGGGCGGGAATTGATAGTACTCACGATCTGCGCGATGTGGATATCTGTGCCCAATATCTCGTTTCCAACATTGACATCATTCCGGATTTCTGCGACTTCTACGTGGGACGCGAGATTGCTCCACGTGGATATATCTGGGTCTTTCCAAAAGGAGAAAACATCGCCAATGTAGGGGTTGGCATTGGGGGCACCATATCCGGAAAGGGAGGCAAACTCGCTATTGATTACTTGAATGAGTTTATAAAACGCAAATTCCCCGATGGCAGAATCTTGGCTCAAGTCGTTGGCTGTGTGCCGGTCGGCGATAGCCTACCCGACATAGTGGGCGATGGAATCCTCCTGATAGGTGATGCTGCCCACCACAGCGATCCCATCTCTGGCGGCGGGATTGCTAATGCAATGTACTCAGGCCAATTCGCGGCAGAAGCCGCAGTCGATGGAATCCGAATCGGCGACGTTTCCGCCAAGACTCTCAGTTCCTATCAGAGGCGTTGGAACGAACAGATAGGAAAACATTTCAAGCATATCTGTCGCATACGTGACGGAATGTTCAAGTTCAGTGATGACATGTTTGACAGGTGTGCTGAAGTCATATCGAAAATGCCCAGCGAAAATGTTACCATGACACAGATCTTCAAAACCGTGTTGAAACACCAACCCCGATTACTACTGGAATTAAGACACCTGATTCTGGCAGGATGGGTTTAGTAAGAATGCTGCGCTTAGAACGTTAGCATGTGGTGATCGAACCGAATCGCCCCTACTCTTATGCACACTGGTTCTGTCCTCAATTATCTTCACGAGACCATCACAAGACACAGGGCGGGATATCTAGTACTTATCGATCCTGATCAGTGTTCAATCTTAGACTGTGTCGAATCTGCCCATCACGCAGAAGACGCGGGTACCGATGCACTCCTTCTAGGTGGCAGCTTTTTGACCACTGATCTCCAGCCTTTAGCGGAAACTTTGAAAGGGGAAACGCGGCTACCAATCATTCTCTTCCCCGGCGACGCAATGCATCTATCACCACATGCGGACGCCATTTTATACCTCAGCCTGATTAGCGGTCGGAATGCCAATTTCCTTATCGGAGAGCAGGTAAAGGCTGCGCCCCGGATCCGACAGTTCGATATCGAACCGATTCCAACAGGGTATATGTTGATTGATAGCGGACGCCAAACGTCGGTCGGATTCATGAGTGGGACTACACCACTGCCGCGTGATAAGGTCGATCTTGCTTGGGCCCATGCCCTTGCAGCTGAATACCTCGGTATGCGATTGGTCTATCTCGAGGCGGGAAGTGGTGCCGAACGTCCCGTTCCCGACCATATGATTACCGCAGTGACAGAACACGTCAGTATTCCAGTTCTAGTTGGCGGCGGCATTACGACGCCAGAAATAGCCGCCCAAAAAGTCGAAGCCGGTGCAAATTTCATCGTGACGGGTACAGCCATCGAAAACAGCCGGTCCTTGACTTTAATGAAACAGTTCGCCGAAGCGGTTCATGGTTAGCCTTCTCAAACGGGTTTTCGCTTGACATTCATGTCACTGCATGGTATTTTTCATAGGCTGTTAGCACTCGCATGTAGAGAGTGCTAATACTCATGTTGGAAGAGGGCCGAGATTTTGACAGTTCGCGCATTGGATTTCCGGAAACGTGAAGTTCTGGAAGCAATAATTGACTGCTATAATCAAACGGCAACGCCGGTTGGGTCTCGCACCATTGAGCGCCGATACGGTATGGGCGTCAGTGCAGCTACCATCCGAAATACAATGGCGGATCTGGAGGAGCTTGGATACTTGACTCAGCCCCACCCTTCCGCTGGACGAGTGCCGACAGAGATTGGTTATAGAGTTTATGTCGACACCTTAATGGAAGCCGAGGAACTTAGCACCAAAGAAAAAGAGCTAATCCAAGAGAAATGTGCGTCATTTGATGGTAGCTTTGAGGGTATTATTGAGCAAACTTCCAAAATACTGTCCGAAATCTCTCACTATATCGGATTTGTTCTAACTCCAGAACTGCATGACAGTATCCTACGCCGACTTGAGCTTATTCCAATCGAAGGGAATAGTAACAACTCGGAGTTTAGAGGAAAAGTGCTCGCTGTTCTGCTTATGGCGTCGGGAGTTGTAAAGAACCATATTGTTTCAGTCAGTAAAGACCTTTCTGATAAAGAGATTCGGCGAATCAGCCGAATATTAAATGAAAATCTGGTAGGTCTGTCTTTGAAGCGGATACAGCAAATCTCTCACGACACTGCAGATCTCAAAGCCATCTTCGACGCCGATCTCTCGGACTCGGTCGTCGCATTCACCCGCGACACCTTCTCACTAAATCAAGAGATTCACGTTTTTCTGGACGGCGCTTCTAATTTCTTCAGTCAGCCCGAGTTTTTAGAGGTGGACAAGATGGAGTCGCTGTTTCGATTACTCGAACAGAAGCAACAGATTGCTGAATTATTGTCTTCCCAACAGTCAACACCAGGAATTCAAGTAGTGATTGGCAGTGAAAACAAATACGCAGGTATGGAGATGTGTAGCGTTGTACATTCATGCTACACCAGCCGTGGGAACGTTTTGGGGACGATAGGGGTTATCGGACCAACTCGGATGCAGTATTCACGCGTCGTGTCGATTGTCGATTTCACGGCCCAAGTCATGAGCCAAGTTTTTGAACATACTCTATGAATCTGAGGAGACGAACATGTCGAAAAACACGGAAACACAGGTAGAAATAGACGAAGCGGAAGGTGAGGCGTCGCCGGAGACTACCGCGCCGACCGACGACACGAACCAATTAGAAAAAGACAACAGCCCAGACGAATCACAGGACGAAACCCAGCTTGATAACGGCGTCGAACCGGAGGTCGCGGTGTCCCTTGAGGAAGAATTCGCCAAGCTGAAAGCTGAATATCAAGAACAATACGACCAGATGCTTCGCAAAATTGCAGAATACGACAACCTAAAGAAACGGGCGGAGCGCAGGGCGGAAGAGTCCTCTAAGTATGCCGTTGAAGGAGTGATCAGAGACATAATACCAGTCGTTGATAGCGTTGAAAGAGCGATTGGATCGACGAGCGAATCCAAGGATTTCGATGCGCTAAGTGAAGGAGTTCAATTGATCCACAAGCAACTTCTCGATGCATTCCAAAGGCGTAGTGTAGGACCAATCGAAGCTATAGGGGAAAATTTTGATCCGAATCTTCACGAAGCAATCATGCATGTTGAATCAGAGGAAGTTCCGGAAAACGTCGTCATCGAAGAATACCAGCGAGGATACACGCTGCATGATCGTGTGATTCGTCCCTCGATGGTTTCAGTTTCGAAGGGAAAGCCTACGGCGGCGGAAGAATCGGACAGTCCTGAGAAAGATGCCGACGCGCCGGATGATGCGAATGAAGAAACGACTCCCAAGTAGTTGGCAAGAAAAAACGTAGGGCGAGATCGTATTTACGCTGATTAGAGAAAGGGAACACAGCATGGCACAGAAGCGCGACTACTACGAAGTGTTAAGTGTTGACGAAAATGCGACCGAAGACGAAATAAAAAAAGCATATCGCAAACTTGCTATCAAATATCATCCAGATAAAAACCCTGGTAATAAAGCAGCCGAAGATAGCTTCAAAGAAGCGACTGAAGCCTATGAAGTTCTTCGAGATCCTGACAAACGAAGTCGGTACGACCGGTTTGGCCATGCAGGTCTTGAAGGAATGACGGGCGGTTCAGGTTTTGGATTCGGCGACTTTGAGGACATTGTCGGAGACATCTTCGGAGATCTCGGCGATGCCTTTGGCTTCGGTAGTTCACGACGACGGACCGGGCCTAAGCGCGGTCGGAGTTTACAATATGATATGGAGATTTCCTTAGAGGATGTTATCCATGGAAAAACTACCACTATCGAAGTTCCTCGACTAGAAACTTGTACAAGATGTAATGGCAATGGCGCTGAGCCGGGATTTCGACCTGAGACGTGTCCCGATTGCCGAGGACACGGGCAGGTTACTCAATCTCAGGGATTTATTACAATGTCGCGGACCTGTGGTCGTTGCCACGGCGAAGGCCGCGTCGTAACTCATCCTTGCGGCGCATGTAACGGACGCGGTGTCAGTCGTGCGACAAAAAAAATCGATATCACAGTTCCGAAGGGCGTTGACACCGGGGTTAAACTCCAGTTACGTGGCGAGGGTGAAGCCGGAGCAAATGGCGGGCCCCCTGGAGATTTGTATGTCGCAATTCATGTGCGACCCCATGATACCTTTACTCGCGATGAAAACGACTTAATCACATCAGCTAAGATTTCCTTCGTACAAGCCGCTCTCGGTGCGGAGATTCAAGTGCCGACTGTGGACGGTACGGAGAAACTGACAATTCCTCCGGAAACACAGTATGGCCAACAGTTTCGTATACGAGGAAAAGGGATTCCCTACTATAATCATTACGGATCCGGCGATTTGATTGTCCAAGTAAGAGTTCATACGCCTACCAAATTAACTCACGAAGAGCGAGAGGTATTGTCGCAATTTGCTCAAATGCGTGGTGAACACGAAAATCCTGAGCACGAAAACAGTGGCTTCTTCGACAAGCTGTTCCATCGCCACCATGACGAGGATGATAAGCACAAGTAGTTTAAGGTATATCCACCCGTGGTAACCTTCTGTCTTGCCTTCGTTCCCGAATACTGACTCGCTAATTCAATATGAAGTGGGCGCAAGTCGAGGTAACGATCTCCCGAGAAGCTTCCGAGGCTGTTTCCCATCAACTCTTTGATTTGAACGCACTTGGCGTTGAGATTCAAGATGCCCAATCACCTGCCTCCTCATCGGAAACGCTTATCGCTTACTTTCCGATGGATGATCTGGTTGGGGACCGTGTCCGGAAGGTACAGCGATTTCTTGACCAACTTCCCGAATGGGACCTACCGGCTGGACAGACGTCAGTTTCACTCAGAGCAATTAAGGATGCAGACTGGACGGCGGAGTGGCGCTCAGCATTTCCTCCTCAGAAGATCGGCGACCGCGTCATCGTTGCTCCTACTTGGGTGGACATTGTACCCGCGCCCTCCGAGGTTTTGATTCGGTTAGACCCGGGGATGGCATTCGGAACGGGACAGCATCCGACCACTCGTTTAACAATCCGTCTACTTGAAAAAGCGATCAAGGTCGACGAGACTGCCGCCGATATAGGCACAGGTTCCGGCATTTTGGCAATCGTGGCAGCCAAGCTCGGAGCGCGCCAGATTGATGCGGTAGATCTGGACGAAACCACACTTCCGGTCGCCTCGAAGAACCTCCGGTTAAATGAGGTTGAAGCATTCGTTCAGCTTCAAGCTGGAAATGGACTTGACGCATGTTCCGGAAAATATGATGTCATTATTGCCAATATTTTGGCGAAGGTCCTCCTCACGATGATTCCTAAACTCCCTCAACGTCTAAACGTGGGAGGCAGAGTGATACTGTCCGGGATTATGACACAAGAAGCGGCACAAGTCGCACAGGCATTGAAACTGCATCGACTGTTCCCTATCAACATAGAGCAGGAGGAGGAATGGGTAGCAATCTTGGCAGAATTGAGCGAGGAATCCCCGGAGTTACAAGCCTGACATCTACAGGATTCATTTAAGGGTGAGATTCGAGTTGAAATCTCACATGTCAACCCGGACAAGGAAAGAGAAACATTGCAACACAGGCTACGTCGATTGATGAAAAAGCGAAATACGACTGAGTTCTTGGTTTATGGACATGCGCTTCTTGTGGGGTGCCCGAACTTACAAAGACAATGTCCCTAAATACGTTCCACGAGGGCAATTTAGACGAAATTCCAGCGTTCGCAGTTTACCCCCGATTCTTTGTCTCCATACTTGATTAATACACCTAACGAACCGGCCGGAGACTTCCATATGGAACCGTCAGTCCAAGGAGCTACGATATGACACCAACGACAGCTGTTCAAAAAAGAGAACAGATGACACGTGATGGTTACTGCGTGATAGATGACATTTTGACCGAAGATTTCTTACATCAACTCCGTGAAGAAACCGAGCGACTCATTGAGGCGCACGAACCCCATCCTGACGTTAGATACCAGGGGCAACATGTGAATGTACGCGGAACAGATAACGCCATTATTGGGAAACTGCTAGATTGGAAACCCTCACGTCTAACACTCGAAAAACTTGGATTTGGAGATTTCGAAAGCAATGGAGGCGTGATCATTCTCACGAAGGATCCGGGAGAACCTCCACTGTACTGGCACCAAGATTGGATGCGCTGGAATGATCCAATCAGTTGCTCGCCATGGCCGCAAACAATGTTTGTGTCCTACTATTTGAGCGATACGTCAATTGAGAACGGTTGTCTTAAGGTCATTCCTGGCTCCCATCTTAGGCGTATCCCATTTCACGATCAGCTAGTTCCCGCCCATGAACAGGGAGCTCGATTCATAGAAGAAAACCACCCAATCATGTTTAGCGATCATCCGCAGCAGGTCGACGTATGCGTTTCGGCTGGATCGCTTGTGCTCGCAGACTCTCGAGTTCTCCACTCGGCGCGAAGGAATCTGACTAACCAGAGAAGGACGTTAATCTTGGCATGGCATAGTCGGCCTACCGTTACCATACCTTCATTTTGGGACGGCGACATTCCCGATGTAATTCTCAGTAGGGATACCGACGGGGACTATCCCGGCTCCCGTATTCCCGGCAAATATCTTCAATGAAACAGCGAACAAAAACAATTGCTTAACAGTTGATGAATCGGCTCGTCTCTATCGCGAGAATAGCTCGACGGAAGCATGTTTGACCCCTGCGACGCCGCGACCTCGCATTTCACGGCTCATGAGGGCGCGGCGATTGAAGCACCTGTACCTCATGCTAAATGTTCCAGAACTGTGGGATGGGACGACAAAAAGCCGGTTGGCTTATGAAGTATGCGTTCGAGATGCTATTCCTGGAAGGGAGTTAACCAGATATTCGGTTGAGAATTGTTGCCACTACGGCTTCCCGGTAGAGTCCGCTAGTTCGTGACAAAACGCACAATTGCCGAGGTTGAGGTGAGGCATGGTAGGCGATTCCTGCGTTCCAACAAGATGGCATTCCAAACAGGCCGCAGGGGCGATCGACTTCTGGTGTGCCGGTATGTTGGATCTTGCGGGTGCAGCATTAAAAAATAGGATTACCATGACTATTGCGAAAAGTAATCCTATAATACTAACAATCATCATGAGTGTACGCGCACTCGCCTCTTCTGTTGGCATAATTCACTCCTAGAATGTAGGAGACGCAGAGAATGAAATGGAAGATTGAAGTTCGTTACAAATCCAAGATTCCCGACGCCGCCGGGCAAGTCATATTAGAAGATATTGCAGATCTCGGAATCAGCGGAGTTGACTCGGTGCAAACAGCGAAAATTTATTGGATTGAAGGTAAATTTCAGGTTCGAGAAGTCAATCGAATCTGCGCTGAACTGCTTGCTGACCCCGTTACCCAAGACTATTTTTGCCAGACGTGCGACGGTAGTTCAAAATCATCAGCCTCCGAAACGGGCGTGTGGACCGTCGAAGTTCGATTCAAGCCAGGGGTTACCGACACCGTTGGCGACAGTGTAGTTAAAGGCATCCGCGACTTGGGAATCTCCCGTGAAAGCGCCGCACAAACGGGCGAAATATACCGGCTTCACGGGGACCTGGATCTGAGCACGGTTGAAACCATCTCACGGAGCCTTTTGGCAAATGAAGTCATACAGGCATTTAAGGTCGAGTCGGAATCAGACAGCCCGTCCTGAGCGAATAGGTCTGAATATACACAAAATTACCTCAAGACGCTTGCATTGGTCAAGGATAAATTTCGAAAGACCAGGATGACTCAAAAAAACTTGACAAATACGAAAGAGGTATAATAATATATAGTGTTGTGTCTCCTTTGATCGAAAGAAAATCGATGTGCGCCTGCACCGGGGTCGAGTGGTGGAATCGGTAGACACAATGGACTTAAAATCCATCGCCTGTAAAAAGGTGTGAGGGTTCGAGTCCCTCCTCGACCACCATTAATGCCCGACTTGACGCAGGGTGGAGCAGTCTGGTAGCTCGTTGGGCTCATAACCCAGAGGACGTGGGTTCAAATCCCACCCCTGCAACCATTCACATGGGAAACGTGTTTCGCCGCGCGTTTCCCTTTTTCATATTCTGCCGGTGTAGCTCAGTGGTAGAGCACACGACTCATAATCGTGCTGTCCGGAGTTCAACTCTCCGCACCGGCATTTTTCACCTTCCGTTTTCTACGCCGCTATACGCGGCTTTTTTTATGCCTGTTTAGCGCCCATTCTGGAGACGCGGGATGAGAATACCCTCCGATTTTCTACAGAGAGCCCATTGTTTCATGTTACAGCACGATATGATTTGTTCGGGTGAAACTGTCGTAATCGGTTTCTCCGGCGGGGTCGATTCTCTTGTTCTCCTCCTTACACTTTACGAGTTACGGCACTACCTTGATTGCCAACTCCACATTGCTCACTTAGATCATCAACTACGCCGAGATTCGGCTGCAGATGCAGAGTTTGCAGAGCAGCAAGCCAACCGCCTGAAGTTGCCGTTCACAATCAACAGGACTGATATACCCACCTTAGCAGAACAACGGAAACAGTCGTTCGAAGCGGCAGCGCGTGAAGCACGTTATGAATTCTTTGAATCCGTCTGCAAGCAGACCGGCGCAACTAAGGTGGCACTCGGACATCAACGCGACGATCAGGCAGAAACAGTGCTGATAAACCTGCTGCGGGGCGCCGCTCTCACCGGGCTCAGAGGTATACTTCCTATTCGAGAGGGTAAATTCATTCGTCCCTTGCTTGAGTTCTCGCGGCTGGAAATCGAGGGATTTGCCAACGAACGACGCTTGCAGCCTCGCGAGGACTCAACCAATTACAATCGAGACCTTATGCGCAATCGGATTCGACTGGAGTTACTTCCTCTCATCGAACGCGACTATAATTGCAATATTAAAACCACACTGGCACAGAACGCCAAGTTGCTACGCGACGAATCACACTACCTCGACGACGTAACGTATAGCGCGTTCAACTCGTGCCTGAAAGAGCCACTTACACACGATGTTGTTGTTCTAGACCGCTTGATATTTCTGCGACAGCACCGAGCGTTGCGCCGGCGCTTTCTGCGACTTGCTATCGGAAAGATACAAGGGGATACAAAAGACCTGGCTTTCAATCATTCTGAATCCATGCTACAATTGAGCGAGGGCGAAGCTCCCAACCGCAAACTCAGTCTTCCCAATAACTTAGAATTTCTACGAGAATACGATCAGTTAATCATTCAACGTGCCACGGGCGAGATCGGCAATTTTGAGTACGTTGTTTCCGTTTCGGACGACACTCATTTTCCTGCCCTAAATGCGTCAATGACTGCTACTATAGTTGAGGCATCGAACGATAAGACTGACCAGAGGCCAAGCGGCAGATTCCAAGCGGTTTTCGATGCCGAAGAGATCCAAATGCCGCTTAAAATCCGAAGTCGGCAACCGGGCGATAGATTTCGGCCGTTTGGTATGGGAGGAACAAAGAAGGTGAAAGACTTCCTGATTGATACGAAAGTACCTCGACATGTGCGCCAGTCTATACCGATTCTTGTTGCAGGAGATGAGATTTTGTGGGTCGTGGGATATCGCACCAGTGAAAAGTGCAAAATTAGCCATAGAACAAGGCGTATCCTTCATCTCGGATATTCGCCAGACTCTTAACGAACTATCGATATTGCACTGTCCAAGTTACTGCTACGAACAATGACAACTTAAGAGACGGGTGAGCGGCAAGAATCATGTGACTTGTACGAGAGTGTGAAGATCTATATCCGTCGTTAAAATGGAGACATACAGTCTCTCTGAAATTCTCGGCAACATAGGCAAAACAGAAGGATGTCAATTCAGGTTCAGCCTCTTGGCGAATCCATAGACAGGGAAGACTGCATCCGGTGGCTAGCCCACGAACCGATTCATCGCCTAATGCTGCTAGGGGATTTATACCCGCCCCTGATTGATGTCTCCGAGCTGTACGTCGCAACTGAGGAAGGGGAGATTGTAGGTGCAGGCAGTCTGTTTCGCGGTTTTCCCATTCCGTCGGTCATCGTTACTGAAGACAATCTACTAGTTCAAATCGCACTTCTGCAGAGGATGAATAAATTCCTTGAAGCGGAGTGGCTAACAATTTCAAGTTCCGCTTCGTCCTCAATTTTCCGTCAATTCGGAAAGCAAATCTACTCCCACACGGAACATCAGATGCTGCTTCGAAAGCCTATTCCGATTCAAGAAAAACCAGCCCGATTAATTCATAAGGAAGAGATTGATTTGTTAGATCAATTCTACAACGAACATCGGGCCGAAGCATGGACGCCATTGATGTTCGAGATGGGACCCTACTATGGTGTTTGGTGTTGTAATCAGCTTGTTTCAGTTGCCGGCGTACATTTCGTGACACCCTTCATCGCTCAGATTGGTAATGTTTTTACGCATCCGGAATTTAGAGGACGAGGATATGCTACTGCGGCAACCGTGGGTGTCACGGAACATTTGCGGCGGATGGGAGTTCAAACCATCAGTCTCTTCGTTGTCGCCCGCAATATATCCGCAATCCGAATCTACGAGCGTCTAGGATTTGTTAAGGAGCGAGAACTCACCCTCGCGCACTATGTATCTACGGGAGAGTTTACGCCATGAAACCTACCGTGCAGTCAGTGTTAATCAACGAATCTCAAATTGAAAAGCGCGTCCACGAGTTGGGACAACAGATTTCTAGGGATTATGACAGTTCTGATTTGGTTTTGGTCTGCGTCCTAAAAGGGGCAATCATGTTTTTCGCCGACTTAATTCGCACACTTGCTGTGCCGGCCCGTTATGAGTTTGTTCAGCTCGCGAGCTATCACAATGATACTAAGTCTTCGGGGGTGCAGATGATTCAGGGACTTTATCAAGACCTTTTCCGGGCGGATGTGCTGATTGTGGAAGATATCGTCGATACAGGAATGACGTTGGATCTGCTCGTGAATCACATCGGATCGTTTGAACCGACTAGCATAAAGGTATGCAGCCTGCTTGACAAACCTGCACGGCGAGAGGTACCCGTCACAATTGACTACCTTGGATTTGAGATTCCGAACACGTTCGTGGTAGGATACGGCTTGGATTACGCGCAACACTACAGGAATTTGCCCTACATCGGTGTTCTAGATGGGGAGGGATTGTGTTAAAGACCTCATGATGGTAGCCGCTGGTCGTCTATCTTGACGGGCTGGTCTCAAGACTATCTGCGTAATCTCATCGGACAACCAAAACCAGTTATCCATCATCAGATTCGGGCTTGTGCTTCCGCAAACACGATATACCCAAAAACGCTGTAACGCTGCCAATCGTTGGATTTCTAAATCACTTCAGGAGTTCATAAAACTCATCGAGCTCATCGGATTCTTTGCTGGCTGACGTCTGAGAGGCGGCATTTGCCGCATCAGACTTGGAGACAAACCCGTACAATTCGACCTCCGAGATCTTTGCCGGCGCGTTGACCTTGCCGCTAAACGTCGTCCAGCCTCGGATGTTTTGAACATTCTTGCGACGCTGGCCCGCATCGTCCGAGGTCCGCCGCACCCGAATCTTGATACCTGCAGTATACACCGTCCTATTGAGTCGTAGATCAATAATCTTATTCTTATTGCTTTCGACCTCCTTGATTTTCTCCCATCTACCTTGGGAATCGGTCGTCCAGATATCGAATGATTGTAGGTTGGAAGAGTGAATGATGACACGATGTATGGACTTGGGTTCCGGAAGAGTGATGATCGACTCGGATTGCGAACCGTAACTCATGATCATGTCTCCTGTGCTCTCGACATATTGAGATTGCCCAACCGTTCGAACATTACCGTCTATAATTGCAGGATCGTTTGCCCTAACCCCATCGGCCAAGACAAAGTTGCTGCTCCACTGTTGCTCCGCAGAAAAGCCTTGTAAACCGCGGCATCCATATGATGAAATGCTGACAAATACAAGCGTGAGAACTGCGATGGCGGATTGAAACTTCATCTGATTCTGCTCCTTTCTATCTTTGTCGAGTTGGGGCTGCTCTTCGAATGACCGACTCGATTTCATCTCTAGTTAACCTGCGGACATTGAATTTGAGATTTTCAAAAAAGGGAACAAGATCCTCTCCCGCAGCCTGACTCATGTAGTAGACTAGCATACTCGTCTTCATCTCTCCGGGAAGTTGCTGGTGGTATTTGTCAGCTTCCATAAGCCGGAAAAGCTCGGGATAAAAACCCTCGCCGTAAAGATCGTAGAGTTTCTTGACAATTGAAAACGAATACCCGTATCCCCATTGCGCATCAACCGACGCGTGACCCTTCCACGTTTGTATGGCGTTGACATCGTCCATGTCGACTTTCATGGTCTCCTGAAGATCGAGCGCTCTGAAATCTCCTCCCCTAGCATACTGTATCTGCACGAAAACAGCAATTCCTTCGGTGAACCAGGTCGGCAGATAGAAATTGGCAGTGAAAGCATGGGTCAATTCATGGGCTTTAACCTCCGCCTGCTCAAACATAGCCATTGGAAAGTGCATCACAATATTCCCGACCGTTTTCAACAGCGCGTTGCCCTGAGGCACCGTCGCATGACGGGATTCCGTAATCGCCCGCCTTGTGGTACCTTGAAACGTCTCATACAGTATAATGCCGACGCGACGAGTTGGCGGCTCGATGTGAAAGAGTTCGTGAATATACTTATACAGACTCTCCATATACAGTAATGCCCCATGTCCGAACTCTTGACGCTCTTTGGAGTCATCCAGCGACCTTCTCTTAAGTAAGTCCTCATGATACGTCAATGTATAGTGGTCGCTTCCTATCTTTAAGCCATCCGGGGAAACTGCGATCTGCACATCGGGGCGTGGAAGTGTCAGGTAACGCTTGCTCTGCTGCTGTCTGATTTTTTCTTGCTGCCGCTGTCGTGACTTCTCAAGCGCGGCACAACTAGATATGCAGATCGCAATTGCAATATGCACAATTATTAACTTCCAGTGTTTCTCTGGCACACGAAATGTTCTCATCTATCGTCGGCCTCGCATCATTCCCTGTTACTTGCAGCATCCCGCCGCGATTTCCGGACGGCTTATCGGATACGTTACAATCGGACACGCTTTATACTGTGCACGCTAAGAACTGCTAAACAGATTATTAATCTTCATTTCCATTACTCCTTCGCCATTAAAGCCGACATCGCGATCCCGAATAATCCCGTCTTTGTCAATATAGTATGTACACGGAATACCCCTGACATCGTAATCTATGAATGGCAAGTGCCCATCTAAAAGTACAGTATAGGAAATCTGTGTCTTCACAAAGTCTCGGACTGCTTGGTGATCACTCTCATTGTTTACGCCCAAAACGATTAAACCCCGAGCCTTATATTTCTTGTACAGATGCTCTAAATGCGGCACCTCCATACGACAAGGCCCGCACCACGTCGCCCAAAAGTTAATCACGACACGCTTTCCTCTTAGCTCTGCTAAACTGACCTGATTCCCATTCAAATCTTGTAGCGTAAATAACGGAGCAGGCTGCCCACGCAAGGGAAAGTCTTCTATTGGTATTTCCGGAGGAGTCGTGTAGCCTGCAAGTTTTCGCTTTATCCTCTCTTGTCTCCGCTGCTGCGCCTCCTCCAGCGCCGCGCAGCCGATGACAGAGGTCAATAGTAGGATCAGGACGGGTACTCGAACCCACGTGTTGAAAAATCGGCTTGATTGTGCCATCCCTTTATTCGCCTTTCCCCTTTCTTGATTTTGACGTAAAGAGAGATACTTAGAAAACTCCAATAGACTGCGATTACAGAACACCCGAACTTACAGTATGGATGTCCTAATTCTGATCTGTATGCCTTTGGAAACGCATGAGAAAACCCGTGATTTTGGATAATTCGGCTTTATTCACACCTTTAGGAACAGTGTGGTTGCCAAATTCATCTTACAGTCTACCTCCATCCCTGGAAGATTCATTCCTCTGTTTCCTCTACAGTATATCCATGGCCATGTGAAATCCAATCTATCATTAATTCTTATATCAGAGGGTACAAAGGACTACTGCATTTTCGTATTCAAGTAGTCTTCAGAGTCATCTGGTTTGGAGTTCTCGGCGACTTCATCAATCGTCTCGCTCCCGGTGACCTCAATTTCGATTATACGAGCAACACTCATCTCCGTGTCCGGGGATCTTCTCTTTTCTATGATTTTGCGATCGTTACTCCTAAGCACAACAAACTTTACTCCTCCGATCGGCATTATCGGAAACTGAAATTCAATCTTGCCACCGGCAGCAGACCGAAATGGACTCGTCTTCGTATATTCGATCTTCCCGTTTTTCACGCGAGCGATGGTTTCCCAGCGGCCATCTGTCCACACTCGTAATATCCCCGAATAAACGCCATACCGAGAAGCAGGAAATATATCGGAATTCAAGGTATGAACCACAACGCGATTAACACGCTTCGGCTCGGGAAAACCTACTTCAATCCAGGCGCCACCACGGTTTTCTGCTGGCGCGATTTCCCAATTCAAACCACGCCAGCCGTCTTTTTGATATCGACGCTCAAATTTGGCTTCCCATCCTTCCCCTTTGATCCAGTTCTCTGATGACGTTATACCGTTGATTACGGTTTCCGGACGGCGGTTTGATGTTGATCTGGAGGTAGTCACCGTCGCGCCATTCGCAGCAAGCGCATAGTCTACCAACCGGGACCCGCCTGTCCCCGGCTGCGTTAGCTGGGCTAGACATCCATGGAGACTTCCGCATAACACTAGCAATACACCGAGAATCCCCGTATAACAGGAACGCTTCATGTCGCAGATCTCCTTCTGTGAATTGCAACTTGCAATTGCCTTCTCGCCGGTGAACGAGGAGGTCTAACGCCCGGACGACAATAACATGAGATATGTGATTTAAAATAAGCGAAACGCGCCCAAGAGCGTCCTTTTAAATTAACGCTTTACTTGAGTTCGTCTGTATAACGCAAATCCTAGACTTACCATTCAATTTGCATGGGCAAGACTACTGGCTATACCTAACCAAATAACAAAAGACTAAGTTTACAATACCTTGGCGTAAGTAGATTAGCCCACTAATCTGCCGCGATGTCTATCGACTCGACCTGAGCCTCACGAATAGCTTCACACAGGTAAGTAATCCCTTCCGGAATGTCGTCTACATGGCAGTAAGCGTACGCAAGACGAATACACTTAATTGGATCGCTACGATAATGAAATGCACGTCCTTCGCTGAACCCTGCATTGTGTTTGCCCGCAAGTTCAGCTAGTTTCTCCATATCCGTTGTCTCCGGCAGCGTAATCCATAGAAAAAGCCCGCCTCTCGGCCTAGTCCAACTACATAGATCGGCCACATTATCTTCAAGAGTATCAATCACAGCTTGGCATTTCGCACCGACCGCTGCATTCGTTACAGCAAGATGTTCATCCAAGTGACTTTTAAAAAATTCTGAGACAATTGCACTAGCGAGTGCGCTTGTTCCCCCGTCCCAACGATTTTCGTGAATGGCGTCGTAGTACGGTTGCCTAGCGACAAAGTATCCCTGGCGCACTCCCGCCCCCAAGATCTTCGAGAATGTTGCGATGAAGATCACGCGATTGGATTCGTCAATTTTGAACAGTGCATCAGGAGTAGGATTCGGCACAAAGTCAATATCCCCGTAGCAATCATCTTCAATAATCAACGTGTCGTAGACATTCGCCAACCCAAGTAATCTTTCGCGCCTTTCCAGCGTGAGAATTGCTCCTGTAGGATTTTGGTGATTCGCAGTTGTGTAGATCAGCTTCGGGCGGATGCCTTGCACTTTGAGCGTTTTCAAGCGATCTTCAAGTGCGTCCACGTCCATTCCATCAACATAATCCATCGGAATGCCGACAATGTTCGCCTTGAGGTGCCTCATTATACCGAGCGTACCGCTGTAGGTTAATTCCTCAGTCAGAATCGTATCACCCGGTTCGATAAAGGTGCCAAGTACAAGATCCAGTGCCTGCATCGAGCCCGATGTAAGAGAGATGTTGTCTACGGGAAGGGGCACGCCTTCGCGTCGCTCAAACCGCATTGAAGCGAGCTCGCGTAGCCCGTGGTATCCATTGTCGCCAGGATAGTTCACGAGACTTCCACCGAGGTCTCGAAGTGCTTTGGCGCTTGCTTCGACTAATGCCTCGGTTGGAAACGTAAAGGGATCAGGGCGTCCTCCGGTAAATGCAAAGTCTTTCATAATAAAATCCTTGAATTGGCTCAGGAAATCCACTTATGGGGAACGTAGGTAGCTAAATTCCAAAGTCTAATTGCAAAATATCTTACCACAAATGCAGCCAAAATCCTAGAAAAAGTACCTCATGGGCCAGGGGAAACGCATCTAAAATCGCTCAATCGCTCTCGCGTTAAAACCAACCATGGCAACTGTTTTCAACTTCATGGTTTCTCTACCTCTACAGCGACATCGGAGCGAAAGGCGTAGAAAATCAGCAAGTGCTCTCATTTCTTTGACTGCCATTCGTCGCTTGAGCATTCGAAAATGTGAACAAAATGTTAATCCACCACCCTTTTTGGGGGGAATCGGCTGAACTTGTACCTAGTATTTATGTAACCTACACTCCGCACCCCATGAGGTGCATTTAGGAATATTATAATTTTCTTCTCTGGTAATCATGACACTAGCACACCTTGTATTTGAATCATAAATAACGCAAGTTGCTACCCATGGCAGAGAAACCGAGTTTTTGGTTCACGCTTACCAACTATAGGCAAATTGATTAGATTCTTGTCAAATTTGTGTCTCCGGGTCGGAAAAAACTCGGTTTCTGTTCCCTACGAATAAAGGTGGCAACTCGGGTTAAATAACATTCTACAAGTTGGGGCGACAGGTGTATAGAAACGTAAGTTGGCCACACACTCAAGCCCCAGAGGGGCGACACTTGGACTACGCTTCAGTCGAAAACGCTAACAGGCAACAACTCAGCATCCTTTTTAATTCGGTTGATATACCCCAGACATAATTCACCTGTCGCCCCGCTGGGGCTTTAATGGAAGGATGTCTGATGCTGCTATACACCTTCAGGATCTCTATCGCACTCACTATCCGTTCGCTTGATCCCCTCTGGGGCTTGGCGTGTAAATAATCCTCAATTGGATTTCCAAGAATTCAAAAAATTCAGTAACCACACGGATTTATAGGCTTTCAATAAATTCTGTAAACTCCTAAAATGGGTGCGGAGAGTAGGATGTAAAAATAGACGACAAAAATAGGTACAAAATGTGAACGGAGGCTTGATTTCGAAAGCGTGTTCACATGGTTTGATTCAATACTTTCCTTTGATAGCGCGGGTTCATCTGCAGTCAAATGTGAACAAGATGTTAACAGAAAAAAAAGATTGTTGTTACGCAGGTCACTTTTGGGTACGTGAGAAGCCAAAGCACCGACTCGTTGGAACACAGATAATCGGGGATGGGACGTAGCGCATCACTCCGCCGCTCATCTTTTCGTTCCATATCATACTATACACGCGTAAAGTTATCAATGCAAAGTTAGATGCAGTTCCTATAGCAATGGGGTCAGAGGATACGCATCTAAATTTTCTGCATCACATAAAAGAAAATCGGGCTAAGTTTGTGACACTATTTTGGGACTCGTAGGTTGGGTTGAACGGAACTTCGTTAGTAATCGCTAATCTTGTAACAGTTTTCGAGTGCCTATTTCGCTTGAACGCGCCAAAATTTGAGTGAAACCCAACAGTAATCGTACGTTCTACCGCCATGAGACCTCCTCTGCAATTAGATGCGTTTCCCCTGGCAATGGGGTTACAAACGATTGACCCGACAGCCTTGAAGTGCTAAAATGAGAAGGAGAACAAGACCGGTGTTTATTTTCCGCCCGAATAATCCTTCGAATTGTGATTCTTCCACCTTTCGCAAACCATCACCGACAACAGTGAGAATCAAAAACCCCTTGCCGGACGTTGAGCTCGATAATATGCGACAGAGCGATTTACAAATCGTCGCTGAAATTGAGCGCCAATCGTTTTCAGATCCATGGAGCTTGTCCACATTCCGAGAAGCAATTGACGGAAAGAATCCGCATTCCTATTTCCACGTTGTCCGGCTCAGCCAGGTTCCGATAGCGTACGTGAACTATTGGCTGATTCTAGACGAAGCCCACATCGTAAATTTCGCCGTATCACCCGCATACCGGCGCGCAGGTCTGGGAAGATATCTGCTCGCGAAATCGTTAGTGTATATTCGACACAAAGGCGGACGGCAAGTCCATCTGGAGGTGCGTCTGAGCAACATTCCAGCCCAAAACCTATACCGTCAAATGGGATTTCGGCTTGTACATATACGGAGACGGTATTATCAAGATAACGGCGAAGATGCTTGCGTCTTCCACATAGGCAACCTGCAAGAAGTTGATTTGGACGTGTTATGACTTATAGTTTCGGTGAAGTTCCCGCATCATTCTTGAACACTGCCGCACGCGGCAAGAAGTCAAATCCCCTATTCCAACCTAAAGTAACTCCTGCCTGCGAGGCTCTCCAGAATTAAGTGTGGAGAATGAAATGAACTTAGGCGATCAAGCACTCAAAATTCGCCTAACTCGGCAGTAGGGAATAACGAAGAATCCCGATTAGGACTTCTATGGGATCCTTACCACCTTGGGAACTCTATCGCAGTCACCTAAACGTACCTAACGAGAACTGGTGGACAGTGCCCACCATACAATCATCCCCAGCGAATCAGTCACGACCGGCAGGTCGCTCCTACTAGTTTCTTAGTTCCCGCTTGAATATGTATCGCAGTTAATGCGTTCCGACTGCGAAATTGCTTCAAAGCGTGTCGTGGCTTGGCTTCGTGCATGATTTTTGCTCGTAACTGAGGTGTGCGAAATGGTGCGATTTTCTGTGAATATAATTTCCCTCCCTCGCCCCGGTGGTGGATCGACTGCCCAAAACTGCGCCAATCAGAAAGTCCGGACGGCGCCGAAATGCACTCACTTCAAGACAAAGCCGGTGCGAAAATGGGACAAGAACAGTTGAACGGAACTGACGAATAAGAATCAGAATCGGCATCATACTTTGTGGCTTTTTTCCTATTTTCGCGCAAAACGCGTGCACAAGGGTGGCCGAATTGGATAATCAGCGCAACGTTTTGGAGACGTAATGACTTTTCCAGTGATCATGGAACCCTATGACAGCGCACGAGTACAGGGGGCATTCGAAACACACGAGATTTTCCTTCCAGCGACAGACTACCAGCAGAGGCAGGACGGCGACCAATGCTAATCGGCCATATTATACTATACATACGTGTAGTTTTCAATCATAAAACTTGGGAACTGTGCAGTCAATTTGAACGCACAGGACAAACGCGCTTGCCTGCAGCGAGTTTGATTCACACACTTAACTCGGAAGAACCGTCTGCTTTCGCCTTTCCAATCAAGCTATTCAAGGAATTCATTACCGAGATTTTTCTTGCAGGTTATGGACAGGTGTGATAGAATTTGATTGATATTTTGTAAGCATTGAGGTGAATTGGAACGGCATTTGTTCAACAGTATAATTGTACACGCGTTAGATGCACCAGCGATTTGGGCGTAGTATTGACACCACAATCTCTTGAATCTGCCAATTGAGACGTCTTGGATATCTGTTTTTCCCACATGGGGATAGGCATGAACACATCCGTATTGGTACTGAATGCGAGCTACGAGGCGATTAACGTCTGTAACCTCAAGCGCGCTGTGAAGATGATTGTCAAAGGGGCTGCACGTATGGAGGAAGTCTCCGACCGCGAGATACATTCTCCAACCGCTTCAATGCCCATTCCTCTTGTGATTCGGCTTGTAACGTATGTGCATATTCCTCACTGCGTTGTGAAGTTTTCTCGCAAAAACGTCTTTATTCGCGACCAGTACACGTGCCAATACTGCCACACGGATTTTCCTCCGTCCTTACTTACACTTGATCATGTTATACCCCGCTCCCGCGGAGGCGCAACCGTTTGGGAAAACGTTGCAACCGCATGCAAAACATGCAACACTAAGAAAGGGAATCAAACTCCCTATGAAGCGAGGATGTTTACCAAACGCTCACCTAAAGCCCCATCAATCCTCACTTATCTACACCTCAATCGCCATTTCCGCGGCTACGATCCTGCCTGGAAGAAATACCTGTACATCAACTGAGATAGCGAGGATTCCAATCTTTAAGTCGTTTGTTTTAGTTGTCGGCTTGTCGTTCCTGTTGCTGGCATGCGGCTCGCGTGCGCCGAAGGACTACTATTTCGAGTTTACCCTAATGGAAGAATGGGGAGAACATAACCGACGGCGGACCGGACGCGATCTGCATCAAACGGTATCCCACCCGGAGAAATCTGAACCTCTTGCAATTGCATTTGAGGCGGGAAAGGCACCGGCTCAACTAATCGGATTCAAACCGTACCAGATTCCCGAACCTCAACCCACAGACGAATTTCCTGAGCGTACACTGCCTAGGGTCCCCATTTCATGGCAGCAAGATGCACTCCTTCAAGTCTTTCAAGTGCAGAATATCCAAGTAACCCACTTGAGATCCAAAAGTGGTCGGCTCGAGGACAAACAGAATGTTGTCCAGGTTCATTTTATCCCGCGCGCGTTCTCAGATCGGGCAATTAAACAGGAATTCCTAAAGGTATGTGCAATCGTACATGGATCGCAACTGGAACCGGACACTATTGATGTCGTCAGAGCCATTGCCGAAGATGAAGATGGCACACCGACAATAAGGCTGGAAACACAAGTGGCAAACTACAAGTCTTATCTCGAAAAAAGAATCAGCTTGGGAGAGTGGGAGAACCTACTGCGATTTGATAAGTTTTGATATGGCACATGCACCACATCCTGAGAAGCTGAAAAAACGGTGGGAATTTCAGCGAGGATATAGAAAAGGACAAAAATATTGGAATCGTGAGTTTGTGGTCTACGTGTGTAGAAATACATTTGATAGCACGCGTCTGGGCATCACAGCCAGCAAGAAAATAGGGAACAGCGTCCACAGAAACCGCGCCAAACGATTGATTCGAGAAGTGTTTCGACTGTCAAAGGAAAGAATCTCTTCCGGCTATGACATTATCGTTGTCGGCCGGACTCCCTCAATCCATCTTGACTATCATCGTGCCCAAAGAGCTCTTACATACCTCTTCCGCAAGGCACGTATTCTGAAAAAAAGGTGAGCATTTCTCAGATGAGTTACCTCCTGATCTGCGCAATTCGCATTTACCGCCTCTGTATATCCCCTCTCTTGCCGCCAACCTGTCGTTTCTACCCATCCTGTTCACAGTATGCGCTGGAAGCCCTTCAGGCATATGGCGCTTTGAAGGGCGGTTGGCTCGCAATCAAGCGTCTCTCAAAATGTCATCCCTATCACCCTGGCGGCTACGATCCACTCCTAGAATCGGACGAAGAGTCTGAATCCAAACCTTGTTTTGGCACCATCGATTAGCAAAGCCTCAATTTCAATTTTATCCGCAAGGAGTTTCTAAATTTCATGGGACAACGTTACATCTTGGCATTAGTATTAATGGTTATTGTGATGTTCGCTTGGAGTCTGTTATTTGGCAACCGGATGTCAAAGCAGAGATCCGCGCAAAAAGAAAGGCAAACAGCCGAACAATCACGCGGAGCTCAATCGCCACAAGACGGGAAGGAAGTAACCGGCACTGACGAACAACAAGGTGCTGATGAGATTGGGCGTTATACGCAGACTGCACAGAGCACGGAAGCGCATGTTTGGACAGACAAATACGAGATTACTTTTGCGGTCGAACCTGCAATTGCCAAAAGATGGGTTTTGAAGACATATCAAAACCGCTCGGAGGAAGGAGAGTTCCTGAACCTTATTCCATCGACATCGCTCAATTGGTTAGCGGTGGAATTCTCTCACCCTCAATTACAGCTAGATGCAATGCGTACTGCGTGGACGGCAAGCAAGTCCGAGGTAAATTTAACCGGTGAGAGTCCTGAAATGGAGGACTCCATTACGTTTACCACGCAAATTGGAGACGACCTAAGGGTTTTAAAGGAGTTTACCTTTTATCGAGATAGCTACTACGTCGACGTTGAATTAAGATTCCAAAATCTATCAGATGCCTCCCTGTCCATACTTCAAGTGACAAATGAAAACCAGGAAAATGGATACAAACTTCGCTGCGGCCCCGGAATTGACGCAGATTTATTGCTTCATGAACAAAAGCACGGCGGAAAAGGACGATGGGGAAAAAGCGCGGGTGCTAAGGCTTATACCGGGGTTGGCAAGGCAGAAAAGGAACTCAGTGACTCGCAGCTTAGGGAACCGGTCCTATGGGCGGGATTAAACAATAACTACTTTGCCGCGCTAATGATTCCCCAATCTGGGCTAAATGCGCAATACCGTTTGGAGGAACTCAAGGACAACGGTACTCCGCCCGCACTCAATGTTGCGGCGCCAAACGAGACGGCAAGTTTGATGATTCCAGGCTTCCCTATGGAGGCAAGCGCTAGAAAAACACATACTTTTCGCATCTACGTTGGCCCAAAAGATGCCGCAATCCTAAAGCAGGTTCAAAATCCCGATTCACCTGAAACCCCGCTTAATCTCTCGAAAATCATCGACTTAGGGTTCTTCTGGCCCGTCGCTTGGGCGCTGCTCTGGCTTCTTAACGGGTTGCACGGAATTTTCCGGAACTACGGCGTCGCCATAATTCTGTTGACTGCGTTAGTGAAGGTAGTTTCATTTCCGTTGACGCACAAAGGGCACAAATCAATGAAAGAGATGCAGAAGTTGCAACCCCTGATTACCGAACTGCGCGAGAAATATAGGGATGATCCGCAAAAACTGAACAAGGCGACGATGCGATTGTACAAGGAACACGGCGTGAATCCGCTAGGGGGTTGCATCCCCTACCTGCCTCAGATACCGATATTCATTGCGTTATTTTCGCTTCTCGGCAGTGCAGTCGAACTGCGCGGTGCTCCATTTCTTCTATGGATAGACGATCTCTCTGCACCCGATGCCATAGCTGCTCTCCCCTTCACAATACCCCTCGTCAATATTGATACGATTCGGCTTCTACCACTACTTAATGGACTAACAACGTGGTTACAACAGAAGGTAATGGGCAACATGACACCTGTAACCGATAACATACAAGCAAAACTAATGCAGTTCATGCCGCTTATCTTCGTCTTCCTCTTTTATAATTGGGCATCGGGATTCGTGCTATACTGGTTATGCAACAATGTCTTCACCATTGCGCAACAATATCTCCAGTCACGCGGATCAAATGGTGCAGATGAAACGACCACAAAGCCTGTTCCATCGAAAAAACCTTCCCCTTCACCAAAACAGAAGCGAAAGAAATAATCTTCGGCACAGTACAATATTCCTTTCTGATCAATACGGTTGGGCTATTTTAGGAGGAAATCAAGCGTGCAACACTACATTGAAATGGAAGGAGAAACAACGGAAGAAGCCTTGAACCATGCGCTTGAAGAACTCGGTGTTGATCGAGACTTGGTCAATGTGAAGGTACTGCGCGAACCGACTAAGGGGATTCTAAAGCTGGGCGCGAAACCCGCTCAGGTTAGGGTAACGCTCAAGGAGGATGTTTCCGCTTCACCCGAAGCGGTGCTGGACGAAATCTTTTCCCGCATGGGAATCGAGGCAAAAACCGAGTCTCAAATCATTGATGGGAGCGTTCATCTCGCCATTAGCAGCGACCGCCCCGGATTGCTTATCGGCAGACATGGACAAACGCTGGACGCGATTGAACACCTGCTGAACTGCATTCTGAGTAAGTCTTCCCTCGTGAAGCGTAAAGTACACCTCGATGCTGAAGGCTATCGCGAACGCCGAGAAAAAATGCTTGTAGACCTGGCATCAATCACGGCAAAAAAAGTGAGAGAAACGAATCAAGAGCTCGTTTTAGATCCTATGCCACCCCGAGATCGACGAGTCGTGCACCTTGCATTACAAGCAGACAAACGTGTCCACACGTACAGCCGTGGTGAAGGCCTTATGCGATATATTGTTGTAACACCGCGCGAAGTAACGAACGGGGACTCGGAGGAAAATGCTCCTGTCTGATACCATCGCGGGAATCGCAACCCCTCATGGGGAAGGGGGTATTGGGATTGTTCGTGTTAGCGGCAGCCTTGCCATATCAATTGCTTGCAAGATTTTCAAATCTACGGAACACGCCTCGCCTGTAGATCTTCCTTCGCACACACTGAACTATGGACATCTCGTCGATCCAAACAAGGGCAATATCGTTGATGAAGTCATTCTGGGCATTATGCGTGCCCCAAAATCTTACACGGCAGAAGATGTCGTCGAATTCAACTGTCACGGCGGGAGTTCAATACTAACCGCAATTCTCGATTTGACACTGCAAGCGGGTGCGCGCCTAGCTGAACCGGGTGAATTTACCCGCCGTGCTTTTCTCAACGGAAGAATCGATCTTGCCCAAGCCGAGGCGGTTGTCGATCTTATTCGATCAAAGACCGACCTTGCCCGGCAGATCGCGGTGGACGTACTGACCGGTCGGCTCTCACGGGAAGTAAACTCCCTCAATGACCGTCTCGCCAATCTTCTCGCAGAAGTCGAGGCGTCAATTGACTTTCCCGAGGAGGAGCTTGACTTCTTGGATTTGACTGCTATGCGCCGGACGGCCCGAGCTATCCAAGATGGATTGGAACAGTTGATAGCGACGGCGTCAGACGGAAAAATCGTACGGGATGGGATAAACATCGCGATTCTGGGCAAGCCAAACGTCGGTAAATCAAGCCTGCTCAACAAGCTGCTCAAATCGACTCGCGCAATCGTTACAGAAATTCCCGGTACAACACGAGATACAATTGAAGAGTCCTTGAATCTCAAAGGTATTCCGGTCAACCTAACCGACACGGCGGGTATACGCAGGACGGAGGACATTGCCGAAAAGCAGGGAGTTGAACGGAGCAAGAGCTATTTTGACCGCGCAGCCTTGATTCTGATGGTGTTTGATGCGTCCGAACCGCTGGCGGAACTAGATGTAGAGTTACTTCGGGAAGTATCCTCCCGCAGCGCTATTCTAGTATTGAACAAGATAGATTTGCCCGTCGTAACTGTTCCCAAGGATTTGAAACTTCATGCACCTGAAAAAACGGTGATTCAGACTTCAATGCCTCACGGAACGGGGATTGAGGAGTTGAAATCAGCAGTGCTTCAGCATGTCATTGGCGGCGACGTTTTAGTGGGAGACTCGCCAATTATCACGAATGTTCGTCATGACGATGCTCTACGTCGGGCGAATTCCTCCGTTTCCCACGCGATAGCAAGTCTTGACGCGAAGATGCCGCCCGAGTTCATCGCTATCGATCTGCGGAGTAGTCTTGACGCAATCGGTGAAATCGTCGGCAAAACTACAAGCGAAGATATTCTTGATCGCATCTTTTCGCAGTTCTGCATCGGTAAATAATATATTGACTAAACATATAAGAGAGAGAAAGGCCAAGTTCGCAGAGTGCAACCAAATCTTGTTGGCGGTGTATCACTGCAGTAAGACAGGAATACTCGCCAATTCATGTCTATCCAACAGTAGCATTTGGTTGGCTCTTTGGCTGACATTGGCTAAGGAACTTTTAATGTTAACCAAAAAAGAACAATGGTGTCATCGCTGCAATCGCTACGTGGCGACCGAGGTAAAGCATGCTAAAGTTGGAAAACTCGGTAAGTTGGCGAAGATCGTTGTCACTTGTCGAAAGTGCCGAACTACACTAAGCAGTAAGACAACAAGTGCGTCTGTCCTTGAGAAAATGACGGCGGAGACACCGACGATAGAAGCGGGAAATGCCGAAAAGGAATAGGACAATTGGCGTCGCGGGATCATCAAACTCCACCATCTCTGATACAGATGGTTTCTAATTCCCTTAGGAAACCGAAACTGATAATCACGTTAAACTCAAAAGGTATTCGACCTCTTCATTTTGAATGCATTCTAATTTATAAGGAGAAAATTCATGTTAAGTCAAGTCCGAAGACATAATTGGGCGGCTTTATTTGTTACCACGTTAATGGCCACCATAATGGTCTCGCCTCTGTTCGCAGCAAAGCAGGTTAAGTGGGAAAAATCCTTAAAGGAGGGGATGGAAAAAGCTAAAGAAGCCGGCAAGCCGATGTTGATTGACTTCTTCACGGAGTGGTGAGGGTCATGCAAGCGGCTGGATGCCACTACATTCCACAATGAAAAAGTTGCCGAAGTGTCGAAAAAATTTGTAAATTTGAAAATCGATATTGATGCAGACCCCGATAATCTCGCCGCCTACAAGAAATATAGCAGGAGCCCCGGGGTTCCGGCAGTTGCATTCGTGGATTTCGAGGGCAACCTCATCAGCGAACCTCCGATCAATTTAGCATTTGATCCAGAGAAGTTTGTCCTTGAGATGGAAAAAACGCTTGAAGTTGAGGAAGATCTGAAGCGGTTAAATGCTGAACTAGCGAAGAACCCGGATGACCCGGAAGCGAATGCCCAACTCGCGCTTATCTATCTGAAGCGAAACAACCTGGAGAAAGGATTACCATTCGCTGAGAAAGCGACTAGTTTGGATTCGGAGAATAAGACGGGACTTTTGCCTGAGCTACATATTAACTTGGGACTCTATTACGGTAATCACATTGATGCAGAAAACGCCGAAGAGTACTTTCAAAAAGCGGAAAGTCACTTTAAGACCGTCATTCAACAATATGCTGACAGCAAGGATTATGAACCGGCACATTACTATCTGGCAGTGATCTATGTGGCTCAAGAAATGTACGACAAAGCGATTCCACTGCTTGAAAAATTGAGCAACACATCAGACTCAGACACCAGAACAGCCGCCATGCAGATGTTGCAAATCGCCAGAGAAGAAGCTAGCGCACGGAAATGAAATGCCTTGCGTCGCACCTTCTTGATATGGATTAGCGTAGAAATGAACGCCTATACCGGCTTCGGTATAGGCGTTTTTACTTACGGAGACTATCAATCTCAGCCGCGCTCAGCATTCGATATTGACCGACCGGCAAATCACCCAGCACCAATCCCCCGATTGCTATGCGCTTCAGAAAGGTTACTTCATGCTTCACTGCTTGAAACATCCGGCGAATCTGCCGCTTTTTTCCTTCGTGGATCGTAATTCTGAATTGTGTGTGGTCTTGTCGATGTGAGATTGGCGCAATCTCCGCTTTAGATGTAAATCCTCCTTCGATTCTGACTCCCTTGCTCAACTGGTGAATTGCCTTCCTGCTAGGTTTGCCGCGCACCCATGCGATGTATGTTTTTTTGACTTCGTGCCGTGGGTGCGTTAAACGATTCGCGAATTCCCCGTCGTTCGTCAGGAGAAGCAACCCTTCCGTATCGCGGTCCAGTCGTCCTACCGGGTAAATTCTCTCGGGAATGTCCTTAACAAACTCCATTACCGTCGGGCGGTGACGTTCATCGCGCACCGTAGTCACGTATCCCGGCGGTTTGTTGAGCATCAAATAGATCTGTTCAGGTGTCCCTTCGACACGCTGCCCATCAACTTCGATGAGGTCTATGTCCGGTTCGATGTGTGTGCCTGGGATTAATACACGTTCATCGTTGACGGTAACTCTGCCCGTTATAATCTGCTTCTGCGCGGTTCGCCGTGAGGCGATACCAGATCTGGCAAGAAACTTTTCAAGACGCATCAGCGAGTCTCTGTGGATGAGAAGATTGGAATTCCTCAAATCGCCGACTATCTTTGCCCTCAATCTTTTTAGTGCAACGACTACACAAACTCAAACTTGGAAAGTTGATAACTCCTATCTTATTATCAATCAAGTAACACTCGACATTAAAGATCTCTATCGCGCTCCTTATCCAGTCGCGTGGCTGGTGCACGTAGATTAGGTGCATCAGGATTCTATTGACATTGCGCTCCGTCGGAGCGAAGACGCGGGGAGGAATGGTGTTCTATTGACAATGCAAAGGATCTACTATGGGAGTTCTATAGGAGTTCTATCGCATTCGCTATCCGCTCATTTGATCGTGCGTTATTCGCTCTCTTGATCCGCTTGAGTGCAAGAGGTGGAGAATCTGTATAGCGATCACAATTCTTATGATTGTCCGCTGTGCACTTGCTTGACCGGCGGCGTTTTTAAAGGCTGGTGCGCAGGGGATTTGCTATCGCGCTCGCTAATCACTCGCTTGATTCCATCCTACAACTATCAAATCGTCCTATTTTACATGGCGCGCCTCCGGAGCGCGGAGATTAGTCGCGTCGCTATACTATCGCCATAGCACTCCGCTATTATAAAACCATTCTACGAAGGTACGCTTTTCCAAAACCTGTCATAGAGCGAAAGACGAGTGTTACCTGCTGAAAGAATCATTCCGGCAGGGATAATGGCACGCTCTTCACTTATTTAACGCTTCAAGCATATCCGACAAGTGCACGAATTTCTGTCGAACTTTACCCATTGCTTCTCCCTTCTCAATTTCGAGAAGATCTAGTTCTTTCCAATCGGAAAATGTCAGATAGGGAGCCTCTTTAGACTTCAGAAATGACTCAATGGCGTCAGGCTCTTGCTTATTAGGCATGGCAGCGGTGTGTCCCTGAATGTCTTCCAACATCGCGTCAACGGTTTCTCCGGAATCACCCTTATTCGTGCCCAAGAGTCCGGTAGGCCCCCGCTTAATCCAACCAACGACGTACTGCCCCCGAACTACCTCCCCGCTTTCAGGGTCAACGACACGCCCTCGTTCGTTTGGAATGACTCCGTTAGCCTGATCGAAGGGTACACCCTGTAGAGGAATCCCGTGATAACCCACAGATCGAAAGATAGCACCGCAAGGAATCGTCTCGAACTCACCTGACCCCATCGGCCTCATGTCTCCCGATTCGCTTTTGGCGAGCACGTTACGTTCAATCTTCACGCCAGCAACGTGTCCATTTTCTCCGATGATTTCGACGGGGGACCGCAATAGACAAAGCTGAACGTTCTTGGGACTTGCTCCAGGCCCCTCCCGAGACTTCTCGGTCAGGTATTGGACGTTTGCGCGCGCTTGTTTATCCGTTTCTAGTGTTTTCGCGGATTCATCATCTAGTTTCACATCAGCAGGATCGACCACGAGGTCTACCCCTTCAAGCGCACCAATCTCCTTGATTTCCTTAGGCGTAAAGGCTGCCTGCGCAGCGCCCCGCCTTCCTAAAATTACAATCTCCCTTACTTTGCTCACGCGTAAAGTTTCGAGTGCGTAATCTGCGATGTCGGTGGCAGCCAATTCATCTGGCGACTTTGCAAGGATGCGCGTCACGTCCATTGCCACATTACCCATTCCCACGACGACGGCACGCTCGCGCGATAGGTCAAATTGCGAATCCACATAGTCGGGATGGCCATTATACCACGCAACGAACTCTGTGGCGGTATAACTACCCGATAACATCTCGCCCGGAATATCGAGCTTCCGGTCTGTTTCGGCTCCGACAGCGTAGATAATCTGGTCGTAATGTGCTTGGAGATCTCCCAAATGAATGTCTCGTCCAAACTGGATATTCCCGAAGAAACGGAACCGTGGATTTGCCGCAATTTTCTCATATCCCTTGATAATGGCTTTGATGTTCTGATGATCCGGAGCGACTCCAAACCGAACGAGGCCGTAAGGCACCGGAAGTCGATCAAAAGTATCCACCTCAATCAGGACATCTCTTCGCCGCAGTAGGGCGTCAACCGCATAGAAACCGGACGGCCCTGCGCCAACCACGGCTACTCGCAATGGTCTCTGTTCACTTCCGAGGGGATATTCTGTCCCTGAATTGGTCACGAGATCAACTTCCGAGGGAATAATTCAACTGAGTGTAAGGAGGACCTCATGGATGCGGAGCCGGTTGCTACGTTTTGACATGAAATTGCTCGATTTGCCAACCATTTTCCATAGCAATTCGGCGTAGTTTGCGATCCGGGTTTACAGCTACAGGGTGGCCCACTAACCGCAGTTTATGCGCATCCGAATGGTGATTTCCGTAAGCGTAGGAGTCAGCCAGATTAAAGGCGTATGTCTTGGTCAATTCCTTGACCAGTAAGGCTTTATTCTCGGCATGCGGATTCAAACCCACTTGATGCCCTGTTATAAAGCCGTCGACCGTTTCTAACTCGTAGCCAATCATCAGATCGGTTTCCAGATAGTTGTGAAACAAATAGACGAGCACCTGCAACGATCCGGAGAGAATCACGATCGTTCTGCCTTCGGAACGGTGGAATGCCATAAGATCCAAAACACGCGGGGAAATTCGATCTACAAGCCGTTCTTTGAAGCAGGTTTCCGCCAAGTTGCACACACGCTGATAATCCAATCCGTGAAGATACATCTTGTACGCTTTCGCTTTGCGCAGATCTTGTGTTTTGAGAAAATAGGAGGTCCAATCCAGCAAGTTGGACATCGGGAGTTCTCCCTCCTTGAGAAGGTACTTGAGGAAAACCTGCTCCGAAGAGTAATCTATGATAGTACCGTCCAGATCAAAGATCGCACAAGAACTCATCACGTCACTCCACCTTCTGTCCTAATGCTTTGCGATACGCTTTAACCGCATTTTCAAGCCCCATGTAGATAGCATCGTTAACTAAGTGATGTCCGATTGAAACCTCAAGCAGAGGTAGGTTCCGCAGGGGAGGCAAGTTGTCCAGATTCAAGTCATGTCCGGCGTTAATACCGACGCCTACCTCGACAGCCTTTTCTGCAGCCCTGACAAGCAAGCCGAACTGATGCTCGATTTCTTCGTTCGTCTTCGCGGAAGCGTATGGCTCGGTATAAAACTCAATACGATCCGCACCAACCTCCCTCGACATCTCAATCTGCTGAGGATCCGTCCCACTGAACAGACTCACGCGAATTCCCGCATCTTTGAGACGTCCAATTATGGGCTTCAGTTTGTCGCCGTCACTGCGAAGATTCCAAACCGTGTGGCTCGTAATTTCTCCCGGGACAACAGGCACTAGAGTACACTGCGTCGGACAAACATCCGTCACCATATCAAGAAAATCGGGACGAGGATCGCCTTCAATATTATATTCGACGGTGACCATCTCCGCAAGTTCGTAAACATCGCGCGGTTTTATATGACGCTGGTCCTGCCTCGGGTGAGCCGTGATACCTTGCGCTCCTGCGTCAATACAGGTTTGTGCCGCCTGAGTCACGCTTGGAAGATTTCCACCCCTTGAATTTCTCAGGGTAGCAATTTTATTTACATTTACGCTCAGGTTTATCATTGGTTTTTACTCGACGCCGTTCCGACTCCGTTCTCTTTTAGATCTGGCGAATTCGTACGAGATTAAGGCAAAGATACCGCGTAACTGTTTAGTCTACCGGTCTGGATTTGCCAATCCAGACCGCGCAGTAAAGGAACGCACCAAGTAAGGAAGTACGAAACCAAGCACGATAAATCGGGGTATCATAAAACCGAGCCGGAGACACATTGATTAGCGCTACCGCAAGCCAAATCACGTAGGTTCTATGAACAGATTTAATTGGTTCGGATTTGTCAATCCAGGCCAAGCGGGCCGGGAACGCGCCAATTAGCAAAACACAGTGCTAATTCCGAAGAATCGGGAGTTTACATGCCCCGAACAGACGTACGACGAATGGGATCTCTATGGGAACTCTATCGCCTTCGCTAACCACTCAGTTGATCACTCGCTATCCACTCGCTTGATTGCTACTGCAAACCGACATCGTCGTTATCGATTTAGAACCTGTTTGAAAAGTACGATATGTAAGGTGCGCACTGCACAACCTGAGCATTGTGCTAGAAGGAAACAAAGTTTCGAGGAAAAAACTTGGTTTCGGCGGTTTCGGTGGTTTCGGATAGAAAGAAACCAAGTTTTCAAGAAAAAACTCGGTTTCGACGGAATCGGGAAAAACGCCCCTCGGGACGCATTATTCTACCTTTGGCCAATACAGTTCTTTGAGGCGGCGAATGTATTCTCTATCTCTCTTCTCCAATGCTTCGTCAAACTGCTCCGGATCGACAAACCACGGCGTGCCTTCTGCCAGGCGATCTCGGATTTTCTCATTCTCTATGCTACGAGGGGCGCGTATATCCTCCGGCCATTTCCAGATACCCGCCAAATCGTAGTGTCGGAAAGGGCCCTCATGCGGCATACGGAAACCAAATGTAGAAACTACACCGAGCTCGATGTCTTCCGCGGTTGCCATACCTTCTGCCCATAATCGAAGTGCCTCGCGGCCCATAGCTCCCTGTAACCGGTTGAGCAGATAGCCGGGTAATTCTTTGCGTAACCGGATCGGTATCTTCCTCGCCCTATCCATCAGATCGCAGGTAACGTCGTATGTTTCGTCGGAGGTTCCTGGCCCCTTTGCAACCTCAACGCCCGGCACAATGTGCGGCGGCACAAAATAGTGAGTTATGACCAGCTTGTCCTGCCTCTCGACATCGGAGCCGAAATCGCTAAGTACGAGTCCCGATGTGTTGCTCGCCAATATCGTATGGCGCGGACACGATTTATCAAGTTTGTTGAATAATTCTCGTTTATCTCTAGATCTATCGACTATCGCTTCCGTAATAAAATCGCTGTCCTTCGCGACTTCCGTTAAATCTATGGTAGTCGTTATCCTATCTACGGCGTTCTCGGCTTGTTCTTGGGCTATCAACTCCTCCTCGACGAAGAGATTCAGAGCTGATTTAATGTTTGCCATGGACTGCTCGAGGACTTCATCGTTCAAGTCGCTGATGACGGTAGGGTATCCCGCAAGTGCGAAGTTAATCGCAATGCCAAAGCCCATCGTCCCGCCTCCGACAACCCCAACCTGATTCACATCGCTTAACTCCATACCACCCCCGTTTAGTAGCCCCGCGCAAATAGTCGCGAACGCACTAATTTAGTGTATGCCCCGACAAATCTCCAGCGATTGTCAATCGACGTTGCTGCGTGAATGTCCGCGGCCGCGTAAACCCTTCACCCGTCGGCCCCGCAATTGTCATCGCCAAAAACCCTTCTCCGCCCAAGCCGGCACAAGCAAAAGACGGCGCATTTACAACAACAATGTTACAATCCATTGCCTTGTTAAATTGTGTAATTCGGTTCATGTCATTGGTGTGGAGAATCGCGGTATGTCCGCGCCCGCCCTCGGCTCTTACGGTGCCTTTAAGCGCTTCCTCAAAGTTTCGCATCCGCGCAACGGGAAGGATAGGCATAAGGTACTCATCAATGATAAAAGTATGGTCTGCAGGAACATCCGCTACAATCGCAACTATGTTAGCCGATGCCTTTATTCGCGCTGCCTCCAGGATTTCACGCGCATCTTTCCCGATGAGGTCTTTGTTCACATCTCCGTCTTTAATCACGGTCCGCTCCACGGCTTTGAGCTCGTTCGCTTTAAGCACATAACCACCGTTTTTCGCTAGTTCGCGAACGGTTTCATTGGCGACAGATTCAACCACAAACAACGCCTTTTCGCCAATGCATAGGAGATTATTGTCAAAGCTAGTGCCGTCAATGGTATGTTTGGCGGCTTGAGCCACATCCGCAGTTTCGTCAATCAGCGCCGGCGGATTGCCCGGACCCGCCGCGATCGCTTTTTTTCCGCTGGTCAACGCCGCCTTTACCACGCTGGGACCGCCGGTTGCTACAACCATGGAGATGTCGTCGTGATTCATTATCTCTTTTACCGTCCGGAGCGTCGCGCCGGCAACAGCGGTCAACAGATTTTGGGGGCCGCCCGATTTCACGACTGCTTCGTTTATGACGTGCATAGTTTCATGCGTGCAGTTTGCTGCATTCGGATGAGGACTAAATACCACCGCATTTCCGGCAGACAGCATAATTATAGCGTGGTTGATAACCGTTGAGGTCGGATTGGTCGTCGGTGTGATTGAGTGAATCACGCCATACGGCACATATTCAACCAGCAACGCTCCCTCATCGCCCGATGAAGCCTCGGATTGCAAATCTTCTACACCCGGTGAAAGATTGACCGCGCCTTCATTCTTCATCAGTTTGTGTGCCGCGTTTCCCATTCCCGTGTCTTCAACAGCCAGATCAGCGAGAGGCTGAGCGTTTTCGAGAGCGGCGCGCTTGATGGCTTCAATGATCTCCCTACGCTTCTCAAATCCGAGCCGCACGAATTCTGCTTGTGCTTGCTTGGCTGCCATTACTGCTTGATCGGTGCTTGGATGGATTCCTGACTGAGACCTGGAACCAACACTGACTTTCGATCTTTCTGCCGATGCGCTTGGAATACGCCCTTCACTTCGAAGATTATTGATGACTTGCGATACAATCTCTTCAATTTGGTCAGGGTTAATTTCCGCCATGTATACCTCCGGTTCTAGGGGCTAGGCTCACAGACTTGAGGCTCGGAACGGTAATGGTTGAGCACTCCCCAACGACGAATACCGAGCCTCCGTATATTTAACCCTAAGAGAGCATATTTTCCACATCTGCGTGTGGACGTGGGATTACATGGACAGAAATGAGTTCACCAACATCCTTGGCGGCTTCCGCGCCCGCGTCCGTCGCCGCTTGCACTGCTCCCACATCGCCTCTCACCATTACAGTAACATATCCCGCGCCAATCTGCTCTCTCCCAATTAGCGAGACATTAGCCGCCTTAACCATTGTGTCTGCCGCCTCAATCGCGGCAACCAGACCTCTCGTTTCAATCAATCCCAAAGCTTCACTCGCCATGTCGCAAAAGACCTCCCAATAGTTCGATCAGTAAGAACTGAATTGTGGGTTTACCACTGGACAGACCCTTTAGACAGGTCCGTCAATCCTTGTTCATAATAGCATAATATCCTGGCTCTTGCAACCTGCACTTTTCAATTTGAACCGGGAAGTAGTCGGGAAACGATTATCTTCCATCCTTGCGCCCTTCCAACCTTCCATACATAGGTCCTTCGCTAAATCCACAGTTGACTCTACAGGTCATCTATAGTATAATTAGCATGGTGATTTGGACCGCTATCTTGATTGCTACGTTTACGAGACGACAGATGAAAACCTGCCTATTGTTGCCATCCTACAACGTATCCCGCACCGTGAAACAAGTCATTCGGGAAGCCAATCTTTTTGTCGGAGACATCATCGTTATTGACGATGGCTCAAGCGACAGAACCGGCGAAATTGCACTCGCATGTGGAGCGGTCGTCCTGAAGCATCCTCAAAATTGCGGCAAGGGCATGGCGTTACGAACCGGATTTGACTATGCGATTCGGGCTGGATACCAACTTATCATTACTATGGACAGCGATGGGCAGCATAAGCCTAGCGACCTGCCATGTTTCTTGGATCGCTTTCGACAGACAAAACCAGATATTCTGATTGGTGGGCGCTTTGAAAACAGATCTTCGATGCCGATCCATCGCCAATTGAACAACCGGTTAATCTCAACCGTAGGTACGGCGCTATGCAGACAGCGCGTACCAGATTTTCAATCAGGCTATCGGTTGATAAGGGCCGAGGTCCTGAAAGCCGTTTCATTGAAAACGGAGCGATACGAGACCGAATCGGAGTTACTCATCAAAGCCGCCCGTCTCGGATTCAGCATTGAGAGCATTCCAATTCGGGCAGTCTACGGGGATGAAATCAGTAATATCAAGCCGTTTCGTGAAATACGCCTGTTCACTAAACTACTGATTGCCAGTCTCCGCGACAGATAACAGACTTCGATGCAACGATACATACTTCCTTTCGCACCGAGCGGTTGGCGAGTATTCAATTCCGGAAGATGTCCTACGTGGCCACGATTTAGATGATTCTTGTAACCAATGACGACGGTATCGAATCTCCCGGATTGACTGCCCTGGCGCGGGCGCTGGAGAGTATTGATGAAGTTTATGTCGTAGCCCCCGATCGTGAACGTAGCGCGACAGGGATGGCAATTACGCTTGACCATCCCCTCAGAGCCGCACAGGTTGGTGATCGCGCCTGGGCGGCTGATGGCACTCCGGTTGATTGTGTTGACCTCGCGGTGGGTGCATTGCTTCCCGAATACCCGAGGCTGCTGGTTTCTGGCGTTAATCACGGACAAAACTTAGGCCAAGATATCCATTTTTCCGGCACCGTTGCGGCAGCGAAAAAAGGCACCTTCCTAGGAATCCCTTCAATGGCGGTATCGTTAATCTCCGGACCACCCTACCATTACGAGACTGCTACCTCGGTCGCCTGTCAGCTCGCGAGGCTTCTCTTGGCGAAAGGATTAACGCCGGGGATTCTACTGAATGTCAATGTGCCAAATTGTCCTCCTTCCATGATTGGAGGCTTTGAAACCGCGCGCCAAGATTTAGGGACATACAGCGCAACTGCTATCAAGCGAATGGATCGCATGGGCAAACCCTACTATTGGATAGGCGGAGAACGCGCTCACGTGGATGAGCGTGAGGACTCGGATCTTAACATCGTCAAGAGAAGGTGTGTGTCAGTTACCCCTGTTCAACTTGACTTCACCGCGCACCATGAGATCGAACCCCTCAAACAGTGGCTGAAAGACGAGAAGTTGGAAGAGGGATAGAGGCGGACATTGAGCTACCTGATTCTAATCGTTAAAGGTTTTTTGATTGGCCTTGCCAACATAATCCCCGGCGTCAGTGGAGGTACATTCGCACTCATTCTGGGCATTTATGAACGATTGATTAGGGCATTGCACAACATCGGCGCGAAAACGGTGCGAAGATTATCGGCAGCCGTAACGTTGAAGAGGACCGCAGTATCCGATGCTATGTTAGAGTTGCGTCGGATTGACTTTGGATTTCTGGTGCTTCTGGGAATAGGGGCAGCCATTGCCATTGTTGGGACCTCGAAATTGATGATTTACCTGCTCAATGAACAACACGATCCGACTTACGGCTTCTTTTCCGGGCTGATTCTGGCTTCGATCGCCATTCCTGCCAAGTTGCTCAAAGGCTTCGGTTGGAAAGAATTGCTCGCTCTCATAGCTGCTGCCACGATCACCATCGGACTCTCAATGAGCACGGGCGAAAAAAACCTCGAGAAGCAAAAACATAAGCAAAGCCTTAAAGCAATAGTCTCTTCGGAAGCCGATCCAAATGAAGCAGGAGTTATCAGCAGATTTTCGGTCGGCAAATTGGCACACCTGTTTCTCAGCGGTGCATTCGCCACCTCGGCGATGATTCTTCCCGGGATTAGCGGTGCATTCGTATTGCTCCTTTTCGGATCCTATTTTGACATCCTCACAGCCATAACCAATCGAGATTTGTTCCCCTTGTTAATTTTTGCTGTGGGTTGCGGCATTGGATTATTGACGTTTACGCGTTTGCTAAACTTCGTTTTCGAACACTTCTATGACTTGACAATCTCGTTCCTAATAGGACTCATGGTCGGGTCGCTGTATGGGCTTTGGCCTTTCCGAAACTATGAAATTGTCGGAGGCGAACGCATTGACCTTGCCCATATTGCTCCCGAAGTAAACATGAATTTGTTGATCACGGGTGTAGTATTTCTCGTTGGAGTATTCTTAATTCTACTGTTCTCTCGGTTTGAAAGAAGAGTCAGTGTTTAGCGGCTAATGGATTTCACTGGGAACGACATAAGGATCTCTATTGGAGTTCTACCGCGTTCGTTAGCCACTCACTTGATCACTCGCTTGATTCCACTCTACAAAGGTACTGCTTGATTTGCTAATCCAGCAGGAGCGACCGGATAGCTAGCGCGCCGTAGTGTTCGTTAAAATGTGAGATGTATTATCGAAAGTTGCTTAAGAAGGTGGATCCAACATCTCCGCATCGTTTCGTGATGTCCCACCTTAAGACCCACCTGAAGGACCGGCATACAGATAGGTCATGAAAACCGTCGGTTTTTTTGTCAATATCTCGAAATCTCAAGCCGCTCAAGTCGTCGTTGAAGCCTCCAAATGGCTTCAACGCCACGGAATCAAACCGCTCATTCCCGATGAACAGGCAATAGCCCTTGGTATTCCTGGCGTTGGGGTAGACGAAAACGAAGTCGTCGCACAATCGGACGTTTTGTTGGTACTCGGTGGGGATGGAACACTCCTAAGCGTTGTACACACCTCTATGATTGAGAACGTGCCGATACTTGCCGTCAATCTCGGTCATCTTGGTTTCCTCACGGAAGTATCTCTTGATGAACTCTATCCAGCACTAACCAACATTTTGAACGGAAGCTATGAGATTGATGAGCGGATGATGTTGGAAATCAGCGGAGGCAACGATGATCTGGAGCATTCGCGTTCTTTCGCGCTTAATGAGGTCGTTATCCGCCACAATACACGGCTCATCGAGCTAGATACATATATTGATGAAGAACCCTTTATCAGCTATAATGCCGACGGCTTGATCATTGCCACTCCCAGCGGTTCAACAGGATACTCACTTGCTAGTGGTGGAACAATTGTCGAACCGCGTCTTGACGCGATTCTTCTTACACCAATCGCACCGCACTCGCTCACCGTAAGACCTTACATCGCACATGGCAATTCCGTGATTACGGTAGCCATGAAATCCAACTATAGCAGCGTCAACTTGTTCGTTGACGGCCCGCGTGAAACGCACTCTCTAGCACCGGACTCTTTAATTCGTGTTCGCAAAGCGGAGAAAACCATCAAACTCATCCGCTCTCAACGTCGAAGCTACTATGAAGTCCTTCGAACAAAACTCATGTTGGGAGAGGGTCGGAAACGCAGCGCATGAGTCGCCGACTGCAAAAGCCGTCAACCGGAAGCGGCAGGTCAGCAGTTGACGTCAAACTTTGGTTTGTCCCATGATTGAAGAACTCTCCATCCGCAACTTAGCCCTCATTGATAAACTCCATTTGGAACTCGCTTCCGGTTTGAATGTGCTAACCGGCGAAACGGGTGCGGGCAAATCGGTTATCCTGCAAGCCGTAGGGTTGGCGCTAGGCGAACGCGGAATAGCTAATGTTGTACGCTCCGGAGAATCTAACGCAAAGGCCCAAATTACCGTCGCGCCCCCTCCCGATCATCCTATGTGGCAACGGCTCCGTGATTCGGAGTTGATCGACGACCTGGATACGGCGGACCCCTTATTTCTATCCCGGCAAATCAGCGCAAGCGGGCGAAGCCGCTGCCATGTAAACGAACAGACGATCAACCTCAGACTCATGCACGAGGTTGGCGACCTGCTAGTAGACATCCACGGTCAACACGATCACCAATCTCTTTTTCGCTCCGATGTCCACCTCGACCTGCTTGACGCTTTCGGCGGGCTTGAAAAACAGCGTGCAGAGATTGAGCAGCGATATAATGGAATCCAAAAACTACAGCAGCAACTTCATAGCCATACCCAGATTTTGGAGCAGAGCCAACGTGAAAAGGAATTGTTGGAGTTTCAGAGTAAGGAACTCAGGGAGGCGGAACTTCAAGAAAATGAAGAAAAATCTCTTGACGAGGAACGCCGCATCTTGAGTAATGCGGAAAACCTCTCTGAAACGGCCAATCTCGTTTATGAACATCTCTACGGTGGGAGTCAACCGGATTCGGCTATTCTTGAACTTCTAAGAAACGTGAGTGGAAGCGTCTCCAAATTGGAGGAGTTGGATAAACGCTTAAAGGAATTGAGCGAACGATTGGAGTCTGCATTGTACGAGTTGGAAGATGTCGCTCACCAAGCTCGCGATTATCGTGATTCTATTGAATTCAATCCATATCGCCTCTCCGAAATTGAAGATCGCTTAAACTTGATTTATCAACTCAAGCGAAAATATGGTCAGTCGATACCGGAGATACTGGTGTATCAGGCGGAGATTGAAAAAAAATTGAATGATTTGCAGTTTGGCTCCGAGTATACCGATGAACTAGCGGCAGCTCTTTCCACCGTGATAAGTGAAGCGCAGGAGCTTGCTATCAATCTATCGGAAAGACGCAAGACTGTTGCATCTAGATTGCAGACCCTCGTCGAAAAGGAACTTCATACGCTCGGGATGGAAAAAGCCGTTTTCCAAGTTCTAGTGCAACCGATGCGGTCCCCAGGCGGCATTTTGCAGCTTGAAAACAACCGAGTTGAATTAAGGTCGCACGGTATGGACACCGTCGAATTCCTAATCTCACCCAACGTAGGATCTGAACCCCAGCCGTTGGCGAACATAGCGTCCGGCGGGGAGATTTCCCGTATCATGCTTGCCTTGAAAACTATTCTTGCGCGCATCGACAATATTCCGACCATGATTTATGACGAAATTGACGTGGGCATAGGGGGTCAGACTGCGAATGTGGTCGGCGGAAAACTGAAAGAACTGTCTAAATTTCGCCAAGTGCTCTGCATTACCCATTTGCCGCAAATTGCTTGTTTGGCGGATCGGCACTTTCGTGTCGAAAAATACGTTAAAGAAAACCAGACGTTTATCACGGCCAAACAGTTAACGACTGAAGAACGGGTGGAAGAAATTGCGCGGATGCAGGGTGGGGAGTTGACAGACGCTACAATTGCACGCGCACGGGAATTGTTGAGATAATTCGGAGATTGAGTAAGATTCGAGTGTTCTATTGACATCTCACAGGATCTACTATGGGATCTCTATCGCGTTCGTTATTCACTCGCTTGATCCGCTGGAGTGAAAACCATGCTAAGAAGGGACGCTTCTTTCAAGATCTGTCTTTGAGGGAAAATGAGTAGTATTTGCTGGAAGAGTTTTTCCAACAGGGATAATGGCGTACTACTAATGTGAGAATGAGTCGAATATCATGGATGAACGCTTAATACAATCCAGCGGCGCCAATGTTTATACAGGTTGTGAACTCTTGGTAAAGGGAACACTTGAGAGCAATGTTAGCCTGATAACAGGGTACCCCGGCTCCCCCGTTGCGGAGGTCTTCGATGTTCTTGAGCACAACGCCGGCTTGTTTAGAGAACATGGCATTGTTGCTCAAATGGCGAACAACGAAGCGCTAAGTGTTGCTCGGCTCAATGGAGCGCAGATGGCAAATCTGCGAGCAGTCGCATTCATGAAAAGTGTTGGCTTTCATGTAGCGGCGGATGCACTCGCCATTAGCAACCTGGCTGGAACTACCGGGGGCGCGGTCGTTGTTGTTGGCGACGATCCCGGGTCCGGGAGCACCCAAGTACCCGCCGATTCACGGTACTTGGCTCGCCATGTCTATACCCCTCTTTTGGAACCGAGCACGTTTCAGGAGATCAAGGATTGGCTGAGCGCCGCCTTCGAAATCTCCGTCGAATCGAACCTGTTCGTGTCGTACTTGGTCACCGTCAATCAAGCAGACGGGGGAGGAGATGTGCTCCTTCGTCCGAACCGCTACCCCGAGATTAACGCGAAGACCAAGTTGACGCTTGATACGGATCTAATTGATCCATCAAATCGAGTCGTCTTGCCGCCGGATTCGACCAGGATTGGTGTCGAAGCTTTGAAAGAGCGTCTGCCTAACGCCGTCAAAGCCGCCAGAAAACACAAACTCAATCGGATTTACTACGCTCACGATTCCATTTATGAGTTAGGGTTTGTGTCCTCCGGAGTAGCTTACACCTATCTTCAGCACGCGCTACATGAATTGGGACTCCAAAGCAAGATTCCAATCCTAAAATTCGGATTGACGCATCCACTCGACGACGAAATCGTACGCGAGTTCGCAGGACGGGTTCGTGAAATCTGCGTCATTGAAGAAAATCGCCCGCTCTTGGAAAACGAGGTGAAGGCCAGTCTCAGCCAGTTATACCAAAACGGGGAAATCGACCGCTTTGTACAGGTTTGGGGGAAACAATTTCCCGATGGATTGGAGGGTATTCCCGACATGGGCGGACTCAACCCATCGGTTATCATGGAGAAGCTCATTCCCCTTTTTCGAACGAGATATTTGACGAAGTTGAAGCTAGACAACGGCAATCTGCTTCGAGAAGAAGAGCTAATCAAACTTGCCGTCTCGCACGAAGTAGAAATTCCTGGGAGAACACCTACATTCTGCCCGGGATGTCCGCATCGCGACTCGGCGAGTGTTTTTCTGGATGTCGTCAAGCAGTTCATGGATGCCGATTACATGAAGAAGCACTACGATTCGCCGCCGATCGATCTCGTTTTTCACGGAGACATCGGTTGTTATTCCATGTTGAAGTACGAGCCCTACCCACGATTGATGCATAATCTGTCGGCTATGGCTTTAGGGGGAGGCACTGGCGCGGGGATTGATCCGTTCATCAGGAATAAACAAGTGGTATTTATGGGCGATTCAACCTTCTTTCATGGGGGGATGGCAGCGATCTCGGACTCGATCAAGAACGGTCAGGATATCGCATACGTAATCTTGGACAACCAAACCACTGCGATGACAGGACATCAGCCGACTCCCTCGACCGGAGAGGACATTCTGGGCAATCCGACGTTTGCGCAAGACATCGAAAAAGTGGCCCGCGGCCTCGTCGCCGAGTCTGACACACTAATTGCTCGTATCGACCCCGAGAACCGATATGAATACAAGAGTTTGCTTGAAGAATCCATTCTCAAACCGGGTGTCAAGGTCTTCATTGCCGACAAGGAGTGCGGTATTACTTACCACCGACGAGTGCGGCGTGAACAACAACAAACCGTCAAGGAACAGGGTTTCCTAAAGACCGAAAAGCACATCAACATTACCGAGGAAGTTTGCGAATTTTGCTTGGAGTGCACGAAAGCAACTGGATGCCCGGGTCTCAAGATTGTTGAAACAGAATATGGACCCAAGATTGGAATAGACCAATCCGACTGTGTATCCGATGGCGCCTGCGCGAGAATAAAGTGGGCTTGTCCATCCTTTGAGGAAGTAACCATAACCCGCAAACGTCCGCCGCGACAGTCTGTAGAGTCTAGCCTGATTCAGATAGGCGGTGGTGATATGTCCACGCAACATCTCCCGCCGCCAAGGTTGCTAAGTTTTGATAAGACATGGAGCGCTTACGCCGCCGGGGTCGGCGGCATGGGAATCGGCACAATCTCAAAGATCCTCGTAGTTGCCGGCCACATTCAAGGCTATCATGTACAATTCTGTGACAAGAAAGGCCTCGCTATCAGGAATGGGGGCGTTTACACCCATGTAATCTATTCAAAGACCGATGGCCACATGTCGCCCCTCATTCCGTATGGAAAAGCGGACTTGTTGCTTGGACTGGACGTTTTGGAAGCTGTTCGGGGTATTGATCCAAAGGCGGGATTCAGCGTTGCATCCCCAGACCAGACAGCCGCAATCGTTAATACGGCGAAAACCGATACTGTCCGATCGTTAATCGGGAAGGATGGATTTGAAGTAGCAAATCTTGAGGAATGGCTGCGGTCCTACACCAAAACGGACGAATATCTCGGCGCAGATCTTTTCGACGTTGCCGAGAAACACCTGGGCAGCAAACTTTACGCGAACATTATGCTACTCGGTGTTGCGTTTCAACGTGCGCTAATACCGCTTGAACTCGGAGCAATACAGTTGGCGTTGAAACAAATGGTAAGACCAAGCGATTTGGAATCCAATCTTCGAGCCTTTGAAATCGGTCGTTGGCTCGCTCTTCATCCCGACGCCTTTGTCGAAACACTCGAAAAGGAGACTTACAAGCACGCTGTCCACGAGAAGTGCCAAATCCTGACAAAACGGTGGCGAGGCAAGAGTATTGCGCGCGAATACTCGGCACTGGTCCAATCAGCTGTCGACTCGATGCAGTTGGATGACGAGACTAACCGCGGGCTGGCCCTGCGTATTTACGACTTGATTCAGTTCGAAAATCTGAAGTATGCTCGTTACTATGTCGAAAAAATCAGACGCGTTCATGACAACGATTCGAGCGATCGAAGTTACCGAGCTACTAAGGCCGCCATAAAACATCTGCACAAGGTTATGCTTATAAAGGATGAGATTTATGTATCGCATTTGCTAACAAGCCAAGAGAAACTCCAACGAGATAAAGAACGTTATGGTATTGACGAATCCAATGGCGACAGTATCAAATATCTCCATCTCAATCGTCCGCACTTTAGAATCATGGGGATAGACCTTGAAGGCGAGATGAGTACCCGCAACTGGCAGCTGAGTTTGATGAAACGTGCGAAGTTTCTTCGGCGTTGGCTTTCGCAGTGGCATGCCAATGAAAAGTCCTTCCGAGACTGGTATGTTTCGAAGGTAATCGACACTTTCGAACCGGCGGATGCGGAATGCTACGAAAAGCATGTAAACGCTCTGGAAACCCCCGAGGAGGTCCGTGGCTATCGAGAAGTGCGCTATCCAAAAATGGAAATTGCCAAAGAAAAGGTTGAAAAGTTGATAGGGCTTAGAAACTAGGCGTCGCAGATGATCAGCCAAACCTTAGCCCTGTTGTGATGATGCAGATCACTGGAAAGACCAAAATTGTTGGAGCGATAGGCGATCCGATTGAGCACTCCCGCTCTCCGCAAATGCACAATGCCGCTTTTACAGAGTTGGGTCTGAATTACGTCTACGTTCCATTTCGCATTAAACCGGACGCCTTACCCGCAGCGATTGAAGGGTTTAAGGCAATCAATGTCGCCGGGCTTAATGTAACCATACCTCACAAGCAAGCGGTCATACCGTTTTTGGATGAGATCTCGCGCGAAGTCGAGCTAACCGGAGCTGTTAACACACTTACCTTTGAGAATGGTCGAATCAAAGGTGACAACACGGATGGCTTGGGATTCCTGGAAGGGATGCGAGAAACCGGGCTGGAGTTACCTCCCGACGCATCTGCTCTCGTAATTGGCGCTGGCGGTTCTGCGAGGGCCGTCATCGTAGCATTAACTTCGATTGGAATTGAAACGATTTTCGTAGCGAATCGCACCAAATTGAAAGCCGTTAAACTTGCTGAAGACCTCTCTGATACGAGTGGATCATCTATTCATGGGATCGGACTTGACGATCCGCAATTGCCAGATCGCGTAAACAGTGTCGCCTTAGTGGTCAACACGGCGTCGGTCGGTATGGATATATCAAAACCTTCACTAATACATTCCGAATGGCTGCGACCACAAACAGCCGTCTATGATATTGTATATACCCCTCCCGAGACGCGCCTATTGTTAGCGGCTGCCGAACGAGGGTGTCACACAATTCAAGGGCTTAGTATGCTTGTTTATCAAGGAGCAATTGCATTTGAGAAGTGGACACGTGTAACACCACCCGTCAATACGATGAAGGAAGCACTTCAACAAGCGTTGCACTGAAAGAACGCTACGTAGTTACGGGAACACGGGATTTAATTGCAGAAATATCTTCCATAGCTTCATGCTATACTCCGGGAGATTTGTAACATTTCCAGAAGGTGATTTATGGACTCTGAAGAACTTGAAACCGTGAAAGTTGATATCTTTAATAATCAATACCTCATAAAACCTACCGATAATCTGAGCGAAGACGACATTCGTACGTTAGCGAGTTATGTCGATAAGTTGATGCGTCAGGTTAGTCGAAAGGGATACGATCAACTCACTGTAGCAATTCTTGTTGCCCTCAACCTCGCTGAACAGATGTATAAAGAACGGAAGGACTCGTCAGATTTTCTCCACGGCTTGATTCAAGGTATAGACAGAGTAGTAGAGCCGGGGGAGCACCCTTCAAATCCTGAGACTGACTAGGAAAGCCTCTCTTGTGTAACCGTGCGCACTAATGTTGTTCTAGATGAACTCCTCCCTTTGATGTAGGCACCACCTCGGCTAGAAGTGTTAAATCGTATTTGGAATGTCTCCTTTCTCAACACCTCCTTCCAGATCTTACTCGATTCATAGTTAGATTAGCCACATTTCCTCTAGCGTTTGAAGAGATGCTTTCCCATCCCAAAGCGATCTACCTCATCAATAGCGAATATCACGGGCCCTCTCATTCAAACAGATTATGGTACGACTGCCTCTTCTCCCAAGTGCCCGCTTAGCCACATCTTTAGTGGAACATCCTCGTCTCTTGGCGATGTATAACCATAACCACCGGTGCTAGCGCCTAACAACTGCTGTCGAATCGGGTCGCACTGATCCATAAAATGCGATACGGTCATGTCATCCCGCGGTCTCAGCCACCGGTATCCGTAGCCATAGAAGAGTACCTTCCTTGTAATGTCCGAGTGATTCGGACTCGCGGCATGCCACAGCCGCCGATCAAAGAACACCGCCGTACCGGGCGGGACGCGCACTTCCAACGTGCCGTCAGGATTGGACACCCCGTCGGAGGGATACTCTAACTCGTTTTTCAGATGGCTGCCGGGTACGATATAAAAATTTGCGCAACCCGGTGTTCTCGTGTCAGTAAGGAAAAATCCCACCTTTAGGGAAACTCGCGGGCGTGGATTGCCCTCTAATTCGATGTTCAGCCTGCCGCTATCCTGGTGCCATCCGAAGGGCTTGTGTACCTTGGTTTCGTCCGGTAAAGATGGAGGGGTGACGGTAAGATGCGAATGGTATAGTTGAATGTTCCAGCCCAACAGATCCCAGACCTTCGGGAACGTCTTGTGCCAATCGAGTAATTCCAGAAATATCTCATCTTTCCCCACAAAGTCGGAGAGATTCAATCTTTCGTGAGGTCCCAGCAATTTATCAGGCGGGCGGTTGGGGTTAATCACGCTTGATGGGGTTGGTCCCACATCCTGTGCTCCGACCGGTGCCCGATACTGTGCATCCAACCGGTCTACTACGGCGATGAGATTATCTACCATCTCCGGAGGCAGAGCATCCTCGACAATGAAAAACCCTTTTTCTTCAAATCCGATATGTTCATCGTCACTCAGACAGTGATCAAACCATTCCGCATCCATACGTCCTCCCTTCATTTGTCCGAAACTATTATTACTCGGGCGCCAACTCACCGAGTGAGGTTTGGCCCGGTGAAATAAACTCGCAATCGGGACTCTCAATGCGCCCGTAACCCTGCCACACTTTGAATCCAAGCAACGCCAATAGCTCGGGCGAAGCCTCCCTCAAGATTTCCGGCGTGGTTCCAACCATTAGGTTCTCCTGCTGTCGAAATTGGGGAGCGCAGAAATAGCTCAGAGCGCCTAGCCGCGGACCATCGCTAATATTGGCACCCGTGCTGTGCCACAATCGCCCTTCAAACACCATCGCGGTGCCGGACGGAGCGACAGCGGGAATGGATTCCACATCTCTATCAGAATGTACATCCGGCTGTCTTCCGCTCAGATGGCTGCGAGGCACCACGTGAGTCGCACCATTCTCCTCGGTGAAATCCGTCAGCATCCACATGATGTTGCAAGCTACTGCCGGCGATATTGATTTTGAAGGCGCTGCTTCTTCCCTACCGAGGCGTCTACCTCTGAAGTGCGCTCTTGTCATTGCACCAGGTTTAACCGCCTCCTGATGAGATTGAACCGGATTTGGCATCCACCACTGATCGGTGTGCAATCCCATCACTCCTCCCGGCCTTGCGATATTGGCAGTGAAACTCGACAACAGGAATTCATCACCCAGAATATGCTTAACCAGTGTTTTTACGACTTTGTGGTGTAGAAGATCACGAAACACCTTTCCCTTGTTGACCAAGAACCAGATCCGTTGATTCACGCCGGTATTATTTGGTCCCGCATCTTCAGAAGCAAGCCCGCGTTGCTTTTCACCGGCAGCCTGCTCTTCCAACCTGTCCCGAAGTTTCTTAACTTCCTCTGCGCTGAGTGCATTTTCAATCAAGCAGTAGCCGAATTCGTCCAGATTCGCTGCGGCAAGAGCGAAATCTGTCGTCAGTTTCGGAAATTCATCAGTGGTTTTCACTATGGAACCTCCACTATTCCTATATGTCCCTTATTGTGCTCCGCTGAAAAACTCGTGCACATAGATGCCAGGTCTTGCGCCACTGTGAAATTAATTCTTTCTTAAAACTCATAGCGTTTTTGCCCGCTGTAGGATGCCTGATTATAGCACAGATTTCAATCCTATTGTAGAATTATCCCAAATTGTGAGGCATCAAGAAGATGCGGTTGAACAAGAACATTCTCCGTTTTTTCATGGGTTGGAAATTATATTATGGAATATTCCAAGCAAATAGGCTAAAATAAAGAGGCGTGGAGAATGAACGATTCATTCCCATTCTGCGGTTGGTTGCATTGATGTCAAATGCATTAACTCTGAACAAGTCCTGAATGGACTTAAGGAGATGTGTGATATAATGGCAACAGGTCGAGTCAAATGGTTTAGCGACCAGAAAGGTTTCGGTTTCATCGTGACCGATGATGGTCAAGATGTTTTTGTGCACTATTCCAACATTGAGGGCGAAGGATTCAAAACCCTTGATGAAGACCAAGAAGTCGAGTTCGATATCGTCCAAGGGGACAAAGGTCTTCAGGCTGAGAATGTGGTCAAAATCTGAAACGCCTATCGTTGACACCGCCCAATTGAGTGTCGTATTGAAAAGGCTCTCATTAGTTTGAGAGCCTTTTTTATGTCACAGAATGCGGAACAGAATTGCCTCTCCGATGCCGCGATTCACATTTTGGTCATTATAGTAAAACCAATAATTACTTTATATACTGCGGTAGGTTCGGTTTCCTAACCGAACCGGTATTTATCCAGCCTCGTAGGTGCGGTTGGAAACCGCACCTACCGAAATATGTATAAATATAAATGGAATTGACTGTAGTACGGTTGAACTCTAATACACCGCAATCTATACAACCAATGCTGCGGTAAATTCCATTCCTTTTCCTTTTGAAGCATTGTTTCAGCAACAGCTTGTCACGAAACATACAACATGCCGCCCAAGAAAAGTATTGACTTTGAACGGATTTGCCGCATTCTCATTATCCGACTTGCGCCCCTGGGCGAAACCGTCTTGATGACGCCTGTGATTCGTGCGATCCGACAAGGATTCCCGGATGCACATATTGCGTGCATGACCGATTCGATCCGTACAGATCTTGTGCGTGCAAATCCAAATATTGACGAAGTCCTTCCTTATCAATCGTCGATCCCAAGGCTGATATTTAGCATGGCGAAACGGTCATTCCAATTGGCTGTCGTACTTCAGCCGACCTTTCGTCTCGTGCTTCACTCCTTCCTCGCTGGCATCCCGTATCGGATCGGGTTTGAGACCAACTCCGGTGGACGAAGACTCCTACATCTTTCCGTACCAAACAACACCAACCAACATGAAACTGCCAGATATTTGGACGTTGCGCGGCTACTTGGAATCGAGCCGCAGAGTGATGAGCCGGAAGTATTTGTGGATGAAGAATCGCAGGCATGGGCAAGTGAATTCCTTCGTGACGCCAAGATTGACGCCGATCGCCTGCTAATCGGTCTCAACCCCGGGTCCGGCACAACCTACCGACGATGGGCGATCGAGCGGTTCGCGGACGTGGGCAATTCGCTTCAGACGGACTATGGTGCCCAACTATGCATCATGGGAGGACCGCGAGAAGATAACCTACCCCATGAATTGGCGGCGTTAATTCACGGCGAAACAACCGTCATCACCGATATCACGCCCATGCAACTTGCCGCCATTATTCAGAAATGTAATCTATTCATAAGCAATGACACAGGCCCCATGCACCTGAGCACGGCACTCAGAACGACTACAATCGCTCTTTTCGGCGCGTCAAATCCTGTTCAGTGGGCACCCATTTGGCCGCAGCACACGGTCATAGCTCGCAACAACATGGAAGAGATTACCGTTGAAGAAGTAGTATCTGCGGTGCAGGAATGCCTAAGTGCAACTTCTGCAGCCAAAAAGCAGAATTAAACCAAGCCGCGGCTTATAGACGATTAAACACTTCGTTCTTCATCAGAGTCTATATATGGCAAGGAAATTGATAGGAAATGCCTATGAAAACAAAAGATAGCCCATCATCGACAAATTCACAATCTCGCACCCCCGGACCGCCAGTGAGTCAACCCCACCAGATTATTCAAGCCTTGTTGTCTATCCTTCAGCGTCGAATGCGGGTACAGTCTCTCTGTACACGGTTAGCTCGCACTATGTTTTGGGCATTGCTCCTCACGAGTGTGATAGTTCTCCTTAGCCGATTCGTACGACTGCCGAACATCCCGAGCATGGTTTTGCTTATTCCAATTATTGCTGCCGCCGTATTGGCTATGGGATTGTCGTTCGTGCGGAAAGTTTCCTCTTCCGCCGTTGCCCTTTTCGTTGATAAGCAATTGAACCTGAAAGAGCGCTTCAGCACCGCCTTCGAATTGATTCAAAAAGATGCGACGGACGAACTCAGCCATTTACAGATACGCGATGCCGCGACCAGTTGCACGGCGGCTTCTCCGTCGGTAATCGTACCATATAGGCTCCCATCGGTCGTCAAATGGCTGCCGGTACCCTTGTTACTACTGACTGCCTCCTTCGCCATACCACGCATGTATGAACTGCCCCTCCCGCCAACAGCCGCCGAAAGGAAAGCAATCGAAGAGACCGTTGAGAACTTCAATCGTATGATAGGTGAAATCGACGACCCAGTTCTAGCCAAGAAGCTCCAAGACGCTATGAAAGGGCTTAAAGACGCCGACAGTCTCACAGTTCAAGGACGATTGAGCAAACTCCGCGATGAGGTGCGCGCTCGGAAGCAAACATTCAACGAGAATGAAATCGAGGAAGTAGATGAAGTTTTCGCCGAAGTCAGTAGGGAATCCGATCGTTTCAAGAACATGGATCCGGTCAAACTCGCCGACGAGTTGGAAAAACTCGCGAATGAGGAAGATCTCACGCCCGAACTTCAAGAGGAACTTCGAGCACTATTCAGCAAAATCTCCGAACGACTGGGAGAGAACCGTGTCGCTAAAAACCTCGTGACAGAATTGGAAGGTCTTCAGACACAGACGGTCAGTCCAGATATCCTAAAGAGAATCGCCCGGCAGTTGGAAAACATGGACAAATTGGCGAGGAACCGTGAGCAGTTGGAACAGGTGTTGGAACAAATCGCGGCTAGCCGCAAGAACATCGCATTGGCAAGCCTTGATCTCGAAATCAAAAGGGATTCCGGCAGGATTGCAGATAGTGAAGGCAGTGCCGGCGACGAATCGACGACTGGAGAAACGCGGGGGGTAACTGCCGCAGGCGGTTCAGACTTCGCGCCGAAGAAAACAGTTGAAGAGTCGGAGTTTGAAGACCTATCAACCACAACTGGCACGCCGCAATCTCTACGAACAGATGGACCGGAACTGCGGCTGAGAGGCGCTTCACCGATTGCAGAAGCTCTAGGGGATACGGATGTCTACGTAGGAAGTGACGCTCCAAATGAAGAAGATGAAACCGAATATATACCATACCGCGAGGTGTTTCTCAATGCGAAGCAGGAATATGCCGAAGCAATTGCGAACAATCGTATCCCTGTGCGGTATCGACAGCTAATTGATAACTATTTGGAGGCTATTACGAATCCTCGAAGGCAGTAACCGCTTTCCGACCGCTTCTGGTCAACTCGTTCCTATGAAGGCTCATTTAATCAAATTGATCTGTTTTATATTGCTGATTACTGCTGTGTACCTTCTTTTGAGACATTTTGGCATTATTGAAAATCTTTCCCGCGACAATATCCCTCATCTTAAAACAGAAATTAGGGAGTTCGGCGTCTTTGCCCCGCTTGTCTACATCGGGTTTTACGTGTTGGCGACTATCTTCTTCCTGCCCGGCTTGCCGGTAACCATGCTTTCCGGACTGGTATTCGGTCCCCTCTGGGGTGTCGTTTATGCCTCAATTGGTTCGGTAATTGGCATTTCGTGCGCTTTTCTTATTGCACGCTATGTCACCCGCGGCATGATTGAGCGATGGGTTGACCGCAACGCACAATTTCGGCGAATCGATGACGGTGTTAGGCATCAAGGTTGGCGAATGCTGATGATTACTCGGCTGGTCCCGATATTCCCGTTCAATCTACAAAACTACGCCTACGGTCTCACGAAGATCGGGTTCCTCACATTTGTCTTGGTTTCATGGGTCTGCATGCTGCCGGGTACGGCAGCGTATGTGCAGCTTGGCGCGGCGGTAAATGTCGGCGAGGGAAACATAAAGAAGACCTTGCTTTATCTTGCTGGAGCAGCCCTATGTGTCGTGTTGGTATCATTGATTCCAAGCATTATTCGGACGCGGCAGCGAATGTCTTGAAACATGAAAGCGGTTCCTTTCGGTCGGCGGTTATGTCCACGACAGAATTCTAATTATTTTTGCCGAAAGCAAGAAACTTTACTGAGCTTCGCGCCCTCTGAAATATACGTTCTAATACTCAATCTAGACGCATGTACGGAATTCATTGTATACGCCAGATTGACAGAGACCAGAGCATTATTGCCAATCTGACACAGGGTAAAAACCTAGGTAACGATGAAAGTTTGTCATCAGCCAATTCTGAGTTAACCGAGATTCGGTGTAGCACTTCCGAATACAGACATCAAACAGTTCTTTGTCGTACAGGTTTATCTCTGGCACAGATATTGCGTCACCTTGGGATGGTAATCGATGCCGCTGCCCTGCTGGTGCGAATCGGCTAGGCAGGGAAGGGAAAATGTCCAATGGTTGGGCAGGCACATCGTATTCTAATAGTCGATGATGATACGGCTTCATTGGAAGTATTGAGTGAAGTATTAAATCGCGCCAACTACCGGACATTTTCGGCATCAACTGGATATGACGCTGTGAAGATCATCCAAGAGAACCCACTAGATTTAGCGATTCTAGATTACGATCTTCCGGACACGACAGGCTTGGATCTACTTCAACAGATAAAACGATCTAGACCTGGCATGTTTGTCATCATAATTAGTGCGAACACCTCAACTAACGTCAAATTCGACGCGTTCGAGGCGGGCGCATTCACCTTTATTCCGAAACCCATAGATCTACGCCAATTCCTACAATTCGTGAGGCGTGCATTGGGTTTCAGAGAGCAGACCGTAGCAAGTTCCCGGCGACGCGCTAAAACCGTTCAGATTAAGAAGTCAATCTTCTTACGATGGACTCGCATCGTCAAGTAAACTAAAAAATTAGGAAATAGAGGGTATACAGAATGAGCAAAGTCATTGGCATCGATTTAGGGACAACCAACTCATGTGTCTCAATACTGGAGAGCGGCGACGCAAAAGTGATTGAAAATGCCGAGGGTGTGCGCACGACTCCCTCGGTTGTCGCCTTCACGAAAGACGGAGAGCGGCTCGTTGGCCAAGTTGCCAAACGTCAAGCAATTACCAACCCAACAAACACCGTGTTCTCGATTAAGAGGTTCATGGGCAGAAAGCACAGCGAGATCGGCGAGGAGCTTAAGCGCGTGCCCTATGAAGTAATCGCCGACAAAGACGGCGACGCGACAGTAAATATTGAAGAAAAAACCTACTCGCCGCCCGAAATCTCCGCAATGACGCTACAGAAAATGAGAGAAACAGCGGAGGCCTACTTGGGCGAGGAAGTTACGCAGGCCGTAATCACCGTCCCAGCTTACTTCAACGACTCGCAGCGCCAAGCAACGAAAGATGCCGGTAGAATTGCCGGCTTGGACGTGTTGCGGATCATCAACGAACCAACAGCGGCATCGTTGGCTTATGGTTTGGAAAACAAACAAGACCTCAAAATTGCAGTTTACGATTTGGGGGGCGGAACCTTTGACATCTCCATCTTAGAGATTGGAGAAGGCGTTTTTGAGGTAAAAAGCACAAACGGCGATACCCACCTTGGCGGTGATGACTTCGATCAGCAGATTATAGATTGGCTTGCTGAAGAGTTTCAGCGTGAACAGGGCATCGACCTGCGTAAAGACACGATGGCGCTGCAAAGGTTGAAGGAGGGCGCGGAAAAAGCGAAGTGCGAGTTGTCAACAGCACTCCAAACCGATGTAAATCTTCCCTTCATTACTGCTGATGCGAGCGGCCCAAAACACCTGAATGTGTCTCTTTCTCGCGCAAAACTTGAACAACTCACCGACGATCTTGTCGAGCGCACGCTTGGGCCATGTCGAAGAGCGCTTGCCGATGCTGATCTATCGCCTCCGGATATCGATGAAGTCATTCTTGTCGGTGGTCAGACGCGGATGCCCAAAGTCCAGGAAGCCGTACAGGCTCTTTTCGAAAGGGAACCGCACAAGGGAGTAAATCCGGACGAAGTAGTCGCAATCGGCGCAGCCATTCAGGGTGGAGTACTCTCCGGCGATTCCGAGGTTAAAGACATTCTCCTACTTGACGTAACGCCGCTCTCACTGGGAATTGAGACTTTGGGTGGGATGTCTACCAAACTGATCGAGCGCAACACAACCATTCCTACAGAGAAGTCGCAGATTTTCACTACCGCCGATGACAACCAAACGTCCGTGGATGTGCACGTTCTTCAAGGAGAGCGTGAGCAAGCGGCTTACAACAAGACAATCGGTCGTTTTCGTTTAGATGGGATACCGCCGGCGCCCCGAGGAATCCCGCAAATTGAGGTCGCCTTCAATATTGACGCCAATGGGATTCTCAAAGTATCCGCTAAAGACACCGCCACCGGAAAGGAACAGCACATTACCATCACCGCTTCGTCCGGTTTGTCAGAGGCGGAAATCGACCAGATGGTCAAGGATGCTGAAACCCATGCCGACGAAGATAGACTCAAACGCGAGGAGTTTGAAGTCCGTCATCGTGCAGATTCTCTGGTCTACGAGACTGAAAAGAGTTTAACGGAATTCAGCGACAAGATTGACGCCGAGACCAAGGGAAAGGTCGAAGGCGCAGTTGAACGAGTCAAAGAAGCCTTAAAAGGAGAGAATCAGGAGGAGATAAAATCCGCGTCTGAAGACTTGACGCAGATTTGGCATCAAGCGTCCGCCGAATTGTATCAACAAACGGCTTCTGAGCAACAAGGCGAATCGCCGACCGACGATCACCCTCGCAGCGCTCCCACCGATGAATCCGCGGCGCCTGGCGGTGAAGGCGAAGTCATCGACGCCGATTACGAGGTCGTCGATGAAGACGCCGACAAAAACAAGAAGTAAGATCTGTCTGCAGGACGGATCTTAAATGAAATTGCTTCCATTTCACGCTGTCTTCATAGACGTGCTTACCCCTAGAAACCGAGTTTTTTCCCGAAAACTCGGTTTCTACATTTTCCCTCTTCTCTCACTACACCTCCTAACTACTCGGTCTGGATTGCCAAATCCAGACCATTAAGCGACCGAATACAGAGCGATCAAGGACGATCAAATGAACGGGCAGTGCGTGGGATAGAGATTCCACTAAATGGTTTGTTTTCCAAATAGATAGGATGCCTTTGTGATTGTCTAAACCGTGATTTATAGGATCATGAGATTTCCTTGATTGTCTGTGGAAAGTTGCTATTGATGAGTCCGCTAGACCGTAATCTTGAAGCCACTAGGATTTAGGAAGAAACCAAGCTTTTTTTGAGAAAGAAGGGATCTCAATCGTTCAACTGAGCGCAAGAGATCTCATAGAGATACCGTTCCAACAATACCCACAGGAATAAAGAAACACCTGTTCGGATAGGAAACCGAACCCACCGCTGTGTATCAATTGGAGCGACCACACGCGATAAGAACCCCCATATTGAATCCTAGCCCCAAAAATAAGCGCCCCCCATCGGTAAAGTCTTCACCGAAAAGGAGACGCTTGTTGTTACTCTTCTCTCAAAGAAGAATCACATCTCGCGAAAGACAAACTCCCCATCCTCGAAATCAACCTCTATTCCAACTTCGTCGCCGACGCGTCCTTTAAGCATATTGATTGCAAGCGGATTCAGGATATCGCGCTGAATTGTCCGGCGCAGCGGCCGTGCACCGTAAACTTCGTCATAGCCGCGAGTCGCGAGTTCCTCCTTTGCCAGTTCCGTCATGGTCAACGCGATCTCTTTGTCCGCAAGACGACCGCTGAGCAAATCAAGTTCAAGCGTCACAATCTGCTTTATCTCCTTCAAGCCCAACCTATCGAAGATGATTAGATCGTCGATTCGGTTCAGAAATTCGGGACGGAACTGTTGCTGCAATGCCTCCTGCACGCGAGACCTAAGTTCATCAGGTGTCAGTTTGCTGTCGCTAATCCACTGGCTGCCAATGTTCGATGTCATAACTATTACGGTGTTCTTGAAATCCACCGTACGTCCATGCCCATCCGTTAACCGTCCATCGTCTAGCATCTGCAACAGAATGTTGAACACATCGGGGTGCGCTTTCTCAATTTCGTCGAACAAGACAACGCAGTATGGGTGACGCCGAACGGCTTCCGTCAGTTGCCCGCCTTCGTCGTAGCCAACATACCCCGGAGGAGCGCCGACTAATCTTGACACAGTGTGCTTCTCCATATACTCGCTCATGTCAATTCGCACCATTGAATTCTGATCATCAAACAGGAAATCCGCAAGTGATTTTGCGACGTGAGTTTTGCCTACACCCGTTGGACCCATGAAAACGAAAGAACCCAGTGGTCGATCGGGATCTTGCAGTCCAACGCGAGAGCGTCGTATGGCGTTCGAGATGGCTTCGACGGCTTCATCCTGGCCTATAACGTGTTCTTTAAGTCGGTCTTCCATGTGAAGCAGCTTCTTTACCTCACCCTCCATCAGCCGGAAAACCGGAATTCCTGTCCATCTGGAAACAATTTCGGCGATGTCCTCCTGATCGACTCTCTCCTTGAGCATGTGAGACGATTGTTCGCCTTCCTTCGCCCGATCAAGTTGAGTTTCAAGCTCGTACAGTTCCCCATATCGAATCTGTGAAGCCTTGGCGAGATCACCTGAACGCTGTGCCTGCTCCTCCTCGATCTTCAACACCTCTATTCGCTCCATTAAGTCGCGAACGCGCTGAATTCCCGCCTTTTCATTCTGCCAACTAACTTTGAGATGATCTCTCTGTTCTTTCAACTCGGCGAGTTCCTCCAGCAGTTTTGCTAGGCGTTCCCGAGAGGAAGTGTCCTCCTCTTTGTCAAGTGCTTGTCTTTCAATCTCCAACTGAATGATCCGGCGTTCAACCTCATCAATCGCTTCCGGCACACTATCAATCTCAATCCGCAATCGCGAAGCTGCTTCATCAATAAGGTCAACGGCTTTATCAGGTAGAAATCGGTCCGCGATGTAACGCTTTGAGAGCACAGCCGACGCCACGATCGCGTTGTCTTGAACCTGGACACCGTGATGCGTTTCATAGCGTTCCTTGAGACCTCGCAGAATTGCGATTGTGTCTTCCACCGACGGCTCCTCAACCGTAACGGGCTGAAAGCGCCGCTCTAACGCCGCATCCTTTTCGACGTGCTTGCGATATTCATCAAGTGTGGTTGCTCCAATGCAATGCAGTTCGCCGCGTGCCAGTGCGGGTTTCAGCATATTGGAGGCGTCTACGGCACCCTCCGCTCCACCTGCACCGACAATTGTATGGAGCTCATCAATGAACAGGACTACCTGTCCGTCAGATTGCTCAATGTCCTTTAGTACCGCTTTTAGCCGGTCCTCAAACTCGCCGCGATATTTTGAACCAGCGATCATTGCTCCGAGATCAAGACCAATGAGTCGTTTGTTTTTCAAACTCTCGGGCACATCGCCGTCGATTATCCGTTGCGCAAGCCCTTCAACGATGGCAGTTTTGCCGACGCCAGGTTCCCCAATCAGCACGGGGTTGTTCTTACGCCGACGAGATAATACTTGCATGACGTGACGGATCTCGTCGTCCCGTCCTATTACAGGATCGAGTTTGCCAGACATTGCTTCTTGAGTTAAATCCCGTCCGAAACGTGTTAGCGCCTGATATTTGTCCTCCGGATTCTGATCGGTAACACGTTGGCTGCCGCGAATGTCAACCAATGCCTTAAGAACTTTATCCTTCGTGACACCGTGTTTTTTTAAGGTTCTCCCAACTGAAGAACTCTTGTCCTCTATACATCCGATCAACAGATGTTCCGTGCTGACGTACTTATCTTTCAGGTTAGTCGCCTCTTTCCAAGATCTCTCAAATACCGCATTCAGCGCTGGCGAAAGGCGCAGTTCTTGGCCGTTTCCTTGAACCTTGGGTCCCTTTCGAACCGCACCCTCAACCTCGGATCTGATGGCTTGTGGATCCGCGCCTATTTTTTGGAGAATCGGTGTCACAACTCCCTCTTCTTGGTCGATTAAAGCGAGCAGCAAATGTTCGACATCTATTTCCGGACCCTCCACTTGGCTCGCCAAATCTTGCGCAGTCTGCAAGGCTTCTTGTGATTTTATCGTTAATCGGTCAAATCTCATCGTGGTATTCCTCTCTTTTACAGAATTGTGGTTTTACTCTATATGTTAGCTATCCATGCTAGTGCAGAATAAATGCCAACGTTTTCGAGAGGAAAAGGGCGGGTTTCCGGCAGTCTTACTGTAGTGCGACGTGCCAGATTGACAGGAACAGATTTAAAGGGCAGGAGGTGTGCCTATTTGGCGCATTTATTGGTAGGTAATTACTTCCTTTCACTCCTCAATCACAATCATTTGATTCGGCGCCACTCCGGTCAGGTTATCGACGGTTCCGCTTGGCCACACAACCTCGATCGAATCAATCCGGGTGTCATCCGAAATTCCGAAGATTGCCGACAACTCACTCTGAGAACAGTAGCTGCAACCGCTCTTGATGGTCCGTGTCTGCATACCGGTCGCTGCATGTATCGTAATCTTCGAGCCGATACCATTACGATTGCTTTGAGTCCCGTTGAGTTTCAGTTTAATCCAATTATTCTCGTTGCCACCATCATTGCGATAGAGATGTGCCGGCCCATTGGATGTCGTAACGAGGAGGTCCCAGTCGCCATCGTTGTCAATGTCTCCGTAGGCTGCTCCCCTCCCAACAATCGGAATTGAAAAATCTGTACCGACCCGCTTCGCAACGTCCGTGAAAGTCCCCTTTCCTAGGTTGCGAAATAGATGGGGTGGTTGCGCATAAGTAACCTCGCTCTGAACCGCATTAATCTCGTTCTCGACATGCCCATTGGCAGCAAAGATGTCGAGCCTGCCGTCAAGATCGAAATCGAAAAAGAAACAGCCGAACGTGAGTGTTAATAGGCTCGGGCTCCCGATATGCGCAACCGGGGCATCGTCAATGAAGAAGTCCCCTTCGTTGTGATAGAGGTTCATCATCTCGTTAGAAAAATTCCCGATGACAAGACTTTCTCTACCGGATCCATCGTAATCCCCCGCGTCGATGCCCATAGCGCCCGTCGCAATGCCGTTTTCGCTATAGGCAATACCGGCTATCATTCCCATTTCGATGAAGGTTCCATCCCCGTTGTTACGATAGAGTTTGTTGGGTTGAGTATCGTTTGCTTCGAAAATGTCGGGAAAACCATCGTCATCGAAATCGAAGATACAAACCCCCAGCGACTTGCTCTCCGGGGCCTCAATTCTGGCGATTCGCGACACATCTGCGAACGTTCCGTCACCCCGATTCCTGAAAAGCCGGCTAGACTGTCCTTTGTAGGATTCTGGCGTACAGTAGGATTTGTTTGTGCCGTCCAGCGTACAGAAGATGTCTGTCTCTATTGTCCATTCAACGTAATTGGCAACGTACAAATCTAAATTGCCATCCCGATCATAATCGAACCAAGCGCAGCTTGTCCCAAAGCCGGGATTACTGATTTCTGCCTCCGCGGTCACATCGGCAAACGTCCCGTCCCCCTGATTCTGGAATAGTCGGTCATCCCCAAGACAGCTGATATAGAAATCTGCATCGCCATCATTGTCATAGTCAGCTACGGCAACACCCATGCCGTACAAAGGGACATCAAGTCCAGCCTTCTTGGTCACATCGAAAAAAGTACCATTCCCCCTGTTTCGGTAGAGGCACATGGTTTGAAGTTTGCCGGTCGGGTGCCCCTCCCAGTCCTTGCCGTTAACCAGAAGCAGGTCTTGCCAGTCATCGTTATCGTAGTCGATGAATGCGCACCCAGTTCCCATTGTCTCCGGCAGATATTTCTCGCCGAATGCTCCGCTGTTATGGACAAAATTAATTCCGGCCTCCGCCGTAATGTCAACAAATTGAGGAAAGCGATCTGATGCATTTGAAGACTGGATAACGAGGAAAAGTATAAGATTGAAAATGTAAACAACTACCCGGTACATATCAGAATTAACTCTCATTCGTTCCTTTAATGATGTGTGTTGCTGCCGCCGTAAATCAAACGCTTTCTGAGCTGCGATTTCACTTGTTCACGCACCAGCCTCCGCGTCCATGGTAAGACTAGACCGAAACCAACAATATCCGTTAATACCCCCGGCGTGATGAGCAGTGCGCCGCCAACAAAAAGTAGAACACCTTCAATTAGATAATCGTGTGGCAGTTCCCCGTTATACAAAGACCTTGTGAGATTTCTGTAGACCTGTAATCCTTGTGCTTTTGCAAGAGAGGCGCCGACAAAACCGGTCAAGAGGACGATCCCTATGGTACGCCACGTACCAAAACGTCTACCTAACTCAATCAAGATAGCCATTTCAACCAAGGGCGTGACGATGAAGAGTAGTAGAATCTTGAGAAACATCAATGATTTTGATCCAAGAATCTCCTTAGAACCGGATACGATACACTAGGGCGCTCAACAAAAGGCACATGCAAGCATCCCGGAACTTCATGGAATACGCCCCCTAGCGATTCTGCGAGTTGTAGCGCGGCATGACGGGAACAAAAAGGATCGTGTTGGCCGCGCATGATGAATGTATCCGTTTCAGAGTGCCTCCATTCGGAATTCACAGACGCTAGTTCCTGTGAAACTTCGCCGCGTAGTATGTCGAGTTCGCCGAAGAGATTGTAGTTACACGTCTGCTTCAGCAAGATAGCAGCCGTAAGTGCATCCGCGTAAGAATCAGGCAAGATTCTTCGGCGATCCTTCGGAAACTCGGGCATTCCATGAGCACCCAACGTGATTCGCTCGGAAGAGAGTTTTCGAACTCCCGCTCGAAATGCTTGAAAAACGCTCAGGCATGTCGTGACAAAGCGGGTTCGATTCGCTAAAGGTTTCAAGTAGTGCACGCCTTCGATGGGCGGGCCGCACGCAATAATCCTCTTCACGGTAGGGCGCGGCGCCTTTAGAAGCAACAACGACAATATTCCTCCCATTGAGTGGCCCATGACGCCGTACAGCCCGTTTCCTTCGGAGATATGCTTTGCTAGACTTGTGACGATCTCTGCGTATATCTTTAGCGTTGCGTGACACTGAGGAATCGGTGGCGTGTGACCGCAGCCCGGCAAATCTAATGCCCACACCTCAGATTGAGATGCCAGGTAAGGGGCGAGACGATGCCATCTCCGGCTTGAATCCATCCAGCCGTGGACGAGAAGCACTTTTCTTGGGTGAACGCCCCATCTCCGTACAAAGACAGGAATCTTGCCAATTGGTGGAACTTCAACCTTTAAATGAAACGTTTCCATCAAAACCGACCTCTCCCCTTCCAGTCATACCGTCTTCCACGCCTTAGCCCATGCATTCTTGCTTTTCACTTGGAGGAAAAACTGCTATACTCAACGTTGTTCCCTATCTTCCTTGATTTTGCGAGAGTGATCGGTGGTGTAATACCGTGACTGCGCGCGCAAATTATAACACTACAGTCGGTATACGCTCAAGTCGATTGTAGCACGGTCGGATTTGGCGAAAAATGGCTGTCGCGTGACTGGTTTGAGAGGTAAACCTAAACCCAACCCCATCGTCAAATATCGGCGAGATTGACACACTGATGACCCACCACGCTGGAGGAATCAGATGAGGCTGGTAGAAGGAATTTCAGTTGGATTTGCCGCAATTCGCATAAACAAGATACGCTCGCTTCTGACCATGTTCGGTATCATTATCGGCGTGGCATCAGTTCTCGCGATGATAGCAATCGGTGATGGCGCCAAGCAAGTTGTCCTCCAAGATGCGGAAAAGTTGGGCGGCCTAAATCAGTTCACGATGTATCGAAGTTCTTACATAAGAAAAGGCGAGCGATGGGTACCAAACCGGAGTGCCGAATACTTTGAATATGAGGACGTATTGGCCATTGAAGCCGAATGTCCTTCTGTAAAAGCAGTTGTTCCCAGAATACCTCAGTGGCGAGGTGTTCTCGTTCAAGCCGCTAATGGCAATGAAACACGCGCCGGATACAACGGCGTTAATGATTCATTCCCCGCCTCAATGCGATGGGATGTTCAACAGGGACGTTTCATCTCGGCTGCAGACGTTGATGACCGCACAAAGGTTTGTGTTATTGGATCGGAAGTCGCGAGAGAACTGTTTGGAAACCGTAATCCTATCGGCGAGGAGATTAAGATTGGGCGCGGCACCGGTTACCGCCGCTGGGAGAGAAAAAAACAGGATCGGAGTACAGAACGCTTCACGGTTGTTGGCACGATGACGTCGCGCGGCACAAGCCTCCGCTTCGGTTGGAACCTTGATAACATCATTCTCATGCCCCTTACAACGGTCCAACAACGGTTCACCGGAAATGACCGGGTTGTCATGCTCTCTGTTCACGCGAAGAGCGCCGAACTGCTCGACAAAGCAACTGAAGAGGTAAAATCTGTCGTTAGGAGAAGACACAATAATCAAGACAATTTCTTCAATGTCTGGGTCTTGAAGGAGGGAATGGAGCAACTGGAAAAGATTAGTAAGATGATAAAGATCACGCTCGGGGTTATTGCCGGATTCTCCTTGCTTGTCGGCGGTATCGGCATTATGAACATAATGCTGGTGTCAGTCACCGAGCGCACACGAGAAATTGGCCTTCGAAAAGCGATTGGTGCAAAGCGCCTAGACATTCTCTTCCAGTTCTTGGTCGAAGCTGTCATGATGTGTAGTGCAGGTGGTCTGATCGGCCTCGGTTTGGGTGTTCTCGCCGGCAAAGGGATGGCGCACGTCGCAGTTAGGATAGTCAAGATTGTACCGGAATGGCCTGCCGTAATTTCAACGGACTGGATGATTATCTCGGTTGCGGTTTCAGCGGCTATCGGAATATTCTTTGGACTTTATCCAGCAATCCGAGCGTCTGAACTATCGCCAGTGGAGGCATTGAGAACAGAATAGTCGGGGCCCATCCAATTTACTGAATCCTATGCACTACACATCAAAATCCGTAGGCGGGAATCAAGAGAGTGAATAACGACCGCGATAGAAATTCCCTTGTCCCGCATGGCATAACCTTGATGGTCCCCATCATTACACTGCAATTATAGGGAAATGGCATTTACAGACTCGATAGTCAACTTTTAAATGTACAACAACGGTACAATCAGAGGCAATCAGCATGAATATCATTGAGTGTATATCCGTAGGAATTTCTAGCCTTCGCCGCCACACATTGCGCACGTCGTTGACCATTTTGGGCATCGTTGTTGGCGTAGGCGCCGTGGTGAGCATGGTATCGGTCGGCGACGGCTCAAGGGCTATGGTTTTGAGAGAAATTGAGCGTACCGGCGGGCTCAATATGATTGAAATCTACCGTGACGATTGGGACAGACAGTCGGGTACATTGACCCGCGCAGCCGGTCGAACTATTCGAAGCAAACGTTGGAAACGCAACCGCGCGGAACATTTGGAAACCTCCGACGCATTTGCCATTCTTGACGGCGTTCCGGACGTCACGCATGTCGTCGCGGAAGACGATTTTGGTGGCTGGAACATCAACTATCAAGGCATCACCAAGGAATCGCGCATTGTCGCATCAACCGCGGGTTACGATTACTCGCACAACTGGTACCCTCAGATAGGTCGATTTTTTACGGAACAAGAGGTCGACGCCGCCAGTAATGTCGCGGTAATCGGTTATAAAATCTATGAAGATGTCTTCAAGAATGCGGACCCGATCGGCGAAGAGATTAAGGCGACACGTACGAGTTCAAGGAGAGGGCGCCGTTATGACGTGCGCCTCACGGTAATCGGGGTAATGGAAGAAAAAGGTGACGCCCTAGACACTCAAGGATGGGACAACCGTTTCATCATTCCAATAACAACGCTTCAACAAAGATTCAAAGGGAGAAAAGATATTGAGCGTATCCGAGTTGAAGCCGGTGATTTGGACGCGGTTGAGTCTGCGAAAGAAGATTCGAAACGCATATTGGGCAGAATACACAACAATTCGGGGGACGAGTATCAATACTGGACAGCGACCGAAGAACTTGCCACCGCTGAAAAAATCGGGAGGACTATGAAAGTATTGATGGGAGGAATTGCCGGAATCGCACTTGTCGTCGCCGGAATCGGTGTGATGAATATTATGTTGGTTTCCGTCACTGAGCGGACGAAGGAAATCGGTTTGCGAAAGGCGCTTGGCGCTAAGCGGCGTGATATTCTGTTGCAGTTTCTTATTGAGGCTGGTACGCTTACCCTATTCGGTGGAATCCTCGGTGCTATACTCGGCGTGTTCATGGGTCAAAGTACTGCGGCGCTTATTGAGAAATACGTGTGGCCAGGGAGTAACTGGCCCTCAATTATCTCTTTAAATACAATCATACTCGCAATGACGGTCTCTATAGGCGTAGGGATTTTCTTCGGATTGTATCCTGCCAATAGAGCCGCCAAGTTGACTCCGGTTGAAGCACTAAGATCTGAATAATATTCGATAGCCAATTGGCACTCCAAGGAGGAGTTCGTACAACGTGAATAAGAAGATTGTAGGCATCATAGTCATCGTGTTTATCGTGGCTATCTTTGCCATTCTAAGGTTGAGAGGAGTAAACATCCAGTTCGGGGTCAACATAGTCCCGAGGGAAGCCTCTGTGGGCGATGGGAAATCCGCCGAGAAGAAGGTCGAAATTGTCAAGCGCGGGGATTTCCAAACGCGGATTAGCGCGACCGGTAACCTTGAGCCTTTGGTTGATGTTGAGGTCAAGTCAAACGTTGAAGGTGAAGTCGTGCGGTTGTATGTCAGCGAAGGGCAACATGTAGAGAAAGATCAGCTGCTGCTAGAGATTGATCCGGAACAAATCGAGGAAGGTAAAAAGCAAGCCGCAGCAAACGTCAAAGCAGCCAGAGCACAACTCGCACAAGCAGACCTGAGCATCGACTTGAAGATCGAGGAGCTCAACAGTAGATTGAGACAGGCGAAAGACAGCGTTGAGATCGCAAAAGCAAACTTGATTACGACCAAGGCGACGTCCGGCACACAACTTACACAAGCCGATACGCAAATTCAAACCACGAAGAACGACTTGGCGCAAGACAATATTGCTTTAGAGCAGGCGAAGATAGCACTTACACAGGCGGAATTAAGGTTGGCTGAACTTGAAGTGGAACGCGACTCCGCGAAAGTAGCACTGGATACCGCCGACGCCGAATTGAAGCGTAGTCGGGAACTGTTCGATAAGAAACTGATCGCCAAAAAATCCGTCGAAGAGGCAGAGACAAGACATGCGACCATGCTGTCGCAATTCAATAGCTCCGAAAAACGCCTTGAATCTCAGCAGCAAACTGTAGACTCTCAGAAGAAGACAATTACGGCAAGGGAGAAAGCGATTGAGACCCGCAAGGCTACACTGTCGTACCAAGAACTGAACCGCGCAAAACTAGGTCAAATGCGCGAAGCACAAGAAAAAGAATCCGAGCTCCAGTTGCAAATCGCAGAAACCCGCCTCACTGAAATTCAGGAATCCATTGAATCGGAGGAGAAAATCACCGAGCAGACAAAAGTCGGCGCGGAAGCCAATCTGCTGCGAAACGAAAGCAACTTGAAAAACCAGCAGGAGCGTTTGGAGTGGACCACAATCAAGGCACCGATGGCAGGTGCAGTTACCCTGCTAGAAATAGAGGAAGGGGAAATCGTTACGTCCGGGCGATCGGCGTTCTCCCAAAGCCCGCCGCTCATGACAATTGCAGACCTTTCAAAGATGGTCGTAAAAACCTACATCAATGAAGTTGATATGGAACGCCTACGGCTGGACCAAGAGGCAGAAATCAAGGTTGACGCATTTCCGAAAAAGAAATATAAGGGGCGCGTGGCAGAAATCTCTCCGAGCGGCGAAGAGCGTGACAACATTATTACATTCGAAGTGATGGTCGAAGTCGTCGGCTCACCAGCCGAGTTGATGCCTGGAATGAGCGCCGATGTTGACATCATCACCTACAAGGAGAAGAACGTCCTTCTACTGCCAATTGATGCGATTGAGGACAAAACCTCCGTCACGGTCACTGCGGTGGTTAACGATGCCTCCCCCTTCAAAGAGAATCAACCAATTCAGATCATGACGCCGACCGAAAAAACCTTTAAGGGTCAAGTGGAGTCGATTAGTGGCACGGAGTTAATCATCAGCCTTGATAGTACGCAGCGAGGGCTAAGGCCCGGCAAAATGACCCTCGCGCTTCTGGCTAAAGGGAAGCAGATTGCGGACGGTGTCGCCGGTACAATCGACATAGTCAAGGAAAGACTCGTGATTTTGGATGATGAAGAAACGAAAGAAAAGCGCAAAGGGACCCCAGAGGGCAGAAAAATCCCGATCGAAACAGGCATGCAAAATGAAACGGAAGTGATTATCAAGAGTGGTTTGTTTGAAGGCGACCGCGTGATTCTTCCACCTCGAAAAAAACCTGAAGGTAGGTGGGGAAGAGGCTAACAGTTTCGTTCGTCCTCGTCAAAAGCGTCTCATTTAACCGAGGCGCTTTTTTTGTTTCCGAAAAAACTATAACCTATCCTTCCGGAGGCCGAAGTCCCGCGGTAGGAATTCTCGATCTTCACATCTCCGATTTCCAAGCCTCTCCGCTTTCTAGGTATGCAAATCACCGCCCTTTCCCAATTTCGTCGTTGCATTCCGACCCATCCTGATATATCATAAATCCCGATCCCCGCCACAATCTTGCATCAAGGAGTTACGTGTGAAGATCACGATTCTCGGTTCAGGCACTTCCACGGGAGTACCAGAATACAAATGCGAATGTGATACCTGCGAAGACGCCCGTCGCATCGGCTCGAAAAATTATCGTACCCGCCCGTCGATTCACCTTGAAAAAGACGGAAAGCACATGCAGTTCGATCTGGGCCCCAACTTTATGGATCAGATTGTTCGTAACAGGGTCGATTGGATCGATGCCGTGGTGTTTACGCACTGCCATGCGGACCATGTCAGTGGAACAAATGACATTGTTATGCCGTGCCGCAAGCAACAGATGGACATGCCCATTTATGGGCCCGAAGAGACCATCCGCATTTTGCGGCGCAATTTTGATTATATGTTCAGCAAGGATTCTTATCAAGGCGGCGGTATCGCCCACCTGATTCCGAACATCGTTGAGGAAAAATTCCGGATCGACGGGTGTGAGTTGTTACCCGTTCCTGTCGAGCACGCTGCCGTGCAAACCTACGGCTACCGAGTCGACAACTTCGGTTACGTTCCCGATGTTAAGCGGCTCCCTGATTCTTCAAAGAGTCTGCTTCGGGGAATTGACGTGCTCATTATCGACGCACTGAGTTTTAATTCGCGGCATCCAACCCATTTCTCCGTGCACGAGGCAGTCGCGGTAAGCAACGACCTGCAGCCGAAAGAAACTTATTTCACTCACATCATGCACCGCCTCGATCATCGCTTTTTCTCCGCACAGTGCGAAGAACACAATATCGATCTTCCCGACAACGTCCATCTCGCCTACGATGGTCAGGTTATTGAGATTTCCTAGTGCGGACACCGTTAAATGGTGATTGCGCTAGAATCCTTGTGTCAGTCTATTCATTTTCTCAGCTTGGCACGGCTCCTTCATAACTTGTGCAAACCGATGTTGTTCCCAGCCGGATCGACGAACACGCCAATATGTCCCATGCCGCCCGGAACAGCCGTCGGCGGAACAATCGTTTTACCGCCAAGACTCTCCGCTTTGTCCAGGCATGCCTGTATGTCATCCACTTGTATGTAGATTGAGACGTAGTTTGGCGGCATCTCCTCCGTCGTTTGCATAATGCCGCCAGGGATTCCGCCCTCGACATTCTCGATATACCAGTAGTCGCCGGCTGGGGCATGACGCGCAATTTTCCAGTCGAAGAGGTCACCATAGAACTCCTTTAATGCTCCACCATCCCGCCCTGCGATTTCAAAATAGACAACCGGTTTTCCCATAAATCCCCCTAACTCCGTTGGATGAGCCAAGTATTAAGAATCAAATTTACATTTTGTGGAAGAATGGAATTGAAGACCTACGATTCCATCCAGTCTTCCCTTCTTCCAATCTTCAATATCTCTACCTTCTGCTAATCGTCTTGCCCCTCTGGAGCTTTGTAGAGTCCGATACAATTTCCGCTTGGATCACTGAACATCGCGATTGAACCAACATCATCGCGGATAAGCATTGGCGGCACAATGGTCATGCCACCTAAGCCTTCGGCTTTGTCCAGAAATGCTTGGAGATCATCCACCTGAACGTAGATGGTGACGTGATTCGGTGGCATGTCCTCGGTCGTCGGCATGATACCCCCGCCGATTCCGCCTTCCTCCGCGCACACCCCCGCGTAGTCGTTCAAATCCTCAGCCACGGTCAAACTCCAATCGAAAAGCTCCGTGTAAAATCCCCGAAGCTGTTCACTATCTCTACCGCCGATTTCAAAATGTACCACTGGTTGTCCCATTATTCCTCTCCTTTGAGTAAGATAAAGATTGCGCTCACAATGAGCGTCATGTCAAAATTTTAGATTAGCACCACTGTTTTCGTCAAGGCGAATTGGAGACAGTTAGCCGAAACGTTAGCCCCGCGTAGAGATTCTCACAACACAAATCGCATCAGAACCATACCGGTACAATAGTCCCTGTGCACGTCGGGATTCTCATGTTCAAACCATTGATGCTGGACTCTTTACATGCGATTCAGTGAATCTCAACGTCAATGGCAATATTCAACATGTGCAAGACACTCGAATTTTAGTGTAGACATCAAAGAGTCTAATGAAGTATCATGAGAGGCAAGAAAAAGGTGATAAATTTCTCATTACCGTGGAACGAAGATAAGACGTATCGAACAAGGATATGGGGCGCAAACCTGCCATAACTCGATTACCCGGATTACTGCTGATAATCATAGCCTTAATCACTCTCGCACCGGCTGAACTTTGCGTTGGAGGATTATATGCGGAGACAACCAAAATCAACTCGTCCAGTCAGGATCTCTCCTCTTCGCAGCCCGAATATAACGCACTCCTCAAGCGTTTCTATGACGCGGTTTTCAATCTTCCGAATCTAACCAAAGCTCAAAATCTTATAGCCCCGGACTACATCGACCACAATCCCGTTAATCCCAAATCGTTATCTGGAATTGAGGGGCTAATGCACACATCCAAGCTATTCCGAACCGGTTTCCCCGATCTAGTAATTGCCATTGAAGATTTAATTGTTGGCAGAGATAGAATTGTAGCTCGTATCAGAATGCGAGGAACACATCAGGGCGAGTTCATGGGTCTCAAGCCTACCGGCAAACAGATTAACGTTTCGGCAGTCGAAATCTACGCAACCGATGGCGAGAAGATCAGCGAACGCTGGGGTAATCTAGATGGCATCGCGTTATTCCGGCAATTAGGTGTGATTCAGACACGGCAGACTCCAGAGGACCGCCTATCCGAGAATAGCGATAAACCTCCTGAGGAGAAGCCGGAAAGCGATGTCGTCGAAGGACCAAACTTGACGGAACTGAACGATTGGGAGAAACTTAAAGCCGCGTTCATGCGCGAGATTGGACGTGTACGAATTGTTGCGCTTGTGTCGCCAAACTGACCGCTATGTCGTCGGGGGGTCTCCGAAATTATGAGAATCGTTCGCAACTCTGCAGACGACTATCCGGCTGTGTATGTTGTCTGGCAACCTGTCCTACGAAGTGACAACCGCGAGGCTGCGGAAAGACGCGCCGATGAATTTGCCGACGATAGGATTCACCACTACTGGGACAAAGAAAGATTCACCGGCGAATTGTGGAAGCCCGTACTTGGCACGCGAGATATCCCGTGGGACGTTTATTTTTTGTATAACCTGGAGGCTCGATGGGACGCCATTCCCACGCCTCCCGATTTCTGGATGCGTCGAATGACCGAAGGGAAGATCCCGCGATTTCTCAAAAAGGTAAGCGAAATTATGGGCAAATAACACATCCCAATTGCCGCTTAAGCCTCCAACCCGTGTCCACAATTGTCCCTTCTTCTCTCCCGTAGTCAATAGTAGAATCTACGTCGATTAGGTTCTTCCGGTTTTCGTGTCTCTCCGCCTCCCCCATCCTCCATTTTGTCACTATCCCAATCTTCCCTTTCTCCCGGCTAGTTTAGTGGTCTATTCGCTAAGAATTTAATGCTTACGAGACTGGCACAAGAAACTGTTCTACCACGCCGGTAGGTGCGGTTTCTAACCGCACCGGCACCCAACACTTAATCATATTTACTTGGCGAGAGAACCATTTAACTCAACATTCTGAAAATTAATACCCCCGCGCCCAACGCAAAACAGTAGTATGAGAAACCTGTGAATTTCCCCCGATCAAGCACCGCAAGTAGAACTCGCAATGCAATATAGCCGACCACGAAGGCTGTCAACGTACCAAAGACGACAGCCATAGGGTTAACCGAGATGCTCCCCACATCCTTGAGTTTGAGCAAAACTGCGCCTAGAATTGCAGGAATGGAGAGAAGGAACGAAAATCGTGCTGCCTGTTTCGGAGAACTTCCTAAGAGTAACGCCAATGAAATTGTGGCGCCTGACCTTGAAATCCCAGGAGTTATGGCTAACCCCTGAGCTAATCCGATAAGTGGTGAATGCCAGAACCGCGCGGGGCAATCTCTCTCGACTATGTTTCTCCTGAGTCTCGGTAATTGCAGGATAACACCCGTAGTCATCAACATCATCGCGACGACCGTTGGTTTGACGAAGAGCGCCTCAAGCTGCTGCTTAAACGCGATAGCGATTACTCCCGTTGGCACAGAACCGAGTAAAATAAACCAGATGAGCTTGAGGTCGGTTGAACCTTTAATAGCGATAATTGGTCGTCGGTAAAACTGGAGATTCGTGAGCGCTAAAAGGCTTGCACCTGCAAGTTCCCGAATCGATCCTCTATACGCGATGATGATCGCGCCGAGCGTGCCAACATGTAGCATCACATCGAAAAATACTTGTGGCTCCCTCAATCCCAGGTAATGTTGCATCAGTGCCAGATGCCCGGAACTGCTCACCGGCAAGAATTCTGTCACCCCTTGTAAAATACCGAGTATAACCGCTTCGAGAATGGTCATATTGCCAATTTGTCGCACTGCGACCGTTGTACCGAGGTTTTTCCGGTACAACTTGATGACATAAAAAACGCCCCGCCTAAACTGTCTGATGCTAGTTCAAGCGGGGCGTTGTAGTTAGGGAAGATTTACTTTGTCTACTTGGAAATCAGCATTTTGCGTGTAGCGGCAAAACTGTCCGTTTTCAGAGTATAGAAATAGACACCTGAAGCGACATGCTCACCTGTACCGTTGCGTCCATCCCAATACGCGGCGGTAGACTGTGTCATGTAGAAGCCAGCCGGCATCAGCCCCAGATCAAGTGTCCGTACAAGTTGACCGGAGGTACTATAGATCTGAATGGAAGCGAAACTGGACTCGCTGAGCTGGAACGGCATCCACGTCTCGGGGTTGAACGGATTGGGGAAGTTCTGTGCGAGTCGCGTCTGCTCCGGGTGCACATCGCCAACCACCAATGACAGACGCAGGAATGCCTGTTTGATGTCCGCAATGTCAACCGTGTGCGTGAACGGACCCGATACGATATGCCCGCTGTCATCAAGCACCGTGATTTCCAGCTGATCGCCAGCTTCTATGACACTATCTCGATTGAGATTTGCCCAAACGGCAGCAGAACGAACTTTGCTCTGTGAAATCGGGTCGGTTGCAACTGCACCGGTACGCAGGTTCTTCGCTACCAGAGTATAGTTGGTCTGCGGATCAGCCTTCTGCAGACTGCCGCTCACAACAAATGCCCAGGCATCTCTGAAGGGATTGATACCCGGAGCCGTGGCAGCCGATTGGTTATCCCACGCCATTCCTGTGAACGTCACAGAACCACCATCAGGAGTGTTGACGATGTATCCCATACCACCTTCGATAGCGAATCCGTCGTCGCCTTCCCCTGCCGTAAATCCGACGAATTTCTGGCTTGCCGCGTCAAGTTTAATGACGACGGTAGCGCCTACCGCGTCCGCGAAGGTTTGAGCAGTGTACGGCTCCGCAGGCATGAGAGGCAGAGAAATCATATTTAGCCCCTTATCAAGCATCATTGAAAAGGTCGAGATCTCCTCCTCGGGCGGGGCTGGCGGCTCAACGTACGGTGCAACACTCAATCGAGCGACCGGCTCCGTCCAGCTGAATTCCGAGCCAACATCCGCGTTACCCCCAATACCTGGGTGTGCCGCAATTACACCACCTTCGGCCGCCTGTTCACTTCCGCCGAATGGAGGACCAGGAACGTGTGTGGCAAGTTCGTTATTTTCTTCCGTACCAGCATCATACGCCATGATGTCCATGGCAAAGGTGCGCGGTGCTCCGGTTTCGTCAAAAAGCGAAAGGCTATTACCAGCTACAAGCCCATCGTTGGTTTGGACCAACATAGAAGCAAACGAAAGCAACCATCCATCCGCGCCTCCATCAATCATTACACTAGTCGATGCGCTTGGAAGCAACACACCTTCTGCCGATTGCACTGCTTTGACACCTTCTGTGGCCATAGCGAGCGCAGAAAGCGGCGCATTGTCGCCCGTCTCGGCAATAGCGCGCAATTCATCGGAGGCTGCAGTTCCAGCTTCGACAAACTTGACGGCGCTGGTATGAGCGATAAACAACGCTGGAGAAAATATCTGTCCGCTTTCCGCAGGTGTTCCAACAGTAAGGTTCTCAAGCGTTACCGTGAAGGTCTGGTCAGCCTTAATCGGAGGAGCTGGCGCCGGTTCTACCGGCATCTCCGGAGTTTCGGGGGTTTCCGGCATTTCTGGAGTTTCCGGCATCTCTGGAGTTTCAGGGGTTTCCGGCATCTCTGGAGTTTCAGGGGTTTCCGGCATTTCTGGAGTCTCTGGCACCTCCGGAGTTTCGGGGGTTTCCGGCATCTCTGGAGTTTCTGGAGTTTCCGGCATTTCTGGAGTTTCGGGAGTCTCTGGCACCTCCGGAGTTTCGGGCGTTTCCGGCATCTCTGGAGTTTCAGGGGTTTCCGGCATTTCTGGAGTTTCGGGCGTTTCTGGCATCTCCGGAGTTTCAGGGGTTTCCGGCATCTCCGGAGTTTCGGGAGTCTCTGGCATCTCCGGCGCTGGTACAGTGATTGCACCGTCCGCGGTTGTTACGGCCAGGAGTGTCTGTAGGGAAGCGTCGGCTGGATCGGGAATCTGTATATTCGCGAGCTGGATCGATGAGTTTTTAGCTTCAACCACGTTGAATGATAATGTTACCACCGTACCCATGTCACTACCTTCTCCACTAAAACTTACTCCTGCAATACTCAGTGTTGCGAGACCGGTATTCGGATCCGTCTCGGCAGTCGGTGCAACGGGAATTATTGCGCCGGGAAGAAAATCTCCGACCTGCACCCCGACAAACGAAAGCGCAGTCGGATCGAACATCACATCAATTCCATATCCCTTGATACCCGTGCCACCGGTAATGTTTACACTAACGGTGAGGGACTCGCCCGCCGCGGGAGATTCAATCTCCGCTGGATCTACCGAAAGAACCGTTTCTCCGTATGTTGTCCCATGAAGAGCAAACAACATGACCAAAACGGTGGCAAGCGAGAAAATCAATCCTCGGTTAATCATCTGGTCCTTCATCAAATTCTCACCTTTCATAATATGTTTGTCATTTCAAGAATTGAGACGGACAACATCTCAATTCAAGAATTGGTTGTGAATTTCAGAATCGTGTCATGAAGTCAATGCATAACACGGCAGTTTTCTGTTCTACCCAAATCTATTATGGGAATGCCTAAATATTACGCTGACTACATTATAACCCATGTGAGGAGCCTTTATCAATAGGTTTTTTACCGATTTGAGGTAGTTTTACGTATTTTCTTCAAACCATTTTTCACTTACAGACACGCAATTTTGGGATAGGCATGGACTTCGTTACGGGTTTCGTGGCGTCAGACAGCCGATTTGCTGCACAACTGCGCCGCCCGAGCATATTTGTCTTTCTTTTCCCAAGAACTGTTTTCTTGCAACCCGTCCGTCTTTGCGCTCCACTCTGCTTTCACCGGACGCTGGCCGTCAAGCGAGTGGATGAAGAGCAGGGCTTGCTATGGGAACTCTATCGCACTCTCAAATCGTTCGTTTGATCATTCGCGATCCGTTCAGTTGATCGATAGAGATCCTTTAGCCGCTGCGTCTCTCGTTCCACCGCAGGGGAAACGCATCTAATTGCAGAAGAGGTCTCATGGTGGTAGAACGTACGATTAATGTTGAGTTTTACTCAAATTTTGGCGTGTTCACGCGAAATAGGCACTCGAAACTCCTACAAGATTAGCGATTACTAACGGATTTCCGTTCAACCCAACCTACGGCTCCCAAAATAGTGTCACGAACTTAGCCCGATTTTCTTTTTTGTGATGCAGAAAATTTAGATGCGTTTCCCCTGCGTTCCATCGTGAATCCAATTGCATATCTTCGAGACGAATGCTAGAATAGACCTTGTTCTCACTAAAACGCTACCCGCTTCTCTGCCTCTGTTTCTAATGCAAACGCCAGCAATCACCGATAACAGTCGAGAGCAGGGCGCACTATATATTGTGAGTACTCCGATCGGCAATTTGGAAGATATTACCCTGCGCGCAATTCGAATCCTCTCGGAGGTGGATCTCGTCGCCGCGGAAGATACCCGCCGTACACGCCAGCTACTCAGCCACTATGACATCCACACCCCGCTTACAAGCTACTTTGATGGTAACCAGGAAAGCAAAAGCGATAAACTGATTGCCCGGCTAAAGGCGGGGAATTCAATTGCTCTAGTTTCGGAAGCCGGGACGCCTACGATTTCCGATCCGGGTCACCGGCTTGTTGTTAGTTGCATTGACGCCAAAATTGATATAATCCCGATTCCGGGGGCAACCGCTTGCATTACGGCGGCTTCAGTCGCTGGAATGCCGTTAAACGCTTTTGTCTTTGAAGGCTTCCTCTCCCCAAAGTCGGGGAAACGAAGGAGACAATTCACCGCAGTATGCGAAGAAAAACGGACGCTGATCTTCTACGAATCTCCCCACCGGCTCATGCCCTTTCTCCAAGATGCTTTGGAGATTCTAGGAGATCGCCGCGCTGTCGTTGCCCGCGAATTGACAAAAAAGTTCGAAGAGATTTTTCGTGGTACCGTAAGCGAGGCATTACGGAAATTCAAGGCTACGCCTCCGCGTGGAGAGTTTACCATTCTAATTGAGGGCAATAGAAAATAACTTGTGAGAACTGTACACATAAGCAAGTTTCAAAAATACACTTTACATTTTGAGGCTGAAACGGAGAATAAGCCCCCTGTTTGCTCCTGCTGGATTGGCAAATCCAGCAGGTCTCCATCTAACCAAGTAGGTTGGGTTGAATACGGTGAAACCCGACAATTCAACTTCAAACCTTCCCAATCCTTAAGGAAGACAAACTTTTATATTGAAGCTTGCATACAGAAATACTGAACGTTGAAACGAATACGGATCCGTAGTCCATAAGTTATACCATTTCGCATGAATAATAGTGCATATGATGTCTGAAATACACCGTCCACTTACTCCGAAGGCGGGAATCAACCGAACGGGTAGTGAGGGGTCAACTGACTGGACAAGGAAGGATCAAGCGGACGAATAGTGAGTGATCAAGGGAATGGATAATGACCGCGATAGAACTCCCATAGAGATCCCTTCATTGCGCGTCTCGGATCGGCTGTAACATTTAGATTTTGAAATCGTATAAACCCTTCACACTACAGAAAGAAAACCGCTTATGCAATCCCCTCACGGTATCAAATCGGAAGCATTCCGCGCACCCGTAATGGCGAACAACGGTATGGTCGCATCGGCGCATCCGCTTGCTTCGCAGGCAGGAATACAAGCCATGATGGCAGGCGGAAACGCGGTCGATGGAGCAATAGCGACCGCGGCTGCCTTAGGCGTCGTAGACCCGTCAAATTCCGGAGTGGGCGGCGATGGATTCATCATGGTTTATTGGGCAGACTCCAACTCCGTCACATGTGTCAACGCGACGGGACCGGCGCCCTGCGCCGCCACGCGCGAAGTTTATCTCAAGGATGGCGGGATTCCCATGAGAGGCATTCGGAGCGTTTCCATTCCAGGTATTGTCGATGGCTGGCTGTTAGCACACGACCGGTACGGTGCTTTAACACTTGATCAGGTATTCGAGCCGGCAGTTTCGCTTTGCGAAAACGGCTTCCCGGTTGGCGAAAGTCTCGCAGCTGGACTCAGAGGCACAATGACACTCTTTAACGAGAGTCCGTATTCGCGAGCGGTGTTTACCGATAATGGTAAACCCATTGGGGTAGGGCAGATTCTGTATAACAGAGATCTTGCAAGCACACTAAGAAAGATAGCATCGGACGGTCGCGGCGCGTTTTACGAAGGCGAAATTGCCAGAGAAATTGTCAAGTTTAGCGAGGCATGTGACGGCCTTTTTACGGAGAAGGATTTTGCCGACTTTCACGCACATTGGGACCATCCCATTCATACCGATTATCGCGGCTACGACGTTTTTGAAATGCCTCCCAATTCTAGCGGACACATCCTACTCCAAGAGCTAAACATCGTCGAGTTATTTGACCTTGTATCGTTGGGGCATAACACTGCGGAATGTGTGCATCTGATGGTCGAAGCGAAAAAGCTCGGTTTTGCGGACAGGGAAAGATTCTTGGCGGACCCAGACTGGGTTGACGTTCCGATTGAGGGTCTGCTGTCGAAAGAATACGCTGCCGCACAAGCGAAACGCATCGACCCCCACCGAGCAGCCGTGGATGTGCCTGCTGGCGGTCCTGAACCATTTGGAGATACAACCTGCTTCTGTGTGGCAGACCGCTGGGGGAACGTTGTTTCTATGCTTCAGAGCATACAGATGGGATTTGGCAGTGGTTTAATCGCTGGGAATACCGGGGTACTGCTAAACAATCGCATGACATACTGGCACTTGGAGGAAGACCATCCGAACTGTCTCATGCCGGGAAAACGCGTCCGCCACACGATGAACCCAGTTGTCATCACTAAAAATAACAGTGCGTTTCTCGCTTGCGGCACGCCGGGAGCGGACACACAGGTACAAACCAACCTTCAACTCATCACCAATATCATCGACTTCGGCATGAACGCTCAAGAAGCTGTGGAAGCGCCGCGCTGGCGCAGTCTGCAAAACCCGATGGAGTCGACAGTTCCGCACACCTGCTCAAACAACCTACAGCTTGAAAATCGATTTCCCCAAGCGGTGCGTGAAGGTCTTGCGCGAAAAGGACATGAACTTGAGATCCTTGGCGATTGGCACGGCCCCGGTAACGCACAGGTCATTATCCGTCATCCGGAATCGGGTGCGCTCATCGGCGGATCCGATCCACGAGTGAACGGGTACGCCATCGGCTGGTGAAGTAGTGGTACGCCCCATCAAGAACGTGGGCCCTTCACTTGGCAATGCGAAATCCGACCACGAACTCCGTATAGTCCTTGCTGAAGAAATCAAAACTGATGCAGGTACTGTGATCGTGGTTGTAATACCAAGCGCCGCCGCAGACAACGCGGAAATTTGGGTCATCGTCGTCAAACGGCGTGCTCGTCCATTCCCACACATTTCCTAGCATGTCGTAACAGCCGAAAGGACTGATCCCATCGGGAAATGCGCCCACCGGTGTTGTATCTCCGGCACGGAGTTCAGCCGTATTGCAGCGCGGTTTGTCAACCTCATAACCCCAAGGAAACAGACGATCATCATCCCCGCGCACCGCCCGTTGCCACTCCTCAAAACGAGGCAACCGACCTCCTGCCCAACTCGCGTACGTCTCGGCGTCGTTGGTATCAACCCATGCGACAGGATGATCTCCCCGTCCCTCCGCGTGTGCGTTTGCTTCCCATCCTTTCGGCGCGCGATGTCCAGTCCCCTGAATAAATCGCTGATACTGGGCGTTTGTCACAGGATATCGACCTATTTGGAATTCGTCTACCTGAACCGGTTCCAGTTCCTCGCCGATTAACACTTCACCGCTCGGCACCTCCACCGTACTGTCCAATAATCGCAAAGCACCTTCGCGAATTCCCATATCCTCGTGATCTAGCGCATATCCCAACGGCGACAACAGCGATTCAACAGGCGGAGTATATGCTCTTGGAGTACGCTCCCAATTCAGATCCGCTTTCAATAAAAGGCGGGCGATTTCTGCCAGAGAGTCATCGTAGTGCCAGGTCCAATACTGATCGAGGAGTTGCCGTAGGGAACTCGGGTCGCTGCATTGTGCGAGGTTCACGCGATTTTCCCGTTTATGATCCCACTCCTGCCCATCCAGCTTCTTCAGTTTGATTACCTGCATTGTTCCAACTTGGGACTCTTGATCGAACGGCGCTATGTTTAACACGTTGAAAGAACCATGTAAGGTGGGATCAATGGGCCTAGATAGTGACTGGGATTAGAACTCCCCCGACCACCATCCTATCCCCGATGATTCGAAAAGGGTATTCATCTACGATTATCAAATGCGCGATTAGCAGATTATTTCACGGGCACCCCTACCGACGCGTGAATTTGAACAAATCGCCAGCACCCGCCCTCCTTTTCCAGCACCCCTGTCATGCGCATCCCCAATTCTTCTCGAATCCCGCACCACTTGAGGCGCCACTGCTGTCGCGTGTAAAACCATGCGACGTAATCGCGCTCCTGCACATCAAGTTTCTCCAATCCGATGGAGAAATCCTCCGCGCACCCCACGTGATGGCGATAGTAATCAAGCGCATGTTCACCGCCCTCAATCACCTCCTCCGAATCCGTCCCGATCTTCACGTAGAATTCAGCGGAAGACATCATGCCCGCCAGACGTTCGATATCCCCTGCCACCAAGGCATCAAAATACTCCGTTACCGTACGATATGCATCGGTGAGATTCGTAGGGGGCATGGTGTCTCGAAGAGGGGTAAAGCTACAAAGCAGACGTCTAAACACGGGTTGGCGATTCTGTGGCACTGATGCAAACGGGATGGAGCCGACGAAGTGGTAGGCGGGCACAAATGAGCCTGCCCGCCTACCTCTCCCGTTCCATGATTGTCAGGCGGCTAACACTCTGCTTCATAGATTCCGTTGAGCGCATCCCACAAGGATACACTCATCGTCTCGCAAGCCCCCAACGCTTTTTCCTGTTCGTGCGATGACAGCAGTTCAATCCGATCCAGCAGTTTTTCGCTCTCATGCTGGTTGTGCGAGTGGATTTCAAAGTACGGCTCTACGGTTTGAGGCAGGTTGTAGAAGGTTTTTAAACCCTCAAGTTTTGACTGGGCAGTGGCGGGCTGTTGAGATTCAAAGGCGTAGAGCGCTCCAAGCGCCGTGGTCGGGTTGGAAAAAAGACGCTGCGCTGTCTCGACCAATTTCCTAACCTGCGCGAGGCGTGCTTCTCCAGCCTCGGTGCCCAAGCATTGGGCAAATTCGTTCCACAGCTCCAGGTGTTCCCTCTCCTCTTGAGCGATTTCGTGATCCGCCAGCGTCTCCCATCCACTTGGCATAAGCGAAATGAGTGCTCCATATTCGCCGGCATAGGTGCGCAACGCCTCCTGAGGCAATGTCCCATCACTCCACGCTCGATAAAAGGGATTTTCCAGCAGATTCCACTTTGAGATTGTCTCGTCTAATCGATGCTTGATGTTCATCTTTTATCTCTTCTCCATCTCTGCGAATTGATGATCCTGACCCCGATTATAGCACACGGAGTGTTTACTGTCAAGCGAACCAATTCGACCAATCAGGGGAAACGCATCTAAATTTTCTACATCATAAGAAAGAAAATCAGGCTAAGTTTGTGACACTATTTTGGGATTCGTAGGTTGGGTTGAACGGAAATTCGTTAGTAATCGCTAATCTTGTAAGAGTTTTCGAGTGCCTATTTCGCTTGAATGCGCCAAAATTTGAGTGAAACCCAACATTAATCGTACGTTCTACCACCATGAAACCTCCTCTGCAATTAGATGCGTTTCCCCTGTTCGACCAATCTTCAATCGCCAACTTCGTGCTATTTTTCTTCACTTTGCGTTGGGATATTGCGGCTGTCTACAGGCTCAATGCTATGTTTTCCTGTGTCAAGTACGTCCTGTTCTTCCATCCTTCTGATCTCTCATTCTTTAATACTCATACTTGCTTAATTGAACAGAGCATGTTATAATTAAAATGTCATGATACCATCCCAATCAAACCGGTTAACTTGTCAGACGAGAGGTGTAAGGAAAACCTAAATGGCTTACTACATTACGGATGAGTGCATTGGGTGTATGGCGTGCTTGACGAACTGCCCCGTTGATGCAATAACTGGCGATCGGAATAAATTGCACATCATCGACCCGGGCGTGTGTATTGATTGTAGCGCTTGTGGAATGGTCTGTCCTGTCGAAGCTATTCGAGACCAGCACGGAGAAGTCTGTAAATTCATAAGGCGCCCGACGCATAGACCCATCGCAGTCATTTACGAAGAACTCTGCTCGGGATGCGATTTCTGTGTACACATCTGCCCCTGGGATTGCCTCGAATTGAAAGATCCCGAGACGGGTGAACACGCCGAGAGTTTCTTCGGAATTTGCGAACTCGTCAAACCCAAGGATTGCGTCGGTTGCAAACTCTGCGAAGAGGTCTGCATTAAGGACGCGATTCGGGTTGAATCACCCGTTCTGGTGGAGCTGGAAGAGGCTGCCGACTAGAACGCTAGGATGGTTCATGATTAAAAGCATGACAGGGTATAGCCGGAAGGAAGCCAACACAACCTTCGGCGCCTTGACCATCGAAGTAAAGACGTGGAACCACCGTCACTCCAATGTGTCCGTCCGCATCCCGCCTCTCCTTTCGCAGTTTGAACATCCAATCCGCACTACGGTGCGGAGTCGCATCCACAGAGGACAGGCGCAGGTCACTATCGAACTTTCCGAGAACGACACGCAATCGGGTTCCCACCTAAAGTTCAACCTCGCCTTGGCGCGGCAATATCATCAGGGTCTCGCCGAAATCCGGAACGAACTCCAACTGCCAGATGAGATTTCGTTGGAAGTGTTGGCGCAACTTCCCGGCGTATTCTCACTCAGTAAACCGACCGTTGATGCGCAGTCGGCTTGGAATGAAGTTCAGCCGCTTCTGGAGAAAACGCTTGATGGATTGGATCAGATGAAACACGCCGAAGGTCAAGTGATGTCTGGGGCGATGCTAGAACTTCTGAAATCAATTCAATCCTACCTCCGGAAACTTGATGGAGCGCGTGAGAATCTGGTTGAATCAGCGAAGAACAGACTTGAGACCCGTCTGAATGAACTCTTTGAAGGACACGTTGAGATTGACAAGAATCGCATCATCATGGAAGCAGGTGTAATTGCGTCGCGCTCCGATGTTACCGAAGAGCTTGTGAGACTTGACAGCCACTGTGTACAATTCGAGAATCATTTAAGTGTGGAGGATCCGGTCGGTAGACAACTCGATTTTCTACTTCAAGAGATGAATCGCGAAGTCAATACGATCGCTTCCAAAGCCTCGCCAATGGCACCCTCTTCCCTTTGTGTTTCTCTCAAGACCGAAATCGAAAAGATTCGAGAAATCGTTCAGAATGTCGAATAAACCACCTACCCGCCAGGGATCGCTGATTGTCGTCTCGGGCCCCTCCGGTGCAGGCAAAACAAGCGTAATCGACGCGCTTCTCCAATCCGATTCAACCTTGACATGTTCAGTGTCTGCGACGACGCGCCCTCCCAGACCCAATGAGACTAACGGAGTAAACTATCATTTCCTATCGCCGCCTGAATTTGAAGCGCGCTTAAAGAAAGGTGAGTTCGTCGAGTGGAATCGGTACGGTGATTACTGTTATGGCACACTAAAGTCTGAGATCGAGTCACCTATTGCGGATGGGAAGGATCTCGTTTTCGAGATCGATGTCAAGGGTGCTATGGCACTCAGATCGTGGAGTCAAAATATTATATCCATCTTCATCTTGCCACCCTCGTTTGCGATGCTGGAGAGACGCCTTCGCCGGCGACAGACCGAAACGGATCAGGAACTTCAACAACGTTTGACGATTGCAAGGTCCGAAATAGGCTGGATCAAAGATTACGACTACTGCGTCATAAATCCCGATGACAAGATTGATCAAACCGTACAACAGATTCGACACATTATCTCTGCGCAACGCTGTCGGATTGATGAATCGTTCATAGACTGGACATCCGAAGAATTTTCTCCTCCGACCTCGTAGATTTAAAGAATGTTTGAAAAGAAACATTCCACTATGAAAGTGACAGTAATTGGAAAACATGGCACCACTTGTCTGGCAACTCGGATTGATACCTGATTTCCATACCAACACTCTTTCGGCTTTAACGTCGAGTCTGTCTAAAAACCTGTGATGGAAAGCGTTCTCCCTCTTTTCGCAGACACTCCGAAAATCAAATCGTGCATGAAATTTCTCAGGTATACTTAACAACCTTCTTAAGGTCGAACCTAGAGTTGCCATATCAGTTTCAAGTTACCTTGTAGGGTGGGCACTGCCCACCAGCCTTTAAGCCTGCGAACCACTTCCGAATATCAATATACCTGATAGGCGACATGAATCTAAACCTGCTATTCCTAAGGCTGCCCGTAAATCCAAATCCCGAAACAAGGCGATTCTAAACTCGACTTTGTACAAAAGTACAACGGTTGGGTTGTGCGGAAAGCTGTACAACGCAAAACCCGTAGGCGGGAATCAAGCGAGCGGATAGCGAGTGCGATAGAGATCCATCAACCGAGTGAATAGTGAGGGATCAAGCGAATGGATAATGAGCGCGATAGAAATCCCATAGAAATCTTCTTGCCCCGCCGTGATGGTACTGGAAGCCGCTACCGACTTTTTCGCAGGTCAACCAAAAATACCAGATGGTTAAAATCTCTCCCGCTTTTCTCCAACGCTTTATTACCACCATCTCTTATACCGCTTAAATGTACAAAGTCGAGCTAAAATGGAATACGAAAACAAAAAGATCATCCTCGGCGTGACCGGCGGAATCGCCATTCATAAATCCGTCGACTTGGCAAGCCAATTGGTCAAGCAGGGAGTTTCCGTGCACGTCGTGATGACGGAAAACGCCGCACGATTGATTCAACCGCTTCAATTTCAAGTCATCTCGCGCAATCCAGTGCTGCTGGATATCTTCGACATAGGTCCGAATTGGAAACCGCCGCATATCGACCTTGCCGATTCTGCAGACCTCCTGGCAATTGTGCCCGCCACGGCAAACTTCATCGGTAAAATGGCAAACGGTATCGCCGATGACGCACTGAGCACCGTCGCGATCTCGGTTCACTGCCCCATATTGGTTGCACCGGCGATGGAAGAGCACATGTACGGCAACCCGTATGTGACAACGAACATCGAAAAATTGAAATCGAACGGCGTCGAAATTGTGGAACCTCTCCATGGCGATCTTGCCTCCGGCCACCAAGGGATAGGACGTCTCAATACAATTGACTGCATACTCAGTCGCGTAAACCGATTATTGACCGGGCGGCAAGATTTGCAGGGGGAAAAGGTAGTGGTTACCGCTGGGCCAACGCGAGAATATATTGATCCTACCCGTTTCATTAGCAACCCGTCTAGCGGGAAGATGGGATACGCCGTCGCCGAAGCGGCGCAACGTCGCGGCGCGGATGTCACGCTCATCAGCGGTCCATCTTCGATTTCTCCTCCTGCCGGAGTGGAACTTTGTTACGTCGAAACGGCGAGCGAGATGCAAGACGCGGTTCTAAGAATGTACGATAAGGTGAACATCGCCGTGATGGCAGCAGCTGTCTCGGACTACCGTCCTCAGGCGTTTTCGCCAAACAAATTAAAAAAATCCTACCATCAGCTATCGGTACCGCTTGAGAGAAACCCTGATATAGCCGAGATACTGGGTCAACGCAAGAGGGAACAAATTCTGGTATGTTTCGCTGCCGAGACGAACGATCTCATGGAAAACGCTCAATCAAAGTTAATCAACAAGAATTGTGACCTTATAGTAGCCAACGACATCTTAGCCAAAGGCGCGGGATTTGAACAAGACACCAACATCGTTACGTTATTGGACAACTCGGACAAACAGGAACAGTTGCCCCTGCTTTCCAAGAGAGAAGTTGCGGACATCATCCTGGATCGGGTCGTTGCGATGATGGAAGAACGGGATTGATTATCGCCCGTGGCAGCAACCGTATTCGGAGAAGGCTGCAAGAAAGCACTGTGTTTGAGATTGTCTCGCCGGCAATTGGTAGTTGATACTATAAACCGCTCATGTTGAGAATATGTGGGTGAAACCGAGTTTTTTCCTCAAAACTCGGTTTCTCAAAGCCTCTTTGCATTTTCTATTGACATGAGCCACTATAAACCAATCACATCCAGCCAATAAATCACCCTATCGCAACAACAAGGGATTGAAAAAAAACACCGAAAGTAACGAAGCGAAATTCGCTATCTCAAGTTCAATCCTCTTTGCAAATATGCTTCAGTACTTCCTAATTTTCATCGTTTTCTTCGGCTTTTACGGATGTACGGTAGGCACTCGGTCAAATTTAGAGCAGTCAAACACAAAGGACGACCGAGATGCGGCAATGCAATTTCCGCCGAGTGGGACCGATATGCTCCTGATTCCGACAGGGGAATTTGAGATGGGCAGCCAAGATGGGGCACCTGATGAACAGCCCGTCCACAACGTTCGACTCAGTGGATTCTATATCGACAAATACGAAGTCACAGTCGGGCAATTCCGACAGTTTGTTCATGCAACAGGCACGGTGTTTCCGGATTGGGCAGAGGTAGCACGCTATGCTGAATCTGATCGACATCCCATGATAAATGTCAGTTGGTACGACGCAATGGCTTATGCAAAGTGGGCGGGAAAAACACTCCCCACGGAGGCGCAATGGGAATATGCGGCGCGCGGCGGATTAGAAGGCAAGGCTTACCCCTGGGGAAACCAGGCACTTGATGACACGAAAGCCAACTACGAAGATTCGAACATCGGAAGAACGGTTCAGGTCGGTTCATATCCCGCCAACCGTTACGGATTACACGATATGGTAGGCAACGTGTGGGAGTGGTGTGTCGACGAGTACCTTGCGGATTTCTACGGCGTGAGTCCCGGTAGCAATCCGATCGCAGGCCCGTTTATATCCCTTACGGACGATAGCTTCAGAAAGGTCGTCACCCGCCGCGTAGTGCGTGGCGGCGGCTGGGATGCCGCTGCCCGCAGGCTTCGCGTTGCATATCGTGATGGAAACGGACCAAGAGGCAAAGTCGATAGCGTTGGTTTTCGTTGTGTCCGCCCAATAAAATCGACAGTCAAACAAAAAACCCCGAGGAACTGAAGAATCCAATCGGGGTTGATTAACCATTTCAATTCAAGCAATCTCAACCACACGGGTTGAGACAATATTCAAAATGTTAGCGGCTTGCATGCGCTTTGTCGCCAGCCTCTTTACATTTCGAATACTTTGTGCCGCACAGTCAGTCGTAGCAGAACTGTTTGTCTAAGTCCTTGGCAAAAAAGAAGTCTCCTCCATGTCCGCAATAGTGGATCTCCGTATCGGAACCGGGTAGTGGTGCATAGAGATAGAATGCAGGCTTCAAGTTATCCCTAATGTCGCTGCCGGAAGGTTCCGTAGGTTTCTCCAAAACCTCAATTCCCTCCTTGGTGACATTAAGAAATGATGTCTTCTCGGCTGTAAAGCCGATAATCTCAAAAGACCCGAAATTACCGCCTTTGAACTTGTCGGGAACGCTGATTGTAAATTTGCCTCTTCTCTTCCCGCCAGTGTCGTTTCTCAGCCACCCTACAGGACCTATATATTCCGATTTCTGATTCACGGTGTCGTGAACCCAAGCAAAAATGGATTTACGTCCCGCTGGCATTTTTAACCCGATATAGCTACCTCTAAATTCGTTCTTCTCCGGGTCGTATATGATGGTTCCCTTCGGCCCCACATCGTTTTTGAAATCATAACCGTCGATAAGCAAACTACCGTACATCGGCTGAACTTTGGATTCCCCGTCCGCATAGTTATGGGTACCAAATGTGGCGATGAATATGACAGCAATGCACGTCAGCATCAACACAATTTTTTGTTTCATTGGACACTCCTTTTATATGGTTGTCTTTGGTCGACCTGAGAAATGCTAGCGCAATTCCCTGCTTGACTGAGTCATTGGACGTATTATATCATGAGGGCTATCTTGCTCCAACTCAAAAAATCCGGTTCTTCCGAGTTAGGTGTGGGAATGAAACTCGCTTCAGGAAGGCGTTTACCCTATGGGTACAAATTGAATGCCATATTTCCCAGGTTTTTTGATTGAAAACTTCACACATGTATAGTATAATAGGGCGGTTTAGCCTTAGTGGCAGTCATTCTCCAGTCGGCAATCTGCTGCCGGAGGGAGATCCTTTGTGTCTCGTATGCGCTCCGGTCACCTGCGCATCCGCTGTAATCAAGCTGCCAAAGGATTATGCGGTCACGGCAGAAGCCAAAACGCCTTGAATGCGAGGCACCGAGAACCCAAACAGGGCGCCCTTGCGCGCCGTTCTTTTAAGCGAAAATAGGAAAAAACCACAGCACAAAATGTCAAATCTGCTTCTAAGTCGTCTGTACTGTTCGACTGTTCTTGCCCCATTTTAGCGTCGGTTCTGTCGGGAAATTAATGAATTTCGGCGGCGTCCGGTCGGCGCACTTGACGCAATTTTGGGGGTTGGTTTCAACGCTTGAGAAAAGAGGTTAAATTTTACGTCTCACTAAATCCTACACCCAATCATGAGTAAAAAATGATGCTCGAACCCAAGCTATGACACGCTTCGACGCAATTTTAGAGTCAAAACACATAAACTGCGGCACAAATCCCTCAAACGAACGATTAACTGACTGGATAAGGATCAAACGAGTGGATAGCGAGTGCGATAGAAATCCCACAGGTATATGCGCTTTTTTCGCTCTACATAAGGTGTGGTAGAGTGTTACTTGAGAACGTGCCGTTATCCCTGTCGGAATAATTCTTTCAGCACGTAACACTGGTTTTTCGCTCCAGAGGAGTGCAATGTCAATAGAACACGTTTCCTCTCCGCGTCTGCACTCCAGAGGAGTGCTATGTCGAGTATTATTTAGAGAAAGTTCTCTGGAGAAACCCGATGTGTCCCCAATATGTCAATACGCAGAAAAACGAAGTTTAACGAACCTCTCGGAACTGACCGAATTCGTACTGGAATCCGCGTCACTAAGGGATTCCAAGCCAATTTCCGCCGCACAAGAAAAACTTCGTGTACAAACCATCAAGGGGCACAGACGATAACCAGATAACCGAACACCCTTAAATAGACGAGCGCACAATAGCGCACTAACGTAATACCGGGCTTATCATGCTTGAAACCGCGCCCGGGGTGCATTAGAGCGCGATTTTCGATTCTGTCCGATGAGTGCGCTATCCTTCGGTCTGCACCGTATGTGATTAACTGACATCAAGCGAACGAATACATTGATTGACCGATAGGAATTTCCGCCGTAGCGATCCCATAGAGATTCTAGTGCGGTGGAAGTCCTATAGAGATCTTTCGTTGTTCCCTACCGCCGAGCTGGGAGGATTTGAGTGCTCGACTGCTTAAGTCCTAACTCAATCTCTTATTCCACTTAATTCTGAAGAGCCAGAAATACCTCAGTCGGGAATGTGATACCAATTGATGGTGTCCGAAGCCAACTTATTATGCTGAAACTGCTTTGAAGAGGAGATGAGTTCATAATGTCCACGGCAACAAGTACAATCTTGGGCCTTGTCTTTCTAGGTCTCGGAAACGCCTCGGTTTTCCTGATGTACAAGCTCTGGGGATATCCCTTCGATAAGGAAACCCGGACAAGTTCCGCACCTCCCGCACTCATGTTGATACACCGACTGATCGGCTACGCGTACGCAATACTTTATGTGTTCATGATGTGGCACATGGTGCCCCGCTTGTGGAACTATCAGATTGAACTGCCGCCCCGCACTGTTGCTCATTTAATGTTAGGAATCACGATTGGCGTGCTGCTTCTCGTGAAAATTGCTATCCTCCGCTTTTTCAGGCATTTCGAGGAAGCAATGCCATATCTCGGAACAACACTCTTACTGTGTACTTGGCTCCTAATCGGCCTCTCTGTACCCTTTAGTCTCCGCGAAACGACGCTCCAGACCAGTGCATTCAGCGAAGCCGGAATGCAAAGGACACGTAAACTTCTGACTAATGCCGGCTTACCTCCGGAAGCGCCGCTCGACCAACTTGCGACCAAGCGAAAACTTAGGGACGGTCAAAATACCCTTCGGAAAAAATGCGTTCAGTGCCATGACATGCGTACAATCTTGGCGCGTCCACGCATCCCATCTGATTGGGTTCGGTTAGTCAATCGAATGACGATAAAACCGGTGATTGGAGAACCGATCGGGGAAAAGGAATCATGGGCGGTATCGGCGTATCTGATTGCAATCACACCCGATTTGCAAATCTCAGTGAAGGAACAGAGGAAACAGCAAATTCAGACAGGCATGGCGCAGGTGGCATTTCAGGCAGCGTCAATCGCGTCTCCCGATGTGCCCGAGGCCCCTGACAGTGCCGTAGTCCACGTTCCGGAGGACGGAAGTTACGATCCGGAGGAGGCGCAGCTTCTCTTTGAGGACACGTGCTCCCAATGCCACCCGCTCTCAGATGTTGATGTCGCGCCGCCGACCACAGAAGCGGAAACTGGGGAACTCATCTCGCGGATGATAGAAAACGGCCTCTTCATACTTGAGGAAGATATCGAGATTATCGCCCGCTATCTCAACGAAACCTACGTAAATCAGTGAATTATTATTCCCCACTTCAGGTAAGTCTTCTTGTCGCTAAACCCTATTCCTCATGACTCCATATCAGAAGGTTCACGAATACCTGAGGCGAACGGGAAAGCGGCCTAAAAAGCGTCTCAGCCAAAATTTCTTAATTGATCCAAACGTCCTGCCAGTTATCTTGGAAGCTATGCAGATAGAAGATGCCGATCTCGTCCTTGAGATTGGAACAGGACTCGGATATCTTACCAAGGCTTTGGGAGACAATGCGAAAACGGTGGTCGGTGTTGAGATCGATACCGATTTATATGCGGAGTTGCAACGCGAGTTGATTGACCTTCCACGAATTCGTCTTGTTCACGCTGATTTTCTCAAACTGAACCTCTTCCCAATCTTTAGCGATGTTCGCCGTGGTAACGCCAAAGTTGTTGGCAACCTACCGTATCATATTACCACACCAATTATCTGGAAATTATTGGGACATTACAAATTGATCGGTAGTTGCGTACTGATGATGCAGACGGAGGTCGCCCAACGCATAGTTGCGTCGCCGGGCGGAAAGGACTACGGTGCGCTTTCCGTCGCGGTTTCATTCTACGCCCGATCCAAGATTCTTCGCTCTTTCTCATCAAATCAGTTTTATCCGGCCCCGGGCGTGGACTCGTCGCTAGTCCGTCTAACCATAGAAGATTCCCCCACCGTTGAAGTTGAAAACGAAGCACTGTTCTTCCGAATTCTTCACGCCGCATTCCAATTTCGGCGGAAGATGCTGCGGAATGCAATGCTAAGAGGTGGGCTACCGGTACCGGGCGAAGTGCTTGATGAAATCTTTGAGGAACTCGGTATCGACAGCCGCCGCCGTGGCGAAACATTAGACATTGGAGAGTTTGCATCTCTAGCAAACGCTATAAATCACAGATCAACTGGGACGATGGCGCCGCTCTAAGCTTACCTTACAGGCAGCTTCGCAAAAAGAGTTGACCAAGCCCAGCTCCATTATGTAGAATAGTGCACCACGGCGCACTAGACTGCGGAGTTTTCGAGAGTAACCTTCTCCAAAGCACAATTGAGGTTGAACGGTGCGATTCTGACAATCCCTTAGGACAACGATTATCTGAAGAAGACTTAAGCTGGAGGAGAATCGCATGCTCAATTCCGATGAGACTCAACACTTTGAAAAAGACGGTTATTTTGTCATTCGGCGTCTGCTCGAAGGTGATTTTCTGGATCGTATACGCGAAGCATTCGATCAATTGGATGGCTATCACAATCTGCTCGATCGAGATATCACATTCTTGGAAGTTGCCGCTATGCCTACGCTGTTGGATCCAATTAAGTCGCTGCTTTGCCCTCACCCGCATCTGCTGCAGTTCGATGGCGTCAATAGAGCCCCTGGTAGCGGAGATCAGCGGTGGCATGCGGATTTTAAGTTCCGCTGTAATAGGCCCCTTATGCTCAACGTCGGCATTTACCTAGACGAATTGACAATGGACAACGGGCCGATTTGGGTCACGCCCGGATCTCACCGCGATAGCGAATCGCCTCCCGATCCAGACGTGGACGGCATCCCGGTCACTCTTCCAGAAGGCTCGGCTGTCATTTTTGACTGTACCCTAGCCCACAAAGGCGGCGGCAATAAGTCGGACGGTCCGCGCAGGGCAGTTTTCCCTACCTACGGACATTACTGGATGAAGCGATTTGAGTCATGGATGCCCCATGCAACACTCAAGCGATTTCCTGATGCGTCGCCTGAGATGCAGCAATTACTCGGGATCCAACTTCATGCCCCGAGTGACTATGGCGGGTACGACGAAACGCGCATTATGCGCAAGAACTTGGAAGGCGAGTGGGAATAAGTCAACCGGAACACAAATCTGGGGGTTCACTGATTTCGGCACGCGCGAGATTGTCAACTGGAAACACATTTCGAGACGAGGAATCGGCGTAAATGAATAATGTACGCGTTATCCTGTTCACCGTGTTTTGCGCAGGTATTCTCTTCAACGCTAGACCTACCTCCGCGGTGGATTATCTGAAACTTGAACGTGAGTTTTCCGGTAAGGGTTCAACAGACGGGGCTTTCAGTGCGAATATTCACGTCGCGTTCGACGCCGAAGGACACATCTATGTGAGTGATGCCGATAACCGATTGATTCAGAAACTTTCAGCCGGCGGCGAATTCCTCATGCAGATTCCTAAAGAGCCGCAGGCAATCGACAATAAGTTGAAAAAGCCGGGCGACATCGCAATTGATGGAAACGGAAACATCTACGTGGCAGAGACCACCGCACATCACATTGCTGAAACTGACAATCCAAAGATATATATGTTCGCACCGTGTGTGCACAAATTCGACGCGAGCGGTAAGTTAATGCACACATATTTTGTCGATCCGGTTGACGTGCGTCCACAGCAGGTATTGGTCGCAAGTTTAATCGTCGACGAAGAGGGAAAAACAGCGTTTGGAATCAAGCCTGAGGGCCATGACCGTGCACTTCTCATCGCCGTGAATAGTCAGAACCAACCCTATGTGCTTGATGCGAAAAGAGGGCGCATTCATAAATTTGACGCCGATGGCGAAAAATTAAATGTATTCGGGAGATATGGGGCGGGCAACGGTGAATTTGATCGAGACGCTTCCGACATTGCCATTGACACTCGGGATAATGTGTTGATTGCGGATAAAGGTAATCATCGCGTGGTCAAGTTCGATTCAGAGGGCAAATTTATTCTCAATATCGGTGTGAAAGGACGTAACGATGGCCAATTTACGAAGCCCGTCGCAATAGCTCCCTTAATCACGGGCGAGATTCTTGTTAAGGATTCCAGCCAATTCAAGCGGCACTTGGGAGCGTTGCCAAGCGGTGGCGTATTGAGCCTAATTCCACCGACGGCTAGAGGAATACAAGATACGGTCATTCAATCTGGGAGGTCCCGCTCGGCGCTACTCGGTCAAGGATTCACGGAGCAGTCCAACTTCGATGCCTTGAATCGTCGTATCCGCTTACTGGAAGAGGCAGAGTATAGACGTTACTTCACCGAGTATTTTGATGATGAGGAAGAAGGCGATAAGGACGAAAACAAGAAGGAAGAGGATGAGGATTTGAAGGCGGCAACGATCCGCGCCACCATTTATCACAATGTTATTATGCGTGTACAGAGATTTGACGGTAACGGAAAGTACCTCGGACGAATAATATATCAAATCGACAAACAAAACGAAGAAAACCATGATGCTGACTTTCTTGCACTTGATGCACTCGGGAACATCTATCTCCGAGATGGTAGCGACTTTGTCATTCGCCAATATTCGGTCGAAGGGTTTAGCTTAAAACCGTCTCAGATGGATGGGCTATACCGTGCGCGAGCATCCAATGTCGATCATAGATTTTCGGAAGACTATGAAGATATTGACCCGAATGCTGATATCCAAGACGATATCGCACAATTGGAGTTGGACAACGCTTTCCTCTGGAATTATAATCTATCAGAACGTTGGAGTTTGATGTTCGCCGACACGCTTGCCTACAGTGAACTTGACGAACGATACGTTACACCGCCAAAAGCGGAAGATAGCTATGACCTTCAGACAAAATCGCTGACGAACACTCTCGCGGCCAACCTCAAGTTTATTACCGATCCAAACCCGTATCGGTATAAGGAGTTGAATATCTACTTGGAACGAATTGATGGAACGTCAGACCTTGATCAGGCAGCAATTTTCCAAGAGGTCAACAAACAACGTCAGGACAGCGAGGGTGACGCCAGTGCCGTCTCGGTAGGGTTGAACTGGGATATACTGTCGAGAGCAAATCTCTGGGTGGAATATGCGACCTTCAATCCCGCAGACACAAGCCGTAATTTCGTTCGCCGCTACTTCGACGTATCGGGCGATCTCTACGAAGTATTTGGAAGTCGCAATGAAATGAAGAAACTCGCCGGTGAATTAACTATCAAATTCTGAGTCAGACCCGTATCGTCGTCTTCCGCAACCCAAGTCAAGATCTGAATCTACCTTGCAGTGGGCAGTCAGCAGCTTTTCACTCTCCCCGGCGAGACCAAAATAACACCCTACCTGCAACCTGAAATGGTTACAGAAAGGGCGATGGACAATACGGAACATAAGGATTTTCAATATATCGCTGTAGAGCCGATTTCAGGTGCCCTCGGCGCGGAAATTAGAGGACCAGATCTTTCGCAGCCCTTAATACCCGAGGTAGTTGCGGAGATTCGAAGTGCACTCCTCGATTATCTCGTAATCTTCATCCCTAACCAAGAACTCACCCCTCAAAATCAACTCGCCTTCGCTCAGTATTTCGGTTCACCAATGGAATACCCGCAATTGAAAGGTTTACCAGAGTGTCCGTTGGTAACGGCGGTAACTAAACTAGAGCATGAACGAGCCAATTTTGGTGGGGTTTGGCATTCGGACACCTCTTACTTGGAACTTCCGCCCGCTGCTAGCCTGCTATACGCAGTCGAGATACCACCCTACGGCGGCGACACGCTGTTCGCCAATCAATATCTCGCCTATGAGACCCTTTCGGACGGTCTTAAAAAGACGCTTGATGGTCTAGTCGCGGTCAATGTTTCCACTAAACCCGAAGTCTCGAGGACGCGCGAACATCGCCTGCGCGACGCAGGAGACAAACTGAAGGCGCTCGAAAGCAGGCATCCGGTTGTGCGCACGCACCCGGAGACTGGTCGGAAAGCCCTATATGTCAATAATGCGCACACACAAAATTTTAGCGGGTGGACCGAAAGCGAGAGCATGCCTCTGTTAAACTACCTCTTTGATCACCAAGTGAAACCGGAATTTACCTGTCGATTCCGCTGGAGCAAAGGCTGCCTTGCCTTTTGGGACAATCGCTGTACTCAACACAATCCGATAAACGACTATCAGGGGCATCGAAGGGTGATGCATCGTGTCACGTTGGCAGGAGACAAACCCCGTTGAGCCGAAGATTCGGAATTCGAAAAAGATCCAATTTTCGTTCGTTCTAGTCTGACAGATGCGGACCGTCCGGCGACTCGCGTGGAAGGCAAGTAACTCACTCCATTAACCCACTGTTCCCTGCACTCCTAGCTCAAAACTACGTCATCGAGAATCGCGATGGATTTGGTGTTGAAGATTTGGTCTTTCGCCAACAACTCCTTGGTCTCGGGCGATAGGCGATTCATCACGCCGGCTGGCAGGTTCAGATCGCCTTCACTCATGTAAGCCAACAGATACTGTGTAGAGTATCGCAGGACTAAAAATCGACGCATACGGTCCTTGGCCTTCCACCTCAATCCCCCATGGCACACTTGGTCCGAAGCAATAATGACATCGCCAGCGTTTGGCGCAAGGTTGACTAGGCCATGAGGTAAAATATTATTCGTGATACATCTGTCATAGTCGTAGTCAAGTTCCGCCATTGTTTCATGTATGCCATCGGCAAACGGAATCGTGTTCTTGTGGGAACCTGGCAGCATGATTACACCGCCATCGCCTGGGCGCACATCATCAAAATACCAGAAGATATTGAAGTAGTCGCAATATACCCTGTCCCCGTTCGGGCTTGTCCAGTGAACGTCACGAGCAAAGCCGCTTCCTTCCAGCGATTGTTCGCGCAGCGAATGAAGCGTTAGATAGGTGCATTCATGTGTATCTACCTTTAGATTGCCTCGCATGAAACCCGGTTTCTCAGCGGTCAGTTCCTTGATAATTGGCCACGTTGCGCGGTGTGTTACAAGTCTTTCAAGCGCCTTGTCGTACGCGAAGGCGTGATAGTAGTGGTGAAACACGCCGCCTTGGTCGACATAGTCAAACTCACCCTCCAGTTCCTCGTGAGGGGTGCTCATCAGTCGGTCGATTGCTTCTTGGGCTTCCTGCAACTCCTCCGGGCTCATTGCATTGGGCAAGTAGAGATAACCGGCCGCATCGAACGTATAGCGTTGTTCCGGTGTCATTCGATTGTCTCCCCCTTTATTGATTAACGGATTGCGAATCCGGCGATAACCCTAGATAGGTTCATCGTAACTGTTTAGTTCACCCTCAAGTTTGTAGTAGTAATCAAACGAGTGAATAGCGAGTGCGATAGAGATCCCATTCATTGCACGTTCGACGTGCGTTTGTAAGCCCCGATTCCATCGGGATTAGCATTGCGCTCCTTCACTTGACGCGTTCCTTGCCCGCTCGGTCTGGATTGACAAATCCAGACCGATGGACCTGACTGTTATGGCTCATCCCGAAACTCGTCATAGCACACCATTATAATGGATGTAGCTCAAAAGTGGTATTCCTTCTTTGCGCGTTGATATAACTGCAATGGTCAGGTACATGACGCACACTGATGTCTGTTTCCGACAAGAGAGGAGTACAGAAACCGAGTTTTTTTCGGCATGAAAAGCCGAAATTGACGAAAATCAGACCGATATACCTTAGATTTAGCGAATGTGAACCATAAACTCGGTTTCTTTGTTATAGATCCTACACTCCGCACCTCATGAGGGGCATTTAGAAATATTTATGATTTTCTTCTCTGGTAATCATGACACTAGCATACCTGGAATTTGAATCATAAATAACATTCTATAAGTTTTTAGCCCCAGAGGGGATCAACTGAGCGGATAGCGAAGGCGATAGAGATCTTGAAGGTGTATAGAAACGTGAGTTGGCCACACACTCAAGCCCCAGAAGGGATCAAACGAGTGGATAACGAGTGCGATAGAGATCCCACACTTGGACCACGCTTCAATCGAAAACATTAACAGGCAACAACTCAGCCTCCGTTTTAATTCGGTTGATATACCCCAGACATAATTCACCTGTCGCCCCGCTGGGGCTTGGCGTGTAAATAATCCTCAATTAGATTTCCAAGAATTGAAAAATTCAGTGACCACGCGAATTTTCAGGATTTCAATAAATTCTGTAAACCCCAAAATAGGTGCGGAGAGTAGGATAGATAGCAACTTCCGTTAACTAATACACTTTTTGCAGAAACTCGTTTCTATCAAGCAGGGAACCAACAATGGCGAGATTAGCCTTAGGACTAGACTCCAGTACTCAAAGCCTATCATCAATCGTCGTAGATATCGACACAGCAGAGAAAATTCTCGAGCATTCGCTAGATTACCGGCAGGACGACAGAACAAACATCTTCGGAATTGGATCGGACTATATCGTCCCAGCCCGCGTAGAGGGTGAGGCTGACCAGCCTATTGAGATGATCTTGGCATCCGTGGACGCCATGTTTGATGACCTGCGTACAGCAGGAGTCGCTGTCGCGGACATCGTTCTCATTAACAATTCCGGTCAGCAACATGGGCATGTGTATTTGAACAATCGGGCTGAAAACCGCTTCTCACAGTTAAGGAACGGGTACTGTAGAGAATCCACACTCGTAAGTCGACTAAAAGGGAGTTTCTCGTACCTAACGGCGCCTATCTGGATGACATCCAATACCGTTAACCAATCAGACTGTGTACGGGAAGGCGTTGGGGGAAAGGCGGAGATGATTCGCCTTTCTGGCTCGGACGCGCCGTTACGGTTTACTGGCCCAATCATGAGACGGGTCGCTGAACAGTTTCCAGACGCATATCGAGCAACGCAAAACATCCAATTGATTAGTAGTCTGATTCCTTCGATTCTGACCGGAAACTCTAGAGCCCCCATTGATTACGGCAACGCCTGCGGCATGTCCCTCATGGACTACCGAAAGAAGAATTGGTCCCCCGAGTTGCTCGAAGCAACATCAAAGGGATTGCCGGGCGGTGCCGGAGCGTTGGCGAGGAAATTACCCGACTTGGTGCCTCCCGACACAGTGGTAGGAAATATTGGAGCGTATTTTGTAGAAAAATACGGTTTTTGTTCGAAATGCAAGGTGATTGCCGGTTCCGGAGATAATCCTCAAGCGAAAACGCTGGTGGCAGGAGATTTACTCAGTTTGGGAACTAGCTTCGTCAACATGGTGTCGACCGATGGCGACGTGCACGATATGAGTGGAATGGCAAATGCGATGTACGACGGTGTCGGAAGACCGTTTATGTTTGGCTGTAGGACGAATGGAGCGATGGTGTGGGACCAGGTTAGGGCGCTTTACGACTTGAGAAAAGAGGACTACGAGCAGGGAGAAGCGGCTTTGAATAAAGTGCCACCCGGATCATCCATGACCTTTTGGCAGCCAAAAAACGAGTCGTTTCCGCCTTCCGGTAACTTCGACCTAATTCGAGTTGACTCTCACGCGGATGTACAACTGGGATTAGATTATTCCGGAGTCATTGAGACAAGCCTTGCTGCGGTGTACGTGCATTCGGAACAGTTTTCTGGAACAACCGATGTGCCCCTATACGTCACTGGTGGTGCGACTGATAGCCCGGAAATTATGAGGCGTGTCGCAGCCATCTGGAATCGCGAGATTATTCCAATCGAAAAAGGAGGGCCAGCTTTGGGCGCCGCAGTCGCAGGTATCCACGCATACTACAAATCTCGATGCGAACCGTTTGACGTTGAAGATTTTAGCCACTCAATCTTAAAAAGAAGGATGCCAATCGAACCACGATTGGAGGATGTTGCGGCATACCATTCTGCCGGTAGGTATCTCGAACGGTTTAAGGCGGAGGAAGCGGAGATTATTGCACCCCATCCAAGCCGTTAGATTATCTAGTTTGAACCCCCTTCAGTTATATCCAACGGACGAGAGTCAGTTCACCCATAGAGCGTCCTTTTACCTTGAAAACTCGGTTTCAATCGATTATACTCACTAAAAAGCCCCCAACTCCCCAGAGAGGTTACACAGATGAATTACAAAGACATTATTACTATTGAACCGGGCAAACGCAGCGGGCAACCGTGTATTCGCGAGATGCGCATCACCGTGTACGATGTTCTTGAGTATCTTGCATCGGGCATGACAACTGCTGAAATTATTTGCGATTTCCCCGAATTAACCGAAACAGACATCCGTGCGTGTCTTGCGTATGCTGCCGACCGAGAAAAATCGCAGATGGTTGTTTACACACATGAAACTCCTAGTCGATCAGAACCTATCCGCCCAGTTAGCGACTCGGTTGGCGAATCTGTATCCTGATTCCGCCCACGTTAAAACTGTTGGGTTAACCACTGCATCGGATACTGATGTGTGGAATTACGCCCGCGACAACCACTATGTCATTGTATCAAAGGATGCAGATTTCAGTGAGAAAAGCGCGATTCATGGGTACCCGCCAAAAGTGATTTGGCTCAGGCTGGGAAATTGTTCGACGAAGATGGTCGAAGACACATTAAGAAACTACTACTCGGACATAAGAACCTTTGCAAGAGATTCAAACCGGGGATTGCTTGTGATGCTGTAGTCTGTATGATGCCTGTCGGCGTGGTTAACAGAATACGTAACATCAAACAATTGTTTCCCTTGCTCTATTCGTCGTATTCATCGTATTCGTTGTCATACTCATCATCGTTCGACTTCTCGAAGCCTTTACCAATCCAATACAATGCTCCGAGAATTATTATCACAGGCACAATCAAGATCACAGTTGAGAAAATGGCGCTTTCTAGATCTTTAGTCGATACCCATATCCAGATGAAAAAACCGATGACCGATAATGTAAAGAAAACGGCAGCAAGTCGATTTCCGCCTTCCTCCCAGTTTAGTTTTGGTTCCTTGAAACCTCTTCTACACCAGTTGACTGCCCTCACACAAAGGTAAATCGACGCCGCAGGTATTAGTATAATCTTGAGGCCAAAATACAGACCGTTATCCCAAGAGAACAGGAACTTGAGTGTCTTCTCTTCCGTGATGACTTCATAGCCTATCGTAGCAGCAAAGAATAAAACGAGCACCGCCCTGAATATGCCGCCTGCCCAATTTCGTTTCAAATGAACCACCTCCCTTGCCAACATCTTTTGGCTTGAAAAGCATTGTAGAGTGGGCATTGCCCACCGTTTTCAGCCTGATTCACTCAGAAAATGCGAAGCACCAGCGTACAATCCGAAATCATTCTAGCGCGGAGATTGGCAATCTTCAAATCCCCAATTTTGCGCTTCGCATGCCAACACGTTCCACGTCTAATCCGAAGCATTGGCTCCCTCTGCAACCAACAATTAGATGTGATTGCCCTCTAGCTACTTCCCAATCAACATCTTCCGCGTGCCCTTGTAATCATCCGCGGTTAGCGTGTAGAAATACAAACCGCTTGTCACGCGCTCACCGAGGTCGTTCCTGCCGTTCCAATAGATTGCCTCACCGCGATTTTCGTAGACCCCTGCCACACGATGCCCCATATCAATCGTGCGAACCGCGTAACCGTTGCGGTCATAGATTCGCAAACTGACAGGAGCGTCAGTTGCCAAACGGTACGGAATCCAGGTTTCGGGATTGAACGGGTTAGGGTAATTGGCAAGCAGCACGGTTTCTGTCGGCGTCAACCGTGACAGCAACCGTTCGAGCGCCTGAATGGCGTCAAGGCTCGCGCCGGATCCGATGGCTTGCGCGATCCATTCTCGGACTCGCTCCGGCGTGACCACATCGAGCGCGTCGGTGTGTGCAACGGGCGCAGCCACTCCGTCAACCATGGCGAGCGCCACTTGAGCGATGTCGGCAATGCTGACGACACCATCGCCATTGACATCCGCCGCATGGGTGCCTGTTTTGTCGAAGTTTTGTGCAACGACGAGAATATCTTTCGCATCGACAACCCCATCGCCGTTCACATCCTCCGGCCGCGCCAGCGCATCAGGCTCGGGCGTTGGCGTTGGCATCGCGCCGGTCAACGGCTCAAGGTCGAGCGCGATACTCCTGGGATCGTCAAGGCCGGCAAAGAGAGTCTGTACGTTCGATCCGTCAAGGTTGGCGCTCTTTATCCTGCCCTTTCCCTCGCTTGACTCCGTCCAATACATGGTTCCGCTTGCCACATGCAAAGCGATACCGTTAGGATTATCAATGCCTTGGGCATCGGTAAGGAGGTCTTGCACCGCCGTTCCGTCCAAGTTGGCGCGCTGGATTTTGTGCGTACCTTTGTCCGCCCAGTACATCTTTCCGCCAGCCGTATCCAACGCGATAGCGAACGGGATGGACAGCCCGGCGGTCACAAGCGCCTCCACTCCCGTCCCGTCCAAGTCGGCGCGCCAAATTGTGTCTCTGCCGAAGTCCACCCAGTACATCTTTCCGCCAGCCACATCCAATGTGATTCCGCCAAGCAAACTGCGACTGTTCGTCACGAGGTCTTGCACGCCTGTACCGTCCAAATTGGCGCGTTGAATTTTCCTCGCGCCATAGTCCGTCCAGTACACCATGCCGCCAGTCATATCCAAAGCGATGCCATTTGGCGCTTCCAGCCCGGCGGAGACAACGCCCTGCAAGTCTGTGCCATCCAAATTGGCGCGCAGGATGAATTTCCCCTTGGTATCCGTCCAATACACTTTTCGGTTGATCACATCCAACGCGAGTTCGGCTGGTTTTAACAGGCCGCTGGTGACGACGCTATCGATGCGTGTGTCCTCGGGCTGGACACGCCGAATTGCGCCGATCTCGCCTCGCTCTATCCAATATAGCGGCTCCGGCACAACGGGCGGCAGCTCCCACAGCAGAATCGTGCCATTCTGACTTGCACTAGCCAGTCTACGTCCAACCGGGCTGAACGCCACACCAACAACCCGTGCCGTATGTCCTACCAACGAGTGCGTTACGACCCCGGTAGCCAAGTCAAACAGTTGCACGAAAACTAACTCTGCACTCGGAGTTGCAAGCATCCGACCATCCGGGCTGAACGCGACGTCATCGATCCAACCAACGAGCCCTTCCTCTAGTGTTCGCTCAAGCGTACCGGTCGAAACATCCCGAATGTACACTTTACTCGAATCCCCAACGGCAAGCGTGCGTCCCTTAGGGCTGAACGCAATGCTGCGAAGTTCAGCAAGCTCTTCCCACGTGCGCTTTAGCTTGCCGGTAGCCGTGTCCCAAAGGCGCACGGTACGGTCAAAGCTCCGGCTGACAAGCGCGTGCCCATCCGGCGGGCTGAAAGCCAGTTCCATGACAAAATGCGTATGCCCTTCCAACGTGGGCTTCAGTATACCGGTCTCTGCATCCAACAGTCGTACGGCACCGTCGCTGTGCCCGGTGGCAATCGTGCGGCCATCCGGACTAAATGCCACAGCACTGACCGGACTAGACACAAACCATGTTTGATTTAGCGCCCCGCTCGCTGCGTTCCGCAGTTCCACATTGCCGGACCGTGTCCCAATGGCAAGTGTCTGACCATCAGGACTGAACGCTATGTCGCCAGCATCTATATTTTCTCTTAGACTCCATATCGCCAGACCTGTCAACGCCTCCCACAATACCACGGTGCCATTGCTTTCCACGCTGGCAAGCGTGCGTCCATTTGAACTGAACGCCAAGTCATGGATCCACCCAGTGTGCCCCGTTAGAGTGTTTACTGGATCCAGCGTCTTGACCGACATCCCGCCATCCTGCGAATTCTGCTGCGTGTACCCATGGCGGAACGCGTTGAGTGAAAACAGAACGCCAAACAACAATAGGCTAAACTTGAAAACCCGAAATTTTCTCATGAAAATACTCTCCTTTTGAATTTATTTGCGCATTTGAGCGTGAATCCCCCCAACTGGGGGCAACTAGCGTTAGCTAGCTCCTTTCCCACACTTAACTCTGAAGAGCCAAGAGTTTCAACGTCCTACTTGCCAATCAGCATTTTCCGAGTGGCTTTGTAATTCCCCGCGCTAAGAGTGTAGAAATACAAACCGCTGGCGACCTGCTCGCCAAGGTCGTTTCTGCCATCCCAGTAGATTGCATCTGCGCGACTCTCATAAGCAGCCGCTCTCCGATGCCCCAGATTAATCGTGCGAACCGCGTACCCGTTGCGGTCGTAGATGCACAACCTGACAGGTGCGTCCGTTGCCAAACGGTACGGAATCCAGGTTTCGGGATTGAATGGGTTCGGGTAATTGGCAAGCAGTGCGGTATCTGTCGGCGTCAACCGTGACAGCAACCGTTCAAGCGCTTGAATGGCGTCGAGGCTCTCGCCGGATCCGATGGCTTGCGCGATCCATTCCCGGACTCGCTCCGGCGTGACCACATCGAGCGCGTCGGTGTGTGCAACGGGCGCCGCCGCTCCGTCGACCATGGCGAGCGCCACTTGAACGATGTCGGCAATGCTAACGACACCATCGCCATTGACATCCGCCGCGTTGGTGCCTGTTTTATCGAAGTTCTGCACAACGACGAGAATATCTTTCGCATCGACAACCCCGTCGCCGTTCACATCCTCGGGCTGAGCCGAAGCATCTGTCATGGTCGGCGGCTGTGAGTCCGACTCGGGCGTTGGCGTTGGCATCGCCCCGGTCGGCGGCTCTATTTCGAGCGCGATACTCCTGGGATCATCAAGATCGGCGAAGAGAGTCTGTATGTTCGATCCGTCAAGATTGGCGCGCTTTATTCTGCCCATTCCCTCGCTTGACTCCGTCCAGTACATGGTTCCGCTTGCCACATGCAAAGCGACACCGTTCGGATTATTGACCCCTTGGGCATCGGTAAGGAGGTCTTGCACGTCCGTTCCGTCCAAGTTGGAGCGCTGGATTTTGTGTGTACCTTTGTCCGCCCAGTAAATCTTTCCGCCAGCCGCATCCAACGCTATAGCGAACGGGATGGACAAACCGGCGGTCACAAGCGCCTCCACTCTCGTGCCGTCCAAGTTGGCGCGCCAAATTGTGTCTCTGCCGAAGTCCACCCAGTACATCTTTCCGCCAGCCACATCCAATGTGATTCCGCCGAGCAAACTGCGACTGTTCGTGACGAGGTCTTGCACGCCGGTACCGTCCAAATTCGCGCGTTGGATTTTCCTCGCGCCGTAGTCAGTCCAGTACACCATTCCGCCCGTCACATCCAAAGCGATGCCATTTGGCGCTTCCAGCCCGGCGATGGCAACGTCCTCCACGTCTATGCCATCCAAGTTGGCGCGTTGGATGGATTTCGCCTTGATATCCGTCCAATACACCTTTCGGTTCACCACATCCAACGCAAGTTCGGCTGGTTTTGACAGTCCGCTGGTGACGACGCTAGCGATGCGTGTGTCGTCGGGCTCAACGCGCCGAATTGCGCTGGTTGCGCCTCGCTCTATCCAATATAGCGGCTCCGGCACAACGGGCGGCAGTTCCCACAGCAGAATCGTGCCATACTGACTTCCACTCGCCAGCGTACGTCCAACAGGGCTGAACGCGACTCTCGTAACCCAATTCGTATGTCCTACCAACGAGTGGGTTATGGCCCCTGTAACCACGTCCCACAGTTGCACGAGATCTTCAGACGCAGTGGCAAGCGTCCGACTATCCGGGTTGAACGCGACGCCCCGGACCCAACCATTAAGCCCTTCCTCTAGTGTCCGCTCAAGCGTACCGGTCGAAACATCCCAAATATACGCTTTACTCAAATCCCCGGCGGCAATTCTGCCTCCATCCGGGCTGAACGCCAAGCTGAAAATGCCGCCCACCGTATCCCACGTGTACTTTAGCTCGCCGGTAGCCGTATCCCACAGTCGCACGGTACTGTCTCGGCTCCGGCTGGCAAGCGTGTGCCCATGCCGCGGACTGAAAGCCAGTTGTAGGACTCCATCCGAATGCCCTTCCAACTCGCCCACGCCGTACACCCCACCGGTCGCCGCATCCCACAGTCGGATGCCGCCCCTATCGTCCCCGGTGGCAAGCGTGTGCCCATCCGCGCTGAACGCCAGAGCGGTAATCGGACTAAACGTCACGCTAGGTTGTTCTGATTCTATATTTATGCTCGTGAAGGCTGAACCCGCCGTCCAGTCGCGATGTATCGTCCCGGTCAACACATTCAACAGTAGCACCTCGCCAAAATTTGACCCAACGGCAAGTGTCTGATCATCGGGACTCAACGCTATGGCGGTAGTGGCATCGCCTAATTTTACGTTCAGTTCCTCCTCCCCTGCCAGCACATCCCAACTTCGCATGTTGTTATGGGGACCCACGCTGAAAAGCGTGCGTCCATCCGAGCTGAACTTCAGATTCTCTACCCACCACGTGTGCCCCACTAGAGTGTTTATTGGCAGCAGAGGTTCTACCAATTCTAGCGCCTCCTCTACACTAGATTCTACCGGCACCTCTACACTATAGATTACTGTAACTCCCCTGTCCTGAAGAGCAGGAATGTGTGTATGGACTGATGAGTCGCTCAACGGATTTGAACCAAGTACCAGCGTTGTCAGATTGGGCAAGCCCGATAACGGCGAGATGTCGGCGATATTATTGAAACTAAGTACCAGCCCTGTCAGATTGGACAAGCCCGACAACGGCGAGATGTCGGCGATATTATTGGAATCAAGACTCAGGTTTATCAGATTGGTGGCAGACTCAAGCCCGGTCAAATCGCTAATCCCCGTATTGTCCACAAAGAGTTCTGTTAACCCTTCCATATCTGTCGCGGTTATTGGGGCACCGGATTCTTTGCCAAGAGCCGCCTCAATCCCAGCCCGGAGGTCGTCGTCCGGGATGTCGACGTTTTGTGCCGTTGACGTCAGCGGCATCGAAAGGCAAATCAACAGAAAAAGTGACATTACAAACTGTGCTCTAATCATAAGGTAATTCTCCTTTATGTTTGGCAATGTGGGTAAGGTATCTGTGCCTTGACTGTGTCAAGACTCCCCATTTACTATGCTCGCTACCTAATGATGAACTGAGTTGAAAACTCCCTTGTCATTACCAAGAGCAATGACGTCGCCTCCTGCCGGGAGGAGGATTATAGGGAGTGTCGTTCTCTCGGTCGATCCGACCCGGAGACACAAATTTGACAAGAATCTAATCAATTTGCCTATAGTTCGGTAAACGTGAACCAAAAACTCAGTTTCTCTGCCATGGGTAGCAACTTGCGTTAGCTTAACACAATGCGCAATGGCACCAGTGCGCCCAGATGGGTCACACCGCATCAAAATTCCCTATTTACTGCGCTACCTAATCTAAACTAAATGGTTACTTCTGTCAACACAAAACCACACTATTAGTTTTGTTTTATCTCGATATTCATCGAATTTACATTCAATAGGTTTGTGTTTATAAATTGTGGATAATGTTAAGATTCAACTCGACATATATATAAAGTAGATTCTCACATGCATACAACCATCTAATGTGCCGACTAAGGCGCCGTTGTCCGTTCTTCGCCGAGTAGGCGAGAATAGGGCAACTACGCGAAACCCGTAGCGATCACGCATCGCGGCACCGAAACTAGTCACCGGAAATCACTGTTCAGGAGAGAGCGTCAGTGGAGAAATCACAGAGTTTGATGTACAAACTGGGGAAAAAAATTCGGACGCTGCGGAGGAGGGCGGGGTTGACGCAGGAGCAACTTGCCGAAGCCGCGCAACTAAGCACGAACTTTATAGGCTATATCGAGCGTGGTCAGCGCGCGCTGTCTATAGATGCATTGGAGCGAATTTCTATTGCGCTGGAGATTGATCCCAAACAGATGTTTGAATTCTCGGAGACGCATGAGGAGCTCTTTGAGGAAATTCTTCTCGCGGAATTGCGCAAATTGACGCCGGAAGATCTCCGCATGTTCTCGGAACTCGCCAAACGAATCGGATGAGGCTGCGATATGAGTAATACAAAGAGATTTCTCACACATCACATCTATTTCCAGCCGCCTCGCCGTAATCGTAACGCCCATCCCGATATGCGGCGCCACTTCGCTGTCTACCGCGCCCCGCTGACCGGTGACCTCACTCCAACATAATCGGATACGTCCACCACCGCAAATGCGGTTGACAAGCATTGCGCCTACCTGATACCATTTGTACTTTGATTACTGCTTTAACTTTCGCAAGTCCTACACTTTGCCCCACTCGTATACCTTGAAAGGAGAGCTCCATGCGTACTTTGATTCTTGGTTTGAGATTTTCCTTCGCGATTTTAGCCCTTGTCTTTCTATTCACGTTGGCGACGCACGCCGAGATATCCGAACAAGCGCAACTCGGTCGTGAGTTATTTTACGACCCATCTTTCGGAGGGACGCTTGAGCCAAAAAAGATTAGTGGCCTTGCTTGCGCGGACTGCCATGCGGATTTCGACGAAGACGCTAATCCTGATGGCAAAATCCGTGCGGGTCACAGCATCATCGGTGTGCCGCGACGAGGCGAAGCAAAAGGAGGGATGATTAAAGCTGATATCTTCCGTCGCGCAGCCGGCGGCGGCGGGTTCTGCTATCAGCACTTTCTGCAGCGTGTTCCTGTCGCCAAAGTAGACCCGATCGCTATCCCGGAAGAACAGGCGGAAGCACTGATGGTGTATTTCGAGCATGTGTCGGGGGACAATAAGGGGCCTCAGTTTCAGCTGCAAGAACTTGATAAAGAGGCGACGAGCTCTGCCGCAGACAAGATTGTCGCGATGACGGGGGATGCGAAAAAGGGATGGAAGTTGTATAGCCGAGCCTGTAACGATTGTCACCCAACCGCACGAAAAGCTGGAATCGGCTCGCAACTAATTCGTCGAAAGCCACCTTCTAACATACCAAAAACGATACATAAGTATGCAGCCAAGATTCGTGGCGGCGGTTTCATCATGCCATTTTATTCGGAAGATCGATTGTCTGATCAGGATATCGCCGACATTATTGCGTTTCTTAAACAGGAAATGACAGCCGGTAGGTAAAACCGATCTCCACGATGAATCTAATCCTGTTGCTTCGTTAACTTGATTCCGTGAATCTCCTCCAAAGCGGAAAGTTCCTGGAAAAACCGTTCCCAGTCTTCGGAGTCTTTAAACTTGATGCGATACCTGAGTTCGATTCCTCCCGTTTTCGATGTTTCCTGATGGATAAGCCGCTCGTGCACGAGATACTTGTTGAAAATGGAGCGAAGGGTTGGTTCGGACGCGCTGGAAAGTGGTATTTTGAAGGTTAGTTGAAAGGTTTCACGATAGGGATGCCTGCCGTGCCACCAGTGAAGCAGGATGATAATCCCACCAATCAGAAACGTTCCCATAATGGCTATGGGCGGATCGCTTGCACCGACCGCCATCCCCGTTGCCAAAGCGAAAAAAACGAAGGCAATGTCTCGAGGATCTTGGACGACGGTCCGAAACCGAATAATCGACAGTGCACCCACAAGGCTAAATGCGCGCGCCACGCTGTCACCGATAACGACCATCACAACCGAGATCAACATACAGAGGATGATTAGCGTATCCGTAAACGACCGCTCGGCAACTCCAATGTGCGTCCAATGGTAGACAACGGCTATCACAATTCCGAGCGCAAAGGCAAGCATTAACTTGAGGGCAATGGACCCGACAGTAGCTACGGAATACGGTACCAAGAATTCGTTCAAAAAATCCATGACTTGCTTAGCCAACCGGCTAGTTTTACTAGGTTAGATTATCGCTGCCTCAATGTAGATGCTCGGTTGACATGTGCTTGAGAAATGCCAAGCCGTCAGTTGCCAAGATTTCGGCACTTGGAGCGATATCCCGCCAGATGGCAGTCGCCGCCGCAATTCCTTTAACAGCAGGCGTGAACGACTCGATCACCAACCACCGATCGTAGTTGATCGTTGCGAGCGCGTTGAACACTCCTTCCCAGTCAATTAATCCGGTGCCCGGAGTTCCTCGATCATTCTCGCATGCGTGCAGATGATGCAGCAGATCCCCGGTTTCGGTAATTGCCTGTGTTAGGTTTTTCTCCTCGATATTCATGTGAAACGTATCCAGATGAATCTTGAGGAACGGACTGTTGATGGCAGTTACTAGCTTTATGGCGTCGGCGGCAATGTTGAGGAAATACGTCTCAAAACGGTTCAAAGGCTCAATTGCGACGATAACGCCACGCTGTCCTGCGAATTCCGCTACTTCGCCGAGAGTGTCAACGCACCTACCCCATTCCTGCTGGTTCCTGCCACGCCCAACCAAGTTACCGACTGCACTGTACAGTGGACCAACAAGCGTGTCGCCGCCCAACTCCGCAAGAACATTTATTGAACGTTTTAGGTAATGCTTCCCGTTTTCACGAATCGTAACATCCTCATGAATCGGATTGCGATCATGTGTCATGATTGCACATCCTATTGGGTGTAGACTAGTGTCTCTTAACACCGCCTTCGTGTGCGTTATATCAACAGTTGCGTAGTCGAAGATTGGAATTTCGACACCATCGAAACCCATCTCCGCGACTATCGGAATTAAGTCAACGGTTTCGCGGTCAAATTTGTCCGCCCATAACAGCAAGTTGACTCCATACTTTGGCATGACCTCTTCTCCCAATTCTCCCTATTTTCGTGTGAATATCACAGTCGAGTCCACATTCTTCCGCCTGCCGTATCAGAAGGCCGTTGATCTCAGATATTCTTGTGTCATCAACGCCGATGAAAGCGGCGTTCCAACTCATTTTTGCTCATTTCGATAGTAATCGGGCGAGAATGCGGGCAGTTGAATGGCAATCTCGCCTGCGACAATTCTTTAATCAGGTTCACCATTTCCTCCATAGTCAACGGGTCCCCGGCTTTGACAGCTGATTTACAAGCTAGTGTAATCAATGCCCGATCCTGAATCTCAAGCATCTCTACTGAGGGTTGTCCGATCGTTGCGATTCTGTCTAGGAGATCCGTAACGGTATTGACTACAAGGCGTACCGGTAGGGGTGCAGGTATGGAGCGCACGAGAATGGTGTTTCCTCCAAAAGGCTCTACATCAAATCCCAACGTTCTGAAGAGACCCTCGTGAGCGTTGAAGGTGTCCAACTGCTGCGAGTTAAATTCTATCGTCACCGGAAGTAATAACCCTTGTACTGGTATGCCATCGGCTTTCAACTGTTCAATGAATCTTTCGTAGAGCACGCGCTCTGCCGCGACATGCTGATCTATGATAAGTACTCTATCTTGACTTTCCGCAATTATGTACGTATTGAAGAGATTGGTTTTTAACTCTACCTTTTCGAAATCAAACAACTCAAGGGATACACCTTCTGGTACTGCCCGGTGAGGAGGTTGGACAGCATTTGGAATCGGTTGATATTCTGCTTCTGACCCACTTTCCGAGGGTTCGCTCCTCTCATACCCTACTGAACCATTTGGAGATCCTGCTGGTATCGTGTCATCTGGTTGAGTAGATACTCCAGGAACTACCGCGTCTACTTGCGACGGCCTGGAAATTTCATCTGCACTGTCCGAGATTTTTCCCCTCTCTCCCGAATCGATCCTTTGCCCCTCAGTTTCTATTCTTGGGATATATTTGTGTTTATAGATGCCACTGTGAATCACCCGTACCACTCCCCCATACATTCCTTGCTCATTGCGAAATCGCACCTCGATTTTAGCGGGATGGACATTGACATCAACCTCCTCAGTATCCATTGTCAGGAAAAGGAACGCAACCGCGTATCGATCTCTTGGAATCATCGAGCGCATTGCTTCGGTAAGCGCGGCTCCGAGTATCTTGCTGCGAATCGGACGCCGATTCAGAAAGAAAAGTTGGTAAGTACGATTCGGTTTCGTCAGCTCAGGCTTACCGATAAAACAGTGCAGGTGAAGTCTTGCAAGATCGGCGTCAAATTCAATTAAATTCTCGGCGAATTCCTTCCCATACAGCAAACGGATTCGTTCAATATGCGAATCGCAGGAGCGAACATCAATTGATGAACGGCCGTTGTGGGAAAGGGAAAATTGAACCTTGGGATGTGCAAGTGCAGCCCACATGACTTGGTTGGTGATATGGTTAAATTCCGTCGTATCGCTTTTAAGGAATTTTTGCCGCGCTGGGACATTGTAAAAAAGGTTGTTAACTGTTATATGGGTGCCCGGCGAACAACCGCTCTCTTGCACAGATCGCACTTCACCGCCTTCAACAGTTACTTTGGCACCCTCAAGCCCTTCAGTCGTTCGGGTCAAGAGCTCAAACTGTGAAACAGAAGCGATACTCGGCAACGCCTCACCGCGAAAACCGAACGTCTGGATGCGCTGGAGATCTTCGATGCTACGAACCTTGCTTGTTGCGTGGCGCTCCAATGCAATCAAAGCGTCCTCACGAGTCATTCCGACTCCGTTGTCCGAAACACGCAGGAGTCTCCTACCTCCGGCTCGGACTTCAACGCTAATATTCGTACCGAGCGCATCAACAGCATTTTCGACTAACTCTTTTACTACAGAGGCTGGACGCTCAACAACCTCTCCGGCTGCAATCTTGTTCGAGACATCGGGTGGTAGAATTTTAATCCTCGCCATAGGCAGTAACCACAAGACAACTGTTAAACGTACAACCACATGAATGAACCACTGATGGGATTTTTTGGCGGCTGATCGCTAAAGCTGCTATTATGCACATCCATTCCTTGAACTGCCCACGTTAGATGGGTGACTCCACTGCATATGACCGCGGCAGGCATGCGTACCGGTTGTGAGAATGGCAGCCTTTCGGTGGATTCGTAGGGGACGGCGGATTATCCAAAGCGCAGGCAAGTTCTTCAAAGGTTCGGAAGTAGGTCTCAGGATTCTCAACATGCTTAGGGCTACGTTCACCGCGAGGACTTGCGGTTGACAGTCCGAACCCATGCTACGCCGCTACTCTAGCATAGCAGCTACGATGTGTCAACTGCAAAAGAGTCACGGAACAGAATCACACGGAGGCGTAGCAGCTTTGGGGGAATCTGGTGAATGCGATGGTGGTTCCTGTACGACGAAGATCCGATGGTACGAGCACTTTAGCGAATAGATAGTCGGTGACCACAGAGCGTAGAGCTAAGGCGATAGAGCCCCCTTTCCTAGTCGCGACCGCATAACCACCAATTAGCGAAAAGCGAAACCCGGGGGGTTGGCGACTGAAGATGACAGAGTAGGTTGCACTGACTGGTGAATGGCGAATCGCAATCAAGCACAATGAGCTGCTGCAATGCAGTCAGGAGGGTTGCATGGCCATAGAATGAAACCCAATGTACTAACTGATTATCAAGGTCGGTCTCACTAGGCGTAGAAATCTCAAGTTATATTGCACCCCGAAGTCCGCGCGGCGGGAAGGCGATTTATTGGGACAGGCTCCTTTCCGACCATCACATATGAGGCAAACGTCACGAGCGAATTGTGAGGGTCATAGATATCCCGTTCAGACAATTCCACTCAAATGAAGTCCTTAATCTAGATGCATTTCCCATGTAATAGTAATGAGGATAGCTTGACACCGTGTGATAAACCGTCTATAATGTTTTCCGTGCAAATCACAAAATTCAACTACGAAGAGAGTGCGTTGCAAAAACGGTCATTACAGCCCGGAACTTCTTGATTTAGCAAGTAATACATGAATCACAGGATCCAGCACTAGGATAGGAGAAGAAACCAACCAGATGAAACCCGTGCTTATGATTTGGACGATTGGCATTCTACTGCTCCTTTCCTGTCACTTCCAGATCGCTCTATGTGGATCGTGGCGCGACGATTTTGAAGATAAGGTAACCGCCGAGTGGACAATCTACAATCTAGACCGTAGAGTTGAAAAGTGGTGGATTAGCGAGGGAGAAGCCGTAGGCGAGATTTTTCATCCGGGATACATGAGTTTGTGGTTGACAGGAGAGTTGAACTGGCGCAATTATTCAGTTTCGTGCCAAGCAAAGCTGGTAGAGGAACAAAACCATCCTGCCACTGTTGGTCTCACCCTCCACGATAGAGGTGAAGAAGACAGTCGCTTCCTATTCTTCGTTGAGGTTACCCTCGGAATCGTCCGAGTCATCCGCGTAACACCAGAGCATTGGTTCGTACGTTCATTCCCGTTGGTTACGGAGATAGATACTTGGTATCACCTGAAAGCTACAATTGACGATAAACGCTGGGAGTTTCAGGTTGACGATCAGGTTTTTGTCGGCCGCGAGCTAGAGTCTCCAAGAGGCGGGCAAGCTGGGCTGGTGGTTTCCGACGCACGCGCCCGATTCGATGAAGTCGTGATTACCGGGCCAAATATCAAGAATGGCGGCCCCGGAAAGCCCCGCTCAGTCAATGAAGGGCAGAAAGTGCCAACAGTGTGGGCAAAGATTAAATCTGACGCACAGTTACATTGATTGAATGGACAGCCGATGGCTGGCGAGTCCTTTCTCGTCATCTTCCGTCCTAGCGCTTTTTCAAGGGACATCTTCCGCAAGGCTCCGTGTAATCAGTCAATCAGCTGATTCACCAAATATTGAGGATTAAGTTTCTCCCCCGTCGCATCAACGAGCAACTCATTCCAATGAACGCTGCTACCGGGCTTGAAGACCTTTTCACGTAAGTATTCACCGACTCGCTTCTCGTTGACATATCCCGTCCTCGCGACTCCCACACCGTTCAAGACATGATAATCAATGGTGTGCTGCAGTTGTGACGCGACTATCTCCCCTAATAGATAGTTGTGATAATAGACTGGCGCTGTCGCGATATGAATTTTCGCCGCCCAGTCAGGTTCATTCCGCCCGTCGGGTCGGGTTAGAAACTGTAGACGCTCGACCAAATCCCACCACAGTAAATTTAGATCTTGATCTGGATCGCGGTAGAACTCTCGTTCAAAGCAGATCATTACCATCGCCCACCGAACAAAAATGAGCATCCGCAGTCGAAATGTATCCTTCATCTCATCCGTAAGAAGCTGCTTCAGGTCAGGAGGAAGTCCGATCATACGATCCAGCCACTCTGCGTTATGAGCCAATCGGCCCATAAGCATCGCGGTTCCCTCAGTCGTGATTAAGTGAGCGGGGGTGCGAAGCGTGAATGGTAGGGTTGTATCCAACTGTTTATCATAAACAGCGTGTCCGTACTCGTGCAGTGTTGTTTCCATCCACTTCGCAGTTGGCCGCACGTTTGCAAGCACACGCACATCCCCTTTCCGATCTATGTGAATGCAGAAAGCATGCTGATTTTTACCCGGACGCTCGTAATGATCGCCTTTTTCAACAAGGTCGTCAATGGACAGATCGATGCCTCGGAAGAAATCTTTCGCGATTTCAAGGATGTCCAACTTCGCGAACAGTTCGTCAATATTCACCTTGCTAACATTGGGCGCTTCCTGAAAGAAAACATCCTCATAATGCCAAGAGCGAAGTGCCTCTACGTTAACACCAAAGCGCCCGGCAAGCTCGTCGTCCAATTTAGACTTAATCGCCGAAAACGGTTCGTTCGTCAAGTCCTCCATCCGACTAACTGTTTCGGCGAGAAAGGCGGGGTCAATCTCATGAAGCGAAAGTGACATCTGATAGTAATCGTCAAAGCCGACTGCGCGTGCTGATTGGTTACGGACATGGGCTAGGTCGACTAGATCGTCCGCAACTTTACCTCCAATCTGCTTGCTTGCTTCCCATACAATTTGTCTTCTTCTGTGATCGACCTCCGACCTCAGTACGTCGCGGATGGTGTTTTCATTCATCTCTTTCCCCTCTACAACCGCGCGATGTCTAGTGAAGACTTGCTCAATGGCGGTCTGTCGCCTGACAAGCTCTTCGATTGTCTCGGGAGGCAGTTGTTCCGATGTAAATTCCAAGAGCAGCAGATGCAATTGACGTAGCAATTGAGTAGAAATACCCTGATTTGTTGATTGAAATGCCTTCAACTGCTCAAATCGGTCGCGATCAGCGAAGATAAGACGGTATCCTGTTTCTAGTTTGGAAACTTTATGAACAGCTTCATCTGATCCCGTGAGGCTAGCCTCCCAATATGCTTCTGTCAACTGCTTGGCGAGTGGCTCAATTTCCGCGGTGAGATCATCAACGAACAGATTCAACATTGATTTCATATAATCTACCTTCAGTTTTTTCGGGAAGTTAGTATTTGCTCCTAAATGAGCTATCGTTCATTAAGCTGGCACAAAAAAGCGCCCAAAAGGGCAGGAAAAACCAACCTTAAGAGCGCTTCAACAATCTTTAAGATGTAAAATGTTAAACCAGTCAACTGCCCCTTCACAACTTGCGACACGTTGCACACTTGGGTTGTGCTAGAGCACCTAAATGAATCGGAGTACTACAACCGCAACTTCATGAGTCAACATGCACCGCACTTTTTGCAAACGTCTGTCTCGCACGGACTGGTCATGAAGCCGCTAATCTGTTTTTTGAATTCGTGGCTAAGATATTCGGGTTTTACGTTCAAGTCTAGGTGATCCCAAGGATGGGTTTCAGAGAGTGAGCGTGGTCGGAGTGCGTAGAACTCGGGATCGAGCCGATGTTTCTTAAAGGATTGTTTCCATGACATTCCCCGTGAGAGATCTAGGATGACTTTACCTAGCCGCCGATCACCACGCGCAAGAACGCCTTCTTGGTGTGCTAAACGGGCACTTGCAGATGATACCTTTAAGCCTCCCATACGGTTTATTTCGCGTTTCAGAAAATCTAACTTGCGAGCTATTGTCTTCTGATCTTCCATTTCCACCCACTGAAACGGTGTATGGGGTTTGGGAACCATCGGGGATATAGTGAAACTAATTCGTCCCATCCGTCCCGTTTTCTTGGCATAGGGAAGAAGAATTGAGCGCATCTCCCTTGCCATATTGGCAATTGCCTCCACGTCGGCCGCGGTTTCGTATGGAACACCAATGAGAAAGTACAGGCGCAAATTAAGAATCTCACGCTTCAAGGCCTCCTCAAAGACATGATAAAGTCTTTCACGCGGAATCGCCTTGTTTACTACCCTTTGTAAGTTCTCGGTCGCCACCTCTGGTGCAATCGTAATAGTACCTTGTTCGCTTTCGGCAAGGGCATCAAGTAAGGGAGGACGCACAGTTTCAGCCCTCAACGAGGCACACGAGATTCGAAACCCTTTTTCTACAAGGCCGGTGGCAATCTCATCTATTTGAGGGTGATCCGAGATTGAGGCACCAACCAAGCCAATTCTGTCTGTAATGCCGCGAGCAAACCCGGCTAACTTCAAGGTGTTTTCGACGGAGCGGTGTCTCGGCCATCGACGAGCATAGTCAGCAACGCAGAAGCGGCACTGTCGCCCGCAACCGCGCACGATCTCAATCAGATGGGCGTTTGAAAATTCGGTGTTAGGCGTATGAATCTGAGTGCAAGTTTCAACATCGTCAAGCCTCGCGACAGCGCTGGCCCGAATCTTCTCGGGAGCATTAGCTTTGGGTCTCATGCGTTCAATCGTACCGTCATCGCGATAATCAACTTGGTAGAAATTGGGAACATAGAAACCCGGGATTGTTACGAGGGAGTGTAACAGCTCTGCTTTACTTCCAGTCGTCTCGCTCCACTCGCTAATACAATCCATCAAGCTATGGATCGCGATTTCACCCTCTCCAACGAGGAATACATCGACAAAATCGGTGATGGGTTCCGGATTGTACGAGATGTTGATGCCTCCAGCAACGATCAACGGATCTCCGTCACTCCGGTCCGAGGCTAGAGGTGGAATATGAGCGAGTTCCAACGTAAGCGGAATATTGACGTAATCCGATTCAAACGAAACGGAAAATCCGATTAGATCGAACTGATTGAGGGGCGTTTGAGTTTCAAACGAGAAGAGCGGGGCGCGACTTTCGCGGAATTGTCTTAGTACCTGGGACTGCGGTACGAAAGCGCGTTCACAGGACGTATCTCCTCGCCTGTTAAGCGAGGAATAGATTACTTGGACACCGAGACTTGACATCCCGAGTTCGTATGTGCCCGGGTAAACCAGCACAGAACGGATTTTTTTCCGGAAATTATGGTGGGGTCGCTGCTCCTGATCCAACAATTCCGCGTAGGTATGGCGTAGGTTCGATTTCATACTGCCTACTAGCTACTTCTTGTCTTTGGAATTTCGGACACGGAGAAACGCAGGGATATCTAAGACTTCGTCTGGGTTCTCGTCAGCATCGCGCCGCGGAAAGTCTTTTGTTTGCGGCGGCTCTGTGTCGGGGCGCGGCGTAGATTCCGTAAACGAGCCTGATTGTTGCCTCGATGGGTTATAATGCTGGCGACTAGGACGATTGCCGGACGGAGCGGATGAATAATCACGATGAAAGAGGTCGTCAATGGGATTTGCCGTACCACCTCGCGGAGATTCATGATAATTGTTGAAACCGGTCGCAATCACGGTAACACGCAGCATCTCTTGGAGTTCCTCATTGTATGCAAGCCCAAAGATTACCTGCTCTGTTTCAGAGGCATCTTTAATCACTGCCATAGCCTCCTCTAGTTCTTGCATTGTCATGTCGGGAGGACCAATAATATTTACGATGATTCCGGTGGCACCCTTGATAGACCCCTCCTCCAGCAATGGAGAGGAAATAGCCTCTTGTGCTGCGAGTTCCGCGCGATTGTCGCCCGATGCGGTCCCAATGCCCATAAGCGCGCCACCGGCATTGGACATAATGGTCTTTACATCGGCGAAGTCAAGGTTGATTTCTCCAGGGACTGTGATTAGATCGGAGATGCTCTGCACGCCGTGATGTAGTATTTGATCGCCCATACGAAATGCCATACGAATAGGCAACTTCCGATCAACAACGTCAATGAGGCGTTGGTTGGGAATAACGATTACAGAATCAGTATTCTCACGAAGGTTTTCCAAGCCCAACTCGGCCTGTTCTGCACGCCGTCTGCCTTCAAAATCAAAAGGGCGGGTCACAACGGCAATTGTCAATGCCGTGCTTTCCTTGGAAAGTGCGGCGATTATTGGAGCCGCGCCCGTACCGGTGCCGCCTCCCATCCCCGCCGTGACGAAAACCATGTCCGCCCCTTCGACAACACCTTGGAGTCTTTCTCTATCCTCCTCGGCCGCTTTCTTTCCAATCTCTGGGTCCGCCCCCGCACCCAGCCCCCCCGTCATATTCTGACCGATTGGGATTCTCGTCGCATTTGGGCACGCCTGAAGCGCTTGGTGATCGGTATTGACTACATAGAATTCAACACCCGCCATGGCTTGCTCAATCATGCGTTTCACCGCATTACTTCCACCACCGCCGACCCCAATGACTTTGATCCTTGCAAGCGCTTCAAAGTCCTCCTGTTCAAATTCAATCATAATTACCTTCAGTTACCGGTTAAGCGATTCAGTAACCTAATTTCCTCCTTAACGTTAGGACACACGCCAATGCAGAGATTCCACGTTTGCCTTCCCATAACAGATTATAATGTACTTCTCGACGTAAGTCAACGATTTTTTCAGGGGAAACGAATCTAATTGCAGAAGAGGTCTCATGGTGGTTGAACGTACGATTACTGTTGGGTTTCACTCGAATTTTGGCGCGTTCAAGCGAAATAGCACTCGAAAACTGTTACAAGATTAGCGATTATTAACGAATTTCCGTTCAACCCAACCTACGAGTCCCATAATAGTGTCATAAACTTAGCCCGATTTTCTATTTTGTGATGCAGAAAATTTAGATGCGTTTCCCCTGACGATTTTTTTATTAACGGTGGCCTACCTCTCGTTTGAACACGTACTCTATATTCTGGATTAGGTCTTGGTTTTCCACTCGAGTCCTTCTTCAAGGGCAGGCGCCAAAGCCATCTTTCTGTCATGTAAGATTTAAATGATCTGATTATGTTCGATCTTTTCCCGTGCAAATCCTCTTAAGAATGGCCCCGGAATAATCAACAAGGTTCGAATCCGTCTCATGCCTCTCGAATCTTGACGTGAGCGATTCCATCGCCTAGTAGAAGATTGGTTGTAGACTTAGAAGTAATCTCGAAACCAATCTTTCATGCGCTTGAGAACTTGCTCGAACAGGTTGTTCCCCTTGATGAATGTTCGTTGCGGTTTCTTATGGCGTAACATCGCGCCATATAGGACTAGACCAACGCCCGTAGCGTAAATTGGGCTATGAACGCGGTCCGTTAAGCCTTTCAGTGGAGTTGGGTAGCCGATCCGTACCGGGAAGGGAAATCTTTTTTCAGACAGTTCAATAAGACCATCTAACAGAGACGTTCCACCAGTTAGTACGACCCCACCAGGCGTTACTAGATTGCTTCTAGAAATCTCATTTCCAATCAGCGTCAGAACTTCCTCCATCCGGTATTGGATGATCTCGACCAAATCCCGTCTTTGATGAAAACGCGGCCTACGTGCACCGCCAACTGTCGAGATTTGTATAGTATCATTCAAGTCCACCAAATCTATTGAGGCGCTCCCTTTGTGCAGTTTAAGCCGGTCCGCCTCCTGCGGTGTTATTCTCAATACTTGTGCGATGTCGTTGGTCACATGGTCGCCGCCAATCGAGAGTACGGCCGTATGATGTAGCGCGTCCTCCTTATAGATGACAACATCTGTAGTGCCGCCTCCCATATCGGCAAGTACAACCCCTACTTCGCGTTCCTCGTGAGTCAACACAGATTCTGCAGAGGCAATCGGTTCCAAGACGATGTTCTCTACAGAGAGTCCTGCTTTGAAGACGCTGTTGAGAAGATTCTGAGCCGCGGCGACAGCACCCGTGATAATATGGACATAGACCTCAAGACGGACACCGGACATTCCGATGGGATCCTTGATGCCATCCTGATTATCAACAGCATAGCCCTGCGGAATAATGTGCAGAACTTCTCGCTCAACCGGAATCGAAACGGCTTGGGCTGCTCGAATAGCCCGGTCAACATCTGCCTGGGTGATTTCGTGCCCTTCGCCAGCGACGGCGACTACCCCGGGCGAAGTCTGACCGCTAATGTGCCCTCCGGCAATTCCGACATAGGCCGATCCAATCTCCACGCCTGCCATTAATTCTGCGGCTTCAACAGCTTGTCGAATTGCGGCAGTAGTGAGATCAATATCCACGACAACACCTTTGCGCAATCCATCGGATGGTGCCGTCCCCACTCCAATTATCTCTATCTTTTCAGGATCTCCTTGCCATGTGTTGCCAATAATTACAGCAATTTTACTAGTACCGATGTCCAAACCGACAACAATATCCTCTTTAGGCATTCATACTCCTCCTCCCCGCGGATCAATGTCACAAACCCGGAGAGTCGAATAGATCTCAACTGGTCTGTATCTAATTTCGATTCACTAGTTTAATGAACCCAAGTTGACACTCGAAAGAAAACGTCGAAAGCCAGAAAATGTGAGTTAGCTTGAATTGCTTGCCGCCGCTTCGGATTGCCAATTCTTCTGTGTTAGGTTACGAATCTGTCTTGGAGGCGTCCATTCAAGCCGAGCGAGTTTGATATGCAAAACGCGACGCAATGCCCGAATGAATCTACATTCCACAGCGTTCGATAGATAGTAACTTGGGTTAAGAACTGCTTGTAAGGATAATCAGTAAACGGTAGGCTAAATCAATAGAATCCACGCAATTCACACCTTAAACATCAATGGTAATTCAAGAAAGATTGTGTCAATGATGATTATCAAACTCCGCATTCAGTAATCGACTACGCCTAGCCGGATGAGGCTGCGCCGTCAGAAAAACTTATCTTTAAATTCGGGTGCTCTCGTGCGTCAGAATCGGTACTAGCACGAACTCAGATTAGGCAAGGTTATTCTAGTACATCGTTAACGCGGTCGACTATAAGAAGCGCACATAGCCATTGATGCGGCAAGACTAGCGCAAACTTTCTATTAACATTATAGTATAGCAGATATTTCGCTGTGTGTACAGTAGTAATTTCACCATTTGTCGGAGCAATTCTACCTAAATTTAGAATTGATAGGGATTTCGCTGTAATTTTCAATCACGGGCTGTCAGTCTCTTATTCTCATTTAATCGCCCATCTGGTTAAAAGTGCGGCAATAAGGTCCCGCATCCCAAAAGTCGGATGTGACTAGCTAGCTCAATTTGTAACGGTAAACACTCTGCTATATGCCAGCCGTGTAGATGACGGACGCGCTTGGAAGATTCTCCTTATACGTATAATCGGGGCTTGACGTGTAGGTTGAGGGTTTAGTGATTTCTTTCTGTACCGAGGAATGGGGGAGGAGGCGACATGACGGAAATCGCGTAGTGGCTCACCAGTATTGTCTTGGGCTTTCTACGAATTTAGAGTTGGTAGCGCGTCAAGTTAAAACCGTCTGCTCACAAAAGCCACACGCTATCTATACATGAGACCAAACGATTTACGCGTTGGGTGCATCGTAGAATGTTGATATCTGCTCCGACAGGTCCTAATGGACAACCATGGTCGCGTACTTATTGCTTCTCAACGCTGACCGCAGCATCTCTTAACAGTCTCGCTCAAGTCTTTTCAATAGGTCTCGACCAACCTGCCAGATGTCTCCCGCCCCGACAGTAATAACGATATCATTGGGGCGTAGCTCGGGCATTAGTTCGTCCACTATTCGATCCATGTTGGGCAGATAAAGCACGTGTTTATGCCCACGTGCTTTAATAGCATTCGCCAAATTCTCACCTGTAACACCTTCAATGGGTGCCTCCCCCGCGCCATATATTGAGGTGACGATCAATACATCCGTATTGTAAAAGGATTTCGAGAATTCTTCGGCCAGGTGTCTCACCCGTTGGTAGCGGTGTGGCTGGAAAACTGCAACTATGCGACGATTGTAGCTCTCGCGTACGGCGCTAAACACGGCTCTGAGTTTAGCGGGATTGTGCGCATAATCATCGACTATAATGATATCTTGAGTTTCTCCGACAATCTCAAATCGGCGATGAATCCCCTGAAAAGATTCTAATGAAGTTCGGATAGAGTTAAACGAAATGTCTAACTCAAGTCCAACGCCTATAGCCGCGAGTGAGTTGGAGATATTGTGGCGCCCCGGCATCTTAAGATTCACCTCACCCAATACCTCTCCTCTGAATTGGACTTTGTAGCGAGAGGCAGGTCCCTTCACTTCAATTTCCTCTGCCATCAGGTCGGCGCACGTGTCAATACCGTAAGTTATGAAGCGTTTTTCAACTTGGGGGAGCAATTGTCGTATGTTCTCTTGGTCCATACATAGCACTGCGACGCCAAAAAACGATACTTTGTTGATGAACTCCAAAAACGTCTTGCCAATTTCCTCGATACTGTTGTAGTAATCGAGGTGATCGGCATCAACTGATGTAACAACGGCGACTGTCGGGAAAAATTTCTGGATGGATCCGTAGGCTTCATCCGCTTCGACAACCATAAACTCGCCGTGTCCAATTCGAGCATGACTTCCGAGGCTAACCAACTTACCGCCGACAACAACAGTGGGATCAAGCTCATCCAATACTGCGGCGGTCATGGCAGTTGTTGTGGTTTTTCCGTGCGTTCCACTGACTGCAACACTGAATTTCATTCTCATGATTTCGGCTAACATCTCGGCACCACGAATTACTGGGATCTTGCGTGCCTGAGCGGCGAGAATTTCAGGGTTCTCAGAAGGAATCGCTGGGGACACGACGACAACATCCGCATCCGGGACGTGTCGGGCTTGATGGCCGTAATACACAGAAGCACCGAGCTGGATTAGATGCTCTGTGGTTTCAGTGCGATTCATGTCTGATCCTGAGACATGAAAGCCGAGACTAAGTAGGATTTCGCTAATCCCACTTAGCCCCGCACCACCGATTCCAACGATGTGAACGTGACGTGTCTTTCCGAACATAGGTCTGATCCGCTATTGGTAGTGCGTCTTGAAGTTCATGCTATTTTTACTCTTGGCCCTTTTCCACTAAAGACAAGACCGATCGTGCAATCTCTTCGCTCGCATGTGGGTTGCCAAATTGGTGGCTAGCCTCTGACATTTGTTGATGTTTTTTGGGATCTTCAGTAATTCCAGTAATCTGCTCGGCTAGTAGCTGTCCTGTTAAGATCTGTTGATTAAGGACTACCCCTGCCCCGCTAGCCGATACCACTCGTGCATTCAACTCCTGATTATTCCCTGGGGTGGAAGGCAACGGAATAAAAATTGCCGGAAGTCCACATGCCGTGATCTCGGATATAGTCATACCTCCTGCCCGACAAACCATTAAATCGGTAATGCTGTACAGCTCACCGATAGGATCAAAATACGGCTGAACAAGATGTTGTAATGGCGAACCAACATAATGCTCGCGTACCTGCTGATAGTCTGATTTGCCTGTTTGATGAATGAGTTGCAGGCGCTGATGGAAAGGCGCTAAATCTGGTAACATACTGATTACAGCTTCATTGATTGCATGTGCTCCTTGACTGCCGCCCATGACGAATATGGTTTTCCTGTTTGGATCCAAACCTAACTTCTCGTAGGTTGCAATAGATCGGGCATGCGAGGTAATCTGTGGGCGGATTGGATTTCCAGTGATTTTCACCACCTTGGCAGGAAATCCGCCAGCCGTGGAATGAAACGCAAGATATGCCATTTTTACCCAGCGCGCCAGGAGGCGATTCGTCAATCCGGCAGACGCATTTTGCTCCTGAATTGCAGTTGAAATACCGAGCGTTGAAGCTGCAAAGAGCACGGGACCTGACACATATCCCCCCGTCCCGATGACAACACTCGGTTTCAATTTGTTGAGTACCTGCAAGGATTGAGAGAATCCGCGACAGGTTTTTCCAAGAACCGGTAACCATTTCCATGTTAGTTTTCTTGGAAAGCCGGCAACAGAAATCGGCAAAAACCGGAAGCCGTGTTGGGGTATAATAGTTGATTCGAGACGATCCGCGCCCCCTATGAAGCAAATCTGTATTCCCGGCTCAATCTTCAAAAGGGCTTCAGCGAGTCCTATGGCCGGATAGATGTGGCCACCCGTTCCACCACCCGAAATTACAATTAGCGGCATGGCTACTCCTTATCGTTCTCATGTAGGCGGGGTTACTTGGAGGGACTAGGAAAGTGGAGAGATATGCCGGATTTCTATTCTCGTGTTCACTTTGCGCGATATATTTAGTAGGATTCCGATACTAACCATGCTGACTAGTAGGGACGAGCCGCCATAGCTAATGAAGGGTAAGGTGATCCCCTTGGTGGGCAAGACCCCAGCCACGACTCCAATATTAACCAATGCCTGCAATCCAATAAGCGTTGTGATCCCGATTGCAAGTAAACCGGCGAATCGATCTTTGACCCGCCGAGCAATGTAAATGCCACGCCAGATAAGTAGCATAAAGAGGAGGATTACAACTATACCTCCAAGAAATCCCAGTTCTTCGCCTATGATGGCAAAGATAAAATCCGTGTGAGGATACGGGAGATAGAACAGTTTATAGATGCTATCGCCGATCCCAGACCCGAGAACACCGCCAAGCGCGAGCGAATTCAAGGAAAGCGAGACTTGATAACTCGCCGAATAAGGCGACCTCAGAGATTGAATGTAGTCTTGAAAACGTTGCAGTTTATAAGGGTCTAAAAGTATTGCAACGTAGAAGAGCAGGAGAGCGAAAATGCCAAGGAATACAATTGGCCAAACGCGCGCCCCTCCGACGAACAATAGCACGAGAACAACGCCGCATAACAACACGGCCGAGCCGAAGTCGGGCTGTTTAAACAAAAGCAGAAAAGCAATCGTGAGAATCAGGAGGCCCGGTAGCATTCCACGCAGAAAAGTACGAACCCTGTTGCGCTTCTGTTGGAGAAACTGGCAGATGTAGATTATTAAGCCAAGCTTCGCCACCTCAACCGGCTGGAATTGCGCCCCGCCAATTCGTAACCATCGAGAGAACTCACTACCCGTAACCGAACGCACGCTATAACCAAGCGGCGAAAAAACCAGTAGCATACTAATGAGGCTTAGTATAAGGATCTTCTTGGCGTGTCGTTCGTAGTATTGGTACGGGAAGCACGAGGCACACAACATACCAATGAAGCCCAACCCACTAGCAATTAATTGCACCTTTAGGTAACGAAAGCTATCCTCTTGATAAAGTTCGAATGCCAACATACTGCTCGAACTATAAACCATCAGGATGCCAATGGCAACCAAGCACAACGTCAGAAATAGGAGAACGTGATCGATGCCTTTGTCGGTCGTATTAAAGGGTATACCTGGGAAATTAATCCACTGAATCAATCGTTTCAAGTCTTATTGCTGCCTCCCGAAAGGCACAGCCTCGCGCCTTATAATCCTCAAACATGTCAAAACTCGCATTCGCAGGAGACAGAAGGATGACGTCCCCCGGGACTGCATGTGAGTATGCTACTTCAACAGCGTGGTCCATTGTCTTCGCATTCCACGTAACGACGTAAGGTTCTAGGGCGTTTCGGATTCTCTCAGTATGCTGGCCTAGTAGAATTAGTGCCTTGACTTTCGATTTTACTAGGTCTATCAGGGGGGAGTAGTCATTTCCTTTATCATATCCTCCCATGATTAAAATAAGCGGGTCGGATATTGATTCAATAGCGGCTTTGACTGCATCAACATTTGTAGCCTTAGAATCATTAACAATCTTCACTCCGCGTACTGTTCTTACCGGTTCCAGAGCGTGCTCAAGGGCATTATGTTCTTTAGGACGGAATTGACGAATCGCAGAACTGATTTGTTCGCAAGGCACACCAAGAATCAGCGCAACAGCAGTCGCCGCGATCACATTGCGGACGTTATGCCTGCCAACCATAGGAATATCTGCGATGTCACAGATCCTATGGTATTTACCATTCTGTCTCGAAAGTATTTCCTTTTCGCTTCCCATCACCACCAAAGTATTATCGCATATACCCGCCTTTTCATATCCATCTACCTTTGAATACTCCACACTCTCCGTGAAAAAGACTGCTCGTGCTGCGGTTTTATTGGCGAAACCTGAGACGATAGGATCATCTGCATTCAACACGATACAATCCGTGGGGGTCTGGTGTATACATATCTTGAGTTTTGCATTCTGGTAAGCTTGCACGGTCTCGTGGCGGTCAAGATGATCTCGGGTGAGATTCAGCACCGCACTCACCATTGGCCGGAATGAGGTGGTTGTTTCAAGTTGGAAACTACTTGCCTCCAACACGACGATGTCTTGATCTGATAGCCTTTGAACCTTACTTGATAATGGAATGCCGATGTTACCGGATACACAAACCTGTCGAAACTTTCCGCTGTGTTTAAGAATCTCGGCAATGAGGAGCGTTGTTGTGGATTTGCCTTTTGTTCCCGTAATAGCCACGATTGGAGCAGGACAGACGCTTGCCGCGATCTCAAGTTCTCCCAGTATCGGTATGCCCAAAGATCGTGCTGTCTTTAAAACCGGAATATTTAGCGGCACACCGGGAGAAACGGCAATAAAGTCTGCGTTTTCGATACACCGCTTCTCATGCCCTCCTAGAAGGAAGCCAATTGCTCGACCTCTCAATTGATGAATTTCAGATTGGAGTTCATCTGCAGGTTTTGGATCCGTCACCTGCACGCTTGCGCCGAGGTCATCGAGCAATTTGGCAACGGCGACGCCGCTGCGATGAATCCCAAACACAGTCACCCTCTTTCCTTGGAAGTCCGCAGGATTCATGGATAATCCTCTTCTCTGGCCAATGTTGTCGTTACAGTATCTGCTCATCTCAACTTGAGCGTACTCAACGCCATTAACATCAATAGCAACCCAATAATCCAGAATCGAATGACGACTTTTGACTCTTCCCAGCCTCCTAACAGGAAATGGTAATGCAGCGGTGACATTTTAAAGATACGCTTCTTATAAGTCCGAAACGACCAAACTTGGAGGATTACTGAAAGAGTTTCCGCCACGAAAATCCCACCGACAATTACAAGCAAAACCTCCTCTCTAATCAATATTGACACCGTCCCAAGCGCCGCACCAAGGGATAACGACCCGGTGTCGCCCATGAATACTCGGGCGGGATGACAGTTGTACCATAAGAATCCCAACCCCGCGCCGATTAGCGCGGCACAAAAGACGGTCGCCGCTTCTCCAACTACCGGTAAATGAACGATATCCAAATATCCCGCCAGTTGTAGATGGCTAGTCAGATAACCCAGAATACCAAATGTCGCCGCTACAAACAGTGTGCAGCCGATTGCCAGTCCATCCATTCCATCCGTGAGATTTACGGCGTTGGAGGTGCAAACAATGACTAGGGTAGCAAATGGGATAAACCAAATCCCCAAGTCGGGATGAAGGTCTTTGAAAAACGGAATAATAATTGATGTTTGCGATGTCAAGCCATCTTTCGGAATTGGTCCCCACCGGTAAATGAAGCACGCAATAGCAAGTGCGCCGAGTGTTTGCAGGAGTATTTTATGCCAACCGCGCAGACCCATTGACCGTTGATTGGTAATCTTCTTGTAGTCATCAAGAAATCCGAGAGCGCCAAACCATAATAGGCTAAAGACAAGAAGGAATATGTACGGCTGGTCCAGCCGCGCCCAAAGCAATATTGAGATTAATACGGAAGAAATAATCAGGATTCCCCCCATCGTAGGCGTACCGGCTTTGGTCTGATGAGTTTCAGGGATTTCGTCTCTTATCTGTTCTCCTATGCGCAATCCTTTCAAACGCTCAATGACGAACGGACCAAAGAGCAAGGCTATTAACAGTGCCGTTACGGTAGCGTATATGGATCGAAAACTTATGTAACGAAAGACATTAAACGGAGAGAAGACATCAGCGAGTTGTTCAAAAAACAGATAATAAAACATAAATTATATAATCAGGAGTTAGGCGTGGAGTGGCGACCAACGCGGTATTCATCAACAATCTGCTCTAACTTCATGCCGCGTGACCCCTTTATCAATACTAAGTCACCGGATTGAGAAAACTCCCGCAACCGTCTTGCAGCTGCCTCCGGTGTTTCGCAGGCTCGTGTCGTTTTTATGCGACCAGCTGCACCACGAATAATATCAAGACTATGCGCTCCAACGGAGATTAACACATCAATGTTCGTGGGCACGTTCATTCCGGCGTTGAAGTGTAGTTTTTTGGACTCATGACCAAGTTCAAGCATGTCACCAAGTACAGCAATTCGCTTGCCAGAAGTACGTGTACTGCTGAGAAACTCTAACGCATGCTTGAGCGAATCCGGGTTTGAATTGTAAGCATCGTTGATGATATGCAAACCATCGCATTCGATAGGCTGCATGCGCATATGCGCCGGCGCGAAGTTTTCGAGTCCGTCGCGGATCTCGGTGCTTGTCAACCCGGCCCAAACCCCTACGGACGCTGCGGCAAGAGCATTCAAAACATTATGTGTGCCAAGGCACGGGAGGCGAACTCTAGTCGTGTTTCTGCCATTGATCCGCAGTGTGAAGGAGGGGTTTCCAGTGGATTGAATATCTATTTCATGTGCCGAAATATCCGCATCACTAGCGCATCCAAACGTGGCGATCTTACCACACGCCCTGCGTGCTAGAAGGGGTGTCATCGGATCGTCGGCGTTCAACACAGCGTACTCGACCCGATCCACTAGGGATCCCTTTTCTTCGGCGACTCCCTCAAGAGAACCGAGAAACTCTAAATGACTATGTCCAATGTTGGTGATGACGCCTACTGTTGGCTTGACAATCTGCGACAGCCGCTCGATCTCTCCAAGTTGGTTCGTTCCGATCTCTAACACACCCACCTGACTGTTATCATCCAATTCCAACAGCCGTGATGGAATTCCGATTTGGTTGTTGTAATTCTTCTCGGACTGAAATACGGAAAACCGTTGCGACAACACCGACGCGGTCATGTCTTTCGTAGTTGTTTTACCATTACTGCCCGTGATTGCGACGATTGGGAGTTCGAACTCACTACGATGAAGAGCGGCAATATCCCCTAATGCAATCAACGAATCATCTACCTCAATCACGATAGGGAAGTCGGCTTCAATCTGCCTAGACACCACCACGCCACTAATTCCCCGTTGGCGTACGCTATCTAGGAAGTCATGCCCATCAAATCTTTCGCCAATCAGCGCAACAAATAAGTCGTCTTTATTGATAGTCCGAGAATCAGTCGAAATGTGAGTAATGACTGCGTTGGGAGCGCCCCGGACGAGTTTTCCTCGCGTTGCCCGTAGAATTTCAGCGACTGTAAGGTCCATGCCGTATGTCAACCGTAACGCTCTAGGTATTCCGCAACTACCTCTCGATCATCAAAGTGAATCGTCCGGTCACCTAGAATCTGGTAATCCTCATGCCCTTTACCGGCAACCGCTACAAGATCTCCGGCGTTAGCTAGTTCAATGGCATGACCGATCGCCTCCCCGCGGTCGGGAATTAGATCGTAACTAGATCCATCAGGAACACCTGCAACAATGTCATCGAGGATTTGGTCTCGGTTTTCTGTACGAGGATTATCTGAAGTTATCACGCTGTGATTGGCGATAGTGGCGGATATCCTGCCCATCTTCGGGCGCTTACTACGATCCCGATCTCCACCACAGCCGAAAACACAAATTAATCGTCCTTCGGTAATCCGGCGCGCGGCAGATAGAAGGTTCTCAAGTCCATCTGGGGTATGAGCATAATCGACGATGACAGCGAAATCTTGCCCTCGATCAATTAATTCAAAACGGCCCGGTACGACTGTGCGCTCAAGCCCTTCCCTGATTTCATCAATTGAGCACCCGTGGTGCTGGACAATACCGATTGCAGCAAGAGCGTTGTAAAGGTTGTAATCCCCCATAAGACGTAAATTCGCCCTTATCTTTCCAAGGGGAGTAACCGCGGTGAATGTTAAACCCTTAAGCGTTGACTCAATATCTTGAGCAGTTAGATCCGCAATCTTGTCAAGCCCATACGTTTGAACTTTCGCATCTGTGGCTTGGCGAATCAAATTTGAAGCCGGATCGTCGGCGTTAAGAATCGCAAGTCCCTTTTCTCGTTGAATTTGCCGAAACAACATAGCTTTTGCGTTGAGATAGGCGTCCATAGATTCATGGTAGTCGAGATGGTCTTGTGTCAGATTGGTGAAAGCGGCAGTTTTAAACTCTAAACCTGCGAGTCGATGCTGCGCTAAACCTTGAGACGAGGTTTCCATAATGACATACTGTAAACCTGCCGATACGAACTGACTAAATAGACCGTGAAGAGTAGGAGAATCGGGGGTTGTTGTAGCGGCTGGCACCTCTACATTACCGTAGCGATGGCCGACGGTGCCCATAATTGCCGATTTTAACCCTGCCGCCTCAAAAATTGAGTGGACGAGGTAGGCGGTTGACGTTTTGCCGTTTGTTCCGGTTATGCCAACTAACTTAAGGTGATCTGCAGGGTTTCCAAACCAGTTGGCAGCAATCACGGAAAGCGCGGCTCGTCCGTTCGTGGTTTGGAAGTAGGTAGGTCCGTTTGGAAAACCCTGTGGCGGCGGCTTTTCTCCAACAATTGCGTTCGCTCCATTTTGCACTGCTTGGTGAATGAATTCATGCCCGTCGACTGCCACGCCTTGGTAGCAGACAAAAACGTTACCCCGTTCAACCTTTCGGTGATCGTTCGCAATACCCGAAATCGCTTTATTACGATCTCCTACCATTAAGGTTACGTCTACATTCTTTAGCAGGTGCTGAAGATTCAATGCCGCTTTCCTTGCAGGTCAACGTCGTTCAGCCAATGGCGGCTGTGCGAATACATCTGTTTGATTCAGATACGCGATAGTTTCACTGGCAATCTTCTGAAAAATGGGAGCAACTACGCGGCTACTCAAGGCACCGCCCGCCGGCTCGTCAACAACAACGACAACCGAGATTTGCGGGTCATCGGCAGGCAGGAACCCAACAAATGTGGTAACCACCTTGTCGTCTACATATCCTTTCCCTCTTTCCGCTTTTTGCGCCGTGCCGGTTTTGCCCGCAACATAATAGCCTTCCACACGGGCATTTCGTCCCGATCCACCTTCGGTGACTCCAACGAGCATCTTAGTCATTTGAGCAGCGGTTTTGGCTGAAAGAACACGATGCAGCGGTCTCGCTGTTCCCTGGGAAACCATAGTACCGTCTCGTCGCCGTATTTCTTTTGTAAGAAACGGTTGCAGCAGCACGCCATCGGCTGCGATAACATTCATCGCATTCAGCACCTGAATCGGGGTAGCCGAAATGCCTTGTCCGAACGGTACGGAAGCTGATGAGAAGACATCCCAATGGTCAAAGCCACGCAGTTTTCCTATTTGTTCGTGAGGAAGATCGATCCCTGTTTTTTTGCCAAATCCAAATTTATGGGTATAGGCTTCGAACTGCTCCTTGCTGAGCCGGTTCGCAATCTTCAGAATTCCGATATTACTAGACTTTCGTAGGATTTCACTGAGTTTTAGCCAACCATTTGGTTTTACATCATGAATTATATGACCTCTTGAAAGGCGATATGCGCCCTCTTCGCAGTATTCCTTAGAATCGGGAGTTGCAAGTTTTTCTTCCAATGCGGCGGCGGCAGGAACAATCTTGAATACAGAACCGGGTTCATACTGCATCCAGATTGCATGATTTCGTTTAGTAGCTTCATTGCTAGTGGAATACGTATTCAAGTTATAGGTGGGATAATTCGCCATTGCCAGAATTTCGCCGGTTTTCGAGTGCATTATGATTGCAGCCCCTCTCTTAGCCCTCCACTTTTTGCACCCAGCAATTAATTCTCGCTCCGCAATGAATTGAATATTGTCGTCTATAGTCAAAACGACGTCATTTCCATTCGCCGACATGGCCTCATATACCAATTGAGGATTAATGGGGCGCTTCTTGCCATCAGTAGGAATCCCCGGTCTTTCATTTGATTCTGAGGTTTCGGCTTTAGAAGCGTTGGCGTCGCCTAGCAAGTGAGAATTGTGTAGATGCTCAATCCCGTCTACACCTTCATTGGCAAAATCCGTGTGCCCAATGATATGACATGCGTGCTCATCCTTCGGATAAAACCGTCTTCCGTGGATTTGGTATTTTAGGCCGCGAATTGGCTGTATTACCGATTGAATTCCAGTTAGATGGTCATACGATAAGTCTCGCGCCAACCAGATAAACTGTCGTTTGTTCCGTTGAAGTGAGGCATGGATTTCGGACTCCGGCACCCCTAGTATAGGGGAAAGTTGAGCTGAAACTTTGCGGGCATCAGCGTTGAAGAACCTCGGGTCGGCCCAGACTGAAATTAGATCTAGATTAAGAGCAAGTAAATTGTGATGACGGTCAAAGATTCTGCCTCTAGCAGGTTTTGGAAGTTGAATTTGCCGCTGCCCTTTAGATCGCATAGCCAGTTCATCACTGTGCAACAATTGGACCAGAACTAACCTGCCAATCAGTAAAAGAAAACCTATTTGCAATCCGACGAACAATACTGCGAGGCGCGTTCGAGATATCCGGACGATCTTTTCCCCGTATTCATCAGAGTCCCATTCTCGCATTGAGGGGTCTTGCCTCTGAAACATCCTGTTAAGGAACCGGCGTATCCGCGGTTTAATTTCCTGATTGTGGTGCTTGCCTACAAACCGATTTTTCAAGTCTTCCAATCCTCTCCGTTTAGAGTTACTCTTCTGATTTGCGCACTGGCGGGGACGGCTGAACCATTTCGAGTTCTTGAGCGAATGCGTGGACGCGCTTGGCGGAGGTAAGTTTCGCCTCCTCCAGTTGGAGCCTACGAATCTCGTTAGTTAGCTGGTTCTTCTTTTCCCTAACATCCTCGCGAATTTGCAAAGCAATGCTATTCTGCTGGGAGGAAAACCAGGCGGTTGCAAAAGCGATACATATATAACAGATCAAGAGGAAATACGCCAGAAAGGGGAGCTTTCCCGTCGATTTTGGTTCTTGAGGACCCATTTTTCAAGCCTTGTACTGCATTTGCGTTGGTTGAGAATAGCGCCTGATATGAACGTCGGAATTTGTAACGTCACGTCCCTGAATATAGTACGACTGCATTCAAGCAGAAAAACGCTCAATTGGGTTCAGAAGATTCACGGATTTTGACTGCGACGCGTAATTTTGCGCTTCGGGAGCGCGGATTTCGCTGAACTTCTTCTGACTTTGGAGTTATAGGGCGTTTCGTTACAATCTCAAGGGAGGGTACCTGTTGGCAGACGCAGCTAGGCACACTGGGCGGGCAAATACAAAGGCGAGATAGAGCGCGAAACTTCTGTTTGACAATTCTGTCCTCAAGCGAATGAAAAGATATTACACTGAGTCGGGCCCCAGTTTTCAAAGACGACACAGCCGCATCTAATCCTGATTCAAGGTTATTCAATTCATCATTGACGTGAATGCGGAGTGCCTGAAATACCCTGGTTGCAGGGTGGATACGCCCGCGATGAAATCTCTTAGGGATTGCCTCCTGCACAATATCGGCGAGTTGAAGCGTCGTGGTGATACGTTGAATCTTTCGGACTCGGCTGATTTGATGTGCTATTCTTTTCGACCATCGCTCCTCACCAAATCGAGCGAAAATGTCGGAGAGCGCGTCTTCGCGATAGTCGTTAATGACCTCTGTGGCTGAAAACGATTGCTCCTTGTTCATGCGCATGTCCAACTCTCCTGCTTGAGAGAAGCCAAATCCCCTAGACGATTTACCGAGTTGCAACGATGAAACTCCAAGATCTAGTAGAATTCCATCTACTTGCGCGACTGATTGAGCGGTTAGTAACTCGCATAAATTAGCGAAATTCCCCTGAATTAACGTGCACCGCTCTCTGTAACCACGTAATTTTTCCTCTGCGATTGCGAGTGCTTCTAAGTCCAGGTCGATTCCGATGAGTTTACCTCTTGGCGCCGAGGCCTCTAAGATCTCGGCGGCATGCCCCCCTAAACCGACCGTCCCATCAACGTAAACCCCATTAGTCCTCGGCGCCAAATAACAGGTCACTTCACGTGCAAGCACCGGGGTGTGTTTCACCTGTTTCGTACCGCAGTCTGTCACCTGTTCATCCACGATTATTTTTTTTGCTAACTTACTACTCTTCATGATGAGTCACCGACACATCGCCGAAACCGACGTGAATTCCGCACATCAAGGCATTATACCGTCAAGACATCCAGTGTCAAGCGGAATCGAAATCCCATGCGGATTCGAGACAGAGGCTACCGATACAGTCAGACATGTATCTGGATGTGCTCTTGTCAAGATTGCGTAAATCCAGAAGAAAAATACCGCTTTACAATTCACCCCAGATGAGTTAAACTTACGTCTCTGGAGGACTATGATTATGGGTGAAACACTTGATCTCGGCAGAAGAATTGAGATCGTCCCTATGGACGCGCATTTTCACGACATATCCGTCGCTCTCTATCGTCAGTTGCGCAATGACAAACCTACATTCGTGGTGCATTCCTATAGCCGTATCGAAGGTTCCGAGGAGCGCATTGCATCGATCATCAATGCGATGCAAATCTTGGGTGGTATGGAGTTGACCTCTGATGGACAACTCCAGTTCCCCTGTAAGGAAAGTCACGAACTGGCGTGTCGACGAGTTTTCCTAGAAGCGTGCAAGTTCGGTTCGGACGAACCGATTGAACCGCGTCCTTTAAAGGTCTTGGACAAAAAATCTGGGCTAAATATCACCATTACCAGCAGTGGCACCGGTGTGTACAATGTCGGCGCCGAAGGGGATTCCAAGAGCAAGGAAAGACGAATTTCGGCGATTGCTGGCGGTTTGGTTAAGTTGGGACAGATGGTAGACGAAAGAATAGATCAGGTTTCGTTCGCCTGCACGCATCCTCATGATGCCCTAGTCGGCTTGCTGCTAGTTCGAGCGCCGAATGTAAGAGCCATAATGCGTGAGCAGGAGATGGCGTCATCACGCGGAGTACTTTCGGCTCCAAGCCAACAAGAATAACCTCAAGAGAAAGACAGTGATCATAAATAGTGAGGGCAATGCTATGGAAACACAGACTATCGGTCCAATGACCAGCCGCGAACGTGTTTTGGCGGCGCTTCGCCTTGATCCCGTAGATCGGACGCCTGTATGTAATCCCACTTCTGTTGCTACGGTGGAATTGATGGATCTCGTAGATGCCCCATTCCCTGATGCTAATCGCAAACCTGACTTGATGGCGCGTTTGGCAGCCACTGGATACACTGAGTTGGGCTTTGACACGATTATGCCGGTCTTCACTATTATTCAAGAGTCGTCTGCTCTTGGTTGTAAAATCCAGTGGGAACAGAAAGATAATTGGCCCACGGTGAAAATGCGCGAGCCAATTTGGGAGGATGTTGATGATATTAAAGTCCCATCAGATTTTTTGACCCACCAAGATACCAAATGCGTGCTTAACGCCATAAAGATTCTTAAGAAGGAATACGGTGATGAAGTTGCCGTCATTGGTAAAACCATGGGACCTTGGTCGTTGGGTTATCATTGTTTCGGAGTAGAACCTTTTCTGCTATTGTCGCTGGATGATCCCGGCAAAACTAAGCTCGCGCTAGACAGGATGAAAGAAGCAACGATAGAATTCGGGATAGCTCAGATAGAGGCTGGCGCCGATGCACTGACTTTGCCGGACCATGCGACGGGCGACTTAGTCAGTGGGGATTATTACAAGAGATATTTGAGAGATTTACATATTGAATTTGTTGAACGCATCCCCATCCCTCTGATTCTTCACATCTGTGGTCGTACGGTGGACCGGATGGATTTCATTGCGCAGACTGGTATGGCCGCCTTCCATTACGATTCCAAGAATAAGCCTGCCGAGTCGATGGATGTGATAAGGAATCGAATCGCTCTCGTGGGTAACATCAATAATCCTGAGACACTTTTTGCCAAGCAACCTGAGGATGTTCGTGAGGAAGTTCGCAGCAACCTTGATGCTAAAGTGCAGCTTGTTGGCCCGGAGTGCGCAATCCCGCTCCAGACTGCGATTGAGAACCTCAAGGCTATTCCGCAAGCGGTGCTGGATTGGCATCGCGAGCAGGCGGCGATGAATTAACTCTGTTTCCACACACTAAACTTCTCGGTGAGGTCAATGATCAGGTGCTAATCACTGGGCAAGCAGCTAGCCGCATTAGAATCTTAGCACTGCTCATTTTCATACTTTGCCTGCCTCGTTTGCTCTGAATCTGAACATCCCCCTTCCCCGAACACTCCGACTGAATCCCTCAACCAGACTAACAGGGGTTCGAGACGTTCAGAACTGCCGAGAAACGACTATATCGAATTCGCGAAGGAAAAAGTGTACACGAGACTATCAATATTTTTCTTATTCGCTTTATTGAACATACTATCGTTAATAAGTTGCACAAGAGACAACCCAACCCCTGAGAAGACGCCCCCTCTGTTTTTCCCGAACGCTCAGAACTTCGTAATGAAGAACCCCACGTTGTCTGCGGAAATGGTTTCCTCCATCCAGAGTGACCTTGGTACACAACTTAAGCCTAGCGATCTTACGCCAACCTTCCATATTGCAACGAACTCCAATAAGAAGCCCTTAGGAGCGGTATTGTTTCTGGATGTTGATAGTCCTCAAGGGGAACTTAGGGGAGGGATCGGCCTCAACATGCAGGGCAGAGTCGTACGCGTCGAGGTTTTGGAGAGTGGAGACGTAGAAGGCAATACGGACAGGGACTTCCTGGACCAGTTTATAGGCATGGGCATTGAGGATGCGTTTCAAGTCGGCGAAGATGTGAACCCTCTCTCTGGACAGGAGGACGTTTCTAAATCAATCGCACTCCTGCCGAGGAAGGCACTTCTCATGACCTATGCCTTATTTGCTAAGAAGTCTGAGCCACTGCCCGAATCTCCTGAGGTGGCTGAAGAGTTTCCAGATGAAAGTTATGAGCCGGAAACACTTATAGAATTAATGGAGATGATGAAAGAACCGTATATTGAAGTTCGCGAGTATTTCCAGTCTCCGACTGATCCAGCGGCGGCAGTCGAAGCGGCGAAGAAACTGGAAGACTATATCCAGTACATAGACTATTTTGAGCCCCCCAACAATCCGAACGAGACCGAGGAATACACCTATTTCCAAGATCAAGTCTCGGAATCACTTACTCAGCTTGTTGATACTTTGGAAAGAGAAGGCCCTTCCGATAATAGCAGACAACAATGGAAAGGCGTCCTAGACTTGGTCAATAAAGCCCACTTGCGGTTCAGTATAGACGAAGTTGACCTAGACGAAGATTTGGAATAACAGCGGACGCGCCTGTAGCCTAATAGGAGAAACCCAAAGTGACCCTTCACTCAGAGCATGTTACCTCCCCCAAGCGACGCTCGTTTTTGAAGGCTGTTCTACTTCTTATCGGCGGCCTTATCAGTTCGGTTGCCGCGGTACCGCTTTTCGGATTCGCCATTCTGCCCGCCTTAAAGAAAACACCCAAGAAATACGTGGTTCTAGGAATCGTAGACCTCCTCAAAGGAAGCAGATACAAGAAAATCAATTATACATTTCAGTCAAAAGACGGATGGGTACAAACCAACAAAAAACGTTCTGTCTACGTGACGGATGCAGGAAATGGAAATTTCGTTGTGTTTTCTCGGGTCTGTTCTCACCTCAACTGTCTAGTTCGATGGGAGGAATCGAAACGACAATTCCTTTGCCCGTGTCATGGTGGGGTGTTTGACGAAGAAGGGAATGTCGTGGCAGGGCCCCCGCCACGAGCTCTGGAAAAGTTACCGGTTAAAGTAGAGGACGGCGTTCTATATGTTAAGGAGATCTAACGGTTGAAGGAGAAGATTGCCGAATTCTTCGCAGAACGAATTCCATTGCGCTCAATGGAAACGCACATAAAAAAGCCGCTGCCAAGGCATATTAACTGGCTGTTCTCACTTGGAGCAATGGCACTGTTTTTGTTGATTTTGCAAGCCGCGACCGGAGCGTTTTTGGCAATCTACTATTCTCCGTCACCGGACCACGCCTACAACTCTCTGAACTATATCAGCAAGGAAGTTCCCTTCGGCGGCTTCGTGCGCGGGCTACACCATTGGGGTGCAAGCGCCATGGTAATCGTTGTGTTTTTGCATTTGTTGCGCGTCGTGGTTTACGATTCCTACAAAGCTCCACGTGAACTAACATGGTTAGTTGGTGTATTGCTGCTATTAATTGTGTTGGGATTCGGATTCACTGGCTACCTCCTGCCGTGGGATCAGAAGGCTTACTGGGCTACGGTGGTGGGAGCGAAGATCGCAAGCACTGTACCGTTCATTGGTGATGCGATTGGCAGAATCATGCGAGGAGGTGAGGAGGTAGGTGCGGTAACGCTAGCTCGCTTCTATGCCATCCACACCATTTGGCTGCCGTGGATGGTATTTGGACTGGTTGGTTTACACCTTTTCCTCGTCCGCCATCTTGGGTCCTCCGGACTTCCACAGAATGCGTCCGAGGACATGAACGCGGGGAAACCCTTCTACCCCGATCAGCTTTTTGAAGACAGCGTAGCGATTCTCATCCTTTTCAGCGTTCTAGTGGCGATGGCTCTGTTCGTTCCAGTTCCCACCGAAGAAATTGCTGATCCGGCCGATGCGTCGTACGATCCGCGTCCAGAATGGTATTTCCTTTTCCTGTTTCAACTGCTCAAATATTTTGAAGGACCGCTTGAAGTAATCGGAACCTTTGTAATTCCTTCTGTAGCGATTCTTCTCCTTTTCTTGGTTCCCTTCCTTAGTCGAAAAGAAAGATTACCTCTTCGCAAGCGTCCTGTCGCTCTGACCATTACGAGCATATCGGTCCTGTCACTGATTTCACTAACGATTCTCGGGATGCGGTCGCCGAAACTGAATTCCACTTCTACCATAGTTTCTGAGGCAAAGGACTCGAACGCACCAAACTCAGTCGACACGGAGGTATTTGATTTCGGACTAGAGGAGGGCGATTAGATACCACAACGTCTGTCCGTCGACTTGGCCAATACCATCTTTTCAAGCGAGATTCATTGTCGAGAACTACCCATCGGTGGGCGCGATTGAATAACGCATACTCTACCGTCAATCGGGCTAGCCGATTATCTTAAAATGGGTGCTTGTCTCTAGATTTAATATCCGATATGCGCGCTTAGATAACTGCTCCAGGGGCTATCACACCACCCTTGGGAATAATGACAATTCCATCACGGATATAGTAGTCATCCCCATCAAAGTCACTTCTCTGTTGAGTGTTAGCAATGATTGAATCTTCTCCGACGCGTGCATTCTTGTCGATGATCGCTCCTCGAATCAAGCAACCTCTCCCAAGACCAATATTGGGGATACCGGCTTTGAGATTCTTTCTTTTTTGCTCGTCTGTTTCATAGAAATCAGCTCCCATGAGGACTGACTGGTATACTCGAGTCCGTGCTGAGATTACTGTGCGGATTCCAACGATTGAGCGATCAATTTCAGAATCGTCAATAATCGAGCCTTCTGACAGGATTGAGGACCGGACGCTGCTATTATTTACCTTGGTGCTCGGAAGATGACGACGGTGAGTGAATATTGGGGTACGTTCGTCGTAAAAGTTAAACCTAGGCGAATCATCCGTTAGTCGAACATTTGCCTGATAGAGGGCCTGAATGGCCCCGATGTCCTCCCAATAGCCATCAAAAAAGTATGCGAATACCCGATGTGTATGGATGCAGTTTGGAATAATATCCACGCCAAAATCGACATACGACTCATTTGAAAGCACCTGCTTCAGGAGTTCTCGATTGAAGATGTAGATGCCCATTGAAGCAATGTGTTGTCTGCCGCGCGGGTCAATTCCTGTTGAGGCGAAAGTGTCTTCTGAAACAGCCAACCGCTGGAGTTCGTCCTCTGTCTGCGATTTTCCACAAAATCAGTGATTCGTCCATTATTGTCGGTTTGCAAAATTCCAAATCGACTTGATATGTTCCTTATGGATCGGAATAGCGGAGACGGTGACATCTGCCTTTGTTTCGATATGGACGGTTAACATCTTGCGATAGTCCATTCGGTAAAGTTGGTCGCCAGCAAGTATAAGCACATATTCGTCCGTGAACCTTGGGCTAATGATGTACGATTCGTTTTGCCGAACCGCGTCCGTGGTGCCCTGATACCCATGCTGCACCTTCAAATGTCTGCTGGGCTGCCAATACCTGAACAAATCCGCGGCGATAAGAATCAAATCGATAGGTTTGGGCAATATGGCGATTCAACGAAACCGAATTGAACTGAATAAGAATGAAAATCCGCTCCATTCCGGAATGTAGACAGTTACTAACCGGAATATCGACAAGTCTGAATTTTCCTGCGATTGGCACACTCGGTTTTGCTCGTTCCCTGGTCAGAGGAAATAGTCGCGCCCCCCTACCGCCTCCTAGAATGACTGCAATTACTTTATCTTCGTCCATTAACTATACTGATTTCCCGTTGAACACCGGGGTACAAACAACTCTTTTTCACAACTTCCCAAGCGTGGGTTAGCCACAAACTCGGGCATTGAAACTACCGTACTTCGAAAAACCATAGTGAACCACTTCTCTATAGCATCCCTTTCGTGGAGAGAACCCCGCTGACGCGAGTATCTGTCCTTGAGGCGTAATCAAGCGCTTTAGCGAACGCTTTGAAGATAGCTTCGATGACATGGTGTTGGTTCGTTCCATAAGGAACATTAATATGAAGCGTTGTTCCGCTGTGATTGACGAATCCATGGAAAAATTCTTCTACCAATTCCACATCGAGACTCCCAACTTTGCCGTCACGTAGTGGAGTATCGTAGCGAAAATAGGGGCGTCCGCATACATCTAAGCTTACGTGGGCAAGTGCTTCATACATCGGCACTGTAGAATTTCCGAAGCGGCACATGCCAGCTTTATCGCCCACTGCTCGGCTGAATGCTTCTCCTAAACAGATGCCCACATCCTCTACTGTGTGGTGATCATCCACATGGAGATCTCCGGTCGCATCCACGGTAAGATCAAAGAAACCGTGTTTGGCGAAAAGCTCAAGCATGTGATCCAAGAAGCCTACCCCAGTCTCAATTTGGGATTCGCCGGTGCCATCAACATTCAACTTTAGCTCAACTTGTGTCTCCCGCGTTTCACGTGAGATCTCAACTTCCCGTTTCACAATAGGTCATCCTTAAATCAAGATCGGACGTTTTCATCTTGGACTTAGTTTAGCACACGGGCAAAGCGCATTCAAGTCCAAATCATTGTTAGAATTGCGGCTGGAATTGGAATGTGATAAACTTCAGAATGCCAATTGGCAGCAATCTAGTGGGGCAGTTATGTTAATGGTATTCAATGAATCTAACGCACATCTCATGACACCAGCAAGTTGTCCCATTCACCATAAATTGACGCAAAAAACGGGAAGATAAGATCAATGGATAACTGGCGAACTCTGGCGAGGCGAATTGCTTGGATGTTAATGATGGTCTGGTTGAGTATTGATTGGGCAGTTGCGATGCAAGTTTTCGCACAAGCACGGCGAATTCGGCGGCAGCGAGTAGTAATGCCTCAACAGCGCCAAGAAAAAGCCAAAGCAGATATATCGGCAGATTTGAAAGCGAATGTACTGAAAATTGCTCAGCAAGTAACCGATAAAGCCCAGAATTCGAAGGTAGATTTTGTGTTCGTCATAGATGGTAGCCGGGGTATGGCGGACGGAATCTCTAAACTTCAAAAAACTCTCGTCGACATGGCTAACATATTTGAGGAAGGATTAATCGACTATCGATTCGCCCAGGTGTCGTTCGAAAAGGTTGCTGGTGCACCAAGAACCACCATCCAATCGTTTGAGAACGATTTAGCTTCCAGTCAAGCGTGGTTTCGTGAACTGCAAATATCGCGGGGTGCCGAGACCGGTAATGGACTTGACGCAATATTACAGACGATAAAGGAGACGAACTTTCGACCCGATGCCGCAAAACATTTACTGGTTGTAACCAACTCACGATTACAGACTGACTGGACTGCAGAAGAAGCGAAAGACAAGATTGTGAAGGAGATTGTCCTCCTATGCAAACAGGACGATATTCATGTCAATATTATCGGCGCGAGCGGAAGCGCACAGATACGGTTGGCAGCTAATACGGGTGGCAGATTTTACGCCATCTCTGGCGGCGGTCAGAAGAGCATTAAATTTCTCAACTCGGGAGACTTAGACAAGTCGATTCTCAAAATTGAAGGCGTTTTCAAGCTAACTGCGCAGCATATTGCCTCCACAGTAAAGCAACCAGCCGATGTTGTTTTTATGTTTGATTCAAGCATAAGCATGGCAGCTAAATCTAACAAAATCAAAACAGACCAAATCTGCGCCGGTATTGAGAAACTAGCGAACATTCTAGAATCGGCAGGAGTCAATTGCCGATTTGGCGTTATCCGTTTTTGGTCAGCAATCGGCAGCGACGAAAGTGTAGTAGTCCTTACCAAGCCGCCATTGACCATTGAGCAGGTTAAGCGACTTTATCGCGCGCCCAAGCAAGGAGACAAACACCTAATCGGAGCTGTAATAAAGGGAGTGCCCAAAATCAAAACCCCTAAGGATCGTCAGCTTGTACTCGTGATTGTTACAGATGGATCGACAGGATTTCGCGCGGAAAAAGGGTACACTGTTGATCAAGCCATCGGTGTTTGTCGGAAAGCTGGTGCTCAAGTAAATGTCATCGGAGAATCTGCTATGAACATTCATTCCTATAAGGGGCGCTTCGGAGGGCGCGCTACGTCCCCTTCCGTTGATTTTCAAAAACGAGTCGCCGCGATTACAAACGGTGTACGTTACATTATGCCTGGAGTCTCCGACTAGTAGAAATGGAGGATCGGTGTCTTTGAATCCGCATTGCTTGAGTTCGGCGCATATCACGGCGGCGTTCAGCGAATCTTGGTGTTGATGCATCTTGTTTCCTCCTTCTCGTCTCCCTCTTTCAATCCATCGATCCATTTCAATCATTCAGCTCGCGAGCTAGGCATTGAGCGCCCAATTGCGAAATGCTGGCTCCCGTGCACCAAGTAGTGCAGCACGGTTGAATTGGCTGACCTAATCTGTGCAATAAACAGGAGAATACGCTCCGTGTGGTTGATATTCTCGGGCTGCCGCGAATGGCACAAAAGTTGCGCACCAAAATCGATTAGAGAACGACTGTAACATCACGACGCAAAACGAACTGTCTTGATATTTTGGCTGCTGGTACTGATAGTCCATTGCAGATTGAAGATAACCTCGGCCAAACAGGGAAAGAGAAATCTCCTCCGCGCGGTGGTGAAAGGCGTGCCGAAACTGAACACACCTATGCACTGCCAGCTAGTCCTCGTAATTGTTACCGATGGTCTCCAGAACTTCGCGTGGAAAAAAATACCGTCGACCAAGCCATTGGTGTCTGTCGAAGGGCTGGCACACAAGTGAATGTTATCGGGCAATCTTCAATGGGGCTCGCTCTTATAGCGGTCGTTTGGGCGCCCGCGCCGACCTGCCTTCTGTTGAGTTTCAGAAACGAGCCCCGGGAATTTCAGGCCGTGTATTCTTCGTTATGCCCGGATCTCAGGGTCGACACCAAGAAGAGCATCGCTCGGATCTGATCCTCATTTCACTTTCTACTTAGTCTTTCAGTGATTCTTCAAGTGAATTGGAGAATCCCGACTTCGTCGACGCAAGACAGATAGTCAAATCTAAATTATTTTACACATACATTGGCCCAGGGTTTAAGAAAGTCTACTGAAGACAATTCAGCCACCAAATTGGCCACTGTTGCGGTTGTGCGACGCATGATTTCATCGCGCAAACTCAACAGAACCTCGCAATTCCAACATGAAGATCGCTGAGACACGACAGGAGAGGAGGTCACATGGTAATTCGCAATGCCATACTAGGACGGATTGCGTGGACGATAATCGCAATTTGGTTAAGTATTGATGCGACGGTTGCGATAGAAGCCGCGGCACAATCTGAGTTTAACATAGTTGAGATGCCGGATGAGCATCCGGATGAAGGAAACACAGATTCAGCCGCACGTGTGGCTAATCAAGTTCTTGAGGCAGCTCGGTATATGAGCGGCAATGCCCAAAACTTTATGGTAGATTTGGTATTCCTCATTGATGGAAGCCGAAGTATGATGGACAATATCCTAGCAATCGAGGAAATACTTCCTGATGTGGCTGAAGTATTTGACGAGGAGTTCATTGACTGCCGATTTTCGCTCCAGAGACTTGATGGTCAACCGAAAGCCCGCGTTCAACCGTTTGCAAGTGATTTGGTTGGTCAGGTTTGGTTCCGAAAATTGCGACTCAGACCGGGCAATTCTGCACCTGGTTATGGACTTGACATAATGCTGCAAACACTGAGACAAACCGACTTTCGACCTGATGCGTCGAAGCATTTACTCGTTGTGACGCATTCGGATTTGCGAACGTCTTGGACTGCGAAAGATGCGAAGGACAAGATTGTGATGCAAATTACCGATCTGTGCAAACGGGACGACATACATATTAACGCAATAGGGCTAACCGAATCGGCACAGATTAAGTTAACGAATGAAACGGCCGGTAAATTCTATTCTGTCACGGGCAAAAATCGAGGTGGGGTGAGGTTTCACGGTCCACGAGACTTAGACAGGTCCATCCTCAAGACTGAAGGAATCTTTAAGTTAACTGCTCAACACATTGCCGCGAACGCATTGCAACCCGCCGACATTGTTTTCATGCTTGATTCAAGCCTAAGCATGAAAACGAAGGACGAGGAAATCTGTCGTGGAGTAGATGAGCTAGTAAAAATCTTGGACGCGGCTAAGGCCGATTACCGATTTGGGGTTGTCCGTTTTTGGGCGGCAAGTGGTGGCGGACAGAGTGTCGTGCTTGTCACCAAGCCTCCATTGGATGCCGATCAGATTAAGCAATTCTTCCAGATGCCCAAGCAAGGAGATGAGCATCTTCTTGATGCGGTGATAGAAGGCGTGCCGAAACTTAAAACGCCCACGGATCGTAAGCTAATTCTCGTAATTGTCACAGATGAGCCAACAAGCCATCGGGCGGACAAAGGGTATAGTGTTGACCAAGCTATTGGAGTTTGTCGACAGGCGGATGCACAAGTGAACGTCATCGGAGCATCTTCAATGCGGAGCTCAAAAGCGCGCCATGACAAAGTACATGTGGATCCATCAACTGATTTTCCAGAGCGAGTCAGTAAGGCTACAAATGGAGTATATTACGTAATTCCCGGATCTTTTTCTGCCGACAAAGGACGTTAGATAATCTGGCTCGATCGAACTTTGTCCGTGTTTCAGAACGAAAACATCACTTTTCAAGGTCCTGTTCCGTCTTCCTCGCGTACATGGCGATCAGTGCAAAGCAAGTCGTTTGTAGGTTTGCCGCGGGTTCTTTCAATTCAATGGGGGTATCACTAACAAAGCCGCCATCTTCTTGCTGCACGGTCGTCAAATATCCAAGCGTAACACGATCCGTATTTAGTGGGTCTTTTCCGGCCGCAAGAGCCATCACGGCATACGCCGAGATCTCAGGATCGCTATTTTCTCCCTTTCTCCTTCCGAAACCGCCGTCCTCATTCTGCAACTGTTTCAGCCATACAATCTGGGCATCAATGTCATAGACCGGCGCCAATCCTTGCAATACCCATGACGTGACAAGCACATCCGAGCGACCACCACGCTTCAAGGACCATCCACCATCCACATTGATTTGCTCGGCAAGCCAGTCAGCACCTCTCGAAACCGGCGAGAAGTTTGCTGTGAAATCCATTCGCTTCAGCCCAGCTAGTACGGCGGCGGTGTTCAACGGATTACCGGGTTTATTGATTTCTCTTGCCCAACTCCCATTCTCATTCTGTGCGTTAGTAATCCATTTTAAGCCTGCGAACCTTGCCTCTGAATCATCCGTTTCCGCTTGGTCGAGCGCCACCAGCACAAAGATGGTATGTGCCGTGTTACCGTTCCAACTGCCGTCTTCTTTCTGTTGGCTCGTCAGATACCTCACTCCTCGACGTATGACGGTTGAACCGGTGCCCCATCCCTTGAACATTAGAGCTTGCATGGCAAAAGAGGTGATTTCGACATCGCTATCTCCTCCAGGTATTAAAGGCCAGCCGCCATCCTCGTTTTGACTTGCAATGATATATGACTCGGCACGTTCCATGGTTTCGAACAGAGTTGAACCCATCAGACGATTTCCGGGAAAAAGGATTAGAGAGAAAAGCAATATCCCCCACATCAGAAATCGAGATTGATACCTAAGCATGATGTCTTCTCCTTAGATTTGAGACAATTTTCCGTGCTGTGTAGGTGGCCAAAGATTCGAGTCCTCATTACCTAAGCTGGACTTTGTACAAAACTGAAGTCTGTAGGGTGCGCACCGCAATCAAGCGAATGAATAATGAGCGCGATAGAGATCCCTCCAGCCTTTGAAAGCGCCAGCGGTGATCAAGCGAGTGGACAGCGAGTGCGATAGAAATCTTAAAGGTGTATAGCAAGCCAGCCACACTAAACCAAAGCCCCAGCGTGGGATCAACTGAGCGAATAGCGAAGGATCAAACGACTGAATAAGGAGTGCGATAGAAATCCCATAGAGATCTAAAGGTTAGAGGCTTTTAGAAATCGCCAGCGACTTCTCCCGATGCATCAGGTCGCGTGAAACACTAGTTCTAGTCTATAGGGAAGACTTTTTCACAAGTCAACCATAAAGACTAGATAGTTAAAATTTTTCCTGTTTTTCTCAAACGCTTTATTGACACCATCTCTCATACTGCTTAAATGTACAAAGTCGAGCTAAGAACCTGTTTGAAAAGTACATTTGTAAGGTAAGGTGCGCACTGCGCACCAGCCTTTAAAAGCCCCAGCGGGGCGACAGGTATGTAGTAGACAACAATAAATACATGAAAAAACTTCCTACAAATGACAAAAAATGGCTTTGCTACTGACTTTTCAAACAGGCTCTAAGTTGCCCATCTATCGGCCAAAAACGGCCTCTTGCGGATTTCTATTCACTCGCCCTTCGCTCAAAAGGCAATACTCCCACGTTACTCTTTCGTTCCAATCCAGAAACTCAATCGCAAATCGGGGACTATTGCTGTCGCTGCGAAGTTTCACGCTAGTTTCTCCGCTTACAGGCCATCTGACACAGAAACAAGCTAGAAGCGCTGAGGATGGGAAACATATAGAATTCGTAACCACCCCCTAATTTTGGAAAGTGCACATCATCCCCATTCTTGAATTATTCCTGTATTATCACACCCCAAGAGTAGCACATTTTGTTCCCTAAAATAGTTCAGATGGGATTTGACGTTGTAACAATTTCAAGTGCAAATTCAGGTACGATTGACCATTAGAGGGGAGCGCGTAGCAGGGGTTCCACTAGCAGGGAAGAGGAGACAACAAATCTACAGAGAACGTATAGAGTTGTCAGAGATTAGCAGTGTATAACAAGTGAACGAAGAAGATTGTCTGCGTATTGCTCTGAACTTGCGTCATTGCAAACACCTGTTTTAACGAGACCAAATCGGTATCAACACTTTCGTTAATTTCACAAGACTTTCCAGATTGTGGGCAGGAAGAAAATAATCAACATACGGTAAAGCGGTACGGATCCCTCGGCAAACAGGTTGATATCCGCTACTACCAAGTAACGGGTTGAGCCATATTAACTTGTATGCGTGCCGACTTAGCATTTCCATCGATCGCTGCAACACCTCTGCATCTCCTTGATCCCAGCCATCACTGATTAGGATGACTATGGACCGATTAGCCGTGAAGGAGCGTGCAAATTCGCGGTAGAAGCCAACAATGCTTTCACCAATTTTCGTTCCACCGGACCAGTCGGGGACTACTTCTGCCATCTCGCGGAGCCCTTCCTCTACGCCCTTGCGGCGAAGGAGGCCAGTGATATTTGTCAAACGAGTGCTGAACACAGCGACTTCAATTTCCTTAATCTCCTGTTGCATACCATAAATGAATTGAATCAGAAATTTCGAGTAACAATCCATCGATCCGCTGACATCGCAGAGTAGGAGGATTTTATTTTTCTTTATCTTGCGGCGTTTGTGGACGAGGGTTAACAATTCACCGCCAAATGCGACATTTTTGCGCCAGCTTCGTCTGAAGTCAATGGTTTTGCCCTTCACCGCCGATTCCTTGCGTCGACTCAATTTTGTGGCAAGCAACGCCGCAAATTTTGCGATGGCGTCGCGTGCTTTTTCAATCTCCTCTTGTGACAGCTTGCTGAAATCCTTCTGCGTCAGAACATCATCGGGACTATAGGCAATCGTATCGCCGGTTTCCTGCTCTGTGTGTTCCTCGCTGTTCAATTCTAGCCACTCATTAACTGAAAAATTTCCCCCATCCTCCTGCACTATGTCGGCAAGTTCTTGAAGTGCGGATTCATCAGTTGACGGAGCATCATCACTGTCGTTATCCCCTAACGGCTGTGGAGTCGGGCGAGGGTATTTCCAGAATAGGTCAAAAGCCAGGTCGAACGTTTTGCGATCAGACTCATTCGCTATCAGGTTTGTTCTAGCTGTATGGTAAAATTCGTCACGTTGTGCAATGTCAATGAGTTCCAAACTGCGACAGAAACTAATCTGATTCGTTGTTGTAACCTTGATATCCATCTGTTTGAGGAGATGGCAGAAGGCGGTGATTTCTCTAGTTAGTGTTCGTTGTCCCATGGGGTAACCTTTGCGAATAAACCTAATCTGTTTTCTCTGATCTTTCAGCCGACGACGAATCTGACAAGCGCTTCGCCCGAGCGATGAACTCATGCAAATCCGACCCTTGGGCGCGCTGAACGTCATCCTGATATTTGAAGAGGCAACCAAGGGTCTCATCAACAACATCGGGATCGAGCACATCTTTCCCAAGTGCAATGAGTGCTAGACCCCAGTCCAGTGTTTCGGCTACACCGGGTCTCTTATAATAATCGCCTTCCCGCCATATCTGCATCATGTTGCACAACTGCCGTGCAAGCATATCATTGATATGAGGGAGCTTGGTTCTCACGATCGATAACTCCTTTTGAAGCGAAGGGTAGTCAATCCACTGATAGAGACAACGGCGTTTGAGGGCTTCGTGAACCTCTCTCGTGCGATTCGATGTCAATACGACGTACGGAATGTGCTTCGCTCGAATTGTGCCTATCTCCGGAATCGTGATTTGGAAGTCGGACAGGATTTCTAGCAAGAATGCCTCAAACTCGCTGTCGCTTCGATCCACTTCGTCAATAAGTAACACGGGAGGCGATCCGCCATCGCTCTGGATGGCTTCGAGGAGCGGACGCTTTAACAGAAATGCCTCGCTGAAGAGGCTGGCGCCAATTCGGTCTTTGTCAATCCCTTGTGCTTCGTCTATGCGCAATTGTAGAATCTGTTTGGTATAGTTCCATTCGTACAATGCGTTATTTGCGTCTAAGCCTTCATAGCACTGCAAACGAATTAGCTTTCCACCTGTTATATTGGCAAGCACTTTCGCGACTTCTGTTTTCCCAACCCCCGGTTCACCCTCAAGAAAAATCGGTTTGTTTAAGTTATGGGCTAAGTAGAGGGTCGTTGCCAACGCCCGGTCGGTAATGTACTCGCTCTTCGCGCATGCTTTCTGCACTTCTTCAATCGATTCAAACATTTAGATTTACCCAAGTTTTTAGTCGAGCAAAATTCGGGTATGATTAAGGCAGTGAAGTCATCGAATCCATTATTCTGCTTTTTCGTCCTTTAGCGCATCCTCGTAATCTCTACGATAATCAATGTCTCTCAGGACGCGGTTTGTGTCAACGATGACGTAATGGATATCGTCAGCGTTTTTTTTGAAGAGCGATCTAATGCCGCCGCTTTCCGCGTCGAGTGCGAGGATGTCGGGAGCGTAACGCCGATCAAAAATGGCGGGATGCCCGCGGCGATAGTTATAACTTGGTAACGAAATTCCTTTATTCGAGTCTTTATAGGCATCAACAACGCGATTGATGAGATCTGCGGTGATAAACGGCTGATCGACAAGCATCAGCGCAAACGCTTCAGCGCAATCAGGTAATGCTTGCACACCGCACTGAGCGGACGTGAGCATCCCCTGTTGATAGTTGGGGTTAAATGCCACCCTGACTGGCTTATTTTGAATCGTCCCATGTACCTTGTCTGATTCGTGACCGATTACGACGATGACCTCATCAAGCTTGGAGTCGAGCATATTATCGATTATCGTTTCGATTATGGTACTGTTTCCGAAGGGAAGAAGCTGTTTCAGTTCACCCATTCGGATGGATAGCCCTGCCGCAAGGAGTATCCCGGGAATTTTAACAGTTGTTGGCATAAAACACGACTGATTTACACATTCTCGGATAGCTTATCACGCGAGATGCGCGATGCTCTTATGTAACGCAAGTTGCTACCCATTCCCGTAGATCGGGCTTCTAGCCCGACCCTCTTAGAAGATACATCGCAAACCGGGGCAATGTAAGCTAAATCGACTGAATCTGCTCGCAGTGGATTGGCAAATCCACTGCACACATACGGATACGGCTTGGATATGTCTATCCAAACCAAGCAAGACCGCAATATAACACTCGGAAAAATTCAAGTTCAACTATTAACAATAGGTGGCAACTTGGGTTATGTATCAATTCGGACAATGAATCCCAAACGACAAAGGACTAGCCCACAAGCCTAGAAGCGAATCTCAAAACCCGTGTATTCGCCACTACAATCGCGTTCATCAATCCGGACACGGTCAACCCTACCCGCGGAAGGTCCCTTTTCTAGCATAACAAGGAAGCTATTCAGCGCTACTTTGTCCCCTTCAGCGACAATTTCAACGCCGCCGTTAGCCAGGTTCTTGGTGAAGCCACGAATCTCAAATCTCTTAGCGTTTCGACGTGCAAAATCGCGGAAACCGACGCCCTGTACATGACCACTAACAAGGATATGAAGTTGCATAGGCATGTTGACGCTAGCAATCAACTCTACTCCTTAAATGGTCGCCAAGTCTACATTGGCGAGAATTGACCACTCAGAGAAAGTCAGTATTTCAGTGTTACATCTAGTCCATTCGGAATTTGGTCACCTCGGAATCTGAGGATAATCTAGTATACCACAGTATGCGCGGGTTTGCATGGAATTTCCGGGTAGCGCCCAAGGCGGACATATCTAGAATCTAAAAGAAGGTCGCAGTAAAACATCGCGACTGGTGTACAGTAACACGCTAAGCTGTGCGTCTTCGTATTGAGGTGGAAATGTCGCGAAAGAATTCGTTTCGGCGTAGTTCATATTGCCCTGAAAAGCGAGGCTATTCTCTAGATCGAGCAGCGAACTTCGTTGACGAATCCTCCGGGTTTCGATAGACTGTATTTTCGCTTCCGGGTCTGTATCAAATTGCATCTTCGAATGACAGAGAACCCCCTCTTTGCACTAGCCGGACAGTGTATAGGCTAGGCGCATGCAACAATCTAACCAAGGGTATTCAGGTGAGAACTGCGCCGCTCCCCAATTGCATTCTACCGTTGATCGTTATTCTATTTCTACAGAGCGCCTCTGCGCAAGATTACACTCAGTGGGGCTTGCCTAATGGTGCCATTGCACGCCTCGGTAAGGGGTCAATATCCGGTAATATCGCGTATTCGCCCGACGGGGAACGTCTTGCAGTTGCCAGTACGATTGGCATTTGGCTCTACGATACGGAGACGTTCGAGGAAGTGGGCCTGCTTGCGGGACATACTGATGAGGTATCGACCGTCGCGTTCAGCCCGGATGGTAACATGCTCGCCAGTGGAGGAGGGGACGCCCAAGCACATGGTGGATTTGACAATACTGTCCGTCTGTGGGACGCCGCATCAGTGAAACCCAAGAGTACCCTCACTGGACATCGCGGTTACGTTACAAGTGTGGCGTTCAGCCCAGACGGAGGTACGCTTGCCAGCGCGAGTCGTTACGGCGTCATCAGGCTATGGAGAGAAATCGCTGGATTACAGAATCAGACTCTCGACAAACATACGAGTCGAATAGATTGCGTGGTATTCAGTCCTGACGGAAGTACACTTGCTAGCGCCAGCCGTGATCTCACCATCCGGCTGTGGGACGCGACGAACGGGAAATCGAAGCAAACGTTATCCGGGCATACGGATTGGGTCACCAGCATAGCATTTAGCCCGGACGGAAGGACACTGGCGAGCGCGAGTCGTGACATGACTATCCGACTGTGGGATACATTGTCAGGCAAACATCGTAGGACTCTCACCAAACCGAAGAGAATGACAGTGTGGGAGGCTTTGACGGGAAAACATGAGCATTCTCTCCCTAGACATAACGGATCGATCACTTGCATTAGCTTCAGTCCAGACGGTACCATCCTCGCCAGCGGGAGTCGCGATAGCACCATTCGACTTTGGAACAGCATCACGGGCGGCTACATACGAACGCTTTCTGAACACACAGATTCTATCACCGGTATCGCATTTAGCCCTGACGGCTCCAGGTTAGCTAGCGCCAGTCATGACAATACCGTTCAGATCTGGAACGCCACTACAGGTGAGAATGAGCAGGTTTATTCCGTTGATGGAACTTCAATTACCAGCGTCGCATTCAGCCCGGATGGCTCCTCAATTGCCAGTGGGCAGGACGACAACATGATTCAGCTTTGGGACGCGAAAACGTGGCACCCCAAGCAGCCCCTCGCCGGACATACTCGTCGGGTTACGACCGTCGCTTATAGCCCAGACGAAGGCACACTCGCCAGCGGGAGCTGGGACAATAGTATCCGCCTATGGGATGTCGTCGCGGGGATTCAAACGCAGACTTTCGCGGGACACACGGGTTTTGTTTATAGTGTGGTTTTCAGCACGAACGGAGAAACTCTCGCTAGTGGGAGTTGGGACAATACTGTCCGCTTGTGGGATGTTAACACGGGAGAACCTAAACTAACGCTTAGGGGCCATAGAAGCTCAGTCAATTGTGTTGCACTTAGCCCGGATGGAAGAATGCTAGCTAGCGGTACTAGCTATGGAGAAGATTCCGTACGTCTTTGGGATTTAGCTACAGGCAAACTTCAACACATACTCAGGGGACACACAAAACCGGTTTTGAGCATTGCATTCAGTCCAGACAGCGACACTCTCGCGAGCGCGGCTATGTGGGACGACACTGCCGTTCGGCTTTGGGATACAGCAACCGGAGTGCACAAACAATCTCTATTCGGACATACGGATTCAGTACGTAGTTTGGCGTTTAGCCCGGATGGAGTGACGCTCGCAAGCGGGAGCGGGGACGTGTTCGGTGACCAAACCATCCGATTGTGGGACATGGCAACGGGAGTACACATTCACACCCTGACAGGACACACAGATGCGGTCACGAGCATTGCGTTCAACCCGGATGGAAGTGTGCTCGCGAGTGGAAGTAATGATGGAACAGTGCTGGTGTGGTCAGTAACTGGAATTCACCACGTAGAAAACACACGTAATTGATCGCGTATACGGCTCCTGGATGTCTTTCGCGATGAAGAGTTAATGTAATGTCGGCGGGAGAACCAAGTATACCGTCCCCATTGTATACGCCTTATTCATGTACACATTGAGAAATAAGAGACTGTGCGTACACTAAAATAGTGGTCTCGATTTAATGCTTTACGTAGGTTGCCACCCATAACAGAGAAAGCGAATTTATGGTTTCCGTTCGCTAAAGTATAGGTAGATTAACCCGATTTCCGTTAATGTCGTGTATTCACAGAGGAAATAATATCTCGGTTTCTGTACCCCTTTCGAACGAACGTGGCAACTTGGATTACTTACCAAAACCTATCTTCACAATGAGCGTTTTCTAAAATCGCCTTTACTGTTGCGCTGAACGCAAAACAGAGTCATTCCTGCCTGCTCACAAGGTCATTTTCTACTACCTCATAATCACCATTTTCTTTGTAGCGCGATAATCGCCTGCTTCAAAACGGTAAAAGTACGTGCCGTTGGCGACCTGTTCTCCCCGGTTGTTTTTACCGTCCCAATACACGGCTGCACCGCGTGTGTTGTATTCACCGCGTTGTCGATTGTTTGCTTGAAGTGTTCGGATATGGACACCATCAACGCTGTAAATTGAAATCCGCACGTTCGTATCATCTATAAGCTGATAAGGCATCCACGTTTCCGATTTGAAGGGATTTGGAAAGTTGGCAAATACTTCTGTTCTTTCCACTATCGGGTTAATTACTTCGGCTGGTTCCAAGCTTGGTGAAGGTAACGAATAGGAGTAAAACCCTGAAGAGCCGGCAGCTATTAGCTGATTCATCTTCCCTGAGATTAGACTGATAGCGGAAAAATTCAAGTTTTCGAGACCGTCGTTCATTTCAACCCAATGATCTCCTGAATTGGCGGAATAGTAGATACCCCCGCCGCCAGTTGCAACATACAGATAATTAGGATCCCACGGGGCAATAAGCAGATCCCAAATCTTGAGTTCACCAAGGCCTTGATTAATCCGTTCCCAAGACTCACCACCGTCCACGCTCTTAAAAACCCCACTGCCATGCGTCCCCACATAAACATGATCTGGGTTAGTTGGATTGATTGCCAGTGCTAGGGCGGCGTCATTCAACTCAAGCACTATCTCCCATGTCGCTCCTCCGTCAAGAGTGCGTAGAACAGCAAGTCCCTCAAAAGCATATGCCGTTATACCCCAAGTTCCGACATAGATGATATCAGGATTCTGGGGGTTGACGGCTATTTCCCATATGGCATAGCGATCCAATCCGGTTTGCTGCCAACTTTCGCCAGCGTCATCGCTGCGATAGAGTCCAACATATTCAGTACCTGCATATATTCGATTTGGGTGTACCGGATCGAGTAAAATGCTGGTGACAATTCCTGCATTTAGACCGTTATTAATGGGACGCCATGTTCTACCGGAATCCTCGCTTAGAAAAATCCCTCTCCCGTCTGAGGTTGTATAAATCCGTGTTGGCTTGCCCGGCGGAATAACGGTGTCAATGGTCATCTTATTGGTTATTCCTGAATCTGACAGATGCCAGTTTCTCCCCCGTCTCTCGTGACATATAACCCCGCTCCCCAAGTGGTTGCAACCATCATGCGCGGATCTGCAGGGTTTATGACGAAGCCGCTGATATTAATATTGGTTAACCCTTCATTCCATGGGACCCACGCGTCAGACACCGTTTTCTGAAACACGCCCGCAGCCCACGTGCCTACCAAAAGGCCCGTTGCCAGCGGTTCAATAGTGCGAACATCAAACGGCAAAAGCGCGTCTTGGCTTTCCCAAGTATCGCCTCGGTCGCGGCTAATGAAAAACCCTTCGCGCGAACCTGCGTATACGAGATCTGGTTTACGAGGGTCAACTTCGAGCACATGAAGATAGCTGTAAGGGTATATCCTCGGTATTCCCGAATTTATTGGCTTCCAACTCTCGCCTATATCATGGCTACGAAAAACACCATGCCCGTATGTTCCCGCATACCAAATATCTGTCAGAGGCTGATACGTAAGACAGCGAACATCTCTTGAGGTAATCCCGGTATTAGCTGGTGTCCAGCTTATGCCTCCGTCCACACTCTTAAACACCCCTCCTCCCGATGTTGCCGAAAACATGATGTTTTCATCCTCAGGATGAAACTCAATCGAACGAATTACAGAAGCATCTCCGAGCCCATGATTTCTCGGTTCCCAAGTCAGTCCTCGATCACGACTGATTGCTACCTTATTGAAGTACCCGACTAAACATAGCAAATTGGGGTTTTTGGGATGCCACTTGATGTCGAGTATGGTGTCTCTTGCAAATTGATTCGTCTCTGCCCACGTTAGTCCGCCGTTGTGACTGACGTACACCCCGTCTGATTGCAATCCGGCGAAGATAGTACCAGGTACTTGCGAGTGAATTGCCAACGCGTTAATACTGCGATTCCGTAGGCCAATCTGTCTCCAGTCTGCGCAGGCTATTTCCCGCCGGAAGACCCCATCTCCCCGCGTACCAACATATACATAAAGCCCGTTTGAAACCATCGCTCGTGCAACAGCGCCATATATCGGTCCTAGCGGCGACCAACGTCCGATGTCCGCGTTAATGCTCGTCACAAATGTTACGAACACGATTAGAATACCTGTAACAAAACCAAATCCTCTTCTCATTTCCCAGTCCCCGGTTCTTTTCGTCTCAATCTTGAATCTTCAAGTTAGATATGTATTAGCTCGCAAGTTGCGAATTGAGGTCCCCCAATACCTTTGCGATTGCCATTCAATCCATACGGAGCGGCAAAACAACACTTGTTAGGTATTCTGCCACAATTCTCGGTGTAAAGCAAGAGAAAGGTTGAAACCTTGCATTTGGCTTGACGCAAATACTCTGTGTTTGTTATGCTTAGAGTGAGAGATTGCCAGTATTGGAAACGCTTCACAAGGTGGATAATACGGATGCCAAACTATGCGACGCTTGCCAAAGTCTCTGATATTCGCTTAGGTCGCGGCAAAGCACTCACCTTCAAAGGACGCCGGATAGCGGTCTTCAACGACAATGGAGATTTCTGCGCATTGAGTAATATCTGCGCTCATGCGATGGGATCGCTGGCGAAGGGTCGGATTCGGAATGGGGTAGTCACGTGCCCAGTGCACGGCTACGTCTACGATGCTAAGACGGGAGCATGTCAAACTGATCCACGATTGCGAGTCGAAGCGTATGAGATCATGGTCGATGACGGTGAAGTCAAGATAATAGAGTAACATAGGTCGTCTCCTTTGTCCGACAAAGCTGCAGACACCGATATCTTCCACGTGGAAGCGTGAGATTGACGAAGATCAGGCGAATTTACACGTAAAGTTAGCAAACAATATCCGAAAACTCGGTTTCTCTGCTATGGGAAGCACTTGAGAAGAGAAAGAAAAACGTATAATCACGGTTTAACGGGCTATGATGAAACATATACTTTTACTCATCGTAATCATTACCGGATACGTATCGATTGCCATGCCACCGATATGCGCCCAGTCCGCTGATGCTTCAGCGCACTGGCTGCTCGCAGACGCCAACCCTGATGCGCGTTCAACAGCGGATTTTGCGGCATTCGCCGACCTCCTTACCGTTCGCGGAAAGGTACCTTCAAATCAGATACAGCACATTGAAGGGGAAGAATGTACTAGAGGGGGACTTCACAAGGCGATTCGGAACCTTGTTGCAGGTATGAAGCATGGAGAACGGTTGTTTTTTTTCTATCGTGGAGACGTGACCAAACCTCGGAGGCAGAACTCGATATACCTCTTAACCCACGGCGCCGAATCAACGAATTTAGCAGACGCCGTGCAAGATATCCAACTAAACCGTTGGTTTCGCGAAACTGGTGCAGAACATGTAACCGTTCTCTTTGACGGCTACACGAACGATCCGAACATTTATGCGTACCTTGCCAACCGTGAACTGCTTGGTGCTTCGGCACTCATATCGATCAAGTCATCCAAAAAAGATGAAGATGCTCTGCTTCGGACAGTACTGTCAGCACTCAACACCGATGCAAGTGATTTAAACGACAATCGAAAGATAACTATTGGCGAACTCCACGAGTACCTTGTCACAGAAACGCCGCCACAGGAGAGCATTGTCGTGCCAACCGGCGATGTGGAGATGCCAATTCTTAAACTCCCTGCGATGCTCAAGATCATCACTACGCCGGAGGAAGCCTCGGTTTCCCTAAACGGAAAAGATATAGGTGCAACCCCTCTCCGTATGATTGATAACCTAAAGAAGGGAAACTACGAAATACAGGTTAAAATGCAGGGCTATCTCATTCCGCCGACACGTTCTGCTCAAATCGGCTTAAGCCAAGGCGAAGCTGTTGAAGTTTCGTGGGTGTTAAATCCAATTACGGTGTATGGAGAAATCATTCCTCCCGAGGGTAAGATATTAGAACAGATTACTGTATGGATTGAGGATACAATATACAGACAGACCATAGGCTTGGACGGAAAATATCACTTTGGGGATTGGAACGCCGATAAACTACTGTTGGTTGGAAATACGTACACGTTAAAGGCGGAGGCAGCGGAGATTTACTACGCTGAAACCACTTTTATCTTTCAGGGGCATGATGAGATTGAACGCAATCTGACACTTATTGAAAAAACGTGGTTTGAGGTCGCTCAGGAACGGTTTAATCGAACGGATAATGAAGGAGCGATTGCAGCGTTTCAGAAGGGGATTGAAATAACGACCGAGTTCCCTCCATTATCCCCCGAACTGACCGTGCTACTCTTCAACTCATTCTCGGCAGCGGTTGACAGTATGGACATAGAAAACATTGCTTACCTAGTCGCTACGGCGCGCTTATCCGACAGATTCGGCGATAAAGAGTCTTCCAAACGCTACTGGAACCGAGTCAGATCGCAAGCAAGTAAAGGCACGGTAGAATACGACTTAGCGTCGAAACGATTGCGAGAGTTGGATTTTACCAAATACATCATTAACTGGGCACTCGTTGTTCTTCTGGTTGTTGTGTTAATCTCCGGTGGATATACCGCGAGAGGATATTTTCGAAAAAAGAAAACAGGAAGCGACACATAGCGCGCTTTAGGGACTAGTGGTGACATTCAAGTTTGCCCATTTCTCTGGCGCCTTAGGGGAGTAATCGCATGTTCTTCTTCAAGTTCTTGAGGCGAAAACAGTATCAACAATTGCTTGACGCACCAAGACATCTTCGGCAAGAGTGCAGGCAATCCGAAATGAATGCCAAACTCTTGGAGAAAGAGAAAGAAGACCTAAAGGAGGAATATAGGAGAGAACGGGAAGACTACGATGCGCGATTGAAAAAACTACAGCACCAAGCACAAGATTATGATTCGCTTCATGCGAGAATCCAGCAATTGAAGAACGATGTAGAAGCCAAAATTGCGGAGGGAATTGACACAGAAATCAAGAAATTAGGGCTTAGCCCTTCTCAAGTCGAGACGCTTCGGGCGGACAGAAAAGATCTCATTGAGTTGTACCTAAAGAAACTCTACTCCCTCGCCAAACAGTTCGCATTATCGAACAAGGAGATGAGAACGAACCGCGGTTTATTCTTGTTGCTAGTTGATCAGCGTAACATGGTGAGCGAGAATTTCTCGGAATTCCACGATGGTCAGAAAGAAAGTCTTACACAGGAAAAATACAAGGAGATGGACGGAGTACCTCATATCTTTTCCTCCAATATTAATGAAGTCCTTGATTATATGGGTGAAAGGGTTGAGATAACGGATGAGAGTGGGGAGATTACCGGCTATGAGGAGCGTGACGGCGCTTTGTTGATTAATCTGAAGGGATTCGCTTTCCGATCATGCATCATGGTCGAAGGAGTACGTACTCATCGAGCGTATAAGAAAGTTGAAGCTCTGCAAAAGGGAAGTGCTAAACACAACGCAGGCATCTATGCGTCATCACTAGATGAAGTTTTCGCGGCGATTATCGTCAGTGAGGAAAACAGTGAAGTCGTTGTGTTTAGAGATGGACGTTTCGTCAAGAGTTACGATCCCTTTACAGATGTAGAGACGTTGAGACATCAGCAACGAACTCAGTCCCACCTCCAAAAGGAAGCCGCTTTAGCAGAGGGTAAAGCGTTACTAGAAGTCAGCGTAGTTGAAATCCTTGAACTAGAAGAAGATTCCCATGTCTCAACACCTGCACAAAGTTAAAGCAAAGATATACTGTGGCTGCCAATGAAATAGAGTGCGGCTTGCGGACGGAAGAGAAGAAGAACCGAAGCCTTTTTCCCATCTCTCACCTTTCCCTCTACATTAGAACCCTTCTTCTCCGAATTCAGACTTCGCTGCGCAAATGCACGACTTTGTTGATCGCGTCTACGTACGCCTTTGCACTTGCTTCAATGATGTCCGTGCTAGCACCGTAACCGACAATCGAGTGTTGATTGTCCTGAACCCTGATCGTTACCTCTCCCATAGCATCTTTCCCCTCCGTCACGGACCTAATACTATAGTCCGCAAGAACAAGCGGGATTTTAGCCACGCGATCAATCGCTTTATATCCTGCGTCGACGGGCCCGTCGCCTGTTGAGGCTTCCTCAATGAGACCCTCCTCGGTCAGAATCCCCACGGTAGTCGTCGGGGATATTTTCGTTCCGCAAACGACTTGGATATATTCCAGTTGGAAGGTCTCGGGAACTGAGCGAACTTCGTCGCGCATGATCGCATCGAGATCGGCGTCGTGGACCGCTTTCTTTTTGTCTGCAATCTCAAGGAAACGCTCATAGATTTTCTCGAGTTCGTCTTGCGCCAATTCGTAACCAAGTACGCTTAAGCGATGTCTCAGTGCGTTTCGACCTGATCGTGGACTGAGGATGATTTGACTCTCCTGCCAACCAACATCTTCGGGATCAATAATCTCAAACGTGTCTCGCTGTTTTATCACGCCGTCTTGATGAATACCTGAGCTATGTGCAAAGGCATTTGCACCGACTATAGCTTTATTTGGCTGAACTGGAATCCCCATAGTTCGGCTAACTCGACGGCTTATCGGTACGATCTCCTTGGGATCGATTCCAGTGTAGTATCCATCGAAATAATCGCTACGTGTTCGAAGTGCCATCACAATCTCTTCCAGCGAAGTATTCCCGGCCCGCTCTCCTAGACCGTTAACGGTACACTCGATCTGACGCGCTCCGTTCTTGATTGCTTCCAGGCTGTTCGCCACTGCAAGTCCAAGATCATTGTGACAGTGCACGCTAAGGACCGTGTCACCAATATTTGCCACTTTATCGGAAATCTCGGAAATCAATTTCCCGAAATCGGATGGCATTGCGTATCCGACAGTATCAGGAACATTGACAATTGTCGCGCCGGCGTCAATTGCCGCCTCGATTACTTCGAACAGATAACTAGGATCTGTCCGAGCAGCGTCCATTGGCGAAAATTCGACAATTTCGCACAGGCTCCTTGCATATGTCACGGCGTCGACCGTTCGCTTCAATATCGTGTCGCGATCGGATCGGGTAATTCCTGCAACGTGAATGTCCGACGTGCCGACGAAGGTATGGATACGAGGTTTAATGGCGTCCTTGATTGCACCCCATGCCGCCGTGATGTCCTTCTCGACGATTCGTGAAAGCGCGCAAATCTCCGGTCCTTCGATTTCGTTCGCAATTCGCTCTACTGCGTCAAAGTCACCAGGAGATGACACTGGGAAACCGGCTTCAATAATATCAACATTCAGCTTAGCCAGATGTTGGGCAATCTCTAGCTTCTCTTCCAGATTTAACGCGGCACCCGGGGTTTGCTCGGCATCACGAAGAGTTGTATCAAATATGTAAACTTGCTCCGACATTCTTCCATCCTCCTTTAGCGTAGTTCCCTCAACTTCGGTCCGTTCCCTTGCGGACGTAATAATAGGATCGGTGTCACGCAAATCAGATTCTTCGGTCGGCTTCAACCCCATGTTCATCACCTCCTTCACGGATCCGAATCCGCCTTTCTTTGGTAATGTGCTACATGTGTAGCTTCTCTACATCTCTCGACCTATCGCTCCGGCGATGGATCTTAGGTCACGCATGAGTTGATCGAACTGATCGGGATAAAGCGATTGGACGCCATCGCCAGTCATCGAGTTGTCGGGATCATGATGAACTTCAAGAAGCAGCCCATCGGCTCCGGCAGCAATTGCCGCTTTCGACATTGGAGAGACAAGGCTTCGGATACCGGTTCCATGACTCGGATCTACAACGATTGGCAGATGACTCAGCTCTTTGATTGCAGGCACAGCGTTCAGGTCAAGCGTATTGCGTGTGTGCGTCTCGAAGGTACGAATGCCGCGCTCGCACAGAACCACGTTTGGGTTACCTTCGGAAAGGATATACTCTGCTGCAAGCAACCATTCCTCAATCGTTGCTGATAACCCGCGTTTTAGAACAACGGGCTTTCCTGATCTTCCAACTTCGCGCAGAAGATAGAAGTTCTGCATACTCCGCGTTCCAAGTTGAAAGATGTCTGTGTACCTACCTACGAGCTCGACCTCATGTGGCGTCATGACTTCTGTGATAATTCCAAGTCCCGTAAGCTGCCTAGCTTCTGCAAGCATCTTGAGAGCAGGTTCGCCATAGCCCTGAAAGTTGTAAGGGCCAGTGCGTGGTTTGAATGCGCCGCCGCGAATGAAAGTTGCCCCCGATTTGGCGATCTCCTTCGCAATAGTAGTGATTTGCTCTGTGTTCTCAACAGCGCATGGGCCCGCCATGACGATAAGCTTTTTCCCTCCGATCTTCGTTCCGTTGGCTTCGACAGTCGTCGGTTCGCCGCGAAACTGACGGCTCGCTAATTTGTAAGGTGCGCTTATTGGCATGGTGCGTTCGACCCCCGACATTGATTCAATTGGCATGTCTCCAAGTCGAGTTTTATCACCGATGACTCCTATAACGGTACGTTCTTCGCCTACAGATGGCTGCGCTTTTACTCCGGCATCCTCGATTCGTTTAACAACACGATCTATCTGTTCTTGCGATGCCCCTGGCTCCATAATTATCACCATAGTTCCTGTCTCCTTATCGGCTACCAACTTTTCTTCCATGCACAAATAAAAAGCCCACCATCGACTCTCGTGTCAATGATGGGCTTTGTGATCAAATTAGTGTAGATTATTCTTATGAAGCCTTTGAAATCGACACCAGCCCACCACCCGAGCGCAAATACAAAAGGAATGTACGAAGCACCCAAGCGTAGACGCACCAATAATATACAACATCGCAACTATCGCGTCGATCTGCTAGGCTGGTATGTAGATGCAAAAAGCACATATGGCTCGATTACTGATACACAAGTTTACCCGTAGGCATTTATAGTTTAACAAATATATGTCTAAATGTCAAGTTTTTATCCGATTACAACACGGCGAAAGCGTTTTTTTCCATGACGAAGTAACAACGTACCATTATCGAGATGTTCTTCCGTGACAACGGCATCTGTCTCTTTCACCTGCTCTCCGTTCAGGTACGCTCCTCCCTGCTCAATTAGGCGACGAACGGCGCTCTTGGAATTTTCCAACCCGACTTCACAGAACAGATCAGCGATGGCAATTCCTCCTGCTAACCTATCGGCGCTGATCGTTGTGGTTGGAATCGCCGACAAATCAACACCTCCGGCGCCAAAAGCCGCGTGCGAGGCATTACTTGCGTTCGCGGCTTCTGGCTCCCCATGGGCGAGTTTGGTTACTTCATAGGCTAGTACCCTTTTAGCCTGGCGTATCGAATCGCCTTTTAACTGACCTAAACGTTTGACTTCACCCATTGGCAAAAGGGTAAAACATGCCAGAAACCGCTCGACATCGCGGTCGTCGATGTTAACCCAGTATTGATAGAACTCGTATGGAGACGTGCGGTCGGCATCGAGCCAGACTGCGCCAGTCGCCGTTTTACCCATTTTCTCTCCGGTCGCCGTGGTGAGAAGTGGGAAGGTGAGCGCATACACGGTTTTGCCCTCTAAGCGACGAACTAAATCAACGCCCGCCAGAATGTTTCCCCACTGATCGTCACCACCAAGTTGGAGCACACAACCGTGGTGTCTAAAGAGGTGAAGGAAGTCGTAAGCTTGCAGCAACTGGTAGTTGAATTCGATAAATGACAATCCCTCGTCGCGTTCAAGGCGCTGTCGATATGCTTCTGCCCTAATCATCTCATTGACGCGAAAGTGCTGTCCAATATCGCGTAAGAATTCAATGTAGTTAAGTGGTAGCAACCAATCTGCGTTGTTCAAGAATGTGCCGCGTTCATCGCTCAAATCCAGATATCGCTTGAGCTGGGAAAGAAGCCTATGACCATTAGTTTCGATTGTTTCCCGTAACAACAGCTGCCGCATTGTTGTCTTCCCGCTTGGATCTCCTATCATCGTTGTTCCGCCGCCAATTATGGCTATCGGGGTATGTCCCGCGCGTTGGAGGTGTACCATTGCCATAATGGGGATAAGACTCCCTACATGGAAGCTATCGGCAGTTGCATCAAATCCGACGTAGTAGGGAATTTTTTTCTCTGACAATATCCGCGCAAGTTCATTCGTATTAGTACATTGTTGAATGAAGCCTCGTTCATTCAAGGTTTCGAAGACTTTCTCCACTGGACGATATCTCACTTTACTAAACAATCTGATTCACAAATAAAAAAGCCCATCATCGATTCGGTTCTTCGATGATGGGCAATCGAGGAATGCTCGTTGGGAATATTCAGGACATCCTTTCAGCTGCCGTCAGCCCATCACTACACTTCAAATACAGTAGATCATGATATCTCACGGCATTAGAACGCATATGAGGATTCAGTGCTCTGTTTATGTCAATGATGGGATGAAATTAACTATCGTCATGATCAAAATGATCAAACTAATTCCGATGGATCTCAGCTAAATCATAACTGATGATTTTCTGAAATGTCAAGGGAATCTTGTTCCTCGTCCACTCAGTTTCTGATGCTTTTACCCCACCTGCACATGGATGTAGAAGACTAACGAGCGAGCAATGTTCGCCGTGGGACTATCGGGAAACTGGATAAGTCTTCGTGGTCAGGCGTATGTGAGAGGCCTTTGCTGTTTCCATCAAGATGGGAAAAGCAATCTATAAAGTTGCATAGTCGCAGGAGACGAATAGCGTGAACACTTTCTGTTGACTCACACGAGAACAGGCATGCTTTAACTATCAAGGGTGACTCGGGTTGACTTCGTAAACGAATCTGTTTGACAGAACCTACACCTAACCATATCATAGCCTTACGGTCGGCGATTCAGAACTAATTCGGAGGCCCCATTTTCAGGAAAAGGAAGTAAATATGACAACTAAACCACTTCGCTACGGGTGGGCAACGAAAGCCATACACGCTGGTGAGGAATCACTCCCAAGGACAGGACCTCTAATTCCGCCAATCTACCAGAATAGCACATTCCGGTTTGCAACAGCGGACGAATGTGTAAATGGATTTGCCGATGACAGCGCAGATTACGTTTATACGCGCTGGGGAAATCCCACTGAATCAGTTCTAGAAGCTAAGATTGCCGCACTTGAGGGAAGCGAGGCAGCCTTAGCAACGGCGTCGGGCATGGCGGCAATAAGCACATCGCTGTTCTCGCTGCTAGAATACGGAGATCACGTCGTTGCAACGGACTCGCTCTATTCGGCGTCACACAATCTTCTCCATGAAGATCTGCCTCTCATGGGAATCCAAACGACGTTTGTAGACGGAACACATGCAAGCGAGATTGAGCAAGCGATACGATCCAACACCAAGGCGATTTATATTGAAAGTCCCGCGAATCCGACGCTGACACTCGTCGACATCCGAACATGTGCAGAAATTGCGCAGAACTATTGTATCACGACGATTATCGACAGCACATTTGCCTCGCCATGTGGACAACAGCCCATAGCTCTAGGGATAGACGTAGTCATTCATAGCATGACTAAATACCTGAGTGGTAACGGTACGGTGATTGCGGGGGCAATTGCGGCTTCGGCGGGATTCGTGGAACGCGCGCGGACGCGGGTACTGCGAAATTTCGGTGGAGTAATCAGTCCATTTAACGCCTGGTTGACACTTCACGGTATTGCGACGCTTCCGTTGCGTTTTGCACGACACTGCGAAAATGCGCACCAAGTTGCATCTTTTCTGGAAAACCATCCTGCGATCGAATGGGTGCGTTACCCCGGGCTTCCCAGCCATCCGCAGCATCAGCTCGCCAAGCGGCAGATGCAATGTTTTGGAGGAATGATCGCATTCGAACTCAAAGGTGGGGTAGACGCTGGTAAACGGCTTGTAGATTCGATGCAGCTATGCTCGCTCGCCGTAAGTCTTGGTGACGTACGCACACTCATCTGCCACCCCGCTTCAACCACGCACTTGCACATACCTAAGGAAGTACGGATTCGCTCGGGTATCACAGATGGGTTGGTGCGCCTTTCCGTGGGATTGGAAGACACCAAGGATATCATCGAGGACCTTGAACAAGCACTGTCTTAAATCACGGTGAATCTTAATCGGCAGGCTCAATGTACCATGATGAGTACGTCAAAACTCATTGACTGCAAGGTTCTGAATGTAGTTTTCGTCAATGTTGTTCGAAGGGTGAGTTGGGTTTTGGTGAGGTTCGGCAAATTCTTTAATTAAGCGCTGATACGCCTCAACTGCTAAGTCAATTTCTTCGCCTTTTTCGTATATGTGTCCAATCCAATATTGAGCCTGACGTCGCGTATCATAATCAAAACTAGCATTGCCTGCTACCCTCCGATAGGCTTCAATCGCGCCGTCCATATCACCCTTGGCATAGTAGATTTGAGCTACAAAAAACTGAGAATTAGATGCATTCTCGTTATTCGGATATTTGTTTATCGCCGCTTCAAGCTGATCTATCGCTTCATCGTATTGCTCCATCTTTTGATGCGCCCAACCAATATAAAAATGAGAGTCTTGAGCTACCTTCGCATCTGAATTACTCTGAATAACACTATTATAGTTTTCGATTGCCTTATCGAATCTCCCTTCGACAAAGTAAGTTTGGCCAATTCCAAATTGAGCGAGCGGGGTCAACTCTTCATGTCCCGAACCGACCACCTTTTCAAATTCAACGCGAGCATCTCGGTACTTCCTTTGCTCAGTGTAAATCATGCCCGTATAGTACATTACGCTGTAGATCAGATCGTTATCCATAAAGTCCTCTGCCAATTCATCAAACGCTTGCAGAGTACGATTCAGCTGCCCCTTACCGTAATAGCACATTGCACGAGTAAACCGCGCGTGATCCACGAGCTTACTACCAGGATAGTCCTCAATCAAGCGATTAAAGAGAACTAAAGCGCGATCATAGTATGTATCGGCAGACTCTAATACTTCTGTTTCTTTTACTCCATCCCCAATTTTATAGTTCGCAATAGCTATTGTATACAAAGCATCATCAGCCCATTCGCTGTCCGGATAGTTGTTAATCAGGCGACGAAATAATGCGAACACTTCTTCATCTGTCCTCGCAACCCTTGAAGCGAGTTCATAGATCGCATCATCCGCCCAGCGGCTGTCGGAATACCTCTCGAACACCTGGCGATATAATGCCCTTACTTTACGCACACGATTCTGATCTTCGTCTTCAAGCGTCACGGGCGGAGTATCTGCCGCTCGTGCTTTCTGCCAAGTTTCCTCGGCTTTTTCATAATATCTCGCGTAATCCTTGTCTGAATTTGTCGATTTTCCAATCCAAAATCCCGCGACCAATGCCACAATCACAAGAATCTCCGTTACAATAAACTTCTTCATGTTTTACTCCTATGTTCATTAAGGCTGAGACATGCTTTGATGGGGGTCAATAGCCATGTTTATAAACGTATTTTTTCATCGCTAAAGATACCTACCAAATGTCCAATATGACTAACGGTTCATAGAGCTGTATCACTCATAAACAGAGCTATACCGGATTACTCCAAGAATTTCATTTGATTAGTTTCACATATCAAGCGAGTTTTAGTTCCCAGAATCGAACTCTGATTTACTTACATTCGGACTTGTGTACAATCGCTTGTGAGAGATATTTCTCTGGATGGAAACATTATGGTGTGCTAAAATTTTCCTTTGACTGTAGCTTGGGTTCCACACCGGGTCACGGTTATCAACGTAAACCATCGCTCTTCGGATTTCATCTTTGTAAATGACAAGATACAAAATAATCGCGCTAGATATAGATGGAACGCTTCTTAACTCGTGCGGACAGGTTACCGAAAGAACCAATAACTCAATCCACCGCGCAGCTGAAGACGGAGCAATCATTCTTGTCGCAACAGGTCGACGATTCTTTACGGCAAAACAGCGAGTGTTGCAGTTGAAACTTCCAAACATGATGCTTGCCGTGCATAACGGCGCCATTCTTAAGCATCTTAGCGGCAAGTTGGTTTATCATCGTTTCCTTCCTCGCGAGACGGGCCAGCAAGTCGTTGAAGTTGCCAAAGAGATAGGTCTATGTCCGGTAGTTTTCGCGGGTACAGATGACGAAGCAACCGTATTGGTCGAAGATTACGGAGACAAGCTCGATTCGTGGGAAAAGGGTTACCTCCGAGAGAACAGGCGATTTCTACGCATAGTTGGCAATCTGTCCGAAGATTTGCCCGACGATGTTATCGAAGTTATCTGCGTTGTCCCGACTGCTGATTTGCATAGACTCGCCGAGAATTTCGAAGAACGACTGAACGGCCAGGTGAAGTCGATTGTTGTTACCACAACAGATTTGCAACGCGCTTTCATCGGACTCACTAGCCCAGACGTAAGCAAACGCGAACCTCTTCGCTATCTTGCAGAGCAAGGAAAGATAGACCGGTCGGAGATTATTGCCATTGGAGACAACTATAACGATTTGGAAATGTTGGAATTCGCCGGGTTAGGGATTGTGATGGAAAACGCCGTCCCCGAGCTCAAACAAATGGGATTCCATGTGACAGCATCAAACAATGACGATGGTATCGCCAAAGCCCTAGAAGACTTTGTGTTTGGACGCTAATTGCTCAACTGAGATTCATCGAAGCGAAACGCACTCGCAATTCGATAACCAAGTTGAGGTAACCCAAGCGTTTATCGGCGCGCAGCCCATAAATCTTAGCTGTTTATGCCGCTGGTCCACTCTCGGCCCTATAGCACCAGACATCAGACTCATGGGAGAAACACTTAATGGAAGCGGATACAGCTATCACCTTGGACTGTGTAGGGAAGCCGTTGCTGAATAACCTATTTACGAAAGCAGTAAGTACATAACCCAAGTTGCCACCTATTGTTAATAGTTGAACTTGAATTTTTCCGAGTGTTATATTGCGGTCTTGCTTGGTCTGGATAGACATATCCAAGCCGTATCCGTATGTGTGCAGTGGATTTGTCAATCCACTGCGAGCAGATTCAGTCGATTTAGCTTACATTGCCCCGGTTTGCGATGTATCTTCTAAGAGAGTCGGGCTAGAAGCCCGATCTACGGGAATGGGTAGCAACTTGCGTTACATAACACGATAAAATGACAGCAAACACTTTCGATTGGCTGCGGTGCCTATCCTCGACATATAGATTCCGCTTTAAAGTTTATATGCTAGTCGGAATCTTCTCCTTAACCGGATTTCGGGCCGCAGTCGGCTACGAAGCAAAAATTGATTACGTAGTTGCTGTTGTTAACAACCAAGCCATTACATGGTCTGAACTTCGGAGCGCATTGGTTATCCGCGCTTTTGTCGACCCCTCAGTTTCATTATTGCCACCGCTTCTTGATGAACTCAAAAACCCGTCAGACGAAGCCCAACGGACTATTTTGGATATTCTCATCGACCGAACACTTTTGTTACAGGAAGCGGAACGCTGGGGAATTCCTCTTGCGCGTTGGCATAATAAAGTCGCCACCGTCATGGAAAGGCTTAAGAGAACTTACCCGTCCGAGTCAGACTTCTTTGAGACATTGAAGCTAAGCGGCTTAGAATATGCCGAATTGGAAGAATGGATGAGAGCAGAGCTGATAATTGACGACCTGCGTTTCCGCAAGTTCATCAACAGGATTGATGGGGAAAAGGTTGAACAGGAGTCATTACAACATTTTGAACAGCATAAAACCAAATATTTCGAGGCTGCGCAGGTCAAATTCAAGTCTGTGCTCGTTTCCTTGAGGTTGGACGCTTCTCTTCAGGAGAAGACCCAAGCCGAGCGCACCGCTGAAGCGGTTTATTCTAGTCTTATAAATGGCATGTCCATCCAAGAGATTCAACAGTCCAAGCAAGAATTCGCAGAAATCAAGCCCGATACGCGGACGGAATCCGTAGATTCTAAACCCGGAATGACAATTGCGTCATTGAAGACTAACAGGTGGAATCCACCTATCCGCACACACAAAGGTTATCTTGTCGTATATTCGCTCGGTGTAGAGAAACGTCGCCAGCAAGCCTACACTGAAGTCAAGGACGAGATCAAGAGGATGCTCATTGACAAACAGGTTGGCGAGCAGCTGGAGGAATGGCTCGCAGAACAGAAGGAGACCGGGAGTTGGCGTATATTGCATCCATCGCTAGCTCGGATAGATAGGGATACTCCACGAAACAAGCCTTAATGCGTCGTTCAACATTATGCACCGCCTTGAAGAGCTCTTTAATCACCCCAAGCCAGTTATCGGTGTCGTCCATTTACTTCCTTTACTCGGTAGTCCGAAGGCCGCAACTGGATATGATGATATCCGTTCTCGGGCATTGTCAGATGCGGGAAGTCTCATCAATAACGGCGTTGACGGAATCATCATTGAAAACTACGGTGATGTACCCTTTTTCCCGGATCAAGTGGAAGCCCACACAGTTGCATCAATGACAATCATTGCACACGAGATTCGCGAAATCTATCCGAAGACACCAATCGGAATCAGTGTGCTTCGGAATGATGCAAAGTCGGCAATGGCAATCGCAACGGTTACTCAGTTAAACTTTATCCGCACTAACGTCCATACCGGGGCAATGCTTACAGATCAAGGGATTTTGCAAGGAAAAGCGCACGAGACCCTCCGCTATCGCACAACACTCGATAGTGAGGTATACATATTTGCCGACATTGCGGTAAAACACGCTTTTCCGATTACGGAGATAGATTTAGGATCTTGTGCGGAAGATACGTATTACCGCGGTCTGGCGGACGCGCTGATTGTCACTGGCTCGGGAACAGGGAAACAGACCTGCTACGACCATTTACAGCAGGTAAAGCACGTCGTCCCCCAAGCCTGTGTTTTCGCCGGAAGCGGTGTTGCAGCTGACACAATTACCGAGTTGTTGCAATGTGCCGATGGCGTCATTGTTGGTACTTGGCTCAAACGCAATGGAATAACTTCGAATGAGGTGGATGAGAATCGCGTACGAGAGCTTGTTAAAGCTCGAGATGAAGACCGAGTTGGCAAGACTCGGTGATCACCACAGATTAGTATCGCGAGGTCAATAGATTAGAATAGAAATTCTTGAGAGCGCGCCATTATCCCTGTCGCGATAATTCTTTCTGCACGTAACGTCGGTATTTCGTTCTATGACTAGGTTAGAAAATGTTTTTCGTGAGGGATTTTCCACCACCTGCACTCCAGCGGAGTGCAATGTCAATAGAATCGTGATGCGTCCATTCTCCGCACTCCAGCGGAGTGCTATTTGGTAGCGCGCCATTATCCCTGTCGGAATAATTCATTCAGCAGGTAACACTCTTGTACCGCAAACTGTCAGTTTGCAGATCACAATCTAACAGATTGTGGTACAGATTTCCTTCTCTATGACTGGTTCCGAAAAAGTGTTACCTGATAGATGATTAGCACCTTCTGCACGAAAAACTCAATAACCTGACATTTGAGATAAACATAAGGCTGGCATGCAAACCTGTTGATTACGCCTAGTGCAGGCTGAAAGCTATGCCCCCTTTTTTCAGGATGAATAGTAATTCGCGAGTTAGACTTATGCCTGTCAAAGTTAGCGAGAAATATTCGTCGACTTCTCTGATAAATGTAAACCATTAAGGTGACATATCGTTTGAAATTCCGTGTAATCCTAATGTTGGGCTAGGTTTCTTATGGACACAATTGTTGAAGACGAAATGTTGGTCGCACAATTCCAAGCTGGCCGCCATTACGCATTCGATGAGTTAATGAAGCGGTACAAGCACAAAATCAATGCTTACCTACTTAGATCTGTAAGAAACTATGAGGATGCCGAAGAACTGACAATTGAAGTCTTTTTCAAAGCTTACCGAGCACTTGATAGCTGGCAGCCGCAAGCTCGATTCTCAACATGGCTTTATAAGATCGCTCACAATCTGTCAATCGACCACCACCGCGCAAGATCACGAAGACGGACTTATTCCTTGGATGACGAAGAGTTGGCTATTGAAGATCCGGTAGCCTCTGATTTGGGAAGCAACCCTGTATGGCAGTTAGAAGAGAAGGATCGAAACTGCCTTATTCGCGCAGCAGTCGATCAACTCTCCCCGAACCAAAAAACAGTGTTTATGTTGCATCGATATGAAGGTTTGCAGATTAATGAAATCACCGAGGTTCTCGGTATGGCTGAAGGTACTGTCAAGGTCCATCTGCATCGAGCAATGAAGAAGCTTCAAATCCTACTTCAACCCTTTTGGGAAGGAAACGAGATCTAAGAGTAGGACTCCGATTATGTCAACCTGTAAGCAATATAAAGCATTTCACATCGACTACGTGTGCAATCTTCTTGACGACGCACAGATCTCGGCGCTGACCACTCATCTGGGTGATTGCGCAAACTGTAGAAACGAAGTTACAACGTTGAAAGAAGTGTTGAAACTTACTGACAAGGCGGAAGCGGAAATACCATCAGCTGCTTGGGAACTAAAAGACATTGAAATGGAAGTGTACAGACGTCTAGCGGCAGAAAATGAACAGACACTCGGCAAATCCTTTCTGATACGTGCCTGTCATGTGTTTCCATTTAGACGCCTGATGCAGACTGGACGCTTTTCCTTCAATGGCTTTCGTTCCACCGGTTTGGCTCGACTACGGCAAGGCTTGGCAACCGGTTGCGCCCTGGCAGTAGTGTTGTTGATTTCCGTTCTTTCTTTCGACGGCGACCATTCAGCCGAATTACCAGTGGTCAAAATCGAGGTGTTGCCCTCAAACGAGCGCTTTGAGCAGTATCGCTCACAGGGAATTCGTAGAAATCTTCAGGATGTACTTGTCATTATGCATTTGAGAAACGATGAATGGGAGTCGGTTAGCAGGGCGCGTATGTTGAATGAACAAGCTCAAGGAACACCTTACGAAAACATTACTATTAGTAATCTCAGCTTGCTTCGGTAACGTTTAACGCGGGTATGTGTTATGAAAATACTCATAAACGATGAAGAAAACAAGGCTTGGAACGGTATGGAGAACGGTATCGACAAATATCGCGATAGAATAAGTTGGTATAAAGGCACGAGTCTTAGGCGGCGTTTACAACAGTTAATGAGCATTCTACTGTTGAATTATACTGTCTTTGCTGCTGCTGAAAAACAGACCGTCAATGTATCCACTTTGATTGATGCCGGGAAATACAATCAAGCAATACAAGCGTTGCGGAAACTCGCAAATGCAACGAAGGATGTCGACCAACTCAGCTGGATCTATCATCAGTTAGGAGAAATTCATTACAACTATACCCGTGAGTATCCGAAAGCATTGAGTGCTTATAACCGGGTTATTCAATTGAAGTCAGAGACTCCGGAATCGCCAGACTTGTTCCTTGCTCATATTAAGAAGGGTGACGTCTACTGCCGAATGGGGCAGCGTGATGGTGCGATACGTATTTACCAAACGCTTGTAGATCAATTTCCGTCTACTCATTTCGCACACAGAACTGGCTTACGGAAGATACGCAACATTAGGACTGCGCTCGAAACCTTGGAAGCGCAGCAGGAAGTTATCCGCACATATTCAGGTACACCGACCGCAGTTGAAGCTTTATTCCAAATCGCGGAAATCTATCGCAGTCACTATCAACTGAATCAACCTGAAAAAGCGATCGCGCAATACGAGATGATCGTGGAGGAATATCCGAACACCAAGAATGCACCCGAAGCACAGTGGCGAATCGGAAACTTGTGGCATGAGGTTCTCAATGAACAGGAGTTTGCCATTGATGCCTACCGAAAAGTTCCCACTAATTACCCGACTAGCAGTTTTGCTGCGGACGCTCTTTTCCAAATTGCGCGCATCAATGAAAAAAAAGGGCAAGATCAAGAGGCTGCAGCCATTTTGGAAGCGCTTATCGTGAAATTCCCGGATTTTTGGAACACCCACGCTGCACATTATTGGTTGGGCGTTTGTCACGAAAAATCTAAGGATTACCGCAATGCGCTCAAAGCCTATCGAACCTTTGTGCACGTGTACTTACCGAGCCTTGAACCTGCGTACTTCGGTCAAATCGGCAGACACAATCAAAGTCACAGCCAAATAGAGACCGCGTTACGAACCAAGATTGAATTCCTTGAGACTGAATTGCCGCGGATTGAATGGGATAAGATTAATGAACTGATCAGATTTTCAGACTATGTGAGGGCACTCCATCTGGCACAGCGACTGATTGCTGATGTGCCGCAGAGCGAGTTCGCAAAGAAAGCACGGGGCCAACTTAGTTTAATCTCGTCACGTGCTTCAATTCAGAAGTTGCAAGATCGCGCCAGCGAATTTCCAGGATCTTCAGCGGCTCATGCTAAATTTCGGATAGGAACCATCTATGAACGTGGATTGCATGAATATCATCAAGCAATAAAGGTTTATCGCCAACTAATCGACGATCATCCGAGATCGACTTGGGCTGCAGAAGCCATGTATCGTATTGGTTTAATTTATCTGGAACACCTTGACAATACAGAAATGGCAATCCAGAGTCATCAAGGATTGATTGAGAGTTACCCTTCATCATCGCATACGATGATGGCCAATTTTCAATTGGGCGAGATCTATCGGACACTACATCGGTATGACGAAGCGTTACAGGCATATCAAACCACGATCACTTACCCGGAGCGCGATTCCTATCTAGCAGAGGGCTATACGGACAGTTTCGCGGATCAAGCACGGTTCCGGATCGGGCGGATTCATTATGAAGACGGTCGATATAATGACGCGAGACTGATGTTTGAAGAATTCATCAACAGCCGTCCTCAATCACCTCGTCTTGCCGCAGCTTATGTTTACCTTGCCTTGACAAAGCAAAAACGAGAGAATCAAGCAAGCGCTTCCCAGGCATATGACAGAGCAATCCAGCTAATCGACATCAGCCAGATCCAAGCTGAAATGGTGATTAATGAAGCATCGAGTTTCGGATTTCAAGGTACCGAGCGGGCAGATGTTCTTCGACGGCTTAAGGAGCTACGTGAACGAGTGGAGAATAAATAGAAGGTGCATAACCTTAAGCAGATGCAACTCGCCTCTTTCCTCAGTTTCGCGGCTATCGGCGTTACAGGGCAAACGCATCTGATTTTGCATTGAAAACTTTACACGTGTATAGTATGATATAGAACAAACAGATAAACGGCGGAGTGGATGCCCTTCTCTCCAAATCGCCGATTTTCCGTGTTCCAACGAGGAGGGCTTTGACTTTTCACTACCCAAAATTGACCTGCGTGACAACGAACTTTTTTTCTCTGTACCTACTTTGTACCTATTTTGTTCATGGCTACACGCCTATGAACCCGCGCTATCAAAGGAAAGTAGTGAATCAAAGCAAGTGAACACCCCCTCGAAATCAAGCCTCCGTTCACATTCTTGTACCTATTTTTTGGGGCTATTTTTACAAAAAAATCAGGTACAGGTTCAGCCGAAACCGCCCAAAAAGGGTAGCGGATCAACATTTTTTTCACATTTTTGAACTCTCAAGCGACTAATGGCGATCAGAGGAATGAGAGCATCTACTGATTTTATACACCTTTCGCTCCGATGATGCTGTAGAGTGAGGAACCTATGAAGCTGAAAACAGCCGCCATGGTTAGTTTTAACGTGAAAGCGATGGAGTGATTTTAGATGCGTTTCCCCTGATCGGCGTTAGCATCTATGTTGACTTTTGGCCTTTATACATGATATAATTGGGCACATCTTAGCACTCAATACTTGAGAGTGCTAACAGACAGCATTTATTCCTTTCTTTATCTCTATACAATCTGTCCCGACAAACCGACTCAATCTCATAATACGAGGAGAGCATGAATGGCAGCAAAGAAGTTGATATATGATCAGGAAGCAAGAGCAGCGCTAAAGCGTGGAGCCGATACACTGGCCGATGCTGTAAAAGTAACCTTGGGACCACGCGGTAGAAATGTTGTGATTCAAAAGTCGTTTGGCGCTCCAGTAATTACAAGTGATGGAGTAACTGTAGCAAAAGAGATTGAACTTCCAGACGAATATGAAAATATGGGAGCTCAACTTCTAGAATTGGTAGCGACAAAGACAAATGACGTTGCCGGTGACGGTACTACGACTGCGACTTTACTTGGACAAGGAATTGTTCAAGAAGGACTCAAGAATGTAACAGCTGGCGCGGATCCGATGCAATTGAAAATTGGCGTTGATAAAGCTGTCGACGCGGTCGTCGATGCTATCGGTAAACAGAGTCGGGCTGTCAACACGCACGACGAGATTGCACAGGTTGCAGCGATCGCTGCCAACGATCGAGCGCACAACAGTGAGATTGGCAGTTTGATAGCGAATGCTATGGACAAGGTTGGAAAAGACGGCGTCATCACCGTAGAGGAAGGCAAAAGTGCCGACACTAATGTCGATACCGTCGAAGGAATGCAATTCGATCGTGGATTTCTTTCTCCAAATTTCACGACCAACCCTGAAACTACGGTCGTTGAATTTGAAAATCCGCTTATTCTGATTAACACCGGAAAAATCAGTGCAATCGCAGAGCTTGTCCCAATCTTGGAGAAGGTATCTCAGTTGAGACGTCCGCTGCTAATCATAGCCGAAGATGTCGAAGGTGAAGCACTGGCTACGCTCGTTGTGAATAAGCTGCGTGGCGCCCTTCAGATTGCTGCTGTAAAAGCGCCCGGATTTGGAGACCGTCGCAAAGAGATGCTTGAAGATATCGGCATCCTCACAGGAGGCCAGGTGGTTTCCGAAGATCGCGGAATCCGGCTGGAGAACGTAGTCGTTGGCATGCTCGGGAGCGCTCGAAGAGTAGTAGTTGATAAAGATAACACCACGATAGTCGACGGCGCGGGTTCAAACGAGGATGTCGAAAATCGCGTTGCTCAAATTCGTCTTCAAATTGAGGGGACAACTTCAGATTACGACCGGGAGAAATTAGAAGAAAGACTAGCCAAGCTAGCAGGTGGTGTTGCTGTAATAAACGTTGGTGCCGCTACCGAAGTCGAAATGAAGGAACGGAAGGCGCGGTTTGAAGACGCTCTATCGGCCACCCGTGCGGCAATTGAGGAAGGCATCGTCCCTGGAGGTGGTGTCGCGCTGCTGAGAGCGGGTGCCGCACTGGATAGTCTTCACCTTCACGGGGATCAGGAAGTTGGCGTTAACATCGTCCGCCAGATTCTATCGACCCCTAGTCGGTTAATTGCCGAGAATGCCGGACTGGAAGGCTCCGTGGTTGTTGCTAATATCCAAGGCGGGAAGGGTGCCTACGGACTAAATGCGGGAACCGGTGAGTACGAAGATCTTCTTCAAGTCGGGATTGTAGATCCAGCGAAGGTGGTTAGATCGGCGCTCCAAAACGCATCAAGTGTGGCCGGCCTCCTCCTAACGACAGAAACGCTCGTGACGGAAGTCGAGGAGAAGCCTCAACCTGAAGCGCACGGTCACCATCACCACCACTAAACCGTCTTGCCTTGGCTTTGTCCTACTCTTGAATGCAACGGTTTTGCGTCGCAGGGCAAAAATCCAGAACGAGTTCCTACTATTGATTCACCAATTGACGGACAAGACGAAGTTGGGTTCGCTCGGTTGATGGAGTCTTTAGAGATACCAAGTACGCTGGCTTAACTCTCACACAGCATGGCTTTCTTGTAACTCGAAATTCACGCGCATCAGAATCGAGGAAGCATGTTATTGTCCCACTCGCAATCAAGACAAAACACTTCGCGTGGACCAAGATATTGGATGTCTTTGCTGCCGCATTCTGGGCATACTTCAACCCTCTCGGATTCTTCTTTCTTCTCCTCGACTTGGAATATGTTTAAATAGTACATTTTGATTTCGCCCTCGTATCGGTGGCCAAGCGGGCAACGAACCTTGTTCGTCGCGCGCGACTCGAGTCGTTCAATCACTTCGCGGAGGAACGGAATTCGTCGGCCACAAACGGGACATCGGTCAGGGTAGAGTTCCTTTGCGGTAATTACATCGGTATTATCATCTCGAATTAAGACAGGAATTGAAAAGTGTTGTTCGAGTGCCAATCGCGTAACGTTTTCCGAATCTTCTTCTGCTAGATCTTGCCCCGTAACGATTTTCTCATAAGTTTTAGGACTAAGAATAATCTCTGTCGGAACCATCGCGCCTCTCAAACTGAGAATAATACTGCTAATCCGATCTAGTATCGACGATTCGATTGGCTCCTCCCCCTTCCGCAATTCCTGCCTTCCAATCTCGAAACACACATTAACTTATTGGACGATAGGCCAAATCTGTCATGACACCCGTCCAAAAATAGGTCGATTCAATTACCATTTAGCCGTAGCACATCTTGCCTGTCACACGGCGACATCTTACCGGTTTTTCATCGCAGATTATCCGCGAAAATTCTACAGCAGGCTATTTTTCCTGTCAACCACTATTTTCGCGCCTACGACTCATGTACCTGAGGCAAGACCTGATCTTCATGTGTTAGTAACGCCACGTTCAGAAGGCGCCGCATGTTGGTTCCTACTGTGCTATCGGGGCTGGAACGAGTTCAAGTCCGAGGGGATTCTTGAATCACGATCTCACAGTATTGAAGTTGACGCCTTTTCAGGCGGTACGGTATAATTCGGCAAGTTCTTAGAAGCCGATTCGGCGAAGAAGGAATGTGAATGCGATTCACTTACTTTTGGCCATGGTGGGGGGTCATCTTCGGACTTACGATCACGGCTACCGTTACGGTGTATGCCTACGTCTGCCTGAAACGTCCCATAAGTCGGAGGCTTAAATCACTTCTAATTGCATTACGGCTTTTAGCCATCTCGGTGTTGTTATTCTGCTTATTGGAGCCAGTATTAGTTGAGAAGAAGGACATCACTCCTCTCATGCATCTTCCGATCCTCACCGATACTTCCAAAAGCATGGATCTTCGAGATGTCGAATTTAATGGCGAATCGTCAAGCCGCTTGACCCTTGCGAATCACCTTCTGTTTGATTCGTCAAGCCAATTCTTATCAAGTCTCACTAAACGCTTCGAAACCCACCTCTATCGATTTGACCAACAGTCGCAACAGATTTCAGGACAACTGAATCCCTTAGAAATTAGAGGTAATCTTACGGATATCGGCGCTTCTATCCAAACCGCCATCCGAGAATGGCGAGGGCAGCAGACCGCCGGTGTAGTGCTAATCACTGATGGCGCTCACAATGCCTCGACATTTCCGTTGGAGGATGTGGTGCGGTCGCAGATCCCCGTCTACCCAATAGGCATTGGAACCCCTGAACCTCCGAAAGATCTCAGAATCACAGGAATAGAAGTAAATCCCGTCGTCTATGTGGGGCACGAGGTACCAGTCTATATCACCATTCAATCTAACGGCTATTCCGGCAACCAAGTGCGTTTGACATTGGGACGGACAGAGGATTCTGAAAACGAGGGAAGTATCGTTAACGCTACCTCGGTCACCTTAACCGATGAAGCCCATCAGGTTGTAGAATTCACCTTGATTCCCGAATCTGAGGGTAGTGTCCAATTTGTCGCTTCCTTGCCAACCCTTGAGGGCGAAATTTCGTCAGAAAATAACAGCAAGGTATTCCTGCTCAAAGCTGTTAAGACAAAACTTCGCGTCCTCTATATTGACGGGCGCCCTCGCTGGGACTATGTTTTTTTGAAAAGGGCATTAGAACGCGATCCGGATATCGATTCGACATGCCTTATACTATCGGGTAAGAGACTGCACCAATTACGTGATACGCTGTTAAATACTACGAATGGCTACTATCCACAAAAAAACGAGTCCCATGATGAAGTCCGTCAATTCCCCAATACACTTGATCAATTGATGACCTATGATGTGTTAATAGTGGGAGATATACTCTCCAACACTTTAAATTCGATACAACAAGCTACTGTTGTCGATTTTGTCGAGAAACACGGAAAAGCCATCATCTTTCTCGGAGGTCAGAACTCACTCGGTAAAAACGGGTTGATACAGACATCACTTGCGGGCCTCCTTCCAACTGTGATTCCTACGAGCGGTTGTATCTCTAGAAATGAAGATTTCAGCCCTGAACTCACCCAAAATGGGCTATACCATCCAATTACACGCTTGGCTAATACGAAGGCAAATAACGAGGCCATCTGGCGAGAGTTACCACCGTTGTCACGGTGGCTGGGGGGCCTGCAACTTCGAGGCGGCGCGACTCCGCTATCGGTTTATCGTCCGGAGATGGAAAGCCAACCCATACCGGTAATTATTTTCCAGCGATCTGGTTTGGGAAAGAGCCTCTTAATTGCGGCCGAAGGCGTTTGGAACTGGGGATTCGGTGTATGGAGTTTCAAAGATCAAGACGACACGTATCCACGATTCTGGGCACAGGCAATTCGTTGGATGGCGTCACGCGGAGCAGAGAAACAGATTAGTGTTACAACTAACTTGCCCACTTATTCTGTAGGTGACATCGTTGAAATAACAGTCTTCGCCTATGATGAAAGTTATCAACCACTTGAGGACGCGACGATTGAGATCGATGTTTTCCCTCCTAGCGATGATAAACCCTTTCAACTCCGTCCCCGCGCCAACTCCGCGAGCGTAGGTGCATTTACGACGCGATTCAATGCGGACAGCCAAGGTAGCTACCACATAAAGGCTTCCGGGAGACAGGGCGAAGTAGTGCTTGGAGAGGATTCAACCGAGATTTTTGTGCAGACACAATTTGCAGAGTTAGAAAATCCGCAGCTCAATGAATCTCTACTAAAGCAGTTAGCCACCAAGACTGGGGGCGCATACCTCACGTTTGCCGAAGCATCTACATTGTCCGAGAAGATTCATGCTCAACAACGCCCCATATTCGCAACTGAAGAACGAGATCTGTGGGATACTCCACTAGTTCTGATTTGTGTCGTTGCACTGCTGGGGATGGAATGGTTCTTGCGCAAGCGAATAGGCTTGGTATAAGCTCGATGTGATACCTCATCCTCATGGGAGCAGGACCAACACTATGATTCGACAGATAAGTACATTGTACGACTCCGTGCCGACTAGGTTCTTCGCGTTCATGCTTCTGCTGTCCGGTGGCTTTTTGCTGTTTGGTTCAAGCTATGGCGCGGGAGAAAAGTTTGTCATTGCGCAGGTCCACTACAGTGGCGGCGGTGATTGGTACGGGGATCGGACGACCATTCCCAATTGGTTAGAACTGCTTCGTAGGAGAACAGACGTTGAGACTGCGGACGACCGGGTAATTGTCAAACTTACGGATCGAGAGTTGTACCAGTACCCGATGCTCTACATCGTCGGACACGGTGACATTTTGCTTTCAGACAAGGAAACTAAGGCACTTCGGACTTACCTATCCCATGGTGGATTCCTATTCGTAAATGATGACTACGGTCTAGACAGGAGCTTTCGTCGCGAAATGCGGCGTGTATTTCCAAATCAAGAACTCCAACCCGTACCAAATTCTCACTTAATCTATCACTGTTTCTATGACATTCCCGCGCTACCCAAAATTCACGAACATGATGGAGAACCGGCGCAGGGCTTCGGATTGTTCCATGAAGGACGGATGGTAGTCTATTACGCGTTTAGCTCCGACATCGGAGACGGGCTTGAAGATTCGGAAGTCCACCCAAACGACACACCCGAAGTTCGAGAACTCGCGGCAAAAATGGCGGTAAACATCGCGGTTTATGCGCTAACTCGCTAGTACATGATGCAAGGCATATGTTCCTACGTCAATTTCCACCTAGGAAAGGCGACATGGAAACTAGCCAAATCGAGAGATTTCAAATCCAGGCTCTGAAGTTGGCTACGAAGCCATGCTATCAGATTGAATCCGCCTTTTAATTCCGGCTTCTGTAAATGGAGATTCCACCATGAAAGATGGGAACTGCGAACAATCTTATCAGATCATCGATAAACGTCTTCGCTCCCTGAGGGTACAATGGCGAATGCTACTCGTATTTCAAGGCTTACTCCTCTGCGTAGGAGTGGTTGCAGCCACGCTTTCAGTTGCCCTTTTGATTGACCAACTCTTGCCAATACCTCGTTCAATCCGCATGGGCCTCGTGTTATTGGTACTTGGGATTAGTATCTATGAAGTCATCTTCAGTTTTATCCGTCCTGTTTTCAGAAGACTTACGATTAATCGAGTGGCAGCTTATATCGAGCGAAGCTATCCTAGGTTCGAAAACAGAGTTTCGAGTGCTATTCAACTTCAGTCGGAGCTTGTGCACAATCGCTTCGGTTACGCCTTGGAATTCATCAATAGGTTGACTGAACAGGCGCGTCAATCAATCGAAGAAATCAAGACAAAGCGGGTTTTCGAAAGGGAGTTCGCAACCTTGATGAAATACGGCGGATTCTCGACCTGTTCGATTGTGTTCTTTCTTGCCATAAATCTCGTTTTCTCGTCAGCGATGTCCGATTTCGTTGAAGCATTCAACGAAATCCCCAAGACCCCCGAACAGATACTCACGGTTCAAATCGAGGAGGTCAATCCTGGAAATACGCGAATCGAATCAGGTGCGGATATGACCATCTCAGCTCAAGTCACAGGGCATTTCAACGCGCCGGTGCATTTGTATTACCGTGTTGGAGACCTAGATTACACCAAGGCACCGACGGAGTTATCAGAGAACAGTTGGAGATCTATTTTGATGACGAGAAGCGACTCACAGGTAGCCTATCGTGCAACTGTTGAAAACATCACGCACACTACAGAATACTATGTCCAAGCAAAAGAGAAGCAGTCGGAACGCTATAAGATTTCGGTTACACGTGAGCCGATTCTTAGCCGCTTTCAGTTAAAGCTTGTTTTTCCCAAGTATACTCAGCTTGCTTCGCAATTATTGGAGGAAAACCTTGGCGATATTACCGCTCTAACTGGTACGCAAGTTCAATTCGAAGGAGAGGGGAACATACCGCTCTCTTCCGGCAATAAACTCGTCTTTGACGAGTCGGAATCCGTGTCGTTAAAAACCATAGAGAAGTTCAGGTTAGTCGGAAATTTCATAATTCAAAGAAGTGAAAAATATCATATCGAACTATTCGACACAAATGGAATGACGAACCCAAACCCGATTGTTTATACGGTCAATGCCGTACGAGACGCTGAGCCTAAGGTTGAAATCCTCGAACCTAATAGAGATGTTTTACTTGATGATTCGATGATTGTTCGATTGAAGATTGCTGCCAAAGACGATTATGGGCTTGATCAACTTCGTCTAGTGTACCAAGTTGAGGGAAAAGATGAAGATCCGGTAGTCATTCTACTGAAACAATGGGGTACACAGCAAACAGAAGCGTATGTCGAGTTCTCATGGGATACGGATACAATCGGTCTCTACCCCGACGACGTTATATCGTATCACGTGGAGGCGATCGACTTCGATAATGTCACGGGGCCAAACATCGGAAAATCGGAGACACACACACTGCGCTTCCCGTCACTAGACGAACTCTATGCGGCCATTGAATTAAGCCAAGAAAGTGAACAAGCGGAGTTTGAGGCGCTGTTTGAAGAACAAACTGAAGCGATAGGAATTGTAGATGAATTGCTGGACAAAATCCGTAAGAGTCAGGAGTTGACAGCGAGAGACGAACAAGAGATGCAGCAAGTGCTTGAAACACAGCGCCAAATCGAACAGACAGCCCAAGAACTCGTGGATACTATGAAGAAAACCGCCGAACAGATGCAAGCCAATGAACTGTTTGAGTTGGAAACTGTCAAGAAATATCAGGAGTTGCAGGAGTTGATGGAAGAAGCTCTTTCTGAGGAACACAAGGAACTCTTGCGCAAGTTGTCCGAGGCCTTGGAACAGCAGCAATTATCAGACCAAGAACGAGAGCTAATGGATGCTAATTTCAGTCAAGAACAGTTTCTGCAACAATTGGATCAGTTAAAGGAATTATATAAACAGATGATTCTTCAGAACCAGTTGGAGGTGGTGACAAAACGTACCAAGGAACTGGCTGAGCGTCAGCAAAGGTTGATGAAGCACGCGGAAGAATATCTCGCCCGAGATGACCAGGGTGAGCCAAGCCAAACAACCTCGAGCCAGTTAGCTTTAGATCAACACCTTGATGAACTAGCCAAGCAGGAGGAACGCATTGCCGATGGAATGGATGGCCTTCATGGAGAACTGGACGAACTGGGTCGAGAGATGTCAAAACACGAGAATCTCCGGAGAGTTGCTGATGAAATCGACCGACTCAATCAATTCGCCAGGAATGAAAACGTCGTCCCCAATCTGAATGAGGCAACCAAAAATATGCTACACTCTCAGCTTGAGCGGGCTATGCAGCCTGGGCAACACGCGCAGAGTACAATGAGCGACCTCGCCCAAGGATTGGAAAATGCACTGGAATTCATGGAAGGATCAAATGCGGATGAAACGCTGACTGCCCTTAGAGAAGCGGTGAGGAGCGGCGTTTACCTTTCCGAGGTTCATGAAGACGTTATTAATGATACAATGGCGATCTTGCAATCAGGTCATGGACAGTATATTGACGGAGAAATCAAACGGTTACAAGCGCTTGCCGCGAAAGAGTTGAGTACCGCGACCGGAATCAGTCAGCTTGCCGACCGTCTCTGGGAGCTTGGAAAACAACAGATGCAGATTGACCCCAAAGTCGTATGGCGACTTAATGAAGCAAGTGATGCCCTGAGCCGCGCTGCAAGTGCTTTGGAAGATAGGAAGGCAAATTTGGCAACTACAATTCAAAAACAGGGGCTCGCAGATCTGAATAAGGCAGTTGTAGAGCTACTCGGTGCTATGAACCAGATGAATCAGCAAATGGGCATGGCAGGTATGGAGAACATGCTTGAGCAGCTCCAGCAACTCGCGCAAAACCAAGGGCAGTTAAACGAAATGACTCAGAATCTCATGGAACGAATGCGACAACAGGGGCGAACTCCCGGCCTTGAGCAGATGTTGAAGCGGATGGGTTACGAACAGCAACTGATTCGTGAGGCGGCGGAACGGCTCGGAGAGATGATGGAAAAGTATTCACAAGCGCTTGGAGACCTGCAGGAGGTCGCGGCGGAGATGAAAAAGGTCGAGATGGAACTTGAGGAAGGTAATATCAATCAGCAGATAGTGGAGAAGCAACGTCAAATTCTCACACGCATGCTCGAAAGCGCAAAGTCTCTGCAGAAGCGAGATGTCAGCAAGAAGCGACAGAGTGAAGTAGCTGAAACACCGATAAACACCTTTACCGAGACACCGCCGCTGGATCCGAAACTTCTAGGCAAGATTCGAAAACTCGAGTCAAATCTCAGGTCTGGCGGGACAGAATCTCTCCCCTTCGAATACAGAGACCAAGTTGAACGTTATTTTAAAGCATTGTCTCAGCAGACGAGGGAACTAAGCAGATCTGGTGAGTAAGGTTCCCCCTACGAGCAAACTGAGAAACTCTTCGCGATAATGGGATGTTAGGGCGAGTATGCCATATGGTCAGAAATCTGACCATGCGTTACGGCATATACAATCATATTGGTGCCGAACATCATGGGGCCGGGCGAATAGTGTCTGCTCTTGCCCGTGAAGGAATCCCAATAGCCCCTCTGGCTGAGTAACACTGTTAGTCTTCCGTTGATAGATATTCCTTCTAGTGCTAGTGGTCGATTCCCTGCGTTTATGCCAACAGGCGCACCTCCCATCTGATAAAAACAGCTAAAAATATCGTGGTCATCGGGAATCGGCTCTATTGGGCACATGGGTAGCAAATCTTCTAACGTCCTTCGTATCGATCGATAAAACTCCCCTCTCTTGCGAGAACTATCGTCCACAAAGAGAAACCCACCCTTCTCAACGAGATAACGCCGCAAATTTTCACGTTCTGCTGCGGACAGATAGATGCCCGTATCCTTGCTATCGCTATCCAGTAACAGCATGGGTTGATCGAATAGTCCGTCGGAATCAACTCTCTCCGCAGGGATGTCGTGCGGAGGCGACAAGTAGACCGATTTTTCTTTCGTACCCCGAGATATAAAGCGAACGTGTAATTGACTTCTCTTGTTTATCCATTTTTCCAGAGCTGTCGGTTTTCCCCGAGACCAAAACGATCCATCGCCATAGAATACCTCGGCAATGTGGACGAGTCCGATTATGTCACTGCTACTTCCGTGAATGAAAGCGCCACTCCAGTTAGTCTTGGGTTGCGTACTCTGTGCAGCGTTCTTAACATTCGGCCCTTTATAACTGCAAGCCATAAGCAAGGTGAAAAGAACAGGTGCGACGATGAATTTGGGGCTGATGACCGATTTGAGATTCGCAGTTCTCGCGCGCATTTTCCCTCGATTAACTGCTATTGATGAAGTCAGCCGTTCAGATCATTCAACTGCTTCCTGAGACATTCGCGTTCGATATTTCAATTGCTCCGGAGCAAGTTACGTGCCACGCTTCGAAACAAGACAAAACTGTGCGAACCAACGGCCCTGTTCCGCGAATCGCTCAAGAAGTGCACAAGACTGAACACCGCACACTTCAAACTGTACCAAACAGAACAGTCTCCGAGGTCTCCTTTCCCCTAATCATCCCTCGTCTGCTAGTCAATCTGATGTGCCCGATTGACGGTGTGCTCTACTCACCCCCCGTGTTGTTGCTCCCAGCAACTTCAGCTTTTGACGCTCGTGAATGGGACATATTGGTCTCGGATGGGTACAACTTCGTGTAGACATAGTAGCTGTCGATTACCTTTTTAATATGGCGTCGCGTTTCATCGATTGCGATATCCTCGATGAACTCGTCCAAGTCTGCCAATCCTCTTTCTTTCACCCAACGGCTCATGCGTCCGGGACCGCCATTATAGGCCCCGGTCACCAATGCATGATTGTCTTCAAAGCGACCCATCAAGTATTTCATGTACTTAGTACCCATCTCAATATTCACTGCAGGATTCATTAGCATATTCTTCTCAAAACGGCGAATCTTGAGTTGTCGTGCAAGTTCGTGTCCGGTTTGGGGCATAATCTGCATTAAGCCTATTGCACCGGCCCATGAAATTGCTTCTGCGCCGAATCGGCTTTCCTCCAGAATCATCGCCGCCACGAAGAGGGGATCCATCTCATATTTCTTGGCATATTTATTTATTATATCGCGGTAGTATATAGGGTAGAGTAGCTGATACAGTTCTAGCGGTATCGCCTGATCTTCATCATGTATGGATGCGAAAGTGGACAATTCCTGTGCATAATCGTAGGCTTCATAGAATCGTCTCTTCTTCTGGTAACAAACGATTAAGTTGTAGAAATTGGCGTTTTGATCTCCACGCTCCGATTTGATTTCACCTCTTATCTCTGTTATGGCGTCTTCGTAGAACTTCAACTCCATCAATTTATCAACACGTGAGGATCGTTTAAAGCCAATTTGCTTCCATTTTGAGTGATTCGGTACCGCATTCACGCGAATCGACACGGGTGAGGCGTTCACGTTCTCTATTTTTTCACCCATCTGACGAAGCACAGCTTCTGCCCGACTACCATAATACCAGTGGTGCTTCCCAAGAACTTCGCGATATAACTTTTTCGCCTTATCTGGCTGATTCTTGCGTTCATAACACTTCGCTGTCCAAAAATGAGCTGCCATGGCGAGTCGGTTTCCGGGGAAGAGACGCATCAACGAGGCAAAAGTCTCAATGCTCTTGTCATATTTCTCATGCTTGAATTGTATCCATCCGATACGCCAATAGGCGTCGGAGGCGAATCGGCTACTCGGGTACTTCAGGGTCAATTGCCGATATGATTTGAGCGCTTCGTCATAATGTTCCTCGTTTTCTTGCACCCAGCCAAGATTGAAGAGTGCCTTATGCGCCAATTCGCTCCAACCGTAATCCCTTACGAACTCCTTCAATCGTTTTTGCGCGATATGGGGCTGCTTTTTGCGGCGGTAACAAATCGTGGATTGGTACAACGCGCGGGTTAGGTAGTCGCTTGTCGGGTATAGAGTGACGACTTTTTTGTACTCCTGAATGGCCAGATCGTATCTCCGTCGGCGGTGATAGGCGCGGCCGGTGAAGTAAACTGCTTGTCCGGTGAGTTTGTCGTCTTTTTTGGGCGTGACCTTGCGAAGTAACGCGATTGCGTCCGCATATCTTCCGTGGTTGTATAGCACCAAACCGTGAGTTACACGTTGGCCACGTGTAATCTTCAATCTAGAATGGGCTTTGACCAGCCTTTGAATCTCCCTGAGAGCATCTCGCGCAACCGCATCCGACTTGTTTGCATCAATCAGATGTTGATAGGCGCTGAATGCATCTTCCCACTTCCCCAAGCCTTCGTACGCTTGCGCTTGCAGAAAAGTCGCCCTTCTCACATAATCGCCCTCCGCATTCGCGATTAACTGTGAAGTAAATTCAACAGCGTCCGCATGTTCATCTTGGTTCTGATATATATTAGCAATCTCATATTTGGCATCTAAAAGGTGAGGGCTCTGTGGATACTGCTTAATCAACCGTTGATACCACTCAATTGCCTTTGCATAATTCTCGCGCTTCTGATGACCTTGTGCTAAGCGATAAATCACATAATCAGCCAGAATATAGCTGGGTGAAACCGCCATCTCATAATGATCGGCAGCCTGATCCCACTTCTTTAGATTCTCATAACAGAACCCAAGCGTGTGATGGACCTCGTGCGAATTCGATTCTGAAGAAGGGGTACTCACTAACGACTCCAAGTGCTTGGCAGCACGTACAAATTCTTCCTTCTCTATGAACATCAATGCTTTGTTTAGTGGAGGAGTCGCAAACACAGTCAACTCTAAACAGAAATAGACAACCAGAGAGATCAACAGAAAACAGAAGAGATGTGAATTTTTCATGTTTTTATTTTGGTATGGAGGGATCAAGTGAGATTAAACGAGTGGACAGCAGGCAAGATAAGGAACGATCAACTGAGTGGATTACGAGGCGATAGTCCATCCTAATGTACAATTCCAACTGTAATGACTATAGAATTCGGCTCGATTGCTATCGTATTTGTTGGTACATTTTCGCAAGTCGCGATGGGGAAATCCCGCCGCAAAAGAGGAAGGTAATCATCCAGTTGGTCAGCGTGGTCCGCACGATGCCGGTCCGTTCCCATCTTCGGGGCGAAATATGAATGCACGGCTCGACAAGCGTGGTTCGTCCCATTTTACGGAGATTGCGAGAAAACCCGACCTCTTCCATGATAGGAAGATTCGGAAATCCGCCCATTTCCTGAAAATGTGAGCGGCTGACAAAGATTCCACCGTCGCCATAAAATATCTTGAGGTACTGTGCCCGGAAATTCGCCGCGAATTCGATGGCGCGATACAAGGGGTGTGTGCCATCAATTTGCTGCTTGAACGCCCCGCCAACATAACCGGCCGCAACTGCAGCTTCGACCCCCTCAATAGCACCCGGTTCAATCCAAACATCTGCGTGTAAGAACAGGAGTGTCGCCCCTGAGGCGGCGGCTGCGCCTGCGTTCATTTGGTGCGCGCGCCCACGCTTGGAAGAGATTACCTTACCATATTTTATCGCGATTTGCCGTGTGCAATCAGTGCTTTCGCCATCGACAACAAGCAATTCGTGCCCGTTAAGTTGCCCTTCCAGTTGAGACAAAGTAGAATCTAGTATATCTGCTTCGTTAAGGGTAGGGATGACAACCGAGATCATTTCTGCATTTGAAATAACGTCAATTCGACTCGTTTGATTCAACAAAAAGATTAGCGTTGCTCGCATTTTGCATCGCCCACTTGGCCCGATGTAATGCGCGTAAAGGAAACACCGACGCGTTGATTGGATCTGCATAGCCTCCGATTATCTCCCAATAGATCCCGACACAGCTAGCAGCCCATGACCCATCAGGTATCTGATGGCTAAGCAGAAACTTTATTCCCCTCCATCCGGACTCATTTTGAGGATCAACAAGCAATAGGGTGCCGGCAGACCAAGCTGTTTGTTCAATGGTGCTTTCGGTGCGGTTGCCGAACATATCTTCGCCCCATCCGCCGTCGATATTTTGGACGCTTTCCAACCATCGAATCCCTCGGTGTATCTCTTCACAATCTGCTTCGCCCGCTTGAATCAGCGCTGTGATCGCGTTTGCAGTACCATAGGTGAACTTGGCAAGCCAGAGGTCGCTCCAACATCCTTCCGGGGTAATTTGACGCTTAAGCCATTTGCAGGCGCGTTCAACATCCTCATTCCGTCCCCCAGCCTCAATGAGTGCGTCGATAGCGTGGGCAGTGATGCTAACACATCCAACATCGCCTTGACCCGGAAGATACGTACTCCAACTCCCGTCACGTCTTTGTTGAGCACGGAGCCAGCGGAGTCCGCTATGAATAGCAATATCGGAATTGGTTGGCTTCAACTTCAGAAGGGCAAGCGTCGCCAGGGCTGTATCGTCGGCATCGCTAGGTAAGTTGCCGCCAGGGAGTCCGGAAAACGCCCAGCCTCCATCGGCATTCTGGTTTTGCACTAACCAAGAACCGGCAGATCGAAGCCCATCTGTGCCCTCCGCGGCATTTACCTCTGCAACCGTGATGATACTTAACGCGGTGTCCCATACGTTGAGATTTAGTGCCTCTCGGCACCCACCATCGGAATTCTGAGTGCGTGCTAACCAAGATAGGCTCTCATCAATCATACAATCAATCTCAACACTTTGGCTAACTCCCTTACTGCGTAGTTCGATAAGCGCCAAGCAGGACAATGCAGTGATATAACCAACGCGGAACCAGCTTCCATCGGTAAGCATGTGCGCCTTCAGCCAGTCAAAAAGACTATCGATAATCTTAGCACGTCTTGCCGTATTCAGTTCAATCATCAGAAAAACTGCTGCAAGTGTGTGTTGCTCTGCAACAAAAAGGTTTTGAAACATCGGGGTGATGAAAAGGTCTACGGGAGGGAGAACATTGGTTGGCGGTTTGAGGACGGCGCGGAGCCGTGGAAACCAAGCGGATACCTTCTGTACGAGCGCTACCAATGGAAGCATGTTTTTGGAGATTGTCAATTCCGTCCATTCGGACTGCCCGAATGCTGCGTAAGACAACTTGATTAACGCCAACTCGGTTGGGTAGTGTGGAATGCGAGCCAATGCTGTTTCAACTTGCGGCGTAGGTTGTCGCTCAACAATCTGTTGTAAGATCAGCTTGGCGAACAGCGTTGCTTCTCGGTTTGGCTGATTCGAAATATCAAGACCCCATGTCCCATCTTCATGCTGATTCCGCACTAACCACTCAACTAGCGCTACGTCCGGCAGCTTGCCTAGTGCAAATTGTACCCACGCATAGGCACACGTTGGAAACGTGCTTGAGGAAAGTTCACCTTCAAAATTACCGTCGTGACGCGATTGCGCCATCAAGAAAGATGTGCCTCGACGCAAGGCTGATTCGATGCTGTCGTTCATGTTCCAATTGATAATCCGGCGGCGTTAATGAAATCGTCATTCCCATTCATATTACAACGACCTTCCTAAAATATAACGGTTTTTATCACGTTCCCAATCGGTTCTTCATTCGACCATCTGAGGCGGTGGAGAAATTTATAGCTTATCCGACCAGCCAAATATACCGGATTATAAAAAGTATAGCGAATAGATATATTAACCAATGCACCTGTTTCCCTTTACCGGTCACTAACTTTAGGAAGGCATAGGAAATAAATCCAAACGCAAACCCTTCTGTGATACTGAAGGCGAGCGGCATCATTAATAACATCAAGAATGCCGGCAGAGACTCTGTAATGTCATCCCATTCGATGTGGACGACATTTTTGAGCATTAGGCTTCCTATTATTATCAGTGCCGGAGCAATAATGGGATACAAGGAGATTCCGTCAGCTATTTCATATTCTGCCCCAACCATCTTGATGATGGGATGAAAGAAGAGTGCGAGCAGCATCAACGCTGCCGTTACTATGCTTGTCAGTCCGGTACGGCCGCCCGCAGAGATTCCTGATGCACTTTCAATGTAACTGGTAACGGTGGAAGTACCGAACAGGGCGCCGCTACTGGTTGCAACTGCATCGGATAGCAGGGCTTGCCGAGCCTTCGGCAGCTTGCCGTCAACCATTAAACCCGCCTGCTGGCTTACGCCAATCAACGTACCCACAGTATCGAACAAATCCAGAAAGATAAACACGACGATGATTGAGATAAGTTCAGGTTGTACGAATATGTTCGGAATCTGTAGCTTAAAGAAGGTCGGTGCCATTGAAGGTGGAGTGGAGACGACACCTTGAAATGTCACCATACCGGTAATGAGCGCGACAAGCGTTGACCCTAGGATCCCGATCAATATGGCACCGCGCACCTTCAAAGCAAACAGAATAGCCATACTGCCAATACCAAACAACGATAGCAACACCGGAGGCGATTTGAGATTACCTAACGTGACATAAGTCACATCGTGGTTAACGATGAGGCCAGCCCATTCTAAGCCTACCAGCGCAATGAGCAATCCAATCCCGGCTGGAATAGCATTCCTGAACGAAACTGGCAGAATGTTCATTACCTTTTCCCGCAGCCCGACAAAAGCAAATAGAACAAAAAATGCTCCGGCAACAAAAACCGAACCAAGCGCGTGTTGCCACGAAACGCCGAGCGTCAGACATACAGTAAAGGTGAAAAAAGCGTTGTGTCCCATTCCTGGAGCGAGCGCGATTGGATAATTCGCGAGAAATGCCATCAACACCATAGCAAGTGCGCTAGTAACGCAGGTAGCGGTCATTACTGCGCCGGGATCCATTCCCGCCTTGGATAACATCGCCGGTTGAACGAAAATAATATATGAGAGTGTCGTAAATGTTGTACAGCCAGCAATGATCTCGCGCTTTACTGTGGTTCCTGATTCTTTTAAACGGAAAAGTTTCTCCAGCATTGGATACCCTCTTTAATTCTAAACGGTGATTCGAGTTGATTGCCGATCTCTAATGCGGCGGATCTTGGACTTATTCTCCGATAGGCCGACCTAGCACAGGGTATGCCGGGTCATTATACCCTTTACCAGTATGCTCGCCGCGAGGAACAAGTTGGTCGATTGTGATCTCATCCGTGTCACTTAATTCACAGCCTAAACACCCGAGATTATCATTAAGTTGCTCCATCGTCCTTGGGCCTATGATGACAGAAGTAATGATGGGATTCGCCAGTATCCATGCCAAGGCAAACTGGGTCAGCGTTTTGTTGTGTGCTTCTGCCAAGGGGATGAGCCGTTGTGCCACCTCATAACTTTCTTCGCGAAGTTCGGTCTGTAGTATGCGACGGTCCTGTCGGGCAACTCGCGATCCATTCGGAGGCGACTGTCCATGGCGATACTTGCCAGACAACACGCCGCGTGCCAGTGGGCTGTAAGGAACAACCCCCAACCCGCGCTGCTCACACAGCGGTAATAGTTCTACTTCTACGTCTCTATTCACAATGTTATAGAGAGGTTGTACACACGCAAAGCGTTCCAGGTTCATCCGTTCACTAACTGACAGCCCTTCGCAAACTCGCCATGCATCGAAATTTGAACATGCGATATAGCATACCTTACCTTGCTTTACGCAGTCGTCCAATGCTCGCAGCGATTCTTCTATCGGAGTCGTTAGATCGGGTCGGTGCAAATAATACACATCAATTCGATCTGTACCAAGTCGCCGCAGGCTCTCCTCAACTTGATACATAATGTGGTAGCGGCTTGATCCGGATTGATTGGGTTCTTCCGCCATGGGACCGCACACTTTGGTGGCAACCACGACCTCGTTACGTACCGACTGAATTGCTTTACCTACAATCCTCTCCGATTCGCCATTATTGTACACATTTGCCGTATCAAGAAAATTTATACCGGCATCAAGAGCACGATTAATGATCTGAATTGAATCGGATTCATTCGTCGGACCGCCAAACATCATCGTTCCTAAACAGATTTTTGAGACCTTGATGCCTGCGCCTCCCAACGATTTATATTCCATATCTAACCTCGGTCAAGTCTTGTCTTTCTACGCATCGCTAAATCTACTTCCGTTCGTTGGACTAGCCAATCGCTCTAGCGATATGATTTCCCTCTTGATCTTACAGTCAGGAGCAGGTGTACCCCGGAGGTGCGAGATTAGCCATATCTCATTGGCGCTTGCTTTATCGCGTTTGCTGTCGAACATTTGGACGCTGATGGCCAACGATGCCGCAGCCTATGACGCCGAATCTGTTCCACAGTTTTTGTATTGAGAATACTCAATGCGTATGATAGAATAGCATGGTACATTATTACAAAATGGATATGAAAAGTCAACACCGAATCTGGTCACTTCAGCAAGGAAGACTCGGGAACCATACCGCGTTGCGCCACTAATCGTGGCAAGCCAGTAGGAGGTCTTTCACATGTCACAAAGGATGATGCGAATCTCGACTGAATCCATTGTAATGGAGGCTGAACTGAATTCCTCACAGACAGCGACGCGAATATGGGAAGCATTGCCGATCACTTCCCCAGGGAGCACATGGGGAGACGAGATTTACTTCTCTATCCCGGTAGACACCGACGTGGAAGACGAGCAAGACACCGTGGAACTTGGCGATCTTGCGTATTGGCCGCCCGGCAAAGCATTCTGTATCTTTTTCGGACCCACTCCGATGAGTCGAGGCAACGAGATTCGACCCGCAAGCGCGGTTAACGTCGTCGGTAAACTCATCGGGGACGCCACAAAATTCAAGCGAGTCAAGAACGGGGAGATAGTAACGCTAGAGCAGATCAACCGGAGATAACAGATGGAGTTTACCGAAGAAGAAAGAAAAAAACTCGAAGAAAAATACAGGGAACAGCGTCGGGCTATGTGGTCAGGAAAGCGCCCTTCAAGCACCGCACAAGAGGAGAACTCGGAAACACTGTCCGAAAATGCAACCAGCACTGATGAGTTGCCTCAAGGGCCAACATCTCGCGCGCGACTAGATTCTAACCGAAGCCGCACAAAACCATTGGCTGAGAACCAACTGACTACGGTGTCCTCCCGAGCGAGTGAGGGAGCATCCGAGCAAACACGGTCGAAGGCGAAGGGCAATTCACGCGAAATTCGCGGTAAAAGAGTTTCAGCAAATGATTACGGCGACACACAGCAGATGATTCAAAAAATACGGAGTCAACGAGAGGAAATCTGGGAAGGTAATTCAGCCTCGCGTACGCGGCAACGTCGGCGATGGCGAGGTACAACTGGCAAGGTAGGAAGATTCTGGAATCCACCTAGGCAGGAAGACGTCGAAACATCTCACAGATGGAAACTTGCTCTTGGCGTGCTCGGAGCTATTGCCGCGTTAGTTAGTGTTGGTATTTTGCTTGGATATTGGTTCGCGAGCTAGAACTGCGACGATTTGGAACCTGTTCTATTACTACATCTAACTTGACGCAAACTTCGTACTAGATGCACCTGGAAAAAATCATGAACCTACGGTTCCTGACATTAACCGAACACTGGAAACAGTTTGTCATTCTGTTCACATTCGCACTTGGGTTGAGCGCAACGAGCTATAGTCGGAATTTTTATCCGGATGATATCGGAAACCGGTGGACTTTGCAGAGCCTTGACAAAATGAACCTACGGACTGTTACAATTAAGGGTCCGGAGATAATCAATGGCGAGGAACTTAGGCTTATAGAAGAAGACACAAATGGCAACATCAACAAACTTTTGGTGAAATCGGAAGCTGACGGGATAAAACTCTTCCGTTCAGTCGTCGCTATCGCTATCATAGGGGAGGTGACATTTGATTACTCACCGCCACAGGTATTTCTCCCTATTCCGGTTGATCTCGGTACGACGTGGACAGTACAAAGCGATGTTGAAATTGCCGCGGTTGGGAAGATACAATCGACGAATCGCGCGGAGGTAGTTGAAATTGAGGAAGTGGTTACGCCCGCGGGTACCTTTCAGGACTGTTTGAACATTAAACAGAATATTACCTTAAATCTACCGATTGCAGAATTGGAATTGACCAACTCCATGTGGCTTGCGCCGGATGTCGGCTTAGTTAAAGCCACTGACTCTAGTGGCATCATCTTCGAACTGATTGACTACGACCTCGTTGAAAGCGAGCCTCAAACCGCAGTGCTACCGATGGGTAAACTAGCAACAACATGGGCATCAATGAAGTATCGGTGAACGAAAATAAGTATTTGGACGCCGAGCCGCCGCCAGGTCTCGGGCATTTCAGAGCATCTTCCACCTTCCTTCGACTAGTCCAATTGTTGATTCTTGTGATCGTGTTGTGTGAACACATCCCTCCCGTTGGAAACGCCCATGAAAGACACCACCTCCAATCATTTGACGGCAGGTTGTATCTGACACGCGCTCCTCGACTTGGTGGCAACGCGACCCTCGTTCTCTCAATCCACTCCAATCTCGCCGAATCCGTCCATGCCCGGCTTCTGTTTCGTCTGCCACAGGGCATCGTCGCCGAATCGCAAGACCAATTTGACGGCGTTTATTTCCCGACTAGCGCGACAGAACAACGCTACAGTGTACGTCTGCGAGTAAAAGAGTCAGGGAATTACCCGCTTCAAGCATCCGTCTATTCAGCATCCGCCGACGGCAAAATAATCATAAAACATTTTTACACATACCTTCTCGTGACTCCGAACCGTGCCGAGATATCTACCAAGCCGTTCAAGGAAGAAGTCAGAACTTTCCCTCTACAAACCCACGTCCAACTACCATCCGTACCCGCTCGCATTGATAACACCTTGATGATTCGAGGATCGGTTTCCTATTTTGACGATAATGAACTCATTGAGTTGCCGGTTCAGAAGCCCCAAGTTCAATTGCACCTAAAGAATCAGACCGCTGACAGCACTCTGGTTGGTCTCACCTCAGGTGATGAAAAGGGCAGGTACGATTTCGCCAATCTGAATCATCCATCCCTTCACGACGGTAGCCCTCGTGATCTTTATGTTGTTCTGACATTTGACAATTCGGTACTGTCCATAACGAATGACAGCAACCAAACGTACGCCCTGCAATCTGATACAGTTCTTGATGTTCCGGATGGTAAAACCGTTATTGATCTAGTCATTGATAGTGCTCATCCGATTCGCGGGATTGGACATATATTCAACACAATTCAAGATACTCATGCCTTTCTTCTTGACCGATTGGGTTGGGAACGAGACAGGTCGATTCATGTGGTATGGCCTGGTCCATACGGTATCTCCTACTACCATTTCGATTTTATGGACGAAGGCAGGAAACATACGATTCAGGAACAGATTGCCATTGCTTCTGGAGAGCACCAATGGCTACGCATCATAATGTTCCATGAATATGCACATGCGGTAATGACCGCTGCCTATGGTTACAATACGGATGCCTTGCCATTAGACGATTACCCTGGTGTGCACCGTGTGGAAACCGTGTCAAATCTGGGTTTTGCATTCTACGAAGGTTGGGCAGAGTTTATGGAAGCCGCGGTGGATGACAATGCATTGAACGTTACGGGATTTCGGGATAGGGATTCCCCGAATATTGAATCCAATCAGTGGTGGACAGGCCACGTAAATGGAGCAGGTCAGAATGTAAGAGGGGAGGTAGTTGAAGGAACTGTCGCAAGTATTCTGTGGGATATATTTGACACAGCAGGCTCAATCGATCTCGCCCCGGACGTTGACGATGACAACATTAGTGATGGGCTTGATTATTTTTGGGAAATCTTCGTGAATGATACTCCTCAGAGCATCACGGATGTCGCGATGGCGTGGCGTCGGCGGGATTTTCCGATGCTAAAGGAATTGGAGGCAATTTACGCTCATCATCATACACTCTCTCGCCCAAATTCGCCGCCTACGTTTCAATTTACTTCGCCAACCGCAGACGGCGCCGTAGCAGGTAACACCTTTGAGATAACGTGGAAGGCATTCGATCCGGATGGAGATGATTTCACGTTTGACTTGTTCTACGACATAGATCGGAGTGCGGGTGATTCCGTGGAGATTCAATCGCGGAATTCGTCGAGTCTTTCTCGCTGGAAGTGGGACACCACGGCAGTCGAAGAAGGCAGCTACTATCTCGGAGTAAACGCTAGAGATTCCAGAAACTCGAGTGTTCAAGTCTACAGTGAGGGGGTCGTGACAATTGATCGAACAGCAACGTACGATGTGAATGGAGATAAGATGGTCAATTTGCTCGATCTGGTCGCGGTTGCTAATCGACTCGGCGAACCGTCAGATTCGAATTCGGATGTGAACGGTGATGGAATAATCAACATTCTCGATCTTGTCTTGATAGCAGCCCACCTTGGAGAAGTCGTTCGCTAACACATTGTAGACCTATTAGCAGTAGTCTCGCTATAACATAGGACAACCAAGCACTACTCCTAACCATTGTAACTCTAGAGTAGGACTGTCGAATGCGGAAATGGAGGTGCAGCATGCCATTCGGAGACAACAATTGGCTCGCTTTAACGCAAGAACCGACTTTGGAACCCGAGCTCCCTATCTGCGATCCCCACCACCATAACTGGGACTTTCGCACTGACCGTATTCCCTATCATCGATATCTGCTTCATGAGCTCATCGCCGACATTCACAGTGGCCACAACGTGCGATCCACCGTGTTTGTCGAGGCAGGTGCAATGTACCGTGCGGATGGCTCGAAGGAAATGCGTTCGGTAGGGGAGGTTGAATTCGTGCAAGGTCTCGCCGCTGCCAGCGCAAGCGGGTTGTACGGCTCTAGTCGAGTAGCGGCTGGCATTGTTGGAAATGCAGACTTGAGTCTCGGCAATCGAGTTGAACCGGTGCTTGAGGCGCTAAGTGCGGCTAGTCCAAACAGGTTTCGAGGTATTCGCCACTCCGTTACATGGGATCCACATCCGGAGTTCGCGAATAGGGCGCGTAAAAAAGGCCAATTGGACTCGAGTGCCTATCGCGCTGGGGCAAGAATACTTGCGCGCATGGGGCTATCGCTGGAGGCTTGGTTGTATTTTCCACAACTCCCGGAGTTGGCCGATTTTGCCACGGCAGTTCCAAATTTAACGATTATTCTAAATCACATAGGAGGATTCTTAGGTACAGGTGCTTACGCTAATCGGAAGGAGGAAGCATTAGCTACTTGGCGAAAGGGAATCGCGGCCGTAGCTGAGTGCCCTAACGTCAACGTAAAACTCGGGGGTATGGGGATGCCGCAGGTTGGCTTTGATTGGCACACGCGCGAAATACCGATCGGCTCGGAAGAACTTGCCGAGTCGATGAGTCCTTATATGCACTACTGTATTGAAACATTCGGACCTGATCGGTGTATGTTCGAGAGCAATTTCCCGGTTGATAAAGTGTCATTTTCTTATAACGTAATGTACAATGCCTTCAAACGACTGTCATCGGGTTGTTCGGATTCGGAACGCGCCGCTCTGTTTCACGATACTGCTGCTCGGGTATACCGCCTTGATGTATAACTAAACATGGTGCATATTGCGGACGAGAATCACACTCAGTTCTGCTCTTGAACGCGCATTGAATGATTCGTTAATCCGAACTTCTACGAGCAACGCAGTTATTTCGAAAGAGGAGTAAACACACAATGCATGAGATCATTTACGATGTCGCCGTCATTGGCGCAGGTCCGGCAGGCGCACAAGCGGCTGTTTCTGCCAGTCATCAAATGCGGCACGTGTTGGTTCTTCACGCGGGTAAAGTGAGTTTCAGCCGCGGACGGGCATATTGGTCAAAGTCCGTCAAAATCGAGGACGCACCAGTGTTCCCTGGTGTCATCGGTCCGCATTTTGCCAAGGAGTTGATGAAATGGATGGAAGGACGCCCCGTAACCGATATCACCATTCATGGTGAGAAACGCAAAACAGGAATCGACATTCACGATGGCTTGATTACTAAGTTGACGAAGGAAGACGACGTTTTTGTCGTCGAAGCCTCCACCACTGCACTAAAGAAGGGAACGCCAATACAGATTGAACACTTTAGATCTCGGACCGTTGTCGTTGCATCGGGCTTTGATGATCGTTGGCCCGACATCGAGTTCCAACCCGACTCCGAACGGCTTTACCAACAATACGTTGCTGTCTTTCGATATGCTGGCAATCGGAAGGGATGGCATGTGTGCATCCGATGTGATGGACACTTGCATGTTGACGAACATCTCGCTATAGTCGGCGTTGGCGACTACATCTATGACGTAGCGCTTGGTTCGCAAGACTTTACTGACAAGATTACAATTCTAACGAATGGTCGTCCCCATGGAATGTCGCCCGAGGTTCTTCGGCAAGCTGAAGAACGTGGCATCAACATCATTGAAACAAAGATCCTCAGACACATTGGTGAAAAAACTGATTTGGTGGGGTTTGAGCTAGAAGACAGTAGCGAGGTCTATTTTGACGGATTTCTTGTTGATGAAGGACTAATCCCAAATACGAAGTTTCTTGAAGATTGGGATTATCAAAAGGACGAAGACGGGTTAATAATTACCAGCGATAATGCTCAACTGCTTGACTCCCACGGTAACCCGATCCCTGGTCTGTTCGCTGCGGGGGACATTGTGTCGGGAGAGCGAAACCTTATCGCAACGGCGTTTGCGCTGGGACAAGAAGCCGGACTATCGGCATCCGATTCGTTACGCAGGTGGCATCACCCTGAACGCCAGTGAACCTAAATTCAAGCCGTGATATTGAATCTTATCCCTAGAGATGAAACAACGGGTAAGCGTGAAGTAGAGTTCCGTTGAGGCTCCACCGTGTGGAATTGTCTCAAATTTCGGAAGCGACAGCTACTAGATCCAGGATATTTACCACACCGTCTCTGTTCACGTCGGCATTAGGCTCGATTCCCTCTTCGACCTGCTTTCCTAAATTATTTGCGACGAAGACCAAATCCAGAATATTGACCACGCCGTCCCCATTTATATCCGTGGATTTAGTTTCACTCGGAATGATGATACTCGTACTCTTGACAGGTTCCCCGTTTTCTACGCCGTCATAAGGCGTGGCTTCAACAAAAAATGTCCCTCCCTGGTCGAACCCTTCGGCAAGTGTTGCTTCTGTCGCACCCGGTATGGCGCCATCTTGATTGTGCCACTGATACGCAACCTGTTCAGCGTCGCCGTCATCGTCAGCCCAACCATGCACTAGAGCAGTAAGCTTGTTTGGTATTTCCGGTGGCTGCACATCCGCATCAATCTCAACACCACTCAGCGTCGGTGGTGTGTTCAGAATTAAGACTCGCTCACTCTCAAGGGAATTACCACGATCGGTCCCGTCATATGGGGTAATTACCACATACACCTCATCGCCGGAATCGAAGTTTGCGCCTGTGAGGCTACGTTCCGTGATGGACGAATCTGCCAGAGACAGAGAAGAATACTTGGAAAACGCTAGTTGGTAATCAATGTCGGTCTTCACGGTAGACCCGGGAAGAATTAGCCGCTGGGTAACTAGGGTAAGGCCTACCTCCGCGCCAGGGTTGGTAACGTCCAGATCCGCCGCCAAATCGCCGGTAGCCGTGAACGTAATTTGATGCACTCGCGTCCTGTGCCGGTAGAGCCTTTCACCGGGAGCAGGATTGACGTAAGTCCAACTGAATTGGCGTTCCCCCGCTTGCCTTTCAAAAGGTATTAGTGGAGTTTTGGATCGAATTATTGCCTGAAACGTCTCTGTTATAGTGTACTCCCCTGCTTCAGCAAGATTAACTGTAAAGCTGCCGTTGATATTGCTTCCTTCTTCTTCGTCAACCTCATATACGGTCTCGGTGCCGCTCGGACCGGTGAATTTAACTGTGCCTTTTTGTACTCCGGCGACCGACACCCTTAATTCTAAATCGTTTGGTAGGGGCAAGGGTGAGGTTAATTCCACTGATGTCATGCCCTTATACTGCGCCTCGATCTCGTCCGAGAAATCAACCGTCCCGCGCAGCGGACCGTCCTGATTATACCAATCATACAGGTACTGTTCTTTATCGCTGTCCGCATCCTCCCAACCCACGGGTGAAGCGGTCAGCACGCTCGCCTCGCGTGCAGGCGTAGGCTCAATAGTCAGCTGGATTGAGTCGAATCTGGGTGGCGTATTGCCTCTAACGTCGGCGGTATTCTGCACGGCAACAAATGCTACTACAAAGACTAAGATTATTCTCTTCATCCATTACTCCTCGTGTTGGCTAAACTTTAAGCACATAATTCGTCATTGTAGACAAACAGTTGAGGCGTGCCTCCCGTGTGAAGGAAAATCACGGTGTCATCGGACGTGAGTTGTCCTCGCTCAACGTGGTCAATTAATCCTGCCATTGCCTTACCTGAATACACCGGATCCAAAAAAATGCCCTCCGTTTGTGCAACTAATCTGATGGCTTCAGCGCATTCAGGTGTTAGCATGCCATAACCTTGTCCTACGAAGGCATCGGTGTTCCTCACTTCGGTGCCACAAATACTTACTTCCAAATCGAGGATCGCAGCAGCGGCGTTTGCTGCTTGTTGAATGCGCTTAACTCGGTTATCCCAGCTAAGCGGTGCAACGCCAAAGGGTTTAATTTTCATTCCTAATGCTTTAGCTCCAAGGACCAACCCGGCTTGTGTTCCGCCCGCTGAGGCGGCGTATATCCAATCCGCCTCCACCCCCAAGGTTTCCTGTTGCTGATGAATTTCCGCCATGCACCACGTAAAACCAACTGCGGCTAGCGCCGTGGCGTGCGGCCCGCCGACAACATAAGGTTTTAATCCTTCGGCTTTCAACTCTTCCGCCAATGCCTCTTTTACTGAATGCAATTCATCGCCAAAAGGTACATCAACCAACTCCACATCTGCTCCCGCAAGATAGTCAAGCAGCAGGTTACCCTGCAAAATACTCTTGTGATCGCGTGCGAGGCGAAGGTAACATCTCAGACCGAGCCGAGAACAAGCCGCTGCAGCTTGGCGACAATGGTTGGATTGTGATGCCGCTCCATGAACAATTGTGTCTGCACCCAGATGTACAGCTTCGCCTATCGTGAATGTCAACTGTCGGACTTTGTTTCCTCCAAATGCGAGACCTGAGCAATCTTCTCGTTTAATCAAGATACGCGGACCGCCCAATCTCTCCGATAGGCGCTGGCAATCTTCCAACGGCGTTGGAAAGTGTCCAAGGTCTACTTGCGGGACGCGAGCAACTCTTTCACAAAGATCTTCACAATTCACAGCGAGATGGCTTGGATTCATCATCTCCTCTCGTTCTCAGTCATTAGTTTCTGCTCCACATGTCCGATGTCGCTTCATTTCTGTCTACCGATCAAACACCCTCTTCAGTAGCACCAACAACTCGTCATTCCCCTGGGCAAGTTCGAAAATGCGGTTAATATCATCTTCTCGGTTTGGTTCAACTTGATCTGTGGACTTTGGTTCCCAGATTACATCAACCTTTCTAGGGTTCAAACGATCGTAGTTCATTTTGATAATTGTTAACGGATAATCGTCGGGTATCAACAATATCCAGTCAATAGTCTCGGCACGATCAGAATAACGGCGGTCCGCCTTCAAGCGTCTATCTTGGTGTGGCACATCTTTTTTGACCCATTCCTTCCGTCCAAATCCATCGGTCTCAAAGTAGCCTACTTCCAACCAATTTCGTCCTGCGCCGTTTGGTTTCGTGGTGATTTCAATTCGTTGCATTACTCGGCTTCCTCTCTGGGAATTGAGAATCAGAATCGAAAGAATCCACTGTACGTATCGCTATTAAGTGTTGATTTTCACTGATTCCATTTGTTTTGTCAAGGCGTTTTTTCTCAAGTGATTATCCTTCCGAACAATTGCCGAATTTCCTTCCGCCCTTCTGTTTTCGTTTCGCTTTTTGTCTGGAACGAGGCGCAAATGTATCTTCAACTACAGTCAGATGTGTCTGCCCTGCTCCGCACACAAAAAAACTTGCTATGAGTCACTGATTTCGTTTATAATGGTGTCAGTTTTGTGAAGGTTACGGCTTGGAGGTTCCACGGAGAAGCTAACGATGCGAATTGGTATGAAATATGGACGCGGATTCTTGGATGTTGATGTTCCAGACCAGAATCTAGCGGGGCTTCTCACCCTCCAACATCAGAATCCACTTCGGTGCCCAGAAACTACTGTCCGAGAAACTCTGGAATCGCCAATCAATTCTCTCCCCTTGGCCCACTTGGCAGAGGGGAAATCTTCCGCATGCATTATCATCTCCGATATCACACGCCCTGTCCCCAATAAGGTAATTCTTCCCCCCATATTGAAAACCCTAGAACAACAAGGCATTTCACGCGAGAAGATTGTTATTTTGGTCGCGACAGGGATTCACCGTCCGAGCACTGAGGAAGAATTGCAAGAAATGGTGGGGATTGATATCGTAGGCAACTACCGGATTGTCAATCACCTTTCTGACGAACCAGACACTCATAAATACTTAGGACTAACGAGGAATGGAACACCCGTCCATATTGATAAAACGTACCTGGAATCCGACGTAAAGATCGTCACGGGGTTAATTGAACCACATTTAATGGCAGGATATTCTGGTGGACGCAAAGCGATCTGTCCCGGAATTGCTTCAGTGGACACGATGAAAGTAATGCACGGCCCGCAGATCCTTGAACATCCGAACGCATCCGTGGGAACATTAGATGATAACCCCTTCCACATCGAAGCAACTGAAATCGCACTCATGGCAGGAGTTGACTTCAATCTTAATGTTGCGATAGACGATAATCGAAAGATTACAGGGGTATTTGCCGGTGAGTTGGTTGAATCGCATAGAGCAGGATGTGAATTCGTAGAGAATCAAGTAACTGCAACATTGCCTCGACCTGCAGACCTGGTGATTGTTTCAAGCGCAGGGTATCCGCTCGACACCACTTTTTATCAAGCAATTAAAGGATTATTGACGGCTGCGGAAGTTGTAAAACCGCACGGGAGTATTATCCTAATCGCTGAATGTAGCCAAGGTATCGGCAGCAAACCCTTTACTGACCTTATTTTGAAAACACAAAATCTTGACCAGTTTATCCAAGATATCTACCAACTAGACAATTTCGTGATAGATCAGTGGCAACTTGAAGAGCTTGCAAAGGTCGCAAGGAAAGCTGAAATATATTTTTACACCGAGGGCATTCCCCGCGAACAACAACAGCATCTGTTTGTGCAGCCACTCGAGTGCCCCGAAGCGGGAATCGATCAAGTGTTTGCCAAACACGGAGATGACGTTCAGATTGCTGTAATTCCCGACGGCCCTTACGTGCTAGCAAAAGTTGAACAGACCGGCGTCGTAACGATCAGCTAACCGTACAGAGACGAAAATGAAGGAAATTCCACGACCAATTGTCGAACTCAAGGGTTTTCGCGATGGCTTACACTTGTTAGTTGACCCGGAAGCTGACATAGAGGAGATCATCCCACGCATTGAAAAGCGGATGGAGAAATTGGGCGATTCGCTTGCCGGAACGGGGGTAACTATCAACCTCGGTGGCAGATCGATGGGCGCTCAAGAGTTAAGCCGATTGGAACGATTACTTCAACATACCTATGGACTTGAAATCAAGCAGCTAATAGGTAAATCTGATGGCACGACTTGGGTACAGGAAAACTCTCCGATTGCGGGCGCCCCGGCGCTACACAAAGTAACCCCTCAGAGTGGCGAATACACGTCGCCGGCGGAGGAGGAGAAAACACTGTTTATCCGCCAAACCCTGCGATCGGGACAGGTTGAACGCTTCCTTGAGGGTAATGTCGTCATTCTTGGAGACATCAATCCTGGAGCAGAGATTATTGCAGCTAGGGATATTATCGTTCTCGGAACCTTGCGCGGCATTGCACATGCTGGCGCATTGGGCAACATTTCATCTGTGATCATTGCTCTGAGTCTTGTACCTACCCAGTTGAGAATCGCACGTTTCATTTCCCGTCCGCCCTCAAATCAACGAACACGAGGAAATAAAGTTGAATTCGCGCGGATACGAGATAATCGTGCCGTAGTTGTTGAAGAGTTTACGGATTTCAATTACCTCGCACAAGTGGACCAGCGAGGTTCTGTCGCTTTTTCAGATTCGCATTTAGAATGATGTGGCATCTAGCATACAAACCGGCAAGCAGAGAAGGAGGGCTGTGAAGGTATGGGAAGAGTGATTGTATTAACCTCCGGGAAGGGAGGGGTGGGCAAGAGCACTTCCACAGCTAATCTGGGAACAGCGCTCGCTATGTTGGGAAAGAGAGTAGTCTTGGTCGACGCTGATGTCGGGTTGAGAAATCTTGATGTAATTATGGGCTTGGAAGCCCGAGTTGTTTACACATCGATGGACGTCATTGATGGCACATGCAACATTGAAAAGGCGTTAGTCAGAGACCGGCGGGTTAAATCATTGAATCTCTTGCCGGCATCCCAAAAGAACAACAAAATGGACATTCTGCCCGAACAGATGACAAAGATCTGTAAGGAGCTTAAAGAGGATTTTGATTATGTTCTTATTGATTCGCCGGCAGGCATTGAACAGGGATTTCAGAATGCTGCGGTCGGAGCCGAAGAGGCATTGATCATCACGACTCCGGAAATTGCGGCGGTTCGAGATGCAGATCGAATAATCGGTCTTCTGCAGAATATGCACATTGAAGAGATGAAAGTGGTCATCAATCGGCTCGCTCCGAAGATGGTAAAAGAAGGAAACATGATGGGGCCGCAGGATATCATCGACATCCTGTCAATAGACTTAATCGGTGTCGTCCCGGAGGATTCGGAGGTTGTTGTTTCAACTAACCGTGGACTACCTTTGGCATACAGTCACGCTTCTTACGCTGGCGAAGCATTCAATCGCATAGCACGACGGCTCGAAGGAGAGGATGTACCGATACCAGAGTTCAGATCGGAAAATTGGTTTGGTCACCTAATGGGCAAACTGGTCGGCCGCAGCTAGCAGGGGAGAAAGACATGTTTCGAAAACTGATGCGACTTTTACATCAAGAGAGAGGGAGTAAAGACGTCGCCAAAAATCGATTACAGTTGATTTTGATTCAAGATAGAGTTGGTGCAGACGAGGCAATTATGAGTGATTTGCAGGCGAAACTTACACAACTTCTAGCGGAGTATTTTGAATTTCCCTCGGAAAACATTGACATAGAACTTCAGCGTGACGGTCCGTCAATGGCGCTAACCGCCAGCATCCCCATCAGAGCTATGAAACGTCGGACTCCCGCCCAGCAGTAGTCGCTCAACGGCATGCGCAACGCCGTCATTGTCGTTTGATTCGGTGACATAATCCGCGCATTGTTTCAGTTCGTTTATAGAATTCCCCATTGCAACGCTGAACCCGGCGGCAGCCATCATGCTCATGTCGTTATAACCATCACCAAAAGCGGTAACGAAGTTCATGGATATTCCAAACTCGGTTGCTAACGCTTCCAATGCCGGACCTTTGGATACATGTGGATTCATGAATTCGATGTATTCGATCTGCGTTCGGGTGATGTATAATCGATCTCCGAAATCCTCCTGAAAGTGTACGAGCAAGTGCTCGACTTTCTCAGGTGTGTCAAGTACCTGCATTTTTGTTGGCTCCCCTCCAGATAATCTCCGAAGATCTCCAACCGCAGTAGCACGCACTCCCGTTCGACTCTCATAAAGCTCGCTCCAAAAACTCTCCGCCCTAATATAGAGCTGATCGTCTAGGCAAAAATTGAGATGTAGCTCCTTCTGGTCGCAGTAGTCGACCAGATCCATTGCAGTCGTAGCCGTAATGGGGGTATGATGAAATACCTTACCGGTTTTTGCGTGTTTGACCAGCCCGCCGTTATACGAGATAATCGGGTTCTCCAATCCAATTTGATTGCTGATAGGCAGAATCGACTGATGCATGCGTCCCGATACCAATACGACGATAACCCCTTGTTCTGCTAGTTCTTGTAATACCGCGCAGTTTCGGTCAGTTACGACATGGTTGCTGTTGAGCAACGTTCCGTCTAGATCTAGTGCTACCATTCGGCATGGGATTTTGGTCATTCCCTGTTCCTTTCAGCTTTCGTTGATTTCTTCAATCTCAACCCGCAAATCAAAAAATTGCTTGTTCTGTCTTGGAACTAAAGAAATGAACATGCTCCTCGTCGAAATCCAGCCAAATGGGTTGTCCTACCTCAACGCGGAATGACGGGTGCGTTCGAACCCTTAGCGTAATTAGATCGGTAGTCTCCGGATCTTCGCCAAGGAAAATATCAATGATATTCACGGAACCGAGCGATTCCACTAAATGTACAGTCGCCTTGATTTTTTCTTCGGTAGGTTCTTTGAAAACCGTAATGTGCTCCGGACGAATTCCAAAAACCAGTTCATTGTCTTGAGGTGCGTTGCCAAGGTTCGCGACCTGCTTATGCGAAAGTTTCCAAGAGAAGTTTGTATGGTTAAGTCGGATATAGGTTCCGCCTCCTTTCGACTGAATAATACCATGGATCAAATTCATTGATGGGCTTCCCATGAACCCGGCAACGAATAGGCTCCTTGGTTTGTTGTAGACCTCTTGGGGGGAACCAATTTGCTGGAGTATCCCCGCGTGCATTATTGCAACCCGATCCGCCATTGACATGGCTTCTACCTGATCGTGCGTGACAAAAATTGTCGTTGTACCAAGTTCGTACTGTAAACGTTTAAGTTCAGATCTCATTTCGACGCGGAGTTTGGCATCAAGGTTCGCCATCGGCTCATCCATCAAGAACGCCTTCGGACGGCGTACCATTGCTCTCCCGAGCGCAACACGTTGCATCGCTCCGCCGCTCAGGTGCGTGGGTTTACGTTCCAACAATGTGTCAATTTGTAAGAGATGAGCAACTTCGTTTACTCGTTCATGTACCTCGGATTGGCCTAACTTCACGGCTTTGAGTGGAAAGGCAATATTATCAAATACTGACAAGTGCGGATAGAGTGCATAAAACTGAAACACAAAGGCGATATCTCGGTCTGCAGGGGATAAATGATTCGTCCGTATCCCGTCAATTAGGATATCCCCAACTTCGGGGTGTTCTAGACCAGCAATTGCGCGTAGCGTTGTTGTCTTTCCACAACCGGAGGGACCCAGGAAAACCAAAAACTCTCCATCATGGATTTCCAGACTTAGGTTATTAACGGCTATAACATCCTCGAAGCGTTTGGTGATATTTCTCAGTTCAATTGCTGCCATAGAATGGTTAGAAAATACGGATTGTAGCGTCAATGAATTTCAGGGGGCACAATCCTGCACGCAAGGCATTCTTTGACGACGGGCGCATATTCTAGCACACGCCTCCGAAAAATGATAATGGAAAAGGTAAGAGTTTATAAGGGGTGTTATGTCTTGAGTATAACTGAAGGCTGAATAACTGGGGATTGAGAAACCGGGAAGGGTTGGCTGGACAAATTAGCGGAAACGCAAATATCCACTTAAATCCCGAGAACGAGATACATCGCTAAACCAGAGAATAGAGGCATAGTCAGATTATCATCAATCTTAGTCGGTAGTACCTCAACCATCGTTGCTACTAAGGCTCCAATCACCGCCACCGCTGGATTGAACTTGACAAGCGCAATCAGAATACATACAAGGAAACAAGCAAGACTTCCTTCTAGACTCTTTCGAGAGAATAATTTCGTCCGTCCCCACTTCTTTCCGATTAGCGCGGCAGCCATATCGCCTAATATCATGAAGAATATGCAGACGATAGCGAGGATTTTGGGGAAGAGCAGAATGGGCAGGAAAACGCCGATAAGAAAATACGTCGCACCCGTAACGGCGCCATTTCGTTCGTGTGAACGAAGCAGGGGTGTAAAAACTTCGTAAAACACTACCCTGAACGAGGGCCAGCGAAATTTAAGCAGTTCAATCAGAAGCGCGATGACCACGAGGGCGCCAACAGCAATTACAGCCTGATGTCTTTCGATGAATAGATAGAAGATCGGCACAATGAGGCCGATCAGATGAACGCTTTTTCGCCGCAATTCTAGTGCCATAGCTGTCGTCCTGCCTTAGGTAAGATTTGTCTCTCTCAAGCATATACGCAAGAAATATACCAGAGAATGTTAATTCGCGAAGCCTATTGATACATAGGGAACGGAGAACAGTGACTGTTTCAACGGCGGGAATCTGAGGTGCAAATTCTACGTGGAGAATGCAAATTCTGCATAGGTTGCATCCATGATCTGGAGACTGGCTGTTTAGATTCGCTAAATCATCTGAGCCAAATCAGTCGCCGATCCCAAGCAGCGCACCTCGATTCCGATAAGTCGGGAATCGCAATGTCGAGTGGAAACCTTGATTGCTATCTCATTGCAGCTAAGACGCGTATAGATATCGATAGATACGTGAACCTCAACTCAGGCCTCTTTCGCTAAAACGCCAGCCTCGGCAAAGAGGTAACAAGCCGGATGAACTTCGGTCACCCAGCGAGTTCTCGACTGGTCGCGCAATCTGTAGATCAGAATTCGGAATGTCTGTGGGTACCTTACCGAAGTCCCATTTCCAGATTCGGTCGGCAATTTACTTGACTAATTGTATAGTTTGATGTAACATCGGCGAGGGGCGGTACCAATACAAAGACATATCATCGTAATCATAACTCATCGCTTGAATCTTCTAATTTTCGTTGCGGAAAAGGCATAATAGAATGACAGTACCGAAGAAAAGTGTGCGTTGGGGAATTCTGAGCACCGCAAAGATTGCCACCAAAGTTTGTCGTGCCATTAAGCTAGCGAGTAACGCCGAGCTTGTGGCAATCGCCAGTCGAACGAGTGAACGAGCGGAGAATTGGGCATCCGAGCATGATGTCAAGCAGGCATACGGGAGCTATGAAGAGCTTTTGGAGGATGATTCAATTGATGCAATCTATCTCCCGACCCCACCAACACTGCACGCAGAATGGACAACCAGAGCCGCTGAATTCGGCAAACACGTGCTGTGTGAAAAGCCATTGGCAGCGAACGTAGAAGAATCACTTGCGATGGCAAAAGCGTGCGAAGAAAACGGTGTACAATTAATGGATGGTGTCATGTGGGTGCACCACGAACGCACGCCCAAGATGAGGCAAATCATAGAGGATGGAACGTTGGGAAAATTACGTCGAGTGACTTCCGCGTTTTCATTCAACTGGGATACAATCCCTTACGACAATATTCGCGCCAAGAAAGATCTCGCCGGTGGGAGCCTCGGCGATTTAGGATATTATTGTGTTCGCGCTATTCTTTGGGCTTTCCGCGATCTCCCAACACGGGTTTTCGCAACTGCGCGTTACGACGTTGGCGTCGACATGAATTTTTCTGGGCTGCTGTGGTTTGGAGACGACCGGATGGCATCATTTGATAGCGCGTTCGACACCGGTAGCAGGAAATGGTTGGAAGTCGCAGGGACCAATGCATCGCTAATATGTGACGATTTTGTCATCCCTTGGAAAGAGGAATCTGCCCGGTTCTGGGTTCACAATTCGACAGGAAAATCCGCCGAATACAAGGTCGAAAACACAATCCAAGAGGTAAATATGGTAGAACGATTCTCAGGCATTGTGCAAACCGGTATGCTTGAACCGCAATTCATTGAGGATGCAATCAATACAATGCACGTCTGTGACGCTCTTTCCAAATCTGCGATACACAACGAGATTGTGGCACTTGACGCATAGGGTCGGCCGTAATTGACATGTCGTGAAGAATAGATAGTTCATGTAATACATAGAGCATCTGGAGGCGTTATTGACATATGAGGTGCAAAATTTAGGAACCTATTAACCGATACTGAGAAGGAGAAAACTCCCATGGCGGTCATTACCGTTTCTAGAGAATACGGAAGTCGTGGTGAAGAGATTACCCAGAAAGTTGCCAAAGAACTCGGTTATAGTTATTTTGATAAAGACATCCTTGCCGATGTCGCGCGTATTGCCAACACAACGGAGGACGAGATCCGCCAATTTGATGAAAAAGATGAACCTGGACGGCACACGTTCCTGAAAAAACTGTTTGTGGCACAACCTTTGGTCGTCGCTGAGTTTCCGTACTATCATCCACCGACTATGCCGCTTGATTGGTCAATCGGGCCTATTGAAAGCGAACCAAGATTAGATCCGGAAAGTGTGACAGCGTTTTTTCAACAAGTCGTCGAAGAACTCTGGAGGCGGGACGACGTTGTAATTGTCGGGAGAGGCAGTCAAAGAATCCTTGCTTCAAAACCGCATACGCTTCACGTTCGCTTCGTTGGGACAATCCAAGATCGTTGCAAACAGGTTATGGCAACAGATTCTTTGACCCATGTTGAAGCCGCGAAGAAGATTTTAGCCATCGACAAAGGGCGTGCGCATTACTTAAAACATCACCACGGCGCTGAGTGGACGGACTCAACCCTTTATCACCTAGTCATAAATACCAGTTTAATTCCGATAAATCAGGCCGTAAAAATCATTACATTAGCGCTTGATCATGCAGAAGATCAGGCTGACAAGCATCAGACTTGAGCGATGTTGGCCTCCACGCTACGCGTTCCCTGTTTATGAATAGCGAGAACTCGACATATTGAGAAGCTTATTCCAACTCCCTCCGACCAGTCATAAACATTCGAAGGCACTTCGACGGTCAACCGAGTAAACTGAATCAACAGAATCTCACCTGATTTTCTTCGACGTTCGACTCTCGCTGTCTGTAGCGAATCGTAAAAGTACAGGATCGAGTCAATGGGAATCCTCAGATGGGATCTTCCTGGCGGCCAAACCTGTCTCGTGCGAAGATAACAATCATTCATGCGCAAATACGGTGCATATTTCCCTGCGCTTCTAATGGATGCTTGCATCAGTGGCATCCTTACGAACGCCGCTTATTTTGTAAACTACCTCCACTTTTCTTCCACGTTTCTAGGCATTCTGACTGCAATCAGTACCGGCGTCTTCGTGCTGCTCGCAATCCCTTTTGGGCGCCTCTCAGATAGGATTGGACGACCACCTGTTCTCGCCATTGCTTGTTTTTCACTCGCCGCTGTAAGTGTTCTCCTTCCGTTTTGTACGCGCAAGCTACATCTCATGATAGCTTTTCCGTGCAGTGGTATTGGCATGGCACTTTTTTGGCCTACCTATGAAGCGTGGCTAGCTGAGCGAGAAGGTGCCGAAGACCTGATTGGACGGATTACGACCTTTAATCTCTTTTGGACCGTTGGAATTACTATTGGTCCGATGATTGCGAGCTACCTTTATCAAGGAGCAAGGCCGGTTCTTGCATTTTATCTCGCCGGTGGGTTTAGCCTAATCAATTGGATTACCCTTAGATCTCATATAATCGTAAGTCGTAAAGACCAACACTCGCGAGAATCTTCCGTTTTAATTGAAGCGCCTCCCCATGCTGCGCACCACATCTATCTAATCATAGCGCGGATTGCGAATTTCGCTTCGTGGTTCTCGCTCGGAATCCTTCGACATATCGCCCCGAAACTGACAGTCGAAGCCGGTATTCCAGCAATCGCGTACGGGAATTTAATCCTAGTTTTGGGAGCAACGCAACTGATTGGATTTCTATGGTTAGGCACGAATCAAGCCGCACGATGGCATTATCGATTCTCTCCGCTGATTGGCGCCCAGTTGCTCGCAATAATCTCCTTCATGGCAATCGGACTTATGCCATATGGGTTTTATTGGACGTGTGCATTTGCGTTAATTGGGCTGTGCGGAGCCGTCACCTACTTCAGCAGCATGTATTATAGTTTGCATGCACAGCAGGATAAGGGCAATAAGAGTGGTGTACACGAAGCTGTTCTTGGGAGTGGCTTATTGCTTGGACCATTCTTAGGTGGGGTTTTGGCAGATTCGGGACTGGGAGTCAACAGCCCGTACATCCTTTGTGCAATGGTAATTGGCGTTTGTAGCGTAGTGGAAACGGGCATCTGGTTAAAGCAAATTAATAAAGTCTAGAACACAGAGATTCTCTCTATCGATGGGTAACAATAACAAATCCTGTTAAACCACCAAGCAGAATTTGAAAACCTGTATGGTAAAGGACGTCCCGAAACGGTTGGCAGAGAAAGATGAGACCACATGCGATCGCGCTCATGGAAATTCGTTCCACCCACGATTTCTGCTTCACAAGAATTGCGAACATAGTCATACCCAATATGATAAGATAAAGCGCCGTGCTCCGCAGAAAACTTACGGGCTGGTATAGGAAAACAAAGCCGACCACTAGGATAGTTCCGCCGAGGATTGCTACCTGTTCTCGCCAGCGCGTCGTCATACTAAAGGCAATTGCACCAGCAAAGATTAGATGAAAAGCGGAATCGCGAAGAATACCAGTAACATTCAGAAACAGGAAAACTAGCCCCGCAATTAGCCCGAGACCTGCAACGATCTCCACCACCCACTTGGGGGCAAAACAACCCGCTGATAAAATCGATGCAATGGTCAGAAGCGGTAATGCAACACCCTTGGCTAATACGGAATTGGGCTGATACAGGAACAAGAGCCCAAGAACGAACGATATAATGGCGATAATTTGATGGCGGGAACGCTTTGGCATCTCACCGAGAAGAAGAACTAAGATTAGATGTCACGGCCTTGCTTTCCAAACAAAGATGCTCTGTTCCTAACTGGGAATAGATGACAACGAAGTGTAGGTCATTGTTCTCACGCGACTGTATCATACCAACGCCAAAAAAGTGGATAAAGCGTTGCTTGCTATGCTATAATCAGCAAGGCCATTCTACTTGAAGAGAAGCCGGGAGGAGACTGATGAAGCCAAAAATCTCAATGATTGGCACCGGACGGTGGGGCAAAACCTTACTGCAGAAATTCCATCATCTTGGTGGACTCCACCTCGTCTATGGACATCAGAATCGTGATGTGCTTCAACCATTTAATTTGCGTTTTGCGGAGGACGTTGATGAGTTGATCGAGGAGAGCGATGCTGTTGTCGTAGCCACTCCTTCGGAGACGCACGCAGAGGTCGGAGAGCGGGTCTTGCGGGCGAAGAAAGACCTGTTTCTTGAGAAACCCATGGCACTTTCATCAAAGGAAGCACGCCACCTCGTACTGTTGGCGGAAGACTCCGATTGTGTATTGATGGTTGGCCATGTTCTCTGTTACTCAACCGGCTTTACCAAACTTAGCGCGTTGCCCGGCGAAGCAGTTTCCGCACACGGTAAATTCCTGAAAACGACGACGCCCGAGAAGTATCTTAACGCCTACTGGGATATGGGGGTGCACTGCGTGGCATTGGCAGTTGCCTTGAAGGTACCCATGATTCAGTTTAAACTTGACGCCTCCGCGGAAGCAACGGCCAATCAACGGACATTCGAGCTACAAACAAGAACACCCGACGGACAAGATCACTACCTACTATGGGACTTTCTCGCACCTGAAAATCAGGAAGACATGTTGATGGTTGAGTGCAGGCATTTCCTTGCTTGTGTTAACAACCGAGAGAAGCCCAGAACTGATGGACAACAGGGCATTCAAACTATTGAAGCATTGGAAAGGATTCATCCGGATACGCGTGCATAAGCAACAATGCCTTCCCTATTACTTGCTTGATTGCATACGCGATTTTCCGCCCCCCATCAAACCACGGAACCATCCACGTGACTGGGTTTCATCCGCTTTAACAGCCTCTGCTTCTAGACTCCGAACCTGTGTCTGTACCTCATTGAATCTGCGTTCAAGTTCCTCATTCTGAAGTTTGAGTTTCTCATTTTCGCGTTGTAATTCGGCGATGTCTTCCTGCAAAACGGTGAGATGCAGTACCTGGCATGCTAAGTTCTCAATTAGGTCGGACGTTGGAATATTGAAGGCAAGTTTTGTGATGAGAATAGATAACCCATCTACACTTAGCATGAACGCAGTTTGTGGATCTTCGGCCTCTTTCTTCTCGCCGCCAAATAGTGATTCGATCGACTCGTCACCGTGAGATGTTATCACCGGTTCGATATACAAGTAAGGTTTGAGATCTTCGTCTTCACGGGCCAATGCATTCGTGATGATATCCTCCTCAACACCGATGATGCTAGCGATGTCCGGCACACTCAGCCGCTGTGACATGCTTAATTCTCCTAAGTTAGGTGTATCTTTACTAAGTTGATATGTTTATCACAGTCTGTGAATCGCACTACGATAAGGTCGTAAAGTGACTCCGGATTCTGGGGATTAAACTAATTTCCTGTGCTGAGGAACATCAGCTTGTAGAAGTCGAATTAACCGTCGGGAATAACTCCAACTTGATATAGCAACGAAGACAAGCCCACCACAGAGTACAAAGAACGAAACTCTAACATCGCTAATATCAAATAGCGAAATCTTAACATCGAGATTCAGGACGTATAGAATTAAAGCAATTGAAAGGAATACAGTAGCGCATTTTCCCCATCGATTGGATCGTGTAACGAATCGGATTTGGTACGCGAGATAGATACTACCGACAACTATTAAAACATCTCTTATAACAACAATCCCAAACACGATGAGGGGAAAATCGTAGTGCTTTGAGTACACGAGCCCACAAAGCGCGGCGCCGATCACGACCTTGTCTGCTATAGGATCGAGAATCTTTCCCAAATCCGAGGGCAAATTCAACCGCCGAGCCATGTAACCATCAAGTAGATCGGACAATACGGCAAGACTGCCTAATGTCAGCGTGATAGCCCGTTCATAGTGAACGATGCTAAGAAAAATAAACGGCGCTAGAACAAGCCTAGCCAAGGACAGTAAATTACTGACATAGCCGAAATCTCGTCTAACAATCTGCAGCCCCGTGTTTTGCGATAACTGATGTGGAGATGAATGAGGTCCCATGGTGCTCAGTTTGTGTTCGAAAAGACTGTTGCGCGGCAAGCAAAATCAAGTGAAATTTCGGAGGGCAGATTGCAACATCAAACCGGCGCGAGATTGTTACGGGTGCGCCGGAATACTGATGAATCAGTGCGATTTTATGGATTGATTAGTATGCAATCCCTGAATGAAGCAGGATACGAAGCTTACCGTAGCGACGGTCTTTTCGCGAGCAGTACAGTGGCGCTTTGGGTGTATCCTTCGGGACGTGGTCCACTACGACAGAAGGCGTTCAATTGAACACAGTGTACCAGCGCGATTTTGAATCGTTCAATTATTTTGAGCGATAACACGCGCTCTCAACCGGTGATTTTCTCGTTCTAGCAGCGCGATCTCCTCGGCAAGAAGCTGATTTAGTGGAAAGGTTTCCAGAAGTTGCTGTTTCTCCTCAAGGGAAATGTGCAGCCTAACACCAATCTGATATGCCAAATGGCGTGGATTTTCAGGTATTTTTCTAGGAGGCTCCCACTCGATATACAACTGTTTTAACAGCGCTTCGTATTCCCGATATAACTCCCGTGCTTCCGATGTAATTGGCTCAAAATCGTCATTTACATCAACATCCGGCACAATCGGAATTCGAACACGGCCTACTAAGTAGGGAAGATCGTGCTGGATTTCCAGAATCTCAAATCGGTATTGCCCGGTTGTCATGAGGTTCATCCGGCCGTCGCTCAATCGATTTACCTTGAGAATCTGTACGGCTGTTCCAACGAGATATGGTTTAGCCGGCTCGCCGGTTTCCGTTCCCTCTTTAATAAGAACAACACCGAATGGTGATTCTTGCTCCAAGCACAGTTGAATCATCAACTGATACCGTTCTTCAAAGATGTGTAATGGTAAGATGCCACCGGGGAAAAGGACGACATGCAGCGGGAAAAGTGGCAGTTCCTGCTCCGACGGAACTTCGATTGCATCAACACTCACTGGACAACTCCTTGCACCGAAGACGATACGTCTACGATGGTGATTTGAAGTGTAGCACACGATAGAACGAGTGTCAACAGAAAGTTTCCGGTCAACTGAACACGTGAACAGACTTTACTGGCTCGACCGCCTCCGGTCTGTTGTTGATTCAGCAGCCGTTTTACCGACGCCAGCTACAACCTAACCTCAAACAGTGGAGAAACGAGCATCATGTCAGATAATTGGGTATCATCGCTTTCAAATTATAAGCGGACCGCGTTGAAAATCTCGAACTGTTTGCTAGCATGCACGCAGGTCGAAGAGTTTGAGGATGAACGTGGTAACAAGGGAGCAAAAGCTGTCTGGCAGGGGGAGCCGGGCGAAAGTGCGCTTAAAATCGATGCTACAGTCTGGAAGGGCAATATTGAAATCGCTGGCGATTCCCCACCGACCATCGAATACCGGCAGCAAGGCGATCGGAGATCCTTCGCAGTGCGCAATCCTAAGGACATATCGTTCGAAGTCGATCAGAAAACTCTCAATAAGATTACAACGGCAAAAGGCGCGTGGATAGCTGCTCTCGCTGGAGCCGGTGCAGGACTGTGTGGTTGGTTTTTACTGGCGCTCGCAAATCGTGCCTCCCTTGTTAGAGAAGATCCTGTAAAGGAATCTCCCCCGTTGCAAACATCTAAATCAGCTGACTCTTTCAACTGATTCTCGTAAGAACATGGACCTTCAGAGTTACGTGTGGAATCGAGATTAGCTGCAGGAGGGCGCGTTTGCTCTAGGGTACCAATTAACCGCAATATCTCCCGGATTTTATGATTGACAACTATACACACGTAAAGTATACTAGAGGCGGTTAGCGTAGGTCGCGATCCTACTCCGGCTGGCGATATGCCGCCGGACGAACGCCCAATGTGTGTCCTATGCACTCTTTTCACCGCTACAGCCGTCGCACCTGCGCTGCTAAATGTCTCTGTCGCTGGAGAAGTCGAAACGCCTCCAAAGCGTCTCGCTGAGGGGACAATCGCGTTACCCTCGTGCGCGGTTTATTGACGCCAATATAGGAAAAATCACAGGGTAAAATGTCGAATATACTTTTGAGTCGTCCGTATTGGTCACCTGTTCGGCGCCGGTTTTGTCCGCCAATGAGCGAATCTAGGTGGCATCCGGCCATAGCGTTTGACGCAATTTTGGGCGGTGGTTTCAACACCGAGGGGAGGGAGGAAAATTATATTCGCAGTTTATCGCACCTAATCGCACACTCCGATCGCTAGCAAAAACCATGCACGAAGCCAAGCTACGAGGTGCTTCGACGCACTTTTCGAGCTGAAATGCATCAACTGCGACAAAATCTGTAGGGTGCGCTCTGCGCACCAGCCTCTAAAAGCCCCAGAGGGGATCAACTGAGCGGATTTCGAAGGCGATAGAACTCCCGTCCCAACCGCTCCCGCTTCTCCACCAAATAGGCGCTAAGTAAGGGGTTTTCGACGGAAAACTCTACCAAATACGAGATAAACTCTCATAGTTTGGTCCTCATGGGGCAAGCGATAGAACTTCCACGGAAATCCTTGGTTCTTTCATAATGCCGAGCTGGACGGAGTTGAGTGCTCAACTGCCTAAGCCCTAAATCAATTTTATGTTCCACACTCAACTCTGAAGAGCCAAAAATAAAAGCCCGCTGAAAAGGGCTGCATACTTCAATCGGATGGTTGGCAACCGATGGACCAGCTTGAGAGAATACTAATCGTCGATGACGAACCCGATACAGTTACGATCCTACGGGATCGGCTAGAGATGGACCACTATGAAGTGAGTACTGCATCCAGTGGGAACGCTGCTCTAGAACAAATCGATAGAGAACTGCCCGACCTAGTATTATTGGACATCCAAATGCCAGGTATGGACGGATTGGAAACGCTGGCACAAATTCACCGGAGATATCCCGGCTTACTGGTGACGATGTTGACCGCACATGGCACTATCCAGCGAGCGGTTGAGGCTACAAAACTTGGTGCATATGATTTCCTGGAAAAACCATTCAAGTCGGAACATATTAAAGCGAAGGTCGACAAGGCGCTCGAACATCACCGCGCCACGAAACAGAGCGATAGAGACGAACTTATCCATAGTTATGAGGAAATAGTAGGAGAGAGTCCGCAGATTGTTGAGGTCTTGAAGGCCATCGAAAAAGTGGCCGACACAGATTCGACCGTGCTGATTCATGGGGAAAGCGGCACGGGTAAAGAACTCGTTGCACGAGCGCTTCACCGGAACAGCGCCTATGCAGACAAAGAGATGGTTGTAGTGAACTGCGCCGCCATTCCAGCAAATCTTCTGGAAAGCGAACTCTTTGGCCACGAGCGAGGAGCATTTACAGGCGCTATCTACCAAAAGGCTGGGAAATTTGAACGTGCCAATGGAAGTTCCCTTTTTCTTGATGAGATTGGAGACATGCCAGTGGCACTGCAAGCTAAGTTGCTCCGTGCAATTCAGGAGCAAGAAATTGAGCGCGTAGGCGGTACTAATGTTATTCGCGTGAAGGTTCGAATTATCGCGGCTACTAATCACGATCTGCGTCAAGCAATTGAGGATGGATCATTCCGTCAAGATCTCTACTATCGACTTAATATGATACCAATTCAGCTTCTCCCGCTGCGAGATCGACGGGAAGATATCGGAATTCTGTCCGAATATTTTCTTCAGAGACACAGTGAAACGCACGACCAACCGGTTAGGTTTATAAGTCAGAAAGCGCGTGATCTTCTGATGCATTACGATTGGCCTGGCAATGTACGCGAATTGGAATACTCAATCTTGCGAGCGGTTCTTTTTGCTGAGGGAGAAGTTGTCCTACCGAAGCATCTTCCCGATGAAATCCAATCCTCAAGGACACAAACATACAACAATCTTCCTATTGGGATGACCATGAAAGAGATGGAGAAGGAGCTTATTCTTAAGACACTGGAGCGCATGGCCGGCAACCGAACTCGTACGGCAGAAGCATTGGGTATAAGTCTCCGGGCGCTGCAGTACAGGTTGAAAGACTACGCTGTGGAGTAAAAGATGATGTTGCCGTACCGTGATTTTGTCGAACCGAAGACGGTTGTCATCCCTGAAGGTGAATACCTGATGGGAAGTGACCTCGGCGCGGCAAACGAAGCACCGGTACATCGTGTATGGATTGACAGTTTCGCATTGGCAACGCTCCCGATTACGAATAAAGAATATTCATTATTCATACAAGCCTCGGGCCGTCGTCCCCCTCCGTTCTGGGACACCACAGGATTTCGACACGCTGACCAACCTGTTGTCGGACCAAGTTGGTACGACGCAATGGCCTATTGCGAATGGATTCGTGACATGACTAGCAAACTGTTTCGGCTACCAACGGAGGCGGAACGTGAAAAGGCGGCTCGCGGAGGTCTGGAAGGACAGGAGTATCCCTGGGGGGATGAATTACCAGCCGATTCGCTCGGCGGACGAAATTCACAACTTACACCGGTTGGAACAGAAGGACCGAACGGCTATGGTTTGTATAACATGTCGGAGGGCGTCCATGAGTGGTGCGCAGACGCCTATGATGCACGATATTATGAGAATTCGCCGCGCCGTAATCCAACGGGACCAGCACAGGGAAACCGCCGAGTGGCGCGTGGAGGCTCCTGGCGTCACCGTGTGAGATTCGCACGGTGCGCGGCTCGAAGTAGCCTTGCACCTGAAAAACAGTTTAGCGACTTCGGGTTCCGTTGCGCGATGACAATAGAGTGAACCGAAGAATAGGAATCCATATCTTAGTAAAACCTTATCTCAATGAACTATCCGCTAATATTCGTCCTAGGTCCGACCGCCATTGGAAAAACCGAGATTGCTATCAGGCTCGCGCAGCACATTGGCGCCGAGATTGTCTCTCTAGATTCGCGGCAACTCTACCGTCAAATGGACATCGGCACCGCAAAGCCAACGTCAGCGCAACGCGAAGCTATACCGCACCATATGATTGATTGTGCCGACATCGATCAGCCATTCTCCGCAGCGGATTATCAACGGCTCGGTGATGAAGCACTCGCGGATATTCGCGAGCGGCGCCGACCGGCTCTGATTGTAGGCGGTGCGGGTTTGTACTTTCGCGCTTTGGTCGACGGTCTTTTTCCAGGACCTGGCGCCGACTTTAAGACTCGAGAACGGCTAAGGCGTGACGCAGCTGAGAAAGGTACACCTACATTACATGAGCGATTGTACCAGTGCGATCCCATAGCCGCTGCGCGAATCCATCCCAATAACATGGTACGAATCATTCGGGCACTAGAAGTTTACGAACTAACCGGCAAACCCATTTCGAAATTTCAAGTACAGTGGAAAAACGCCGAGTCACGCTATAAATTTCGTGCCTTCGGGTTGGACATGCCTCGCACGGCCCTTAATAATCGGATCAATGCCCGCGCCGACCGAATGATGGAGATAGGTTTGGTTGAGGAGGTCAGGAGTATACTCGATGTAGGATATACTCCCGATTGTACTGCACTGCGTAGTTTTGGATACAAAGAAATTATAGACTATCTTGACGGGCGATTAATGTTGTCCGAAGCGGTTGCACTGCTTAAACAAAAAACCCGCCGGTTTGCGAAGCGTCAGTTAACATGGTTCCGTCGCGATTCTCGGATTGAGTGGATCGATCTCTCCTTGTTCGCATCAGAGGACGATGTCGTAAATCACCTTATGGATACGAACCTTGGCTAAACTAGGAACAGCAGTGAGACTTCGCCACCGAATCGACACTCGCAACTAACCACATAGGTCGAACTGCAATCACATAGGCATCAACCTTGACAATCGTCCCTAAAACAGTCCATGATAGATCCTAGCCCTGCGACCTCAACCCTTGACCACTTCAAAACAGCCCTGACGATCGCTATTTTGGTGATTCTCTGGTGTTTAGAAACATGGTTACCTCTGTACCACGGACGTCGAGGGAATCGTCTGAAACACGCTGGCAGAAATATAGCTTTCGCGCTATTTAACACCGTGATAGTCGCCTTGACGTTTTCCGGGATGGTCGCGATGGTCACCGCATGGAGTCAAAATCATAAATTTGGACTGTTACATCTTCTCAATTTACCGCTGCCAGTAGAAACAGGGATAGCGCTCCTTGGGTTTGACGGTTGGATGTATCTTTGGCACCGCGCCAATCATGAGATTCCGTTTCTCTGGCAATTTCACCGCATGCACCATACTGATCGTGAGGTAGATGTTACGTCAGCCACGAGATTCCATACGGGTGAGCTAATTCTCTCGTCGGTATTGAGACTGTTGGTACTCCCCCTGTTAGGTCTTGAGTTATGGCAGTTGGTTCTGTACGAAGTAGTATTGCTTCCCGTTATTCAATTTCATCATAGCAACGTTAATTTGCCGGATAGGTGGGACCGGCTGATGCGAGCCATCATTGTGTCTCCGAACATGCACCGTGTACACCACTCTCGCGTTCAACTTGAAACGGATTCTAACTACTCGAGTATATTCTCGTTTTGGGATCGATTGGCGCGAACGTTCCGCCTGCGTGAAAATGTGTTAGCGATTGAGTTCGGACTGCTTGAATTTGATGATCTGAAGTGGCAGACTGTGTTGGGCATGTTGAGAACGCCGTTTCGACGCAGAAGGAAATGAAAGCTGTAATTGCGCTTGCACCATGTTGCGCAGAATTGCATCGAGTCAGTAAGATCCTAACACAGGCAGAATTTAAGACGTTTGAAGGTTACTAATGCTTCCGAGGACCAATCCTTCCGTTTACCTGATTCTATCGCCGATCCTTCTTTTTTTCGCCGCTTTCCTGATATACCCCCTACTCTATATCTTCAAAGCTGCTTTTTGGATTGATGGCCGTTTTACACTCACCTATTTTCAGTTGATGGTTACGGATGCAAACACGCGCGCACTGGTAATTAACAGTTTCAAACTCGGCGTGTTCGTAACGATGACTACGACTTTGGTGAGTTTACCTCTCGCATACTTTTTTACTCGCTATCGATTCCCCGGTCGTAAATTGATGCAGGGAGTGATTCTAGTGCCGATGATCATGCCTCCTTTTGTCGGCGCAATCGGCATGAAGATGTTTTTTGGACTGTACGGCAGTGTTAACATGTTTTTATCAAAGATAGGAGTCATTGATTTGAGCCGACCCGTTGACTGGTTTGGTGGCGGTTTCTGGGGTGTGGTATTAATGGCCACACTACATCTCTATCCAATAATGTATCTCAGCGTTGCTGCAGCTCTAGCGAATATTGATCCAAGTCTAGAGGAAGCAGCAGAGAACATGGGAGCATCACGATTCAAGCTCTTCTGGACCGTAACCGTCCCGTTAATGATGCCCGGTTATTTTGCTGGTGCCATTCTAGTTTTTATCTGGGCGTTTACAGACTTGGGTACACCTTTGATTTTCGATTACAATGAAGTCATCGCGGTGCGAATCTTCCGGCAAGTTACCGACGCAAACGTTAATCCGATGGGATATGCTCTCGTGGTATTGATAGTCGTACTAACGGCATCGGCATTCTATCTTTCCAAGAGGTGGACTGGTGGCAAAAACTATGAGATGATTGGACGCGGGCATGTTGGCTCGCGAGAAACCACTGCGAACAGATTGATGTCTACGGCGATCTACCTATATGTCGGTGCACTGACTCTTGTGGCGTTACTGCCTCATATCAGTGTCGTGCTCGTTTCCTTGACGCCCGACGCCAGTCAGTGGCGGTTGAGCGTTCTACCGATGAGTTACACAATCGAGCACTACCTGACAGTCTTTACTCATGAAGACACACTTCCTAGTATTCTAAACAGTTTCAAATACAGCGTCTTCAGCACGCTGCTAGCACTTGTAATTGGAATAGCAATCGCTTATCTACTTACGCGCAAACATTTACGATTTAGCAACCTGCTGGATGCACTGGCCATGTTGCCATTAGCGCTCCCCGGTATTGTACTTGCTTTCGGATACGTGGGTAGTTTCGCAGACACCTCACCTGTACTTCGCCATATGCCGGAAAACATAATCGCCGCCATTGATCCGCGCCAGAACCCAACGCTGTTGCTGATCGTTAGTTACTCAGTGAGACGCTTGCCATATATGCTGCGCTCAATTTACGCTGGATTGCAGCAGACAAGCGTCACATACGAGGAGGCATCACAGAATCTGGGTGCTAATACGACATACACGCTTTACAAAATCACGTTCCCACTCATTATTGCGAATCTGATTGCTGGATCGATTCTGGTTTTTTCGTTCTCCATGTTGGAAGTGAGCGACAGCTTGGTGCTTGCGATGCGAGATGAGTACAGCCCTATTACCAAAGCTATATGGAGCCTCTCACAGCGCCCAGTAGGAGGGGAATACATTGCTAGTGCGCTCGGAGTAGTAGGGATGGTGATACTAATTGGCTGCCTGATAGGCGCCGGACGAGCACTCGGCGGTCGACTGGGAGAGATCTTTAGAATCTGACATGTGTATGACGAGTAAATGAACGAGTTTGCTACTCAAGTCCTCACTAAGCAACTACAATGCAGAAAGGATTTCGGTTACACCACTGGCGAGCCTGTGATATAATGCCATCGCTTAGCCTCTTGGATTGATGCAATGACGGGATAGAGGTACCTGCGTGACCACATGGGAATTCCTCTCTACGGTTTGTAGAATCGCAATGACAACTACAGCCGAGATTCCATTACCATGATCGGAAGGATACATGAGTAAATCATTGATAATCGCTATGGATGGCCCCGCAGGTTCAGGAAAAAGTACCGTGGCGAGACAGATTGCCGAAAGGATGGGTTACCTGTTTCTCAATTCGGGAGCAATGTATCGAGCAGTGGCGCTTTGCGCGGCCTCGAAAGACGTTCCGTGCACAGATGTCAAAAACCTTATTGCGCTCGCACACGGTTGCCGAATAGACTTTGCCGACAATGGGAAAGTTACGCTACTTAACGGCGAAGATGTATCGGACGAGATTCATACACCGGAGATCGATGAAGCAGTAGGCGACATTGCGAGAATTCCGGAGGTGCGCAAAGCCATGGTAAAGCAACAACGTCGAATTGGGAAGAACGGTGGAATCGTCGTTGAAGGACGTGATGTAACCACCGTTGTCTTTCCGGATGCGGAGGTCAAATTTTACCTAGATGCGTCTGTTCAGGAACGAGCGAAGCGCCGATTTCTTGAATTGCAAGCCAAGAAGATTGCGTGCACAATCGAACAGATTGAACGGGAGATGATGTCACGAGATGAAAAGGACCTGTCTCGCGTACATAGCCCCTTAAGGCCTGCCGATGACGCAATCATCGTTGACACCACTGGCAAGACGCTTCGTGAGGTTGTTGACTTCATAGCCAATCAGATAGAAGCACGTTCATGAAATACCAGCACTTCAGTTTTTGGACGGATTCTGTACCGTACCGGTGGAGCCAGCGATGTCTCGGCGCCGCCTTAACAGGACTATGCAAACTTGAGACGCACGGCAACGAACACGTTCCTCGTGAAGGGGGTGTGTTGCTGTTGTCAAACCACGTTAGCTATCTCGATCCGTTTATCGTAGGAACCACCGCTAGGCGCGAATTCTATTTCATGGCGCGGGATAGCATTTTTAGTGTTCCCGTAATCGGGAAGATACTATCACTACATAACGCCTATCCGGTAAAACGAGGCACGGCAGACCGCAGGGCATTAAAGTATACGATTTCTCTCCTGAAGGAAGGGCATGCCGTGCTGATCTTCCCCGAAGGCACGCGCAGCAAAGATGGAAACCTTGGCAAAGCCCGTGATGGTGTCAGTTTCATCATCCACAATGCAGATGTGCCCGCAATTCCTGTTTATCTTTCCGGTGCAAATTACCTAATGCCGCGGTGGTCAAAATGGATTAGACCAGCGAAGCTTGAAACGCACTTTGGACCTCCGATAGATTTCAGTGAAGCACGGAAAATCCAGGATAAACGCCTCATGTACAACAGCATGAGCCAAGTGATTATGGAATCAATTGGTGCATTAGGCGGCATGGCGCTCAACTCTAGGATAGACTAACATCTACTTTTTGATAGTACGCCGCGCCACTAAGACAGAAACTCCCCACCAAAGAACCTAGCAAAGGAAGGACGATATGCCATCTGTCAAAGCACTTGGGCATGTAGGGCTATATTGCACCGACTTGAAGAAATCGAAAGACTTTTATACTCGAATCCTTGGACTCGTCATCACGGACGAGGCCTCAGACGGACAGATGATTTTCCTGAGTGCTCAACCGGATGAAGAACACCACGAACTCGCTCTCTGTACCGGCAGAGATGTCGCGCCGGGAGCAAAGGTAGTTCAACAGGTCTCCTTCATCGTCGAGAACCTTGACGCTTTGAAACAGTTTCACCAACTCCTTAAACAGGAGGAAGTGCGTATTCGGAACATCGTTACTCACGGGATTGCCAATTCCATCTACTTCTACGATCCGGACGAAAATGTTATTGAAATCTATGCGAAGACGCCGTACAAAGTAACGCAGCCCGTTTCGGAGCCCATCGATCTCACTTTATCCGAATCAGAACTAATGTCTTTGGCAGAGAGGGGTGGGCGGCCAGAATAGGCGTCCTCGTAAGCGATTATTGTGTATCCATCGAAGAATAGCGATATTTACCATCTGAGAAGGGTGTCGGTACATGCGAGAGCCGGAACTTTCGCCCTATGGCTCATGGAAATCGCCAATCACCTCCGACCTCATCGTGTCAGGAGCCATTCGGTTTGGGAAGATTGCCCTTGATGGCGATGACACGTACTGGGTTGAAATGCGGCCAGAGGAGGGAGGACGCCACGTAATCGTTCGTCGTACGTCCGATGGACGTGCCGCTGATATGACAATTGCCCCGTTCAACGCCTGCAGTCGTGTCCATGAATACGGCGGCGGGGCATACACAGTAGCCAACGGCATAATCTTTTTCTCAAACTTTGAGAATCAGCGCATCTACCGGCAAACGGGCAACTCGGCTCCTCTGCCGATTACGCCAGCAGGCGACATGCGTTACGCTGATAGCATCGTTGATAGTCATGGCGAAAACCTCATCTGCGCGCGCGAAGATCACTCCACTCCCGGCGGCGAACCAATTAACACGCTCGTGAGTGTAGGTCTCGACGACGGACATCGCGTCAAAGTGTTAGTCTCGGGCGCTGATTTCTACTCGTCTCCGCGACTCTCTCCCGACGGTTCTCAGCTCGCGTGGATAAGTTGGAATCACCCGAATATGCCGTGGGATCGCACTGAATTGTGGGTTGCTCAGTTCAATGCGGACGGTACATTAACGGAGTACCGTTGCATTAGCGACGGGTTGGATGGTTCTACACTGCAGCCAGAATGGTCCCCTGACGGCGTGCTGCATTTCGTCTCCGATACGAGAGGCTGGTGGAATCTCTACAGATGGCGCGAAGAACGTATCGAATCTCTCTACGAAACAGACGCCGAATTCGCGATGCCACACTGGGAATTTGGATTGTCTACTTACGGCTTCGAGTCCGCAAAGAATATTATTTGTATATACAATCGTCGAGGGCATTGGGCACTGGGACGTCTCGACACGGAAACGCATCGACTTGAAACTATCGGGATCCCATATTCCGATATGTCTCGTACCGGATTACAGGTTGGCGCCGGACGGATCGTATTTGGCGCCGGATCCCCCACGAAGACCCGTTCGATTGTATCACTTAATCTCGTTAGCCACGAGATTGAAATACTACGTCGCTCAAGTACGCTTGATATTGACAGTCGTTATGTGTCTGTCGCTCAACCGATTGAGTTTCCGACCGAGAACGGCTTGACGGCGCACGCCTTCTTCTACCCGCCGAAGAACGGAGATTATGTTGCTCCTCCAGAGGAGCGTCCTCCAGTGCTTGTGCAGAGCCATGGTGGTCCGACCGGTGCCACGTCGTCCGCACTTGATCTGACTGTACAATACTGGACCAGCCGCGGTATCGCGGTGCTTGACGTGAATTATGGTGGAAGCACCGGATATGGACGCGCATATCGGGAACGAATTGACGGAAAGTGGGGGATTGTTGATGTTGACGATTGTATATCTGGAGTGCGGTACCTTATCGATGGCGACAAGGTTGATGAACGTCGAGCAGCAATAAGCGGGGGGAGTGCAGGGGGATTCACTACATTGTGCGCTCTCACGTTCTATGACGTCTTCAAGGCAGGAGCCAGTTATTATGGCATTAGTAATCTTGAGGCGTTAGTTACCGATACCCATAAGTTTGAGTCGCGTTACCTAGATCGGTTGGTTGGTCCTTATCCGGCCAGGCGCAATCTCTATCTGGATCGCTCACCGATTCACTTCACAGATCGTCTATCATGTCCGGTTATTCTCTTTCAGGGCCTTGAGGATAAAATTGTCCCGCCAAATCAGGCAGAGATGATGGTTGCAACCCTACGAGAGAATGGCCTACCTGTAGCCTACGTTGCGTTCAAAGGGGAACGACACGGCTTTCACAGTGCAAAGAACATCAAGCGCTGTCTTGACGCAGAACTGTACTTTTATTCACGCATATTTGGTTTCGCTCTCGCCGACCCAGTGGATCCGGTGTTAATCGACAATCTCGACCGTTAAGCGGCGAAAACGTGGTTAACACCCGCGCTCCTACGAAACGCAAATGGCGGGAGAGGGTGGGAGTCGAACCCACCTATCCACTTGCATGGACAAGCTGGTTTTGAAGACCAGTAGAGCCACCGGACCCTATCCCCTCCCATTGGAAACACAGTTAGCCATTTCATGCGCTCATTCCGACGGCTTCCGCAAACGACGATAATTGTCCGTTCGAACTGTGATGCCTTGTCCATCACAATACTCTAGAAATGGCACCGCATATTTGCGCGAAGTTCGTGTAAGTTCACGAAATTCAGCAACTGTGATTATACCTTTTTCCTGTAGGTAGTTGGTAAGCGAGTCGAGGGTCTTCTTATATGTATCCGCATGGATGATGTAATCGTCGGCGATCTTGACGAACCTTCCGAGATTTAATAAGGCGTAGAACATCTTCTGAATCTCTTGAGGCTGATATTCGCTAAACCGCATCTTAAATTCACTTAGATTGGGCGTACTCAACCCTCCGCTTAACAGCATCTCCTCGATTCGGTCTTTAATGGCCTCCGTCTCTGCCGAAAACTGAATTTCGTGCGATGCCAAGCGGAGACGGTTGCCCTCCTTTATAACCTGTTTTCCCTGAATCAGGTGGTCTACAATTCTCTCAAATGCCGTTCTATCTAATCCTACCTGCCGTTGTAACTGCGTGACATTTTGGCCAGGAGCGAGGGGATTCTGTTCGTGAAAATCTCCTAATGCGCCAAGAAGGGCTGCCTGAGCTGCTTCTGTGCGATTCACCGCTGAGATGAACTGTGTCCCACCACTCCAGCGGACAATCTTTCGATTTGATTCAAGCACCTTTAAATTCTGTTGCAAGGCAGCGTGAGAACCGGAAAGATAGTAGTTCAGGTGATCCTGTGGTACGCACAGGTCATGGCTGTGGGTCAAAACCAAGCTGATGACATCAGAGTTATCCACATGCTCCCACTCATCCAATACCTCTAACGTCTCCTCCGTGAACCGCTTGTGTCGCGGTGCAAAGGGGTTGATGACCTGTCCACCACCGACGGTAAATTGTGCCGAGAAGTCGCGCACAATAAACCGATCGCCTCTGAAGGCAAGAATAGGCCTCTCCAAACGGAGTTGGATTTGTGCGGTTTCGCCTCGTTGAACCGTTTCATCGACCAGCAGTATAGTGCGGCAAAACGTCTCACTGGTGCCAAGATAGAATCGCAAGCGTGTCCAGTGTTCAAGTGAACGCGGAAATGAGGATAAGACCCGCAGCGATACGTCAATGTTGTCGGTCACCTGCGAGATTCCAATAGGACAGATTATGTCACCTCGCTCAACTTCGTCAGCCGAAATACCGGAAAGGTTTAATGCGGTTCGTTGCCCTGATTGGGCTCGATCTGCCGATTCGTTGTGCACCTGGACCCCGCGTACACGTACCTCTCGTTCTTGGGGCAGGACAACAAGGCGCTGTTCACGCTGAATGGTCCCGTTGATCAATGTACCGGTGACGACGGCACCAAATCCTTGCATCGTAAACACACGGTCCACATACAAGCGCGGAATTCCATCGCCTTGTCCCTCTTCAACAACGGCATTCACTTTCTGCACAATCAGGTTCTTGAGCGCCTCCAAGCCTTGACCAGTGAGTGATGACACGTGGACAATTGGAATCCCTTCAAGCGCTGTGCCGACTAGCATCTCTTGTGCCATCTCAGACGATTCGGACAACTGATCTGACGACACGAGGTCGACCTTGGTCATCACGAGAATTCCCGTTGAGAGCCCGAGGAGGTCGAGAATCTCTAAATGTTCCAGTGTTTGCTCTTGAACACCCTCCTTGGCGTCAACAACCAGCAACACGACGTCCATTCCGTAAGCGCCGGAGAGCATATTTCGGATAAACTTCTCATGGCCAGGAACATCGACGATGCCGGCTCGCGACCCATCGGGCAGATCAAAGTAGGCAAATCCCAACTCAATCGACAACCCACGTTCCTTTTCTTCTTTGAGCCGATCGGTCTCAATACCAGTCAAGGCGTGTATTAGGGCAGATTTCCCGTGATCAACGTGCCCGGCTGTGCCGATTATGACGTGTCGTATGCTGTTGCGTTCATCAGTCATGGAGGAATAAACACTCGGAGATTGAATATGTTATTGGGGAAGAAGCCTCGGCGAGAAGGACCAGATGGTGTGAGTGTCTACACAGCACACGCTATATTCCTAGCTGCATTGATGATCCAATTGAGTTGCCGCTTACCTATCGCTCGCACATCTAACCAAAACTTGCCATCCTGCGTACGTCCAATGACGGGGTTTGGTTGAGTGCGGAACTGTGCTGCGAGGTATTCTGCTGACATTTGCTGAGATTCCAGGACAACTGCCTTACTAGGCAACGTCTCTACCGGCGAGGATCCGCTACCAATCTGGACTCGACTTTCTCTAATTGTAACTCGGACGGCTTCCCCAAAGACCTGGCGAAGGTTCTCCGTCAACTCCTCTGCAATATTTTGGAGTTGTTCAATTGTTCGAGTATAGGAACTCAACATCGGTGATTCCTGAAGCAGACGGTCTTCATTTAGGTAAAGCCGAAGAGTTGCTTCGAGTGCCGCAATTGTCAGCTTTCCAACGCGCAGCGCTCGCATGAGAGGGTTAGTCCGTATCTGTTGCACCAAATTCACCTTGCCAACGATTATTCCTCCCTGCGGTCCTCCGAGTAGTTTGTCGCTACTGAAGGTTACAATTTCAACTCCTGCCTCAATCCTTTCACGGACAATGGGCTCGTGGGGCAACCCATAGCGCGTTAGGTCGATCAGCGACCCGCTGCCGAGGTCCTCCACGGTAGGGATACCATGCCGACGACCGAGTTCCACAATCTTCTTTATATCCGGCGTCGAGGAAAACCCGACAATTTTATAATTGCTCGGATGTACTTTCAGGATGAGCGCCGTGTTCTCGTTAATGGCGGCTTCATAGTCCCTCAAGAGCGTACGGTTAGTTGTACCTACTTCGCACAATACTGCGCCGCTTGCTGCCATAACGTCAGGAATTCGGAATGAACCGCCGATTTCAATCAACTCACCGCGGGAAACAATCACCTCTCTGCCTTGAGCTAGCGTGTTCAGGGTCACGAGTACCGCCGCGGCATTGTTATTGACGATGGTCGAGGACTCACACCCGGTTAATCGCTGCAATAGCGGTTCAGTAATGTGGTCGCGATGACCGCGTTCGCCCGTCTTCAAATCGTATTCGAGGTTTATGTAGTTGGCCGCAACTTGGCAGAGGTTCTCCCGAGCCGATTCACTAAGCAACGATCGCCCTAAATTCGTGTGAGTAATGGTTCCGGTAGCATTGACAAGCGGTCGAAGCGCCGAGGTAGATATTTCGTGAAGTTTGCTCCTGGCGAGTTGAAGGTACGTGGATTCGTCAGTACCTTCAAAACTCGTACCATCTTGGAAGATGCGCCTTCTTGATTCGTCAACAATGACGCGAAGGGTATCCGTCACTAAGTTTCGGGAATACTGCTCTTGCAACGCAATGAATCCCTCTTTAGCCAGTAGTTTTTCTATAGACGGGATACGGCGTAGGGCGGCTTGTTGAACGGTGGTTAGGTTTTTCTCGTGCATGTTTATTCTATATTGCGCGAACGAAGCTCGGAAACTTGAAATGGATTATATCCAAGCAGTGAGGAACGGTCAAGGGAAAAGCTATGTACATGATTCGTGGAACAAGGAGGAGAGGATAGAGGCTAGAAAACTAACTGAATCTGGGGGTTGACGGTTGGAGAGGTATAAACCACTTCGGAGACCGGATCAAAGTGGAATGGTGCAAAAAACTCATCAAGGCGGACCAAGAACTCTTGCAGGTTTATGCCCAAATAGGTTTCCGTAGGACGGTCAAGTCTTGAGAGTACTTCTCGCAACTTCTCGGATCCAGCGTTGGAAAGCGTACGTACAGGTCTTGGCATGCGCATGTAGTGCTTGATCAGAGCGGCGGAGATTTGGATCAGTCCTTGTAGGAATAAACGGTAGTCGTCCTCGGCATAACGCCATAGCCCCTCCCACGCTTCATGCGCTTCCCACCAGTACGCAAAGTTATAAAGATCCACGCCGTAGAGGTAATCCTCATTGGTTCGCCAAGATTCCGGGCATGACACTTGGGGTTGTGCCAGTTCTTCACTGCCGTAACTGTGGCCGGACGGATCATTAATCGGGTGTGGAGTTACTCCGGGTATATGACGATAAGTAGGGAACGGACATCTTGGACAGTAGCGTTGGCAATTTGGATCGAATGGTAGTGGCTCTTGGAGAGTACGAGTGAGATTTGCCATGGAGGATACGGATCAAAAAATAAAGAGCAACACGTGAAAGAATATGAAAGCACGCTCGGACTGGATAAATCATCCTCGACCAATTCCCATGTACTGAAGTCCAGCATTTCGAGCTACGTCTGGGGAGTAGATGTTGCGCCCATCAATTAGAATAGGGGTATTCATAGGCTTGGCCAACACACGAAGGTTGATTGCTCGGTATTCGTTCCAATCAGTTATGAGCACTACCGCATCTGCGCCGTCGGATACTCCATACGCATCCTCCACGAACTCTAATTCTATGTCATCAAGGTCTCCACGGGCGTGCGGAATTGCCACCGGGTCGTGAGCGCGTACGTAAGCTCCCTGTTCGTGCAGTAGTCGAATTATCTCCAATGCAGGAGACCCGCGAACATCGTCTGTGTTGGGCTTGAATGCGAGTCCCAAGATTCCTATTGTTCGTCCGCGAAGGATCTTGAGAGTTTGCTGTAGTTTCTCAACTATCAATATGCGCTGTCGTTGATTGACTTGGCGAGCGGCTTCAATAATTGGCATCGAATAACCGTATTCCGAAGCTACTCTTAGAAGTGCGGCGGTGTCCTTCGGAAAACAACTGCCACCCCACCCGACGCCAGCCTGGAGGAAGCGGTGAGAGATGCGCGAATCCAGTCCCACACCGCGCACCACTTCCGTTACGTCGGCTTCAACTCGTTCGCAAAGCCCCGCAATCTCATTGATGAAGCTGATTTTAAGGGCGAGGAAGGTGTTGGCAGCATATTTTATCATTTCGGCGTTTGTAGCGTCCGTTGCGATTAAAGGGGGTAAGCCCTCATCGTCGGGGGCTGCCAAGAAAGCAGGTGGTTCGAAAGTGCGCTCAAGAATTGGTTGATGCAGCCGCCACATGGCATCAACGGCTTCAGGTCGATCCGCACCAACGACAATGCGATCCGGGTAAAACGTCCCGCGCAATGCAAGCCCCTCCTGCAGGAATTCCGGGTTAGAGGCAAAGTAGACATTAGTCCTGATATCGCGCTCCCGAAGCACAGAATCTACTAAATGGGCAATCCGGCGATTCGTACCAATCGGAACAGTTGATTTTATAACGATGACATAGTCCCGATTCGGTTCAAGACCGCAAGCGACTTCTTTTGCAGCCTCCTCTACATATCGGATATCGGCTTCGCCATCCTGCTTCGGCGGAGTTCCAACAGCGATCATGATGACTTCCGAGGTAGCTACCGCGCTTGCCAAGTCATCGGTAAAACAGACGTTCCCGGTAGCTTGGTCGAGAAGCGCTTGGACGCCGGTCTCATGAATGGGGCTTACTCCTTGACGCAACAAGCTGAGCTTCTCCGGATCCTTGTCCACGCCCACAACTTCGTGCTTTAGGTAAGCCATTGCGAGGCAAGTTGTTAGCCCAACGTAACCGGTGCCGATGATAGCAACTTTCAAAGGAATAACAGGTGCTTCGTCGAGATGGATTGGCTGGTGCAGAAACGCACCCTCAAAGGATGAATGGTCTTGCCATTTCGCCTATGCATCTGGTGGTTTGGTTGTTTCTAGCAGGCGATTGATGATTTCAAGACTCGTGATACCATCGGCCTCGGCGTTAAAATTGGTAAGGATCCGGTGACGCAGGACAGGTTTCGCGACAGCTCTTATGTCGTCACAGGAGACATGATAGCGGCCGTGCATGACCGCACGTGCTTTACCGCCCAACACAAGGTACTGTGAAGCGCGAGGACCAGCTCCCCAATTCACCCAATCCTTAATCTCTTGAAGTGCCTCCGGCGCATCAGGTCGAGAGTTCCGGCTCAATTCGACAGCGTAGTTTACAATCGACTCTGCAACTGGCACCTTGCGCACGATTTTCTGCAACCTCAGTACCTCTTCCCCAGTTAGGACATGTTCTAATCCCGGGTCGTAGGCAGAGGTTGTAGCCATGACTATCTGTTTTTCATCTTCCTTTTCGGGATAGTCAATATGAATGTTGAACATAAAACGATCCAACTGCGCCTCCGGAAGCGGATAGGTCCCCTCTTGTTCGATCGGGTTTTGAGTTGCCAACACAAAGAAAGGAAGACCCAAACTGTAAGTCGAACCGCCAGCCGATACCTTGTACTCCTGCATCGCTTGCAGCAGCGCAGCCTGGGTTTTGGGCGGAGTACGATTAATCTCATCTGCGAGCAGGATGTTTGAGAATACTGGCCCCTTAATGAAGCGAAATGATCTGCTGCCCGTATCCATATCCTCTTGAATGATGTCCGTGCCGATTATATCGGAGGGCATTAGATCGGGTGTAAACTGAATGCGATTAAATTCAAGATCCAGAATGCGCGCGAGACTGTTAATTAGTAGCGTTTTCGCCAATCCAGGCACGCCGACAAGCAGGCAGTGGCCTTGAGAGAAAAGGGAAATCAGAAGTTCATCAATGACGTCCTGCTGACCTACAATCTGTTTCTTTAACTCCTCCAAGATTTTTATACGTGCCTTGGCGAGGAATTCGGCAGCTTCGAGGTCTGTGTCTAAAACCTTATCCTGATTGTTTTCTTTCACGTGTGAGGTTCCTGAGGAATACGGTACTGATCTGGAAGGGAATCGGAGGGAACGGATCTAATCGATTCGCCAAGTCTGCAGCCCATGGAAGTCAAAGTTGAAATCAATGATCTTCGCGCCCAACTCCCCAAGCTTTTGACGAACACGGTGTTCCTGATCCGGTTCGCAATAGAACACAAGACATCCTCCGCCGCCGGCGCCACACGCCTTTCCACCGATAGCACCGTGACTCAGCGCGGTGTTGAAAAGATGGTCGATATGCTCATTTGTCACTGAGGGGTGAAGACTCTTTTGATTTGTCCAATTATCGTTGAGTAGCTGTCCGAAGTCGGTCAGTTTACCGCTCATCAGCGCAACTTTAGCAGCGCCGGCTATCTCTTTCATGTTTCTCAGCGCATTTCGCGTTTTAGGCTCTTTCTTCACGTACGCATCGGTCACATTTTGATGGATATTTCCAGAAGGGCGAGATTTACCCGAGTAGCATAGTACGAGACTCTTCTCAAGTTCGTAACAGACTTCAGGAGCGACTCTCAGGCTAGATGTCCTCACTTCTTCGCCCATGAACTCCATGAAGTTGATCCCGCCGACCGCACTGGCGTAGTGATCCTGCTTACCACCAAGAATCCCTAATTCGTGGCGTTCAATGGAACTTGCTAATTCAGCGTATTCGTAAGGTAGCAGCGGCGACTCTTTGAACGCACTGATGGCACCGACTAAAGCAACTCCCATTGCAGCCGAGGTCCCGAGTCCGCTTTCTGGCGGTGCAATTGACTGGGTGGAAAGGCTGAATCCGTTTCCTTCTCCAAGGATCTTGCGTATTGCCGCTTTCACAAGGTCAATGTTGCCGTCATACTCAAGCTGACTCACGTCCCGTGTTTCAACGTGTACATCAAAATCTGCTGAGTAGAGTCGAACACCGGCTTTGGAACCCGGTTGGTGTCCTCGTGAATCGCACTCAGTCTGACCATCGTAGTCAATTGTTGCGAAGGAATAGATATTAATTGCAGCGTTTACAACTAACCCGTTGGATTCCTCCGTAAATAGGGCGACATCGGTCCAACCGCCAGCAAAATCTATGCGCACGGGGGCTCGAGCTCGGAGCAACATCAATGACCTCCTGAAATGGCGTCAGTCTCGGTCGTCGTAACCGAGCCATGCGACGAATTCTGAACGTCAGACCTTTTACACACTGATACATCTTGAATACGCCTGTAAACGGTGGGCTTCAACGAGAGGCTTCTAGACATCAGCGACATGAGATTTGATTCATGCTCCGGACATCCGCACCTTCCAAGTGGCTTCATTTGCCACGGATTAAGAGGATTCCTATTCGCGGCACTATTATGACCTATCGAACTAGCCTTTAATCCGTTTTTGGGAATCAGAGAACCTTTATCGTCGAAGGATTCGCTTGAAATGAAAGATTGAATGGAAGTATAATGAAGGGATAATTGACTCACGCCCGCGTAACCGCTCTTGCGTGATGATTTTAGGATGTTAAAGTATAATGTCAAGGTTAAAGGGTCATAACTATATAACCAATTCGCCGAGGACATTGGAAGCCTCAACCTGCACGGGGATCGTGCCCGACAAATCAAGGCGACCAAAATCCAGCAACTTTCAAACGGATATTATGCCACGGCGTCTTTAAGCTCTTTACCAGCCTTGAAGGATGGAACTTTCTTAGCGGAAATCTTAAGCTCCGCGCCAGTCTGCGGGTTACGTCCTGTGCGAGCCGCTCTCGTCTTCACATCAAATGTGCCGAACCCGATCAGCCCAACCGAATTCCCTCCAGCGAGAGCATTTTTGATGGTGTCAACTACGGCGTCAACTGCGCCGCCTGCGTCTCTTTTACTCAGACCCGTTGCATCTGCAACACTGTTGATGACATCTTGCTTGGATAATTTATCAGCCATCTTATCCTCCTTTGGATTATTGTGAATATACTCTGAGTCGCATCATTACTGCGATTCTGCGCAATTATACATACTTGGCTGCTGGTGTGTCAAGTTAAAAAAGATCCTGTTCGATGCATAACTCAGGAAGGACCGCGATGCTGATTCACCTAGAAAAGTGACAGTGAAATTACGATTAGTGGCTAGTCAGGAACGGACGCCCTGAAGGAATATTTTGATAATGACGACAAATAGTTTGGTTGTTGACCGACTCGTTAAACATTTCTACCGAAAGAAGCCGTATCCACAAAACAGAAAACTGAGGATTTCTCAGAAACTTCGCCACCAGCTCAGAAGGGAGAAGGAGGTCATCAAGGCGGTAGACGATGTTTCGTTTCAGGTTGCAATGGGAGAAATCTACGGTATACTCGGCGCCAATGGCTCGGGAAAATCAACTCTGATTCGACTGATTTCTACCTTGCTCCTCGCGGATAGCGGGCAGATCAGCTTTTTCGGATACGATGTGGTCAATGATAGTTTCAAGTTCAGGCAGATGATCAATCGAGTTTCTGTAGAGGCCTCCTTCTTCAAGCGACTGTCATCGGAGGAAAACCTGGTGTACGCCGCACGGCTCTACGGGCTGACGAAGCGCGAAGCACGCGAAAAGGCGGAAAAGATTTTGGGGCGGCTCGGGTTTGATTCCACACGCATGGACGAAATGATGGAAGATCTTTCACGGGGTATGCAACAAAAAATCGCCATCGCTCGTGCACTGCTTACCTCTCCAATTCTGTTGCTCCTTGATGAACCGACGACGGGATTGGATCCAAAATCGAAACGCGACGTGCAGCGTTTCATCAGTGAAATCCGGGAAGACCACGATGTCGTTGTGCTATTAACCACGCACGACATGGACGAAGCTGAAACCCTGTGCGATCACATTTCCATAATCGATAACGGCGAGTTTATCGCAACAGGGACGCCGAAGGAACTAAAGGCGCAGGTCAGTACACAGGGTGACCAAGTTACGCTTGAAGATGTATTCATCGAACTTACAGGAAAAGATTTGACGGAGGACGTGGAATAGACGATGTTCGATATTAAACGCGAGACCGTGGTTTCTTATGCTTTCATTGAGCGCAATTTCAACCTTCTAAAGCGGTACCTTAACTGGGAGATTCTCTTTTTCACCTATTCAATCGTCAATGCATTGACGATCGGGTTAATCATGGTGGGGCGCGGCACGGCAAAAGATGTACTTTATCTGGTTATTGGCGCATTGATATGGGGATTTCTTTCAATCATGATGCGGGAGGTGAGCGATGCCATTACGTGGGAACGATGGGAAGGCACGATTGAGTACACGTTTATGGCGCCCATCTATCGCATCACACATCTAGTCGGTTCATGCTTTTTCGCCATTCTGTACGGTTTATTGCGGACGGGCATCGTTCTAGCCGTTATGCCGCTGTTCTTCAGAGAATACATCGACATAAGTGACGCCAATTGGTTGACCTTGGCAGTCACCGTGATTACTGCCAGCCTCTCCTTCATCGGGATCGGCTTGATGGCAGCGATCTTTCCGTTGCTTTCACCCGAGAAGGGGCAAGCGGCAACGGGAATCCTTCAATCGGTTGTTTTGCTGATTTCCGGCGTCTATTACGAGATCGAGGTATTGCCAGAGTGGATGCAACTACTCTCTCGAATTTCACCAGCGACTTATGCGCTCAGGTCCACGCGTGCGGCGATGCTTCATAGCTCATCAATTGCCGACCAAGCCAACAACCTCATTTTGCTGCTGGTAATCGGCATCATTACAATCCCGCTCGGATTCTGGATTTTCCACATGGGGGAACAGTATGCGAAACGGGCAGGGCGGTTGAAACGGAGCGGGTAGTGAACTTTATAAGCCCAAGGAGAAATTGTCGACAACCGGAATTGGGATTGGCATTTGGTCTAGAACGTGCTACAATCAAGTTTATGATTCTAGCAAAAGCGTCAATCGGAGGTCGGTAGACAGGTTAACACTCTTGCAATTCTAAGAACGCTGAACTAAATGTTGGCGGACGATGGATGCATTCGTCCGCCAACATTACTTTTTTTGGGGGCAAAATACATAAACAGATGTGGAAACCAAGTAATCGTAACGCCCATTGAGTCTGGTAGTCTAGGAGAGAGAAGCAACGGCAGAGATCGATTATAAGCTGACCAAGTCGGCTTTACAGCCTGATTCATCGTGTGTTATTGGAGACGAGTTATGCACTTGATTTCACTCAAGAACTGGACGCGAGAAGATATCCTTGACGTTGTTGAAAAAAGCATCGAAGTTAAGGGGTTTCCGGAAAGGTATGACGACCTGATGCGCGGCCGCAGTCTCGCGCTGTTATTTCAAAAGACATCGACTCGAACCCGCTGTGCCGGGGAGGTTGGTATGACCCAGTTGGGCGGTCACGCCTTCTTCTTGGATTGGGGAGTGACAAACTTCGCCTTGACGGACTTCCAAGATGAGATACGTGTGCTGTCAGCCTACGTCGACATCATTCTGGCGAGACTTTTAAAACATGAAGATGTGATTCGCGCGGCGGAGGTCTCATCTGTTCCGATTATCAACGGGTGTTGTGATCGGTATCACCCAACACAGATTCTGGCGGACTTGATGACGATTCAGGAACAATTGGGGCGGATAGAGGGCGTGAAACTCACCTATGTGGGAATTCACAACAATGTGTGTAACTCGCTTATTGCCGCCGGGATGAAGGTTGGTATGGAGATTACGGTTGTGGCACCCATGACGAATCCTGCAGCGACTGACGGCGCACTGCTAGCAGACGCTTGCCGGTCGGGGTCGTTCAAGTCTTCCGATTGCCTTAGCGAAGCGGTCGCCGAAAGTGATGTGGTTTATACTGATACGTGGGTGGATATGGAGTTCTTTGGGAATCCTGAATTTGAAGACGAGAAACGACGTCGGATGGAGTTGATGCAGCCGTATCAGTTGAATAAAGCAGTCATGGAAGGACATAGCGCTCTGGTGATGCACTGTTTGCCTGCGCACCGGGGATACGAAATTTCGGGAGATCTGATTGGCGATCCGCGGTCGATTGTGTTTGAACAATCTGAAAACCGGCTTTACGGAATGAAAGGGCTGTTGGTTAATCTACTGCGGTAAAGATGAAGCGCAGGGCAGCGCGTGGAGCAGCCCAATAGACCCAATAGACACGAACGGTTGCCAAGGCAAGAGCGCACTGGAAGTATCCTCCTCCCCATGAAAACCTCCGGACACAGAGCTAGCCGAATTCTCGTTGTGCGCCAATAACCGCCGGAAGATGTCGAATCATCTGTAGCAGGAATAGCGAACCGTAAGAAAAGAAATCGGGTAACCGTTTAGTCCATCGGTCTGGATTTGCCAATCCAGACCGAGCGGGGACAGGGAACAGGTCGAGTAGGAAAGTACAATGCTAATTCCGACTCATCGGAGGCTTACAGGCCCAGACCGGACGTGCGACGAATTGTAATACTACGAACCCAACGATGCACTAAACAGGTACGAAATCCGCTACCTGATGTTCGCTAGTCCCATTCTATCAAATATCTATGATCTCTGCCTTGCTCCTCGTCCCGACCTTGCTCTGGGGGCACACAGACGGGTTGGGATCGCATGTCATTACCGCATACCCTTTACAACACATCTCGCCTCCGATAATCGATGGCCGCCTCAATGATCCCGTTTGGAAAGCCGCAACTCCCATCTCCGGGTTTATCCAGCTAGAGCCGCGACGCGGTGAATCCGCGACCGATGATACCGTTGCCTACATCGCCTATGATTCCCGGAATCTCTACGTAGCGTTTCGCTGTTTTGATTCTGCGCCGGAAGAGATCGTGAATCGCGTTACGCGCCGAGGCAACATCTACGTTTCAGATCTGATTTCCTTCTTTATCGATCCCCACCATGACCATCGCACGGGTTATAAGTTTGCCACAACTCCGAGCGGTATCCAGGAAGACAACTACCGTTACGATGACACCCAGATTGATGGAAGCTGGCGCGGTATCTGGTGGGTGGAGTCGAGAATCGACGACCTCGGTTGGACCGCGGAGTTTAAGATTCCGTTCGCCAATTTTAGGTTCCCCGAGACGGATGAGCAGGTCTGGGGATTCGACATTGAACGGCTGAATCGCCGAAAGTCGGAGATCACTATCTGGAAACAGATGACTCAAGCCGGGATTAGGACACGCATGTCCGATCTTGGTCATCTCGTCGGGCTTTCGGGGATCGAAACCGGAAAATCGTATGAGATTATTCCTTACGCACTGGGCGGCTCCTCGAAGGCTGACGCGCAATCTCCCGAGGGACAGTTGGCAGCAGGGATTGACCTACAGTATAGTTTGTCGGGTGCGCTAAGGACGAATTTCACGCTAAACCCCGACTTCGCACAGGTGGAAGCGGACCAACTGGAGATCAATCTCACCCGATTTCCGACACGATTTCCGGAGAAGCGCCCGTTTTTCGTTGAGGGCAACAGCTTTTTCGAGACGCCGTTCGACCTGTTTTTTAGCCGACGCGTTGGAAGTCTCGGCGATATTCTGTGGGGCGGAAAGATGACCGGCAAAGTTGACCGTTATTCGATCGGCATTCTGGGGGCTCAAACCGGAAGTTTCGATGTGCTAGACGTAGGACTGGCGTCCCGGCTAAAGGAGCGGGCGTGGTATTCCGCGGTGCGGCTGAAGCGGGATGTATTAAAGCGCTCCAACCTCGGAGTGATTTTCACGAATAGAGAACACGGCGATCAATATAGTAGAGTAGTCGGGACTGACATGAGTTTGGCGCTCGGGAAGACCCTTCACGCGGCAAGTCAGATCGCCCGCAGTCTTAATTCTGAAGGAAATGCCGCCGGGAATGCTTATATTTTGAATCTCGCCAAGCGCGATTACTTATGGGACATCAAGGCGGAGTTGGAGCGCGTCGGACCTCGCTTCGAAACAAATCAGACAGGATTTCTTGAGAAAGAACCGTATCGCGGATGGCAACGGCTTGATGCCGAGGTGACGTATAGCGTACGAACGGATGACCGTTGGCGTCCGTTTTTTGGCGCCGGAGGCGGGGTTTCCCAGACGCTTTACACCGACGACTATTTCCAGCGCTGGCGTCACGACCATCCAACACTAAGTCTGGCTCGAGACTTTTCAGAGGATTTGGTAGCGGCTGATGTGAAATTAATCGCCGGGCTGGTGTTTACAGAGTCCAATTTGAGCCGTATCCGCGCAGTATATGAACATGGCAGAGAGATTGAGCTGACAGACATCTTTGGCGCGAGCTATTTCGCGGTGGATATTGACACGAATCGTTCCAAACCAATTGCCGGATGGTTGCGGTTCAACGTTTCGGACTACTACAACTTCGAGCGGCAAACCATCGGTTTACAGCGGGTGGGGTCTCTCGCCAGCACTATTCGTCCTCGGAGCAACTTTACGATTGATTTGCGCGCAAGTTATGCCCAAAGCCTAGATGAACGGCGAGTGATCGATGGACGGTTTGTCGTAGGATCTCTCCGGGGAACTTACCTATTTACAAGGGATGTGTTCTTGCGTGTCTTCACGCAGGCGGCTCGCGGCCGCACCGCATTCCGGCAAATACGGGTCACGGAAGATTATTTGGCGAGTTTGCTGTTTGGCTGGGAGTACAGTCCGAAGAGTAGCTTCTTCCTCGCGTACAATGAGGGCTGGCGGACAGACGGGGAGAAGCTACGCTTGGAGAACCGAGTGGTCCTGGTTAAGATGGGCTATCTATGGAACCGTTAGGCTTCGTGACGCACCTAGCGGCGCGGAGCAGAGCATCTAACCCCCATTGAAACCAATCCCAGCCGCTACGGGATTTTCTGCCGCCGTCACCATTCACTCGCTTGATCGATTGTTGAGTTGGGAAAAAGAGAAGACAAGCCGGTGGAGGGCGGTGATGTGGGACGTTAGCGCGAGGAAAGCAAATACGCAAACGAGAAGGACGCCGTTCGATTCCCAAGAGAAGTACCCGTTAATTATGCCTTGCGCGAGAACGCCTACCGCCAAGAGGACTATTCGCTCCGGGCGCTGCATGAGGCCAACTTTGCATTCGACTTGGAGTCCTTCGGCTCTGGCGCGGACGTAACTTACGAGGATTGATCCGACTACCGAGGCGAAGACCAAGAGCACGCCCGATAAGTGGGGAAGGTGATAGAAGTAGATCATTGCGCCGACAAAGACAACCGCCTCCGAATAGCGATCGATTACAGAATCGAGCAGCGCTCCGGACGGGTTGGAGTCGTCCTTTCCGCTGAAGCGGGCAACCACGCCATCCATCGCATCGAAAACTCCGCCGAATAGGATTAAGATTCCCGCCACGATCAATCGCCCGGTTGCCAAAAAGAAGGCAGCGATCACGTTCACCAACAAACCAACGAGGGTGATCATATTCGCCGTAATCCCTACTGCCGTAAGGACTTTGGCAACCGGAAGCAAAACTGTCTTGACTAGGGACCGGAAGATTTTTTCAATCATGTAGAGATAACGGTTGGTGTAAGAGGGAGAAGGACGGGGCACCAGATGGAACTTCCTACACTACGTTAACATAGATTGGCGCCGAATGGAAGAAAAAACGATGGTTGGAAGGAGCGGGCAAGGCGCGGCATGCTTAAAGAATGAAGTGTTGACCTAGGCTAGCACGATCGAGGCGAGGCGTGTGTTGCGTTGAGTTACCAGTTCGTTTGACGGTATCACTGCAATTTCGGCTAACAGCGCTGAGATGCCCGTCGCGATTGCCTCCGCACCACTCACCTCAAGGGTTCTGGGAGAAATGGTTAGATGCCTACAGAGCGCTTCTGCGCCATTGGCAAAGATAATACCGTCGGGCAACGCGAGTTCGACTGCCGAGAAGGGGGTTCTCTGCGCGTTCTCCATCACACTAATAACGGGAGCGGGGAATTGAATGATGTGCTGCTGGCTGTCTTTAGCCGCCCCTTCGGTATCAAGCCTTGGGCGCTTGCGCGCCGCGGTGTGGAATGATAGATTCCATAGCAGTAGCGGTTTCCGGAGTTGGCGCGCCAAGCCGACGATGCGAGACGCACGCCGCCAACTACCGGCACTGTGGCTTTCGGCGTCCCCGCTGTCAGCGATGAGCACAAGCTTGTTTCCGTCAATCCAGCTCAAACCGGTGTCGATGGATTCGCCCAATTCGCCGGTCCGGTCGCCCGAGATTTCTATGAAACGGTCTAATGCGGTTTGAAGACTGGACATGAAAGCAGTGGTCAGTGGCTAGGTACTGTTGAGATTTATGTAAGGTGTGTCCATAATTCGCCGATAAGTCTCAATCGTAGGGGCGAGGTCTCCTCGCCTAGCGGGTTGGGAAACCCAACCCCTACGGAAATTGACCCAATGTAGGCGCAACCCTTGTGGTTGTACCTACATACTGTCTCAAGTGAATCAATTTTGGCTCAATTTTCAAATCTCAACAGAACCTAGTGATTAGTGAATCCGTAGCGTGAGAGCCTGTTTGAAAAGTACGAATTGTAAGGTGCGTACTGCGCACGCTACAGAATTGTGCGAGAAAGAAACCGAGTTTTGAAGAAAAAACTCGGTTTCGACACGCATGATTCAACTCGAAATGACTTTTCAAACAGGCTCTTAATTCCCCCTACCAGATTGACCAGAAAAGATGTGCAAATAAAAAAAGCAGGGAGGATGCCGTTGAGCATTTGCCCTGCTTTTTCTCTGTTTACGTCTGTTCGATTATTCGCGATCGCCGAGAGAATTCATGGCAACCCAAGCGGCTCCGCCAACCAATGCGGTCAGGAAGGCGATCGGTCGCTTTTTGGACTTCATCTTCGGAGGATTGAGAATCTTGTCGACCTTGCCGGCGGTATCATCTTGAACAGCCTTCAACCCCGCGAGTGACTTCTCGATATTATCAAGATGGCCGTCTATGTGCTCCACGTGCTCCACGTGGTCCGCTTCCATCTTCTCGATGTGCTCTTTGAGCTTCTTACCATGACCCATCAAGGACTCGTTCAACGCGGCGATGGCTTTCGAGTTTTCCATATTTGCCATCGAGAGCGCTTCCCCGCCCATATCCATGGAACTCTTCAATCCGTTAATGGATTCCTGAAGTCCGTGAACCTCGCCATGGATTTCCGAGACCTCGCCCCCGATCTCTTCAAGGGCGGATTCGGTCGACATCAGATGCGCCTGGAACTGTTCTTTGAGCATATCCAGTTCGGACTTCGACACCACCTCGGCGACCATTTTCGGCGGTTCGGGCTCAGGCATCAGTACGCCGGGGAATCCCCACATTGCGGACACTTGGAGTGTCTCTTTCGGGTAGATCAGGTGCGGATTGGAAAAGATGTTATATTTCTCGAATTCCCGCCATAGCAGCGGATCGTTGCGATACTTTTTCGCGAGGTGCCATAGCGTATCGCCCTTTTTGATGGTGTAGAATCCCGTGGGCTCATCCGTCTCTTTCGGCGTAATCTTCGCGGAGGCGTCCAACACGAGCAAAACGCCACTCAACGACACGCAAAGGTAGAGAATCAGTCCTAAACTCACGGCAGATTTCATTGCTTTCATGCGGTGGTTCTCCTTACTGTTATGACAATTGCCTCTTCATTAGTAACTATAGGACATTGAAACGTGATGCGTAGTGCCAGACCCGTGCAACCGGCTTGCCGGTGCATCCTGGAGCGCGTAGTCAATGTTCAGACCGCCCACATTCACACCAAATCCGCCGAACAAACTCTGGTGGTCTCGGGTACCCATTGCGCCGCCGCGAATGGCAAAGCGTTTCGAGATTTTATATTCGGCGCCTATGCTAGCGGCTGTGGTCGCTTCGTCAAGTTCGGCGAACTCATGCTCGACATCAAACGAGAAGGTGACCCCCGCACCCTTTCGCGGCAACTTGAACGCGACGCCGGCATCGACAAGCATCGGCACTGCGCTTTCGCTGTGATTGCCGCTGTAGGAACTTCCAAGGTTTCGGACGGCTAATCCGTATGTAAAGACCGGAATCTCCTTACCGTTGGGCATGGTGTAGGTACGTCGACCGATGAAGCCGATGTCGGCGCCGCGCACTCCGTTCACGCGCTCGGCATCAAAACTATAAACATCGGTAAGTACACCGACGCCGATGCCGATGCCGAAGTTTCCGAACATGTGGCCGTAAGAGAGTGAAACGGCGTTTGAATTGGAGCGGAACGTGCCGACCCTCCGATCATCCGCGGACACGTAATCAATATCATCAACGGTGACGCCCGACACGGCGAGTCCAATCGCGCCGTTCCCGAAGCTGTTGGCGATACCAAAGAAACTATGCCTAGCGTCAAACCCCATATTGAAGGTGGAGGCGGTAAACGTCATATTCTTCACGGACGCTAATCCGGCGGGGTTCCAGACGGTTGCGGTGGCATCGTCAACCGTTGCAGTGACGGCGCCGCCGACGCCTATCGATTGGGCGCCCGCGCCGAGCCGCAGCCACGGAAACGCGTCCTCGGCGGTCGCGGACCACGGAGCCAAAGCCATTAGCGCGATTAGAACCAGGGAAGATCCCAGGATCAATTTCGGCTTCATTCGATTCATGTTGTTCTCCTTTGCAGAGTAATTTGTGTTCGTGTCGTGTTTGACGATGTCAAGAGAATAAAGAATTAATTTAGGACAGTTGCGTCGTTGAAATCTCAATTAAAGGCTGGTGCGCGGTGGCACAATATATAGATACAGTAATAAAATGCTGGTGCGCAGTGCGCACCCTACCCCTGACGCATGGCGCTTACCGTGCGACAGGGGTTGAGCACTTTGATCTACTTGATTGCCATCTTAAGTATGGCGTATTGCGGATTGAGGCTATCGTGTACCATTATCTGGCAGATGTACACGCCTCGCGACAATTTTTCGCCGCTCGAGGTCGTACCGTCCCATCCAATGACGTGCTCCCTAGTCGCTTGGATTGTCGTCGGACTCATACGCCAGACCGGACGGCCCGAGAGATCGAAGATTTCGATGCTGATTTCGGAACTTCGAGTCAGCGTGAACGCAATCTTCGTCGCGCCGGCGAACGGGTTCGGGAAGTTTCTCGCGTTCAGCACGGCGAGACCGTCCGCGGATTCGACAGTAAAGCTGTACGATGCAGTCGCTTCGTTACCTGCCTTATCCTTTACCTTCACGCCGACATAGTGCGTACCGAAATCCAACGGGACTGACGGAACGAAGGTTCCGCTCGTACCGCCTTCAAACACCGACCTTCCGGGAACGAGATTCTGGTTACTATCCCTCAAGACGATCGCTATACTGCCGATACCCGATAGATCGTCCGTCGCGTGAACGGAGATAATCGGACTATCGGGACGCACACTACCCGACGGCGATGTATGGCCTATGGTGGGCGGTACGGTATCCACTTCGACGGTGAAACTCCAACCGCTCCTCGCGACATTGCCGCTTTTGTCGGTAACGTCGACGGCTACGGTGTAGACGTCGTTACCCATGGCGCCGGTCGGGGACCAACTCGCGAAGGTTCCACCTTGGAAGTCCGTGCGGCCGGAAACCCGTTCGAACGTCCTACTGTTCGCGACGCGAAACGCGATGCTCCTGATACCCGACAGGTCGTCGGTAGCGGAGACGGTGATTCGCGGCGTGGAGGTACGAATTATGCCGTGCGGACCGGTATCGCCGATTGTCGGCGGCACCTCGTCGACTTCAATCGTGAACACCCAATTGGCGTTAGTGGCGTTACCCGCTTTATCGGTCACCGTCACCGCCACGGTGTAGGTGTCGTTCTTCATGCGGCTCGTCGGTGAGAAGAAGCCGAATGTCCCGCCCTCGAACGTCGTGGGTCCGGCGATGCGTTCGAACCTACTGTTCCGGACACGAATGTCGAAACTCGCGATACCGGAAATGTCGTCCGTTGCGGAAACGCCAATGCGCGGCGTGTCGTCGCGAATGATGCCCTGCGGCGATGTGACGTTAATTACCGGCGGGGTGCGGTCGGCTTCGAGAACGAAAGTCCAACGCGCGTCCGAAGAGTTCCCCGCTTTATCGGTAGCCGTTACACCAACTGCATAGGTATCGTTTCGAAGCGGACGATCCGGCGCAAACGCAGCTGTCGTGCCGCCTTCGTAAACGGTACGACCGGCGACCCTCTCGAACCTACTGTTGCGCACCCAAACCTGAATATTATCCATTCCGGATTCGTCATCGGTCGCCGACACGGTGACTCTGGGCATGTCGTCCCTGACAATTCCGAGCGGTGAGTTTGCGCTGATCACCGGAGGCGTCGTATCAACTTGGACGGTGAAACTCCAGCTTACATTTGTCACATTGCCCGCCTTGTCGGTGACATCGACGGCGACGGAGTAGGTATCGTTCCTCAGCTCGTTGTTCGGCTTGAAGGACGCCTTGGTGCCGCCCTCGAAGACCGTGTCTCCGAATATTCGCTCAAAATCGCTGCGTATGACGCGAATAGCGAAGGAGGCGATCCCCGAAATTTCGTCGGTGGCGGACACGTTGATGCGCGGGCTGTTCGTACGGATAGTGCCTTGCGGAGACGTCGTATTGACGACGGGCGGCGCGCTGTCAGCTTCAAGCGAGAAACTCCAACTGGCGCTGGAGTCATTGCCGGCATTATCAGTAACGACGGTGACGACAGTGTAAGTATGGTTCGACAACGCGGCATCGGGGGTGAAGGTACCCAGCCCCTCGCCATCAAACTCGGTGTTTCCGGCAATCACACCGTTGGGATTGGACACCGAGATAGCGATTCTCGCGACACCTGACATATCGTCGGTAGCGGAGACATTAATCGAAGGCATATCATCGCGTACAAGGCCGTGCGGCGATGTAGTGGTGATAATGGGCGGCAGCGTATCCATAACGACTTCAACGGTGAAGGACCAGCTCCCCTTCGTCTCGTTGCCGGCGTTATCGGTTACGACAGCGGTCGCCGTGTAGGTATCGTTCGCCAATCCGGCACCCGGAGTGAAGGTCCCCATGGTGGCTCCATCGAACTCGGAGGAACCGTCAACGGCGGAGCCATCACTTGCGGCTACCGATATTTCGATATTCCCAACGCCCGACATCTCGTCCGTAGCAGACGCGGTGATGGTCGGCATATCGACACGCACAATGCCTGAAGGCGATGCCACGCCGATGATCGGCTCGGCAATGTCCATTATGACTTCAACGGTGAACGTCCAACTCGTAGAGCTTGCATTACCGCTGTTGTCGGTTACCGTCGCAGTTGCGGTATATTCCCCGTTTGCCAATGCGCCGCCCGGAGTGAAGACAGCCGAACCCGAACCATCAAATTCGGACGAACCGTCGACCGCCGAACCGTCGCTTGCGGCTACAGAGATTTCGACATTCGCGACACCGGACAATCCCTCTTGCGCCGTATCACTGACATCCGACGCGGACGCGCTGACGCTCGGCATATCCACACGGACAATTCCCTGCGGCGACACGACATCAATGCGCGGCGCTGTGGTGTCATAGTTGACTTCAACGGCGAAACTCCAACTCGCGGTGGAGACATTGCCGCTGTTGTCGGTGACAACGGTATTGACGATGTAGGTATCGTTCGCCAAGGCAGCGCCCGGAACGAACATAGCGGAACCCTCACCCATCGCGGTCGAGCCGTCAACCGCACCACCGGCGCTATTCATCACCGAGATTTCGATGCTCCCGATACCCGAGAGTTCGTCGGCTGCAGCGACGCTAATCTCGGGCATGGCGCTCCGGCTTATCCCTTGCGGCGACGTGCTACCGATGGCGGGTGCGATCTCGTCTCTAATGACTTCGACGGTGAACGTCCAACTCGCGGTGTTCGTATTCCCGCTGTTGTCGCTCACGGTCGCAGTCGCCATATACTCGCCGTTAGCCAATGCGCCGCCCGGGGTGAAGACAGCCGAACCCGAACCATCAAATTCGGACGAACCGTCGACCGGCGAGCCGTCGCTTGCGGCTACGGAGATTTCGATATTCGCGACACCGGACAATCCCTCTTGCGCCGTATCGCTGACATCCGAGGCGGAAGCGCTAACGCTAGGCATCTCCACACGGACAATGCCTTGAGGCGACACGACATCAATGCTGGGCATCGTGGTGTCGTAACTGGCTTCAACGGTGAAACTCCAACTCGTGCTGGCGGAGTTCCCGGAGTTGTCGGCGACAACCGCGGTCACGGAATATTCGCCGTTCGCCAATTCGCCTGCCGGCATGAAGGAGGCAGACGTACCATCTTCAGCCGTGGCGGTCTCACCTTCAACGGCGTCTCCATTGCTATTCATTACGGCGATAGCGATGGAGGCTATACCGGTGAGATCGGTGGCGCCCGCGGTGACAGTCGGCGTGGTGGAACGCACAACGCCGTGCGGTGAAGTACTTCCGATGGTCGGCGGCTCTTCATCGAGGGATATGGTAAAGGTCCAACTGTAGTCCTGCGAATAGCCGTCGCCGTTGGTTACGGTAGCGGTTGCCATGTGCTGACCGAGCGTCAACCCTTCGACAGCGCGAGTGGCACCGTCCACGGCTTCGCCGCCATCAAGCGCGATAGCTATGCTTGCCACTCCCGACTGATCGTCGACAGCGGTGACGGACAAGGTCACATCCGGACCCCAGACGACTCCCTGCGGACTCGCCTCGGTGACGACCGGCGGGGAGTGATCGAATTCAACGTTAAAGGTGACGGAGGCATCCGCCATCTTTCCATCCGGATCGGTCACTGTAATGGTGACGGTGTGAGCGCCCTCGTCAAGCGCCGGATCCGGTGTATAACTCAGGTTTTTCCCGTCAATCGCGGCATCAACCGGGTCGCCGTCAATCATGGTGACGACCTCCAACGCCCCGCTTCCCGTGACTACGGCGCTGATGAGAGGCATCCCATCATCGGAAACGCTGTCCGCCATCGGTGACAGAATGGTGACAGAGGGTGCGGTACCGGCTACGGTGAACTCGCCGGACGCGGTGCTCCTGTTGCCCCATTTGTCGGTTACGGAGACATCGGTGCGATAGGCGCCGCCCGTCAGTGCATCGTCGGGCGAGTAGACGACCTCGTCATCCGCATCGTCCAGTTGATTCTGATCGACCGGCACGCCGCTTTCATCCGGCGGATTCAGACGGGTAATCTGAATCTCGACGTTCGCGGGGACATCCAGCGGATCGTCGGAAGCAACCGCGATGCCGTATCCCTCACCATCGTTATAGATGGCATGGATCGTCGGCAGTGCGCTTACCTCGTCATCTTCGGTCGGCGACAGGACAGTGATCATGGGCGCGATGCGGTCGATGGCAAGATTCACCAGATCGAAGCTCGCGCTGCCGTTGCGTTTTGTGACAGTAATGCTCGCGGGGTGATCGCCTTCGTCGGTGGTAGAGGTGCTCGCCACAATACTGAAGTCGTGGCGCATACCGTCAATCGTAGCCAGATCGGTAGCCAGGGTTCCGTCGTCAATCTGAACAGTGATGTCGCCCATCAGAACGCCGGGGGCGTTCATTGAAAACGGGAACATATTATTGTCCGACTGAGCGATGCGATAACCTAGCGGGTGAGCCGCCATGAAGTCGGCGAGGCTCATGCCCTCTCCCCTGCCGTCAATGGTGAACATCGGCGGAGGCGTGAAGTTATCGACATTGGCAGCGGTGCCGAACGCGGGATCTTCCGCTTCGACATCGGGCTCCGCTTTGGAGTCGTACGCCAGAACCTGGAGCACATAGTCGCCGCCGACGCCGAGCACGCTCAGGTCGTGAATGGTGATTGTGTAAATCTTATCGCTGCTCGTCTTGGTCATGATGTCAACGCTAACAGTTTCTTCAACGGTGACCTCGCCGACATCGACAGCGTCGCCCTTGGATCCGTCGTCTTTGCGCATATGGACAAGCAGCTTGACACCCGCAACTCTCCAATCCGGTGCGGCGGGATCGGCGGTCAAGATGGCGACAGGCGTGTCATACCCTTCGGCAGTGAAGCCTCCAAGTTGGAAGAATCCGCCTTCGGTCATCGGCAGTTCACCGTAAGCATCGGCTACGGCGGTGATGGTCGTGCCGACTTCGACATCCCCGTTATGGAGGAGGAAGTCGTCCGTTCCGCCGGCAATCGGCGCGTATTCCATACCGTCGGCGCCTATCATGGTGGCGCTAACGACATAGGGGGCGTCGAGTGAGTCTAGGAGCGGCGCGGTGTTAAAGGTAATCGACCACTTACGATAACCGACTTCTTGCGCGGCAGTGGGTATGCCGTCGACAACGGTATCTACAAGATTGCCAAGAATCACCGTCAGGTCGGCGGTCAGCACTTCGGACAAGACCTCCGACTCGATAGCTTCGCCGATTGTCATGGTAGATCCGTCGGGCATCGTCAGGTCGAACCGCACTGACGCGAGATCCGGAATGGTCCTCGCCGCGGTGTAACCGGACACGGTGATAATACCGCAGTACCCGCCGGTTTCTTCGTTTGTGCCGGCTGCCACAACATTGACAGCGATATGTTCCGGCTCGACCGGGCAGACACCGGCATCAAGTTTAACCGTCGGCGCTGCCGGATCGGGATCGGTGATCGTCAAAGCGTTGGTGGCTACGGCGCGCACGTAGATGTGCGAGTCATCCGCTCCGCCGTCAATCAACGCGGCGAAATCGTCGATATTCCATTCGACATCACCCACAGCGTCGATGGTAGCGATATCCATCCAACTCGCGGTGCCGTGCATCGTCTTATACTGCACGACGATACCGGTCAACGGGTGAGGCGTACGATTCGGAATGTCGATCGTCAACGTGAGGTTTCCGGTGTTGGCGAAGATGGTGGATTCCCCGGGCGCCTGGCTCTCGAACGGATCTTCGAGGTCGCCGTCCTTGTTGCAATCGCCGATGACGATGTTGGTGATAACCGCTTGGTCGGGATCGGGCGGAACAATATCCACGCGCACCGGCATTGTGAAGGAGGACAGGTTGCCCACATTATCCCTACCGACGGCACGCAGACCGTATTCGCCGGCGATGATCGCCGGGTCGTTGTTCATGCCTCGAATAATCAACTCTTGCGAGCGAAGCATTCCCGGAGGCATACCTGCGGCCGCATTGATCGACAACATGTCGTTGAACGCGGAGGCGATGAACACGTCGAAGGTTTCGGCTGACAGCCCGCCAAGCATGGGTGCAATCGACGGATCGAGAAGCGGCATCCAAGTGTGCGCCATCTGGCTCGCCGGGTCGCCGTCGTGGCGAATAATCTGGAACCAGAACTTGCTCAGATCGTCGGTGCTATCCATGCTGCTGGCATTCAGCATCAACGATGCCATCTGGTTCGGGTCGGGTGTTATCAAACCGGTCGCGATGATAACGCCGTCGTCGCGGGTGTACATGGCGGAGTTCTGACCGTTATCGACCGAGATGTCAATCGCGGGTGCAGAGCGATCCAACACAAACTTCTTGCCGTAGACCGGACGATTATCGATCTGCACGCCGTTCAAATCGAAGGCGTGAGCGTCAATGAAGTGCTCCCCATCCATTAGGTCGGAGAGATCGATTGTCGTGTACCACACGGACTGGTCCTCGGTTGACATCGGGACGGTGAACACCGACACCATCTGCGGGTTCATGGTCGTCATGATGTCCATGTAAAGGGGTATCGCCGCTTCAAAGAGCGATCCGACCAGATTAAGCAGCGCCTCGCCACTGAGCACCTCGGTGATGTCTATGGTTGAGGCATCCTGACCGGCAACAATGGCGTTGATATAGGGATTGAGCAACGCCCCTACGGCGTCCTGCACTCCCGGCGTGAAGAGTGCGTCGACCAAGCCGCGGTCTTCAAGCTGCAAGTTGCGCGGATCGGGAATGGCGTAACTCGACAGCATCATGGCGTCGCCTTCGCCCATAACGAGCGGCACCGGCGTGTTCAACGTGACTTCGTAGTAGTAGTAGTAAATCTTGCCGGTCTCGATTCCAACCTCTCCACTCCACACGACCTCGCCGTTAATCATCATCTGGCTAAGCGGTGCGCTGGCGTACGCGGCTGGATCAGCCGGCACTTGACGCCCTCTGGACAGCAGATTGGCGTATTGCGGCGGAAGCGCGTCGGAGGCGTACCTCAGGGTTACGGACGAGAAGATACCGGATTCCCCAAGACCGGGCCACGAGGGCAGCAGCAGTGCGGCTTGCTCCTCTTCCAACTGGAAGGTGTGCGAGTGGATCATGCCGGCTACGGCTTCTCTGGCATCGCGCGTGCCCTTTTCGGTGAGGGGATCGAAATCAGGGCTGTCCACTCTAAAGGTCACACCGCCAACTTCTTCGCGCGGCGTGGCGAGGTAGAGGTCCAGTTTGTTACCGGTAACGATTCTGGTGAACCCGCCATCCTTGGAGTCGAGGATTCCCATGCCGCTCCCGGGACGCGCCGTTAGGGCGTTACCGAAGTTTTCGAGGTCGATATTCTCGTAGTCCTCAAAGATAAGCGGCAACTCCGCATCAAGCAGTTGACCGGGCAACATACCCGGAGGCAGGAGACCGTTGAGGGCTTCCATAACGGCAGCCTGCATAGCGGGATCGCTCCGCATCTGCTGTAGAAAGGCTTCGGCGCCGATGGTCTGACCGACATCGGTGCCGGCAATCGCCAAGCTGACAATCTTGTCGATGACATCCCTGCCGTGGAGGGTGTTCAACGACAGACCGCCGAGTCGGACGGTGTCAACAAAAATCTCAAGACTCGCCATGCCTTTGTTGCCGGCAATGTCCGTCACCGTAAGGGTGACTACGTATTTGCCGGAATCGGCGTATTGATGCGAGGTATTCATGGTCGCGGCGGTATTTCCGTCGCCAAATTCCCAGAGATAGCTATCAATGACGCCGGGAACGTTTTCGGTGATGTAATCACTCGATTCGCTTCCGTCGAAATCGACAGTTTCCGTCTTCTGAATAAACTTCTGGCTCCGCTTCGCCACCGCAACCGGGTCAATCACATCAGCAATCAGCGCGATGTCGAAGGTAATCCGACCCGCCAGAACATGATGCGACGCGATTTCCATGCTCTCGTTAGCGGCTCCGCCGGATTGACGGTCGATTGCGACGATGCTTACGGTGTCGTAAACGCTGACGACCGGCATGGAGATATCGAAGAAGGTGTGGCTATAGCCGCCGCCTGCTCCGGTCATTACGGTCTCCATGCGATCCGATCCGAGCTTCACTCGAAGTTCGACTCCCGCCCGCGCGTTCGTGCCATCGGGATTGGTGACGGTGCCGAGCACAACGAATTGGTTCGAGGGATCGGCGGTCAGCGTCGTCCGAATGTTGACATCGCTGATTCGTCTGCCGAGCACTTCGTCCGTTGTCAGGGTATGGGAGGTTGTGCCGACGACTTCATCGTCAGCCATAACCGTGACATCGAGAACGAGTACATCGTGCGTGGCGGCGACCGCCATGGCGGCGCTTAGCATGGTGACACTGTAGGTGCCGCCTTCTTCGGTGGTGGTCGTATAGGCACCCACTTCGGGTTGATTCCGGTTGGTAATGGTTACGGTGAGTCCGGCAGGTGCCGGGCTCATATTGTCTTCAAGCAGTACGGCGCCGGTGACGTTGAATACCGAGGACTCGGCGGGGATGGAGGTGTTCACATCCACCATGGCTTGCTGGTTAGCGATTTCCTCTTCGATCAAGGTGTGGCTGGCGGAGCCAACCTCTTCGCCGTCCACAGACGCAGTGACGCTGAGAGTATCGCCGGTCTCTGCGACCGGATCACCGGTGCTGAAAAGAGTGACGCTGTACACGCCGTTCGCGTCGGTGACGCCGCTCTCATTCATGCTCGTATCGGGGTTGCTGACCATCACGGTCAAGCCCGGTCCGGCGGGCGCGTCGCTGTCAAGCAGGAATACGGTGCCGGTGACGACGAGCGTGGGGGCGGAGGCTACCATGTTCGTGTTGACATCGACCATGGCACTCCCGGCATCGACTTCGGCAGAACTGAGGGTATGACCGGCGGAACCGATCTCCGCTCCGTCCGCCATGACGCTTACGGTGAGCATGTCGCCGGTTTTCGCCACGTCGGCGTTGGGATCCAAGAATGTGACGCTGTAGGTTCCATCTTCCGCGGTCATGCCGCTAACGCTCATGGCGTTGGCGTTGTTCGTTGCGGTTACCGCGATACCCGCTCCGGCGGGAAGCACGCCGCCTTCATGATAAACGGTGCCGGTAACAACAAGCGTCTGGGTGGTAGATAGGACGCTGGTGTCTACATCAACCTTTACAACGGCTGAATCCCCGTCGCCGAGGTCCGCGTTCGTCAGTACTTTGTTCGCGGTGCCAACCACGACTCCGTCCTCATCAGAAACCACGACACTGACGATATCGCCGGTGCTTCCGGCAGCGCCGTTCGGATCTACGAAGGTAACGCTGTAACTTCCGTTCTCATCGCTCGTGGTAGCCGCCATCTGCCCATTCACGGTGACTTCAACAGCCACTCCCGGAACGGTGCCGGTTCCATCGGCTTTGTTCACGTCACCGGTTACGATCAACACGGAAACCGACATAGGCGGTTCCGGGGTGAGGTCCACCGTGGCTACGCCGGTAAGATCGCCGACGGTGACGGTGACGATGTCTGACCCGTCCTCTTCGACGGCGGGTGCGGTATAGGAGGCGGTATAGGTTCCAAGTTCATCGCTCTCGGCAAAGGCTCCCACCGTACCGGCGTTGGCTGTCCCTTCCGCGGTTAGCCCTCCAACCGGGTTACCGGATGAATCCGCCACCACGGCGGTGACCAATCCGTTACCGTTGCTTGAAACGGTGGTCGGCGCCACTGTGACGCCGAGGGTCGCAGGCGCGCCCGCGTTCACGGTGACAGCGGCAGAACCGCTAACACCCGAGACTGCGTCGGTTGCAGTGACAATCCCTCGACCGACCATGGCTGACGGCGTGTATGTCGCAGAATAGGTGCCGTTGCCGTGGTTTGTAACATCTCCGACCGTACCGGCGTCGGCGCTAATGCCAATCTCGGCGTCCGCCACGGCGTCCCCGCCGCGCGAAACGTTAACGCTAATAGTGCCGGTCTCGCCGGAACCGGCAGTGAAAATCGCCGGGTTGGCGGAGACGGACAGGAGCGTGGGTACGGGAGTGACAGTTACGTCCACGGTGGTCGTCTCGCCCGTGCTCGCCGAATCGATGGTGATGGTGTCGGTGGCATCTTCGCTCAGAACGAGTTCCGGTGCGGTATAGGTAGCGGTATAGGTGCCATCGTCGTTATCAGTCACATCGCCCACGGTTCCTTGCTCGGCGGTAATGGTCACGGTATCGCCTGTCACAGGCTGACCGTCCGCGACGTTGTTCACGGTGATGACGGTGGTCGACATGCCGTCCGCCGGGAGACTGGAAGGTGTCAGAACCGCTTCCAAACCGGACAACCCTATGCTCACGGTCGCACCGGGCGGACTCGAGGCGATATCTTCTTCGGTGATGGTATAGCCGAACGTGGTAACAACCTGCTCACCGTCCCTGACGCTTATATTTAGCGTGTCGCCGACACTGACGATGAACGCGGCGCCGGGTCTGATCAACAGTATGTTGAAGCTACCATCAGCGCGTGTGACGAAGCTGCCGTATCCGGCAACGCCGACGGACAGCCCCTGTACAGGAGCCCCGTCGCCATCGACCACGGTACCGCTGAGGAGGAACGACGACGCGGATTGTGCGTGCGCAGTACCGCCCGCGGCGGACATGAGTCCCGCGGCGAGCGTTATACAACAGAGAAACCAAACGAGTCTTCCTCTGAGATCACTCATATTTTGATTTTAACCTCCAATAATACGTGCATTGAAAAGTAAAAGGCTGGTGGGCGGAAGATCCGCTATCGCCCTCCTTATCCAGTCGGTTGATTCCACCATACAGGGCCAATTAAAAAACGTGATTTATCGAAAGCGATAAAAGAAAATAAACACGATGTGTCAAGGGTTATGATGTTAAGTTAAGTAATGCGTAATGCGGGAAGTTGGTGCCGATGTCCGGAGAAACCGGATCATTTGTCCCGCAGATGATGTTCCAAGTGGTCGATGTAGTTCTGGTTCAGTTTATCCAATCGAGTTTCAATGTGAGAAAGCCGTTCATTCATTTTATTCTCGATCTGCGTCAGACGCTCGTTCACCCGATCGTCCAACTGCGTAATGCGATTGTCCATGCGTGTAATACGATCGTCCATCTGGTTTAGTGTGAACATGATGTAGACTTGGGCGAACGCGAAAATGCCGATAACCAGCGTGATGAGCGTTGCCCACAACACCTGGTGGTTTTTTGTCCCCCGACCTTCTTTCGCTTCCATGCAATGCACCGCCAGGTTTTACGGCACACGGCGTGTGCCTACTACTTTGCCAATTTAAGAAAGTGATTTATCGAAAGCGATAAAAGAAAATAAACACGATGTGTCAAGGGTTATGATGCTAGGTTAAATAATGCGTAATGCGGGAAGTTGGTGACGATGTCCCGAGAAATGGGATCATTTGTCCCGCAGATGATGCTCCAAGTGGTCGATGTAGTTCTGGTTCAGTTTATCCAATCGAGTTTCAATGTGAGAAAGCCGTTCATTCATTTTATTCTCGATCTGCGTCAGGCGCTCGTTCACTCGTGTGTCCAAGCGCGTAATTCGACCGTCCATTTGATTGAGCGCTAACATGATGTACACCTGGGCAAACGCGAAAATGCCGATAACCAGCGTGATGAGCGTTGCCCACAACACCTGGTGGTTTTTTGTCCCCCGACCTTCTTTCGCTTCCATGCAATGCACCGCCAGGTTTTACGGCACACGGCGTGTGCCTACTACTTTGCACCGCCCGGTTTTACGGCATACGGCGTGTGCCTACTACTTTGCCAATTTAAGAAAGTGATTCATCGAAAGCGATAAAAGAAAATGAACACAATCCGCCAAAGTTTATGATGTTAAGGTAAAAAATGCGTAATGCGTATTGCGTAACGCGGGATTTATTATAGCACGGGAAGGTATAATTTTCAATCTATTTATTGAGAAAAGTACGGAGAAATTTTTGTAGGCGTGTCGGGGTGATGAGTGAAGGAGAAAAATAAAGTGAAAAGCGATAATGCGTAATACGTAATAAGCATCTCTTTTGAGCGGTATTTCGCCCGATCGCTATTCAGCCGCATCACTCTTCCCGGAGCCTGTATTTCATTTCGTCAACGTAATTCTGCTGGATGTTATCCAATCGTATATCTACCTTTGTAAAGCGTTCTTCCACTTGCGCAAAACGACTATCGATTCGATTTTCCAGTCCATCTATTCGCTTTTCCAGCCCATCTATTCGATGGTCGATTCGATTTTCCAACTGCGTAAAACGCTCCTCCATCTGCGTAAAACGCGTTTCGATGATTAAAAACCGATCATGCATCCGCTTGTCCATCTGTACCATGTGGCTACCTAACTGCCTTATGGAAAACAGTGTGTAGGCTTGGGACAATGTGAACATGACGCCAAATATGCCCACGAGGAGGGTTGTCAGGGGTACATTTCCCAAATTCGCGCCCCCAGCCGAACCAGAGTTCGCAGCGAATCCCCATGATAACGCGAACCCCGCCGCGACGGCAATGAGCAAACCCCCTATAATGGCATTATTGCGGCTTAGGATCATGCGAGAAAAGTAAGGAGAAATTTTTGTAGGCGTGTCGAGGTGATGCGTGAGGGGGTGAACAAAATAAAGTGAAAAGCAATAATGCGTAATGCGTAATACGTAATAAGCAGCTCAAGGGAATCATATCTCTCATTACGCGTTACGTATTACGCATTATTTACTTCCACAAAAAATTAGCTGCCAAGCGCAACAACTACGTTTGCGGAGCGCCCGGCAGCTAATTGGTTTAGCACAGGCTAGACCTACTTCACTACAACCATCTTGCGAGTGGCTGAGAATTCGCCCGCTTGCAGATGGTAGAAGTAGATGCCGCTAGAGACCTGCTCACCGAAGTTGTTCCGACCATCCCAGTAGATGGCGTCCGAACGTCCTTCGTAGACAGCCGCCGGCGTGAAGCCAACGTCGATGGTGCGGACGAGGCTGCCGGATGCTCCGTAGATGCTCAAGGAGACACTGGCGTCTTCAGCGAGACGGAACGGAATCCACGTTTCAGGATTGAACGGATTCGGATAGTTTGCCAACAGTTCGGTCTGCGCCGGAATCTCGTAGGTCACGAGGTCGGGCAGGCTGATGCTGTTGTTAAGCACGTCTTCAGCGGTCACAACATGCTGTACCGGACGGATACCGAGCAGCGGATTGCCGGAGTCGGCTTTGATCTCGAGCACATCGCCAACCTTGGCGGCGGTGTCGTCCAGCTTGACGAAGGTCATGCTGTACTCATCCGTGGCGAGCGTGTTACCGAGCGCCACGCCGCTGGTCAGGTTGTTGATGCTGACGTTGAGACCGTCAAGCGACATCATGCCGGCTTCGTCGATCAGCTTACCCCGTACATGCAGGACAGGCGTCTTGACTCCGAACGCGGCGGGAGGCGCAGCCATCGGTGCACTGTCATCCGCCATGTTCTCCCACGCATTACCGATGATCGGTACGTCCCCACCGGCGGCAGCCACAACGATGTAACCTCGACCGCCCATAAGCGGACCGTCGCCCGGGTCGCCGGCTTGGGTTATGGTGTCAAAACCGTCACCCCCTGCTCTCGAAACAACCACCGCGCTGATCCCCGGGACGGCAAGAGCGCTACTAATCATAGGCAGTTTCGGATCGCCCGCAAGCGGCACGCCGACGAGGTTGTTGCCCGCCTTCAGCGTGATGGTGGATACACCGCCGGTACCGAGCGGGTTACCCGCCAACTTGAGCGTTGCAGCGCTGTTCATGACAGCCACGAGACCGGTAGAGTCGCCGAGCATCATGTCGCCGAACGCCGCACCGGGTGCATCGTCGCCCAGGTACGAATTCCAGCTTCCGTCCGCGCCGAGCGTGATGATGATGTTGACGGCATCCCCGAGCGCGTTATACAGATCGCGAACGGTATTGATTGTCGCCGCCATACCGTCGATGTGCGTCACGTCGAGCGGCACATGAATCAGGTGCGTACCGGTGCCGATCATCAGGTCGAACTGCGCAACGTGATCGATGGTCAACGCGCCCTCGGCGGTCTTGCTGGCTTGACCTATGTCCACAGACACCCAGTAGGTCCCCGTCGGGTGCGCATCGACAACCACCTCGAACATACCGGAATAGCTGCCGGGGTTCGCCGCATCTTCGGTAAGGGCTCCATCCGTGACGATCTTCATGCCCTCGGCGTCGAAGACACTGTAGGTCGCCGTCAACCCTGCGGTACCCATGGCGCTAACCATGACAGTATCGCCGGTGCTGACATCGGCGGGCGAGAAGCTCGCCATCGTTACGGCGTGAATGCTGACGGATGCGGATACCGCATCGCTCATGTTACCGAGCGCATCGCTGGCGGAGATGGAAACCATCTGGTCGCCGCCCGCGGCGCCTGTGACCTCGACTTCGGCGCTATACATACCTGCGGTATCGGCAGATTCAGCCAAGGCTTCATCCGCCGCGCCGCCGATAGCGGAAGCGTCGGCAGTCACCGTGAGACCGGATTCGCCGCCGTTCACCGAAATCGTCACGGTGTCGCCGTTCAACGCCCAGTCGGGTGTGACAGCCGCATCGCTCAGCATTGGCGCGGTGTTGTCCACGGATACGGAAACCGAAACCGCATCACCCGCGTTTCCGAGCGCGTCCGTGCCCGAGATGGAGATCATCTGATCGCCGTCCATGGCGTCTGTAACGGTGACCATGGCGCTATACATACCTGCGGTATCGGCAGATTCCATCAACGCGACCATGTCGCCGCCGCCGATCGCGGAGGCGTCAGCCATGACGGTGGCGCCGGATTCGGTACTGACGGAGATGGTCACGTCGGTGCCGTTCGTCGCCATCGCCGGATCCGCCCCAGCGTCGCTGAGCATCGGACCGGTGTTGTCAATCGTGACTGAAGCCATCGCCGGCATACTGACGTTATCGGAAGCGTCCGTGCCGGTGATGGTAATGGTCTGTTCGCCGTCGGCGGCGTCGGTAACCGTTGCGGTACCGGAATACATGACGTCACCGTTGGCGCCGTTGCCGTTAGCACCGTTGCCGTTAGCGCCGTTACCGTTGGCACCGTTGCCGTTAGCCGCCTCGACTGCCGGAGCCGCCATCGGTTCCGTCAACGCGACCATGTCGCCGCCGCCGATCGCGGAAGCATCCGCCATCACGGTGAGACCGGACTCGCTCATAACGGAGATGGTAATGACCGTACCGTCAGCAGCCGGTGAAGGCGATGCGCTTGCCATGGTAAGGACTGGCGCTATCTGATCGTTCTTCAAGGTAACCGTTGCGGTGAGTGGTTCGCTCTCGTTGCCCACGCGGTCGGTAGCCATGAAGGTGATCGTCTTGGATCCATCGGCTTGCTTATTGTCTGCGCTGACGGTCAAGATCCTATTGTAGGCGCCAGAGCCGGTAGGCCACTCTTGCAACTCGATTTTGGCGTCTTCGCCGGTTAGTGTTGAATCAAGTTCGGACACGTCAGCCGTGACCGAGGCTATCCCAATCCCGGAGGTATTGAGCGCCACGTTAACGGAGAACACTACCTCTTTTCCGTTAACCGCATAGTCAGACTGCACGGGTCGTGCACTCGCCTCGGCAAGCGTCGGCGCGGTTTGATCGTCCAACACCTCGAAACCGATCGACGCCGATTCGCCGGCTATGGTCACCGTAACGGTGTACTTGCCGTCATCAAGACTCGGCAACGCAATATCACGGGAGTAAGCGACGTTACCCTCATCATCGGCTTCCCCGTCCAGACCTAAGCCTGACACGACGCTTTCGCCGTCAGAGTCGGTTATCGCTGCGCTTGCTCTGCCGTCCTTGCCGCTTGCGGTGACGCTAATTGTGGCGTCCTTCCGCACCGGGTGCGGCTCGTCCATACCGTTAACCTGAAGGTTGCTGATGGTGGCTTTGACAGTGACATCCGCGGAATCAGTCAGATCGCCCGCCGTAGCGGTCAACGTGACATCGCCCGCGTCGCTGTTCGTGTAATACACCATCGCCGACATCATATCTTCGGCATCCGGAATCATGACGCTGGAGACAGCCTCCCCGCCCTCGGTCATCGAGAACATCCCCGAATCTGCCGGGTCGGTTGACAGCATCACTTCAAGACCGCCAACGGGAGTGCGCACATCCGATGCGACAGTGAGTTGGATCGAGTCACCGGCGAAGAAACTACCCGCGGAAGCGGTTAGCGTTATCGCGGTTACCGGATCCCTCGGCGCCATGACCTCTAGCGCGACTGACATCGATGCTCCGGCAATGCTCACCGTAACCATGTAGTCGCCGTCTTCGAGATCGGGCAATGCAATGTCGCGGGAATAAGCGGCGCTGCCTTCCGGCACGTCTGCGGCATCGGCGTCTTTATCAAGACCCTTCTCCGACACCACAACTTCGCCCTCGGCGTCCGTGATTTGCACGGTCCCCGTGCCGTCTTTGCCGACCGCCGACACCGTAATGGTGGCGTCGCCGGCGACAGCCTCCGGTTCGTCCATGCCGTTAACCTGAAGACTGCTTATTACCGCCATGACGGACACTTCCGCATCAGCCGAAAGCTCGCCCGCGGTAGCGGTCAACGTGACGTCGCCCGCGTCGCTGTTGGTGTAATACACCATCGCCGACATCATATCTTCGGCATCCTCGATCGTGACGGAGGTGACAGCCTCGCCGTCCATCATGAACATGCCCGAATCTGCCGGGTCGGTCGACAGCATCACCTCAAGCCCACCCTCGGGTGCGCGAACATCGGAGGCAACGGTGACTTGGATGGAATCCCCGGCGAAGAAACTCTCCGCAGCGGTGATGGTTATCGCGGTGACCGGATCTCTCGGGGTCACGACTTGGAGCGCAATTTCCGCATCCTCGCCGCCAACCACCAGTTCAATCATGTAGTCGCCGTCCGGGAGCTCGCCGAGCGGAATGTCCCTTCGTATGTAAGCGACACTACCTTCCGGAACATCCTCGGCATCGTGATTTATGTCAAGGCTTAACGTTTGTACAACCGCCTTGACAATCTCTTCGCCGTCGGCGTCGGTTTCCGTTTGCGTGACCTTTACGCTTCCTCCGCCGGGCTGGCCGATTACCATTACGGTAAGCGCACCGCCAGAGTCGACCTCGACAGGTCCTTTGCTCATGCCGTTAACCTGGAGGTCGCTTACGGTGGACTTGATGGTTACGACCGCGTCTACGGGTTCCACATCGTCCAAACCGACTGCCGTCGCCGTCAACGTGACCGTGCCCATCATGTTATTGGTATAGGTCGCCATTCCACTGGAGCCGCCATCGCCGATCATTATGGATACGGGATCGAAGGTACCATCGGCGTCCATATCCGAGGCATCGGTATCCGACAACTCGATCACTAGACCGGCCAGCGGGGCGCTGCCTTCTCCGTCAGCATCCATTAGGCTCACGGTGACTTCAATGGGCTCGCCGATAAACACGCTGGCTTTGTCCACTGCTATCGCCAGTTCGGTAATCGCCTCTCTGACGGTGACCCGCGGCACTACCGTAATCGACACCAAGTCACCTTCAGAATCAACAGAAGCCATCGTGTCGAAGTTGTAGGTTTTTTCCTCCGACGGCGCCATTACACCGCTGTAGGTAACGGTCACGTCGTCGCCCGTCCCCAGAGCTGCTCCAGTCGTGATAGTCACGGTCCAGCCCGTGTCCGGCACAGCGGCAATGGCGACGGTCCCGTCGTCAGTCCAAATGGCACCTCGCCGATCATCACTAGCGTTATTTCCCTGGAAGGGCTCATCCCAACCATCTTCTATGGTAATTTGGATTTTCGACCCGCTTCCCATGGGTGCCTGGGTGGTGAAGGTGAACGTGAGTTGACCAAGCTCCTGGTCGGGGGTGGCGCTTGTCAACGTGTGCGTCATCTCATCCTTCATATAGGTGAGCTCAAGGCGTCCCGGAACCACCGTCTTGACCTCAATCTCCGCGGGACCGGTACCCAGAGGCGTAGGCGTACCGTCATAGGTGACGGTGGACGTCGCGCTAAACGTGTAAATACCGATGGACTGCGCACCAATGTTGTTGTACACGAACGTAATCCTGTCGCCCGACGCGAACTCGGTCGTTGTGGTAGCGGACATGGTAGTCGCTGTCGATGACGGGGACGCTCGGGTTTCATCGCTCAGGGAGAAGTTCCCGGCAACGGTCGGATCGGGCCAATCCCCGGTATCGGGAATGGTGATCTCGACGACCGACCCAATCTCCATCTTTCCGGCGGCGGCGTAGGTAATCATCAAGGTGCCAATCGCCGTCGCGGTATCGGTCTCGGTCACGCTAAGTGAAATGCTGCCGGTGCCATCCGGATCGCGGCCAATGCCGACGATCGGTGATGCGGCGAGACCCGCGAAATTAGTGTCGGCGCCGAATGACTTGGACCGTGCACTAAATACATCCGATCTTGTCGTTCCGTCAGCGATATCCGCGACTTTCACCTTCTTGTAGGTGACTACGATTGTGTCACCCGACCCCCACGCTTCGGTGGCAACCACGGTGAGGATGCCGCTATTTCCTGTGGTAGCATCTGTGACCTCCACCCGCGCTTTAGCTGATACCGTAATTTCACCCGGGTCGTCACTGCCGTCGCCGGGATTGTCGGCACGTGCATCCGTCCATCCGTCTGGCAGGGTAATCTCAAGTTCGGCATCCTTCGGCATATAACCCGCCGGCTTATACCTAAACCTCAGATTGTCAACTTCCGCGGCGTCCGTCGCACGGACAAGAGGATTGCCGCTGCTATCAACCAGTTCAAGCATACCGCTTCCGTGAGGGGCGGTGATGTGAACGGTATGGCCACCCAGCGCCGCCAGTGAACCATGGGGACCGGCGCTAGTCTTCGCATTGAAGACGTACGGACCTTCCCTTGTCGGGGCTTTTGCTACATGGTACGTCAGCGTCACGCTATCGTCGGCTGATATCGGATCATTATTAGCTGCACCAGCTTGCCGCGGTATATCACCGGCGAGGTCACCACCACTCAACGCTCCGTCATCCGTGGAGGTGGCCGCAATCGGTTTAAAAGGCGTGGGCCAACCGTCGGCAGTCGGCGGAGGAAGCGTAATCTCGTATTTACTTCCGGCCGCGTTACCCGTCAAGGTGTCAAGCACAATCGTCAGCGTGCCGAGGTCGGCGCCTGCCGCGTGATACGTTAATACATTATCATCGGCAGCGGGGCTTGCGGAATGCACCCTCAACCTACCCGTACCGTCCGCTCTGGTGGTCACGAAGTCAAACTGCGGAACGCCATCGCCTGTTGGCGCTGCGGACTCCCGAGTGGTCGTTGGATCGGCCGGCGAGAGAGAGGCTTCAACCGCTGTTTGGGCCTGTATCGAGTAGCCGGTATTGATAGCTGTGGCGGGCTGATCCCCAACTTTTGGCGCCTTTAGATGTTTTAGGTTAATCGTTAATCGAGCGCCCTTTTGAAGCGTTGATTTAAGCGTACCGGTAACAGTAGTGCCGGTGCGCTCAATAGCCATGTTGGTACTCGCGGACGCTTGAGTATCATCGTCTCTGGTAATGTCCCAAGCATTGCCCACGCTTGCGATGGTTACGATAAACTGCGAACCCTTGGGCATGGTACCCGGCACATTATAGGAAATCGCCACATTGCCGAGCGTTGCCTCGCTGAAGACCAAGAATTTGCCTTCGTGCGGCGGATCGTCGTCATTGCTAGGCTGCTGGTGTAGATTGTTGCCGCCCGTCAGAGTGAAGTGGTCAGTTCCACTGCGAATCGCACCAACCTCAACATCAAGAAAGTAACGACCGCCTCTCTTTCTAATCTGGTCAGCGTCCGGGTCCGGACTAACCGGATCTCCGGTTGTATTATCGATAGCATCATCTCTAATGGCATGGTTGGTCGACGTAATTTGGAAACCGTGCCTTCTCATGGTCGGAGGGGTTACGGTCTGAAATACGAAGGTAATGGTACCAGTTGCCGCTTTTCCGACATTCACAACAAGGTCGCGTCCGGAAATCGAACCTCTTATTTCCCCATCGCCACTCCCTGTAGTGGCGCCAACGCGGACTTCACGTGCGCCAAGATCGCCCGTGGCATTGTCGGCATAAATGGGCGAACTCCAGTCACTCGGAATTTTGATTCTAATTTCGCCGGCTTTCTGATCGCCCTCAGTTGTATGGGGCGCGACCTCCACCGAAAATGTTATTGTGGCTTTGTCAGCGGCACGCAAGGCGTCAATGGCCGGATCAGCCGATGTAGCCGATACAGTAACGTATGGTGCGGGTTGCGCCAAGGCATTCGTCGTCACCAAGCCAAAGGCGAGGATGAGCGCCAGGATACCGAAAACGCTAATTTTCCATGTGCTACACATCATGTTATTATACCTCCTAGGTTGTGTGTTAGCTGTAGGATTGAATTTGGGTTTGAAGTTCTTGCGAGTTTCGCAAGACTTGGTTGAACTATCCATAAGTGGTAGTTTTCCTTTCGAAAAAGAAAAAAGTTTTCAGCAACCCCCTCAACGTCGAGGGCGGTTGAATATCGTTTGAGGCGTTACGACCGCCTCAACGCTTACTGAAATGTAGTCTGAAACTGTAATTGCTCCGGTTTCCGCGGGGTTTTCAACGGGTGAGGAGCGGATTAGATTATGATGAAGCCGTGATCGGTTGGCACAGTCGTGACGCAATTAGACCACAACTTGGGCATATAATATAACGAATCTGAAATTTTGTCAAGAGTTTTTTTCGCATTTTTTCGGGGCATCGCATGTCCCACCTCTCGACCTACATTTTGCTGCAAACATCAGAAACGAATGCGAAGATTGGGCGGTTTCAAAAAACAGTGGAGAGTGGCCAGTGGAGAGTGGCGAAATTGTCTGAACTGTGATTCATGTGATTATGATGATTGCCATGATTAAGATGCGTTGCTCCTCATCACTCCAGTTGTAGGGTGGGCACCGCCCACCGTCCGTAGGCGCCGCATCCTCCTCACTCCAGAGGAGTGACATGTCAATAGAACATGGTACGTACCAACCTCCCGCACTCCAGCGGAGTGCAATGTGGGGGTGCACACAAGATCTCTACGGGATTTCTATCGCGGTCATTGTCCATTCCCTTGATCCCTCCATATCCACTCGCTTGATTCCACCATCCTTTGCGGCGAAATCGTCTGAACTGTGATTCATGTGATTGTGATGATTGCCATGATTAAGATGCGTTGCTCCTCATCACTCCAGCGGAGTGACATGTCAATAGAAATCAATGCGTCCTAAACCCCGCACTCCAGCGGAGTGCAATGTGGGGTGCGCACCGCCCACCATCCTTTGCGGCCAAAACGTCTGAACTGTGATTCATGTGATTATTATGATTACCATGATTAAGATGCGTCCCTCCTCCTCACTCCAGTTGTAGGGTGGGCACCGTCCACCGTCCGTAGGCGCCGCCGCCTCCTCACTCCAGAGGAGTGACATGTCAATAGAACATGGTACGTACCAACCTCCCGCACTCCAGCGGAGTGCAATGTGGGGTGCGCACCGCCCACCATCCTTTGCGGCCAAAACGTCTGAACTGTGATTCATGTGATTATGATGATTGCCATGATTAAGATGCGTCCCTCCTCCTCACTCCAGCGGAGTGACATGTCAATAGAACATGGTACGTACCAACCTCCCGCACTCCAGCGGAGTGCAATGTGGGGCGCGCACCGCCCACCATCCTTTGCGGCCAAAACGTCTGAACTGTGATTCATGTGATTATGATGATTGCCATGATTAAAGAGCGCACGGCTTTCATCCCGGGCGTGATGGGCGCTCAAACCTGTAGCGGCGCGGGTTCGGACGCGATCGGGGCGCCTGTGCGCTATTGTGCGCTCCCCTTTTTTGAGGGGTGCCGCCCGATTGGAAAACGGGTGTCGATAGACGCCTGCGTTTGTTAACCGGTTTTGGTATCTCATGTTTCCCCCACATTCCGCTCCAACTCCGAATTCCCGCCAGACGAACGACAATCCGCCGCCGGGATCGCGATAGCGGAGCACCGTAAGATTCGCTTCGATATTGTAGTATGTTTTGACGTTTTTTTCAATGGGAATGAGCCAGTGGCCAGTGGTCAGTTGTAGGGTGCGCACCGCGCACCAGCCTTTGTGGCGTTCTTCCTCACTCCAGCGGAGTGAAATGTCAATAGAACATGGTACGTACCAACCTCCCGCACTCCAGCGGAGTGCAATGTGGGGGTGGGGTAAAGGATTATTCTGTCTGAATCACGGATTAAACGGATTAAACAGATTTCACGGATTAAAAACCGGCGGAAATGTGATTTATGTGATTATGATGATTGCCATGATTTAGATGCGGGGGACGGGTGATTGTGCTGTCTGAATCACGGATTATACGGATTAAACGGGTTTCACGGATTAAAAACCGGCGGAAATGTGATTTATGTGATTAAGAGTTGTAGGGTGGGCACAGGAACTCTACCGCGCTCGCTATTCACTCGCTTGCTGGATCCCTATCGCGCTCCTTATCCAGTCGCTTGATTCCACCATCCTTAGGCGTCGCATTCTCCTCACTCCAGCGGAGTGACATGTCAATAGAAATCAATGCGCCCTAAACCCCGCACTCCAGCGGAGTGCAATGTGGGGGCACCGGGAAGGGCGGGATGTCATTATACGCGCGGGGGCTGGTGGATGGTGTGGTCGGAGATGTGGGCGTCAATCTTGTTGGATAGGTTGTCGTGTTCGCGCTGCATCTGATTTCGGAGGTCGTCGATGCGGTTGTTGATATTCGCATTCATTTCGCTGAAGCGTGCATTCATCGTCGTGTTCAAGTCGCTTATTCGCTTGTCAAGATCACCGATTCGATTGTTCATATCGGCGATTCGATTGTTCATATCGGCGATTCGATTGTTCATATCGCTGAAGCGCTTGCCTTGAACAGATACCATGTAATAAAAAATGGTCGCGAATCCCACGGCCATGCCAACAATCAGCGTTATGAATTCCGGGTTTGTCATGGTGCCTTATTCCTTTCAACAATGTTGCCCCAATTGTACGTCGCTATTGCCGTGTTGTCAAGTGGAATAAAGCAGTGGTCAGTGGATTCCTACCGCGCTCGCTATCCACTCGCTTGCAGGATTTCTACCGCGCTCGCTATCCACTCGCTTGCTGGTCAGTGGCCAGAGACCAGTGATTAGTGATTAGTATATGTAGGGTGGGCACAAGATCTCTATCGCGCTCCCTATCCAGTCGCTTGATTCCACCATCCTTAGACGGCGCATTCTCCTCACTCCAGCGGAGTGACATGTCAATAGAACATGGTACGTACCAACCTCCCGCACTCCAGCGGAGTGCAATGTGGGGGTGGGGTAAAGGATTATTCTGTCTGAATCACGGATTAAAATACAGTGGCCAGTGGAAAGTGGAGAGTGGCGAGTTGTAGGGTGGAATCAAGCGAATGAATAATGAGCGCGATAGAAATCCCTTCGCTCACCATCCTCTGTAGGAGATCAACTGACCGGATAGGGAAGGCGATAGGAATCTTCTCCCGGTCGCGATTCCTTCGTCAATATCGCGAGGCATTCGCCAACTTTCCTCACTCCAGCGGAGTGAAATGTAGGGTGGGCACTGCCCACCATCCTTTGCGGCGAAAACGTCTGAACTGTGATTCATGTGATTATGATGATTGCCATGATTTAGATGCGGGGGACGGGTGATTGTGCTGTCTGAATCACGGATTATACGGATTAATGGATTTCACGGATTAAAAGACGGCGGAACTGTGATTTATGTGATTAAGAGTTGTAGGGTGGGCACAGGAACTCTACCACGCTCGCTATTCACTCGCTTGCTGGATTCCTATCGCGCTCCTTATCCAGTCGCTTGATTCCACCATCCTTAGGCGTCGCATTCTCCTCACTCCAGAGGAGTGAAATGTCAATAGAAATCGATGCGTCCTAAGCCCCGCACTCCAGCGGAGTGCAATGTGGGGTGCGCACTGGATCCCTACAGGATTTCTACCGCGCTCGCTATCCACTCGCTTGTTGGATTTCACGGATTATAAGATGGCGCCATGTGCTGTCTACGCCGCGCGGCAAGGCACCGGAGGTGTGGAGGGTGGCAGAGGGAATTGTCGTTAGACCCGCGGGGGATGGTGGATGGTTTGATCGGAGATGTGGGCGGTAACGGTATCGGTAAGAGTGTCGACTTTTTGGGCAAGGTTGTCGTGTTCGCGGTTCATCTGGGTTCGGAGGCCGTCGATTCGGCTGTTCATATCCCCAAATCGTTCGTTTACATCGCCGATGCGGGTATCTATTTGTCGGCTCATATCGTCGAATCGGGTGTTCATATCGTCGAATCGGGAATTCATATCGCTAAAACGCGCGTTCATATTTGAGTTCAAATCGTCTATACGCTTATCGAGACCGTCTATACGCTTATCGAGACCGTCTATACGCTTGCTCAAGATTGTTGACACGTAATAGACAATACCTATGACCGCAACTAGATTTGTGACGACGAGTGCGATTTGCGGGGGCGTAATCATAGCGATTTCCTCCTTGCCATAGCTAAATTTGACTTTAGGAAATTGTAGCTTGTTTTGACGATGATGTCAAGTGGGAAAAGCGTCTGCACTGTGATTGAAATACAGTGGCCAGTGACCAGTGGTCAGTATATGTAGGGTGTGCACCGCGCACCAGCCTTTGTGGCGAAAACGTCTGAACTGGGATTTATGTGATTTAGAGATTGCCATGATTTAGATGCTGGGGTGCTGGTGATTATTCTGTCTGAATCACGGATTAAACGGATTAAACGGATTTCACGGATTAAATGACGGTGAAAACGTCTGAACTGGGATTTATGTGATGTATGTGATTACCATGATTAAGATGCGTCCCTCCTCCTCACTCCAGAGGAGTGACATGTCAATAGAAATCGATGCGTTCCAAGCCCCGCACTCCAGCGGAGTGCCATGTGGGGGTATCGGGATGGGGGAGTTGTCATTATACGCGCGGGGGATGGTGGATGGTTTGGTCGGAGAGGTGGGCGTCAACCTTTTTGGACAGGGCGTCGTGTTCGCGGTTCATCTGGGTTCGGAGGTCGTCGATGCGGGCATTTATATTCGCATTCATGTTGTCCATGCGCTTGTTCACATCGCCGATTCGGGTATCTATTTGCCGGCTCAGATCGTCGAATCGGGCATTGAAATTTGTATTCATATCGTTAAGGCGCGTATTCATATTCGAATTCAAATCGTCTATACGCTTATCGAGACCGTCTATTCGCTTGCTCAAGATTGTTGACACGTAATAGACAATACCTATGACCGCAACTAGATTTGTGACAACGAGTGCGATTTGCGGGGGCGTAATCATAGCGATTTCCTCCTTGCCATAGCTAAATTTGGCTTTAGGAAATTGTAGCTTGTTTTGGCGATGATGTCAAGTGGGAAAAGCGTCTGAACTGTGATTAAAATACAGTGGAACTCTACGGGAGTTCTACCGCGCTCGCTATTCACTCGCTTGCTGGATCCCTATCGCGCTCCCTATCCAGTCGCTTGATTCCACCATCCTTGGGCGTCGCATTCTCCTCACTCCAGCGGAGTGAAATGTCAATAGAAATCGATGCGTCCTAAACCCCGCACTCCAGCGGAGTGCAATGTGGGGTGCGCACTGGATCTCTACAGGATTTCTACCGCGCTCGCTATCCACTCGCTTGCTGGATTTCTACCGCGCTCGCTATCCACTCGCTTGCTGGATTTCACGGATTATAAGATGGCGCCATGTGCTGTCTACGCCGCGCGGCAAGGCACCGGAGGTGTAGAGGGTGGCAGAGGGAATTGTCGTCAGACCCGCGGGGGATGGTGGATCGTTTGGTCGGAGATGTGGGCGGTCACGGTGTCGGTAAGAGTGTCGACTTTTTGGGCAAGGTTGTCGTGTTCGCGGTTCATCTGGGTTCGGAGGTCGTCGATTCGGCTGTTCATATCCCCAAATCGTTCGTTTACATCGCCGATGCGGGTATCTATTTGTCGGCTCATATCGTCGAATCGGGTGTTCATATCGTCGAATCGGGAATTCATATCGCTAAAACGCGCGTTCATGGTGGCATTCATCTCGTCGAACCGGGCATTCATATCGCTGAAACGCGCGTTCATGGTAGCATTCATCTCGCCGAACCTGGCATTCATGGTGGCATTCATCTCGTCAATTCGCTTGTTCATGTCTCCAATGCGTCTGTCAAGATCACTAATCCGTTTGCCTTGCACGGATACCATGTAATAAACAATGGTTGCAAAGCCCACTGCGAAACTGACAAGAAGCGTTATGAATTGCGGGTCTGTCATGAAGTTTTGCTCCTTCCGGCGCGGTCAACTCAATTGTACGCTGTTTCTGCAGTTATGTCAAGCGAAAGATTCAGGGAATCTTTATCGCACACCGTCCGTAAGCGCCACATCCTCCTCACTCCAGCGGAGTGAAATGTCAATAGAAATCGATGCGTCCTAAACCCCGCACTCCAGCGGATCAAGCGAGTGGATAGCGAGCGCGATAGAAATCCCGGCAATGTGGGGGTGGGGTAAGGAATTATTCTGTCTGAATCACGGATTAAGCGGATTTCACGGATTAAAAACCGGCGGAACTGTGATTTATGTGATTAAGAGTTGTAGGGTGGGCACAGGAACTCTACCGCGCTCGCTATTCACTCGCTTGCTGGATCCCTATCGCGCTCCCTATCCAGTCGCTTGATTCCACCATCCTTGGGCGTCGCATTCTCCTCACTCCAGCGGAGTGAAATGTCAATAGAATTCGATGCGTCCTAAACCCTGCACTCCAGCGGAGTGCCATGTGGGGCGCACACTGGATCTCTACAGGATTTCTACCGCGCTCGCTATCCACTCGCTTGCTGGATTTCTATCGCACTCACTATCCCTTCGCTTGATCACTCGCTATTCACTCGCTTGCTGGATTTCACGGATTATAAGATGGCGCCATGTGCTGTCTACGCCGCGCGGCAAAGCGCCGGAGGTGTGGAGGGTGGCAGAGGGAATTGTCGTCAGACCCGCGGGGGATGGTGGATGGTTTGGTCGGAGATGTGGGCGGTAACGGTATCGGTAAGAGTGTCGACTTTTTGGGCAAGGTTGTCGTGTTCGCGGTTCATCTGGGTTCGGAGGTCGTCGACGCGCGAGTTTATGTTCGCATTCATATTGTCCATGCGCATGTTCACATCGCCGATTCGGGTATCTATTTGCCGGCTTAGATCGTCGAATCGGGTGTTCATATCGTTGAAGCGGGAATTCATATCGCTGAAGCGGGAATTCATAGTGGCATTCATCTCGTCAAACCGGGCATTCATATCGCTGAAGCGCGCATTCATGGTAGCATTCATCTCGTCAAACCGGGCATTCATATCGCTGAAACGCGCATTCATATCGCTGAAGCGGGCATTCATCTCGGCGAACCGCGAATTCATAGTGGCATTCATCTCGCCAATTCGTTTGTCAAGATCGCTGATCCGTTTGCCTTGAACAGATACCATGTAATAAACAATGGTTGCAAAGCCCACTGCGAAACTGACAAGAAGCGTTATGAATTGCGGGTCTGTCATGAAGTCTTGCTCCTTTCGGCGCGGTCATCCCAATGGTACGCTGTTTCTGCAGTTATGTCAAGCGAAAGATTCAGGGAATCTTTATCGAACACCGTCCGTAAGCGCCACATCCTCCTCACTCCAGCGGAGTGAAATGTAGGGTGGGCACTGCCCACCATCCTTTGCGGCGAAAACGTCTGAACTGTGATTGAAATACAGTGACCAGTGGCCAGTGGTTAGTATTATGTAGGGTGCAATCAACCGACTGGATAGAATCAACTGAGCGGATAGCGAAGGATCAAACGACTGAATAAGGAGTGCGATAGAAGTCCCATAGCTATTCCCGGGCGATAGAGATCCCCCGCGCACCAGCCTTTGTGGCGAAAACGTCTGAACTGTGATTGAAATACAGTGGTCAGTGACCAGTGGAGAGTGAAGAGTGGCGAAATTGTCTGAACTATGATTCATGTGATTATGATGATTGCCATGATTAAGATGCGTTGCTCCTCATCACTCCAGTTGTAGGGTGGGCACCGCCCACCGTCCGTAGGCGCCGCATCCTCCTCACTCCAGCGGAGTGAAATGTCAATAGCACGGAGAATGCACCAACCTCCCGCACTCCAGAGGATCAAGCGAGTGGATAGCGAGCGCGATAGAAATCCCGGCAATGTGGGGTGCGTACGGGAAGGGAGAGTTGTCATTATACGCGCGGGGGATGGTGGATGGTTTGATCGGAGATGTGGGCGGTAACGGTATCGGTTAGGGTGTCGACTTTACTGGCGAGGTTATCGTGTTCCCGGTTCATCTGGGTTCGGAGGCCGTCGATTCGGCTGTTCATATCCCCAAATCGTTCGTTTACATCGCCGATTCGGGTATCTTTTGTCGGCTCAGATCGTCGAATCGGGTGTTCATATCGCTGAAGCGCGCATTCATGTTGGAGTTTAGGTCATCCATCCGTTTGTCAAGACCGTCTATTCGCTTGCCTAACGTTGATGTCATGTAATAGGCAATAGCCGCGACTGCGACTAGATTGGTAACGCCGAGCGCGACAATGGAGATTATAAGTTGCGTGAAGGTCAAAGGCATGTTTCAATGCTCCGGTTGTGAACATTAATTGCTGGACTCGCTGTGAAAGGCGGTACTTACAAATTGTAGTTTATATCGACTATAATGTCAAGTCCAAAATTGAGGCAGAGCAAAGGAACTGCCTACGATGCGGGTGGGTGGGAATTGTCGTTAGACCCGCGGGGGATGGTGGATCGTTTGGTCGGAGAGGTGGGCGGTAACGGTATCGGTCAGGGTGTCGACTTTACTGGCGAGGTTATCGTGTTCTCGGTTCATCTGGGTGCGCAGGTCATCGATTCGAGCGTCGACATGCATCCGCATATCATCGAATCGTGCATTGATAGTAGCGTTCATGTCGTTAAAGCGCGCATTCATGTTGGAATTTAGATCATCTATGCGTTTGTCAAGACCGTCTATACGCTTGCCCAGCGTTGATGTCATGTAATATGCAATCGCGGCGACAGCGACCAGATTTGTGACGACGAGCGCGATCAGTGAGATTATCAGTTGGGTCAGGGTCAAGGACATGATTTGATGCTCCGGCTCAAGTTTGAATTACAACTCCCCTCAATCGCTCTATACATTATAAATTCTTGCGGCTTTGCTGTCAAGTCTTAATGCAGCGGTCGGTGGCGAAATTGTAGTGTGTTGGAGGAATTATGTCAATCGGAAGAAGCAGGGAAGCAGGTCTGGAAATACAGTGACAAGTGACCAGTGGTCAGTGGATCTCTATGGGATTTCTACCGCGCTCGCTATCCACTCGCTTGCTGGATCCATAAGGGGAGATAAAAAAAGCCAGCCCGCAATGGACTGGCTTATTGGGTTCCGGCGCTCATTAGTTGTGACCTGCGCCGCCATGTTCGCCGCCTGCTTCACCCGCTCCGCCGTGTTCGCCTCCTGATTCATTACCACCGCCGTGCTCACCGCCGGATTCGACCCCACCTTCACCGCCAGAGCCAACTTCGGGATGGGCAACCCATCTGTCAAATGTGCCCTCGGCAGGAAGGATCACATCCAATGTTTCCCCGGGAGACAGATCGGTAGGGGTCGTCGGACCGAGTTCGATTCCGTTGCTCTGATGAACCTCTACCCGAACGCGTGTCAAGGTTTGATTGGTAACATTCTGAACGGTACCGGTAAAGGCATGACGTGATTGATCATAGTTTAGAATCAACCTGGCGCCGTTTCTGGTCTGGTCATAGGTATCCGTCAACGCTAACTGAACACTGGATTCTTCGTCGCCCGTGTCAGTATTTAAAGTGGGTTCAGAGGTTAGAATATCGTCCGTTTCTTCCGCACAACCGTAACAGAAAGCTACCGTGAATGCCGCGAGTAACACCAACAAGATTTTCATGATTAATCTCCTTTTGATTGTAGTAAGACGTTATACGATTATTCCCGAATCGGAGTTTACATCAGCCGCTTGATTTCCGTGCAGCAGCAGGCGAGTGATCAAGAGAGATCGCTGCTACAAGGGAAAGACGCGGGCGGTTGAACTTTTCGCTCGGCTGATCGTTCTGTATCCGCTCGGTTGCGGGATCCCTACCGCGCTCGCTATCCGCTCACTTGCTGGATCTCTATTGCGCACCCGTTCGCGTATTGCAAGGGACGTATATCCGCAGGATGATCGACTAACGCGCAACTGTGAAGCGCCTAATCAGATCCTTTCGGGGAAATAAAAAAGCCAGCCCGCAACGGACTGGCTTGTTGGGTTCCGGCGTTCATTAGTTGTGACCTGCGCCACCGTGTTCGCCGCCTGATTCATTACCACCGCCGTGCTCGCCGGCGGCTTCGTTGCTACTTTCACCGCCAGAGCCAACTTCGGGATGGGCAACCCATGTGTTAAATGTACCCTCTGCTGGAAGCGTCACATCTAATGTTGCCCCGGGAAGCAGATCGGTAGGCGTTGTCGGACCGAGTTCAATTCCGTTGCTCTGATGAACCTCCACCCGAACGCGTGTCAAGGTTTGATTGGTAACATTCTGAACGGTACCGGTAAAGGCATGGAGTGATGGATCATAGTTTAGAATCAACCTGGCGCCGTTTCTGGTCTGGTCATAGGTATCCGTCAACGCTAACTGAACACTGGATTCTTCATCGCCCGTGTCAGTATTTAAGGTGCGTTCAATGTTTAGAATATCAGCCAGGTCGTCCGAACAGCCGGAAAAGATTCCTACTGTGAATGCCGCGAGTAACACCAACAAGATTTTCATGATTAATCTCCTTTTGATTGTAGTGAGAAGTTATACGATTATTCCCGAATCGGAGTTTACATCAGCCGCCTGATCGCACCGACCTTTGCGGGGATAGACCGTAGGGGCATCCTCCTCCTCACTCCAGCGGCGGCAATGTAGGGTGCGCACTGCGCACCAGCCGTAGACGGTGCAGCCTCCTCACTCCGGCGGAGTGAAATGTCAATAGCACGGCGGATCCACCAACCTCCAGCACTCCAGCGGAGTGCAATGTGGGGGTGGGGCAAGGGATTATTCTGTCTGAATCACGGATTACACGGATTAAGGGGATCTCTACCGCGCTCGTTATCCACTCGCTTGCTGGATCTCTACCGCGCTCGCTATCCACTCGCTTGCTGGATCTCTACCGCGCTCGCTATCCACTCGCTTGCTGGATCTCTACCGCGCTCGCTATCCACTCGCTTGCTGGATTACCATGATTAAGAGTTGTAGGGTGGGCACCGCCCATCAGCCTTTGCGGCGATTCGAACGTGGGACGGTGAAATCGTCTGAACTGTGATTTATGTGATTTAGAGATTGCCATGATTAAGACGCGTCGGTCCTCCTCACTCCAGCGGAGTGACATGTCAATAGTAAGGCGAGCTCACCAACCTCCAGCACTCCAGCGGAGTGCAATGTGGGGGTGGGGCAAGGGATTATTCTGCCTGAATCACGGATTAAACGGATTTCACGGATTAAAAAACGGCTAAAACCTCCGAACTGTGATTCATGTGATTAAGGAATTTCTACCGCCCTCGCTATCCACTCGCTTGCAGGATCTCTACCGCGCTCGCTATTCACTCGCTTGCTGGATTACCATGATTAAGAGTTGTAGGGTGGGCACCGCCCACCAGCCTTTGCGGGGATAGACCGTAGGGGCATCCTCCTCCTCACTCCGGCGGCGGCAATGTAGGGTGCGCACTGCGCACCAGCCGTAGACGGTGCAGCCTCCTCACTCCAGCGGAGTAAAATGTCAATAGCACGGCGGATCCACCAACCTCCAGCACTCCAGTGGATCAAGCGAGTGGATAGCGAGCGCGATAGAAATCCCGGCAATGTGGGGGTGGGGCAAGGGATTATTCTGTCTGAATCACGGATTAAACGGATTAAACAGATTTCACGGATTAAAAAACGGCTAAAACCTCCGAACTGTGATTCATGTGATTAAGGGATTTCTACCGCCCTCGCTATCCACTCGCTTGCTGGATCTCTACCGCGCTCGCTATTCACTCGCTTGCTGGATTACCATGATTAAGAGTTGTAGGGTGGGCACCGCCCACCAGCCTTTGCGGGGATAGACCGTAGGGGCATCCTCCTCCTCACTCCGGCGGCGGCAATGTAGGGTGCGCACTGCGCACCAGCCGTAGACGGTGCAGCCTCCTCACTCCAGCGGAGTGAAATGTCAATAGCAATCGATGCGTACTAAACCTCGCACTCCAGCGGAGTGCAATGTGGGGGTGGGGCAAGGGATTATTCTGTCTGAATCACGGATTACGCGGATTAAGGGGATCTCTACCGCGCTCGCTATCCACTCGCTTGCTGGATCTCTACCGCGCTCGCTATCCACTCGCTTGCTGGATTACCATGATTAAGAGTTGTAGGGTGGGCACCGCCCACCAGCCTTTGCGGGGATAGACCGTAGGGGCATCCTCCTCCTCACTCCAGCGGAGTGAAATGTCAATAGAAATCGATGCGTACTAAACCCCGCACTCCAGCGGAGTGCAATGTGGTGACGGAAACCAGAGGCCGGCAACTTACGGGCGTACGGAATCTACCATCGGGGTTTGGAAACCCCTCCCACACGGGATGAGGGAAAAGACGAGGGCGGCTGAACTATTCGCTCGGATGTTCCGTGGGGAGTTCCGTGTGGACTTCGTCGCAGCAGTACTCGGCGAGCATGTCGATGAAGGAGGGGTGGGTTCCAACGGTGGCGGCGCGGATGAAATTGAGGTCGTACCGTTCGGCGGTGGCGCGGGCTTCGTAGTCGAGGTCATAGAGGACTTCGACGTGGTCGCAGAGGAATCCGATCGGGGAGGCGATGACGGTATCGACGCGTTTGCGGTATCGTTCGTAGATGAGGGCGTTGATGTCGGGCTGCGTCCACGGGATGGAGGAATTCGCGGGCCCGCTCTGGTAAGCGACATCGAACAGTTCTCGTCCGAGCCGCTTTGCCGCCAATCCGGCGGTGCGGTTGAGTTGGCGGGTGTAGGGGGACGTTTTTGCAACGGATTGCGGGATGGCGTGCGCTGTGAAAACGAGCGCGGCGTTTTCAAACTCCGAGCGTCCGAGGTCGCTGCAAGCCTCGTGGATATGCTCCGTAATCGCGGTGATGTAACCTTCGCTTCGAAACCACGGCTCGACGTAGTTGACGATGGGTTTCTCGCCTTCAATGCTGTCGACGGCTTCGGCTACGGTCTGTTGATACCAGTCCCAACTGACTTTGGACTGGTGAGGCGCCATGATGATGGCTAGGATGTCGCGGTGTCCGTTCTTCACCATTTGCGGTATGACTTCGCGCACGTAAGGAGACCAGTGGCGGAACCCGGTGTACACGGGGACATCGATGCCTCTTTCGGCAAGCGCGGGACGGAGCGCTTCGGCTTGTTTCGCCGTCAGTTCGTTGAAGGGTGAGAATCCGCCGAGGTGTTCGTAGTGGGCGGCGACCTCTTTGAGGCGGTCCGCTTTCGAGGGCGAGATCCCCACGATTCCCTCGACGAAGCAGAACGCTTCGGATGGGCAAGGGTGGTACTGGTTGCAGCATCCGGGTGTGGGACCGCCGAATGCCACGAGAAGTATGGAATCGAAGTCGTATAGAGCCATGGTGAAGAACAGCGGAAAGTGGTCGATAGCCGGCGGATCGTGCGAGGCTTATCGCCACCGATACAAACGTGGATTTCGCGATTATGTTACAGGATAAGGCAGACCAGCGAGGTGCCGTCGATGTGTTTTACACCGCTGAATTCTCTTTGTTCCGCGTAGAGTTCGTTCAGGGCTCTCGTCAATCCGGGCCACCAGACCTTGCCATAATCGTGCCACAAGATTAAGCCCTTCCCGTCTCTCAAGAGTTTGAGGGCGATCCGGGAGTCGTGTAGCACGTATTCGTACGAGTGGGCGCCGTCCACGAAGACCACGTCGATCATATTGTTGAATGGCGCGAGGTCAAAGGCGGCGGAATCGCCGTAAAGTTGGGTAATCTTGCGTTCACAGTCGGTGCCGATAAATCGCGTGCCCGACCCTTCCTTGTCGATGTATTTTTCCTCGCCGGGGTCGATCGGCAATTCGGTACCGGATCGGCTCGGGAGATCCAGAGTGTAGATTCGCGCGTCAGGACGGGAGTTCGCCGCCATGTTCAGCGTCGTGCGTCCGTCAAAGGTGCCGATCTCGAATACCGCGGCTGGGTCCCTAGCCTTGATGAGTTTGGAGATGACGGAAATCTCGGCGAGTGAGATGTTGCCGTCCGCTTCAATCAGTTCGCGGATCTGGATGGGAAGGTCCTCGGGGACAAGCTCGGAGACTTCAACCTTGGGTAGAACCGGCACGGGCGCTTTTTCACGGTAGCCGAAGTGGGCGCAGATCGACGAGATCAGCAGCCGGTTCCTTTCGCGGAGGATCCCGATCGTGAAGAGGTAGACACAGGAAAGTGCGCCGAAGAGGTAGCGGGTTATGAATGCGACGAGTCGGGACATGTGTGGCAGCGGCGATTCGTCAGAGGACAGTGACTAGCACAAATCGTGCGTTCCATCGTTTATTTGGATTGGATATAGTGTAGCCAATTGGTAGGCGGAATGGCAAGCCAAAAGCATTAACCTGCGGGCAGTTTGTTCGCGGTACGGTTAGACATCAGAATCTGTGTTGCTGAATCTGTGTTGCATTGACAGAAGAATCGGGGAGATGGTATCATGATTTTCGCGGCGATTATACATTATATATATAGATATAGATTTTCGCTCATGTTAAAGAGTATGTGCCAGAAACCGAGTTTTTTCTTGAAACCTCGGTTTCTCAAAGTCGCCTTGCACTTTCTCTTGACATGAGCCTAGATTTTATATGGATCTGGGAGGACAACATGTTTCGTCAATTGATGGGATGGCTGGTTTTGGGATGCGCGGTTGCGTGCTTTGGTTGCGAAAGCGGGCGGATTCAGAATTTTGAGGGGATCGAGATTGATTCAATTTCGAGGCTCGGGCGGCTTGATATCCGAATCTATCTTACGAATGACGAGGGCGAACGGTTGTTGTGGGATCCGAGTATCCTGACGCCCGAGATCGGAGTGAGCGCGATATCGGAGTCCGAGTTCACGACGAACGCCACGATCTATTCCATTCGCGGGGGGATGCAGGGGATCAAGGTGTATGACGGGCGGGTATTCGATTTGCGCTGGTCTCGGGATCCGCACAGCCCTTACCGGTTATTGCGCGGGGAGGTGCCCCACTCGGAGATCAAGATAGACAAGGAGCGAGACACGAATATGGGGATGCTGACGGTTACCGTCCAGACGGAGAAGCAGGGCCCGTTCACGGATACGTTGAACGAAACCCAGATTTACAGCAGTCTGGGTGGGCTTTAGTTGTAGGGTGCAATCAACCGACTGGATAGGGAGGGCGATAGAGATCCCCAATGTCAATAGCACCAAAGATGTTCCAACATCCCGCACTCCAGCGGAGTGCCATGTCAATAGAACACGAGTCCTCATCGCGCCCGCACTCCAGCGGAGTGCCATGTCAATAGTACACGATTCCTCATCGCGTCTGCACTCCAGCGGAGTGCAATGTCAATAGAACACGAGTCCTCATCGCGTCTGCACTCCAGCGGAGTGCAATGTCGAGCGTTACTCGAGAGTACCCCATAATTCCTATCGGAATAATTTATTCAGCAAGAAACACTTCATTTTCGCTCAATGACTTGCCGTGAAGAGCGTTCATTCTTGGTCTGGTTTTCACTCCAGCGGAGTGAAATGTCAATAGAATGCGGATGCACCAACGGCCAGCACTCCAGCGGAGTGAAATGTCAATAGAATGCGGATGCACCAACGGCCAGCACTCCAGCGGAGTGCCATGTCAATAGAACACGATTCCTCATCGCGTCTGCACTCCAGCGGAGTGCAATGTCAATAGAACACGAGTCCTCATCGCGTCTGCACTCCAGCGGAGTGCCATGTCAATAGAACACGATTCCTCATCGCGTCTGCACTCCAGCGGAGTGCAATGTCAATAGAACACGAGTCCTCCTCGCGCCCGCACTCCAGAGGATCAAGTGAGTGAATAGCGAACGCGATAGAGATCCCGGCAATGTGAGCGCATCATATATCTGGCGTATCATCGTCTTCCGGATCGAACACGTAATTCGGATTATACGGCACATCAAAACGTCGTAAAATCTCAAGATACTCTTCCGAGAACGTCTTACGGGAATGATGTTTTTCTTGTTCATCAATGTAGGCAATTACGGATTTGAGTTGAGAATGCGAATACGAAAACGCGGCAAACCCCTCCTGCCATGCAAATTTTCCCGCAACCCATCCATTTCGGTTGATGAATTTCGTGGAATTAATTTTGATGTCCCGCACGAGATCGGAAATTGAAATGTCGGGGCTCATGCCTACAAGGATATGAATGTGGTCTGGCATCGAATTGATTTGCATCAACTTCTGTTTCGCCCTTCGTGATGATGCCGGTGATGTATTTGTGGAGTTCGTCTTTGTGTTGCTTAGGAATTAGGGGTTGTCTTCCTTTGACCGAAAACACAATGTGAATGTAAAGCTGGGTATAAGTGTTTGGCATGGGCGTTTTTCTACACTTCTGACGTTGGCTTTTATAGACACTGCCGTTTGCTTATTCACATGTCACTCCGCTGGAGTGAAAAACCGGGGGATCACGCCTGCTATTGACATATCACTCCTCTGGAGTGAAGGATGCGGGCATCGCGCCTTCTTTTGACATTTCACGGGATTAACTATGGGACCTCTCTCGTCTTCGCTGTTCGCTCATTTGAACGTTCCTTTGATCTCCCCTAACCCCCCCCCCCCACCTTACAAGAACCCTTGCGCTTCCTGTTCTAAGAGCGTGGTGAAATTGACTACGCGGTCAAGGGCGGCGGAGGCTTTGTCGCGGGCGGATTCGGTCGTTTCGGATTCGGCGATCCACCGGCGGCGCAGGGGAACCCAACTGTTCTTGAGATGATGGAGCTGCCCCGCGAAGTCGGGGTCTTCGGTCTCCCCCACAAAGTATTCGATCACGCCGAGCAAGCCGTATTTTCGGTTGACGGGGATATCGTCGAGTTCGGCGTTCATCTCGGCGAACAGCGCGCGCTTCCGGTCCTGGCGGGCTTCCGCGATCTCGCGTGCGGATTCGGTAAGCAACTTGCCCACGAATTCCTGTTTGGTGTCGACGAATCGGGGGAGGCCTCGCACGTACGTTTCGAGATCGAATCCGCCGCGCTGGAGCGCAAAATAGGAGTGGATGTGGACGTTGCGGAAGAAGGCCGTGTAGCCGAGGTTCGGGTCGATGGTGTCCACGTCGTATAGAATCTGGTTCTCGACGTTGCGGTATAGCATGTCATAGTCCTCGCCGCTGAGGTTCGTCGGCTTCAGATGCGCCAAGACGATCGCACTGACCGCGTCGACAAAGTCCTGCTCGAAATCGTACATCTCCAGGATCTTTTCCGTGATGACGGCACCGGACTCGTGGTGGACCTGACCGTAGAGGTCGTTGTCGTGGTAGAGCCGGGTGACGACATTGCTTCGCACCGGAGCCACCGGTTCGTTCAGCCAAAACCCGTTGTGATCGAGAACGCGTTTGCCGTTTTCGTCGGTGAGGATTTCGCCGTCGTACCGTTTGGTGATGTCGTGCAGGGTGCCCGCGACCTCCAGCTTTGTGGTGTCGCCGCCTTCACGTTTTCCGAGTTCGATGCTCATGGCGCGGACACGCATGGTGTGGTTCCATGTGTAGTTCTGCCATTGGAATCCGATGCGATTGTGATCCCAGAGGTCGAACGTTTCGCTGACGAGGTTCTCAAGTTCGGAGAGGACTTCGGTGTAGTTCATAAGGATGAGCGGCTCCGGATGTTTGGGGTTAAGGGGTTTATGAAGAGAGTCAAAGGTGAGCATCGAAGGAGGGGATCAAGGGAGATCAGACGAACGGATAGCGAATGCCATAGGGATCTTGTTGCCCCGCCAGCTTCCCGTGCTGCACACTCGTGGCCAGGGTTCGAAGGGCGCGTCCTTCCGTGACATGAATGGCGAAGCCTCGCATCCTCCTCACTCCAGCGGATCAAGTGAGTGGATAGCGAACGCGATAGTAAATCCCGTGAAATGTCAATAGTACACGAGTCTTCCTCGCGTCTGCACTCCAGAGGATCAAGTGAGTGAATAGCGAACGCGATAGAGATCCCGGCAATGTCAATAGTACACGAGTCTTCCTCGCGTCTGCACTCCAGAGGATCAAGTGAGTGAATAGCGAACGCGATAGAGATCCCGGCAATGTCAATAGTACACGAGTCCTCCTCGCGCCCGCACTCCAGAGGATCAAGTGAGTGAATAGCGAACGCGATAGAGATCCCGGCAATGTCAATAGTACACGAGTCCGCCTCGCGTCTGCACTCCAGCGGAGTGCAATGTCAATAGTACACGAGTCTTCCTCGCGCCCGCACTCCAGAGGATCAAGTGAGTGAATAGCGAACGCGATAGAGATCCCGGCAATGTCAATAGTACACGAGTCCGCCTCGCCTCTGCACTCCAGCGGAGTGCAATGTCAATAGAACCGAAGATGCACCAACCCCCGGCACTCCTACGGAGTGAGCCGTCCCATCCACATCGCACAGGATCTAATATGGGAACTGACTCACGGTCGCTATCTACAGCTTGATCGTTAATTCGGTTGGAGTTTTGCAAGGGCGTCGATCTGCCGGCGTGCGTACGGGACGATAACGCTGTCGGGATAATCGCGGATGAGCTTCCGGTACGCCCCCAACGCCTTTTCCGTGTCCCGCAGACGCGAGTGATAGAGCACGGCAATCTCGTTCAGTCCCTCGGCGGCGGTGCCCTCCCCCTTGGCGACGACCTTCTCATACGCCGCAATCGCGTCGCCGTGGCTTCCCTGATTCTTGTGAATATCGCCAATCAAGAGCCAGGCGTCGTCGACAATCAAGGCTTCGGGGAACGCCTCCAATGTTTCGCGGCATATCTGGCGCGCTTCGTCCGGCTTGCCGCGTAAGTTCGCTTTCAGTGCGCGCACGTAGCCCTCCAGCGGGACGTTCATATAGTCCGAATTCGACTGGATGAGAATCATACGGTCGAGGGCATCGTTGCTCAGCGCATCGGACGGCGAGAAGCCGAGCACCTTCTTATATTCGGCGGCGGCTCTCCGAAAATCGCTTTGATAGAGATAGGAATCGCCGATGAGTTTCTGAGCCGCAGCCCGCAACTGCGATCCGTCACCGACGATTCGCTCCAGCAGCTCGCGGGCGAGATCATATCGGCCTTGCAGAAGATAGCACTCGGCGACGCCGAGTTGGGCTTCCGTCCTCTGGATTACGGGCAGGGGCTGATTCGCCAATGCTCGATAAATGGGCAGGGCGGTGTCGACATCATGAACTCCGTGAAGCCAGAGACGCGCCAACAGGAATCGCGCCTCGGTATCGACGTCGACGCCTCTCATCTTGGTCAACAGGTCGATCGCCTTGTGCCATTGCCCTCCCCGCTCATACAGGCGCGCGAGCGTCATCCGCGAATGACGAGCAACACGGGAGTTTGGAAATACCTCGATGATTGCCCGGAAATAATCTGACGCAGCCGGCTTCTCGGCACGATGAAGCAGGACGGCGTACTTCTGAAGAATGCGTCCCTGATCAACCGAGTGAAGTTGTGTCAACCGCCGGAACTGTTGAAGCGCGAGATCGTAGCGGTCATGATAGAAATAGAGTTCCGCGAGCGCGAGGACGAATTTCGGATTCCGTGGATCCCGAGTCACGTAGCTCTTGACTTGGTCGATGACCCGCTCAAATAGACGCCTTCGCTGCTCGCCTTCGTAGATCTCGGCAATACCTTCGATCAGCGTGTCCCTGCCGCTATAGCCGATCTCCACTTTGCGCAGCCCTTCGAGACACGCTCCCACGGCGAGATTAATCCTGCCCTGAATCTTGTACACGCCTGCGAGTTTCGAGTACAAGTAGGCATTGCGCGGATCGAGCTTGATCGCTTGGTTATACGATTCGATGGCTTTGTCATACATTTGATGCGTCACGTAGATCTCCGCCGCTTGGCGATAGCGATTCGCTTGGTGCGGATCGTTCTCGATAATCCGCGTCCACTCCTCGATCGCCTCTTCAAGCTGACCCTTTTCCGCGTACAATCCGCCAAGTTTTTCACGAAGGGTGATGTCCTCCGGGGCGTGGGCAAGCGCAGCGGTGTAAAGGCTCATCGCCTTTTCATGTTTGCCCTGAGTCTTGTACAGGTCTCCTAGCTTCTCCATCATATCGGTATCTTTGGGATTTTTGCGGAGTTGGTTCCGGATTAACGTTTCGGCGTCGGCGTAGTTCCGGGCTTCGGTATAGAGCGTGATTAGACTGTAGATGGCGCTAACGGCGTAAGGAGAGGTCGGATAATCGTTTAGGAAACGTCGAAAGCCTTCTGTTGCAAGTTCTCGTTTGCCCTGCGTATGGAAATATTGGGCGATTAGGAATTCGGCGAGCGCGGCGGTTCGGGTTTTGGGATAGGTCTCCGCCAGCGTTTTGCAGGCGCGGATGGCTTCTTTGTACTGATACCGCCGGGTATATAGATTTCCGATCTTGTGGGTGGCTTGCGTCGCATACGATCCGTCGGGGTCGGCCTCGATAATCTCCTGGAACGTCCGAATGGCTAAGGCGTCGTCGCCGCGTTTGGCATAGCATTGCCCCAGGTTCATTCGGATTTCGTTCCCGGTTTCTTTCGACAACGTCGTTTTGAGAAGTGATTGATAGGCTTCAATCGCCTCCAGGTATTGGCGCGAATAGTAGAGGCTGTTTGCCTTCTCGATAGCGTCGCGATCTTCTTGAACTTGCAGTTGCCTCTGCGCATCGACGCGCAGAACCGCGAACAGGATCAGGAGAAGGACGAGAGGGAGGATGAAGATCTTGGATGTCATTCGGTTTTTCCTTCGGCGATCTCTAACGCCTTCCAGTCGAAAGTGCGGCGCAGAATGCTGCGGCCTTCGAGGTCGTTCTCAATGCGGTAGATGACGGTGTAGGTTCCCTTCAGCGTACGAAAGTCGGCGGTGTTGATTACCGGGTTCAACCTGACAACGTCTTGCTCTTCGCCAATGACATCAAGGCGTTCGTAGAACGGACCGTAGCAGCGCTCGCCCAACGGATTGAGCACCTTCCACGTGACCGATATCCACTTGGGACGCGGTCTGCTAGGGACGCGCACGATGAGTTCATCGTTCAGGGAATTGTCTTTGAAACTGAGCGCACCAAACTGCGAGAGCATTTTCGCGGTCAGGGTAATCGGGGGCGTGTACTCCCCGAGCCCTCTGCCGGGGATTTTGCGCCACTTTCCGCCCGTCCCCAACGCCAACTGCCGCACCGGCAGATAGTCGATTCCGATGACATCGACCCGAATTCGTTCGCGCCGCAGAGCGGCGATTACGGTATCGAGGCTATGCCTGGATTTGCCGTCATAGTCTGCATCGTGGAAAGAGCCGTCGCTGGCGAAGACGAAGAACCGCCCCGCGCCGCGCCGGAATTTGATCTTCTCTTGCGCGGCGGCGATGGCGTCCAGACCCGATTCGGCGAGATCCCCGCCGCCCTCGATCTTGACTTTCCGCAGCCAGTTTTGGAACTTGGCGTGGTCTGTCGTAACGCCGCGCGCCTTCAACTTCGAGATCTTGATTTCGCCGAAGGTTACCAGTCCGACGGCGGTGTCGTGTCCTGCCCGGGTAAGCCGGTCGAAGATAGCGTCTACGTAGGCTCGGATACCCCGGACATTGTCCCTCATGCTCCCGGTCTTGTCAATGATAAACACGAGATCGACCTCGCGCGTCGTTGCAACCTCAGCAATATCCCGCCCGATCTGGTTCATCATGTCGAGATGTATCGGCAGCCCGGTCCCCGCTACGCCTCCACCTCCGCCCCCGCCTCCGGTAGACGCATTTCCCATGTGCGTGCCCTCTATCGCGCGGCCCCGTCCGTGCCAGTATTTCAGCTCGTCAAGTTGGACATCGGGGGAATCGCCGTCGAGTTCCTTTTCGACGTTCATCTCAATCCGGGGATTCCCGGTGGGCGGATTTGCGATCGGCTCTTGGTCGACTTTGGGCAGGTCAACGGTCGTGATGCCGTCCGCTTGTAGACGGTCCCGGGAGGGCGGCGCAGCGGTCCGAGCGATTTGCTCCGAGAGCGAAGGTTCCTCCGGTTTAGCGGTTACCGTGCCGCGCTCGATGGACGGCAGCGCCTCGGCGACCGTCCAATCCATGACTCCGGTCGGTTTCGGTTTTGGCGTCGACGGTATCTCCTCTTGAACGACCGGTTTGGGCGACGGTTTGACGGGGTCGGGCGGCGGCGGTGGGGTTTCCGGACGGGCGGCCTGGACGAACTCGACATCGAACTCGGGTGGCAGCAGTGGCGGTCGAAGCGGTTCGATCCAGAGATACATCGCCAGCAGCAGGGCGCCACAGTGGATGATTAGCGAGCAGAGCAGGAAGGACGAGGATTTTTTCATGAGAAACTCAACAGAATGCTGTCGTCAGTATTAAGAAACTGTTTGAAAAGTCATTTCGAGTTGAATCATGCGTCGCGAAAGCACCGAAATCAAGTTTTTTCTTGAAAACTTGATTTCTGGATGGAAACAGAATGACGAAACCGAGTTTTTTCCTCAAAACTTGGTTCCTTTCTACCACAATTCTGCAGGTTGCGCAGTGCGCGCCTTACAAATCGTACTTTTCGAGTTGAATCATGCGTGTCGAAACCGAGTTTTTTCTTCAAAACTCGGTTTCTTTCTCGCACATTTCTGTAGGATCAAGCGAGTGGATAACGAGTGATCAACTGAGTGAATAGCGAAGGCGATAGAGATCCCATAGAGATCATCGCGCACCAGCATCTAAAAACTGTAGGGTGGAATCAAACGAGTGGATAGCGAAGGCGATAGAGATCCCATGCCCACCAGCCTTTCAGACCGCCAATGGGGATCAACCGAACGAATAACGAGCGCGATAGAGTGCATTGAAATCCCATACAAAATCCTGATCGCCAATCACTCGGCACTGGCCACTGATCACTAGCCACTGTCTTTAAACGTGGAACTCCAAGATGTCGCCGTCGTGAACCTGGTCGTTACGACTAACGGATTGACCGTCATGCCAGTTGACGCCCCAAGCGCGGGCAAACTTGAGGTTTGCGGCGAAGTCGCGATGTAGCTCCATGGCGGCGTCGTTCACCGTGCTACCTATCGGGAGCACAAGCGGGTCGTCTCGATCGACGCGCTTGCCCGGTGTTTTGGTGTACACCCGTAGAATCTCCAGCTTATCGTATATCGTCTTTTCCAAATGCTCGCGACCGTCCCCCGTGGCGGCAGACAGCGGACATATGCGGAAGGAATCAGCGTAGAACTCCTTCAGGATTTCCAGCCGACCAGAGGCGTTGGCATCGTCCATCTGGTTCGCAACAATAAGACCGAGTCTGTTAGCGCCGGTTCCCGACGGAGAGTCGGTTTCCTCTATCTCCCCGTTATGGACCTCCCCGCCAATCGGAATTTTGGCAGCCTGCAGTTTGGAGGTCACGATCTCAACCTCATCCAACACCTCGTCTCCTCCGAGGTTCACAACAATCAGCAACATGTCCGCATTCCTGGCAAGATCCAGGGTTTCGGGCTGTACGAAGTCGGCTGTCATCGGCGGCGTATCGATGAGTTGGAACTGGATGTTGTCGTAGTTTAACATACCGATTCCGGGTTCACGGGTGGAGAAGGGGGTGTGCGATACTTCGGGTCTGGCGTTCGTGAAACTCGCAAGAATCCGGGACTTGCCGACGTTCGGCGCCCCAAGCAATACGATCTGTCCTGCGCCCTGCTTTGGAATATGGTGGCTGTGCCGTTTAGTCCCGCTCTTTTTGTCGGGGGCATTGCGCAGTTTGGCGATGCGCCGCCGGAGATCGGATACAACCTTCTCGGAGCCTTTGTGCTTCGGCGTAATGCGAAGCATCTCCTCCATCAACAGGAGTCGCTCATCGTCCGTCTTGGCGGCTTCGAGTTGATGTTTCAATTTGTAGTATTCCGGCGGCAAATTTGCAGGCATAGTCTGTACGGTGCGTTCAATTGTAGGGTGGGCACTGCCCACCAGCCTTTAGTCAAAAGAATCGTGGGCGGTGAAATTCTATTCTTATGGGTTTGACTTTCGCTCTCCTTATTCACACTCAAGGGTCACTTGGGGACAGGCGAAAATCGGCGACCGTTTGTCGGAGCTCGTCCACGATCGAGGGTTCAACTAAAAAAACCGTATCCGGCGCCGCACGCAGGCGCGCGAAACGTTGGCCGCTCCCATTCGCCGCGCCGACTTGCAACGTGTGTTCCTTCAGGTTATTTAACGTTATCGTGGCTTGCACTTCCGGTTTGTTTAGGCGAGTGACGATGAGGCTAGGGGCAAGCGCCAGATACTTGTCCGCTCGCAAACCAGCGAGTCGACGGATTACCCGATTCACCGCACCGTTTTTCGCGTCCTCCTGCACCGGCGACACGAGCCGCCAGTTTACTCCCTGTTTCTGTAGGGCGAGTTGTACATCACCGTGTCGTAAGGCGAGTTTAAACGCGTCTTCGCCCTCAAATTCGAGGACCTGTTTGTCGCGCAACCCTGCAACGCCCGAGCCGAGAAGCTCCGGCACGTTGCCTCTAACTAAGGCGATGCGCTCGGCGTTCCGGGCTTTTGCATAGCGGCCGTCACCTATGGATTTCCCGATCAGTAAGACAGCAGGTTCCGTGTCTGGCGTGAAGAATGAGACCTGCAGCGATGGTGATTCCAAACCGTAACGCCTCAACCCCGCTGGCTGTTCTTCCGCAAACTCAACTGCTTTGAGAGAGTCAACGCCGAAAAGGATGTCGTCCACAACCTTGGCGTCCGCTTTTAGTGCAACCGGTTCTTCAATGTGCCACTCGCCCTTCAAATCTTTCGCGCAGACGATCTTCGCCTCCCCCCGTCTTTGGATCTCGAAGCGATCGGTCGCAGTGCGCTGGAAGTCGATGACACGTTTGTCCCGGAGATCGAAAACGCTCTTATTCAGAGTTGAAACTATCTCTCTGTTCACCGCATAGATGGCATCAAATGCGCCGGGTTTGACATAGATCCGCGATGTATCAGAGATGTCCGATCCGACGAGCAATTCTTGTGACCCGTCTTCCTGTTGAACCGACACACGAATGCGGGGCGGTTCAAGACCGAATTCCATCAGATCGGCGGCGCCGTCCTTCACGAACTCCATCACTTTCAAGCGGTGAAGCGCATCCAGGATGGATCGAATCTCTTTGGCGTCGGCTTTTACGTCGATGGGCGCTGCCATTTGCCAATTCCCTTCACTTTCCAGTTGGCAGCGAATCTCTTCCTCGCCGGCAACCGAGAGAGAGACTTCGGTAACCTGCTCCGGGGCAAACTTCAATGCGTTTCGCGTCCTGAAGTCGGCAGGCGCCTTGGTGAGGTCCTGTAGCGCGCTGGATTCGATCAGGAAGATATGAGGTTCCGAGGCTTCCTTGGCGTAGACGGAGAAGTTGACCGTCTTTGTCCCGATGAGGAAGGAATTGGATGGCGTTTCGCCTTCCGTCCATAAATCTACCCGGACGTTGGGTTCGTCCAGCTCGAATTGGGAATATTCCGTGACGTCCAACGTGCGCTTAACCCTCTTGTTCAGGAGGTCGCCCAGCATCTCGGACACTTTGCTTTCATTCGCGTATGCTATAATGGGGGCGGTCAACCGCCATTCCCGGTTGTCATCCCTTGCCAGCGATAGCGGCTTGTAAGCCGGATCTTTGAAGGACAACCCGATTCGCCGCACCCCTTCAACGCTTAGTCCGTAGACTTCGCTGATTCTTGGTTGCTCGTCTGTACCGGAGCCTGTCTCCTCCCCGCCATCCCAAAACAGGAAGTAACCCCCTGCGAATAGAGCGAATAAAATTATGATGATGAGTGTCGTTCGGAAGTTCATTATGACATCCGGGGCGATACGTGATACGGGAAGATCACTAACGGCGGCGCCACCACACGGCGATGCCGATAATGAAGACGATTGTTGGCACCAAGAAAATCGACGCTATCTGCACAAATGCGGATTCGCTGGCGGTCATTCGCCGCAGCGACCGCTGACTCGGATCCACCGGACGAATGGCAATCAGTACATCTGTAGGGTGGGCACTGCCCACCATTCCTTATAGCTGTAGGAGCGATCTCCTGATCGTGACCGGAATCAGCGTCGACGCCACCACACCGCAATGCCAATGATAAAGACGATTATCGGGATCAGGAAGATTGAGGTCATTTGCACAAGACTGGCTTCGCTGGCGGTCATCCGCCGCAGCGACCGCTGACTCGGATCCACCGGACGAATGGCAATCAGGTCCTCCTCAAGCGTTAGCCAGTTAATCGCGTTCAGGAAGAGCCCGCCGCCGCCAGAGTTGGCGAAGTAGGCGTTCGACGCAAAATCTGCATCGCCAAAGACAACGATGCGTGTACGTGTCTCTTCGGGTTTGGCATCCGCCGGATTCCGGGACAGGGCGTCTTCCTCTGCTATCCCGTTTTCGTCCGTGAGTTCGACCGCGACGGCGAGGGACAACGGCGGCGGCGTGTCTACGCCTTCGGTATAGCTCGCTTCCGGTAACAATACACCATCTGCTCCGCGCTCGGTCTCTCCCCAACACACGCCGACGGTATCAATCGTCTTGGCAAGCGATTTTACCCTGAGATCGGTTCTATTCACATTGGTCGGCGTTACCGACCGCGCTGTTTGGAAAATAGCAGAAGGAACATACCGTGTGACCTCATGCAACTCCAGTTCCTTAATGTAAGGCGCATCGGGCCCTACGAACACGTACGAGAACCGAGGGTCTAAAACGAGAACATAGTCATTTTCTACCGTAACACCCCACCGAGCAACCAAGTCAACCAACTGTTGATTCGGATCTGTCGCCGAGATAATTGAGGGCTCAAACATTAGAAGTAGCTTGCCGTTACGATCAAGGTATCTGGCGATGGCTTCAACCTCATGGGATAGAAGTGAGGTCTTGGGAGCGGCGATAACGAGGGCGCCGCAGTCGGGAGGGACATCGTGCTCGGTGGTTAGGGTTAGCGGTTCGACGGCATAATTCTGTTTTTCCAAGCCCTCTCGCGCCTGCTGATATCCATCGGCGCCAAACACGTCAATTGCCCGTTCCTCGTGGCCTATTAGGAAATAGATGCGCTTAACCTCGTCGCGGACCACCTTCATGATCGCGCTCGTAAATTTCTGTTCGTCAACAATCGTCACCTGTTCCCGCATTTGACCACTCTCAAAAACCACCGTACCGTCAGACTGGATGTCATACATTTTGAAGGCTTGGGGATTTGTGGTCGGATCGATGAACTCAACTTCCAGTTTATCGGTTTCACGCGCGTACCTGCCCAACACATCTCGCGCGAACGCAAGTTGGTTTTGCATCCTAGGGTTGTCCGTGTGGTCGCTGAAGAATGCGACTACCCTGACTTCGCGATCTAAGGCGCGCAGAATATTCTTCGTCTGATCGGACAGAGTGTAGAGTTTGTCCGCTGTCATATCCGCCGTCAAATCAAACTTCCGATTGACAATGACGTTGATGATGACCATTATCCCGACGAGGAAAACAATGCTAATGGCTACATTTGCACCGTAACGTGCCTGCCGACTGACGAAAAACAGGCTCACGATCTTCGCGTTGAGTGCCGCAAAAGCGGTAACGGTCCCCACACCGAGGATGAGTAGCACCCACAAAGCTGCGGTAGCCGCAAGGATGTAACTTGCGAGTGCACCGAACAGGAGGATGAGCGCCAAGAAACCGAGGAGTGGCGCAAGATTCGCGCGCGTCCGGGCTTTTTCTTCGGATGCCATTGCGGCGTTACCTCCATTTTGATGATTCAATCGACTTGACCGTGACAAACAGACAAACAACAGTAAAACTGAGGTAGTAGACGGCGTGTTTCAGGGATACCACGCCTCGGGAAAAATCCTCAAAATGTTCGATAAGTGAGAGATATGCAAGAATATCGCCCAGTTTCCCGCCGCGATTCGATAGGAACCCGATGACCCAAAGCGTAAGCAACAATCCGAAACTGGTCAATGCCGCGACAACTTGGTTTTTACTCATTGAGGACAGCATGAGCCCGAGCGAGAGAAAGCAAGAACCGAGCAGCACCAACCCTAAATAACCACTGAGAAGAGGACCGGCGTCTAGTTCGCCAAACGGCATTACGAGCACCGGGAAAAGCAGGGTTAACACCAACATAATCAGCAGCAAGCTCAAACTCGCCAAGAATTTGCCGATGACCACCTCGGTATCGGACACCGGCGAAGTGAGGAGCAGTTCGATGGTGCCGGACTTGCGCTCTTCCGCGAACAGTTTCATCGTTAGAGCAGGCGTGAAAAAGAGCAGGATGATGCTGATGTTGCCAAACATGAACTGCATAACCGCTGCGGCGGAACCGTCAACTCCACTCTGGAAGTAGAAGATCGCGGAAAATAGGAAGCCAACGACTGCCATAAAGACGAAAAATACAAAATAGGCGATCGGAGATACGAAGTAGGTATATAACTCTTTACCGCAGATCGAGATGATATTCTTCATGCTCTTCCGTTGACGTCTTTCCAAGATAACCCTGGAGCCTGATGGCATCTACGTTTGCTCTGGTTGGCTTTCACATTACGAAGTCTTTCCTGATTCACCCTGGACTGCTTCCAATTCACGATTCATCGCCTTAAAGCTTAAGACTAAGGTGCGGCGTAATTCCCTTCGGCGGAACAATGCGATTAAACCTTTATCCGCCATTGAGGCACTTGCCGGCGAGATTGAACCCGGAGCGCCAATTCACGAAAAACAATCCTATCCCAAATTGATGTCATAGTTCCCATTTTTTTGCTTGACATCTTAACACATGTATAGTATAATTTATTCTGAAAGTAAAACCGGTTTCTCGCGCCATGGCAGGTTATGAAAATGCGTACCTTGATAGAGATTTCCCACATCTCGCACTCCAGCGGATCAAGCGACTGAATAAGGAGCGCGATAGAGATCCCGGCCATGTCAATAGAATCGTGCTGCGTCCACTCTCCGCACTCCAGCGGAGTGCAATGCCGCGTGTTACTCGATAAATCTTAAGGTGATGCACAATCCCTATAGTGATCTCATAATAAATGTCAAGCGAAAGAAATTATGGCACATATCCCCATGAAGCGTATTTCCAATCATGCCACTGATTACGCATTTATGAGAACAACTGGAATTCATACGGTCACCCCCCTATTGCGTGTCCCTGGGAGAGGGTGGGTGGAAACCTATTCGCAGAAAATCGCACAAGATCGCAGACCGCGGGAATTGCTTCCAACCCGCGTCATTACTGGATCCCAAGCGATATTTTCAAGTTTCGTTAATCTGCGACGCGCGGAACCGTCGCACCCGAACGAATCACGCAATCCCAAATCGAAAATCACGATACCCATCAATCAAAGAATGGTGGCGATATTAAAGTTCCCCCGGAGAATGGAAGACGTTTAAAGGATACAGAACGTAATATCGAACCAACTAGCTAGATCGGAAAGACGTCTTGTGCAAAATCCGCATAACTCTTGGAGTCTGAAGCGAGTTGTGGCCGATGCTTTGTCCCGGAATCTTGGTGGTTTTGACGGGTCGAGAGGCTTCAGTGTTTACCTTTGGTGACGAAACCGGTTTATCAGACTCAATCGGCAATCATCGGGCTTTGCCAACACACCAGACCGACGAAAAACGGACCGAGCGAGTCGATGTACTTTGCGGTCTGTTGGGTTTTTCGCATATCCTGCACGAGGCGGGACAGCGGATAGAGTTCGGCGCCGACCAAGCCTATCACAAACTCGTTGTCGTGCTGGTCTAGTCCGAAGCAAGCCAAGCGGATGTCGTTGGCGTAACCCGCTTCGGCATAGGCGCGCCCCATCATGCCGTGCTCCGCGAGAATCTTTCCTTGATCGGGCGGCGCGAGTAGGTAGAACTCGGGTTTGCGGCGCAACGGGTACCAGACCGCCCAGCGCAATTCCGGATTGAGAACGTTCCGACGCGGTTTGACCAACAACCAGTCCTTGAGATTGGGTTCGCGTCCCGTTGAATAGGTTCTGCCGATCATGGTTGACTCGGGTTTGCGCTGCAAACCGGAGAAGGGATCGCTGCGGAGAAGCCTTCGCTCTTCGGAAACCAAGTCGGATGGATCGGTTGCGATCAATAGCACACCGACGCCGGCAGGATCGTTCAGATCGTGATAAAGGACGGACTCCAAGCCACTTGCGTCCAGCACGTCAACCAGCGCTTCAGGTTGATGTGATCCGGTGAACGCGTGGAGTTGCAAGAACAACCGCTTGGAACTCGTTTGAGGAACTCCGTCCGGCGTAGGGGCTCCAACTTCGCGGATGTCTAAAGGTTCGCTAGTATGGATAGATTCAGGGGATTGCGGTCGCATGATTCCGGTCGCCTCGTGATAGCGTGGATTTTGCGTGAGAGTATACTATATTGCGTCAGACGATTTCAAAAAGAAAGCGAGGGCGGATTGACGGGTGGCGAGTAGTTATTGGAGATGATAAAGCATTAAGTACACGACTACACCGGTGACAGAAACGTATAACCAGATCGGGAGGGTCCAGCGCGCAATCCGTCGGTGTGTGTTAAATCGTTTGCGGATCGCGAAGTATAGTGTGCACAACGCAAGCGGAAGAATCAAAGCGGCGAGGACTACATGTGGAATGAGGACGGCGAAGTAGACTCCTCGCATCCAGCCTTCACTCTGAAAGGGAGTAGATCCGGCGTGATAGTGGTAGGTCAAGTAGGAGGTTAGAAACAGCGCGGAGACGGCGAAGGCGGCTATCATGCAGTTTCTGTGCGCGATAGGCCTTCGGGAACGGATACAGACGTAACCGATGGTCAGGAGTATGGCACTGATGGTGTTGAGTGTGGCGTTAACGGTGGGGAGGTCAGACATCGTTAGCATGATGGATAATAGGCACAATCTGTGATATACATGAGGATGACGGGCATCCCAGCGTTCCGAGACGGCTAGGTTTGTAGGCGTTCAATCGCGGTTTTGGCGCCCTGTCTAACTAGCTCGGAAGCATCGTGTTGTTCAACCTCTTTGAGTTTGGGGAGTGCGGCGGCATCTCCCAGTTTGCCTAAGGCAACGGTGGAGAAATAGCGGACATCGTCCTCGCTGTCATCAAGGGCCTCAAGCAGGGGTGAAAGATCTCTTGAAGTTGCGAGATCGCGGTCGGTATCTCCGATGTTGATTAGCGCCTGTGCCGCTTCGCGTCGAGCATTGATGTCCCCGTGCCGGAGCGCGGAAATAAGCGAATCGTTATCGCCGGGGACAAATGACAGGTTGTCCCATTCACAATCAAGGCAGAAACATCCATCTTCGCCGATTCTTTGGACATTCGCGCTGCCACAGTCGGGGCAGGTCGTTATTGATTGTCGATAGCTCATGATCCAATGTATGTCGGGATTAGCTGGCAGGAATATGTGACTCGGGAAGTTCGGGCAAGCTGCGCCAGATTTCTGGACCTTCGGGTTTGAAGTTAATCGTTGCGATGAATTGCATGCCGCAATAGAAGTTTATCTTGAATTTCCCGCCGCCGAAATGCTCTTTGATATAACGCATCGGATCTTCAATCAGCGGTCCCATCTCGTCCGCGTGGTAAAAGGCGAGCGCCTTGAATCTGACAGTGTTGCCAACCGGTTCCTGAACCAAGAGTCGCGCGGTGGTTGTCGGAAAAAGCACCCTGAACGTTTCCCACAGGTCCTCAACCGTAGGTTTCGGATTTCCGAGCCGCTTTTTGAAGTCGTTTTCGATGTACTCGGAGAAGAGATTAAGTACCCATTCCATAGACGCGATTCGAACAACTGGTATGCAACGGACGCATTAATTGAGTTTAGATTGGAACCTTAAGAAAATCGTCCAAATGGAAGTGTGGTAGAGGAAACTCCTCCGTGGCTTTGCACTGTCAAAAAGTAGCCGCCTTCTCGAAGAACTCAATGTCGACCACTTCAACCTCGGCGTTTCGTGCATTGTCAGCTACTCGCTGCACAACCATCTCGCGAACAAACGGGATGGGGATGCGTTTGACGCGATGGACGACCTCTTCAGTGCAGCGGGTTGAGGTGTTGCCGAGAAACGGTCCCTCGCTCCGGTTGGCTTCAGCGGGATGATCGCAAGTCTCCGGTACAAGCTGTTGAAGGCGCATTGAGACGTAGTCCGAGACCCATCCCTTGAGCGCTTCCCCTTTTTCCTCATTGATTTCGGTTGGCACAGGCTTCTGATCGAGTTTTTGGCTGATGCCCACCAACAGGTCTTCCAATCGATCCAATCTGTCTTCTACCGCGGACAAACGCTGCTCAACTTTAGTTTGGGTGCTCATTGTTATTTCTCCTCTGTGTTCGATTAAATCGTGAAACGCAAAAAGCTAGTGCGCAGTAACCGCGCCGCAATATCCTAGCGGCGCGGACGGAATGAGGGAATTCCCGTTTTGTCAAACCGCTCTTTGACCGCCTTCATCGTTTCGGGAGTAATTTCATGGTATCCGTGTTCGCGCGCGTACTTTTCAACGCTCTTGATGACCATGCCTCGCGCGAAGGAGGGAACACGCTTTAATCTCTTTTGTGCAAGGTCGCTCCAGATTAATTCATAGTCGATCTCTGCCGCAAACGGTGTCGTCTTTTCAAATCGGACAGTCTGACCACCGTGTTGCCCCGGTTGGTACTCGCATGACGCATCTTCGGCGAGGTAGTTTCCCGTAGTGGCGTATGCTCGAGCACGACATCCACCGCAAACATCACGAAATTCGCACGCGCCGCATTTTCCTTCCAGAAGCCCCCGATTCCGGAGGTCTTGGAAGACTTTCGAATTGTTCCATAACTCCGCGAAACTCCGGTCTTTTAGATTACCGACGCTAACCGGCATGTACGGACACGGCGTCAAATCTCCCTCAGGCGTAATACGGCAGTAGTAGATGCCGCAAGGACATGTGCCGCTCGGATAGGCTTGCAGAAATGGTGAATCAGACTGTTGCTCATAAATCGCGCGCTTGTAGTGAGGGGCGCATTTCGCAGCGACTAGCATTTTGCCCCGATATTCCGCTTGTAGCTCGAATAGCGTTGAGAGCATATTCTCGTACTGCGATGGCGTGATGTCCATGACCGTCTTCCCGCGCCCCGTTCTGACGAGGAAATAGATATTGATGACCTTGGCGCCCAACTGATATGCAAATTCAACAATCTGCGGTATCTCATTGTAATTCCAGCGCGTCACCGAGGTCTGCACAAGAAAGTCCAGATTGGCGCGTTTCAGTGCCTCGATTCCGCTCATGGTAGCTTCATAGGCTCCCTCCATGCCTCTGAATTTGTCGTGATTGACCGCGTCTACCGCATCTAAGCTAATCCCCGCCCCGCTCACACCACCGTCGCTCATTCGCTGAACTACTTCATCGTTCAGCAACGCGCCGTTGGTACCCATTACCACCAAGAATCCGGTTTGGGCGGCATACTTGGAGATGTCCAGTATGTCGGGGCGCAACAGGGGCTCGCCGCCCGTCAGAATCAGGAGGATATTGGGATTGATTTCGGCAATCTCATCAATAACACGGAAGCTTTGGGATTTGGTGAGTTCGGCCTCCCGATAGTATCCGGTTGGAAACTCATTGGTATCTACAAATCCGGCGGGAAGATAGCAGTGCTCACATTTGAGATTGCACAACCGTGTGATATTCCATGAGACGGCTTGAATTTTAGTGTCCATCGTCACAAAATTCCTGTGAGTTTATAGTCATTTACATTCATATTTACGCATATTCAACAAACTAACTGTAGAAGATCAAATGAGCAAATAGCGAATGCGATAGAGATCTTCTCCAGGTCACGATTTTTTGTCGCACGCAGAACTCGCTTCTATAAAAGATGCGCAGTAAATTGCGTTACTACACATCGAACTATCAAGTCTTAAATGTATAATTCTTAGTTGAAATGACTATAGCCTTTCCGTCTTTGGGTGTTCCTAATTCGGCCTCGGTTTTCTACCTCACATCCAACCGCAAGGAGAGGGCAAGCACGATGATTCCGGCGAGCAGAACAAGGATTCCGAACCCGTTGGTCAGCCGCTGTAGCCTCATTAGCTGCAGCTCGCCGACGTCCGGGTTGGTCGATGCAGTTTCCAAGCGCCTGTTGAAAACAGCGATATGAAGACTATGGAACAACGTCATCAGTCCGACAAATGCAAGTTTGATCACGAAATCGATGACGTAGTTCAGGGGGAAAGTCATCTGCGTGTTCAACCCAACAATGAAGGCGTTCATCGCTCCCGTAATCAGGAGTATGTGGATAGTGAAACGAATAATGTGACGCAGGCGATTCCGAATTGCTACAGTGTGCTGAATGCTGTCGAATGCGGGCAGGCACTTCTTTAGCACTGGAGTCGTGACGCTAACCGAAAAAAAGATACCGCCGATCCAGACGATGGCGGCAACGAGGTGAATCCAGCGTATGATGAGTTCGACAAATATGCGCATAAACCGGTGGAACTAGGAACCAGAGGATTTTCTCGTGCTTCCTTTGGCTCGCGGAGCTACATTCCGAAACTACCGCGCGCGGTGTCCATCACCTCGCCCGTTATTTCTGTTATTCCTTTTTCACGAGCGAACTCCTCAATCCCGGCCTTTGCCATCGATTGGACGAAACTGGGAATCCGATTCAGGCGTTCCTTCGCTTCCTCTGTCCATACGAGATCAGCCGGTTCCGACTCCTGCACCTGAAACGCGTCTGCAACCACGGATGTAAATGGACATTTACCACCCTCTTCCAACTCGGAGGCAGTTGAGGACATTGGCTGGGGCGTATGGCTTGACGAGAGTGCTCCCTCTTTTTTATCGCTCAGAAATGATCGCACCATCTGCATCGGCGGTGCGGTTGCGCTCTTGCCGCCAAGCTGAACGTCAAGGGATTTGAGCATCTGGGTCTCCCATGGGTTCATGTGCATAGCGATTTCCCCAAAGCAGTCAGGGCACTCGAAGATTGCGGTTAAAGAGCCTCCTTCGGGCGTTTTCGATTCTTTGAACTTCATAGCTGTGTCGCATTCAAGGCATAGGAATTTCATCAGTTGACTCCGATGCAGAAAGATGATGAGCACATATTTTCGCTGATAAGCTGATAATATGGAACTGGGTAATTTTGCGCCTCTTGATCATCGGTGACTTGGCGACGGAAGCCCACGAACTCTAAACAGGAACACTCTTGTATTTTTTCAAGGCATGCGGTTATGCACTGATCGATTCAATGATCTTGGCAGTGATGGCCTTCATCTTGCTAACCGACAATTGCCCGGCGCGGTAAAGAATGATTTTGGTATCCGCCGTGAACAAGCGATTTGGACGCACATTGCTGTTCAGACGAAGTCCTCCCGTTGCAAAATCGCTTTGTGCGAGGTGAATACTAAAACTATCAGCAAAGGTGCGGCTGGTGATTTGACAGAGCACCACATCATCCCCTGTTCCTAACGTGGCGGCAACTAATGCCGGGCGGCGCTTCGAGGCGCTCAAGTCGGAGAAGGGAAATGGAACTACCACCACGTCGCCCTTTATAAATCTGCCCATGCTTCGTCTTCCTCTGGCCTCTCCCATTCTTCACACAGCATGTGCTCTGACGCTAACATCGTCTGAAAGGATTCTGTTTCGGGCCGTCGAGCCGCCAAGTAGGACACGAAATCTAGAACAACTGTTAACTTCTCTGGTGGTAACAATCGAAGCTCGGCCTCTATTCGCGACATTGTAACTGATTGCATAGTTGACTCCAAGTGCGGAAATAAGAGGTACACCGATTAACAAAGAGGAGAAACCGACGGTACGAAATCAGTGCCGAGGATTAGCGGAAGAGGAGGGAGATGAAAAGAAGGCATATCCTGCAGCCCAGCCATCGGTTCTCTTGCCCTAGTATCAAAATCTCCCGTCGCGACGGTCTTCCTAGTTTTTTAATCTGAGTTTCTCGGTGCCTCTCAAATTTTTTCTTGAGTTACAAGAGGTTTGTGCATACGTCGTGTGTTAGATTCTGTGGTCGAAAAAGGTTTCGATTTTTTCTGCGATTTCCGTTATGCTGCGGCTCGCGGGGGTGCCGGCGTGTTCTTCCAAGAATGCGCTACCGTTATCGGCAGCCATTGAGAGTCGTGGATCGAACGGTATTTTACCGAGAAATGGAACCTCAAACTGCCGTGCCATCTCCTCCGTATTCCCCGAAGGAAACATATCTTCAGCCTTTCCGCAATCCGCGCAGACATACGCTGCCATGTTTTCGACGAGACCAATGACCGGTGTTTTGAGCAATCTTTTCGCCATTGTCAACGATTTCTTGACGACCAGTTGAGAAATTCCTGAAGGAATCGTAATGACGACCGTGCCGCCGAGACTCGGTAACAAATCAACGAGATTCGGCAGTCGATCGGTGCCCGGGGGTAGATCTATCAGGAGGTAGTCAAGTACTCCCCATTCGGTGTCAGACAGAAACTCGCGGAGCGCCGATATTTCCATTGTTCCCCGCCACGTGAACGCATCCTTCTGAGTTTGGGCCTCCCACAAGACAGGCGTGTCGTCATCCTTCAGAAACAGATCCATCGACATGACTCTGACACCCAGCGGACTGAAAGCGGGTTTAACACCATCAGCAGCATAATCAACTTTCGCGCCTCTCACGCCTATCATTTTGGCGATTGAAGGTCCGTTGATGTCGGCGTCGAGTACACCAACCCTATTGCCGCGCAAAGCAAGGGCTGACGCGAGATTCACCGTTATCGAACTTTTTCCCACGCCTCCTTTCCCACTCATTATGGCGACGGTATGGCGTACCGATTTCAGCCGTTCTTCTAAACGACCGATTTGACGCGTTACCTGCCCAACTATATCCGAACCACCATCGCTTGGGAGGTCGTTGTAGGTCTTCATGTCTTACGTTGCTTCGTCTTGAACCGAACCCTGCATGCTATCGACTGTACACATTCCCCGAGACTTACGTGACGGTCGCAACTAAACCGCTGAATCTCGTGCAATTTAAACGGAATCTCTTGATAGCGGTCAATGATAGATAAACAGCGGAATGTCTGCGCGATCAATGAGGGATTTTGTTGCGCTACCAAAGACAAACTCTGATGCGGTTCGTTTGCCGTACGCACCCATGACGAGTAGATCAACCTCATTCTCTCGGATGTAGGACAGAATGGCTTTATCCGGACGCCCTCTCAAGTGCACTTTAGACGGTTGTATCCCATATCTGCCAACGTACTCTCCCAGTCTGTCGAGCAACTGCTTTGCGCGAGCCGCATCGCTATTGACATTCAGGAGGGTGATATCGCACCGGTTCCAAATGTGGAGCAGCAGAAACATCTGAATTGCCTTCGTAGCTTGAACGCTGTTGTCGTATGCGACAAGCACTTTCTTTATCTCTCTGACAGAATCCGGAACGGCAAAAACTGCCGTCAAACCGTTGTGCAGAATTCGGTGCAGCGTATTGCCCCGCTCGCGCCCGACACCGTGTCGAAAAAAGGTCTTTTGCCCTAGAATAATGAAGTCGTGAAATTTCGATTCCTCGATAATCTCACGAAACGGGGTGCCGGCTTCCGAATGGATGGAATATCGAATATTCTTGTCCCGGCAAGTTTTCTCGAAGTCAATTAGGATCTGGGCGACGACTTGCCGCGCCTCTTTGACGTGGTGTTGCTCGGAAAGTTCATCGGAGCGCATAGCGCCGATTGGCGCGGGACCGCCTGCACGCAGAATGCCGGGGAGATCAATCACGCCGACACCGGTCAGAGAAGCGTCGTGCTCAACAGCAATTTGCGTGGCGTATTCAGCGGCCGCCCGAGAATACTTTGAACCATCAAGACATACTAGGATTTCGGCAAAATTCAACGGGGATTTGTTAGGCACCTAGACCTCCGTACAGTTTGAGATATGCACTAGTAATGTATGTTCAGCTTTCAGCCGAATGCAGCCACTTTCTGTCTATCTCATTTGCAATAGCTTATCGTCGCACTAGAACCGATCTAGCAATCTGTCATATTCCGCATGAGAGCCAACCCAGAACCAAATTATTTCTCCCTTTTCCGCTACTCCAACCGCCCGGTAATTTATGTTGATGCGAACAGAATAGATGGGTTCCGTGCTGTGCACCCTCTTGAACTTAAGACTCGGATGTCTTGGGTCGGCCTTAAAAAGATTGTAAGCTTTTCTCACTTGATGTCGGACATCGATTGGCAAGCTCGCGAATAGTCGGCGGAACTGCTTCGTCGTTTTTGAAATCATAGGTGGTCGGGATCTAATTCTTGAGATTGACCACTCCGATGTTCGGTGAGCGCTTCAGAAGCCAACTTGGACAATGTATCTTGAGAATCTGTGAATAGTTTAGTCCATCGTTTCTCAGATTGGAGTTCGGCGAACAGCCATTCTGCCAGCGCATCTTGTTCGCTTGGCGAAAGCTTTGAGGCCTCGGCAAACGCTTTTTCGAGTTGTGCTGTCATCAAGAATTCTCCATACGAAAATGCGGGACACGGAATTACAGACGTTTAGACCAACGCGAAAATCTCGGCAAGTTCTACGAATAATGATACATAAAGCCTACCACCTCTCGGACATCGCACCATCTTCCAAACGGCGACCAGTTCTACCTCGTTTTAGGTTTAGCGTCCACCACTTGCGCCACCGCCAGGACCGTGTTGATGCCATCCTAACGATGATGGGATTATTGGTTTTGTTCGCGCGGGAGCGTGACCTGATCCGGTACGACAATCTCGCCTGCAATGATCTGTGCTCTTAGCGATTCAACACGGTTCAAGACTTCGTCGGAAAGCAGAGACCGATTGTGTTCATCAACGGCATAGCTTACTCCGCCGTCTCCAAGTCCGAGGTATCGCGCTCCCCCTATGAAGGTACCCTCGGCGGTTTCATTGATTACTTTGATCACGGAGGCCGAAAGTTCTTTGACCATGCTCGTCAGGACTATGCCGGGTTCAAGGTAGTTGCCGTTCGAGTCTACCCATATGATGAATTTTTGCTGCTCCCTCGCCGCTTCAAGCACTCCGTTACCGGCTCCGCCCGCAGCAGTGTAGATCACATCTGCCCCGCTCTCATACTGCGCCAATGCTATCTCTTTCGCCCTCTCCGACATTCCAAAACCGGTCGCATCGTCGCTGATATACTCCACGATGACTACAGCGTCAGGATTGACGGCTTGAACCCCGGCAACGTAACCGGCTTCAAATTCTTGAAGCAAAGGGACATCGGCTCCGCCGATATAGCCAATCTGCCCACTCTCGGATTTCAGTGCAGCGATTGCACCCACCAGAAACGAGCCCTCGTTTGCCTTGTAGTTGATGGATGCGACATTCGGAACATCAAGGGCAACATCAAAGATAGCAAATTGTACATCAGGGAAGTCGGGTGCTGCGTTCGCCAGTGGCCCTCCCATCTGGTAGCCCGCTGTCAACACGAGGTCTGAACTCTGAGCGGCTTCTCTTATCTGCATCTCCGCCACTTCCGGATCGCTCTCCATCCCCGCAACCTCAATGAGGCTGATTCCGAGTTCCGCTTCGGCAGTTCTAACGCCAATATGAAAACTATCACAGTAACCGGAGTCGCCAATACAATCGCTCGGATAAATCATGGTGACGCGAAGGGGGTCGGCATCAGCGTCGTCTGGCAGGTCTGAAAGAATGGCTTGCTGGACGAAATCGCAGCCAGATACTCCGATAAAAAATATTGTTAATGCCAGTATAGGAAGATATTTTGTTATGCCACGACTCCTCATGTTTTCTCCTATTTGATAGATGACTGCGCAATGTATACGTGATGTCGGCTGGTCGAAATGGTAGCACAAGAGATGGTTGAATGCAAGGCTCGCGGAGAAGACGGTGAACGCCGTCCACCATATCGCCCGCCATAAGAAAGGCTGGTGCGCAGTGCGCACCCTACAGGTTCTTCTTCTATTCTTGCTGGTAGTACGTGCCGAGGACTTCGTTATCCAAGCTGCGTCCCTCTTCAATCACCTGTGCGGCAAAATCCAGGCTGATCGTCTCAAGATTTGCCTCTCGTGCGCGCTGCTCAACGCGGGATAGGGTGATGTTGCGCATGAATCCGGCGGGGACGAGTTCCAAGCGTTCGCGGGCGTCCGGTGTCCACTCAAACTCGCTCTCGAATGCTTCCTCTTGAGAGGCATCGGAGGATTTTCGAGACTGGGCGGCTTCTTTGAGTTCGGGAGCGTCTTCGCGAACTGAGGACGCCTGATCCATGCTCTCATCCACAATCCGCATGGCGAAATCATTGGTGATAGTACCGATTTTCCGAGTGCGCGCCGATTTTTCGATTCGCGCCTTGACGTTGCGTCTCATGTATCCGCGCGGCACATTCCGCAAGGCTTTCTTCGCCTGATCGGACCACTGAAGCCGGTGTCCGTCGAAGGTCTGTTCCTCACTGATGCCGCCTTCCTGATCAGCGACTTTCCGGAGCGATTCTTTGTCAACCATTTGGAAGTGATTCCCATCCACACCGCAGACGGGACATTTCACAGGCTGCTGATCTCGTGCAGCGTACCCGCAATCACCGCAAATAAAAGTCTTGACGGCGTCGGAATCCAGAACTGTTTGCGTGGCAACTTGCTTGGCGACCTTTGTCATCCTTTCTGCAGAGCGTCCCGGCATAAACGCCTCCATCGCCTGCTCAATCACGCTTTCGGTAATCACGGAATGACCTCGTTCAATTGCGTAACGGTGGACGGCTGTTCGCGCGATGCCCTGTATCTGCGGCGGCGCTTTCGCCATCCGATCCATAGCTTCCTGTGTCCAAACGACTGTCTCCTCGGCTTTTACATCAATTTTGGGGACGTATCGGCCGCTTGAGAGCAGCACGTTGCACGGCGCAAGCCGCAGCAAGTTTTCGGTGTTGCTGCCGATGTCCATATCCGTTTCGCTGTGGACGCCGATACGTCCTAGCACGAGCATCCACGGCTGAGTCTTCCGCGAGTATTGCAAGATTTTTTCAAAGGCTTTTCCGTCCAGTAAGGTGATTTTGAGATTGTAACTGTGATCTTCCCTTGCAATAGTGCGGGCGATTTCCAGATGGGATTGATAGATTTTGGCGAGTCCGGTGTCGATAACCTCTTCGTGCAGCTGCTCCTGCTCTTTGAATCTAAAGGTTTTGGAAGCGCGCTCCGTTAGAACGTTTACCACCGAATTGAACACGACATAGTGAAGATAAGGATCGTAAACACCGATTGCCTCAACTTGCCTATTAAACGCCTTGCCGATGCGAATGGCTGTTTTCAGTCCGGCGAAGGACTCGGGGCTACCATCGATTCCGACGAGGATATGCCCCGGTTGGTCAAGAATCGCCTCAGTATTTCGGACGACGAGAGTGTCGGTCTGAATTCGCCTTGCAACTCGCTCCACGACGCCGCCGAGCAGGCTATCCTTCACCGCGCCCATACCGAGGGCGCCCATGATTACGAGGTCGTAATCGCTTTCCTGAATATCCTCGACCAGCTTAATGAAGTGCTTACCTTCCGGCATCTTTGCTTCGTAGGAAATGTCATTTTCCGCGCACTTTTTCTTCATTACCTCCAAGTAGGAATCGGAGATTAACTGAAGTCCCATCGTAATCAGTGTGTCATGAATCCGGCGCTGTTTTTCGAGTTCGGCTTCGTCCTGGTATTCTTCGGGGAGCGTATACTCCATCTGTTTGAATCGCACGTCGTGCATCTTTGCCGCGTAGACGTGGGATCCAACGAGTTGCGAGCCAAATTTTTTGGCGAACTCTACGGCGAAACTGACGCTCGCATCCGAATGATCGGAATTGTCAACGGGCACATAGATTTTTTTGAACATCCTTCCTCCTTCTCCGACTCATGTTTTCTTTATTGAGGATATTATTTTGTGTCAAAACCCGCAATCTTCAATGAACTGTAGAAACGAGGACCGGCTATATTCCAGTCTGCTAAGAATAAAGCAATTATGACTGGCTCAATGTTGCCAAAGGTTGGCGTCTTTGATCAGGTTGCGAGCCCATTCAATAATTTTTTCATCCGTGCGGATGACAAATTCTTGGCCGCGATCCGCTGACTGAAAATATCCGTCTTTCCAAGAGTCCTCTGAGTGATGTGAGATTTTGAGATGTTGGAAAATTTCAGGGTTCAAATTCCAGCGACTCTTAGATTCCCCTTTCTTTGTTAATACTAGGCAATCGTTAAACTTAAAGACACTGGCTCCGGGATAACTTGGGTAGCAACTTAGCTTCGGCGTGGCAATATAGATTGTATTATTGCTCCTTTTCCTTCGAGAAGTTGCTGCATGAGGATGATATTGTAACCAACGGGGAAAATCGGTATCCTCGTTAGCGCGGATGATTTCGCCAATCTCGAGGTACCCGAATATGGCGTGGAATCCCTTTTTCCTATCAGGGAGAAAACGCAGTTTACCATCAACTTCTTCGGTATGGCGAAACCAGCCGAAAAACAGGAACAGATCGCCTATAGACACGTCTTGGTTGCGTAAATGGCCGGCAGGTTGATCGACCAGTCCAAGTGCGGGTAGCCAGTCCAGAGGACGCGGCCGTGCGCCCATCACTAGATCCGGATCAAGGTGCGCTCCTTTGACTCTAACCTTAGCCCCGATATTAAGTTCCTCAATAATCTGACCGTAGTTTTTTCCTCCTGGCGCTGTGACTTCATGATATGGCAAGCCAGGGGGAAGGCGATCGGGAATTGGGAGGCTAAGCATCTTCCCATCAGGCAATATGGGGCTCGGGCCGCCACCACTGTCACTGTCGAATCCCTTTCGGCTCAAGATGATTTTCACTGCATTACCTCCAGCCGCCATCGCTCTACCCACATAACCGAGGCGGTAACTTCTAGGACGCACTTTTCTCTTCACGCTTCCGCCCCCAGAAACCGCCTAGAAGATGTCCCAAGATTGTTCCGGTGAATAAGTAGGGAATTGCCGTCCAATCCCAGTGTAGAATGAAACGGCGGGTTAGAACGTTGAGGAGAATCGGGAGATAGATGGTTCGTCCCCAAGGGCGAGAGAATTTTCTAAAACGGACTCGGTAGTACCCGAAAGGAAGGTTGATGAGGAATATAAGGATCGCTACACCTAGCCGTGGAACGTCAAGCCCAATCATTTCGACCTACTTTCTCCGAAGCGATATTGACTATCTCAGCAAGGTTTTTATGTCTCGCCGAAGGCGCTGGAGATTGGCCTTGCTTCGGCTATCATAGTAGCCGCGTACTTTTCCCTGTCGGTCCACAAGAACAAAGCGAGTGCTATGCAGAATTTCACTCCCCCGATGTCCAGTTGCCAGATTGAATCCTTCGTGCGCAAGCTGATAAATTGAGGTCTTCTCACCGGTCAGAAATGCCCAGCTTCTGCCGTCCACACCGAAATCGTCTGCATAGCGGGAGAGCACAGCGGGGGTATCGCGCTCCGGATCGACAGAGAAAGAGACGAAACGAAGTTCGGATTCGGATGCAAACTCATTCTGAAGCCGCACCATTTCTTCGGTCATCGGCGGACAGATGGTAGGACAGGTTGTGAAGATAAAATCCGCAACCCAAACTTTACCACTTAAATCCGAGAGCGACATAGCGTGACCGCGCTGATTGGTCAGGCTGAAATCAGGCAGCTGATGATGAACCGCCAGCCTCGACAGTGGACTCACAGATTCTGATGTTTCTCTCGGTTGATACACGAACGACTTAATGTTTGCAACGACAATCCCGGCAATCACAAGAGCTAACACGCTCCAGAGAAATGCGCGCAGCATCCTCCTGTTAGATGAGAGAACCTGTTCCGGAGGTTTGACTTCGGCTTCCATAGAGTAAAGCGTAAAACGCGGAATTCATCCACGTCTAACGTCAATTTAAAACATTAAGCGGATGGAAATAAATAACCTTTCAATATATGCAAAACTGTGCTATGCCCTGCGCTATTAAACCCCGAAACTGGGTGAAAGGTTATTCTCTTCCAGCCCCTAAACGCGGTTTCTGAAGGAGAATGGAAGAGCGAGGATCCTCTCCCATCATTCCAGTACATCGCTTCCACACACCCTCAAAATGTAAAATCTTCTCAAATCCTGCTTAATGCGACGTGTCAACCGCATGCGTGTCGGCTTTAGCTTCTTCTACATGCCGATTTCCTGCCATTAGGTCCGGCAATAGCATAAACACGAGAAAAACGCAAATGATAAAGGGCGTCAGCGCGATGACTGTCAAGGTTTTCTGCTCGAATTTCAGATGCATGAAAAAGAGCGCAACATAGGCGGCTTTAGAACATGCCATACCTATAAGAAGAATAAACTTTACATTTGTAGGAATCCAGTCTGGGATAACTACAAGGACTTCAGCAATCGTGAGTGCAAGAAGAATCCAAAATATTCTGAAGTATTTGGGGTGTTCCTTTTCAGCGTGTTCCATCTCAATTCTCCATTTCGTGATTACAGTAGATAAACGAAGGTGAAAACCATAATCCAAATAAGGTCAACGAAGTGCCAATAGAGTCCCAGAATCTCGACTTTGTGGTTGTAGTCGGCTGTGTAGGTTCCCCGCATCCCCTGAATCAAGATTACAATGAGGTAAATGACCCCGCCGGTGACATGGGCACCATGGAACCCTGTAATCGTGTAGAAGGTTGGACCAAAAAGCACTGAACCGGAGATCTCAGCACCTGACAATCCGTGATGAGGAATTGCGTTGAGGGTGAGACCGTGTTTGATTAGTGCTGTCCATTCATACGCTTGCAGCCCCAAGAAGATTAGTCCACCCAAAATCGTCAAGCCGAGAAAAGTGCACATTCTTGACTGGTTTCCCTTCTGAATGGCTTCGAGGGCTTTGACCATGGTAACACTACTGCATATTAGCAGGAAGGTCATAAATGCCGTGAGGTTGATACCGAGCACTTCTGATGGGGGCGCCCACTCCGCTGCACCGGCGCGGATTGCGCCATAGGCGGCGAGCAACGCACCAAACGACATTGCATCACTAATGAGAAAGAGCCACATCCCCAACTTGCCTTGGCTGTCAGGCGTTAGAGACGGCTCATAGACATCAGCAGAATGATCTATGGCTGCAGTTTCCGACAATTTTCATACTCCTTTCATATCTGAATGCGATTCATGATTGTAACGCTGTTTGACGCGCTTAATCGAAAAAAATACTCCGCCGCCAACCAGGCTAAAAACGATATAGGGCATAGCCATAAGAAACAGAATGCTCCATTTGAAGCCCTGAGCCATCGGGTCATCAACGAGCTTACATGAGGGACATGCTTGGACTACGGTTGGCATCACGCATAGCACGCAAACGACAACCCTCAACACGAGCGAAAAATAACTGTTAATCATGAAAATCTCCTAATTTACGATGCGTAGTCGATGAATACGTTCCCGAATCGTCGGTTACCGACTTCCCTCTGACACGTCAAGTAAAATGCTACCGTGATTGGGAGCTATCTTAAGATTCTCCTTAGTTCAGACCAAATAGACCATCACATAGAGTATGGGCCACAGCACCACGACAAATGTCCAATAGATAGCGCAGATTTCGACGCCAACGTGGCGATCTATCGAGTAGCATCCACCCAATGCCTTGGCAAAAACACTTAACTCCCAAACAACCGCAACCAAAGCGTGCAGGGCATGACAACCGATAAGTACGTAGAAAATTGAACCGTAAACTCCCGACGAAAGCGTAAAACCGTGATGCACTAGTCGAACCCATTCGGAGCCTTGTACAACAAGGAATATTGCGCCGAGCACCCCGGTCACGAGCAGCCACCGTCTAAGTTCTTTCTGGCTATCTTTACGAGCTGATAACAGCGCCCGTATCATGGTATAACCGCTGAGCAACAGCACAATAGTATTAATCCCCGTTACGCCAATCGGTAACCGCACATCAGCCTGCGAGGGCGGGGGCCATGTCACACTGCCTAATCGAAACACGAGGAATGTCCCAATCAAGCCCGCGAAAAACATGATTTCCGCGCCTAGAAGAATTAGTATGGCTAACCGGGCGTTGCTCGTCGGTTGACCTGTATCAGCGGTATGTTCGTAGGTTGCTTGATCTGCTTCCGTCATCAGACTTAACACCTAGCGCATCCAAGGGACTGGTATCAAATCACTTGTAGTAATTTAGTTTTTCACAAGTGCGACAATCGTTGCGAAAATAAATAGGACGACAAAGATTGCAAACAGCAACAACCCGATGCGTCGATTTCGCCTTTCCTTTTCGTGGTCATTCATCCGAGCTAAGATTCCTCATTCCCTCACACGGTCTTATCGAGCGCCATTGCAATAAACACAAGCGGTAGATATACCAACGAGGCGTACAGCAACCGTTTTGCAGACACGGTTGTGGGAGAAACTGACAACTTTATACCGAACGCAAGAAAACTGACGCTCAATACAAGTGCGACGAAGAAGTAAAGGATGCCCGCGATGCCGATCAATGTGGGCAGCAGTGCTACGACGAGAAGAGCCAAACAGTTGCTGACAATTTGTCGTCTCGTGCTCTTTCCATCCGGGTGAACAACCGGAAGCAATCGGAATCCCGCCTGTGCGTATTCGTCGCGGTAGATACATGCAATCGACAGGGAGTGAGGAAGTTGCCAAAGAAAGAGAATGGCGAAAAGAATCCACGCTTCAATGTTGATTGTTCCTCGTGCAGCAACCCAGCCGATAACCGGTGGCAATGCCCCCGGTACCGCACCGGCAACGGTGCAGAGCGGCGACTTCTGCTTGAGCGGTGTATAGATGAACAGGTAGGTCACGACAATAACAGAGATGACCAATGCACTTAAGTAGTTAACGCGGAACGCCATGAACGCGAGACCGCCCACAGTCAGAAACACGCCAAAGAAAAGCGCTGTCGTAGGTTCGACACGCCTGTCTGGTAGGGGACGGTTGCATGTTCGTACCATCTGTGCATCTAGGTCACGTTCAAGGTATTGATTCAGAGCTAACACTCCTGCCGCCGACAATCCAGTGCCGACAATTGCGTGAACAAGTTGAAGCCAGTTGAACGAATTCGAAGATGCAAGATAAAAGCCCGCCGAGGTCGTAATCAGAATCATTGCTACGAGCCGCGGCTTCGTCAGCTCCACGAAAGTTGACACCCGCCGGCTCAGTTCGGACAGGTCATTGCCTAGCGTCTGAGTTGTTGACATCATGTGTATACCTAAAACGATTAGAGGTTATCGCTCGGATGATCCCGTTTGGTCGCTTGAGGGATCCCTATCATTAACGAGTACTTCTTTTCAAGAAGTCGGACTTAAGCTTGTAAGACGATATACAATCACGGTGACTACGACGGACATGACTAGCATCAACGCGCCGATTGCGACATGAGCAGTGGTGATTATCACGCTCATGGGCAAAGACACAACTTTACCAACCGCGGTGAATTCAGCAACGTATGCCGCGCCGCCCAAAACCAACTGCACGGCGAGCAAACCGCTGAGCACCAATACGGGACGCACAAGCCGAAAATAGGCTAAATAATCTCTCAACACCCGTCCTGACAGCAAAAAAACATGAATTGTGACCAAGGCGGCAAAAAACAGATGGGCATCAAGTCGAGTCCCAGTATGCCTTAGAATTGCACCGAAGATGAACTGTACATAAATGAGCACTAACGTGATTCCACTCAGCCGTCTGAGGCGCGACACACCCGCATCTTCGATTCTCTGCCAGATTTGCAACCATCCGCGCGAGGTGAACAGCACAAGGCTTACGGTCAGCCCAAAAAACACTTGGGCGAAGCAGGCATGCACAATTGCGAGGGTTCTGCTAAGGTGCGTCACCCGCAGACCGCCCATCACACCTTGTGCGATGACGGCAATAAGAGCGATTAGGGCAAGAAATTTAAGCCATCTACGGCCGTCCTTTGCCCAGATGGCTACCAACAACAGAATCGTTAGCACCCCCACGATTGAGCCAATTAATCGATGGGTGTGTTCGTAGAGAACGCCGTGTACGTAGACATCCAGTCTCGAGTCCGATTTAATCAGAGTATAGATTCGTTCATTCTCACTATCCGTGAGCCTCCACCTATCTCCTTCGACTTCAGTCGAGATTATTGCACTTTTCGAAATCAAAATTTCATTGTTTTCAAGCGCACTCTGCAACTCGCCCGAGAGGTTGCCATTCTCCAGATCGGATTGCAGGCTCGGGTCAATACTGAACAGAAAACCACTGACCGTTTTCGACAACGGATAGAGGAACATGTTGTATCCGAATGTCGTGGGCCAATCGGGAACGGCAAGCCCCGAATCCGTACTTGTTACAAGCCCTCCCATGCATATTAGAATGAAGGTCATCACTGCTGTCAATACAGCGACTCGGTGAAGCCAATGATTATACATGTCAAACTCATGGAAAGGCTATTAGCCTAAACTCAATGCTTCCAAAAGGCGATCGACAGAATGCAACAACAATGGGGTGCGGACGAACACGGACACTGATTGGTCATTGCCGTTGAATGACTAATCAGCCTGTGCCCCTGCCGTCCACAACCCAAGACACAGTTAATCGGCAGTAGCGCCCGCTGGAATAGGTTCACCGTGAGAAGGTTCGCCGTCCGCCTGCGTCTGTGGAATCCAGTCCGCATCGGCACCGGGAACGCTATACTCGTAAGGTCCGTGGTACACATGCGGAATCTGACCGAAATTCCCGTGCGGCACTGGGGTTGGCGCCTGCCACTCAAGGGTGTTCGCTTGCCACGGATTCTGTTCGGCTACCCTCCCTTTAAATATGCTCCAGAACACATTCACCAACAAGATTATCTGAGCGGCACCCAAGATGAACGCACAGACGGTGATAAACACGTTTATTGACTGAAATTCCTGCAGAAATTCATACTGCATGGGGTTGGAAATACGGCGCATGTGTCCGCCAACACCAATGATATGCATTGGGAAGAACACGCCATTAAAGGCAAGGAATGATAGCCAGAAGTGAATCTTTCCAAGTGTCGCATTCATGTGCCGCCCGAACATTTTGGGGAACCAATAGAAGATTGAACCGAACAATGCAAATACACTTCCGCCGAAGACTACATAATGGATATGCGCGACAATGTAGTAGGTATCGTGGATGTGGATGTCTACAGGCGAATTTGCCATGTAGATACCGCTGAGCCCCCCGATTACGAACATGGAGACAAAAGCAATCGAATGCAGCATGGGCACTGTGAATCGAATCGAACCACGGAATAGGGTGCCCAACCAGTTAAAGGTTTTTATCGCGGAAGGAACGGCAATCAACATTGTCGTCGTCATGAACCCCATACTTAATGCCGGGTTCATCCCGCTCTGGAACATGTGGTGCCCCCATACGACCCAGCTAAGAAAGGCGATAGAAATCATCGCGTATACCATCGACTTGTATCCGAAAATCGGCTTTCTGGAAAAGACCGAAATCATCTCCGATGCGAGCCCCATGCCCGGCAATATCAGAATGTAGACCTCGGGATGCCCAAAGAACCAGAAGAGGTGCTGCCAGAGGAGTGGTTCGCCCCCGCCTGCTGCTGCGAAGAATGACGTCCCCGCCATTCTATCGAAAAGCAACAACGCAAGCGCGGAGGCTACGACAGGAAACGCAAGCAACAGGAGGATTGCTACGATGAAGAGCGACCAGATGACTAGCGGGAGACGAAAGTAGGTCATACCCGGCGCGCGCATGTTAATGACGGTGGTGATGTAGTTAATGGACCCCATCAGTGAGGAAACGCCCATAACAATAAGCGCGATGCACCAGAGGTTCTGCCCCCAGTACACGCCCGTGAAGTCCGGAACCGAAGATAGCGGCGCGTATCCGGTCCAACCCGCGGCGGCGTGTCCACCCGGGACGAAAAACCCCGCCATCATGATAACAGCGCCGAGCACACTCGTCCAAAAGGACAACATATTTAGCACGGGAAACGCCATGTCCCTTGTGCCAATCATCAGTGGAATGAGGAAATTCCCAAACGCACCAACAAGCAACGGTACGACGACGAAGAATACCATGATAGTCGCGTGCATGGTAAACAGCGCATTGTAGAACTCTGGTCCAATGATACCGGCGTGCATCGTTCGCTCAAACCAGTTCTCCTCATCGTCCTCGCCCCACGTCTCCCACATTTTGTCTGCGCCGGAGACGACTTCTCCCTCGTCAAGATATTCCTGAGAAACCCCGATGATTGGGAGAGGTTTGTCAGGCCAAGCAAGCTGCCAGCGGAACAGTAACGCAAGTCCACCGCCGACAATGAACATAATCAATCCATAAATTAAGAATTGCTTTCCAATCATCTTGTGGTCGAGAGAAAAGACGTACTTACTGACAAAACTTTCCTCGTGATGATGGTCATGCGATTCATTTGCGTGATCGTTCATTCGACACGAACTCCTTTCCTTTGAATGGTAATTGCTTCTTCCACTTAATCTGAAACTTCTGGCGATTCTCTAATTTGTGTTTGTCCCATCTGATCGCATTCCAATCTAATTCACAAAGGACAGGACTCTAACTTTGAAGTTCACCTCAGCGGTCCACTTGCAGACAGCGAAACAGTGTGCCGCAAGGCATATCGAGGTTCTTCAGCACGCGGCATGCCGCTATTTCCAAGCTTCTTCTACCCACTTCGCATAGGCGTCATCCGTATGGACATTTAGGTATCCGAGCATTCCGGAGTGCCCAAATCCGCAAAGTTCAGCGCAGGGGATTTCGTACTTGCCTACCTTCGTTGCATCAAACCACACGTCAATAGTCCTCCCAGGCAAGGCATCCTGCTTGACGCGCATATTCGGTAAGAAGAAACTGTGGATGACATCCTCTGATGTAAGTTTGACGTGCACGACCTTGTTCACCGGTACGTGTAACTGATTCTCAAGCGTCAGGTCATCGTCAGTCCCCAGTTGGCCGTCAGGACCTGGATACGTCATGTCCCAGTTGAATTGTTTGCCGCTGACTTGTACTAGGACATCATCAGGACCGCTAGGGAACTGGGACGGGATTTTGAGTTTGTTCCATTGCGGCAAGCTCAACATTGCTAGCCCGAATACTATGACGGTCGTAACTGCCGTCCATGTGATTTCGAGGGTTGTGCTACCTTCAATGTAATCCGCTTTGCGTCCTTCTTTAAAGCGGTACTTAATCATAAAACCGATGAGTACCGCCATTACAGCTATAAACACGATGGCAGTAATCCAGTAGATTAGGACAAAGAGGTTATCGACTCCTTCTCCAAAAGTAGACGCGTTTTCTGGAAGCCATTCAGGGAAATTCAGCCATTTCAGCATTTCATTAAAATCTCCTTTCTAGGTCGCTGAATTCGTTGGAAAGCGTTTCTCTCACGTAATGTTCACACGACGATAGGCAGTATGAGCAGCGCCAAAATACATCACAATACAGAACAGACCGATAACAACAAGCGATAAAGTCAGTTGAGGAATCTCACCAACCGCTGAAGGATTGTTGAGATAGAGGCATCGTCGTAACGCTGCAACGCCGTAAGTCACGGGATTTATTTTCATCACCCATTCAAGCAGCGGCGACACTCCGGCTACGGGGAAAAACGCTCCAGATAGCAGCCAAATCGGGATGAGGATAAGATTCATCACTGCGTGAAATCCTTGTGGCGAATCCATCCGCCACGCAATCGCCAACCCCAAGCTCGTGAGCCCAAAACTCAGAAGCACCATCACGCCAACTGTTGACAGAATGGCTGCGAAGCCAAGGGGGATTCCAATAATTGGCGACAGCAAGAGAAAAAGAGCGCCTTGTACGAGCGCCAATGTAGTTCCGCCACAAGCTTGTCCGCAAACAACGCTCCATCTGGAAACCGGAGCAACTAAAACACCTTGTAGAAATCCTTCTCGTCGGTCTTGCACCACGGCGATGGTTGAAAAAATCGCCGTGAATAACAGGATGAGCGTCAAGACGCCTGGGTAAAAATAAGAAATATAGTTTGTCTCTGCAGGAAGCCCCGACGGACGGAATGAAGCGTTTAGCCCGCCACCCAGCAGAAGCCAAAATAACAGTGGCTGCGCGAATGCGCTGACCAAACGGCTCCGCTGACGCAGAAATCTGATGATTTCACGCCACCAGATCGTCACAACGGGGAATAAGATTCTCGCTATTGCGGACACTACTCATTTTCTCTAACACATGCATCAACTCTCGGCCGTTATACAACTTCTAACCTCTGGGCCGCTTGTCACAATGTTGCTTATTCCGAGATTCCTTACTCCCGCTACGGCGAGGAGTCTATGAGACGAATCGGCGTCCTGTCAGTTTTATGAAGACGTCCTCCAACGTCGGTTTTCCGAAGCGGGCGGAGCGAATCTCTGATGGAAATGCAGCGACAACATCACGCACAAACTCGTGTCCACAATCACATTCAACACGCAACATGTCATCGTCCGAGTCGACTCTATGCCCAAACTGTTGGCTTATTTTACGTGCCAGTTGATCGGGTACCGGCGAATCAACGATAACAATATCTCCACTGATTCGACTTTTTAGTTCATCCGGTGTTCCGATGGCAACTAACTCTCCCACGTTGAGAATCCCGACTCGATCACACGTTTCAGCCTCATCCAGGATGTGAGTGGTCAGGATGACCGTAACTCCTGCCGTTTCACGAAGGTTATCCAACGATTCGAGAAATTTCCGACGTGCAATCGGGTCAAGTCCCGCGCTCGGCTCGTCAAGTAACAATAATTTCGGTTGATGAAGCAACGTCTTGGCAAGTTCGGCGCGACGTCTCAATCCTCCGGAGAGCGTCTCTACAAGGTCTGCCGCTCGGTCGGTCAATTGCTGTTGATTGAGCACCTCATGTATCCGGTGTTTCAAATCTCCGCCCCACATCCCGTAGAGATGTCCGTGATGCCTGAGATTCTCTGCGACCGTGAGTTTCACATCCAAACTTGCATGCTGAAAAACAACCCCGATGTGCTTTCTGACTTGTCCCGATTCGCGAGCCAAGTTGTGCCCGAAGAGCTTGACGTCTCCTCGCTCCAAGGGAATCAAGGTTGCGAGAATTTTAAAGAGTGTTGTCTTGCCGCTGCCGTTTGGACCAAGAAAGGAGAAAATCTCTCCCGCATTGATACCAAAACTGACATCTGCCAAGGCGTTTCGGTCACCATAGGCGTGGGAGAGGTTCTCAACTTCAACCGGACGCATCTTTGATTGAAATTTTAAGGATGCTGCAATCGTCTTTCATATCGGAACAGATGGCAAAAGCCATTCGGCAAGTAGTCGAGGCAAATCGAACTTTAATGAGAATGCGTCATGGTTGGAATTCGAACTATTTCCTCTACTTCTTGAGGGATAGCAAAAAGTCCTGCATGACACTGCCACCGGCATCCACAGTCACCGAGATGGGCGATTCATTATTCGTTCCGCATGCTTCATGCCAATAGCCAAGTTTGTAGGTTCCCGGAGGCACGTTTTCAAGCTTGTATTTTCCGTTCTCATCGCTGACTGCGAAGTATGGATGCGGAATGTACGCAATCCAAGCCTTCATCCAACCGTGGACATCACATTTAACAGCCACCGGACCCTCCGCTTTCTTCACCGCTTTAACCGGCATTCTCCGTCTGCTGCCCGGCTGTGACTTGTTGTAAGCAGGGTTTTTTGTGCTAAAGATATGCACGTTGTGCATGATTTTGTCGGGATTAAGCATGTTCAGCCGTTGTCCGACGGGCTGCAGTTGAACATGCGGATTGAACTGACAACCCTTCTGATCAATTTGATATTTGACCTTCTTACCTTTCGCAAAACCTCCACCTGACGATATGTCCATGAGATAAACGATGGTGTTTTTCAAGGCGTTGCCTTCGCCGACCACCACCGATTCATCAAGTTTATCGGTTAAACCGCAGACTTCCGGATTTTTGGTAATCTCGAGTTTTTTCATTGCGGGGGCTTCGCCCTCAAACTTGACCGTACCGGTTATAGTGCCGCCGTTGGAAACACTCCCCGCTTTATAACTTGCGGGAAACACAAGTGATTCCCCGGCTTCGCCTTCTCCGGCAGCGATGGCACCGGTCGCAAAAATGCCCGCGATAATAATAGTTAGGATGGTAACAACTTGGATTTTCATGATTCAACTCCTTTTTTGGACTTTTTTGATTGGCTCAAATCGATTCTACAATGTCTCGACAGATTCACGATTCTACAATCCATTATCGCTAACTTGCCAACATTCTCATGTCTCGCATAAAGTGTCGGTCTACCGTTAAGCAAGTTACTTATGTACTATTCGTGTTCACCCGTCTTCTCACACTACCTCTCAAACCAAAGAGGAACCCGACCGAAATCAGGGCAACAACAGGCGGATACACGAAACGTCTATTTGAGGGAACAGGATCAAGAACGAACGTGTACCATGTCGACATAGCTCGCTTCGTTTTCACGTCGCCGTTATCGCCGTCCCAGGCGGAGAAAGCGATGGGAATAAAGACTCCGGGTTCAAACTTAAGGTCATTCTTGTCATCCGTCTTAAGCGATCGCTTGACCCACAGACGGTACCGCCCGTCCTCGTATGCTCCTTCGGATTCTATCTGGCTTTGCGATGCTTGGAGGGAAGCACTCTCAATGCCTTTGGCGTTCATTTCCGTAATCTTGTCAGGTTCGGCGACCTTCCATTGCCAGAGGTAAACGGGACGCCGTCCACCCCAGATAAAATACGGTTTGGGATCAGTCGGACCCTTAGGCACTTTTACAGGGAATTGAATGGCAATGGCATCTTCAACAGTTTCGCCTGTTTCGTCATCCTTCTTAGGAAGGGTTTTCGTCCTATCATCCCACGTAAAGAGAAATGCGACTTCATTCTCGTTATAGAAGGACTTGGCTGTTACCGAATCTATGGACGGGTTGAACTGCCGCGGCTCAATTACTACCTGGCCGACCAGTGGAAAGTAGCTCGCTTCTTCGATTTCACCCCAGGCGGCGTCATTTAACCCCGGCAGATCGCCTAACCGGTATTGTGAACGAAGTACTTTGTCACCGACGGCGGCCGGAGGACGGTCTTCGCGTCCCAACGATTTCACGTAGTTCGCCAAGTGCCAACTCTTCTCGAATATCGGCTTCATGGCATCGGCGAGTTTTTTCTGGTCGTCGGCCGTGACTTCACTGCCCTCTTCAATGTCGAGCATAATGTCTTCGTACTCGATGGCTTTTTCCTCCAGCTCTGCATACTCGGTCTCCTCCTCTTCCGTCATCTCGTCTTTCTCTTCAAGCGCGACAATCCGCTCCGCCTCGGCGTCGGTCAAACCAACTCGGAAAGACGACACGAATGCCGGCATTGGGGACCCGGAAATACCGCCTATAAACCGTTTGAAAATATCCTCCGTGGTCGAACCGCCCCTGTAATTCCAACTGTGCTCCATATTAGCGGGCCAGGTAGGAAATAGCCAATGGTCCGTAAGATCGGGAGCGGAGGTACCGTCCCCCCGCCCAAGTACGCCGTGACATTCGACGCAGCCAAGTTTGGCGTAAAACTCTTTCCCCTTCGCAACACTCTCCTCAGAATAAGGCACCTTACCTGATAGATCAATCACCCGCGGCGACGCACCCTCAAAATCTTCAAAGTACGTTTTGATTTGTGCAACGAGGCTCCATCGATCATCTTCGTTGAGGAGCTCTTCCCACGCTGGCATTGACGATCCCGGCATGCCGTTCGATATCACGTCAAAGAGGTCCTGGTCCGTCGGTAGGTTTCCACTCTCGGTGGATCTGATCTTGTAAAGCCCAGATGTAAAATCCCTAGGTCTTGGCAGCAGATTCTCGGCAGCAGACCCATCGCCGGCTCCCTCAACACCGTGGCAATGAGCGCACTTGTCTAGGTATAATGCCTTTCCCGCCTCAGAAGCAGCGGGGGCAGACTTCCCCTGTGCAAATACCGGGTACGCTATAATTGCAGGAAGCAGGAGGATACCTGATATAATTATAGAGAGTGATCTCTTGTCGAGAAGTCGCTTCATTAGAAGATTATTCTCCGTTTGACACTATCTTCACAGCGGAGAGAGTTTCTATGACTCGTAATGCAGAACAAGATCGGAGGAGTGCCCACTCGATTCCCAGTGTCCTTGAAATGGCAACCTCTACTGAATTATCGCCGCTAATTGAGAAGCATGGTCGGCTCGCCAGAATTGAATTACTTGCTGATGCTCAGTGAGCTTCTTCACCAAACGTCCTCGGCTTATAGCCAGTATACTCAGACAAAAAGATGATGACGTCCCAAATCTCCTCTTCGGTCAAAAAGTTCTCCCAGACCGGCATGGCGGAGTCCCAAGGGGCAGCAGAAGGCGGCAGCCCCGGTCCACCCTTGCTGATGCGCCAGAAAAAGAAGGATTCCTTGTAGTTCGGAATAATGCCGGGGTCTTGGAAGTTCGCGGGTAGCGGGTTTAATCCGTGTGCAAAATGTCCTTCGCCGTCAAGGTCGTCACCGTGGCAATAAAAACAGTTCTGATAGTAGACCCGGCGGCCGTTTTCTGCATGTGCTTTGAATGCTTCTACGTCGTCTTTTTCGAGATGCCGGAAAGGGTTTTCTACTTCCCGCGTTACACCGATTACCTTATCACGATAGGTTAACTCATCGGGCGGCGCCGGGTGCGCAACTCGCAATGCCGCCGGTGGATCTGCTTTTGTAGAAACCTTAGAAAACGAAAATACAAGCATCACAAGTGGGATTAGAACAACCAATGCCATCCGTCGTATCTTTTTGTCATCATCAACCAGCGTCTCTTTGATGGGCCGCAGAAACTCGCGAAATCTGTCGTCTTCGACCGAAACATGTACAAGAATCGCCAAGAGTATCAGCCCGACGTACATCGCAATAACGCTTGCGGGCAATGGTACGGACCACACTCCACCGATAAAGAATCGCAGAAAGAGCCATACCAAGATAAAAAGAATCAGGCATCTAGTAAAAAGCGATATCCTTTTCATCATCAATTAGATCTCCTAATGGCACGATCCACTGTCTCAGTTCCGGAAAGCGAAGAAGTCGGTTGGTTTAGATGGAAACCCAAAGGCAAACACGGCGAAAAGTGTCGTCACTCAGCAGGTTCCTCCGCTTCGACGTCGGAAACTTCAGCTTCAACAACTACGTCCGTCGCCACTCCCGTCAATGACGCCAAGAATGCGAGCAGATCGCTCATGTCTGCGACAGACAACAGGAGTGGGAAGTTGTCAGGCATTGGCGAAGTAACACTAAGGCGTTTGCCGAAGGCGCGTCCATAAATAGGTCCTTCGTCAATATCGAAGGTATCGATGACTTGCTCCTCCCCATCGACGATCAGTGTGACTTCGTCCTCATTCTCTGACACCAATTCACCGACGATCTCATTACCGTCAAAATCGATTATGGTCGCTTGTACGGTTACGTTTGCTTTGGATACGGATTGAGTTTCTCCACCAACTTGGATTGTGACGTTCTCTACATCCTCTTCGGCAAGGTTACCGCTCACCTTTGTTCCGGTGTCTGCGACGGTGACTTCAACCCAGAAATATCCTTGTTCTTTTAGATTGGACAGTTCCGCGATTGGCTCGGCGTCAAGTTCGGTTAAGAGAATCGTCTGTTCGACTTCAGCACCGGCAGCGTCTTTCACGCGCACAGTGATTTTTTCTTCGTCTTGGGAGACGAGCGTTCCTTGAACTGATGCGCCGCCCGTTTTCACCGTGACGGAGCCGTAGCCGCTTACGATGAGCGCGTTCGGTTTAACGATGGATTCTTCGATATACCGCATGCTGTTCAATGACGCAATATCCGTTAAGTCGGGAGCGGCGACGACTTCGACACCGTCGTCCAGGGTTTGCCCGGCTGGCTGCGCAATCCCGGCGACCGCGTGGCACGCGATGCATTTCGCGCCATCCACGAATACCTTCTTACCGCGCTCAATATCTCCAGCGAGGAGAGGCGGCAACTCCACTGCGCCCTCGTCAGGGGTACTTATATCTACAGGCGGTTCAAACCGTGTCAGGTCAACCTCTCCGCCCTGATCTTGAAGAAAGGCGATAACGGTCTCGATCTCCAATTCAGTCAGGCTTATCGGCGGCTTCCAAACCGGCGGCATGATGTTTCCGTAACCGGTAACAAGAAACTTGTGAGGTTCGTAAGTGGACTCAATCAGATAGTCCTTTGCGGACACACCGGGTTGGCGCGTAGCGGCTCGGGCGCCCACATCTGACAAATCCGGACAGCGACCTTTAGGCGCTGACGTGTCGAGTGTGTGACAGGTGTTGCATTTCCCTTTTCCGTTGAAAATCAGCTCTCCCGCCTCGACAAACGCCTCAGGAGTTCGTTCAATGCTAGACACGTCCACTTTTGCGGTCGAGGTTTCCGGAACAATGCTGGCGGCAAACGCGTAAAACCAGATTACCAACAATGCAAATGCCAGTAACTTCATTACCCGCTGCCAAAGAATTATGTTTGCAATCGCGGAGATGAAGAACCATGTCGACCACGGCAACAGGTTTTCGGACGCAATCGGGAACGCGGGGGCTTTCGCGACGTAGCCAATAAAACTCACGATCATAACAACGAGACTAGCGATTTTTGTGATCGTGTTTGACATTGGGAATTTCCTATTTCCTAGCTCTCATTGGGATAACTGAGGTGAGTCGATACAAGTCTCGATCGAGCATAAAACTACGTCTTAATCATCACTTGTAGCGCCTTCTGCTGCAATAGGCGCGTGTTCCGCTTTTTTCTTGTCGCCCCACAATCCAATCCAGAAGATAAAGCCAACAAGAGCGAAGAAAACGACCATGATAATGGCAATGACATTTACGGCGTCCCCAAGCAGCGGCGTGAACGCATCCGGCGAGGTGTCAGGCATCACGCCAAAGATGTGCCAGTTTTCGCGAAGACCGGAACGCGCGTACCCCATCAGTCCCATCAGCGAGGTGAAGGTGATGGCGAGAAGTATCAGGACGTACTGCGAGCGGTCGGTCATCTGGCCCCAGTTAATATCGTTCGAACGCATGGCCTTTCTATACATGATTAAGTCAGTGACCGTAACTGCAATCATGACCGCCAATGCAATTAACACTTGAACCGGAGTTAGCACGTTGACCCGGAAGTCACTTTCGACTTTGAAGCCAGCAAGACCTATAGTGATAATCGCGGCAATGGCAACTCCGAAAATGACCGCGATGATTGCGTTTCCAATTTTTTTCCAGCCCACCGTCGGAGCTTTACCGGAACGTCGGTAAAAGAGAAAACTGAGGAAGGTGGTCAATATGATAATGTTTACGACCGTGTTCTTCGCGGTCATCAGACCGAAGAATCCGACGAGGGGGTGATTTGTCCCGCCCATAGCCGCCATCTCTTTGGGAGACATGATCAATGTCCGCGGCGTCATCCAGACCGCCACACAGATGACGATTATAGCAATCATATAGGGTCGGTAGCGTGCGTAAATCTCTCCACCTTTGATACGTGTCATCCCGGACCAGAGGTAGTAGTTTGCCCCAATGAACAACACTCCAATCATCACTGCTTGTATAATGAACAACCAAGAAAACAGGCTTCCCATCATGTTAATGCCCATCGTCTCGTTGAACAAGTAAATCTCGCGTCCGAGCCAGTACCCCGCGAACGGCAACGGGATCAGCCCGCACAGTGCAATAAAGTTGCCCGTATATCCCATCCAATCGTAATGCGCTTTGTCTTCTTTTGTTTTGGCAACCAGAAAGCGGAAAGCGGCATAGGCGCCGACGATGGCACCACCGAAAGCTATATTCCCGATAAGACGGTGGATGTTGACCGGCATCCAAGTGTAGTTATTTACCGCCTGCCATAGCGTACCGATGAACTCACCGGTTTTTTCGTCATGAAGTGAAATCGGCTTGTGGTCCGCTCCCATAATCGCCGGGCTAGTCTGGTATGTCAGCCACGCATTGGAGACAAACATGATAGCCGTGCCGAACACATTTAGAAGTACCCCCAGGAACAGGTGCCACCTCTTCGACACCGCCCCCTGCATGCGGTCCCAGCCGTAAGAGTAGAGATAGAGCGTGAAGGTTTCCCCAAAGAACAGGATAACATAGAAGATCATTGATGGGCCGAAGATGCCCGTCAGCTTGTTCATAAACTTGGGATAGCACCAGATGAGAACGAAAACCAACACACCACCCAACAAGGCAGTTGTCGAGAACGCTCCCATGCACAGTTTGATGAACTCCTGCGCCATCTTGTCGTAACGCTTGTCCTTCGTTTTCATGCCGACATACTCAATGACGACAGCAAACATCGGTACACCGAGGATGAAGGAACCGAACAACAGATGCAGTTGGGCAGCGATCCAAGCGGCACTGCGGCTACCAATCTTCGGGAAATGGCGGTATTCCACATCGGTCGCGTCCTGTTGAGCGAATGCGGGCACAATCGCCAACAGCAGATACATGACGAGCAACCCGATATAAAAATACAGCCTATTTTTGGAGTCTGTGGAAATACAGCGCATAACGTTTGTGTTTCGCAGTCTAGACAGTCAGCTAACTGACCGTGTATTGCCTACGTGAAACTAACGTGTCTAAATGTGCTATTTCGCAGTTTTCTTTTTGAAATCGGCACTAGTAAAGTTGACTTCGAGTTCACCGCTCGCGGCGACTTCAACCGCTTTCGCTTTAGTCGTGCCAAGTTCCTCATGCCACGCTTGGACTCGATATCTACCCGCGGGAACGCCCTTGATTGCGTACGCGCCGTTATCGCTCGAAGCTTCATAACTGCTGGAGCTTACCCATTTGCCTTTACTGTCTTGGTACCCCGTCACGGCATAGTAGTCATTGTCCACCACGAAAATATATCCTGTCATCCAGTTGTGGATGTCGCATGTAAACTTTATGGCTTCGCGTTTCTCTAACTTCAAGGGCAGTGCTTTACCGGGACCAGGTATCTGCCAGTTCGGCGCTTCATTTTTCTTTGCGTGAGAATGGACGTTGTGCGCCACCGGATCGCTGGATTGCACGTCAACCGTAGTACCGGCAGTGACAACCAGAACGTGAGGCACATAAAGGCAATCTACTTGATCCATGACCGGATTTTTGGTGGGAACTGTTGGCGTCGCTCCACGGGCACGCAGATAAACTACCACGTTTTTAATCCCTTTTCCCTTGGAAACAACTAGGGCTTCAGATTTAGTGCTTTTGAGAGAGTCGATGCAGTGTTGATCCTTGGACACCGCTAGCATCGGTCGTGCGGGCGCGTCGCCGTCATACATAACAGTGCCAGTAATGGTGCCAGCATCAACCAGACCTGCCATGAAGATGAGGAGACTTAGTGTCGTCACGGTCATTACGGTTTTCATCAGTTTAGTTGTCCTTTCTATATTCGAGATACAACAGTGAAATTGTTTTTCAATTGCGAGTATGATAGCACGGCTCGAAAAATAGAATCAAGAATTAAAGATTCAATCTCACGGATATCCGTGACTGGTAGGAGGCGCGCCCAAGCTGCTTCCACCTCTGACGATTCTGTTATCGCCGTTGCGCGTTGAGTATGAATCGGGATTCGTCATAACGGTACACTCGAACACTTCAAGCTGGCCGTCATTGACGAATAGTACAATCGTTGAGTATACCGCGTCCCCCGTCGCGTCACATGAGAATCTGCCTAAAACAGTGTCAAGACCCTTGGTTTTGGCGAGTCGATCCCTAAATGCCATGGCATAGTAGATTGGGCATTCGCAATCGCTTCAACCAGGATATGGGTGTATTATTCCGACTCCTAGACTCTACGTAGATTGTTGATTAATTGGGCACCAGCGTTGGGCGGAAGTTTTCTTTGATAAAGGTGAGGATTTCCCGCTGCTCTTCATTCGTCAGATAATAAAAAAATGCCGGCATGTCGTCCTTGCCGGCATCAATACTATGGATTAGTTGCTCGTCGCTGCGGTTATCCCAGAAATCAACTTTCGTCAAGTTGGCAGGTTCAAGCTTTTTGAATCTGCCGATTCGTCCGTTACCTTCACCATTGGGTCCATGACAACCGGCACAATATCTGGCGTAATTGTATTCTACTTTGGAGCCGTAACGAGTACTTGGATCGACCACGCGACAAATCCAAATCAGCCAACTCATGCTAGCTGCAAACATCCCAACGATGATAATTAGATGCCGCATAGCGACTCCAGATCACTTGGCTAATGAGAGAAGGTAATCTCTTACGAGTCGAATCTGTTTTTCCGCGTCATCGTTCGCGAAGCCTTCGACAGGTTGGTACTCACCGCCAATCTTCGGCCACGCTTGGGGCATCGCGGTTCCCGGTTGGAAGGACTGCGGCTCTTTGAGCCAATCAATAATCCAATCTGCTTTCAGGCGGGGTTTGGCTAGGGCAAGGTCGGGACGCCCTGTCTTATTGCTTCCGTCCGGAATCACTTCGCCTTGCTCCGGATGGCATGATATGCACTCGAGGGCATCGAATATCTGTTTGCCTACTCTCAACTCGGCGCGTGTTGCGGGTTTCAAGGCGATTGTCTTATACGGGAAAGGCTCATCGGAGAGAGATGAGAAGTATTCGACAAGCGTCGTTGCCTCGCTGTCTGACAGACCGAAGGTGGGCATCCGAACTTTGAGTCCGTACCGAACCGCGCTAGGATTCTTTAAGAATTCAAATAACCAGTCGGGATAGACTTTTGCGCCTTGTGCTTGCAGCGTCGGTGGAGCGAACTGTTTTGCTTGAAGCTGGTCCAACCCTTCATGCGCCATGACGATGTCAATATACGTCCCGCCTTTGCCTTCGATCTCATGGCACCCGGTACAGTTATATTTTTTCGCCAATCGACGACCTGCATCAATCTGCTGTGTCCGCCGACTGGGTTGATAGACGTAACTGACGGGGTACTTTATAGGTTGGAAGCTCTTGAGCAGAACCGCAAGTGCGCGTGCATCTTCTTCATCAACTGGAAACACCGGCATCCTCGACACAATTCGGCGTGTTTGAAAACGTCTGGGATTCGTGATTTTGCCAATTGTCCAACCGTGCCAACTATGCTCAATGCCAACCGTGTCTCCAAAATCGAACTCTTCAGTAGTCTTGGCACCAAACTCACCTAAATCGGCGCCAACTTTCGATTCATTCTCAAAACCAGGAATGTTGTGGCAGCCATAGCAACCATAACTCCTGACCAACTTCTCACCTTCCGCGGGATCGCTTAATGCATGCTGATATTTGCTTTCCGCCATGGCGACGTTAGTAGACGTCTTCAGCGACATTAGGTAGGCTACTGTGTTGTCCACTTCGGATTTGGTCAAACGTAAGCTAGGCATGGCGGTGTCGGGGTCGTAAGATTTTGGATCGCTAATCCACTGCCGAAGGTAATTAGGTGTAACCTTGCTCCCCACATTGTCCAACTCCGGCGCGAAATCGCTCCCGAGACCGTCAACCGAATGGCACGCGAGGCATCCGACCGACTTTACGACCTGCTCTCCCGCAGCAATTGCGCGAGCGGAAGTCGAGTATCTGTCATCAACCTCTTCAATCGTTGAATCGCGCAACTGCGCAAGATATTGGGCAATCGATTTCACCTCGTCAACCACTTTCTCCACCGCGTCGTCGCCGTATACAAATTCCGTCCCGTCGTCACCTTGTACAATAATTCCACCATCCGTTTTTGTGACCACGCCGGTGCGCTTGTTCCCGTTCTTGAAATAAACGAGTTGAGTCATCTTTGGATTTGGGAAGAAATTCGGCATCTTGGTGTTGATTAAATGGGCACTAGGATTCTTGACCCAACTCTCAAGCCATTCAATCCCATTCACTTTGCTTCCAATCTTGGCTAGTGATGGGCCAACTTTGTCAATGTTGTCCAGCGCGGAGTAACCCTCAACAGCATGGCAACCGTGGCACCCGAGGTCCTCGAACAGTGCCAATCCCTTGCTAAGATTCGGTGCGTAATCTCGTGATTCGCCTGTTTGCGGCGAAACAGCATCCAGCATCATGACCCCATCATGGCACCGACGGCAATTCGATTCCATATAGCCACGGAGTTCGGGAGACGATCTGCCGGTATGTTCGTCCAAGCCCAACACGGGTGTTAGCCAATACTCATGATGTGTAAGGGCGTGAGCGGCTTTCGAGGTTAGGGCTTGCCCTTGGCCGCCGTGGCACGGGGTACAACCGAATCTTTCGGAAGGGTGTTTTGCCAAGAGTACTTCACGGTGGGGATGCGTCCGAAGTGACGGATTGTAGCCCGTCTCGTAGGCGATTTCCACAACATCGGCATAGATATCCGGATCAGTGAAGGTTAGAAGCCCGTTTTCGCTTAACTGGTAGCTCTCCTCCTCGGCTTCCTCTTCGTCAATCAGGACGGATTCGCTGCCAACTTGGACCAGCGGGTGCACCAACTGAATCGAGATGGGGTTCTCTCCGTCTCCTTCAATCTCTTCGAAGGTCTCATTACCGAAGCTATCATAACCACTCTTATCTACGGCAAAGTGACAGGTCGCGCACCGATCCGCCGTGAAATCGAAATCCTCCATGTAATACTGGACTATTGTGCGCGTTTTGGAGAACGGGCTCTCCAACAGACTTCCCAAGAAGGTCTTGACGTGCTTCAGCGAGTGAAGTTTTTCGTCGATTCGCGCGACTGCTTCATGTTTCACCTTGTCCGCCGCAAGTGATTCGACTTGCTCGCTAACGGTGCGAATTTTGTCCGAGATTTCGGAACTGCCGGGATCATACTTCGCGGCAAGTAGGTAGGTGCTTAGCGCATTTTCAAGGTGATTGTTGGTCTCGTAGAACTGGGCAAGGACTTTATGAGACTCCGACGACTTCCGTTCGGCACTAATTACAGCTTGAGTCAATGGACCTTCAATCGCCGATTCAAGTTCATCGAGCTTTTTCTTCCACTTTTCGACGGTACGGTCGCCCTCTCTGGAGGTATGGTGCGCTTTGGCTTCATGCAGTGCATGTTGATACTTATAATTTATCGCGTCGGACTCGCTCTGAATGAATTTGCGTTCCTGCAGCGCTTCTTCACGTTTTACCTCTGCATCCGCCACTGTATTTTCCAGTTCGCTCAGTTTCTTCCGGTCTAGCGCCTTTGGTTCGGTAATCTCCGGTAGATTCTTCTTGGCTCTCTCCAATTCGATTTTCGTCTTCTCATATTCGTACTGATAGAACTTCTGCTGAATACCCTTCCACGGTCGCCTCGTAATTGCTTCACTCCAAAATCCCCAAATCGTAACTAGACCGAGTAAAGCGGAGAGAATAAAGAATAAGACTGCGTAAGATTTCTCTTCTACAGGGATATCTTTTTTGTTCCTCACGATCCCAATTGGCTCCTTAACGTTTGTCAATCAACAAAAATAAGCCGCACGAAATTCGGTTCGCCATGTCCTTCAAGCGTTCTTCAGATTACGATATTCACTAGACATTAAACCAAGGGGAAACCCAAATATATTTGATATTCCATACCCACCGGAGAATCATCTTAATAGGAAGAGAGAGCATTGTCAAAAACAGGAACGAAACCACAATATACCGTACCAATCCCAATTCTTGGAGAAACTCGCTAGTTCGCACCTTCCAAAAATAAAAAATCGGACCCAAGGCAAAATAACCGGCAACAACGACGAAACCGAACACATTCGCGGTGCCCATATCTCGGATGCCGAACTTATATGATAGATTGACGTTTGTCAGAGGCACGACTTTGTGGGGATCCCAATATTTCCACGGGGCGAAGAAATTCCAACCGGGGCCTCGTAGAAATGTACCGACGACCATCAGAGTAATCCACAGGATGATAAATCCGAAACAGAAGGTCGCGATTGCAAACGGGCGCTCTTTAAGCGTGTAGTAGCCTTTCCCCTTCGGATTGATGTCGACATAAGGGATGGCAATCAAACCTACGATGATCAACCCTGGCAACACGACGCCTGCGATCCACGGGTCAAAATACACTAACATCTCTTGTAAGGCTAGGAAATACCACGGTGCTTTAGAGGGGTTGGGGGTCTTAGTGGGGTCGCTCGGTTCTTCTAACGGCGCATCAATGGTAATCGACCAAACGGCGAGGATGAGCAGGATGATTATCGCACATATGAATTCATTTCGGCAGAGGTAGGGCCAAACGTAAACTTTGTCTTTGAGTGACGCTTCGGCCGGTGTCCCAGCCAGGTCGTTTTTGCGGCCTTGGCTAAACGAAAGCCAAGTGAAGTATGGTAATAAAAAAACAATAGCAAGAATTGGGACATTATCAGGTTTCGTAATAAGTATTATGAGATTTTCCATAGATTACAGATTACCTCAAAAGCTTGAACTTATGTAATTGCTATGTTACCAATTTGCGCCAGAAGACTGGGAATTGACTATTAACCGTGGGCGGATTATAATTTGAAACCTCGATCTAAACGGATGCGATTTCGGACTGAATGTGAATGTTTCAACTAACTCTCAGGTCACCGTCATTTTACCAATCATAGAGGACCCGAGATCCCACCGTCTTTACGAACCCGCCAAAAATGTAATGCCATCAGCACACTCGCAAGCAACGGCACGGCGATGCAGTGCAGGATATAAAACCGCAAAAGTGTCGAGGGCCCCACAATTGTCCCGCCGAGGAGAGCAAACCGCACATCGTTCTCTTGGGTGATGTCCTGAGGATGGAATGGCCCCTCATGTCCCAGGACCGGTGTCGCACGTGCCATATTCGTACCGACCGTGACCGCCCAGAACGCGAGTTGGTCCCACGGAAGCAGGTAGCCCGTGAAACTCAGAAAGAGCGTCACAACCAACAGTATAACTCCAACCCCCCAGTTGAATTCACGCGGCTTCTTATAGGACCCGGTTAGGAAAACACGGAACATGTGGAGCATGACGGCGATTACCATACCGTGCGCTGCCCAACGGTGCATGTTGCGTAACAGCATCCCAAACGGAATATCAAACTCAAGATACTGCACATCTCGAAACGCATATTCCGCGGTAGGACGATAGTAAAACATGAGCAAGACACCCGTGACGGCGGTAACAAGGAACATCAAGAAGGTGATTCCGCCCATGCACCAAGTGAAGCGGAAGTTGATCCCATGTCTCGGAACACGCGGTGGATGTAGATGCAGCCATACGTTCTGGAGAATTTGCAGCGTGTATCGTCTTCCAGTGTCTTCGTAACCGTGGCGGAACATTGATCGCCAGATTTGAGAATTAACAATCTTTTCCTTGAGTCCTTTACGATTCTCGTTCATAAGAAATGTGCAGTCACTCCCATGAGCACGCAAAAAGTACGCGAAAACTGCTCATTTGGGGATCTGTATGGCTCCTTTCTCACATGGCGCAATAGACACTTCTAGCGTCGTAAGCTTATGTAAGTTAAACTTTCAAAAACGAACCCGGTTTTCCCCAGTCCCCTCTCTCGCCGAGGAATTTCACCGACTTATCAATTTCAAGCTGTCCATCTTCGGCTAGAACGATTTTCACGCGCTCAAGCGGTCGTGGCGCCGGACCTTCATAGTTCACACCATCTCGATCAAAACCGCTCCCGTGACAGGGACACTTAAACTTATTCTCGGAGCCAAACCAACGAGGTGTACAACCGAGGTGAGTACAAATGGTCAACAGCGCGTAAAATTCACCATCCTCCCGTCGAACAATCCAAACCCCGAATGGATCTTTCTTGTATTTTTCGCTCACAGTGCCGGGTGGATATTCATCGGGAAACCCTGCTTTGAAGGTTGAGGAGGGTTCAAACAGAACACGAGGGTATAAGAATCGAATCAATCCTGGGCCAAACGCAAGTCCGAGTGCAGCCACAAAGTTGCCCCACCCGAGGAACTTGAAAAATTGTCGTCGAGATGCCACGATACGTAACCTCTAGATTTCGGTGCTTTAATGATGGATTTGGAGCCAATCCGTTAGGAACGTACGCCCTACAAAAATGCTTGTAAAAAAACCTCGCATATTATAGCACTCGTCCAGACAGAGTACAAGAATTAAAATTGGCACGTCACGGATATCCGTGACCTCGTCATTCTGCATTTAGATGGTTTAATTTTGCACGCGAAATGAGGCGCTCGATAGGATATATCAGCTTTTCCGGAACATGTAGACATCTTCATGCTTTCTCACATCTTGAATCCTTACAGTTCTGACCGGCATCAACGGCACATAAATTCAAGCATTTAGTCTTTAAGGACGTTTCAGTCGGGACTTGATTTCAAGCCCCGGGCGCGACTGGAATGGCGCTGTTTGGCGACACCAAAGTTGATTTCATAATTCTAATGAGGCAGCTGGATAGAAACGGAAGAATATGTGACTTCTCGATTTGACTGGCTCCTGCAAAATATCGATACTTGGCCGTGAGATCCCCGGAATAGAACTGTAGATTCGTTCAGGAGGATTTTGGGGTTCGGACGGTCACCCTAGTTCATAAAGAAGATGACTCTTCGGACCTGGTCTCGAAGATTCCTGTCCGACACCAGATTCCGAATTGGTCTCCCAAAAGATGTGACAATCCAGTTAACTCATGGTAGTATAAACCGAATCCGTACCCTTATCTTAGGTGGTTTTCGTTCGAAAACTGGGTCTCTTGAAAGACCGGATAATTGAGTTCGATTTTCTCTTGGCAATCACGACAGTATAATGGGTTATACTCGGATTCGTCCGCGAATGACGTGAATTTCCTCGGAGCTCATATTACATTTGAAATTATGGCTCTTCAGAGTTAAGTGTGGAAAATAAAATTGGACATCTTTCCAAAATAATCCTGGAGGCTGATGGCATCTACCTTTGTTCGAATTGGCTTGGAATCGATATCCATGGTCAGAAACCAAGTCTCAGTATTGCCGTCGTCATTGGCAATTTCTATTGCGATGCAGTTGAGACTTTCAAGCACTTTTTTTATGACCTCGGAAATTGCCGCCGAAGCGTGTAGTGACGCGGCTTGGAGCGGCATTTTGCATTCTGCTTGAAAGTGCTTGTATAGAATGGCTTTCACTTTTTTGCGAATTTGTCGCGGAACGGATTGAAGGTTCGATCTTGGATTTTGCGTCTTGGCACGTCCTTCCATTCGGGATGCGCCTTAATAAGCGTGTCAACAATGGCGGTAGCGGCAGCGTAGACTGGTTGATAGATTGTGTCGGTACGTTCTTCGTCTGTGAGTTTGATTTGAACTTGCTTCATCTGATACCCATTCGTAATCTATAAGTTACAGGAAGCGCGGGTTCGTAGCGGCGCAATTCATTGCGCGTTTTGGATCCGCGCGCGGTTTTTTCTCATTGAACCGACACGGTGAAAAGAGATGCCAACGGAGCGCCGACTTATGCGGTGTGTTAGCATTTTCCGAAACGGAGGTTTTCTTTGGTGTGCAGGTTCTCGGGATTCTCAATGCTAACAGAAAAAAACGTTCCGTCGCCGTGACGTTTTGTCATTGCCTGTTACAATGTACCACATACATGTTAAGCTATCAATCTAAATGGTTTACTTGATAAGTGTTTATGATAAGTGTTGGGTGTCGGTAGTTCACATTGTCTGAACTGTGATTTATTGGATCTCTATCGCACTCGCTATTCACTCGCTTGATGGATTTTTGTGATTACCTTGATTGCATGTGGCACGTTGTCGATGATGAGTCGGCTAAATCGTTATCTTGAGGGGACTAGGATTCAGGGAAGAAACCAAGTTTTCAAGAAAAAACTTGGTTTCGGCATGCGTTAAATACTTAGCGAGAAGACCACTAAAAGTAACGAGTTGCGGGAAGTAAGGGACGTTTTCTTTCAGTGGTTATCAGGGCATAGCCAAACTGGTAAGTGTTTAGTGGATCTCTATCGTACGGGATTTTCTATGGGAACTCTATCGCAGTCACTATTCGTCCCTTGATCTATCCGCTCAGTTGAGGGATTTACTATGGGATTGCTATCGCGCTCATTATCCATTCGCTTGATCCTTCGTTATCCACTCAGTTGATCCTAACAAAAGCCTAGTCGAAATCATCAAAAGCGTATAGATTGGAGTCTCCAGAACCATAGTGGGAATTATTGCGATCAATTTGAACTCAGGGGCAGACGCGCCTTCCTGTAGTAAGTTTCATTCCCACACTTAACCCTGAAGAACCGAAATTATGTTGACCTTTTCGCTGGTGTGTAAAGCAATTTCCGATGATCGCAGAACTCTCAGAGGTGGAATGAGATTACTTGCGGAAGTTGCTCACAAATACGGAATTCCGGTAACTTGGGCAATTGATGGAAATTCGGCACGTATCTTCGCCGATAATCTCACCGAATGGCATGAATCACATGGAGATGAACCGCTTCTGATGTTGGATATCGGTCCAACTTGGGGGACGAATGTCGGTCTAGACGATCCCATCCGGTCAGCTGAGCATATCGTGACGATGCGGGAGAAATTGCCCAAGTATGTGTCGTCCGAATGGGATAAGATACAGCGAGTAATGGAGTGGGCAACACCTCGAGTTGCAGGCGCAGACAAGAAAAACCATGTACTTCTCCATGCTGTGGAACAGGTTGGGTTCAAGGGACTATGGGGATATCTGTGGGATGTTGCAGATTTGGAACTCGGAGACGACCGCGGGTGTCCATTCGGTTATTTTTACCCTTCGAAAGACAACCACAACCTCGCCGGAACGCCGCCGAGCCCAATTGTGGCCATTCAACGTTCTTCTTTAAATCTTTCGGACAATCGGGAGCCGCAAGAAGAAGATTCTCAAGACAGTCATGAGGTATCACTTCAGCAATGGATCTCAAGCGGTAGAGCCGCGCGGACGTTCGATTGGTATGCAGCAAGCGCGGGATGGAACCGTTGGCTCGGTTACGTCCATTATCTCGACGCCGCAGATTTGATGGAATTGGAGTCGGAAGGGACGGAGGAACTTCAAGCTTTTCTCGGCAAGGTTTGCGACCATGAAGCGACTCAGGTGATGCTGCTCTCTGACGCAGTTAACGATTATCAACTTGCATTTAATCAGACACCGCCAACTTTCTTGCTCATGAGTGATAGACTCGAGGCTGATGAGAATGCATTAAACGCTTCTTCTCAGTCAACCCTTCATTATTACGATGAGGAGTGCCAATTGATCTTTGAGAGGGACAAAATGGAGCCAATCGATATGAAAAATTATGTCTCTCCGCCTACCGAGTCTCGCCACGGTGTCGAATTTACCTTACCAGAGATTGAAGATTTCTACCCTAACCGCACTAGAGATCGGTTGCAGATGCGCTTTTCGCTTGAGTCCAATAAGGCGATGCCCTACGGTTTCGCGATCTGGGGAGACCACCAAGGGTTAAGTCTTGTAAATTCGAACGCCAAGGAAGTGAAATGGCTGGGCGACCAACTCTTGTTCATCCGAGTCGAATTACGACCTGGAAATAACGAGATTGAAGTGGTATTGACGATTTAGCAGTTTTTGAGGCTTCTAGATTAACCCTAAAGAATGCCGTTTAGTGGACCTTCAAAATTTCACACTTTTCACAATCTTTATATCAATCGAACGTTTCCAGTAGGAACCGTGAGACCGTGATTGCCATTCAATAGAGCGGGGACGCTAGATTGACGTTTGGAAAACGGAGGTTTAGAGCCTGTCTAGAAAATAGGCGACATACGGTATTCGGTTGTGTGGTCATCACAATCTAACAGATTGTTGTACGAAGGCGACAACTTGAGTCGGTATATTGCATTTTCGTTTGCCTCTAATCGGAACTTATGCTAGAATTTATGCGCGTGCGGCAACCCAAGAAACGCATGACGGAAGACCTCTCATGTGAATTTATGTCGTTTGGAACGAGTAGCATAGGGGTGCCGAGATTTTCCGAAATGCGTGGGAAAGTTTCAAATGAAGACTAGACATATGTCAACAAAATTCTGTTGGATTTTGGTGAAGCCAAGATTATACGATTATCTCTCAAAATTCAAGCCACTCGAAATAATACGTCATTTTCCTATAGATTTTAACTTACGTATGCGATGCGTTAATCTCGCGATGGTGATGCCGGTATTTCTTTTTTAAGATTTAGAGATAGGCGGTTCGAGATTAAATCAGAGACATTTTTTCGTGAGATTGCCTATTGTCGCAACTCTGTGATAGTAGGCTTTTTTTATATTGATGAACTGCGGAGGAACTAATGGAGAAGGTCATTGGACTCAAATGCCGAGAATGTGGACGTCAGTACCCGAAAGAACCTTTACATGTGTGCGAGTTTTGTTTTGGCCCGCTTGAGGTAGATTACGATTACGAGGTTGTGCGGAAGTCAATCTCGCGCAGATCGATTGAGAACGGCCCCGACAGCTTGTGGCGATATGCTGACTTGCTGCCAGTTGACGGCGAACCCACGGACGGTCTAACTTCCGGGTTTACACCACTCATACGTGCCAAGAATTTGGAAGACGCCCTTGGAGTAAAGGAACTTTATATTAAGGATGACTCGGCTTGCCATCCCACACTATCCTTCAAAGATCGTGTTGTTGCGGTCGCGCTTAGTAAATCCAAGGAGTTTGGATTTGACACGGTATCGTGCGCATCAACAGGAAACTTGGCAAATGCGGTTGCGGCACACGCCGCCATCGCAAACCTCAACTGCTTCATCTTTATCCCGGCAGATCTTGAACTTGGCAAAGTGATTGCGTCGCTAGTTTACGCACCGACAGTTGTGGGCATCACCGGTAACTACGATGATGTCAACCGGTTATGTAGTGAGATAGCCGGCGTGTATCCTTGGGCATTCGCAAATATTAATCTCCGACCATTTTACGCCGAGGGATCGAAAACGCTATGCTTCGAATTGATTGAGCAACTCGGCTGGGAGGCTCCCGATCACCTCATTTTGCCAGCTGCGGGAGGTTCACTTGTCACGAAAGCCAAGAAATCGCTGAAGGAACTCCATCTCATGGGTTTAATCGACGAACCGAAGACAAAGATTCATGTGGCTCAGGCAGAAGGGTGCGGGCCGATTGTTGCGACGCTCAAGGAGAATGGGGACTTCGTCAAACCGGTCAAGCCGAATACTATCGCGAAGTCGCTGGCGATCGGAAACCCTGCCGACGGCATCTACGCCGTCTCTACGGTGCGCAACTCGGGTGGTCAGGGAGAATTCGCCACGGATGAGGAGATCGTTGAAGCAATCAAACTTCTCGCGGCAACAGAGGGAATCTTTACCGAAACCGCCGGAGGCGTCACTCTCGCCGCAACAAAGAGACTTATCGAGAGTGGGCATATCGGACGAGAAGATCGAATTGTTGTTGGAATAACCGGCAACGGATTGAAGACGATCGAAGCACTCGACGCGAAAGTCGAGGAGCCGCATATCATTCAACCGCAACTCAACGCATTTAAAAAGTTGATGACGACGCTTTGAAAACGGAGGTAAAGAATTTCTAAAGCGAGTCAAGAGAACATTTTTAACCGTATCCGTATGGTCGTGAGGATACGAAACACCAAAGAACAAATAATTCAAGACAATGAGGATATATTCAATAGACTTCCCTCATGTGACAAGGGATAAAGTTCCAGAGAGCAACTATTATCTGCAAACACTGCGTAGCCTAATGATATTCATCACATGGAATGTAAGGTCAGATATTCTCCATTAATGGAAACCCGGAACCCGTTAATGCGTGATTCGTGCCATAACTTTCGTAGCTTTGATTTCATTTTGGCACTTTGGGATTTAAGACTCAGACCAGGGGCTGTCGTCAGTTTCACAATTGGTATTGGAATGTATTGTTTCGCTCCAACTCTAAGATTTTCCAAATTCGCAAATAGCATCATTTTCAGTAGTGCATCTTTAATGTCACCATCTGATGGCAGTTTTGCTTTCCTAGAGTGTTTCCCTTCAATCAAATACAATTGGTTGCCATGGATTTCAACCTCGTCACAGGTCCAATAATAACAACCTCCTAGAAAATTCTGTATGGTCAACGTTGCTTTGATGCCAGTTAAGTGTTCTTTTGGCTGAATGGTTAGACTTTCTCTGGTCTGCGCTTGCTTTGCCAGTTCTCTTGAGTACAGCATAAAATGCTCTTTGTTTTGGCGCAGGTCGGAAATTCGTTGCTGAGCACTTTCCCATGAAGTCATTTCAACATTGAGTTGGTGCGAAATTGTAGTATACGCGTCTAATGCCATTTGACCAATTCCTGCGACATTATCGACTCGCGATAAATTCCAGTGTAAAGCATCAGACTGATAGGACAAAAGTTGGGCGATTTCATTGACAACGTGCTCTGTATTGAATCTTTGTTGAGTTATTTTATTGTTGTATTTGATGTTCTTAGAAGCATCGTCATAGTAAGCTATCACTACATATACGCCCAACAGACTCATTAAACAGATTGTGTCCCATTGAACAAAGTCCCGATCTCCGTCCTTTCCTTCGTCTTTCATAAAGGGTATTATGGTGACTTTCTTACCGGAAAAACCTAAGGTATCATAAACTCTCGCGTAAGGATAGGACCTTGTCCTTTTCGGAGTAACCCACCAACTGACCGCGAGTTGGTTTGCCGAATCAATCGTCAACAAAAAGGCTGCGTTATTTGACAACGCCAACGGCAGTTGGTCTATTGGAAAGTGTTTTAGATTAGAGCAAAGGGTAGGCGTATACGTTACTTCGGTAAGGTCGGCGTAAATATTCATCAAACTACCTTTTATGCGTGATTCGAATCAAATAACTCTAGCTGTACCAAAATTTGATTAAGTTGCTGTACCGCATAATTAATGTACTTCTGTTGGGTCTCAATGCCTAGATGTTTTCGTCCTAGTTTCTCTGCAGCGCAATTCGTTTGCCCGCTTCCAGCAAAGATGTCTATGACTGGATCTCCTTTATACGAATACAATTCAATCACCCTTTCTGCAAGTTCCAGCGGAAATGGGCAAGGATGGAGATTTTGTTGGGGAGCTAACTGCCGAATCTTCCATACGTTTTTGCTTTTTTCGCCCTGATAGTCCGACATGTCAATTTCGTTTGCGGCTTTCTCGGCGCTACTTCGATTCCAATATATGTTGTTATGCTTTTTCGTGGGCGCTGGTTTCTGGAATACGAACACATACTCCGCGACCAAGCTTGGGTAGTAGTAGCCAGGATATGGATGTTGCATCAAAACACCGGACCTCTTATCTCTTGAAATCGGTTTTTCCCAGATGATATCCTCCTTGAATCTCCAACCAATTTCTTCAAGCCAATTTACTAAATGAAACGGAAGGGCAGTCCGCCTTCCATCCCAAGCTACCGGTGCAATATTTACCACATTGTGTCCACCCGGCTTAGTGATTTGGAGTAACGCCTTAAACCGATCAACCAAAAAAATCCGATAGTCTTCATACGATATGGCTTCTCTTTCCCACCGCATTCTTTGTCCGTGAAGTTTTTCAATATGCTCATGATAGTTAATCGCATTCATATAAGGGGGTGATGTGAACGCTAGTATAAAATGATTCTCGGGCAGTTCCTTCATCACTTCTAGGCAGTCGCCTTTGATAAACTGACCATTTCCAATTTTTGACGTTTGAGTGTATTCCATGATTCTCCTTGGCACAAATGAGGGGGCATCAATTTCGAATTATTGTAGCCAAAACATAAGTACTAAAGAGACAGCTTTTGACGCTCAATAAATTAAAGGCAATGTCGCGATTCACAACACCTATAGAATGATGCTAAGTCCAGATGACACTGATGGCCTACCATCGCAACTATGGGCAAAAGTAGCGAGCCAAGCTAATCAGGTCTGAGCCTGCAATTGACAATCCAGAAATATGTTGAACATTAAGATACCAGTGGTTAATCTCGATTTCGCGCTATTTGCATTATACCTGGCGACTGTGTTTCACGTAAAGTCAAAAATTTGTCGGAACACCAATGAACACGTAAATATACCGCCTTCTTTTCAACTGCAATGAATGTGATGCACAACGGAAAATCTGGTAAGTTGGACAAAATCTAAAATCTTCAAAATATTGAGAATTCGCTTGGTGTGGTGTCCGACAATTGAGCGCTCAACAATGCTGTTGGGGGAGGAAGCGTTTGCACAAGATAAATCTGAATTCCAAATAGCACTTCACCACGCCATTTCAATTATTTGAAGGCGACAATTCAGAACCAAACATTCCTGAAAGACAAAAAATCAAAAGAAATTACCCTTGTTTCATTATCCAGAGATGAGATAGAACAATGACGAACGCTTGGATATGAATAAGTCGTTTTACGGTTCTGGAGACACAAATCTTGAATTGGAGGTAATAATATGAACAAACGTCAATTTGCGGGGGCGCGGTGGTGGAAATTCGACTTTCACACTCACACCCCTGCCTCGCATGACTTCAAAGACAACGTTAAGCCTGAATCTTGGTTAGAAGCGTTTATGGTGCAGGAAATCGATTGCGTAGCAATTACGGACCATAACTCTGGCGACTGGATAGATGACTTGAAGCAGGCGTTAGAACACATAGAAAAAACCAAGCCCGAATGGTACCGACCACTTTATCTGTTTCCAGGAGTAGAGATATCGACCCATGGCGATGTTCATATCTTAGCGATATACGGGAGTGATAGAGACACGGGCTGTATCAATGAATTAATAGGAGCTGTAGACTACCCGGGCCTAAAAGGAAAGAGTGACACCGTAACAAACAGAAGCATTACTGATGTCCTTAATGAGATTTGTAAACGAGGTGGTATTCCGATTCCTGCCCACGTTGACAAGACAAAGGGTTTGTTTCAACTTAGGGGACCAACGCTAGAGCAGGCGTTGAACAATGAAAACATTTACGCCATGGAGTTGTGCGAAGAAAGTTCCCCGAAACCCCAAGAATATACGGACAAAAAGCTGAGATGGACTGAAGTCAAAGGATCCGACACCCACAGTTTCAGCGATAGTACGTTCGGCACGTTTACTTGGATAAAGATGGACACCCCTTCCATAGATGGATTAGAACTTGCTCTGAGAGATGGTGTTGTATCGGTGAACCGAAATATGGACGACATCCCGAACGAACCTCCATCATACTTCGTGGAAGAATTGGAGATTTCCAAGTCAAAACACATTGGACATACCGACCCACTGAGGTTCCAATTTAGTCCATTTCTCAACACTATCATCGGAGGGCGTGGAAGTGGCAAAACCACCTTATTAGAGTTCATGCGCTTAGTCCTAGAGCGCGTCAAAGATTTGCCAGATTCAATGCAAAAGGAAAACTATCGTTACTACAATACAGAGGATGGCGACCTCTTGACAAAAGAAAGCAGAATCCGGTTAATTTACCGAAGGCATGGTACGCGCTATCGTTTACAATGGAACGCCGCGGACCCTGTTCCCGCGTCTTTGGAAGAGCATAAAGATGGTAGTTGGAGAAGTTGTCCCGGTGAGATTACTTCGCTTTTCCCGGCGTACCTTTATAGCCAGAAACAGATTTTCGATATTGCCAACGAACCAAGCGCATTGCTTGATATTATTGATAAAGCTCCTGAGGTGGATTGGGACACGAGTGATGAAGAATACAAAAGGTGGATTGGCGAATACAAGCAAACTACAAATGAACTGAGGGAGACGAAGAGAAAAATTGATCGAGAGAACGAGCTCCTAGGGAGGTCAAACGATCTCGCCAGTCAGATTAAGCAGATTGAAGGATCGGGGCATGAGAAGTTGTTGCAAATATACCGAAAACGTCAGGAACAAGCAACCGAGTTTGAGAACGTGGAAGCACAATGGCGAACGATGAGTCTTCGTCTTTCCAATATGAAGGATGAAATCGCACCAGCACAGTTCAGGGAAGGACATTTTGCAGAGCATTCCGACATATTGCTGGATTTGAAAAAAGCTAATGAGAAATGGCTAGGTATTAGCGATAAATTAGACGATTTAGCACGAGAAGCCATGTTGGTAATTACTCAATGGCAAACTGAAAAGAATGCCGCTGTTTGGATGCAAGAGCTTGAGTCCGACATGAAGCAGTACGAGTCTATATCCTCCGAGTTTGAAATTCAAGGCATAGATCCAGACGAATATTCCCAACTATTAAAGCAACAAGAGGATATTCAGAAGGATTTGGACAGTATTCTCGGACACAAATCTCGAGCCAAAGAGTTAGAAGACAACAAAAAAGCGTTGCTAGATAAAATTGAAGACAACCGGACAAAACTCTCGGAAAAGCGGAAAAAATTCCTTAGCGATGTTTTGTGCGAGAATCCGGCAGTTAACATCAAGGTCAAGACTCTAGGCGAAGATTGGGACACGGTAGAGGAAGCAATTCGTAGCAAACTTAATTGTGATGAGCGATTCGACAGGGATTTCAAAGATTTCAGGAAAATCTATTACAAGAACTGGAATAAGCGAATTGAAAATCTTAAAAATGCGATTAAGGACATTCGTAACGGAGACAGGGAGGCTCAAGATGCCCGGTTCGCCAGCTATTTGAAATCATTACCAAACGAGTCAATCGACGATTGTATGTTATGGTTTCCCAAGGATGCTTTGGAAGTTACCTTTGGCAAGAACCGCCAACGAATTGAGCAGGGTTCACCAGGTCAAAAGACGGCTGCATTGTTAGCGTTCATTTTATCATACGGAGATGAGCCTCTCTTCTTAGACCAACCTGAGGACGATCTAGACAATGAGTTAATCTATAAATTGATTGTGGAACAGTTACGGGAGTCGAAAAGCCGAAGGCAGGTCATCGTCGCTACGCACAATGCCAATATTGTCGTCAACGGTGATGCGGAGATGGTTTTGCCACTTGAGATGGTAGACCGTAAGACCCTTGCCCGACACATGGCTAGCATTCAAGACAAAGAGGTCCGGGAAGCAATATGTGACATTCTGGAAGGCGGATTACAGGCATTTGAACAGCGCTATAAACGCATTCATTTGGGAAGTTAGCAGTGTTTTACAGGTCTACTTAACTCCAACGTAAATTTCTGTAAGGTGACTCAACCATTGAATCAAGAAAGCAATAACCCAATAGCGACAGCATAAATAACATAGTTGATTACCCATCGCAGAGAAAACGACAAGAAGTGGATTCAGTCCCTCGTGGTTCAACACAACCATAAACTTGTACACCGGGTTTTTTCATGGAAGCACTTCAAGGTATTCTAGAGCGAATCGTTTTCGAAAATGCCGAGACAGGTTACACCATCGGAAGGCTCTCCTCGCGTCAATACCCGAATGAACTGATTACGGTTGTCGGCAACCTCGCTTCCGCCAACGCCGGCGAGAGTGTGCTGCTAAAAGGAAATTGGATTAATAATCCAAAATACGGTAAACAGTTTCAGATTGAAGGGTATGAAACAGTTCTGCCTGCGACAGTGGTGGGAATAAGAAAGTACCTAGGCTCCGGTCTCATTAAAGGGATTGGTCCTGTAATGGCAGGGCGAATCGTCAGTAGTTTCGGTATGGACACGATGGACGTGATCGAGAGCGCACCCAAAAAGTTGATGCAGGTTCCCGGTATCGGTAGGAAGCGGGTCGATATGATTATGGAAGCGTGGGAAGCTCAACGAGAAGTAAAGAACGTGATGCTCTTCTTGCAGTCACACAATGTGAGCACTACGCACGCGGCTAAGATCTATAAGACCTATCAGAGCGAGTCCGTGCCGATTGTCCGTGAAAACCCGTATCGCCTCGCCGATGATATTTACGGGATCGGGTTTAAAACCGCCGACACGATTGCAGAAAAACTCGGCATGGACAATGAATCGCCGCACCGGGTCAAAGCCGGCTTGAAATACGTCCTGAGTCAGAAAGCGGATGATGGTCATGTCTTTCTGTATCGGCATGAACTGATTACCGCATCTCAAGAGATATTGGGGCTCTCTAACGAGGCGATTGAGAACGGAATTGCAGAGTTGGCAGTCAACGAAGAGATTATCCCCGAGAATTTGGGCGTTCCCGTATTGACCGAGGCTCAAGAAGCCGTGTACCTTGCACCCTTTTATTATTCCGAGATTGGCGTGGCAAATAGCTTGTCACGGCTCCTGAAATGTCCAACCGTTCAACATACACCTGGGCTTCTAGAGTATTCGATTACTCAACTAGAAACTAAAATGAGGATGTCGTTTGAGGCAAATCAGCGAAAAGCAATTTCCAAAGCATTGACCTCGCGAACGATGATTTTGACGGGTGGACCGGGTACAGGAAAAACTACGACGACAATCGGGATTATCCACTTGTTCGAGCAACTTGGTAGACGCGTTACTCTAACAGCACCGACGGGACGCGCGGCGAAACGGCTCAGTGAAACAACAGGGCGCGAAGCGAAAACCATTCATCGCCTGCTAGAGTTCTCGCCACAGGAAAACGGCTTCAAACGGAACACGGAAAATCCGCTGGAAACTGACGCGGTCATAATCGACGAAATCTCGATGGTAGATCTTGTGTTGATGAATAACTTATTGAAGGCGGTTCCATCGGAAGCCAGTCTCATTCTTGTCGGCGACGTGGATCAATTACCGTCGGTCGGAGCGGGGAATGTGCTCAAGGACCTTATTGCATCCGGCGCCATTGCGGTTGTTAGACTGACCGAGATCTTTCGGCAAGCTCGGGAGAGTCTGATTGTGACCAATGCTCATCGTATAAATCGGGGCAGACACCCCAAGGTCAAGGGGCCGTCGGACCGTAATTTCTTCTTCATTGAGGAAGCCGACGCGGAGGAAGTTGCCGCCTGTATTTGCAGCTTAGTGCGCGATCGTTTGCCGAAGCACTACGACTATCACCCCATAGATGAGATCCAAGTCCTCTGCCCGATGCGCCGTGGCACCGTCGGGACGGATTATCTCAACGGGAGGTTACAGGAAACACTGAACACGAACTCGACTGAAACGGTGAGGGGCGGTCGAAATTTCCGGGTTGGCGATAAGGTGATGCAGGTGCGCAACAACTACGACTACGAAGTGTTCAATGGGGATATTGGCCGAATTTCGAGTGTTGACCCAATCGAAAAACAGGTGTTAATTTCGTTTCCCGAGAAGGCTGTCCGCTATGACATGGCAGACTTGAATGAGTTGGTCTTGGCGTACGCCACCACCGTACATAAAGCTCAAGGCAGCGAATATCCCGCCGTTGTCGTACCGCTTCTTACGCAACACTACATGATGCTTCAGCGCAACCTTCTTTATACCGCAATTACGCGGGCAAAAGAATTAGTTGTCATCGTCGGGACAAGGGAGGCGCTTGGTATTGCAATCCGTAATAACAAGGTTGTTGAAAGGAACAGTCACCTCGCCAGTCGAATACGAGGGGCGGTTGAAAAATCGGAGGAAGCGCTTGGATTTGAATCATCCGACGCAATTTCGGCAAATGGCGATTGGCTCTTCCCTAAGTCACCAACGATTTGAGCCGCGGTCTTAGTGGTCTATTCGCTAAGAATTTAACGCTTTCCAGACTGGCACAAGAAACGGTTCTACCACGCCGGTAGGTGCGGTTTCTAACCGCACCGGCACCCAACACTAACCATATTGTTTTAGAAAAAATGCCATTTAGTGGTTTATTCGCCAGAAGTATTAGGCACAAAACTTTGCATTTTGGAACTCTGAAACCTGGGCAATCTAAAGCTGTGGGCAGTGGCTAGGTTCTGTTGACATTTGAAAATTGAGCCAATATTGATTCACTTGAGGCAGAATGTTGGGCAACCACAAGGGATCTCTCTACACCGGGTCAATCTTCGTAGGGGATCGCTACGGGATTTCTATCGCGGTCGCTAACCGCTCCGTTGATCCTTCGCTATTCGCTCAGTTGGTGGTTGGGTTTCCCAACCCGTCATTTAACGGGCGAGGGAACCTCGCCCCTACGATTGGACACTCACTTCACGTAAATGTCAACAGAACCTAGTGTTCAGTGACCAGTGAGATTATTGACCCGTCCTATAGACATCATTCCTAATTAACCCGAGTTGCTGCCGATTGAAAATCTATAGGCCGTAAGCTAAAATTGAAGTATCCAACCTTTAGCTCCACCAAATCGGCGTGTTTAAAGCTTTATCCAATTAGCTCACATAGCCCCAGCGGGGATCAAGCGAACGGATAGTGAGTGCGATAGAGATCCCACAAGTAGCAACTCACGTTAATTAAATCACAGAGATACAGAGAATCCAAGCGGTAAAGTGAGCAGACACGCGAGTAAACAAGCTACAGGCACATCTCCACAATCTCTTGACTGTGCATTTTCGCCTTGGGTCAATCAACGCTGTGAAAAAAGCCCGAAACAACTGACATTATTTTGGAAAGATGTCTTATAGTGTTTTGGGATAAGTCCCTTGGCCTGGATTTGGCAATTCAGACCGAGCAGGTAGGGAACGCATTAAGTAGAGAAGCACAATCCTTCCATTCGAGTGGTTTACTGTTTCTCCCAGATTTGTACGTTGTGTCTCGGCAAATCAAAAGGATATTCGCCATACTTGAGGACCGGCAAACCGTTATCGTCTACCGTCACAACAACATAGAGTTGATGTGGGGAAATACTTGTGTCCACACGCTCTAGAAATTGCCATACGTCGCCTTCGTTAGACGTTATCTTCACTTTAGTCCATAGAATACCCTCACCATTGTTCCGTCCGATATCAGAACCGTATGCGGCGGATTTGGCGGTAGGGTGAAACTCTCGCCTATCGTAGAGGTAGAGTTTAAGTGCGTGTGCGATACGAGCGCCCAAGTTCCGGGGACCGGTACCTCGACGCCGTTCTGATCGACAACCCAAACGTGGTCACGTTCTTCTATCGGCGTGTCTGGATGAGAATACTCCGCGTCTAGAATTCGTTGAATCTGACTGCACGAAAATAGCCCTGAATGTAACACCGCAATGGTCAAAATTAATGCCAATTCTATGATGTGTCTGTTTTTGATTTTCAGCATGAAATTCGTCCTTTTTGTATCAGGAGATCGAGCGGAAATCGCGATACGGAGATCGCTCCTACCGACAGAAGGGCGGTGTAAGGGAGTTCATGACACGACAGGATCTCTATCGCCTTTGGATCTACAATCGCCTTAGCTCGATTCGGTACGCTAAAGCGGGAAAACAAGCGGTGCCTACCAAGCGATGAACAGTAGACGAGGAGATTCTATCCATCTGGTCTTTACGGTTGACCATTGAAAAAGTCTCTAGCGGTTTCTGATACTATGTACCCTGTAATAGCTCTATCGCGTCCCCTATTCGGTCACCTGAACTATTCGCTCGCTTGATCGCCGCTGGCGCGTTCAAAGGCTGGATGCCAGAGCGCACCTTAATGGCGGGCGGTATCCACTCTACGAATGTAACAAGTCGAGCTTAATTCAGTCTCCCAATACTGCTTGGTAGGCTTCGTAGGTGCGATCGGCTATTGTTTCCCAAGTAAATTCCTGTACTCTCGCTAGTCCACGCTGGACGAGTTGGTTGGCGAATGACGTATTTTGCGCAATCTGCTCAATTCGATCTGCCAATGCCTCGGCGTCTCCTTCCGGGAAGATTAATCCGGCATCGCCAACGACACGTGGGATCTCACCAGAATCCGATCCGATCACCGGCACCTCACACGCCATCCCCTCTATAAGAACCCGTCCAAAAAATTCAACCCAGTCCGGTGTCGTCCTCGATGGTAGAACAAGCGCATTCATACAGTTGACATATTCTGGTACCTTCTCGGGAAGCATACCATCAATCCACACAATCCTATCTGTAATTCCAAGCTTCTCTGCATCTTTCTCCAATTCCGCTTTGCACTCTCCGCGACCGATAATCAAGAGACGGTATTCGATATTAAGCGTCGCGGCCGCGGTAATTAATGTATCTAGCCCCTTGCTTTCCACTATTCGACCAAGATAACCGATTACAAATGAACCGCACAACCCAAGTGACGCACTTAACTGCTTTACGTCCAGCTTGTGGAACAGCCTAAGATCAACGCCATTTGGAAAGGGAATCGCCTTTCCGTTATAGCCGCGCTGCTTCAGAATGCACCCCGCATTTTCACTAAGCGGGAATGCCATGTTCGTCTCGCGGAAAACCTGCCGCTCAATCCAGATTGGCAGGAAGCCGAATTTTTGTTTGGCAGGTATGCTTAACGAGGTTCGAAAAACGAATCGACTGCTCGGACAGTATTTTTTTTTGAGTCGAACGACTTGAAGCGCATTTATGCTCCAAGGTTCCTCTTCAAGGTGGATAATCTCGGGTTGGAAATCCCGGAAGTGCGCACGCAAGCTACCCCGGTAGTAGAACCGGCTCCCATAGCCCGAGAAACGAATCGGACAAGGGAACTCATTGCATTGAACAGCCGAGTCGGGCTGAAAGCGGATTTCTTGAATGCTTTCGTACCAGCGATCGGTTGTTATCACGCGCATCTCAACGTCAGGACGTTTGGCGATGAGGGCAAACTTGCGCCGGTAGGGCTTCATTATGTAGGAATGAGAAAGCACTAGAACGCGCAATAGGAGTGTTTTTCCTCATATAGACGGGCAGGGATATCGTGGAACGATTGCTATGGAAGAAGCAATTTACTCTAGTATTGGTTGCTGAAGAATGGCGGCTCTTCAGAAGTGTCGCTCTCGGCAGGATCCGTGTCAGTTGCGTCACTTTCGGCGAGTTCAGTTTCAGATATGTCGACCTCCGAGAATTCGGTTGAATCGGGCGTACTTTCCGCGGCGGACAATTGATCGGCTTCAATTTGTTCTTGGGGCGAATCAACGCCGTTTAACATGGTCATCAATCCTTCGATGCGCTCACGTATCTCTGTCTTCTCCTGATCGATCTCATCGCGTTCTTGCTCGCGCTCTTCTTGAAGCTGCTTCAAATCAGATTCAACATGAAGGAGTTCCTGATTTCGGTTTTCCAGATCCTGAATCCACTCCTCTTTCTGCTGGATTTCGTCTTGCAATTGACTTATTTGCGACTCAAGCGAACGCTTATCCTCCTGCAGACTTTGAATGGTATTAATTGCCAGTTCAACACGTTCTTCCAGTAGCGATAGGGCTTTGTCTCGAAGTTCCTCAAGCATGAATACTCCTCCTGGTTTGGATTGTTAATATTCTCATTAACACAACGAAAATACAACGTAGACATTTGTGATTTCGTTTCTTTTTTTTCACAAACACGGAAATCCTTTTTTCGTCAGAGGTGGGGATTCTGTGTCATCTTCTTCAATCCGAATGTTTGCGCATAATGGAAAAGGTATTGCTGGGCATAACCGATATGCTCGCCAAAGTAACTTTCGCCGAACTCGCGAATCTCCCTGATTGAAGCTCTTCTACCGAAATAGACGTGTTCCATGATACGCTTTATCCAAACGTCAATTGGAAGTGCCTCCAAATGCCCCAGCGAGAATAAGCAGATGCAATCGGCAACCTTTTCGCCAATACCATTCAACTGCATCAACTCTCGTTTAGCTAACGGATAAGACATTCCGCCGAAGCTGTCGAGGTTGAGGGTTCCGCCGGCTATCGCCGTGGATACTTCCCAAAGGTAAGGCGCACGATACCCCGTCCCACATTCCAACAGTGCATTAATTCCAGCTTCGGCTAACGCTTGGGGCGTAGGGAAGGAGTAATCGAAGTAATTGTCCAGGTTGACTCTTTCGCCGAACCGGGCAGACAGTCTTTGAATAATCCCCTTGATTCGAGGCACATTATTGTTCTGAGACAGAACATACGATGCAAGGCATTCCCACAAGCCCTGATTCAGGAGGCGCATCCCCCAAAAGGTTTTAATCGCTTCGCGAATACACGCGTCAACGTCTACCGCTCGCAGAATAGCGGGCAAATCGCGATTGAGATCGAGATAGTGGCGAAGAAATGTTTTCAGACACTCGGTATCTTCATCGGCAGAACTCGCCAAGATTAACACCTGATCTTCCTGCCGAATTTTTAGAAGGCGTCCCTCAATGACACCATAATACCAGCCTTCGTATGGCCGCCACCGAAATGACTGTGCACTCTCCAGCGTGTGGCTCAGATTAAAATCCTTCACATCTTTGATTCGGACGGCTTTATCTCTAGAGTGTTGAGTTAGAGACATAATGGTATACTGACCACGAATAACTCCTGCGCCGGATTCAAAACGCGCTAATTATACAATGAAATTACATTTAATACAAGAATTACGCATTGAGATGCGTATAGATAGATACGTATAGATAGAGTAGACTATCCGTCCACGTGTTGTTCTTCACACATTTCCGCTTGAAAAGAGGTGATACATTGGAGTATTATTCTTGAGGATAGCCCCAGATTTTTCCATTTATCCGTACGAGCTTGAGGGCTACGGGATTACCCTCATTACTCTCCGGTTGTACGCCATATCTCAAGATGTGCGGCATGGAGTTTGGCGGACAGAAACGGTCTATACTAATCATGCTGTAGATTAACACTATGCGAACCAAGTTTCAGACACATCATTTGCCAACTTATTCTAGCGTCTCGATCGTTTGTGCATTCGTTCTGCTTGTCTGTTCTGCGGATGCCGTTACGGTTGGAGAATGGCGGGAATATGGATCGGATAAAGCCAGTACCAAATACGTTCCACTCTCCCAAATCAACAAGGACAACGTCAAAGAACTGCGTGTCGCATGGCGTTGGAACTCCCCCGATAATGCGATTGTCGAATCTAATCCTGATCTGTGGACGATGGTGAATGAAGCCACACCGCTCATGATTGGTGGAGTATTATACACCAGCACGTCGCTCAATCAGGTTGCTGCCGTCAAGGCCTCGACAGGAGAAACCATTTGGGTTTATGACCCGAAAACTTACAAAGATGGCACCCCCGCCAACACAGGTTTTGTGCATCGCGGTGTCGCCTATTGGGAGGACGGCCCCGCTAAGCACATACTATTCGGCACGGGCGATGGGTATCTGATTGCGCTTGATGCCGAAACGGGAGAACCAATACAGGGGTTTGGCAAGGCCGGTCGAGTCGACTTGACGAAGGGCTTGAGGCGGCCGGTAAGTCGGCGATTGTATGCTATTTTCTCACCACCCGTAATCTGTCGCAACGTGGTTGTTGTTGGCTCTACGGTACTCGATTCCTTTGCTATCGGGGAACCGCCGCAGAAGGAGATGCCGCCGGGCGATGTGAGAGGGTTTGACGTTCGCACCGGAGAGCAACGTTGGGTTTTCCACACCATTCCGCAAAAAGGGGAGTTCGGAAACGAGACGTGGAAGAACGACTCATGGAAGTTGACTGGCAACGCGAATGTGTGGACGATGATGAGCGCCGATGAGGATTTGGGCTACGTCTACTTGCCCGTCAGCACCCCCACCAACGACTATTACGGCGGACATCGTCTCGGAGACAATCTCTTTGCCGAAAGCGTCGTGTGCCTCAACGCCGAGACCGGGAAACGGATTTGGCATTACCAGATCCTGCATCACGGATTGTGGGATTATGATTTGCCGGCGGCACCAAATTTGATTGACATTACGGTTGATGGAAGGAATATCAAGGCGATCGCTCAAGTAACCAAACAGGCGTTTTGTTTCGTGTTCGCCCGCGTTACCGGGAATCCGGTGTGGCCAATTGAAGAGCGTCCCGTTCTGCAGTCGGATGCGCCGGGCGAGATGTCATCGCCCACGCAACCCTTTCCAACCAAACCGGCAGCTTTTGACCGCCAGGGATTGACCCACGATGATCTCATTGATTTTACGCCAGCATTGCGAAAGCAAGCACTTGAATACATTGCAGATTACGACTACGGTGTGCTTTATACGCCACCATCCGAGAACGGTACAATCGCCATGCCCGGAATTATCGGGGGCGCTAGCTGGGCAGGGGCAGCGGTTGACCCGAACAAAGGCATCATATATATCCCGTCCTACAGCTATCCCGCCGTCATCACGTTGAATAAGACAAAAGATTTGGATGCAGATTACGCTTACACCGGTACTTTGGCGTTTGGACCGAACGGCCCGCGAGGTCTTCCTTTAATCAAACCTCCGTACGGACGCATCACCGCGATTGATCTGAACACGGGTGAACACAAGTGGATGCAACCCGTTGGGGATGGGCCAAGGGACCATCCTACTTTGCGACACCTCGATCTTCCGCTGTTAGGCTGGGCTCAACGAAACTTTCCTCTATTGACTCGATCGCTGCTGTTCGCGGCGACGCAAGCACAGTGGGACGTAACCGGCAACTCGCCCCGCGGAAATGCGATTGAAGTTACGTTTGAGGAACAGAATCCGTTCCTGTGGGCGTTTGATCCTGATAACGGCGAGTTAATCTCAAGGATAGAGCTCCCAAGCAATGCGCAAGGGGGACCGGTGACCTATATGACGGATGGGAAGCAGTTTATCGTGATTCCAATAGGCGGAGCGAATCGTCCTGCCGAACTCATCGCGCTAAGTTTACCGTGAGGGTGTACCCGCTGTCGCCAACTCGACGCAGCAGGTTTGACTAACTTGGACAACACCTAAGTATTACGTGTTACGAAAAGCTATAACCGAACCATTCACCTTGCAATTTAACACAAGGTACATTTGACAGGAGACATGAATTTATGATTGTTTTTCTCAGGGAAAAGTTCATCGCGAAGATTTTCATGACGGTTGTTGGGGTTGTCTTCATTATCGGTACCCTTCTGCTATTCGATATCACCGGAGGCAGGCAGGCGAGTTCGGAGAGAGATGATGAAGTTGTCGCCAAGATCGGTGGGACAGAGGTAAGACGCGGTCGTTTCGAGACACTCGTTAACCAGGAAGTGCAGAGACGCCGTGAACAGGGTCAAGGCAACAGAGCGGTTGACCGTAAACAGGCCGAAAAGGCGATTGTTAATCAACTAGTCCAAGAGCAGGTATGGCTTGGCAGCACACAAATTACTGACGCAGAAATTGATCGCTATGTTCGGAGCAATCCCACGCTGCTGACGAATTATAACTTTTTTCACGCCCAAGGATTTAGTGATGCCTATCGCAACAGTGTCCGGCTGCAGATGAGTGTTGAGAATCTCAGGAATGATATTCAAGGTCTTGTATTGGTCACTGATAATGAATTGGAAAATGAATACATTCGCCGACACAAAAAAGCAAAATTGAAGTATATTCAGTTTCAGGATCATGAATACCGCAGTGCCGTGAAGATTGATGACGTTGAGTTAAAGGCGTATTTCGAGGATAATAAAGAAAAATACAAAACTGAAGATCAAGCCAATATGAAGTATGTCAAAATAGAGCCGAAAGAGTTCGTCTCAGACGAGGAAGTTAAGAACTATTATGATACACACAATGACGAATTTAAAACCCTAGAGATTGTGAAGGCACGTCACATCTTGAAGAAATTTCCAGCGGATGCTACCGACGAACAGAAAGCGGAGGTTAAAACGGCGGCGGAGGAGTTGCTGGAAAAGGTAAGAAACGAGATAGCTGATGGCGCGAATTTTGGCGAACTCGCAGAGAAGTATTCCGAAGATACTGGATCAGCAGCTAAGGGCGGGGCACTTAAGGGACGGCACCCAGAGTTACCGCCGACGGGGGATTTCTTTGCTCGAGGAGACATGGTTCCCGCTTTTGAAAAGGCTTGTTTCGACGAGCTATCACCCGGTGAGATGAGTGACCTGATCGAAACGCAATTCGGTTACCATATCATTAAACTTGAGGAAAGGCGTCCTGAAGAAATAAAACCCTTCAACCAGGTGAAATTAGACATTCAGAAGAAACTCGTTCAGATTGATGGCGCCGCAAAAGCGAAAGGAGTAGCAGAGGAGCTAATATTTGACGTCGAAATTTTCGACTATCAGGAAGCGGTTAAACAGGATCGTTATAAAGAGTTAGGGCTCACCGCGCAGGAAACGGGGTTTTTCGCGCAAGATGAGAATTACATTCCGACAATAGGTGTAAAGGGCAGGTACAGCGGCTTAATAGACGAGGTTTTTGATGTCGAGGTTGGTGTGAGCCGTGTCATTGAAACGACAGACTGGAGTAATGAAATCTCAGCTTATTTCGTTGCAACGGTATTGGACAAAAAACCGGCGGGTATCACTGACCTTGAGTCCGTACGGACCGAAGTCGTCGAAGGCTTCCGCACGGAGCGTGCAAAACAGATGGCTCTGGAAGATACTCAGAAGCTGATTGACCAACGCGGCGATGACGAATCACTTGAGAAACTCGCAGAAAAATATGTCCCGGTTGAGGGTGTATCTATAGAAAAGCGAGAAGTAGAGGAAAGCGACAGTTTCTCTCTCACGCCAACAACCGACTATATTGCCGGTATGGGGCGTTGCCGTGATGCAATGCTCGCCGCCTTTCACCTAGAACTGAATGCTGTTGCCGGTCCATTCGAGGGAGATAGGGCTTTTTATATCGTGCAACTTGTGGATCGAGAGGAAGCGGATATCGAGAAGTTCAAAGATGTCGAGGAGGAAAGGGTCAAACTCCGGCGGACCGTTCTTCGATCAAAAAAGGACGATGTGTATAACAACTGGTTCGCAGCACGCAAAAACCAAACACCTACGGAGGTTCACGCCGATTTTCGTTGAGCGTATTCAATAAAGAAATTGATCACGGATTCTTTCAGTTCTCTGTGAGTTCCCAAAGTTTCTCCACCAAGCTTGCCAGCGGAAGTCCTACCACGTTAAAATAGCAGCCTTCCACTCGTGATACAAACGCTGCTGCCATCTCTTGAATTCCATATCCTCCCGCCTTGTCCAGCACGTCATGGCTATGGACATAATCTAGAATCTCCGACTTGCGCAGTTTTCTGAAGTAGACTAGCGTACTCTCCGACCATACGATTTTTCGCTTTCTCTCAAGGTCAAGAAGGGAAACACCCGTGACTACTTCATGGTGATTTCCGCTCAGTCGGCTCAGAATCTCTATAGCATGGTGATCGTTTTCCGGCTTTCCAAGAATCTGTTGCTCGAATACGACGATCGTGTCCGCACCGATGATAAGTCCACGCTTGAAACGTCTGCCAACAGTTTGCGCTTTCATCAGTGCAAGGTCCTTTGCTAGCGCCGTGGGGGAGGTTGGTGTTGGTATTGTTTCTGCTAATTCGCTTGGAAAAACTTGAAAATTAAGCCCAATCTGTTTTAGCAACTCGGCTCGCCGAGGTGACGCGGAGGCTAGAATGATGGTAGGAAATGGTTCAGCGAACTGCAATTTCATCATGCCATCTGCCGCGCTCATGTTACTTCAGGTGATACCATAAGGTTCTGCGTTTACTTCGTATCTCCAGCACTCCTGCTTTTAGCAGTTCTTCAAGTCCTTTGTCAATCTCCGCTTTAGAGAAACCGGTCGTCTTTAGGTATTTGTCCCGCCGAGGAGCGCGGAACCACTCTTGGTTAGATTCGTTGACACTCTCACTGGTCTCGGCGCCTTTGAAGACCTCCAATGCGCTATACAGCCGAAGCGCCGCGGGCGAGAGTCCAGCCAAGGGATTAGCCGCGTAAAAGAATTGAATCAAATATGGTAGCATTCTCGCTCAATCCTCCGCATAAACCGGTTATTCAGTCGGTTCTTCTGACTAGACCTTCCATGAATTGATTTACCTATCACCTTAACACAATGATGTCACGGAATTGCGAATCGTACGTGTTTTAGCTGTGTCCAAGGCTTCGCAGGTTATGTATCTGCACACCAACCTAAGGCTTCCGGTATAGAAAATTTTCCGTACGCCCAATTTCTACTAATCAAACCCAACAGCGGAATTTGACCATTCAGCTTTTAGGGGGTGCCCGTTCCTATTCCATTTGAATCGAACCTGTGGACCGACAACCCCGGTGCACTTCCGTAAAATCTAACGATATGAGGAGGGAAATCGTTTCAGGGAAGATAGTGATAACGTGCGTTTGGGCGCATTCGTCGTTTCAACGACCGACCGTGGCATGATCTTTGTTCCCGGCTAATGGTCGTGTTTCATCGCATTCCAGCGACAAGAGAAAGTAGGTTTTTCAGAGTTAAGTGCGGGAACGAATTTTGCTGCAGGAAGGCGCGTTTGCCCCAGGCTACAAATTGATCGCAAAATATCCACGCTTTTATGATTGACAACTATACAAATGTATAGTAAAATAGAGCCTGTTAGCGTAGGTCGCGAGCATGCTCCAGCTGGCAATATGCCGCCGGACGAAAATCCAATGTGTGTCGTATACACTCTGTTCACCGACGCATCCACTACGCCCGCGCTCCCAAAGGCTTCCGCTGCTTGAGAAGTCGAAACGCCTTCAAAGCGTCACGCCGAGGGCACAAGCTGATTACCCTTGCACGCCCTTTTTTGGCGCGAAGATAGGAGAAATCACAGGGTAAAATTTTGAATCTGATCCTAAGTCGTCTGTACTGGTAAACTGTTCTTGCCCCTGTTCGGCGCCAGCTTCGTCGGCAATTGAGCAAATCTAAGAGCCTGTTTGAAAGGTATATTTGTAGGGTGCGCACTGCGCACCAGCCTCTAAAAAACCTCAGTGGGGATCAAACGAGCGAATAACGAGTGCGATAGAGATCCTGAAGGTGTGTAGAAACGCCAAAACCTCCGTGTGCCAAACCCCAGCGGACGACAGGTATGTTTCAGGCGACAATAAATAAACGAAGGAGCTTCTTACAGATGACCGAAATGACTTTGCTATCGATTATTCTAACAGGCTCAATGCGGCGTCCGGTCATAGCGTTTGACGCAATTTTGGGGGTTGGTTTCAACATCGGGGGAGGGAGGGAAATTATATTCGCGGAATATCGCACCGAATCGCACACTCCAATCACGAGCAAAAATCTTGCTCGAAGCCAAGCTCCGAGGCGCTTCGACGCTCTTTTCAAGTTGAAACGCATTAACTGCGACAAGATATGAAGGGTGCGATCATAGGTTATACGTCACACTCCTACGGTAGGTGTGGTTTCCAACCGCACCGGTTCTCCACCGATTAGGGACTGAGTAAGAGGTTTGCGACGGAATACTCGACCAAATACGAGACAATCTCGCTTATATTGATCTTCATGGGGAAGGCCATTAGGACTCCAATAGAAACCCTACGTTATTTCCTTGTGCCGAATTAGGCGGATTTGAGTGCTCGACTGCCTAAGTCCAAAATCAATTTGATATTCCACACTTAACTCTTAAGAACCAGAATGTATAATCTTGAACGGTCAAAGCTTCAATGGAACGGTAATCTCTGATGTCGATAGCATATCTCTATAGGACAAGAAAGACCATGACATAACTAATGCGCACCGATTAGGAGGTGTGCGAGAATATCCTCAGCGATAGATTGGCAGCGTTGAGAGATGGAATCGCTGGAAGAACGACCATGGGGGCGAGAATCTGTGCGGGGCATGGGCATGGTGGGACAAGGAGCGGCGACAACAAAGGGTTTCGCTCCTTTAGTTGATTTCGGCGTCAATATCATCTCTCTAAAAGCGTTAAGTGGATTGTCCGTGCGAATCCGGTGTAGGAATCCACGTGAAATGGAGCATCAAGTTCTTCTCGGCGCAATGTGGGGGCGGGAGGGGCAAGAAAATAAATATCGCGACACGATTTCTATCGCGTCCTTATCCGGTCGCTTGATTTGTTCACTCGCTTGATGCCCGCTAGCACCTTCAACGGCTGGTGCGCGCTGCGCACCCTACAAGGAATAGGCGGTAATTTAGGGGTTAGTTTACGAATGTGGGTTGGTATGCACACGGAACAATCTCTCGAAATTGTGTGTCGTTATCTCTGCAATTTGCTCTAGTGAAATCCCGCGTAAGTCCGCGATTTTTTCTGCCGTCGAACGGACGTATGCAGGTTCGTTACGCTTGCCGCGGCGAAATTGCGGAGCGAGCCAAGGACAGTCGGTTTCTACGAGTAGATGGTCCGCCGGTACTTCCCGTGCCACGGTTTGCAGGTCCTTCGCTTTGCGATAGGTCACCGGTCCTCCAATCCCGATGTAAAAACCGAGATCTAAGGTTTGACGCATCATTTCTACATCACCCGAGAAGCAGTGCAACACGCCGCGAATTTGGCCGCTTCGAGCCTCAAGTATCGGAAGAATGTCGTGATACGCCTCGCGGTTGTGGATGACAACTGGCAGATTCAATTCCGCAGCCAAATCTAGCTGACACTCGAATGCAGTTTTTTGAAGGGCCACCGGCGATAGATTACGATAGTAATCAAGCCCCATCTCGCCTAGCGCGATGACTTTCGGGTGCGCCGCGAGTCCGCGGAAGGTTTCAAGAGTCTTCCGCCCAAAACCTTTAGCATCGTGCGGGTGCATCCCGACAGTCGCGTAGAGACCGTCGTGCGCTTCGGCAAGAGAGACTGCGTCTCGACTGGTTTTCAGGTCGAACCCAATGACAAGAACAGCGTGCACCCCGGCGTTCCGTGCCCGTACCAACACAGCATCTCGGTCTGTACTGTAATTGTCAAGTTGAACATGGGCGTGTGAATCAACAAGCATAGGTGATGTCCTGTCTTGGCGTAGGTTACTGTACGCGGTTAGGTGAGATAATAACAAGGCAATCAGAAAGCGTCAAGCCGGTTGTAGCGAAGTAAGTGGCTTGTGACTCGTGCTTAACGCTTAGATGAACTTCCACCATAGTGATTCGATCTGAGATTTGAAGATTGAATAGTCATGGAACTTACGGAAACTGCCCAGGATTACACGTAGATTCAACTTGACTTAGCTGGCAAACTCTGACAGAATACGTGGCTTGGTAAATGGACCGAACCCGCGAACATAAGCATCCTAGGATTCGGTAACTGGATATTCCCAAGGAGGTCTTGATGCCGACGATCAATCACACTGTACTCAGAGAATTTATTTATAACATTTATCTTGCGGCTGGCGGCATTGACGAAGATGCTCGAATCGTCAGCGACCACGTTGTAGACTCAAATCTAGTTGGCCACGATTCGCATGGTGTGATCAACGCATTAAATTATGTAGACTCCATGAAAGGCGGACCGTCGGCGGACAAACTGGAGATTATCCGCGAAACTGCGACTAGCGCGGTGATTGATGCGCACCGGGCATTGGGCATGGTCGCAGCGCGCAAAGCCATGGAATTGACTGTCCAAAAAGCCGAGGCGAATACGATCGGCGCTGTCGGTCTCCACCAATGTGGACATGCCGGGCGGATGGGGGAGTATCCGCCGATAGCAGCACGAGCAGGGATGATTGGGATTGTGCTTCTGAACGGCGGAGGGCGCTTCATGCATCCCTTTGGCGGCACTTCCCGCCGGCTACCGCCGAATCCGGTGGCAATTTCGGTTCCGCGCAAGAACAATGAGCCACTACTGCTAGATATGACACTCAGTGTCATTGCAGGAGGCAAGATGCTCGTAAAAATTGCTCGCGGCGAACAGATGCCCGAAGGTTGGATGATCGACTCGGACGGAGAACCGGTCACTGATCCGAACGACTTCCTAGAACGAACGGAGGACACGGCTGTTATGCCGCTCGGCGGGTTTCAATTCGGGCATAAGGGTTTCGGATTAGGTTTCATGATTGACGCCATTGCCGGGGGGTTGTCGTGGGCTGGATGTACTCGTGCGGAGCCGACACGAGGAGGAAGCGGTATTGTTATGATTGCCATCAAGATCGACGATTTTATTGATCTCGACGTTTACCTTCAAGAGATTCAATATATGATAGAGTGGGTGAAGTCGTCGGCAAGGCTGCCTGGGGTTGATGAGGTTTATGTACCGGGGGAATTTGAGGAGCGCAATCTGGAAAGACGCACAAGGGAAGGCATCCCGATAGAGGAGCGGACATGGAATGCGCTTGTCGAGAAGGGGAAGGAACTGGGTGTGAGCGTGCCAGAAGTGCGATAAAGAACTATATGTAGCATTAGAAAGAGGCATGGCGGAGGAGGAGCGCTTCGCATTTGCGCTTGCATTTTAGTGAACACGGATATAGAATAATGTGATCATGAAAGGAGGTTCGTCGCGTATTGGAGAACCGAGAATCGCTGAAAATTCCCGTGCAGAGTAATACTGAAGCACAGCTTCTCTTTGGGGAGGAAGATACCTTTCTAAAGGTGCTTGAGAACAGCCTTGATGTAAACGTGCTCCTAAAAAGTGACGGGATTGAACTAATCGGCGGGAGCGCTGATCAGATTGGTCGGGGCGCCAAGGTACTAGAATCGCTGCTTGAGCAGATGCGCACAGGTCAGGAGATTGGTCTTAATGATGTCAAGTATGCGGTTCAAGTTGCCACGCGCGGCGACACAAATCAACTCGCAGAGACCGTCGGTGAGTCGATTCCAGTACTCTCTAAACGCGGGGTTATACGTCCGAAGACTTCCGGGCAAAAACACTATGTTGAAGCAATGAAGACACACGACCTAGTGTTCGGAATCGGCCCGGCAGGTACCGGAAAGACTTATCTTGCCATGGCAATGGCTGTTGCGGCGCTGAAACGTGGGTTAGTGAGTCGAATTATATTGACGCGCCCGGCTGTTGAAGCGGGTGAACGGTTAGGCTTCTTGCCGGGTGACATCACAGCCAAAGTCGATCCATACCTTCGACCTCTGTACGACGCGCTATACGACATGATGTCGCCCGATATGCTTGAACGCTACGTTGAACGTAACATCATCGAAGTCGCGCCGATTGCCTTTATGCGGGGCAGGACTCTCAACAATTCGTTTGTGGTTCTTGATGAAGCCCAGAATGCCACGATCGAGCAGATGAAGATGTTTTTGACGCGGCTCGGATTTGACTCGAAGGCTGTAGTTACGGGAGATATTACGCAGACGGACTTACCGATGGGTAAAGTGTCAGGGCTTGCTGATGCACAGGCGGTGCTGTCGGGGATTGCGGGAATCGGATTCGTTTACTTCTCTCGAACCGACGTTGTTCGTCATGAATTGGTTCAGCGGATTGTCGAAGCCTACGAATATCGCAGCAAACCGGAATCGAATGCTCCCGAGGAATCTATAAGCTAAGTGGTTCATTTTCTAAAAAAATATGGTTAGTGTTGGGTGCCGGTGCGGTTATAAACCGCACCTACCGGCGTGGTAGAACAGTTTCTTGTGCCAGTCTCGTAAGCATTAAATTCTTAGCGAATAGACCACTAAGTGGTTTACTCGATAAGTGTTTATGATAAGTGTTGGGTGTCGGTAGTTCACATTGTCTGAACTGTGATTTATGGGATTTTTGTGATTACCTTGATTGCATGTGGCAAGTTGCCGGTGATGAGTCGGCTAGATCGTTATCTTGAGGGAACTAGGATTCAGGGAAGAAACCAAGTTTCCACCTGTGGGATCTCTATCGTACTCACAATTCGTTCGCTTGACCTCGCTCTGGGGCTATAAAGATTTGAGTAATCAGCAGGTTGCGACCAGGTCGTCGCACCTACAAACTGCGTAGCAGATCCATAAGTTCTTTGGAGAATGAACCATTAAGCGAACATTCGTGATTAGCTCGTACGCACAGGACAGGAAACACACACCATTAAATGGTTTTTGTTCGCAACGATTTCAATACCACCAACCTTGATGAACGCGTTGTGCAGCAGGCAGCCTCCGCAACATTAAGAATGCACGATTCGGAGGCTTGTGAAGTAAGCGTTTTGCTGACCAACGAAGGAGTGATTCAATCCCTTAATCGTCAATATCGGAACATTGATGCTTCAACAGACGTGCTCGCTTTTGCCATGCGCGAAGGTGGCGGTGGATCAATGAATCCGTACCTCTTGGGCGATGTCGTCATATCGGTTCCTACTGCACAACGACAAGCGCGCGCTCATAATCATTCGCTTGACCTTGAAATAGCCAATCTCACCGTACACGGTGTCCTTCACCTTCTAGGTTACGACCACCACATTCCAGCAGACGCGACAATAATGTTTGAGAAACAGGAGGCGATTCTCCGCCTCATCTAATGACCCTAGCGTTACAGTTTCTCCGACTGATGCCAACGAACTGGAGGTGTGATTCCACGCTTGGACGACGACATAGTAAAGATAATTTTCTTGGCTCTTTTGTCAATGCTTACGGCGCTCTTTTCTGCAGCGGAGGCGCTATTGAACCGGTTGAGCCGCGAAGACATACTGAACATTGCGGAAACCGGTGGAACCGGTTACGAAACTCTGACCTCGCTCTTGCGTAAGCCGCGACGTTACTCAGCTACGATAATTACTGCCAAGAGTATTTTGGTTGTGGCCATTGTCCTGTTGATAGTGTCGCTATTCGGCTTTGACAGTGTGAGGAGCCAAGTGGTTGCCGGTTGTGTGGCAACTGTGCTCATCGTTGTCGTTACAGAACTTATTCCCAAAAACTACATTCAAGGGAGTTCCAGCAGATCAACGATTCACACGTTACGATTTTTACGTGTGGTTTATTGGGTGTTTTATGTTGTCGTCGCGCCATTGATTCTGCTTGGAAATCTCGGCGTTCGAATTCTCGGGGGAAAGGCGCAGCCACAGGAGGACAGCGTTGTCTCACCCGAAGTGATAGAGGCGTTAGACAACGTAGGGGACAGTCAAGAGATTCTGGAAGCAGAAGAACGGGAAATGATTTCTCGTATCTTAGATCTTCCGGACAAGGTCGCACGTGAGATCATGAACGCTCGCACGGATATGGTCTGCCTTGAGGTTTCGACTCCCAAGGAGGAGGTGTTGCGAACTGCTATCGAGTCGAGACACTCACGAATTCCCGTGTATGAAGAAACAGTCGATCGAATCATCGGCATACTTCACGTTAAAGACATGTTAGATTACTGGGAGGCGGGAAAACCGATAGACCTACGAGAATTAATAGCCGAGAGGACTCCTTTCTTTACGCCGGAGAGTAAGAAAATCTCAGACTTGTTTCAGGATTTGCGATCAAACAAACAGCAGATGGCACTGGTTGTTGATGAGTATGGAGGGACTGCAGGTCTTGTCACGCTCGAGGACATAGTTGAAGAAATCGTCGGCGAGATTCAAGATGAGTATGACGCCGATGAGCAGGAAGAGTGCATTCTGTTGAGCGCGAACACCTACTCGGTTGACGCTCGCATGAATATTGACGACCTAAACGAGCAACTCAAGATTGAACTTGAAGCTGAAAATGTAGATACGATCGGTGGATTTGTCGTCGACTTCCTTGGTCGGGTTCCGGAGGCGGGAAGCCAATTTTCGTATCAGAACCTAGATTTCACTATTTTGGAGTCGGATGAACGTCGAATTCATAGACTGAAGATCCATACTCCAGTGATTAAGGATAGTGCTTCCATTCCTCAGGACCCAACATCTGAACCGTAAGCTAACGCTCGACACAGAGGAACAAAAGGGTTCTTGACACTATTATGGCACGTATGATAGAATCATAGATTATAGTAGATAGTTATGTGTCTCGACGGGGCGTAGCGCAGCCCGGCTAGCGCGCGTGCTTCGGGAGCACGAGGTCGGAGGTTCGAATCCTCTCGCCCCGATATGCTGTCTTATGGGACAGTGGGCAGGTGAATTGATGGTAGAATCACTTCATCGTCTCATTGTCCCATTTTCTTATTGGGTAAAAAATGCCCATCCAAAAAACAGATGCGATTGTTATTCGATCACATCCTTTCGGCGAACACCACAAAATCATCATATTCTATACATCGGACTTTGGAAAGGTTCGAGCTGCAGCGTACGGCGTGAGGGGGCCAAGAAGCCGGTTTGGAGGCAGCTTGGAACTTCTGAATCACGGAACTCTCGTCTTTTCAGAGCGCCCCAATAAAGATTTGCGCATTGTGCAGGATTTCGATTTAATTGATGCCTTTGATGAAATAAAGGAGGATTTCGAGCGCACGACATATGGATGTTATCTTGCGGAATTGGTTAATGCGATAGAGTCTGATCAAACCGCCGACCGTGGAGTTTTTCGTTTACTGCAACATGGGTTTGATGGACTCTCGCGGGTTGATGACATTGCTTTACTGGCTCGCGGGTTCGAGTTGAAATTGCTAGACATTGCGGGTTTTGCACCGCAACTGTCTCAATGTGTAGCGTGCTCTTCACAGCCCTCAGGTGCCATGCTCAGGTTTAGTACTCGCCTTGGTGGTTTGCTTTGCGATAACTGCGAACACCAAGATTCAAGCGCACCGCAGCTCGCGCGTGGAAGTTGCGAGTTGATGAGGTACATGAGGAAATCTGACCTAAACCATCTCGACCGCATTCAGGCTTCAAAACTCAATCATCGTCAACTTCGACTAGCATTGTCAAGGTTCATTTCGTATCATACCGAACTAACATTGAAGAGTTTGGAGTTGATTGAAGATCTCGATTAGCTAGGAAGAAACTCAAAAGACGGTACGTGTCTCGTTTTTGAAATGATGACTTTTCAAGAGATGATCCTTGCCTTGGAGAAGTTTTGGGCAGATTACGGGTGTACTATCCAGCAACCTTGTGATATTGAGGTTGGGGCGGGAACGTTTAATCCGGCGACGTTTCTGCGTTGCCTCGGTCCCGAACCGTGGCAGGTCGCTTATGTCGAGCCGGTTCGGCGACCTACGGACGGACGTTACGGAGAAAACCCGTTTCGGGTGGGGGCGTACTATCAGTATCAGGTCATCTTGAAGCCCGCGCCAGCCGATGTGCTTCCACTCTACCTTGAGAGCCTGCATCATCTGGGAGTTGATCCACGTAAGCACGATTTGCGTTTCGTGGAGGATGATTGGGAGTCGCCGACGCTCGGCGCCTCGGGGTTAGGTTGGGAGGTTTGGTGGAACGGCGCCGAAATTACTCAGTTCACCTACTTTCAGCAGATCGGAAGTGTTGAGCTAGATCCGATTTCTGCCGAACTCACCTATGGATTAGAGCGGATAGCGCTTTATCTGCAGGATGTTGATAGTTTCTTCAATATCCGCTGGAACGATCAACTTGAGTACGGAGACGTGCATCACCAGAGCGAAGTGGAATATTCACGTTACGCGTTCGAACACTCAGACACCAAGATGCTACTCCGGCAATTTGACGCGTGCGAGAAGGAAGCGCGTGCCTGTCTAGAGGGTGGGCTTGTTTTGCCCGGCACCGATTACGTCCTCAAATGCTCACATACGTTCAATATGCTTGACACTCGGGGCGTTATCAGCGTCACCGAGCGTGTCAACTATATCGAACGCGTACGCCGCCTTGCCCAGCAAACGGCGCGGGCTTATGTTAACCAGCGGGAGGAGATGAACCATCCTCTACTGAATCGGTGGATACCGAGTACACAAGATGACACCGAGGAGGAAGAACCGAAGGCGGGACCAGCCATATCCGAGGAATCGGCCGATCTGTTGGTCGAAATCGGCACCGAAGAAATACCAGCCGGATATCTTGACTCCGCTCTGGACCAACTTAGAGATATTGCCTCAAATTCTCTTGAAACGCACCGCCTGTCGTTTGAGGAAATACGCACCTTAGCAACGCCGCGTCGGCTAACGCTATACGTTAAAGGGTTGGCAACTACGCAAAGCGACGATGTGTCCGAGGTAGTCGGCCCACCGAGGCGCGTTGCCTACAATGAGAACGGAGATCCAACGAAGGCTGCTGTCGGGTTTGCGAAAACGCAGGGAGTTGAAATCGCGGATTTAAAGATTGTTGAAACGGAACGTGGGGAATACGTGGCGGCTTCCAAGCTAGAACAAGGAGGGACAGCCATCAATGTCTTAACAGAGCTTCTTCCCACATGGATTCAATCGTTGAATTTTCCCAAAACCATGCGTTGGAATAAGCTGCGGTTTGCTCGCCCCATCCGTTGGCTAGTTGCCATTCTTGGAGAGCAAGTAATTGATTTTCGGCTTGACACTCTTCGATCCGGACGGCGAACTTACGGACATCGTTCTCTGAATCCTGGACCGGTTGAGTTGACGGATGCTTCCCTAGAAAGTTACATCGAGCAGCTTCGAAAGATCAATGTTGTCGTAGATCAGGAGGAACGACGGAGCAGGATTGAGCAGCAAATAACCAGGATCTTGGAAACCGAAGGATGCCTAGCAGAAATAGATTCTGAGCTGCTGAACACCGTAACCTATCTCGTCGAAAATCCTCAGCCCATCATCGGAAAATTCAGTGAGTCTCACCTCTCTTTACCGACCGAAGTCCTGATCACGCCGATGAAAAGCTATCAACGTTATTTTCCGATGTTGTCAGGCGACGGCAATCTCCAGGCGAGGTTTATCATCATTTCCAACGGAACCGACGGGAATCACGACGGTGTCCGTCATGGCAATGAACGTGTTCTTCATGCAAGATTAAATGATGCCGAGTTTTTTTACCGAGAAGATCAAAGGACACCTCTATCTGACAAAGTTAACCGCTTGCGTGATGTTGTTTTCCATGCCAAACTCGGCTCGTTGCTAGACAAAGTCAAGCGATTGGAAGCACTTGCTGGTTTCATCGCGAATACGGCCAGTCGGAACGCTTCGCAGGGCGGGTTCTCCGAGCGTTCGACGAAGTATGCTGTTCGAGCTGCCCAACTCTGCAAAGCGGACTTGACCACGCTCATGGTGATTGAGTTCCCATCACTACAAGGCATCGTAGGAAAATATTACGCCCGGAATTCTGGCGAGGCGCCCGAAGTTGCGCTCGCCATTGAGGAACATTATCAACCTATATCTGCCGATGGAGCATTGCCGCAAACGGATGCCGGGGTGATCCTATCAATCGCAGACAAAATTGACACATTGGTCGGCTACTTCGGGATCAATGAGCGACCGACGGGTTCACAAGATCCGTATTCGTTGAGGCGCCAAGCGATTGGAGTGGCACGTATTCTGTTGGAAAAGCGATTCCACCTTCCTCTCAGTTCAATTTTTGAAGAGGCTGTCAAATTGTATCAGGTAGAGTTGGCAGAAGATACGAAGTTCGCTTTGCTTGAGTTCTTTAAGGGTCGAATTGAAGTGTTGTTGCATGCAAAGGGCTATGAACCGGATGTTCTTGATACAGTGCTCGCTACCGGGGAGCTTGACATCGTCGACATCTTGAACCGGGCGGAGGTCGTTGCCGCGTTCCGCGATGATGTAGGGTTCCACAGTATTTACCCCGCGTTGAATCGGGTTCTACGAATCTTACCAGATACGCCTCCAACGGAAGTTAATCCCAATCTCTTGCACGATGCTGCCGAGATTCAACTGGCGGCAGCGGTAGCGAAAGTTCAACCGCAGCTTCAGAATGCGGCTGACAAACATGCTTATGGTCAGTTACTTTCTCATCTTGGAAACCTCCAGCCGGCAATTGATCGGTTTTTCGATGAAGTGCTTGTAATGTCTGAAGACGCTGAACTCCGGTCCAATCGCTTGGCATTATTGAATTCAATCGCTATGAAGTTATATGTTGTCGGCGATATTACAAAGCTGGTGATTGCGGGAAAGTAACGCAGATAAAAGTGCCCAGAAATCAGATATTGAAGTATTTGCCTTCTGCAATTCTAATTTGACGTATATCAAATTCAATTTAAGGAGTCTGACGCATGATTCAGAAAACTCTTCTCTCAATTGGTGTCATTATATTGCTTGTCGGCTTTTCCGTTGGTTGTGCAGAAAAAGAAGATAAGGACATCCTTGATGCGCGATTGGCGGTTGCCGAGGGTGATTATTCTGCGGTCCAAACGGCAGTTGGAAGGGCTCTTGCAAACAATCCCAAGCAAGCTGAAGCGTTGTCGCTCCAGCAATTGCTTCGACTGCGCTCAAGTTCAGACGTTCTCGCTTGGCAGTCAGGTCTTGAGCAGGTGTTAGGCCATCTAAAACCGTTGAACGAGGCAATTCAAGAAATTACCGATCGGGAAGACCCTGATTCTGACGAACTCGATCGACAAGAACGACTAGTCCGGTCAAGAAACTCCATTAGCGGTCTCTTGGTTGATTCGTTCGCCGGCGTGGCAGGAAAACAATCAAGCTTGCTATCTGATTTGGTAAATCAACCCAATCCGGTGATTATCACTGCATTGCTGGAGGGGGAGAAGTGTTTTCAGCCCGCGCCCCGTGAAACCGCGGCTCGGATAATCCAAGGGGCTACAAAAAATGCCGCGGTTATCAGGCTGCTGATCCAGGCAACGCGGCATGCCGATCCTCGTATCAGGCGGGAAGCAATCAAGCATCTTGGCAATCTGCAAAGTGCAGAACTGATTTCGACATTTGAATCTGTGTTGAAGACAAAAGATGAATCTCCAGACGTACTTTATAGCGTGCTAGTCGCGCTGGAAAAACTTAAGGGCGAGGCAGGGGTTTTGCCGGCGTTAAAAGAAGCGACCAAAACGAACACAACCCAGGTGAGAATTCATGCGGCAAAACTAATCGGACAGTTGAAGGCAGAAGAGGGAATCGATGAGGTGATTCGTCTCCTAGCTGATTCAAATTCCTACGTAACAAGTGCGGCCGGGAAAGCTCTTGTTGAGATAGGTGACGCCTCGATTCCTCCGCTGCTTGAAGTTCTAGATACTCGTGCACGGGACGTCATCCCTAGGGGAGATTCCGAGTTTGTGCAGGAGTACCAATACATCGCCAATGTCTTTATAGATGATGCTCGCCTCCAGAAGCGAAGAATAAGCGCGCAAGCACTGGCAATAGAGGTTCTCGGTACGTTACGCGCCCGTGCGGCGATTCCGCGCCTAATTAATCTCCTGGAAAATGATGACCTGCGTTTAAGCGCACTGAATGCTTTGGTTGCAATGGGTACAGCGGCGACGCCATACCTTTACCCCGCTTTGGAGCATGACTCAGAAAAGATTCGAATCAGTATCGCCGAAGCCCTGAGCCTAATTCAAGATCGTCGGACAATTGCACCGCTGGTAGCGGCGCTAGGAAGCGAGAATCAGCGAAAGGAAGTCAAGGCTCACGCTGCCAAAGCGCTAGGTTTAATGAGGGCACGTGGTCCCAACAACAGCGCGATTCCAGCACTGACACACGCTCTTAGATTGGATGAAACCACTGCTACAAATGCCGCTGTAGCACTCGGATTGATTAATGTGAGTTCGGACGAGGCCATCCGCGGGCTTGTTTCAATGGCAATGGATAAACAGCAGCGCGAAACGGTGCGCACGACTGCTATTACGTCACTAGGACAACTCAAGTCCGCTCAGGTCGTTCAATCCTTGATGTTGTTAGTGTTGAGTGACGACACAAGCCCAGTCATTCGTAAAGCGGCGGTATCAACTTTGGGAGAGATAAAATCCAACGAATCGGTAGATGCGCTTCTCTGGATTCTATCAACACGATATGATGACGTTAAGGATTTTCAGCGGCACATGAAACGGAGATACAACACTCTCGCGGAATTTAGGAATACCATTGAAACCCTTCAAGTTAAATGGAGTTCGGATTACCCGCAGCCGGAATACCGAACATGGGGCGAGTTAAAGTCTATTCCGAGTCTTGTACGTAGCGAGGTTGCAGTCGCTCTTGGCAAGATTAAAGGCGAGCTAGAGTTTAGTAGCACCAAACGAGCGATGTATGAGTTAGGTCTCAATAAGGGCGAGATTCCCCAAGGTTTACGCCAGGAATTCCAAAGCAATGGAAGCGCCTTATCTCAAAACAGCGATGTTACTGTTGATACGCCGGGGGAAATCTGGTTTCTGACAGACAGGGGTAGTCAGGTCCGCTATCATTGTAGAAAGGTCGGCGAAGATCTCAATATCTACAAGAAGGGAGACGAGGTGCTAAATGCGCTAATATCTGCCCTAGAAGACGATGAACGCGCCACCGTTCGGAAAAGCGCAGCTTTCGCGTTGGGCGAACTTAAGGGCAAATCTACAGTTTCGCACCTACTGAACGCGCTTAAAGATGAGCAAGGGGTTGTTCGTCAGGAAGTTGCAACAGCTATGGGCAAGATTAAGGGGGACCGCGTAATTGCACCTTTACTCTCCGTCCTTAAGAAGGACAAATATGAATCAACTCGTAAACAAGCTGCAATTGCGCTTCGTGAGCTTGAACCGACACAAGCAGACGCAGGTTTGGTTGATGTAATTGAAAAGGGCATCGGTACGTTTGAGGAAGATCACGAAGTTCAATCCGTAATGACCGAGGTCGTTGCCTCCCTAACAAAGGGAGGCGGGGCGCACACGGCAAAAGTAATCCAAGACGCCCTTAAATCTGCTCATGATGAATGGACGCACTGGACACTGCTAACAACCTTAGGATCTCTTGAACACATGGTGTCGGTTGAGGGCCTCTCGGACGTGTTCAGCTCGGAATTGCAGCACCCGAGTTTCGTTGTTCGTAAAGCCGCGATCGCTGCTCTTGGCAAATATAAAGATAGGCGCTCTGCCGACGCTTTAATCGGGTTGCTTCAGGATGAAAGCGAATATAAATCTATTCGCGCTGAAGCTGCCGCCGCATTAGGGGCACTGCTGGATGAGCGCGCATCTGACCCGCTCTTGTCTGCGCTTGACGATAGAAACGCTGAAGTACGAGCAAAAGCCGCCGCCGCATTAGGGGCTATCAAAAATGCCGAAGCTGTTGGCAAACTCGGCTCGCTGGTTCAGGACAAGTTGGAAGACACGACAGTAAGGGCAGCAAGTGTTGCTGCATTAGGCGCCATCGGCGACAAAACTGCAGAGCCTCAGCTTCTTTATACCCTAAAAACGGAAACAGGAGCTACTTATAGCAACTCCATCTCAGCTCTAGGAAAACTTAAGAGTACGGAAGTCGTGCCAGAGTTGATTGCAATCTTGGAAGATCGGAGCATACCTCTTGACGCTAGCACGGGCGATTTGGCGAACGCCTCTGCTCGCACAAAGGCCGCTGCCGCACTTGCCGAAATCGGCGACCAACGCGCGGCGGAAGCTCTAGGGCGACGGGTGGCAGATGAGACAGAGTATATCGTAGCAATACACGAGGGCTTAAAGCGCAATTGGTCTTGGGAAGCATTCGTCGCTGCGGCCAGAAATTTTCGACTGCCCGCCTTTGTTGCCCCCAAGCTGGAGACGCGGATGGCAGATGAGTGGGAGGATTCCCCGATAAGGACCGCGGCATCGCTCGCACTTGTTCAATGTGATGTTGCGCAAGATAGTTCAGAAGTTCTTGCGAGGTTGAGGACACTGCTCAACACCCCCAAGAAAGAGGTACGTCAGGCAACAGCCCTTGCTATTGGTAAAAGCGGGATTCGTGAACTCAAAGACGAGCTCGTGAATATGATGAAAGGTGAAACAGAACTAGACAAGGACGTCAGGCGCGGCGCAACACAGGGATTGGGAGAACTTGCTGACGTGACAACGGTGCCAGATCTAGTAGCCGTGTTCAACGACGAAACCAATCACGAAGAGATCCGCCGTGATGCCGCAATTTCCCTAGGAAAACTGGGAACTAGCGAAGCAGTTTCCGCATTGATTGAGGAATTGCAGAATTTACAAACGAGCAAGGGATCAAAGGCTTTTCGAATTGACATTACCAAAGCTCTAGGAAACGCCGAGAACTCGAAAGCGGTGTCCGTTCTCGAAACGGTTTTGAAAGATCGGGACGCCGACATCCACTACCATGCCGCAGAGGCACTGTTTCAAATCACGGGAGAGGGTTATGGATTTAATCGTGTCGGCTAACATATTCCGAAGGACTCTCCCGTTGGCGCAAGCACTTTAGAGCGGTCTGATGGGCATACGGAGTGGCTCTTTCCTTTTCCTCTTGGCGTTTGCGTTTTATCTGATGCCCACAGGTGTTGAGCCTTCATCACCACCTCGTTTCGGCGGCAAACTACGACACGCGGTCTTTCAACGCGTAACCACGCTCGACAATTCCAATTATCTAAATTATGCCGAATTGCAGATAGCCTCTCAGCTGTACGAGGGGCTTGTGAGGCGCAATAGGTATGGAGAGATTGTTGCCGGAATAGCCCAAAGTTGGGAACACTCGTCCGATTATCGCACTTGGAACTTTACGATTGCAGAAACTGCCAGGTTCCACGATGGGGAGGCCGTGAAGGCGACGGATGTAGAAGGGGCTTGGATACGATTTATTAAGGAAAATTACATGGGTGAAGCCGCGGACTGTTGGCTAAACCCGTTATTTTCCATCAATGGGGCGATGAGTTGTCGAGGCGGCGACACCGCTTCGGTTCCCGGTATCCACGTACTAGACAACCGTCATCTGCGCGTGGTGCTTAAGGAACCGGATACCGAGTTTTTGATAAAACTCACGGGGCCGAACGCGTGGATTACTAAACCGAATTCCGCGGATGGACAGGAATCGCTCCCTGTAGGCACCGGTCGATTCCGTCTAGCCTCTCTACAACCCGATGAAATACGGATTAAGGCAAACACCACTTACGCATGGGGTAAACCTTATCTGGACGACATCACGTTCCGCTACTATGGAGAAATCCGCCAAGCGCTCTTTGATTTTGAGTCCGGTATCTTAGACACATTGCATGTGCCCCTAACTGAAACATCAAGACGCAAGGACAATGATTCAAATGAACTCTTAATTAAAACCGACGCGGCGGCTGGTGTTTATCTTAGGGACATGTCAGGGCAATCTGAACCGCCGGAATGGTACGGCATTTTGAAATATACCATTGATGTCGATGCACTACTTCGGTTGCAGTACGGTGCTCTATCAACTCAGGCCACTGTAATGTTGTCCCCACAACGCTATAATCCCATCAAAGCGCGCCGGCGTCTGAAGAGTGCGCCTGCCGTGCACCTGATATCGGCTCTTTTACCTGACAATACAGGTAATGAAATTGCCGCGCGATTACAGCGAAGTTCCTTTTCCCAAATTGGGTTGCAGGTCTCCTTGATCAGCACCGATTCGGTGCCTCTTCAGAATGCACTTAAAGACCGCGGTGCAAGTCTTGCGTTGCTATCAATCCCACTCCCTCCAGACACCGATGCATCGATTGAATGGTTTAACCATTCCACAGGTTTAATTTCACTCTATCTGTTGCCATCACATTTTTTGTGTCAGTCACACCTCCGCAATATAAACATCGGTTGGGGAGGTGTCGTAGCTTTCGACCAAATCTGGTTCGCAAAGCGTTAAGCAGGAAACCCGGAAGACGGTTGCCGCGATACTTCGCGCAGAGTATCCTAATTCAATCAAAATGAAAAAAACAATCGGATGTGTGCTCATAATGTCGTTTTTGGTCGCTGTTGTCCCCAAAGTTAATAGCGTTACACCAAAAACCCAAGGAAAATTGGGGATGATTGCCATCTTGTCCGGGGTAGCAATCTTGACGCGATACCTCGTCAAGCGCGACATCCGCGCCAGTGAAAACCTGCGTACCAAACTCGGCACCCCAGACCGCATCGATGAGTTTGGGCGCGGTTTTGACCGTTGGCGGGTGCAGTGGCATGGAGATCAACATTATTTGTTTCGGAACAACCTATTTTACAAGATATCGAGTCGAAATGCGACAAACGACGAATGATTCGCCTCGTTAGGACTGCTCAGGCCTATGTATCTCGTATCTCCGCATGGCATTGTTTACGACCTGCGCCCGCCCGCAAGTTCAGAGTAAATTCAGACGTTTGGAAGTATGACGTTCCTGTAATCTTCATTATAGTCACAAGCCTTTGCACCTATCTCAACTAGCAAAAACCCCTTCCGTACGCTGCACAGACACTCGTCCTGCTATTCAGTACGCTATAATGCCCCTGGATTCAGTCTATAATTCCACTAAAAAGTGCATCCGAAACTGTGTTATAGTTGAGATTGCAATGCAGTTGACGATCTCACTGCCTTGGGACTAGAATTCTGTCCCATAGGTTCCAGAGTGATTGGCGATGGTGCTTTGCACTTCGAGGAGTGAACCGTATTTGCCGTAAGGCAGTAAGGCAGTAAGACAACCAACGAGAGCGTGTTCGTCCGTTCGCTTCGGTCGTATTGGACTGATAATGTCGGACCTTCAGAATTAATCCACTCGTCAACTCATCGCTAGGGAATACAAATCCATAGTTACGATCCATAGTTCCGATGACTAGAGCTACGAAGTGGCTGGAGGTAAAAATGAAAGTTGATCTCACTGATGTGCTCAAGTACCCCGCGGAAATTCCGGTGCAGGCACATTGGGCTCCGATTGCCGATTCTACGTTTGATCTGCATAAAGCGTCACCTTTACATGTTGAGTTGTTCAGTTTTTCACCAAACCACCCGGTTAAAGAATACGGCGTAGACGCCTTCAATGCGTTTTTACCATCGTCAGCCGTGGAGGTTGGCGATGTGTGGGAGCTTAATTCGGACAGGATTGTTTCCTTCCTTCATCAATTTCACTCGCGTGCAACGACGACGTTACATAACGGCGAGGAAGGTGCTTACGCGTGTCTCCGCTCGACTTCGTCGGATTACGTAGAAATAGTTTTCCGAATTCATGCAGAGTTAATTCTGTCGAGTGAGGCTTACGAGGCACAAAGGATAGCCAACTCGCTGGATGACGATGAAGGCATATCCCGTTATATATTATCTCAATTTGCTGGACGGCTTGTGGTTAATCTAAAGGGGCGGAGCGTTCGCGCGTTTTCGCTCTATCTTCCACCACGGAATAGCAATGTTGATATCGGCGCTTTTGACGAGGTCGATATGGTGTTCGTGCCACGCATGGAACTCCTCGCCGAGGATACAGACGACCAAGGCGAAATCGACTGGGACCATTCCCTTACTGCAGAAGAAGCCCGCAAAATACTGGAATTGAAATTTTATAGATTCGCTGAAATCGACTGGCTACCAATCGATCGCGCGGTAGCACAAGCCAAAGTCATGAATCGACCCATTCATGCGGTTCTCGTCTGGGGTGCGCTAGACGACGAATCCTGCTGAGCGAACGGAAAACACTTGAGGGCGGGTCCGCTCTCCAACGCAGAAGTTATTAACACGCTCAACGCGAAGTTTGTGAACACATGGGTGCTTTTGAGGGAGTTACCAGAGCTGATGGACGGTGTGAAAGGAAGTGGCACCAGTCTTGTCGCAACAAAGCTTCAACAGAATTATTCCGATTCCGTAGACACATTAGTATTGTCACCCGACGCAGAGGTGATCACGCATCAACCGGAGATGGCGCTGCCTTATAGGAATAGGAAAGAATCCTACTTATCCCTGCTACAGCGTTCCGTAGAAGCGTTTGAAGCAAAGCGTCAGTTGAATCCAAAACATCAGCCCATCAATTTGGGGCGGAAGTTGAAGGAGATTTCCCACACTATTCGTGCCTCTGAAACTCACCCACCCGACTATACGAATGTCGAGATTAACACATCATCTTTTAATCACGACGGGATACTCTACATTAAGATACATGTGGGTATGGGGAAGGCGGTCGGTAAGTTTGAATTGTTCGATAGCGCTACAGACCTAACCACCGATGGATCTACGGATGAGGCGCTGACTGGAACGTGGAATGTTCCCCCTGGTGGAACCGGACACATCTTTCACCGCTTCCAGAGAGGGCAGCGGTTTAAGTTGGCGGCTACAAGTCCGGACAGCGAGAAAGGGAGCACGAACACATTCCATGCGAGCATATACTTTGTGCCAGAAAGATAGCAAGCTAAATGAGAGAATACGTCTGTGTATCGAACCTCTACGATTGGTAGTTTTGCTATACACCTGGGCCTCATTGAAGAATCCTCGCGTTCTCTGTACATGCTTCCGAAGGATATGATTGGGGAAGATGGTTTTGAATAAGGTCTGGTTTCTTACCCTTTTAATAGTATTACTAGGTTGTGCCTCCTCTCAGTCCAGCAAGCAGCAGACACCCGCAGTGGGTGCAGCGTCTGGTACATCACCGGAATTCGCGCTACTTAGCGATCATATTCACGATTTGGCTGCGGACAGGAATAATGTTTGGGTGGCTACCGACAAGGGTATCAACCGTCTCATCAAAAGCGAGAATCTTTGGACGAGTTACACTGTCAAAGACGGGCTCGCAAACATTCAAGTTTCACGCATTGCCGTCGACCGAGAGTGTATCTGGTTTGGTACGGCATCCGGTATTTCCAGACTCAAGATATCGACAGGCGAGTGGACAACCTATAACCGCGACAACGGATTGCCGAGTAATCGAATCACGGCTATTCGAGTAGATGGGAATTACGTTTGGTTCGGCACTAACAGAGGTTTGGCGAGATACAATAAGCCGGATGACTTCTGGGGGCTGAGGACAACAGATGACGGCGGCTTGCCAAGCAATCAGATCATTGATGTTGCCGTGGAGGAGGAGTACGTTTGGATTGCCACGGATAAGGGCGTATCAAGGTATGACAAGAAAATCGATTCTTGGACGCAGTTCACCAAAGGTGATGGACTGGCGGATGACAAAGTGACGTCAATTGCTATTGACGAGGACTATGTTTGGTTCGGTACGACGAATTCCGGTGTCAGTTTATACAGCAGGACAGATCAGGCCTTTGTGAGAACACTTACACGAGATGACTTGCTTAAAACGAACAAGATCAATCGGATCATAGTAGATGGATTGTATGTTTGGATTGGCACAGCAAACGAGGGGGTACAGCGATACATCAAATCCGTGGATACGTGGATACATTACAGCCTATCTGACGGTTTGTCCTCCGCGAACATTACGTCGATTGTCCCCGACGGCAATCATGTTTGGTGCGGCACCCGTGAAGATGGCGTTGCTCGATTTGACAAGATCAATGCGCTTTGGACAACTGTACGGAAAGCAGAAGGACTGATCAACGACAATGTGAAGACGATTGTGCAGCGAGATGGGGTTTTTTGGATTGGAACCGCGATGGGTTTAAGCCGTTTTGATTCGCGATCTGGAAAGTGGAAGACTTTCACCAAAGCGCACGGATTAATCACCAACTATGTAACTTCCATCGCGCTGACTGACGATGCCGTTTGGGTTGGGACATCCAAGGGCTTGGGGCGATATCAGGATAATCGCTGGAAGTTTTGGCGGAAAAGGCATGGACTTGCAGGCGATTTCGTAGAAGCAGTGGCTGTCGTAGATAATAGGGTTTGGGTTGGGACTCGAACAGGATTGTGTTGGTATGACATACCCGGAGGAGAATGGCATACGCATGAAGATTTTGGGAACCATTGGGTGAGTTGCATCGCTTTTGATGACAAGTCTATCTGGATAGGGACAGATCGCGGTGTTTTTGAATTTCCGTGGAGAGCTGATGCCAAGAAATCCTACACCGAGGCAGATGGACTGATTAGCGAGCACGTCAATCGAATAGCAGTCGACAGTGAAATCGTTTGGGTCGGTACCCGGAAAGGGCTAGCCCGATTTGATAAGAGAGACAGGCGGTGGCAAAGTTTTACGACAGCCGAGGGACTCCCAAACAATAATGTGCGTGCAATTTCAGTTGATGACAACATCGTTTGGGTGGGTACGCCTCGCGGATTGGGAAAATACTCAAAGGCTTCGAAGTCGTGGGAAGGTTTCAATCTGAGGCAGCCGGGTGCGGTAATGGGACATGAAAATATCCGTGACATCACGGCCTTTGGCGATCAGATTTGGCTAGCAACGATTGGCGGCCTAGGGCGACTGAATACAAAAGAGAATTCGTGGGTTGCAATTCGGGCAAAGGAAGAGACCGACGTACTGCGCCATAGTCACATTCAGCACACGGCGTTGGATGGCGACTGGGTATGGTTTGTTACGTGGATGAATACTTCCAATGGAAGTATCGTCCGATTCGACAAACGAACGGGAAGCTGGACGCACTACATGAACGAAGATGTCAAGGCGATCAACGCTACCCCTATTGACCGTATCGACTGGTTTGATGTGGCAAAGGATCGCGTCTGGTTTGCTACCGAGAGCGGAATTCTGGCGTATTCCAAAAATTCCGACACGTGGCAACATTATACGACAAAGGATGGGCTGCCGAGCAATAAGTCTCGGTCACTGCTTGTTGACGAGGATAATGTATGGATTGGCTTGCGAGATGGGCGTTTTTGCCGCTATCGACTATCTTCCGACATATGGGAGACTCATGTAGCAACAATTAGAGATCTTGCTTTCATGCGGCATCAGACTCTCTTTGCCTCAGATTCTCGATATGTTTGGATCCCCGCACAGCACGATGGCGTGTTGCGCTACGACAAGAAAATGGACTCATGGAGGCGGTATACCGCTGCCGACGGCTTGACGACTCGCATTGCAAATGTCGTTGCCGACGAGAACGACGTGTGGGCGTACGAATGGGATTTGTACCGATACGACGCGGAAATCGATCGGTGGACTATCATCGACAACAGGCGGGGTTTGGCAAGAACGGGGATTCGAGAGCTGATTTCTGGCGTTGATTATCTGTGGGTACTTCATCAAGGACACTGGGACGAGGAAACCGGAAGCGTGACGGTGAGTGGCTATCACAAGAAGAATCGAACTTGGCAAGTGTTCCGGGGGCACCCTGAAACTGTTGGAAATAACTTCCACGATGTCCAAGAAACCGCTAGTGGAGTATGGTTCGGGACGGAAGAGCACGGTGTAAGCCGATTCGATAAAGCCTCTTCGTCCTGGACGGTTTTCTCGACTGAGGACGGTTTATTAAGCAACAAAGTTCACGACCATACACTTCGCGCTGATGAAGACTACGTTTGGGCAGGCAGTGAACGTGGAATCAGTCGCTACGATTTAGAGAGCGAAAGCTGGACAGGTTATACAGGCAATCGGGCATTGCTCTCTGACGTTATTCGGTCGGTTGCAGTTGATGCACGATATGTCTACTGTGGAACTGATCGGGGTGCAAGCCGCTACGATAAGGAGAACGACATCTGGTTGACTATAGTGCACGATAAGACAATTGATCACGATCGTGTGACAAATCTCGCTGTTGACGATAGATTTGTGTGGATCACTAGCGGACAAGGTGTGAGGCGGTTTGATAAGTGGGCTCATTGGACGGATATGTATGACGAGAAGAACGGTTTGCCAACAAGCTATGTGAAGGTCGCGGCGGTAGGCAAACGGTCGCTGTGGGTTGGGAGCGACCATGGTGTCAGCAAATATAACACGCTGTCGGAGGATGCCAATGCTTGGGAAACATTCGCGCGTGCTGATGAGGTGGACACGATGTCACTCTCCAAAGAGTTTGCCGAGAGCCTCGTTGATAATCGTGTAAGAAGTATTGCTGTTGGCAAACGCTATGTCTGGGTAGGTACGGAACGAGGGGTTAGCCGCCACGATTTGCGGCGCAGAACTTGGAAAACATTCAGACGGCATGAGGGGCTACTCGGTCACGAGATTAGTAGTATATGCATCGATGGCGAATCAGTCTGGTTTGGAACAGAGGGAGGCCTTAGCCGTTTAAACACGACCACCAAAGAGTGGTCTTCTTTTACCCAAGCCAACGGGCTTGCCATTAACCAAGTGACTCAGATTGTCGCAGCGGGCGATGATGTGTGGTTGGGGACGTTTGACCATGGTCTACTGCGCTATAACAAGAATACGATGGCATGGAAACAATTCACGCGGACCGATGGATTAAGCCATAATCGCGTGTTCGATATTGCTATGGACGAAGATTTTCTCTGGGTAGGAACGGCACGGGGGCTAAGTCGGTATGATACTCTTACCGACACGTGGACGATTTTTACTCGGCACTTCGATCAGGAAGAAGATCTGAAGTGAGTTTTCCGCAGAGTGTTCTGAAAATAGAACCGTTTTAAGGTGTCGGATGGTCGGAAGGCTGGGGGTAGCTTATAACAACGTTATTAACAATGGGGGAATCAAGGCGTACCTCCTCAGTCGAATGGTGTTGCTTTTTCAACTAATTCTACCTTATTCCCCCTTCAGTTTTGTACAAAGTCGAGCTTAGAGCCTGCTTGAAAATTACAATTTGTAGGGTGTGCACTGCACACCAGCAGTTAAAAGCCCCGGAGGGGCAGAAGGTGTGTAGAAACACCGAACCCCCACGCACCAAAACCCCAGCGAGGCGAAAGGTATATAGCGAGCGATTGTAGCAACATTCAAAAAAAACTGTCTTCAAATGACTAAAAATGGCTTTGCTGCTGACTATGGAAACAGGTTCTTAATCTCACTCTGTAACGAAAGAACGGAAGCTAAGTAGCAAGATTTTCCGGATTTGACAATCCGGCAAGAGCAGCCGGGGGACCTGGTGCACCGTGTTAATGCCAAGATGTAAGATTTATTATTGGAACTTGCTTATGATTTCAGAATCTAAATGTGACGACCGATTCGAGACGCGCAATGAATTGCATTATTGCGAACCCCCGATTCTCGTGACTCACGGATTACAAGTCAGTATGAGTGCATTTAGAAGTATAACATGGACGGATCACGTAAGTACCGTATTTTACCATATCTTAATCCTGACTGTGCTTAGTAGCGCCACCCTTACATTAGCGTCTTCTCCCGACCAGCTTCCCGAGGTACAAGCACCGACACTGGCAAATCCACTTCTGAGCGACCGCGTTTCGTCGTTGGAGATGAATTCAGGTTATGTGTGGGTTGGAACGGACCGAGGCGTTAGTCGGTATGACAAAGTTAAACGTCAGTGGAAAAACTTTACAATCCACGACGGGCTTGCCAACAATGATGTGTTGGCGATAGCACTGGACGGCGGAGAGGTCTGGATCGGCACGAGTGGAGGCGTCAGTCGATACAACGCCGTGGTAGACGAATGGCGCCGCTACATGCCCCATGATGGATTAGCAGACCGCACCGTAACTTGCATTGTTGTTGACTCAAGGTTTGTTTGGTTTGGAACGCCGAAAGGACTCTCTCGCTACGATAAAGAAACCAACACTTGGGCACGAAAGCACAAAGCGGACGGACTTGCTGGCGACAAGGTAAAAAAGTTAGCAGTTGATGCCGACCATCTTTGGGTCGCAACCGAAGCGGGAGTATCTAGATACGATAAACTCACAGACTCGTGGAGCAACTACAACAAAGAGGGCGGACTTGTTGACAACAATGTAAGCGCTATCGCGTCCAGCGAAGATGCAGTTTGGTTCGGTACGGAGAACAAAGGTATCAGTCTCTATGATGTGCGGAATTCCGAGTTTGTTCGTACATACACCAAGAGGGATCGATTGACAAGTGACCAGGTTCGTGTTCTTGTGCTGGATGGGACCTCACTTTGGCTAGGAATGGCCGACAGCGGTGTACAGCGATACATCCTGTCAGTTAATGCATGGAGACAGTACACAACTGCGGATGGTCTTCCCTCCAATCATATCACGTCAATTGCAGCCGACGGCAACGTAGTGTGGTTCGGCACACATGAACACGGCGTGGCACGATTCGATCTGCGAAGTGAAGAGTGGAGGAGTTATGGAGAAATGCAGGCGCTCAGCGACAATGACGTAAAGAGCCTTCTAGCCACGAAATCGAGGGTTTGGGTTGGAACACGGAATGGTCTCAACGAATACACCGTCGAAAAATCTTCTCCGGATTGGCGTACCATTAGCAAAGCAGACGGATTAGCCGATAACTACATCACTAGCGTGGCGGAGAGTGGCAACTCGCTCTGGGTAGGTACACCTAAAGGATTGGGAGTGCGCCACGGGAGCGCAAAGTGGCGATTCTATAGCACCTCGGATGGGCTAACTGATAATTTCGTTACGTGTCTGGCGTGGGACAAACTTCACGCTCAACTTTGGGTGGGAACGAAAGCCGGCGTTTCGACGTACCATCCGCATACGGATTCGTGGAATTCACATCCCTGCGAACTCGCCAATCTCGGCCGGGTAAACGACATTCTATTCACTAAGGAGTTTATCTGGATTGCAACCTCAGACGGACTCATCTATTACGATCGATCAAGCGAAACTTCCACCAAGCTTAAGCAAGTAAACGGCTTACTTGGAAACTGGGTAAATGCTATTTCATTCAGCGGCGACTCCATATGGGCTGGAACGAGATTGGGTCTCGTGAGATTGAAAGATTTATTAGATCCACACGGTACGCAATCGCCTCATCCACCGACAAAAGCGACTCTGGATAAACCACCAAGAAAACTGGATATTCGCTTTGAGATGGAGTTTCCGCTTCCTGTTCCAAATTTCGTTCGTCATGTCACTCACTCCAATGTCGTCGTAGTTGAGGCCGACGGTGAAGAAATCTGGCTTGGTACTCCAAACGGATTGGCGAGATACGATCTGAATGCCGATAGATGGACGGTCTACACGCGTGAGAGAGCAAATAGCGAACTTTCGGCGAATAATATCACAGCCATTTCAATCACTGAGACTGAGGTATGGATTGGGACGATTGGCGGTGTGAGCTGTTTCGAGAAAAAGACGCAGCGGTGGACACAACATGCTGCGTCGAGAACTACCGAGGTGTTACACGCAAATCGAGTCGCCCATCTCCAAGCAGACGGAGATTTTATCTGGTTCGGTAACTGGAAGAAAACAACCGAAGGGGCAATCGGTCAATACAATCAAGTCACGGAAAGATTTCGTTTCTTCAGCAAGGATGACCTGCCGCTTCAACCGAATGCACCGCCAATTACGCTCGTCCACGGAATTACTACCAATGATGAAATTGTCTGGTTCGGCACCAACGCCGGAGTGTTGCGTTACAACAAACTCAGTGACACATGGCGTCACTACACGATGCAAGATGGGTTGCCGAACAATGAAATTTGGAGTATTGCGCTTGATGGTGAGCATATTTGGACTCTCCACATTGGGGGTGTGGTTGGTCGTCTTTTTATAGAGGGAGACAGTTGGCAGCATTGGGAAATCTCACCAAGCGCAATTTGGAGCACCTTGGGGACGATTGCCGTTGATCCCGAACACGTTTGGGTTTCTACCGCTTGGGAGGGAATTAAACGGTTTGAAAAATCGACCGATACGTGGGAAACTTTTTCTCAGCGAGATGGCTTGGGCCACAGCGAGACTAACGATATCCTCATTGATGACGATTATGTATGGATAACAGCCTGGGGTGACGCCTCGCGGTACAATCGGCGTACGAAGGAGTGGGAGATTCTCTCGGATGACCGCGTTCTTTCGAGCATAACTTTTGGTATTCAACCCGGCATTGACGGGTTTTGGATGTTGTACGCTTGGACCAATTGGGGGGACCCCATCGCATCAAAATATCATTATAGCACCCAATCGTGGTCAGAATTGAAGACGCCTAGAATTAGTCGTAATAACGATTACAATGAGTGGTTTGGGGCTCCAAGGCAGCTTGTAGAGACGCGAGATAACATCTGGCTGGCAACACAGGGTGCCGGTGTTGGACGATACAACAAAGCCACCAAGGACTGGAGGTTTTTAAAATCCGATACTGGAATTGCGGACTACTGGCTAACTGAGGGTTCAATGGTAGTGGACGATGATTACGTTTGGGTCGGTAACAACGGAGGGTTGTCCCGTTATGACAAGAGAACAGAGTCATGGACATCGTTTACTGCTTCGCCTACATCTAGCGCAATTAGCCCACGGAAGGTCTACGCGATTGCCACTGACAGCCGGTATCTCTGGGCGGGCACACCTGCAGGACTACATCGCTATGACAAGCAGAAGAATCAGTGGACGCGTCCTCCGCATAGAGGACATTGGAGCGCCAAAAGTATTGCTGTTGACGAGAAATATCTATGGCTTGGCACGGACGCAGGTGTGCGACGTTATGATAAATCAGCGGAGCGATGGGAAGAGTACACGGTGAAAAACGGGCTGCCTTCCAACATCGTGCGCGATGTAGACGTTGAAGGCTATGATTTGTGGGTTGCGACAGATAGCGGAACCGCTACGTTCAACCGTCTATCCGACGACCCAAACGCGTGGGAAACACACTCTCATGCACTTGAGATTGAGACGATGGGAGACGAACGGCAGTATGCGCAAACCCTTCTAAGTAATGATGTCCGCTGCGTAACATTGGCAGAAGACTTCGTTTGGTTCGGCACAGATCAAGGTGTGTGTCGATATAATCGAGAGAATGAAACGTGGGAAACGGTTTTCACAAAGGAAGACTTGAACGCTCAAGACATTAGCACCATTGCCACTGACGGTAACATCATTTGGTTTGGTACAAATCGTGGAGTAACCAAGTACGATACCGTGTCAAAAGATACGGTTAGCTTCACACCTACGGATGGACTGGCAAGCCATATTGTGACATGTATTGCTGTCAACGGAACGGAAATTTGGTTTGGCTCCCCAAACGCAGGTGCAACGCGATACGACAAATCTACGGGGGAGTTGAGTATTTTTAATGCCGAGCACGGGCTAATCCACAATGACGTTGAAGCGATTGCAGTTGACGACGAACAAATCTGGTTTGGGACAGAGCTTGGCTTGTGCCGTTATGATCGGCAGGTGGGGACTTGGACTAGCTATGCAGCAGCTTTCAGTAATTGAAGGTTGGCATTTGAGTGGTGGCATTTATTTAGATAGAATCGTCTCATAAAATGCCAAACGCAATCGCTTGGGAACCGCCTATAGTCATTTCAACTGAAAGCAATACATTTGGGATAGGACTTACGCAAAGTTGACGACAATGGAAGGATTTTCAATCTCTCGTCGTATGTAGTCATCGTATAAACTTTCTTTGAGGTGATAAATCGTTTGACCCGTCGCACGCGCAGCACGCGTCAAACTTACCCACACCCACAAACAGCAGGCAATATGATTGCGTTGTCCACGATGTTGACGACTTTGGCACTTGCTGATATCTGTCGTTTGCTTGAGTTCACGATGAAGTTGCTCAATCTTCCAGCGAACGCGACATTTTCGCTTCGTCGCTTTGGCATCCGATTGAGATAAATCGTTGGTCACAATGTATTCCGTGCGCCCGGAGGCGGACGCTATCCGAAACAACTTCACCTGTTGATTTCTCGGAAACTTCTTGATATGCGCAAGTTTGCCATGTCGTAGTTCGGCTTGCGTCCATGTCAGAGCATCTACGCGTTTGTGGGCTTCAGCACCATCGGAGTCATTGACGAGACGATTGCATTTCAACGGCGCATAGTAGATTTTTGAGAGGGCTTGAATCAATTTCATCACCCGCATCGAAGCATACCAAGAATCTATCAACACCGTCCGAAAGGGCAGGCACTTGACGAAATAAGCATTTCGCAACATATCTTCAAGATGCTGTAGTTTCGTCTTGCCGTCTCGTTCATAGTCGTAGATGCGATAATCAATGATCCAATAACGGTGCGTCTTCGGGTTGACATAGACGCACGTCACAAGACCAATGCCTTGGATAACGCGCTTTTCAGAACCGCTCCATTGCCGGCGAACCGGCTGTATCTCTTTGGCGTAAGGTTTTGGCAGGACGGTATCATCAAAAAGGATGTAGCCGTCCTCATCAAGGTCGATATCATTTCTCACGGATCGCCAGAGTTCACGGGCAGGGATACGTTCAGTATTCAGGAGACGGTTGAGTTGGTCGTGACTCCACTTCTCCGTATGATCTGCAAAGTGCGTCTGTGTGAAATTCTGAAAACCGGCTAACAGAAATTGGCAATAATCCGAGAACAGCGGTTGTCTCTTTTCGGAAAGATTGATGCTTGTCATAATTGCAAAATATAACACATTTTAATTGATTGCGTAAGTCCTATGGGATTTACGTATCGTTCGTAGTTGTGCCATTCATTGCAAATCTTCTGTCGGATCGACTTCTTCTCGCGATAAGAAGTCGCGACCTGGAGAATTTCTGCATCGCACTGAGATCTCTATCGCGCTCCTTAAGTAGTCGCTCGATTTATTCGTTTGCTTGATTTCCTACGGTTGGCCCGCAGCATATGTGTAAACACGTTAAAATGAGAAAACAGGTGCAGTATATATCGTACATTACGGTTTACATATTTGGATTCGCAATTCTTGTGCTTTTTTCGTGCTTGATTGACCCCAGCGCAGCTCAAATCAATTCGCACGAGCAGAAGACGGCTATTGAGCATCAGGCAACAACTCAAGCAATGACCAAGGAGGAGTTGGTCAGCGACAATGTCCGCTGCATTGCTGCCGACCGAGAGAACATATGGGTTGGAACCGATCGTGGCGTGAGCGTATTTCATAAAGCGGATAACCGCTGGACGAAACTCGATCGAGCGGACGGTCTAATTTCCGACGATGTAACCGACATCGCCGTTGACGGAGTGAATGTTTGGATTGGCACGAAGATTGGACTTAGCCACTACAACACTGAATCGAAGAAATGGCGAAAATATCAGAAACGCGATGGGTTAACTCACAATCACGTCAACGCAGTTGAAATTGATGGACACTACCTCTGGACCGGAACCGAAAATGGCATTTCGCGTTACGATCCCCTGACGGGTGCCTGGGCGTCGTTGGTCGAAAAAAAGGAGCAAGAGCTTAACGTAATTACCGCCATTGCAGCGGATACCGAATATGTTTGGTTCGGTACGGAGGGCGGATTGAGGCGTTACGATAAAGCTAAGGACGCATGGAACACGTACACGGAAGAGGAGGGATTGGCAGACAACCGTGTGGTATGCGTCGCACACAGTTCAGATGCGGTTTGGGTTGGTACGGAGAGGTCCGGTGTAAGCCGGTTTAGCATCGCAAATCAAACCTTTACCGAAAGTCACGATAGAACAACCGTAATGGAGAGCGACTACATCGAAGCAATTGTCGTTGACGGCGATAACGTTTGGTTTGGTTCCGCCGACCGTGGGATTCGACGTTACCTTACAACAGTTGATACTTGGTTCAAATACACGGCAGAGGAGGAGCTAATTAGCGACCATATCACGGACTTGAAAAGCAGTGGCCAATTCATTTGGATCGGTACGGCAGAAGGCGGGTTGGGAAGATTTGACAAAGCGAACACATCCTGGCGTTGGTATTCAAGAAAGGACAGGCTCGCATCGACTCAGATTCATGACTTAGCATGGTCAGGCACGGCGCTATGGATAGGTACACACCGAGGACTTAGTTGCTACGACCCGTTCCGCGACACTTGGACGACCTATACCAAAGCTGATGGCTTAGTCACGAACTACATCACTTCTGTTGCGGTAAACCGTATGAATAATGTAACGTGGGTCGGTACACCACTTGGGCTGGGGGTTAGCCAAGATAATCGTTGGAGGTTTTTCACGCAGCGAAATGGATTGACGAGCGACTTTGTAACAGACGTGAGCATTTTCGGGGAACAGGTGTTGGTCTCCACGCGCTGCGGACTTACTGCACTACAGTTGACAACAGAGAATCACCAACCGCGCGTTAGATGTTATCTCGAAAACCAGTGGGTGACATCTACGCTCCCGCTTGGCACAGACCTCTGGACTGGGACAACGACGGGACTGTACCGAAAATCGTCTGAAACGGAAGCGTTCGAACCATATTCGCCGACTGATGATTACATCAACACACTAGCAGAAGGCTCGAATGGTGAGTTGCTTGTGGGTACACGAAATGGGTTATGGATAATTAAGGATAATGCTCCGCTTCATATTACGGAGGGATTGCCGAACCTGAATGTGAGGTCAATTGCCGCGGATAATGACGTGATTTGGGTTGGTACGCCCGGCGGAGTTTGTCGCTTCGAGAACGATCTCAAGGAGCCGCGAACCTTTACAATGGAATCGGATGGATTGCTTCATAACAACGTACGCAGTATCGCTCTCGTTGACGACCAAGTGTTCTTCGGTACAGTTGCGGGGCTTGCCATTCGGGATGAATCGGCAGATCAGTGGGATTATCATAAACCTTATCATGGCGTGGACATTTTGCGAGAAGATGACATTCGTTGGATGGCGAAAGACGGCAATTGCCTCTGGGCTCTCAACTGGTCTGCGTCGCCAAACGGTGCTATTCTGAAGTTTGATCGGCGGACGGACACCTGGATGACGTATACAAAAGAATCTTTACCGCTCTTCGACAAGTCTTTACTCATCACAGATGTACCACGTATAGCGGTAGGAGCGAAAAGTGTTTGGGTTACGACCGACAATGGAATACTTCACTACAATAAGCAGTTTGATACATGGGATCACTTGGCGCTCAATCGTCGCACTGTAGAGGTGGCGGTTAATCAATCTGGTGGGATTTGGGTCTCGCTGCACGGAGGAGGCGGGGCACATTACGACAAGCAAACGAGACGATGGGAGACATTCTACGTTGTCGAGCCGGGCGACGGTGGACGGGTTAAGTCGGTTGCATGTACGTCTGATTATGTTTGGTTCGGAACAAGCGAACATGGTATCCGAAGATATGATCGGCGCACGAAAACGTGGACGGCGTACACAGAAGCACAAGGATTGGCTTCTCGACAAGCGACTTGGCTTGTCGCTGACGGAGAAGATGTGTGGACAGGAGGAAGGGGGGCTTATGCTTGGGTTACGGACCGGGATCTGCACGGTGTCAGTCACTACAGCGCAGATCAGGACAAGTGGATAATCTACAACGAACGTGCAGGGTTGCGAGCGCTAGGCTTGGAATCCGGACATATCGGCGAACGTTACCTCTGGAGTTACGGATGGAATGGGATTGACCGATGCGAACGAACTTCCGGGATATGGAGCTCGTTCACTCGGCAAGACGGGTTGCTGATTGGCTGGGGTAAAGTAGAAGCAGTAGCAGAAGATGGTGACACCTTTTGGGTTGGTACGGCTGAAGACGGCGTTTTTAGGTATTACGAAGCCTCAGGAGCATGGTTAGTTTATGGAATCGAGGACGGCTTGGCAAGCAATGAGATTCGCAATTACGGCGTCAAGGTCGATCCGGAGTACGTGTGGGTTGGTACAACGGATGGCTTGAGCCGTTACGACAAATGGAGCGACACGTGGACCACCTTTGTCAAGCAGGAAACCCTAGCAAGCCGCCGTGTAGTGGCGGTAGCTGTGGACGAGCGATATGTCTGGGCAGGAACACAGCGCGGATTAAGTCGTTACGATAAGAAATATGACACATGGCGGCACTTTGAGAAGGAGACGAAAGAGGACGAGAATAACGAGGAGGCGACAGAGGAACCGGGTGAAAAGGCAGGAGAGGAAAAAGAGGAGGAAATTAGCGAATTGGTCGACAACAATGTCATTGACTTGTCGGTTGGCAAACGCTACGTTTGGATAGCTACCGAAGGCGGCGTTGGTAGGTACGACAAAACTGCCGACAGGTTTGACGCGTATACGGAGGAAAACCACTTGCCGAGTGTGGACATCCGCGCGATTGGCGAGAGCCGTACGGATGTCTGGGTTGGTACAAAAAACGGCGTAAGCAAGCACAATATCCTCTCCGACGATCCAAACGCATGGGAAACATACAACGCCGCAATCGAAATCACCCCGGCAGTTGCTCGGAAGTATACCAAGAGTCTGGAAAACGACGATGTCCGCTGCTTGGGCGTCGACTACAACCGCGTCTGGATTGGAACCAAGACGGGAGTTTCCGTCTATGATTTTAGCGAGAGAACGTGGCAAACCTTTACACAGAGCGACGGCCTCGCCAGCAACGAAGTGAGTTGTATTGGCGTTGACAAAACTAGCGTATGGTTTGGCAGTGGGCACGGCGCGACTGTCTATGACATGGCTGACGGGACTTGGCGCGTTTATACGAAGGAGGACGGCTTAGGATCGGATCTGATAACATCAATCGCTATCAACGACACGGAGATTTGGTTCGGCACATTCGATAACGGAGTCACGGTGTTGACTAAGGAAACGGGAGAGTTCTCAATTCTCACGATGGCGGATGGCTTGCCCCATAACGGCATTCTGTCACTAGCGATGGATGGCGACTTGGTTTGGATAGGTACGCACGGAGGTTTAGCGCGATACGATAATCTTACAAAGACTTGGACGGTTTTTACCGAGCATTTTGATCATGATGGAATATAAAGAGCATTTGTCTGACGTGTGCGCGTGGCGCAACTCTATACGCGGCACAAAGGAGGGTTGGGAGACCTAACCCTTAATCGGATCAACATAAGAGAATTCGTCCAGTAGTCGTGGGGTTTACTTTGGCAACCCCTTACTCAGCCCCTATTGGGCGGATACTCGGTGCGGTTGGAAACCGCACCTAACGTTATGGGTGGGACGTATAACCTAACCGATACTCTGTGAACTCCCTTTACTCGATCTCTACAGGGATCGCATTTGCAGGATTTACTATCCGCGCTAATCACTTGCCTAATCTTTTCGCCGCTTGATTGTTACTACGAACTCTCGGTTCTTGTAAACTACGGATTACGACTTAGCATGAAAAAACGCCCAACCTACGTCGCATTATGTCGCTCTGCGGTGTTTGGCGCGCTGGTTCTCTGGTATTCGGGGATTCCGGTTATGCAGGCCAACGCGGAGGATGTATATAGTTTGTTCGGTAAATTATTCCTGTCAGGCCGTGTGGAGTATGATTTTACCAACAGGCGCGATTTTCTCTCGGATACGGACGTGGAACAGATTCGACAGAATGACTTTGACTTCGACCGCGTATTTCGCCGCGGCTTCCATAGCGTGATGGTGATAGAAGAAACTGCCGGCAACGTCAAGAACATCCTGAGTCTCGGCGAAGTACCAACTACGTTTACAAAATCGACCTTTGATCGAATTGACTTCTCAGGGGTACGATGGGACGTGCGGGCAGAGCGGACGGATTGGACATTTATCATGGTTCCAAGCCTCGTTAATCCCGTAGTTGGGCGCGAAGACCTTGAAGGTTCCGGCTTTGGATTCCGCGAAATTACAAAATTCGGAAAATCCAAGATCGGTCTCTCTTGGTATTTTCGAGACACTCCGGTTTGGGCAATAGATGTAGAGAGGAACTTTGCAAACTACGGACTGAGAGGAGAATTGGCGGTCACGCCGAAGGGTGCAATAGATAAAACCTTCGCTTCTCGTTTTGATGCTACAACCACCGCATTCAGAGGATTTCGGACTGTAGGTGACACGATATTTCAAGTTGAAGCGTTTCGGGTGGGGCACCATTTTGACGCTTCGCGTTCGGTGGGGGATAACGATGACGGTGACAGGTATACGGACAACACGGGAGAAGATCCGCCTTCCCTAATTATCCCTGGCGACCTTGACAAGAACAACAACGGGATATTTGATTACGAGGATGATATCTTACTCTTTGATGTTGATGAGGACTTTCTTGACGAAAGTGATCGGAACAACAATGGCATTCGAGATGAAGAGGAAAACGACAAAGACCCCAACTATGAGTTCGATGTAGGATTACGCGGTGCACGTCTGCTAATGCAGCGAAAAACGAGTAGAGAAGACAGTTCCACCGATTTTGAACTCGGTCTGCAATTTGAGCGAAGTCTAAAGGAACGGAGTGTAGATGTTAACGCTTCTTCAACTAAAGCATTCTGGGACCTGGTTTACAGGAAAAAACTCACACAGAACACCTCGTTCGTATTCGAGAACGAACTAAAGTTCGTCAAAGACCGTATACCAGATGAGACGTGGTATTTTGCAGGCTTCCTGAGTCCAGACAAAGCGCAACTCTATCGAAATATTCCAGACGTTGCAGCGATGGAGGAGGCTGGTGACATTGAGTTCTATGAGGCTGATGGAGGCATTGAGGTCGAGAAGCGCCGCACGGATCCTCTGCTGATGCAGAATGACCTCATAGATACAGTCAAACTCACATGGGAATATTCGGGGATAGAACGAATGGTGACTACCGCGCGCATCAAACTGAGGTACGATCTTGACTTGGATCAGGCGAACGAGCATTACGAGGTCGGCATCTTCAAGACCCTTTATCGGTTACGTCCATCGAAGTCACTCGAGATTAGCCCCATGCTCAAGTATACGGTTCGCAACGGGTTCCTGATGGCGAAGAGTCGCATTAACGCCGTGAGAGTAACGGGCGAGATTGACGGTGAGACCGCGTCTGAACACGTTCGCCTGCGCGAAATTGAACATGCACACGTGCGGGATATGGCTACGGCGGTGATTCTGAAAGCGGTTTATCAGTTCACGAAAACTATCAAAATTACCGGCGGCGGTCAAGTCTTGTTTTTTAATGATTTGCTCGCGGACGACAATGATTTTTTGCGTCAAGCCCTGTTGGCTGAGATGGAGAAAAGTTTCGCGGCATACGAGAAGGAACTCTTCTTGCATATAGGCATCCGATATATAGACCAGCGGGCGAGTAGTGACGTGAACGACCAGAATTATATGGAGAACTTTGTTCGTGTATTTGGTAAGTTTTGAGTGGTTTCCTCTCTAGGCTCGACTTTGTACGTTCTAGCCGGATAACCTGCGGTATCAATCAAGCATTGAGGACAAACGGAAGAGATTTTCATCATCTTGTGTCTTTGGTAAATCATTGTAGAAGTCGGCGGCGGTTTTTTATACCATAGGGCTTGCAGCCCCGCTGGTATTTTCAGGGGCTAGTGCGCGGTGCGCACCGTACATCCGTACAAAGCCAAGCTAAGTATATATTGTTAAGTGTTGGGTGTAAGTAGTCTCGATGGCCTGAACTGTGATTTATGGGATTTTGGTAATTACCTTGATTGTTAGTATTTCGTGGCGAGTGATGAGCTGACATCGATGCAATGGAGGAACTCTATTGCACTCGCTATCCACTCGTTTGATCCCCTCCCACTGACTCGGGTGCGGGCGCGGTAGAGCAAGTCCGTTGTGCCAGTCTCGTAAGCATTAAATTCTTAGCGAATAGACCACTAAGTGATATTCTCGTAAAGACGGGCTAGAAGGGAACTCTATCGTGCTCGTTATTCAATCGCTTGATCCGTTCGCTTAGTTGATCCTCCTACATTGAAACGATGCCGTAACTCTTGGCGAGGCCGGCTTTAAACTGCTGTTGCTTGTGCGATAGTATCAAAGAGTGATTGAATATCTGATTCCTCCACGCAGGAGAAGGCGATTCGGAGATCGCTGTCTCCTACAGAAACCACTCCGATACCGTGTTCGTCAAGAAGACGGAGTCGAATCGCGTCAGCATTTCCATTCTTTAGACGTATGCACATAAAATAACCGGCGTGAAACGGGTACACGTCCCACAATTCTTCATATCTCGGACTGTAAACAACCTCTCTTACTTTCCGAGCGCGAGCCTTTAGAATCTCATATTTTTGCTGTTTCTCTGCCGTATATTCGGGTGTGCACATCGCCTGATATACCATTGTCTGTGAAAGCTGGGAGGCGCCTGACGTACTTACACGAATCAAAGCGGTAATCTTATCTTCCAACAGTTTCATTTCGTCCTCGTTTAGACCGAAGGTAAGAAAGCCCACGCGCAATCCCCATGCGTACTCCTCTTTTGTTGCCCCATCAATCTTGACCGGTAGAACGTTGGGATGGAGGTTGATTAACCACCCGAAAATTGATTCCTGCAAGACACTATCATCATACCACAACCCAAAGTAGGCATCATCAACCAGGACTAAAATCCGGACCCCCTGATCGGCGACCTGTTTGATTGCCCGTATCATTCGTTTCGCTTCCATTGAGTTGATGGCATAACCCGTGGGATTGTGTGGAAAATTCAGAATTAGGATTAACTTTTGGCGTCCGTTCGCCGCCTGCATGAGAGAATCGGCAAATCCCTCTGTATTCAACTTTTCTTGTGAGTTGAAGAAGGGATATGTCACCATGTCTGCGGCATGCTTCGTGTGAAAAATCGAACGATAGTTCATCCAGATCTTATCGGGCAGCACCACTACGTCGCCCCCATCAACAAAGAGTTCGCCAATTAAACTGAAACCGTGCGTCATTCCACTCGTAACAATGGGTGTGCCGAACGGTTTTCCGCCAAGCGTCGGGTTTTCGGCAATCATCTTCGTTTGCCATTGTTTCCGCAGTTCATTTTGGCCTAGCGCAGACGGGTACCCGTAAACCAGATTGGGCGTAATCTCCGGAGCGAACCTTCTGGAACTTGGGAGACACATGGTAGTATCATTTTCAAGCGCCACCGCTCGGGTGGCGTTGGAGCGATACGCCTTTTCATTTGCTTCCATACTTTGGCTTAGAACACCCTTGGTACGATAACATCGGCGGCCAAGCAAAGACAACAAGTCGAATACAACGGCATTCGTGGATTGGATTTTCTCGTTCAATTCAATAGCTAAGGGATTTAGCGCGATCACAACTCCTCCAAGCAGTAGAAGGTTTTAGACTAAGTAGCTTGCAATTCGATAAACGAGGCGATTATAGTGGTTGTTCAGGTGTCGTCCCACCCTAAAACTTCCATTCAGTTCATGGCAAACCCCACATCGTTGATGATTCAATTCATACTATTTAACGAATCGGCGGCGTTAATCTCTCACTCATCACGCGAAGTACACCAGGAGGTACGAATTGGTAATATCCGGTGATGACTTGATTGTTGAACTGCTGGAATTGCACGGGGTTAATGCAGTCTTTGGGCTGCCGGGACACGGCGCTTCAAAGATCCATGATGCCGTAGAGAAATCCGACAAAGTTCATTATTTTCCCGCGCAGACTGCACAAGCCGCCGTCTTTATGGCGGACGGTTTTGCCCGTGCGACCGGCAGTGTAGGAGTTTGCCATCTCTCCGGCGGCGATGCAGCGGTCAGCGCCGTGCCCGGGACTGCATCTGCCCATGCGGATAACATTCCGTTGCTGCTAATCACGGAACAAACCGTTGTCGACGATGCAACACTCAAGATGCCGTTAGGCCGTCATCGCGACGCTTTCAATCATGTGGACTTGCAGAAACTATTCGATGCTGTAACTAAATGGAACTGGCGAGTCGAGAATCGTGAAGAAATTCAGCAGACGATTGGCCAGGCATATGAACAGATCGAGTTTGGCAGTCCGGGTCCCATTCATCTCGAAATCCCGTCTGATGTCTTGGGTAGCGAATCAACAGAATTTCTCCCTTCGAGAGGAACTGTACCCCAAGGTGCTCCACTCGCGGCATACTTCAACATGCTTACGTCGCACCTTACCACGCTCGTCGCCGAGATGATAACCCATGCAAAGTATCCGGCCATTATCGCGGGCGGCGGAGTTGTGTCCGCAGATGCGAGAACCGAACTCATCCAACTCGCCGAGATCCTAAACTCACCCGTATACGTAACGCCAATGAGCAAAGGAGTTATTCCGTCGGCGCATCCGCTCGCCGCAGGATTGATTGGCTCTGCGGTTGATGAAGCAGATTCGTCCGTGGTTGCCCGAGCCAATGCCGTTATGGCGATCGGGTGCAGCTTGTCGCGGCGCACGACACGGGATGGGCAGTTGCGTTTGCCGAAAGATCTCATTCAGATTGATATCGAAGAAAAGGCAATTGGCAGAAACTACCCCGTGCGAATAGGCATGGTTTCCGATGCGAGGACTGCAATTAGACAGATCATCGGAGTCATTGAGAACGAGAAGCTAGAAACACATAACGAATGGAAGATCCCCTCCTCCGGATCAAGTACAGTTGGCACCTCTAAATCTCATCAAAGTCCAAACTCAGAAATTGTAGAAAACCTGCGATCGGCGTTGGACAAAGCGGCAATTTTGACGATGAGCGGAGATTATCTCATCGATCTTCTGCTTACCCACTTTGACGTCTCTTCGCCGCGAAGCCTGCTACATTCGTGTGATCTGGGAGCAGCGGGTTACGCGATTCCAGCGGCAATCGGTGCGAAGATTGCGCATCAGAATCGTCAGATTATAGCGGTAACGGACCGTGAAGAATTCTCCTTGATGGCCTCCGAACTGGCTGCGGCATCGCAGAGAGGGATTAATGTTACCGTTCTGATAATTGAGCACCAACATCGGAACACTCAACCTGATGTCATTAAACTAGCTGAATCGTTCGGTCTGTACGGCTTACGAGTCGAGACGATCGCCGACTTGAGGCCTACCTTAGCATCCGTGTCAAAGCTGTCCAAAATCACCGTAGTGGATGTCCCACATCTCGCGTGATATATGCATTAAGGCTTCGCATGAGAGATGGCCATGTCAGTCGGTTGTGTCTCGTCTTTTGCAGCTAGCGGATTGCATCCGCTAACAGCTCAATCAGGTGCTTCGGTTCTTTTCCGGTACCGTGCTTAATTTGCTCTCGGCAAGAGACTCCCGCCACTGCCACCTCAAACTCTCCTTTCTTCTCCTTAATCTTATCAAAGAGCCGCAACTCACCAATTTTCATTGACAGGTCGTAGTGTTCCCTTTCATACCCAAAGGAGCCTGCCATACCACAACAGCTTGAATCAACGACTTCGACACTATAACCCGGCGGTAGACTAAGGGCTTTTACGGATGGCTGGATACCCACAATAGCACGCTGATGACAGTGGCCATGGAGAAGTATTTCTTTCCGATCGCCGTTAAAGTCGAGGTTGAGTTCGTCCGCCTCATGGGAACTCATTAGGAACTCCTCAATTGTGAAGGCGTGGTCTGCTACGAGTTTCGTATCTTTACCTTCAATCAAATCAACGTAATCATCGCGCAGCGCCAAGATACAGCTCGGCTCGCAGCCGACAATGGGGATTCCCTTTGCCGCGTAGGGTTTTAGCTGTTCGATATTATATCGCGCGTTATCAATCGCCTGTTCAAGCATTCCCTTGGAAATCATCGGACGCCCGCAACACTTCTTCTCAGGCAGGATTACCTCAAACCCCGCAGTTTCAAGCACCTGGAGCGCAGCTTCTCCGACCTGCGGGTAGTTATAATTCATGAAGGTATCGTGAAAAAGGACGACTTGATTCCCCTGCTTTCCGGTCGGGCTGCGATGACGTGCAAACCGTTTTTCGAACGTGTTATTGACGAAGTTCGGCAAAGAGCGGCGCCGATCAACTCCGATGCATTTTTCCAGAATTCCTTTGGAAAACGAATTATTGACTAACCAATTTGACAACGGAGCAAATTTGGATCCGAGTCTGCTGAATCGGGCAATATCTCCAAAAAGGCGGTTTCGGAGGGGAAGCCCGTGTTCCTTGTAGTAGTGGGCGAGGAATTCGTACTTGATTTTCGCCATGTCCACATTTGAGGGACATTCCGCTTTACAGGCTTTGCACTCAAGGCAAAGGTCCAGGACTTCATGCAGCCGTTTACTCTTGAAATCTTCACGCGCGAGCGCTCCCGAAATGACTGATCTTAGCGCATTCGCTCTGCCGCGGGTGGAATGTTCCTCTTCGCGCGTCCCGACAAAAGACGGGCACATTGTGCCCGTCAAGGTCTTTCGGCACGCACCGACTCCATTGCACATCTCGATCGCCCCCGCGAACCCGTCTTGGCTCGAAAAATCAAAGTAAGTATCGATTTTTATCGTGCGATAATCTGGTCCAAATCGTAATGATTGGGTCATCGGGGGCGAGTCAATAATCTTGCCCGGGTTCATAATGTTGGTCGGATCGAAAGCGGATTTGACGTCGCGTAAGGCACTATAAATCTGTGATCCAAACATGCTTTCAATCCACTCGCTGCGTACAAGCCCATCGCCGTGTTCACCGCTCATTGCGCCACCCAACTCCACCAACAAATCTCGAACATGTCTAGCGATAGAATGCATCTTCTGAATATCCGACTCTGACTTGAGATTAATAACTGGACGATTATGGAGTAATCCAACACTCGCGTGCGCATAGTGGGACGCGGTTGTATCGTGATCGGCGACAATCTTGTCGAAGCGGCGAACATATTCCGGCAAATCCCTAATGGCGACGGCGGCATCTTCCACGAATCCAACCGGCTTGTGATCCCCTGTCGTACCCATGAGCAACCCGAGCCCGGCCTTCCGCGTTTCCCAAACACGTTGCTTTTCTTCCGGGGTAAAACAGCGCACGAAAGCGTATCCCAATCCGACAGATTTCATCTTACGTTCAAGTGCGTCAAGTTTTTGCTGAAGTTCGTCCTTAGATTCGCCGTAGAACTCTACCGCCAGAATCGCGCCCGGATTGCCTTTAATGAAATTGGTTATACGCGAGAACTCAAGCGACTGTTTCGTCATGTTGATAATCTTGTCATCAATCAGCTCCACAGCGGTTGGATTGCATTCCAAGATAGGCTGCATTGCCTCCATCGATTCAATCAAGGTTTCAAAGTGAAGCACATTGAGTGCGGTCATCTTGGGCGTTTCAACGAGATCTACTTTCGCTTCGGTAATGGTTGCAAGCGTGCCTTCGGATCCGACGACAATCTTGGCTAGGCTAAATGGGTGATCCGCGTCGCAGCCATCACGCCGGTACGGTGTAACCTCCTTTGTTCCCGCATCAGAGACGTACTCATCGAGATTATATCCCGCGACCCGCCGCAGAATGCGAGGATAGCGTTTACGGATCTCTTCTTCATTTTCCGCAGCGATTCGGCAGATTTCTCGGTAAATGTGAGCTTCGTTCGAGTCTCCGGCGCATTTCATCGCAAGTTCCCCGTCCGAAATCGGTTCGGCAACGATCTCGTCACCGTTAGGAAGAACAAGGTCAAGCGACATAACATGGTCGATGGTTTTGCCATAGATGAGGGAATGTGATCCAGCGGAGTTGTTTCCGATTGTACCGCCTACGTTGGCTCGACTGCTCGTCGCTAAATCCAGCGGGTACATCAAGCCGTGCGGCTCAAGATGGTGGTTCAAGTTATCAATCACGACCCCGGGTTGGACCTTCGCCCACCGTTCCTCGACATTGACCTCAATGATTTTATTCATGTATTTGGACATGTCGATGACAATTGCCTCTCCCACGGTCTGACCTGCGAGGCTCGTTCCGCCGCCACGCGGCAGGATTGGCACATTCCGATCATAGGCAATCTTGATTGCGGCGATGACATCTGCTTTTTGTTTAGGTACAACGACGCCGATGGGCTCTACCTGATAGAGGCTTGCGTCCGTACTATACAGCGCTTTGGAATACGGATCGAAGCGCACTTCGCCTTCGATTTTGTCTAATAGGGTCTGTTCCAGTTTTTTAGTCGGATCACTCATTCGTGTTACTACTCGCTTTCAATTACGCGGTGATATACATTTCTGCACGAAAATAGATTCACAGTGAATCCAATAATTAGTTATACACCGCGGTAGGTGCAGTTCCCAAACCGAACCGTTATTTATCTAGTCTCCTAGGTGCGGTTGGAAACCACACCTACCGCAATATGTGTAAATGTGAATTGAACTGGCTATATAAACCGTGTATATTTGATTATATTGCCCAAGTCACATCCACTCCGCCAGTGAGAATCGTTCGCCTGTTTCCGCCGAGATATAAGCACCGTAGCAGACAGCGACGATGTCGCGCCCCAGCTCGACGGTGCTTTTGGGTTGCCGCCCACTTGCAATCGACTCGCAAAAGTCTTGAAGTTCATGAGGAAAACCGTTCATCCAATCCTCGTCCGGGTTGGTAAATTGCCAACCGGATCGCGTCTCCACCTTTTCCCGAATGTAGGTGTCACCCAGGATGTCGTCTCTTGGGGCATAATTCAGCATGCCTGTGTTTGGGTTAATGTTACAATGAATCACGGTCTTGCTGGAATAGACCGAGATGATGTTCTGGATTCCGCCAAGGACCATGTCCGAAGCCGTAATTTGCGCGATTGAATCGTCCGAGAATGTAATCATCATGGACGACCAATCTTCGCAATCCTTCCATCCTTCGCGCACCCATTTTTCACGCTCGTTCAAGAAACTCTCAATATGGGTGAGATTTGCAACCTCTGCGGTAACGCTCTTCGGTTTGATAGGAGTACCGAATTTGCGCACGCCTTCATTATATTTGAGATAGAGTGCGGCGCCGAGGGGATGACATCCTTTATTGATAAGGCTTCCTCCGCCGGAATAGCGCCATTGCTTTGCGTATTCCGAATGCGATCCGCTATGTGATTCTTCACCGGAGATGCGTAGTATTGTGTTGTCACTCTGTGAGAGGATGTCGTTTGCTTTGGTCACGCTTGGCGCATATACCCAGTTTTCGCCGTAGCAGAACGTGACTCCGTTCCGCGCAACCGCATCCACTACTTCGTCGGCGGCCTCAAGTGCTTCTTCATACATTTGGCGACGAGGTGTCGTCTTGCCATCTCCGAAATAGCCGGTGAGCGGTTTTTCGCAGATAATATGTTTGCCCGCTTCGGCAGCTTGGAGCGACAACGGGTGGTGCAAATAATTCGGGACACAGAGGTCGACAACTTCTATCTCGGGATCTGCCAGAATGGCTTCGTGAGTATCGTAGATCTCTTCAAGATCGTGCTTCTCTGCAAAGGCCCCCGCTTTTTCATTGGACTTTGAGGTGACACCTTTAATTCGGATGTCGAGTCCCGGAATGCGCCTGTAATTTTCAACATGAAAGGAGGCGGCGAATCCAGCGCCAATCATGCCAATGACTATGGGTTTGGTGTTCATAGCTGTATGAGGAACAAAGCTCTATGGGTGGTCTACTAATCGTGATAGAGTCCGAAGTCGCCTAAGTTCTTGCGATTGAGATATTAGACACACTATTATTCGGGCGAAATGGTATTAACCTTTGGTGCTAGTTCTCTGGTATATGATATTCGATGACATACAATATATGGACATTAAACGTGTTGAGTCGGCATGGCGCTATCAGTAGCTCGTTGTCTCGTCAATATATGGTATGTAGTTGTTGATTTGAGCACAAAATATACTAGCACCATTGGTTATTATTTTGTAATCCTCTCGCGCCGCGTTTCAACGGGTTTTCTCCACACTTTCGGCGAGGCCCTTCATATAGCCAATCGCGAATACTTTCGCCATTTTCCAGCCCGCCTCCGCATCCAAGCCGACTCCGTGATCAGGGCGCATAGGACCTTCAAAATTGACATCGTAATACGCCTTCATAGCTCTAAACATGTCGGTTTGACCGTCATCATGCAGCACTTCTTGGAACTTTGGGACCGCTCCTCTCACGTCTCTGAAGTGACCGAAGAAGATTTTTCCCCGCGAACCGAAGTGGTGAATTGCCGTCGGTATATCTTCGCCCATTTCCGAAAAACAACCTTGGCAGAAATTCAGCCCGATTGTATCCGTTGTGGGCACGATGTTGAGCAACCGGTCAAAGGTTTCCGTACTTCGGAGCGGTCTCGCAAACCCTTGGGTCGGGGATATGGGAGGGTCGCACGGGTGAAACGCAAGACGTACGCCATTACTTTCCAAGGTAGGTACAACTCCCCTGACCAAGTAGGTTAGGTTCTCCCAGGTCTGTTGTTCAGTCAACTCCCCGAATTCCGTAAGAGGAAGTTTTTTGATTTCCTCATAGTCAAAGGCGCGAGTTCGAGCACCACCTCGACCGGGCAGTGTTCCCGTACCGGCGACCCTTCCCCAAACACCGAATTCGTCGATCCAGCATGCGCTCGACGCATTGATAGTATGTATGCCAGCTTCCGCAAGATTTTCGACCGACTTACAGAAGTTCTCCAGCTGTTCCTCGCGGCCTTCATAGCCCAGCATAATCTTATTAATTGGCGGGCAGTCTTCAAACACCTCAAGTCTCAGTCCATGCGATTCAGTCTGGCGTTTCATTTTCACCAAATCTTCCACCTTCCAGACTTCATGCCACGGCGACTCGATACCGATAGAGGGCGCAGGGGGGCCTCCGCCTATCGCATCGGTGCAACCTATCTGTTTTGCAAACCTCAGGCTTTCTGAAGAATAGGCAGCACCAGCATGAATTGCGAACCTCATTTGTTCGTCCTCCCCGAGAGAATCGTCGTTCAAATGAACCGGTTAATTTGCTGAAATAATGTCGTCGTTATTGCGTTCGTGTGATTGATGTAGTCTGCGCCGTTCTCAATCCTGACATGCCAGGTTGAGACGCTATATTAACGGGTTTTTTCTACGCTTTCAGCCAGCCCACGCATGTATCCAATGGCAAAAATCTTCGCCATCGTCCCTCCTTCTGCCCCTTCCAAATTGGCGCCGTGATCGGGGCGCATAGGTCCTTCGAAGCCTACATCGTAGTAGGTTTGCATTGCCTTGAACATATCTGTTGGTCCATCATCGTGCATGACCTCGGTGAATCTAGGGACGGCGCCTTCTACATCTCTGAAGTGAGCAAAAAAGATTCTGCCGCGTTCGCCAAAGTGACGAATAGCAGTCGGTATGTCCTCTCCCATTTCAGCAAAACAGCCTTGGCAGAAGTTGAGGCCGATCTTGTCCGTCGTCGGCGCGATATTGAGGAGGCGGTCAAATGTCTCGGTGCTCCTCAGTGGCCTTGCGAATCCCTGAGTTGGCGTAACAGGCGGGTCGCACGGATGAAATGCCAATCGTACGCCGGTAGTTTCCAAGGTAGGTACTACCCCCTTGACCAAGTATGAGAGATTCTCCCATGTGCGTTCTTCGCCCACCTCTCCGTGCTCGGACAGCGGGATGTCCTTTATCAATTCGTAATCAAATCCTCGTGATGTCGCGCCGCCTCTAATCTTATCTTCCGAGGTCGTAGCCACCAATCCCCAATTGACCCATTCTGCACTTGATGCGTTGATGGTGTGTATACCGGCTTCAGCGACGTTCTCAACCGATCTGCAAAAGTTTTCCAGTTGCTCTTCCCGACCCTCCAGGTTCAGCATTATCTTGTTAATCGGGGGGCAATGCTCAAGAACTTCCAACCTTAGGTCATGGGCTTCTACCTGGCATTTCATCTTGACGAGGTCTTGGACCGCCCAGACTTCGGAACCCCTGTCTTCTATGCCAATAGAGGGAGCGGGCGGTCCGTGCCCAATCACATCCGTGCAACCTATTTGTCTTGCGAGTCGAAGGACCTCCGGTGTATAACGAAAACCGAGATGTATTGCGAACCTCATTCCCATTCTCCTCCATTACAGATGTCCTCGTACTTCAGGGTGGAATTTAGCTCAGTCTGAAGTTTCAAGTCGGTAGGCTTCGTTATTGGACATCCTTCCAAAGTCTGCTACACACCTTTCGCGCCGCTTGCGCTCTCCAAGGCTGGTGCGCAGAAGATGAACTATCGCACTCGTTATTCACTCGCTTGATGGATTTCTACCGCGGTCGTTATGCGCTCCCTTGATTGCACCTTACAAGAAATGGTGGGCAGTGCCCACCCTACAACCGTACTGGTGCTTTACCCAAGTCGATGCATCGAAGGACATCGCCGGCAATTTCTAAAGGTCCTAACCTTTCGCGCCGCTGGCGCTCTCAAAGGCTGGTGCGCAGTGCGCACCCTACAACTGTACAAGGTCGAGCTCAGGACACCCCCTTTAACCCACCCTCCAATGGAAACTCTGCTGCGGTCACTATCCATTCCTTTTATCATGGAAGTAAAATGCATGATTAATGTTGGGTTTCACTCAAATTTTGGCACGATCAAGCTAATAAGGAAGTCGAGAAATCCTACAAGATTAGCGATTGTTAACGGACTTCCGTTCAACCCAACCTACGACTCGTAAAATGATTATCACAAACAGTACGCATTGATCTTTCGCTAACAAAAAGGTGTTCTGCGTCCATTCCCCGATGTGATCATACGAAATCCATACAGCTTTTGTGAAAAAAGACGCCAACGCGGCGTTAATTTTTTCCGCGTGTTGGCATTCCATGAGATGGGGAAATCCATTGTTGGAGCTGGTTCTCAGAATTCGTAATGCCAACAAAATGCTAGCAGAAAAAATAGTTGCTCCACTATCGCAGATCGTCTGATACAGCATACAACACAACTGTTAAGTTGTCAATCTAAAAGTAACGAGTTCCGGAAGTCAAGGGAAACTCTTTCGCAGTCGTTATTAGAGTATAGCCAACCTGCCCCGTTCGACGCCCATTGAGAAATGGTCGGTGCAAGCGCCTGTCTCAAGTGGAAAGCTATCCACTTGAAAGTTGACAGCACAACGGGTTACCGATGAAGAAACTGGCAGACGGTTTAAGATTCTTCGCAACACCGAGGACATCTATCAAGGCAATCTGCGAGGTTCGATGACAGAGCGACAAACCCTATCGCTCCTCCAATCAGGAAGATTATCGTGCTCACAAGGAGTTATTTTGGAGGGATAGCTGTCTGTCTCAGGCCGTGGCAATTCTATCCAATTTTCGTCTCACGGTCAACAGCAATCTGTGGAGGGAACTGGACAACCACACCGGAATCTTGGTTGTGAAGGTACCCTTCGGCTGCGTCGCTCCGACCGGCTCCAGAATGAAAAGAGATGAGAGAAATCGAGCATTCGCCGGATACCGAGTTCACTTACGGGATCGTGCCGGTAAAGACATTAATATCCTTACTCTAAACTCGACTTTGTACAAAACTAGAAGGGGAATAAGGTAAAATTAGTCGAAAAAGCAACACCATTCGACTAAGGAGGTACACCTTGATTCCCCCATCGCTGATAACATTGTTAACTCCGTTTCAATCATTGTTTCGACGTCCTAGCTGGATTAAAATCCAAATCTTACTCGTTGGAACAATCCTTTTAACCGGTAGGCGAACAGTAACTCAAGCCCTGAGAGTGACCGGTCGGTCAGCCGACAATCGGTTTGCTCTGTATCACCACGTGCTCAGTCGTGCGATTTGGTCCCCTCTGCAAGCCGCCCAAAAACTGTTGTTTACGTTATTGAAGTTCCTCGACGACGGTAAGCAACCGTTAGTATTTGGCATTGATGAAACGATTGAGCGCCGCTGGGGAGCCAAAATCAAAGCACGAGGTATCTATCGTGATGCCGTGCGTTCTTCATCAAGCCACTTTGTCAAAACCAGCGGATTACGTTGGATAGCGCTGATGTGGCTAACACAGATTCCCTGGGCATCATGTATCTGGGCGCTGCCGTTTTTGACGGCACTTGCACCCTCCAAACGTTACTATGAGTCTGAAAAACGTTGCCACAAGAAACTCACTGACTGGGCAAGACAGATTGTATTTCAACTTCGCCGGTGGTTGCCCAATCGTTACTTGGTTGTGGTCGCTGATTATAGTTATGCGGTGTTGGAATTCCTTGCAGCTTGCCAAGAATTGTCAAATCCGGTAACCATTATCACTCGTTTGCGACTTGATGCAGCACTCTACCAACCTGCTCCACCTTATAGCGGTACAGGACGTCCTTGTAAGAAAGGAGAGCGGTTACCTACCTTGGCTGACATTCTGCATGACCCAAACACCCAATGGCAGAACCTTGATTGGTATAACGGTCAACAAAGAGAAATGCAAATCATCTCACAGCCAACCGTTTGGTATCACACGGGCAAACCCCCGGTGCCAATCCGCTGGGTTTTGATACGAGACCCTCTTGGCAGTTATGAACCGATAGCCCTTTTATCAACTGACACAACACTTTGTCCCAACCAGATAGCCAACTGGTATGTTCGTCGCTGGCGAATGGAAGTCACTTTTGAAGAAGTGCGTGCCCATCTAGGCGTGGAAACACAAAGACAATGGTCGGATAAAGCGATTGCTCGCACGACTCCAATGCTATTTGGACTGTTCTCTTGGATTACCTTAGCTGCTCATCTACTGGTTCAACAGAATCAAGTAGAAGTGCGACAGGCTGCATGGTATCAGAAATCGTTAGCCACCTTTTCTGATGCAATAGGGTGGGTGAGACACCATTTTTGGTCTGCAGAAGCGGACATGACTTTTTCACAGGTCAACCAAAATGACCAGATGGTTAAAATCTCAACCGCTTTTCTCGAACGCTTGATTGACACCGTCTGTTATTCCGCTTAAATGTACAAAGTCGAGCTAAAATGATGGCGCGTAATTGGCAAATTGTGAATTGGATTCGCGATTCGGAGATCGATCCTACTGTGTACTACAGCGCGCATCCGTATAAGTCCTTACGAGATAACCGCTTTACTCTATCACTGTTAGTCAATCGAAATAGAATTGGATTCGCGATTCGGAGATCGATCCTACCGTGTGCTAACTCGTGCATCCGTTCAAGTCAAGACGGGGAGGCAACGCTCAAAGATCGGTGGGCAATGCCCACCCTACAGCGTCATGCGACTATCTACGAGAACTCTGTCGCGTCTATACGGTCACTTGATCCGCCGGGATTCATTCGGTTGATCGGTCCCATGGTTGATAGGGAAAAACATTGACACCGGGACAACCGCTCTGATATATTCCGAATGCTTTTGCGTATCGAATAAAGAGGAAAATTGGAAATGTGGTTGACTCAAAATGCTGCACGCGCCAAAACATTAGTCGCACTTCTACTCTACTCCTCAGCGACGGTCTGTATTAATTCTCCCGCCTATCCCGCCGATAGTTCGCCTGCGGATAACGCCAAGGTCTCTCACCGACTGCGTAGTGCCACGACACGTGACAGTTTGAAAGTGTGGGTGGTGTTCAATGACAAAGGTATTTCGACTGAAGATCAGCTGCAAACGGCACTGGAAGCGTACAGATCACAGATGTCTACGAGTATTATACGCCGCCGACTTGGGCGTACACGCGTTTCCTTCCCCGATACTAGCGATCTTCCCGTCTCATCGTACTACATTAATACGGTGCTCAAAGCGGGAGGGAGATTGCGCGCCAAGAGCAGGTGGCTCAACGCGATTTCGCTTGAGGCAACCGCCGCCGAGATTGCCGACATTGCTCGACTGCCCTTCGTGCGCGCTATTGATCCGATTGAGGTCTATGAAAGCACATCTCGACGCTCGGACTCCTCACGGGGTTCCTTGTCTCAGGAAGCACCTCCCGGATTAGCACCGTTGAATTACGGAAATTCACGAGTCCAAATAGAACAAATTCAAGCCAACTTTCTACACGAGTCGGGGTTCCGCGGGGAGGGAATGGTCATTGCTTTGCTAGACACGGGATTCAGTTTAGACCACACGGCGCTACAGGGCATAGACGTCCTTGGTCAGCGCGACTTTGTTAATGGTGACGACAATCCGACTGATGAGATTGGGCAGGACGATCCCGGAGAAGATGACCACGGTTCGGTTGTTCTCGGCATTCTCGCGGCAAACGCGCCGGGAACCCTCATGGGGGTTGCTCATCGTGCCAGTTATCTACTCGCCAAGACGGAGAAAGTCCTTCAAAATGGACGAGAGTTTGAACACCTAGTTGAAGAGGATTGGTGGATAGAGGGACTAGAATGGGCGGAGGCGATGGGCGCAGAAGTAATCAGCAGTTCGCTCGGTTACGCGAAGTGGTACCGCTTTAAAGATCTTGACGGGAACACTTCAAAACTTACCATAGCTGCAAATCTCGCAGTTGAGAAGGGGATGTCGGTAATCGTCGCCGCAGGAAACCTTGGGGATCAACCCTTGGGGGATTTGGGTTTAGGCGGTCGAATCACCGTACCGGCAGACGGATTTGATGTGCTGGCCATCGGCTCGGTTGATCGTCATGGTAGGAGCCTACAATTCAGTTCGCGGGGGCCAACATTTGATGGACGGATAAAGCCGGATGTTGTCGCTATGGGGTTCGGCGTTACAAGCATTAATCCGCAGACACGAAACCGTTTCCTCCACACTCACTGGGGCACTTCGGCATCCGCCCCTCTATGCACGGGAGTAGTTGCATTATTGATGGAGGCGTTCCCGCTCGCGACGCCTCGGGACATCGCCAGCGCGGTCCGATCAACCGCGTCCCATTCGCACGCACCAGATAACGAAGTTGGGTACGGCATTATCCGCAGCGCCGCCGCGTATGAGGCGTTACTAGCGCAATTTGGCGAAACTAGCATGCCCGAATCTAGTCAGGTTAAACTCCGTCCCAACTCGGTGCCCGTAACAGTAGGCGGGATAAAACGCGGTGTCCTATTGCAGAACTACCCTAATCCGTTCAATGCGGAAACTTGGATCCCGTTTAGACTAACACAGCCGAGTCAGGTAACATTTCGCATTTACGATCTGCGAGGCAGTTTGGTTCACAGTACCACTATAGGGGATCTTCCGGCCGGCAGTTATTCGGCGCGACAGAAGGCTGCGTATTGGGACGGACGCAACCTTAACAATGAACCGGTGGCGAGCGGCGTCTATTTCTATGAGTTGGAGGCGTCCGGGGAAAGGCACACGCGACGCTTGACGGTGATGGAATAAGGAAGAAGCAGTGACCAGTGATCAATGGTCAGTGACTTGTGCGAAGTGGAAGGGCGGCAGCGGGAGAGACAGTGGCCAGTGATCAGTGGGGAAGGGGAAGAAACCAAGTTTTCGGGAAAAAACTCGGTTTCTACGTCTAATCTTTATACGAGTGAAGCAACTGTATTTTCGTCGAGTTGGGGAACCAAATGTAGAAGTAAATCCAGTGTTGCCGAGTAGTCGTCGATACTGATGATTGACACGTGGCTATGAATGTATCGTGCGGGTACGCCTAATACAATTGACGGCACGCCGCTTCCGACCTGGTGAATCGAGCCCGCATCTGTTCCTCCGGATTGACGCACGGCGAGCTGATGAGGAATTTGATGCGACTTCGCGGTCTCAACGACGAACTCACATAGCCGGGGGTTAGGGATCATCGTTGGATCATACAGCCGAATCTGCACCCCTCCGCCGAGTTTTCCCTGCACGGCGTCACTATCGGTACCTGGGGTATCGTCTGCCGGGGGACCCTCCAAGACTATGGCGACATCGGGTTGAACTATCTGCGCCACCGTTCGGGCTCCGCGCAACCCCACTTCTTCTTGTGCGCTTCCAGCACCGATTACCGTGTTTGGGTGTTTACCGAGACCTTGAAGTGTTTGAATCACAAGCGCCACACCGAGACGGTTGTCAAACGCTTTTGCAGAAAACAGTTTCGAATTCTTCATCGGCATAAAGGGACCGTACGGAACGATCGGACACCCGGGCACTACGCCAAATTCGTCGGAAGCCTGCTTGTCACTTTCAGCCCCAATATCAATGAAGAGACTCTGAATCTCCATGACCTTTTCGCGCGAACCGGCACCAAGGAGATGAGGCGGAATTGAGCCGATGACGCCGGGTACTTTTCCATGCTTGGTCAGTATGTTCACCCGCTGAGCGAGCAACGTATGCGCCCACCAGCCTCCCACCGGAAGGAATTTTACATACCCGGAATCCGTTACGCGTTGTACGATGAAACCGACCTCATCAAGATGAGAATCGAGAAGAACACGAGGTTCGCGTGCCTCTCCTTGTTTGGTGCAGAAGATGCTACCCAATCGATCTCTGTCGATAGGACCGATATCAACCAATCGGGATTGGAATATCGCTCGTACTTCGGTTTCATGGCCAGGGATTCCGGCGGCTTGGGTCAATTCTTCGAGCAACTCAATCGATTGTTGGTCCATAGTATTTCCTTACATTTTACTTCCAAGTAACACTCGACATCAAAGATCGCTATCCACCCAGTTGATCGTTCGCTTATTCCCCCTACATGGAAATGTAAGGCGGTTATTTGCTGAAAAAGGCTGGCGGGCAGAGGACTTACTATCGCGCTTGCTATCCACTCGCTTGATTCCACCCTACGTTTGCCAAGATCTTGATCGCATTCGCTATAAACGTGATTATACTCTATTCGGCTAACGCAATCAAAGGCTTGATTTTGTTGCCTCGGCGCGCGTCAATGAACAATACGTGTCTTCTAGCGGCAACGTGACAGGATCGGAAAATCATAGACAACCTCTTTGAACTTTGGTAAAATGGAGTTGCGACAGTGGTATACTTCTTGAGGTTTGCGTACAGGCTCAATCTGAAAGGATGCATTAAATGGCAGAGAAGAATGTGAAGCAGCGGATGCACGATGGGGAGGTTATTTTCTGTAAAGGCATGGGACTAGCATCAGACCCTGCCGACATTAGGGACACGCTTGAAGCGGGCGGGTTCGATCTATTGCAGTGCGATAGTCAACACGCCCCGTTTAAGGAGGAGCGACTCATTCCCTTTTGTAACCTTGCCGAGGAATATAACGTCCCGGTTCTGTTTCGGATAAAGAACACGCGCTTAGCCTACCAGATTGGAAACTGGGCGGATCTGGGGCCTACAGCCTTTGAGGTGCCACAGGTTGAAACGGAGGCTATGGTTGATGAAGCGCTGAATGCCCTATATTACCCTCCCTTCGGTAAGCGCAGTTGGGGACCCGCCTATGGATTTGGATTCACGCCGGAGCGAGACCGTGTCGAATACGCCAAATGGTGGAATGACACTTGTATACTGATGTTTCAGGTGGAGTCCATCAACGCGGTCACGAACGCAAGAAAACTTGCGAAAGCGGGGGTTGACTGTATCTCTTTCGGGCCCGCAGATTTGACAATAAATCTCGGAACTTACCCGCACCATCCGTTGAGTTTACCTTCATCTGCTCATCACATCTTGTCAGACGAGATTGTGCGCCACGTTGGCGATCAACTTAAGGGTAGCGGCGTTTCAATCTGTCTTCGCGGAATCGCACCGGAAGATCGCGATAGGTATATTGATATGGGAGTCAACGTGTTCCTGTAACGTTGTACCCCCGAATTGATGAAACGACTTGACATTCTTTCAAGGCCAAAGCACTGAGGTGCTTCGAATCTCGTGCAGTTCTTTTCAGAGTTTACTTGTGAAAGGAGATTAAGATGGCTCCGGAACAACAGGGCAGACACGATCTAGTTGAATATCGGGTTCAGGACAATGTTCGTTTGGAAGTTTATTGGCGTGACGATCGGGCTGGTTATGGGCCCGCGGTGTCCATCTATGCTTTCGATCAGGAGGTATTGCGGCTGGACTGTTTCGGGGAAGAGAACGACAAGAAGGGAAAAGGGCACTGTCATATCAACTTAAGGCAAACCAAGGCGCGGCAATGGAATTACCTTCCCGGAACTGTCAAAGATCACATTGGACAGGCGATGCATGACATGCGAGAAAATCTGAACTATTGTCTGCAGACGAATATTGATGAGAGGATTCAGAATACGGCTGTCGATTCTAGCACATTGGAACCGATTGCTGAGCAGGTCGAATCAAAAATGCTAGGTTACATGAATCAACTTGGCTTGGAATAACGGAAAGGCAGTGGCTGGTGGACCTTTACGAGCACTCTATCGCGCTCGTTATTCACTCGCTTGATCCTTCGTTATCCGCCTCAGTTGCCGGTCAGTATAAGTAGTAAAGCATAATACCAAAAGACATGCGATGAAGGCTAAATTCCCCTAGGAATACTTATCCTGATTTGGTTATCGCGATTAGTATGCAGTTGACTCGGTTGCGGACGAAAGAAACCGAGTTTCCAAGAAGAAACTCGGTTTCTGAGCATTGATATATGCTACCGGAATTACCGGCTGATTACAAAGCCGTTGGTGGCGACAGATTTGCTAAATACCTCCTCATCCAGCCTAAGACCAAATCCAGGGGTGGCGGGAACATTAACGTGACCGTCAGAGACTTCGTAGTCCGACGCATCCAAACCGGGCGTTAACGCCTCGTCCCATTCAACGAATTCAAAGCGCCGGATTTTGGCTGCTAAATGAGCTGCAGCGTAGTTGCCGTAGTGGCCGCCGTAATGGTGAGGCGCGGTGCCGATCTCCCATTCGTCAAGTTGGGGTCCAAGTTGCAGCCAGTGCGTGAACCCGGGATTGAAGATGTCATACTGGATGATATCAATCACGCCCTCTCTCGCCCAGTTAACCAGATTAGGCGAAGCATCACCCTCTCCATCAGCGATGCGTGTCTCCAACCCCTCCGCGTCCAGCCATTCGCGCAGGCTCGCGTAGAATTTCGAATCTTCATGGAAGGCTTCTTCGATCCAGTATACGTTTGCATCTGCCGTCCTGCCCAATATGCGTTTCGTCAAACTCAGATTATATCCGTTGTTGGCATCTATCAGGATAACCGCGTCTGTGCCCACAGCTTCGCGAACGGCGCGGATGACGCGGACATCCCTCGCGGTACCCTTTTCAAGGGGCATGTGCATGGCGCCACGTCCTACCTTTATTTTGAACGCCTTGTGTCCCCGCTCCACCCCTTCCAACGCTTCCGATGCAATCAGCGACGCCGCGTCATTGTCGTCTTTGAGGTGAAGGTCATCAATGTACAATGACGTGTCGTAGCAGGGCACACGAAAGAACCCATCGTTATCTGGTTTTCCTCCCAGTAGCGCGTACACGGGTTTTCCGGCAAGCTGTCCTGCCAGATCCCATAGTGGATATTCAAGTACGCGAAGCCGCTTGTCAACTCCGCGCTGCAGATCGAAGATCTGGCTTAGCTTAAAGCCAAGCAGGGATTCCGCATGTTCTTTGGACAAGGACGACCAGCCAAATCCGGTTGCTCCATTATCGGCAGTAACACGAGCAATGCCCGGTCTAACTTGTGTGCCATGTTCTCCCAGGCGTGAGTTACATCCCGCGTTTCTCGGTCTCGTTCCAGTTAGGCGGGTCCATTCAATTCGATTGATAATTGAATCGTTCATTAAGTGCAACGGAACGCAGATCTGCGTTCCCTACAAAAACCAGCGCTACAATCGCTAAAATACAGAAGACCTAACACAGAGTGGGAATGCCCTAGGAGTTTTATTGCAGTTGAATCTCTACAGTGTTGCGGTACGGTGCAAGGGAACGCAGATCTGCGTTCCCTACAAAGACCAATGTTATAATCAGTAGAATACAGAAAACCCAAGACAAAGAAAGTGAATTTTCTTAACATCTACACAACTAGAATCATAAGCCATGTCCTTGCGTGCAACCTTGGCGTAGTGGCGACAACGCTTGGTTTAATTTGGAATTCACTTTCTAGAGATTAAGTGTCTGCCGCGATGTTGGCGGCACTGGTACACTCCACCATAGTGCCGCTCGTAGATGTACTCGTATACGCCTTCCGAGACACTACGGAGGATTTCTGTTCGGCGACTGACCCAGGATCCGAAAGATTGGATTCGATTCCGCAGGTTGATCTTGCTCCTATCTTCAATGATGCCGGTCAGAATATATGCTCGCTGTTTGCCCTTCGGATCGGTGATGACCAAAATCCCGCTATCACCGACCATCCCATAAACAGTACCAGTTTTGTTGTAGACATGGACGCCCCGGGGAATGCAGGTCTTGTCGTAAAGGCGATCGCCCTTGGGCAAACGAAGATAATGTTTCATTTTTGGAGAGTGGGGAAGGCGCCCAAGCCACAACTGATTGTAGAAACGATTCATATCGTGCGCCGAAGTCATGTTTCGATAGGTTCGCCCGCCGTTTGGAATATACTCAACGATACGCGTATGTTCGAAATAGGGATAGTTCCACTTGAGGAGTTGATTGACACGGCTGGGTCCGCCAAGCAATCTGATGAAGTAGTTTGTCGAGGAATTATAGCTCCTCTGAATCATGTTTTTCAGATGCCGGCGATTCTGGTTTGTGTGGCGCAATCGTCCCTGCCGAACCTCGTGAAAGTAGACCAACATCACGAAGTTTTTGATTAACGATGCTGCCATCATTGGCTGATCCTCGTTAATCGAGACAACCTTTTTGCCTTTGGAAATGTCGTAAACCACAAAACTCGTTCGATCTGTCGACGCCAATCGACGCCTGTATCGATTACTCTTAATGTATCTATCTATTCCTGCCTCAAGGGGCGAGTCCACGGACAGGTCCGGCGACCGCGATTTTTTCACGGCTGTCTTGCCGGACGGATTTTGGGGTAATTGCCCGCGATCTTGAAAGAGATCGTTTGCTTCAGATCTTCGTTGTCTTGTCAAATTGGCTTGGCATAGCAACGGATAATGTTCTAGAGGCTGTTCGGCGCTTTCCGAGCGGTCAACATCCGCACTATGAATCGGGGCAAAACATCCGGCATTGATGTCCGGGGCGCCGGTGCTTCTTACTTCAGACTGTTTAACGTCAGGGGTAGAGTCCACATCTGTACTTGACGCCCAACAATCGACTAGACTGGAGTTCATGGTTTCCAACAGCGACGATGATAGGAAGATCGCAGAGAAGCATATCAAAAACAATCGGAGTTTATGGTGTGATGGGTCCATTATAAGATTTGATCTGAATCGGTATATAGTATTCACAATCTAATTTCTCCAAATAATCGAGCGATGAGTGCGTAGATCCGATCCGGTGCTACAGTGCCCTTATAGCGGTTATGGAATAAATGCAGCGAAACACAATCGAGGTTATTTTTTGCGACTATACGTTACGCGGCTGGGTGTCCGTAGTCAACATTGTCTGAACGGTGATTTTTTGGTGTCTCTATGGGATCGCTATCGCGGTCATTTTTCGTTACCTTGATAACCCGCTATTTACTCGCTTGATGGATTTAGGATAACCCTTGCTGTTTGTCCCCGTCGAATCAGGTAGATTGTGTCTCCTCAATGATTTCGACGTTCGCGCGAGGCAGAGTTATTTGTGCACCGTCCTCCATTTTAACTTCCAAGATACGTACTTTGGCTTCCGTTTCAAGCTGTTGGAGTTCCACAGGCAACGCGGTAACACAACCTAGCTTTCCGAAATAGGGGTCCCGAATGACGCGAACGGGCGTGCCGACTTCAAGTATTCCGGATACGGAAGCGTCCTCGATCAGATGCTCGCTTGAATCGACCGGCACAACCATCTCAGGTCGTACCACTCCGGCGCGAATTTGGGTTACACCATTGATCGATGTTTTGAGCCCTTGTCGTTCCTTAAGTAGGTTGAACGTGCGATCCGCCATTCGGATCTTTCCAAAACCTTCCGTGACTACCAAGGTGATTCCGATATTTTCGGAGCCAGTAATAGCTACGCCGAGTTCATAACCCAAGAGTTCTCGAAGATCCTTGTCATCAATTCCGCCTACGATTAACCCTTTGACTCCGCTTTGAATCGCCGCTTGAATTGCGTCATGCGAAACAATTGACCCACCGACAAGAATCTTGTCACGGTGTTCAGGCCGAATCAGTTCGGACGTAAGCGGTGCATCAGGCGAGTTTACGACGACCTCCAATGTTCCAAGGGTTTCGCCTCCAATACCGAATATGCCCTGAATGTACGTGCCATAAGTCTCGACGGTAATCCCTTCTTTATCTGCGATTTCAGTGACAGATCCGTTTACATAAGCCCTCACCTCGACAGGGATTGGAGGCTCGCGAAGAATCACATGTCCGGTGACGTTGGAGATATTTTCGACCGTTCCGGAAATCGGGGAACGGGCCTGTGATTTGAAAAGACCGAAGATTCCCTTTGTTTCCGCGAGAATTTCATCTTTATCAACCTTTTCACCAATCTTCTTGGTAGCGTATTCCTCTACGTCGTCAGCGGGAACGCTCAGCAGATTTGCAATGTTCACCAACTGCACGTTGCCAGGGAGATCTGCCTTTGCTACCACCTCATCGGCTTGGACCGTGTCACCTAAACCCACGAGCACTTCGCCTTCAAGTGGAAGCCTGCGCTCCTTGCGGACCGTCATACCTCTGGAGACTTTTAGTCCCGGCGTGTAGGCGTGCGCCATAAATCAAACCTTGTTAGACGGTTCGCGTTCGGCGAATCGTTGCTGCAGGATAAAGAACGCGGTGACGAACAGCATGACGCCAAGCACGTCGAACCACCACGGTTGCAACTGAATCGGGCCGGTCGGATCCGACGAATATCCAGGAATGTCTATCTTCATACCCAAAACAAGCATCGGTATCGCATTATAGAATGCATGACCCAGTATACCGGGAAGAATGGAACCTGTATGAACTCTCCACCAAGCAAAGAGTGCTCCAACCACGAAGGCTCCTACGAATTGCCAAGGATTCAGGTGAAACACGCCAAAGAGCAGCGCCGACACTAAGATAGATTTTCTAATCGTATATCTTCGTAGAAATCCATCCAGAATGAGACCGCGGAATAGAAACTCCTCCGTAAGCGGAGCCACTATAACAAGGATAAGAACAGATCCCCATAGACTCTGTTTTCCTTCCACCAATTCCAGAAGGGTCTCCATGACCCAGTCCGGCGCCGGCAGCATCGTTCTCAAGATATTGTCGGTCTCGGAAAGAAGAATGTTTGCCCCTATGCATAGGAGAGCCATCACCGGGTATAACGACGCTACTACCGATGAAGCAGGACAGATCTCCACCAATGTTCGGCTTGATTTGCCGATGCCCGTTCTCAGGACTATTCCGAACGCTACGAGGTTAATTACTGCCAGAACAGCGGGATGCTGATACAGTGGGTAATCAACGAAATAATCAACCACTGCGAGCGGAATGCTCAGTAGAATCATCCACAAAACGACCTGCAGCAGTAGCCAGATCGCCTGCCGAATGTCCGGATAGTACACCCCCGCGTGGCGTTCATCCATTAGCACAATCTTCTTTCAGAGGTTGTTGTCTCGATTCACCTCCATGAATAACAACCTTCAAACGGCATATGTTCTCCATCAACGTATTTGGGCATTGGTTTATAATCGTTATTAACGCCTTTCACGGCTGCACCTCGAAACAGGAAGGTGCAGGGCCAGGGCTTAGTTACGCGAGTTGTCGCGGGCATATACTGAATTGAACCGCCCCGGCGCCAGCGGTCACTAATGTTGGCATCGGAGCCATGGATGGTGTGCGGGTGATGCACCGAGATATCGCCGGGATTTAGCTCAACATATTCGGCTTCGTTTTCATCAACCCCCGATAAATCGACCTCCGAACTGAGGACGTTGACGATCTTTGTCTCCGCATAATGCGTACGCAAACCTAGTCGGTGCGTTCCCGGAATTACCTTGACGCCTCCGTTCCGTCGATCCGATTCGGTAACGGCGAACCAGATGGTAACCACTTCCATCGGTTCGAGAGGCCAGTAATTTGCATCCTGATGCCACAGAAGCGCTTGTCCGGTGCGAGGTCTCTTCGCAATGTAGTCGGCGGCAAAGAAGGCGATATCGGGACCGACCAGGTGTTCCACGACATCCAGAAGGCGATCGTCACTAACGAATCGTACCCAGAACGGATCTTGAGCAACCATCCAGTGCCCAAGCGTTTCCGTGGGGAGGTCAGGGTTCCGTTCAATTAACCAGTTGATGTGTCGATTCAACTCGTCAATGAAGTCGGGCTCTAGTACGTCTCGGACAATGAACACTCCATCTCGTTTGTAGGCTTCTTTGCTACCGTCCAGATTTCCGAACTTGAATTCGGCTAGCATGGCTGACTCCCTGGTCCCCGTTCCTGCTGGCATCCTATTTTACGGTCACATGGCGTTTAAGGGGATTCGTGTTTCTGTAATTTCTGTAAAGAGATTGATTTGAACAGCCCCTAAATCTCGGGGATCCCTACATAATTTTCTGCAATTACTTTCGCCGCTGCCTCCGAGGTACATATGTAATCGAATGCGGCTTCCTGCAATTTGTATTCAAATGTTCCGGCAGGGGCTTGAAGGTGCATGAGTTTGGTTAGAAAATTGGAGAAATCCTGTGTCCGCCACACGCGCCCCAAACAGTCTGCCGAATACTTTTCCAAAAGCTTGGTGCTGCCCGTCTTGTAGCATGCGATCAAGCCTCGCGACAGAATCTTGACATCAGCAACCGCCAGATTAAGCCCCTTGGCGCCGGTGGGCGGAACAATGTGGGCGGCGTCTCCTGCCAGGAAAAGTTTGTGATACTGCATCGGTTCCACGACATAGGTGCGGAGCGGCGCGAAGGTCTTTTCAAGAATCGGACCTTCGTTCAGCGACCAATCGTCAGCCGCCAAGCGGATATGCAGTTCCGCCCATATTCTTTCATCCGGCCAGTTTTCAAGACTGTCGTCGGGATCGGATTGGACATACAAACGACTGCATGTCGGTGACCGCAGGCTGTGCAACGCAAATCCGTTTGGATGAAATGCATAAATCAGGTCTTCGGTGGAAGGCGGAACATCAGCCAGAATTCCCACCCATCCGAAGGCGTATTCGTGGCTGTACTCCTTCAACACCCCGCCGGGAACAGATTTACGTGAGATCCCATGAAAGCCATCGCAACCTGCAACGTAGTCACACTGAATTGTGTATTCGTCCCCGTCCCGTTCGTAGTAGATACGGGGGCTGTCGTCTAGTTGCTCTATTCTCTTGGTTTCGGATTCAAAGAGAATCTCGCCGCCAGAATCCAACCGTGCCCGGATTAGGTCTTTCAGGACTTCACGCTGCCCGTAAATATAGATGGCGCGACCACCGGTAAGAGCTGACAGCGGTATGCGTTTTGTTCGCCCATTAAAGCGAAACTCCACACCGTGATGGACTAGAGCTTCTTTGTGCAGGCGGTCGGCAACTCCTATGGAGGTTAGAAGGTCAACCGTGTTTTGCTCTAACACGCCCGCTCTTATTCGTCCCTCTACATGCGCGCGGTTTCTGCTCTCCAACACAATTGATTCGATTCCCGCACGGTATAACCGATGTGAAAGTACCAGCCCCGCCGGACCTGCGCCGATTATGCCAACTTGGGTTTTCTTGACGCGGTCTGACCTTGGCACAATCTTCCTCCAACCGGGTTTCCGTCTCGACGACGCTGCCTATCGGCACCGGCATAGAGTTTAACGCTCATTTACCCCTATACCGTTTCATCGGATGTACGTTATGCGAAGGGTTTTGACGAATAAGATTAGAAAATGTTCACTCGTCATGGTTCCGGCACCTTGGTGACGTAGAAATCGTAGCGCCGACACGCGTCAAGTCTCCAAATTCAGTTCGTCAAATACCTCCTGGGCATCATGAAATGCAGAATGAGCGGCAGGTAGACCGCAATATATCGCCGACTGAAGCACCACCTCCTTAATCTCTTCAATGGAGACGCCATTGTTTAACGCGGCTTTGACATGCAGTCGAAACTCGGGTTTCCGATTAAGCGCAATCAGCATCGCGAGAGTGATGAGGCTTCGAGAGTGTTTTGACAACTGAGGACGTGACCAAATCTCGCCCCAAGCGTAGCGGGTGGTCAAATCTTGGAAAGCGTCACTGAAGGCGGTAGCATTAGTTAATGATCGGTCAACATGCTCGTCCCCAAGGACTGCCCTTCGGATTTGCATGCCTTTTTCGTAGCGTTTGTTTTCATCCATTTGTCAATGTTCCTCGTTGGTTCCGTACGTTAGCGAATTGATTATCCCAAGTCGTCAGTAGTAGGTCTCTCCCGGTAGCTCGCGCGCAGGTTACGGCATACGGAGTATGCCTACTACATTCACTGGCAAATTACGGGCTGGCCAATTCAACTACGCCCTGTTGTCGGTGCAGCACGGCTTCATAAAGCCTCATTGTCCCGAGGCAATCGTGGATGCTTGCAATGGGTTCACGCTCTTCTCGGATGGCGCTGACGAATTCGGTCAGGCTGTATCCGTCGCCGGTTAATTCGCCGTTGCGCTGATCGCTGAAGTTGTCTGTGAAATGGTTTTGGGATTCGGTGTAGTGGGCGACGCACCACAGACCGTCAAGAACAATGTATTCGCCCTGTCCGGTGATTTCTACGCGGTCGTAGTTGCGCCCCCACAGGCGGTGACTGTTCAGTTGCAGCGTTCCGACCGCGCCACTCTCGAACTGCAAGGTAACCGCGAAAGCACCTTGACCTCCAATCTCGTTGTGGAACGAGGAGATGGCTTTGACCTCACCACCGATGTAACGGATCAGATCGAAATAGTGAATCGCAAAATCGAGGAGATAGACTTGTGCCGATCCACACTCCACTGTCTCGCCCGTCTTGGCAAGACGCGAACGGTAGTTGCCGGAACAGAACGAGCCGAGCAGTTGCGTGACTTCGCCGAAATTGTCTTCTCCCATAATCTCCATCGCACGTCGGACGCCGAGGCTGAATCGCCGCTGAAAGTTCACCATCACGACTTTGTTCCTACGATTCGCGACTTCGGCTATCTCGGTCGCTTCGGCGAGGGTTTCCGCGGGCGGTTTCGGTACGAAGACGTGATATCCGGCTTCAAGAGATTCGCAGACAAGGGATTGGCGCGCCTCGGGGCCGGTACAGATAATCATGGCTTCAATGTCTTCATTTTCCCACATCTGATGGTAGTCCGAATACCATTGCCCCGTGCCGAATTTCCCCAGCACATTTTTTGCTCTATCCTCGTCAAGCTCGCAAATCGCCTGTAAGGCAATCGGGGCAAAGTGTAGAGCCGGGTAGAGTGTATGTCTCGCGAAGCCGCCTGCGCCGATAAAGCCTGTTCGCAGCGGTTTTAAGTCCATGAATGTCTCTCCTCCGCCCCTTAGCGGTCATTGACCTTGTGCCATAAATCTGTAGTAGACATCTTTCCAAAAAAATCCTGGAGCCTGATGGCATTTACGTCTGTTCCAATTGACTTGGAAATGACATTATTGGTCAGAACTTCGAGGGTTGCCGAGTTCTGCGTTCTGCATTGAGTTATACTTCACGCCGCTAGAAATTGCGCTTTTCAAGTTTCAAGATCTTCACCTCAGGAAACTCCTTTAACTCCCGAAGGGATCTTTATCAGGATTTATTATGGGAACTCTATCGCCCTGGGATCCCTATTGTACTCACTATCCGATCGCTTGATCGCTCGCGGAGGGCGACCAGCCAGCGCCGGCGCTCGGTTAATTGCGCCTCTTTCAATTCCCAAGTGTAAATCTTGACCCGCAAGCTTTTGCCCTTGGCTCGCCAGTAGTGAAGGGAGCGTTCATCCACGCCGTTCAACTCAGTGGTTTCGCCCCAGGTAAGTCGGCTTGTACAGGCTCGGACTATGACTTCGGCTGTGTCGTAACTCGTTATTGTATGGCGCCGATGACGTGTTAACTCAGTTTTTTCAGTTATTTCGGTTTTTTCAGTTTGTTCACAGCACGTTTATTTTGGGGTCATTGTGCAGGGCTTCCGCCTGCTTGAGCACCCGCGGAGCAAGTCATGACGCGGGTTTTCAGGTTGTTGAGGTGCGGTGCATGTTAGCGGAAAAAGCATCGTAAAGATCGTTTTAACGCAGTTTCGTTTCAGGTATTTTCTTGCCGGCTACCGGACTTGCGTTACCGGCGGCGGATTTCTGTCTCACGAACCTGTCAGCCTAAATGGTGATCTCGGTAAGTGTTTATGTAAGTGAGGATGTCGCGATTCGGAGATCGCTCCTACAATCAGTCGGGTGATGAAAGGCGGTGTACGGCACACGGGGATCTCTATCAGGATCTACTATGGAAACTCTATCGCCTTAAGATTTCTATCGCACTCGCTAATCACTCGCTTGATCCTACTACTTTGAACGCTTGGATCTCCGTTTGCTGGAAGTTGCTTTTTCTCGTTGAACCGATATAGTGAAAAGAGATGCCAACAAAGCGTCGAATTAAGCGGCGTGTTGGCATTTTTGAAATGGAGAATTCCTTTGCCGGAGCGGGTTCTCAGGAATCGTGATGCCAACAAAATGCTAACAGAAAAAAATTTCCGCCGCCATGACAGTTTGCCATGGCCCGTTACAATATACTATATATATGTTAAGTTTTCAATCTAAAAGTAACGAGTTGCGGGAGGGAAAAAGTTAGCTGACAGTGGTTATACTATTTCTCTAAAATGACGGTGCATAATTGGAATCGCGATTCGGAGAGGAATCTCCATCGCGGGATTTGCTATCGCACTCCTTATCCAGTCATTTGATCTATTCGCTCCCTTGATCTCATCCTACAGAAACCTCTGAGATTTTCAATAGGCGGCAACTCGGATCATACTTTACGCTGTTGGAAGTTGCGTTTTTCAAGAGTCAAGAAATGGAGCGTGAGTTTTGCAGGTGGTAGGAGGAGTTCCCACCGATTCCCGACCATCGCGATTCGGAGAAGATTCTCTATCGCACTCACTATTCGTTCGCTTGATCTCCTACAAACCTTCGGTGCACAATTGCGCAAAATTAACCGATGCTGAGTATAAAATATGCTGAAGATTGGAGCTGCGGCTACTCCTCAAGAAAGCGTGTTATTTCTTCGACCACCTTTTTTGCGTTCTCGCCAAGGATCATTGTAAGGTGGTTGCCGGGCACTTTCACATATTTTCCATCTGTAAGCAGCCTAGCCGTTTCGGAGGCATATTCGCAGGGCAAGACGGGCGGTGTGCCGGGGGCGCCGTAAGCCCCCGGAGCGTTGAGCAACAGTGTCGGATGCTCCACTTGAGCCACAAGCTGGCACCAATCTACCTCGTCGCTCTTCGCCGATGCTTCTTGAATTACTTTGCGAGGCGTGCGAGGTTTCACGCTTCCGTCCGAACGAAATTCGACATCCGCTTTATAGTGCTTTTCGATATATTTATCCCAGTACCCATTAAGGAAGGGCATCCCCTTCGCCAAGTTCAGGTAGGCGTCCCACGATGGAAATACTTTGTCGAGCCGATCCAGCGACGGTTTAAGGAGAGCGCCGGTGCCGGAGGGCCAGGAGATGGCGGAATCTATGATGACCAGCTTGCTGAAACGTTCCGGGTACTTTGCCGCCATGTAGAGCGCCAACATGCCGCCGTAGGAGTGCCCGCCGAGCACTACTTGGTCGAGTCCCAATGCCTCCAACAAACCCATTACGTCCGTCGCGTGGTCCGCCATGCCGTAGCCGGTGTCGGGTTTGTCGCTTAACCCGCGCCCCCGTAAGTCGAGAGCGAGGACGCGGCGCTTCTTGTTTAAGCCGGCGTGAACGAGACCGCCAAACGAGTGGGCGTTATTTGTCAAGCCCGGCATGAGTACCAGAGGTGGATCGGCGCCGGCGTAGTCCAAGTAGTGAATTCGGATGTTGTTTGTATCCGCAAAGGCTCCCATAACGCTGTTCCCGGACGGAATTGAGGACACTACCGGGAATCATCATACCAGATTTTCTGTCATGCGTCAACCTGAAATTGGGAGATTTTTGGTGATTATATAATCAATTTTGTTGGAGGTGAAAATGGGAACAATCATATCAAACTGTGACTGTGGAACTCTCTCTTTTTCGTTCTTGACTGGAGATACAATGAATGGGAACTCTACGACCGAATTTTGGAGAAGATTAATGAAGATTGGGAATTGGGGATTATTGGCAACTGTCTGAATCACGGATTAAGCGGATTAAAGGTGGGCAATTGGTGTTGTTGTGCAGCTTGAATGCCCAATCTTGGATTGGTAATCGAAAACCGTATGCCATTAAGTGTTGGGTTTCACTCGAACTTCGACTCTTTCTCTCCTACGTGTAACTTCTCATGGATTAGGATCTCTGTCGCGTTCCCTAATCGGTCACTCGATCTATTCACTCGGTTGAAGGATCCCTATCGTACTCACTATCCGTTCGTTCGATGGTCTGGATTTGTCAATCCAGACTGAGCAGATAGAGAGGGTGACGAAAAATGGTGGGCAGGGGAACTCTATCGCCCTCCTTAATCAGTCGGTTGATCCCACCCTACAAAATGATTGGGTTTGTCAATCCAGACCGAGCAGGCAATGCATGGGACTGGAGCGAAATTTGGTGAATAAATCCTACTTGTAGAGTAACAAGAGATCGCGATCAGGAGATCGCTCCTACAGAGACGAATAGAATTCCTATCACAGTATGGAGGGAATTGTAGAAACCAAGTTTTGAAGAAAAAACTCGGTTTCATGCAGAGTGGATCACCACATCTAGATTGTCAACGAGGCTTTTAAATTAGCGCCAATGGAGGTGGTGGAAATCGTGGCTGGATGATGTAATTTGCGTCATCGCGCCGGTTTTAACATCCAGGATGAAGATTTCGCTGGTGTGTCTACCGCCACGGTCTCCGCCAATAAATCCGACTTGGCTGCCGTCGGGACTCCAGGTTGCATCTCTGCCCCGGTAACGGCTCAGATTTTGATAGCTTTTGAATTTTCCTTTTTCTACGGTCGCAACGCAGATGCTGCCCGCCGCATAGAACAGGATTTGCCCCCCGTCGGGTGACCATCTTTCTATTCGTTGACATGGCGGCTCGTCGTGCTGGAGAAACCATAACCCGGTGGTGCCGACGACTTCCGGTTGAGCGAGCGCGAGGAACCCGTCGGTCGTGAAGGCGATCCATTTGCGGTCGGGAGACCACTCGGGCCACCTGACTCCTTTTGGCAACGCTTCAAGCAGTTTGTTTTTAGGCTCTATGATTTTCTCTCCCTCCGCATCCCAGTGAAACCAGCCTTCCGCCCACCTTCGGGTTCTCCAGCGTTTGGTCGATTTCCCGTCAACGGTTACGACCCAGTTCTCCAATCGATCTTTCGGACGGTCAATCTCTACCACAACGAGAATGGCATCACCGCGCGGCGACCACCTGAAGTCGTGGATGCGAAATTGTTTCTTGACAAGACACATCTTCTCGGCGCCGTCTGGCTTCATCACATAGAGCGCTTCCGCCTCATCAACGCCGGATACATACGCAATTAGGGTTCCGTCGGGAAACCATCGAGGTCTGCGGGAAAGCCCGTCGTCGGTGAGTTGGCGGAATTCGGTACCGTTTGGATTCATCGTGCCGATGTCATACCGATAAAATTCCCACCACTTTTTCGTGCCTCGGCCTTTTTCGAGGGTGCCCGTTGCCGCTCGGAAACCGTCCCGATTCAGGAAGGGTTCGCGGATGGCGAATACCAATCTGCCTGACCCGTCTCGCGCCAGGGATAGGTCGGTTGTCATTACGAGGAGAATGAGAATTCCAAACAGGTGTTTTTTTGGCATAGAGGTAATCCTTTCATGGTTAATGAAGTTCGGGTATGCAGGAAAAGTGTGTTGTTCAGGGTTCGGAAAGGAACGCAGATCTGCGTTCCCTACAGTCTAATCACGAAGCCTATAGAAAGGTGGGCACGGGATCTCTATCGCCTTCGCTGTCCACTCAGTTGCTCCCTACAACAACTGATCCGTCGCGTACAGAGGTCAGGTCGGTTGTCATTACGAGGAGAATGAGGATTCCAAACAGGTATTTTTTTGGCATAGGGTAATCCTTTCATGGTTAATGAAGTTCGGGTATGCAGGAAAAGTGTGTTGTTCAGGGTTCGGAAAGGAACGCAGATCTGCGTTCCCTACAGTCTAATCACGAAGCCTATAGAAAGGTGGGCACGGGATCTCTATCGCACGGGATTTACTATCGTCTTCACTATTCGTTCAGTTGATTCTGTTCAGTCGCTTGATTACTACTACAAACTGTGGTCGCGACCTGGAGATCGCTCCTACAGAAGACCTAGTATGAAGTATGCCTAGCACCCCGTTAGCTATTCGCTTGATTCCACCCTACTACAAACCTGCGGTCGCGATTCGGAGATCGCTCCTACAGAAGACCTAACAGGTTTTACAAGGCAGAAACCGAGTTTTGAGGAAAAAACTCGGTTTCTAGTGTGTGCTGTGTTTAAATTAATTTGCGGTAAAGGATTAGATGTTCGAAATCGACTGTTACCTCAAAGGCAGTGCGGAGCGGGTCGGCGAAGGGGCTTCGTGCGGCGACTTCGCCATTGATAGTTTCGATGGTGATGCGGCGGAGCGGCTGAAATTCTCGTTTGAGAAGGTGGTGCAGGACGCCGAGGTAGTCTTGCATTTGCGGGTCGTCGCACGGCACATTGAATTTCAGCGCCTTGCCGTTCCGCTCGGATATCATGACAATCCGGCGTCCTCGATAGACGAGGTGGGTACTAGGAACGCGTTTGGGCAGTTTGCCTTTGACGGCGTCAAGCTGGACGCCGCATAATGACACGGGATCTGTAGCATTGATCCAGTAGACTTTATCTTCCGGAAGTTGCCGGTTCAACACTCGAAACGCTTGATGCGAGATGAACTGGGGACCGGGTATGCCGTGAAAGAAGTAGCCTGCAAGCACTTCTCCTGACAGTTCCATGATTCGCAATGAGCGAAAAATGTTTGACCAGCGGAATGCGGGTAATTCTCGCTGAAGCAATTCCCGAAACAGAATGCCGAATCGATCAAGCAACAGACGGGCACGGTCTTTTTTGCGCTCCTCGGATTCAAGGAGGTCGTCCGAAAGGTCAAGTGTTGGCAGTCGATACCAGTTGCCGACATGGGAGCTTGAACCTTTCCATCTGGCGAATTCGGTGCGGTGACTGATGCGGCGACCTCTTCCTCGCCCTTTGTCTAGTCCAATTTCGGGCGGCTTGAATTTGCTCAGTACCCCTCGTCTGAGCGCCAAGAAGGTGTCGTTTGACACCTGTCCATCCCAGACGAATTCCCAGAGTTGATTTGTTAACGGCGCAGCACTCATGCCCGAGGTTCGGAGCAGAGAGGAGAAATCGTATCGCCCCGTTTCGTCCGGGAAGAAATTGTCAAGATTGCTCTCTTCGCGGTTCTCAGGGTGATGCGTCTCAGCGTCATCTTCACCCTCGCGATTGAACTCAATTTGGTTCGGTACGTTTTCGGCGGTTTCTTCGTGCGTCAGGTCGAAATCCTCTTCAAAGTAGAAGGTCACGCGGCGATTTTCGCCGCCGATCCACCTTAGTCCCCCTTCCATCATGGCGGAATCGAGCCATGAGGTGTTATAAACGCGAGATCTGGCGGGGAAGATTTCCGATTCCCACAAGCCCGCCGTTGCCGGATAGCATACCAACTGCTCAATATTAGCTAACAGACCGTCAACATCGTCCGAAGGAGTCATCAGTTTTTGGAAATTGGCAAGGAACACGGTCAGCCACTCAAATTCCAGCGGTTCAAAACTTGGCGCCGCATCTCGCCGCGTCAGGCGAAGAAGTATTTCGAAGTTTTCGCTATCGCACAGGGTTTCGGCGGTAGCATCCTCTACAAGCTGACCGACGATGATTTTCTGCGAATCTGCGAGGTCGTCCAGCGCCAGACTGAGTTGAACCTCCCCTATGCCGAGGGTTTCGCCAATGTGCTCGGAAGTGGTGGGGCCATAGAACTGCAACCATTCACCGATGAGCGAGGTTAGCTCTTGAGCGTCGTCAATCGCGGAGGAATCGGCGTCCTTAACTTCAGGCTTGAAGTTGAGCGGGGCTTTTGGTTTGCCGAGCGATTCCCCTTCGATCGATTCTATATTGTCGTAGAGAACACAGATGCGGGGCATCATTTCCAAGGCAACAATCAGTGAATCAGAGGCTTCCGGCGGCTTTATCAGCACAAGCTTGTCGGCTATAGGCGAGAGAATCTCGTCCGGTTCAAGGTTGTGATCGCTATGGATGGCTTCAAGAAGCGTGCTCCACTCCGGTGCGGGGATGAGGAGCCGTTCCTTCACCCAATCGATTAGATCTACCGGAGTCTGGGGGGAATATCCCGGGCTGAGTCGACGACGTTTCTGTTCAAACTGGCGGATAAGGGTTGAGGAAACGGTCGGACGCAACCCGGGCGTAAACACGACATCGCGCAGGAGGTCACTTCGGAGCATCGAGGTAGTGGTCGCCGTGGAATGGTCACTCATATACATGTACTCGTTTATCTGCCGCCAAGAGGCGTTTTGCGCCATCGGGCTGGCGTAGGCGGTGTGCACGGCTGTCCAGCGAATGGAACCGGACTCTAGCTCGGCGAGTACTTGTTGAAGGCTATCCAGATCGAACTCGTCTTGGAGGCAGGTACGCCAGGTCTCAAGAAGGATCGGGAAATCCTCGTACTGCATTACGGCGGTCATCAACTTCTGCGACCGGAGTCGGCTCAACCAGAGCGGCATCCGTTGGTTCATCTTGCCGCTTGATGTCATGAGTAACGAGGTTCCGGCACACTCTCTGAACCTTGCGCAGAAGAATCCGGAGCCTTCTAGTTGCCTGCGAAGCAGGGGTTGAAGCGTCGCGCTTGTCACCAATGAGAGGAGTTCGGCAGGAGGCAATTCATCCGGAAGCATAAGGACAACGCCGTCATCCGTCGCGTGAACTTCGAGTTGATATCCGAATCGGTCTGCCCATGCCGACGCGAGCGCCACACCGTACGGTCGATTGACTTTGGCGCCCCAGAAGGTGTGAATGACCACCTGATTCCCCGGTATCCCTTCATGACCGGTATCGACGATTTCGACGAGCACGTGGCGGCGATGCGGCAGATCGCAGTCCGTGGCATCTTTCTGTCTTTGGAGGAAATCTATCAGTTGTATCGCGGCAGTCTCCTCCATGCAATTCAGGCACTGCAAATCGTCAAGATAGTCGGGATCGTCGAGACGCCGGTTTGCCTCTTCGAGAAAGAGACCGATACGTTCAGAGAAGTGAAAATCCCTGCCATGATCTTCGGCGCGCCAAAACGGGGCTTCCTTCTGAGGCGATCGATTTGGCAGAACGAAAACATCGCTATGGGTGACACGCTCGACTCGCCACGTCTGCGTACCGAGCGTAAAGACGCTCCCCTCTCCATTTTCCCAGACAAACTCCTCGTCAAGCTCACCAATTCGAGCGTTGGTTTCGGCGTGGCGCATGTGAAAATAGCCGCGGTCGGGTATAGTCCCGCCGAACATGTAGACCGCCTGAACAGCTCCCTTCCTAGCGGACACGGTATTGTCGAGCCGGTCAATCGAAACACGCTGTTTGAGTTCGCGGATACGGCTGTCGGCGTAACGCCCCGCCAACATATTCAGTACTTGGTCAAACTGCTCACGCCCCAGGTGGCGATAGGGGTAGCTCGTCCTGAGATGCGTGTAGAGTTCATCCATGTCCCACGTCTGCATCGCCGCCATTGAGACGATTATTTGGGACAGCACATCGAGGGGACATTTCACGGGCTTGACAGCCTCGATCGCCTGTTCACCGATAGCCTCCGCGAGCACGGCGGCATCAAGAAAATCGCGTGCATGCGTCGGATAAACCGTCGCACGGCTTACTTCGCCGACTTGGTGCCCGGCGCGGCCGATTCGCTGAATGGCGGAAGATATCGAGAACGGTGATTGGATAAGAACGACTTCGTCAAGTGAGCCGATGTCAATACCCATTTCCAGCGAACTCGTGGCAATGATAGCCTTCAATTCACCGGCTTTGAGTTTGGATTCGACAGACTCGCGAAGCTCGCGCGACAAGGATCCGTGGTGCGCATAGGCGATGGGCTCCTCCTCCTCGGCGTTCATCATCATCGTCAGCCGCTCACAGAGCCTTCTGCTGTTGGCGAAGAGTAGGGTAGACTGATGTCGATTTATGATTTTCCTGAAATCTTCAACGAGGGGATCCCAGAACGACTCGCGTCCCGGATCCTCGGCGGCTTCATCCGGATATCGGACGTGCACTTCGTACTGTTTATCGGCTTTGGAAGAGATTAGCGATACGTGTCTCGGTGTATATTGCGGATTATACAGGTCGCCATCGGTTCTGTATCCGCCAACGAACTCGGCAACAGTCTCCATGGGTCGAATTGTGGCGGATAGCGCAATCCGCTGGAATTCGCCAGAAAGCGGGATGAGACGGTCCACGGCGGTAATCAGATGCGTTCCGCGCTTTGTGCCGAAAACTGCGTGAATCTCGTCAAGAATTACGGTAGAAATCTTGGTCAGGTTGGATCTCCCGCCTCCGGAACTTAGGAGAAGATTCAGGCTCTCCGGGGTGGTGATGAGAATTTCCGGCGGGTGGCGCTGCATTTGGCGGCGATCAGAGTGCGGCGTGTCTCCACTACGGGTCAGAACCCGGATATTGGGGAAGGGGTGTCCCGCGTCTTCGAAGACCTGTCTTAGTCCCCGCAACGGCTCCAGAAGATTTCGACGAATGTCGTTGTTGAGCGCTTTCAGAGGTGAGACATATAGGACGCTGGTGTGTCCGAGGGGCAACTCCTCCGTGACCAGTTGATTGATTGCCCAGAGAAAGGCTGTCAGGGTCTTGCCGCTGCCGGTCGGCGCGGTGACCAGAACGTGTTCGCCTCCGGCAATCTTGGGCCATGCGTGGGCTTGAGCATCCGTCGGATCGCCAATTGCCTCGGTAAACCATTTCGCGACGAGTGGATGGAATAGGGAAAGAGGGGTTTGGGGCATACGCGTTGTGCGTTAGCAAAAGGCTGGTGCGCTGTGCGCACCCTACAAATGTACTTATAAGGATTTCTATGGATACTCTACCGGGATTTGCTATTGCGCTCATTAGTCATTCGTTTGACTCTTTCAATCCTAATCAATGTGAAGGCTCACGTCAATTGAAATCAATCAGAACTTGCTCTCATGCCCAAGGCGATTAGGCGGGTTTAGGTAGTAACAGAAAAGTAAATGTGGGTGTTTGGTGTTGAAGAGGGAAGAAGGTAAATCGGTGAATTGATAATCGTTGATTCCGTTTAGATCGAAAGGTTGGAAACCGAATAGTTGGGTTTCACTGCGTTCAACCCAACCTACGGGCTCGTTCGATCTCCTTCGATTGTTGATTGCGCCCCCAAGAGATGGTGGGCATGGGATCTCTATGGGATCTCTATCGCCTTCACTATTCGTTCAGTTGATCACTCGCTATTCAGTCGTTTGATTCCACCCTACAGTTATATATAAGACATCTTTCCAAATTAATGTCAATCGTTTCGGACTTTGTTCACGGTGTTGAGTGACCAAAGGCGCAAATGCACGGTCGAGAGATTAAGAGGATGTACTTCTATGCCTCTTAACCTGCTTGTCCGCTCAATTTTCTGCTTCGTGCCTCTGTATTTCATGATTTGATTAATACAAGCTGCGACCTGTCGCCCCGCTGGGGCTAAGTAAGTCAATTTAACAGAGCTTTAAACACGCTGTTCCACTGAAGCGAAAGGTCAATCACTGCAATTTTAGCGTAAAACCAATGGATTATCAATCGGCAGCAACTCAGGTTAATTAGGAAAGATGTCTATAAAACGATGATGCGGGTGCAGGCGGTAACAGGAAAGCAGGAAAGGAACGCTGAGGTGAGTTCCCTGCGGTGCCCACCACAGTCATGGGACGGCACAGGGGCCGTCCCCTACAAATAGCCCTAGGGGATTCTGTCGGTTTCTGGTTGATTTTCGATGTTGGTTGTAGTAGAATGCCGCGCCAGACCAACCGAATTCCTTTTTCCCTCGCACGCTTCACAACCTACCGACCAAGGAGGCACCTACCGTGAACCGGTTGTCCCGCAGTACCTTCTTCCCGCTTAAACCTTTGGAACATCTGCTGATTGCGATTGGAATCGTCGCGTCGTTGCTGCTTGCATCGTCGTTTGGCGCCGCTCAGGAAGCGACATCCACTTTATCGGGGCGCGTCCTTGACGTAGATGGAAATCCAATCGCCGGGCTCCCGATAGCTGTCCAGTATGTCGAGATATCGCATAATGACGTGTGGCAAACCTATATGCTTGAGGAGGACGAACATGTCCTAGAAGCGTACACTGCTTTGCCCAAATCGGTAACCGATGATCTGGGTCGGTTTTCTTTTTCAGATATTATACCCGGTCTCATCCAGTTCATCGCGCAACCTGCGCATTTGCCGCCTGAAGAGCCGCTATCGCCCGGCTTTGATTTGGAGATATTCGATCCGGACTCCGAGATACTGTCAATCAAACGCGGGGCGATAACTTTTTATCCGTACAACCAAGAACCTCCCCCGTTCGGCGGCATCACGCTTGCCATTGAACCCGGGGCACACCTCCAAAATCTCGAAGTCACGGTAAGACCTCGGATGCGAATTCGCGCTCAAGTGGTTTTTTCCGACGGCACTCCTCTCCCCAACGCGGAAGTTCAGATTGATGTGCGGCGGCGGGATTTCAACGGGAGCGGTTTCGGCAGCAGAGGTGATGCACCCCTAACGGACAATACGGGTTATTTTGTGCACTATGTGGATGAACCTGCGATTTACTCCGTTGCGGTCGAATTTCAAGGGCTTAGGGCAATCTCAAAACGGTTCGCGCTTGAAGATGGCGAACGACGCGAAGATTTGGTCATCACCCTTGACAGCGAGCCCGTGCCGGTTGAACCAACTCCTGATCGGGAGGAACCGGAACGCGGGGGAGAGTGGGTGCTGAACCCGGGAAATGGGCACTCCTACAAGGTCATTCATTGCGAGAACCGGGAGGACGCTCAGGCGAAAGCGGTTAGCGAGGGAGCGCATTTGGTCTCAATCAATGATGCGGCGGAGCAGAAATGGCTCGTGAGCATCTTTGGAAGCATTCCCTATTGGATTGGTCTAACGGATGCGGACAAGGAGGGCGAGTGGCGCTGGATGAGCGGGGAAGCTGTCGGTTACACGAACTGGGCGCCGAATGAACCAATGGACGCGGATTGGGGAGACGAGGATTATGTTTTTATGGGGTTGTCGCCGGATGGGAAGTGGTATGATGTTGGGCCTGAAAGCCCGACGTGGCGGATGACCCAGATGGCTATCATTGAGAAGGGAGATTCGGCATTGGTGGCGCCAGTGGAGGGAGATTGATTCGAGCCTAGTTAATTCGTGGGAAATCGGCAATCAATGATTGAAGGGTTTCGCCAAGCCAGAAAATGGAAACTCAAGAGCTAATGGTTTGCTTTCTGAGAACGTATGGTAGGTGTTGGGTGTCGGTAGTTAATATTGTCTGAACTGTGATTTATGGGATTACCTTGATTGCTGGTGTCTAGTTATCCAGTGGTGAGCCAAGTAAACTGTACTTTGATGCCACCGGGATTTAGGGAAGAAACCAAGTTTTCAAGAAAAAACTGGGGTTCGATATGTGTTAAATACTTAGCGAGAAGGCCATTATTGGTTTACTTTTTAAGAACGTATGGTAGGTGTTGGGTGTCGGTAGTTAATATTGTCTGAACTGTGATTTATGGGATTTTTGTGATTACCTTGATTGCATGTGGCAAGTTGCCGGTGATGAGTCGGCTAGATCGTTATCTTGAGGGCACTAGGATTCAGGGAAGAAACCAAGTTTTCAAGAAAAAACTGGGTTTCGATATGTGTTAAATACTTAGCGAGAAGGCCATTTAGAATTTCTATTTTCCCACGAAGGGTTATCGACATGAGAATACTGTTTGCCTTACTATCGCTTTTCACGGTCTCCTCGCTTAGTGCGTCACAAGAATTCCCTCAGTGGGGTTTGCCCGAAGGGGTTACGGTGCGTCTCGGCAAAGGCGCCGCAAGCCAAATTCAGTTTTCACCCGACGGCGCGCGGCTCGCCGTGGGCACTAACATCGGGACCTGGATTTACGACACTACAACCCATAGATCGAATGCACTAATCGCCGTGAATGCGGGTTATGTACGGAGTCTGGCGTACAGCCCGGATGGCAGCGTACTGGCGATTGGGAGTTTGGACAATACTATCCATCTTTGGAGTGACGCAACAGCGGAGCATTTGCTAACTTTGGAGGGCCACACTGCGGGGGTCATTAGTACAATCTTTAGTAAGAATGGCACCACGCTTTCGAGCGCGGGTGATGATAATACCATCCGTCTTTGGGATACCGTGACGGGAGAACAGAAGTCGTCATTGGAATTAACGGGTCTGAGCGATCATAAGTATTGGGGCGCAGGCAGAGTATTGAGTCCGGATAATTCAATACTTGCAGTCTGGGATTATGAGAATGACATTAACTTGTGGGGTGCATCCACGGGTAGAAACCTACGGACACTGGAAGGGCATACAGAGCATGTTACAAGCGCTGCCTTCAGCCCGGACGGATCAATACTGGCAAGTGGGAGTTGGGGGGACAGCGTCCGTTTGTGGAATGCGGCTAACGGCGCTCCTTTGCGCCAACTCCTTGATGACGAAGCACAAAAGATCAAGTGCGTGGAATTTAGCCCGGATGGAAACATCCTGGCGTGCGGATACAATGACAATTCAGTCCGACTGTGGGATGTCGCAACGGGGGCACTTTTGCGAAGGCTGAAAGGACATACGGGTTGGGTTTTTGACATCGCCTTCAGCCCGGATGGCGCTACACTCGCAACTGCTAGCGACGACGCTACAATTCGCTTTTGGAAAACTGCGACGGGCGCTCACTTGGGGACGCTGACGGGACACATGAGACCAGTCTACACTATTGCTTTTAGCCCGGATGGCGCGGTACTGGCAAGTGGGAATCGGGGCAATCCCGCTCGTCTGTGGGATGTCGTGACAGGTGCGTATAAACGTTCGATAGGAGGAGAGTTTTCGAGCACTAATAGCCTTGCCTTTGGACCGAATGGACGTCGGTTGGCGATCGGAAGTGATTACCAAATGGTAGTGCTTTGGAATGTCAGAACGGGTAGAAGCCTCCGAACATTACTTAACGACGATGGGTCCGACCATAGCATTGCGCTCAGCCCGGATGGTTCGACACTGGCGAACTGGAACGGAGAGGCCGTCATTCATTTGTGGAATGCCAACAAAGGCGTAATTCTGCGTACCCTTGAGTGGGATCCGCCGGAGATTACCCAAAACGTGTACAGACCGGCACGATCTACCTTGGCGTTCAGTCCGGATGGCGCGATGCTTGCGGGTGGTAGTCTCGACACTACGATCCGTCTTTGGAACGTTGCAACGGGCGCGCATCAACGATCCCTGAAGGGACATACGGCTGACATCATTAGCGTTGCTTTTAGTCCGGTTGGAAGCCTGTTGGCAAGCGGGAGCGGGGATGATACCGCGCGTATCTGGGACATCGCTACAGGGGAGTGTTACCGGGTTTTGGAGGGACATACTTCGCACGTCACTACAGTCGCATTCAGTCCGGATGGGGACACTGTAGCTAGTGGTAGCCGTGACAGTCAAATTCGGCTCTGGGAGACGGCGACAGGTGCACATAGACGGACACTAAAAGGGCACGGTTCTGATGTCATTAGCCTGGCGTACAGCCCGGATGGCAGAACGTTGGGAAGCGGAAGTTACGACGGCACCGTGCTGTTGTGGGATCTTTCGCGTTAGTGAAGCGGCGAATGGTTGAGATGTGTGACGGAATAAGTCACATTAGCCACCAATTCACAGTTCCAAGATTCGGGCTGAATCATGAGTTTCATTGCCGTATTAGACATTTGGCGGGAGGCGGTATTCCATTTAAGTTCCCTGTAGTAACCTTGAAAGTCTGATCTGCGATTTGGCGATTATAGTCATTCACAATTATATTTACACATATTATGATTGTATGCTACTCGATTTGATAGTTGAAGATTGCTACGACAAATCAACTACCTGCAGGAGCGAGCCTTGCCCAAGACAGGAGATCGCGACCGGGAGGTCGCTCCTACCGGCCGTTGGGTGTCGGTAGTTAATATTTCTGAACCGTGATTCATGGGATTCTTGTGATTACCTTGATTGCATGTGGCAAGTTGCCGGTGATGAGTCGGCTAGATCGTTATCTTGAGGGCACTAGGATTCAGGGAAGAAACCAAGTTTTCAAGAAAAAACTCGGTTTCGACATGCGCTAAATACATATGGCAAGTGTTGGTAGTTGACATTGTCTGAACTGTGATTTATGGGATTTTTGTGATTACCTTGATTGCATGTGGCAAGTTGCCGGTGATGAGTCGGCTAGATCGTTATCTTGAGGGCACTAGGATTCAGGGAAGAAACCAAGTTTTCAAGAAAAAACTCGGTTTCGATATGCGTTAAATACAAGTAGGAAGGTCGCGACCGGGAGAAGATCTCTATCGCCATCATTATTCTTTCGTTTGATTGCACCCTATAAGAAACTAGCTTGGTGTTGGGTTCACTCTGTTCAACCCAACCTACAGGTTAATCGTCTCTCATAGCCAGTCACTAAAAACGGAGGGGTTTACCATGAAACGTCGATACTGCGCATTTGTAGTTACAGTTACTGCCCTTCTTTTCTTGGTACCGCAGCATGGAATTGTTGCCGAGGGTACGTCTACTTTATCCGGTCGTGTTGTCGATTCGGAAGGGAAGCCGGTTTCAGGATTCGGATTAACCCTTGAGCCGGTTCACGTAGAACCAATTCCCGTCGAAATAATACCTGTTGAAGGCGATGAGTTTGTTGATGATTTAGAACATCAACCGAACATCACGGCTTTAGAATCGCGCACCGACGAACTGGGGCGCTTTGCCATCCACAATATCCCTCCGCAGAGGTTCCAATTAGCACCTTACACCACGTCCGACCACGAGTCCGTGATGGACTACGAGATTGTGTCCATGAAAGTCGGGGCGATGACGGTGCATCAGCACGAACCGCCGCCTTTTGGAGGAATCGCGTTTACCATTGAATCGGACGCACATATCGAGAACGTTGAGATCAGAGTGAAGCCGCGGCAGCATATTCGCGGCAGAATCGTGTTCGCCGATGGGACACCGCTGGTCAGCGCGATGATTGTTCGCAACGTACACAGTCGTTATCCCGACGGAATGGGCAGCGGCAGTTCAAGTTGCTCCGACAAGACGGACGCCGACGGCTACTTTGTGTTCCATGCGGATGAAACGGCAATTTACACGGTAACGGTGAACCATCAAGGACTGTCGGCGACAGCCGAACCGTTCTGGCTGAAAGAGGGAGATAATAAAGAGGATTTGGTATTGACGTTCGATAGTGCACCGATTTCCTCGGATGCATCCGATGGCGAAATCGAAGTCTCTGCGGAGGCGTCGACATCATCGACCCCCGGCGACGAGGCAGCGTGGGTGGTGAATCCGGGAACCGGGAAGGCTTACAAGAAAATTCATTGTATGAGTTGGGACGATGCGAACATTCAGGCGCTCGCCGAAGGTGCACATCTGGTTACGATTAACGATGCGGCGGAGCAGAAATGGCTCTCAGAAATCTTTGGGCATCGTCCCTATTGGATCGGGTTGACCGATTATGCAACGGAAGGTGAATGGGTTTGGGAGAACGGAGAACCGGTTACCTTCACCAACTGGGCTCCCCACGAACCGCAGGATGATGATCGGGGTAACGAAGATTTTGCCATAATGGATTTCTCAGGTGAATGGGCCGATGTCGGTCCCAATAGCGTAGAATGGAAGATGGTGCGATTGGCTATCATAGAGAAGGATGGTGGCACAACAACACCGTCCAAGTAGGAGTACCCTGGCGAGCAGAGCGGTAATTCTGCCCAAATCGTAACTGTTTAGTCCACCGGTCTGGATTTGCCAATCTATACTCTACGCTGTTTGAAGTTGCGAATTTTAAGAGTCAAGAAATGGAGCGTGAGTTTTGCAGGTGGTAGGAGGGAATTTCGATTCCCGACCGTCGCGATTCGGAGATCGCTCCTACAAACCTTCGGTGCACAATTGCGCAAAATTAACCGATGCTGAGTATAGACCGAGCGGGCAGAGAACGCGCCGCGTATGGAAGTACAATGCTAATTCCAACTAATCAGGGTTTATATGCCCAGAACGGACGTGCAATGATAGGATTTCTATCGCGCTCCCTATTCAGTCGCTTGATTACTACTACGAACCAAACGATGCACGAAACAGTTACCTCAAATCTTTAATTTTTCAACATCAAAGGAGGACTAACCATGTCCAAGATTCTTGTTGCGCTTTCAATTATTATTGTGTTGTTTGCTTCTTCACTCGCTGCACAGGAAGAAGAGGGAGCGGATGCTCCAATCGAACTTGAGGAGATTATCACCGTTGGTACGCGCGTGCCCGAGCGGAGTCGGCTTGATTCGCCGGTGCCGGTCGACGTGATAAACGAGGACGCGATTCGAAAGACGGGACACACGGAAGTCGGACGTGTGTTGCAGGCGTTGGCACCGTCGTTCAACTTTTCGAGTTCTTCAATCAGCGACGGAACGGATGCGCTCCGCCCCGCGACGCTCAGGGGTTTGGGACCGGACCAGGTGCTTGTACTCGTCAACGGGAAACGGCGTCACGGGAGTGCGTTGATTCACGTGAATACTTCGGTCGGTCGAGGCACGGCGGGGGTAGATATGAACGCGATACCTGCCAGCGCGATTAAACGGATCGAGATCCTGCGGGACGGGGCATCGGCGCAGTACGGGTCGGATGCGCTGGCGGGGGTCATCAATCTCGTGCTCAAAGATGATTACGAGGGGGCGTTCGGTTACTCCTACGGCTCGACTTACGAGGGAGATGGCGAGACGTTCTCGCTGAATGCGCATAAAGGGTTCAAATTCGGCGAAGATGGCACGATTCACGGCGCGATTGAATATCGAGACAGGCAGCCAACCAACCGCGCGGGATTGACGGGCGTGATTCAGTATCCCGGTACGGAGGTTGCGGAGGGTACTCCCGTCCAAATCACCAACGACGCCGGCAATAAAGAACACAGCTTTGACCGGCAAAATTTTCGTATCGGCGATGCGGAATCGCGCCAAGGCGCCGTAGTGCTGAACTTGGACAAACCGATTGACAGCATTTGGGAGGGCGCCACTTTCTACAGTTTCCTCGATTACTCAAATCGGCAGAACACCAGCGCGGGGTTTTACCGGAGAGCGAATCAACTTAGCCGCAACCCGGAAGGGTCGGACTATCCGGACGGGTTTCTTCCGCTAATCAACACCAGCGTGCTGGATTACTCCATTGGCGTTGGCGTCAAGCAGAAGTTCGGGAACGACTTGCTGATGGACGCGAGCGTGGTTACGGGGGGCAACAGCTTTGCGTTTAACGTGAGTAATTCGCACAACGCATCGCTTGTCGCGTCAGAAGGCTCGAGTCCATCTTCCGCGGATGCAGGTGACCTGCGGCTTTTCCTCAATACGGTAGATTTGGACTTCTCGCTGCCGATGAGCTGGGGCAACGTTGCGGTCGGCGGCGGGTTTCGGAACGACATCTATCAGATTGTTGCCGGCGAGGAGGTTTCCTACGAGGACTATGACGGTCCCGGCGGCGCCTCGGGCGGTATTCAGGTGTTTCCCGGCTTCCAGCCGTCAAATGAGGTGAACGAACTGCGCACCGCCTTTGCGCTTTACACCGATGTCGAGGTAAACCCCATCGAATCGGTGTTCGTCAATCCCGCGGCTCGCGTCGAGAATTACAGCGACTTCGGATCGACGGTTAACGGGAAGTTGGCGCTGCGCTATGAGCCGACAGACGCCCTCGCACTGCGCGGCTCGGCAAGCACCGGATTCCGCGCGCCTTCCATGCAGCAACTGTATTTCAACAACGTAAGCACGCAATTCAATACAGTTGACGGGCAGTCAGTCGCTCAGGAAATCGGCACCTTCCGAAACGACAGCGATATCGCCAATGCCGTCGGGATTCCCGAGTTGACGGAGGAAACCGCAGTAAACCTGAGTAGCGGATTCATTCTCCGTCCGTTACCACGGTTGACCCTCACGACGGACTTTTACCGGGCTACGATTAGCGACCGCGTCATCATCAGTGGACGGTTGTCGAGCGGCAATGAAGCGATTCCGGCAGGGATTCGAGCGAGTCTCGCAGACTCGGGCGTCGCCGGGGCTCAATTCTTCATGAACGCGGCTGACACCGAAACGCAGGGGATAGATTTTGTGGCGTCGTATAGCTATCCCGTGTCGGATGAGGCGTCGCTCGCGTTCAGTTTTGCCGCGAACTACACTGAGACAGAGATTACGGACGTGAATCTGCCCGCGAATCTCCCCGAATCGCTCTTCACCGAGCAGGACCGTTCTATCGTTGAAACATGGCAACCGAAAGACCGTGTTTCGATGTCATCACGTTATACGGGTGCCTCGTTGGCTGTAGACTATGCGGTTCATCGGTATGGGGAGTACACCGTGATTGACGGCGGCAAGAGTCAGACCTTCACGCCGAAGTACCTGACTGACGTTCAAATCAGCTACGGATTGGGCGAATACGGCAGGATCAAAATCGGCGCGAATAACCTGTTCAACGTCACGCCGGATGAAAACCGTGTCGGTCAATCGCGCGGCGGGAAGATCGTGGATGCGTGGGGGAACATCATTGTGGATTCGCCAGGGGTATTTGCGTATTCGCGACGGTCGGCACCGTTTGGTTTCAACGGCGGGTTGTACTATATCGCTTGGGAGAATGGGTTTTAAGCGCCGGTAATCCCATAGGCCATGTCGGAATTCGGTTGAGGCGGGAATGGTCCCGCCTCAACTTTTTTGCGCAAGACGCCCATGAGAAAATACATGATTGGAATTGCCGGCGCTAGATTGAGGCGACAACATACACGGATTTGGCGTGTTAGCGTGATTGGAACGACCATCTATGTTTTCCTGTTCACGATTACGGTTATTTGGATTCTGCATGCTTCCAATCGCAGCGAATATAGCAGCCATATACTTAGCTCTTTTTACGCGGGGCTTTCGCTGTATCAGATTGTATCTTTCGTAAACATCGCGTGGTTTTTCGCCTTGGTTGTTGATTTGGTCGTCCTGATGCGTCGCTCGCCTCGGAAAGGGGGACTTGGAGCATCCGGCGGGGTTGTGTTGTCGATTCTGGCGATAGCGGTCATTCAATGGGCTGTGGAGGAATTGAAGCGGGTGGCTGAGGCTTGGATAGTGCAGTGAATGTTTAAAATCCATGGAGGATTATGATGGAACCCATTGATAATCAGGAGTGGCAATCTTTATCTGAACAGGCACAACAGGAGGTTTATGACTTTTTCCTGTTTGTAAAACAACGCCATGAACAGCAAGTGCAACAGGCTCGACATGATCGAGCAGAGACACTGTTCTTATCAAATCACAGTGCCAATCTGATTGAAAAATGGCTAGACGACTCGGAGGATGAAGTTTGGCAATAGATATAAACGTAGCCGACGTTGTGTTATGTGAGTTTTATTTCAGTGATTTGGAAAGATCCAAAAAGAGACCTGTTTTGGTCTTTAAGGATAACCTTCCTTTTGATGACTCTGTAGGCGTTCCAATCAGTGGTCAGTTGAGGGAACTACATCAAGACGAAAGCCTTGTGGATTCTTCCAAGTTTCGCGAAGGAGGCATTCCGATAACATCCAAGATAATGGTTAGAAAGACTTTTGTGGTATCGAAGTCGGCAGTCATCAAAAAGTATGGTACGTTGAACGACGATGCTTTCAAGCAATATCAAAGATTATTCTGCCTATATTTTGATTGCGTGTCATCTGATTAGGAACCGCAACGGTAATGTGTGTACGAATTCGTTTAGAATAAAGTGGTCCCCTATGTCCGGACCGAAAACAGTAGGGGGAAAAGATGGAATTGCATACTCCCAGAGCTAGAGCCGCAAAAGTGTTAAACCGACAATCCAGCATTGCCGTTCTGTCAGCGAACATTCTTCTATGTGTGCTGCTCGCTGGTTGCGGGATGATTGTAAACACCGCTTTGTCAAAGGGGAAGTACCAACCTCCTTCAGCCCCAAGAGCAGCGCTCGCCGCTATCCAGATAGATTCGGAGAGTGGTTGGCTGCAGAGGATTAAACAATTTGCAGTGCGAATCGATGGTCAATTAGCCTTGGAGAAAAAACTCGATCCGGATAGAAATGAACCTATTAAGGACATCTTGGTGTCACCGGGTCAACATGACTTGTCAGTGAGGATTATACATCAACCTTTTTTTGAAGCAATGCCGAGTACTCATCAAGTGTGGACTACTTTTTCCGCCGATGTCAAAGCTGGGCATGAATACCTTTTGCAAGGTGAATTTCCGTCCGGTGTTGATGGAGTAATATCCTTCGATGGTCGGCTTGTTGAGGCAAATGCAGGTAAAGTCGTCGAAGAATCGGAAAATATCATGGCTCCAAAACCCGACTTTTAAGACCTGTTTGAATAATCGGTAGCAAAGCCATTTTTGGTCACTTTCAGGAATTTTGTTCATGTTTTTATTGTAATTTGCTACCTACCTGTGGGAGCTTTATCGTGTTCGTTATTCACTTGCTTGATCCCCGCTGGGGCTTTGGTGTAGGGTGGCTTGGCGTTGCTATAAACCTTTCGCGCCACGGGCGCTTTCAAAGGCTGGTGCGCAGTGCGCACCCTACAAATGTACAAAGTCGAACTGAAGCATTCCTTTGCACAATTTCGTGTGAACGCAAACTGAAAACCGCATAAGTACCTGTAATGATGTCGGGAATACAGGTAGCAAATTGAAAAGGAGCTGACGATGGAAAGTTGGGGAATATCATTATTCATGATTCTGATTGTGATAGCTGTCTGGAGTTTTGTTGCGGTGGTCGCGTGGCGAGCGATTCGGGCACATGAAAGAATCGCTGATGCTCACGAAAGACTGGCAAAAGCTGTTGGAGATTTAGGGAATCAGGCAGAGTCTGACAGATAGGAGAGGAAATTGGTGATGTGGCGATTGAAGATTCCACAAGAAATCGCGACCGGGAGGTCGCTCCTACAGGGAGTTTCGCACTTAAGAAAACATGGGGTTTCGGGAGTTGATGATTGCAGGTTTCAGGCAGGCGGTTTTTGAAGATTGTCTGAATCGCGGATTAAACGGATTTCACGGATTACGCAGATTAGGTCGCTTGTACATACCCACAGACGATTCAGGGAGTGAAGAGAGGGTGTCGCTGGTTAAACATCAAAAATTCTACAAGGAATGATGGGCAGTGTCCACCCTACAGATTTACCATGCTAGGGGCAGACCTTTGCCGGCAAGAGGGAGTCGCGACCGGGAGGTCGCTCCTACAGGGAGTTTCGAACCTAAGAAAACATGGGGTTTCGGGGAGTTGATGATTGAAGGTTTCAGGCAGGCGGTTTTTGAAAATTGTCTGAATCGCGGATTAAACAGATTTCACGGATTACGCAGATTAGGTAGCTTGTACATACCTACAGACGATTCAGGGATTGAAGAGAGGGCGTCGGTGGTTAAACATCAAAAATTCTACAAGAAATGGTGGGCAGTGCCCACCCTACAGATTTACCATTGTAGAGGCAGACCTTTGCCGGCAAGAGGGAGTTGCGACCAGGAGGTCGCTCCTACAGGGTGTTGAACCGCGTGAGTCCTAACGAAATGGCATGAGAATTTGTCTAGGCAGAGCGGAAGCGATATAACCATCCAAGGGCAGGCCTTGAGAAATATGATGAAGGAAAGAATCAGTTGGCGGCATGATTGTCGTTTTTCGCGTGCCGTTACACATTTGGCTATATGGTTCGTCGTTTGCCATTCTGTTTTCTGGTTGGATGGATTTCTGGATGCTTCTACGGATGGACATGAGCAACTGGAGTTGAAAAACCCAGATGGTACATGGAAGTGGACGAATAAACTCATCAATGAGACAAGTCCGTATCTTCTGCTCCATGCCCACAACCCGGTGGACTGGTATCCGTGGGGAGCGGAGGCGCTGGAACGCGCAAAAGCGGAAGATAAAGCTATTTTTCTCTCGGTCGGTTATTCGACTTGCTACTGGTGTCATGTCATGGAGCGGAAAGTGTTCGCGGACCCCGATATTGCGGCGATGATGAACGAGATGTACATCAACATCAAGGTGGATCGAGAGGAGCGTCCTGATCTCGATGAGATCTATATGACGGCTACTCAGATTATGACGGGCGGCGGAGGGTGGCCGAATTCCGTTTTCCTCACGCCGGATTTGCATCCTTTCTACGCCGGAACTTACTTTCCACCAACGGATAGCCATGGACGTCCGGGTTTTCCGCGTGTGCTAAAGGCTCTACACGATCACTGGGCGAATCGGCGGGATGAGGTGATCGAGCATGGCATGAAGATCACGGAGGTTATCAGGCAGGCGACAGGCGGAGCGCTTGGCGAAACGGATGAATCGCCGCTGGAGAGGAAGCTGGTTTCGTCCGCGATCGAGTTTTTGCGGTCGACTTACAAGCCGGCATACGGCGGTTTCGGCGACGCGCCGCTATTCCCATCACCAACAAATCTCGAACTTTTACTTAGCGAATATGACCGCGAAATGGATGACAATCTCCTCAAGATGGTCACGCACACGCTTGACATGATGGCATACGGCGGGATATACGATCAGATTGGCGGCGGATTTCATCGGTATTCGGTAGACGCAAGGTGGCTTGTGCCGCATTTTGAAAAGATGCTTTACGACAATGCGCAATTGGCGAAGGTCTACTTACTCGCTTATCAACGGACTCAAAAGCCGTTGTATCGACGTGTAGTTGAAGAGACTTTTGACTTTGTCTTCCGAGAGATGATGTCCCCCGAGGGCGGATTTTATTCCGCGATTGATGCCGAAACCGACGCGGAGGAGGGGAAATACTATGTCTGGACGGAGGAGGAGATTCGCGATGTTCTCGGGCGGAGGAAGTCGAAATTGTTGTTGAAGGTCTACGGGGTGACGAAAGGCCCGAACTTCGAAGGCAAGAATATCCTGCATCTGCCCTCCCCGATTGCAATCGTGGCAAGAGAGGAGGGGAAGTCCGAGGGAGAATTGTTAACCCGACTTGAGCCGCTAAAAATGAAACTGCTGCACGCGCGGGAAAAACGGGAGCGCCCACTGCTCGATACAAAGGTGATTGTGAACTGGAACGGATTAATGATTGATGCATTTGCTCTCGGGTACGAGGTGCTCAGGGATGTCCGCTACCGTGAGGCTGCCGAGCAAGCCGCGACGTTCATTCTTGAAAAGATGAAAAATCCTAACGGGGGACTGATGCATACATATCGGGATGGTGTGCTCAAATACGACGGTTTTCTTGATGACTACGCTTTCCTTGTGCGCGGTTTGCTGGGATTGTATCAGGCAACAAGTGAGGTGCGCTGGCTCAACGAAGCACGCGTCCTGACCGATACAATGGTCGAGCTATTTTGGGATGACACGGAAGGAGCGTTTTATTTTACGCTGGAGGGGGCGGAACATTTGCTCGTTCGTACAAAAAAGCCGTATGATTCAGCGATTCCGTCGGGAAACGCGGTCGCCGCGAATAACCTCTTGTCGCTCGCGGAATTAACCGGTACACTCGACTACTTCGAGTTAGCGGAAAAAACCTTACAGAGTTATGCGGGAATGATGTCCAAATCCTCTGGCGGGTTTATGCACATGCTCCTTGCCGCGAATCGCTATTGGCTCCTCAGGCCATCTTTCAGGCAACAACGAACCCCTTCGTTCATTTCTGCTCCAATCATGGGGACTGACACCGAAATTGTAAAGGTTACCGCGTCCATCTTACCAGCAGGAGGAAAGGGTTCCCTTTCTGGCTTCATTGATGTGGAGATTCATCTTGAGATTGCCGAGGGATGGCACATCAACGCCAATCCTGCCTCTCAAGATGTGCTAATTCCTACCGCTGTTTCGCTCGATTCCGATGTACCCGCGGAGGTTGTTTCCGTGAATTATCCGGAAGGAAAAATCGTGCATTTCGATTTCAGCGGGGAGTCGCTGTCGGTGTATGAAGGGAGAATTACCATACCGGCAAGGATTCAACTCACGTCTGAAGATTCAGATGAAGAGGATTTGCCGCTTGATTTTGAGCTTCGCTATCAGGCGTGCAATGATGAGATTTGCTTGCAACCTACAACCATAGAAATTCGAGTTCGTAAGTAAGTTGTGAAGATGAGGGAGATTGGAAGGAAAGATCGCGGAGGGAGGGACGATAGATTTCTACGGCACGGGATGTGCAAGAGCACTTAAAATCCATTCGGTTGGTAGGTTTTGTCGCGATTCGGAAATCGCTCCTACAACTCGGTAGGAAGGCTGGAAAATCCCTATCGCACTCGCTATCCGCTCGTTTGATCCCACCCTACAGATACGCGAAGGCGAGTTAATGTGTACAGTCCCAACGAGAGTTCGATAATCCGCTTCTAGTCCACAGGTTGGGCGGCCTCGGGAACTTCGACTCCTTGTTCATTCCAGAAGCGGTATGCGCTACGATGGAGCGGAATGACGAATGCTTTCGGTGCATTTTCGACTGTCATGTCCTTGGCTGCGTGGTGGGTGTGGTGCAAAGTTGCATGCCCCTCTTTCGAGTATACATGTTTTAACATCAAGTGGACGGTCTCTTCATCGGTATCTTTATGCGCGATCAGCACGGTTGGCATGAGGAGAGTATTGACCGGCTGATCTATTCCTTTGTAGACACCGCCCCGCAGAGTGCCCGACAGATAGAACGGGTATTTCTCGTAAAATCCATATTTTCTGGCTGGCGCATCAAAGTCGATGAGCCGAATGGATTTTATCGTAGAGACTTCAAGTATTGCTGCGTTGGGGGCACTTACCAGCCACTGAAAACCGGCTACTTGCCCATCTCGCAGTGCGTTGCCTCCCGCCATCCCGCCTTTGTAAATGGGCGTATATTTGCCTTGGATTCCCGCCAGTGTTGCGAGGCGTTCGAGGGTTTGCGCCGATCCGGAACCTGCGGCGCCCATCGCTATTTTTCTCCCGACAATATCCTCGAATTTGCGGACATCGCTATTGGCAAGTGTGGAGAACTGGTTGTACGCTATATAGAGTAGCGTTATGACGCGGATGTTCTCTTTCTTTCCCTCCTCGGCAAACACCTCTTGCCCGTGATAGCCTAGATAAGCATCCGAAGCGAATGCAACCCCGAGGTATTCGGGACTACCGTTGACCCGGCGAACGTTCTCAATGGATCCGGCGGAGGCTTCGACAGAGATTTTGATGTGGGATTCCGCCTTCGAGACCACATTGCCTATACCAGCGGCAAAGGGGGAAAATGTGCCGCCCGTGGCTCCGCCCAGGATGGATAGCCATATTCTTTCTTTCTTGACTTGAGTTTTGTCTGTCGCCGAACTCTTGGTTTTTTGGTTGTTGCAACCGTAAGCCACGGTAAGGAAGATGATTAGAAGTATGATAAATAGAAATAGGAGTTTATGACGCATGAGTACTGAAAGATTCGGCATGTGGGAGTTAGTCCTTATACTTTGGTGAAATGGTGCTTGACGCTAGGTAGGATTTCCGAGCCCGAAGTCTGGATGCTCAACGTGGATGATTCGGATGTTGAAAGAGTATACTGCTAACGGATGTGTGAGTCAATCGAAAACGGTTGGCGCCCTAAGGGAATCGAATCGCGGTTCAACGGATTACACGCCGGTGGTTAGTTAAGAGCACAAGGACAACCACAGGGGGTTGTCCCTACATGAATTGGACGTCTACCTAGACGCATCTACAGACCGAAGTATGTAAATCCTATATCTGTTGAAAAATCACTTAGGATTTAGGATAATAGAGTTGAATTGCTTACGATTCGAAGGTCGTGGCATAACGAAAAAAATAAATAGGAGCTAAGAACAATGGCTGAATTGACGAAAATGAAGTGTGTCGCATGTCGGAGAGACGCACCCAAAGTTACGGAGGCGGAGATTTCGGAATATCTGCCACAAACGCCGGAGTGGGAGATTGTGGATCGCGAGAATATCAAGAGACTAGAGCGTGTTTTCAAATTCGACGATTTTCCCCAAGCACTGGCGTTCACGAACAAGGTGGGAGAATTGGCGGAGGCGGAAGGTCACCACCCCGCACTTCTGACAGAATGGGGTAGAGTGACGGTGACGTGGTGGACTCACAAAATACGAGGATTACACCGCAACGATTTCATCGCGGCGGCGAAGACGGACCAATTGTATTGAACTCTTGAATTTTTCTTCTAGAGAGGTTTGAATAATGATGTCTGTTCAAGAAAACAGAAGCGAAAGCAATCATTGGGTATTTGAACGTTGTTGCATGTCGTCTCGCTGGAACTTTAAAAGGCTGGTGCGCAGTGCGCACCCTACAAAACCACGGAAGTTTGGTTAACAAGAGTCTGTTCAAGAAAACAGATGTGACAGCAATTATTAGCTATTTGAACGCTCTTGAATGTCGTACCGCCTGCACTTTCAAAGGCTGGTGCGCAGTGCGCACCCTACAAAACTGAACCTTCGAAATCTGCTTCTAATCGAGTTTCAATTATGAGGCTTCTTTTTCTTTCGATTACAGTTCCTTTTCCAGCATTAGACGGTGGTCGGCTTCGGGTTCTGAATCTGCTCAAGCAGGTGGTCCAGCGGAACAGGGTTACATTTTTGGCGTTGGAATCGCAACCGACTGACAGGGAGGGGATTGAGTATCTCCGGAGTCTTGGTATTGAAGCACACCTCGTTCCTCACCCCTCGCAGCTGCGATCCGCCAGCTTACGATCTCTAAGTCGAGCAGTTTTGACACGAAAACCGGTTACGGTCGCACGCTATGATGTTCCCGCATTTCGACGGACGTTTCATTCATTGCTGGGAACGAATCAGTTCGATCTTATTCACTATGAGATGCTTCATACCGGTCAGTATCACCTAAAAACAGACTCAAAGAGTTTGTTATCGCTCCAAAATGTTGATTCAAACATCTGGCTCCGCCTTCGCCAACAAACGTCAAACCCTCTTCGACAATGTGCTTTCAGGACGCAGGAGCGCGCGTTTAGACGATACGAGCGTACCGTGAGCAATCGTTTTGACCTTGTCGCTTGTGCGTCGGATGTCGACCGAGCTCTTATGAGCGAGATTTGTCCCGGGCTTAGCACGGACGTAATTCCCAACGGTGTGGACACCGAACTGTACCAACCAAACGCTGAAGACACAGAGGAAACATCGTTAATTTACACGGGCAGTATGGACTGGTTCCCAAACGAGGACGCCGCCGCCTACTTTATAGAGGATATACTTCCCACGATTCAAAAGAAGCGTCCGAACCTGAAATTTTATGTCGTCGGGCAGTATCCCAGCGAGCGCCTAAAGCGCTACGGCAACCGCCCCGGAGTAATGATTACCGGTCGGGTTGACGATGTTAAACCGTACATCGCACGCGCTACGGTTTATGTTGTGCCGTTGAGGATTGGCGGCGGCACGCGTCTAAAAATCCTAGAGGCATTGGCTATGGGAAAGGCGGTCGTGTCGACAAGCGTTGGCGCCGAGGGATTGAATTTAAGTGCGGGGGATGAAATCATGATTGCCGACGAGTCGGCGACGTTTGCCGATGGCGTTCTTCAGCTCATGGAAAACGGATGCATGCGACGGGGACTAGGCGACAACGGAAGGCGACGTGTCGAGACAGAATATGATTGGCGACGGATTGGAGAAAAATTGCAGGGACTGTATGAAGCGGTGGTAGCCGGCGATTCCGGGACGACAGGTAAAATGCACAATTCGTAAAGTGTAACTGTTTAGTCCACCGGTCTGGATTTGCCAATCCAGACCGAGCAGGTAGGGAACGTGCCGAGCAGGAAAATACAATGCTAATTCCGACGAATCGGGAGTTCACATGCCCTGAACGGACGTGCAATGAAAAGGGATCTCTATCGCACTCATTGTCCATTCGCTTGATTACTACTACAAACCGACATCGTCGATATAGATTGAAGGACTAAACAGTTACCGTAAAGTTAATAGTTGAATGAATGAACCGTCGCGTGAGAGGCTGCTGAAACTTTATAATCAACTCAGATCAGAGTATGGCTCCCAGGATTGGTGGCCTGCAGAGACGCCATTCGAGGTGATTATCGGAGCCATACTAGTGCAATCAACCGCGTGGCGAAATGTCGTCATAGCTGTCGAAAATCTGAGGGACGCAGAGCTCCTCACGCCTTCAAGACTGGGTGCGATTCCGCAGCCGGAATTGGAGACGCTCGTTCGTCCTTCCGGCTATTTCCGTGTCAAAGCGAAGAAGCTGAGGGCGTTCTTGACACATCTTGAGGCACACCACAGCTACCGGCTGGATTCATTGTTTGATGCGGACGTGTTGGCGTTGCGGGAGGAGTTGCTGTCAATTTATGGAATTGGGAACGAGACCGCCGATTCAATTATACTCTATGCGGCGGAGAAGCCGATTTTTGTGATTGATTCTTATACGCACCGTTTGCTATCTCGACTGGGCTGGGTAAGGGGTAAATACGACTATGACAAGCTCCAAGCAATTTTTATGGATGCGCTTCCTCATGACGTGCGTTTGTTTAACGAATTTCACGCGCTAATCGATCGTCACAGTTCAAGAATATGCCGAAAGACTCCGCGCTGCGAGGCGTGTGTGCTTCGGGATGAGTGTCCGTACGGGGGAGAGGGGGCGGGGAAATAGTTGGGTTAACGGTGTTATATGGAAACTCTACCGTCTTCCCTAGAAGATTCCTATGAGAACGCTATCGCGCTCATTATCCATTCGCTTGATCGTTGTCTACTCGCTTAATCTCGTACAAGGTTTTCAAAAGCTGGTGGGCAGTGCCCACCCTACAAAAAGCAAAAGCCGATTTAGTGCCGACAAGGGCTGTCTCTGATACAATCCCCAAAGGATTCCATTTTTGGCAAAATGTGAAAGATAAAATCCGAGTTTTGCGGAAAAAACTCGGTTTTAAGTGGAACATTCGCTGGCATCGTTTCTTGCGAATTGGAGGATGGTGTCGTCGGAGGCTAATTGGATAGGTAAGGGCGGGCCGTGTCCCGGTCCAAGAATAGGGACATTGGAAAATGCGTTGTAGCAGCATATGTAGGCGAGGCGCGGGAGCTTTGACAGATTGGGTTCGGAGGCATGGAGGAGATTGCAGTGGAAGAACAGTACGCTGCCGGGTTTGGCTTCCACATAACGCACAGGAAGCTTCGACACTAGTACACGTTGGCAGAAATAGTTAAGAGGTTTAGGCAGTTAAAGGCCTGCCTTTGTACGTCCATTTAAACGGTTTAGCCATCGTTTGATTAAAGTAAGAAATAAAAGATAAAATGCGTTGATGTAATTCTTGTACAGAACCGAAAGATGCCCGTTTGAGCAATCGACGAACGAGAATTGAAAACCAAATTTCAACTTGATTTAACCAACTGGTGTGCTTCGGGAGATAAACGAACCGTATCCGATGGGTTTTGTCTTTGAGGAATTCGGATCGACTCCCCATTGATTTTAGAATGCCTCGTCTACCTTTTTCTCCCAAATCTCCCTCAATACCACATTGTTTGGCCACTAACCGAACCAGAGATTCGGATTTGTGAGTATTGAGTTGATCGACGATAAATATCCACTCGCCGTGGCTATCGCTGTCTATAGTCGTTTGGATATGGGCTGCAAAATCGACTTCGGTTCGTGTGGGAGCTAGACTTGGGCAAAGCACAAGTCCGGTTGCCACTTCAAAGTTGGCAATTAAACTCAAGGTACCATGACGAATGTATTCAAATTCTTGGCGTTCGATAATCCCGGGTCTCATCGGTTTTGTGGGTGCTTTTCGCTCTGTTGCTTGTATACCTGTCATCTCATCACAACTCACCAGGTGAGTGGATTGTTGAGCCAACTCTTGAGCTTGATGGTACAAGTCACACACTTCCTTCACTTCAGCATCGAACGTCTCCTCTTTTTTCGGGTTGAGCCAATACCGACATTGGTGAGGTTTCAAATCGAACTGCTTTTAAAAAACGCCCCACATGTCGGGGCGAAATCGACTTGACTATACCCCGTTTTATCGACTCATCGGCGAGGTCTGTGGGTGTCCAATGGGTGATGGGGCGTCCACTTTGGGAGGGAGGTTCACAAGCTAAGGCGACAATTTGACAGATTTGCTGGGCACTAAAGGTGGGGGGTGCTCCGCTACGCGCGTTGTCTGAAAGGAGATTGACAATTCGGTTGCTATAGTCCTTCTCCGTTTCTTCAACTTCACACACCGCTAAGTTCTCCGACGCCTTCGCCCATCTCAAACGCCAGGTTCGGACTGTATAACAGCTTACGGCAAGTGTTCGGGAAATCTGTTCATTGGCAGCACCTTGATTGGCAGCCAAAATAATACGGCTGCGTCGCACCAGTTGCTGCGAACTTTTCTCTCGACGAACTATCCGCTCAAGTATACTTTCTTGGGTTGGCGTCAACTCAATCAATTCTGGCTTAGGCCCTGGCATGGTAGACTCCTTGTATGCTAATATGTTCAAAATCAATTCACCGCACCTCATAAGTCTCAATATTATAACATGCCTATAACCCATAAGACAATTGCGCTGAACTGTACTAGGGCTTCGGCACGCTCAGGATTGGCTCCGTATTGGTTTCCCACGTGATTGTGGTCGAGACGCCCAAGCAGGTGGGAACCGACCATGACTTTTAGACAGCCGTTGGCTTTGATGGCTTCATCAATAGCGATCATGGCAGAAGCCATTCGAGGATAGGCGCAACCGTCACGGTACCAGTAGCCGTAGTCTTGATGCCATTCCCACGCTCCTCCGCCTTCGGGGTATTTTAGCATTACCTTACTATGCCAGTGGTAGACGTCTTCCCGAAGCACAGCTCTTATAGAGTTGACAATGCGAGGGTTTGCCGACACTGCACCAAAAACATCCTTTCCGATGTCTTTCCATATCGCCAATGGAGACTCATTACCAGCCGCATCGTGCGCCACAACAGTATGCTCTCCCACACGTGAAGCGGAGGCGACCGCTTGGCGTAGTATATCAACCTCGTCAATCGAAAATAGTCCCTCGGCCAAAACAAATCCGTCACGATCGAAATCAGCTATTTGGTCTATGGAAAGCATGCTGTTTGTCGATGTCAGCCACGACGGGCAAGCGTCACGGTATACGGCGCATGCTTACTACCGGGTCATAATACATCCCGCGCCGCTAGCCGGATGGCGTTTGCGATTTTGTCGATCTGTTCGTCTGTCGTGTCGGGCTGGATGCCGACCCGAATCGCACGACTGAGATAGTCGAGCGTCCTAGGACACATCCGGTCGGAGTAATGGATTTTGCCTTCATATGCAGGATGCGAGTACGGCAAACCGTTGGGATGGTAGGTTTTCTTTTCCAGGATATAGTGCCAATTTGAGTAGACGTGCCTATCGCCATTCCCGTGGGTGTACATGGGGCCGCCAGGAGCACCATATCTACCCATTGCTTCTCCAAACTTGACCGCGAAATCCGGGGTCGGGAGGAAAAACGCGACCGATAAATTGCAATCGCCGCTTTCATCGTGAAGTTTCCGCATCTCAATTCCATCTACATCGGCGATGGCTTCGCGGAGCTTGGCGTTCCGGATTCGCGTGTTCTCCAGAAAGTTGTCCAGGCGCGTCAATTGTACCGACGCAACGGCACCGCGAATCTCATCCATCCGGAAGTTCATGCCGGGGAAGGCGGCTTCGGATTGCTTCGAGATTCCCCACAAATTTCCGGCATCGTGCGTCATGCGGGCTCTATCGTACAGATCATCATCATCCGTCATCACGACACCCCCTTCGCCGGTGATAAGGATTTTGCTCTGCTGCATGCTGAAGCATCCGATGTCACCGTGTGTACCAACTCTTTTGCCGTTGACCGAGGCTCCCATTGCTTGAGCGCAATCTTCTATTACCACGAGATTGTGCTTTTCGGCTATCGCTGTTATTCTTGGCATATCCGATGGCATACCCAACATGTGCACTGGTATGATGGCTTTTGTGCGCGACGTGATTTTGGCTTCGACGTCGTCAGGGTCGATTGAAAGGGATTCGTCAATTTCTGCTATGATCGGAACGGCGTTTGCGACAACGACGGCTGACGGCGTCGCAATCCAGGTGTACCCCGATATGATGACTTCATCGCCAAGACCAACACCGGCGGCGTATAACGCAACGATTAACGAGGCGGTGCCCCCATTCGTCGCAAGCGCATGTTTGATGCCGAATTTTTCCGCAATATTTTGTTCAAAAGCGGTGACCGCGGATTCCTCGGGGCCGTATCGGCAGAGGTCACCCGATCTTAAGACTTTTAGAACAGCTTGTTCCTCTTCTACGCCAATACGCGCCATTGTCAACTCCTCCTTAGCATTATTTGGTTTCACATTTCCTTCAATTCGATCAAAAGGCGTCGAATGCCGTCTTGGACCACTTGCTCGACGGACGGATCGAGGCTGAGGCGGCCTTTCGAAGAAGCCTCGTAGCCGCCCGCGTGCCCCAAGTCGTAGTCCTTTTTGGTCGCTACGTAGCCTACGCGCCCGTTGGTGTCGCCCATCACTAAGGTATGTGCAAAAGGTGAGATTCGATCTGCAAACAATTGATATTCGGCGAACAGCTCCCCTGGGAGGCATACAATGCACAAATCACATCCAAAAGCAAATGCGAACATCGGACATTCCTCGTATCGGCGTTCTCCGCTTTTGGCTATATCCATCAACCAGTGATAGTCCTCGTTCTCAGGGTCTTCGGCTAACAGTTCTTCGCATTCGGCAACGGTCGGAACACGGTATGGGAGCGAGATGGTTAAAGAGTGCACCTTTAGCGGCGCTGGCGCAATGGGCTTTGCGTCTGCCAACCCGCGACTAGCGGCAAAGGCCAACGAAAGCCCGGCGGCATCGGCTGCGCCCAAGCCGCCGCGCAAAGGGAAGTCGTTCACGTTGCCGCTGCACCCCTGTGCAAACATGTAGACGCCCCTTGACTTGCCATCATTGTCCAGCAAATTGTGAAGGTGATCGACAGCGTAACCGGGGTAGTCGGGACCAATGTATACGGGCTCCGGATTTGGCCACTTGGGAAAGTGAACAATCACAGGGTGTGCGGCGTAGGAAAACAGTACACCGATTCGTTCGCCATCTTGGCTGTAGGTACCCAATACATCTGTCCAAGGTACAATGGCACCCTTGGGGTTATGCGCCATGACGATTTGACCGTCGCGCATCAGGCGACGGTTATAGGCAATTTGTACCGGTTCTCTGCCTATGCGGATCGTCGCCGGTTGGAGGTTTTCGCATGCCTCTTTAACTATTCCGACGATATGGCTATCTAACCATTTTTGATAAGGACCTGATTCGATAAGGGTGGCGTTGTGCGAATGGCTCCAGTTGACGGCGATGTTTCCCTCGGGGATTCCGGTGGCATGGCTGATTGATTTGAGCAGGATGCGGATAAAGGGAAAATGGAGTGTGCCAACATCCACAGTTACTATTGCTATGCGTTGTGTGCCGTCGCCGAGCACCAACGAGCGTGCATAGAGGTCGCCGTAGGTTTCCAGTCCTTCCGTGTCAGGATAGAGCGGATTGACAGTGACTTCGGCGGCGCCAGCCATCAGTTGGACTTCGGTCTTATCGGGTGCGCTGGCAACCGATAATCCTAGCGCGAGCAAAGATAAGAAAGGTCCCATTTTGTTGTCGTCCGGTTTTGGCCATTCGTAGAAAAATACCATGAGGCTTCTAGACCTTAGACACTATCACAGTCCGGTATTCAATGCAAGAGCCAAATTAGCCCTCGTCGGGCATCGGAAGGGCTCTCTGTCGTACGAGATCTGCTATCACCGTCACTATGGGAGTTCCATCGCGGTCGTTATACACTCCCTTGATCCCTCACTATTCGTTCGGTTGATTTCCTTTGATTTCTTATAAAGGCGATAAACGTAGGACGACTCCGGCGACAATCATGGGACGGCACGGGGGCCGTCCCCTACAGACGGTTACGATAGACAAATCGGTAGTGCATAGATGTGTGTTCAACACGCACGAAATGTGTTACAATTTGTTTGAAGGCTAACCTTTCCGAGATTCTCGCTAGGGAGGTTTCGTTGCAGCGAAACACAAAAGGACCGATTCTTAATATGCAGCCGTTCTTGCAGATGGCAATTGGCGTCCTCGCCGCCGTTGCCGTATCTCTAGTTTTCGTTTTCCAGTCCAGCTTTGGTGAATCACGACATACACTGAGCATTATTGGCGCCATTGCAATAGTGATTGCCAGTCTCTACATTTTGCGGACCCGACTCTTTCGATGGGGCAGTCGGAGTCGATTGTTAAAATATCACCAAGGGCTTGCGTCGTTCGGTTTGTGTCTTGTTTTGATTCATTCAGGCGTCAAGCCCGAGACATGGCACTCGTGGCTGACGTTTTGCTTGGCTTGGTTGAATCTGGGAAGCGGAGTTGCGGTTAGCCTGACAAAAGCGCGGATTCGGCGAATCCTGCTGCGCTGTCATTTGGCATTGGCGCCCATTCTGCTGATTGCAGTCATCGTCCATGGGCGTGAGAAACTTGAGCATGATGATTTTTTCCCTTTGACGGCAGAACACGACATCCCGTGCGCAAAGTGTCATACCTCCAAACCGTTGATGTTTCGTATGGGTGGAGAATTTGAGAGCGAACTTAATGTAGATGAAAATCTTTTAGAAAATATTCAGTGGGAGTTTGAGGTTCGAGGCATACCAATCTCCCAACATCCCACTGTCGCAATGAAACGGGAGGCGTCCGAATGGTCGATAACCGACCTCAACAATAAACGGAAGTACATCGTCAAAAAGGAAGAGAAGGGACTTGATATCTACGCCGATTCGGTTTACAGGTCCTACACTTGTCGAACTTGTCACGTACATAACACCGAAGACATTCAGATTGCGCATGAGGTGCACGGCGTGAGTGTCTTTGACAGATGTTTGGATTGTCATCAAACCGAGTTGAGCGGGGCACGATACGGGAAACAGCGGTCGAGATGGGAGTACGATCCCAATTGGTAGGACTGAGAAGAATGGGATCGGAAGGATGGAAGAGGGGAAGGGTGGAAGATTCCTTTCTACGTCAGATTCCATGGGTCATTCCTCTGAAGCAGATGAAAGGAAGCCATGTAGCTAGGTAAAAATCTGCCGGATTTGTCAATCCAGCAGGAGCGGTTGGGTAGCTAGCGCGCCGTGGTTTTTGTCAAAACACGAAATTTCTAGCCGAAAGTTGCTTAAAAGCATGCGCCATAGAAAAAGAAACAGGATAGCGAAAGCGGGGATTTGTAGACGTGTTATTATATTTTGTACCGTTCTCTTGGCTGAGGTATTTGCAGGCGGAGGATTTGCCGCACCCAAAGGACAGAAAATACAAATGGCTGCTGCGCCCAACACTCAGGCAGTAGCGAATAGAGACGTATCTCAGATAGCCAAGGAACTTTGGAGGACATATTTCTCCGCCGACGGAAGATTTCGTCAGGAGAGTATTTTTCGAGAGGGTTCTGCGAGCCGCTATCGGCATCGCATCAGATTCCGTTTGGGCGGTAACTTTCCGATTCATCCGCACGCAAATCTCGGATTTAGAATGGTCACGGGTGCGACAGATGACCCAACTACAGGCAATGTGGACCTTGACGGATATTTTTCAAAAAAGGGATTCAATCTCGATCGGCTGTTCCTCCGATATTCCCCTAGTTCGTCACTAACGCTTACCATTGGTAAGTTCCCCAATTCGTTTGAACGCGTTGAGTTGGTGTTTCACAATGACGTGCAGTTTGAAGGGGCGTCGCAGCAGTTTCGCCTGAACAACGTGGGTTTTATTCATCAGGCACGGGTAAATCTTGGGCAATTCATTCTGGCGGAATCCAGGAGCGGCGCGGATACCAATCTTTTCGCGGGGCAACTCTTTCTGAAGGGATTGCATTTCAAGGGGCTGTCGCTTGGCACGATGCTTTATGAATACCGGAACGAGGATACCATCGCCCAAGCGGTTGAAGACGGTAGGCTAGGCGGCGGGGACACGAACGAGCGGATTGGAGCAGGTACGGGGACGTCTACCTATCTATTTGGATTTAGGATTGTTGAATGGCTTGCAAAGTATGATTCCAAAATCAGATCGACGCCTTTGAGGTTTATCGGGGTTTATGCGCAGAACCTATTGGCAGATTTCGATGACACGGCATATTGGCTTGAAGTGGGCGTTGGGCCAATTTCACGCCTGAACAGATTGCGGGGACTTTACCATTATGTTCGGGTTGAACGGGAATCGATGATATCGAACTATAACAATGCCGATATTTTTAATCCAAATATGCAGGGGCATGGATTTAAAGTTGCTTTGCCGCTTTCCGAGAATGTTAGCGCAGAAGCGTTATATTTCGTAGCGAAGAATATCCTCTCCACCGGACCCAATCCGTACCAACATAAAACCAGGTTGCAGATTAAGGCAAAATTTTAGTGTATCGCGATTGGCTTGCATTTTACCTACATGGCTGACGTCCCACCGCCGGTTCAATTCGAACATGGTGCCACCTTTATACAGACCATCCCTCGCACTAGGATTTCTTTGCCTCCCCTATTCACTCATTTGATCCTGTTCGGTCGTTTGATTGCTCGTTATTAGGGATCTCTATGGGAATGCTATGGGAGTTCTATCGCGTTCGTTATTCACTCACTTGATCGCTCCTTTGATCGCTCGTTATTCGCTCGCTCGATCTCCTATAGTAGGTTTTGTCATAACAATTTTCAATCATAAAATCACTAATTTCCCTCCATAATATGTGTAAATTTGAATGGAAAGGACTATAATACTTCATCTCTTGATTCCCTCCCACGCTTGAGTTGATTGAAAGAAGTGATTAACACCCTACCGTTCTTTAGTGCGATGCCGAATAAGACGATGGATTCGACAGAGGCGCGTACGAATAGATGTTTCCCTGCCAGCCAAAGCCCAACGACGCTTCCAAATCAAGATATAATCGACAGTCTCCAGGCTGCGGAGACTATCAGGTGTGTAGCAATCCAGATATCGAAACGGCCATGTCTACATAGTTCTGTCCGCTTTTTTGACCGACACCGGCTGCAGGTTTTGGACAACCTAAAAGGTCTCTGGTTGATATTATCAATCACCATAATTGATAATATTAAACTTATTTCCATATATATTAAAATATAATAACTTTTATATTGTTAAAGTCAATTTTTCGGGGTATAATATCGAAACTGTTACGCTGTATTTATCGTACGCCCCTGCGTCATTCTAGCGAAATCAATTAGAAAAGCGATATAGGAGAGGAATTCAGGTGAAAAACGTGAACGGGCGTTTGTGGCGTAACTCGGATTTCTTAAAACTCTGGTCGGCCGAGACAATCTCAGCTTTTGGAGACACAATATCCGACGTGGCACTCCCTCTCGTCGCGATTATCACCCTCGGTGCCGGAGCACGCGAAATGGGCATTCTTAAGGCACTCGATAATGCACCTGTACTCCTATTCGGGCTGTTTGTCGGAGTGTGGGTTGATCGGGTCAGACGCCGGCCCCTGATGATAGCAACTCAGCTTGGTCGGGGAATTCTCTTGGCAACAGTTCCGGTAGCGGCTGGGGCGGGCATTCTTCGAATTGAACTGCTCTACTTCGTAAGCTTCTTCGGGGGAATGCTCTCGGCTATTTTTGTGCTCGCCACAACAACGTTGCTGCCATCTCTTCTCTCTCAAGAGGATTTAGTCGAGGGAAACTCGAAGCTTTCGATCAGTCGATCGGTGGCACAAATTGCTGGTCCCGGACTCGCTGGTGCCCTAGTTGAAAGTCTCACCGCCCCGTTTACTGTTGCGCTTGATGTGCTTTCGTTTCTCATTTCTAGCGTTGGCTTGTTATTCATCCGGTCATCGGAATCGGTTAGAATCCGTAACCAGCGGACTCAAGGGATTTGGAATGAAATTGGGGAAGGATTTCGCACGATTTTTCTCCATCCTATCTTGTCGTCAATGATCATTGGAACAACAATTGGTAGCTTAGGTGGCGCGATACATGGAACTGTGTTTGTTCTTTACTTGACTCATGAGTTAATGATAAATCCCTTTTGGTTCGGCATCATTCTGGCGAGCGCGGGCGGTGCGTCTCTTCTCGGCGCAATCATCGCGAATTCGGGCGCACAGCGTTACGGCCCTGGCCCAATGCTGATTGTTACCACATTACTGATGAGCATTGGGATGGGGATTGTTCCGTTAGCAGCTGAAGTCAGTATGTTCGTAATCCCGATATTGATTGTCGCGCAGGTATTTCAAAGCATTGGGATGACAGTTTATGGCATTAATCAAATTAGTCTCCGACAAGCGATTACTCCAGGCGAATTACTAGGCAGAGTCAATGCCAGTCGGCGGGTGCTTGTATTTGGTGTCATCCCATTTGGCGCGCTGATTGGTGGAGTGTTGGGTGAAACGATGGGAATGCAATTCACACTCGTTGTAGGTGCACTCGTGGAATTCCTTTGCTTTTTCTTCCTACTGACCTCGCCTGTGCGTCATGTCACGAACTTTTGTAAGGTATCCAAATGAAAAGACTCTCATAGAATCAAACAACTCAAGAACTGGTAAGGTGAATAACTATGCGTAAACCAATCAGTAACTGCCCGATCTGCGATGGTCGGCTTGAACCTGTCAAACTGAAATGCGTTTCCTGCAAGATGGCAATGGAGGGGCGTTTCCCAATCTCCAAATTGTCGCTGTTGTCGTCGGAACAACAGCAGTTTGTTGAGGCATTTTTAGTTGCGAGGGGCAACATCAAAGAGGTCGAAAAAGAGTTTAGTATCTCATATCCAACCGTGCGGAAGAAACTTGATGAGATTGCCAATGCGTTGGGCCACGCGCCTCACGCCAAACGGCGGGAACAACTTGACATTCTCGACGCCATAGCACGTGGTGAGATGTCTCCGCAAGACGGTATTGCAGCAATGCGAGCAATCAGGAAAAATTAGGAGGAACTATGTACGCAGCGCAACGGAAGGTACTCGCCATGCTTCATGGACATCAGATAACTGTTGATGAAGCTGAAGAATTATTGGACGTAATGGAACCCCGGCAGGGAACACCGATACCGTCGATACCCAAAGTGCAGTCGGTCGGCGAAAGTGAATGGGCACGCGGGTTCCGAAAAACCTTAGACCAGATTGCAGCGACGGAATCGCCGGCTGTTATCCAAGGTGAGACCGGAACTGGCAAGGAGCTCATTGCGCGAACACTTCACTATAATAGCAGGCGCGCAGACAAGCCGTTTGTTACCTTTCATCCTCCATCAACCAGCACTTCGCTCGTTGACAGCGAAATTTTCGGTCATGAAACAGGAGTGCTTACGGGGCCAACGAGTCGGAAACAGGGGCTCATAGAAATTGCCAACACAGGTACATTATTTATTGATGAAGTAGATAAAATCTCACCTGAAACGCAACTCAACTTGTACAAATTCTTGGAAAATGGCTATTTTATCCGTGTGGGGGGAACGAGACCGATTTACAGTGACATCCGCATTATGGCTGCAACCCACGGAGACCTCAAAAAGTATGTAGATGAAGGGAAATTTCGTTCAGACCTCTACTATCGTTTGAGCGTTTGCATGGTACAATCTGCTCCACTCCGAGAACGTCTCGAAGATCTACCGTGTTTGGCAAAACACTTTATCGAAGAACATGCAAAACGCGATGGTAAAAGGCCTCCCATAATCTCTGAGGCAGCAATGAAAATCTTGCATGATTACAACTGGCCAGAAAATGCTCGTGAGCTCATGCATACGATGGAAAAAGCGGCGGTGCTTTGCGAAGGTGACGAAATTACACCGGAACACCTGCCCCCGTTAGAAGCAAAGATTTGAGCTTGGGCAGTCGGCATGTTTTTTCAACTTACCAAGCCCCGTGCGGCGCGTATGGGGCTTTTTCATGTCAATGGAAATTACAAATTATTATAATGTAGTCGAACGTTACCAAATCGTGAAAGCGTATTGCCAGCCGGCAACGACAGACCAGTCAAGTTCCATTTGAGGACCGTCCAGATGTTGATACACCGGGAGCCGGAACCTAGTTGCATGGGGTACGGCAAGATACCGTTTTCACCCTCTTGTTCAATTGAGCCGGTTGGTAGAGAGAGCCCCGTGTTCAGGAGGACGATTATGTCCTGCGAGCGGAGTAGCGGAATCAGGGCGGAGAGTTTTGTGTCGCCCAGCCCCACACTTTCCATCTCATGATATCCGACAGCGTGGCCGTGGCCACCCTGAGAATGTCCGTGCGTTTTGTCACCTTGCATCTCCATGAAATTGTCCCGGTAACTCGTCATCGCCATCAGCGTGAGGTTTTTATGGGGCGCAAACATTACGCCTAACATGTGCATCTGCATGTTCATTCGAATGGGAACTACGGCATATTTGTGTAACGCTGTTTCCGTTACAATCGGGTTTGTACCGTCTCTGAGACCTCCCATCCCCATCGCCATGAAGCGGTAGGATAGCATCCATTCGCCTTTTCCATGGGCATGGTCGCCCATAACCCCCAAGGGGGCATGACTGTCGGGGCGAGTTGATTCAGTGTCTAGTTCGGTATGTCTTCCGTCCGCAAGAACTGTTGAAGCTACGGCGATTGCGAATAGGAATATCGCCGAAAGCATGATTGAACATGTAGATATTTTTTTCATTTGTTCCTTCTTATTGCGGATCAGCAAGGTGTTGAATTTGTATTTTCCTGATCGGTTTTACGCTGTACGCAGGTATGCCGGGTACACATGGATTGGTCGAGTCGCGACCAAATTTTATCACCTTCTGCCACAGGAGGCAAACGGGATTCGGGATTGTGCTGGTAGTAAGCAAGGAACGCGGATCTGTGTAGAATTTCTATCGCGCTCCTAATCCAGTCGCCTGAGGGATCTTTATCGCACGGGATTTACTATCGTCCTCACTATTCGTTCGGTTGATCCTATTCGGTCACTTGATCTATTCGCTTGCTTGAGAGTCTGGATTTGCCAATCCTGACTGAGCGTTCAGAGGGATTCAGCGAGAAAGAAAGGACAACGCGAATTTCGATCAATCGAGACTTTAGAACCTGTTTGAAAAGTCGGTAGCAAAGCTATTTTTAGTCATCAACGACATGTTTTTTGATGTTTGTATGATCGCCCGATATATACCTGTGGGATTTCTATCGCACTCACTATTCGTTCGCTTGAGGGGATCTCTATGGGAACTCTATCGCGGTCACTATCCGTTCCCTTGATCCTTCGCTATCCGCTCAGTTGATCCCGTCTGGGGCTTAGGTACGCAGGGTCTCGATGTTTCTACACACCTTCCGCCCCTCCGGGGCTTTTAGAGGCTGGTGCGCAGTGCGCACCCTACAACCTACATTTTCAAACAGGCTCTTAATGTCTGGACAATACGTGGCGAAGTCTTCCTTCGGTATTTATGTTGTTTTTGGCTTACAGATACATCCTCAATGTGATTATCGAGAATCTCTGCCAGAGCGAATGAGAGGCATCTAAATAGTTGGGTTTCACTGCGTTCAACCCAACCTACAGGCTGGATTTATCAATCCAGCCTGAGCGGGTGGAGGAATAACGAGCGGAGAAACACGTCGATTCCATCAGTATTGGCGATGATTGTACCGCACTACGAAACTATATCCGTTGAAGGGGTGGTGATGGGTATGATACCATAGCCGTGTTCGAGGGCGGTCAAACGAACACTCTAAACACCTACATTTCCAAGCCGACGGATGGAAGGATAGGTGCTGCGTAACATTACCAATGGAGATGACGACAGACATGACGTACCGTGACATCTTGAAAAAAATCCGGCTTGCATTTCCGCAGCCAGTATCCGATTCCATTCATGATTCCTATTTCGTGCATTCGATTATGCGCGCCTTGGACCAGGTTGATGCGCTCAAATCACATCTGCCGATGCTGGGTGATGTCATTCCCGGCGACTTTGAGAAGGCAAAACAAACAGCTTTGCCTGACGGGATGTCTTCGGTTGAAGATGTTACGGCAGAGCTAGTGGAATATCTACGAGGCATGACAATCTTCGGGCATCCTCGCACGCAGCAGAATGTTATTCCTCCGCCGACAATTCCAAGCTTGATTGGCGTGCTCCTAGCTTCTCTGCACAATCCAAATATCTCATGGGATGAATATAGCCGCTTGGTTGCATTGGCCGAGGTTGAAGTCGCCGCCATGACCTCAAAATTGATTGGGTATGATGCGGAAGTGTCGAGCGGGGTGTTTACTTTTGGCGGTACGGGGACAACACTTTACGGCGTGAAACTCGGATTGGAAAAAGCTGGTGTGGGAACGATGCAGCAGGGTACGCCCGAAGAGATAGCGGTTTTCGTGTCGGACGCGGGTCACTACTGCGCATCCAACGTCGTGGGATGGTTAGGCATCGGAACGGACAACCTTGTTACGATCCCGACGACCGTCGAGAACGAGATTGACCTCGACCAACTTGAGCAACAGGCTCGTACCGCACTCAGAGAGGGGAAAAAAATTGCGGCTATAATTGCGACATTGGGGACTACCGACTCGTTCGGATTGGATGACTTAGAGAGCATTGCGAGGTTGCGCGACGCACTGGTCGATGAGTTTCAGCTTAACTACAAGCCGCACATTCACGCGGATGCGGTTATCGGGTGGGCATGGTCGGTGTTTAATGACTACAATATCGAGAAGAACCCGCTTGGGTTTCGTCCGCGCACCATTCGTGCTTTGGCTGGGGCGTGTCGGCGAATTCGGCATTTATCACTGGCGGATTCGATCGGAATCGACTTCCACAAGACCGGCTTTGCGCCTTATATTTCCAGTCTTTTTCTCGTCAAGAATCAAGCGGACTTGGAATTGGTGACTCGACAGGCGGAACAGATGCCGTATCTGTATCACTTTGGGGAGCATCGACCCGGAATGTTCACGCTTGAGACCTCCAGAGCGGGGACGGGGCCGCTTGCGGCTCTCGCCAATTTTCGACTGTTCGGCGAAGAGGGTTTGCGGGCAATCTTGGGGCACATCGTTGAGATGACGCAACTGCTGCGGGAACACCTGGAGGGGCAGGAGGGGACAACGGTGTTGAATCGCGATAATTTCGGCACTGTCACGTTATTCCGAGCGTATCCGATTGGTGTTGACACGTTTTCAATCAAGCGACAGGAATTTGAGGATGAAGCGTACCGCGACAGCCTACTCTCGCATAACAATTACAACCGAGAAATCTATAAATACGTGCATTCGGAGGCGATGGCGGGCAGAGGGGTTGTCATTTCGATAACGGATTGCTATCGGCGAACCAGTTACGGTGAGCCTATCGTCGCCTTGAAGTCATATATCCTGTCGCCATTTGTCGATGAGGATGATGTCAAGTCTGTGGTGTCTAAGGTCTTGGAGGCTAGGGGGAAGGTGGATTGGGGATAGGGGTTCTATAGTCTAGAAATAAACAGGGAAATTGGATATCTGACGGTTACAGAAGGAAAGCGGTGAGAATAGTCGCCGAAGATCAAAAATGCGATGGGATTAGAGACTTGGGAACGCAGATCTGCGTCCCCTACGATTTGAGTAGGGAACAACGACCGTTGTTCCCTAAAAAGCACGAATGACGGGAGCTTGGTGACTTGATGATTGTAGATTGTAGCTGGGTGTTACACAGGTAATGAATGAAGGAACGAAAAGCGGTGGGCAGTGCCCACCCTACAATACAATTACAATTTGATGCGAGTGCGCTATAATCTTCCAATTTTCCGTTGACAAGGGTGAATTGGATAGGGTATCTTATAGGGCTGTCAAGGTTTTAGCCTTGACACGTCTGTCCTGACTGAACGTCGCCATTCATCGGAAGGCTACACGGAATAGCATCGGAGATATTCCCTTTGTCAATAGACAAACTCAAGTACGTGCTGCTGTCGGACTTCTACAGTAATCTGTTAACGGAAAAGCAGCGAGAATTCCTCAGTCTGTATTATGAGGAGGATTTGTCCTTGGGAGAGATTTCCGAGAGGTTCGGAATCTCGCGGCAGGCGGTGTATGATTCGATTCGGTCATCGGAGATGTGCCTTGAGCGCTTCGAGAACGAACTAGGGTTATTGGCCAGTTTCCAACATCAACGGGGGGTCGTAGCGGATGTGTTGGAGCGGTTGCAGATACTAGAGTCGGACATCGCCGGTACAGAAAAAGAGGACACAATTCATTACATAAAAGGATGCCTTCACAGTTTGATTGACCTTCCCCATCCACAACGCAGAGATGAAGCACGGAGTTAGAGAAAATCATGTTTGAGAGTTTGACCGAGCGGTTGCAAAGCACTTTAAAGAAGATTGCCGGTCAGGGAAAAATGACGGAGAAGAACGTCGCCGATGCGTTGCGAGATGTGCGTAGGGCTTTGCTAGAGGCGGACGTCAACTTCAAAGTTGCGCGCGACTTCATAGAGGATGTCAAGGAACGAGCTCTCGGTCAGGATGTGCTCGGCAGCTTAACGCCGGAATTGCAGATTGCCAAGATTATCGGCGATGAACTGACGAAGCTGATGGGGACGCAGGCGGCGAAGATTAACATCGCACCGAGCGGTCCAACAATCGTCATGATGGTGGGGCTACAAGGTTCGGGAAAGACAACCGCCGCCGCGAAACTGGCACTGAGATTTCGTTCGGAAGGTAGAAGTCCACTTTTGGTTGCAGCGGATGTTTACCGCCCGGCGGCGATTAAGCAGTTGGAGGTGCTAGGTGAACAGATTGAGGTGCCCGTGTTTTCGATGGGCACTGATGTTTCGCCCGTTGCTATTGTAAATGAAGCTGTCAAACAGGGATTAAGCCGCGGGAATAACTTCGTTATTGTTGACACCGCAGGACGATTAGCGATTGACGAAGAGTTGATGGAGGAACTCCGCAACATAAAAGCGGACGTAAATCCCACTGAGATTTTGCTCGTGGTTGACGCGATGACGGGACAGGATGCGGTGAACATCGCCGAACACTTCAACAACAGTTTGGACATTGACGGCGTTGTTCTCACCAAGCTGGATGGCGACGCACGCGGCGGAGCGGCGCTCTCGATCCGCGCCGTTACTCACAAGCCGATTAAGTTTGTTGGGATTGGAGAAAAGATTGTTTCGACATCGTTGGAGGAATTCCACCCGGACCGAATGGCGTCGCGCATTTTGGGTGAAGGCGATTTCGCGACGTTGCTTGAACGGGCGGAATCCATCTTCAGCGACGACCAGGCTGAAGAACTTGAGCGCAAACTGAGCCAAAAGCACGGGCTAGATTTCGACGATCTGCTGATGCAGCTTGAGCAACTCAAGAATATGGGGCCGTTGGATCAGTTAATGGATATGATTCCGGGCATGAATAAACTGCCAATCAAAGGCATGACGCCGGATGAAGATCAGTTGAAATATTCTAAGGCGATCATCCAGTCCATGACTCCGAAGGAGCGTAGGAATCCTAGTATTCTTGATCGCAGCCGACGTATGCGGATTGCCAGTGGAAGCGGCACCGATGTTCGTCGAGTCAACCAACTGTTTGATCAACTTAAGTTCATGAATCGTATGGTCAAGCAGCAGACGAGTATGATGGAAATGCCGCAGATGGGACTTAAGCCGCCCGGAAAGAAACGGAAGAATTTGAAGCGGCGGAAGAAGCGAAAGTCACGATAGGGTTACCATGAGGCATGGCTTGGATTTGGCAATTCATACCGAGCCGGAAGCAGTAGTAGACACGCTCTGCCGCACCGGAATCTGCGCAAGGGTTACGGCATACGGAGTATGCCTACTACAATTTCGAAATTTGAGAGATGTTTGAAATGTATTTCACTTTACAACCACAAAAGGAGGATGTAATTCTTGGCAGTTAGAATAAGACTTCAACGCCACGGAAGAAAGAAGCGTCCGTTTTACCGACTCGTGGCTGCTGATGCCCGTGCCCAGCGAGATGGACGGTTCTTGGAACGCTTAGGTCACTACGATCCTTTAACCGATCCGGCCGAGGTCGTCATTGACGAAGACCGAGTTCTGAAATGGCTGAAACGGGGTGCACAACCTTCCGACACAGCAAAGAACCTGCTATCGCGAGCCGGGATTTGGGAGAGATTTACCGCGGAACGTCTAGGCAAGCCCATTCCGACGCGGGATGAAGAACCTAGTTCGAACGAGGAGGAGAACGCCTCCACGACGACGGATGAGGCAGACGCTAGCACAAGCGACTCTGCATGAGCTGCTCCAGAAACCTTCTCTGAATCGTCCGGTTGACACCCCAGACCGAGGTGAACTTGACCGCCGCGGTGTAAGCGACATTTACTAGCCTGGATACGCAGCTTGGGGAATTTTATGTTCAAGGATCTGATTGAATATATCGCAACATCCCTCGTAGACCAGCCTGATCAGGTCGAAGTCCATGAAGTCGCGGGCGAGAAGGCTACTATCCTCGAATTGAGCGTTGCCGAGGAAGACTTGGGCAAGATAATCGGCAGGCATGGACGTACACTGAAATCCATACGGAACATCCTGTTTGCAGCAGGAATCAAGGCGAATAAAAGGGTGGTGCTTGAACTCATCGATCCCAGTAGAGAGTGAGGAAGGACCGACGTTTGAGTCCAAATTCCTGAGGTTCTTTCGGATTGAAGCTTTTACCAAGAGAGGAAAGATCGTGTTTGAGTCTGACATACGCCGCTTTATCGTCTTCATTAAGCTGTCGAGGCTGCTTGGATATGTTCACCACGTTAATGAGAGTGGAAGATGGCTGTTATCGTAAAGCGACCGGTAATACTAAAAAACGTTGTCACCGAGAGTTTCAAGTCTCAATTGACCAAGGAGCTTGAGCAGGCGATAAATCAAATTGGGCAATGGCTTGAACAGGAGGAGTTCCAGAGCCGGCGATTGATTGCCGAAGCACAGAAGCAGACACCGCACCGCGTAAATCAATTGCGGGAAGAGATTAGTCAAGAGCGTGGAAAACAGGAACAGGCACTCGAAAACCTTAAGCAACAACTCAGTCAGGTGAAACAACTGGAAATTGATTCGTTTTTCGCCAGCGGCACGTATGATGCACCTGTGAAGATCGAGGTGGGGGATGATATTCGCTCCAAACTATCTCAGGCAGAAATCATTGTTAAGGATGGGCGAGTGATTCAGATTAACGAGTGGGCGCCACAATCTTTTAGTACACCTGATGAAAATTGACGTCATTGCTCTGTTTCCGGAGATAATAATTCCTGCCCTGCAAGTAAGCATCCTAAAGCGCGCTCAAGACGCAGGCTTTCTGACAGTGAACGTCCATAATCTCCGAGGATTTACGAGCGACCGACATCAAACGGTTGACGATTATCCGTACGGCGGCGGTGCAGGAATGATTCTGAAACCGGAGCCACTATTCACTGCAATTAGGTCATTGAGTCCGGAGTCAAACACTCGGGTCATTTATTTGACTCCCCAGGGAAAGCCTTGTACTCAGCAGCTTGCCGAAGCGCTCTCGCTTGAATCGCACATCATTCTAATCTGCGGACGCTATAAGGGGATTGATGAGCGTGTGCGTCAGAAGCTGGTTACGGACGAAATCTCGATTGGCGACTATGTACTGAGCGGCGGAGAAATCCCGGCACTGGTATTGATTGAAGCAATCGGTCGAGTGCTGCCGGGCGTATTGGGCGACTATGAATCGGCTCAGGGTGATTCGTTTAGCCAGCAATTGTTAGATCACCCGCACTATACACGCCCCGCCGATTTCGAGGGGTTGACGGTACCCGAGGTTCTATTGAGCGGACACCATGAGAGGATTACGCGTTGGAAGTACGAAGAGTCGCTCAAGCGAACTGCCGCACGACGTCCAGATTTGCTTGAAAAGATCGAGTTGACGGAAGAGGATACGAATTTTCTAAGCGAGTCAAACGCCAGCGAAGGAATGTGACGCGCGGAAGCATTTTGAGAGTTTTTCGAAAGAGCTTTTCTGGAACATAGGAAGTATTACCCTTATGAACGAAGAACTCCCATGAACCGAACTTGAAGAATACCAAATGAAAGGATAGACAAACGATGAACCTAATTGAATCTGTCGAAAGCGAACATATAAAGGAAGGTTTCCCGGAATTCGCCCCAGGTGATATGGTACGAGTCAACACGAAGATTCGAGAAGGCGAGAAGGAACGCGTCCAGGCGTACGAGGGAACCGTGATACGCCGCTCCCATGGAGGCTTGAGTGAAACTTTTACGGTGCGGCGCGTGGCATTTGGCGAAGGGAGCGAGAGGACGTTTCCGTTACATTCGCCGAATATCGAGAGCATCGAGGTGCTGCGATATGGAGCAGTGCGACGCGCCAAATTGTACTATTTGCGAGATCGAACCGGAAATTCGGCGCGAGTTAGGGAACGAAGGGCGGGGGCTGCGCAGAAGTGATTTCACAGCGCTTGTTCAATATCTTGCTTGAATGACCGTTGGCAAAGCAGATTTTGATCATTTCAAGAACGTTCTTCATGTTCTTGTTTGCCTGTTTTATCCTTGGGAATCTCTATCGCACCAGAATATCTATGGTTTCCCCATCTAGTCACCCGATGTATTCGTCCAATTGATAGCTCCTTCGACCGCTATTCAACCTGCTCATTCTACGGGACCGGGCAAGAAAAAACTTAGTCTTCAGGAATAACCTCGGTTTCGGGGCAACGATTCTATCCGAACAGTAATTCCAAATAGAAAGGCGACCGCGGTATTCAAGAGATTGAGCGAACCCTACAAAAACAGGGATATAGGCACATTGCAGGCGTTGACGAAGCCGGACGAGGCCCGTTAGCTGGGCCGGTGGTAGCAGCGGCGGTAATTCTTCCGGGGAATTGCGTCATTGATGGAATATCCGATTCAAAGCAGTTGACGCCGAAGCAACGCGATCTCTTGTTTGATGAGATTCAAGACACTTCAATCGCGGTTAAGGTTAGTTGCATTAGCAATACAGTAATCGACCAAGTGAACATTTTGCAGGCGACGCTTTTGGCAATGCAAGAAGCCGTAGAGCAACTCTTCCCATTCCCGGATTATGTTCTTGTCGACGGTACGCTACTTCCCGCCATCTCCATACCTTCACGAGCGATTCCGAAAGGCGATTCTCTCAGCCAGTGCATTGCGGCAGCATCCATCGTCGCAAAAGTAACGCGAGATCGTTTGATGTTTGAATTGGACAAATTCTATCCGCAATACGGTTTTCGACAACATAAGGGCTATGGTACGGCCAAGCATCGGGAGGCAGTAGCTCGGTATGGACCGTGTCCGATTCACCGGCGTAGTTTCAAACCTGTCTCCAAAATGTGTTAGGTGCGGTATGGAACCCGAACTTAGGGATGGGTAATGAGTCAATCTAAAGAGGTCGCCAGAATTGGAGAGAGGCTCGCCGCTCGGTACCTCAAGGACCGAGGTTACCAGATTCTTGAACATAACTACCGCTTGCGCACGGGCGAAATCGATCTCATTGCCAAAGAGGGCGAGCGAATTGTGTTCGTGGAGGTCAAAACACGGCGCACGCTCAAGTTCGGTGTTCCGCAGGCGGCGGTAACTCTCACCAAGCAGAAACAGATATCCAAGCTCGCACTGAGTTATCTTCAATCCAACGGTATGCTAGATGCTCCCTGCCGCTTTGATGTTGTTGCGGTTTTTCTTTCCCCAAAGTCTACAACCCCTAAACTCGAACACATTAGAAATGCCTTTGAGTTCGTGGCGGAGGAGTAAGTTATACCATTTCTCCAAAGTTCAAGTTTACTAGCACAAGTCGTTAATTTTATTGGCAAGTAGAAACTGATAATACCAAAAGGATATTGGAATCAGTTGCCTACTGTGCCCATAAGGATTGCATCATCACGGCGTAGGATTTCACATTGTGGTAGTTTTTGTATGCTTTTTGCATCATGTTAATCTTTCGCCGAACCTCCGCATCCGTGGCAGTCTTCAACAGTCTTTCCACTAGCGCCGTGTTCGTCCAGTCTTCGACAATTAGAGCGTCAAGATGATGTGCCTTTAATTCACTCGCCATCCATGTCCCTTGAGTTACGAGCGGAATTTTACCTGCCACAACGCATTCGACAAAAATACCGGAGGTGGACGCAGCATAGCGTTTGGAACGGTAGGGTAGCAGAATCAGGTCGCACGTTTTTAACCATTTGATGTACTCAGATCGCGTCAAAATATCGGAGGTCAACTGAACGCACATCCCGTTTGGTACGGAGACGAGATTGGAGCCCGCTCCAGCGACCAAGCGGATACGGCTCGCACCACGGGTTGGCAAGTTCGCCAAGTGTTGAATTGCACTCCACCCTTTCTCTGCCCTTGCCGCGCCGGGCCACCAAGCGACGATTTCCCCCGCTCGTTTTGGAAATGATTCTTCGGCGGCCACTTCCGTGTGAGGTATGGGCATTACCGTTACCGGTTGATTGAAAAATGTCGACAGTGAATCTTTCAACAATTGACTATCGGTTAAAAGCCGGAATCGACGTTTGCCCAACACCTGACTCAGTCGTAAAGTCACGCTCTTGAGTACATATTCTCTCAAAAACACTCCATGACATAATCGCCGCACAGACTTGTAATCATGTCGATGTAGAACCCAAAGCGATAATCGTTCCGTTGGGATGAAGAGCAGGACTGTTGCTAAAACGGCAAGATGCCAGAATTGAAAGGTCTCAATAAAGATGATGGGGCACTTCGACGGAACGACTTTTTCTCGGAAAAATCGATAAAGGGAGCGACTGAATCCGATGGGCGACCTGCACATCAGAGGTCCGCTGAGTTTTTTGGGAAACAGGCGCCGACTTCTTGGCGCGACAAGGCATTTCAGCCATTGAGGTGGGAGATTATTGATTTCGCAGGTTAGCGGGACTGCTGCAAGATGTCCCCAGCCGAGTAGCTCGACTGCTTTGGCAACAGAGAGGTGGTAATTGAAGTGATGTCCTTCTTCATTGATTAAGCCGGGAATCAAAGCAACCAGCGTTGGCATTAAATTTTCTCTATGTTCCATTTGCCAACAATTTCTCTCTTTCTGCCCAAAACCAGTCAATCGTCTTTGAAAGTCCGACATCTAACGAGGTCAACTCAAAATCCGGAAGCAGGCATTTCCATTTCTTCACAGTCAGACACTTGTTTCTTGCGCCAACATAGCGCGTCTTGTCAAACATGATTGTATCAAAATCATAGCCAACCCGGTCACAAATCTGTTTGGCGAAATGGCGAATGGTGAAGGCTTCGCCGCTTCCAATGTTGATAATGTCAGTCTCGCAAGTCGCCGCCAGTTTCAATATTATTTCGGCACAGTCATCGACAAAAACCAACTCTCTCCGCTGATAGCCGTCTCCCCACAGCACGACCGGCTCTCTGCAAACCTTTCCGCGGATGATTTTTCTGATGAGGTCAAAGATGAAGTGCATTTGCCGGTTGTCGGTATGGTAAGCGGGGCCATAAAGTGTGGAAGGCACCAAGTAAAGGTATTTCAATCCGAATTGTTGATACAACGCCAGCAGCCCAAGATAGAGCATCCGTTTTGTCATAGCATAGGTTAGCAGGCTTTCAATGGGGGAACCGACAAGATAGTTTTCCTCTACCAACTCGATCTCCGGGGCATAAGCGCAACTCGACCCCATACAGATTAATTTCGCTTGGGGTTGGTAGTCTTTCCACCAAGAGAGCACATGGGTATTAATTTGTTGGTTGATAATCCACTGTTCACCGGGGTGGTGAAGGCAGAACTCACCGGCTTGTGTCCATGCGGCAAGATGATAAATCTGGTCGTATGAAGAATGGTTAAATCTCCGAAGTGAATCCATCTCAGTAAGGTCACAATTCTTGGAATTCAACTTCACAATCTCGTGCCCTTGCGCATCAAGTTTTATGCACAGCGTGCGTCCCAAAAAGCCGGAGGCGCCGGTCACCAGAATCTTCATTTTCTACTCCTTGGGGTTGACCGGAAAGTGGAACTTAACCCCCTCGTCTATAAGATGGCGGTTATTGGCGAGGATCTCTTTCTTGTAGTTCCAAGCAAGAACAAAATAAAGATCGGGCAATTGCGCTAACTCATCCTCAATGACGATGGGAAGGTGCATCCCCGGAGAATAAAGCCCGCGCCGCCGTTCATTCTTTTCCACCAAGCAATCCAGATATTGACGACCTATCCGAAAAGCATTCAGTAGCGTATTGCCCTTGGCTGGCGCACCAAATCCAAAGATGCGTTGTCCCTGAGATTTCGCGCGATCCAGGTATGCCAACGTCTCCGTCTTCATGCGTTCAATCCGCTTGGCAAAGGCAACATAGGTTGGGAACTCATTGCTCTTTTGCTTGCGTTCCTCCTGACGAAGGGTTTCCAGATGTCGCGAAGGAGAACGCTTCCCTTGATGCGTGACGAAGCCGATAATCGATCCACCGTGGATAGGTGACAGGTACACATCAAACATAGCGAGGCCGTGCCGATTTAATAGAATTTCGAGGTTTTCCAAATTATAGTAAAGCAGATGTTCATGGTAGATTTGGTCAAATGCCAAATGTTCCACAATCCGTTTCATGTAGAGGCATTGAACCACAAAAATACCGTCTTCCCGTAGTAATTCACGGATCCCATTTGTAACAGCATGGAGTTCTTCAAGATGAAAGAACACCCCTGCCGCGTTTATCACATGAAACGTCCGAGCAAGATTTCGAGCAACGTCGAGATTGAAAAAAGCATGAATCGTCGGTATACCGGCGTCATTGGCTATCCGAGCAATCGAGGCTGCGGACTCAACTCCCAAAACATCGTAACCTAGGGCTTTGAAATGCTTTAGTTGGGTACCGTCATTCGATCCGATGTCGAGCACCGCTTTCGCCTCAACATTACGGAAAAACTTGGAATCGACCGTTTCAGCCACCGACCGGAAATGTTCACTTAACGATTGAGTCACACCCGACAGATAGGTGTGACTGCCGAACATAATTTCCTTTTTAACAGAATAGTCGAGTTGTGGCGTGGTACAATCGTGACAATAAAACACACGCAGCGGGTAAACAGGCTCTTTCCCAACCTCCTCCTTTGTCAAAAAATTGCTGCACCAAGGTTGATAGCCGAGGTCGACTGCGAGTTGAAGATTTATTGAATCGCATACTCGACACTGCATCGTTCAAGACTCCTATTTGCCGCTCGGTATGTAGTAATTCAGATTCGGTTTGCCGCGGAGCATCGGAGGCTTTCTTGCAATCAAATAGCAACTCCAGCCAAATGCCCTCCAGCAACACCCTTCCAAATACTTTCCATTTCTAGTCAATAATGCATATAGCAATAACATCGGAAAAAGGAGTCGTATTTTCCACGAAAATAGACGCCTCGTATCAACCGGTTCACACGAAAAGTACTTTGCTAATCGGTAGAAAGCTTGCGGTGTCCAAGGTCGAGAAATATGCGTCGGATCATCAAAAAAGGAAAGACTACAAAATCGATCGTAATCAAAAGGCATCCCCGGGAGAAACAGCGAGCGTTCCGAGGGGGCTTCAATATAGATAATCCCATCGGGTTTACATACACGCACGCATTCTCCAAAAAATTCAATAGGTTCCGTCAAATGCTCAATGATGTGGCTCGCCACGACAAGATCAAAAAGATCATCTTCAAAGGGTATCGGTTGCTTATTCAGATTCGCTTGGCGGAAAACAACGCCATCCGGCACGTTATCCGCAGGCTCGCAAAAATCAACACCGAAGTGATGGATATGACTGAGTCCGAGTTCTCGTGAAATTGCCACTTGTCTGAATCCGGTACATCCAACATCCAACACTTTTGCACCGTTTTGTATGGTCTGATAAATGTGTTTATATCCCCTATGGATCCCTGTCTCCTTCAAAAAACGACTAACCATTTGAAGTCCATTTACGCATTCGGCCGTTGAAAGATGAAAACCTTTTGAAAAAAGTAGCACAATGTACAGACGACAATCTCAGAAATGACATTTACCGCCGCGGCGGCGACAATACCAAAGATTGGAATAAGTAATAAATTGAGCCCCACGCTTGACACGGCGCCCAGCACGGATGCCACCAAGAATTGGGAATCCCGTTCAGTTGCTGCCAATCCCCAAGCATAAATCTGTCCAATGAAAACTACCAACCGCCCCACGACTAAAATTCTAAACGAGAGGATGCCTTCCGAAAATTCCGCACCCAACAGACTCTGATAAATCCAGCCGCTCTTCAAAATCAAGAGAGACACTGGGCCTAAACCAATAAACAGAAAGATGATTGCCAGTTTGGACTGCCGATGCCACAGTGCACGATGTCCATATTCATTCCAGAGAACCAATCGGGGTAGAAGTAGGACGTTAACACCGGTCAATAAGAACCCAAGCCCATCGGAAATCATCTCCGCAGAACGATAAATCCCCGCTTCCCGATCACCAACTAAGGCAGCTATTAATGGAACTTGGAACCGACTATAAAAATAGACAACGATAGCCGAAATCCAATAACGCCAAGCTTCTCCAAAAAGTGATTTAAGCGATTGCCAACGCACTTTGCCAAGAGGAAACCGCGCAAAGAGAAGGAAATAAGCGTACCATGAAGCTGCCACGGTCAACATTAGGACAACCGTGACTACTACTAAATCTGCCCCGAGAAATATCCCCGGTGAAAAGAGGAGGAAGTAAGCACAAGCGGTTAAAAGGCTTCCGGCAGCGGTAATGGCATTTTGGACTGGCAATCGTTCCACGCCCTGAAAAACAAAACCTAGGTTCGCCGCCTTCATTAGGACAATCGCAGCGCCGATTCCCCACGCTAGTTGCTGCAGGGAAGGGACAACTGTCAAGGAGAAAATTAGCCATAACAGTGCAGCAAAAGTTGCCAGAAATAGTCTGAATGAAAGGACATCTCCTATTAGCGGTTGAGCCCCGGTTTTATTGGTCGCGATATGGCGAACAGCAACGGTGTTAAACCCGCATTCGCACCCTAAAGTCACCGGGACTATCCAAGCTAAGACGTTTGCGGAGATGCCAAATTTTACCGGCCCTAGACACCTTGCGGCATGAGCGTTTCCAAAGAACTCAACACCCTTTGAAATCCCATTGAGGACGAAAAGCACGATTGCATCCCGAACCCATTTGGTCTGACGGAGATGTCGAAACTCATTCCAAATCCATTTGGAAGGTTCGAGGCGACTGTGGGGCATGAGCAATTTACAGGACTTAAGCTAATCTCTTCTGAATCGAACAAGGCGATTACAACACCGAAGACTTGGAAGGTTGGAATCAACTCGGGTTAAAATTTGTCAGCCTGCCGATATGGAAGAAGCAATTCTCTCAGGGAGTGATGTGCCTGAAAGAGATGTGCTTTGACCGTACCGATAGACCGTCCCATCTTGCTGCCAATTTCTTTCAATGGAAGTTCCTCTCTGTACCGGAGAACAAAAACCTCTCTTTGCTTTGGAGTCAACTGCATTACGGCTTGGCGTAAATATACGTAAAATTCTTCAGTTTCTATTGCCCTAGTGGGCGCTGGCAGATGGCAATTGGCGGCGTAATGGTAGAATACCTCATCGGATACAGGATTATTACTAATCACGCGATGCTTTGACTGCCGCCGTGTATAATCTATGCAACGATTGATGGTAATGCGATAGAGCCAACTGTAGAATTGAGATGTCCTCTTGAAATTTTTGAGGCCTTGAAATGCCTTGAGAAAAACGTCCTGTGTGAGATCGAGCGCATCTTCAGGATTGGAAATGATATAGCGAATGACTCCATAAACGCGATCGCGGTAGCGACAATATAGCAGGTCAAAAACCTTTGAATCCCCTTCTTGAAAGCGTTGGATGAGTTGGGTATCCGACGAATCAACATCCACTGAGTTCCGACTTTTTTCGCCGCAAGTCGCCGTATGGCTGAATTTAGGTTGATACGCATGCTGAGTTAGTGTCGGCATTTTCCGTCCCATGCAGGTAAGTTGGTATCAAAAGAGGAGCGCCAAGAGAGGTTTATGTGAATGTCAAAGGTAGAGTTCATGCTTGACATTAGACATCTTTCCAAAATATTGTCAGCCGTTTCGGGGCTTTTTCACAGCGTTGAGTGACCAAGGGAGCAAATGCTCAGTCAAGAGATTCGGGAGATGCAGCTATGCTTGTTTATTCACTTGAGGGATCTCTATCAGGATTTGCTATAGGATCTCTATCGCCCTAGGATTTCTATCGCATTCGCTATTCGCTCATTTGATCTATTCGCTCATTTGATCCTTCACTATTCGTTCAGTTGATCCCGCGCCGATGTTCTGTATCTCCGTGATTCAATTAACGCAAGGCGTCATTTGTCGGGATTTCTATTGCGCCGGAATCTCTATCCGGATTTGCTGTTGCCAGTGTAACGCAATCGATCTCCCTTTGTTTGACGGTTGTATTGCTTTTGACCTTGCTTTGCGAGACTCAATTCGGCATGCGATCCCGGATGTCGTCGCAGACGATGGCTACGGGCAAAAATCGGCTTGTAATGCAGTGATGACGCGGGTTAGAAGGGATTGGAGCGCTCTGCGACAAACTGCAATTTTCTGCGAGTATATTTTCACCCACCCTCTCCCACAGACACAAAATAGGGGGAGGGTAACGATATGAACTCTGACTGTTTTCATGGAGTGGTCATCCTTGGCATCGTTTGAAATGCATCTCGCAGGGATTGCCGAAGTTACCCCATCCTTAGTGGTTTATTTTCCAAAAAAATATGGTTAGTGTTGGGAGCCGGTGCGGTTAGAAGGGATCTCTATCGCACTCGCTATTCACTCGCTTGATCACCTACCGGCGTGGTAGAACAGTTTCTCGTGCCAGTCTCGTAAGAATTAAATACTTAGCGAATAGACCACTTAGTCAGAACACAAGGAGATTTATGCACTAAAACCTGACTAATTCCGGTCGAGTTTAATGCGTGAAGATGTTGGAAATACATGTCGCGAGATGCCATAAAGCGCGTTAAGCGTTATTTCCTCAAGCACGGTTTTTCCAAGGCGGTAAATTGGCGTTAAGTCGTGTAATGACGCGTCTTCAATCCCAGTTTGGGGTAGTGCTTAAAAGTGCTTGTAGAATTGGACTCATTTATTCCGGGCATTGATGATGGTTCCGCCAGCGCGGCGACTGAATTCTTGGTTTAGGCTGCTGCGATTTTTGGCTGCCAATTTGGTCAAGTTACGGCACACAGGGGATCCCTATGGGAACTCTATTGCGCTGGGATCTCTATGGGAGTTCTATCGCACTCACTATCCGTTCCCTTGATCCTTCGCTATCCACTCAGTTGATCCTACTACTTTGGACACTATAATCATACCTCACAAGCGTTAAGTCGTCAAGCTAAAATTGACGAGTGGCGGAAGGCAAGGATTTTTTTGCAGTGGTTGTCCTGGCATAGGTAAACTGTATGCCAACAGTTCGACATCCATCAAGGGATATCGAAGCAAGCGATTGACTCCGCGGGCGAAGGAATTCAACCTGCGGTTGACGACTCGCAGGATTACCATCGAGCCTATCGTCGTACGGCACAGGATTTTGCGCATCACCAAAGAAATCTATTGAGGCAAACATCGCAACTATGGAAAAACATGGAATGTGAACCCCGCGATTGTGAAGTTGAGACGGCGCTCGACAGGTTGCTAAACGACATAGTTGTTCCAGCCACCGAGATTACTGTAACCACATGGATTTATTTTGGAAAGATGTCTATTAGCTTAAACGCTGGAGAAAATGATTGACGACCCGTGTTTTTCAAATTCGACCTCAACCATAGACAACCCATCAAGCGCTTTTTTTACTTCCATTTGCTTCTCTCCTGGCGCTAAGAGGAATAAAAATCCGCCGCCGCCAGCACCCGCTAATTTGCCGCCATAGGCGCCTGCAGCTTTGGCATTAGCGTAAGCATCATCAATAAAATCGTTGGTTATCTTGCTGGAAAGTTCTTTTTTGAGTTGCCAACTCTCGTGGAGTAGATCGCCAAGGTGTTGAATCATCGTCCCAGGCGATTCATCCGAAATGATTTGCTCCGCTTCAAAGACGATTTCGTGCATTCTCTTTAAGTAACCATCCTTACGGCATGTTTTCATATTCTCAATCTGTTCGCTCAAAACTTCACTGGCATAGCGAGTTAAACCGGTGTAAAAAACCATCAGAGAAGCACTGAGAATCGCATATTTTTCCTCTGAAATGCCCACCGGTCGGACGGATATCTTGCCCGATGTGTCAAACGCGATGGTATTCAATCCGCCATAAGCGGCATGCACCTGATCTTGGCATCCTACGTTTTCTTGAAGCCGCTTCTGTTCAATGTAAATTGCCTCGTCCGCGAGTTGCTGCTTCGTAACTTGCAGATCTTCCAGAGCGTATAGCGCGTTCAAGAAGCCGACCGTGAAAGCGGAAGATGAGCCAAGACCGGTGCGAGCGGGCAGATCCGCGAAAATATGAATGTCTAAATTGCCCCCCATCTTTTTGAGCATCAACGTTTCTCTAACACTGGGGTGTTGAATATCTTGGGCCCGATCGACCAGTTCTGCCTTGGAATAGCCAACACGAATTCTAGACTGGAAAAAGTCGCCAAGGCGGTTAACGCTGACATAAACATGTTTGTTGATAGTGACACCCATGACGGCTCCGCCGTGCCTTCGGAAATATTGAGGGTAATCCGTGCCACCTCCAAAAAAACTGATTCGCACCGGCGTTCTAGAGATAATCATAAGGCTCAGTGTCACTTTAGGACTTGGCTCATGTCAAAAGAAAGTGCAAAGAGGCTATGAGAAACCGAGTTTTCAGGAAAAAACTCGGTTTCACCCACATAGTCTTAACATGAGCTTAAGACTTATGTGCTTACCCTTATTCAGAATACGTTTTTTGAACGGCGAGGGTTCACCGCGTACTGGTAAACTGTCATTAACCTATAGACGATGGAATCCCAGGCGAAGAACTTTAATGCATGATTGACAGCATTGGATGTCACGGTTTCAACGAGGCCCGGATTATCCTTAACTCGTAAAATTGCGCAAGCTAACTCGGTCACATCTTTTTCTGGAACGAGAAGCCCCGTATCTTCATGTAGAATGACGTCAGAGATACCGCCGACATTCGAGGCGATTATCGGCAGGGAGAAAGTGATGGCTTCCAGCAGAACAACCCCCAACCCCTCTGTATCCCCTCGGCTATCGACAATGGCTGGCAGCACAAAAACATGGGCATTGGCATATTCCGTTAAGAGAGCCTCATTGGATAACTGACCGGTGAAAACGACCCGGGTATTGCGAGCTTCTCCAGCGATCCGCTTGAGGTTTTCTGTCAAAGGTCCGGTCCCGACAATGCGACATTCAATTGCAGAACCGGCTTGGAGTTTATCGATAGCCTTTATGAGGTAAATGATTCCTTTTCTTTCAATATGCCGCCCCACAAATAAAACTCGGAACGGAGGTGAGGATTTATGTTTAATCGGCAGGCGGGGTTTTACCGCCGCACCATACGGGATAACCTGAACCGGAATCCGGCGAAGGGATCGTACCTCAGAAGCCACGAACCGGCTAATGGCGATAACAGCCGAGCCTTGCATCAGAAGAAATTTCAGAACAGGACGCACAAAAGGGTATTGATGAATCAACAACAGCGAAGCGCCATAGAAATGAAGAATGACAGGTTTTTGGCAAAACCACTTCGCCGATAAGGCAATCAGTCCATGAGGGAAGGGCCAATGGACATGGATTAGGTCGTAATTCTTTCTCTTTGTTAAGTATAAACACCAGAAAAACCCGGAAAGTATGTACGGGACTGCTAAAAAGAAGAAGAATGGATGTTTATCCAATTTGTTCGGCGCTCCTTCATCGTGCGTTAAATGCTCCCATCTTTTAGGCGCATATCGAAAACGATAAACCGGTGTTTTATCAATGTGATGCGATTTCAATTTGTTGTATGACGGGACCAAGAGATCTACATCTATCCCTCTTCTTTTTAACCGACGAACCGTTTCCCTTAACCACGGCACCTCTTTATCCTCATGGAACCTGGGATAAACCGAACTGATTATCAATACTTTCAATTTGAATGCGTCCGCCGGGTTTGATTGGAAAAGCGCTGAACAATATCAAAATAGAATTGTTCCTGTTGCGCCGCCGACTCCTCCCAGGAGAATTTCTTTGCCCACTCGCGTCCGTTTTTCCCCAAAGTCAGCCGCAATTCCCGATTGTGAATCAGATGTGTTATTGCCTGCGACAACGCTTCCACACTGTCCTTCTGAACGAGAATGCCGGTCTCGCCGTGCTTAACCGCATCAGACAACCCCGGGATCTGTGTGCCAAGAACGGCTTTTTGACAAGCGGCGGCTTCAATGGCAACGATGCCCCATCCTTCGAAACGAGACGGCATACAAACAAAAAGACAGCTTGAGAGCAAAGCGGTTTTTTCGTCACCAATAATTCTCCCCATGAATTGGACGTAGTCTTCCAGACCGAAGCGGCGAACGATAGTTAATAATCTTTTCGTTTCTTCCGATCTACCGCTGCCAGCCAGCTTGAGGTGAACTCGGGGGTGCTCGTTTGCGATTTTGGCGTATGCTTTCATCAAGGTATCAAGCCCCTTTTGATAGATTTCCAATCTGCCGAGAAAAAGGATGAAATTCTCCTCTTGCGGTTTTGAGTCGAAAAGGTTGGAATCGACTGCATTGGGAATCCACTGTAAATCCGCTTGCGATTTAATCTTCTTCGTTAGAGATTGACAAAGCGTCGGCGACACTGCAATAAAGTTGCGATGTAGGTGAACCCCAATTTTTTCAGCGGCAAAGGCGGAAATACCCCAAAAATGCCATTTCTTGAGGCACTGTTTTCCCCAAATGTTCTGGATGATGGCAATCATCGGGGCTCCTCCTGTCCAAATCGGCGAAAAAATTGGGGAAAACGGCGAAAAATCCTCAATCAGTAGATCGCAGGTCAGACGCCGAACTTCCTTGATGACTCCAAAGACATAAGTAATTCGAGATACAAGATAGTGGCTGCCGCATCCAATCCTTCTGTAGACCACTCCATCGCGATTGATTTCAGGCGTAGCTCCCGGAAAGTTCCCTGTGAAAACCAGGATATTGTGCCTACTAGCCAATCGCTTATAGATTTCGTGAGTTCTTATCGCTCCGCCGCCGCCCAACCAAGGGTTCTCTATATCATCGTAAATGAGGTGGACAATTCTCATCTAAGCAGCTCTCAGCAAAAAACTATCTTCGTTGTCTGAATCGTGGATTAAGAGATCTCTATCAGGATCTACTATGGGAACTCTATCGCATTCGCTATTCGCTCGCTCGATCAGATTAAAGGATTACACGGATCAAAACTCTCCAATCGCGAGTCAATCTCTATTGGCCCTAATTGTCCATCATAACTCAGTATTTTACAATAACCTGCATCTGCATAAGGACCTACGCCTCTTAATGGATTGAGACCTCTTCGATCTAAAATAACAGTTTTGTAGTGATTGACTTTAAGGCTGGATGGACTAGCATCGACATCAAAAAACACATTCCGTATGATATGAATACAAAAAAATTAGGCAGTATAAAATAAAAATCTTCTTGATTTCCATATCATCCTTCCCATATTCCGTGCAACAGCTCACATCCAATTCAGGGAATAACTTTTACCTTAGCTCGTCTTCTTGTACTTCGTCCTTCAAGGATTTCAGTTCAACTTTAATAGCCGACATCTGTTTCCCAATAACCCTCTGCTCTTGCCCAATTGCATTTGCCGTAGAAGCAAGTTCTTGTCCTGACGTTCCATAATCTTCGTTAACCTGCCGCATACGCTCTCTCATTTCATCGCCTAAATTGCCCTGCCCTGCGTCGTATGCCTCTATTGCTAACTTCTGGAGCCGCTTCAACTCTTCGATCAATGCCCTTCTTCCCGCTCCGTTATGCTCCCGAAGTAAAACCACTACTTCTTGGCGTGTTTGATGTAAATCTTCATGTCTTCGATTAAATTCCTCAAATTCGGATTCAAGCGTCTCAATCCTTACGGCTAGCTGTTCTTCAGTAGAATTATTTTGAGGAGGTTCTGTCGTTATGCTTTGCTCTTCATCAGTTCCTTTTGCTGCAGTGAGTCTATCCGTCACATGAAAATCGGTATCTGGAAGAACATCATTGATTTCTCTTTCGTCAGGAGTAGCTTGGATAACTCTTGGAAATAGTCTCTGACTCCGTTGGTATTGGCCCACGTTTTCCTCTTCAACTGAAGGCACATTGGAGGTGCTTAGGTAGGGAAAAAACAGGGAATAAACAAACACCCCAATCCCAATCCCACCGACGAGAAACATCCCAACAATCACAATTCCAAACAATAAGCCTTTACGCATCCCAAACTCCTCTTGCAATTACCTCTCAAGTATCGCTTTTTCAAAACCAGTCTTAGAGAAGGAAATCTGTACCACAATCTGTTAGATTGTGATCCGCAAACTAACAGTTTGCGGTACAAGAGTGTTGCTTGCTGAATGAATTATTCCGATAGGGGTGATGGGGCGCTACCAAGTAACACTCGACATTGAAGATCTCTATCGCACTCACTATCCGCTCACTTGATCAGATTAAAGGATTACGCGGATTAAAATACTCTAATTGGTCATGTCTGGTGTCCGCGGAACGTGCAATGAATTGCACTACTACGGACCCGAAAACCAGGGATTGGTAAGTCCTATGGACGTTCGGATACCTTCGAGTTACGCATTCTTGAAGCCACCGCGACCAAGCATCCGATATCCTTTCAACAACTCCTGGATTCCCTCGTCCAATGAGCGTCTCGCTTCAAAGCCGGCATCGCGTAGGCGCTGATTGGAAACGATATAATTGCGTCTATCGGGATCAGTACCAATAGGCGCGAAATGAATGGAGAAATCGGGTATATATGTTTTGATCTTCAGTGCAAGTTCTTCCTTAGAAAGATTTGCAGCGTCCAATCCCACATTATAGGGTTTTCCCACCATGCGATCACTATTTTCAATACAGTGGATGAAACAGTCCGCCACATCTCGGAGGTGGATGTAGTTACGCTTAAAACTCTTTTCGAAAATTACGATGTATCCATCTGTGACTGCCGCGTAGACAAAGTGATTTACCAACAGGTCCAACCGCATACGGGGAGATATGCCGAACACCGTGGCTAATCGCAATGTGATTGTGTTCGGCTGCTCTAGCACCTCCGCTTCAGCCGACGCCTTGGTCTGACCATAGAGAGAAATAGGTTCTAGAGGTGTATCCTCAGTACAGTAAACCTTCTCGGTCTTTGTGCCGTATCCACTATTTGTGGTAGGGAAGACGACCAACTGCTGGGAACTCCGCAGGCGGTTTAGCATTTGTATCGCCTCCAGATTAACAGATCGCGCGAGGCAAGGGTCACGGTCACAAGCAGGCGCCCCTACGATGGCTGCCAGAGGAACAAGTACATCAGCATCATCCACAAGAGGAGCGATTAAACACTCATCTCGTACGTCACCAAGCACAAACTCAAAGCCCCGATGCGTACACAAGTGGAACAATGTCTGCTGATTATACAAGAGGTTATCTATCACCGTGACCCGATAGCCTCTTGCCAACAGATGTTCACAAATTATGGAACCGAGGTAACCGGCGCCTCCCGTGACCAGAACTTTAGCAGCCATCTATAATTTCATTATCATTCTTGGCTCATGTCAAAAGAAAGTGCAAAGAGGTTTTGAGAAACCGAGTTTTCAAGAAAAAACTCGATTTCTGGCACATATTCTTAACGTGAGCGTCATTCTTTAGTCTCATCGGATAAATCTCGACCCAGCAACGTTTTGATGGGACAACGATGATCCAAACGCTCGAATGCATTGGCAAACATCTCTCCCAACAAGCCTATGGAGAGAAATTGCATCCCCATTATCATCGACAAAATGCCCAACATCAGCAGCGGACGGAATCCGATACCTCCTTCAACAAACCATAAGACAATAAGGTAAGTGTTGATTGCTATGCCGCCGAACAGGCAAGTACTTCCCAAGATTCCAAACAGGTGGAGCGGGCGCTTCATATAGCGATGGAGAAAAAGGATAGTTAGTAAATCAAAAAGCCCGCGCGGAATACGCCCGATGCCGTATTTTGATTTGCCAAACTGTCGCTGATGATGGCGTACAGGAACCTCGGTCACGGAATACCCGTTCTGGTGAGCCAGAATGGGTAGGTATCGGTGGCGATCTCCGTACATCTGGAGATCCTGAATCACGCTTCGTCTATACGCTTTGAGTCCACAATTTATGTCGTGAAGATTTAGATGCGTACACCAAGACACCACGCGATTAAAAATCCGCGAGAGCAGCACTTTCGACCACGAATCTTGGCGATTGACTTTCCAACCGGACACGACATCGTACCCCTCCCCAAGTTTTGCCAAGAGGTTTGGAATTTCACTCGGATCGTCCTGCAAATCAGCGTCTATCGTGATGACAATGTCGCCTGCGGCGTGGGCAAAACCCACTCCCAGAGCGGCTGCCTTTCCTATGTTGTATTGAAGCTGAATTACGACGATTTGGGAAACCGCCGCGCTAATTGAAGACTTCTCCGTCTCTTGGCTTGAAGGAACCGGCGAATCTACCGGTGTCCACTTCCATTCCTGATGGAGCCGATAAATCTCCTCCATGATACCGAGAGAATCATCCGAGCTACCATCGTCCACGAAAATAATCTCGTACGGCACCCCAATCATCCCCATTACATCCCGAATCCGATTGTAAAGGGGTTTAAGAGTTGGGGCTTCATTGAAGACGGGGATGATAACTGAAATATGTAAGGGCGCTTGATTGGACGACATTTTATTGGTTCCCTTCAGCCATCTGCAATTGTGGTATCCATCTTGTAAATCCATGCGTAATCGACACCGTTGACACTAACAATATGTTCCAACGCTAACGCCTGAGAAAGTTGTGTTGGCAGCGTCCACCCAATCTGCTTGTCCCGAATGTATACGACCACATAATCCGATTTATACGGTGTGATGTGTGGATCAAGAATGCGGGTTTGCCCCTTAAAATAGTATTCCAGAAACCCGGCGAGCGGCGTCATGTAGACCGTTAATTGTTCGGCATTCGGTTTATTATTGAGATATTCGGCGGCGCGATCCAATCCGATACCGCCTCCTTGAGAGATATTATTTGCAATCCAGCCCGCCGGAATTGCCGGGTGGTGATATGCACGATAATTGGGGTGAAGCATCAGCACCGGCAGCGCCTGCAACGATAATACGAGAATCAATACCGCGTAGGCGAGAATCGGCTTTTTCAGGGTCTCTCGTACTAGACGCATCAGCGCTACGGCTCCGATAGCCGCAAGCACATCCCACACCGGGGCTGTTATTACGAGGTACCGAGCCAATTTCTTTGCAACGAGTGTCAATCCACACACGTAGAAACAGCCGAACAGAAATAAGACGAGGCAAATACGTGAAATTGACGGGGTTAGTCCGTGGCGGCTGACTATTTGCCAAATCGCATAAGTAACCAATGGGATTGTCAGGGGCGCGCTCCACACCAACGCATGCACAGGGTAATAAAGCCCTCCCTGTGCATTGCTAACGTGACCGAGAAACAGTTGCGGAACTTCATGCGGCGTGGTCAATGCCCAATAGACGCGGGTTAAGATAAAGCGGCTGGCACCTAGCAAGATTGCAATGATGCCCAAGAGTCCACAAGCGATGATGACTTTGCCCAGAACTGCCTGGATGCGCGAGGCGCTTTTCCCATCCACACCGGATGGTCCATTATCCGTATCCGGCGCGGTGTTAATTGAACCGCGTTGCGCGGCAACAATAGCCATCCCAAATGCGGCGATGATAAGCAAAGGCGACAGCGGGATTGAACCCAGATGCAATGTCCATAGATAGGGCCACAGGAGAATAACGGTTAAAACGGCAGTCGCTACCCACAAAAAAACACTCCATAAAAGACGTGATGTCGCCTTCGGCGAGTGTTTTGAATACGCGAAAAGTAGGAACGGCAGAAACAACAGGAAGCCACCGGCAAGGCTCTTTGAAAGGCATGCCAATCCGAAACTGATGCCGGAAAAGACAATTTCTCTGCGACGGGGAATTTCCGCCTCAAGATAACACAGCCAACAGAGAAACGAAATCATCAAAAACCCTGCCGCCAGAGCATCGGTATGAAGTCGCCTACTTTCAGCGAGGAAAAAAGGATTTAGGGCGAGAAACAGTACGCTTACATACGCCACAGGGCTCCCCAATAATCGTCGAAGCAGTAACCCCATCACTAAGATGGTTAAGTATGTCAGAATCGCAACGGGTAGTCGAGCATTTGAAAGTTGCGCCGGAGAGAGGAATTTTCGTACAACCAGACTGGGCGCCACCGCCAATCCATCACCGTACTCGCGCCACAGCGCAAGCCCGCCAAGCCACATGGTTATAACGCCAGGATGATAGGATTGGTATGTTCCACCATAGTCGTGGCGTTGCAGGGACGTCGCAAAACCGTGGGAACGAAATAACCATGTGGTTTCGTCGGAAGACCAGTGGTCTGTCAAATCTGTCAGCCGAGGCAACCCCAATAAGCCAAATACCACAATTGGGATAACTGCTATCCATATCCTATTTTGTGAATTGTTGTCTTTATTTAACCAGCGCATAGACGGGGATCTCAAGCGAGTGTGTTTGCGGTTCCGTCAAAAATCTGACGGTTGTTTTAAGTACACCACCCGGTGCCGTGTCTCGCAGCATTGCCGTTATTGTGTACTTTGCTCGGTTCAAGGAAGGTTTCAAATCAACATGAACTAATGGAGAATCGCTTTGAGCATTGACTACTTTTATGTTTGGGGTTCTTACCAAAATCTCGGCGGTTTTGGAGGTTGACTGCCCTTTGGGGACAACGCCGAAGAAGATTGAGTTTGGAACACAGGAAATGGCATCCAGGATCATGCCTTGAACCGGGAGTTCCAGCATCGGTGTCTCGGGATCATCTGTATAAATGGTAATTTTTTCGTCAAGGATATTACTCAAACTGTTTTCCAGCAACGCCGCGGACACCGTTATACCCAATGTAATTTGATCGCTATTTTGTTCCCTGTAGACGGGTTTAACGACAATAGCGGGAGTCGATGTTTCTATCGAGGAAATCCTCACAGTTTGGTCGTCACCGGCAATTAGTGAAACTTGACGCTCAACGGATTCCGTTCTCGCGATCTTGCCGGCATAGAGAACTTGCGGCGATAATCGGAGGGGTTGTTTCACTATGCCTCGAAGCGTCAATACATAACGCGGTTTCTCGGAATCATTGACGTAGATCTTCATTGATTCTTCAAATCGGCTTGACTTTTCCGACAAGCTGACCTTCATGTCTACCGATTTGGTTTCTTTGGAAGGTATAATCGTACCAACTTGCAATGAAGCCGTGGAACATGCGCACGAACTGTCAATACTCGAGACTGTATAGGGTGAATTTGTCAAGTTGGCTATATGAAATGTTTGAATGACCGTGTCTTGCAGTCGAATAGCGCCGATATCACGAACCAATTCCTCCGGACCTAAAATAGATGCATCAGAATAATTCGTAAGCGGTCTTTCAAAACAAAGCGCGGCGCCCTCCCACATTTCGGATAGTCTCTGCTTCGCGATTATGTAGGGCTTTTTGGGTGGGTCTAAAATATACACATTGTCTCCCTCAATTTTCTTGACCACGAAGAAATGATCTTCGTTTACATGCAGAATGGCAGGGCTCCCCCTCTTAGCCAATTCGTCTACGGTCAGGCGAAGGGGGACAGGTTGTAACCCTTTCTGTCGACTAGCCTCAAAAAGCCCTTGAAGAGAAGTCCCGCGCCTCTCCATTTCGGATAGAAGGGCAAGTTCTTCCACACTTGCCTCTATTCCGTACAACCGGCATACCTCCAATAGGCTTAATGGACCACACAGATTTTCTGAGGGGATTGCAGGCTCCAAACTGGCGTTATTTTCAGTCGAGAAAAATACGGTGTTTGAAGTCAAGACCGCGACTACAATCAAAATTCCTACGGTAATTAAGGACACAAAGATAGTCGGCTGTTTTCTTAAATTCAATTGCATTATCCCTCCATGATTGAAGTATTCATTGAGTTTATGAACCAGATCTAACGTTCTTTTTGCAACGCCTTTAATTCACGGCTCAGATAGAATTCCTCTTTGCCAAGTTCGGCCATTTGCAGTCGAAGTTCTCGACGCCGGGTATCGATTTTTCTATCTCGCTCCATCTCTTCGGGCGTTTGCGAGGTCGGTTCCTGACCAGGTGGATAACGAGGCGGCAGAGCGGCTTCCTCTTCTTCCAACTGTTCAATCTGCTCGCGGAGCCAGTCAATGCGTTTCTTTATTTCGGCGATGCGGATTTCACGCTCTGACGGTTTGGTCTCATCCACCTCCGAACTTTCGTTCCCCGATTCCATTTGCTCCTCTGGCTGCGAGGAATCTTCTTGAAACTCAGATTGGGATAACCCTTGGTCGTCAAACGAGTCGGTCAAGCCCTGTTCAAACGACCACTCATCTCCAGTATCCCCGCTTTTCTGCCCTACACGGGTTTCAGTGAATGCCGTACGAGACCAAGTTTTGGGAATTCTTGGAGTGTCAACATGTTCGAACTCCCCCGACATCGTGTTTTTGGTGGTACGTGTCGATATTGACCACTCTACCCACACATAAGTAACGACTGATATGAGGAAAATGCCAGCCGAGAAAAAACAGAATAAGCGTAACCAGTTTACTTGCATTGTAATATAACCGATGTACCGTCAGTTCGAAACTTAGGAAGTAATTGCCCCAAAAGCTGACTAACGAATCTTGATTGCCATATCAAGATGAAATCGTTTGGTCCCAAGATTGTGTCATTGCAAGTGGATTTTCAAACAAACTTCAAAACGCCTTCTTTGTAATCAAGGTCCTCACGACGTAAAACTAGAGAAGAAATTATCTTCGCGGCGAATCCTTTATTTTCCCCCAAGTCGTAGCCAGACGTGCTTCAGGGGCAACACCATGTGGACCGCCAATATTTGGAATCCGTGGCCCCCAAATTTTGATGTCATCAAGATGAACAATCATCGCACCATCTGTCCAAAATTTCACGGTGCCCGGGGCTGCCTTTTCATCATCATATTCGGCTACCAGATAGCTGTTGAAATAAAATTTAAACAAGTGCTTATTAGCCACAACTCTGATTGGGATCCATCGATTTAACTTTATTGGTCGTCCGAGAGGTTTAAGCCGGAGCGCCGCACGAGAGATGTGAACCAAAGGAGGAACGTCCAGACCTTCATCGAAAGGGCGTCCATCTGGTCGAGAAGAGTTGACCTGAATCTCCTGAGGGTGGTGCACGAAAATCGACATTTGTTGGAAGTTATCCAGCGGAAAAGTTTCGTTGCCTATTCGAAACTTACCTCCCCTACTTCTTCGGACGTCAAAACCGAAAATTGCGGGGGGCTTTGGAGTTCCTTTGAATCTAATTCGATAGGTCAATGTATAAGAATCCCATTCTTCCGCATTGCCCGTTCTTAATTCCAAGTGCACCGAATGTCTCTGTCCTCCAAACATTGGGTCTAGAACCAAGTATTCATCTTCGATCTTCACAAGATCTGCGACCGGAAAATGAGGACCTGGCATTGTTAAGATATCCCACCCGTCAAGATTTCCATCGCTGAAGTCATCCAAAAACGTGCCGGAATATGTCGCCATAACAGGCGATACTGCCAGCAGTAAGACTATTGATAACCATTTCATTGTGGAGTTCCTCCTTTGCGTTCAGGTTCGTAGTTGGATCGAGTGAATAGCGAGTGCTTATAAAGATCCTTCTCTTCTTCATTGCCCGTCTTATGGCTTTACTAACCACTAGCTGCTGAACCCTACCAAACCAAACTTTTAAAAAAGTAGTGTAGGCATATACATTGGTATGCCTACACGGTCAGAGCCGGTGAGTTGGCAGTGACAAACCAATGCCGCTTAATCACAAGTTACATCACGTAGCACGTGACTACAGTTTGGCCTTTCATCGGCGTAATCGTAATCATACGGAGTTTCACATTTCCAATTGTTAGTACACCTACAATCGACCCTCCGTCCATAAAAGGCCAGGTGCCCTCCGTTACAATTGTACTCCCTATTCGGCCCGTAACAATAGCCGTTAGACCGCGACTGGTATGTATGTGGACAGCGCCGATGGCGACAGTCGTTGCCATTACAACCCGGTGAAGCTCCCGTCCATGCACCAGGCGGAATACATTTCTCACAGTCGCCGCCACCCCAAATCTCACTCATTTGGACCGGGGTCAATACGGAAGACGCATAACTAAAAGCAACGATACAAAAAACGCTGCAAGCTACCGCAATCGCGGTGAACCTTGTTCTCTTCATTTTTTGCCTCCTTTGGTAGATTCATCTACTCTCAGTTTACTCACCGGCAACGTACGAAGTATTGGGCAAACTCTGTATCAATTTTTCTGGAATCCGAAAGTAATCAGCCGGAAAACTGATATTGAACTTGGCACTCTTTATTTCCCATGTCTCAGTATTAACAATTTGTGAAGTATTTTCTTTAATCCGATAATTGACTCGCTTAATTTTTCGCGGATACCATATTCCCGAGGACGATTTATACTTAAGAAACTCGGTAACGCTATAAGGATGTGCAGCATCCGGCGGCGAAAAGTATTCGATACGCTGGACGCCGAAGCCTTTGTCAATTTCAATAAGCACTTTCTTAAGAATTTGTTTTTCTCGCCCTATCCGAAAACCTAACACATATTCATGCTGATTATCGTTAATCGGGGCAAAGATTTCTATATCCTGTTTTTGTAGGCTCGTCTCAATGCATCTGCCTATTAGTTGTCGAATCTTATAAACGAAATCTTCCGGAGCGCCGGGAGGCTGCTCGGGAGCATTGATTACATTTGGAGGGGCTTCGATTGATGAGACTGCCCGTTGACCGTCAAATATGATGTAATCTGTAAGACCTTCATTATAAAAGTCAGCGGCGTCCGGATCGTCATATTCCTTGATATTTTTTCGGATGAATCGATGCGCAAAGATTGGTTTTTTTGATTCAGCCGAAAAATAGGCAACTTCAAAGACGAGGCTCCACTCTTCGCGCAAATGTTGCTCTCCAGATAGCCACTCCGGCATGTACTTTCGCGCTAATTGAATATTCCGGTTATGTATTCGGCGGTATCGCGGCCGTTCCTGAACCTCGGCGGGCAATTCGGAGAACCTTTCTTCCATCTTAAGAATAACAACTGCCGCTTCGGCGTTTGCTTCCTCATTGGACTTCGCTGGGAGCGTATCAAGTTTTCTTATGACTTTCAAATCGCCACTAGTGATTTCAGCTTGAGCCAACTGAAGTAAGTCCAAAAATTCATCAAGCAAGAGTTCTGATGCGCTAGAGATTGATAATCCGATCTGCGACGCGAGCAAGAAAACGAAGAGTTGCTTTACTGGGGTTCCCATAACAGTTCCTCCTGATTAATTCACATCCTGAACACAGCGAAAATCAACCGTGGTACTTCTATAGTCCGGTTTGTTGGCGTCACGATAGGTCGAACGCATTTCCCACGAACCTGACATCCAACTTCCTCCGCGTAGGACTTTCTTTGTCCTATCGTCATTCCCGTTTCCGTCGGAGGAGTCTAAGTTCCCTCCGTACAGGAATTCATCATACCAATCGGCGCACCATTCCCAGGCATTTCCAGCCATGTCGAAAACGCCAATTCGTCCTTAATCTTACACGGTTTATGAACTCTTGAACTTATTGTTCCTTTTGCAATGCCTTTAATTCACGGCTCAGATAGAATTCCTCTTTGCCAAGTTCGGCAGATTGCAGTCGCAGTTCTCGACGCCGGGTATCGATTTTTCTATCTCGCTCCATCTCCTCGGGCGTTTGCGAGGTCGGTTCCTGACCAGACGGATAGCGAGGAGGCAGAGCGGCTTCCTCTTCTTCCAACTGTTCAATCTGCTCGCGGAGCCAGTCAATGCGTTTCTTTATTTCGGCGATGCGGATTTCACGCTCTGACGGTTTGGTCTCATCCACCTCCGAGCTTTCGTTCCCCGATTCCATTTGCTCCTCTGGCTGCGAGGAATCTTCTTGAAACTCAGATTGGGATAACCCTTGGTCGTCAAACGAGTCGGTCAAGCCCTGTTCAAACGACCACTTGTCTCCAGTATCCCCGCTTTTCTGCCCTACACGGGTTTCAGTGAATGCCGTACGAGACCAAGTTTTGGGAATTCTTGGAGTGTCAACATGTTCGAACTCCCCCGACATCATGTTTTTGGTGGTATGTGTCGATATTGACCACTCTACCCACACGTAAGCAACGACTGATATGAGGAAAATGCCAGCCGAGAAAAAACAGAATAAGCGTAACCAGTTTACTTGCATTGTAATATAACCGATGTACCGTCAGTTCGAAACTTAGGAAGTAATTGCCCCAAAAGCTGACTAACGAATCTTGATTGCCATATCAAGATGGAAGCAATTGGTTCCGGGGTAAATTGTGTCATTACAAAATGGATTTTTACACAGATTTCCGAACGCTTTTCTTCGTAATGAAGATTGTCATGACGTAAAGCAAAAAGAGAATCATCTTCGCGGCGAATTTTTTATTTCCCCCCAAGTCGTAACTAAATGTGCTTCCGGGGCAACACCATGTGGACCGCCAATAAATGGAACTCGTGGGCCCGTAATGGTAATGTCATCAAGATGAACGAGCATTCGAGCGTTTGTCCAAAACTTCACTGTGCCCGGGCCCGCCTTCCCATCTCTATATCGGGCTACGAGATGGCCGTCGAAATAAAATTCGAAAAACTGTCTCTTAGCCACGATTTTGATTGGGATCCACCGGCTCGCTATAGGTTGTTCGAGACGGTTAAGCGAGAACTTCGCACGATGAGTCATTAACACGGCGTTGTCCTCTACCGCAGGAAAGCCTTCATTTGGGTGGAAAGAGACGACATGTATTGCCTGGCGGTGGTCTGCGAAAATCCACATTGCTTGAAAGTTTTCCATATTTTTAGTTACGCCGTCTTTTTCAACCGCAGGTCCTTTGGTCCATCGGACCTCAAGCTGGAAAGTTAGGGGCGGCTCTGGATCTTCTTTAAACTCAAATCTAATTCGACAGGTCAGTGTATAAGAATCCCATTTTTCCGGATTGCCCGCTCTTAATTCCGAGATCACCAAATATTTCTGTCTCCCAAGCACTGGGTCTATAACCAGATATCCATCTTCAAACTTCAAAAGATTCGCAACCGGTGGGAATGGCGGTCCCGGGGCTATGTCAATATGCCACCCGTCAAGATTTCCATCGCTGAAATCCTCCACAAACGTACCGGTATATGCCACGGTGGCATACGATACTGTCAATAGCAAGGCTATCAGTAGCAATCTCATTGGAGTTCCTCCTTGATCTTAATCTCAGGTTCATAGTAGAATCAAGCGAGTGAATGACGAGTGCGGTAGAAATTCGCTAATCACTCTCCACTTAACCCTTTAATTAAGGTGGTGTAGGCATACACATTGGTATGCCTACACAGCCAACGCCGGTGAGTTGGCAGTGATAAACCAATGCCGCTTAATCACAAGTTACATCACGTAGTACGTGACTACAATCTGCGCCTTGCTCGAATTCATTGTACTGATACGGAGTTTTACACCGTCCGCGCTTACACTGACAAGTAACATTCCGCTTCATATAAGCCCAGTGTGCTGGTGCTCCGGTGCAATCGTACGAATTGTTTGGGCCACTGCAATAGCCCTGACTCCGTTCCTGAAATGTACTTGGACATATGCCGCAGATGATGTTATTACACCCCGGTGAAGGTCCCGTCCATGCACCAGGTGGAACACATATTTCACAACTAGCGCCTCCCCAAATCTCACTCATTTGGACCGGGGTGAGCACAGAGGACGCATAACTAAAAGCAACGATACAAAAGACGCTGCAAGCTACCGCAATCGCGGTGGAACTTATTCTCTTCATTTTTTGCCTCCTTTGGTAGTTAGAGCAGGTTCGCCTGCTCTGTTACTCACCGGCGACGCACGAAGTAAGGACTTTCGTCCAAATCCTCGGAATAACCTTATAGTACGCCTTGTTGTAACCTGTAGGTGAATTCCATGTGCGTTTTTTGAAACAAGAATCTTTTAACCACATGAGCATAACTTTAATCATTGAACAAACTGCATCAACTTATCTGAAATCTGAAAGTAATCATCCGGAAAACTGATATTGAACTTCGCACTCTTGATTTCCCATTCCTCAACACTAACAACCTGTAAAGTGTTCTCTTTAATTTGATAACCGATTTGCTTAATTCTTCGTGGATGCCAGATACCCGATGAGGATTCATATTCAAGGAACTCGACAACGCTATAAGGATGCGCAGCATCCGGCGGAGAAAAATATTCAATGCGCTGGGCGCCGAAGCCCTTGTCGACATCAATAAGCGTTTTCTTAAAAATTTGCTTCTCTCCCCCTATCCGAAAACCGTACATGTATTCACTCTGACTGCTATTAATCGGTGCAAAGATTTCAATATCCTGTTTTCGTAGATCTGTTTCAATACATCTGCCGATCAGTTGTCGAATCTCGTAGACGAAATCTTCCGGAGCGCCCGGAGGATGCTCAAGAGGATTGATTATATTTGGAGGGGCTTCAGTCGATACAACTGCCCGCTGACCGTCAAATATGATAGCATTTGTCTTACCTTCACTATAAAATTCTGCGGCGTTGGAATCTACATAGTCCTTGATATTTTTTCGAATGAATCGATGCGCAAAGATTGGTTCTTTCGAGTTGGCCGAAAAATAGGCGACCTCAAAAGCGAGATTCCACTCTTCGCGCAAATGTTGTTCTCCAGATAGCATCTCAGGCATATACTTCCTCGCTAATTGAATATTTCGGTCATGCCTTCGGCGATACTGCGGCCGTTTCTGAACCTCGGCGGGCAGTTCCGAGAACCGCGTCTCCATCTCACGAATAAAGGCTACCGCTTCGACGCTTGCTTTTTCATCCGACTTCGTTGGAAGCGTATCAAGTTTACTGATGACTTTCAACTCGCCACTTGTAATTTCAGCTTGAGCCAACTGAAGCAAGTCCAAAAATTCATCAAGCGAGAGTTCCGACGCGCCACAAACTGACAATCCAATCTGCGACGCGAGCAAGAAAACGAAGAGTTGCTTTACTGGGATTCCCATAACAGTTCCTCCTGATTAATTCACATCCTGAACACAGCGAAAACCGACGGTGGTATTTCTATAGTCCGGTTTGTTGGCGTTACGATAGGTCGAACGCATTTCCCATCGACCCGACATCCAACTTCCCCCGCGTAAGACTTTCTTTGTTCCATCGTCATTGGAAGAGTCTGAGTTTCCTGTGTACAGGAATTCATCATACCAATCGGCGCACCATTCCCAGGCGTTTCCTGCCATGTCGAAAACTCCAAAAGGACTAACACCTGTGGGATAGCTTCCCACAAGCGCCGGATCCCTGCCAAAAAGGTAAAAGACTCTGGTAAAGTCCATTCCCTCTCCCCACGGATAACTGTTTCCATCTGTGCCGCGCGCCGCCTTTTCCCATTCCGCCTCCGTCGGCAATCGCTTGCCTACCCATCGGGCGTAAGCATCCGCTTCATACCAACTAATGCCTACTGCTGGCTGGTTGGAAGCTGGAGTAATGTAACGGGTACCCATTCCGAAAGGTACCGCAATCTGGTTTTTTGTGATGAATTCCCATCCTGCTTCCGACCAAAATCGCTCCTTTTGATAAGCACCTTCAAGCATAAATTCTTCGTACTGTGCCTTTGTCACTTCATACTTGTCAATATAGAACGCATCCAAATACACTTGACGCGCCGGTCGTTCGTTCAATGGGGCTTCAGGATCATTCGTTCCCATCATGAAGTTGCCCGCGGGAATCAAAACCATGTCTTCTGGTGGCTCTGATGACAAAGAAGGTTGGTTGCCCACACTTACCACGGTGAACAACAACGCTACAAAAAACAGACGAACATCTTTTCTCATGATTGAAGTCCTCCCTATTGCGCAATACTGAATAATAACCACGCTCCAAGTCCAAAGAGCAACACGCCGGTTCCTACCTTCACCGGCATCAGGTGTCGTTGTAACACGCCACCGAGTTGAATTGAAGTCGTGCCCCAATAGACAAACCCGAACACGACCAACAGCGGCGTGACAAACATCAGATTATACAAAACGAGGTACGACAACGCATCTGGGCGCATTCCCTCAACGCCCATCACAAACGTAATCGTTGGCAGGTAGACCTGCCCGGTGCAGACCAGTTCAAGGGCAGATATGGCAAATCCGATGGCTAACGCACCGATGATGACGCCCGATGTTCGCGTCTGTTCGCGGATGACTTTGTGGATACGTAACTTAAGCGATTTGGGCAACTGCAACGACATCTCTTTCACCTTTCCCCGTCTCGCTTTGACCGCGTCGTAAAGGCTCAAGAACGCCAACGTAAATGTCCCTATCGCCGCAAGCAGGTAGACACACGTGGCAACGACCGAAAACTCGTTGAGGAACGAGAGAAATTTGAGGGCGCCCATTCCCATCAGCAGATAGGTCACAAACACCGCCGCGGCAAATGCCCCGCCGGCGATGAGCATCTCTTTTCTTTCGCGTCCAACAAGACTCATGTAGGAGATGAAGAATACAATCGTCGCAAATGCGCAGGGGTTTATCCCGTCAAGCAGTCCTGCCCCCGCAACCGCCAACGTCCCGAAGGCGCTAAAACGCTTGACGATTTCGGATGCCGCTTCACCCGTTTTCTCTTCCGCCTCCGACAACCGAGAGGGGACTCCCGTCGAAAGGTATTTCCCGATCATCGCTTTCAAGCGCGTTTCATCGAGTTCATCTAACAGATACTCATCCCCGATAAAGACCGCCGGTGTGGTGAGCCTTTTGACTTCGGGGACGTTGTAGAGCGCTCCCATCGCCTCAAGCAATTCCCGGTTCTCTTTCTTCATTTCGACGACAACCTGCGGATATTCGGTTTTGAGTCTCTTCAAAATCTCTTTGGCTCTGGCGCATTTCTGACACCCGCGCTTATGGAAGTAGGTGATATGGATGGCGTGATTGACTGGAATGTCACCATTGCCGTCAAAATCGCTACTCTCGGACAGATTGTGGTACAGCGCCAGTAAGGTTTCAAGGTTCTCGTCGGGCGCGATTCGTTCCGATACTTCGACGCGCTGATTACCCCTTGAAACCACGCTTAGATTGGCGTCTAGTCCAACCTCCAAGACACCGACTGCTTCGCCTTTGGCGGGATTGGTCACTATTGCCGTATTGCGGACGATTGTCGGTGAAGATGTGTCGTCGGATTCATTCCGGACGAGCCGGACGAGGATCAAAACATCCAGCCATGGGAATTGCTCCGCAAGTTCACGCGCCTCAACTTCCGTCCCGTGAAACACACCGGCAACGACATCACTTTTCTCGGTGATTTCTCTCTCCAGAGCATCCAACGCTTCCTCCGGCGAGGTGAGAGTGATGATTGGATTGTAGGCGGTGACTTCCGTTTCGTATGACTTCGATATCAGTCCGACTAGAGCAACTTTGACCTGACTTGGCGTGTTTTGAAGGAGGTAGGGAGCAAATGGAAATGTGTTTGGGGAGGAAACGGATAAGTTGGTGCAAAGGACGGGGAGGTTCGGATGGTTCGCGTAAAGGGCTTGGAGCGAATCAACCGGCAGGCACAAATCCTGCGGTCCGGGGAAGACTGCATCGTAATTCATCTCCCCCAATGCTTCCAGAGCAATTTGATAGATGATCTCGACGTTGGGATCTGTTGGGGGGAGAATATTGCCGGTGTGGAGACTTAGGATGTCCGCATGTTTTTCGCGCAACGACTGGATAACGGTCTGGCGCCGAGAAAGTCCACCGACCTGCTCTGCCCCACAGCCGTGTAACCCAAGCTGTCCCTGTTCCCCACCGGAGTAGATAAGCGTAAGTGTGTCGGAGGCATCTGCGACTGAACAGGACGACAGAAGCCAGAGCAGAATGACACAACCAATTCCGGTTGAGGTGAACCCGACTACAAACTTCATCACCATAGCCCCTTTTGATCACGAATCGAATTTCCTGTTGCTTGGCACAGTAATTAGCAAATGCTGTGCCAAAACCGATTAGAGCCATGATTTGGGGATTCGGTGAAGGCGTGGAATCTAGGCGTAGAGCGGGTTCAGCGATGTAAAAATTTTTTTGAAGGAGGAGAGGAAGCGTGCGGCAACGAAATAGAAAGGGGTGAAATATTTATTGACACAGTTTGGGGAAATCTAGATCGGAAGGTGCCTAAACCCTTGCCGGACAAGGGGTTATGCAATGTGCAACAAAAGATGACAAAAGCAATAAATGTTGCGCCTCTTTGAAAGAGCGGATGTCGGTGGGAGAAGAGGTATTGTACGATTTGGAAGAAGCGGGCGGAAAAAGCGGATGGCTATTCAGACATCGGCTGTTGGTCTGCGGGCACGGGTCAATCGAGCGTTTAGTGCTTGCCTTGATATACCCAAGAATCGAGCCGCGATTGTTTGGTTGCCATCGGCGCGCTTAAGCGCTTCGGTGATTATCAGTTGTTCCACTTCTTTTAACGAGGGCAGGTCTCGCGTGCGAGCTAATGACTCGACAAACCGCACCTCCTCCGTTCCGGTCGCGGTGTTCTTGCGTAATGCGGAAGTTTGTTCGTCAATCTCTTCTCGGAAGGATTCTGTGGAGAGGACACCGCCTTCGTGCTGACTGATCGCATCGTGCACCATCGCCTCAAGCTCCCTGACGTTTCCGGGGAAGTGGTAGGTTTTGAGCAGTGTAAAGAGTTCCGGAGGAGGGGTAGGCGTTTTTTTGTTAAGCGCCGCCGCGGACTGTTTGAGGAAATGGGAGACGAGCAAAGGAATGTCATCCTTGCGTTCGCGCAGCGGAGGCAGGTGAATGTGATGCGTTCGGAGGCGAAAGTAGAGGTCTTCGCGGAACGCTCCGCCCGCTGTCAAAAATTCAACCGTCCGATTCGTCGCCGCAATTGTTCTGACATCGCTCGTTTTTGCTTCATCCCTGCCCAGTGGATAGTATTGTCCCTCCTGCAAAAAGCGCAGGAGCTTGTGTTGGGACTCCATGCCGAGCTCCCCGATCTCGTCAAGGAATAGCGTGCCCCCCGACGCCTGCTCAATCAAACCCCGTCGGGCAGAAATTGCGCCGGTGAATGCCCCTTTCTCGTGGCCAAAGAGCGTGTCCGAAAACATCTGATCGTCAACTCCGGCGATCTCGGTTTTGACAAACTTCCCCTGGCGACCGCTCAGTTGGTGAATCACCTCCGCGATTTTCTCTTTGCCCACCCCGGTTTCCCCCGTTATCAATACAGCCTGTGTGGAGGCCGCGACCAATTCAACTCTCCGAAAAACGATGTCCATCGCGGGGTCTTGCGTGACGATGTCGGAAAACGCTTCGGGGTGTTCGAGGTTGTCGGAACTCAGACGTTCCTTCAGTTGGCGATTTTCGGTGCGCAAATTACCGACTTCCACCGCACGCCGGGTGATATTCCGCCAATCAAATTGAGCCAACGTCGGGTGTCCATTTTCATCGCGAACAGTTGTGGCATTCAAACTCACATTGATTTTGCCTCCATCCCTTTTCCGCAACGTCTGTTCGGCGTCGTGTGTTTTGCCGTTCTCCGCAATAAGGCGAAACAGTTCCTTGGCATCTTCGACACAGTCTTGATGATATAACTTAAAGATGGGATGTCCAACAATCTCCGCTCTACTGTAACCCAATTCTTCCATCATAGCCCTATTGCACTTGAGCACTTTTTCCGTCTTCACATCAACCGAGACAACCATATCGTGGGCATGGAAGTAAATGTCGAAATACTCCCTCACTGACTCGTCGTTTTCGAGCAATAGCTGCTCCGTTAGCTGCTGTAATTCGGCTTTGTCCTGCTCTAATTCCGCGACGCGCCGCTGCAATTCATCAATGGGTTGCACTTGGGATTTATCCTCGTCTTTCATTTTTCCTCGTCTGGGCGGTTGTCACTGTCTACGGACACGGCGTTCTATAGTTCTGACTGTTTGCGAATCTCGTCCCCTAAAATAACACGATTCCCCAGTGGTGTCAACCGTTGAGAGGGGAAACGGAAACGCATCCGATTTTGCATTGACAACTTTACACGTGTATAGTATAACACGGAACGAACAGATAAGCGGCGGAGTGGATGCGCTACTACTCTAATTGCCGATTTTCCGTGTTCTAACGAGGCAGAGCTTTTGCTCTTCACGTACCTAAAATTGACCTTCGTAACGACGATCTTTGTTTTCTGTTCCTATTTTGTTCCTATTTGCCCGTGTATGAACCCGTGCTATCAAAGGAAAGTATTGAATCAAAACATGTGAACACTCCCTCGAAATCAAGCCTCTGTTCACATTCTTGTACCTATTTTTTGGGGCTATTTTTACAAAAAATAGGTGCAAGTTCAGCCGAAACCGCCCAAACACAAATCTTCATTTCGACTGTGTTTATGGTATAATTAGAGTTCACTCAGAAAACGAATTTGTAAGGAATAACGAACGCGATAGGGATCCCATAGCGAATAGGATTAGCTATGGGATCCCTACCGCCTTCCCTATCGGTCAGTTGCTCCTTCGCTGTCCACTCGGTTGATCGATAGAGATTCCCTACGGGGGGTTAGGACTTTCACCACACTTGTCTTATGGTTACAGGGTTTCTTTTCTAACTACTAATCACTAACCACTTACCTAATAATTAAATGACTATAGAGGCTATAGGTGCAAGCAATTATTCTTTGCGGCGGGTTGTCCACGCGACTAGGTCGTATCACGGAGAATGTGCCGAAGATTCTGCTTGAAATAGGGGACTGTACGGTGCTCGATTACCTACTCCGTCTCTTGAAGGAAGCCGGTGTTGATGAGGTTGTGCTAGCCTCGGGACACCTTCATGATGTGCTGTATTCAGAGGTGGGCGAGAGCAGTCAGGGGATAGGCATTCACTACGCGCGGGAGGAGATTAGACTGGGAACGGGCGGTGCAATAAAGAATGCGATGCGGTATATCTCCACCTCACCGTTTCTTGTGTTGAATGGCGATATTCTGATGAAGGATTTTCCGCTTTCCAACATGACACGGCATTTTCGTTCCGAAATGGATGGTTTGCTGCTCGGTGTGCTTACCGAAAACATCAGTTCGTACGGGGAGATTGTGTCGGATGAAGGTGGGAGGGTTACCGCGTTCCAGGAAAAACAGGCGACGAAACGGTCGGGGTATATTAATGGGGGAATATACCTACTGTCTCAATCCATTGCAGATTATTTCCCGGATAGCGATGTTTTTTCGATTGAACGGGAGGTGTTTCCGCATGTATCGGATTTATACGTGCTGAAGACTAAGATCGATTGGATAGATATCGGAGAGCCGGAGAGATTGGAATACGCGCGGAGGCATTTTGGTTGATGAGCGGCGGTAGCTATTAGGCTTTTGGCAGCGGCTCCGTGATGTATTCCACTGTAATCTTTGCGTTGTCGGTTGAATTAGTCCCTTCGACTCAGAAATAGCCTTGTAGGACTCCTCTGCAACATTGTTTTTCCCAGGTTCCCTCTCACTCAATACGCATCAAAGTCTCGTCGGATATTTTCGATTCAAGTACCTTTACGATTTCTCCAAGCGCAACATTAGCATCCGCCTGCAAGCCTAAACACATAGAGATTCCCTTCGCATCAGTGCTGTAACGTTCAGCAAGCCCAAGACGTAAATCCGTATCTGACACGTCCAATACATAGGTGTGTATCTGCATCGAATCACCCAAACGGGCAACTTGCAGGTGATCGAACGAAAACGCCTCTTTCATATAGTCTCTGAGGTAATTCTGGATAACAAGAACCAAGTGTTTGTTAATGCTTTCGAAAGTTTTGATTTTATGATGTAACTGAACAAGAATTGTTTTCGCAGTCATTTTCCAATTCATACCGAAACTTTTTCGAGATTCTATATCTTCCATCGGAACATCTACACCTCTTTCACTTAAAAATCTTTGTCTTTCTCCCCAAACGGTCCCCGTCGTATCAAGTGTTTGTAACTCAATTCCCACGAAATCCTTAACTTTACTATTCCTCGCAGAAATAAGAAAGTAATCGACACTACCGCCCGGAATGAAAATCTCTGATACAATGTGCAATTCATTTCCAGGTTCGTGCAGTGTCAAGAGATGCAAACAATCTGTAAAAATTTGACCCCTTTCAATCAGGCGATGTGGACATATAATTACGTTCTTTTCATTTTTGCCATATTTAACGGTACATGTACCAATCGCAATGTCCGGTTGACTTTTTCTGATTTTGATACATTTTTTTCCTAGATATGGACAATATTGTTTGGCACATACATTTTCCCACTCGGTAGCTGATGTTCCCCTGATACCAAACAATTCGATTATTTTGCTACTCATAGTAACGTATAGCCAATTCTGTCCTCAGCAGTTCTTATATATGACTCGGAAATATCAATACCGACTGATTTTCGCTGGAGTAGAAAAGCAACAAGCATAGTCGTTCCTGTTCCAGAAAAAGGATCTAACATCACTCCATCTCTGGGACAAGTTGAGAGAATGGGAATTCTACACAAATCTTCTGGATATGGAGCGTAATGTTCTTTCCGCTTTTGTGTATCTTCAGGCAGTATATCCCACACATCACTTGGCTTGCTACCATTAGGATGATATTTGAGAAAATAAAATCCTTTCTCTTGTAATTCTCTAGCTCTCCCCGATACTTGCCTTGAGTCAGAATGCGTGGCCCTCTGTTGACCCCGGATTATCATTCGGAAGTCTGAGAGTTTTCCTTCTCTGATTTCCTGTAGGATTTGATTTAGTGCTTGCAAAGCTGAAGATTTTTCGTTTTCGTTAAGCTCGGTTGAAAGCTCAATTTGTCTTCTATATCGAACACCTGAAACCCCCGTTGCAGACATAACACTGCCGTTTATTATTCTTGTTTTCTTTGGCTTTGAGCGAATCGCATCAACATCATAGTAATATTTTTGTGATTTCACAAAGTGAAAAACGTATTCATGGACATTTCTTAGCTTATCACGAGAATTGTCAGGAGCACCTTTTACTTTGTTCCAAACTACGCTATTGCGAAGAATCCAGCCACTGGAATCTGTCAGTTCTAAAGCGACTCTCCATGGAATACCTAGAAGGTTCTTGTTTTTATAGGAATCACCAAGATTTAACCACAGTGAACCAGTCTGCTTGAGAACTCGCCTGACTTCAATCAGTATTCTTACTAGGTTTGAAATATACTCATTGTAGTCGGGTTCAAGCCCAATCCCTTGATTTGCATACTTTCTGTGTCCCCAATAGGGTGGACTTGTCATACAACAATCTACGCAGTTGTCTGGAAACTTCCGTAGGATTCCTAGGGCGTCACCAACGAAAAAAAGTGGGCGAATGGAATCTCCAGCTATATATTGCTCAAGGTTGCCAGATATTTCGTGAGATGGCGACTCTTTGCAAAGCAGCACAGTCGGTTTTTTCTCAGTCTGATTTAACATAGCAGTGATTTTTTAATTCAACAAGCGAACAAACTGTGATTCAGGTTTACGGTTAGCAATCGGCTCCTTATCTTACGGTTTATTTTCGCACACTCTTCTTCAACAGCTTTTCAAGCAATTTCTGTTTCTGGACAGTACTCACGAAATTCACGCTGCCGCGTCTCGGTCTCCAAATCTCTTCCCGGTTTCTACCGATTTCAATATTGATAGACGAGCAATCCTATGTTAGAATGATCAAGATAATATCAAGTCAATAAAATGGAGTCAGTAGTACCGCAAGGCCTTATACCTATTACCTCTTGTAGCTTTAAAATCGAAATTAATATTCTAGATTCGGGCAGGACGACTGACAATGATTTATGAGTTCTTTCCAAGACAGCACTGTTTGTATTTCCTGCCGCTACCGCATGGACAGGGTGAGTTTCTTCCAATTTTCTGGGTTGTTGCGACTTGGATCCGACTTGATGAGACCTGTCTGTGTTTCTTTTCTCGCATTAAGGGAATAATGCTATCGGCGGGTTTGCCTGCTTCTAGGGCGGCTGCCATCAGTTTCATCGGTTCGTCGATGTGGTTGAAGAACATTTTGTAGCCGGCGCAAAGGTAGTTTAACCCATCCTCTCCGGATGGTGTCTTGATAAAGCGATCCTTCGGACATCCACCGTTGCAGACGAAACGAACCTCGCAATCTCGACAGTATTGAGGCAGCGTGTCTCGCTTGTCTGTCCCAAATTTTCTTTGGAACGGAGAGTCCACCATGTCCTCGATTGGCGTGTCGGCAACATTTCCAAGATGGAATTCGGGAAAAACGAAGTGGTCGCAGGAGTAGAGATCGCCGTTGTGCTCAATCGCCATCGCATCGCCGCAGGTTTCGCTGAAGATGCAGAGGCTAGGGTTGTAGCCCACCCATGCCTCGAGTGCTATGTCGAAGATCTGCACGAAGATTTTCCCGATGTCGTTCACAACCCATTCGTCAAATACGGCGCATAGAAACTTACCGTATTGCTTGGCTTGGACCGAGCGCTCGGAGACCTGTGTGCCGGTGAAATGTTCGACAGCCGGGATGAATTGGATGAATTGGGCGCCTATCTCCTTGAAATAGCGATACAACTCAAGCGGGTAGTCCGCATTGTGACGGTTTAACACGCAGAGTATGTTGTAGTCCGCGCGGTGTTTCTGCAAGAATTCCAGTCCTCTAAGCACATCGTGGGAGGATGGTCTGCCACGCTTGTCGTATCGATACTTGTCGTGTAACTCGGGAGGACCGTCGATGCTGACGCCGACCAAGAATCTGTTCCGCTTGAGAAAATCAGCCCATTCATCGTCGATGAGGGTTGCGTTGGTTTGAAATGTATTTTGAATTTGAGTGCCCGCACGACGATATTTCTGCTGGTATTCAACCGCGCGTCGGAAAAAATCGACCCCCATCAGTGTCGGTTCACCGCCTTGCCACGCAAAGGTGATTTCGTTCACCTGCTGTGCTTCGATGTATTGGCGGACGTAGTTTTCCAAGATTTCATCTGTCATTCGGAAGGAGCGTGTTTTCGGATAGAGTTTTTCTTTATCCAAGTAGAAACAGTATTCGCAATCGAGGTTACAGATTGGCCCTATCGGTTTCGTCATCACGTGAAATGCACGCGGGGTAGATTGCTCTAACATCATTTCCTCATGACAGTTCAGGAATAGAACGGCATTCTGAATTTTAGCAGAGATGGGACAGGAGATCAATGGAAAAGAGTTGGGCACTGGACGGAAGAATGGAAGGATGGAAGGATGGAAGAAAGGAACCGAATCTTGAGGAAGATAACTTGGTTTCGGGGAATACAGAGAAAGGACTATAGAAAAAATGTCAATCAAGTTGGAGACAGCGACGCTGGGGGCTGGATGCTTCTGGTGTGTTGAAGCGGTTTTTCTTGAACTGAACGGGGTGCATGAAGTCGTATCCGGATATGCCGGGGGTACCGTCCAAAACCCGACATATCAACAGGTTTGTACAGGTATGACCGATCATGCAGAGGTTGTGCAAATCACATTTAATCCCGCTGTTATCTCATTCTCAGACGTGCTCCGCGTCTTTTGGCGCACGCATGACCCGACCACTTTGAATCGGCAAGGCGCAGATGTCGGCACTCAGTACCGCTCGGTGATTTTTTATCATGATGAGGAGCAGAAATCGGTAGCAGAAACTTCCAAACGAGAGACCGATGCCGCAGGATTGTGGGAGGATCCTATTGTTACCGAGATCGTGCCCGCAGCCAAATTCTATGCCGCGGAAGAATATCACCAGGACTATTACGCCCTAAACCCATATCAGCCGTATTGCCAGATTGTGATTGATCCCAAACTGAAGAAATTTAGGAAAGAGTTCGGGAGTAAGTTGAAGAACACGGAATAGTTGTACCTTGAATCTGTACAATAGAAAAGATATAACGTGCTTTACACCTGTCGCCCCGCCGGGGCTAAAGCGACCGGATTTCGCAGTTTCTATATACCTTCCGCCCCTACAGGGCTTTCAAAAGATGGAAGGATCTGCTACGGGATCTCTATCGCGCTCCTTGTCCAGTTGCTTAATCTGTTCGCTCCTTTGATCCTTATTGGTCAGTCGCTCCTTGGTCATCAACCTCGTTGATAGTCTGACAAATGGATATCAATGGTTCTGATTATTTGGTCGAAGTCCGGATCGAGATCCAATGGCGCATTTACATGTCGAGGATCAACTTCGTTCAATTCACCATGATGATATTGTATTTTGAAATCGGGGAATTTTAGACCGTTTGCGGTCGAAATCACTACGACGCGTTCGTCGGACCGGATTTCTTTTCTTTCAACGAGTTTCAGAAGGGCGGCGAGCGCTACGCCGGTATGCGGGCAGTTGAATAACCCCGTTCGATCTGCTCTCGCGGCGGCGTTCCCCAACTCGTCCTCTGTCGCTTGCTCCACGATTCCATTGAACCTTTTCAGGATGTTTATTGCTCTCATGGCGGAGACAGGATTGCCAATCTGGATCGCGTTAGCTACGGTTGGATGTGCAGTCACCGGTTTGAAATCATTGAAGCCTTCCAAGTAACTTTGATACAGAGGATTGGCTTTGGCGGACTGTGCACAGACAATTCTCGGCAGGTCGTCGATCATCCCGAGATCCTGCATCATCAGAAACCCGATACCCAGTGCCGTTACATTCCCCAGATTCCCTCCCGGGATAATTATCCAGTCCGGTACTTCCCAATCGAATTGTTGGACGATCTCAATGCTGATGGTCTTCTGTCCTTCGATCCGGAGAGAATTTATAGAGTTGGCAAGATAAAAATCCGGGTTCACGGTCAGTTTCTGGACTATTGCCATGCAACCATCGAAATCGGTTTTGAGGGAAAGTGTAATTGCTCCGTTGGCAAGCGGCTGGATGAGTTGGGCAGGTGAGACTTTGGCTTGCGGAAGAAGGATTATGGCGGGAATCCCTGCCGCTGCCGCATATGCGGCCAGGGCTGCAGAGGTGTCACCGCTAGAGGCACAGAGAACGGCGCGTACGTCGGTACCGTTCGCGACGATCTGTTTGACCATAGAGATTAGCACCGTCATTCCCAGATCCTTGAAGGATCCGGTATGACTGTTGCCACATTGCTTAATCCAGAGGTCGGAAACGCCAATTTCTTTTCCGAACCGTTCCGCCCAGAAGAGGTTGGTGCCTCCCTCGAACATCGAGACGATGTTCTCATCATCAATAATTGGACAAACGAACTCCTTCTTACCCCAGACGCCGCTGCCATAGGGGTAATCCGTTCCCATGTAACGTTTTTCGAAAAGATCGATCCATGCCGCAGGGCTTCGGCGCTTCAACGATTCAATATCGTGTTTGACTTCCAGTAGTCCGCCGCAATTCGTGCAACGATAAATCACCTCGTGGAGTGGATGTTTCTCGTCGCACCCGCTGCTGCATTGAAACCATGCATCGTATTTCATTTCTTATTTCCGTTTCCCGAATCTCGTTTATGGCATGAAACGATAAAGATGCACATTTTTTTGACTTTTCTGTATAGGTAGAAATGGCAAGGGTTGGGTGACGGTAGATTACATTGTCTGAACTGTGATTTATAGGAATATTGGATTACCGTGATTGCTTGTGGCAAGTTATACCAGTTCTCCCAACTGACAGTGTAAAACCGACAATTAGCGCGCATTGAAGTCGCGATTCGGAGATCGCTCCTACTGACAGGTCGGGTGGTGTAAGGCGGTTTACGGGACACCGGGATCTCTAGGGGAATTCTATCGCGTTCCCTGTACGGTCCGTGATCACTCGCTATTCGCGCTGTTGAGCCGCACCGGGACTTTTAGAGGCCGGTGCGCAGGGGATTTCTATCGCGCTCGTTATTCACTCGCTTGATTACACCCTACAAATTTGATTATCAAACAGGATCTTAGTGTTCGTCTGTTGCATCTATTTCCAATTCTTCGTTTTGCACTTCATGTAGGATCTCTTCAATCTCTTCCATAGATGGTAGTTCAGAGAGGTTTTTTAGTCCGAATTGTTCCAAGAATCTATCCGTGGTGGCGAAAAGGAGAGATCGACCTTGTCCAGGTTTTCGCCCAGCGATGCGTATCAACCCCTTCTGAATTAGCGAGCTTACAACACTGTCGCTGTTGACTCCACGAATTTCTTCCACTTCCGTCCGCGTAACGGGTTGCTTATAGGCAACGATGGCAAGGGTTTCGAGCGCCGGCGGCGAAAGCCGAACGCGTACCTGGCGTGTATAGAATTTCTCGATCCAGTCCCGGTATTCGGGCCGCGAACACACCTGAAAACCGTTGGCTATTTCTATAAGTTGGAAACTGCGGTTCTCGGTTTGGTAGTCGTTTTCAAGCGCCGTCAGTTGTTCGCGAATGTCGTGTGTTGAAACGTTCCCAAAGACTTGAATAAACTGCTTTATAGAGATTGGTTCGTTGGCGGCGAAGAGAATCGCTTCAAGGATTGCTTTGATTTCGGTTGGACTCAAGGAAGATTCTTGGGGAGGAGTGGGGGGATTTTCGATCATGACAGTAATGCTTGATAGGAGTTTGAGGGCGAATTTCGATATTGAACCCCGTTCGGATTGCAACTTATTCTTCGCGCCTTACGATGTAAATTTGGCCAAACTGCCCCGATTGGATTGCAATGATACGCTTCAGACGAATTAGTTCCAAGATTGCCAAGAATGTCACAATCTGTTCGACTTTGGATGCAAAGCCCGAGAAAAGATCTTCAAACGGTACTTGCTCAGACTCCTTCATTCTGCGTTCCAAGAACTCCATCTTTTCCTCAACGGTGACTTGCTCTTCGTTAATCTCTTCGTAAGTATCATCATCAACATATTGCAATCGTTCCGTGGTACGTTGAAAAGCCGATAGAAGATCGAACAAGGTGGCTTTAATCTCGAACTCGCGCAAGTCGCCCAATTCAACATCAGAATCAACACTTCGCCCGTAGATCTGTTCATGCTCATCGGCGTAGCGATCCAGCACCCGCGATGCCTCTTTGAACTGCTTGTAATCCAAGAGTTGCTTAACAAGCTCCTCACGATTTTTTATAGGCAGACCATCCTGATCGGTAGCAGATGGAAGAATACTCTGAGATTTCAAATATAACAGGGTTGCCGCCATTACCAAAAATTCCGATGCAACATCAAGATCCAACCGCTCCATGAGATTCAGCCACTCCAAATAACGTTCCGTGATCTCGGCAATACGAATCTCTCTAACATCCATCTCGTTCTTCTGGATCAGGTGAAGCAGTAGATCCAGCGGTCCTTCAAAAACATCAAGTTTGATGGAATATATCGAGTCTGTGGATTGGTGATGGGATTCTTTCGGTAACGGTTGCATAAATTAGTACGTGGTTTTATAATGTATGCAGAATGATTTTCGTGCGGCGGTTTTCGTCAATCCCACCTTGGTCGACGAGATGGTTTACACCCCCTGCTGTTTCCGCAGATTGACAACTTTATGGGTAAAGGCTTGGAGTTGGAAATCCAACCCGAGCGGGCAACCGCTATGATTGCCTCTCATCTGCCTAACCCTTTCGGTCTTGACAATTTTTAGAGGCCAACGAGTGTGCCAAGCTGTCCGTAAATTCCGTAAGACACCAAATGAATCATAATAAAGACAGGGTTAGGGATTCTCAACAGATTGGGGAGGAAAATTATCCCGAGCAGAATCATCATTCCGTAGGGCCGCAGTCTGTCAAACGCCTGCGCCTGCTTCCAAGGCAATAGTCCATAGACCACACTGAACCCGTCAAGTGGAAATAGGGGAAGCATGTTAAACGCTGCTAGAAACACACTGATTAAAGCAGCCACTTTTAATTGATCGTAGATTTCATCGTTTATAGAACCCCCGACAAATTCATAAAGGAGCTTGACCGCGACCAGTATCACAAAGGTGCAAATAATGTTCATCACGGGACCTGCCGCGGCAATAATCATCAGGTCACGTTTTGGATTCTTCAGATTACGCGGGTCAACCGGTACTGGCTTTGCCCAGCCGAAGAACGCACCTCCGAATAGCGTGCCGAGCAATGGCAATATGACCGTTCCAAGTATGTCAATGTGTGCAGCCGGGTTGAATGTTAAGCGCTCTTCGTCTCTTGCAGTCGGATCTCCGAGCATGAGTGCCGCTTTCGCATGCCCCCACTCGTGGAAAGTCAACAAGATAATGAATTGAATTACACGAAGGATTGCCTCAAATGGATTGAACATCATCAACGCCTAGAAACTCGTACGCGTCCTGTTTTGTGAAAATCTCGCCATCCAACTGGGCTGCAAACGCCTTGGTTATTAGATCTGCAAATGCTTTTCCCGGTTTAAGCCCGAGTCGAACCAAATCGTCTCCACCGATTAACGGTTCAATCTTTCGCAGATTGATTAAATAGTTGTCAATTTTCTCCTTTCGCCAATCAGGTTGCTCAGGATGCATCATGGCGAAAATCAGAGGTTCAGCGGCATAAGGATTCAATAGGCGATAAACTTTGCTTGGCATGGAATCGGGGGATAACCTGCCGAGGGTTTCGCACAGGTGATGACTAGCAGTTAATTCCGTCTGAATCTCATAAACATAGAAAACTCGATTCTCTTCTCTGATCGCAAGGGTTTTCTTGTTGTATGCGTCTGAGATAAGCCATCTGCTTTTTCCCTCTCGAATGGTGGCGTTTCGCGAGAGCGAGATGCTATTTCTTTCTAGCGCTTCTCGCACTTTTTTCGAGATTATTCCTTCCGCCAAGTCCTTTTTTTGTAGATTGGTATCGGCTTGGAATAGTCTGCGGAGACGATGAGGCAAGACTAGCCTATCTGTGATGGCTTGGATTACATAAGCCGGCGTGCCCTTATGACGGGACTGGGATTCATTCCATTCGGTAACCCCCAGTAACGCCATCCATGCGATCTGTTTCTTGTCGATTTTCTCGCCAGCGAGGTTCGTTCCTGCCCAATTGATCGCTTCTTGAGCCGTATCCCAATCGACGCCGAAATCTTGGCTGACTTTCCAACCAGGGTGAATTGCCCGAAACACGTCGAAATCGAGCAGGCGTTGAACTATGCGCGGCGCGGCGTCTTCCTCCAAGATCCGGTTAATTTCGTTTCGAATGCGCCCCCCGCTAATCAGATCAAATACGCCTTGGCGGAGCGCAGCGCGAATTCGCTCCTGATCTTCCGGCTCAATTTGAAACCCGTAACGCCCTTCATATCTTACCGCCCGAAAGATGCGGGTCGGATCATCTAGGAAACTCTCGGAGTGGAGGGCGCGAACTCGTCCTGACCGAAGATCTTTAACTCCGCCGAAACGATCAATCAGCGCGCCGAAGCCCTCGGAGTTCAAACGAACAGCGAGCGCGTTAATAGAGAAATCGCGTCGGCGCAGGTCGTCTTCAATTGTGCCGGGGCTAACTAATGGTAACGCACCGGGACACTCATAAGTTTCGCTGCGGGCACCAGCGAAGTCAAGTCTGGCTTGCGTAGGTTGAATCAGGGTTGCGGTACCGAATCGCTGATGCGTTTGTATTTCCCATCCCCAACTTTCTCCCAGTTCTCGGGCAAAGCTAATGGCGTCCCCTTCTATCACGATGTCTAAGTCGAGATTCTCTCGCCCTAGGAGAAGATCTCGGACGAAACCGCCAACGATGCAGATGGGCGACCGTGCCTTGTTACCAATTTTTCTCAGCAAGTCAAGAATTTCACGGGGGACGTTTGACTGCTCAGTTAGGATTTGGTCACCCATATTCTAGCCCGTTCAAGTCTACTTCCCAGTCGTGTGTTATTGTCAGCACTTTCAAAGGCTGGTGCGCAGTGCGCACCCTACAGCAGTCTAAATCCGAGACAGACACGAAGTTTGCTTTAGGACGCGAGGTTGATGCCGCAGACGGAAGAATTTCTAGAAACGGCGAGGAGAGACGCCGCGTTACCGAAGTTCATACGAAAGCGAAGACACGTGTTGGGGCACCCGAGCTTCGCGCCAACTTCATGGGTGCAACGACCGTGAAGAACTGCGTGGGCAATAAACTCAAATTGCAGAGATCTTCAACTTGGGGAACTCCCGCGCCTAGAAAAACGAGATGGGCAGGCGGCAATCCATCATGCTGCGGAGGATGTCCCGCCATTGAATCTATGCTGCATGCATCCGTCCCAATAAGCTTGACACGTTTTTCGACCAAGAGTTCCGCTGCATCTTCGCTGAACCCAATCCAGCTTCGATTGAATATATCTTGATAGGCGTACTTATCCATTCCGGTGCGCATGAACACGATACTGTCATTCGGTATTTCTACATTTGCGGCTATCCACGCCTCAATATCTTCAGCGGTCACAGCATCGGTCGGTTTCTTTGCGCCGGAGAGATCCATTAGCACAGCATTCCCCGTTAGCTTATCCTTGGGAATGTCCGCCACGGTGAATCCTTCGTTATACATCAGGCACGGGGCATCAATGTGCGTCGCGCAGTGACCGGAGAGATCAACACGGCTTTCAAAATAGCCGTCTTTATCCAGTGTTGCGGTATCGTAAATGCGCACGGGGTCGATCGGCAACTCGCGCGGACTATTTTCGTCAATCTGGTAGGAGAGATCAATGACATTTTGAAAACTGATTTGCATGTTGATTTCCTTCCCGAGCTAGGATCTGAGGCCGTTTCAATTGGGCAATTATAGCACCGGGACGCGTCAAAATCAAGCGAGATATAAGAGGGCAGGGGAACCGTGTCGGTCCGGGAGTGCGGCATCTTAGGCTAGTTGATTTAGATAGGGACGCGATGAGGACGGGAGATTCGGTGATTCTGTAAAGTATCGCGAGCCGGAGGTCGAAGGGATCTCTATCGCCTTGGGATCGTTATCGCGCGCCGTAGTCGGTCGCTTGATCTATCCAATCGCCTGTTTCTACAAAAGAGTATACCTATAGAATGGTGGCGAAGAGGGGAAATCGGAGATGGGATGGCTATCGAGAACCCGAGGAATCGTGACTTGGAGTTCGAGGGGATCTCTATCCGCTCGGTTGAGGATTGCTATCGCGGTCGCTAATCGCTCCCATGATACTACAAGCTGTTGTTTATTGGGAGGATTTAATGACTAAGGGCAAGCGGGGAGCCCATCTCGCCTCCTACGTCTTTATCACCGCGACCGGAAAGGCAGACCGCAATAATGGCGTTTTGCTCCATCATCGGAGCGATCTTCTGGACATGCGCAATTGCATGGGCGGACTCAAGCGCGGGAATAATGCCTTCCGTCTCCGACAGTAGCTTGAACCCGTTTACCGCTTCGCCATCCCTGATCGAAACATAGTCAGCTCTCCCAGTTGCCTTGTAATAACTATGCTCTGGACCAACTCCCGGATAATCAAGCCCGGCGGAAATCGAATGCGCAGGGGTTATCTGTCCGTCGTCTTCCTGTAATAGATAACATTTTGCGCCGTGAAAGACGCCGACGCTGCCTTCGCTCAATGAGGCGGCATGTTTGCCGCTCAGGATGCTCTCCCCGGCGGCTTCGACGCCTATCATTTCCACGTTCGCATCCTCGTAGAACGGGTAGAACATCCCGATCGAGTTACTGCCGCCCCCCACGCTTGCGACGACACAATCCGGCAGTCGCCCCTCCTTCTCAAGGATTTGTTCCTTGGTCTCAGCTCCGATTACGGATTGGAAATCCCGGACAATCATCGGGTAGGGGTGCGCTCCCACGACGGAACCGATGAGGAGATAGGTGGTTCGCACGTTTGTTACCCAGTCACGGAACGAGGCGTTGATGGCGTCCTTGAGGGTCCGAGAGCCGGAGTTTACAGGGGTCACTTTCGCGCCCATGAGTTCCATGCGAAACACATTGAGCGCCTGACGCTCGATGTCCTCCTCGCCCATGTACACTTCGCACTCCATGTTAAATTTCGCCGTGACCGTAGCGGTTGCCACACCGTGTTGCCCCGCGCCAGTCTCGGCTATTATCCGTTTTTTGCCCATCCGGCGCGCCAACAGAATTTGTCCAATCGTATTGTTGATTTTGTGGGCGCCAGTATGGTTTAGATCCTCCCGCTTAAGGTAGATTTTCGCCCCACCAAGCTCCTCGGTCAACCGGTCCGCATAATAGAGAGGGTTGGGTCGGCCGACGTACTCTCGCAGATAGTATTGAAACTCTTCTTGAAACTCCGGATCGGCGCTCAGCACCCGATAAGCCTCTTCAAGTTCCAACAGGGCGGGCATCAACGTCTCGGGAACATATCTGCCACCGAATTCTCCAAAGTGCCCTGTTGCATCAGGCAATGGTTGCATGTAATGACTCCAAGTATGTTGACTCTATGGATAAGAACCTGTTTCAGAAGTCATTTCGAGTTGAATCATGCGTGTCGAAACCGAGTTTTTTCTTCAAAACTCGGTTTCTTTCTCGCACAATTCTGTAGCGTGCGCAGTACGCACCTTACAACTCGTACTTTTCAAGCAGGCTCTAAGTCGCAAGAAATATATTGTGTAGAATTGCTCGTTACGGACTGGATTTGTCAATCCAGTCCGAGCAGGTCGGAGTCGGGTATCGCTGCGCTCTACCCAACCTACGGGCTCGCTTGATTCGCGAGGGCATTTGCACGAAGCAGAGGACTTTCCAAAACTTCTCGGTTAACGACTGACTCAGGCATTTTGCCTATCAATACGTCGGCAACGGCACGTGCGGCACTCACCTCAAGGTCATACGTCGACTCTTCAGACGCGAAGGCGGCGTGCGGAGTGATCACAACATTATCCAGTCCAATGAGCGGTTCCTCCGGCGCCGGGGGTTCTTCCGCCAGTACATCCAAGCCTGCTCCAGCGATCCATCCCTCTTTTACCGCCGTATAAAGCGCAGCCGTGTCAATGATTCCACCTCGCGACGTGTTGATGACATAGGCGGTCTCTTTCATTTGGCGGAACTGTTCTTTTCCCAATAGTTCTTCCGTCTTGGTGTTCAGTGGAGCATGCACCGTGATGAAGTCGGAGCGCGCCAGCAACTCAGGAAGTTCCACCTTGTGAACATCGTGTGATTTCGCATCCTGCGGGGATAGGCTCGGCGAGTAGACCATGACATCAAGCCCGAAGGCTTTGGCTTTCGGCGCTACGGCTTTTCCTATCTTGCCAAAGCCGATGATGCCCAGCGTTTTACCGCGAATTCGGTACACCGGGGGACCCACGTCTCGCACCCAATTGCCACGCTTGACTTCCCGGTCGAAGAGGGAGATTTTGCGGGCACATGCCAATAGCAACGCCATCGCGTGATCGGAGACTTCGTCAATGCAATATGCCGGCACATTGGTGACGACAATCCCCAACTCGGTTGCGGTTTCCACATCAATGTTGTCAAGCCCGATGCCGCATCGACCTATGACCTGACAACGATCAGCTGCTCTGACGACCGCGGTTGTCGTCTGCTCCCAACATGTCAGGATACCATCGGCTTGCGGCGCGAGGTTCACCAATTCATCTTCAGCCCCAGTTTCAGCGACAATCAGTTCTGCTCCGATCTCAGACAGTACTTTGCGTTCGGGTTCTACCGAAGGCCATGCATAATCTGTCATCAGAACAGTATACTTTACATCCATACGTAATCTCTCGGGATACACAGCTTAGAATTGGTAACCGTACTCCACATGACGGCTTTTGCTCAATGTCTTTTCTATTGGGTAATTTTATTGTGCAGCCCCTAGATTGTCAAGGCAATTCTCCGACGTAAGCGAGCGATTTGGAGGCGAGCCGGGAGGAAAGAATGGGGGAGTGCAAGGGAAGATGGGAAGTCGGGGAAGGTTGTTATTTTCTGTGAGCCAGATACGATGACAAGGCAAGATCGAATGGTGTTGACGTGTCGATTTGGACGTAATCGATCGAATTCCCGCCACAACCACGACGATAGTCTTGAATAAACGCTTCCAACTGTTCCAGATAACCGGCTCTGAGCGAATCCGCTTGTGTCGGGAGCGTTCTAGCGGTTTCCATGTCTTGAAAGACTACAGGTCCCTCAAAGGGAAAAGTCGTCTCGGCTTTATCCAATAGATGAAAGACGATGACTTCGTGTTTTCGGTGGCGTAGGTGTTTAAGCGCGGACAACACTTTTGACGGTTCATCAAGGAGGTCTGAAATCACGATTACTAAGCCTCGACGGACGATTCGTTTTGCAAGTTCATGAAAGATTGTACCGAGATCAGTCTCATTCCCAGGTTCGGTATTCTCCAGGCAGGACAGGATTGCTTGCAGGTGGGTTGCAGCACCTCGCGGCGGAATATACTCCTTGATGTGCGTATCAAAGATTGCCATGCCTACGGAGTCGCGCTGCTTGAGCATCAAATACGACAATGAGGCTACACAATAGCAGCCGTATTGAAATTTTGTCAGGCTGTTCTCATCGTATTTGTAATTCATCGACGCACTAGCATCTAACACAATGTAAGCGCGTAGGTTGGTCTCTTCCTCAAATTTCTTGACATAATAACGATCGGATTTTCCGAACACCTTCCAGTCGATGTACCGAATTTCGTCGCCGGGCATGTATTGCCGGTGTTCGGCAAATTCTACGCTGAAGCCTTGATAGGGGCTCTTGTGCAGCCCGGTTACGAATCCCTCCACGACTAGCCGTGCAACCAGTTCCATGTTGCCGAGTCGAGACAAAGCAGCCGGATCCAAGTATTTATGGGATGTTCTCATGACTTCCTTGTTGGTGGATCACATGTAGGTTTTCGTAAGCAGGAACCGATGAAATACGGATTTGTTCTCTCGCCTTGGCTTATTTAGAGAAAAATAAAGTCACCGGCTACGATGTATTTAGGTAATCACGATCGTACATCTCTACAACGTGTGATTAGCAGAAATTATAACACACCCCTTAGGAGGCTGTCGACCCAGACAGATTTCGCATTGCATTGCCCGAAAAACGGTGAGTATAATTACCGGGGAAAGCGATTTCGAGAATGAGAAAATCAAACTTCCGAGGGACAACAGATTTTGCTTTTCAAGAACAGGAAACAGAAAATCCTTGAAACCAACACCGCAAACGCTCAAGGAATGGGCGATGCAATCCCACTTCAAGCTCAGAAATTGAGTGTGCGGTTTGACATCTTGCCAGGGATTTCCTACTTGGATGACAGATTGTGTTGCTTATTGATAGATCTCTTCCCTATCTTGGAGAGCTTTCCTAAGAGAGTGTGGATTTCACGGAAGACGTGCGAAGAGGGATTGGACTTCTGCCAACTGAATTTCTGGGCGTTTTCCGCAGATACGGAAGCGATAAAAGAGTTTTCAATCTGGTTTCAGGGCATATTTAGGAATAGGGAGATCTCAGGACTTCTCGAGCGGTTCGTTCGACATGCATTGGAGAAACCGAACGAAGCGGAAGTGATCCTCTCAGATTGGTCGAGGGTGCATGTGACAGACAACGAAGTTCGGGAAACTGTGAACCAAGAGATGCTTGATCGGCGGGAAAAGAGCGTTGACAGCTAATCGCGGCAAGTGCTATACTGCCGGCGATACTTAGCTGGTGATGGAGGTTGCGATGAGGTTGTTCTCGGGAGTAACAGTTCTTGCATTTTTGCTGCTTAACCCTACTGTAAGATTGGGATACACTTTTACAGTTAACGAAGTTTTCGAGAACTTCAGGAACGCGTATAACGAATCTCAGAATTTCAGTGCGGAATTTGAGGAAACCATTTTTCGGGATGGCGTGAAGAGCTCCTCCCGCGGGGAATTGACCTTCAGCAAGCCCAATCTGCTTCGGAAAAAGACTGTTGGACAAAAGGATCCCACTCAACTCGTGCAACTCATCGTGTTGGATGGCACGTATTCTTGGGCTTATACACCATTGCTGAATCAAGTAAACAAGATGAAACTGAACAACCCGGAACACGAACCGCTACTGCCAGGAATCGACGCATCATTGCAAGATGTTCAAAAGAATTACGACATGAGGCTTGTCATTGACGAAGTCGCCAGCCAGAGAGGAGTTTATCAACTTGAATTGACTCCCAAGCCCCATCTGTTGTCGAAACCGATGGACGAGGGGCAAATGACGCGCGAGACTTTGGAAATGTGGATTCAGGCAAAGGATTGGCTGCCAATTCAGTTCGGGTATAAACTGCAAAACGATGCCGACAGCGATGTAAGCGGCGTTATTTCTCTGACAAACATTAAGCGAGACCAAAAGCTTGAGGCAGGTTTCTTCAAATTCGACATTCCGGCTGGCGCCGAGGTCATAGACATCTCACCGAGGGAATGATTGCGGGGGATCAAAGGACGAAAGGTTGGAAGGGCTGGGAGTTGATCGCCGGCTGTCCTTCCCAGTGTTGAACTAGCATCCTACATTAGCTGTTTTCGGCAGCAAACAGTCGTTCAACCGCTGAGCGTGCAGAGGCTGGCAAAGTGTTTATCGCACTCATTGACCATTCGCTTGATGGTAGCGCAAGGGGATATAAGGGATTTGGCGATCCTCCTTCCCATCCTATAACCGTGCACGATTCTTTATAGATTTGCGTGTACCCCATCCTGCGAGTTCATGCTATCAAAAGCGGTGCGATAGTGCCAAGGGATAAGTGATTGAATGATGAACTTCCGCACGCTCCAAAATTTGGCAAACGGCTTGACGGTGTCACGCATCTTGATGATTCCTCCGCTCATGATATCTTTTCGATATTACCGTTTGCTTCCCGCAGTCATCTTCGGAGTGGCGGCATTAACGGATTTCCTTGACGGTAGAATCGCCCGCAAACACGGGATAACGAGTTTCGGTAAGTTCGCCGATTCGCTTGCCGACAAGTTACTGGTGGGCGCAGCACTCATCTGTTTGTTCGGTGAAAGACTTATCCCAGGCTGGATGGTTCTCACTATCATGGGACGTGAATTGGTTGTAACAGGCTTGCGGGTACTTTTTGTCGCTACACAGGGTTCTGTTGTCGCGGCTAACAAGTGGGGGAAATACAAGGCTACGTCGCAGATGGTTGTTATCTTCATTAGCCTGATACTTCTCGTGTTCCAAGGGCGTGGAGTGGGGACTGAATGGATTGAACAGTATAAGCCAATTTATTTCATGATGTACGTTCCTCTTGTCCTAACCGTAATCTCCGGATTAGAGTTTGTGTACGGGAATCGTAAGGCGTTATATGCCGTAATGCGATCGTCAGATTTGTCTGACTCCGGAGATGATTTTTAATCTTCGCCAGGTCGAGAATTACGTAGCCTGTTGGCTGGAACCCGAACCAAATCTCCATAGAAAGTGTGAACCAAGAACAGATGCGCTGCTTTATCGCGATAGAGATTCCCGATGCGATTCAGGCGCTGCTGCTTTGCGTTCAGGAGGAACTTAAGAGGAACATCCGCGGGGCGTCATGGGTAAAGCGCGGAAATATTCACTTGACCTTGAGATTTCTCGGAGATGTCGCCCCAAACCAAATTAGCACAATCAAAAACGCGATTGAAAAGGTGGCAAATAGGCGCCCTCCTTTCTCAATGAAGATTGGGGGTATTGGAGCCTTCCCCAACCCGACTCGTCCGAGGATTATTTGGGCAGGAGTGAAAACAGGCGCAAACGAGGTTGTTGCCATTTCCAAAGAAATCGATGCCGGATTAGGTCAACATGGATTTGGGCGCGATGAGAAGCCGTTCCGCCCACATTTAACGCTTGCCCGAGTCAAACGTCGAATCAATTTGAAACCTCTCGTTGACGTATTCCAACAATATGATACAATCAATGGCGCCACCCTAATCGTTGATCAGATTCGAGTTGTCCGTAGCGAGCTCCGACAAAGCGGAGCTATCTATACGCCTTTAGAAACTTGCCGTTTCAGCAGTCGTTCTACGACATAGTATAACTTTACGCCCCTCTACCTGCTCATTCAATGCCCTTGATTGTCCCATGCTCGATTATTGACCGATTTATACAGGGAGATTAAACCGATAATGACAGCAGATGAAAAAAACGGATCCATAAATAACGCAATATCGCAAATTGAGCGAGAACATGGAAAAGGCGCGATTATGCGTTTAACGGATACAGATGTCGTTCCAGTGGACTCAATTCCAACCGGGGCACTTTCACTTGACATCGCGCTCGGGGTCGGCGGCATTCCGCGCGGTCGAATAATCGAAATCTTTGGTCATGAAGCTACCGGCAAGACCTCTCTTACACTTCACATGGTTGCCGAAGCTCAGAAACTGGGTGGGGTCGCAGCGTTTGTCGATGTTGAACATGCGCTGGATATAAGTTATGCGAAGAGAATCGGCGTAAACATGGAGAACGTGTTAATCTCACAACCGGATACGGGTGAACAGGCGTTAGAAATTGTCGAAACGCTTATCCGAAGCGGCGCGATTGACATCGTAGTAATTGATTCGGTCGCAGCCTTAACGCCGCAGGCGGAAATTGAAGGAGACATGGGCGATGCGCATGTCGGCTTGTTGCCGCGTCTCATGTCCAAAGCGCTGCGAAAGCTGTCGGGCGTAACCAACAAGTCCAGAACGTGCGTGATTTTTACGAATCAGATTCGCCAAAAGATCGGGATTATGTTTGGCAATCCGGAAACGACACCCGGTGGTCTCGCCCTAAAATTTCATACTTCAGTCAGGCTTGAAATGCGTAGGGTCGAGACGTTAAAAGAGGGGAACCAAGTGTTAGGAAACCGCGTGCGAGTCAAAGTCGCCAAGAACAAAGTTGCTCCGCCGTTCCAAGAGGCGGAATTTGATTTGATATTCGGCGAGGGAATTTCCAAAGAGGGAAATATCTTGGATCTAGCGGTCGATCAAGGTATTATCCAGAAAAGCGGCTCTTGGTTCTCGTACAACGATGAACGACTCGGGCAGGGCAGAAATAGCGTCAAGGAACACTTGAAAGCAAACCCGGAATTTGCCGCCGACATCGAAGGCAAGATTAGGGAAGAGGTAGGAATCCTTGCGGCATCATCCGCTGCTTCGATTCCTGGCGAAGCTGGATAGGTTTAGGGTGAGTTGCATTCGCACAGTTAAGCAGACTCATCGCGATTGCGGCGAGTTTGGCAACGCTGCGAAGGGACATTATCCTTGACAGAATTTTCGCGAAAGTGCTATAATCGTGTTAGGTTTACCTCGCCGGATTGTATCAGCATGCGGTTTTGAAAACTTGTATGGCATTTATTCTTTCAGAGGTCTAGTAGAGACTCGCGACAATCTTTTGAGCGTATTCCATATTGTTATTCAAATTTCAATAACATAGGATAAGATCATGTCCATCAAGAAACGAGACACTGTAGGCCCATTCGAAGAAATTGAGGATGCATCAAGGCCGACGGCAAGTTCATCGGATCGGAAGTCTTACAATGAAAAGCAGATTCGTGAAATGGAGTTCATGATCGAATCGCTAGAAAACGAAAACGATGACTTGAAAAGGCGCCTTAACGCCGCTCCTTCCGACGATGCAGACGTTCGTCTCTACGAAATGACCCGTGAACTGATGCAAGCCCATCGGCGGAATAGGAAACTGACCAGTACACTTCAGGAGGCAAAGGAGAAGCTGGAACACCTGAAGGAAAAGGTGGAACAGCTAAGTGCACCACCGAACAACTACGGTGTGTTTCTTGGGGTAAATGATGATGACACCATTGATATTGATCTCGGCGGCAAGAGGTGGAAGGTTAAGTCGGACCCGGATATCAACGTCGACCAGCTTAAAAAGGGACAAGAGGTAATTGTCAATGGCGTGTTAAATGTCGTAGGAGTTCGAGATTTCGATCAGCGCGGCGAAGTCGTCAAAATCAAGGAAGTGCTTGACGAATCTCGCACAATTGTTAGCCTCCGTGCCGATGAGGAACGCGTCGTAGAGATTTCCGAACCACTTAAGGCTGAGATGCTGAAACTCGGCGATAATGTCTTACTGAACCACAGTACGGGGATGGTAATGGAAAAACTCCCCAAAACCGAAGTGGAAGATCTCTTGCTTGAAGCTGTACCGGACATCAGATACTCGGATATTGGCGGACTAGACGAGCAGATCGAAGCGATTCGTGACGCAATAGAGACGCCATACCTCTATCCCAATGAATACAAGGAGTTCTCCCTAACGCCCCCGAAAGGCATTCTACTTTACGGCCCGCCCGGTTGCGGCAAGACTCTGATCGCCAAAGCAGTTGCAAATAGCTTGGCCACGAGGGTGCGTCAGCAGACCGGGAGAGATGATATCAGGGGTTATTTCATCAATATCAAGGGACCGGAATTACTGAACAAGTATGTCGGCGAGACAGAGCGCAAGATTCGCGAGGTATTCCAGAAAGCGAGCGAGAAATCCAAAGAAGGCGTACCAGTCATTATATTCTTTGATGAGATGGACTCTCTTTTCCGATCAAGAGGTATGGGAATCTCATCCGATATGGAATCGACTCTGGTGCCTCAATTCTTAGCCGAGATCGACGGGGTCGAGAGTCTGCGGGATGTGGTTGTGATTGGTGCGAGCAATCGGCAAGACCTTCTAGATCCAGCCGTGCTGCGCCCAGGAAGATTAGATATCAAGATCAAGATAGATCGACCCACCGCGGAAGGCGCGAAAGACATTTTTGCCAAGTATTTGACCCCGGAACTGCCCATCGCCCCGTTCGAACTTGATCGATTCGGCAACGACAGCGAGAAAACTGTCCAGCATCTTATCGATCACGCCATTGATGAGATGTATGCAACTACCGAAGAGAATAAATTCATTGAGGTGACCTACGCCCGCGGTGAACGTGATGTCCTTTACTTTAAGGATTTCGTTAGCGGAGCAATGATTGAGAACATTGTGTCACGTGCGAAGAAGATGGCAATCAAACGGTTGATTAGTTCCGATGGAAAGGAAAAGGGCATGACGTTCGAAAATCTTAAGGATGCCATCCATGAGGAATATAAGGAGAACGAGGATTTGCCTAATACGACGAATCCCGATGATTGGGCGAAAATCTCCGGCCGTAAAGGTGAGAAGATTGTCAATATCAGAGCCTTGGTCAATGAATCGGAGCGTAACAAACGGAAGGACGTGAGGGTAATCAAAGGCGGCGCGTATCTCTAATCTTGAGAAGGCAGTGCAGTTAGATTCGCCTCAACTCACAAACCGATATGACGATACCGACGATCATGGGTACCGAGACCGAATACGGTATCTCGGTAAAAAATGCACGTGACCAAGACCCCGTCGCGGCCTCGACGCTAGTTGTGAACGCGTACAAGGATCGGGAGTTGAAAGGAGTTACCTGGGATTATGATCAGGAAACCCCGCTGATGGACGCCCGAGGCTTCATGACTGAAGGCGAGAACGATACGCCGGACCGGGAAAACAACAGCTTGATTAACGACATCCTGATTAATGGCGGTCGGTATTATGTCGATCACGCGCATCCAGAGTATTGCACGCCGGAATGCACCAACCCACGTGACCTCGTTATCTACGAGAAAGCAGGGGAGTTGATTCTTGATTTGAGCCGGCTTGCCGCCGAGGAGCTTCTACCCAACAACCAAGAGATCATTATCTACAAAAACAACACCGATTATAAAGGACACAGTTACGGCTCTCATGAAAATTATTTGATGTCTCGGACGGTTCCGTTTCAGGACATCGTAGACGGATTAACTCCGTTTCTGGTCACCCGTCAAATTATCACGGGCAGCGGCAAGATAGGCGCCGAAAATGGCACGGAAGAAACTGACTATCAGATTTCGCAACGCGCCGACTTCTTTGAAACGGAGATAGGACTAAGTACGATGGTAGCGCGGCCAATCATCAATACGCGCGATGAACCGCATGCCGATGAAAAACTATTCCGCCGGCTACACGTCATCGTCGGAGACTCAAATATGTCGGAACTCTCCATCTACTTGAAGGTTGGAATCACGTGCCTCACGCTCCAACTCATTGAGAAGGGCATCATTGGGGAGAGGTTCAAACTCTCGGAACCGGTTCCCGACATCAAAAAAGTGTCGCGCGATCTTTCGTGTAAAACTCCGCTGGTTTTGGAGGATGGGCGAAGGCGGACATCAATTGAAATCCAGCGCGAATATCTCGGCTTGGCGAGAGAGCATCTTGTCGATGTCGGTTCGTTACCTAACATGAATGATGTGATGGAAAAATGGGAGTTCGTTTTGGATCGACTTGAAGCGGATCCAATGAGCCTGAGCGGCATTTTGGACTGGGTAACCAAAAAGAGGCTTATTGACGCTTATATCCAGCGTCACGGTTTTAAATGGTCGGACGCACGCGTCCGGATGTTGGACCTGCAGTATCATGATATTCGTCCGGATAAAGGATTGTATGCACGTCTGCTCAAGAACGGGCGTGTGAAACAGTTCGTTAATCGAGAGGAAATAGTCCATGCAATCACGAATCCACCTGTGGATACACGCGCCTATTTCCGCGGCACTTGCCTAAAAAGGTTTCCCAACGAGATTCACAGCGCCAGTTGGAATTCGATGATATTCTGTCTCAATGGTTCGTCTCTGGACAAAATTGTGATGGATCGACCGCATTTTGGGACCCAAGAGCTTGTCGGCGATCTTTTGAGTAGCCGATGCGCCGACGAGGTTGTGCAAGAAATATCCACCAAAGCCTCTTGAGAGCCCATTTAAACAAGGGGTCGCAAATCGAAGAGGATTCGTCTTCATCGCGCTCCCCGTTCGGTCACTTGATCAAGTCGCTCCTTTAATCCACGCTACGAATCTACTCTCAAACGGGCTCAAACTCAATTATGCCATAGAAAGTGATATAAATCTCGATTGCAGATTCCGAAAGGGGGCAACATGCGATCCGATAAGCAAGAGAAGGAGCAACGAGATAAACAGCCTCAGGATGTTGAGGATATTCAGCCGGATGCTGAACTCGCTGAACAGGGCGAAGAGCTCTCGGAAGACCTCGACCAGATTCTTGACGAGATTGACGAAATCTTGGAAGAAGATTCTGAGGAGTTTGTCGAGAATTACATTCAAAGGGGAGGACAGTAGTCGTGTTCGACAATCGCGATTACAGCTCCTCTAACTTCATTGAGGTGCTTAGGCAGAAACGTCCGGATTTATTAGCACCGTTTCATACAGGAAACCCGCCTACACATTCTCACCAACAAGCCCCGCCTACCGTCGCCTCCCCCAATTCAGCTTTGGATCTTCTCGAAGGAACCACGGTATTAGCCGCAGTTTATGACGAAGGGGTCGTTATCGCTGGAGATCGCCAGGCGACAGATGGCTTTCAAGTCGGTGAACGCCGCATTGAAAAGGTCTATGAAATTGATAAATCTTCCGCTATTGCGATTGCCGGCATCGCCGGTTTAGCAATTGAGATGGCAAGGTTGTTCCAAGTTCAGGTTGAGTTTTATGAAAAGATCGAAGGCACAATGTTGAGCTTGGATGGCAAAGCAAACTTTCTGTCAAATTGGCTGCGAGCGAATCTTAATATGGCTCTGGAAGGACTGATTGTCGTCCCCATTTTCGCGGGTTTCGATTCAAGGCAGGCGCAAGGGCGAATCTTCAAGTATGATGCAATCGGCGGACGCTATGACGAAAGTGCCTACTACGCCATTGGATCCGGTGGTAAGGATGCGCGATCGACGCTGAAGAAACTTTATCGGCCCGGTATGTCGCGGGATGATATCCTGAAAGTTGTGTCTGAAGCACTTTGGGATGCCGCCGATGAGGATTTGGGTACCGGCGGACCCGACCTGATTCGAGATATCTATCCAACGATCAAGATTATTGATCAGAGTGGTATCTCGGACATTCCGGAGTCCGAGGTCAAGTCGCTTTACGCGGATTTACTTGAGAGATTGAAAGAATAGCAACGCGAATCGAAGGAGGTGAGAATGTCCTCACCGTATTACGTGTCACCGGAGCAAATTATACAGGATAAGCGCGACCTTGCGCAGCGCGGCATTGAACAGGCGAAAGAGGTAATTGCTCTAGAGTATAATAGTGGCATCGTGATGGTCGCCGAAAATCCATTGACAACGGTTTTCAAGATTTCCGAGGTTTATGATCGGATAGCATTAGCAGCGACGGGGTTATCACCAGAATATGAAGCCTTGAGGCGTTACGGAATCGAACAGGCCGAGATTAAAGGTTTCAACTACAATCGTGAGGACGTTACGGCTAAGTGGCTCACAACGGTATATTCGCAAAGTATCGGGGCAAATTTCCGGGAATGGGATTCCAAACCGCTTGAAGTCGAGTTGTTGGTCTGCGAAGTGAAAAGCGACGCCTCGTCGAACAATCGAATTTATCATCTGTCTTTCGATGGCACCTTTGGAGAAGAGGAGCAGTATGCAGTAATAGGCGGTCGGGCCGATTCAATCGTTGAGATTCTAGAACAAGAACACAAGGAAGGCATGGCGTTAGAGGATGCTATCCGTCTCGGAATCAAAGCCTTCGAAACGGTTGAACAGGACGTTGATGAGGAAAATTCGGAAGAGCCCCGGTATGAGATTGTGGCTGATACGATCGAGGTTGCACTACTTGATGAAGAACAGGAACGACGTAAGTTTCGACGTCTTCTTCCTGAAGAGCTCGAGAAGATCTTTTAGGGCATGGACCGTAGGATTTACGGACTAGAAAACGAATACGGTATCATCTGCACTCCGGAGCGGCGCGGTGGAAAAGCGCTTTCAATTCAGAATGCGGTCATGTACCTCTTCCGCGAAATAATTTCGGGGCGGATGTATCCGGATGTGTTTCTCGAAAATGGAGCCAGATTTTATCAAGATATCGGCTGTCATCCCGAATATGCCACACCCGAATGTGACAATGTAATCGAGCTTCTTACGCACGATAAAGCCGGCGAACGCATTATTGAGCGCCTCTCTGCCACGGCCGAAAAAAAGATGCGGTACGACGGGTTTTTCGGGAAGATCTCGGTTTTCAAAAACAACACCGATACTCCCGGTAATACCTACGGCTGTCATGAGAATTACTTAATGGACCGGCGCGTGAGTTTCCGCCAACTCGCCTCACAACTTATCCCCTTCTTCGTAACCCGCCAAGTTTTCACCGGCGCCGGCAAAGCCATACGTACCGATCGCGGTAGATACGTCATCTCCCAGCGAGCACAGCATATTCGCGAGGAAATCTCAATCGCAACAACGACTGCACGTGGTATCATTAACACGCGTGACGAGCCGCATGCTGATCGCGAGAAGTACAGGCGATTGCACGTCATCGTTGGCGATTCCAACATGTCGGAATTTGCTACCTTCCTCAAGGTGGGAACCACATCCATTGTCCTTCGAATGATAGAGGACAACTTTATCAGACAACGCCTCGCATTGCGCAACTCCGTCAAGGCTATTCAGGAGATTTCAATTGATACGACCTGCACACACAAAATTGAGCTGGAGAATGGGAAACGGCTCTCTGCAGTTGAACTCCAGCGGCAATACCTTGAGTGCGCAAAACAGTATTTTGAACAGTCAGAGTCAGATCCGATTACTGACGAAGTGATGTCCAAATGGGAATATGCATTGAATTGTCTGGAAGCGAATCCCTTATTACTTGATCGGGAACTTGACTGGGTCATCAAGAAGAAACTAATCGAGACTTATGTTGCCAGTCGAAGGCTAGAATGGGACTCTGCCGACGTGTCAATGTTGGATCTACAATATCACAATATCCGGAAAGACGGGGAAAAATCGAAAACCGGATTATACTATAAACTGGAAAAGAACGACAAAGTCGAGCGGATTGTCACCGACGAACAGGTCGACAAGGCAATGCATCTCCCACCAGAAACTACGCGGGCGAAGTTTCGCGGACGCTTTGTGAAGCTGGCGAATGAAAGGAAGATTCTCTGCGGGGTCAATTGGAGTTATATCCAGCTTTACGAACCGTATCAGAAGCTATTCCTTTCAACCGATCCCCTGAAATCGGAATACGAAGAAGCGAGTCGTATGATTTACTCAATCTGAGCCCAGACTTTCAGGCGTTTCCCCCTTGAACCTTCCTGTTGCCGATATCCACTCTTGAAAGTTCCGGGAACTTGCATTTACTTTGTTAACGCACATATTCGTTTCTACGGTTCGATTCTCCCGAAGTGGATAGAAAAATGGGGTACATATAATGGACCGTAGAATTTACGGACTTGAAAACGAGTATCATATTACCTGCACTCCAGATCGGCGCGGCGGGAGAACGCTCGCGATCCAGAATGCGTCCATGTACCTCTTCCGCGAGATAATTTCGGGTAGGATGTATCCGGATGTGTTCCTAGAAAATGGGGCTCGATTTTATCAAAAGGAAGGTCTCCGCCCCGAATATGCTACTCCTGAATGTGACAACGTAATCGAACTAATCGCGCACGACAAAGCGGGAGAGCGAATCATTGAGCGCCTCTCAACAACGGCCGAAAGGAAGATGCGTTCTGACGGCTTTTACGGTAAAATCTCGGTTTTCAAGAACAACACCGACACCCCCGGAAATACCTACCTCTGTCATGAAAACTATTTGATGGATCGCCGAGTGAGTTTCCGCCAACTCGCCTCACAGCTTATCCCCTTCTTCGTAACCCGCCAAGTTTTTACGGGCGCCGGCAAACTTATGCCTACCAATCGCGGCAGATACGTCATCTCCCAACGTGCAAAATATATTCGCGAGGAGATTTCTCTTGATACAACAACAGCGCCACAAGGGATTATTTTTACGCATGATGAGCCGCATGCCGACCGGGAGAAGTACAGACGATTGCACGTTACCGTCGGCGATTCCAACATGTCTGAGTTTGCCACCTTTCTCAAGGTGGGAACAACGGCAATCGTTCTGCGTATGATAGAGGACAATTTCATTAGGCAACGCCTCGCATTGCGTGACTCCGTCAAAGCAATTCGAGAGATTTCAGAAGACACCACGTGCACACACAAGATTGAGTTGGAGAACGGGAAACGGCTCTCTGCAGTTGAACTTCAATGGCAATACTTCGAGTGCGCAAAGCAGTATTTTGAACAGTCAGAGTTAGATTCGATTACTGAGCAGGTGATGGAAAAGTGGGAATATGTGTTGAAGCATCTGGCAAGGGACCCATCGTCACTCGACCGGGAACTTGACTGGGCCATCAAGAAAAAACTAATCGAGACGTATGTTGCCAGTCGAAATCTCAATTGGGATTCTGCCGAGGTGTTGATGTTCGATCTTCAATACCATAATATTCGGAAAGACGGGGAAAAATCGAAAACCGGATTATACTATAAACTGGAAAAGAACGACAAAGTCGAGCGGATTGTCACTGACGAACAGGTCGACAAGGCAATGCATCTCCCACCAGAAACTACGCGGGCGAAGTTTCGCGGACGCTTTGTGAAGCTGGCGAATGAAAGGAAGATTCTCTGCGGGGTCAATTGGAGTTATATCCAGCTTTACGAACCGTATCAGAAGCTATTCCTTTCAACCGATCCCCTGAAATCGGAATACGAAGAAGCGAGTCGTATGATTTACTCAATCTGAGCCCAGATCTTCACGCGTTTCTCCTCGTAACTTTCTTCCCGCGAAATCCCTTCCTCAGAGTTTAGATTTACTACAAGTTTAAGTTTACAGAAAGGAACGCACGATGAGTTTGTCGGGCAAAAAGATAATTGTGATTGGCGGGAGTTCGGGAATCGGCTTGGCAACCGCTCATGCCGCTGCCGTAGATGGGGCAACAGTTGTCATCGCTAGTCGGTCACAGGAAAGATTGGAACAAGCGAGGGATCAGATACATGGTGATGTCCAAATTGTCAGCGTCGATGTGCGAGAATCCGCCTCGATTCAACGTCTTTTCGATGTTGCAGGTGATTTTGACCACCTAACGACACCGGGAAACGAGGGGGCATTGGGTCGATTCCTAGAACTTGACGTTGAGACCGCACGGCGAGGGTTTGACAGCAAGTTCTGGGGACAGTATGAAGCGGTGAAGTGCGGCGTACCTAACATTCGGGAAGGCGGCTCGATTGTTCTGATGGCAGGAGCTTACAGTCAACACCCCGAGCCAGGCGCTGTCCCACAAGCGTCGATCAACAGCGCGGTTGAAGGGTTAGGGCGAGCTCTGGCAGTTGAGTTGTCGCCGATCCGCGTGAATGTTGTTTCACCGGGGCTGGTCGACACCCCGAGATTTAACTCACTTCCGGGAAAACAGCGACAAGAGATGTTTGAGTCCGCTGCCAGAACGCTTCCCGCCAAACGCATTGCTCAAGCCGAAGATGTCGCTCAAACGATTCTATATCTGATGGGCAATCCGCATGCTACGGGGAATGTATTGTACATTGACGGCGGGTTGACTTTGCGTTAACAGGAATTAAGGTTTCCTCAATCCGCAGTGGAAATCATCTGAGTGCTGAATTCATTTGCAGTTGGGTTTCACTCGGTTCAACCCAACCTACGAGTTAGGATCACGTCGTGCTCCATAGCAGCGAGCAGCATTAAGAAACCGTGTTTTCGGGAAAAATCTCGGTTTTTTGACTGTCGTCTTACGAACATTCGGCTTTCAGTTCGTCCACCAGACGTTTGATACCGTCTTTGACCTTCCCTTCCGCCTCCATTTCGAGAGGCATCGCAGAATTAAGCGCAATTCCATGCCCACCCGTCAGTCCTGGCAGTTCATAATCCTTCTGTGTCCCGATGTAACCGATGTTCGCATTCGTAAAGCCAAGCACCACGGTATGAGCGAATTGGGAGATCTCGTCGGCAAACAACTGATACTCTACGAAGAGTTCACCCGGCGCGAGAATCAGACATAACTCAGAGCCAATAGCAATAGCGCGCAGAGGTAGCTCTCGGAAGTGCCGCTCACCACGCTTTGCAATCTCCATTAGACGTTCGAGATTTCCAAGACCATATGGAAACCCTTCCGGGTCGTAGGCGATTGGGTCTTCGAACCAGTCTTGACATTCTTTTACAGATGGGAGTTTGCACGGCAAAGACAGTGCTAGGGAATGAGTCCTCAACGGTGCGGCGCGCACCTCCTTGGACTCAGCGAGGGCACGCTCCGCGGAAAAAGCCAGTGAAAATCCGGCGGCATCGCAGGCGTCGAAATCGCCGCTTGCTCTCGGATAGGCGTTGACATCGCCCGACCAGCCTTGTGCAAACATGATCACCCCTTCCGGCTCTCCGCCTTTATCCAATAGATTTCGGAGGTGATTAACGGCGTAACCGGGGTAATCGGGGCCAATCACCGAGTGACTACCAGTCTTCCAATCGTGGTGAACGATAACGGGATGCGCCGCATAGGAGAAAAGCACCGCGATTCGAGTTCCATTCTCTCCGTGCACGCCAAGAACGTCAACCCACGGTGCGATTGGGCCGTGAGGATTGACACCGTGTCGAATTCGACCATCTTGCATTAGGCGACGGTTATAGGCAATGCGCGCCGGTGCTCTGCCAACAGACAATGTTGCGGGTTGAAGACGAGAGCTCGCACGTTTTGCGGCCCCTGCGATCTGAAGGTACTGCCATTCTTCCCACGGCGAGAGCCCGTGAACGTCATGCGCTAACCAGTCCTCGTACAGGGGTTCAAGATCCGAGTTGGATTTCTGGTCCACCTTCCGCCAGCTTTTCTTTGGTCCGGGAGCGTTGTGCGAGTGGCTGTAATTTACGATGATATCGTCCGCAAGGATGCCCGTGGCTCTACTTATCACGTGGCGTAACACTTGGTTTTCGGCGAGCGATTGGCCGCCGTGGTCCAGTGTGACGATGAGAAATCGTTTCATCGAATTTCCCGCAGGCTTGGAGTGGGAACAATCGTCTAGCACAAGTGCACGTGCATATAACTCACCGTAGACCTCTAATTCGTCCATCGCTGGTGTAATAATGGTCTCGGCAGCGCCTGCCATTAAGGACGCGTGGTTTTCGGTTGATGCGCTGGGCACTGTCGAATATAAATGGGATGATGTTAAGGTGGGAAACATGTAGACCTTGTTTGAATAGTCAGCGATAGGGACATTTTATAGGAACTGATACGATTTTCCTTTCTAGATGTTACCGCCACAACAGGACGCACAATGAATTGTGCTACTACAAACCCTTGGCTCTCGTAACGTGCGAGTTACGACTTGGAATGAGTCCAAGAAGAAGATTGGTACAGATTTTATGAGGTGTGGCGTCATTTTTGTGATTCCGGAGACGCACAATGAATTGTGCTACTACGAACCAGCGGTTCTTTTAACTTACAGTGGGCATACTACAAGATTGCTGCCTACGGTCGTGACCTCCTGTCTCCGCGCAAGTCCAGTGGCTATAGATTATCGAGCGCCTCCAGAAATAGATCTAGTTCTTCTTTCGTATTGTAAAAGTGTGTTGACACACGGGTGTTATCGGCGCCTCCATTCCAATCCTCGCCCGTTACGAAGCGCAGTTTTCGGTTAATCCGTTCGCGTACGATCTTGCCAGTATAGCTCCGATGAGCGAACGATGTTAGTCCCGCACCAGAGAGGTTGGGTAATAACGATGTCGCCAGCCGAACAAAGGGACGCTTAACCAGTTCGGCTTTTAGATAGTCCGACAACATGCGAGCACGTGCAACGACGTTTTCAAAACCAATCTGATTGATTAAATTTAGGGCATCGCCGACAGCAAGCCACACTGGCACCGCATAGGTTCCAATGTCCTCGACAAGCTCAAATCCCTGCGCAGACTCATCCCATGGGAATGTGCCCCCGGCGCGCGGCCAAAATTGCCGCTGGCTATCTCGACGCGCGTACAGAAGCCCACAACCGGCAGGCGCCAGCGCCCATTTGTGAAGGCTGTTGGCGTAAAAGTCGCAGCCGATGTCGTGTAAATCCAAGGGGTGAATACCGACGACCTGGGCGCCATCAATCGCGGAGATTAGCCCATGTTCACGTGCAAGCTGGCAAAGCATTTTCGCAGGATACAACAAGCCGGGACCACGGGTAATGTGGGAGAAAAAAATAACTCGGGTTCGCTTTGTAATGGCTTGCTTAAACAAATCTACAATCTGCTCCGGACTATCCGGTGGACTCGGTATGTCTACGGTGCGAATTCTGATACCAAAGCGTCCTTCTCTTCTTTTCCAGCGCTGCGTCACGGCGGGGTATTCGTGTGCGGTGGTAAGCACCTCATCTCCGGGCTCCAACTTGATGCCGTCAATTACTGCGGTCACCGCCTCCGTTGTATTACGCGTGAAGGCAATTTCGTTCTCGTCAGCGCCGATGAAGGTTGCAAGCCGACGACGTACATCCGCCTGTTGCTCCGCTGTGCTGAACTGCGCCTCAATACCTTGTACCGTGTAGAGTCGATAGTATCGCGCTACGCCATCAGCGACTTGAACGGGCAGAAGCCCAAGGGAACCGGTGTTTAGATATATCGGGTCGGAGCGAATTCCAAGTTCCTCCCGAACTTTAGTCCAGAACTCATCATTGTTTGGGCTTTTAGCAGCAGCCAGTTTTTTTATAGACATATCTCTCCTTTATGGGCTTGCACGGACATTGGTAAGGAATACAGCAGCTATTGAAGACATTTAATGTGTTGGGGTTCACGATGTCCAACCTAACTTATGGGCTGTCGAGATCAGGAGATCGCTCCCAAGCTTGACTACAACGCAAAGGGCTAGAACCAGAATCCGTAGGTTGGTATGTCGAGCACGATGCCTACAATCGTCCACAGGCTACCTATCGTAAACTCACCAAGGATTAGCCCGAGGAACAGGGGAATCGCTTTCCGATGCGCCTTCACTCCACCATGCCGGAGAATTGTGCCTTTGATGAACCAACCGATTAGAATGCAGAACCAGATATTGTTCATGTACTCACTCCCGGACACGGCGTAGCCGACGGGATGGAAGGGCCACCAAATAAATCGCATTCGCATGAGATAAAGAAAAATCGCGGAGACGAATCCGACTCCCATGAACGTAAGCCCGGTGAGGTCGACTGAGCTGGGATAGGTGAGCCATCGCTGTAGACGACCATAAGCTTCGGCCCCCTGCCAGTGCCAGAGAATGGCACCGCGCTCGTAGAAGATGTGCAAGTACGCCCAGAAGGTCGCCAACGGCGCAAGAATACACGCGAATATCAATCCCCAGATAAATAGTCGATTGCTTACGTTCACCCTCTCCGCAAGCTTAAACCCTTCCAGTTGTTGGGGCATTACGTGGCTATATTGCGCTCTGTTGAAAAAGTAAAAAAGTGAAAAAACTGTCAGATTCTGCGGGCCGAGGGTTCTAGTGCCGATGCTTCGAAAGAGGATTTCATCCGAACTCATCCAGTGCATGTCGTGCACCGGGGAGCCAATTTCCGCGCGGATTCTCGAGATGGCTGTGGACAGTCCGAAGTAGATCAGGAAAAAAAGGACACAGATCCACACACCCATTCCGGTTTGGTAACAGAAAAATATCAGGAAGGCAAAAGACGCCAACCCCCAAAGCACTACGGTCCTATAACGTAGCGGTTCTTTGGAATCGTCCACGGCCGCACCGCCGAATACCGCCTTGAAGACACGCCAGATATGTTTGCGCCCCATCCACAGGACAACGACTAGAACTCCTGGGTACCCACCCCATGATTGCTCGTCGGTCGCCATATCCATTGTCGGACTATACACATCGCCAAGTCCCAAGCCACTCGCCATCGCTTGTTGACCTTTGAAGAAGAGGTAAAAGAACCAGCATGAGAAAGAAACGTCCAAGGGCATAAAATAGCTCAGACCGATGGCAAAGGGATAAAATGAAACTCGAAAGAGATAGATTGCGTTCCAGGGCGCCTCGGTGAACAGGTGGTGCAAGTTGTGTCGTTTTATGGGAATGTACGGCACTTGAGGGAAGATGTAGTGAAGTCCATTGATTAGATCAAATCCCCCGGCAATGGCGAAGCCCAACCACATCATTTTGTTTTTCAGAAACGAGCGGCGCTGAGTCATCATCTCTAGCGGAAGTTGTATGGCAGGATAGGCGAGTTTCTCAGTTTCTGCCCACTGCTTACGGAGTATGATGTTGATGCACAGCATAACGGACACTAGAGCAAAAATAAACGCTGTCCAAGCGAGGACAGGTATTCCCCATTCTCCCAAGTGGAGTTGAGTGTACAGGGTCGATTCGCCTTTATAGTATCCTTCTAGCGCCTTCATGTCATCAATAGTCAACCATCGCGGGATATAGCGCCAGAAAATCTCTCTCCACTCGTTCTCAGGTGTGGCGAACCAGAAGGGGTATGCCATGATCGGGACAAGCATCTGCATAAAACCGTGTCCAGCGATGGCGGACGCTAGACAAATCATGACGTACACGGCTAGAAACTCAGCTTGGGAAAAGGCAAGCCGGGGTTTGAGCCTGTGGACAAGCGTATTCAGCAGACTGAGTGCGAAGAGGCAGAAAACCGCGTTGAAGAGGAGAGAGATTGTTGTGGGGATTCCAGAATAGCGTACCACTTCCATCTGGATAATCCAATAACAGTTGACGGGAATTAGCAGAAGACCAATCAACACGGCACGCCATGTAACAACTGAAATAGAATGGAAGTCTTTCGGCATGAATTATTAGGAATTGCCCATCTGATTAAGCGTATGCGTCGGATGGAGATCTAGGGAAGGAGATTGTGGGTAATGGTTACAGCAAGCGGCATGATAACCACGGGTTGAATGGGTTTGAAGAATACCTCGGGTCAGTGGAATGCCAGCGAACGTAGGAAGGTTATGCAAGCGCGAGATATCTTATTTGTCACCACGCCATGTGGCAGAATTGGTCGACCGGATTACGGATACCAATCTCGGTGAAACCAAGAAAGTTGGGAAAACTACCGTGGGATGAGATTATTGAACTTGACTCAAGGACAGGGACACGGGAATTCATCGCGAATCTGTTTTAATCTTCGCCCATGTTGATGCAAGTCGATCTTGTGGAGTTACCGACAAGAAACCGAGGACATCGGCAAGACCTCTCTCCGAAATAGCCTTCATGTCGGCAGCACTGAGAGCAACATTAAAGATGGCAATTTCCTCCAACGAAGCGGCCAGCCACCATTGGAGTTGCCACAGTACAAAGGATCCAACCAGCACATGATCGGCATCTGCCCGCACTCGTCCTTTCTCGGTCTTGCCCTCGGTATCTACTTCGCCATCCAGATATAACCTTCTTTTTTCCCCGTCATACGTATAGGCGACATGGTGCCAGACTCCGGTCTCAAGTTTTTGCTTTCCTTCAAGTCGCCCCTGAGCGATGTTGCGAAAGCCGAGATTTGAAGCCAGTTTTCCAGCATCAGACACCAAGAATTGCCATTCGGCGTTTTCTCTACCTTTAGCGGCAATCACCTGAAACGGCTCCACACCGCCGAAATTGTCAAACTTGATCAGCGCCGTAATTGTAAACCTCCCTAGTCCTCCCAAACTCGCATCCGCCCCAAAATCAACATATCCCGCCCCATCAAATATCATAAAGCCGGTACGTACTCCGCGATGCCTTCTGCCTTCCCACTTGACTTGCTTAATTTCTACCGCGTGGTTCTGCGCGGGGGAAGAATCGAAGCCGGGATTCGCTTGATCATCGAACAGCGCTACAAGAACGGCAGTCTCAAGGTTTATCTCGGCATAACTCGAATTGAAACATACGTTAACCATAAACAGTAAAATTGTAGCGATAATCCAACATGTGGTCTTCATTCTCTACGCCCTCCTCGTTGACTTCACGAATACCGACATCGCAGGCGGAAGTGCTATTAAACTAGTATCGTGCTTGGATTTTTCCCCAAGTCGCGGCTACTTTAACCAAGGATAAAACTGCGAATCCCAGCGGTGCCACCAACGTCTTCAGGATGGTCGGCTTCAAAGTCCCATGCCTCGAGTCTCCAGTTAAGCGTATTACAGTCATTGTTATATAACCTAAGTTGCCACCTCTGTCCGACAGAGCGCAGAAACCGAGTTTTTTCCCACGTAGAAGCATGAGATTGACGAAAATGAGATCAATTTACCCATAATTTAGCAAACGTGAACCAAAAACTCGGTTTCTCTCTTATAGGTAGCAACTTGCGTTATATAACGCAAGTTGCTACCCATTCCCGTAGGTCGGGCTTCTAGCCCGACCCTCCCATAGGATGCGTCGCAAACCGGGGAAATGTACGTTAAATCGACTGAATCTGCTCGCAGTGGATTGGTCACTCCACTGCATACATGCAGGAACGGCTTGGATATGTCTATCCAAGCCGAGCAGCATTACAATATGACCCAAGTTGGCACCCTTGTTCGACGGGGCACAGAAACCGAGTTTTTTCCGACGTGGAAGCGCGAGATCGACGAAAATCAGCCCAATGTACCTCTAATCGAGCGTACGTGAACCAAAAACTTGGTTTCTCTTGGTTATAGGTAGCAACTTGCGTTATATATGCAATCTCGCTCTGCCCATCCGTCCAAATCAATTATATTTAGAATGTCCAGTCAGTAGGGAGAGTATCACTAAGGTTGTTACCAGCCGAATCCTCGGTTACCGAGGTGAAAGAGAAATCATTCTAATCGGCGCAGTCTCTATGTTTTCCGAATGACAATCTATGATCCCAACAGGCGTACAGCCTTTCTTCCCATCGTGATTCAATGCGACGGTAAAGTAACGAAATTCACCTGATTCAACGGGATTCTTAGTAATCAGCGCAAATCCTTCTTAGAGCACACTGGCTCTAGCTAAATTACCCACGTCGTTCCCGGCATTACCGGACCCCCGAAACGCGACTACCGCGCTTTTTTGGTCCAGCTCTATCGTAAATGAGTCCTTATTCGCCAATAGTTCAAGGTTTGTGTCTTTTCGTTTCGAATCGTCCCAGAATTTGGCATCATCAAAGAACATCTCCACGCTGTCTTCTTCATCAATAAGCATCAGTACGTCGCCAAATCTCCGCGCATTGGCGGCAACGAGCAAAATCAAGCAGGTTACACACAGGGGTATATTCTCGGTCGCATGCAAATCATTGCCTCGTTGCGTCTTGAAGATATCGCCACAAGATTTTGTACGGGCAATTAATCGTGTTCTATGGCTGAAGTTGACCTCCCGACCATCTTGCCCGGTGTCACCCTTGGAGACTTGGCTGACAGAGCGACGGATTGCCGGGTTGGTTGAGAGGAGGCGAAATGCTGGCAGGAGGTTACGGTTGCAAACTTCAACCGAGGAGAGTTGGTAGCGGCGATTTCAAGGGAGTCACGCGCTACACCATGACCGCTGTGGCACCGTAGTTGTTTGGAGGTGTAGCCCAAAATCCTATCGCAGTAAATCGGGACTGACTATCCGGATTGGTGACCAAGAAGATTGGGCTACAGTCGCTAATACAGCGAAGCGGATTTACACTTCACTCGGAAATAGACAGAACGCTATCGTGAACTCTTGATTCTGCCCCAGAAGGTACTCGCCTTGCCTGTAGGTTCAACTCCTGTGCCGCTTCCAACCGTGTTGCCAGAGATTGAGTCAACACATGCGCCGAAGCCCCCAATAGCACAGGCTTCGTCGGCAGTTTGGGTGAAGTAGAAGGCATCAAAGTACACGAAGCCATCCGTTATCGGTTGATCCGTCTCGTAAGACCAGGCCTCCCAGTCCCACGTTCCAACTTTGCAATCTTCGTTGTAGATGCATTCATTGATAGCCTTCTGAGCCAAATCAAACACGAAGAAGCGCCATTCCTCGGGCAAGTCACCGAAGGTGTCGCCGTTTGCGTCAACATTGACCGGGGTAAAGAAGCTATTCCCGGCAACGTCTTTTGCGGCTGGTCCAGGCCTCTTCCACCACATGACAACTTCATGGTTTCCGATTGACAGAGTGTTGTCCCAACAGGCTTGAGCGTGTTTCGACGGGCCGTTGAGTTTAGACAATTCCATGCCGTGTAGGTCGATCCATTCGCCTCCGTTTCCGGGCGACGCGTGACCGAATCCCGGGTATCCATAAATGCCAATTGTGGCGTTGGATTTGTCGCCACTATGGCTCGTAGCTAGGGTCATATACCGAAATTCATGTGCAGCCACCGGGTCGGCGGTAATTTGTATATACGTTTCTCCGCCTATCTCATCGCCGTATTCAACGCCCATGAAACCGACGTTATTTCCAATATTTCCAGAACCGGGAAAAGCAACCGAGGCACCGCCCGGATCGTTCGCCGTTTCAAAGCCGACATCGCGGGCAAGTTCAGTTTTTCCCTTTACCGGGACAGTGTCATCCCATGTGTCTGGATTCTCCAAGAGTTTATTGTGAGTTTCCGCGGAATCACCGACTTCCAGAACCTTGGCGTAACTAATGGTGCTAGCGCAGCATATAAACACCATCAAAACAAGATATACAAGCGTTGATTCTGTGACTGAGATTCTCATTATGCGTAGCCTCCTTGAAGATTCAGAGTGTGGAGTTTCTAGCGTGATTATTGGTAATTTCAGCCATGACTTTTAACAACAGTGCGGATTTTAGCACTCTTCGCTGTGTATGTCAAGTGCTTAATGAGACGGTTTCCGAGATTTAGGCGGCGGGGATTTGGGTTCCGAGCGCGCTGCGACTCAGACTAGTCTCGATCTCATTCGAACGACCGACGCTTCATGGAGAATAGTTTTTGAGCACACAATGATACGTGCCTTGAATACTTGGAAAAAGAAAGGACCCCATGATACCATCAGAGGAAAAGCTAGCATCGGCATACCGGGCGAAATCATTAGGTGGGCGGCAGCGCTTCAAAATGCGGAACGAAACGCGTTTAACTAGAAATCTTATCTCACAATCTTGGAGTCATGATCATAGTAAATGTGCTATGTTTGGGTTGTGAGTCTGATGTGTGCCCCCACTATTGGTTGCGATGGCGGGGAGTAGGAATCATCAAATGGCTCCGCTCTTCCATTAGGAACGATCAAACTTTAACCACCCTTCGGGCTTCATGAACACACGTAAAGGAATGAAGGTAATGTGTTTTGAGTTACCAATCCTCCTGCCGACACCTGGCGAATTTTGGACCAGATCAGACCCGGAGAAGATTCTTCGATTTATCTACCGGTCACCCGCAGATCACTATGATGGATGCCAGCCAAGATATGAAGGGAATATCCCCTCATAACAGGCGAACATCACCTGAGCAGTGCGCCGAGATTGCCATGCTACCGGTCAGTGAATCCCGTTAAGACGTGAGTTGGGTTTCACTCTGGATACGGAGACACGAAGCGAAACGACAAATCTAGAACGTAGAGCCGAATTGTTAGTTTTGTTGGAGGGAGACTGTTCAAGCCGAGCTACGAAGTCGCGATTTGGATATCGGTCCTACATAGGATTACGCATTATCGGCAATGATAATGGTCCAGTACCGATGGATTCTTGGGATACGGCGCACGCCTTGACGCGACATTGGGTTAGAAATAGGACCTACTAAGCGCATTTCTAGCACTGAAGGCGTTGTAGGGCACGCCGGCGGGTAAAGTCCTGAATCCCCACGATTCCGTTGTGTTGTCGTAACCGAATCCGACCGATGCCGTAGGGTCAGCGATTAGACTTAGCTGAAGTGTGAAATCTTGGCGCACGTTGCCGATACGATACCACGAGAGTCGCAGGTTCCAATCGTGTAGATTCCGCTGGATGGAGATCTGTTGGCGGTAAAATCGTCTTTTGATCCAGTCATAAGTAAGATTCGCCGTGATACTCAGCAATCGGTTCGGCGAATAGCGCAAACTGCTGAGAATTCTTCGCGAGGCTAACGTTGAAGTGAGCCGTTTGCTGAACGCACTTCCTAGACTCATGTTCCACGTCTTTCGTCCATAGCGGACATAAGATGAAAACTCCGTCATTTTGAAGCGCTTCCCTGTCACGGGGTCTAGATTCGGATCGTGGGTTGTGTCAAATGTAATCCTTAAGTTCCGGCTGGCTAGCGGGGTGATTGTCACGTCGCTTCTGATTGGATCGTAGGTCCGGTTCCTCACGGTATTCTCGCTAAAATCTGCCACCAACCTTGTATCGAAATCAAGCAGTGAAAGAGGTCGTTTACTGCGCCGAGTTTTCACTTCAAAACTTGAACGGAAACTATACGAGAGTCTTTTTCTTTCAAAGAAATACGTGCTTGGCCCAAATGGATATAGGTTGTTGTTTTTATCGACAGGGGGTTGAAAATCAAACGAAAGACTCGATTGAATCTGATGGCGCATGCGCCGCGCTCCCGGAACAAAACTGATGTCATAAATTCTAAATAGGGTGTTGCTGCCTCTCGCTCTAAGGCTATAAACGCCGCGGAGGATGTTCCGGTTGCCCTCGATATCCTTCGCATGCCAGATCAGGTTGCTATCATAACTCACATCAAAGCGGAATTCCCTGTACGGAGTTATCTGAAGTGTGGTCTGTTTGGTAAGATCGAACCCAACATCCAGTGTTTGCAATGCCACGTCCCGTTCGCTACGGAAGCGCTGCTTGAAGAAGTTGCCGAATACGATGTCGAGGTCAAAGCGCGTGTTGTCCAGTGTCGGAAAAGCGAGCATCGAAAGAAACGGAAGGTCAGTATTCAGTTTTTCGGCAGCTTTGGTCAACCCCGCATTTGCTGTTTTGAATAGTGGGAGTCGATCGAATTGCATCTGAGAAAATTGCAACGATAGTTGAGGCAGTTTCTGAAGGGTATGCGTGCCTTCACCGGTGAAATCCAATGTGTGTTTGACCTCCAAGCGAGAGAGAAAAGACCCAAATCGCTTGCGCGAAAATTTGAGGTTTTCATCGGGGTCGAGATCATGAGTATCCACACCGGTCAGGGCAGACCCCCAGGTTAAGATGCCGAAAGAATTAAGGGTGGACTCGGACGTGCCGAAGCCTTCCCTGAACGTTCTCGCGTACCACGCCACACGTCCATTAAAACTCAGCGGGCTCCGTCCCTCCGCTCGATTATCCCACGGCGTAAAGATTTTGTGATGGTGTCCCCATCGCATCACCCAATCTTGTCCCGCTTTTATTGGCTCTTTACGAGATCCGGAGTATTTATCACTGGTTTGAAAGAGAAAGTCCCCACGATAAGCTCGTTTTTTTTCGACTTTGATTAGTCGAAATCCGTCAGCGGCTTTGATGACACGGCTAGCTTCTCCACGATCGAGTCGCTGTGCTTGTGTGGCAACTGCCTGCGGATCCTCCCATCTGCCTCGAAAGCCGTGATCTTTATAAACTTGCAGTTCCTCCTCGTCTTGATCCTCGGAGCCATCCGCATCATTTTTTTCATCCGCGGAACTTTCAACACGCTCTGATCCTTCGTCTTCGCCTTCAATTCGATCCGGTTCAGCCTTCAGTGCAGGTAATTCCTGTTTTAGTATCTCCCATTCCGCTTCAAATTCCCGAGCGACTTCCTCAAATGTGGGTGTAGGTTCTTTCTCAATCAGTTGGAAGATATGGACACCACGGTCGGTGTTAACTGGAAGTGTAATCTCACCGGGCTGCTCTAGGCGTCGAACCGAATACCGCCATCGCTGATCCATTTGGTTCAGGGGGGTCAATTCTTCGCTGTTTACAAACCTCATCTCGGCGCCATCGTACTCGGCGACAACTTCCTCAAGCGGTTCGCCTGCGTTGACCCGCTCTTGAATCTCTTTCCCTAACGCTCGAATAGCCTTTTCCGTTTCCTCGCTCGGTTTGATTGCAATGTCAATACGCCGCAACTGAACTTCGCGCTCCCCATAAATCTCAAGCAGTTGGTCAAGCCTGAGAATGTGAAAGGCAAAATCGGTTCGCAGAATCGGGCTCATTTCCCCCGGACGAAGTCGGAACGCTACCTCCTCAAGCATTGTCTCCAGCTTTAGTTTACCGTCTTTATCGCGTTCGCCCGGAACGAGAAATCCCATGTCACCCTGCCGATAGCGCGATTCTTGATGGTCCGAGTTTTGTTGAGCAATCCCGCCGAAGTCCGCGTTTTCTTCCTGAAGCTGTGCGTAAATAGATTCAGCCTCCTCGCGCGCGCGCTCAATATCATTGTCGTTGATGCGATACTTCAAGAATACTTCGCGCAGCCTGTATCTATCGTACTCTCCTCGCAAGCGATCTGAAAGTTCATCCGCCTTTTCCTTGAGCTGTGCGCGCTGCCCGGGGGTCGCTTCAGTCGGGATTGGTACGAACAACTCCTGAAACTTAACATCATTAACGCGATATTTGGCTTGCGTTCCCCCAAGACGGCCCCGTCTCGTGCTCTGTTCAAACATAAGCTCCGCCGAATAGCGATGGCGCCGGAAAATTGGTAGGATGACATGAAGGTATGGTCCCTGATAACTTGCGTTTCCGAGCTTAACAATGATTTTAGCGATTTTGTCCTCTTTTCGTAGATCCCGCCGAATTAGCGGGAAGTAGAATAGCGGCACACCTCCAACGTTCAGCACAATGTTTTTAGCAATCAACTCCTTATTGATTTTGACGATGATTTGGGAGGCGGAGAAATAGTAATGCGGGTGTTTCAAGGAGCATGTTGTCAGCCTACCGCCCCGTATATAGGATTCGTCGTCTTCTATCTTGAAGATTTCCGCACCGCCAAAGTACCACGGATCATCATAAGTAAAGCCGTCACGCGCGATACCTTTTTTCGTTTCAAGGTCAAAGATCAGTTCGTCGGAAAAAGTCTCCTCATTACCGACAAGGAGTCTTACATTTCCCGACGCACGCATGATGTTGTCGTTGAAATCTGCCCAGACATGGTCCGCATAGAGCACAACATCCTCAGATTTTATCAACGCGTTGCCGTGGATCTGAATGAAGTTATCTACCATCGACATCTTCTCGCCATCGACGAGGACCGTTCCCTCCTCAGGCACAGTATTCCTAGGATCAAGTCTTGCGGTAGAGGACTTTTCTTCCTCAGTTGACGAGACCTTTGCGGATTCATCTGACGTAGATTCGTCTTCAGTGGATGAAGTGGATATTTCGCTTGCGTCGTTTGAAGGGGGAATTTGATCTTGGGCGAGTATTGTATCGATAGGGAGGAATAGACAAGCGATACCGACTACGAACGCCGATTTCAGGAAAGCAGGTAATACTGGACGTTGTGCCTTAGAATAGGCACACGAGGCAACACGATGGCAATACGGAATGCCGGGAAGAAAGCGAACCGCATGAAGCACGATGCGGCGTATGAAATAAAGTGCGCGTCTCAAGGCGTAAAATCCTACATCCAAACTTCGCCTTGGCGTGTCGATTCCGCCGCCTCCTAGTCCAATGTTCCCGCTTCCCCGTGTCCTCATTTCTTACCCGATTACGCCACTAATCTGCGTTATAGGATCACCCGCCTTTTTCAACATGGCGCTCGTTCGACAGGTTAACCTCCGCGTGTTGGAGTCTGGGATCATCGGCGGGCGACAGCAATGTTCATTTCCTATTTGCTTCTTCAGCCAAGTTGCCAAGTAGCCTCAATCAAGGGGTTTGATTTTTACATAGGCGTTCTCAAGCAGCATGTCTGTGTACGTTTCCCATTCTTCCTGGAATTTCTGCTGACGCAGCATCGAACGGATTTGTTCTTTTTCTACTTCGCTCAATTCGAGCGGAGTTCGCCTATCAACCTTAAAGATGTGAAATCCAAATTGCATTCTGACGGGGGCTTGAAACTGTCCGACTTCGAGTTTTTCCACTGCATCCCGCGTTTTCGGACTCAACTCATTAAGCGAATGACTACCGAGATCTCCTCCGTTAGCTTTAGTTGGCGAATCGTCGGAGTAGCGGGTTGCCAAGGCATTGAAATCTTCGCCCTGAATGAGTTTTTGATAAACAAGGTCCGCCCGCTCTTGAGCGGTTTGGATAGCTTCTTCCCCTACGATCAACTTGATGACAAGATAGCGGAAATCGACAGTTTGCTCAGTCTTTCGCTCCACCTTGAAAATATAGATTTCGTTCTCGTCTTCAACCGGTCTGGAGATCTCGTTCTCATTTAGATTAGGAAGCGATTCGCGAAACGGTCTAGGAAGCCCATCGACTTCGTCAAGCGTGAGTTTAATAACGGTTCCGGGGCGCAGATCTTTGTGCGCTTCTCGCATTGAATAGCGTTCTGCAAGTGTTTCGAAATCGGCTCCGTCCTTGGCTGCTTGAAAAGCGACCTTTGCCTTCTCCAATGCTGCCTTTCGATCCGCTTGGGAGGGCTTAAATGCAATTAAGATATGCCTCAGTTGCAGGTTATCCGATTTGGTTGTAAATCGATTGCGGTTTTCTTCAAAAAACTTTATGACATCGCTATCTCTGACTTGCAATCTGGGGAAGATTCGTCTTTCCAGAAGCCGCTCAGCCATCAGATTTCGCTTCGACTGTTCACGGAACGCAGGTTCGGTAAAACCTTCCGCCTTCAACTGCTTGACGAACTCTTCGTGCGTTTCGATATTCGCTCGTGCTTTGAAGGTCTTGATATACACCTCCAACTCTTCGTCAGTGATCTCAACCTTCAACGTGAGGGCCGTTTCCACAAGAAGCATCTGGCGAATCAGGCGATCCAGCAGTTCACGTCGTTCCTGTTGTGCTTTTTCGGCTGCTTCACGTTTGCTAAAATTATGGAGTTGGTTAAGTTCGAGGGCACGCTGTCTGACTAGGTTCTCAAGTTCCCAATTCGTAATGACCTCGTCATTGACATAGGCGATAATTTGATCGAATGTGCGCGACTCGGCGGAATCTACCGCAAACTCACATACGACCAGTATAGTGATAAAGACAGCGCGAGATGCGTATTTGGAAAATCTCATTATCCACGTATGTTGAGCAAGGTACGGGTTTGCCGTTCAAGGGATTGTAACATCCCTTGAACGGCGGACCTATCTTATCATTACAGCTAGTGGTCAGTGGTATCAATTCGAGCTGATTTGTGCAATACAGGAAACTTACTCTGGTGAGGTGCTTTCGTCCTTCGGTGCCATGCTTTCGTCCGGTTCCTGTGGACTCTCCTCGGTCTCAGATGATGCTTCCTCGTTCCCCTTTTCGTCCTCGGTCTCCTCTTCTTCTTCGACCGGCGTATCGGGAATCAGTTCGCTATGGATTTGAACCTTTGCACGATCGCGAAGTTGGGCAAGCCATTGCGCCATGAGGTCTTTACGCTTCTGCCGTTTAGCGGATCGTTCGACACTCTTGCGGACACCTTCCTCTTCGAATAGCTTCAGCCGTTCTTCATTATGTACGTCTTTGCGGAAGATAATGAAGTAATCTTTGCCGCGAACAGTGATCTTGATTACGCCATCATGAATCTCTCCAACTGCTGCCGCAAAAGCGGCATCCACGAATGGCTCGGTTCCTTCCGGAAAGGCGCCTTTCCGAATCTTCCCGGTTTTCCCGGGATCCTGGGCATCAGAACCCGGACCTACCAGTTCACCGTGATCGGACAACTCGGTGGCGAGTTCAACCATGTCTCTACCTGCTTTGAGTTCCGCAAATACTTCCGTGGCGCGTTCTTCGTCACCGAGGGCAATACAGGTTAACTCGACATTCTCCGTATCAATGTAATCCTCTGTATTGGCTTCGTAGTAGAGTCGATAATCTTCCTCCGTTAACACGAGTTTTTCCTCGACTTCAGTTTCGGTGACTTTATCGACCATCAGTTTGTGAAGATGGTCTCTGACTTTCATCAAGATTTCTTCATCTTCGTCGAGTTTACGGTCTTTGGCAAGGCAGAGGATTAAGCGGCTTTCCGCCATCAAGGTCATGTATTCTTCAAGTCCGCTTTTGTCTTTGTACTTTCTCTGCTTGTAGTCCGGTAATTCACCGATCTCTTGCATCATTTCTTCGAGCGTGATTTGATGTTTTCCATCCCACTCGAATTCCGCGATAACTGTCCCTTCAGCGGCTGTCGCGCTGCCACCGCATCCGTTGAACACAACACAGGTAGCAACAATCCCAATCACCATAAAACTTGCTAATTTAGACATCTGGCGTTTCATAATTTCGCCTCCTAAGAATATGGAAAAAATCACTGTTGGTCTGATTCCGTAGATTCTTCGTTTTCCGAGGTTTCCTCCTCAGCGGGCGGCTCGGGAATGAGATCCGGGAATGTCGTCAGTTTGCCGTTCGCGGTTATCTCCTCAATCCAATTCTTGATCCGTTCCTGCTTTTTCTCGCGTTCGACTCTTCCTTCAACTCTGGATCGAACCTCGTCGAACTCCTTCTGCCGCGCAGGCTTGAATTCTTCCTTTCGGAAGATTAGAAAGTAGGTCGTCCCCTCGACTTCAATCTCAAGGATGGATTCCGACATGTCGCCGATTTCCTGTGCGAAAACTGCATCAATGAAGGGCTGCCAACTCGGAGCAATATTCTTGGTAAAGAAGCCGGTGTTCCCCGGGGACCGCGTTCTAGCTCCGGGCCCCTTGAGTTTATTCTTCTCATTGAGTTCCTTTGCCACTTCGAGAATATCCTTACCCGCTTTGATTTCACCCAATGTCGTATGTGCAAGCTCCTTATCCGTCAGGGATATACAGGTCGCTCTACACTGTGCTTCTTCATTATACGCCTCTTCACTCTTATGCTCCTCGTAGTATTGCAGAAGATCCTCCTCTGAGATGTTGATCTTTTCATCTACTTCCATTTCAGAGATTTTTTCGACCATGAGCTGGTGTTTATAGTCCTCAGCCTGTTCAAGGTGTTCTGGATCTTCGTCATACCCTTTTTCCGCCGCAGCAAGGATTTTCAGCTTGTCTTCAATGAGCTCCGTGAGAAACTCTTCCTTCTTTTCCCTCGGCCGCAATTTGCGTTGACGGTATTCGGACAGATCCTCAATCTCTGCCTTGAGATCAGCCAGAGAGACGGAATATACCATACCATCCCAACTATATTCGGCAATGATTACTTGGCTCTCATCAATTTCATCTGCCGACTCATGAGCCAAATTGTCGTCGTGCGAGAGTGCAATCTGCCAGCTATAGAAGCAGGCTGCAAGCACAACAACTAACCTTAAGACTGTCTTCTTCATAATTTTGTATCTCCATTTCCTCTTGGATAGATTTAGTGTGTGATAGATTAAGCGCATCAAGTATACAAACAGTCATGAGACCTGCGCAAATACAGTATGCGCTAATTGAAACACCGCGCTGTCGCGTGGACACTAGGTCCGAAATTGGAGAAACTCCTGCGACAAGTAGGTTGCGATTGAACACTTCTGCCATGGACTAGTACGATTCCGATGAACAGAGGGTTTCCAACCGGAGAATAGTTTGTCCAAAATTGGACCAAATTGGTTATTCCCACTCGTAATTTACTCCCAATAAATCTATGACGGCTAAGACCGGTAACGATAATCGCATCGTTCCCGGTTTAGGCAAGACGCCAAATTTTAGTGCACAATCAGTCGGTTAAGAATCGCCTTGACTGCTAACACCAGCATCTTTCCAGCGAGCCCCTGCATATTCACCATCAATCGTGCGGGAGGCATGAGCCGTAGGCGCCGATCTTGCCGCATAAGTTGGATTAGCGTTGACGGATCTACCTGTGATTTCGCATGGTCAAATGTAATCTTAATCTGCTTGTCGCCGGCGACGATGGTCTCAACCCCCAACTCTTTACTGAGATGTTTTAACTGAGCAATTTCGAGCAGCATTTCGACCGGTTCCGGCATTTTTCCGTAACGGTCATTCATCTCAGCTTCAAGGTCTTCGCGATCACTGGCTGTCCTTAGCCCAGCGATTTTTTTATAAAGCGACACTTTCTGGCGACTATCAGGTACATATTCGTCAGGTAGATAAGCCTCAATCGGAAGATTTATTTTTGTCTCGACCGACTCCTCTACTTCCTCGCCAGACAGGGTCTTGACACTTTCATCCAGCAGCTTACAATACATTTCGTAGCCGACCGTGGCGATGTGACCATGCTGTTCTGCGCCCAGAATATTGCCGGTGCCGCGAATGTCGAGGTCCCGGAGGGCGATTTTGAAGCCAGAACCAAGTTCCGTGAATTCCTCGATTACGCGCAGTCGTTTCTGCGCACCTTCGGTGATAACACGCCCCGGCGGATAGAAGAGGTAGCCGTATGCCTGCTGCTGCGCACGCCCGACGCGCCCACGCAACTGGTAGAGTTGAGCAAGCCCCAAAGCATCGGCACGATTGATTAGAATGGTGTTGACATTGGGAATGTCCAAGCCCGATTCGATAATCATGGTGCAGACCAGCACATCGTACTTATACTGAACAAAGTCCATCATGACCGTTTCGAGTTGTCGTTCTGACATCTGCCCATGGCCGACGGCGACTCGAGCTTGAGGAACGAGTTCTCGGATGGTTTTCGCAATGCTCGCTATGCTTTCTACACGATTATGAACAAAGAAGATTTGTCCACCACGTTCCATCTCGCGCAGAATCGCATCCTGAATCACCGCGGAGTCATATTCCATCACGTAGGTCTTAATGGGCATCCGGTTTTCGGGCGGTGTATTGATGACGCTGAACTCACGAATCCCGACGAGCGACATGTGCAATGTGCGCGGAATCGGCGTGGCTGTCAGCGTCAGGACATCTACCGTTTTTTTTAGCTGCTTTATCTTCTCTTTATGCTTGACGCCAAACCGGTGTTCTTCATCAACCACGAGCAAGCCAAGGTCGTGGATCTTGACATCGTCGGAGAGCAAACTATGTGTTCCAATGACGACCTCAACGGAGCCTTCAGCCAAGCGCTGTTTAACCGTCGCCAATTCCTTTGCCGTTCGAAAACGTGTCAGCATCTCCACCTGGATGGGGAATGGGCTAAATCGTTCCTCAAAGGTGTTATAATGCTGTAGTGCAAGAACAGTCGTCGGAACAAGCACAGCGACTTGCTTGCCGTCCATCACGGCTTTAAATGCCGAGCGAAGTGCCACTTCCGTCTTTCCGTACCCCACGTCGCCGCAGACCAATCGATCCATAGGACGGGCGCGTTCCATATCACTCTTAACGTCCTCAATGGCTTTCAACTGATCGGGAGTTTCTTCAAAGGGAAACATGGCTTCAAACTCGACTTGCCACGGCACATCGGCAGAGAAGGAATATCCGTCTCCGGATTCGCGTATGGCGTAAAGTTGAAGGAGTTCGTCCGCCATTTGCTCAATTGACGCTTTGACGCGCGCCTTCCGGCGTTGCCACGAAGAACCGCCCATCTTATCGAGCCGAGGCCCGCGAGAATCTTCGCCACCTCCGCCTATATATTTTTGCACCAGGTCAATTTGATAGGTTGGAACGTACAGGATGTCGCCTTCCGCATATTTCAGCACCAGAAAGTCCTGAGATTTTCCATCAATGGCAAGCCGGCGAATCTCCTCGTATACGCCGATTCCATGCGAAACGTGCACAACATAATCGCCTTCCTTGAGATCGATTAAGCTAAGGATTGGCGCGCCTTCCTTGAAGGTCGAATGGCGCTGAGGCGCTCGGGGTTCTCGCCCGAAAATCTCATCTTCGGACAGAACTGCGAGCTTGAGAGATTTGTTCAGAAAACCCTCACTAATGCCACCCACAGGCACGGCAGTCTGGGTATCGGGAATACCGTGATCACTTAGGATTCCCTGCATTCGAGTTGCTTGTTTCGGAGTCTCGGAGAAGATGCTAACGAAGTAACCTGCGTCAGTCCATTCTTTAATTTGGTCAATGACCACCTGATAGTTTCCTTTGTAAAGACTGAGAGGTTGCATATAGAAATCCAAGGGCTCTTCGGATTCAGCATCTGGCAATGGCGAAGAAGACACTTGCAGAGTGGATTGAACTTTGAGTGCGGACATTACGGTCTCAAACGGAACAAACATATGATCCGGTGACACCATGGATTGATTTACGGATTTACTTTTTTCATACAATCCGTGCGCCGCCTCAACAATTCGTTCAGCTTCGCGCTCCAGCCACGTCGGCTCAATTAGAAGCGTGACCGTTTTTCCCGTCAGGTATTCCGTGAGGATGCTCGCGCCCGGATATAGGATCGGAAGCAGCGCTTCAAGCCCATCCAAATTTATTCCGCTCTCTAAGCGTTCCGTGATTTCCCCGACCTCGTTCCGATACTTTGTCGATGTATCATTCTCTATAAGAAAATTCGCATGCGTCCGCCATGCTTCAATCGCCTCGTCGGTGAGAAACATCTCACGCATCGGACTGAGCAAAATCGATTTCAGCTGCTTAATCGAGCGTTGCGAGGTGGGATTGAATACACGGATCACATCAACTTCGTCCCCGAAAAGTTCGATACGGATCGGTTCATCAGAAACAAGCGGATATACGTCCAGTATATCACCTCTTCGCGCGAACTCCCCTTTGACCTCGACCAGATCAGTTCGCTGATAGCCGCTATACACCAGTCTCTCGACGATTTTGTCTGGGCTAATTTCATCTCCCACATTTATTTGAAGAAATGCTGACTCCAGAATAGGCTTTGGAAGGACCTTATGCATCAACGCCTTTACCGATGTAATGGCGATTGTACGCTCGCCGGACATAAGACTATGGAGACAATTCATCCGTTCTGCGATTATCCTTTTTGAAGGTGCAATACCGTCGTAGAGAAGATTTTGAAGATCTGGGAAAAACCGAGCGCCTTCAAAGCCGTACGCCGGCAGATCATGAACGACCTTTTCGGCCTCTTGATGCGACGGTAGGACAACTAGAAATGAGGTCTCCGGACTGTCTTTTGCCAACGCTGCCAACAAGTAGGCGAGAGACGGTCCATGCACGCCCGTCAGCCACGGTAAGGCTCTTGTTTCTTTTCCGCTAGTTGTCGAGCAGGTATCAGGATAAGAGAGATGACTTGTCAGAATCTCGATTAGCTTCTGATAACTATCTGTTTGCTGCAGAAAATCTAGCACGTCCTTAACCTACTTGGCAAAATCAACGCTTTTGAGTGTTCCAACCAATTTTCCACTGCGGGTTTCTGCCTCGATTCGGACCGGAAAGCGACGTTCGTCATTGGTCAACCAGATCAAATAACCGTGCGATGTGCGCAATGCAATAGTCTCTACCCTTCCGAGGGCTTCCGTCTTCATCATCTCGCGACGGTATGCAGTGAGAACAACATCTTGAACCGCATCTTTTATCAGAACCGGAAAAGTATATGTCTGTCCAACCTTTAAATCTTTGGATCGAACAAAATATACCATTGACAACTCATCCTGCGTGCCAATCGGCGCCTTTATCTTTTTGAAAGCCTCATTCTTAGAATACTCGGCGGCGGCGCCTTCACAGAAAAAGTTGACTTTGACGCGTGCCCTGTAGCTACGGTCTTCAAGGTTTTTCGTGAATCGAACAGGAAAATATTGATTTGTCGTAATGAAACTTTCTTTAGAATCTTGGAAATGGTAAAACTTTGAAAAAAACGAGTTCGTCCGTGATTCCGATGTCAATCGATAAACATCGTGCCCATCAATGGTAGTCCTTCCCACCACTTCGGTCACCTGTTTTCCGGCAGCAATGCCCGCAATTTTAACCGTATAAGTCAGGATTTCTCCAACTCTAGCCGGAAACGGTTCCAGGTCTTTTGCATCAAGTAGCGACAAGTGGGTGGATGCGAATAATGGCATACACCACAACGAGAGGCAAACCAGAACCGATGCTCCGACGCATAGACGGCGCAACCACACAATTATGGCGGGATGCAACATCACAATCTCCTGAGAAACGGGTGAGTTCCTTTGCTATCTATTTGTTGCATCCGCGCGGAAAATCTTCGTCCTATCCTGAATTACCCGCTTAATGACTTTGATGGTACCAAGCGGGTTGTTAAAGAGTTGAAAATTGGCGCAAACAAGACCTCCGAGAGGTGATACAGATGAGATTTCAAGTTGTGTATCGAATTCAGTGTGTCGGAGCAGGAGGCGCCATCTTGGGATTAAGCCAATCAATATAGTACGCCCAGTCAAACGTTGGGTGGTTATCGGAATCCGCAGTCGATCGGATCCTTGCGTAACTGCCGTCAGGTGTGTGAAAGACACAAATGTGCGCTTCGCGGAAGCATTGCAAAATGGACGGATATGCGCATCCTGTTTCAAGCCGCCGGGTCGCATTTCTGCTGCAGTCCAAGTCATTATTGAGTGTGGTTTTGTTGAAGGCTAAAGCCAGCGCAGGAACGCACAATAGTATCATATACGGTGGGCGTGTGCAAGATGAATTTCCTTGCGCTCTCATGGCGTCTATGACATAATTGGGCACAGATTTTCGCAAAGAGGAGAGAAGGTGCTACAGGAACTATTGAAGCAGTTACAGCAATTTCTGTCGACCTCTGCAGGGATGTGGACACTTACCGGGCTAGTGAGTTTTGTTGTGTTAGCCATAGCCTATCATCGGATTCGACAGATTCCGGGACTTACCGTCGAGAACATCGAAGATGACACGTGGTTTATCAACCGCGATGATAACCACAGGTTGGCGATTGTCGTATCCCTGCATCTGACTAACAGGTCCGGCATGCCGATTCGCTTAAGAAACTGTAAATTAAGCGGGTACTCTCCGAAAGAACCACCGCCAGAACTGTTCTTAGAGGGTCACGATAAAACCATTCCGCTCGAATATCCAAAGCACGAACAGTTTTCAGCTTCGGAATATATTATTAATCCCTACACCGAACAACGCTTCTGGGTTTACTACCAATCAAAGTTGGTAACCATGACCAATATGATTCGCACACCGATTATCCTCAAGGATGCAAACCGAAAGAGAAAATCGATTCAGCTGGCAATTCCGCGGAACATGCAGCAAATCCTGCTCTACCGCGAGGCGGCTATGCGCTGGTAGGTCATGCCTTCCAGCGCAGTAAACGTGCCAGAAAATCAACAAGTGATTTTTCCCTTGTATTACGGTGTTGGGTATGATAGGCTAATTTTTGATCTGGAGAAGGTGAAAGGGAATAGTCTTGTGATGATTTCAAAAAAGATGACATCGCTCTTCGTTCTGCTTGTGGTTGTTCTTGTCTGCGACCATAATCTGGCGTTCGCACAAGAAGAAACGGCGGAAGTGGACACACGATTGTTTCATACGGGAAAGATCTGGCTTTTTTTGTCTGTTGTCCTTTTCTCATTTGCCATTATACATTCGATTTATCACGCGCGCGGCGGCGGAGACATTTTTGTTCGCCGTATCGCGGGTTTGGAAGCAGTAGATGAAGCAATCGGCAGGTCTACGGAAATGGGGCGTCCAATACTGTACATTTTGGGGCTAGGCACTGTCGGTGACGTTGCAACTATCGCGAGCATGAACATCCTCAGCCAAGTTGCACGAAAAACGGCGGATTACGAAACGCCGCTTCGCGTGCCGTGCAACGATCCGATTGTGCTGAATGTCGTGCGCGAGATGGTTAAGACTGCCTATCTCAATGAAGGGCGACCGGATGCGTACAATGAGAATGACATTTTCTTTGTCACGGAAAACCAATTCGCTTATGCCGCCGCGGTAGACGGAATGATGGTGCGCGAGAAGCCAGCCGCCGTGTTTTTGCAGGGTACGTTCTATGCCGAATCGCTGATTCTTGCCGAAACCGGGAACTCTGTGGGGGCAATTCAGATTGCGGGCAGCGACTCGGATTCGCAGTTGCCATTTTTCATCACGGCATGCGACTATACGTTGATTGGCGAAGAGCTTTATGCGGCGAGCGCTTATCTGTCTCGCGAGCCCATGTTGCTCGGCAGTTTGAGAGGGCAAGACTATGGGAAGCTTATACTATTCGCCGGCATTATTCTTGGTGTACTCTTGGAATTGGCAGGAATCACCTGGGTATCTACGTTTTTTCAAAGAGTTCAGTAGTTGCATATCTGACCACAGATTATGAGACGGCAAGTTCCGCTAATACTGTGTTTCCTATTCGGCATTGTAATGATGCTCGTCGAGTTTAGTCCACACCCTATTTCAGAAGGGCTGCGAGCCGAAGTCATCGAATGGGACCTGATCATTGGCCCATTCGCACTGGTCATTGGCGTGGTTACGCTTGTGCATACGCACTGGATACGCATAAGGCGTCGGGTTGAACATTGGCAGTACAGCTATTTGGTTTTCATAGGAATGATCGTGATGGTTGCCTTCGGACTGCCTATGAGCCCGAAGAACGGAGGAAACGAACTACCCAAGTGGCTAGAATGGTTTAAATGGTTTAAAGGTCCGGAGAACGAAGTATTCGTATGGTTTTTCGACAATGTTCAAGTGCCGATGGATGCCACGATGTTCTCCCTGCTTGCCTTTTTCATTGCGTCCGCCTCGTACCGCGCGTTCCGCGCCCGCACGCTGGAAGCCACACTCCTACTCGCCGCCGCAGTCATCGTAATGATCGGAAATGCGCCCATCGGCGATGTCCTCTGGAACGAGCTAAGCCCTGTAGGGGAAAACATTCCATCGACGGCACGACAGTGGATTTTGGATAATCCGAATTCCTCATCGCGGCGAGGAATCATCCTTGGCGTCAGCCTGGGCGTGATTTCTCAATCCATTCGGATTATCTTCGGAATCGAGCGCTCCTATCTGGGAGGAGGGGATTGATGCGATGCTAGAAAGATTGATGAGTATCGACCGGCGTATTGTATTTATTCTGGTCGCGGTAACAGTGATTATTCCCACGCTGTTGAACGTCCGCTTTCCTATCACGGTCTCCCAGCCTACACGAAGCGTATATGACTTCATTGATGAACTTCCGCCGGACTCCACGATTCTCATGGCATTTGATTATGGACCTTCGTCGTTAGCAGAGCTAGAGCCAATGGCGGCTGCGGTTTTGCGGCACTGTTTCAGTAAAAATGTGAGAGTGATCGGTATGACATTACTTAACGTTGGCGCCAGGTTGGGTGACAGGGTGATGAGCCAAACCGCGGCGGAGATGGGAGCGGTGGATGGAGAGGATTATGTGTTTCTCGGTTTTCGGCCCGGCATAATATCAGTCATCCTCGGGATGGGGACAGCGATTGACAGCGTATTTAGCGCCGATTATCGAGGAAAACCGTTATCCGAGATTCCAATGATGCAGGACGTAAAGAATTACGACCACATCGCACTGGTGCTCGATTTGGCTTCGTCGGGGACGCCGAGCACATGGATCGCCTATATAAACACCAAATACAAACAACAGGTTGCGGTAGGAGTAACAGGAGTGATGGTTTCCGAATTATATCCCTTCATACAATCAGGGCAGTTGGTCGGGCTGATGCCCGGACTGTTGGGAGCAGCCGAATATGAAACGTTAATCGACACGCCTGAAAAGGCAACGGCGGGCATGAGCGTTCAATCGTTCGTCCATCTGCTCATTTTTGTATTGGTCGTTGTAGGGAATGTTTCCTTCTTTATCCAACGGCGCAGGACGCAATAGGAGGTTTACGGGGTGGAAGTCCTTGGAATTTGGGTTGCCGCATTTTTTACGCTGTGCATTTATAGTTTTCTTTATCGCGACAACCCATTTTACCGTTTCGCCGAACACCTCTTTGTCGGGCTCTCGGTAGGCTATGGAATCGTGATCTCAATCCACCAAGGGTTAATCCCGTTAGCATGGGTTCCGTTCTGGGAAGCTGTCACTAAACGCGAATTCATGGGGCTACTCAGACTCATTCCGATTGCCATTGGCCTTCTGTTTTTTTCTCGGGTCGTTCCGAAGTACAGTTGGTTAATCCGCTATCCGATTGCAATCCTTATCGGAATCGGTGCGGGACGTGCCATCCCCAATGTTATGGATGCGTTTATCTTTCAGCAGGTGCACGCCACGTTGGTGCCATTCTCGGAGATTCATGCCGGCGCCTCGGGACCTTTCGAGATTTTCGGCGCAATCCTAATGCTTGTCGGCATCATTTGTACACTGACCTACTTCTTCTTCTCCATCGAACATCGGGGAGCTGTCGGTGGAATCTCGAAGGTGGGGATTATTTTTCTTATGGTGGGATTCGGATCGGCGTTCGGGAATACAGTAATGGGGCGTGTGTCGCTCTTGATTCAGCGTGTTGATTTTCTACTGAGTGATTGGTTACGTCTTATTTAAACTTTATCAAGGGTGCGTCCTCCGGTGATCAAAGTGGTAAATAGTTGGCTTTTAGCGCTCCGTATGGGTTTCTATCGCATCGGAGTCACTATCACGATTTACTACGGGGATACTGCCCTGCCGCGCACTCCAACCGGTGGCTCGGTTAAATCGCCCATTCAATCACGCAGTCGCCAAGAATGGCCAGTATTTGTAGGGAATAAGCGAATCTCAAGTCTTTGAATTCCTCTCTCCTCTCTTTGTTTCCAGACAAAACTCTCCCCTCTATATTCCTATTTGAAACAGTCATCTTCAGATTTTGACTCTGACGGTTGCATACCGTTGGGTCGGAACCGTCAAGGTCGTGCCTGACCGCCATGGCACGGTGAATGGTGCCCAAAACCGGCCGAACCGCGGCCCGCCTCTTCTCGAATCCGACACAAAAAAAGGCAACGCGCTTTGAAACGCGTTGCCTTGAAAGCTAACTTTACAGCAAAGGAACTGAGTGGCGAATTTATGCCTATTCTTTTGCCTTGGTGGTAAACTCGACCTTATGGCTAGCTTTATTGCCTGCCGCATCCATAACTTCGAGCACGACTACATAGGTCACAGAGTTAGCGAGTTCCTTACCCGCAACCGGAGTAAGTTCGGCATTTTGGCCGGACACTTGCCCTTGCCAACCGGCAGACGTATTGTCCTCAAAGTTCAATGCCGCCGTCCCTGTAACAGCTTCATTAAACGTAATCTGAATTTTGTCCGCGTTTAGTGGACCGGGATCAACGTCTTTGGCTCCATTGGTCACGTTGCCACCGGTAATTGTCGGTGGATCGTTGTCCGGAGCTTGCAGCGTGTAAGTGAGATTCTGCGAACCGGTTGTACCGTCTTTGTTGGTCCAGGCAACATTCAAACTTGCCGCCACCGGAACCGTCCAGTTTTTCCCAGAGCCCGTGGCACCCGCGGTGTCAACGGATTCCACCGGTTGGTCAAACTCAAGCGATATTGTTGCATTTTCAGGGACCGTCGATCCGCTAGCCGGATCGGCGGTAACTGACGTCGCTGCCGGCGGGGCGTCCGGTTCCGTTTCGCCACCACCGCATCCAACTACGTAGGTAACCAACATCGCAGTCATTACCAGAGCTAAGGTTCGAAAGAGCTTGTGCATTATTTCTACTCCTTTTTGAGTTGTGTATAAAAACATCTTAGGTTTAGCCGGACAACCTAAATCAGTCCTCGCAATTAGAATCGGTGTATGTGCCTGAAGGAAGAGTTCGGTCGGAATTTCAATCCTGCCGGCAACAACGCCAATATAAAACCTCAAGACAAGATAGGTGTTGTAATGCTTTCAATCAGCTGAGCATCCGCAAGATGCATCCGCATGTTTTTGACTTAATTTGTGCAAGGTAGCGTATAGTCTACCAGAATTTTCTATAGTTGTAAAGAAAAACCTGCACATTTTTCCAAATTTTCAACCACGGAAGTTTTTAAGTCTTCAAAAACACCTCCTAAAGCAGTTGGATTTGTTTAACTAGAGAACTATTTCTCGGTTGGACCGAGAACAGTTCCGGATTGGATAGACGACTCTGAATATCCTTCAACCGGCTTAGAGTGATTGGTGTCGCCCCCTGTTGAAGAAGACGGCGAGGGCCATCGGTCAAGTGATGACGTTTATCCCAGTCGTAAGCAAAAACTACGCGCCCTTGTTCAAGCGCATAACCCGCCGTGCGCACGGCACCGCCGTTCTCTTTAGCTTCAACCACAATCGTCGCAATAGACAGCCCACTGATAATTCGGTTGCGTAAAATTAGGTTTGCCGGCGTGGGCGCCGTAGAAAACGGATGCTCCGACAGGAGCATGCCAGTTCTGGACACCTGAACAGCTAGCGAGCGATTCTCCGCGGGGTATATCGAAAACAGATCTCCACCAAATACCCCCACCGTGATTCCGTCCACCGAAAGCGCGCCAAGATGGGCGGAAGTGTCAATCCCCTTGGCAAAGCCACTGACAACCGTGAAACCCGCTTGAGCGAGAGATTTGGACAATTCCAAGGTTGTCAGAACGCCGAGTTCTGTTGGCTGAGTCGAACCAACGATTGCTATGGCCTTCCGACTGAATCCCCTGAATTTACCCTTTTTATAAAGAACTGGCGGAGCGCTGGAAATAGACCTCAGTTTCTCAGGGTAATTCGCGTCATCCACACATATAATTTCAACGTTCCGACTCTCGAGCCACTCGATCTGGCGTTGAATATTACCGAAGTTCGTCCGAGATTCCAGCACGCGTGAAGCCAAAATCGGGTTGAAAAGCGGAAGAGACGCGATCTCCGAAATTTCGGCCTCAAATATTTTCTCCACACTTCCAAAGCGATCCAATAGCCGACTAATTCGAATGGGGCCAATGCCTTCGACTGTGGCAAGCGCCAACCAGAATACTCGTCGAGTCATGATTGTTGCTACCCTTCCCGGCACCTGTGCCATGTTGAAAGCATCTTACTAAAGGACAAAGCACAACCTCTGCCTTACTGCGTTCTCGGCGTCTTTCGGAAGTTGGATTTGCCAAGTATAGCACATTTCAGAAAAGTTTGCAAAGCCTTTTTTTATCAAAAAAAATGATACATAAGCGCCTCAAAGACTACAGTCGAAATTCTGCTTGACATTTCATAGGGGCTGGCATATTCTAATGACACGGTCGCGGGATTGGTAGCTAGTAGGATTCTAGGGCATCGCTACGGTTGCGTAATGCTATGTTTTTCCTACCTTCAATTCGGGTTACTGCGGGAGAATGAGACAACCCCATCTCTTTTTCGTGTTGAATTATGTATCCAACCATATTAGAGTTACCAACCCTTCACCTTGGCCCGATCCACCTGCCCTTGGCGGTACACAGTTACGGGCTGATGATGGCGCTTGCCTTTCTTAGTTGTATGTATATGGGGCAACGTGAGTTCAAAAGAAAAGGAATTGAGCCAAGACTTGCTTCATCTATTATATTATGGGGTGCTTTGGGAGGGATCATCGGCGCGAAACTCTATTCCTCCCTGCAAGACGGTAGCCTTTCATTCAGAGAACTGTTCTCAAACAGTGGGCTTGTGTGGTATGGCGGTTTAATTGGAGGGCTTGCAGCCGCCATCTGGGTCATACATCGATCTTCTAGTCCTCTCCTTCCAACGCTTGACGCCCTTGCTCCGCTACTCTTACTTGGATATGGCATCGGACGAATCGGTTGTTTCCTTGCCGGTGACGGAGACTATGGTCCGCCATCGGACCTGCCTTGGGCGATGCCATTTCCAAAAGGGACTAAACCTGTAAACGTGCCAGTTCATCCCACCCCGCTGTATGAATTTGGGCTGTCACTTGTCGGGTTCGCGCTATTGTGGTCATTCCGTAAGAAGAAAGAAGGGACGGCCGGATGGCTGGTCGGTGCAGGACTTATTGCGGCGGGAATTGAACGATTCATTACCGAATTCTGGCGGACGAGTGATCGTGTCATCGCCGGATTGTCAACAGCACAAATCATCAGCATTATCTTGGTGATTGTCGGTAGTTGGATTATCTACGGAACTATACGGAGGTCTTCCGGTCCTGTGGAGGAGGCACGCGTCCCGACATCTCCCATATCAGGAAAACGCAGGCGCGCTAACCGCTAGCCTATCACGCTTTAGCGCTTAACGACATTTGCATTCGGCGCGTACGGTCCCTTTTCTCGAAATCAGCCCTTTGTATTAAACACATCTTCACGCAAACTTAGGTGGTTTTCTTGCGTAACGAGCATCATGAACATGATTCAGATTCCTAACGTCCAGACTAGAATGCAAGGATAGCTATTATGGAAAAAATAACCATTAATGAAATGCTTGCGAACTCGATTCGGCAGCACGGATCGAAAGCGGCGCTTGCTAGCAAGATTGACGGCAGCTATCAGGATATCTCCTACTCCGAACTCGGAGAGCGCGTGGAACACTTTGCCTTGGGACTCATCGAACTTGGTGTTGAACGAGGCGATCGTGTCGTGTTATTGTCCGAAAATCGTCCCGAGTGGGCAATTACCGACTTGGCAATCATAGCTGCGGGCGGCGTAAATGTTCCCATGTTTCCGACGCTGACACCTGCCCAAGTAGAGTACATAGTTAAAGATTCAGGAGCCAAAGTCGTATGTGTATCTAATGAAGACCAGTTGAAAAAGGTTAATGCTTTCCGAGAGAATGTATCGCATCTTGAACGAGTCATTGTATTTGACGCCACGGAATCAGACACAGATAGTCAAGATTTGAACTTTGAGGGAGTTTGCGACCTTGGAAAGAAGGTCGAAAATGGAACTCAAGTTTACCAAGAATCGAGCGAAGCGGCAAATCCCGAAGATCTCGTGACAATCATCTATACTTCAGGGACAACCGGCGATCCAAAAGGTGCAATGCTTACCCATCACAACTTCATGTTCAATGCCCGTGCCTGTCTTGAACTTGTCGCCATTAGCCATGAAGATGTGCTCTTGTCCTTCTTGCCTCTATCACACGTGTTCGAACGAATGGCAGGACATTATTTGCCGCTTACTTGCGGTTCGACAATCGCCTATGCGGAGAGCCCGTTTACGGTCGCTCAAAACTTGGGGGAGGTGCGACCCACACTGATGGCGAGTGTGCCCCGACTTTATGAAACCATGCATGAGCGGATTCTACGCGCGGTTAAAGAGGGCTCTCCCATCAAACAGAAGATATTCGGTTGGGGAGTAGCAACCGGTCAGAAAGTGAGCCAGGCAATTCAGGCGCATAAAGAGCCGTCTTTCCTATTGAAGCTGAAAATGGGACTTGCAAACAAATTGGTATTCGGGAAGATCTTAGCCAGAGTGGGCGGACGATTGAAATTTTTTGTGTCGGGCGGCGCTGCCCTCCCGCAGTCCATCGCTGAGTTTTTCCACGCGGCTGGAATTCTGATTCTTGAAGGGTATGGCTTGACCGAGACCTCACCGGTGATTTCCGTAAATTGCCCGGACGCTTGGAAATTTGGCACCGTTGGCAAACCCGTCCCGGGAGTCGAAGTCAAAATTGCGGAAGATGGCGAAATCCTATCTAGGGGGCCGCACATCATGCAGGGGTATTACAATCGTCCCGATGATACGGCCGAGGCGATTGACTCCGACGGCTGGTTCCACACGGGGGACATCGGTCAGTTTGATGAAGACGGATTTCTGAAGATAACAGACCGAAAAAAGAACATTCTCGTGTTGTCAAACGGGAAAAATGTCGCGCCGCAACCGATTGAAAGCGAGCTTGTTCGAAGTGACTATATCAGTCAGGTTATGTTAATCGGGGACGGTCAAAAAAGCGTTGGTGCGCTGGTTGTTCCAAATTTCGATGCGCTCGGAGAATTCGGAAAAGAGCAAGGTTTGGACACGAAGGATAATGCCGCACTCGTTGACACGAAGGAGGTTCGACAGCTTATCCGAGGAGAAATCAATCGGCTCGTGGCAGACTTCGCGGACTTTGAACGCCCTAGAATGTTCGCCGTGCTCAGTCGGGAATTTACGCAAGAAGAGGATGAGATGACGCCGACTCTCAAACTGAAGCGTCAAGTTATTCTCGATCATTTTAGTGATGAAATCAACGCCATTTACGGTGAGGATGATTCGGAGTAAATCGAGCGACGCGACAGATAGTGAGGTATTAAGGCGTCCGAGAATCGGTTTGGGAGGTAAAATTCTGTGAAATACGGTGATGGTTGTTGGGTGGATATTGAGCAAGCGGACAAGAATAAGGTGGTTGTGGTTCCACTCGGTTCGATGGAACAGCACGGGCATCATTCGCCTCTCCTCACGGACATGTATTTGGTCACGGCCGTCGCCGAACGCGTCGAAAATGAACTTCGTGAAGAGACGTATTTTTTGCCGACACTGTGGCTTGGCGCCTCCGATCACCATCTTGATTTGCCCGGAACGACGAGCGTTCCCAATAATGTGTACACACTAGTTATAAAGAACATAGTACGCTCCATCAGCAGAGCGGGTTTTCAACGGATTTTCTTCTTGAACGGTCACGGCGGCAATGTCATTCCAGGCACACAGGCAATCACGGAGTTAGCTAACGAATCCGAAGAATACAATAATCTCTGGATGGCACTAGCGTCTTATTGGTCTGTCGCGTCACCCGCCATGGCGGCGGAAAACCACGGGATGGAGACACCGCAGTTGACTCACGCCTGCGAATACGAGACTTCGATGATGTTGTGGCTGCATGGAGAAATGATGCGGATGGAAAGAGTCACCTCCAGCCCGCCTCTATTGGATTCGCCGTTTTTTCATAGCGAACACGGCGGGCGGGTCAATGTCGCCAAACGGATGAATACTTGGACGCCAACCGGCGCAATGGGCGGACCGCAGCATGCCACAGCGGAAAAGGGTGAATCCTTATTGAACGCCATTACTGCCGAGGTGGTGTCATTCCTCAAGGACTTTTCGACTTGGTAGGGGATAAGAGCTAGTGGAGGTCTTCCGTTTTCGCTCGGTCAATCTATCGTTAGCCGTGAAGGAATCCACTTGTCCCTAGAACGACATCAGTCATTCAACAACAGAACGACGTGTGCCAACCAACTCCCAACAGCGGATGATGGTTAGTGCGCCAACAAACTTTATCTCGACTGCTGTTGTGACTCGCACGGTTCCCACGCATCCACCTCCCATCCCATGCCCATAACTATCTTTTCGCGATCTCGCTGATGCGTTACTATCGGCGCAGGCTAGATCGGACACGTTGCGGGCATATACCCCCGCATAGCAGGATTTACACTTTTCGCGCGTAGCAGTAAGCCCTTGTCTAACTGCTCGTTTGTCATCTGGCTACAAACCTGACAGACGGGAGGGCCTATTTCGACCACATCATGCAGTCGAATTCGCGATTCGCATTCGGTCGCTTGAGTTTTTCGTACGGTTGTATCTTTAGATTTCGGGCGATATTACCACATTCCAAATAAAGTTTGATTTGTTACTCTAAATTGTATTATACTATAGGCGTTCTAAATATAATCAAATTAGTCTAAAATCTTGGACATAAATCCGACTAAATCAGTCGCCTTTGATTTTTTATCGGCAGATTTGCACACTCCAATTTTAAGATTGACAGAGGACATTTTCTCTTTCCATCAACACCGCAGAGAATTAAGGAGAAAGAAATGGCGACAGGAGCGGTAGCCCCTTACGAAATAGACGCTATCCCCGAGGATGATAGCCGCGCGATCGAGATTTTCGAAACTCAACTTAATCGCTTTCAGGCCGGCGACGTGCTGGAGGAAGTCTTCACCGAGTTCAGACTGCGCCACGGCGTATACGGACAGCGCGACAATCAATCGCAGATGATTCGCGTGAAAATTCCGTTCGGCGGCTTGAACGCGGCGCAACTCGAGATGCTCGCGGACATCGCCGAAGAGATGTCGGACAATATCATCCATATCACGACGCGCCAAGATGTGCAATACCACTACGTTGACATCAACCACACGCCGGAGTTGATGCGACGTCTCGCGTCCGTGGGCATTACAACAAAGGAAGCGTGCGGCAATGTGGTTCGAAACGTGACGGCGTGTCCGCTTTCCGGCGTTTGCCATGACGAAGCGTTCGACGTCACTCCGCACTCAAAGGCACTGTCGGCGTTCTTGTTGGGACATCCCGATGCCCAAGATTTCGGCCGAAAATTCAAAATCGCGTTCTCCGGATGCCATGAACACGCCTGCGGACTTGGGTACATGCACGACATCGGAGCGGTGGCGGTCATTAAAGAGGTTGACGGCAAACCGAAACGAGGATTCAAACTTCTCGTTGGCGGCGGGCTTGGCGCGGTACCCCATCAAGCAAAGGTTTTCGACGAGTTTTTGCCAGAGGAGGAACTGCTCCCGATTTCACAAGCGATCTCAAAGGTATTTGCTCGGCTTGGCGAGCGGAAAAACCGCAACAAAGCGCGGATGAAGTTCGTTGTGGGGAAACTCGGGATTGACGAGTTCCGACGCTTGGTGCTTGAGGAGCGCGAGAAGTTGCGTCACGATCCCGCTTGGACAAGCCATCTGGAACATCTTGATGCGTATGACGAAGAGCCGCTCAAACCGCCGACACAACTGAACGGCGTGACGAAGCCGGAAGGATTCGAGGAGTGGTACGCCTCGAATGTCCAATCGCAGCGCCAACCAGGTTATGCATTTGTAACGATTACGCTTCCGCTGGGAGACATCACCGCCGACCAAACGAGGGCGTTAGCGGATATCTCCCGTCGATATGTGAAGGAGACGGTTCGCACGACAGTGGAACAGAATCTTGTGCTACGGTGGGTCACGATGACCGATCTTCCCGCACTCTATCGTGAATTGAAAGCCATCGGTTTGGGCGATGCAGGTGCGGAGTCTACCGTCGACATTACGGCTTGCCCGGGTACGGATTCGTGCAAATTGGGAGTATCGTCTTCTCGCGGTTTGGCAGCACACTTGAGAGACCATTTCATCCAAACCGGCGTAAAATCTGAACTGGAAGACTTGCGAATCAAGATTAGTGGGTGCCCGAATTCATGCGGTCAACATCACATCGCCAACTTCGGTTTCTTTGGCTCATCTCGACGGCTTGGCGACCACATTGCGCCGTACTATCAGGTGCTCTTGGGCGGTCATGCTGTTGATAATGCGGGCTCTTACGGACTTCCGAACGGAAAGATTCACGGCAAGTATATCCCCGAGTTTATCAAGGAAATGACGGATAGGTATCTTGATGAGCGAGATGAATCCGAAACTTTCACCGCCTATATTGAGCGGTTGGGGAAAGTTGAAATCAAGAAGGTGCTCTCGAAGTACGACAAGATTCCGACTTACGAGGAGGACCCGAGTTATTACGTTGATACCGGCGATACGAAGGAATTTCAGTTGAAGACCGGCGTTGGCGAATGCGCGGGGCAATTGGTCGAGCTAGTTTCGTTCAAACTTGAGGAGGCGGATCGTCTGCTTTATGAAGCCGGGCTATTGCTTGAACGTGAGGAACTCGTCGAGTCTGCGACCCGAGCCTTTGAAGGCATGATCCGAGCTGCCGACGGCTTGCTAACGACAGAGGGCTTGCAATACGTCGATGACGAATCAACGGTTTCGGAATTCCGGAACCGATTTTTCGAGCCGGGAATTGTCTTTGCCGGTTTTGGCGCACATATTTTCAAAGCTGTCGAGGAGGGCACAGATAACCTCAACGCCGAATTGACGCATCAGCGCGTCGAGGAGGCAACGCTTTTTGTCGAGGAAGCGCATAACGTCTATAATCGTATGCAAATTCGCCAAGAGGAAGAGCGGCAACAAAGTCGAGGGCAACGGAAACGGCGCGAGGCAAGTCCTGCACGTATCCCGGACGCTCCCCCGAAGGTGGAAACGGTCGAAGAGATTGTCGACAGCCTTGACTTGAAGGGCGTGGCGTGCCCATTCAATTACGTGCGAGCTAAAATCCGCTTGGAGACAATGGATGTCGGTCAACTCTTGGAAATTACCATTGACGATGGTGAACCGATTGAAAACGTGCCGAAGAGTTTGACGAATGATGGTCATGAGATTTCTGATACGAAGAAGATTGGGCAACACTATCGACTGGTGATTCGCAAGGGCGAATAACAGAGTCGGTTTTCGGATTAGGGTAAAGCGTGGCGGACTGAAGCAGGGTTCGTCACGCTTTATTTTTTTGCAGATTAGGAGTGTTCCATGCAACAAATGATTGATGATGAAAATAAACTCAAGGAAGTGTTTAAACAAGCATTCGCCGAATCACTACAGGAGCGAAGGGATTTGTTGTATGATGTTTTCGCCGAGGTTCTTGAAGACATCGGTCTGGCGAAGGCAATCAAAGAAGAGGAAGATGCTGAGATTGTAGATAGAGATCGAGTCTTCCAAATTTTAGAAAGTAAATCTTGAAAATTGAGTTCAGAGGCAGCTTCTCAAGGGACCTCAAGCGTATCCGTAATCACTTTGTCCCGATTCAACGGCATGAGGGAGGTAGGGATTCGAGAGGTCGTTGGCGTTTATTGTTAGTGAAAATCACAAAAAGAACTGAACGAGCGTCTGATAATCTTGTTTCTTGAGGCCTCACACTATGGACAATAATAACGGAACGGTTGGTGAAAAGCTTGTCGCTAAGTTTTTTGATAAGCATTTCTCAAAGGTTTTTTCTTTTCCCAATCCCAAGACAAAGTCAAAAGCTGAAGTTGCAGATGTGCTCGTCTGGATGAACAGGACTGTATTGTTAATTGAAGTCAAGACCCGAGATCGAGGCAAAGTCCCAAATGAATCTTGGGCAAAATCACGCATTCGAGAGGCTTCGGCACAAATCAAGAAAAATTACGGGCGAATCAAGGCAAGGGAACAAATAGTGCTGCACAATTCATACTATCATACCGAATTTGACTGCGAAGGCATTTCGCAGGTAATTGGTATAATAGTTTTGATTCATGATGGAGATATTGCTCTTCTACCGTCACAAGCCATTGAGGATATTTACGATCAAGAAATACCTATACATGTCTTCTCCGGTAATGCTCTATTTGAAATGACAGAAGAGATAGACACTGTTCCTGATTTTTGCTATTACTTGAAGGATCGCTTTGAATACCTAAAAGTCGCTGACATTCCGCTTCATAAGGAACTTGAGGCCTTAGGATATTACAAAAGCCAATCTAATCAGTTTCCAAACTCGTCGATTGATTTTGATTCCCAATCCTTTTTGGAAATATATCGAACTTCCATGGCTGAACAAATCGCAGCACGCAATGCTCACAATCAATATTCTCAGTGGTTAGATAAACTTGAAGATGTCTTCACGGACCAAAGGAGACTACACGATGAATATCCTTTGGGGCTGTACTTCGCGTGGGAACTTGGTTCAATGGCCCGGAGAGAACGAGCCATTATGGGTGAAAAGATTGAAAACACGCAAGAGGCGTTTTTAAGTGGGAAACCATTCCGCCGATTCGCATATTGTAACCCGTCAACAGGCAATTGGTTAGTTTTTTATTTTGCAAAGTTGCGTCCAAGACAGATACAAGATAATTTAGAAAGGTTCGTCAGACTAAAACTAGTTAGTGAAATTCACTGGAACTCGTTTGATTTTGGAGCTTATGGCTTCGGATTTCAAGTGTCAATTACGCTCCCGCCTCGCTTATTGGGACTGTCCAGTGCAATAGTAATCGGAGCAGACGAGATTAATGAAAACTATACCGAAACAGACCTGGAGGATGCGCGTCGAATCTGGTCTCCACCCTCAGGTTACACCATTGATAAAATCGAAGAATTTCCAATTAATTGATGTTTGAATGTACAACTATTACGAAGGCGTAACTCCCCAGAGCAACATGGGTTCAAGGTTACGCTTTCAACCCTGAAGACTCATCTAGAGTAGGTTCCGGTTGTATCGAACACTAGTCTCGGTGTGCCATAATGAGTGAATCTCAAGCATTTATTGATTGAAGAACCAGCTCCGACTAATTGGCAACTAGATACTAATCATATGACTTGGTGCTTTGAATGGAATGTTGATATTGCAAATGTCAATACTGCAAAGCACGGAGTGAGTTTTGAAGAAGCTGCTACCGTATTCTGTGCCCCACTTGCTGCGATCTTCGATGAGGCAACGCACTCAGATGAGGAGTCTAGAGAACTGATAATTGGTCACCCTAACAAGAACCTTTTACTCCTGGTATGTTTTTCCGAGCGCGAGGATGTTATCCGCATTATTAGTGCACGAAAGTAACAAAAGGAGAACGTCAAGATTGTGAAGAACACCAAATCGGTTGATCGTGTTAATGGCACCGCGGGTGAGATGCAGGATGAGTATTCATTCGACTATAATAAAGCAAAACCTAACCGTTTCGCCGGTAAGCTTGAACAGGACCGATTAATGGCCTGTCTTGATGCGGATGTCGCCGCCGTATTCAAATCTGCCGAATCTGTTAATCAGGTGCTGCGGGCTATTATCACATCGCTGCCAGCGGCGAAAATTGAAAGTAGTTGATATTTACGTTCGGTTCTCGCGCTTTCAATCTGCCGTTACAGAGCTTGGTCCTGAACGGATTCCAAGCCTGCGTCGGGGTTCGGACAGATTCAGGGAAACTTGATGAATCGCTCGCGAAATTCCATGTACTCAGCAATCCAGTCTATTATTGCCCAGTCCTGCGTGGCAACATGTCTCATGATTAGGAGAAACTGCATTGAGAAGCAGTCAACGTCAATCTCAAGGTGGTAGACGCTTTGTTTCAATGTGCTCTCTCCTGCTAGTCATCTGCTGGTTAGGCATCGCCGGGTGGAACTTGAACCAAAGGCCCGAGGCAGTTAACGCTTTTACTGTAGGTGTTGTTGTAGTCTTGGCGGCTATCCCATACCTTATACCCAGAGCCATAGCCAAAGTCGTACTTTGGATGAAAGGCAGTTCGCGGACGAGTGAAGCGATCAGAGAGATGCAGACGATGCGGGTAGTCAAAGACGACATACAGCCTGCCCCTAGTCAGAGCCAGATCGAAACAGGATTGCCGGAAGCATGGAATCGATTGGTGCAGGATGGAGACGAGTTACTGCTCAACCTGATAGCGGAGAAGGCAAGGAGTTTGCAAGGTCATAAACCAACTCCCGCGCAGGTATCGAAGTTCCTGAGAGGGCTGCAGGAATACGAGGCTCAACCGAACGAGGCGGCTGCTCCGGCAAGCGAACAGACAACAATTCCTCCAAGCAGAAAGCCGCCGACGCGTCTAGTCGTCACCATGGAAGATGGCGATCGGATTGACCGCCGCGCGGCGACCGACACTTTCGTCGAGGCGGTTGAGAAGCTCGGAATTGAGCGCGTGAGAAACCTTGGACATAATGTGGGGCGTTTTTCTCTCATAGCAACTTCTCAACTCCACGAAAAGCAACGCAAGTCTGGCCGATTTTACATAACTACGCATAACACGACTACAGCGGATAAGAAACGGCTTCTAGAGACGATTGCTTCCGATCTCGGCGTCAAGCTGAAGGTTGAAACGCCCGTGAAAGATTGAACTGAAAACATAGGAATTGGAGTAGGCCAACATCTGGTGTCACGTTGTCTCGATCCAACATTGCCTGTCGGAGCACTTCCCAACGTTCTTGCTTGTTCTTGGATGAAGCAATGCTTTGCTGACGATCAAGAGGTTTACTATGAATACCAAGCAGCCTCGATCCGAAGGCGTTAGAAGAATTGTGTTAGCTTGTTCAGTCGCCTTAGCAGTGCTGCCGGTTATCTGGATGCTTGGTGCGCTAATCAGCAGCCTAGGCGAATTGTCATATACGGAGATTACATACTGCATTCTCATTGGAGTAATTGGCAGCATCGTCTTCTTTCTCATTCCAAGAGCGATAGCAAAGATAGCGTACTGGATAATAGACGGCTTTCGGGAAGACAGAAACAGATGACTGAAAGCGCGAAGTACATTAAAATCGTCGAATGGTCTGAAGAGGACCAATGCTTTATCGGTTGCTGTCCGGGGATTATCGGTCCCTGTTGTCATGGCGATAATGAAGTGGAAGTCTACCGAGAGTTATGCGAGATTGCTGATGAGTGGCTGACAATGGCTCATCAGGAAAACGAAGCGCTCCCACCCCCAACTATCGGTAGAAACGTTGCCGAATGGTTAATTACTGCCTAGATCGCTCCAGCTGGCAATTTATAGTTGCCCTTGGATTCATTGACGAAAGAAGGTTCCTATTATGACAGCGGCGGTCATCGTTTGGTCGATTCTCATTCTCCTCCTCGTCGTGTTCGTTGCGAAGCGATTCTTGTTAGCGGGAACTGAGGTCGCCTACTACGATCTGCAGGTTGATGCAACCCCATTTGCAAAGTTGCGAGGCAGATCGATTTTGCTGCGAGGCGTTCTAGCGCTCATCCCGACTTTCACTGGCATCGCGATCCTCTGGCCGGAGTGGCTGAAAAGCGATCGTCTGCCTGTCCCGGACGAGTTATTGGGCGTGCTCTGGTATGGTATATTTTATCTTCTTATCGCACACATGCTGTCTCGCGCACAGCTATCGTACAGCTCGCTGCTCGGGTATCGCCCAGGGTGGTCAACACTCGGACGGTATGCGCTATGGGCGGTGCCGCTCGTAATCGTGTCTATCGGAACGATCTATCTTCTGTATTTGCCCTTGGGTTATCTCGCGCCGCGGTTTGTTGAGTGGTTGATAATCGAAAGCAGCGTCCCCTTAATCTGGACAAGCGGACCTGGGTATACGGTTGCAAATGTGCTCAGTTTTCTCGTCGTCGTGGTAATGGCGCCGCTTTTTGAAGAGCTTGTTCGTGCACTCTTGCTTACTCGATGGTCATTCAAATGGGGTGCGCCAAAAGCGATTTTAGTATCATCACTTCTTTTTGGTTTCGTGCACACCGACATCATCGGTGCATTTTTCTTCGGGTATGTGGCGTCCGTACTCTACATTAAAACCGGTTCACTCCTTGTTCCGATTATCATTCACGCTGCAAACAACCTTATAGCATGGGCCGCGTGGGGAGTTGAGCTAGTTCTGAGTGATTCCTATCCACAGAGCACACTCGCAGAGTTTCAATCGTGGTGGTGGATGGGGGCATTGGCGCTCGTAATCAGCGCGCCTTGGGTTATCGGATTCACCAGACGCCATATTCCAACGACAAGCTGGCGCGTTCCGTATATCGCCACCGAACTCGGTAGTTGAGGAGTCGTTTATCCTAGAAATTTACCTTTTACTCAGGTATCATAGTACGCTCCGCCTAACGTCGTCAGTCAGACCCTCGACCGCAATTTTGACTCGGAGGGGTTACTTGCCTCGTACCACGCCAAACGGGTTACAGGATCATTCACAGCAAAGGAAGTTGCGATAATAATTGCGTATGGACTTACAACAGATTAACATCAAGGTCTTCGTCACGCCGGACAGTCATGTCAATTATGAGAACTTCATCAAGGTGTTCAACCGGTGGATGGAGGAAGCAGATCAGGACGACTATCTGAACTACGCCGACTATTCTCATACTTCCGCCGGTCCCGGTGTGTTGCTGATTTCCAAGCGTGCGAACTATAGTATCGACAACGCGGCAGACCGGCACGGTTTTCTATACCACCGGAAGCATAAAATTGAAGGTGAGAATCGCGAGAAGATTCGTCAAGCGTTCGTGGAAACGCTCATTCGATGTCAACGATTGGAGCAAGCAGAAGAGTTGGAGAACGAAGTACACTTTAGCAGCAAGGAAATCTTGTTCATGATAAACAACCGGCATATCGCCCCCAACACGCCTGAGATTTTCGAGGCGATCGAGTCAGAACTGGTTCCTGTGCTTGAACAGATGTACGGGAATGCGGATTTCACGCTTGATCGCACATCCGATGATGAACGTGAACGATTTGCAATTCGGATTTCCGCGAGTTCAAACAACGACATTTCGGAGTTGCTGACCAATTTGGAAAATCATTAGGATCAATTCAATCACACGGAGAGGGTGCTGATGTATAACTTTAATAACGAACAGATTGAGCGTTATAGCCGGCATATTATTCTCAAGGAAGTCGGCGGGATGGGACAAACCAAGTTGCTTGAGTCGAAGGTGCTGCTCATCGGCGCAGGCGGGCTAGGTTCACCTGCAGGGCTTTATCTGGCTGCTGCCGGGGTTGGAACGTTGGGCATTATAGACCACGACGTTGTGGATTTAAGCAACCTCCAACGTCAAATTCTTCATGGAATGAGTGATATCGGTCGGCCGAAAACCGAATCTGCCAAAAAAACAATCAGCGAAATGAACCCGGATGTGAACGTGATTGAACATAGAGACCGCCTTTCTTCAAAGAATGCACTTGATGTTATCGGTCAATATGATGTAGTGGTCGATGGGTGCGACAACTTCCCCACTCGTTATCTGATAAACGACTCTTGCGTGATGCTGGGTAAACCGAATGTCCACGGCAGTATCTTCCAGTTTGAAGGACAGGTCACGATTTTTTACCCGGGTAAGGGGCCGTGTTATCGATGTCTCTACCCTTCGCCGCCACCTCCGGGGATGGCGCCGAGTTGCCAAGAAGCCGGAGTGTTCGGAGCTCTCCCGGGGATCGTGGGAACAGCGCAAGCAATTGAAACCATTAAGGTATTATTGGACATCGGCGAGCCGCTCATCGGTCATCTGCTGCTGTTCAGCGCGTTGGGCATGGATTTCAAGAAAATGAAATTGCGGTCGGACGCACAGTGTCCGGTCTGCGGAGAAAACCCGACAATACACGAGTTGATTGATTACGAGGAGTTCTGTCAAGTACATTGGTAGCATTGTAGACTATGTACAACGGCAGCAACGCAGAAGCCCCAAGACAATGAAGAATCGAGGCTTGGGGCTTTTTTATGTCGACATTCTCTATATAGTTGCACCTTTCCTGTTCCGCTTCAGGTCGATAGCTTGGGATCTCGATTTCTTTCCTTTTAATCGCCGTATAATCTATGATATAATATCGGGTGATAATATTCTAGATGGCAGCCACAATTCCCCATTCCAATCTTCACCGGATAAGGTAAGAGTGGGGCAAGAAACAACCTTGTCGGGTAACATACCGATTGGGCTGTGAATAACGGAGAACTTGAATGCTTACTGTTTTTCAACTGCTGTTATCGTTAGTTGCACAGCATACAGAGGACGACCAACAAAACCCAACTAGCGAACCGGCACAGGATAATCAATCAGATCAGGCGCAAGGGCAAGCAGAAGACGCGGAGGAAACCAACCCACTTTCAAGCGATCCCGGCAGATTAGACGTACTCAATGAGGCAGTTATATCAGTGGATGAGGCTAATGAGGAGTCGGATCGTTCCGACGCGGCTAGTCTATCACCTACTGTAGCCGAAACTAGCGAAGCGAAATTGGAAGTACCAGAGGCAACGGCTGAGATTGGACAGGCAGTCGTTGCGGAAACTGACGGAGCCTCATCCAAAACAGAGACGAGCGATGTACTGGGTGAATGTCCTGACGAGGTGACCGAAGATGTCGTGCCTACAAGCGAATTTGAGACAGACGTCACCCCTGAGTTGGTAAGCGAGGCAGCCGACATTGGTAAGGTCGTGGAGAGTGATAATGAGACGACGCCACCTACCGATGCAGTCGAAGGGAGCGAAGCTCGTGAAACATTAAACCAAGCGACGGAAACGATTGATTTCGTTGCATCGGTGTCATCGCAAGATGCAGAGGCATTAACGCACGTTGCTCCGGAAGACGCATCCTCAGAGACGGTGGATTCATCCGCGGAAACAGAGCAAACGGGCACGGAGAAATCGGAGCCCTCCGCACCGGAGCAGGAGTCTTCCGCCGAAATCACTGAAGCGCCGACGGAATTCGGTGTCATTGACGAAATCCACAATCTTGCGGCAACCTCGACTAGCGGTCAAGGGCGGAATGATGACCAGGCTATCAGAAATAATCACGCTAACGCGGGCGGCGTGGTAAAACCTGCAATTGTACAGCATCCTCGTGAGGGGGTTGTTGAACGAAGCGAGCATCAGCTTTCATTGCCTCAAATAGAGGGCGAGACGAAGCTAGTTCTTCATTTTAGTACTGGTCTGCAGGATGAAACCGATTCTGATGACCCATCGACAAAATCTCGACGTGTTCTATTTGCGATTCGAATTTCGGGAGAGCGGCTTTTCGAAGAAGCTGTGACCGAAAGCAGATGGAATGAACACGTAATAGACCTGTCGTCACATGCCGGAAAAGAGATTGTGGTTACCTTCCTAACCGCGTGTGATGTGGGACGTGATGCTGATGACAGTTCGGCACTCTGGGGAAATCCGCGGATTCTCAAGCTTACGCGTATATCGTCCGCCGTTGAGAAGAATGAGACAGAGCCTACTGCAATGAAGGGTCTTGTCATCCGGAGTTCTAATGACATGGAACCGACTGGTGAGGATGGTACTTCTGTCGGCGTTGGCGCATCTGCCGATGGACCAAATAGGGAATTATCGACTCTAGAGTTTGCTTACGAATCACCAACGCCCGTATTCCAGATTGCCGATGAAATTGGCCAACGCATGGTTACCGAGGCTCAAACGAGAGGGGTTTCAATCGAACGCCCTTCCCGAGAGTTTGGGGTGGCGCTGTATACAGAGTTACCTAAACTCGAGCTGTCAACTCTAGGGCTCAATACTGCACTTGTTACCGTGAGTGAAGATTTTGAGGTGCAGTGCACGCTCCGCAACACCGGAACGGTTGGCCTCTCTCCCGCAAATCAAACCAGCGTCGCAATTAACCGAGTGAAGTTGCGCCGCGGACGGCATGTCTATCCGATTAAGGCATTGGATGCCGGCGACGAAACCAAATTAGTATGGAATCTCCGAAGGTTTTCACGTGAGTCCACAGCCCAGATTTCTGTTTCGCTGAAGTATCAAACGCCACTGGGCGAGGTGCGGCAAACGCTCGAAACCGTTATTGAAATCCAACCCGCGGCACCGAAGGTGCCTTCTCCGATAGTCCCGGAATTACACACACACAATCTTCAAGAACATGTCGTGCTAGGGAACAAACACTTGCGCCTTCTTTTTGTTCAGGGCGCACGCGGGTTTGAGTATTTCACACTTTTTGCCGCCAGACACGGTAGCTATCGCCAAACTGCTACGAGCCATGCGATGACCACGATTCGGTATCGAAATTCCAAGAACGAAGCCGATCAGCTCCGCATTATACCTACAATCTACCGTCTTGCAGGAAATAGCCTTGGTGAGTCTATCGTCATCCTCGCTGGCGAACAACAGGATGCCGACGGAGTGAATTGGCGTTTTGAAGCTCGTTTTTCGTTGACCGAGGACGATAAGCATGTGCGGACGGAATACAGTCTTTCAACTAGCTCTCAGCGGGAAATTCTCGCCTTTAATGGTCCAATGCTTCATGCGGGCGATCGCGGATACGGCGAGGCTAAAACCGCAGCTCTCTTCCCCGGTTTGGAATTCTTGGGAACAGATGAACCCTCCTCAAATACGCGAGATGTGGTACCACCATACAACAACCGTCTAGTTCCACATCCTCATAAGATTACCGTTCCTTTGATGGCGGTCGAATACAAGAAAACGCTGGTCGGTTTGGCATGGAACCCATTGGAGACTTGGGATGGCGAACACACAATGCTATCCGCCGTTTTTGCCTCGCCGAATTGGCATGAAAAGCAGCAAAATCACCTGATGGGATTATTTGTTCCAGCAGCGGGGGATTGGGTTGAGGAGAATTGTTTAGAAGCCTCCACACCATACGCATTGAAGGCGAACCAACAACTTACGATTCGTGCACACATTATCATCAATAGCAATGCTTCCATTTCCGATGCTGTCAACCATTGGACTGAAGTGTACGGCGCACCTGCACCACTTGAACCTCCACGGAGTGACAAGGAGCAACTTGTGCTCTCACGAGACGGATTTATGTGCGCGGCAAGGAACGACGATACCGTCAAATCTCAACAAGTTGTCAATTCGGCGGCGGCAGATCTCCCGGGCATTTCAACGTTGATGTGGCACGACTATCTTGCAACGCGAGAGGATGCCGCGAAACGACATGCGCTTGCTCCGGCGGGAAGTACGATTCACGAATCCGGGACGGGAGAGGCATTCGTTCCAACCACGGACCTAACCTTAAACTGGGAATTGCCCTTTTATCTGGGTAACATCGAAACAGGTTTGGATCGCCTTGAAAAAACAGCCTGGGCTTTGATTGAAACACAGGAGGACGACGGACGTTGGAGATACCACCATACAACGGAAGGCGCGACAGAACTCGGAGGAAACGGCGAAACTGTTTCAGGAATTTGCGCGCATTTCGCCTTCATCCTATTAAAGCATGCCAGAATCTCGGGAAATGAGAGCTCATTGAATGCCGGATTGAAGGCGCTAAAGGGGCTGGATCGGTTCAAAGTTCCGCGCGGCGCCCAAGCGTCGGACAGTCCACTGAAGACACCAAATCTGCTTGCCGCAGCCTACGCCGTGGGCGCGTATGTAGAGGCTCACGCGATAACCGACGATAAACGCCATATTGACCGTGCCGAACATTGGGCTAAATCCGGGCTTGCTTTTATTTTTCACTGGAATCTGCCGGATTGCCCCGCCATGCGTTTCGCCTCCGTTCCCGCGTTCGGAGCAATCTCCGCAACTCGCGCGAGGTTCGGGGTGCCGTCACAATGGAGCGGGCTTGTTTTCGCGTACCATCTACAACATCTAGCACGCTACAGCCAGCGCGGTGATTGGACGGGTATTGCCGAAGGCATTGTGCATAGCGGAATGCACCAGCAGTGGACGGAGGGCGAATTCAGAGGAACATACCCGGACAGTCTTCATGAATCCTGTACCGAGGGACGCCCGCCGTACATCAGCCCTGAACACATTATGGCAAACCTATACACGTTGCGGGGGCAGGACCCGGATATTTCCACGGCAATCATGCGTCACGAAAACGGGCGTATTCACCTAAGCAGCGGCGCCCAGATTGCAACTAGCAGTAGGGGCGGCGACGGAACGTTGGATTTCAAACTGAGTTATGTACGCAACGAGACGAGCCACACTATCATCACGGGGTATGGTAGTATTCCAAGCGCAGTGAAAGCCCATGACCGGGATCTACCCTGCGTAGAAAATTTGGGAGCGGCTGAATCCGGCTGGCTTTATCGGCAGGAGAAGGATATCGTCTTCGTTAAATGCAAACATGTGGAAAGCGAGATAACTTTTAAGGTTTTACCACCTTCAGAAGAAAAATCTCCCAAGCTAGACGAGGATACCCAAGCGCAACTTGCCGAAGAAGCAACTTCGTCTAGTAACACTCACGATGAGGCCCCAGCCGAAACCCCGGAATCCGAGGAGTGAATCGTTTCTTAATGGTGTATTAGGCGCTAACTTCACATACCACAAGTAAGGAGATACCAATGGCTAAGAAAATCGTGCGTATCGCTTTCTTTCTGGCGATTGTCTGGATTGTTTCCGCAGCAGTGCTTTCGACACACGTTCGCGCCCAAGAGGCCGTGTCGGGGAGTGGGGGAACAATGGGGGAAGCTTCAATGCTCAACGTTAAAGTCCTTGTAGGCTTAGTTATCGAAAGCATCGTATTCAGCGTCGTTGGTCTAATCATCTTGTTGATTGGATACAAGATATTTGACGCAGTTACACCCTATCACCTGAATCACGAGATAGCCGAAGACAACAATACGGCGGCCGGGGTGGCAATCGCCGGGTTATTGATCGCACTCGGTTTAATTGTATCCGCGGCGATTAGCGGGTGATGCACGGCAAAGTGCCTTCATGAAAGCAGTCGTTTTCCACGCGCAGGGCGGAATCGACAAACTGTGCTACGAGGAAGTGCCCGATCCGACCATTTCAGCATCGGAAATCCTAGTCAAAGTCTGCGCTTGTGCCGTCAATCACCTTGATATCCGTGCGCGTCGCGATCGCCCGGAGGTGCAGCCTTTCCCGCATATTTCGGGTTCCGATATTTCCGGCGAGGTGGTTGAGGTCGGCGCTGAGGTGCACAATGTCGCTATTGGGGATAGCGTTGTATTGGCGCCTTGCATTCCGTGCGGCGAATGCGTTGATTGCCTTAACGGCGATGAGAATTTGTGCGACGCTCAGATTCTCCTAGGGTTTCAAACCAACGGTGGATACGCGCAATACGTCAAGGCTCCCGCCGAGAACGCAATAGTACTCTCCTCACAGCTTTCGTACCATGAGGCGGCTGCAATGCCGATGGCGTACCTCACGGCATGGCACATGCTGGCTACGCGTGCCGGGGTTCGTCCCGGTGAGGACGTGCTGATTTTATCGGCGGGCAGCGGCGTTGGCAGCGCCGGGCTACAAATTGCCAAATTGTGCGGCGCGCGCGTTTTCGCGACGGCAAGCACCGATGAAAAACTGGAGTGCGCTCGACAAATGGGCGCCGATTTCACGATTAACTACACGGAGGTAGATTTCAGCGAGATTATCCGTGAAGAAACAGCAGACCGCGGCGTCGATGTCGTATTCGAGCATGTCGGAGCGGCGACGTGGGACAAGAGCATCGCAAGTCTCGCGAAAAAAGGTCGGCTCGTCTCGTGTGGCGTAACTACCGGTAACATTGGGGAGATTGATATCCGCAAGATGTACCAGAAGCAGTGGACGATCATGGGATCGGCGTTGGGGACGACATCGGAATTACGGACGATTATCCGTCTCGCGGAGCAGGAAAAACTGAGTCCGATAATTGACCGCGTGCTGCCTTTGCACCAAGCCGCCGAAGCTCACCGAATTATAGAAGCGCGCGAAAACTTCGGCAAAGTTTGTTTAAGTCCTGTCGATTTACCGTGAACACTGTTCTTCGGAGTTATCATACGTTCCGGAAAGAATCACTATGCCAGAGTTCGAGTTAATTTCAGACTATCAACCCCAAGGCGATCAGCCAGAGGCGATTCGTAAACTTACCAAGGGTTTGGAGAACGGAGACCGACTGCAGACATTATTGGGGGTCACCGGTTCAGGAAAGACCTTTACCATGGCGCACGTAATCGCCGAGATGCAGCGCCCAACGATAGTCATCTCTCCGAACAAAACACTCGCCGCGCAGTTGTACAGCGAGTTTCGAGATTTCTTTCCGAATAACGCGGTGCATTACTTCGTCAGCTACTACGACTACTACCAACCTGAAGCCTACATCCCTTCCACCGACACCTATATCGAAAAAGACATCCAGATTAACGAAGAGATTAACCGCCTGAGGCTTGGCTCGACGGCATCGTTACTCTCCCGGCGCGACGTGATTATTGTCGCCAGTGTGTCCTGTATCTATGGCATCGGATCGCCGAAGGAGTACGATCTTCAGAAGGTTAGGGTTGAAGCGGGAGAGGTAATTAAGCGCCAGAAACTATTGCGGGCATTGGTTACGATTCAGTATGAACGCAACGATGTCGAGTTTTGGCAAGGAAATTTTCGCGCCCGCGGCGATGTTATCGAGGTGTTTCCGGCTTATGCGAACACCGCCTACCGAATCGAACTCTTCGGGGACGAAGTAGATCGATTGACCGAAATTGATACACTGACGGGAGAGATATTGACCGAACATGATGCTATTGAAATCTTCCCCGCCAAACACTTCATGACCGACGCCGAACTCTTTGAAGAGGCGTTGGTGAACATTGAGACAGAGCTTCAAGAGCGAATCGACTATTTTGCCGCAAACAACAAACTGCTGGAAGCACAGCGAATTGAGCAACGCGCGCGCTTTGATCTTGAGATGCTGCGTGAAGTCGGTTACTGCTCGGGTATCGAAAATTACTCGCGCCACCTCTCCGGTTTGGAACCGGGGCAACCTCCGTATTGTTTGATTGATTTCTTTTCCGATGATTACCTGATGTTTATTGATGAGTCTCATGTGACCGTGCCACAGTTGCGAGGCATGTACCGTGGTGACCGATCGCGTAAGGAAACACTCGTTGATTACGGCTTTCGCCTTCCCTCTGCACTTGACAATCGTCCGCTGCGCTTTGAAGAATTGGATTCTTACATCAATCAAGCGATATTCGTTTCCGCCACACCCGGCAAGCATGAATTGCACACTAGCATCCAGGTTGTCGAACAGATTATTCGTCCAACGGGTTTAATTGATCCACAGATTGTGGTTCACCCGGTAGAGGGACAGATTGATCATTTGATCGGTGTAATCAACGAGCGAGTTGCTCAAAACCAGCGTGTGATCGTTACAACACTCACCAAACGCATGGCGGAAGACCTTACGGATTATCTTTCCGAGGCGGGAATTAAGGCGAATTACCTGCATTCCGAGGTTGAAACATTCGAACGCGCACAGATTTTGCGCGAACTGCGAGAAGGGGTTTTCAATGTTATCGTGGGGATTAATCTCTTGCGCGAAGGGTTAGATCTTCCCGAGGTGTCGCTTGTCGCCATACTTGACGCGGATCGTGCGGGTTTTCTCCGATCGGAAACATCGCTTATTCAGACTGCCGGACGCGCCGCTCGGAATGTTGACGGCGAGGTGCTGCTGTATGCGGACGAGGTCACAGATGCTATCCGGAACGCGATTGACGAAACCAACCGACGGCGCGAGATTCAGATGGCGTATAACGAGGAACACGGCATCACGCCAGCCACTATTGACAAAGCCATCCATGACCTCATTACCAAGTTGACAGACGAACCCGAGGAGTCGGAAAAGATCGATGCCGTTCCAACTTTGGAGGAGGTTGGCGCCGAAGAAATTAAGGCGCTGCTGTCTCAATTAACATCTCAGATGCACGAGGCAGCCGCCGATTTAGAGTTTGAGCGGGCGGCGGCGCTGCGAGATCAGATTACCGAACTGAAGCAGGAGCTTGGTGAGACGTAGGTGGGGATGGTGGATTGGCGTTAATAAACAAGAGAGACAGGCCTACCGTGATTTGGAGAGGATTTCTTGAGGAGAATTACTTAACGGGGTTTTCTATCGCATTCAATATCCATTCGCTGATTGGTACGTTGATTCCCCACAAGGAATGGTGGGCAGTAAGAGGGGAAATCGACGATTTGATGATCGTCGATCCCGCCCTACACGTACGCTCCTACAGCAAATAAGGCGTTAAGTATGGAATTATGACCAAGATGGTTTTTTCCGGTTGAGGTATTAGCACATGTCGTTATCTAAGGCTACGATTCTGATTGTAGATGACGAAAAGAACGCCTTGGCTTCGGTCTCGCAAGGCTTGAAACTTGAAGGATATACTGCGTTGACGGCTTCAAGCGGCGAGGAAGCGGTGGGGATCTGCGCCACGAAAGCCGTGGACCTCGTGCTGCTTGACATTATCATGCCGGGCGGCATGAATGGCATAGAGACCCTCACGAAACTGAGACAAACCCAGCCGGATTTGAATGTGGTAATGATGTCCGCACAGCAGGACATTGAGACAGCGGTTAAAGCGATGGAGCTGGGCGCACGGAATTACCTCGTAAAGCCCAAGACGGTGTCCGAGATTCTTCTCGCTGCTAATCCCTTTCTGGAACTATCGCGGCTATCTCGGGAGAACGAAGTCCTCAAATCTCAGATTGGCGTCAAGGATGAGATGATTGGGAAAGGGGAAGCAATTCAGCAACTTCGTTCACAGATTGGGCAGGTGGCATCAAGTGAGCTGAGCGTACTTATCACGGGAGAAAACGGCACAGGAAAACAGCTCGTCGCCGACGCAATCCACCAGCAGAGTCAACGCAACCGAAAGCCGTTCATTTCACTGAATTGCGCCGCTCTTCCAGAGGAACTCATTGAGAGTGAATTATTCGGACACGAGCGGGGCGCATTTACCGGTGCGGCACACCAGCGGCGCGGCAAGTTCGAACTAGCAGATGGGGGTACCCTGTTTCTTGACGAAATCGGTGACATGAGTCTCAAGGCACAGGCGAAAGTGCTGCGGGTGCTTGAGTACGGCGAAATCCAGCGTTTGGGCGGCAGCCAAACGCTGCATGTCGACGTTAGAGTCATCGCAGCCACCAATAAAGCTTTGGAGACAGAGATTGAGGATGGAGCCTTTCGGCAAGACCTGTACTATCGCTTGAATGTGGTGCCCATTATTGTGGCGCCACTACGGAATCGGCTTGATGACCTATCGTCGTTGGTACAACATTTTGTCGAGCGATTTCATCGAGATAACGCGCGTTCGCCCAAAACAATTGCCCCTTCGGCGATTCGTGTCATGCAATCGTACGATTGGCCCGGCAATATACGGGAGCTGAAAAACATCGTCGAGCGCTTGCTCATTATGGTTCCTCGCGAGATTATCCTGTCCGAGGATGTCGCCGCTGTACTCCCAGTTGCGAGTGAAACTGTAATTAGCACGGATATAACTCCTGTCAGTCTTGAACCTCAATCAAACAGCTCGTTACAAAAGATGGTTGACCAAGCCGAAAAGAGTTTCGTTCTCCAAGCACTTGACGCTAACCGCTGGAACGTGAAACAAACAGCGGAACAATTGAAAATAGAAAGAAGCAATTTCTACAAAAAACTCACCAAATACAACATCAAACGTCCAGATGATGAAGCATACTCTGAATAACGCGAAGAGCAGAATTCGAACTTGCACTTCCGGCATGACCCAAACACAGTTTCTCATTTTGGTCGGCATAGTCGTCGTTGTTGCCGCGCTCTCTTTACCTCCGTATCTGGAATATGACCGGAAAGTTATGCCTGCCGACAATGACGTGGATATGATTGCCGGAGCCATCAAGAAATTTCACAGGCATACGAACACATATCCCGTGAGACTGGAAGATTTGGTTACCAATCCAGGGCTTGAAGGCTGGAAGGGAAGTTACCTTGAAGACCTTCCCGAAACCCCGTGGGGAGGCAGCTATCAACTCTTGCCGGACATATACAAGGTGTGTATTTCTGCGGACCACCCCCGCGTACCGGAAAAATACAAACACGGAGGCATTGCGGAGATTAGCCGCGTGTACCACCAAAGCCCAAAGGAAGGAGCCAAGTACTGGTGGAAGTAGCACCGTTTTTGATTCTCGTGCTTGGTTTAGCAATTGGCAGTTTTCTGAATGTCTGTATCTACCGTATCCCGCGCGACGGGTTATCTATAAACTCTCCTCGAAGGTCGATCTGCCCAGAATGCCGGGCGACGATACGCATTTATGACAACGTTCCCCTCTTAAGTTATATTTTCCTGCGTGGGCGATGCCGAGATTGCAAAAGCCGGATTTCGATTGTATACCCACTCGTAGAATTGATGACGGGCGGGTTGATTCTGTTTATGTATTATCGGTTCGGCTTAACGCTGGATTTCGTGCATGGATGTCTATTCGTTGCGCTGCTCATTCCGGTTTCATGGATTGACGCGCGATGGTACATCATTCCCGATGTCATTGTCGCCACCGGACTAACCCTAGGTCTAGGGATAACCGTTGCCATATCCGCCCAACAACAGGATTGGCATTACCTTCTTGAACATTTGATTGGGGCGATTGTCGGAAGTGGAATTCTGTTGTTAATAGGAATCCTAGGGAAGGCAATCTTGCGCAAAGAAGCAATGGGCGGCGGTGACATCAAGTTGATGGCACTGATTGGGTTGTTTCTCGGCGCGTGGCCGCACCTGTTGATTGTGGTTGTTTTATCCGCGCTTATCGGCTCGATCGTTGGTGTACTGCTAATCTTATTTACCGAGCGTGATAGACAGCATCCGATTCCTTATGGACCATTTTTGGCACTTGCGGCGGTGTTGGACCTTTTCTGGGGAGAGGGGATGTGGAAAGGGTATTTGAGGATTATCGGTTGGGTTTGAAACAGATTATGATTAGAATTCAGCAAACGTTCCAAGATTGAACATCCGTAGTAAACAAACTTTGTAACTGTTTAGTCCACGGGTCTGGATTTGCCAATCCAGACCGAGCGGGGGGCAGAGGACGCGCCGAGTAGGGAAGTACAATGCTAATTCAGACGAATCGGGGTCTTACATGTCCAGAACGGACGTGCAATGATAGGATCTCTATCGCGCGAAGATTTCTATGGGATTTCTATCGCGGTCGTTATTCACTTCCTTGATCACTCGTTATTCACTCGTTTGATCCGATTCAGTCGCTTGATTACTACTACGAACCAATCGATGCACTAAACAGTTACCAAACTTTAATTGGAGGCTATCTGACCATGACAGTTTCAGAGGCAGTTGCGTCGCGCCGCACGATTTTTAAGTTCAAGCCGGATGCCGTGCCCAATGATGTCATCGAGAGCATCTTGGGTTTCGGGATTTTCGCACCCAACCACAAACTCACCGAACCGTGGCGCTTCACGGTCGTTGGCGAAGAAACAAAGCTGACCCTCGCAGAACGGTATCGGGAAATTCAAATAGAGAAAGCGGCGGAGCATGTTAGCGAAGAGAACAAGGTGAAGATTGGCGAAGCCGGCTTTCAGAAGATGATGTCCAAGCCCACTATCATCGCGGTTTCCTGCCTTCAGGAGGGTGACGAACAACAGCGTCGTGAGGATTATGCGGCTGCCTGCTGCGCCATGATGAACGTCCAACTCGTCGCCTGGGAGATGGGTGTCGGCATGCAGTGGAGTACGGGCGGAATTACGATGGAGCCGAACACCTATCGTCTGCTTGGTATCGATGGCGAACATGAATACATCATCGGTTTTTTCTACACGGGTTATCCGGCGGAGATTGGAAATTCGCCTCGGAAATCGCTGAGCGAGGTGTTGCGCCGGGTGCCGTAATGCCGCGTCCAAGAATCAAGTGATGTTTCTGCTAGTGTCGTCTGTGTCAAGGCTTTGTAAACTTCCGAAAGTCCACGGATTAAGAGAATCGAGTTCTCGCCAATAGACATCTTTCCAAAATAGATCTATGTGGTTACAGTAATCTTGGAGATTAGAATAACTACATCGTTTGGCAACTTGTCGAGGAGTATCTCAAGTTAACAATCGCGGCAATCACATTGGTACATTTCTGTGGATTCGTGCAAAATAAGTCTCCTCCCATATCCACTGTTGGCATTACCTCATCACAACCACACCATACGAAGGAAATAATTAATATGGCAATGTTCAAAAAATCGGCGGGGGTTCCGTACCTGGTCCGGGATTATCCCTGATCCGAGTCATCGATGCCGCACGGGCAGATGGCGTTGCCGGGCGCGCCATATAATGCCGGCATTTTTCCTCCAGGCGCGGGCTGTATTGGATTCTCATAGTATGCCTTCTCGACAGCGCAGCGACAGTGCGGGTTGACCGGCTTGGCTGCGACTATCTCCTTATGACTGTGACACGATGCACATATCAGAACTGTCGTTATCACGAGGGTGATGCTCAATGGCTTCATGGTATGCTCCTTTGAAATAGGCCGCAAACTAACAGTTTGCGGTACAGTCCCTAGAGTTGGCGCCGAGGAGGGCATCGCTAGCGGCAACTGTGACGAAGAATCCGAGCGGAAAACTCTACAGCAGGTTTAAGCACCCCTTCTCGGCATTATGAAAGCACGGGACGCAGATCTGCGTCCCCTACGGGAGATGCGATTCTACATAGTGAAAGGATATTAAGTAAAATTAAGCCATATGAGTACTTATTTTGGAAAGATGTCTAATCTATCTGCTCCTTCCAATATTTGACCGACAGTTCACGCCCTCTATGTTGACAATCAGATAGTCATCATGCGTATCTCTCCGTCTAATCCGTTACACGTTTCGATTCGTATTGCGCTCGGTGTTTGGCTCATACTTTTAGGTTGCCAGCCCCCCGATGAAACCACACAGCGGAAAGAGCAACTTAAACGCGAAGCGTTCAAACTCCGGATGGGAATGGGGTTGACACCGGAGGATGCGGAGGGGCACTTTCAACTCGGGAGAATCTACCATGATTTGGGTGAACATGATAAGGCGATTGAGGCTTTCCAGACAGCGGTTAGCCTTGATGACGAGAACGCCCAAGCTTATAACCACCTCGGATTGGTATATCTGAGTTTGCGGCTAAACGACGAGGCGGTTAAGACGTTTGGGGAGGCGATTCGGGTAGATCCGGATAATCCAGCCTTCTATAACAATTTGGGGTACGCTTACGACAGCGAGGATGAATTTGAGGAAGCGGTGAAAGCCTATCGTAAGGCAATCGAAATCGCCCCGGAATTCCAGGACGCCCATTATAATTTGGCGGCGGCTTACCACGCGCGGGGAGAGTTTGAGGTTGCCATTGAGAATTACCAGAAGGCAATCGGTTTAGACGAAAGCGACGCGGATGCACAGGTCAGTCTGGGCGAGGCATTTCAAGATTCAGGACAGTTGAATCAAGCGATTCGTGTGTATGAAGAGGTGTTATCGCTCGACTCAACCGATGCGGAGGTCTATTACCGGCTCAGCCAGTTGTACAAGGAGAAGGGTAATGCGTCCGCCACTCAATCGTATCTAGATCTCTTTCTGGAAAAGGCTGCCGGTTTGCCGCAATTCGAAGTTAAGATTGAGAACGCCAAACGGTTGAAACGTGAATTAGCGATTAAGCCATGACATATGTGGATTGACCTCATCGTGATTCGGAAATCACTCCCACCGAAGCATTCCAAATTATTCGTTAAACAACAGAACTCAAGCGGCTTGTATCGCGCTTACCACGCGATCTCCAAACTCCGACGTAGAAAGCACCGTTCCTTGTTTCACTGCGGCGGCAAGTTCCGCCGTGACATAGCCTTGTTCGAACACATCAAAAAGGCTGTCCCAGATTAGATCGGATTCCTCTTTCAGACCAAGTCCTTTTTCAAGCATTAAGGCTGCGCTGCCAATCATGGAATAGGGATTGGCTTGTCCGGTGCCAGCAATATCCGGCGCTGCACCGTGTACGGGTTCCACGAATACTTTTTCAGGTCCCACGCAAGCTGACGGCATAAGCCCGAGGGATCCGATGATCCCTCCCGCCTGATCGCTCAAGATGTCACCGTTCATATTCCCGAGTAACATCACGCCGTTGAACTGCGTTGGATCGATGACAAGCTGGTACGCCGCATTGTCCACCAACATGTGCTGAAGCGGCACGTCCGGAAATGAGCAGGCAGTCTCCTCCACGATTTCGCGCCAAAACCTTGACGTGGCAAGCACATTTGCTTTATCAATGTTGGTGAGGCGCACGTTCCGAGCCTGCGCTTCCCCGAAAGCAGTCGTTGCAACTCGCCTGATCTGCTCCTCCGTGTAGACGCAGTCATCTTGGGCAAACTGCATTCCGGTGTCCTCCCCCTCACGTTTCTTACCAAAGTAGACATCCCCCGTGAGTTCTCGTATCATGAGAATGTCGATACCCTCTCCCAAACGCTCCTCGCGCAGCGGCGAGAAGTCAGCCAAAGACACGGGTAGTTTTGCGGGGCGGTAATTGGCGAACGTCGTGTAACGTTCGCGCATTTCCAATACTGCCAGTTCGGGCCTTTCCTCAGTCGGGATTCGGTTCATTTCTCGAACGGCGATCCCAACGGGGCCCTTGATGATGGTATCTGCCTCGTCACATATCTGCCGGGTCTGATCCGGACATGCCGATCCCTCGGTGAAGTACGCAGCGGCACCGAATGCGCATTTTATATATTCAAAATCATGGTTGTATCGCGCCGCTATGGCATCAAGCACCTTGAGACCTTCTGCCATGATTTCGGGACCGATTCCGTCACCTTCCAATACTGCTATTTTCGCTTTCATGTATTTCGTTTTCCCCTGTGCTTGGTTACAAATTGTAGCGGATGATAAAAGAAATCATTTTTAGCATTCGAATTGCTAATTGGGTGTACAGATTCTATCTTCAAATTGAGGATTGAGTAAGACTGCTACCGTGCTCGTTAGTTGCTCGCTTGACCTATTCGTTCGGTTGATTCCTTGATTTACGGTGCGTGCTGCTAATCGGATCGGGCTAGAAGCCCGACCTACGAGAATGGGTCGCAACTTGGGTTACTAAGATTTTACCCGTCTACACGAGAAAGAGTCAAGGGAAGAGTCGTGGAGGAATAGGGAAATTTCACCTCATCTCTGACAGGAAGAGCGTCTTCCGTGAACAACGAGAGGGAGTCGACGATTTGGGGATAGCCGGTTTCAAAAGAAATCGCGACCGGGAGGTCGCTCCTACAAGGATTTGTATCAGTGTGGGGTTGGGTAGGACTGCGTTTTGATCGCTGTCGATTTTTATTCTTAACTTTTCGGAAAAATGCTATAATTTTTGGAGTCGAATTTGCCAGCGCAGGCAATGGGAGACACGAATTGCTCCATCGTCGTTACGAAGTATTGAAGGGTTTTATATTCTTAAGGAGAGATTAATGGCTAAAGATAACGGGAAGAACGATGAATCAAAGAAAGTCAAGCGGCCAATCATTCAGCATATGGCTACCCTTTGGACGTTGACCGACTACGGTGGAAAGAAGGGTGAATGGTCGATTGACCAGAAAATCAAGCGAATCAAAAAGGCGGGGTTTGATGGGTTTTGTGGACGGGTACCGGACGTTACTGCCGAGCATGTCGAAAGATATGGACTTCTCTTTGCTGCCACAGTTGATATAGGCACCATAAAGGAGATTCGTCCCAAGCTTAAGGCGATTAAGGAAGCCAACGCGCGATGTGTAAATGTGCAGTTGCTTGACCATGATACTCCGACTGAGCGCGCAGTGGCTACGGCGCGGCGGGTGATGGAAGCTGCTGACAAGTTGGAGATGGATGTCGCCATAGAGGTGCATCGCGACACCTGCACCGAGACTCCTGAGAAGGCTTATGCACTGGCGGAGGGGTTTGAGAAGGCGGAAAAACGCCTAATGAAAATGACGTGGGATTTCTCGCATCCGGCAGTCATCAAGCATCTGTCGCCGCCTTATTGGGATCGCTTGGCGGAGCGGACGGACCTCATCCAATATGCTCAGCAGTTCCATTTTCGTCCGTTTAACGGCCATCATTGCCAAGTGCCCGCACTCGAAGAGGCGGCAAGTTCACGCCGGAGTTTCTGGATTGGCTAGAATTCGCCGAGCAGGTCATCGCGTGTTGGTTACAGGCGGCTGAACCAGGCAGGGAGATGTTTGTCTGCCCGGAGCAAGGGGCTGGCGGCTATTTCTTGTCAGTTTTCGGAGACCGCTGGAAGGATGTGCAGGCGATTCGAGGCGAGGTAGATCGGGTCTGGCGCCATCAGTTAAAATCGTGGTCGCCGCCGGCGGCTGAATGAAACGCCCGACACATAGCTACCGAAAGATGACGCACATTGGGGTAATTGACGATGTGAGGGAACTCCTGTACCTTAGATCACTACCCTTTCCGGCATAAGGAGAATAATCGCCATGAAAATGAAAGCCGCCGTACTGCACTCGACACCTAGTACGCTTACGGTTGAAGATCTCGAAATCGCCGATCCGGGGCCGGGTGAGGTTCGGGTGAAAATTGCCGCCAGTGGACTCTGCCACACAGACTGGGAAACCATGCACGGTTACCAGCCGGTGAACCTACCTGCCGTAATTGGGCACGAAGGCGCAGGCGTGGTCGAGTCCGTTGGTCCGGGCGTTACACGGGTGGAAGTCGGCGATCACGTGGCGTGTTCATGGAGCCCAAACTGTGGTTACTGTTTTTACTGCGATCACGGCCAGCCTATCCTGTGCGAGATAGCGAAGTCTTCCAATGGAAAAGGCGTACTGTTCGACGGGACGACGCGCATGTCGCTTGACGGGGAACCGGTCTATTACTACAGCCTTGTGTCGTCGCATGCGGAATACAACATCATCCCCGAACAGGCAGCAGTGCCGTTGCGGAAGGACTTTCCACTCGACCGCGCGGCGTTGCTTGGATGCGCCGTTATGACAGGGTACGGGGGCGCGGTTCATGCCGCCCGCATTAAACCGGAAACCAGTGTGGTGGTGAGCGGTTGCGGCGCTGTGGGACTTAGTGCCGTGCAGGGCGCTCGAATATCCGGCGCCTCGATTATCGTGGGCGTAGATGTCAATCCGCTGAAATTGGAATGGGCTCGGAAATTTGGCGCAACGCATGTTGTAGATGCTACGAAAGACGACCCCGTCGCATTTGTGCAGGAGATTACCGAGGGACGCGGCGCCGATTATGCGATTGAAGCCGCGGGGCAGAATATCTCGATTCGGCAGACACTCGAAGCCTCGCGCCCGGGAGCGAGGATTGTCCTACTCGGCAAAACGCCGTTCGGAGAAGAGGTTACGCTGCCGTTCCACATTCTGATGGGTGAACGTGAAATTGTGCGCACCTCCTACGGCATGAGTCGTCCCCGGGTCGACTTTCCACGCTTGGCAAACCTGTACATGGATGGGCGACTGCTACTTGACGAAATGATTAGTATGCGTTTGCCATTGTCCGAAATCAACACCGGTTTCGACGCCTTGGAGAGGGGCAATGTAGCGAGATCGCTCGTCGTATTTGATTTTTCCGGGGCGGTTTAGAGCGAACAAAGATTGGTAACGGAGAGGAATATCATGAAATTGGAAGGGAAGGTAGCTATCGTAAGCGCTGCGGGACGCGGGATTGGCCGTGCCATTGCTCTGTGCCTCGCCGAGGAAGGTGCTGATGTCGTCGTGAGTTCTTTCCGCGAAGAAACAACCAATAGCACCGCCGACGCTGTCCGTGCGATCGGTCGCAAAGCTGTTGCGATGCCGGGTGACATTACGACTGCGGATACAATCGTGCGCGTTGTTCAGGAAACCCTCGACGCCTGCGGAAAGATTGACATCGTTGTCAACAACGTGGGCGGGGGACGCGCGACACCGAAGGAGGTTGGCACGGGCCCCCTTGCACAAGTTGAAGCAATGTGGGATGGCACCTACGAACAGAACCTGAGAGCATCCGTTTTGATGTGTGAAGCCGTCGTGCCGCATTTCATAGCGCAGAACAGTGGCAAGATTGTGAACGTCTCGTCGATTGCCGGCCGTTTTACGCCGTCCGCGAAGAACATGGAACGATTCGTCCCGCCCGCTTACTGTGCAGTGAAGGCTGGTTTGATTAGCTACACACAGACGCTTGCGGAACGATTGGGACCTCATAATATCAACGTGAATTGTGTTTGCCCGGGCATCGTATATACAGATGCGTGGAAAGGCATTTCGAAACGGATGGTCGATAACATACCAGAGTTTCAAGGTCGAGACTCCAGAGAATGGTTCGTTGGTATTGCCCACGGCAAATACCCCGACATGTTCCATTCAACCCCTATGCGGCGGGAGCAGACGGCGGAAGATCTCGGACGCTCTGTCGCATTTCTGGTCTCCGAAGACGCGATGAACATTACGGGCCAAACCTTAAATGTTGACGGCGGAATGGTCAAGAATTAATCCCATTTTTCTATATTTGCAGTGCAAAAATAGCGTCAATCAAGTCTTTCCAAGGCGGGGCAAGATGGCCCGCCCACGGAGAAAGTAATTGATATAATTGGAATATCAATTACACTGCTGTTCAAGCGAAATGTGAGCAAGATTGGAAGGGTGGAAGACGGGAAAGATGGAAGATTGGGAGATGTCCTCTCCTTAGCATCAGCGGTACGATGGATGCCTAAGTAGACTTCGGTCATGTATACAATCTGATTGGAAGAGGGAGATTATGGAGAAGACAATTATTTCGGTGGCAGTGTGCGGTTCAGGACCCATGAAAGACAAGAATCCCGCTGTGCCGTACACCCCAAAAGAGATTGCGGAGGCAGCCATCGAATGCTGCAAAGCGGGGGCAGCGATTACCCACATCCACGTTCGCGATCCCGACACCGGCATCGTGTGTTCAAGGATTGAACTCTTCAAAGAGGTGGTCGATCGGATTCGAGAGGGTTGTGATATTGCAATCAACCTCACGACCAGCGGCGGAAATATTCCGGGGATAAACATCATTGAAGAACGTCTTGAGCCAGTTACCTTAAAACCCGAACTCTGTTCACTTGATGTGGGGTCTATGAACTTTGGAGATGGCGTATTCCTCAACCCGCCCGAGTGGGGTCGAGCCGCGGCAAAGCGGATGCGGGAATATGGCGTCAAGCCCGAAATCGAGGTGTTTGATATGGGTCACATGGCGCAGGCGCACCGGTTGATTGATGAGGGGCTATTTGAGCAACCGTTATTTATCCAACTTTGCATGGGCGCGGGGTGGGGGATTGAAGCCACGCCGGAGCATCTGGTAGCAATGGCAAAACAGTTGCCGCCCAAAGCGCAATGGTCAGTGTTGGGAGTTGGTCGGACACAGTTGCCGATGATTACCATGGGCATCCTTCTGGGCGGTCACATCCGCGTCGGGTTTGAGGACAATATCTATCTGCGCCGCGGGGTACTGCTCAAGAGCAACGCCCAAATGGTTGAAGTTGCGGTGAACCTCGTAGAGCAGCTACAGTGTGAGGTCGCGACTCCCGACGATGCACGTCAGATTTTAGGTCTCTCCCACCCGGCAACAGATTAATTGAACCCATCTTGAAATCCGTCCACCATGCAAGATGGAGATGAAAAATACGTTTTCAAATTCGAGGGAAGATATGGTTACTTTAGGCAACGAGAATTATAGCTATGAAACGTCCGGGGAGGACTGGGGAAATCTTCCGGAAGAGTGGACCTATAAAGAGGCTACCGCAGTCGCCGTGGACGAAAAAGACAACGTCTATGTCTTTAATCGCGGCACGCATCCGATGGTCATATTGGACCCTGACGGAAACGTCCTTCGGACGTGGGGCGACGGTATATTCGGAAATCCGCACGGTGTAACCATCGGTCCCGATGGGATGATTTACTGTGTTGACAACGGCGACCACACGGTTCGCAAGTTTACTCCTGAAGGAAAACTGTTATTGACTTTGGGCGAGGCGAACAAACCTTCACCCGCGATGAGTGGTATTCCGTTCAATTTGCCGACGCACAGCGCCGTTGACCCACGTGACGGGGGGTTGTATGTCACGGACGGTTACGCGAATGCTCGAGTGCACAAATTTTCGCCGGCTGGAAAACACCTTTTCTCTTGGGGAGAGTCCGGGACGGGACCGGGACAATTCAACATCGTTCACAACATCATCGTAGACAAAGACGGCTGGGTCTACATCGCGGACCGCGAGAACCACCGTATACAGGTGTTCGACCCGAACGGCAAGTACGAAACGCAGTGGGTGAATTTGTCGCGTGCGGCGTGCATTTGTTTCGACATGAAGGATGAACCGTTGATTTACGTAGGAGAATACTTCTGCGGCATCGGAAGCAACCGTACGGGTACCAACCTGGGTCCCCGCGTGACCATTATGGACCTCAAGGGAAATGTTCGAGCACAGTTGAGCGACCAATCTTATGGCGATGAACCCGGTCGATTCTACTCGCCTCACGGCATCGCGGTTGATTCGAAGGGTGACATTTACGTTGCTGAGGTTTCTTGGAGTGACTACGGCAGCCAAATGGATCCACCTCGTGAACTTCGGTCGTTGCAGAAGCTGGTCAAAACGAGTTAATGGAACAATATTGTTGTTGGAACGACCGCTCGTAAGCCCTTAAGGATTACGGATTGCCGAGATGCATCTGGAGTCAGGGTGAAGTAACACACAACAAGGAGAATGACCGCATGACTGCATCGGTTCGAGAATACCGTAAGGAAGACGAAGATCGAGCCAGGATGATTTGGTCTGTCGCTTTCCGAGGCGGCGCCCCGTATCCGCCCGAAAGAACAATCCCTTTGCCGGATGAAGAGACGTTTGTAGCAATGGCAAATGATAGGGTGGCTGGCGCATACAGGATTCTTTCAACGGCGGTCACCTGCAGGGGCGCGCTCTTCAACTGCGGCGGCATAAGCGCGGTTGCCGTTGCCCCGGAGGATCGGAAACGCCACGTGGGACGTGCAATGATGACGCATGCCGTGCAACACATGCACGAAACCGGTCAGCATATCGCCAATCTGCGCGCGTCTCATGAAGTTTTCTATCGAAGATACGGTTGGGAGTGCTGTGGGCGAGATTATCGCATTTCGTGCCCGGTCGCACGTTTTCCACGCCTGGAGTGCCCGCTGCCCATACGTCAATGGGACGTGTCAGAATCCGAAAAGGATATAACGCTGGTACCAGAGGAGGCGTGGCACGAGTTGAATGCCGCTTATGAAAAATTCTCGTTCAAGTATTCCGGGATGGCGATGCGGAAGAGTTTCCGGTGGTCCCGAATCAAGGCGGTACAGGGAAGTCCGGCGCGGGTGTATGCAGCGGGCGATCCCGTGGAAGCGTACATGGTTATTCGGTTCACGCACAGTACCATCGGGATGGGTAGGGATATGGATTTGGAAGCAATCGAATTTGTTTGGAGTACGCGCGAAGGGTATCAATCACTACTCTCAACGCTGGCTGGTGTGGGCATAAACTTCACAACAATCAGTTGGCCCGAACCGTCAAATGGACCGTTTCTGTCATCGGAATGGTTCACGCGCGGTATGACAACCAAATTAGCCAACCCATCCCTATTCCGAGTACTGGATGTACCCGGTGTTCTGAGGGGACTGTCTCCGGAACGGTCGGGCGCGTTCACCATGGCGATAGACGACGAAATTCTACCCGCCAACCGCGGGCCTTGGCGGGTGTCTTTCTCGCCAAACGGTGTGGAGGTGGAGCCAACCGAGTCGAGCGACTTGAAGCTGGACATCCGACAGGTTTCGCAGGCGATTTTGGGTGAGCCGAGTCTGGCAGATCTCTTGGAACACGGTTTTGTGAAGCCGGCGAGTGAGGAACCGGTACAGGCCGCAACCGCATTGCTATCTCCGAAGACGACTTACAGCCTGGAGTATTTCTGAGAGATTGCGCGTTTTTCATGGCAATAATCTCAAAGGCACAAGGAAAGGTGGGCGGTGCCCACCCTACAAATGGGGAATAACATGAAAGTCATTGATTTGAGGAGTGATACTGCCACTAGACCTACGGAGGGTATGACCGCTGCGATAGCGGCGGCTGAACTCGGTGACGACGTTCTTGGGGAAGATCCAACGGTCAACCGCTTGGAGGCACTCGCGGCGGAAACGATGGGGATGGAAGCCGCAATATTCGCCACCAGCGGTACGCAGAGTAACCTGTTGGGGATAATGGCGCATTGCCAGCGGGGAGATGAATACATCGTCGGACAGGATGCCCACACCTACAAAGCCGAGGGCGGCGGCGCGGCGGTGTTGGGCAGCATTCAGCCGCAACCTCTTGATTTCGAACCCGATGGCACGCTGAATTTGGATGCGGTTGATAACGCCATCAAACCCGATAATTTTCATTACGCCCGGACCAAACTGCTCTGTCTTGAGAACACTCGATCCGGGATTGCCTTGCCTCTCGACTATCTTCGCCGTGCGCGAGAGTTTACACAGGAGCGGAGCCTGAAACTTCATCTTGACGGGGCTCGCGTGTTCAACGCCGCCGTGAAGCAGAGGGTTCCCGTCAACGAAATCGCGTGTAATTTCGATTCTGTCTCGTTCTGTCTTTCAAAGGGGTTGGGCGCACCCGTCGGATCGGTGCTTTGCTCTACAGCCGATGTAATAAAGGAGGCGCGCCGCTGGCGTAAAGTGCTCGGCGGCGGTATGCGGCAGGCGGGGATATTGGCGGCGGCGGGTATTTTCGCATTGACGAAACAGGTTGACAGGCTTGAGGAGGATCATGTGAACGCCGCCCTCCTGGCTGAAGGTCTGAATGATATAGAGGAGGTTGCCGTCGATTTCGCGCCCATGCAGACGAACATGGTGTATATTGGGGTCCTCCACACCGACTCAGCTCCTCTGGCAGAATTCATGAAGGACAGAGGTGTTCTGATTTCGTGCGGCACATCAATCCGCCTGACGATTCATTTGGATGTTAGCAGAGAGGATATTTATACTGTCATCAAAGCGTTTAAGGATTTTTACCGGAAAGGAAATGCGTAGCGGCTGTGGTTGATATTCATGCGCGATCTTTGTCGGCGTTTCGTAGTAGTAATTGTTGGTTTCTAGTGATAGATTTCAATTGCGAAGATGCCGTCCAGACGCGGGTTGAATTGCGCTACTACGAACCAGACGAACAACGAATAAAAGGGATTGGAACATGTACCGTAGCCGCGTGCAATCACCCGAACAGAAGACCGAAAGCCTGCGGCAGCGACAGTTGAGGGGCTTGCCTTTACATGAACCGCCCCACTTCTATCGGGCGGAAGGATGGTTTTTGATTACTGCAGCTACTTTCAATCATGAATGGTATTTCTGCACCGATGAAGAACGAGCGTGGCTTTGGAACGAGTTACTGAAGGAACTCCAAGTTGTCGGAATCTCCATTGGTAGCTGGGTAGTGCTACCAAATCATTACCATCTGTTGGTAGAATGTCGGCCGCTTTCGATTATCAGTCAGCCCCTTCGCCGCGTCCACGCCCGCACGGCACGAGAGTTGAATCAGCGTGAAGGAAGGCCTGGACGAAGAGTTTGGCATCTTTTCAACGATCGACAGATTCGTAGTGAACGTCATTATTACACAACACTAAACTATATCCATTACAATCCGACAAAGCATGGTTACGCGCAAACACCGCTGGCCTGGACATGTTCGAGTTTGCATTGGTACCAAGAACGCCTTGGTATTGAATGGATGCGAGATCTTTGGAAATCGCATCCTGTGCGAGATTACGGAAAGGGATGGGATTGGTAAAAGGTTGGTAAAGGAGACTAACGTCAGCTGCAATACGCCTTGTAGGTTCGTAGTAGCGCAATTCATTGCGCGTTTGGACGATTGCTAGATGTTCGTACGATTTCCATCATGTAATCGCCACTCGCGACGGGCAATAAATTGCCCTACTACAAACCAAACGCTAACAGAAGCCGGAAATCAATAACGTTGCAATGCGATGTACAAAAAGCAGTCGATGGTTAAGTGCATTCGTCCTAACAGCAATCGTGTGGACGACAGAAGATTCCTCAATGGCTGAGCCTCAATTGAATCCGGCTACAAAGCAGTTGGAGCGAAAGGTCGTCTTTAGCGAAGGATTCGAGGCTGACGGCTCAATGACCCTGATGTATGCAAATGGCAGTCATGAGGTCAACTTCGTGGGTGTTTCTCGGGAACGGGCGGCTACCGGACAACACTCGTTCAAGGTGGACGTAACTTGGAAAGATGGCACAAGCATGGACTGGGCGTCAGCACCACTGATGATTCCCCTCTACGGCGACCCGGTAGTTCGAGGTAATTTGTACGTCGAGCGCGGCGCAGTACGGTTTGGCCACGCCATAACTGTTCCGGAAGCCGGCACTAGGGGCAGCGTGGTGAGTGGCGTCAAAGTTCGCGAGCTTCAGGACGGGTGGACAGCGTGGCAGTCAACGAGCCTCGGGACCCCGGGCAACGCCGCGTACGTTCAAGCAATCACGGTTTTCACTGGGCCGCCCGATGCTGAAGGACGAACGGTCTTCTACGTTGACGATCTAGAGGTTGAGGCAGGGCTTGCGGACGATTACGAAACTGAACTCAAAGCGCGAATAGAGCAGATTGAGGCGGAGCGAAACGTTCCTCTTCACAGCGCGACCCGTACACTTGGGACGCGGTTCGAAGAACTGGCTGCAGCGATGGATGCGGTGCAGATTACCTTTCCCTCTTCAGCCTCGGAAGAAATGAGGAGGTATTGGCAGCGGCTACGGGGGTATCGTGACGAGGTGTGGTTACAAGTTGAAACCCAGCTAGAAGTGCTACAGCCTGCACCCACCCCGACTTCTGTTAACTCACTCAGAAAACTTCTGGGGCGTCTTGAGAAAGCTCACGCCGCGTACGAATCTTTGGCGGCGTATGCGGAACTTTACCCGAGTTCTCCGTATATCGTCTGGATTGTCGATCCCATCAGCAACGAGAAGGTTCTGCCCAATAAGTTCCCTGTGCCGGGAATCGTTGGGACGGCGTTATCCATATCGGCGTGTCCCGGCGAGTATGAACCAGCAAGTTTTGCGATTCACGCGTTCAAAGCGTTACGGGCTGTTACCGTGGAGTGGGGCGCGACTACGTCCGATGCGTTTACGTTGCCCTCGGAGCGAATCGAGGTACATATCGTAAAATGTTGGTGGCAGGCGGGAGTGGGCGTCGCCGATGTGAAGCATCCCACACTAACGCCAGAGCTTCTCCTCAAAGACCCCGATTTTGTTTTAGTGGAAGATGAACCCGGGCGCAACAGGTTACAGGATGCCGAATCCCCTACGGACGCCAGCGAATTACAACCTGTGTCTATTCCAGCCGGGGAGACGCAACAATTTTGGGTTACGGTTCACCTGCCGGAAGAAACAGCCCCGGGGACTTACACAGGTCAATTGACCTTGAGGATGCAGAATGCCCCGGAGATGGTGATGCCGTTCACGGTTGAAGCGCTCTCGTTCGCATTGGAGCAACCTGCCCTGCGGTACTCCATCTACTATCGCGGGAGGTTGGCGGAAGATTTGAAGGGGAGTATCGGTTCAAAGTGGAAATCGCCCCGGCAGTACTCCGCGGAGATGCGCAATCTGAGGGCGCATGGCATCACGCACCCAACCTGCCACCAAGATTTCGATAACACACAGCTACTTGACCGCGTAATCGAGTTGCGAAAGCAGGCAGGAATTGCGGTGGATCCGTTCTACACTTTGGGCTTGCAGACCAGAGGGTATGCTTCTCCGAAGGAGTTAGCGGCGCTTAAAGAGCAGGTGCGCTCCAGCCTGACTCAAGTCCGTAGACATGGAATCGAGGAACTCTATATTTACGGAATTGACGAGGCGAGCGGCGAGGTGTTGAAGAACGAGCGCGCATCGTTTAAAGCGGCGCGCGAGGCAGGCGCGAAGGTGTTTGTCGCTTGCGCGTCGGGCGCTTTCGAGATTGTCGGAGACTTACTTGATCTAGCCGTATTTAATGGACCGCTCAACCCCAGTGAAGCAAGAAAATGGCACAGGCTGGAACACACCATCTTCAGTTACGCTAATCCTCAAGTTGGAGTTGAGGAACCCGAAACCTACCGCCGCAACTATGGACTGGGGCTCTGGAAGGCTGGGTATGACGGGGCGATGAATTACGCTTATCAGCACAACTTTGGCGATATTTATGTCGATGACGACCATGAGACCTTTCGCGACCACGTCTTCGCGTATCCAACTGTGGATGGCGTGATAGACACCATCCAATGGGAGGGTTTCCGCGAGGGCGTTGACGATGTGCGCTACCTGACGACACTTCTGAAGGTTATTAAAGATTCCACGGGGGACAAAGAAAACTTGGCAAAAAAAGCAAGGGAATGGGTGGAGGCAATCGACACTGACGATGACCTTCAAATGATACGAGGGGAGATGGTCAAGTGGATCCTGCAGCTTAGCCAATGAGGTGTACCGTGAAATCGCTCCCAACGGAGTTTTGTCTTGAAATCAGGACATAGGGAGGAAATTGGGGATTTGACGACGAAGTTTACCATAGACCATAGGTGCGAACGAACACAATGAAGCCGGACATTTTATCCAAAAACGAGATTGAGCAGACGCTCTGTAATCACGCAGATACACTGAGAGGATACAGTGTGAAATGGCTAGGACTCTTCGGTTCTTATGTCAAAGGGGCGGCCCGCGAGGACAGTGACATTGATCTGCTCGTAGAATTTGAGAAACTTTCATTCGACAATTACATGGGGTTACGTATTTTCCTGGAAGATTTATTTGAAAAAAAGATTGATCTCGTGATTTCCAATTCCGTCAAACCGCGTTTAAGACCGCGCATCGAAAAGGAAGTCGAGTATGTCGCGAGACTATGAGATTTACCTTGAAGATATTTTGGGAGCAATTGACCGAATTCAAGCGTACATGCAGGGAATCACTCGAACGGAGTTTGAAACTGATCGGATGCGTTTTGATGCGATTATCCGTAACCTTGAAATCATTGGTGAAGCTGTCAAACAGGTACCCGAGTCGCTTCGAGATAAGTATCCGAGCGTTGAGTGGCGAAAGATTGCCGGTTTGAGAGACATTCTTATTCACAGATATTTTGATGTCAATATCGAGATTGTTTGGGAGGTCGCGCAATCAAATATCCCGGTTTTGAAGACGCAGATTGAACAGATGATCGAGGAACAACACGGATGAATCCTTAGAACTCAATGGTCTTAACCTACAGGGACTTTAGAAGGACAACTTATCCAAAGCTGTACCAGTGACAGATTTACGAAAGAAGGCCTTCGATTAGCTAGAGTTGACGCGGTTGATGAATGAAATCGGTATTTGCAACCCGAACCTGAATCAAGGAGAACCTCATGCCTAAAATTATTGTTGCACACTACTTTCAGGAAACCAACTCGTTCCACCCCAACCCCACGACGTATGAGCACTTTGGCGTGACTCGCGGCGAGGACGTGATTAGCGGCGGACGCGGCGTTGTCAACGGTGCGGTTGATCAGTTTGCCAAACGATCTGACGTGGAAATCGTGCCGACATACGGCGCCGGGATGGGGGCGGGCGGCACCATCACCCACGAATGTTTCGAGCGAATCTCCAGCGAATGTTTGGAGGCGATACAACAGAACAGCGCGGGCGCGGATGCATTATACTTCTCCATGCACGGTGCGATGGCGGCAGAAGTCGAGAAGGACCCGGAAGGCTATATGCTTCAGGAGGCGCGTAAGATTCTGGGACCCGATGTTCCCATCGTTATCTCTCTGGACATGCACGGCACGGTCACGCGGCGTATGCTGCGAAATATGCAAGGGGCATCTATTCTGCACACTTATCCGCACATCGACTGGTATGAGACGGGCGAGCGTGCTGCGACCATGCTGCTGAGCATTCTGGACGGCGCTAAGCCGATAATCGCGAGCGTCTACACACCGACGATGGTACGCGGCGACGAACTCAAGACAGCGATGGGCGTGCACGGCACGTTCATCCGACACCTTGAACGGCTCGAGGAACGGGATGACGTGTTGGCTGGCGGCATTATGCTGGGTCACCCGCCCACCGATTGTCCGGAGCAGGGATCGAGAATCATCATTGTCACGGACAACAACCGGGAGTTGGCGGAACGCGAGGCGTTGAGGATTGGGCAGAATTTCTGGGATATGCGGGAACGGATGCAGTGCGTGCTCTATAGTGTTGAGGAGGCGATTGAGAACGCGAAGAAGGCTGACGGTTCGGTTGTTTTCTCGGATGCCGCCGATGCTACAAGTTCCGGCGCACCCGGAACTAGCAACGATATTCTCAAAGGTTTCCTCAAGAGCGACTACACGGGACGGGTGCTTTTCCCCATTCGCGACGAACCGGCAGTGATACGCGCGATGGAGGCAGGGCTTGGCAGTACCATCACGGTTTCGCTGGGCGGGACGAAGGACTCACGTTTCACGCCAATTGACGTGGAGGTCACGGTGGAGGTGCTCTCTATGAGAGGGGATGTGCCGATTGCCGTGCTACGAGCGGGGAACATCACGATTGTCGCCGCCACGCAGGGGGGCATCCTGTGCGACAGGTGGATGTACACGGAACTAGGACAGGAACCGAAGACGTTCGATGTCATTATCCAGAAACTGCCGCATACGCCGCTTGAGTATTATGACGAGTGGGCGGTCCGAAACATGACGATTGACGTGCCGGGCGCAGCCAGCCCCAACATCAAAACATTGGGGCACGAAATTGTGCCACGCCCCATCTATCCGCTGGATGAGGATATGAGTTTCACGCCGGAGGTAGAGGTATTCGAGTAATCAGAGAAATAATGCGTAGAGAGTAATGCGTAAAGAAATCTGGTTGTCAAGTCCTAAAATAGGTTTACATGATAATAGACATCTTTCCAAAATGGATCCATGTGGTTACAGCAATCTTGGAGATTAGAATAACTACACCGTCTGGCAACTTGTCGAGCAATATCTCAGGTTCACAATGGCAGCAATCACATTCCACGTTTTCCCATAATTGCGATGTTTGCCTCGATAAATGTCTTTGGTGATGCGAAAAATCTTACACCGTCTGACGATATTCTCAATGCCAACTCTTTGTGTTGCCAACTGCCGGTTGAATTGCTTCGCCTCTGGAGTCAAGGGCGCACTCCGACGTTTCTTAATAGGTGTCGAACTGTTGGCATACAGCTTGGATATGCCCTGATAACCACTGTCAGCCAACTTCTCGGTCTCAGGAGAAATCGCTACACGGCTTTCCTTCAGGATTCTAAAATCGTGTACACTCCCCTTGCGGCAAACAACCGATAATAGTTCTAACATCGCCAAACATGCAATCAATTGAACTTTTATGGGTTTTTTTTACCGCTGTAGTACACACGCTGTCCTTTGGTTGGACGTTCAATCGGTTGCTCGGTGACATCAATGATGATGGTTTGCAGATTGCTCTCTAATAAGTGCTTTCGGTTCTTCAGCGAAAGCACCTTAACCAACACATCAAGTATCTGATGATAGAGTTTATTTGCGTAAGACTCACTGATACCGAACTCTGCACCTAATCTGGCGAAGGTTGGATAGTGACGCATATAGGTGAATGTCAACAGAAGGCGATCGGTCAATGCTATCTCCGATTTCTTTCCTCGTTTCTTCATCGGACGTTCTTCTCGAAGGTTTTCGAGGTAAGCCGCCACGCGCTCCAAAATAAGGTTGAACGCTGCCTTGTCAATACCAACCGTTCTCAGAAATTGCTCATCTGACAACTTTATTGCTTTTTCAAATTGACTCATGGGTATATCCTTTCTACAACAGAAGATGTTGAAAGGATATAACGTAAATTCAAGCCAAATGGATACTTATTTTGGAAAGATGTCTAATCTACGGATTACGGTTAATTTCGAGAGAGTTGCTTCCAGTTTTTCTGATAAACGGCTTCAGGAGTTTGATAGCCCAAACTGAGATGCGGCCGTTCGTTGTTGTATATCGAAACACTTTGTTTAACGCTGGCGGTGGCATGTTGTATCGAGTCAAATATCTGATTTAGGAGGAAGTCGATTTTCAAGATGCCGTTGACGCGTTCAGCGATGGCGTTTTGGTAAACATTGCCGTTTTGCGTCATACTCAATTTCACGCCATGCGAATCAAGTAGTTCAGTGTAAGCATGACAGCAATATTGGATACCTCTGTCAGAATGATGAATCAGTGCATCAGGGTTTCTGACCGGTTTTATTGCCATTTTGCAAGCTCTCAAGGCACCTTCGACAGACAGGGAGTCCGACACATCAAATCCAACGATTTTCCGTGAAAACAGGTCTGTGATAAGAGCTAGATACACAAAGCCATCAAGAGTCTCTAGGTAAGTAATATCTGCAACGAAAACTTGGTGAATATGGTCAACGACTAAATGAACTATCCGGTTCGGATACCGATGAAATCGGTGGTTCGCAAAAGTGGTTTTCCGTCCACGCTTTGGAGACGCAATGAGGAGTCCATGCTCCTTAAGCAAGTGGAATAGGGCATCTCTCCCTAGCTGGAAGTCCAGTTTTTCAAACTTAGGTTTGAGCAGGCGATACAGTTTTCGAACCCCGATTTTGGGTTGACGCGCACGTACCTGAGAAACCAACTGAAGGACGATTTCTTGTTTGAATCGCTCGTTCGTCTGATGTTTCTGGTATTGATAAAACGCCTGTCGAGAAACACCATGAGCTGCACAAACAGTTGCAAGTGAATACGTATAAGTCTTTGATTGCCACATCGCTTCAATGCTTGGATGTTTCACTTTTTTTTAATGTCAATACCAAACAATTTCTCCGCTTGAACAATCTGTGATTCGAGGGTGGCAATCTTAAGATGGGCATTTGCCAATGCAGATTCAAGTTGCTGTTTATCAGATATAAGCTGCTTAAGTTGATTTACCTCCTCGGTGGTTTCAATGCGAACCCGTTGGGATAGTAGGTGATTCTTACCCAACTGTTTTATCCAGTTCCTGATGGTGCTGTTACTACCGATCCTATACAGTTTCTGTGCTTGGTGAATAGTGAATACACCAGATTCAATTTCACCAACTACCTTCTGTTTGAAGGCTTGACTATACCTCTTGAAGACTCGATTTCCCAATTGATGTGACATCTGAATTCTCCTTCTTACCTCGTTGAAAAGTGTAGTAATCCGGAGTAATTCATGTCAATATAAATTAGGACGAGTCAGGTTACTGTTTAGTCCATCAATCTGTATCGCCAATGTCGGTTTGTAGTAGTGCAATTCATTGCACGTCCGCCGTTTGCATGTAATGTGCGGATACTACTTGACCGGTCGGTCAGGGCAGGAATGCTCCTCCCACAGAGGAACGCTCCTCCTACCGACGATCAGGTCTAAATAAATGCCAGACCAATTTTTCCTCTTTTTTCGGACCGAACTAAACAGTTACGAAATCTGTAACCCTATCTTAGGAATCTACAAATAAGGCGGGTTACGGCATACGGAGTATGCCTATTACTGTAACGGGAGAGATTATATGGTTCATGTTCCATATGCGGCGCTTAAGGAGATGGTTTATAACATCTATATTACCGCCGGCGCGGTGGAGGAGGATGCACGGATAGTCAGCGATCACCTCTGCGATTCCAATCTGATGGGGCACGACTCGCATGGCGTGATGCGCACCGACTTTTACATTGACACGATGAAAGCGGGAGCGTCGGCGGAGCGGATGGAAACTGTCCGCGAAACGCCCACGAGCGCCGTCATCAACGTCAACGATGCCCTCGGAATGGTCGCGGCGAAGAAAGCGATGGATCTCGCTATCGAAAAGGCAAAATCGAGGACGCTGGGAGCAATAGCGCTATACAACTGCGGTCATGCGGGACGGATGGGAACCTTCCCGCCGCAGGCTGCGGAAGAGGGGATGATTGGTATCGTGCTGCTCAACGGCGGCAACCGTTTCATGCACCCATTCGGAGGAACGTCGCGGCGGCTGCCTCCCAATCCGATTGCGATTGCGGTGCCGCGCAAGAATGGCGAACCATTGATGCTTGACATGACGCTCAGTGTCGTGGCTGGCGGAAAAATCGCCATCAAATCGGCGCGGGATCAGGAGATGCCGGAGGGCTGGATGATTGATTCAGAGGGCAACTCGGTCACGGATCCGAGCGCGTTTTCCGACCGAATAGCGGACACCGCGGTGATGCCGCTGGGAGGATTCCAATTCGGGCACAAGGGTTTTGGCTTGGGATTCATGATTGATGCAATTGCGGGCGGACTCTCATGGGCGGGGTGCAGCCGCGATGAACCGACACGCGGCGGGAGCGGAATTGTGATGATTGTCATGAAGATTCAGGATTTTATCGATCTCGACACCTACACCGAGGAAATCGAGTATATGGTCGAGTGGGTAAAATCCTCGAACAAGCTGCCCGGCGTAGACGAGATTTACGTTCCCGGCGAATTTGAGGAGCATAGCCGCGCGCAGCGCTTGAAGGATGGCATCCCGATTGAAGAAAAAACGTGGAAGCGGTTGGTCGAAATTGCCGGATCCTATCGTGTCCCGGTGCCGGAGGTATAAGCGCCATTCTTCCCAAAACTAAATAACCCCCAAGCCTTACGGATACCGCGGCAGCCAGTACCCGCCGTCAACGCGAAGCGTGGCGCCGGTGATGTAATCGGCTGCGTCCGAACACAGAAATGCAGCCGCCTTCCCAATATCCTCAATCGTTCCGAGCCGTCCCCAAGGTAGTTTCTTGGCGCCTTCCCGCTGCTCCTCCACGGTCGAATAGTTCCGCTCTCCGGGGGTGTCCGTCCAACCGGGCTCAATAACGTTCACGTTGATGCGATGCCCCGCGAGTTCCGTTGCTATCGTGTTCCCCATGTTGATGATGCCTGCTTTCGCCGTGTTGTACGGCACGGAGTTCCCGAACGGAAGGAAGGCGTGAACGGAACTGATGATGAGGATTTTTCCGCGTCCGCCGCGCGCGACCATGTGCCGTGCGACGATTTGACTACAATGGAACACGCCCCACATGCAAACGTCGATTGTCTTCGCAGCGTCTTCAACCGAAAGTTCGAGGAACGGGTTGCGAATGCTGCTTCCGGCGTTGTTTACGAGGATGTCGATCTTGCCGAAACTGTCAAGGCTCTGCTGAACCCCGGTCTCCACAGCATTTCGGTCGGTAACATCACCAGCCGCGATAATCGCCTCTCTTCCAACTTGGTGAATCATTTCGACAGTCTCCGCTCCCGCCTCTCGATTTCCCTTATCGTAGATGGCGATGTCGGCACCGCATTTTGCCATCTCGAGCGCGCAGCCGCGTCCGATTCCACGTGCCCCGCCGGTAATGAACGCGACTTTGTTTTGTAAGTCAATCATGTCTATTCATATCCCTGAAAACCTGATACGGTTGAACTCAACTGTAAGGTAAACGTAGCCATATCACGCAATGCAAGCAATGAATCATTTGGCTGAAATTCGGCGCCTCGAACGGCGCGGCGACCAGCGATTGATAAGATTGGATGGGATTTCTCGGGAGAACATGGAAGGTGCGCGCTCCATATCGCCGCGACGACGGACTACAGAGGTCAGATACAGTCGATCCTTGGCGCGTGTCATGCCGACATAAAACAACCGGCGTTCCTCTTCAAGTTCCGCCAACGATTGGTCAGGGCGTCTAATAGGGAAAGTTCCCTCCTCCATACCTGTAACGATGACAACTCGAAACTCCGTTCCCTTTGCTGCATGGAGAGTCATCAACGTAATCTTATCGGTTTCGACCTCCGTTTCGTCAGCGCTGTTAATCAACTTTTGATAATCGAGGAAACTGGAAATATCCTTTTCGCGGCTATTCTTCTCAAAATGCAGCATGCCGTTCATAAATCTTGCCCGTCTGTCTTCCCAATCTGCATCCTCCGGGAATTTCGGGAGTGTGGTTTTTCGGAGTGTTTGAAGGAATTCTCCAATTTTCTCTATCTCTGTAGATTTCATCATGGAAGACAGCACCTTATCCGTCTCAGGCCGGTGGTGTTGCATGTATCGTGCAGACGCCTGAAAGAGTGCTCCTTCGGCTTCCGACGATTGTCGAGCGTTCAGGGCATCCTCAGAGCTCTCATATTCCCGGCGCTCCGCCTGACTTGCAAGAATCCCGATTCCCACAAACGGCAAAAACTCCGTCAATGAGCGCACCTCCCGATGGTGGAGATTGACCTTGACTAGTTCCTCAAATACGCGATGATTTACCTGTATATCCTCAATCGCTCGGTGCATCGTATCGTGTTCAATGCCGAATTTTTCAGAAAGCGCCTCAAGATTGCAGGATTCGCGTGGATAAAGCCGTTGGGCGGTGGCGAGGGTATCGTAGCAAGGGTTTGATAATCCGATATCCAATCGCCTGAGATCCCGCTCCAAGACTATATTGTCAAACTCAATTACATTGTGCCCAACGAGGATGCGGTCTTGGATAAAACTGAGAAATCCCGGAAGAACCGCCTCGATACTCGGTGCGTCTTTGACAGTCTCGTTGTCGATGCCGTGAACGCGGGTGCTTGCCGCGGGAATAGCACGCGATGGCTTCACATATTGGTGGTATCGTTCAACTTCGCTCCCTATAATGTTGAGACGCTTGGCTGCGATTTCGACAATCTCCGCCCGCTTGGGATTGTAATCGGTGGTTTCGAGGTCGTAGACAATCATGTCGGCGAAATTCGGGGTTTCAAAGTAGCCAACGACTCGCTGACAAAGCTTCAGCGCAATGACACTCTTGGCAATTTCCGGATTATTACCCGGTTTTTCCTCTATGCCTAACTGAATTACATTCGCCCCACCGGCCGGATCGGATGCTATGAGAATTACTGTCCCGGATGTCTCGGGCAAAGCCGAAAAACGACCAATCAATACATTTATACTATCCTCGTTGATTTCCGGTATTTCGTCCCCCAAGGGCAAGAATTCAATATGCACCTCGCAGTCGAGATAGCGCTTGATGGTCTGGTAAACGATATGTGCAGCGCAGCGGGCATCAATTTCATCTGTAGCCGTGATTCGCACCGACTCACCACGCTGAATTGCGCTGTACAAAGCGTCCGCAGCCAACCTGAGGTACGGGACTTCCTCCGACTCTTCAATCTTATGAATTTCTTCATCACGATAAGGTAAACGGCGGTTTTCAAGCAGATTGAACAGTTTTGACACAATCCTGCCGATTTTTTCACCTTTGATTTCCTCGGCAAAGCCGTTGATTTCTTCAAGGAACTGGCAGATGTTTCGACGTGTCAAAGGTCCAACATCTTCCGGATAGTCTTTGATCTTTTCGAGCAGGTCTACGAGCGTCAGTTTGTCTCGCTGCGCCAACCATTTCAACCGCGCAAGAGTCAGGCCGTCAATTAAACTCTGCGGAAAATTGAGCGCTCGTTCAAGATCACGGGGGAGCCGCCATTGGATAAAACTTAAATAAGAAGAAATATCTTGAGCATGCGTCTCTTGGAACGAGTTTTCTCGTCCGACACGCTGAAATTGAATCCCCTCGTAATATAACCGATCCGCCAGCGTCTCCGCGAGCTGATGCGTCCGGTAAAAAATGGCGATATCTCCATAAGAGAAGTGCCTATCATTAACGAGTTGGCGGATCAGCTTGGCGATGTGTGACGCCTCTTCGTTTGGATCACCCAATGTATAATGGAAAAGGGTGTGCCCCGCACCTCGATGTGTCTTCAGGGTACTTCTTTCTTGGCGTGTATTCTTGGCAATCACCGTCTGCGCCGCACGCAGAATCTTCTCGGTGCATCGATAGTGCTCCTCCAATTCCACGACGGTCGGTTGGAAATCCGTCCTGAATTTTTCAATGTATTCCGGCATGGAGCCGCGCCAACTATAAATCGACTGATTTTCATCGGCGACCACCATCAAGTTGCGTTCGGGCATACGGCACAGCAGTCTCAAGAGTTCATATTGCGCGGCATTGATATCTTGATATTCATCAACAAGGATATAGCGGATGTCGCCATGGTATTTGGCGCGGACGGCGGGTGTTTTCTCAAGCACTTCGACAGTCTTGTAGAGCAGATCGTCGAAGTCGAGGGCGGAGTGTGCGGCGAGTTTGCTCTGATAAGCCTTGATTAAATCAACGAAGTTTTGGATTACAGGGGGATTATCAATCACATCGCCATCTCTGGTGCGGATCTCGGGGATTTCACCAGCTTTAGCGAGCGGATCGTCCAACCTTACCTTATACGCCCCGATGATGTCGCGCAACCGCCAAGGCGGGTAGTCGAGTCGATTCAGTTTCAACTCTCGAAGGCATTCAATTAGAACCTCTTCCTGTGTTTCCTGATCGAAAATCGTAAAGTTCTTGCTCAATCCGATTTCCGGTGCGTGTTCTCGCAGCAAACCGACACAGAAGGCATGGAAGGTGTGGATCCTAACGTCCAATCCTTGGGTTGTGCCGAGCAAATCCTTGATTCGGTCGAGCATTTCTTGCGCGGCTTTATTGGTAAAGGTGACAGCGAGGATTTGCTCCGGCGGGACGCCGTGTTGGTGGATAAGGTGGGCAATTCTGTGCGTAATGACCATCGTTTTGCCCGTGCCCGGACCTGCGACGACCAAAATCGCACCGTCTTTATGGGTTACCGCCTGCCCCTGTTTCTCATTGAGTTCCTGGTGGATGTCCATTTTCGTAACTTATTTAGCTTGATTGGTTCCTGCGGTGAAGACAATCGTGAGTGCCGTAATAACGTTATTCTCGACAGTGGAAATTGCCAACGCTGAAAGCTCTTTTCCGCAGGTTTTTAGCTATCATCGTTTTTCAAGCCAATTTCATCCAGCGTCTGCGCGGTCAGGGCTTCCTCAAATAGCGCATCAAGACGGGAGAAACTCTGTATTGAGCTAATCTGATTCGTAACGGATTCAGGCACGGTCCCAAATCGCAGCCGCAGCAGTTTAAGCACGGCTGCCTGTTTCTCCTCCGCTCTGCCTTCTGCTCGACCTTCCGCTTTGCCTTCTGCTTTACCCTCTGCTTTACCCTCTACTTTGCCTTGTTCAACCAGATGCTCAGCCATTGTCTGTGCCATGGTTTCTAACTCCTCTCAATTTAAGGGCCGTTGGGCATACGACGAGGTTCGAGTCGGGTATATCGACAGCATCAGTCAAAAAACCATTCTTGCAGACGAATGGCGTACATTTGCACTGACTCTAGCGGTCGTCGTTTCGCAAGCCAATTTCATCCAGCGTTTGTACAGTCAGGGCTTCCTCAAACAGCGCATCAAGACGGGAGAAATTTCGTATTGAGCTAATCTGATTCGTAACGGATTCAGGCACGGTCCCAAATCGCAGCTGCAGCAGTTTAAGCACGGCCGCCTGTTTCTCCTCCGCTCTGCCCTCTGCTCGACCTTCCGCTTTACCTTCTGCTTTACCTTCTGCTTTACCTTCTGCTTTGCCCTCTGCTTTGCCCTCTGCTTTGCCCTCTGCTTTGCCCTCTGCTTTGCCCTGTACTTTACCTTGTTCAATGAGATGCTCAGCCATTGTCTGTGCCATGGTCTCTAACTCCTCTCTGTCTGAAGGTTGTTGGATGTGTTGGTCAACGAGTGTCCTCAATTCTTCATGTTCCTCTGCCGGACGGCGATGCAGGATTAGCAACAGCAGATAGGAAATCGCTCGCCGCCTCTGTTGCACGTAAGCTTCATCGAGTGCATTGATGTGCGACATCGCATTGACCAACGCGGCACTTATCGTCTCTCTATCTGCATGTTCCTTCTGTAAGACGGTTAGCAACCATCCGAGCGGATGGTCGGTTTTCGTTAAATCCGCTTCATCTGCTTCCTTCACGCTCAGAAACAGTGTGTCGAAGTTTGGGACGAACCGCTTGAGCTCATCGGGGATGTCCATTATTGCATCGAGCGTCGGCGGCGCATTCCAACGCTGCGCACCGGTGTAAAACACTATCGGTAGAATCGGACGGAAACGCCACTGGCTCTTGGGGACAGCCTGCGACTCCCACTCCCGTCGTTGGGAATCCCAAATCTGGGTCATGTAAAATAGCACCCGAAACCCCATTGTCGAATCGACCGTGGATTGGTGTTCAATGAGGATATAAATTAACAGTTCATCCGATTCCGATTCGCCCCGGAATGGGACGCGAAACACTATGTCGGATTCTTGCTGTCGAAGGTTGTCGGGAACAAAACTCCTGCTAATTTGCACGATTTGGCTAAAGTCGATACGTTCCACTAGCTCTTTAGCAACGATTTCTAGCAATCCTCGGACGTTCTCCCTGTCTTCAAGCAACCATCGGGCGCTGCGGTCAGGGAATTGTTCAATCCGAATGTCGAAATAATTGAGTATCTCAGTTTTTTCCGTCATAACCCCCTAATTTCCAAACACGCACAATGTGTTGACGTTTCGAATTTGCGAATGGTTGATAATTCTGGAAGATTTGAAGCAATGTGATGCTAAACTGAGTGAACCCAAGACAATATTGAACTGGTGGCGCTCTCGTCGTTATTAGGACTATATTGCGCCTCTTGCTAGCTCAAATATTCATCTTGGTATTCTCGCGCACCATCCCTAGTTCTCCCAAAGTGATGCGATTCCGTCCTTGATCATGCCTTCAATCCCAACGGCAAGTGAAGTATGCAGGGAACGCACATTGTGCGCCCACAATGAGGGGAAGGAACCAGCCTCGTAACCACCTTTTTCGCCCCGCGCCAACTCCTCGTCTATGGCGACATAGGTCTTTTCGCCATTTGTGTAGGCAAAGGTCATGGTGTGGTCAAACGGCGCGTTTTCATCGACCCATAACTCGTACTCGCAGAACATCTCGTATTGCAGCGTTACGAGGCACCACTCCGTTCCCAGCATGACGGCGTTAATCTGCAACGGCAACTCCGGTTGCTCGCCGCGCTCGATAGTCTTCCTGATGTCCTCAAGTTGATTCGCTCTGTCACGAAAGCCGTGGAGATCGAAGATTTTCAGATCTCTGCTCGCCTCTCTCCACTCCTCCATAGTTGGGAGCGGCTCTGTCGGTAAAGTTATCTGCGTAGACCGTGCTACGAGTTTGTCTGCCTTGATCTCCGTGGTCGTCTCTAGCGCTTTCAGGACAGCGTCGCCAAGTTTTCTGCCGGCTTTCTCTGCTTTATCCCACCCGCCTTTCAGCGGGAAACCGTTTATGTTCGCGCCGCACCCCTGCGCGAAGATGGGCGTGACGTCGTTCCCCAATTCCTCCTTTATACGCTGCACCGCGAAGCCGGGGTAATCCGCGCCGGTGAGACTGCTGCTGCCGTGAACAATGACCGGATGCGCGGCGTGTTCGAACAGTATGACCAACGGACTGCCATCCTCTCTGCGCACTTCCAGTACGTTAACCCATGGTACGACGCTGCCGGCTTCGTTGACCGCCATAACGACGACACCGTTTTCGTCAGCCAATCGCCGATTAAATCCGATCTGCGCGGGCGCTCGACCGGCGTGGAGAGAAACCGGTAGGCAGTTGGCGTAGGCTTCCGCTACGAGTTCGGGGATTGTTGCGTTGAGCCGTTCAATCCATTCGCGCTCATGCGGCTCGTCATCATCACCGGGGGCACTCGCGGCGCCCGGCGCGGAATGGGTGTGGGTAAAGTTGATTAATGTGTGTTGTATCCCCGTCTGTTCGCGTATACAACCCCCGGCCTTACGATGGAACTCCGGTTCGCCGCCGCAGAGGTCCGCGGATACAATTGCCACCGGGTTTTCACCGTCATCCAGCACGAGCGCTTTCGCAAATAGCGGGTCGTGAACACCTGTGCTGTATCGGATGTGATCGGCCAACGTCGTTCGGGTAGGTGGGGTGATGTCCCTGCAACTTACTCCGGCTTTCATGTGCGGTCTCCTTTCGTGTACCGTCTGCTCTCCACTAGCGTTGCGTGTTGAGTTGTCTGAAGATGGAAGCGCCTCCCGTCTCACATTAACGCAGATTATGTCTGAATGCAAGCCTCTCGTCGCTGTTGGTAGGTGGGGATTTATGATGATATGATTGACATCAATTGTCGCTGGCCGGGCAAGTTGAAATGTAGACCGCCATTTTCAATCGACGATACCGCGCGATTTTGGCACCGCTGCTCTCCTTCACGAAACTACCTGATATCGCTCCATGTCACTCGTCCCAACATTATCTGCTGACAAGGAAACGTCCAATTGTGCGGCGGCGTCTTGAATATGTCGATACGTCGTCTCCGGAAGCTCAATGCCGTTGGCTAACCGCTCCACGCGGCGGCGATGCGCCAAATCACCAGGCACGATCACTTCATCAAATCCCGGCGCCGGGGGCGTCTCCCTCATGCCGTCAAGGAAGGCGCGTACCCCGCGTTGATACGAATCCAACGCGGTAAAGGCTTGAACGTTTATTACCTGTATAAACGCGCCGCTCATGCCGTCTACTCCAAGCTCAAGGTCCGGTGATAAACCTCCCAACAGACAGGTCATCAGCGATAGCGCGTAGCCTTTATGCCCTCCGAGCGGGAGCAGCCACCCACCTTCGAAAAAGTCTGCGGGTTTAACGGTCGCGTTTCCGTGTTTATCGAGGATGCAGCCTTCAGCGAGATCGAGATTTTTGCTTAGAGCGACTCGAGCTTTTCCCTCTGCCACCACACTTGTAGCAAAATCGGCGATAAACGGCGCCCCGTCTCCCGTGGGAACACCGATCGCAATCGCGTTCGTGTCGAGTTTGCCAATCGCGCCTCCAAATGGTACAACGCGAGTGGGGGTCGTACAACCGAGACCGACACCGCACGTAATGATGCCGATGCAGCCCACGCTTGCCGCGGCTTCCGCGTACTCCCCCAGCCGCCCGATGTGGCTCATGTGAACGAGATTGGCACAAGCCACATTACCGGTCTTCGCCTTCTCGATTGCCATGTGGACAGTCCGTAGAGCCGCATAATGTCCAAACCCTTGACCTCCATCGACCAGCAGCGAATTGGGCGTTTCTTTCATCACCTTCGGCTCGACAACGGGCAGTAGGGAACCATCGGCTATCCAACCGAGATACTGCGGAATACGGAGGACTCCATGAGAGTCGTGTCCGGAAAGGTTTGCATTGACCAGAACTCCCGCCACGCTGTCGGCGATATGGCGAGGCGCCCCCGCGGCCATGAAAATTCGCCGAGTAATTGCATGAAGATGGAACGCGGTGAAGTTGTGCGTTTCAGCCAAGGTTCGTTCCTATTTGATGCAGCTGAGTCTCAAATGGTCTATCCTTCAGTCGATTGTTCCGGGCTGTTTGCTTGTCATCAGTTCGCCTGATATCGCGCGATGTCACCGGGCTCAACGATCTCCTCGCCCAAAGAGATGTTCAACTCCGCGGCATGTTCCTGAAGATATTGATGAATGGTGTCCGGAAGATCGATTCCATTTACCAATCGCTCGGCGCGACAGCGAGATTCGAAGTCTCCCGGTACCAGCACCTCATTGAAACCCGGCGCCGGCGGCGTCGCTCTCATGCTGTCAAGGAATGCCCGCACAGCCTGCTGGTATTTTTCCAATGGCGTGAAAGCTTCGACATTTATCACCTGCATGAATACGCCGCCCATGCTGCTTTTTTCGATGTCGAACTCTTCGGACAATCCTCCCAGCAGGCAGGTTACTAACGATAGCGCATACCCCTTGTGACCGCCGAACGGCAGCAGCGAACCGCCATCGTAAAAGTCCATTGTGTTGACGGTCGGATTGCCGTGCTTGTCCAAAATATGTCCCTCGGGCACGTTTACCCCTTTGCTTCGGGCGACACGGAGTTTTCCCTCGGCAATCACGCTGGTCGCGATGTCGGCGACGAATGGCGAATCATCCCCGGTTGGACAGCCGATAGCAACCGGATTTGTACCCAAGCCTCCAACCGCACCGCCAAAAGGCACTACGGGCCAGGCGCCCTGTTGTCCCGTGCCAAAAGTAATGATACTGATACACCCCGCCCGTGCGGCTACTTCGAGGTATTCGCCCAGCCGTCCAATGTGACTCGTATCGTAGAGGCTGGCACAAGCAACATTAAAGCGCTTAGCCTTGTCAATCGCCAATTCAATCGATTTCTGGGCGGTGTAGTGTCCGAATCCGAATCCGGCATTCACGACAAAGGTAGTGTCGGTTTCCTTGACGACTTCCGGTTCAACCTTCGGACGCAGTCTGTCCCTCGCCATCAGGTCCAAATAGGAGGTAATGCGTAACACGCCGTGCGAGTCGTGTCCGGAAAGATTCGCGTTGATGAGGATGCCGGCGACTGTGTCGGCGATATGGCGCGGTGTTTCGACCGCCATGAAAATCTGCCGTGAAACGGCATGGAGGTAACTTGCACGAAAATTGTGAGTTTCAGCCAAAATTTGGTCTCCCTATGGTAATTATTTTGGAAATGAGTTCCTCTTATGATTGATGGTGCCGAATGTCCAATAAGTGCCCAAAACCCGTTTCAACCAACAGGATGATTTGCACACCGCGCGGATTGATCGGCAAGGCTTGGATTTGGCAATCCAAGCCGAGCGAGAAGCAGCCGCGAAGGTCCCACATCTGTCGGACCATTACAATATGCGCACAGAACGCAGGAATTATGCGAAGTCCCATGAACCCTGCCCCGACTGAATCGGGTACCCATTCTCGCTTGGCACTTTGCCGACCGGGTTATGGTTGTATTCGTCAACGCCGCGCACAAGATAGCTTTCAAATGTCGACCAACCCTCTACGCTCAGGTCGCATTTGACATTGGTCGGAGCGAATCGCATCGTTTGACCGGCGCGAATTCTATCCGAGTTATTTGGCCCCGATCCGTGGAGTAGGCGGTTATCGTGCAGTGAGATTTCACCAGCTTTCAGATCCAGTGTGACCACCTCGTCCTGATGGATCGCTTTTTGGTCGGCTTCCAAATGCAGCACGTAGTTCTCATTTGCCACTCTATCGTGTTGGACCGGCTCCCGGAGGTGGCTGCCACGTACAATTTGCATCGCTCCGTTGCTTTCGTCCGTGTCGAAAAGTGCAAGCCACACGCTCACGGTCTTCTTAGGTTCCAAAGGCCAGTAGCGAGCATCCTGATGCCATGGAACAACCGTTTCATCGTGGGGAAACTTCGCAAAGCAGTGCGCTCCCCACTGAAAGAAATTCGGTCCCAGCATATCTTCGACGTAATCCAGGATTGTCGGTGTTCGACACAGGTTGTACACATATCGATTCGCCTTGTGCCAATGATTCACGCGGCTCATGTGGACACCTTCGGGCAGCATCGCGGTTAATTCCTTAAACCGTTGCTGAAGTACGGGTATTGCGGGCTCATCGAACACGGGCAGGTTCTTGATATAGCCCCATGTGCGAAATTGTTCCTTTTCTTCCTGGGTCAATCGACGCGCGTTGGGGCTAATTGGTAAGTTAATCATGTGGTGTTTTGTCTCACTTCTTTAGCTCGACTTTGTACATTTAAACTGTATAACAGACGGTGTCAAATCAAACGCTAGAGAAAAGCAAGTGAGATTTTAACCATCTGGTCTTTGGAATTGACCTGTGAAAAAGTCTTCCCTGTAGACTAGAATTGGTGTTTCACGCAACCCGATGAATCGGGGCAAGTCGATGGCGATTTCTAAAAACTTCTAACCTTTCGCGCCGCTGGCGCTCTCAAAGGCTGGTGGGATCTCTATCGCGCTCATTATTCATTCGCTTGATTGCGGTGCGCACCCTACAGACTTCAGTGTCGTACAAAGTCGAGTTTAGGGCTTGTTTAGAGTCTGTTAGAATTGTGATGGCAAAGCCGTCTTGTGGTCCCTCTTGGTCTTTGTAAGAGCGATTTCCGAATCGCGATATTCTGGATCTCGACGCCGCAGCAGCATTCTCAGAATCCATCAACCGAGCGGATGGATCAAATAAAACGGCCGAATAAGGATCCATCGAGTGGGTAACGAGTGCGATAGTAAATCCCGTGCGATAGAATTCCCTCCCCGAGTCACGACACATCGTCGGGAATCGGAATTCCCTCCTACCTGCGACACGGTGGGAACTTGGTGAATGGGGGTCCATCTTGGATTTAATTGCGTCCTGCTGTTTTAATCCATGGCGGCAACTATATCTTCGCCAAGGTGTTCGGTGAGCCATCCTCTCAAAGGAACATCCTCATCTTTCGGTGAGTAGCGCCCATTCTCCGAGGAGGCATCACCCAGCAACTGCCTTCGGATCGGGTCGCAGCGTTTGTGCTCGTACAGGCGTTCTATGGTCACTCCCGTAGTTTTGGGGCGAATCCAACGATAGCCGTATCCGTAGAAAATCGCCTTACGGGTAATGTCTGAATGGTTAGGACTGCGGGAATGCCACATCCGCCTATCGAAGAACACTGCTGTCCCAGGTTTCACACAGATGGGTATTGCCTCATCCGGCATACCATCGGCGCCAATGAGACGGGGATCGCGTCCCACCTCCGAGAACGATGACGGGACTCCCGAAGAAAGGTGGCTGCCGGGGATGATGAGGAAGTTTCCCCTACCCGGCTCCGACATGTCGCTAAGAAAATAGGCAACTTTGAGTGACAGGCGCGGACCTACCGGCGTTTTGAGTTCGACATTGACTCGGGCGCTGTCCTGGTGCCATTCCAACCATTCCTCTTCAGGCAAAGGCGGTCTGATGTCCATGTGTGCGGTATATGAATAGATGTTCCACCCCAGAATGCCCCAGACTTTCGGAAAGGTGGTGTGCCAATCGAGCAGATCAAGAAAAGCTTCATCCTCTGTCGGAGAACGGAAGATAAAACTATACCACGACTCGCCGTTGGCTATTCCAGCGTTCACATCCTCTTCATACAGGCGATCCATTGCTCCGGAGAACCAGTTTACCGCCTCCTGAGACAAGGCGTCTTCAACGATTAGGTAGCCTTGTTCCTCGAAATGGCTGCGTTCTTCGTCCGTCAATGTATGTATGAGACAGTCTTCGCGCATTTTTATTCTACGGACATTTTTTTCTTTTCAAGTGTTCAAGGGTTTGTTGGGTTTCACTCCATATTTGTTGTATTTGAACATTTAGTAGGGTTATAGAATTTTCATGAGGATTGATAACCTTATGTTTTTTTACCGCTCAACCCAACCTACGCACTTAGCCAATCTAAAACTCGCGCCTTCAGTGTGCCGCGCAGGTATTGCGTTTTGAAATGGTGGGCATGGGATCTCTATCGCACTCGCTATCCACTCGTTTGATTCCACCCTACAAAAAACTTAATCTTATTGCCGTTCTACCCAACCTATGCACTGTAGGTAATAACGATCGTTATTCCCTACAAGAACCCCGAAACATGAAATTGTCGTCAAAACCATTTGGGACTCACCCAGTAACAGGAAGTCGCGATTCGGAAATCGCTCCTACAGGGATTGTTGCGTAGAAGCGGATAACAAAGATTCATGCCGCGAATCCCTAAGGTTCTATTCGTAAGTCCTAAAACATCGGTTTTACGGCGAATAGCGCTCACAGTACCGGTTGGAGGTTTAGACCAATGTTTTGCATGATGTTCTTTTTAACCTTGCAAATCATTGTGTAAGCGGGGTCGAACACATTTCCCAAGTCGTATTCCACACATTGACCGAGCAAGATATGGGGTTCGTTCCCTTCCAGGCCGAGTTCAACAAGCCAGCGAACCATCTCGGTGGTTGCGTGCTGAACGGCTTGATCGAGAGGACGAGCGTTCCCGGCGGTGAAGATATAGTCTTCATTCTCCCCCCGCGGCCAGTGGATGCGCTTACCTTTGATTAGATTGACCGTGAACTCGACATCAAATGATATCTCAACCCCGGTGCCAACAATCTCGCCGTCCCCCTGAACGGCGTGGCCGTCGCCCAGAAAGAACAGCGCCCCTTCGGCGAACACGGGGAGGTAAACAGTCGCACCTTGGCAAAATCCACGATAGTCCATGTTTCCGCCATGCTTCGCGGATGTTGCGGTTGAAATAGCTTGTCCGCCTTGGGCTGCCACACCGAAACAGCCTACCATGGGTTCAAGAGGGAGGCAAAACTTCCCTAATCTCGTTTCCGGGGAGATGAGCGTCGCCGTCCACTTGTCTACGTCAATATCCCATTCGGCGCTGCCCCTCTCTGGCAGGTTGGCGGCGACGTAGTAGGGATCCAGGACATTTGGCGCAACAACGGTTCCGGTGCGTCCAATCCTTCGGTTGGGGAGGACTCGATCGAAGTGGACAGCGAGCGTGTCACCTGGCGTGGCGTCTTCAATATAAAATGGGCCGGTCTGCGGATTGCCCCCTCGCGTAACCGCCTGATCCTCAGAATCACGTCCAGCATTGTCGACGGTCGTGGTCGCCACGGTGTCGCCACTCTCAATGCGGAGAACGGGTTCGTATGTACCAAGAGCGGTATAGTAAGTGCTCGGTTCAAAATGGTGTGTTGCCATTTTTCTTCTCCCACGTGTCGCAACTGGATTCGGCGACATTCAATTATCGGGAAACGCACAAGTGTATATAATGAAATACCGCTGCAATGCGGGTTCACACCCTCTGCAGCGGTATTGTCGCAAGACTTCGTTTCAAACGACCTTTACCTTGACTCGGCGTATATTCGTGCCATCGAAAACAACGTATGACATGCACTATTTGGGAAAGTTACAGGCGTCCAAGACCGTGGCAATCTCAGCATCACTCAGTCGGACATAGTTTTCATCCATGACCTCATCCAACATGGCGGTCGTCCACACATCGTAGCCGGGATGCCCCTCAAAGATCCAGGGTTCCCATGCAGGCTCTATTATCACGTCCGAATCAAACTTCCATCCGATGTCGAAAACGACTTCAGGCTGCTGTCCCATAAAGACCAACTTGCCACGATACTTGCCATCCACCAGATACACGTTGGGACAGGTATAATATATCTTGAAACCTTCGCGGCGTAGAGCCTCCTCGGCATAGGGTTGAATGATGTCCGGATGGAGGCTGGTATGCACGTTGATGTGCATGTGACAGGTTGTCGGCAACACCGGGTATTCCAGTCCCTTTAGAAAATGACTGGATTTGAAATAGGTTTCCAACGCATTCTCTTCGGCCGTCCCGATCTCCCGAAACTGGAATTGGCGATAGTACTGATTAGTGTACCAACGGTTCCAGATTAGGAGGTTGCAGCCTGATTCCCCGCCATCAAGCGGTCTTAAACCGGCGTCCTCGTCGAAGAACCAATTAAAATCGAAATGCAGTTTTCCCTCGGGCTCAATGCCGTGAAGACTTCCCATTTCCGCCCGCGGCGACATATGGTCTATCTTGCGACTTGATGGCCAGCCCATTCTCGCAAAATAGCTTGTCATTATGGCTTCGAGAGAGTCGGGGTGCACCGATGTCTCGACATAGGCGTGGAGGTGACTTCCTTGCGGATCAGGGTCCGGCAAGGCGGCGCAGAGACGGTGCCACTGATCCGAGTCCGCGAAATAGTATATGACTTCATCTAGCAGAGCTTGTCGCTGCATGTTGGTTACGGCGCACGGAGTGTGCCTACTACCTTTGTATATACACAGAGATTTTAACCCATCTCCGAGCCGCCCGCGACGCTGATAGATAAGCCCGTAAGGTAATCCGAATCGGCGGAGGCTAGAAATGCCGCGGTTTGTGCGACATCGTCGGCATCCGCTACCCGCCTCCAAGGAACGCCTGGGCCACTCTTTTTCATGAGCTCGGCGTGGCGCCCGGTTCTGTGAAACTCCTCACCTGTAATGTCTTCGCCTGACAGCGCGGGTCCGAGGAAGCTCCACCGCTCGGTGTCGACAATGGCGGGACAGATGGCATTAACATTAACTTGATGTGAAGCCAATTCCATTGCCAGCGCTTGAGTAAAGCCGACAACGCCAAATTTGGCTGCACAGTAAGTGGCCATGCGCCCACGCCCTCGTTTCCCCGCCGCAGATGACATGGTGATTATCTTTCCTCCCGGTTCGCGTGACAGCATGTGGCGCGCAATCGCTCGACAGCAGAGAAATGTACCCTTGAGGTCGACGTTATGCACCGCGTCCCAAGCTTCCTCCTCCAGGTCAACCACCGGCACCCGATCCGGTCCCGGACGAACTCCGGCGCTAGTTACAAGAATATCGATACGTCCGAACATCTCAACCGATCGGGACACCATATCATCCACTTGTTTCGCATTGGAAACGTCGGCTATGATACTGATCGATCTTCTACCTAGCTCCGTAATTTCGCTGACGACGGAGGCTAGCCCTTCCCAATCCGTCCCCCACTCCGGGTAGGGATTACTGACGACATCGTTCACGATGACATCGGCGCCCTCTTTTGCAAGCCGCGTTGCGATGGCGTAGCCAATTCCACGTTCACCACCAGCACCCGTCACCAGTGCAACTTTTCCGCCGAGATCGTACATATCAATTTACCTTTCCGTCAGTCGAGTTCGCGTGCATTTCTGCACACATGGAGCGTCCTACACCTCTCCTCCGGGGCCATCGGCTTTGGCAACCTTTATACCCGTTCCCTCCATTTGTCTACGTACATACGCTTTGCATTCCTCGACCGTGGAAAATGGTGAATTGGGATGTGTTGCGATACTGATGCTTAAATCCTGTGCGCCGAAATACAGCATGGCAATGCCGGGTTTGGCAAGTTTGCGTGCATTCACCACCCCGTCAACCGTTTCTAGCTGGAAAGTGAGGATTCCGTTTTCGTTCCACCACTCAATATATTCGTCGCGTTCGGTGTACTTGTCCCTACCGTAGCCGTTGGGCGGCGGGAAACTTCGAATACCCACCGGCGGGTAGTAAAACGCGCGGATGGCTTCATCAACGACATTCTCGTCGTCAACCTGCGGGATGACAATGGCGGCAGGTCCCAGGTCACACAAGTTTCCGATGAGATAGGCGTGTTGGGGATGCTTGATACGCAACTGAACCGGTATTCCGAGTTCATGCGCATTCTTACAGAACGACCAAAGTTTCTCTTCGTCGAATGGACCGTGCTGACTACATAACCCAATCATATCGTAGGAATTTTGCTCGAGGATCGCGGCAAGTTCGTCCTTGGTCGCATCCATGGGCGCGCCACCAATATTTAGGGTTTCTCCGTTGCGAATCCGTTCCCTTAATGTAGCGTTGTCTGGCATGTCTATGCTCTCCTTGAGATAATGCTGTACTGTTCACCGATCGGGATGGGTTTGGTGATGATTTCTGATGGGCAACGATAACTGGTGTCGAAAAATGTAGGGTTGTATTTTACCCAGTATTTGCGTTTGCGTCAACCCAAATCTTCGGTGCCGTGGGGGTAATCGCGGCGGTAAACCGAGTGAGGAAATCGTAGGTAGACGCTTTGGAGAAACAGGAGCGTCGGGACGAACGGAAGGGCGAATACGTACTGTGCGAAACCGGAAACAGTTAAATATGCCCTTCAAATTAACCTTCATTGCGGTAGTTTTGGAAAGTGCCTTGGTTGCGGGGGAATTGATACTCTATAAGAAATGCCCACCGATATTGGCGGTAATTGGTGTGACGGGTGGGTTGGTCACTATCTTCACCTGTCGGCACATCTGCACTTCGCGATACCGATCATAAAAGCTAGTTTTCGCTTCAGCACGCCGGTCGCGGCGCCCCCTGCTATTCCCGAATCTCGTAGTGCTTGGAAACCTAACCACTATGGTGTTATGCGGTGTAGATGACATCAAAGATTGGAGAATATCCGCTCCCATAGCGGGGCGATTAGGAGAACTGCGCCGACACCGAGAAAAATGTTGCCGATGACAAGGTAGCGAAAACTGTGTTCGTGGTCTGTGCGTGTGAATTTCCGTAAGATTATACCGCCCGCAATTACGAGGATACTTGCGATGAAAAACGTCAGGTCGTTTGACCACGAGTCCATGAGCTCGAACCCCTCGACAATGCCTAAGGCAATGCCAGCTATAACTGCGCTCACTAGGGCAATTGTTACATCGCGTCGAGTCATCTTTGCCATAAATGGTACCAGAATCGAATTACCATGGACGCGGAATGAAACAAGACGGCTACGCCGTCCACATAACAGTTTCTATGATTGCTGCGTAGTAAAGGAGATTTTTCTAGCGTTGGTATCGAATCACCCCAAGCTCAGAATGCCACTTAAACTAGGGATGTAGCCGACAATGCGTAGGGGGGCACCGTTGAAAGTTCAATCCATCCGCACCCCCATACCGTCTCCTAATCCGTGATTCAGATAGTTGCTCTGAACGCTCTTGCACGAAACACCCTCAGAGCGATTCAACTCCTGAATTGAACGACACCGGGGTTGTCCGTATCGGATAGCGGCAGCACATGTCACTCTGGCGCTACCAGCCCCACTCGGTGAAATAGGGGAAGATTCGATAGACATGCTGTCCCCGAATTTCGCCGAAGATCGTCCACAAACTGCCGATGACATGCTGTCCCAAAATGATGCCGATAAAGAATGGCACCATGCGCCGATAGAGTTGAATGCCGCCGAATTTCAGAATCGCCCACTTAATAAACCACGCCACGAAGACCGAGAACCAGATTCCGCCCATCATCCAGCCGCAAGCCACGGCATAGCCGACGGGATGGAAGGGGAATCCGAGGAATCGCTGGTGCAGCACGCGCAATACTATCGTAATCCCCGCGCCTATCCCGACATCGCGGAGCATTGGATAGTTCTGGCTGCGCGGATGTTGAATCCAAGAATCCAACATGCGAAAGCCGTTGTCGCCGATGTTGTGGTAGACGTTGTCCGCACCGAAGTGATACATGTTGTGGAGCAGCGCCCAGAAGCCCGCATAGGTTCCTACGATTGAGGCGACGACCATGGCTATCAGGAAATGACGGCTGGGCGCGTTTAGCAGTTGCGCCATCTTGAACCCTTCAATCTGATGGCCGACCGGATGGGAACGGTATGCGCGGCACATCCAGAACAGGTGGCTGAACATGGCGATGTTCGTTATCCCGATGCGGCGAGGACCAACTACATTCAAGAGCATCTGATCGGGGCCCATAAACTCGGCGTCGTGAGCGGGAGGTCCAATCTCGGCGCGAATGCGGGCAATCGCCACAGCATAGAGGATATAGATGAGAAGAAAAAGAAGAACGACCCAAGCGGACATGCCGGCGTATCCAAGGAACATCACCAGAGCGACGACGCCGCAGACGATGCCGGCGAGCGCCGACCGGTAACTCATTGGCTCGTTGGCGGCGGTCTCGGCGCTCTTACCACGGAAGATTTCTTTCAACACCTGCTTCAGATGCAGTCGGGCGGACCACAAGGGCAAAATCGCCAGAATTATCCAAGCGCCCGCCGTTTGATAACTGCGGAAGGGACCCGGTGTCGCCCAGATTCCCATCGCGTTTCGATAGACCAGGTCCGCCTTCCAGACAAGATGGAAAAACCACGCTGAGAACGCCAAATTCAGCGGCAGAAAATACGCCATCCCGACCACGAACGGATAGACCGCCATCGGCAACCATCCGACGGCGTTCCACGGTTTTTCGGTGAAGAACCTGCCGAGATTGTAGATTGGCGCAAAATTGGGGGCTACGGGCCACAGTCCGTGGAGACCGTTCATCAGGTCGAATGTGCCTGCTATCCCGAACCCGATCCACAACATGCGATTAGAAAGCAGTCCGGTGCCGCCTTTCGCCATCTCCATCGGCAGTTGGATGACGGGATAGGCTAATTTTTCATTTTCTGTCCACTGCTTCCGAATGATGACATTGATGCAGGCGATGACGAAGAAGAGAACAATCAGGAAACCGCCCCAGCCCAAAGCCGGAATCAACCACGGCTTGAAATGTTCAGCAATATAGAGCGTGGTTTCCCCTGTGTGATAGCCTAGGAGCGCCGCCGAGTCGTAGACGGTTGCCCACTCCGGGATGTGTCTGCCAAAAAGGGTCATCCATTCATTCTCCGGTGTCACGAACCAGAAACTCGTGAGGTGTTGCACCATGACGAGTAACAGGTCGTGCCCGAAGATCCCGGTGGCAATGGCTGTCATCACATAGATGATTAGGATTTCAATGGGTTGGAGGACGGCGCCGGGGGCGTATTTGTTGAGGAGGGCATTGAGCACCACCAGCAGGAAGAGGGTGAAGGTGACGTTGTAGAAGAGGGTGAAGAGCGTTGAAAAAACCGGTTGGTAGATGGTCTCGGCGAGCGTCAGCCAGTATAGGTTTATCGGGATGAGGAGTGCGCCGATAAGCAGCGCGCGGTAGGAGAGAGTGGTAGCGCTATGATGTGTCGGTCCGGCTTTCAAACATACACCGCCACGAAGGTTGTCACATGCTAACGAAGGAATCGGGAATTATCACTGAACGGCTGGGTTGCTACTAATCTCCCTGTTTTCAGGGGCGCATAGATATTGCTTCCAGCCCGTTTTGTTGAGCCAAGGTTCTAAAGGAATTGTAGCATAATAATTACATGTGCTTGTGAGGGTGACGTTCTTCTGTACCATAAAGGGTCTCAATCGCTCTCACTATTCGTTCGCTTATTCTTCGCTGCCACTCCCTAAGGCTGGTGCGCGGTGCACACCTTACAAGGAATGGTGGGCAGTGCCCACCCTACAAATGTACAAAGTCGAATTAAAGCCCGGTTGGTCGAGCCTGGGTTCAAGAGAGAACGCGGGCAAATGCGTCAGTTGGGCAGAATACTTGAGGCGAGGCACCTACTATTGTCATTTAGATGCATATCTTCACACATTGTGATTGAAGGTTTATTTACCATGACGACATGTGTAATTTCCCACAAAATCGGATGCGCCGTCGTAGCAATCAAGCGACTGAATAGCGAGCGCGATAGAAAATCCCATGCGATAGAACGTCCCACTGTAAGTTTGCGCATACCACAATCTAACAGATTGTGGTACAGAAGAATGTCACTATCCACATGCATGAGTAAGAATTAGATGCAATGACTACATGACGTCTATCTTCTCCGTTTGATTGCGCCCCAGGATGTTGCCAGCGAATTGAGAGAAGACACGGATTTGGGTTTATCCGGCTCAAATTCGAATAATTCTCGCACCTCTTTGGCATCGAATCCGCGGTCATAGATGCGCAAGTCGTCCATGACGCCTACAAAAGCGTTCAACCCCATGAAGCCGATCTGTATTCTTGAGTCCGTTTGCGCAATCTTGCCAACACCGTTGTTATTTCCCATCGCGGCAGCGTTCGTGTAATAACTTGCGGTACCCCTATGCAACGTTCCGACGATATGGTTCCATTCATCCATGATTAGTTTCTGCCCGGGCCCCGTTCCTTTCCACACTCCACCGGTACGAATCTCGATTCTTCCGGCTCCGCTAAGAATATCTACGTTATATTGACCGTCCTTGTAGATGGCGCGGTTTTCACCGGCGAGGTCAAGTTTCTGCGGCTTGACCCAGAAGGAGACGGCGAATTCCTTGTCGACCGTCAAGCGTTCCGTCTTGTGAATCACAGCGCTATGGGATTGTATTTCAAATAGCAAGCCGTCCCCGAATTTGCCCTCCCGCGTCCGCTTGGCAGTGGTAATCTGACCGTCATTCCCGTTGCCGGTTTCGTCCCTGAGCACCTTGTCTTTGCCCTCGAACGGGTAATAACCGATGAGGCCCTCTTCAAGATCGGCGGAGACCGGCAACACCGAGAAAGCAGAAAGAATCATTAGAAAAATGCCGAACGGCAATTGATTTGTCATTTAAGGCTCCTCATGTCAAAGTTGCTTCTAAATCTTCTCGGCGCGAAACACCGAAATTCGGAGCATTCACCGAACTTTAGCGTCTTGATTCGCTGTCTTCAGTCTGCCCCATGTAGTCGGCGGTAAGCCAACGGGAGTAACCGAGAATGCCCCGGGATTATATCCAAAGAGTTGCTCAATTTCATTGTCGTCAAGCGCGCGGTCGTATATCCGCAACTCATCAAGTACTCCCACAAAGCCCGCCAACCCGCAGCATGAGCTTAATCGCAGCGGCGACTGAATCTGGGAAAGTTGGTCCGCGGCGGTTTTTCCGTTGCCGACGAGTATGCCGTTTACGTAGAATGCGCCGGTCTTATCCCGTGATTCGTACGTTCCGGCAATGTGGTGCCAGGTTTCCAGTCTCAACGCCAGTCCAACATTTGTTCCTTGCCATCCGCCGCCAGAGAAGAGATCCAGTCTGCCGCCTCCACGCAGCAAATCCAAGTTGTATGGATCGGTAAAGACGACGCGATTTTCGCCTGCGAAGTCGAGTTTCGTGGGGAAAACCTACACAGCAACACTAAAGTCCTTTATCACTACGAGAGCGGGTGATCTCAGGACTTGCGCTTTCGCATTCTTATTGGAAAACAGCAACCCCTTCCCGAATTTTCCCCTTCTATCGCGCTTGGCCGTATGGAGGTTGCCGTCGAGGCCATTTTCGCCGGCGTCCTCGAACTGCTGACCGCTTCCCTCAAACGGGTAGTAGGCAACGAACCCTACATCAAAGTCAGCGCCGCTTAGTAATACGTGTCAACAGATGTGTGCAGTAACGACCCAAGCAATGCAACGTAGGAGACGATGGCTTGTCAAGATTGTCATCCTCCCGATACGCTCCGCGAATCGCAGATGTATAATGAGTCGCAGGTGAGGGAGTTCGTGCCGATTCCGAAGTAAACAAGCCGAGAAGGGAGATCGGCAGGCACCCGGTAAAGTTTTTTGACTCAAATACAAAGATTTGAGATGTAGATAAGTCGATAAGCGTACTCGCGCACAAGCCGCACACCTACCCTCAACTGTATCGCTTGTATACTGGCCCCAAGGTTACTTTCGTTCGGATTTGATGTTAGCCCAAGTCGTAACCAGTGAACCGGTGGGAGAAACCGATACGCTTGGATCCAATTGAAACAGCGTCTGTACGTCGTCTTCGCTGAAGGCGCGCTCATAGAGCCGCACATCGTCCAGGCTGCCGACCATGCACTGAATTCCCATGTGGCCGAGTCGAAGCGCGGATTGTGCCACTTGGATAGCCGGCGGCGCTGCCGTGCCTACCAACTCGCCGTTGACGTAGTGTGACGCCAATTGCGCGTTAGCATCGTAGGTTCCCAAAATGTGGTGCCACTCTCCTACTGCCAGTTCACCTCCCGCAGCGGGTGTACCTATCCAAGCATCGGGATTCTTTATTTCAAAGCGTCCCTTCGCATGAAGGACATCAAGATTCAGTTGGTCGGAATAGATGACTCTGTTTTCGAATTCCGGCCACGCGTCACCTATTGAAAGCGCCTCCGGATGAATCCAAGCGGCGACTGTTACGTCACCTTCGAATGTCAAACTCTCGGAGCCATCCACGGATGCGCTATCGGTGTTGTTGGCGAACCGGATGGCTTTGCCGAATTTACCGTTGTCAACTCTTTGAGCCGATCCGAGGTCGCCGTTGTTCCCCGTTCCGCTCGCATCTGCCAGCGTATTGTCGCTTCCTTCGAACGGGTAATGCGCGACAAGTCCATCGTCCAGCGCGGCAGACGTCGTCGAGACGGGTTCCGATAGAATCAACGCGAGTCCCGTAAATAGTGAGACGATGTAAAGAAATGAGTGTGCCTTCATCAAGATATTCTCCATGATAGGTTTGTTTGAGGTTTGGTGGTTGATTTTCTAAGTACACATGGTAACCGTTGGGCAATGGTGTGGTTAGAAACCGCACCTACCGACGGTGTTAGTTAGCTTTCCTGCGCCAGTTTAAGAAGTCTTAAACTCATAGAAGGTAAATAATAGAGTAACGGCGCTCAATGGCAATTATTATATGCGAATCGCCGAGAACGTTCAACTACTTTCCGCCAATGCGAAGAATCAGGGGGGAATCTCTAATCAATAGATTCGGGATAATCAGATTGCCATGCTCGAGATGCGGCAGAAGGGGCTGTTGAGGTCTGAGGGTGGGTGTCCCCACTTGGAGTACGACATCCGTAAAGTAGTCGGGACATGTGGGATAAGGATTCGGGGTCGGTATCAGGTCGGAATTCGGCTTAGGTTGTTTCAGTCTGTGTAGGTTCTTCTTAGCAGTGCCGTGCGGCTCTATACGGCGAGTGTTGGGGCAGGTGCGGTTAGAAACCGCACCTGTCAGTGGTAGTGGTATTGAATCGCACTCTCGTGCCAGACTAGAAAGCCTTTAGTACATTAAGAGTAAACCCCCCTTAATCAATCCGTCTGCGCTGATACAGAAACCATTCCACAACGCTCAACACGGCGGCAAGGAAAACGAGGTACACCCAAGGCGGGTATCGCAAGAGTGACGAACCGCCGAGTGTGACATCTGCAGTCAACACATCCTCAACGATGGCGTCAACTCCGATATGTGATTCCGTTTCGTCCGACAGGTTGACCGCCCACATCTTTTCGCTTTCTCCGATCTTCAGCGTATAAAAACCGGCAATCTCTGTCTGGTCAAAGAGTATTTCGCCCCGCTCAAGGGCGGTTTCCCACGTCTGATCTCCTGGCCCGGTGATTGTAGCAATTGCAGGCACGTCCGTCCCATCGCCATCGGCTTTCCATGTCAACACCTCGCCGGTGTGCAGGTGGTATTCCTCAATCCCCGAACTTTCTTGAAACCACTGAATCGTGTTGGCAATAATCACCGGAAAGGCAATGCGCAGCGGGAGGTCGGATTGCAGAATGTCAATAGCCGCAAAGACGATCTTGCGGTTGGGCGTAACATCGACAAACAGCACGGGGTCTTCAAATGAACGGGCTAACACTTCGGCTGTGGCTGGCGGGGTGACTTGGTACGCCTCGCCAATTTGCACGTTTTCAAGATGAACATGACGCAGAATAGGATGCGTCCGTTCCCAGTCGGTAATAATGGGCGTTTCGAGTGATTCGCCGATTTTCCAACTGGCAGGAGCGGGGCTGTTTTTGGGAGGATAGACAATCATATAATTCCCATCGCCGAACGACGGCGGGGCGAATCGATCGAAAATGACAACACGATAGGCACCTGCGATGCCATCATAGTCCTCCGGTGTAGTAACACTAAGATCCAGATTCTCGTCAACGGATAGCGCTTTTTCGAGGAACGGATTCTCTTCCGTCACAAGCAAAATCGGGATATGTTCGCGTCTTGGTAACGCGGCGTAGGCGACGTTATCGGTGTGCAGTGCATCCGCGACATCCAACACAGCCTTGAGTTGTCCGCCTTCGAAGGTAAAATTGGCGAATATCTCGGATTTGCTTTCGCCGGGTGCGAGCGTGTGCGGACGCACGTCGAATAGGTCTTCGTTGAAATAGAGTTCCACGTTGCACTTCTTTTCCTCTTCCGATGTATTGACGACGGTCAGTAACGTTTGGTAATCGAACGCATTGACGAGACTCTTCCGCACGCGAAATTGGGTGATGCCGACATTGTCACTCGCCGCCCCAACCCGAATTGGATGGAGTGTAATCTCTTCGCCGGGGTTTTGGAGTTGTATAAGCATATCTTCGGAAACTGCTTGAAAGTCGCTGAAGATGACAATTTCGGCAGTGGGCTTCGTACGAGCAACGGCATACGCCAAATCGAGTGCGGGTTCAAGATTAGTCTTGATGTCGGTTGGGCGGATTGACTGAATTGCCCCTCGCAGCGACTTCTGGTGACTGGTGAATGGACTATGGATTGTTGGCTTCGCATGGTAACTCATCACCATCATTTCGTCCATGAAGCGCAGACCTTCTACCATTCGGAGAGCGCGCTGCTTGGCAGACTCCAACCGCGAGTTTAACGCAGATTGATTAGATTCACTTTCTTCTTCGGAAGACTCCAGGGCATTCATGCTTGCCGAATGGTCGATTATCAAGATGACATGCCGGGCTGATTTGGTAATGAATGCAAACTGGGGTCGGGCAATCGCGAGCACCAGTAGTGTCAGAAACAGGAGTTGGAGCAGCAACGACAGCAGGTGCTTCAATTTTTGAAACAGCGATGTCGTTTGTTTCTCTCTGAATAGCTGCTCCCAAAACATCAACGTGGAGACGGGTTCGCGGCGTCGGCGAAGTTTGAGAATGTACAGAAGGACGATTGGAGCGGCGAGACCAAATAAAAGAAGGGATGTCGGGGATAGGAAGTTCATGGTGTTGTCCGCAAATCTCGGCGCTCGGGTTCACTATCTGGACGCGGGGGCTGCCGCAAGCGTTAAGACACGAACCCACCCATGCGGAAGATGCGCAGGATTAACTCTTCGAAGGGGGATTGTGTCGTTGTTCGCACGAGACCAATCTCGCGTTGGATACAGTACCGGTCAAGATCGTCGCAATACTTTTGAAAGAGGGCTTTGTAGCGTTTAAGGTGACTCTCGTTGATGGTGACCGGGCGAAGTTCATCTGTTTCGACATCCACAAGATGGTAGTCGCCGAGCAGTTCGGGATTCGTCTCTTTCTCGTCAACAATGTGAATCACGAACAGGTCGTGTTTTTGAAACTTCAACACGTTCAATCCGGCAGCGAACCCGCTCGGGTCAAACAGATCGGAAATCAGAACAATGAGCCCGCGGCGTTTGGTGGTATGTACAAAGTTACGGAATGACCGCTCCAAGTTCGTTTCGCCGGTTCCGTCAATCCCCTCAAGAAAGTCAAGCACGGTAAAGATTTTTCCTTTCCCGCGCTCCGTGGGAAGCCGATTTGCGTCAGCGTCGGTAAAGGCGGAAATACTGACGCGGTCGAGGTTGGATAAGCCGATGTAAGCTAACGCGGCGGCAACACGCTTGGCATAAATCAGCTTCGGCAATTCACCGTAGGTCATCGACCGGCTCGCGTCGACGAGAAAATAGATGTGCAGGTCTTCCCGTTCCTCGTAGAGTTTCAGCAGGAGTTCATCAAGTCTGGCGAAGGCGTTCCAATCAATATAGCGAAAGTCGTCGCCCGCGGTATAGTTGCGGTAATCCGCAAATTCTACGCTCACTCCTCGCCGCGTACTGCGGCGCTCGGCTTTGATTCTCCCGGCGAATATCTTCTTGGAGACAATGTAGAGGTATTCCAGTTTCTTGAGGAATTCGCTGTCGAAGGCTGATTGCGTGTTGTTCATATGCGATTGGAAGCGTTTCTCGGGGAAGGACGGTCAAGATTGAAGATGGTATCGCGAGAGCGCGAAAGAGAAATCGCGAGAAGGGCTAATGAATTTGGCACAAGATCGATCGTACTGCAAGGGATGTTAAACCATAGCTTCACCACATTTTGAGAGAATCGCATCACTCATTATTGAATCTCTTCGAGCAAGTGTTGGATGATTCCATCGGGATCGATGCCTTCCGCTTCGCCTTCAAAACTGAGGATGAGACGGTGTCTTAGGCTCGGCAACGCGACCGACTGAATATCCTCGCGAGAGACATTGTAGCGGCCGTCAAGAATCGCTTTGACCTTGGCGCCGAGAATTAACGACTGTGCGCCGCGCGGGCTTGATCCGTAGCGGACATATTTTCGTGTGAGTTCAGGTGCTTCGTCCGAATCCGGATGGGTGCTTAGCACAATTCGCAGCGCATACCTTCGCACATCTTCGGCAATGATAATATCGCGAACAATTTGTTCCAACGCGTTGATCTCGGCGCCATCGCTGACCTTCTCGACGGATGGTACCTCGCGTTTCGTGGTGCGTTCCATCACGAGGTCGAGTTCCTCAAGGTTGGGATATTCAACCTTGAGTTTGAAGAAGAAGCGATCCAGTTGGGCTTCGGGGAGTGGATAGGTGCCCTCCATCTCCAGAGGATTCTGCGTTGCCATGACGAAGAATGGCAGACTTAACGCGCGGTGTTGACCGGCGACGGTGACGGATTTTTCCTGCATTGCCTCCAACAGCGCCGACTGTGTTTTCGGAGTTGCGCGGTTGATTTCGTCGGCAAGAATCAGATTTGCGAACACGGGTCCGCGCTGAAATTCAAAGAATTTCCGCCCCTCATCATCTTCGGCGACGACGTTGGTGCCGATGATGTCGGCGGGCATCAGATCCGGCGTGAATTGTATGCGGGAAAACTCAAGATCCAGAACCTCGTGCAGTGTGCGGATAAGCAGGGTTTTGCCCAAGCCGGGAACGCCTTCCAACAGCGCATGTCCACCCGTCATCAGACAGATTAGAACGCCTTCGATAATCTCTTTTTGCCCGACGATACGCTTGGAAACCTCGTTCTGAATCTTCAGGAATGTTTCTCGAAATTCCTGGTACTGTTGTTCAGCTTGTTCGGACATTTTTCTCCCTACTCGTCACTCGGTTTAATTGATTCAAAGTAGCGTTTCACATAGAACTTGTATCCTAACGGGATCTGCTCTTGAGTGAGGGCATCCTCGGAGAGTTTCTGATACTTGGTGTAAGCATCCTTGTAACTTACACCGGATTGCTGCCCTTCCGGGGATGATGCAACGGTCTGGACAGCGGATTCACCTTCGCCCTGCACACCGGTAATGCGCGTGAGATTCAGCGCGGAATCGAGTGATGTCAGTTCGCCAAACTGGCTTGCGGAAGTCCCCTTGCCCGCGTTTTTACCGCCTGACGACGATGCTAGGCCTCTGCCGCTGCAAATGCCGGCGATACCCGCTTTACACGCTTGACATTCGGAGAGCAGTTTTGCCAGTCGCCAGTTGCGCTTCTTCAGTAGCCCAAAGTTGCGAATTTTTCGGCTCGATTTGCTTAGGCGCGTTTGCGTGCCTTCACTATCGCCGGCATCCAATGCTTCGCCTGCCCCGGATAGCTCAGAACCGAGTCCTTCAAAATCGGTGTTCTGCAAACTTTTTCCGCCTCTCTTCAGTGCGTCGGAGATGTTTTGCCGTTTCTCTTTGTCAATCTTTGGAACTGTCTTCGCTACTTTGTCAAGGTCGGAGGCAGCTTGTTGGTAATCGCCGCGTTTCAACTGTTGTCCAAACTCGCCAAGATACGGATTGCCGACAAACTGCTGTCCGAGCCCTCTCATCAATTCTTCCTGCCTTGCCATCTTGTCGGGATCGATCTTGGTTTTCAACAGTGCACTCAACTCCGTCATTCGGGCAAGTGCTTCCTTGGGCGCAATTTGCGGTTTTTTCAATTCAAGTGCTCGTTCTTCAATCTGGTCCAAAATGTCCTGAAGCTCTTGGTCTTCGTCTTGTTCGGCTTCCTTTTTTGCTTCCGTGATTTGATTCAGCAGGGTCTCCGCTTCCGCTGCGATCTGAGGTGAGAAGTCGATTTCAGTGGAGGTTGCGGTAGGCGCGAAAAACTCTATGAACGAGAACGCAAGCAGAAACGCGGCGATGAGAGCAACGAATTTGGTTTCGCGCGGAACGGTATAACGCGCGACTTGAACAGCGGGCACTGTTTGTAACTTATCGGATGTGTCCTGCAGCTGAAGTGCTGTGAGGGTTTCATCGGATTTATGTTGAATCTGCTCCAATCCACTCACAACGCGGTCTTTTAGTGAGGCGCCCATGTCAATTGACCGCGCGGCTTCGTAGAGACTCACCGGTCGAACAAGGCGAACGACCAAAGCGATTAGAGCGATGCCAAGGGCCACCCATAGGAGCACGAATCGGGGCATATTGAAGGCGGTTAAACTGTCGATCAATAGCACGGGGACGCACGCCAGACCTCCGTAGAATAGAAGCTGTGCGAGAGTTTGAAAATACCGCTGCACGGTCAAGCGCGAACGCACTTGTCGGATTCTGCTGAGGATCAGTTCTTCAGGCATTTGGTTTACTCCTTTTTTCAACTCATACGGTGTTGCTTTGCGACATTATGACACATCGGTAACATCGGTAAAAACCTCAATGCCGAGTTTTTCTGTGACATCAATTGCACCGGGTTTGAAAAATGGACATACAATCAGTTTCCGGTCGACTTTCCGATTTTCCTGAGTTTCATAGAATTCAACAACGCGCTCGAATGTGTAAACTTCAGAGCGGCTCATTGAAGATTTAATCTCAATAAGCATCAGTTTACCGTCCCGAATCACGACATCTAGTTCAACCTGTGCCGGGTGACCATGGACGCGTCCTTCCGTGTCGTGCTTGATATAACTTTCTACCTCAAATCCTGAGTCACCCAAAATACTGCTCAGGGCGTCGCGGAATGACGCTTCGGACTGAATTCCCCAACGAGCGCCAATAGCGTGTACGGTGCGATCCAGTTTCGCCACCTGCGTATCGGTGCGTTTCTGTGCCTGCGTAAGTTCTTGGATGGCTTGTTCGGTCTCTTTCCGTGCCTGCGTAAGTTCTTGGATGGCTTGTTCGGTCACTTTCCGTGACTGAGCGAGTTCGTTGAGAGTTTTTTCGGTTTCTTTTCGTATTTGCGCGGCTTCCCTCAATGCGGCGCGTGTCTCTTCCCGGTCTCGTGCTAATTCTTTAATGTCGGCGGAGTGTTCTTCAACGGTCTGTTCAGTCACTTTCCGTGACTGAGCGAGTTCGTTGAGGATTTTTTCGGTCTCTTTTCGTATTTGCGCGGCTTCCCTCAATGCGGCGCGTGTCTCTTCCCGGTCTCGTGCTAATTCTTTAATGTCGGTGGAGTGTTCTTCAACGGTCTGTTCGGTCTTTTTCTGTATTTGCGCGGCTTCCCTCAACGCGGCCCACGTCTCCTTCTGGTCTCGGGCTAGTTCGGCGACAATTTCCTCTAAACGCACTGAACCCTCCATGTTCGTTGCTCCGGCAGTTGTCAAAATATCATACTTCTCACTTCAGATTGTTACTTGCTTGTAGAATTCTCCGTCAGTTTCAAATTTGGAAAGGGATCGCCATTCGTATCTGTAAACCGCAGATAAAATCCCCAAGACGCCGTCTCATCGCAGACCTTGACCAAGATGCTGTTTTCTCCCGCCTTAAGCGTGACGGGAATGATGTGCTGGTCAATTCCCCTAGTTCCTCTGGTATCGGATTCGATCTGCGTGAATACTTCCTTCCCGTTTAACCAGACTTTCGCTTGGTCATCACTGCCGAATCGTAGTTGAACGCCCCGCTCGTCCGGGGAGGTCACCGATGTCCAAGCGTACGCGGCCGCCCAGTCCGGGTTCCCATCGAAGATTTTGTTGAAATCGACGTAACCGTCAAAGGTTTCATCGTTCTGTTTTTCCCACCCGACTTGCCCACCAACCCCTGGGGATTGTGCCGCCGCGTCGATCTGTGTCGTGTTTTCCGGGATGTACGCCGTATTGTAGCCGATTCCCGACTTATTGTCAAATGGTCCGATAACCGACCATGTACTTTCGGCGATAAAGCCGGTTCGGTTCATGTAATCCGTGACCTTTGCGGGCTGCTCTCGGCGGCGATAGTATTGAGCTAACGCGAGGTTGGCGTGTAGTTGGACCGCTGGAGTGTTTAAGCCTGCACTCTTCAGGTTCTCAACGATCTCAAGGAAACGCTCTTCATCTTCGGCGTTTCTTCCCGCTTCTGCAACATTCGACCAGAACTGGCGCGTCGCATCCACGACGTTCATTCCGGGGTGAGTCATGCTGTTCATATTGCGTTTAAACTGTTCCAGCGCCTCCTCATACCGTCCGTTGGCGAGGTAGGCGCGAGCCACGGTTGAGTGGTCGTACCAGTGCCCTCCAAGTTGAGACCCGCGTTCAGCCAGTTCCAACGCCGTCTCCGGCATGATGTCTTTGTCGAGCAGCCGCCGAGCCACGTTAGTGTAATCCCAGGGACGTTGTGTACGGTTTATCTCTTTTTGGCGAATTGTCAACCATTCGGCGTACGCGGCTTCCGATTTTGTGGAATCCTCGGTTTTTTTGTAGCCATCGCCCAATAGTTCGTGCAGGGTAGCGACCTCGCCCATTTTGGTCTTTAATTCTTCGAGGACGATAATGCCTTCGTCATGTTTCGATTTGTCGGTATAGACCCACCAAAGACCTCTAAGTGCACTATCGTGTTCGTTCTTTTCCAAGGGAGCGTCTAACGCCTGACGATAAACGGCTGCGGCCTTCGACAATTGATCTCCCTTCGCAAGTGCCCGTGCCAGCACGTTGTAAAGCTCATACGAAGTCGGTTCGATTTGGATGGCTTTTCTGTATGCAGAGGTGGCTTTCGCGAATGGCTCCGCTCCCTCGGGTTGCTTTTGGTAGAGGTCGCCGACTGTTTTGTGCCATCGAGCCTTATCGGGTTGAAGCTTGCTGAGTTTCACGTATTGATCGATGGCTTCAGTAATCATGTCATTCCATTCGTAGCTCTGGGCGAGGGCGAAGCGTGCATCCGGATCGCCGGGGTTTTCTTCAACCCTCTGCAACTGTTCGGGAATTTTTTTGTCGTAGAGATTGCCCGCTTTGTACACTTGTCGAATTGCCGTTTCCGCCTCGCTTCGCGCCCCATCATGCCGGGCAACATTAGCCATCTGCTGGTAGGCTCTTACAGCGTCTTCGTACTGCTTCGCGCCGAGATAGCTTTTTCCCTTGAGTTCATATATATATTCCAGATCCCATCCACCACCGTACATTGCACTCTGATCGATTGCGTCTTGGGCAAGTTTTATGGCTGGCGCGTACATTTCTCCGTCAAAGCAGATAATCGCAAGTGCGACGAGGAACCACATATCGTGTGTTTGATGACTTGCCGCAAGCGCAGCTTCACCTTGATTTAGCATCGTTTTTGCCAAATCCGGGTTGTGGCTGCTGTTGAGGGAAGCGGCGGCGTAGTAGAAGCTGCGTACATTGCTCGGCTGGGCTTTGGACAGAGATTGATAAGCTTCGGCAGCCCTTTCGTGTTGGTTCGCATTTCTATAAATCTCGGCGACCATTTCGAGGACAGCAGGATTGTCCTCCTCCTTCTCAAGCCGGTCTTCAAAATAGGTTATCAACTGATCGAGTTTTCCTTGGTTTTTATAGGCATTTATTAGAGTTTCGCGCGCCTGATCTCCTCCGAGCGTAACTTTGAAACCGGATGGACCGTGATGCGTTGACGTACCTCTTGAACGGGAGCGAGACAACGTTTCGTAGACCTCTATCGCCAAGTCTTTCTCATCAAGTTGCACGTATACCAACACCAACTCATTGTAAATATTTTCCCGGTCCCAGCTTTGCGCAGTCATGTCGAGCGCTTTCTTGTAGGCGCCGACCGCTTTTTCCAGTTCCCCGTCATTTCGATAACTTCGGGCGCGCTCCTGCTGCATCTCAAGCGTGAGGGTACCTTCGTCCTCCGCTTTCTCCAGCATTTCCTCCCATTTTCCCTGACGGCGATAGAGTTGCGTGAGCTGCTGTTCAATTCTGCGACGCTCCCATTCCTGGCCGGTGTATTGAATGGCTTCCTCAAACGCTTTCTCGGCAGAATCGAGGTCGTCTTTGCGGAGATAAAGTTGCGCCATTTCGCGGTAGACCTGTCCGTTGCCGGGCGCAATTTCAACCGCTTTTTCATAGATTTTGAGGGCGTCATCAACCCGGTCGCCGGCGGCGTATGCTTTTGCGAGGCGGATGTAATGGACGCTACCCTCAGCGTCTTGATCAATGAATTGTTGAGCAAGTTCAAGGGCTTCAACAAATTTGTCTGCGGATTGATGGGCGTCGACAAGCCCGTCTTGATACTTTGTGTTTTCCGGGTCGGCTTCGAGCAGGGCATTCCAGGTGTCAATCGCTTTGTCGTGTTGGTTTTGACGAGAGTAAATGGTCGCGAGTTTCGCGCGAGATTCCAAATCTTCCGGCATCACTTCCACAATCAGATTGTAGATTTCTGCCGCTTTCTTGAGTTGATTGCGCTGCAGGTACTGTTCTGCCAACGACCGTTGCGTCCCGATGTTGAATTCTTGCGTTTTTTCGGTTAACTGTGTCGTTGCCTCCAATCCGTCTCGCCTCTGTTTAATCTGCATTAACTGCCGCTGTGCTTGTTCTCGACTCCACCGTTGTGCCGAGAGGTCGTTGATAATTTCGTTAAACAGCGCCTCGGCGTCGTCCCACATCTCATGCTGCATGTAGGTAGTCGCTACCTGTTCTTTCTCCCAGTAATTACCGCTACCGTGTCGCAGAATACGAACCACACCCATCTTCCGAAATGTGTTCTGTGCCTTCTCTTTCTCCCCTTGCTGCGAGTAGGTCGCGCCAAGTTTCTGGTAGATTTCCGACATTCCCCACCAATTCCATGGATCAAATTTCTCGACGGCGGATTCTAGCAGGCGAATCTCGCGGTTTCGATCGTTTGCGTTCCGGTAAGCGTCTGCAAGTTGGGTCAGCAACTCCGGATTGATTAGCATCGATGTGTCATCAAGCAGTTGAATGATGAGAGGATCCGATCCTTCAAGGTCATTCGCGGCAATCTTCAGCGCTGCAACGAGATACAACCTTGCTACATCCTCGGGCTTCTCGGCGAGTTTGGCTTCGTATTCGGTTGTCAAACTTTCTATGTTCCCTGTCGTCTTGTAGAGTTCAATTAACTTCGCGGCCATCTGCGCTCGCGCATAAGGGTTTTGCGAAATCGATGAATCTTCAGCTTCCAACTTTTCGCGCAGGAACTGAACCGCTTTTTCGCGCTCACCAGACGCGGCGTATGCCGACGCCAGGTTTGCATAGGTATTGTGTTCATTGGGTTGTACTTTTAGAAACTGTTCGTAGATTTCAACTGCCGCTTGGGGATTGTTGTTTTGTATACACTGTTCCGCCGCTTGTCGTGCAAATTGGTTCCCAAAGCTGTGACCGAAGGCTGGCGTAATCATCCCCTTTGCAAGTGAAACCATTTCCTCAACTTTATCGGCTTGGAAGAACGTTTCCATCACTTCCCAGTAGTTGTAACCAAGCGCGCTGGGGTTATCCGTGAGCAGCGTTATGTACTGAGTCGCCGCTTCTTTCACTTGTCCGCCGCGCTGCAACATTTGGGCGTACCGTTGACGAGTCATGCTGTCTTCGGGACGCAACTCGAGTGCCGTTTCAAACGCCCCCGCCGCCTTTTTTATCTGATTTGTACTCTCGTAGAACGCTGCCAAACGCGCCTGCGCTTGGAATGAATCCGGATTCTTCGCGGCTGCCTCAAGCAACTGGGGTTCCCGTTCGCGCGCCGCTTTGGAACGACTGACTAGGCGTGTCGCTTGCTGGAAGTTCCATGAGTGCAACGTCTGACCGTATCGATCGCGTTGATTGGCAAATCGGAGTGCGCGTTCTGCGATGCGTGCGGCATCCTGACCCCTGCCAAGCTGTTCTAAGTGTTGACTGAGTTCGATCAGGAAGTTTGGGTCGCGCTGTCCCATTGCCAGCGTCATCACTTTCTTGACAACAGCAATCGCGTATTGAGTCAGGCCGCTCTGTTGCAGTTTTTGGGAAAACTGGTAAAGTTCACGGGCGCTACCCGGTGAATTCAGCACTTTTGTCATTAACTCGCGCACCTTGACGGTGTTGCCGGTGAGCGCTGCAAGCTGCAGCGTGAGGTTATAATATTGACGGCGATTTCGCGGATCGCTACCTGCAAGTTCGTCCAGCAACTCCAACGCGGTCGGGTGTTTGCCCGTCTGTATAGAGACAAAGACGGTATTAATTTTGAGCGTGAGGTCATCCGGAAATTCAGCCTGCAACATTGAGAGCACCTCTTGCGCTTGGTCGCGTTTCCCCGCCCACCAATAACAGTAACTCAGCGCAAGACCGGGATAGATGCGGTCCCTCCCTTCAGTGGAATCCAACACCGCCCGTAGTTTGGCGTATAGGGGCTGCTGTCGATCTTTCATCCAAAACCGGATAAATCCTTGCTGAAGGTACTGCAGACGTTGCTGATTGTAGTAGATCGTCGGCGATGCAAAGTTCGACTGCACCGGTGTGTACCCGCCGTAGGAGTGCAACGATTGTGTGAGGGAGGCTACCCGCCGAGCGCTCGTAAGGTTCGGCTTGGTTCGGTCAAAGAATGTCCAAAGAAGTTCGACCCCTTTTTCTATCTCCCCTTCGCGGACGTAAACCGTGGCGAGCGAATTGTAGATGCTGTGATACTGCCACCACCTTTGCTGGGCGATTGACGGCATGCCTGTCACTGAAATTTGACCAGTTCCCGTCATCGCCGGAATCGGAAGCTGGGCAAGTATTTTTTTAGCAGCGTCCAGCTTTCCCAGCAGCGTAAACGCTCGGATGAACGCCGAACCGGTGTCCAGATCTGTCACGTTTGCCGTGTCAAGTTCGTCAAGCACCTTTGCGGCTTCACTTTTCTTCCCCCGAGAATAAAGGTTAGCGGAAAATTGTGCGATATGCCAGAGTCGCGCTTCAGGTGTCAAGGCGGTAGTTTCGTCCAAGAGTTTCTTGAAGATTTCGAAATCTAGGTTCTCACGCATTGATTGCGTCAACCGCATGCTTTGATAAGCCGGATCATTCGGTGAGGCGGCAATGAGCCGGTCGTTTATTTCCTGAGCCTTGTCGGTGTTATTAGTCAAGGCATAAATCTGTGCCAAGGTTTCCAGTTTCTGAATATCCCTTGGATTCGCATCAGCGTCTGCCTCGAATTGCCGGATGAACGCTTCCAACTTGTGCTGCTGTTGTGCAATTGTCGTCAATTGCACTAGAGCACCGGCTTGGGCTTCCTCAAAGCTGGTCGGCACCCACGCTTTCCCGCCTCCACCATAAAACGGTTGTCTTTGAATCTGCCAGACCAAGTTTTGTGCAAGATTCAAGTTGCGCGAGGGGATTCCGGGCGGTCCGTACGTCCCTTGACGTGCAGCAGTTTTAGATGCCTTCATCGGATTCTCCAGCGGTTTAGGCATTTCCAGAATCCGCAAAAAATGCGGGCGGGCGCGGTCCAATTCATTCATTTTAACTAACGCTGCGCCAACCTGATAGATCGCTTTCGCATCTTTTGCTTTCTCGCCAGCTCGGTCGAGAGCGGACAATGCTTCCTCCAACATTCCGTGCCGAATCAGTAACGCTGCGAGTTTCACTTCTGCGTCGAGTGATTGATTTCTGGCGTGCAGCAACTTTGTCCACACCTGAATTGCTTCCTGTTCTCGTCCGGCATCGAACAGCAGCTCGCCGAGTCGCTGCTGATGAAATGGCTCGGGTTGCGCCTTGACGAGACGTTCTTGATAGGTCAATGCATCCTGCGTGTAGCCGAGATCCAGGCTGATTCTGACCAGTTCCGCAAGCAGATCAGGGTTTTCGCGTTCTCTGTCCAATGCCCGCACCAATTGGAACCGTGCAGCGGGAAGATCGCTATTCATACGATAGACCGCAGCCAACGCCAGAACGGGGCTCGTGTCGGAGGGTTTGGTTTTCGACATCTGCTTCAACTTCTCTTCAAGCTCACTTCCCCGTCCGAGGTCATAGTACGCCTCGGAAAGCGACTGGACAAAACCGAGCTTGTCACTGACGCTTTCGCTCAACTCCCAGCATCGCCAATACTGGTCAATTGCCTGACGTGGATTACCGGCAAGCCTGTAGATTTCGGCAAGTTCCGCGCGAATGTCGGTGGCTTCCGGGCGCAGGCGCATCGCCTGCTTGAGATTGTCGGCTGCAGATTCGTAATTGCCTACCTGCTTGGAGATTTCTCCCAACAACCGATAACCTTCGGGATTGCGCGGGCTGTGCAGCACCATCTGTTTTGCCGCCTCTGTCGCTGCGTCGAAGTCCATCACGTTCAAATGGGACTGCGAAATGTTTGCATAATATTCCCGCGCATTCGCGCCATCAATTTCAACCAAATGGTAGTAGATGGTGTTGGCTTCATCGCGCCGGCTCTGTTGCGCATAGACCCCTGCCAGCCAGCGATTGACGGGAATATTGTCGGGCTGAAGTGTTCTGGCTTTCGTTAAGATCTCAATGGCGTAGGCGGGGTTGCCCAATTTGAAATACATCTTGGCGAGTTGCCTCTGCTGGTCGAAGGCAGCCGCGGAGGAAACCTCTGACTCGGCAAGTTTCGCTTCTAACGCGTCGATTTTCTCCGCGAGCGTCCCTTGACGCCGATACAGTTCAATCCGCCGATCTTCCATCTGATCCGCGAAGAATTCGTTAGGCGCAAGTTTGGCGGCTGCCGTGTATTCCGCCAATGCCTCTTCGAAGTCTTTGCTTTCCGTGAGTCGATTCGCCAACTCCTCACGATATTGATACGAATCGGGAAGTAATTCAACCGCCTTTGAACTTGCGGCGATCGCTTCCGCGTGGAAGTCTTTTGCATCGAGCAATTGCGCCAAACGGCGATAATTTGCAGCAATCGACTTATCGTCCGCGACCATCCGATTCCAGGTTTCAAGGGTCTTCGCACGGTCGCCTTGCCGCAGATAAAACTCGCCGAAATACTCGATGTAATCAAGGCTATCGGGTGCGAGCGAGATGGCCTTTTCGTATTCCGTAACGGCATCGTCTATCCATTCATGACCGGCGTAAATCTCCGCAAGGATGAGGCGGGTTCCCGCGTCCTCCGGATCGCGACTCGTCATCTTCCGATAGGTTGCTCTCGCCCTTTCCTCGTCGTCTAACTGTAAATACAATTCCCCAAGTTCGCGGTAAATGCCGAAATCATCGGGTTGTTGCTCGCTTAGGGCTTCGTATTCCGCCGCCGCGTCGCCGAATTTTTCCGCGCTGCGGAGGGCGCCAATCAAGTTCAGGCGTAATCCCGTATCGGTCGGAGCGAGCGCCAATCCCTTTCGGTATTCGCCAATCCCTTCGTCCAGCTGCTGGTTTTCAATGTATGCCGAAGCCAGCAAGCCGATTAACTCGGGGTCATTCGGTGCCGCTTCAATCTTGGCTTGATAGTACGCAACTAAACCCTCCCAATCGCTGTCGGCGGCGTAGATGCCGACGATGCGGTGCTGGAGGTCTTTGCGCAGCCAATTTCCGGGCGCCGTCAACGCAATCGCGGCGTCATAGCTTTGGATGGCATCCTGATAGGCGCCCTTCTCTTCGAGAATTTTGCCGATTTCCCGAAGACTCAAGCAGACGCGGTACGGGTCATCTTTCTTGATAGTTGTAACGGCTTGGTGTTGTGCGATGGCTTGGTCATAGAGCTCCTGCTCGCGAAACAGGTCGGCAAGTTCAGTGCGCGCGAAAATGTTCTGTGGGTCAAGTTCCGAGATTTTTTGCCACGCTTCGATTGCCTCGTCCACTCGATCTCGACTGAAGTAGGCGCGTCCGAGAGTTTTGTAAATCGTTGTTAGGTCGTTGGGGGCTACCGACTGCGACTGCTCCGACAACTCTGCCGCCTTGGTGAGTTCAGCTATTGCGTCTTCATGCCGGCGTAATACGGCATACATCTGCCCCAGAGCGAAATGGGGATAGTAGTCATTCGGTGCAAGTTCTACGGCGCGTTGATAGGCGGCGATAGTCTCGGCATCTTTGCCGAGCCGTTTGTAAATGTGTCCCAAGACGAGTTGCGCATTTAGGGCGTCCGGACTTGCTTGTGCCTCCGCCTCATAATCCGCGATCATGGCATCCAAGCCGGCGCCTTCGAGATAAAGCTGGTAGAGCCGGTCAAACGCGCTACCCTCCTTTGGTTTGCGCTCAAGCATCTGTTTGTAACGTCGAATGACTTTTTCGTCGATTGCCTCGTCTTGTGCAAGGGTAACTGATGAATGACACAATGCGTAGGCGAAGAAACAGAGAAGACACACAAGAATTCGTTGCAGTTTTCGCTGAAACATAATCGACCCTCCTTGAAGGAACATGGACAATAGTATGTCCTCGGAAACGGGATCAAACTTTCCTTAACTTGTGAACGTTGTGTGTTAAGGGTTGGTTTATCCTTATAGGTCTGATATTCATTACCCGTTCACTTCTGCATGGGGAGATAGTTGCTTCAATTTATAGTTTCGGGACGTTAGCTCATTGGTGGTTCAGATTCTAAAGGCTTATAGCGTATACGGGGCGTTTTGGTGATTGTCTGAACTTTGATTTATAGGATTGCCGTGATATTCGGTGTTCAGTTGCCGGTGATGAGTCGACTTAACGGTTACCTTGAATCTACTGGAATTTAGAGCCTGGTTGAATAGTCGGCAGCAATACCGTTTCTCATCTATTGAAGACAGATACCAGGGTTTCGGCTTAACGGCACACCTTCCGACTCTCTGGGGATTTTTAGAGGTTTTCGGGGTCTCTATCGCGCTCATTATTCATTCGCTTGATTGCGGTGCGCACCCTACAAATTATCGGAGGTTAATACGTAACAATAATTGGGAAATGTACCTTCTTGTGATTGACTTTTTTGATTGAGTATAGTCCATTAATCGCGGCGGTGTTGTAGCGCAAACGGTCAGTGTGCGCATCACGCGCACAATCTAAATGAAGATTAAGTATTTAAATCGGTAATTCGGTTTTCCCTAAACTCGGTAGGTGCGGTTTCCTAACCGCACCGAGCATCATTAAGATATTACCGAAATGATTTTTTAAACTTCATACAGATTGTGGAAAAAGGGTGGCAACATGGGTCAACTATTGAGCAAGAGAGTTTGTATCCTAGTCTGAGCATTGAAGATGCAACGAAATGTTTGCCCTCGGAACAGGTTCAAAAACAAGAATGCACAGGTGCACTTGTGTCGAAACTGAGACTCGTGTGACAAAAATCAAACTGTTGGAGGACTACATAAAACAGTAGACGACGCCGAATTGATGTATGTTTAGCTCGACTTTGTACATTTGTAGGGTGGGCACTGCCCACCATTTCTTGTAAGGTGCGTACTGCAATCAAGTGAATGAATAATGAGCGCGATGGAGATCTTCCAGCCTTTGAGAGCGCCAGCGGCGCGAAAGGTGTATAGCAAGCCAAGCCACACTAAACCAAAGCCCCGGCGTGGGATCAACTGAGCAAATAGCGAAGACGATAGAGATCTAAAGGTTAGAGGCTTTTAGAAATCGCCAGCGATTTGCCCCGATGCATCGGGTTGCGTGAAACACCAGTTCTAGTCTATAGCGAAGACTTTTTCACACGTCAACCCATAAGACCAGATGGGTAAAATCTCACCCGTTTTTCTCCAGCGCTTGATTGACACCGTCTGTTATACTGCTCAAATGTACAAAGTCGAGCTTATAATTTGAGCGACATAACATCCGAGGATGGGGCATTTATCCACCAACTTAGGTTTGAATGTGGTAAACTCCCCGGTGCTATGCACCTGTCGCGCCGTTGTTGCTTTCAAAGGCTGGTAGGTGCTCAATCGCACGGTATTTTCTGCCGCCCTCATTGTCCGCTCGGTTGACCCTTATCCAGTCGATTGATCGCACCGTAAAGGAAATGGTGGGCAGTGCCCACCCTACAGATGTACAGTGGAGGAAATTTTTTATACCGATCGTCAGATCCTGTATTATTAGTTGCAGCAAAGCAATTTTCAGTCCTTTGAAGACAAGCTTTTTCATCGTGGTGTAGCTACGCGTCAAAATGCCTGTCGGACAGCTATCGCGCTCGCTATAGACTGGCCTGATCCCGTCATGGCTTAGGTAGGCGAAATTCAGGTGTTACTACACACCTTCCGCCAAAGCTGAGCTTTTAGAGACTGGTGCGCAGTGCGCACCCTACAGACTTGTGTCGAGAACCGAGTTATTGCCGAGGTGCAATAATCGCGCCTCTTATGGCTTTTTTGCTGATTGACCCAAACCTATACGAGAAATCCAAGGGAATTTCAGCCGATGCAACGCTTCTTCTATTTTCGCATCTTTTTTGGCGTCAAGGTGTAAACACGGTCGGACCATTTGACGTCATTAATGTCGACTTGAAAAGGACGCGAGGAAAATAGCACTACGTGAAACAGATTTGCACTAAAATACTATTCGTATTGTGCCTATGTCCCTGTATCGCATATGGACAGCAGGCTTCAAGCCAATCCGGCGAAATCTACGGCACAGTCCTTCAACAGAATCTTAAACAGCCCATCGAATCCGCACAAGTGCGCATCGTCGAGACCGGTCAGCGCGTTCTCACCGATGCGAACGGCGAGTTTCAGATTCGCAACCTGCCACCCGGGCATTATACCCTTGCCGCATACGCTTCACGATACCTACCTTCTACGGATACCCCGGCTACCGTAGCGCCGGCGGAAATCACGCGTGTTGAAATCTTACTTGAGCCGGTTGTTGTGCCCCTTGACGAAGTAGAGGTTACAACCGATCGTCCTTTGCCGTCGGTTGGCAGACAGAGTTTGGGCGGCGCAGAGATTCAGCGCGTCCCCGGCACGGCGGGAGACGCTCTCCGCGCCCTACAATCCTTGCCCGCTGTCGGTGTGGCAAACGACTTTAGCGGCGCCCTGTATATCCGCGGCGGCGCCGATACAGACAACCTCTATTACTTTGACCGGGTGCCGATCGGTTACCCTTACCATTTCGGCGGAATTGTTTCCTCCCTCAGTTCCGAAGTCATTGAACGGATTGACGTCTACGCCGGCGGTTACGGCGCCGAATTTGGCGTCGACTCCCAGGCCGTGATCGACATCTATTCAAGGAACAAAAACACGGACGGTTTCGATGCAAAATTCAACCTCAATTTGCTCTACTCCGAAGGGCTATTAGAAGGCAAGATTGGCGACAAGGGATTTTGGTATGCAGCCGGACGAAGAAGCTACATCGACCTGTTTCTCAGGTCATTGTCATTTGATAGCGGACAAATCACCGCCTTCCCCCGATTTTGGGATTATCAGATAAAGGGAGGTTATAACCTCTCTGAAAAGCATCAACTCTCGCTCAATTTATTTGCCTCCGGTGACAGCTTCGCGCTCAAGCTGGATGGCGAAGATGTGGACGAGGATCTAAGAGGGAATATAGACTTTGACAGCGGTTTCGAGGGAGCCGGTATTCACCTCCGTTCCCTTCTCACTGACCGCTTGACCTCCTATCTATCCTTGACCCGTTCCTTTTTCGCGTTTGATGTCAATATCGGCGCTGATCTATCGCTCAAAGTTGATGCGCCGCAGTACGTGATTCGCGAGGACCTCACCTACACGCTGACGCCGAAACATCAGATTGAATCCGGTTTGATACTCGGACTCGAACCGGGTAGGGCTACCGGCAATTTTCTGCGTCCGCCTGATGAGGGCGAAGTCGATTACGATCCCCGGTTTATCGAGAAGCAATCGATCGACGAATCCTCACTTGGAAAACGACTTGAAATCTATCTGCAAGACCGATACAGGGTATTGCCATTTTTGTCAGTCGTACTCGGCTTGCGAACGGATTACTTGAATCAGATTGACGGACTCTCCATCCAACCGCGCGGAAGTCTCCTGTTTGAAATCTCGCCGGGTTCTCAGGTCCAGTTTTCCTACGGCAACTATCAGCAAGTGCCGACACCGCCGAGGCTTACGCGGAGCGTCGGCAACCCGGAGTTGAGCACCAGCCGAGCCAGTCACTACGTACTGGAGTATACGCGTGAAATCTCTGAGACGACCGAGATCAAGCTCGCCGGTTACTACAAGAACCTCGTCGACTTGGTGACCAACGATGACGAAGCAAATTATCTCAATCAGGGCGTCGGGTTCGCGCAGGGCACCGAGGTGTTCCTACGACATCAAACCGGGGAGCGATTCCTCGGTTGGGGTTCTTATGCCTATGGACTCTCCAAACGGCGGGATAGCCCCGGCGAACCGTACCGCTTCTATTCGTTCGACCAAACGCACGTGGCGACGCTTGCGGCGACCTACAGTCCGACTCCAACCTGGGAAATTGGCACGAAATGGCAATACCGGACCGGCAATCCCTACACGCCGGTGCTCGGGGCTGACTTAAAATCCGACCCGCGCAACGACGAATTCATCTACGTCCCAATCTACGCGGAGACCAATTCAGCACGTTTGCCGGCCTATCATCGGCTGGACGTGAAGATTAGCAAGGCCTTTCGCTTTTCTAATTGGCAGATGCGCGTCTTTCTCGAACTGTTGAACGCCTATAACCGCAAGAACCTACTCGACTTCAGCTACAACGACGATTACACCGAAAAAGAAGATATCTATCAATTCCCGATTATCCCTTACTTGGGCATAGCCGTTGAGTTATAACAGTTGTGGAGCGCAGAGACGCTTAAAATACTCCAAGTTCGTCCCCTCCCTCGAAAAATGAGGATTCCTTTTTTGGTAATCCATTCCCCACTTCGATTTTCCCTCAATCCTCCTCTTTTCCCTTGAAATCCAGGTTTCTTTCATTGTAAATGTTTAGAACCTGTTTGAATAGTACGTTTGTAGAGTGCGCACTGCGCACCAGCCTCTAAAAGCCCCAGAGGGGCGGAAGGTGTATAGAAATGCCAAAACCCCGTGCACCTAAGCCCCAGCGGGGCGACAGGTACGTAGCAGGAGACAATAAAATCGTGAAAAAACTTCTACAAATGCCCCAAAATGGTTTCGCTACCGATTATTCAAACAGGTTCTCAGCTCGACTTTGTACATTTAAGCGGAATAACAGACGGTGTCAATCAAGCGTTCGAGAAAAGCGGTTGAGATTTTAACCATCTGGTCATTTTGGTTGACCTGTGAAAAAGTCATGTCCGCTTCTGCAGACCAAAAATGGTGTCTCACCCACCCTATTGCATCAGAAAAGGTGGCTAACGATTTCTGATACCATGCAGCCTGTCGCACTTCTACTTGATTCTGTTGAACCAGTAGATGAGCAGCTAAGGTAATCCAAGAGAACAGTCCAAATAGCATTGGAGTCGTGCGAGCAATCGCTTTATCCGACCATTGTCTTTGTGTTTCCACGCCTAGATGGGCACGCACTTCTTCAAAAGTGACTTCCATTCGCCAGCGACGAACATACCAGTTGGCTATCTGATTGGGACAAAGTGTTGTGTCAGTTGATAAAAGGGCTATCGGTTCATAACTGCCAAGAGGGTCTCGTATCAAAACCCAGCGGATTGGCACCGGGGGTTTGCCCGTGTGATACCAAACGGTTGGCTGTGAGATGATTTGCATTTCTCTTTGTTGACCGTTATACCAATCAAGTGTGACGTTCTGCCATTGGGTGTTTGGGTCATGCAGAATGTCAGCCAAGGTAGGTAACCGCTCTCCTTTCTTACAAGGACGTCCTGTACCGCTATAAGGTGGAGCAGGTTGGTAGAGTGCTGCATCAAGTCGCAAACGAGTGATAATGGTTACCGGATTTGACAATTCTTGGCAAGCTGCAAGGAATTCTAACACCGCATAACTATAATCAGCGACCACAACCAAGTAACGATTGGGCAACCACCGGCGAAGTTGAAATACAATTTGTCTTGCCCAGTCAGTGAGTTTCTTGTGGCAACGTTTTTCAGACTCATAGTAACGTTTGGAGGGTGCAAGTGCCGTCAAAAACGGCAGCGCCCAGATACATGATGCCCAGGGAATCTGTGTTAGCCACATCAGCGCTATCCAACGTAATCCACTGGTTTTGACAAAGTGGCTTGATGAAGAACGCACGGCATCACGATAGATACCTCGTGCTTTGATTTTGGCTCCCCAGCGGCGCTCAATCGTTTCATCAATGCCAAATACTAACGGTTGCTTACCGTCGTCGAGGAACTTCAATAACGTAAACAACAGTTTTTGGGCGGCTTGCAGAGGGGACCAAATCGCACGACTGAGCACGTGGTGATACAGAGCAAACCGATTGTCGGCTGACCGACCGGTCACTCTCAGGGCTTGAGTTACTGTTCGCCTACCGGTTAAAAGGATTGTTCCAACGAGTAAGATTTGGATTTTAATCCAGCTAGGACGTCGAAACAATGATTGAAACGGAGTTAACAACGTTATCAGCAATGGGGGAATCAAGGTGTACCTCCTTAGTCGAATGGTGTTGCTTTTTCGACTAATTTTACCTTATTCCCCTTCTAGTTTTGTACAAAGTCGAGCTCAGGAGATTCGCATCTGATTTTGCATTGACAACTTTACACGTGTATAGTATGATGTGGGACGAACAGTTGAGCAGCGGAGCGAATACACTACTCCTCAAATCGCCAATTCTCCCTGTTCCAGCGAGGAGGCGCCTTTGCCTTTCATGTACTTAAAATCGACTTTCGCCACGATGATCTTTTCTTTATGTACCTATTTTGTACCTATTTGCCCGCGAATGAACCCGCGCTATCAAAGGAAAGTGGTGGAGCAAACCATGTGAACACTTACTTGAAATCAAGCCTCTGTTCACATTTCTGTACCTATTTGCTGGGCTTTTTTTACAGGAAAGTAGGTGCAAGTTCAGCTATAACCGCTCAAAATGAGCGGTAGATAAACATTTTATTGGCATTTTCAGACTTTCAGGCGACTGAAGAAGGGGCGATCAGAGCCTGCTCATACAGTCGGTATCAGAGTCATTTTTGGACATTAGTAGAAAGCTTCTTCATGTTATCATTGTTATCTGCTATATCCGGCAGGTTCTCTATGGGATCTCCATCGCATTCGCTAATCGCTCAGTTGATTACTCGTTATCCATTTGCTTGAGGGATCTCTATCGCGCTCGCTATCCACTCGCTTGATCCCCGCTAGGAATGTTAATGGTTGGCGCGCGCTGCGCACCCTACAAATGTATTTATTAAGCGACTCTCAAAGGGATTGGCGCATCCATTGATTTTATGCACCTCTCGATCCGACGCTGTTGTAGAGTAAAAGACTTCTGAAGCTGAAAACAACCGCCATAGTTAGTTCTAACGCGAAAGGGATCAATTGATTTTAGATGCGTTTCCCCTCGCTTTGCTGCAATATCTTGGTTGATAACGCTGGCGGTTTATGATATAATTTTTCGAAATCTCTGCTCCGCTCTTTTGAGTAAAAGGATTAAAACCAATGCGGAGCCACACGTCCAAAGGGAGGATTTGCAATATTGCGAGAATATGAATTAGTTCTGATTATCAACCCGGAACTTGAAGAGGCCGAGACCGAGTCGCTTATTGAAGGAGTCACAAGTAATATCGACTCCAATGGCGGCGAAGTGCTCAAGGTTGATGCATGGGGAAAGAGGAGGTTAGCCTTTCCCATCAAGAAAAATAACGACGGCTATTATGTTCTACTCATCTTTAGGAGTGAGCCAGCTTTTGTTCTTCAACTCAGCAATTCGTTTCGGGTGATAGAGACTATCATTCGACACATGGTAGTAAATTTTGAAGGCGATCTTGACAACGTTATTTCGCTAAGAGAGGAAAGACGATCGCGCGAGACAGACGCACGCCGTCGGTTAGAAGAGGAAGTCGCGCCGGTTGCCATGGATTCCGAATCGGGAAACGAGGAGAGCGTATCGGAAGTTGAAGGTGAGGATCAGGCTAAAGAAGAAGCAGCCCCAGATGAAGAAACAGTTCCTGATAACTCCTAACACGGATAAGCGCTAAATAAAAGGAGATGATACTATGGCCAGTTATAACAAAGTCATACTTATGGGTAACTTGACGCGCGACCCGGAACTGAGATATCTTCCGAGCGGCTCCGCGGTAGCGAATGTCGGGTTAGCCGTGAATCGGGTTTGGACAGACCGCGAGTCTGGCGAAAAAAGAGAAGAGGTCTGTTTTGTTGATCTGGAGGCGTTTGGAAGAACCGCTGAAACCATGAACGAATATCTTCAAAAAGGTAGGCCAGTATTTATCGAAGGACGCCTGAGATTTCGTACATGGGAACAGGACGATGGACAAAAGCGAAGTAAGCACGATGTGTATGTAGAGCGGTTTCAGTTTGTTGGAGGGCGACAGGACGGTAGTGAGCAGGGCGGGTATGGTCAACCGGGCGACGCGGCGCCTCGACCTTCCGTAGCCGAAGCCGATCAATCAACGGAAGACGACATCCCCTTCTAGCGCCATCTGTTGTCCCAAACGCAGATTCATTATTATCTTGAAAGCGGGCAAGATTGCGCCCGCTTTTTCCACGTAAATAGGAGAGTAAGAGGAATCGATTATGGCTGGACGCAAACGTTGCCGCTTGTGTATCGGGAAGATTACAGCGGTGGATTATAAAGACATCTCCATGCTCAAGAACTTCACCAGCGAGCGTGGTAAAATTATCACGCGGCGAGCTTCGGGGAACTGTGCGAGGCACCAGAAATTAGTCACTCGCGCCATAAAACGCGCTCGAACGGTCGCTTTATTGCCCTTCAGCAAACAGTAAAATCGTGAAAATACTTTCAATCGCAGAGCGAGGTGTTTGATGGAGATCATTCTTAAAAAAACGGTGGCTGGGCTTGGAAACGGAGGAGATGTAGTCAGAGTTGCCAACGGTTACGCGCGCAATTATCTCATCCCCATGCAGCTCGGCATTCAAGCGACGGAGCAGAATCGCCGCCTATTCGAACAGGAAAAGCATGTCCTTGAGAATCTCGAAATCAAGGAGAAAGCGCGCGCCGAAGAGATTGCGGCAAGTGTCGCCGATGTAACGTGTACCATTCAGCGGCGATCGGGTGAGAACGACAGGCTTTTCGGGTCCGTTACTTCAATGGACATTGCAGAAGTGCTTTCCGCACAATCCATTGAGATAGATCGGCGTCAAATCGTTTTGGACGAACCGATTAGGGAGCTGGGCGTCTTCACCGTTCCGATTCGCCTACATGCCGAGGTCGTGGTAGATATACGGGTAGTGGTCGAACGTGAAGAGTAGCCTTGATACCGGATCGGCCGGAAGGTGTAGAAGGTCGTATCCAGCGTTTGAGGCATCAGTATTCCGCGAAGCTTGAGTCCGAAAAGGTGACCTTAAATGGCGTCCCCTGAACCAGTTGAACCCCTTCATGATAGAGAAGCGGAACGGGCGGTACTAGGCGCAATGCTCATGGACACGAATGTTATTCCGCGTGTCATGCCGATTTTAGGTGAAACCCCCGACGCCTTTTTTACGACGGATCACCAGATCATTTATTCCGCCGCCGTGGATATTTATGACCGGCATAGCAAGGCGGACATCCTTCTTGTTGCGGATCATCTCAAGAAGACGGAGCAATTGAAACGTGTCGGCGGCACAATCTACCTGTACGACCTCCAAGCCAGGATCGTTGAGACCGAGAATACCGAGTTTCACGCGCAGATTGTCCGCGACAAGTGGATGCGCCGCCAACTCATCCAGGCGAGCGCGACGATCCGAGAAATTGCTCAAAACGGGGAGAAGGAGCTCGTCGATGTTCTGGACGAATCTCAGGAAGAAATCTTCCGACTGAACAGTCTGAACGTCAATCGTGGATTCGTACCGCTTGGCTCGCTCATAAATCAGAGCCTCAAAGACATTGAGGAGCTATACCACAAGAAAGAGCAGTATGTCGGCATACCGAGCGGATTCACGGACCTGGATATATTGACATCGGGGCTTCAACGAGGGGATTTAATCATCATCGCTGCCAGGCCCAGCATGGGAAAAACCACTCTGGTGCTAAACATGGCTCAGAACATAGCACTTGAGCATCAACTTCCCGTTGCCGTATTCAGTCTTGAGATGCCGGCGCGCCAGGTGGCAATGCGGATGCTCGCCGCCGAAGCGCAGATAGATTTCGCGAAGCTTCGCATAGGAAACATCTCGGACCAGAGTTGGTCTGATCTCACTCAAGGTGCATCTACGTTGATGGAAGCAGGTAGCCGAATCTCTATCCACGAAGCTCGCGGAATCACCATTCAAACGGTGCGCGCAGAAGCCAGGCGGCTCAAGTCTCAGCAGGAAAACCTCGCATTAATCATAGTTGACTATTTGCAACTGCTGAGAGGGACGGGGCAATACACCGGACGGGAACAGGAGATAGCCGAGATTTCCCGCGCGCTCAAGGCGCTCGCTTGGGAATTGGATGTGCCAATTATTGCTTGTTCACAACTCAACCGCGAGTTGGAAAGACGACCAGACAAACGACCCCAGCTTGCGGATTTAAGAGAATCGGGCGCAATCGAACAGGATGCCGACTTGGTAGTTTTCCTGCACCGGGACGATTATTACGACGAACAGTCCGAGGCGGCAGGTATGGCAGACCTGATTATTCGAAAACAGCGCAACGGCGCCACCGGTACGGTCCAATTGCAGTTCATTAAAGAGCAAATGCGCTTTACCAACCTCCAGTTCTAGGACGAGGAAGCCGGCATTGGACCAGAAGCGTTTCGCTGCTCGAGTCGGCACACTATCAGTAGCGCACAACTTGCATCCGGAATTTTTTTCTCCGCCTTTGGTATCCTAAATGGCAGAGCAACCTTCTGTCCCACAGCACAAAACGGTCTCGCTACTCCGATTGGCTGAATTTGCCGGTGGACGATTACTCTACCGGCTTTCAGGCTTTGGCCGTGCGTCCATCTTTGTGTTCCGAACCCTCGCGCTTCTCTTCAAACCCCCCTACCAACTCCATCTACTCGTCCGGCAATTACGTCTTATCGGTGTTGACTCGCTATCGGTTGTATTGGTATCGGGGGTTTTCACGGGTATGGTGTTAGCCACTCAGGGATACATTCAACTGAGGGATCTGTCCGCGGAGGGACAGATTGGCAGGTTTGTGTGTGTATCCTTGATTAAAGAGTTGGGCCCAATGGTTACGGGGTTCGTGCTCGCAGGGCGCATCGGCGCCTCAATTACCGCCGAACTCGGGACCATGAAGGTGACAGAACAAATTGACGCGCTTTCCGTCATGGGAACGGATCCAGTGAAATACCTCGTCGTTCCCCGATTCTTGGCGTGTGCGTATATGCTCCCAATCCTGACGGTGTTTTCAACCTTTTCCGGGATTGCGGGCGGATATGTCGTTGCCGTGTATCTATTCAACATGAACGGCGTTTTCTTTATGAAGCAGGTGCAGAGCTACTTGTTCATAAGCAGCATCTGCATCAGTCTTATCAAAGCGACATCGTTCGGGATGGCGATCGCGTTAGTCGGCTGCTACAAAGGATTCACCATCTCTGTAGCTGGCGGCGCGGAGGGCGTCGGCAAGGCAACCACCGGATCCGCCGTTGTTTCATTGATGCTTATTCTGGTTTTGGATGTGCTGTTGAATCACCTGCTATTTACTCTTCTCCAATTAAAATAGGAAGGTATGTGTCTCCGAGGAATATCTTGGGAGGGCCTTTAAGTCTCAGCTTATGATTCAGATCAAAAATCTTTGGAAGAGCTTCGAAGGTAAGCAGGTACTGAAAGGACTTGATCTGCATATCCCCCGCGGCGAAACACTGGTCATTATGGGACGCAGCGGATGCGGGAAGAGCCTCCTCTTAAAACTCGTTACCGGTTTGATGCAGCCCGATGCCGGCGAGATTCTGGTAGACGGAGAAGAGATTTCCGGGTTGAAGTTTAAGGAACTGAATCAGATGCGGCGCAAGATTGGACTACTGTTCCAATCGGCGGCGCTGTTTGATTCGATGACGGTTGAAGAAAATGTCGGGTTTATGCTCGCCCAACATACGAAACTTTCTAGAGCAGAGATTAGAGAAATAGTTATCGAAAAACTTCATCTTGTTGACCTTGACGGTACCGAACACTTGAGACCGGCAGAACTTAGCGGCGGTATGCGGAAACGGGTTGGACTTGCGCGTGCTATTGCTTTTGATCCTGAAGTGATTTTATACGACGAACCCACAACGGGATTGGATCCGGTTACCTGCGTCGAGATCAACAGATTGATTCAAAGCCTGCATACGAAACTCGAGGTGACGTCTGTGGTCGTTACGCACGATATGGATAGCGCGTTTACCGTAGCGACACGTATGGCGATGATACACAGCGGGAAGATTGTTGCTTTTGGCCACCCAAACGAGATGCTTGAGAATGACGATCCGATTCTGCAGCAATTTATTCTTCTCGGCGCACCCGAGCAGATTCTTAATGTTAGTAATCCGGTGTTAAAGGAGTTTATCCTAAATCTACGCGAAGATTAATCCGCAAGTAAACGCACTTATACCGTCTAGTAAGCAATTCACGGCGTGTTCTCTCGCCACAATTGAAAAAAGGGGTAATTGATGGATTCATGGACAACCCACGCAAAGGTGGGGATTGTCGTTATTGTTGGGCTCGTATTACTTGGGGTCCTTCTTGTCATGGCAACCGATTGGCCGTTCGCCGCCAGCGGCGACCACCTAACCGTTCACTTCGAACGGGTCAACGATCTTCAGCGAGGGGCAGGCGTCTATCTTTCGGGGGTTGCGATTGGGAAAGTGACAGCCGTTGAACTGAGGGCGACCGAGGATATCGTTGAAATTCGAATGCGCGTGAAAAATGCCTTTCAGCGTCTTAGGCAAGGCTGCACGGTCAAGATTGGAATCATCGGTTTTGTAGGAGAGGCTTACATCGATTTAGTCAATGGACCTGTAGACAGCCCGCTTCTGAAACCTTCCGATTTACCGTTAATCGGTCAATCTCCGGTGGGCATACAGGATTTCCTTCTACAATCTAAACAGGCTATCATCGAGACAACACAATTCGTTCAATCGGCAAATGAACTTATACAACTGAATCAAGAGAACATACAGCAGAGCATAGTAGAGGTGCGGCAACTCGTGGCACTGACGGGAGAGGCGGTAGAACAAGCAAGCAACAACACGCAAGAAACAGCCGAAATCGTTAAGCGATTAGCTGCCGAGAATGATCAGCGTTTCAAACAAACGCTTGGGCGTGTGAATCAGTTGTTGGAACAATTGGCGGGAGACTCTCGGCTCCTTCGCGAACGTGTGGATGCAATCACAAGTTCGGTGATCGACCTCGTGGATCGAAATTCCGAGTCGATTGATCAGATTGTCACGGATCTGAATGCCGGATCTTCCGACTTTCGCGCACTCTCCCAACAGTTGCGAGAAGATCTTGGGGAGTTGAATGCCGAACTTTCGGGTTTGGTGGCAGAAAGTCGAGAACTGATCGAGTCGGACGCACCGAAACTGAATCAGATTCTGTCGGATATTGCAGAGACGACAGCCGACCTGGAGGAACTTCCCGAGAATCTCAACCAAATCCTAGAGAAGGTCCGGGAGGGCGACGGAAGTTTGGCTCAACTGTTGAACAAACCCGACACGGTTAACGAAGTGCGCGACACGTTAAAGACAATCAAGGATACTGTCGGGGAGATCCACAGCTTCTCGGGGAAGGTGGACGAGCGGTTTGGCGATCTCAAAGCCCCGGAATTGGCATGGGATTACGAGCTCCGTTATCTCAGTCTTGAAGAGAGCCTCCATAATGAATTCGCACTGGTGTTGTTGCCGACGCTAACGCAGCGCCTCCGATTCGGATTCGGGATGCGGGATAAAGATGTGAAATTCGAGTCCCAGTATGCCCAAGATTTCTTGGACGGACGTATACGCGGACGACTTGGGTTTATGCGTTCAAGGGCCGGGCTGGGAATGGATGTCTGGTTATTGGCTCGGCGGCTCGGGTTGACCGTTGAAGGGTTCCATCTTACCAGCAAAAACCCCGAACTCAATGCAGAATTGGCGTGGCGGTTCTTCCGGTATGGACATCTGATTCTCGGTGCCGAGAACCTCATGGATGACATTCGCTACACGGCGGGAATCAGACTGGTTGGTAGCAATTGGTAGACCGATGCATTACCTATAGCCAATTCGATTCATATTAGCACACATTCCGGTAGGTGCGGTTTCCAACCGCACCGACAAGAAGGACTAATATTGGTTCGCTTGGGAAACCGAACCTACTGCAGTGCACAAATGACTTATGATTTTGCTATAAAGACCACCGAATACCCAAGCCGAGATCGATGGCAAAAGAACGTCGACAGTTTGTCTGTCAGGAATGCGGATACGTTTCTCTCAAGTGGCTAGGCAGGTGTCCCGACTGCCAGAAGTGGAACAGTCTTACCGAAGAGATTGAGTTTGAAACGTCGTCACCGGCACATCGGACGATCGCGACCCCGTCCCGTCAGCCAGAGCCGATTGCACAGGTCTCCGCGAGCGAAGATGATCGGCGGCTCACAGGAATTCGGGAATTTGACCGAGTACTTGGCGATGGAATCGTTCCGGGCTCCGTCATACTGATTGGCGGCGATCCGGGCATCGGCAAATCGACGCTGCTGCTGCAAGCCAGCGATTCCGTTAGTCGGGTTTACGGCACGGTGCTATACGTTACGGGCGAAGAATCTGCCGCCCAGACCAAGCTGCGCGCGGACCGCCTCGGACTATCATCAGAGACGTTGCTCGTGTTGTGCGAGAACGACCTTGAACAGATTGAGACACAGATTGCTGCGGTTCAGCCAAGCATGGTTGTCATCGATTCCATTCAGGCGGTTTTTCTGCCGGCGTTGCAGTCGGCGCCCGGCAGCGTAACGCAGATACGCGAATGTGCGGGGCAGTTGCTCATCCTCGCAAAGAGCAAGGAAATTCCGGTTGTACTTGTGGGTCACGTCACCAAAGATGGGTCGCTGGCGGGACCTCGAATGTTGGAGCATATTGTGGACACTGTGCTCTACTTTGAGGGTGAACAGCAGCATATCTATCGGGTATTGCGCGCCGTCAAGAATCGATTCGGATCGACCAACGAAATCGGGATCTTTGAGATGCTCAGCCGGGGTTTGGTGGACGTGGAGAACCCATCTGTGCTATTCCTTGGCGATAGACAGGAAAACGTCTCCGGCTCCGTTGTCGTGTCAAGCATTGAGGGAACACGCCCTCTTTTGTTGGAACTTCAAGCGCTCGTTTCGCCGTCAAATTTCGCAATACCACGTAACACGACCGCCGGGGTAGATCGTCAAAGGATTGCTATGTTGGTTGCCGTGTTGCACAAACGTATCGGGCTGAACATCGGCGATTCGGATGTTTTTGTCAATATCACCGGCGGTGTTCGTGTGGATGAGCCCGGCATTGATCTAGGGATTGTCATGGCAATCGTGTCCAATCATCGCGACACCGCGATTGACCCATATACTGTCCTAATCGGCGAGGTTGGGCTAGGCGGCGAGGTTCGCCCCGTGGCACATATCGACACGCGGTTACGCGAAGCGGCAAAGCTGGGATTCAAGAGAGCTATCCTGCCGGAAACAAATCGCAAGGGACTGGATTTAACCGAGGACATTGAGTTGTTTGGAGCGAAGAATCTTCATGATGTATTAGGCCTTCTGTTTTAGATAACACAAGCTGCCACTAATAAGGATTTAGGCTTATACCGCCATTTCTAATCGAGTATGCTAGTTTAATTCCATATATTTTGTATCGCTAACTGTCAGTCTGCGCATCAGAAGCACGATCTAAATGAAGATTAAGTATTTAAATCGGTAATTCCAGTTTTCCCTAAACTCGGTAGGTGCGGTTTCCTAACCGCACCGAGCAACGTTAGAATATTACCGAATAATTATTTGAACTTCATACAAATTGTGCTTCAGGGGCGGCATCTTAGATTACATTATTAAATCGCTAGACTTTTTTCTGTTGTGTGTCGTCTTACGAATAAATCCGTTAACCAAACCTAATCCCTACCAACGTGTCTAACTTATCGAAAACGTGAAAGAAGGTGACTGTTATGCAGATCTGGATTATACGCGCATTCTTCATGATCTTGAGCGCTGCCTTCGGTTATGGCATAGATGGTATCTATGGAGGGGCTGTAGCGTTGATCGTTGCCATCATAGCGATAGCGCTCGAATCATCCGTCCCGCGTCCACTACTTCGAGATTTCTTTGCTTGTCTCGTCGGGTTGACCTTTGGTCTGATAATCGCTGGCATCGTCATTTACATAATGTCTCAAACGACCGCAATAACCCCGATGGTAAGGATGGGCACAATTCTCGTCATGAGTTATGCAGGAATGGTGATTATCTATCGCAGGCGGAAGAACTTTGGATTTTTTTCGCGATCTTCGCAAGGCGGGTCCTCCTCGTCACCAAGCTACAAGATTCTAGATACCAGTGTTATCATTGACGGCAGAATTCTTGAAATCTGTCAAACGGGATTTCTCACGGGCATCATTGTAATACCAAGATTTGTCTTGAATGAGTTACAGCACATCGCAGATTCCACTGAACAGCTCCGTCGAAACAAAGGACGACGCGGGTTCAAGATTTTGCGCGATTTGCAGAATGACCCCGACATGGAGGTCGATATCACCGAGGAGGATTTTCCGGACATTGCGGAGGTGGACGCAAAGCTGGTTCGTCTTGCGCAAGAATTGGACGCGAAAATCGTCACGAATGACTTCAACCTGAGCAAAGTTGCAGAATTGCAAGGCGTGACCGTCTTGAATATCAATGCGCTTGCCAATGCGGTTCGCCCCGTTGTAGTGGCCGGAGAGGTCATTCAGGTCCATGTTCTCAAAGAGGGCAAGGAGTTGAATCAAGGCGTCGGCTATCTCGATGACGGGACGATGGTTATTGTCGAGGGCGGCAAGTCCCACGTCGGACAGATAATTGATGTGGTCGTCACGCAAATGTTGAGGACGAGCGCGGGACAGATGATTTTCACCCGTCGGAAAGCCGATGAAGTGGACGCAAACGAATCAGAAGATATGCGCTCTTATCCCCGCAGCTGGTAGCGGCAGCCGCATGCGGAACTCGGTGAAAAAGCCGTACCTCAATCTCGGCGACAAACCGATTCTGGCACATACAATTGGCGTATTCGATCAAAATCCGGTCATTGACACGATCTCCGTGATCGTCGACGCCGCTGATTGTGAGATGTGCCAATCGAGAGTTATCGCTCCGTATGCTTTCCATAAGGTGGGCGAATTGGTTGTCGGCGGTGAAACACGCCAAGCTTCCGTGTTCAATGGGCTCCATTCTTTACCCTCCGATGCAGATTGCGTTATCGTTCATGACGGGGTTCGTCCGTTCGTGACGGATGAGATGATTTTTGCTTGTATTGAAGCTGCCGACGAGTGGGGAGCGGCGGTGACGGCAGTTCCGTCTAAGGATACCATCAAAGTGGCAGGCGCGGACGGATTCATCGTGGACACACCGGACCGAGATAAAGTGTGGTCGGTGCAGACGCCTCAGGCGTTCCGTGCTTCAGTGTTGTTGGACGCTCACGTGAAGGCACAACGGGAGCGGATACCAGCGACCGATGATGCCATGCTTGTCGAGAAGCTCGGGTTAAAGGTTAAGATAGTCTCGGGAAGCGAATCCAACTTGAAGATTACGACCCCGGAAGATCTGATTATTGCCGAGGCACTGAAGAGAGGGGCATGCGTGTAGGAATCGGTTATGACCTTCACCGACTCGTGCCAAACCGCAAATTGATTCTGGGCGGCGTCGAAATACCGCATACGCTGGGGTTGTTGGGGCACTCGGATGCGGATGTACTAATCCATGCTATAATTGATGCGATACTTGGCGCCGCGGCGTTAGGAGACATCGGATCGCATTTTCCGGATACGGACCCCGCCTACGAAGGGATTAACAGTCTGATTCTGCTCCAAAAGGCGAAAGCCAAAGTCGAGAATCTGGGTTACCTTGTTCAGAATGTGGACAGTACAATCATTGCTCAACGACCCAAATTGGCGCCTCACATTCCTGAAATGCGGCGGCGACTTGCTAAAACCTTGAGGCTTTTCCCGAATGAGGTCAGCGTCAAAGCCACAACGTCGGAGGGGATAGGCGTCGTTGGCAGGGAGGAGGCAATCGCAGCCCAAGCGGTTGTCTGTTTAGTTGAGCGTCCGGATTAGAAGCATGTTTAAACAATCAATGGTAAAGCCGTTTCTGGTCACCAAAGGCATGCTCTTTCATGACATTAGTATTGTCTGCTACATAAGTGCTGGATCTCTTTCGTACGGGATTTTCTATTGCATTGGGATCTCTATCACCCTCCTTAATTTGCCGGTTGATCCCCTCTGGGGATTTGATTTAGGGTGGCTTGGTATTACTATACATTGTATGCGCCGCTAGTGCTTACAAAGGCCGGTGCGCAGTGCGCACCTTACAAATTGGTTGAGCGTCAGGATTAAGGATTGTGTTACGGGAACCAAGCATTACTTTCACGAGGCGCTAGATGGGAATAAACATTTACAATTCGCTAAGCCGACAGCTAGAAGAGTTCGTTCCGCTTCAAGACGGCAGAGTGTTAATGTACAGTTGCGGCCCCACGGTCTACGATTTCTTCCACATCGGAAATGCCCGTACATTTTTGGTTTCCGATATTGTTCGCCGTTACCTAGAATACAAGGGATATTCTGTTAAGTTAGTACAGAATCTTACTGACATTGATGATAAGATTATCAACCGTGCATCAGAGTTAGACATAGACGCGTCACTGCTTGCCAAGAACAATGCGGAGGCGTACTTTGAGGATTCGGAGTGTCTTGGCATTCGTGCAGCAGACGTTCATCCGAGAGCAACCGAACATATACCGGAGATTATTGAGTTAATCCAGATCCTGATGGACAAAGGAGCAGCGTATGCCGTGGATGGCGACGTGTACTATCGTGTGGATCGCTTCGACGGCTACGGAAAGCTCTCTCATCGCCGTCCGGAAGATCTGCTTGCCGGTGCTAGGGTCGACATAAATGAGCGAAAAGAGGACGCCCGTGATTTTGACCTATGGAAGAAAGCCAAGCCGGGAGAGCCGTGGTGGGACAGCCCTTGGGGAAAGGGGCGCCCCGGGTGGCACATCGAATGTTCGGCAATGGCGATGAAGCATCTTGGCGAGACGCTTGACATTCATGCCGGCGGACAAGATCTCCAGTTTCCGCATCATGAGAATGAAATTGCACAGAGTGAGTTGGCAACGGGAAAACCGTTTGCACGATACTGGCTGCACGTTGCATTTTTGCGGGTTAATGGGCAGCGCATGGGAAAGTCGGAACGGAATTTCCTCTTTGTGCGGGACGCTCTGAAGGATTATTCTGCCGAAGCGATTCGCCACTTCCTCATTTCGGCTCACTATCGCCATCCGTTAGACTATAGTCCATCAAGCCTGAAGGATTCGAGCGGCGCGATACGACGACTGAGCAACTGTCTAGATGCTTTAAAGCCGTACCGAACGACAACCGAAACGGAGGCTCCGGACGCGGGTTATTCTAATGGTATTGACACCACGATTCTTGAGTCAATTCACGCTCTGCGAAACGGGTTTGAGGCGGCGATGGACGCCGACTTCAACACGGCTAGGGCAATAGGAGAGATTTTCAAATTTGTCGGCGAAGTCAACCAAACACTTTCGAGTATTGATGAAAATCCTCCGGATACGACGAAATCGGTATTGGGCATAGGATACACTAACCTTAAAGAGATGTGCGATGTACTTGGAATATATAGCGAATCAACCGATTCAGGAAACGGGAACACGGAGTTGCTGAATCACTTAATGGATCTCATCGTGGAGATGCGTCAAACAGCAAGGCAGCGCAAAGACTGGGAAACCGCGGACACGATTCGCGATAGGCTGAAAGCACTCAATATCGAGTTGCAAGATACTCGACATGACGTAACATGGAGAATCATAGATTAACTGGCGACGCGACGCGAAAATTATTTTAAGGAATCTCAATTCATGTTGGGGTGTTGGTTCCAATCTACATGGCCTGGGTCGAAACCTACTAACCCTCTTCTCATTTTACAAGGAGTTTAAAATGATTCGTTTAACAGTTCTCGTGTTCCTGTGCATCTGCATTTTGGGTATTGCCGCCTGTGCCAAAGTCATTTCAAAACAGGAGTGGAGCGATAATTACGCGCTTTTGGATGGAGTAAAGTCGACAAGTCCCGAGATGATTGATGGGAATCTGAAAACTCTCGGGAAAACACAATTTCCCGTGGATACTCAAAACCGATACGGTGGAAGCCCGGCGTCCGAGGTGGTTATCACGCTGCCAAAGAGACGGAAAATTAGCCGAATGGTCATCTATTCAGAAAATCTGAAGACATTTGACGTATTAGCCGATAAAGGTGGAGGCACCGGTGACCGGGTGAATTGGAAAATGGTCGGAGAGGTAAAGAGCGTTCAGAGCAACCCCATAGATCTGTTTTTACGGACCGCATTTCCTACCGAGAGAATCAGAGTTCGCGTGTTGTCGACAAGCGACGATGCGGAACTGCGACGTAGACATCGAGCGCGTACCGGGGGCGGGCGAGGACACGGTGCACATCGCCGCGCGCCCGGTGAAATCTTCGAGATTGAGTTGTACGGCTATAAATCAGCAGAGGATATTGCAGAAGAGGAAGCCGAGGTGATCCTCGATTCCCGCGAAAAGGAACTTGACGACTTGCTGAAGTAGCGCTCGTCGTTTGATTTCGGATACGCGGGAGCCGAGCCAACATAGGACGCACATAATAATTCTCTAAATGGTTCAAATCGTTGGCCTCCGAGAACGGCGTCCTTCAGCGGTGAATAGTGGGACCAAGTATTCTCAGTTGTTGATCTGTTAGTGATATACGTATAACCTAAGCGGCTGCCTTTGCAGCACAAGGAATCTTTACGGGAATTCTATTGGATCTCTATTGCACTCGCTGTCCTTTCGCCTGATCGATCCTATAGAATGAGCGTATGAATCGCTCAGAGTGCAAACTACATTAGTCCATGCAAGGAGATTGTGAGGACCGGGATTTTGTCCGCTTGCATTCGCTTCAAATCTCCCATATAATGAATCGTAGGCAGATGTCTAGAGTTCGGACATCCCGCACAAATTTCAATACAGAAGGAGGAAAAATATGCGGTCTACTGCATTTGCGTTTACACTTGCTATCCTGGTATCGGCTTTACTCGCTAGTTGTGTGAGTACCGGTCCCAAGACGAGGTGGAGTAAGAATCTTGCCATTGAAGCCACCAGCCGTGATCCCAACTCGAGGTTCCACGACGACAATATATATACAGAGGGCGAAACGGGCCCGATCATCGAAGATGAAAAGGATAAGGAGTCGCAGTTGGAAGCCGACAAGTACAGCGAAGCCGTCCTCGAGTGGCTTAACCCTCAGAAGATTCAGCGAGTCGTCATCAAAGCCGATATCGGAGAGATGGAGTATTTTAAGGTTCAGGTCTTGGACGATGGGGGCGAATGGCGAGTCCTTCGCGACGTCAAGAATCATCTCCGTGAGAAATACGAGACCAACTTTAAGGAACCGGTGATGTCTCGAAAGCTACGGCTGTTGGTTCCGCGCGCTTGGGAATCGCGTCGTGTTGGCGGCGGGAAGCGTACGCAGAGAGGCGATGGTGGAGCACCTATGCTGACGTATAAGAAGATTCGAGAAATTGAAGTTTACTACGCTCTGCCGCCAGAGGAGCCCGTAGCACCGGTAGCAAGCGAGTGAGTTGTGCCGATGATGTTCTCCGAGGAGACGAAGAGTTTAGTCCATCTGAGTATTATTCCCGGAGTGGGTTATCAATCCATACAGCGCCTACTGGTTGCGTTTGGCTCCGCGGGGAGAGCATTGGACGCGACACGGGAAGAGTTGGCTCGCGTTGAAGGGCTGTCCCTAAATGCCAGCCAACAATTGATTCGCGGCAAAACTCGTGTTTCGGTAGACGAAGAACTAGAGCTTGTTGACGCACACAATTGTCACTTGGTGACCATCAAGGACAGTGCCTACCCCACGCTCCTCAAGGAGATTGCCGATCCGCCGCCTTTGCTCTACGTACGGGGTGAACTTGGCGAACCGGATACGCCGAGTATTACCCTCGTCGGAACTCGAAGTCCTACGAACTACGGCAAGACAATTAGCCGGCAATTGAGCCAGCAACTCGCCGAGAACGGCGTCACCGTCGTCAGTGGTTTTGCCAGAGGGATTGACACGTGCGCACACCAAGGCGCGCTCCAAGCAAACGGACGCACGATTGCCGTCCTCGGAAATGGTTTGAGTCAAATCTACCCCGATGAGAATAGGGATTTGGCGGATGAGATTGTGGAATCCGGTGCGTTGATTTCGGAATTTCCGATGTCGGTGCCGCCGTTTCCGAAGAATTTTCCGCGCCGCAACCGGCTGGTGAGCGGGATGAGTTCGGGAACGGTAGTGGTCGAAGCGTCGGTTCGCAGCGGATCGTTGATCACGGCGCGCCACGCCGCGGAGCAGGGTCGGGAAGTGTTTGCCGTACCGGGGCAGATTTTCTCCAAGCAATCGAAAGGGTCGCACCAACTGATTAACCAGGGGGCGAAGCTGATAAACTCTATTGATGACATTTGGGAAGCCTTCCCGGATCGGCGTTTGACTTCTTCCATCGCTGCTACACCCGCTCAACTCACCTTCGATAGTACCATCTCATCTTGGGAGCACACGAACTCCAATCCTTCTTCCGACGTTCCTAACCGAACTTCATCAACCGGGAGTGTTGGAACGCCCGCGGCAGAATCGTCAATACAATCGACACCCGAGCTTAGCGCTGATGAACAAGCTGTTCTCGAGGCAATCGAGGTCCCATCTTCGCATATCGATCAAATTGCGCGTACAACGGAATTACCAATGAACAAAGTCTCCGGCACGCTTGTTATGCTTGAACTCAAGGGGATCGTCCAGCAGATGCCGGGCAAGCAGTTTGCCCGACAGTCGTAATTGACAGACGGAGAATATAGACGTGCAGTCGAAACCGCTAAGTTTTGAAAAACCACTGACTGAACTCGATCAGCAAATCACGCAACTCAGAGGCTTTGCTGAAGCCAACCCCGAATTTGACGTTACGCCGGGAATCGAGGCGCTTGAGAAAAACCTTGCCAGCCTCACGAAGCAGGCGTTTCAGAAATTGACCCGCTGGGACAAAGTGTGGCTGGCGCGGCACGAGCAGCGTCCGCAGGCGTCGAGTTATATCCGCGCGTTCTTTGAGGATCCTTTCGAGTTGCGCGGCGATCGGTTGCACGCGGATGACCGCGCACTGATTGCCGGGTTGGCGCGATTTGACGGGCACTCCATCGCCTATTTAGCTCAGCAGAAGGGCACAAACCTTGAAGAACGGCAGGAGATGAATTTCGGGTACACGCACCCGGAGGGTTACCGCAAAGCACGGCGCGTGATGAAATTGGCGGATAAGTTTAGTTTGCCGTTAATCTGCTTTGTCGACACCCCGGGCGCCCACTTCGACCGACGCTCGGAGGAATATGGGCAAGCGATGGCGATCGCGGAGAATCTCGCCGAGATGGCGTCGTTGCGCGTGCCGATTATCGTTGTATTGATTGGCGAGGGAGGCAGCGGAGGTGCGTTAGCCGTTGCGGTCGGGGATCGCGTGCTCATGATGGAGCACGCGGTGTACTGCGTTGCTCCTCCGGAGGCGTGCAGCGGGATTGTGTGGAAGGATCAGGGGCAACACGCTCCCGAAGCCGCGGAGGGGTTGAAGCCCACTGCGGATGATCTGTTGAAACTAGGGATCATTGACGAAATCATCCCTGAACCCCTCGGCGGGGCGCACCGGGATGTCTCACTTGCCACCCGGCGGGTCAAGATGGCTATCCGAAAGCACCTCAACGTGCTGTTGGAGATTGATGCTGAGCAACTCGTCCAAGAGCGGTATGAGCGGTATCGGAAGATTGGCGTCTATGGCGAGGAGTGAAGATCGTTAATGTTGTAAGGGACGCAGATCTGCGTCCCTTACAATAACCCTGCAACATGTGATTATCGCAGAAATCTACCATTTCTGCTTATTGCGCACGTCCGATCTACTTCAACCTTCCATATAATGCGCGATTCAGAATCGATTGGCGCCTGTCTGAATCACGGATTTTCACGGATTAAAAGACACCACGCAAAAAAACCATTCATTGTCGATTCAACCAGCGCGATTTTGCCTAATTTGCGTACGTGTTGGCTTTAAGATTCCCAAACTATAGTGGATCAAACCTGTTTGAATAGTCGGTAGCAAAACTGTTTTTCGCCAATTGAAGGCAGATTTATTAAATGTATTTGTAATTCCCTGCTATTTACCTCTCGCCCCGCTGGCGCTTAGGTGCCGGGGTTTCGGCACTTCTATACACCTACCGCCCCTCCGGGGCTAGTAAAGGCAGGTGCGCAGTGCGCACCCTACGAACACACTTTTCAAACAGATCGGAAGAAGCGCAAATTCGACTCGATCAACTGTAGTAATTCCTCCGCATTTGCTTCACTCTATTATCTCGGTTACGACGCCCATCCCAATCCGCGCTCCCATCTTCTTAATCTCGAACCGAGCGCCGACCTGAAGCGCCATTGGCACATCAAGAGCGATGGACACATGGGCGTGCTCACCGGGGTTGACCATCGGAATATCGGGCGGCAGGCGGAGGTGTCCGGTAACATCAATCGTCCACAGATGGATATCGGGTTTGTCGTTGCCAACAAGCGGCACGTGCGTTTTGCATTCCTCCGGTGTCATAACGTAGACGGCCGCTTCGAAGACGGTATGGGATTTAATGCTTTTCGGCTCCGACACCACCTGTCCAGGTGAAATCCAACCCGGTTCGGCATCGACCTGCACCTCATCATCTCGCAATGCGACTAGGCGCGTTTTGACCCGCTCCCCTCTTCCTACAACATCAACGGCGTGTCCAACAGCGAGCCCACCTTGGATGAGATCGCCGCGCAGTGTTGAGATTCCTTTCGGATCGTCGGATACTTCACGTATCGGCATGAGCAGCGGCAGATTCGCCGGATTAATCGGCTGGGGCATACACCCGCCCATCGCAAGTATCAGATCGACAATCGGCTTCCAGTCCACCGAATCAAGATTGTGCCCCTTGTATCTCAGCGCTTTCAGCGCGTCACCAACGATAATCGGGGAGTTGTTCACCTCGTAACCGTAATCCGTGAGGAGTTCGCGAATCTCCACCGCGCAAATCTCAATCAACTCGGGATCTTCAACCCTATCGGTTTGGTTGAGAAACGCAATGATGACGGGAACCTGAGTTTGGCGCGCAAGCCGAATTTGCGTCTCGGACGATTCGGTTACCCCATCGACCGCGCTTACGACCCAAATTGCCCCTCCCACCTCTGGCGAGCCGGCAATCAGCATCTTGACGGTATCCAGGTGGCTCACACAGTCGATGTGCGTGTAGTGTTTCCCGCTCGTCTCATAGTCGACCGCGCGATAATCGAGACCCACGCCGTCGCCAATCGGGTGGTGAAACGGCGGTTGTGATTCGACGTCGCCCGCGTCTATCGGCGTTGAGCCGATTCGAGACACCACTTTCGTCATCGCTGCGGTAAGTGAGGTTTTTCCCACCTGCGCCCCGCCAAGCGTGCAAACTGTCAGTGCTTGATGCCGGTAACCCCTCTTGTCGTCCATTATTTCACCCTTCTATCCAAGATATTATCTACCCCACCATGTTATCACATCATAGCGGGAGGAAACAACAGCCGCGTGACCCCCTGCGGCTCCTGACGGGCTGTTTTCCGTTGACACGTCTTGAAACGAAATCTATAATTGGCACGAATCCCTTCATCCGAACCGAGTGCGCTAACACTGGAGGTACACATGATTCTTACGATGAATAAACACCCGTTAGAGTTGAACGGGAAATATCTGGGCATGCTGCGCGAAGCCAACGATCTCCTCGGCAATTCGGACGCGTTGAATGCGCGACTTGAAGAGGACGGTTATCTGCTCATTGGTGGGCTTCACAACCGGAGTAGGGTCCAAGCAGCCCGTCAGCTCCTTCTCGAAAAACTCGACGAGAACAGACAACTCGATACATCCTATCCGCTATCACAGGGTGTTCCGGCGGCGGGCAAACGGGGTAGATTTCCCGGAGGTAACAAGGAGGTGACCCACGATCCCGCATTCCTGGACGTAGTCGAATCACCGGAGATCATGGACTTCTGCGAGATGTATTTCGACGCACCGGTGATCACGTACGACTTTAAGTGGCTGCGTGTGATTCCGCCGGGAGGATTTTCGGGCGCACACTACGACATCGTTTATATGGGGCGCGGCACGAAGCGCGTTCTTACCTGCTGGACGCCGCTCGACGATGTTCCGTTTGAATTGGGGCCTCTGATGCTACTCGTCGGTTCGCATCGGTTTGAAGCGATTAGGAGAACCTACGCGGAAATGGACGTTGACAGAGATCACGTCACCGGTTCGTTTTCGTATGACCCCGTCGAATTGGTTGATCGCTATGGCGGGAGGTGGGGAACGAGTTCGTTCGAGATGGGAGATGTGCTAATCTTTGGCATGTATACCATGCACGCCTCGCTGGATAACACCACCAACCGCTTTCGGCTAAGCACCGACACCCGCTATCAGCGTGCCGACGAACCCGTGGATGAACGTTGGATTGGGGAAAATCCTATTGCTCATTATGCGTGGACGAAGGGCGAAACGGTTCCGATGGAGGAGATGCGGCAACGGTGGGGAGTGTAAAAGGGCTAGAAGAATAGAAGGGTGGACAACCGGAAGAATGGAAGGTGACGGGCGCATTGAGAATCGACAGTTCCGATATTGCAAAGCGGATTCAGTTACGTTTTAGGGCTGGGAGAACTTCGCTCGCGGCGATAGCGGCTAAGATTAGGAGCGCGCCGATAACCTGAACCCATGAGAGCCGGTCGCCAGCTAACAGATAGCCGAAAAACACGGCGAAAACAGGTTCCATCGTCAGAATGATAGCCGTTCTGGTTGCCGACAAACGCTGTTGAACGTACGTCTGTACGGCGAAAGCAAGGGCGGACGCGAGTATGCCGGTGATGACCAGAGCGAACCACACGTGCCCGGGTGGGAACGAAGGGCTTTCAAAGAACAGCCACGGTATACCGCATAGCAATGTGATTGCGACCATTTGCGCCATCGCCAAGGCGGTGGCGTCGTGGCGATAGGCGAAATGAGACAGCAGAGCGATGTGCAGCCCGAAGCAGGCGGCGCAGCCGAGGGTGAGTCCGTCCCCGATACGTATCGTTTCCGGGCTATCCCCCACAAGCAGGAGTGTTCCAATCAAGCACGCTCCCAAGGGTAAGAGAAAAACGCGATCGATGCGGACCTTAAATAGGGCAAGACCGGCAACCGGCGCGAAGACGACAAACAGCCCAGTGATGAGGCCGGAGTTGGTTGGCGTCGTATAGCGCAATCCGTAGGTTTGAAGCAGATAGCCGCCCGCCAAGCATATTCCGATTCCGGCACCGGCGACAAACGTTCCGCGCCTCAGTCGCTTAAATGAAATAATACCAAGACAAAGCGAGGCGATAGTGAACCTAAGGGCTAGGAAGCCAAGAACGGAGTATGCCATGACCGAATCCCGAACCACGACAAACGTCCAACCCCAGACGACGGTAACGAGAATGAGCAACCCCGATAGAAGAAAATTCGCCATTATTCGGTCACACATTACCTCCGCATCGGTAGATACAGGTTGAATTGCCATCTTCCGAACAGTTATATCATCCGGTTTCGGCACCGTCGCTCTTATAGCAGTATGGAGGAGGAAATGTCAAGCTTATTGTGAGGTTCTCGAACTGTTGACGGCTTGCATCTGCTTGGGGATGCGAGTATAATATCCGATGGGCGCCACGTTTGACTCGTGAACAAATAGGAGACAGAGATATGCAAGCTACTCAAAATAGCAGCTGGCGTCACCCTATCGTAGGATTAACGAAGATGTTCCGAAGGAATAGTGTGTGGAAGATCGTGACTGCATCGAGTTTTTGTATTGCTTCGGTTGCGCTCTTGAATATTGGGAATGCCCACGCAGGTTCTTATGCAGGTTACGTATCAACGGCGGAGTTTGTCGATGCCTCGTACGCCAAGACCGTCGACAACACGGATCGGAGGAATGTATCAACTCAAAAAGGTAAAGTTAACCGTGCTGAATCGAACAGTAGTGGGGGAATTCACGGACTCGGTTATATCTTCGGCTACCGTATACCGCTCGGTTCAGGCGGTTTTTTCCTAAGCGGTGAACTTGATCTGATACTTGTCCATGAAAATAGAGTATACGGAGATATTGAGGAGAAAGGAACCTCTGAGGGGCCAAACCAACTCGGGGAGAGTTGGTCCGAGGATTGGACTTTCGAGAGGGACGACAACTATGGATTCACGCTCAAGCTCGGCGGTAATCCGGGGCCGCTAAAAGCATGGAAAGCGAACGTTTACACGCTCGCAGGTGTCCGATACGCTAGTGCTCGATTGGAGACCTATTACCACGGCTGCTTCAATCCGGAACCGTGTGCAATTGGCGAGTATGATTCAGGAAGGTTTGCAGAGGATTTTTACTCCGCCGGCTGGACGGGAGGAGTTGGTGTGGAGAAGAAACTCACGCATCACATGTGGCTTGAAGTTGAAGGACGCTACAACAGTTACACGACAGAGAATTGGGTGACTCCGTTTCACGGCTTGGGTGTGGAAGTGACATCGGAATCGGTTAACCAAACGGCTACTTTGAGGTTTAACGTTGTTTTCAGATAATCCAATCAGCCGAGCTAAAAAGCCATTGCTTTGCAATTAATCGCAATCCGCAACGCAAAGGGCTACTTTATATTGAGGAGGAATTCGTTGACACATCGAGTATATCTGAAATCTTTAAGAAACTGGGGTAGGATTGTCGGACTAATTCCACATCCTGTTGTTTACTACATCTTGGTCGTCGCAATGTTGACGCTGTTTAGCGGGTGTGAGGAGGCACAACGTGTCCTCACATCGTTGCCGGATGGAGAAGACGATGTCATTAAAATCGGCTTCATCTACAGCAGCACGAACCGCAGCCATAGCCTGAACGGCGCGGAAATGGCGGAACGGAAACTGAATGCAGAGGGCGGTGTGCACGGCACTCATATCAGCTTGGTCGCGCGTGGAAACATAACCGGCGATGAGCATGCTACAGAGATAGCAGAGGCATTGATTGTCGAAGAGGGGGTATCGGCTATCATCGGTCCCAATTTATCGCGTTATGCCGTTCCTATCGGAGAGGTTGCCCAAGCGCACGAAACACCGATGGTGACGACCACTGCCACCAACCCAACGGTTACCGCTGCGGGCGATTATGTGTTCATGTCGGCGTTTACCGACGACTTTCAGGGAAAGGTGATGGCTCAGTTCGCGGCGCAAGATTTGGAGGCGAGGACAGCGGCGGTGCTCACACGCAGCGGTTCGCTCTATTCGGGAGGATTATCCCAAACCTTTATCGACAACTTCACGGCTTTCGGAGGGGAAGTTGTGGACGCGGAACTTTACGCGAGAGGAGACACCGATTTCACGGGGCAGTTGACGTCAATCGCCGAATCGGCGCCGGATGTCTTTTTTCTGCCCGGGTTCTCCGCCGAAATCCCGCTAGTGGTTGAACAGGCGCGGACGCTTGGTATTACAGGAATTCTGCTCGGCGGGGACAGTTGGGACAATGCGGCGTTAATTGCCCAAAGCGGCGCGATTCTTGAGGGGAGTTACTTTTCCACGTTTTTCTGGGCGGACGTTCCACCGGGGTCGTTGGGTAAGGACGCACACCAGTTTATCGACACCTATACCTCGATCTTCGGCATCCCGCCCGACGGCGGGGCGGCGTTGGGATATGATGCGCTTAGACTGACGGTGCAGGCGATGCGCCGCGCGCCCGAATTAACGCCGACGGAGATTCGCGATCAGATTGCAGCCACTAAGAACTACAGCGGCGCTACGTTCATCTCCGGCTACGATCACAACCGGCACGCGGCGAAAAGCGCGTTCATCAACCGCATCGTTGATGGCGAAGCGCGGTTCCATAAACTGATTCAGCCCTAACTGAATTCCAATCAATATGATTCGGAAATACTCCTGATTATTCTAAGATTTTGGACAATCCTGTTTGACTTCATTTATAGAAAAACCAATTACTATTTATACACTGCGGTAGGTTCGGTTTCCTAACCGAACCGGTACTCATTTAGTCTCGTAGGTGCGGTTGGAAACCGAACCTACCGAATATGTGCAAATACAAATGGAATTGACTATTATATTTGGAAGGAGAAACAATCGGCATGAGCGAGCAAAAAAGTGATGCAACGTATACAATGGGACGCACCCAAGAGGAGACGGAACGGTTAATTCAGCAGTCGGGTTTATACGAGGACGTGACGAAACGTCTCCTTGAGGAAGCGGGGCTTTTCAACGGGATGAAAGTCCTTGATATCGGGAGCGGCGCAGGTGATGTCGCGATGGCAGCGGCTGAACTCGTCGGTGCTGACGGGGAAGTTATCGGCGTGGATGTGAACGCCGAGATTCTCGAAACCGCCCGCGCACGGGCACAGGGAGCTGGACTCGCAAACATCCAATTCCTGGCGGGAGATGCGCGAACCCTGGATCTTCCGAACGACTTCGACGCGCTGATCGGGCGCCTCGTCCTGATGTATATGGCGGATCCGGCAGATGCCTTGAAACAGCTTACAGCGCGCCTGCGCCCCGGTGCTATCATTGCTTTCCAAGAGGTTGATTTCACCTCCATGGAGGCGTTTTATGCGGACCATACCCCCTTGATGAACAACCTCGCACAGTGGGCCGTGGAGGTCTTTAAGCGTTCAGGTGCGCATACCGGAATGGGTTTTGACCTGTACGGAGCGTTTCTGGACGCCGGTTTGCCGGAGCCCACTCTACGGTATACGGCACCCATGGGCGCCGCGGAGGCGTGGGGCGGTTACCAATTCGTTGCCAACAGTTTTCGCAGCATTCTGCCGCTCATGGAAGCCTACGGGATTGTCACGGCGGAAGAGGTCGATATTGAGACGCTTCCTCAGCGGCTTCGAGCCGAGGTTGTTGCCTCGAAACGGCCGATTCTCTTGCCTCCGCATGTGACGGGCTGGACACAACTTCCATCGTAGATTAGATAGCTAATTTGTACGTAGGCACGACATGATAATGACTAATGAAGAGAACTTCTTGATGCCAAATCAGCGCATTCAACGGAACGGACGCGGATTTATCGACTGGCTTTGCGTACCGCTATTACTTGCTTGCTTCCTGTTTGCGGGGTGCGACCAACTTCAACGGTTGCTTGACCCGTTACCTAGCGAGGATGGTGACACTGTCAAAATCGGCTTTATCTATACCACGCCGAACCGAAACAACAGCCGCTACGGCGCGGAACTGGCGGTGAACGAATTGAATGAAGAGGGAGGCGTGCGTGGTACGTCGATAGAGTTGGTACCTCACGGCATACCGACGCAACGCCTGCTTAGCGAGAATATCAGCGATACCGAGTACGTCGCTGGGATAACAGAGGAGCTGATAACCAAGGACGGAGTAACGGCAATCGCAGGACCCAACCGTTCGACCCATGCCGTTATAGTCGGGGAGATTGCACAGCGCCACGGAATACCGATGATTACCACCGGTGCGACGAATCCGCGCGTTACCGCTGCGGGCAACTTCGTGTTTATGGCGGCATTCACCGACGACTTTCAGGGCAAAGTGATGGCGCAGTTTGCCATCGAAGATCTGGAAGCTAAAACCGCAGCGGTTCTCACGCACGCTGCAGATGTTTACTCGGAAGGGTTGTCAAAAACCTTCATCGCCAACTTTACGGCTTACGGCGGGGAGGTCGTGACTGAACAGTTCTACATGGCTGGCGACACCGATTTCACGACGCAATTGACCGCAATTGCCGAAGCTACCCCGGACGTGGTTTTCAGCACCGGTTTCATCCCGGAACTGCCGCTAGTGGTTCGCCAGGCGAGGGAAGAGATCGGCATCACAGCAACCTTCCTTGGAGGTGACAGCTGGGATAACCCGGGGTTGATCCCGGAAGCCGGTTCGGCAGTTGACGGGAGTTTCTTTAGCAGCCCGTTTTCGGTTAAAGCTGCCCCTGACGACTTGGGCGAAGACGCTCAACGCTTTATTTCCGCCTACACCGGGATGTTTAATGAAGTGCCGGATGGCGGGGCGGCGCTAGGATATGACGCCGTACGGCTGCTGGTTCAGGCGATGCGTCGTGCGCCCGATCTTGAGCCAACGGCGATTCGCGACCAGATTGCGGCGACGACTGACTACAGCGGCGCAACACTCATCTCGGGCTATGACGAAAATCGGCACACCGCCAAGAGCGCCGCAATCAACCACATTGTCGATGGCGAGGTTCAGTTCTACAAGCTAATCCAACCGTAGTTAACGCGTAGGATGCGTGGGGTTCAGGTGTTTTTCCTGCTAATCCCTGAATCCGACGAAATCGCGTCAACACATTCGCACCGATAGCGAAATTACTCAACTGTTTGCCGTCGGCATGCGCCGAACAGATTAGGTCCCTTAATCATATTATCGCAACCGGATAATTGAGAAAGGCGCACAGGCGCATTGTGCTTCGTAGGGGTTGGGTTTCCCAACCCATTGATGAATGGGTGAGGAAAAGATCCCTATCGCGCCCACCAATAGGAACTCTATTGCCTTCGCTATTAGGATCTCTATCGCGTTCGCTCTCCACTCAGTTAATCTCTTCCCCCGCTTGATCCCGAACCAACCTTCCTCCCCTCAAAAACGGATAGCATACGATTTCTTCTCCGGTTTTGTCCAATCCGCCGCGCTGACAATTAAATCACACTCGAACGAATCATGTCACAATTCTTGCATTCAATCAATTCACATTTTTATCCGTTTTTTCTTTGTGGCATAACCTCCAAGCAACATAGTGTGTCCAATTGGTAGTTTCTCCGATGCTTTGATTCTCGAATCTGGCGAGTGCTATGTATTCAGTAGACGAGAGGTTAGAGTCCCGAACATACGCAGTTGATTTGACGCTTTCGGTGTGCTCGCACACAAGTATCAACAGATAGTCAATATCTGCGCCTTAGCGGAAGGTGAGGAGTGAGGCAGATGACTAGGATATGATGCAGAAGGTCTCTTTACTGGCATATCGTCGCCTTTATGAATTCCGGCAACCACATCTCTTTCAATGTGGCCCTATGCAAATTTATGCAATAAGCACACTCTCGGACGAAAATCGGGTCGCCGTTTCAATGTATTACATGGGTGACTGGTCGCCGAGGGAGTTTTCAGAATTCCTCGGCGTGTAAGTAAACACTGTCAAAGGCAATTTTTATCGTGCACGTGAACAACCTGGGGCTGCCATGTCTGAAAAATACGTCGGACTGTTGAAGAGTTACAACTCAGAGGAGGATTTCTCATGCAATTCATGGAGCAGAGACGCTATATACTCACACCAACAATGGGGTTCCCGCTGAGTGGTGCAACTATCGGAAAAACACTGTTTTTGCTTGTAGTAGCGTTGTGCATCTTGATCGAGCTGACTGGAGGACAAGACAATTCAACGACAGAATTGCTATTGAATCATGGCGAGGGTTTGCAAGAAGACACAAGACCACTGCCAAACATGGGCACGCTATTTCAATTCACCCCGTATTCAGCGCGCTGGTCGATCCCGGGCATTCCAGCACCGACGGGAGAACGTCCGCTAGATACCTTGAGCAGTGCCTCAGCAGTGCTGAGTGGTCGGTCAATCGACAGAGAGGTAACCTTCGGTACCAATGGCATAAAAATTCCGAGTTTGAAGTCCTCTACCGATGCAGCGCAGAGCATATGTCAAAAGCTTAACTTTTCCGGTCGTGTCGTTGACAGCGGCGGTAAGCCGGTAGTCGATGCCGAGATTATATATTCTTTAAACTTCAATCTATCCGAAAACCTTAGCCGTTCCAAATCCGCCGCCCGCACCGGAACAGATGGGACGTTCAACTTTGAGTTAACGCATCTTGGATCCCCGGGATGCCGACGAATAGACATAATCGCCACTCACCCCAATCATGCGTTTGGGTGGAGCAACCTCTTGCCCCTAAGCACGGCAGACGTTGAAATCAAACTCGAAACGCCGGGAGTTATCTCCGGCAGAATTGCGAACGAAGATGGCGCGCCGATTCAGAACGCTGTAGCACAGATTCAAGTTTTGTTCAGCGGTGATTCTGCACCATTAGGACATGAAAGTAGCTTGGCGATGGAGGCCATCCCCAATTCCTCCGCCACGACCAATGCAAATGGTGAATTTGTCTTTCGGGGATTGCCAAAAGGCGCCACGGCTAATCTCAATATTCAAGGACGGGGATATGCAAAGGAAATATATGCTCGAGTGCCGGTCGGAATGGAAGGACTGAAACTCAGGCTGAAGCGCGAAGCGCGGATTGAAGGTCATCTAAGCTACGCGGAGACCGGCGCCCCGGTCAAAAGCGCGACGGTTGCGCTTGCGGGAGTCTACCCAACTGAACGGGGCGAACTAGCAATCGTTGATGCGAATGGAAATTACGTCCTGGAGAACCTCCCTCCCGGCGTGTACAACCTCTATCTTGAAAAAGGGCCCGACGGCTGGACGGCTGGCGCCAACGCATTCATCAAGCTCGTTGAAGGACAAACCGTTTCCAACATCAACCTGACTTTAGTTCGGGGTGGCTTCGTCACCGGACAAGTGACCGACCGCGACACAAACGAACCAATCGCCTATCATGAAGTTAGTTTGTACGACGCTGCGCGGCCGGAGATTGAGAGAATAAGTCACATTGCGGAAACGGACAAATCTGGAACTTATCGCTTCCGCGCCGCGCCGGGGCAAGCACTTGTTTATGCTAGCGCTCCGAAATGGTACCGAGATGTCGGACAGGTTAGAAAAGACGTTGATATCATTGAAGGCGAAAGCGTCGTCGTTGATTTTCAATTTTCGAGAGGGGTAAAGTTAGCTGGAAGAGTACTGACCGAGGTTGGTGAACCGGTTGCCGGTGCACAGATTACGGGTATTTCGGATAGGACAGAAGGGTTTAAGGAGTATGGCAGATCGGACAATCTCGGCAAGTTTACGGTTCACGGATTACATATCGGTCAGAAACTCAGTCTAGAAGCGGAACATACTGAATTAAGATTGCGCGGAACCGCTGAAGTTAATGTCCCGTCTAGCGGCTTAGTTGAAATCAAGATGAAAGGTTACCAGCAGGTCAAGGTCTCCGGGCGAGTGGTCAACCGGAACGGAGAACCGATTCCGTCGGCGTACATTAACCTAATGCACTGGGCGCCTCAGATTCACATGGGGATCGGTACCACCGTCGATGTGACGGACAGTGATGGACGGTTTAAAGAGGTTGGGCTTATCGTAGGCGATGAGTACGCTATCTCTGCAAATGCGGATGGGTATCAGGATGTAGAAACCGAGAGGTTCACCGCAACAGTTGAAATGAACCAAATCGGCAACCTCACCATGTTGCCCGTCGAGAGTCGATTTTTCATCGAAGGCCGTATCATCGACACTTCTGGAAAACCGGTTAAAGGTGCACGGGTAGTATGCTCACATTGGGAAACAATCACCGACAAAAATGGCGATTATCGACTTGAGGACCTGTCCATGGCCGTCGTAATCGACCTGAGAATTTACCATCCGGAGTACCCAATTCATGTATTCAGAATCCTAAAAACCAACCGGTGCCACGACCTTGTGCTGGTCAAAGCGGATGGATATCTTGCTGGAAAGGTCATGGACGGGAATGGGAAACCGATTGACCGGGCGGCTGTGACGATACGTCCCCAAGAGCACGCAGCGTCCGGCGTCTTTTACTCAAACATCAAGACCAATGAACAGGGTGAGTTTGAACTGAACTACATCAAAGACCCAATCGTATCGCTTCATATCACCAATGGTCATGACTACAGAGTTTTTGAGAATATTAACGTCAATCAGCGGGAGTTAATCTTGACGTTGACACCAACTGAACAGAGACCGGGACCGACCCCAGAGTGGCTTGCAGAAATGACCTACGCGGAGAAAGCGGAGGAGCGTTTCAAGACCTTGGCGGGCAAACCTGCACCGGAGTTTGCGGTTGCAGAGTGGTTGTCCGGTCTGCCTGTCTCCGTTGGAGATCTCAAGGGAAAGACGATTGCCCTGTTATTCTGGAACGTGAAGGATTCCAACAGAGTTCAGTGGGCACGCTTGTTGAATCTCTTGCAGGAGGTCTATGGAGAAAAAGGTATCGTCTGTGTCGCTATTTGTTCTGCTAAAACAGAAGTCGAGGCGGTCAAACAATACATTGCGGAACATTCGTTTGCCTATTCAATCGGTCTAGACAGTCCAACGGATGTCATTGGTGCACGGGGCGAAACATCCGACCGATATGCGGTTGGCTGGGGTGCTCCGATTGTTCTGATTAACGGAGCAGGGGAAATTACCGGACGCGTTTGGGACCGTGAACTCGAAGATCGAATTCAGACTTTGCTTGCCGATTGAGTTGTCCAGAAATAAATCAAATCTATATACGAGTTGATTTAATCCCGTGGGAAAACCTTTTCACTTTTTCGCCCGGATAATATAATGCCTTTGTAGAAAGTAATCGTCCTCTGCGATATCTCTGCGTTTGTATTCTGAAGCAACTTCTTCAAGCTTGTGTAGTAATCCTTCTTGGAGTGTTGACGGGTGAATCGTTGATATGATTTGTTTAGTGCTCGTATACCTCTTTGTGAACTCCCGCCCTGTCGGTACCTTAACGTCAAAAAAATAGTTCCTCACTTCTTTCAACCCCGCATCGATTAGCCAATTACGAACCCATTCAGAAGGGTAACAAACGAAGGTTAATGGGAACAGCACGTTCAATGTAAGTGAAGCTGACAAAAGGAGGTAAAGCGCATCCATTAACTCCCTATTGCTTCTCTTGCTTAATTGAATCTCGCCTTGAATCCCATACGTTGACGTGAGCCTATACGCTGGGCAAAATGGAGGTTGTGCTTCAGGATTTACGATAGCAAGTTCTCCTCCGTCGCGCAGGAACTTGCTCAGATTGCGAAAAACCCCGCATATCCCCAATGGCGCAAAACTATCGACTTCTTCAATGAGATGGTCGGCTAATATGAAGTCGAAGACGTTTGCAGAGAAAAGGTTCTGGCTAATCAGGTTTGCCGAGATAAGCTGATAGTTTCTATAGCCGATAGATTCAAAGGCGATTCCAGCTTCTTCTTCTTTTCTAATATCTTCTGGACCAACAACACCCACAATCTTCGCGGGTGCTCTCCGAGCCAAAAATCGCGCGCTCCACACTCCAGTGCCCGCATCCAGTACGGTTTTATCGTGAAAATCAACATCTGAAAGCACTCTACTTAGAGATTCAGATTTTGAACTAACGACAACATCTCCCGATGACCGTATTGAGAAGTCCATCGCAGCGACTTTTCTTCCTCTTTTTCAGGCATACACAAGCTAATACAGTATCTATCATCACACACGATAGCCTTCTCAACAGCGATTCCCCGAATGAACGACATCGCATTTGTTGGTGGTTACCGATGTTTTGCAGCAGTCGTTTCTACGGAGCTACCGAATCAAGATGAGTTATTGGATAATCTCTCCGAAGGGGCGAAGGTGGAATTTAATCGTTTGAGGCATCTTTCTGATACCGTTCCTCGAGTTTCTGCATCAATAGAGAAGGGGTTTTGGCACGCATCTCGTCCTCAGATTTTTTTGACTCTGCAATGTCTTGGCGAACTTCGTCCATGTTGTCCATATAATAGACTAGTGCGGCATAAACATCGGCAAGTGTAATCGAAGGGTAGTCATTGACAATCTCGTAAGGATCTTTGCCCATCTCATCGTGCATTACCACGATGTCTTGTACCCGAATGCGGTGTCCGGCAATGCGGGGTTTGCCGCCGCAGACGCCCGGCGTGATTTCAATATGTGGTTTAATTGTCCCCATTCTCAACCTCCTGAGTCTCCTCATTTCAACCCTTTTGCAAGGCATTGTCCCAAGTCTTGCATGGTGTTGGTTGTTGTCGACTCGTTTTTTTGCATAAAGTTATTACGGGCATAAGATGTAGATGCAGAAATTAACTATGCACCATGCAAATTAGGTCAATAATGTCAAATCTTAAACAACCGTGATAGAGTGACTTGTGTATTCATTGTAGTATACGGAACGCAGGTTTTCAACTGATTATTTTTCTGATTGGAAATGGTCACCACTTGATTTTTTTTCTTAGTGGCATAACCTCAAATCCACTCAATGTGTCTATTTAGTAGCCTCTCCGATGTTTTCATTCACAAATTTGGTGAGTGCCATGTATTCAGCCGACGAAAAATTAGTGTCCCAAACACTCGCGGGCGATCGTGACGCCTTCGGAATGCTGGTGCACAAATATCAGGATATAGTTTACTCCTACGCCTTTCAGAAGGTGAGGAATGAGGCTGATGCGCAGGACATCGCGCAAGAGATTTTTTTGCAAGCGTATCGTTGCCTCTATCAACTCCGGCAGCCGCATCTCTTCCGAAGTTGGCTATATACCATCATGTCCAACGAGTGCAAACGTTGGCTGGAGCGCGTTACAAAAAAGCGTCGGGAGGAAATTGTCCTAGAGGAGGCTGCGGACGAAGCGCTGCGGGTTGAACCTGCGCATTCGGCACCGGTAGAAGGCTGGCAGGTGGATCTTGAACAGGCAATGTCGGCGCTCCCCGACGAAAATCGGATTGCCGTGTCGATGTTCTATATGGGTGACTGTTCGCTGAAGGAGATTTCAGAATTTCTCGGTGTGTCCGTGAACACCGTCAAGGGGAAGCTGCATCGTGCGCGCCAGCAACTTGGGGCTGCCATGTCCCAGCACTACGGCAGACTGTTGAAAAGCCACAAACTTAGAGGAGGTTTTCTCATGCAATTCATGGAGCAGATTCGTCACGTACCGGCACCGGCGATGGGGTTTACGTGGAGCAGCGCCAGCATTGGAAAAAGTTCATTCGCGCTGATTGCGGCGTTGTGCATCTTGATTGGATTGATTGGAGGACGTGCGAATCTACCGACGGAGTCGCCAATAAATCAAACCGAGGTGGTACCCGTAAGTTCGAACCGATGGCCGATTGAAGTTACACTGATGACTACCGCTATCAAGTCGGCACGCACGTCAATCTCGGGCGTACCGGCGCCGACGGGAAAACTTCCGCTAGATAGCTCTAGGCTTCACTCAACCGGGATGAGCGGTCTGTCGATCAACAGAGCGGAGACCTCCGGCGTCGATAGTAAAAAGGCTCCCAATCCGCAATTCCCGGCTGCTTTGGCGGAGAACGGACCCGAAAATCTAACCTTTTCCGGTCGAGTTGTTGACATCAATGGCGAGCCGGTGGCAGATGCCGAGATACTGTATTCCGTAAAATTCAACTCATCCGAATCAGTGGTGCGCACGGAGGTTGATGGGACGTTTCGATTTGAATCTCCCCGTTTGGAACTCAAGAATTGGGAGCGTGTAAGCATTATCGCTACGCATCCCGATCACGCCCTAGGTTGGCGGAAGCTTCGGCTTGAAAACACGGCCGATGTTGAGATCCAGCTACAAACCCCGGAGGTCATCAGCGGCAGAGTCTTGAACGAAGATGGTGTGCCGATTCAGGACGTGATAGCACAGGTCCAAGTATTGTTAAGTGGTAATCCCGAGTCATTGGGACGTGAGAGCAGCTTGTCGAGGGAGGTAATCCCCATTTCCGCCGCCAAGACCGATGCAAATGGCGAGTTTACTCTTCGTGCATTGCCGCAAGGTGCTGCAGCGAATCTTGAATTTCACGCGCAGGGATACGCGAAGGAAATTCGCCGACACGTCCCGGCGGGCACGAAAGGGCTTGAGTTCGGGCTGAAGCGTGAGGCTCGGATTGAGGGCCGCCTCAGTTATGCGGAGACCGGCGCTCCCGTCAAAAGAGCGACGATCGCGCTTCAGGGAGTTTATCCAACTGCTGGCTGGGAACAGACAAAGGTTGATGAGAACGGGGATTATCTCCTGAAGCATCTCGCCCCGGGCATGTACAACGTCTTTGTCGAAAAAGGACCAGAAGGCTGGACGGCTGTTGCTCAAGATCTGATTAAGGTGGTTGAGGGACAGACTACCTCCAACATAGATTTGACGCTAGTTCGAGGCGGGTTTATCACCGTTCGAGTGACTGAGGCAGAGACGGATGAACCGATTGCCAACCACCATGTCAGTTTTCACGATGCCGCCCGCCCCGAATCGCAGGCGAAGGGTCATGGCGCAGAAACGGACGGGACCGGAACCTATCGTTTCCGAGCCGCACCCGGCAGAGCGCGGGTATACGTCAGCGTGCCGCACGGCTATCTGGATACAGGCCAATCAAGAAGGTATGTTGATGTGGTTGAAGGAGAAAACGTCCCCGTAAACTTTCAGTTTTCGAAAGGCGTGGAGTTAGCGGGCAGAGTACTGACAGAGGCGGGAGAACCGGTTCCGGGCGTAAGAATTACCGATTTTCAAGATCGATATAAGGAGTATGGCAGATCAAACGAATTAGGTGCGTTTACGGTTCGCGGGTTACGGGTCGGACAGAAACTTACTCTAAAAGCGGAACATACTGGACTGGGATTACGCGGAACTAACGAGGTCGAAGTCCAGCCGGATGAGTCGGTTGAAATTCGGCTGCAAAGTTATGCGCGGGTTAAAATCGCTGGACGCGTGATCAACCGGGAGGGAGAACCTATCTCGTCGGTGAATATCGATTTAATGCGCTGGGATCCTCAGCGGAACAGGGGAATTAGCTCAACCGTGGCAGTGACGGACGGCGATGGATGGTTCCGGGGGCTTGAGCTTATTGTCGGCGACGCGTACACCATTACCGCAAAAGCAGAAGGTTATCGGGAGGCAGATACTGAGATGTTCACCGCGACGGCTGAGATGACTCAAATCGATAATCTAATACTGTTTCCGGTTCTTAGTCAGTTTTTCATTGAAGGCCACGTCACGGATTCCGCCGGCAAACCGGTCCGCGGTGCCCGGTTAAACATGCAATATCCAGAGTTCAAGCAAACACTCACCGACGAAGACGGTGGATACCGGTTTGAAGGCCTTTCCATGGCTGTCATTAACGAACTGAATATCGATCACACAGATTACGCGTACCATCAGTTCACGATTTTGAAAAGCAACCAGCGTCACGACCTTGTACTGGTCAAAGCGGACGGATACATTACCGGAAAGGTCGTGGATGCCGATAGCAATCCGATTGAACGCGCGAGGGTTTCGGTAGAAGCGGAAGATGATGATTCCGGTTACATCTATGTAGGGACGCGCGCCAACGTGCTGGGCGAGTTTGAGCTGAAGTACATCAAAGACTCGATTGTGTCCATCTATGTCAGCGATAATCGCGGCTATAAAATTTTCGAGGGTATCGAAGTGAATCAACGGGATTTAGTCTTGACGTTGACGCCAGCCGAGCCGAGACCGGAATTCACTCCAGAGCAGCAGGCACGGAGGAAAGCGCAGGCGGCATATGTCCAAGACGCAGAAGAACGGTTCAAGACCTTGGTGAACAAACCCGCGCCGGAGTTGGCGGTTGCGCAGTGGCTGTCCGGTTCGTCTGTCTCTCTTGAAGATATGAAGGGAAAAATGATCGCGCTGTTTTTCTGGCATGTGAAGGATTCAGATCGAGTCAAATGGGCACGATTGTTGAATCTTTTGCAGGAGGTATATGGCGAAAGAGGGTTCATTTGCGTTGCCATCTGTTCCGCCACCACCGAACTGGAGAAGGTCAAACAATACATCTCCAGATATTCGCTTGCCTACTCAATCGGTCTAGACAGCCCAACCGATGTCATTGGCGCGAGAGGCATGACGTTTGATCGCTACGCACTCGGCTGGGGAGCTCCAATTATTCTGATTAACGGGGCGGGCGAAATTACCGGACGTGTTTGGGACAGTGAACTCGAAGAATGGATTCAGACTTTGCTTGCCAATTGAATTGTCCAGAAATAGGAATCAGACTTGCTTGCATATAATTCAGCACGTGCGAACCAAGCCCTTGATTTTCGATGTATAGGTAGCAACTTGGGTTAACCATCACGGGTTGGCAACAGTTTACCTCGGCAATCCCAAACCAGATGCGTTAGTCTTGACAATGGAGATGGTTTGGTCTATAGTTTGGATGAGGGAATTGAGGCGGGATTCCCATTACACATAGATGGGGCTTTCCAGAGAGTGTGAGTGTCAATAGAAAACATAAGGAGAACGTTAATGGGTTGTAATCCACCGTTATTTGGTATGGGTGGTGTTTTATGTGTCTGCGTGTGTATGGTGAGTTGCGCAAAGTCGGAAAATCACGTATCCCATCCCGAGCACGTCGAGTGGGGTTATGGAGCGGAGAACGGTCCGTCTGTTTGGGGGCAGCTCTGCTCAGAATATAGTCTTTGCTCTGACGGTATACGCCAATCGCCAATAGACATTGTGAATCCCAAGCGGTCGAACATTCCCGACATCACACTCAACTTCCAACCGACAATCCTGAACATCCGGAATAATGGTCATACGATTGAAGTTGCGTATCCAAAGGGTAGTTGGCTTGAAGTTGACGGGGTTCGCTATCAACTGCTGCAATTCCATTTTCATGCGCCTAGCGAACATCGAGTGGAAGGACATTCGTTTGACATGGAGATGCACCTCGTTCACGCAAGCGATGATGGCGCGTTGGCTGTCGTTGGGGTACTTATTGCGCACGGGAAGGAAAACGCGGCGTTCAATCCCATCTGGGCACATCTGCCAACTATTCCGGGGCAATCACAAAGCGTTGCGAGCGCCACCTTCAATGCTGATGAATTGTTGCCGCGAGCGAGGCATGTGTATCGCTATGAAGGCTCGTTGACAACCCCGCCTTGTTCAGAAGGAGTAAAGTGGATTGTGCTTCAATCACCAATTGAGATGTCTAAAGAGCAAATTGCCGCATTCAAAGCAATCATTGACAATAACAACCGACCAATACAGCCCTTGAATGGGCGTGAACTGTTGTTGAGTGCTGATGGATAATGATTCATCGCGGTTCACCACATTGAGAAAACCCACTCATTTTTTCACGCGGATAATATTGAGTTTTTGTAGAAACCTACACTCCGCACCCCATGAGGGGCATTTAGGAATATTTATAATTTTCTTCTCTGGTAATCATGACACTAGCGCACCTTGTATTTGAATCATAAATAACATTCTACAAGTTTTTAGCCCCAGCGGGGCGACAGGTGTATAGAAACGTGAGTTGGCCACACATACAAGCCCCAGAGGGGATCAAACGAGTGGATAACGAGTGCGATAGAGATCCCACACTTTGGACTACGCTTAAATCGAAAACGCTAACAGGCAACAACTCAGCATCCTTTTTAATTCGGTTGATATACCCCAGACATAATTCACCTGTCGCCCCGCTGGGGCTTTAATGGAGGGATGCCTAATGCTGCTATACACCTTCAGGATCTCTATCGCACCCACTATCCGTTCGCTTGATCCTCTCTGGGGCTTGGCGTGTAAATAATCCTCAATTGGATTTCCAAGAATTGAAAAATTCAGTAACCACACGGATTTATAGGATTTCAATAAATTCTGTAAACCCCTAAAATGGGTGCGGAGAGTAGGTAGAAAGCAATCTCACTCTGCGATATCCCCGCGCTTGTAATCTGAAGCGACCTTTTCGGGCTCGTGTAGTAATCCTTCCTCGCGTGTCGACGGGCGCATCGTTGACATAGCCGGTCGAGCAAACGCTGATCTCACCCTAAACTCCCTTCCCATCTGTACCTCCACCCCGGCGACAAATCTTTTTCCTACATGGTGCAACTTCTGTTGCATTCAATGTGTCTATTTAGTATAAGCCTCACACACTTCGGTTTACCGCAGCCCGATTTCCTTTCCTGTCCAAGAACGTATGGTTGGGCTATGCATCGTCGATTTGATCGGATTTTAGCGTAAAACTAGCCAAGCCCTATTGTAGTTTCGTACGTGCAACTGTGTCTGTTTTCGGATTAGGTGCCAATTGTGCATTCAGCCGATGAAAAGTTAGTGTCCCAGACGCTAGGGGGAGATCGTGACGCCTTCGGCGTGCTGGTTCACAAATATCAGGAAATGGTCTACACCTACGCCTTTCAGAAGGTGAGGAATGAGGCTGATGCTCAGGATATCATGCAGGAAATCTTTCTACAGGCGTACCGCCGCCTCTATCAACTTCGACACCCGCATCTCTTCCGTAGCTGGCTGTACACCATTATGTCCAATGAATGCAAACGCTGGTTGGAACGCGTCACGAAAAAACGACGGCGCGAAATTGTACTGGAGGATGCTACGGACGAAGCACTGCGGATTGAACCTGCTCACGCAGTACCCGTTGAAGGCTGGCAGGTAAATCTTGAGCAGGCAATTTCCGCGCTCCCCGACGAAAGCCGGATCGCGGTGTCGATGTTCTATATGGGTGATTGTTCACTGAAGGAGATCTCGGAATTTCTCGGAGTCTCCGTTAACACTGTCAAAAGCAAGTTGCGTCGTGCGCGTCAGCAACTTGGGGGCGCACTATCCGAGCACTACGGCAGGTTATTGAAAAGCCACAAACTTAGAGGAGGTTTTCTCATGCAATTCATGGAGCAGATTCGTCACATGCCGGCCCCAACGATCGGGTTTGCGTGGAGCAGCGCATCTGTTGGCAAGGCCGCATTTGCGCTGATTACAGCGCTGTGCGTCTTGATTGGACTCATAGGTGTGCGAAACGATTTTCCGACAAAGTTATCAACGAGCCAGATCGGATTAACATCGTCAGCTGCAAACCGGATTCCAATTGAGGTCACACTTCTTGAGTCCGCTTCCTACTCATCGCGCTCGTCGATTACGGGTATTCCGGAGCAGACAGGAAAACGTCCGCTAGCTGTCTCCAGCGGTGCCTCAACCGAGCAGAGGCGTCAGATGCCTGACCCTGTGGCAACCCCGACGGGCAGTGGTACACAGCCTGTGTCGCCACGACACCTCGCTGCGGTAGGCAAGACTCCTACCGAGAAACTGACCTATTCCGGTCGTGTTGTTGACAGCGACGGTGAGCCGGTAGCAGATGCCGAAATTCTATATTCCGTAAGCTACAATCCACCCAAATCTGTCACGCAAACGGGGAGAAACGGAACATTCCACTTTGAGTTCGCGCGCTCCGGTCTGTCGGAGCAGGTTCGAGTGGACATCGTCGCAACGCACCCAGAACACGCAAGCGGTTGGTGGACCCCAGAGGCACATAGTACGGCGGATGTTGAGATTCAACTTGAAAAGCCGGCAATCATATCTGGAAGGATTGTGAACACAGCGGGTGATCCGATTCAAGATGTAGAAGTAGAAATCAAAGCCTTATTGAGGGATAGTCTCTCATACCTTAGGTTCGAGAATCATCCAATTCTAAATTTTATTCCCATTCCTACCGCCAAGACTGATGTGAATGGAAGTTTCGTTTTCCGGAGTCTGCCGCAAGGTAGAATGGCGACCCTGTATGTTTACGGACCAGGATACGCAAGAAAAAGGCAAGCCGGTGTGCCAACGGGTACAAAGGGGCTGGAGTTTAAACTAGTCCGCGAGGCCCGGATTGAGGGTCACGTCAGTTATGTGGAGACCGGTGCACCGGTCGAAAGCGCGACAATTTCAGTTGAAGGCCTTCACTTGACCGAGGGGTGGGGACAAGCAGATGTCGATGCGAACGGGAAGTATGTAGTGGGCAATCTTGCCCCTGGTACTTACAGTGTCTATCTACAGGAGAGACCGGTGGGTTGGACGGCTAACGCTAATGCGGTCATCAAAGTGGTTGAAGGACAGATAGTCTCCAATGTAGACCTGACCTTGGTCCGGGTAGGCTTCGTAACCGGGCGAGTGACGAACCGAGACACGAACGAACCAATTGCCAATCATTACGTCAGTTTGTACGACGCCGCTCGTCCTGCGCCTCAAGAGAGAAGCCACAGTGTGCAAACGGATGAGACCGGAACTTATCGCTTCAGTGCTGCACCTGGCCCTGGTCTCGTCATTGTTTACACGCCGCAGGGATATCAAGATGTTGGACACATTGGGGAAGATGTTGATGTCGTTGAAGCTGAAACAGTCGTCGTCGATTTTCAGTTTTCGGAGGGGACCCCACTGATCTGTCGAATCTTACGGAGACTGGAGAACCGGTCTCCGGCGCGAGTATCACCGATCCGTCCGGGTTTCATCATGAGTATGGCGTATCGAACGAGCAAGGCGAACTTACCATCCATGGGCTGCGTCGCGGACAGAGGCTTGAGCTTGCCGCCGAGCATAGCGAATTGAAATTGCGCGGTTCCGCGGAGGTCGAAATCCAGCCGAGTGCGTCAGTTGAGATTCGAATGAAACGTTACGAATCGGTCAGAGTTTCCGGTCGTGTGGTCAATCCCAAGGGAGAACCGATTCCGTCTGTTAATATCGATAGGATGCTGTGGGATCCCGAGCGGCACGCGGGAATTAGTTCAACCGTTGCTGTGACGGACGGTGAGGGACGGTTCAGTGAAGTTAGGCTCATCGTCGGTGACCAGTACGAGATTTCTGCGGTTACAGAGGGCTATCGAGAAGCACAAACCGAACTGTTCACCGCGTCACCGGGAATGAACCAGATTTCGGATCTCGTACTGCAGCCTGCTGGCGGTGCGTATTTCATTGAGGGACGCGTCACCGATACATCTGGTAAACCGGTGAGTGGAGCACGGTTAGTAACCTCGCAGCAGTCGCAAAGCTGGGAAACGCTGACCGATGAAAATGGCGATTATCGGCTTGAGAATCTTTCCATGGTAGTTCTCTACAGTCTGGACATTATCCATCCGGACTACGCATATCATGAGTTTGAGATTCTGAAAACCAACCAGCGTCACGACCTTGTGCTGGTCAAAGCGGATGGATACCTTGCCGGAAAGGTCGTGGGTGCGGATGGCAAACCGATTTTCCGAGCGACGGTGGCGATAGACCCCCAAGAAGATCTAGCTACCGGAGTCGTTTATCCTGCCGTTGCCACCAATGGGCAAGGCGAATTTGAGTTGAAATACATCAAGGATCCAACGGTATCAATTTATGTCGGCAACGATCGTGATTATAGAATTTTTGAGGGTATCAAAGTGAATCAAGACGACCTTATCTTGACTTTGACGCCGACCGAGCCGAGCCCTGCTCCGACCCCAGGACAGAGCGCGCGATGGGCGTACGAGGAGGAATTAGAGGAACGATTCAAAGCCTTGGAAGGGAAGCCTGCACCGGAACTGGCGGTCGAAGAGTGGCTGGCCGGTGCTGTCTCTTCCATCAGAAATCTGAAAGGGAGCACGATTGCTCTGGATTTCTGGGAATCTGGCAACTCCGACAACATCCAATCAGTACGCTTGCTGAATGTATTGCATGATATTTATGAAGAAAATGGGCTCGTCTGCATAACCATCTTTCCCGCTACAGAAGGGGGCGATATGGTCAAACAGCAAATCGCGGAACATTCGCTACGATACTCTATTGGTCTGGACAAGCCAACGGAGGTCGTTGGCGCGAATGGCGAAACCTTTGATCGATACCTTATTGGAGGGAGAGGTTCGATTGTGCTGATTAACGCGGCAGGAGAGATTAAGGGTTCCGTGTATCCCTGGGATCTTGGAGATCAGATTCAGAATCTGTTTGCAGATTAAGGGGGCGGGCATCGCTCGATTCGGGCTCGGGTGAAACGATGGGAACCACAAGGCTCTTTAAAATAATTGGTCACATCACCTCACTTTGCGTCTTGGTGCTGGCATTATGCCTGTGGCCGTCAGGCTGCGGACCATATGTGCAAGCCCCAATTTCCGATATCGGAGCAAATCTAGATGCTGATGAATTTTGCAGCGTATTGGAGATTGTCGACGTCTCGAATCCGGCAAAACCCGTCAGAGTTTCATCAATTTCTCTACCGTCAAAACCGTTTTATGGCAGTAGCATAACGGTCTGGAAGCAGTTTGTGTTGGTAACTACCTCCTATGGTATACATTTCTTGGATACGGCGAATCCTGTAACGCCGCGACTTCTTTGGAATCTGCCGTTTGGATCGCTCTCAGGTAAAGCGGCAATGTTCAAAGATCATGCGTTTTTCCCAACTCACAAGGGATTGTACGTTCTTCAACTCAAGAATCCGTTGGATCCGCAGTGGGTGTTTCACGCCGGACACAAAGGAAATCTCCACAGTCCTCTCCTCGACTTAAGAATCAAGGGAAACTACGCGTATACCAATGACGCACACCAATATCTCCATGTTCTAGATCTCTTGCAACCTGAACAGCCTAGATTAGTTGATTCCTATACGATCGAGAAGCCTTCTTCTTTTCTCGTATTCCGGGCTTTGCGTGCAGAACTAAATCTGCAGCCCACCAAGATTGATGTCGATCCTTATCAAGATATAGGTCCGAATAGTAGAATCGGTTTTGTTATTCGCAATGGGGTTTGGGACAACCGCCGCGAATTAACGCCAAAGATGTCAGACCAACTTTCGGACTGGAACAATTTGCTTCAGCTCAGCACTGGCATCAGCGTCAAAGCCCAGATGACCTCCCAATTCCTTTGTTGGACGCATCTCTACGAAGATGATCCGCAATTGTGGCTGCTTGCGCCGAAAACCCCTCGCATTTTTCCCTTAGATATTGCACCGGCATATATCAAGCACCAGTATAATTCGGGAATAATAGAACGTCCCAAGGCGGGAAACGTAACGGGTGTTATCAGGGCGAGGGATAAAGACACGTTTTATCTTATCTCCCAAGACAGTTGGATGGAAACGGTCAAAATTGACAGCAACGAAGGAGATCGTATTGCGGATTTTCAACTCTCGGGAAATCTAATTTATATTCTTAGGGAGGGCGGAGATTTGTTTATTGCGGAATTATCCACAACTGAAGGCTTGAAGGGGCTAGGTCTGATTGAAAACCTTTCCCAGCCAGCCCAGTGCCTCACTTTGGATGGAGACTTTCTCTACATATTGGGTGCGAAATCTACGCCACAAGTCTCAAGCAAATGAATAGAAAAAGAGCGGCTGTATGACTGAATCGCGGGCCAATGTGAACACGCCGAGAGGTCGGCGTGTTTTACATGCTGCAAAGCGGAGATTAACCCTAAGTTGATTATGAGAGTTATGCCTTGCGTTGGGTAATATTGCGCTTGTTTTCGCAGCACTAGCGTCTCGCGATTCGGAGATTGCTCCTACCAAGTAACACTTCACATAGCGCTCCGCTGGAGCGCGGAGAATTGGGCGTATCGTATTCTATCAACATGTCGATCCTCTGGATCGAAAAAATGGACTCTGACTAGAATCGAATATTACTTGCGGAAAGAATTATTCCGCCAAGGATAATGGGGTACCACAAATCGGGATCAATTGATTGTGCCTGCTACTTCACCAAACTCTTGAAAACACGCAATTTCCAGCAGCGCGGAGTATATCTACCAAAGATTCGACATTGGAAGTGCAGGAGGAAATGATGAAACGACAAAACGGGGTTGACTGGTTTAAGCTTGTAACAACCTCAATGTATATTATTGGAATTGGATCGTTCCTGGTTGCTCTTCTTCTATCAGGAGTTCTCTGGAAGGATGTACCGGAAGAGGAATCAGAAAAGAAACTCAACGGCACAATAACTCGCGATGATGGCATCTCTTCTCAACGTGAATCTATCAGTGGGGCAGTAGATGAATTCAACACTACGGAAGTTGACGAGATGCTGGCATGGCTTGAATCAATGGATGGTGAAGAGTCAACAGACGATGAAAAGTCAACAGACGGTGAAAATTTAACACTCGGTAATGAGTTTGATTTTCAAGACGAGTTTAGTTTTGATGATGAGGTTGAATACTCAAATCCTGAGTCCGGTCTGACACCGGAGCAACAACGGGAAGCGAATTCAATAGTGCAGCAGCTTCATGAAGGAACGGATGAATATCGGCGGCTAATGGATATAATTAATGCCGACATTCCGAATTGGACGCCGGAATTTGGTGAACAGCAAGATCAAGCACGGTACAGGATGGCAGAACTTGACAATGAGTTGCCAGGACTCTTGTCACAATATTATTTTGTGACACGCGACATGGACAGCCTTGAGCGACTTCTACCACTCTTTGAGGGAGTTATGAAAATAGAACTTGGTCCAGGGATTCAGGAGGGGGAATTATTTCGTATGACTACCACACCTGCCCGTTTTTTGCCATAAGAAATGTTTGGGTAAAGAGAGGTTTCGATTGCATATTGGATTGAGAGACTTAAAAAGATGGTCCTTTCAAAGAAATTGGCTGGGAACCTTATCTATGGAGCAACAAGAAACGAAAGTTACAAAGTTTTCACGACTTATAGTTCTGATCACCTCGTTTTGCCCCTTGGTGTTCCTGTTATTATCCCTTTGGACAATTGGCTGCGCACCGGAGATACAGGTACCCATTCCCGAAATAGAATTAACGTTGGACATAGCGGATTCTAGCAGCGTATTGGAGATCGTGGATGTCTCGGATCCCACAAAGCCCCTCAAAGTTTCATCGACTTCTCTACCTTCAAAACCGGAATATTATAGTAGCATATCGGTTTGGAGGAAGTTCGCGCTGGCAACCACGGCTTATGGTGTGCATTTCTTGGATGTAGCGAATCCTTCAGCTCCGAAACTTCTTTGGAATTTACCGCTCGATACAATTTCAGGCAAAACGGTGATTTTCAAAGACTATGCGTTTTTCCCAACGCAAAAGGGTTTGTATGTTCTTCATCTCAAGAATCCGTTGGATCCGCAATGGGTGTTTCACGCGGGACACAAAGGGAATCTTCACACTCATCTCTTTGACCTAAAAATCAAGGGAAATTATGCCTATGCACATGGCAGGCACAATTATTTGCATGTTTTCAATCTTTCCCAACCTGAACAACCTTATTTGGTAAATTCCTATGACGTAGGGTTGCGTCCGCCCGTCCTCCTCTTCCGTGCTAAGGGTGAAGGGGTAGAATTGATTCACCAACTTGCCAAAAATAATTTAGATTCTTTGGCAAATAGCGTGCGTTTCTTTCGCCGGTTTTCGGACTCGCCACAAGGAGAACTGCCCCCCGACCTTGCAAATCAACTTGCCGATTGGAGCGACTTGCTTGAACTGAGTGCTAGCTGGGCAGTCAAAGTACATATGTCCCCGCAATATATTTCTTGGGTGCATCTCCATCAAGACGACCCTCAATTGTGTTTTTTGCCCTCGAAAGAAAGCCGCATTTATTCCATGGATGTTGCGTTAGCGTATACCAAATACCTATATACTTCAGGGAAACATCCCGAGACGGAAGAGATAACACATGTCATCGAAGGGCAAGCAAATGAAGATACGCTTTATCTTGTCTCCCAAGACAATTGGATGAAAACTGTCGAAATCAACCGAGGCAAGGAGAGTCGCGTTGCAGATTTTCTGCTCGCGGGGAATCTGGTCTATATCCTCAGGAAAGATGGCACTCTATTTGTAGCGGAATTATCTACTACTGAAGACTTGAAGGGGATAGGTCTGCTCGAAAACCTCTCGCAGCCATCCCAGTGTCTCACCTTGGATGGGAACTTTCTCTACATATTGGGTTCAAAGTCTTCCTGTGTAGTCCAAAGCAGGTGACAGAAATCCTTCCACAAGCGGATACCGGTACAGCGTGTGAACACTCCTCCAGCGTAATTCAGGAAGCGGTCAAATCCCTCCAAACACGTACGGATTGTGTGCCGCACATTACCCGGTAGACCGCGTCCCGTAACCAACCTATCCCGCATTCCTTTGTCGGAATCCAGCAATTTGCGATTTGGCTAATATTCTCCGTCGATTCAATCGGCTTCTAGCATCGGATGCTCCATCCATGGTTGTCTTTCCCTTCCTGTCTCTTTTCCGTTTCTTGTCCTCAGTGTGCGACATGGGTTAATTCTGTCATATCCTACGGTCCTCACCTAATCTGTCAATCCACGCTCGGTTTTATTCCATTCGGATACATATGCAGGTAGAAACTGTACTATAATACCAGTCGAATCCGTCCTTCAAAGCGAATGGGCATCTCCGGCAGCAATAGAGAATGCAGATCTGCATTCCCAACAGTGAATGCAACAAATTCAGCCATCGCGTCCAGTTTTGTCCGACACAGCCTTAAATACATCTACTGGAAGGACTGACCGTATTCAGCCAAAATTCGTCAAATGTGGATGAACTTTTTTTGGGAGGATTTAACTTTATTTTTTATTTCGCCATAACATTTTGGCCCTTCCGAGGGTCTAATTGGCGATTTTGTTCAACCTTTACGGCAACGTTTGGCCTCTTTTCGATGTGGAGCGTGTCATGCATTTAGCCGACGAACAGTTAGTTTCCCAAACACTTGCAGGCGATCGAGACGCCTTTGGGGTGCTCGTGCACAAGTATCAGGATATGGTTTTTGCCTACGCCTTTCAAAAAGTAAGAAACGAGGCTGACGCCCAGGATGTCACACAGGAAGTATTCCTGCGCGCATATCGAAATCTCTATTCATTACGGCATCCACATCGGTTCAGAAGCTGGTTGTATACTATCATGTCCAACGAATGCAACCGCTGGCTGGCACGAGCCGCGAAAACACGTCAGCGTGAAATGATGCTGGCGGATGCGGGGAACGATAAACTACGCGCCGATCTCACACACGCTGTCCCTACCGATGCCTGGACGGAAGACGTTGAACAAGCCATTTCCGCGCTTCCCGATGAAAATCGGGTTGCTATATCTATGTTCTATATGGGTGACTGTTCGTTAAAGGAAATCGCCGAATTTCTCGGCGTCTCCGTGAACACCGTCAGGGGGAAGCTGCATCGGGCGCGCCGGCAACTCGGCAGCGCGTTGTCCGAACACTACGGTAAATTGTTGAAGAGCCGCAAACTCACGGGAGGATTTCTCATGCAGATGATGGAGCAGTTTCGTCACGTACCGGCTCCGGCGATGGGTTTCGCGTGGAGCAGCGCATCCGTTGGCAAGAGCGTATTTGCGCTGATTACCGCGCTGTGTATCTTGATCGGACTTATAGGTGTGCGGAACGATATACCAACCTCGTTGTCAGCAGGCAATATCGGGTTGACGCAGTCCGTGACTAACCGAATGCCTATGGAAGTCACGCTTCTTGAGCCGGTTTATTATTCTTCGCGCTCGTCAGTCTCGGGGGTGCCCGTGCCAACGGGGAAACGTCCGCTGGCTGCCTCTAGTCATGCCTCAACAGAACCGGTACATAGCTCAACGCACGGTGCGCCACTGCCACACGGCGGAGGCGTAGGAAACCCTAACGCACTATCCTCGGCTGCCATAGCGGAAATCGACACCGGAAAATTGACCTATTCCGGCCGTGTCGTCAACGATGACAGTGAGCCGGTGGAGGGGGCGGAGATTTTGTACGCCGTAAATTGGGGAGGCACCAAACATGGCACTCGGACGGCGGAGGACGGGACGTTTCGCTTTGAGCTGATGCGCCCTGAGCCTGTGAAGTTGGAGGGGCGCTTAGATATCGTCGTTACACACCCCGATTACGCACACCTATGGAGGAAGCTGTCCCTCAAAAACACGGCGAATGTTGAAATTCAACTTGGTGCGCCGGGAACCATCTCCGGGAGGGTTATGAACCAAGCAGGCGAACCAATCCAAAACGCGGAAGCAAAATTTCAGTTCTCGGGGGGAGGAAATGTTTTTCCACCTCGAATTGGAGACTACGAAGATTATTCGATGTTGGATATCTTTCATCGCACGCCTCCTGCCAAGACCGATGCAGATGGGAAGTTTATTTTCCGCAGGCTCCCGCCTAGGGCGAACACAATTCTTTATGTCCAGGGACCTGGGTACGCCAAGACGAAACGCGTCTCGGTTCCAGTTGGCAGGCAAGACCTCGAGTTCCGGCTAAAGCGTGAAGCTCGCATTGAGGGGCGCCTCAGCTACGCCGAAACGGGTAAACCCGTAGCGAAAGCGACAGTAGACCTCCGGAGCAACGATCCGCATGATGATTGGTGGACGGCAAGCGTTGATGAGAACGGAAGTTTTGTCTTGACGAACCTCGGTGCTGGCGAATATAACCTCTTTCTCAACAAGGGCCCAGAGGGATGGACGGCTGTCGCTCGGCAAGGTATCAAGGTATCGGAAGGGCAGACCGTTTTCAACATGGACCTGAGCTTAATTCGGTGCGGGCTTATCACTGGGCGTTTAATCGACAAAGATACCGACGAATCGCTTAGTAACATTATCTATTTTCAAGATGCTGCCCGACCGGAATCTCAGACGTCGCGGCACAGTACTAACCCGGACGAAACCGGTGTCTATCGCTTTCACGCCGCACCTGGGCGCGTGCTCGTTATGGCTAGCGCACCGCTGGGTTACCAAGATATCGGCGAGGTAAGGAGATATGTCGATGTCGCAGAAGGCGAGAGCGTTACCGTTGATTTTAAGTTTTCCAAGGGGATGGAGTTGGTTGTCCGAACTTTGACGGAGGCTGGCGAGCCGGTGCTAGACGCATGGGTTGCCGAAGAATTGGCGATGAATAACCGGATTGGCGGGCGATCAAATGAAAGAGGAGAGTACATTATTCGCGGACCGCGTCCCGGGCAGCGACTCCGCCTGACAGCCGATCAGCGAGAACTCGGACTGAGCGGCGCGACGGAGGTGGAAGCCGAACCGGGCGAGTCGATTCAGATTCAGATGGAACAGCACGGGAAGGTCAAGGTTTCCGGTCGAGTGGTGGATGAGAAGGGCGAGCCGATGCCATCGGTTTCAATCAGTATGAGCCGTTGGAGTCGTCAGCGCAAGTTCTTGGTTGCCACAAACGTTGGTGTGACGGATAGCGATGGACGATTTCAAGCGGTTGGACTTGTCGATGGCGAAGAGTACATAATTCACGCGAATGTGGCCCCAGAGGCGTATTATGGTGCGACCTCTGGACCCTTCACCGCAACAGCAGAGATGGACGATCTTGCGGATCTTGTCGTGAAAAAATTGCCGCCGGACCTAGCCGCAAAGCAACGAGCGCAGAATGCCTACATGAATGATATCATGAAACGTTCCAAAACCTTAACGGGGCAACCCGCGCCAGAGTTGGAGGTTGAGGAGTGGTTAACCGGCACGCCTGTTTCCATCAGAGGGCTGAAGGGCAAGACAATTGCCCTCTATTTCTGGGAGCCGGCGCACTTGAATTACCGTCAGTGGGTCGATTTGTTGAATTCCCTGCACCAGACCTATCACGAAAAAGGTCTTGTTTGTGTGGCTGTCTGTGCCGCAACTGCAAAGGTTGAGAAGGTTAAACAACACATCGCTGAACAGTCACTTGACTATTCGGTCGGACTAGACCGTGCGACAGACCTCGTCGGCGCGCGGGGCAAAACATTTGATCGATACGCTGTCTGGCCCTCCAATTCGGTTGTCCTAATTAATTCGGAAGGCGAAATCGCGGGTATCGCGGACGCCGTACACGCCATATATGAGGACGTATTCCAAGTAAATCTTGAAAACCGGATTAAGGCTCTGCTTGAGTATTGAGTGGAGGGTGTTACTAATTCGAAGATTTGCAAGCCACCGCGGTCAGAGTCGGTTTCAAGCAAAAGGGCGCTAGCTAAGAATCATCGCTCGAAGTTACGTAATTGATTCCGATGGACAAAATCAGAAGCAGTTAACGCATGACTCATTGCATAAACGTATTTTATCAAGGTCACCTGACGGAAAGAAGATTGCGTATGCGGGCGATCAAAGGATATGGGTGATGAACAGAAACGATGAGAATCGGAGACAACTCACGTGGATAATCAAAGATGATTTAAGATTCGTCAAAGATGAACACCCCACATGGTCGCCGAACAGTGCATCCATAGCGATTCATTCTTTGCGAAGAGATGGTGGGATTCGAATTTACCTGGTGGAGGTATCTAGCAGCGATGTCGACCGAAAGCGCCATGCTCACGATAGCTGGAGTTACCAACCTGATTGGTGTCACCCCGGACCGTTCTCGGTTTCTCCAGTAGGCAACCGGATTACAACATGGGGGGTTGAAGAAAATCGCGTTCCGCCTCCGATGAACTATGCGCGTGGTTGGCGGAGAGAGAAGGGATTAGCGGTTCGACAATTGCCGATTCCGCCCTACCTATCGGATATACTTTGTCAATCTAACGCGTAGGAGCGCATCTGAAAAGCATTCGTGCTTGTGATGCGCAAACTGACAGTTTGCGGTACAAAATCTGCGAATCCAATTTTTCTTGTTTTAGAGCCGGTTTGAAAACTCCAAACCCGTCTTTGAGAGAGGATACTCTACTTTCCATTCTTGCCGAGATTACCCGTGTAGATGAATCAGAAAGGAGAGAAAAATGACTGCCATAGTTCGATCCATACTCATACTGTTTATTCTAATTCAAACCAGTTACGCTAGAGATGATAAGAAAATTGTTTTCCATTCATCTAGGGACGCTAATCCTGATATTTATGTTGTTCAAGGAAAAAGGCAAGATGAAACAAGAATAACAACACACCCAGCTACAGATTGGGCTCCAACGTGGTCTCCCGATGGAAAGAAGATTGCGTTTGTTTCGGATAGGGTCAATAATCAAAATCACATCTGGGTGATTGATGCTGATGGTAAGAATCTGAAGCAGTTAACAGATGGGTTTCATGACGATAAACCGGACTGGTCACCTGATGGAACGACGATAGCATATCACTCCCAACGTAAGAGGGCAGGGGAATATGCCTTTAGCGCACCACTCTATGAACTCTACCTAATGGATTCAGATGGGAGCAACCAAAGGCAACTTGTAGGTGAGGATAGCATTCAACCATGTTGGTCTCCGGGGGGAACACGAATAGTGTTTATGTGGACAAAAAATCTTGATTCACTCCCTCAACTTCATGTAATTAATGCTGACGGGACAAACATGAGGAAGTTAACGCATAACATTGGAGAAACCTACTTTCCAGCATGGTCACCCGATGGAAATAGCATAGCATACGAACACAATTACCAGCTTTGGATAATGGACAGCAATGGTGAGAATAAAAGGCAACTAACGAATCGGAATATTAGAAGGGCACTGGATGGGCATCCAACATGGTCGCCCGACGGTAAGCACATTGTATTTGATTCTGGTAGAGACGGTCCCAGAACCAAATTGTTCATAGTCAGTGTTGATAGTGGCTTTGTTAATCAGTTGTTGCCGCCTCATCAGAACATCAGCAATCAGGCTGATTGGTATCATCCCGGACCGCTCGCGGCTTCACCAGTAGACACTAAAATTACAATATGGGGCAGATTGAAGAGTGGGCAATGGTGATATGACTCTGTTCACACTGCTTGGTGCGGCTTGAACAACTATTTCAAGTTTTATAATGAGGAGCGGCTTCATGGGTCGCTCAATAAAAGGACACCTCACGAGGTGTATTTCCAACAACGTTAGGCGTTGAAACCTAGCCGGATTAGATAGCCTTTACACCTTAATTTTCGTTCATGACAGTCTAAACAATGGGGTAAGTTAACACAACCCGGTTCCCAATGAGCCGGATGTCTGTGCGCCGCCGCCTCGTTGGAATTCATTATTATTTCCCGTGCGTCTATTCGCGCATATGAACTGAGCAATAGAAGATAACTCTATGGGCGATTCTAGACAAGATTGTTAAGTAACCCAAGTTGCCATCTTTGTTCGAAGGGGGCACAGAACCGAGTTTTTTCCGACGTGGAAACGCGAGATTGACGAAAATCAAACCAAATTGCCTATAATTTAGCGATCGTGAACTAAAAACTCGGTTTCTCTGTTATAGGTAGCACTTTGCGTTAAGAGCCTGTTTGAAAAGTCCGTAGTCAAACCATTTTTGGTCAGTTGAAGACACGTCTTTCGTGATTTCCTGCCATATACCTGTCGCCCCGCTGGGGCTTAGGTGTACGAGGTTTCGACATTTCTACACACCTTCCGCCCCTCCGGGGCTAGTAGAGGCTGGTGCGCGGTGCGCACCCTACAAACTGCACTTTTCAACAGGTTCTAAGTAAGGCATTGAGCCGGGAGGGAAAAATGTTACTTAGAACTAAGCGATTGACTGCTACCATTCTAGTTTTGCTGATATTTCAAATTGTAGAAAATAGTTACGCTATTCGTAAAACTAAGATTGCTTTTACTAGGGCTGTCGGAGAAAAACAGTCAGATATTTTTGTAGTAGATGGTGATGGGAAAAACCTTAGACAGATAACATGGAACCCATCATATAACGATGATCCTACTTGGTCACCCGATGGTAAAAAGCTAGCCTTTGCATCTAATTGGGGTGGCAATCAGTCTCAAATCTGGGTCGTTGACGCTGATCGTAGGAATCTAACTCGATTAACAAATGAAATTCGTGCTGAAAGCCCGGCTTGGTCACCTGATGGAAAAAGAATTGCATATCAGGCTCAACGAGACAATACGTTAAACGTTAAACCTGCGATTCAACGCTTTGAAATCTGTGTAATAGATGCTGATGGAAGTAACATGCGGAACCTTACTAGTGCAGGGAATATACAACCTTGTTGGTCACCGGGAGGATCTCGAATAGCATTTGTTTCAGGTGAAGGTGCTATGATTGACCAGATTTACGTAATGGGAAGTAATGGAAAAAACAAAAGACAGTTAACGCATGACTCCGGATTTAAGCGTTCCCCGGCATGGTCACCCGACGGTGAGCATATTGCATATGTAGATGGTCAAAGGATTTGGGTGATGAATAGCAATGGTGCAAATCAGAGGCAGTTAACGAGTAGAATAGATATTGAATTTCCAGATGTAGATGGACACCCCACATGGTCACCGGATGGTGAAACTATTGCATTTCATTCTACTCGACTAGACGGCAAACTCAGAATCTATTTGACTGATATTGCTACGGGGGAAATACAATCGTTGCTAAAGATTGAAGAGGATTCAAGCTATCAGCCTGATTGGTATCACCCCGGACCGCTCTCGGTTTCACCAGTAGACACTAAGGTTACAATATGGGGCAGATTGAAGAGTGGGCAATGGTGATATGACTCTGTTCACACTGCTTGGAGCGGCTTGAACAACTATTTCAAGTTTTATAATGAGGAGCGGCTTCATGGGTCGCTCAATAAAAAGACGCCTCACGAGGTGTATTTCCAACAACATTAGGCGTTGAAACGTAGCCGGATTGGATAGCCTTTACACCTTAATCTTCGTTCATAACTGTCTAAACATTGGGGGTAACTCACCAGTTTGCGCAAAAAAAAGCTGGCGACTGTCTGAATGCATGAAGTCAGCAACTTGGGTTGCCTATGGCTAAGGAGGTAGCGATGCCAGTCAGGGCTAAACGATTCTTGATCTCAGTGCTCCTCGTCTCACTGTTGATCCAGATGCAAATAGCGGCATACGGTTACGCCTCTCGCGGCGCCAAGATTGCTTTCAGCTCCACGAGAGATGGAAATAGCGAAATCTACATTATGGATGGCGACGGAGGCAATCAGGTTAGGTTAACGAATGATCCGGCACGGGACCATCAACCGTCATGGTCTCCCGATGGCGACAGGATTGCGTTTATTAGGAATTCAAATATTCACGTTATGGATTCCGATGTTATGGATGGATGGGTTTTGATGAATCTAACGGGCATTTCGGGTGGTTCGGAACCGGCGTGGTCGCCCGATGGGGCAAAGATCGCATTCACTCGATTCAAAGCGGCGCAAGAACAGGTTTGGTTAATGGACGCCGACGGCCAAAACCAGACATTGTTGACTCACGTAGGACCGAATAGTAGTCCGGAGTGGTCGCCTGATGGCAAACGAATTGCCTTCGCATCCTCTAGGGACGGGGGAAGCCAAATCTACGTCATGGATGAGAATGGCGACAATCAGGAAAGACTTACACAAGATTTATGGCTTAAGGACAACCCCTCGTGGTCGCCTGACGGACAACGAATTGCGTATGACCTTCTCACAAGAAGCTTAGTATATGAAATCCATGTCGTGAAGACAGACGGCAGCGGTCTGACAAGAAGACTAACACGCGGTCGACCACATAAAATACTCCCTGCATGGTCTCCCGACGGACGAACGATTGCATATGTGACTACTAAAGATGTCAATATTGGCTCCAGGCAAGAAATTCACTTGATGACTGCTGACGGAGATTACATAAGTCAACTCAGTGCGCACCGTAACGGCGATACCGATCCCGACTGGTTTGATCCAGGAGGATGGTCCGTGTCTCCAGCCGCGAACTTCCTCACCATCTGGGGCAAGATCAAATAGCCAACAGCGGTATAACAAACGGTGGCAATCAAGCGTTGGAGAAAAGCGCGGGAGATTCACCCGTACGGTCTATTTGTTTGACTATTGATAGAGGCGTCAGTGGTGTCGGATATAGTACAATCTGAAAGATTTCTATCGCACCCCTTATTCACTAGCTTCATCGCCGCTGGCGCTTTCAGAGGCTACGTGGTGGGTAGAAAATCTTGTTCGGAAGTTTAATGCAAGTGTGAAAAAGCCGCTACCGGCCGAGAACGCCGTGGAGCGTGGGAGCCACTCAGAGTGATTCGAGAAAAAATGCGTTACCGAGCAACTCGTATCCAGCAAACAGTCTCAGGGAATCCCTGTGTTTCCTCATCGAAAGCCGCGAACACGCCGCCGATGTCAGGGAGGCAATGTTCGGGGACGTAGTCGATGTGTTCAACGTTTAGCATCGGATGTCCGTCTGTTCTCCCTCTCCCATTAGTCCTTTCCAGTCATTCCCTTCCTTATGACGCGGGTCAAATACCCCCGTTTGCCGAAGTCCCTTTTTGATTAAAATCCATTACAACTGATAATTACAGATGCCAGTGGATAATGAGACTCTTCTGTCGCACAAGGGATCGCTATCACCCGGGGATCTCTATCGCACTCGCTAATCGCTCGCGTGGTTCTATCCGGTCGGTTGACGTGTCAGATTGTGTTGTCCGCAAACTAACAGTTTGCTGTACAGAAGTGCGTCCTATTTTCCGGGCACTTACACATATCGTTATGGTTCGTTAAGCAAGTTTCAGTATAAAAGTTCATCTTCCGCATCGTCTAGGAGGCCTAGGATTGGAAGGATCGAAGAGTGGAAGGGCGGAAGATCTCCCACCGCTCCACTCTTAATAGTCATTCCATCGGAGCAGAAGAATAAAGCTATCGGTTTCTGCGGACATAGGGACTCTCTATAGATTAGAATCTGCTGGATTTGCCAATCCAGCAGGAGCGGACAGGGGCTTATTCTCTATTTCATCCTCAAAATGTAAATTGTATTTTTGAAACTTGCTTAACATGCAATTAACATATGTGTAAATCTAAGGGTAAATGACTATAACCACCTACGCCAAATCAGATTCGATTCGGATACAAACACACGCACAATTCGTATTATAATACCTACCGAATCAGTCTTTCACGGCGATATGATATCTTCCCCCGTAGTAAGGAACGCAGATCTGCGTTCCCTACAATGAATGCGACAAATACAGCTATCGCGATGGTTTTTATCGAGCACTGTCTTGAACCCACGTTTAGGAAGGCCTGTCCGTAAGCCGTCGATTCGATATGGCTTAGCTTCGTGTAAGGAGGGCGCCTGTGAACTTTTTTCCATACGGAAGAACCTTTTGGCCGCTTCGAGGGTCTAAATAGCAATTGTGTTCAATCCTATGCGCTGACGTTGGATTCGTTCTTCGATTTGGTGCGTGTTATGTATTCAGCCGATGAACAGCTAGTTTCCCAAACGCTCGCAGGTGATCGAGATGCCTTCGGCGTTCTTGTGCACAAGTATCAGGAGATGGTTTTTGCTTACGCCTTTCAAAAGGTCAGAAACGAGGCTGATGCGCAGGATGTCATGCAGGAGGTATTCCTGCGTGCATACCGCAATCTCTATGCACTGCGGCATCCACATCGCTTCCGAAGTTGGTTGTATACCATCATGTCCAACGAATGCAACCGCTGGTTGGCACAGGCTGCGAAAACACGTCAGCACGAGGTTGTATTGACCGATGCGGCGGACAGTGACGTAGGGGTTGAACCGGCGTACACAGTTCCCACAGAGGGGTGGCCGGAGGACCTAGAACAAGCAATCGCGGCGCTCTCTGACGAAAATCGAGTCGCTGTGTCGATGTTCTACATGGGCGATTGTACGCTGAAGGAGATTTCAGAATTTCTCGGTGTCTCGGTGAACACGGTAAAGACCAGGTTGTATCGTGCTCGACGGCAACTCGGTAATGCACTGGCTGAGCGGTACGGTAGACTACTGAAAAGCCACAAACTGACAGGAGGGTTTCTCATGCAGATGATGGAGCAGATTCGCCATTTACCAGCGCCGACGATGGGGTTTGCGTGGAGTAGTGCCACGGTCAGTAAGACTCTATGCTCATTGATTGTGGCATTCTGCATCTTCATCGGGTTTGTTGGATCGCGAGACGAATTGCCGCCGGCATTGTCCGCACATCATGTCGGCTTGGCGCCGTCAAACACAAACCGAGTACCCATAGAGGTCGCACTAGTTGAACCCGTTTCGTATTCAACACGCGTCTCGATTCCAGGTGTTCCGGAACCGATGGCGAAGCGGACATTGGGCGGCTCCAGCCGCGCCTCTACCGAGCGAAGCCATCAGTCAATTGACCGAGGGAGCACATCTAGAGCGGATGCCGCGAAACCCGCTAATCTGCAAGTTGCGGCTGCAGTGACGGGGAGGGACGCCGATAAACTCGCGTTTTCCGGCCGCGTTGTTGACACAGATGGAAACCCTATTGCCGGGTTCCCGTTGGCTGTTGCGCCGATTTATTCTGCGGATGGGGAGATTCAGCCGTTTTTCATGTTTGAAGGGCTCAATGGAGGCGCACAAGCCCTGACGCTAAAATCGGATACGGATGAAGAGGGACGGTTTTCGATTGCTGGGATCGAACCGTTTCCTATTCAATTCATGCCGCAACCTAACTACATGGACGGCGACACGCCGCCAGATGATTTTAATGAGGATAATCTCGCCGACGCCGAGGTAGTATCGATTGACATCGGAGTAATGACTTTCTATCCGTCCAGCCGGGAGCGGCCCCCTTACGGTGGAATTACGTTTACGATTGAGCCGGGGACGCACCTTGAAGACATTGAGGTCGTAGTGAGACCTCGAATGCGAATTCGGGGGCGGGTCGTTTTCGCCGATGGCACACCGCTTTTCAATGCCGAAGTCCGAACCAGTGTACGACAGCTAGATTTTGAAGGGGACGTTCGCGGCGAGAGCGGCAGTTCGGCGCGGACAGATGACGAAGGCTACTTTGCGATTTACGTGAAGGAGCCCGCGTTTTACACGGTCGCGATTGAGTTCCAAGGGCTGTCGGCGAGTTCGGAGCAGTTCGCACTTGAAGCGGGGCAGCGACGCGATGACTTGGTCTTAACACTTGACAGCCCGCCGATTTCCATCGAGCCAACTCCCGCTCCGGTCATACCGGATCGTGACGGCGCGTGGGTCATGAATCCCGCGAACGGACACGCTTACAAGAGCATTCATTGCGAGCGTCGGGAAGACGCTCAAGCGGAAGCCATGAGCGAAGGTGCATACTTGGTCTCGATTAACGACGCCGCGGAGCAGGAATGGCTCGTGAATGTCTTTGGGACGGCGCCCTATTGGATCGGACTAACCGATGTAGAGAAGGAGGGAGACTGGAAATGGATGAATGGCGAGCCGATTACCTACACGAACTGGGCGTACGATGAACCGACGGATTCCGACCACGGCGAAGGAGAACATGTCTTCATGGGGCTCACACCGGACGGAAAATGGTACAATGTCGGACCCGGAAACCCGAAGTGGCAGCTAGCTCGAATGGCTATCATCGAAAAGAGCGGCGCATCCTCGACGCCAACCATGAGTCGGTGAACCGCCAAGTTCGGTTCATTGAACTGCCAGAACATTAGCCATTTTTACGATTAACCATGCGAAGGAGGCATTTATCATGAATTGTTCTCATTTCAAGCGTTCGATTCTCGCGCCGATACGAGAAAACCTTTGGCTATTCGCGGTCACTATGGTGCTACTGCTCGCGGCTTCTCCACAAAGTATCGCTCTAAAGGATTCCTCTTCACTATCCGGCCTCGTCCTTGATTTGAAGGGCAACCCGGTCTCCGGATTCAGGTTAGTCCTTTCGCCAGTTCCTCCTGATTCGGTTGAGAGCGTCAATAGTTCGTGGCTTCAAGGAATCGTTGCGTTAATGGGATTACGCAAATCGCGTACCGACGATGAGGGGCGTTTTTCCATCCGTAACATCGCACCGGTAAAGATGCGAGTGGACACGGTCTTCAAGTCAAGGACTGACCATGAGTCCGCGACCGGCCATGAGATCATATCCATGAAAGTCGGTTCGGTGACGGTTTACCCGCATCAGCCATCGGCGTTTGACGGAATCGTGTTTGCCATCAAGCCGGACACGCACGTTGAGAACGTTGAAATAAGAGTGAGGGCTCGGCAATACATTCGAGGCAGAATAGTCTTCACCGACGGAACTCCCCTTGTCAGCGCACATATTCAAATCAGTGCAAACCGAAATTATCACGATGGGGTGGGTAGTTCGAGTTCCACAGGCGAGACGGACGCCGACGGTTACTTTGTATACAAGGTCGATGGGACAGGGATTTATACCGTTACGGTGGACTATCAAGGATTTTCAGCGACAGCGGAGCCGTTCCTGTTGAGAAAGGGGGAATACAAAGAGGGATTGCTATTCACGCTTGGCAAGCGATCGACTCTCGCGGACATGGCTGCTGCTCGAGTCGAAGTCTCTGTGAAATCGCCTACATCATCGGTGTCGCGTGACATGGGAGCGTGGGTGGTGAATCCGGAAAATGGACACGCCTACAAGCGAATCCGCTGCGGGAGTTGGGACGATGCAAACAGCCAAGCTGTCGCCGAGAATGCGTATTTGGTCTCAATCACCGATGCGGCTGAACAGGAGTGGTTATTGAAGACTTTCAAACCTCAACACTGTTGGATTGGGCTAACCGATTATGCGAATGAGGGAGAATGGGTTTGGGCAAGCGGCGAACCGGTCACCTATACCAATTGGGGGTCTCATGAACCGCAGGACGCCGACTGGGGCGACGAAGATTTTGTTTTAATCGAGCATTCCGGGGAATGGTCTGACGCCGGACCTGAAAGCATCGAATGGGGAATGATGAATATGGCTATCATTGAGAAGGACAGCTTTACGGGGAAGCCGTCAGGGGAAGATTAAGCCGGCGCGGAGAATCCCAAGTCTAAGTAGTAACATGGTGGGCAGTGCCCACCCTACATCTACAACTTTGATCCCACCCTACAAGTTAGTATGAGATTATTCATGGCGGGCCTGTCCCCAGGCGCGATAGAATGCCTCCATCGAGTCATAACGCTCATTCCGTTTGTCCCGGCAGGCGCGACGTACAACCTCGTACTGCGCATCGCTGCCGCGAAACGGCTCGCGATCCAGTGTCCCATCCGACAGAAACACGGCGGCGGTGCGCCCCATGGTGAACACATTCGTACGTTCATCGATCCGCGCACCCAACTCAAACTCCTCGGGCGCCATGAAGCGGATTGATCCGAACATCCTTCCCATCTCATTTACAAACGGCGCATCACGGTAAAGGTCGAGGTCTATAACGTGAAATTTCTGATGCCGGAAGTCGTAGATCATGCAACCGTCGTAGAAATCAACCGCAATCCAGCCGTTTTGTGCAAGCTGATAGTGCAACTCGTAAATTTGGTCGAGGACGTTCAAAATCTCCTCGGAGGGGAGTCCCCTGAAACGTTGAAAAGTTGATCCCGGATGGTCGCGCCTTGCAGCGTCGGTACGGACAAGCTCGCCGTTCACCCATTCATAGACGAGCAAGGGACCGGTAGGGGATTCAACGACTTGATGGAGCGCTGGCAGCGTATGGTAGCTACAACCCTGCCGCAACTGGACGGCGTTGCGAAGCATGGACACCCTTTCGGCGTGATTCAGATAGGAATCCGGGTTATCCGGGTGTCCGGCTGTTTTTACGAAGTAACGTTCCCCCGCAGCACGTACACCGTAAGAGATGTTACCGGAATCCTGCATTTCTTCGTCAAAAAGCGCGAACACGTCGCCAACACTATGGAGATAGCGATCAGGTTCTTGGTCTATGCGGTCAATATCTAACAACGGATGATCCATGATTGTTTTTCCCCTCCAATCTCTCCCAGTCTTCTCAGACAGTACGCTAGCGAGTTGTTGACGCGCGCGATGTAGCTTGCCCCTGACAGTGTTCACTGAAACGCCGAGAAACTCGGAGATTTCCTTCAACGAACAGTCACTCATATAGAACATGGAGACGGCAACCCGATTTTCATCGGGAAGCGCCGCTATTGCCTGCTCAAGGTCTACCCGCCAACCCTCGGTGGAGACAGTGTGCACGGGTTCGACTTGTAAGTCGTCGTCCGCGGCATCCTCCAATAGGATTTCGCGCTGACGTGTTTTCGCCGTTCGTGCCAGCCAGCGGTTACACTCGTTGGACACAATCGTGTACAACCAACTTCGGAAGCGATGCGGGTGCCGCAAGTTATAGTGACCGCGATATGCCCGTAGGAAGACCTCCTGTATGACATCCTGTGCATCGACCTCATTTCTCACCCTCTGAAAAACGTAGGTGAAGACCGTCTCCTGATATTTGTGCACCATAGCCCCGAAAGCGTCACGATCTCCCGCGAGTGTTTGGGCAACTAACTGTTCGTCGGTTGAACACATATGTCACATGCGCCAAATCGCAAAAAGAATTCAATGCTACCGCAAAGGTTTTAACGACATCGTTAATTAGACCCTCAAAATGGACAGAAAGTTATGTCATGAAGAAAAAAGGTAAGTGTTTAGTCTATTGATTTCTAGCGCGAAGGCGTGGAATTGCTTATGAGATTAGAGGTGTATTGACCATCGCATTTGAAAATCATTATTGTAAAGGAAATGCTAATTCTATTCGCCTCTGCCTCCAGATTCGTAGTAACGCGATTCCGCTCCTGACACGGTTTACTATTACCACATCGCGCTAATTTTCCATTTATTGTAGATATTCACATGCCGCTCCTCTGGAGCGGGGAAGACCGACGCATCTAGGCTAGACACATAGAAAATGCAATCTTCATTCGTTGCCCATCAGCGAATTCCAGGTTTGCACTAAACAGTTACGGTTCAGGTGCACAATTGGATAAAGCAACCTGCTGATACCAGCGGAACTCCCGATCGCCTGAGGGACTTCTATATGATCTCTACCGCGAGAACTCCGATCAGTCAGTTGCTTCTTCGCTATCAAGATCCCTATCGCGCGGAATCTCTATCGCGGTCGCTATTCACTTCCTTAATCCTATTCAGTCGCTTGTTCATCGACCACGCGGGGACGGGTGCCGATTGATGGCGGTAGAAGCAACCGTTTCTGCTGCTCGGTCAGTTCGCCGTATTTGCTGATGTCATAATAGTTGTCCGACCATGCCGAATGTCCGGGGCTGTATTTGTAGAGTATAGCGCGGCGCTCGTGTTCCGCTTGCCACGGCATGGTTCCGTGAATGACGGCTTCGGTGAAGAACAGGACATCGCCCGTTTCGAGTGGGGGTTGAACGACATAGTGCGCCGCACGCTCGAACCGTTTAACCTCCTGCGGTAGAAGGGTCGGGAAGTTGCTCTTGTGGCTCCCCGGAATGCAGGCAAACCCGCCCGCACCTTCGGGCGCACCGGTTAAGTTGTATGTCATCACACACAGCCCGTTACGCATTACGCCATCCCTATATCTGTACCAATGGTCGCCTTCGGGACCGCCGGGACGCCCGCCATCCTCGCCGCCGTGCAACCCGCCGCGCCGGTCGCCTTTGTTCATGAATAGGGCGTAATCGTGATCGAGACGGACATAGGGGCCTAATAGTTCGATGAGATAGGGGAGGATTTTGGGGTGGTCGATGAGTTGCTTAAACGGTTCTCCCCAGAGACTCGGCATACCGTCTCGGTTTCCTTTGTCAATGATTACGTTCATCTCGTCTACTTCGTCTTCGGTTAAAACGTCCTTGATCACCAAATACCCGTAGAGATCAACGGCAAATTTTTCTTCATCTGTCATGGCAATAGGTCCTTTCTTCTACGATTCCAGTCAGTTTCCACCTCGTGAATTTTAAGCAATCGAAAAACCAACCGTTATTCATGCACTGCGGTAGGTGCGGTTGGAAACCGCACCTACTGAAATATGGGTAGCCGCGAATGGAATTAACTATAAGACTGTCGCAGAGGCGCTCAATGTGATTCTTCCGGATGTGTTTCAGTGGTAGTTTCCGCGGTTGTTTCAAAATCGAAGCTTCCGAGCACGTCGCCATTCACCTCAAGTTCCAAGCGGTGCCATCCCAAACGTGCCTTTCCGTCGTGGAACTGCTTAAGCGATGGCAGCGGGAACAGCGATTTCTCGTAACTGACCCTCTGATTCGGCTTCAACTTTCGTTGGCTGACGCGGTAGCGTTTACGCGTGACGTGACCCGTGGGGCGTTTATATGATACTACGTAGTGCGTGAGAATCGTTTGCGGCTCGTCGGATTCGCTCTGCACGCTGAACGAAAAACGGAATACGTCGTTAATTGGAACGATCTTGCTTTCAGGCTTCAGTTCAGTGAGAGTGACTTGCGCTTCGCCTGATTCTGAGGATGTCCCCAGACCGAGCAGTTTCAGGGCACGTCTGTCTCCGATTTTCAACTGATATTTGAGGGCGCCCCGAAGAATCTTCTCGGTTTCCGCTCGCCCGTCCCGGTTCCATCGCTCAAGGGTGGCGTAGCCTTCGTCCGGATAGTCCTTGACTATGTCCCGCATGTCCGCCGCGACCTGCTCGCGCACGCGCGGATCGCTATCGTCTTTGAGCGTGTCCAGCAGCGCCAGCATCGGCTGCGGATCGGGGATGAACCGTCCAATCCACTTTTGCCATATTCCGCGGGTGCAGATTGAGGCACACACAAAGAGACGGAGATTGGCGTTTTTGTCGTCCACCCACTCGCGAAAGCGCTCGAAACACCGTTCGGGCTGGTGGATGAGAAACTCACGCATCTCGCCGCCGCGGGTGCACCGATACTTCGCAAGTTTGCAGAAGGCATCCATAGATGCATCGAATTCCGCCAGTCCGTAAAGACTGACGAAGTGGGAGATTGGTCTCAGGCTGGTCTGGAGTTCTTCGCTGGGCGACGGACCTGGTTCAGCGGGGATCTCGCCATCGGCGTACTGCATCAGAATCGCCAGCGCTTCGGAATAATTTTCGGGGAGGTGATAGCGCAATACGCACCCGATGGCTTTCGTCACGTTATATATTGCTTGCCCTTCCATCTCCGTCCGAACGTCCTTGATGAAGGTGTCCGTGTCGAAGGCGGGATAGATGCGCTCAAGTTTCCGTCCCATGACCAAACCATCTTGTGTCAGGTCGAAAAGTGTGCGTTGTTTTATGTCGGAAAGTATGCGCCGCTCTTTCACGGTCATTTGGGACTCCGGAGTCGTCAGGTGCACGTGGGGGTATTCAGCTTTACTAAGGCGATTGGAAAATCAATCCCCTGTAATGCGTAAAGCAAAATTTTTTGGATTCTCGCTTTACTTATTTCCACCATGTAACACTCGACATTGCACTCCGCTGGAGTGCAGACGCGGGGAGGAATCGTGTTCTATTGACATCTCACTTCTCTGGAGTGAAAACCATCCTACGACGGAACGCTTTTCCAATACCTGTCATAGAGGGAAAAGCGAGTTTCTTGCTGAATGAATTGTAGCGACAGGGATAATGGCGCGCTACAGACATGTCGCTCCTCTGGAGCGAAGGTGCCTGTTAAACTGTTAGGACCGCCTCGTAGTTTGCTTACGTGAGGCGCAACGGCAGGGTGATGACTTCGTTGATTCATCTGCTGAATCAATTTCAGACTATAGTCGCGCACACCCCTCAATTATCTGTGCCTGTCTAGCAAAGACCTTTACGTATCGATTAAATTCGGCTCACAGAGGACAGAATCTCTATTAGTCGTCATCGCTGTCAATTCGAAACTCGCCCCATACGGGACGGTGATCGCTCACGGCGAGCGAAGCGGCTTTATCATCGTTTCCGAAATCCGTCTCGTCGAATCTGTCAATACCGCTGTTTCCGGTGTATTCGGTTACATATGACGATTGGAAAAAGATGTTGTCATACAGGCTGGTATCTTTGATGTGCGATTTCTCGGGTAGTTGGAACAAGTGTGTCATCCCCGGGATTGACATCAGCGGCCGATACGAAAATAGGTCGTCGGGATTGCGATTGAAATCCCCCAGCAGTATCACGTCCTGTTCCGCTCCGTTCATTGCCTGAACCGCCTGATAAACATTAGCTAGTTCGCCCACCTCGCGCTGGCGAGGGGGGACCGAATCCCCCCAAATCACATGCGCCGAAATTGCGGTGAAATCAAACTGTCCTGCCCTGAACGATGCGGAATACGGCTCACGCAGGAAGGTGTCGTTTGGATCGGGAAACACCATGCCGTCGTGCAAGACATCCACCAGCTTTTGATCGAACAGGAAAGCGTAGCGTTCCTTGACTTTCCCGCCGACAGGACGGCTTACGAGGTAGTCGTAATCCCTGCCCATCAGCTCCAGCACGCTTTCGGTACGACGCAGTACGCTTTCATCTTTCAGCTCGATAACAGCGATGAAATCGTAGTCGATTAACACGTTAGCAATCAGTTGTAACTCCTCGTCGTTTCGACTGTCGTCACTAAATATACGTATATTCCACGCCGCCAAACGGATTGTGGATGCCGTCGGGGCTGTTGGGACATTAGTCTTAAGGTTTGGGGAGTTATCCTGTTTCGAACACGCCGCGAGAAGGCAAAGAAAAACAAGCAGCCATGCGATTCGCTTGATTGGTCGCGATTCGGAGATCGCTCCTACGGTGGCTGGTATAAACATTGCGATTGATAATTACACATGTTTGTCGGTAATGACATTCTTCTGCGCTACAAGGGATCTCTATCGCGCTCACCATACTTCCACTTAATTCTCTTTGGGGTTTTTAGAGGCTGGTGCGCAGTGCGCACCCTACAAATGCTATCGCGCTCACTGCCTATTCGCTTGATCTATCTGAGTTCCGCGTTCAGTTGGGCGATGCGTTGGGAGTAGGATTCTACTTCAGCGGTTATTTTCGTTTCGTCCCAGTGACCTCTTTCACCGAGGAAGCGCGCGATTTTCGGAGCCACATCGAGGCCTTGACCGGAGCCAAATCCAATCCGTAACCGCCGCCAGAGGAGGTCGTCCAGCGTCATCGCCATTTCGCCCCAAAAGGCGTAGAGCACCTCCGCTTTCAAAAAGGCGGACGACTCCGATATAGGCTCTGCGAGCGTCCGATCTCCGGCAATGAACTTTCCGATGGCGGCTGCGTCTCCACCGTAGCGTAGGGCAATCCGTTCGCTGTCGGCAGCAGGAATCGGTTTGGCGCCTCCGTCACCTTCCGGTTCAACGCCGCTTCCCAGCGGATGTGCAGCGGTTTTGCAGGAGCGCGGACGTCCCAGTTCTTCTGCGATGCGGTCGACAGCCTCCTCGGCGATCTTCCGGTGTGTGGTCAACTTGCCGCCGTAGATATACATCACCCCACTTTTGCTCTCGGTGATTAAATGCTCGCGAGAAACAAAGCCCTCGCCTTTGGGCGCTATGAGGGGGCGCACGCCCGCATAGGCGGACACGATGCTCGCCCGATTGACGGCTGCCACGGGGAAGATTCGATTGACTTCCGAAAGCAGGTAGTCCACCTCGGCGGCAGAGGGACGAACGGAGTCGGGATCCGCCTCGGGATCGGATTCGGTGGTGCCGACCGCAGAGAGAGTCTCGTCGAAGCTGAGCGTGAAGATGATGCGGGGTTTCTCGTTCTGATGCTTTTCCGCGCGGGTGAAGGTCGCGATGCCGCAGCCGCCCCGATTCAAGCGCGGCAGGATGAGGTGAATCCCCTTCGCCCTATGGGTTGTCAATCGCGGCACGCCATCGTATGCCGGGTCCTTCTCCCAGAGCCGATCCGTCCAGGGACCGGCGGCGGACACGATTTTTCGCGCCACCACCTCGAACTGTTTGCCGGAGAGGACATCCTCCAAAAGCGCCGTATACGCTTCGTTGACTTTGCCGGGCTGGGCGATGAATTTGACGAATCGTACGTAGTTCGCGATGACCGCCCCGCCCCGGTGTGCATCTTTCAACGTCAGCAGGGTTAAGCGAGCATCGTCGACCATGCTGTCCCAGACGACAACGCATCCTTTGAGCGAACCCCGCTCAACCGGTCCAACCAGATCTCGTATCTGCGCCGGATCACGAATCGTGCGGGCTCTTTCGTTCTGGTCGGCTTTCGAGAGGTGATTGTAGTAATGCGCCGCGAGGCTCATACCGGCGAGCGGGTACGGATCTCCCCTGTAATTGAGAATAGCTATCGGCGCAGGTTTGACGAGGTTCGGCGCAATGCGCAGCAGGATTTCACGTTCGCTCCGCGCCTCCTTTATCAACGCGAAATCGCGTTTAATGAGATAGCGAAATCCACCGTGAATGAGCTGGGAGGTGGCGCTGCTCGTGCCGTTGGCGAAGTCGCCCTTTTCGACTAGCCCTGCTCGGAGACCGCCGTTTAGGGCGAGATCGCGAATCAGCCCGGCGCCCACGATGCCGCCGCCGATGACCAATACGTCCAACGGTTCGCGCTGTAGGTTTTGAATATTCTGTGCCCGGGTACGGGCGGAAAATTCGACCGGCATGTCAAACGGCATCGCTCTTGACGAGCATTTCGGCGTGACGGGCTACTTTGTTGATAGCGGCAAGGACACATTCCACGGCGTGCGGAATCGGATCGGTCAAGACCGGCAGGAACACGAGGCGTGAACAAGCTTTTTCGCTGACGGGCAGGTCGCCTTGGGCATAGCCGGTGTAATCGCCCCCCGTTTCGGGGGTGCAGAGGGGGCCTCGCCCGCCGGTATAGATGTCCAGCCCCTCCGTAAACAGCGGCAAGGTGTGGAGCAGCGGATAGGGGTTATCGTTCGACGGCGCGCTTCCCGAGAACAGCGGCACGCCATCGCCGACCAAGAGCGGGTACGGGTTGTTATTTGCGAGGACTCCCTCCTTGCGGAGCGCATCAGCGAACAGGGGCGCCGGTAGCCCGCACAGATCGTCCGGGCTGTAGCGGATGGGGAATCCGAAAAACCCCGCAGGTCTCGCACCGGGATAGGTTTCAACGGGGTTAACTCCCGGTATCGCACGCAAGCCGTCCGACACCTCTCGGATGAAGGCACTTCGCTTGGCGTTCAACGCTTCGAGCTTCTCCATCTGCACCGATGCGATGCCGATAGCCACGGGGTGCGCCCGGTATTTGACGCCAAGCCCCATCGGAGGAAGATGCTTGTAACGCGGGTCACCGCCCTCAATCTTGACGGAGCGGTTCACCTGTCCGAGTAAACAGGCGCGCTCGAAGATTGCGGCGTCGTTCGTCGACAGCACGCCGCCTTCGCCGGCGCTGACCGGCTTGCTGCCCTGCAAACTCCAGGCGCCGACGTGGCCGATGCTCCCGCACGGTTTCCCCTTGTAACTGGCGCCGTGCGCGTGGGAGCAGTCCTCAATAACGGGGACACCGGTCTCCTCGCTCAATGCCATCAGCGCGTCCATATCGCAGACGTTGCCCCACAGATGAACGGCGACGATGGCTTTCGTGCGCTCGGTGATCCGCCGCCGTACATCGTCCACGTCGATTAGCAGGGTGCGGGGGTCAATCTCGCAGAAGACGGGTTTCGCCATCAGCATCAGCGCGGGTGTAATCGAACATATCCAGGTGTAGGTGGGACAGATGACCTCGTCGCCGGGGCCTACACCGAGTCCGAACATGGCGCTGTGTACCGCCGCCGTGCCGTTATTGAGGGTTATGGCAAACTTGGTGTCGTGGCGATCACGCCACATCTGCTCAAACGCTTGAACAACGGGTGATGCGCCGGAAAGCTCGTTGCGGAGGGTCATCTCGTAGGCGATTTTGGCTTCGTCTTCCGAGATTTGACGCCAACGTTCAAGTTTGGGATAGGAGGCGTCGGAGGTCGATTCGAACGTGGGTTTTCCACCCAAGGCGGCGGGCAGGTCTTGCGGGTCGGTATTCGGCATGGACTGTGTTTATCCTCCGACAAACTTAATGGACGTAGTCTATCAGGATCGGCTCCCCTTGTCAAGAAGGGAAAGAGACAGTGACCAGTGATTAGTGTTTGGTGCGAACGAGATGGGTTAGCAGGGTTGGTTTGTTCATCCACGGGGAGAGGTAATGTAGAGATCGACGATTGTTGACTTCTACATGGAAAAATCTGGGGTAAAAAATTTCATACTATTCATACTTTTCATAACAAATCGGGGTTTTCGGTGAAGAAAGAGAGAGGGCTTGAAGCCTTGCTATGACTGGGTTATTGGCGGTTTTGGCGATAGAGCCGAGGAGGTGTTGTTATGAAATTTTGTTATGAAACCGAAATTGTAGCTTATAGCTACATTTGTGCGTGTTTAGTGGCTAGTGGATCTCTCCGGGATTTCTATCGCGGTCGCTAGCCGCTCCCTTGATCCTTCGGTATTCACTCAGTTGATCCTGTTCAGTCGCTAGATTGCTAATCACTTCTTTGATCCTTTCCCACTGGCGACGCGTCAAGCAGACCTCCGCAGAGAGCATTCCTAAATGACCGTAGAAGCAGATTACGACTCGAATCTAAAATGTCACACTTTTTTCTCGCAGGCAAATGAAATCCCCAATCTATCGCTAGGCAACAGTCGCCTATCTTAGCCTGCGTTAGCCCAGATGACGATTTAACCGGGCGGTTTAGCCGGTAGAAGGAGGTCGAGGAATGCAGTCGTAGTCTGCGTTGACGGCGTTCCGGCTTGGGCGAAAACAGACGGTTGTCCCATTTTTGGGCTAAGGCTTCTGATTTGGAGGTTGCTGCCATTGAATGGTTACTCCTAACTTGTGCGGCTACCACTCCCTTATTTGTCCGTGTGATGGTCCAATTCGGTTGAATTATACTATACATGTGTAAAGTTGTCAATGCAAAAAATGAAACTGAGCGGTTAGTGGATGTCAGATATACTGGACGGTGAAGTTCCGACACACACTGTGTGGTTGGGCACTATTTCAATCAAGGCGCCAATCGAAGATAAGAAAAAACTTGGATTACTATCTGTCGGCAGGTTGCTTGATAATCTGGAAGCCTATACGGCAATTCTATCTATAGGCAATACTACTCTCAGTATTTGATGCTTACGAGACTGCCACAAGAAACCCGCCTTGCCACGCCGGTAGGTGCGGTCTCTAACCGTACCGACACCCAACACTTACCCTATGTTCTTAGCGAGGAGACCGCTAAAACAACCTCTGTACGCGGATGGTAGAATTCTGAACAGCGGTTCTATTCGTTGACAGTCCGATACATCTCTCGCATTGTCTCGCGGATGTCTAGCGCGTCGGCGAGGTATTGACTCTCCGCCCGTTCTTGGAACTCGTCGGGGATGCCGTGCAACGCTTCGGCGATGGGACCGGCAATCGCGGCAAGCGTGTCGGCATCGCCGCCGAGCGAGATGGCGTTGCGCACGGCATCCTCAAAGTTCTCCGATTCAAGGGCGCATGTAATCGCTTGAGGTACGGTGCCCTGGCAGGTCTCATTAAAATAGTAGCCGGGGCGGATTTGGTCGACAGTCGGCGTCAAGTCGTAGGCGTATGCGGCGGATATTGTATGGCGGATCTTTGCCGGAGGATCGCCTTGGTATGCGAGCCAGATGGCGTGTGTGGTGGCTCGAGCGCCTTTCATGCCTTCGGGGTGATCGTGCGTGATCGCGGTTACCTTGTCGGACGCAGTGAGCGCCGCGTCAAGGTCGTCGCGGTGGAGGAATGCCGCGGGCGAGACGCGCATCGCCGCGCCGTTGCCGTAACTTTCGTAGGGTACGGGCACGTCGAAGTCAATCCACCGGCTAAAGTATCCGCCGTAGCCGCGCCCCGGATAGCGGCGGCACCACTCCTGCATTGTAGCCGCGGGCGGTAGATCGTGCATCAGAATATCAGCCACTGCGGCGGTGCACACCGTATCGTCCGTGAATTGGCAGCGTTCGTCGAAGAATTCAAAATCCTTGGTTTTGATAGGATTCCATTCGTAGATGGAACCGACGATGTCACCGATGATTGCGCCTAGCATGGTTTGATCCGGTTTGAAAACAGACGGTAAGTCGTCTTGGTGAATTTGGAGAGCCCTTGCCCGTAGGAGTTCTATCGCACTCGGTAAGTGGTTTATTATCTTAATGGATAGTTGTTATGGGCGTTACGGTGATTGTCTGAACTGTGATTTTTGGGATTATGGGATTACCTTGATTGCCCGTGTTTAGTTGGAATTGATGTGCCGCCTGAATCGTTGCCTTGGAGTTCACTAACGAGTTCGGTTCATTCCTCGTTGTTCACCCGGTTGATTACACCCTACAACTTCTGCGTGCTATAGAGAGGGTGTGAAAACCGTATGTCTACCGCCACCCCTGCCGTGCATCATATTCTGACCGAATCAGGCGGCCGATTCTGGAGAATCGGATGTCGTCGATTATCTTCCAGATTTCCCAGGGCTTTTTCGGATTGAGCATGTCGTAAGACCAGAAGACCATGAACGCTTGACCTTTGATTTGGCTCACGGGGACGGTGCCCCAGGTGCGACTGTCGCTGCTGTGGTCGCGATTGTCGCCCATGGCGAAGACATGACCTTCTGGAACCGTGAAGGGGTTGCCCTCCGGGAACTTGGAGTGGAACTGCCGGGGCGGGAGCTTGTAGTCCGCAAAAGCCTCGTTATCGGGCAGGAGGTGGGGGGCGCGGAATGGGGGAAAGTCGTGGGGAGAGCCGTGGTCCCCGATACGCTTGGTGTAAGCGCTGTCTTGGACCGCGACGCCCTTTGTCTCGACGGTGTCGCCGCCGACGGCGACGACCCGTTTGATGAAGTGCCTGGATTTGTCGTGAGGGGGAACGAATACGAACACGTCTCCTCTCGCTGGTTCGTGCAGATCGAAGAGTTTGATGTCTGCCCCCGGGATGCCGATGCCGTAGATGAACTTGCAGACGAGGATGCGGTCTCCCACGAGCAGGGTGTCTTCCATGGATCCGGAGGGGATTTGGTACGGCTCGACGACAAAGGGGCGCATGAAGCCGAAGACGAATATGACGGCGACTAAGATGGGACGAAGGTGTTCCCATGCGATGGAGCGTTGGAATCGCTGGCGTGAAGTAGATTGTTCGTGGGTATTTGGGGATGTTTGGGGCATAGAGGTGTTTGTTCCGATGGGATATAGAGATTAACGGATGGGGGTTGATTGGGGTTGACAGATTCCGCGAACAGAGGGCGCGTTTGCATGGCACGGGGGAGGCCTAAATGTGGGCGGGTGTTATTCTAGGATAGGTTGGTGTTGTCGCGAGCAGTTGGACGAGGAAGGTAGGAAGAAAGGATCGAGTAGATAAACTGCAGGGCGTAGGCCCATGTAAAAGGATAGTATTTAGAGGGAAAAACTCTAGATCTGGAAGGATGCTAAAACTCGCCTAAGTTATCAAAGAATTGGTTTAGGTATTTATCTACTGTGCTGCGTTCAAAATACTGCCGCAATGACTGTGGTGGGAGATCTTGGTCTCCTAAATCGTGTCCTGCTGCGCAGCAAAGAATGTGTTTCCATGACCGGCACCAGAGGATAGGAACAGGCATAAACTTATCATTGCCGCACGCAAGGCGTAGCGCATACACGAGTGCCCGGTGACTGCCATCCTCAATATAGAATTTGTCTTCTCCTTGTGGTTCTCCCCAAGCTTGTTTTTCATTTAGGCGGAGAGTTCTTACCCATAGTGGCGAGAGCAGCAAGGGCTCAAAGTGTGTACTAATACTGAGGTGTCTACCAAACCAATCGTCCTCTTTACAAAGTGCAGTTAATAATTCCTCAGGAGTGTTACCAGAGTAGTCAGACCGAATCCGTTCAACGATGCTACGGAGTGAACGCGATCTCCCTTCGGGGGCTAATTTTCCGTAGATTTTACCCATTGTGGTGGCACTAGGGGTGTATGTATTCCAATCAGCTGGCGGCCCCATCCAAATCAGTTTCTTCAGAAAAATGTCTTTGTCCGTGATTAACCCAAAATGATATTTTGCATTTTCGATCTCTTTGCGGACATTTTCCAATCTTTTTTCTCTAAGTACCTGCTCGGCGTTTTGCAACAATGCTTGATTTGACACTATTTTCTCCTCGACTTTAACCGCTGATTCCCATGAAATTTCCTTGCAGACAACAGGATTACCTTTGCAGAAGATTTATAGGAGAAAAAGTGAGAAAAACAGACAAGGGCCACGAGGAGTTTGAAACGGTGTTTAGAAAATAAATCTACGATGTGCGTCAAAAGCGGCAATCTGATCGCTGTCTAATTCAAAAGCAGCATAGATCTCTTTTGCCAACTCGTAGGCCACCTGATCTGGGAAAAACTCTGGTTCAATGAGATGTAGCCGCCCAAGAGCATGAGATTCCAAGTACACAGTTTGAAATTCCTCAATCAAGCCAAAAATGGGCGCGAGAGGATTTCCGCCTGCTAGTACGAATCCGCTAAGATTGTGATATTCCTGTTGGACAAAAAACGGAGAGTTAATACCAGCCGCTGAAAAAATAGCTTGAACTAACCTCATGAATGTAACTGGAAGTTCGCATACGGCATATGGATGTAGCCAGTTTGAAGCAATTGAAATTCCCATTTCTTCTCTTTGATACTTAAAGGTGTAACTAGACAATGGGCGCCTGATTTCTATGAAGCCGTTGCGTAAAATAAACGCTTCGTAACCCCATACATCTATCCCTTTGATTCCCTCAAGAGAAGACTTTATCGTCTTAACTCCTATAAAACCGAATCCAGTTCTACGGACATTCCGCGGATTCCGCAGAATGTTCTGTATATTTGGTTCATCCGTAAGAACTGAATTGGAATTCAACGTTTTGGGTACTGCGAGGATTCGATAGAAAGGTTCGCCCAAGATTGCTTCTTGAAACCGGAGTGTCATCAATTGGAGAAGGTCTTCAACCGTCTGCTGTGTTAAGGCATTGTCTTCGGAAACTATCTGAGGTGTTCTGTTCAGTTGCATAATCCTTAACATAGTGTCCAATTTGTCATTGACTGGACCAACAATTGACGAGTAGTGACGAGCCGAAAAAGCGTCCGACAGTTCTGACATTGGATATTCTCTCGTATGATCGCCATACCGTTTTACAAAGTGGGTAGAATTCTTCCAGACAAAACCGTGAGGGTGTAAGTCGCTCGGCGGGACGTGAATAATCACAATGGTAACGCAACGACCTTGCAAATCAAAAGAGCGAGGCTTTACCTCCAAATTTGGAATACGCGGATGAATTGATTGCAGGCATACAGCGTTAATGCTTGCCGAGATTTTGTCAGGGTTGTTTACGGTATGAAAACTTTGAGCTACTTTGCCCGTTTCTTGAACACCGATAAAAATATATCCACCTTCCGCATTAGCCATCGCGGTGATGTCCTTGCATATCTCGCGTTTGTGTTTTTCTGGATCGTTGGAATCTCGGTGATAGCCCTCTTGCTTGAAATCGATCCACTGATTCTCTTCCTGATTTCCGATCAGGTCTATCAATTGTTGGTCAGTGATTTCAGAGATACGGCGTTGACAATTGTCAAATATCATTCAGTTTGTGCGGTAACCTTCAGAACGTTAATTGTGCCATAATCACATTTCCCTATCCGATTAGCGAGACTGTCGCGCTAAAAAGAGTATCTTGGCAACCGAAGTATTCCTTCATACGGACTTGGTATGTGTATTATGCCAAGATTTTCGACTCGGCATATCCGCTGCTTCATCTGACTTTTAGGATGCACATAGAAGGGAATATAAGTCTCACGATTGGGACCTGGAGTGGAGTTGCCTGGATCTCCCGCTAAGGTGATTTGATACGAAAATGGTGCACTAGATAGTCCTGTAAAGAAATCTATTCGGCAACCAATATCTCCGCCTTCGAGGTAAAACACAATGTAATGCCAATGTACATTTGAAGGATAAACCAGATTCTCTGCATTAGTATGTTTCCATTGAACAACGAATCTGTTGGGAGATCCCCTATGGATAAACTCTTTGATTTCGTTGAACATAGCTTCGTGTCCATTAAATTGGGGGTAGTGAAACAGAAAGCAATGAAACGCTACTTTTGCTATTGCTCTTGCGACATCCCGCATGGAATTTCGATCTGATCTTACTTCGATAAAGTGCTCAACCGGCTCTGGATTGAGAAATTTTTCGCCCTCTATAATTTCTTTCGTCTCCGCCTCAAAGGAATTGTATAGATCTTCTGCGGCCTGCTGATACTTCCCCTCTTCGGGAAGTATCACTCTCATGCAATATTGAGTGTTGGGGCAATCAGTAAAGAACTTGGCTTTGAATTCTGGTATTCTGTGGAAGAAACGCTCGGATGTCTTTGGCGGAAAAATGTAAGTATTCCCGAAGATACAATGTATCTCGCCGTGTTCATCAGAGATTGTAACTAGGTCTGACTCCAAACCAGTCTCACAAAATCGCGCACAATTTTCAGCAATGACTTCCTCAACTGACTTTCCCTGTGGGTATTGCGTCAATACCATCTGAGGACGTAGGGCTGTTGCCGAATGAACGGGTGTACTCGTGTCACTACGAGCCGTTGTTGCTTCATGCATAACTATGAGGTTGTCATAGTGAGGATCTGGAAAAAAGAGACCTAATGGATTAACGCCGGCTGCTCTTTTTCGATAGATGGAGGAGTGAAGAGTTTGGGTGGTATTACCTAATTCATTCTGAATCTGATCCCAAATAAATGCCAAGGGAGATTTCTTTGTCAAGGTTACATCAAGCTTGGAAAGATTGCTATTGCACTTGGTACACAAGTGTTTGTCAATTATCCACTCGTGTTTGGTTCCGCACAATTGTCCATCCAACAGAGACTTTGGAAAAGCGTGTTCTCTATTGAAATCGTTCTGTTTCTTGCAGTAAATACACTTGTCGTTGATCATTATACAGTTTCTCTACTCTCCCGACATGGCCCATTTCAACGCCGAAAGCTTGCCAACCAAGACCAACTACCCGGATATCTCAAATTTCATCCTCGCAACTCTATCCCACATCTCGTTCTGCTGTTCTTCGGATTGCGCCGGGATTAACATGGATCCCCAAAGCGTTTTAAGGTCCTCAACACCTTGATCGTCTAGTTCGTCAACCCCGATAATCCACTGTTGGAGTCTACGTCCACAACGAATTGCCTCTTTCCGCGTCTCGTTACGCATAGTCCAATTTTGCTGTGGATCCTCGTCTTTAGGTTTCTTTATTAAAAACAGGTACCTCCAGGGTGCTTGATGCAGCCGCCATTCTAACTGCCCTAGTCCTTGCAGCGCCGACTTTACGGCATCAGGATCAGGGGTTGCCGGGCTTAGCAGACGCTTGTCAAGCGCGGCTCTCGCGATTTCCGCAAACATCTGCTGTCCTATGGGCCAAAACAACAGATGATCCGTCTCCGCTTCGCCTTCCTTCTCATCCATCTCATGAACCCGCATCAAGAGTGGGTCCTTATGAAAATCCGGGATTTCGTCAAGTAAAGCATCCCAATACATTGCCAATTCAGTGTAGAGGGAATCAATGTATTCTTCGGACGGACGGAAGCGTTTGAATGAGTTTAAATCGGTGCCTTCTGCACTGATTGGTCCCCACCCCTTGGGCCTTCTGTGGGCAGAACTGAGCAATTCAATGTTCATCTCATACAGGGTTTCAAGGCTGGTAAAATACGGATCTGTATGCCTTAGATTTTTCCCCTTCCGAGTCTTTACCCGCTGTGATTCACTCTGTCTACCAGCCCATTTAAAGAAATCGTGCTCAGTTAACAATCGCCGAGTGAGGACGGCAAAAGTATCGTCCTCGTCCATGATAATATTCGTCACTTTATCCGTCGGTTTGGCATGACGATTGAGGCAGGAGAATAACCGACGGAATTTTTGCATGAAATCAGAATCTTCCTGATCCGGCACAATGACGTTGACGGACAACTCATCATTTTCAAAGTTTTCAGGCACTCCATCGGATAACGGGTTGGTTCGGTCTAAGAGTGCTTTAATGGCTGAAAGGTGACGCTGACCGTCTAGGACATAGTATTTTTGTGTTCCGTCGAACTTCAAGACGCCCAACGATTCATTAAGACTCGCATCCTCATGAAACATTGCCGGGTACGAATCATCTATGATTTCAAGAGGGTAGAAACTCGGATTTCCTCCAATCGCGGCGACAACAATTGAGGACAAGAATCGATCCGGTTGACATTTCAAATATTCCGCAATCTCTCTTCTAACTGCCCCGTCATTCATTATACGCTGAATTGCTCTACCAAGCGTAAGATTCTCATAAACTTCAGAAGCGTACTTCATACTGGTGCTCAGTTCGCGCGCACTCATTTTGACGGTGTAATTGTTCCACGACCCCATTTGCGAACGTAAAGCTGGATAAAGTTTCATTATAGACATTGCTCCAGTAGTGCGGGTAATTATATCACCACGAGGCAGTAGTTTCAATAAAGTGTCAAACAACTTAGCCCTGCGAATTACAATTCACGAGGATTCCCTTGAAAAACCTCCCTCACATGCCACCCGACGAAATTTCCCTGTGGATAATAGGACTGCCTCTGCGGGAAGTTGATTTCTGTACCGTGGAACCTTAAAAGCCATTCCTCAAAGCCTACTGAACCGTGGGCATCATCTGACACGAGTATTTGTAATTGATTCGACAGTGTAAAGACTCCACGGTCAAATAGTCTATGGTGTAGCGAACATAGCGCTAACCCATTGACTGGTTCATCGGGACCTCCCGCCTGCTGCCACCTGATATGGGCTGCCTCCAATGCAACGGGTGTATTTCCCAGTCTTACGTCAAAACCACAGACTGCACATCTGTACTCGTATGCTCGTAGGATATTTACTCGGAAGTTAGGATCGCGCGGCGGCGTGATAGGAAGCTGATAAAGTAAATCAATCCCGTCGCCTTGTAGCGGTAACCTAAATCCAGCTTCTTGCAGAATGTCTTCATGTATTGTAGAGGGAAAATGTCCGATGAGCAGGCGTTTTACTATTTCCAGAGCTAGCCCAGTATCGCGCTGTAATTCACGGAAAATACGTTCTGTAAACCCGCCGGAAACGTTGTAATCACGCAAATCGCTGACTAAGGCGTCCCCGCTTGATGTTAATCCAATCCTATTGGCATGGGTGACTTCCCAAATCTCGTCAGTCTGTAAGCGCCAAAATGGATACTGGGTTCCCTGTCTTGATCGCCTGGGCGCGAACTGTTGCAATAATCTCCCGAGGCCCACTTCAATTTCGGTATACGGGATGAGGCGGGTCCCATCACGCAGCAATCTCCCAATGGCGTACAGAACTAGCAAAGGCTTGTGAGGCGCTCTTTGCCCGTTACTGCTCCATATATTCAAGGTTTCAAATCTCTGAATAATCTCTTCCCTGCGCATTTTTCACGTTCTACTCCTTGGCAAAATCTATGGTTATCCAAGCATCATCACAAATCGCAAATCAAACAAGGTTCCTCATCATCTTCGTCATCAAGGACATCGCCGAAGATGTCCAGCAACCGGCGATTCGGTTGAGCTACTTTTTTCCGGTTCATCGCTTTCCCGTAGTTGTCCTTAATTTCCTTGACGCGATTTGGGTCCGATAGCTCGACTAAACTCTCGCCTTGACTCCAGGTGAACCTCTCGCCTGTCTCCGAGTTGTACTTCTCATAGCTCTTGGCGAGTTCAAAAAGGTCGGGGTGATTTTCCATCAAGCCAACCCATTCGGCTTTGCGCTGGTAGAAACAGAAGTAGCACCCGGAGCGCGTCCGCCATTTGTAATACTCCGGCAATCCAAGACCGCTCTCTTCCAGAATGCGATAGACATCCGCCTCGGTGATTCCGTCCTCTTGAAACGGGTATTTGGGTTCGATATTTCGGGACTCAACATTCTTCAGCGGTTTATAGCCGACGCGGTCCTCGTCGGCGCGGATGGCGATATAGTTGTATGCCTTATCTTCACCGACGAATTCTTCAAAGGGTTTGATTTTCAGGAGCCGAGTACACCACCGCACTTGGGAGGATGGCAACAGCCCACCGTGCATAGTGAGCCAATGGTCAAAATCGCGTTCGGCGTTTAAGCGGGCGATTTTCCTACCGAGGAATGCTTCCAGTCGGTCAAGGAATTCATACGTCTCGGGCAGTTCTTTTCCAGTGTCGCAGAAGGCGTACTCCATCTCCGGCACCTTGTCTCGCATGTAAATTGCGAGCGCCGAACTATCTTTGCCGCCGGAAAGACCGAGGATATGGCGTCTGTTTTGGCTCATGTTAGAATCTTGATGATAGATTTCAGTTGGCTAGATGCAGATTCGCATCCAATTGAAAGTCGATGCCGAAGGGAAGTGCGATGTCCGATTCTTGTTTGGCGAAGTGCTGCGAAAAATCAATGATTGTGAAACCAACTAATCGTTTGGTTTCGGGGTCTAGTCGCAGAATCACATCATCGGAGTGCTCAACATAGTCTGTGTATTTGGGTTTGCCACGAGTAACGTACAGAACATCGGCTTCTTGATCATAGAAGATTTTCATTCCGTCTTTGCTACGAATCATGTTATATCCTATTCCGTGCTTTCGACGCAGCGGGGTTCTCAAGCGCGGAGATTAGGCGGCGCAGCGTTTCACGGGCGGTGACGGTTACGACGTATCCGTCCAGCGAGTTCTCGGCATAGAAATCGCGTTCAAGGTGAACTGATCGACGGAAGCGGCTGCTGACGTGGAAGATGTTGGAAAGTGGGATTTCTTTATTCATGGGTTATAATACCATTTTTCTAAAATGACAGTGCATAACTTGCAAATGGTGTGAATTGAAGTCGCGATTCGGAGATCGCTCCTACGGGGTGCTACACCGCGCAACCGTTAAATCCTAACGAAATAATTGTTTCACTCTATGTACTGTTATTCAAGCGAAATGGTATAACTCGTTTCAAGCTACGCTTGTTGGTCACTGTCGTCACGGGCTGAGGTTATTTTCAAATCAGCAGAATTCATGGGCGCGAATATTTTACGTTAACACCTAAGGCTTCGAGGAGCGGGATTTGGGTGATGACGGTTTCCGGGTTCAGGGTATTTTCTCGCACATCCAGCTTTTTTAGACCGGTTAATTCAATGAGTGGTGATAGGTCGCGGACACGGTTTTCCCCAAGCCCGAGCCGTTCAAGATTCGGTAATCCGGCTAAGGGGGACAGGTCGGATACGTGGTTTCCGTGGAGGTGCAACTGTTTGAGATTTGTTAATCCTTTCAGTGGTGAGAGGTGCTCAATCCGGTTCGAGGCAAGACTCAAGAATTCCAAGTTGGTCAATTTTGCCAAAGGCGATAGGTCAGATACGCGGTTTTGGACAATCTGCAAATCTTCTAGCTGCGTGAGTTGCGCCAGGGGCGCCAAATCCGAAATTTGATTGCTCATCAGCCAAACCTGAATGAGTTTGGGTAGATTTGAGAGGGGTGACAGGTCGGTGACGTGGTTGTCGCTCAACCAGAGCCTTTCCAGGTTTGTTAACCTCCCCAACGGTGTCAGGTCGGATATACGGTTAACGGAAAGTTCTAGCTTAACATCCGCATAATAAGGCTTGTGTAATCTCGAATTTTCACATACTAGATATTGGGGTATACCGCCATGAACGAGCTAAAGTCACCTAGATAATGCCGCGAGTCCGATTGATTGACCGATTTTGCCCTTCCATCATTTGTTTCATTTCTGTCAATTATGATGCGGGACAAGTAGCGCCGCAGTTAAGTGTAGTGGACATCATAAGACTGGATTTGTGGTCGAAAACGGAGACATACCGACAAACGCCAAACCTATGTGAGACGCTAGAAACCTAGTGTTGACAAGGGTTTCTTTATGAACGTCCCGTTGCTGCATGACATGATTTTCCTTGGGTAACGGGTGATTTCAATACTCCACACTTTAGTGGGGTGCTACCGGATAACAGCCATCTGAGAAATTAAACTTTTACGTACTCGATAATGCGGATGATAAGTTCTAGGTCTTCCAGGTTTTCTAATCCCCCAAGGGGAGTGAGGTCGGCTATTTGGTTATTGTGAAGATTCAGGTGTATCAGATGAGTCAATCCTGCCAACGGTGATAGATCGGATATTCCGCAGTTGGGAATGTCCAGAAATTCCAGTTTCGTCAATCCTGCCAGGGGCGATAGGTCAGCTAACGGGTTGCCGCCAAGGTCAAGGGTTTGCAACTGGGTTAATCCTGCCAATGGTGACAGGTCGGAAATGTGGTGATTGCGAAAGGATAAAACTGTGAGATTGACCCCGCACTCTAGACCGGTCAGGTCGCGAATCTTCGCCCCTTTCGCCGAAAGGTCGGTTAGAGTCGCCATGTCAGCGGTTGTGATTGCGGCGCCATCGGGTTTGTCGAGGGCTATCTCAAGCACGACACGGAGATTGACGTCAGGGATGTCCACCACGGCGGTAGTGCCCGTCGCGCTCCCGACCGGTGCAACCATGAGCGCGAACAGTACGATTAAGGGTGTGGCACGGTGTAGATAGTATATCATATTTTCCGGCTATCGTGGGCGGATTCGGATTTTCCCGTAATGTTCAAGTGGCAATGTGAGGGTGGGCGCGCAATGGATCACCACGAGGGTGGCCCAACGGACAACCACGGGGGATTCCTACCGCACTCACTATTCGTTCGATTGCTAGGTTGACCCTACAGAAACGAAGCTTCAGTCAAGTCTTTACTGATGTGGGGCAAGGGATTTCTAACAAGTAACACTCCACATTGCACTCCGCTGGAGTGCAGACGCGGTGAGGAATCATGTTCTATTGACATCTCACTCCTCTGGAGTGAAACCATACTACGAAGGAACGCTTATTGATAGCCTGCCATAGAACGAAAAATGAGTGTTGCTTGCTGAAAGAATTATTCCGTCAGGAATAATGGCGCGCTATTAAGGTTTTCTATTGCCCTCATTATTCATTCGGGTGATCGTTTCCCCAATCAAATGATTTGATTTGGAGGGAGCGGGTTTTGGCGGAGAGTTCGATCTTCGCGCCGCCTTGATTCGACGAGAGGTGGACTACAAAGCCGATTTCTGTCGCGGGTGATGCCTCTTTTATATCGCAGGAGGTTCTCCCGCCGCTCGCTACGGCGTTGATTAGGTCTTCTACCATGGCACGCCCAGCGGGCCAAGGCTCGGTATCTTGAGGTACTTCCAATCGGTGGATGTCCGAGGGGTCGTTCTCGCGCCAGAGGAAACTTTCGGTCGCATCGTTCAGGAGGAAAAGGCGTCCGTTTTCTCCGATAACTTCGAAACTCATGGGCAGTCCGAGGCCTTTATGCGCACCATCTGCAGTGATGTAGAGGACGACGCCGTTCGATAATCCGATCTGGGCTCTGCCGGTGGGGTCTAGCCGTTTTCGGGAATCCGCCGGTTCGTCGGATAGGTCTTCGACGAATCCACTCACCCAGACGGGCGCGATGTCGCCGGCTAACGCGAGCAGGGTATCGTACCAGTGGCAGCCGTGGTTAATCAGATTCGACAGCCCGTAGGCGGTAACGCCGGTAACGGGACCGATGATTCCGTCAGCCAACTGCCGCCTTAAAGAGCGGTAGCGGGCGGACCAGCGTCGATCGAGGGCGAATAGAAGCGGCACATCTCGGCAGGCGGCGCTGATTCGGTCGAGTTCTTCGAGGCTGGTGACGAGGGGTTTGTCGCAGAGGATTCCACGGACGCCCGATTGGACGGCGAGTTCAATCTGATCGGCGTGCATGGTTTGGCGGGTGGCGATGCATACGAGGTCGGGGCGCACTTCGGCAAGCATGCGTCCGTAATCGTCGTAGGTCGGCACGTCACCCCACACGTCTCGCCAGCAGGCTGCAAACTCGGCGCGGGCCTCCCCGCCGTAATCGAAGACGCCGACGACTTGGACTTGCGGAACCGCATGGAAGGCGGCGCCGAAGTTGTGGCTGCCGGGGGTTCGCGTGACCATGCGGTGGCAGCTGGCGATTGCCACGCGCCATTTTTGGTTTTCTTGTGTCATGGGTTGTACCTCGGAGGATTGTGCCGTTTTTCTAAAATGACAAGCATCAATGCCGCGAATGAAAGTCGCGATTCGGAGAAGATTTCTATGGGATTTCTATCGCCTTCCTTGTTCAGTCAGTTGATCACTCGCTAGCCGCTCGCTTGATCTCCTACAGAAGAAATTTTGAGAACGGCTGGTGGGCAGTGCCCACCCTACAACTGCACTACATATGTTGCGTAATCTTGAGGAGACATGCTATCATGAATCCATGGCATGCACAACACCAACCGAACGTATTTGGCAATAAGAGCCTGTTTGAATAATCGGTAGCAAAGCAATTCTTGGTCGTTTGTAAGAAGTTTCTTCATGTATTTGTTGTTGCCTGCTACATACCTGTCGCCCCGCTGGGGCTTGGGTACACGGGGTTTTGGCGTTTCTATACACCTTCCGCCCCGCTGGGGCTTTTAGAGGCTGGTAAAATCTCTATCGCGGTCATTATTCATGTCTCTTGATCCTTCGCTATCCGTTCGGTAGGGATTGGGTTCGCCTGCCTTCCGTCAGTAACGGGCGGGGAAACCCCGCCCCTACGATGGGAGCCGTCGCAAAATGTCAACAGTTCATTTTGGGAGGGACATCTCCGTTCAGGCAATCCGGACTACAGATACACAAAGGAGGAGAGGCGTGAAGATTACAGATTTGAAGGTTCTGACGTTAAGCGGATATAAACAGTGGAACTATGTTCGGATTGAAACGGACGAGGGATTGACGGGCTTGGGAGAGGCACATCCCGGGGCGGGAATCGCCGACATTATACTGCAATTCAGAGACACGCTCGTTGGAACGGATCCGAGGAATATCGAGCCGCTGTACAATCGACTGATCGGCTCCGTGAGGAACCGGTACGCCATGGGTTTGTCGGCTATCGGCGGGATAGAAACCGCTTTGTGGGATTTGCTTGGAAAAAGCCTCGGCGTGCCAATCTATCAGTTGCTGGGCGGGAAGTATCGGGAGCGTATTCGACTCTATGCCGATGTCGGGCATGGAGAGGGGAACACGCCCAAGAGTTGGGCGAAGCGAGCGCGGGAAGGTGTTAAGGACGGCTACCAAGCGATCAAGTTTGACATTGATAACTCCGCAAACGAACTCAAGCAGGATGCGGTCAATCAGGAATTGAGCACGGCGGAGTTGAAAAAGATGACATCGTTGGTCGCCGCCGCACGAGAGGCGGTCGGCGATGAGATCGATATCAGCATCGACTGTCATAGTTTATTCAGCGTGCACGCGGCTATTAAACTCGCCGAATGTTTGGAGCCTTTCGATTTGATGTTCTTAGAGGATCCTGTGCCGAACGATAATCCCGAAGCGATGGCGAAGGTTAGCGCCGCGACTTCTATTCCGATCTGTACGGGCGAGTTTTTGTTTCGTCGAGACGGTTTCAGAGATTTGATTCAATCACAGGCGTGTGACATGCTTCACGTTGACGTGTCGGGGACGGGCGGGATGCTGGAGGCGAAGAAGATTGCGGATCTGGCGGATCTTTATTATATGCCGTTTGCCGCGCACAACATCACATCGCCAATCGGTATGACAGCGACGGCGCATGTTTGTGCCGCGGTACGGAATTTTATCGTCATGGAACTGCCGTATCACGCGGATCAGGTGGAGTGGCGATGGGATTTGGCAATTTCGGAGGAGCCGCTCATCCAGGATAACGCTTTTGTGGTTCCGGAGCAGCCGGGATTGGGGGTTGAACTAAATGAGGATGTTGCGGGGGAACATCTGATGCCGGAATATGATGATGTGGATGAGTCGTGAGAATCGAGTTGACCGGAATGGGGAGATCGAGGATTTGATAATTACCGATGGCTCCTTACAAAGTCATCTATCCGAGTGAGTCTTAGTCGTGACAGGAGGTCGCGATTAGGAGAAAGAACTCTATTGCGCTCCCTATTCAGCCACTTGACCGTTCTCGAAATCCGTAGTTCTCTCGACTCTGTCTTGACCAACCAAGATTGGTATTCCTCTTACCACGCCACGGTTCGGTGTACAAACAAGATAGGTGGTTGATTCTAGAATGGCAATCACCAACTCATGGCTCCGCGGATCTGGTTTCCCTACTTCTACATGGTAGTTCTTGCCTTTGTGCTGATAGGCGATGCTGAAAATTCGGCGTTCCGAAATCGCCCAACCCAACATCTCTTCCGCAAATTTCTTGGTTGCTTCCCAGACCATCTCCGCGTCTGCCTCATCCTTCACTGCAGGAACAAAAAATCTCATTTATCATGCCTCCCGCTTCCTAGCGAAACAACCTGCACGCAGCTAAATGCGACCTTTCGCCTCAAACCGCCCTCTGTTAATTGATGTTAGGAGGAAGAAAATTGGCCTCGCAACGCACAACAATCGGTTAGCCCAATTAGATTCAATGCGGCTAATCTCCTTCTTGAGGAAACTGGCTCAACGATTCCGAAATAACTGACCCTTTGTCTGCACGAAGAAGGTGATAATTCGGCTGTCGCACCTTAGAAGCAACGCGATTTAACGTCTCTGCGGCTTCTTTATTGAGATGGGCATCTTCGCTGTTTACGACGGAAAGCCGGCACCCCAGACCGCAGAGAATCGCAGCGAGCGTGTCAAGGTTTGGTATTTCGTCGCGTGACAAACCTTCCAGGAGATTTTGTGGGGTGATGGGTGTCCGCCGGATGAACTCGGACGAATTTCCTTGAGCCTCGACAACGCTTCGTAGCGCCATCAAAAGTACAAACGAATCACCGTCGTCCTGGTATTCTTCCAGTGCAATTTGAATATGGGCGATTGACTCCTCGCTGTCGGAAAGTTCCTCCATCAAATAATCATGATATTCTCTCATTTCTCTCATTTCTTAGACCTCTTAAATTCATTCCAGCAGGCTTTAGCGCGATTAATGTCTCTAACTTGGGAAGATTTGTCTCCGCCACAGAGCAATAGGATAATGGTATTATCAACTTCTCCAAAATAGACTCGATAGCCGGGACCAAATTGGAAACGGAGTTCAAAAACACCGTCCCCAACCGATCTGTAATCGCCTAAGTTACCCGCACGAACATGATAGAGTCGAAATTGAATTCTCTGGCGTGTGTTCCGATCTCGCAGTGCAGTCAACCATTCAGTGAAAGGTTGTCGGCCGTTTGGGGTACGGTAAATTTGTAATTTTCTCGGATGGGCATCTGTCATTACTGTCCTAGAGTTCCACAGTTAGGATGACGTCGAATCTATCAGTATTCATCAAGTTCTGTCTTATACTGAGGACAGGGATTGCCTTTCACTGCTCACCATTTTCGCCTCGTTGGCGTTGGTGCGAAAACCTTGTGGACAACCACGAGGGTTTGCCTTCACCGGTGTGCAGGGGAACTCTATCGCAGTCACTACCAAATCTCTATGCTACTCGCTGTTCACTCGTTTGATCGTTCCTTTGATTCCACCCTACAGCTATCACAAGGATTGCCTGTAATAGTTACGAAGTAATTCAATTTTGTCAACCTTTTTCTCCCGGTAGACCTGTTTTAGTCCTGCCGTTTCGTCGTAGCGGAGGGCGCCGTCGGTGAGAGATTCAAGTTCCTCAAGATAACCGACGACGGAATCTTCGTCCAGCTTGAAGATTTGTCCCGGACTCTCCGGCGAATAGGCGATTTCCGACAATGCGAGCGAGTTTCTGTCGTCAAAGCGGGACTCCCAAAGTCGAGCCAGAACGGCAGCGAAAACCGGGGTCGGAAGGGAGGGTTTAGCCCCGCGATGGAATTGGTAGGTGAGCCCGTCGGGTGAATCGGAAATAAGCCCCAATTCCACGAGCGGACAGTTGAAGGAATCCTCCATAATCCCCTCTTTCGTCATGCGCGAAGGGACGTAGGTGCGAAGAAAGCAATCGACATCGCGGTTAATCGAATTTTCGGAGATTCGATCCCGCCCGTTTTTTCCAGCCCAATCGATCAGATCGGCGGTGAACCTCTCCTTTCTGAACTCGTTCTGATTAAAAAACCCGAACGCCCAGTACCAGGTGGTCGCTCTACTGGCTTTCGATGCAAGCTGCGCGTGGATGAGCCAGAGGGTGGCGCTGTCCTCAATGTACGGGTCGAATCCGTTATCGGCAAAGATGGCGTTGCCAAGCTCGGTTGGCTCGAATCGCGTGCGATCAGCCCGGGCTTGAATGAGTCCCGCGGTGGTGCACCAGTGACGGATGGAGCGCACCATGTTTTTCCCGACGCCAAGTGCGATTGTCGCCTGATCGCTGCTGAAGACGAATGGGTCGTCCGTCACGGCATCGACGCCTTTTTTTAGCCAGGTGTAGCGGAAGGGGAAGGTTTCGTGACCGGAGAAGGAGGGTTTGGTTTTGTCAGGGGTGGTTGTGTGCGGTGTTGTCATTTTATGATGTTATAGTGTTGGAGAGGTGGGCGGAGGATCCCTATCGCGCTCGTTATTCACTCGCTTGATTCCACCCTATTGCAACATCGGGACCTCGAGATCGCTCCCAGAAGGAGAAACGGTTTGATCGCGCCCTACAGCTCATATGGCACTCCGCTGGAGTGCATAGACTAGCGTCGTTCGTTTCTATTGACATTGCACAGAATTTACTATCGCGCTCCTTATTCAGTCGCTTGATCCTCTGGAGTGCGGGAGGCGATTGCTGTACTGCCACAGGCATCCTCAAATGAGAGAATGATTCGTCGCGATTCGGAGATCGCTCCTACAATAAGCAAAGGCTTGCAGGATCTCTATTGTCTTCCTTATTCAGTCAGTTGATCTATCTACTCGCATGATTGCACCCTGCAAAAGGAGATGGTGGGCAGTGCCCACCCTACAAGATTATTTTTTCTTGAGGACCATGAGGGTTAGGTCGTCGAATTGTTCGGCTTCGCCTTGAAATTCGAGGACCTCATCGTATATGGCACCACATATTGTCTCCGCGCTTTCGCTTCGAAGGCGGACGGCGGTATCCTGTAATCGGGCTTCGCCATAAAGTTCGTCGTTAATGTTCGTGGTTTCGGTGACGCCGTCGGTGTAGAACAGAATGATGTCGCCGCTGGCGAGTTGCGTAGTTTCCTGCTCGAAGGGTGGCATGTTTGTAATCATGTCGTCGGGAAAAATCCCGAGCATTACGCCGCCTTTTTTCAGCCACTCGCAACTGCCGCCGCTACGAATGACCATTGGGTCGTTGTGACCGGCGTTGATGGATGTCAGTTGATTAGTTTCGGCGTTCAACTGGGCAAAAAAGAAGGTCGCATATTTGCCGAAATCGCCGCTCGCATTCAGCAGCGAGTTGAGGGTTAACGCCATGGCGGGCAAATCGGTTTTGCGGGTTGCCTCGGATCGCAGCCCGGCTCGCAAAGTTGCCATCAGCAGTGCCGCTTGCATTCCCTTACCGGAGACATCGGCGATGGCGAGTCCCCACATTCCGTCCGACTCAGGAATGCAGTCGTAGTAGTCACCTCCGACGCCGCCGCGGGGTTGATAAAGCCCGAACGCTTCATAGCCGGGGATCTGCGCCAGCGTGTCGGGAATCAGAGTTCGCTGGATTTTCTCAGCTTCTTCCATCTCCGCCTGCAATCGACGCGCCTCCAGCGCTTCTTGATAAAGGAAGGCGTTTTCTATGGCGACCCCGGCCTGATTGGCGAAGGCTTCCAGAAGAGTGCTGTCACCGACGGTAAAATCAAGTGTAATGCCTCTCCTACCCACCTTATCGGCAACAATCAAGACGCCGAGTATCTCCTCACGGCCGCGCATGGGGACGGCGATAAGATTTTTGCGACCAAACAGCTCGGCATTCTGCTCGTTGTTGTATATCATCGTTTTGTCCTCTTGCGTTGCGACTTCGGCGAGCATGGATAGCGCCGGATGCAGATTTTCGTCCGATTTCAGGGGAATCGACAGGTTCCGCAACTCAGTGTTGGCATGAGATTCGAGACTGAACAGGGATTTCATCTCAAGCCGCTCCGTGTTAGGATTTATTCGCATCAAACCGGCGGCGTTTGCGTCCAACAGCGAGACCACATGCGCCACCACTACCTCCTGAACGGCCTCCGTATCCAATGATTTACAGATTTGGGTCGCAGTATCGGAGAGCATGAAGAGCCGAAATCGTTCGGCACGGCTTCTGACCATCAGTTGGGAATAGGCGATCGCGATAGAGGTGTGGTTGGCGAATACGTTGAGGAGTTCTCGATTCCAATCCTCTATTTCGTGCCCATCAAAGAATGCCCCAAGACTAATTACGCCCAGAAATTCGTCGCGAATTCTTAACGGGAACCAAAACCGGGCATCAAGCGACTGCAACTGGGAGTGGATTTGCTCAAAGAACGGCTGGAGGACCTCCGGCGGGTTGGACAGGTCAATGAACGGGTGACCCAAGAACCCCGAGATCTGACCGGGAGGCACCCGAATGACCAGCGATTCATCATCAACATTTACGGACGATTTAATGGTAAGCGTGTTCTCGTTCGAGTGGAACAGCAGGATGGCGCCCCCCGACACCTGCAGCGTCCCCAGAATCATGCGCAAATAGGTTCTGCTCGAAACGCTGAAGTTGCCGTGTCCGGAGATGATGGTTTCGCCGAGTTCGTCAAGTTCCGATAGCCCGAAAATCAGTCGTTGTATGGTTTCGTCGGCGGAAGGGGCTTGCATGAATTAACCTTTTATCAAGGGTGGTCTGTTGGTGGAGTGGCGTTCAGGGCGGGGCTCCCTTTCCCGAATTGGAAAAAAAAGAAACCAAGTCTTCAAGAAAAAACTTGGTTTCAGGGTATATCTATGGGCTGTTGAGGGCGGTGATCGCCGCAGCTTCGTCCGGGAAGATTCCAGCGTGCCTCGCCAACGCCACCAGCTTGAATGTGTGCTCTATCGTCGGCGTCAAGCCGCAGAAATTTAGAACTCCCTGGCGCTCTTCAAGCAGTTCAATAATTTCTATCAGGATGGAGATGCCGATGCTGTTGATGAGTTTTGTCTCGGCGAGGTTGATGACAAATCTTGTATGTCCCTTCTGCATGAGGTCCTTAGCCGTATCGGCAAGATCCTCACCCCTGGGGCCATTCAGATAACCCTCCGTCTGAATAACGGCGTATCCATCCTCTTCACGTATCTGAACGTCAAATTTATCGCTAAGCACTTTGGTCTCCTCGACCTTTCAAGTTAAGTGTCTCAATCAATAATGGGGTTTCTTTTTTACTAACGTAATTGTGGTCTCGTTTTCACCGCTATCCACCTGGATATCGTCCATCATGTTTTTTATCAACTCTAGCCCCCATCCGCGTTTGCGCAACACGTGTGACTCTGATTCGTCCTCCGGCGGCAATACGTCCGGTTCGAGTTGAAAGCCGACGCCGTGATCGGTGATCTTGAGTTCCAACTCGTTATCCTTAATTATGAACTTGATGTGCACCCGTTGATCGTCGCTCTTGCTGTGCTCGAAGGCGTTGATGCACGTTTCGATAATAGCGAGTTGAATCTCCTCAATACATTTCTGATCGAAGCCGTTTGCTTCGGCGATCAGAGAGCCGGTCTGTGCCGCCACGAGTTCCATACTCGAGTGCATTGGTATCGTCAAAACCACTTCGCTATCGATTTGCTTTGACACCGACGATCGACCTCCTCTCTTAGTCGCGCCTTCGTGTCGCGAGTAAGGTGGTTCCATCTTCAAGTTGGGGGTCAAAGATGGCCGACGGTTCTTTCAAAGGCTGGTGCGCGTTGCGCACCCTACGGAGAGCAGCCATCCATTCGTTTAATCTCAAGTAATCCTGCAGCATGCATCAAACGGGCGAGGTTGTGATGATTTGCGGAGCGAGCGACCAGTCAAACTCCGTCTGTCGTCCGTCTCGAACGGCTTCCAACGTCTCTTGGCAGCGGCGCATCTTGGCAATGAGCGTTTTCAGATTTACGCCCAGGTGTTCGTCGTCGTAATCGGTTAGCTTCGCCACTCCCTTTTCCCATTGGCTTGCGGCTCCACGGAGATTGCGATTGAGCAGGTGGAAGAATCCGACGCTGAGTTGGATTAGACCTTGATAGAATCGTTTGTCTTTGCCTGTCTCTAGCATCCAGACGTCTTCCAAGGTTTCGTGACATTCGAAATAGTCGCCGCGATTGAATTCCTCGATTCCTTTGCGAAGTTCGGCTGTCTTGTTCATTTTGTCCGGGGGCTGGGACATCTAGCAATTTCAATATCTGTAGTGCATTAACACCGTCAAGTAAGTCTTACAAATGCGGGGCAAGATGCCCCGCCTACCGGGTTTGGTGTGCGGGGTATTACTTAGACACGCTCCAATATTCAAATGACGCAAAGAATTCGGAGAGGTGCCCGTCGTATCGCTCTGGAGGCGCGCCGAGTGCCGAGCGGATCTGACTGTAATCGAAACTTAAACGCTGCTTGTAGGGATCATGGGATTCCGTGCGAAGCGCGCTCGGCACGGCGCTCGCGACATCCTCAACGAACGAACCCAAGCTCTCATTTAATTCCTCTCGCGCCTCAAACATGGGTGCCATCTCCTCCTTCATTTCCGTAATTCTTTGTTCCTCTTCTTTGGTGGGATTCTTGGGGTCACGGACGTTGCGTTTCCAGTCGCCGAATACTCGATCGGTTTCCTCATCAATGCGCTCAATCTGCTTCATGACCGATTGAATTTTCGTCGTGGCGCTGAACAGATCGTCGTATCTCTTGTCATAAGCGGGAGTTTCCTCGTCGTGTTTCTCTTCTGCCCATTCTTCGAATTCGGCGGCGTCAAAACGTCCCTCTGTTTCCTCGGGTTCAGGCGCCGAACGGGTATAATCTGTTTCCATGTCACTTCGGTCGTCGGTTTTCGCCGCGGCGGTTTTCGGTACAGGTCTCACCCGTGCTCGTGTGATTCGTTCAAGGAGTTGCTTTCTCTGTTCGGAATTTCTGGTTTTGGGGAGTTGATAGACGACACGAGGCGTTTCGTCGGACGAGGCGGTGATACGACGTATGATTAGCGCACCAGCGACGAGGATGGCGAGGACTGCTATGCCGATTACTGCTTTGGTCGTCCATGAGTTAGTTGGCATTTTGAGCAGTTTTGGTTTCGGTTGCGATTCGAGTTTAATTCATGCTGTCTCTAAACTCGACTTTGCACATTTAAGTGGTATAACAAACGGCGTCAATCAATCGTTTGAGAAAAACAGGAAAGATTTTAACCATCTAGTCTTAATGGTTGACGTGTGAAAAAGTCTTCCCTATAGACTAGAACTAGTGTTTCACGCGACCCGATGCATCGGGAGAAGTCGCTGGCGATTTCTAAAAGCCTCTAACCTTTAAGATTTCTATCGCCTTGGGATCTCTATGGGATTTCTATCGCGTTCCTGTCCAGTTACTTGATCGCTCATTATTCATTCGCTTGATTGCGGTGCGCACCCTATAGATTTCAGTTTTGTACAAAGTCGAGCTAAAATGACAGCGTATAAATGGCGTGAATTAAAGTCGCGATTCGGAAATCGCTCCTACGGATGCTTGTCTACGCAAATGGCGCGTAGTGAAATTCCACCCTGCATCTACTTTTTGTGGCGTATAAAGGGATAGACTTCTGTTTGGTCGCTGTCGGGATTCTTGTCATCGAACGCCTCTAGCAGGTCCAGTGTTGTTTTCGCCAGACCATGGCGGCATCCGTCGGCTATTGACTCTTGAACAAACAACCCGATGTCCTTCCGAATGATTGATGCGGGACCGCCGCTTTCGTAGGATTCGGTGAGGACGAAGTTCGGAAAAATGTGCTCGGTGGTGTAACTCCTCCCAGAAGATACGTTCAGGATATCCAGCATGGTTTTCATGTCAAGTCCGCCCGCCTCGCCGTACGCCAACGCCTCACTTGTAGTTAGCAGGGTCGAGATTGCCAAGTGATTGTTTACCATCTTCATCCGCTGCCCTTGGCCGGGTTGGCTTCCAACGTTGAAACTGTTGGCGCCGATAACGTCGAACAACGGCAGCAACCGCGTGAACAGCGCTGCGTCGCCGGAAAAGATGATGGTGAGGGTGGCATTCTGCGCACCGGATGCGCCTCCGGATACGGGGGCATCCGCATAGCCCACACCTTTTTCGCTGAGCCGTTGGTGAGATTGGGCAGCAACTGTTGCTCCGACGGTTGAGGTATTCACCACGACAAGCTCGCCCTGAGTGTCGCTTTTGGCAATTTCCGCTATGACATCGGTATTGGCGGCAAGCGTGGGGAGGCTTAGGAAAACGGTTGTGGATTGTTCCGCCACGCCACGTACGGAGTCGGCAATTGTTGCTCCATCGGGTGCGCGTTCGGCTGTCCCGGCGATGTCGAAGACCACCATCTCGTATCCGGCACGAGCGATATTGTGCGCCATCGGCTCCCCCATATTGCCGAGGCCGATAAAACCAACGATTTCCTTTGCCATGGTAATACTCTCCTGGAACAGAGCGGTGATATGCCTCTGTCGATTAGCTAATCTTGGGACGGACTTCGGCTCGATTATTCGTCCTCATGGCCCGGCACGGAATCGACCTCTTCGGTCTCGTGCACGGCGGGGGAAAAAATTTCCAACGCCTCGAAGTCCTCTGATGATTCCAGCCCGTCATGGACGATGCCTGCCGGTTGAAAATACATATCCCCGGCGCGGAAGGTGAATACGCCTTCCTGCCCCTCGTATACCATCTTCGTCCACCCCTTCAGCACATAAATCATCTGAAAATCGACGTGGTGGCGGTGCGGGCGCGTATGTTTCTCACCGGCGAACTCGGGCTTTACGCGACCAACGTGAGCGTGAAATTTGCCGCCAGTGGCTTCGCTCAGTCCAAGATCCCGATATTCGATGTAGGAACGTTGCCCATCCTTGGCGGTCGAGTTTAGGCTATCCGTGTAGACAGCGTTTTTGGAATAGTTGACGTGGAATTTTTGCTTCGGCTGACTCATACTTTGTAACCTCCTTCGAGTTGCTTTGTTTGCGTAACCGTTACGTTGAAAGAGCATACCTGAAGACGCTTGGCATGTCAAATCAAAATACGGTTTCTGGTTAGTGCATCGTTGGGTTCGTAGTAGTACAAATCATTGTACGTCCGTTCTGGGCATGTAAGCCCGCGATTCGTCTGAATTAGCGTTGTATTTCCATACTCGGCGCGTTCTCTGCCCGCTCGGTCTGGATTGGCAAATCCAGACCGGTAGACCAACCAGTTACAAAATACGAAACCGTTTGCGCGTATCCCAAATTTCGGGGTATTTCGGTTGACTCGGCATGGAATTGCTGGTTCGATAGTCGGGTAAAACCTCCCGCTTAGGACTGTCTGCTTAAATGCTCCCTTCATCTTCATACTCGTCTTCGTCCAGCCGTGTTGTGACGATCAGGGCCAGGATGCCGCAGGCGACCGACATGAGGAACAAGCCGGGATAGTTCACAATGTTTACTAACACGCCTCCAAGAAGAGGAGCAAAACTCATCGGAAACAGGAGGGTATTCATGAACCCGAGATAGGTTGGGCGGCTCAGAGGCGGGGCGATATTGAGCAGATATGCCATGAATCCGACCCACATGCCGCTCACGGCGGCTCCCTCCGCCGAGAACACGAGATAGTAGCATGGCGTCCGCCAAGGGAACGGCAAGAACCGCACCATTAGTGCAAACAGAGGCGGCAGCGCCATGATTGCCGAGGTCATTATCAAGACCCATCTGACACCGTGATGTTTCCCGACATGCGCCCACCAGATGTTTGAGACAACTCCGGTGAGCGCCATAGCGATGAAAAAGGAGCCGATAGTCGCCTCTGAAATGCCCAAGTTCTGCATGGCAAAGGGAACAAAAAACGGGACTGACATTCCGGCGGAATGATGGCAGATTCGGAGCAACAGAAGCCGCCGATAATTGGCATCTATGCGCAGGAAGTACGGACCGCGCTTCAGGTGCTGCCTGATCGGCTGACGGGATGCTTGCACGGGGCCAACGGGTTCACGGATTCTGAGAAAGAACGCCACCGACAAGCTGAAGGTCACGACAGCACAGATAAACAGGATACAATAGGTGTAGGGGAACGTCAACTCAGAGCTCAGTCCCAGCACCGTGAAAACAAAAAAATTGACGAGCGATTTGAAGAACAGGGTAACGCCGCCGAATGGGCCGATGAACTCGGATTCTTTGCCTAACACGGCTCGAATGAAGAAACCGATGAGGACGCCGCACAAGCCGCCATAGAATTGACGCAGGCTGAAATACTGTGTTCTACGGCGAGGGCTGAAAACCTTTGAGATGATGTCCATGTAGGGAATCGTCGAGACGCCCATAGCGGAGGCGGCGATGAAGTAAAACATCAGAAAGCAGATGGCAAGCATGACGGGCCGTTGAGCGCCGATGAAAATTACGGAGAGGCAGATAGCTACCCACATCGTGATGCGGACAGCCATTCCAAATGCGTAAAATTTCATCTTTCGCGGACGGTGCTCAAGTAGGTTCGACATTAGGAGTTGCGGCCACATCCAGCCGGCGGGTTGCAGCGATCCCGTCAGCCCGACGAGGATTTTTGATTGCGTGAGGGTATGAACAAAGGCGGGGAGAATTGTCGCAGCATCAACCAACGCAAAACTCATTCGCATGAATGTGCCTTGCAGCATGGCAAGTCTGAAGTTACGGTCGCGCTCGCGTATTCTTTCCTCTTTGTCTTGTACGTCTGAATCGGGAGTATCAGTTGACGCGGTGCGCATAGGACTTGGGCTGTTCCTTGAGCGCCAGCTCGGTAGATGGTGTCAATTACACAAAGAAACTAAACTAGACTGTTTCGATTAAAGGCAGCACGCCTCGACATACGAAAGCACCGTTTTTCAGCGCGTAGTGCCTTGATTGACGGGATGAACCGAGCGTTGGAACTTCAATACACGCAACGGCGCAAGGCAAGGAAAAGGCAGTTTACAGTTTCGTCGAGAGTGTGCTAGAATGGCATATTAAGGATACAAGATTATGGCGATAACATCCAGTAGAAATCGAATAAAGGGAAACGCATCTGATTCTAGGAGATGGACTATCATCAAATTGGAGATGAGATTCTCAAGTGAATAGCAACACCGATTCGTCACACATCGGAAGCCCCAGCGCGGCGACACTTGGATAGCGACCAAATCAAAAAAACATCGGAAAATGCCCGCTAGGTGGCTGTTGTAGTATTCTCGGTTAAATTCCGTTATGCTCAGATCAGCCTGAAATCTAATATTTCTCCCTAATTCGGACGATGCATCCGAGGCACGACCGACCTGTCGCCCCGCTGGGGCTATAAAGCGCAAAACTGATAAAGTAAAAGACAGTCGCTGTGGTTATTTTTAGCGCGAGGGAGACTGGAAGATTTTAGATGCGTTTCCCTTGGAATTCAAATCTTTGTGCACTGAACTGCAATCATGTTGCCCCGATCGTGGAGGAGATAGACCATGAGACTTGGCGGACCCGTTTTCGTAGACACCGATGACCCGGCAGCGTTGGCGAGAGCCCATACGGCAGAGGGTTTTCGCGCCGCTTATTGCCCGAGAGTTAGCTTGCAGGAACCGGAGCGCATGCGAGAGATTGAGCACGCCTTTGACGCGGAAGGCGTTGTGATTTCGGAAGTCGGCGGCGCATGGGGAAATATGATTGGCCCCGACTTGGAAAAGCGGGGAACACAGATAGACATCGTATGTGAACGTCTTGCGGTGGCGGATGAAGTCGGCGCACTGGGCTGCGTGAATTATGCGGGCACTTACGATCCAACCTCCTCAACCGCGCCTCACCCCATGAATCTGACGGACGAGTGTTTCGATCTTATTGTGGAGGTCGTCCGACAGATTCTGGATACGGTTAAGCCGAGGCGTGCGTGTTTTCTGTTGGAGATGATGCCCGCTGTATTACCGGATAGCGCCGATTCCTACGTTGCGCTGCTCAAGGCGGTTGATCGACAGTCGTTTCGGGTGCACCTGGATCCCGTCAACATCATCACCTCGCCGTGGCGGTTTTTCAATAATAGAAGCGTGATCAGGGAGTGTTTCGAGAAACTTGGTCACGCCATTGTCAGTTGTCACGGCAAGGACATCGTCATGCATCCGACTTTCATGGTGGAGATACAGGAGTGCCGCCCGGGGACGGGCAGCTTGGACTACCGCACCTATCTCACGGAGTTGAATCGACTGCCGGTGGATGTGCCGTTGATGATGGAACACCTGTCCGGGAAAGAGGAGTATGACTTGGCGAAGGGGTATATAACCGGTGTAGCGAGTGAGATTGGTTTGTCGTTCTGAGATGAGATCGTTTCGGGTGATGATTGAAGATTGTTCCCCACAATCAGGTGACGCGCTGGAATAAGATTAGATGGGTTGGAAGGTTAGAAATCTCTTACTTTTACTGACGGTTGGCATGCTCTCCCCTCTCGTCGCGGCGAGTGCGGAACCGATGGAACATCGCGTTTCACCGCATCGGATTTCCGAGAGCATCAAGGTTGACGGAATCTTTGATGAACCTTCATGGCAGACCGCAGAACCGATCCGCCAGTTTCTGCAGATACAACCGAACCAAGGCGCGCCGATGACACAGCCGAGCGAGGTGCGAATTCTCTATGATGAGAAAAATCTTTACTTCGGTTTTACTTTTTTCGACGCGGAGAAGGAGAAACTGGTCGCCAACGAGATGCGGCGGGACTCCGAGGGACTGCGGTCAAACGACTACGGGTTTCTGCTACTGGACACCTACAATGATCGGCGCAACGCAGTTTTCTTCCGTTTTAACCCATTGGGCGGGATGGAAGACACGGCGGTGTCAAATAGCGGCGACAGTCTGAACAGCAACTGGGATATCGTTTGGGAGTGCCGCGCCAGAATCAACCCGGACCATTGGACGACGGAGATTGCCATACCGTTCAGTCAGCTCCGATTTGAGAAGAGCGGCGTAATGACTTGGGGGATCAACTTCGGACGGGAGATTGCGCGAACCCAAGAGATAGGGGCGTGGAATCCAGCGCCCAAGACATACGGACCTCTTGGCAAGTACCGCACCGCCTACTTTGGAAGTCTTACGGGATTGGAGGGCATTTCCCCTTCACGGAATCTGGAAATGCTCCCTTATGTGTCGCCGGGCGGCAGTCGTGCCGAAGAGGAGGAGCAAGCCGATGCCGTGTTTGAGGCAGGATTGGACCTCAAGTACGGTATTACCTCTAATTTCACGGCAGACCTCACGCTGAACACCGACTTCGCGCAAGTTGAAGCTGACGAAGAACAGGTCAACCTTACTCGGTTCGATCTGTTTTTCCCGGAGCAGCGCCCTTTCTTTCTGGAAGGCGCCAGTATCTTTGATGTCGGTGTCCCGCGCCCCAGTTTCCGCAGACCTCCGCCGTTGCTGCTGTTTTACAGCCGCCGCGTCGGTCTGGCTGAAGAGCGTGCGATCCCGATTGTCGCGGGCGGCAAAATGACGGGGAAAATTGGACGATACAGTGTCGGCGTGCTTGACGTGTTCACTGATAAATTTCAGGACGAAGAGGTGGCGGAACCTCGGGCGAATTACTCCGTGGTGCGGTTGACCAGAGACGTCTTCACCGGGTCATCGGTAGGGGTAATCGCCATCAACAAGCAAAGCGCCGATGCCTACAATCGCACGGCAGGGCTTGATTTTTCCTATCGACCGCGGAAAGACCTTGATATCCGAGGGCTTTGGTCGCGCACATTTGACGACCAAGTCTCGGAACAGAACAACGCCTTCTATTTGGGCGGCGATTGGCGCAGCAATCGTTTTCAGGTGGACGGCTCATACACGGATATCGGGAGACAGTTCAATCCCGAAGTCGGCTTTGTCCGGCGCAGAGGGGTTCGCCATATCCGTGGAAAAACACAGTACACCCCTTGGCCGCAGGCGATCGGAATTCGGCAGATTGAAATCGGTCCCGAGGTTGAATTTGTGTTGGACCGTGACAATGAACTGGAAACTCGAGAGCTCGTCTTCGAAAACCAGTTCGACCTCGAAAGCGGGGATTGGATAGGTTTCGAAGCCAGACATACGACGGAGCATCTGACGGAGGATTTTCAAATTCAGGACGCTGTCATTCCAAGCGGGGACTACAGTTTCACCTGGTTTCAGGGGTCAATTCACAGCAGCAGCAGTCGTAAGGTATTCGGTGATCTGCGCGTGGAGTTCGGGGAGTTTTATCACGGCACGAGACGCGGTATCGGAGTGGACGCAATCATAAAACCGAACGCACGGCTGAGTATACAACCGTTGGTCGAGTTTAATCGTGTCACGTTTCCGTCGGAGACGTTCAATGCCAGCATATTTGCGGGACGGGTGAACTATTCCTTTTCGACGACGCTATTTACGAAACTGTTTACACAGTGGAGCAGCGACCGGGAGGCGGCTACCGCGAACTTTCTGATAAACTATATCTACCGACCGGGCAGCGATTTCTACTTGGTCGTCAACCAGACGTATGATACTGAAGGCGAAGGCATCGATCTCCGCGACTGGACGATTATCGGGAAAATAACGTATTGGTGGGTGCCGTGATGGTAGATGCCGTTGGCGGGGAATTCGTATAAAGGAATTTCAATCGACTCATCTAGGTGGAGAGGAGAGTGTGATGAATCGTGAAAGAGAGGTGCTTCAGCAATTCAAACAGGATGGGTACGCAATCTTTCGGAATGTGCTTGACGCCGGATTAGTGCAGGAGGCGAGCCGTCATCTGGACTGGCTGCAGGAGAAGAATCCGGACTTACGACCGGAGCAGTACCATCATCCGCTTGTTGCCGACGATCCGTTTTGGGTGCGGCTCGTTAGCGATGAACGACTGCTGGATATTGCGGAGATATTCGTCGGACCGGACATCGCCCTATTTGCTTCGCACTACATCTGCAAACCGCCGTCCGACGGGCACCCGGTGCTGTGGCATCAGGACGGAAGTTATTGGCCCTTGGAGCCGATGGAGGTTGTGACATTGTGGCTTGCAGTTGATGATTCGACCCCAGAGAATGGGTGTATGCGTGTGATTCCGGGAACGCACACGCTGGATCTGCATGAGATGAAACCGCGTACCGACATTCCCAACGTGCTCAGGTCCGGGATTGATCCTGAATTGGTCGATGAGTCCCGCGCTGTCGACTTTGTGCTCAAGGCGGGAGACGTCTCGGTGCATCACCCGAACATCATACACGGCTCAAACAAGAACACGTCATCGAAGCGGCGCGGAGGTTTGACGATTCGGTATATTCCGACGAGTACGCGCATCGTCAGGCAACCGGTATCGAGCGCTTTTCTGTTGCGCGGCGACGCGGTTCCGGGCGTGAATGACTATCTTACCCGACCAAAGTACGTCGAAGGTGCCCACATGCGTTTTCGAGGGTGTGAGGCGTGGCAGTAAAAAAATCCGTTTCATAGTGCTTGCAGGAAGGGGTTATTTCGCTTTTCGGTGCCTATCGTGGTCTGAGGACCGTGACCGGGGAAGACCGGGGTGTCATCGTCGAGCGGCAGGAGTTGGTCTCGGATTGAATCTAGTAGTTGCTCGTAGGAACCGCCCCATAGATCGGTTCGACCGATGCTGTTCTGAAAGAGCGTGTCGCCGGCAAAAACTCCGCGCTCGCTTCCCTCTATCTTGAGGCAGACGCCTCCGGGGCTGTGACCGGGAGTTTCAAGGACAGTGAGGACGTAGCGTCCAAAGGAGATCCGGTCGCCTTCTTTTATGTACTGGTCGACGGTTGGTATGTCGGGATCGTCCCCTCCAAACAATGCGGCTTGGGCAGGTAGATTGTCGACCATGATTTGATCGGCTTCGTGCATGAGGGTTAAGCCTTTGGTTTCGCGTTGTACTGCGGCGGTAGCACCCACATGATCAAGATGTCCGTGCGTATGAATGAGATACTTGATAATCAGTCCGTGGTTCTCCACGCATTTCAAGATGCGTTCGGGTTCGTCGCCCGGATCAATTACGACGCCTTCACGGGTTTCGCCGCAGCCGAAGATCCAGCAGTTTGATTGAAAGGGGCTCACCACCAATTTGTCTAGAATCATGTGCGTTTCTGTTTGGAGTGATAGTAATACAATGAAATCGCCGGGCATCAGTGTAATGTTTAACGCACTATATCACATTTTGAATTATTCCACAAGCGAGTGTAGGAGGACACAGTTATGAGTTGGGAATTTGAACAGGTGGCTGGGCCGTACGGTTTCGCAGAAGGGCCGGCATGGGATGGTGAAGCCTTGCTGTTTACGGATATTTCGACGAGCCGCGTGATGCGCTATGATCCGGCAAGCGGTGAATGCACTACGTTTCGGTCCGGCACGAACGAGGCGAACGGATTGATATTTGACAAGGATGGCAATCTCTACGCCTGCGAAGGCAGCAAGATGTTCAGCGACGGGGAGGGCGGACGGCGGATCTCACGCTACAATGCGGACGGCACGACTACCATCGTCGTGCAGGAATTTGGAGGGAAGCGCCTCAACAGTCCGAACGACCTTGCCTTCGACACGCAGGGCAGGTTGTGGTTCACCGATCCACGCTACGGCGAGGAAACGGCCGATCTGGAGCTTGACCACCGATCGGTGTACCGGCTGGATCCGCAGGGGAACGACTCATGGGAAATAACCCGCGTCACGTACGACACGACGAGTCCGAACGGCATCTTGGTCTCGCGGGACGAGAAGTGGCTCTACGTCGCGCAGAGCGCTTACGGCGACAATAATCCACGCGATTTGAGGCGGTATCCAATCAACGACGACGGATCAACGGGCGCATGCGAGGTTCTGCACAACTTCTACCCGCATCGCGGGATTGACGGCATGTGCTGGGACATCGACGGGAACATCATCGCCACTGCGGGTTGGATGGAGAGCGGTCCGGGGCCAATGCTCTATGTATTCGCGTCTAATGGCAGGGTTATTGAAACGCACCCGTTGCCGACGGAGATGCCGACAAATTGCACTTTCGGCGATCCGGATTTGCAGACGCTCTACGTCACGGCGGGGGGCTGTCTTTTCCGCACCCGTCCCGGGAGGAAGGGGCATCTGATTTATCCGCCGAGTTAGAGTTAGAATACGTAAATTACTAGCCACGGTATAAGTCGCACAATTGTACTATTACTCTAAAATAACAGTCATCAAGGGGCGTGAATTTCGGAAAAAAGCTATCGCCCTCGTTGTTCACTCCGTCGTTCGATTCGGAGAGGGGTCTCTATCGCGCTCATTATTCATTCGCTTGATCGTTCAACTCAACCCACGAGCTGTTGACTTTTTTGCAGGCGTGTGCGCAGTTCGAGGGAGGAACTTGGGGGTTGGGAGACCCAACCCCTACGAATAGTGTGAAGGGGTTTTCGGGTCAATCTCATAGGTTTCCGTTTACCCCAACTTCGAGCGTGGAACATCGGCGCCGACCACGTACTCTGCCACGGCAGCCGTATCCAGTTCTAAGCCCAAGCCGGGTTTGTCGGGATCGGGGGACCACATGCTGTTTTCGGGTTCGGGAAACTCTTTGTAGACAATTCTATCCGATTCTTCGGAGACACCGAGGTACTCCACTACCTTGAGGTTGGGCGTGGCGCAGGCGAGGTGAAGATGGATGAGTTGATAGGCGTGCGGCGCTACGGGGAGATTGAAAGCGTGTGCGAGGTGGGCAACTTTCAGCCATTCGGTGACGCCGCCCACGCGCGCCACGTCGGGTTGGACGATGTCGGTACCTCCTCGGGCGATGAGGTCCTTAAAGCCGTATTTGGTGTACTCGTGCTCGCCTGTCGCAACGGGGATGTCGATAGCCTTTGCCACGGCAGCCAGTCCGTCAATGTCGTCGGCTAGAACAGGTTCCTCGAACCAACCCACGCGGTATTCCTCGAAGGCTTTACCCATATAGATCGCTTGTTTGGCATAGTAGCCGTTGTTGGCGTCAACATAGATTTCGATATCGTCGCCGACGGCGTCTCGCACGGCAGCCAATCTTTCAATGTCTTCGCGTTCACGCTTTCCGAAGTCTTTGCCGACCTTCATTTTCACGGATTTGAAGCCTCGTTCGACATAACGGGTCTGTTCGGCTACCAGTTCGTCCAGGTCGAAGTGCGTCCAGCCGCCGCTGCCGTAAACAGGGACGGATTCGGTGTACGGTCCAAGTAACTGATAAAGCGGCACGTCGAAATGCTTTGCTTTCAGGTCCCACAGGGCGATATCTACGGCGGACAGCGCACAGAATGCCAGCCCCTTGCGCCCAATGCCTCGGATACACCAGAAGAGATCGTCCCATAGCTTCTCTATGTGTAACGGGTTTTGGCCGACCAGCAGTTCCTTGAAGGATCCCTCCACCAGAGCTTGTGTCGCGCGTCCTCCTCCGGCGGGACTCAAGCCTTCAAGTCCAGTGTCGGTCATGATGTGCACGAAGCACGCTGTTCCGCCCTTTGCGGGATGGCGGATTGTGGCGTCCATGATTCCGCCGCCAGAAGGAAAGTGTAGCAGTGTGGTTGTTACGTCTGTGATTTTCATTTGGTTTTTGCGAGTTCGACGTTGTAGGTTTAAGCGGTGCAACAGGTGGAACAATAGCGCATTGGAGAAAAGCCGGTCGCGATTCGGAGATCGCTCCTACACGAGAGGATAGAGTATTCTTGCGTGCAGTTCCAGTATCAGATAAAGTTGGGTTTCGCTGTACTCAACCCAACCTACGGACTCGAGTCTTTTTTCTGCGCGGCGGGGCAAGATGCCCCGCCTACCTAACGATTCCAGTGTGGAGATCTAAAAGGCTAGTGAAGATTTCTATCGCAGTCATTTTATATTCCTTTGATCGGTGCGCACCCTACAAGGGTGTTACTCATCAAGGTAGAAGAGTCTGCCGTCGCCGCCGGGGAGGTCTAGCTGCACTTCGCCCGTCCCCGCAGAATAGCCCGTTACGGGTTGCTTGGTTCCGTTCTGTTTGGACACCTCCAACAGGCTTAAAGGGGGATGTCGGAACTTCAATTTCAACGACGCGGGGTCAATGAAATCCCGATTTACCACCATGATATAGTTTCGCCCATCGGTCTCGGACTTGAATTCCCCGACCAATGCCATTCCGCCGCTGATGGATTCCACCAGTTCCGATTGCTTGAGCGGATAGGCTATCGGCGGCAGCGGTTCGGTATGGTAGACCCCGGTCGACTTGAGCCGCAGCAGCGTCGGGGCGAGGGCGAGTACTTCGCCGTTGAGGTACTTCAACATGGCGTAGTGGCGCGTCCGGGTGCCGTCCCGGTTGATGACCATATCCTCCCAGTTCCGCCAGTTTCCGTATTGAATCTCGGTCAAGTAACAGAACCAACCGAGGGAGCGTGCGCCGTATGCGAGACAGGTGAAAGCTTGAAATCGCATCTCGGCTTCGCTGGCGCCGCGCACGGGGCCGAATGTGCCCAGCGACACGATGACGCCGAACTCGACATCGGCTTCGAGCGTGCGCTTCCGCACAATCTCCAGGTTGGGGAAGTAATCCCCCTCACGGTTGGGGCTGTACCAACTGTCGGCGTGGATGCGCGGATCGTTGCCGACCATGCAGTAGTGGTCGTAGGTGAGAATCTTCGGCTTTACGACAGCTATGTATTCCGAGACATAATGGTCGTAATTTTCCAACTTTCCGCGAAAGTCGTCGGCGTAGCTTGGAAAGAGATTCGTCCAAAAATCCTTGGATGGCGCCAATCGTTGAATGCGTTCATTTTGCTCTGCCAGATGCGGGAATTCCTTTTCGCTCGGTTCGTCGGCTCCACCGAACCACCACACGTTCGGATCTTTGTCCAACGCGACGAGTTCCTCATCCTCTTGGTGGCCGAGGGGCCGGTACTTCATCCCGAAGCCGTTATATTCATCAAGTTCGAGATTGATGGTAAAATTCGCCAATGCGAATTCGGCATGGTAGTAGTCCAGCATGGTGTCTGGGCCATTGTCACCTCGAAAGTGCGGCGGAGGAGTTCCGGGGGTCAACCAGCCGAAGATCGGAAAAAAGTCTTCATCGGGCACTTGACGGACGGAAAACTCCGCCTCGTAGTCCCTGATCTTGCCCTCTCGGAGGGAGAAATCATCAAAGCGTAAACGTCCGCCTACCCAGCGGCGGTTGATAACTATCTGGAGCGTCACTGTGCTTTCGGGAGCGTGTACCTCCTGGAAACATTCGACCCAGCGGTCCTGGGTATCCGGCAGCACGATGGTGAAGGAATCGACCTTCTTCTCCTCGGCGTCCAACCAGTTGCCGGTGAGTGAGACTCCCTCCGCGTCCATCCACTTTTTGTCCGTGGTTGTACCCCGGCAATCCGATGCGTAGTAACCCTTGAAAAGGTAGTCTTGGCTGGCTGATACGGGAACCGCTCCCGTCGTCAGCGTGACACTTGACATCGGCAGACCGGGCGTTATCTCCAAGCAGTGACCAGAGCCGTCGCGGCCGGGTGCTAATCTATTGGTTTCTACTCTTGACAACGGCTTGTTCCAAATACTAACCGTCCAGCCCGTGGGCAAGTCGTCTTCAAACTCGTCGAATCTCGGATTGGGAAATATGTTCTCCACTTTGCTCTGCGCATCGCCGACGCATCCGAAAACCAGGATTGCCGCGATAGCTGCCGCCAATGAGATCTGCGATTCCATTGTCAACCATCCTTTCTCTTGGTTCTATTGTCGCCTGCTACTCACCTGTCGTGTTGTTGGGCTTTCAAAGGCTGGTGCGCGGTGGATCTCTATCGCGCTCGCTATCCACTCGCTTGATTGCACCCTACATCAAAGTTGAGCTAGGGCAGTGTGTCAAAGGTTGTACTTTTCTTTCGGGGTGCGGTATTTGGACGAGAATTCCATGTTCGGCGGCAGAGGTGTAAAAGCGCCGACTATCTCGCTACGCCGCCCCATCCCGACTTCCGGTGATTGGTCAATCTGTTCCAACTCGGCGTCGGTGATGGGCAGGGTGTAACTCTTCAGTGGAAAGAAGCGTTGAAATTGCTCCGCGTATGCCACATTTACCTTATTGCCATAGGTTCCGTCGTCGACCTCGGAACGCTTGCGCGAATAGGGACCTCCGTAGAACTGGCTGGAGATGTAGTCGAGCGCTTTCACTTTCTTGTCGATGACATCGGTGATGTCGACGTAAAGATCGGCGCGCGCCGTCGAGGCGTATTCCAAGCTGTTGTTACCCATGTACGCCATCGGATTCATGAAGTAGATGCAGGGCACGGCGTGACGGAGTTGCCGTCCACGTCCGGTTCCGGCGGCAACCTGCCAAGCGTATATCGTCGATTGTCCGATGGTGCCGTGCATCTTCAAGCCGCCGCTCTCGTAGGGGTGATGGGAGATTAAGATGTCCGGCCGAACCTCGCGGATGACTTCGGCGATGGCTTCAATCTTGTCTTGAGTCACCAGAATGTCGTCATCCTCAAACCCCAGGTCGCGCACGTCGTCGTAGCCCATGATTCGGCAAGCGTTGCGCACCTCCTCCAATTTCTCCGCGGCTGCCTGCTCCACGAACTTCTCGACATCGAGGCTCGCTCCTTCTTGGCGTTTCATTTCCGCCAACTCCCAGTGATGGGACCGCACCCCGGTGGTGGCGATTACGGCGGTTACTTTGTCGCCTTGGGCGGCGTGGTGCGACAATGTGCCGCCCGCCATGTCGAACGTGTCCGCCGGGTGAGTAGCTACGATTAGGATTTGAATGGGTCTGCTAGGCATGTTTGGTTCCTTTTCAAGGATTAGTGGTCTATTCGCTAAGGGAAAAAGATATAAGGAATGCGGATTTTGTCTGCCTGAAAGCGCGACAACCTACAGCAGACAGTCTCACAAAAGAGATCTCTATCGCAGTCGTTATTCACTCCTTTGATCTCCGCTGGAGCGCAAAACGTCTGTACCGTGGTATTCTATTAACATAACGCAGGATTTACTATCGCACTCGCTGTCCGCTCGCTTGATCCTCTGGAGCGGTAATATCGTAGATTCCTAGCGTACGGGATTTACTATCGCGCTCGTTTGTTCACCCGCTTGGTCCCCGCTGGGCTATCAAAGGCTGGTGGGCAGAAGATCTCTATCGCTCTCGTTATCCACTCGCTTGATCCCACCCTACAAACGCACTTTCCGATGTTCAGTCTATGCGTCCCTTGACTTTCACGTGCCACATTGTTACTTCGGGCGGGTCCAGCGTCAAGGAGTACAGCTTGGCTCCGGGGGAGATGTGGAATCGGAGCTTGATGTAAAATTCCGCCTTCTGGAGGTTCGGGTAGAGCGCTTGCCGTTCTTCGCTTAGTCCGGGCCAGCCGGCACCCCCGCGCCACGTCAGCGGGGCGTCAAGGGCATCGGTGCGGATGGGGTCGCATTCGGCGGCAGTGAAACCGGGAATAGGGGCGCCCGTGTCCTCCAGCACCTCATAGCGGAGTTCTCCGGCAGAGGCGTCGGCGTTGACCGTCACCGTACCGCCGGATTCTTGACGGAAACGGTGGGTGGTCAAGACGCCCGGAGCATACGATTCCGCTTCCACACTGACATAGCCGTCGGGACGCAGCACGGCTAACCCTTTCAGCGACGTGGATTTGTCTTCGTATTCCAACTGCGCGTTACGTCTGTTGTGCGTCAGATTGGCGCCGTTGTAGTAAAACAGGAGTTGGTCCCCATGCAGGATAGGACCGGAGCAGTAGATGCTGCCCCAATCCCATGCTCCGGGATCGCCGCGGTGAAAGAACGGCTCGCGGTAGCGTTTCCACGATATGGTGTCGCGGCTCACCGTAAGCTGCGGGTTGACGATTCCGTCAATACGTGCGGGCATTGCAGCGGGACCGCCCACGCTTCCCCAATAGCGCTCGGCATCTTCAATAGCATACGGTTCTGCCAGATCGGTGGAGTAGGCATCAAGTATGATGATATGCAGTCCGCCGTCGGTGCGGTTTGCCAAATCGTGTCCTGCGGCGTAAAATTCCGTACCGGGCGGGTCGTCTAGATCCTGGTCAATGACCGTTCGCATGCGCGACCAGTTCACGAAGTCTTGGCTTTCGCGCCGCCCGAGCACGCGCGTCCTTCGGCTGGAGCCGCGCTGGCAGTAGGTAACGTAAGGTGTGTCGGGATCCATCGTGCCCCCAAAAGTCTCCGCGGGCGAGCCGAAACCAAAAAACTGTTTCTGATTGTTGTGGGGTCCGGGAGGTCGGTGATGCCAGTTGTATCCGTCTTCGGAGTAGATCGCCTGCCACACGTCCTTGACGGGGAAGTGGTGCATCCGTTTCCAACGGTAGGTTTCGTCGGTCTCGTGCGGGTCCCACAGCAGGGTCCCGATGGCAGGGCAGTCGCTGGGCCAGTTGACTATGTTGTTGTCCCTTGAACCCTCAAACTCGACTAGCCCCAGGTTCGGGCGTTCCCAGTGAATACCGTCGGCGGACTCAATAACGCACACGAGGGAATTAACGCCAGGGTAGTACATCCGAAATGTGCGGTTATTTTCGTCGTAGTGGGCTGCGCCGCTAGGAGTCGCACTTTCCCACGGTTTGTCGGGTGTGATGGTGCGCAGCGGGGCATCGACAGTGACTTTGTCCGGATGATTGAGTACGCGGCGCGCTCCGGTCAATGATTCGATGAAAAAGTCGTCAATAAACGTCTGTTTGCCGGGATGCATTTCCATGCAAGTGTGTTCCTCCTAGGTTTGCTTATCCACGGTTTACGGAGATTGTCAGATTGGGGTCATGGGTTCGAGTATTGCCAACGAGTACCAGTTCTCCAAAATGATAGTGCATCAATAGTGCGAATGAGAGTCGCGATTCGGAGAAGATCTCTATCGCATTGGGAGTTCTATCGCGCTCATTATCCATTCGCTTGATCTATTCGCTCATTTGATCTCCTACAGATGAGGTGTTGGGTTTCACTCGGATTTCTTACGTTTTTGGACGGAATGAAACGTTGGAAGTTTTCTTTCTGTACACGAATTCTTTCGGATTTTCTTGCGACCCAATCTACGAGCTTTCAAAGGCTGGTGCGCGGTGCGCACCCTACATGATCGCGACCGGGCGGTCGCTCCTACCGACAGCCCCATTTATGGGGTTGCTTGGTAGCGATTGATGTTTTCGGCGTCGCGTTCTGCTTCAGACAAAGAGACGTCAAGTTTGTCGGCCCACTCCTCAATCCGTTTGCAGACGGGTTCGGGGACTTCTATGCCGTGGGCGAGACGCTCGCGGCGTGAACGGCGCTCGAAATCTCCGGGAACTTGGACAGCGTCGAAACCCGGCGCGGGTGGAATGGATCTCAGACCGTTCAAGAACGCGCGTGCGCCCTCCTGATAATCCGCCAAGGGGGAGAAGGAGTCGATATTGATGATTTGAAGGAACGCGCCGCCCATGGATGCGCGTGCAGTGTCGAAATTGCCGGCTAGTCCGCCCAAAAGGCAGACAAGCAGCGCGAGCGCGTATCCTTTGTGTCCGCCGAACGGCAACAGATAACCGCCCCCCTCCTCAAAGTCGGCGGGATTGGTGGTCGGTTTGCCGTGCTTGTCCACAATCCAGCCTTCGGGCACGTCAACGCCTTTGTTGTGAGCGACGCGCACTTTAGCCCCCGCTACAATGCTAGTGGCAAAGTCCAGAATAAACGGCTCATCATCTCCGGTCGGTACGCCGACCGCAATGGGATTTGTGCTCAGCGCCGGTTGCGAGCCGCCGAACGGGGTTACGTTACCGCTATTCTTGGATCCGCCGCCGCTGGTGAGAATTACCATGCAGTCGGCGGCTACCGCCAACTCCGCAAATTCGCCGAGCCGTCCCATGTGCGTGAGCCCGGTGAAGTTCACGCAGCAGACATCGCTCTCCTTCGCTCTGTCGATCGCCCAGAACAAAGCCTGACGTATCGTGTAGTGCCCGAAACCACCCTTTCCATCCACCAGTAGCGTTGTGGCGGTTTCTTTGGCGATAACGGGTTCGACATCGGGAATAATCCCTCCCGCTTCAATGCGGTCCAAATACATCGGTAGGAACTGTACGCCGTGCGAGTCGTGTCCGGCGAGATTGGCGTTGACGAGAATCTGCGCCACAAAGTCGGCGATGGGGTGAGGCGTGCCGGCAGCCATGAACAGTCGGTGCGCGATGGCGTGCAGATGATTCGCTTGAAAGCGAGAGGGTAATCCCATATTTTCTCCTTTTATTTGTGTATGAGCTGGTGTTGATATTTTTCGAAAGCCTGGCTGCAATTTGTCGAGAAATATTTGGTTGTAGGGGCGAGGTTGGGTGCGGTTGGAAACCGCACCTACCACAGTCTATAATGGCGTTTTTTCCCAGCTCGATGCAGACTGAGTAAAGGGTCGTGTGACCGAGGGGGCGAGGTAACCTCGCCCCTACGAAATGAGTTGGCGTATCACGCCCGGTGCCGCAATTATTGCCAATCGCCCCGACGCGCATAAGGGAGATGGCTCTCGGACCGAAGATGGTCTCTATTTGTCAAATGTCAACACACTCTAGTCGGCGAGAAGCTTACGCACCGAATTGCTCCCGAAGATTTAGAACGACATCAACCACTGCTTGGAAATTTAAGCCGACCGGAATTGCTAATCCGCGATCAGATACCAGACCATTACGAGAAATGACGTACCTTCAGTTTGATTACATTTTGCGGTTGGTGAATTTTCGACCTACCGCGGCCGCTTCTTCGCCGCCAGCGGGGAATTTGACACCTTCTTTAATCTTGTCAACCACGTTGTCCGGATCGACTCCGTCTAGAAAACCGATGTTCGCCGCATTGCACGCGGCAAAAACGCGATCTCGGGCGGCTTTGAGTTCACCCTCTTCCGTATTCTCCGGAGTTCTTACGGTGTCATAGCCGAAGGTCATCCTCATGTCGGATGGTCCCCATTCGGCGAATCCGATGCCCGGAATCTTTGTGCTGGCTTCGACGTTGGCTAGGGCACGCTTGTTCTCGATTTTGACGCCGAGAAGGAGTTCGCCGTCCGGGTTCAGGGGCCAAACATCCGCCTTCCTCAGATATTCCTGGACGGGAATGCCCCAAATCCGCGCAGCGGAATCTTGGCCTCCGGAACCGCGCCGTCCTTGATCGAGTCCCTCTCCAACGCCAATGGTCTGGAACGGGTAGCGCGACCATTCGACGAAGGCTTTCACGGCTTCCGGATTTTCCGCATGGCACAGCAGGATACCGTGGATGCCGGTAGCGAGTACCTGTTTGATCATCCAGGCGTTGGTACGGATAACCTGTTCGTCGGTGCCATCAATGGGCAGGGTGACTAACACCGGCGGCGTCCGATGACCCGTCGGTGTGGGACCGCCGTCCACCAATCCGCGCATAAATTCCGATAGTGCGGTGATGTCGTAAGGACCGTGTTCGATTCCGATAACCAGCCAATCCGCCGTTGTCTGGGCGGATTTCACGCCGCCTTCGTAGCTTAGACCGACGCCGCCGGCCCAATAAACGGGTTGTCCTTCTTCGAGCAGTTCAATGATTCGGTTGATTCGTTTCATATAATCCTCTCTTTCTGTGTGATGGTACGTTTTGGTTGGCAAGGAATTTCGCACAAACAGGAATTCGCCGTGCTACGCGAATAATCCTGTCCTGCCGCGCATTCGATCGCGACCAGGAGGTCGCTCCTACAGAAGACTTGCAATAAATTGCGATATTATGAATCGAACAACGCAAGTCCGGTATTTATGAACTTTAGTTGCAAAAAAACTATAATCAGCCGTGCAGTGAAGGTTACAGTTTTAGTTCCATTTTCACGGCGGGCACGGTTATCGGCTCGATCTCCTTCTGTCTGTTCAACTGTAGGCAGTCGAGCACAAAATCGGGGGCGGAGCCGGCTTCGCGGAACCCCAACGCCGCGAATCGTTGACACTTTTCGATATCTTCACGGGATACGCGGGCGTGAACGGCGCTGGCGCCGCGGCTTTCGCCGAACCCGATCACCGCAAGTATCAAGTCGTTCCATGAATCACGATAGCGGTGGTGGACAAAGCCATCGACAGTGCATGAACCGTCATCGTCCAACCGTGCGGTTGACATGCCCACCACTTTGCCGTCGCTCGTTGTCGCGGAGAATCGCGCCCCGTTCTCGTCATCTCCGACGTTCGCGCATTTCAGATACAAACCGCGGAAGGTGCGGTGAAGGCTGTAGCGTGTGGACATCAAGCCGGCGTTCGCGTCAAGGACTTGCCAATCGTGCTGTGAAACGATGAGGGGGTAGGCTGGAAGCTGATCGCCGGGATCGCCGGACGACAAGGTAGCAGGTCCGGCATCTCTGAACCAGTCAGCCAGAAACTCTTCGGCGGACAGTCCGTTGAGCGCTTGCACGAATGTGAGGGATGCGGGCAGCTTGGAGAATCCAAGGCGGCGATACAGTCGAAAGGCGATGCGGTCGAATGTGCCGAGAAAAATGGCGTCTACTCCCATGGCTTTCATGTCGTCGATGGCTGCGCCCCAAAGTTCGGTGGCGATACCTCTACCACGGCATTCGGGCCGCGTGCCGGGGTACGAAAACTCGCTCAGGATGGGCATCCGCCGAGAGATGTAAAATTGGCACATGGCTACAATCCGACCACCCTCACGCACGATATAGATGAGTATCCGATTGAAGGATGGTTCGAGACCGAGTAACTCGCGCCGCCATTCTTCGTTGGTGTGAAGTTCGGGAATTGTGTCCCAGAGTTCGATTAGCTCTTGGAGCAGCGATTCCTGAATGGGGGCTTCGAACTTCTCCATGCACCTTCCTTTCAAGTTAAGAAATTGTTGGTAATTATCTGAAACACGGATTTTCAGAGCTTGTGTGAATAGTCGGTAGCAATGCCATTTTTAGTCGTTTGAGGACATGTGTTTTCATATTTTCTGTAATTGCCGCTATTTACCTGTAGAATCTCTGTCGTACTCACTGTCCGTTTGCTTGATCCTCGTTGGGCTAATAAGATTTGAGTAATCATCAGGTCGCGATTCGGAGATCGCTCCTACAGTATATTCTTGGCGAGAAGACCACTAGGGGATGGAGGGCACGTTCAGATGTCCGATTCCGGAGTGGCGAATGAAGTTTTGTGTGATTATACACTAAATTTGAAATATGGCAAAGTGGTTTGTGTGCCTCGTGAAAATCATGATGGTCAAAGCCGCTCAAGAGTTGGCTTGGATGTGATATCCTCTTACCGGGCGGTTGCCTATTGAAGATCTCTGACCGGCTTGATGTGTAATGTTTTAGGGAATATCACCCTCTCAGCCATTAGCATCAGGTTAAGCGTTTTAGGATGCAAATCACACATTTTCAATGTCTTAATCTGTTTATTTCCATGTAGCTTGGGCGAGGGAATAGCAACCTATTCATTGGTAAGTGTTCCACCGAAGATGACTCATGGCACTAATTTCGGTGGAAATTGGCTGGTGCGGTTGGAAACCGCACCTACCGAATGCGGTAGAATCTACTATAGCCCTCCCAATCCGGTCAGTTTGTCCCTCGCTGTCGACTCGGTTGATCCTATTTGCTCGCTTGATCCCTACTTGAATTTTTTTAGGCTGGTGCGCGGTGCGCACCTTACAAGGAATGGTGGGCAGTGCTCACCCTACGATCTGTTCAATCGGAGAGTGGTTGGTTAGAAGGTAAAGTCGAATGTCGATGGCGGTGAATGGGTTCAAAATCACGGGCGGAAGCGGATGGCGTAAAGATCGGCGTCTTTCATCACGAAGCGCAGGCGGATGGGCAGCCCCGCCAACCGGCTGACGTCCGAGTCCTCAACGCCCTTCCAGGAGACGTCCCGTGCTATTTCGTCACCGACGATTGCGTTCGCCTCCTCAAGTTTGAAACCGGGGATGGGCTGACCATTAATGTCTTGGATTTCAACGCGGATGTAACCCATAACAGAGGTGGCGAAATTGATTTCCAGGGCCTTTCCTTTGAAGATTAGCGGTTTGGTCGTCAATTCGCCTCCCCGATAAGGCGCCTTCACGGAGACAAAGCCGTCGGTTCGCAGTGTATGGCGTCGGAGGTGGGAGGTCGGTTGGCTATGATGCTGCAGGTAGTAGATGGATATTTCCTCGGACGCGGTCGGCACGATGCCGCACGCAGCCATGTTGTTGCGGGCAACCCAGTTTTGACGATCCAAGCCGGGCGGTAGGAAGGCTTCCATATAGGTGCGATCAAAGGTCGTACCGCCTCTCGATGTCATGAAAACGCCCTCGGAGACGCCTTGGCGTTGGCTCGCGCTCACCTCGTGCCGGTCAAACTCATCTTCGGGGAGAACTACCAGATTGTGGTTGAACCGTTTGGGGAAAGCGAGATAGATATGCGGCGCCCGGAAGTAGGGCTGCGTCTGATTGGTGTAGAGCTGCTCCAGAGGTGCGTCGCCGGGATTCATGGGCACGACTTTCGACCAGTTGAGAAAATCGTCTGATGTCGTCCGACCAATCCAACGAATGGAACGTCGGTCATGCGATGTCAGGGGCTGGAGGTTTGCGTCCACGCGAATGCGGAGGTAAGCAACGTAGCAGCCTTCGCTGTGCGACCAGAAGGCGGGTACGCTTGATTGATCGGTGTGTACGCCAAAATGGGAAGGGTTGATGACAAATTCTTCGGTTAGCATCTGCCAACGAACGCCATCAGCCGAAGCGAAGACGTTAAAGCCGTCCCGGGGATCGTTGGTGTCGATGCCGACGAACGATCCGGCTAGCGCTTTGTAACGTTCGGAGGCCGGTATACCCGGGCGGGTGTCTAGAAAGGGAGTGAAGTTGTGCGCTGTCTGCAGGCGGGGGTCGTTCGGAATGACCGCGTTGTTTGGACCGAGGTTCGGTATATCGTATAATCCCAAATCCGGCTTGTGCCAGTTTATCCCGTCGGAACTCTCGGCGTAAAGGGTGACTTCGGTGTGATCGTGGCTGCCCTCACCTCCGCCCCAGTCGCCGCGATAATACATGCGGTACGCATCGTCGTCTTTAAGAACGGTTGAATATCCGCCGAAGGCTGCTTCGTCCTTGTCGAAGGTTACTGCGGGTTCGGCGGGCTGGGGATGATGCAGTCTCAACGACGAGTCGGTCAGCCGGTCAATCAGATAGTTATCGACAAAGAGTTCGCGCCGACCTCCAATTTCGCGGATAGTATTGCTCTCGGTTGCCTGTTCCATAGTCGGGTGTCGGTCTCCTATCCTAACGATGGTAGCGTGAGTTTTGGTCTGGGTTGCAAATGACGTCTGCGGTCTGGATTTGTCAATCCAGACCGAGCGGTTAGGGTGCGCCGCGAGCGGAGACGGCCAACCTTAATTCGGATGAATCGGGGATTTTGAAGGCTGTCAGGCCAGTTAGTGGTTCATTTCCTAAGTACGTATGGCAAGTGTTAGTGGTTAACATTGTCTGAACTGTGATTTATGTGATTTGGATGATTGCCATGATTAAGTGTGTGGTGGTTTGATTGGCAATTGTCTGAATCACGGATTAAACGGATTAAAGGGTTTCGCGGATTGGGTCATTGCACCGCGTTAGTAGAGAGGTCGGGATCGGGAGATCCCTCCTACAGTGGTTTTAGAATGTCATATACACTTAGCGAATGAACCAGTTAGCGGGGCAAGGGGATCTCTATCGCACTCACTATTCATTCGTTTGATTCCCGCCTACGGGTTTGGATATGTACGCTTTCTGTTAAGCTCGACGACTGTACGTTTGTACCGAGTCGGGGAACTAGAGCCTGCGTGAATAATTGGCGGTAACGCCATTTTTGGTCATAAGTCGAAAGTTTTTCCATGTTTTCATTGTTGACAGCTACATACCTGTGGGATCTCTGTAGGAGCTCTATCGCGTTCGTTATTCACTCATTTGGTCACTCGTTATCCATTCGTTTGTGCACGCTGGGGATTCAAAGGCTGGAAGATCTCTATCGCGCTCATTATTCATTCGCTTGATTGCAGTGCGCACCCTACAAGAACTATCCGGTCGCTTAGAAACGGGGTTAGGTGCGGTTGGAAACCGCACCTACCGAATGAGGTAGGTTCTACTATCGCGGTCCTTATTCACTCAGTTGATCGGAGTCGGTAGACTTGTAGGTTTTCGGTGGAATGGAGCAGTTCGTAATCCGTATCCAGACTATTTGCTATCCCCTTGTAATCCAGGCCGTGAATCGGATCATCTTCACCCCACATCACATTCGACATGTCGAGTTTCCATGCCACTATGTAATCGATTGTTCCCGAATGCTTGGTTCTCCAGTTTAGCGGAAAGTAATCAAACTTGGCTTCGTAATTGGTCAAACTGACGCCGTTGTTACCCACGCAGTAATAGTCTATCGCGGTGCAAAACGGTTTGATGTGGAAATACGGCTGGTGGGTGATGGACGGCACCTCTTTTACCCCGGGACGAAAATCGGAACTGAGGCCTAAAACTGTCTTGTTTTTCTCAATGAGATGAACACCTGAGGTGTACTCCTTCATACCCTTGTCCAGAGGATAATAGTAGCTATAACTTATGGCAAGATGGACAATCGAAAGGACGACTATGACCGAAACGATCCCGTTTCTGACGTATTTGTGGAAGTCCTCGCTAAGAAACGGCAACAACACCGGAATAATAAAAAGCGGAACCCGAGCAGTGATGAAGGAGCCGGTCCCTATACCCCAGGGCATGATGAAATAGAATAATGTGAAAATACCCGACAGCAGGAGAAACTGGTTGGCTGGGCTGAAAATTCTTCCTTGGCGGAATCTCTTATATAGAGTGACCACAAACAACAGCCCCACCAGTACCGACATGAGACGCGTCGGGATCAGGTGAGCACTGGTAAAGAACATCAACATCTTGGCGCTAAGCAGATAATCCCAAGCTTTCCATTCGCCGAGACGTTCCCATCTTATGTTCATTCGGTCGCTTGCCTGTCCAACTTCGGATGATAGTATATAATTTGCCATGATGAAGTACAGCGGCAACATACAAAGCAGGAACTCCCAGATTTGTCTTGGTCTGCGACGAAAAGATGTGATGGACAGGAGGGTTAGTGAAAGTATGAGAAGGGCGAACGAGAGTATGTGGCAGAAGTAAATCAGGATGCAAAACAGATAGAGGATTGCTATTCTGTGGACTCGCATGTCTTCTCTGTGCTTTACAAAATATCCCAACGCAAAGAAAAATAGCGGCACAGAGAGGGAAAAACTGTAGAAACCCATGTGAAGCACGTAGCTATCCGCGAACAGAAATCCCAGAAAACCGTATAGACTCTTTCCCTTATGCGCCGAGTCGAGAAAATAGAAAAATGACAATGGGAACAAGCCGATGATGGCGCTCAGAAGGACTTTTTCCGCGATCAGAGGAGGGAAAATATACATCAGAAGTGACATGCAGACATGCGCGGCCCAGTTGGGAAAAAGCGTGAGATTGAGCTTGAAATAATCCCTCAAAAGCGTTGAATCTTCATCATGGAATACTCTCAGCGCATACGCATTGTAGACGTGTGCGGCTCCGTCTTGGGAGTGGAAGTATTTGAATATCCATAGCGGCGAGATATACAGTAGAAGCAGCAACAGGATGAGAATTCTTTTCTTTTTTACTGAAGGGGCTGTCTCCACCCAACGGCTGCGAAGGGAACGCAGGTGTGATATTGGAGCTTTCACGATTTAGCTTATCTCCATAGTTGCTCAAGACGCCAGTCTAACCAGGAACGACCTCGCTCGGGATTCGTCTATTTTACACCGGTTGAGGCTGAGAAACAGTGCTTGTCTGAACTGTGATTCATGGGATCTCTATGGGAGTTTTATCGCACGAAGATCTCTATCGCCTTCGCTATTCGCTCAGTTGATCCTATCCGGTCACTTGATCACTCGCTATCCACTCGCTTGATGGATTATGGGATTACCTTGATTGTCAGTATTGAGCTGATTAGACCGGCCCTCGAAACCACTAGGATTTAGAGAAGAAGCCGAGTTTTGAAGAAAAAACTCGGTTTCAATAAACCACTAAAATGGTTCTCTCGGTAAGAGTTTAATACAAGCAAAGAAGTCGCGACCTGGAGATCGCTCCTACAGTAGGCCTATCGCGGCAATTTTCAATCATCAAATCGCAATCAAGTATTTGTAAATTTGATTTCGATTGACTATAAATTTGCGTTGGCACTTCGACTCAATGTCAAATAGCAAGTGCAGAGAGACAGGTAAGTAATTGCAGGGGAGGTCTCACGGTGGTAGAACGTGCGATTAATGTTGGGTTTCACTCAAATTTTGGCATGGTCAAGCGAAGTAGGTACTCGCTTGAAGGATTTTCTATCGCGCTCCTTATCCATTCGCTTGATCCTACAAGATTAGCGATTACCAACGGATGTCCGTTCAACCCAACCTACGACTCCTGTCAATTTGCGCATTGCAGGCACAATCTAACAGATCGTGCTACAATGGAGAATTTACTGCATTGTGTTCCTACCATTTCCGCGGAAGCCTTCGAAATCAATGTCCACCGCTGGCAAGAGGTCATACTGTATCTCGTATATCTTCAATCCCCTGTCATAAACCAGTTTGAATCCGGGCATTTTGCCTTCTACCAATGGTTTCGTAGCGGGGCGCAGTACCCAGCGCGGTATCGGCTCTTCAATGGGGCCGGGGATAGCGTACGGTATGATGTGCGTAACGTTGTAAAATTTCATCACCATGATTGTTCTGTCCAACTCATCCAGCGGTATCTGCAGTGCCTTGCCCTCCGAATAGAAAGACACGCCCCCCGGTTCACGGTACATCACAACGGAGCCAGGCGCGTTCTCCTTAAGCCACTTGCCTGCTCCCATCCGCTCCTCGCCGGTTTCTCCGTAAGGCCAGCCGCGCTTATAGTCGCCATATACCTCGGCGGCGGATGGACACAGCACAAGCGTCGTCAGTGCCGCAATCAAACATGAAGTCATTATTTGCGAGTGTTTAGATTTTGCGAATATCTGTTTTGCTGCCGTGTGGTAGGAAGTCCAACCGATAGCCATAATTATCACTACAACCGGGAACACTAGACGCGAGATAGGAGACCAGCATACCGCAAGGAAAGTGATTAGAAAGGCGCTTACCAGCCACAGAATATGGAGGTCTCGATTGTGCCAAGTTTTGAGGAACCTGCCTGTCCCCCTTATTTCATGTTCCTGCTCAATGGCTGGGCGGCGCAACAGCGAATATAGACAGGACAGGAAGAACAGCAGCAGCCCGAGGATAGCAGGAATGCCAGCGTAATAGGCGAGGAATTCCTTCGCTTCGAAGTCCTTCATTGAAAAACCCCTCATATTCATAAAAGACCACCAGATATACCGCCTGAAATATTTCCAGGTGTTTTCACCGACCGTCTTGAATCCCGCATCTCCGAGCTTGTCAAACAGCGACGGCATCTCTTTGCCCCAGTGGAGGGAGTAAGAACCTTCCTCCCAGTCTGTGTAGCCGATGTAGCCAGCCGCGTACTGTTGTGTGCTAAAGATGGGGTTGCCAAAATGGATGGTGTTTCTAACAAACCATGGCAGCATGACTAGGAAAACGATAGCAAAACAGATCCACACCTTCCGGTTTCGCAGGATCTTGAAGCCCCCCGAAATAACACAGAAGATAAAATAAGCGGGAATGATCCACAGTCCGGTGCCCTTTGCATAATATGCAAGTCCGATGAAGACTCCCGCAGTATAAAAGTATTTCGGCGAGTCTTGTGCCTTTATGATGAAATAGCAGCTCGCCAGAATCGTGAAGGCGAACAGCAAATCACCACTGGCCTTCATCGACGATGAAAAGATAACCGGGAAGAACATGGCGCTCAATCCTGCGGCGAAACCTGTTACCCGGCTGCGACTTAATCGCTTCGTGAGGAGATAAAGGAAAACCGGTAGGAAGATGGAACCGATCAGTATGGAAGGCAATTTGGCCGCAAAGGCGGTCTTTCCCAGTATCAGGAAAAAGGGGACGATCAGAATGGAATACAACGGTGGATAATGGGCTTCCGGATGCGTAACCTCGGGATATTTCAGCCGAGACTGGAAAAACGAATACTGCATGTGGTCGTTGGTGAAGCCTTTGCCATTCGCCAGATTCACCGCCATCCCGACGTACGCCGCTTCATCGGTACCCCCAATAAACTCGATGGGGTATACGATACTGCATTTAAGCGATAGTACGGCGATTCCGATGCAGACGATGACGACCAAAAAGGGATCTATCTTCCATGTGGGTATCGGTATTCGCATCATCGCCACGAGCTTCTATTTTTGTAAGTGTTTAGTGGCTGTGGGCGGTAAAACCCCTGAAGCCATACGATGGGCAATGAATGGGATCTCTATGGGCGCTCTATCGAGCGTGGTCTGCTATTGCCCTCCCTAGAAGATTCCTATCGCACTCCTTATTCAGTGGCTTAATCCATCACTGTTCACTCAGTTGATTTATTCGTTTCGCTGATTACCATTTCGGGGGGCCGGATGGGAAGCCGTAGGACTTGCCGATTTGGCTGCCCGGCGGAAAGCTGCAGGGCCATGACTGACCGCCCCAGGTGCGGAATTCGTCCGCTTTCCCGCAGAGCCAGTAGAACATGTGGGCTATGTATTTGCAGGCGCCGTGTCCGCCGTAGTCCGCGGTGTGGAAGTCGAAGTCCAGCTCGTGGATCCAATCGCGTTTTGGCGGAGCGGTTCGCCAATAACTCCATTTCAGCAGGTTGCGCATTCCCGATGCGGTGGATTTGGTTCGCCGGTGCAGGAGGGAGTAAATGGTGATGAAGACCGAGCCGGCAGGTGCGGTGGTTGACACGGCTCCGTGATGTTCCGCGCCGCGCGGTGATTCCTGCAGATGAGAGCCGGGAAGCACTTCCGTGGGTCCCATTTCTACGGGAGCATCCTGCGGATAGTAGAACACTTGGAGATAGTTGACCTCGGGGCCAAACAGCGAATCCGCGTCGTGATGCCAATCCCCGAGTGGAGCGGGGCACTGCACGCGGTGATTGCTCATGAGTACCGGCAGCCCGACATCTGTACCGAGGATGGATCTCACCGCGCCCGCCACCCGCGGCTCGAGGAGGACGTTGTCGCGAAACCAGTCTTCAAGGATGATGGTGCTCGGTCCTTTGGACGGGTGCTCGTCGAGATAGGCGAAGGTGCGCCGATTTATCTCGTCCGGTACAAGACCTTCCATCATAAGAAAGCCGTCTCTGCAGAACTTTAGAATTTGGGTATCGGTCAGCGTGGGTTCACAATCAAAGGTTCTCTTTCTTTCGTCGTGTCGTATCATGAACTACCTCATATGTTTGAACGCAACGTGGGACTGCCATAGTCATTTACATTCATTTTTGCACATATTGTGGGCTATATGCAAGTTAGCGATCCGTCGATCGCGAAATGAAAAGAACGGAAATGCTTGATTTAACGACTAAAGATTGTTACATCGAGAAAACCGTTAGAGTAATCTCAAGATTGCGGATTCTTTTCGCGTGCAAGCGATGACGCGCAATGAATTGCGCTACTACAAACCGTGCAACGTAAGCCTCGAATGTACAATCCTTAATTGCGATGAATATTATCCGATGGCGGCAGAATTATCTATTACGACCATCGCACCTCTATTATACCAGATTTGCGCTCGGTGTGGGTAAATGATAGAATACCGCCCGCAAATTGAGAGGAGGATAATGATATGAACATTGCGGTCACCGGCGGCAGCGGCGCTATCGGCACTTACGTGTGCGACGAACTCGCCGCGGGCGGCACAACGTGACAAGCCTCGACCGTGCCCCGCCCAAAGCCGACACGGCATACCGCGAGGTGGATCTCACGAATCTCGCGGAGACTTGCAAAGCGGTTGACGGCTTCGACCAAATCGTGCATTTGGCGGCAATACCCGACCCATACGACGACCCGCCAGAAGCGGTTATCAGCGTGAACACCGCCATCTCTTTCAACGTCTTCGAGGCTGCCCGCCTCATCGGTGTCAAACGCGTTATATACGGCTGCAGCGAGTCAAGTACCGGTTTCGGCATTCACAGCGTCGAGTTGGTGCCTAAATACGTTCCCATTGACGAGGCGCACCCGTTATGGCCTCATGAGACCTACAGTTTGTCGAAGCATTTCGGGGAGTTAATCGGCGCCAACTATGCGAAAGCGTTTGGAATGGAGGTTATCTCGCTGCGTTACATGTGGGTTTGGATGAAGCGTACCGAGGAATCCATCAGAAACATCGTTGCCCGTGCACGCGCCGGCATGAGTCTTGAGGAGATGAAGGGTAAACTGTGGTTCGGCGCACATATCGCGATCCGAGATGTGGCGCGCGCCTGTGCCGCTGCCTCCTCCTTTGAATTTGGATCCGATGTCGACCTACGCTTCGAGGCGTTTTTTCTCTCCGCTAAAAACACGTTCTACTCCATCCCGACACTGGATGTGCTGGAGTCTATCTACGGAAAATGTCCGACTGTCAAGGATATGGGATACTTCGAGGCGGATCCGTATGCCGCTGTGTTCGACATTCGCAAAGCCAAAGCGATGCTCGGCTGGGAGCCGAAATTCGATTGGCGGAATTTCGAGGCTTGGGAACTGTGATTCCATCGGGGGAAGTTGGTGTCTTCGGCATGATAGGCAGTAGCGGTGTAGTGATCGTGGACATGATGGAAACTCAACTGATTTTTTAAGGACAGTAAAACATCTTGCGCAATTGTGTGTGATTGAAACGGAATCGGTATGGTTAGCACTTGGGATAAACGTGTGCATTGCCAAGATAGGTGTCAATCCTAACTAAAATCTATTGTCTATATCTACGAATAAACAAATTACAGAAGAGGAGGAATTTCTGATGAGTTTCCAACACAAACTGGGATATATCGCGCTGGGGGGAATCATTGCCATCGTAGGGATGGTGATGGGAAGTGTGCTTGCGCCTCAACTCGTTGCGCAATATGAAACAGTAAGTAACGTAACATGCAGAGAGTTGACGATTGTCGATGAGGTGGGAAATCCTATTGTCCGCTTGGGGGCTGGTGCAAATGGAGGCAGCGTTGAAGTAATGCATAAAGAGGGAGCCACCGTAATTAACTTGGGCGTGATGAATAGCGGCGGCGCTGTAGGCGTGGCTAATATAGAGGGTGAAATTGGCGTCGGGATGCGGGCGGATGACGGCGGCAATGATGTGTTTGTCTACCAAAAAGACCCGATTGGTGTCTTGGGTGTTGCGATGCACGCCGGTGTAGATGGAGAGAGTGTAGAGATATATAATGACTCGGAACAACCGGTTGGTTCACTGGGCGTGGTAGGCGAAAAAGGATTTGTTGCCCTTTATGATGCCGAGGGCGCTCTTACCTCTGCGATGGGGGCGGATAAATATGGCGGAAGGGTTGCCGTTTATGGCAAAGGCGAACTGAAATCGCAGGCGGTTTTGGGTATCAATCAAAACGGGAACGGCGCGGTGAGTACTCGGGATAAGAATGGCGATCGCCAGTGATGGAGGGGGAAGGATTTATTTCTCGCCCCTTACTTCCAGTGGTTCTGCGGTGACGATGGCTAAGGCAGGGGTGTCGGTTGTGCATATGCAAACGATAGGCTTACAGCAGAAACGGCACTTGCCGCCCATTACAGCATACAATCGTGCTTATGTTTTTATTCTCTAGGACCGCGCAGGCATTCAAATTCTCTGTCGATACCTCTGGACTCGGAAAAATCTATATACTCGTCAAACTCTCGCCTAGGGACTATTTCATCACCTAGACTGGTGAGAGTAATGTCATACCGTCCAGTCTGTTGTAATCTCGCTTTGCACTTGAGATCGAGAGAGGGAAAAATCCAGCGAGTTTTTATGCTTTCCACATAAAAGATGAAAAAGTAGCTCCTTCTAGGGCACGTCATATTTATCGCGGCGAATTGGCCATTCTGCGATCTCGCCTTAATTTGCAAATCAAGATAGTGACCGTAGCCGCGCCGAATTACGCAGTCAATCTGTCGATCATCCACCAAAGGTATGTAAACATCAAATCCGTGTCGAAGCAATTCCGCTATTACAATATATTCGTGTCTTCTACCGTAGGCTAACCGGCTCTGGGATTGGTTTTCGTTCATGCGTACTACCTCCCAACATAGTATTTATTAGTATAGCACATCAGAGAACACAAATCCAAGATGGAAAACCGGAATCAGGGAAAACGCATCTAATTGTGGGAATCATGCGAGTGGATAAGAATGGCAACAGAACTCCCAGTAGAAAGAGTAAAACCCAGTACCCATGTTTCCCGAACTGTGTCTTCGTTGGGTTTCACTATGCTCTGGGAGTTTTTCTAGCGACATCAAGCATCGGACCTAGATGGGAAACCGGGCATCTTTTGGTTGGCGTCGTTCAACCCAACCTACGGATTATCTATGGAAAATGTCCACCTGTCAAGGATATGGTGTACTTTGAGGCGGATCCGTATGCCGCCGTGTTCGACAGTCGCAAAGCCAAGGCGATGCTCGGCTGGGAGCCAAAATTCGATTGGCGCGATTTTGAGACTTGGGAACTTTGATTCCAACGGGGGAATGGTGGTACGTGGGACGAGCTATTTGCGCGATCAATTGATAAACCGATGCGAAATGCGGCGGTGTAAGTGGCAAACGCGCTCAGAAGTGTTTTCATGGGCCGGTCGTTGGCTCCTTTTATCCGAATCAAATTTACCGTGGAAAAGACAAAGAGAAGAGCGCCTCAGCATGGCATATTATAGTGAGTTAGCGCACACTTATCAAATCAAATATGCCGTTGAGAAAAGGTTTGAATCTATGCTATGTTATTGTGCATAAATTACCCTTATCAAGCGTAAGAGGGTTTTGGGATTCGCAATCTAACTCAGAAAAGGAGAATGTCATGGGAAGGAAAGAGGCGTTGTATGCGGTTATCGGGGGGTGTGTTGGTGCGTGTTTGATGCTGGGGGTTGGATCATTCATTCAATTGAATGCGCAAAGTCAAGACGTTCACTCAGAGACAGTACGCTGGTCAGGTAGCGGTAACAGTGACGATGGCGGGAATGCAACACGAAATGGGGCGATAGATGTCAAGCCTTTGATCGGTGGCGTAGTTGGGGCGTTATTTACCTTGTTGGTTGGGGCGTTCACCCACCGACGCCCGGCAAGCTATGGGGATGTCACATTCGATAAGATTACTTGCACCGACTTAGAAGTCGTGCAGCCCAACGGGACGCGCCAAGTGTGGATACGCGTCAATGAAGATGGCGGGCTCATTAGTGTGTTTGCCAAGGACAGTTTATCAGGTGTGGGTATGGGCATCGCTGAACATGGGGGCCACGGTTGACGTGTTTCGTAAGGACGGACGGGCCGCATCTATGGAGGCTGTCGAACATGGGGGACGCGTTACGGTGTGTGGCAATGACGGAAAATCAAGTGGGGTTTTGGGCATCAATGAAGATGGAGGTGTGATTGGTTTGATAGACAAGAACGGAGAACCTGTGGTGACTATTGATGCTGCCGAACACGGAGGACGAGTTTTCTTGATTGGCAAGAGCGAAAAATCAGGGGCGTTTTTCGGCGTTGATGAATACGGGGGGCACGTGGAGGTAAATGGCAACGAGGGACAAGCAACGGCGCTCATGAAGATTGAGGAAAAAAACGGAATGGTTGGTGTGTTTAACAAAGACGGGCAATCTGGAGCGGCCGTGGGTGTTGATGAACGTGGGGGGCGCATTGAGTTGTTGGGCAACGGCGCAAAACAACAGGTTACTATGGGTGTCCATGAATACGGTGGGCGCATAGTCGTGTCTGACAAGGACGACGACCCAGTTGCGGGTATAGGCATTAATGAATGCGGAGGACACGTTGACGTATCGGGCAAAGGGGGAAAACCAACGAGCTTTATGAGCGTAGGCGATCATGACGCTTTCGTTGGCGTGATTGACAAGAACGAAAAATCAAGGGTGCTAATGAGTTCTGGACTGGTGAACCCACTTGAAGACTGACCCGACGGTATCGGAGAAATGCGGAAGTAAAATACAAAGCGTTGTTCCGAATGATTTGATTCCAGAAACTATCACGGTGTCAGGCTCGCGGTGAATGGAGTTCAGAAGGGGATCAAGCGCTGGGTTGCCGAAGCGGGCGTAGAAGGGTTGACTCTGGACACTCGCTTCGTGTTGGGTCTACGGTGTCGCTGGTGCGTGCGGGACAACTGTGGTGGATATGCAGACGGCGGATGGGCAGATCCGAAGATGCCGGCGCATTTTGCGCGGTCGAAGTTGGCGGAATGAGGGGTGGTGACGACGGTCTTTAATGGAACGTAGGACTAGTCAGTGTAACCGAAATGCCGCTCATACTCGTACTGGTGTAAACACACATGGTGTCAGCATTTACCGTCGTGGACACGCCGTTGCCCACGCAATCTTGGCTCAACCAGGTATAATGTCTAGTGTTTGTCCGTAAATGGCGTTGATCTAAGAAACTTGGAGGACAAACTCAAAAATTGGAATTCATACAAGAAACATACAGTGTATTGACATGAAATTCGGTAAAATTGACATTCCCAACACTCTCTTAGACGACTTACATAACAACAGGGTGGTAGTGTTCGCAGGCGCTGGCGTTTCGATGGGTGAACCTGCTGGTTTGCCTAATTTCAAGTCCTTAACCAATAAAATTGCTAAAGGCACTGGCGACGTCAAAGACGACAGCGAAAATCTTGAGCAATTCCTAGGACGATTGCATGATCGCGGTGTGAAAGTTCATCGCCTAGCGAAAATCGAGTTGTCGCACGACGGCCTAAGACCAACGCCACTTCATTCGGATCTTCTGAGACTCTATCGCAGAGATCAGTCGATTCGTCTGGTTACTACCAACTTCGATCTTCTGTTTGAGCAAGCCGCAAGGGACCTGTTCAACAAGGCGCCCGACGTATTCCACGCGCCATTATTGCCTTTTGGAGACCAATTAAATGGAATCATTCATATCCACGGATCTATCTGTCATCCCGACCAGATGGTTCTAACGGACAGAGATTTTGGACGCGCATATCTACGCGAGGCATGGGCTACCCGATTTCTCCTTGATTTGTACGATAAATTCACCTTTCTCTTTGTTGGTTACAGGCATAGGGACACAGTCATGAATTATTTGGTACGTTCTTTGCCATCAAATACAGATTCATCGCATTACGCATTGATTGCGGAGAGCGACTCCGCCGACCATCAGCACTGGGGGAGCCTTGGAATCGAATTGATTCCCTACCCGCAGCATGAGAATAACCATAGCGAACTTAACGAAGCCATCAGCAAACTTGCCACTCATGTGCAGCGCGGGATGGATGGTTGGCGCCGTGAAATTTCTGCGATTGCCGAAAAACACCCACGAGATCTGAACGAAGAAGATGAAGGATTAATCGCTCATGCCCTCGAAGATGAAACAAAAACCCGATTCTTTACAAGTAGTGCGCCACACCCAGAATGGATTGTGTGGCTTGACAATCATGGGCACTTGCCCATGCTGTTTAACAGCAGACAGTTAAGAGAGAGCGACAAGGTTCTATCTAGATGGTTGGCAGGCTTTGTATTCAAACGCGCGCACTCGCTTTTTGTTCTCATTACCAACCATAATTCGCGCATTCATCCGACCTTCTGGCAGCATATTGCGGAGACGATTGAGAGGTACGATGAACCATTTCTACATCGGAAAATTCTATCGCGATGGATTTCGCTGTTACTATCGACTGCTCCAGATGAAGGAGAAACTTCAGATGGGGGTTACGTGTCCACTAGTGAGTGTTTGGCATCAATCGCTCAACGCTGCATTGATTATCAGATGATTAACGAACTGTTGGTGATATTCGACGCCATGATACGAAGTCGCCTATCAATAAGGGATAGTTATTGTCTTTTCGGGGATGAAACTGAGGAGAATCCTCAATTTAGTGTGGAACTACCGCTGGTGGGCAAGTGCGAAGAATTAGATAAGTTGTGGGAAAAAGGTTTGAGGCGACATCTGTCTGAGATCGCGAAGCCGTTGCTTGAGCGGGTAATTTGGTGTCTAAAAAATCATTACCTCACTTATAGCGCGTGGACACAATCTGACCGCCTGTTGGACCCTATTAGCATGTCGCGTTCTGCTATTGAACGTCACCAACAAGACGAACAAAGAGGGCGTGAGGAAAGTGACGTGCTGATTGATGCGGGGCGAGACTGCTTAGACTTTTTGGCGTCAAAGGAACCAGAAGTAGCCGCGCAGTGGTGCAGTAGACTCGTAGCCTCTTATGAGCCATTGTTGCGCAGGTTGGCTGTACATAGCTTATCCCAACGCATTGACCTTGAACCAGACGACAAAATCCGGTGGTTGCTAGAGCATATTGACGTGCACGACTATGCTACTCACCACGAAGTGTATCGGGCAGTACAGCACTCCTATCCCGGAGCTGGATCGAATTGCCGAATTGCTCTCATTAAGAACGTACAATCTTACCGTTTTCCACGCGAAGAACATTCAGATAAGGAGGAGATTACGGCACGAGTACATTTCGACTGGTTTTACTGGCTACACAAATCGGATCCGACTTGCACTTTGGCTGAGCAAGCTCTGAACAAAGTATTAACGGAATACCCGTACTTCAAACCGAAGAATCATCCAGACTTTACATCTTGGATGGAGTCAGGTTTGGTAAGTCTGCCAAGGCCTTGGACCGTCGAGGAAGTTTTAGAAAAGCCGCGATCCTATTCGGTGGATGATCTGCTGTCTGTTGAGCACGCGGAAGAGGAAGGACCAACGCGCGCAGGGCTTATTCAGATTCTCTCAGAGGCAACGCGACGCGATTTTGATTGGAGTCTTGACTTGGCGAAGGCACTAGCTAGGGCCTGTAAATGGGATGTATATCCCTGGTCCGCCTTGATAAGCACATGGGGACAAATGGAGTTGGAAGAACATCAGTATCTCGAAGCATTCTCTTGGCTTGAGAATAGCCAGTTGTACTCGAATCATAGCCGTGAAATAGCGGATGTACTTTACACTCTCGTGAAAAGTGGTGGACCATCCTACGCTCTTCAGTTACTCCCCAGAGCCAACCAAATCGCTGAAGAGCTATGGAAATATCTCGACCGCGCTATCTCTGTTGAAGTAAAGCATGGTTGGCATAATCAGAGTGCCAATTATCCGGTATGGGGACTCACTAACTTTTGGCTCTCCTCAGTTTCGCTCTGGCGACGGCACCAGGCCCCTGCCCCAATAACTCTTATTGAAGATTATCGAAGACCCTTGCTAGCAATCATCAGAGATTCATCGCCGATTGGTGGCTTAGGAAAGTCTATTCTGGCGAGTCGATTAGCCCTTTTGTTGGCGGTCGATGAAGAATGGACGTTGGAACACCTCATCCCGCTTTTTGAACCAGACAGCCCAGACTTCCAAGCAGCGTGGGATGGCTTTGTTGCAACGGGACGTCTTTCACCATCCGTCGCTCAGGCATTGAAGGATTTGTTCCTCAATGCAGTTACTCGGATTAATACTGACCTATACCGTCAGCGTCGTGGATTCGTTGAATGTTATACAGTCATGCTCATATATTTTGTCGATGACGTTCTCGACACCTGGATTCCAAAACTTTTCGCGTATGGCGGTCAGCAAAATCGACCGGCAAATCGCGGTCCTACGCTTATACGCGACGACAATCGCACGATACCGGAGATTTTTGCTTTGAAGGTCACGAAATGTCTACAGCAAATGAAAGACGGCGAAAAACAAGAATTGTGGCGACGGTGGCTCAGAGATTGTTGGCAGAATCGATTATATGGGAGACCGGCTCCGCTTACGGCTAAAGAAGCTAACCTCATGCTCGAGTGGTTGCCGGAGTTGAATACAGAGTTTCCTGAAGCCGTGAGTCTTGCTATCCAAATGCCGTTGCCTTCGTTGCAACGTACGAGAGTTCTAGCTTGTCTCGTCGCAAATAAAATATGGCAGAATCACCCCGAAGCCGTAGGAGAACTTTTGATTTATCTGTGGAAATGCAACATACCGGCACACTATATTGATACAGTGCCGAAAATTATTGCACCACTCCTAGAATCGAATATCTCGTCAGAACTTAGACAGAAATTAGAGGAAATAAGAATTCGGTTCTAACGAACAAGGTGGACAGTCTAAGTCACTTGTAGCAGCTAACCTATGAACCGGACTGTACAACAATTAGTGCGGAAAATCGTCTCCTCAGTGAGATTGCATGTCGTCCGATAGGCTATTTGATGTCCTTTGCCCCCGTTCCACCGGATAGCCAACTTGTTGATATCTCGTTTTTGCGCGTTACTCCTATTCTGATTGGACTTCTATCTCTCTGCGTTTGCTAGTACTCCCTATATGAACATTCTTGCCTGGAAATTATCAAAGTCGGGAATAAGTTGAGCGTGATGCTGTAAGCAACCAGCGTAATAACGAGACTCGGCAAGTCGGCTCTGTATTGGTCAGTCGATTGAGCGGGGCTTTTTCTACGCTGCATCTTGTTGAGTTTTTTTGAATCCAAGACAACACTAAATTCTAACAACTGCGTCAGTTGATGTAGTTACAAATGCAACAACTCAGCGCTACCGATTAATGTTTTACGCGTTACGATCAAGTGGTGGTAGCCTTCTTTATCGTAGGGATCATCACTCCACAAGAACGCTAAACCCAAGTTCTGTACAAAAAAGGAGAATTTTTATGAAACGCATGATTAGTGCTGCTACATCCACAACAATGAGACACTTGAAAAAAGACACACTTATTTATGTGGCTCTTGGTATTATTATCGGGCTGCTCATTAGTATGAACTCGCCATCTACTGTTACTGCAGATTCTGACTCAGTTGCTCGTGAACTGCGTAAGCTTAATAGCAGACTTAGTACACTTAATAGTACACTCAGTACACTTAATACTAATAGTAGACTTAGTACACTTAATAGTAGACTTGATACGCTTAACAGTAGACTTGGCGCTCCTAATCCGGGCAGCGCGCTCTACCGTATCGCCGACGAACTAGACGATCTTGAGAGCGAAATGAGAAGACATCGTTAGGTTTTATAGAAACAGTCAGTTTCTTATGATTTGCACATGCTCCTTATGTTTAATCAACCGAGATTCGGTAGGAACGCTGCTCAATCAACTGGTGGTCGGATAAACGAGCGGTTTTAAGCGCGTGCTCCGTGACGGGGAGATAGTAATGGGTCTCTGCCTTCAAGGAGATGAATCCTTCCGCATAAGCGCATCCGCCCGCTACGCCGAACGCGCCATCGCTGGTTTCGATCCGCTTGCGGGCGTACGCTCCACCGTATCCCTGGCTTACCAAGCAGTCCAGTGCCGCCAGTTTTTTGTCCGCGACATCCGTGATGTCGATAAATACATCGTTGTAAAACCCGCCCTCCGACCGCCACACGTTGCTGGGTACCGCAGCCGCGCCCGTGCCGAAGAAAAAGACCGCCGCCGCGCGATGGGGCGGATTTCGATCGCCGGGATCCACGTTACTCGCAAGTGAATTCGCGTGCATCACGATCTGTCCGGTGATGGCGTGCGAGTTGGTGAGGGCGTCGTTTTCTTTGGGAAAATGGGTCAGCACGACATCGGGCCGCAACTCGCGTAACAGTCTCGCCAAGCGTCTGACCATGTCGTCGGTAACAAGCAGCACCGCATCGTCCGCTCCGAAGAAGTAGATGTCCTCCACTCCCAGGATTTTGCATGCGGTGCGCACCTCCTCTGCCTTGACATCCGATCTATCCTCCATGAGTTTCATCAACTCGGCTTGCTCCGGAACTTCCTCACGATGGAACATGGCGTCGCTAATCACGGCGTCGTGTACACGGGCGCCGTGCGTCAGCACAACGCACGCGACGTAATCGCCCCGGCTGGTGTGGTGCGCCATGGTGCCGCCGGATTGATCGAATATGTCAGCCGGGTGTGCGCCGATGGAAACGATACGCAGGGGTTGGGTCATGGTGGTTCTCTGTTGTAGCGTAAGAAGATCTGTTATGATTTATCGCAATGGTAGGGGTGGTTGCCTATTCGAACAGATGTTTGTCCAGTCTCGTAGGTGAGGTTGGAAATCGCACTTACCGTTAGTTGATCCTATCCGGACGTTTGATTCCATCCTGCCACTGCTGATGCTGAATCGCGACCGGGAGGTCACTCCTACAGGAGCGGATGTAGTATTTTGGTTTGCGTCACCGGTATCCATTGAAGTTGGGTTTCGTCGTGCTCAACCCAACCTACGGACTATTTAGACCTGCCGTTCGCCCCAACCCTTTAAAGTTGCTCAAACTCTTCTAGGGTCATACCGGCATGACGCACTATGGAGCGCAGCGTCCCGATGCTAATTTCACGGTGACGTGGAACCATCACTGTCCGAATCTCGCCATCACGTCCACGGATAAACTTCACGTGACTGCCGCGTTGATGCCTGATGGAGAATCCCGCTTTTTCCAGTTTACGTTTAATCTGACGATAAGAAAGCGGTTTCATCGCTGTTGACGCTAACCTCAAATGTTCGGATTTTCGGCATCACAGTGGGGCGCGGCGGTTCAAAATAGAGCTCCAACGCCTCGGCGAGATTCGCTATTGCCTCGTCTTCGCTTTTGCCCTGGCTTGCAACATCTACCTCCAAGCACTGCGCTACAAACCACTCATCCTCCTGCGAGACGCTTGCCGTAAAGGTTTGCGTTTTCATGGGTTGCCTCCTGTATTCAAAGTGAAGGTTTAAAGATTTCGTCTTTGTGACTGTTTAGTTCGGTCTGGAACATACGCGACAACTGGAGGTCGCGATCGGGAGATCGCTCCTACAGCATCAGACATTCGCGATTCGGGGTTGGCCTTCATTTGTCGCCAAGACCACTTCATCGAATAGTCGGAGCAGCAACTTCTGTTTGATGTCTGCCGCCTCCGCCGCGTCCCACAGGTTATTGAACTCGTGCGGATCTTCCTCCAGATCGAAGAGTTCGCCCAGCCCGGTGCCGTGGTATACGACCAGTTTGTGGCGCCCGTCGAAAATCATGTCGGCGTGACTTTTGCCCGGCATATCAAGGGCGTCACGGTATTCGCATCGCACGACATCGCGATGGCTATCCGCCGCCGATTCCTCCGTCAATATCGGTAGCAACGACCTCCCCTGTACGTCGTCGGGCACGTCAAGTCCCGCGAGTTGGAGCAGGGTAGGAACGATATCAATCAACTCCACCAGCGCGCCGCTTCGGACGCCCTGCCGGAACCGGCTTGGGGATGAAATGATGAGCGGCACGTGCACCAATCCTTCGTAGAATCGGCAACCCTTACGCGTTAGACCGTGGTCGCCCAGCATCTCTCCGTGATCGCTCATGAATATGACGACGGTGTTTTCGCGCTGCCCGCTGCACTCCAACGCTTCAAGCATCCGCCCGACTTGCGCATCAATCAGCTCGATTGAGGCGTAGTACGCCGCCTGCATCTCACGTGCCGGGTATTCTTCGGGGCGGGTTGCATTGGATTGGAAATCGACCCCCTGCAACCGCGCTTGGTTTGCCAAGTCGCTCTCTCGAAAGTGGGGACCGGGCAGGGCGGCGGGGTCGTATTTGTCGAGGTATTCTTGGGGCGCGCTGAAGAACGCTCCTTGCGGATGCGGGTCGAACGGGTTGACGCTCATCAGCCAGGGACCCTCGCGCGGCTCGGACATGAAGGCTATGGCTTCGTCCGCGCACCAAGTCGTCTGGTGGTATCGGGTCTCAATGCCGGCGCCCACCGACGCGTGCACCTTCGCCGACCAAGGTCGTTTCGGATAGTAGTCGAACCAGTTCACGCCCTGCTTCTCGAGCCACTGGTGATAGGCGTGGTGTTGGATACCCCAGTAGGTCTCCGGGCGGGGGTGATGCGACCACCTAAAGACGCGGTAGCCGTCATTGGGGCGCGGTTCTACACGGCCGGTTACTTTGGATAGGTGAAGTTTGCCCGCCATGCCGCAGTCGTAGCCGGCATCCGCCAGCGTGCGGGTGACCAACTGTGCGTCATCGGGAAAGCGGGCGTTGCTGTTGCTGTTGACGCCGAGGTGGCTAGGGTATCGACCGGTCAGGAAGGAGGCGCGGCTCGGTGTGCAGATTGGGGTCTGGCAGTAGGCTGAGGTGAAGGCGACGCCTTCGGCGATGAGATTATCTAGCGCCGGGGTGCGGATGTACGGATTTCCCAGCGCGTCGATGGTGTCGTGGCGTTGCTGATCGGTGCATATCCACAAGATGTTTGGCGGCTGTGTTGCCATGGTTGGGGTTATGATGAATCCGGGACATCGTCGTTATGAATTTGGAGCTCGTTTCGATGACAGACGAAAGCAATTTTATCCGTTTTGCGTTAGTCGGTCAACGGGAATCTCTTTGGCGCAGCCTGACCTCGCGCTAACATTCTCAAGGGCTGGTGGGCGGTGCCCACCCTACAAAACAGGGATGTTCTCTTCCGAACCGACGTTATTCATGCTCTTGCCTCGGTGGGGAGGCGATTGATAGGATGCGGCGCAGATCGTCATCCCGATAATACCGGATGTTCGCATCTACGGCGGCGCGGCGGGTCGGGATTGCCGCGCTCAAGATTCGCAACCGATCATCGTCCGTCAGGTGCGGTTGGATCTCCCTAACGAATTCCGCAAACGTGTCCTCTATCGTCCCTTCGCCGGTATCAAGAACGAACCGCTTGCGGATGAGCGTGCTGTTGTATTCCTCCTCAAATCGCTGAAGGACGTAATCGATATCTTTTTCTTGCAGAAGCCCTTTCGGGCGCGGGTTGTCGCGCATTCGATTCGCAATGACCTCGGCTGACGCTTTGAGCAGGACGAGTACGGTATCGGGGGCATTTTCCATGATGTGCGCCTCAACGGATCGTGCCATCACGCGGCGGTCGGCGTACTCCCCGGGACCGCCGTAGCCGTAGTATAGCGGCGCGTAGACCGCTTCCTCGATGTGGAAGCCCACCATACCGTGGTCGGGATATTCATAGAAGGAGGAGCCGAGATGATATTCGATGATGTAGCGCTGGAACATCTCCTTGAGTTTGGGACTCAGCGCCATTACCTCTTCCTGGATCTCCACGGGGTATTGCGAGTTAATCGGCGGACGTTCTCCGGAAGGCAGGGCAAAGTGATCGTGAAAAAACGGGCGATGCGAACCGGTGACGCGCTGCAGCCATGCGGAGATCAACAGTTGTAATGTCGTCTTTCCGGTATACTCGCAGCCTACGAGAATGAGTTTCATGTTGTGTTCCTTTGTGTCTTGGTTACGATGTGAATTTGGGCTATTGCACGCGCTCCCAGCGGCTCGGATTCAAGCCCGGTGCTTCGCTCGCCATGTTGGGCGGTTTGTTGCCGCCGTGGTAATCCCAGTGCCGTGTGTTGCAGTCTCCATACAACGGGCGCAGGTTGTCGGGAAGTTGCGCCACTTCCGACTCATCCCAGGTGGGTACCTCTTTGATGGGGCTCGCCCATGCCGGTCGATAGGCAATCGCCAACATCTCGCGCGCTCTGTCGCCAACGTTGGGGAAATTCCCGTGGAAAACCTTGTGATTGATGAGTACGGCGGAACCGGCTTTCGCAGGAACGATAACCTCTTCGGGATGGGACTCGTAACGTGTGTACGGGTTGCCGTCGGCATGTAGGGAGAGGTGAGATCGGGGCACGACTCTGAACGGAGAGACTTCGTTGGTGAGGTCGTCCAAGTAATACAGTACCCGCACCATGGTGGGAATGCTGCCCTCGTAACCGAATATGGCGGAGCCGTAGGGCTGCCCGTCGGTGTGGAGGCTGATTCCAGGATGCCCCGGTTCGGAACGCGCGTACCCGTAGGACATTACAAGGATCTCATCGCCGAAAAGTTCGCGCAAAAAGGCGAGAGTCGCGGGATGCGCCGCCAACTCGGATATTACGCCGCCGATGAATTGAATATCGGAGCAGCCCTGTTGGTGGACACTGTAATCAACGGGGCGTGTTTTCAACTTTGCCGCTTCCGCCTTCAGCCGGGCGACATGTTCGGGGGTTAGCAGATCGGGTAGTAGAAGGTAGCCCTCCACCTCGATTTGACGAATGCGGTCTCCGAGGGTCAATGCCGACCAATCACGGTCATCAATGCGTGGCGTGTGCATGATGTTAGCTCCTGTAGAAATATTTTGTCTGGAGAGACTAAATGACGCAATTTAGAATAAAAACGAACCCAGTTACAAACCAGAAGGCATCTCAAAAAATTCTTCGTTCTGCTGCAAAGCTTGATGGGTCATCATTCGCAGGCGATCGGATTGTGAGAGAAACGGATCGATCCGGGCGACGAACTCGGCAAGTGTCTCCTCCGCCGTCGCCGAAGTCGAATCAAGCACAAACTTTCTATCCAGCAGCGATCGCTCGTATTCCTCCTCGAACCGCTGAAGCACATGCCCAATGTCCTTTTCTTGGAGAACTTGGTGTTTGTGCGGGGATTCGCGCATCCGTTTTGCAATCACTTCCGGCGAAGCTTTGAGCAAAATGAGTACGGTGTCGGGAGCCTGATCCAAGATTCTCTTCTCCATTGCGCGCGCCGCCGCCGAAAAGTCGTCCGAGTCGCCGTAGCTGTAGTACAGCGGCGCATAAACCGCTTCTTCGATGTGGAAGCCGACGAGCATGTGGTCGGGATCGGCGTAAAACGACGGGAGGAGATGGTATTCATTCGAGTAACGTTGGTACATCGCTTGAAGTTCGGGCGACATCCTCAGGAATTCTTCCTGCTCGGCTTCCGGCAGTTCGGCCGGGGGTATGGAGAAGTGGTCGTGGAAGGTTCGACCACCGCCCGTTGTCTCTTTAAGCCATGCGGTGATTGCGTTAGCCAGTGTTGTTTTGCCCGCGTATTCGGAGCCTATCAATATCAGTCTCATTGCGTGTCCCTGTGCGTCATTAGTTAGAATTCGTCCAATAATTCAATGTTTTTTTTGGCTTCTGGAAGTTATGGTTGTTTGAGCTAAAAATTATCCATTTTGGACCGAGGCAGTTCGATCTGAAGCAGCACATTTTACTGCGTATCTTCTGTACGGGCGAGTTCTGCTGGCAACAGGTGATCGCGACCGGGAGGTCGCTCCTACAGTTAGCCTGTCTCAGTTCGGCAATGCATCAGTTGCACACGCAACTACCGGTAAATTACGATTTTACGAACCGAGGTGTGTGGATTCTTGGATGACTTGCCACTCGCCCTCGATCTCGCCCTCCCAATACGGATTCAGTTGATAGTAGTGAGCCGCTGACCGGTCACAGAATAGGATGGGTTGACAGCGTGCCCCTGCTCCCAGATGCGGCAGATGATAGTTTACCCCAATTCGGTCTCCCGGTTCAACAAGTACCGGTACATCGGGAGTAAGTAACGGTGCGCTGTCCCCCTCCAGTCGTACAACGGGCCAACCGGCAATGGGCATCGGAAGATGCGATTCGGCGCCCAGCCGACCTCGTAGCATGAGACCTCCGCCGGGCAACTGACGACAAGGTTCTGTCCAACGAAGGCTCGCGGCAATCGCCCCATTTGTTTCAATGTCTCTCACAGCATCGACGTCCTCGACGTTTGATTGAAACAGATTCCGGTGGATGACCACACCGCCTTCCAATAGGACTTCCGAATACCTTAGGTCTGCTCCATCGCCGCGCCAGTAATTCCGCGCCCGCTCCATTACCGAGCCGATTGTATCGCCGTGTTTGGTATAGCTAATCAGATTCACATCGGCGAAACAGGCGCGTTGGCACTCGACCACTTCTACTTCGTATAATCCTGTCAATCCGACATCGTCATGAATCTGTCGATAACGCGGTAAAATCTCTGTTGCTTCGACCCCCATGCCCGCACTTTTGCCATCCTCACGCTGATTCATTCTATTCCTGACATGCCGCAGATAGTGCCATTGGCGAGCCATGACTTCATCAGCCCATAGGAACCGGGAATCAAGTCGTGACGGCAGGTGGGGGTACTCCCTTAGCCTCACGACCTCCCAGACAAGCTCCAAATAGGAACTGAGATCAATGTTTTCAAGGATTCCTTCGGGGGTGGGATCGGGAAGAGCCTGCCTAAACACCTCGTCTCGGTAGTGACCGGAGGTTAGAAGTGTTCCCGTATCCAGGTTGGGCGCCTCTGTTAGAAATAAACGCGAACCAATCTCTATTTTCGGTAATTTACTCATGATTTTTGCCTCCATATATGCGTATACGGTGAATTGTTAATCATCGACAATCTCATAGCCGATGTTCTACAATCATACGCAGAAATGGATGCACTTTTGCACTTTCCGAATATTATGCGCTTTGTCACTATCATCGCGTTTTGATAACGTATTTTCCCCGAAGGCATAGGCACGAGGCGTTAGATGTCCTATTGGCTCTCGGCAATCCGCCGCTTCCATTGTCTATATGTGAACGTTTCGCCCGTTATGGCGGAGCTGGCATCTGAACACAGCCACAGCACGGCTTGGGCGACCTCCTCGGGGGCGCGTCCGAAGGACTTACCCATTAACCGTTCCTGCATCGGCGTGCGAACCGCATCCGGACACACCGCGTTAATCCGAATTCCTCGATGCGTGTATTCGGATGCGGCGGCTTTTGTTGCTCCGATGACGCCATGCTTGCTCGCAATGTAGGCTGGTAAGTTTAGTCCGCCTTTCAATCCAAAAACCGATGAGGTGTTAACAATGGCGCCGCCGCGCATTTTGGGGATTTCGTACTTCATACACAACCATACCCCTTTGAGATTCGTGTTGATGACGCTTTCCCAGTTTTCCTCGGTGCACTCGGCTGTAGGCGCCAGTTCTCCCAAGATTCCGGCGTTATTATGGGCGTAGTCCAGCCCCCCATAGCTTCCGACAACCGAGTTGACCATCGCCTCGACTTCACTTGCCTTGGACACATCCGCTTCGATGAAAACAGCGGTGCCATCGGATTCCTTGATGATGGATTCTGTTTCTTTGCCGCCCTCAACAGCTAGGTCTGCAACCGCGACCGTTGCCCCTTCTCTGGCGAACGCGAGCGCGGAAGCCCTGCCGATGCCCGAACCTCCTCCGGTTACGAGAACCACGCTGTTTTTGAATTGTCCAGCCACGTTGGGAACCTGTCTGAATATTCGGTGACGAAACCATTCATGGTCGCTTGATTGTTATTCACTCGTTTGATCAGTCATTAACCATTCCTTTGATCCCGTCCCATGAGGATCAATTTAAGAGAGGTTGTCTAGTATTTGGTGGGGTTTTCCGTCGCAAATCCCCAACTCAGTCCCTATATGATGGAGAGCCGGTGCGGTTGGAAACCGCACCTACCGTAGGGGTGCGACGTATAACCTAACCGACACTAGGTGAATTTCCTTAACTTGATCCCACCCTACACTCTGCTATTGTGCGATTCGACCTCCATCCACAACGAGTGTGTGTCCGGTGACAAACGAAGCGGCATCCGAGCATAACCATACAACCGCCTCGGCGACCTCCTCCGAGGTGCAGAATCTGCCCATGGGATGAAGCCCGTCATCCGGTTTTTCAACTGTCCAGACCTTGTCTCTACGGACAGTAGGTCTATTGATGCTTCCTGGGCAGACCGCATTGATTCGAATGTTTTGCCGAGCGTATTCCAACGCGGCAGATTTGGTCAGCCCAACGATGCCGTGCTTGCTTGCTGCGTAGGCGGACATCTCTTCCAAGCCGACCAAGCCGGCAATCGAAGACATATTAACGATCACGCCATTGCCCTGCTTTAGCATCTGCGGGAGTTCGTACTTCATGCACAACCATACCCCCTTGAGATTGACGCGCATGACCTCATCCCATGTCTTTTCGGTACACTTGTGCGTTGATGCGTTGATTCCCCGAAAAATGCCGGCGTTATTGACGGCGCAATCCAAGCGTCCGTAGGTATTGACGGTCGTCCGCACCATCTTTTTTGCGCCTGCGGCATCGGACACGTCGGCTTCAATGAAAATTCCGTCGCCACCGGCAGATTTCATCATTCTTAGCGCGCTCTCACCGGATTTCCGATTGCAATCGGCTATAGCGACTTGTGCGCCTTCTCGATTCAAAGCGAGCGCCGTGGCTCTGCCGATTCCCGCGCCGCCGCCGGTGACTAGTGCCACTCGATCATCCAAAATACCCGCCACTTTTACCCCGTAGATATTCTCGGCTTATAGTAAAACCAATATCTATTTATACTCAGCCTCGGTTAATTTTGCGCAATTGTGCACCGAAGGTTTGTAGGAGCGATCTCTGAATCGCGACGGTCGGGAATCGGTGGGAACTCCTCCTACCACCTGCAAAACTCACGCTCCATTTCTTGACTCTTGAAAAACGCAACTTCCAACAGCGTAGAGTATATACAGTCCCGTAGGTGCGGTTGGAAACCGCACCTACCGAAATATGTGTAAATATGAATTGACTTTAAGATGCATTCGACATCCGTAGTCTCGCGACGTAGTGCCTACAACGGATCGACCCACACGGGGCTTGACCACCCCATGTTGCCGTCTTCTTGGGTTATTCGCAGGTAGTAATAGTCGTTCGGACAGATTTTCGCTTTATCGACATACTCGAACTCTGCTTCTAAAGCGCCTTGAGCTGTGTCGTACACAACATCGTTATTCTTGATAATCTCGACGTGGACGAAGGGAGCGGTACCGGCGGTGCGTGCTCTGATGATTCGCGGCTCCCGGAGATGCAGCTCCGATCCCATCGGCTGATGGTCCACCTGAAAGTCAAGGTAGATGCGATCGGTGGCGGCGTAACAGCGGCGAGCTAGGAGAGCGTCAAAGACTGCTTCCCGTGAGTTCTCAGCGGCATACACCGCCGTCAGTCCGTAGATGCCCGCCCGATAGCCCGGACTGCCTTTGGATACCCCCTGCCGACGCCCGGGCATTGAGATGTGCGAGTCAGAGCAGCCGACAAAGCCGAAGCGCAACCCGTCGCCAAGGGCGGCTTGAATGCTATTGCCATCGTCCAATGGGCCGCGGGCGGCGGGGTTATGCGCGGTTTCGCTGCAATGGAACGGCGAATAGATTTCCACCAAACGTTCCAGCTTATCGGAGACGTCCAATTTTTGCCAGCGGTTACCCGGCGGCGGCATGTCGTGGCGAATGATCATCGCATCTTCGTACTTGATTAGATCAATCAGATGCTGCGGACAGCGGCTAGCCGTCTCACTTCCCGGATAGTATCCGCCGACCGCATTCTTGAAAAGGACACAAATCGACTGTGACAACTCCCCAGCCCACTCGTATCCCAGAAAGGTTGTGAATCTGCCGGGTTCATTTGCCTTCTCGGCCGAGTCCATCATCCCCTGCCATACCTCATGGCTGAAGGTGTCGTGATCGGTTAGCGCGCAAAAATCGAGATAGCCGACATCCCGACCGTAGCTGTAGAAAAATTCCGGTGAGTGGGTGCCGTCGGTACAGTAGGAGTGGCCGTGGATGTCGCCCCAGAGAAGCTGATAATCGTCTTCCCGCGAATCGCAAACCACCGGATGGCTTACACCGCCAAGCAGTGCGTCGCTCGCCGAGGCAGCCGATTCAACGTTGACGCGGTGTATCCCTTCTTCGTGAAAGATGGCGGCATTCTGCCAACACTTTGAGCCAATGTCTTTGGGTTCCAAGCTGAACTCGGAGCGCGTAGTATGGTATTCCCCAGTCTCGGAAGGGCGGAAGGTTCCACGAAAATTTTCCACATGGTTGCCGAACCGGTCGGTCACTGCGATCTGCAGATTGGCGGGCACTCCGGGCGCTGCACGCGATTTCGTTCTAACCAATACGTGGTTGGGCGCGGCAGCGACGACCTGCATGTGGGGCATCAAGTCCTGTCGAACAAAGTTACCGTCTCCTTCGCGATCCAGATCACAGACCAATTGCCAGTCACCGTAGGTTGGGTGGTGTGCGACTTCAATCCCGGGACTGCCCGCGTGCCTATCGCCGATTGTAACTACAAGTGTCTCCCCGGCAGCCAGTCCGTGTTCGCAGACTATTGTGAAAAAACAACGCCCCGGCGCTAGCTCGATTGCTACGGGTTGCCCGGACGTGGTTTTAGCGGTAATGTATCCCGTTTCTTGGGGCTTGTCCGTCTGAAAGTGTACGCGGGCGAAGAATACGTATCCCTTGGCAGGTAGACCGTAGTTCGGTGAGTTCCGGTAGTAGGGTGATTCGGTAAAGTGGAAGCGGATGCGGCCATCGGGAGAGATGTCTTCCTCAACAGTGATGATGAGGGTGCAGGTCACCAGTTCGCCGCAAACAAAGGGCTCTTCAGGTTCGGCACGACAGGAGATGATTCGTTTCTTGTCAATCATACGTTCACGTTGGCTATTCACCGAGAGAATGGTGGTTAGTAGCTTACTTTCTAAGACTGTATGATAAGTGTTGGGTGTCGGGAGTTAATATTGTCTGAACTGTGATTCATTTGATTTTGGGATTACCTTGATTGTCAGTGTTTAGTTGCCAGTGATGAGCCGACTAAAACGTAACTGGAGACCACTAGGATCAAGGATAAAGGGATTTCTGACGCATGGGATTTTCTGTGGAATCTCTACCGCGGGAACTCCTATCGGTCGGTTGAGAGATCTCTATCGCAGTCGCTAATCACTCCTTTGATCTCCCTTAATCTCATTATCCAATCGCTTGATGGTCGCGACCGGGAGGTCGCTCCTACAAAAGTTCGTCGCTTGATCGCACCTACCGAGATAAGTGTGAATATGAATGGAATTTTCACCAATTTGTAACCGAGCCGTCAAGCCGCCGAAGTCGAGGCATCACACTCATTTGTGACGCCTCTTTCGGCGCGGCTTCCCGGTTAAATTCCACGCCAAGACCCGGCGCAGTTGGGGGCAGCAAGTACCCATCCTCCCACACGGGTTGTCCAGGAATCAGATCGGTAAGTATCGTTCCGGGAGGTTGGGCTTGCTCCTGTACGCCGAAATTGGGACAGCAGAGATTCAGATGTAAACACGCCGCCGTCGAGATGGGGCCCATCGGGTTGTGCAGCGCCAGTTTGATGTAATGTGTCTCGCACCAACCGGCAATCTTCTTGGCTTCGGTCAAGCCGCCGGCGTGGCACAGGTCTATGCGCGCGTAGTCTATCCATTCCTCTTCGATCAGTTGGCGGAATTCCCATTTTGAGCAGAACTGTTCCCCGGCGGCAAGTGGTACGGTGGTGCGGGGACGCAGCGTTTTGAAGGAGTCGGGATTCTCGGCGCGCAGCGGATCCTCTATGAAGAATGGTCGGAACTGCTCCACCTCTTGACACAACCATACCGCGTCTGGCAGGTCTAGACGAGTATGGACATCGAAACAGATCTCGATCTCGTCGCCGACAGCCTCGCGAACCGCCTGAATCTGCTTGATGGACGTGAGGACAACGGGTCGAGGCTCAAGAATATCACCTTCGCTGGGCACCCCGAAGCGTACGAACTTCCAGCCAGCCTCCTTCGTTTCCAAGCAGGATTCCACCAAGGGCGCGACCTCCATCTGATGCCCGAGATTATGGGGATAACAGACCACTTTGTCGCGCACTCTGCCGCCCAACAGGTCGTAGACGGGCACGCCAAGCGCTTTGCCCTTTATATCCCAAAGCGCCATATCGACGGCGGAGATTGCGGCGCTCTCAAGGCGCTGAGCGGGGAAGAAGAACCCTCGAAAGAGGCTTTGCCAAATATACTCGATTCGGCTAGGATCCTGCCCGATAAGCAGAGGTTTAAAGTGCTCAATAAGGCCGATTAGCGCTTGTTCTCGTCCCGGACTGCCGGCTTCGCCAACCCCGTAAATCCCCTCATCGGTATCCACGACCACGAAGACGAAGTTCCATGTGTTGTTCAAAATCGGGTAGGCTTCGATATTTGTAATTTTCACTTTCTCTCCAGTCTTGTGTGCGTCATAACGGGTTAGTCCTTAGTGGGTATTATCTCCACTTCAGCAATACGGCGAGCGCTTCCTCCGGCGTGTTCCACAAGAAATCAAAAGCCCCCTTCGCCTGTTTGAAGGGGAAACGATGTGTGATCATTTTAGCAGGCTGAATTTCGCCGGAGCGGATCTTTTCCAGCGCCTGCAAAGCCCGTTGCGTTGGCGGCACATCCGTCACGTCACCAGCGATAAGGCGCTTGTGCATTATTTTGCCAGAGTGCAGTGGAAGCGGCCCCTGTTGGTAGGCCGCAACGAGTTGAATTGTGCCTTTCGCGCGAACCATTTCCTGCGCCTGCTCAAACGATTCGATTCCGGCGTACCCGCCGACGCAGTCGACCACGAGGTCGGCGCGACTGCCGTTGGTTAGGCGAAGAACGGACTCAACAGGATCTTCATCCGAAGCATTGATAACGATATCAGCTCCCAATTCTCTTGAGATGCGGCACCTCAACGGAAGCGCGTCTACGGTGATGATTCTGGCAGGTTCGTATCCCCTCATTATCTGCATCATCAAACTTCCGACCACGCCTTGTCCGAGAATTACAACCGTGTCCCCCTTCTTGATGCCGGACGATGCCGTCCAAGCGGTTGCCTGCGAACAGAGTAAGAGGAACGTTCCCTCCTCAAAGGACACGTCATCGGGAAGAGCGGCAATATGACCTCTCGTCGAATCGGCGTCGCCGACAGCATATTGGGCGTGCGGAGCCACGACCTTCACACGTTGACCGACATCGAACTCAGTGACATCGCGACCGATCTTCTCGACCGTGCCGGTAAGGGAGTATCCCATAATCGAAGGAGAAACCGCATCTTCTCGAATGTAACGGCGGAATAGCTCGGAACCGCGACTGATTAACGTAGTGTGGGTTCGAACCAAAACTTGGCGGCTCTCGATCTCCGGAATCGGTACCTCTTCCAACTGGATGTTTCCAAATCCTTCGGGCTTAATAACGCGAATCATTTCCGTAGTCTCCTATGCGCAGCTTTTCCGAGAATATCTCTTATGAACGCACCAAGGCTATTTTTCGATGATTTCTCCGATGCGGAACCAGGGCGTCGTGTTGCTCGTCGCCGGTTCGATGTTTTCGCCGCCCAATGCGTAGAGTTTATTGCCGAGCAACACGATCCGGATATCGTTCGTCGGCACAGGAAGCAGGCTGGGAAGGCGGCTCCACTCGTCGGATTCCGTATCGTACACGAGAATAAAGGGGGAATAGTAGGACTTGTGTTCACGGACTCCCGTGTAGGCTTTCATCATCTCTTCGTTGTAGCTGGCGACAAGCCCGGCACCGCCCGCCACAATGATGTATCGATCCTTATAGACGCAGCAATCCATTCCTGCGAGCGGATACGGAAGCTGTCTCTTGGTATCCCAACCCCCCGTCTGCGGGTCATAAACGAGAACTTCTGCCAAACGAATTCTGCGGTCGCCCTGTTCGGGCTTGGGGTCAAAGAAGTGAGATCCGCCGATAACGTAAATTTTTCCCTTCACAGCAGCGGCGCCCAACCACCCGCGCGACCTACCCGGTATTGAGGCAACAACCTTCCATTGCGGGTTGGGTTCGGCGGTGTCCAGCATCTCTACGGAGTTTATCGTTGGACCGTGATTTCCCTGAGAGCCGCCGCAGACATATATCTTCGACCCGATTGCAACGCTGGGCGCCCATCCGCGTGCTTCGTTCAGATTCGGCATTTTCGTCCAGAGGTACTCCCCGTTCCCTGTGAATTCAAGCCGGTAGCAGTGAGGTTTCACCCCGCTCATACGACCGCCGATAGAGTAGAAAGCCCCCTCGCACATTGTGCCTTGGACATAAGTCTGTCCGATTGGAGCGTTCGGTCCGCGGAACCACCAGTCCTGTGCCGGGTCGTAGATGTACATGGTTTCCATCTCTCCCCACGGTTGGCGCATTCCGAAAACGCTGATAATCTTGCCCCCCAAAGCGGTCGCGCAACCGCCCTTTCTAAACTCGGGGATATTGGGTCCAATCTTCCATTGGATATCCTTTATTTGGCTGCTCGTAGCGTCGACCATGCCCACCATCAGTGCTATGGTCGGTAGCGTCCACCTCATCCGACATCTCCTTTCAAGGGGTAGGAAATAAGGTATTTCTTAAGACTATTTAGCTCGACTTTGTACATTTGAGCGGCATAACAAACGGGGTTAATCAAGCGTTCCAGAGAAGCGGTTGAGATCTTAGCCATCTGGCTTTTTTGGTTGACCTTTGAAAAAGTCGCTGGTGGATTCCAATACCATCATGGCGGGGCAAGATGCCCCGCCTACGGATTTGGTGTAGTACGGCTTACCGTACAACCCAACCGTTTTGCTATTGTAGAAAGTCGAGTTTAGGTAATGCATCTGATTTGCAAAGAGATTCTTCAAGGCGACTTTCTCCCTATCCGGGGCTAAATGGCCATAGTTCAGTCCGCGACTGCTCTCAGGTTTGTTTGGAGGAAGTCCTGCACATCTATGACATTTCCAGTGTGAGAAGATTCAATAGCTGCAAACAACAGGGCACAGCACTGGATATTGTCATCCAGAGAGTTCGGGGGTGGGTCGCCTCCGTTGAGCCAGTGTACGAACGTTTCCGCGAGCCAGGGATTGCACCATGCCGGTTGCTCCAAGAGTGGCACTTCGTCTACAACGCGTTCGCCGCTGAGGTCGCTCATGACCCTTAATTCGCGGTTGTCAAGCTCCAGAGTGGCAAAATCGCATTCCGCCCGGAAATATTCGCGCCTCCAGTTGTTGGTTGCGGTCGCGCTCGTCTTGTTTCCCTCATAAAACACTTGCACGCCATTTTGCATGGTTATGATGATTAAGCCATTGGAATCGCCGGCGAATTCGCCCCAAGGCGGATTCCACGTAACGGCGTACAGTGTCTTTGCATCCGCACCGGTAAGCGCGCGGATGATATCAAAGTGATGAACGGTGCCCTCTATCAATAGAGTGTCCGGAATGTCGTGACGAAAATGCCCCCATCTACCGTACTTGCGGCAATCCCAAGAGTTGCGCCCGATCAGGCTGCTGAGCTCGCCGTATTTGCCGCTCTTGAGTTCTCGTTCCAAAGTCTGTTTGTCCTGGTCGAACCTATGAGTCATGGTCACCGCCATTTTCAGTCCCGCCTTCTTGACCTTGTGATAGATACGGCAGCACGCATCCATCGTGTCGGCGATCGGCTTTTCGGAGAGAATGTGGCATCCGTGTTCCACGGCGAGATTTACAAATTCCTCGTGGTGGGCAGGCGGTACGACGATGTTGATGAAGTCAGGCTTGTGTTCTGCGAGCGCCTGTTCCGCACTGGTGTAGAGTTGGTCGTTACTAAGCCCCAAATACGTCTTGGCGTTCGGGAGAATCTCCGGATTGATGTCTACTGCGGCAACGGGCTCTGCCAAGCCCAGTTCCATAAGGCGCGGTACTACTGCGTCGCACCAGTGCCGGCCCTGTCCGCCGACGCCGATTTGGACACATTCAAGAGGTTTGTTCATTGTGGAAAATCCTCGGGTATTGGGAGATTTGGAACCGGATGGCCGTTAGCTTTTTCCGCATTGCGGTGAAGATGTCCGATGCGGCCGCCTTCGGGCGTGGCATCCTCGAAGTAAAACGCCTCCAAAGTTTCGTAGACCTCCAGTATATCATGTTCGTCCCCGGCTTTCGTACAGACAATGTCGCCGGGTTTCACATAGAAAGTTTCGCCCTCCGTCATTATTTTGGCTTTGCCGCGAAAAATTAACCAGAATTCATCGCAATCGTGATAATGGGCGTCGGCGCGGCCATTCTCCGTCGGCACACGGAAGACGCCGGCGCTGGTTACACTGCACCATTCCGGTCGATTTTCTTCTCCCATCTTTTTCTCGGCGGTTCTGATTACGGGCATATTGTTAGCTCCAATGTATTGGTGGTTGTTTGTATAGTTGAGTTAGGACATGTATCGAGTGTCAATGACTTTCGAAATAATCATTGGTGGTCGCGGGTAATACGAATCAAGAATCGCAGCGCTTCATTTACCGACTCAGAATCGGGAAATAATTCTGCTACATCCGGATCCAACCGCACCGACAGGCTGCCGAAAGTTTTTCGCTTAGGGCCGACCTTTCGTACTCGTAAACTCTTCAGATCGTATTCTGGACGAATCTCGTCGTCCATAGAATTCTCATTCTTCCTCATAATAATCTTCTTCCTCCGTCAGGACGTGCAATGAATTGCACTACTACAAACTGATGCACATAGTCTCATTTTACTGCCGAGATTCGGTGTGTGTCCAAACTTGGCTGGCGAACAGCGAAAAGTCTCCTTTCGGATTCTCCCAAGGCGTCAGCAGCAATCCTTGCATCCCTCGCTCTCTCCCGCGAAATTGCCAAGCCACATCAGCCCAGTGTGCGGGGTTGACAACGTGTCTGGAGGCGCCGCCAATGGTGCGAAAGCCGTGCCGATGAAAGAACTCAACCGAGTTTGCCATGGTGAGTCTTTCAAAGTTGCCGTAGAACCACGGCATCAAAATCACCTGAAGAGGCAGCAGGTCAATAGCCGGTCCGGTCGGATTGCTCGTAAGCCTGAATGCGTTACGGTATGGATTGACCGCATCCGCCCACATCAATACTTCAACGCTCGGATCCGCGGCAGTTACGAATTGTACCATACGCTGCACGTCCCAGGCGAAGAGTTCGGCGTTTGTTTTCCCGCTCCCGAGGCATCGGGAGTCGGTGCTCATCCGCATAGGCTCGTCCCTGCCAATCATTACATATCGGGGCTTCAGCTCGCGAACGGCGCTCCCTACGAGCTCTCGGATCCACTCATAGGCGGCCGGTTCACTTGGACAGAAACTGAGATCGTACCGGCTCTTTGACCGCAACGGGGCGTAATCGTATGAAGCGAAGACAGATCCACCATCGGGAATTTTGCCGTTCGCTAGACGTTTAATGGCAAACGGCGCGCCCGGAGGTTGGTACGGATTGATATCCCCCGGGATAACAGCGTAATCAGTTCCCTCCTCGTATCTGTTTCCGTGTTCGTCGGTGATACGGATATCGGTGTGTTTCGTACGCATGACGTTGGGTTGAGCAAGCGGGACGGGCGGCGGATCTGTCCCTTCGGCAAATGTGATTTCTTCATTTTGTACATAGATTCCCTCCGCCCAGTTCGGGTTGTGCCTGATAACTTCATCGCCGTGTCCAAATCCTTGAAACATGGGAATTGGTTCAACCCCGTACCGACGACATTCGTCGAAGAGTTGGCGGGCTGAATCTGGGGAATCGGGATCAAAAATGTTTAGAAAGCCTTCAAACACGACGGCGTTAATTTTCTTCTCCGAAAAGGCGCGCACCTGCTCCATGTCGGAATGTTGGATATAGGCGCCTCGGAAGGGAAAATCGGGCCAATCCGTCACAATGCCGCACGGTATTCTCCAGCCTACATCCGAGCTTTCAACCGCCATCTGGGCAAGCGTTTGAACACCGTAGTACGTCCCGGCGGGGGACGATCCGACGACGGCGATAAAATCCGGTTGCACCACCAGCGTGTAGCCTTCGCGATTGGCGGGCGGCGAGACGTTTTCTTCGAGACAGAACTGATCCAGATGCGCATTGCCTTTACCTCGCTCCCCAACCGCGATGGTGCGATCTCCTCGCCCGTTTAATGCAACCCCGCATCGCTCCAAAATCTGACGGCGTAAGGAGTCTGACGCAGGGCTTTCAGTCTGTGTGCCGGCTTCGACCGCAACCTCGCGATCGAGCGCAAACCAGGTTGCCGGCTGTGTCCAGCGAATCTCCTTGGGCGCCGGGACAATGTCGGGCGCATCGGAGAGGGTGGCCGGCTGGGGAACGTGGGGAGGGGCATCATAATCGACGGAATGAATCGTCCAAGTCGGTGGACCGCAGTAGAAAAGGTTGGGCGTCCCGTAAGCGATAAACCATGGTCGGTATGGTGCGGGACGGATGGTCTTCGCATCAAGCACGCATCGCGATTCGGCGCTGCCGTTACTAAAGATAACGGTGAGAATCTGGGGGCTGACGGGATTTTGATTTGCAGCGGAGAATTCGAACGCAAACGAATCTTTCCCGTTGTATGCAGCCCTGACTTCCGGTTCAAAGGACATGGTTGGCACGGGCTCTGTGGATTCTTGGGTGTGAATCCAACCCTGTGGGTAGCCGTCCTTATCCAAGTAGCAGTGCAAACCAATATAGTGGAAAGTTTCGGCATCGAAGGCTGCCTCGTTCGATCTGCCGATCGTGAGCATGGCATTGAACGAGCGATCCACGTTGGGCGTAGCAGTGAAGACACAGGATGTCGACCAATTACTCTGACGGTCGAGCGGGTTGGCGCCGGCGACGCAAACCCCGGCATCTCCCTTCACGCCGTTTACTGTCACCGTGCCGTGACCATCGTAGGGTTGATGATTTCGCGCCCACTGGTCATCAAGCTTCACCGTGAGGGATCCTGCGCCGTTATGAAGGATTTCGAGTTTGTTACCTCCGAACGCCGATGAGTCGGCGTATAAGGTTTCCATTGTCATGGCAACGAAAAAAGAGATGGCGAGTTTCTGTAAGGTTATCATTGAATTCGGTTTCTTGCGGAGCGGGAGACTTGGGAGATTCATGCGTGCAGTTCCTTGCGTTTTACCTACCGTATCCCGTCGTTGAAGCGGACAGATTGAGATATCAAAATTATCGTTAACGCTTCACGATGTCATTCGTATTCTTCAATGCACCCCCATATCCGTTAATCAGCGCCGTGACGTCGTGACAACAGTTGAACCAACGAGTTCCCCTCTCAAATAGGACGCGCATCTGATCGCCGGGATCCACGGCTGTGCCCATCGCCTTTCCGTGATCGCGGCAGGCTGCCCCGACTTTGTCGAACGCCTCAAGAATCCTGGGATGATCGCTCTGTTCCCCACCTTCACGTTCTATTCCGTAGCTGTGCCGAAGGTCTCCCGGACCTATAAACAGAAGATCTATTCCCTCAACGGCGGCGATGGCATCCGCATGGTCCACCCCCTCTTCGTCTTCAATCATTACGCCGAGCAGCGTGTGTTCATTGGCTAGATCCAGAAAATCCTTGCGCACCATCCTGTCGAACCGAGAATCCCTGCCGCCGCCCATGCCGCGCAAGCCGAGCGGTCGAAACTTCGCCATTCGGACAAACTGCCTCGCCTGGTCCGCGCTCTTGCAGTGCGGCAGAATCAAACCGCTAGCGCCCAGCTCCAGGGTTTTCATCGCCTGATTGTATGGCCCGTGAGGAATGCGGACGATTACGTCAAGGTCGACGGTTCGCGCCGCCAGAATCATATTCGACAGCCCGGCTAAATTCAGGTGCGAGTGCTCCATATCAATCCACACACGGGTGAATCCGGCTTCGGCAACCAGCTCGACGACGATAGGGTCGAATACGCGGTTGATTTCCGGGACAGCGATGGTTTCACCCCGTAGCAGGGCGGCTTTGGTGCGGTTAGGTCTGTATTGGGTTGTCATGTTGCTCCTTTTGGCGCGCAAATCTTGGTTCAAGCCGTGAAGTTTGTTGCCGATTGGAACTTCGGCAGAATATCCTTTCCGAACCACTCGATGTCCTTCCTGATTGCACTCGGCGGGATCGCTAGTGCGCCGGCGCCGATGCACACACGCTCCAAACCGGGGAGCTCCTCCTGAATTTCGCAGAGTTTTTCGTACACGTGCTCCGGCGGTCCACAGATCCATGCCCGGTCGCGAACCAAATCGTGAACGGTGGGCAGTCCGGCGGTCGGCGCTGTTTCCGGGTCGTACGTCGCCAAAATCTGCTCTCTGGAGAGTTGCGGCATCCGTCCCAACGGCGATAACACCTTGAGTTGCTCCTCAAACCAAACCGTAGCTTCCCGAATCGCTTTCTCTTGGGTATCGGCGATGTGAATCTGCAGCACGAGGGCAAGATCTTCTCCGAGCTGGGTTTCGCGCCCGGCGCGGGATAATGATTCTCGCCACTGCATTGCAATTTTATGGGCGCGTCCGCCAGAGGGTACGACGCCCTTGATTCCGTGTTTGACCATGAACTCTATTCCCCGCGGACTAGCGCTGAAGATGGGCTGCCAGCACGCTACAGGCCGATTTACGGGACGCGGGACGAGCGTAATCTCTTCCAACTCCTTTTCGCGGTAGATGACCTTTGCCGGCAGGTCGTAGTATTTGCCGTGATGGGAGAAGGATTGCTCGTTCCACGCCTTGAAGATGATCTCGACCTGTTCCTCGAATTTCTCGCGATTTTCTTCATCGTCATCAAGTGGCGATCCCAGCGTTTCCACCTCGCGGTTGATGTAGCCGCGGCCAATCCCGAACCTAACCCTGCCGCCCGTCATGATGTCCACCGTGGCAAAATCTTCCGCCAACCGAAGGGGATGCCACGCCGGTATGGTATTAAAAAAGGCGCCGAAATTCAGGTTCTCCGTAGCTTGTGCGAGATAGAGGCTTAACATCTGAATGTTTGGGATACCGCCATAGCCTTCTCGCTGGAAATGGTGCTCTGCGAGCCAGAGCGTATCAAAATTTAATCCGTCCATCAGTTCGGCGATGGACCGGGATTCGTCGATGACGGTGTTGAGATGGGCGTCCGATTCCACCCTGTCATCGACGCGGAGGCCCTGAAAGCCGAGATTTTCCATCTCCACATGGCCCCCGTAAAAGTAATCGAATTTGGTTATCACACGTCCCTCCAACCTATTTAAGCTTGACGTAACTGTTTAGTCCATTGATTTCTAGCGCGAGTGCTATGAATTTAGACAACCTTTTTCGCCAATTTTTTGGCGTACACCGTGTAGATACCCCTTTTTCTGGCTCGTAGTAGGGCAATTCATTGCCCGTTTCATGGCTTCAGAGTATTTTCTGACCACTAATCACTAACCACTTACGGTTTGACAAATAATGGCTACAGACACGACACTCCGCTGGAGTGTAAAGCATGACCATGTTTTGGCTATAAACATCGCGCTCCTCCGCAGCGGAAAAAAGACCCAACCTTTTGAGTATAGGAACGACGCTGTTAAGCGGTTTTAGATGAAACTGAGCGGTATGACAGTAGTGAACGCAGATCTGCGTTCACTACAATCTGGAGTGCGTAAGTTCTATACTAAACTTAAGATCTATCCCAGTACTCTCAACCAATTAGTGGGGGATGCCTAGTTTGTGCATGCGTTTGTGGATTGCCTCACGCGCCTCAAGGAACGGACGTTCGAGATAGGCGGAGTGATCCGGCTCGCCGTGATGGTGTGTTGCCGTGCCCTGTTCATGCACCGGAGCGGTCTCACGGATGTAGGTCAGACAGCCGTCGATGAGCGTGAGCATGTATTGCGCTGCGTCATTGTCGAACATCCACCATTCGCCGCCGCAGGCGATATATACCGGGGAGGTATGCGCAAATATGCCGCGCTGCCAACCGTCGTGATGCTTAACGCTTGTATAGTTGGGACCGCCGCACCTCGCCGCTACCCAAGTGTGCCCATCCGCCTTCACCTTCGCCTTCAATTCTAGTCGCCGTGTGCCTTTTGTATCCTCCGTCGAAGCCACCACGCGCCCGGCTTGGACGAGTTCAAGCGTGTGAATCGGGAAAATGCTCTCCGCCCACGCTTCGACTTCAACCGTGCCGGGACCGGACATCTGAAGTGTGTCGCCGATTTGATTGCCTTCTACGGTCAGGTTGATGATGGGACCGCCGCTGTGGAATGTACGTCCGCGAGAGACATTCTTGCACCAGTTGTCGTAGTTAAATTCTTCATCGTCGGAGAGGCGAGCATAGGTTCGATAAATACCGACGGGCACATCGCTCGACATCTTGTCCGTGCCACCCACTAACGGCAGACGATAGCCGCAGTTTAGGTAACGGTAGTACTCAATATGGTTGAACGGCTCGTGCCGCAACATTTCGACGCCATCAACTCTGCCGGTGGCAATCAGCGCCGCCGGTTCGCCGTTTGGATTCGGGAGATGCGGAATAATCACCGTGCCGCCTTGCGCGTGGCACTGGTCAGCCCAGTCGCTCATGGTGACTTCCAGCGTTCCGCCGGGCTCGGCTTCTCCCGGCCCATCGCTGCACCACGGCATCACCGGTTCCTTAAGTCCCAACAGGATCAGATGCCCCAAGAAGTGTTGTCGGTTCTCCTGTGTGATATAGACAATGTTGTTTCCTTCCTGCAGGACGCTTGCCTTGCCCGTAAATTCCTCGGTGTTCGTGAAGAGGCTTCCCCACTGCGACTGCAGCAAGTTGACCACATTCAGGTCTTCCCCCTGCGACTCGGTGTGGCTACCCTGTGTGGAGAGGAAGTGCACGTGCGAATCCCCGCTGAACCAGCGATCTTGGTTCATGTTAATCCAGCGTTTGAGGCGCAGCGTGAGTTCGCGCTGCCCGGGTTCGATGTTTACGCGCGCCCGAAGCGGCTCGTATTCAAACCCCCGCGCGATATCGACGATAACTTCGCCGCGCGGCAGCCAGCCTTGGCAGGTGCCGTCTATATAGGCGTAGGTAATCTGTCCCATGCGAACATCGCCGCCGACGTCAATGTGCCAACTCCCCAAATTCGAGTTGACTTGGTTATGGTGACCGTGCGGCTGGTAAGGGATGCCTTCCGGTGAACGGAAATGAACTCGACACGGTACGGGTTTGCCGGTATCCTCATCAAGCACGGTGACATGCACCCAATTCCTGCCACGGTCAAGCAGTTCGACGCGCATTCGCGGCACGTTGACGGCGCCTTTTTCTTGCACATCGCCCCAGTTGACTTTGCCGACCTCCTCCTCGCCTTGCTTGACCGTCACGGTGGCGGAGGGGAGCGCCGCTATCTCAGTGTAGGCCGGACTCGATTTCGGGTTCTGCGTTTCGCCCCAGCCTTTGAAGGAATCGTCGGCAAATTCGTCCGCGGAGGCTTCCGGCAAGGCGTGGACGTAGGTTGCAAGTCCTCGATCTACCTCCACGTTAAGGTCGAACGGTTTTTCCGCGTCCTCCGGGTTAGTAAGGGTAATGCGCGCTTCCCGGCGTCCCTGCCGGACGAAGGGGTGTTCGTCTGCATGTCCGAGTGTGATTGCCGCGATGATAAATCGCGTCCCGCCGGGAACGATCTCCATCGATTCTATGACGGATTCGGGTTGCGGATTCTCCCATGACCAGAGAAACAGTCCGCGCGGTCTGCCCTGCGCCGCCTCGGTCTGCCGGCGTCCCATGTCCTCCCATCTCCCTTCATCGCGCGGGAAGAGCGAATCCAACTGATCCGAAAGTGCGCGGAACGGCAAACCGCCAAAGCCGGGAATGGCGATTTCAAATCTCTCGCGGATGGGGACGCGAATCTCATCACCGCCTGAAATACGAAAGACATAGTCGGCAATCGGTTTTGCCAACGCGCCGCCCTCGGATAGCTCCGATTCGAGCAGGGTATGCGCGATAATCACGCGGCGGGCGGACTGGTTGATGGGGATAGTTACGCTCTCGCGCTTGGCGTCGAAACCGATGAGGCAGTTACTGGCGCGTTCCGGTTCCGATGCGCCAACGACAAACGGCAAGCCGCGAAGCGTCTGCTCTCCAACGGATACGCTCATCTCTTCGTTCAGTACGTCCAGACCGGCGTTACACAACGCGGACAAATCAAGAGGTTGATAATCTTTCATGGATTTTGAGTCCTTTCAAAGTGAATCACAATCTGGTAACGTATCCGATGAAAAAGGCAGTCGAATCCGTTTCTGGGAATCAGACAATCATCGCGGTCAATCGAAGGGGACAATCAAGCGAGTGGATAACGAGCGCGATAGTGATTCTTTTCCCGTCCCCTACAAATTAGGAGGTATAAGTTTCAATTAACTTTCTTCCAAGAACGCCCACAACTCGTCAAATTTTGCGCCGACAATTGGTTCGTGGCGGAGGATTGATGAGGTGCCCTTCCCGCGAATCGGGTCGGCCATGTATTCCGGGACGTACTCGAGCACACGCCGCAGAGCGTCGCGCGAAATATCCATCTGCGAGGGGCGGTATCGCACCAAACATTTGTCAAGCCTTGAAAGCAGACGCTGGGGATCGGCGCCGCAGTACCAAGCGATGATAACCGCGCCCATGGCGACCAATTCACCGTGAATCCAGCCTCTGTCGCACATGAGTTCGAGCGCGAATGCGAAGTCGTGGTCGCCGCTCCCCACCGTGCTCGCCAAGGCACGCTCCCGCCCGTCGCGCTCTTGTAGCGCCTTGCCGATGACGCGGACGCTCTCGGGTGACAAGTCTCCACCCGCGTTAAGCGAGGCGTGGAAGCGATCTGTGAAATCCTGATGGAAGTCCTCCACGGCGGCAACAACCTCTTCATCGTACGGCGGTTCGAATCCGAGTCTGTGGTTTCGCTGCCATTCGGCGATTTTGGCGTAGTTGCAGAGAATGTCGCCCAGTCCCGCCGTGTTCAGGTGAGCCGGAGCGCGAAGAATAATATCGTAGTCGATGAGAACATGTTCGCAATCAATCCACGGCCAGTTGTTGCCGACGCCAACGATAACCCGCCCATCCCACATCGCGAGGACGCCGTGAATGATGGCGCCGGTGGATAGAATCGTCGGGACCAAGACCAACGGCAGATCTCGCTTGAGCGCCGCGTATTTTGACGCATCCAGCGCCGTGCCCCCGCCGACGCCTACGATGAGGTCTACCCCGTCCGGAAGCGCATCAGTGACTTCTTGCAGGTGGCCGTGATCAAGATGGGTAGCATAACCCACACCGGTGGGTTGTTTCCCGAAGTGGGGTTCGGCTACTTTGATGGCGCTCGGTGTGGACACAACGGCGTATGAGGGCCAATCTTCGCTCTCCTGTCTTAAGAGATTGTGTCCGTAACGCATGTCGATATCCGTCGCGGGTTTTGATAGGTTGGATTGGCTCCAAGCGCGTTTCCCTTTGTTCATTGAAGTTCCTTTGGTGAAGCAGTGTTCAGTGACCGGTGGTTAGTTGCCAGTGACCCGAATATGTCGTTGTATAGCTGTGACTTCAGAATTCAGAGAAACCGAGTTTTTGTTTCGTGTGTTTCAAATCGTAAGCAGAATGAATCGGGTTTTGCCAACACGTACCTTCTCGCGACTAAAAACTCGGTTTCCGGCTTACCAGTTGGTGTAGGAGCCGTCGCGGCGGCGCAGACGCGGCGCCTCCCAGAATTCAAAGGTCTGCTCCATCGCCAGTTCTTCGTTGAACTCGACTCCCAAGCCCGGCTGATCTGGTACAATAATGTTCGGTCCCTCCTGCGTGAGTTGCACCGGAAACAGGTCGGGATCCTGGCGGCCTGTCGGCTCCGTCGGCGAGTTTCGCACCTCTAGCCAAGCGAAGTTGGGGATTGCCGCCGCCAAGTGGGCGGTTGCGGCGGTGCAGATGGGACCCAACGGGTTGTGCGGCATCAAGTCGATGTAGTGGGCTTCCGCCATTCCCGCGACCTTCATGGATTCCGTCAATCCTCCCACGTTGCAGACATCGATGCGCGCGAAGTTGGTGATGCCGCGTTCGATGTAGGGTAGAAACGCCCATTTGCTGGAAAACTCCTCGCCGATAGCGAAAGGCACATCGACCATACCCCGCAAGGATTCGTATGCCTCCGGGGTCTCGTCGCGAATGGGTTCCTCAATGAAGTCCAGCGTGCCTGAGGGCATCCGTTGACAAAACGACGCCGCTTCCGCCACACTTAGACGGCAGTGGTAGTCGATACCGAGCACGGGCTCCGGTCCTACCTCATCCCGTACTTTGGTCAGCCACGACGCCGTCAAGGCGAGCGATTCGCGCGGCTCGAAAATGGATGCATCCTCTGCGGGCGGGTGGCCCGGCACGGTGCGGATAACGTTCCACCCCTGTTCCATCAGGAGTTTCACCTCGTCGATCAGCCCGGGACCAGGCGACGCACCGGTCGTCGCAAAACAGGGCACGAGATCGCGCTGCTTGCCGCCGAGGAGTTGGTAGACCGGCACGCCCAACGCTTTGCCGGCGATATCGTGGAGCGCGATGTCGACCGCGGAGATGGCGCCGGTGAGAACCCGTCCGCCTTCGAAGTACTGGCCGCGGTACATGTCTTGCCACAGCGCGCCGATACACATGGGGTCTCGACCGATGAGGAATTCGCGGTAGTGCTTAACCGCTCCAGCCACCGCCAGTTCTCTGCCGGACAAGCCCGATTCGCCCCAACCGTAAATTCCCTCGTCGGTCTCCACCTTGACCACGAGTTGATTTCTGCCGCCCACCCAAACCGGAATAGGTTTAACGTCCGTAATCTTCATGCAATTTCTCCTGCGCGCCTATCAGATCTGTTCCCCAGCCTTTACTTGTAGGGTGTGCACCGCACACCAGCCTTCCGAATACCTCAACGCGGAATCTCTATCAATCAAGCGAATGGATAGTAATTGCGATAGAAAATCCTGCTCGGTTTTCAGTTGCTTGATTGGTTTCTACAACTCCTTATACCATTTCTATAAAATGGAAGTGCATTGACTACGCGGATTAAGTGAAGAAACTTGCTTGGATCGGAATAATAAGCCTTATCTCCGTGCAAAATCGGCGGGGCAAGATGCCCCGCCTACGGAAAAGGTGGACGATATGATTCAGACATCATATGCATTATCATTCAATCGAAATGGTATTACTTTACGTCGACGGTATCAATCAGCCGATTCTTATCCGTGAAATCTGCGTAATCCGTTTAATCCGATCAAGCGAGTGGATAGCGAGCGCGATAGAGGTCCCCGATTCAGAATTGGTTGGCTACGAACACCAAATCAAACACATTGATAACCCCATCTCCATTCACATCCCCTTCAGGCTTGTTGGTGCCGAAGGATTGAGCAACCAGCGTCAAGTCAAAGATATTCACCACTCCATCGCCGTTCACATCTGCAGGATTCTTCGGTTTCACCCGCAAATACATCTCCCCGTCCAGATTCGGCAGCGCATGCTCCGTGTTCAACAAACCGCTGGCGACACCCTGCACCTCCTCCGGCAACGTGATGACTTGTGCATCGCCGCTGTGGTTGTACACCGCCCACCCGTTCGTGAATTCGCGGAGGTAAAGACCGGGGATGTCTTCATCGTAGAGCTGGGCTTTGGTACCGACGGGGCGACCAAGGTCGGCGTCCCAGAAGTCGTACCAGTAGTGGTCATCTGCAGCTCCCACGGAAAACACGACATAGCCGTCAGAATAGGTTAAACTCAACGCGGTGATTGCCCGCATCCACCGGAGATTCACAGGGCTGTCAAGCGGTTCGTTTTTATCACTTCCACCCTGAAGACAGTTTATCCGGGGTTCGCGTGTGTTCTGTTCCAACCAGTTCAAAGAATTCTCCACTCGTGCGAGCGAGTCTTCAAGATTCTTTCCAACTTTACCCTTTGGCACCGCGGATTCCATAAAACCACCGTTTATGTAAGGTGCAGTTCTTGGGATTATGCGATCATTGGTGTTGCCCATAATCAAAAAGTCGGGTCTGGTTTCGGCGCGAATGCGCTTGACGATAATATCACGAGCGCGTTGCTCCGCCTCAAACGTCACGTGATCGAGAAGAGACGCATAGTCTTCGGTCCAATGATCGAAAAAGATACCGTCAAACAACCCGCATTTCGATACGGCAATAGCTTCGTTAATAATTAACTCTTGAACATCGGGTCGGGTAAAATCCAGTAAGTAAACATCTGAGAAAGGAGCATAAACGGGGCCACCGCTGGCATCTCTTACCAAATATGGCGAATCCTCGGGAAATTCTTCGGGATAGGCTTCTCTCATTCTAATTTGAACAATAAAGAGCGTATTTGGATTGATGGCGAGAAGTTCGTCTCGTTTTTGAATTGGCAAGTCGAGCGAACCAACTTCAACACCCATTTTAATGTTGTCGCCAGTACCCTTGAAACCGACTCCAAACTGAGGACAACACCACAAATCATGGCTCGCCGTCTTCTCAATGTACGATAAATCTGGACGATTTAGCAAGTCCTCTCCCCAAAAAGTGAATACGGAAGGATACGTTCGGGCGCCAATCTTATCTAGGACTGGGACGCTTAGCGGCATCTCGCAGAGATCATCGTATCTGAAGTCGCTTAATGACAGCACGTCAAGAGGGCTGTGGTCTGCGATTAGGTTGCCTTCAATGTATAGCAGTTCTAAGTTTGTTAAGTGAGCCAGTGGACTAACATCGACAATTCGATTGTGCCAAAGAAGCAATTCGACGAGGCTCGTCAGGTTAGCCAGCGGGCTAATATCGACAATGCGGTCGTTATGACTCAGGTCAAGATGTTGCAGCCGGGTTAGATTAGCGAGAGGGATTATATCGAAAATTTCGCATCGCCCGACCCGGAGCGTGTGCAATTGAACCATGTTGGTTAAGGGTGCAATATTTGAAATCGGGTTATTTGCCAACACCAACTCTATTAAGCCTGTTAAATTGGTTATAGCGCTGATATCTACAATCCGGTTAACATTGAGATCAAGGTATTTGAGTGTGGTTAAATTCGATATCGGTGTAATGTCATCTATTCTGCACTCCCATGCAAACAGACGCACTAATCGGGGCAATCGTGCCAGCGGAGCGAGTTCCGACAAGGGATTTCCGCCGATGTCCAAATACTCTAAATTTGTTGCTGTCTCTAAACCCTGGAGGCTCGTTATTTCTGACGAGGGCGCCTCTAGCTTGTCTAAACGGAGCATGTTGATGCGGGTAATTGGGGTGTCGCCGGGAAGGTTAAGCGCGTCTTGAATGGCGGCACGGAGGTTGGGGTCGGAAACCTCAACAACTTGCGCAAATACTACGCTGCCCAAAACGATATAAAGCAAGAGACTGAGTGTGATTGTCTGTCGAAAATTCATTGATTTCTCCTTCTAATCCGCGAAATCTGCGTAATCTGGTTAATCCGATCAAGCGAGTGGATAGCGAGCAGGATTTTCTATCGCCTTCCCTATTCGGTCAGTTGATCGATAGAGGTCCTTGATTCAGAATTGATTCGCCACAAACACCAAATCAAACACATTGACAACCCCATCCCCATTCACGTCGGCCTCAGGCGTGTCTGTTCCCATCCCCTGCGCTACCACTACCAAATCCAAAATGTTCACTACCCCATCCCCATTGACATCCGCCGGATTGGTCGGCTTCACGCGCAAATACATCTCCCCGTCGAGGTTGGGCAGGGTATGCTCCGTATTCACCAGCTCGCTGGCAACGCCTTGCACCTCCTCCGACAATGTGATAACCTGCGCCTCGCCGCTATGATTGTACACCGCCCAGCCGTTGGTGAATTCGCGGATGTAAAGACCTGGGATGTCTTCATCGTAGAGTTGCGACTTGGGGCCGACGGGACGCCCGAGATCCGCATCCCAAAAGTCGTACCAGTAATGTGTGTGATCTTTGGGTTCGCTATATACAACGTAACCGTCAGAAAAGGTAAGGCTCAAGGTAGTATAGGCACGCATCCAACGCAGGTTGTTTGGGCTGTCGGGAGGCTCGGTGGGAATACCCTGTCCTTCCAGAGCGTTTATTATGGGCTCGCGTAAATGGTTCTCTAGCCAATGTAGAGCGCGCTCAACTTGATCGAGTCCTTTGTCAACGTGAATGTCGGCGTGTGTACCTGGTATTGCTGTTTCCATAAATCCGCCATTTATGCGAGGGCCAGTGCGCGGAATAATGTGGTCGTTGGTGTTGCCCATAATCAAAAAGTCGGGTCCGGTATTGGCGCGGATGCGTTCAATGATATTGTGCCGTGCAAGGTGTTCGGTTTCATTGTCGATATAGGGAGACAGCAGGGACACTTCACCCCAATGATCAAAAAAGATGCCGTCAAACAAACCACATTTCGATACTGCGACAGCCTGGGCAACAACTTTATCTTGAAATCCGGGGTGGGTGAAATTTATCTTACCGTCTGGTGTTGGAGGAGACTGTTCTGACCCCCAACCTGGGACGATTCTGTCTTGTGCGTCTCTAAGCCAATATGGCCAGTCGTCCGGATAGTGGCTTCGCAAAGCCTCCCGAAACTGCAATTGAACGAGAAAGATCATATTTGGATTGATGGAAACAAATTCGGCCCGTTTTTGTATTGGCAAGTCAAGTGAACCAACAGCGGCAGCCATTTTGAGGTTATCGGGAGCGCCGTGAAACGTGACTCCAAACTGAGGGCAACACCACAAATCATGGCTCGCCGTCTTCTCAATGTATGATAAATCTGGTCGGTTCAGCAAATCCTCTCCCCAAAAAGTGAATACGGAAGGATAAGTTCGGGATCCGATTCTATTGCGGACGGGGACACTTGGCGGCATCTCGCAGGCTTCATCGTATCTGAAGTCGCTTAGTGACAGCGTGTCAAGAGAGCTGTGGTCCGCGATTAGGTTGCCTTCGATGTATAGCAGTTCTAAGTTTGATAAATGAACCAGAGGATTAACGTCAACAATTCGATTGTGGCTAAGGAGTAATTCGACGAGGCTCGTTAGGTTAGCTAGCGGGCCGATATCGACAATGCGGTCATTATGGCTGAGATCAAGACCTCTCAATCGAGTCAAATTGGCAAGTGGGGTTAAATCGGAAATTTCGCATCGCCAGATCCACAGCGTGTGTAATTGAGCCAAGTGCGCCAAAGGTGTGAGATCTGAAATCGGGTTTAGTGCCAATTCCAGATACTCTAGATTTGTCGCGAACTCTAAGCCGGAGAGGTCGGTTATTCTCCTCTCGCGAGCTTCCAGTTTGGTGAGGCGTAGCATTTCCGCCTCTGTAATCGGAACTCCGGCGGGCAGGTTAAGCGCCTCTCTGATTGCATTGCGCAAATTCGGGTCGGGAATTTCAACGACTTGTGCGAGTGCAGCACTGTTCAGGACAATGCAGAGTAAAAGACTGAGCGTGATTTTCTGCCGGAATTTCATCAACTTCTCCTTTTTCCTCAAAATTCCGTTTCTACGACCACTAGCCACTGACCACTAGTCACCGAATCACAACGCACCGTGCAGCTTGCCGCGCCAGTAGGCATCCAGCCAGAACACGACGATGCGCGTGTGGAAGAACTCCTGGGGAGGCTTTTCGCGCGATTCGGGCGGCATCTGTTCGGGGCTGGTGTAAACATATCGTTGCCCGGTGTGCGCTTCCGTGACGTTCTCCAGTAGCTTCACGCCAACCGTCGCGGCATCATCGTCGTAGCCCAACTCGTGAATCAGCATCGCCAAACCGGCAATCTGCGCCGTGGATGCGGGGTGTCGCGCGTCGGTCTTCCAGTAGCCGTGGTGCACGTCGTCTGCGGGACCGGGTTCATATTTCTCCAGCAGCCCATCATCCGTGAAGAACCCCTGGCCGATACACAATCCATCCTCCTGAACGGCGCTCTTGCCGGCGCGCCAGCACTCGCGGATGAGGCGTTCCCATTCGGCTTCGTCTTGCAGGTCGGTTTCGCGCATGAAATAGTCGTACATCTCCGCCCAGTGATACAGCTCCTTAATCTCGCCGCGCGGACCCCGGTGCATCGACAACGCCCCCTCCTTCGCCGCCTCCCTAATGATGCGTACACACTCATCCAACAACGCCGTATCCCCGGTGACCCGATAGGCGATGTGCATGCCGATGGGGATTTTCAAGGCGCTGCTGGGGCCGCCGATCCGACCGTCGAACACCTTCCACACTTCGCCCAAGTAGTCGTAGGTGTATTCGTGCCGAATCCACCAGTGGCCGTGCTCTTGTACGGCTTTCGCGATAGCCAGTTTCTCTTTGTCGGTAGCCAAATGCTGGTAGTACCGCCATAGCGCGATAACGGGAGAGTACGCCTGATCCACACTGGTCTCGGTGTATACCTTATCGACGGTGTAGTCCCCTCTTAACGCTCCATAAGGTTTGGGCCAGTAGCCGGGATCAATCTTTCGTCCTTCGTGATAGGCGTACATGGTGGCGTGATACGCCTTCTCCGCATTTCGGCGGGCGGTTTCATCTCTTGTCGCCAACCAATGCCACGCTTGAGACAACAGGTAGCGGTTGCCGACATAGTTGGCGTCTTCGTACATGGCGTACGCCGGCGTTCCGGCGTGGGGGTGCCACTTCTGACCTAATCGCTTGCGTTGTTCGGTGTTTTCTCGGACATCTTCCAGTTGCTCGTAGGGTATCGGTTTTCGATCCGGAGTGGTTAGGGAGTGGCGTATCAGACCATATTCATCCATTGCATCGTCCAACACTATTCGGTTAAAAAGTTCCGCGCGCTCTTCCAGCGACATCGGGAATATACCCTCCTTTGGGCAACGCAACTTCGTTCATGCTGCGATTCATAATTGTTTTGTTGCAGATTGCGCTAAAATAATGGCACGAAGTAGCATAGCAGAAAACCGATTTTGCGTCAAATAAATGCGAAAATCTAAAGAATGGAAAAACGGGAAAAGGTAGGAGATGTCTATGGGCGTTCAATCGCACTCGCTGCTCAATCGCATGATCGGCACTAACCGTTCCTGTAATTCGAGTTTCACCGATTACGCGGATAAAAGGCGTCGTGGTATTAAGAGCCTGTTTGAAAAGTATATTGTAGGGTCCGCACTGCGAACCTGCCTCTAAAAGCCCCAGCGGGGATCAACTGAGCGGATAGCGAAGACGATAGAGATGACGATAGAGATCCTGAAGGTGTATAGCGGAACGTCACAACAAACGTGTTTCAAATGACTAAAAATGGCTTGCTACCGACTTTTCAACAGGCTCTAAAACCCATATAGATTTGGACTGGAGGGCGTAAACAAATAATGGCCTGTATATCATACAGCGTTCAAGGTTCATTACGATTTGAAACTTTCACGTGTAGTTAAACCAAACTTGATAATCAACTCATGTGTTGGATAAAGATGTTGGGTTTCGTTCTATTTCGGTTCCAGTCCGCCCTGCTGATAGCGATTCGTAGGTAACCATTTAACCCAACCTACGCTGCTTTCCGCTGATTTGCGCTTATACCTTGTATTTCATAGAGTTATGTTGTAAAATTTTAGAATAAGGAATACCGCCAATTTGGCAATTCGGTTATTGCAAAACCAACTAGATTGATAGGGAGGATAGCAGCGTGAGAAATCGCATAATCTGCGCCGTCACCATCTTTACTATGATGATTGGTGCGGCGATCACAATACCAACGGCAATCGCTCAGCCGGTTCCCGGAGCGGTGCTTTACTTCAATCCTGTCGAAACCGACCAAAGCGATAGGGATAAGGTGTGGCGAAACGCCGGAAAGGCTGGTGGAGAGTTACCGCAAAGCGAGCTCAAACCAAATCTTGAGGAGGGTGTCATCTCAATAAAGGATATCGGTTTCAAGCAGGACACGATGTGGTATACTGCCGACACGCCCAATATGACGTTCAGCAACGGCGGACCAGGCGCCAAAACGCCCGTCGTGAACCTTGAAGATTTCACCATGGGATTACTCCTGAAGATAAATGGGCCCAAACTCATGGAGGAACATCATCTCGTCGGAATCCAAGCGTTTCCGAGAGAAAAGGTTCAAAACTTCCGGATTTGGCTTGATGATTCGGGGAATGGGAATTTTGGAGGTATAAGCATCGCTCAAGGCGCCCTCGATCTCCGCGACGACTGGCCCACAGGAACGCACGGAATAAGGATTGGCGAACGGGAGTGGCACTGGGTGCACATGGTGTTTGAAAGCGGAAGAAATTTCATCTCTTATGTTGACGGAGAGAAGGTCGGAAAGACGGGACCGAGTGTTAAATGGAACAAGAAGCACGACATGACGTTGCACGCTATCTTCTCGCACAGCCTCGCCGAACAGAGACGCACCTGCAACTGCTCAATTGCTATCTACCGCGTGTATGACCGTGCGTTGAGTGAGGATGAGATTAACCAGAATGTTCGCGGTTCGTTCGCGGTAGATCCCGAGGGCAAAGCGTCCACCACTTGGGGAAAACTAAAACGCGGATTCTAACTATTGAAGCGGTGCTTATTCCCTCTCATCTTGTGAAATAGGATTGTCAATTAGACAATTCATCATCTTATCCCCCACCGTCGTTTGTGTAAAAACCGAGTATTCGCCAGAATACTCGGTTTTCCTTTCAACCTACACTCGTCCGTAGAACCTATGCTTGAGGTTTGCGCCCATCCAAGGAATGTCTAATGAGGAACATTCGACATGAAAAACGCTATCATGCAACGAGGAAAACCGAAAACGCCCGCGAAGGTAATTTCTGAAGCAAAGAAACTGTGGCTGCAAGGAGTGCCCGCCACCGAAATCCGGCGCCAACTCCCCGTTGAAGTAAGTGTGAATACCATACGCCGCTGGGCGAAGCGGTACGATTGGCGCCAGCCCACAGAAGATGAACTTGCTCAGGATAGACTCGACAGGGCGCGCGAAGAAAACGGCAACTGGTTGGAGGTCGAAACCAAGATCGTCCGGATAATGCGCAATTATGCGAGTAAACTGACAACTTCCATCCGAGAAAACGACGGCGAGGAATACGCCAAGTTATCGGAGATGATGGAGCATGTCTTCAAGCTATCGAAGCTGACAGAAGAGGTCGGGACGGCTCATGAAAGGTTGCTTAAGCGCGCATCGGCGGCTGTGGATCCCGAGATTGTCACGGCAAATAGGTTGGATGACAAATTAGAGATTACGAGCGAAACGCTAGAGCAGATAACCAAAGCGATATTAGTGGCGGAATTCGGCAGAACAGAGAGCGAAAGGGTTTCCGAGGCGCAGCCGGTTATGCTGGCTGCCGGCGAATCCGTTGAGCATGAGCCATCGTCCAGAAACAGTGAAGTCGCCCGCAATCCATCCGACGAAGAGGATGTCTAACAAAGTGAGTATGGCCGTCTTTCTCATATAGCGTGCAAGAACGGGTTCGGAAGTTGGAATCGGGGCATCAACCAGCGGGATCCTTTACCGATAGAGGAAAAGCCGCCTATTGGGACATCTTCAACGAAAAGGCGGAATCTGTGGCGGTCTGCGTTTGCGTCTAGCAGTTATGTGCGGCGAATTACATGCACGTGCACCGGATGGTTTTCCTCTAGCAGCGCGGAAAATTAGGGGCGAAACCGAATTTTCTCCCAAACAGCTAAACATTAGACTGTGAGAAGCCAACTTTTCGCGATAGCCAAGTCTTTTATGAAGACAATCCTATGCTCCCTAATGTTATTGAGCCTGATCCCGCAGACCGCATTTACCCAACACTCCCCGCAGTGGGGGCTGCCTGGAGGTGTCAGAGCGCGACTCGGCAAAGGCGTGGTAGGAGATATCCAATATTCTCCGGACGGCTCACGGCTCGCGGTCGCCAGTGGTATCGGAATTTGGCTCTATGATACGACGACGCAACAAGAGGTTGCTCTGTTGCAGGGCCACTCGGGCGGAGTCTTGTGCGTCGCGTTTAGTCCGGACGGAAAAACGCTTGCGAGCGGCAGTAGGGACAACACCGCCCGTTTGTGGGATGCGGTGACGGGCGCACCGCTGCGGATACTGCCGGGACACGACAGAGATGTTTTGAGTGTGGCGTTCAGTCCGGATAGTCGGAGGCTTGCCACCGGGAGCAAGGATGGTCATGTCCACATTTGGAACGTGACGACAGGTTCACGGGCTGTCACGCTGGAAGAGTATCTCTCTTGGGTCGAGAGTGTGGCGTTCAGCCCGGATGGAAAGACGCTTGCCACCGCGCAGAGTTATTCTGTCCGGCTGTGGGATGCCGGGACAGGTGCGCCGCTGCAAACTCTAAAGGGACATCAGAACAGTGTTTTCGGTGTTGCGTTTAGTCCGGATGGCGAGACGCTTGCGAGTGGGAGCAGGGACAAAACAATCCGGCTATGGGATGCGGCGACAGGTACGCACGAAAACACACTCGAAGGACACACGTCCGCGGTTACGGGATTAGCGTTCAGCCGGGACGGTCAGACAATCGCCAGCGGCGGATGGGACCGGACGGTTCGTCTATGGAATGCGGCAGCAGGCACGCTCCGGCGGACGCTGGAAGAACATGATAAAATCGTAGTCTGCCTCGCGTTTAGTCCGGATGGAAACACACTTGCGAGTGGTAGCTGGGACGGGACGGTTCGCGAGTGGAATACGGTGACAGGTGTGCGTCTGCAGACACTGGAAGGGCATATTTCCCGGGTCGATGGCGTAGAATTCAATCAAGATGGACAAACGCTTTCAAGCGGAAGTTGGGATAATAGAGTACGTCAATGGGATGCGGTTACCGGTGCGTTGCTGCAGACTCAGGACGGCAAGTGTTGCGGCAGCGGGAATTCAGCGGTTAGCGTGGATGGTCGGACGCGTATCACTTGGAGCGACAGCACGCTGCACGTCTGGGACGAAGAAAACGACGTACATCTTCAGACTTTGAGCGCGGGCGTGAATGATTTCAATTGCGCAGCCATCAGCCCGGATGGTCGGACGGTCGCCGGCGGAGGATGGGCGAAGATAATCCTCTGGGATGCTCTTACGGGCGCGCGCCGTCGGAAGCTGTCCGGACACACCTCTTGGGTCGAGAGCGTGGCGTTCAGTCCAGATGGCCGAACGCTTGCCAGTGGGAATTGGGATACTACCGTCCGTCTTTGGGATGTAGAATTAGGCGCGCTCCAACAGACGCTATGGGGGCATACGGATTGGGTTTACAGCGTGGCATTCAGTCCGGATGGTCGAACGCTTGCCAGTGGAGGCCATGATGGTACGGTGCTCTTGTGGGAACTCTCTCCCTCGGTGAGTCAACCAATTCCCAACGAGGATGCGATTGTTAGCCTATCTCCCGCTTCGGTGCCATCGCCTGCAGTCGGGAAGCAACTCACGCTTTCCCTCGACATTACGGACGGAGAAAATGTGGCGGGCTATCAAGCCACCGTGGAGTTCGACCCGGCCGCACTCCGATTTGCGTCCTATGGGAACGGTGGCTACCTTCCAGCGGACGCGTTTGAAGTGCCTGCCGTTATAAAAGAAGATTCGGTGGAACTTGCCGTAACATCCCACGCCGGCAAAAGCAAAGGCACCGGTGCGCTTGCGGCGCTAACCTTTGAGGTGATTTCGGTCAAGACATCAACGTTGCGTTTATCGGAAGTCATCCTGTCCGACGCTGCGGGAGTGATCTACCGTCCACGGGTTGAGGACACTCAAGTCGTGGAGTTGCCGCGAAAAGGGGATGTAAATCACGACGGTGTTGTGAACATTCAAGATATCGTGCTCGTCGTCACGCGTTTCGGGCAAGCCGGCGAAAACATAGCGGATGTGAACGGGGATGGGGTCGTAGATATTCAAGATTTCATGTTGGTTGCCGACGAGTTCGCGGTCGAAGTTGCCGCGCCGCCCGCGTGGCACCGCGGTCTAGGGATTGCTCCCACAAGAACGGAGGTGAAGCAGTGGTTGAATCAAGCGAAGAACTTGGCTCTTGCCGGTGCGGCATCGTGGAGAGGAATTTGGCTCTTGGAAAGCCTATTGGCGGCGTTGACGCCGAACGAGACGGTGCTCCTGCCAAACTACCCGAATCCGTTCAACCCCGAAACGTGGATACCCTATCATCTCGCTGTCGATTCCGATGTCCGCATTTACATCTACGACGCAAAAGGCGTCTTGATGCGGCGGTTGAATTTGGGGCATCAACCTGCTGGATATTACGCCGATAGGGAACGAGCGGCATATTGGGACGGCTGCAACGAAAACGCGGAACCCGTGGCAAGCGGTATCTACTTTTGCCAACTCCGGGTAGAGGACTATTTTCAGACGCGCCGGATGATAATTGTCAAGTAGTGTCGGGAAAACTCAAGTGAGAACAATCCAATCGATCTTTTTCATGCTGTTGTCGCTGGACTCCTTCGCACAGCGCTACACCCGATTAACGCTGGAAGGGCATAGGGATACGGTGCGTAGCGTAGTGTTCAGCCCGGACGGTCGTACGCTTGCCAGTGTAAGCTATGACGACACCATCTGTCTTTGGGATGCGCAGACAGGTGAGTACAAGCGTACACTGAGGCGGTTTACCAATAGTGTCGGTAATCTAGCGTTCAGCGCGAAAGGTGACATGCTTGCCGGCGGAAGCGATGACGGCGCTATACGTGTTTGGGATTCGTTAACGGGAGCGCTGCTGCATACACTGAGAGGGCATGCGAGATCCGTCACGAGCGTGGCATTCAGCTCCGACGGACGTCTACTAGGAAGCGGGAGTCATGACAAAACCATCCGCATCTGGGATGCCGAGACGGGCGCATCGTTGCGTACCCTTAAAGGGCACCACAGCGGTGTCACTAGCATTGCGTTCAGTCCGAATGGGCATTCGCTTGCCAGCGGAGGCTGGCGGGAGATTCATCTCTGGGATGTGCGAAGGGGTTTGCAGAAAAGATCGTTCATCGGCCATAATGATTGGGTCGTTAGCTTAGCGTACCGTGCGGACGGACGCGCGCTTGCCAGCGGGAGTTACGACTATTCCATCCGAATTTGGAATGGGTTGACGGGTTTGCCGCTGCGGACACTGGAGGGGCATACCCATGAAGTCCTGAGCGTCGCGTTCAGTCCGGACGGGCGTAGTCTCGTCAGCGGGAGTTACGACAAGACTACACGTCTTTGGAATGCAGTGACCGGCGATCATGAGGTGATACGGGCAGGCCACTCAAATTTGGTTTTGAGTGTCGCGTTCAGCCCTGACGGTCGTACATTTGCTGGCGGGAGCGGTGCAACCATCCATATCTGGGAGGCGGCGACGGGTGAACCGATGCGAACACTGGAGGGGCATACGAGTCGTGTCACCAGTGTCGCTTACAGTCCGGGCGGGCGTACGCTTGCCAGTGGATATAGTGACGCCGCCATCCGTCTTTGGGATGTGTTGACGGGCGCGCCCGTACGCACAATGAAAGGGAATTCAACGGGTGTCGGCAGCCTCGCGTTCAGCCCTGACGGTCGTACGCTTGCCAGCGGGAATGATGACGCTTCAATCCACCTATGGGATGCGGTGACGGGCGGACACGCGCAGACATTGGAGGGACACACATCTTCGGTCCTGGGCGTCGCGTACAGTCCGGATGGTCGTACGCTTGCGAGCGGGAGTTATGACAGGACGGTCCGATTGTGGAATGCGGTAGCTGCTGCGCCTCTGCTGGTACTGGTTGGGCATAGGAGTGGTGTCGAGAGTGTCGCATTCAGCTTGGACGGTCATACCCTTGCCAGTGGCAGCCATGACGCTACCGTCCGCCTCTGGAATGTGAACACGGGTGCGGCGCTGCGTATACTGGAAGGACACACCGGCGGTGTCAAGTGCGCCGCGTTCAGTCCGGACGGCCGTACACTTGCGAGCGGGAGTTATGACAAGACAATCCGTCTGTGGGATGCGGTAACGGGCGTGTCCCTGCACTCACTGGAGGGGCATGCCAGTAGTGTCGGGAGTGTCACATACAGTCGGGATGGCCGCACGCTTGCGAGCGGGAGTTATGACAAGACCGTCCGTCTTTGGAATGCGGCAACGGGGACGCATGAACGAACCTTTCGAGGTCATTCTGATTGGGTCAGCAGCTTGGCGTTCAGCGCTGACGGTACGCTCGCCAGCGGGAGTCACGACGGCGCGGTACACTTGTGGGAGCTTGAGCCCTTACGCGACACAAGGGCTATTGTGAGTGTATCGCCAGATTTGGTGTTGTCGCCTGCTATCGGGGAACAACTCACGCTTTCCCTCACCGTCACGGACGGAGAAAACGTCGCGGGCTATCAAGCAACCGTGGAGTTTGACATATCCGCGCTTGGCTATGTCGGCAGCAACATTGGTGACTACCTTCCTGAGGACGCGGTTGCTGCCCCTGCCGTCGTAACGGGGAATAATGTTACGCTTTCTGCGATGTCCCGCGTCGGAGAAAGCAGCGGCGCCGGCACGCTTGCCGCTCTGGTCTTTGAGGTCATTGACGAAAAGGCGTCAACCGTGCGTTTATCGGATGTTTTCATGACCGATAACGCGGGTGCGGAATCCCGTCCACGCATCGGGCACGGTCAAGTGGTGCAACCGCGGCTGTCTTGGGATGTGAATCAGGATGGCGCCGTGGACGTGCGAGACTTGGTGTTCATTTCAACGCGTTTCGGGCAATCCGGGGAAAACCGCGCGGATGTCAACAGAGACGGAGTTGTGAACATCCAAGATCTGGTGCTGGTTGCAGGTGCGTTTGCGATCCGAGCAGCCGCACCCGCTACATGGCGGCGCGACCTAGAGTTTGTTCTAACCCGATCGATAGTGACACAGTGGCTGGACGAAGCGAGGGAGTTGTATCCTACGGATGCATTTTCGAAAGGCGGGATTCGGTACCTAGAGAGGCTGTTGACGGCTTTAACACCGACCGAGACGGCGCTCTTGCCAAACTATCCGAATCCGTTTAACCCGGAGACCTGGATCCCGTACCGACTTGCCAGCGATGCCGATGTTCAAATCTCCATTTACGATACTAATGGCGTCTTGGTTAGACGGCTGGATGTGGGGCATCAACCGGCGGGATTCTATACGGATAGGGAACGCTCGGCGTATTGGGACGGCCGCAACGAATCGACGGAATCGGTGGCTAGCGGCATATATTTCTGCCAATTGCGGACGCGGGATTTTTCGCAGACACGCCGTATGATTGTTATCAAGTAGCGCTAAGACAGGATACATTGTGAGAACAGTTCTTGCCTTTTTGATTTCTTTCGCTTTTTTGCTGCCAAGCGCCTTCGCCCAGCATTACAAGCGGTTAACGCTGATTGGGCACAGGAGCGGCATCAGGGGCATGGCGTTCAGCCCAGATGGCCGTACCCTTGCTACCGGGGCTGGCGATATCCGTTTTTGGGATGCATTGACGTTGGAGCACAAGCGGACACTAGGTGGACCTGGTACGCGCGTAACGTACAGTCCCGACGGTCGAATGCTCGCCAGCGGAGGTTATGTCGGTGCTGTCCATGTTCGGGATGCTTTGACGGGGGAGAATAGGCTGAAGCTGGACGGACATACGAGTAGTGTCACGAGCGTAGCGTATAGCCCGGATGGCCGTACGCTTGCCAGCGGGGGAGGGAGCGATGAATGGACCGTTGACAACACCGTCCGTCTATGGGACGCCTTGACAGGGGAGCACATACGAACTCTGAGGGGCCACACGAAAGGCGTCACGAGTGTAGCGTACAATCCGGACGGTCGTACACTTGCCAGCGGAAGCGGTGATGCCACCATCCGGCTTTGGGATGCGGCGACGGGAGAGCACCTGAAGACAATTGACGGGCATCACAGCGCGGTGCTTAGCGTCGCATTCAGCCCGGAGGGTCGGACGCTTGCCAGTGGGGGTTGGGATCAAGCTATCCGTCTATGGAATGCCGTGACGGGGGAGCCGAAGCGGACGCTGGAGGGACATACGAGCGGTGTCACTACTCTGGCCTACGGCCCGGACAGTCGTATGCTTGTCAGCGGGAGTGAAGACAAGACCGTCCGCCATTGGGATACGCTGACGGGTGAGAATAAACATACACTGGAGGAGCATACGTTAAGGGTCTATGCAGTTGCGTACAGTCCGAATGGCCGCACGTTCGCCAGTGGGAATAACGGCGGTACTATCCGTCTCTGGGATGCGGTAACCGGCGCGCCGGTTGGAAAAGTGGAGGGGCACACGTCATGGGTAGGCAGTGTAGCGTTTAATCCGGACGGAAGTACGCTCGTCTGCGGCTATAGTGACGGCGTCATCCGTATGTGGGATGTGTTGACGGGCACTTTGGCGCGGACGCTGACGCCACAGACAAGAGGTTCCAACGACATCGCGTACAGTCCGGACGGCGGTTTGTTCGCCAGTGGGAACAACAACGGTACTATCGGTCTTTGGGATGCGTTCACCGGTCTGTCAGTGCGGACGGTGGATGCTCATCCGTTTGCCGTCGAGTGCATCGCATACAGCCCGGACGGCCGTATGATCGCCACCGGGAGCTACGATTTTATCCGTCTTTGGGATGCGGCCACAGGCGAGCAGACGGATACATTGGAAGGACACAAGCGAGGAATTTGGGGCCTTGCATTCAGTCCGGACGGTCGCACACTTGCGAGTGGGAGCCTTGACACTACCGTTCGCCTTTGGGATCTCGTAACAGGCGTGTCGGCGCGGTTGTTGGAAGGGCACCGGGCTGCGGTCAAGTGCGTGGCGTACAGTCCTAATGGTCGCATATTGGCGAGCGGCAGCGCTGACGACACCGTTCGCCTTTGGGATGCATTGACTGGCGCGCCAAAGCTAACTCTTACGGGACATCGGGATACCGTCAACAGCGTTGCCTTCAGTCCGGACGGCCGTACAATCGCCAGCGGGGGCAGCAATACCGTTCGTCTGTGGGACGTGTTGACGGGCGCGAATACGCGAACATTGAAGGGGTATACGGGTACGGTGTACAGCGTAGCGATTAGTCCGGACGGCATTACGCTTGCCGCCGGAAGTGGCGATGGCGCGGCACACCTATGGGCGCTTGGTTCTCTACCCGATACAAGCGCTACCGTGAGAATCACGCCCGCATCCGTAGTGTCCCCTCCTATCGGCGGGCAATTCACAATATCCCTTGCCATTTCGGAAGGAGAATCCGTCGCGGGTTATCAGGCAACCGTAGAGTTTGATGTTTCCGCGCTGCGCTTTATTGGCGGCAACAATGGCGGCTATCTTCCGGCTGGGGCGCTTGCGGTCCCTAGCGTCGTATCAGAAAACAAAGTAACGCTTGCTGCCGCCTCGCCGTTTGGGCAGAGCGACGGCGGCGGTACGCTTGCTACGTTGACTTTTGAGGTCATTGACGTTAGGGCGTCGACATTGCGTTTATCGAAAGTTCTCCTGTCCGACAGTGAAGGTGTTGGTTACCGACCCAAAGTTGGAGGCGGTGAAGTTGCCGTGACGTCATTCACCCGCGATGTAAATCAGGACGGTGAAGTGGATGTCAATGATTTGTATTTCATCGCCGATCGTCTAGGGCAAACCGCCCCAAACCGCGCGGATGTCAACGGGGATGGGATTGTTAGTATTCGCGATCTAGTGTTGGTTGCGGCGGCGATTAGAAACGCGGCCGCGGCACCGCCAACCCATTCTGATGGCATGGGGATGCTGACTTCGACCGAGGTAAAGCGATGGCTTGAACAGGCAAGAGGTTTGAATCTCAAGGATTCAGACGTACAGACCGGCATTCGGTACTTGGAAAGCCTGTTGGCAGTGCTGACGCCCACGAAGACGGCGCTCCTGCCCAACTACCCGAATCCGTTTAACCCGGAGACGTGGATACCGTACCGCCTCGCTGCCGATTCGGAGGTTCACATAGCAATCTATGACAGCCGAGGCGCCTTGGTTCGTCGGTTAAGTCCGGGACATCAACCGGCGGGATACTACGCCGACAGAGCACGCGCCGCATATTGGGATGGCCGCAACAGCAACTCGGAGTCGGTGGCAAACGGCATTTACTTCTACCAATTTCGGACGCGGGATTTTTCACAGACGCGCCGCATGATAGTTGTCAAGTAGCACCAAAAATGGGAAGGAGTGTCTGGATTTTCCTTGAAGATTCCGTTTCCAAGTTGTCTGTCGGGCGTAGAGCACGCGGGAAATCCTTTCCGGAAACTAGATCAGTAACCGGAAAGCTGGAAACTCTCCGATTTTGCGATTGCAGATTGCGCCGTACCAGGGGTTTTGAAAATTAATGGAGACATGCGCAGGAAAGAAATGATAAAATACGGGTTCACGGATCGGACCATCGAATTCCCTCGACTGTGAGATTAGCGGATCTTAAATTGTTGCAGAGAAACAGCCTTAATGCCATGCCTGCCAAGGTTTGCGAAATGCCTTGACGGGCTTATCAAATTCGGAAAAAGACATTATGATGAAGAATATTAACATCAGGAATAACTTTAGAACTGCCATCAAAAACCGGTCTCTCAATGTTCTATGGGTTTGTTTAATCGTATCGCTCTTGGCATCCACGCCTTTAACTGCTGAACGGGATACGACTGTCGGCCTCTCCGAAATCGCGGTCAAGATCCGGGATGAAGTCGATATCGGTCGAATGCGAAAGGATATAGCACGGCTTTCTAGCCTCAAGAGCCGGGTTACAGGTTATCCCGAAGCCGCCGCCGCCAGCAAGTATGTGTTTGATCGGTTCGTCGAGACCGGCTTACAGGGCGTCGAGAGTCGCGAATTTCGTATTGCGGTTCCCGTTGATCACGGCGACGGACGACTGGAAGTGCTTTCCCATGATGATGACGTCCTCAGGACCATAAAGATATGGCCCGTATGGCCCAATCTCGTTCGTACGTCACTACTGCCCACCGGGATCAAGCACCTCGTGCAAGACGGCGAAACCGTCGAGTCCATTGCCAAATCGTACCAAGTAGACCCCCGCTCAATACTTGAGGATTCCCACAATCAATATCTGCAAGACCAAGCCATGGACCGGCAGGACAACGACAGAGACGGCGAAATAGACGAGCCGGGAGAAGTCGCGCTAACCACGAACAACACCGTTTTCGTTCCCACCGGCGGACTACGCGCGCCGCTCTTCTACGGGGGTGCCGCCAATCTGGAAGACTTCAACGGCAAAGACATCGGCGGATTCTGGTATACCGTTCAGCGGGGCGATACGCTAGAAGACATCGCTCACAGGCATCGCGTTACCGTCGGGAGTATCACAGACGATGTGCTCAATAGTCACCTGCAAAAAACCGAAGACGGCATCGACAACAACGAAGACGGCGAAATAGACGAATACGGCGAAATCCCGCTGCTAGCCGATATAGTCTATTGGGACAGTGACGGTATCGATAACGATGCAGACGGGTATGTCGACGAGACGCCCGGCGACGCTCGTGACGGCGTGGACAACAACAACGACGGTTTAATTGATGAAGAGGGCGAGTTCGTCGCCGCCTCGGAGTCCAGTCTCTTCATCCCGCGCGGAAGCGTTTTGCTGATAGATTTCAATTCCAGCACACAATGGATAAACGCCGCCATGCTCGGCGCGAAAGCCGTGGTGTTCATTGAACCCGAAACCACCATTCGCGGCGAAGCCGAAAACAAATTCCTGACCGTGCCCGCTAACATCCCGCGATTCTGGATTTCAAGGACGGATGCGGACCTCTTGCTAAATCTATTAAATGAAGTCGAGGAAAAGAACTCGGATTCGAATTCCGAACCGCAGCCGTTGATGGTACGACTGAATTCCACCATGACGTGGGAACGCCAGATTGGTCAAAACATCCGCGGTTTCCTTGAAGGCAGCGACCCGATTCTGAAGGACGAGATGGTTGTCGTTACCGCCTACTACGATTCCATGTCGGTCGTCCCGTCACTTGCTCCCGGCGCAGATCCAACGAGCGGAATTGCCGCGCTTCTGGAGGTCGCGCGCATCCTCAGCAAAGAGGAATACCGGCCCGGGCGCTCTATGCTGTTCGTCGCCACTGACGGTCACTTCCAAGGGCTTGCGGGGATGCGCTTCTTTATGTTCGGGATTGGTCAAGACATTATCGCAAGGGCGGACTTCAACATCAATTCATCCGAAGCGCCCGGGATTCCGACCATGGGTGGAATGGCAAAAGGGCTGGGGCTTGACCTCCGCCCGTTCAAAGAATTGAGCCGTAAGCTGCTGCTCTCGATCGATCGCAGCGTGCTTGTAGATCTGCCCCCCGAATTTTTCTACGAAATCCATCAACTTAACGATGCCATTCTGTCACTGAAATCCACGGTATCCGATGTCGGGAAAACCTACAACCGAATCAACTCGTTGCGCAACAAACAACGAGATTTCAAAGAGAAGCAGAAGAGGCGCCGCCGTGTCGTGAAAAAACGCGAGAAGCAGGGCTATACGCAGGAAGAGAAATCCACCCTAGAGACCAATCTAGCCCGATTCAAGAAGGATGCGCTGCAAACAACCCAATTCCTGCGCGTCGTAGTCGACCGCATGCACGGACTCCAGAGCATGGCGTTGACGGCGTGTCGAGAAGCACAATTGGAACTAATTGAAAACGTTGCACTACCTATGGCTCGGCTGGACGCGTGGGTGTTAGATCAACTGGAAGCGGATTTGGATGCGGGGCGCATCAATGGCAGCTACGGACGGCAGCCGGGTGATTCCTACCTCATTCCGGAACAAGGGCAAGATGGAGACTATTATCTTCCCGTGCCGTCGAATCTCGTTGGATCACCCGAAGCCGAAGATTTGCAACGCCTGTCAGACTACCTGGCGGACTGGGAGTTTTCCGACTCTCGAAAATTCGCGCTCCAATACGCCCAGGAACGCGTGCTGGATCGACATCTCGATTTTCACGGTTTGAATGCGATGAAGGACGCACGCAAGGTTGTGCATCGCGCACGGCAGGCAAACATGAGTTTGGAAAATTATATTGTACGGGAAAGACTTCAGCTTGAGAACGCCATCCAAAGAATAGCTTCGGACGCGGATTTCGAGTCGCCTATCAAGACAAGCATAAGTCGATTGCGTACCCAACGCGACTACATGCCCGATAATGTCGACAGAATCTTCGGACCATTTCTGAGTAAAGCCATTTTGAGTCGGTTAAAGGGAATTCAGACACAGCTGCGCCAGAAGGTGGCGAATGTTCACGAAACAGCCGGCGGCGGAGTGATAAAGGAGTCCCATGCCGTTCTTATTGAGGAGTTGACGAAGGATAAGCAGGGAATCTTCGAGATTGCCATGCGGAACGCACGGCTTGAGCGAAGGCGCCTGGAGTCTCTACTAGAGGAAGATTGGCATGCGTCGTTGAATCGTCCGTATTTTGAAGAAGAGATACTCGTGTTGCGTCACTACCTTGAGAGTGACGAAGTGGAATCCGCACTCGAAGCGCGTGAGCAGATTGTTGCCCATCTTGAAGAACGCAGACTGCTCCGGTTTGTCAAACAGAAAGCGCGCGAGGATATCGTCGAACTTCACAACTTGAGGAACGGTCTGGATAACTTTGACCGCGATTTTCCGGACGACATAAAAATCCTGCTCCGCGACAATATGCTCACTCTCCGAAACTCGCGTATCCGCAACATCCAATCCCGCGTCGCAATTCTCGCCCGATTCAGCAAATCGGAATATGACCGCAATATCGCCGCCGTCGAACAAGCAATCTCCCTCCAAGACCTTTTCAACCGCTACTACACCTCCCTATTTATCTCGGTCGACCTATCCACGCAGAGTGATAAATTCGCGGTGTTCAACAAGGGTTGGTTCTACGACCAGCAACCTGAATTTGTGCTGCGGCGAGAGTTTGCCCCCATCGGCAATAAGCTCATGCAGTACGCCAACGACGTCGATTTCGGCGTGCGCATCGGCAAGCTCTGGAGTTTTACCGACGACCAGATTCGTCAGGCGGTGATGAACAGCCAGTGGCAAGCCGCGTTCGAGATAGAGACGAAGGAAGTCATTGAAGGAAAATCGCTGGAGACCCTGATTACCGACCACTACGATTCGCTCATTGCTCTGACCGATGTCTCCCGCTTGATGAAGATGCAGTTTGAGCAAATGCAGACGCGCGGCGAGCCGTCCGAAGAAATGCTCAAGGACATGGACTACATCCGGAACGAAGTCGAACGGTTTATCCAAGACGACCTGCGTGAAGCGCAGCGCACCCGCAAGAACACGATTCGACTCCTAAACCGGCTGCCGATGATGCTTGCTCTGCGTCATGAAGATCCTTCTCAACTAAGCCCGGACGAGATTGAAGATATTCAAACGTTGATCGAAATCGTTGGGCTGGGAGGCGAAACAAACTTCGTCAACGCCATCGGCGCCACCGGCGCCAAAACATGGCGTACCTACATCCCCGGCAAGGTTGCGTTCGACAGCGAAGTCGCCACGTTGATAGGCAAGACCGGCGTCACATTTGCCACCATCGAAGACGGACGGTTGCTGACCGACACGCCGTTGGACACGATTGACAGGATGGATCTCACCAATGACGGCAATCTGCACAAGCAGGTGAAAACGCTTACCGGAATCCTCATCCAAGCCATGCTCGATCCCAAGATGCCGACCGGTGCCAAGGTGAGTAATTTCTACTGCAACCTGTTCGGCGATGTCGTCGAATACGACGCACGGGAGAGCGCGCTGCCAAACACGCCGGTGCCCTATCCGATCGTCGCCATACGCCGCAAGCACAAGACCATGATGGGTGTTCGCGGCGACCTCATCGCCATGGGCAACAACAAAGCTCAGTTTGATGTGCCGGGTCTGGCAATGGAGGGGCGAGCAACTCACCGCATTGGCGGGTTACAGGAAGTTGATGCCTACCTTCTCGACTCCGATTCCGGCGATATCGTATACGCCCCCGATTTGGGCAACTTCGGCGCAAAACTTACCTCCAATAAACTTCCAATCCAGAACCGTCGGCGAGGCTGCCGTGTCATCGTTTTCCCGTGTGTGTCCACCACTATTTACGACCTGGTCGATCAGCGATACCTGCGCACGCTGCGAGAGTTGCAAGTGTTTGACGGCTTAAGCGATAGCCCGCCGGAAAAATACGGTATGTCCAAACCGTGGCAGCAGCAGGGCGTGTCCGCCACCGAACCGATCGCGCTCGTCTACTCCGAACCGGATACACGTATAAAGATTGGTATGGCGTACGGGCAGATCGGTAAACGGTTGCTGCTCATCAAAGCGGGGAAGAGCGGCGCGAAGAATCCGGCGCTCTACACCGGCTCGGGGTTCGTCGTCCGCGAGAACGGTTCCATCCGGGTCACGCCCTACGTTGTCGTCCGAGATATGTGGTGGCTCGACGAAAACCGGACGAGTTTATACAAACGGTTCGGCATCAGCAGCGATCGGCTCGATCAACTTCACTTCTTTGCGCACGAGCACTTAGACCAAGCGGAGACAGCTCTCTCCAAAAAAGAATACTCCACGGCAATGAAACTCGCACGCGCGGCGTGGGGATATGAATCCCGCGCCTATCCCGACGTCAAGAAAACGGGCAACGATGTTGTCAACGGGGTCATGTTCTACCTCGCCCTACTCCTGCCTTTCTCCTACTTCATGGAACGTCTGATCTTTGCATCACCCGACGTGCATAAACGGATTGGCGGCGCGGCTGCGATTTTCATCGTCGTGTTTTTCTTCTTGGCACAGGTGCACCCCGCGTTTCAAATTACGACCACACCCGTCATCATCCTGATTGCGTTCGTTGTGCTTGTGCTAACCGTATTTGTAATCGCTATCATCTTGCGAAAATTCGAGGAACAACTTGAGAAAATCAGGCAGGAAAGTTCGAAAGTGTACAAAGCGGACGTGGGGCGGCTGGCGGCGTCGGCGGCGGCGTTCAGCCTCGGTGTATCGAATATGCGAAAACGCAAGGGCCGCACTATTCTGACGTGCGCCACGCTGGTGATTTTGACCTTTACCGTTATCTCGTTTACCTCCGTACGAACGTTCATGCATCCCAACAAGACCAACCTGCCCGCCGTAACCCCGCGCTACACCGGGATGTTAATACGAGATCAATACTGGCGTCCCCTTGAAGCACCCGTCATCAGCTCGATAATGAACGATCTGAGAAAGACGCAACTTCCTGAACCCGATTTTCGGAGGATGCTGAAAAGGCGAGGCACGTCGTCTAAGGAGATTGAGGATACTCTTGGTCAGTTAAGCGAAGCGGGAGCACTGGTACCCATCAGCGCCGAGCCGACCTTCCTGTTTAGCATTGATTCAGAATTTCAGAGCGAGTTGACAAAGGACAAAATCTCCGACAGTTTGAGCCAAGAATTTGACAGACGAGGCTTCCTTCTATCGCCCGACACGACGGTTCAGCCGGTTACGGACGAAGAAAGATGGGAGATCACCGGCAACAGAAACACATACACAGTGAGGAAAGACGGGGATGAATTGAAGGTTTTTCAGACCTCTTCGGTGTTGACGGTACACAACGCGGTAGGTCCCCGCGCGTGGTATCAATCATCGGGCACGGGCGATCAGTCGTTCGTAGAACTCAGACGTACCCCCAACCCGGAAGACCCCGTGCCACCCGAAGACGCCTTGACGGGCCAACCCTATACCTTCTCTGCCAACATGCTGGTCGGGATGAGCGCCGCCGAGCCTCGAATTACCGGCATCGATCGCTATCTCTATTATGGCAAATGGTTCGATCCGTCGGATGAGGACGAATGGCCCACCCAATGGCCCTATGCCTGCGTCCTACCAAAGGGAGTAGCGGATCTGTTAGGGATTGTCGAAGCCGACATGGGCAACGCGACCATCTCCGTTTACGGCGCGGATTTCACCGTGACCGGAGTGCTCGGAATCGGGTTCAAGGATCTGACAGACAACGATGGCGAGGAGTTAACGCCCATCGATCACCAATTGATGAAACAGCAAAGTTCGCGCGGCGCGCAGGGGAATCAGAGCAGCACAAGCGAGTTGCAGAAATATATCCATCTGACTCCCGACAGCGTTGCCATCTTGCCGTATCAGGTGATCATCAACCAAGGCGGCACGCTGCGCTCGGTGGCGGTCAACATGGAGCCCCAGCCCGAAGATCCGCAGATTCTGAGCGCGGTGGACAAGCTGGATTTGATTATGGCGCCGTTGATGAGCCGAATCGCGCTCGATTTCTTCGTCGCTAGAGACAAGAACACCTATCTCTACAGTTCGATCGGCATGACCTCCTTCTCCGGCATGGGCAATCTGTTCATTCCCATCCTCATCGCATCGTTGATTGTGCTAAACACCATGCTTGGCGCGGTCTACGAGAGAATTCGAGAGATCAGCATATACAGCTCTGTCGGATTGGCACCGGTGCATATCGCGTTTCTGTTCCTCGCGGAAGCGTGCGTCTACGCAATCGTCGGCGCGGTGCTCGGTTACCTGCTGGGTCAGGTCGTGGCGACGCTGCTCGTGCATTTCGGTTGGCTTTCCGGTCTGACCTTAAACTATTCGTCCATGTCCACGGTCGTGGCGACGATCATCGTCATGATAGTGGTGGTGGGCAGCACACTGTATCCGGCGATTAAAGCGAGCCGAATGGCGGTTCCCGATCTGGAAAGAAAGTGGAAACTGCCGGAACCAACGGGCGATGAATGGCATTTCAACCTGCCGTTCACGGTGTTGTCGGAGGAAGCTCTAGGTCTGAACATATTTATGCGCGACTACTTTGATGCGCACGCGGACGAATCGGCGAGTGATTTTTACACGAACCAAGTTGCTTTCAGCAGGTTCACCGAGGAGTCGAATGATAGAGGACAGGAATCGTACGCCGTGAGCATGATGGTGTGGTTGGCTCCGTACGATTTGGGCGTAAGCCAAGCCATACGGTTCGTGACGACGCCGGTTGGCGGGGAGGAGGAGGAACTGTACCAGATCCAGCTGGACATCAACCGCGAGAGCGGCGAAATAGCGTCGTGGAAGCGCGTGAATCGTAGGTTCCTGAACCTGATCCGTAAGCAGTTGCTCATCTGGCGGACGCTTAGTCCGGACGTTCGAGGCGAATTCCATGAGCGCGGACGCCAAGAGGAGGATACGACGCAGGAAACCCCAAGCCCGGAGTTGACGCCGCAGCCCGCGGATTGAGAATCAGTGATCAGTGGCTAGTGGTCAGTGCCTAGTTGAAAACAAAAAGCGAAAGAAACCGAGTCTTCGAGGAAAGACTCGGTTTCACGTTCGCTACGACTATCCACGAGACGTTTATTTATTGATTCTTGATAGTACGCCATTATCCCTGTCGGTATAATTCCTACAGCAGGTAACACTCTCGTACCGCAAACTGTTAGTTTGCGATCACAATCTAAATGAAGATTAAATATTTAAATCGGTAAGTCTAGTTTTCCCTAAACTCGGTAGGTGCGGTTTCCTAACCGCACCGAGCGTCGTTAGGATATTACCGAATTATTTTTTTAAACTTCATACAGATTGTGATACAGAGCGTGCCATTATGCGTAACGATTCGATTCCCTCATTTCGTAACTCGTTTTTCGCTCTATCACTAGCTTTGTAGAAAGTGTTACTTGAGATCGAAAATGGATTTTACGAGATGGTAATCGTAATGGAAAGTTCTTGGCCGCCATCATTGCGATAGACTCATTTCATCACAAAGTATAGATGTCCCGCGATTAGACGGATCACTGTGAACGCCTCTGCATAGCGAGGAAAGTCTTCAATTTGACCCTTGATAGAGTTTTCTTTCTTAATCGTACCGTCAGTTTAGCGCGGTTAAAGTGGACGTTACAAAGGGCGCTACTTTACCGTTTAAGTCACCTGAACTATTTCAGCCAACGTGCAAGCGTTATTTACCGCACATAACACCCACGACCAAGGAGGGAAGAATGCGATTCGGACGCACACTTGTGTCGTTTATCGGGTTAACCGTGGTTTTGTTAAGTGGGGAACTGTGGCTAAATAGCGGACTTGCTTTCAACACAGGTCGAATTGTCTTTACATCCACGAGAGATGGCAACAGTGAAATCTATGTAATGGATGCCGATGGAGGAATCCAGGAAAACCTGACAAACCATCCAGCGCATGACTACGATCCGGATTGGTCTCCTGACAGGACGAAGATTGCATTCGTGTCCACCAGAAACGGCAGAAATCAAATCTATGTAATGGACGCTGATGGAAAGAACTCGATTAGATTGACAGATGGACCGCTGACCAAGTGGGCACCGGACTGGTCTCCCGATGGTCGAAGAATTGCCTTCACCGTCCAACCGGCTGCGATAAGGGAATCTTACATCGCCGTGATGGATGCCGATGGAAATAATCGCGTGAGGTTTAAAAACCACGCGAGGCATCCATCATGGTCCCCTGACGGGCGTGAGATTGCATTCTCATCCGAGAGAGATGGTGAGTGGTGGGATGATATCTACGTGATAGGCGTAGACGGACAGGGGCTAAGAAGGGTGACGCATGAATTATGGGAATCATGGGGTGGACACAGTCCAGCGTTTTCTCCTGACGGAAAACGGATTGCATACGTGGCCATCGACGAATTATACCCTCAAATATTTGTGGTGGGGGCAGATGGGAAAAATCGGGTGAGACTTACGCAGGATCAACAGCATCATGGAGACCCTGCATGGTCCGTCTCCGGACGGAGGATCGCATATGTTGTCTGGGACGATATGTGGGACGATGATGCTCCTTCAGCGATTCACTTGATGACCTCCGATGGAGAATATTTGAAGCGACTTAGTGCCGTCGATGGTGCGTCCGATTATCATCCCGACATGCGCTCGGTCGGACTAGCAGTGTCCCCCACTTCCAAAACAACCACAATTTGGGGGAGGTTGAAGAAACGCGCCTCCAACCTTCAATAGTATTCCGATTACCCTTTACGCCCAACATAGGCGGTGAAAAATGCAATTCGGACGATCACTTATATGGTTTGTCGGGTTAACCGTGATGCTGTTAAGCGGGGAACTGTGGTTAATTGGAGGACTCTCCGCGCAGGGGTCACGGATTGTTTTTTCAAACTTGGTATTTGACAACTTTGAAATCTATGTGATGGACGCTGATGGAGGAAACCGGGGAAATTTGTCAAACCATCCGGTGGACGATAAGGATCCGGATTGGTCGCCCGATGGGACGAAAATAGCATTCGTTTCCCGTCGATCAGGCGGATATCAGATTTGCGTCATGGACGCCGATGGTAACAATCAGATTGAACTAACAGATGGACCGGAAACGAAGGCGGATCCAGACTGGTCTCCCGATGGGGGTAAGATTGCATTCACCGTCCTCGATGGGTTAGATCATATCGAAGTGATGGACGCTAATGGACAAAATCGTGTAAGGTTTGAAGATCAAACGAGGCAGCCATCATGGTCTCCGGATGGGGCTCAGATTGCATTTGTATCCAGGAATGATGAGGGCATCGAAATATACGTGATAGGCGCTGACGGACAGGGGCTAGAAAGAGTAACGCACGATTTAATTGGTAAATGGAACCCTTCGTTTTCTCCAGACGGACAGCGCATTGCATACTGGGGCAAAGACGCAGGATTCTATCACATCTTCGTGATGGGAGCGGATGGCAAAAATCCGGTGAGGCTTACACACAATAACGAGGATCATTCACGCCCGACGTGGTCTCCCGATGGGAGGACGATCGCATATGTGGTCTCTAAAGATGGTGTTCCCTTCGGCAGAAAGATTCACTTGATGACCGCAGACGGAAAATATATTAAGCAACTCAGCAAAGTTCGCGATGTGATCGATGACCACCCGGATTTTAGCCCGGTAGGACTAGCTGTTTCTCCCATCTCCAAATCAACCACAACATGGGGCAGCGTGAAGAAACTCGTGCCAAACCTCCGATAGCTTGCGAGATTGCCTTTTGAACTGCGAATTTTGAAGATAGGGACTATTATCACACCAATCAATGATTTCACATTTAGGATTTACTTGGTTCGGCTCGTAGTAGCACGATTCAGAACGCGACCTCTATCGGAGCGAGTTGTGAGTTGATCCGTCGCAATTCGGATATCGCTCCTACAAACTGAACTGATAAACTCCCCAAATGTAAATTTTTCAGTTGCATTGGCTATAGAACTGAAATACCGGAATAAGGAGGATATGATCGATGAATAGAATCAACCTATTCTTGAGAAGATGTCTGTTCCTTCTACTATTGGCGTTAATGGCTATTTCAAACGGCGCAGCACAGAGCTTCGAACCGAGAATCGTCTTTGAATCAAACCACGATGGAAACTGGCTTGGTAACTGGGACATCTACTCCATGGATCTAAACGGAAACAATCTCCTCCAACTCACCGACCACCCGGCATACGATAAGTTTCCCACTTCCTCTCCGGACGGAAAAAGGATTGCGTTCATCTCAGAACGCAACCTTACATCTGACTTGTATGTGATGGACAGCGATGGCAATAACATGGTAAGACTCACCCATGACAATTTTCTTGAAGGCCGCCCTTGTTGGACGCCGGATGGCAAGAGGATTGCCTTTTCATCTTTCCGTTGGGTCGTTGGCAACTGGGAAATCTACGCGATGGACGCCGATGGACAGAATGTGACAAGGTTGGCAAAACACAGGTGGCAAGATGGTTCACCGAGTTGGTCGCCAGACGGAAGTAAGATTGCGTTTGAATCCGCCCGTGATGGACGCTTGTTTACTCCCGAGCATATTTTCGTGATGAATGCGGATGGAACGGAAAGGCGAAATCTGACAGGCGATACCGACCTAACGAATAATCGGTTCCCTACTTGGTCGCCAGATGGAAGCAAGATTGCTTTCCAGTCGCAGCACCTCTTCGATCCGGGCCTACGCTATCAGATCTACGCGATTACCGCAGAAGGGGAAAACTTAGAAAGGCTTACGGAAGAGGGAAGCAACAGGTTCCCAGCCTATTCGCCGGATGGTACAAAAATCGCTTATGTGTCACACCGTAACGGTGATTCTCATATTTATTTGATGGATACGAACGGGAGCAACCCGGTCAAACTCACGAGAACTCCCCGCGGTGTTGATAACATCTCTCCATCCTGGTTGTTTGCGGCGAGTGCATTCGCAGTCAGCCCAAACGGAAAGTTGCCGACATCTTGGGGAGATCTCAAACGCACCGGCAACTCGCGGTAATGTCAATGAACTCGGTGGCGACACCTAAACACAGTATTGCCGGGATTTAGAGAATAGTCTAAAAGCGTAGAACCCGATAAAGGAGAATATGACCGATGAACAACATCAGCCCGTTCTTGAGAAGATGTCTGTTCATACTACTATTGGCGTTAATGGTTACTTCAAACGGCGCAACACAGAGCCTCGAACCGAGAATCGTCTTTCAATCAAATCACGATGGCAACTGGCTAGGCAACTGGGACATTTACTCCATGGATCTAAACGGAAACAATCTCCTCCAACTCACCGACGACCCGGCATACGATATGTTTCCCGCTTGCTCGCCGGACGGAAAAAGGATTGCGTTCATCTCAGAACGCGGCATTACACATGACCTGTATGTGATGGAGAGCGATGGCAATAACATGGTAAGACTCACCCATGACAATTTTCTTGAAGGCCGCCCTAGTTGGTCGCCGGATGGCACGAGGATTGCCTTTTCATCGTTCCGTTGGGTCGTCGGCAACTGGGAAATCTACGCGATGGACGCGAATGGAAATAACCCGATAAATTTGACGGAACACAAGTGGATGGATGGTAGACCGAGTTGGTCGCCAGATGGAAGCAAGATTGCGTTTGAATCCGCCCGTGATGGCGGCTTGTTTACTCCAGATCATATTTTCGTGATGAATGCGGATGGAAAGGAAAGGCGCAATCTCACTGGCGATACCGACCTAACGAAAAATGGGAACCCTACTTGGTCGCCAGATGGAAGCAAGATTGCTTTCCAGTCGCAGCACATCTTCGCTCCAGGCCTGCGTTATCAGATTTACGCGATTACCGCTGAAGGGAAAAACTTAGAAAGGCTTACGGAAGAGGGCAACAACAGTGATCCGGCCTATTCGCCGGATGGGGCAAAAATCGCCTTTGTGTCACAGCGTAACGGTGATTCTCATATTTTTTTGATGGAAACGAACGGGAGTAACCCAGTCAAACTCACGAGAACGCCTCTCGGTGTTGATAACACATCTCCTTCCTGGTTGTTTGCGGCGAGTGCATTCGCAGTCAGCCCAAACGGAAAGTTGCCGACATCTTGGGGAGAACTCAAACGCACCCGCAACCCGCGGTAATGTCATTGAGGCTAGAGGATAGTGCGGTTTATTGAAATCCTCGCTAGTACCGAGGTCTTCGCTTGTCTCGACTTTGTGACTTTGAGCGGTGTAACAAACGGTGTCGAGCAAGTGTTTAAGAGAAGCAGAGGAGGTTTTAACCGCCTGATCTGTTTGGCTAATCTGTAAACGAACTCGGTAGTTTCTTATACCATACGGGCTGTGACCCCGCTGACACTCTCAAGGGCTGGCAAGATCTCTATCGCACTGCCTGTTCTGTCGCTTAATCTCATTTGATTTATTCACTCGCTTGATTACAGTGCGCACCTTACAGGTGCCCCTGAATTTGCACTTAATCTATTGTTCGTTCTTGATAAGGAATAAGGATTTTACGATATAGAAATTGTAATGGAAAGTTCTTGGCTGCCACCTTTGCGATAAGTTCTTCTCATCACAAAGTTTAGACGTCCCGGGATTGTACGGACTTTTGCCGACACCGCTGCACAGCAAAAATCATCTTTGAACTGAAGATCTCGCCTTTTGTACCACGCCCGTGCCGCCCACCGCCCCTGTCCATTGATCTATCCGTTTTACGCCCACAAGAAATCTCTGCCGGTAAAGTGCGGTCGGTGTGCGTCGAAAGGCGTTTATAGTCAATTGAACCTAGCATACGTCATTTGGAACTTGAACAAACCGTGTCTAGAAGCGCGAATTATTGAGAGTCTTCTGCCCGGTCGAATCTTGCTCGCGAAAAGATATCGCGACCGGGAGGTCGCTCCTACCCAAGGAGATTCTTCCGGAATAGTAGTGGATAGCAGCAAATTGAAGCACTTTTACCTCTCCACCAGCCACTGTTTTTTACTGAGCACTAGCCATTGACCACTGTTTCTGAAAACTATGTCTGAAAAGTTCAATCAACAACAGAAAAGCCCTAGTCTGACACCGCGGTTACTGCTCATCACGCTCATCTTGGTACCAATCAACTGTTATTTTCTGCTGCAGATGGAGTTGGTGCGTTACACCTTTCCAACCTGGATTGTGCCGCTGTCCAACGTCATCTTTATCTTGACGGCGGTGATGACAATTAACGCTTTGGTTCGCTTGCTCCTCCCGGGCATCGCGCTTCGACACGGTGAGCTTCTGGTGCTTTACGTGATGTTGAGCATTACAACAACGTTGTCCGCCGGAGATATCCTGCAAGCCATTCTGTCAATCTTGGGATACGCCTTTTGGTTTGCCACACCCGAAAATGAGTTCCAAGAACTGTTTATCCGGCATATCCCGCGTTGGCTCACCGTGTCGGACGAGGCGGCTTTGCGCGACTTCTACGATGGTGAATCTACCCTTTATCTGGAGCACCATCTGAAGGTGTGGAGTCCGGTCGTGCTTGCGTGGCTGCTGGTTTTTCTGGTTTTGGCGTTCAATTTTCTGTGCTTGAACACCATCCTGCGGCGCCAATGGACGGAGCACGAGCGTTTAACTTATCCGATCGCCCAACTCGCGCTCGAAATGACGAGGCCCAAAGGAGGATTCTTCCGGAACAAGCGGATGTGGATAGGTTTTGGCATCGCCGCGGGCATCGGTCTGCTCAACGGGCTGCATACGCACTTCCCGCAAGTTCCCTTTGTCCCGATGAAACGTACGTATTACACCGTCACCGAAGGACCTTTGAGCTTCTTCGCGGATGGCGGCGATTTGATTCGCCTCTCGCTCTATCCGTACGCGGTCGGCATTCTGTTCCTGATGCCCCTGGATATGCTTATCTCCACCACGTTCTTTTGCGGATTATACCGGGTTCAACTTACGATTGGCGACATCATGGGCTGGGACACGCTCCCCAGATTCCCGTTCCATGGCGAGCAGATTCTCGGCGGTTTCTTGGGGCTTTGCGTCTTTGTTTTTTGGACCGGGAAGGGGCACTTCATACGTGTGATAAAGCGCGCGCTGGGCTGGCGAATTGATCTCCGCGATTCGGAGGAGCCGCTTCCGTACCGCGCTGCGGTGTGGGGTCTGGTGATCGGGCTGGTCGTGCTCACGTTCCTGCTCAGAAGGGCGGGCATGACGTTCTGGGTAGCCGCTACATTCGGGCTGCTCTTCCTGATTGCGCCAACCGTAATGACCCGGCTTCGCGCGGAGGCGGGGGTGTTCGCCTGTTATGGATACGCACCGCGCGCCATGCTCAGTCAATGGTTGGGCACCCGACGGCTTGGACCCCAAAACCTGACATCGCTGACCGTGTGTTTCTTCAACAGCGAGTACCGCCCACAGCAGATGCCGCACCAACTCGAAGGGTTCAAAATCTCGGACCAAGCCAATCTCTCCCATCGAAAGATGTTTGCCGCGATACTCATCGCCACCGGGCTGGGCGTGCTTGTCTCTTTTTGGATTCAGCTCCACCTATACTACGACCATGGGGCGGCTTCGGGTTATTTCGGTCCGTGGGCACTGGGACACGGAAGGCGGTGGTACGGGTGGCTGAAGGATTGGATCTACTATCCCACCAACACCGATTGGTTGGGCGTGGTGTTCATGGGGGGCGGGTTCTCGGTGATGATGCTTCTCGCCTATTTGCGCTCAAGAGTTTTCTGGATGCCTTTGCACCCGTTGGGATTCTTGATAGCCGGCGGCGGAGAGTTGCCGGGTGATCTCTTGGTGCCGCTCATCGTGTGTACGGTGGCGAAATGGCTTATCCTCAAGAACGGAGGAATTCAAAGTTATCGCCGCGCGGTGCCGTTTTTCTTGGGACTGGTATTGGGCGACTTCCTCATGGGCAGCATCTGGAGCATACTGAGTATCGTGCTGAATGTGGAGACGTACCAGTTTTATCCGTGACGCGCGATTGCCACCAGTCTTCAAGGATTATAATCGCACAAGATTTTCGATGTGATTCCTATCGCCTTCCTTAACCAGTCAGTTGATCACTCATTTTTCATTCGCTTAATCTCACCCCAAAAAAAGATGGTGGGCGGTGCCCACCCTATAACCGTTCATGCTTGCGATGCCCCTCCATCGACACTGGTGCGATCAGAGGCTGGTGCGCGGTGCGCACCCTACATGGAACTCACGCAAATTACCCTGATTCACGGAAAAAGATAAGAGTGTAAAGCAGTACGTAATGCGAAAAAAACGACTGCGTATAACGAACCTCCATTTCTTAAAGTTACGGTGCGTACGACTGTGTAAGTTTTATCAAATCATCCTAATCTTAGGTATCACTTTTCTCGCGCGATGTAACGATGACGTAGGCGATAAGGATAATTATGAAAAGCACCGAGTACATATAAGCAAGGGCGCGTAGGGTTTCGATGATGGTTGCGTATGTTGCGGTCAACCATGCTACTCGATCGAAATCAAGGTCCGGGGCAAATTCTTTGATTGTGTCATATTGGGACCATATATCGAGTTGTAGCTGATGTGCTATCGCACCTCGCGAAACTCCGACCAAGAGCGTGGCATATTTGACGTACTTTATGAACGCGCTGTTTATGCGGAATTTGTCCTGAAAGATATCCCCAAAGATGGTGGAAATCAGGCGTGCAAACACCATCATGACGCCAAAAGAAACGATTGCCGCTACGATTATCGAGACTAGGAATTCCAGTTCAAAAAACATAGTTCCTCCTTGTATCAAGTGTCATTTTTCTACCACATTAACAGTGATGTATGCAATTAAGCCGAATATGAAAAACACTAAATACATAGAAGCTATTGCAGTAAGAGATTGCATGATGATTGTCAGTAGCCCTATCAGCCACATCCACCACTCTGGGTAATTGGGAACATGGCGAATGGAGATACTCTCTTGGAATTGCGCCGCGAGTTCATAACTTAGCGGATTTACGGTTACGCCGTACGCGATGCCAACCAGAATGGTCACATATCTCACATATCGAGTAAATATGCAACTGGTATCGTTCTGAATAATACGCCGAATGAGGATAGACAGAGGCGTTTCACATACGCTTGCAACGACAAACGAGACCAATCCCGCCGTAACGAATGAGACTATAAAACTTAGTTCAAAAGACATATCTCCTCCGGTTGCGGCTGGCAGGTCACGAAGTAAGGTTCTACAATCTGATGAGATATTTATTGCAGGTCGTTTTCCGCGAGCAGATTTTGGATCTGGCTTTCCTTAATGGTGAGATGGAGGACACGCTGCCAGCGGTGAGGAACAAACAGATGTATCGCGCCGTTGCTAACGACGCAATCCATGTAGGAGCACTGGAAGTTTCGGAACGGTCTTGAAAAAGCTTCGCTCAAGGCGTTGGCAAACACAAAGCGCGGTTCACTCCACGTGTGCCCGCCATCGGCAGAGGTTGCCAGCCAGATTTCCGAGCGATCTTTCATGACCTCGGATTTTACGGTACTGAGACCGGTATAGTTGAAATCGCTGTACCGGTTGTGGTGGAACGCGGCGAGAGTTTTGCCGTCGGACAGGTGACACAGCATCGGCGGCGCGTCGGGGTGCACGAGCGGCGTTGGCTGCGGGTGAGTCCAGGTTTGACCATCGTCCTCGCTCCATAGTCCCCAGAGATGACCTTCGCAGGTGCGAGTCATCAAGAAAACGCCTCCGTTTCCGAGGCTGATGGGCCGCCCTTCGTCCATACGATTGAACTGGGGAACGCACCATCCGCCGTGGCGTTTGTACGGCCCAACGTTCCAGGTCTGTCCACGATCTTCCGAACGCAAAATGTACTGCCGCGTCATCAACGGTTTGTAAGACCAGTCGGCTTCGTGCGAGCCGAGGAGCCAGGTGCCGGCATCGGTTTCGCACATACGCATAACGGACATCCCGCGGAAACCGGGGTCATTGTCGGGAGCGATCTGCGTGAGTTTTGACCAGGTGTGTCCGTTATCATCCGAATATCGAAAGCCGATGGGCGCGTTTTCGTGCAGACCATTGGATTGTTTCAAGCCGTTTATGCGCTCATCATCCCAGACGGGTTGCGTGCCGAAGGCATAAATCCGGTTTGTGCCGCGGGGAGTGAGAGAGATAAAACCGTGTTGGTTGTAGTCGATGTCGAAGGCAACATGAGGTCCCTGCCACGTCACCCCACCGTCGGATGATCGGTAGGCGAGCATGTCGTTGACCTTTTCGGACTTTCCTCCGTAGTGACCGCCATCGGGAAACATCAGGAGAAAATCCCCATTCGGCGCAATCGTCGCACGGCATTCATATAAGCCGCCTTCGGGATCGCGCGCGCGGTGCACGATTTGACCATCAAGATGTTCACTGGCAACAATGCCCAACCGTTCGCGCAGAACAACCCCTTTTGGCAATCGGGACACCGAGACGCTGCGTTTTTTAATCTCTGTGGTGCTACCGATTTGTTCGTAATTTGACATGTCCACACCAATAATAGTCATTGCAGCTAACAAATACACATGCTTGTGGTTAATGAGGTTTTTCTGTACCACAATCTGTGAGATTGTGGGATGCGAAAAACTTACCGTGGGACGTTCTATCGCACTCCATATTCAGTCGCTTGGTTGCTACGAGAGCGATTCCGATTTCGCGGATTATTTACAATTCGTCACCGTTGATTAATCTAGTTCTGCTAGCAAATGACTAAAATCACTCTTCTATTTAATTATCACCATCCGCCTCATCTGATGGAAAGACGGCGTGGATAGTTGGTAAAAATAGACGCCGCTCGAAACGCGCTCTCCCTGATTGTTGCGGCCATCCCAATAGGCGGCACGCCCTCGGCTCCTATAGAAACCCGCCGGCTGGAATCCGAGCGGCAGCGCCCGAATCAGGCGCCCGGACGACCCGTAAATCGAGAAGGTCACAGCGCCTGCTTCCGAAAGTTGATACGGAATCCAGGTTTCGGGATTGAATGGATTGGGGTAGTTCTGCAGCAGCAGGCTCTGCTTCGGCCTGCCGACGCCGCGAAGGGTTACGGACAGCAAGGCGTTTTCAATGCCCTCGGGGGCTACCGTAAAACTGAATTGTTCCGAAGCGACCTCCCCGGTCGGATCGGTAACCGTGACCTCTAACGTGTCGCCAACCCGCACAACGCTGCGGCGGGCAAGGTCCGCGGTCGCCGCGGCGAAGTAACCGTTACTCACACGGTCTTTCATGACGGTATTGGTACGAAGGTTTCGCACGTTGACTAGATAACCGTCAAAGTTCCGGTCCCCTTCCAATCGACCGCTGAGAACGAACGCCCAGGCATCGTTGCGGGATGTCCTCTCCGGTGCGGCACCCGTAAGATTTGACCATGCGGTACCGGCGAAAACGACAAGATGTGAATGGGGCACATTTACGATGTAACCGGAAGCACCGTCGATCGGGAATCCGTCATCGGGTGCGTCCGGTGTCCAACCAACGAATTTCCGGTTGACATCCCCCAGCGTGATCACTATCGTTGCTCCCACCAACTCCGACAAATAACGCGCGTCTATCGGATTGAGCGGCTGTAAGGGCACCGAGAGCATATTCAAGCCTTCGGAAAGAGTAGTGACGAAGACGCCCGTGGCGTTCTGCCTACTCTCGCTCAGGGTAGGTTTGGCAATAAAACCGTGTCTTCTGCCGTCCATCGTGTCATAATAACCGACTATAGCCCCCTCGGTGTCGATATCGCGCGCCACTGTGACCACACTGCCGGGGACTCGCAATTCCGTCGGTTGGCTGTCGGGTCTGAGGATATAAGAGCGTTCCACATCGTCTACTTTTTTTGCTCTGAATACGATGACACCGGCATCATTGATGGCGTTCACGAAAATATACTCAAGGTTGGAAACGCCACCGGGTACATCGAACGTGGTATAGCTGCCATGGGCAGTGCGCATGTAGCCGTGATACACTCCGTCCGCATCCACATAACTGCCAACCAGAGTGCCCGCGGCGTTCATGTCGTCTGCGTAGGTTGTCATCGCCCCGGGGACATCGAATTGCTCGTCTCCCACGAATCCGTGGATGGCGCCGACGTCGTCAAACACGTCACCGATAAGTTGACCCGCCGCGCTTACACCGAAGATTTCCGTTTCGGCTGCTCCGGGAAAATCGAACTGCGTCAATTCGCCGTTTTGCACGACCACACCGTGGGAGACCTCGTTCATGTCTTGATAGAAACCCACGGTCTGTCCGGCATTATTGAGGCCATAGAAACCTATGGAGAGCGAGTCCGGGAAATCATAAGTGGAAAACACGCCGTCAATCAAGGTAAACCCCACGGCTTTCTCTTCATCGGAGCCGCGCGTGTTACCCGCGTAATCGCCATGATCGTTTGTAGACGTCAACTCCAGAAAGTCGACACCGGGAACGCTGATTGTCTCGATCACATAGCCCATAGTCGCGGGCTTGGCGATAAATCCGCGTCTTTCCCCGTCTAACGTATCATAGTAGCCGGCAACTTGCCCCTTTGCGTTGACATCGCGCCCGACGGTTCTGATGCTTCGCGGCACTCGCAACTCCATCGGCTCACCGCCCGGCAGAATCACATAAGAACGATCAAAATCGTCAATTTCTTTCGCGCTGAACACGATGACACCAGCATCGTTGATGGCGCTCACGTAGAGGTACTCTAGCAGGGACCGGGTGCCGGGATACTCCAACTCCGTAAAGCTACCGTCAGCGTCGCGTTTGTAGCCGTGAGGGATTCCATCGGCATCTACGTAGCTCCCGACAGACACCCCGGCGGAGTTGATGTGGTCGGCGTACGTCTTCGCGGCATCGGGGAAGTCTAGCTGCACATCGCCCACAAACCCGTGAACGACGCCGGAGGCGTCAGCAATGTTCCCGGCGAGTTGCCCAATCTCGCTTATCCCGAAGATATAGGTTTCCGATGCGCCCGGGAAATCGAATTGAGTCATCGCGCCATTACTCGCGATGAAGCCGTGAGCAATCTCGTCCGCTCCTTCGTAGAATCCCACGGCTTGACCCCTATTATTAAGCCCATACAGATACGTATTGGTGGAGTCTGGAAAATCGTACCTTGAGAAAACCCCGTCAATCAGTGTGAAGCCGATAGTCTTCTCCCCATCGGGAGCGCGCGTGTTACCGGCATAGTGCCCGAGGTCATTGGTGGCGGTCACTTCCAGATACTCGACACCGGGCACGTCAATTGTCTCGAAGAAATAGTCCACAATGGGTTCGGACGGTTCGGGGAGGGTTACCCGTATCGAATACTCTTGCAAATACGAAACTTGAGGTAGAGTCGTCACCATCACTAAAGCGAGAACAACAAAAATGGGCGCTGTGAATTGAACCGTTTTCGTTTTCATGGAGTTCCATTTCCTTAATTGTCTCGTTGACCCAATGGATATCTTGCGGCGCGTTCCTCGAACGTCACTGGGACAAGGGTGAATACCGGTCAGAAGGTTCCGACGCCGTGTCGTGAATTTTCGCACAGATGGCGCATGAGAATCGCGTATCCCATTATAGCACAAGACAATTGACTTCTCAATTTCAAAGCCAGCCTTCAAAAGTGTTACGACGGACAAATACGCTGACTGAGGTTAAATCACGTTGCAAAAGAGACGGGTATGTGATATAGTTGCAAAAGTGCAGTTAGATTTGTCCCATATTCCGAAAGTGTAGCGTAACCGAGGGAGATAGCGATTCATGGAAGAATTACTCAATGGATTCAAACTATGGGGACCATTTGCTGTCTTCTTCGTTGCGATGGTGGTGTTCGGCTGGCGAATTTTGAATCGGAGAGAAGACAAACTTGAAGCCCGCCATAAAGAATTGCTCAGTCAGGTCCGGGAGGACTCGCAAAGGAGAGATGATAAGCTCGAAACGCTCATTAAAGACTCAAACAACCAGCTCCGAGAGGAGATGCGAGAGAGGGATGACCAACTCGAAGCGCTCATTAAAGACTCAATCGACCAGCTCCGAGAGGAGACGCGAGAGAGAGATAACCAACTTGAGGCGCGTATGAACGAAGGTTTTAAGATTGTCAGGGAATCAATCGACCAACTCCGGGAGGATATTCGACAGACAAACACTCGGTTAGATGCCACTGCTCAAACGTTGGGTGCGGAGATAAGCAAGCTCACTGAAAAGATTGAAGCGAACTCTCACGACCTCAGAATAGAACTCGCACGGTTGAATCAGAATCACGTTACTCATCTGGAACATCATGAAGAATTTCACCAGCGCTCCGAGCAGAATTAGAGCGCCGAAGGTTATAAATTTCCCTCTGCTTTAGACGCCGTTTGAAAATTCAGTCGCCCTTCCATCCACCCTTCCCCGTTCAGATTGGTTGTTAACGGCTCAACCCGCCTACACCACTTCCATCAGAAAGAATCACCACCGCCTAACACCTTTCGTGCTTGACATGAATTTTGCCACGTGATACTTGTATATTGCTGCTTTTGAGCTATTTCTAGTCATCAAGTGGTGCTTATGTTTTAGTCTAACGCTTGTTCGCGAACTTGGTCAGGTCTTTAGTAAGAAAACATTTGGAGAAGAGGTAGCAAAGTATGGCATTTCCGTCACGCGGTCTCACGCATCGTCCAACGGTGACCGGCACGAGAGGCATGGTTGCCAGCGCCCATCCGCTCGCCAGTCTCGCAGGCGCGCGTATCCTGCTTCAAGGCGGCAACGCTTTCGATGCCGTGGTCGCCGTCGCATCGACTCTGAACGTGGTTGAGCCGTACATGTCCGGCATTGCGGGCAATGGTTATCTCATCATGTATAGCGCTAAGGAGCAGACGCGCCGTGTGCTGGACTACATGGGCACGAGTCCGTACGAGGCGGAACTTGACGCGTACTCGGCGCCGAAGGCGAATCAGGTCGGCATCAGGTCGGGGATGGTGCCCGGGGCGTGCGGCGGATGGCTGGCGCTACTGGAGCAGTACGGGAGCATGGATCTCGCCGACATATTCACACCCGCGATTGAACTCGCCGAGAACGGTTACGCCGTTACGGTCAAGAACGCCTTTTTTATGGAGGGCGCGGCGCCCAATTTTTCACCGACCGCTAAAAACGTAATTATGACTCGCGGACGAACCCCGTTGCCCGGTGAAGTCCTGGTGCAAAAGGATCTCGCACGAACCTTCCGACGGGTGATTGAAGGTGGGACGGAGGGTTTCTATCACGGCGAGATTGCTCGGGAGATTGCCCAGTTTTGCCGCGAGAACGACGGTTTAATCTCGGAAAAGGATTTGGCAGATTTCGAGGTGCGTTGGGAGACGCCGATCTCGAGCTCTTATAAGGGATATAACATCTACTGTCCGCCGCCGCCGTGCGCCGGATTCCAGTATCTTGAAACGCTGAATATTCTGGAAAACGATTCCTTGAGCGAACTGGGACACAATTCGACGGACTATCTGCATCTACTTATTGAGGCAATTAAACTCGCAAGTGCCGACCGTGCGGCGTTCGCCTGTGCGCCGAATCCACCCATCTCCAGTCTGCTCTCCAAGGGCTATGCTGCCTCCCAGCGGGGGCGCATCGGCGAGCGAGCGGCGGTGAGCGGCGGTGAGCGCTACACGAAGGACAAGCTGCCCGGGGAGATAGTGGAAGGGGATGCGAGCGAGTGGATAAACGAATGTACCACACATTTTGACGTTATCGATGCAGAGGGAAATGCGGTAGCGGTGACACAGAGCCTCGGATCGAGCTTCGGCTCCGGCGTAGTTCTCGGCGAGACGGGGCTGTTTCTGAACAACTTCATGAATTGGTTCGACCTTCTGCCCGAAAGCCCGAATGTTATTGCCCCGCACAAGCGAATCGAGATGTGCATCTCCCCGTGCCAAATCTGGCGAGATGGCGATCTTTTCGCCCTCATCGGGACGCCGGGCAGCCACGGGATCATGCAGACCACGCCGCAGATGATCCTGAACCTCATTGAGAACGGCATGAACATCCAAGCCGCCATCGAAGCGCCGCGGGTTCGGCTTGAAGAGCCTGGCACTCACGTTGGGATAGAAAGCCGCGTGCCCGTCGAGGTCAGGGACGCGCTTGCCGCGCGGGGGCACGATGTTCGGGCGCTGCCCGACTGGACGGCCGGCGTGGGCGGCGGACAGGGAATTGCTGTTGATCGAGACGAAGGCTCATTGATGGGAGGCGCCGATCCCCGCCGCGATGGGTACGCCATCGGAATCTAAAGGGAATAACCGAGTTTCTTCCAACATGGAAACACGGGAATGACGAAAGTCAGACCAATTCACCTACAATTTTGTGAGCGCGAACCAAGACTCAGTTTCTCTGTTATAGGTAGCAACTTGGGTTTTTCATGCTATGGAGAGCGTGGTTAATTCCATCGGACCGTTCACGGTGGATAAGAAAAAATCTATGATTTCTCGAAATAAAATCACACTCGGTCTTTTGCTCTCTATCGGTTTGGGGAGTGTTGCGTTTGCACAGGTTGTGGACATCCCCGACGCAAATCTGCGCGCCGCAGTACGTGAAGAATTACAGTTGCCGGCTGGCGCGCCAATCATGCAGGAGGATATGCGACAATTAAAACGGCTGGAGACGCTACGAGCAGGAATAAAAACTTTGAAAGGTCTGGAATTTGCCACGGAACTTGAGCGGTTAGCGATTCCTCTTAGCCCGATTACTGATTTAACGCCACTTTCCGGCCTCGTCAAATTAACATATTTAGACGCAAGCGGTTGTCAGATTGTAGATCTCACGCCATTGGCCAATCTCAAAGAATTAGCCACTCTCAATTTGGAAATCAATCTAATTGAAGATGTTAGCCCGCTAGCCGAATTGTCGAATTTAACAACTTTGTACATTGGGCGAAATCCAGTCTTAGACTTTAGCCCACTGGATAATCTACCTCTTGTCAATTTTCGGCCCGATTCAATATGCGAACTAGAACCACTGCCCCTTGCGCCTCGGTTGACAAATCGAAACTATCCAAATATTATGGCCGCAGAGTTCCTTGTAGGGCAGGATCCGAATTTTGATTTGATGTTTGGTGGCAACTATTTCGAATTATACCCGCGTAGGGACTATCAACTTGCAGGGCAAATAACCGATTCAATAAGGCAACGCGACGAGTTTCTCACTACGAACCCAAATGCCGTATTCTTGATAGGCATTCCAATGAGGCACGCCGGGCTTGATTTTTACGGTACTGATTGGCCATATTGGGTTCGCGATTCCGCCGGCAATATTGTGCCTGAAGGCCTCGTACCGAATGCGGGCTTGGTGGACTTCACGCACCCACATGTGCAAGAATTGATTGTGGAAAATGTTATAGCCGTCTCCCAATGCGGCTTGTTTGACGGCATCGTAATCGACTGGTGGAGAGATAAAGACGATGTGCTCCAAGGCTTGGTAAGCGCCGACAAGCAATTTCAGGCTCGCTTGAACATTCTTCGGCGTATCCGCGCACAAGTGCGACCCAACTTTTTGATTCAAGTGAATTCGAATTGGTTCAAATTGCCGCACACTGGTCAATATATTAACGGACTTTCAATGGAAGTTGGATTGCCTGCCTGGGGCCAAACAGAAGCCGAACGCGAACACATACTGAACCTTACAGAAGATACTCTGGCATGGGCGGAGGAACATCTGAGAGAACCGCGTATTAACGCGGTCGCAGGTGGATTGCGTCCTTCGGACCCAACACACAGCCCGCTCAATCTTCGGTGGATGCGCGTTTTAACCACGCTCAGCTTGACCTTTTCAGATGGATACGTAAGTTTCGTAGCTTTCCCTAAACACTGGTACGAGTTCTGGGAGGCGAATTTGGGGCAGCCGGTGGGGGCGAAGAGGCAATTTTATCAAGGGATAGAAGGGCTTTACATTCGAGAATTCACGAATGGATGGGCTGTGTATAACCACAGTGGTTCTGAACAAGATATAACCTTGCCGGAGGTGGCTATGGGGGTTGCATCAGGCGTGGAGGGAATAACACACACGCTGTCCAACCTTGATGGCGAGATGTATCTCAGAAAGACAACGGATGTCAATGTTGAACCTATTAATGCCGTCCCTGGTGCGACACTCCTCTTGGACGCCTCTCACAATCCAGGGACTATCAGACGCTGGGTGAACCTCGGCGCCGCGGGCGAAAGACTACTAGCTGCTGACATACCTCCACGGCTTGAAGTGGGTGAAATAGAGATTCCGTCTATCGGTTTCAGCAGTCGACGCAAATATTTCACCGCTGCGACATCAGGTCAAACCTTCGGAGGTCCCGTCGACACAAATCCTAAACTCTACTTGGGCGACTGGACGCTCGAATTCCTCTGCAAGCGCAACGGCAATCGGTTCGATGGCGAACATCAGTTCGCCGGTTTCCAAAACAGTCCTCGAGAAGGGCTTCAAGGGATTCGTTTATGGATGCCGAATGACGGTCAAGAACTTAGCATGTCCATCCACGCCGAAGGCTTGAGACAACCCGAACGAGCATTGAATATTTTGCTAGAAGAAGAAGTTTGGACGTGGGTGACAATTGTTTCCCTAAACGGCAAATCAATCATAGCCTATCAAGACGGCGTGGAAGTCAGCAGGTATCCGGGGGCATATTTTGATGCAAGTCTGCCTTTAGACGACATATCCATTGGCGCGAATTCGTATGACGAACGAGACCGGAACTTCAACGGCTCGTTTTCTATTGTGCGCGTCTATGACAGAGCGTTAAGCCCGGATGAGGTGCTGCAAAATATCGGTGCGACAGTGATTCCGGTTACCAATCCCGCCGACGTGAACGAGGACGGTGCGGTGAATATTTTGGATTTGGTGGCGGTAGCGCAGGCGTTCGGGAAAGATGGCTTGCAGGGGGATGTAAACGGGGACGGGGTTGTCAATGTGTTTGACCTTGTTTTCGTTGCCGGGGCAATCGGGGGTGGTGGAGCCGCGCCTTCGGCATATTTCCTAGACCTGTCGATTATTAGTGCTGCGGATGTCGAGAAATGGCTTGCACTCGCACAGGGTTTAGGTGTCGGCGATGCGGATTTTCAACGGGGAATCCGTTTCCTCCAACAGTTGCTTGCGGCGTTGGCGCCGAAAGAGACGACGCTGTTGCCGAATTACCCGAACCCCTTCAATCCGGAGACGTGGATACCGTATCGTCTCGCGTGGGAAGCGGAGGTGGCGATTACGATTTATGACACAAAGGGGACGCCGGTGCGCCGGTTGGCGCTCGGGAATCAGGCGGCGGGCTATTACGCGGAGCGTGGAAAGGCGGCGTATTGGGACGGACGGAACGAAGACGGGGAAGCGGTTGCGAGCGGAATTTATATTTATCAATTCCGGGCGAGGGATTATGCGGCGTCGCGGCGGATGGTGATTGTGAAGTAGGAGAATCAGTGGATCTCTATCGCACTCGCTATCCACTCGCTTGATGGTCGGTGACCAGTTAAAACCCGGCGGATTTTAGGGGGACCGAAACATGATTACGCAATGCGCATTACGCAATAAGAACCTCACACCAATACTGTCAATTGTTCTCTGTGTGTGCTGCGCTTTAACCGCCTCCGTTCACGCCCAACCTGTCCACATCCCCGACCTCAACCTTAGGCAAGCTGTTAGCGAGGCGCTTAACCTGCCCGTCGAATCTCCGATTACGGAGGCAGACATACGCCAGTTAACGTCACTTAACGTTGCGGCTCGTCAAATAACAGAGCTCGCCGGCCTGAAGTATGCCACCAACCTGACCGAATTACGCCTGGGCGGCAACCCGATTACAGATATCAGCCCGTTGGCACATCTCACCCAACTCACACTCTTGCGGCTTAACGAATGTGGGACGATTGACGATATCAGCCCGTTGGCGCATCTCACACAACTGAACTGGTTAGATTTAGACCGCAATCTTATTGTCGATATCCGTCCGCTGGCAGGCTTGACAGCGTTGACCTCGTTAGATCTTCGAGGTAACCGGATTATAGATGTCAGCCCACTTGCAAATCTCACCCAACTCGCCGAATTGCGCCTGAGCGAAAATCAGATTATCGATATCACTCCGCTCGCAAATCTGACAAACCTTGCAACCCTGTGGCTCAGTGACAACCAAATTACCGATGTTACCGCACTCGCAAATCTCACACAACTCACCGTGTTGCTCCTGAGCAACAATCGGATTGAAGATGTCAGCCCGCTCGAAAATCTCACAAATTTAGAACAGCTTGATACTAACAACAACCCCATATTCGACCCGGACAGTCCGCTTGTCGAGGTGCCTGACCCAAACCTGAAGGTCGCCATCCGAGAAGCCCTCAAACTTTCCGATGACGTACCTCTCAATCAAGCGAACATGAGGCAACTAATCTGGTTAGACGCGAGTAACAGGCAGATAACAGCTCTCACCGGACTGGAACACGCACTCAATTTAACCGAGCTAAATCTTGCTGGAAATAACATCAGCGACCTGGTCCCCATCGTCCGGCCGCTCGAAAATCTCATGCAACTCACCGAATTACACTTGGGCGGCAACCGGATTGAAGATATCAGTCCGCTTGCAAATCTCACACAACTTACGGTCTTGCGCCTGAACGAAAATTTCCGGATTAAGGACATCAGTCCGCTTGCAAATCTCAGACAACTGAGAGTGGCAGATCTGGACCGTAATGAGATTGTTGATGTCGGTCCGCTTGCACGTTTAACAAAATTGGAATCGTTAGATCTTCGAACTAACCGGATTATAGATGTCAGTCCACTTGCAAATCTCACGCAACTCACTGGATTACTATTGAGCAACAATCGGATTGTGAATGTCAGTCCGCTTGCACGCTTAACAAACTTGGAATCGTTAGATCTTCGGCGTAACCCCATCACGGACCACAGTCCGCTTGACGGACTCGCTTTAACCAATTTTTTATTTGACCAAACCTGTGAACTCCCGCCGCTTTCAATACACGATAGAATAGAAGATAGAAACTTTCCTTCTATTATCACGGCATGGGCTGGGCCACATTGGGTTTCTATTGCCAATCGTCCCGATTTGTCAGGTGTCGAAAACGTGGCGCTCCATGATCTGTGGTTTAGTGTCCCTCAATTTGGATTGAGATTCAAGGAAACTCCTGACGGATTTGCAATGGCGGGCAGCCTAGAGGAGGCAATACAAAGGCGTGACGAATTTCTTGCTCTAAATCCCAATATGATTTTTCTCGTCGACATTAGAATGCGAGAAGATTGGGCAGACGCTTTTCCCGAAGACTGGTCCTATTGGGTTAGAGATGCAAACGGTGATGTTGTTAGCGATTGGCCAGGAGCCAACCTACTTGACTTCACCCATCCCTACATTCAGGACAGGATTGTTCAACAAGCTATTGCCGTGTCGAAATGTGGCTTATTCGATGGTATTTTCTTCGACTATTGGAGCGAGAGGCAAGTTCTTGCAGGATTGCGCACGAGGGAAGCAGAGCTACGCGCTCGAGAAAACATTGTTCAACGCATACGCGCTGACACTAGACCCGACTTTTTGATTATGGGCAACACCAATGACCGTACAATCCCAAGAACTGCACCTTACATCAACGGCGGCTTTATGGAAACGGGTGTGCCTGGACTCCTTACGGCTGAACAGCGTGAAATAGCACTTGCCGAGATTGAGAGTTCATTGCTTTGGTTAGAGCAGAACCTAAGAGAACCGCGAATAAACGCTCTGCAAGGCGCAGGCTACTATCCTGAGCTTAGCCGGGTCAATCTCCGCCAGATGCGTGCTGTCACAACCCTAAGTCTCACGCATTCCGATGGCTATGTCCTGTACGCAATTACTGGCGGTCACCACCACTACTGGTACAACTTCTGGGATGCCGACCTCGGACGGCCGGTTGGCGAGAAGGCGCAACTCTATTCTGAAGATATTCTAGGCCTTTACATCCGCGAATACACCAACGGTTGGGCGGTGTACAACCACAGCGGTGCAGCGCAGGTGATTACGCTGCCGGAGGAGGTGCAAGGCGTCGCCAGCGGTTTGGTGAACACGGAGCATGAGTTGCCGAATCTTGACGGGGAGATGTATCTAAAAGCAGTGGTCAGTGAAAACCTTGCGGACGTGAATGGGGACGGCGCGGTGAATATTTTGGATTTGGTGGCGGTAGCGCAGGCGATAGGGTCGGGAGACGGTCAGGGAGATGTGAATGGGGATGGGGTTGTCAATGTGTTTGACCTTGTTTTCGTTGCCGGGGCAATCGGGGGTGGCGGGGCTACACCTTCGGCATATTCCCCGGCCCTGTCGAATATTAGCGCTGCGGATGTCGAGAGATGGCTTGCGCAGGCGCAGGGTTTAGGCCCCGGCGATGCGAATTTTCAACGGGGAATCCGCTTCCTTGAAGGTTTGCTTGCGGCGTTGACGCCGAAAGAGACGACGCTGTTGCCGAATTACCCGAACCCCTTCAATCCGGAGACATGGATACCGTATCGTCTCGCGCGAGAGGCGGAGGTGGCGATTACGATTTATGACACAAAGGGGACGCCGGTGCGGCGGTTGGCGCTCGGGAATCAGGCGGCGGAGTATTACGCGGAGCGCGGAAAGGCGGCGTATTGGGATGGGCGGAACAAAGACGGAGAAGCGGTTGCGAGCGGGATTTATATTTATCAATTCCGGGCGGGGGATTATGCAGCGTCGCGTCGGATGGTGATTGTAAAATAGTGGCCAGAAGATCCCTACCGCCTTCGCTATTCGCTCAGTTGGTGGTTAGTGATCAGTGAAAACCCGGCGGACGTGCAATGAATTGCACTACTACAAACCGACATCAGCAATACAGATTGGTGGACTAAACAGTCACCATTTACTTAATCCCTCCCACTCGGGCAAAGATTGCCGAATTGCCACGGAAGGTCTTCCGCCGATATCAGCGAGTTGCCATGCGAGGAAAGTTATGTCGGATGCTCCTAACCAAGAAACCCAAGAACGCTACCAGCAGGCGCTTTCATCTCTCGTCGAGAAACTCGAAGAAGATCGGACGGTGGTTGCGGCAATCCTCTTTGGCAGTCTCTCCTACGACGAAGTCTGGAAGAACTCTGACATTGACCTCTGGCTCATCATGGAGGACGGACAGAAGGAGGGAGAGGTCACTCTCTGCGAGTACGATGTCAACATTCATGCACAACGCATACCGCGGAGTAGATTCAAGCGCAGCATCGAGGGCGACTTGGCAGGCGGATGGCTCGACTTCAGCTTCTCCACGAGCACTCTCCTATTCACCAAAGACGATTCGGTAACACAATGGTATAGCACAATTAACCACATTGGCGCTCGCGACCAAGCGCTTCAACTGATGAGGCACGCCTCTTACCTTATCCCGTCGCTCAACAAGGCGGAGAAGTACTTCCATCTCAAGAACGACTGCGAATACAGTTTTTTGTGGCTCATGTACGTTGTGCGGGAGTTGGCGTCCATTGAAGTCATCCTTCACAATGAAGCACCCTCGCGTGAGGTTATTCACCAGGCGCTCAAGCACAATCCCAAATTCTTCACGGCTGTCTACACCGACTTCGTCAACCAGCCAAAAACGGAAGTGTCCGTTGGAGACGTACTAGACCGAGTGAACGGGTATCTCGAAGAAAAGACGGACCGCCTATTTCGCCCGTTACTCGACTATCTCACGGAATCCGCAGAGGTGCGCTCGCTCTCGGAAATTAATGATCACTTTCGCAAAAAGATCCAAGGCGGCGGTCTTGAAGAGGCGTGTGAGTGGCTGGTCCGTCAGGAGGTCATTGAGAAGTTATCAAACCCCATCCACTTGACGGAGAAAAGCCGAACCAGGGTTGAAGAGCCGGCGTATTATTACGACGAAGACGCCGTTGAGTTGCTGTGAATCAAGGGTTGGTCACATAAGCAAGTTTCAGAGCCTGTTTGAAAAATCGGCGGCAAAGCCATTTTCGGTCATTCATAGAAAGTTTTTCCATGTTTTCGTTATTGGCTGGTACCTACCTGTCGCCCCGCTGGGGCTTTGATGCACAGGGCTTTGGTGTTTCTATACACCTTCCGCCCCTCCGGGGCTTTTAAAGGCTGGTGCGCATTGCGCACCCTACAACTGTACAATGTCGAACTAAGATGAGATCAACGATTGAAGTCAAAGGTGCTCGCGAGAACAATCTGCAGAATGTCCATCTCGAAATCCCGCGCGACAAGCTGGTTGTCGTCACCGGCGTAAGCGGCTCGGGGAAATCCTCCCTCGCGTTCGACACGGTATACGCCGAAGGGCAGCGGCGTTTCATGGAATCGCTCTCCACCTTTGCCCGCCAATTTGTCTCCCAACTCAAGAAACCCGATGTCGATTTCGTGAACGGTCTCTCTCCGGTTATTTCCATCGAACAGAAAACGATTATGAAGAACCCGCGATCGACGGTGGGTACCATGACGGATCTGTACGACTACCTGCGGATGCTCTTCGCGAACATCGGTCAGCCGCGCTGTCCCATCACCAGAGAGAAAGTCAAGGTATGGACGCCTCACCAGATGATGGAGCACATGCTTTCATTGCCCGAGGGCACCGAGGTTGAAGTTCGCGCACCTGTGCTCAAAATCTACGGCGAGGATTACGCCTATCTATTCGACGAAATTCGCACCAAGGGATACCGCCGCGTGTGCATTGACGATAAATTCCACGATCTCAGCGAGGAAATCGACCTTGACGAAGAGGTGGATTACCTCATCGAAGTGATTGTCGATCGCTTTGTCACCCGCAAGGGTCTCGACAAACAGATCGTCACGTCGCTGACGCACGGTCTTGAGGTCGTCGGCGAAGGTTTTCTGAGTTTTCACGTGATTGAGCCAACGAACGCGAAAGCCGCGGAGACCTTTTACGAAAAGTTCGGATGTTCGTCGGTTCGCGTCGTCGCAGGCCGCATGCACCACGGCATGTTTACCTTCAACGACCCGGCGGGTGCATGCATCACTTGTTCGGGTCTAGGCACCTATCTCAAAGCGCATCCCGACCTCGTTGCCCCGGACAAAGACCGCAGCCTGCGCGAGGGCGCCTTCGTCAAGGAGGCGCTGCAATACAACGTCAATTCATGGGGCGGACGCATCCTCTACAGCCTTTCAAAGAAATACAATTTCAATCTCGACATGCCGTACAAAGACCTGTCCGATGAGGTTAAGGATTTACTCCTGTACGGAACGAAAGGGGAACGGGTCGTGGTTGAACAGCCGCCTGAAGCCAAGACTGGCGCCAGCTACATCGGACGCGAGTTTCGTTACGACGGCGTTATCAATCAGATAGAGCGCCATTACCGCCGCTACCGGCAACAGGGCACCGCTCACGGACACATGGAGGATTACCTGCGCAAGGTGATGGTCGAGAACCTTTGTCCGGACTGCGGCGGGGAACGACTCAAGAAACAACGCCTTTTGGTCACTATCGAGGATTATAATCTTCATGCCCTCGGCGAGATGCACCTGCCGGAACTGTTGTCCTTCCTTAACAGGCTGACGCTTCCGGACGGGCAGAAGAAGGTCGCCTCGCAGATTCTCTTTGAAATCACGTCCCGCCTGGAACTCCTTATCGGCATCGGTCTCGACTACCTCAACCTCAACCGCCCGTCGGGCACGCTTTCGGGCGGTGAATCTCAGCGCATTCGACTCTCCACGCAGATCGGTTCGGGGCTCATGGGGATGCTCTATGTGCTTGACGAGCCAAGCATCGGTCTGCATCCCAAAGACAATGTCAAGATGATAAACACCATACAACGCCTGCGCGACATCGGCAACACCGTCATCGTCGTCGAGCACGATGAGGAAACCATTCGCGCCGCCGACCATATCATCGAGATGGGGCCCGGTCCGGGGGTGCACGGCGGTCACGTCGTCGCAAGCGGTCGCCTCAAAGAGGTCTTGGACTGCCGTGAATCGCCTACCGCACAATACCTTGGCGGCACACGGAAGATTGACGTTCCCGACCAACGCCGCCAAAAGAACGCCAAGGTACTGCACATCAAAGGTGCGCGCGCGAATAACCTCAACAATATTGATATCGAAATCCCGATAGGAATTTTTACGTGTATCACGGGAGCGTCCGGATCGGGCAAAAGCACGCTGATTCACGAAATTCTGTACAAGAAACTGTATAACCTGTACCACGATAGCCGGGTGTTTTCCGGAGATCACGATGACCTCATCGGTCACGAATACTTCGGCGACGTCATCAACATCGACCAGTCCCCCATCGGTCGTTCTCCGCGCTCCAACCCCGCGACCTACATCGGATTTTACGACAACATTCGCAAGCGTTTCGCGTCGACGCCTGAAGCCAAAGAACGCGGTTACACAGCCTCTCGGTTCAGCTTCAACGTCAAGGGCGGTCGCTGTGAGGAGTGTGCGGGAGATGGTTCAATCAAGACAAGCCTCGCGTTTATGCCCGATGTTGAAGTTCCGTGCCCGACCTGCAAAGGCGCGCGTTACAACGACGAAACACTTGAAGTGACTTATCAGGGTAAAACCATCGCCGATGTGCTTGATATGTCGATTGAGGACGCCGTCGAATTTTTTGCGAACGAGAAACTCATCCTCCACAAACTGTCCGTGCTCAACGCGCTTGGGCTGGGCTATCTCAAAGTCGGTCATCCCGCCACTATCCTCTCCGGGGGCGAGGCACAGCGCGTCAAACTGGCAACGGAACTCGGCAAAATCAAGCGCGGCAAACACAATCTTTACATCCTTGACGAACCGACGACCGGACTGCATCTGGCAGACATCCAGAAACTGCTTGACGCGCTCAACGGGCTTGTCGATGCGGGTCACACGGTCATCGTCATCGAACACCACCTGGACGTGATTAAAACCGCAGACTACGTGATTGACCTCGGTCCGGAAGGCGGTCACAACGGAGGCAATGTAATTGCAACCGGTCCGCCGGAAGCGATTGCGAACACCGAACAGTCTTATACCGGACAATTCCTGAAACCGCTTCTAAATGGGAAAATGTCATGAACTACAAGATAAGTGGGTGGAGGACGACGAATTGCGGTGGTCCCGGGTTGAACACGGCGATAGCGCATTGATGCTGCAGAAGGCTCAAGGCGAACCTCCCGCCAATCGTGGGCCCGGGCTTACGCTATATTTCATGTGTGAAGATGCCAAAGCGGCGCACGAAGAGTTCAAAGAACGCGGTGTTCAGGTAGGGGAGCCCTTCGTTGGCAATAACATGGATGTCTTTTATTTCAAAGATCCCGATGGTTACCGGTTGTCATTTGAAAGCCCGATTAAAATATCGTAACTGTTTAGTCCATCGGTCTGGATTTGCCAATCCAGACCGAGCGGGGGACAGGGAACGCGCCGAGTAGGGAAGTACAATGCTGATTCCGACTCATCGGGGGCTTACATGCCCAAACCGGATGTGCGACGAATTGTAATACTACGAACCAAACAATGCACTAAACAGTTACAATAAATGAAATGACATCCTTTGAAATCGCCAACCATCTCAGAGTCATCAAACAGAAAGAGCTGGACTGCTCAAGGTCGGATGAACAGAGGTGGCAGGAAGTTGGTGATGCTATCGTCACGATAGATCCATCTTCAGGGTCGTCGCCGTATCCATCAGCCAACAGAAACGCCGCCCATTATTTTGGGTGTGGAACAACAGTGTCTCGGGCGGATCTCAAGAAGGTTCTGGACACATTGAAAGGGGCACAGGTTGAGCGATTTTTCTTCTGGCTTAGCCCGAATCCTCAACAAGCGGAAATCGTCACATGGTTACGAGACAGCGGTCTCAAGCCATTTCAAGGCACTGAGTATCCTACGCTGATTCGACCCGTTAAAGTGGTAACACCGCACGAAACGCATCTCAGAGTTGAGCGTGTTTCCCGGCGCGAGGTCGAAAATTGCGCCGATGCGATTAGGCATATCTACGAACCTTGGGGCGGTGCATTCTTCTTCCATAGCGTCGATCAACCCGGCTTTGACCACTTTCTGGCGTATGAAAACGGCACTCCCGTCAGCGCCGCAATACTGGTGACGCACGGTAATTTCGCCTACCTCGGCTGGGCAGGGACGGCGGAAGAACACAGGGGAAAAGGCGGACAAAATGCGCTCATAAGAGCACGACTGAATCGTGCCGCCGAACTCGGTTGCCGGGTCGCTTGCAGCGAAACCCTCACCATGCTTGAAACATCGCTTGGGAATTTGGAGCGTAACGGGTTTGAAACTGTCTATAAAAAACAGGTTTTTGTCTGGGAGTCGTAAATTGTAAGATCCTGTTTGAAAAATTGGAGCCAAAGCGAATTTGGACTCGTGAAGAAGGTTTTTTCAGAATGCGTTGTCGCCTCTTCTACACCTGTCGCCCGCGCTGGGGCTTGGGTTCACGGGGTTGTGGCGTTTCTACACACCTTCCGCCCCTCTGGGGCTTTTAAAGGCTGGTGCGCAGTGCCCACCCTACAAATCTGCAGGAAAACGTGAATTTGAGAGGCAACTTTATGTCATCGCCGCCGGAGGGTTACCACAATGTAACCCCCTACCTTGTTGTCCAAAATATCGAAGCGCTTATCACGTTCTTGAAGGAGGCGTTTGACGCCGAGGAAACCGAACGTGTTCCCGGTCCGGACGGCACGACGCGGCACGCCGAAGTTCGGATAGGCGATTCCGTCGTCATGATGGGTACGGCTCGAGGAAGGCAGCCTGTTCCCGGTATGTTGTATGTGTACATGGAGGACGTCGATACGGCATACTCCCGTGCGTTGAAGGCTGGCGGAGAGTCTATCGCGCAACCCGAAAACCAGTTCTACGGCGACCGTACCGCGGGAGTAAAGGACAGTCAAGGCAACATCTGGTACATGGCTACCCGCGTGGAAAATTTGTCCGAAGAAGAACTCCGGGAACGGGCACTAGCCGCAAAGGCCTGAGGTGTCATATGGTTATGGATGTGATTGAGATAGGAGGGAATTCCGATTCCCGGCAATTCTCCGAGGTCTGGAAAAAGACTTCGCACAACAGTTTCAGTCAAGCACGCGCCTCTTTGGGAGTTCTATAGCACTCACTGATCTTTCTTTTGATCTCCTTTGATCGCTGCGAAACGGAGTTGAATCTTATGACAACAGAAAGTAAAGCGCTAAGTCAATCTCACGAACACCCGAATTCCGCTAAATCCAACTTGGCGACCATCTGGGCGAGGCATTCTCGACGACATCTGTTGCCCATACTGGTTTTCGTGGCGTTCCTGCCGAAATGCTTGGCACATGCCAGTGATAATTCGACTGCCGCAGAGTTCACTTTCAATCAGTACGAGGTCGTCATCGGACCGGCAAAACGCCAAACCGTTCTAACGGGATTTCTTCACGGCGGCTCTATGGCGGAACTTGCCGTAGTGAATATCAACGACAACGACGACCGCCGCCTGCGTATCTACGCGTTCAGCGGCGACACCTGGACACCGTACCTTGATACAACGCTGCGCCGCGACGTGTTGTTCGTCGACGTGGCAAACATCAATGGACGCGACCGGTTGATCACCTATGAGCCCGGTAGGTTGAATTGGTTTGATCCCGAATCCGGTACGGAGCGCACTCTAGTATCGGTTACGTCCAACTTCAACCCGCCTCGCCGCAAAGAACTCCCTCATGTAGACCTCACTAGGGACCTCAACGGGGACGACCGTGACGACTTGGTCGTGCCGGATGTCGATGGCTTCTGGGTGTTCGTCCAAACGAGCGGTGGCGTGTTCGCCAATCCAGTACAGGTCGGTCCCCCCGCCGAGATGGCTAGGATTTACGGAGCCGACGGCTATCGTTATAACCCTTGGGGCCAGAGCCGTATTCACGAGACGGACTATAACCGTGACGGACGCAACGACTTGGTGTTCTGGAACGAGGACCACTTTAAGGTTCATCTTCAGGACAAGCACGGGCTGTTTTCCCCGGAGGCGAAAACCTTCACAACCGACGTGGCGTTCGATTCAGACGAACTCTGCTCGCTTACCACCGGAGATATGCTGGGTAAGGTACTGCACTCGTTGACGGACCTAAACGCTGACAGTGTCCCCGACCTCGTGGTTTTCTCGCTAGAGGGTAGGGACATTTCCGGCAAGCGATCCGCCTACGAGGTGCACTTTGGCACGCCTACACCCGATGGCGGTACCGAATTCGCACCGGAAGTCAGCGCCGCGTTCCGGTCCGACGACAGCGTACAACTTGGGATGTACCGGCACGATTTCGATGGCGACGGAAGGTCCGATCTGATGCTTACAACGATCGGCCTCGATTTTTTCAAGAGCAGCCTCTGGAAGAAACTCAAGGGGTTTATGGGTGATGACATCTGGTTAGATCTTGAGTTCTACCACATGAAAGGGGATTTCGTCCGCGCCAGTCCCAACATCACCCACAAAATCGCGTTGGACGGTGCACCCAGCCATCGCGAGCCGGGGTGGATACCATTGGACTTAGTGCTTCAAGGGGGCACGCACGAGAGGCGGATCTCCCAAAAGGGCTACCTGCGCGCATTTAACAGGACTTTGCTCATCGGCGATGTGACTGGCGACAGCCGCTATGACCTGCTTATCGAGTGGACGCATAAGCAACTGTGTGTCTACCCCGGCGTACCGGGACCGAAGCTATTCGCCCGACAGCCGCAAAAGGTGGCGGTCCCCCTGCCCAACGACAGGGAATACACCTGGCTGGTGGACCTAAACAAGGACGGCGTGCAGGACATCTTCATGCATCACCCGTTTACTCTGCGAGATGCTCACGGCGCCCCGAAACTGAGCCCGGGAACCGAGCCGCATCGGGTGACCATGTTAATCGCCCGGTAATTAAAATTGGCGATGAAACCGTTTACGTTTGGGACCAACACGATTGAACACCCGAGGTTGATAATAGTTATACAATTGAATTGCGAGAGATCAAGCGAGTGGCTAGCAAGCGCAATAGATTTCCCATAGTTATAGATTTACCGCGCATTTTCTGATGTGTCGACGCTATGCGCGTAGTCGCCTTTAAAATGACTCACAAGACCTATGGAGGAGTAAACTGGAATGGCAACAAATGATTCTTATAGAGTCGCTGACCTGTGTGACGCAGCAAAGGTGGGCGATGTATCCAAGATTCAACAGATTCTTGAGCTCCAGCCCGATCTGGTCAACGTTCACATGGCGGAGAACGACGAACACAGAGCCATTCATTATGCGGTCATGAATCGGCACTCCGACGCCGTGCGCGTCCTGATGGAAGCGGGCGCGGATCACACACACGGCATCTACCCTCACCGCGATGCCACCGGCGCACTGACCATCGCCCATGAACGGGGCATGGATGAGATTGTTCACATCTTGCGGGAAGAGGACGAAAAGCGCAAACTCGCCGCATGCAAGAACATCACTATTACCGAAGAGAATGACGCGCTGTTTGAAGCCGTCCGAAAAGGGCGAAGTACGGATGCGTTGACCATTCTCAATCAGCAACCCGATTTGATTGACGCCTGCCACCGGAATGGCGGCAGCGTCATTTATGCGGCGGCGTCTCATGGTCGTTACCAACTCGTCCAAGAACTTCTCACGCGTAATGCCGATATTACCCATCTCACGCCCGAGGGGCAGTCTCCTCTTGACGGCGCCGTTCACAAAATCCGTGGGCGGAACAGACCTATCAACGAGGGTTGTCTAATCTGCGCCGGCATTCTCCTCCAGGCGGGATGCGAACAATCGCTCGAATCTGCGGTCGCGCTCGGCGATTTCGACTTCATTCGCGCGTATGCCGGCGAACAGCCCAGCCGCTTTAAATCTGTCGACAGCAAACGGGACGGTCTTCTCCAAATTGCCGTGGAGAACGACAATCTTGAGATGACCCGCACGCTGCTCGATTTGGGCCTCGATCCCGACGACAGACATCAACTCCACGATTACGAATCCAAACCCTATTCGTGGGGAGAACCGCTGGCACACGCAGCTAGAAATTCGCAGTATGAGATTGCGGAACTCCTGCTTGAACGCGGCGCCGATCCGAACGCCAGCATCTATGCCAGCGGCAATCCAGTGGGCAACGCGTATAACAATCGCGATGAAAAAATGAAGGGGTTGCTGTTTAGATACGGCGGCGTATTGGATCCGGTAACCGCCGGGCTCGAAGGCGAGACGTCCGCCGCTGCGGTTGCACTCCACAACGACCCGTCGCTTGCCGAGGAACTTCTGTGGGCGGCTAGCTGCGGGGGCGATCCGAATATCGTGGGGATGTGTTTGCGTCAACTCGACTGGGAGCCGGATGACAATCGCTGGTTTAGCCTGCTGGAGCAACCGCTTCGCCTTTGGCGCACCAACCCTCACCGTATGTTTCCCGACTTTGACCGCACTGTCTATCCCAAAATTTTTCGGCTAATCTTGGAGCATGGCGTCAGCCCCAATCTGGTAGGGCGTTTCGGATACCGGCTTGCCCACGATTTGGCGGCTTGCGGCGTTGTCTGGGGTGAACCCATCATGACCGAACCCGAACGCGTCACCTTCGGCGGTATCCTCCTTGATTATGGCGCGGACCTCAACGTAATTGATGATCTCCTACAATCCTCGCCCTTGGGTTGGGCGGTGCGCTGGGGAAAATACGAGCTCGCGCGTCTCTATCTCGAGCGCGGCGCTGATCCCTCGCTTGCGGGCGCCGAGTGGGGAACGCCGCTCGCTTGGGCGGAGAAAAAGGGACATGATGACATCGCCGATCTTATCAAGCGGTTTCTTTGACAGTTATAAGGATTCAGTAAGAATCGTCGCCCTTATGTACGTCATGGTGTAGGGGACGCAGATCTGCGTCCCCTACTTGGCAGTTCTATAAAAGAGGGCAAAGGCACAACGAATTGTACGCATGTAGCGGCTAACAATCATTAAGGTCTGTTGACATTTGACATTACGTAGGTTGAGTTGAACGGGAACCGTGAATCCCAATGCTTAGCCTTGAAGCGATGAACGAGACTAGGCGAGGCAGAAAGTGAGAGTTGGGTTTCCCAACCCATCGGGCGAGGGAATCTCGCCCCTACGATAGGGTATTCATCGTCGAATTGCGGGCACAACTCGCATAAATGTCAATACGTCCTCGTCCCTGAAATTACAGATGAAAATTACCGTTGCAAGGCATTGGCACGTACAGCTGGGAAAGTCATAACTTAAAGGGGAAATAACGATGACTCGCGTGTTAATTGGGAGTCGATATAGAACCGATGTCGAGGCGTTGTTGAACGATGCTCCGTCCGCGACCGAGGTGAGATTTCTACCGGATGGAGAAAAACTGGCAGACCATCTTTCCGGTGTTGAGGTTCTGTTCGGGATTCTTTCCGAATCCGACTTCGACCGCGCCGATGATTTGAAATGGGTGCAGCAGCCGCACGCCGGTGCAGAAGGACATCTGTACGACAAATTCAGGAACAGCGACATTGTGCTGACGAATGCGGGCGGGCTGTTTGGACCTCAGATCGCCGAACATGCGTTTGCTCTGCTGCTCTCGCTGACGCGGGGCATCCACACGCAGTTGGAATTCATGAGAAACAAGCAGTGGCAGGGGGCGCCGTGTCTAGAACTTGCCGGCATGACCATGGGAATTATCGGGTTGGGCGGTATCGGACGCGCAGTCGCGGACCGCGCCAAAGCCTTTGAGTTTCGAGTCATTGCCGTTGATCCCGAAGACATGGAGCCGCCCGCGTCCGTCGACCGGTTGGAGAAGATGGACTATCTGCCCGAACTCATGTCACAGTCCGATGTTGTCATGGTCTGCTGCCCGATCACGGCGGAAACGCATAAACTGCTATCTCAGGACCTATTTGACCGATTAAACGATGGCAGTTTTCTCATCAATGTCAGTCGAGGAAAGGTGGTGGATGAGGAGGCGATGATTGCGGCGCTGCGTTCCGGTAAACTGGCGGGTGTCGGACTGGATGTTACCTACACGGAACCCTGTCCGGAGGACAGTCCGTTGTGGACACTACCCAATGTGATTCTGACATCCCACACTGCGGGCGGCTCACAGCATTTCCCAAAACGCACGATGGGGCGGTTCGTAGAGAACTTGCATCGGTATGTGAAGGGCGAGCCGTTGCAGAATGTGGTGGATAAAGAGAAGGGATACTAGGCGTAGAAATCGCAATCCAAAGAAAACATCACGTCTTGTGCGTGTAGCAGGCAGATAAGGAATACCGCATCCCGAGATTACAAAGGTAAATGGGAGAGCTCTGACAAATGTCTCACAAGCCTCCGCTGGAGTGCAAGACATATCACCACTTAGTTGGGACATAACGTTGGCACAAGGGTTTCGCTCCAGCGTAAATCTTCAATCGTCAGATCAAGATGGGATCCCTAGGGGATTGGGTTTTCATGGCACGTCTTATGCCGTGGGGTTTTACTGACTGCTAACTGCTGTTACTAAACACTTACGAATGGAGATTCACATGAATACAAAACAAAAACTCACCTACACGACACTTGGCGCGGCTCTGATGCTTGGTAGCATGTTTTGCGCCGCCATCTCCCCTGTAAACGCACAGAAAGATGACTACGGAGCACAAGTGGACGCAATTATTAACGCTGTCCGAAAAGGCGACCTTGCGGGGGTAAAAACCCTCGTTGAAGGAGACCGCCGACTCGTCAATGCACGGGTACATAACGGTGCGCCCAGCCTGATGCAGATTGCTGCGGAAAAGGTGGTTTGGCATCGTCCGCAATATCGGAAAATCGTACAATATCTGGCTGACCATGGCGCCGAATATGACATCTTCACGGCTGCCAGATCGGGGTTGCTGGACGCTGTTCGACGCATGCTCAAAGAGACCCCCAACCTGATCAATGCCCGTGATCATCGCGATTACACGCCGCTACAGTGCGCATCGCTTATCTACGGCGCTTGCGAGGAAGCCGAGGCTGTAATGGATTATCTTCTGGCAAAAGGTGCGGAAATCGATATCTTGACTGCGTCCCACTTTGGTATGTTGGGAGTTGTTCAGGATCTGCTCGAAGACAATCCGTCTTGTGCGACTGCCACGGATGTCGATGGATTGACACCACTCCATTGGGCCATGTGTCCGCGACGCGGATCCAAAGCCAGTTTTGTTCGGATTACCGAATTGCTCATACAGCATGGCGCCGATGTAAACGCTCAAGGTGAAGCGTATGGCAATTGGACTCCCATGCACACGCTCGCCGAGTGGGCGGGTTACGTCGATCAGGCGGACCTCTTACTGAAAGCCGGCGCTGAAATCAATGCCGAAACCGATCTGGGCTGGACGCCTCTCGATTTTGCGATTGATCGCGGTCGGCAAGAAATGATTGTATACCTGCGGGGGAAAGGAGCAAAGACGGGGGTAAAAAGGTAGTTCATGCGCCCGCTTGGCTTATAAGATCGCTTATGATTGTTGACACGCACGTTCATATTTGGGAAATCGATCCGCCCAAGTATCCGATCGGGCCGACTGCACCGACTTGGAAGTCATACCCGGACGAGCCGGGCACTGCCGATGAACTCCTAGCCGAAATGGATGCGCACGGTGTGGACTGGTGTGTCTTGGTGCAAACGAGCTGGTCCACATGGGACAACGGCTACATTGCGGATTCTGTATCACGTTTTCCGGATCGATTCGTCGGGCACGGGCTGATCGATCCGCAGGCTGCGGACAACCCCGACCTCGTACGTTATTGGGTTAATGAGCGTAACCTCGCGGGATTTCGGTTCCACCCGCTCTACTATCGCGATGAAAAGATTCTCCTCACCGATCAGAATCGCGCTATGTGGGAGGAAATTGACGCGCTCGACGCCGTGATTCAGTTCCATCTCAATCCCGCCTATGCCGATCAGGTGGAAGGAATCGCCCGACAGTATCCCAACCTGATACTGATTCTCGATCACATGGGTGCCCCGAAGATATCGAGCGGCATGTCGGAGTTTGAGCCGATACTATCCCTCGCGCAGTACGAGAATGTATATGTTAAGATATCGGACATAGCGGGACGTTCCAGTGAGGCGTTTCCGTTTGAGGATGTGCACCCGTTTATCAAAGCTCTAATCGATGCTTTTGGCGCTGAACGAGCAGTCTGGGGCACCGGATATCCGGGCCATCACCGCATCAAGCACAACTGGCTCTCGTTGAGCGAGGAACTCAGACTTATCCGTGAAGGTTTGCCGTTTCTGAGGGACGCTGATCGCGATTTGATATTGGGAGGTACAGCCGCGAACATTTGGCGACTGTCATGAGCAAGATGTGTCGTCAGTCGCGTAGGTTGGGTTGAACGGTCAAACACGAATCCGCGTGAACGCCAAGAGAGAATTCGCCTTACAACAACACTGTCTTGTGGGTAGAGGGAGTGAAACCCAACATTCAGGTTTCCTGAATCGCGTGTCCGTTGGGTTTCACTATGCTTTGTGAGGTCTTGAGCACGATTGAGCATCAGAACCTAGGTGGAACACCGGGCGTTTTTTTGGTTGGTGCCGTTCAACCCAACCTACGGATTATCGCTGAAAAATCAGATGCGTTTCCCCTGGGGGTGGATTTTCATCGCTCGTCCTACGGCTACATGATTTTTTTGCTAACCACTAACTTCCAGCCACTAAACACTTGCAAACACCGAAGACTCCTTCAAGGTTAACAACTATGAAAGTCAACCCACAGCAACTATTGGATGACGGTTTCATCATATTGCGTCAGGTCATTCCGCCTGATCGATTGGATGCGCTCCGCGCGAGTTTTGAGGTACTCGTCGATCGACAGAAGGCAGTGTGGCGGCGTGAGCGCAAACCGGACGACCCGCCGGGCGGGACTTGGGAAACTGCCGCCCAGCCGAGGGTATTTTTCAACGAGGTCGTTAACGAAAAAACCGCGGACACGGTGGAGTTTTGCCTGCATGAGAACACACTAGGCGTGAGCCAACAACTGATGCGTTCGTCAGACGCTGCAGTCACATTGATGGCGCTGATGTGCAGTCCTCCGCGAGACCATGGGCCTGCGAGTTGGCATCGCGATATAAATCCCGTTGCGCAAGCGCCCTTGCGCGGTATGCAGATGGACATGCTGGCAAACGCACCCGGCTATGTTCAGTGGAACATCCCGCTGTACGATGACAGTGTGTTCTGGGTGGTTCCAGGGAGCCACTCCCGCCCAAATACCGAGGAGGAACACCAACACCTGCTAACGAACCCGCAGCAGCCGATGCCGGGAGGCACGCCAGTCGAGCTCAAAGCGGGGGATGGGATTGTCTATACCCACTTCATTTTGCACTGGGGCAGCAACTACAGTACGAAGTTGCGGCGCACGGTTCATCTCGGCTATCGCGCTCTGGGCGGTCCGGTATTCCCGGTTGTTAATGCACATGGCTGGGAATTGGAATTCACCAATTCTCTCCCGCGAAGAATACGCGACCGGTTTCGAGAGTTCACTCGGTTGTACCAAGAACAGTGCGATGCGGTGGAGTCTACCCTTCGCGCCGTCCTGAAGGGGGATAGAGCGGCTTTCATGAATGGACTAGAAACGTTGCATTCGGGGGATGAAGGGCGGATGGTGTGCGTCGTGTTCCTATCGAAGTGGGTTGACAAGCTGCACACGTTGAAATCTCGGGAGAACGTCAATCTTTCGCTAGAGGAACAGATTAAGGCGACAGGGGAGCACCGGATCGGTTTCCACGCGATTAAGGATTTTGCTCAGCGTTTTTCCGAGGAGGAAGCGAATCAGCTCCGGGAGCGTTTTTCAATCCTGTTTGAGAAAATAGAAGCTGAAATTGAGCGGTGCGTCGTCGATCGGGGGTCAAGAGTTATGCGATACCGGCTGACGGAGATGCCTGCGGGGTTCGACGTAGAGGATTTTATTCGTAGTTGGAATGTATAACGTGATTTCTGGCTGTTTTTGATTCGCGGGCTAGGTTCGAAGTTGCCGCTGATTCCGGTTCATGTAGTCGTCAGACGCCCTTAATAGGCGATCACGCCCGATACGCGAGATGCAGGAATCATCTGCGCGTAGAAAATGCTATAAAGATTCTCTTCCACCGATCAAACAAACTCTGAATATAGTGTTGTAACTCAGGACGGGGGATCTACCACGGCTGGCGCATTATTTCTCGTCAAAGCGAATCCGCTCCATCCGTCAGCCACTCCAAGTCGAATCGCGCAAATGAGATGTCCCCGCTGTATGTGCTAATCCCTTTGCCATTCCTGTTTCCCTTTTCGTAGAGACAGCAAATGGTGCCGTCCTGCGCAACACAGAGATCGGAATAGGACGAAGGTCCTTCGCAGATCACTTTAGATACGGGCCAGGATCGGCACTCATCGTAGCTTAAACTTACCGTAAGATAGTTCCGTTCACGCGGTTGCGGGGCGCCCGGATTCGTGAAGAGCACCCGGTTCTTACCTCGTCCCGGCGGTCCATCTTCTGCCAGGGTGTACCGGCACACATTCCCTTGACATCTGGGTTCCGGAAGTCCGGCATCACTGATACTGGGCGAAAAACTCTCGCCACCGTCCTTGCTCCAAGCCGCTCGGCGGTGGTACGTCACATTCTCCCTGGAAGAGTATTGGTTGCGCGAATTGAGATAGATCCATCCATCGGCGGTTTCCAATACCGTTGACTCGTTGGTATGCCTATCGGCGCTTCCGCCCAACTTCCAACTAGCGCCGTGGTCGTCGCTGTAGATGATGTGCGAGTGGTCGTAGTCATCCTCATCTTCCTCATGCTGTTTAATCTCCCTGTGATTGGCGGGGATCACGATACGTCCGCTTCTCATCTGAATTCCGTGGCAAGGTCCAGTGGCGTACCATGCCGCCCAGTGGGCAGGCTTTACCGAGGAGGTGATTTCTTTCGGCTCATTCCAAGTTTCCCCGTCATCGTTGCTGCTCGTGACCCACACGCTGCGAGGAACGTCTAGCGTAGAGACTTTCTCGGTTTGGTTCCTGCAAAACAGCAGCCATATCGTGCCGGTGGTTCTATCTTGCACCGGAGCCGGATTCCCGGAGACCCAGCCGTCCTTGGTAGTGACAACCTGCAAATCTCCAAAACTCACTCCACCATCAAAACTGCGCCGAAGAAAGAGGTCTATCTGATCCGAATCGCTGCCGGTAAACTTCCTTCCCTCATTGAATGCCAGGATCGTTCCGTTCGCCGTGGTAAGCAGGGCCGGAATTCTGCATTCATGGTATCCGAAGTCTCCGGCTTCATACAGATTGTATTCCTCAAAGAACATCCATTCCTCCGGCTTTTACTAATACCATTTCGCTTGAATGACAGTGCATATGATTTATTAATCCTATCATCCATGTCTCCGTAGGCGGGGCATCTTGCCCCGCCTTGGAACGGCTTGCTTGACACCATTTATGCACAGACAATTTAGAGAAATGGTATAAGTTGATCTCGGCTGATCGATTAAAACCCTTCGATTCTCGATTCAGAGGATTGTCTAAATGCCCCGCACACAGCAACTCGTATCTATTCCGTATTCTATTCCAGCGAACTCTTAACTCCACCCCACGTCAAAGCCAATTTCCCGTGTGCATCGACCGCGAACGACGTCATGTTCGCCGACACCTCTTCTTGGGTTAGCGCCTTATTCCAAAACCGCACCTCATCAAATTTTATGGGATAGAAAACTTCCAGATGATTTCCCAGCCATATCTTCGTACGGGCTTTATCATTACCCGGTTTACTGTTTAGCGACCTTGTCAGATCTTGCGCCTCGCCCGCCAAGTTGCCGTCAATATAAAGTCGAAGTTGCTTGTTGTCTTCGTCCCGTACGGCCGCTATGTGGTGCCACACCCCATCGTTAATCTTCGGCCTCTCTGCTATCACGCCATCCTTTCCATCGTTGACAAAGCTATTCACATTCACTACAAAGAATCGAAGAAAATCCTCATTCAACAGGAGAATCGACCAGTGCCCCTGAAAGTGCGTTTTGGGGCCAAAGCCACCGATGATGCCAAGCCCGACAAACCGCTCTACATCCTCGGGTGGTGGGATGCCCTTTGCTTTGGTCTGAATCCAGAAGTCGGCAGTGAAGGAGTTCCTCTCGGCTTCAATCATCTCATCGGTCAGTTCAATCTCCACAAAGCCATTGGTGCCATTGAGTTCTAATGCCCTTGCGTGTACGCCCGCTGGAATCACTTTTGTGCCGCCCACGAGCTTTCCGCCTTTGGTTTTTCCGGTCACATCCGCCGTGACCCCGCCGGTGTCATTGTCGAAGGTGAGGTAAAGAAGCAGATTTTTATCAATGCCTTCCACCGGCATGACAACTATCGTCAGAAGCATGAAAGTCGCTATCCCGAAAAATAAACTATGTGATGCCGTCATCTTTTGTCCCCCGTAATCCTATCTGTTTCGCCCTACGTTAGGCGAGGCTTCTCCATCCTGCCATCCAAGATCTACTTCATACGGTGCAAATCTCGTCGGCACTCGCACGGCGCTCCACTTTACCGCGGTGCTTAGTAAGTTCCCTTAATCTCGCCCCACGTCAAGGGCAACTTACCCAAGCCGCCGACTGAAAACCACCTCATGTTCTTGGCGATCTCGTCGGCGCTCAGGGCCCTATTCCAGAACCGCACTTCATCAAATTTCACAGACCAAAATACTTCAAGATGATTCCCCAACCAGAGTTTCTTTCGAGCCTTTGGGTCGTCCGGTTTGGCATTGAGCGATCGGGTGATATCTAGCGCTTCGCCCGCTAATTCGCCATCTATGTAAACCTTAATTTGCTTTTTATCTTCGTCGCGAACGGCAGCCACATGGTGCCAGGCGCCGTCGTTGACGACCGGCTTTTCTATTAACACGCCATCCCTGCCGTCATTGGAATGCTGACTGGCGTTGACCACATTGAATTGCAGGATATCGTTGTCTAACAGGAATAGCGTCCAATGTCCGTGAAAGTGGTCCTTAGGTCCGAATCCGCCGAAGATACCGAGCCCGATAAACCACTGTCCGGCCTCCGGAATGCCCTGTGCACGAGTTTGCATCCAGAACTCGGCGGTAAACGAATCTCTTTCCGCCTCAATCATCTCAGGGGTTAGTTCAATTTCCACATAGCCGTCTGTTCCATTGAGTTCCAGTGCCCTGGCATGGGCGCCCGAGGTAATGATTTTTGTGCCTCCGACAAGCTTGCCGCCTTTCGTCTTTCCCGTCATGTCTCTCGCGACATCACCGGTATCCACGTCAAAAGTGAGGTAGAGCAGCAAGCCTTCATCAATTGCATACCCGGGCACACCGACCACTAATATCAGAAACAAACCGACGGTCAGTCTAATTGGCCAATTCGTGTCCCGTCTTGCCATCCAACCCTCTTTCGCTTCGCGTTTCCGTTCAAACATTGAACACGGTTCTCGCCGTTCGCATGCCTGCTACAACACCAGATGCTACATAGGAGCAGCGTGGTGCGTATTTCGCACGTCGACGTTCGCTTAATGGGACCTCTTCAACCTTCCCCAAGTCGTGGTTAACTTGCCGGCAGGATCGACGGTCTGTGCGGCGCGCGGACGCCTGAAATTTTCGAGGACTTCGTTATCGTCCAACTCCCGGTCATACATCCTGATGAGACTGATCGAACCATTGAGGACTCGATCATCGGGATCGGCGATATCCGATCTGAAAGCAGTGACACGCTTGACCTCTAGCTTGCCGTCGAAACTTTGATTCGTAGGATCCTTGCCGAGAAACTTGCCATTGAGATAGGACTGCAATGAGCGGGAACGACTATCGAACGTCAATACCACATGGTGCCATCGCTTCGCACCGATGTCAAGACCGTTAGGCGCAACATGGTCCGTGTTACCCGGTCCACCGCCTTTCTCGGTAATAAGCGTCGCTCGGATGTGACCGGATTCAGCGCCATCGAACCGTAAGAGAATACTTTGTTTGAAGGGCCAGGGACGATCTGCCATTCCGAATATTTGGTGTTCCCCGCCGCCAGGCGCAGGTCCATTGCGCTTCACCCAAATCTCGACCGTCCAGTCCTCAAAAAAGAGAGAGATACCGGCATGGCCATAGGATTGTCCCCCTCTATTGGCAGTGTATGCAGGTCCGCGATCTGGTCCTGCATTCGGTTCCAGTTTTGCCCCGCCGCTGCGGCTGGGCAACTGTCCGCCTGCCGTCCCCAGATTGGCCCATGCCCTCGGGTGTGTCGGATTGTCGGCGGCGTCAAGATATAGGATGGGTTCGGGGACATAACCCGCCGCCATCGGAACCGCCGCTGCTAACAGAATACCAATAATGAGAATATGATGCCTTTTCATGTGTTTAAAAAAACAGCGCATACGGTCTTTATTGAATTTACCATTATTATACCCCTAATGCCAATTGTTCTCCGGAACGAATTGTGACTGCGATAGAGATCCATCAAACGACTGGACAAGGAGTGCGATAGAAATCCCTTTGCCCCGCCAACAGTGCATTCCTACATACAAAAAACCCAAGTTCCGGTGCGGCATCGCCGCAACCGAAACTTGGGTTGAAAAATCATCAATCCTAGACTAGTCGAAACTTGGATTAATAACTTCCTGCTTTTACACGGCTCCACGTTGTGGCGAGTTTGTCATTAACCTCAACAGCCGTTCCGAATTCACCGGCGCCAACTACTCTATCCCACATTCTGACCCTGGAGATTGAACCGCCGAAGCCGCGGCAAGGATTGTCCCCCGGAATCAGGAAAATACCGATCACGTCGAACGGGATAGTATCGTCGAAGTCCTGAATGGTTTCTTCCTCGCTGTGTTCCTCACCATTGACGTACGTCTTCATAATGCCGTCATCATTGTTAAACGTAGTGGTCAGCACTGCCCACTCGCCAAACGGAAGCGTCGCAACATTTTGGAAATGTTGGTTGTTATCAATTCCGCCAGATTTGGCGGCAGCAAGCGTGATTCGCAGGTCCGACGCCGAGAGATCTGGAGGATCCCCTAGCTCGAAGCGATATCCAATCCACTGACCAAAGGGCCAACCCTGATCAACCAAACCGACCAGGTGGTGTTCGCCCCCGCCTTCGTTGACATCAACTGCCGGGCCGTTCTGTTTCGCGGTAATCTCTAGCGTCCAACTTGCGACCTTCAGTTCGGGTCTGCCGTCTATTTCGTCGTCCGCCGTTGAGAAGTTGTGACCGCACTCGGTCGAAGTATAGGCAGCGGTACCGCCCGGTCCCCCGTCTCTATCGTAATCCGGTCTTCCATCGCCGGTCGGCACCACGCCGCCAGCGCTACCGGTGTTGGTCCAGCCATCCTTGGCATCGTCATCTTGGTTGGCGTCTAGATCGAGTATGGGTGGCTGAGCCATCGCGATTGGGCTAATTACCGCAAGTAGAAAACCTACGGTAATGATTGTTACAAATCTTGCAAACATTTGCAAAAGTTATCCTTTCTCAATTGAGTTTTAACTGATTGCCCTCTCTATCTTCGTAAAGGCAATTTGATCATCTGATCTTTCAAGAGATCTTTGCTACTAAGCAAATCTTTAAAAAGTATATATTATGGGCAAAGAAACCGTCAAGTGAAAATGTCATTCGAACTAGGGGACAGTGACTTGATAATCATCAGTCCCTCGCCTTCCCTGCTATTCCACTCATCCTTCCCGTCCTCCGCCCTTCCATCTAAATCATGATGACAACTTCCATAAAAAAATCATCCGCTCTTGATCTTTGGATACTAGTCACGTATAATAAAAAAGTTGTCATCCACTTAAATCTGGTACGGTCAATCTTGAATTTTTTGGGGGAAAACATATGACCACAATCTATCGCGCTGGCGCCATCGGTAGGACGGGCGGAGGAAATTATGGCCACGGCTTGGACGTAGCCTACGCGGGTATTCCGAATGTAAAGTTTATTGCGGTCGCCGATCCCGACCCAAACGGTCGCCAAGCAGCCGTTGAGCGGACAGGCGCTGAACAATCATTCGCCGATTACAGGGAAATGTTAGAGAAGGCGAACCTCGACTTGGTCAGCGTCTGTCCGCGCTGGATAGATTGCCATGCAGAGATGGTAATCGCCTGCGCCGAAGCGGGTGTAAAGGGCATATTTTGCGAGAAACCATTTGCGCAAACATTGGCTGAAGCCGATGCCATGATTGATGCTTGTGAGCGCAACGGAGTAAAAATAGCGGTAGCGCACCGGCGGGCAAGCGGCTATGAGCAACACGCCAAGAAGCTGGTTGATGCCGGAGACATCGGCGAAATTCTCGTGATGCACGGTCACGGCAAGGATGATCGCCGCGCGGGAGCGATGGATCTAATGGTATTGGGGACACATATCTTGGACAGCATGCGGTTTTTTGCGGGCTCCGATGTTGCTTGGGCGCATGGGCATGTTACCCAAGACGGAAAGGAGATAAGCCTTGAGGATGTCCGAGAGGGGGATGAGCAGGTTGGTCTCCTCGCCGGGAACGGTGCATCGGGGTATTACGTTTTTAAAAACGGCATACGGGCCTCCTACGAATCTCACGCCGGCATTCCACCCGGGGGCATAGACTCCGCGCGTTGGTTCGGATTTGAGGTGCATGGAAGTGAGGGGATTATTGCGCTCCGAAACTCTCCTAAAGGAGAGATGTATATCTATCCCTATGGAACCTGGATTCCGGGCGAAGAAAACGGCAAATGGGAACGTGTTCTGCTTGATGACTGGGAGAATGCGCCGGAGGGCGATACAGAACGCAGCAACCGGATGATTGTCGAAGAGCTCATTCATGCAATAGACGAGGATGGCGAAGTACGCAACTGTTCGAGCGGACACGATGCGCGCGCCGCCCTTGAAATGATTATGGCTGTCCATGAATCCCAGCGGTTGGGGACACGCGTGTCTTTCCCGCTCCAAAACCGTGAGAATCCGTATGAAGTCTGGCGGAGAGAAGCGACTTAGTTCGAGAGTTGTGATTGGAAACCTGTAGAATAAGTATATCAAGCGTGGCGAGAGTTCATTGAACCATTCAGAGGATTCTCAGACTTATAAGCTATTTTCCATGAGAAAAGACAAGGGCGCAAAATAATACGTAACCCTTGAGAAAATCGGTTACCCATTACGAAATAGGGAGGAAAATCTATGGCATCCTATCGCGCGGCTGTAATTGGATGCGGCCGGATAGGCAGCACTATCGACGACGAACAAACGCATCGTCCTCAATTCCGTTACCCGTGGGCACACGCGCCCGCCTACGTAGAAGCAAAGGGTGTGGATCTGGTGGCTGGATCAGACGTATCGGAAGACCAACTTGAGGATTTCAAGCGTCGCTGGAACGTCACCGCACTTTACACCGACTACAAGGAGATGCTCGCCAAGGAAAAGCCGGATATCGTCAGTGTGACAACGAAAACTACGGAGCGCGCGGAGGTAGTAATTACGGCTGCCGAGTCGGGGGTCAAAGCAATCTATGCGACCAAACCGATCTGTCGAACGCTGGCAGAAGCGGATGAAATGATTGAAATCTGCCGCAAACGTGGCGTGATTTTCGCTGTGGCGTGCCACAAGAACTGGAGCCCTTGGTTGCAGATGTGCTTGCAGTCCATTAGAAAGGGCGACATCGGAAAATTTTCTTCGATGGTCGCCAACTACAGTTGGAGTTTTAACGGCGGTCACAGTCACACACTTGCGTTATTCCGCCAGTTCGCGGATGCACCCGCAAAATGGGTTTTCGGTCACATGGACAGCGATGAAGCAGCCGCGGGAGAGAAAGACCTGCAAGGAACGGGGATGATCCTTTACGAGAATGGAATTCGGGGATTCCTGAACACCGGCGGTTGGCTAAACATCGACTTCATAGGGCGCGATGGATGGTTCAGTTGCAGGAACGAACACGCCGACTTTGAGATGTGGACGCGTCACCCGGATACACGCGAACCGACCCGCCGTCAGTTTCCAAATCCAAAACGACCCAGGAGCTCTCAACAAGCCGCCGTCGAAGGCATCGTCAAGAACCTCGACGAAGGTACGGAGCCGCTCTGCCCGGGAGAATACGGACGTGAAGCCCTTGAGATCGCTGTCGCATTGCGGGAGTCGCACCGGCGCGGCGGTGAAAAAATCGAACTTCCCTTGGCTGATCGTAGACTGGGTTTCGATATTCCTTAATCCTATTTTATCAATAGAGATTTAACAGGCATATTGCAGGCGGCGCACCGAGATGCACAGCGATCCCTCGGCGCGTTACCTTGAAGACATGTCCCCGCAGAAATTCGGCGGATTGCAATACATAACAATACGGAACGAGGTGGAAAATGAGACTGGCGCTACTTTCGTTCAGTCACCACGGACGCGGCATGGCGCAAACAGCGCAAAAGCTTGGCCACGAGATTGTCGGCGTTATGGATGCCGAGGAAGGGCCGAGACAGCGGCTCGTCGATGACTTTCGGTGCCCCGGATTCGATACCGCGGAATCCTGTTTGGAGGCTGTCAAGCCCGATGCGGCACTCGTAGCGGGTAAGCATATTGAGATGCCATCCCATATCGGCGCATGTGTGGATCAGCGCGTCCCGTACCTGTTGGACAAACCGTTCGCCGACTGCGCGTCACGCATGCGGCCGGTTGCCGAGGCGTCGGAAAAACACGGCGTGTTCAGCGCGCTGACGTTGCCCAATCGCGCAAGTAGCATTGTGAGCGTGGCGCAAGAAATGGTTGAAGATGGATCGTTAGGCGACCTCGTCCTGTATAACAGCCGTTTGAACAATGGACCGCCCTCCCGCTACGATCCGACGCCTTCGTCCTGGCACAACGATCCGCAAATCTCCGGTGGCGGATGCTGGGGAGTTGAAGCCGCTCACGGAATCGACACCTTTCTGCAGTTCGTAGGCGACAAACCTATCACCGTCGTGGGGGCAGTCATGTCGAATGCAACGCACCGGCGCTGCGTGGAAGACATCGCCATGGGTGTTCTACGGACGGACGACGGTGTGACCGGAGTTGTCGAATCGGGCTATTGCTATCCATCCGGCGTACGCGCCGGCGATCATTTCTTCCGATTCGTTGGGACCAAGGCGTCAGTGTTCCAACAGTACAACACGCAGGGCGAGGCGATCATCGAGGTTCACACGCCGGAGGGTGTCACAGTCCCGGAAAACGTCACGCGGGGAGGAATGCACGGCATTATTGACGAAGCCTTGACAGCGATACGTGAAGGACGACGTGCCTTTGAACCGAACATTCTTACTGCGGTTCGCGTGCTTGAAGTCCAAGATGCCGTCTATGACTTTGCTCGGAAATCAAGCATGACGAACGGTCCCCACGAGATGGGCACACCCGCCCCTCGCCCGTAAAACCGTAAAGATAGTTTGCCGTTCAAGGAGTGTTCGATAGCTCGCGCGGGACAGATTAGTATGCTTTTCTGGGCGGCGGCGGCCCTGATTGCTTGGTCTGGATTGGCAAATCCAGACCAAGTACATCTTTTCATGGAACATACGTAGTTGGCTTGTGGTAGTGCTAATCAGCGCATCTCCGGCTCAGTTTATGATGCCCCGATTTATCGTGCTCGGTTTCGTACTTCCCTTCTTTGTGCGTTCCTTACCTGCTCGGTCTGGATTGGCAAATCCAGACCTGTGGACTAAACAGCTACAATTAAAGGATCATTCTACAACCAGACACAGTTAAACACACGTTGTTGATTGTATGTTAATCCGAGTTGCCAGTAGCAGGCATATTCCGTACTCCGTATTCCTTGAGTAGGGGACGCAGATCTGCGTCCCCTACAAGCTGCAGTGTGTAAGTCCTTAGTATTTGCATTCATGTTGCCACATTATGTGTGGTCCTTAGTTGCAATGACCATAAGATCCGATTTCTTCGCCTGCCTATAGCCCGACACTTCATGTTTCCCTTCTGTTTTGAACCGATAGCGGCAAATCACGATGTTGCAACCCGACTCTGTCACAATTGATGAAATCGATTACCCGTTGGTTTATATCTCGGAGGGGGCATTCTTAATGGGGACAGACCCCACCCCGTTCCGGAAAACCGACCATGAAGAACCGCAGCGTGAGGTGTCACTTGACGCATTTTACATCGGACAGCTTCCTCTAACCAACGCACAATATTCGCAGTTTCTAGCGGCAACAGACCATAATTTGCCGCATTTTCATGATAACCCGCGTTTCAATGAATCGGATTGTCCCGTCGTTGGCGTAAGTTGGCACGACGCCTTGGAATTTCTGATGTGGCTCAACAAACTTTGCGGCAAAACCTTCCGCCTGCCGACGGAAGCGGAATGGGAAAAAGCCTCCCGTGGAACCGATGGACGGATCTACCCCTGGGGAGATGAATGGGATGTCGCAAAGGGAAACTTCGGGGAGATGCGGCTCAAGCGGACGACACCGGTCGGCAGCTATCCGAGCGGCGCCAGCCCTTACGGTTGCCTCGACATGGGCGGCAATGTCTACGAATGGTGTAACGATTGGTTCCACCCGGAAACGTACAAATATTCACCTGCAGTCAATCCCGGCGGTGCGGCGGAAGGAAGGCGCAAGGTCATTCGCGGCGGATCCTGGGTACCTCGCGGCGAGTTTGCGGCGCGTTGCGCAAATCGGGCAGCCTATGAACCGGCGGAGAAGGTGCACAATGTCGGCATTCGGATCGCGATTTCGGCAGAGTCATGTTGATTCGCACGTCAAGCCGCTTCCCACCGTCAATTTCATTTGGATCAGTTCACATATTATTAGGCGATCAAGCGACAGGAAATGGAGCGCGATAGAGATCCCAAGCCGTCCGCACCTAACGAGATGAGAAAAAGATCGATTCGGCTAGGAACCGAACCTACCGCAGTATATAGGTGACTGCCGGATTTTACTGGAATTCCCGCCCAATAGGCATCATAATCCTTCGCCTCGCCTTGATGGTTATGTACCGTGCGTCTAGCTGCCTAAATTGACAAATGACATCCAAAGACACCCTACAATTTCGTCGTAATCTTCTCGCATGGTTCAAGAAGCATCGCCGGCAACTGCCGTGGCGCGAGACGAAAAATCCATACCATATCTGGGTTTCAGAGGTGATGCTCCAACAAACGCAGGCGAAAAAGGTAGTGGAATACTACCAACGGTTTATCAATAGATTTCCCTCGCTTCAGCATCTGGCAATGGCGAAACTGGATGATGTTCTAAAGCAATGGGAAGGCTTGGGATACTACGCCAGAGCGCGAAATCTGCGCAAAGCTGCAAAAGTGCTCGTAGAGCAGATGGATGGCGAAGTTCCGGGAGACTATGCCTCATTCCGAGGATTGCCCGGCGTCGGAGACTATACCGCCGCCGCTGTGCAAAGCATAGCGTTTAACCGTCCGTATGCGGTCGTTGATGGGAACGTGAAACGTGTAGTAGCCCGCCTCTTTCTCATTGAGTCGGCGGTAAATCGATCCCCCTTGGCGAAGGTCTTCCAAGCGAAAGCGGACTCTCTACTTGACCGCGATCAGCCCGGGCAATTCAATCAGGCGATGATGGAGCTAGGCTCAAACATCTGCCGACCCAAATCCCCGCTCTGTGTCGTTTGCCCGGTGAACGATTTTTGTGACGCATACCGGACAGCACGCCAAGACGAGTTCCCTGTACGGGTGAAATCCAAGCCGACACCCGAATATCACATTGCCGTAGGTGTCATTTATAAAAAGAACCGCGTTTTGATTACCCGGCGCAAGGCGGAAGGTCTGCTCGGAGGGTTATGGGAATTCCCCGGCGGAAAAGTCAAGTCGGACGAAACTGCCGAATCGGCTTGTGTTAGAGAGATTCGGGAGGAGGTCGGCCTCTCCGTTGGAAAAGTAGATTACCTAACGCGTGTCAATCACGCCTATTCACACTTCAAAATTGTCGTAGATGTCTTTCGCTGTAACTACGGCGCAGGCGAGGTGGTTCTGAACGGCCCCGTGGACTATCGATGGGTTCGAATTGAGGAAATTGACCAATACCCCTTCCCGCGTGCCAATCACAAATTCATCCCGCTATTAAAGTCAAATTGATACCATAACCCAAGTTGCCACCTTTATCCGACCGGGCACAGAAACCGAGTTTTTTCCTCAAAACTCGGTTTCTTCCCCATCCCTCATTCTGTAGAATCTTAATTATCAACTCCCCGATTTTCCCTCCTCCCTTTTCGATGAGTTTAATTTTCCCTTGACATTTAGCCCAGCTATAAAATATAATTTAGGCATGCCTAAATCATTTCAGTAGGTTAGACTAACTGATTTTCTTGATCATGCTGGAGACGCAAGATGCACACTCAAGCGGTCGAAGATTACCTCAAAGCAATCTACAAGCTGGCCGAAAGAGAAAGTAAAGTCACGACTTCGCTTCTGGCAGAATTCTTGGACGTGACGCCAGCCTCGGCAACAGGTATGCTGAAAAAGCTAAAGCAGATGAATCTTGCAGCTTATGAACCCTATAAAGGCGTAAGTTTGACCGAAGCCGGCCAGAAAATTGCTCTGGAGGTGATACGTCACCATCGTTTGGTTGAGCTTTACCTGGCTGAAGCGCTCAACGTACCGTGGGACAAGGTGCACGAGGAAGCTGAAAAATGGGAGCATGTGCTTTCCGAGGATCTTGAGGATCGGATTGACGCCATACTCGGTCATCCGACTGCCGACCCGCACGGCGCACCAATACCCAATCGAGACGGTACCGTCGCGATGCCTGCATTAAGCCCCCTAACAGATCTTGAAGCCGGTCAGAAAGGAATTATTGCCGAAGTCAGTGATCACGATTCGGAGTTGTTACGCTATCTCGGAGAGATGAATCTATATCCTGAAACGGAGTTTACGGTTCTTGACGTAGCGCCGTTTAATGGTCCGATAACCATTCGCAGTGAAAATTCCGACAAGGTTCTCGGGTCGGAAGTTGCAGGTTATATTTTCGTGAGATTGACCTGAAAATATTCCGGTCTTGTAACATTGTAGGGTGGGCACTTCCCACCAACCTTTGCATTATGCGTATACTTGGTATTTGTCTAATTGCGATCTCTACCCTGTTCATGCTCTCTTATCATCGAACTCTCTTGTAGGGTGGGCACCGCCCACCAGCCTTTGTCTTATGCGTAAACTTGGAATTTTTCTGATAATCGCCTCAACTGTGTTTTTCTTGACCTGCAGCCAACAGGAAAAAGGCAAGAGCAACAGCGGAGAACGACTTGATGTGGTCGCCACAATTGGCATGATAGCAGATATCACCAAAGCTGTAGGCGGCAATCATATCAAAGTGACGGCGCTCATGGGCCCCGGTATAGATCCGCATCTCTACAAAGCTACCGCCGGAGACGTTTCCCGCCTGTCCGGTGCGGACATTATTTTCTACAACGGCCTGCATCTTGAAGCCAAGATGGCTGACGTGTTAGCCCGGATGTCAAACCGAGTGAAAACAGTCGCCGTCACCGATGCAATCGACCGTGACAGACTTCTAACACCTCCCGAGTTCGAGGGAGCTTACGATCCGCATGTCTGGTTCGACGTGTCGCTCTGGAAAAGGGCGGTCGAAATTGTTCGTGATACGCTTGTCGAGGCTGACGCTGGACATTCGGAATCTTACCGGCGAAATTCGACCGTTTATCTCGCGCAGCTTGACAAACTTCACGAGCATGTGAAATCGCAAGCGGGGCGTGTACCCGAAAATCAACGCGTGCTTGTTACCGCTCACGATGCCTTCAACTATTTTGGGCAGGCTTACGGCTTTCAAGTGCGCGGGCTGCAGGGCATAAGCACTGTGTCGGAAGCCGGCACCGCCGACATTCAAGAGCTCGCAGAGTTTATTGTCCGAAGGCAGATTCCCGCGATGTTCGTCGAAACCTCGGTGTCCTCGCGAAACATTGAGGCGGTACAGGCAGCCGTCAAATCACGTGGATTCGACGTAGAAATCGGCGGCCAATTATACTCGGATGCGATGGGAGATCCGGGGACGCCTGAAGGCACCTACATCGGTATGGTTCGTCACAACATTGACACGATCGTAGAATCTCTCGTGCAGAGCAATAAGCATGCAAAGAAGTAGGGGGAAAATCCTAAAATATGTGGCGTGCAACTACGATGTAGGGGACGCAGAAGAGTAACTCATGGATTACGAATTAATATGCGAATCTATTCTGACTCGCTGGAAATTGAGGGCAGCTTTGATGTAGGGGACGCAGATCTGCGTCCCTTAATTGGTTCGTAAAAACCGATAAAGACGTGCAATGAAGGGATCGGTATGGGAACTCTTTAGGATCTCTATCGCATTCGATTTTCGCTCATCTGAGAGTAACTCATGGATTACGAATTAATATGCGAATCTATTCTGACTCGCTGGCGATTGAGGTAGAGGATCTCACCGTGGCTTACCGGGATCAACCTGTGCTCTGGGATGTCGATCTTAGAGTTCCGGCGGGGGTTCTTATGGCAATTGTGGGTCCCAACGGTGCCGGCAAAACCACACTGATCAAGGTGATTTTGGGATTGGTTCGATCGGCAGCCGGACGCGTTTCAATTTATGGTCAGTCCTATTCGGTCCAGCGGCGCCTCGTCGGTTACGTCCCGCAGCGGGGAAGTGTCGACTGGGACTTCCCGACGAGCGTGTTGGATGTCGTGATGATGGGTCGGTATAGTGCACTTGGTTGGATACGCCGCCCCGGATCCAGAGAACGAATACTGGCTTTCGAGGCACTTGAAAAAGTCGGAATGCAGGATTTCGCGCATCGCCAAATTAGTCAACTCTCCGGCGGACAGCAGCAACGCGTTTTTCTAGCACGTGCGCTCGTTCAAGACGCTCAGATCTACTTCATGGATGAGCCGTTTCAAGGCGTGGATGCGACGACCGAACGCGCAATTGTCGCGCTGCTGCAGGAACTGCGCGAAGCAGGAAAAACGCTGGTTGTGGTCCACCATGATCTCCAGACAGTTGCAGATTACTTCGACTGGGTTACCCTACTCAATGTGCGCCGCATTGCGAGCGGCCCGGTTGACGAGGTGTTTACCGATAAGAACCTGCGGCTGACCTATGGCGGACGAATCGCGTTTCTTAATCGTGGCGAGGATGAACCTGCCGAAACTTCAACCTCGGCACCCGCGATCCCATCGGAAGGCGTGGATAATGGCAATACTGGAACTGGGGAGAGACCTATTCTTTGATTATACACTGCGAACGGTAGCTTTGGGTTCGGCAACGCTCGGAATCGTAAGCGGTGCACTCGGCTCTTATGCCGTGCTGCGCAAACAGAGCTTGCTCGGAGATGCAATTTCACACGCAGCTTTGCCCGGCGTTGCATTGGCATTCCTACTGACACAGAGCAAAGCCCCGCTCGTCCTTGTCATCGGAGCGGCGATAACCGGATGGATTGCCACGCTGCTTGTCATCGGCATCGTCAACAATACTCGAATCAAAGAAGACAGCGCGCTCGGCTTGGTCCTGTCGGTCTTCTTTAGCGTGGGACTGGTATTGCTTACGGTGATCCAGAAAATGCCTACCGCCAAGCAATCGGGTTTGGATACTTTCCTCTTTGGCCAAGCCGCCGCGCTGCTGGAGCGTGATGTCGTTGCCATGGCTTTGCTCGGCGGCACGACCATCATCATAATGTTACTCTTCTGGAAAGAGTTCAAAATGCTGTGCTTTGACTCGGCGTTTGGCGCAAGCTTGGGATTTCCGATGGCGGTCCTTGATGTCTTACTGATTACACTCCTCGTGGTAGCGATTGTAATTGGGCTTCAGACGGTTGGTGTGGTGTTGATGAGCGCGATGGTCGTTGCACCCGCTGCCGCCGCGCGGCAGTGGACGGATCGGCTCGGAGGGATGGTTGTACTATCTGCTTTCTTTGGTGCGATTGCCGGCGTCAGTGGAGCCGTCATAAGCAGCAGTGCGGTTCATATTCCCACGGGGCCCACTATCGTCCTTTCTATCAGCGCAATTGTAGCGTTATCAATCGCCTTGGCTCCCAATAGAGGGTTTGTCTGGAACTGGGTTCGAGACCAGCGTGAACGCAGAAAGCTCCGGATTGAAGTCGTGTTGAATGACCTCTACACGCTTGCGTCCCATCACGCGGACCTGCGGCATAGCCATTCCACTGCAGTATTGGAAGCAATGAGCGCAAGCCGGAGTAACGTGCGCAACAGCCTCAGAGAGTTGGCATCGCGTGGTTTGGTCGAAAACGTCAATTCCGATGAATGGGCATTGACATCCGAGGGAGTGGTTCAGGCGCAGCATATCGCCGGTCGCGGAAGATAGTTCTATTTCGCTTAGAACCTGTTTGAAAAGTCATTTCGAGTAGAATCATGTGTCTCGAAACCGAGTTTTTTCTTCAAAACTCGGTTTCTTTCTCGCACAATTCTGTAGGATCAAGCGAGTGGATAACGAGCGCGATAGAGATCCCCGCGCACCAGCCTTTGAAAGCCCCAGCGGGCGACAGGTAATGGCATTCAAATGCCTCTAACTGGCTTCTATTTACTTTTAAAACAGGCTCTTAGCTCGACTCTGTACAAAATTAAAATGGTTGAGTTGTACGGAAAATTATACAAACTTGTAGGCGGGGATCCAGCGAACAATCAACTGAGTGTCGAAGGCGATAGAGATCCCCCTTGTCCCGATAAGCGGATTACTGTTGGGCTAGGATACCTGACCTACAGCCATCTTAGGTATCTACTGCACGAATTCTTAACTTGAGCAAGTTTCTTTACCTAACCTAAGTTGCCACCTTTGTCCGATAGGGTGCAGAAACCGAGTTTTTTCCCACGTGGAAGCATGAGATTGACGAAAATGAGATCAATTTCCCCATAATTTAACAAACGTGAACCAAAAACTCGGTTTCTTTCCAATAGGTAGCAACTTGCGTTACCTATCTCACGCAATCAATGCACTTGAATTATATGGGACTTACGCAGTTGAACAACACGGTACCCCGTGATGGCGATGAATTATGCGTGATACGTAAAGCGTTACCGATTTTCCTACGTATTACGCATTACGTATCACGTATTGCCCTTACTCTCTATTCTTCCTCCATGAGTCGGGACAACTTGAATGAATCCTAAAATATAGAAGAATCGTATAAGAAGCTTCACTATGTCGTCCGAAGTGATAGAAATCCAGTGGATAGCGGCGGTGGTGGCGGTTGCGTGTGCTCTTCCAGGCGTGTTTCTCGTATTGCGGCGAATGGCAATGATGAGTGACGCTATCAGCCACGCTATTCTCCTGGGTATTGTACTCGCATTCTTCGTTACCTCAGATCTGACATCACCGCTCCTGATTCTTGCGGCAGCCGCGACTGGCGTACTAACAGTGAGTCTCGTAGAACTGCTGAATCGTACGAGGTTGATACGTGAAGACGCAGCCATCGGTATTACGTTTCCCGCGCTATTCAGTGTTGGTGTGATACTTATTGCCCGCTATGCGGGTGATGTTCACCTTGACACCGACACCGTATTACTGGGAGAACTGGCGCTCGCGCCCTTTAATCGCTTCGAGTTTTTTGGGCGGGATCTTGGTCCTCGGGCGCTCTGGGTCATGAGCTCTATCCTGATCCTCAATGTCCTGTTCATAGCGATTTTCTATAAGGAACTGAAGTTGGTTACATTCGACGCGAGCCTTGCGGCAACCCTCGGTTTTTCTCCCGCACTCATTCACTACGGCTTGATGACGCTGGTTTCAATTACGCTGGTTGGGGCATTCGATGCGGTGGGATCAATCTTGGTAGTCGCTTTGATGATCGCGCCTCCCGTCACGGCATACTTGCTCACCAATCGACTATCCCGAATGATTGGGTTAAGTGGTCTAATCGGTGTCGCCAGCGCCGTTGCGGGGTACTGGTTCGCGCACCATCATGATGCTTCGATCGCGGGTTCGATGGGGTTAATGACCGGCGTATTCTTCGCCTTGGCGTTTCTCTTTGCGCCAAATCGCGGTATCGTCGCTATCGCCCGCCGCCGTGCCAGCCAACGATGGGAATTCGCGCAGACAATGCTCGCGATTCACCTTTTCAGTCACGAGGGGTTGCCCGAAGCAGAGAGGGAAGCGCACGTCAATCACCTCAGCAGCCACCTGCATTGGGATCCGGAATTCGCGCAGCAAGTCGTCCGAAACGCCGAGCGTCACGGATTTATTCGCAATCAGGCGGGGCAGTTAGACTTGACCGAACAAGGGCGGGAAATGGCACAACTTGCTCTCGTGAAATAAGAGAACCTTCCTCTGATTAATCATACATTTCTTCTGCCTTCTTCCAATCTTCCTTCTTTCCAGCCTTCCTCTGTTATAGCTTTTCTCGCGTTCACGTTTCTCGGATTTCTCGTCTTCATCCCTTGTTTCATTTTGCCGACTTTACACTTCCCCAGGTCGTCACGCGTTTCCCTTTTGACTCGACAGAAACCCCTTCCGTCGTAACGGCAAACACTTCACAATTTTCAATGCCAGACACATCGCCGAGAGGAGCATCCACGCGCTGCCGACCACTGATTGAATCTTCGCCAACCCAAATCGCCTCAAGCATGTGCGTGCCGTTGGTAATCTGAATGTTATCCACCATCATTCCGAACTTTCCGAACGGCGTTGCGCGATTCCCCGGTTTTTCCGTACCGAGGCTGATTGCCACGATGGTCTTACCCGCAACACGACCCAATGGAACCTGGTAATGCATCCAGTCCGTTCCAGTCGCCGTGATAGATTCGCCAATTCGGTTTCCCTCTGCGGTGTGAACAAACACTCCCCCTATGCTATACACACTCTCCATCGGAAATGCCGATTGATATTCCAGAAAGGTACTACCCTCTGTCGTAATCTCGCCCTCCCAGATAGGGATAAAACACTCGACAAATGCGTTCGGATCACGAATATCTCCCTGCAATAATAGGAATTTGTCACCCCGAATATGTTCAGTGATGGTAAACTCGCGCGCGTCAATCCTTCCGGGAACGGCTTTAAAATCTAAGCGTACCCCGTCGGGAGTCGACAATTCAACATCTACGAGCTCGATTGTAGAGTCTTTGTATTCGAGAACTTCAAAGGTAGCGCGCAACAAGGTGCCCTCGTTTTCGCCGACACCGACTAGCGATGCCGCCGCAATGGGGGGCACGAGCGTAGCGGTGTTAGTTGCCAGATCAGTCTCAACGCTATTGGGTTCGATGAGAAAAATCTCAAGATTTGCAATGTTTCCCGGATCGCGATTTCCCGGCAAGTAATCGCTGAACTCCACTCCGACAAACGACAGAGCGGTTACGTCGAATTTGAGATTAAGCTGGTAGGCAGAGACATTTTCTGCGTTCGAGATATTCACGTCGAATACCAGTTCTTCGCCTACGAGCGGCGAGTCGATTACCGCCGGTTCGATCGACAAAACCGCCTCGCCAAACACGAGAGACGGTGTTGTCAGGCATATCGCTGCCAATACGCAAGCAGCAATCCTGAAAGAACTATTCACAATTTTCCTCCCTGACGCTACAATAATGTTTAGAAGATTGAACAATTCAAATCATAATGCCCGGAATACTGCGATCCTTCATGCCGTGCTAGACTATAACTACCCCGACGCCTAGGTTTGGTTCCATACATTGAAAAATGGCCGGGTTAACTGACCGAACTTTGGCCATCAAACGCGTGGATTTCGTCAAGATACAGGGTCGCAAAGTGCATATTGTAGTTTTAAGGTTTAATAGTGTCAAGGAGTTTCGCCGTACCGTCCATGGCCTTCACTGTTGTGCGTCTAAAATCAGTCGGCTTAACAAGGACCGGTCAAGTGAGTGAATGTCAACTGCCAAAGCTAGTCCTGATAGAGAACCCTACGCTAGAGTAAATCCCATCGTAAGCGCGATAGAGTTCCTTCTCCGACTTGAGACAGACTGGCGCCGCCGCACTACACGCCTGCCGCTCCGCCGAAATCTACGCCTGCTCTATTGAGAGGTTTGTTACCGGTGTTCCGAGTTAAGTGCGGGAATGAATCGTGCGGCGGGTAGGTGCGTTCGCCTTGTTAGGTAACGCAAGTTGCTACCTATAACCAAGAGAAACCGAGTTTTTGGTTCACGTACGCTCGATTAGAGGTACATTGGGCTGATTTTCGTCGATCTCGCGCTTCCACGTCGGAAAAAACTCGGTTTCTGTGCCCCGTCGAACAAGGGTGCCAACTTGGGTCATATTCTAATGCTGCTCGGCTTGGATAGACATATCCAAGCCGTTCCTGCATGTATGCAGTGGAGTGATCAATCCACTGCGAGCAGATTCAGTCGATTTAACGTACATTTCCCCGGTTTGCGACGCATCCTATGGGAGGGTCGGGCTAGAAGCCCGACCTACGGGAATGGGTAGCAACTTGCGTTAGGTACTAATTGAGTGCCGCGTCTCCCAGTTTTAATGATTGACAACTATACACATGTATAGTATAATAGAGACGGCAAGCGAATGACGCAAATCCAACGTATGTCGTATGCACTCTGTTCATCGGCGCATCCACTGCACCTGCGCTACTTACGGCTTCTGCCGGTGGAGAGGTCGAAACGCCTTCAAAGCGTCGCACTGAGGACTCGATCTGGTCACCTTCGCGCGCCCTTTTTTGGCGCGAAAATAGGAGAAATCACAGGGTAAAATGTCGAATCTGATTCTAAGCCGTGTGTACTGTTCAACTGTTCTTGTCCCTCTACGGCGCCGGCTCTGTCTGCAATTGAGCAGATCTGGGCGGCGTCCGGTCATAGCGTTTGACGCGGTTTTGGGGGTTGGTTCAACACCGGGGAGGAGGGAGGGAAATTATATTCGCAGTTTATCGCACCAAATCGCACACTCCCATCGCGAGCAAAAATCATGCACGAAGCCAAGCTGCGAGGCGCTTCGACGCCCTTTTCGAGTCGAGACGTATTGACTGCGACAAAAGTTGTAGGGTGCGATTATAAAAACGATAAAGCGCGTGCGTAACGAACAGTCAACTGGCTGATTATTGCCATTTCGCTTAATTGTCAGCGTGTCTGATGTTTTATCTTTATTCGTAACTGTTTAGTTCATTGATCTATATCCCCGATGTCGGCTTGTAGTAGCGCAATTCATTGCGCGTCCGCCATAATCAGTGTCGAGGCAAGGATGCCCTTCCCACAGAGGGATGCTCCTCCTACCAACGATCAGCCCCGAATTAATACTAGACCAGTTTTTTCTCTTTGTTTGGACCGAACTAAACAGATACCTTTATTCTATTCTATCTATGCAGGCGGGAATCATACGAGTGAACGAAGTCCTATGGCGCTCCATCGTTAATCTCTATTGCCGAATCGGGCGGATGTGCTTACCCGATGTCTCAACTCCCACATCAATCTCCCATTGCCCGCGTAACCCCGATGATTCAGCTTTTTTAGCCCCCGCCGCGACTCTGTTTAGCGATATCTTTCCCGATGCAACAGCCTTAAATGATGTCTGTTCATTGTTGACACGAACAGCAAAATATGATACGATAGCCTAGGATGTGTCTGCAGATGCGACGCAGGCGTGGAGAACGGTCAGCGCTTGGATGAAAATAAGATCAACGATGAATAAAATTATACGATTCGTGCTCCTCGGTTTCGCCGTTGGTTTGGGGACCCAAACCATCGTAAACGCTAAAGAGGTCAAGCTGGTCGGTGCCGCCGGTGGAACCGGAAATAGGCAACTCGCGGTTGATATCGTTGCAGGAACGGTCATCGTAGGAGCGCACGCCGAGAACTATGCCAAAATCTATGCCTTGGAAAATAATCGGTGGAAACTCAGTGCACAAGTCACCGAGCCCGAAGGAAGCTACGGATGGTCGGTCGCCACCGGAAGTCTCAACCTCCGGGGTGCCCCGCACGCCGCTATCGTTGGCGCCCCGAACAACAACGACCGCGGCGATAGCGCCGGTGCGGCTTTTGTCTACGGCCCGAGCGGCGGCACATGGAAACAGCAGGCAAAACTCACCGCCGACGATGCCGCCGCGACGAATAATTTCGGGCATGCCGTCTCCATTGACGGTAATACCGTCATTGTTGGCTCCCCAAAGAGCGACGATGCCGGCAAGAACTCCGGTGCTGCCTATATCTTCGTCCGCGATGGCGCAAGATGGAAACAGCAGGCAAAACTGCTCCCTAAGGATTTGGGAGGATCCGACGCCTTCGGGGAAGATGTCTTCGTCAGCGGGCGCACGGCTGTCGTTGGGGCGCCCCAGCATTCGCATAGCGGGCTCCGTTTCCCCGGTGCCGCCTATGTCTTCGTCCGCGAAGGGGAGACGTGGGTGCAAAAAGCCAAACTCACCGCCGACGACGCCGCCAAGAGCGATCGGTTCGGACATTCGGTCGCCATGAGCGGCAACACCGTCATCGTCGGTGCGCCGCTGCACGATACTCCCGCCGGAAAAGACACCGGAGTTGCCTATATCTTCGTTCCCCAAGGCGACTCATGGAGACAGCAGGCGATGCTCATGCCGGCAAAGGCAGGCGCTTCCAATCAGCTCGGATTCGGTGTCGCTACCACGGGGAACATCGCAATCGTTGGTGCGCCAGCCCGTAAGGAAGGTGCACGAGCCTCGGGTGCGGCATATTCCTTTGTGCGTGAAGAAGGCGTCTGGAAGGAGAAGGAAAAGGTTGTGCCTAAAGATGGTGCGAGAGACCTTAAGTTCGGTTCCTCAATCGAAATGAGCGACAACTCCGTTGTCATATCGTCCCACAATGCGATGAATGAGGGACCTGGGTTTGCCCACGGGACCGCTGCCTACGTTTACAGCAGTATCGAAGATTTCGGCACTCCTCCATTCTCCGTTAATCCTTCCGTTTTAGTAGTAACAGCGCTCGGTCAGATCAAACGCACGGCGCTGTTTCAAAACTACCCGAACCCGTTTAACCCCGAAACATGGCTGCCTTATCGGCTGGCGTCGGATGCTCCGGTCACGCTGCGCATCTACAACGTCGGAGGGAAGCTCGTACGAGAATTGGACCTCGGCGACCAAAGAGCGGGAGACTACCTGACCCGCGAAACTGCCGGCTATTGGGATGGTAGAGACCAACATGGAGAAGTTGCGTCCAGCGGTTTGTACGTTTACACCTTGGAAGCCGGTGCGTTCCAAGCCACGCGAAAAATGATTGTATTAAAATAAAAAATCACACCGTGGGAGAGGTAACCCCATCATGGGAGAGGCAACCCCGTCGTGGGAGGGGCATCTTGCCCCGATAACAAACACCCCACCGTGGAAAACGAATCAAACATAAGATACAAGGGAGGTATTCTTGAAGACTGCAAATCTAATACGGATTAGTCTGGCTGTCGCCATTGTATGCGCGTCCGCCAATGTTACAGCCCTCGCACAGAAAGATCTCAGGCTAATCCCAGCCAATACCGGCGGCACCGACAACGACATGGTATCAATCGGCATGGGCACGAAATACATCATCCTCGGAACACCGGGTAGCGCCCAAGACTTCGCCACAATCTTTGAGGGCGAAGACGAAAAATGGAAAGAGACAGCCAACCTGACGGGGGATGGCGGCGGGTTTGGGCGAGCGGTCGATGTCACTGATGTCCGAGGACAAAGCAATTCGGCATTTGCCATTGTCGGCGCGCCGGATCGCGACGCAGGAGAAGCCTATGTCTTCGCGCTCAGCGGAAGGGATTGGAAACCCCAGGCGAAACTCCGATCCAATGACGGGGAAAACGGCGACGCTTTCGGACATGCTGTCTCGATTAACGGGAATACCGCTCTCGTTGGCGCGCCGAAAGATGATGACGCGGGAGGCAACTCCGGATCGGCTTATATCTTTGTTCGACAAGGCGCTCGCTGGGTCCAAAAAGCGAAACTTGCCGCGAAGGATGCGGAACGCTCCGCGGGATTCGGCGAAGCGGTGGCTCTCGTCGGAAACACCGCCATCATAGGAGCGCCCCAGAGCGGTCATGCCGGCGTAAAATTCGCGGGAGGCGTTTACGTGTTCGAGCGCGAAGGGGACGCATGGGTGGAGAAAGCCAAAATCGCCGCGGAAGATCCGGGCAAAGCGGACCGATTTGGATTTTCCGTCGCCATCGGCGCCGACACCGTTGTTGTCGGAGCGCCGTTGAAAGACACCGGCGGCGGACAAGATGCCGGCGCCGCCTACATATTCGGGCGTGACGGGAACACATGGAGGCAACTTGCAAAAGTCGTGGGAAAGGGCGGGCGCAAAGGCGACAAATTTGGAAACAGTGTCACGACAAACGGTAACGTCGCAATCGTCGGAGCCCCTATTCGACAGGAGGACGCATTCGCCTCGGGTGCAGCCTATGCCTTCGCGCGTGTCGACGGTGCCTGGCAGGCGAAGAACAAGGTCGTGCCTAAGGACGGCGCCAAAGACCTTCACTTCGGCGCGTCCGTCGCAATGAACGAGAATACTGTCGCCATTGCCTCGCACCACGAAACCAAGTGCGCAGATTGCGGATGGCCGCACGGCGACGGATCGTCCGCCTATGTCTATAGCAGTATAGAGAGTTTTGGTACTCCGCCTTTCTCGGTCGAGCCGATTGAATTGGAAGTAACGACGCTGGGGCGAGTCAAACGTACTGCGCTATTCCAAAACTTTCCAAACCCGTTTAATCCCGAGACGTGGCTGCCGTATCAACTAGCCGCCGATGCTCCCGTAAACGTTCGTATCTATAACGTCCGAGGTCAACTGGTGCGAGCGCTGGACCTCGGGTTTAGAAAATCCGGGAGCTATAAGGCGCAAGAATCCGCTGCCTATTGGGACGGCAGAGATCAATTCGGCGAGGCAGTGTCCAGCGGCATGTATTTTTACACGCTGCAAGCTGGTGAGTTTCAAGCCACGCGCCGGATGCTAATTCTGAAATAGATCAAATGGCGGGAGAACACCATAACACAAGATCTTTAATGAGAACTGTGCGCATAATGCAGAAAGGATAAATCATGAATAAAGCTGTATCGGCTCGCTTAATCGCTCTCATCCTTAGCATTACGCTTGTTGCCGTGTGCCACGCTGGCGGCGATAAGCTCGTGGGTGTGGAAGAGGGGATTGATAATAAACGTCTGGCGGCGGATGTCAGCGGGAACACCCTAGCCATCGGCGCTTCCGGAAGTGGCTTCGTAAAAATCTACTCAAGCGCCAGCGGGAACTGGAAAGAGCAATGGCAACTCACTGCTCAAGAACGGGTTGAACAAGCAGAGGCACGTATTCCAGCCTTCGGATGGTCGGTCTCCCTTACGGGCGTCCACGAAATTGCTCCCGCGAACTACGCTATCGTCGGCGCGCCGACCGACACGCATCCCGAAAAAGGCGAGGTGGTCAATGAAGGCGGCGGCATTGCCGGCATCTTCGCTGCCGGCGAAAAAGGCGCCGCCTATATTTTCCGTCGTACCGGAAACGAATGGCGTAAAATGGTGAAGTTGATAGCCGACGAACCCACAGATGACGATCGGTACGGCGAATCTGTTGCCATTTTCCGAGGTACGGCAATTATTGGCGTGTCAAAAGACGATGACAACAAGAAGAACGAGGGTTCTGCCTACATATATGTGCGCGAAGGTGATGAATGGCGTCAACAAGCCAAAATTGTCCCCGATGATCTTGGCGGTTCCGACTCGTTCGGCGAGGCTGTCGCCATCCGCGAAAGCATAGCCGTGATCGGCGCCCCGGCGCACACATACGATGGACTAAGATTCGCTGGTGCAGTGTATATCTACGTACGCGAAGGTGACACCTGGCGTCAACAAGCCAAACTCACAGCCAACGACGGTGCGAAAGCCGACCGTTTTGGTTCCTCTGTCGCTATTGGTAGCGGAACCGTAGTCATTGGCGCGCCGGCGCATGACACAGACGCAGGTAAGGATGCTGGAGCCGCCTATGTGTTTGCGCTTGATGGGGATCGATGGAAACTGCAGACGAAACTGACACCCAAAGTCGGTGGGAAAAATGACCAGTTCGGATTCGGCGTCGACACCAACGGCAACATCGTCATCGTTGGAGCCAAAGGTCGCAGCGAACGCGCGCCAGCCGCGGGCGCAGCTTATTCCTTCGTGCGTACCGATGGGAGCTGGGAAGAAAAGAAGAAGGTTCTGCCCGATGACCAAGAGCAGAAAATCAATTTCGGTGGTTCCGTTGCCATTAACGGCAACACCGTCGTCGTTGCGGCTCATAATAAAGGCAATGATGGCCCCGGATTTGGACACGGCACCGCGGTGCATGTCTTTAGCAGCATAAATGACTTTGACACACCGGCCTTCTCCGTCGATCCAACCGGGTTGAGAATTACATCTCTAGGCAAGGTCAAACGCACGGCGTTGTTTCAGAACTACCCCAATCCGTTTAACCCGGAGACTTGGCTGCCATACCGCCTAGCCTCCGACTCGCCTGTTACCTTCCGCATCTACAATGCGCGAGGTCAGTTAATGCGGGAGTTGGATCTCGGCACCCAAAAAGCAGCCGACTACCTGACGCGCGAATCCGCCGCCTATTGGGACGGCAAAAACCAAGTTGGTGAATCCGTGTCCAGCGGCGTTTATTTCTACACCATCGAAGCTGGTGCTTACGAGGCAACCCGACGTATGCTTATTTTGAAGTAATCCAAACACTTGGTAGGTGCGGTTTCCAACCGCATCGGATAGGTTCAGTTAGAAACAACTCCTACCGGCAGAGTTACGAAAACAAATGATCGCTCAAAAATCATAAAAAATCTCGAAAGGATCGTGCCATGGAAAAAACAGTACGATTTATCCTCATCACGCTTGCGCTTGGTTTTGCATCGGCAACCGTGAATCACACCGTCTTGGCAAAAAAGGAAATCAAGCTTATCGGTGTCGAGGAAGGCAACAACAACGAGCATTTAACTTCGGACATTATCGGCGACTCCGTAATCATGGGAGCGCGTGGTGCGGGTGTTGCCACAGTCCACGTCTTTGACGGAAAATCTTGGAAAAAGCAGGGCGACCTGCTTGCCAGCGACCCCGACAATGAGAGAGCTGCCAGACCGTCTTACAGCCATGCAGTCGCTATCGGGGCGCCCCACGAGTTTGCCGCTGCAAACTTCGCCATTATCGGTGCGCCGCGACACACGCATGGAGGCGAACCGGCGATTGCGGGCAAAGGAGGATTTGGCGCCGCATATATCTTCCGCCGCGGTGGAGTTAAATGGAAACAGCAAATAAAACTGGTTGCACCCGACCCGACGCTCGACGACCGGTTCGGCGAGGCTGTTGCCATCTACCGGAACACCGCCGTGGTTGGAGCGTCAAAAGACGACGATCAGGGCAAGAACTCGGGTTCGGTCTTTGTCTATGTATTCGATGAGGAATCGTGGAAACCACAGGCAAAGATAGTTCCCGACGATCTCGCCGGATCAGACGCTTTCGGAGAAGCGGTATCGTTGGATGAAAGCACCCTCGCCGTTGGAGCGCCGGGGCACACGCATAGCGGCGTGAGATTTGCGGGCGCCGTCTATATCTATGTGCGCGAAGGGGATAAGTGGGAGCAGCAAGCCAAACTCACGCCCGATGATCCCGGAAAATCTGCCCAGTTCGGGAGTTGTATATCACTCAGTTTCAACACGGTCGTCGTTGGAGCTCCGCTGCACGACACCGAGCGCGGCAAGGATGCCGGGGCGGCGTACATCTTCGTCCGCAACGGGGGCAGATGGAGGCAGCAGGCAAGATTGACTTCCGGAGATACCAAGGCCGGAGATCGATTCGGCACGGGCGTCGCCACTACGGGCAAGAGCGCGATCATCGGCGCTCCGTTTAGACCTGAAGGCGCGCCGGGATCTGGTGCCGCCTATTCCTTTGTAAGCGTTGATGGGAAATGGGAAGAGAAGGAAAAGATCACCCCCGACGATGCCGGACAGAAGATCAATTACGGACTTTGGATCGCTATGAGCGGCAACATGGTCATTGTGTCGTCTTATGCCGCTCCGAATGAAGGCGGCGCCGAGAAGGGAATTGGCACCGCGGCGTACGTGTATAATAGCGTTGATGATTTCGGCGTTTTGCCCTACGCTGTCGAATCGTCCGGAATGAGCCTAACAACGCTGGGGAGCGTAAAACGAACAGCGCTGCTTCAAAATTTCCCCAACCCGTTCAATCCGGAAACGTGGTTGCCGTATCGCCTCGCGACCGACTCTGCGGTAACCTTGCGCATATACAATACCCGAGGCCAGTTGATGCGGGAGTTGGATCTCGGCTCCCAAAAAGCCGCCGATTACCTGACCCGAGAAAGCGCCGCGTATTGGGATGGCAAAAACCAATTTGGAGAAACGGTGTCCAGCGGCGTCTACTTCTACACCCTTGAAGCCGGTTCTTACGAAGCGACACGACGGATGCTGATTCTGAAGTAATGCAATCACCTGGTAGGTGCGGTTTCCAACCGCACCGGATAGGCGTGAATTGAAACGGCGCGGTTAGAAACCTCGCCTACTAGGCAAGGTAAGGTCCGGTAGGTGCGGTTTCCAACCGCACCGGATAAACGTGAATTAAAACGGCGCGGTTAGAAACTCTACCATTATCAGGGAAACCAAACATGACTACCGCTCCCAAACACCGGAGTCACAACCTTCGCAAAGGCAGAGTTTCAATAAAAGGTACATATTACCACATCATCATTGGCACGCACCAGCGGCAGAAGATTCTAATGGACAGCACAATTGCATTGATTATATTCGATTCATTCGATTGGCTCGAAACTGAAAATCGCCAGGAATGGATATGTATCATGGTGATGCCGGATCATCTACACACGGTCGTCAAACTTGGAGAAGGACAAACCCTTGCAAATGTCTTGCATTCGATGAAACTTTTCACAGCACACGAAATTAACAAACATTTATCCCGAACCGGATCCCTATGGCAGAAAGGTTATACCGATTGGGGTATTCGGGACGAGGCGACATTAAACAAAACAATCCGCTATTGTTATGCAAATCCTGTGAGAGCGGGTATTGTGGCGTCGGCGCGAGATTATCCATATTGGCGATGCAAATTCAAGATGGAATAGTCGCCGTAGCCTGAATCGAAACGGCGCAGTTAGAACCAGCGCCTACTAGACAGGGGACCGGTAGGTGCGGTTTCCAACCGCACCGGATAGGAGCAAATTGAAACGGCGCGGTTAGAAACCGCGCCTACCATTATCAGGGAAACCACAGGAGCCTGCCATGGAAAAAATGATACGATATATCCTCGTTACACTTGCGCTCGGCTTGGTATGGGCAACCATAAATCATGCCGTGCTGGCGAAAAAGGAAGTCAAGCTTATCGGTGTCGAGGAGGGCGTTAACCACGAGCATTTGACCGCAGACATAATCGGGGACACCGTCATTATCGCGTCACGCGGTGTAGGAACCGCATCAATCTACGTCAATGATGGCAAAGTTTGGAACAAGCAGGAGGACCTGCAAGCCCGTGACCACAATGCTCGAGACCCATTTGTTCCCGGCTTCGCTTATTCAGTCGCTATCGGGGCGCCTCATGAGTTTGCTACTCCAAACTTCGTCATTATCGGCGCGGTAAAACACTTGCATGGAGGAGACAACCTCAAAGGGCTGGAGGGGCCCGCGGGGTTTGGCGCCGCCTATATTTTCCGACGCAGTGGAAAGACCTGGAAGGAACATGTCAGACTTGTTGCCCCGGATCCCGTCGATGACGACCGCTACGGCGAGTCTGTTGCCATCTACAGAACCACAGCCGTGGTTGGGATGTCGAAAGACGACGATAATGGCAAAAACTCGGGTTCCGTCTTCGTCTATGTTCTGGACGGAGCCACGAATACGTGGAAACCCCAAGCAAAAATAGTTCCCGACGATTTAGGCGGGTCAGACGCTTTCGGAACAACGGTATCGTTGGATGAAAATACCCTTGCCGTCGGAGCGCCGGGGCACACCCACAGCGGAGTGAGATTCGCCGGCGCCGTCTACGTCTTTGTTCGCAACGGCGATGAATGGGAACAACAAGCCAAACTCACCCCCGAAGACCCCGGCAAGGCTTCGCAGTTCGGGAGCGCAATATCGCTCAGCTTCAACACGCTCGTTGTTGGAGCTCCGCTGCACGACACTGAGCGCGGCAGGGATGCCGGCGCGGCTTACATCTTCGTACGCAACGGCGAGAGATGGAAGCAACAGGCAAAATTGATTGCCAGAGACACAAAGGAGAAAGATCGATTCGGTTCGGGCGTCGCCACTACCGGCAGGAGCGCCATCATTGGCGCTCCGTTTCGACCTGAAGGCGCGCCGGGATCCGGCGCCGCCTATTCCTTTGTTAGCGTTGACGGGAAATGGGAAGAGAAGGAGAAGGTCACACCCAACGATGCGGGACAAAAGATTAATTACGGGCTTTGGATCGCCATGAGCGGCAACATGGTCATCGTTTCGTCTTATGCTGCCGCGAACGAAGGCGGCGCCGAAAAGGGGATCGGCACTGCGGCATACGTCTATAATAGCGTTGACGATTTCGGCGTTTTGCCCTATTCTGTCGAATCGTCCGGAATGAGCCTAACAACGCTGGGGAGCGTAAAACGAACGGCGCTGCTTCAAAATTTCCCCAACCCGTTTAATCCGGAAACGTGGATGCCCTATCGCTTGGCGTCGGATACCCCGGTGGCGATTCAGATTTTCAACGTAAAAGGACAACTGCTGCGGGAACTGAATCTCGGGATGCAAAAAGCGGGTGGCTATCTGACCCGAGAAACCGCCGCCTATTGGGATGGAAGAGATCGAATTGGACAATCCGTCTCTAGCGGAGTCTATTTCTACACCCTGCAGGCTGGAGCGTTCCAATCCACACGACGAATGCTCATTTTGAAGTAGAATGAGTGAATCCGTTGGGATGATTCATTTTGTCCGTTGCATCTGGCACGTCCGCTTCCCACAAGACGAATCGAGACACGTATTCCGATTGATAAGGAGGTCCTAATGAAAGTCATTCGTTATATTCTCCTCGGCTTGTTGCTCGCTCTCCTGCACACAGTGACAGTGCACGCCGCAGGAAAGGAAGTAAAGCTGATTGGTGTCGAAGATGGCAGTAACAACAATCATCTGTCCGCAGATGTCATTGGTGATTCGGTAATCGTCGGGGCGCGCGGAGGAGGTCTCGCGAAACTCTATGTGGGCGAGGGCGAGAAATGGAAACTGGAAGCGGAGCTCATTGCCAAAGATGCAAATCAGCGGGATCCGGCTGTTCCCGCTTTTGGGTGGGTGGTCTCGCTAGCGGCGCCCCATGCACGCGCTAGCGCAAATTATGCCGCAATTGGAGCGCCAAAAGACCTTCACGGCGGCGATAACGAAGAAGGAATATTCGGTCACCAAGGGTTCGGCGCCGTTTATACATTTGCCCCTAGCCGGGGGACATGGAAGCAGCAGAATAAGATTATTGCCCCAAATCCGAAAGAGGATGATCAGTTTGGTTTCGCCGTCTCAATCGAAAGAGGCTCCATGGTCATTGGTGCGCCGGGAGAGGATGGCGCAGCCAAGAACGGAGGTGCCGCCTATCACTATGTGCGGGATGGGGATGAATGGAAACTGAGTGCGACGATTCTCCCCAAGGATTTGGGCGGATTGGACGCTTTCGGCGAGTGCGCTGTCATTCAAGGGAACACCGTCGTAATCGGCGCGCCCGGACACACGCATGGCAAAATCAGATTTGCCGGTGCCGCGTACGTCTTCGTTCGCAGCGGGGATACGTGGGAGCAGCAGGCGAAGTTGACATCCGATGACGCCGGCAAAGCCGACCGGTTCGGGCATTCTGTCGCCATGGCTGGAGAAACCATCATTGTGGGTTCGCCCTTGAACGACACTGTCGGCGGAAAAGACACCGGCGCCGCCTATGTCTTTGTCCGTGATAACAACAGGTGGAAACAGCAGGCGAAGCTAGTCGCACAAGGCTTGCGAGCGAAGGATCAGTTCGGATTCGGGGTTGCCACCACGGGTAAGATAGCCGTTGTGGGTGCGCCGTTGCGCCATGAGCGTGCACCTGCGTCGGGCGCCGCTTATTCTTTTGTGAGAGTTAATGGCGATTGGGAAGAGAAAAAGAAGGTTGTCCTCGACGACGAAAGGCAAAAACTCAATTTCGGCACATGGGTCGCCATGAACGGCAATACCGTTGTCGTCTCGGCGCATAACGATACCAACGATGGGCCGGGTTGGGGAAACGGCACGGCAGCGTTTGTCTACAGTAGTGTAGAAGATTTCGGAACGCCGCCCTTTGCGGTTGAACCGTATGGAATGGCGCTGACGACCTTTGGTAGGATTAGGAATACCGCGCTGCTTCAGAACTATCCCAATCCGTTCAACCCGGAAACGTGGATGCCGTACCAACTGGCGGCAGATTGCCCGGTCGCCATCAACATCTTCAACGTTCAAGGGCAACTGATACGAGAGCTGAATCTCGGCGCGCAAAAATCGGGCACCTATCTGAGCCGAGACTCCGCCGCCTATTGGGACGGTCGAGACCAGCTAGGACAGACGGTTTCCAGTGGGGTTTATTTCTACTCCTTGCAGACGGACACATTTCGTGCGACGCGGCGAATGTTGATTTTGAAATAATTGCGATGGAGTGTTGGGAAGATCAAAGGTACAATCATGGAGCACGATAGTGTCCCCGTAGGGTGCGCATTGCAATCAAGCGAATGAATAATGAGCGCGATAGATTTCCCACAAAAATCCTAGAGCGAAAGCAGGCCCCGCTCCATATCCGGTAACTTGATCGTAATGCAGACGTAATACGCATTACATATTGCTTCGCACTGGTATCTTTATCTCATGAATCAGGTCAATCTGTGAAATCCTTAGAGCCTGTTTGAAAAGTCATTTCGAGTTGAATCATGCGTGTCGAAACCGAGTTTTTTCTTCAAAACTCGGTTTCTTTCTCGCACAATTCTGTAGCGTGCGCAGTACGCACCTTACAATTCGTACTTTTCAACCAGGCTCTTAGAAAATCTACTGTTATCTGTACCGACGAGATTACGTTGAAATCGAGAGGAAACTATCATGAAAAATAATATTGGATTTGTCCTTGTTAGTCTGGTAATTGCTGCCCTGCTAGCAGGGGTAAGCCATGCCGGCGGATTTAAATTTGTCGTAGCTGAAGACGGTACGAGAAACAGTCACATGACGGCGGACATTATCGGCGATACCCTAATGGTCGGAGTACATGAGGGGGTTGGATACGTGAAAATCTATACCGGTGCCGGCAAAAAATGGAAAGAGCAGGCGGAACTCATCGCAGTTGTGGGAGGCGTAGACGTAAACAAAGGTGTTCCCGGATTCGGCTGGTCGGTCGCTCTCTCCGCTCTACATGAATACGGCAGCGCCGACTTTGCCGCCATCGGAGCGGCAAGAGACAATCCGAAAGGTGAGTTATCCGGCTCAGCCTATATCTTCGCCCGCAGTCGGAACGCATGGAAGGAGCAGGCGAAGCTTGTCGCAAGTGATGGGGCCAAACAGGACAACTTCGGTTGGGCGGTAGCCATTGACAGGAACATCGCTGTCGTCGGCTCACCCGGCAACGACCATGCCGGTAGCAGTTCGGGGGCAGCCTATGTCTACACGTTCGACGGCGCAAATTGGAAAGAGAAAGCAAAACTCATCCCCGCGGATTTGGACCGATCCGCCGCTTTGGGAACCTCGGTCGTGGTTCAAAAAGACACGGTCATCGTTGGGGCGCCGAAACACACGCACAGCGGCGTTAGATTCACCGGAGCCGCCTTCGTCTTTCAACGCGAAGGGGACAAATGGGTGGAACGCCCCAATATTACCGCCGTGGATGCCGACAAAAGCGACGGTTTTGGCACTTCGGTTGCCATGAGTGGAGATACTGTTGTCGTTGGCGCGCCATTAGCCGACACGGACAGAGGGAAAGATGCCGGTGCCGCGTATGTCTTTGTGCGCGATGGCGGAGGCTGGAAACAGGAGGCGAAATTGAGTTCCAGCGACGCGAAAAAAGCCGACCAATTCGGATTCAGCGTTGCCGTGGCGGGGCACAGTGTCATCGTAGGCGCCAAAACGCGCGATGAGAGTGAACCCGGCTCGGGCGCCGCATATTCATTTGTGCGCTCGGACGGAGTGTGGGAGCAGAAACAGAAAGTCGTACCCGATGACCCCGGTCAAAAAATTAATTTCGGCGCTTGGGTCGCCTTAAGCGGCAACACCGTCATTGTCTCGGCGCATAACGGCCCGAACGATGGACCTGAGTGGGGTAAAGGCCACGCGGTGCACATCTATGACGGCACCAAAGATTTAGAAATAGTGCCCTTCTCGGTCGATCCGTCCGGATTGGCTGTGACAACCTTCGGAAAAATCAGGCGTACCGCACTGCTTCAAAATTTCCCCAATCCCTTCAACCCGGAAACATGGCTGCCGTATCAGTTGGCGGCTGACGCCCCCGTAAACTTCCGCATCTACAACGTCCGAGGACAACAGATAAGAGAACTCGATCTCGGCATGCAAAAGGCGGGCGATTATCTTAGCCGGGAAACCGCCGCTTATTGGGATGGTAGAAACCAAGTCGGGCAAAACGTATCCAGCGGAGTCTATTTCTACAGCCTGCGGGCGGACACATTTCGTGCAACTCGAAGAATGCTCATCTTGAAGTAATTCGAGCGTGTGGCTATTGAGCACGAGAACAAGCTCCATGGATAGATTGGATTGCACGCCGACTCGCTAAGTTGGGATCAAGCGACTGAATAATGAGGGCGATAGAAATCCTAATAAAGACACCATCGTACCCGACGATTGTGGTGCTCCGCACGCTCTCCCTACCCTCTCGGTCCGGATTGACAAATCCAGACCATCAAGAAACGAACAACAACCTATTGTTAAAACGAACTCCTAACATAGAAGGGAGATCGGCATGATAAGAATCCTGAATTCCGTCATCGTCTCTGCACTGTTCTGTGTTCTGATCGCATCCGTGGGTAACTCCGCCGGATTTAAGTTGGTTGTCGTTGAGGAAGGCACGAGAAATAGTCGTCTTTCGTCTGATATCAACGGTGACACCTTGATCGTTGGGGCACCTGCGGGTTTCGGCATGGCAAAGGTCTACGTCGGGAGTGGCTCGAAGTGGAAAGAGCAGGCTGAGCTTACCGTGAAGCCCGTCGGTGGAAACATGAATAGAGCCATTCCCTCTTTCGGAGTGGCAGTTGATCTAACGGGACCTCATGAGTTAGCTAGCCCCGATTATGCACTCATCGGAGCGTCAAGGGCGGGAGCCGATGAGTCGCTCGCCGGAGCCGCGTTTGTTTTCGCCCGCAATCGCAATCAATGGAAGGAGCAGGCGAAACTGGTGCCCGCGGATGTGGATCGAGATGACGGCTTTGGGGATGCGGTCTCAATTGATAGGGAAGTCGCCGTCATAGGGTCGCCCGGAGATGATGACGCCGGCAGCAGCTCGGGTTCGGCATATATCTACGTTCGCACCGGAACCGCTTGGAAACAGCAGGTTAAACTCGTTCCCGCGGATCTACAACGCTCGGACGCCTTCGGAACCGCCGTACTGGCTTATAGGAACACCGTCATCGTCGGGGGCGCCGAAACATACGCATAGCGGAGTTAGGTTTACCGGCGCGGCTTACGTCTTTGAACGGAACGGGGACACCTGGATACAAAAGACCAAACTCGTCGCCGACGATGCTGCCAAGAGCGACAATTTTGGAAGTTCGTTGGCAATGAGCGGAAACACCGTCATCGTTGGGTCGCCGCTATCGGACTCCGACCGTGGAAAAGATTCAGGCGCCGCCTATGTTTTCGTCCGTGACGGCGGAGGATGGCGGCAACAGGCAAAACTCGGTCCCGGGGACGCAAAAAAAGCCGATCAGTTCGGGTCCGGTGTTGCAATTAGCGGCAGTATCGTTATCGTAGGCGCCAAGACTCGCGATGAAGGTGCACCGGGGTCGGGAGCATCCTACTCCTTCGTGCGGGTTGACGGACGCTGGGAGGAACGGGAAAAGGTCTTGCCTAGAGATCCCGGGCAAAAGGTAAACTACGGGGAGTGGGTCGCTATTAGCGGAAACGCCGTCGTAGTTTCCTCGCATAACGCGGGCAATGCCGGGCCCGAATCGGCCCACGGCGTTGCGGTTTACGTTTACGATAGCGTCAAAGATTTCAATACTCCTCCGTACGCCGTCGAAGCTTACGATTTGAGCGTCACAACGCTGGGACAAGTCAAGCGTACGGCACTATTTCAGAACTTCCCTAATCCTTTTAACCCGGAAACCTGGCTGCCGTACCGCTTGGCGAACGACACTGATGTCAAGATTCGCATTTACAATTTCCGTGGGGGTTTAACCCGTGAGTTGGATCTCGGAGCACAAAAGGCGGGAGAATACCTGACTCGAGAAGCAGCCGCCTATTGGGACGGTAGAAACCTATTCGGGGAGACGGTGTCGAGCTGCATCCATTATTACACATTGCGTGCTGGCTCGTTCCAAGCCACCCGGAGGATGCTAATCCTGAAATAGTAGAGGTATTCCCCAAGACACGCTGTCGTTACCGTAGGCGGGAATCAACCGAACGAATAGTGAAGGCGATAGAGTTCCCATAGAGATCCTCTTGCCCCGCCACGCACAGATTGTCACTCCGGGAAATAAATCCTACTCGGATTGTAGCAACCGATCATTAAAACGAATATAATCACCGATTTCTCAACATACAATCATTTATTCGCGGTCAAAAACAAACATTGGCTGCATCGTGCTAACATCGACAAACATCAAAAGGAGATCTCCTTGAATCCATTAAGAATTATTGTGGCTGGTTTAATCCTAGGCTTTGGACTGGCAGCTTTTAGTCACACTGCTCTGGCACAGAAAGACATAAAACTGATTGCCGATATCGACAACGACATAGGACCTCAACTGACCGCCGCTATCAGCGGAAACTCTGTGATTGTCGGTTCCCCTTCGCAAAACACCGCTACGGTCTTTGAATACGACGGCAAGAACTGGGAAAGTCAAGACAAACTCGTCCCCCATCACGAAGGCAATGTTGGGTGGTCCGTCGCCATCAGCGGCGACAATCTGATCATCGGTGTTCCTCGTGCCAACGCCGGTGCCGATGCCTCCGGCTCAGCCTTTATTTTTACTCGGAAGGCAAGAAATTGGGTGCAGCAGGCCAAACTGGGCGCCGACGCCCCGGCCAAAGCGGACAATTTCGGATATTCTGTCGCGATTGACAGGAACACCGTCATTGTTGGTGTCCCAAAGGACGATGACGCGGGAAGAGACACCGGATCAGCCTACATATTCTTCCGTGAGGGTGCAGGGTGGAGGAAGCAGGCAAAGCTGGTTGCCTCTGATTTGGCGGGAGGAGACTCATTCGGCGAATCTGTATTCCTTCATGGCAACACCGCCGTCGTCGGCGCAAATGGACATACCCATGGCGGCGCGAGATTTGGAGGCGCGGCATACGTATTTGTGCGTGCCGGAAACCAATGGACCGAGCAAGCCAAACTCGTAGCGACCGATACCGCGAAAGCCGACCGGTTCGGAAGCTCGGTCAGTATGAGCGGAAAGACCATCGTTGTTGGAGCGCCGTTTCACGATTCTGAACGCGCAGTCGATTCGGGCGCCGCCTATGTTTTTTTTGCGCATGACAAAGCGACGTGGAAATTCCAGGCCAAACTCACGCCTGGCAAATCACAGAAAAACCTGAAATTCGGATTTGGCGTCGCCACCACCGGGAGCATTGCTATCGTCGGAGCGCCCGGGTATGACGACCCGGCGAGAGGTTCAGGCGCCGCCTATTCCTTCGTGCGCACCGAAGAGGTCTGGGCAGAGAAGGCAAAAGTTGTGCCTAAGGACGGTGCCAAAGATATACACTTTGGCTCCGCAATCTCCATGAGCGAGAATGCTGTTGCTGTCGCCTCCCATGCTGGGCCATTTCTGAACCACGACGGGAAACCGAATGGCGACGGGCACGCCGCCTATATCTATAACAGCATTGAGGATTTTGGAACGCCGCCGTTTGCCGTGGATCCGTTTGGGTTGAGGGTAACGACACTGGCTAAGGTCAAGCGGACGGCATTGCTGCAAAACTTCCCCAATCCGTTTAACCCGGAGACATGGATTCCGTACCGGTTGAGCACGGACGCCGAGGTTACGCTTCGCATCTACGATGTTCAAGGGCAACAGATACGACAGTTAGATCTGGGTGAAAATGTTGCAGGTGAGTATTCTACGCGAGAACGTGCCGCCTATTGGGATGGCCGCAATAGTCGGGGCGAACACGTTTCAAGCGGAATCTATTTCTATCAATTGTCCACTCCAACCTTCAATCAGATGAAGCGGATGGTAATTGCAAAATAGTGTCGATGGAAGACCAAGTTCCTTCATCTGAATTCTGCTTTTTCCCGTGCGCACTCTCGTAGCAATCAAGAGAGCGAATTACGCTACCATCTGCGAGTAAAACTCAGTCGTCCCGTTAAGCCGGATTGCTCCTCCATTTTCTTGGTATCATAACCGGCAAGGATACCTAGCGTGTTATTCTCGCCGTATCCAATATTGATCCGCGCACCGAAAATCTGACTGAAGACTATGCTCTCATCGCCCAAACCCACCACGGTTTCGAACTGCGGGCCAACCGCGACAGTCCTGTTAAGGGAATACGTAAGGTAATTGCGCGTGTAGACTTCGTTGTCCCGTTCCTCATCGAACACGGAATAGAGTGTCCCTATCGTCCACGATTTGAAGAAGAATTTGCCTGCAGGTAGAAACACAAACAGGTGTGGAAAGATGGCGGAAGGTCCATCCGGTGCTTTGTAGTCAAACCCGAGGCCAAGCATGGGCAATAGTGTGAGGCTGAAACTGTCACCATTGACTGCGGGTATGGAAACACCGAGGTCAAACTCTCCGAGAGTATCGTCAATGAAGATATTTGACTCAAGCGCGACGCCGCCTACCGAATGGGTTGCCCCAATCAGGAAATGCGTTCCCAAAGTGTCGGTGTCAACTCGGAACCAGCCCGGAATGCGAACTTTCTCGGAGGCGTCTTCACCCGCATAACTGTCCTCTAGCGCCGAAAAACTGACGATTGCAAACATACAAACGAACATCAAAAGAGAAATCTGGCGATGCACAATACATGACCATCCTTTCGTGTAATAGAATTTGATTGCATGTAGCATAAGCGATTGCCATCCGATTGTCAAGGCACTCAATCCTCCCATCAAAGGTAATCACATCTAATCTTGAGAGGGTTGTCGGATGGATGTTCCACACTACCCGTAAACCGCAATCTCATTCTTTGGATCATCCGACGTTTGATACCAGAGGAAACACATCTAAATTCTCTGCATCCCAGAAAAGAAATTGGGCTAAGTTTGTGACAACTATTTTAGGAGTCGTAGGTTGGGTTGAACGACAATCCGTTAATAACGGCTAATCTTGGAGGAATTTTCGAGTGCCTACTTTACTTGAATGTGTCAGAACTTGCGTGAAACCCAACATTAATCGTACGGCCTACCACCATGAGACCTCCTCTGTAATTAGATGCGTTTCCCTTGAGCGCGATAGTAAATCCCCTTGCACCGGCGTAGCCTCGACTTGGAGATCGAATTACGGGAGAATTAAATCACCCTAGAAGGTTCCATTTTGGCTTGACTTCCGAAGTAGTTATGTTATAACATAACAGAACGCACGTAAATTCGGCACACAGGGGTAGATTTTTGATTTTAAATCCCTAAATCCTCTTATCAGGGGACTCATGAACGCGCTGCGAAAGTCCTAATCAATAAATTGGACAAAGCTTGTTTGTTGGTGCTAGAATTATACACCTAATTCTGAATCAGCGCACTTCTTAAAGGGTAAACGGCATTGCGGAACAATCGAATCTACATTAATCTTACCGGCTGTGTGGTTGCGACGGGTATCTGTTATTATCTGATAACGGTTGCTCTTGCCGGAATCGTGCACGATCACGAACACGATCACGAGCATTCCGAATCGCACGATTGTTCTACCTGCTTTTTCATTGCGAACCACCTCGGTATTGCGCTTCACGCTGAGGGTCTTCCCAATCATGGTTTTCGAACTTCAATTCATTCGCCTTTCGACCCAACTTTTATAAGCACGGCTGTAGTTGGCAATGTCCGTAGCCGTGCCCCGCCAGCCTCCATCGCTTAATCCGCAAGTATTATCTGCATTTCAGTTTTTTCTCAAATTATTTCTACCTATTTCCCGGTGGATGTTAGGACGTCTTTTGGAGTCTAACTGTCTACTATTCGACTAGTCTTTACGCCAGGAACACAATCTATTTCTATCCGGAGGACAACATGATTAAAAGGTTTTTAATGCTACCTGTATTGCTACTTGCTCTTTCCATGCTACTAATCGCGTGCGGAGAGGGCGAGGATGAAGAGATAATCCACGCCGATGCTGATGGTTTTATTCTCATGGTGGACGACAGAGAGATCTACCGTCAATTCCAGGGGACGGAAACCGGCGGAATCTCCGTTAAAGTTGGAGATGAACTTGATGTGCACGTCGTGTTCATAGATCATGATAGCGAAGAACTTTCCTTTGAGCACGAGGATGACCACGACGAGGAGGAAGATGATGGCCACGGCCATGATGAGGACGAGGAATTCAGCTTGGCGCTTTCCGAGTACGATACGTCGATTATTGAGATTCACCTTCACGAAGAACATGAAGACGAGCACGAAGACGAGGGTGATCCCCACGCTGAAGAATTCGTCTTTGAAGTGATAGGACTTCAAGCCGGTCAAACCACAATCAAACTCCAACTGTTGCACGGGGACCATGCCGACTTCACGGCGGCGCTGCCGATTCCGGTGACGGTTACCCGGTAAAGAACAACCATCTGAATGCGCAAGACATGATAGCGGTTCATCTTTACGTTTTGCGCATCCTAAATATGCCGAATGCAACGCAGCCGACAAAACTGCGTGGCACAGGGAGAAAAAATGAACAAACATATGAGTCATTCGACCGTAGATAACATCGGTGCATGCCTCTCGTTTGCTTGTGCCGTCCACTGCATGGCTGCCCCGTTGTTGTTGACAGTGCTGCCGCTCATTGGACTTGGATTCATTCTGGCCGAGTCCACCGAACTGGTGATGGTCGCTTCAGCCAGCGGAATTGCGGTAGGCAGTCTCACCTGGGGCTTTCGAAACCATCGAAAACGGCGTGTATTTTTGATACTGGGCGGCGCCTTGATGCTAATCATTATCGCGCGATTAGGCGTTTCAGAAGACGCCGAAGTCATCTTCACGGTTCTTGGTGGCCTCCTGCTTATGGGCGCCCACCTCGTCAATCGTCACCTTTGCCGTACCTGTCAACCCTGCGAAACCGTTGACAACTGATCACGGGTTGTTATGCCGCTCTTGACAATCACTGACCTTCAAAAGGCTTACGTTTCGCCCGAAGGATCACAAACCCGCATTATTGACATTCCCCATTTCGAGATGGAGGAAGGTACGCAGATTGCGCTCAGGGGTACCAGCGGGGTTGGGAAGACGACATTTCTCAATCTCATCGCCGGTATTCTGGGTGCCGATAGTGGACGCATCATCGTGGCCGGCGAGGAAATGACCGCCCTCTCCGAGTCCGGGCGTGACAGGTTGCGCGCCAGCCACATCGGCTACATCTTCCAAACCTTCAATCTGCTCGCCGGTTACACCGCGTTGGAAAACGTCATGCTCGGAATGATGTTTGGGAAGGGAATTGATGCAGGATTCGCGCAGCACCTGCTGGAGCGGGTAGGGCTTGGGGACCGGATGGGATATCGACCATCACAGTTATCCGTCGGGCAACAGCAACGTGTCGCGGTTGCCCGCGCTATCGCCAATCGACCGAGTCTGGTGCTCGCCGACGAACCCACAGGAAATCTGGATTACCATCACGCTAACGAAGCCATAGCGCTTATCCGCGAGATTTGCGCCGAAAACAACGCCGGGTTGCTCACTGTTAGCCACGATGAGGAAATCTTGGGACAGTTTGAGGAAGCAACCGATTTCGCACAAGTGAATCGGGCATAATTTGTTACACGTCTTCTGTAGGAGCGATCTCCCGATCGCGATTTCCTGTCGTGAGCGAGACTCGATCTTACAGCTAGTTTGCCGTAACAATCCTTGATTAGCCGATCGTCTGTCTCCGTTTTTTTGTTTCGAGTTCGACTAATCGTTACTTGTGTGTAGACTGCAATATGTGTTGTGTATAGTTCAACTGCCGAAATTTATATGAAGCGCGAAGATGCGGCATGTTTTGACGGACCGCGCATTGAACTAAGCATCTCTAAAACCCCAATTCACCCGGAAGAATGAAAAAGCGCATAGGCTTATTTTTTATCGTGCGACGCAGCCTACGACAGCACGCGCTTTCGACACTCATTACCACGCTGTCGATAGCGCTTGGAACCGGGCTTGTCATGGCCGTCATCGGCATTAAAGCCCAGTCGGTAGCCGCGTTCACCGGCGGTCGGATCGGCTTTGATGCGGTTCTCGGAGCGCGCGGCAGTCCGTTGCAATTGGTGTTGAATACCGTCTTTCATCTCGAAACCTCGCCCGGAAATATCCCCTGGGCGATGTATCAGACGATGAGAGACGACCCCCGCGTCGAACTCGCTGTTCCCTACGCGCTCGGAGACAACTATCACGGTTTCCGCATTGTCGGCACGACAACGACGTTGTTCACCAAGTTCGAGTACCGCGACGGCGTTCGGTTTCAGACGCAAGAGGGTGGGCGCTTTTTCGATCCGACTAGACAGGAGGCCGTCCTGGGCAGCTTTGCCGCGCAGAAGTTGGGCTTGAGGATAGGCGACAACTTCACCCCCTACCACGGGTTGGTATTTGACGAGTCGATGCGGCACGACGAGCAATATACCGTGGTTGGAGTGCTTGAACCGGCCAACTCACCATCCGACCGCGTCATCTGGATTCCGATAGAAGGGATTTATCGAATGGAAGGGCATGTGCTGCGAGGAGACGGGAAAGACTATGTCCCCCAACCCGGACAGGAGATTCCCGACGAGCACAAAGAGGTAAGCGCAGTCATGCTCAAGTTTCGGAATCCGCAAATCGGTTTCATTATGGACGCGACCATAAACAAACAAGGTAAAGTGGCAACGCTGGCATGGCCTATTGGAGCGGTGATGGCGGGGCTATTTGATAAGATCGGTTGGATGAATCAGATTCTGGCGCTGGTTTCCTATCTTGTGATTGTTGTGGCAGGAGGTTCGATTCTGGCAAGTATCTATAATTCGATTAACGAACGCCGGCGTGAGTTTGCAATTTTGCGGTCGCTCGGCGCGCGCCGCAAAACGGTGTTTGCCGTAATCGTGTTGGAAGCCGCATCCATCGCCGCACTGGGCGCCATCATTGGGTTCGCCGTTTACGGGGTGATCTTCACGGCGGCGGCAGCGATTGTTCGTGCGCAGACCGGCATTGTTTTGGACTTGCTAAAACTTCATCCCGTATTCGTAATCGCACCGGTTTGTGTTATAATCTTGGGAACAATCGCAGGGGTCGTCCCTGCCGTCAAAGCATATCGCACGGATGTTGCGACGAACCTAACGCCTATTAGTTAGCCCTCGCGGCAGTTGCGGTTCGTTGGATCGGGAGATGATTCTGGAGGCGGTTCTACAATATCCGCTTGATTTGATGACTCGCTCTTGCTTTGCAAGTAGTCAATATATTTATCCACATCATGGTCGAATTGCTCCGAGAGAGCGCTCCTGATTCGACGGATATCTTCAACAATTGGGGAGTCTTTAATCATTGGGTTCTCCTATCAACTGATTTGGTGTAACAAGTGTCGGAATGTGTAGACCTAACAACGTATTAACAATGCGAAGATGCTGAAACTTATTTGGATTCGCTAAGTGTTTACAATTCCATGTCAGTAAATAATCACATTTGTAGTATGAAGCAAGCGCCAAGTGAAGACCATCCCCTACAGGATTCCGTGGCATAAGATTTCTGGTGATGTAAGCATTCACAATGTCCCGGATTTCATCGGGAAACCCAACACGAGGAATATCAACGACTAAAGCAAGCGTATAGGGCGCGTGAGGAAAACTCGGATTCGATAGTTCATCTGTAACGGCGTCGCTAATCACTACATCATATTCTGCTCGAATTTGATCCCACCAAATTCGTGACCAGTGGCGTTGAGCGACAGAAACAACATCAACCCTTTCGTCAAAGTAAGCACTGATAACAGATGATTCAACGTACACTTTTGGGGCCATACGCATTTTTCCCCTTTTATGTGTGAATTATACCATACAAGTGCGTTGAAACGTCTAAATTTTCAAGAAGAGTGTGATTTTCTACTAAAACTCAATTTGAGGTAGGGACAAATATGATGAAACTTCAAAACACTTTCGTGATGTGGGCTGCAATTCTTACTGTTATCTTCGTCCAATCCGGTTGTGAGAAAAAAGGCGCAAATCGCAGCGATCAAGAAGAAGCGCACGAAACGCATACCCATCATGAACACACGGCACCGCATGGCGGCACACTCGTCGTGTTGGGCGAAGAGTTCGCCCACGTTGAGTTCGTGCTGGAGGAAACGACCGGAAAACTAACCGCCTACGTCCTTGACGGCGAGGCAGAAAATCCGGTACGACTCACGGAGAAAACAATCGAGCTTAAGATAAACCGGTTGAATTCGGAACAGACTATGGCTTTGCAACTTCAAGCCGTTCCGAATGTTCTGACGGGAGAAACCGAAGGTGACACATCTCAATTTGAAGGTCAATTGGATGCACTCGTAGGTACAACCGAATTTCAAGCGGAAATCGCGTCGATTGCGGTCAAAGGTCAGACCTTTACCGACGTTGATTTTAAATTTCCCGAAGGCAACGAGGGGCAACACGAGGAGCATCACGAACATTAGTAGGGAGGCGCATGAGATGAAGCAACTCAAAACCCAAAAGCGACGTAGTCCTTGGCTGTACTTTGCAATTACCGGCATAGTTCTCGTCGTGCTGTCGATCAGCGTCTCTCAAATGCTGCCGAAATCTCATCCGCTTCGCGCGCTTAGGAAATTGGACGGAGAGTCAGATTCAGCCTCCAAGTCCATTGAAGTTCAAGGCGCCCCGTTAGCGGTCGCGGGGGCAATTTCCGATGATGCCAACTCGGAAAACGAGACAAACCCCAAAACTGAAGCCCAAAAAAATGCGCATCCTCCTCCAGATTCTGTCTCCTCGATACCAACGTCGATACCAACGTCGATACCAACGGCCAGTGCCAAACGCACGGGAGCATATCAGTCAGTTAACTTCGAGACACTTGGTAGCTTCGATATCCGAGAACCTGATTGGGAGAAATTGGAAGATCCCGCATACATTGCCACGCTGAACCTTGACGAGGATATTCCACCGCAAATCAAAGCGTTGAGCGGGGAGAAAATTGAAATTGAGGGATTTATGTTGCCGCTTGTCGGTGAGGATGACAACCTTCAATCTTTCGTATTGCTCGAAAACCAATTGGCGTGCTGTTTCGGTGCCATCCCACTCCTAAATGAGTGGATATACGTCGAGGTGCCGAAAAGGAAGAGAATCCGTAGTCAGCAAGATGAGCTGATACTGCTGTACGGTACACTGCGCGTCGGAGCAGAGTTTGAGGACGGCATGCTTAACGGCATCTACCACCTTGAACTCGACCGCCTAGAGACGGTTGCACTCAAGCTGGGTAGATTCTGATGCTAATTCGATTGAGTAACAATGCCTGTGATGTATTGAATATATCGGTCACTTTCTCCGAGGCGAAGATCAAGCGACTGAAGAAGGAGCGCGATAGAGTTCCCATCACAAAACCTGATAGGGATCCCAGTGCGGTAGGGTAGAGATTCCTACGAAGTGTATTTTCAACAACATCAGGCGTTGAAGCGCAGCCGAATTGGGTAGCCATTATACCTTGAAATTCCGTTCATGACTGTCTAAACAATGAGGGAAAGTTCATGCGGTACAATCGAATCCGCACTATATCTGCCGGTTGCGTGATGGCGATGGGTATCTGTTATTATCTGATAGCGGTTGCCCTTGTCGAAATCGTACACGAACACGATTGCGAGCACTGCCATTCCGAATCGCACGATTGTTCTACTTGTATTTTCATTGCGAACCACATTGGTGTTGCGCTCCACGCTGAAAACCTTCCCAATCTTGGTTCTTGCTCTGCAGTTCATTCCCCTTTCGACCTAGCTTTCATATTCACAGCGCCTCTTGACAATATCCGTAGTCGCGCCCCGCCAGTCTACGCTGCTTAATCCGCAAGATTTATCCGCACTTTAGTTTCCCCCAAGTTATTTCTACCTGTTCCCCGGTGAATTTCAGGTCGACATAATGACAGTTTTACTGTGTCTACTATTCGATTAGTCTTTTTGCCGGGATTACAATCTATTTCTATTCGTAGGACAACATGATTTAGCAGTTTCTCGATATCCCGGTATTGCTGCTTGTCGCATGCGGAGAGAGCCAAGATGGCGAGCCAATGCATGTCGATGGTTTTATTCTCAAGGTTGACGGTGAAACGATAAAGGAAGTAAATAATGACCACGAAGTGTATTTTCAACAACATCAGGCGTTCAAGCGTAGACGGATTGGGTAGCCGTTGCACCTTAAATTCTATTCATGACTGTCCAAACAATGGGGGTAAGTTCACACACAGAATAATCTACGAGGATAACAGAGATGAAACAAAAGAGAATGTTTCCCATGATGAAAACAACACGTCGGAATGAGACATGGTTTTACACGTTTATAATAGTCGTGTGTCTCAACACATTTTTCTTAGGGGACACTGGTGCGAAGCTTGACAGTCAACCCGCGGTTGCCAACGACGCCGCGAACCATACATTTGAAACTATTGATGTCTCCGGTGTAGAGTTCTTAGAGTTGACCGCCAGTAGCGACTTTGGGGATTACGCAGGCAACACGCGGGGCGCCGATGGTGAGAAGACAATCGGCTTTACGCTTATTGACGGGGTTTTTACGACGTACGATTTCCCGGGTTCGCAGAACACCTATTTCTATACGCTCAGCAATTCAGGGATAGCCGCCGGCTATTATCAAGACAGCGACGGTCTTCACCACGGTGTCGTCTTGGAAAACGGCGCGTTACGGCGTTACGATTTTCCAGGCGCCGTCCAAACGGAGATATACGGTATTAGTGATGCGGCCGGGGCGCTGACGGGAAATTATATAGATCCCTCCGGGGTGCGCCGTGGATTCTCGGGAGACGAAATAATCGAGTTCCCCGGGGCATCGAAAACATACGCCCAATCTGTGAATGCGGCCGGTGGCATGGTGGGCAGTTACGTAGACGCTGATGGCTTATTTCATCCATACATACGTACCCGGAATGGCAAGTTCGTATCTCTTGACCTTTCACGTGCGGAAAGACTGGAATCCTATTTTGTGCACGGTATCAACGATGCAATGGTTGTCGTTTCCCGAGCCAAATCGGTGGGTGGTGACACGCTCACCTATGTCGGCACATTCCGGGACGGGCTACAGGAATTTAAGATTCCGGGCAGCGTAAGCACCGAGGGATGGAATATCAATCAGGACGGCTCTATCGTTGGACACTATGATACAGCGGATGGGCGCAGGCACGGGTTTATCGCGAAACCCGCACCGAATGCACCGGCATTGACCGTTTCGAGGGAGGGCAACGTGGTGGAACTTCAAGAGATTTTGGTTACGCCGGACGATGATGCCTTCGCACAGCTTGAAAAAACTACCGACCTCGTACTCTCGGAAGGGCAACTGGATGAGAAGATGGGAATAACCATTGCTGACACGCTCAGCGATGAGGTCGGAGTCGCACAACGGTCGATGGGACGCGCGGTAGCACGTCCGGTCATCCGGGGTATGGGCGGAGATAGACTGCTCATTCTTGAGGATGGCGAGCGCACCGGCGATAAGTCAGCGTCCGCAGCAGATCATGCGGTCGCAATAGATCCCAGCACAGCCAAAAACATCAGGGTCATCCGAGGTCCCGCATCCCTTATCTACGGTTCAAACACGCTCGGCGGCGTCATTGATGTCAAACGCGAAACCATCCCGCAGACTCTGCCCCTTCGTCCTACCGTAGACCTCAAGCTTCAGAGTGAATCCGTCAATTCGGGAATCACCGCGACCACGGGACTGACGGTTCCAATAGGCGATACTGCATGGCGGTTGGCGTGGAATCAACGTAATGCTGATGATACGCATACTCCCGTCGGTGTCTTGGAGAACACCTCCCTCTCGAATACCAATTTTTCAGGCGGCGCTTCCTTGGTTAAACATTGGGGGTACGTTGGTGTATCGGGAGGACGATACCGTTCGGATTACGGAATTCCCGGTTCGCCGGAAGGACACATATCGGGAGTCAACATTGAACTCGATCGCCAGAGGTATGAAGGTAACCTTAAGTATGCCTTCAGTGACTCGTTTCTTGAGAAGTTGAAACTTCACTCGACTCACACACGCTATCAACATCAAGAGTTTGAATCCAACAAGAGGCTCGGCGTCGAGTTTAATGCGATGACCACCAATGTGTCCGCGCTGGCTCATCTGAATGATGACGCCATAGCCGGAGTGTGGAGCGAATATCGCGATCATTCGACCGGAGGATTCTACTGGACGCCGCATACGCGGGAGATTTCTTTCGCGGGCTTCTACCTTAATCAGAGGAAAGTTAGCGACTTCACGTTTCAGGGCGCGGTACGATACGACTTCAAGCGAGTTGAACCATTCACGAAGGGCACCGTTACCAACGCGGGAACTGTACGACGCAGAAACTTCGGGGGCGTGTCCGGCGCCGTGTCGAGTATCTACCATTGGACCGGCGATTTGAAGGCGGGCGCAACAATGATGAAAACCTTCCGTGCTCCGGGAATCGAGGAACTTTTCTCTGATGGACCCCACCTGGCAGCTTACTCCTACGAAATCGGAAACTCTGAACTCGGCACCGAGAACGGTTGGGGAACGGAGGCGTTTTTACGCTATTTGGGAAATCGGATAAGAGCGGACTTAGCCGTTTTTAGCAATCAGATTTACGGTTACCTGATACCGGCTAACACCGGTGAAAAGGAGTGGGGAAGTGGCGCCGCGGGGTGGCTGTGGATCTATCAATACAGGGGACTGGATGCCGTCCTAAACGGCGCCGAGTTGAGCGTTGACGCCGAGATTGTTCCACGCGTGCATGCGCAGGCGCGCATGAGTCACATTAGAGGGACTTTAAAGGACAGTGAAATGCCCATCGAACGGATCCCACCGCTCAACGGAAAACTGGCACTCCGATACGTGACAGAACTGTTGAACCTCCATGTGACTGCAAGATTCTCGGATTCGCAGCACCGGTTAGGCGAGTTCGAGGCGCCCACCGACGGATACGTCGCCTACGATATGGGCTGCCAGTATCTGTTCTCGGTTTGGGGGCTCCAACATCAAGCCGTTTTCGCAATCGAGAACTTCCTCGACACGGAATATCGGCAACACCTTTCGAGAATCAAAGCGGTAATGCCGGAACCGGGACGCAACATCAAGTTCCTGTATCGAATCGGATTCTAACAATCAACCGACCGATCAACTGAGATCAAGCGACCGAACAGGGAGCGCGATAGAGTTCTTGATTAGCAAATGCGATAAGATGTTCCTTCCCCGCATTGGAAGACTCGGTTGACGCTATTTGTAGCAATTATAATCGCAACTTTAGGGGGATGGAATTATAGTCCTATAGGGATCAAGTTACGGAGTTCACCTAGTGTCGGTTAGGTTACGTCGCACCCCTTACGGTAGGTGCGGTTTCCAACCGCACCGGGTCTCAGCCCAATAGGGACTGAGTAAGTGGTTTGCGACGGAAAGCCCCAACAAATACCAGACGAACTGTCTTAAGTTGATCCTTATAGAGGATGGAATCATAGTCCTACCCGAAAATGTCCCCAAAAAATTGCACCCGCCAATTAGAACCAAAGGGTGAACACAGTGCCCAATCTCTTGTGCAATGTTACGGGGTCAATTCCAAGTGTCGTTATCCGCGTCACGGTTTCTGCCAAAGTTATCCGAACTGTCACCTCCCGCGCTGAGTACCAGCCCCAATCCTACTATCGCCGCGCCCATTTGCGTGACCCCCTTCGTGTACTTTCCAGATTAAAATTGCAGCAATTCTCATTTCATCCTGCCAGGAATCTACAAACTGGAGAGGAACTCAATCTCACGACGCACAGCATCGGAATTCTTTTCAGTGCAACGTCCAATTAACAGTTGGGGAGATTCGCATGAAAAGTTCTTCGAATCTCCTCGCTCGAATCCGACGCCGTCTACATCCATTAGTGAACGGCTTTGCAGAATTCTCTTATACATCACTGGCAAAATTACCAAAGGCTTGACAAAACCCTGACTTCCTACCATAATGGAGTCGTACAGCATAGACTCTCTCTCTACCGTTTCGCCCACTCCGGCTGATGGCGTATCCGAACGGACAAAATCACGGTCATTTTCCCTGCAGTAATCACCGCTATTGAGTCAACGATATGAACCCTCTACAAGCGTAGCGATGTGATTGACTGATGTCCTCAACCCAACCCACAAGTTCTTTTACCTCTTTTCTTATCAAGGTGGAAACTCGGGTTTTATAGCGCACGGATTGCTTTGCTTTTCTACGAAAGAGATGGAGACGCATCAATGACATTTTCTAAATGGAGCGCCTTTCTACTCTCGTTGGTGCTCGCACTTTCTGTTCCAGCAGAATCGACATCTCGGGAGGTGCCACTTGCCCCAAGGGACAGGATTCAAAGATCTATTCCTCCGCAGGGCGCCAAGACCCACATGGTGATTCTAGGGGAAAGGTTCCGCGTCAGTACGTTCAAACGTTGGCTCCACGGGAGCAATTGGCGGGAACTCTGGACCACACCCATTGAGGTCGCGGTGCTCGACCTCGACCGTGTAGGAGGTGGCTTGACGCCGCTTCGCACTGGCGGAGCCGGGCAATCCATCTCTCTTCACTTTACAGGGAAAGATGGCAGACGATATACGGTTCGCTCCATAGATAAAAATCCTAGCAAAAAGCTGTGGGGCGAATTCGAAAATACGATCGTGGACGACACCATTCAGGACTTGGTCAGTGCGCATCTGCCCACAAGCGGACTTGTGGTCGATCCGCTGATGGAAGCCACCGGTATCCTCCATTCCAAACATACGCTCGTAGTTATTCCCGATGATCCCAGGTTGAAAGAGTACCGCGAGGATTTTGCCGGCCTTATGGGAATGCTGCAGGAACACCCTTCCGAAGGAGAGAACAATACTCCCGGCTTTGCCGGTTCTCGACAGATTAGTGGATCGGAGGGGCTATGGGAGCGTTTGGAAAAAACGCCTCGCAACCGCGTTGATGCCCGAGCCTTTCTTAAGGCAAGACTGATGGATTTTCTCATTAACGACAATGACCGTCATTACGGTCAGTGGAGATGGGCGCGATTCCCCAAAGGCGATTCTTATATTTGGCTTCCGATACCCGAAGATCGTGACAAGGCTTTTCTCGGCTTCACCGGGCTTGTCATGGCGGTGGCGCGTAGTTACCTCCCTAGGCGAGTCATCAAATTTGACGATAAGTATCCTAGCCGGTTTAGCCTGACGGCTACTGGCTGGGAACTGGACCGCGAGTTCCTTGTCGAACTCGATAAGGCTGAATGGGACTCGGTAGTAGCAGCGTTTTGCGGGGATCTACCGGACCCTGTCATTGAGGATGCGGTGCGGAAGCTTCCACAGCCGTATTACAAGATGGTTGGGGAAACTCTTGCCGAGGCGCTCAAATCGAGGCGTGACGCATTACCTGAATTTGCCGGCAAATACTATACGTTGATAACTCGCCAGCCCGAAATCCAGGCGACCGATCAGGACGAGTACGTCCAGTGTGAGCACATGCCGAACGGTGATTTGGTAGTCCGTATCGGTCTCATAGAAGATCCTGGTGGAGAAAGGAAAGCGCCCTATTTCCAGAGGACGTTCCACCCCGTAGAATCCCGGGAAGTCCGAATATACCTCCGCGGGGGAGACGACCGCGCGGAAATATCGGGGACAAAGGGTCGCATTGCCCTTCGAATTGATGGCGGCGGTGGGGATGACACGTTCACAAACTCATCCGAGGCTGGTGCCTCAAAGCCCCGGTTCTATGATTCTCGCGGGAAAAATCGGTTCGTCAAAGGCGAGGGAGCAAGAATCGATGAGACCCGCTACAAGCGTCCTCCTTCACGGATTCTCCTCGCACGGTGGGCACTGGACTGGGGCGGGGAGACGTTTATGCGCCCGATGATCAAGGTGAATCCGGATCTGGGTGTCTTTGTGAAAGTGCGCAAGAATTGGCAGTACTACGGCTATCGAAAGTACCCTTTCTCTTCGCGGCACTCTTTTGGTGTCGGGCTTGCCACGAATGGTCTTGAGCCCTTTGTCTCCTACACCGGCAATTTTCGCCGCCTACTGCACGATCTCGACGCTAGAGTTCACCTCAAGTATTCCGGTATCCAGCTAATCCGGTTCAATGGATTCGGTAACGACACTCGGATTCCGGGCTCGTCTTCCTTCTATAAGGTGGAACAGAGTCATACCGTTTTCGCACCTTCCCTCGGTTTTCAACCACTCCTGAATCTTCGAAAGAAAGAGCATGATGGTGAGGATGATGGGTATGTGCCCAGCGGCGCTACGGAACCGCTTCGCTCGGAATTAACTCTCCGCCTGGGACCGATTATCAAGTATTCCAACACGCCGTTAGATTCCAACAAGGACACATTTATTGGTTCTCTGGATCACCCGGTGTACGGTACGAGTCACTTCGGTCAGGTAGGGGCATCGGGTGAAGTCACGTACGACGCGCGTAACAATCCGACGTATGCGACTCGCGGGTTTTTGGTCAGGGCTGCCGGCGCCGTCTACCCGGGCGCCTGGGATGTGAAGTCGACCTTTGGCAGCATAGATGGAGAAATACGTACCTACGTGACGGCTCCAATTCCGACGCACCCAACCCTGGCTCTGAGGGCAGGTGGAAAGAAAGTATGGGGCACCTATCCCTTCCACGAAAGTGCCTTTCTGGGCGGGCCTGGCTTTAGCGGAAGCGGCCGATCTGATAGCCAGTTACGCGGTTTTCGTAAAAACCGGTTCGCGGGTGACACCTCGCTATATGCGAATGCCGAACTGCGGCTGGTTCTTGCCCGAATCAAGATTTTAGTGCCGGGAGAGTTCGGCCTGTTCACTGCGGCTGATGCCGGCAGGGTATTTTATGCCGACGATACGAGCGATGCCGACAAATGGCACACCGGTGTCGGAGGCGGATTCTGGCTGTCTTTCATCCGCCGCAGGCAGACCGTGAGCGTCGCGGTGGTCAATGGTGATGACTTATCGGGAGTGTATCTGCGCGCTGGTTTCATGTTCTAGCCAATCAAAGAGGAGAGATATGCTTATCATCCGCATTGTCGGATGAGTAAAAGTTGAATTATGCGTAGCAGATTTAGGCGAGTGGTAACTGTTTAGTTCATCAATCTATATCGCCGATGTCGGCTGTAGCAGTAATCAAGCGAGTGAATAGCGAGTGATCAACTGAGTGGACAACGAAGGATCAAGTGAGTGAATAACGAACGCGATAGAACTCCCATAGTAGATCCTGATAGAGATCCCATTCATCGCCCGTCCGTCGTTTGCATGTAATAGGCGGATGCTACTCCACTCTGTGGGAGGGATTTCCCAATCTCGATTTGTGGGAGAGGCACACCTCTAACGACGATGACACCCAAATAAATGTCAGCCAATTTTTTAACTATTTTAGACCAAACTAAACAGTTACACGTCATCTGTGATAGCATCAAGCCCCAGCCACTGCTGCAAGCCAATCAACTGCGGAACATCATCAGGTCTTTCTATCTGCATGTCGTCCCAAGGGATATGTTGAGGTCTTATACTTAACAACGAAATTCAACTTATCGATTTCAAATAATGCGGATGGTAAGTAAATCGTTCGTTCTACCACCATGAGACTTCCTCTGAAATTAGATGCGTTTCCCCTGTGGCAAAGTTGCTAGAGACTTGACATAGCCCTGACTTCTTGCCATAATTGAGTCGTGTAGTACAAACTCTCTTTACCGTTTCGCCCGTTCAGGCTGGCGACAGATCCGAACGGATTAAATCACGCTCAATTTCCCGCAGTAATCACCGCCATTGAGTCAACGATATGAACGCTCTACAAGCGTAGTGATGTGATGGATTGGCTGCCCTCAACCCAACCTGCAAGTTCTTTTGTTTCGTAACTGTTTAGTCCATTGATTTCTGGGGTCGAGTGCTATGAATTTAGACGGTCTTTTCTGTTTTTTTTTTTTGGCGCACCCGGTGTGAATGCTCATTTTCCCGGTTCGTAGTACGATCAAGTGAGTGAATAACGAATGATCAAATGAACGAATAGCGAATGCGATAGAGTTCCCATAGTAGATCCTGATAGAGCTCCTATAGAGATCCCATTCATTGCCCGTCTCATGGCTTCAGGGTTTTTACTGACCACCAAATGAGCGAATAGCGAATGCGGTGGAGATCCACTAATCACCAGCCACTAAACACTTACTTTGTTTCTTTTCTTATCACGGAAGAAACCCGCGTTTTACAGCACACGAATCGGCGCAAAATAGTTGGAAACGAAATATCAGGGTTTTTTCATGTTGGCCCCAAGTATAGATAAAAAAATCTTCGTGTTGATTCTGGCGACGATGTTGTTGATTTATGGTGTGCAAGGTATTAGCTACGGACGGTCAGGTCTCCCTACTGTTCCGGCAGATTCGACGCCTCAGAAGCAACTACCTCCTGCAGGATACCGGATTCATCGATCTATTCCGCCGCAGGGTGCCAAGACCCACGTAGTGGCTCCGGGGGAAAGGTTCCGCGCCGGCGAGTTCAAACGTTGGATCTACGGCAGCGACTACCGAGATCTTTGGACCACCCCAATCGAAGTAACAGTCCTAGACCTTGACAGTGTGGGAGGTGGGCTGACTCCGCTTCGCACTGGTGGATTCGGACAGTCCATATCCCTTCATTTTACAGGGGAGGATGGTCGCCGGTACACGGTTCGTTCCTTGGACAAGGATCCCACCAAACGGATATGGGACGAACTCAAGGGTACGATCGCCGACGATTTCCTTCAGGACATGATTAGTGCACTACTGCCGACAGGGGCACTCGTGGTCGATGCGCTGATGGAAGCCACCGGTATCCTCCATTCCAAACACACGCTCGTAGTTATTCCCGATGATCCCAAGCTGAAGGAGTACCGAGAGGAATTTGCCGGACTTATAGGCATGCTGCAGGAACACCCTTCCGAAGGGGCGGACAGTGCCCCCGGCTTTGCCGGTTCTCGACAGATTAACGGAACGGAACGTCTATGGAAGCGTTTGGAAAAAACGCCCCGCAACCGCGTTGATGCCCGATCCTTTCTAAAGGCAAGATTGATGGATTTTCTCATCAACGACAAGGACCGTCATCACGGTCAGTGGAGATGGGCGCGGTTCCCCGATGGCGAATCTTATACTTGGGTTCCAATACCGGAGGATCGCGACCAAGCTTTTATCGACCTTGACGGGTTCGCCATGGCGGTGGCACGTAGAGGGGTACCCAAGTATATCATCGAATTCGACGATAAGTATTCGAATCTGTTAGCCCTGACGGCTACTGGTTCCGAACTTGATCGCGAGTTCCTTGCCGAACTTGATAAAGCTGCATGGGACTCGGTAGTAACAGCGTTTTGCACGGAGTTATCGGACTCAGTAATTGAGGATGCAGTACGGAAACTCCCACAGCCGTATTACGAGATTGTTGGAGAAACTCTTGCCGAGGCGCTCAAATCGAGGCGGGACGCATTGCCTGAATTTGCCGGCAGATACTACACGTGGATTACCCGCCAAGTCGAAATCCAGGCGACCGATCAGGACGAGTACCTCCAGTGTGAACACATGCCGAGCGGTGATGTGGTAGTCCGTATCGGTCTCATAGACGGTGCTGGTGGAGAAAGGAAAGCACCCTATTTCCAGAGGACGTTCCATCCCAAAGAAACCCGGGAAGTCCGAATATACCTCCGCGGAGGGGCAGACCGCGCAGAAATATCAGGGACTAAGGGCGGCATTGTCCTTCGCATTGATGGCGGCGGTGGGGACGACACCTTCACAAACACTTCCGAAGCTGGTGCCTCAAAGACGCGGTTCTATGATTCTCGCGGGAAAAATCGGTTCCTCAAAGGGGTGGGTGCGAAAATCGATGAGAGTCCCTTCAAGCGTGCTCCCGCACAACTTGCTCGAGTTGCTCTTGCACGGTATGCACTCGACTGGGGCATGGAGGCGTATACTTCCCCGACCATTATGGTGAATCCGGATCTGGGGCTGTTCGTGGGGGTACGCAACATGCGCCAGTATTTCGGTTATCGAAAAGTCCCTTTCTCTTCGCGGCATTCTTTTGGCGGTGGGCTTGCCACGAATAGTCTCGAGCCCTTTGCCTCCTATACCGGCGACTTTCGCCGCCTACTGCGTGATTTTGACGCGAGAGTTCACTTCAAGTATTCCGGAATTCAGCTAATCCGGTTCAACGGATTCGGTAACAACACTCAGATTCCGGAATCATCTTCTTTCTATCAGGTGGAACAGAGTCATATCGCCTTCGCACCATCCCTCTATTTTCGAAAGAAAGAGCATGTTGAAGATGTGCCCCGCGGTCCTACGGACCGCCTTCGCTCGGAATTAACCCTCCGCCTAGGACCGATTATCAAGTATTCAAACACGCCGCTAGATTCCAACAAGGGCAAATTCATCGGTTCTCTGGATCACCCGGTGTACGGTATGAAGCACTTCGGTCAAGTAGGAGCATCGGGTGAAATCATGTACGACACGCGTAACAATCCGGCGTATGTGACTCGCGGGTTTTTGGTCCGTGCTGCCGGCGCCGTTTACCCGGACGCCTGGGATGTAGAGTCGACCTTTGGCAGCATAGATGGAGAAGTCCGTACCTACGTGACGGCGCCTATTCCAACGAACCCGACCCTGGCTCTGAGAGCAGGTGGAAAGAAGGCGTGGGGCACCTATCCTTTCCACGAGAGCGCCTTCTTGGGCGGGCCCGGTTTTGTCGATATTGGCTCATCCGATAGCCAGTTGCGCGGTTTCCGGAAAAATCGGTTTGCAGGAGACACCTCGCTGTATGGGAATGTCGAATTGCGGCTTGTTCTGGCGCCAATCGAGATCCTGGTGCCGGGAGAGTTCGGCCTGTTCACTGCGGCTGATGCCGGCCGGGTATTTTATGCCGATGATGCGAACGATGCCGACAAATGGCACACCGGTGTCGGAGTCGGATTCTGGCTCTCTTTTCTCAAGCGTAAGCAGACCGTGAGCGTTGCGGTCGTAAAGGGCGATGACGTAACGGGAGTGTATCTGCGCGCCGGTTTCATGTTCTAGCCACCCAAATAGGAGAGATATCGTATGCTCAACTACATACATCATAAGCTCAAAAACATAATCGTACGTCTGATTGTTTACTATGTCGCATGGCTTTTGGCGCTCGGTGGGATTTTCCACCTCTTCCCCCAAATTCTCATTTACGTCACCCAAGAGCGCGAACGCTTTTTTGCAGCACAACGGGGGAACACTAGAGCAGATGTATCCGTTACACTGGGGAACATTAAAGAGGGGGTAGCCACACTTGTTGAAGGGAACATCAAAGAGGGCATAATCACGCTTGTTGATCCCGAACACACCATTCCCGTTATGGTTGCTCTGGTGCTGGCTTTTTGGGTTACGCTCCCGATTACTTGGATATATCGTTGGACGCGACCGCGCAAGAAATACAGTCAATCCTTCGCACACACTTTGCTCGTTATACCTATTGCCATATCGTTGGTTGTTTTTTTGGTCAAGGGTAGTCTTGCCCTTGCGTTCAGCTTGGCAGGCATCGTGGCGGCAGTCCGTTTTCGCACCTCGCTCGAAGAGCCGATGGATTCCGTATATATGCTTATGGCAATCGGGATAGGACTGGCGGCTGGTACCCAACTTATTTTAGTGGCTTACCTCGCATCGTTGGTTTTTGTCATCATAGCTCTGGCTGTGTGGAAAAGCAATTTTGGAGCGCAACCGGAAGTACTCTCCGGTTGGAGAATCGATGATTCTGCAAAATGGGGCACAGCCTCCGACGAAACGGGCATTGCCACCGAAAACCCCTATGATGCCCAGATAGAAGTGCACACAACGAAGGTCAATGCGGCTCAGAAAGCAACGGCTTTAATCCTTGAATCTACTACCAAGCGGTGGCAAGTGGCAAATGTGGTCGAGAATGCGGACGGAACTGCCACCGTTGTGTTTGATGTTCGGTTAAAAAAATCTTTCAATTTGCCCTCCTTTATCCGGGACATTGAAGAGAGCGGAAAAGGATATATCAACAACGTAAAACTGAAGGGGAAAGAACCCGTAACGGCATAATTGCACATGCGAAATCACGGAGATAATCTCCTGCTCGGATTCTTTGGCTTTAGCCTTCTTATCCTTTTGGCGTCGATAGTTTATAGAGAGAATCCATCGACAAGCTTGAACGAAGAGAAAGTCCATAGAGAGAGTCCATCGACAGGCTTGAACGAAGAGAAAGTCCATAGAGAGAGTCCATCGACAGGCTTGAACGAAGAAAAAGTCCATAGAGAGAGTCCATCGACAGGCTTGAACGAAGAAAAAGTCCATAAAGAGAATCCATCATCAGGCTCGAACGAAGAAAAAGTCCATAGAGAGAATTCAGCAGCAGGTTTGAGCGAAGATTTGCTAAATATGAATCCGGACATTTTAATTGACCACTTTTCGATGGACACGAAGGTGGTATTACAAAGGAAAATATCTCTCGAAAGCTATGATCTGGAAGTAGAGACCGTGACGCGCTGGAAGCTGCCCGGACGTCTTAAAGAGATTTCCGGTTTGGCAATGACCATGGACAATCGACTTCTGGCGCACAGTGATGAAAAAGGGGTCATTTACGAGATCGATTATCGGAAGGGGGCAATCGTAAAAGCATTTCAACTAGCGGATATGAAAGCCCCGGTTGCCGGTGATTTCGAAGGCATTGCGACAGTTGACGATCAAGTCTATTTGGTCACAAGTTCAGGGCGGCTATACGAGTGCAGTGAAGGCGCCGATGGCGAGTCCGTTCTTTATAATATCTATACTACCGGAGTCGGGAGAGATTACGAAATAGAGGGCTTGGCGTACGACTCGAATCGGCGGGCACTCCTACTGATGTGCAAAAGCGCTCGTAGGGAAGACCTAAAGGAACAGTTGGCAATCTATCATTGGTCAACTGATGAGAAACAGCTAAACGAAGATGCGCATGTAGTAATACCTGTCATTGAATTCTCTCGTCATATCGGGGGGAAGAAATTTCAGCCTTCCGGAATTGAAAGACACCCTGTGTCTGGAAATTACTTTGTCGTAGCTGCTCGCCAGCGGACGATTGCGGAGATTACACCGGGGGCGCGGGTCGTAGCAGCCAAGCAGTTTCCTACCGAGTGGCATCGTCAGGCTGAAGGTATCACCTTCGCTGTGGACGGCACACTAATTATTGCCGATGAGGGAGCGGGGAAGAAAGCGAGATTAACCCTTTATCCGGTTTCGGAAAGTCGGCAATAGCGGCGCAAAAGTAACCGCTTCAGACGGATACAGCTTGGGTTGAGTCTGTTTTTGAGTTGTATTTTGTTGTGCGAGTTTATCATCAACACAACAGAATCATTTTTTGATAAAATCGAATGTGTTCAGATGGGCTATGAAAATCTTTATCGCCCTAAAATCTCTATCGCGAGCGCTTTCCGCTTGCTTATCCCCGATGAAAAGCGGACTGAAAGCATATGAGCAGTGAACATAATGCGTTGATGAATCAAGTTAAGGAAACTAACCATTGGCTAAAGGAGCACATTGTGGACAGACAAGCGCACCCATAAGGAGCGACTTATGAATAGACTTACAATCCTAATGCTTTTAATTGTTATTGGCTGTAGTTCAAGCGAAGACAACGGTGGGCTACTCGGGTTTGGTACAAGTGATTCAGAACGAATAGTCGGTGAATGGCAAATACAATCAATTGACGGTGAGAAGGTAGTACGACAAGGGGAAGGATTTAGGGTAACTGGATATGGAATTGACTTTTACGAAGACAAAACTTGCTTATGGTTCTTGTATCGTGAACTTGACATTGGCGTTTTTAATTCTAGTACAATAACAGGAACATATACGATACAAGGTTCTAATATACACGTAGAACTTATTGAGGAAGATGGAGATGATTTTTCCTTTGGTGGCACCTACGAAATTAAAGGTGACATTCTAACTATTGAAACTGATGATAACTCTACTATAGTCATGAAGAAAACAACTGAGTCCTAATACATCATCGAACGCAACTAAAAAATGAGTGGGGGAGCTCTAAGTTCGACTTTATGCATTTGTAGTTGTAGGGTGGGCACTACCCACCATTTCTCGTAAGGTGCGCACCGCGCACCAGCCTTTGAAAGAACAACGGATGACAGGCTATATTGCACCAGAAGTCGCTGGAGACTTTTTCAATGGTCAACCAAAAAAGCCAGATGGTTAAAATCTCAGCCGCTTTCCTGGAACACTCGATTGACAACCTTTGTTATGCCACTTACATGTACAAAGTCGAGCTTATTGGAGGCGAAGTCGGACGAGCTAACAGTTTTGACACCCGCTGTTCCAATTCGGCTATACGGACGCATAATCCCTGATTTTCAGCTTCCAATTCAGCAATTCGAGCAATTAACTGTTGTTCCCTTATATTCGTCATATTGATGCGTTGAATCCTCCGTAGCAAGCAATTGTGCCCAATGCTGCACAGATTTCGCCACTCTTACAGACTGGACTAAACAGTTACATAAAATCTATCGTGTGTATGAGTTTGGATCTCATCCCATTAATTGAGTATCGTGGGTCACCTTGATTAACGATATTATTGAGGAAACCGGCTCATGATCACTAAACCAACGCCATTCGTTGGACGCCATCTGTGTGCCTTCATCGCCATCTGCCGCATATATAACTGTAGAAATGGACAAATCGCTGGCAATTTGCCCTGACTTCGCGCATGAAGACCTGCCGGAACACGGCAACGAGATCGGTCAGTTTATGAGCGGTCTAAACTCCTTACACGTCCCTAACTTGTGAGGTTAAATGATGAAAACGCAAATCCCCCAATCTGTTCTTTGGACACTGTTATTCTGCCTTATTTCCGTTGCGGGGCACGCGGATGAGGGCAATTTTTTTGCGCGACTGGATCGGGACATATTCGACGCAATCTATGATGAACCGCCTCGAAGCGAACCGCTTGGCACCATCATGGAGGTGGGCACCTATTTTGGCGATAGCAGAGTAATGATGGGGGTTTCTCTCCTTCTGATGGCTTATGGAAATGATGAACATCGGGACACGGGGAGGTTGATGACTACCACTGTCATCGGTACAAGCGTAACCGTTTGGGGGTTGAAGGAGATTATCGGACGTAAACGGCCCCTAGGCGATGTGGTCGGGAGTCCGGCGTTTCCATCGGGGCACACCGCATGCGCTTTCGCCAGTGCAACGCTCCTTGGGTCGCGGTATCCCAAACTTCGTTTTCCGCTCTACATCGGTGCGGGATTGGTCGGTGTCACCCGAATTTATCTAGGTAGGCACTATTTTTCCGATGTTACTGCCGGCGCGGCGGTTGGTACAATAATCGGGGCGCTTGTATCGCGTCATCATGCGACGCTGTTGGAATGGCGGTTTTGATACGGCTTGGATAAACATAACCACTATATATTCGTACGGGAGTCTTCGCACCATCCATCCGCATGCGAACACGGTTTAACCCTTTGAGGAATGGTCAAGAGAACCTCGACCCTACGATTGAAGGCAGAGGACGAAGCGGATTGTTCTATCAACCATAAGCATCATCAAGGCGGGAGCAAGTATGATGGCTAAGTCGATAACCAAGATGCTAGTAGCAATCTCGCTGGCGGCGCTGATTTCCGGTCCGTCGTTCGCGCAGGGAGGCTTTTTGTCCGGACAGACCCCGCCCGACCTGGACTAGCGGCAAATTGGCTCGGATCAATTCACGCTTTGAAGTGGTGTTCGAGGTCTCTGAGCTTTGAGCCGGCACCGAGACCTTGTCTACCTACCCGCCGCCACAACAAAACTCTAGAGGGCTTGGAACGCGGTGAGAAACAATTCTTTGCTCTACGGGACTTACGCAAGTTCTTTCGCCTGTTAACGCGATGGAATGACTGCGGAAAACTATAAAATTACATCAGATACTGAGGTGTAGGTAGGGTTGAACGACGAGAAACCCAGCAAGCCACCAAATCTCTTACAATTGGGTAGGTGTGCTGTGACGCGCACAAAGGAACTTGTCATGTTCAAACACAGCGTTTCACTCACGGCAGCATTTTTCCTATTCGTTAGCGCATGCGCCGAAGTCGACTACGTCGGGGAATCATATTCGCCTACCGACCATGTTGACGTTTACTATTCCGAGAACGACGTAGAGAAAGATTATAAGGTAATGGGACATGCGGTTGCACACGCAGGTGATTTCGTCAGCACGGAGAAATTACGGGAAGCATTAATAGAGGAGGCACGCAAAAGAGGTGCTGATGGACTTATTATGTACGGATTGGATCGGATACGTGGCGGAGATGCAACCGGTGACGAAGATGCAACTCAGATTAGAGCGGAATTTATCAAGTATAAGGCGTAGGACTTACGCAAACGTCGAGCAAATATCAGGAGAATTTAATTGTTGTCGAAAAAGATTCGCTCAACATCCTGTGTTTCACCTGATGAATCTTCGTTGAATGAAGATTGTGTTCGCCATCTAAAACCGCAGGGTTAGCATGGTGCCCAATCCATTGCGCGACGTTACGGGGTCGATTCCCACAGTGGCACGGTCGCTGCCAAGTTCGATCAGATGCCCATAGGAAACCCCTTGATTTTGCCGATTAATTCTATTGGCTGACATAGGCGCGTCAACCAACGACCAAATAGCCCCTCCGAGCAAAAGCACATACCCGGGGATACTCCTCCAATCATCGTTATCTGCGTCTAGGTTTCCTTCAGGACTGTCCACGTTGTCGCCACCCGCGCCGAGTATAAGCCCCAGTCCTACGATTGCCGCGCCCATTGCACGACCCCCTTCGTGTACTCTCCATTGTAGAATTGTCCGGAGCCCACGATCGGAAACGATAAACCGAGCGCTACCATGGGATTTTTCTTCTGAATAAAAGTTCGCGAACCTAGGACGGGCTCCCTTGTAATTCTCACAATATCGCGCATCCTATACTTGAACTCTTTGCCGTCTCGCCGCTTTATCTTCAACGACTTGTCAGGAATTTGTTCCAAGATCGTACCCCGCACGATGCCTCCATTCTCAAGGTAAACCACATCTTCCATTTGCCCTGCGGAAACTTTGGTCGCCGCTACACATAAAATCGCGAATGCAACCAGTACAACACGTACCATAACTCCTCCTACAACGCTCCAATCTGTCCACGGCGTAGAAATTGGCTATGCCCGGATTTTCAAGAATTCGTTATCCGAGCTCAACAACTTTTCCAGTTGCTGCCGACTGAAACGCCGCCGTAATCACCGAAATCGACGGCGCCGCCATTTCGGCGTTCATTTCACTTTCCACTCCGTTTTCGACACAGTCTACAAACGAGGCAATTTCGTCCCGACCCTGTCCGTCACTGACGGAAACCCATTGTCGTTTCGGCGGTCCGGTGGATTTGGTTTGGGTACTTCCCCACATTCCCGTCGGATCCAATGGATGAGGCGGAGGCGGCTGAAAAACGGGTTCATCGGCGAAAACTTCCAGATGAGATTTAGAGAGGTCAAATGTCAATGTGTCCCGCGTCCCGACGAGGTGCAGTCCCCGCATACCGCCTTGAGGGTGACTCAGCCATCCAAATCGACCTCCGGCGACCGTCGCGGTGACACCGTCCTCCAATGTCAATACCATTGCTCCAAAATCCTCCACATCGCGATCGAAGTGTCCCCTGAAGAAGTAATTGCCGGTGTTCGCGTACACTGTCTTTATCTTCTTGTGAGTCAACCAATTCACTGTAGCGACCGCATAGACTCCGATATCAAACATCTCTCGCTTGGCATCGACAAAGGTGTAACGTTCCACGCTAGGCTTTTCTACGCGCTTGTTGCCCACCGGCGCAGACCCCGGGTGCCCCTTGGCAAAGACCACGTCGCAATGAATGGCGCGAAGTTCCCCGATGTCCCCGCGATTCAACGCCTGACGCGCTGCTTGCGCCGCCGGATCGTGAATGTTAGAGTACATCTGGGTGCGGACACCGGCTCGCTTCACCGCCGCTACAATCTTCGCCGCGTCGTCGGGGTTCAACGCAAGCGGTTTGTCCAGATAGACGTGCTTCCTCGCCTCCGCGCATCGAGCGCCTACACGCCCGCGCCGCTCGGTCTCTACACATGAGCAGACAATGTGCACGTCGTCTCGCGCCAACGCCTCTTCCAAGTCCGGTATGTAAGGAATATCCAATTCTTCGGCAAGTGCTCGATTCAGCTCAACACGATCGGGCGGGGCATCCTTCTCATCGGACGACGCGATGAGCCGACATCTCGGTTCCGCGGCGAAAGTGCGCGAATAGCCTTCCTGGTGCGATCGATTTCCGCCGATGATTAAAACACCGTACTTCTCTTGACTGTCCATGTTACTCCTCACTCCTCAAGTTTACAGGTTCTCCCGACGCAATTGCCTGACCAATCAGATCCGAGAGATTGTTCTCGTCATCAAGTTGGATCGAAGCTCTCATCATCCGATACTGTCCACGCGGAGTTTCGTGATAAATTGCCCCTTTATTTCCGACTAGAGCCAAATCTATGGATTCCTCCTGATTGGCTGCAACGCGATTCACGCTAAGCAGAGCCGTTTGTCCACCCACGTATTTTATCATCGTGGTGGACTGGGTTCCATCCTGACTCTCCTGCGCATAAATCTGTTCCGGGGAAGACGGCATCCAGGAATTCGTAATATTCGCGAGTGCAGCGCTTGCTCTAACGGTATCCGCGTCCGCGTGCGGTGATTGCAACATGCAACGCACGAACACCGGGCTGCCTATTCGTCCGTCGTTAATGACAGATTGAACCGATTTCTGTAGTGATTTCAATGTGAAGTCTTCTCCTTTCGTCTCAATTCACGCGGCACCTGCCGACATAACATTATGATCATTGTTTCGACAGCACTGCCGACTTCCGTAATACAACTGCTACCATGTACCTGAAACCTACCGAATTGAGATTCGTGCAGTTTTTAAGCGGGCGCCAAAAACGCGGCAGCCGCGCCACTTTCCGTCGAAAAAATCTCGACAATCCCTGCAGCGCCTACCAAATCAAAAGCTCGCATTATATTGTCTCGAAGGCCGTACACCTTCAGATCGCCACCTTTTCGTCGGAGCCGCATTGCCACGCCTACCAAGGCGCCTATCGCCGTGCTGCTGATATGTTTCACCTCGCTGAGATTCATAACAATCTTCAACGTGTTTTGAGCCTCAAGCGTTTGCTTAAGTTCTCCTGCCACATGATTTCCAAGATCTTCAGTGACATCAATAACGGTGATTTCGGCGTTTTCGCGAATCTTCATTGATTTTCTTAACACGATAATCATCCTTCCAAGTATGAATTCAATAACCCAGACACTTGAATAAATGAGTGATATGAGTGTCTTTGTTGTTGTAAATTGCTGACACCGCCTCGGTGATGCCACGGCATCCGACCAAGAATGGGTAACGGCTTAGGCAACGGTAACCACATAGATGGGTCTGCCAAAAAAAGAAATAATCGTATATTACGAAGGTCTCATGTCACAAGATTGCTGTAGGGAATAACGATCGTTATTCCCTACAATTTGAATTACACAGGTCCTCTCGTCAAGACAGCAAAATTGTTTGAAGACGAAATTATTGCAAATATGATCGCCCCTAATGTTTCGGAACAATGGGAAATGGATGTTTCAAGGTTGACGAGTTAGTATCCCAATTTCAAATCGACCAGATTCGTGAGCGGTTCCCCGGCAAGATAACGACGCAGATTCTCTTGAAAAATAGCCATAACGTTGGTGGAGGTAAAGGCGGACCCCCCGGAACAGTGCGGTGTTATTAGCAAGTTCGGGGTATCCCATAGCGGGCTGTCTTCCGGCAACGGTTCTGTGGCGGTCACATCCAATCCGGCGCCAGCGAGGCGTCCCTCGCTCAGCATGCGAGCCAGTATGTCCTCATCTACGATTCCACCCCGCGACACGACCAGCAAGTAGCTTGACGGCTTCATGAGTCTGAGTTGCTGTTCTCCGAGCATTCCTTGTGTTTGCGGTGTTCGAGGTGTCGTTACCACTACAACATCGGATCGTTGCAACAGGTCATCCAGTCCATCCGATAACCTCAGTTCCGACACATAATCGGGTTTAGCTACCTCATGTGCGTCAATCGCAATGACGTTCATATCAAAAGCGTGTCCTCTCTTGGCAATTGCACTCCCGATGTTGCCAAGACCGACCATTCCAAGGGTTAAGCCGGTTAATCCTACCATAGGCTTGTCAAACCTAACATGCCAGTTGTGGTCTCGTTGTGCTTGGAAACACTGCGGCAGATTGCGAGTCAAACTGATCAGCAACCCGAACGTGTGCTCGGCGATTGTCGCGGCATGGGCGCCGCGGGTATTCGTGACAATCACGTCGCTCTCGGCGAGTTCGGCAATTGGCGCCAACCGGTCCACTCCGGCGCCAGAGTTTTGAATCCACTTGAGCCGTTTCGCCGCCAGAAATGCTTCCCGTGTGACGCCTCCGAAAACGATCTCGGCATCGGAAATCTCGCGCAGGATTTCATCCGGGACACCCGTGGCGACGAACTGTACCTGGGGAAACGTCTTCTTGATCTCGCCTAATTGATCTTCGTTCCATGAACCGATAATGAGTAGCTTCATATAACTCACGCAGTCGGGACCTTAAAATTCAGACTTGGACACCCAGCCGCGTCTCTCCCTTTCCAATTATGACCCGCTCGCTTAGACGCAAAGCCTCGACGTTCTGGCACACTTTCGATAATATTCAATTTATCTATTGGCCTATCGGCGTGATTGTGACAATCCGACCAACGGCGCCCGGCGACGCTAAAAAGCCCAATCAGCCAACCCGATAGACGAGCAATGTTGAGTGATTGTAACCGGGCGCAGCCAACTCTTCCCCTGTGTTGCATCTCACCAACTCATCTTCAAGGCAGAAGAGTTCAGAAAACGCCCGTCCAGCTTCCCACAACGTGGGTCGAATGCCACCCTCCTGGTGTACGTTTGACAATTCAATAACAACCTTGCTTCGAGGTTTCATGCAACAGCGGATTGCTTGAAAAATATTGACAAGGTCGTACACATACTCTTGTACGGATTGTTCGGTTCCGTCCTCGCAAAGACTTAAATAGGGCGGACTTGTGAAGGTGAGATCGAAAGGCGGTAACTCGTGATTCAAGACACGCCGACTGTCTTCGATGAGAACACGGCTTGGAGGCACCACTCGTTTGGCGGCAAAAGCACCCCGTTGCGGATCCTTCTCGAATCCAATCGCTTGACGCCCAAGATTCTGCGCAGCCACCAAGGTAGTCCCAAATCCACAGAACGGGTCGAGAACCCAGTCACTGGGATTGGAGAATCGGTCCACGACAAGCTCTGCCAGTTCTAGCGGAAACCGGAAAAAACTCGGGCCGGGGAAGTTGATCGGCTCTAGTGTGCCGTCAATGGTAAACCACGTTTTATCCTGCACGATTCGAGCGCCTTCACTTATCCAACCTTCTCGAATTATGTGCGTCCGTACTGTGTTTTATGTGCTTGTGCAAATCCGGCGAAGTGTCGGCTACAAAGCATTAATGAGGGCACGCAAATATTCCGCTGCTTTTTTCATGGAATCAATCGCATTCGACTGCCCTTCGTACACGACGGAGAGGGGACCATTGTAACCCACTTCAACCAGAATGTCAAGAATCCGCGGATAATCGAGCCACTCCTCGACACCACTGTCAATGCGATAAAACTTCGTACGCACATACACCGCGTAAGGCGCCGTTTTCGCAATACTATCGTAGCAATCGTAGTCGGGATGAGACGAGCCCCGGTGACCGCTTGCGCCGGGCGATCCAGCATATTGTCCCGTGTCTAGAATGTGTGTAAAATAGGGACGATTGGTTTCCCTAAGGGCGCGCAGCAAATCATCGCCGGTACGGGTGACATTGTTGTGGTTGTGATTTTGTAAACCGACGAAGATGCCCTTTTCGTAACCGTAGTCGGCGACCTCTTGAAATCCGGCAATCATCGGTGACCAGAGTGCCTCTTCATCTTCGCAGCCTTCAGGTATATAGGCGCCGAAGACTCGCACGAGCGGGCAACTCATGAAATTCGCTACATCAATCCACTTCTTAATCAACGCGATCTGCTCCGGATGTTCATCAACCGGACGGCCAAAATCGTTGCTAATCCCGATATAGCCGAGCGACAACCCCCATTTCATTAGCGTTGCCTTTAGTTCGCGAAGATACCCGATATCTGTTGATTCAAAAGCGCTTGTATGCAATTCGACGACGTCGAAACCGAGTTCGTAAACAAACCCCGCATATTCAGTAGCGTCTGTATCCCTGAGATTCAAAGACATGGCGCCTATTTTCATAATAACAGATCACCTCGAATCTTTATCAGAAACTGCGTGCCGACAGTATATCGCATATACATGAGTCAATCAACCGGTTTTCCCAACTTAGTGCAATCAGATAAACGACGACTGTCCGGAATGAGGCGAAAAGTGGCTTAACCGTTTTTGAAAGCGCCAGCGGCGCGGCAGGTGTATAGTAATGGCGAGGGATCCACACTAAAGCCCCGGAGGGGCGACAGGTGAAACTCTTCCAAAAGCCGCGATGATCCAAAGCGTCAATTTTTCTCCTGTCATTGCGCGCCCGTTGCACGACGAATAGGTCCTCGTATACTCCAAAACCAAATGTGATTGTCATTGGGGAATTGATTTATGTGGAATTACCGATGCCTTATCCCGACAATTTCGTCATATAACCTAGAGAACGCGAAACCAACGAGGTGCATCACTTGTGGGTGTATCATTTATTGAAGCGTATGAGTCGCATGTTGACGACATTTATCGGTTTATTCTCCGTCTACTGGGTAACCCGACAGACGCCGAGGACATGACCACCGAGACGTTTCTCCGAGCGTATAAAGGCTGGTCGGAATTGCTCGACCCGGAAGCGGTACGTTCGTGGCTGTTTCGCATCGCCTATAATGTGTGCATCGACCTGCTGCGCCGCCGTCAGCAACACCCCACGGTTTCATACGACAGAGCGGCGCCGGAAGGAATGGCGCAAACATTAACTTTCCCGGAGGCTTCAACAGAATCTCCGCTCACGCGATTAATGCGTAATGAGAGCGCGGAATTTTTGCAGACTGCTCTACTTCGGCTGCGGCCAATCGACCGCACGGTGCTCGTGTTGGGCGAGTTGGAAGATATGCCGAACAGGGAAATTGCACAGATCGTTAAACGGAGTGAAATCGCTGTTAAATCGCTTCGTCAGCGCGCACGCAATGCTTTGCGCGACGAAGTGCTACGATTACTCAAACAAAGGGGGACATCAATCGAAGACCTGTTCTGAACTCAAACTGAACAAAAATCTCACCCAACGCGTGATTGATCGGAAAAGGGAGTTTTTAATGCTCGCTCTACGGATAGGGAGGAACCTATGAACTTTACTTGCAACGTTGATATGTTAAAAAGTGCTTTGGAACTGCTGAAGGTTTATGAACCGGGAGCACATCTGTCGATAACGGCGGGCGCTGCGCAGTTACATTTGAGATCTTACTCCGACGACGAAAATTTTCGCATTGACCATGCGATTCCAGCTGGGGTCGACGCACCCGGTAAGGCGACCATTCCTCTGGACACCCTGTCGCGTGTTAGCAGCCACGCAGTTGGTGAAACACTGCGTTTCAGTCACGACGAATGGCATGGGTGTTTGGATATTGAGGGCGATCAACACCGACACGCAGTGCGCACACATGCGGAGAAATGGCAGAATCCCGCACTTGAAGAACCGACTGACGCCCCCGCATATGAGGTACAAGCACAGCAGTTTGGACGGGCTTTAAAATCTGTTCTGTTCGCATCGGTACAGCTATCAGACTTGGACGAAGCAAAAAAGCGCCCCTTCCTGACGGGAGCGCTCTTTCATCGGCAGGAAGGCGAAGATCGAATCGTGACCACCGATGGCAGACGCATGGCAATGGCCACTTTGCCATCAACAGAAAGGCCGGACGACACAGAGACCCCGGTTCCGATGCGGGCAATGCCGTATGCCGCTTGCTTGAAGATGATTGATTTGATAGAATCCCTGAATTCGAGCGCCTGTAGTCTCCGTTTCACTGAAAACGCCATAGGTTTTGAGTCTGATGGGGTTTCGCTGAGCTGTCTCTTACCGAAAGGTGATTTCCCGGACTTTAAGCAGGTGATTGAAAAGGCAAGCGGCGCGAGTCTGGGTATAAAAGTGAACCGCGAAGCGTTGCTTTGGGCGCTCACGGCAATCCGCTTGGGAGACGACGACCCATACAATCGCACGGAGTTTCGCGTAAGTGGTGAACACTTGACTGTTGAAAACAGTACGCGCTGGGGAAATTCAAAAGCCTCCGTGCAGGTTCAGTATGAAGGAGTAGATACATCGGCGGCCTTCGATGCCAGATTCATTGAAGAAGCGCTTTTGCAGACCGATGCAGCCGAAGTTATGTTTTGGATGCGCCCGGAACCGATCGATCCGATGCGACTTGAATTGGCGCAGAACTTTCAATATGTTGTTATGCCCATGAAATAATGCAAACCGACTTTTTCACCGACAGAATCATACAATTGATGCGTGACGTTTTCGCCCGAGAAACGCTCAACCCCGAGCGTCGCGCTCGAATCTACGCTCGCGTCACCTCTAATCCCAGCGTGCGGGGGATGGAACTCTGGACGAACCCGGCTACACCGATCGACGCACCGTCCATTGAACATTCCGCGGCGGAGGATGACCAGCTCTGGTTGTTCCCGGACTCTGATACGCCATCACCGGTCCATGAACCCACCATGTCCCCGTTGCTTCACGGTGCACATTATTAATGTTTTCACCGAGACGTATGCGATAACGAGACCATCGGATAGCTGCTGAAATCTCAAAATAGAAAAAGCCCTGTCGGATTGATCCGACAGGGCTTTTTTGTGGCTCTTACTCCAATATTCGCGGTGGAACACCCTAATTCAAGCGAGGGTACTCCTATGAACGAGTTCTCGGTTATTTCGTCCCAATCGCCAATAGCGGCGATGCCTCCAGTCGATTGACGATCACCACGACATGACCATTCAATGGCTGTGCTTTAACGAGAGATGGCATCTCCTCGCGGAAGGTTTGCCACAACTGACCGCCCCGGCGTTTTGCAACCAAACAAGCCAGAATTACGCTGTCATCGCCTTGAATCCGACGCGCGGAGATTGCCTTCATCAAGGAAGCATCGGTCTCTGTGGAGGGTGAGAACCAGCCTTGCGCGATGAGGCGAGTGGTCCGATGCGGCGAGTTTTCGGGTATCATCATCAGCGACTTGACTATGTCATCAACCTGACTGCCGGACGCGCCTCTATCGTCAAGCAGTAAAGCCGCGTATAAAGAGGCGAGATAGGCGGGCACATCGTCATTTTTTGGTTTCAGCACCTTCATCGCTTTTACAGTTGAGAAGGCTCTATCGGCAAGGGTTGTAAGTTCACCTTCGTTGGGCACGGCTTGCGCCGCCATGCCGACGCACCAAGCGGCGCGCGTGACTAGCCGTGGAGCTGCTTCATTAATCTGCGGGTTGTCCCAAGCCGCCTGAAGTGTAGTAAGTGCTTCAAGGTTGACACTGCCCCGAACCGCCTCTGCCAATAACTGCCAAGATGCCTCACGCAGGTCTCTTTCGACGTATCCACGCACGACCTTTGCCGCCGCGTCTTCACGCGCTTTAGTACGCATTTTCCATCGTTTCGCCGTTAGTTTCTGCAAGGCTTTCAGCGTTGCGTGCTCTTCGCTTGACAGATCGCGCCCGGCAACTTTCACGATGTCGAGCTGATCGTCGCGCAATGCTTCGAGAAACGCCTTCACTGTTGCGTGGGCATGGGGTTCGCCGTAGACGAGCAATCGTGACAAATCAATCAACACCGCCGATCCGGGCTTGAGTCTCGAATCGTCCTTCTGGTCGATGATAACTCTCACCCCTTCGAGGAAGTTTGCCAGCGTATTTTCGAGGTCCGCCTCTGAAGTGAAATTGTCAATCTCTTCCTCTGAAGGCATTGTAAGGTCGGCGACGGCGTATCCCCACGCGGAGGGTGCTGGCAGACGCCTTGATACACCAACCGTAATTGTGTCTTCGTCTTTCATTTGCCACGTTAGATGGTACGGCGCAAGCAGCCAATCCAGCGCTTGGACCATCGTGGCATGGCGCAAGTCGAGATACATTACGCGAAGTTCCGGTAGATTCAGCAACTCGGTGGCATCTTCCAAGCTACCATGAACGAGTTCAAGTTGGAACTTGCCCGCTTCGGCGACGGTACGAATCGCTTCGTCAAGCGACAGATTCCGAATAACGAGGTCGAGTTTTCGGTTTAGACTCGGGTGAGTTTGGGCGCGTCTTTTGCCAATCTCCTCTGATGTGTCTAAAATCGCTTGAATCACAGTGTCATTGATACCGTGCATATCAGCTTGCAGCCCCAACACATGCTGATACCGAAGTCGTGCCGCTTCGAGCTCGCCCTGTTTCTGCAGCTCTTTTGCCTCTTTCAACGCTCTTTGTGCATCTTCGTATCTTTTTATCGACCACTGATCGAATAGAGTGTATCCCAAATCTTGATGTTCAACCATGCGGAGTGACAACCCAGCCCTGCGTCCAATAGTTGGAGGTGATGTCATAGAAACACTTGGTGCAGCCTTTATTGTGGGTGTAACGGAAAAGGAAGCAGAAGATGACATCGGTTGCCGTGCTGCCCTGGGCCTCGCCACTGTTCGCTGACCGTATCGTGGGGCATAACTCGAGCGAAGTTCTCTGGCGGCACCCGAAGGTGGTTTTGAAGTAGGTGAATATGAAAAAGTCATGTTCCCCAGTTGAGACGATTGCATTGATGGAATGCTCGCCTTCTCTTCAAGAATGATATTCCCGCCAAAGACACCATCGAATTCAACCCCAGCCGGTAACGGCACCGGCACAACCACCCGACGAGGCGGTTTCGCCCCCTGACTCGCAAGTTGCACTTCGCTCTCATCCACGGCGACAAAACTGGTGTACTGGCTCATCAGCCGGTAGGAAAGTGCTACCTGCGTGATTTCCTCAATCACTTCGGGTGTATCGGCATAATACATCTGTGCCGAGATGTCCTCAATCTTCTTCCGTGCCCACATCTTGGAGAGAACACCGTGTTTTGGTTGTGCACGCGGAAGTACTACGTCCAGTGAATAAGAGAGCGGTTTCCCCTCCGCAACGCCGGACAACTTAAGTTGTGTCTTTCCGCCATCCGCGTATCGTCCAAACAGGATGACCGGACGACCTGCCCACAGCTCGGGAATTCGACGCGGAAAGATTTCGTAGACGGGCAGTTCATTCCAATCAATCTGGATCTTTGCGAGTTGCGCCCGATGAATCCGTTCGACAATCTGCGAGACCAACTCCTTCGGATCGGTATTGAGTTCAATAATTCCGGACATTCCGCCGCCCTGTTTCGCCACGCCGTCAATCAAAAAACGGTTGGGCGATGAACCGATGCCGATTGCCCAAAAGCGAATCTGGTCTCCGGCGTACCTGCCGACCTCAGCAATAATCTCTGTCTCGTTGCCGATGAAGCCATCCGTCAGCATCACGACGATGCGCACCCGCTCCGGGTCAACCGGCTCGTTGAGCACCATCTTGATCCCCTTGAGCATCTCCGTTCCACCGCCGCCTCGAATCTGTTGTGTGAAGTTAAGAGCGCGGCTGACATTCTCCTCTGTCGCTGGGACCGGTTTTTCAAAAAGTTTGTTAGCACTGCCGGCAAATGTAATGACTTGTACGGTGTCGTCCGGCTTGCTGAGACGGAAAAAGTGACGCATTGCCTCTTTCACTTTCTTGGTGGGTTCACCGCTCATGGAACCGGAAACGTCGACGAGAAAAACAACCTCGCGTGGTGGGGCTTTGGCGAGTTCTTCGTCGAGTTTCGGCTGAATCATGAGCATAAAATAGCCTTGGTCTGCCCCTTTGGAGTGAGCCAAGACCGCCATCTCCGGTTTTTCACCGACGACAGCGTATTTCATCACAAAATCCTTGTTTGGAATTGAATCCTCGGGCGAGATTTCCGCTACCGCCCCCGAGGCTCCAATCCGTTTTAGCATCGCTATGTGATTAACAATCTTGATGTCCTTGACCGGCACGCCCGCTTCAAGTGATACCGAAAGACTGATGTCGTGCCCTGTGCGATAGCCCGGTTTGAGCACTGGCGGTGTGATTCGCGAAGCATCTGGGACACGGGTTGTGTCGGGCGACCAGCCTGCGCCCGATGGGTCAGTCCCTTCCATTGGCCCTTCTACCGCTGGGGCTTCTATTTCGCCAACTTTTCCCTTTAGTTCTTTCGGAAGATCGGGTTTCTTGGAAGTCGGAGCACCTGGAATATAGCGGGGACCGACCACCATCGGGAAGTGAAATTCATAGGTGCCCATGTCGTAGTTGAGAACATCAACATAAGATATCTCAATGTGAATTTCCTCTCCCGGTTTGATGTTGCCGACCGACTGCGTGAAGATATTCGGTCGCTCCTGCTCAAGCAGGCTTGCCGTGGCTCCTTGTTCGATAGCTCGCTCATAGACGGCGCGCGCCTCGTCCCGGCGCTTTATCAATCCGATAATCCGTCGCTCGCCCATAATCATAGTCATGTCGTCCACGGCGGCGGTATGCGGCAGCGGGAACACATAAACCGCTTCGATTTTTTCGTCAAAGGGATTGTGAAACGTTTGAGTCACGGTTACGCGCGCGATGAACCCAGAGATAATCGCCTTGGCATCTGTGTGCTTCAACGGACATTCGACAATCTCATCCTCGGTTTTGACGCGCAGCGCACCTTGGGTGACATTATGTTCCATCGGGTCAATAGGCTGCGTTGTTTGTGCGTAGGCAATGGCTCCAAATAGACTTAGAGTGACTAGCGAAATCAGTCCCGTCATTTTGTCTTCCTCATTGTGTTTTTTGTGCTTTGGTTAGCTGTGCAAATCTTAGAGCGACGATTGTGCCACGAATTTGAAAAATGCAAATTCGCCGATTTGAATATTCGGACGGGTCGCTTGTCAATAACCACGTGTTTATCGGATGGGTTGAGTTGTGGTTAACCCCATAGACGTTTGAATAAGAGTAGAGTTTAAGCCGCAACGAGGTTGCTTTCCTTCGACAAGATCGGCGGCGCGAAGATAGGCGATAATGGTTTAATTTAGAAACGAACTGCATTAGTCCTAGTAAGAGCCTGTTTGAAAGGTGGGTAGCAATACCGTTTTTCGTAAATTGAAGATAGGGTGGGTTTGTGTTTTTGTAATTGCCTGCTAGATACCTGTCGCCCCTCTGGGGCTATTAGAGGCTGGCGCGCGGCGCGCGCCCTACGAACTGTACTTTTCAGATAGGTTCTAATAATAAAACGTGTACGTGCGTGTGTTTAGGGCAATTCCCAAGATGCTCCAAATGCTCCCAACCGTGAAGTCTCCCAACACTAGTCCAATGAATAGTGGGACCGCTTTACGATAAAGTCCAATTCCTCCGTATTTTAGTAGGGACCACTTGGCGATAGCGCTGATAGTAAAGGCTGCCCAAAACATGTGAATGTGAAAAGCAACTCCATACCCCAGTGGATGAATCGGCCACCAGAACAGAAGCCCGCGAACAGCCGCCAATAGGAGTGTAAAACCGAACCCGATTACCATGCCGGCGATATGTGCAGGCTGTGAGTCTTGCGGCATGATGAATGAACGGTGGAGTAAGCGGTAGGCACGACTTCCAAAACTATTAATTTGTGCTCCTACCCTTCCTGAGTCCACGCCGAGTTTATAAAACGTATCCAACAGCATCAATATACATAGTGGCATTGCGATGACCATCAGGCCGAGCATCCAGCGGGATAACCCCTTCGAATCGAGGTTGTTACGCTCGGCGAGTTTGAACGCTTCCAGTTGATGGGGCATCGGGTGACTACGATTGTCTCTGTTAAACCAAAAAAAAAGAGAAAACCATGTGAGATTCTGTGCACCTAATCGGCGGGAACCGATCAGACTGACCAAACTGTGGTGCGGTCCAATGGAGGTAGTATTATGGATCGAAAGACCAATCTGTGCGCGAATACGTGTGAGGGCGATAGCTATTGTCAGGAAGTGGGCAGCGAAGAACAGAACGGCAATCCACAGTGCCATGCCCCCTCTCATCCCGAACCCTACAAGAAATATTCCTCCGAGCACGATTCCTAAGAACGCAGTCCGATACTGCATCGGTTCAGACGCATCTTCTGTCGTTTTGTGTTGGATGGCTTGTTGAAATGCCCCCCAAATCTGCCGGCGCGCTGTCCAGAGTACAATTACGGAAATACCTGTATATGCGCCGATGTTCTGCTCATAGGCATAAGGATAGCCGGGCACTTTCTCCAGTCCAGTCAAAATCCCGACAAAAATTTGAATTTTATATAGAAGAAAAAAGAGGAGACACGACCCCAACAGGTCAAGTGGCATCAGAAAACTGAGACCCACAGCGAAGGGATATATGATTATTGAACTGCCTCCTGCCAAGAATGCGGTCCACGGCTTTTCAGAAAACAGGGCATGCAAAGGAATGGACTTATTTGGAATGGAAGGAATAGATGGAAATAACACACTTAACCCGTTGATGAGACTGATTGACGCTGCAACTGCAAAACCCCACCACATCGGTTTGTTGCGCAAGAAGGAATTGGTGTTGTAGGCGATTTGGTGAGGAAGTTCAACAATGGGATACACCAGTCGTTCTTGTTCAACCCAGCGCTTGCGAATTATAACGTTAATGCACTGCATGACAAATAACAAGACAAAGGTAAAGGTGCACCACCAGAATGTTGGCTTTACCCAGGCTAGGAAATGACGAATTTCAAAGATGGATTCGTCACCGAGATAAAAGGCACGCACCGCATCCGAATCATTGATTGTCAACCAGTCGGGCAGATAGGACCAAAACAGATCGCGCCACTCGTTTTCAGTCGAAGCAAAATAGAAGGCATGAACTATGATTGAAACTAACGGGAGAAACATGTCATAGGACATGAACAGCCCTGAGATTGACAGGAAAACGTAAATTGAAACCAACTCTCCACGAGTCAGGGCATTTTTGGGGAGGAATCGTTTTAGGGTGAGATTAGCGACCGCTAGTATAAGAAGGACAAAAACGACGGTGTAGAAGGGTGCCATCAGGGTGGGTGGCGGACCGAACGACGGAAGAGCTTCACACGTGATATGCCACCAGTAAAGAAACGGTAGGAGGAATAGCGAGATTAGGATGGATCGCCACGTAATCTGTTCTGAATGTTCCGAGGAGAACGACAGTCTCTTCATTGGTTGTCCGTGTCCACCATTACATCAATAGAAGCCCGCGAAGAATCATTAAAGTCGGGGAATTCGCACAGCCGCACATCTCTGAAATCGCAGCCGCAAAAAAACCGCCTCGAAACATACGGTAGTCGAGGCGGTTGGAAAGTCTTTGATATTCATAACTAACTGTGGAAATCACCGGATGCGACCTGCAACTTACGAACAATCTATTTCATCGATTTTAGTTCCCCCCACATTGATGCTAGTTTTCCGTGCGCATCCACGGCAAGAAACCCACCTGATTCAACAACAAGCCTTGCGGCTTTTTGCCCCTCCTTCGGGTTGTCCTCTTTCGGGAGATTGTGCCGAGCGGGTTCCTTGGCAGCAAATTCGATACCGATGTCATCGTGTGTTGTCCAAATGGCAATCCCGTATTGGGTGCCGTCAACCAGGCCTTGAACGAGCTCGGCATCCAGTTCTATATCAGTCCATGTTTTTGGGCCGAATTTCCAACGGCCATCCTCGTTTTCAATCGAACCGCCCTGTCCATTGATGACATCAAGAACATTAATCGAAATACCATTTCTCTCTTTGCCGTCGTTGTCGGTTTTCCCCCATGTCGGGCCTATCGCGCGACCGGGCCAATCGAAGGTCGCCCATTCCCGTGATTCGGGTGGAAAAGCGTTAATCCCTGTTCCTTCAATCCAGTCATGAGCGATTGTTGAAACCTTTCGACTGGTGGCGAGATCTTGCTGTTCGACGTGTTTGGCGCTAATTCGGATAGGGTAGACACTGAAGATTCCGCCCTCAATTTTGTGATGTTTTAGCTCCGACATGTCAAACCGAAAAACTGGAATTCCCAGAATCGCTTTACCTACCAACGCTTGTAGGGCGCCATTGTTCATATCATGTTCATTGAAGTGTCCGGAAAACAGGGTATCCGCTACGATAGGACACTCTATTAACTCGGTTTTTGCGGCGATGGCTAAACCCGCGAAAAGCAAAGAGAGCGCACATATACAGCAACCGATTTTGAGAAGTATCATCGTCCAAATTCTCCTACCAAATTGAGATTTTGTGTTACCGTCTCGACAAGTTAGGATTGGGATCCCCGCCTGCCGAGACGAAACCGTTGGCTAGGCGCAAATATTTCACGCTCCAAGCTGCCATGTAATTCTAGGCACGGAGAAATGAGCGCTTGATTATTATGCAATTTTCTAGATAATGTGGCAAACTGAGTTAATATGAACCCTTGATACGACTCCAAGTCGTAATCAATTTGTCCGCCGGTTCGACAGCAGTTCCGGCATCCATGATGCTTGCTATCTCATCGGCTGTCATCGATCGTTGATAAACTGCGACTTCGTCAATATAACCGACGAAACTTTCATCGGCGTTTGGCTCTCGTCCCTGTCCTCCTCCCACAGCGAGATTCTGCTTTGTCACCAATGTTTGTTGGAAGGATGCCTTACCAGAGTCTTCCACCCCATTGACAAATCCCTTCATGATTCCTCGAGTCTCTTGCAATCCCCAAGTGAAGGCAACATGCGACCACTCATTCAAGTTCACTGTCTGTTCGGTGTTGAACCATGTTGTGGGACGAAAATTAACAAACACCCTGCCTCGTTTTTCGGTCTGATCTGGTCCTGCCTGTTGGGTGCCTGCTGTGCCGTGGACACCTAGCCCGAACCCGGATTCTCTCGCAGGGAAATCATCCGTGTCTACTATACGCATCCATCTCCTGCGCTCCGCATCAGTCTGAAATCCGGTGGGATAGACCCATGCCATGACCGTGATCGCCTGCCACTCGATAACTCCGAGCTGTCCCGCCTCATGGTTGTTGATAACTTGGACGATATCGCCCTTGCTCACGCCCCTAAACTCGAGCGCTCCATTAACTTTCCCATCGTCTATCCAGCGAGCACCGTCTATCTCAGCATGGTGACCGTTTCCACTCATGTCCATGGCTACGTCACCTCTGCCCTCATCAAAGGGAAAATAAATCAGCAGCCCTTCCGTAGACGATAGAGCCCCGGTAGAAACACACACAAAAAGCAACGTAATCAGTGAGAGGTACAAACTACGACGTTTCATTGCTTTATCCTCCTATGTTAGAGACAAACATTGTAATTCACTTCTGTTTGAATTCTTCTCGGTTCATAGATGACAGAAGATTCGCCTAGAGTTCCGTGTGGTTTGTGTTTTCGCCACCTTCGCAGCCCATCGCTGCCCTCTAAAGAGGATGGAACGAGATGTTGACGAAGTGAAATTACATCTACCCTTAGGTAACATTACCAGAAAAATAGATCCTTGTCTAGTAAAACCTGTCCATCCCATTTTATCGCGTGAATGTTACAATAATCTGAAGGATTATGGCAAGCTAATTAATATTCCAATGGCTGGAGCGATGGTACACGGCACTACTCGTGATATCAGTTCAGGCAAATGCTTGCCCCGATGCAAATCCGAGTTTGGGTGAAGGAAGGCAGTTCGCCGGGAGTACATCAGATCGACTTTGTACAAAAGTACAACGGTTGGGCTGCACGAAAGCCGTACAACACCAAACCCGTAGGCGGGAATCAAACGAGCGAATAGCGAGTGCGATAGAGATCCATCAAGCGACTGAATAAGGAGCGCGATAGCGAATCCCCTTGCCCCGCTGTTGATGGTGCTGGAAACCGCTACTGACTTTTTCACAGGTCAACCCAATAAACCCAATGGTTAAAATCTCGCCCGCTTTTCTCCGACGCTTGATTGCCACCGTGTAAATGTACAAAGTCGAGATCAGAACCTGTTTGAAAACTCGTTTCGAGTAGAGCTGTCATTCTAAGACTTATTTGTATTATTGAATCAAGATAAACTCTGTGTTCTAGTCTCTGTTAGCCCCGGAGAGGATCAAGCGAGTGATTAGCGAGTGCGATAGAGATCTTGAAGGTGTACAGTAACTGTGAAACCCCACGCGCTTAAGCCCCAGCGGGGATCAAACGAACGATCAAGTGAGTGAATAGCGAACGCGATAGAGATCCTTTAGAGCCTGTTTTAAAAGTAAATAGCGAAGCCAGTTCGGGGCATTTGAGTGCCATTACTTTTGGGATTTCTATCGCACCCTACCGTTGTGCAAGAAAGAAACCGAGTTTTGATGAAAAAACTCGGTTTCGATACGCATGATTCTACTCGAAATGACTTTTCAAACAGGTTCTTAGCTCGACTTTGTACATTTAAGCGGAATAACAGACGGTGTCAATCAAGCGTTCGAGAAAAGCGGTTGAGATTTTAACCATCTGGTCATTTTGGTTGACCTGTGAAAAAGTCATGTCCGCTTCTGCAGACCAAAAATGGTGTCTCACCCACCCTATTGCATCAGAAAAGGTGGCTAACGATTTCTGATACCATGCAGCCTGTCGCACTTCTACTTGATTCTGTTGAACCAGTAGATGAGCAGCTAAGGTAATCCAAGAGAACAGTCCAAATAGCATTGGAGTCGTGCGAGCAATCGCTTTATCCGACCATTGTCTTTGTGTTTCCACGCCTAGATGGGCACGCACTTCTTCAAAAGTGACTTCCATTCGCCAGCGACGAACATACCAGTTGGCTATCTGGTTGGGACAAAGTGTTGTGTCAGTTGATAAAAGGGCTATCGGTTCATAACTGCCAAGAGGGTCTCGTATCAAAACCCAGCGGATTGGCACCGGGGGTTTGCCCGTGTGATACCAAACGGTTGGCTGTGAGATGATTTGCATTTCTCTTTGTTGACCGTTATACCAATCAAGGTTCTGCCATTGGGTGTTTGGGTCATGCAGAATGTCAGCCAAGGTAGGTAACCGCTCTCCTTTCTTACAAGGACGTCCTGTACCGCTATAAGGTGGAGCAGGTTGGTAGAGTGCTGCATCAAGTCGCAAACGAGTGATAATGGTTACCGGATTTGACAATTCTTGGCAAGCTGCAAGGAATTCTAACACCGCATAACTATAATCAGCGACCACAACCAAGTAACGATTGGGCAACCACCGGCGAAGTTGAAATACAATTTGTCTTGCCCAGTCAGTGAGTTTCTTGTGGCAACGTTTTTCAGACTCATAGTAACGTTTGGAGGGTGCAAGTGCCGTCAAAAACGGCAGCGCCCAGATACATGATGCCCAGGGAATCTGTGTTAGCCACATCAGCGCTATCCAACGTAATCCGCTGGTTTTGACAAAGTGGCTTGATGAAGAACGCACGGCATCACGATAGATACCTCGTGCTTTGATTTTGGCTCCCCAGCGGCGCTCAATCGTTTCATCAATGCCAAATACTAACGGTTGCTTACCGTCGTCGAGGAACTTCAATAACGTAAACAACAGTTTTTGGGCGGCTTGCAGAGGGGACCAAATCGCACGACTGAGCACGTGGTGATACAGAGCAAACCGATTGTCGGCTGACCGACCGGTCACTCTCAGGGCTTGAGTTACTGTTCGCCTACCGGTTAAAAGGATTGTTCCAACGAGTAAGATTTGGATTTTAATCCAGCTAGGACGTCGAAACAATGATTGAAACGGAGTTAACAATGTTATCAGCGATGGGGGAATCAAGGTGTACCTCCTTAGTCGAATGGTGTTGCTTTTTCGACTAATTTTACCTTATTCCCCTTCTAGTTTTGTACAAAGTCGAGCTTAGGAGTGCGATAGAAATCCCACAGGTGTATAGGAGCGGTCAACAGAATTATGATAAAAGCCCTTTCTCAGGTGTCCAAAAACTGTTTTGCTGCCTACTTTTCAAATAGGTTCTCATGTAAACAGCGCTGTGGCAAATGCATCTCTTGACGACTTTGCAAGAATCCATGACATGCCGTTTGCACTTGAGAAGGCTTGCATGCTCTGATACAATGCCCTCATTTCAAATTGAAACTAGCCCTCCAAAGACTTGTGCCAAAGTGAGTGCCGTTTGGACCACGTTCCGGCTAGCAGTTCAAATGTAAATTTGTAAATGCGACGTTCCCAACGTCATGCGCTCAACGTAATTCCAGGCACGGAGAAATGAACGCTTGATTATGCAATTTGCCAGATAATGTGGCGACCTGAGTTAATATGAACCCTTAATACGACTCCAAGTCGTAATCAATTTGTCCGCCGGTTCGACAGCAGTTCCGGCATCCATGATGCTTGCTATCTCATCGGCTGTCATCGATCGTTGATAAACTGCTACTTCGTCTATATAACCGACGAAACTTTCATCGGCGGATGGCTCTCGTCCCTGTCCTCCTCCCACAGCGAGATTCTGCTTCGTCACCAATGTTTCCTGGAAGGATGCCTTACCAGAGTCTTCCTCCCCATTGATGAATCCCTTCATGATTCCTCGAGTCTCGTGCAATCCCCAAGTGAAGGCAACATGGGACCACTCATTCAAATTCACTGTCTGCTCGGTGTTGAACCATGTTGTGGGACGAAAACCAACAAACACCCGGCCTCGTTTTTCGGTCTGATCTGGTCCAGCCTGCTGGGTGGCTGCTGTGCCGTGGACACCTAGCCAGAACCCGGATTCTCTCGCAGGGAAATCATCCGTGTCTACAATACGCATCCATCTTCTGCGCTCCGCATCAGTCTGAAATCCGGTGGGATAGACCCATGCCATGACCGTGATTGCCTGCCACTCGATAACTCCGAGCTGTCCCGCCTCATTGTTGTTGATAACTTGGACGATATCGCCCTTGCTCACGCCCCTAAACTCGAGCGCTCCATTAACTTTCCCATCGTCTATCCAGCGAGCACCGTCTATCTCAGCATGGTGATTGTTTCCACTCATATCCATGGCCACATCTCCCCTGCCCTCATCAAAGGGGAAATAAATGAGCAACCCTTCCGTAGACGATAGAGCCACGGTAGAAACACACACACAAAGCAGCGTAATCAGTGAGAGGTACATACTACGACGTTTCATTGCATTATCCTCCTATATTAGAGACAACATTGTAATTCACTTCTGTTTGAATTCTTCTCGGTTCATAGATGACAGAAGATTCGCCTAGAGTTCCGTGTGGTTTGTGTTTTCGTCATCATCGCCGCCCTCTGAATAGGACGATACGAAATGTTGACGAAGTGAAATTACATCTACCCTTAGGTAACATTACCAGAAAAATAGATCCTTGTCTAGTAAAACCTGCCCATCCCATTTTATCGCGTGAATGTTACAATAATCTGAAGGATTATGACAAGCTAATTAATATTCCACTGGCTGGAGCGATGGTACACGGCACTACTCGTGATATCAGTTCAGGCGAATGCTCCCGCAGAAGCGAATGCGAGTTTCGGCGATGTGACGAGATGTTGGTCGGAAGCACCGTGTGTCAAACACCCCGGCGATGAATGCATCTTTAGACGACGTTCCAGGAATCCATGACATGCCATTTGCACTTGAGAAGGCTTGCATGCTCTGATACAATGCCCCCGTTTCTAATTGCAACCATCCTTCCAAAGATTAGTGCCAAAGTGAGTGAAGTTTAGACTACGTTCCGACCAGCAGCACAGATATATATTTGTAAATGCGAGGTTCCCAACAATCATGCGCTCAGCAGAATTTGCCATGAATCACTGCGGCAGACTCTATTCAAAACCGAGCTGATTGCGCTGAACCATGTATAGGAGGAGGAGATTCTAATGTTGGAGCAAGGTAGATGCAGTCGTGCGTTTATCATCGGACTGGATGGCGTAATGGGTAGGTGTGTCAAGGAGGCATTTACGCCAAACATAGACGCCCTCATCTCAGACGGCGTCAAGACTTACGAAGCCGAAACAGTATTCCCTTCTAAAAGTTACCAAGCGTGGGGGGCGATGTTCCACGGTGTTGGACCGCTGAAGCACGAGTTGGGTAGCTCCAATCCCTGCCCGGAAGAGGTTCCTTGGCCATCTTTCATGAAATTAATGCGCCAAAAATATCCCGGTTCAAGACTTGCGTCTTTCAGTTGTTGGGAGCCGATTAACTCTATAATTATTGAGCAATCCTGCAAGTGCCATTGCATTTCTATGCCGGATCCTGAGCTCGCGGAGGCCGCCGCTGAGTACATCCGAACTCATCCACCCGAAATGTTCTTCATGCAGTTAGACCACACGGATTCAGCAGGGCACACCCACGGATATGGAACAACACCTTATCTAGAGCAGATTACGGTCAGCGATTCGCTTGCGGGTCTTATAATTGATGCCATCAAGGATGCGGGAGTGTTTGATGAAAGTCTGATTATTGTGTTGTCAGATCACGGCGGCAAAGACAAGAGCCACGGGAGCAATCATCCCGATTGTATGAGGACGTTCTGGGGTTGTCGTGGCAGAGGAGTCGTCCAAGGAGGGGAGGTCGGCGAGATGAACATTATGGACACCGCACCGGTAGTCGCCCACGCGCTTGGGCTAGCCATACCCGCGGGATGGGACGGAAGCATTCCGACAGGAATTTTCACATCGTCGACCGCGCAGTTAGACCCGTGAACAGGGGATTAGCAATGGCTAAGCTGATTCAGGGGCACATCCGTACCGAAAGCGGAAGTCAGATGCCGGATGTATGTGTCTCCAACGGCAGAGAGGTTGTCCAAACCGATACACATGGAGACTATCAACTACGTTGTCGGTCAGAAGACCGTTTCGTCTTTATGACTGCGCCCGCGGGATTCCTGGCTACGGGAAAGTTTTATATTGACCTGAAAAATGCGGACAACTTCGATTTCACGCTGCGACATCACCCGGAAGGTGAGAATACATCATTCTCATTTGTCCAAATTACCGATACGCACATCTCTGTCGACAAGCGTGCTTTTGCCTCGCATCTAGAAGACGATCTAGCGCGAATTCACCGGGACGTGTGCGGTTCAGCTCAGTTCATTGTGGCAAGTGGCGACCTGACGGCGGGCGGAGGTCGGGAAGAATACCGAGCCTACCTCAGAGCCGTCACGACCTCGACACTTCCTGTTTACCACGCTGCTGGAAACCATGACGATGATGCCGAAATCGAGGGAGTGAATTTCATGGATTTCCTGGGGCCGTTGTACTACAGTTTTGATTACGGTCCCGTGCATTTCATCGTCTACGATGGAGAGGGACATCTACGGCGTGATGGAGCGCATCAGAATCGCTGGATGCGCGCAAATCTCGAAATGCAGCCGTCGAACAAACCGGTGATTGTTATCAATCACTTTCCATGGGGCAGCGAATTCTACAATCAATGGAAAACTTACCCAATCATAGCGACCTTATCGGGACATTGGCACTCCTGCCGGATTTTTTTGGATGGACGGACGGTGCACTATAATACCCCCAGCCTCGGGTTTGGCGGTATAGATCAGAGTCCACGTGCGTATCGGCTCTTCACTTATGAGGGTGGGAAGCTGGGGACAGAAAGTCGAGCACTAGTATCGCCGCAAATTTTTTCAGGAGTTAGTTTCCGCCCGCCTCCGGACAATGTCTTGGGTGTTGTACAAGGTTTTGAAGGAGTTCATCCGCAGCCTGGCGCAGATTGGCACCTATTTCACGGGAATCCCCGGCGCACAGGAAGCGCTGCTATGGGGCCAGAACCACCACTGTCTTTGGCTTGGCGTGCGGGCACCGGCGGATCAATACACATGGCAGCACCGTTGGTGGCTGAAGGCTCAATCTTCCAGTCCACGAAGAATGAAGATGAGCTATTCAGCAATGGGCTTGTGGCGTTTGATGCGCGCGCGGGAACTCTGCGTTGGTGCCATTCAACCGACTCCGCGATCAAGGGCTCACCGGCATATTGCAACGGTCGTCTATTTGCCGTGACCGTAACCGGTCACGTGCTTGGACTTGCTGCAGAAAGTGGCAAACTGCTATGGAGTTACCAGTTGGGGGATCCCTCTCAACGCTGGGTTTATAGCAGTCCACTAGCGGTGGATGGGCGAGTGTACATTGGTGTGAGTTCGCACTTCGTGGCATTAAATCAGGAAAGCGGCGACGTTGTCTGGATCCGAGATGATTTTGGGCAGAACGACTTTCTCCCCTCTTACGCCTCCCCGGCGGCATTCGGCAAGTACATCGTAGTGGCGTTCTATACCCAGCGGACAAACCTAACAGTATTAGAAGCCGAAACTGGCCGAACCGTGTGGACTAAAACGGAGGGAAAACCGTACCACATGTATTCCTCTCCGGTTATTGACAAAAACGGAACCATCTATACGGTCAGTGGAGGTGCGATGCGAGCTTTTAACTTGGTCACGGGGGAGTTGGCGTGGGAAATCCCGTTTGCGCCCAATCGCGTCCACGCAACTCCCGCTCTAGCGAAGGGGAAGCTTTTTGCCGGCACGGGTGGAGGCATGCTGCACGCCCTTGAGACGAAGAGTGGAGCCGAAGTCTGGAGATGGGTTGCCGGCGGGGACGGGGCACTGTTCACGCCATACGTACGGCAAGGTGCAGTCACCCTGACTTCGCCGGCCGTGGCCGGTGACACGGTCTACATGGGCGCTGCAAACGGATTCCTCTATGCCCTGGACACAGCTACAGGAACCTGTGTGTGGCAATACAATCTAAAGATTCCTTTAGCTGCGCCTCCCGCCATTTCCGGCAATGGGCTTTGGGTTGGCGGCTGCGACGGGTATATCTACGGTTTCTCCGCATCTTGAATAGATTACGGTCAGCGATGTGCTCGCGGGGCTCATGATCGGTGCCATCAGAAAGACAGGAACGTCCGATAAAAGGCCGACGTTGTGTTGTCGGATCGTAGTGGCAAGGACAGTAGTCACTCAAACAACGACTCGACTACACGAGGGTATTCCGGACTAGCCGAATCCCTAGTGTTATCATTGGGCGGAGGTATTAGAATCATAAATATGATGAACACTGTGCCAATTGTTGCCGGTACGCTTGGACTCACTGATCCTAATGAATGGATCGAAACGATTATAGTAGATTTCTTCTCACGGTCGCATACACTGTTAGGTTCGTAAACGGAGGAGTTGTAGTGTCCAGGTCGATTCAGGGATGCGTCGCTTCCGAAAGTGGAGATCGCTTAGCAGGTGTATCTGTATCCAACGGCAGGGAGATTTCCCAAACCGATAGCCATGGTCGGTATCAACTCCCCTGGTACTCGGAGACTCGTTTCGTTTTTGTCACAGTGCCCGCGGGGTACGTAACTGCGAATAGGTTCTACTTTGACCTGAACACCGCGGACAACCTCGATTTCGTCCTACGTCATCACCCCGAAAGCAAGAACACATCGTTCTCGTTTGTGCAAATTACCGATCTCCATATCACAGTCAACGATCATGCGTTTCTGGAACAAGACCTCGCACAGATCCATCGAGAAGTCGGAGATACGGCTCATTTTATCGTGGCAAGCGGCGATTTGACAGATGGGGGACAACGCGAGGAGTATAATACCTATCTTGAAGCCATAGCGAAATCCGAGCTTCCCGTCTATCACGCTGTTGGCAATCACGATGATCGTGCCGACAAGTGGGGAACAAACTTCATGGATGCGTTGGGACCGACCTACTACAGTTTTGACTACGGCCCTTTGCATTTTGTCGTTTACGACGGAAGGAGAAGGCTACGAACTGACGACACGGACCAAGAGCACTGGATGCGCGCAGATCTCGAATTACAGCCTTCAGATAAGCCGGTGGTTATCGTCAATCACTACCCGTGGGGCAGCGAGTTCTACGATCAGTGGAAAGCCTACCCAATCATAGCAACCTTGTCAGGACACTGGCACTCGACTCGACTGTTCGTGGACGGGCAGATCGTACACTATAATACGCCTAGCTTCGGCTTTGGCGGTAGCGACCAGAGTCCGCGAGCGTATAGACTTTTTTCTTATGAATGTGGAAAACTGACGGCGGAAAGTCGGGCACTCGTATCTTCGGAAGTCTTCTCTGGCATTAGTTTTCGGCCGTCTCCGGACAATGTTGCGGGCAGCGTGCATCGATTTAGGAAATCTCATCCCGATCCTGGAGCGGATTGGCGTCTATTTCAAGGGGACCCACGTCGAACTGGGAGCGCCGCAAATGGGCCGCACCCACCTTTGACTTTGGCCTGGCGAGCGGGCACCGGCGGGTCAATACACATGGCAGCGCCGGTAGTGGCTGAAGGATTAGTCTTCCAGTCCACGAAGAACGAGGATACACTTTCTGGCAATGGGCTTGCGGCGTGTGATGCACGGGCTGGGACTCTTCGGTGGTGCCATTCCACGGACGCCGCCATAAAGCGCGCACCTGCCTACTGCGATGGTCGTCTTTTCCTCGTGACTACAACCGGCCTGGCGCAGGGGCTTACCGCGGAAAACGGAGAACAACAATGGAATTACGAGTTGGGAGATGCGTCTCAACTCTGGGTGTATACCACCCCGTTAGTAATGTCGGACGGTGTGTACATCGGTGCGAATTCACACGTCGTGGCATTGGATCAGGAAAGCGGCGATGTCGTCTGGCGTCGAGATGATGTAGTACCGGATGATTTTCCTCCTTGTACCAACTCGCCTGCTGCTTGCGATGGATACATTGCAGTGGCGTTTTACGGGCAACCGTCAAATCTGACGGTATTGGACGCCGCAACTGGCAAGACGGTCTGGGTTAAAGCGGAGGAGAAACCGTGCGATATTTATTCCACGCCGGTCATTGACGAAGATGGTACGATATACACGGTCAGCGCTAGCGCGGTTCGAGCCTACGGCCTGGAATCAGGGACGATAAAGTGGGAGGCGCCATTTACGCTTAATCGGGTCCGTGCAACACCCGCACTGGCTGAGGGACGACTGTTTGTCTGCACGGGTAACGGGACGCTACATGCCCTTGAGGCAACGAGCGGCAGGGAGATGTGGAAGTGGGGGGCATGTGGGAACGCACCGTTATTTACCCCCTATGCACGTGAAGGTGGAGTCACGCTTGCGTCACCGGTCGTGGCTGGAAATTGTGTCTACGTTGCGGCGGCAAACGGTTATCTCTATGCTCTAGATACAGCCACGGGCACGTGTTTGTGGAAACACAATCTCGAAGTTCCCTTAGCTGCGCCCCCAGCCGTTTCTGGAAACGGGCTTTGGGTTGGGGGATGCGACGGCCTTATTTATGCTTTTGCCTCGTCGGACACGTAACACGGTTGTAGGATGCGCATTGCGCACCTGCCATTGGAAGCGCTAGCGGCGCGTTAAATTGCGTGGTGTCAGAAGTTGCCGGCAAATCATCCAAAGGTCAACCAAAAAACCAGGCAATCAAAACATTCCTGTTTTCTTCAACACTTGTTGGCGCCGTCCATTGTACCGATTAAATGTACAAAGTCGTGCCTAGCGCTCCTGCCAACGCCCCGGCACCGGATTTTTCTGCGCGCGCTCAAACAGATCCGCCCACTCGGTCGAGCCATCGTCGTAATATACTTCCAGGCGTGCACCTTCCACCTGAGCCTCCGCGTTGCCCTGTTTGAAATAACTTAGCCGATCGCCTTCCATATGGATACAACCACCATCGGGATATACTACGGTCTTGATAATCCGCGGCGGCGGATGCATGAAAAGCCCGTCTGCGTCAAGTTTTTCGTCCGGCACACGGTATTTTTCGATGGCATCTTCATCGACTTCAACGCCTAAGCCGGGAGCATCCGGAACTTTATGGCAGCCGTCAACGACTTCGATTGGCTTCTTCAGCAGATGGTCGCTGTAAAGATTAATGCAGGTAATTGCGGGCCAAGTGGCGTGGGTGAGTACCGCGCCTAGGTGTCCCGCCCACGTTGTCGTCAATCCGTTTCCCACAATCTGCAGCCAGAAGGGCAAATCCGCCTCTGCGCTAAGCGACCCTTGACGCACCACGGTGGACTTTCCACCGCCAATGACGTATCCGTCACAAACGGACTCGCGAATGTTCACAACGTAGGGCGGCGACCCGAAATGCATGGCAATAGGGCGGTCAATCGCCTCGTGAATCCGCTTATTGTCTTCTACATTTTCTTGCGGAATCGGTGATTCAAACATCGCCACGTTGTCGTATTTCTCCAATTCCCGCAAAATGGGAATTGCGGTTGATGCATCTTGGAAGGAGCCGTTTGGATCCAGATCGAGTTTGAAGTCCGCGGGCACAACCTTGGATATCGCATCGACCTGTTCGACGATGTCCCACCACGGGCGCGGTTTATTCTTGAAACTGGTGTATCCCCTCGCCACGGCGTCCTTGGCTTCTGCCGCCCAATCTTGCGGCGAAGCGTCAATCGACCACCACGAAATTGGCGCTGCATCCCTCACCTTCGTGCCTAATAACTCGTAGACCGGCACCTCCAAAATCTTTCCCACCACGTCGAAAAGTGCCATCTGCAAGCCCGCGCCGAGCGAATCGTCGTTCATCAATTTGGCGGGACTTTCCCCTAGCACACGCCCCACACTTTCGTCAGTCACACGTCCATAAGTGTAATGGATTACCGTCTCGCCCCACCCGACGTGTCCGGTGTCCGTGGTCACCTTGCACAGTTCCAAAACCGACCAATTGTAAACAGGCGATACGCTCTCAATAGTGATTCGGTGCTGTCTTGGGGTAAACGGCACATCGACTACAGTACGTTCGACATCAACAACCTTCATCTGTCCCCCTTTCCTCGTTCTGCCGCTCCTGCTGGATTGGCAAATCCAGCAAGTCTTTGTCTAACCCATAGGTTAGGTAGAACACAGTGAAACCCAACTATTTAGCTTCTATTCTTTCCGAAAATCTAAGGCATTGTCTATCGTGCCTAGAGTTCGTTTTGAAGTTCCTCCACGGCTTTCATGGCATCCTCCAACTCCTGTTTAGGTATGTTCACAACGGTAGCATGACTGAGCGGGTTGAGGATAACACTTCGACACAATTCAATTTTTTGAATGAGAGTTTGATCTAGTTTGCCATTGACTTTGTTTTTGATTTTGATGGAATCCCAGAAATCCTGACTGTCCAGTTTTTTCGGGTCGCTGCGATACCTGACCGGGAGACGTTCCTTCTCGCAATACTTTTTGATGATTGTTTCAAAAGCCGTGCGGATGTAAATTGCACAAGCTTTGTAGTCGTTGGCATCTAGATGTTCCTGCGCCTTCTCAAGATATGCCTTGTCTTCCACGTAGATAGGGAGCTCGTATTCATCGGTCTTCGAGAAGTAAAATTCAGCGTATTTCCATTCTTTTTCTGCTGTCCGCTGTTTGGCAATCTCATACCACGCCTTATCGTAAGTCATGAGAAAGATTTGGTAGTCTGAGAAATGTTCCTCCAGAATGTCAAGCACCGGGAGGCGGTTTGACATGTCCAAGCCGATGAGCACATCATCAAGCGCGAGAATCTTCAAATCGCTGTCTGGCTGAAGCCTGAGTGCCGCGAAGTAGATGGATAAGGCTATTGCGGAAAGTTTTGCTTCATTCAAAAATCGGTGATGTGCATGAAGATTTTCATCAAAGAACTTTACAGTTAGGAAAATCTCATCACCCTCAAGCGAATTCTTCTTTTGGTCATATCTAACCGATTCAAAATCGAAGTTGAGTGCAACAAAATCGTCATCGTATCCAAACTTGCGAAGGATGTCGGATGCCTCCGTCTTCAATTGCCCCAACCGCCTTGTCAATTCACTGTTGAAATCTTTTAGCAGTCCTTCCAATGTTTCAATCTGTATTCTCGCGTTTCGTCGTAAAGGGCGCGCCTCTAAAACGCTCTGCCAATCTTCGCCGATACTTCGATTTGTCGCATTGCTAATGACATTTTTTAGAAAATTCCTTACTAGTAAATTGAATACCTCCACAGTATCGCTTTCTCGATGGATGTAGTGTGTCTCCAGAAGTGATTTATAGTCTAGGAAACCCTTTGACCTTGATGCATCAATAATCAACGGATCTTTCGTTTCATTAACGACGGTTCGCGACCATTCGTACACATGTTCATTTGCCCTTGGGTTTGCCCGAAGATGGAGCTTGATATAGCCATCATCCTTGATGAAAATGTTCTGATGGGTATCGAATCGGGGCGCGGTATCCTCGCTGGATTCAAGGAACGACTTTAATGCCAGATACAGCGATGATTTTCCGCTGCCATTCTCGCCGTAGACCAGCAGATTTTTCCCAGTTTTATGAAGGTCAATTTCCACGGGACGGCAAAAGGCTCTGAAGTTTTTGAGTTCAATTTTGGTAATTCTCACCACTTGTCCTCAATGATGCGAATCGGTCTCAGGCTATCCTGAAAGAAAAGATTGACTTGAACCGGATGTTTTCTATGATTCAGACGCTCAAAAAGCGAACGGAACACGGGCATTTTGTCTCCACGAATCTCGCTCACTTCAGGCAACTGCTCCGCCATCAGATGTTTGAACAAATCCCTATTACCACCCTGGAGCACGTCGGGAATATAAAACTCATACACCAGCCCGTTGATTATCCGCTCGAAATACTTGAGCATAACAAAGTCGTTTGCGTGGGCTAAATCCTTGCCGCTGGTTGTCGGTTGGTTCTGAAGATAGATGAGATACTCGACAATCTTTCGAATCAAGTCTTTCTGCGTGGTATTGAGATCGGGAACAGGTATCTGCTTTATAAAGCGGCTGCGCGCCTGAAGTTCACCCGGTCCCAACTGGTCGGAATCCTGTGAATAGAACCACTCCACGGTACGCGTATTGAGTAAGCCGCACAACCACGTTTCATCGGTGGGAATGATGTAACATGTAGAACCGCAGAAATATCCGTCGGTCTCAACCGCAAAGGTTTGAGTGTTATAAAGGTTTGGACAAACCAGCTTCGGTCCTGCATAACGCTTAATTTCCTCGACGGATGCTTGAAGTTCGTACCATCCGCCTTTGTCCTTTCTTTTGCTAAGAGAATCCTTGTGTTTTTCTAGGTAGTTTCGGATGGCGGGGTAGGCGTTTATCTCTATACCGCGGTAAGCAAAGATTAACCATTGCTCCGGTGGTTCCACGCGCCAGCGTCTTATGTCCCGCCCGTGCAAAAACGGCTTCAGAACATCGTCCGACGAAGGGTGTTCCGCAATCAGTTTATCTCGCGTTTTGCGGTCTACCACAAACACGTCGGTCGGTGCTGTTTTGATACCGAAATAGGGCTGCGTCTTGATGTATTTTTCTAACGGTGTACCGGAACTCCGAAGTTTTTCCCGTAATTCCGGTACTTCTGGGGATTCAAAAGACTGCCCATCAGCAGTCAAGACTTTTTCTTTCCTAGGGTAACGATTCCTAAAACCTTTACGAACCAACGCCGCGATATCTTCCGGCAACTTGACCTGGTTTGCCCGCTCAAAGGCGGCAATATTTCTATAATCGTTGCGAAATGCCGCGACAATATCCACTTTATTCTTTTTGGCAGTAATCAAGTCTTCTTTGGCTTTTTCCCATTCTCTCAGGTGTAACCAAGTTTCAGCGCGGTTGTAGTAGGCGTCGGTATAACCTCGTTTTATCGCGAGGTTATAGTCTTCAATTGCGCGATTGTATTCGCCTTTTTTGTAGTAGGCAACTCCCCGATTGTTGTAGGCTACGGCAAGATCGGGTTTGAGTTCGGTCGCCCTGTTAAGGTCTTCAATTGCGCGGTCATATTCAGCCCTATCAATGTAGGCAGCGCCGCGATTGACGTAGACTTCAATTGGATTCGCTTTCAATTTTGATGCCATTTCATAGTCGTTTATTGCAAGGTCATACTCACCTGTGTTGCGATAAACAATACCACGATTGATGTAGGCACCAGCGAAGTCCGGATCCAGTTCTATGGCTCTGTTACAATCTTCCATGGCTCTTTCATAATCCCCTTTGACTCGGTAAGCACCGCCGCGATTGCTATAAGCGATGGCGTAGTTTTGCTTGAGCGCTATTGCCCTGTCAAAGTCTTCAATTGCGCGATCATTCTCACCTTTTTTGCTGTATGCGATTCCACGATTGGTGTAGGGTTCAGGGGCTTTGGGATTAAGTTGTATTGCTTTGTTGTAGTCTTTGATGGCACGGTCATAATTGCCTTTATCGCAATAGGCTCCACCACGGTTATTGTATGCTTCGGCAAGACACGGGTTGATTTGTATTGCCGTGTTACAGTCTTTGATTGCCTGGCCATACTGGCCTTTTCTTCGGTAAGCGTTGGCACGATTTGCGTAAGCATCGGCATAGTCAGGCTCAAATTTTATTGCTTTGTCATAGTCTCCAATAGCGCGATCAAGATCGCCTTTGCTATTGTAAACAACACCACGGTTATAATAGGCATTTCCATAATTTGGTTTGAGATTCATCGCCATGCTTAGGTCTTGGATAGCGAGTTCATAATTACCTTTTTTATAGAATGCGCCTCCGCGATTATTGTATAGTTCGGCGAGGGTCGGGCTTAACTGTATTGCAGCGCTAAAGTCCCTGATTGCCAGTTCGTACTCGCCTTTATCGCTGTAAACGTTACCACGATTGTTGTAAGCTATGGAGGAGCCGGGATTTAGATCTATCGCCTTGGTAAAATCTTTAACGGCCCTATTGATGTTGTGCTTATTGATGTAAACCATTCCGCGATTATTATAAGCCATGGCAAAATCAGGTTCGTGTTTAATTGCGGTGTTAAAGTCTTCTATAGCCCGGTCATAATCGCCTTTATCGCAATAGGCATTGCCTCGATTATAGTAGGCATTGGCATCATCGGGCCTAAGTCCTACTGCATGATTAAAGTCCTTAATAGCTAAATTGTAATCGCCCTGCTTGTGGTAGGCAATCCCTCGGTTGTTGTAGGTCTTATCCTCATTGGGACTAAGTCGTATTGCGTGATTAAAGTCTTGAATAGCAGGTTCAACCTCATCTATGTCGAGGTAAGTAGTGCCGCGATTGTTATGAGGCGCGGAATCGCCAGGCTTGAGTTGCATCGCCTGATTAAAGTCCTTGATGGCAAGCCCATACTCACTTTTGCTGTCATGCGCAATCCCGCGGTTGTTGTATGCGTCGGCATCGAGCGGATTGAGTTCAACCGCCAGTGAGTAAGCTTCTATAGCCCCGTCTATTTGCCCAAGCCTTAGCAAGGAATTACCTTGATGGAACGCCGAATCAGCGAGTAACTCTCGTTCAGACATCTTGGGTTCCGGATCCTCCCGAACCAGCATTCTGCGAATCACTGCCCGGGTGCCATCAACCACGTTTTGCCAACCTTTGCTCCGAGGATTCCATTCGTTCACCGGTTTGCATTCGACAGGGAGAACTTGGATATCACCGAGTATCTGAGGTTCCGATCTGTTAGGGTAGAGCCCCTCGGCAGACGGAGCGTTGATACTTCTCAATTTATGATTTCTCCAGTCACAACTCTCAAGTATGATAGAGATTACTCTGGTGTCTTTTTTTGCCAATACTTGCGCCAATTCCTTATTGCAGTTTTCAGAGGCGAGGCTATCAGCAGAGACGAGGTAGAGCAACAAATCCGACTTGGGAAGGTTTGTGGAGAAAATTTCCTCCTTCCACGTATCGCCAGCCAGAATCTCATTGTCGTGCCAGATGTCTATTAGGCCCTCTTGCCTCATTACATCAAGGTACGTTATCAATTTGTTCTTTTCTTTGCGATTCTTATGTGAGTAAGTAATGAAAACCTTTAGTGGCTTGCTCATTGCTTTTCTCTGGCGTTAATTATAACGAGTATTTTTCAACTGCTTTGGCGACGTATTGTGTGACTAAGTGTCTATTAAACGTATCCGAGGCGGTTTGTCGGGTTCGCAGGCAACAATCTGTCGTTGCGTCCAATCAATTTCTTCATTAATGAGATCTTGCAAAACAGCAATCACCCCCGCGGGCGGTCGCCCTCCAGGTCGAATGAAGATGATACCGCGAATAGCCTGATTTTGAAAAACTGCCAACTCGCTGAAATCAGCGTCATGTGTCAACACAACTCGGCCCATCTCATGCGCCGCACGAAGGACTTCTCGATCCTCATATCGAAACCATCCTTCTTCGCGCGCGGACACCACATCAACACCACCCTCCCGCAAAAACCGAATCACGGTAACTGCGATGTCCATGTCAGCGACGAGAGATGGAAGCATTGCGCACGTTGTCACGCATAGTTGGGGGATTGATTACCATTCGATTGCGGATTACCTGCGAAGTAAATGCGCGTCCAGAAGCGGAGCTGCGTGACGAGTCAAACTCGCGCACCGCTTGTAGGCTTTCTTCGTTCAGTTCCGGATAGTCTTCAATAATCTCGGCGTCCGACATGCCGCTGTTGAGCAACCCTAACACATGCTCTACGCTGAGGCGAGTTCCTTCAATGGTCGGTTTCCCCGCGAGAATCTCCGGATTGACGACAATTTTAGCCATCAGTGCACCTCTTTTGAGAAATTTTAGTGCCCTCATACCTCTTTTGTCAGTTTCTCAATAGTTAAGCCTTCGTGAGTGTCAACATATCGGCGATGTTTTCCGGTAGCTTCACTCCGTTTCTCGTCTCGAAATCCGGGACACTCTCGTATTCACTGCGAAATGCCGTAAAGAGATTTATCCCTTTTTGCCTAGCAACGGTCAGGTCCGATTCAGCTTTTTCCCATTCGCCCAGACGTAACCATGCCTCGCCACGATTGTAATAGGCTTGAGCAAACTCGGGGTTCAGTCCTATTGTCGAATTGTAATCTTTGATGGCACGCGCCACAGCGGATTTCAACCTCGACATACATTCAAGTTCTCCCTTCTTACCGTATGCTACACCGCGATTGTTATAGGCGTCAATTGCATCGGGCTTCAGTTCTATCGCTGTGTTATAATCTTCGATAGCTCGGTCATAATCGCCTCTGTTAACGTAAGCCACCCCGCGATTGTTGTATGCATTGACGTGGCTGGGATTGAGCTCAATAGCCTTGGAATAGTCTAAAATAGCGCGGTCGTGACGCCCTCTATCACTGAAAGCGGCTCCACGATTAAAACAGACTTCGGAATCATTGGGTTTGAGTTCTATTGCTCTGTTGAAGTCTTCAAAAGCGAGTTCATACTCCTTGGTGAAGTAGTATGCTACCCCACGATTGCTATAGGCATTGGCATAGTCAGGTTTGAGTTTTATTGCTTTGTTGTAATCTAAGATAGCCTGTTTGGCTTTCCCTCTTTGAAGGTAGGCGTTGCCACGATTGTAATAGGCGTCGGCATCATTCGGGTCAAATTCTGTAGCCTTGGTAAAGTCCTTTATGGCAGGGGCATACTCCTCTTTGGAGTAGTGTGCCATCCCGCGATTATTATAGGCTTTAGTGTTGTGGGGTTTGAGTTCGATTGCTCTGTTATAGTCTTCGATAGCCCGGTCAAAATCACTTTTTTCGTCGTAGTAATTGCCACGGTTGTAATAAGCGTCGGCAAGGTGCGGATTCACTCTAATCGCATTGTCATAGTCTTTAATCGCGTGATCCAAGTCACCAATGTCGTCGTAAGCATTTCCGCGATTTACGTAGGCGATGGCATAGTCGGGCTTGAGTTTAATCGCTTTGTTATAGTCTTCGATAGCCCGGCCAATTTCGCCTTTGCTCTTGTAGGCAATACCGCGGTTGGTAAAGGCTTCTGCATAATTGGATTTCAGTTTTATTGCTCTGTTATGGTCTTCAATGGCACGTTCATTATCGCCATTAATTTGGTAAACAACCCCGCGACTATTATAGGCTTCTGCATAATCGGGTTTGAGATTTATTGCATTGGTAAAGTCCTGGATAGCGCGGTCATACTGCTTTTTAGAGTAGTAGGCTAGACCACGATTATAGTACCCCTCAACGTGCAACGGATTTTGCTCCAACGTTTCGGTATAACGCTCAATCGCTTTATCAGAATCCCCTCTATTTTGGTACGTCAAACCTTTAAAAAACTCCGTATACGCACTTTGATGAATTTTCTGAGTTGTAATAAAGCCGTGCAGGTCATTATAAATGGTTTCGGTAGATATACCGTGGTACTTTCGCAGGTAGTTTAACATTGGGATTTTGAGGTATTTTGAAATCTTGATTTTGTCGTATTGCTCTGGTTCAATGTAGCCTTTGGGCGGCCGAACGAATATGCTTTTCTGGGCTATGACACGGTTTTGGGGGTTCCAAGGTTCCTCGACTCGGTATTTTTCCTTTATTTCTTCTGTTTTTTGCAACAAGATTATCCTACCGTCTTTGTGATGGGAACCGTCACAGGCGAAGAAGAGCGCTCTCAGGTAGTCCGTCGTAAAGTCTATCAGATTGGTTTTGCCACCGTAGTGTTGGAGTTGCGTCATGGTTTCAAACCCTTTGTCGGTTCCACGGACATAATTTTCAACGACGTTCAGTATTTCTTTTTGGACAACCTCTATATCAAAGTATTCCGTCTCAATTTCCTCCTCGTATTGGCGGTAGAGATTCGAGGAAACTTTTTTAAAGCATTCAGGTTCCCCGCGGTAAATGTAGTCACCATTGACCGATTCCGTAACTACCTCTTGGATTTTCTCAAAGACTGCGTTTAGTTCGTCTTCGGAGTCGGATTGGTTTCGTTTGTTCGTCATTTGTCCTTTATAATGGAGATTCCTTCGGCCATTGTCTGAATTGCACATTGCTACAGATTAAAGGATTTCACGGATTAAATTCGGCTAAAAGAAAAACTCGCTTTCAATCCGTGTAATCTGATCAACTGAGCGGATAGCGAAGGCGATAAAAATCCCTTAATCCGCGATTCAGACAATCTATTTAGTCGCCCCCTCCACGATCGCGATTTCATCGGGAGTGAGGTTGAAAAGGCGGCAAACAATTTCGTTAATCTCAGTTTCGATGGCGGCAAGGGCATTGTCTTCAGCTTGTGCAGCGGATTTTGCCAGTTCGCTCAAGCAGGTTTGGGCGGAATCTAAAGCCGGTGGTATAGGGATTTTTACCATATTCTGATTGATAAATCTCAGGCGCCCACCCTTCCATGGATCGCCGAGACTTTGGAAAGTTTGCCTAGCGAACCAGTCAATGGGCTTGGATAACAAAATAGCAAGTAATGAAACCTCCAAATCCTTAACTGGCATCACGTAAACGGTATTTGCGCCGTAGAAGTCTTCTTCCGTATAAAATGCTTTCAGGACCGTTCCAATGTCAGAAAATATAATTTTTGGTTGCTCAAACTCTTTCCAGTAAGCAGTTGTATCCTGAATTTCATACCACTTATAAGAACCAATTTTGCGTCCAGGCCAAGGGGTGTTTGATGGCCAATTCCTCGGCTTCGGTTCAAGCTGTTGACGGTATTGGGAAAGGTGGTTCTTGATGGCAGGATATTTGTTGATATCAATCCCTCTTTGGGTAAAGATAAACCAAAGGTTTTGAAAATCTACCTTCCAGCGTTTCACATCGCGTCCACGCACAAACGGCTTTAGCACTTCAGCAGATGATGGGTCTTCCTCTATAAGTTTATCCCGCGTCATTCCGTCTACAATAAATGCTTCGTTCAATCCTGTTGTAATACCGCGATAAAACCCCTTCTTGATGTATTCGCCTAACGGTTTACCTGCGTTGCGAAGTTTGTTTAACAAAGCGTTGGTTCTACCGGATTCCACTGACCATCCGGAATCTTGCAGGGCCGTTTGGCTTAGAGCTCCTCCTCTTGTCTTGACTGCTTTAAGTAGATGTTGGATTTCGCTCCTTTCTTTAACGGCAACGGCTGTAAGTTGATGATGTTTCTCCGGCCCCGCTTTTTCAAATTGGATGATGGCGGGGTCAGTTCCCGCGGCAAAGACGGGCAACTCACCAAAATCAATAACGGTACGGAGCCGGCATGTTTTAAGCAACTGTCTGAGTTTTAGCCCGTACGCAGCGCGGAAAAATTTGTTCGAACTGATAAAGCAAAACTGTCCTCCGACCTTCATCAAATCAATTGAGCGTTTGTAGAAGTAGACAAACAGATCTGCTGTGTTTGTGAAAAAGTCGTCAAACTCGTCAGCAAGTTGGGGTTTAATGTGTCTGATACCCTCTTGACGCACATATGGCGGATTGCCAATCACTACATCAAACCCATCCGTAATCCCGAACATCCATTCCGCATCAAAGAAATCGGTAGATGCGTTCTGATCGTAGGGATCCCAATAGGCGATTTTTTCGGCTTCATCGGCAGGCATTCCAATATGCCTTAATTCGGTCACCAATTTTGCGCGTATCACCTCATCTCTACGCTTACAACCAAGTTTCTGGCGACGCGTCGTGGCGTGAAAATATCGCTCGCGGTTGTCGCGCAGTTCGCGTTCTAAATCGTGTGCCTTGTTGCTAGTAAGAACTCGCTCGCTTTTGAGACCGATTAACGTATTCGCCGCGATAAAGCGCGTTTCCAGATTCGGCAATGGCTTGATGCCGAAATTCTCAGCGTCTTTATCCGGTATCTGTTCAATCGCCAGCGAGATGAAGAAGCGCAGTTTGGCAATTTGGCAAGCGATGGGTTGAATGTCCACGCCGAAGATGCTGTTCTGAATTAGGTACAGTTTCCGCCCGAAATCCGAGTCCCGATACCGCTTGAAAGTTTCATTGATTTCGAAAAGTTCTTCTCGCCGCACATCATCGTCTTTTCTATCAAATGCCTCCTCTGCCCTTTGTATCGCCCGTTCCTTCTGTAATTGTTCCCACCGGCTGTTGTCTGCGTCAATGCGCCGTAGTGCAAGCGTCAGTTTGTGCAGTACTCCCATCGGAAACGCACCGGAACCAACGGCTGGGTCAAGTATCTTGAGTTCTGAAATCGCCCGAACGATTGTGTCCGCTTCGTGGCTATCGAACATTTTCTCGACATCGTCAGGCGCCTGTCCATAATCAAGTAGAGGCCGTAACTTGTCTTCGGTCAGGCCGGACTGATGTGCCAACGCTGCAACTAACACCTCCTCGACCATGTAGTCTACGATAGGACGTGGGGTGTAGTAGGAGCCGGTCTGTTTTCGGGCAGTGGCACCGGTTTCCGGGTTATACGCCGCGAGCAGGTTCTCAAAGACTTTTCCAAGGAGCTCAGGATCCAACGCGACCTCTTGCTCTACCGGCGTATTCTCCTCAACGGTAAATTTGTAGTGTTTCAACAAGGAAAACAAACCAAGAGTTTCGTCAAAAAAGAGACGGTTCGGAATGCTTAACTTCCCGTATTGCGCATCTGAAAAACAATCAATGCGGTAGCCGCCGTCTCCCGTTGCCTCCTCGCTATCCAAACAATCAAACAAACCTCCGTTGATGAACGGTGTTTGGGCAAACAACGCCGAGAGTTTATCGGGGTCATTTATTTGGCTCTTGTAGCGATACCGCGAAAAGTTGCGATGGGTGGTGTTGGTCCCTGTGCTAAATCCGCGCTTCTCTATCTCAGTATTCAGTGTGGCAAAAAACAGATTTTGCAACACGGCGCGGTAGTAAGAATCGCCATTATCGAAGTCGTAATCCTTCAATAGCGCACGAATCAGTGTTTCGTCGAATAAATCGGCTGAAACCAACCCCTTCTCTTTGATAAACCAGACAAACAGCAAGCGCGTAATCAAGCGAATAACATGTTCCTGTGGGCTTAACGTCTTCGTTTCGGTTGTTGGAAACTTCCCCTCAGACACCGCCCATTCAAACCAGTTGAATAACCTCTGGTAGAACTGCCTGTTGAGCGTTTCGGTGTCCAGCGTTGCCTTCCACGCCTGATGAAGCCCAAGGAAATCGGAAAATTGATGCTGATGATGCAACTCCCCGAGCGACAAATCAAACAGGATGTCTATGTGAGCGCGATGGGGATTGCCGAAATCAATGTCCTTAATCAATGTGACCTTTTCGAGGACATCCTTTGATTCGTCGCGCTTGTGCAGACGGCGGTCAATAACTGCGAGAGTTAAGGTTTGACCGTGCTGGAAGACCACCATCGCGGGCATTGGCGTGAGTTTGTTGATTTCGCGGACAATCTGCGACAGTTGGGTGCGTGTGTAAGTGTCACCCCGTAACTTCAAGGCAAAAAAGAGGTAGGACTGATACAGGTTTTCCTCAACGCTGCCGCCCCCGAAATCAAGTGTGGGCTGATTGCCCAGGATGATTTCTGCGTCCGTAAGTTGAAACAAGAGGTCGATAGACTCCCATTCACCTAACTGCGCCCGTTCGCGGTTAATCATATTAGACAAATCGAAATTTGCAGCAAACCCCTCGGCAGTGTTTGGCTGAAGAGCTATCGTTCTTTTGCTCCGGTAGTTGAGGATGTTGAGCAAGTTTCGGGCATTGTTTGCCAACGTCCCGTCGCGAAAATCTTTCAGCGTTTGAGTAATATGGACTTTTGTAGACAGAGCGTTCATTCTTTGTAACCACTTACAGGTTTAAGTCTAGCATTCAACGCCTCTCACTGTTTCCTACTAGGTGCATTAAGCGTAGGACAATCTCAAGAATTCAATCATGGGCTAATTCGCCTAGGGCGATTCCTCATGCTCATACCAATCTTGCGGATAATACCCAATCACCAAACGCCCATGATCCAGATCGTACATAGGCCAGTTGCTATCCGAAACCCCGTACACAATCTCATACTTCACGTCGGGATGGATAATGGAGCGCTCAAACACCCGCACCGCATCGCCGTGCCCGAGATGATGAGGATGCTCCGGCTTCGGTCTGTTGGCTTTGAAGTTGCCAATCCGCACTCCCACGAATCCGATGTCGTACTGACTCGAATAAGAATATCCCATCGCTTCGCCGAACACCTTGCTCACCGTGTAATGTCCAATCGGGCAGGGCATCATATCAACCGTACGACGCACCTTCGTGTACGATTGTCCGTGCACACCCGCACGGCTAGCGTATGCAATACGTCGCACCCCGTTCCGCACCGATGCCTCAAACATATTGTAAGTGCCGATGAGATTGCTCTGAAGCACGCCTTCCCATTCGTGGTCGATGCCGGTAAGATGGATAACCGCATCCATATCTTGGGTCGCTTCGATCATCGTGTCGAAGTCGGCGACATCGCCGATAACGGTGTCCTCAAGATCGGGCATCGGTTGGCGGTCCAAACCGCGAATGGCGTACCTATCCTTCATCCCCTTCACGAGCACCGAGCCAATCGCGCCCGCCGCGCCGGTAATTAAGACCTTCATCTTCTCTTCCATCATTACCTCATAGATTGTACGATTCTATATTCAGGATATCTCTCTAATATACATGTAGGGTGGAATCAAGCGAATGAATAGTGAGTGCGATAGAGATCCCCCGCCCACCTTTCACTGTAGGATGTACACTGCAGCCGATCGACGGGATGGAGATTTTCTCCTGACCGCGACTTCCCGCTGCGAACGAGCCTTATCGCTTATCCTTCACTTTAACCGCTCCCAATCCGCCGATCTTCCGCACTCAACCACTCACCGTACGCTCTGGGCATCTCCGCGGGAGGCGGCAATCCATTTTCCCGCCGCCAACGCAGGAGCGGATGTTCTCGATTCTGCTGCGGCAAATCCACACGATTGCCGTACGCCGCCGACTCGAAGATCCCCATCATAATCTCGACATTGTGCTGCCCCTCTGTGCCGCTGCATTCGTGGTCGCGGTTTTCGTCCAATGCGTTGACGTACTCTTCGACATACCAGTAATCATCAATGGAGGCGGGGCTGGATCGGTCATAGTGCTCCGGATAGAGCGGTTCCAATGCTTCCCAACCGTCAGGTTCAAACGATTGCGTCAACTCCCACGCTCCCCCTAGGATAAGAAGACCCCTCATTCCCAACAATCGCCCTTCCGTCCCGACAATCTCCATCATGGTAGTCGTGGTTTTCGGGAGGCGGTGTTGCAAAAGGTTTGCGGTGACGTTGTTGTCGAAATGCAGCGTCGCCGTGATGCGTTCCCCGGCAATCGTTCCCATGCCGTTCGGTGAAGGAACCACGTCGTCGGGTGTGATGAGATGGTTGCCGGTCAATGCCGTGGCGGAAACGCTGCGGCAATGCCCCGCGAACTTCATCATATCGTTGAGTTGGTGCGTACCGATATTCATCAATCCGTAACCGCCGTAGTACACCTTGCCGCGGCTGTTGATATAGCACAATTCACCAATTCGACCCTCGGTAAATGCCTTGTGGGTTGCCCGCATGTAGGCGCCAACTCGTCCTTGGTGATGAACGGCTATGCGCACCCCTTTTTCCTTCGCTTTAGCCACCACCGCATCAGCTTGCTCCAGGTCGACGCACATCGGCTTTTCAACATCGATATGAACGCCGTGTTCCAGCACGCGCATAGAGAGATCGTAGTGAAATTCGGTGCCCGTCGGTATCGCCACGATATCGGGCGCCGTCTGGCGAATCATCTCGTCTAGGTCGGTAAAGTGCGTGGTTACCCCAAGCTCGTCACCGAGCGTGTCCATTCGTTCCTGAATCAGGTCGCACAGCGCGACGACTTCGGTACGCGGGTGCGCATGATACGCGCGGGCAGCCGCCGTTCCGCGTCCTCGGCAGCCCAAAATCGCAACTCGATAGGTATTCATTCGGCTTCACCCAATGCTTTATCGAACTCTTGTATGCTGTCCTTTAGGACATTCGTTAATTCGAAATCGCCGCGATATGCCAACAACTGCGCCCCCATTTCGCGAAGTTTCGTAATCTCCTCCGGTGTGCCGGCGGGGATGCCCCAAGCGATTCCCCGCTTGCCGGCGACTTCAGCCACTCGACCAATTGCCTCGTCAAGCGCTGACTGGACATCGGATTCAACCTGACCCAAGCGCAGTCCGAGATCGCCGGGGCCTACGAAAAATGCGTCGATTCCCGGCACGGATGCGATCTCATCCACGTTCTCAAGTGCGTCAAGCGTTTCAATCTGCACGACGACAAAGGTTTCGCGGTTGATGTCATCGATGTAGGTGCTGTTTGGACGAAAGGCATCGATAGCAAAGTCCGAATCCAGACCTGCGCCATCCAAGCCGCGATTGCCCAACGGGGGAAATTTCACGGCATTCACAACGCGCTGAGCGGTCGCCGCATCCGAAATCAGGGGCATCATCACACCCGTGGCGCCGTCTTCAATGTAGCGATAGAGACGCGAATGTTCCCGTGTGGGAGGCCGCACCATACAATCGATGTCGTTATAGTGGCATAGCGTCAACAAACTCTGGATCTCGCGCTCCGACATTGCCCGGTGCTCAAGATCCAGCCAAATAAGGTCGTAACCGACGTGCGCCGCATGACGCACATAAAACGGGATGTAGTGCCCGAGACCGCACACACGGGCGCACCCACCCTCCCGGAACTTCCTCAACGTCTTGCTTTCTCTCATATTGTATTCCTTAAGACTTACACAAATTGGCCTGTTTCAAAGAAAAAGATTTCGTAATGCGTAATGCGTAATGCGTCATACGTAAGAAAATCAGTTGCGATCAAGCGAACGAATAGATCAAGTGACCGAATAGGGAACGCGATAGAGATCCTAGTACGATAGAAATCCCGTGTCCACCAGTTTGTAAGGTGCGCATCGCGCACCAGCCTTTGAAAGCGCCGGAGATGACCAACCGCTCAATTCTCATCCATAACCGCCTGAATCATCGCCTTGATGTAACCGAACTCGTAAGCAAACGCTTGACGCCCGCTCTCCGGATCTTTATGTCCCGGGGCGTGGTCCGGTACAACCATATGTTCATAACCGACCTCTTTTAGCGCCTGCATATTGCGGTGCATGTTCATCGCCCCCTCATCGGGCCACACCTCCTGGAATTTGTTGCGTCCGCCGACGATATTCCGAAAGTGGCAAAGAAAAATCTTCTTCCGGCTCCCGAAGTAGCGGATAATCTCGGGCACTTCGGTTCTGGGGTCTTCCACGCTCTCCGCCATGCAACCGAGGCACAGGTTGACGCCGTGGTAGGGACTCGGACAAATCTCGATAAAGCGCTTGAAACCGTCGGCGCCGCCGAGCACTCGGTCCACGCCGCGATGTCCGGGCGGCAGCCACGGATCGCAGGGATGGCAAGCTAGACGGACTTTGCATTCCGTAGCCACCGGAATCACTCGTTCAAGGAAATACGTAACACGTTCCCAGTTCATCTCGGCGGTGACCGGCGTCTCGAATCTCGGTTCTCGGTTTTTGGCTTTTTCCAAATCCCACGTGCTATAGATGGATCCGCCGCGTCCGGGAGGGTCGCTTTCGGTACGCTGGTGTTCCATTTCGCAAAGCATGTATTTGACCGCGGGGATACCCGCTTCAGCCGCTTGCCGGACCATGTCACAAACGAGATCGATCTCCTTGTCCCCCTCCTCATAATTGCCGAGCATAAAGTTGGGGATCTCACCCCCGTTCACATTCAGCAGCGAGGTAGGCAAACGAACCATCTCCATGTCAATCCCGAAACTGGCGCACCTCTCCTTTTTCTCCACCAGTTCCGTCACATCCCATCCATAAGCGCGATGGAACGTGATGAAGTTCTCATTCTTGTTGAACACGCCGTGTCTTGCCAAGTATTCCAGATCGTTGTCCGATGTGTTAAACTGCTGTGTACCGACGTGCATCCATCTCCCTCACGCTTGCCTCGGATCGAAGGTCGCCCCCGCATCTTTTTACGTTCAAAAGTCGCGTATAGCCTGTGCTTAACCAAAAAATCACTATAGCACTCTTCGACCTCTCGGTCAAGCGAAATCATCGGTTGTGAGAAGGCAAGTCCACAAGTCAAGGATGCTGTAGGAGCGACCTCCCGGTCGCGACTCCTAGTGGAATCCACAATCATCAAATCCCCCAATCTCCCATCCTCTCTGTTCATTGCGCCTCCTGTCTAGAGCAAGTTGTAGTGTGGGACCAACTGAGCGGATAGCGAAGGATCAAAGGAGCGGTTAGCGACTGCGATAGCAAATCCCATAGAGATCCATGCCCACCGTTGTAACCGCGTACAATCATCCAGCCAATCGTCTCTACTTGTAGGGGACGGTCCCCGTGCCGTCCCGCTTGGATTGCTTCTCTCCTCACTATTCCACACGCCTCAATGGTATCTAGACACATACCTTTTCCCCTGTTTCCACGTGCATTTTGAGTTTAAGTTTCAATCTAGATATGCTATGATTATCCTTGCGTGTTCAGGCTTGATAACCACCACAAAGGTACGCCCACAACCGCACAAATCTTAAGAATGACCATCTCCCGCACCGTATCAGAGGTCCTCACTTGCCATCTTCGGAAATAAAATTTGATCCAATACAATTTGAAGTGATACGCAACGCCCTCCTTGAAGCAACGGAGGAGATGACGGTTGCACTCCGCCGCAGCGCCTATTCGACCAACATTAAAACCCGCGCCGATTTCTCTTGCGCCTTTTTTGACCGTGAGCTACAAGCCGTCGCGCAAGCTTTCGCCCAACCCTCCCACCTCGGCTCGCTAGCTGAATTTGTGCCCAGAGCCATCCGAGAATACGGTGTCGAAAACCTTGGTCCCGGTGACGCCATCCTATCGAACCATCCCTATTTGGGGGGTGTCCACCTCAACGACATCACCCTCATGTCGCCCGTGTATCACCACGATGAACTTTTCGGCTACGTCGCCAGCCTTGCGCATCATGTCGATGTCGGAGGCGGCGCGCCAGCCAGCATCGGCGCCTTTCGCGAGGTCTTTCAGGAAGGCATCATCATTCCGCCAGTAAAACTGGTGGATCACGGAGAGATTGTCGATGATGTCTTTCGGTTGGTGTTGGAACAGATTCGTTCAAAACGCGAAACCGCTGGCGATTTCCGGGCGCAGATCGCGGCGAACAACACCGGTATTCGCCGGATTGTTACGCTCCTTGACCAAAAAGGGGCCGATACTGTCGCTTACTACATCAACGAACTTCTCGACTACACTGAACGACGCACACGCGCAGAAATCGCCGCGCTTCCCCAAGGCAGTTTTTCTGCGGACGGTTATGTTGACAACGACGGGTTTACCGATAAACCGGTCTACCTCGCGGCAAAGATGGTGATTGATGCCGATGGTGTTCTTTTTGACTTGACCGGCTGCGATCCGCAACGGAGGGCGCCCGTGAATTCGACCCATGCGCAGACCTTCGCGGCATGCGCGTATGTTCTGAAAGCCCTAATCGACCCCGACATTCCGGTCAACGCTGGCTTCTACCGTTTGGTGCGCATGATTGCGCCGTCCGGCACGGTCGTCAACTGCGCGCCGCCGGGGCCCGTGGTCGGGGGATGGGAAACGCAAATGCGAGTTAGCGATATACTTCTCAAGGCATTGGCGGACGTTCTCCCGGAGCGCGTCCCTGCCGGTACCAAAGCCATGATGGCTCAACTCGGGTTTGGAGGCACCGATCCCCGTTCGGGCGAGCTCTACGCCTATTACGAAACAATGGCGGGCGGATTCGGCGGTCGGGCTACCAGCGACGGGCCCGATGCGGTGCAGGCTCACAGCCAAAACACCGAGAATGCGCCGGTAGAAGAAACCGAAATCAATTACCCGGTGCGCATCCTTCGGTATGAACTGGTGGAGAATTCGGACGGTGCGGGCGAATACCGCGGCGGGCTCGGTTTGCGACGTGATTACCTGTTCGACCATGAGGTATCGTTCACCATCCTGGCGGATCGGGATCGCTGGGGACCCGCGGGGCTGTTCGGTGGAGAGGATGGAGCGGTGGCGAGGTACGTGTTAAATCCCGACGCCGAGGCGGCCAAGCTCGGTTCCAAGGTGACGGTTCACCTCGAACCCGGTGATGTCGTCAGCTATCGCACGTGCGGCGGCGGCGGTTACAATCCACCGCCGGCACGCCATCCACAATCGGTACTGCGCGATGTACGAGATGGAAAAGTTAGTTTGGAGAGAGCGAGAGAGATCTATCGCGTCGCCATCAACACGGACACGTGGACCGTCGACATTGAAGAGACCACAGAACTGCGCCAGAACATTGATTAACCTACGTGATCCGCTAAACAAGAAGCTAACACTTAAGCACTTACGCAGTTGAGCACTTGAACCCGTAGGAGCGATGTCCGAATCGCGATACGCCTAATCATGGCCCAACGTCGAGAATCGGAAGGGATCTCTATCGCCTTCGCTAATCGCTCAGTTGATCACTCGCTATCCACTCGCTTGATCCCTCCTAAGGGGTACAGGGTTTCCGTATTCCGGCGCGAAAAATGAGCCCGTGACAAAAAGGCAGAACGTATGACCTCCAGGTATCGCCTTGGAATTGACATCGGCGGCACGTTTACCGATGCAACATTAATCGACGAAAATACAGGGGAGATTCGCATCGGCAAGGTGCCTTCCACGCCGGAAGACCCGTCGATCGGTTTTACGAATGCAACGGACCGTATACTCCTTGAGGCATCGGTGGCACCCGACGAAGTCGAGTATGTCGTACACGGAACGACCGTGGCGACCAATGCCATCATTGAAAGAAAGGTCGCGCCGACGGGGTTCATCACATCGGATGGTTTCCGTGATCTGCTTGAGATTCAACGCCAGATTCGACCAACACTCTACGACTTGCATTTCGAGAAACCCCGCCCGCTCGTGCCACGATACCTGTGCTTCGGAGTACCGGAGCGTCTTGATGCTCAAGGGTGTGTGCTGACGCCCCTTGATGAAGACGCGCTCGTGGACGCGGTGCAGCAACTCAAACACGAGAACGTGACAGCAGTCGCTGTCTGTTTCCTTCATTCCTACATCAACCCGGCCCATGAAAAACGAGCCGGTGAAATACTGCATGAAGTTTTTCCCGGTGCCATCATATCCCTCTCCGCCGAGGTCGCCCCGGAGTTTCGAGAATATTTTAGAGCGAGTACCACCGTAATCAACGCCTGTATCCGTCCCATCGTCGCGGATTATCTTCTGCGCATCGAGGATCGACTGCGAGCGAAAGGGATTGCGGCGGAATTGCTCGTCATGCAGAGCAGCGGCGGCGTATTTACCTTTGCGTCCGCGAGCGAAAAACCCGTCTTTATGGTCGAATCCGGTCCCGCGGCGGGCGTAATCGCGGCAACCTACCTTGGGACGGCCTTGGGAAACCCGGACGTTATCTCCTTCGACATGGGCGGCACTACGGCGAAGGCAGGGCTCATTCAAGACGGTACGCCGCGCGTGACCAAGGAATATGAGGTCGGAACGGCAGCGCAATCCGGCGTTGGAGCCTCTCGCGGTGCAGGCTATCCGATTCGCACGCCGGTACTCGATCTCGTAGAGATAGGCGCCGGGGGCGGGTCGATTGCGTGGGCGGACTCGGGCGGAATACTGCGTGTCGGTCCCCAAAGCGCCGGCGCCGACCCCGGTCCTGTCTGTTACGGCAAGGGCGGGGAAGAGCCGACCATTACGGACGCCAATTTGGTACTGGGGCGTTTGAACCCGAGCTATTTCTTGGGCGGTGAAATCGAATTGGAAGTTGAGGCGGCGCGAGATGCGATACGTGAAAAGTGCGCCAAACCGCTCGGCATGGGCGTTGTCGAAACCGCACACGGCATCGTTGAAATTGCCAACACCGCCATGACCAACGCGCTGCGCCTGGTTTCGGTGCAACGGGGATACGACCCTAGAGATTTCGTCTTGGTGGCGTTTGGCGGAGCCGGACCGGTACATGCCAACCGATTGGCGATCGAAGTCCAAATTCCGAGGACCATTATTCCGATGAGCCCAGGTACGACCTCCGCCATGGGACTGCTGGTCACGGATCTCAAGCACGACTACTCTAGAACGCTCATCCAGCGAATTGACCAAGTGGACACGGAAATGGTGGCGAAAACCTACCACGAACTAGAGGTGGATGGACGGGTGAGCCTTGAGCGCGAGGGCATGAATCCGAGTGACATTTCCTTCCTCCACCAAGTTGACATGCGTTATGTAGGGCAAAGTTACGAACTCACGATCCCTCTGCCTGACGGAAAACTGGGTGCGGCTGAAATTGCGAACGTACTCGCTCAGTTTCATCGTGAACATGACCGGGCTTACGGATACAGCGCGTCAGGTGAACCAGTCGAATTCGTGAACCTCCGCCTCTCCGCCATCGGAAAAATCAACAAGCCTCAACTGCGTCAAATCGGCGCTGACGACAGGCCCTTGTCAGCCGCGAAAAAGGTTATCCGCTCCGTGTATTTTGCCGAATGCGAAGGTTACGTCGAATGTCCAATCTATGACCGCTACCGCCTCTCTGCCGGTGCTGTGTTGGAAGGTCCCACCATCGTTGAGGAGATTGACGCCACCACGGTAATCCACCCGGGATATCAAGCCTTGGTTGATGAGTTTGGCAACCTTATCCTGACAAAAGCTCCCTAGCCCGAGGTTGGGATCAAGTGAGTGGATAATGAACGCTATAGGAATTCCATGGAGCACAGCGAAACCCAACTCGTAATTGTTTAGTGCATCGTTTGGTTCGTAGTAGTACAATTCATTGTACTCCGTTCTGGGCATGTAAGCCCCCGATTAGTCGGGATTAGCATTGTACTTCCCTACTCGGCGCGTTCCCTATCCCCCGCTCGGTCTGGATTGGCAAATCCAGACCGGTGGACTAAACAGTTACCCCAACTCCAAATGCTAGCCCAGAGAATCTCGCTTTCGGCCGACGGCATAGCGTAATTCGAAGCGTACCCCCAACGGGTTGGGAGGCCCAATCCCTACGAATTGAACCTTTTCCGCATGACAAAAGGAATGCGAAGCACAAAGAGAAACTGTAAAGGAATTAAATGAGCGAATACAATAGGAATCTTCTTGCCCGCCCTGACTCAACTTATTTGTGCATATTCCTTAATTGTTTTTAGGGACGTCATTCCCTCAAAAAATCGTACCGCCGAAAATATCCCTTCTCAATCGTCTGGTTTTCCGATGTCGTCTCCGCGCTCGCCCAATGACTCGCGTACCCGCGCCGCCACCGCTCCGATTCGTTGCGATGAGACGTATGCAACATCTTGCTATGGTGAAAAACCACGCCGCCCTTATTCACCTCCGCCAACACCTCCTTTGACAGGTCGATCAACTCCGGCGGCGGCACCGAATTGTACTCTTCTTCCGGATCCGGCACCTCATGCGGCAATACTGGGCCCTTGTGTGAGCCTTCGATATAGCGCAAACAACCGTTGGACTCATCGGCATCGTCCATCGCCACCCAAACAGTGATGACATGATCAGCCGGGTCGCATTTGAAGTAAAAGTTATCCTGATGGTAAGGTTTGGCGGTACCGAAGTGCGGCGGCTTCATGAAAATCTGATCCCCGAACAGCAACGGCTCGAGTCCGATAAGGTCTCTGATGATGTCGCGAAGTCGGGAATCCAGCACGAAAGTTTGGAATACAACATCTTTCTCGAACGGGGAAACTAGCTTTCGGGGGGCAGTTCTACCATCTCCCGCATAGTCTACGGAGTAATTTGACGGTTCGCCCTGTTTAATTTCGTCTCCAATCACCTCAAGCGCGAGTTGAGCGATGTGTTCCACTTCCTCGGGCGTGAACACCCCTTCGACGACAACCCACCCCTTCTCCCAATAGTGGTCGTAAGTTTCTTGACTAATTTTCATCTTCATCCCCATTTCAGTTGAACGTGCTGCCGATACACCCGTCCGCCTTTGACAACGGTGACCGGCACAAACTTCTGTCTTCCCGTACGCACCTCGCCGCGCGAATCGTTGAGTTGGAATTCGCCCTCGCGCAACTCGGATACGATCGCGTCTCCCCAAGCGCCGACAGCCAACGTCCCAATCTTGTCGGGCATTAAAATCACCTCCGCCGGCACCGATGTCACCTTGGCGATGGCGTCATCCAGCTTCATGCCAAGATGGAGGAACTTGGAGACAACATTCGCCAAGTCATAAACGGGACCGTTAACGTTGTAGGAATGCAAATCCGACGAGATGGTTTGCGGCTGGACGCCCTGCGCCATTGCGCGCTCCGCAATTTCCCACGAAAACGAGCCGGCGCCGTGCCCAACATCAAATATCACTCCCCGCTCCATCGCTTCATGAACGGAATTCCTTACATTGCCGTCGTCATCCATGATGCCGCACGCCCTATCATGAAAGCAATGTGTCAAGACATCTCGTTCCTTCATGACGGCGAGAATGTCGTCCAATGAGTCGCACCAGGCATTTTGCGGATGTATCATGATGGGTAAACCAGCCGCATCCGCCGCTTCACGTGCGCGATACAGCGGCGTCAGTCCCGAGCGTTCACTGGCAATCTTGTGCCGTGTCAGCCGTGCTTTAACCCCCAAGATGAGGTCCCGATGCTTCTCAATCATCTGGCACGCCTTGTCGACATTGGCGTATTCCGGCATCTCGAACTCGCCAATCTCCTCCGTCATCATCCCCTGCGACGAGACGTTGAGGTAGGCGAAGATGCTCGTCTCGCTCACCTCAATCACATACTTGCGAAAACCGGTGAAATTGTCCGCACCCGCCGACCCGGCATCAATCACCGTTGTGGCGCCTTTCGCTAGACATGTGGGATCCGGTTCTATCCCGTAATGACCTACGCCGTAAAACACGTGAACGTGCAAATCAATCAACCCCGGCGTGACAATTCGATTGCTCGCATCCAGCACCTCTCTTGCGTCGCCCTTCGGCAAATCATCACCAACGGCGGCGACCACACCGTTGGCAAACGCCACGTCCCTCTTCGCGTGGATACTTTGTGCGGGATCAATTAGCGTCCCGCCCTTGATGAGTAGGTCGTAAGTCATAATCTATATCCGGATTTCTCCATCAGGACAAGCGATTTCGTTGGAGGCGAGACTCTGTCGTTCGCAACAATCGCCGCCTCCTTCTTCTCGTACAACACCTTTGCGCAGATGGGCAATTTCTTGGTCATTATATGGTAATCCTAAAATCCCGTCAATGACATTCACATTGCAAGGAACTATCTCTGCGCCGTCCCGTGATGGTAGCCTCCCACACAGGCTGCGTCATAAGGAACTTGGGTGTTGGTCTCTTCGTGCACTAACATCTGTCGGCGTCTACAAGAATTGCATTTCGCCGCACCACACCATGTTCGCAAACTATGGAATAAGAAAACTCAATGCACGATGCCACGGGCGCCGGTCAACAGAGAAAAAGTAGCATACGTGCTACTTGCCAATTAGCATTTTCCCCGTGGCGATGAAATTGTCGGCGGTTAACGTGTAGAAATACAGACCGCTAGCAACACCCTCACCCGATCCGTTACGCCCATCCCAATACGCCGCACGAGCCTTCGCCCCGTAATAACCTGCCTGTTTTTGGCCAAGGTCTAGCCGGCGGACGATTGCGCCTCGAGCATCGTAAATCGTAATCCACACCTGACTGGTAGTCGCCAATTCAAACGGTATCCATGTCTCCGGGTTGAACGGATTTGGATAGTTGGGCAACAACACCGTTTCTTGCGGCGTCAATACTGCGAGCAGTTGTTCCAGCACGAAAATCCCGCGCAATGATTCAGGGGCCCCCAGTTCCATGCGATGCGCTTGAGAGAGCCAGCTCTTGACCTCGGCGGCGGTCAAGAATGCACGTGTCTGTGGATTTAAGCCAGGCGCGGCGGGTATGTTCCTAAACGCACCGGCAACGAGCACCAAATCTCGGATGCTAACCACGCCATCTCCATTGACATCTGCCGGATTTTTTCCCGTCTGTCCGAGACTTGCTCCAACCGACACCAGATCCAGCACGTTGACCACCCCATCACCATTCACGTCTCCGTTAAAGATGTGAACAGGTTCCGCCGAGAACGTCTCCTGCCGGAAGTTGCCGCGTGCATCAATAACGCGAATCATGACCTCTCGACCCGTCCATGCCGGTAGCTCCGGTATGACAAATGCGATGGTCTTGCTCTCGCCATTTAAGGTATGGCAGGCATAAAGTTTCGGAAACTCGGGAGCTTGGTCATTGTTGCGAAAGGATGGTCCAAGCAACATACTATGATGAAGTCCGTCGGCATCGTCTAACTTGAAGGACAAGATGATGCCATGAGGTGGATTTGCCAGCGATTTGAGCATCTCGATTCTCACCGGTTCGTTGAAGCCGGTTTGATCATCGTTGAACATTGGGTGCATGTCCAACCAACTAGCAGCACATTTTGAGAGCACTAATGGCGGCTCGTATCCGTAAGACATAATATAGTGCTCGCTGCGGAAGTCGTGCTCTAATCCGAATGCGTGTCCCAATTCGTGGGCAATACGAAAAGGGACATCAGGAGCCAAGTCCAGAAAGCACAACGATCCAACAAGGGCCCTGCCGCCGCCGCTCCAAACAAAGCCGCCCACTCCGCACCACCTGCGATCAATATGTTGGCTGCTATCCAAGACAACAAGATCAACGTGCCTCTCATCGGGATGACCGATTTCGCCCTCGACTTTCCGCCACACGTCCTCATGATAATGTTCATCGTTGAGCCGCCCGGAAACTTGACGCACTAGGGCTTTTCCGGTCGCATCGGTTTCAAACGTAAAGGTTTTTCCGCCATATCCATAGGATTCCATCTGCTCTGCAAAAAACCGTTGATTATCCCTTATCATGGTATCAATCTTTACTGCCATGTCTCTTCGAGGAACACGGTCTTTCGGAACGAAATAGATGAATCGAACCATGGCTCGCTGTTCATCCTGTTTCGCCGCCTGTAGATGCGTCTTGATGTTCTGGAGGCGCACGTTTCCATCATCGCCGCCACTGGCGAGCCTGACTCCGTCGTTTGAAAACGCAGTAGCCATGACTTCGCCGGCGTCAATCTGCTCCGCTAGAGAGACAATTACTCTACCACTTTCGGAAGACCAAAGGCCCAAAACACCAAAACCACCGCCGCCAAGTGTCTTGCTGTCAGGGGTAAAATCAAGCGATCGGATTGTCCCTACGCGGTTGAATGTGCCCCGGAGTTGCCAGTCTGATACATTCCACAGCCTGATCTGTCCCCGCCACCCTGCACTTGCTAGGGTTTGGTTGTCGGGAGAAAAGACGACGCTGTAGACAAGTTTCGGATCGGCATCCAGCGTAACCACAAGTGTCTGCGTTTCAAGGTTCCAGACCCTCACGCGCCCGGGCCCATCGCCGTCGCCTTCTCCGCTGGCAAGGTATCTGCCATTGCGTGAAAACGCTACCGTCCATACATGTTTACCGTGCGGAAGCGTAAACATCTCTTCCATAGTGCGTACACTCCATATTTTTACATGCTCGCCTGCAGTTGCCAGCAGCAACCCGTCCGGCGAGAAGGCGACCGCTTGCACTACCCAACGTACTCCGTTGACCACGTGGTGCTTGGTGACGGTATTTTGGCGCTTCGAGACATCCCAAAGCCGAATCGTCCAGTCGCGGCTTGCACTGGCAAGCAGTTTGCCACTCGGTGAAAATCTCACGGATGTGACGTGACCTGTGTGACCTCTTAGCTCTATCGTACTGTTATTCTGAAGATTCCAAATTTTTATGATGTCTTCTTCATGAGCGTTGGAAATGCCGGCGGCAGCAATGAGATCGGATTCCGTCGGAGAAAATGCGATTGTGTTTACCCGCGCACCATACTCAAGGATGGTTGGATCTTGCGCAATACAGGGCAGTGGGGCACTTAACGAGATGATGGCTAAAAACACCATGCGTTTGAATTGCACTTGATAACCTCCTGTGTTGCTGGTGTGTCGCCAAAATCGTGGCAACTACATCACGTGTCATCAACCTTATTCCTATCGCCTCTACTCGACCGTGTACAAAACAATGCATCGAATCGTCCAGTGGTAGGGTGCGGTCGACCGACTGATTAAGGATGGATCAACCGAGTGAACAGCGAGGGATCAAGCGAACGGATTGTGAGTGCGATAGAAATCCCATAGAGCTCCCATAGACATTCCACAGGTATTTTTCGGGCAATTACAAAAACATGAAAAAATGAGTCTTCAAATTACTAGAAACGGCTGTACTGTCGACTATTCGAACGGGTTCTTGAGGACATGTGCCGTCGTTCTTTAGAGTATACGCTCCTGAAACAAATAACGGATTTCTCAACTCGTATTTTATAGAATAACAAGGGTAGTGTCAATGCTTCCCCATCCCGTCCGCAGGGGAAACGCATCTAAAATCACTCCATCGCTTTCACGTTAAAACTAACCATGGCGGCTGTTTTCAGCTTCATAGGTTCTCACTCTACAGCATCATCGGAGCGAAAGGTGTATAAAATCAGTAGATGCTCTCATTCCTCTGATCGCCATTAGTCGCTTGAGAGTTCGAAAATGTGGATAAAATGTTGATCCATCACCCTTTTTGGGCGGTTTCGGCTGAACTTGTACCTAATTTTTATGTAAAAATGGACGTCAAAAATAGGTACACAAATGTGAACAGGGGCTTTATTTCGACGGCGTGTTCACATGGTTTGATTCAATACTTTCCTTTGATAGCGCGGGTTCATCTGAGGTCCAATGTGAACAAGATGTTAACAGAAAAAAAAGATCTACGCCGCTAAGGTCACTCTGGGGTACGTGAGAAGCCAGAGCACCGACTCCGTTGGAACACAGATAATCGGGGATGGGATGCAGCGTACCACTCCGCCGCTCATCTGTTCGTTTCATATCATACTATACACGTGTAAAGTGGTCAATGCAAAGTTTGATGCGATTCCCCTGATCCCGTCCGGCATGCAGCGAAGCGAGCGACGGATCCATAACTAATGATATGTTGCGATGGCTCGGTGAACACACTAGATTTCTGTTGCCAACCCATTCAAATTCGGCTATAGTGTAATCCTCCCGGAAGGCGATTTATTTATGTATTAGGCTTCACAACAATCACCAATAAATGTATCGGCGTTCGAGGCACGTACAGAGGGAAAAAGATGGAAATCAACGAGATTAAAGATAGACTGGCAGAGGAAGGTTACTGTATTTTCGAGGGATTGCTTGACCCGCAAGAGGCGGAACGGCTCGACGGCATGGCACGCTCGATTATGGAGTCCATGGGGTCGGCGTATATCAGCCTCGAAGGGTCGTTGAACGATATTCCAGACCTGGCGCCGCTGTGCACTCATCCGCTGATTCTTGAGATTGCGGAAGCGGTACTCGGCGAAGGCTATTTCTTGGCGAACAACGCAGCGTTAAAATGGTGCAAACCCGGCACCCCCGCCGGCAGCCTGCACGCCGATTGGCCAACACGCGGCGCGTTGGCGGCGGATCCAAGTTCGCTCTTCCCACCATGGAATGGGCTTCAGGTATTCTGGATGCTCACCGACAGTACCCCGGAAAACGGCGCCACGCGAATTGTGCCTTTCAGCCACCTCACACAACGCGGACCCAGCCGGGACATCTACCCGCAGGAGATGCCGGTCACCGGAAAGAAGGGGACGGTGTTCGTCTATCACAACGGACTTTGGCACCGATCTGGCGCGAACACAACAACCGACCAGCACCGCATGCTTGCGAACGTATACTACATGCCGGCAGTATTGTACCGCGGTCCAACGGCTTGGCCCCTTATCAAGCGCGAAGTCTACGAGACATTCTCCCCGCGCTTGCAAGAGTTGACAGCGCGCTCCGCCGAAATCTAAATTCACTGGAGCTTACGCAAAAAGCGGCGCTTATGCGCAAGAAACCGATCAAGTGACCGGATAGGATCGACTGAGCGGATAGCGAAGGCGATAGAGTTCTTCTAGTGAGTGCGATAGTAGATCCGGCTAGAGATTCCGTAGTACATCCCTCGTGATAGAAATTCCATAGGGAATCTTGCGTACTGTCCGTTCGTTTGATCAATAGAGATCCCGTCACGTATTACGCATCACGTATTACTTTACCGCCTTACCTTTTTCTATAAATCGGAGCAACTTGAGTACGTCCTAATCATACCAAGGAAAAATATTCATGAGTCTATTTAAAGTCAACCAAGCAATCGAACGGCCCGACACCGCGCTGGTGGATGCGCTCGCCCAAATCGCCGTGGCTAACATTAGCGACGCCATGGCGAATCTCAACACCATGGATTCCGGTATTCAAGCACTAACCGGCTCTCGCATCTGCGGGCCCGCCTGCACCGCCGTCACCACGACCGGCGATTTCCTCCCCGTCCTAAAAGCCCTGCACGCCGCCCAACGCGGTGACGTTCTCGTGGTTGACAATCAGGGAAATCCCGACACGGCACTATGGGGAGAGATTACGAGCACCGAGGCACAATTGAAGGGACTCGCGGGGATTGTCTTGGACGGCTTGATCAGAGACGTAGCGGAGATACGCGAGATGGGTTTTCCCGTGTTTGCGCGCGGAACGACGCCGCGGGTGGCGGGCCGGGGATCGCTCGGCGAAGTCAACGTCTCCGTCCGATGCGGCGGAACGGTGGTTCACCCCGGCGACATTATCGTGGGCGACACCGACGGCGTCGCCGTAGTTCCGAAGCGGAAAGCAGAAGCGGTGTTGTCACGCGCTCAGTCGATTGTGGACCACGAAGAGGTGCTGCGTAGCAAAGTTGCCGGCGGTGTTTCGCAAGTTGAAATATACAACTTGGACGAACAGTTTGAATCCCTGCGCCAAACGCACGAAGAGTGAAAATCAGTTGCCAGTGACTAGTGTCAGGCGAAAGTTTCACTAGACACTGCAACAGGTTTTTGGAAAGAGGGCCTGCCCAAGTTTCGGTGCCAACACATTTCACAAAAGCAGAGAGAAGGGAGATTAAATGCTAAACACCAATCCAATGTCAAAATGCACCGTTGGCGAGCGTTACCAAGCCACCGTGCCCGACACTCTTGACTTGGCGGAACGGATGGGCCTCGCGGTGAACGCGCTCACCAACGTATGGTGTCCCGATGAAAAATGGGCTTTGGGATTCGTTGTGGATTTCTCCCGGCGTCCGACCGAACTCTATCCGAGCCACATTACCGACGCCTACCTGAACATCCCAGCCAAGTTTATTGAAGCGCTGGCTGTTTGTCGGCTGGCGTCGGGCACCACCGACGGACTGGAGTCGGATCTGGAAGTACTCCGCGTGCAACTCGATCTGCTCGGCGATGACGGTTTAACCTATTGCCCAACCGACACGCTGGAGCAGTTCACCGAACCCCGCCCCTTCTCCGAAGTATGGGGGGAGGGCAGGCTGCTGCTCGCGCTCTCAATGTTGGCGCAGGTTGACGACGATTCGCGATGGATCGAAGCCGGAAAGCGGAAGGTTGACCGGATGTTGGAGCTTACTCGCGAGAAGGACGGATTCCGATTCTTGTGGCGGGGGCGATTCCGTCCCGGCGATACGGTGCCTGCCGATGCCGATGAGCCGACCGTCGGAATCGAAGACGGTTCCCTTGCGGACAACGACCCGGTTTTCAGCATGATATACTCGATCGGCGCGCTCGGTCACGGTGCTGCTCTGTTCTATCGCGTGACGGGTTACGAACCTGCGCTCGAACTGGCTGGAGGCTTGGCGCGCTGGGCGCTGGCGCGCGTGTTTAACAGCGATGACGGGCGTTACACCTTCTGGCATTTTCATCACAGCTTGTACGCGCTCATAGCGGTGTGCGAATACGGCTACGCCATAAACGACCGCAAGATTCTGGAGCGCGTGGATGCCTGCTACCGCTGGGTACGCGAGATGGGCGATCCGTTAATCGGCTACTTCCCGGAAGCCATGCCGGGGTCGGACTGGTATCTCGGCAGGGCGGGCAACACCACGGAGATTTGCGAGGTCGCGGACATGGTGCTCCTCGCGCTCTATTTGACGCGCGCCGGGTTGGACGATTACTGGGATGACGTTGATCGATGGGTGCGAAACGTGTACGCCGAAGGCCAGATGTGCGACACGGATTTCCTCGACGGTATACCGGACGACTACTTCTCCTCGAGTCCGAGCGAACGTCCGCACATGGACACGCGGGACATTCCGCAGCGCTCCGTGGGTTCCTTTCTCGGCTGGATGCGCGCCAATGACGGACTGCATGTCGAACAAACGGAGAACGGGCCGAAACTATCGGGTCAATCTATCATGCACTGTTGCACCGCGAACGGGGCACGAACCTTCTATTACGTGTGGGACAGCATCGTCACGAAGGAGTCGGACGAGGTGCGCGTCAACCTTCTCCTGAACCGGGCTTCAACTTGGCTGGATGTGGATAGCTATCTTCCCGTCGAAGGCAAAGTCGTCCTGCACATCAAGGATGCCTCAAAAGTCGCGGTCAGAATGCCGGAATGGTGTTCACTTGACGAGGTGCAGGTCAGCGTTGGGGCTCGACCCTGCCGCTATATAACCGACGGCCGTTTCGTGAAGATCAGCTTGCTCAATCCGGGCGACCAAGTAGCAATAACCTTCCCCGTACCCGAACGAGACGTGCACCGGGTGATTGGTGAAATCCCGTACAAACTGACGATGCGCGGGTCGGACGTTGTCGCCATTGATCCGAAAGGCGTCGCACTCCCGCTTTACGAGAATCGCTCCAGCGGCGAGCCAACCCAAAAAACGCGCTTTATCCCCGAAATCAAGGATATTATTTGGTGATATCATTTTTTTTCTCCGTAGGCGGGGCATCTTGCCCCGCACCGAAAACTTAACATTCGGCAAAAGGAATCAAAATGAGCGACAGCGTACACGCCGCGGTGATGGTGCATCCGGGAAAGATCGAGATTCAGGAGTTCCCCTTCCCGCAACTGGAAGACGGCGCGGTGCTCCTCAAGGTCGAAATGTGCGGCATCTGCGGCACGGACAAACACACTTGGCGCGGCGAGACGAAGCAGTACGCCGGCACCGACGCCGAATCCGATACGCCGTTCCCGATCATTCCGGGGCACGAAATCATTGGCGTCGTCGCCGAAATCAACGACAGCGAACGACCGCGTCTCGATTTCAATGGAGATCACTTGCACGCCGGTGATCGCGTCGCGCTGTGCCCGGATGTCGTTTGCGGCGAATGCTACGAATGCCGGCATACCTTCGCTTTCCCGTGGTGCGAGAAGCTGCGCGGTTACGGCAACGCCTTTACATCCGCCGAAGCGCCCCATCTTTTCGGGGGTTGGGCGGAATACATGTACATCCTGCCCAATGCGTTCCTCTACAAAGTGCCCGAAGGCATACCTCTGCGCGTCGCGGTCATGGCGGAGTTGATGGCGGTCAGCTATAACCTCGACAAGACCAAAGAGCTATTTACCCTGACGGGCGACGGCTTCGCTACCGGCAGCACGGTCGTCATCCAGGGCGTCGGTCCCATGGGAATCTGTCACCTCATCAAGGCGCGCGTGATGGGTGCCGGAAACATCATCGCGGTTGACCGCTCGGAATATCGCTTGCGGATGGCAGCAGAATTTGGCGCCGACCACACCGTTAACGCCGCCGAAACCACGTCGGAGGAGCGAATCGATTTTGTTCGTTCTCTAACGCACGGACGCGGCGCCGACATCGTTATCGAGTGTGCCGGCATCGCCGAGGTCGTGCCCGAAGGACTGGACATGACGCGCAAAGGAGGCATCTACCTTGAGCCGGGTAACTTCGCCGAGACCGGGGAGGTGTCGCTCAGCCCGCACCGCCACTTCTGTTCGAAGAATATCCGCCTCATCGGCATGACCAACCACCCCTTCACGGGTTATACCCCCAGCATGGAGCTAATGCAACGGTATGCCGATCACTTCCCGTTCGAAAAGTTCGTGTCGCACGAATTCCCGCTCGTGGAAACAGAGTCGGCGATGCTAAAGTCGATGGAACCCGAGGAGTGCATGAAAGTGGTTGTGGTACCGTAGGCTTTTGACGTTTGTACGACACCAAAGTATCGGAATCTCAAAATGGGTCGCAGATTTGCATTCGGCACGGACGCCGGTGGCGGCTGATGGAAACTCTCCTTTTCTTTCTCTCCTTAACAGCTAACCACTACCCTCTGTGGAAGATCGCCTCTAGGTCGCGATTCGGAGATCGCTCCTACGGGCGCTCAAACGACTGAAAAGGGTGTGCGATATAGCTACCAGAATCATGAAAGTCTATCTAGAATTCCTATAGCAAGAGGCAACAGATGAACAACGTATTAATTTTGGCTTTTCCCCAAGAATGGGATGCGAGCGAGATTTTCTCTTTTCTGGAAGCGCGAAATTGCAGACTCTCCGTGCATCAGCCCCAAGAACCCGTCTCTGAAGATGAAATTATCTCGCTCATCGGCGGCGTAGATGGAGTCATCACGGGGAGCCACCCTTATACCCGACGCGTGATTTCCGCTGCGGACAAGCTGAAAATTATCTCACGCACCGGCGCCGGTTTCGACGCCATCGACCTTGAAGCAGCGACGGAACGCGGCATCATCGTGACGACAACGCCAGACGCGAACAGTGAGAGCGTCGCCGACTTGGCGATGGGATTAATGCTAGGCGTCGCCCGGCGAATTCCGCAGGGAGATAGAGATATCCGCCGCGGCGTCTGGTCGCCACATCTCGGCGTTGAGTTATACCAAAAGACACTGGGAATCATCGGGCTGGGCAAAATTGGCAAGCGGCTGGCGAAGCGGGCGCACGGATTCGACATGATGATCTTGGCGTATGACCTCTATCAAGACGATGAATTCGCGGCAGAATACGGCGTGACCTACCTGCCGTTGGACGAACTGCTGGCGCGCGCGGATTTCGTCAGCATACACTCGCCCTTAAGCCCGGAAACGTCCGGCTTGATTGGCGAACCCGAACTAAAACTGATGAAGCCGACCGCCTATCTCATCAATACCGCTCGTGGACCTATCATCCACGAACCGAGCCTCATCAAGGCGCTTAGAGCGGGTTGGATTGCGGGAGCGGGATTGGATGTGTTCTCGCAGGAACCGCCCACGAACAGTCCGTTGCTATCAATCGAAAACGTCGTGCTGGGCCCACACGTGGCTGCGTCAACCGAGGAGGCTATGTATCGGATGGCGCTCGGTGCAGCCGAAAACGTCGTCAAAGTCTTTGAAGGAAAACAACCGCTAGGAGTCGTCAATCCATCGTAAAAAAGGGTCGTAGGGACAACCCCCTGTGGTTGACCGATTTTAGTCTGGATAGGTATTCTACCAAGAGGCAGGTAAAGAATGAGATTAAAGAACAAAGTCGCTATCGTCACCGGCGGCGGAACAGGAATAGGGCGCGGTACGGCGGTACGATTTGCCCAAGAGGGCGCAAAGGTCATGATTACCGGCAGAAGGTCCCAACCCTTGGAAGACACCGTGAATCAGATTGGGTCGGAAGGTGGAGAAGCATACTACTGTTCCATGGATGTGTCAAAAACTGAACAAGTCCAAGACATGATCGACCAGACCGTAACGAAGTACGGCAAACTGGATATTCTCTTCAATAACGCCGGCGTGTTTATCGGTATCGGAAAAACTATCATGGAGCTGACCGAAGAGGAGTGGGATAGCCTGATGGGGATAAATCTGCGGGGCAATTTCTTGTGCTCAAAATACGCTCTTCCCCACATGATAGAGAACGGCGGCGGCGCGGTTGTCAACTGCTCCTCAATCTCGGGTCACGTCGGACAGCGAAAACAGGGCGCCTACAACGCCGCTAAGGGCGGCATCGAGCTCCTGACGAAGTGTATGGCGTTGGATTTCGCCGAGCATAAGATACGCGTAAATGCGGTTTGCCCGGCGTGGGTGGAGATAGACTTTAACAGAGAAGACCTCAAGCAACGCGGCGACGAAATTGCTGCTATGCACCCCATCGGCAGGGTAGGGACGCCCGAGGACGTTGCTTCCGCCGCGCTGTACCTCGCCTCCGACGAGTCCGCGTGGGTCACGGGAACATCGCTAGTTGTGGATGGCGGCTACACCGCGCAATAAAGGTCAATCCAACAACTACGTTTTCTCAAACAGAGAACCTATGTTATAGTAAGCAGACAATCTATCCGTAAGCTAGGTTAAAGCCCAAAAGCAAAAATCAGGCAGAGACCTTATACCACGGTGATTTTAGTATCAAGGCACTAACTCAAAAAACTATGGAAAACGCTAGCACTTCTACCGAACTCACCTTCTGCGTCGTTGCGGATTGGCAAATCCCCGACGACAACCTGACACATCTGGCTGAGTGCCTCGTCGCTGAAAACCCCGAACTCGTTGTGATACCGGGCGACCTCGTCATGGCGCACGGCTCCGATCCGGCGCCGTGGGACGCCTTTTTCGAACGCATCCGTCCGCTGACCGATGCGGGGATACCGCTCCGTCCGATTCCCGGAAACCACGACTTCGACGGCGATCTCGACGCCGCCCGCAAACAGTGGCTTGAACGATTGGAGCGGTACATCCCAAACTATTTCTACTCGTTCGACGCCGCTTCGGCCCACTTCATCGGCTTGTGTGTCACCCCGCTCTCTTACAGCGTGCTGCACGAGGAGTTTGACCTGCCCGAAGGCAGAATGACCCAATTCGAATGGTTTACCCGGGACCTTGAACGTTCTCGGGATGCGCCCTGGCGGTTCGTTTTTCACCACGAACCCGGCACCGCATTCTGCCGCTTGGATGCGCCGAACGACGGGCCCGGTTTACCAGAAATCTCGGAACTCGTGGAGCCTCTCGCATGGCGAGAGGGCATCGATCTCGTCTTTCGAGGTCATCAACACTTCTACGAGCGCACCTACCCGGTGAACCCCGCCAGCCGGGTGCGCGACGACTCCCGAGGCACCGCATTCATCACGCTGGGCGGCGGCTGTAACGCCTACCGCCCGGTAGATCCGAATGACGCCGCGCCATTCTGGTTCGATGCGGTAGTGGCGGTTCACCAGATGCACTATCTCAAGATAAAACTGACGGAAGACAGGCTGAACGCCGAAGCGAAGAATTTGGCGGGAGATGTGTATGACCGGTTCACTATCCGTAAGCATCCGGACGGCTCGCGGGTTTGGGAAGGATTGCCGCCTGCCCCCATTTTCCTCGTGAATAACCAGCGACAGTCCTATTAGGTGAGTTTTTGGTGCCTCATTCGGGACTTATGCGGATTTCATCGATTCATGGAAGAGGTAATACGTAATGCGTAATACGTAAAAATCTTGATTACTCATTACGTGTTACGCATTACGGCGCTCACTATCTTTGGTAGGCACCATTGATTTCTTTCGACTGTCCACCGCTAGGAGATAATGTCACGTATGAGCATAAAAGGCAAAGCGGCAATCGTCGGCTACGGCGAAACCGAATTCCTCAAGCGCAATCCCGGCGACAGGTCAAACTACACCGAATACTGCCGGGCGGCGAAACTCGCCATTGAGGATGCCGGGCTGACGAAGGACGACATTGACGGCTTAATCTCAATCTATCCGCTCGACGAGGAACCGACCTGGACCGAGGACTTGCAGGAATACCTCCAACTTCACCCGCGGTTTCTCGACAACGTCTATCGCGGCGGCGCATCCGGAAATGCGGCAATTCTCTACGGAGCCGCGGCACTGGCGGGCGGTCTCTGCAACAATATCCTGATTGTCGCCGGCAGCGTCATGGATCCCAGGCGCATTTACGAATTCGGGCTGGAGACCGGCACCGCGTTTGAACGGGATTTCGACAGTATCTACGGTCCCATGTTCAACAACTCCGCATACGCCATGATTAAGCAGCGGTATATGCACGAATTCAACGCGACGGACGACCAGTTCGCGCATGTGGTCATCAACGCACGCTATCACGCCTCGAAGTTTCCGAACGCTCTGCTGAAAAAGCAGGTCACCGTGGAAGACGTGCTAGATTCGCGGTTCATCTGTGATCCGCTCCACCTATTCGAAATTGTCATGCCCTGCGTTGGCGGCTGTGCGCTGGTCATGACCACAGCGGAACGCGCCAAAGACACCAAGAACCCGCCGGTCTATCTGCTGGGCGGCGGGCAGCAGTTTGACAGAGGATTGTGGAATCCCGCCTACGGCTACGAGCGCTCCCTCACCACCTCCCCCGTCAAACTCGCGGCGAAGTACGCCTTCGAGATGTCGGGGTTGGGCATAAAGGACATGGACTTCGTCGAGCTATACGATTGCTACACCATTACCGTCGTGATTTCGCTTGAGGACATCGGCTGCTGCGAGAAGGGAGAGGGCGCGGCGTATGTGGAAGAGACGGATTTGACCTACAAGGGAGACATGCCGCTGAACACCGACGGCGGTCAACTCGGCAGAGGACAGCCGAACCCCGGCATCCACTTGATGCACTCCATCGAAGCCGCCCGCCAACTGATGGGCAGAGCCGGTGAACTCCAAGTCGAGGGGGCGACCTTCGGCTTGTCCAACGGCAACGGCGGCTCCATGGCGGACCAGTGCACCCTGATTTTTGGAAATGAAATCCCGTAGGCGCAGGAGATAGGGTGATGTCCACCGAAATCGAATATACCAAGCCGTTACCCACAATTGAGCCTGAGACAGAGGAGTTCTGGAAAGCGACGAAGCGCCACGAACTCTTTCTGCAGCGGTGCAACGCCTGCGGCGAGGTCATCCATTTCCCGCGCGTGATGTGCTACCGGTGTTTATCCGAGGATCTCGGCTGGTTCAAGTCAACCGGACTCGGAAGCGTCTACTCCTTCACCATTATCCACCAAGTTGCGCATCTAGGCTTCGAGTCCGAGGTGCCCTACGTCTACGCCATTATCGATCTCGACGATGGCGCCCGCATGATTTCCAATGTCGTCAACATCGACCCGTCCGCCGTGGAGGTTGGGATGCGCGTCCAAGTCACCTTTGACGACGTTACCCCCGAAATCAGCATCCCGAAATTTGAACCGGTGAGTTGATGTCAAATCGTTTACCGGGAAAAATTGTATATTGCGCATCTCCTGTCGGACCGAGTTTTGTTAGCGATGGTAGGGCGCGCCCGTCAATCGTACCTTTGTGCGTCGTTTGTAGGAGGGAATTCCGATTCCCGACATTCTCCTACGTGCGTCGCCTTCAAGAGGGTTCAACGGAGATTCTACCGTGGTAAATCTTAAGTTCTTTTGCCTCGCGCTTCTTGCAGGGATCCTCATCGGCTTCAACTTCTTCTATCTTCTTGATGTAGTCTGGAGGCAAACACGCTTCCTTTGCACCCACAAGAACGTGCTTTATATACCATGTATAGGGTTTCAAGCTTGGATTTTTCTTCGTATCATCTTTAACATAGTAAGTCATGGCACGGACAGTCTGTCCTGAATCCAATTCCACTGTTACGCATTTTTTGCCGTAACCGTATCCCACTCCCTCATAACAATCGAGGCGTTTCTCCTCTTTGTCATCAATGTGATACAAGCGGCCCCACACCACGTCGGATTCTGTTGCAGGTGGAATGTCGCACTTACCGGAACTGTCCTTACTAACCTTGTGAAATTTGAGACAGTGGCAGCGCAGAACTCCCCTTCCTTTCGGCATGGCAGACTTAACTCTCTTCTTGAGTCTCTTGAAGGACATATTTGAACCGTACGCGAAATATGTTATAGTACCCATTGGCACTCCTTTTGGCTTGGTTGACGCTAATCAGAACATACGCCAGCTATAGTAAAACCAATAATCATTAATACACTGTGGTAGGTTCGGTTTCCTAACCGAGCCGAAATTTACAGTCTCGTAGGTGCGGTTGGAAACCGCACCTACCGAAGTATGTGTAATTGTAAACGGAATTGGCTATAAAACTACATGCCCTTGATAATATGATTCAGCAAGATTTTTTGTCAATGCGCAAACTCCGGCGTTTTCCTTTCAATGTGCAAATTGCTCCCATGCGTGTTCTCCCATAGGAGAAAATCCCGATTCTCCACAACCCGTCGCGATTCGGAGATCGCTCCTACAGTGGGTTTGTAGCATCACGATTCGCTGTGTTTCCAGTTGGTCGTTTACTTGCCTTCAAGGCGTCATTCATGTTGTTCAGTGTAGGAATGGGCGGTAAATTCCCTGTTGCGAATCTCGGGTGTTTAACTGTGTGAGTCTTATCAAAATGACCATTCGCTTGCTGTCTCGCTCAAGAATAGATTTATGCCCACACTAACACACAACGGCTGCCTAGACCGGCAAAACCACTTCCGAACACGACTCGCAGAACGGAACATAGACGCCGCCGTGCTGATGGATTGCCGTGATATCTACTACTTTACGGGAAAACTCCTCCCGGACACCTTCCCGGTTTTCATGTTGCTGGAGACCGACGGAAGCTGCTGGGTGGTCTCCCATACCGACGACGTCGTCTCATGCGTCGATGACTGGATCGCCTACGAATGGCATCAGTTGGATACGCTGAATTTTGATTTGATGAACCAACTGAACGCTGCCGTCAAGCGGAAACTCCAGGATACCGGGCGTGTCAGACGGCTTGGGATACAGTATGAATCCGTTTCCGGTCTAATCCAACAAACAGTAGACGGCGTGTTGCAGCCGAGCGAGTTGATACCCATTGACGACACTCTCGCTGAAGTGCAGCGCTGCAAGCACCCCGATGAGCTGGAGATGCTCCGGTGGAGCGTCGAAGTCAATCTCGCCTCCTACGACGCGGCACAGGCTATCTTGAGGTCAGGCGTGAACGAGTTGCAGGTTCTAGCCGAGAGCCAGCGCGGCGCCATGCTCAAGGCGGGGGAACGGGTGTTTCACGATGGAGATTACCAGTGCGGTGAACGTCACGGTCCCGCCCGCGACCGACAGATCGAGCGGGGCGATCTCTATATCCTTGACGGTCATACATGCTGCCGGGGGTACTGGTCGGACTTGGCGCGCACCTTCATCGTCGATAGCGAACCGACCGACCTGCAGGGTTCCATCTTTGACCACATCGCAACCGTCCAAGAGTCGGTGCCATCGCTGCTTAAACCCGGTGCGCGGGGCACAGAAATATGGCGCGCCCTCGACGCGCATATCCGGGAGCACCCGGCGCTGGCAGACACCGGTTTGGTGCACCACGCCGGACACGGCATCGGAATCCGTATGCACGAACCGCCCGACCTCAACCGCGACCGCGAAGGCATCTTGCGCGTGGGAGATGTCGTCTGCGTCGAACCCGGTGGATACACGCCGGAGGCACGACTCGGCGCACGTATCGAGAACACCTACCTCATCACGGAATCCGGTGCAGAAAATCTATCCCAATATCCTGTGAACATTGTTCCTACTGGACTCCCGTCCGGCAACGATAATTAAAAGACTTGCATGTCAAACCCCCTGAACGACATTCTCAATCCCAATTCTGTCGCGCTCATCGGCGCATCACGCAACCCCACCAGTTTCAGCTATACCTACCTCTCCATCATGAAGAACTACGGTTATCGGGGCAATATATACCCGATAAACCCGAGAGCGGACGCCATCCTCGACCTGAAGTGCTATCCCAGCATTCTTGATGTCCCCGATGAGATAGACTTGGCAATCGTGGTGATCGCCCGCCAGATTGCCGGTGCATCGGTCGAAGAGTGCGTCGAGAAGGGCGTCAAAGGCATTATGCTCCTCACGGGCGGATTTGCGGAACTTGACGATGCGGGCAAAGCCGTCCAAGAGGAATTTGTCCGTCAGGCGAAGCAGAGGGGGATTCGCGTCATCGGTCCCAACACGTTGGGTTTCTTTAGCGCTCCCGCAAATTTCGACGGGCTGCTGTCGGGTTATATCCGGGAAGGGAGCATCGGATTGGTCGGTCAGAGCGGGAATCTCACGCGGTCGCTCGCCTTCCCCGGAATCAAGCGCGGCTTGGGATTTCGCTACATCATCGGCTTGGGGAATCAGGCGGACGTTCAATTTCACGAGGTTATCCGATACCTGCGCGAAGATGATAATGTCAACGCCATCGGACTCCACATCGAAGGGGTAAATGATGGCAGGAAGTTCTTTGACGAGGTGGCGGAGACAACCAAGCTCAAGCCGGTCGTCGTGATGAAAACCGGTCGCACCCAAGAAGGCGCCCGCGTCATCTCAAGCCACACCGCCTCTCTCGCAGGTCAGGATGAAATCTTTGAGGCAGCCTTCAAACAGTGCGGCGCGTTGCGGGTCGAGAGCGCGATAGAGTTCAGTTCTCTGCTGCTGGCGCTGAGTCAGGGTAAACTGCCGAAAGGGAACCGTGTCGGCATCCTGTCCGAGGGCGGGGGCGATTGTGCGCTGACCGCCGATGCGTGTACCCTGAAGGGGCTGGATTTGCCGACCTTCTCCCCCAAACACCAAGAGCGGTTGAAAGGGATTGTGCCTGATATCGGACAAGTGACCAATCCGGTCGATATGGCGATGTGGGAGAAGATTCCCGAAGTTACGGAGATTATGCTTGAAGGGGATGAGATTGACGGATTGATTGTCGTCGGCGGGTTCGCCGGGTGGGATTTCCTGAATCCGAATGTCGCGCCGGAGGTGGAAGCCTCGGCGGAGAAGATGGCGGCTCTCATCGCAAAAACCGACAAGCCCCTCCTCATCTATACCTACTACTCCTATGCGGACTCCAAATCGTTTGAGACGCTTCGAGACAATCGGGTACCGCTATTCATGGATCACCACGACGCCGTAAACACGATGGCGGGGCTGGTTCGGTACGCCCGATACAAGACAATAAAGACTGAACGACGCTTTTCTACATTGATTTCAGCCCAACCCACCGCCGTAAGATCCCGCACACAACCGCTCCCCGAACATCAAGCAAACCGGTTGCTGGAAACCGCAGGATTCCCCCTCCCGGTGTACCGCTTCGCCGCAACACGGCAGGAGGCAATCGACGCCGCCGAGGAAATCGGCTATCCGGTCGTCCTGAAAATCATCTCCCAAGACGTGCTGCACAAGTCGGACGTCGGATGCGTGAAGCTGGGGTTAAGTACACCCGAAGCGGTGGCTTGTGCCTTTGACGAGGTTGTCGCCAACACTCGCACGTTCAAGCGGGACGCTCGAATCACCGGCGCGCTGCTGAGCAAAATGGAGGAAAGCGGCGGCGTTGAAGTTATTATCGGCGGTTTAAACGACCCGACGTTCGGGCCAACCCTGATGTTCGGACTAGGCGGCGTCTATGTCGAGGTGATGCGCGATGTCTCTTTCAGGGTCTGCCCCGTCACCCCGGATGACGCCGATCAGATGATTCGGGAACTCGATGGCTTTCCGCTGCTCGCCGGTGTTCGAGGCGGCAAATCGGTGAACCTCGAATCCCTCCGCGCCGCGCTGCTAAACGTCTCGGCGTTCCTCATGGAAAATCCCCGCATCGCCCAACTAGACCTGAATCCCGTCAAGGTGCATGAGCACGGACTATCCGTGTTGGATGCCCGTCTAATCCAATACTCCGACTAATACCATTTCGCTTGAATTACAGTGCATATAATTTATTAATCTTACTATCTATTTCTCCGTAGGCGGGGCATCTTGCCCCGCCTTGGGATGACTTGATCGACACTATCTTATGCATAGACAATATAGAGAAATGGTATAATAACCGTTTCAACAACCAAAACCTTGATGACTCTCTTACACAACCCTGTAGGGTGGGATCAAACGAACGTACAGTGAGGGCGATAGAGATTGCCCTTCAATTAAGATTGATTCACATCTCGAAAACTGTTAGAATAACGTGATGCGCTAGACGCTTTCGCGTTTTATTGAATCACTGGTATAATCATAACTCTGTACGCGTTTCATCACCTCAGATTCAACGACTAACACAGCAGGAATCTCTTCAATATAGAGAAAGGAATCACTCATGAGCAGACGCTATCAAGTTGCACTACTCTTCACAACTGGATTAATCATCACGCTGGTGTCAATTGCGGTACTCCTCGCAGGATGCGGCGGAGCTAAGGCGGACTGGCCGCAATATCAGGGTCTCAACCGCGACAACATCTCCCACGAAACCGGTTGGCTGAAGACTTGGGACGAGGACGGTCCGGAGGTGTTATGGCGCATCCCCATGGGCGAAGGTTACTCCGGAATCTCAATCGTGGATGATCGCATCTACACCATGCTCTCGGAAGGAGAGGACGAGTTCGCCGTCTGTCTGGATGCATCGAACGGGACGGAAATCTGGCGTTCCCGCACCGATGAAAAGTATCACTCCGGCGAAGGGAGCGGTCCCCGTTCAACCCCTGCGGTCGACGGCGATCGGGTCTATGTGCTCAGCGCCAAGGGCAAGCTCTACGGCTTGGACGCCGGCAGCGGCGAGAAGGTGTGGGGACACGATTTCGTGACCGAGTTTGAGAGCGGTATGCCCGGTTTCGGGTTCTCGTCATCGCCCATCATCGAAGGCGATTCGCTCCTCATCGAAGCCGGCGGCAAAAACGGGAAATCCATCGTCGCCTTTGACAAGGCGACCGGAGCCATACTCTGGACATCTCACACGGACAGGGCAGGGTACTCCTCGCCCATCGTCATCGACTCCAACGGCGTTCGGCAGGCAATCTTTATGACGGGGAATTCACTCGTCTCTGTTTCACCGACCGATGGCACCGTTTACTGGACGCACGTCCCCTGGCCCACCGGAAACGACATCAACGCCGCCGTGCCGATCCATTTGCCCGGCGACCGGATTTTCGTCTCCGCCGCCTACGACAAGGGATCTGTCCTCGTGCAAATCAAATCCGACGACGATGAGATGAGCGTTGAAGAGGTCTGGCGAAGCCACGACGTGATGGAGAACTGGATGAGTTCGTCCGTGCTTCTCGGCGAGTACCTGTACGGGTTCGACGAAAGCATCTTGAAGTGCATTGAGGCGGGTACCGGCGAGCAAAAATGGGCGCACCGCGGCTTCGGCAGAGGCACGCTGCTCCTATCCGACGGCCACCTGATCATTCTCGGAGAGGGCGGTAATCTGGGGATTGCCGAGGCAAACCCGTCGGAATACAAAGGAGTCGCCGAAACGCAGGTTCTGGAGGGCAGGTGCTTCACGCCGCCAACCCTCCTCGGCGGCAAACTCTACCTGCGAAACCAGAAAGAGCTGGTCTGCATTGACCTGTCGGCGAAAGGTTGAGATCGAAACCGAGTTTTTTCTTCAAAAAAGAACTCTATTGCACTCGTTATTCACTCGTTTGATCGGTTTCTTTTTTGGACTCAAAGCAGATACGTAGGTTGGGTTAAATGGGTATACTCCAATCGCCATCAAGTTCTATGGAGGGACTGTTTCTCGATGAAGTGGCGCGTTATTGCGAAGCCAGAATGAAACCCAACGCCATAGTTCCCGACTCGTCTCTCCGTTGGGTTCCACTTTGTTTTGGGTGGATCAGAGCGCAATCGAGCATTAGAGACTAGGTGGAAACCAGGAGACTTTTTTGCGTCGCGCCGTTCAACCCAACCTAACGTGGGACTGCATCGGAGGAATGCCGGAACCACTGAGTTTTTTTAGCATTTGCGAGGAGATTTTAGATGTGCCGGCCATTTAACTCGAAATTTCGGGCTTTTGATGCCAACCGCACATTACTGCCGTGCTACCTCACTCACAATTCTGGAAAAAATGGAACCAGCATTTTGGGCTATTTGTACGCTTTGCCTCTAGCCCAGACGTTCTGTAAGTAACACACTCTATTTTGCGGTTCAATATCATAGATTATCCGATAGCTACCAACCCGATACTTGTAAAGCCCTTGAACCTCTCTTCTTTCGATTTGTCCCCAGCGTACGGAGGCTTCGAAATAGTTTCTTTCGCTGTATTTATCCGGCGTGTCATGTTCGAATCAAGCCTGCGATAGTTTTTCTCAAAATCACCTTCAAGCGTAGTCTCATACTTCCCGCTTAACGTCTTCCCACTTCTTGTACCTACCGATTGCCCTATCCTGTTTCGCTCTCTCCAAACTTTCCATTGACTCAGAATCGTTAAGCATCTCTAGTTCTTCTGAATCGGCGGCTTTAGCAGGTTCTCTAGTAGCAGTATTAGTGCTATACAACATACCCTCGGGCTCTCTTTCATCTCTCATTTTTGAGTTGCCTCCTGTCGGGACTATATCGGGTTGTGGATAAGTTTAGTGCCTCAAGAGGGAGTCTGTCAACGTATTTTGCACATGTAGTAGGCATACTCCGTATGCCGTAACACCCGTTTGGATTAGGATAGGGTGTAACATTTCGTTTTAGAAATCGTATGAGATGCTGTTCAACCTCCCGTCGTTTCATGGCCGAATAGTAACCGGCATGAAATGAGGCTCAGGAGTACGGACACATCCAACTTGATCGTATCCCTTCCTATCATATTCTAAAATCTCAGGTAGCGTAACCCTCAAGGCGTCAAGTAGCTCTTGCCTGGTTCTCTCTTGACAATTCACGCCGCGAACCCCCTGAATCCAACCAACCCACCAACTATCCTCTTGTGCAATATAGGCGGTATAGCACTTTATATAGCCATTTTGAGAACTCATCGCAACAGTAGACTTTCTTTCGATTGGTTTTTGAAATCATATAAGGTCAATGGATTAAATAGACTCCAGAATCTGCTTGATATCCCGCCAATGTTTTTCTACAAAACGAAGGCTGGCATTCAGTTCGCCGAGCCGTAACTGGACTTGAAAATCTGTTGCCGCCATCAATCCGTCTATCATTGCCTGCATAGCGTCTTTGTCGCCCTTTATGAACACTTGGTACCTGGCTGCACACACTGGACAGAGTGCCAGAAACTTGGCTTCATGTTCCGTATCGTAATGTTCTTTTGTTATCGCTTCTACCGCTTCAAAGTAGTATTCACCGTCAGGTTTTTTAAACGGCATTGTTTTCTGGCAAATCTGGCAAATCATCTGTCCATCGTCGTTGGTATATTCGCTCTTCAGTCGCTCCCGGGCAACCTCTATTGGTGGGTTTACACGAACCGATCTTGCTCGTTCCTCGAATTCAATTTTAGGCGAATCCTTCAACTCTTCGCCAAATTTGGCAGCCCGTCGCTCGGGGTCTCTCACAAGGCTCTCTGGGAACTCAGAGTTACTGGATCCCAGAGTAGTTGTGTCCCCTTCGACCGAATCCTCTCCTCCCAGTAATTCCTTGAATTTCTCCAGCATCCCTGGTCTCTTTAACACTTCCGGCCTTGCTCCCTTTAACACTTCGATCATCTCTATTGGAATCCCAACTTTTTCCGCAAGTTCGGACTCCTCATCCCTTTTCATACCGAGTTGCTCTGCTAACTTCGCATCTTGCTCAAACGATGGAGGAAGATCATCAATAGTAAGTTCGCACGGTCTATGCATTTGTTCCGTAGAATCATCTGGTAGCCACGCTGAATTAATCAGCAACTCGCCGAACGCAGATGTTTCTTGACTTGCAGTTCTATTATCATAATTTTGCCTCGTTGCTGTTTCTATCGTGCCCCTAATGAAATCAATGTTACGACGAGCAATTACGTTCCAAATGAAGGCACTTTTTTTCCGCGTCGGGTGGTTGATAGCGTGTTCCAAGCCGTCTACTTTTATATTGGGATCGAATCCATTAAGTCCTCTTTTATGCCAACCATGAGAATCGCTAATAATAACATGCCCCTCGTAATTCGGTTTTTCCTTGTTAACCCTAACGCAAGCTTTGACGCCTAAACTCTTGAGCAACTCCGATGCAGATGGTGGATGTGGATATTCATCAAGATTAACAAAATTGCAGGAATCGTTCCCATCAAAATACAAGCGCAGTTCATCCGATCCAAAGTAGAGTTGCTCCGGTTTGAGGTACCTTGGCCCACCACCTGCAACTGCTTTTTCTGCATGGATGAACCGCGTACCCCGCAGCTTGTCTTGCAAACGCGATTTCTTTTCATATGAGTCCGTTTTGTAAGCACGTTCGATCTTGGCAAAATGTTTTTTGTGGTCTTCAATCGGAACCATAGGGAATTCGTGCTTATATTTTGGCAGAATGTACTTTATGACTTCCTCGACAATGTCCCATTCGGGCACCTTTAATCCGTTTCGTAGAAACTCGCGAACTTCCTCATCTTTAATCAACCTTTCCTTGATAATGGGCAGAACCGTATCATTACCCATGCCAATCGGCAAATATGCGTTTGGTCGTGCACCTTCGGGTGATGGATTGACGTGTGTCCTATCTTGAAGACGTAAAATGGGCTTAGTAGGTAGGTCGTCACGCAACTCTCTAAAGTGAGTTGAAAGAAATTTGTAGAAACTAATAAACCATTCGTCAGATTGTTGTTGCAGGAATCGCTCAGACAACTTACTTAAGAACAAGCGCGGACGTACCTCGTCTACATCTAGTTTCATGAGAAAGCTATAAAGTTCAGGAGTGAGATTGTGGGTAATTTCACCAGACAACCACTTAATCTCATTGGTGGATTCAAAGAGGTTTCCTAACTGCTGATGATTAAGGAGATTTCTAGTGGGATTCCCACGTGCAAGCTTCGCATTTTTCGCTGAAACGAACGTTCCATCATTCGCAGGGAGAAGTTCCTCGTTTATGAAGGCATCGCGCGCCCTGCTAAAGATAGGGTGAAACAACCCCCCTTGAACAAAATCCTCCACCCGAATTGGCAGTGTTTCCAAGAGAGACACCGTCAACAAATCCAACTCTTTCAACCGATGCATTGACTCAACTACCAATGTGGCGGTTTCTGCAATTAGCTGCTTGTTCCATGTATCATCACTAGGTATGTTGTCCCGCCCTAAAGTTGTCCGATATGGACCTTGGATAAGGAAACCGAGTCGAGTGTTCCTCTCAGTCGGAAAGTATACAAACAGTGGAGATTCGTGTATCTTTCTAATCTTGTCAATATTACCAACTAGGTCGGTCTCAAGTTTGAACGCAACTTCAACTCGCACCTGATGATTGCTATCAGGCACTGGTATTGGTCGCTCAAAAATCAACCAGTTTTCTCTTTCGGCTCCAATCGAAACTTGCCTCATGTGTTCTTCGGCGTTTATATCATGTCGACGATAAAATCCGTATGCACCAAGTAATCGAAATTCTATTTCCTTAATGTTGCGAAGGAACAATATAGCTACGCTGTTCAAGTTACGTAGTCGTTCGCCGATTTCTTGGAATGCTATTTCCGAATTGAAGTCCTCTCTATCGAATGGGAGTACAAACCGGGTAGTCCACGGTTCCTCAATCTCTTTGGGTTCTACCTCATAGGGGCGGACATAATGCTCTATTCGGAAGTGTTCATCTCCCGAGAAAATTTCTGGTGCGGATGTATAAACATAAACAGATTTGAACCCGATTCCGAATTTCCCGATTTGAGTTAGGTCGTCAGCTTTTGTTCCTTCGCCAACCCCGCATATACCTTTTACATCTTGTTCATTGAAGATACGCCCATCATGAGTCACTTCTAGCTTGTCGTCATACAGTGTAAACAGGATTCGAGATGCCTTGGCATCCTCCGCATTCTGTAGAAGTTCAAAAATAAAATGCGTTCTGTTGGTATAATGGGCGCTCAAGAGTTCTAGATGGTGAGTTGCGTTGCCGTATTCAAAAATGTTGTCTTTCCTGATTTGTTCGTAATCACTTGGCATACTTTTATCTCCCTTCCACTTCCAAAATTCCATACGCTACCGGCTTCGCCGTAATCTCGGCTCTTTCCATTGCATCGTTTAACTCCCGAATGCGGTGATTGTAATCCGCCTCGGCGCTGTCAATCTGGGATTGCTTCATCCGCCGGATATTTTCCAAGGTTGCTTGTCGCAGTTGCTCTCGCACCAACTCGATCCGCGCCCGGTGACTTGTTGTCAAACTCTCGCTTTGGTACGCCGCGAGCGCTTGAGCACGTTGTCGATGCTCTTCGCGCGCTGTCGCCCATTGTTGGTGGTGCAGGGTTTCTAATTCATCTCGCCTGGGCGGGGGGTTGGTATCCTGCACGCCGCTATCCACGGCACTCTCTAATAGTTGGCTAAGGTGTGCGGCTAACGTCCCATCCAATGCAATGGGCTTAAGAATCATATCCTCCTTGATACCGTGAAACTGCCATTGATAAATCGCAAAATCGTAACGTCCTGTCGGAACATCATCGGTTTGGGCTTTCAGAACAGTCACAACGTTATCTTCCGTTCCTAGTGTCCGCGCCGCTTGTTTCACCAAGGGGTGAATCGGCATGATGAATGCGGCTTTAGGATCCCGGGCCGCACCATCTGCCTCAAACGTGATGGCGAGGTGCTGATCCTCGCCTGTTAGCCAATTCTCCCACTCTCTATAGGTAGTATTTCTTTCTCTAGGAAGTTGGCGAAGATCACGTAATAAGGTCTCCCGCGCGGTTCCAGAGAGTCGCAGTGTTTTCAAGGATCTTTCACCAAGGATGTATTCTCGGTCAGCCCCCAATTTCCTTTGGAGATAGAGCGTGACCAGGCGCTGTAGAGACTCCGGTGACAGCCAGTAACTGGAGGCATCCTCCACCTCCCTCTCCATTCTGTTGTCAGGGAGACGAAGTCCAAAAAATTCTAGTTGCTGATTTTCTAGGCGTTCGGTTTCCTGAATCAACAGGATTTTGTTATCCGCCAACTGTTGCAACTTGGCTCTACGTTCTTCCTCGCTCAAGGCATGATTCTCGGCGATTTCCCGGAGTTCTGTTGAGATTTCGCCGAGGATTTCTTCGCTGCCTCCCAACGCGCTCTCGAACACGCCGATTCGGCTCAGACAACGTTCGTATATGTCGGCGTCAACCGTCCCCGGCGTTATCAGGTTGAAAATGGTCACATGCTCGCTCTGCTGTCCCCTTCGATCAATGCGGCCAATCCGTTGTTCGATTCTCATCGGGTTCCACGGCAGGTCATAGTTGACAATACAGTCGCAAAACTGATAATCCAATCCTTCGCACCCCACTTCGGAGAACAGCATCACGTCAAGCGCGTCTATCTCCTCCGCCGACCTCTCAAACCGATTTCTCAACTCAACGCGTTCGTCATCCGGTGTCCCCCCATGCACCATCCCGACACGAAAGCCATCGGATTCCAGATGTTCGTAGAGATAGGCAAGCGTGTGACGGAAACTGCTAAACACCATCAGTTTGTTATTGGGGAGACGTTCCCTTTCACGTATGATCTCTCTAAGTTTTTCAAGTTTCCGATCCAGGGAGGTTATTGTTCGCGCCTTTTCAAGAATCCTTTCAATCTGATCTTGTATCTGATTTAAGTTTTCCTCTTGAGGTATTGATTCGGTTGAATCCGCTTCTGACCAAGCAAGTTTGTCAAGATGGCGGTTCAGGATTTCCTCAAGCAACGGTTCAAGACCATATAGACAACTCGCGAGTTGTCTCCGGATTGTCGTCATCATGAATTTGACATTCAAATCGCCGTGAAGCCTGCGGAATATCTCCGCTTGCGTCTCAAGTACCGTTTCATGGAGATGTTCTTGGTCAGGCGTTAATCCGACCTTCACGGTTTGTGGGCGTCGAACAGTGAACTCTCCGATATCGCGGCGTCGCGTCCTGTTGATGATGCCGGAGAACGTGTGCAGCGCTTCAATATCCGTGATGAGTTGCACCCGCTCCGCATTGGTGATTGTTTCGCTTGAAAGTTGACTCTGGATGCGATTAAATTCGGGATTGTCTCTGAGAATAGATTGGCCCCATGAGGTTGCCGCGGCGTGCCTCAGGGCTGTTTTCGCCCGGCACGTCCAGTCTCGTTCCTGTGAACGCGCAGCGTCAACCGCATTGTTAATATATAGGTTTGGCTCCGACATGTGTCTAAAGGATTCCTCATCTAGGACAAGATCGGGACGAAGTGCGTTAAGCAGGACAAATAGGTCATGACTGCCAAGTTGAATAGGCGTCGCAGTTAAAAATACTGCGGCTTCTGCGTGATCGCAGAAAAACCGAACTGCCTCGTAATTGGCAGTGTTCTGGTTTCGGATGTAGTGCGCCTCATCCACAATTACAAGATCGAAGCGCGGGGGCGGTTCTAGATCCAACAACCCTCTAGTCTGTCTTCTACTTCGGTTACCCTCTCGACCATAAAGAAGATTGTTGTCAAACAACGAATAAGGGATTATGACCTTCTGAAATTTATCGGGCCAATGGCCGTCAAGATGCATCTCTTTCATGCAATATCGCAAGTCGCCGCCGTCAAGATGCGTGAAATCTTCGGAAAACCTCTTCATCTCCCGTAACCATTTTTCTTCGGTTATTAATGCCCGGGGACAAATGATGAGTACGGACTTGATATTGCGTCGGGCTTGCAATTCGCGCAGAATTAAACCCGCTTCAATCGTTTTTCCGACACCGACGCTATCGGCAATCAGCAGTCTCGGCCGGTCGGCGCGGATGAATCTCAATACAGGGCGGTATTGGTAGGGAACGAAGTCTATACGCGCCGCGTTAAGCGAATACAAAGTGGATAAGCCGGGATAACGAATCTGCAGTGCGGTTAGGTAGGCGTGAAACTGATCGCACGTCAGGTTCTGTAGGTTGTCGTCACGCTCAGGTTCTACCTCTAACTGAGATGGGTAAAAACTCTGACGACTGCCATCAACAAAAACTTCAATGCTGTCCTCGGGCGTTCCCGGCGTCACACTAACCACTACACCACGGACCGAAGGATCTGCTCTCAAGAATACAACTTGGCCCGGTGCAAACTGATGCGAAGGATTTGTCATATCTGGTTTTTGTTTGGAGTAGGTTCAAATAACGTCATTGAGCCATGCGGGGTAGGGTGACGGACGTTATTTTGTGACTTAATGTCGCGTCAAACACGTGGTGGAAGTTGAGCGCGACAATTCAAATCGGTGAGATACTACATCGGGTAAGTATATAAGATTATACCATATTTCTGACCCATCTGTCAAGTTGGTTTTTGTGCGTAGAGCAGGGATAACGCATCTGATTCTGGACCATTGGGAGTTGGCGATTGTAGATGGGGGTAGAATGAAACCCAACTTAGCTGACTCCAATTCCGAATCTAAATGTTGCAGAGTCCCTAATCAAAACCAGCAATAGATTGGACCTCATTGGATGTTGTAACCTCTGATTGAGGATTAGCCGTTTCCTGTTTCATATGCGAAATTCTGTGAAGGATTAATGAAGCCTGCCAGGAACTCCTCGATAGGCTGTGGGTCGATTGGCGCATCTTGTAAAAACTTGGTCAGGTTTCTCCGTCTCCCTTTTCCTTTGCTCCCTTTGTACTGCTGCTGGCCAGTGCGTCGGTTACAGTAGGTAACAAACAGATACCTCCTTGCTCTGGTTAGTGAGACGTATAACAGACGGCGTTCATCAGCTTCATCCGGGCCGTCCTTCTTTCCTGGGATAACCTCGTCTTCAGCGGCCACTACTATCACAGCCTTCGCGGACAGACCTTTGGCTTTATGCATCGTCATGATGTTGATTCCTTTATCATCCATTGCTGGTTCTATACTTGAATCGGACGCTGACAGCAGGGAGATCAGTTCGTGTAGAGTTGAAACTTTTGTCTCTTTCACTATATGCTGAAGGTATCCCAAGACCTGGTCTTGACCGATAGATTGCCGGACTACGGCCGCACCCAATTGTTCTAGTGCTACTTGAAGCTCATCGGAGCTTGCGGAATCGCCAATAAACTCAAAGTGAGGAGACACTTCTGTCAAAAGTTCCGTAAGGTTATCCATTTCAACCTTAACGCGGCCGCCAAACTGTGGCAATACAGAATCGTCCCGTTGGACTGACTGCGCTACTTCCGCAAATCGACAGTTGTGCTGCTGTGCGTACTCGTACAGCCCATTGATGGTCTTGTCACCAATGCCTTGCGTTAGTTGCAGCCAAGTGCGAATTGACAGCGAATCGTCAGGGTCAGTAATTAGGTGAAGTATCGATTTGAGTCTTCTGCCGTCGTGTGAATCCATGGGATTGTCGGATACGGTTGACACAAGGATGTCATGATTCCGAAGAGCATCGCAAATGGGCTTTGAGTATGAACCATAATGGTCGTTGCGCAAAAGAATCAAAATTTCTTCGGGATTACATTCATGGTCGTTGACCAGAGATTTGCAAAGTCTCGCGACTGCATCGGCCTCTTTAGTCTGGTTTTCTGACCTAAGTATTGCCACTTGACCTTTTCCCGCATCCCGACGGGGTATCAATTTCTTCGGAAGCCGAAATGGATCTAGATCTGCCACGAATTCGGCTAGCTGAATTATGTTGCGATCACAACGCATACATATGGACAGAGATAGTATTTTGCTTGGGGCATGGTCTTTCTCGAATTTTCTTATTCCCTCGGGATGGGCATGTCTGAATCCATATATACTCTGGTCGTCATCGCCTGTGGTAAAAAGTTCGGGGCCTAGATCGACTATGGCCCTAATTGCCGCTAGGTCACACAGATTAAGGTCTTGGTATTCGTCAACCAAGATATGAATGAAGTTGGAGTCTAACTTGAAGTCGCCAGACTGTTTTAAAGACCGTTTTACCCGGTACACAAGCTCTGAACGCATTGTGTATCCATAGATATTCCTATGCTCTCGCCATGCTCCAAGAAATTTGGAATCGATGAACTTCTTATCCCATTCCGAAGAGTCAGCCTCTAAAGTATCCCAGTCGTTCGATAGCTTGAGAAATCTGTCACGCACCGTATCAATCCCATACGGCAAACGGGATTTCAAATCCTCCAAAATGATATGACGTTCTTCCCAATCATCCGCGACACGAACGGGAATCGGGAGGCTTTCAACAACATTTGAGTTGCACACGAGTTGGCGGAGGGCAAATGCGTGCAACGTGGAAATCTGTGGCAGTTCCTCGTGGTCTTTTAACGCCAAGCTGATCCGCGCCCGCAACTCCGCAGCTGCCGCTCGAGTGAAGGTTAAAACGAGAATATCGCTGGGGCAGACTCTACGTTCTTCGATAAGAAACAACACTCGGCGCGTAAGAGCTAGTGTTTTCCCAGTACCAGGACCGGCCAGCATGCAAGCATGACTGCCAAGGTGGGAGGCCGCTTGCTCCTGTTCTGAAAGTAGATCGTCATTCCATGCCATCAGTATTATTATCCTTTCGTGAAATCGCCGCTAATAATAAATCTCATTCTCCGCTTCGGTTACGCTTGATAAAGGACTGTGTTTTGACAAAGATTCACGACATATCGTCATAGTTAGGAAATTGCGATCGAACCGAACGTTACAAACGCGGCAACTAAGCGCGAGACCAGCCAGAATAAATCGCAACTCCGAAACCATGATTGTACAAACTGTGCACTGATGTACACCGATACGATATAAAGATTGCAGACGGCCTAGGCTAAACAATAAATTGTGTTCCCGCCAATCCCTTTATTCGTAAATCATGGATAACAGACCGGTATGAGTCTAAATAATTACGGAGAAATTTATCCGTCAAATCCCTGTAATCTGCGTAATCCGTTTAATCGACGATTCAGACAATTACCTAGGCGCATTACCTCCCGTTCCTCAATGCCTTACTCCACCGGCCGCACCGGCCCCGATCGATCCTGCGGGCAGAGCGGTCGGCAGCCGTCCGCGGTAACAACAAATGTCTGCTCGATGTGCGGCGAGGCAACGCCCGGCATAAACGTCATCGCCTCCAGATTGATGACCATGTTCTCCTCAAACGGCAAGTCGGAAGCTACATCCACGCAATCGTCGTTGATGCGCAACCCGTTGTCGGCGACGATAATCGGGTAGTCGCGCACCTCCAGACCCATGCCGTGCCCATGCGGAAATGTCGCCGTGATACCGCGCGCATTGAGCGTTTCCCACATGACGGCGCGCACCTCCGACGATTTCGCGCCGGGACGAACCACATCCACCGCTCGAACGACGCACTCGCGCAGGGCGGCATGTTTGTCACGTAAAACCGCTGTCGGCTCTTCGATTGCCAACGTCGTGCCGGTGTCCGAGAAATAGTGCTGGTAGATGCAGCCCCAGTCCACGTACAGCATGTCGTCATCTCTCAACACATAATCCCGCTCCAAGGCGAAACCCAGACCGTTCACGCCGAACATGAAGTGATCTAGATCTGCGCCATCCTCGGCAATCCGCTCCCGGTAGTGCTGGATAACATGCGCCATTGTCTTCCCGGCTCGCGCCAAAGCGAGGCTCTCCATCCCCGCCTCCTCGCTGATTTCGGCGGCGCGCGTGAGTCGGGACAACTCCTCCTCCGTCTTGACCATCCGAATCAAGCGAATCATATCCGAGCAATCCATGATTTTCGCTTTCGGCAGGGCTTTCGTAATCTCCGCCTTTGCGGACGGCGCCAGCCCCTCCATCTCCATTCCGATTCGCGCCTCGGTCAAACCTCGCCCCTTCAGGATGCTCAATAGCGCATCCGTCGGTTTGGCGTTGCCATGCGGCGCTTGGAGCAAATCTAGAATTCGCTGGTCTTCTTCGGGCAACGCCCCCGGCGTCAACGAGGTATCTATCACCGGACTTCCCGCGATATGCAGATCGCGCACCCACAGATCCGCCGCGTTCGTCGCGAAATCCGGTCCCACGACGAGCGCAGGCTCACCTTCAAGCGGGAAAACCGAAAACTTCTGAGGGATCTCGCTAGACGCCCCCGGCGCCATCATATACTCTCTGAACAGCGGGTCAATCCAGCAGTAGTAACCCGAAAAGTAGGTGACATTCACGGGCGAGGTGGCAACCAATACGTCCACCCCGCAGCGCTCCATATACGCCATAGCACGAGTTTTGTTGAAGAGCATTATTTTACTCCGTTCAGATTTGGAATTTTTGAGTTGTGGGCGTTCAAAGATCGTGCCCCAGTGTACGTATGGCAGGGATTATCTCATAATTGCACAAATCTTTCAATGTCGAATCCCTGAATACTCAGCGCAAACACCTCTGATTGTAGGGGACGGCCCCTGTGCCGTCCCGTATGATAGCACGTAAAATCAGTAGTCAACGGAAAGGTTATCCGTTGCAATCGGGCGAACACAGGGGTTCGCCCCTACAAGTTTTGATTCTTTGCTTGCTTAAATCTCCTTCAATGCTGTCTAAAGGACGAGGGTGAGTTCAGCAGAGGATTGTCTCGACCCTGCTGAGACTTTTTCTTGACTGTCTATAACGGAAGATATATAATGCGCCGCACTGAATAGCCGACTCTCGTCCCAATTAAGAAATTTCTTCATGTTCCGCTACAGCTACATCATAATCGATTTCTCCGAAATTGAGGACCTTCAAGCCACCTTTGCCCTCTTGAAGGACTGCGGCTATGCCGGGGTAGAGCTAAACCTGACGCCCGATGTGCTCGGTCGATTAGATGAAATTGAAAGTGCGGCGGCCGCCAACGGCTTGGTCGTCCCTGCGCTGTTGACTGGCGCGGCTTATGACGAGGGATTGTGCTTGAGTTCGCCGGATCCGAAGATTCGAAAACGCACGGTGGAACGCCTGAAGAGCTATCTGGATGTAGCGAACCGTTTCAACGCGATTTTGGTTGTGGGTCTCCTGCAGGGGTTGCGCAGCGACGAAGCGGATCCTGTGGCGGCAAATCAACGCATTGCCACGTGTCTTCGCGAAGTCGGGCGTGCCGCGTTGGACGTGGGCGTGGAGATCGTCATCGAACCGGTGAATCACCTTCAAGTCGGGTTCAACAATTCGCTTGCTGAAGTCCAACGGTTAATCGCCGAGATTGACATGCCTGTGTTCAAACCGATGCTGGATACCATCCACATGAACATCGAGGAAACCTCTCTGACCGAGCCGGTCCACCGGTGCGGGACGTCGCTGGGGCATGTGCACCTGTGTGAGAGTAACGCAGGCTTGTTCGGGGCTGGGCGCATCGACTTCAAATCCGTATTGGACGCACTGAATTCGGTCGGTTACGAAGGATTCGCGTCGGTCAAAGTCTACCGCAACGCCAATCGCGAAGAAGGCATTCGATCAAGCATTGAGTTTCTAAGGGCGCTGTCTTGAATGGCGCGCGCAGTAGATTGTGTAGGCGATTGGTATGGCACAGACATCGCGGGAAGCAACCGTGTGGATGACTTATGTGAATGTCGTCAACGGTCTGGACGAAGACTTCCGTGATATGAAAGCGCACGGCATCCAAGGCGTCGAGATAAACACCTATCCCGCTATCTGGGTGGGCGATGAAATCGAACCCGCCCAAGCGTTGGAATGCGCGCGGCGGCACGATCTGCAGTTGGCCTTCACGGTTGAGAACATCACGTTGCGTGCGGACCGCATCGCCGCCCACGGCATCACGCCGACCCCAAGCGTTATGATTGGCGGCGTCTACGAAGGAGAAGCTATCGACTGGCACCGGTTTACCTTCACGTCCCAACGACACGAAATCGTGATTGAAAAGCCAGTCTTTGGCACGGATTGGACGTTGGGGAATGGCAGCTATTTCGCGGAGTTGCTGCCGCCGCACCATGCCGAGGTCATCGTCAAGGAAAAGGACTACGACGGGTCACAACATCTGCTAATCCTGCCCGCCACAATCGAACCTCGCGGCGAACACACCTACCTCATGGAGTTCGACCTCACCGGCGCGCACGGCGATCTGGACAACGTGATGCTGGCGGTGTATTGGCGCATGCGCGGTCCCATCACCGAGCAGCCTCAACCCGCGAACTACTTCGGCAACACGGCGAGTCCCCACGCCGCTAGTACCGCCGCTGGATTTCGCGCCCAAATTAAGCACGAAATTGCAGAGTGGACCGAAGCAAACGGCGGTACGTTTCCAAGCGATGTCGTCATGGGGATTCGGCTGGGAGATGAGGACTTCCTGCAAACCGTGCCCAACGGTCCCGCAAATCCCGCTCAGTCGACGCCGCTCTGGGACTATTCAGACGATGCCATTGCCGACTTTGAGGATTTGAATCGGGACGACACTTTTCCTCGCCATTGGGGGTATCGCGAGGCGTTCGGCGAGCGCGCCTATGCCGACTGGATGTGGTCTCTGCACTACGCTTGTGCCCGCCTGTTGCGCGTCGCAAAGGAAACGTTGCGCGAAGAGGGACTGGAAGATTTAAAAACCTACCGAAATCTGACGCGATGCAACAGTTTCTATGTCGGGAATGATCACGGCGGCATGTCGCTTGATATGGCGGCACACGAAATTGACATTGTGTCTGCCGACCCGTACCCCGCATCTGACCGCGGATTTAACGATGGCAGCATACCCGGTGATATGGGATACGTCGCCGGTCTGGCGCGCCGGCACGGAAAAGAGTTGATGCCGTGGATGCAAGGCCACGAAGGACTGCACCCGTCTCCGGCTCATCTCACTCGAATCTACGAACAACATACCGCGCAAGGACCGACACGGATGATGTACTTGGGCTACGGCAGCACCGAGAGACCGCCGGTGGGCACGGATGCCACCTTCCCGGACGGAAACCCAGACTCTTGGGAGCTGTCCCGCGAACTCAACATGCAATTTCAGAGGCGCACCCCGCGGCGCATAGAGGCTCGCGTTGCCGCGCTCCGCGACTATCAGGTGTGGAGCCTGAACGCGTTCGGTCAAGACGACTGCCTCGACCGGTTCTTTACGGGAATCCTCGACCGTATTTCCGTACGCTACGGGACGCATTACGACCCCATAGAGACCCGATCGCTTGACCTACTGAATTGGAAAGAGCTTTCTCCGTACACTGTCGTGATCGCCGCTCTCCCTTCGAAGGTGATTTGCTGGGGTCGGTTTGCGGAATTGGCTGCAACATGCATACTGCTCGTATCCGATTGCGAAACGCTCGCTCAAAGGGAAGCCATAACCGGCGTTCGATCTTCTAAAAGAATAGAGGTTGGGGGCGAAGTTACCTTGCCTGACGGCACGTCCTTGCAAAGCCTGTATACCCGCTGTGTGGAAATCGGACCTCGCTCCCACACGCTTGGAAGGCATGAGGAGAAGACGTGCGTTTGGCGGTCGGACAATATCATTTACCTCGGCGCCCGAACCGCCCAGCACGAAATTCCGAAGCTTTTGGATTGGCTCGACACGCTCGACTGCCCCGACTTAACCGGCAGCTAAGATAACCAAAGTTGCCGCCTGTAGCACAATCTGTTAGATTGTGATTTTGATGCACTATTCTCAATGAATTACATCGACGCATGTCTAGAATCTAGTTAGTCGCAGCTTGGGTTAAGATAAGCAAATGTTGTATGGCGAAACGTGCTTAGGTGAACGAATTGATTGGCCAAACCCTCAACGCGCCAAATGAGAAACACCAATCCCAAACGAGATGACCATGGAGGACCAACCATGACAGAGGAACAGATTAGGCATTTTGACACCCTCGGATTCTTTCTATGGAAAGGACTGCTGTCTCCCGATGAAATGCAGGCGCTATCCGTCGCTTTTGATGCGGCAATGACAAAAGCTCGCGGCGGAGAGGAAGATCCGGCACTTCGCCAAGACGAAGGAGGCAATTCCGCCAGAAGAGAACAGATTATCCCCTTCTTCGACTATGATCCGGACGCCTTTTATCCCTTGCTCGACGATGACCGATTTGTCAGCGTTTTGGATACCCTGCTCGGGGATGATTTCATCCTTACCCTAAGCGAAGGTGTCATCCACGCCGGCGGCACCCGGTGGCATCACGACGCCTATGGTCCCGAAGGCTTTTTCAGCATGAAAGTCGCAATCTATCTAGATCCGCTCGGCCCCGACGACGGTTGCCTCAGCGTTATTCCGGGCAGCCATTTCATGGAATACCGTAACGCGCTTAATGAAACCAAGGGCACCATTGGCGTTAAACCCGAGGAGATTCCGGGGCATTACCGGATCTGCACCGAGCCCGGGGATGTCATCTTCATGAACCACAAGACTCACCACGCCGCGTTGAGCGATAATCCCGGACGCCGCGTCATCTACTTCAATGCCGTCCAGAACACGACCGCCGAAAAGAACCGGGAACACTTCGATTGGTTGATGAACTTTCTCAGCGGAGAGACGAATCATTGGGGCAGATTTTACAGCGAGAGTCTCTTGCGCACCGCTACGCCGCGCCGGCAAAAGATGATGGATCGAGCCATCGAGTTGGGATTCGGAAACACCGGCCCCATCACCCATCTGCAGAATATGTAGCCTAGGAATACCAGATGCTGTTGCGGTTAATCCAAATGGGCATCGGGAATCTGTTTGTCTTGGGAGTCACCATCCACCTGTTTCGACTCCTTCAGACAACCGTTCCTCATCTGGATATTCCTATCTTCGGTTTACTATGGATATTTAGCGCCACACTGTTCACCTTTTTACTCGGCATTTTCGGGTTTCTCGCGCCGGCGCCGATGGCTCTCGTAAGCCTCATCGGATTGCTACTGATGGGGCTGCACGCCCTTCGGCAGCGGGGTCGCTACGTTGCCACCTTCGAATCTTTTCGCAAGCGGTTCAAGCGCCCAAGATTTTCGGCGGTGGGCGTTCTTCTCGCCGCTGCGGCGCTGCTCCAACTCACACGCATCGCCTTCCATGTCTGGTACATCCCGCCCTATGTCCACGACACGCTGACCTACCACCTGCCCAACGTCGCCGAATGGGTGCAAAAGGGACGCATTCATGCCATCTCCACCCCTGTGCTTCGGAGTTATTGGCCCGCGACCTTCGAGGTTTTCGAATCGTGGTTCGTCGTGTTCCTGCACAACGATCTCCTGATTCAACTCGGCTGCGTTTCGTGCTATCTGCTCGCCGTGACATCGGTGTACGCCATATGTCGCGGACTTGACTTCGGTAAGCACCTTTCGGCGGGTGTTGCTCTGCTCTATGCGTACACCCCCTCGGTGGCGATCCATGCGACCTCTTGCAAAAACGACATGGCTGTTGCGGGGATGTACCTGTTTGCCATGGCGCTCCTCGTCGACTTGTTGAGAAAGGGCAACTCCTCAAATTTCCCTCTTTCGCGACGCCTCCTGCTCATTGCTATGGCGTTTTGCTACGGTGTTGGCACCAAAGCGTATGCCGTCTTTATCGCGCCGGGCTTGATTCTCCTCGGCATTGCCGCGCTGGTAAAACACCGGCTGTTTAAGGGTGCGATTCTCAGCCTGCATCCCAAGAACTTCGCGTCAACCGGTCGTTTTACCCTTTACACAGGTCTCCTTCTCGGCAGCGGAGTTCTGACATTCTACTGGTACGTGCGCAACTACGTAATCTTTGACAACCCGTTTTATCCCGCAGATTTTAAGTTATTCGGACATCTAATCTTCGGATCGGGCGCCGCCCCCGACCCCGGTACCTCCGCTCAATCCTCATTCAGTTTTCATTCCATGTGGCAGAATGCCCGAAACCTCGTAACATACAAGATACTCGATCAGTTCCGCATCTATACCGACTTGAACCGCATCACCGGCTGGGGATGGTTCAATTTCGCGTGCGGGATTTCCGCGGTAGTCTACGGCCTGCTTTTGGACAAGCGGGTACGATTCATCATTCTCTGTTTTGTCGTATCCCTATTGTCTCTGTTGGGCTGGGTGTTCGTCGACGACTGGCACGGTCGATTCCTTCATTTTTTCCCACCTGTGTTCGCCATCGCTTTCGGAGCACTGCTGACACGTCTGCGAATCAGATGGGCTACGGCGCCTCTGGCAGCGCTCGCCATTGTCTGCAGCTTGTTCAATTACCTAGCCGTGCTCAACGTCGGCGTGTTTTCCAAAGGCGATTTGGGGCGCCTTATGGCGCTTCCCCCGCTACAGCGCTCGTTGGTCAACGCGGATATCAACTACCCGTGGGTTACGGGCAGCGCATATGGGGAGGTGCTAAAACATGTCCCCGAGGACGAAATCATCGGATACAGCTTGAGAAAGAACGATGTCATCTACCCGCTTTACGGGAGTGACCTGTCACGTCGGTTGCATTATATCCCCGATTTCCCTACTGGCCTCGTTGATTCTATGAACTCGCACGGCATTCGCTACCTGTATTATCCGAGGGCGGTGGAACGATTCATCGGTGGATGGATGCCCCCTTACGGCGCTCATCAGATTGGCGTTCGGGGCGGACAAATGGCAACTTGGATAAACCTGGATTCGCATAATCGCGAATACAACGCGGGTGAAGTTCAACCCGGCAAATGGACGCATCTTGCCTTTACCTTTAGCGGCGAACAGGCAATCTCCTATGTGAATGGCGAAATCGTCGCCGCTCTCGACTATCGCGGGGAGGTTAAGTTTAATCGAAACCCTCACTTCGTGATTGGAGAACGGTCAAATTTTACTCCGGGCGAACCCTTTCGAGGGTTGATTGACGAAGTATCGATGTTTCGTCGGATTTTGGCGCAGGGGGAGATTCGGGAGATAATGAACAGAGGAATCTCACTGACCGAAAGTCCCTCTAATCAATCCGCAACCACCTCGGATGGCTTGGTAGCCTACTACCGATTCAACGGAGACACTAGAGACCTGTCCGGAAACCGCCACGATGGGAAACTTATCGGCTACGCGAAACTAGCTTTGGATAACGGCGCTCCGGTCCCCGGTGCAAAGGGGTGTATCCGATTACCGGGGATTACAGGAAACGGTGTCGATTGCGGGGAATCGCCGGACTTGCGAATCGCATCCAACCTAACGCTGATGGCATGGGTCAATCCGGACAGCGTCGACGGCACTCATTTTGTGGCGGGAACACCCTACAACGGCGGCGAATGGTGGATACACTCGCGGATAGCAAACGTAATTCGAGATAACACATTTACCCAAATAACAAGGCATCTCTATGCGCTCAAATCGACTGAGACTAATCGTCGGACTGGGGATTCTGGCGATTAACCTGTATTTGCTTAAAGTCTATGTCTCCACGCAGGCGAATCTCACATTCGAATTCTTCCTGACCTTGGTCAATTCGTAACCCGCAGGCGCAAATCGCACCGTGGTCTCGCGAGGTGGTCGACTCAGTGACTCTATATCCGTAGGAGCGACCTCCTGGTCGCGAAATCCATATAACTAATCGGGGGGTACCTTTATCAGGTGGAACTGCATTCATCCGCGCCCTTTCCCCCGTATCGTTACGTTTTACAATTTACAGATATTTCACTTGGATCATCCTTGAAGTAGTGATAAAATGGACTGGGCTACGCAAATCATTTCAAACCCCTGAATCAAACATTGGAAGACATCCATGAACATAGATCGAGAACAGTTTTTCCGCGACGGATTTCTTATTATACGCAACTGCGTCCCGCCCGAGCAGCTGGACCAGCTCCGTGATAGCTTTGAAGTCTTGGTTGAGCGTCAGAAAGCCATCTGGGCTAGTGACCGAGCGCCGGATGATCCGCCGGGCGGCGCCTGGGAGATCAGCGGGCAACCTCGACTCTCGGGTTATGAAAGACTTATTGATGCGGCAACCGCCGACACTGTCGAGATTTGCCTTCATGAGAACACCATGGGTGTGTGTAAACAACTGATGCGCGCCGCCGAGGCGGGGGCGCAAAATAAGATGTTTATGTGCAGTCCTGTAAGCGATCATGGGCCCGCGAGCTGGCATCGAGATATTCACCCGGTAGACCAAGCGCCGCTGCGCGGGTTGCAGATGGACCTTCTGGAAAACGCGCCCGGTTATCTCCAGTGGAACATTCCGCTCTACGATGATAGCGTGCTTTGGGTGGTGCCCGGAAGTCATCGCAGAGGCAACACCGAAGCCGAGAACAACCAGCTCAGTGAGGATTCTCGGGTGCCTCTACCAAATAGCATTCCGGTAGAGATGAACGCGGGCGACGGCGTCGTTTATACCAACACCATCTTTCATTGGGGCAGCAACTACAGCACCAAACTGCGAAGGACGATTCACTTGGGTTACCGCGCTTTCGGCGGCCCAATCTTCCCCTATGTTTGCCACTTTCACCGCGATCTGGAATTTACCCGACACCTCTCTCCGGGCGCCCGCGCCGTATTTGAACGACAGGCTCAATTATACCTCGAAGAATGCGACGTGATGGAATCCACCTTCCGTGCAATCATTGACAAGAACGCAGACGCCTTCCGCGAAGGTCTTGCTGTGCTGCATCCCGGGGAATCGAAGCGGATTGTCTGCCTTATACTTGTGTCCAAAGTAGCGTACAAAATGCGGTTTGCATCGCATCCTGCTCGAGCGGCTTTCGGCAGCGACATCTCGCAAGATAGAGACCTTAAACCACGTTTTTCTCCGGCTGAGATTGAAACTCTCTGGAAGCGATTTTCAGTTCTGGATGAAGCAATTCAATCGCACGAGGAGGAATTTATCCCGGGCTTTCAATCCGGACCGATGCACTACTCTTTCGAAGAGATGCCGACAAATTTCGATGTGGAAGACTTCATCGCAAGCTGGAACACATGATTGGGAGTCGCTTGATGTCTGTGCGGAAAAACTCGCAGGTTTGTGGGAGACGGTCATGGATCTTGAGGATGCCAAACTTCGACTGGATGAAGAGGGATACTACATACTGGAGGACACGCTCGATCCCCTCGAAGCGGAACGATTGGATTCGGCGGCACGTGCTTTGATGCAGCCCAAAGCCGACACGAATCAGAGATACCTGAGCATGGAGGACTCCCTCAATACTATCCCCGGATTGGCGCCGCTCTGCACCCACCCGGCAATCCTCAAGTTGGCTGAAGCGGTACTGGGGGAAAAGTTCATTCTGGCGAACACCGTCGCCATGAAATGGTGCAGACCCGGTGCCGCCGCTGGCGGATTGCATACGGATTGGCCGCTCAACGCGGGAATACCCCAACCTTGGCCCGTGCTGCCAACAGGATTTCAAGCATTCTGGATGCTCACCGACTTCACGGCGAATAACGGCGCCACCACCATTGTTCCTTTCAGCCACCATAGCAGACGTCCTCCGACACAATCGGAATATCCGCAGGAGATGCCGCTCATCGGGAAGAAGGGGTCCGTAGCTGTGTTTGTCAACGGCACCTGGCATCGCAGCGGTGCAAACACGACGACAGACCAGCACCGGATGGCAGCCAACATGCTCTATATCCCCGGATTCCTGAATCGACCGAGAACCGGTTGGCCGCTCGTGAAGCGCGAAGTTTACGACCAATTTTCGCCCCGCCTTCAAGAGTTGCTTGAGCGGTCTGTCGAATGGTGATGTTTACGAATCCGCAAACTTCCCCTACGTTGGTAGGAGCGATCTCCGAATCGATCAAACGACTGAACAAGGAGATCAAGTGAATGGATAATGAACGCGATAGCCAATCCTGCGATAGGAATCCTTACCGGTCGGGAATCGGAATTCCCTCCTACGGCGGCAATAGGAATAATCTCCGATCCTATACTAAAACCAATCAATGTTTATACAGTTCGGTAGGTTCGGTTTCCTAACCGAACCGGGGTTTACCTGGTCTGATCGTATAGTGAATCCTGCTCCATATCTAGTCGCTTGATCGCGTCTATCGAAATTTGTGTAAATATTAACGGAATTAACCATAGACCTCTCGTTGCTGTGTAAATCCTATGGACCTTAACGAAGTCAAACTGCGGCTAGATGAACAGGGCTACGCCATTCTGGAAGGCCTACTCGACCCGCGCGAAGCAGAGCGTCTTGATGCCTTAGCGCGTCCCATCATGGAGGTGCCGCGGGACAATATATGGGGCGAAACCGGCTATGTCAGCATGGAAGGGTCGTTAAACCATATCCCCGACTTGGCGCCGCTATGCATCCACCCCACGATTCTGAAACTTCTCGACATGGTTCTTGGAGAGAACTACTTTTTGGCGAACAATGTCGCCATGAAATGGTGCAAGCCGGGCACGCACGTCGGAGGCCTCCATTCTGCTGGCGGCTCACCGCCCGCCCAAACCTTCACCGGTTACCCCACGGATCTGCAGGTCTTCTGGATGCTCACCGACTTTACGTATGAAAACGGTGCCACCATGGTCGTACCGTTTAGCCACCATACACGCCGTTCCCCGACTCGCGCGGCGTACCCGCAGGAGATTCCCGTCGTCGGCAAGAAGGGCTCCGTGTGCGCTTTCTACGATAGCCTCTGGCATCGCAGCGGCGCGAATACGACTACCGACCAGCATCGCATGTCGGCAAATGTATTCTATCTTCCTTGGTTCATCCACCGATCAGACGAACAGTGGCCGCGCGTGAAGCGTGAACTTTTCGATCAATTTCCGCCGCGCTTGCAGGAGTTGCTCGTGCGCTCCGTTGAAGATCCAACATAAACTTACAAGACTGGCACTAGAAACTCGTTCTACCACGCAGGTAGGATCGACTGACCGAATAGCGAAGGATCAAGCGAACGGATAGCGAGTGCGATAGAAATCCCATAGAAATCCCCTTCTAACCGTACCGACACCCAACGCTTAATTATATTTACCTAGAAAGTAAACAATTCATCACATGACTCAGGCTTATTGCATTCGATAGGCATTTCCAAGTAGCGGCGCTACCACAAGGAGACAGTATAATGTCTACCCGAGAGATTCTCGACAGGAACGACCTAGTCTATAAAGCCCTTCCGCCACGATGGGTGTTCGGGTTACCCATCGGCAACGGTCAGATCGGTGGCATGATTTGGGTGGAAGATGAAACCAAAGTTGTCGTCACACTCGACAGCGTGTGGGCGTGGGACCTCCGCCAAACACCCAAACAAACCACCTACGCCCATTTTCGGGAGCTCATGTCGGCGGAAAAATACGACGAAATCGCTCCGTATCTTAACACCGGAGAACCCCTGCCTAGAAAGACATACGTGGGCAGGCTCGTCGTTGATGTGGGCCGGAAAATCTCGGGGGAGGGGCGGTTGCGCCTGGGTGACGCCGAGGTTGACCTCGACCTTCGCACCGACGACGGCGGCGCTATTCATCTGAAGTTCGTCGCCTATGCCAATCTTCCCGCCATCGCTGTGGAGCACCCGCAAACCGACATCACAGAGATTCGGCTCGAACGGCTTTCAACGGAACAGGTCGGTTTGCAGGATGCGCCCGAACACACTCAAGGTACCACGGCGTCAGTTGAGTGGATTCGACAAGACATTCCCGATAGCCCCTCCATTGTGCTTGGACTGCGCCGTGGAGAGACTCGCTCCTTCGCGACAGTCCAAGCTACGCGGAACGGGCGCGACCCGCTTGAAGAAGCCGTCTGCGTGCTTGAGAGGGCATCGGCAACCCCTGACGCCCACCTTGAAGACCATCGTGGGTGGTGGCGAGGGTTCTGGGAGAAATCGAGCGTGCAGGTGCCGGATGAGAAGATTGAATCGCTCTGGTACGCGGGGCTTTACATGCTCGCCGGCGCAAGCCGAAAGGGTGGATGCGCAGCCAGCCTGCACGGTGTCTGGTCACCGGACAGTTGCATCCCGCCCGCGCACGGATTTTACATCTGGGACTTCTACTCGCAGCATTGGGGGCTTTACACGGCAAACCATCTGGAGCTTGGCGAAGCCTTCTGTGACCATTTTCTCTCGATTCTCCCGCGTCTGAAGGAACAGGCCCGACAGTTCTACGAGTGGGATGGCGTCTTTGTGCCCGGCGTTATGGCTGTCGACGGATCGTGGATTCTTGTCGGGCACAACGAGTTGCTCCTCTGGCCCGGCACCACGGCATGGGTTGCGCAAGCCTTCTGGTGGCAATATCTCTATAGCAATGACACCGATTTCCTTAGGGAGAAGGGATATCCCTTCATGCGCGAGTGTATGCTCTTTTTTGAGCGATTGCTCGAAAAGGGGGAAGACGGAAAATACCATCTGAATGCTGCCTACGCACCCGAGTTTAAGAGTTGGACACGGGACGACACGCTCAGTTTATCACTTATTCGGTATCTTTTTGATGGCGCGTTGAAAGCCGTTGAGGTCCTTCAAATCGACGAGCCCCATCTGGCGACTTGGAAGGAGATACTTGAGAACCTCCAGGAATATCACGTAGACGATTCGGGGCTGTGTTTCGCTGAAGGACTGCCGTACTCGGAGTCTCACCGTCACATGTCGCACCTCGCGCCGGTCTATCCCTGCGACGATGTAAACATTGACGGTTCGCCTGAAGAACGTCAACTTATCGATCGGACGATAAACAACGTGATTCTAAAGGGGTACGGCACCTTCGTCGGCTGGGCGTTCGTCTGGCTCTCTGCGATCGCCGCCAGAGCCGGCCGTGGCAGAATGGCGTGGTGGACGCTTAAGCAGTGTGCCGATGCGTTCGTCTCTGGCAACACGTACAACCTGAATTTGGATTGGGAACGGAACGGTATCTCCATCCAGCCCGACACACTCTGTGTCGACGGCAACATGGGAGCCGTCGATTCCCTCAACCAGATGCTGCTTCAGAGCTGGGGCGGGCGCATCCGCGTGTTCCCGGCGTGTCCCAACCACTGGCGCGAAATCCGGTTCGATAACTTGCGAAGCGAAGGGGGCGTAGAGGTCTCCGCGGTGCGTTCGGACGGGGGTACACTCGGTGTCCGGTTGCAATCCGCGTCGGAGACGAGCGTCCGGTTGGTCAACCCGTTCGGCGATTCGAGCGGTTACCTCGGCGGTCGGCAGATTCAGCCGACGCCCGAAGGCGATTTGGAAATAAATCTCGCCATCGGAGATGCCGTCTGGTTGACAGCCGCTCCCGACATTCATCCCGCTGACTTGGAGAATTTTGCTGTCGAACGCCCCGATGTCCTGCGCAATCCATACGGTCTTAAGTTTGTCGATCCGGATTGGCTGATCGACAGCCCTGACATCGCGAAAGTACACCCGCATTTCCGTGGAACCTTCATAGAATAAGCAGACCGAAACCAACTGTTTTCTTGGACATGTACGCACGGAGAATCCGGTCCGGGAACATCGACCAGTCTCAACCGACCCCAAGGATTTAGGGCATGAGCTTCCTCCAAGAAGTGCTTGATAGCACCCCATAATCCGTTTCGGAATAATTCATTCAGCGCGTAACACGCTTGTACCGCAAACTGTTAGTTTGCGATTACAATCCATCAGCGGGACACGTTCGTTTTTCGTTCTATGACTAGCTTTCTAAGAGTGTTACTCGATAGAAACGACCTTGTATACAACGTGCTGCCGCCCCGTTGGGTATTTGGACTGCCTATAGGCAACGGTCAGATTGGCGGTATGGTCTGGGTCGAGGATGAATCGAAGGTGATTATTACGCTGGATCATGTTTGGGCGTGGGATCTCCGCCAACATCCTCGCGAAGATCCGGACAAACTCCGTTTCGACAACTTGGTCGCCTACCAAGGGCATTTGCTGCGAAAAGATCGACTGCCCGACATCAAAGCGGGCAAACTTCCAATCGAAGCTGGCTTTCTGACGGACATTCTCTGCTCGGTGGATTGGAGCCTCTCGCTCCCCACGAAGACGCATGTCGGACGCGTTGTTATAGAGTTTGATGAAAAAATCTCGGGGTCGGCGCGACTTCATCTCCGCGATGCTCAGGCTGTGCTCGAAATTCGCACTGAATCTGAAGATAGCGTTCGTTTGGAGATTCGTGCCGATGCCAATTTGCCTGCGATTGCCATATCCCATAATCGCAACGATGCCATCACGGACATACGAATTGAAAGGGTATCGTCCGACGATTTGGTGCCGCATCATGAATCCGGTCAACCCATCCCCGAGTGGTACAGACTCCCGGACTATGAACAAGGAAATCTAGGGAAGATCCGGTGGATTCGGCAGAACATACCGGAAAGCCCGTCACTGGCGATAGCGTTGCTGACAGAAGACACACAGACCTGTGTAGCCGTGCAGGCGGCTCGCGACGGCTCCGATCCGGTCATCGGTGCAATAGAAGTGGTAGAGCAGGTAGCGTCATCCCACGAACACTGCGTGCAGGAACATCGAAACTGGTGGCGACAGTTTTGGGAACGCGCTAGCGTTCAACTGCCGGAGGCTAAAATCGAATCCCTCTGGTATATGGGGCTGTACCTTTTAGCATCCTCTAGCCGAGAAGGTGGAGCGTCGGTGAGTTTGCACGGGCTATGGCAGCCGGACAGCCAAATGCCGCCTTCACTGGGACTCTACATTTGGGACTTCTATCCGCAATACTGGGGCATTTACGGCGCAAACCACTTGGAATTGGGGACGGCATATTACGATCACTGGCTCTCAATTTTGCCGCGTCTAAAAGAAGAAACAGAGAAATTCTATGGATGGCAAGGAGCCTACGTACCCGGGCAGATGGCGATCAATGGTTCCTGGCTGCTGGCGCCGTGGCCGCACGTCCTGTTCTGGCCCGGGACAAGCGCTTGGGTGGCGCAGGCTTTCTGGTGGCACTACCTTTACAGTAACGATAAGGATTTCCTCAAGCAAAAAGCGTACCCCTTCATGCGAGAATGTATGCTGTTCTACGAAGGGTTCTTGAAAAAGGGAGAAGATGGCACGTGTCATGTCTATCCCACGCAATCCCCGGAAACCGGCGGCTGGGGACGAGACGATACACTGACGCTCTCTCTGCTCCGCTGCCTCATCAACGCGCTGTTAAAGGCTGTGGAAATTCTAGGGATGGACGAACCGCATCGGGAGGTCTGGTCGGAGATTCTTGAGAACCTTCCGGAGTATCCTAAGGATGAGACGGGCTTACATCTGAAAGAGGGTACCCCATACACGCAGTGCCACCGTCACCTTTCCCATCTCGCACCCATCTATCCCGGAGGCGATATCAATATCGACGGTTCAGCGACTGACCGTCAGCTCATTGAGACATCTTTGGATACACTTGTGTCAAAAGGGTATGGAATCTGGGTTGGTTGGTCGTTTGCCTGGGCGTCAGTTACGGCAGCCAGGGTCGGACGCAAAAAGATGGCGTGGTGGACGCTAAGGCAGTTGGCTGATGTCTACGTTTCGTGCAACACTTTCAATCTGAATCTCGACTGGGAACGGAATGGAATTGCGTCGGACACGGACGCTTATTGTCAGGATGGCAATATGGCGGCGGTGGCGGCTGTAAACGAGATGCTGCTGCAAAGTTGGGGCGGACGCATACGCGTGTTCCCGGCATGTCCCAATCACTGGCGAGAAGTCCGGTTCGATAGGCTCCGCGCTGAAGGCGGTGTAGAAGTGTCTGCCGTGCGTTCGGAGGGCATCACATTGGGCGTGCGCCTAGCGTCCGAGTCGGCGCGGGAGGTGCATTTACTCAACCCGTTCGCCCCTCAAGATGGCTACCTTGATGGGCGGCCAATCGCTCCTAACGAAGACGGCGACCTCCTCGTAGCGTTGGTGCCCGGAGAAGCCGCGTGGCTGACAGCGAGCGCAGGGATTCAGACTGCCGATTTTGAAAACTTTTCAGTGGATCAACATGTAGAAGAGCAAAACCCTTACGGTTTGAAATTTCTCGATGAGCGATGGTTTGCCGATAGCTCGGACGTTCCGAACGTACATCCGCATTTCTTCAATTCGTTCATTCGGTAGGATTGTAGCATTATTTAAATCTCGGCATTTCAAGCAGGCGATTCCGGCGACTGAGGTGCCAAGGCAAATATGCAGACCCGCTCCCCACACGAACTTTAGGAGGATAACGGACAATTTATGGATTCTGTGGACGACACATTAGGGCGAAACGATCTGGTTTACAAAGTCCTTCCGCCCCGCTGGGTATTTGGACTGCCCATAGGCAATGGTCAGATTGGCGGTATGATTTGGGTGGAAGACGAGACCAAGGTTGTTGTCACGCTTGACAGCGTTTGGGCGTGGGACCATCGTCATAGCCCAGCGGGCGTCACCTATGCCCAGTTTCGGGAACTCAAGGCAGCGGGTAGAGAGAAAGAGGTGCGCCAAAATCCCGGCGGTGATGTTCTTCCGAGGAAAACTTATGTAGGTCGCCTGGTGATCGACGTTGGTCAGAAGATTTCGGGCGAAGGGCGTTTACGCCTTCAAGATGCCGAGGTGGAACTTGACCTTCGCGCAGACGGCGGCGAAGGAATCCATCTCAAATTCGTTGCCTATGCAAATCTTCCTGTCATCGTCGTTGACCACCCTCAAACCGGAATCAAAGAGATTCGTCTGGAAAGACTTTCGACAGAACGCGTCGGCCTGAACGATGCGCCTGAATACGTACAAGGAAGAACCGGGCTGGTTGAGTGGATGCGCCAAGATATTCCCGATAGCCCATCGATTGCGCTTGGATTGCTGTCGGGCGAGACACAATCCTTTACAACAGTCCTGGTGACGCGGAACGGGGTTGATCCCGTCGAAGAAGCCGTAAACGTACTTCAGAGGGCATCGGAAACTCCCGGCGAGTTCCTTGAAGATCATTACAACTGGTGGCGGCGTTTTTGGGCGAAATCCAGCGTTCAAGTGCCGGACGAGAAGATCGAGTCGCTCTGGTATATGGGGTTGTATATGCTCGCTTCCGCGAGTCGTGAAAACGGATGTGCAGCCAGTCTGCACGGGCTCTGGTCACCCGATGGGTGCATTCCACCCGCGCACGGTTTCTATATCTGGGATTTCTACTCACAGCATTGGGGGCTATACACCGCAAACCATCTAGAACTGGGCAAAGTGTTTTGCGACCATTTTCTGTCAATTCTCCCGCGTCTGAGGGAACAGACTCGGCAGTTCTACGAATGGGATGGCGTATTTGTACCCGGAGTCATGATTGTCGATGGATCGTGGATATTCAGAGGCGGCAACGAGGTGCTGCTCTGGCCGGGAGCTACCGCGTGGGTTGCGCAAGCCTTTTGGTGGCAATATCTTTATAGCGATGATATCCAATTTCTTAGAGAGAAAGCCTACCCCTTTATGCGCGAGTGTATGCTGTTCTACGAACGCTTGCTCGAAAAGGGGGAAGATGGCAAGTATCATCTCTACGTGAGTTTTTCTCCCGAGTTTCAGAGTTGGATCGCCGACGATACGCTAAGCTTAACCCTAATCCGCTATCTCATTAACGCGACAGTGAAGGCGGCTGAGATTCTTCGGATCCAAGAGTCTCATCTCCCCATCTGGCGAGAGATGCTGGAAAATCTCCAAGAATATCACGTTGACGACTCCGGGTTGTGTCTGGGAGAAGGATTGTCATATACGGAGTCTCACCGCCACATGTCGCACCTGGGACCAATTTATCCCTGCGATGACCTGAATATTGACGGTTCGACTGAAGATCGCCAACTTATCGAACGATCGATAGAAAACGTCATTCTGAAGGGATACGGCACCTTTGTCGGTTGGGCATTTGTCTGGCTCTCGGCGATCGCCGCCCGCGTCGGTCGCGGCAGAATGGCGTGGTGGACACTCAAGCAGTTTGCGGATGCCTTCGTTTCCGGCAACACATACAACCTGAACCTGGATTGGGAACGGAACGGCATCTCTACTAAGCGCGACACACTCTGCGTTGATGGCAACATGGGCGCGGTCGATTCCCTGAACCAGATGTTGCTGCAGAGTTGGGGCGGACGCATCCGCGTGTTTCCGGCATGTCCCAACCATTGGCGAGAGATTCGGTTTGATAACCTGCGCTCTGAGGGAGGAGTAGAGGTCTCCGCGGTGCGCGAGGATGGGCGCACGCTGGGAGTTCGATTGCGATCCGCGTCAGGGATGAGCGTCCGACTGGTCAATCCATTCAGCGATTCGGGCGGTTACCTCGCAGGTCAGCAGATACAACCCACGACCAACGGAGATTTGGAAGTAAATCTCTCCGCTGGGAATGCCGTCTGGATAACAACCACTCCCGAGATTCAACCCGGGAACTTAGAGGCTTTTGCCGTCGAACGCCCCGAAGCACTGCGAAATCCCTACGGTCTCAAATTTATCGACCCGGATTGGCTAATCGACAATCCCGACATCCCAAAAGTACACCCCCATTTCCGTAATTCCTTCGTGGAGTAGGGTGAACGAAACCGGGTTTTTTCCCGCAAAACTCGGTTTCTCAAAGGTCTAGTCGTGAACGGGCGTCTCAGCAACTCGTCATTGTCGGCGCGACATTCGTATAGAAAAACTGAATCATGCCGCATTTTCCCTTTTTTTACGGCGGCGATTTTCAATTAACAAGTCGCCGATTCTCCCCTCTTAGACAGGATTTTACACGTGTACCGAAATACCGATTGGTCACGCCCTAAAACTCGATAGATGCGAAAGGTTGGGAAGACGAAAAAGGCAAAAGCGCCACCGGAAGGACGATGTGAGGATGAAAGTAAGTCCACTGTCCTATTTCTGTTCCCGCTCGGCACGCTGGCGAGATTCTTCATGATGTTCCAGATGAGTAACGTGATTCTGATGTAACCGCGCGATCTCTACTCGAAGGTCGTTAGTGTTCGATTCAATCTTTTCGGTGAGTTTACTCATATCTGCATGAATCGTTTGAGCATTAGCATCCATTCGAGTGTTTATCTGTCGCATTTCCTCCCAGAGCTGGTCGCTCCTTTCACGCATTTCATCTCGAAGTAGGGCATTCCCCGCCTGCATCTCTTCTCGAAGTAGGGCATTCCCCGCCTGCATCTCTTCTCGAAGTAGGGCATTCCCCGCCCGCATTTCATCTCGAAGTAGGGCATTCCCCGCCTGCATCTCTTCTCGAAGTAGGGCATCTCCCGCCTGCATCTCTTCTCGAAGTAGGGCATCTCCCGCCTGCATCTCTTCTCGAAGTAGGGCATCTCCCGCCCGCATCTCTTCTCGAAGTTGATTATCTCCTGCCCGCATTTCATCTCGAAGTCGGTTATCTCCCGCCCGCATTTCATCTCGAAGTTCATTGATTAAGTCCTTAAGAACCCGAAAACCTTCGTCCATGCGCGCTTCAAGTTTGTCTTCTCTTCGATTCAGAACACGCCAGCCGAACACGAAAAACGCAACGCTGACACCAGCAAACGGAATCCACAGTTTAAGCCAATCAAGTAAACCTTCCACGATTTAGCATTCCCTTTTGTTGTTCGGAGTATGAAACAAATCCAATCGCGCAATTGCAACTATACCACATTCACATCGCTTTTTCAAGCCACACTGAATCGTAATCAACCTTGCACCTTTCGCGTCTCTGTCGACTTTTTTGAGTATGCGCTACATCTAACTAACGACTGAACACCCGCCACCGACTACCGCTTTCAGCTTCCGATTGAGATGTGTGACTATCAAATCGATTAGTGGTATTCAAAACCCTGATTATTCCTCTCTGCTTATCCGGAACGTGTATCGCACGACCGAGCCGTTTACCGTAAATCCTGCAAATGGCTGACGTCTCCCGTGTTTCCGAATCCTAGATCAATCGCTCCCTGCAGCATCCTTCGGCGCCGCGGTCCCGCCGTAGAGATTAGGCGCTCGCTGTAAAACCGTCCCCATCCTCGGGTTTCCCCGGCAAGGAATCCGACCAGCCAATCAAGATGTTCTTGGCTCTTTTCGGCGCTTGTGTTCTGCACACAGTTGATGTGGATGGCGCGCCGCCCCGGCGTATCACTCAGCGACGAGTGAAATGTCTTGTGATTCATGAAGAGGATATCGCCCGGCTCGTTGATCAGCGGATACCGCCCCGGAATGTCCTCGGGTTTGACGCCTATATCGTTCATGTGCCGCGCCAAGGATTCCTGATACTCTTTGAAGTGGCTCCCCGGAATCACGTTAAGGCACCCATCTTCGGGACCGAGTGAATCCAAATACATCGCCGCTCTCATACTGAAGAACCCCTCCGGACCGCAGGCATCATGATGCCACGCACTGCCTCCCGTGTGCAGAATCCCTTCGCTGACCGTCAGGATAAAATCCTCACCCATCAAGGTTGAGAAAACATCCAGAATTCGCTCGTCATCCAACAAGGGATAGAACGTATCAGGATCATAGTCGAAGAATGGGACAACCTGTTGCCTCCGTTCCCCGGCAACCGGCGCCGGCGCGCCTCCACGCGCCCGCTCCATCGCGCTATCGAAAGCCGAAGAAAGTTTGTCAACCTCCTCCGGCGAAAAGAACCTCTTATACAGAATAAACCCCAACGTTTCAAAGTGACGAATCTCTTCCTGTGTCATGAATCTCTGCTCCTTCTTTCGAGGTGATTTAACGTCGCCGACTGTATCGGCTATCCCACATCCTTCCTTGTAGCGACCATGGCGATGATTGATGAAGTTCTGTAAATAGAACCTTTTTATTTGGACCTGCCTTTAATGGCAGTTTTACGGTTGTCCCACGCATCACGGAAAGATATGCCGCGTTAACGATTTCAACAACTGCTCTGCCATCCACGTAGTTCGGTTGCGGTTCCTTATCATGAATAATACATTCACAAAAGTGTTCTAGCGCGCGAAGATATTGCCAATCTTCCCGAATTCTCTGACTGGGATGCCACGGGGCGTCAAGGGTGAGATCTGTCGCAGTGCAGCTATTTTCGTATAGCGTCATCAGCGCCGGCTCTAACGTGGACGTGCTGTGAGACAGCCAGCGCATTACGAGGGTGCCGTGCGTGCCGAAAATCTCGTAACTCTCCTCGCCGGCGGCATGCGTCAGTCCGGTGACGTGCAGCGTGCTCATCGCGCCGCTTTTGTGTCTCAACACGACGCAACCTACGTCCTCGGTCGGATGATGCTCCGGCGCGGCGATCATCGCGTGTGCGGTCACCTCAGAGACATCGCCCAGCCACCACCGGCACACATCAAACGGGTGCGAACCATCCTCTTGGATCATGCCCCCGCCGGATTCGACCGTCATCCGAAATGCCTCGCCGCTGGGACCGCTAACTTTGACATTATCCCACCGCGCTCTCACCTCGAATACTTCGCCTAGCCGTCCCTCCTCTATCAACTCCTTCACTCGCTGAAACGACCAGTTGAACCTTTTCATGAAGACCGTCATCAGCTTCACACCGTTTGCCTTGCAAGCGCTAATCATTTCGTCCGCTTCCTCCAGCGTGGGCGCCATCGGTTTCTCACAGAAGATGTGTTTTCCCGCCCTGGCTGCTGCGACGACCGGCGCCAGATGATGCTGTGGCGGCGTGAGCACCATCACCGCATCTACGTTTCTGTCCTCTAAGATACCTTCCAAGTCCGTGTAAACGCGCGTAACCCCGTGGCGTTCCTGTAGAACTTTCGCTCGCTCAGCGTTTAGGTCCATGACAGCGGTGAGTTCGCCCTTCTCCATGTATTCAAACGCCGGACCGTACAGGATATCGGACGCCAAACCGCAACCGATAACGCCTAGCTTGACTTTTCCCATTCGGCTATCCTTGATCTCCCGATCTTGAGTGGTCAGCGACTTCACCTAACACGGAGCGCATCTGTCCACGTATGCCTTTAGCCCTTGTTCCAATGTATATTCGGGTCGGTATCCAAATTCCTCGTAAGCCGCGGAACAGTCCATTTTCAGAGCTTCGGCAGTCTTCATTGTCGAAGGCATAGGCACATCGCCGAATTTGATGTCCGCCGCCGGCAGCAGTGTTTTCAACACCGCCGCCATATCACCCAAGGTGTACGGTTCCTCCCCGCAGACGTTAAACACCCGTCTCTCCGTTTTTGGAGCGGCCAACGCAAGCGTCATTGCCCTGACGTTGTCGTCGGCATAGACCCAATGAAAGCTGGTTGACTCATGGAAGGGTATGACAACCGAATCTCCTACCGCGACCCTTTCGACGATATCAAGAACCACTGCCGACGCATATTCTCGTTCCAGTTCTCCCGCCATCAGACGCCCTTTAACTCCATAGTTCATCCCGAAACGCAAGCCGATGGTGTCGAGGCCAAATTCGTTATGGAAGTGATTCCCCATCACTTCATTGAGCCGCTTGAGGTGGCCATACAGCGTCGTCGGACTGCACGGTGCATCCTCCTTCGGACCGAGAGGGTTCACCGCGTCGGTGGTTGCATATACAACGCGTTCAACGCCCATAATCCGAGCGGCTTCAAAGATGTTGTTCGTGCCCTCCCCGTTAATCTCAATCGCTAACGTCGGATTCTTGCGAATCGCGGCTTCGGGCAGGTAGGCGGCGAGGTGCATAATGTGGCTGATGGCGTGGGCCTCAATTGTCTCAAACAGTTTCACAGTGTCGCGGATGTCTCCACGGACCACTCTTAACTTATCCTTGATCTCCACAACTCTGTCTGGCGTCGGGTTCAAATCGTAGGCGACCACTTCGTGATCTTTCGTAACCAGGCCCTTGGCCAAATTTGAGCCGATGAAACCTGTGCCTCCGGTAATCATGACCTTCATTGCTTGACACCTTCTTCATTCTTCAGATGGCGTGGAACTCTTGGCGCCGCATTTCGATTGGATCACGCAGGATTTTATGACAAATTCAGCCTTCTGTCAACCAGTTGGCATGGATTGCGGGGCACGTCAGGTGGTCGATGGTTCGATTGCCCATGCAAAGGGCATTGCGAATCTTCAAATCCTATTGGCTTCGCTGATTGTCCCCCGAGAGACAGCCTCTCTAACCGACCAGATCCGTTTTATCCTGAAAGCTAGATACTGTATCAGACGCGCAGAGGTAGGGCTAGCGATTCATGACTTGAGTAGCGGGTCGTTTAGGCGGGCGCAAATGGGAATTCGGCAGCGGGCACCTATCAGAACCGCAGCCGTACGCTGTTCTGGATGGCTGCAATCGGCGTGGCAAAACAGTTGCCATTGAATTGTATTTCTATGCTCTACAAGCGGGCGCGTTTGCGTCAACGCGAAAGACGTCGATTAGGAAATGCAACAGAGAATTCGAATCTAGTTGTAGAAGCCGGACCCCGTGCCTCCCATGGTTACTTCACTACCACCATCCGCCGTAAGTCACGAAATGAGGTCGTCTCCAATTCGTAAAAATAGGTTCCGCTGGTAACCGGTTCCCCGCTGTCGTTTCGACCATCCCAATATGCCGCATTCCCTTGATCAGTGTAACGCCCTGCCCGCTTAGGACCCGTCTCCAATCTGCGCACCACCCCGCCCTTGGCATCGTAGATTGTCAGCGTTATATTTGCATCCTCCGCCAACTGGTATGGAATCCACGTCTCCGGATTGAACGGATTCGGATAGTTCGCCAATAGGGCGGTCTCCCGTGGTGTGAACGATGCCAAGAGCTGTTCAAACACCTCAATCCCCCGTTTCACGCTTGCGTCCTTGACCTCAATCGACCTTGCCGCGGTGAGCCAATCCCGGACGTTCTCCGCGGTGAGCGCGTGGGATGTTTCCCGAATCGGTGAAGGCGCGGCTGCGGCGCCGTCAAGTGCAATCGCAACCAGCACCAAATCTTGGACATTTACGACCCCATCTCCGTTCACATCCGCTAGCGAATTTCGATCTTCACCCTCTCCCAAACCTGACGCGACTAGCACCAGATCCAAGATATTCACAGCGCCGTCGCGGTTCACATCCTCGAATCCTGAAGATTGCTTGGTGAACTGAACGGAAAGTCCTCGCCCCCTTAAGCTCGGTATATGGGTGGAGATTGAACGATGACTTAGAGGGTTTTTCTTCACCTGAACCGCATCTGTCGCGCCCAGTCCTGTATTCGCGACCAAGGGAGACAGATCGGAGATACTGTTGGAATTAAGAATCACGAATGTAAGGTCGGTCAATCCCCCCAACGGAGAGATATCCGATATTCTGTTTTCGGGGACAATTAGGAGCTTGAGGTTAGTTGAACCCGCCAATGGTGAAATGTCGGATATTGAGTTGGCTCCAAGGTCTATCCAGCCGAGATTGCTCAAACCATCCAAGGGCGATAGATCCGATATTAAGTTTTGCGGGAGAATCAGCGTTTGCAAATTAGTTGCCGTCTCCAACCCGGTCAAATCGCTAATCCAAGCCTTCCGCGCCGTTAGCTTCGTCACAGCCTCCATGTCAATGACTCGAATGGTGGCGCTTGGCGACACTCTGAGAGCGGTTGAAATCAAGGCACGGAGGTTGGGATCCGGAATGTCGACCTCGGCAGCCCATCGAATCCACTCGGTCGTGTCCCATAGCCCGATCATACCTGACTCTGTTCCCGACGCCAGGGGCGTCCCGTCGGGAGAAAACGCTACAGACGACAGCCTATCGGTATGCCGAAGCATGGCGAGGTTTTCCCCGCTCGCGACATCCCATAACTGAACCAAGACATTTCCCACGGTGGCGAGCGTGCTCCCGTCGGGCGAAAACGACGCTGAAGTGGCGCGCCTATGGTCAAATGTGTGGATAGTCGAATTCGTCGCTGTGTCCCATACCTTTATCATCCCGTTCCATGATGTGGTGGCTAGCGTACTTCCATCTGGCGAATAGGACAACGTAGCGCCCCGCCCGACTTGAAGTATGGCGACAGTCGAGTTCGTCGTCGCATTCCGCAACACGACCGTCCCATCACGCGACGCGGCGGCAAGCGTACTTCCATCGGGCGAATACGACACCGAAGTCACCTGATCGTGCTGAAGCGTGTCTATGACCGAGTTTGACGCCACGTTCCATAGGTTGATCGTCCCATCCCACGACCCGGAGACGAGAATCTTCCCATCAGGGGAAAATGCAACAGAGGTGACTTGATTGTGTAGAAGAGTGCCGATCAGACGGTTTGTCGCCAGGTTCCATATTTTGATTGTTCCGTCCCACGATCCCGACGCTAGTGTGGCACCAACCGGCGAAAACGCCACCGCTCTGACGGAACCCGCATGTCCCTCAAGCGTGGCGACAGCTTCTTGCGCTGCCACGTTCCACAGCTTGACGGTGCCATCATCCGACGCGGAGGCAACAACCCTGCCATCCGGCGAAAATGACACCGATTCAACGCCATCCGTATGTCCCCCAAGGGAGCCGATAAAACTGAGCGGAAGTTCGGAAAGCGTGACATGCTGAAGATGCCAATCTCCGGCGGTATCAATAACTTGGAAAACAATCGGATGGTCAATAGGGTTGGAAAGGCTCGTCAAGCCGTTGGACGGAATAACACCATCGTAATCGAATTGAATGAGGGCGTTTGTTTCGCCTCCCAGCCCGCGATACAATTTGACCTCACGTTGTCCGGCAGCGGAGTGCGGCTTTATTGTCTTAACCAATAACTGTGCTTGGAGAAGCCCGCCAGGGTCATTAATCGCCAGTTCGAGGGAAATGTTCTGCGAGCCGGCTCGATATCCGCGCGGCGAAACCAGCTTGAGGGTAGGTCGAGATCCTTGCTCGATTGGCACGTCGGGATTCAGGTGCGGGTGGCCGGTGAGGAACTCGGCGCTGCATGCGGATAACCGATCATAACCCGGACCGTAAGACATAATGTACCCCTCATCGTGAAAAATGTGATTCAGTCCGAAGGCATGTCCCAGCTCATGCGCTGCTTTCGCCCAGTGAAATTCATCGGAAACCAACGCACTCCCGCCGTCCTTGGTATATCGACGTCCCAGCCCCTCTATCTCTCCGGACAACCTATACGTACTATTATCAATGACAATTAGATAAACATTCCTTTGAATATTAAACGCGGATCCAATCTCGGTCAATGCGGTCTCTACTTTTCTGTGCTTGCCAATGTAGTGACTGTCGGGCTGTTGACCATTCACGACGTGAACCACCGGTTCGTCCTGTGGGTCCGTTTCAATGCTGAAGGTTATGTTCCCGTATCCATGCGCCTCCATCTGATCGGCATAAAACGTCTGTATGGCGCGAATCTCATCCTTCATCCGTTGTACCACATCGCCGCGATATGGGCGATCATTCGGGAGGAAGTAAATCAGCCGCACCGTTCGCGGCTCTCCCACATCCAAGTCTTCTTCGGGACGCACATCGCACGGCTCGCCCGGTCGCCAATCGGAAGCCCCGCAGAACGGCACTCTATCCTTCGCCGGAATTTGCGAATAGGCTGGGTTCAGTGCAGAGATGGCGAGACAAACCAACGTGACAAACGTGAATCGAGAAAGTTGCCTTGTCAAGGATTAATCTCCTTTGCAACCACTGTTGCGGGAGTAGAGTGCCATAACTTTAGCCGAGAGATAGTGTGTCTTTCTCCGACGAAAACCTTCAATCACGAAATGGACAGAAGAATCCCCTAATTGCGCGTTTAAGCTGTAGGAACACTCTCCAAATCGCGACCGCATTGTTCAGGACTGTTTATGTATTATGCATCACGCAAAAACTGCTCTCATTTGGAACCCGCGTTGCCTCCGCAGAAGATCCGTTGATCCTCACCGCCGTGTTTGCGACTTGATCCGCCCCCACTGTGTTAGACGCTTTCCCTTCGGACCCACCGCCACCGTCCTCTCAAGTGCGTAGCCTGCCTCCCTCCATGCGGCGATACCGCCTTGCAACACTCTCAACCGCTCATGTGCATATCCGAACTGATTCATTAACAATCGTGCCGCCCGGGCACTAGTCGCTTCCGCGGGTCAGCTTCAGTAAAACGCGATTAACCCCTCTCCGGGAAGTTCGCCGTGGCGCATTCCAAGCTGCTCAAGTGGAATCGAGACTGCGTCGGGGATATGCGCCTCTCTGAAAGCCCGTTCGCTGCGAACATCCACCACCACGACCTTTTCTCCACTGTCTATCAAACGCTTGAGTTCTAGAGGACCGATGCGCTCCGGATCGGCGGCAAAACCGAGTATCCGAGTTAACGGTAGCAGAACAACGAACACACTGCCGACTAAGATGGCCAGTCTCCTGTTCAATCGCTTCATAACTAAGCTCCTTTTCCGATGAGATATGACTGTAATCAGATGCTATCCTAAACACCCGAAAATCAGGTTACACTACCTTCTAACTCGACGGGGCGAAACATGCGCGCGAAATCTCCTCTCTTCTCCATACCGGCTGTTCCCCCCGGCGACCATAGTCACTGTAATTGGTACTTACAGATGCCTGCGGGTAATGAGATTCTTCAGTACCACAATCTGTTAGATTATGGTATGCACAAACTAATAATGGTGCGTTCTATCGCACTCCTTATCCAGTCGCTTGATTGCAACGAGTGCACGTCCAATTATGTTTGTAATTACACATATCGTCATTGTTCATTAACATACAATGATAATATGTGCAAATTTGAATGTAAATGACTATAGACACTGTGAATCAACATCACCATGAAATTGGAGGCGAGTGGATCGCGAGTTGGCGATTCTTCAATTGACCTGGCTCATAGTATATCATACAATTCTGTGAAGGTGTAAACGTCCTTGTATTGAGAGGCGCTTCGCGGTCTGTTCGTTCCATTTTAGAATGGGTAGGTTGGATTGAACGGCCACACACGAATCCGTATCACCGCGAAGAGAGAACCGGTTTATCAACTGTGATGCCTTGCGAACGGAGACAGTGAAACCCAACACCCTCTTTTCCCGAATCGCGTCTCCGTTGGCTTTCATTTTACTTTATGAGGATTTGAGCACGATAGAGCATCTGAACCTTGGTAGAACGCCGGAAGTTTTTTTGATTGGCGCCATTCAACCCAACCTACGGATATCGCTGGGAAATTAGATGCGTTTTCCCTGACCACTTGCGGGCACCAGGAATTAAGAAGAACATGTACATCCGATATCAAGGAACCAGAAACAGCGGGAAAACCGGCAAACCCAGCGGTATTTTTGCTGTTGCTTGGCATATGAAACAAAGAGGACACCTCACATCGGATGAAATAGAAGAGATTCAGCAAATCGAGAATTGGTTCGAGGACAATCTGCCCAATCCTGCATTCTACGAGAAAGCCAATCCTCGAAAAGCGATTACGTGGTTCAAACAAGAGACAACCACAGAGATGATTGAGAAAATAGAGCGGATAAAAACAATCATTGAGAGAAACGGCTGGCAGATAGAAGTCGAATTCCGCGAAACTTCACCGGGCAAAGTTATCTACGAAGACGAATATCAGATTGCAACTATCTGAAACTGCCTACCCCATTGGTTTATTCGTCAGTACGCAGGTTGGGTTGAACGAAGTCCCTCTAAAAATCTGAGAGTTTGAATTGCCTGTCGAGACCTAGTTTTGAGTTATACCTATGGATTCGGAGTGAAACCCGACACCCAAGCGAGGCGAGAAACAGTAGTAGGCATACTCCGTATGCCGTAACCCGCAAAGAAACGGAGGACAAACCGATTGACCGACGACAGAACACCGGTCGCTCCTGATCCCCTCGGCTCAAATCCACTGATATACACCCCGCCTGACCGACTCATCCAAGATTCTGTCTACCGAGGGTTGGTTGTCCTCGCGCCGGAGGAGCTGGGTATACCCCTCGATACCCACGACCGCATCTATAAGCGCCAAAAGCGTGCGACCGACTTGTCGGCGAGAACTGGGCAATCGTTCCGTTTACCGCCGTGCCCCTCGCCAGCGACGGCAGGGATCAGATCTGGCACAAGGACGACAACAGCCCCGCGAACGGCAGAAAACAGCGTCACCATCACGCCGTGCAGATCGAGATACTGTACTATCCGCAGGCGGTCGCCGAAGACATGGGCCCGACGGCAGTTGCGCCCTATTCTCACCACTGGACGCTCAATCACGAAGAGAATCAGACAATTTCGCGGGGTCGGACCATATTGATTTCAACTACATGATTGAGGACACGAAAAATCAATCTGTCTCTGGACCCGACTCCCCATACGACGAAGCCGAAATTATCCACCGCCGCACTGCGCATGACATCCGCATGAAAAGGCGCTCTCCGACTTGAAGTGGCCGCTTGTGCGCCAGTTTGAGGTGGCACCACTGCGCGCCGGCACCGTCATCCTGAGTTCTCACAACATCTTCCATCAAGCGAATCACCGGCGCGACGACTGGCGCACGTGGAACGATCGTCCGCGCTTCATGTGGCGGTTTTGGCTGTACCGCACGACCGAACCCCCCGATGGCCGCGGGAACGGATCGCCGCCCGAATTTGATTGGAACAGGCTGGGGATAGACCCGCTGACCCGTACCGATCTGACTCATGCCGGCGACGACCTGACGGCAGTCTGGCGGCATCACTATTGCTGGATGCACACGGGTCAGGCGCCTCGTCCGCGATTGGCTGCCGCCGAGTTAACGGCTGAAATCCGGGAGAAAGAGGCGGCGCGATTATCCGAGCAGCTTTACGCCAAACACGACGAAGCTGAGCCCGCACGAATCGGCGCGGCGTATAAACTTGCCTCCATTGGCAATAACGCGTTGGCAATAAAATGGCTTGCCGAAGCCTTGTACGACGAGCGGGAGAGCGTAAGGCGAGCCGCTACCTATGGGCTGGTTGCCGTCCGATCCGACGCGACCGGCGTCTTTCTTGAGGCGGCGACGTCGCCGCTCAAATGGGTTCGGAAAGCGGGCGTGTTCGGATTGGGCGATGTTAGTCCGCTCAGCGATGAGGTTCTGGAAACTGTTGTAACCCGCCTGGAGGACGACCCGTCGGTCTATGTGCGTTCCGTTGCCGCCGGAAGTTTGGGCTGTTTGGGGCGGCGCGCCATCGCCGCGGGTGCCGGCACATCGCTGGTCCCCGCCTGCCTCAAGGCACTGGCGGCGAGTTTGGAGCGCGAGCAGAATCGGCTGTGTGTGAACCGGGCGCAAAATCGGGGCATCAAGTTTGCTCGTCCGACGGAGGAGTGCGATGTGTGTGAGGGCGGACCGATACAGGACGATGTCGAGCATTTTGAGCCGATGCGTTCGGCGGTGCGTGAAAACGCATTGTGGTCTATCGTCATGATCTGCTCACACGGCGCCGCCGTTATGGGCGACGCACTCGAGCCGACGATAGGCGCGCTGAAAACCGTTGTGCAGCACGATCGGAACGCTGTATGCGTCGGATTCGCGTTCGATGCCTTGGCACGCCTTGTCAACTTGGGCCCCCAAGACGAGCCAACCCCGCGGCTTATCCGTGACCTGCGCGGGCATCTCCTGACGATTCTCAAAGCCTCGCCGGTTCACAGTTGGGACGCGCTCGTCCGCGCCGGAATCAGCCCCAGCGCCCTATCCGAACTAGGACTCGCGCCGTAAGACGCAGCTTGGGATGGCAGAAGGCGGTTTACGGCACACTCCGTGTGCCTTCTACCCGAACTCGGCGACGGACTATATACACCCTCTCGCGTATGTGCTATAATGACGTTGCTCATCCAACGAACTCGTGAGCGTTCATTTCAACCGCAAAATAGCTCTTGTAGGGTGGGCACTGCCCACCATCTCAGAGCTGACAAATCATTGATACAACATCAACTTCGCGTAATCTTATAGGAAACCCAAAATGGCTACCGTAACCATCAAAGATGTCCAGACAATCCTGACCCAACCCGAAAGCTCGCGCTTAATCATCGTGAAAATCATCACCTCGCAGCCGGGGCTATACGGTCTGGGATGCGCCACCTTCACGCAGCGCTTTCACGCCGTCCACACCGCCATCGAAAAGCACATCAAACCCTTTCTGATTGGACGAGACGTTTCCCGTATCGAGGAGATCTGGCAGATAGGGATGGTCAACGGCTATTGGCGCAATGGACCTGTGCTAAACAACGCCATTTCCGGCGCCGACCAAGCCCTCTGGGATATCAAGGGCAAACAAGCCGACATGCCCCTCTACCAGCTTCTGGGCGGGAAATGCCGCGAAGGAGCGGCGGTCTACGGTCACGCCGACGGTAGGGATGAACGCGAGGTCGAGGATAGCGTCCGAGATTACATGACGCAGGGCTATCGGTACATACGCATCCAGATGGGCGGGTACGGCGGTCAAGCCGAAAAACTCGTCAAGCCCGAAGGCGCGCCGCCGGGTGCTTATTTCGATCCAAGGGCGTACACGCGCGATATGCTGCGCATGATGGAGCACGTACGCTCCAAGATTGGCGACGAAATCGAACTCCTGCACGACATCCACGAGCGCTTGAAACCGATTGACGCCGTCCAGTTCGCCAAGGATGTCGAGCGTTTCAAGCTGTTCTTCTTGGAGGATCCGTTGGCGCCGGAAGACTTGGAATGGTTCCACCATATCCGGCAACAGTGCAGCACCCCAATCGCCATGGGCGAACTGTTCAACAGCACGCGCGAGTGGCAGCCCCTGATCGCCGACAAGCTAATCGACTTCCTGCGCATGCACGTCAGCCAGATGGGCGGAATAACGCCCGCCCGCAACGTCGCCGCGTTCGCCAACATGTACGGCATCCGAACGGCGTGGCACGGTCCCGGCGACACCTCTCCCGTGGGGCACGCCGCCAATCTGCACCTCGATCTGTGGGCGCCGAACTTCGGCATTCAAGAGTGGTGCCGTTTCTCCGAGGCTGTCTACGAGGTGTTCCCCGGCACGCCCGAAGTGCGCCGCGGATACATGTACCCCAACGACAAACCCGGCTTGGGGATTGATATCGACGAGGAATTAGCCTCGAAATACCCGTGCACCGATGAAGTGGTGGACTGGACACAAACGCGACTGCCCGACGGCAGCCCCACAAGACCGTAAGCTGCTCTCTTCCCGTCGGATGACACTGTAGGATCAAGCGAACGGATAGTGAGTGCAATAGGAATCCCCCGCCCACCAGCGGCGCGACAGGTGTAGGTCCCTGTAGGTCGGGATCAAGCGAATGGTTAGCGAGTAGGACTTGCTATCACCTTCGCTATCAAAAACTCTATTGCCCTCACAATCCTTTCGGTCGATCTCAGTCGATTGATAGAGATGTCAGGACGATAGAAATCCAAAGAGCACCGCGAACCCCAACTCCAATCGCTGATTTACTGACACACCACAAACGATTCTGCCAAGGAGAAAGTCACCATGACTTATTCCAATTATACGTCCAAAGAGGTCGCATCACGGGGTGAAACGATCTATAGGCGAGAAATCCGTGACAAAGTTGAGCCGGAGCACAAAGGCAAATTCCTGGTGATTGATATCGAAACCGGTGAATACGAAATGAACGCCGACGATTTGGTAGCCACGAAACGTCTCCTTGCCAAGTATCCCGAAGCAGTTGTTTACGGTTTGCAAATCGGGTCCCCAACCGCGTATCGAATCGGTGGAAACTCTTCGGTGAAAGCGCCGTGATAACTGGAAAAATTACCGCAAATAGAGAGGCTGTCATCGAATTAGAGGTTATCGGCTCGATTCAGAATAAAGAAAAAGTTGAGGGAGTGATTGATACAGGCTTCAACGGCTATCTAACGCTGCCGAATGATCTCATCAGTTACCTCAAACTTCATCTAGCGGGCAGTCGGCACGTTACCCTTGGTGATGGAAATGTGGTGGTGTTGGATATGTACTTTGCAAAAGTGTTATGGCATGGGCAGGAAAAAGAGGTGCTTGCTTTGCAAGCAGACGGTGGACCATTGATAGGTATGTCGTTGCTTTATGGAAATCGCGTGATGTTGGAGGTTATGAACGACGGAGATGTGACCATCGACTCTCTGCTTTAGAATGGAGTCAGCGATCGATAAGGCCCAAATTTCTCTTCTTACCGCCCACCAGCCTTTGAAAGTGTTAACAAAATCTGCTTTCATCAAATCACAAATGGAATTCCCCAGAGGCTTATATGTAGGGTGGGATCAAGCGAACGAATAGATCAAGTGAACGGATGACGATCAGGATTATCTATCTCCTTCCTTATCCAATCAGTTGATCGATAGGAATCCATCAAGCGAGTGGATAGCGAGCGCGATAGTAAGTCCCCTGCCCACCATCTTCCTTTACTGCCCATTATTCAAACAGGTTCTTTGCCAAGAATCCGATGCGGAATAAAATAATCCTCCTCCTAACGACCGCACTGTATTTTCTCTTCTTCGCCGCCGCAATCCACCTTGGCGTAGCGGACACACCGCCAACAACCATCAATGCGAACGCCCAGTACTCCACAGAAATCACCTCGGAGTTACGGTTTAGCGATGCACCCAAGCCGTTGCCGGACGACACTCTGTCCATACCGGTCAACGTGAGCGCCCCGCTCTTCACGGAAATCACCTCGGAGTTGCAGTTCAGCGATGCACCCAAACCGTTGCCGGACGGTACGTATTCGCTGCCGGAGATTATGGGCGGCGGGATCTCCCTTTTCGACTACGACAACGACGGCGATCTTGATCTTCTCCAGATACGATTCCCTCCACCCGGAAAGCCTACCCTGCCGGCGCCCAACCGGCTTTTCCAGCAACAGCCCGACGGGACATTTCTGGATGTGACATCTACTGCCGGCTTGGATGACCCGGGCTACGGACAAGGTGCGGCGGTCGGAGACACCGACAACGATGGCGCCCTGGATGTCTACGTGACCAACTTCGGACCTGACGCTTTTTACCTGAACAACGGGGATGGCACTTTCAGCAATGCCACTGTTTCCGCCGGCTTTTCCGGCGACCACTGGAGTTCATCGGCTGCCTTTTTCGACTACGATCGGGATGGGGATCTGGACCTCTACGTTGTGCGCTATCTTCTGTTCGATTCGGGCATCACCTGCCGCAGTAGAAATGACAGAACCGTTTACTGCGGTCCTCAGAGCTTCGAGGGCGTGCTCGACGCGCTCTACCGCAACAACGGGGATGGAACCTTCTCGGATGTGACCGCAACGGCTGGTATTGCATCCCCGGGGAAGGGATTGGGGGTCGTCTGTGCGGATCTGACGGGAGACGGTTGGGTAGATATCTATGTCGCCAACGATCAGGAGGCAAACCACCTGTGGGTCAACAACGGAGACGGCACGTTTACCGATGAAGCCGTTATGCGCGGCGTGGCTTTCAACGCCTACGGCGAGGCGGAAGCAAGCATGGGCGTGACCGTCGGCGATGTGAACGGCGACGGGCGGCTCGACCTGTTCATGACACATCTGAGGGATGAGACCAACACGCTCTACACCGCCACGGAATACGGGATATTCGTTGACACATCGGAAGCGTCAGGGCTGGCGGCGGTCGATCGGGGCTATACCGGTTTCGGCTGCGGGTTCTTCGACTATGATAACGACGGCGACCTTGACCTTGCACTTGTCAACGGCGCCGTCAGGCGCGGATCGAAGTTTCCGGGAGCGAATGTTGGCGAGTTCTGGAACTTGTACGCCGAGCCGAACCTGCTATTTCAAAACGACGGCAGCGGGGTTTTCACGCATATCAGTTCGCTCGCCGGCGCTTTCGCCAACCAAGTTGAAGTCAGCCGCGGACTTGCGTTCGGCGACGCCGATCTAGATGGCGATGAAGATTTGGTCGTCGGCAACCTCAACGGAATTCGAGTGTTTCGCAATGATGCTCCTCCGCTGAGCAATCATTGGTTGCGTGTGCGGGCTATGGATGGGAATCGAGACGCAATCGGCGCCGAGGTGACGGTGGTGACGGCGGACGCTGAGTTCGTTAGACTTATACTCACCGGCTACAGCTATCTCAGCAGCAGCCAACTACGCGCTCATTTCGGACTTGGTACGATTGAGGTGGTGGAATCGATCGAAATAGAGTGGCCAGACGGCAGCCGAGAACGCTTCAAGGCGATAGGAGTTGATCGAGAACTTACCCTGCGCAGAGGAAGCGGAGACGCACTATGAAGAGAATCTTCTTGGTGATACTCTCTGTTTGCATTGGAATTGCCCGTGTTGATGGGGCGATCTCTCAATCGAACGCACTAGAAGGAATACCCGCACCGCGCGACCTCGCATTGGTTTCGAATAAGCGGCTCGTACACGCGGTTGATTCTGCCCGGTCCACGGTTGCCTACAATCCCGGATCCGCCGCCGCTTGGGGGCGTCTGGGCCACGTCTATCTCGCTCACGAGTGGCGCGCCGAGGCTGCCCAATGCTACCGAAACGCGGCGCAGATCGAGCCCGATGCGTTTCGATGGCTCTATTACCTCGGGGGTGCCGTGGACAACGATCCCGTTAAGGCAGCAGACGTGTTTGCACAGGCAATTGCATTGGACGCGACATACGCACCCGCGCATATTCACTACGCGAATGCGCTCAGAAATTCGGGGAAGTTCAAAATCGCGGGACAGCATTTCGAACGTGCGCTCGAACTGGCGCCGCGGAATCCGTTTTCCGAACTGAGATTGGGTCAGCTTGCGCTCTCCGCCAAGCAGTTCGATACGGCGCGTGACCATCTGCAACGCGCACTGGCGCTGAACCCGAAACAGAGTGAGGTGCACGCCGCGCTTGCGCAGGTCTACTTGGCATTGGGCGACAAGAATGCATCTCGCCGTCACGCCCAAGCGGCGCAGATGCCCACAAAATACAATGCAATGCCCGACCCGCTATACGAGGAGGTCGAAAAAGCCGGTGTAAGCAAGTTCTGGTTCACGCGGCGCGGACGGCGATACTTCATGGCAAAAAAGTTTGACCGTGCCGTCGAAGAATTGGCTGTAGTGGTCTCGGAGGACGAGAAAAACCCGTTAATCTGGTATCTCTACGGCGTCTCTTTGCTTGGAATTGAACGCGACAAGGAAGCGGTTGCAGCCTTGGAACGTGCGTTGTCCGCAAGCAGAGGCAACGATCACCAGAACGAGAGCGACCTACTGAAGATTTACAACAGTCTCGCAATCGCTCATGGGCGAACGGGCAACCCGGAATTGGCTGAACCGTATCTGCAGAAGGCATTGGCGCTCAATCCGGCATCAATCAGAGCCATGAACAACTTGGCGTTTTACTATGCCGAGAACGACAGGAATTTGGACGCAGCGCTCAACCTTGCCCGGAAAGCTGCGGAAGTCGGACCCGATGATGGGGGGCACCCCATGTCTCTCGACACGCTCGGCTGGGTGTATTTCAAGCGAGGGAATTACAGTGCCGCACTGAAAACCCTCACGCTCGCCGCCAAATTTCTCCCCGATTCACCCACGGTTTACTACCATCTCGGAATGGCATATTATGGAAATCGGGATAATCGCAATGCGCTAAAGGCGTTTAAGGTTGCCTTGAAGCTTTCGTCAAGTTTCCCCGAAGCCGACGAGACAAAAGCCATGATCCGACAAGTCGAGGCGCAATAAACTGATGGTGAAACTCCGGTCATCCGCCATGCTAATACTATTTCGTTTGAATATCTGTGCGCGGAGCATCTATGTAGGGTGGAATCAAGCGAATGGACAGTGAGTGCGATAGAGATCCTCTGCCCACCAGCCTTTGAAAGTGCCAGCGGCGATCAGGCGAGCGCATAGATCAAGTGACCGATTAGGATCAAAAGAGTGGAAAACGAAAGCGATAGAGTTTCCAGAGGGATAGAAATTCCATAGTTAATCGCGTACGACATAACTCCCATGGTAGGATCGACCTGCCGGCCGCGACCTCCTACCTGCATTTCACTCTTGCCGACTAAACCACTCAAAAGCACCACCCTGAATCCAAACATAAAGCGGCAATCTATTCTTCAAACAGAATCTTGATGATTCTGCTTGACTCCAACCACACCAACCACTATAATGGGGCGGTGTCCGCATTATCGAATCGGGATGAAGTGGACGGTGCGTCTTGTGTATCACAACGTCACGAACCACGGAAAGAGTCGTTCAACGCCTCATGGTGTCGGAATTTAAAGACACCCAAATTGATGTTAATCGAGTCCGACATTGAGGTAATTCGACACTGTTGGACTCAACGAAATATAAACTGGAGGAAACCAAAATGCTGAGATTGAATCACATCGCAATCTCCTTTTCTGTCATCGCTCTTCTCTGTGTTTTGCCTGTCTCGGGAGAGAGTGCCGATGTCCCCGAGGTAGCATTTCATTTTACCATGGATGAAATCAGTGGTGACGAAACCACAGATGTCAATGGCTTGGTGGGATTTCTCGAAAATGGTCCGGAGGTGGTTGCCGGTATGCATGGCAACGCTATTCAGTTTACGCGTGCCAGTGAACAAGCCATTGAAATTTTCCCGGATCCCGCCACCAACTTTGGCAACGGCGATGTGAGTTTGGAAGCCTGGGTTAAGACTGGCCTCGACGGGGAACAGTCCTATATCTTTAACAAGTGGGGCCCCTGGGAAGCGCCGGATACCCCCTGCTGCAGAGGGTACCGACTCACTATTGAGGCGGGGGGTCAGCTTGATACCATTTTCAATGATGGTGTCCCGGACGAAGAACGGCTCGCCAACGAAGGCTTCGTTAGGGGAGGAGACACCTCCGTCGCCGATGGCGAATGGCATCACGTGGTTGTGACTCGGAAGGATACGTCAATCATTCAGTTCTGGATTGACGGCGTGCTCGACCACGAGATCGGAGAAGCCGCAGCCGCCGGTTCGATTGATAACACAACCAATCTGTATCTCGGCAGAAGCCACAAAAATAGAGGTTGGTTTGAAGGAACAATTGACGAGGTTCGTGCGTGGCGGGGAGCTCTAAATGAATCGCAAATTGCTCAGGCAATGGCGGGAGCCGCTGTCACCTCCGTTGAACCCGTCGACAAACTTTCCGTAACCTGGGGCAAGATTAAAACCGACCGTTAACCCTGCTTGCAACCCGTCGGCAGTTCGGGCGCAAGCAATATCCGATTTTAGTGTCGATTCAAACACCAGCGGTACGGTGTGCGCGTCAACCAATCTCTGTATTGGCCTGTCGTGCGCACCGCACCGTTATCACTCCGCTAATTCAAGAACTGCCTCCAACCTCTGCATCCGCGCTGCTCCATCTAGCCTGAACCATACGCAGATTTATAACCCCATTTCACGAGATTCGACACAACTCGTGAGTTTTATCCCTTCCAGACCGTTCTTTCTCGACGGATGCAGGCGTTCTCACATTTCTACTGCCGAAATAACCGTATCGGTTTCGGCAGACAGAAGATTTGAGCGACTATTTCCGCGGCAATTGAAAATACCGTCCAATTGTGAACTATTGATGTTGAAACCCTTAATGCTTTGGACGCCCATGAAAAACAAAGTCCGTTGTGCAGTCATCGGCGCCGGGTGGTGGGGCACCACCGCTCATATCCCCGCGTTGCTGCGCCACCCCAAGGCGGAGCTATTGTGCGTTCATCACCGCGACCGGGACACAGCGCAGCGGATTGCCCACGATTTTGGCATTCCACTTGGCGTATCTTGCGTGGACGATTTGCTAGCCATGGACAATCTTGACGCGGTGGTTATCAGTTCCACGGTGAATATGCACTATCCGCAAGCCAGAGCGGCGTTGGATCGGGGACTTCACGTGCTCGTCGAGAAACCGATGACATTCACCGCAACTCAAGCCAAGACGCTGGTCGATCTCGCGGATGAGCGGGGCGTACAGTTTCTAATCAGCGGCCCATGGCACTACACTGAGCATGCGGTCGAGGCGCGGCGGTTGATCCAATCGGGTGCGATCGGCGACATCAAGATGATTAGCGTGTTGATGACGAATTTCTGTTTGGGCTTCTTTCGTGGACTGCCCTGGGAGGAGATTTTCGCGGATACCGACTCGTTTGAGACCGCGCATCCGCCCTACCTGAAACCGGAACCGGAAGGGAGCAGCGATCCGGCGGTGTGCGGTGGCGGTCAGATTTACAACCAAATCTCCCACGTCGGCGGACACTTGGCATTCCTTGCCGGTCAAGAACCGGTTGAAGTGTTCGCGCGGTTTGACAACCATGGCACGCGTGTTGATGTGTATGACACGCTGAACGTAAAACTTGATGGCGGGGCGCTTGTGTCCATTGCCAGCACCGGAGCCACTATGCCCAGTGGTCGGAACTATGAATTGCGCGTTTTCGGGAGCGAAGGCATGATATTCATGGAGCTATGGAAGGGAGCGATGCAGTACCACCCTCGCTCGGGGGAGGTGCACGACTATCCCAATCTTTCCGACGATGCGGTTTATCCCATCTACGCGCCAACGGATAATTTGGTCGATGCGGTGCTGGGCGTCGCGCCCAACCAGTCGCCCGCGGCGTTGGGACTTAGCGCCATGAAACTGATTGAAGGGGCGTGCGAGTCGGTGCGTACCGGGGGCAACGTGATTATAGAGGAGGTTCGGAGCGATGGGACTTAAACTCGCCTGCGCTGATTATACATTTCCGTTATTGCCGCACGATGACGTTCTGACGCTGATTAGGATGCTTGGCATTCGCGATGTGGATATCGGCTTGTTCGAGCACCGGTCACACCTGCAGCCGTCCGACGAATTCAAGAACGTCAACTGTTCCGCAAATGCACTGAAAAAGAGGTTGGATGCCAGGGGCTTGAAGGTCGCGGACGTGTTCCTTCAAGTCGACGACGATGGCAGATCTTACGCTATCAATCAGCCGAATGCCTCACGTCGCCGCAAGGCTCGCGACTGGTTTGAGCGCACGCTGGAATATACTGCTGCATGCGGCGCCAAGCATGTGACGATGAGCCCGGGCGTCTATTTCGAAGAGCAGGGGCGAGCAGCGTCGGTCGCCCGCGGTTGTGAGGAGCTATCATGGCGGATAGAACGTTGCGGCGCCTACCAAATCGTGCTGGGGGTGGAGCCGCACATCCGCTCAATCGCCTCCCGACCGAAATCCGCGCTTCGGTTGATATCCAAAGTACCGGGATTAACCCTTTCGCTCGACTACGGGCATTTCACCTGTGTCGGCGTTCCCGATGCCGAAGTCGAACTGCTTATTCCCCATGCGAGTCATTTCCACGTCCGCGGCGCACGGCGAGGAATGCTCCAAGCGTCATTCCGAGACAACACCATCGATTTTGCGCGCACCGTAGAGGTAATGAAATCAGTCGGGTATGATGGCTTCCTTACGTTGGAGTACGTGTGGGTCGATTGGGAGGGCTGTGATCGGGTGGATAATCTGAGCGAAACAATCCGCTTCCGCGATTTTCTGCGTCCACTCCTCGACCCCGGCAATTGAACCTGTATAATACGTTACACGGTTTGTAGTAGCGCGATTCATCGCGCGTCTCCTGTAGGGGATCAAACGAGTGAATAACGAGTGCGATAGACATCCCAGCACGATAGAGATCCCCCAAAAATCCCATAGAAATCTTCTCCCGGTCGCGATTCCCCACTCCGGCGGAGTGGCATGTCAATAGAAACTAACGATATTCGCTAATGCACTCCAGCGGAGTGCCATGTGGTAGACATCCAATCGACGGATTAAACCCGACAGTTGAACCCGTATAATACGTTACACGGTTTGTAGTAGCGCGATTCATCGCGCGTCTCCTGTAGGGGATCAAACGAGTGAATAACGAGTGCGATAGACATCCCAGCACGATAGAGATCCCCCAAAAATCCCATAGAAATCTTCTCCCGGTCGCGATTCCCCACTCCGGCGGAGTGGCATGTCAATAGAAACTAACGATATTCGCTAATGCACTCCAGCGGAGTGCCATGTGGTAGACATCCAATCGACGGATTAAACCCGACAGTTGAACCCGTATAATACGTTACACGGTTTGTAGTAGCGCGATTCATCGCGCGTCTCCTGTAGGGGATCAAACGAGTGAATAACGAGTGCGATAGACATCCCAGCACGATAGAGATCCCCCAAAAATCCCATAGAAATCTTCTCCCGGTCGCGATTCCCCACTCCGGCGGAGTGGCATGTCAATAGAAACTAACGATATTCGCTAATGCACTCCAGCGGAGTGCCATGTGGTAGACATCCAATCGACGGATTAAACCCGACAGTTGAACCCGTATAACACGTTATACGGTTTGTAGTAGCAATCAACCGAATGGATAGTGAGGGATCAAGGAAGCGAATAGCGAAGGCGATAGAGATCCCTCCAGGTCGCGACTTCCTTACTAGGATTAAACGCTTAGCGAGAGAACCACTTAGCCACCACAGCGTATTTAGAGCAACCGTGAATTGAAAAACAATGGGCTAACATGGTATCATTTTGATCGGCTTTCTTAAATGGTTACGCGTTCCGAAAAAACAATTAATACAAGTCACTCAAAATTAGAATGAGGATTAATTCGTATTGGTTGGGCTTGGGCGCTGTAAAGATTATCGACTGTCCATTGGGGAGGACGCGCAGTGTACTATAAAGTGAGAGTGGCGCTGGAATATCAGCCAGAAGGCTATTATGTTGTTACGTCCGAGGATTTCCCCGGGTTAGTCTCGGATGGCAAAACAATTGACGAATCATTGGAGAATGCAGCTGATGCGTTTGTTACCTTACTCGAATCGTACGAATCATTAGGACGTTCATTACCTGATAGCGTTATCGTAGACGAGTTTCCAAGCGCGAAGTTCCAAACAATTACTCCAAAAGACAATGCAACCAATTTGTACTTCCAAACCGCTGTATCATCTAGTGGATCTGCTTTCCACACGCCGTGAATTATCGAAGAGCTGCAACAAAACTAAAACGATTGGGATGTTCGGAGCTAAAAGGCTACGGCAAGGGTTCGCACCGAGGGTGGTTAAACTCAATTAACCATAAGATTGCCACTTTGCCATATCACGGCGGCAAAGATGTGCCCATAGGAACTCTCCGCGCGACTGTTAGGAATTTAGGAATAGACTGGGAAACTTTCAAGAACGCATAACGCTTTTTTATGCAATGCCTTCTCTTGCCGCAGTAATGCCCACACAGTCGTCTCCACAACCCGCATTTTCCTACTAGAGTTGTAGGGTGGAATCAAGCGAGTGAATAGCGATCATGATAGAAATTCGTCTGCCCACCATCCCATGTAAGGCGATCGCAAATCCTGAAAGTGAATCCCACGGGAAACGCGCTAAAGACCTTTCTCCGAATCGCGCCCCCGTAGGGCACAGCCCCCGTGCCGTCCCCTAATAGTTGAGACCTGTAGGCTGGGTTAAACCCCGTGAAACCCAACGCTCCAGCTTCCATTTTTCGCTCCGGCGAATTGTAGGCGGGGCGAATGAGGATCTTCCAGCCTTCCACGCTTCCATCCTTCCAATCCTATCCTTCCGCTTGAATGCGGAAGACAATCTTCAACACTGAAACTTGCAGATTGCGTCAATCGCAAGACGTGGAGCCTCCTCCCATGCCGCTTGAAAAAAGCCAATCCCAGGCGTCCCCGGAGAAACCGAGTCCATCTATTCTCACGCCTTGGCGTACTATTGCGGTCGGATTGGCGCTGGTACCCCTTAACTGTTACTGGGTTATCCTGTCGGAGGATATATGGAACGCGGGGCATCCGACGCTTACAACACTATTTTTCAACACGGTTTTCAGTCTATTTATCCTCCTTCTAATCAATCGGCTACTGCAAATGATTGCCCCGTTAAGGGCGATGCGGCGCGAGGAGTTATTGACAATCTACGCCATGCTGTGTGTCGCAACGTCGATTGCCGGGCATCACTTTCTCCCACTGCTTGTCCCAACCATTCCGTATGCGCATTGGTTTGCAACCCCGGAAAATGAATGGGCACAGCTTATTCACCCTCACGTTCCCTCTTGGCTGACAATCAGCGACAAACGAGCTGTACAAGGATTCTTCGGCGGGCAGTCCACCCTTTACACCGACCTGCACCTCTATACCTGGATGGCCCCCATTTTCTGGTGGACGCTATTCATCCTAGCACTGCTCACGGGAATGCTGTGTCTCTGCGTGATTGTCCGAAAACAGTGGGTCGAGCGTGAAAAACTCGCTTACCCTGTCATTCAGGTGCCGCTCGTGATGACACATAGGGAGTCGAGGGTATTCAAGGCAAGGATACTGTGGGCAGGGTTCGCCATTGCTGCGGGGATTGATACTCTCAACGGACTCCACTTCCTATTCCCGGCTGTTCCCTATCTGCACGTCAAACTGCGCAGCATTGGCCCCCTATTCACGGAGCCGCCTTGGAACGCTATCGGCTGGACCCCCATTTCGTTCTATCCCTTCGTCATCGGCATGAGTTTTTTCTTGCCGCTGGATTTATCCTTTTCTCTCTGGTTCTTCTACCTCTTTAGAAAGATACTCCAAGTACCGGTAGCTATCGCAGGCGGCCATAGTTATCCGCGGGGCAGCGGCCGTTTTTTCGATTATCAAGCGCAAGGCGCGTGGTTGGGAATAGCCGTGCTGGCGTTGTGGCTCACGCGTCGACACTTCGCGGCGGTATTCCGTGGGCTGCTCCGACCTCGAACCGACTCGGATCCCGAGGAAGGGCGGCGCCAGCGATGGGCATTCGGAGGACTAGCCGGGAGCATGTTGTTTATTCTTGGATTCTCCTACTATGCCGGGATGTCATTATGGGTCATTCTGGTGTTTTTCGGTATCGACTTCGCCATATTCCTCGCACTGTCGAGAGCGCGCGCGGAGAGTGCTCCCGCTCACCAGAACTTATGGGCCGTCAACGCAAGCGGTATCGTCGTGAATGTTTTCGGCTCTCGCCGATTGGGGCCGTCGAACCTGAGCGTTATCGCCCTTTTCCGGTTCTTCAACCGCAATTATCCCAGTCATCCAATGCCGGAATACTTGGAGAATCTCAAAATCGGCGAGCAGGCGAATATAGGTCTGCGGCATCTCGTGATTGGCATGATGTTGGCGGCGGTCGTGGCAATTCCCGCCTCCTTTTGGATTCTGCTGCATCATTCTTACGAAGGCGGGATGCCGTTTACCTTCAGCGGTAGGGAAGGCTTCGGGGCGATGCATAAAGGGTTGTCTCACCCGTCGGGAATGAACTATGGTGCGGTCCTAACAATGGGGCTGGGATTTAGCTTCACTTTGCTGCTGATGGCGATGCGCCAACGATTCCTCTGGTGGCCATTTCACCCGGCGGGCTACGCCTTCTCCATCAACTTTGGTACGGACTATATTTGGACCTGCTTGGTAATTAGTACGGTGCTAAAATGGGCAATCATCAAATTCGGCGGGTTACGCGCCCATCGGAAAGCCGTTCCATTCTTTTTGGGGCTGGTGCTCGGGGAATTCGTGGTGGGGAGTTTTTGGAGCGCGCTCGGGATCATTCTCCACATCCCGCCCTATACCTTCTCAATTCACTAGGCGGTTTAATTTCTTAGTCGAGCTGCTGCCTAGATCGAATTGACACACCCAAGGCTTTAGGAGGCCCCGTAGTCCGTACTTAACTTCCTCGACTATAAACGGAAAATCGTAGAGTGGAGGTGACTCGCCGCATGGCGTGGATGAGGTCGTAAATCTCTATGGATTGGCGGATTTGAGTTCTGACAATAATCGTGCGATGCCCTCATGGATTTGTGCTTCGACGGACGGCTCCGGGGGCAGCCGATGTTTGAGCGACGCTTCGTAACCACCGTCAAGCCCGAGGTCGTAATCCTTCTTGGTGGCGATGTAACCCGAATTGCCGTTCGTATAGCCGAACACCAACGTGTGGTTGAACGGCGAGATCTCATCGGCGAACAACTGGTACTCCGCAAACATCTCGCCGGGCAGCGACAGGATACATAACTCATCGCCAACCGCGAAAGCGCGCATGGGCAACGGAATAGATTCGCTTACCCCGTTCTCGGCGCGTTCCAGCAGCCGTTGATAGTGTGGGCTATCCGGCTCTTCGGCGAGTAGCTTCTTGCACAGTTCCACCGATGGCTCTTGGAGTGGCAGTGACAATATCGTCGATTGTGCCTTGAGCGGCGTGGGCTGAACAGTTTCGAATTCGCCCATGGCGCGTTTTACCGCGGCGGCAAGCGAAAGCCCGGCGGCATCGCATGCCCCGAACCCGCCGCGCAGCGGGAAACCGTTGATGTTGGCGCTGCACCCCTGCGCAAACATCAGCACCCCTTCCGCATCCCCGTTTTCCCCTAATAAACCTCGCAGATGGCCGATGGCGAATCCGGGATAGTCAGGTCCAACGACGGTGTGAACGTGGCTGGGCGCGTGGTCGAAATCCATAATGATGACCGGATGCGCGGCGTAGGAAAACAGCACACCGATGCGCTCTCCGCTCGTGCCGTATGCGCCCAGCACATCTACCCAAGGCACAATGGGGCCGTCGGGGTTCGGAGCCATCGTGATTTCTCCATCATCCTTCATGAAGCGGCGGTTGTACGCTATCTGCACCGGTTCGCGCCCGACCCGCACAGTGGAGGGTTGCAATTTGTCGATAGCATGCTTTGTAATCCTAGCGAGATGGTCCGCCAATTCAGACTCGAATGAGGGCGCTTCCTTTATGTTCGGATCGCTTTCATCCGGCTCGTTATGGGTGTGACTACAGTTGATGACGATGTTTTCTTTGGGGATGCCGGTTGCCTGATGAATGGATCCGAGCAACACGTCCGTGCGCTCGTAGGAGATTCCGGTCATATCCAATGTGACGATCGCCAGGGGTTGTCCATCGTCTTCCAAAACCAAGACACGCGCATAGAGATCCCCGTAGACTGGTATCAACTCGCCCTCTATGGGCGTATAATACCCATCGCCAACCTCGCCAATCCAATTAACGTCGGCTAAACTCTTCAGCACGACTTTGGGAGTAATGACAGTTTCAGCTGCGCCGGCTTTCAGTTCAGTGTTGTCGGACATCTTAATACTATCTCCCTACATTTTCAGTGCATTATTAGTGTCAATCAAGCTTCTCGCAGGCGGGACAAGATACCTCGCCTTCCAAGAATGGTCTAGCGGGGAAGTATATCGCGGTCGCTATCTACTCCTTTAGTAATTCCTACTAATGTGCTTCTGCATCAACATGCTACCGATCTATAGGTGCCGCAGATTCTCGTGCTGCCACGAATCCCGAAAGAGCTTCCTTCAATTCCTCATGCGTGTGGACTGCCGTCGGCGTAATCCGTAAGCGGCTGGTGCCGTCGGGCACTGTCGGAGGACGGATGGCAGGGGCAAAAACACCTTTGCTTAACAACTCATCCGCAAATTTCGTGGCTGTTTTCGCCTTCCCGAGGATGAGCGGAAGAATGTGCGTCTCGTTGGGAAGCAGTTGAAATCCGGCTTCCGACAAGCCGGTTCTGAGAGTGTTGACATTTGCGAAAAGCCTGTAGCGAAATTCAGGATTAGAGCGGATTAAATCAATCGCGGTTGACGCCGCCGCCAAGGTACCGGGTGGAAGGCCTGTGGTGAAAATGAAACCGCGTGCCCGGTTAATCAAGAAATCGATGAGGGATTGACTCCCTGCCACAAATGCGCCGACGCCTCCCACCGCCTTGCTCAACGCCCCTATCTGGATAATCCCGCGGTCTCCTACACCCAAATAATCCACGAGACCGCCGCCTGACTGTCCCAGAATCCCGAACCCGTGTACGTCATCCACCAGTAGCATGGCGTCATGTTTATCGGCTATGTCGCAGATTTCGGCGAGAGGCGGAAAATCCCCGTCCATACTGAAAACGCCGTCGGTTACAATCAATCGGCGCCGGAAATTCGAAGAATCTGCGAGCAGTTCTTTTAGGTGTTCCGTGTCGCAGTGTCTATAGATCTGCTTGGTTGCCCTACTGAGACGACATCCCTCAATGAGGCTAATGTGGTTACGTTCGTCGCTTAGGATGAGATCTTCTTCGCCAACGAGGACGGGAATCGTGCTGATGTTGGCGAGGTAGCCGGAACTGAAAACCAACGCGGCTTCCATGTTCAGCATCGCCGCAATTTTCGACTCGAGTACGTCGTAGAGGTGGCTGTTTCCCGCGATCAGGCGCGAGCCGCTCGCGCCGGTGCCGTATTCCCGTACGGCTTCGCTCGCAGCCTCGATTACCTGGGGATGGGTACTCAAGCCGAGATAATTCGTTGAGGCGAGGGAAATCACCTCACGGCCATCAAGGAGTACACGTCCGGAAGGAGCATTCATCATGTAGCGCAGTGAACGCCAGTGACCGGCTTTCTTCAGTTCGCACTTCTCTTCTTCTAGCCAGCAATCGATGTTCATTCCCAAGGCAATCGTACCTGTCTCTGTAGGTTGGGTTGAACGAGAACCCGCTGAAAATTACTCACCGAAAGAGGGGAACTTGGGATTCCAAGCTGTCCGAAAACAATCGCAATTCAAGTGAAACCCAACATCCCTCGCATTCTTCAGTAGTTGGGATTCGCTATATTTCTTCAAGCAGTTCAATCGGAATGGGGGAAGTTTCTTTGGACACGTAGAAGATTTTCGCTGTTGCTTGCTCACCCCAACCAACACCTATGGAGGCGGCACGCCATCAAGTCGGGACAACAGTGATTGTCACTACAATCTCGGGACGACACGGGCGTCGCCACCTACGGCCAGAATCCCATTCTAACCCGACGTTTTCTCGAATCGTACGCTGGCATGCACCAACTCATCTGTTGGATTGAAGGTCAGCTCGTAAATCGGGGCGTTCAAGCTGTACTGATAGTTCGCGCCGTAACAGGACGTTCCGGCTGGGACATACCCGTCCGGCACGTGGATGAATAGTGTACCCTTCCCATGACGCGGCGGTTTGCAAACGGCAAGGAAGCTTTGACTTTTCCGATCCCAGCCGGCAGAAAGAATTTCCTCGCCGCCCTGCGTGAAGTGGATGTCAGTGGAAATCAACTGTGGTGTGTCTCGTTCAGGGCGTAAACAGAGAAGCCTTGCCGAACGAGACGGCATGTCCGACACAGCGACTTTGCCCCGAACGACACCAAGGAATTGGCGGTTCCAAAAGTCGTGTACGAGATAGAATTTGGATGCATCCAAGCCGAGGGCGCCAAGGTCTAAATTGACATCGTCGACCTGATCCTTCCAGTTGAACACCCCCAAGATATTCCACGAATCAAAGGACGCCTGCACCTGAAGGTTCCAGATCTGCGGAAATCTATTTTGGTAGAGATCTATCGGTGTCGCCGACTTACCGGTAAGTGGAAACAGTTTCGCCAGTAATTCGGCGCGTGCCGGGCTCAACGATGAGATCTCGTCCGCACACGTCATAATTCCACCGCTCAAAGCTGCCGCCGTCATTGCTACGATGACTTCGTTGATAGGACGCGGCTCGTTGATAGCGATCGCCCCGAACTCATTTGTCCATGCGGTACTGTGCATCGACATAAACGCCGCATGGTTGCTAATAATTTGCTTCATCCCGCGCGAATCGTTCCACAGCCCACTAACCAGATAGTCCCCGTTTGCCGCGAGCGGATGATTCACTGAAAAGCCACCTATACTGGGCGTCGAGCAGGTGTTGTGTCCTTCAAGGAGTACATTCCTCGGGCTTTCGCCGACGACTTGGTTCAATAGTTGGATTCCATGGCGGTACAACTCAATTGAGGTGAGCGATTTATCATGCCAAACAAAATCGCCGAAATCCGATAGTGGACCGATCGTATAGGACAACAGATTTGCCTTGACGAGATCGCATCCCCACTCGTCAACAATCTGGCGGAGTCGTTCCCTTATGTTCGCCCGCGCCCCGGGATGAGAAGCGTCTAGCAACGCGACAGATGCACCATTGTCGAGCGTTACCGTGGCAGGTTTGTCTTCACGATCCTTTAGAAAGTATTCGGGATGTCTTTTTATTAACTTAGAGTCAATCGCAACGCTGTACGGATCGAATCTGATTCCGGCTTTCAGCCCTTTCGCGTGGATCTTGTCTACAACAGATTTCATCCCTTCCGGAAAGTGTTGCGGATGCACCGCGTTGCTCCCAACAAATTGCTGCCAGTCGTCATCGATCTGAATGTATTCCACGCTGCCCGATTGCGAGGGATAGAACAACCGGTTTTGCGAAATCTGGTTGACTTGACCGAGAATATAGGCGGCATCTACCCGTTTCTTCTTACCGGTACGCTGCACATTCCATCCGGAGAAGACACCCCCCGATTCTTGCGCATTCATCCGTTTTGAAACCATCTCGGTGTAGAGTTTATAGGAATCGGTAGCGGACGTACAGAAATTGAGGTAAGCAGATTCCGACTTCAACTCCTCTCCGGGCGCGCACCGTTGCCGTTCACATCGATGGCGCAGTGCCCAACCGTCAATTCCTTTCTCTTTCTGATCCTTTTGCGTTTGAGAATCGTATCCGACATCGACGGTTGACCACCACTTACGAGCACTAAGAAAACCAAAAACGAGGGAGCGCTCACTGTTGGTATCGTAAAGGACACCGTCGTAACAAGCTTGGTTAGAGACTTTCTTGTTGATGCTAAACCCGTCGTAAATCTTTCTGACGCCTTGATTTTGAGACGGATTCACGTTGAGAAAAAGATGGTAATCCGTGGGAACGCTTCCCAAGTACACCCCGCCGCGCGCATCCGGATTGAGCGATGACACGCCGATGACCGTAAGTCGATCCAACTTTATATCGGCATCGCCAAAGTTTTCAACACCGACCGTCAGAATAATGTAAGGCGCTTTGCTATAGCATTTTAGGTACAGGTTAATCCGAATGCGTCTGGCGTCCGATTGGTACGAAAATTTCACCGACTGACACACGCCGAGTTCATCCTCTTCGGTTGGACCGGCAACGAACTCACGAGTCCCATCGGATTCTGAAGTGGCAAGCGATGTCCCATCCTGAAGTACAATCCTAGCGTATGCATTTCTGATGATAGCATGTCCCGTTTGATCTACATAGTCCCATGTTCCTTTAGAGAGATTGAACTTTACTTGAAACTGTTTGTTTTGTGCCACGACGGAGTGACCTTGTCTCGTGACATCCAAATCACTAACTCGTTGCATTTTGCGGGTTAAACCTCCATCCGACGGAGAAACTGATAGCAGAGGCGCGAAGCGAATTCATTTCACCGAAAATATCGTACATGTCAATTCGCAGGATTGTGTCAGAGGTTGTCCGAAGGGAGCGGGAGAGTGAAGGAGTGGGTGTTTCGTTTTTTCTGAAAGTTGTCGCCTGAAGTTTGTAGCGCTCGCACATCGGTCGGGATCTGATCGGAAATGTCCGCATGGCGCAGGAGAACCGGCTAGCGCCATGAGTTTTAAGCATCACACCTGAATGATGAATCACCCTCAGCTAGTTGACTGTTACAGTATAGCTTACAAACCTCGGCAAAGTCAAAAGCAAAATCCGGAGCAATCCCTGACGGATTGTTTTACGCCACGGCTTAATTTAATACGCGGTGACTAGTGAGAGTGTGAAGTTGCGTAGTAGCGCGCCATTATCCCTGTCGGAATAATTCTTTCAGCAAGCAACTCTCTTGTACCGCAAACTGTTAGTTTGCGGATCACAATCTGACAGATTGTGGTACAGAGTTTCTTTTCTAAGACTGGTTTTGAAAGAGTGTTACTTGAGGGGGAACAATGATCGTTTTTACCTAAAAACAAAGAACGGTCATCGCTGGCTATGTCCCTACATTCACGTGAGGAACTGGCGATATGATTCTGACCGAATGCCACTTAGTTTCACCCACCCCTTCTTACCGGTCAATCGCCGCTAACCACTGTCTTTGCGCTTTTTCTTTTGTGTTCGATTCTCAATTCGGGTATAATTTGTCTGATTGGCAGCCAGTCTAGTCATGGGCTATTTTGACATTATGCCCACGCAAGGAGAGTTCATGAAAGTTACGGTAAAATACTTCGCTGTGTGCCACGAGGAGCTTGGTAGAGAGGAAGAGGAAATGGAGTTGCCCGAAGGGGCGACGTTGAGAAATATTCTCGATCGCCTTGAAGAGGAGTGGCCCGAGATCACAGAGTTTTATCAGGTAATGCAGATGTCTGTGAACTGGGACTATGCCACCGAGGACTCCGAACTCTCGGAGGGAGATGAAGTCGCACTAATTCCGCCGGTGACGGGAGGTTAAATTGTTCAAGATTACCGATGAAGTAATTGACACCCAACGTGTTATTAATGCTGTCGAAGCTGATAATGCCGGAGCAATTGTCCATTTCTTGGGCACCGTACGGAACAACACAGGCGGGCGCAGAACATTGTATCTTGAATATGAAGCCTACGCACCGATGGCTGAAAAAAAGATGGCGGAGATTGGCCTTGAAATTCGGGAGAAGTGGGGGCTGGATCGCGTTGCCATGATTCATCGCATCGGACGTGTTGAGATTGGTGAGGTGAGCGTTGCGGTTGCCGTGGCGTCTCCGCACCGTAGTGATGGATTCGAAGCGTGCAAGTACGCCATGGATCGACTCAAGCAAGTTGTGCCGATCTGGAAACGCGAAATCTGGGAGAATGGTGCGGAGGAGTGGGTGAAGCCGGATCCTGTCTATTTTGATGCCGATCGGGGAGTTCGCAGCGCGGATGGATGACGCTTATTAAATCGGAAATAATAGATATGGGTTTGTGCCTGGTCCAAGATAAACCAGATTTATAGCATAATCAAACATTATTCCGCTCCGATAGAATCTGTCGGATTCTCGCCGGGAGTCTCCTAACGGGGACCATGTCATCAAGGCGTTTTCTTAATTTAAACGTTACTCCTTGGCCTTCCGCCATCCGAACCAATCTGCCTGCTTTGTGTTCAGCAACCATTCCTTTACGCCACACGTTGAAAACTATATCATGCGGGCAAATCCCTAAGCAAAGTAGGTAATCATACTTCCGATCCAATCGAACATGGTTGAACTGGAATGTTCCATTAGCACCCAGTGAAGCCGTCTTGACCTCGAATTGAAGTGTTCCAATTCGTATGTCCGTCTCTGACGTACGGTCTCCGTTTTCGGTCTCGATCCCATTCTGTAGAAGATACCGCTGAATGAACTCCTCTCCGATTTCGCCGCGATTTGTGTTGCCAAGCATTCGATACCGGATCAATGGAGAATCTCTCCAAATATCCTCGGGCGAATGCTCCCGAATGATTGAGACTAGCAGGTCAACTGGATTCACTTGGGAGGCTCCCATGCGCGCCTGTCTGATCCGCGTTTCCAGAATACTAGAAAGTACGAGTGATTTTTTCGCGCATGAACCTGACGTACCGTTCGACTGACGCCGGGCTTGTTCTGACGCATTACTACGAATAGGTCCTCCGCCACGAATCCTATCCGTTCATAAACCTGCATGATCTCAACATGTGTAAATCTCTGGCGATTGGCGCAGACCTCGTCCTGGCATTTCACGATTAACACGCCGCGCTCGCGTAGTACCCTATGTGCTTCCACAGCAGCATCCTCGTAGAGCGATAGGACTGCCTCATGGTATTTCTTTGTAGTCCTGTTCCCGGTGCGGTTGTTTCTGTAGTGATGCTCGAACGCCTGGTGAACGGTATGAGCCGTTCCTCCGGGAGAATGCATGTATGGAGGATCGAGCACAACGCAGTCGATTTCACCGTCTATGTAAGGAAGATCTCTGCAATCAACGCCGGTCAGGATGTCGGATGGCCTCAAGCGATAAAGATCTTCAGGTATTCGCCTCCAAAATACGCCCTTCCCGTAGGTGACATCAGCGACAATGCTACCCGGAGCAACGTACAAACCAATTACATGGCGGAAGACTTCATCATTCCCTTCGGAATAGGCGCTAAATACAAGATCGTTAGTCGGCTTGCCATTTCGGACCCGACGACGCTCTCGCGTTGCTTGCGGAACTCCAGTAATAGTCAGTTGGTTCATGTCCGTGCTCCCAAATCCAGCCACGCGTCGTGCGTTATCCTTTAATTATACTTTCATCCACAACGGCAGCTAATATTTCTTCAACAATTTCTTTATTGCGACGCCTCTGAAATATTATCAGATTTGTCGAAAGTTACAACCTTCAGTCCGATTTCTCTATTCTCAATACAATTTCACTATACCAAATTTTTAGGAGCAAGTGCAATATGAACCGCCGCAAGATGCAAGTAGAACCGGGGTTGTTCGCCATATTTTATTGGCAGAATAATTGATGGCCTTCTTTATCGCTGCCACCATCTCTTGCCCCGAAGTTTATTTCCTTCCGCCCCTTGACCGGAAGAAGACTCCAACGACTTTAGTAACCGCGAAATCTCCTTATCCTTTCCAGATATTGCAAGCGCTTCTTGACACGCCTTAATTGCGCGTTTACCCACCGTTTCATTTCCCTCCGATTGATACGCAACCCCGCAGATTTGTGCGACTGCTCGATAATAGTCGGCTGAATCCACATCTCCTGTCGGGTCATCCCCGGTCTGCTGGAGCGTCAATAATCCGTCTTCCCATGACTGAGCCTTGGCATCACAAATTACCTTGTGATATAGCACGTCCAAGTTTGAATCATTCAACCAATGTGCCTGTTCGTAGCAGCCGGCGGCTTCGTCATAGGCTTCATTGAGGACGTGTAAATTCGCCAACTCGGTATAAAAAACGCACAGTCCGTTCTCTTGAATTGCGTAGCGATTGGACTGTGTATTCGTGAGCCAGTCCCGTTCTTCCAGAAATTCAATCGCGCTGTTTTTTTCCTCGTCGGTAATAATCACGTCGGTGAGTAGATGTTTTGCCACGGCGGCGTTCGGGTAAATTTTTGTGCGGCTCTTCATCAGGGGGTACGCTTGTACGCCTTTATCCATCTGTATCAGTTTCAAACCGGTCGCGATCCGGAAGAGCGAAACAATCTGATCGCTATTTTTCCGTGCTCTCTCCTCGAAAACCACATGCTGGTTTTTCGCTATCTCTTGATTTAATACGCTCAACTCATCCTTATATTCCGTGACCTCGGGACTGAGTTGGTGCGCCCTGCCAATAAATCTTTGCGCCGCAAATATTTCATTCCATTCTCGGTAAATTAAACCGAGTCGAAAATTGGCATCGGCGAGCACTTCGGCTGCCGGCGAGGCAAGCAAAACAGTATCATAGGCTTGGATCGCACGCCCGAGTTCCCCCTCATCGGTCAGGGATTGTGCGTGACCGATAAGTTCACCCGGTGAAGATTGTGCGCCGACCTTGTCAAGGAGAAAATTCTTCATTTGTCAATTGATTCTTATGTCTCGGCAGGATTGTCAGACACCCAGTCTTGGGTGTTCTCGCTAAATCGATCCGCCAATTCGTCCGAGATCGTCTGTTTAATGAGTTCAATGAGATCCTGTCGAAATTTCGCCCAGTCTTCTCCCCGCCGCGTAAATCGATACTCGCTATCAATCTCGACGTACATGGTGTCCTTGGGTTCAGAAAGAGACTCAAAGTAGCGCACAACTTTCATACCGCCTCCGAAATGTTGTAGATTGAAAATTCACACCGGTCAACTAATGCCATCTTTAGTGCCTGTTTGGATCATCGGTAGCAAAGCCATATCTTGTCATTTTTGGGAAGTTTCTTCATATATTTATTGTTATCTGCTACACAACTGTAAGATCTCTATGGGAACTCTATCGCTCCGTATGCAGTCGCGTGCTTGATCCTATTCGCTCGACTGATTCGTCCTATAACTTCACATGAACTTCATTCTAATTGAATCAACACAGCGCAATGATCTTCGATCGGAGCTGATAATGCCATGCTATTGCTGAAACGGATTTCTTTTTTCCGTGTCCATTCGCCATTGCCGATATCTAGCCATCTGATTGTTAGCGTTTTGGTATCTGTCCTCTCAACATCACTCAGATTGATATCAACCGAACCACCACTCGGAAAGTAGACAGCGTATTCTCGTCCCGCGTTTGCAATGGCGTACGCACTGTTTTCTGTTCTGTTGGAAAGCAAGTCATTGTGAGGTTCACACGTAAAAATTTCCATCTTGTCCGTAAGGCTTCGCATAGATTTGATGTGTGATTGTGCGGTTTCGTTCAGACCGATCCCGCTGTCGGGACGATGAAACCGGGCTGATGCTAATCCGCCGAAAATATTTCGCCAAAACCGCTCCAACCCATCCTGCGTACTGCCGAAACGTCCTCCATCAGCGCCGTAAATCTTAATATTATTGATAGGACGGATCGGCGAGAGTTCAGCCCGATATCTCTGGGCGTTATCCCAATGTCTCAGCCTTTTCTGATGGTTATTCTGTGATATATCACAAAACGAGTAGGTTTCAGGATGGTCGAACGTTGCTCTATGCTTCTCGTGGGAAATATCCCACGGATCCCACATCTCCGTAGTCTCAACGGTGCGCCCGACCGCTGCTGCCTGTTTTTGGATGTACGTAGCCCAGAACTCGCCCCATGCGGGAGTGACAGCCGTCTCGTTGTCCATGCAGTAGAGCACATGTCCATACTGAAGCGTCTCAGAAAGGAGCTTACCTACAAATTTTTGCTGATATTTCAAGACGATCTGCTGATTGCGCTCTTTCGGTACAGACCAGAAAAAGTTGTTCTCCGTTGCAACAGGATGGCTTTTGACAACCGTGGGTAACCCTGTCTCGTTTGCTGTGTAATTGCTATTGTTTTTCGGATTAAAAGGATTCGACGCCCAAGGTTCGCGGTAATAGTTGAAGGTTGCCCACACCTCAATCTGTACGATAATATCTAACTCGTGGGTCAACGTTATGAAGGTACGAAAACGCCTCCAAAATTCGTCGTTCCACTGATTTAAGTCATAGAGGTTTCCAACTTTTCTGAATGGCGGCACATCGCCTTTATCAACCCAACTCATCGTGGACCGTACATAATTCCCGCCGACCGACTTCAGCAGTTTAAGATGGTCTTTGAGATTGGGAATCTGAAATAGATTATCCTCGACTGAACCGCCGATTAGCAGAATCGGCTCACCTTTATACTGCCAATAACGCGGGTTTGCCGGGTAAATCTGGATCCGTTCTTTTTCCATCTCTGTGCCCTCTTCGGTTTCATGTGCTGTCGAGCAAAGAGATATAAATACAAGCAAGGTTAACACAGGTTTGCCGAGGGTTAACAGTGGTAACCATCGAGTTTTCATCAAATTCTCTCCTGAACAGAAACAGACTACGAGGGAACTTGAAGCTCCAACGCTAATTTATACCATTTCTCTAAAACGATAGTGCAGAATTGGCGTAGATTAAAGTCTCGATTCGGAGATCGAGGGATCTCTATCGCATTCCTTGTTCAGTCACTTGATCCTACCGGGTGCCGCACCACGTAACCGCTAAAGTCTTAAGGAAACAATTGTTTTACTCTATGCACTGTTATTCGAACGAAATGGTATAATTATCGTCGAATTGCGGACACGCCTCATATAAGTCTCGACGGAACCTAATCAATTTTACAGTTCCACTCGCAGATCTTCCAACCCGATTCGCTCGCAATCTGGCGGAGCGCCTTGCCCGGATTCACCACAACGGGCGTGCCAACGCAGCGTAACATCGGCACATCTGCGCGGCTATCGCCGTATGCGAAACTAGCAGTGAGGTCTATCCCGTGTTCCTGAGCAAAGGCTTTCACGACGCGCGCCTTTTCCTCCTCCCCCAGCGGCGGGGACATCAACGCACCGGTGAACTTCCCATTTTGTTCACCGAGAGACATAGACAACATGTGATCTGCACCCAAATAGTCCGCGAGCGGATTCATGATGAAATCAAGCGATCCGGTCACGAGCACGACAAGATCTCCCTTGGCTTTGTGTTCACGAATCTGTTCCGCCGCCGCCGGGAAAATCTTCGAGCCGAGAAGGGCATCGAATGAGTCTAGAGCCAGACTTTTCAGTCGTTCCACCTCCATCCCGCGGTAGTTCCTGTAGAAAACCTGATTGAACTTGGTACGGCTCAGGTTGTCCAAAAGAAGATAGTACGGGATCTTCAGCAGGAAGCCAGCCAGCCAAAACGGGCGTATCAGAGGATGAAGCAACTGCAATCTGAACCGCACATAGTAGTGAACAATAGTCGAATTCACAAGGGTACCGTCAACGTCGAAGAAAGCAGCCACTTGCGGGTTGACATCATAGCCATCTGTGTGAACCACCGCGCCAAGACACTCCATCGTCACATTGGGGTTATTCATGGTCCGCGTCACGCAACCGTTCAATTCGAGTACGCACTTCGTCGGCGATCTTCCGGTAGATTTCTCGCTTATTCGTCTTCATGATAGGGTCTTGAGGGGGTCCGGGCTCTACCGGTTCACCGAAAACGACGCGAACCTTGCTTTTACGGGGTAACGACTTGCCTTTGGGCAATGCTTCATAGGTGCCACTCACGTGCGCGGGCACAACAGGGACACCCGCTTCGTACGCGAGCAAACCGAGCCCGGGTTTGAAGGGTTGAAGGTTCCCGTTTAAGGAGCGTGTGCCTTCGGGATAGATGAGCAGGTTTTCATTTCGGCGAAGCGCGTCCTGTGCAACGCGTAAGCTTTGGAGGGAGCTGTCCGTCCGATCGAACGGTAATGCATTGAGACACTGGCTAACAAACCACGCTTTCATTCGACGGTTGTAGAAGTAATCTCTCGCGCTAAGGGGGCGTAAGTTTTTTGACTCCGCCCCCAGAGCGGTTATGATCGCCGGTGTATCGAGGTGGCTGCTGTGATTTGAAGCGATGATGTACGGTGCCCCGATTGGAATATGCTCCATCCCGTCGCACTGAAGCGAGAACCGGCGTCGGAAGATCGTCCGAATGCCGAAGCGAATGAGTTTGGCAAAATGACTCGAACGCAAAGCCAGTTCACTATGCTCCGCGGCGACTGAGGAATCGAGGGTCGTATCATCGGCAGTCGGCGCGGTCTCCGCGTCTAACGTGTTGACGACATCGATCACATCCCCGACCGTACGAACCCCGCCAGCAAGTTCGTCCGGCACCTGTTTATCCAGCTTGGATTCAAGCAGCAACAGCAGTTCTACACGGGTCATCGAATCCAATCCAAGATCCGTGTCTAGGGCGCTGTCTGGACGGATATGATTTGGCGGAACCCGTGACAATCGCCCAAGCTCGGCGACAATCTCGGTTTCTCGGGTGCCCGGTTTCCACTCTCCGACAGCACCATCTGACGAAGTTTCTTCGGCGGAATCAACCGGTTGGGCGGCGTCCGCCACGAGTTGTTTGAATAGCATCGCCTTTACGCGGATACGGTCGATCTCGCCGTCGGAAGTCTTGGGTAAATCCACCTCCCAGAAATGGACTTTTTGGAGATTCTGATGTGTGGGCAAGCTGCGGGCACATGATTGCAGATGTTGCTGAATCGATTCTCGGACATCCAACCGAGCGTCGTCGTCGGGGCAATTCGGCACAATTACAGTGTGCACTTCCTCGCCAAACGAGTCCGGCGGATCTATTCCAACGACGCAAATCTCGGAGATATGGGGACTATGTCGATAGAGTTCCTCAAGTTCGGCAGGATAGATGTTTTTTCCGGTGCTGGCAATGATGACATCCTTTTTGCGTCCCGTAAGAAAGAGGTAGCCGTCATCATCAATGTATCCTAGATCACCGGTATAGAGTAATCCGTCTCGGAGGACCTTTCGAGTCGCTTCCGGATTTCGGTAGTAGCCCGCCATGGTGCTCGGACTCTTCGTGACAATTTCGCCAATTCCGTCGGCGTCCGGATCGGCGATCTGGAACTCCACCTCATTTACCGGCAGCCCGACGGAACCCGCTTTGCTCTCACCGGCAGGATTCACGCTTAACACGGGCGCCGTTTCCGTCATGCCGTAGCCTTCAAGGATGGTAAATCCAAAACGCTTGAACCCATCGTAAACCTGACGCGGCAAGGCGGCACCGCCGCTTATAAAGACGCGGATATGTCCACCCAACGCCTCCTTGATTTGCGCAATCATGGCTGGATCAACTGGCTCGTTCGTATCGATCGAAGTTTTCAGGACATACCTCTCAATGGCGTCATAGAGCAGTTTGTACAGACGCGGCACTCCGATAATGGCGGTAGTTTCCATTTCCCGCATGGATTCCAAGATTGCGGTCGGTTTAAATGTGTTGATGTAAGTGACACTGGCGCCGCCATAGATAGCCATCAGAAAACTGCAGGAAAAGCCTAGTGCATGATACAGCGGCAGAATGGCTAGGACTCGATCTGTTTCGGCTGGGGGGAGCACTTGTGCCACAGCGTGGAGATTAGCGAGAAACCCCCTATGAGACAACATCGCGCCTCTTGGATCTACGGTCGTACCCATCGTAAATATGATGGAGGCCGTTGCCTCCGGCTTGACTTTTACATCCGGAAAATTAACAGGAATCTCATCGATCGGAGACACATCCTCCTCGGCACCCGATGGTGTGCAAAGCTGATTCAGATTCAGTACGTCTAGCATCTCCCTTTCGTCAGAGATAGAGGACAGCTGTTCAAAAAGGGATTCGGACGCGAGAACCGCTCTTGCCTCGGTAAAGTCGGCAAGTGCTATCACTTCGACTCTAGCCGTCTGCGGATCGATAGGCACAACAATGGCGCCAATTTGGATAGCGGCTAAGTAGGTGATTCCCCATTCGGGTTGATTTTCGGAAATGAGAATCATCTTATCGTCGTCGCGATAACCGCGTTTCCAAAACGCAAACGCGATCTGCCTCGATAAGTCATAAAGTTGACGGTAGGTATACCGCACCCACTCCCCGCCTCGTTCAATCTGCAAGGCTGTATTTTCCGAATAGGCCTCGGCCTGCCGCTCAACGAGATCCAAAATCGTTTGACAGTTCCGTATCGATCCCTTGTTGCACGGATTAGCGTCGTCGCATTCGGCGTTTGAACGCTCGATTTCTTTGAGCATTTTCACCGACGGATCGGTGTCCATCTTGAGAATGAACCGCTTAATCCCCGGTATATGGATATTCTGAAGGTAGTGCTGCCAATCGAAGTTTGAGATACTCAGGTCAAAACGACGCTGATCGGCTGCAGATAGTGATGCGGATAGTTGTCCAATCTTGGAAGTTTCAAACTCGAAGTTAATGCGCGTATACGGACCATAGATGCGAATGTAATACTGAAGACCTTCTAATGCATTTTGCATCACGGCGATACGGCGGTTTCGCTGTCTCGCCCATCTTAGCGGGATCATATCAAGCAGTCGACTCGCCGCTTTGAGCGCTCCCAACTTGCGCGACAATTTGCCCTGAAATTCCTCTAGACCGGGATACTTCCATACCGGTGGGGGAATGGGCTTTCCACTATCCAGCATCGGATACTTGATAAAGTGATCGTGAGAGCCGTCCACTATGTTTCGGAAATACAATGGGTTTTGGGAGCCGGTCGCCACATGGTAGACCTCAATTCCGCGCCTTTGATAGGTCTGCTTCGCCGCGATTAAAATGGCGTTAACAACAAAGTCCACAGGGATGATATCAAGGATTATATCCGGATCCGCAGGAAAATCGGGCAGGCGCCCCTTCCCAAAACCGACGATAAGCGGATCCGCCATGCGTAACCCATCAAGCCAACCCGGCCGTGGGTCCGCTAGGCTGCTCTCAATGATGGATGGGCGAATGATTGCTACCGGCAAATCGCCCCGCGTCTTGACGACCATCTGTTCGCCCAGCGCTTTCATGTAGGTGTATGTGTCATTCCATCCTCGTGACTGTGCTCGTTTCAGCCCTTCATCGACCAAGCGCTGTTCAACCCATTTCTTGCGAATGGTATCATACTGACGACGATAACCGTCGCTGTCTTCCCGCTCTTCTCCTACCTGTTCCAAAGTCTCGCGTCGGAATTGGTCGCTTCTAGGGGATTCATCCGCCTCGGCTCTTATCTTTTCCGCAATTTGTTGGACATCTTCAATTTCTTCCTCAAGTGAGGGAGGGATTCTTTCCCCGGTCTCTTCGGCGATCTTTTGGGCATAAACTTCGTATGGTGGGTGTAATTCCTCGCTGATCCTCCCCGGGGTCGTTCCGCACACGTAAGCGGTCGAAACGTGAAGAAGCACGGCGTCATTGCAGCCTCGGACAAACTCAACAGCCTGCCTTGCGCCAATTACATTGCTATGCAATGACATATCCATCGGCGGATCGAAGTTAACCAACCCGCCGCTATTTATGAAGATCTGGACTTCGTCTTGCAGTTCTTTGTACCGGGCATCAGGCATCCCTAGCCGTTCGTAGGTCAAGTCCCCATCTACCGCCTGCACCTTCTCGCGAATCCAGCTATCGAATCGGTCTCCATGAATCTGTTTAAGTTTTGCAAAAACGCTTGACGTGAAGAACTCGTCCTCTAGCCGATCGGCGGCGGAACTCACTTTGCCGTTGGGGTCGGTTCGACTGCGGACGAGCAAGTAGATCCGTGTTATATCCGGCAAATCCGCGAGAATCTTGGCTACCACAGGTTTGCCGAGGAAGCCCGTAGCGCCCGTGATTAGAATAGTTTTGTTATGAAAAAACTCGGAAATCGTGCTCAATTTGATCCGTGCCTTTACGAAACGTCGCAGGGGCTAGGAATGTGGAGATTGCGCAAAAAGGCTGTCTAAGTGGTCTATTCGCTAAGAATTTAATGCTTACGAGACTGGCACAAGAAACTGTTCTACCACGCCGGTAGGTGCGGTTTCTAACCGCACCGGCACCCAACACTAACCATATTTTTTGGAAAATAAACCACTAAGTTTGCTCGTTCCAATACATTCTGCAATCCCCTGTCCGTCCCTGGAAATTTGGGTGCCCGCCGAAGATAGTTACATGATGGGTAATGTCCGCGAACGAACCTGGTGCGGGGAAGATTTGACAGGGATTAGTATAAGGGAATCGCTCGTTTGGTGTCAATGCAAAACCAAATCGCACTCAAAGGAAACACATCTGCCTGTGATATGCAAACCTACTGTTTCGGCTGCGAGATCTCCGAGATTAATGAACTATTCTCAATTAAGGTCGGCTGCATACGTCTGGATCTCTGTTATAGAAACTTGGATTGAGTGTTACGATTTAGCGGCTGAACCATATGGTTGCACTGACTATAGTGCATTGTCATCCGCCATGACCTGGGAATTCTAACTTTTCCGTTGACAAGTGAAAAAATCGCGAGTATCCTGTACAGTCGTGGCGAGAGAGTTATAGCCAAGTGAAGGGTTTCTCAGAATCTTGTTCTCAAGCTAATCGCATCGATCGGCGACACCTTGCCGAAATCAAATGTCCATGTCTGCGACCCGGTAACAAGCTAATTTCTGCTCATGTCAATCTCCAAACCTTGACTTCATTCGCACAAAATGGTAAAATGAGGGTGAATCCATCGTCGGTTTGGAGCATCAAAATCAACAGATTATAGGGCTTGAAGGACATTAAAATATCTCTATGTAACCCAAGTTGCCACCTATTGTTAATAGTTGAACTTGAATTTTTCCGAGTGTTGTATTGCGGTCCTGCTCGGTTTGGATAGACATATCCAAACCGTATCCGTATGTGTGCAGTGGATTTGTCAATCCGCTGCGAGCAGATTCAGTCGATTTAGCTTTTATTACCCCGTTTGCGACGTATTCTACAAGAGGATCGGGCTAGAAGCCCGACCTACGGGAATGGGTAGCAATTTGCGTTATATACGAAAATACAACATTATAAATGTCCATGAATCTGGAGGATTAGAAGTTGGAAAGATCGACACAGATAGAGCAGCAGATTGAACTCCCTTTTGGCGAATCATTGCGCATCAGTTTTCAGAGTTTGAAGATTCGATTTGGGCGTTCCATAATTACGACAGCAGGCATTACGCTGGGAATTGCATTTCTGGTTTCCGTTTGGACGAATAACGAGATTGATTTGGCGATGCAGGAGAGCGGGAGAACGGAACAGATTACAAGCCTCGAGGAGGAACAGGAGCAAGGTATCTCTACAAAAGACATCTGGCTGATTATCATGTCGCTGATTGTCTGCGTAGTGGGGATTGCCAACTCTATGCTTATGGCGGTCACCGAACGCTTCCAAGAGATTGGTACAATGAAGTGCTTAGGCGCTTTGGATCGATTTGTGGTACGATTGTTCCTACTGGAGTCGGGGTTCCAAGGCTTGTCCGGGGCGCTTATCGGTGCGCTAATCGGGGCTGTCGGTTCAATCCTACTAGGACTCAAGAACTACGGACTCGACCTCTTCTTCTACTTTCCTCTGCTGCCCGCGAACCCCGAAGAAGCGCCCATGAGACTCGGTATCATTATGCTTATCCTGCTTGGTTGCGTGCTCGGTATGGTTCTGTCGGTAATAGGCGCTGCTTTCCCGGCGTGGCGTGCCGCGCAACTTCCGCCCGCCGAAGCGATGCGCACAGAGGTTTAATTCAGGCATACGGGCGGCGGCGTCAACGTGGTAGTTCCACATTTTCCAAACCGCGAGATGTGCATCCGACTGACGCGCACCGTGGGAGAAACTAGATGACGGAATATTTGGAAGTCTAGGGTTGAGGAGCGATAACAACCCAAGGAGAAACGTGAATGGCAGAAACAGTCGTGAAAACCGAAGATGTGGTTAAAGAGTACCGCATGGGTACCAATGTGGTGCGAGCGCTCGACGGGATCAACATTGAGATTGCGCGAGGGGAGTATATTTCGCTCATGGGCCCCTCCGGTTCAGGCAAGTCAACCCTTTTCAACATGATCGGCGCTTTGGATGGGCCTACCGGGGGTAGGGTTTACATTGACGGACAGGACATGTCCCAACTTTCACGCTCCCAGATTGCGTGGTTTCGCTGCCATAGGGTCGGCTACATTTTCCAAAGTTACAACTTGCTACCCGTCATGAGCGCGTTGGAAAATGTGACGCTACCAATGATCTTTGCCGGGCTTTCAACAAAGGATCGGAGCAAGAAGGGGGAGGATTTGTTGAATCTGGTTGGATTGGGCGATAGAATCCATCACCGGCCCGACGAGCTATCCGGCGGCCAGCGCCAGCGCGTCGCCATTGCCCGTGCATTTGCAAACGACCCGACCATTATATTGGCTGATGAACCCACGGCGAACCTTGACACGATTACCGGTCGTGAAATCATTGACCTGATAAGAGACCTCAACCGCGGAAAAGGCGTCACCGTCATCTCGGCAACCCATGACCTGAAAATGCTCGATGTCTCGGACCGAATCGTCGATATTCGCGACGGCTTGGTAGAACGAATCCGGAATCGAGACGAGATTGACATCGAAGTCGGCGAGGTTGGCGGACATTAAGGTTTACGCTCATGTAATGAGTATGTGCCAGAAACCGAGTTTTTTCTTGAAAACTCGGTTTCTCAAAGTCGCTTTGCACTTTCTCTTGACATGAGCCAAGGTTGTTACGAACAGCACATTGTGAACGGTCTATTCGCTAAGAATTTAATGCTTACGAGACTGGTGCAAGAATCGGTTCTACCACGCCGGTAGGTGCGGTTTCTAACCGCACCGGCACCCAACACTAACCATATTTTTTTGGAAAATGAACCAGTAAGAAATCGGTTTCTTGACCCGGTATTCCATCCCGCGCCCCTGCCTGCAACACCAACCCAATCAGCGCACCTCGGAGGTAAGCCGCCTCATACTTCGGATTCATGCCCCACCCAAAGTCGCAACTGTTTAGTGCATCGTTTGGTTCGTAATGGTAATCAAGCGACTGAATAAGGAGCGCGATAGAGATCCTATCATCGCACGTCCGTTCGCGGTATGTAAGACCCGATTCGTCGGAATTAGCATTGTATTTCCATATTCGGCGCGTTCTCAGTCTGCTCCGCCTGGATTGACAAATCCAGGCCGGTGGGCTACACAGTTACCTAATATCTAACCGATAGTTCCTGCCGACAAAGTTCCGGCTGAAGAATTCGGCGGTTAGCGGAAAGATTTGAACCACAAAATTCTACACGTTCGGTCCCTTATTTATACTTCGCGCTGTCAGAAATTGCGTCTTTTGTAGGATCAAGCGAGTGAATAGCGAGTGCGATTGAGATCTCATCCATTGCCCGTCCTATGGCGTCAAGGATTCTACTAACCACTAATCACTAGCCACTAATCACTTACTTGATTTCTATTACAGAGGCAGCCGATACACCTTTGATTCGCCGTTGCGTTTCAGAGTTACGCGGTGTGCTTCTATTTTCTCGACAATCGCCTCGCCAGCGAGTTCCCCGACCGCGGCATAGTAGAACTTCCGATTCCGAGTGTTCCGAATTAACGCCCTGTGTTTACCGTTGATTTTCATCACTGTGGCAATCAGTTCGAAGGCGGGCGGCGGTTTCGGCTTTGTCCAACCGAGCGGTCTAAACAGGTTATTGGTGATGATGACTTGGTAGTAATTGGGGGGAGGTGTGCGAAATGAGGAAAGAGGTGCTTGGGCGTGTGTCGGTGAATGTAACCAGACAAGGATGATTAGTGCGTAGGTGGGTAGGATCGCGTGTTTCATCTACAAGGCAAATTGAAAATAAGGCAGGAGCTGGTCACGGAGCGTGCGGTGGGCATGGAACAAGTGAGCCTTCACCGTGCCGGTAGATCGATTTAACCGGCGGGCGATGGCTTTCAGGGAAAGCTCGTCCTTATAGCGCAAGGCAAACACGGTGCGTTGGCAGGGTGTCAAGGCGGGAAGTGCGGCGTTTAACTGCTGGTGAAATTCAGCGCGCTCAAGGGCAGCCGTGGGTGACACGGGATTTGCGTGGAAGGTTTCCTCGCAAAATGGTTTGTCTATAAGCACACTGTGTTTTGACTGCCGGCGCATGTGATCAATGCACTGGTTGACGGCGATGCGGTAAAGCCAACTGTAGAATTGGGAGGCGTGCTTGAAGGTGTCGAGGCGTTGGTAGGCTTTGAGGAATACTTCTTGCGTGAGGTCTAGCGCGTCGTCGGGATGGGAAACGACGGAGAAAATCACACCGTGAATCCGGTCGCGGTGGCGCGAATAGAGTTGGTCGAATACACCGGAATCGCCGGATTGGAAACGGGCTATTAGGACGGAATCCGGAGGCGTGTGATCGGGGTGAATGGTGGTCGGCATGAGCGAGGAAAAGGAACGCCCCAGGATAAAACACCCGGGGCGTTAACCCGAAGGAGCTTAATGATTAATACCGGGGTCATAGTCGGGACTATTGTATAGTTCCCATGCTTCTTCGTAACGACCCGCGAGCATCAATTTCCTGGCTTTCAGCGCGTCGCCGGAAAGCCCTCCATATCGTATCTCTTCCCACTCTTCCTCGCTAAGAAGCCCCCCGCTCAGGCGTTTCTCCTCCTCTTTCAACCGCCTGTACTCATCATCAAGTTTCACAAGTTCGGCGGTTTGTACATCCAAGTGTGCCCGCCTCGAATCACTTTCCGCAGCGTGCCGCGCCAACATCGCACGGATTTCATCGATTGTCGGCGGTTCTTCTTCCAACACCAACGGACTTAAATCCGAAGGCTTCTTCGCCGCCGGCGAGTCGGGTTTACTTGACGGTTCATCACTGAAAAGCGTCTTGTAATTATCCTTCGTGATTAACGTTTCTCCATCACTGCTCAAAATAACAGGGAATCTCTTATGAAACTCAGCCCTATGGTGTTTGACGGTCGTGGTCGCACGTATCCAAATTACGCCCGAGACGAACGCGCACAGGATAAAAATCCACATCGCGGCGATCAAACGATTCGGAATCAATGCCCGGAATACAACTCCCAAAAACCGCATGATTCTATCCTCCCTTCCTACAGCAGGTATAGCAACAAAACGAATGGGCGCATGGGGCGAATGGCATTGAAACGTAGGCGAAAGAGAAAAGAGAACGCCCACAAACTATAAGACTTGTGGGCGTTTACATTTACAGTAACACGAACAACTTACTAGGAACCCGAACAACCAATCGGTTTTCGATTAGGATTCATCGACATCAATATCATTTCCGCTAAAATCGGAATGGTCATCATCGTATTCAGAGTCATATTCTTCGCCAATAAAGCGATCCTCATTCCGAGAGGATTTCCTGCGAATCCAAATGAGTAAACCGATGATGACAACAGCTATGACAAAAATGACTATTCGGGAAGTCACGACTAACTAGCCAGACCCGGAGCCCGAGGATCCATCGCAGCCGGGTACGTTTGGCTCACGAAACGGGCAGCTACAGCCGCCCCAGTTCTGCCCACTGCAACCGCACTCAAATCCCCTACACGGGTCGGATGGAAGTTTGGTATGCTTGGTTTGACAGCCACAATTCCTATACGCATGGCTTTTGCATAAAATATAGGCGGCGCTTTTTTCAGAAAGGGTATCATAAGCATTTTTCCAGTCTTGGTACCTAGACGCGCGGTGCTGCTGAGCATTCGACAAACGCCATTTTTGAGAGTCGGTCATTTCAGGAAGCGGAGCCTTTGGATGAGTCCGGGCTGCTTCTCGCTCTCGTTGTATTGAGTTTTGAACTTCTATCAACATAAAATTAGCGCCCATATACTTTAGCCAAGCTGTGCGTTCAGGTGCTTTGGCGGCTTCGTAGTCTCCCTTCTGGGTTTGGCAGGGTATTATGACAAAACCCAAGAATTGAGAGATGTGTACATAGACTTGTTAAAGCAATTGCAAAAAGTAACTTCATTCTATCGCTCCTTACTAGCCTTAATGATCATGTAGTACTGGTTCGGGCGGTGGGTTTAATTGTTTTACTTGTTCTTGCAACTGGGTGCCCTCAAACATCAACTCTTTTTGCGTGAGATTCACGGTACGGTCGGGAGGACGAGCGGGCGTTACGTCATCAAAAAGAGTTGGCCACCATTGGCGTGCCTCCTCGGGTAGCCCCTCGCGAAGAGAAGCACGATCGGCAGGTGATAACGTCGCATAGAATGTGTCGGCTGTAGCGTCTAGTGCGCGCGTCCATTCCAGGGTGCGGTCCTTCAGCATATCTCTACGTGTGACGTATGCATCAAAATCGCGCATCCACTCGCGATGAAGTTGTGCGTTGGCAATAACTTCCGGCGACACATGTACGATGTTATCTCCAGAGGTAGATGCAGGGATGAACTCTTCCTCGGGACAGCAGGATTCAAGGCTTTCAGTATCACTGACAAATTCTTGTGTTGGCGATTCTGCGGGGGCGGTTGTCTCAGCACTTTGCACAAGCGAAGAAGTCGCAATCCCGCCGCTGTTTACAGTTGGCGAATTATCCGTACTGCTCCGTTCAGGCATGACATAAACCGTCTTGGGTTCTGGCGGTTCGCTGGTACTGTATAGCGCAATCCCGCCGAGCAGTAGCACACAAAGCACAACTACTGCTGGCACGGTGAATCGCCAGTGTTTCTTCAAGAAGAACATGATTAGTCTCCTTTCAAGTCAAGTGAAGCTAAAAATGTTAGTGGTGACGGGTTGAACGCACAAATGTGCAGGATTGCAACGCATCACCGGTTCAGATGGCAGGCATTATAGCAAAGGGAAAATGGGGTTGTCAAGAACATCAATGGATAAATCTTAATTAACTTGAATTTATCCATTGATTTGAGTAAAATATAGGCAGGCAACACTAATTTTTAAGGGAGGCGATGCCAGTGGCTAGCGAACGTAAAATAACTGACGCACACATGATTGATATGGTTACTACAGAATTGACATAAGGAAAGAAACTGGATGAGATTACCCAAGAATATGGCGTATCCAAACAAGCCATCCTGTATCACGAGGCAAAAGAATCGTTCGGAAAAACTGATGTCCACCTTTTGAACAACGTCACCGTGGTTGCTGGCTAAGCGTTGGGTAAAGACCCAATCGACATAGATGGGATGCTGGCCGCAAACAGATTGTTAGCGGCTCTAATCCTCTTCCATCCCATCCACGAGTTCCTTAACCTTCCGTCTCGCACGATACAACCGGTTTTTCACGGCGGCTTCCGTTAAACCCAACTCTTGAGCAATCTCCCCGTAACTCATGCCCTCCCGCTGCAGAAGCATTACCCGCCGGTCCAAGTCAGGCAGTTTCTCTATTGCCCTAGATATGCTTTCCATCAACTCACGTTTCTCTGTCATATGGCTGTTCCTCAGCGTATACGTGCCTAGTCAAACAACGAGGGCGGAAAGTTATTTCAATTCTTGATTACAGAGGCAGCCGATACACCTTTGATTCGCCGTCGCGTTTCAGAGTTACGCGGTGTGCTTCTATTTTCTCGACAATCGCTTCACCAGCGAGTTCCCCGACCGTGACATAATAAAGTTTCCGACTCCTCGTGTTCCGGATTAATGCCTTGTGTTCGCCGTTCTGCTTAATGACCGTTGCAATCAGTTCGAAGGCGGGGGGAGGATTCGGTTTGGTCCACCCAAGCGGACGGAACAGGTTATTGGTGATGATGACCTGATAGAAATCTGCCGGAATTTTTGTTCTAGGAGCGTGTATTTCTGCCGCAGGGGATGATACCAACCAAACAACCAAAAGTGCCAAGAATAACGCACCGGTTTTGCGAACTGTGTTCTTCATTTGGGCGATGAATTATAGAGCGAACTGGAAATACCGATCAACCGTCCGAATAGGATCAACTGAGCGGAAAGCGAAGGCGATAGTAAATCCCGTGCGATAGAGATCTTTGAGTTGATGATGCAGGGCGCGACGGGCATGGAACAAGTGCGCCTTCACCGTGCCGGTCGAACGTCCAAGCCGGCGGGCGATGGCTTTCAAGGAGAGCTCCTCGTTGTAACGCAAGTTAAACACGGTGCGTTGGCAGGGTGTCAAGGCGGGAAGTGCGGTGTTTAACTGCTGGTGAAATTCAGCGCGCTCAATGGCAGCGGTGGGTGGCACGGGCTTTTCATGGAAGGTTTCCTCGCAGAACGGCTCATTGATGAGAACACGGTGTTTCGATTGGCGGCGTATGTGATCGATGCATTGATTCACGGCGATGCGGTAAAGCCAACTGTAGAACTGGGAAACTCGCTTGAATCCGGGGAGTTTTTGATACGCTTTGAGAAAGACCTCTTGCGTGATATCGGGCGCGTCGTCGGGGTTGGAAACAACGTAGAGAATCACGTTATGAATCCGATCACAGTGACGACGGTAAAGCAAATCAAACACATCGGATTCGCCCGACTGAAAGCGGACTATCAGATCGGAATCCGGAGGCGTATCTACAGGCTCAAAAGGTGCAGGCATGGGCAGAGACTAGCTATCGAATTTGAAGGCGTACTGCCAACCGGCAACGACCGACCAGTTGAGCGCCATTTGGGGCCCATCAAGATGTTGATAGATGGGAAGTCGGAGTTCAAGAGCGAAACGCTGACCTGCCAATAAGCTTCCCATTCGGTCGGGGAAAATAAGGTTGCTACCAAGAAGCAGACTAGCGCGTGCACCGCCTTGAAGTTGCGGATCCATTGTCGGCGCCATTTGCGAATTAAGAGCCTTATCTTCGCCGGCTATATTACCCCAGCTCTCCAAGAGTGCACGAGTAGAGACGCTGATCCAGTCGTTTAGGCGACGAGTGCCCCAGATCATAGACATTGTCAGTGGCGCTCGGCGGTAGCCGCGACTGTTTTCGTTCAGTGGAATGGCAGCGCGCGTTTGCGCTCCGAAAGACCAGTTGTTTCGGACGACGGAGAACGTGACACCGGGCACTAGCTCAATAGAGCCTGAACCAAGTTGCATGGGGTACGGCAAGATGCCATTCGTGCCTTCCGCCGCGATAGAGCCGGTTGGAATAGAGAGCCCGGCGTTCAAGAGAACAACCACGTTGCGTGAGTGAAGCAACGGAATTAAGACGGAAAGTGTTGTGTCGCCTAGCCCGTTGCTTTCCATCTCATGAGATCCACCGGAATGTTGGCGGTGACCGTTAGAATCGTCGTGTGCTCCGCCTTGCATCTCCATAAAATTGTCACGATAACTCGTCATCGCCATCAGCGTAACGCGATCATGCGGAGCAAACATCGCGCCGAACATGTGCGTCCGCATATTCATGCGAACAGGGGTTACGGCGAAGTGTTGTGGGACATCGGCTGGCGAGATGACTTGCGTGCCATTACGGAGGTCACGCATCCTCATTGCCATAAAGCGGTATGACAGCATCCATTCGCCAGCGGAATGGGTATGATCGCCCATAATGCCTAACGGTGCATGACTATCGGGGCGAGCAGATTGGATTTCCGGGTGTGCTAGAGTACCGTACGCTAGAGCGACAGGAGCGTGGGCATGAGTCAGCAGGAATAGCAACAAAACGAATGGGCGCATGGGGCGAATGGCATTGAAACGTAGGCGAAAGAGAAAAGAGAACGCCCACAAACTATAAGACTTGTGGGCGTTTACATTTACAGTAACACGAACAACTTACTAGGAACCCGAACAACCAATCGGTTTTCGATTAGGATTCATCGACATCAATATCATTTCCGCTAAAATCGGAATGGTCATCATCGTATTCAGAGTCATATTCTTCGCCAATAAAGCGATCCTCATTCCGAGAGGATTTCCTGCGAATCCAAATGAGTAAACCGATGATGACAACAGCTATGACAAAAATGACTATTCGGGAAGTCACGACTAACTAGCCAGACCCGGAGCCCGAGGATCCATCGCAGCCGGGTACGTTTGGCTCACGAAACGGGCAGCTACAGCCGCCCCAGTTCTGCCCACTGCAACCGCACTCAAATCCCCTACACGGGTCGGATGGAAGTTTGGTATGCTTGGTTTGACAGCCACAATTCCTATACGCATGGCTTTTGCATAAAATATAGGCGGCGCTTTTTTCAGAAAGGGTATCATAAGCATTTTTCCAGTCTTGGTACCTAGACGCGCGGTGCTGCTGAGCATTCGACAAACGCCATTTTTGAGAGTCGGTCATTTCAGGAAGCGGAGCCTTTGGATGAGTCCGGGCTGCTTCTCGCTCTCGTTGTATTGAGTTTTGAACTTCTATCAACATAAAATTAGCGCCCATATACTTTAGCCAAGCTGTGCGTTCAGGTGCTTTGGCGGCTTCGTAGTCTCCCTTCTGGGTTTGGCAGGGTATATGACAAAACCCAAGAATTGAGAGATGTGTACATAGACTTGTTAAAGCAATTGCAAAAAGTAACTTCATTCTATCGCTCCTTTCTAGCCTTAATGATCATGTAGTACTGGTTCGGGCGGTGGGTTTAATTGTTTTACTTGTTCTTGCAACTGGGTGCCCTCAAACATCAACTCTTTTTGCGTGAGATTCACGGTACGGTCGGGAGGACGAGCGGGCGTTACGTCATCAAAAAGAGTTGGCCACCATTGGCGTGCCTCCTCGGGTAGCCCCTCGCGAAGAGAAGCACGATCGGCAGGTGATAACGTCGCATAGAATGTGTCGGCTGTAGCGTCTAGTGCGCGCGTCCATTCCAGGGTGCGGTCCTTCAGCATATCTCTACGTGTGACGTATGCATCAAAATCGCGCATCCACTCGCGATGAAGTTGTGCGTTGGCAATAACTTCCGGCGACACATGTACGATGTTATCTCCAGAGGTAGATGCAGGGATGAACTCTTCCTCGGGACAGCAGGATTCAAGGCTTTCAGTATCACTGACAAATTCTTGTGTTGGCGATTCTGCGGGGGCGGTTGTCTCAGCACTTTGCACAAGCGAAGAAGTCGCAATCCCGCCGCTGTTTACAGTTGGCGAATTATCCGTACTGCTCCGTTCAGGCATGACATAAACCGTCTTGGGTTCTGGCGGTTCGCTGGTACTGTATAGCGCAATCCCGCCGAGCAGTAGCACACAAAGCACAACTACTGCTGGCACGGTGAATCGCCAGTGTTTCTTCAGGAAGAACATGATTAGTCTCCTTTCAAAGTAAAGGTATTAAGTAATGTATACTAAATGCCACGGTGGGCATTATACCAATCACTTCACCATAGATGGAATCTTCGCCGCATACAACTTGGTAGTGGCTCTAATCCTCTACCATCCCATCCACGAGTTCCTTGACCTTCTGCCTCGCACGATACAGCCGGTTTTTCACGCCGGCTTCCGATAAGCCCAACTCGTGAGCAATCTCCCGGTAACTCATGCCATCCTGTCGCAGGAGCATTGCCCGCCGGTCCAAGTCGGGTAGCTGCTCAATCGCTCTAGATACGATTTCCAGCAACTCATCTTCTACCGCTTGCTGCTGGGAAACCTGATACGCAGCCAGGGAAACTTCCTCATGTAACTCCTGCCCCTGAATACCGTCATCAAACGATATGTATTCAAGGGGCTTCCCGTGTTTTCGGAGCCAAAGGTCACGACATTGCTTTGCAATCGAGCACATCCAGCCGAACAGATTCTCCGGCGCTCTAAGCGTTTCCAGATGCTTGAGAATCTTGTGAAAGGCATCTTGGACAATTTCTTCAGCGTCCTCGCGGCTATGGCGATTGCGAATGAGACTGAAGACGTAAGCGTGCAGGCGATTTTCGTACCTGGCGCGGAGCGCCGAAAAAGCAGTTTGATCGCCGGCTAGGATTTGCCGAATCAATTCGGCATCGTCCGAATTGTCGTCTGCTTTCATCCATCTTTCAGTCTCGGAGCGGGATACTTATACCCCTCACTATGCATGAATGCCAGGTCCGGCGAAAAAGTCTCAAAAAAAATTACATCTGTTTTTGGCTCTCACGAAATATCTGCTAAAACATGCTATGCCTCCATGTACAGTTATTCGGTCCCTGGTAGGGTATCTATACGTGTAAGTGCTTAGTGGCTAGTGATTAGTAGTCGGTAAAACTCCAAGCCATTGGGCGGGCAATGGAAGTCCGATTTCGCTAGGGCGTTCATCTCACATCGGGGCGGGACGAATCTCTATCGGGATTTGCTATGGGACTTCTATCGCGCTCACTATCCATTCGCTTGATCCTTCCTTATCCAGTCAGCGGAAGATAAGTAAGCCAAGTTGCCACCACTAGTTGAATTGAAAACCCCATAATGGGGCATAAACTGTGCCAACGCTAGATCCAACGAGGACGAGAGCGACAAATCCCTTGCTGGGCTTGTCTTTGAAGGATTCAGACGGGGAGTTAGCGTGAGAGTGAGTGGGGTTGAAAGTGTCCCAAAATAGGACGGTTGAAATGGACTAAGTGGGAAGGATATTGGCAGGAAGTCTGTAATGGCGTGGATACGGGCGGGTTTGTCCCAAAACGCTACACCATCCCGTTTTGGGACAATTGAGAAGGGTTTACTGGTACATTGCGTCCTGATGGAAAAACGCGATGAGTCCACTTTCCGGTCTTCATGCAAAACAGCATGAAGAATCGATGTAAAGCAGACCCTTTGCACAATTCTGTAGGATCAAGCGAGTGGATAACGAGTGATCAACTGAGTGAATAGCGAAGGCGATAGAGATCCCATAGAGATCCCCGCGCACCAGCCTTTGAAAGCGCCAGCGGTGATCAAGCGAGTGGATAACGAGTGCGATAGAAATCTTAAAGGTGTATAGCAACATCGGATTGTTCCACATCAAAGCCCAAGCGGGGATCAAACGAGTGAATAACGAGTGCGATAGAACTCCCATAGGTAATGGCACTCAGATGCCACTGACCTGGCTTCGCTATTTACTTTTGAAGCAAGTTCTAAAAAATGCCGCGCTGCTGCCCAAACACGAAACTACATTTCCAACACCTTTGTGGTATAATATGCGGTCTACACAAAAAGGAATAGGACCTACCCGGTTTGCCCCTCCGATCCTCGTAATGGCAATTCATACGCGTAACGCGCAACCGATTTTCTTACGTATTACGCGATACTTTACATCTTTGTCGTTGTCTATAAAGCGGGACAACCTGCGTAAGTCCTAAAGGAATATAGTGTATGCCTGAAGAAAAACTGGCGATTGATGGTGGGAAACCCATCCGGGATAAACCGCTGCCGGACGGTAACAAGGTTGGAAATGAGGAGTTGCAGCATCTCACCGACGTTATTGAGTCCGGAGTGATGACCCGTTTCGGCGGAACCAAGGTCGATCAGTTTGAAAACGAGTTTGCCGAGATTCACGGCGCCAAATTCGCCATAGCGAGTTCGTCCGGTACAGCAAGCCTGCACATCGCCGTCGGAATGTTGAATCCCTCTCCCGGCGATGAGATTATTGTTGGCCCCATTACAGACATCGGCAGCGTGTTTCCCATACTCGCGCAGACGGCAATTCCGATATTCTGCGACGTGCAGCGAGACACCTTTAACATGGATCCGGAGGACATTGAGCGAAAGATTACTGGAAAAACCAAAGCCATCATGGCGGTGCATGTCTTCGGTAACCCGTGCGATATGGGCGCCATTATGGACATTGCCAAGCGAAACAATCTGGCGGTCATCGAGGATTGCTCACAGGCACACCTCAGCGAATACAAAGGACGGTTGGTCGGTACGATCGGCGATATCGCCTGTTTCAGTCTTCAACAATCCAAGCACATCTCCTGCGGCGAAGGCGGAATCACCATCACAAACAACGATGACTACGGCACTCGCGGAAAACTCTTTATGGATAAGGGGTGGGATCGGTCTCTGGAGGGCCCGCCAACGTATCTCACTTTCGCGCCGAACTATCGGATGAACGAGCTAAGCGGCGCGGTCGCGTTAGCCCAGGTTCGCAAAATGAGGAACACGGTAGCTCTGCGCAGGGCGCGAGGCGAACAGTTGAGCGAACTGTCCAAGAATCCCCACGTTGTACCGCAGCGGGTACTCGACGGGTGCAAGCACACGTACTGGCTCTACGCCATGCGGGTGATGGATGATGCCCCCTTTTCTCCGGACGACTTTGCTATGGCGATTCGTGCCGAGGGGATTTCGTGCACGCCTCACTTCTTTGGGAGGCCCGTTTTCCTCTCGCATGAGGCAATCCGCGACCAGCGGCTCTTTGGCAACTCCCGTTTTCCGTTCGATCATCCCGGCGCAAGGCCAGTCTTATACGACGAGAACACCGCGCCAAACGCCCAGAAGGTGTACGACCGGATGGTCGTCGGATATGCCAGACCAAAGGTTAACCAACAGTGGGCGACTCAGTTCCTGAGCGAGGAGGATACGCATGACATTGCCAGAGCGATAAGAAAGGTTAGCGGGCTGCTGAGGACAAGGTAGGAGCTCGTGGTTTACTCGCCAAGAGCGCTGTTAGCGAAAAGGATAACCTATAAGGTTCGCATGCTCCGTTCATTGTCTGAATTGCGGATCGCGGGATCTCTGTCGCACTAGCATCTCAGTCGCGCGCGTTCTTCACTCGCCTGATCTCGGTGAATTCAATTCGGTCGGATGATCGGGTTCGATAGAGGAGAGCATTGCATATAGATTGATTTTCCGTATAGGCTTCCAATTTATCACGCGAATCGCAGACAGATAGTAATCCAAAGACCTTTCTTCTCTTCGACTGATCCCTTGATTGCAATAGTGCCCAAACACAGCGTATGTTTCGGAACTTTAACCTTGAATATACCCGACCTCCACTAACCATTCAGTTTCATTCTTGCATTGACAACTTTACGCATGTATAGTATAATTTAACCGAATTAGACAATCATACGAACATATGAAGGAGTGGAAGCCGCACAAGTTCGGAGGGACCATTCAATGGGGGCAACTTCCAAACCACAAGCGTTAGCCCAAAAACGGGACATCCGTCTGTTTTAGCCCAAGCCGAAAGGCTGTCAATGCCGACTACGACTGCATTCATCAACCTCCTTCTACTGGCTAAACCGCCCGGTTAAATCTTAATCTGGGCTAACGCAGGCTAAGATAGGCGAGTGGTGCTAGCGATAGATTGGGGACTTGATTTTGCTAAGAGCCTGCTTGAAAAGTCGTTTCGAGTACAATCATGCGTCTCGAAACCGAGTTTTTTCCTCAAAACTTGGTTTCTTTATAGCAAAATTCTGCAGATTGCAATCAAGCGAGTGAATAACGAGCGCGATAGAGATCCTGAAAGTGTGTAGAAACACCACAATCCCGTGAACCCAAGCCCCAGCGGGGCGACAGGTGTAGAAGAGGCGACAACGCATTCTAAAAAAACCCTCTTCATGAGTCCAAAATCGCTTTGGCTCCAATTTTTCAAACAGGATCTAAGATCGCCTTTGTACAAAAGTACAACGGTTGGATTGTACGGAAAGCCGTACAAGACCAAACCCGTAGGCGGGAATCAAGCGAGCGGATAGCGAGTGCGATAGAGATCCAATTGCGATTGAGATCCCCTCTGCCCCGGTCATTGCTGAGTAAACCCAATCTTTCAAATCATGTCTACATTTTCTCCAAGAACCATCACGATTTTAACCGATGCAGAGTATATCTATTTTTACACGAATACTCTCCGACAAAGATCTACTGGATTCGTCAATCAGAGGCTCGGCACGGAGCCCTTACTCTATGTAGGAAGTTCACTTGGGACATTTTTTTCAAATTGTCATTGATTAGCCGGTATGATAAAATCCCGCGAGAAAAGATGAACGGATACAAATACGAAAAGGAGAAGCGATTCTCGCTCACGATGTTTCATGAAGGCAATTATTGCAACCGCAGGCGGCGGGCCCGAGGTTCTCAAATTGGTGGAGTTTCCCGCCCCGACTCCTAGTCCGACGCAGTTATTGGTCAACGTCAAAGCGGCCGGCATCAATCGAATCGATACAATCCAGCGAAAGGGCTCCTACCCTATACCGCCGGGTGAATCCGAGATCCTTGGCTTGGAGATCGCCGGCACGGTTGAACAGGTTGGGGATAATGCGACCGGTTTTAACCAGGGAGACCGGGTATTCGGCTTGATTGGGAGCGGCGGATATGCCGAGCAGACGGTTATCGACTATCGCATGGCGATGCCCATTCCGGAGGGATGGAGTTTTGAACAGGCGGCAGCGGTGCCGGAAGTCTTCTTTACGGCGAGCGAGACGCTATTCACCTTCGGCAAACTGAGCGCAGGCGAAACGGTGTTAATTCATGCCGGAGGAAGCGGAGTAGGAACAACCGGGACGCAAATGGCGCATCAGACAGGCGCACGGGTGTTCATCACCGCCGGATCGGCAGAGAAAATTGAACGGAGCAAAACGCTTGGATGCACGGAGGGAATCAACTATAAGGAGGCTGACTTCGCCGACGAGATTATGCAGCTGACGGACGGGGAAGGCGTGGACGTTGTGCAGGATTTTATCGGAGCGCCTTACCTCAAACGCAACCTTGCCATACTTAAACCGCGCGGGCGCTTAGTCGTGGTTGGGTTGATGGGCGGCAGCGCAGGAGAAATCGATATGGGAATCATCCTGCGTAAGCGCCTCCAAATTTTCGGCTCCGTGATGCGTGCGCTACCCCTCGAGGACAAAATACGCATTACCGAGCGGTTCATCAACCGGTGGCTGCCGTTGCTCAAGGACGGAAAGATTAAGGCTATAATTGATACGGTCATGCCGTTGTCTCAAGCGCGTGAGGCGCATGAATACATGGAGTCTAACAGAAATTTCGGTAAGATTCTCTTGAAGGTGGACTGAGTACCGTTATTGGGTCTGGATTTGGCAATCCAGACCGAGCGGGCTGGGAACCTGCCCCTGGAGCCCCCTATGGTAGTAGGCACGCGCCGCGTGCCGTCCACAAGCGCCAACAACCATAGGGCATTCAGCAAGAAGATTGCTTAGCCAACTCCGTTCCGTGTAATCCGCGTAATCAGCTTAATCCGTGATTCAGACAAGAGCCGAACACACCACCAAGCATCTAAGATCATGTTAATCACATAAATCACAGTTCAGACAATTTCCACTACGACACCAAGCGCTTACCTTATTCACTTAGGAAATCAACCACTAACGGAAGAGTGAAATAGGAATCAACGATTTTCAATTGCCCCACTGCAGGAAAGGGTGATAGAATTGCCCGCCGCCGTTACGGCAGACATCGCTGCCTAAAAGTGCTATCCACACACGCGAGTAAAGAATGAATCAGGATTCCCAGTCAAACGCCGAAAAAGAGACATCCCTCACAGCGGCACGACGTTGTTTGGAGGAGATTGGTATCAAGGAGGCGCTCCTCTTTGACCACTCTCCGGTCTTACGCATACAGGTATCGGAGACAGCCTTTGACCGTGCGCTCCAGATGCGCGAGGTTATTGTCGATCAACTGAAGCCGGTCGGCTACCGGTTCGTCGCGCTCGACCTCGCCGAGAAGGACGATTAATGAGGAAATCCATCTTGATTGCATGTTCAGAATCGCTGCGTAATTATATGAACCACGCTAGACACTACGCACTTCACATTTCATCTTTAGTTGTTCTCTCCTTGCTATTTTATCTTCCAAATGCGCATCCTCGGGAACGCAGCCCCGCCGAAGTAATTGCAGAGGCAATCCACCACCAGAATCTTGGATTAGCTTATCTCGAAGAATCTCATCCCAACAAGGCGACTGAGGAATTCCGTGCGCTGATCGATCTCCTCCCCGATGAAGCTATCGGTTACGGTAACTTGGCTGTAGCGCACCTTCGTCTCAAGAACAGCGAGGAAGCCGAGACGTGGGTCAAGCGCGGGCTTGAAGTTCAACCGATGGATAGCCGGTTGCATTTCATCCTCTCCGAGATTTACCAGTGGCAGGGGAAGTCCGAGGAGGCAGTCGCCGAGATGAACGAGGCTGTGAAACTCGATCCGGAGGATTTGGGGGCGCGGTACAAGTTGGTACGCCACTATCTTGGGATGCGGGATGACCCAGAGGCAACGAAGCAAGCAATTGCTCACCTCCAGACGTTGCGCGACCAAACTCCGACGAACGCCGTTGTTCGGCTCAAATTGGCGCAAGCGCTTTTGCAGCTTGAGGAGATTGAAGAAGCGAAACAGATCGGCGCGGAATTGGCTGCCCTGTTCTGGGATGTCAAGGAGGATGCGCTGAAGTATCTCAATCAGGGGTTGCACCTGATAGAGCAGGAGGATTCAAAAGGCGCGAAGAGATTCGTACGAATCTTTGAGAACATCCAGAAAGCCACGCCCCGCTACCAGCAGGGGATTGGCGAATTGGTGACGGACATCTTGGGACACCCGATTGAGACGTTCAGTCCGGGTTTCAAGTCCCGTGTAAAGGCGAAGTTAAGCCCGCCGATTGATGTGCAATTCGTTGATGTGAGTGAAGAGATTCTTGGTACTATTCCTAGACGGGGAAAGCCGATGAAGGTATTTCTGATGGACACTGACCACGACGGTGGTTTAGAATTGTTTGTGCTGTTAGCGCCAGATACGGAGTATTTCACATCACCCCCACTAGATGAAAATGGGAAGGTGGTTCGGGTATCGGGCCTTTTCGCGGTAGCACAACACGGAGACGCATCGGCTTTTGCGGATATTGATAAAGATGGTGACCAAGACTGGTTTATTCTGAAAAATGAAAAGGAGACGGTAGTCGAAATCGATGATGGTGCTTACGTTTATCCTCATCCTAATTTTTATGAAATGATAGAAGGTGGAGCCAACGCAGAGTTGCTATTTGTTGATTATGATCATGACGGAGATTTGGACAAAATTTACATTACCGAAAATGAAATTGAAGTCCATCGCAACAACGCCGACAACACTTTCACCGATGTTACATACCAAACCTTTCTCCCTTCCGTGCCTTCTCCCGGCAAAGATGCCGCTTTCGGGGATTTCGACGATGACGGCGATACAGATCTGTTTATTGTTAACGGGAATGGGGGTTTCACGCTCTACGATAATCAGCGCCAGGGACGGATGAAAGCGGTGACAGACGAAACCGGTATCCCGCAAGACCAACACTTCACTTCGGTTGCTGTCGCAGATTACGACAATGACGGCGCGCTTGACCTTTTACTGGCTACAGCGGTAGGAGCAATTCACCAACTTTACCGCAATCACGGCGATGGCACGTTCACTCGCGATAAACACTTTGATGCCGATATGGAGAAAACATGGGGACTAAACAGTAGAGATTGCCACTTCGTCGATTTCGACAACGACGGATTTCTCGATATATGGATATTCGGCGTACGATGGGGCAATTCGCCACATGGTCACAGTCGTGACGTTCTTCTATTTCGAAATGATGGGACAGGGCGATTTACGGATGTCTCAGACATCCTTCCAAACTCCCTTTCCGACGGCGTCCATGGTGCGGTTGGCGATTATGACAACGATGGCGATCTTGATCTCTTCTTGGTTGACAGAGAAGGTCGGGTCGTTGCGCTACGCAATGATGGCGGGAACCGGAACAGTTGGCTGCAGGTGCGGCTGGAAGCGGTGACCACGGGCAACAACAAGGTCAACATTGACGGTATCGGCTCCAAAATCGAGGTCAAGATTGACGACCTCTATCAAATGAAGTATACGACTGGTCCGACCTCCCATTTCGGCTTGGGATCGGCTGAGCGGGCGGATGTGCTGCGCGTGGTGTGGACGAACGGTGTGCCACAGAATGTGATTAAACCGGAAGCCAATCAGCGAATCGTTGAGAAGCAGGTCCTGAAAGGGTCTTGCCCGTTCCTATATGTCTATGACGGCGAGCGATACCGGTTCGTAACGGATCTATTGTGGCGCAGCCCTCTCGGCATGGTTACGTCCATCGGATCCATCGCGCCGGATCAGACCGCGGATTATGTGAAGATTCCCGACTTCATTGTCCCAAAGGATGGCGTTTATTCGCTTCAAATTACGGAGGAACTCTGGGAAACGGCGTACTTTGATCTGGTGAAACTGATGGCGGTAGATCGACCCGCCGGAACAGAGATTTTCGTCGATGAAAGATATGCACTGCCGCCTTATTCCCCGTTCAAGATTTATACGGTCGAGGAGAAGCGTCAGCCGCAAAGCGCTTTTGACCACCTCGGAAACGATGTCTCCGATTCGCTTAGGGAGTTTGATTATCGGTATGCGATTGAACACGAGCCGGGGGAATACCAAGGCGTCGTCTCACCGCACGCTATCATCCTTGACCTAGGGGACGTGCCTGATGGTGAAACCGTAACGCTCTTCCTCACTGGCTGGATCTTTCCCACCGATACGAGCATCAACGTTTCGCTCTTCCAGAATCCACGGATCAATCCGGTTTTCCCCTCTCTGCAGGTGCAGAATTCAGCGGGAGAGTGGGAAACTGTAATCGATATTATCGGGTTGCCCGCCGGGAAAAACAAGACCATCGCCATTGACCTGACGGGGAAGTTTCTTTCCGACGACCGCCGGGTGAAGATTGCGACGGACATGCAGATCTACTGGGACGCGGCGTTTTTCAGCATCGGCGAGGACAACAATCTGCCGATTCGGGTGACGGAATTGCCGCCCGACCGTGCGGATCTGCACTATCGCGGGTTCTCGAAGATGTACCGCCCCACGCCGCATGCCCCGCACCTGTTCGATTACGGTGAGGTGACGACGACGGGGCAATGGCGGGATTTGCGAGGACATTATACCCGATTCGGGGATGTCACACCGCTGCTGCAGTCGATTGACGATATGTATGTCATCATGAACGCGGGGGACGAGATGACGGTCGAGTTTGATGCCGATAAGTTGCCGCGTTTGCAGGATGGATGGGTACGGAGTTTTATCCTCTACAGCGATGGTTGGGACAAGGACGGAGACATCAACACGCTGCATTCTCAATCGGTCGAGCCATTGCCTTTCCACGGGATGTCTGCCTATCCGTATCCAAAAGGGGAGAGTTATCCGAGCGACCCTGAACATTTGCGACATCGGCTAGAGTACAACACACGCCGCGTAAATCACGACTTGCCGACCCTAGAGTAAACCGTACCTTTGCCTTTTTCTTGTAGGGTGCGCACTGCGCACCAGCCTTTGGACCAAATATGCGCTTTTTGTCTTACCGCCCCATCCGCCTCAAGGGGAAAAACAGACACACCAGCGCCAATACCAACATCCCCGCCAAAATCCAGTAGGTCACTCGAAAGGTTTCAGCTGTGTACAACCTCCCGGCGAATGGGGGGCCCAATACGCGGCCAAGGCTTAGGTAGGCATCCATCATTCCGATGGCTGTACCTTGACCGATTGTTGTCTTCTTCGAGATCCACGACGAGGTAGTCGGACGGATAATCTGGTTACCGATTCCGATGATTGTCAGATAGACCGTGACGGTCACGAAAGTCACCGACCACGGGAGTAACGCCATACCAAAGGCATTAATCAATAGCCCGATAACGATCAGCCTAAATTCCCCGCACCTGTTTATCAGCCTACCGAGAACGCTTCCCTGCAACAGGGCAACGATGGAGCCCATGACGACAAACATTTGCCCCATCTCGCGTGCCCCATAGTTCCATCGGTCCGCAATGAAGAGAGGGAAGGTCGCCTCCAAGCCCGAGAAAACGAAGGTGGAGCCAAATGCCACGAGGAACAGGGGCATTAACGGGTTGCTGAAGGTGCGCGGACTGAATATCTCCCAGGGGGAAACCCAACTCTCTCCGCCATCTGCGCGATCTGCCGCCTTGAGTGACTCCGGCAGCAGAATCAAGGCGAAAACGAATGTTGCCACCGAGAGTATGCCGGCAAGGAAAAACGGGGTATGGTGCTGATGCATGATAGCGCCGATGGCGGGACCTAAGATAAACCCGAGTCCCATTGCCACACCCATTGAAGCCATACCCTTGCCGCGTTCCTCCTCCGTCGTCACATCCGCGACGTACGCCATGACCGTGGGCAGCACCGCCGCCGACCAGGCTCCGGAGAGGGCGCGCGCAATAAAAGCCCAGACCAGCGAATTCGAGAAGCCGAACAGAATCAGTGCTGCCGCATTTCCGATGAGTCCGATTAGAATGAGCGGTTTGCGGCCCTTGCGGTCGGACAATCTACCCCACATGGGTGCGAAGATAAGCTGCATCGCCGAGTAGATCGCCAACAACCCGCCAATCTGTAGCGGACTAGCCCCCAGTTCGTCAGCAAAGTATGCGAGGTGTGGGATGATAATCCCAAAACCAAGCATAATGAAAAACATCGTCAGAAACAATATCGTTAGTGCACTTTTCGTCATCCGTGGGTCCGCTGCCGCGATGTGCTGGCAATGCGATGATTATAGATGCCGACTGTCGGACGTGTCAAGGTAAACCTCCCTATAAGTTCGTGATGCATCCGACTGCGCCTACAAACTTGACGACGTTCACGAAGCGGTGTTATCATTCTTAACCCAAGTTTCCACCTTTGTCCGACAGGGCGCAGAAACCGAGTTTTTTTCCCACGTGGAAGCATGAGATTGACGAAAATGAGATCGATTTACCTATAATTTAGCAAACGTGAACCAAAAACTCGGTTTCTCTCTTATAGGTAGCAACTTGCGTTTCTCATCAAAACGCAATGACAGGAAGGATAATAATATGAGCACATCTTGCTCCTATGACGGCTTGCAAGACTGCATCCGCCAACTGGACACTCCGGAGATCGAGACGTGGACGAACGAGTACGGTGATCGGGACTATACCATTGACATCACGAATCTCGAATTTACCGCCATCTGCCCCAAAACCGGATTGCCCGACTTCGCAACGATTCGGGTAACGTATGTGCCCGATGAGCGGTGTGTTGAACTCAAGTCGTTGAAGGAGTATTTTCTCTCTTTTCGCGACATTGGAATTTTTCACGAGCATGTTGTCAACAAGGTTCTAGACGATTTTGTTGCGGCTTGCCGCCCGCGCAAGGTCGAGGTGGTTGGAGAGTTTAACATCCGGGGCGGGCTTAAGACGGTTGTGCGTGCGAGTTATTCTGAAGAGAGGGATGATTGTTGAGTGGATGGAAGGGAAAATCGTCTGAATCGTGGATTAAACGGATTACGCAGATTACGTGGATTAAAAGCAGGCAATTCGCCAATCCAGAGTAGTTTTGAAGTCAAGTAGTAGATTCGTACGAACTAAGAGCGCAAACAATGAATAACAAGCTGAAACACGGAAAAATAACTGAGAAGATTATTGGGGCTGCGTTAGAAGTGCATCGGTTCCTGGGTAACGGCTTCCAAGAAGTAATTTATCAGCGAGCGCTGGCGCTTGAACTCGCACGCGTGGGCTTATCATTTGCGCGTGAAGTTGAGCAAGATCTTTTCTATCTATAAGGAGTGTCCAGAGCCTATTGGCACTCGCAGAGCAGATTTTGTGGTCGAAGGAAAAGTGTTAGTAGAATTGAAGGCTATTGCCGCTTGGAAAGATGTACACATCACTTAGGTGTTGAATTACTTGAGAGCGCGCCATTACCCCTGTCGGAATAATTCTTTCAGCAAGTAACTGCCTCAAATTTCCATGTAGGAGGGAATCAAGCGAACGGATAGTGAGTGCGATAGAGATCTTCTTGCCCCGACGTTTTGTCTATAGCGCACATTATCCTTGGCGGAATAATTCCCTCATCAAGTGCCACTCGACTCTCGCTTTATGACTAGCTCTGAAAAAGTGTTACTTGATAGCGCCCCATTATTCCGATCGGAATTATTCATTCAGCAAGTAACACTTCTTTTTCGCTCAATGACGAGCCGTGAAAAGTGTTCCTTCGTGGTCTGGTTTTCACTCCAGCGGAGTGAAATGTCAATAGTACACGATTCCTCCCTGCTTCTGCACTCCAGCGGAGTGCAATGTTGAGTGTTACTTGAGAACATATCGGATGGAGGTAGCCTTGCTAATCAATTTCGGCGCAAAAAGTTTGAAGTTCAAGAGATTGGCGCTTTCACACCCGACCGTTAATTAGGCAAAAGACGCAGTTTGAATCGAAGATGTCACAGATTGGTCGAATTTAATCCGCGTAATCCGTTTAATCCGTGAAAATCCGCGATTCAGACAAGAGAATCCGTTCTTGTAGGGTGGGCACTGCCCACCATCCTTAACTCCACCATTGGGAAAATTAACCATGGATCAACAGCAAAAACTCTATGAGGAAGGGCTAGTCCTGAAAAAGCACAAACACTATGCCGACGCCCTATCCTGCTTTGAGCAGGTCGTTGAGTTTGACCCTAACCATGTAGAAGCGTGGTATCTGATAGGCTGCTGTCGTTCAGAAATAGCCAAACAGAAAATCGAAAGCGCCGAAGAGACGCTTTACGTTGACGCTGAGTTTGAACTTTATGAAGGGGCAATAGAGGCTTACCAGAAAGTGATTGAACTTCAACCGGATCACCCGGAAGTTAGTGTGGTCCTAGGAACACTGTTCTACGATTTCGGCATGCGTGGATTTGAGGAGGGCATGTGTGAAGAATACGAATACCGACGAGTTGTTGAATGGTTTGAGCAAGCTATTGAGGTTTACCCAACTTTGATTGATGCTTACTACGAACTCGGCTTGACATATACGCTTATGATGGAGGATTTTGAGAATAATGCGATATATGAAATAGACGATTTGGCAATAGCTGGCATTCCAGATGCGCGCATAAAAACGTATCAGAAACTTACAGAAATCCAACCCAGCGACGCCAGGGCATTTTACGAGTTGGGAAACGCATACGGCAGTTGGATTGATCCTTTCCTTACACTTGGTCAAATAGAAGAAATGGAGCAGGACAAAGAAGCAATAGGAGCCTATCGCGCCGCCATTGGGATCAAGCCCGATTACGCGAACGCTTATCGCGCATTAGGAGAGGTGTGCCACCGCCTCGGCCAATTTGAGGAAGCGATTCAAGCATTCAAACAAGCCATAGTGCTTGACAACAAGGGACGCAATAATCTTGCAAGCGCATATCACCAATTGGGGAAACAACACTTCGCTGGTGGAAACTACATGCGAGCAATTGAATGCTATCATAACGCCATTGTGACAGCCTTCAGAGGCGACCATAATGAGATGTATTACGATCTCGCTGTTGCCTATCATAACGCTGGACGCTACGAGTTGGCAATCTGGGCATATAAGCGCGTAAAGGGCGCCTATAGCTACCCCTCCGACCAGTTTCGACGCTATCCCGATCTGCTTTACCGTCTTGGAACCGCATGTCACAAGTGCAGCTGCTACCAAGACGCGGTAGATGCGTATCAGGAGGCCATTGATTATCAAACCGCTATGGAAGAGGAATATTATCAGATCGATCTAGGAAATAGTAAGAAAGAATATCATAAAATCACCAGTTCTGAACCATTTGAATATCCTGAATTGGAATATCCTGAGTGGTGGGAAGATGTTTACCAAAACTTAGAGTCCGCATCGCGGAACGAACCTCTGTAAGGTGGGATCAACCGACTGATTAAGGAGGGCGATAGAATCCATCAAGCGACTGAATAGGGAGCGCGATAGCCAATCTTCTGCGCACCAGCCTTTGCTTTTTCAAAATCAACCATGAACCAACACAAAAACGACATCAAAATCGCCCTTCGACACTTCACCGGCGGAACCCTCGCCGACAACGCACGGCACCTCCTGGACATCCTCGGCTACCGGAGCGAACGCACGATATCCCTCGAACCCAACACCGCCGAGAAGTTCATTGAGAATTTTAATCCGTCGAATACGATAAACCGGGAACGGGCACTGCTTGATGAATGGGAATCCATTGACCTCTTGTTCCAACTGACAGGAGACGAAATTACCCTGGGCGACCAAGCCACACCTGGCTTTGAGGGCGTCGGAATAGACAATAGCATCTATCAATCCTACCTCTTCTTCGCCCTGAAGCTGCGCGGCGGCAGTTACTCCCGTACTAAGCTCTCGGAAATCACTCGCGAAATCAACAAACTCACCCCGATGCCGGCGATGGTAATTTTCCAGCACGGTAGATGGCTGACCTTCGCGGTTATCGATCGGCGTTTACACAGGCGCGACGAATCAAGAGATGTGCTCGAAAAGGTGACGCTGATTAAGGACATCAATCTCGGGACACCTCACCACCGCGCGCACATCGACATCCTATTCGACCTCTCGCATCGGCAGCGACAATTCACGAATTTCAATGCGCTCCATGAAACGTGGAAGGAAGCACTGGACACAGAGGCGCTCAACAGGGATTTTTATAAGGAGTTGTTCAAGTGGTTTGAATGGGCAGTGTGTGAGGCAAAGTTCCCGGCGGAAGAAGCGAAGACGTTAAGTCCGCAGGAGCACGTTATCCGCTTAATCACCCGCCTACTGTTCGTCTGGTTTCTGAAGGAGAAGGGGCTGATCGCCGAGGAGCTGTTCGAGGAAGATCATGTACGGGACCTGTTGAAGGACTACGACCTTGAGGACGGCGATTCCTACTACCGCGCCGTTTTGCAGAACCTATTCTTCGCCACGCTGAACACCGAGATAGAAAAACGTGAGTTTAGCGCTGAAGCAAACGCCACGCACCGGGACTTCTCGCGGTATCGTTACAAAAGCCAAATAGCGGATACCGATAAACTGCTGGAGTTGTTCGTCCAAACGCCCTTCATCAACGGCGGGTTGTTCGATTGCTTGGACAGCGAGGAGGCAACGGACGACGGCGGCTACCGCATCGACTGTTTCTCGGATAGGCACTACATAAAACTGAGTCTTCCCAACCGTCTCTTTTTCCACAAGGACAACGGTCTGTTTCCCCTGTTGAAGCACTACAAGTTCACGGTCGAGGAGAACACGCCGATAGAGCAGGAGGTCGCGCTGGATCCCGAACTGCTCGGCAAGGTGTTTGAGAATCTGCTGGCGGCATACAACCCGGAAACCGGCGAGTCCGCCCGCAAACAGACCGGCTCCTACTACACGCCGCGTTCCATCGTGGACTATATGGTAGAGGAGGCATTGGTAGCGACGCTGGCGGGACAGGTGCGCCCGACAAACAGCGACGAAGCATTCTGGGAAGAGCGGCTGCACTATCTGCTGGATTATGCGAAGGCGTCTGACGATGCCGACCAGTGGTTTGAGAGCAGTGAAACTGATGGAATTGTACGAGCGATTTCGGAACTCAAGATACTCGACCCTGCCGTGGGTTCAGGGGCGTTTCCGATGGGTGTGCTCCACAAGTTGACCCTCGCGCTGCGGTGGCTCGACCCGGATAACAGCCGATGGGAACGGTTACAGAAGGAACGGGCGGTAAAGCGGGCAGAGGCTGCATTCGACACGAAAGACGACAGAACGCGGCGCGAGGAACTCGTCGAAATCGACGAAACCTTCAAGCGCTATCGGGATTCGGATTTTGGTCGAAAGTTGTACCTGATTCAGAACAGCATCTCGGTGTGGATATTCAATCCATTGCCTGCCAAATCGCCAAACTCCGCTTTTTCATCTCGCTTGCCATTGAACAAGAGCCGGACAAAGAAGCGGAGAATTTCGGTATCAAGCCGTTGCCGAATCTGGAGACGCGCTTTATTGCGGCGAACACGCTCATCGGTCTCACCATCGTGCGGGATCTGACGAGCGTCAACGCACAAGACATAGAGCGCCAACTGCGCGACAACCGCGAGCGATATTTTCACGCCACGACACGCCGACAGAAACTTAATTGTAGACGTAGGGATAAGGTACTGCGCGGCAAATTGGCGGCGGAGTTAACGGGTGTCGGCATGCCCGCCAATGAAGCCGAAAAAATCGCCTATTGGGATCCCTACGACCAAAACGCCTCCACCGATTTCTTTGACACGGAATGGATGTTCGGGATCGCGGATGGGTTTGATGTGGTGATTGGAAATCCGCCGTACATTAGCCACGATAAAATCGCGAAGGGGTTTAAAGCCAAAATTAAGGATTATTATCAGTCTTACCAGCCGTTTGCGGATGTGTATTGCTATTTCATTGAGAAGGCGATAGAGCTACAAAATGAGGGAGGCGTGCTTAGCTTAATCACTTCAAACTCATACTTGAGAGCCGAATATGGAGCACCAATTCGAAAGCTACTACAAAACAGGAACACGCTGCATAGACTGTTGAGTGTTGAGGACTCACAGGTTTTCGAGAATGCCATCGTTAATGTGGCAATACTGGTATCTCGCAAATCAACAAATCGCACGGATGATATTTGTGTAATCGTTAACTCGCCGTATTCTGGTGATAGTTTTGCTGGCTTTATACAGAGGAACGGTTTCAATTATCCCCAATCGTACTTTAATGCAAAGTCGTGGAATCTTGTGGAGCCAAGATGTGTTGAACTTCAACGGAAACTTGAGTCATCAGGAAGAACCCTCGGGCAGCTAAAGACGAAAATCCGACTAGGTATCGCCACGGGCAGCAATGAAGCCTTCCTGATAGGTGAAGCCGAGAAAGAAGAGCTTTGTGAGAAAAATCCTGCCAATGCTGAAATTATAAAACCCATTTTGAGAGGAAGAGATATTTCTCGCTACGGTTACACCTTAGCGGGGCAGTATATTTTACTCGCCAAAAATGGGGTCAATGTAGAACAGGATTATCCTGAGATATATGAGCATCTAGACTCATTTGGGGACAGGTTCAAAAATCGCGGTGCACAGGGACAACACTGGACAAATCTGAGAGCTTGCTCCTTCTATGATGACTTCAAGAAAGAAAAGATTGTGTGGATTGAATTGACGGATCTGGGACGATTTGCTCTCTGTGATGCGGAAGTCTATCTACTGAACTCTGCGTATTTTCTGCTGCCGCCACCGGATGTAGAGTCAAAGTTTTTGCTAGGTATTCTAAACTCAAGCACAATTCGTTTTTACTTGGGGCTTATTGCAGAAACAAGTGGCATGGGAACAAGCCGTTGGATTAACAATTATGTGAAAGATTTTCCAATACCGGTGGTTTCCCGTGAGCAACAGACCGGAGTCATCAAACTTGTCAATCAAATTCTCGACGCAAAACACACTGACCCAGACGCCGACATCACCGCGCTTGAAAAAGAGATTGATCGGGTGGTATACTCACTATACGACTTGACCCGCGAGGAAATTGAGATTGTGGAGGGAGTGGAGGAATAAATTGTCTGAATCACGGATTAAATGGATTACGCAGATTACGCGGATTATAGACGAATCACCCTATTCAGCGGGGCTAAACCGCGAAAACCCCCAGTCTATTCTAGTAACAATCCATTTTGTAGATGTTACGGTTTTCGACAGTACACGATGGCTATACCGAATATCTATTGACATAATTTTGGAGGGTAAATAAGATGATCCAGCCAACGATTGCTGAAACTCAGGATATTTTTTCGATGCAAGGCGAGAGTTATTCGCCCACCCTGTTTTCTCGCAGTAATCTCTCCTTTGGGATATCTGTTTCAAATGTTGAACAGATGAGAACAAAAACACCTGGGAGACAAGCGCGCACTACTCACACAGATACTGACGAGCACACTCTAACCGATTCCAGTGGTCTTGATTCGCAGGACATAGAGAAGGCACTAGAAAAGGTACGAGCGGAGGCGGAAGAAGAAAGAAGGCTCGATTCCGAACTAGATGCCATTCCAGAAACAGCATACAAAGATGTCGAAGGATTTTTCAAAGCAATCCATAAATCCGACTACGGAGCCTTCGGTAAAATTATACCATTGCCCGATATCATGCCCTTGGATGATGGTGAGATTGGCCTCGAATGGCGTAATGGACAGAAAATCTTTACCTTGAGTTTTGGTGGAGATAGACACATAGTATTCGCCGGAATCTTCAGCGGGGAGAGTAGAGCACGTGGTATACTAACCTTTTCAGCCAACCACGTTGTCGCCATTGAGAGCATGATTGCAAGCGTTTACCCCCATTATGGCTATTAATCAAAATGAAACACTTAGTCGTTTCCTAGTGAGCAGCAATCAGTTTCGTTCTTCCAGTCAGACTGTAACGTTTAAGGCTTTCATCCCTTCTACGAAAACGAAATCACTGTCAGTTTTTCGCACCTCAACACTTCGCGAATGTGAGATTTGGTCAATTGGTCACAAGTTTGTCGCTAAACCGAGAGATAAAACGCTCTACGGGCGTGCTGATCTTCTCGCCCACGATGTATACGATCTGGGTGGAGAGGTTCAACCAGAAACGTCCACACATTGCTTGCATGCTGACATTATATGCTGGCCAGACGAGCGAGAAGACATACGTTACTTAGCCACTCAACTTGCCCTCCGGTCAAAATTCATACCAGTAAGGTAATTTCGTTCTTTAACAAACGTACGGCAATTAGCCATTAAGACATTTGCTAAGGAAATCTCGGGAATAGAGGAAAGGTCATGAACACGCAAAACGGTTTAAATAGGATTAGGGAAAAACTTCGCGAGATAGAGGACATAGCAGCCGATGGCGACTATATCTACCGTGGTGAACCTGAACACCAAGTGCAAGTTTCCCCGCCGATTTACCACCAAGATAAGGTCAAGGTAAAACAAATCATAGAATTTACGACCGATTACCTTATAGCACTCTTTTTCGCCTGCGATGGCGCTCCTGATGTACCCGGAAAGGTTATTCTATTGAAGAAGACCGAAGCGATAGCAAACCAGATGAAGCTCGATCAGAATCCGCTGAGTCGTGTTAGCGCTCAAAAGCGTATATCTATTAGACTTCCTGATGGAGTTATCCAACAGGAACAGTGCAATGTAATCAATATACCCGAGAGCCTCAAACAGCCGATGTTGAACCACATCGAAAAGTACCATGATATATCTAATTCAACTATTTACAACGACCTTCACGAGTTTTTTAACAATCAAGACGCTTATCAAAGGGCTTACTCAGAATTCTTTGAGGGGTTAACGTGTCAAAATAGAGGAGATTATGAAAAAGCCATTGAGTATTACACCAATGCATTAGAACTAAATACACTGCAAGTTGACGCCTACAACAATCGCGGAGTTGCCTTCAGCAGCAAGGGTGACAATGACCGCGCCATCAAGGACTTTGACTTAGCGATTATACTTGAACCCGATGATGCTACTGCTCATAACAATCGCGGAACTGTCTATCTCGGCAAAGGCGACTATGACAGTGCCATCAACGATTTTGATAGAGCAATTCTACTTAATCCCGACGACATTAGACCCTATAACAATCGTGGCAATGCTTACACCAACAAGAGCGATTATGACAGTGCCTTCAGAGACTTTAAAATGGCGATAACACTCAATCCGGATGATCCCCACGCCTATTACAATTGTGGCAACACGTATATTGAAAGAGGTGAGTATGACCGGGCAATTGAGAACTTTAACTCGGCAATAGAACGAAATCCTGATTTTGCCGCTGCTTATGCCAATCGCGGAGGTGCTTACAATGAGAGGGGCAAATATGACCGTGCTATAGAAGATCTTGACATGGCGATAACACTCAATCCGCATGATGCCACCGCTTACAACAATCGCGGTAGGGCTTATCACGCTATAGGCAGAGTTGACCGTGCGATTGAAGATTTGGATAAATCAATAAAATTGAATCCGGAACGCGCCGAGCCATATAACAATCGCGGGGCAGTCTACTGCGAAAAAAGGAACTTTGACCTTGCGATCAACGATTTCAACAGAGCGATTGAACTTAGACCGGATTATCCTAGCTCTTACAATAATCGCGGAGTTGCCTACCGAGAAGAAGGTGAGATTGACCTGGCCATTAAAGACTTTAACTGTGCAATCACACTCAATCCGGATTATGCCCAACCCTATTGCAACCGTGGTGCTGCGTACGACAACACGGGAGAAATTGACCGAGCCATAAAGGACTACAGCAAAGCAATTGAACTAGAACCTGATTATGCCGCTGCGTATGGGCATCGCGGGGCCGCTTACAGCAGCAAAGGTGAGCACGATCTTGCCATTAAAGACTTCAACACGGTGATAAAGCTCAATCCTAATGACGCCACGGCGTATTATAATCTCGGTATTCCTTTCCACAGGAAAGGCGAGTATGCCTGTGCCGTCGAAAACTACACAAAAGCGTTAAACTTAAATCCCAATCTTCTCGGAGTCCATTACAACCGTGGCATTGCTTACGCTAACAAAAACGAGTATGACTGTGCCCTTAAAGATTTTAACGCTGAGATAAAACTCAATCCCAATGACGCCAAGCCCCTCAGCAGTCGCGGAGTAGTTTACCTGAAAATAGGCAAGTATAGGTGCGCTGTTGAAGACTTTAACAAGGCAATAGAATTAAATTCCGATTTTGCAAATGCCTATTGCAATCGTGGCGAAGCTTGGTTGTACTTGAGAAAATGGGATAAAGCGAAAGCGGACCTAACAATTGCCAAGGGAAAGGGAGTAGATATCGTTACGGCGTTTCATAACGATTACGAGAGCGTGTCGGACTTCGAGCAAAAAAACGGCGTGAAACTACCGGAAGACATCGCCGAAATGCTGACGCCTTAGAGGACTACGATGGGAAAAGCAGAGCTACAACAGCAAGCCATTGCGTTAATCGAACAACTGTCCACTGAGGAACTGGAAGTGGTTGTTGAGTTGCTCACGGATTTTCAGAATAGACAAGCGGGGAACACGTCTCACCCAATCGATCCTGATGCTGAAATCGCCTTAAAGAAAATCTTAAAAGACTATGAACGAGCATGGAAAACTCTGGCTAAAATGTAAGGAAACGATAACAAACGGGTGAAGATGAACGAATGGCAAATAAGATAACCTTCTACTCGTATTCAATCCGTGACATCCTTTTAATCTGATCAACCGAGTGGATAGCGAGGACGATAGGGATACCTAAATCCGCGATTCAGACAATTGCCAACGAGATTGCGCGAGTTGAGGTGGTGAGGGGAATAAGCTAGTCCGAATCACGGATTAAACGGATTACACAGATTTCGCAGATTAAAAGCAAAGCAGCCTATGCAGAATAAACCCGAATCCTCAAACGGCCTAGACACAATTTTTGAAAAGATTCAAGAGGTTGCCGCAAAGTCAACCCGCGGCGACTACATCTATCGCGGGGAACCAGAACATTATCAAGAGGAACCATTCTATGGGAAAGTCTCTTCAAACCTGTGGCGTCAATTCAAAAAAGAGATGGGAGAGGAACCGTTTGACGTACAGGCTATCCAAAATCGAATGTTAGAAGCGGCAAGAAGCTATACTCATGAAACGGACGATATTGAAATCTTGACCGAACTCCAGCATTATGGAGGTCAAACCAACCTGATAGATTTCACGACCGACTATCACATTGCTCTCTTCTTTGCCTGTGACGGTGCCGATGACAAAAATGGCAGGGTCGTCCTGTTGTCGAAAACCGAAGACATAGAAGATCTAATCAGCTCGCCACGGAATCCGAGAAATCGAGTCATTGCTCAGAAGAGTACGTTTGTTCGACCTCCCACGGGATTTCTTGAACCGGAACAATTCACCGCGATTGATATTCCACAGTGCCTCAAACAGCCCATGTTAAACCATCTGAGGAAATACCATGGAATAGCTACTGAAACTGTTTATAACGACCTCCACGGATTCATTAGAAATCAAGGTGTTCACCAGAGTGCATACTTAGAACTTTATAGGAGTGCGATCGAGCCGCGCGACGACAGCGCCCTATTGGAGGAGTAGCGTATTGGATTCCTCAACAAAACGGAGACTGAAAGCATGGAGACACAGACAAATCACGCGCGTTATGAGAAGGCTATTACGCACCTCAATAAAGCAATTGAACTGAAACCTGATTTTGCCATTGCCTATAATAATCGCGGTCTCGTGTACAGTGATAAGGGTGAGATTGGCCGCGCCATTGAGGATTTTAACAAGGCAATAGAGTTCAAACCGGACTATGCCGAAGCCTACAGTAATCGCGGCGGGGCTTACCGCATCAAAGGCGACTATGACCGTGCCATCGCGGACTGCAACAGGGCGATTAGGCTCAAACCGGATTATGCGGAACCCTATAACAACCGTGGTGCCGCTTATCGCAACAAGGGAGAGATTAACCGCGCAATCGCCGACTACAACAGGGCGATAGAAATAAAACCAGATCTTGCGGCGGCGTATTACAATCGAGGCATTGCGCGTTACGAGATGGGCAATCTCGATCTTGCCATAGCTGACTATACGCAAGCGATAGCATTGAAGCCGGAACTTGCGCGGGCATATTGCAATCGTGGTAATACTTACAGCCACAAAGGCGATTATAATCGTGCCCTTGAAGACTTTAACAAAGCGATAGAACTGAAACCAGATCTTGCCGAAGCGTATTACAATCGCGGCGAAGCACGCCTACACTTGAAAGAATGGGAAACTGCCAAATCAGACTTGATAGTAGCGAAGAAGCAGGGGATGGATATCATTACGGCGTTTAATAACGAATACGCGAGTGTCTCGGATTTTGAGCAGAAAAACGGCGTGAAACTACCGGAAGACATCGCCGAAATGCTGACGCCTTAGAGGATTACGATGGGAAAAGCGGAGCTACAACAGCAAGCCATTGCGTTAATCGAACAACTGTCCACAGAAGGACTGCAAGTGGTCGTTGACTTGCTCACGGATCTTCATAATAGACAAGCGGAGGACACGGCTCACCCAGTCGATCCTGATGTCGAAATCGCCATAAAGGAAATCTTCAAAAGGTACGAACGGGCATGGAAAACGTTGGCTAAAATGTAAGGAGCGTAAAAGACGCACGAAGACGAAAGAATCATAGATAGATTTCCCAACTGCCCGTATCTAATCCATGAATTCCGTTAATCCGTGTAATCCGCGATTCAGACAATTTCCAAGTCAACGCCGCTTATTGAGGGAAGGGCGCAATAATCCGTCAAACACACTGACCACTGGTCACTAGTCACTGGCAACTGCCTCTTCACTCAACCGGCACCGACCTGCCGATTCGGGCTGATTCATACATCGCATCGAAAATCTTGGTGATAATCAACGTTTCCTCCGGGGGAACGGGCGACGGCAATCCCTCCCGGATCGCTTGGTGGAAGGATTCAAACTCGCCGATCAGATTGGTAAGCGGTTCGGGCTCGTAGTCGATCATCTCTCCGTCTTTGTCCATGTAGATGCGGAGCGGAGAATGCGTCGCGCCGGCGCGATCGCCAATGAAGAATGTGGTGCCGATGTTTTCGATATGCGTCGCCCAAGCGGTTTCCAACGACACCGTTAACCCGCCTTCAAAGTTAACAACCCCCATCGCGAAATCTTCGACTTCGAATTGGGCGGGATCCCAATTTCCCCACGGATTGATTACATCCTTCTGATTCCCGAATTTCTGCGCCGTGAACCCGAATGCCTCAATAGGCTTGGGACATCCGAGAACCCACAGCAGCGCGTCGAGGATGTGCACGCCAATGTCAATGAGGGCGCCGCCTCCGGCGATGCTCTTCGTGATGAAGGAGGGCGTGCTGGGTACGCCGCGTCGGCGCACCGACATGGCGCGGGCATAGTAGATGTCCCCGAAAAACCCCTCGTCACAGAGTTTCCTCAAGGTTCTCGATTCGACCGTAAAGCGGTTTTGCAACCCAATCTGAAGAATCTTGTCCGAAGCGTGATAGGCGTCAACCATCGTCTGTCCGTCGACCGCGTTGCTCGCCATCGGTTTCTCGCAGATGACGTGCTTGCCTGCCTCCAGCGAGGCTACGGTTGGCGGCGTATGGAAGTTGCTCGGGGTACACACGCTCACCGCATCAATCTCATCCATGGCGAGGAGGTCGTTGTAGTCCGTAAAGATGTGCTCTATCTCGTGTTGTTTGGCAAATTCGTGTGCTCGCGGCTCGTCAATGTCGCACACGGCAATGACCGACACGTCTTGCACCTGCCGGTGCCCCGGCAGGTGCTTGCCAGCCGCGATGCCGCCGGCGCCGATAATACCAACATTAATTGTCTCAGTCATGATTGGGTTTCCTATTGGGTGGAGGTAGCGATGCTGTGGAGTGTCTGAATGGCTTGATTTAAACCTGTTGCCCTAGAAAAACTCGCTGAAGCTAATGTCTCTATGTTCTGTGAATGATTCCGTGTCGCATGGTCATAAAGAGTACCATCCGTGTGCCATACCTTGCCAATGAATTGGCGGCTGCGTCACGCTGTCGCGTACCGTTTCACTCTCAATGAATGTTAACCGGGCAGGTGCTGACAGTGTGCAAAGAGCGACATTTCCAGACACTGACTTTTCATTGTCAAATGGCAGGCATAGATGATAAACTCTTAGGGTAAAATGCTGGATTTGGGCCCGATCGTTGGCGAGGCACACCCCCTCTGTGGGAGAGAATCAAGCGAGTGAATAACGATCAAACGAACGGATAGTGAAGGCGATAGAAAGTCCTGATAGAAATCCCAGGGCGATAGAGATTCCATTCATTGCCCGTCCTATGGCATCGAGGGTTTTACTGACCACTAATCACTAGCCACTAAACACTTACAAAAATCCTTATGGCAACAGCGGTTGTGATGCCCAAACTCGGGCAGTCTGTCGAAACGTGTATAATTATCGGTTGGAAGAAGCAGAAAGGTGATTCAATCACCGCTGGAGAACCGCTCTGCGAAGTGGAGACAGACAAATCCGCACTGGAAGTGGAAAGCCCGGCGTCGGGCACCCTGCTGGATGTGTTCTTTGACGAGGGGGAAGAGGTCGCAGTACAGGTCAACATCGCCGCGATTGGAGAACCTGGCGAGGATGTTTCCAGTCTAAAGCCTAATGTTACGGTGGAAAGTCCGACCAAGGATAAATCGTCCGTCACTTCCGACGAACCTGTTCAGCCTGTCCCATCACAACCGGCGGCGTTGGATGTTCCCCAGAAGCGACTTTCCAAGCCCGACCGGCGTAAACGCCGCATATCGCCTCGTGCAGCGAGTTTGGCAGAAGAGCTAGGCGTGGATATTTCCAGCATCCGGGGCACGGGCCCGGGCGGGCGCATTATCGAGAGGGACGTGCGCGCCGCGCCACCGACTGCTGCGAAACCTGCGGCGGTTCAGACGAGGATAACCCCGCCGGTTCATACTGAACTCCCTTCGGGCGAAGCACAGACATCTTCGTTACAAGGCACGCGCAAGATTATCGCCGAACGAATGCTGTATTCGATTCAATCGACGGCGCAACTTACGCTCAACGCCTCGGCAGACGCCCGCACACTATTATCTTTCCGCCAGCGTTTAAAGAGTAGCGCGAAAGCGTTCGATCTTCAAAACGTCACCATCAACGATTTCATCCTTTTCGCCGTGTCACGCACGTTACCCGACCATCCGGAGCTGAACGCCGTGCTCCTCAAGGATACGATTTCACAATACGAAGGCGTGCATCTCGGTTTCGCGGTGGATACGCCGCGATGTCTGATGGTGCCCGTCATTCGGGACGCTCATAGTTTGAATCTGAAAGCGATTTCTCAAGAAGCCAAACGATTGACGGCAGCGTGTTTGAACGGGGGCATTTCTCCCGATGAGTTAACCGGGGGCACATTTACGGTTACAAATCTAGGGAATTTGGGAATTGAGAGTTTCACGCCGATAGTAAACCCGCCGCAGGTGGGTATCCTGGGTGTTGGGAACGTGAATCTGAAACCGGTAGAGGTTGACGGCGAGGTGCAGCACATCCCGCACATCGGGCTATCATTAACGATAGACCATCAGGCAATCGATGGCGCCGCTGCCGCCCGCTTTTTGGGTACACTTTCGGGACGATTGGCTGCCATTGATTTGCTGTTGGCGATGTAGAACTAGAACTTACACAGAAAGCGAAAAATAACAATTTTGACAATGGTTTCACGTTGAGCCTTTTGTAGGGAATAACGATCGTTATTCCCTACAGTGAAATTGTCGATTTAGGCGAATTACAGCGTTGAAGGACGTAAGTCCTAAGAAGATTGATAATTTCTGAACGAGGAATTGAAGCAGGGAAATTAAGAAGGAAATGCCGAAGTCACTTACGATAGACCCATCAGAAGTTCGCCAGAGATCAGTGATTAAGAGCCAAGAGATACCGGTGAACGTCTATGCCGCGGCTCCCGAGCGGGAGAGGGAAAAGTACGGCAGCGAGAACTTGGTGCGGATTTATCGGGATATGGTCTACATTCGCGAATTTGAGACTATGCTAGACGGCGTGAAGAAGGAGGGTGCCTACAAGGGCATGGAGTACGACCATCGCGGACCCGCCCATCTGTCTATAGGCCAGGAGGCCGCGGCGGTCGGTCAATGTTTTCATCTTTCGGCAGAGGATTTCATTTTCGGCTCTCACCGGAGTCACGGGGAGATATTGGCGAAGAGTTTTGCGGCAATTGAGAAACTGAGCGAGAACGACTTGACGGCTGTTATGGAATCGTACATGGACGGTGCGCCGTTGCGGGTGGTGGAACGATTTACAGAAGGCGACGCGAAAGATCTGGCGTTTAACTATACGCTGTACGGCACGCTCGCCGAGATATTCGGTAGGGAGAACGGGTTCAATAAGGGCATGGGTGGGTCCATGCACGCATTCTTCCCCCCGTTTGGCGTAATGCCCAACAACGCTATCGTCGGCGGGTCCGCGGATATCGCGACAGGCGCCGCTCTTTTCAAGCGCGTGAATCGTAAACCGGGGATTGTCATAGCCAACATCGGCGACGCATCGATGGGGTGCGGTCCCGTGTGGGAAGCCATCACTTTTGCCGCGATGGATCAGTATCGCGCGCTCTGGGATCAGGAGGTGGGAGGCAATCCTCCGATTCTGTTCAATTTCATGAACAATTTCTACGGTATGGGCGGGCAGTCCAAGGGCGAAACGATGGGGTTCGGGATTTTGGCGCGGGTCGGTTCAGGGGTCAACCCGGACGCCATGCACGCGGAACGTGTTGACGGGTACAATCCGCTGGCGGTGGCAGATGCGATCGAGCGCAAACGCGAAGTACTGGAAGAGGGTCAAGGACCTGTGCTGCTGGATACGGTGACCTATCGATTTTCTGGACATTCCCCGTCGGATGCGTCCTCGTATCGCGACAAAACGGAGATGGACCTCTGGTACCAACAGGATGCCCTAACGAACTACGGGGAATACCTTAAGGAAAACCACCACGCCGATAGCAGTCGCTTGGAGGACTTTCGAGATGATGTCACGGAAAGATTGGTGAACGTGTTCGAGGCGGCGACCTCCCTAGAACTATCCCCGCGCGTCAGCATTCAAGTCGACAGCATCGGGGAGATGATGTTCTCCGATCAGTATCAAGATCGACTGAGCGAAAAAGCGCCGGAGGTTTTGATTCCGAAGTCTGAAAGCCGTCTCAAGACTACCTCCGCGAAGCACCGATTCGGGCTCGACGGCGGGAAACCGCTGCCCAAACTTCAGACTTTGACCTATGCCGAGGCGCTCTTTGAAGCCTTGATGCATCGTTTCTATGAAGACCCGACAATGATCGCCTATGGTGAGGAGAACCGTGACTGGGGCGGTGCGTTCAGCGTTTACCGTGGATTGACGGAATGCCTGCCTTATCACCGCCTATTTAACTCACCGATTTCCGAAGCGGCGATTGTCGGAACTGCTGTCGGATACGCGCTTTCCGGTGGCCGCGTGGTGGCGGAGTTGATGTATTGCGATTTTATGGGGCGGGCGGGCGACGAGATTTTCAACCAGATGGCTAAATGGCAATCCATGTCCGCAAACGTCCTGCAGATGCCGATGGTGTTGCGTGTATCCGTCGGGTCGAAGTACGGGGCACAGCATTCACAAGATTGGACTTCTATCGTGGCGCACATCCCGGGCTTGAAGGTGATGTTTCCGGCAACCGCCTACGACGCGAAGGGAATGTTGAGTTTGGCGCTGCGAGGCACGGATCCCGTGGTCTTCTTTGAAAGCCAGCGTCTGTACCCCGAGCCGGAGACTCTTGTCGAAGAGGGCGTACCGACCGAATATTACGAGGTGGAAATGGGGGAACCGGCGCTCCGGCGCGAAGGCGGAGATTTGACTATCGTCACGGTTGGCGCCGTGCTCTACCGGGCGTTGGAAGCGGCGGATGAGTTGGCAGACAAGCACGGTATCACCGCCGAAGTGATTGATGCGCGCTTTATCAATCCGCTGAACTACGAGAAAATTGCCGAATCGGTTGAGAAAACGGGCAAGGTCGTGCTCGTTTCCGATGCCTGTGAACGCGGGTCCTTTCTGCACACGATGGCGTCGAATATCAGCCAATTGGCGTTTAATCATCTTGATGGTCCGGTTGCCGTCGTCGGCGCTCGAAACTGGATTACGCCACCCGCGGAATTAGAAGAGACGTTTTTCCCGCAGAAGGAGTGGATTCTTGACACAATTCACGAGCGAATATTGCCGCTCACGGAGCACAAGGTTAGCACTGCGCAGAATGTTGAGGAGATTGTTAGACGCAATCAGTTGGGTATTTAACCTAAGTTGCCACCTTTGTCTAACCGGGGACAGAAACCGAGTTTTCCGACGTGAAAACACGAAATTGACGAAAATCCGGCAAATTTACCTATAATTTAGCGAACGTGCACCAAAAACTCGGTTTCTCTGTTATTAGGCAACGCGCCATTATCCCTGTCGGAATAATTCTTTCAGCAAGTAACACTCATTTTTCGCTCTATGACAGGCTTTGAATAAGCGTTCCTTCGTAGAATGGTTTCACTCCAGAGGAGTGAGATGTCAGTAGAACACGATTCCTTATCGCGTCTGCACTCCAGAGGAGTGCAATGTCGAGTGTTACTTGATAGCAACTTGGGTTATTTAGTAAATTTGAACGCAACGGGGCGTACATCGTAACCGATCTTACATATCGCGAGCACACACCGCTTAAGGAGGAAGTATATGACGTGGCAAGCAGACAATCCAATCAGGGTTGCGATTGTCGGTGTTGGTAATTGTAGCAGCGCTTTTATTCAAGGTTTGACCTACTATCGAAAGTTCGGCGCGGATGCGCCCGGGCTGATCAATGTTGACATTGGCGGGTACAAAGTGACCGATATTGTCCCGGTGGCTGCTTTTGATGTCGATGCACGCCGGGTCGGATTGGATTTGTCGGAAGCCATTTTTTCGGGCGCCAATATCGCGTATCGGTATCCGGATATCGAAGTTCCCCACTGCGGGGTGACGGTACAAATGGGCCTCGTGATGGATGGGGTTACCTCAGCCTTGGCGGAGTTTGTCGAGGTTGCGGATAAACCGCCCGTGGATGTCGCGAAGGTCCTACGGGAAAGCGGCGCGGAGATGTTGCTAAACTTTCTACCGACGGCATCGGCGGAAGCCGCTAGATTTTATGCGGATGCCGCTATCAAAGATGCCCAGATAGGGTTCATTAACGGTATGCCGGAGTTGATTGTATGCGATCCTGCCTACCAGCAGGCGGCTATCGAAAACAACGTCCCGCTCATAGGCGACGACGTGAAGAGTCAACTCGGGGGAACGGCGATTCATCGTGCACTCCTCCAATTGTTGAAAGCCAGAGGTATTCATGTTGAGCGCACCTATCAGGTGAACTACGCGGGCAACACGGATTTTTACAACCTCGTGCATCGTGGACAGTCGAAACACAAAACAAAGCAGGAAGCGCTTTCCTCCTTGGTCTCACCGGAGACCGAGATTTCGACAGGATTTTCCTACGTCGAGCTAATGGGCGACCGTAAGACCGCGATTTTTTACATCGACGGCGTGAATTACGGCGGAGCGCCGCTGCATTTCGAGGCAAAACTGGAGGTGGAGGACAGCGCTAATTTTGGCGGCGTGATAGCGGACATGGTTCGATTCATGAAGGTGGGACTCGATCGAGGCGTCTCGGGACCTCTGCATTCCGCGTCGGCGGTGCTGACCAAGCACCCGCCAATCTCGATTGATGAAGATGGAATCGCGCTCCGGCAACTGCAGGAATTTGTTGACGGAGATCGGGAGCGGTAAATCACGGATGCGATTGCAACACCCACGTAGCAAGGCAGGTCATTACAAGCCCAAAACGACTTATTGCGAAAACTTAAGGTGATACACTCATGGCACAGCGGAATCCACGAGCTTTGTTTGTGATTTTCGGTGTGAATCTCGTCCGATCAGAGACTCGCACAAACTTGGCGTTACTTACCCAAGAGCCACCGCGTAACACACGGACGGTTTTAACGTTTGTCCAATCGGATAAGATATTATCCATGGTTCCACCGGCAAGTGGGTTATGACTTGGAGAAATAGCGTAAAAGTCGGGATTGTATTCATCAAGGCACCATTCCCAGACGTTGCCTGCCATATCGTATAAGCCGCTTTTGTCCGGAGGATACGTTCCGACGGGTGTCGTATCGCCGACATTTTCACCATAGTTTGCTCTGTCGGCATTGATGGTACGCCAAGCCCCACGCGCGGCGCGCTCCCATTCTGCTTCTGTCGGCAGGCGTTTCCCGCGCCACTCTGCATAAGCCATTGCTGCGTACCAACTTACATAAACAACGGGGTGGTTGCCTTTGTCGGGCGGGTAATTATTTCTATTCCAATGCTTCAGATAATCTCCATCGTGGTATTTTTTTGGGATACGATTTTTCTGCCACTGTGGGTTCGCATCAATAAATTCCTTGTATTGTGCATTTGTCGTTTCGTATTTGTCCATATAGAACGCATCAAGGTGGACGTTGTGCTGTGGCTTCTCATCAGTTTCCGCATCTTTTCCCCAGTTTCCCATCGTAAAAAATCTGCCTGCCCTAAAGAACGCCATATCAGGTGGGATCGGACTTAGCGGACCTGCCACATCTCGAAGTTTACCATCTATCATTCTAAGATGTCCTTTGATTGCTTTATCGATGGAATCTGTAAGGTTCCCGCGCCAATCCTCTTCTCTAATATAAGTAATAGAGATAGTGTTCGTGGATGGATCGGCTACAGTAAGTTCCCTGATACCTGACCGACCCCCTAACGCGATATCCTCAACAGTTCTGAGCGTTTTTTTGTCAACCGCGTGGAGGTTCCGAAAGATTCCCGAACCCCCGCCCCAGCGGTCTAAAGGGACAAAAATGTACCGATTCGTTTCAATAGCATACTTAGATAGGATTCTATAATAACTATCGGTCCTGCCATCTTTATTGTTATCGGAAGGGAGTTCTATGTAATCAGGGGTGCGGATTACGTTCTCACCTTGAAAAATTACTTCAGTACTTCCGTCTCCGCTTAACCACTCAACGACAAACGTAGCTTTGGTGAGTGCTTCTTCGAGCGGCATTCCTAACTTAACAAAGTCCTCGGCAGATTCTTTCTTAAATTCTGGTTGTTGTGCGGACGCAACGTGTTGGTGAAAGGTTAACATCAGGCAGCAGATGATTAGGTAAAGTTGGAGTTTCCTGTCTATGCTCATTACGACTGCTCCTTTATTTGTTTGGTGAATAATTCATGGTAGATATAATAAAAAAAGTTGCTACCTTTATGCAAAGAGCTGTTTAATGCTTGTTGCGATGACAAACAAAAGCACTTTTAACTCAAAACCGGCGGCTGACACCGCATGACATAATCCATCGGCGCCAGCCTTATGCCGCGCAGATCAATTCTAGGTAGGGTTGAGCAATTACAATGCCAATGGGAAATAGAAAGGTGCGATAACTGGTTATCAGAAGAGAGATGACCAACATCGCAGTTTTTTCGAAGAAAAACAGATGTCTGTCCGAAAACCTGCACTGCGTGCATCAAGCCACAGTCATTGTCTCGACATAACCACATCTACCCACGGTAATTGTCCAATGCTTTCCGATGGGGGGAGTTCTGTTTAACAGCTAAGGAAGGTGTCTCTATGCATCGAGAAGTTTTGTAGGGCGCAATCAAGCGAGTGGATAGCGAGTGCGATAGTAGATCCTGTGCAATGTGGAGTGTTACTTGGTAGCGTGCCACTATCCCTGTCGGAATATACTTCACGTTGTCGGAACTTGCGCTTTTTCAAAAGTCTGGAAATTTAGCGTGAGTAACGTGTCTAATTCCGATTTGTAGGTGGTATGAGTCTGATTGAGGCAATCGCTAATTGCACGCTTGAAATCGGAAAAGTCGTCATAATACTTGGAGTAAAGGCATTTCTTCCTGATAAATTTCCAGAGGCGTTCAATCAGATTTAAGTTGGGGGAATAAGGCGGAAGATAAAGCAACTCAATTTTGAGTCGCTCAGCCAACTGCTGCACGATTTGGCACTTTTGATACCTGGCATTGTCTAAAACCAATGTAACCGGCTTCTCAATTCCCCGCTCTGCAATACGCATTAGCAACTCACAGATGGTTTGCGCGTTGATATAAGTATCGTTTTGTATGAGTATCAGTTCGTGGGTTATGGCATTCAAGGCGACTAGCACATTGAATCGCTTTCTGCCGGCCGGCGCTTTGATAAATACGCGCTCAAACGACCACAGAAATCCTAAAAAAGGGGCTAAGACAAAATGGGCGGCATCAAGGAAAAAGACATCTCTCAGACCAGCAGAAGCTTCGTCCAGATGCGGTTGCAACTCTTTTTTTAAAGGTCTCCTGAGCCTCAACATCGGCTCCAGCGGGTATATGTCCTACTTTCCGGTACTCGATGCCTATGCTTTTGAGAAACACACGTACACGACTTTCACTGCGTTGGATACCGGTGAGTTCATAGATTTTTGCCATAGCCTCTTTAATCGTCGCCGGTGGATTTGTCCGAAAATAGTCTTCAATTGTGGTTTGATAAGCCGACAATTCACTTTCCGGTAGGTGGTAATTGAGTTGTTTGAGCGCCTCAATACCCCCAGCCTGATATTGGCGCAGGTAAGCCCGCAATGTGTTCGGCGAAATACCGCTCAACGCCGCGATTTGGTGATGAGGTAAACCTTGACTCTTGAGCCAAAGCGCCTCCATTTTACGCTGTACCCTAGGATGAGGATGATGATAACGCTGATAATTCAATGCTTCGATAGCTTCTTGAGTAAAGTCAATTACAATCATAGCGCCCTCGTCAAAAGCCATAAACGTTACATAAACGTTAGTTTAAATCTACAAAAGCCTCCTTTCCAAATTATACCTGATTTATACCAAGAAAAAACGCAATATTTACCGATGCCGAGTATAATTCTTTCAGCAAGTAACTGCCTCACATTTCCATGTAGGAGGGGCATCTTGCCCCGACGGTTTGTCTATAGCGCACATTATCCTTGACGGAATAATTCCCTTATCAAGTGACACCCAACTCTCGCTCTATGATGGGCTTTGAATAAGCATTCCTTCTTAGAATGGTTTTCACTCCAGCGGAGTGAGATGTCAATAGAACACGATTCCTCGCCGCTTCTGCACTCCAGCGGAGTGCAATGTCGAGTGTTACTTGATAGCGCGCCATTATCCCTATCGGAATAATTCTTTCAGCAAGCAACACCCGTTATTCGCTTTTGTTGGGTTTTGAAAAGACATTCCTTCATAGCATGGTTTTAACTCCAGAGGAGTGCAATGTCAATAGAATCGTGATGCGTCCAATCTCCGCACTCCAGAGGAGTGCAATGTGGAGTGTTACTTGGTAGAGAGAGAAACCTAGTTTTTTCCCACGTGGAAGCATGAGATTGGCGAAAATAGGATCGATTTACCCATGATTTAGCATACGTGAACCAAAAACTCGGTTTCTCACTTATAGGTAGCAACATGCATTAATTAACTACCTGACGCGAATTGGAGATAAGGAGTAGGGGATTTGAAGGCGATTATTATCGGAGCTGGAAGGGGCGTTCGACTAATGCCCACGACAGCCAATACTCCGAAATGCTTTGCTGAAGTCAATAACCGTCGCATTCTCGATTGGGGACTTCAGGCGTTCGCAGATAATGATTTCGAACGTATCTGTTTTATCGGAGGTTACGCGATCGAGAAGGTGCGTAGGGACTATCCACAACTCGTGTTCTATCATAACGCTAACTGGGAAAACAACAACATTCTCGCGTCGTTAATGTACGCAGAGCCCGAAATGGATGAGCCATTTGTCTGTTGCTATTCGGACATTCTGTTCAAGCCAGGCATTGTAAGGGACCTTATTGCCAGCGATGACGATATCTCCTTAGGCGTTGATACACAGTGGCTTGAGCGTTATACCCACCGCACGGAGCATCCAACCGATGACGCCGAAAAGGTGACAGTGCTCAATGGGGTGGTTACCCAAATCCATCGGGATATACCTGAGTCGGAAGCCCATGGAGAATTCATTGGGGTGGCAAAATTTTCGACTGAAGGCGCATATCTGTTGCAAGAACATTACCATCGGTCTCGCCGGCGCTACGGTGACAAACCTTATCGGGAAGCGCCGAGCTTTCAGAAAGCATATCTCATTCATCTGTTTCAGGAGATGATTGAGGCAGGTGTGGAGATGGCGCATGTGGATTGTGCTGGCGGATACATGGAGATTGACACCCAACAAGATCTTGAGTTGGCACGTAAACTGTGGAGGTAAAATGATGAGAGAGAGTAAACCCTTTACTTCGACTGTCGTGGGATCAATGCCTCGACCGGAGTTTGTGCGAGATCTACTCAAACCGGAGACACGGCGTGACTTGGATGACGCAGAATTCTTACGCAGACTGGATGCCGCCGTGGCTTACGTCATCGCGATGCAGGAAGCCGCAGGCATCGATATTATCAGCGATGGTGAATGGCGCCGGCTAAGTTACATAGGGATTATCGCTGACATCTGTGATGGGTTCGAGGTGAGTTATCGCGGCAATCAGCCGTGGACAATTGTGACAAAGCCAATTTCGTCCCGTAATCCCGGCTTGGTAGCGAAGGAAGCGTCCTTCATCCGCCAGCATAGCCGATGTGAGCCCAAGGTTGCACTGCCATCGCCATATCTCCTCGGTCAACGGATGTGGGACGCCGAGATGAGCCGCGCCAGTTATCCAACGCGAGAGGCATTCATGCGGGATCTGATACCCGTTCTTCGTGGCGAACTCCAAGCCCTTCGCGAAGAGGGTATTCGTCACGTGCAATTCGACGATCCACACCTGTGTCTCTTTGTTGATGAGCGAGTTCGAAGCCAATACGACGATCCACAGCGAGAGATGCGCCTCTGTGTCGATTTACTCAACGAGATTCTTGATGGATTCGAGGATTTGAACACGGCGATACATCTCTGTCGACGCAACAAAGGAAGGGATGGATGGGTAGGCGAAGGCGGCTACGAGCCGATTATGGATTGCCTCAAACAGTTGTGTGTCAAGGCATATATGCTTGAGTTTGCGATTCCCGTTGCGGGAGATTACGATGTCTTGCGTGAAATACCTGAGGATAGAGCTATCGGGCTTGGTTGTGTGGATTGCCGGAGCGAACGTGTAGACACACCAGAGGAGATCGTTACGCGCGTTGAGAAAGCTCTGAGATTCGTGCATCCGGAGCGGCTATTCATTCATCCCGACTGTGGATTTGCTCCCGGCAGCGCGGCGGACATTCCGATTGATGAAGCCTACAGGAAGCTCTGCAATGAAGCGGCTGCGAGTAAGATACTCAACGAGAAATACGGCTAATCTTTATTCCATATTCCCGATGTCCATGCTATAATGAATTCTTCACAAGCTAATGTGATGCCTAATGCTCAAATGGCTCCATTATTTATCACGCATTACTCGTTAATCCATTTTCGCTATCGCGTGGATTTTCCCCGCATGTTGTAGAATGTTCACCTTGAAACGGATCATACAAGGAGATAATGAAATGAAACTTGCGTTTTTCAATGACTATCAACTTGGCGTAATTAATGGAGATCAAATCGTTGATGTCGGCTCCGCGGTTGGTGGCATATCCTACCATTCGCCGCAGGAACTAATGAACATGTTGATTGAGGATTTCGGAGACCTCCAAGCTGACATGGAAAGCGCGGCGGCTGGAGGAGACGGCGTGTCGCTTGCGGACGTGCGTCTAAGAGCACCTATGCCGCGACCGGGTCAGTTGCTCTGCCTCGCCGGCAATTACATTGAACCTGAATCACCCGAACGCGGAGAGTTTAATGCGTTCCTCAAGTCGCCGACGAGCATTATCGGCACAGGCGACACCTCCGAATTTCCTTCAGCCGAAGCCAGCGTTTTTCACTTTGAACCTGAGTTGGCATTGGTAATCGGAAAGACAGCGAGCCGGGTTTCGCAAGCCGACGCCATGGATCACGTTTTCGGATACACGCAATTCATAGACGGCTCAGCCCGCGGGTTGCACGGCGGCTTTTTCCTTGGAAAGAGTTGGCATACGTTCGCGCCGATGGGGCCTGCGCTAGTCACCGCGGACGAGATTGAAGATCCGAATGATCTCGGCATCCGGCTTTGGGTAAACGATGATCTTCGTCATGACTTCTCCTCTAACTCCATGGATCGCTTTATTCCCGAAATGCTTGAGGAGGTTACCAACGTCGTCACGCTTGAGCCGGGTGATGTAGTGTCAACCGGCACCCACCATGAATCACTGTCGCCGATTCATGACGGCGACACGCTGCGTCTTGAGATAGAGGGGCTGGGTCCCGCACTGACGGTTAATATCCATGATCCGTTGAAGCGGTCGTGGGAATAGGGTCGGAAGGTTGGACGACATTCGCCGCACCCTCCTCAAAGCTTATCCATTCGTAGGGGACGCAGATCTGCGTCCCTTACAGCGCTGACAATCAATCGCTAAACTGTTTTACACTTGTGTATCTTCAGGCGGGGTTTCGTCGCAATTCAATTCTGCGGGTTGACTCGTCTACCCACGTTATCGTAATTTGGATGCGGTTCGTAGGAAGCAAATTCGCCATGCGGCCCGCCCATTCGATGATGCAAATCCCGTTTCCCTCCAGATATTCCTCCAATCCAAGATCGACGATTTCGCCGTGATGTTTTAGGCGGTAGAGATCGATGTGGTAAATTGGTATTTCCCCCGCGTACTCATTGATCAGGGTGTAGGACGGGCTGTTGACGACCTCGTGGGAAGCAATGCCGACTCCGCAAGCGATCCCTTGGGTCAGACAGGTCTTTCCAGCGCCGAGATCGCCGATGAGGGCAACCACATCCCCGTTTTTCAGAGTTTCACCGATATTTTGACCGATTGTCTGTGTTTCTTCCGGGCTGTGTGTTTGGAAGGTTTCTTTCATGACTTTTTAGGGGAGTTCCAGATTCATCCGTCTTTTGTATTTAGTGGTTTTCTCGCTAAGTATTTAACGCATGTCGAAACCAAGTTTTTTCTTGAAAACTTGGTTTCTTCCCTAAATCCCAGTGGGCTTCAAGAGAACGGTTTGGTTAACTCATCACTAGCAACTAGCCACTGACAATCAAGGCAATCACAAGAATCCCATAAATCACAGTTCAGACAATGTTAACTACCGACGCCCAACACTTATCATATACACTTAGCGAGTAAACCATTTAGTCAACGCTATGGTTTACAGTAGCTGATGCGTGACAGAAATTCTATCACAATAGGTTCTCTATCACGACCGTCACCCACTCCCTTCTATCTATCTGCTGATGCGATCTCTGCAAGAAATGGTGGCGGTGCCCACCCTACAATGCTACCGTCGTTCCATTATTCCAAGCCGTTCATTCTTCCCTCCTCACGCAGTAGACCGTGATGGTGGAGGGATCCTCCTCCAAAAGCGCCGTGTACCCGAATTCCTCCGACGTGAATTCGTGGCGCGCGAGCAGATCGAAAAATCCATCCGCGTTGGCTCGATTCGGTTCCGCTATTATCGCCGCGCCGTCAACGGCAAGATGTTTTTGGATGAGCGCGAGAATCGGTTCCCAGTTCTTCTCCTCATAAACCACATCTGCCGCAAGGATGCGCGTGAACCGACCGTTGAAGCATGGAGCGCTCCAATCCATTTGGACGAAAGATGCTCCCTCGGTACACCTGTTTTGAAGGGCATTATATTGCGCAAACAGCAGCGCGTCCTTTTCGTAGTCGGTAAACAGAACCCTCCCACCGCCTTGGGAAGCGACGATTCCCGATACCCCAAATCCGCAGCCGATTTCCAAAACCCGTTGAGACTTCAGCGAGTCCATCTGATCCAGATGACGCGCGAGCGCGATTGAAGATGGCCATAGATATGCCCAATAGGGAAGGCGTAGTGCGCCGTCGTTTTCCTCTTTACTCAATTCATCAAGGAATTGATCGGGATCGACTACAACAGTTATGTCGATATTCCGATTCGCCAGTCGGATGATTTCCTGCCTCAGCGGATAGCGTTCGGCGAGACGACGGTGCAACTCATTGACGTGCATGAAGGTCGGGCGGCAAAAAAATTATGGTGATTACGGCATTGCGTGTCGATTCGTCCCGAACTTGCTTACGACATAGAATAACAGGACGATTAGAACTCCGGCGGCACCTATCCCGACGTACGATGAAACGCCCAGCGCTGCCGGTATGTAGCCGCAGACCAGCGCAAGCCCGGCAACAGTCAGGCTGTAGGGGAGCTGGGTGCGCACATGGTGAATCGGGTCGCATTCGCTCGCGATGGAACTCATGATGGTCGTATCGGAGATAGGAGAGCAGTGATCGCCGAAGATCGATCCGTCAAGCACCGCCCCCAAGCTGATCACTGTCGTCAATCCATAGGCGCCCCCATCAAGTGAATACGCAATCGGAATGGCAGTCGGAATGAGAATCGCCATCGTGCCCCAACTGGTGCCGGTTGCGAACGAAGTCAGGGACGCGACGATGAAGAGAAGCGCGGGGAACCATAACGGCGAAACCACACCTTCCACCGTCGCCGCGAGAAAATCTCCCGTTGACAGTTGGTCACAGACGGCTTTTAGGCTCCACGCCAGGATAAGAACCGTGGTTGGCAGCAAGCTGCCTTTGAGACCGGATATTACTGCAGATCCAATCTCGGAAAAACTTATCCGTGAGAGTAGCCTTGCACAGAAAAGCGACAATAGGAAACCGCTCCCGGAGGCAATTGCCAAGATTTTAAGGTTGTTCGCATTGGACAGCGCCTCGCGCCATGCCGATGGGGACAGGACAAATCCCTTACCGCCGCCATCAACCCAGAAACCTATCAACATGACGCCGAGAAGGCTACCAATCGGGATGACCGCGCTGAGCGGATGAACATTTGCAGATGACGCGGATTTCAGCGTTGTGAATGCTCTTGAGGACATCAGTTTCGCATCTTCACCAATTACGGCTCCGGTCTCTCGTGCACGCATCTCCGCTTTACGCATTGCTCCGAAATCGATGCCGCCCAGTGCGTTTGCAAGAACAAAGATAATCGTCATCAGACAATAGAAGCGAAATCCGAGGGTGTCGAAAAACATGGAATAGCCGTCTTTCTGTATGCCTAGCGAGTTGGCGACCTCATTGAACAGCCCAACTTCATACCCGATCCAGGTGCTGACCACCGCCAAGCCCGCGATAGGAGCGGTCGTGGAATCCACGAGATACGCCAGTTTCTCGCGGCTAATCCGTTTTTGGTCGGTTGCGGGGCGCATGGCAGACCCGACAATCATTGTGTTGGCGTAGTCATCAATGAATACTGCAAATCCCATGAGAACGGTAACGAACTGGGTTGAACGCGCTCCCTTCGCAAATCGCGAGAGCCAACGGATAATACCTTGGATACCCCCGGACACTATTACCACGGAGATTGTGGAGAGAGTCAGGATGATGAAGACGATTATAAAAAGGTTGAATGAATTTACGACGGATGTTGCGACTGACGTTGTTTGGCTGTAAACGGAAGGGAACCAATTCCAGACGGAATCCGACACATTTCGTATCGACGAGAGAACAATCCCGGCGACTACCGATAATCCGAGACTTACCAACAACCGATGTGTCGCAATTGCCGAGGTGACGGCAAGGAGGGGTGGAACAATGCTATACCAGACAAAAACGCCAGAACTTTCCAGACGCTGTTCGCCGTATGCCGCAAGCGCGCAAATGCCAAGGAACGCCAGTCCTGCCAGTAAGATTTCTTTTTTCTTGTCTAACATATAATACTATTTCTTCTGTGGGAGGGAATTCCTATTCCCGATTTCACCTTTCTATTGCAATAATGCCCAAACACAGAGTTTGTTTCGGAACTTCACCGTTCTGTATATCCAACCTCCACTAACCGCTCAGTTTCACTTTTGCATTGACAACTTCACATATATATAGTATAATTCAGCCGGAATAGACAATCAAACGAATAAAGGAGTGGCAGCCGCACAAGTTAGGAGCAACCATTCAATGGCGGCAACCGCCAAATCATGAGCCTTAGCCCGGAAATGCAAGCACCTTCTGTTTTAGCCCAAGCCGGAACGCCGTCAACGCAGGCTGCGACTGCATTCAGTAGCCCTTTACTATTGACTAAACCGCCCGGTTAAACCGTTATCCTGGCTAACGCAGGCTAAATTAGGCGAGTATTGCCTAGCGATAGATTGGGGATTTGATTTTGCTGCGAGAAATCGGGCAAGATGATGCGAATTCATTCCGCCGTTAGAAACGTTTCCGATAATTGGAATATTGAGTTACTCAAGACACCTGGATTGCATGAAAACTACCTCGAAACATCCTCACTCTCAAAGATTTTCGATTCTGCATTTGCAGTGCATTGAATTTTATCCGATGTGGCATAATACTTCACCTCGGTGTGTCCGATTCTCCTTTTTGAACCCAATGCGAAGCGTCACTCAAATGGATCAAATGGGATCAAGCGAACGATCAACTGAACGGACAGTGAGTGCGATAGAGATCCCCGCGCCCCAATTTGGTGAGCGCACTTTAGCGCAGTTTCGTGAAACAGCGTCCGGCAAGTATTGGAGCTTGATTTTCGATACTGTGTGATAGGCGCGCTGCCCTATAAAAGCGGCGCCAGAAAATACTGAAAAAAGCGAAATATCAGACCATTGGCACCAGGACAAACCGTCATCACGGCAAATTTTTTTCTGTTAGCATTAGGATTCCTGTGAACCCGCACTACCAAAGCAACCCCATTTCAGAAAATGCTAACAATCAACTGACCGAACCGGTTCTATGGCAAACTGGTATCGGGTTGTTATACGAAACTCCGCGTCGTATTTTCCCGGTGGTTTCACGTGTTTCGAAAATCGATTATTGTTTCCCTATATGCTTCTGGAAGCCCTATATCAAAGCGTCTGCCCTTGAGAACATATCCGGAAAAATTGTCCTCTTTCCGCAGTGTGTCAAGACAGGGTGTCAACTGGAACTCGCCTCTTTCGCGGAGATTATGGGCGATGTTTTCTTCGAGGTAGTCAAAAATCTGCGGTGTGAGAACATACAGTCCGAAGACGGTCAGGAACAGATCTTCCTCCATTCGATCAACATGCAGGTGCTGCCGTGCATATTCCACAGGCGGTTTCTCATAGAACTCCGTTATCGAAAGAAGCGAATCATCATGCCAAACGCCGTTCACACATCCAAAATTGTGAAGCTCCTCCACGGAGGTTGTTTTCAATCCGACAACGCTATGCCCGACCTTATCGTATACGTCCAGAAGTTGCCTCGTGCACGACGTTTCACTGTCGGAGGCGTAAAGATGATCGCCCAGCATGAGCAAGAAGGGTTCCCCGTCAACCCATTCTTTCGCACAGAAAACGGCATGCCCAAATCCCTCCTGAACCTCCTGTGGAATTACCGTAACCTGTCGTCCAAGGTCCATCAGGTATTGGCAGTAGTCCTGGTCTTCCTTGGAAAGTCGGTTGTAGTTTTCGATTGGAGGCGGGGTATTGAAAAAATCCTCGAAAAACTCGCGATCCCTGCGCTGAACGATGAGGCAAACTTCATCCACTCCAGCGTTTACAGCCTCTTCAATCAATGCCATGATAGCTGGTTTGGCTCTTCCTTCACTGTCGATGATTGGGAACAGTTCCTTTATGATGCCCTTTGAAGCCGGGAAAAGGCGGGTGCTGAATCCCGCGGCGGGGATCACCGCTTTTCGCACACGCCGTCCTGCCTCGATCGCAAGCTCAAGGCATGGCATTTTCAGATCGCGTTCAATGATATCGATCACTTTACGCTGGCTCTGCTTGTCCGGGACGATGAATTGCGCTGAACCGTCTCCTTGAGATCCAACGCCCTTGCCGCCCAAGATGTAGGGTTGTAGGGGTTCATATTCGAGCAGTTGGTGCAATACCGGGGCAGTCAATTGCGAAGGGCACGCGGGTTGCAGATGAGAGTCGAATTCCGCTTGCGCCTCTGTCATCAATTGACCGATTCGATCGGCATCTCCACCCCGCAATGCTCCATGGGCGGCATTCGTAATTCGAGCGCTGATCGGTCCAAGATACTCCTGAACGTTCCTTTGGAGTTGGTTTTCGGCGAACGGATAACAGCGATTGAGTGCACTCAAAATCTCTTTCGTGTCTTTACTGGCGGCGAGATCTACGATAACGAAGTAGAGGTCGTTCGGTACATTGAATTCCTTGACATCAAGCCGGTCCCCATCGTAACTCATCATAACGGGGCGGCCATACGCACAGCCTTGATCCATGCGACCGCATCGGGAAGGGGTGGTAATCTCGCCGGTGTAGGCGGATTCCATCTCGCCGCGCGTCGTCATCTTGAGATCGTAGACGCGGTTGAAGGCGCGAGCCACAAGGACACAGATTGCGGCGCTGGAAGACAGCCCTTTCTTTACGGGAAGATCTGTGAGATAGTTGTCTATTTCGATTCCGCGCACACGGTAGTGTGTCAGGATTTGGTGGGCAACACCGGCGGCATAACTGAAGAATCCCCCTTTTTCCGCTTCCGCGAGCAGCGCCTCCGGTTCCATCGGCAGTTCAAATGGTCCCTTCCGTTCCCCATCGCTCAGTGTTGTGCGGAAGATAAGTTTCGTGGGATGAGGCTTTACCTCGGCATACACGCCTTGATTGGTGCTCGTAATCAGGGTGTACCCCTTTTCCAAATCAGCATTGATACGGCGGTAGCCTCCCGCCCAATCGCTATGTTCACCAAATAGGCAGATTCTGCCGGGAACAAAGATCTTCATAGCATTCCTCACACGATTATGGGATAGTTCTACCGATGGCACACATATTATAATAGATTTCGATGCCGTGTCTACAGATTTCAGCGGGGCGGGCAGGCCTATCGCATGTAAACTTGAGGCGATGGCGCGGTATAGAGGCGGATTCCCACAATCGGGTTCGTATACGCTGGTAATACCATTTCGTTTGAATAATAGTGCATTTAGTGATTTTCATTAAACTATTATGACACGACCCATACCCACTGTTGCTCTTCACACCAATCCTCGTAGGCGGGGCATCTTGCCCCGCTTTGGAAAAATCTGATTATCGCCATTAATGCACTGTCAATATATAGAAATGGTATAACCTTGCAGGGCGGACGAATCGGATTTTTTTCGGACCGGGAATGGGACGATTGTTGTATCTACAATAGTGGCATGTGTGGTAGTCTCAATCGTAAGAATTCGTCACTATGGTCGTCCTTGCGCATCAGTCCCCATTGGGGCTCTTCACCATCCTTCCATGCACCTCTGAAATGCCTATCTCACCCACTGTTCGTTCGTTTAATCTCGGCTGATCATCCGGTTAATCGGTCTTGACTTTTCGGCGAAGATGCATTATGCTTTTTTCCACTTGAAAGGGTTGGGGTGATGCGGCAGATGGGCGCGAATCGTGTTTCGCTTGAGGTAAATGTAGCGGGTATCCGCATGAGGACGCCGGTCATGGTCGCATCGGGCACGTTCGGCTACGGGAGCGAGTACGTTGATTTTGTCGACCTTGATCAACTTGGTGCAATCGTCGTCAAGGGAATCACAAGCGAGCCGTGGCACGGAAACCCGATGCAGCGAATTATAGAGACACCGTCGGGAGTGCTCAATGCAATCGGGTTACAGAACGTCGGCGTGGATAATTTCATCTCGGAGAAGTTGCCCTACCTGCGTGATTTCGATGTGCCTGTCGTGGTCAATGTGTGCGGCGAGACGCAGGAGGAGTATTGCGAGGTTACGGAGAAACTTGATGCGGCGGAAGGTGTCGCCGCGATAGAGCTGAATATCTCTTGCCCGAATCTGGATTGCGGCGGGATGAGTTTTGGTGTCGATCCGCGATTGGCGGGCGACCTCGTTGGGAGTGTACGGTCGAAAACCGGGTTGCCGTTGCTGGTCAAGTTATCGCCGAATGTCACGGACATAGCGGAAATCGCCCGTGCGATCGAGGGCGCAGGCGCGGACGGGCTTTCCGTGATAAACACGCTGCTCGGCATGGCGATTGATGCGGAGACACGTCGTCCTCAACTCGCCAATCTGACCGGAGGGCTCTCCGGTCCGGCGATAAAACCGGTCGCCCTGCGAATGGTGTGGCAGGTCTACAACGCGGTGAAGATCCCGATCGTCGGCATGGGAGGAATTATGACGGGAGAAGATGCGATTGAATTTTTCATCGCGGGAGCCTCTGCGGTGGCGGTCGGCACGGCGAACTTTGTCAATCCGCGCGCACCCCTAGATGTGACCGACGGAATTCGAGAGTATTTGGTGAATCACGATGTTAATTCGGTCAAGGAGTTGGTCGGCAGTTTGGTGCAGTGATTGGAATTGGAACGGCGGAAGATTACTTTTCACGCCAGTCTCAATCCTCCGGAGCGAAAGACTCGGGGTTAGATCGGGTCAATGACCGCTCGCAGTGGATTGCCAAATCCACTGCATGTGTGCGGATTGGATATGCCTATCCAACCCGATCAACTGAGTGGACAGCGAAGGCGATAGAACTCCCCCGAGGGCTGATAAATGGTTCGTCTGTGAACCACCGCACGCATCGCAGTTTTGAAGATTTGAGGCAACGACCATGAGACATCTCATCACGCTTGATGATCTATCCGATTTTGAGATTCACCAGATCTATCGACTCGCGGATCAGATGCGGACGAATTTGGCGACATGGTCGGGCTTCTGTCAGGGCAAGCTGCTGGCGACACTGTTTTATGAGCCAAGCACGCGAACGCGGTTATCGTTTGAGAGCGCGATGGAGAGGTTGAATGGACGGACGCTCGGATTTGCCGATCCGTACGCGGCATCTGTCGCTAAAGGCGAGACCATAGCCGACACTGCTCGCATGGTGACGAATTACGCGGACCTCATAGTCGTGCGCCACAGTTTCGCGGGGGCGGCGCGAGTCATGGCGCGTTACGCCAACATACCGGTTATCAACGGCGGCGACGGCAGCCATGCGCATCCAACGCAAGCGCTTGCCGACATGTACACGGTGATAGCTCGGAAGGGCGACGTGAAAGGACTAACGGTCGGTATTTGCGGCGATCTGCTTTACGGGCGGGCGGCTCATTCGTTCGCACTTGCCATAGCGCGATTCGGAGGCAGACTGATTCATATCGCGCCGAAGGGGTTTCAGATGCCAAACGGGGTTCTCACGCAGATTAAGCATCTATACGGACAGGTGCCGACGGAAACCATACATCTCGCGGGAGTGATTGGCGAACTTGACGTCATTTATGTGAATCGGCTTCAGGAGGAACGTTTGCCGGCGGGTGTCGATCCGGAGACGGCGCGTTCAAGCTACCTTGTCAATGCCGACGTAATGCGCGACGCCAAACCGGACGCAATGATAATGCACCCTTTGCCCCGCGTCAACGAACTCTCCTACGAATTGGACGAAGACCCGCGAGCCGCCTACTTTGAACAATCCGCGAACGCCATTCCGACCCGCATGGCGTTGATCGCAAGTTTGACGGGACTTGAGGAGCTTATCTTGACTCAGCCACCTACTCGCGGGATTTCTATTGGCGGCAAGCAGTGCCTTAACCCGAACTGTGTCACAAGTTTGGAAAACTATCTGGAGCCTGAAATCGAGACATGCGCAGCGGAAGACTCCATATCTTCGTGCGCGTATTGCGGAACAACTGTGTCCTAATCTGGGGGAAAGTCAGTTATAGTGGATTTTTACAAGTATCATGCACTCGGTAACGATTATATCGTCATCGATCCGAATAGAAACGAGGTGAGTTTAACGGAGGCAAACATCCAACGAATCTGTCATCGAAACTTTGGGATTGGATCCGACGGTATTCTTTATGGGCCAATCTTTGATGGCGACGAGATTTCGTTGAAGATATTGAACCCCGATGGCAGCGAGGCGGAAAAGAGTGGGAACGGTATCCGAATTTTTTCCAAATACCTCTTTGACGAATCCTATAGCGAAGGCAAACAATTTAGGCTTCAAACGCTCGGCGGGGAGGTAGCCGTCGAGATTCTGGACAACCAAGCGCGCCAGATCAAGGTCGACATGGGGACGGTGACCTTCGTTAGCGATGAGATTCCGGTTAGCGGAGAGAAACGCGAAGTCGTTGACGAAGCACTAATGGTGGGAGAAGAGGAATTCAAGGTGACATGTGCGTCGGTCGGCAACCCGCACTGCGTTATTCCGATGCAGGAGATCTCGAAGGAGTCGGCACTTGAACTTGGACCGCTTGTGGAGAACCACCCGCTGTTTCCTAACAAAATCAACGTCCAACTGTTGAAAGTCATCAATCGGCAGAACATTCAGATCGAGATTTGGGAGCGGGGTGCGGGCTACACATTGGCATCGGGGAGCAGCAGTTGCGCGGCGGCTAGCGCTGCACACAGGCTGGGGTATGTGGACAGTGAACTGACGGTGCATAGTCCCGGTGGGCAAATTGAGATTGAGATTAAATCGGACGGACACATCTTCATGACAGGTGGCGTAACAGGGGTAATGTCGGGCAACTTCAAAGCGGATCTACGAGAGGAACTCGGTATGAGCACCCGATAGACTCACGACTCGGTTGGCGCGCCTTGTCATTGTAGGCTAACCTTGTTAGGATATATCCAGGTCTGTATCTCAATGGAGGAATTTGGATACTTATGGATTCAACTCGTCAGAATCGCGTCTCTAATTCTTTATTGATTGCCATTTCCGCGCATCTGGTATTCGCCATGCTTCTTGCCCTAACTCTCACTTCAGAATATAAGGAGAAGGAGTACATTGAGTTAGACTGGGTCAAATTGCCCCGTACAGCACGCACAATAAAGAAACCGAAAATTAAGCGTGTGGAACCGACGATAAGGACCCCAAAGTCGCTCAATTTAGCTCGACATCGGGTCAATCCCAGTGCAAAGCCGCTTGAGGTAAAAGCCGCGGCAAGCCGATCTTTCTCGTTAGTTAGAGACAGCGCGGACCTTTCTGTAGGTACGCCTGAAGCAAGGATGGAGGATGTCAAGACCGAGGCAAAGATACCTGTCAAACCACACGAGATCACACTTTCTTCTCGACAAGGCGAAGGCGGCGAATCGAGGAGGGGCGTAGTGACGGGTGGTACCGGAACCGCGCCCGGTCGCGGCAAAGGAATGGGAGGCAAAGGGATGGGAGCTGCAATGGTGGAACCTATACTCCGCAGTTGTGAGCACCGATTGAGTTAATTTATGGTATCCTTCTAGTAATCACTTCTTAGGAGGAGCCTTAATGACACAATCTACCTTCGTCACTCAAAGTATAGATCATCTAGGTATTGTTGCTGGCATTTGCCATCAAATCGGCTTAGTTGAAACAATTGATACATTCATAGGTCAAACAAAGCGTAAAGTCTCTGTAGGTCAAGCGGTGATGGCTATGATACTCAACGCTTTGGGCTTTGTGGGTCGTCCACTCTATTTAACGCCCGAATTTTTTTCCACTAAACCGGTCAATTTGTTGATTCAGCCGCAAATGCAAGCTAGCGACTTCAATGATGACAGTCTAGGACGTGCCTTAGACACCTTGTATGAAAAAGGAGTGACCGAGGCGTTTGCCACGGTGGCGAGTAAGGCCTTAACCACTTATGGGGTGGAGCATCGCTTTGTGCATCTTGATAGCACAACGTTCAGTCTTCATGGCGCCTATGAGGCAGACAGCGATGACGAAAATGCCATTCAAGTTACGCATGGCTATTCGAGAGACTATCGCCCCGATTTGAAACAAGTGGTCGTCCATCTGCTTTGTTCTTATCGATCCCAGATTCCAGTGTGGCTAGAAACTCTAGATGGAAATCAGGCTGACAAAACCAGTTTTCCTAGCACTATAAATTCTTATCTGACGCAACTTCAAGAGGGCGAAACCCCTTATTTTATTGCCGATAGTGCGCTATATACAGCCAACAACCTCCGCACATTATCAAACGTCCGATGGATATGTCGAGTGCCAGAAACAATAAAGGCTGTCAAACAACTGTATCAAACCTTCTCAATAGAAGCCATGCAACCGGCAACTGAAAACGGCTATCGTTACCTCTCCATTGAAAGTAGTTACGGCGATGTGGCGCAAAGGTGGTTGCTTGTCTACTCACAAGCGGCTTATCGTCGAGAAGTTGCTACTTTGGAGAAAAAGATTGCCAAAGAACGCGAAACTGCAAAAAAATCGCTTCGTCAATTGAGCCATAAAGAATTCAACACCCAGATTGCCGCCAGGGAAGCGGTCTCCACTCTTTCTGCCGGGTGGCGCTATCATGAACCTCAAATTGAACTGATTGACATTGCTCATTACCCAAACCCAGGGCGTCCAACCAAAGAACAATCTCCGACACGAATCGGTTTTCAAGTTGTTGGTCAGGTTGTTGAACAGCCACAGGCAATTGAACAAGCCAAAAACAGTAAAGGTAAGTTTGTCTTGGCAACGAATGAATTAGATGCCATATCTCTTGATGACGCCACGATACTTTCAGCGTACAAAGGTCAGAACGTTTCGGTAGAACGTGGATTCCGATTTCTCAAAGACCCGTTATTTTTTGCCTCCAGTCTATTCTTAGAAAAACCACAACGTATTATGGCGCTTTTAATGGTGATGGGACTGTCGCTACTGGTTTATGCGCTAGCAGAGCGTTGGGTTCGGTCTGAACTAACCCGGCAGGGACGAACCATTCCCAACCAAGTCGGCAAGCCCACGCAACGCCCAACGCTACGACGTATTTTTCAAGTTTTCGAGGGTATCGATCTTTTATTGATACACCAAGCCAATCAAACACAGCAACTGGTAGTAAATCTTAAACCCATTCATCATCAAATTCTTGACTTGTTCGGACCAGAAGTCAAAAAATGTTATATTCCCGATGAATAACTGCGGAGAGTAGGGTGGAATCAACCGGCACAGCCGATTCGGCGAGTTTGGAAGGTTCGGATTTCTCTGGACGCATATCAGTTCCGGAAGATCAACTTGGAGCGGTTATGTCCGGCGAAGGACGAGACATTAGCGGACACATCCGACTCATCCGACTAAAGCATTCGTTATCGGACTGGTGGCAGGACCCGACAGCCATGCCTAGCCTGTTCAAATGGCTACGGCAGAACACGCGCATTCGAGCGGACATGAAATTTAAGGGAGGATCACTGCGTTTGACCGACCCGGACATACAAGACGCTCCATTAATCTTCATGACCGGACATGATAAGGATATAACCGTGGGGCGCAGCCTCAACAAGGATGGACCGTTATCGGATGGTTTTTCCGCCGAAGAGCGGGCAGCGCTGCGGAGATACATCATCGACCGGGGCGGAATGCTTTTCTTCGATGACTGTGGGTTTAACGGTCTATTTGCCCAACAGATCGCCCTCGAGCTGGACAAGACCTTTCCTGAATATCCGCTCAAGGATATTCCGCACAACCATGAGATTTACAAACTCTACTACCAACTTCCCCTACCCCCCAGAGGAGGTGACGTATTTTGGTCGGCTCCGGGCGCAGCACAGGGCGCAGGAGGCGTCTATCGACCGATATCGTCAAAGTTCGCCTACCAGAAAGGAATCTCGATTGGCAGCAGATTAGCGGTCATTTATAACCGCAAAGATTACATGTGCTCGATGGAAACCGCAGAGGTCGATAGCCGGGCAAGGCTGCGAGATAGGCGATCACCCGATGTTCACCGATTCATGACCAACCTGTTTGTCTACGCCATGAAATACGGCGGTAATACGGACAGATCCGATTATAAGCGATAATCACCAGGCTCCACCGCTTTTTTGCCCGTATCCATCGACTCTTCTCCATAAAGAACATTATCATGACGGGCGGCGTAGCCGATGCGGTTCCGGTTCAATTCGAATCGGCCTCACCAGAAGAAATAGCAATGAACGCATGAACCGCGTGCGGCATGGTTGATAGTACCCCTCCGGTAGAGGAAATGGCTTCAATACAGAGGATGCGCTTTCCCGCTTCGTTATTCGTATCCATTCTCCTGCATTTAGTGTTAGCCGTGTTGCTAATTCAAACAATAATTCATGAGCATAAAGAGAGAGAATCCATCACGTTAGATTGGGTCAACCTGCCACCCGCAAAACGCGGCGTGAAAACAGAATCCATCAAGCGTCCGCAGCCAGAATTTCCCAAACCAAAGACGCTCGGTATCCAGAGAGATTTGGCTAGTCCTGACTCAACCCCGGTTGAGCTAAAGATAGCTTCGCGCAAGTCACCCGTGTTCGTCCGAGAGAATCTCGACATATCTGTAACTACGCCGGAATCTGGCTTGACGAGCCTTAAGACCGAGGCGAATATACCGGTGGCGACTCACAACATAAAGTCTCGCGAGGCGGACGGCGAATCAGGTGCGGGGAATGAAGGACTACGCATTGGAACTGTAAAAAAACCGAGTAGCGGCACGGTTAAGGCGAATCGCTTATTTTCATCAATAATCGACTCGACAGGTGCAATCGATTCTCCGGACTCCGAGTATTCCGACCTTTCGCGGCGCGAATTTGTACCCAAGAACAAACTTGGTGCTGTGCTAGTAGGAGAGGGGCCGGACGTTGAGGGACATATCCGACTCATAAGACTCCGGCATTCTCTGTCGGACTGGTGGCAGGATCCGACCGCCCTCCCTAGCTTTATGAATTGGCTCGCCGAGAATACAGGCCTCCGGGCGGATATGAACTTCAAGGGCGGGTCACTTCGGCTGACCGATCCCGATATCTTGGACGCGCCGATAATCTTCATGACGGGACACGACAAAGACATTACCGTCTCGCGCGGATTGGCAAAGGACGGGCCGTTGACCGGCGAATTTACTGCGGCGGAGCGAGCCGCCCTTCGGAGATATGTTATCGATCGTGGCGGGATGCTCTTCTTCGACGACTGCGGGTTTAACGGTCTATTCGCACAACAGGTGGCGCTTGAACTTGACAGAATCTTTCCGGAATACCCATTGGAACACATCCCGCATAACCACGAGATCTACAAGATTCATTATCAGCTTTCGGTGCCGCCGACCGGCGGCGATGTTTTTTGGGGATCCGAGAACAATCCGAAAACGTCCAAGTTCAAATTTCAGAAAGGCATTACGATCGGGCGCCGTCTAGCGGTTGTCTTCAATCGCAAAGACTATATGTGCGCAATGGAAACAGCGGAGATCGAAAGCCGTACCATGCTCCGTATGCGCCGCTCCCCGGATGTCCACCGTTTCATGACCAATCTCTTGGTCTACACCATGAGGTACGGCGGCAATACGGACAGATCCAGTTATGAAGAGTAGCCACTACGTTGCGCCGCCTTAATCTTACTTTACCCACCGACTCGCCCCATGGACAAATTTTTGCGCCTCCCGATTAAGACCCTTGCGAACCTTCTTCGTTCCGGCGAAATCTCTCCCGTAGAACTGGTTGAAACCACGCTCGCAGAAATTGGCAGACGCAATTCGACACTAAACGCCTTCATTACGCTATTTCGGGAGCAAAGTCTGAAGGGGGCACGGCAGGCTGAAAGAGAGATTCGCCAGGGGCACATCCGCGGACCTCTGCACGGAATTCCGATCGCACTCAAGGACATTATCCACGTTGCGGGTACGCCTACCCGTTGCGGGTCGAAGTTCTTTTCGGTAGATCCTTCTCAGCAAGACGCGACTGTCACGGCGAGATTGAAAGCAGCAGGCGCCATAATCATTGGAAAAACCAATTTGCACGAATTTGCCTACGGAGTGACGACGGAAAACCCGCATTTCGGTACAACCGCTAACCCGTGGAACACGTCGCACGTTGCGGGAGGATCAAGTGGCGGCTCGGCGGTGGCGGTTGCCGCCGGTTTTGGTGCCGGTTCGCTTGGCACCGACACCGGTGGCTCGGTTCGCATTCCGGCGGCGATGTGCGGGGTTGTCGGGCTTAAACCCACCTACGGACGGATCAGTGTCACGGGCGTCGTCGAACTCGCGCAATCGCTGGACTGTGTCGGTCCGATCTGTCGCAGTGTCGAGGATGCCGCGGTCATGATGAATGCGCTTGCGGGGTACGACAGCGGCGATGTGCACAGTGAGAGCCGCTCCGTTCCCGACTACACTGAATCTTTGAGTGATTCTGTCAGTGGAATGAAGGCTGGCACACCTCGACAGCATTGCTTCGAAGATCTCCATCCGGATGTCGAAAGCAGTGTCGCCGACGCGATTGAAGTTCTATGCACGTTGGGCGTGGAAGTGGTTGAACTCGATCTGCCATTCATCCCCGACGCTCACCAAGCCACGCTGACCATCTTGATGGCGGAAGCGAGCCATTTTCATCGAGAACGTCTTTCCGAGCATCGAGAGAATTACGGTCTTGATGTGCGTGAGATACTTGAGGACGGTCAGAAGTTCTCCGCGGCGGACTACGTTACCGCCGTTCGGTCGCGTGATCACACGCGCCGTGAATTCGCTCGCGCCTTTGAGGCGGTCGATTTCCTCCTCACTCCCACCGTGCCTGCCCCCGCGCCGCTTCGTTCCATGATTGATACGTCGGACGGAAGCGATTCCAACCGGATTCGACCTCGCTTGACCCAGAATACACGCATCTTCAATCTGCTTGGCTTACCCGCCATCTCGGTGCCGTGCGGATTCACGAAAGAAAGTCTGCCAGTCGGACTTCAGATTGTTGGGCGATGGTGGGCTGAGAGGGAATTGCTCCAGGTTGCGCACGCCTACGAGCAGGCGACGCCGTGGCATACGGTGCACCCTGATGGCAGCGATGTAAACCTCTCGGAAAACGCGGCTTCCTGAGTTTATGTCAGAAATTCAAGATATTGAACGCTCTTGAATCTACATGGGACATTCGATTAACTGCATTCTTAATCTTCTAGAGCCCTCCGAAACCGCCTTCCAAAGACCTTGCAACATGCTAACCTGGCCAAAAACGATTGACAGTCAATGCTAGCTGTGCTACTATGCCTACGCGACTTGTTCAGCCCAACCCAGCGACGAAGCGTTCACGATGCGACGGGGATTACCAGAATAAGGTACAACATGGGAATTAGCACAGAACTTCAATACGCGATGCTGGATGACCTTTATCTTGATGCCAAAAATCCTAGACTCGGCAGGCATCAAACAAGTACAAATCTTTCTCAAGACGAAGTTCTTGATATGATGAGTGAGTGGGTACTTGATGAACTCGCTGTGTCGTATTTGGAGAGTGGTTTTTGGACACATGAACCGTTGTTGGTTGTCAAAGAGCAAGTGGATGGAGAGCAGCGTTTCGTTGTCGTTGAAGGAAATCGACGCCTCGCTGCGCTAATCAATCTACGTCGGGCAGTTGACAATCATGAAGTTTCAAAGAAATGGCGCTTGTTGGTCGAAGGAGTCAACATTCCCAACGAACTTTTTACTAAGATTCCTTATATACAGATTGGTTCGCGCCAAGAAATCGAGTCGTTTTTAGGGTTTCGGCATGTAACAGGTATCAAGCAATGGCATCCCGAGGAGAAGGCGCAATACATTGCCAAATTAATTGATGATCGAGGTATGAGCTATGAAGAGGTAATGCGTAGGATTGGAAGCAAGACCTCCACGGTTCGACGGCACTACATTTCTTATCGGTTGCTTTTACAGATGATGGACAGTTTAGAAGCTTTTTCCGTTAAGGATGTCGAGGGCCGATTTAGCGTTATGTCCCTATCGCTTCGGACATATGGTGTGCAACAGTATCTTGAAATTGACATGTCCGCAGACCCAAAGACGGCTAAAACACCAGTACCTACAACTCATCTGAATGCTCTCGAAAACTTTTCGCGATGGCTATTTGGCAACCGAAATCAACTTCCGCTCTTCGCCGATTCGCGGCGTGTTGATGATTTTGGCAGAATTCTCGAAAGCCCTCGAGCTGTCGAATATCTTGAAGGAAACAAAAGAGCCAAATTCGATTACGCATTTCAACTGGCGGGTGGCGATGAATCGGAAATCACGCGACTCATCAACGAGGCGACAAACAATGTGGGGCTGGCTCTAAACCGTGTAAATCATTATAAGGATTCCGAAGATATACAGCGGGCGATAACGGAATTGGGCACTGATGTTGAACAGTTGCAGAATAGTCTTCCAAATGTTCGATGATTGGTGAAAAGACACCTCGTCCGGCGGCAAACACGAGTCAAAACAAACACATAGTCCCAATCTTTCTGGTTTTAGAAATACTGAGTTGCTGATGTCTGTGAAGTTTCAAATTTGCATCAAGGGTAACCTAACCAATTGACGTAGAGCACTCGTTGGTAAAACATGAGAAGTTGGATTAAGGTTTCAATGTCGATTGTTTTTGGGACGAACGGCATATATGGGAAATGTAATTGCTTTTGGATGGTACGGTGGAAAATTTAGTCATCTTGGCTGGCTACTACCATTGTTACCAAATTGTCAGCATTACTGCGAGCCTTTTGGGGGATCGGCAGCAGTTCTTCTCAATAGAAGTCATTCTCCTGTGGAGACATACAATGATATAGATGGTGAAGTGGTTAATTTTTTCCGCGTACTTCGTGACGAGAAAGAGGTGTTACTTGAAGCCATTGGCTTGACCCCTTTTTCCCGAGAGGAGTTTGAAAGGGCAATTTCTTACACTACTAACGGTATATCGGATTTAGAAAGGGCAAGACGTTTCTATGTTCGAGCAAGGCAGGTTAGAATTGGACTTGCACAAAGGGCGAGTTCAGGTCGGTGGGCACATTGCCGACTAACAAGCCGGGCAGGAATGGCGGGAGCGGTGTCCAGGTGGTTGGGAAGTGTAGAAGGCCTTTCTGAAATTGCACAGAGGCTTTTGCGTGTTCAGATAGAGAATGGACCTGCTATTGATGTCATCAAGCGTTATGATAGCAAGGAAACACTGTTTTACTGTGATCCGCCTTACCCGCATGAGTCGCGAGGTGATTCAAGTGCCTATGGGTATGAAATGACAAATAGGGATCACAGGAAGTTAGCTGATGTTCTTCGTTGTGTCGAGGGAAAGGTTGCCCTGTCAAGTTATCACTGTGATTTAATGGATGAATTATACAGTGGCTGGACCTGTATCGAATCTCCGATTAAGAAATGTCATTCTGTTAAAACTCCGAGACGAGAGGTGCTGTGGGTCAACTACTCGGTCGAGAAGGAACAGGAATGCAACAGCCTTCAGAAATCCTTGATATAGCTTTTGAAACTGCTATGGTTCATATTTCAGAATCTCTTGTGGATACTATGGATATTACAAAACGGGTTGAGTTTGTTTGCCGTAATACCCAAAACCGTGCTGGCGCTCGGTTGTTGATGGCTTGCCTACTGGCAAAAGTCCATAAACCTGAGATTGACATTAGAAAACCCTTTACGGAAATTGGGGATTCAGATGTTTACTCCGGACGCACCTATGATGAGATCTATATCTCTACTTTTATCGTTAAGCATGATTTACCATGTAATTCAACCACTGCGTTTTTAACACCTGCCCTGCGAAACAGAAACATAGCCCTAACCCCCGAAGCCAACTTGGTGGGACGACCGCCAAAACTTTACGAGACAGTTTTAATCCTTCTTGATCATGTACACTCGGAACAAGTGTGTCCCGATACTTTATTGGCGGAAACTGTGAGAGTTCTTTTGGTTATCAGGGATGAGAAACGCCGCCGAATGGAATCTTTGCTTACGGGCTTAAAACGTACTGAGGGTGACATTCCATTATCGGCTGAAGCGATTGTAATACTCATTGAACAACATTTACAATGTCCGCACTCCAGTCGTTTGCCTGTGCTAGTTGTCGCAGCCGCTTATCAGTCAGCCGAGAAGTATCTTGGAGAAAAAGGGCTACCTCTCCAAAGTCACACGGCTGCGGATGAACGAACCGGCGCGTTGGGAGATTTAGAAATCACACTAATAGATGATGACAACGTGATAACGAGCTATGAGATGAAAATGCAACGGATTACGCGAGGTGATGTGGATCGAGCATTGCAGAAGGTGGCGGAACACGACAATCGAATTGATAACTATATCTTTATCACAACAGATGTCATTGAAGATGATGTCAGCGAATATGCTGCAGGAATCTATAAAAGGACTGGAGGCATTGAAGTAGTAATCTTGGACTGCATAGCATTTTTACGCCATTTTCTTCACCTGTTCCACCGACTACGTATTCAGTTCTTGGAGACGTATCAGAATCTACTGCTCAATGAGCCGGATAGTGCTGTCCGACAAGAATTGAAGGAGGCATTTCTAGCATTACGAGGGGCATTTGAAAGCGTTGAAATTGAGGCATAACCTTACTTGTGTTAGTTACATGATTTATATACTATCTTTCGGATGCAATCTAATGGGAGGAAAATATGGAAATCGCAAAAGAGAAACTGCTTGAAATCTACGAGCGGATGGCGACCATCCGCCAGTTTGAAGAACGGGTGCGCGAGGAGTTTGCCGCGAATCGCATACCGGGGTTCGTTCATCTGTATGCGGGCGAGGAGGCGGTCGCGGTCGGCGTCTGCGCCCATCTCAGCGACGAGGACATGATCACCAGCACCCACCGAGGTCACGGTCACTGCATCGCCAAGGGGGTCGACGTAAAGGCGATGATGGCCGAACTGTACGGCCGCGCCACCGGCGCCTGCAAGGGAAAGGGCGGCTCGATGCATATCGCCGATCTTGACCGAGGTATGCTTGGCGCCAACGGCATTGTCGGCGGCGGAATTCCGCTCGCGTGCGGCGCCGCACTGAGTGCTCAGGTGCTCGGAAAAGACAACGTAGCCGTAAGTTTCTTCGGTGACGGCGGAGCGAACGAGGGGAGTTTTCACGAAGGCCTGAATCTAGCCGGTGTTTGGCAACTTCCCGCTGTCTTTGTGGCGGAGAACAACGGCTGGGCGGAATCGACGAGCAGCGACTATTCCGTGGCGGGCGCCGATATCGCCGGGCGGGCGCGAGCCTACGGCATACGGGGCGAGGTTGTTGACGGCTTGGACCTCTTCGATGTTTATGAGAAGGCGGGCAAGGCGATTGCAGCGGCACGCGCCGGAGAGGGCCCCACGCTCTTGGAGTGTAAGACGTATCGCTTCTACGGTCACCACGAGGGCGATAAGCAGGGTTACCGGTCACAGGAGGAGGTTGAGGAGTATCGCAAGAATCATTGCGTCATCAAGAACTTCCGCGCACGCACTACCGATGAAAAGGTGTTGACCGATGAGGAGCTGGACGAGGTTGAAACGCGGGTTTCGGAAAGCATAGAATCCGCGGTTGCGTTCGCGGCAGACAGCCCGTGGCCCGAGCCGAGCGACGTGACGGAAGATGTCTACGTGAACTACAAGGAGGTGCTGTAATGAGCGAAGAACGAGAACTGACCATGGGAGCGGCAATCCGCGAGGCACTGCATGATGAGATGGAGCGCGACTCCACAGTCATCGTTATGGGCGAGGATGTCGTCGGCGGGGCGGGATCGAAATTGCCGGATGCCGAGGACTGCTGGGGCGGTCCGTTTGGTATCACCGGCGGACTGGCGGGCAAGTATGGACGGAACCGCATTCGTGACACGCCGATTAGCGAGGCGGGTTTCATCGGCGCCGCCATTGGCGCCGCGGCTACAGGACTGCGACCAGTCGCCGCACTGATGTTCGTCGATTTCTTCGGAATTCCGATGGATCAGATTTTCAATCAGGGCGCCAAAATCCGTTACATGTTTGGCGGCAAAGCAAAGGTGCCCGTCGTCATCCGTGCAGCGATCGGGGGTGGAATCAACGCGGCGGCGCAGCATTCTCAGTGCCTATATTCCGTCTTCGCGCATATCCCCGGATTGAAGGTCGTGGTTCCCTCCACACCCTACGATGCCAAAGGTTTGATGACGGCAGCCATTCGAGATGACGACCTTGTTTTCTTTCTTGAACATAAGCGGTTAATGGGATCCAAGGGTCATGTGCCCGAAGAGTCTTATGTCGTCCCTTTAGGCGAAGCATTAATACGCCGCGAAGGCGAGGATGTCACCGTGGTTGCGATCGCCAAGATGATTGACTTGGCGTTGAGCGCGGCGGAAGGGCTTGAAGCCGAAGGGGTAAACGTCGAGGTGATAGATCCACGCTCCCTCAGCCCGTTGGACGGCAGAACGATTGTGGATTCGGTCGAAAAAACGGGACGGCTCGTGATTGTTGATGAGGACACGCCGCGATGTAACTTGGCTACGGACATCGCCGCGCTGGCGGCGGACGAAGCGTTCTACAGCCTTGAGGCGCCGATTAAGCGCGTCACGCCTCCGCACACGCCTGTCCCCTTCAGTCCGGCACTGGAAAATGCCTACATCCCGTCAGAGGGCCGCGTTGTAACGGCGATCCGGGAGGTGATGGCTGCATGAAAGCAGTTGTCTTTCCGAAATCGGGATTGATTACCGAGCAGGGGACTCTCCTGCAGTGGAGTGCCTCGGAGGGAGACCGTGTCGAAGAGGGCCAACTTCTGTGCGAGGTCGAGACCGAAAAAACCACGATCGAAGTCACCGCACCCGTGTCGGGTCTTCTTCGGAAGATACTTGTCACCGAGGGCGGCAAGGGACCCGTGGGTATGACGCTTGGGTGGATTGGCGAGGCGGATGAGGAGATTCCCGAGGTCAAGGAGGTGCCGACACTGCCGGGGGCAGAGGCGGAGAAGTCAACCCCCGCAGCAAGCCCCAAGGCTCGTCCGCAACGCGCGGCAGGGGGCGGTCGACTGCGCGCCTCGCCGGCGGCAAGGAAACTTGCGGCGGAAAACGGTATTGAACTGGCTGAAATTTCCGGCAGTGGTCCTGGCGGCGCCATCACGACCGGTGACGTGGAACGGGCTATGGAAGCCGTGGCGGCAGACGCGGACGTTGAGCGTGTACCGATGAGTTCGATGCGGCGTGCCATCGCCAATCAGACGCAGGAGAGTTTTCAGCAGGCGCCGCACTTCTACCTCAGCTTGGAAGCCGACGCGGGGTTGCTCTCGGATGGACGACCGGAGGATGTCTCGATTACGCACTGCCTGATTAAGGCGGCAGGGTTGGCGCTTCGTGAATTTCCCCAAATGCGTGCTAAACTTCAGGGTCAAGAGTTTCTCATCCCTCACGCGGTGCACGTCGGGTTAATCACGGCGGTTGAAGGCGGCTTGGTGGTTCCGGTGGTTCGCGACGCCGATCAACTCTCGCTCTCCGAGATTGCCGACAAGGTACGCGCCCTCGTCGAGAATGCGCGCGCAGGCAAGCTCTCCGGCGACGATGCGACGGGTGCGGCGTTCAGCATAACCAACTTGGGCATGAACGATGTGGAAACGTTTCACGCCATTATCCACACGCCCGAATCCGCCATCCTCGCTGTGGGTGCGGTCATGGATAAACCGGTGGTCAAGGATGGGAGCGTTGTGCCCGGAAAACGGATGGCGCTTACGCTATCGTGCGATCACCGCGTCGTTGATGGCGTCATCGCCGCACAGTTCCTGGGACATCTCAAGGGACTCTTGGAGGATGGGTCGGAATTGGGATTGGGATAGACAATCGGGTGTCAGAATTTCAGAGATTTTCGATAGGCTGAGTTACTAGCTTCTGTTGACATTTGACAACGCCATCCGTAGGGGTTGGATTGTCCTAAATTTATGAAGTACAAGGAGGCGTGAAGAATGCCGGTAAAACCCTACACCATTGACAAATCCAGAACTTGTCTGAAACGATCCGATGAACTCATGGTTCGCGGTTGCCAAGGACATAAACGCAGCCATTCCATGTTGGAGATGGGATATCCCGTCTTCACGCAACGCGCCGACGGTGCGCGTTTTTGGGACGTTGACGGCAACGAATACCTTGACTTTCTGCTGGGGTTTGGGCCTATCCTTCTCGGCTACAACGACCCTGCCATCAATGCGGCGCTCGGTAAACAGATAACCGAGGGCACTGTCTTCAGCACCGCCCATCCCAAAGAGTTGGAAATCGCACAGATGCTGATTGATCGTATCCCGGTTGCGGAGATGGTGGGCTTCCTTATTGGCGGGAGCGCGGTTACCAGTGCCGCGTTGCGCCTTGCACGGGTGTATACCGGCAGAGAAAAGGTTATTCGATGTGGCTACCACGGTTGGCATTCTTGGACGCGGCCCGGAGACGCCGGTATACCGAAAGGGATCAGCGAATTAACGCTGGACTTCCCTTACGGCGATCTTGATGCACTGGAGGATCGGTTCAAGGAGCACGACAACCAGGTTGCCTGCGTCATCATGGAATCTGTACTGGGCGATGGACCGCCGGAAGGTTTCCTGCAAGGGGTTGTTGACATGGCACACCGCTACGGCGCACTTGCGGTGTTCGACGAAGTCAAGGTCGGATTTCGCGTGGCAATCGGCGGCGGCAGCGAGTATTACGGCGTAACGCCGGACTTGGCGACGTACGGCAAAGCGTGCTGCAACGGTTTTCCGGGCAGTTTTGTCGCCGGCAGGAAGGAGATTCTCGGCAGCGAGGCGTGTCAAGGCGCGGGGCTCGCGGCGACGTTCCACTGTGACCTGCCCAGCTTGGTCGCGTTGGAAGTGGTCATCAACGAATTGGAACGCCGTGACGGAATCGCGTACCAGTGGAAAATTGGGAACCGCCTCATTGAGGGCGTCAACAAGGCGTGCGAGGAGGGCGGATTAGGCTATAAATTGATCGGTACGGGTCCCATGCCTACACCCACCATGCAGGAGGAGGACAGAGACCGATGCATCGCCATGCTTCAGGGGTGTCTGGCGCGCGGATTTTATCTGCATCCCGGCCATCCGATGTTCTTAAGTTTGGCGCATAGCGAGCAGGATATTGAGGATACCATCATGGCGGTACAAGAGTCTATCGCCGATCTTGATTCTTAGGAGCACCCATTATTCATGTCAGAATGATTCTTTCAGCAAGTAACACGTCTTTTTCGCCCAATGACTAACCGTGAATAGTTTTCCTTCGTGGTCTGGTTTACACTCCAGCGGAGTGAGATGTCAATAGAACACGATTCCTCCTCGCGTCTGCACTCCAGCGGAGTGCAATGTCGATTGTTACTTGAGTGCACCCCATTATCCCTGTCGGAATAATTCTTTCAGAAAGTAACAGTGGTTTTTCGCACCTTGGTTAGCTTTGAAAAAACGTTCCTTCGTGGTCTGGTTTTCACTCCAGCGGAGTGAGATGTCAATAGAACACGATTCCTCACCGCGTCTGCACTCCAGCGGAGTGCAATGTCGAGTGTTACTTGAGAAGAACAGTATCGCAGCAAGAAAATGAATACCAATAAGGAGGACATAACGTATGTCATATAGCAATCCATCATGGGAACAGTTGCGCAAATTGAGGGAACGCATGCGTAACGGCGAAGAGCTCAATATTGCCGGCGGGAGAGCGGGGATGTCCAAGAGCGAGATTGAGGAGATTCTCAGCGGCGATTCCTATGATATGATCACCGTTGATAGCCAACATGCACCGTTCGACGAAGAGAAGCTGGTGGAGTTCTGCCGGAACGCGAAGGAACTCGACATGCCGGTTCAGTTCCGTATCAAGAACACGCGGCACACCTACCTGCTCGGAAATTTACTCGATCTCGGTCCGGCGGCGATTGTCGTCCCGCAGGTTGAAACCGAGGCAACGGTCGATGAAGCCATCAGCACCTTCTACTATCCGCCGGTGGGAAGGCGGAGTTGGCCCGCCCCCAACGGGTGGGGCTGGTCGGGTGATGTGGACCGGACGGAGTACATCGAATGGTGGAACGAGAACGGTATTCTCTCGTTTCAGATTGAATCCGTCGATGCCGTGCTTAATGCGCGGAAACTTGCCAAACCCGGGATTTCCATGATTCACTGGGGCAGGAACGATTTGCATTTCAGCCTGGAAACGTATCCCGATCCGCCGTTCGCGTCGTTTGAAGAGTGCGTGGCGCATGTGCAGAAGCAGATGGAGGGAACGGGGGTTAAGGTCGCAAACGCCATCTCCCCTGCCGGGCGGCTCTAGTGTTTTGAATCATGTCGAGAGCGTTGGACTCCTATCGATCGCCGTGAAAATGGGGTTTTCGACCATTGTCGATGACATAGAAGAGCATACGGCGGGTCGGCGCAGTGATAAGTACCGAGGCGTTCTATAAACACTTCCGAAGGGTAAACGCTCCGCTGTCGTAATCCGTTTTGTCCTGCCCTAGTAGTAGATTTTTCTAACCACTCTCGAAAACTTGGAGGATTTCATGAAAAAACTAACCATTTCGGTCGGCTGCATTCTCTTGGCTATTCTGACAGGTTGCGGCGCACCGAAAACCGTCGAACGCATTGAAACCGACACCACAATAGACCTCTCCGGGGAATGGAATGACACGGATTCTCGCCTGGTTTCCGAAGCCATGATCACGGATTGTCTGAATCACCCGTGGATAGGACAGCACACCGCCAAGTCCAGAGGAAACAAACCTGTGGTCATTGTTGGGGCCATCCGCAACCGCAGCGCCGAACATATCGCCATTCCGACATTTGTGAACGACATTGAGCGTGCATTTATCAACTCCGGCCTGGTTACCCTTGTGGCTAGTGCCAATGAGCGCGGCAATTTGCGCGACGAGAAGGACGACCAGAGCATGTTCGCAACTCCCGAATCCACCAAGCAGATGGGGCGCGAAGTGGGTGCAGACTATATGTTGATGGGGCAGATTAACACCATCGAAGACCGCGAAGGCGGGAAACAGGTTACGTTTTATCAGGTCGACCTGACCTTGACGGACATTGAGAGCAACCAGAAAATCTGGCTTGGGCAGAAGAAAATCAAGAAATTCATCCAACGAAAACGCGCCGCTTTTTAGCAGATTGATGCGAATCGCAAACTGTTCTACGTGCCTTCTGTTGTTGTGCCTATGTCTGGGATGCGGAGGTTATAACATAGGGGAGATTTATGGTTCGTTGGAAGCGGGCAAGCCCGAGGCAGCTCTCGCCTACCTTGATGAGAAGGCACCGGACAAAGAAAACCTTCCGTTCCTCTTTGAACGAGGGCTGGTTGCACATTACGCGGATCGCTATCAGGATAGCAACTCGACGCTGTCGCGAGCGGAATCTATTTCGGAGGACCTCTATACTCGCCGTATTTCCAAGGAGGCAGCCGCGCTGATTACCAGCGATCTGGTGCGACCCTATGCCGGTGCTCGGTACGAGCGGCTTTTAAGCCACTACTATCGGATTCTCAACTACCTTTATCTGAACGAACTTGACGAAGCGTTGGTAGAATGCCGCCGTGCGACGCAACTCATCCGCTACTACCTAAACGAGGATGAGGATTACGATTTCTTCGGTGCGGCGTTTTTGGCGTATTTGTCGGGTATGCTCTTCGAATCTGCAGGAGAGTTGAACGATGCTTTCATCTCCTATCAGCAGGCTGAAGAATACTATGGGCGCACGTCACCCGAAACAGGAGTGAGCCTTCCCCACGATATCGGAGTATCGCTGGTACGGTTATCAGGGGCACTGGGGTTTTCTGAAGACGAAGTGCTTTACCGCAGGAAATATGGGGACCCACATGTACAGCCAAAGGATAGCGGTGACCTTATCCTCTTCTACGAAACCGGGTACGTGCCTTCCAAATATGAAGAAACACTGACGTTTCCTATCTTGAAGAACGATTCGTTTGATGACGATAACAAGTCGGGCTTTGCCAGGACGCTGGTGTCGCGCCGCGGCAAAACCTATTCCGAAACCAAGTTGGAGTATCTTCTGCACGTCGCAATGCCTGCCATTCGTTCCAATCGCCCACGACTCACAGGGGTTGCGGTGAAAATTGGCGACATTGGACAGAGAGGAATTCTCGTCGCGGATGTCGAAACGATGGCAATTGAAACGCTAAAATCTCAGGAGGGAACCATTCTTCTCCGCACGGTGACGCGTGCTTTGCTGAAGTACCTCGCCTATCGGCAGGTAATGAAAAAATCGGAGGACGAAAACGAATCGGAGGAGGAAGCAGATCATACAAAGGAAATTCTCTTCGATTTGCTAGGGCGCGCGGTGAACGTCGTAAACATTGCTACCGAGCATGCCGACACCCGTTCATGGCAAACCTTGCCGAATCAGATTTTTCTCCTACGCATGCGCTTGCCGGCGGGCAGCCACACCGTCACACTTGAGTTTTCCGACAGATTCAAACGGGGACGAGAGTTTGAGACTTTGGAGGATGTCGTCATTCGGAAGAATAAAGCGACTTTTCTGAATTACCGCACGTTTGAGTAGGCGTACACGGTTAGGCGTAACGTCGGGAATGCCGGTCATTGTGCTGCCGAGTCTAGGGGACTTCAGTTGAATTGAGATAACGCGGTCTACAACAGAAAATGAGTGAAATCTTGAACAATTCAACAACAAGCGCTGAAAGAGACAAAGCCATTCGCCTTGTGGATTATTTGACGCGGATTGCCCAACTACGATCGAAGGTTGTGCGGAATGTTGATGATTACGAGAGCGTGCTTTGGCTCAATGATGTCCCAAATCAGAAGGAGTGCTATACACAAGCATGGGGGCGTGATGAGAATCATAATTCAGACATCTGGGTTGAAATCCGGAGACCGGTAAAGCCGGAATTACCAAATATTCCTGATGTTTGTAAAGACTGGGTCAATACTGCATTACTATGGGACAAGAGTAATATCCCTGAATTGCACGAAGAGATAACCGAACAAATTGAAAACCCAGGTTGGAGCGAAGATTCCGATGAGCCGGAGTTAATTCCACGCACCAAGCGACTTGAAGATCAACCGGAGGTTCAGAAGGCATGGGGTAATTATGTTGAAGACAAGTGGCTACATTGGGTGGCAGACCATAATGCTTGGGTGTCAGTTTACAAGGTATATTCCCAACTTTTCGCCATCCGGCAAGAGCAAACCCGACTAAGTGAGGAATACGAGCTAGTTCTCGCTTTAGGTCTCCTCATTTGGCAATCGCCCTCCGGGCAATTCATCCGCCGCCACCTACTTGTCGCTGACGTTATGCTTGAATATGAAAAGGAATCAGGAAAGTTTAGCCTCAAGCCGCATGCCGATGGCGTAAGACTTCGGCCGGAACTTGATATGCTTGATATTGGAGAATGTCCCCCTGATGCAGAGAGGGTAGCGAAGCAGGGACTTGCGGAATGCGACGACCCTTGGGAAACGGCCATAGTTGAGGGCGTGCTTAAATCGCTAGTCCATTCGTTTGATACCCAAGGTAGATATATCGAGTCCTTGAATGATACCGACACACAATGTCGTAAGGAGCCAGTCGTCGTTTATGCGCCCGCCCTAGTCTTGAGAAAACGCTCCGCCAAGGGACTCACGGATACGCTCCAACGTATCAGAGATCAAATTGAGATGGGAGAGGACATACCTAACGAATTTCGCGACCTTGTCGAGATTCCACCGATAGACAATCAACGCTCAGGCGATGAGTCACGCAAAACAAACTTGGAGTTTGATGGCGAAGTGTTCTTTCCAAAGCTATCAAATGAAGAACAGCGCCTTATCGTGGACAGAATTCGCGCTGCGAACGGCGTGCTCGTGCAGGGACCACCCGGAACGGGAAAATCACATACCATCGCAAATCTGATTTGCCACCTACTCGCCACAGGACAGCGGATTCTCGTTACCGCTAAAACGCCGCGCGCACTTGAAGTGCTTGAGGGGCTTGTCCCAAGAGAATTGCGATCGTTATGTGTCAACCTCATCGGCAGTGGATCTGAAGGTAGGCGGTCTCTGGAATCCAGCGTTGACGGAATACTCCTCAAACACAATGCTTGGAACAAGGAACAATCATGCCGCGAACGCAAACGGCTTGAACAAAAGCTTCGTCAATTGCGGGAGGAAAAAAGCAGGATTGGGCGAAGGCTTCGCGACATTCGCGAATCGGAAACTCATTCAAGTTCCATTTCGGCGGGGACCTATCAAGGTACAGCCGCCGAAATTGCCGAGGCGGTCAACAGGGATAGAAACGACTATGAATGGTTTACGGATGAGGTACGCGAAGACCGAACTTGCCCCATCTCCGAATATGATATGCGTAGAATCCTTGACGCATTGAGGCATTTTACACCCGAGAAGCGGAACGAATTACAACGTGAATTGCCAAACGCTTTGCCCTCTCCAACGCAGTGGAAGAATCTCATTGAAAATGAGGTGAACGCGACGAAAGAAGAAAGCAGCGTCGTAAACGGCGCAGATGAACGTATCGCGGAGGAATTGTCAAGAAACAACTCCGCTTTTATTGAGAGTCTTCAGGACGCGCTTAATGCATTTCTCGATAAACGGCACCAGTTGATGACGTTGGAACGTCCATGGACAGAGGAAGTTGTGCGAGCAAGTATCGCCGGGCAATCTACGTCGTGGCGCGAAATTTTACGCGCTACACAGAACACAATTAGAGCGATTGAGGAGGGGGTTGAAACGGCTGATAACACTGACATAAACTACCCTAGGAACACCAATCTCGGCTCGCTGCACGATGTGGTTAACGAGCTTCTTATTTACCTCAGAGAAAACGGCGGCAGACTCAGATTTTTGCGCATCCTGCCAAGGTCAGTCGTAGAACATCGCAGATTAATCAAAGATGTGCGCGTCAATGGTAGACGACCCTCTGCGCTTGAAGATTTTCAAGACTTGGAATTGGCATTAAGAGTTCGCCGAGAGTGTGAGAGAGCGTGGGAACTCTGGGCAGGGCACGCCGAAAATCCTCAGGGATCTTACCTGCGACAAATGCGTGAGTTAAAAACGCTAACCGATCTTCTTGAAGATGCTTTATCACTTGAGGAATTAACCAAAAGATGCCGAGATCCAATTGGTCAGTGTACCGCAATCAATGAACCATTGTGGTCTGATAAATCACAGGTCGATACTATATTGGCATCTTGTCGTCTTGCCATCGCTCGTCAACGGAAACGCGAGTGCGGATTAGAAATTAGGAAAATTGAAGAACCAGTGGCGTCGCTCGCTGCGAAAAGTAATGCACACCCTCTAACACGCGAGCTGTGTTACGCAATTCGCGAACGTAGTGAGGATGGATTCCTAGATATGGCAAATAGTATACAAGACTTGCGTAATGAACGAGAACATCTTCGACAGCTAGATAACGGTGTGTCGGCTACGCGCCAGCATCTTCCAAGCCTAATGAAGGTTCTGGAACAGACATGCAATGAGCCCTGCTGGGATGAGCGGGTTAACCGGATTCAAGATGCGTGGCACTGGGGGTACGCTAGATATTGGGTTGAGGACTTCATCTCACAAGAAGATGCACCAGCACTCGCTCGGCGCACCAAGCAAATTGAAGATGAGATTAACAGCACAATTGAGCAACTCTCTGCCGTCCACGCTTGGTCGTTCTGTTTCTCAAGATTGAAGGAGAAGCATCGGCGACATATGGTAGAGTGGAGCCAAGCAATGCGGCGATATGGTAAAGGCACAGGAAAGTACGCGGCACACAATCTACGTACAGCGCAATACAACCTAGACCGGTGCACTGAAGCGGTCCCGGCATGGGTTATGCCGTTGCACAACGTCTGGGACACAGTAAATCCCGCACCGGGGAAGTTCGATGTTATCATCGTTGACGAGGCGTCACAATGCGGGATCGAGGCAATGCCACTGTTCTATCTTGGGAGGAAGATTCTCATTGTAGGCGACGACAAACAGATTAGCCCTGAGGCCGTGGGCTTGCCTCTTGGTGCTGTAAATAGCCTGATTGATGAATTTCTCCATGATTACGAATTCAAGGCAGCCTTCACCGTCGAGAGCAGTATATTCGATCATGGCAAGTTGCGGTACGGCACACAACACATCACGCTGCGTGAGCACTTTCGCTGTATGCCGGAAATCATTCGCTTTAGCAACAATCTCTGCTATTCAAATACTCCTTTGATTCCCCTGAGACAATATGGACCAAATCGATTACCTCCCCTTCAGCGTGTGTTTGTAAGTGGAGGTTATCGAGAGGGAAGAGGGAACCAGGTAATAAACAGACCAGAAGCCGATGCTATTGTCAATAAGATAGTAGAGTCGTGTAATGAACCCACGGGGCGATATGATGGCAAATCAATGGGCGTGGTAGTTCTCCAAGGCGGGGCACAAGGTCGTTTGATCGAGAGACAACTGTTAGAAAAATTGGGGGCACAAGAGATGGAAGACAGGCGCTTAATCTGCGGGAACCCATACAGTTTTCAGGGCGACGAACGTGACATTATGTTCTTATCACTGGTAGCGGCGCCGAACGAGCGAATTGGAGCACTCACAACGTCAGCAGATGAGCGGCGGTTCAATGTCGCCGCAAGCCGCGCTAAGGATCAGATGTTCCTTTTTCATTCAGTTACTCTTGAAGACCTTAGTCCAACATGCTTACGACGGCGTTTGCTAGAATTCTTTGAAAACACTGAACCACACGCGATTGGTGGAATCGATCGGGACGAACTCGAGCGTTTGGCAAGAGTGGAGAATCGGCAAATCGTCAACCCACCAAACCCGTTTGAAAGCTGGTTTGAAGTTGATGTCGCGTTAGAAATTGCGCGCCGAGGATTCAGCGTTATTCCACAATACGAGGTGGCGAACAGGCGAATTGATCTTGTCGTTGAGGGCGGAAATGCGCGTTTGGCGGTGGAATGTGATGGCGACGCATGGCATGGGCCTGATGAGTATGAAGCCGATATGTTTCGACAGCGACAATTGGAACGCTGCGGTTGGGAATTCTTCAGGGTGCGGCAGTCTGCCTTTGTTCACGATATAGAGCGTGCATTAGAAGGGCTATGGCGTGCACTGGAAGAACGGGATATTTTCCCAACTTCATGTTAGTCTGGGAGTATGACATACTTGGTTAAGTTCATTTGGAAGCGAACGAATCGGTAGTGCTAATTGAGCAATAGATGTAGATTCCAGAATTTCCAGTTGGTAACAATGTTTGGATCATTTAATAGCCCAAGAACGAGTTCCGAAAGGAAGGTAATTTTATATGAAGACAAGATCGTTCACCGGTAATCCCTCACAAATTTTGGTTGAGCAACTCGCGGCATCGGGGGTGAAGTACGTATTCAACAACTCCGGGTCGGCAGAGGCGCGTTTCTTTGATGCGCTCCATGAAAACCCGGACGTGCACGGCATACTCGCACTGCACGAAGGGGCGGTTGCCGGCATGGCAGGCGGTTATGCGCAAGCAAGCAAAGCCCCTGCCGTAATGTGCGTCCATCTCGGAGCCGGTCTGGCGCAGTCCCTAGGGCAGATGATCAACGTGTGGAACGCGAGGCTGCCCGTTGTGGTCATTACGTATGCAGCGGATTCGGGCAGCGGCAACGATAGAGCCGGCTGGGGCCATCATCTGAGCCACAATGCTGGACCGACATCCATTTCCACGCCGTTCGTGAAGGCGCAATGGGCGGTGATCAAGCCCCACGGTATTGCGCATGCCATCTATCGCGCGCTTTTGGTCGCCAAGACGCCGCCTGTCGGAGCTGTGCATCTGGCGTTGTACGAGGACACCCTCGCCCCTGATGAAATGGAGTCGAGCATTGTAGAGGGCGGCCTCCCGGATGTTCAAGCCGGTTATCCCGCCGACAGCGATGTTGAAAATATTGCGCGCGGTCTGAGTGACGCCGCCCGTCCCGTCCTATATATCGGGGACGGCATTTGGAAGAGCGGGGCGGAGAAGCAACTTGTCGCCTTCGCCGAGCGTTACGGGGTTCCCATCACCGGCGGCGGCAATCAGTGGATGCGCACCGTTCAGGTGAACCACGAGTTGTATTGTCAAGATAGCGGAGCGCTGGATCCGGATTACGTCATTGCCATGGGTATTCGCCACTCGGGCGGTTATAACCAGTTCTCCAAAGCGCAGACGCTGGTTGCCATCGGTCCCGATGTCGATAATCTCAAGAATCTGGAAGGTCTTGACCTGGCGGTGTTGGCGGACGAGGGACGGACGCTTGAGAAACTTGACGAACGCATGAGTTCGGCATCGGGAGACGCCGATCGATTTGCCGAGCGGCGCCGATGGGCACTGGAGCAGGCAGCGGTGCAACAGGAAGAACGCAGACTGGAGATGCAGAACGTTCCAGCCCAGGCATCTCGCGTGCGTCCGTGGGTGCTCGCCGACACGCTCGACAAGACCTTGGAAAATCGGGGCGGCGGTATGATCTTGATGGAGCAGTTTGCGTTGATGCAGTGTATCGGCGGTTTGCAACCCGCCGGCAACAACGTGTATCTCCAACCTGCGGGCGGCTCGGAAGGTTACGGCATGGGGGCAGCCATTGGCGTTAAACTCGCGGCGCCGGATAAACCGGTGGTCGGTCTCGTCGGCGACGGTTCGGTGTACTACTCCGATTCGGCTTTCTGGACCGCGGCTCGCCATAAAGTGCCGGTTCTCTATGTGATACCCGACAATGGGGCGTACGGAGTCGTTGCCCGCGCCTTCGGAAATACGGGCGGCAGCATGAAGAAGACCGGCGAGTATGCTGGGGTTGTTCTGGATAATATCGATATCGTGAAAATCGCCGAAGCGTACGGCGTGGACGGTATGCACGTGCAAGAAGAATCCGAGCTTGCCGACGCCCTAGAGCGCGGATTAAATGTGGTTGAAGGCGAGGGGCGCCCGTATATCCTGGACGTGCATCTGCCTGTCGGTCTTCCGCAAGGCGGCCGTCCGGCAAAGCCGTACCATTTCCCGGAGTAGGAAAAACAGCTAGTGTGAGTTGCCACCTAATGTCTCGACGGTTTCGCATTAGGGTAGCAGCTTGGATTATCGTTGACTTGTGCGCGGCAAATGAGGACCGGACCTGGAATGATTAAAGCTGGCGAAGATGTCAGGCGCATCACAGGAATTGGGAACGATGTGGGTTGAAATTCCACGTTTGGGGTAGTATAGTTCATAGTCGCTCGAATTCAAAGGAGAATTGCGATGGAAGAATGGATTAGGATTGTCTTGCCGATAGCCGGAACATTCGTCGCGATTGCTGCGCTGTGGTGGAAACTTACCAGCAGCGTGGCGACAAAAAATGACATAGCAAGTTTGAAGTCTGACCTGAAAGGCGATATGGCGAGATTGGAAACTGGCCTGAAAGGCGATATGGCGGGTTTGGAGTCTGGCCTGAAAGAAGATATGGCGAGATTGGAAACTGGCCTGAAAGGCGATATGGCGGGTTTGGAGTCTGGCCTGAAAGAAGATATGGCGAGATTGGAAACTAGCCTGAAAGAAGATATGGCGGGTTTGAAGGCCGACCTGAAAAGCGATATTGCAGGTTTGAAGGCTGATATGAACAGGGCAGATGACAACCTTCAGAAGCAAATCAACCATGCAGTTGACTTGACGCTCAGCGTGACTCAGGAAATCAGAGAGGATATGCGTCAGATGCGCTCGGAATTCCTTAAACTTGGTGAAAAAATGGACGCGGGATTTACTCGACTTGACGACAAGATAGATTCCGGCTTAACCCGACTTGATGACAAGATGGAGGCCAATTCTCAGGCGTCCCATGCGGAGACATTGAAACTTACAGAAAAGATAGATAACGTAGCGAACGATCTCCGCGCTGAAATCAGGGAACGGATAAATGGCAAGACCGAGGGTATTGATAGTTAAAACAAAATTGCGCTTTCGCGTGTAATCCGCGTGAGGGCAAAGTTCCCAATTAAACACCGTTAGAGATGTTCGGTCTCATCAGCTTCCAAGCTGGTTATGAAAAGGTAATTATGGAACAAAGAGGATCTAGGTTAGCAGGAAAAGTCGCTATTGTCACGGGAGCGGGCACCGCCACCGATGTTGACGGGACAGGGCAAGCCATGGCTATCCTGTTCGCCAGACACGGCGCGAAGGTAATCGTCGCGGACATGTCGGAAGAGAACGCCCGCAAGACGCTTGACACAATCGAGGCTGAAGGCGGCACGGCGTCGCTGTTCGCGGTTGACGTGACCAAGAACGCGGAATGCAAAGCGATGGTGGACGCGGCGGTCGAGCGCTACGGCGGACTGGACATTCTCATCAATAACGTAGGGATTGGCCGCGTCGGGACAGCGGTCGAAGTCTCCGAAGACGAGTGGGATCTCGTGCTAAACGTCAATCTGAAGAGCATGATGCTAACCAGCAAACACGCTATCCCGGCTATGATTGAAGGTGGCGGGGGTGCAATCATAAACCTGTCTTCGGTTAACGGTTTAAGAGCGGGTTGGTTAGCCGATGTCCATTACAGTGCGGCGAAGGGCGGTGTCGTCGCCATGACGAAGAATATGGCGGTGCATCACGGTCGGGACAACATCCGCGTGAATGCCATTGCCCCCGGACACGTTTACGGATCGATTGTGGCGGCGATCTCCGAGGAACGCCGCGAGATGCGCCGTCGCGCCGCGCCATTGGGAACGGAAGGTACGGCGTGGGATGTCGCATGGGCGGCACTGTTCTTGGCAAGCGACGAAGCACGCTGGATTTCCGGTGTCGTGCTTCCGGTTGATGCCGGGCTCATCGCGACAACGCCGCTTTCGATGTTGCCCCATCTGAAATAAATATCGTCCGCCGATAGAGCGATATTCCCACGTCCCACCTTCATTGTATGTCAAGTTGAATTGGTTTGCCGGAAACGCACGAAAAGCCTGATCGGTTGGGGACGCAGATCTGCGTCCTCTGCATGAGCAATACCTACCATCTGTTTGTTCTCGGGTCACTCGTTTCCATGCGCGCCTCTCTTCCTGTGAGAAACCGAATTTTGCGGTGAAACTCGGTTTCATTCGAATCGTGTCTAAAGCAGTTCCATCTTCGCGGCGGGGTCAGGATTGGGCGACATGTCCCAGAACGCGATGGACAATGTGTACGCGGTTTCGTCGTATGCGTCCACCCAATGAGGCGCATGCCATGGACTCCATAACGCCTCTCCCGGTTTCAACTCAAAACTGAGAATATCCGATTCTTTCAGGTCGGCTGGTTTTACCTCCTCCCCATCTGCCTCTTGTACTTCGAGCGGGCACCACTTCTCCGGCTCTTTCAGGCTGTGGTAGCATTTTCTGCCAAAAAGCTGTACGACGAGTACACCCGTCGGATCGCAGTGGTAGTTGGTTGAGCAGTTCGGTCCGCTGAGGAACAGGATCGGGAGCACCTTCTGCCACGACAGCCCTTGTGCCTGCCAAAGGCTCGTGACCGGAAGGTAGATTTGCTCTATGACTTCCGCCAATGCGCCGTCTTTTTCGCGCATAGAATCCAGTTGGAATACGGTGATATGGATTGGCGCTTTTATCGCTTCTTCCAACGGCAGCGACTGAAAATCGGCTTCGGGCGTTTTCAGGGTGGCGGAGAATCGGTCGGCGCGTTCGCCTTGTCCAATGCGCGCTTTGGGATGTGTCCGCGCCTCTTCCATCACTTGACGCAGATCCGTATCTGGTACGGTGAAGGGAAAAACCTCGCCCCCGACACGATGCGCTACGAGATTCGGTATCACCTCGCGAAATTCAGAAAAGGTTGTGATTGGGTGCGTTTCCATGTTTAGTGCTCCTGCTGGAATGATAGCGTTTCATTCAGGAGTTGTAAAGGTTAAAGATTATTGCCCCTGTTTCTCCCACTCGCACCGCTCAATCCAATCCTCTGCGCTGAGGATTGAACCCAGCGGCAAATCATCATCTTCAGCCAACCGACGAAACTGCGAGATCGCGCCGTCGTATTGCCGCAGATGATACAAGTTGATGGCAAACAGCCGCGTATTCTCAATCTTCAAATCCCGGTGCGGCAAACCGAATGCTGCCGCTTTCACGAGATAATCGTTCGATGCCGCATACTGCTGATCGAAATGAAGTTGACGCCCGATAAGATAGAAAGCAAGCCCCCACTTCGGCATCTCGTCAATCACCTCGTGAAGTAGATTCAACCGTGATGTGTTCGACTCCTTCCCAATCAACACCTGTTTTATCCGTGACCGTGCCGTAGGTGATTCGAGCGCTAGCGTTTCAAGTTTGGCGCGTGCTTCTCGGCTGAGCGAGTCCGATACATTGAGCGCCGATACCTCTTGATAAAGCGCTTGAGCGGATTCGTGTTTTCCGGCACCCCAGTCCATGTCGCCACCCACGTTTTTTGCTTCGGCAATTTGCCGCGTTGTCGCAGCAGGGTGTGCGATGATTTTTCTCACCCATTGGCTTGCTTGGGCGTAATCTCCCGTCCGGTAATGAGCGTGCATTAACCCTCGCAAGTGTCGCGGATTATCTGGGTCGAATTCATGAATCCGGTTGAAAAGTCGAATAGCCCGCTCAAAGTCCGACTGGCGATACGCCCTCCACGCCTCCGCCGAGAGTTCGGCGACCTCGTGCGCGCACCTCTTCTGAAAGATGCTCCTACGCTTCAAACGGTGTTCCGCAGTTGTCAAATCTGCAGTGGTCAAAGGAACGGTGTCAAGAAATGTCTCCCACTCGCTACTCAGTCCCGACAAGGATTTGCCGTAAGCGGCTCTGAAATTCCCGGTCGGAAAAGCACGCCGGAACGTATCTATACCGTATGTATCCGCTACGTATCGGACGAACGAGCCGGCGAGCAAATAGCTGCGCGAAGACGCCTGCGCCCAGAAACCGAGACCCATAATCTGCTCGATTGAAGGAGCGACGCCCAACACTCGCATCGCCTTGCTCCATTGATGCGGCGTCAATTCCCCTTCGTTCCAATCGGCGGCGACGGCGATGCCCTCGTGCAACCCCAGCTTTAGGCTGACCTTGAAGAATGGATGCCAATCTGTCGTCAGTGCGTGGACCAATTCGTGTTTGATAATCGGGTGGGGAAACGGCTCATAATTGACGTGAAAGCCGTAGCCAAACGGGTCTTCCACCAAGGTGTTTCCGGCGCCGATTAGGCGTTTCTTCTGCTCGGGCGATGTGTAGATATAAGCGTTTACCTTCCTCGTGGGTTGCGTCTGGAGGTAGTCGATTAACTGGGCATACCGAAACTCGTGATCTAGTGCAATCCTCTTGATTTCGCGTTCAACCTTCGATCCCTTCTCGTAGAAAATCCTGAAATGTTTCGTTTCATGCAATCCTCCCAGCGCCTTCTCAATATATCCCCGCGACGGTCGCAAGCCGAGTTCACCGCTGTTCAGGTAGATGAGTAGCAGTAGGCATACGAGGACGATGAGTTGAATCCGAGGATACACCTCCGCGAAACGCGGTTTGACACGAAAGAGTTTTCGCCAGTTCAATGTGAGCGCAAGTTGGGGGCGTCTACCGCTATCAAGCATGATGATTGAAAGCGTTAAGAATAACCACGCCAGCAGGAGCGCGGTTCCACGCGCAATGAGTAGTGAACCGGTGATTGAGATTTGTTCATCGTATATCGGTCCGGGGAAGTAACCGAAAGCCGCATGAAACCCGAACACCGGGGGATGGAATACGAGATTGTAGACGAACGTGAGAAACGTGACAGTGATATACACGAGGTATGCGGTATATCCCTGCCAACGCCGTTTTAGCCAGAAACCGAAAAACAGACCTACGGCGGTGGCGTAGGCGCAACTGACAACCGGCAGCAAAAGAAAAAACGCGAATCCGTCGGATAGGTCGCAGTTCTCCACGCGCAGCGCATTCAACAAGAGAATAGCGAGTGGCGCAATCAACAGCGTCAGGTTGCCTCCAAATGTCTTCCAGAAGAGGGTTATCGCGATTTGATGAGAAGAGCCTGAAGGAACTTGGAGTGATCGCCTCAGTTGGTGCACGCCTGTTACGCTGATATGCGCCCCGGCGAATGAGATGCCGATGGCAAGAACCGCGCAGGATTCAAAAGCCAGCAGGTTGAACAGCGGAACCCGAATCAGCAATAGTCCCAGAGCCGCCAAGATGATGAACCAGAGCCAGTATGAGATGGATTTGAAGATCATGCGTCGTTGTATTGGCAGTGGGATGGTGGGCGAGTGACTTCTATCGCACAGGATGTTCTATTGCAGTGGCTATAGGATCTCTATCGCGTTCCCTATTCGGTCACTTGATCTCCGTTGATCCTACAGGAGTCGCGAGCCGGAACTACCCTTACAAAATCCGTGTAATCTGCGTAATCTGTTAAATCCGTGATTCAGAATTGGTCCGCTACAAACACCAAATCAAACACATTGACAAACCCGTCGCCATTCACATCCACGCCATCCTTATCCGTTCCGATCCCCTGAATTACCAGTCTCAAATCCAAGATATTCACCGCGCCATCGACATTGAGATCCGCTGGACTCGATCTGACACGTAAATACATCTCCCCGTCAAGGTTGGACAGGGAGTGTTCGGTGTTGATCAAACCGCTGGCGACAGCTTGGACTTCCTCGGGCAAAGTGATTGTCTGTGATTGTCCGCTGCGGTTGTATACCGCCCAGCCGTTGGTGAACTCGCGGATATAGAGGCCGTAGATCTCGTCGTAAAGTTGCGCTTTGCGGCCGACAGGACGGCCGAGGGCGGCATTCCAGAAGTCGTACCAGTAGTGGTCGTGACCGCCTTTGCCATCATTGAACAACAGATAGCCATCGGAATACGTGAGACTCAAGGTTGTGATAGCGCGCATCCACTGGAGATTCGCCGGATCGTCGGGAGATTTGGCGGGAATGCCCCAGCCTTCGATTCCATTAATCCGCGGTTGTCTCAGGTTCTCCTCTAACCAGAGTAGAGAGGTTTCAATTTGATTGATTACCGCTTCAAGGTGGTCTCCCGTTGACGTATAAGGGATTAATGTTATCATGAAGCCGCCGTTAATATGTGGCGCTGTCCTTGGAATTATGTAGCGACTGGTATTTGCAATTATGAGGAAATCGGGGCTAGTTTCAGCGCGGATACGCCGCAAAATATTATCCCTTGCTTCCTGTTCCGCTTCGTTCCCTCGATATATGTGTGACCGATTGCCGTATAGATTGTAAAGAACGGCGCCGTTTTCGAGCCACCAATCAAAATGAATACCATCATACAAACCACACTTGGATACAGCAATGGCCTGTTGGACAATTCGATCCTGAATGTCGGGGTGGGTAAAATCAATTAATCCGAATTTTCCCTCCCAAGCGTTGACGATAGTTCCGTCGGAGTCCTTTATCCAATATGGCCAATCTTCGGGGAATTCGTCGAGCGCGTAGGATCTCATTCTAATGTCGGCGATAAAAAGCATGTTCGGATTAAGGGCGAGAAACTCGTCACGCTTTTGTATTGCCTCGTCAAGGCTTCCCGCCATTGAAAATCCGTCAGGTGTTTCCTTGAATCTCAATCCAAATTGAGGAACACTGAACCACAGATCGTGCATCGCCACGTTTTCGACACCTGATAAATCGGGACGATTATGAATAGAAACCCAATGCGGGCCTGCCCATGCTGTGAAAACAGAAGGGTAGTTTCTGTCATTGATTCTGTCGTGTATTGGAAGCGGCGGGAGTTCGCAACTTTGTTCATATAAAAAATGGGTTAACGCGAGTCCGTCAAGTGGAGTGTAATTCGTGGCAGGGATGCCTCGAATGTCCAACGTCTCCAACTTTGTCAAATCTGCGAGCGGGCTGACATCCGCAATGTCGTTGTCGCTCAGGTTTAGTTCGGCGAGATGTGTGAGATTTGCAAGCGGTTGGATATTGAAAATAAAATTACGGTGAATTTCGAGTTTGTAGAGCAAACGTAAATTAGCAAGTGATCCCGCATCAACAATTTGATTGTGATTTAATTGTAAGACTCTAAGCTTGGTGAGACGCTCAAGCGGCGTTATGTCGATAATTTGGCAGCGACTAACGTCGAGATACTTAAGGACGCGTAAATTGGACAAAGGGGATACATCGGATATGGGATTGTCTCGAACATTTAGTTCAACGAGTTGCGTCAGGTTAGCGAGCGGAGAGATGTCCGTAATTCGATTTTCGAGAATGATTAAGGTGTCGAGTTTTTTAAGGTTGGCTAAAGGACGAATGTCAACGATTTGATTGGAGCGTAACTGCAAATGTTGTAACTCTGTTGCCAATTCAAGCCCTTGAAGGCTTTCTATTCGGCGCGAGTTTGCAACAAGCATTGACAGATGTTGCAACGCGCTTTTTGTTATGGGCGCGCCACCGGGGAGGTTGAGAGTGTCTCTAATGGTGGTACGGAGGTTGGAATCGGGGATGTCTACGACTTGGGCGTGGGCGGCAATGCAGAGGGAGTAGAGGAGAATTAGCCGGGCGACGTGTTTGAACATGGGTGTTCTCCTGAATGCGGTGTTGGTGTTTTCTCGGAGTTATTGTGCAAGAAAGGGAAGGGGTTCTCAAAAGAAAACGGGGAAAAGCAATGGTTTGTGACCAGTGGTCGGAGGAGAAGGTTGGAAGAATAGAAGGGCGTATTGAACCTTGAAAGCCATGTGGGTTGTTATTGGCGTTTAGCACCATTCAACCCAGGCCTACATGATGTTGTAATTAGCAGCGCCTTAAGATTGCTTCGTAGTGTTGGAGTGGAGATTTGCCCTTAGTCTTCTTTATTGTGTTGGACTAGATGACTTTTGTAATCCTGATCTAGTTGTTTAATGTCCGCACGAATCTCGGCAAGTTGGCGATTCATCTCATCTCGCAGTAATTTAATGTCATCTTTGCTCGCAACGTTCAACCAGAAGAATCCCACCGCACCCAGAATTGTAGCAATTATCGCTAAGGTTTGTAACCACCCTTGTAAAACCGATTTGCTTTCCATTGTGAGCGTCTCCTATTTCTTCCATTCTTTCAGTCTCGTCTTCACCGGGGCAGGGAATGAAATCGATTAGTGTGAAGTTGTCCCACGAGAAGATTCGTCATAAATGTATTATATTAAATCCCGGTTGATTCGTCAACGCTTTTTGCCTATTGGAAACTAGGAACTGTTTAGATTGAGTTCGTAGAAGTGGTAAAATGGGGCCCATGTTGTAAGGTATGCCCATGCGATAGCCTTGCTAAGAGTGTTGGAGCAACAATGCCCCTCCTGCGCTTTCAACACGCTGCCGAGGCTTACAAAGCTGGTGAGATCGACTGAGCGGATAGCGAAGGTGATAGGGATCTTTTTAGCTATTTGTTCGGTCGATCTCCCTTGATGGCGTGCTACACAGTTGCGTAAGGAAGAAACCAAGTTTTCAGGAAAAACTCGGTTTCAATAGAGGGCTGGTGTTACACGCGCATGACGACGGGCAGCACCATCGGACGGCGGTCGGTCTTTTTCGCAAAGAATCGGCGCAGGGTGGTTCGCACCTCCTCCTGCACCGTTTCGGTTTCGCTCTTGCTCTCCAAACTCATGTGTTCTAGCGCGTGAATCACCACGTTCTTGGCTTCGTCCATCAAGTCTTCCGACTCATCCATGTAGACGAACCCTCTGGAGACCATGTCGGGCCCGGCGACCAAATCCCCGCTGTTGCTGTCTAGCACGGTAATAGGAATCACCATACCATCCTGCGAAAGTTGATGCCGGTCATGGAGCACGATGTCCTCAACGCCGAGATCGATGTGCCCATCCACCAAGACTCTGCCCGCGGGAACTTTGTCTCGGATATCGCACGAATCGGGGGTGAGCCACACGCAATCTCCGTTCTCGGCGACCGTGATGTTTTCGTAGGGTACACCCACCGTCTCTGCGAGTTCCGCGTGCTGAACCAAGTTGCTATATTCGCCGTGCATCGGCATGAAGAACTTGGGTCGCACAAGATTGAGCATCAATTTCAAATCCTCCTGCGCGCCGTGTCCGGAAACATGAACGTTCGCGTTCTTTTCGTGGAGGACGTGTGCGCCGCGCCGCAGGAGGTGGTTAATCATGTTTCCGACAGATCTCTCATTCCCCGGAATAATTCGGGCGGAAATGACGACGGTGTCCTCCGGCTCGATCCGCAGGAAGGCATGGTTTTCCATCGCCATCAGCGCCATGGCGGAACGCGGCTCACCCTGACTTCCCGTACTCAGTACGGCGACCTCGTGCGGACTAAATTGGTCAACCTCGCGCGGGTTGATTAGCAGGTCGGGCGGTACGTCGAGGTATCCAAGTTCGGAAGCGGTACGGATGTTATTGACCAGCGAGCGCCCACTCACCGCAATGAGGCGGCGGTGCGCCTGCGCGAGTTCCACAAACTGTTGAATACGGTGAAGACTTGACGAAAAGGTGGAGAAGATGAGCCGGTGCTCGACGTTTTGAAAGATTTGGTCGAGATCGTTATAGATGCTGCGTTCCGAAGGCGTCAAGCCGGGGCGGTCGGCGTTCGTGCTGTCAGAGACGAGGAGCAGCACTCCTTTTTCGCCGAGCGCCGCCAGTTTGTGCACGTCCGTTAGCCGATTGTCGCCGGGGGTAAGGTCAAACTTGTAATCGCCCGTATGAACGATGATACCGACCGGCGTGTGGAGCGCGATTGCCACCGCATCGGGAATGCTGTGGGTGACGTAGATGAATTCAAACTTGAAACTGCCGAGTTGAAGCGGTTCGTCGGGAGTGATGACGTTTAATTCGGCGTCCTTGAGGACATCGTATTCGCGCAGCCGTCCTTTTGCAATGGCGAGGGTCAACGCCGTGCCGTAGACAGGAACATTGATCTGGCGAAGGAACAGCGACAGAGCGCCGATGTGATCCTCATGTGCGTGGGTGAGGACGATTCCCCGAACCTTGTGCCGGTTCTCGATCAGATAGGCCAAATCCGGGAACACCAGGTCTACGCCGGGCATATCGGGATCGGGGAACATAAGACCAGTGTCGATTACGATGATATCCCCACCACACTCGTACGCCATCATGTTCAAGCCAAATTCCCCGAGTCCGCCGATAGGAACAATTGACACTCCGTTTTCAGTTTCAGACATTCAGTTCTTCCTTTTCATTATCAATCCTTCGGGCGCCGGCTCACACGACGATGTTCACCAGTCGATTGGGAACGACAATCACCTTGCGCACCGTTTTCCCTGCCACATGGTTTTGCACGCGCTCGTCCGCAAGCGCGGCGGCTTCCGCCTCTTCATTGCTGGCATCCACGGCGAGTTGGACGCGCCCGCGCAGTTTGCCGTTGACCTGCACGACGATGGTGACCTCCTCGTACTTGAGCGCCTCCGCATCGCATATTGGCCAAGGCGCGTGAGCGATGAGTTCCGCTTCACCGAGCCGTTCCCACAGTTCCTCGGCAAGGTGCGGCGCGTACGGAGCGAGCAATCGGAGGAACATCTTTATAGCCTCTTTCGGGGCAGATTTCGCCTGTGTGGCGGCGTTTACAAACACCATCATGTGGCTAATGGCGGTGTTCATCTTGTCGATTGATTCCGTATCCTCGGTGACGTCCTTGATAGCTTGGTTCAGCGCCTTCCACAAATCGGGGTTGCTGTCAATGGGTGTGTCGGTCAGCTTGCCGTTCAGATTGCCCGTTTCTTCGTCAATCACGAGACGCCACACCCGCTGAAGAAAGCGGTAGACGCCGTCCACTCCGCGCGTCTGCCACGGTGCGCTGACGCTCAGGGGACCGATAAACAGTTCATACAGGCGAAGGGCATCCGCGCCGTACGCATCAATCGCTTCCTCCGTTGTCACGATGTTGAAGCGGGATTTGGACATCTTCTCAATCTGCGTGTTAGCCCGCACACCGGAAGCTTTGACGAACCACTCCGCATCCTGCTCCTCCACCTCTTTCGGGGAGTAGTATTTGCCGTTGTCATCCTGATAGGAATAAGCGAGAATCATGCCCTGGTTAAAGAGCTTTTGGAACGGCTCCTTCGTGGAGACAAGCCCGCAGTCGTACAACACTTTGTGCCAAAACCGTGCGTAAAGCAGGTGCAGCACCGCGTGTTCTGCGCCGCCGACGTAGAGATCAACCGGCATCCAGTATTGGTCCGCCTCGGCGGACCAAGGTTCAACCTCGTTTTGCGGATCCATGTATCGCAAATAGTACCAACAGGATCCCGCCCACTGGGGCATGGTGTTCGTTTCCCTCACGCCTTTCCGTCCGTCCGGCAAAGTAACCATCAGCCAGTCGTCGGAGGCGCGCGCAAGGGGCGGCTCACCTCCGGCAGTCGGTTTATATTCGTTAATCGGAGGCAACTCTACCGGAAGTTCGTTCTCCGGCAGCGGCATAATCGTGCCATCCTCCAACTGCACGGTGGGGAAGGGTTCACCCCAGTAGCGTTGGCGCGAAAACAGCCAATCGCGCAGGCGGTACTGCACCTGACGCTCACCTCTTCCCTGCTCTTCAAGCCACCCAATCATCTTCGATTTCGCAGCCTGAACGTTAAGGTCGTTGAGAAAGTCGCTGTTAATCGCGGGACCATCGCCGAGGTAGGGACCTCCTTCAAAATCATCCGGCGGTTGTACGGTGCGGACAATGGGTAGATTATGCGCTTCGGCGAATTCCCAGTCGCGGTCATCTTGGGCGGGCACCGCCATGATTGCGCCCGTGCCGTACGCCATCAGTACATAGTCGGCAACCCAGATGGGAATGGCTTCCTCATTCGCCGGGTTGACCGCATAAGCCCCCGTGAACACGCCGGTCTTTTCCTTGGCGAGGTCAGTTCGCTGCAGATCGGTTTTGTTCCGCGCCTCCTCGACGTACGCCTCGACAGAAGAACGATGCTCCTCCGTCGTAAGTTTTTCAACCAACGGGTGCTCCGGCGCAAAGACGCAGTACGTCGCTCCGAACAACGTGTCTGGGCGAGTGGAGAAAACGGAGAATGAGGCATCGGAATCCTCGATCTTAAACTCTATCTCCGCCCCCTCGGATTTGCCGATCCAGTTCCGCTGCATCTCCTTGATTCCTTCGGGCCAGTCGAGTTCTTCGATGTCATCCAGCAGCCGCTCGGCATACGCGGTAATCCTCAGCATCCACTGACGCATCAAGCGTTGCTCAACCGGATCGCCGGTTTCCACGTACCTCCCATCCTTGACCTCTTCGTTAGAGAGAACCGTTCCCAGCGCGGGACACCAGTTGACGGGGATGTCATCAAGATATGCCAACCCTTTCTCGTGGAGTTTCAGGAAAATCCACTGTGTCCACCGGTAATAATCGGGTGCGGATGTGCTTATCTCCCTGTCCCAATCGTAAGAGAAACCGATGCGTTTTATCTGTTCGCGGAATCTGTCGATGTTTCTTCTCGTCACGATAGCGGGGTGAATGTTCTCGCGCTCGGCGGTGCGTTCGATTGTCAGCCCAAACGAATCCCAGCCCATCGGGTGCAGCACATTGTAACCCTGCATGCGTTTCATGCGAGCCAACACATCCGTGGAGGTGTAGCCTTTCGGGTGGCCAACGTGCAATCCCGCGCCGGAGGTGTAAGGAAACATATCAAGGATGTAATACTTGGGTTTTCCTTTCCACCCCTTGGGGTCGTCGGTGGTGCGGAATGTCTTTCGTTCGTCCCAGATGCGTTGCCATTTCGGTTCAATGACCCCGGGCTGATATGAGTGTTCTGCCATTTCGTTTCTCCTCAATTCGTCAACTTGTGTAATTGACTATGGCTCCAATGTTTATAGTAAGGCCAATAAGTATTCATGTGCTGCGGTAGGTTCGGTTTCCTAACCGAACCGGTATTCATCTAGTCTCGTTGGTGCGGTTCGAAAGGGATCTCTATGGGAACTCTATCGCGTTCGTTATTCACTCACTTGATCACCTACCGAAATGTGTGTACATATGAATGAAATTGACTATGGCTCCTAGGTTTAAGTCGTATTTTTTGATTCACTAACGGCAAATAAAAAGCCCACCACCGAAGAAGCGTTCGATGATGGGCTGTAAATCGGGAAACCGGTATGAATGCAGTCTAGCGTCTCCTCAATGCGCTTCCGCCCATCATGCAGGGCAATCGCAATAAAGCCGATAGGACGTTCGTTACGGGAGCGGTGCGGTGGGGATTGCCGATGGACGTGGATTGGAAAAGCATGATTTCGAAATCCGAATAAGAATCTAAGCTTCATAGGAACTAGCTAGTTCAATTATACCAGATAGAGCGGACAAAGTCAAACCAATTGGGATTGCAGTTCAGGGGAAACACATCTAATTACAGAACCCGGCGGGACTGTAGCCCAGTGTTTCAAAAAAGAGAAACTTGCTTGTTTTCTGATACACTACCAGTTCGCCTTTCCATTTCATGTTTTTCCGCCGCTGAAGACCTAATCCTGCCAACGCAGCAGATTCACATATCACAAAGGGTTTGGATATTGTGATTGGCAAAAAACTTGCATGATACGTCAGCGGCGGCAAAGTCACCAATAGATTAACTATCCTTACTACACATTATTGGGGAGGACATTATGAAAGTCAACGTTGATCGGAAGAACGGCGTCACTGTCTTGAGACCACATGGCAAGATGGATGACGGCGGGACTTCTGTACTCGAACAATCAATTTACAAAACGCTTTCCAATAGCGACAATGCGCCTAAAATGTTAATTGATTTTGATGATGTTGCAAGGGTGAGGAACACGGGGCTTATGATGCTGAAGCAAGCCCTCATGGCAATCAAAAGAAAGGGTGGGCGTATCGGTGTCATCAATGTTGGTTCACACGTCAAAAATCCAATCGTTATCATCAATGTGGTTCGTGATTTTGAACGTTTCGGCAGCGAGAAGGAAGCGTTGTCGGCACTTGCGTCCTAAACCGTCGCAACGTCCGCGATCTAACTGAACGCCCTAGGTAAATCCTGGGGCGTTCTTTGTTTCTGCAAGAGAAATGCAACACTTGCGGTTTATGTGCACATTTGTCCTACTTCACCGATATTTCTCTCTAAACCCGACTTTGTACATTTGTAGGGTGAGATCGAACGAGCGGATAACGAGCGCGATAGAATTCCCATAGAGATCCTCCTTCGCCCCTGCGATTACGGACAGCTTCCCCAAATGCCAACACGCTCTAGATTAGAATCTGCTGGATGTTGTCAATCCAGCAGGATCGGTTGGGACCTAGAACAAAACGTAAGTTTGTTTTTGAAACTTGCTAAGAATTCATTTGATTCTACGAATCGGAATTGATCCTACATCTTCCTTCTGTTAGAATGTGACGCACTTAAACGGATTAAATCCTATTCGTCCGGAAAACAGTGTTAGCCGCATCGCTGACGACTGGGGAACCTATGGGTGCAGAGCGGGACACAACCACGCACCTCTCCGAACATTGTCTTTCGCTAGACCTCGAAATTGGTGTCGAGGACCGTCGTATCCGTGCCTTTGCAGCCGTACGCCCGCATACCGGGCAATCCCTGAGATTCCGCGTAGGTAGAAGTAACTTGGGGACGGCTTTGGCAAAGTTGGACAACCTTGCCGATGGCGCAGAGTTCCTATTGGGTCACAATATAATCGATTTCGATTTGCCCCACCTGCGAGCCGCGAACCCCAATCTGCGGCTTTTGAGACTGCCAGCGGTAGATACGCTACGGCTCAATCCTTTAGCCTTCCCCCGAAACCCTTATCACCACTTGGTTAAGCATTACCAAGACGGACAGCTCAAACGCGGACGTATCAACGACCCGGACTTGGATGCCAGACTTGCCCTAGAGGTCTTCGACGACCAGCAGAAGGAGTTCCGGGGCGCATCGCCCGACCTGTTGACGGCATGGCACTGGCTGACCGCGAGGAGCGATGGCGAGGGGTTCGATAGATTTTTCGCATCCGTGCGCGGTTCCCAAAAGCCGGTCGACGCCGAGGCGCACCTCGCTATTTACGCACTTCTAAACGGCAAAGCGTGCCAGACGCACTCCCGCGAGGCTATAGTAAATGCGGACAGGCACGCCTGGGAGTTGGCGTATGCCCTGGCGTGGATCTCGGTGTCCGGCGGCAACTCGGTCATGCCCCCTTGGGTGCGGCATCAATTTCCCGAGGCGGGACAGCTCGTGCGCCGGTTGCGCGACACCTCCTGCGCCGATGCCGGCTGCGGATGGTGCCGGGAGCACCACGACGCCCGTAAGGAGCTTTCGCGGTGGTTCCACTTCACTGAATTCCGACAGGAGCCAACGAACGATGCAGGACGGCCCATTCAGCAATCTATCGTCGAAGCCGCAATGGCGCGTGAGCATGTGCTGGGAATCCTCCCGACCGGCTCAGGCAAATCGCTTTGTTATCAGCTCCCGGCACTGTCATCCTACGACAAAACAGGGGCACTGACGGTGGTAATCTCGCCGTTGGTTGCCCTCATGTCAGACCAAGTGAGGGGGCTTGACGCGCAGGGAATCGGTTGCTGCGCCACCATAAACGGACTGCTGTCAATGCCCGAGCGGGCGGATGCCTTGGATCGAGTGCGCTTGGGTGACGCCGGCGTCGTCCTCGTTGCACCGGAGCAGCTTCGCAGCGTCTCCTTTCGTCGGGTGTTGGACCAGCGCGAAATTGGCGCCTGGGTACTTGACGAGGCGCACTGCCTCTCGAAGTGGGGACACGATTTTCGGCCCGATTACCGCTACGTGGGTCGGTTCATCCGCGAGAAGGCTGGGGAGGAACCGGTGCCGCCCGTGTTGTGTCTGACCGCTACCGCCAAGCTCGATGTAAAGGCGGAAATCGTGGACTATTTCCGTGATGAACTCGGGATCGAACTGAAGGTCTTTGATGGCGGCGCTCAACGAACGAATCTTAAATTTGTAGTCGTTCAGACGACCGGCGGTGAAAAATACGAACACATCCATCAGATCATTACGGCGGATCTGCCGACGGACGAACCGGGCGGCGCCATCATCTATTGCGCGACTCGACGGCAGACCGAAGAGATTGCCGAGTTCTTGCAGGCAAAAGGAATGGCGGCGATCCACTTTCATGCAAAGCTGCCGCCGGAGACAAAGAAGCATGTCCAGGAGAGTTTCATTGACGGCGACCTGCGAGTCATCGTCGCCACCAACGCCTTCGGCATGGGAATAGATAAGCCGAATGTGCGGCTGGTCATCCATGCCGACATTCCGGGGTCGTTGGAGAACTACCTGCAGGAGGCGGGCCGCGCCGGGCGGGACCAACAAACGGCGCGCTGCGTGTTGCTATATACGCCCGAAGACGTGGAGAATCAGTTTGGCATGTCGGCGTATTCTCGACTGACCCGACGGGAGATCCACGGCGTTCTGAGGGCGCTGCGAAATCTGGATCGGAGAAAGCGATTGGGCGGCGAGGTGGTAGCCACCCCCGGTGAAATCCTGCTTGAGGACGAAGACAAAGCCTTCGAGCGGGATTCGGTAACCGACGACAACCGCGTGCGCACCGCGGTGGCGTGGTTGGAGGAGGCGGTGCTGTTGAGCCGTGAGGAGAACCATGTCCAAGTGTTTCCGTCCTCGCTCCGCGTGAGTTCAAAGGAGGAGGGGCGCGCTAAGTTGGAAAAGACTCATATCAGAGATGACTACCGCCGCCAACTGCTGACCATCGTTGAGAGGCTGATTGAGGCAGACCCGGATAAGGGTATCTCCACAGACGAACTGATGGCGGCAACCGGCCTAACTTCGGAGAGAGTACGAGGGGCGCTCTTCGATCTGGAGCAGTTGGGTGTCGCGAGCAACGACACCGTGCTGACTGCCTTCGTACACACGGGTATCGAACACTCGTCGCGGAAACGCTATGACGAGGCGGCGGCACTGGAGGGTGACCTGATTGACCTACTACGTGAGATGGCTCCAGATATGGACAAAGGTGAGAGTTCCATGCTGCATCTCCGTGTTGCCACGCAGCAACTCAAGGAGGAGGGACATACCCATGCCCTGCCGGAACGCCTATGGCGGATTCTGCGAAGCATCGCCGCCGACGGGCGTGGCGAGGGCAGTGGCGGGGGAAGTCTCGTGGTGCGGGGGCGCGATAGAGAGATGGTACGCGTGACATTGCAGCGAGAGTGGAGTGCGTTAGTGGAAACCGCGAAGTTGCGGCGCGAAGCCGCGCTGCGCCTCCTCAAACATCTAATTGCCAGCCTGCCGCGGGGAAGTCGAGGCACGGACCTTCTTGCCGAGACGACCTTGGGCAAACTGCTGATGGCGGTCAAGTCGGATCAAGTGTTAATGACCCGAGTCAAAAACCCTGTCAAGTTGATGGAGCGTGCGCTGCTATGGCTTCACGAGCAGGAAGTTATCCAACTCAATAGCGGGCTGACAGTGTTTCGACCAGCGATGACCATCCAGCTCAATCCGGAGCGCCGAGGTTTCGCCCAAGCGGATTTCGCATCCCTCAAACTCCACTACGATGAACAGATTCTGCAGATTCACGTTATGGCGGAATTCGCGCAGCGAGGGCTTGGATCGATGGCTGACGCCCTGCGTCTGGCAGTGGACTATTTCGTCTTGGACCGAGATGACTTCCTGCGCCGCTGGCTGGCGGACAGAAAGGAAGAAATCGCTCGGCAGACCACACCGGAATCGTGGCGAACCATCGTCGATAGCCTGAGAAATCCCATTCAGCGCCGCATCGTGGCGGACGACCGTGAGCAGACGAACGTGTTGGTGCTCGCCGGTCCCGGTTCGGGCAAGACGCGGGTGCTGGTGCATCGTATCGCCTACCTGATTCGCGCGCGGCGCGAGAACCCTCGCGGTATTCTGGCACTCGCCTACAACCGGCACGCCGCAGTGGAAATCCGCCGGCGCCTCGCGGAACTCATCGGCGACGACGCCCGCGGGGTGATGGTGTTCACGTGCCATGCGCTCGCCATGCGGCTGGTAGGCGCCAGTTTCGAGAGGCGTGCCAATCGTATGGATGACGAGAATTTCCGGGAAATACTTAGAGATGCAACAGCGCTACTGCGCGGCGAAGGACTGCCGCCGGAAGAAGCGGACGAATATAGGGGAAGGCTGCTGGCGGGTTTCCGCTGGATACTGGTGGATGAATACCAAGACATCGGCGCGGATCAGTACGAACTGATTTCCGCCCTGGCAGGAAGGGCCCTCTCCGACGAGAACGACAAGCTAAACCTATTCGCGGTGGGGGACGACGATCAAAATATCTACGCTTTTAACGGCTCGTCGGTCGAATTTATCCGTCGATTTGAAGCCGACTACGGCGCCAAACCCACCTTCCTAACCGACAACTACCGTTCCACCGCTCATATTATCACGACCTCCAATGCGGTAATTGAACCGGCTCGGGAGCGGATGAAGACCAGGCACCCCATCGGAATCGACAGATCGCGCAGGAAGGATGCGCCCGGCGGGAAATGGGCAAATCTTGACCCGATCACCCGTGGAAAAGTGCAGATACTGTCGGTTGGCGACAACGCTGTTACCCAGGCGCAGACGGTCGTCGCCGAGTTGACACGGTTGTCCAATTTGGCTCCGGACTGGGATTGGTCGAAATGCGCAGTCGTGGCGCGCGAATGGAATTACGTCGACCCGGTGCGGAGCCTCTGCGAACTAGAGGAGATCCCCGTTCAGATGGCAAACGAAGATGTCCTGAACGTTTGGCATCTGCGAGAGACGCGCGGTCTCCTAGACTGGCTGCGCTCCCGATATTCTCAATTGGTGGCGGGACAAGACCTGAGTGAGTGGGCGAACAATCAACCTTCAAACCCTTGGACAGAACTGCTGCAGGAAAGCATAGCAGAATACACGCTGGAAACCGGCGGTGGGGAAGCACCGGTAAATCACTTTATCGAATGGTTGGCGGAGTGGGGGCGTGAGGTGCGCCGCCGCCAACGGGGGCTGTTGCTGCTGACCGCCCATCGCGCGAAAGGTTTGGAGTTTGACCATGTGGTTGTGCTGGACGGAGGCTGGAACCGCGTTGACCGCGGCGAGGATGCGGATGCCCCGCGCCGGTTGTACTACGTGGCAATGACCCGCGCACGGCACGCACTCGCGCTGGCGCGCTTTCCGGGAGCACATCCGCTGCAGGACGCCTTGCAAGGCACCCCCTCGGTGATGCGCCGCCCGAAACCCGACAATCTACCACCGGCGGCGCCGGAACTTAAACGCCGCTATAGGCGGCTCAGTTTGCGCGACATCTTTCTAGGTTTCGCCGGATATAAATGCCCTGGCGATCCGGTGCATCGCGCTATTGCCGCGCTCTCGCCCGGCGATCCGCTGCAGGTGCGGGTCGGGTCGAAGCGTTGGGAACTTCTGGATACCAACGGAACGGTCGTGGGGCAGCTTGCTGCCGGTTTCAAGGGGTTTGACGGCATGCGCTGCACACGCGCCAAGGTCTTTGCCATTGCCGCTTGGGACCGCGAGCGTTCGGAGCTGCAGTACCGAGATCGGTTTCAATGCGATGACTGGGAGGTGGTGGTGCCGGAGTTGATTTTCGAGCGGGGTTCGTAATCTTGTCGGCACAAAGGCGAGTTCACACAGGGACCTTTTTCTTTACACGACAATGTTCAGGGATCCGGGGAAAGGTTGAGAACACGTTTGGGTCATCAGAATCAGGATTGGTAGGACTTACACGGCAAGAGAAAGTCGCGACCTGGAGATCGCTCCTACACGGGTTTAATCTGGTGAAACGGAGTTGACCATGTAGTTGCCTTTTGCTAGAATAGGACGCGTGGCAATGGATCAATATCCTTTATTGGGCGTCTTCTGTAGGAGTTCAAGCGGGCGTATAGCGCGAGATAACTGACCATAAGCTGCCAAATAGGGTGTACTTATACCCAATATTGTATGTGACGACAGAACTGTTATCAGACTGTAAAATATAGGAAGATGCCCGTAGCAATTCAGAGAGCGAGACTTGATGATATAGAGCATATAGTCGAAGTATTCTGTGACGGTGTCAAGTCCCAGAACAAATTCTGTCATCTGTTCGACCTGACGGAGGGAGTCCTCAACCACAAACGGAAACAGTTCAAGAGTGCAGTAGAAGACAAAGGCGAAGTGCTATTGACATGGCGGTATGAGGGAGGCAAGATAGTCGGATATACCTGGGGCATAATAAAACGACCAATCGACACGAGGCGTGTCGGGCAAATCAACGAACTCGTGGTTACAACATTTCACAAGCGGAAGGGCATCGGTAGGCAACTTTTTCAGTCGTGCATCAGTTGGTTTCGTTCACAAAATGTCCAGCGGGTCGAAGTAAGTTTCAGCGTTCAGAATCCTGAAGCCTCAGCGTTCTGGACTCAAATGGGCTTCAAACCATTCTTTGAAACACGATTCCTCGATGTCTAAAATGAAGCATTTCAGCTATAGGATCTCTGCCGCGCTTCCTGAAATCTAACTGACTATGTACTAGACGCCAACCTAATAGCTCGCGTTTGCAGAGGCGTACATGCTTATCAAAAATGGGCAGAGCAAAGGAGACCCACTTCCTAACATTCTCTGGATTTGTACAGACCAGCAACGATACGACACTATTGGTGCCTTGGGCAACCCGTATGTTTCAACGCCGAATATTGACCAATTGGTCCATGACGGAGTCGCTTTCACCCACGCCTTCTGCCAGAGTCCAATCTGCACACCTAGCCGGGCTAGTTTTCTAACGGGAATGTATCCGAGCACCGTGCACGTCAACGGTAATGGGAACGAATACTTCCCGGACAGTCCGCCTTTGGTCACCCGCATGCTAGCAGAAGCCGGGTACGATTGCGGTCTAATCGGGAAGCTGCACCTTGCCAGTGCGTATGGGCGCGCCGAGCCTCGTGTGAACGACGGATACCGATATTGGCAGTACAGCCACGCGCCCCGTGATGACTGGGAGAAGGGACACGATTATGCTGACTGGGTGTGGGAGAAAGGGTATATCCTTGGAGAGCTGATTAAGAACGTTGAGGGTGTGCCGGCTGAACTCCATCAAACCACCTGGTGCGCGGAAAAGACGATTGACTTTATCCGGGAGGATCGAGATACGCCTTGGCTCGCAAGTGTAAATATCTATGACCCCCATCCGCCCTTCAATCCGCCGCAGACGTACAGGGAGATGTTCGAACCCGCAGAGATGCCTGGGTCGCTATTCCGTGAAAGCGACCTCGAACAGCAGAGGAAATTGGAAGCCGTTGATTTTCAGTCTCGAGGACAGCCTCCGGAAAATCTGGATATCAAACACCCGATTGTTCCACAATCACCAAGGTCGCCTTCCGCGGTTGATGGCGATTTAGCAAGCGCGCGGGATGCCAAGAGCTTGCAGGCAGCCTATTATGCGATGATCAAGCTGATTGATGATCAGGTAGGGCGTATCCTTGAAACGCTCGAGGAAACCGGTCAACGGGAGCAGACGGTGATTCTCTTCACCTCCGACCACGGGGAGATGCTGGGCGATCACGGATTGATCCAGAAGGGCTGCCGATTCTACGAGGGGCTGGTGCGCGTGCCGCTGATTTTTTCCTGGCCCGGACACTTTGAGTCCGGCATAAAGAGCGATGCGTTGGTGGAACTCCTCGACAAAGCACCGACGCTACTGGAGTTGGCTGGATTGAAGGTGCCCGACCACATGCAGGGACGATCGTTGCTGCCAATCCTACAGGGGGAAGTCTCGGAAGACCATCACCGTGACTTCGTCCGCTGCGAATACTACGATGCCGTCGACCTGCCGGATGGCACTTTCGCCACGATGTACCGAGATAGGTCGCATAAGCTGGTGGTGTACCACGGGCATCAACACGGAGAACTCTACGACTTGGAAGCCGATCCCGATGAGTTTGAGAACCTGTGGGATGAGCCTGGTAGCCAGGGCTTAAAAATCGATCTGATGAAGCGAAGCTACGATTCGTCCCTGCTGGCAATGGACAGGGGCCCGAGGCGGGTTGGACCGATATAGATGGAGATGTGATTGTTGGGTATTCTCTGTAGTTAGGTCTGTACTAAATGGTTCTCTCGCTAAGTATTTAGCACATATCGAAACCGAGTTTTTTCTTCAAAACTTGGTTTCTTCCCTAAATCCTAGTGGCTTCAGGGAACGGTTTAGTCGACTCATCACAAGCAATCAAGGTAATCCCATAATCTCATAAATCACAGTTCAGACAATCATCCAAACACCCCATAAGCGCTATCTATTTAGAAAGTAAACCACTAAAGTGCGGAGTAGCGAAATTTTCAGTCATGCGAGGAAAATCGCGCCTTACGGCGATGTGCGAATCTGATAGAAGGATAATATGGAGAAGAGGTAGACATGCTTGCTACGGTTCAGAGCAGCGCGGTCATGGGAATTGATGCTTACATTGTTCAGGTGGAAATCGACATCGCGGATGGACTGCCCGCCTTCAATACGGTAGGGTTGCCGGACAGCGCGGTGAAGGAGAGCCGCGAGCGCGTGGCGGCGGCGATCAAGAACTCGGGGTTCTATTTTCCGACGACCCGAATCACAGCCAACCTCGCGCCCGCCGATGTTCGTAAAGAGGGGTCTGCCTTCGATCTGCCGATTGCGCTGGGTGTTTTGGCGGCTACCGCGCAAGTCCGCAGTGACCACTTTGACCAAACGCTGGTTTTGGGTGAATTGGCGCTTGATGGGAGTATCCGTTCCGTGCGGGGTTGTCTTCCAATCGCGATCAACGCGAAAGAGAAGGGTTTCACGGGCGCCATCATTCCCAAAGCGAACGCAAAGGAAGCGGCAACCGTCGATGAGTTGAATATTTTCCCGGTGGAATCTTTGCAGGAAGCGGTTCAATTCCTGAACGGCGAAAGAGCTATCGAGCCGTTTAAGTACGATGTTCGGGAGGCGTTTCGGCAGCACTCGGAGTACATGATCGATTTTGTCGACGTGAAGGGGCAGGAACACGTCAAGCGGGCGATCGAAGTTGCCGCCGCGGGAGGCCACAACTTGATTATGATTGGACCGCCGGGATCCGGCAAAACCATGATAGCCAAGCGGATTCCGACCATCCTGCCCGACATGACGCTGGACGAGGCGCTTGAGACGACCAAGATTCACAGCATCATGGGCTTGTTGGCGGATGATGTGCCATTGATCGCCACACGCCCTTACCGTTCGCCGCACCATACCATCTCGGATGCCGGACTAATCGGCGGCGGGAAGTTTCCGCACCCCGGCGAGGTTAGTCTCTCGCACAACGGCGTACTGTTTCTCGACGAATTGCCGGAGTTCCGCAAGAATGTGCTCGAAGTGATGCGTCAACCGCTTGAAGACGGACACGTGACAATTGCGCGGGCTGCCGCCTCCTACACCTATCCCGCGAATTTCATGCTTGTGTCCGCGATGAACCCGTGCCCGTGCGGGTTTTTTGGCGATTCGACCCGCGACTGCCGATGCTCACCGCAGCAGATTCAGAACTATGTCTCTCGCATTTCCGGTCCCCTGCTTGACCGGATTGACTTGCAGGTTGAAGTTCCGGCGGTCAAATACAAGGATCTGTCGAGCGACTTAGCGGGTGAACCATCAGCGGATATTCGGGGGCGTGTGCAAACCGCGCGCCGTATCCAACAGGAGCGTTTCGCTCAAACGACGGTCTATTGCAACGCAAATATGGAGTCCAAACACCTCCGCGAATTCTGTAAAGTCGAAGAAGACGCCCAAGAACTGCTGCGCGTTGCCATCACACAACTCGGTCTCAGCGCCCGCGCCTATGACCGTATCTTGAAGGTAGCGCGTACCATCGCCGACCTTGGAAATAGCCCTACCATTGAAGGAGAGCATGTTTCGGAGGCGATACAGTATCGCAGCTTGGACAGAAGTTTTTGGAATCGGTAAAGCATTGTGACAAGAGAATTCGAGTCATTGGGAAACAGAGAGCCCATCACATATGAATTTCTATTGGACATCTATCGCACTCACTGTTAACTCGTTTGATCGTTCCCTATTCGGTCACGTAATCCCCGCTGCGGTTTTTTTTGAGGCTTGCAGGATACCAATAGCAGGACTGGCAATCGCGCTAGGATCTCTATGGGAGTTCTAGCGCCTTCCCAATCCGTTCAGTTGCTCCTTCGCTGTTCGCTCAGTTAATCTATTCGCTTGCTGGATCTCATTATTTATTCGCTAGGTGGCCGTGTGCGTCCTATAAGTTTACGAAGTCGAGCTAACTGCAGAATTCTCAGTTGGATGTCTATAGGGCACGAAATAGCCCTTCCTCCAACGACCAAACATCCCGTTGCCATCTAATGTTCAAACGGGCTCTAAGGAGAATCTTGTATGAATCAAACGTTGGGAAACGGGGACTATCTCGCCCATCAAATCGTCAGTGAAGAACAGATTCAAGCGTGGGTCGAGCAATTCCATCGTGACGGCTTTCTGTTTGTCCAAAATGTCTTGCCACCGGACTGGTGTGCTCAGATGCGTGAAGACCTTGATTGGGCGATAAGGGAGAACCCGAACGGTCTAAACAGCCGGGGCGACCATATCAAATTGTCACACCGCATGTTTGAGACCAGCGAAGCGAATCTTCAACTGTTCGATCTGGAACCCATTGTCAGTTTCGCCGAGGCGCTCGTTGCCCCGAACTGCCACGTCATCCACAACAACTCCTTCCGAAGCCCGCCGGGCGGCGGCATTACGACGTGGCACCAAGACGATACGCCGCACATTACCGTCACGGATGGGAAGCCGCCCAAAAACATCCGCCTTTCGGTGATGTTCTTTACGGCGAATTACTACTTGACCGATGTCACCGAAATCAAGTATGGCGGCACCGAGGTGATTCCCGGTTCACATCTGTTCGGCGCGAGTCCGCCGCCCGACCTCGAAAACACCGAGTGGAAGGACAAAATCCGTTACAACTTGGGAAAAGCCGGGAGCGTGATTATGTTCAACAATCAAGTCTGGCATCACGGAGGGCTTAATCGCAGCGAGAGAACGCGCTATATCACGCAGGTTACTTATGGTCGCCGCATGATTGGCCACAAATACTACCCATTCATGAATTACAATATGCCCGAACACGTGTACAAGGACGCTAATCCGAGACTGAAGCGGCTCCTCGGTTTCCTCGACCACGGGCCTTACGGATAACGGATGTCCGTATCCAAACAGATTTCAACCGGGAGGCAAAATGGAGAGAATTCTGGTGACCGGTTCCGTAGGGCAGATTGGATCCGAACTGACTCTTGCCCTCCGAGAACGGTATGGCAATGACAGCGTGGTTGCGGGAGGCCGTAAAACTCAGCCAAGTCAAGAGCTGCGGGATTCGGGCCCCTTCGAAATCGTGGATTGCACGGATGTTGAAGCCGTCAATCACGTCGTCAAGCGCCATCGGATTGATACGATCTATCACCTCGCCGCGCTGCTATCGGCGGTGGCGGAGAACGACCCGCAATTGGCGTGGAAGGTGAATGTTAATGCACTGGTGAACGTGCTTGAAGTCGCACGTGAACACAACTGCGCTGTGTTTACGCCAAGTTCCATCGGCGCATTTGGGCCGACAACCCCTGCCGATAATACCCCACAGGACACCATCCAGAGACCCACAAGCATGTACGGTGTCACCAAGGTCTCCGGCGAACTACTCTGTGATTACTATCACGAAAAGTTCGGCGTCGATACACGCGGATTGCGTTATCCGGGGATTATATCGTATGTCACGCTGCCGGGCGGCGGCACCACGGATTATGCCGTGCAAATCTTCTATGACGCGATAAAACACCGAAGATACACCTGCTTCCTGAAGCGGGGCACGAGACTGGATATGATGTACATGCCGGACGCCATCAAGGGCGCTATTGCGATAATGGAAGCCGATCCGAGCAGGTTAAAGCACCGCAACGCCTTTAATGTGTCCGCGATGAGTTTCGCGCCCGAGGACATCGCGGCGGAGGTATCGAAGTTGATTCCGGACTTCACTATGGATTACGAGGTGGATCCATTGAGACAGGGTATCGCCGATTCTTGGCCCAACAGTATGGACGACATCGCTGCGAGAGAGGAATGGGGCTGGCAACCGGACTACGATTTACCTCGTATGTGCCGGGACATGATTGAAAAACTGACGCCGAAACTGACCTGAGTTCCCTCGTACTATCGTATACCCTCGCCGCAATTAGCCAACCCAAGCCGCTACCTTTTGTCCGGGTAACAGAAGCCGATTTTTTGCTGATTCGGAAGATACGAGATTCACGAGAATCAGACCAATGTACCTCTGATTTAGGGGACGCGAACCAAGAACTCGGTTGCTCTGTAATTGCCGGTAAATTGCGTTGAGTATTAGCCCACCTCAAGAGATTATCCTAAATCTATAATGAAGCCAATAATTGTATATCGCCTGCGGTAGGTTCGGTTTCCTAACCGAACCGGCAATTATTCAGTCTCGTAGCTGCGCTTGGAAACCGCAGCTACCGCCTAGGTTTGTACAAAGTCGAACTTAGAAGATTGACCCGAATCAAACAACGCGCAAGAATCGAAGTCCATGAGATATATTGGCCGCAAAACCAATCTACTTCCATACATTGAGGAAGTGGTGCTAAAACACACTTCAAAGGAGGGAATCTTCTGCGATCTCTTCGCGGGAACGCATTCGGTGGCGGCGCATTTCAAGAGACTGGGATTCCAAATCAGATCCAACGATTTTCTCTACCTCGCGTATGTCTTCGGGCGTGCGCTGATTCAGAATAATGAGGTGCCATCGTTCGGTAAATTAACCAATCTTCCGAACGCTTCCTCAGCCGGTCTCTTCGATGAAACGGAGACCTACCTGAAGATTTTGAATTATCTAAATGGACTTAAGGGGATTTCCGACGGGTTTATCTTTAATACATACTGTCCGGGTGGCGACAATGGCTATAATCGACAGTACCTTACCGACGAAAACGGGCAGAAGGTTGACGCCGTCAGACAGAAGATTGAAGTATGGTGGCAAGACAATCTCATCACTGAGGACGAATACTATATTCTCCTGCTGTCACTACTTGAGGCGGTGTCCAAGGTGACCAACATTTCAGGAACGTACGGCGCGTATTTGAAACGTTGGGACGCGAGAACCTATAAAGAATTGGCGCTTGAATCGATTACCCCGATTCCATCGGACAAAGAACACGTCGTCTATCGGGAAGACGCAAACCGCCTCATTGATCGGATTGAGTGCGATATTCTTTATATAGACCCGCCGTACAACACCCGCCAATACATTACGAACTACCATCTTCTCGAAACCATTGCCCGGTATGATTATCCTAGCGTCTACGGCAAGACGGGACTCCGATCTAATACCGAAGCGGAGAAATCGGCGTACTGCTCCCGGGCGGGGTGTATGCGCGCCTTTGCGGCGTTAATATCTCGCGCCAAGGCGAAGCACATCATCGTGAGTTATAACAGCGAGGGCATAATGAGCGAAACCGAGATACGTGAGGTGCTGAGCGAAAGGGGAGGAATGCCGGAGTTAATCTCCATTGATTACCGACGCTTCAAAAGCAACTCAAGCGGTAGATTCGGAGAAGGGAAAACCGTAAGAGAGTATATGTTCTATGTCCAAACAAAATAAAAACCCGACACATGGAGCAAAGGTGGATTCACGTAACATGCTTAACGATTTAACCGGACGGGAATGGGTCTACTTTCTGAACTCGATCGAGTTGATTGAGGGTGAACCCCATCTCCTCACCGGCGATAAACTCAACGACCTGTCGGAGGAACAATGGGCGGCGGATCAGACTCCGCTTATTGACACGTTTTATCCGACTTCCGGTGAAGAAAGTCATGCACACCACATTCGCAGAGGGCATCCATCGCCAAAACCGCCGCAACTTATGAAGCGGCTCATTGAGTTTTTCACCAAGAAAAATGGCTGGGTGCTTGATCCGTTTGTCGGTGTGGGCGGTACGCTCTTGGGGTGTTCGATGGCGGGACGCCACGGGGTGGGCGTGGATTTGTCGCAAGAATATCTCGAACTTTACGAAAAAGCTGCCGAGAACTTAAACCTCAAACCTCAGACGGTCTACCAAGGAGACGCGAGGCGCCTTGACGAGATCTTCAATCAGGAAGATTATCTCTTTGACGTTGTTCTGACCGATCCGCCTTATTCAGACATGCTTTCAAGAAAACGCACCGGCGAGCGTAAGAAGAGAATCGGCGATGATTCACCAACACCGTTTACACGCGATGGGAACGACCTTGGAAACATGCGGCACGAGCAGTTCTACGAAGCCCTGAAATCGGTTGTCGCTCAGTCAATGGAGTTCCTCAAGGTCAAAGGATATGTCTTAGTCTTCTGCAAAGATCTTCAGCCGACCGCTGAACATCACAACCTGATTCACGCCGATGTGGTGAATGCGCTAACGGGGGTACCTAATCTCCGGTTCAGAGGATACAAAATCTGGTATGACAAGTCAATGAACCTCTACCCTTTTGGTTATCCGTACGCGTACGTGTCCAACCAACTGCATCAGTTCATCTTGATTTTCCGCAAGGAGAAATAATCGCGGGAGTGTGTACTTGGCTGCTGCAAAGCTTCGGAAGATCAACCTTTTTCAGAATGCGAAGAAGGTCTTCTATTGTGATTCTACCTGCGACAGTGCCAACAGGAATCAACACAAATAAACCAAGAGTTGGATGAGATTAATCGTCGGACATCAGTGAGAGGCTTGAATCGTGATTGAAACGATATTGTTCGTGTAGTTCAGGAATTCAAAGAACACCGCTTCCTCATTCGTGTCATTCTTAATGAGTTGATAGTCTGCGAGGAGCGTGACGCGTTCGTGAAACTTCCAATTCAGTTGAAAATTCAAGCCAAGTTGCGTGTCCCTGCGTTGCGCGGCATTCTCAAGAATAATCCCCTCCTCATTTCGAACTCGTCGTCCGTCGAATCCGACCCCCAAGCGCGATAATCGCAGGCGCGCCCAGCTTTCGGAATCGATCTTGTAGAAAGCACTAAACGCTACCTCCGCGCTGAGAAAGTCGTAAAAATCAACGTTTGATCTGTTCATGAATAGGCTGAACTCCTCCTGCAGAACCACGCGGTCAGTGGCTATCTGAATTAATTTCGCGGAACCGAATTGACGCACATCAAGCCGTGATTCCCCGGGTTTAATCCCCGCTACCCCTAGCACCAAGATGTTTAGATTATCTTTATAGCTTTCTCGCTCAATCGAATACTCTAACTTGCCCAGTAGGCGTTTCAGCAACCCCAGTTGAAGACGCGCGGCGGCTTGATGGCTTGTCGAACCGACGAGAAGGAAATCCTCGCGGCGCGTTTGTTCGTCATCGAATCGGTTTAGCCTCAGGTTGTATTCCAACACCTTTCCAAACCGAAGTCCGATTTGACGCTGCACGCTGTCGTAGGTGTCGTCCTGTCTGTTTAATCGCTGAAGCTGATGAGAGAGGAGAAGTGCCGGTAAATCGGGAGTTGGTTGAAAACTCACCTCGGTAAGAAAGAGGTCGGTCATAGCGTCAAATTCGTTGAGTTGGCCGTTTTCTCCGATGTAGTTTTCAAACTGCGGCGTGTATTGTAATTTAACTCCGAAACGGTCACCAAGCGGCAATGTGCCCTGGAGATTGGCTCCAACTCGGTTAATCAGTCCTGTAAGCTGGGGATTCTCTCTCCCTGCCAAACTGCTGGTATTCGGGTCGATACTCAGACCGAATTCAATATGATCATTGAAAACATTACTGACTTGGTAGTCGATTAGGAGTTCGGGCTCAATGGGATTGGAAGGCTTCGGTTCCTGCTGAATTAACTTCCTACCGAAGTCGGTCTGGAGTTGGGCTTCCCCGATGGAGATGTTCGCAGCAAAAAAAACAGCCGTGAACAACAAAGCGGTTCTGAATCTTATTACGTGTGTATTGTTTGTCAAAATTAGGCTCCCTATCCGCAACGCGGGTCAATCAAAACTGTCAAATCATTACGTGGTTAAGCTCTATGCAATTCGGTCTTGCATTCAACCTAAAACGAACGGACGGATCACTGAATCAACCCTTCCCACGGACTTGATGCGGATGCGTACAGTTTCTTGGGAATACGTCCAGCCAAGAACGCCGTACGTCCGGCTTCGATCGCCTTCCTCATGGCTTCCGCCATCAACACGGGCTGCCGCGCCTTGGCAACCGCCGTGTTGAGGAGAACGCCGTCACATCCGAGTTCCATCGCAATCGCGGCATCCGAGACCGTCCCGACACCCGCATCAACAATCAGAGGAACGCTAACGATGTCGCGGATAATCTGAATGTTGTAAGGGTTGCGAATCCCCATTCCGGATCCGATCGGAGCGCCTAACGGCATTACGACCGCGCACCCCAAATCCTCCAATTTCTTGCATGTGATGGGATCGTCGTTGCAGTAGGGCAACACGGTGAACCCATCCTTAATCAACGTTGCCGCCGCATGCAGCAACTGTTCAACATCGGGAAAAAGCGTCCGGTCATCGCCTATGACCTCCAACTTAATGAGGTCGGTGTCAAGTGCTTCACGTGCAAGATGAGCCGTTAGAATCGCCTCCTTGGCGGTGAAACATCCCGCGGTATTCGGGAGGATCGTATAATCTCTCTCCCGGAGCAAGTCAAATAGGTTCTCCCCGGAATTATCGCTCGGCTTTACTCGGCGAATCGCAATGGTAGCAATCTCCGCGCCGCTTGCCTTGAGCGCACGGGTCATCACATCGAAATTTGGATAACCCGCAGTCCCGATGAGTAGCCGCGATTGATACGCCTTATTGCCGATTTCGAGTCCGTCCATCTTACCTTTTCCTGATTCTGTAACGTCCATTCGGTAGATTTGCAAACGAAGTATAGCAACGAGAGGTTGGCATTGTCAATTGCTTTTTAGGTGCTAGCCATACGGTTGCTACCGATCTGAGGCGTTGAAAGGGAGATTCTATCCCAACCATTTCTGTAGCGTGAAATTAGCGATTTTCAGATCGCCGATTCCCGTCTTACCGTCCCCCGCCTCTAACGGTGTTAACATGTACAACACAACCTTCAATAAAACAGATAGCTTCCATTAAGTTGAGTTGATTAGTTACCGAATCACCCGATGGGACGGCGGAGGCGAAAGGAACCCTATTGAGATTCGTTAAACCGTTGTGCCCACGCCACGACTCGTTAGAAGTGTTCGCAAATTGTAACAAGCCAGAAGGGGGGCTACCCCTGCCCAACATACGCGTTCTGTGAGAGGTCTTAAGCCATAGAATCGGGTACAATTACCGTGGAGTACCGCCCAGGGCAAACGCATCTGATTTTGCATTGACAACTTTACACGTGTATAGTATGATATAGAACGAACAGATAAGCGGCGGAGTGGATGCGCTACTCTCCAAATCAACAGTTTTCCGTGTTCCAACGAGGAGGGGCTTTGACTTTTCAATACTCAAAATTGACCTGCGTGACAACGAACTTTTTTCTCTGTACCTACTTTGTACCTATTTTGTTCATGGCTGCACGCCTATGAACCCGCGCTATCAAAGGAAAGTAGTGAATCAAAGCAGGTGAACACCCCCTCGAAATCAAGCATCCGTTCACATTCTTGTACCTACTTTTTGGGGCTATTTTTACAAAAAAATCTGGTACATGTTCAGTCGAAACCGCCCAAAAAGGGTGGCGGATCAACATTTTATTCACATTTTCGAACTCTCAAGCGACTAATGGCGATCAGAGGAATGAGAGCATCTACTGATTTTATACACCTTTCGCTCCGATGATGCTGTAGAGTGAGGAACCTATGAAGCTGAAAACAGCCGCCATGGTTAGTTTTAACGTGAAAGCGATGGAGTGATTTTAGATGCGTTTCCCCTGGGGTACCGCCCACTTTCAATTGACTTAAGAGGTGACGTAAAATATAATATCCCACGGTCGGTCTCCTCCACGCTTCTAATCACCTCCCAACCACTCAACAACGCGAAAGGAGTCACACCATGAATCGATTAGCCGCATTAACAACTGGTCGAACTTTTCTCCCGCTGTTCCTTATTTATCCAATACTTGCCATTGGATTCCTCTCTGCATACCCCTCGGACAGCGAGGCGAAACACAATCAAAAGCAGAAGGCGACTGCAGATTCTCGACTCGGTATACGGTACGACGGTGATCCATTTACCAACGACTCCAGATCGGATAACTTCAGTTCACGGGGCCGCCGTAACAAACATGACCGATGGAAACACTTCGGTAAATTTAATTCACAGGGATATCAAGGCAAGCGTGTACCGCAGGGATACCAAGGAAAACGCGTACCGCAAGGGTACCAGGGCAAACGCGTCAGGCAGGGATATCAAGTCGACGGACATTCGCGGCGACGCCACGTCCAGCTTCGCTGGCGACGATCCTCCCCGCCCCCGAAGAGAGACCCCTACGCCCGAAGATCCTCGACGGTATGGAAACGGTCCCCGTCCGCCAAATCACGGACCAAGTCTCTCTCGCCTAGCAGTTTCGGCGCGGTGACCGAACCGAATTTCAACGGCTCCCTGATAACTCCCAACTTCGGCAGCGCCGCTACTAACAAACACTCCAATCCATACGGCTCATACGGAAATATCTTTGGAGCGACGCCCAAAAAACCTCGCAAGCGAGGCAGTTCCTACTCGCCGTTCAAGTCATACAGTTCAAACCCATACGGAAATTCCAACGAGAATTCACATAAGGAGGACGCCGGGACATTCTCGGAAACACCCGCTTGGCCAAATTACAGCCTGATCCCCACCGGCTGGCCGGAGAACAACTGATACACTAGATAAATCTTACCTTCAAACCAAGTTATTTCCTCAAAACTTGGTGCATCAACATCGTGATTCATGTAACTTTCTGCAAGGCGCGAATGAGGACTGCCAAATCGCCGACATTCCGTCAAAACTTGCCCCGCTAGCCTGAGGTGTCTACGGGAGGCGCCCTGCTCAACGCGCATCTTCCGTGCGCCACTAACAATGATGACGTCACCGCATTCTGGGAAATGATTCACTTCCACGCATACGATCAATCGTGATCTAAGGAGACCACATGAAGTTTAAACATATCCCGGTTCTTGTAACTCTTTCCATTCTGATAGCGTCACCCGCCCGTGCCCAACAAGCTCTTGAAGACGTGGTTTACCTAAAGAACGGGACGATCATTCGTGGCATGATTATCAGGCAGATCCCGGGCGACTCCATAACCATACGGACGAAAGACGGTAGTCAGTTCGTGTATTCGATGCACGAAGTCTTGGAAATTACGAAAGAACCGGGCATGCAATTATCCCATGTTGCAAAGAAAAACCCGCCGCTCGCTCTGGGATTGTCCTGCCTCCTCCCGGGACTGGGGCAATTCTACAACGAGCAGCCCGAAAAAGGTGTTGTCATGTTCGGCGGCAGCATCGTCGGTCTCGTAATGATGATCGCTGGCACCGCGGATAACATTGAGACTCTCGCCGGAAATCTTGATGTTGATAACGATGACGGCACGGCGGTCCTGGGTTTCATCGTGTGGGGGGCAAGTTTGGGCTGGTCGATGATCGACGCTTACTCCGCCGCAGGCCGCATCAATGAGCAAAACCGATCGCGGGTTGCGCTAAACCTACGCCCCTCCGCCGGACCAAACGCCGTCGGTGCTCGCTTCACCTTCCGATTCTAAAATGAGGTTGACCATGCCACGATCTGCCGCGGCTTTCCTTATCTTCTTCGCTCCCGGCTGCAACCGAGAGATTGACGAACATACGCACCCCCTTGTCGAGCACGAGCACTCGTTCGCCGACCACACGCATGCGGACGAAACCGCCGACGCCGTTATCGTCAGCATAGCCCCGCCCCTCTTTGACGACAGGCCTCTCGACCATCCTCTCAAAAGCAACGGCAGCCTTCAACCGCATGGATTTCAAACCATCACGGTAATCTTCTCGAATCGGCCTCAGAGACTTACCGTGACCAACGATGATCCGGCTGAGTGTGGATGTTCCGTCTCCCCCGTGTTCGAATGGACGTTACAAGGACGAACGCTTGAGTTGAAGGCCTTCTGCGGTGAATAGAGTGGCAGCACGAGAGTAACACTTGAGTGGCATTCGGGAGCTAAAACACTCCGCTATGTATGCCGGAATTGACGAATAACGGCGCCCGTTCGGTGCATTGGTAGGTTGGCGCGCCGCAAACTGTAGGGAACACGATCTGCGCCCCTTGCTTCCCGGCGATGACACATATCGCCCTTTAAACCCAAACCTGCTATACACGTCTATCAAACGAACGCTTGGAGTCGATGCGGTCCGCGACGAGAAAACCTGCAATGCGCATTCATAAACCCACCTTCCCCGATTCTGCCGCACCGGTCGCCGCCGCGATCATCATTCTGCTATTCCTCAACTTCACGGTTCCGCAGATCCGCGCATCCGGCCCCTGGGTCGAGGTGCATCCGCCCGACATTGAAGGGTTATTCACCCACGTACGTCTGATTCACTTCATCGACTCCGACACCGGGTTTGCCGAAGTGCAAGGCCGCCTTTCACCTTGGCCCGAGAATTGGTTGAGTATTGTCCTGCGTACCACCGATGGCGGGCAGACGTGGCGGGGTGGTGCGCCCGATGGCGACTCTTTCGGTTTCGGCATTCACTTCATCTCGCCCACGGTTGGGTGGCGGACGAGTAAATACCCGGAAAAAACGGCGCCGCCTAGCCTGCTCGCCGACCTAAAATTTTTTCATACCGCCGATGGCGGCTTGACATGGCATTTGCGGCGCGGCAAAGTCACCGAGTTCATCGATATCTCCGATTTGGATTTCCCTCCTCGAAAAGTGCCCAAGCGGCTCCGCAGATTGCTTACCACACATATTTACTTTGTCGATGAACGGCACGGATGGCTGCTTGGGTATTGCCGCGGCTGGGACGAGAACGCCCCGGATGAAGATTGGACGCCTATGCTGACCGCAAACTACATCTACTCAACCCGCGACGGCGGACTCACATGGAAGTGCCATGTTGATGTTTATGAGACTATCGGCGAGGGCGGGAGGAGTGGCCTCGTAGACGCGGGAATCAGGAGACCGAGGGACATTGATTTCGTCGATGGCAGGGCCGGCTGGATTGCCGCACCGTTAGTTTCGCACGGTTGGGTTAAACCGTTTGGAAAATGGATGTATCGCACTGTTGACGGAGGAAACACATGGTATTGGCTTGACCAGCCGGGCCAATTTGCCCCGGATGAATTTCTCGACACGAACGCAATCGAATTCGTGGATAGGCGCCGCGGTTGGGCGGTTGGCGATGGCGTATGGTTCACCGATGATGGCGGCGACACCTGGACGAAAAAGTTATCGGGTCTGTTTACTGCCGTTCATTTTGCGAACTCCCATGAGGGATGGATCGCCGGAGTCGAACTGCCGTCGGAAGGACGGTCGCGCAAAGCTCCGCCCAATAAGATTTATCATACCGTCGACGGAGGCATCAGTTGGGAAATTGAGTGGGTCGCGCCCGAGAGTTATCAGGCAATTCGCCACATAAGCTACCATGCGGCGACCAAATCCCTATGGGCGGGCGGAAGCAATGGTCGCGTGCTTGTGCGCCCCATGACACTGTCGCCGCGTGGGAAACTCGCCGCCCTCTGGGGAAAACTTAAAACCGCTGGGAACGCCAAACCGTAAGGAGGGAACCTATGATGCACATCAAGAACAACCGGTTGACTTGGTGTTACCCCTCTACCGCCGCGACCGCCATACTTCTTACACTTGGCTTTTCAGCCCTGTCAGCCCCCGCGTCCCCCTCCTGGATCGAAGTGCACCCTCCCATTTTTGATGAAATTCGCGGCATTGAGTTGATTCACTTTATGGATGCCGACAACGGATGGGCGGAGTCAAAGAGTTATCGCTTGGACGCCGACGGTCGTATGATTGGGCTGGGTCCGGATGTGCTCTTGCGTACATTTGATGGCGGGAGGAGTTGGGGACTTGCTGAACCGCACGACATCCTTCACACCTACCCCGGAGGCAGATATCGACGCACCCATTTTGTATCCCCTGCCATAGGCTGGAAATTGGGTGACGATGCGCCCAAAGACGCTGAACCGTTGCTAGCCGACGACATTGAGATCTATCATACCGGCGATGGCGGCTTGACATGGCAACCGCGGCGCGGGAAAGTCGAAGAACTCGTCTGGCATGGCAATGCGGATTCCATGCCTCGCATTGAAGGAGGTCGGCGCCTTGCGTCGACCCATATTCATTTTATTGATGAACAATACGGTTGGCTGGTTGGATTCACGGGTATTTGGTGGGAACCGCTGCCTGATGAAAAGATGCGGCCACTGGAGGCAAACTTCTTTTGTTCGACAAGTGACGCGGCACACTCCTGGAAATGCCATGTGCATCCCTACCCTTGGGATGGGTTGAAGGGTGATGGACGGGGACCTCGACGCCCGCATGATGTAGATTTTGTCGACCGTCAAACCGGCTGGGTTTCCCCGAGAAAAGAGTGGATGCATCGAACCGATGATGGCGGTTTGACATGGGAGTGGACAGGTCACCCGCATCCCGCAGTAGGCAATCCCTACATTGATAAGATTGATTTCGTCGATGAGTCGCTCGCATGGGCTATTGGCGTAGGTCTTTGGATAACGAAAGACGGAGGGAAAACATGGACGGAGAATCTTCGAGGTTTTTTCAACGCAATTTTTGCGGACGTCAACGGCGTGTGGGTCGCGGGTAGGGGTCGGCGTCCGAATGAGAAGAAAACGAAAAAAGGGATTTTCCATTCGTCGGATAATGGCGAGAGTTGGCAGGTTGAATGGGAAAGCCGGGATTACCTAACCTATATCGGATATCATGAAGTTACCCAAACCCTTTGGGCGGGCGGAGCGGATGGCGTGATTCTCAAGAGGACGGTGCCAACCACTGCCGTCGCCCCGGCCGGAAAACTCGCCATCCTCTGGGGAAAACTCAAAGCCAACCCGAACACTACCCGATAAAGAGTTGTAGTGAAGAATTTTCATATCTAGGGTTTCCTCTACTACTATCCCCATCCTCTGTGGGAGCGGTCAAACGAATGGATAATAACTGATCGACCGACTGAATAAGGATCCGAATTCGCTATTGCCTTCATTATCCGTTCGGTTGATCTATTCGCTTCCTTTCCCAAAGGGCGCCGTACAATTGAATTAAACTTGCCGCCCACGTGCCTAGGGCAAACCGCGTAATCTCTGCATAGAACGCGACCGCAAATCCTCGCATGTCTACTTTGACCGCAATCATCCTCTCCTGTCTCCTCATCGTCAGCTTAGTCCTTACGAAACTGTCCCGGTCGCTCATGAACGACGGCACAAAATTCGGACTGGCCCTCGGTCACATGTGCGAGGTCGTCGGCGAATACCTCTTTGCAGTTATCGCCGGCCTTGTGTTCCTTGATCTGATCAGCCGACTATTCTGATTTCGAAGAGAAATCCGTTGGATTGAAGCAGTAGAAAAGCCGAATTCCCTTCAAGACGCAGATTAACAGATTGGTAGGACAAGATAATGATGGACCACACGAGCTGACAGATCAAGCGAGCAATTAAGCGACTGAATAGGGGGCGCGATAGCGTATCCCTCTCCTGATCGCAACTTTCCTTCTTGGTTGGCAATGTTCGCAACGAGCCAGTTAACTAATTGACCGGCTTAGAACTAGCTCATTTGTCTCAGTTTCGATTCATTCTACTTTTTCTGAGCGTATACTTCGATATTCTCAATGAAGTCGAGTTTGTTCGCGACAGCGGTATTCTGCACCACGCGAATGTCCTCCGCACGCATATTTATGCGGATGCTGGCGTCCCTGCCGACCGGTCTTTTCAGTTGCTTGGCTATCTTCCAGTGGTTATTTCCGACACGGACATAAATGTCTACGTTCTTCACCGGATCTACGGTATCCAATCGAATATGTCGAACAAAACGAGGTTCGTTAAGTTCGTAAAAATATGCCGTCCCCAAACCGGGGCCGCAGACCGGTCCTCAGCCACCCCGCAGCGGATTGACTACCTGCTCGGCGCGGTACCGTCCTTCCACGCGCTCCACCCCGCCGCCACTGAGCGCCTGACTAAGGTGTGCGGTCTGCACGCAACCGGCCAGCGCCGCACACGCGAATATGAGCATTACGTTTACGATTCTCATCTTTACCTCCCGTTTCAAGTAGCCTTTTCCATACACCGGTGTTCCCGTTTTGCGACTCATGCCGAATTTTAGTCGCAGTTTACTGCCTGTAGGATCAAGCGAGTGGATAACGAGTGCGATAGCAGATCCCATGCGATAGAAATCCCACCATCTCCAGGTCGCGATAGCACATTCTGTTGGTTGTCCACCTGGTTGACTGCGATTGATGATTTCCATTGCCATCCATTGATTTCTTCTCCCCACTGAACGGCATTTAGTCGGAAAACCCCAACACAATCGACTAATATTCGCGTGCAATTGCCCTGCCAATCACATCTCCTCCAATTTGCACGCCTCCGCATGATGTGCTATACTTGGCGATAGCGCAAGCGCGACCAGGTTCGGGAGTAGGAGAGTTTCTTTGAATCACCAATCCTCAAGACTAAGCGGTGACTTAAAAATGATCGAAGATGTTGAAACGGCAATCGCAAGAGAGAAAGACGAAATCCGACGGAGATATAAAGCCGAAGTAAAGGGAATCTTCGGCTCATACGCGCGGGGCGATTTCCGCGAGGACAGCGATCTGGATCTCTTGGTGGATTTCGACGATGGCGCCAGTCTCCTCGATCTTGTCGGATTGGGACAATATTTGGAGGAGGTGTTGGGATGCAAGGTGGACGTGGTGTCCCGACGATCCCTCCGCGAAGAACTCCGCGCCTCAGTCCTGAACGACATGATACACTTATGAGGGATCGAACGAGGGGATAACGAACGCGATAGAACTCCCATAGGGTGTGTGTTTTGGGTAGGAGGAGTTCCCACCGATTCCCGACAGGTCGCGATTCGGAAATCGCTCCTACGCGCAGCAGGTTGTGAGTGAGACATCTCGGTGTATTGGATGTCCTCCTACTCCACGTCCTCCTTTTTGCGAAACACCCAGTCCTGCCTGAGAAACCAGGAAACAGCAGCGATAAAGAACAACAACACAACGCATGCTATCCAGGAAACCCGCGCGCTCCTTAAAAGCAGAAAACCAACACCTACCGACCAGCCTATTAGCCCAGAAGTTATAGGAATCCCCCGACTCGACTTAAATCCGACGGCCCAGCCAATCCCGGCGACCAGACCGAACGCAGCGCAATACCAAACTGACACGGGGACATATCTTTCTATCGCGCTCTCATAAACCTTCGGTGCGAACGTGGAAAGCGCGAGCCACGCCGCAACACCCCCAACCGTGCACGTAATCAACTTTAGAATTACTTGAAGACTCTTGCCAATTACCATCTTTACCGCTCCTCGTCTCCCCTCAAGTATCCCCGTTATGTAACATGGTATCACGATTCCTATCGAAATACAAACGGTGTGGACCGACCCATGTGCCGTGCCGCGATTGCCACTCCGATTTACAGCCTCCCCATGATGTGCTATACTAGCCGAAATGCTAATCGGAGGCGGATGTGAGCGGAACAGAAGATCGATCGCCCGTAAAGGCGTGGTTGCGGGACAAGAAGGAGAAGTATCTAAGCGGTTGGGATCGTCAGCCGACGATCATCCTGCTCGGTTCGGCAATCCTATTAACGCTCTATCGGTTTTATAGCAGCCGCACGTTCTACCGGAAACACCTCGCGAAACACGCCGCCCGCCTCCCACTCGCCGGACTCCATCTTCATTACTACTGGTTCCTCTCAAGCCTGATTACGCTCCTGCTGCTCCCGATGCTCGTCGTGAAGTTTGGCGTCAAGGGGCGCCTCCGCGATTACGGCTGCCGGCTGAGCAACGGCAAACTGGGCTGGGGATTTGCCCTCGGCGGTTGGCTGATCATGATCCCCGTTCTGCTTCTCGTCGTGCACCTGTTCCCCGCATTCCAAACGAAATACCCCCTCAACAAACTCGCCGCCACCACTTGGAAAACCCTCCTCCTCTATGAGCTTGCATACGGCGCCTACCTGTTCGCGTGGGAGTTCTTCTTTCGCGGATTCATGCTATTCGGGCTGGAAAAACGGTTCGGGAACTACAGCATCCTCATCCAGACCATCCCCTTCGCCGTGATGCACTACTCCAAGCCCTTTCCGGAGGCGATAGGCTCTATCGTTGCCGGTCTGTTGCTTGGGGCGGTGGCGTTTGAAACGCGGTCGTTCATCTACGGCGCCGCCATCCATTGGCTGGTTGCCGCCTCAATGGATCTGATTTGCGTGATGAGTCGGTGAAGGTCGTTGATTCATCGTCCTGTGTTTTTGATTGACAACAAACACTATTCGCTTATAATAATCCCAAAGAACACAGTTTGAAGACTCTTAGGTTTTGTTTGATCTGAAACGTTGAATGGCACGACACATACACATCTAAATAAACGCGTCAAGAAGACTGAAAATTTACTCCGTAAACTAGACAGTTGAAAGAGGTGTCTCGCTGATGAGCAAGATAAACAGACTGTTTTAGTCCATGTCTCTAATAGATAACCTAGAACTCAGAGCACTTGTCACTTGCGCGTTGGATGAAGCAATCAAAACCGTGGCTGAGCGGGAATTCAGCCGGCTTTACGAAATTACTAGTGATAAACGCCAAGTAGCAGAGAACGTAAAAGCGGCACTTGATTCGCTTGTCGATCTTCAAAAAGGCATCGAACCTGAATACAACAAGTGGGACGCACTTTTCTACCTCACATGGTATCAACCGTACCAAATCAACTTGGCGCTCACCATATTGCGGGAAGTGTATGAACATGCTGAGCAACATCCAGGTCCAGATTTGCCTCTCCACATCATTGATATCGGATGTGGCGCTCTTGCTGTACAAATTGCTATGGCAATACTGGGGACAGAACATCAACAGAAGGGTAACAAGATTATTGTAAATGGGATTGACCCAAGTGACCCAATGAAGAACATTGGTGAGCTGCTTTGGTTGGAGTTCTGGTCTATTCTAAGCGAGTACCCTGAACTATCGGACTTATCTCATACTTGTGACTGGATGACTAGTAATTGTGAATTGTTCGACGAGCATACCTCGTACTGTTGTGATTATTCAAGAGACAATCCGCACACCGAATGTTGGATTGTCGCTATACATGCGATATATAAGACGAACATGGATGAAATAAAAGGTGCTTTACAGACTCTCTGCGATCAATATTCTCCTAGTGCAACCCTAGTCACATCACATGAGTCAAATAGCGGCGTAGCTCGTTTTGTAGTTGGTGAATATGCTCGATTCAAAAAGCTGAATTCCGACGATTTAACATTACAAGGAGAACTGCATGAAACGACTCAATGGCGAAGGCGATTAGTCAGAAAGTTGCCGGAAAATACTCGCAACAGTATAGGCGGTTTGTTATACAACCGCCCGGTGGAATGGGCGCCGGACAAAACTGCTGCCGTTCTATCAGAATATTGAAAGGAGATTAGATGGTGAGTACCCCAATTCAACAATCCCTTCCTTTTGAGGAACCCGTATTTTCTGATCGTCCTAATCAACTCGGTCAGGCGGCGGTCGAATATTCTCCGGTGCGGGACATCCTGACGCGGGCGAGTGGGTTCATGAGCGAATACGACTATACGTTGAATCCTTACAGCGGTTGCTCTTTTGGTTGTACCTACTGCTATGCCGCCTTTTTCAGTATGAGCCGTGAAAAACGAGACACATGGGGGCATTGGATTACCGTTAAGGAGAACGCCGTCAGCAAGATGGAACGGTTCAAGCGCTCATTAGATGGAAAGCTAATTTATATGAGCACTGTGACCGATCCCTACCAACCCATTGAACGCAAACTGAAGATAACCCGCGACCTATTGAAAATCTTGGCAGAGCGACATAAACCGAAGCTGGTAGTGCAAACACGCAGCCCGCTGATTACCCGAGACTGTGACCTTTTCCAGAGCATCGAAGACAATGGGGGTCGTGTTCAGATAAATATGACAGTCACCACAGATGATGAAGACATCCGGCGCACCTTCGAGCCGTATTGCCCATCCAATGCTGTGCGAATGCGGGCGATTGCAGAAATTATGGCTGCCGGCATTGATGCTTGCATCACGATGACGCCGTTATTGCTAGTAAGGGACGCGCATGCTTTCGTTGAGAGTCTGCTAGAAACTGGAGTAAGAAAATTTATCGCACAGCCGTTCCACTTTGAGCGCGGAAAATTTATTAGAAGCACACGACAGGAGGCATTCGCAATGATGGCGAAAAAACTAGGTAGTGAACTCGCATCATTCCGTGAGGAATATCTTAGACACTATAACGCAGTTTTCAAGGTTCTGAGAGAGAATCTGCCGAGCCTCGGCGAAGGCAAAAAAGGATTCGCACCACCGTTCTGAAAATTCCAATTCAGGGCGAGCCAGGGTCTTTCCCTTACGTATTACTCATCGCAATAAGTAAATGTAGGCTTGGAAGAGTAACTTTTGATGAGCATAACAATATTCCGAAAAAAGAAGTTTACAATGTTTAGAAATTTGCTTATAGCGATGATCGTCGGACTATTCGCTGGAATTTTGGTATATGTGAAGGAATCGTCAGAAGATAAATTTGACTTCAGAAAAGCAACTTGGGGAATGAGTAAAGAACAGGTTAAGTTATCCGAAGATATAGAGCCTGTTCTTGAGGAAGAATATGCCCTCATGTATAATACTTCGGTTTCAAATATGGAATGCCGTATTGTCTATCTTTTTTTGGACTATCTACTACTGACATCAGGGAGCTATACTTTTGTAGAAAAGCATTCCGATGAAATTAACTATATCATGGATTACAATGACGTTAAGGATAGGCTTGTGGAGAAATATGGAACTCCCAAGTCAACCGATGTAAACTGGAGTAATGATCTGTACCAAGACGAACCGGAACACCATGGATTGGCAGTGTGTCTTGGTCATTTAGCCTTTATGTCAACATGGGAAACAGATAGTACAGATATAGTTCTATCTCTAAGTGGCGACTACTATGATATATCGCATCGGGTATCTTATCGTAGCAAGGTTGGCAATCCTAAGTTGAAGAAAATTAAAGAAAGAAAATCTAAATCAGATTTCTAATATCGGAAAAAAAGATTTTTCAAGCCCAAAACCACTTTTAGCGATCTTTTTTAATGAATTCCGGACAACTTGTGACCTGCTAATTTAATCATATACCGACGTTTGGAGGGACTAATGGCTACGAAAATATTTCCGCCGGGGGATACGCATTACCCCATCGATAGTGCCCACGTGAGCAGTATCGAGCAGTACAAAGAAATCTACGAAGAATCCGTAAAAAATCCGGAGGCGTTCTGGGCGAATATCGCCGAACGAATTTCGTGGTTCAAGAAGTGGGATAATGTCTGCGAATACGACTTCGTCGGTGCGAATATCAAGTGGTTTGAGGGCGGAAAACTGAACGCCTGCTACAACTGCCTTGACCGTCACGTTGAGGCCGGGCACGGCGATGAAACCGCGATTATCTGGGAAGTCAACGATCCGTCGGAGGACAAAACCTTCACCTACAGCGATCTGCTGCGCGAAGTGAAACGCTTCGCCAACGTGCTCAAATCGCAAGGCATCAAGAAGGGCGACCGCGTCTGCATCTACCTGCAGATGGTGCCCGAATTGGCGATCGCGATGTTGGCATGCGCCCGCATCGGCGCGGTGCACTCCATCGTTTTCGGCGCGTTCTCGGCGGAGTCGTTGCGCGACCGTATCAACGATTCCGAGTGCAAGATGCTGATTACGCAGGACACCGCCTTTCGCGGTCCCCGCGGCGGCATCCCGATGAAAGCCAATGCGGACGCCGCGGCGGCGGAATGCCCCTCCATCGAACACATCATCGTTGTGCGCCGCACCGGCGACGAGGTGCATTTCGATTCGCCGCGCGACATCTGGTGGGACGAAGCCATGGCGACCGCCGATGACGAGTGCCCTCCGGAGGAGATGGACGCCGAAGATCCACTGTTCATCCTTTACACCTCCGGATCGACGGGCAAACCCAAGGGCGTGCTTCACACCACGGGCGGCTACCTCGTTTACGTTTCCTACACGCACCAGAACGTCTTCGACTACCGCGAAGGCGACATCTACTGGTGTACGGCTGACATTGGCTGGATCACCGGTCACTCCTACATCATTTACGGGCCGCTGGCGAATCGCGCCGTCAGTATCATGTTTGAAGGCGTCCCCAACCACCCCGACTTCGGGCGTTTCTGGCAGGTGGTCGAGAAACACAATGTCCAAATCTTCTACACTGCGCCCACCGCGCTCCGCGCCTTAATGAAGGAGGGTGATGAATGGGTGAGGAAGTATGACAGGTCAACGCTCCGGCTGCTCGGCACCGTCGGCGAACCCATCAAGGAACCGGAATGGCTCTGGTACTACAACGTCGTGGGCGAGGGGCGTTGCCCTATTATTGACACCTGGTGGCAGACCGAAACCGGCGGCATGCTGATTTCGCCGTTTCCGGCGGCGACGCCGCTCAAACCGGGATCGGCGACATTCCCGCTGTTCGGGGTCGAACCGATAATCTTGGACGAGAGTGGGGCCGAGGTCGAGGGGAATCCCGCCAGCGGCTATCTCTGCATCAAGTCGCCGTGGCCCGGGATCATGCGGACGGTATACGGCGATCACGAGCGCTTCCGCCAGACCTACTTTGACCGCTTCCCCGGTTACTACATGACGGGCGACGGCGTCCAGCGCGACGAGGATGGCTACTACTGGATCACCGGGCGCGTGGACGATGTGCTGAATGTCTCCGGGCACCGCTTGGGTACGGCGGAGGTGGAAGGTGCTATCGGTCAACACAGCGCGGTGGCGGAGGCGGCGGTTGTCGGCTACCCGCACGACATCAAGGGACAGGGAATCTACGCCTATGTCACGTTGATGACCGGAGAGTCCGAATCGGATGACGTGGAGACCGGAATCAGACAGGCGGTGCGTCAACATATCGGTCCGCATGCCTCGCCCGACAAGATTCAGTTCACGCCGGCGCTGCCCAAGACGCGCTCCGGTAAGATAATGCGGCGCGTCCTGCGCAAGATTGCCGAGGGCGATATTTCGGATCTAGGCGACACGTCGACGCTTGCCGAGCCGGGGGTCGTCGATTCATTGGTGGAGGGCAGGAAGTAGGGAATTGCCAGGGAACCGGCGGGGCAAGATGCCCCGCCCACACGGACCGGCCAACCTCGTAGGCGGGGCATCTTGCCCCGCCGGGGAGATCATGAACCCTCTTCCAAATCGAAGAAGCCATCAATTACGAAAAGGGCGACACACAGTATCCGGCACATGCTACTTTTTAACGACTGCCACATTCAACCGGAGATGCATACTCTCAAGCCCCCAAGTTGCAGAAATCATTTTCAATGCTTTCCAATGGTTAGAAGACGCCAATGGTTAGAAGACGAAGGTCGTATCGGGTGGATATGTGTTATGGTAATGCCTGACAATATTCACGCCGTTCTTCAACCGGATGGTAATCAAGAGCTTGCAAGTGTCATGCATTCGTTAAAGAGTTTTACGGCAAAGCAGATTAACGCGCTGCGGAGTGAAAATGGCTCTGTATGGCAGGAGGGTTATTATGATCGCGGAGTACGGGGCGAGGAAGCGTTGAATGAGGTAATACAGTATTGTTATGAGAACCCGGTTCGGAAGGGCTTGGTTAAGCGTGCCAGGGAATACCCCTATTGGTGGTGTAAGTATAAGATGGAGTAGAAGACGATGGGGAATAGATTGATGTGGAGGGGATGTAGAAAATTGTAAGCGGAGCGTAGAAAATGTAGCCGGGGCATCTTGTACCGCCCACATGGACCGAACAACCTCGTAGGCGGGGCATCTTGCCCCGCTTCTGGGGATAATAGACACGTGTAGGCAGATGAGCGGGGCAAGTGGATCTCTATCGCGCTCCCTATTCAGTCGCTTGATTCCCGCCTACGGAATCGGAGTGAATTTGCAAGGTAGGATGCCTCGCGTAAGGAAGTGATGAGGAGGAATGTGATTTGCCGTCAGCGCAGAAAATTATCGACGAATTTAAGAAATGGGACGTTACCCATGTGATCGGACTTCCGGATAACGGATCGGCAGAGTTGTACAAAAAACTGCACGAAGAACCGGAAATTGATGTCATCAGTGTGACCCGCGAGGGGGAAGCGTTCGCCATCGCTTCCGGGTTGTATGTGGGCGGAAAGCATCCGGTGGTGCTCATCCAGAATACGGGGTTCCTAGAATCGGGAGATGCCATCCGAGGCACCGCCGTCAATATGGAAATCCCGCTGGTGACACTTATCGGATACCGCGGCTATCAGACGCTGCGCCCCGAAAGCCGACTCCACGCGGATTCCGCCGCGACGTTCTTGGAGCCAACGCTCAACGCGTGGGGATTTCCGTACGACATCATCGAAACCGATGACGATATCCATTGCATTAGCAAAGCGTTCAACACAGCGCAAACCACCTCGCTTCCAGCCGCCGTTCTGATAATCGGCGACTGTTCTTGAACCTCGCGCATTGGCCAATGCGCGATTGTAGACTCAAACCGTGCAGGACAAGCATAAATTTTGGACTGAGATTCATATAGCAATGCCGAAACGTCAATACTGTCTCTGATGCGTGTACCACAGGAGATGGCTCATGGCAGCCGTTTCCGAAGGAGCCGGTGCGGTTGGAAACCGCACCTACCGTATAGGGTAAGATAGAAATCCACTAACCACCGCATTTATGGCAGATCGGAACTCCGCCGTGTCTCAAACATTAGCCGATCGGATTGAAGCTCAAATTCGGGGCAGAACCATCAAACAGATAGACCAAGGGCTCCGCCCCGGCGAGTTCGTCTACCCCGCCTATTCCGACCTTTCGTTGGTCAACATCCCCGCCACACTGCTGAAGCTTTTCGACATCCGCATTCCGCATCACGCCCCGTTGCCCGACGCCCTGACCGAGGGGCAAACGGAGGGGGTACGGAAGGTGATTCTATTCCTCGTCGACGCCTTGGGATACAATCAACTTCAAGCGGTGTTAAAGACCGAACCCAACCTCATTCTCAATGAACTCATCAGCCGCGGTCGGTTCGCCCCTCTCACCTCGATCTTTCCGTCAACAACGGTGGCAGCGCTGACCAGCCTCAGCACCGGTTTAACCCCGCAGGAGCACGGCATGCTCGGTTTTCACCTTTTCCTCAGAGAGTATTCTACCGTCGCCGATATGATTGGGTTTACACCGATTCATGACGGCGAACATGGGCGCCTGCTGCAGATGGGACTTGAGCCGCGACAGTTTCTCCGATCCGAGACACTGAACCAACGCTTGACAAACGCGGGTATCCAGTCGTATGTGCTCATCAAAAACATCTATAAGGAGAGCCCGCTTTCCCAGATGTTTTACAACGGTTCAACGAAAGTGCACGGATTCGTGAATTCCTCGGACATGTTCGTGACGCTGAAAAGACTGGTGAAAGAGAAGCCCGATGAACGGACGTGCATTCTGGTCTATTGGGATGCGATCGACTCCATCTCGCACGCCTACGGCGCAAATAGCGAGGCGTTTGCGGCGGAGGTGCGGAATCTCTCGTATTCCCTTGAGCGCGAATTCATCGAGAGCGTCGACTCTCAGATATCGGGAACCACGCTTCTCATTCTGACGGCAGATCACGGTCAAGTGACGGTGCCCGATAACAGGTTGGTGCGCGTCGACCGGCACTCGAAAATCAGGGACAATCTGCTGTTGCCGCCGACGGGCGATTTCCGAGCGGCGTATCTATACGCCAAACAGGGCAAGCTTGATGCATTGCGCGCCTATCTGCAAGATCAGCTCTCGGATCAGATGGTAGTCATACCGTCGTCCAAGGCGCTGAGTTCCGGGTTGTGGGGATACGGGGATATTCACCCGAAGGTACCCGAGCGAATGGGGAATCTCGTCGCCATCATGCGCGAAAATTACGCCTTTTATTCCTCCGTCAAGGAAAAGCCGTATTATACGGGCGGCAAGCACGGCGGTTTGACGCCGGACGAGATGTTGATTCCGTTTCTCTGCGTCCGCCTCGGTTAGCGGGGCCTTTTCCGAATCTCTCCAACGGCTGAACAGATTTGTAGGACTGTATCCGTAATACCATTTCTCTATATTGTCTGTGCATAAGATAGTGTCGATTAAGTCATCCCAAGGCGGGGCAAGATGTCCCGCCTACGGAGAAATAGATAGCAAGATTAATAAACTATATTCACTGTCTTTCAAGCGAAATGGTATAAGTATCCAATTCGTGTAACGAGCGCATCCATTCTTTCCGCCCACCCTTGCTTACCTTGTCCTGCGTTCTACCGTAATGAGGGCGCTGTTTTGAACGAATCCTAGTGCTCCGGTAGAATTAACAGTCGTTAATTCTATCGTAAGGCAATTCTCTTGCGTACAGGAGGTTCTTCAAATGAGAATAACCGTGATTTTACTTGTAATCTCTATTCTGTTTCCGCTCGATACTCTCGCCGAAGACTACACGAAATGGCACTTGCCGGAGGGCGCTACAGCGCGATTGGGTAAAGGCACGATAAACGGCATAGCATATTCCCCGGACGGCACGCGGCTCGCTGTCTCCGGTTCTATGGGTTGGCTGTATGATACAGCGACGTTTCAAGAGGTTCCCCTGTTCGACCGGCATACCGGTTGGACCTCAAACCCGACGTTTAGCCCCGATGGCAATATTCTTGCCTGCTTGACGGATCAGGAAGTGCGATTGTGGAATCCCGTCACGGGAGAACACCTGCGCGCACTTGCCTTGCCTGCGGGATCAGCGGTGCGCAGGCTATGGTTCGGTTCAGATGGCAATACCCTTGTGGGCGCCGCTTATGGCAAGACGGTAAGATTTTGGGATGCTGCCACCGGGAAGCCTCTCGGCACCCTCACACTGGAGGAGCAGTTGTCCAGGAAACTGGCATTCAGTCCGGAAGGCGGGATGTTTGCCAGCGGCCATGGGCGGAAGATTCATCTGGCTGATGCGGTCACCGGAAAACATCTACGCATACTAAAGGGACCTAAGGGTGAAGTAGGATGCATAGGGTTTAGCCGGGATGGCGGCACGCTTGCCAGCGGACGCTGGGGCGAAATCGATCTTTGGCATACCGTTACGGGAAAACATCTGCGTACACTCATCGGACATCACCGAGCAATCAGTGGCGTGGCATTCAGCCCGGACGGAAAAACACTTGCGAGCGGGGGTATCGACAGTACGGTGCGGCTGTGGGATACTGGATCGGGACACCATCTGCGCACTCTGACCGGGCATAAGGATGTTGTCTTCCGCTTGGAGTTCAGCCCGGACGGAAGCGTTCTTGTTAGCGCAAGTAGGGACCGTACAGTGCGGGTGTGGGATGTCTTGACGGGGAAGCTCCGGCACACAATCGCAGGGCACACGTCCCGGGTCACGAGCGTGGCGTTCAGTCCGGACAGCAGGACGCTTGCCGGCGCCGGGGGTATATTTTTCACATCAATTCAACTGTGGGATGCCTCTTCGGGGAAACATCTGCGTACGCTCTACAAGGATTCTGCGTTGATCTCAAGCATAGCGTTCAGCCCGGACGGATGCACTCTTGCGTGCACGAACTTCGGCAACAAGATACACTTGTGGGATGCCTTGACCGGGGAGCATCAAAAAACACTCACCGGCCATAGAGGTTTTGTGCTGAGCGTGGCGTTCAACCCGGACGGCAGCACGCTCGCCAGTGGGAGCACGGACAAAACGGTGCGGGTGTGGCATGCTTCAACCGGAAGACGCCTGCGCACACTTACCGAGCATACGGATTCAGTCGAGGACGTTGCGTTCAGCCCGGATGGGCGGATGCTTGCGAGTGGGAGTAGGGACAAAACGGTACGATTGTGGGATCTTGTAACGGGAAAACACCTGCGTACACTCGTCGTGCATGTTGATTCAAGAGCGGACCTGGTGTTCCGCCCGGAGGGGACGGTCAACAGCGTAGCGTTCAGCCAGGATGGCAAAACGCTCGCGGGTGGAAGCAGGAAGGGAGTCTATCTCTGGGACACGGTGACTTGGAAACTTCAGCGGATGCTCGACGAGCACACAGTTTCAGTCGGTGGCGTAGCGTTCAGTCCCGATGGCAGGATACTTGCTGGTGTGAGTGGGACCAAAATCCATCTCTGGGATACGCTCTCGCGGAAGCATCTTCGTACACTCACCGGGCATTTGGATACGGTCTGGGACGTAGCGTTCAGTCCGGATGGCAGCATGCTCGCCAGTGTAAGCCAAGATGCTACCGTGCTGTTGTGGGATGCTAGCCGTTTCGCCGCCGGGAATTGAATGGCCAATACTCCGCGGCGGTTATACAGATTGAAACCAATTTCAAAAACACGTAGGAAGGACAATGGACGCGAAGATTACCGATAATGATCTCAGGTCAGCTTTGCCTGATCTCACCACGACCATGCGGCTGCCGGAACTCGGGGCGGCTGTCGACGTGTACCGAGACCCTTGGGGCATCCCGCATATCAGGGCGGAGAACGAGGCGGATCTGTTTTTCGCGCAGGGGTTCGCGACCGCGCAAGACCGGCTCTGGCACATGGACTTCGACCGGCACCAAGCGCTGGGGAGATGGTCGGAGTTTGCCGGAGCGAGCGGGGTTGAGCGGGATAGGTTGCTGCGATCGGCGGGCATGGGACGCACGGCGAAGCTGGACTATAAACTCGCCAGTCCTGCGGCAAAATCGATGATCGACGCTTACACGGCTGGGGTGAACGCTTTTATCGATACGACAAGGACGTTACCGATTGAGTACAACCTCCTTGGCGAGCGGCCGGAGCGGTGGGAGAATTGGCACTGTATCGCCGTCTACAAGATGCGCAACACGCTATTGGGCACGTTCGAGCCGAAGCTGTTCCTGACGCGATTGGCGATTGCGGTCGGCGGCGAGAAGGCGGCGAGCCTAATCAAGGGCTATCCCGAAGGACATCTGCTCACGGTGCCACCCGGCGTCGAGTATGAAGGTCCGCCGTTGGACGGGCTTGAGGAACTCACCAAAGCCGCCGAAGAGGTGAACTGGCTGAACGAGAGCGATTTCGGATCGAATGCCTGGTCGATCTCGGGAGAGCGTACGGCGTCGGGATTGCCGTTGGTCGCGGGCGACTCGCATCGTGCGCTGGACACGCCGAGCGTCTACTATCAGATTCATCTGTCGTGCCCGGAGTTTTCGGTTATCGGGCACTCGGTGCCGGGGATGCCGGGCGCGCTCCACTTTTGCCACAACGAGCACGTGGCGTGGGGCATGACCTACGGCAGCGCGGACACGCAGGACCTGTTCATCGAGAAGTTCAGAGACACGCCGGACGGACGCGAATACCTGTTCAAGGAGGAGTGGCGCGAGGCGGAGGTGCTGAAGGAAACGATTGAGGTGCGCGGCGGGGATTCGGTGGAGCACCGGGTGACGGTAACGCATCACGGGCCGGTGATTGCCGGCGATCCAGCGGCGGGTGTCGGCGTGGCAATCAGCGATCCCGGTCTGATTGACGGCTCGCGCTGGGTGGACGCGGCGCGTGATGCCATGAAGAGCCGGTCCGTGGCCGAATTGCATGAAGCCTTTCGCGATTGGACCGACCGCGTCAACAACTACGCCGTGGCCGACGTGGACGGGAACTTCGGCTATATCCACGCCGGCAAGATCCCGGTTCGTGGCGAGGCGAACGGATGGCGCGCAGTCTCCGGCTGGACGGGGGAGTACGAGTGGGACGGCTATATTCCGCACGACGAACTGCCCAAAGCCATCAACCCGGAAGCGGGCTATGCGGTCACCTGCAATCAGCGCGTGGCGGGGCATGACTACCCGTATTATGTGGGGTTGTGTTTCACGCCGGAGCACCGTGCGCGGCGGGTGGGTGCGGGCATCTTGGGGCTTGAGACGGGGTCGGCGGCGGTGGACGACATGGCGCGTATCCACGCGGATAGAGTCTCCCGACCAGCGGAGATTTTTTCGAAGGCATTGATTCGCGTCCAGCCGCTTGACGCCGAGTCGGAGGCGGCGCTCGTCTTGATGCGGGGATGGGATTACAACATGGACCGCGACCTTGCGCAGCCGCTCATCTATGCCAAGACAAAGTCGCACCTCGTGTGCCGCGTCGTCGAGCACCTGCTGGGGGATTTTGCGTCGGAGGTGCTGTCGGAGGCGGCGGGCAGCGCGACCGTATTACGTCAAATCGTGGAACAGATGACGCTGGGACTTGAACGGAATGATGCGTCCATGTTACCGGCGGATACCGGCTGGGAAGGACTGCTGGCGGCGAGTCTAAGCCGCGCCATTCGCGAGCTTCGGGAATCGCTCGGGGAGGATATGTCCGAATGGCGGTGGGGGCGGCTGCACCGTACGGAACCGCGCCACCCGTTGTCGGAGGTATTTTCGGGAGTGTCGGAACACTTGGATCCCCCCTCGGTGGAGGTTCACGGCGACGGGGACACGCCGCTTGCGGGCGGTTACGGGCTGCAAGAGAAGTTCGTCCCCACGGGAATTTCGGTGAACCGGTATATCCACGATCCGTCGGATTGGACGAATTCCCGGTGGATTGTGCCGTTGGGGGCGTCGGGACATCCGGGGAGCGCGCATTATGCGGATCAGGCGGAGACGTGGGCGAATGTGGAGTATGTTCCGCAGCTTTGGGATTGGGATGAGATTCGGCGTGACGCGGAATCGCATCAGCGGCTGGAACCGAGAGCCAGTGGTTAGTGGTTATTGGTCGGAACAGTGTCAGCGCGCACTGACGGACAAGAGTAAAGTGTTAGATGGAAATCGGCGATAGCTGTTTGTAGGAGCGATCTCCGAATCGCGATTGCCATCTGTAGGAGCGATCTCCGAATCGCGATAGGTCGGGGATCGGAATCCCCTCCTACACGGTTTCTGTTGCATGGAGGAGAAGATGGATATTAGTTTTCAGACGAGTGCCGGCGATGGCACGTGGAGTTTGGAGAAGTGCGCCGCATGGGCAAGTGAACACGATTTCGATTGCGTGCGGTTGGCTGACAGGGGCGTGCTGGAGTCGAGCCGTGTTCTCAGCGAGGGGCCTGATGAGATCTTGGAGACGTTGGACCGGCACGGGCTGTATTTGGCATGTGTCACTTCGCACTGCAACTTGCTGGCTGAGCGCGAGGAGGAGCGCACTTCGGAGCAGAGCCGTTTGATACGGGCGATTGAGTCCGCCGCGCTGCTGGGGTGTCCGGTAGTGGTCACGGGGAGCGGCTCGCCGGTGATGAACGGGCGGTTCTACGGTACGTTTTCGTCTCCGCCGGGGAACATGAGCGACCGCTCGGACGAACTGGTGGAGCAATTCGCCGAGATGTTCGCGCCGGTAGTCAAAGCCGCGGAGGATAAGGATATCAAGATTGCACTTGATGTGGCGGTGCGCATGGGAAATATCGGTTGCAATCCGCAGATGTGGGATAAGATTCTGGACGCGGCGCCTTCGGATCACTTGGGCTTGTCGTGCGATCCGTCGCACTGGGTGTGGATGATGATTATGCCGGCCGAGGATGTGATTCGGGAGTATGCGGGCAAGTGGTATTATGCCGATGTGAAGGATTGCGAGGTGAGTCCGCGAATGTTGTACCGACAGGGCATCATCGGCAATTGGTGGTGGCAGTACCGCGTGCCGGGGCGCGGGGAATTGAATTGGGGGACGGTGGTCGGTGCGCTGGTCGAATCGGGCTACGACTATGTGCTGTGCGTGGAGAACGAGGACCGCGGTATGCCGGGGTTGGAGGGGGTTTCTTACGGGTGTCGGCATCTCCGGCAGTTTCTGCCGCCGCGGGGTGTGCGTTACGAATCGCCTGGCGGGCAGTGGAGGATTAGGAACAGCGTCTAGAAGATTCGTATCGAACTTCCTTTTTGATCGTTTGATCCCCGATTACAGGGTAGCGTGTTCAGAACAGCGGTGATTTCAGACAATTAAGGAATATTATTCGCGATCCAATCAAGATGAATTGACCAACCGGGAAGGAAATCATGGCAGACAAGTATCGCGTCGGGATTGTCGGATGCGGCAGCATCTCTCATCTTCATGCGCGCGGGTACCAAGGAATTGACAACGTGCAGATGGTAGCGCTGGCGGATCCGGTGGCGGAGGCGGCTGACGCCTTTGGCGACCAGTACGGCATCGAGCGGAGATACTCGGATTTTCGGGAGATGCTGGACCGGGAGAACTTGGACATCGTCAGCAACGCTACATGGCCCAAGCTACATGCGCCAATCACCATAGCTATCTGTGCCCGTCAGCCGAAAGCGGTGCTGTGTGAGAAGCCCATGGCAACCTCCATGGGTGAGTGCAACGCGATGATGATCGCCGCCGAGCGAAACGGGGTGAAGTTGGCTATAGGGCATCAGCGGCGTTTCAATCCTGCTTGGAATGAGGCGCGCGACCTCGTCGCGGATGGCGCCATCGGTCGGGTGCAGCACGTAATGGCGGTGGGGAGGCAGGGATTGCTCAATGACTGTTCTCACATCTTCGATATGATGCGTTTCGTGATGGGCGACGCCAACGCGGAGTGGGTGATCGGGAATGTCGAGCGGAAGACGGACCGATATGAACGGGACACGCGCATCGAGGACCGGAGCGCGGGGATTATCGGGTTCGATAACGGCGCGGTTGGGCAGTTGCTGCAGGAGTTGGGCGGTGAGGGGCGTCAGGGCGGCGTCTTCTACGGCAGCGACGGCATCTTGGATCTGGATGAGTCTCGGGTGCGTCTGCTCAGCGGTCGGACGGGGCGATGGGAGGAGCGCAGGCGCGAGGGCGAGGATGCGTCTGTCGCGCAGGCGCGGGAGCTGGTGGATTGGATCGAGGGGAGGGTGGAACACCGGGGCAGTGCGGAAAATGGCAGGGCGGCGGTGGAGATTATCATGGCTATCTATGAATCGGCGCGGATGCATGAGGTGGTGACGATGCCGGTAAGGACGCAGGTCTCGCCGCTTGACGTGATGATTGACGAGGGGGCGTTGCCGGTGGAGCGGCCGGGGCGGTATGATATTCGGGCGTTTTTGTTGCGCGGGGAGGCGATGGGTGGTAAAGGCAGTGGATAGGGACCAGTAAGGCAGCAAACGGGAAAACAGGAGAACAGGTATTTAATTCAAGAAAGGTGGTGCTTGAGATGAAAATAGGAATCGGTGTACTCATTACTCTGGCTTTGTTTTCAGTTAGCGGCTATGCTCAGAAATACACGCGATGGCATCTGCCCGAGGGTGCCAAGTTGCGTCTGGGTAAGGGTGCGTATACCGAAATTAAATTCTCTCCGGACGGCAGCCGGCTTGCCGTGGCTAGTTCCATCGGTATTTGGATCTATGATACGGCGACGTTTCACGAGATCACCTTGCTCCGCGGACATACACGTTGGGTCACTGCGGTGGCGTACAGCCCGGACGGGCGGACACTTGCCAGCGGGAGTGCAGACAAGACCGTGCGTCTTTGGGATGCCGTCAATGGTGAACACCTGCGGACGCTAACCGGGCATACGTCATGGGTCTCGAGCGTGGCGTACAGCCCGGATGGGCGGACGCTCGCCAGCGGAGATAACAACGCTACCGTGCGCCTGTGGGATTCCGTCACGGGTGAACACCTACGGACGCTCAGCGGGCATACGGACGCGGTCACGTGTGTGGCGTTCAGCCCAGATGGACGGACACTTGCAAGCGGGAGCTATGACAAGACAGCACGTCTGTGGGATGTGGTAACAGGCGAACAAAAGCGCGCTCTCAGGGGACCTACAGATTGGATCACGAGCGTTGTGTACAGCCCGGATGGACTGTTAGTTGCGATTGGAAGTGGTGACGCAACGATGCGTCTCTGGGATGCGATGAAGACTAGACATTTGCGGACTCTTACTGGGCATACGGAATCGGTGATGTGCATGGCGTTCAGCCCGGATGGACAGACGCTTGTAAGCGGGAGCGCCGACAAGACCGTGCGCCTGTGGAATGCCGCGACGGGTGAGCAGAGGAAGGAGGTTACCGGGCACACGAATTGGGTCAATCGTGTGGCGTTCAGCCCTGATGGTCGCACAATTGTCAGCGGGACATATGGGGAAATCCGTTTGTGGGATGCCGTGACCGGAGAGAGCCTGCGGATTTTCTCCGGGCGCAGAGCTGCAGGCTACGGCGCGGCGTTCAGCCCTAATAGCAGGACGCTCGCTAGCGGGGGAAGCAAGAAAATCCATTTGTGGGATGCCGTGACGGGAGAGCACCTGCAGTCGCTTACCGGGCATACGGGTTTGGTCTATAGCGTCGCATACAACTCAGATGGAAGTCAACTCGCAAGTGCGGGCGGCAAAATAGTGCAACTTTGGGATGCCAAGACGGGAGAACTGGTGCAGACTCTCACCGGGCATGCGGGTAGGGTGAATAGCGTCGCGTTCAGCCCGGATGGGAGAACACTTGCCAGTGGTAGTTGGGACATGTCCGTGCGCCTGTGGGATGTCGTCACGGGTGAACAAAAACTGGCTCTCACCGAGCATACGGATAGGGTCTGGAGCGTGGCGTTTAGCCCGGCTGGACGCACTCTTGCGAGCAGGGGTAATGACACTACGGCGCGTCTGTGGGATCCCGTGACGGGTGAAAACAAGCTGACCCTCGGGCATAAGCATTGGATTCAAAGCGTCGCGTACAGCCCGAATGGACGTACTCTTGCAACTGGGACGGAGGGCAGTACGGTGCATTTGTGGGATGCGATGACGGGGAACCACCAACGTACACTCCTCGGGCATACAGGGATGGTCTGGAGCGTGGCGTTTAGCCCGGATGGACAGACACTTGCCAGTGGAACTGTGATCGAGAATAACGTGCGTCTGTGGGACGCCGTAACCGGGAAACACCTGCGGACGCTCAGCGGACATACGTCACATGTTTTCTACGTCACGTTCAGTCCGGACGGACGGACGCTTGCTAGTCAAAGTGAGGACGGGACCGTGCTGCTCTGGGAACTTGCACCGTCTCCCGATATAGACCGGATTGATGGCGATGTCAACGGAGATCGCTTGGTGAACCTTGCGGACTTGGTCATCACAGGGCAACGTATCGGTGAAACGGGCGATAGCGATGCCGATGTCGACGGCGACCGTGTGGTGAACATCTATGACGTCCTACAAGTTGCCGGGACAATCGGAGACGCCGGTATAGAGGCTTCCAAAGATACTTTAGTGACTTTAGGAATTAGTGCGTCGGATGTCGAAGGTTGGCTTAAACAGGCACAGGAGTTAGACCTCACCGATCCAAGTGCTCAGCGAGGTGTCCGATTTCTTGAACAGTTGCTCTCGGCGTTCCTTCCGAAGAGGACGGCACTGTTGCAGAACTACCCAAATCCATTTAATCCGGAGACGTGGATCCCGTATCATCTGGCGAGAGGAGCAGGGGTGGAGATTGCAATTTTTGACACCAACGGAACGCTGACTCGGCGGTTGGAACTTGGTCATCAAGCGGCGGGGTATTATGTAGATCGGGAGAGAGCGGCGTATTGGGATGGACGGAACGAAGACGGAGAAGCGGTCGCGAGCGGGATTTATATTTATCAATTCCAGGCGGGGGCTTATGCGGCGTCGCGGCGGATGGTGATTGTGAAGTAAGGGGAGGTTCAGCGGAAGACGTGAGGACGAGAGAACGGGGAGAAGCGGAAAACTGGAAGGATGGAAGAAAGGAAGATTGGAAGGCGAGAAAACGTGAAAATGAGTGAACGGGAAGGCGGGGGAAATTGTCTGAATCGCAGATTACGGAATCTCTGTCGCGCGCGGGTTGGGGTGGGAGCCGGACGTACGGAATTTTGTGCGGATCGTGGCCAAGATCGGGAGTAGGAATTCGGTCGGAAAAGAACGGGTGCGGGAACCGCGCCCCAACGTGAGGTTAGTGTTCGGTCAGTTGATCTCACTGAATCGCGACCGAGAGGTCGATTCTACCGAGGGGTGGCGTGGTCTGGAGGACGGTTACGGCATACGGAATGTGTCTACTACGAGGGAGATTTTGACGTGCAGCTGCTGGATTTGACAATTCAGTAGGAGCGGTTTTCTTAGGGGCCGGAGTCGAGCTTAGGAAAGGCGGTGGCTGAGATGAAATGTTGGTTGTGTCACTTATTCTGTTTGCGGCTCTCTCGGCCAACGCAGTTGCTTGGGAGTAAATGCGATGAGGTTTGCCCGACGGCGCCACGAGGCATATTGGCATGGGTTGTGAATTTGAGATAGTGTGTTCGCCAGACGGCTCCCAACTTGCGGACGCAACGACTATCGGTATTTGGCTGTATGACACGTCGACGCCTCGGAAGGTTTCGGCTTCTCACCGTGAGCGGGAGACACGTTGCAAGCAAAGCGTTCGGTCCGGATGGGGCGGCACTCGCCGCATGCAACGGCCGTGGAATCCATCTTTGGGATGTCAACAGCGGCGAACCGATGAGTACAATCGCCAGACTTTCTGTCGGCGAGGGTAGCAATGCGTTTAACTCGGCGGGAAGTATGATTGCCATTGCAGGTGTGAACCAGACGGTTAGAGTTTGGGATGCCAGAACCGGCGAACAATTTTACACTCTCGTCGGCCATTCGTCTCACGTTAATAGCGTGGTATTCGGTCCGGGTGGCAACACGCTTGCCAGCGCCGCCAATGACTCACGAATACGACTAAGGGACATAAAATCTGCCACCTTGAGCCGTCAAGATGTTCGGCTCTGGAGCGCCGAAACGGGCAAACTGCTGTACACGCTCAGCCAGTATCCCCTTCATGTCGGTACCCTTCCACCCGTGGTTGAAGAGGCTCGAGTTACGCTCCGGGCGAACACGCTTGACGGGGAAGGTCGAGGCCACGGTGCGCTTGCCACGCTCAGGTTTCAAGTTCTTGCCGTCAAAACCTCTCGCGTGAAGTTGATGGACGTCAGACTGGCAAGACCGGATGCAAAGTGTACATACCCTGCCTTGAGGATGGGCGGATGGTTGAACTGCTTCCACGGCCTGAGATTGAGTAGCAATGGCAAGGGGAGACCCGACATAAGCGGTTATCAGGGACCAGTGAATTTCTATCACATGCGGATTTTACCTCGGTGCGGCGGCGATCAACAGATTGCTCCCGAAAATAGAGCAAGTGAGTCTTATTCGTATCAAAGGAGGCTGTAATGTCAGAAACCATACAGGAAATCGTTGTACAGGTGGATGAGCTTCGGGAGTTTGTTTGTGCACTATACCAAAAAGCAGGGTTGAGCCAGGAACACGCCGAATTGATGGCGAAGTTCCAAGTTGAAACGGACTTGCGGGGGGTGTATTCGCACGGGACGCGGCATGCGCCTTCGTACGTAGAGCAGATCCTATCGGGAGGTTTGAATCCGAATCCGGAGATCCGGGCGCTCCGGGAGGGCGGCGCCTATGTCCTTTTTGATGGCGATAACGGGCTAGGTCATGTGGCTAGCGCGGTCGCCATGAGTGCGGCGATCGAGAAAGCAAAGTCGACGGGTATCGCGGCTGGCGCGGTGCGGAACGCGGGGCATTTCGGGGCAGCGGCGTGTTTCACGATGATGGCTGCCGAGGAGAGGATGGTGGGTTTCGCAACCACGAATACGGGAGGACCGTCGGTCGTGGCGCCGGGCGGCGCAGAACGTGTCGTGGGGAACAACCCACTAAGTTATGCGCTACCGGCCGGAGAGGAGCCTCCCATCGTTTTGGACATGGCGTGCGGGGCTTCGGCGTGGGGCAAGATTCTCACGATGAATTTGTACGGGCAGCCGGTGCCGAAGGAGTGGTTCTTGGGCGGGGACGGGGAGACAGTCACGGATCCGAGCGAAGGGCATTTGATGATGCCGGCAGCGGGGCCGAAAGGGTACGGATTGGCGGTGGTTATGGGCATCCTGGCGGGGCCGCTGGTGGGCGGATTAATGGCGTGCCACGCCTTGCATGAGCCGTCGAAGCATTTCTTTATCGCGATCAACGTGTCGAGTTTCACGGATTTCGATGCATATTCGGCGGAGGTGGATCGGGGGATACGGACTGTCCGGGCGTCGAAAACGGTGGAGGGGGTAGATCAGGTCTATCTGCCGGGGGAAATTGAGTGGCGGAAGCGGCAGGAGTGGATTGAGAACGGGATTCCGCTTCATAAGGTGCATTTGCAAAGTTTAGCTGAGATAGCGGGGAGGTTGGGAATCGAGGTGTTTTGGGAATAGTGAGGGGAACACGGGAAAGAGAGGAGAGCGGCGGAATAGGCCGTTCCAGTGAACCGTTCAAGAAAAGAGATTTTGTAGAGATTTCATCTCAAGATTGTATGGGAGGTCGCGATCAGGAGATTGTCTCTACGGAGTAAAGAGCGGAACGCAGATCTGCGTTCCGCTCTCATAACCCAGGACAGTGGCATGACGAAGATTGCTCCGACATAGTGTCGCCGGATGCACGGGAAATGGCGTGCAGAGGATCTCTATCTCAATCGTCAAGGGACTTACTTTCGCATTAGGATCTCTTCAGTTGATCTCCGCTGATGCCATCTTACAACTTCCTTGGACACCCACCGTCGACGTTCAGAATTTCGCCGGTGATGAACCGAGAATCGTCCGAGACCAAGAACAACATCGCGTTGGCAATATCCTCGGGTTTACTGGGCCCTTCCAGAATCTGCGTCATGTCGAAAAGCGCTTTGAACCAGTGATCGCCTTGATCGTTCGTTGCGCCGGGAGTCGTTACCTGGCCGGGGCGTATACCATTGACCCTGATGTTGTGCTGTCCGCCTTTGCCCGCCGTGTAGCGGGTAAAAGCGTCCACCCCCGCCTTCGCGGCGTAATACGAGGCTGAGGTAGTACCTCCGCCGACGGCATCTTGCATGTTCTTGTTGAAGCCGGCGATTGCAGCCAATGATGAGATATTGACAATGGCTCCGCCTCCGGCGGCTACCATGTGGGGCCACACCGCACGAGACATATAGAAAGTGCTGTGCAGATTCCTTCGAATCACGGCGTCAAAATCGTCATCATCTTCGTTAGGAAAGTTTTGACCGCTGCCGCCTCCGGCGTTATTGGCGAGAATATTGACTGTCCCGTATGTCGCAACTACCTCTGCCACCGCCGCATCAACCGCCTTGGGGTCCGAAACGTCGCACGCGATAAATGTAGCTTCGCCGCCTTCGCTCCGAATGGCGTTCTGCACGGCGTGACCCTCAGGCTCTCTGCGTGCCATAAGCACAACTTTTGCGCCTTCCTTCGCGAACAGGTGGGCCGCGGCTTCGCCAATGCCGGCGTTGCCGCCAGTTACAATTGCGACCTGTCCTTCTAATTTTTTCGCCATAATTGCCTCCGTTCAAGTAGATAATAATTGTCCACAACTAGATTGCTATCGCACACTTTATTCTGGAGTCTTACAATGCAGTATTCATGCGACTAACCGAATTCAACGTCGCGTAGAGAAATCGAGAAAACAAGGTGAGTCTACTACAATAACTCATACCGCCAATGAAAAAGTTCAAGGGGTTTAATAGGTTAGCGGTATCTCTATCGCAATGCGCACTCTACGGGTTCGAGTCGAGTTTTACAGTGTTCAGCACAACATACAGGTTACGCTTCATTCTACGGAATCGCGACTAGGAGAGGATTTCGGTCGCCTTCATTATTCAGTCAGTTGATCTCCCACGTTGGGTTTTGATGCGCTCAATCCAACCTACAGCCAACCTTACATATTGACCACGTCTCTAGCCAAGTGGGGGAAGAGTTGGTCGTGGATTTCCATCGGCTGGCGAAGGTGAACCATGCGGTTTTCGTCGGCGGAGTCTAAGATGGTGGGATAGTATATGCCAGCTCCGGTTTTGAGTTTGTAGCCCCCCGGCGAATGTATGCTGAGGTATTGGCGCGCGAGTTCGAAGTCTTCGGTTGTTTTCGCGCGGCGGGTGCAATTCATGGTGAACATGCGACGGCGATTCCCGCCGCCGAAGGAGGCGTGATAGAGATCGTGATTGAAGATTACGACATCACCGGGATTGGTTTCGATGGCGACGCTGCCGGGGAACTCCGTGGGCGGGACACCGAAAAACTCAAGTGAATTATTGATATCCATTTTCCCCGTCCGGACGAAGTGGTCGGGCTTATGGCTACCCGGAATGAAGCGCAGCGCGCCAGTATCACGAGTGAGCGAATCCAGATAGAAGGCTGTCTTGGCGGCGAAGAGTTGTCCCCAGCTTCCGTCGGGGTGCCAGCCGGTGTCGCCACTGTAGTAGTTACCGTCGCCGCCGCAGTAGTTGAAATCTTCGCCAAGAATACCCCCGATGAGGTCGAGTATCACGGGGTGATCAAGGAGCGCGCACATGTCGGGTCTATGTTCAATGGGTTTTAGGAACATGGTGCGGCTCGAGCCGTCGTGATCTCGTCCGCCACCGCAGTTTTGGATTGACCATTCAAATCGATCGATGATTTCGTCCGTCTCTCCATGTGAAAAGAGTTGGGGAATCTTCAGGTAACCAAAGGTATCGAAGAAGCTCAACTGTTCTTGTGTCAGCGGCATTTCTGTTGCCTCCGAGCAGATGGTAGTGGAAGGATGGAAGCGTGGGAGGTTGAAAGGCTCCTTTTCGTAGCGCGCGCTATCTCCAGAGCAAATAAGGGCAGTCGGAAAGTTGGGATTCGCTAGGCTCCAGGAGGTCTCTACCACGCGGGATTGGCTATCGCTCAGATGAAACTATCCGACGCTTGAGAAAACCTATCGCGCTCATTATCCATTCGCTCGATCCCATCCTACGCGCTGTCAGCAGCGGATCGATTCGACCAAACGAGCGGGGTCTGAGATTCGTCCTCCAGGATGTCTCCGATATTGAGGCTATCTACCTGTTCGTCGGAGAGGACGTTTTGACGGCCATTGTAGGTCGATCCTTCCGGCATGTAGATGCAGGTCATCGCCCGGCGCGGATACGGTGTCATGTTGGGGCCCGCCGCGTGGGCGGTGAGCCCGTTATGAAACCCGGCGGATCCCGCCTTCATCTCGGCTGCAACCGGTTCAATCTCCTTGAATTCGGGATATTCGTCGAAGAGAGCTCCCATGTTGGGCCCAAAGTGCCCCTTCTTTTCATAATCCGTTAGCTTGTGTGTGCCGGGCAAATAATACATGCAACCGTTCTGAATCGTCGCGTCATCCAAGGCAATCCAGATGGAGATGGCGTCTGGAGAGTAAAATGACCAATTGGGATCGTCTATGTGCCATGAGGTGGGGTTGTCCCAGGCGCGTTTTTGCAGCGTTTGATCGTGCCACACGCGGATGCCGTCAACGCCTGCGAGTTTGCATAGCAGTTTCCCTAAATCGGGGCTCTGAAAATACTTCCTGATAGTGTCGTTGATCTTCCACAGATTGACGCGCTGCAGGAAGACTCTGTCGTAGTAGGAATCCACTCCTATAACCTGCGATTTGTTACTCTCTCCTCCATCAGCAATCCTGGTGGCCCCCATCTGCGTCACGGCTACATTGATGGCGGAACACAGTTCACCCAGTTCGTCGGGAGTTAGGAAGTCTTCGATTATGAGCCAACCCTCGCGCTGGTAAAGTTCAACATCTTGGGAAGTTATCTCTGTTTTCATCTTAACACCATAAAGCAGTTCTGAAGCGGAATCCGGAGTTTCAACGCGATGAAACGTTTTATACGGGTGAAGCGGTTTTCACAACATGGTAGATATCATCTAGGTTTCTTTATGTGTGCCCAGGTCGTGACGAGTTTGCCTGACGTAGAAACGGCTAATGTGTCAGCCAATCCCACTTCGACAATTTGTTTGAGTTCCTCCTCGGACAACGCGATGTTGAAGACGGCAACATCGTCTACCATACCGTCCAAATAGTGTTCGTCACGCGGTTTTGATGTTCTTCCAATGTTTAGGGGCGCACCCTTCGCATTGCCCGCCACAATCGTGGTGGTCCAGTTCTTCTCCCCGATCAGTTTTCCATCGTAATACATCTTCATTGTGTTTCCGCTGCGCGCCACCGCGTAATGATGCCACTCCATATATTTATAGCGCCCGGGGACTTGGGGGCCCATTTCCGTACCGCCGCCGCCGCCTCCGCCGCAACCTATACAATGGAAAAAATACAACTGTTCGCCGGCGCAGCAGTGTCTTAATCTCCACCACCATCCGTCCCAGAACACCGCACCCTGATGGGTAGTTGTATAGCCCGCGATGTTATAACGTCTGTCTTTTCCTCGTTTATCCATAAGAACGTAGGCGGCCATGGTAAAGTCATCGTCTCCAAATGCCCAAGCATCGTTGGCGTTTGGCACTTCGACATAGCTATCCTCGCCATCCAGCACCACGCCGCCGCCAAATTTTCCCTCACCCCAAGTGGCACCGCCCATGAGTGTCCCGAAATTCCCGTTTTGACTGATATCCTCGCTTCGCTTTCCTTCACCTTCGTCAAAGCTCAACGCGACTATGGCACTCCTGATATTGAGTTCGGCCTCGCTGGTTTCCATCATCAGGCTGAGAGAGGCTATTGCCGCAGTTACCATGAGTGACGCATATATTAGACGTTTCATTGGTTCACCTCTTCAAATTGCGGTTCGTTCTCCTATGCCGTCGTGTATTCAGGCGGCTTGGAGAGCGAGAACCGGTGAGTGAATGTGCACGAAATCGGCGATAGTGAAATGTTAACGCGAACGGCGCATTTCCGAGCCGATAGTGAATGCAGCAGGGAAATAAAGAAACGCACTTCATGTCAAAAGAACGTACCGAGAAGACCTATCCCGCCGCCGCCGAAATTACGGGTTTGTCTGTGACGATTCGGGGTCCAAAGTTATCGGTACCCGCTTTTGACAAGAGTCTACAACTGTTTGCATCGTTACCATATCACATTTTATGTTTTCAAATCAACCTATCCCCATGATTAACTCATACGATTGGTTGTTTTGATTCCGTGTTGATGGGATTCCAATGCCTGTGATCGGTTGGGTCACGATTTGGCACATATTCAACCCTTTTGCCTGTCCTTGCCATTTGTCTGGTTTGGGGTTTGAGGTGGATATTCCTTACGGTGGAATATGAAATTTTCAAATTTCGAGATACTAGCCTATTCACCGAAATAGGTGCTAGAATTTATCGAGCTGCCGATAGTCGATCTCTCCTGTTTCATATTGACAGGTTACCCGTATTCTGTCAAGATTGAAAATGAGTTACCTCCGCCTGATTCTCATACCATAAGGAGATTCCACCTTGAGTTTAAGTGCAAGCGTGTTCATTCTTATCGTTGGTTTGTTGCCGGTAGGCAATGCCGATAGCGCTGTTTTAGACCTGAAGGGTATAATGCACTCATCAGAATCCTTCCGGCGTCGATATTTAACCAAGTTTAGTCAGATTTTATTACTTAAATCTCGTTAGTTTCTGTCTAAAGGATGGGGGTAAGTCCAGACTGCGCTTGTCCCCCAGAGTCCTCCGGGTTGCACTGGTAAAATTACTCACGTTACCAAGGCAGACTGGGATAAACTGTTTGAACAAACACCGGATCAGTATGACCGACTCAACACCGACTCAAGGCAATGGACACTGGAACTGATTCAAGATTATCTCCAAAAGTATCATCAGATTTCAGTGACGATTTCTACTATCCACAACGCGCTTAGACGTACCGGTCGTCGAACGGGGCGCAGTAAATTGCGAGTTGGTAGTCCCGATCCCGATTACCAAGTGAAACGGGAGACAATACAGGAGATACAAAATTTGCCATCATGGGACAATTGACCAGTTACGCCACTGAGTTGATTGTCCCCGACAAACAGCTTGAGCGTTTAGAATTTCCCTTTATTGATGTCCCTAAAAGAAATGGACGCTTGTTTTTCAGTGATGAAGCCAATATCTCGTGGTGTCCAAAGAGCGGACGTGTTTATCGCCGTGTTGGAAGCGAATATAAGGTCAATACGCCGGGAAAAAACGAGACAAAGTACATCATTGGTTCGCTAGAATACCCTTGTGGTGGTGGATTATATGAGATTTACTCCCACACAACTCATATTCAGATACAAACTCACTGGCATCACCTGATGGAGATGTACCCTGATGATTATCTATTTGTGGTACGCGACAATGCGACAAGCCACACCACTGATAAACTCGATTCGTTTCTATTAGACAACAAACACCGATTCTGTTTGGTACCGATGCCAACATACAGCCCTCATTTGAATCTGATTGAGAGGCTATGGCATTTAATGCGAGACCAAATCAATCGCAGTTACTTCTTCGATAGTTTTACCCAACTGTGTGAAGGACTGGTTGATTGGTTAAGTCATTTGCCCCTTTCGAGATTTCGCACGTTGATGGGGATTCCTGATTATCATTTCTCCTATTCTGATTCGGTGTAATAATTCGGTGTAATAATATCAAAGTTTATATTGAAACTTGCTTACGAGTTTTGACTACATCCACGGAATCTGATATAATCTACAATTGTGAGTACTATATCCACCCCAGCCAAAGCACGGCAATACATGCACGAATTCAAACAGAACAACCGAAAACCCGATTCCTCAATCTCTCGTCGGCGTTTCCTAATGATGGCGGGGACTAGCGCCATGGCTCTCGTTGTGCCGCCAACGAGCGATGGGAAACGAAAAGGAACAACCATTATGCCCACTGAACCCGATATTCGCATCCCCGACACGCTGGATTTGGTTGAACGCGCCAACTTCGTGATTAACGCCATCACCCGATGCACCAATCCGGAAGCGGAACACGCCGTTTATTTCTATACAAACCTTTATCGCAATCCGCCGACGATGATCCGCCAAATTCCGTTGTACGGAAAGTTTATTGAAGGGCTCGCTCTGGCGCGGCTGATGACCGGCAGCACGTACAATCAACATGTGGACCGCATCTGGCAAGATGCGCTGTTACGAAAATTAGACGAAGAGAAACCCGTGCTCTTGGGACCCGAGGGCGGCAGACAGACGGCGTGGTTGGGAATTCAGTATACAATCTCCAAGGATCCCATGTGGAAAGAGTTGGGCGAGAGCGCGATTCGGCGTGCGCTTGACGCCGCAGTTCACGAGGGCAACTACTGCTACTTTCCGTACGACCCACCCACCACACCGACCGGGTGGGCGGCAACGCTTCAAGGATGGACACTTCAGGGCGTAACACAGTTTTATAACGCCGCAGGCTCCGAAATTGCCTTGGAACTCGCGGGAAAACTCGCGCGCTACCTGAAAGACCACGCCGAGGTATTCGACGCTGAAGGTAGGTTTCTCGCGCGCCACGGTGATTCAATTCCGCGAAGTCCCGAGTCTCGGCTCGGTCCGGCGCTCCATTTTCATCACAATGGCAACGCCATGGACGCCTTGGCGGAGTATGCCTTGGCAACCGGGGACGCCGAATTTACCGAGTTCGTAAAGAAAAGCTATCATTACGCCCGTTCGCTCAAGGATTCGTCACCGCTTGTCGGTTTCTTCCCGGAATACATTGAAGACTGGCCCGACGAGCGTGGGGTTGTGGACAGCGAGGGCTGTTGTGTCGTGGACATGCTGCTGACGGCGCTTTGGTTGACCAAGGCGGGTGCGGGTGACTATTGGGATGACATCGATCGCTACTTACGAAACCAGTTCGTCGAGATGCAGATGACCTCCGGAGATTGGATAACGCGCATGGCAGAGAAACGACCGCCGCAACCCATCGGAGAGAATGAAGTCGCGGTCGGTGATCCGGACCGATGTGTAGGAAGTTTTGGCGGGTGGTCATCCGCCAATGATTTTTGGGTCGGGACGGGAAACGGCATTATGCACTGCTGCACCGGTAACGGCGCCCGTGCGTTATATTACCTCTGGGAAAACATGATTGATTTCAGAGAGGGCGAACTTCATCTGCACCTGCTCCTCAAACGCGAGTCAGCTTGGGCGGAGGTGGCAAGTTATGTTCCGCATGAGGGACGTGTTGACATAAAATTAAAACGGGAGTGCGCCCGCATCGCCATTCGCGTTCCCGAATGGATTGAAACTCGTGATTCGGACATATCCTGCACCCTCAACGGCGCACCGCACAATTTGGGTTGGGCAGGGCGTTATGTCGTGGTGGAGGGTGTATCACCGGGCAATACTATCCGATTAGACTTTCCTATCCCGGAGAGAACGGTCGAGGAAACAATCGGCGAGGTCGATTATACGCTTAGGCTGAGAGGCAACAACGTGGTTTCAATTTCGCCGCCGGGAAAAAATTATCCTTTCTATCAGGAAAAAGGCGAATGACACGTAATATTATCACCGGTAGAGGTTGTTTTATCTATCGCTGTTTGCCAAATATCTTAATTTGCTTCTTAACCGTTGGGCACCCCATGACACAGGTTGCAAAAGGGGATAACAGAGTTGACATGATTCAAATTGTGAATTCAGACTTCAGCGACGAAGGGAAGGGTACCTCTCAGAAACCAATGAAGGTTTACGTCTCGGGCGGGTTGGCTGACAATCGCATTGGAGGCGACTACGGGAGCGATCATCCGGGTTCCGAGGCGGGAATCTACGGACTGGGGCTAAAGTGGCTGCGGATCGGATTTTGGGACAGCTCTCTTAATTGGCAGGAGGTTGAGTCCCGTCCGGGAGAATACAGCGTTCCATCAGAACGGGATGCCTTTGTACGCGATATGTTGGAAAACGGCGTCACTGTTGTGCTTTGCTTGAGTGTCGGATCAGGCAAAAACCGACCCGATGGAACAAAGTTCGAATCTAACGACGACATCAACCGCTACGCCGATTACGTGCGTTTTATGGTGCGCCATTTTAAACCGTTCATCAGGTACTATGAAATCTGGAACGAGCCGGGCACCAACACACCTTGGGGCAATATCGTCGTCGAAGATTTTGCCCGCCTAGTGAAGCGTGTCATCCCCGTCATTCGGGAGGAGTATCCTGAAGCCAAAATAGTAGCAGGAGCCACCGGAGGTCACTGGGTATCCGGATTTCCCGGTTACGGTGACTTCTCACGCTACACCTTCGAGCTTGATTACCTGAAAACCCTCCTCAAATCCGGTATTGCGCCATTGATAGATGTCATTTCGTGGCACCCGTTTTACGGGCATACTCCCGACGACCCCTACTACCAAAACTATCCGCAAATGGTCGGAGAACTCAAAGCGTTGGCTGCCGCCGAGGGCTTTAACGGAGAATACCTGGCGGAGGAGATGTTATGGAGAACCGGACGGGCGGAAGAACCTCAGCAACCGGTATCGGCGATTGTCTCCGCGAAATACCTTGCCAGAGCTATCCTGACGAATCTCGGTTTGGATGTTACCGCCAGCGTCTCCGGCATGTTTCCCGGCGAATGTCGGCAATTCGTTAGGCGGCTATGCACAGTGATGGCTGGCGCCGCGCCACTCAGCCTTTCTCTAGAAATCGAAAGTGATGCCGCCAATATCGTGCATTACGGATTCTCTCTACCCAACGGCGATCGACTTCTCGCGCTCTGGACTAACGCCGCCGCCGTTGACGAAGACCCTGGCGTGCAAGCTAATCTGCTGCTTCGGGGACTTTCAGTAGGTAGCGTGGTGGGTGCGGACATCCGAAACGGGATGGAGTATGAGATTCTGACAAGCGCACAAAACGGCGATCTGATGATTCGGAATCTTCTCGTAAAAGATTACCCGATTATCCTGCAACTGCTTCAATAATGTTGAGACTATTGGCAAAACAACGAAACCGAACTTTTCATCTCTACCCGGTTTCTCTACTTCCCCGTAAATGGCAGCGAATCCATCAGCGTTAGTCCTACGCTTCGCGGGAAGTTACCGCTATCGAACGACTCAAATAATCACGATAGTCTTGTGCTTTAGTGCGGCTATGCACATCACTAAAATCGTTGAGCGGTAGGCTTCCGAGCAGTTTCATTTCGTTCGATATCACTTGGCAATCTACGGGTGAATGCTTGTTCCAACCCCCAATGATAACCCGCTCCAACGGCGAAACGCCGTAAATCCCTTCCGCATCGCGGCGTCGTTTGAGGTCGAGGTTAAGCACCCAGAGATTGACAAAATTTGCGTTTAAATACCCTATCGTGTCTTCATCGCCGAGGACAACTGCCCTCAAAAATTTGCCGCTCCCTCAGCACGATTCATCCATAAAAGTGCCGTCCGCCGAAACAACATGGATGGGACGGTCAAGCAACCTAGCCATCTCCGGCGCTTCTTCCAGCGTTACCCATTCAATGCATTGCGCGGGGTAAAACTGTCTCGCGAGTCCCAGCCGCGCATCTTCCACAGCGATTTCTTCCGCGTAGGTCAATTCTTGGGTGATTTTTTCACCGGCAACCATCTCTATTCGACAAACACCACATTCTGTGAGAGTGAGTTCGTCATCAAATTGCCTGTGCGCATTAAAGTTCAGCGTGCCAAGTGGAACGGACATCTCAAAATAAGCTAACTCTTGCTGGTGCCGGTCAATAATCATGCTTCCTGCAAGTTGAGAGGGCGTAAACGTCCCATCCTTGAACGCAAATTCCGTATGTATGCGAAACACTACCTCGGCGTAGCTGTCGTTTTGGGCGCGAAGGCATGCCCACTGCCCTCCTTCATCATTCTGTAATTCCAATTGCGGCTCTTCGCCGAGTTGCATTAGTAGCTGGAGTGCGGATTCGGAATTAATTTTCCAGTGCTCGCCGACAGAAACTGCCTTCCGCGGGAGAAAGCCCTGAAAGGTGGAGGCAGGATAGTCTCTGCGTGGTTCAACCTCTCTCATCGTCGCAAGCGGCTCCCAGTCCACATGAAAGCCGGCAGTCGTAAACGTGATTGGGGGAATAGATGCGTTAACGGCAATCGGATCGGGACCATTTAACTCTAGCTGAATTTTCATCGTTTTCTCCGCCGAGGTTTTTGATTGGTTGGCACTGCTGTCTCCGGTACTCAGCATAAGTCCTACGATTACGGAGGCGTTTCCGCCAACGAGTGCTTCAAGAATTTGCGATATCCATGAGCCTCGTTATTAGCGTTCTCGTCAAGAAAATCATTGAGCGGTATGCTCCCTAACAGCTTCAACTCGCTGGAAATCACTTGGCAATCTACGGGTGAATCCTTGTTCCAACCCCCAATGATTACGCGTTCCAACGGCGAAACGCCATCAATCCCTTTCGCATCGCGGTGGCGTTTGAGGTCGAGATTGAGAACCCAGAGATTAACAAAATTGGCGTTTAAATATTCAATCGTATTCTCGTCGGCGAGGGCAACTGCCCTCAATTCTTTTCCGCTCCCTCAGCACGATTCATCCATGAGAGTCCCATCCGCCGAAACAACATGGATGGGACGGTTAAGCGCTTTTGCCATCTCGGCAGTTTCTTCCAGTTTTACCCATTCGATGAATTGTCCGGGGTAAAACTGCCTCGAGAGTCCCAGCCGCGCCTCTTCCATAGAGATTTCTTCGGAGTAAGCCAACGCTTGAGTGACTTGTTTGCCGGCACTCATCTCAATTCGACAAACACCAGCGTCAGTGGCGCAGCCATCGTCATCGTCGTCGTCTTCCCAACCGACATCAAAATTCAGGGTACTCGGTGGAACAGACATCTCAAAAAATGCTAATTTCTCCAAGCGGCGGTCGATAATGAGACTTCCGGCAAATTGTGATGGTGTAAACATCCCATCTTTGAAGGCAAATGCTGTATGGATACGGAACACAATCTCCGCATAATTGTCGTTGTACGCCCGAAGCGATGCCCACTGCCCTCCTCCATCATCATTCCACAGTTCCAGTTGCGGCTCTTCGGCGAGTTGCTTCAGTAACTGAAGCGCGGATTCGGGGTCAATTTTCCAGTGTTCCCCGACAGAGACCGCCGTCCGCGGGAGGAAGCCTCGAAACGTTGAGGCAGGATAGTTTCTGCGTGCTTCAACCTCTCTCAGCGTCGCGAGCGACTCCCAGTCCACATGATAACCGGCTGTAGTGAACGTAATTGGGGGAATGGATGCGTTAACGACAATCGGTTCCGGACCATTTAACTCTAGCTGAATTTTCATGGTTTTCTCCGCAAGGGGTGCCAATCAGTTGACGTAGATGTTTCCAGTTCGCTGCAAAATCCCTACGATTCGGGAGGGGCTGATGCTATCGAACGTTTCAAAAACTCGCGATAGACTTGTGCTTCATGGCTGTGATTAGGGTAGCTGTGATTAGCGTCAATGAAGTCATTGAGTGGCAGACTCCCGAGCAGTTTCAACTCGTTGGATATCACTTGGCAATCTACGGGTGATTTTTCATTCCAGCCCCCGATGATGACGCGCTCCAACGGCGAAACGCCATCAATCCCTTTGGCATCGCGACGCCGTTCGAGGTCGAGATTAAGCACCCAGAGGTTGACAAAATTAGCGTTCAAATACTCAATCGTCTTCTTATTGGCGAGGGCACCTGCCCTCAAAATTTTTCCGCTCCCTCAGCACGACTGATCCATGAAGGTGCCACCCGCCGAAACAACATGGATGGGACGGTCAAGCGCTTTTGCCATCTCCTCCGCTTGGCCTAACTTCACCCATTCAATGGATTGAGCCGGGTAAAACTGCCTCGCAAGTCCGAGTCGAGCCTCTACTAGGGGGATTTCTTCCATGTAGATCAATTCTTGATTGATTTCTTCGCCGACCACCATCTCAATTTGGCAAACGCCGCCATCAGTGAAGGCGCGATTTTCATTGATAACCTTATTGACATCAAAGTTCAACGTGCTCTGCGGAACAGACATCTCAAAATATGTCAATTCCTCCAGGTGCCGGTCGATTACTAAAGTTCCGGCGAATAGTGATGGTGTGAAAAATCCATCCGTCAACTCAAACGCGGCATGGATGCGGTACACAATCTCCGCATAATCTTCGTTGTAGGCGCGAAGTGTTGCCCATCGTCCAATTTCGTCATTAACCCACAGTTGAAGACTTGGATTCTCGGCGAGTTGCTTCAGCAACTGAAGCGTGGATTCATCGTCAATTTCCCAATATTCACCCACCGCAACCGCTTCTGGCGGCAGAAAACCACGGAACGTTGAGACTGGATAGTTTCTTCGTTGTTCAACTTCTCTTAGCGTCGCAAGTGTCTCCCAATCCACATGGAAGCCACCGGTAGTAAACTCAATCGGAGCAATGGATGCGTTGACGCCAATTGGCTCAGGACCATTAAGTTCAAGCTGAATCTTCATGCTTTCTTCCTCAACAATTAAGCTGGCTAGCTATTCCCTACCTACTTTCTTCTTGTCCTTTTCTACAAATCAGGCACGTAGGGGACGCAGATCTGCGTCCCCTACAATCTGGAATACGTAAGTCCTACGGTGTTTCCAGATATACACAATTTCGGATGCACTTTACGGCCTTCTCAAAACATCTATGATCATCGGTTTTACTCCTACCCAAACTCGAACTTCTTCAACCCCTCCACTTATCCAGTCCCAGCAGTTTCCTACCCAACGGCGTGAGTTTTGCGGTCTTCCCCTCCGTGTTTTCCTTTTCCTCTCGCTCGCCGCTAAACCCTGCCCCGCGGTTTCGCCACCCGTCAATCCGTTTTCCGCGAGCTTCTTCACTATCCTCACCGGCGGGAAACATGGTGATATACTGCGCGACACGAGGTTGGTTAGCAAAATTCGGCCCCGCCCCGTGAGGCAAACTACTGTGCCAGATTATCAGGTCCCCCGCCTTACCTGCAATCGGCTCGGCGCCCAAACTCTCCAAATCTTGCTGCCGCGGATCAGCGTCCTTCGGGAGAGTTTCCAGCCACGTCTCAATTTTGTGATGAAACCCGGGCACACAGGTGAACGCGCCCTGATTCGCCGCCGTGTCGGTAAGATACAGCACGCCTTGCACACCGAGATTGGATGGAGGATGGAAGGGATTTCTGTCCCAATGCAGCCCGGCGTCCGTTCGGTTCAATTTTGGCGGATGATTGGGCGGACTCATGCTTGCCCGATCAAAGCTAACCCACAACTCCTCCGTATCCCAGATTTCTGCGAAGGCTTGATGTACGCGCGGGAATTGGCGATTGTCCCACAGCGCTTGATGCTGGTATATCTCCACCATGATACTGGAACGCGGCGGGTCGGGATACCAACTCTCCCTATCCTCCGCACCCATCTCAAGAAAATCCCAAACCGCATCCTCGGCGGCTTTTGTGTTCTCCGGCGGTACCGCGTCATGAATAGTTACGTAACCGTGTTCCTCCCAGAAGGCGCGGTCTTCCGCGCTTAAAACGGGCATAATCTCTCCTCTTGACAGGTTCCAAAAGCGTCAAGCTCAAGGTTGGTACGCAGTGGTGAGCACTCCTGTAAGGTGCGCACTGCGCACCAGTATTTTTCGTGCAACATTCGCAGGGGGAGCGTTGCCAAACACTGGCTCCCCTAATCTTCAAGATATAAACCAACGCAAATGAGCAAAACTGTGGATTGGTTGGCTATCATTGAGGCAAACTCTAAACTCGACTTTGCACGCTTAAGCGCGATAATAGACAGTGTCAATCAAGCGAAAGGATACAGCGAACGTCTTGGTTATTTTGTTCATTTAATCGACCATTGAAAGAGTCTGTCCTAAACGGTTACTAAACTCCATACAACCTGTCAGGGCTTCTACTGGGATCTACCATGGAACAGCTATCGCGCTCATTATTCATTCGCTTGATCCTTCGTTATCCACTCAGTTGATCGCTCGTATTTCACGCGCGTGATTGCTTCTGGCGCTCCTAAAGGCTGGTGCGCAGTGCGCACCCTACAAGGACTTACCTTTGCCAAATCCGACGTTGTCTAAACTCGGATATGACCGCGGCAACGACCTCAGTTTACAATTTCCCACACCTGATTACAACAGTTTTTTGCGCTTGACATAACCACCCTGTGACGTATAATGTGAAAAATTTCCGTACCACGATACGCGGCAGTTGTGACGTCTATTCGGGGTCGGATTTACTGAAAGGTTAGTAGAAACGAGAGATGACGTCAACGCCTGATTTGGTTTGCATCGGTCATGTCATTTCGGAGATGATTTATTTCCCGGACGCCGTCAAGGGACCGTTCCTAGGCAGTCCGCCCGCCTATTGCTCCGTGGCTGCCGCGCGTCAGAACACCAGGACGGGGATGTCCACAAAAATCGGATCGGATATGCCGAAAGAGTTGCTTCAACCCCTGATGCAAGCCGGAGTGGATGTGACAGGCATACAAACAACCGATCGAACCACAACCACCGAGTTAATTTACGATGAACAAGGGCACAAGGAGATTCGCTATCCGACCAAGGCTACACCAATCACCGCTGAAGATATACCGAAACCGTACCACGGATGCCGGTTAATCTATATCTGTCCGATGGATAACGATGTGCTCACGGGAGACTTGGCGGATGTCGTCGCTCTGGGAGAAGTCAGCGCCGTCGATCTCGGCGGATACGGGGGTGTTCACATGAGCGTCGCCAATCGAGAAGCCACCCCCTCTCTCGAAGACCTCGCCTGCGGTGTTGCCGAGCACTTTGATATCGTCAAAGCCTCCGATGAAGATGCGGCGACCATCTTCGGATGGGATGATCCGAACAAGGCGGCGACGCGGTTTCTGGATCGCGGGGCGAGTGTCGCCGTTATTACGCTGGGCCCGAAGGGAGCGCTTGTCCTCACGCGAGAGAACCGATGGGAGATACCGCCGCTGTCGGGAAATGTAACGGACACCACCGGAGGCGGCGATACCTTCATGGCAGGGTTTCTGTCAGAGTATCTCCGCAGCGCCGATCCGCTCAAGGCGGCGCAATGGGGGTGCGCCACCGCCATCTGTGTCATCGAACAGAGCGGCGGCGTCTCTATCGAACGTATGCCTGCACACGAACAGGTTGAAGAGCGCGCAAATCTTGGCTATTACGGCAATTGAAAAGGGGAAAGAATGTCAGACGTAAGAATGGGTGTTGTCGGTTGCGGAAGCATCGCGGAAATCGCACATCTGCCGTCTATTACGCAACGAAAAGAGGCAAGACTGGTCGCTGTTTGCGATCGAGATGAAGAGCAGGCAATTGCAGCCGCGGCGAAGTGGGGGGCTGAAAGACATTTCACCGATCACCGAGCGATGTTCGATCATGCGAACCTGGACGGTGTCGTGATTGCGACCCCAAACAACTCGCATCGCAACATCGCAGTCGCGGCGGCGGGTGCCGGCGTCCACGTCGTAGTCGAGAAACCTCTCGCCGTCACAAATACGGAAGCCTGGGACATCGTCGGCGCTTGCAAGGACGCGGGCGTTAAGCTCATGGTCGGGTGTGACCGCCGATTCTGGACGCACAATCAGTGGACGAAGCAGCTCATCTCGGATGGCATCATAGGCAAACTGCTGATGAGCCGAGGCAGCCTTCATGAACACTGGTACAACTATCAGAATCACGTTGCTAGAACGGAATTCCGCCTGGATTGCAAGGTTTCCGGCGGCGCTGCGCTGAACGACACCGGTGCCCATGTGATAGATTTATTGACGTGGCTCAACGACAGCAAGGTCAAGCGTGCGGTCGGCGTCGCGCGGCGTATGGCAATGCCTGAAAGCTATACGCAATGCGACGACACCGCGCTAGTTATGGTCGAGTTCGAGAACGGCGCTGTCGCCACGGTCAGTTGCAACCGGTTCTCGCCCGCCGTGAACCAGATGACCGAACTGTGCGGAACGGAAGGCACAATCTTCACCGCCACCGACGCCACCAACCCCTTCCAGAGTTGGCCCATGGCGGTGTACACGAATAAGGACTTTACCGTGGATACGCTGCCCGAAGTGCTGAGCGATTACCGGTGGCCCGAACTGTTCTGGGTGGAGGACATCATTGATGAGCATGTCCGTAAGCGGTGGGTGCCGATCTGTCCGCCGCGCAGACCGAATAACTACGAGCGCATGACCGAGCACTTTTTGGACTGCATCATCAACGACAAGCCGCCGTTGATCAGCGGCGAAGACGGAGCGCGTGCCGTGGAAGTCATGTGCGCCACGTGGAAGAGCATGGAGACTGGAGCATGGGTCGATCTGCCGCTCACCGAGGAAGTGACGCCGCCGTACTATGAGCCGCCGCCGAAGGAGGCATGAATCTCATGAAGGACGTGTTAGTTACCGGCGCCACCGGATATGTCGGACGTGAGGTCGTGCGGCAACTCTTGGAGATGGGGAAAGCGGTCACGGGTCTCGGACGAGCCCGCCCCGAAGGGGACCTCCCCTTCATCCAAGCGGATTTGACCGATGCGACAGCATTAGAAAAGGCATTGGACGGTCGTTCGTTCGACTGCATTATGCACCTCGCTTCGCTGCCCGGAGACACCGGCGATCCGCTGCAGATGGTCGAACTAAATGTCAACGGTTTGCAGAACCTGCTGGAGTGCGCCCGACACGCCGAGGTAGAACGTTTTGTGCAAGCCAGCAGCATATCGGCTTACGAATGGTACCCCGGGACGAAGTTCAATCCGCCCGACTACATGCCGGTGGACGAGGACCATCCCTGCCGACCAAAGGACATATACTCCACCACCAAACGGATGCAGGAAGAGTTGGCGCTAACGTATTACCATCAGTACGGCGTCCCGGCGACGGTGCTGCGGCTGACCGCCGTTATCGGGCCCCACGGACAGGGGGGCGGGCGGGGTTGGCGCGAATTTGCCATTCAACTGGCTGAAGGGGTAAAGGTTCAAATCCCGCATTTCTCGACCGATGAGCTTTGCCACTACGTGGATTACCGCGATGCCGCGCGAATGCATATCGCCGCGGGTGAGCACCCGGGCGCGGTGGGCGAGATTTTCAACTGCTGCGGCGCCAGCCCCACGCGAGGTTCGGAATTTGCCGAGATTATCAAAGGCATTGTTCCCCAGATTGAGGTGGAGTGCGGCTTCCCGTGGAGCATGGCGCAAGGGGAGGAGATTTCTTTCGATATGTCCAAGGCAAAAAACCTCATCGATTTTGAGCCTATCTACTCGGTGGATGACAGTATTCAAAGCATCAAGGATTGGATTGATGCCGGCGGGCTGACGGAAGAAGGCTCTGCCGGCGACGGCACCTACAGCGCCGGCGTTGAGCAGTCGGAGCGGTAATTTCTTCGGTCAATATTTTCAGCTTCTCAGCAATTTGATTCATGCTAACTATGCTTTCCGTTAGTAGCTGCCATATCCACCAGATTTTAGTTGCATCTGTTTAGTCCTTATCTTCCGTGTTGCGATGCATGATGTAGTTCATAAATGCCACGCGAAGTTCCTTTAATTCCCCGCGTACATCTCTTATTTCCTCTCGTAAATCTTTTATTTCCTCCCGAACAGTCTTTATGTTCTCTCGTAATTCCCCTCGTACATCCTTTATATTCTCTCGTACCTCCTCACGTACATCCTTTATATTCTCTCTCACATCCCTTAGGTCCTCACGAAATTCGGATCGCAACTCTGCAAACCTTCTATTCATATCCGATTTAGTGGGAAATTTCCAAAGAAACACACCAATTGTGATTCCGGCTGTAACAACTGGTATCAAATCTTGCCAATTCACGAGATGGCCTCCCAATGATATTTGCGTCCGATCGCGTGTAGTTACCCCACTCTAGAAAAAATAATATCACAATGCCAGCAAAAGCACAACCATTTGTCGACACTCGCATGGCGAATCCGGCACCAATTGTCAATCACCCTCTTTTCTTGCTACACCCCTGCCATTAGGATTTGATTGCTTCTTGGTCGAGTATTCTTCCGCATGACGTATTACGCAGCGTGTTTCCCCATCCCGAAAGTCAATTTTGATTTGCCATTCGCTCCAACAATCGTGTACAATTTAGCGCCAACTTTTGAGACACCGGAAAATTCGGCACATCTTGGCAATTCATGATCTCCCGTAGCTCAGTTGGTAGAGCAGGTGGCTGTTAACCACTTTGTCGGCGGTTCGAGTCCGTCCGGGAGAGCCATATTTTATTCTGACCAACAGCGGGAGTAACCCGCTGGTTAATGCGAGACCCCGAGGGTATACCCCATCGGGGTCTTGTCGTATATGGCATTTTTTCAACGTGAACGACAAGGATTCGACCACCAAAATAAACACCCCCGTTGCTAAAGCGCTCAAATTGCCGCGCGGCGCCAAATACCATGGCTGCGCTCCGCAGGTTAATCCCTATACCTATCGCACCACGTTCCGTAGGCAGAGTAATACAACGGAGGCGGAAAGAACGCCTTCGAGAAGAGACGACCGGAGTACGGATTATGAGGAACACGATGAACAAAGCTGAGTTAATCGAGCTGATCCGAAGCGGAGAGAACTCGGGCGTGGAGTTCAAACGTGACGAGATTCACCCCGACGACTTGGCTAAAGAGTTCTCCGCAATGCTCAATTTTGAGGGTGGCAAAATTCTGCTCGGCGTAGAGAACAGTGGGCACATCAAGGGACTGGCAAACCAGCGCGAGGAAGTGGAACAGTGGGTGATGAACGTCGCCCGCGGAAACCTGCAACCTGAGATCATCCCGTCCTGGTCCTGCGTGACCTTGGAGGATGGGAAAGTGGTAGGTGTAGTAGGGCTTCCCGCCGATAGTCCCGGCAAACCGTACAAAGCCAAGCGCGGCAACGCCTGGATAACCTTCGTCCGTGTGGGATCCACATCACGAGAAGCAACGCGTGGAGAGGAAGGACGCTTGTATCAGGCTAGCCGCCTGATGCGCTACGACATTAGTCCGGTGCCCGACATAGGGCTGGATAGCCTTGATTTTGATCGAATCGAAAACTACTTTCGCGTCATCCTACAACGCGACGCTCCCGAAGTTGAGGATGATGACGCTTGGCGTCGAATTCTACTTAACATTGACCTCCTTTCCGAGTCTGGTGGCACTACCGCTGCTACGGTAGCCGGTTTGTTGATTTTCGGCGAAAATCCAAACCGCCGACTCCCTCAAGCCGGCATAACGGCAGCCGCTTTCCCGCGTACAGAAAAGGACTACGACACGGTTGACGAGGAACGCATCAGAGGCCCCTTGGTCTCGATTTTATCGCCGAAAAAGCGACCGGTGGACAAAGGCGTTATTGACCAGGCAGTGGACTTTGTTGAACGCAACATGGGCACGAGCGCATGGCTTGAAGGCGGGCGGCGGGAACGGAAAAAAGCGCTTCCAAAGGATGCCGTCCGTGAGAGCATTGTGAACGCGGTCGCCCACCGAGACTATACACTTATCGGAACGGACATTGAGATCTCGTTGTATCAGGATCGCCTTGAGGTCATTTCGCCTGGGCGGCTGCCAAACGGGGTAAGCGTGGAAAAGATGAAGGAAGGGCTGCGAGCAGCTAGAAACGAACTGCTAAAGGAAATCTTGCGTGACTATGGCTACGTGGATCATCTCGGTATGGGAGTACGAAATCGAATCATTCAGTCTATGCGCGACCACAACGGCACCGAGCCAGACCTAATCGAGGACGAAAACCGTTTCACCGTGCGGTTGTGGAAGGAAGCTCAAGACACATAATCCTCAACAAATCCAAGCATCATACAGAGGAGCAATATAGTGATCAAAGGCGTACACACGATGTTCTTCTCTTCCGAGCCGGAGGCGTTGCGTGAATTCCTTCGCGACAAATTAGGCTTCGATTCCTATACGGACGTTGGCGGCGGCTGGCTCATCTTCGACCTGCCGGAGGCGGACATGGGGGTGCACGACGCCGATCCGGACGGTGAGCACGGCGCGCCCGCCGGTACACATGACATCTCCTTCTACTGCGACGACATCCATGAAACGGTCGCGGAGCTGAGTGCACGCGGCGTGGTCTTTGACGGCGAGGTAGTTGACGCCGGATTCGGTCTGGTGGTACACTTTGAGATGCCGGGCGGGGTGCGTGTGCAACTCTACCAGCCCCATTACGAAAAAGGTACGGGCTGAAAAGCGTGGTGGTCGATGATATTGATCTGCTGTCGGAGCCGTATTTCAACTGTTTGGTAAAAACACCTCCCCCGCTTCGCCCATCCTCCTTATAATGTTCTGATAACCCCTACTCATCTCACCAACTACAAGGAGAATAGAATCATGCATGAAGTCAATCTTTTGGCGGTGCTGGTTGCCGGAATCGTTCCGATGATTATCGGCGCACTATGGTACGGACCGCTATTCGGCAAACGGTGGCTCGAACTGATGGAGACTACCGCGGAAGAGATTCAAGAGGGTTTCAACCCGATGAAGACGTACGGCGCGAGCTTCTTGCTGGCGCTAATCACAGCGTATATTTTGGCGCAGTTGTTCGCCGGAATGGGCGGAGCCGCGGGCGTCCTCTCGATCGCCGGCAAGGGCGGGAACGCGCTGGCGGGAGTCTACTTGGCGCTCTTGGCGCTGATTGCCTTCATCCTCCCGGTCGGCTACCAGTCGGTCGCTTTTGAGGGGCGGAAGGCGGGGCTATTCTGGCTCAATTTCGGTCATAACGGTGTGGCGCTTCTCGCGCAAGCAGTGATAATCGCGGTGTGGAGTTAATCCCAAGTCTTGTTTGTCACCCCGGCGCAACGGTAAAGCTAAGGGAGGTTGGCTTATGACCGAACTCGACCAGGACACCTTGGACGAAATAATCCGGCGCGTAGTCGAGGTTGCTCATCCGGAGCAAATCATACTCTTTGGGTCCGCCGCCCAAGGCACGATGACACGGAACAGTGATGTTGATCTGCTCATCGTCAAAGAGGGCGGCGACACGAAAAATCTCAGAGCGCGGATCTACGAGAACCTTTACGGAGTGCGCGTTGCCGTCGATGCGATATTGATTTCGCCATCCGATCTCGAGCGATACAAAGACAGCCACGCTTTGGTCATCAAGCCTGCTGTACAGAAGGGTAAGGTCGTATATGAGGCTACCTGAACGATTTCCACCCGATGATCCGCGAGAGTGGCTAAGCCGTGCCAGAAGTAATCAAGTTTGGACTGACGAGGAGGGGATGGCATGACTGAGGAACCAACTATACCCGAGGGATCAGCTTTCCTTCATTTAGTTTGGCATCAAGAGGACGACTGTGAAGTCGAGACTGATAAGGAGTTCAATAAACTTGGAAATAAGGCTCCCGCCTGTCTCGAACAAATCGGCACGGTGCTTTCTTTGGCCGATCGGATGGCTTCCTGTTGGTGGAAATGCCGTGGCGGCGACCACGTCATCGAATACATGTGCGGGAGAGTCACGTCGAACGCCCGTGCGGCATTACGCCTGCTCAAATTCGGCTTCTACGACGAATCCTTGCTCCTAAGTAGGTCGTTAGGTGAGAGCGCGAATCTTCTACAACTGTTCTTTCAAGACGCGGAGATTCTTAAAGATTGGAAAGAGTCTACCAAACAGGAGCTGAAGGACAATTTCAGCGCCGTGAAGGTTCGACTCCGACTGGAAGAACTTCAGGTACCGCCCGTGATCAATCAGGAACACTACAGCCTACTGTCAAAGCAAGCAGCACACGTGCAACCTGAAACCCGACCTCAAGCACACAATATCTTGCGACGCCCAATGGTAGGAGCTAGTTTCCAAGAAGAAGGCGTAATAGTGTGTTTGAACGAGATTGCGTTGCCGTTGGCAACAGCGGTTTTTTTCGGTGCGGCAGTTTTAGACTTGGATGTAAAGATTAAGAGGGAAATATTTTCCGCTGCGAAGAGTCTTCTAGAGAATGTCGGAGGCGCGATGATTACAACAATCGATGATTACCACCGTAGTGTTCACGAAGATCCACAAGCCCGTAATGCGATCAACCGGGCGGCTGACCTTCTCCGACGATTTCAATCCGCCAGGTCAACCCGTGAGTAGTCACCTCAAATAGTCGAGAAATTGTGCACCACCTATTTAAGTTCATGACCGAGGCATCGTCATCGTGGTGCTGGGCAAAAAGCGATACTGTGTCGTGACCGTCTTAACTGTGATTTGTGTGATTGAGTGATGGACTATGATTAAGAGTGAACATAAGCACTCCGCGTTGACGGCGAAGGTGATTGGATGCGCCATGACCGTCCATTCTGCGCTAGGCAATGGATTTCAGGAAGTCATCTATCAGAGAGCGTTGGCAATCGAAATGGCTAATCAACGTATTGCCTTCAGCCGCGAGCACGAGATGCCTATCCATTACAGAGGGCAACATATTGGCACGCGAAGAGTCGATTTCTTGGTAGAGGGCGTTGTCTCTGTTGAATTGAAGGCTATTATCCAACTTGACGATATCCACCTAGCGCAGGTAATCAGCTACTTGGAGGCATACAATCTGGAGCTTGGACTACTAATCAACTTTGGCACACGAAGTCTGGAGTTCAAAAGAGTAACCAACAAGAGCTTCAAGCAAGAGAATCAGGGTAATCCCATAAATCACAGTTCAGACAGTGTTACATACCTTGCACCTACCCCCGCCATTGGGTATCATACACATTCACAAAAAACAATCACCCTTTATTAGGAGAATTCTATGTCTCTCAGCACCTACTTAACCTTTGAAGACAACTGCCGCGAAGTGTTCGAATTCTACCGCTCCGTCTTCGGCGGCGAGTTTACATTTCTCTCCACATTCCGCGATGGCCCCGAAGGCTTGGAGGTCCCGGAAGCGGAGCTAGACCGTATCATGCACGTTTCCCTCCCGATCGGATCCAGCGTTCTGATGGGCAACGACAGCAGCTCATCGTTCAGTCCCCCGCTCGTAGCGGGAAACAACTTCTCAATCACCTTCGAGGCGGAGAGCAGAGAGCAGGCGGATGAGATTTTTGCCAAGCTGTCCGAGGGCGGCGTGGTAACCTGCCCGATGGATGATATGTTCTGGGGTGCGTATTTCGGCGCATTCACCGATAAATTCGGCATCAACTGGCATGTGACCACCGGGCTGTCGCAAGACTGAACAGGCACGCGTCCTAAGGCTCGCAATACCCATCCTATTCCATTGACGGCGAGGCCGACATGGCAAAGATTGAGAATCCTGAAGTTGCGCGAGTATTCGATAGCTACCCGGAGCCCATGCGCAAGAAGATGCTGCGCCTCCGGCAAATCGTCCTAGACACGGCATCGGAGACGGAGGGCGTCGACGCGTTGGAGGAGACTCTCAAGTGGGGAGAGCCCAGCTACCTCGCCAAGGGCGGCAGTACAATCAGAATGGACTGGAAAGCCAAGGCGCCCAACCAATACGCGATGTACTTTAATTGCAACACGTCGTTAATCGGTACCTTCAAAGATGTCTACGGGGATGTGTTTACATTCGAGGGCGACAGAGCCATCGTGTTCGGCGAAACTGAAGAGCTACCGTTCACCGAGTTGAAGCATTGTATCTCGCTTGCCCTAACGTATCATCGCGTGAAACACCTGCCGTTGCTCGGCGCTTAGCCGAAACACTCAGAAGTGCGTTCAAAGGAAGTGTATCATGGACAAAATTGACTTCAAAAAGACGATGAAAGAATTGTACCGCGCGACCAGCAAGGTGGCGCGCGTCATACCGGGGGAGGGAACCTTCCTGGCCGTGGATGGGCAGGGTACTCCCGGCGGCGAAGCGTTTGAAAAGGCGATTCAGAACCTCTATCCCGTCGCCTACACAGTGAAATTCGCTCTGAAAAAGGCGGGGACGATCGACTTTGTCGTTCCCCCTCTGGAGGCGCTGTGGCACGATAATCCGGTCGAAGTTCCCGACATGTCACAGTGGCGCTGGAGGACGATGATCCGTGTGCCGGAGAGCGTGAAAACCGAGCACGTGCAAGAGGCGCAAGAAGCAATCTTGGAGAAGAAGGGAACAGACACCTCCGATGTCCAATTGGTAAGATGGGAGGAAGGGGAAAGTCTACAGGTCTTGCACATCGGTCCTTACGACCAAGTCGGAGCTATCTACGAACAGCTTCAGAGTAGTGCGCAGATGGAGAACCTCACCCTAGGCGCTCCGGGCCATGAGATTTATCTCAGCGATCCACGTCGTACGGCGCCGGAGAAGCTTAAGACAATCGTGCGGCTGTCTATTGTTTGAGAATCTCCGTAACCATCTCCACGCGGGCGTTTTCGTAGCTTCTGTAGGGATCAAGGGAGCGAATAGATCAAGTGAGCGGATAGCGAAGGATCAAGGGAATGAATAATGACCGCGATAGAACTCCCATAGAGATCCCGCGCGATAGAGATCCCTACGCAGATTTGCGTTCCCGTTTTAGACAAAAGGAAATAGTATACCAATGTCACACGAAAAGATAGTTGAGCTTGAGGGACGTATCGGGGAGTTAATAGCGGAACTCAATGCTCTGCGCAAGACCACACCGGGGACGCCGGTCCCCAATTACACCTTTGAAACGCTGACCGGTCAAGTCACGCTTCTCGATCTGTTCGGCGGTAAGGACAAACTGCTGGCTATCCACAACATGGGACAGGGATGCCGCTATTGCACGTTGTGGGCGGACGGCTTCAACGGGTTACTGCCCCACCTGGAATCTGCCCTGTCCGTCGTGCTGCTCTCGAAGGATGCGCCCGAGGTTCAGCGCCGGTTTGCCAACGCCCGCGGTTGGCGGTTTCGCCTGGCGTCGCACGGCGGCGGAGCCTACATTAGCGATCAGTCGGTGTGTGACGGCGACGACAATTTCCCGGGCGCCGTGGTCTACGAACGGGACGGCGATACCATCCTGCGCAAGAACGCGTGCGTATTCGGTCCCGGCGACCTCTATTGTGCCATGTGGAGCCTGCTCGGCTTGGCGGGACTTGACGACGAGGACTGGACGCCGCAGTACAGCTACTGGACACGGCCCCACGAATTGGACGACGGCGGTTCGAACGTGCTCGACTGAAAGCGGAGACAAGCCGCCGCGGAGCATACCAACATGGCTCGGCGCAGCCTCGTCCGATTGTAGGGGACGGCCCCTGTGCCGTCCCATGATGTAGACACAATAGGGCGAACACAGGGGTTCGCCCCTACAGAACGAGAGCATTTCGCCCCTTGGAAAATAGCAGAAGTAAGAATACGGGACGAATAAACTAGACACGGTTGTTCTGTGACATGGCTCAAAATCTTTTAACCCAAGCCGCCGCCTTTGCACGGGAGGGGAACCCTGATGCGCTCGAAGACCTTCTCGCCGTCTCCCCGGCGGTTCTCACGGCGAGGGATTCCGAAGGACGCACGCTTCTCGATCTCGCGTGCCGCGCCGCGACCGGAGACATCGCCATACCCTTTCAACCGGGCACACCGGAACAACATGCCGCCGTTGACCTAATCTTGAAGGCGGGCGCCGATCCGTCCTGCGCCGACCACGACAACTGGTCGCCGCTGCACACCGCTGGCATGGCGGGTCACTCCGACCTGGCGCGGCGGCTCGTCTCTGCCGGCGCTTCAGTCGAATCGGACGCATACGGCAAGGTGGGCGGTTCCCCGCTGTCCTACGCGCTGTTTTACGCCAAAGCCTATATGGGCGAGGTGCTGCTGCCGGTCTATCCCGACAATCTGCGTGCGGCTGCCGCCCTCGGGAACGACCTCGACCGATTCGTTGACGGCGGCGAACTGACGCCGGACGCCTACCACGGACTTGATTTCTACGCCCCCGAGTTCTTCCCCGTCTGGGATCGCAACCGCAGCCGGCAGGAGGTGCTTGATGAGGCGCTTTCCTGGGCGGCGCGGAACAACCAGTGCGATTCCATGACGACGCTCATCGCGCTCGGCGCGGACATCAACGCCAATCCCTTCCGCGGCACGCCGCTCCTCTGGGCGTGCTACAGCGACAAAGTCGAAGCGGCGTCTTGGTTGCTCGACCACGGCGCGGACCCCGATCTGCGGCACGATTTCGGCGGCGAAAACCACGGCGTCGATGCCGTCGCCATGCATCTGGCAGCGCAATACAACTGTGTGGACTGCCTGAACCTGCTACTCGACCGAGGCGCGGATCCGACCATAGTCGACGGCGCCCATGACGGCACACCCATGGTATGGGCGGAATTTCACCATGCGACCGAGGCCGTCGAGATATTGAACCGGCGGGTCGGATAACCTGCCTACCTGCTTTTCCCCGAATCCCTTCGTTGACTCAATGCGCCGTGCGTGCATTGCCCTCCGCACCTCCGATATGGTATACTCGCGTACATCTATAGATTCTTGCACACTTTTCCGGAGGAATTGATGTTACTCAACACCTACTTAACCTTTGACGACAACTGCCGCGAAGTTTTTGAATTTTACCGTTCCATCTTCGGCGGCGAGTTTCTAGCCCTTATGACATACCGTGACGGTCCGGAAGGCATGACCATCCCGGAGGCGGAGCTTGACCGTATCATGCACGTATCGCTTCCGATCGGGTCAAGCGTTCTGATGGGCAGCGACGGTTGTTCAGCATTCGGTCCTCCGCCCGTGGTTGGAGACAACTTCGCGATCTCCTTCCGGGCGGACAGCAAAGAACATGCCGACGAAATCTTCGCCAAACTGTCGGACGGCGGAGCGGTGAAATGGCCGATGGATGATGCGTTCTGGGGCGATTACTTTGGCGCCTGCACCGATAAATTCGGCATCAACTGGCAGGTGCTCGCCGCATCCTAAGTTGAATAAGCCAAGATATTTTCGACCAAACACGATGTAACTCAAAATTTACATGAACGAAAGACCAAAACTCCGCACTTGCCTCTGGTTTGACAACCAAGGCGAAGAAGCGGCGCAGTTTTACGTTTCTCTATTGCCTGACAGCCATATTGAGAAGGTATACAAGCCCGATCCGGATGCTCCTGCGTTGGTAGTCGAGTTTACGCTCGCCGGCGCGCCGTACATGGTGCTAAACGGAGGTCCCTACTACAAATTAAACCCTGCCGCGTCTATCTCCGTATTGACAACAGATCAGGAAGAGACCGACCAACTATGGTCGGCGTTAATCGCCGATGGCGGAAGTCCAAGTCAATGTGGTTGGCTAATCGACAAGTTCGGATTGTCGTGGCAGATAATACCGGAGGCACTGCCGCGACTCATGGGTTCCGACGATAGAGCGGCTGCGCAGAGGGCGCACAACGCCATGATGAAAATGGGAAAGATTGACATCGCCGCCCTTGAGTCCGCTTTCAACGGGGAGTAGTGAAGCGCTGCAAGCTGCACGTTGGAAACACCGTCAAAATACGGAGGAACAACGATGAGAGTCATGGTACTGATCAAGGCAAATGAACAGTACGAAGCGGGTGCCATGCCTTCAAAGGAACTCATTGCCAAAATGGAAAAGTTCAATCAGGAAATAGTCGAGGCGGGCGTGATGTTGGGCGGCGACGGCTTGAAACCCACATCAAAAGGCGTCCGCGTGCATTGCACCGGCGGCGAGCGAGTTATCATAAACGGCCCGTTCTCGGGAACGGATGACTTGATTTCCGGCTACTGGCTCTGGCAGGTGGAGTCGCTGGACGATGCCATCGAGTGGATCAAGCGTTCGCCTTTTCAGGAAGGAACCGTTGAGCTGCGCCCGGTCTTTGAGCCAGAGGACTACGCGTAGGATTACGCTCGAAAGAAGAAGGAACGGAATCTGACGATGACGAATGAAACACGGCTTAAAGGGGCGGCAATCATTCCGGCTCTTCGCTACGTCGACGCTCCAGCCGCGGTTGAATGGCTATGTGCGGCGTTCGGATTCGAGAAGCACCTCGTCGTGCCGGGTGAGGATGGCGGGATTGCCCATGCGCAACTCACCTTTCGAAACAGTATGATCATGCTGGGTTCGGTACGCGAAGGGGAATACGACGACCTGCTCATTCAGCCGACAAATGCCGGCGCGGTCACACAAGCGCCCTACGTGATCGTCGATGACGTGGACGCCCACTGCGCACGGGCAAGGGCTGCCGGAGCCGAAATTGTCATGGAGCCTGCCGACCAAGATTATGGCGGTCGACTCTATATCTGCCGTGATATTGAGCGCCACCTATGGAACTTTGGGTCTTATGACCCATGGGCAGATTCCGAGGGTTAGAAACATATATAGCTCAAGGCTTTGCGATGCTTGTCGCGGGCGGTAACAGGAAGCACAACCACTCCCACTTGGCCGCCATCGGTCTACCGCACACTCGAATCCGACCCTCAGGTTCTCCACCAACAACATGCAGGAGCAGCCTGCGTCGGGTTACACTGCGTTTGCTCTCCTCAACGGATAGCCATCGGAACAATCGGTATGCCGTTCATTCATGTCAAGTCGCTTCCGTTTAATGAACCCCGCGATGTGGGCGCCGTGCTCGAAGGATTGACGCGGGACTTCGCCGAATCGACAGGCATAAATCTGGAGCACGTGACTGCCACTTGGGATTTCCTTCCCGAAGGCAATTATGCCGTTGCCGGGAGTGCGGCGCATCATCAACCTCAGGCTTCCCACCCCGTGTTAGTCGAACTCGTGGCGCCCGATTCTAACTCACCCGAAGATGTTGAGACAATGCTTGAAACTGTGGCGTCAAGTATTTCGAAGCGCGCCAAGGTTCAAAAGGACAACATCTTCATCAGTTATCGGGATGTTGGCTCGGGGACGGTGTTTGACAGAGGCGAGGTTGTCCGGTGGTGAAATGGTCGCGAAAGGTATTTAGATCGGCGTAACTGGTTGGTTCGGTCCAAAAAAGAGAAAAAATTGGTCTGACATTTATTTGGGCCTGATCACCGGTAGGAGGAGCATCCCTCTGTGGGAGGGAATTAACTGAGTGGATAGCGAAGGCGATCGAGATTCCCCCTGCCCCGGTACTGGGTTATGGCGGACGTGCAATGAATTGCACTACTACGAACCGACATCGGCGATATTGATTGATGGACTAAACAGTTACAGATTAGCTGATTGAAACACCTGAAATTGCGCGGTGAACGAGATACCCGTTACGCCCAAATCTGTAGCTGTCGGTTGCGCATACTACTATCCCTATGAGAATATGGGACCTTCCTCCCGCTCTGTTATGCCGTCAACATCTTCTCGGCGAACACCGGGAGTTGCACGGGCTGTGGATTGTGTTGACTCAAGGGCGCGCAGGATATCGGGAGCAACCAGAAACGCGGCTGGCGGCTCTGTACAATCGGCACGAAGTTCTGGTCGCCGAAATGCTGGCTCGCGGCTACCAACACAGATCTCCGCTGGATGCGTCACTCGCCACAGGACTCGCGACTCAGGATCGGTGGGTAGATTCTCCGAGCGATCAGTACGAAATCTTGTGCGACAAGCCTTGTCCATGTCCGCTAATCCATTGGTCCCCCAACGACAGGACGGAATAAACTCGCAACTTCGATGAGACGGCTCGGTACGCTGAGCATTGGTTGGCATTTCCCTGTTCATAGTAGTATAATTGAAATCATCGCACGCCGTATTATCCAAGCGAAATAACAAAGTAGATGACATCTGAAAACCCTGAATTTGCCCGAAAAGGCAAGCCCCGACTCTATCCGTCAACTGCGCTGTGCCGCGCGCTGCGGGAGGCGCTTCGCGAGAACGCCAATCCCGAGAAAGCGCCGGGGATGCAGGCTTACATGAAGTCGGAGATGCCCTATCTCGGTGTGCAGACACCGGCGCTGAAAGCGGTGTGCCGCAAAATCTTCGCCGCCCGTCCGATTGAAACGCAGAAACATTGGTTGGACACCATTCTTGCCATCTGGCGGAATGCGGACTACCGGGAAGAACGCTACGCCGCCATCAGACTCGGCGAACATCCCGCTTACGAGGAGTTCCGCACGCTTGCGGCGCTCCCCTGCTACGAGGAGATGATCGTCGACGGCGCGTGGTGGGACTATGTAGATGCCATCGCGCCGAGGCTCGTCGGCGGACTGCTGACGCGCTATCCGGAAGAGATGAAAGGGGTGATGTTGGAATGGGCGCACTCCTCCGACATCTGGAAGCGACGTACCTCCATCATCTGCCAATTGAAATTCAAGAACGCCACGGATGTCGATCTGCTTCAAGCCTGTATCGAGCCGTCCATCGACCATACCGAGTTCTTCCTACGCAAAGCGATTGCCTGGGCGCTGCGCGAGTACGCCAAAACCGATCCAGACGAGGTCATCGCCTATATCACGGAGAACGCGCATCGGTTGAGCACGTTCAGCAAAAAGGAAGCGTTACGCCTCCTCCTCAGGTCGGGCAGTATCGACGCCGTGCCTTAAGCGAAATACGTGATTCGGGCGAATAGGAGACATGATCGAAACCGAGTTTTTTCTTCAAAACTCGGTTTCTTTCTGGCACAATTCTGTAGAGTGCGCAGTGTGCTCCCTACAAATCGCACTATTCAAACAGGTTCTAAACTGTATTCTTGAAAAAGGCAACTTCAAATATGAAGAGATTTCACTATTCAATCACGATTTCAGCGCCGCGATCCACTGTGTGGCACGTGCTGCTGGACGATGGGACGTTCAGACAGTGGAACAGCGTTTTTGCCGAAGGCTCGTATTTTGAGGGCGACTGGAGTGCGGGCAGCACCATCCGCTTCTTCACGCCGGATAAGCAAGGATTGGTGGGGGCAATCGCGGAAAACCGAAAGTACGAGCACTTATCAATCCACCACCGCGGATGTATAATTGACGGTGTCGACAATTTCGAAAGCGACGACGCGAAGGCTTGGTCTCAAGCTTATGAGAATTACACCCTTACTGCAGTTGACGGCGGCACCGAACTAACCCTCGATGCCGAAGTTCCTTCGGCGTATCAGTCTTACTTGGAAGACGTATGGCCCAAAGCGCTGGAGGCAGTCAAGGAACTAGCTGAAAAAATAGGTGATAGTGCGAGCAGCGATTCTCAAATGAATAGATTTCACTATTCAATCACGATTTCAGCGCCGCGAGAAATCGTGTGGCATGTCCTGTTTGACGATGAGACCTACAGGCAGTGGACAACCGTATTCGCTGCAGGCTCACATTTCGAGGGCGACTGGAACGAGGGGAGCACCATACGTTTCCTTACGCCGGAAAAAGATGGAATGGTGGGGGTGATTGCGGAAAATCGAGAGTGCGAGTACCTATCAATCGAGCACCGCGGCCACGTCCTCAAGGGCGTCGATGACACCGAAAGCGAAGAGGTGAAAAAGTGGACGCCAGCTTATGAGAATTACACCCTCACCGAAGTGGATGGGGGAACCGAACTAGGCGTTGACATAGACATACCTTCGTCGTATGAAGCCTACTTTGAAGGGGTATGGCCAAAAGCGTTGAAGGCAGTTAAAGAACTATCCGAAAAAAAGGAGAATATATGAGCAGACAAACCTTTACCAACCTTCCCGTCAAAGACCTTGAAAAGTCCAAAGCATTCTATTCCCAACTTGGATTTGAATTTAACGAGGATTTCACCGGCGAGAATGCCGCCTGCTTGGTCATTTCCGAAGGCAGCTTTTCCATGCTTATGACCGAGTCTTTTTTCCAGATGTCTACCAATAAGAAGATTGCCGACGCGACAAAAACCACCGAGGTCGTCGTCGCGTTATCCGCCGACAGCCGGGAGGAAGTCGATGCAATCGTGGACAAGGCGCTCAATGCGGGCAGCAGCGAACCGGTGCCAACCGAGGATCAGCCTTGGATGTATTGCAGGACGTTCGAGGATCCCGATGGGCATGTGTGGCAACTGTTTCACATGAGCCAAGGCGATGAGTGACCTTTAACCTTGCCTTATGTTTGCGGCGCATTGAGCGCATCAATCAAATCTTACCTATGCGGGGCAAGATGCCCCGCCTACCAGATTTTGTGTTAAGGTCAATGGCCGCTATTGGTCCCTTCAATGCTAGCATAATCGAAATCGTTAGCAACGGTGGGAAGCCGAATAATCCATCTAAACGACGAAAGGAAAGTTAGTGTGGCTAAAGATTACAACCCGGTCGGTTGGTTCGAAATACCGACAACTGACATGAACAGAGCTAAGAAATTCTATGAAGCGGTGTTTGAGGTCGAACTTACTCCCGCCACGGTGGAGCAAGTGGAAATGGCATGGTTTCCCTCGGTCGAGGATGGGATCGGCGCCTCCGGGACACTCATCAAGTCCGAGGCTCTTACGCCATCGCACGACGGCATCTTAATCTATTTCACGGCACCGGATATTGACGGAACGCTGGCAAAAGTCAACGCCAACGGCGGAAAGACGCTCACCCCCAAGACTAGCATTGGCGAATATGGCTATTACGCCTACTTCGAGGATTCAGAGGGCAATCGGTTGGGATTGCATTCCACGGCGTAAACCGAGTCTTTCCTCGAAACTCGGTTTCTCTAGCGGATATTGTAGGGGACGCAGATCTGCGTCCCCTACTGCAAATCTTGGTCATATCCCACATAAGGATTTTATCATGGCAAAGATAGAGGGTTTCAGAGTAAGGAATTTCAAGGTGCTCAAGGATGTGACCTTGGGGCGACTGTGGAACCAACACGAAAAGAATCCGCTCACCGGCATGACGGCGGTCATCGGGAAAAACGGCGTTGGCAAAAGCGCGCTGTTCGATGCCTTCGGGTTCCTTGCTGACGCTCTGAAATCAGGCGTTGAGGAGGCGTGCGACCAACGCGGGCGCGGGGGATTTGAGAGGCTGCGATCTCAGGGCGAAACGGACCCCATTGTATTTGAGGTTTATTATCAAGAAAGCAGCGAAACCAAACCCATAACTTTCGGAATTGGTATTCAGGCAGATGAGGCTGGACGTCCATACGTCCTGTTTGAGTATCTCCGCCAACTGCGAAAAGGCCAAAGAGGCGGTATTCCGTATTACTTCCTATTCTTCTGGAACGGGAGAGGTATCGCATGGGAGGGTGCCCTGGCGGGACAACAGATTGACGAAGAAACGGAGGGGCTCGATTATGTCAGTCTCGCCGAGCTCATACTGGGAAAAGAACCTAGCGAAACGGAGATTGTTGAATTGGAAGACCGTCGTAGGTTCGGCATCGCCACGCTCGGCGCCCTGAAGCAGCATCCGAGAATCGCCGACTTTCGCCGGTTTATCGAGGGATGGTATCTCAGTTACTTCAACCCCGATGCGGCGCGCAGCCTGCCGTTGGCGGGTCCTCAGCAACACCTCAACATCCACGGTGACAACCTCGGCAATGTCGTCCAATTCATGGAGCGCGAACATCCGGAGCGTTTCACGACTATCTTGGACAAAATCGCCGATAAAATCCCCGGAATAGACCGGATTGATACCGAAAAAACTTCTGACGGAAGGCTGCTGCTCCGGTTCAATGACAAAGACTTTCAGGATCCGTTTTACGCGCAGCAGGTATCCGATGGCACCTTAAAACTCTTTGCCTACCTCTTGTTGCTCGAAGACCCGACCCCGCACCCGTTCCTGTGTATCGAAGAACCGGAGAACGGCTTGTATCACAAACTCTTGGAGACCTTGGCAAACGAATTCCGTGAACACGCCAGTCGACGCAGAAGTCGGTCACAGGTCTTCGTTACCACCCATCAGCCGTACTTTGTCGACGCGCTTGAGCCGGAGGAGGTGTGGATTCTGGAGAAGGGCCCGGACGGCTTTGCGACGATTCGACGGGCGAGCGATGATCCAATCGTGAACAACATGGCCGCCGAAGGATTGCCGTTGGGAGGACTCTGGTACAGCGACTATCTGGATGCGAGGTAGTCGGATGCATTTTGAGATTCTGGTGGAAGACTTGTCCGGGAAGCGGGCGCTTGATATTCTGACGCCGAAAATCCTCGACTACCAACATACATTCAGGGTTATTGATTACAGTGGAATCGGACGCATTCCTAAGAATCTCAGAAGTCGTACAGACGCGAGCAAACGCCATTTGCTCGATCAACTTCCTAAGCTACTCCAGGGGTACGGGCATACCTTTGCCGGATATCCCCCCAACTACTCCGTGGCGGTGATTGTAGTATGCGACTTGGATGACAAGTGCCTGAAAACCCTCCGTCAAGAACTCTTCGCCGTTCTGTGTGCATGCAACCCGAAGCCGGAGACTCGGTTCTGTATCGCCATTGAAGAGGGCGAGGCTTGGTTGCTCGGCGACATCCCCGCGGTCAAAGCCGCTTACCCGAAAGCAAGGGAGGATGTATTAAATCGTTACCAGAACGACGCGATTTGCGGGTCATGGGAACTTCTAGCAGATGCCGTATCCAGTGGCGGATCTAGCACACTTCGGAAAAAGGGAGGGCAAGCCGTGGGCAGGGAGAAATCGGATTGGGCGGAGAATATCGCGCCGCACATGGATGTAGATGCCAACGCATCGCCCAGTTTCCGATACTTTCGGGACAAGATTCGAGATTTAACCAAGGGATGATTTATTGAAATATCACGTTAAGGAGGTAGTTCCTAATGGCACGACTGAAAGACAAGATCGCCGTCATCACGGGATCAGGTAAGGGGCTGGGCGAAGCCATGGCTCTGCTGTTCAGCCGTGAAGGCGCCAAGATCGTCGTATTTGACATTGATGAACCTGCCGGACAAGAAACGGTGGAGCAAATTCAAGAGCAAGGGGGCGAGGCAATTTTTGTGCACGGCGATGTCTCGAACCCGGACGATGCTGTCCGTTTGATCGATGCCGCCGTCGATGCCTACGGCCGCGTTGATGTCTTGGTCAACAATGCGGGTGTCCACGTCGATAGGACCGTCGCAGACACGACCGAGGCGGAGTGGGACCATATTCTGGGAGTGAATCTCAAGGGGTATTTCCTCTGTTCAAAGGCGGCCATACCGCAGATGCGCCGGCAAGGCGGCGGGAACATTATCTGTATCTCGTCAATCTCGGGTTTGATCGGCCAGTTGAATCAAGCCGCTTACAACGCTTCCAAGCACGGTATCATCGGGCTTGTCAGGTGCATGGCGTACGATCACGCGCTGGAGAACATCCGAGCCAACGCGATCTGCCCCGGAGTGATGAACACGCCGCTGGTGGCAAGCGTCCCCGAGGAACATATCGCGCCGTATCGAAAGACAAGCTTGTTGGAACGTTTCGCCGAGCCAAGTGAAGTCGCCAATGCCGCGCTGTTCTTGGCAAGCGACGAATCGTCGTACGTGACCGGCTCCGCGATGGTGGTTGACGGCGGATACACCACGAAGTGACGCCTCAAAATATAAACGGCTAAGTGGTAGGAGCGACCTCATGGTCGCGACCGCCTATGGGGGGCAGGGCAAGATGCCCTGCCTACGGTAAAGACCTTCCATTACCGCGTAGCTCCTATGTGTGTAAAGATAAATGTAAATGACTATAATTGCCGGTGGACAGCCTCCGTGCGTCCTATGGCTGGTGGAGATAGCGATGCCTGAAAAACTGAACGTTCTGTTTTTGCCACATCCGCTCGGTCCCTCAATGTTTAAACCGTGGGGCGAGGACGTGGTGGCTGCCGTGGGCGACCGCCACAATCTGCGTATCTTGGATTATAGCCAGCCCCTCGCGCCGCAGTTTGAAGGCGTTGAATTGGTGATTGACCAAGGCGGTTCGGCGGGAACCAGAGAGATGGCTGACATAGCCGAGGGCAAGGTGCGTCTATGGCAGATTCTGGGCACCGGAATCGACCATTTCGAATTGAACTACTGGAAAGCCAAAAAGATTCCCGTCGCCAACACCCCGGGACTTTTCAGCGCAGTGGCTCTGGCGGAATGCGCCATGATGTTCATCCTGATGCTTGCTCGGAAATATCCTGTTACGCAGGAAAACCTCAAAGTCGGTGAGATGTATGTGCCCATGGGTCTTGAGCTTGAGGGGTTGAAATTGGGTATTGTCGGTTTTGGCGCCAGCGGGACAGAATTGGCGCGCCGCGCGCTGCCGTTCGGGATGAGAATCTCGGCGATCGATATCCGCGATGTCGGAGCGGATGAAATGCGCGAGTTCGGCGTGGAATTTGCCGGGAAACCGGCGGATTTGGATAAAGTGCTCGCCGAGTCCGATGTCGTGTCCCTGCACCTGCACCTGAACGATGAGACGCGACACACTATTGATGCACGCCGTTTGCGTCTAATGAAGTCGAGCGCGTTTTTGATTAACGTCGCTCGCGGGGCGTTGGTGGACGAAGCCGCGCTGGAGGCGGCATTGGTTGAGGGGCGGATCAGTGGAGCCGGGTTAGACGCTTTCGGCCAGGAGCCGCCCGATGTGACTTCGCCGCTATTCAGCTTGCAAAATGTGATTGCGACGCCCCATACCTCCGGGACTACGGACGGCACGTCGCGGAGACGGGCACAGGCGTCGGCTGAGAACGTGGATCGGGTAGCGTCTGGACTCGAACCGCTCTACCGCGTGGATTGAGGGATTAGGAGCACACGGTTGTTTTGCCTAATGTTCTTTGGGTGTATTGTTTAATAGCTGGATTTCACAGGATTTCTATCGTTCCCCTATTCAGTCGTTTGATCATCTCCGGCGCTTTCAAGAGATAGTACGTATTCACGAGGAGAAAATCGACGATTTGAAAATTGAAGATTCCTATACGTATAGAACCAAATGCGATTAAGTGCAATTGGCTTGTTACATATTCTCTTCATTATCGTACTATTGTAACAAGCCGAGATTTAAAGTGTCGTAAAGCTGGCACCCAGGAGAAGTAAGAACCAACAGAAGTAGCGTGAGTTTGCTGAGGTCAGTTTACGCCGATGTTGAGGCATTCGATGCGCTGATAAACGAAGTAATTGGACAACTGAACGAGGCAGGGACAGGGTAACTTAATCCAGATCAACAAAAGCTTGGCCAACTCCTCATTGATGCCAGCAAACAGGAACTCAAATCACAATCTCTTGAGGCACTGATCTTGGATAGCTTGCCCCGGTCAAACACCGACGATCCCTTCGCAGGCATGAAACAGCTTGGTGAGAATCTCCTCCGCGGTATAGTTGATATCAGTAACCAGAAACGGTTAGATACGATTGCCTAGAGTCTAGAACGCGAACAAGGTAGGACAGCCCGTTAACTCCGATGGCGTTAATGGAAATGAAAACTGTATATATCGAGACCTCAATTGTTTCGTATTTAACGGCTCGCCCTACAAGCGATTTGTTGGCGGCGGCTTGGCAAAAAATTACTCTTGATTGGTGGGAGACACAAAGAAATCGATTCAATCTCTATACATCCGACGTTGCGGTGGAAGAAGCTGGCAAGGGAAATCCTGAAGCAGCGGCACGTCGTCTTGAGGCACTATCCGACATTACCATACTACCGATCACGGAGCCCGTAGTCGCGCTGTCCAGAGCTTTTATTCAGGAGAGAGCCCTTCCCGCCAATGCCTTGGATGATGCTCTTCACCTTGCCTTAGCCGCCGCACACGGTGTTGATTACCTCCTGACATGGAACTGTCGGCATCTTGACAATGCCGAAACCAAACCCATCATGCGAAATGTTTGCACCATGAACGGCTACACTAGCCCCGAAATTTGTACCCCTCAAGAACTCATGGGAGTATTTAATGATGCCTGACGAAATTATCAAGGAACTCTGGCAAATCAAAGAGGACATCGCTCGAGAACATGGATATAATATTGAGGCTTTCGTTGCTTATCTCCAAGCCAAGCCGCGGCATGAGGGACAGCACGTCGTCGATCTAGGTTCTCTGAAAGAAGACACCGAGAATCGCGATCCCGCAAGAACGAAGAAAAATCGCTAAATCAACCAATCTTTCATCTCCATATACCAAATCTAAGATATTGCTACTGTCCTTCACCTACAGAAAGATAAATAACTAGGAGAACAACACAATGAAACCCGAAAAAGCGCTCGCCACCGCCGCCGCGCGCGGCGATCTCGACACCATGCGCGACATGATTAACGAGGACAAAGCCCTAGCCGCCCACTGGCAGCCGATTATGGACGCCTGCTACGTCGGACAAGCAGATGCCGTCGCGCTCCTGCTGGAGAACGGCGCTGATCCGAACATCAAATCCAAGTCGGCGCACCACTACCGCCCGCTGCATCGCACCGTGGAATTCAAGAAGACGGCCCCCAAACACGACGGTCACCACCAAGTCGTCGATCTGCTACTTGATGCCGGCGCCGACCCGTTGATGCCGGGGAGCTACTGGCTCATCAGCGCCATTGCCCTCTGCGCCACCGGCGATGCCACCGAATTCCTCCCAGCGCTGCTGAAGAATGCTCCGGAGGGGCACGACATCTTCCACGCCGCTGTCCTCGGCGACGTCGAGCGCGTGAACGCGATTTTGAAAGACGATCCGGACTTGGCGAAGGCTCACCACGAGGGCACCAAACTCTGGACGGACGATAGAGGTTGGACTTCGTTAAACTACTGCGTGTGTTCGCATGTGGGGAGGGATAGCGAGGAGAAGAGGAAGGAGTTGGCGCAGATAGCGCGGACCTTAATCGACCACGGCGCCGATGTCACCGGCTCCGTCGACCAAGCCATCTACAGCAACAACATGGAGGTGTTCGAGATGCTCCTCAAGGCTGGGGGCAGCTGCGCCGACGACGACACCATCAACCACGCCGCCTGCGACGGGCAGTTCGACGCCTTGGAGATGCTGTTACAGTACGGAGGCAAACTTGACGGCACCCGCGGTACCGAGCATCACGGCGGATACACGCCGCTCGGCTGCGCCGTATCCTGCCGCAGCATCAAGGGCGCAACCTGGCTGCTTGAGAAGGGTCAGGATCCCAACAAAATCAAGAGCAAGGACGGAGAGAACTGCCTGCATGTGGCAGTGCATTTCGGCGCCAGCGACAAGATGCTGCAGTTGCTGCTCGATCACGGCGCCAAGATTAACCAGAAGGACAAACAGGGACGGACGCCGCTCGCACGGGCGCAAGAGAAGAATCGGGCGAAAGCCATTGCCTTCCTCGAAGCCGCCGGAGCTCAGGCTTAAGCGTCCAGATTATTACGTATTACTCACTAATGCTTCCACACTACAACGCAAAATTGGAGGTTAATTATGAAAATCAAACTCACCAGCGTCTTCGTTGACGACCAGGACAAGGCTCTCAAATTCTATGTTGATGTGCTCGGTTTCATAAAGAAAGAGGATATGCCGGCAGGGGAGTTCAAATGGCTCACGGTCGTCTCCCCCGACGGTCCCGACGATATCGAGCTGCTGCTTGAACCCAACAACAACCCCGCCGCCAAGACCTACCAGCAGGCGATCTTCGATCAGGGGATACCCGCCACCGCGTTTGTCGTGGATGATATCCATAAGGAGTACGAACGGCTGAAAGAGCAAGGCGTCGAATTCTCGATGGAGCCAACCGAATCGGGTCCGGCGATCCTCGCAATCTTTAATGACACCTGCGGCAACCTGATACAACTGTTTCAGGTCTAAGCCAGCGTATAGTCGCGAGTAGGTGCGGTTGGAAAGGGATCTCTATCGCGCTCGCTATTCACTCGCTTGATCGTACCTACCGTATGGGCAAGGATTGTTGTCTACACCCGAAAATCGGACGCGATTGCACCGATGGCACAATTTATGCCTTGATAACTATACATATGTATAGTATAGTTAAGGCATGGCACACTCTCATTTAACCATAGAGGAGATTGGGGCGCGCTCCGTTTTGATGCCCCAAAACGGCGTACCCGTTACCGGATACACGCTCAATCCGTACGTAGGCTGCGGTATGGGATGCAGCTACTGCTACGTCATGAAGTATCCCCATATCGAGGATAAACCACTGCCTTGGGGGACATGGGTTCAACCCAAGATGAACGCCCCCTTCCTCTTGGGCAAGGCGCGCGCCAAGATGTGGGGGCGCGGAATTTTCATCGGATCCGCCACCGACCCGTACCAATACATTGAGCGGCAGTACCGCTTGACCCGGCGCTGTTTGAAAGTCATACTGGAAAGCAACCCGAAAAGTGTGGTGATTCATACGCGCAGTCCCGTCATCTTGGACGACCTAGAGTTGTTAAGGGAATTCGGGAATCGCCTGCGTGTGGGGTTCTCCGTGCCGACCGACGACGATCGTGTACGCCGCAAAATTGAACCGCACGCCCCACGGATTGAAGTGCGTCTCAAGACCATGCGGCGCCTTCGGGAGGGAGGTATCACGGTATTGGGGTCATTAACCCCGCTGCTCTACTGTAAGCCAGCGCGTTTCGTCCGACTGCTCAAAGGGGCCGTTGATGGAGTTTACATGGGGGGAATGCGCTACTTGGACAAAACCGCCATTCGTCAGATGAAACAAGCGAGTGCCTATTTCGGCAGCGCGGCATACGAGGAACTGCAGGACGAGATGAGGCAGTGTCTTATCAATGAGGGGTTGCTGAAGGACTATGATGATGAATAACAGATGTGTAGGGTGGAATCAACTGAGCGATTAGCGAAGGAGCAACTGACCGGTAAGGAAGGCGGTAGAAATCCCATAGGAATCCACAGCCCACCATCATGAGGATCATCTCAAGAGTGTTCGCCCAATATTCCCAGGGTTTTCTGGCGTAAAGATCTTGAGTTAGTCCCTATTGGACAGGGAGACCCCGCCCCTACGAAAGCCTGTGCTCACCACATCGCCCTGTCGACACAACCGCTGGCAAAGCACCTGCCGAAACGTCTATTGACGCAGTCTCAATAGGCGTGCTATAGTACCTTCCCAACGCCCCCTCACCCAAATCTCCAACCTATCCATGGAAACCGACTTAGGGCCTCATGCCGAACTTCCAGACGTTTAGCACGCCACACCTTATTGTGATGGGGTTGACACTCGCGGTGCCGATTCTGCTCGCGGCAATCGCCCGAGGCAGAGCGGCAGCTACCATCGGGTATTTCTTGGCTGGCGTGATCCTGACCAACGAGCTCGCCAGTTTGTGCTATCGGTTCGCCGACTTTGACCTCCCCAATTTCATCCGAAACGACCTTCCCCTCCACTTCTGCGGTATTGCGGTGTTCGCGACAGCCGCCACGCTCGTTTTTCGCAATCAGCGAGCCTTCGAAATCGCTTATTTCTGGGGTTTGGTCGGCACCTCAAACGCGGTCATTACACCGCAATTGGGAGATGGGGAAGGCTTCCCGTCATACCGTTTCTTCCAGTATTTCATTGCGCACTCCGGCATCGTCGCGGGCGTCCTGTATGCGACCATAGGGTTACGAATGCGCCCGACTCTCCGCGGTCTTTTCCGTGCTTTTATCTACGCCAACGTCTTTGCCGTAGCCGTCGGTGCATTCAACGTCGTCATGGATTCGAACTACATGTTCCTCTGTGTACCTCCCGAGACAGCCTCTCCCTTCTTCTTCGCACCCTGGCCCTGGTATATTCCCATCCTTGACGTGATTGCGCTGGGGATGTTCTTCGCGGTGTTCTCCCCGTTCCTTGTATCAGGGTGGTGGTCAGCACGCAAATCTGCGGGTTCAACCTGAAACTCCTGTTATACGGCCAACCAATATCGCGTCGTCCATCGGCACGAGCATCCCTCGTAGTTGTCTGTTACGCATTACGTATTACGCGATACGCTGTATCTGCCGTCAAAAAAGATGTGACACTCGTAAAAAAATCTGATACAATTATTTGGGATGAAGCGGTTTCCCAACAGCCCGATCAGCAAGATAAGGAACACGAATGGTATTATCGGATCAGGACATAGAACGCTACTTGGAGAAGGGCAAGATCAAGATTTCGCCGGAGCCGAATCTCCAAGAACAGCTTGGATCGTGTTCGATCGATTTCAGGCTGGGCAACGTCTTCCGCGTATTTGAACACAGCAGACACCCCCACATAGATTTGCGCTCGACCACCGACATGGGCGATCTGATGCGCAAGGTCGAGGTGCCTGACGGCGACGCGTTCACGATGCAGCCTGGTGAGTTTGTGTTAGCCGCGACGCTGGAGCACTTTGAGTTGGCGGACGATGTTATGGCGCGTCTGGAAGGACGAAGCAGCCTCGGGCGGCTTGGCATTATCGTTCACAGCACTGCAGGACTGTTTGATCCGGGTTGGGTGGGAACGGCAACCTTAGAGCTCGGCAACCTCGGACGGATGCCCGTCAAACTGTACCCCGGCATGCGGATATGCGCGTTCACCTTCGAACCCTTATCTTCGCCTGCTAGAGTGCCTTATCGAGTGAAACCGGGAAACAAGTATGCGGGGCAGGTTGAGCCGGAAACCAGCCGTGTCGAACGATTCTAAACCGACTGAACCGGAGCGAAAACGGGCTTAGCTGCAGAGGTCGCGCCGGCGGCAAATGCTAGAAACTTCAGCATTTTTGTGCCCGATAATTCAGCAACAACGTGGTTCACTGCGTTTTGTCGTAATAAACCACGCGTAGCCAAGCGGCGCCAGAATCTGATTTCACCTTAGAAAGCGCTGTACTAGGCGTTTGGCGGTGTAATTCTGCCGTCGCGAACAGGGTTGGTAAATTGTTGGCATATCCTTTGCGATTCGGACGTAGTGAAAACAGAGCCATCGCAAACCCATTAGAACTCCCAAGATATACGGAGGTAGAAAGACAGGTTATTAAGATTAACGCTGTTTCCTGTGAAGTAGGTTGGCTCGATTTACCATTAAATCCCATTCCGACTTAAGGGTTTCATTTGTCTGGACGTATTCGCTTCTGTCGGATTGACTCGCGCGAGTCGCTTTCAAGTTTACGTACACGACTTGTCTCATGTCAGTTACAAAGTAGACAAATCAACACCATACTGTAACAGTTCATTTTGATTCATGTTGAGGAGGATAACGTATGACACCAAGTGATGTAGTTGCACTTGCCAAGGAGGAAGGCGTTCAGATTGTTGACTTCAAGTTCATGGATTTGCCGGGGATGTGGCAACACTTCTCCATTCCGGCAACGGAACTTGAAGAGGACATGTTTGACGAGGGGCTCGGTTTCGACGGTTCAAGTATCCGCGGATTCCAAGCGATTAACGAAAGCGACATGCTGCTTTTCCCGGATCCCGATACCGCCATTGTCGACCCCGTCTGCCAGATTCCTACGCTGAGCATCATCTGCAACATCAAGGACCCGATTACGCTCGAGAGTTATACGCGAGACGTGCGGCATATCGCGCAGAAAGCGGAAGCCTACTTAATCTCGACGGGGATTGCCGATACGAGTTACTGGGGACCTGAAGCTGAATTCTTCCTGTTCAACGATGTTCGTTATGGCCAGGATCACCATTCAGGCTACTATTTTGTCGATTCGCGGGAGGGCAGCTGGAACACCGGTACCGATGAGGGGCCAAACCTAGGGTATAAACCCCGCTACAAGGAGGGCTATTTCCCCGTGCCGCCATCGGATTCAATGCAGGACATTCGATCCGAGATGATTCTCAAGATGATCGAAAGCGGCGTTGATGTAGAGGTCCACCACCACGAGGTAGGCACTGGCGGGCAGGCTGAGATTGATCTCCGTTTTGACACGATGACCCGAATCGGAGACAAGATGGCGCTGTATAAGTATATCGTTAAGAACGTGGCGCGCGCCCACAATCTGACGGCTACCTTCATGCCGAAACCCCTCTTCCAGGACAACGGGTCGGGCATGCACGTACACCAGAGTTTGTGGAAGAACGGGAAGAATATCTTCTATGATCCGCAGGGGTATGCGCTTCTGAGCGAGGACGCGCTATACTACATCGGCGGTTTGCTGAAACACGCACCGTCGCTCTGCGCGATTATCGCACCCACGACCAACTCATACAAGCGGCTGGTGCCGGGTTACGAAGCCCCTGTTAACATCGCGTATTCGCAGAGAAACCGCAGCGCTTGCGTGCGCATTCCGGTCTATTCCAAGAGTGAGAAGGGTAAGCGAGTGGAATTCCGCACTCCGGATCCCTCCAGTAATCCGTATCTTGCGTTTAGCGCGTTGCTCATGGCGGGCCTCGACGGTATTCAGAACAAGATTCATCCCGGCGATCCGCTAGATAGAGATTTGTACGATCTTGAACCGGAGGAGCTGGATACAATCGAATCCACACCGGCATCCTTGGCGGAGTCGCTTGACGCTTTGGAGGACGACCACGAATACCTGCTCAAGGGCGATGTGATTACTCAAGACGTGATCGATACGTGGTTAGACTACAAGCGCGAAAACGAGGTTGATGCGATCAATCTACGTCCGCATCCGCACGAGTTCCATCTCTATTACGATATCTAATCGTACTCCCTGCTCTATCGTTGCGGCTCGGTTCGCTGCAAGATAGAGCAGGATAATCCGTCCGAATCTCGGCGGACGTTGGCTAAGGAGGGGTAACCTATGAAAAAGCTCGAGTGCATCATTCGACCCTTCAAACTTGAAGAGGTGAAGGAAGCGTTGAACGAGGTCGGTGTTCGCGGGATGACGGTCAGCGAGATTCGCGGTTTCGGGCGAAGTCGCGGGCACACCGAACTCTATCGCGGAAGCGAGTATGCCATCGAATTTGTGCCGAAGATAAAGCTGGAAGTCGTCGTCCCGGAAGAAAGCCTCGACGCGGTCACGGACGCGATCCAGAAATCCGCTTCCACGGGCAAGATTGGCGACGGCAAGATCTTCATTAAGCCCGTTGACGAGATTATCCGCATTCGCACCGGCGAACGCGGTCCCGCAGCCATTTAATCGTGTTTCACACGTGAAGACCTAGGTACGTGAACCTGCATAGGGGTTCTATCACAGTCACTATCCATGTGATTTGATCTTCAGTGAGGTAGATTGCGTATTTATTCCGAGTTTTGATTACGAATCGACACGTATCACATGCAGTAATTCGGCGTCGAGCCCTACCATCTCCAGTAGAAACAAAAAAGGGAGGAATTCTCACCAGATCTCCGGTGATCGTTCCTCCCTTTTCTATGCCCCCGACTGGACTCGAACCAGCATGCCCGTTAAGGCACAGGCCCTCAACCTGCCGTGTATACCAATTCCACCACAGGGGCGTCTAGCGTCTTAATTATATCGACTCTCAGCGACAATGTCAAGGATTAGTGGAAGATCTCCCGAGGCAGCCCTGCCCAATCGTTGAGGGCAACCTCCGTGCCGTCCTATGATTCATGACCGTAACCTCCCGTCTTTGAAAACGCCGCTGTAATATCTCCAATCTTCCAATCAATGTTCTCGGCCATGAATTGCGCCAAGAACGGAGAGGACGGTGCGCGCTGTCTTAGGCGGCCATCAAATGGTACAACCCCTAAAATGGGCAGATTTGTAAGTCGGGAGATTTCGGCGGGATTGGTGCTTTCCGCCAAGCCGACCATGTCCTGCCGCAAACCGTTTAGGACAATCCCGTGAATTTCAAGGTTAAATGATCGTGCGAACTCGACCGTTAAGAGGGTGTGATTGATTGTACCCAACGATGGACGGGCAACGACAATAAGCGGCAGTTGAAAACGTGCGGCAAAATGCGCTACGAGAAGATCGTCGTGGATCGGCACGGCAAGTCCGCCAACACCCTCGACGACCATGAATTCATGTCTCTGGCGGAGTTGATTAAACGCGATATCGACTCTTTCGAAGTCGATTGGCGACCCTTCTAGCTCTGAGGCGACGGAGGGCGCGAGGGGTTCGCGCAGGCATATCGGATTAATTAAATCAAGGTTATCTCTTACGTTCGCGGCGTGTTTGAGGTAAACCGCATCGTCGGAAACGACGCGTCGATTAACCTCTCCCGCGCATGTCGCACGATTTGGAATGGCGTCTTCGCTTATCTTGTCATCCGCATCTACCGAGGCTGCGTCGACATCCTCGCCGCCGGTGGCGATGGGTTTCATGACACCGACATTAACTCCGATCGATGCCAGCGAAGCGGCTAAACCACCGGCAATTACAGTTTTTCCGACCCCGGTATCCGTGCCGGTGACGAAGACGCCCGGCGTTCCTCTATTAGCTTTCGCTGTACTCATTTCGCTGCTTGCTCCTGATACTCCTATTTCTTAAGAAAACAACCAGAACCGCTGCAGCCAGAGGCACGACCGTCAAACAATCAAGAACATTCGCCAATCCAAAACGATCTCCGAGCATTCCGACAGGGATGCTAAGAACACCGCCTACTCCCCAAGCACCGCCCATCATTAAACTGGACGCAATGTTTTCGCGCTCAGGGAGCAACTGTTGCGCCCAAACAATGTTCACAGAGGTTGAGGCGGAAAGAACCACATTACCAAGGAACAGCAAAGTGAGAAAAACGGCGCCCGAACTGTGAAGCGAGAGGTACAGCAGCGGCGGCGAGACAATCAAGGAGTAAAGCAGCATGCGATGGCGCGATATCCGATGGGACAGTGAACCGCCAATTACTATTCCGACCGTGCCTGCCAATAGAAACATCGCGAGAACTCCAGAGCGTGCAACATTCGAGTAACCCCTTTCATCAAGAAAGAGCGAAAGAAAGTTCTCCAACCCTATCATTGTTAGCGTCCTTAAGACAGCAATCAGATAAAGCGCAAAAAGGGGGCGGAGGACTGGTCTTATCGATTCCCACAGCGCGTTCCGTTTCTTGGATCGAAATGAAGGGTGCCCCGTGTCCAGTGAGGGATTCGTCGGATGTCGCAGTTCCAAGACCCAAGGAATGAGAAATGCGAGGATTAGACCGGGAATCATGCACCATGCCAACATATTCCAACCGTAGCGAACCAAGAACAGCATGATAAGGAGGGGACCGGCGGCTCTTCCCATATTGCCTCCGGTAAGAAATATGGAAACTCCAAAACCTTGGCTCTGCTTCGCCAAACTTGCAGCTTGGACAGTCCCAAGCGGGTGAAACGCCGCAACACCTGTGCCTCCCGCGATTAGCAGCAAGAACACTACCCAGATGGACGGAGCAGCATTCAACAACGACAAGCAAAATGCCGTGCTCGCAACGCCGAAGGTAAGGAAATGGATGGACTTTACCCGGTCCTCCAACCATCCGAAAAAGATCTGATTCAGCGCGCTAAAGAAATTGTAGACGGAGATTAACGCCCCAGCCAAGGTGTATGGCGCTGCCACCCCGGCGGCGAGCCTCGCTAACAGCACCGGCAGCAGATGCGGCAGGAGAGTGGCGTAACTGTCAATGACCGTATGGAGGAAAGTAAGGAAGAAGAGTTGCCGGTTGGACGAACGTTTGGGATGGTCGGGCATAAATTTGGGAGAATATTAGGAACTGAAGGCTCCATGAGCTCCACACGGAAGCCCACCGCAGGGCATCGCTCATTAACGGCGATCAGAAAATCTCAAGGTTGTATGTCACTTGCGGTTCCAATAGTGCATTTACCGCTTGAGCCGCTCGATCGCTGCTGCAGGATACAAGCCCGTAAGACAACAGATCAGCGAAGCTGGGGTCACCCATAAGGACCTGGGCGTAGTGCTGGATCGTCATTTGCACGTCCGCGGTATCGCACCGCTCCACTTCAACGCCTTCAGGTGCGTAGGACACCCGCCATGGTCCGCGATTGGCGGGCAGAATCTCGTCCTCGACTTCGAGCGTGAAGCTTCCCGAACATACCGGCTTGAGCAGAGACAGTGAACCCGGGACATCCAATACTTGAAACATGGATGGCTTACGCAACTGCGCCTCAACGCCCTGAGTGAACCACGTCGACAAAAATGGGCCGTTTGAAGGCTCTGTCCAACTGAGTGTCGCGTGATTGATGGCAACTCCAGCCAACGTACCGAGTAAGGATTGATAACCTTCCAGCGTGGACCAAGCAAATTCTATGACATCCTGATCTTTCGTGGAGGAGATTCGCAGGACGGCGTAGGCTTCGACCGGATCGCCAGCAACGAAGACATAGGGCAGACTGCCGCTAGTCATTCGAAGCCGCGCCCATCTCATGCTCTCACGAATAATCATCCCGGAAAAGGCGAGCGCAAATTTATCGTAGGCAGTCTTTAACGGGGACCATTCTTCTTGGAGCAGCGATCGGTTGTCCTCGTTCACAAATTTGAAGTCCGTCAAACGCATCTGACGCACTGGCAATGTACATTCGAACTGCGGTACCAGTCTAATGGGGCAGGTGATTCGGACTTCGCGGCCGCAGCTTTCCCAGCCGAATCGGCGATAGAAACTTTCGTGAGAGGCACGAAGGTTTCCGACAATCAGCCCGTCTTCACGCATGATTTCAGCGAGCGAGGTCATCATGACTCTACCTACGCCGTGCTTTCGCGAGTCCGCCGACACAGCAACCGCAGCGACACCGCCGCACGAGAGAGTCGTATTTCTGCACGTGACTTCCGAGGGCCGAATCGTGGAAGTTCCGGTGACCCGTCCCTCCCGCTCCGCCACATAAACCGTTTCGCTCGCCCCCGGAACAGGTCTCTCCGCAGGATAGGCTTCGCCGCCGTGGAAAGCCGCGGTCCAGATCATCTCATACTGCTCGCGGTCTGCTTCGCGATACTCTCGAACTGACACTGTCATACAATGAGCCTCCGGTTACCGGGTACTTCTGATGTTGTTTCCTTGTGTATTACACGTTAAGTGGTCTATTCGCTAAGTATTTAACGCATGTCGAAACCAAGTTTTTTCTTGAAAACTTGGTTTCTTCCCTGAATCCTAGTGCCCTCAAGATAACGATCTAGCCGACTCATCACCGGCAACTTGCCACATGCAATCAAGGTAATCACAAAAATCCCATAAATCACAGTTCTGACAATGTGAACTACCGACACCCAACTCTAACCTTGATTTTTTGGAAAATTAACTATTAAGAGCGTGATTGAATAATCTTTGGAGAAACCTGTCTGTCTCTTCAAGGTTGATAGTTAATCACGCCCAGGATCGTTCTTACAGCAATGACGTGTTGGGTTTCACTCGAATTGCCTAGCTCCTCGGACAGAATGAAAAATCGGATGTCTTATTTCCGTACGCGATTTCTGTCGGATTTCCGCGCAACCCAACCTACGGCGCGCTAAAGAAATGGTGGGCGGTGCCACCCTACAAATGCACAACGCCGAACTGAGGTGGTTTAGCCCGACCGGTTACGATTTGATCCAGCCGCCGCCGATGACGATATCTCCATCGTAAAACACCGTCGCTTGCCCCGGCGTTATCGCTCGCCGCGGTTCATCAAATATAACTTTCGCCTCGGTTTCGCTCATCGGGTGTATGGTGGCTAACGCCCCCTCGTCTCTCGATCTCACTTTGACAAGTGCTCGGAGGGGTTCGTCAAACTTTTCAATGGAGATCAGGTTGATCCGTTCTACCAACATGGTTTGCCGGAGCAGGTCGGCGTGTCCACCGACAACGATGGTGTTGTTTTGGGCGTCTACTCGGGTGACATACAGAGGACTGCCGACGGCGATTCCGAGTCCGCGGCGTTGGCCAACCGTATAGAAAGGGATGCCCTGATGTGTGCCGAGCAGGTTGCCGTCTTTATCCACTATGTCGCCTTCGTGAATCTTTTCTGGTATTTGCTCTTTCAGGAATCGTCTATAGTTGTCGTCCGCCACGAAGCACAACTCTTGGCTCTCGAGTTTATCGGCGGTACGTAATTTGAACTTCTTTGCCAACTCCCGTACCCGGTCCTTGCTGAATTCGCCGAGCGGCATAATCGCGCGGCTCAACTGATCCTGTGTGAGCGCGGAGAGGAAATAGGACTGATCTTTGTTGGCATCGACGCCCCTCCGTAGAAGATATCGCCCGGTGTCCGGGTTTTGCTCAATCCTGGCATAGTGACCGGTGGCAATGCAATCGTACTCCAGACTGTCGACGAGCGATAGAAGCTTTCCGAACTTTAGCTCGCGATTACAAATCATGCACGGGCTAGGCGTTCTGCCGTCGAGATACTCATTTACGAAGTAATCAATGATTCGCTCTTGGAATATCTCCTCATAATTCACGCCGTAGAACGGAATCCCTAGCTGGGTTGCAACGCGCCGGGCATCCTCGATCCCTTCTAGCGAGCAACAGTTCGGCTTATCCGATTCCACTTCAAGCGTATCGGGAGCGCCGAGCCGCATCGTAATGCCGATTACATCGCAGCCGGACTCAAGCATCATTGCGGCTGTGACGGAGCTGTCGACGCCGCCGCTCATCGCAACGACGACTTTCTTCGCTGAAGCCATTCTACCCCAATGTTTAGTGAAACAATAATGAATTAGAACAACCTACTGATTATGACGGCGAAAGAATAGCACACCGTCGATTGAGTTGTCAAGAAGCGTGGGAATGGGTAAAGGAAGGAAAAAACCGGTGAGAAGGGAAGAGCGAGAGGGTGAGATTATTGCGAGTTACCTGAAACCCAGAAATTTTTTTCACATTTTCTGTAACCCTTTTGGATAACTATACGTTTGTATAGCATAACAGATAAGTAGTAGTTTCAGATTTGATACATCAAGAATCCATTACGGGAGAATATGAATGAAAACTTCAGCGGTTTCAAGGGTTACCGATGCCATTCGAGAGATAAAGGAGCAGCACTGCGACACCTGCGGCAACCAAGCGAAGGGTTTCACTTTTCGCAAGATGCTTCTGACGTATTATTGCCGCAAGTGCCTGCGCCAGGAATTCAACGTTAGCGGTCCAGTCACCTATCCCGACTCGTCTGCGGCTGATTGATGAGTTGAGGAGCAGGGACGTTTCCATCATGTCTCTATAGGGGATCGAGTTAAGCGTTTTAGGGTGCAAGTCACTCCATTTCAATATCGGAAACTGTAATTTACCTGTGAACTTGGGCGAGAGAACACCAACCCATTCATTGATGGGTTCGCCACAGAAGATGGTTCTTCGCGCTGGTTCGCCTAGGGACGGGGCTAGGTGGAAAGGAGACGGCACCGAGCGATTCATTTGAAGCAGTATGTAGGTGCAATCCCTGTAGTTGCCGCTACATTGGGGCAATTCCCGTAGGGGTTGGGTTTCCCAACCCGTTGGGCGAGAATCAACCGAACGGATAGTGAGGGCGATAGTAAATCCTGTGCGACAGAACTCTCAAAGAGATCTCACCCCCATCCTACGATAGGGACTTTCCGGCGAGTTTTTGACGCATATTACATAGCTGGCAACGCGCCCTGGGAAGATTGCAAAGGAAGGTTTTTTGAAAGCACTGAAAATGCCGCGGTGAGCCAACAAGGCGACGCGTTGCGTTGAGCACGGTGTGAAGCGGTAGGTGGCGATACGTTGAAAGAGACGGGACTTCTTTCAGTGTGTATTCTGTTGAATTTCTGGACTAGAGATGTTTGTTACTGCCCCATGTCTCAAATCCGTCACCGCGCAAATAGGGAAGAAGCATTTCCCTCAAGTTTCGGTGTAGTTGAAAGAGATGGGCTTTGACGGTGCCAATGGACCGTCCCATTTTGCCGGCAATCTCTTTCAATGAAAGCTCCTCTTTGTAACGGAGAGTAAATACCTCCTTCTGCTTGGGGGTCAACTGTTGCACGGCTTGATGCAAAAACACGCCGAATTCTTCTGATTCCACTGCCTTGGAGGGCGGCGACAAGTGTCGAGTAACTTCATGATGATAGAACGCATCATCGGATACAGGATCATTACTAATCACGTGCTGTTTTGCCCGCCGACGCATGAAATCTATGCAACGATTGATTGTAATACGATAAAGCCAACTATAAAACTGGGAGGTTCTCTTAAAACTTCCCAGTCCCTGATACGCTTTGAGAAAAACGTCCTGAGTAAGATCTAGTGCGTCTTCACGATGGGGGATGATTGTGCGAATAACGCCGAAAATACGTTGTTGGTAACGAAGATACAACAAATCGAAAACGCCCGAATCCCCCTCCTGAAAGCGCTGGATGAGCTGGAAATCCGTGGATCCGGTTTCTACCAAAGTTGGACATCTTCCCGCATTTAACGGAACATAGCTACATTCAAATTGGTGCAGCGATTGCGTTCGCACGGTTTTCTCGTTCCGTTCAAAATATCCTCAGACCAATTCCCCAAATCAATAACTAATTATTCACTCCGCATCCCGCGCGCAGCGGAATCCGATCCGTAGTCCTCTATACTCCGGTTTGTCAAACGTGCGGTGCCCACATTGCATTTCAAACCGGATAGAACCCCAGGCGCCGCCGCGCACGACGCGTTGAGGATCATCGGAGTCGGTTTCGTCCGGCATGTTTGCGACCCATTCGGCGGCGTTGCTGGCGCAGTCGTGCACGCCGTAAGGGCTTTTGCCTTTTGGATAGCTTCCGACATCCCATGTGCGCTGGTTGTGTAGGCGATAGCCGACCCGCTTCCAATCCATCTCATTTCCCCAAGGATATATTCTGCCATCGGTGCCGCGCGCCGCTTTCTCCCATTCGGCTTCGGTGGGCAGCCGTTTACCCGCCCATTTGGCGTACGCTTCGGCTTCATACCAACTCACTCCCACTACGGGTTGATTGGGAGCGTTGTAAAGCGCGCGATCCAATCCGAGCGGGCGGTCAATCTTGGTTGCTTGGATAAACCGCCAACCGGCTTCTGACCAATACTCCCTCTTTTGGTAGCCCTCGGCAAGGAGAAACTGCTCGAATTGGCTATTGGTGACTTCATAACGGTCGATGTAAAAGGCGGGTAGGTTGATGGTTTTCTGTGGCAGCCTGTCGGGGTGCGGCTGCTGTTCCCCCATGATAAATTCGCTTGTCGGAATTAAGACCATGTTGTCGTCAGTTTGGGCGTAAGCGGAAAGACAGAAAAGGATGAGAGCGAGTGGGGCGTAGTGATATCGTCGGATTAACATGTTACCTCCTATTTTGCGCTTTTGGTGTGCACTTTGGCGTAGACAGGCACTTCGATTCTGGGCTGGTTGGAACTATTGGTTTCAACGATCAGGGTATCGCTGAAGTCGCCGTCGGGGGCTTCCGTGGCGTTAAGGGAAACGTTGATTTTATAACGGGTACCCGCGTTTAGGGCTATTAGTTCGGTCTCAATGTGTTTTGAAGCGACTTTAACGCCCTTGATTTCCAGGGGGTCGCCCCGCAGGCGGGTCACGGTTAGGCTTTTCCGGTTTGTATCGCCGGGTCGTGTGATGCCGAAGAAGAGTTGCCGCGGGAAGACGTTAAAATCGCCCAGCACTTTGCCAATAATGGACATGGTCATGGCGGCGGTGTTACCGTTACGGCCGAACTCCACGCGAAGCAGATGGGTAAACTCGCCGATCGGCATGCCGGGCTCGAGATGAATTTCTCCTCGCACGTTCCCGGTTGCGGGGTCGGTTTCATACTCGACCCCGAAGTGTTCGGAATCGGTCGTCACCGAGCGGATTTGAACGGGAGGATCGAGGACTTGGCGCAAGATAAAAGTTTTCGGTTTGAACGCCTCGGGTGAAAAACTCCCGAGGACGATGTGTTCCGGAATAGCCGCAAGAGGGAGGCGCGCGTTGGCTGTAATGCTAAATTCCAGTGTGGGTTGTGCGGGTGAGTCGGTGTGAATCCGGACACGTTCTTTTATTGTTTCATTTCTGGAGGGGACATTAAGCGTGACTTCAATCTGGACGTTTTTTCCGGGTGCGATGTTTTTGTCGGTGAGGATGGCGGTCGTGCAGTAGCAGGTGTTTCGGATGTCGGTGATCAGGACGGGGTCGCCGCCGGTGTTTGTGATGGTGAAGGTGTGTTTGAGTTCTTGACCGGCGATGGCTTCGGCGAAATGGTGTCGTCGTTCTCGCGCGTGAAGCGGCGGGGGTTGGCTGGAACTGTCAACCGAGATGGGCGCAACGTCCTCTCTGTCAACGGTGAAGATTAGTAGAGCGCCGTTCCATATCCTCTCAAACTCCTCCGGAGAGAGTGAGTCGTACTGTTGAATAGGATCTCTGATGCGAATGTGGCGGGGGTCGGCTTCTGTAACAACGAGGAAATGACCTTCATTGACGTGCGCAATGACGGGCATGTCTAGCCGGTAGAGGTCGTCCAGTGTAGTCCTGACTCCGGCGGGATTTAACCCCTTTAAGGTTGCGGCTTGGTAGAGTCCCGCCATGGTGGTGCCGCTCTCCTCGCTAAAGTCAGAGGATCCGACGAGTTCATCAAAGTTGGCGTCGATTCCAATAATCTGGCAGGCGATTAGTAGGCTTCTGGGACCGCATTCCAAATAAGCGCGTTCCGTTTCGTTGTCGCGGTCGGGTTGTTGGGGAGCGGCGCTGATTTTGAAGAGATCTTTTGGGAAACTGATGTTGAATGTGGCGTGTTTCACGTTGAAGTCGGTTTTGGTTTGGATTTCGCCTTTGCGGCTGCCTTCGAGGAAGTATTCGATGACCTCGCGGGATGTTGGGTACCAGATGCCTTCGTACTCCCGAAAATCCCGATTTTTTGCGGTTACGTAGAGTGTAGGTTGGCTATCATCTTTTCGCAGCGCGTACTCTTCGGCTACGGTACGAAAACCGTATTCGGGGGCGATCCAATATTTGGTTTGTATCGGTGTTCTTCCGTTTGCAAACGGGATGTGCACGCCTTCAAATTGAACGACGTAACAACCGACATTGTCGACGGATTCTTGACCGAGCAGTTTGGCTTTTTTATTTGGGATGGGGAACAAACCGTGTCCCCATAGGTGTAGATAATCGGAGCCGCCGGGTTCGTCGGTCGACCAGACTTCGGCTTCTTCACCGCCGGCGTATCGTCGGTTGGCGTGCGCGACGGATTGCTTCTTGCCGTTAAAAACGGTAAGAGTGTAATCGGCAATCGTGTAGGGCTTTGACGGGTCACGAGGTTGTCGATCAACGTCCACGGAGTGATACCGAACGTGCCGGAACGCGTCCCGAAAACTCTTGATCTCGCGATAGCGTTCAAACGCGGCGCGATTCGTCATGGCGTAAGATTGCTCGTCAATATTGAGTTGAAAAATCTCGGTGTACATTTTAATTTCACTCTTGTAATAATCGTCCTGAGTCTCTTTGTCAGCGAGATGAGAATCTCCTCTTTTAGCTTCTTCCTCAATCTCTTTTCGCACCATGGCCTTTTGTTCCGTCAGCCATTTTTGAGCTTCGGCTAGTGTGTAAGTAGGCGCATTATAGCCTGCCTCGGTGTAAAGCAGTTCACCGGTGCGGATATCTGAACGGGAGACATTTGCGCCCGTCACTACTTGCTCTAACGTTAACGCGGCGTGCGCTCTGCCGAATGTCAAAACGGCGGCAAGGCAAAGGAGAGAAAACAGTAAAAATATGCTCGTTTTCATAAGATGGCTCCATTATTGTGAAGGTTCACGGCAGCATTGCCTTCAAATCGGCAATGTCATTATTGATGTCAAGGCGCTTAAAAGCGATTTCACTCGCCTCTGTCTGTAGTGCGTTCATCCTGTCTACGTTCGCATGGTGTTGAGCGGCGAAAGTGTCAATTATTTCTTGTAACTGAAGGCAGGCGTCCGTAAGTGTCTTCGATAGCGGGTGCGCCCGATACTTTTCAAGCTCTTCATCCGATGCGGTGGTGACAACGTCATGAACGGATCTGCCGCCTAGCACCTCGCCTTCAAATTCTGCTTCAACGGCGTCGTGATACTGCTGAGCTAGGTCACGTTCAATCTCATAAGCTTGAAAAAGGACACCGTCCTCGTCTTGTAGCTCAAATGCTAACTTGCTCTTTTCTTCCTCTTCCTGAAGTAAATGTTCGCTCTGCTTCTCCAATTCCGCTATCAACATTATTATGTCGGCTTCAGTCAGGTTTTCCGAGTGTTGGTCGATTTGGAAATCCTCAGAATCGAGTTGCCTGTTGATACGGTCGCCGTCCGTTTCGGATATTCTGGATGGGGTGTCGAGTGAATACGAGAACGAGGTTATCCATGTTGTCTCGCTTTGTGGGACGGTTGTGGCGTTAAGGTCGGATTCGAGTTGATGCCAGCGGTCATCCTCATTATTATTGCGCGGCAGGTAGGTGCTCAAATAGAACGCGCAGATAACTGCGAAAACTAATAGACTTGAAATGAAGACAACCTTAGGCTTGTTCTTTATCATGTCGTATTATTTCTCCGCGCCGAAAAAAATGAAGCGGATGGGAGCGTCGCTCAATCGGTTGACGTCGGGCGGCGCTCCGCATCGTTTAGCGGCGTTCTGATGGGGAATCAATAATTACAACGATACCTGGTTCCCCCCTGAGCTCCCGTCGGATTGTTTATGGAACACTGTAGAAGCCAATTGCGTGTACAGGAGAACCTTTTCCACTGAGGCGTACCGTTGTAGTGCGTGCTACAAGGTTGCGACTTCGGAGGTCCCGTACAACTACAGGTACGATATTCTCTTTTACTTTGACCTGGGCACGACCAGAAGCCCTGACAGGCTTCTTTGTACTCCTTCCAATTAGGGCTCGGATATGATTGTCCTCCTGCAAGGGATTCCATCTCTTCCATGCTCAGAACCGTCATAGCGCCATCATCTCTTGTATCTACGGCAAAGGTGGGAGCATTTAACAACATGAAAGCCATTGTGCAAAAGAACACTGAAGATACATAGTGGTTTCGGGTAAAATCCAATTGCGTCAACATTAGGTATTTACTCTCCTTTTGAGTTAAGTCAAATCTTTGAGCGAGTCAACTGAAAGCACAACAAAGGAAAAAGTGATTAGAAAATATTCTGCTAAGTTTCACTCTGCAGAGACTTCGATTGGCTGGTGGGAATCGCTGAAAACAGTGGCAATTCCCTTAGAAAGTCTTTGGTCACTATCACCTCCCTCGCCTTAGAATCATGCAACACTTAAGAACAACCAGATACCGAGTCCAAACAGCAGAACGCCTGTTCCCAACTTCACCGGCATAAGATGCCGCTGGAGCATGCCACCCAACTGGGCTGAAGTTGTCCCCCAATAAACAAACCCGAACACCACCAGCAGCGGGGTAACAAACATCAAGTTATACAAAACGAGGTACAAAAGCGCATTTGCGCGCATCCCCTCAACCCCCATTACAAACGTGATCGTTGGCAAGTAAACCTGACCGGTGCAGACCAACTCCAAAGCAGAAATTGCAAATCCTATGGCTAACGCTCCGATGATAACGCCCGATGTCCGGGTCTGTTCGCGGATTACTTTGTGGATACGTAACTTCAGTGATTTGGGCAACTGCAACGACATCTCTTTCACCTTTCCCTGTCTTGCTTTGATTGCATCGTACAGGCTCAAGAATGCCAACGTAAATGTCCCTATCGCGGCGAGCAGATAGACACACGTGGCGATGACCGAAAACTCGTTGAGGAACGAGAGGAATTTGAGAGCGCCCATACCCATCAGCAGATAGGTCACAAACACCGCTGCGGCAAACGCCCCGCCGGCGATGAGCATCTCTTTCCTTTCCCGCCCAACCAGGCTCATGTAGGAAATGAAGAATACAATCGTCGCAAACGCGCAGGGGTTTATCCCGTCAAGCAGTCCCGCACCCGCAACAGCCAACGTCCCGAAGGCGCTAAAACGCTTGACGATTTCGGATTCCGCTTCACCCGTTTTCTCTTCCGCTTCCAACAACCGGGCGGGGACTCCCGTCGAAAGGTATTTCTCGACAATCGCTTTTAAGCGCGATTCGTCAAGTTCATCTAACAGATACTCATCCCCAATAAAGACCGCCGGTGTGGTGAGCCTTCTGACTTCGGGCACGTTGTAAAGCGCCCCCATCGCCTCCAGCAGTTCTCGGTTCTCTTTTGCGTACTTCAATTCAACGACAACCTGCGAATATTCAGTTCTGAGGCTCTTCAAAATATCGCTGGCTCTGGTGCATTTCTGACATCCGCGTTTATGAAAGTAGGTGATATGGATAGCGCGATCAGTTGGAATGTCATCATTGCCGTCAAAATCGCTACTCTCGGACAAGCTGTGGTAAAGCGCCAGTAAGGTTTCAAGGTTCTCATCGGGTGCAATTTGTTCCGATACCTCAACGCGATAATTACCCCTTGAAACCACGCTTAAATTAGCGTCAAGTCCAACTTCCAAAACACCGACTGCTTTGCCTTTGGCGGGATTGGTCACAATCGCCGTATTGTGGACGATTGTCGGTGAGGATGTGTCGGCGGGTTCATTCCGGGCGAGAATCAAAACATCTAGCCATGGAAACCTTTCCGCAAGTCCACGCGCTTCAACTTCCGTCCCGTGAAACACGCCGGCAACGACATCACTTTTCTCGGCGATTTCTCCCTCCAGAGCGTCCAGTGCTTCCTCTGGCGAAGTAAGAGTGATATCGGCATTGTAGGCTGTGACTTCCGTTTCGTGCGATTTCGATATCAGTCCGATGAGTGCCACTTTAACCTGACTTGGCGTGTTATGAACGATGTAGGAAGGGAATAAAGATGTATTTGGGGAGAAGAGGTTGGTGCAAACAACAGGCAGGTTCGGATGGTTGGCGTAAAGGGCTTGGAGTGAATCAACCGGCAGGCATAAATCCTGCGGTCCGAGGAAGAATGCGTCGTAATTCATCTCACCCAACGCTTCAAGGGCGATTTGATAGATGATTTCGACGTTGGGATCTGTTGGAGAGAGAACATTGCCGGTGTGTAGATTCAGAATGTCCGAATGTTTTACACGCAGCGATTGGATAACCGTCTGGCGTCGAGACAATCCGCCGACCTGCTCTGTCCCACAGCCGTGTAACCCAAACTGTCCCTGTTCCTCGCCGGAGTAGATAAGCGTAAGGGTATCGGAGGCATCTGCGACTGAGCAGGACAACAGAAGCCAGAGCAGAATGACACAACCAATTCCGGTTGAGGTGAACCCGATTACAAACTTCATCACCATAGTCCCTTTTGATCACGAATCGAATTTCTTGTTGCTTGACACAGTAATCAGCAAATGCTGTGCCAAAACCGATTAGAGCCATGATTCGGGGATTCGGTAAAGCCGTAGAATCTAGGCGTGGTGCGAGTTCAGCGATTTAATTTTCTTTTGTGGAGAGGAGAGACTACATGCGACTGCGAAATAGAAAAGGGTGTGATGCTTTGTCACGCGATTGCGGAAAAAGCAATTCAAAAGGCGCGTAAACCCTTGCCGTATAAGGGTTTACGGCAATTCAGACGAGATGTCGAGAAAAGTCACACTATCACACCCCTTTGGAGGCGGGAGATCACAAGGCAAGGACGGACGAATATAGACAGAAAGAGAGATTGGAAATAACGCTTTTTTACGCTTCGCCTTTTGAACTTCGGGCTCGGCTTAAACGTCTGTTCAACGTCTCTCTTGATATACCCAAGAGTCGCGCCGCAATCTTCTGATTGCCATCGGTGCGCCGGAGGACTTCGGAAATCATCAGTTTTTGAACTTCTTTCAACTCCGGAAGCTCAGGCAGTAAAGACAGGGCATCCGAAAACGTCACCATGCCGTCTTTATTTGCCAGATCTTTGGGGAAAAAAGAGGTGTGGTCATCAATTTTCTGGAGGAACGACTTGGTGGAGAGCACGCCGCATTCGTGCCTGGAGAGGGCATCATTTACCATACTTTCAAGTTCTCTAATATTTCCAGGGAAGTGATAGGTCGATAGCAGCGTAAAGAGTTCGTGTGGAAGGAACGGGATTTTTTTTCCGAGATTTTCGGCGGCTTTCTTGAGGAAATGGTTTACGAGCAGACGGATATCCCCTTTCCGCTCACGCAGCGGCGGCAGATGGATATGATGGGTTTCTAGGCGATAATAGAGGTCACTTCGAAAGTTCCCACCTCTCGCGAGCGACTCAATCGATTGATTGGTTGCCGCAACGACCCTGACGTCGCTTTCAATTGACGCGTCTTCACCTAGACAACGGTATTCTCCATCCTGTAAAAAGCGTAGGAGCTTCATTTGTGATTCCAAACCGAGGTCACCAATCTCATCAAGGAATAGCGTGCCTCCCCTCGCTAGTTCAACCAACCCGCGGCGCTCCGACTCGGCGCCAGTGAAAGCGCCCTTTCTGTGACCAAAAAGGGTGTCCGAAAACATCAGGTCATCAAGTCCGGCGACATTGACCGATATAAATTCCCCTAATCTCCCGCTCAATTGGTGGATGATCCTCGCAATTTTCTCCTTGCCGACGCCCGTTTCACCCGTTATCAAAACAGTGTCTCCGGTGACCGCGATGAATTCCATTTGTCGAAAAATTGAGTACATCGCCGAGTCTTGAGTGATAACGTCGCAAAACACTTCGGAGTGTTCGCAACTGTTGGAATTCCGTCGCTCCTCCGGTTGGCGGTTACCGGAGCGCAGCTCACTGTTTTCCATCGTACGCTGCGCGATTTCGCGCCAATCAAATCGAGCCAAAGCTGGATTCCCATACTCATCGCGAACGGTTGTGGCATTCAGGCTCACATGAATCTTGTCGCCATCCTTTTTCCGCAACACCTGTTTGGCGTCGTGAGATCCGCCGGTCTCGGCAATAACACCAAACAGTTCCCTTGCATCTTCAATACCGTCTTGATGATATATCTTAAAGATAGCATGTCCAATAATCTCTGTTCTGCCGAAGCCCAATGTTTCAATCACAGCTCTATTGCACCTGAGCACTCTGTTCATATACATGTCAACCGAAATAGTCATATGGTGGGAATGGAAGTAATTGTCGAAATGATCTCTCACCGACTCATCGTTTTCGAACAATAGCAACTTCATTAGCTGCTTGTACCGGACATTGTCTTGCTCTAAATTCGCCACGGACTGACGAACGAGTTGCAATTCCTTGTCGAGTTGCGCATGGGAGGTGATTTCGTTTCTCATTTTTCCTCGCCGGAGATTGCTGTCACCTACAAGATGTGGCATTTTATAGAAGGTTATGTTGACACTTCAACAAAGCCAGATGAGAGCGGCGACAAAACCCAGAAAACCAAAATAATGGGCTGCTAATACCATTTCGCTTAAATGATAGTGCATATGAAGTCTAAATCATATCGTCCACTTTCTCCGTAGGCGGGAATCAAGCGAGCGAATAGCGATTGCGATAGAGATCCATCTTGCCCCGCTGACTTTGCGCGGAGACGAGGCTTATTATTCCATTGCACTCAGGTTTCTTCACTTAATTCGCGCAGTCAATGCACTGCAATTTTATGGAAACGATATAATATCTCAAAGCGAAAGAGATACGACGATTCCATTTCATTTTGTTGAAGTTAAGTTAAACAGAACGACTCTCTTTGTAAAATGTCTGTCATATGTTCTCTGGGCATACGGTTACGCCGGGGAGGTATTACTGCCAATGCTCCGTTCGCCTCAATAACGTTGATAAAATTGTCCGAGGCGTCGCCTTAGTCTCCGATTTCATATTCGCCGCCATTTGTATTACAGAAGAATGTCATTCTGCACAAATATGTGTAAATATAAGTTACGATGACTATCGCATGTCCGCCATACCCATCCGTTCAACACTTTCCTGAATCTGATCGATGGGCACCACATTATACTTCGGACCGGGCATACTTTGAGCGGTACCCGTGTAGACGACCTCATCATCGACACAGAAGCCGAGCAGTTTGCCGTCGAAGTCGATATACGCATCGCTCAACGGCGAGTCGACCCTCCCGCCGACAAGGAATGAGTTGACGTTGCCTCTCCTGCCAATTTCTAGCGTATAGACACTATCACCGATGAGCACCCCAATTTCTCCACCGCTGTCATGTATCGAAAAACCGCGGGCGGTAACAAACACGATCATTGGGAACGACCTCGCCTTGCCGCCGTGTTCCGTTCGATAGTCGAACGGCTCGTATCCCTTCAAGTCTTCCACCGTCCCCATCACTACGGGACGCAAGTCGTCCACCCCTTCAATCTTGATAATCGCCAACCGCGCCTCTGAATCCCTGGCGACAACTCGCGCCGGAAAATATCCTGTAGTTTTGACTCGAATGTCCGCGGCATCGGCTACTCTATCGAGCACAAGCAGGTGCCCCGTTGAACTCAGAATCACGCCCATGAATATCTCGCCGTCGGCTTCGACAACCAAGAAGGAGTTCCGAGCTTCGGTCCGCTCATCGCTGGCGGCGTACAGCTTGCGATGCGCCTCGTCGCTCCGTCTGTCCTGTTCCGTCTCGAACACATCCTCCGTAAACGCCGTAAACTCCGGTCTGGCGCGGACTGTTGACCAGATGCCCACCGATCCTTTTACCCGCTTCGCCAGATCTCCATCCTGGTCGTTTTCCATTACAATCTGAAACGCCTGCCAGCATTTTTCGGCGTCGCCTCGTTCGTCATAAAACTCGGCAAATTTTAAGGCGGTAAAGCCCATTCCAAAACTCGCGCGCGTTTTATATCGATTTGCCTCGACCAGCTTCGGCAACGACTCGTTGTGAAACGTAAGCGCTTTTTCGGCTTGGAAATCCCCTTCCGCGGCGCTGCGTTCATACCACGTTCTGATCGCCGAGATCAGACTGAAGTTTTTTGGTTGAAGCCGCAAGGCTCGCTCGTATTCCAGGAGAGCCTGCTCCCTTTCGCCGCGCCTATCGTGCAGATCCCCGCGCAATTTGTGAAGTTTGGCGATGTTTGGCTGATCCGGTTCCCCCGGTGCTTCGGCAAGCAGGGAAGCAATCACAGCCTCCAGTCCGTTGCCGCCGCTCATACTGTTTTCGTGTATCAGCCCGTTCCTGCCAATGACCGTGTAGTGCGGAATCGCTCGCACGTTGAATTTGGCTCGCATTTCCTTGCTCTCGCGGATGTGAATCCACGGCATCTCGTTGTCCGCAGTGAATTTCGCGACGGTTTTGTCTTTGAAATCCCAACTGATGCCGATGAGCGCAAAATCAGGATTGTCCTTGAATCTTTCATAAATCGACTTCAGCGCCGGCAACCCGTAGATGCACGGCTCGCACCACGTCGCCCAGAAGTTGAGCAGGACGACCTTGCCGCGAAAATCCACCAGTGAGACGGATTCGCCGTTGATGTCTTTCAGATTGAAATCCGGAGCGGGTTTGCCCAACGTCAATTCTGCGGCGCGCAGCCGGTATTCGGCGGCTTTTTCCCAATCTTCCATGTGCGAGTGTATTTGCCACTTCCGCTCATATAATGCGGGAAGAGGCGCCCGGTGATCCATATTGTCTAGCTCCGCCAACGCTTCCTTGAATTTTCCCTCCCGTTCAAGCAGCTCAATCTTGATCGACCATACATCCGAGGCGTGTTTCGATTTGGGAAACGCCTTCAAGAACGCTTCAATCTCGGTGTTGGCTTCCTCCTGCCTACGAAGTCCCAAAAGAAATCGGATATTGTACATCCATACTTCGTCGCGCTTATCGCTTTCGGGATAGGTGCCGAGAAACCGTTCACTGAGTTTGAATCCGTTTTTGATCCGTTTCGCGAACTGTCCCATAACGGCTTCAATTTCAGCCTCGCTAGGCGGTGTTTCAGTCGGCTGCGGCCACCATAGCGCGGCTTCTCGAATCTGTTGGAGCAATTCTTCCTCCCCAACCGTTTCGGCGGGGCGCATCACACCGATCAGCAGCACGAGACAGGCGACAGCCAACACGCTAACGGCAACCACCGCTTTGGTCACCGGATTTCGGTTGCGGTCTGTGGCGAGAATCACCCGCAGCCGCTTCTCGATCCATGAGGGTTGCGCCATCGCCACCGCGGCACGCGCGGCGAAGGCTGACCGACGCGATGTCCGTGCAATCTCAAGCAGGTGGGAGGCATAGTCTGTCGCGCGGCAACCATTGGTCAGGACATGGTCGTCGCAGGCGCGTTCTCGCTCTAGGCGCATTCTGCGGTCGGCGAACCATACTAGCGGATTGAACCAATAAATGGCGCAGGAAATCTGGGCGATCGTCTGCGTCAGCCAATCCCACCGCTGGATGTGTGAGAATTCATGCAGCAGAACGGCGCGCTGTTGGTCTGTCGGCCAGTTCTCCGCATCGACGGGAATCAAGACATGAGGACGAATGATGCCCCACGTCAGCGGCATATCGGTCTCGCCCTGCAGCAGCCTGATACCGCGTTTAATGCCGACTTGCCCTGCAAGCTCGCTAGCCAACTCCAACAGCGAGCCGTCGATGATGCGCCGGCTTCGTCGTGCGATTCTCCAAATCCCGAGCAAACCCGCCAACAACGGAAGCAGCACAACCAACATGCCGATCCCCCAAGCAATTCCAATACAGGTCCAAAGGGTAGACATTGACCACCATTCCCCCACCTGTGAACCGGAGATCGCGGACTTCCCTTGATCACTATCGGGCAATCCCGCTGCTTGATGGTTAGGGTTGACTTGCGGAATCGGTGCGTGCGGTGTCACTGCCTGACGATCCGGTGATGACAATCGCCTCGCGCCCGGATTCCCTTCAAAACCGGGTACGGCTTTAGCCGACGGAACCGCCTGCGGACCAATCGGTAATCGCCAGCTTGGCAAGGTTACGGAAATGACGGGTAGGCAAAGGCAACTGACAACCGCCAGTAACCAGATGAGGTGGCGAAACGCCGCGGAACTGCGTTTTAGCGCGAGATTCAACGCCGCAGCCAGCGCGAGCACAATGACACTTTTTATGGACGCATCAAGTAATATTGTCAGCCAACCTATCGAATGTTCGGAAGTTCCGTAGAGCGAAATGAAGGACATCATGAGGTTTTCCTCCTTAAAATTTGCGGTCCCGAGGGATTTAAGCAATCCCCAGGTTAATTTTGCATCGACGGAGAATTGGGAGAAAGCATGGGGACGGATTTTCCATTTTTTTCTTTTTTATCGTCGATTATTTGCGGGCTGTAATATGTCAGACGTTTGAGGGTATAAACGGATTGCATCACGCTTTTTCTTCTCTTGCCTTAGCATGTTCGATGAGTTGAGCCAACCGATCAGATTCTTCCGCGGAAAGCATTGTGTCCGAGACGTTTAACAGCGCGGCGACCGTTTTCTCGATCGAATTGTCAAAAAAGGTCTGAAACACCCGGTTGAGCGCCGCCTCCCCGGCATTCTGACGCGGATGGATCGGGGTGTAGATGTATCGAAGTCCCTCTTTTTCATGCCCGAGATATCCCTTCTCTTCCAAGATTCGCATCAACGCCCGGACGGCCGAGTAGGAAGGGGGATCGGCTAGGTTGTCCAACACATCTGCCACTGAAGCGCGGCCTCGCCGGTACACGATGTCCATAATCTGGCGTTCGCGGCGACTCAGGTCGTGGGGTAAGTTATTCGTAATCATTTTTCCTTTCCTTGATAGGTTGAAATTGACATCGAATTTTCATCAATGCTAAAATACTAGCATTCTCTGATGTGGCTTGTCAAGACAAAATGCTAAAAAAACTACATTCTTCGCGGATCTTTATAAAATTCTGTTCTTTTCGTCATAGATCTGCGGCAGGTGATTGGCATCGGTAAGTTTAGTGGTTTACTCGCCAAGTATTTAACGCATGTCGAAACCAAGTTTTTTCTTGAAAACTTGGTTTCTTCCCTGAATCCTAGTGCCCTCAAGATAACGATCTAGCCGACTCATCACCGGCAACTTGCCACATGCAATCAAGGTAATCACAAAAATCCATCAAGCGAGTGAATAGCGAGTGCGATAGAGATCCAATAAATCACAGTTCTGACAATGTGAACTACCGACACCCAACACTTATCATAAACACTTAGCGAGAGAACCATTTAGTGGTTTATTTTCTAAAAAAATATGGTTAGTGTTGGGAGCCGGTGCGGTTAGAAACCGCACCTACCGGCGTGGTAGAACAGTTTCTCGTGCCAGTCTCGTAAGCATTAAATACTTAGAGAATAGACCATTTAGAACCCCTCCAGCAAAGTTCTTCGTACGTACGCTAATCTTGCTGATCATCACCGTTACAAAGTTTGTCGCACTGTCAATAAATCCCTCAGGTTGATCAACATCGACTTCTCATGCAATTTCTTCATCGTTTCGACGTTGCACCTGATACCTGCTTTTCGTCATGCCGGGAAACTTGGTTGCGTCTGATATTAGGATGTGGCGGCAACTGTTTCTTGCTGTCAACTTTCGGTTTTACTGCTTTCCCCTGAGTCAACAAACCCCTAACTGTTCGTGTATCGTGTCGATTTTTGAATTGAAAACTTAACGGTTGTGTGGTATATCCTATGTATCATGTAAACTCGCCATCCTGGAAGTTTTATTTTCTGTTGACATTCTGTTGGCATTGAAATTCTCTAAAACCGGCGCTACCAAAGGAAACCTTCACTTCGGAAGATGCCAACATGCCGCCGAAATCGGCGCTCCGTTGGCACCCTTTTTCACGGTAACGGTGCAATCAACCAATGTTTGTTGGACAGATTTCGGATCCCCGATGCGTCCATCTCCCCGCTCCGGAGGAGCACCATAAGGAACATGCTCCGACACTCCAAAGGTGTGAATCAACCGAACCCGGAAAGGGTAGGAGGGGTTTCCGAACCCGGATACTGCAGGTAATCTACTGAACCGAAAACTGACCGATCAAAGACTGCACGATGAAGCCTTATACTGTCTCTGTAAAAGCGAACGCGATTGACATCCATCAAGCGAGTGGTTAGCGAAGGCGATAGAGATCTTGACGCGATAGATATTCCGATACGATAGCGAATCCCTCAAAGGACCAAAATGAATCGGATTTTAGCAACTAAACCGCTTTGTTCTCTGTCTAACGGAAGGGGGTAAGTTCAGGTTATAGCGTAATGGGGCAAAGTAGAAAATTCTAAAATTTTCCGCATGTATCAAATCTTGCCTCATTTTTTTCCGAACAAATTGCCGACTCGTCTGCCTAATGACTAATCCGAAGATCTCTGACTATGGGAGATAGTTCGCAGTTCACTTGCAACTAACCGCGATTTCCGTATTATCGCATGGGGGAAAGATGCCGATGCAGGCTCAAGAAGCGTTTCAATTCAACTCAAGTTTCATTCCTATTAGCGACTCCAGTGTTGTGCTTGAAGCCGATGCAAAGGATCCCCAACTCGTCGAACGCTTTCAAGAGGGTGACTTGGAGGCTTTTGATCGGTTGTACATTCGCTACCGCGGTCGAATTCATGGAGTTGTACGCTCCATCATTTCAAACCCTGAAGACGCGCATGATGTCACACAGGATGTTTTTCTCAAAGCGTTTCAGGGGCTGGAGAACTTTAAGGGGGCTTCTCAATTCTATAGTTGGCTCTATCGCATTACTATCAATCGTTGTATTGATTATATGCGCCAGCGGTCGAAGCAACGCGTGATCAGCGACGATCCCGTGTCCGACGACGTGTTATACGGCAATGTCGCCAATCGGCACCCGTCGGCACCTTCCAAGGCTGTAGAAAATGAGGAATTTCACACCTATTTGCGGCAGGCGGTTATGCAGTTGTCACCAAAGCAAAAAGAGGTTTTTATTCTTCGCTATCGAGAGGAACTCCCGTTGAAAGAGATTGGGCGCAAAATGGGACTGTCTACCGGCACCATAAAGGCACACCTCTTTCAAGCTCAGCGCAACTTGAGGACGTTGCTTCTACCCTATCTGCGGCATGACAGAGTCTAAACGAAATATTAATAACGAAGAGCGAGATCCAACAATCGAGGAGTAAACATGACGCGAAAATACCCGATCTGCTGCACACTTACGATCACTCTGACGATTTGCCTGATGGTCGTATCAGGCAGTTATTCAGAAACCCAGAAGAATGCGGAAACAGTCCTCACGGAACAGGATAAACGATTCGATTTCAACGGAGACGGGCTATTAAGTGAGGAGGAGAAAGAGATCCTTCTTGAAACAGTTACGCAGGAAGCGCTGACGGGCGTTCAACTGGATCCACAAGCAATTCGCGAAGCGCGTCGAGGCGGCGGGCCGCGTGGATACAGAGGCGGGAGGGGGCCGAGACGCGCCGAGAAGATTGTGCACCGCTTCGATAAGGACGGAGACGGCAAACTGGATGCGTCCGAGCGCACGGAGGCGCGCGAATACGTCCAAGAAAGTCGCGGAACCTCCGGAGCCTCACGCCCATCAGGCGAAACAGTGGCAAAGACAACACTTTACGACGACCTGAATGCCAGTAAAGTTGCGGCAATCGAGGAAAACGTGGAGTTGTATGACGACTACACCTTACGAACCTTGTACCTACGTTTTCACGACGAGGATTGGTATGAGCAACTCGGAGATTTCTACAGGACCGATGTTGATGTCCCGGCGGATCTCATTGTAGACGGAAAGCTCTATAAATTTGTCGGCGTGCGCTTCCGTGGAAGTTCATCCTATTTCACCGTTGAAAACGAGAAAAAATCCTTCAATATTGCTATTGACGCCAGCGATGACAGTCAACGTCTCTTCGGTTACAAGACGTTGAACCTGCTTAACGGTCATTCGGATGCCTCTTTTCTTCGGGAAGTTCTCTATTCAAGAATCGCTCGCGACTATATCCCCGCGCTTCGAGCTAACTTTGTCAAGCTAGTCATTAACGGAGAAAACTGGGGTATCTACATCAACAGCCAGCAATATAACAAGGACTTCCTCGCGGATTGGTTTGACACCAGGAGCGGGGTTCGGTGGAAGGTGCCGCCCGGCCGCGAGAGCGGGTTGGTCTACCATGGCGACAATCCGGCGGATTACCAGGAGTCCTACCAACTCAAGACCAATGAGAAGGATGCGCCCAATGCGTGGACTGACTTAATCAACCTGTGCAAAACACTCCAAGACACTCCCTGGAATAAGCTTGAAGCCGAACTGTCCCGCATTTTTGACATAGACAGAGCATTGTGGTTCCTCGCACTTGACAACGTTTTTATTGACAACGACGGTTATTTCAGCCGCGGCAGCGATTATTCCATTTATCAGGATCCGCATGGGCGATTCCACTTGTTGCCGTACGATAGCAATGAGACCTTTCGCTTCGCCGGGGGCGGCGGTCCTAACTCTTGGCAATCAGATGGACCAATGCTGTCTCCCGTTGCTCAAGAACACGACGAGATGCGTCCCGTCATCAAACGCCTATTCGCAATCCCGCACATACGGGCGCGATACCTTACTTATGTTCGTACCATCGTCCAAGACTGGCTCGATTGGGAAAAGTTGGAGCCGATCATCGCAGCCTACCAATCGTTGATTGACGAGGAGGTAAAGGCGGATGGCAAGAAACTTTATACGTACGACGCATTTGCCACTAGCCACATCAAAGAACAGTCTGGCGGATACGGGCGGCGAGTAGGCAGGCGTGGCGGAAGAGGCGGCACGCCCAGTTTCAAACAGTTTGTTACGGAACGTCGTGATTTTCTACTTTATCATCCTGAAATCAATGAACCGACGCCCGTCATTCTATCCGTCACAGAACCGGAAAATCGGACTGCGGGTGAACGCGTACAGATCATGGCAAAGATCAGCGGCAAAATTGGCGTAGACGAGGTCATCCTATATTATTCCAATGCTCTGTTGTCTCCGTTTCAGAGCCTACCGATGTCAAAGAACGGCACGGCTTATACTGGCGACGTTCCAAGTTTTCCAGCCGGAACAGAAGTGCGATATTTCGTCGAGGCGCGCGCAGTCGAATCACACGGAACAACGGCGTTTTTCCCCGCCAAGGCTGAATTTGAACCGTTGACATATCGCGTAATTCCGCCATTTGCCGCGGGATCGGATGTTGTAATTAACGAGTTAATGGCGAGCAATCTCAACAGTATCAGCGACGCACAGGGAGGGTACGACGATTGGATCGAATTGCACAATGCTAGCGATCATGCCATCAATCTTGCCGGGATGTATCTCAGCGATGATCAGACGGATCCTCGCAAATGGCAGTTTCCCAATGAGACTACGATCGCCCCGAAGGGGTACTTGATCGTATGGGCTGATTCCGATGAGGAAAGCAAGACAGATCTTCACACCAATTTTAATCTCTCGAGGAGCGGCGAAACGCTCATCCTCGTCGATACGGACGAGCGCCGCAATCAGGTGCTTGACTCGGTCAAATTTGGGGTGCAGAAGAGGGATACCGCTATCGGACGTTCCCCCAACGGCAGCGGCGACTTTAAGGCGGTGGAGATGACGCCCGGCGGCCCAAACCAATGAAAAACGAGCAACGCAGGGCATTCCAAATAAGGAAGTCCGGGAACAATCGGATTGTCTACCTACCGACTACAACACAGAAGACATCTTTCCAAAATAAATCCATGTAGTTACGGTAATCTCGGCGGCTAGAACAACTATGCCGTTTGGCAATCTGCGGAGCATCGTCTCAACTTCACAATCGCAGGGTTCACATGCCATGTTTTTCCATAGTTGCGATGTTTGCCTCGATAGATGTCTGTGCCGGTGCGAAAAATCCTGTGCTGTCCGACGATAGAGTCAATGGCAATCCTGTGAGTCGCCAACCGTCGATTGAATTCCTTTGCCCGCGGAGTCAATCGCTTGCTCCGATATCCCTTGATGGATGTCGAACTGTTGGCATACAGTTTGGCTATGTCCGGATAACTACTGCAGAAAAATCCCTTGCCTCCCGCCACTCGTCAATTTTAGTTTGATAACTTAACACTTATGTGGTATGCTTGTAGTGCCCAAATGTAGTAGGATCAACTGAGTGGATAGCGAAGGCGATAGGGATCCCCCGTGTGCCGTAACTTGACCAAATTGGCAGCCAAAAATCGCAGCAGCCTCAACCAAGAATTCAGTCGCCGCGCTGGCGGAACCATCATTGATACCGGGAAGAAATGACTCCAATTCTACAAGCACTTTTAAGCACTACCTCAAACTGGGATTGAAGACGCGTCATTACACGATTCAACGCCAATTTACCGCCTTGGAAAAACCGTGCTTGAGGAAATAACGCTTAACGCGCTTTATGGCATCTCGCGACATGTATTTCCAACATCTTCACGCATTAAACTCGACCGGAATTAGTCAGGTTTTATTGCATAAATCTCCTTGTGTTCTGACTAAGTGGTCTATTCGCTAAGTATTTAATGCTTACGAGACTGGCACGAGAAACTGTTCTACCACGCCGGTAGGTGCGGTTTCTAACCGCACCGGCTCCCAACACTAACCATATTTTTTTGGAAAATAAACCACTAAGGATGGGGTAACTTCGGCAATCCCTGCGAGATGCATTTCAAACGATGCCAAGGATGATCACTCCGTGAAAACAGTCAGAGTTCATATCGTTACCCCCCTATTTTGTGTCTGTGGGAGAGGGTGGGTGAAAATATACTCGCAGAAAATTGCAGTTTGTCGCAGAGCGCTCCAATCCCTTCTAACCCGCGTCATCACTGAATTACAAGCCGATTTTTGCCCGTAGCCATCGTCTGCGACGACATCCGGGATCGCATGCCGAATTGAGTCCCGCAAAGCAAGGTCAAAAAGCAGGTCAACCGTCAAACAAAGGAAGATCGATCGCGATACAGTGGAAACAGCAAATCCGGATAGAGATTCCGGCGCGATAGAAATCCCGAAATCTCTTAACTGTGCATTTGCTCCATTGGTCACTCAACGCTGTGAAAAAGCCCCGAAACGACTGATAATATTTTGGAAAGATGTCTAGAAAATGCTAAACCGCGAACCTTTTCCTTCGTTACATGTCTAACAGATGAAAATGGAAGAAACCGCAGGGTTTCTAGCCGGCGCGTCTCAGGATGGACATCGTGTACCCGATTTTGGAGGAGATTTTGCCCGCCGTGCCGCTGAATGCCCAAGTCGCGGACGCACTGACGAAGGACCAGGAAAAGGATTTGGTGGTTCGTTGTCAAGATGGCGACAAACGCGCCATGGAATCGCTTATCCTCCATTACCAGCAGTGGGTGTACAACATTGCGTACGGTATGCTTGGGAATCGGGAAGACGCGTCCGACATGGCGCAGGAGGTTTTCCTCTGGCTTTGGGAAAATATCGGGCAGTTTCAATTTCGATCACGTTTCTCCACATGGCTATACCGAATCGTGACAAACCGGTGTATCAACGTCAAAGATCAGAAAAAACGGCGCCAAACGGATCCCACGGAGATCGACGATTCACAGCCGTGGGTGCCGGTTGACACTGAAACACCGGAGAAATCGGTGTTACGCCAAGAGCAGCAGGAAATCCTTCAAAAGGCGCTCGCCGAGTTGAAGGATGATTACCGGCAGGTTTTGGTTCTGCGTGAAATGCAAGACCTTTCGTACGAGGAATTGGCAGAGGCAATCGGCTGTTCGGTTGGACGCGTGAAATCAAAACTGCACGAAGCCAGAAAGGTCTTGAGGGAATTGGTCTTACAATTTTCGTGATAGGAGTCGGCAATCATGAACCACAATCGCATTCAAAAACAACTATCGGCGTACCTGGACGACCAGTTGAATCCGGAGAGTCGCGCAAGGGTCGAATCACATTTGAATACCTGCGACGAATGTGTCGAAATGCTCTCGGACTTCCAGCGGAATCGTCAAAGCCTTAGAACCTTAAGGCACGAACCACCTCCGATTGCAGAGCTTGTTCTGCCGCAACTGTCGGATCGCGGGCCGGTTCGGCGAAGACTCCTGCCGACCGCGGAGGATATTCGTCAGTGGTTTTTCCGTCCCGTGATGGGCGGGACTTTCGCAGTGGTCTCGGCATGTCTGCTCTTCGCGCTGGTCTATTTTAACCTGACGCCGTCCACCGATGATTCGCTAGATCTCTATCTTTCCGAACATACGCAGTATTCCGTTTACTACTCAACGCAGTCAGACGAAGCTACCGACTCGATAGATTCGAATGGAATACCCTCCGCCGCGAATGTTGGGGATGACACCAACTTTTTTCTTGGGGTTTATCTCGGGGACTAAACCATGAAATATCCAACAGGAAAAACGAGGCATTTACTCTCAAACACAGAAAGAGCTGGTGATCGACGGGAGATCGGGATTCGCACCATCGTTCGGCTGTACTCCACCTTGCTCGTCTGCGGGTTGCTTTTCGGTGTTGCAAACGGTGCCTTTGCCGATACGCCGGAGGAGTTTCTTGAGATCTTGGGGCGCATCGCGGACTCCGAAAATGAGACAAGCTATACCGGTACGCGGTTAATTGTCTTTCACACGCCGCGCGGGCTAACCGTCCGTGAGGACCTTGTCATTCAACAGCCTCCAGAACTTAATGCCTTCAAGGTCTTATCGGTCATCGGACGAGAACGATTCGACAAAGACCGTAAGGATGATCGTTTCATAGGCAGAGATCGCAAAGAGCGACGATCCGGTCGAAGCGATCGACCTTCTGGCCGAAGAGAGTTCCTGCCTAGGCGGAAACGGATAAGCAACCTTTCTCAGGAAGAGCTGGAACTCCTCACGCAAAATTACCAATTCCACTTGTCGCCAGGGAGCACTATTGCAGGGCAAGAAACGGATGAGATTAAAATCTATCCCCAATTCGAGAATCGACCCACCAAGCGTCTCTTCATCGCGCGCCGCAACGAGATTATCTTACGCGTGGATGAATTTGACTACACCGGGCACATTCGATTCATGTCGCTTTTTACGGAGATAGAGTTCGATCAAGAAAGAGTTGAAGAGACGTTAGCCGAATTGAAGAGTGACAAGAAGTTGATATATGAGAAACCTGAGCGACGAAGTCAACCGATCACGGCCGCGGAAGTCGATAAGGCGTTAGGCGTTCGGCTGGTGCAACCCACCTACCTCCCCTCCGGGTTTCGGTTGCTGGAGACCCGATACATCAAACGGCGTGCATCAACCGTGTTTCTACGATACTCTGACGGATTGGCTACGTTTTCGCTGTTCGAGCGAAAAGGGAAACATAAATCTCATGATTCGGAGCGGCGACCTCGCAGAAGAGGCGGTAAAACTATTTCACGCCACGATGTGCCGATACACATAGTTAGGCAGCATCACGCTCATATTCTTGAATGGTCGAATACCGGAGTGGATTTCACTCTCATCGGAGAGCTGGATGCGACCGAGTTGATTAAGGTCGCCGAATCTGTAATTCTCGCAAACCAGAAAAAATGAAAAAGGATTAAGCGCATGAAATTAGAGGGATCATATAGTGCCATAGCCCTGGTTTTAGTGCTCGTCTGTGTTGGGAACATAACCGTCCATGCGGCAGAGAACGAATCAAACAGTCTCGACTGGCATCAATGGCGGGGGCCAAACCGGGATGGGATCTCGCTCGAAACAGGTCTCCTCAAGAGTTGGTCCGATGCCGGTCCAACGGAGCTTTGGCGAATCGCGCTCGGCGAGGGCTTCTCAGGCGTTTCGATTTCTGACGGACGCGCATACACGATGTTCGTCAAAGGCGAGGATGAAATCGTCGTCTGCCTTGACGCGGAAAGTGGCGCGGAGATCTGGCGTTATCTTGACGACTACCGTTTTGAAAATCGCCAAGGTGGAGACGGACCGCGTTCGACCCCGACAGTCGACGGAGACAGAGTTTACGTCCTCAGCGCTTACGGTAGGTTGGTCGCCATTGACGCGCTCAACGGCAAGGAGCTATGGAGCCACGACTTCACCAAGGCGTTCTCCAGTAACGTGCCGCGTCACGGCTTTTCCACGTCGCCAATCATTGAAGGTGAGTTGCTCCTAATCGAGACCGGCGGAGAATCCGGGAAAGCGCTCCTGGCGTGTGACAAAGGGAGCGGGAAGATAGTTTGGAGTTCGGAGGACGACGCGGTAGGATACTCATCACCGATTACGGAGTCAATCTTGGGAACGCGGCAGACCGTGTTTTTTACGGGCAGAGGTCTCGTTTCGGTTTCTCCGAACGATGGGGAAATCTACTGGCGCTATGATTGGCCAACCCGCTTCAATGTGAACGCCGCTACGCCCATCTTTATCCTGCCTGACAAAATCTTCATCTCCTCCGGATACGATATGGGCGCTGCCGTCGTCCAAATCAAGGAAACTGATGGTGCACTCACGGTCACTGAAGTCTGGACAAGCCGCGAGATGAAGAACCACTTCTCGTCCTCGGTCTTGCATGAAGGTTATGTGTACGGCTTTGACAATGCATTTTTGAAGTGTATCGACGCGGAAACCGGTGAAGAGCAGTGGGTCAAGCGCGGTTTCGGAAAGGGTTCGCTGATTTATGCCGATGGCAACCTGATTATCCTTGGAGAGGGAGGGGAACTGGCCTTAGCGAAAGCAACGCCTACTCAGTATGAGGAAGTGGCTCAGACTCAGATCTTCAGTGGTCGGTGTTGGACCGTACCTACTCTGTCCGGAGGAAAACTGTATTTACGGAATACCGAGGAACTGATCTGTTTGGATTGGTCTGATCGGAGTTAGAAACAATCATTTTTCGTTTTCAGCCACATGTGAGCCACTTGTACGATCCAAGCGGGGTTTTCAACTACAAAATGACGGAACGCAGATCTGCATGCTCTACATACAACTTTACATCGGTCAGGGCTTCTGCACCACAGGTTCTACGAAGAGACCGGGTTCTGCGGTGAAACTCGGTTTTGGCGGGCAAATTCCGGGGCATCCTTCCATTTTTCCAACCTTCCACACACTCGTCCTTCTGTCTAGCCTGCTCCGAAATACCTCCTATTTCCGTCTAAAACAACGGTGTTAAGCAGATTTTTTTAAATTTAGCTTGACAACTTAACCCGTGTATAGTATAGTTTCTGTATGTTCGGTTCGGAGTAGTTCTGTATCAGCAAATCTTGATCGCATGAGAAAGGAGGAATTCCGTGCGAAAAAAGTTAACACACCGACAAGAGAGAATCTACAACTTTATCCGAAATCAGATCCAAGAAGCCGGCTTTCCGCCAACCGTCCGCGAGATCGCGGCAGAGTTCGAGATCTCGGAGAAGGGGGCGCACGACCATCTTAACGCGATTGAGAAAAAGGCTTATATCCGACGCGTGCCGGGTAAACCACGCGCTATCGAGGTCATGGAGTTCCTGTCAAAGGGACCGGCTCAATCGGTCGAAGTGCCGATAGTTGGCAGGGTCGCCGCTGGCACGCCGCTTCTCGCATCGCAGAATATAGACGGCACTTTGCCGCTACCGAACGATGTGGCAAGCAGCGATACGTGCTTTGCTCTGCGTGTCAAGGGCTCTAGTATGATTGACGCGGGGATTTTCGAGGGGGATTTCGTGGTTGTCAGGTCTCAGGAGCACGCAGACGCCGGCGATATTGTCGTTGCCCTGCTGGACGACGAAGCAACGGTCAAACGATTTTTTATTGACGGGGACAAAGTTCGTCTGCAACCCGAGAACCCCGCGTTGCCTCCAATCATCGTTAATAATGTGCAGATTTTAGGGAAGGTTATCGCGCTTTTCCGTCAGATGTAAAGCGCGATTTCAAGCATCTGGAATCGGATAGAACCCGCAGCAAAGGAATGTCTGCCATGCTCTTATTCTGCCTTATTTCATCTCGTAATCGATCAATTCGGCGATGCCGTTGGAGGTCTCAAGTTTTACCGGTCCGACACCTTGCGCCAGCCACACAGTTTGCAATTCCAGTTTCGACGTCAAATGCATCGACAGGTCGGTCAATTCTTTGCGAATTTCCGATTCTATAGTCTCTAGATACACCTTTGGTGAAATCATGCGTTCAATATCTCTAAACTCTACAGTTCTGTACGATGCCAACTTCGCTTCGTATTGAATCTTGAGGCAATCCTCAAACTCGCCGGCGGAAACCTCAATCAATTCCCGGTCGTCGCCAACCCTTCCCAGTATCACTACTTCGGCTTCAAAATCGTGGATATAGAACGGCCCATCATACGTTCCTCTCAGTCTTAAATTGAGCGCGTTGTGGGCCTCGCCCGGAACAAGTGGAAATGGGAAAAGCGTTAATCTACTATGCGAAGTTACACTGGCGTTGTAACGGTATAGGTAGGTCAAGATTCCCGGCGTAGACCTATCCTTCTTTGATTTGCACACCGCTTTCTGGCGTCCCCGTTTGCTACAACCCATCCCGAGAGACCAGCTTGGGGATTCGCCGCCGCTATTGACAATGATTTCCCGGATAGCCATACCCAGATCATTGCGGACGAGTCTTCTGCCAAGCCGGTGAAAAAATGCTACGTACACGGGAGACCTGAGAGACTCTATTTGAGTGTCATGGATTGGTGGGTTCGAGGTAAAGTAATAATAGAGATTGGCGCCAAAATTCTTGGTTTCGGTTACTTCCCGTGTCCATTCGGAGCCGTCTGCGTTGCGGTATACCCAGCGACTGCCAAGTGTCATTGGATAGTAGGGGGTGGATATGGGCGCGTCGTTAACGGATTTCTCGTCTTCCACAGACTCGACAATCGGTCTGTCTACGGGCTCCTCTCCGCCGCATCCAGAAATCAATAGGATGACAAGAAAAAAGGCAATCCTCCCAACTCTGCTCATCAGAAGGGATTGCCTATTGGAGAAATGTTGTATTAACATTTCTGCCTCCTTAGATTATTGACAGCCACAGTCTTAGTCTCGGTGTTGTCGCCAGCAACGGTACAAGTGCGAAACTACCGAAATCCCCTCGTCACGTCTTAACCCTCTGGGAATAAAGCCCGAATTCGAAATATGGGAGGAGTTGGTTACGCAACGTGCGGTGCGCGTGAAAGAGATGGGCTTTGACTGTACCGATAGATCGCCCCAACCGACAGGCGATGTCTTTCAAGGCAAGCTCCTCTTTGTAGCGCAGAAGAAAGACGGTTCGCTGGCTGGGGGTCAAGGCTGGGAGCGCGGCGTGTAAAAGGCACCGAAACTCCTCATTTTCCAACCCCTTGGCGGGATGTACAGGTTGATGGTAAAAAACTTCATCGGATACAGGCTTGTCACTAAGCCAGGCATGTTTCGACTGCAAAGTGCGAGAGCATATAATCAATGCAGCAATTGATGGCGATGCGATAGAGTCAACTGTAGAAGTGCGAAGCCCTCTTGAAATTCTCAAGGGCTTGATATGCTTTGAGAAAAACGTCCTGGCTAATATCAAGTGCGTCTTCCCGATTTGAAATCATTGAGCAAATAACGCCGTAAATGCGGTCACGATAGCGAATATAGAGGAAATCAAACGCAGTGGAGTCGCCACGTTGAAAGTGGTCGACAATTTGGGCGTCCGAAGAATGAGGTCCCACGGAAATAGTACCGGTAGACTCTTTACATGTACGATTACTTAATGAATTCGTCGTCATAGGTTTACGGCTCCATCTGTTTGTCGTGTCCCGGTAACGTGTTCATCGGGTGTGATGTAAATCGTGTCATTTCGCATCGTGTAGCGCCAGCTATTACTTTATTTTATTTCATAGTCGATCAATATTGCCCTACCTTCGGCACCTTCTATTTTCACCGGTCCAACTCCAGGCGCCAACCACATCGATTCCAACCCTAATCTCGGCAGCATATGCGACAACAGAGTTGCTAATTCATCGCGAATCTCTGCTTCCATATGTTTGCGGCGCTTTATCTTTACGTTTTCTGGCGCTTCTGCCTGATCTGTAAACTCTTTGGATTTGACTGATGGCGGCTTCGCCCCGTATTGAATGTTAAGGCATTCTTCAAAGATGCCCGCGGGCGTCGGAACGGAATACGGATCTCCAACGCTTGCGAAAATCTCAACATCGGATTCAAAAGTATGGTGCATGAAACCAATGGGCGTGGATCCGCTCAATCTAATATTGAGCATCTCCCACGTCTTACCGGGAACAAGCGGCAAACGAAGCAGGTATCCCAAGTCCTTACGCAAATCTCCTCTCACGTTATAATGATTCAAGAAGGTTAATCCCTCTTTCCGTGTTTTCCACACGCCGTTTTGAAACTTTTGAATCCACACCCAGCGTGGTGCGTTAATGTTGCTTTCGAGAACTATTTGCCGAATCGCATCATTGATGTCGCTGTTTTTGACTTTGAGGATTAGGCTATTAGAGGTCGCTATGTACATGGGTGCTTGGACGATGGTGAACTGATTATCTTCGATTGGCGGATCATAGCTGAAGAAATAGTATTGACGCGTATCATCTTCCTCGGCTTCGGTCACTTCACGCGACCATTCAGAACCGTCGGGATTACGGTACACCCACCGGCTCCCGACGGTCATTGGAAAGTAATTGGTAGAGATCGTTACAGTTACGTCGGGTTCGCTATCTACAACGGGTTTTTCCGCTATGGGATTGTTTATGGTTTCGTCGCCGCACCCGGAACTTAACAGGATGGCAATGAGAACAGTTGCCAGTGACCAGTAGCCAGTGACCAGTGAAAACAGACCCTTCCTCTGTCTTTTTCGCGGAGAATTCGATTTGGAAAATTCAGGTATTAACATTGCTGCCTCCTTAATCTCGTTGGGGACAACCTTGCGATTGGTTGACTGTAGAGAAAGTCTTACTGACCACCAGCCACTTGCTTCAAATCATTGTTTGTCCTTACATCATATGAGATTAATTCCGATATGCCGTCTGCGCGTTCTATTCTTACCGGTCCGACATCCGGGGCGAGCCACACGGCGCCCAACTGCATTCTCGGCAATCCGTCCCTGAAAAGCGTTGTCAACTCTTTGCGAAGCTCTTTTTCATAAAGGTCGATTAGCCTTTGTTCAAAAAAAAGCGCGGCCGCGCTAAATTCTGTGGTTTTGAAGGATAGCCGCGTCATCTCGTATCGAATTTTAAGACAGTCCGAAAAGACTCCTGCAGGTGTGACAGTCGATTCAGGTTGCCCCGCTATTCCCCAAATCGTAACGTCCGCTTCAAAAGAGTGATTATCTCCGACCCCTTCATCGTCCCAGATGGGGGGCAAATACCGGGTTCCGCTCAGACTGACATCAATCGCTTTCCACCGCCGATAGGGAACGAGGGGAAAGCGAAGCACTATCAGTTCGCTGTTCCAAACCACACGTGCGTCGTATTTAGATAAGCACATTAAGGCATCGTCGTTGATTTCTTTTCGCCATTGACCGTCACGAAATATACTTTCGGTTCTCCTCATTCGGCATTCTGCGACGGCGCGCTTGCCTTCAGTACGACAGCGAACCCCAAGACGCCAATGATCTGGAGATACTCGTCCGCTTTCGAAGATTGTTTGCTGAACAGCATCGTTGAGGTGACTCAACTTGATTTTGTATATAAGCCGCCCATTGAGAGTTATTGCGTAAGGAGTTGGTGTATACGTAGGAGTCTCGGAAGGGTCGTAGTGATTATCGTTAGTAGGGAAATCGTAACTGAAGAAAACGAAGATATGCGAGCCAACTTCCTCGATTTCGGTGACTTCCCTTGACCATTCGGAGCCGTCGGGGCTACGGTATACCCAGCGGCTGCCGAGGGTCATCGGGTAATAAATGGGAGACACAGATTCGGAATCTTCGGTTTCTCTCGACCCATCGGCACTTCCGCCTAAAGGACTATTGATAGTTTCATCTCCGCACCCATATATGAATAGCAGAGCAAGAATGGCGGCGGTTTGCATCCCGAAGTCAGTGACCAACAAAGGCAGTGAGGATATTGAATTAATGCACCGATTTATGAACATCTCTTATCTCCTAAAGGCAACCCAAAGCGAAAAGTGAAGAGATAAAATACGGCTTACCTCTTCACCTTCCACGAACCACCAATGAATGCGCTCCTGCAGGTTCATCGCTGGGAGAGATAATCTTCAAGCCAAGATAGAAGAAGGATTACCGCTACCGTTTCACGGGCATTGGTCTGCGTCATTCCTGGGTATGTTGTTGGCATCCAAGCCCTCCACGTCGGCTGTTGCTAGAAAAGGGTCGCCTTCGTCGCCGGTGGCATGGGCGGAGACGGAGACAAACTCATTGGCAAAATCCGCATCGTCCCTATTTTGCATGATATCAACTCTAGCAAATGCACTTACACTTCCATCATGGAGCCCGTGACTCCCTGCTATCGCGTTCGCATACTGGCTTCCATTGTTTACCCAACAGTCTGCATCAGCACCCCAGCCGTATACTACGCTTACCGTTACTATGCGATTACCCCCAAAAACTAGACAGTAGATTAAGGTGGATTTCGGGCTGGCAAAACGGTCATGTTATGAGTCATAATGCGGCTCAGCAATGCCAAGAACTACGAAAGGAGTTTGTATAGCATGGCTAGTAGAAAGCAGTATGATAACCGATTCAAAGCACAAGTGGCGATTGAGGCGATAAAGAATCAACGCACCATGGCTCAGATTGCCAGTGACTACGAAGTCCACCCATCAAGCGAGCGAATAGCGAGTGCGATAGAGATCCCCACAAGTTAGCCAGTGGAAAAGACAGATTCTGGAGGAATCGCCTCAACTGTTTGCGAACGGACGTACTCAAGCGACTTCCGACAACGACCGACTCATAGCCGAGCTCTACCGGCAAATCGGTCAATTGAAGGTAGAGCTAGACTGGCTTCAAAAAAAAACGCAACGACTCGGTTGAACAGAAGCGGCGGCTTATCGACCAAGAGAACGGTTCCCCATCGGTTTTGAGACAATGCGAACTGTTAGGGTTGCCACGCGCATCGTATTACTATCAACCCGCAGTAGAGTCGCCGGAAAACCTGCTTTATATGCGTCTGATTGATGAACAGTACATGAAGACCCCGTTCTACGGTGTACCTCGAATGACGGACTGGCTTTGTTCCCAAGGCTACGTCGTCAATCGGAAACGGATTGCCAGGTTGATGCGAAAGATGGACTTAGTTGCCATCTATCCCAAGCCGAAAACCTCTAAGAACGGTAAACCATCGAAAAAGTATCCTTATTTGCTGAAGGATTCAAGTATCATTCGACCGGACCAGGTATGGGCAGTTGATATCACCTATATCCGTTTAAACACCGGTTTTGTCTATCTAGTGGCTATTATGGATTGGTACTCTCGATATGTGTTATCATGGGAACTGTCAAATTCACTCGATGTTTTCTTTTGTCTATCGGCTCTGGAACGAGCGTTGAGTTGTTCTACGCCCTTGATTTTCAACAGCGATCAGGGTGCTCAATTCACGTCTGATGCCTTTACCACTCGGCTTGAATCGGCGAACATTCGCATCAGTTGGGCTGGAGCAGGCAGAGTGTATGACAACATTTTCATTGAACGTCTCTGGTGGACAGTGAAATATGAACATGTCTATCTTCATTCTTATGACTCTGTTCACACGGCTTGGTGTGGCTTGAACAACTATTTCAAGTTTTATAATGAGGAGCGGCTTCATGGGTCGCTCAATAAAAGGACGCCTCACGAAGTGTATTTCCAACAACGTTAGGCATTGAAACGTAGCCGGATTGGATAGCCTTTACACCTTAATCTTCGTTCATAACTGTCTAAACATTGGGGGTAACTCAATAAGGGTTGCTATTTCAAGCGCGCCGCACACGTCATCTAAGAGCCGATGTCGGCTTTTTAATCTTGCCCCAGGTGGTGACGACGTTCACGGCGGGGGACACAGACCATCCTACCGGATCAAACCAATCGGGATCGGTATCACTGCTACGGCGGCCCTTACTGAGATTTTTTAGGTAATCTCCGTCAGCAGCCATCAAGTAAATCTCGTCCCTTCTGTCAGGATCTAAGTCTTTAGAAGACACATATGCAATCGTACGTCCGTCGGGAGACCATGCAGGGCTTAATTTATGCGGTAGGTCGCGTGTTAGCTTCTTCCGATGACCGCTGCCATCAGTTTTCACGACATAGATTTGAAAAACCGCATCTTGGTCCCTCGCTTGATACGCAATTCTCTTCCCGTCGGGCGACCACGAGGGCATGGACTTGAGCTGCATATCTCGTGTAAGTCTTTCCTGATTGTGGCCATTCTCATCCATTATGTAGATTTGAAACCCCGCGTCTCTACGGAAGGCTACAAAGGCAATTCGATTGCCATCAGGCGACCACGCTGGATTAATGTTCTCTCCAAGCTGCGTCAACTGTATCTGGTTTTGCCCGTCGGCGTCCATTACCCAAACGTTTTTCCCCTTAAAGAGACCACGGGTAAACGCAATCTTTGTTCCGTCGGGAGACCACGCCGGTTCCGAATTTTCTGGTCCCTTTGTAAGTTTCATCAAATTCCGTCCATCGGAATCCATAACGTGGATAGCGTAACCTCTATTAAATGCAATCCTATCGCCATCGGGAGACCACGACGGTTGAGTGTCAACTATCAGGTCATCAGTTAGCTTTACGTAGTCGCCTCCGTCACCATCCATAACACAGATATCGCTTTTCCCGGCTCGGTCGCAGGTGAAAGCAATCTTGGTTCTGCGAGCGGCGTAACTGTTTTCTGCAATTTGCATCTGGATTAACAGGTATATGAAAAGCGTGGCTGCGAACAAGCGTCCAGCTGTGAATAACATTTTTCCCTCTTAATCAATTTTGCCTTGCCGTATTTTATATTCTAGAATAAGCTCGACTTTGTACATTTGAGCAGTATAGTGGACGGTGTCAATCAAACGTTCCAGAAAAGTGAGTGAAATTTTAACCGTTTGGTCTTTTTGGTTGACCTGTGAAAAAGTCGGTAGTGGTTTCCAGTGCCAACATGGTGGGGCAAGGGGATTTCTATCGCACTCGCTATCCGCTTTTCGTAATTGCCCACTATATACGTGTCGTCCCGCTGGGGCTATTAGAAGCTGGTGCGTGGTGCGCACGCTACAAACTGCACTTTTCAAACAGGCTCCTAGCAAGTTTCATTCCCACACTTAACTCTGAAGAACAACAAAATCAAGTAGAGGTGCGACAGGCTGCATGATATCAGAAATCGTTAGCAACCTTCTCTGATGCAATAAGGCTTGTGGTACATTGGCGTTCCCCTACTCTATAAAAGGGCAACGCACTGAAGCACGCTGCCCTCATATTTTGCATTCCACAATCATAGTTAATCGTCATACGTCATTGAGTAAGAGCCTGGGAGAGCATCTTCCCGATAAAGTTTGAAGAACCATTGAGCAGTCTCATACGACTTGATATTCTCTTGGCTTGGAAAAAACCATGCCAGCAGTCTGTACCACTCTAAACTTTCATCGGGTGTCAATGGTACACGATCTTTATTCTTATCCGATAATTTAAAATACTCATCGATTTTAGGGATATTCCCGTGTTGTTCAACAAGTTCAGCCCGTAACTTCCCAGCTCTAGTTAAGAGCTCCTCTTCCGGACAACACGCCTCTTGGGTTTCTAAATCCCAATCCATCAAGACTTTCATACAGGTCTTCGTCATCTTGCCTTACAATCGTATCATCTTTAGTTATCTTTAATGTTTCAGCTTCAGACTCAGGCGCTGTACGAGTTAATCGTGTTGGTAATTCGGCGCTTTCTCCTACGACAGAAGCGGCTGATACTGAATATGACCGACCAACGTCAGCTTGTACAATAGGGTTGTCATTTACGCTTGCTAGAACTCGTTTGCGCTGATAGTGGTAATAACCCAAACAAGCGAATGCGAACAAGCAGAAGATGACTATCAAAGCAACGAACGTTGAGGAACGCATAATGTATCACCTCCCCTAAAGGGTTCTGTCCAATCAGCAATCTGCATCTGGAATTATTACATCTGTTACCACGTTTTCCCAATCCACAACTGCACTACCGTGAGGGTGTGGGCAATTCCCTGGGATACGGCCGCCGTTTGGGTCGACATGACAATTGTTGTAGTGGTCGTTTATAATTGGTACTAATACGGTTTGTACCGTGTGGTGACATTGATCGCCTTGTGGATCAAAGTAACGGGTGATCCACGTTACTTCCTTGTATTCAGTATAACCTGCGCTAGCTGGTTTAGTTAATAGGCAACTGTTTAGTTCGGTCCAAAAAAAGAGAAAAATTGGTCTGGCATATATTTGGACCTGATTGTCGGTAGGAGGAGCGTCCCTCTGTGGAAGGGCATCCCTTTGTGGGAGGGGCTTCCCTGCCCCGACTGGTTGGTCGAGTAGCATCCGCCTATTGCATGCAAACAGCGGACGTGCAATGAATTGCACTACGACAAACCGGCATCGGCGATACAAATTGATGGACTAAACAGTTACGTTAATAGATTAACGAACGTTAGAATCCCCAGTGTGAAAAGCAGGCAAGCGATCACTGCTACAACATTCCTTAACATGCTGATTCTCCTTCTTGGTTGTTAGTTAATGCTGCCAATCGTTGCACCGTATATGCAACGTCCTATCAGTTCGTCTCAATGATACTGGTTACAGGTTGAATCGCGGAGGAAACCGAATGATCCTCTCGCCTGCGATAACCGTTCGCTTGTTGCGGAACGGCTATCGCCTCACGTTTCGTTGGTGTATTACAGCAAGCCCTATGCCAAAGCCGAAAACGGGCATCAATTTGGCGTTGGTGAAGCCGTAGAATCTAGTCGTGGTGGGGGTTCGGGGACTTTTTGCGCTGGAGAGGAGAAGAAGACGAGCAAAGTACAAAGGCTGTCAACGTTTGTTGACGAAATTCGGGCAAACTCGGCTCAAAAGGTGTTTGAACCCTTGCCACCCAAGGGCTTGGGCAAATGTAAACAAAAGCGGACAAATCCACAAATGTTGACCTCTTTTGGGCGCGGTAGTTGCAAGGCAAAGACAGAAGAATACGAAGGGGAAGGAGTGGTTTGAAAAAGCAAGCGCCTTTTCAGGCTTTGTCCGTTGATTTCCGGGCACGGCTCAGACGCATGTTTAACGCTTGTTTTGACATGCCCAAGAGTCGAGCCGCAATCGTCTGGTTGCCGTCTGCGCGCTGGAGGGCTTCGGCAATCACCAAGTCTTGAATTTCTTTCAGCGCCGGGAGCTCCTGCAGCAAAGACAGGGTATCCGAGAACGTAATCGCGCTAACTTTACGCGCCCCATATCTGGGGAAAACAGAAGCGTGCTCGTCAATTTTCCGGCGGAAGGTTTCGGTGGAGAGTACGCCGCCTTCGTGCCCGCTAACGGCATCATTCACCATCCCCTCAAGCTCCCTGATGTTTCCGGGGAAGTGGTAGGTCGAAAGCAACGTAAAGAGTTCCGGTGGTGGAACGGGTGTTTTCTTTCCGAGCCTTTCGGCGGCTCGTTTGAGAAAATGGGATACGAGCAGACGGATGTCTCCTCTGCGCTCGCGCAGCGGAGGCAGATGGATATGATGAGTTTCGAGGCGATAGTAGAGGTCGCTGCGAAAGTTCCCGCTTCCCGTGAGCGATTCAATCGTTTGATTGGTTGCCGCAACGATCCTAACATCGCTGCCAATTGGGGAATCTTCACCCAGATGACGGTATTCTCCATCCTGCAAAAAGCGTAGGAGTTTCGTTTGTGATTCCATACCGAGGTCACCAATCTCATCAAGGAATAGCGTGCCGCCCGCTGCATGCTCAATCAAACCCTTGCGAGCAGAATCTGCGCCGGTGAATGCACCCTTTCTGTGGCCAAAAAAGGTGTCCGAAAACATCAGGTCATCAAGTCCGGCGATATTGACCGGGACAAATTCCCCAAATCTCTTGCTCAGTTCGTGGACGATCGCCGCAATCTTCTCCTTGCCGACCCCCGTCTCTCCGGTAATCAGCACAGGACTCCCGCTCCCTGCGATGGACTCAACTTGACGAAAAATCGAGTACATCGCCGGGTTTTGGGTGATAATGTCGGAAAACACTTCGGGGCGTTCGGGTCTGTTGGAACTCAGACGCTGCTTCAGTTGGCGATTTTCGGAGCGCAAGTCGCCGATTTCCACCACACGCCGGGTGATGTCACGCCAATCAAATCGCGCCTCGGTTGGGTTCCCATTTTCATCGCGGACAGTTGTGGCATTCAAACTCACATTGATTGTGCCCCATCCCTTTTTCGCAGCGTCTGTTCGGCATCGTGTGTCTCGCCGGCTTCTGCAATAACACGAAACAATTCCTCTGCCTCTTCGAGACAATCTTGATGATACAACTTAAAGATAGGATGTCCAACAATCTCCGCTCTGCTGTAGCCCAATGCCTTCATCACAGCCCTATTGCACCTGAGCACCTTTTCCGTCTCCATATCGATAGAAATAACCATATCGTGGGCATGGAAGTAAATGTCGAAATACTCCCTCACCGATTCGTCGTTTTCGAGCAATAGCTGCTCCGTTAGCCGCTGTAATTCGGCTTTGTCCTGCTCTAGTTTCGCGACGCGCCGCTGCAATTCATCAATGGGTTGCATTTGGGATTTATCCTCGTCTTTCCTTGTCTTGGGATTGTCGCCGTCTAAGTTCGACAAAGTAATGTCAAGTAGAATCATGCGTCTCGAAACCGAGTTTTTGGTTCGAGATCGCTAAATTATAGGTAAATTTGCCTGATTTCGTCAATCTCGTATTTCCATGTCGGAAAAAAACTCGGTTTCTGTGCTCCTGTTGGATAAGGTGGCAACTTGGGTTATGTATAGCATGATTTGTGCCAGTGCTTGATCAAACGAGGGCGAGACCGAGAAATCCCTTGATAGGCTTGGCTTTGAAGGATACAGACGAGGAGTTAGCGTGAGAGAGGGTGGGGTTGAAAGTGTCCCATAATGGGACGGTTGAAATGGATGGTTCTTCAGGGTTAAGTGTGGGAATGAAACTTACTACAGGAAGGCGCGTTTGCCCCATGAGTTCAAATTGATTGCAATAATTCCCACTATGGTTCTGGAGACTCCAATCTATACGCTTTTGATGATTTCGACTAGGCTTTTGTTAGGATCAACTGAGTGGATAACGAAGGATCAAGCGAATGGATAATGAGCGCGATAGCAATCCCATAGTAAATCCCTCAACTGAGCGGATAGATCAAGGGACGAATAGTGACTGCGATAGAGTTCCCATAGAAAATCCCGTACGATAGAGATCCACTAAACACTTACCAGTTTGGCTATGCCCTGATAACCACTGAAAGAAAACGTCCCTTACTTCCCGCAACTCGTTACTTTTAGTGGTCTTCTCGCTAAGTATTTAACGCATGCCGAAACCAAGTTTTTTCTTGAAAACTTGGTTTCTTCCCTGAATCCTAGTGCCCTCAAGATAACGATTTAGCCGACTCATCATCGACAACGTGCCACATGCAATCAAGGTAATCACAAAAATCCATCAAGCGAGTGAATAGCGAGTGCGATAGAGATCCAATAAATCACAGTTCAGACAATGTGAACTACCGACACCCAACACTTATCATAAACACTTATCAAGTAAACCATTTAGATTGATAACTTAACATGTATGTGGTATATTGTAACAGGCAATGACAAAACGTCATGGCAACGGAACTTTTTTCTGTTAGCATTGAGAATCCCGAGAACCCGAACTACCAAAGGAAACCTCCGTTTCGGAAAATGCTAACACACCGCATAAGTCGGCGCTCCGTTGGCATCTCTTTTCACTGTGTCGGTTCAATGAGAAAAAACCGCGCGCGGATCCAAAACGCGCAATGAATTGCGCCGCTACGAACCCGCGCTTCCTGTAACTGTAACTGTTTAGTCCACTACTCTCTATGGCAAAAGCCACTTCACAAACCTAGGGGATTGTAGAAAAGCTATAATTTGGATGGACTTGGAAGCGGTTAGGTTGGTGCGGTTGTCTCAACAGTCAGAACCCCGGCATCAAGTCCTTGATGATAGCGTCGGATGATTTCCAAGCCGACTTCCACGAAATCTTTGTTCTGCTGCTTGCAAGTTTGAATCACACTGGTGATTATACCTAACGCTTCAGAGCCCTTGGGTGAACGATTACCGCCCGATATTTTGCGAGTTATCACCTCGGGTCGTATGGCGCGTTCGGCGCGATTGTTATCAGTGGACACCTGCATGTGTGACAGGAAGGTGAATAACGAATCGCTGTGTTTGGCTAACCGTTTGGCGAGTCTTTGACAATCAGAATCGTGATAGTCGGCTTTGGCAAGTTCCTCCAATCGGCAGGTTAGCCTTTTGAATCGGCGTTCTAAAGTAGATTGAGTGAAGTCCGACTGCTTCTGCTTGAGGCGAATGGCATCGCGCAACAAACGTGTCAGTTTTTTGGCAAATGCTGCATATTCTTGGGTGTGATTGGTCTTTCTCACTTCAGACAATTCACGCAGCAAATGCACCGAGCACTTTTGTTGGGTGTAGGGAAGTGGGTTATAAGCAGTATAAAAGTCACTGACAACGACTCCGTCATAATCTGCACTCAATTGTTCTAAAACGACTTGATGTCCACGACTCGCATTGACTTCATAAAGCGTGTAACTGTCTGTGGTGAATGCCCAAAGCCAGCACGATTGACCGTTTAACCGCCAGCCGGTTTCATCAACATAGGTACAATGACTCTGTCGCAATCCGGTTTGAATGGCTTGATATTCGGGAGTGAACCACTTTGCCAATGATTGCATGGATTGCGCTAATGCGCCAGCGGTGACAGAAAGTCCACACAGTCGTTTGAGTACGGCGGCGACTTTCCGATAGGGTACCCCCATGGCGTGCTTCAATTCAGCGGCAATGAGCAACGCACGCGAACCTATCAACCGATGGGGTATCTGTTGCGGGTGGTGACTTTCCACCTGCCTTTGACAGCTTGGGCAATACCCACGCCGCGTCTGATAGCAGATGACCTTGGTCTGAGCTGGAATGACCTCTTCAACATACTGTTGATGGGTTGTGATATTTTCAATCACTCCATGACAATGAGGACAATCCTTTATAGGTATATCAACAATTTCGTCAGCTTTGGTGGGACGATGTCGGTAACTGCCGGCGTGTCCCGGTTTTTGCCCCGGCTTTTTGCGACGACGTTTCTGTCGATTCGGTTTGACAAATCCGGGGATAGGCGATTTTGGAGGCGAAGTCGGACGAGCTAACAGTTTTGACACCTGCTGTTCCAAGTCGGCTATACGGGCACGTAATACCTGATTTTCAGCTTCCAATTCGGCAATACGAGCAATTAACTGTCGTTCCCTTGTATTCGTCATATTGATGCGTTGAATCCTCCGTAGCAAGAAAATGTGCTCAATGCCGCACAGATTTCGCCACTCTTACAAACTGAACTAAACAGTTACCTGTAACTTATAGATTACGAATGGGTATCAGATGGAGCAAGCTCAAATCAAACTCACAGACGGAGAGCGCACCGACACAATCTATCAACCCGTCTACGCTGCCGCTGCCGCCATTGTTGACTCTCTTGGCAAGGCACACCCCGAATGGAAGAACGTGCCAAGACGCAAAATCCAAGACCGAACCTGCAATCCGTTCCACGGCAAATTCGCAAAAAAGTGAAAGCCAATCTGTACAAGCACTATCAAGCACTTTCAAGCAGAGTGTAACACGCCGCTCCAAGCCGCGTCACTACACGCTTCGGCGGCAATTTCCGAGGTCATAAAAAAAGTGCTTGAACACCTCAACTGCATCGCAATAGAAATTGCCAATGACGACGGTAATACTGAGACTTGGTTTCTGACCATGGATATCAATTCCAAGCCAATTCGAACAAAGGTAGATGCCATCAGCCTCCAGGATTATTTTGGAACGATGTCCAATTTTATTTTCCACACTTAACTCTGAAGAGCCAAATGGATTAAGTGGGAAGGATATTGGCAGAAAACCTGTAACCACGCGGATACGGGCGGGTTTGTCCCATAACGCTACATAATCCCATTTTGGGACACTTGAGAAGGGTTTACCAGTGCATTACGCCGTGATGAGAAAACGAGATGGGTCCATTCTTCAGTCTTCATGTTTCACAACATGAAAAATCGGTTTCACGCAGACCTTTTGGGGTATTACTCCGACGCAATGAGTTGATACAACGTCAATTTCCGATAAAAGGTTGATCAGGCAATGTTCAAGGCTTGGGCAGCCTGCGCGACATTACTGTCCATCACCTTGACTGCATGAGCCGGTGTTTGACGCTCCATCTTTTCAAACGGCAGGATTTTAGTTAAGTCAGGGATCAAGTGAGTGAATAGCGAACGCGATAGAGATTCCCGCGCAACAGAACACTTATTCGGATTTCTCCAAGCGAGTAAGTAAGGAGTGCGAGAGCGATCTCACTAATCCAGTCACTTGATTCACTCTACAAAAACATTGACTTGCCTCGGCAATCTAAGTTAGCATCCCATCACCAATTTTCGGATCCACTGTTAGCTTGGTGGATACGTAAACCCGCACGAGATTTGTATCAAAGTAGAGGATGGAATAGTGAAGCGTCCTCCCACATCCGCACTTCTGTGTGAATCGCAGATGGCACTGTTCGCGGATTTCTACGAGTTCACCATGGGCCAGGCGGACGTGGATGACGGAAACCGTGCGATTTGTACCGCGAATTACTTCGTGCGCTCAATTCCACAGGGGCATTATCTCATCCTCGCCGGGATGGAGCAAATTGTTCACTACATCTTGAATCTTCGTTTCACTGATGCCGACCTAGAGTGGCTTCGGAAGAGTCAGATGGCGGGGAATATGAGTGATGATTTCGCTGATTATCTTCGCAATTTCAAGTTTGGCGGCGATATCTACGCCGTCCCCGAGGGGACGCCTGTTTTCCCCAATGAGCCGTTGATAAACGTCACCGGACCGACAATTGACGTTCAGATTATTGAGACATACCTTCTGAGCGTCATGAACTTCCAGACGCTAGTTGCGACCAAGACATCACGAATGATCCGCGCGGCGCGCGGCAGTGCGTGTTTTGATTTCGGCGCGCGACGGGCACATGGGCGCGATGCGGGCATTCTAGCGGCGCGAGCGTCGTTTATCGGTGGCGCGGCGGGAACTTCCTTGGTCGCTGCCGGGAGGTATTTCGATATTCCCTGCGTCGGGACGGTTGCGCACAAGTTTATCCTGGACCGACCGGTAGAATTAGAGGCGTTCCGTGCCTACGCCAAATCCTTCCCGCACAATACGGTGTTACTCATTGACACGTATGAGACGATTCAAGGGGCGAAAAACGCGTGCCTCGTCGGAAAGGAGATGGAAGCGCAGGGTTATCGATTAAGAGGGGTGCGGCTTGACAGCGGCGATCTCTTAAAGCTGAGTCAGGAGGTACGAACCGTTCTGGACACAGCAGGTCTTTCCTACGTTGAGATCTATGCCAGCGGAGACCTAGACGAATTCACAATCGACCAGCTAAAGCAGCAGAACGCGCCGATCGACGGGTTCGGCATCGGGACACGGTTAGCGACAGGTGCAAACTTCAATCCACTGACGGGTGAAGGCGGCGTCTCCGCGTTGCCCGGCGTCTACAAGCACGCGGAGCGCCACGACGGAAACGATGCAATTCCGACAATGAAACTCAGTGATGAACCGGGTAAATCGACTTTGCCAGGGCGAAAGCAGGTGTATCGCTGGCACAACGCGGACGGTTGTTATGTCAGGGATGTGATTCACCTGTGGGATGAAACCTCCAAGGAAGGAGAGGCGTTGCTCGTGCCGATTGTGCGTCAAGGGAAGCTAGTTTACCATTTTCCATCGGTCAAGGATTTGCAGGCTAGAGCAGCAGAGGAGTTATCAAAACTGCCTGCACGTCACAAGGCGCTAACCGATGGTGAAGAATACCCTGTCACATTGAGCCAGCAATTGGAACAGTTGCGTTCACGATTGAGCAGAGAAAGTAGGTCTGTCTCCCGGAATTGAGAAGCTGTCTTCCACCTTAATCAGGGCGATAGCGAACGACTGTCCAAGGGAGGTAAGAATGCCTATCCGTCGAAGTTACGGTTTGATCTTCCCGACTCTTGTCCTCTTGATGATTTCTGGGTGCGGCGGAGCCGAGGAAGTCCCGACAGAAACCGCGAAGGGAGCCGAGTTCGATGCTCCCAATTACTTCCCATTGACTGTCGGTAGCCGATGGGTTTACCGAAATCTTGACGGTATTGAATGGGTGCGCGAAGCAAAGGGATCCGAGGAAATCGGTTTACACCTATACCATGCTTTCAGCTATCTTCCGCCGCTGGAAGATGCCCACTTCGAGTATCTCAAAAATCCCAAGTATGCGGCAACTCCACATCGTCTTCACCTTTTGGTTGGAAACGAGATTGATGACGCAATCAGGCAATCAATTCAACATCCCGACAGTTTCCATTTGGATCTATACAAGACAAAAGTGGTTTCGGATGGCGAGTTTACGATGTTTCGCCTTCCACTTTCCGTTGGTCTGACATGGGATGCGCTCAAGATCAGTCTGAGAGGAACGGAGGCTATTGGGCCTTCCAAACACTCATTTGAAGCCAGTTGGACGATATCGGGAATAACCGGCGGACGTGAGTTCGTTGAGACACCCGCGGGCAGTTTTAAAGGCTGTTTCAAAGTGCAGTACGAGACGAAGGAGTCAATTGAATTCGAGTGGGGTCCCAAAGACCGAGGCCGCGAAATATGGGAGAACTTATGGCGCGACCGCGAAAAGCCAACTCGAAAAGAGCTGGCAGCCGTATTTACGAACTTGATGCCGAACTTAAACTTGGAAACGGTGTGGATAGCGCCAGGGGTGGGAGCGGTAAAAATAGAAAGCACGGCGAGAAAGGCAGAATTGATTGAGTATCATCTCGCAGAGGAAAGATAAGAGTCAGTTACATGTCAACAACCCTGTGAAGTGATGTGACCTACCGCTCCAAATTGAGGGCTATCCTTTCCTAGTGCACCGAGCCCATTCCTCAATAAACATTAGAAGGAGGAAGATAAAATGTGTAATCGGCTGCTACGAGGAATCCTACTCATTCCGATTCTTCTGCTCATGATTCTTGGATGTGGAGATCGCGAGGAGGGTATAACGGAAGAGGGCGTAACAGCGGTAGGGGTCGTTAATCCTTTTGAGGAACCACCCAACTACTTCCCGAATACGATTGGAAGCCGATGGGTTTACCGGAACCCGAAGGGCTTCGAGTGGGCACGCGAAGTCACGGAAACCACAGAGATTGGTCCACACCTTTACCACGTGTTCGATTACGATCCCCCGATCGACGACGCCCGATTTGACTTTCTCAAGACTCCTCCCTATCGGATCACACGTAATCGAGTTCTATTCTTCGTCGGAGATGAGATTGATCGAGCTTACAAGAAGAATTTATCGGACTTTCTTCGAGCAAGATATCAGGAATTTGGAAACATCAAGATAAATGTGAATGCAGTTTCTCAAGAGGAGCTTGTCTTCTTCCGCATTCCGCCTGATCGTGGCATCCACTGGGAAGTTATCGATCTGAAGGCGACCGGCAACGTGATTTTCCGTGATCAAGGCAATTTCGTTCTTCCGTTTGAACTCAATTGGGTGAACACGGGAATTGTCACGCGCTTGGAATCTGTAGAAACCCCAGCGGGTACATTCGACGACTGTTTCAAAATCTAATACGACTCCAGAGTTGCCGCGGTCCTCAATGATGAAGAGGAGGAACTGCTCCGCACCGAAGTACAGAACATCTGGCTAGCACCCGAGGTAGGAATAGTGAAATTAGAGGACGAAGACGGAATCACCGAATTGATCGAGTACAGTATTGTAGAGTAGGGACAGCCGTTGATACAAAATACGCGACAGGCGAAATAGATGCGGGCGCAGGGGTTGCGTCACGGACAGCAAGTCGGAGAACCGTCACCCGCGACAAACCTTCACCATGGATAACGGGCAGATTGAAGACACAGGCGTTGGGGAGGGGTTTTCCAACGCGATAGTGCTAAGCGATGGTAAAGCAGGGCACGTGAACCAGTCTCTCGGCGTCATACAGCGTCTGAATACGTGCCATCCGAGGTGGATAACCGTCAAATTTCGCAGCAAGCGGCACGACAATGTTCTTCGACTGCTGATTTGTCTACTCGGTGGGTTTCGGCTGCCCCGCCGGTTCATAAAGCGGCTACTCCGCACCGGACTTCGACCGGATGCGTTCGACCAAATATTCGCCTTGAAGCAGGCAGACTTTATCCTCTCGACCGGTTCGTCTGTTGCGTCGATCAACCTGCTTCTTGGGCAACTCTTCGGTGCGAAGACAGTAACCTGTCGTCGCCCATCCCCCATGGGCACAATTTACTTTGATTTAGCCATACTGCCACGAGAGAATTGGCCCCGCCGAGAGAAAAAACACGTCTGCAAGACAATCGGCGTCCCCAACGCTATCTCCGAAGATCGGTTAGATGAGCGGCGCAGGCAGTTGCAGATGGAGTTGAATCTTCCGAGTCGCGTAAGAATTGGCGTCCTAGTTGGCGGCGAGGATCGCTACGACACTATCACTGCGTCAACGGCAACCCGGCTTATCGGCAGTCTGGAGGGGATAAGTAAAAAACTTGACTGTCAGATTCTGTTGACGACCTCGCGACGCACCCCGCCCGCAGTGACCGAGTTAATCGGCCAACGCCTATCGGACTCCGACCTCTGCCCCATCTTGGTGTTGGCAGATAGGGAGAGTCCCATCCCCGATCCGGTTGAAGCAATCCTCGCGTTATCGGATGTGATTCTTGTCACCGAAGACAGCTTTTCAATGGTATGCGAAGCGGCAAGCAGCGGGCGCCACACCTTCATCGTACAGATAGACCACAAAACCCGGCGGCGTCCCAAGCGACATCAGGTGTACACCGATATCATGCGCCGCGCCTCAGTTGAATGGTACAGTATGGAAGCCGTAGAGAAGCATCTCCAGCAGGTCATGACGGAACCCACACCAACCAGATCTTTATGCGACACCGAGGCGGCAGCAGCGGCGGTCCTTCAGTTGCTTGAAAAGTAGCCTCTGAATCAGTGTTTCAACCCGCCAAGACATCAGCCTTCTTCGCCAACTGAAAGTCCAAACCACTGATGCCTCCAACGTCGTGCGTCATGAGGTCAATGGTGACGCGGTTATATACGTTGAACCACTCCGGGTGGTGGTTCATTGATTCGGCGATGAGCGCAAGGCTCGTCATAAAACCGAAGGCTTCAACGAACGATTCAAATTGGAACTCTTTGTGCAACTTGCCATCCTCGACGCTCCAACCTGCAACGCCCTCCAAGTGTGCCTCAATCTCCGAATTCGTCAGTTTTTTGGCAGCCATTAACTACCTCCTATGCGTTTGGTTTGACCTTTATAACACAAGCTGCTACTCCCAAGATTATAAACGTCCACCATCGTGTTAAATTGACAACAGTTTATTTATTGCGGAGAACTCGTAACGCAATTTAACAGACTGTGCTACAGAAGTAGCAACTTAGGTTATTGTAGTGGATTTCACGGGAGGAGTCAAACTAAGATTCTCGTTGACCGATTGGTGGAAGACAGGTAAAATGAGTCGCCGAAACGGGATATCAAAATGGTCGGCGGCTGCTTGTTTGAATGGGAAAAGAGGTAGTGAATTTGCGCTGGAGTTTTCTAGCGGACGGCGTAATCAGTTCTGACTCTCCTTTCCGCATTTTGCATTGGTACCGGGGTTAAAGTCTTAAGGGAGAACGCATGAAAGCCGCAGTCTTGTACGAACCGAATCAACCGGTTGTCGTCGAAGATATTGAGATGGAAGCTCCGAAAGAGAGGGAAGTGCTCGTCAAAATGGTGGCTACGGGCGTGTGCCACAGCTGTTATCACGTTGTCACCGGACTGCTTAAGCCTCCATTGCCTACGGTGCTGGGCGATGAAGGGGCGGGTGTGGTTGAGGAGGTCGGCAAGGGAGTCACGTTAGTAAAACCCGGCGACCACGTCATTCTATCGTGGATGGAATCCTGCGGGCATTGCACCTATTGCGCCGAGGGCCGCTCCAATCTCTGTTTAACGGCGCGGCAGAAAAAGGAGGGATTCCTGCCGGACGGTACAACGCGTTACAAGAAGTACGGGAATCCTATTCATCATTTTGCCACGGTGGCTTCTTTTGCCGAGTATAGTGTGATCCCCGAATCCTGTGCAGTGCCCATTGATCAAGATATACCACTAGACAAGGCTGCGCTGATCGGTTGCAGTGTTACGACCGGGGTGTGTGCCGCGACCAACACCGCACAGGTGCGTCCCGGCAGCAGTGTCGCCGTGTTTGGCGCGGGCGGTATCGGTTTGAATGTGATTCAAGGGGCTGCCATTGCGGGCGCGGAGAAAATCATCGCGGTCGACCTCCTTGAATCGAAACTGGCATTTGCACGGGAGTTCGGCGCCACACATTCGGTTAATGCCGACGAGGTTGACCCGATACAGGAGATTCACGCTCTGACAGATGGGCTAGGGGTCGAGTATGCATTTGAAGCGATAGGCACACGCACCACTTACGAGCAAGTGCTGCATGCCATTCGGCATGGAGGAACCGCTGTTTGGGTGGGCGCTCCTCCACGAGAGCCGCTATCTCTTGATCCGGGAGTGGTGTTCTGGGGTGAGAAAACGGTCAAAGGGTGTTGTTACGGTTCATCTCGATCTCGATACGATATGCCGCGTTTGCTCGCGCTGTATCGCGCCGGTGTCCTCAAACTAGACGAACTAATCACCCAAACCTATCGGTTGGAGGAAGTGAATACGGCTTTTAGCGATATGTTAGAAGGGAAGGTCGCACGCGGGATGATCCTCCTGTGAACAGCTATGCAGATTGACCTTGGAAGAACGAGCGGAGGAATGTAGTCGGGAACTGAATGAGAGAGTACAGTCATACCCAAATAGGCTATATACATGTCATTTCATACAGCGCGGTTATCCTGTTTTTGGCCTGCTTAAATATCTTCACAGAATTTGAACCGTTTACCTTGATTCCCCTGATTGTCATGCTCATACTGCTGGCACTGTTCTCGACATTGACGGTAAGGGTCGGCGGCGGGGTTATTACGGTTCAATTCGGGGTGGGAATTATCCGTAAACGTATGCAGTTAAGCGACGTTGAGAGTTGCACGAAAGTGAGGAACCCGTGGTACTACGGCTTGGGGATTCGATACACGCCGCGCGGTTGGCTTTACAACATCTACGGTTTGTCGGCGATTGAACTTCTAATGAGGAATGGCAAATCGTGCAGGATTGGGACTGACGATCCCGAAGGTTTAGCGAAGGCGCTTGGGGCGGCTTTGGATGAGGCAGGCGCGCGGTAGTTGGGTGTCAGGACTAAGGGAGTGAAGGAGAAAAAAATGTGCAATTTAGGTGAATTTGAGCCAGTCTCGTTGCGTGAAATATGGCCAAATGAAGCCGGAAACTTCACTCCGTGGTTAGCAGAAAATATTAAGATTTTGAGCGATGTTCTCGGACTAAAACTTGAAGTCATAAGCAGAGAAGCGTCAGTTGGTGATTTCTCTCTCGATCTTCTTGTCAGGGACGTGGATAATGCAAGAACGGGCATCATTGAAAATCAGTATAACCAAACTGATCATGCCCATTTTGGTCAACTCCTCACCTATGCTGGAGGCCTTGATGCTTCAATAGTCATTTGGATATCGGAACACATTCGGGAGGAGCACCGCGCAGCACTCGACTGGTTAAATCGAACAAATACAGAAACACAATTTTTTGCCGTTGAAGTGGAAGTTCTGAGAATCGATGATTCACGACCTGCGCCGATCTTCCGACCAGTCGTTTTCCCCAATGAATGGCGAAGGGCCACGCGACGGAATACTTCAACGAACACATCACCTAGGAACGAGAAATATCGACTGTATTTTCAAGGGCTAATTGATGAGTTGAGGGAACATCATAGGTTTACGAATGCACGTGTTGGGCTGGCACAGCCTTCGTACGATTTTCCGTCCGGCGTTTCAGGAATTAAATATTACGCTTCGTTCAGAGAAAACAATAGAGTATGCGCGTATATATGGATTAACTGGGGTAGTAGAGAAGAAAACCTACAGATTCTTAATGCGCTAATGGAACGTCGGACAGAAATCGAGTCCAATTTTGGGGAGGGATTGATATGGGAACGCAAGGATGGTAAAAGCCAGGAGATTTCTGTCTGTCGTGACGGGAACATCGATTTGCCCGATAGCGAGTTGGAAGAATTCAGAATGTGGCACAGCGAGACGATACGGAGGCTGAAAACAGCATTCGATCAGGAAATCAGACTGGCGCTGGAAACAATCAATAACAATGAACTCTAGGCAGCGGCCTTCAGCATCCAATGGGCTCTGATTGTCTGCGCTGCGGCCCTCGGAATTGTCTAGCACTTGTGCTCACATTCAGGCTTGCGAGATTCTGTGCTCACTAAACTCAAATGAAATGTAAGCAAGTTGCAATATGAAACTGGTCTTACGCATCGACTAGAAGAAATGGGACCTGTGTCCGTTTGGCAAACATGCTGCTCCTCTGGAGCAGAATATTGAAGCTATCGGTTTTCTACAGACATACCGCTCCTCTGGAGCGAAAGAATGGAAGTTAAGTAGCTAGATAAAGATTTATTGGATTTGTCGATTCAGCACAAGTATCCTGGATTTTTCTTCCACATCGTCCCCAAAATCTAAAGTTTACTTTTGAAACTTGCTTAGGAATGAAACATGTCTAGCTCCAAATATGAAACCGTGATCGGCTTGGAGGTTCACGCCGAGCTGAATACGAACAGCAAACTCTTCTGCAATTGCGAGGTGGCATTTGGTACGGATGCGAATACTCGAACATGCCCAATTTGCTTAGGCATGCCGGGTGTACTTCCGGTACTGAACGAGCGAGCGTTTGAATTCGCGCTCCGCGCCGCAGTAGCCTTGAACTGCGACATTTCGCCCAACTGCACATTTGATCGCAAGAATTATTTCTATCCGGATCTCCCGAAAGGGTATCAGATTTCGCAAAAATACGCCCCTTTGGGACGGAATGGTTATGTCGACTTCATGTTTGACGGGGAAACTCATCGGACACGCATTCATCAGATTCACTTGGAAGAGGACGCAGGCAAACTGGTCCACGCGGACGTGACCGGTAACTCGAATCGGAGCTATGTGGATCTTAACCGCGCATGTGTTCCGTTACTGGAGATCGTTAGTGAGCCGGACCTAAGATCCCCCGACGAAGCGATTGCATACTGGCGCGCAGTCAAGGAGATTCTCGAATACATCGACATTAGCGACTGCAATATGGAGGAGGGGAGTTTTCGATGTGACGCCAACATCTCTCTACGCCCCGTCGGCAGCCACGACTTCGGAACGCGCACAGAATTAAAAAACAAGAACTCGTTCCAACACGTTCTGGCGGCGCTAAAATACGAGGAAAAGCGCCAAGCACGAATTCTGGATGAGGGCGGCGAAATTTATCAGGAAACGCTGCTGTTCGATCTTGACACCGGTAGAACATCCCCTATGCGAAGCAAGGAGGAGGCGCATGACTACCGATATTTTCCGGAGCCGGACCTTGTGCGCACCAATGTTAGTCCGGAAAGGACTGAGGCAACTCGTTCCGCATTGCCAGAGTTGCCTGCGGCGCGGCGAAAACGCTTCGCCACGGCGTATCAAATCCCCGATTACGACGCCGAGTTTCTGACGGCAACACGCCAGATGGCAGACTATTTTGATGAATGCGCCCGCCTAAGCGGAGATCCGAAAGGCAGTAGCAACTGGATTATGGGTGACTTGTCGGGACTGTTGAACAGCGCCGGGCTTGAGATTCAAGAATCCAAGGTCACGCCGGCGCACCTGAGCGAACTAATCAATTTAATCAAAGAGGGAACAATCAGCGGAAAGATTGCCAAATCCGTTCTTCCGGAAGTCTTTGAAACGGGAAAATCGCCTCGCCAAATCGTTGAAGAGAAGGGGCTTGCGCAAATCTCTGATTCGTCGGCTATCGAAACGATCATCGATCAGGTAGTTGCGGAAAATCCGGGGTCGGCGCAGGATTACAGAGACGGCAAGAAAAAGGCGATCGGTTTTCTCGTGGGACAGGTCATGAGAGCTACCAAGGGAAAGGCGAACCCGCAGATGGTCAATCAGATACTGAGGCAAAAGCTGGAAACTTCATAAAACAGCGTCAATAACGAGATTTTCTCTGAAGTATTCCGGAGATATTGGGACACCGCACAACTCGCGTAAAACTGATGAAACCGGTTGAATCACCAAAGAAACTCAATCTGAAAGGACTAACGCTGCCCGAACTGGAGACGCTTGTCTCGGAATGGGGCGAACCAAAGTATCGCGCGGCGCAACTCGCCTCATGGATCTACGGCAAACGTGTGTCGAACTTTGAACACATGACCAATTTGCCCAAAGAGTTCAGAGCGAAGCTACAGGCGGAAGCCTCTGTTAGCGAAGTGCGTGCTACTCGCTGCACCATTTCCGACGCGGATGTTGCCACTAAGTATCTGTTTGAACTTGCGAACGGAGACAGGGTTGAAAGTGTCTTGATGCACGACCACGAACGTACGACGATCTGCATATCTTCGCAGGTTGGGTGTGCTATGGCGTGCGATTTTTGCGCCACGGGAAAAATGGGACTTTTCCGTAACTTGAGGGCGTCGGAGATTCTGGACCAATTCACGGCTATTGAAAGGGATTTGAGCGAAGACAGGGCGGTTACGAACATCGTCTTCATGGGCATGGGAGAGCCGCTTGCCAATTACGATGATACTTTGAAATCAGTGCGCCTGTTGTCCAATCCGGACGGCTACGGGATGTCCGAGAAAAGAATCACTATTTCGACTGTGGGCCTAGTTCCTCGGATGCGGCAACTCGCCAAAGAGGGGTTGAAATGCAACTTGGCACTCTCGCTTAACGCCACGACGGACAGCGTCCGGACTCGTTTGATGCCGATTAACGAAAAATATCCCCTTGACGAGGTTCTTGATGCTGCGAAAGAGTGGGCGCATGCAACCAAGAAAAAAGCTACCCTTGAATACGTGCTCATCCGTGATGTGAACGATACGGACGCCGACGCGAAGCGTCTTCGCAGACTGATGAGTAGGTTGCCGTGCAAGCTAAACCTCATCCCGTTCAACGAGATCGAGGAGTCGGGATTTCGTCGTCCAGAACTCAATCGAATAGAACGTTTTCGTCAACTCGCCGCAACCGGCCAGCACGCCGCGCCTATCCGATTCAGCAAAGGGCACGATATCGCCGCCGCCTGCGGTCAACTTAGGACCGATTACGGAAAACCGGGGGCTATGATGCGCAAGGCTTCCTAGCACTTCCGGTTATACCGGTCACGCCAACTCAAAAAATCCAGTTTCGAAGAATCCAGTGTTTGCCTTCCACCGCTAGCGCGGCAGCATAGCCGGGAGCGGGGTTCAATGACTTTAACGACCAAAGCCCAGCTTCAGCAGGATTCCATTCTGTGCGCAATAATGCCGCAGGTTTGCCCGGTGTGATTGATACATCGAACCGGTGAAGCGGCAGAGAAAATCCCTCGCCTTTTGCTTTGATGAAAGCTTCTTTTCGCGTCCAGCATTCGAAAAACGATTGAAGTTGGGAAGACTTCGGAAGCGCTTGGAGTTGAGAATACTCTTGTGCAGAAAAAAAACGTTTGGCAATTCCGAGCAGATTGATATTTTTGCGGATGAATTCCAGATCGATTCCGATCTCCCGTCCTTGCGTTACCGCGTAGAGGGCGAGGCCGCGCGAGTGTGACAAATTGAAACTTAAGATTTCCGTTTCTGCCGGAAGCATCGGCTTGCCATGGCGTGTGTATTGAAATTGTAGTCCGCTCGGATGTCGATCCAGGTATCTGCCGAGGATAGTTCTGAGTATTCCTCGACCAACGATAAAGCGGTCACGGTGTTGCTCGAATCGGAAGCGGTCGGCACGTTTCTGTTCATCCGGCGCGAGGATTTGCCTTAAGCCATCAAGCTCCGAAGGATTGCGTGCTAACGAGGCTCTCCATACGTGGACATCATTTTTTGTGAGAACGAGTGACTCTGGTGGTTGTTCCCACGGATGTTCGAGAGATGTCATAGCTTCAACCACTGAATACCAACACTTGGGTATAGTACAGGCGGCGATTCGCATCTACGAAAATGCCGTTGATAAGGTAGCATTACAGGAGAAGTTTCGATTCGGAGGCAATCTCTTTTCGCCTTGGGATCGCACTCGCAATTAGCGTGCTTATTCTATGCGCTCAACTGAGCGTACGCTTGACGGAACGGGTGTTGATTATAACAAAGGGTGAAGATAGGCATCAATGGAAACTGTCGTCGTTACGGGGCACTCGTGCAAGGAGCCGTGATTAGAAGCTTGCTCCGACGGGAAACGATGGTGTCGTAAGAATTTCCTTGATATATTAGCGGAGATGGTTTAATATATCTCTTCAAGAAGCGATTTTTGTAAAAATGTTAAATTTTACAAGGTAGCACGTCAAGTTCAATTATAGCCATGCGTGATGGGCGGATTAATTGGCTCGACTCTATTCAATAATATTCGATTACAGTTTTGGAGGAACCCAAAATGAAACGATTTGTGTGTCTTAACCTTTGCCTCGCGTTCGTTATTGTCACTCTAACGCTTGCAGGTTGCGGCGGTGTGCAGATTATCCCAATCGGTGCAAAAGTCCAGAATGCCGATAGAAAGTATGACAAGGCGGAAGCGTATCGTATCAAAGCTGACAGGGATGAAGAGCGAGACAAGTGGCGCGAAGAAGTCGCTAAAAAGAAAGCTCTGTATGATGAAGCTCTTAACGCCTACGTTGAGATTATTGAGAGGGAACCGACCGGCAAATATTCTCAACGATCCCACTATCAGATTGCCGAGATTTACAAGAAGCGTTATGAATGGGACAAAGCCACCGAACACTATAACGCGATAGTAGAGATAGCCCCATCAGGCTACTACGGCGGTCAAGCAAAAAGCGGGATTGCCAACATTCGCAAGTATCGACGGCTAATCGACGAGAAACGGCGCAGATATCAAAACTACCTTGCGTTATACGAAGAAAACAACGCACCGGAACACTACGACACAGCTGCACAAGCGTTGTATGATGTCGCCGACAGTTACGAACAGCTAGGCAACTATCCGGAGGCGATTGCGAACTATGAGCGGATGGTTGAAGAATTTCCGGAGCATGAGAAAGCGCCTCCAGCATTGACGAAGATCGGCTACGTTCATTTCTATAAGTTGTACGACTATCAGGGCGGTTGGCCAGCGTATAACAGGGTGATTGAGTTGTATCCCGACTCCTACGATGCTACGCAAGCGGTTCGGCTACTGAAAGATACCGACCGTACCCTAAAGGAGATCGCGCAAAATCAGGCGGAGATTAAGCGGTATCGAAGCAAGAAGGCGCAAGAATACGCAAAGACCGGCCGCAAAATTATGCCGAGCGAACTATACGGCAACCGCTATGTCGATATCGTTGTTCAGTGCTTTCAGTTTATCGGCAGGCGCTGGGAAGACCTTAGAAATTTTCCTAACGCCATTGTCGCGTATCGGACGTTAGCGGATCAACTCTCTTACAAGAAATTTGCGGCTGCGGACGCGCGTTATCAAATCGGCAGATTATATCAACTGAACGGGCAACTTGAACAGGCAATTGATGCCTACCAGGACCTTTTCGACAACAACCCCGAATCCATTTGGCGCAACGAGGGGGTCTACCAACAAGCTGTATGCTTCCGCGGCATTCGCGAGTTTGCCAAAGCTTATGAAGCCTTCAAAGCCTATATGAGTCTTGGCCGCGATGTGGAATATTATCGGGAAGCGGAACAGATTGTGCGCCAGTTCGAGATTGATCAGGATGGCGACGGCTATAAGTTCTATGTCGAACAGGAGGCTGGGACATCGGACCGAGATCCGAATGATCACCCCGGCGCAAAATCCTAACTTAATCGTCAGTTTCATCAGATCATAAAAGCAGGGGACAATGTCCCCTGCTTTTTTCATGAATAACGCATAGTGCGAGTCTTGAGTCTTGGATAGAAGGATACCTATAACCCTACCTTTCCAAAGGAGACAAGCATGAAGATTCAACACATCGGGTTACTATTCTGTTGCGTTTTGGTCTGTTCAGGCTGCGGTTCGAAAGGTTCCTACAGCTTCTTTGCGACGAGGTATCCCGTTGACGCCGAGGAGTTTGAGCGAGGGTATGAAGCGGGCATAGCGTTCGCAAAGACCGAAGGCCGCTTCAGTTCTTCGCCGAAAGATGTGCCGTCATCTATGCAGAAGATCATTTCGACGGAGACAGACTCCTTTCAGAAGGGGTTTTTTGCCGGATACCGTGATCGAAAAGTACGAAATGGACGACTGTATAACACCGTTTTCTGGGGTACGTGGGCAGTTCTAATGACGAGCCTTACGGTAGCCAATCTTTACGAAGACTGATAATTGACTGTAAAATGAGAGGCCATTCCTTAGATGAGTGAGTCGCTGATAATGAAGGAATCTCAACGTGGTACGCCGTAAGACATACCCCTTGGCAGTTGATGCTTTGGTAAGAACTCCCGCGGATTAATCTAGTCATTGTAACCAATAATCACACATGTATGTGGATAATCGCTCTAGTGATTACTCCTTATTCAGTCGATTGATTGCTACAAGGGTGCTTTCGCTTGTGCGGGTAATTACAGATATCGTCGTCGTTTATGAACTTACAATCATAAGATGTGCAAATCTGAAGGAAAATGACCAGAGGCGCTAAATTGAAACACTTCGTGTGCTCTAGCTTCTTAATTGCGATGGTTATCGCCACCCTATCGGCTATGGGTTGCGGCGGGGTGCGGATTAGTTCGCCCGACTTAAGCCTCCGGGATGCGGATAGGCTGTTTGACTCAGCGGAAGCGTTTATCGTGGAAGCCGACAAGGATAAGGAGGAGGAAAAGCGGCGAGAGCAAGTTGAGCAAAGGAAGTCTCTTTACGATGAAGCGCTTAACACCTACCGGGCTGTCGCCAAAGCCGCGCCGACCGGCAAATTAGCCCAGCGTTCTCTGTGGCAGATTTCGGAGATTTACAAAAGGCACTACGAATGGGATGAGGTCATGGAGAGTTATCATGCGATACTAGCGATAGCGCCATCAGGTTATTATGTGGACAGGGCGGAAAAGGCTATCGCGGACAGACGCAAGTATCGCGGGCAGATCGAAGAAGCGCAACGCAAATACCGAGAGTACAGTACACTATATGTTCGAGACAGCACACGGCAAAACTACGACATAGCGGCTCACGCATTGTATGATGTTGCGGAGAATTACGAGCAGTTGGGGGACTACCCGGAGGCGATCTCATATTACCAACGGATGGTAGATGAATTTCCAAAACATGAAAAAGCGCCCGTGGCATTGTCGAGGATCGGCCATATACATTTCTACAGGTTTTACGATTACAAGGCTGGTTGGCTCACGTTCTGCAGAGTGATTGAGATGTATTCCGACTCCTACGAAGCAACGCAAGCGATTCGATTGCTGAAAGACACTGACCGCACCTTAAGGGGGATCGCCCATTGCGAGGCGGACATTGAGCGGTATCGAAGCATGAAGGCGAAAGAGAATGAAAAAAGTGGCCGGAAAATTGTACCAAACGAGAGATATTCTGAACGACGCTACGTTGATATCGTCGCCCAATGTTTTCAGTTTATCGCACGGCGTTGGGAAGATCTTGGCCATTATCCTCGTGCTATTGTCAATTGCCGAGCCCTGGTGGACGAGCGGCCGGATAATATATCAGCGGTTGCTGATGCGCGTTACCAGATTGGCAGGTTATATCAGTTGAATGGGCAACTTGATCAGGCGATTGAAGCCTATCAGGAACTGTATGACAAAAGCCCTGAATCCCTCTGGCGCGCCGAGGGAATCTTCCAGCAAGCCGTCTGCTATCGCGGCGTTCGCGAATTCGCTATGGCGTATGAAGGATACCTAGCCTACATGAACCTCGGCCGAGAGGCGGAATATTATCAAGAAGCTGAGCAGATCGTCCGCCAGTTTGAGGCAGATCAGGATGGCGACGGGTATAAGTTTTATGTCGAGCAAGAGGCTGGGACATCGGATAAAGATCCGGCTGATTTCCCGCGTGCGAAATCCTAGTCTAACCCTAGTTTATCAGGGAAAGCAGGACAGGGTATCCTTGCTCATTTCAGGAGGCGATGCATGAGCGAGATCGCTTGATTAGCACTAAATCGTCTTGATGCTGCTAGAAATCTTCATGTAATTTGCATGTACTCATTCCAAGGAATGAACTTAGAGGAATCAATTAGGTCTTTTGTGTGCCTTCATCTCCGTCTCGCATTCGCTGTGCTCATTCTTGCGCTTGCAGGTTGTGGTGGGGTGCGGATTAGTTCACCCGACTTAAGCGTCCGGTACGCGGATAGGCTGTTTGATGCGGCGGAAGCGTTTTTCATCCAAGCAGATAGGGATACCGAACAAGAGAAGTGGCGCGAGCAAATTCAGCAAAAGAAAGCACTTTATGATGAGGCGCTTAACGCCTACCGGGCTACCGTCAAAGCCGAACCTACGGGCAATTATGCTCAGCGTTCCCTTTGGCAGATTTCCGAGATTTACAGCAGACGGTACGACTGGGATAAGGTCATCGAAAGTTACAACGCAATCATTGCCATGGCACCATTGAGTTACTACGGGGATCGAGCAAAAAGCGTCATCGCGGACATGCGCAAATATCGTGGGCTGATTGAAGAGGCACAACGTATATACAAAGAGTACAGTGCGCTATATGTTCAGAACAACGCACGGGAAAGCTACAACATCGCCGCTCAAGCATTGTATGATGTTGCCGAGAGTTACGAGAAGCTCGGTGATTATCCGCAGGCGATCACGCACTACCAACGCGTGGTCGAAGAGTTCCCGGACTACGAAAAAGCGCCTATGGCGCTGACCAAGATTGGAGAAATCCACTTCTATAAATTGTTCGATTATCGGGGTGGTTGGCACGCGTATAACAAAGTGATTGAGATGTATCCCGACTCATACGATGCAACGTACGCGGGACGGTTGCTGAAAGAAACGGACCGCACCTTAACGGAGATTGCCCAAAACCAAGCGGAAATTAGGCGGTATCGGTCCAAGAGCGTGATAGATTATATACCGACCGATCGAAGAATAATTTCTGGCGAAAGATACGTTCCACGTATTAACGATATAGTCGTTCAATGCTATCAGTTCATCGGACGGCACTGGGAAGACCTCAGAAACTATCCTAGCGCTATTGTCGCCTACCGGACATTGGCAGACGAACTGTCGTATAAAAAATTCGCGGCGGCGGATGCACGCTATCAGATTGGCAGGTTATATCAGTTGAACAGGCAGTTCGATCAAGCGATTGACGCCTATCGGGAGCTGTTTGACAACAATCCCGAATCCCTCTGGCGCGCCGAGGGAATCTATCAGCAAGCTGTTTGCTATCGTGAAGTTCGGGAACTTACCAAGGCTTATGAAGGCTTCAAAGAATATATGGACCTTGGACGCGATGTGGAATATTATCAACAGGCGGAGCAAATTATCCGTGAACTTGAGACGGATAAGGGTGGGAACGGGTATGAGTTTGACATTGAACAGGAAGCTGGGACATCGGATCAAGAACCCGATGATCGCCGGGGTGTGAAGTCTTTTTTAATCCGAATTCTCCAAGGAAAAACAGGGAATTGACTCCCGCTTTTTGGCGATCGGCGCATCACAACGTCTAGATTAACAGTTGGATACGGGCAAGATCATCAGGCGACAATGCGGTACTGATACGTTGGCGAATAACGTCCGGCGTATACCGGCGTGAGAAATGGGTGAGTACAACATGTTCACTTTCAAAGGCAGTCATTAAAGCCGGTATATCGTCAAGATGCAGGTGCATTGATTTCTCCGCGCGTTTGCGGTGTTCCGGCGTCAGGAAGGTACACTCACAGATCAGGACCTTGCACTTCCGCAGTAGGGGATGGGCATCAAGCTCGACGCGCTGCGTATCTCCCAAGTATGCGATTAACGGCAACTCAACCTGGGCGGTAACCTTTGTACCGGATCGGCGCAATTCGGCTATCTCTTTCCCCGGCAAGCCTTGGAATTCGGGCTTGAGTTTTTCGCGGGACTCGCAAACGAGGTAACCGACCGACGGCACTCTATGGTACCCCGGCAACACATGCGCCACCAGATTTTGTCGGAACGGAATCCGATCTCCCGCCTCGACCGGTGTGACTTGATAGTCCCACACGGCGCCGCAATCGAGTATCGAAATCCTATCCAAGATACTGCGCAACTGTTCTACACCGGCCTTCGGAACATAAATCTTCCCGGGCGGTATCCCGGCAAGCCAGCGTTGGCTGATATATATCGGCAGCCCAAAGTAGTGGTCCAAATGAAAATGGGAGATAAACACATGTCCGGTTCCGATGAAACTCATCGGGCATCGACCCAGATCGAAAATGAGGTCCAATTCCTTCACGCGTATATATGTGGCAACGGCGGAGCCGGATTCACCTTCGATTGCCAAATCTCCGCACTGTAACGAGACCATCCTTAGTGAGAACCTTTCCTTACCATGTCAATAGAATCTTCCCGGAATTCAGCTATGAGCCCCCTTTTAGGGTTCGCATCGCCAGCGCAAGCACAATAAAACAGATGAACAATAGACAGAGAAATTATAACGTGCAATATATCTATATTCAAAGATGATTGGAGGATGTATGAGTGTCAAAATTGGGGTGATTGGCGGCAGCGGCTTCTACCAGATGGAGGGATTCAGCGACATAGAGGAGATTGACCTCGACACCCCTTTCGGACGACCCAGCGATTCGCTGATATCGGGCACGATTGAAGGGCAACGGGTCGTATTCCTGCCGCGCCACGGCGTCGGACATCGATTACTTCCCTCGGAGATTAACGTTCGTGCAAACATCTACGCCCTAAAGAGCCTCGGAGTCGAGTGGATTATTTCCGTCAGCGCCGTCGGAAGCCTGAGATCTGAGATAGAACCTCGCCACTTTGTGGTTCCGGATCAGTTGTACGATCACACCAAGAATCGGGTAAGCACGTTTTTCGGAGAGGGGCTATCGGCGCATGTCAGTCTCGCTCATCCATTCTGCCCCGTTCTACGTAAACTCATCTATGAGGGAGGCACTTCTGTCGGCGTAACAACGCACAAGGGTGGCACATATATCTGTATGGAAGGTCCTGCCTTTTCAACTCAAGCTGAGTCAAATGTGTACAGACATCTCGGCTTCGATGTCATCGGCATGACGGCTGCCACGGAAGCAAAACTTGCGCGCGAAGCCGAGATTTGCTATGCGACGCTCGCCTGCTCCACGGATTACGATTGCTGGCATCCGGACCACGACAATGTCACGGCGGAGATGATTCTGCAGCACTTGCTTGCCAACGTGGAAACGGCGAAAGAGGCGGCCAAAGCTATCATCCGCAGGATTCCGGACGAGCGAACCGGCTGCGCGTGCTCAACCGCGCTCGAAAAATCAATCGCAACCAATCAGCAATCGATTCCCGATGCTACCCGCCGCAAATTAGATTTGCTAATCGGCAAGTACATGACGTGAACATGAGTCACGTAGGCACCACGCACTCCATGTCCCATGTTTACCTCACGGCTCAGGTAATCACCTCGGGCTAATCATGCCCGACAATCTCCCCCGTTTCCGGATCAAAAATTGCGCCGTAACTCCCGGGCGATGCGCACTCGATATCGGTGCGCATCGCCAACTTGGAGTTCACATCTACCAGATAGAAGTGCTCGTAGTACGGATGATCAGGCTCATTGATTCGCTCAACGGAGTAACAGTGGTTGTGGAACTGGATGATGTTGTCGTAGAAGATGATGAACCGATCGCCGAATAAACTTTGGGAGATTTGGGTAACGATAAAGGGGTCAAGCTGCGACGGCGGTCCCGGATATGTCATGACCGTTAATGTCTCCCAGTTCGGCGATTATCCGTGCAGGATTACGGGCGCGTTAGGATAATCGTATCGATTCGACGGTTCCTAGATTTGCTCGAATTGTCGTTTTCGGTTACAATCGGCGCGGTCTCTCCCAACCCAACGGTCATTAAGCGTTCGTCTGGTGCGCCGCACTGATCCACCAAGAATTTCTTAAAAGTGGCCGCTCTCTTCTCCGTTAGTCTGAGGTTGGCTTCTTCACTTCCGCTGCTATCACTGTGTCCCTCAATTCGAACATTATGGTCCGGGAGATTTTTGATAACTTCCGCGAGTTGCTTCAAGCGCGGCAGAAATTCGGTATTCAGTTTTGCGCTTCCGGAGTCAAACAGATTCCCGCTAAACCGGATTAAGATTCCATCCTTGCTTTTTTCAACCTCAGCCGATGAGATCGCATCGGCAGCCTCGAAGATACGATCTTCTACGGTTTTCAATTGCTCGGCGGCGTCAATTGCACCGCCAAGCGCGTCTTGACTCTGCTTCGCGGACGTGATAGCAGATCCGTAACGCTCTTCAGAGAGCGCGCTCCTTGCATCCGCCAATAAGGCATCGGCGTGATCGTACATTTCGGGCGCGAGGTGCGGGACATCCGTATTGCGCTTGCCCTCAATTGATTCCTCCGCCTTGAAGATCGCATCCTTTGCTTGAGCAATTTGTTCCTCCAACGCTTCCTCCGCCCGTCGTTTGCTGTCTATCCCTTCGGCAGCGGTATACGCTTGACGTGCCAGATCTTCCGCCTGCTCCGCCGTCTCCAAAGCCTGCGAATACTGCTCGGCGTTCAACGAGGTATTGGCTTGTTCAAGCGCCGAGGCAGCGCGCCGGAAGAGATCTTCCGCGTATACAGACGCATACACACTCTCCGCTCGGCCAATTTCTGCCTGCGCTGCCGCAATAGCGAGTTTTGCCGCTGTAAACGCCTTCGTTTTCTTGGCGTTCACCGCGTCCGCAGCTTTAATGGAAGTTAGGCGAGCAGTTTGCGCTCGTTTCTCGGCTTGACCGGCCAATTCCGCCGCATCATCAAAGGCGTCACGCTGGAGCATCGCGACCGCCCCGGCAATCAGATTCTCCGCCTCCATATAGTCAGCCGGAGCGTGTACGGCTGCACCAGCTTCGTTAGCGAAACCGAGCACGTGCTTAGCCTCCGATATGGCTAACTGCGTCTCATGATACCGCATCGACTTTTGGGCGGCTTTCTTCGCTTCGTCCGCGGCAGCTTGGGCATTGATCGCCCGTTTTTCGGCTTGGTCGGCTTTATCCAGGGCACGGCTTGTTAGCTCTTCGGCAATCGCTTGGTGGGTTTGCGCGGTCAATACTTGATGAGTTTTCTCTTGTATGATGGCATCCAGTATCTCCGTCTTAACTTGATCGATTTGCAGTTGCACAACCGATTGACGGGCTTGGATTCCCGATATTTTCGCCTCCATCTGCGCCTGATACGCCAACTCCATGCTATGAGCTCCCTTTCCGGCGGCCTGCGCACTCCGCGCGTCCTCAAGGAACTTCATCGCCCGTGAGATTCCGATTTTGGCGTATGTTTCGGCATCAAGGCGCATCGCATCGGAAACGGCACTTTGCGCATTTTGCAGGGAGGTTTCGAGCAAGATTGAATCAACCTTGCCCCCGCACCCGACGGTCACGACGCAGACGATTAGAAGGAAAAACACCGATGTGGATTGACAGGATTGCATTATGGATTATTCGCCCGGCACAGGGCGTAGGAGGTTTCGACTAGCAGGAGATGGGATTATGGAGGTGCCGTCTTCAGCTTTTCTAATTTCTCCTCCGCTTCTTCAAGTTGGCGGAGTGCGGCGTCCGCGGCGCGAAGTTTCGACTCCAGGTCCATTGCAATTTCAATCGCTTGGTCCTCGCTCCGACCCAAGATAGCGGTAGCTTCCGCAAGTCTCGCGTTGAGATAGGCTCGCATCCCCAATCGATAGGCTTGGTCGCCCTCTCCGGCATCCAATGCGGTTTCAGCTTGAGCAAGCATCTGTTCGGCATCCGCCAATTCCTGACCGGCACGCGTCGCGGCTTCCGCCCGCTTGGCAGCCTCTATCTGCGCTCTGGCATCGTAAAGTAGCCCAGCCGCGGGTTGGTTTATTCCACCACACCCAGCGTTAATAAGTAGGATCGCCGAACATAGAGCGACTAGCTGCCACTTTATCATGCGTATGTCTCTATATGATAATCTACGCAAGGGGATCAACGCCGCGATAGGCGCAGTCGAGAAGGTCTACCGGGTGCATCACCTTCATCGGCAAGTCACGTTCCCGTAAGCCGAGTTGAATTTGCAGGATACAACCCGGGTTCCCCGACGCCACAATCTCCGCCTCGGTATCAGCGATATGATTCATCTTGCGATTCAATATGCTCTTTGACATGTCGGGCTGGGTAATATTATAGATTCCTGCGCTGCCGCAACACCATTCGGATTCCTTGAGTTCAACAAGGTTCAAGCCCGGTATGGATTGAAGCAGTTGGCGAGGTTGGGCGTGAACATTCTGTCCATGCACGAGGTGACACGGCTCATCGTAGGTAACGGTACGTTGAATCTCGCCTTTGGGCGGTGTAATACCAATTTCAGCTAGAAATTCGCTGATGTCGCGCATCTTCTCGCTGAACCTCACCGCTTTTTCGGCGTACTCGCTATCGTGTTGCATCAGCGCGTCGTACTCTTTGAGCGTCGCGCCGCAGCCCGCCGAGTTGATAATAACCGCATCCAGATCTTCCCCTTCAAAGGCATCGATGTTTTGCCGTGCCAAACCGAGCGCAGTATCACGGACGCCGTTATGCACATGCAGCGCGCCGCAGCAGTTTTGTTTTCGCGGCGTGAGAACATCGCAACCGTTCTCTTGAAGCACACGGACGGTTGCAAGATTGGTCTGTGTGAAGAGTTGGTTCATTACACACCCGGAGATAAAGCCGACCCGATATTTCGCCGCGCCTTTCGCGGGCGATAACTTCCGCAGGGAATATTTCAGGGTAGGGGCTGGAACTTCGGGCATCATGGCTTCCATCTCACCCATTTTGCCCATCAGCTTTAGAATCCCGGTGCGGCGCACAAACGAACGAATTCCGAGGCGCTGATATAACCACAGCAACTCAAAAACCAAATTGAGACGCATGCGCTTAGGCAAGAGGCCTTTAAAAACCAAGTTTGTCCACAACCTATGCTTCTTCGGACGTTTGGTATTAAGCTCATAGATGGCACGCGCTTCCTCGACAAGCACTCCGAAATGCACGCCGGACGGACATGCTGTTTCACATGCGCGGCAATCCAAGCAGCGGTAAATATATTTCCCCCAATCCTCATTGAGCGGGGTCGGATCAATATCCCTAAACGCCGTGCTCATCAAATAGAGCCGACCTCGCGGCGAATCTGTCTCCAAGCCCAACTCGCGATAGGTGGGACAGGTTGGCAGACAGAGACCGCAATGGGTGCACGCATCCAATTTCTTCTGGCTGAAAAATTCGACGCCGATTAGCGGATTTATTTGTTGATTGGATTGCGCCTCTTGTCTTAACATCTACTTCGTCTTTCGGTCGTTCACCATTTGCGGAAACCTCGACTTATGAGCATGAGTACCCAAACGAGAGATAAAATGCCGAGTCCGATTATCGCAACCAGGATGAAAATCCTGTTACTGTCGAGATTGGGCATCTTCTTGAGCGTTTCGCTGCGCGATTGGCGAATTTTCTCCGAGATCTCCCGTTTCTCCGAATCCGACAATTCCCTTTTGGTTGTTGATAATTTCCCGCGCTCGGAGATCGGACGTCCCCGCATGCCCTTCCTTCTAGACAGCCAAACGAGCGCGATCAACCCTACGGCGCCAAGAAATATCAAGAAATAGGTTGGGATTAGATCGGGGTGAATGGTCATTTTTCTGAAGACCGCCGATAATCTAATCAATTTGAATGGCTCCCCGCCCCAAGTCATGCCAAGGCGGGTGCATTTTCGAGCCTAGAAGTAGGATCATCCCTTGGGGCTCTTGATGTTTGGTGGATTGTGTTTCTGCACACCTGCCGCCGCGACCGGGCTAGGGTGGAGGTGCCTACCTCATAAAGAAAGCACGAGAACTAAAGGGGATCGGTACTGTGTCCCTATTCCCGCAGAGCAAAACCCGACGAAGGCAGTTTCTAAATTAGTTTTGGCGGCTCGATCGAAATCGTTGGTACGCCTTCGTTCAAGCTGCCGGAACGATATCCCTGCAGGTCAAGGGTGACATGCCGATAGCCGAGCGATTTGAAGTATTCGTCAATTTGGGAGCGTATCGATTTCGTCGCGACGTTCGGGAATTCCGCAGGTTCAAGTTCAATTCGCGCAAGATCCTCGTGATGACGAACTCGAAATTGCCGCACGCCCAGATCATACAAGAACTGTTCCGCGCGATCGACTTGCCGGAGCAGGTCACGGGTAATGCGCGTCCCGTACGGAAACCGTGATGACAAACAGGCAAAAGCGGGTTTGTCCCATGTCGGCAACCCCCATACCTTGGACACGTCTCGAATATCGGCTTTCGTCAGGTTGGCGTCAATTAGCGGCGCCTTGATTCCCATGCTCTTAGCGGCATCCATGCCGGGACGATAATCGCCGATATCGTCGGGAATCGCGCCGTACACAATCGTGTTAACTCGGTATTTTTCGGCAATAGGTTTGAGTTTGGTGAAGAGTTCCGTCTTGCAAAAGTAACATCGATTGGTCGGATTACTGGCGTAGCCTTCCATCTCCAGTTCGTCGGTATTTACAGTCTCGAATCGAATCCCAATCTGTTTTGCAATGTCTTTGGCCGCTTCCATCTCACGCTCCGGATAGGAATCGGAGATTGCAGTGACAGCAAGCGCTTTATCCCCTAGAACGCGTCGTGCCGCCTCTGCAAGGAAAGTACTGTCCACGCCACCCGAAAACGCGACAATTACATCCCCGTAGGACTTCAGAAGGGCATTCAACGCCTCTAACTTTCTATCTGTTTCTAACGCGAGAGTCTTTGACATTTTTCTTATCTAATCATCCGTCGATTGTTGCTGAAGATGGCGCAGTTTTTTTCGGAGGAGTTGACGCTTGAGACCGCCGACATAATCAATGAACAGCACGCCTTCCAGATGATCTATCTCATGCTGGAGTACGCGGGCAAAGAAACCTTCACCTTCAATCGAAACAGGTTCTCCGTCCAGATTGAGTGCGGAGACAACCACTTTCTCCGCTCGTTTGACATCGGCAGTGACATCGGGGATGCTCAAACACGCCTCTTCGTCAACAATCTCCCCTTCTCGGCTTTGTATCCTCGGGTTAATCAATATCAAAGGTTTGCTGTCAAGGTCCTCCCGGTTTACGTCAATCACGACCAATCGCTTCGATACACCGACCTGCGGCGCTGCCAAGCCAACGCCATTGGGAATGGCGTACAGCGTCGCCAGCATGGAATCCGCCAGGTCCTTTTCGGCGCTGGAAATTGTCTCGACAGGCAATGCCTTTTGCCGAAGCACCGGATCGCCGTAACAACGTATTTGGAGAACACCATCCGGGTGTTTTTGATCCGGATTCCCTATTGTTGGAGCGGAAGCGCTCGGTGCATGGGCGGGAATGTGTTTCCGTTTTTTACGTTTCGCCATTTCGGACTCGGTCCAACCAATTCTCGCAAGATTTCGCCGATAATCATAACATTGGGAAGTCGCATAGTCAAGGAGAATTCCCGAGAGTAGCGGCAACCGTATCTGAATGTGGGCTGTAGAAAGACGAAAGGCGGTAGGCGATTCCCACCCTACATTTCACTCAAAATTAGACGCCATTGCTCAGTCTCGTCCATCGGCGGGAAATTGACATGTATTCGTCTATATGCTATAATTCCCGCATTCGGACGATACGCAGGAAACCAGAGACTACCCCTTTTTTGACCATATCTCATGAACCTATACGGAGGAAACACTGAATGCGGATGAAGCATTATTCGTTTAAGATTCTTGCGCTTTTTTTGATATTTGGAACAGCATGTCTACTTGGAATGATCGCCTGCGACAAAAAGGCGGCGGAAAAACCGTTCAAGGTGGCAATGTTATTGCCCGGTTCGGCAAGCGATGCCGGTTGGAATGCCCTGGCTTTCGAGGGGCTCAAAGCCATCGAGAAGGAACTCGGCGCCCAGATTAGTCATATCGAGAGCCGCACACCTGCAGATCAGGAGGACCATTTTCGGTCGTATGCACAGAATGGATACAGTCTGGTATTTGGGCACGGGTACGAATACCAAGACCCCGCCAAAGCGGTTGCTCCCGACTTTCCTGGGACGGTGTTTGTCACTTCGTCGGGAAGCACCATACTAAAGAATGTGGCACCGATTGTGTTTGAAATGGAGGAAGCCACCTACCTACTCGGTGTCATTGCCGGAATGATGACGCAAACGGGAAAGGTCGGAGTCGTCGGCGGTACGAACATCCCATCGATCAACAGCACATTCATGGCATTTGAAGGCGGCGTGAAAGCTACGAATCCGGACGCGGAAGTACGGCGCGCGTATGTGGGAGATTGGGATAACATCGGCAAAGCGAAGGAAATCGCGTTAGCACAGATTAACGAGGGAATCGACTTCATCTTCCACAACGCGAACGCGGCTGGACGGGGGGTGTTTGAAGCTATGGAAAACGCGCGTCAGTCCGGCAAGGATGTTTATTGCTTCGGATCCAACCGCGATCAGAGCCATGTTTCGCCCACAACAATCCTTGCCAACGCGGTTATCTCTTTGGACTGCTTTGTGCGAGTGGCGAGGAGCGTTAAAGACGGCACATTCGAGGCAAAAACTCTCAACATGACCATGTCAAACGACGAGGCAATAAAGATTGTCTACAACCCGGAACTTGCGAACAAGATCCCGGAACAAGTGACAAAGAAAGTCGAGGAAGTCAAATCGCAGATCCTGGCGAAACAGGTCAAGGTGCCACGAATCCACTTTGGCGTGGATGATTTGTAATAGACATCTTTCCAAAATAAAGTCAGTCGTGTCAGGTTTTTTGCAGTGTTGATTGACTAAAGGAGCAAATGCACAATCAAGAGATTGACGAGATGTGCATGTATACCGGTTTACCCGCTTGTCTGCTTATTTCCCATTCTGGGCCTCTGTACCTCGGTGATTTATTTGACGCAAGTTGCTACCTGTGGGATCTCTATCGCACTCGTTATCCACTCGCTTGATCCCCGCTGGGGCTTTGGTGAGGGTGTATTCGGTGTTTCTATACACCTTCCGCCCCTCTGGGGCTATGTGACTTAATACAATTAAAGTTTGAACACACTGTCCCGCTGAAGCGAAGGTTGAACACTTTAACTTAAACCGAAGGATTTTCAACCGACAACTGCTCGGGTTAATTAGGAAAGATGTCTAATGGCTGGTTAACTAGTGCACCTGCCTTTGCCAACTCTTCACGCACGCAAATCCGAGAATCAGATTCATCGCCGCGAATAGGCAAGAGATTTCATTCTCTTTCCGCGGAATACGCATCGCCACAAACATGAACGTACTTGAACTGAACGGCATTACGAAGAGGTTTGGGAATCTCGCCGCGGTTGACAATGTGGATTTCGACCTAAAGGCGGGGGAAATCCATGCCGTTTTGGGTGAAAACGGTGCGGGAAAGTCCACCTTGATGAATCTCATTTATGGCTTGCACCAGCCAGATACCGGGGAGATTAGAATCTCCGGCGAACCCACCCGACTAGTCTCGCCACGCGACGCCATCGCCCACGGCGTCGGTATGGTTCACCAGCACTTCTTGCTCATCCAGAACCTTACCGTCGCGGAGAACATCGCCCTCGGAACCCGAGATCGAGGATTCCGGTTCTGCAGAGACGAAGCAAATCAAAAGACACGGGAGTTGTCCGAACAGTTCGGATTTGCCATTGATCCGGAGGCGTACATTTGGCAATTGCCGGTCGGACTTCAACAACGTGTGGAAATCCTTAAGGCGCTGGCGGCAGACGCTCGAATCCTTATCCTTGACGAGCCCACCGCCGTGCTTGCCCCTCAAGAGGTTGACGAACTTTTTTCCATCCTGCGGCGACTAAAGGCTGATGATCGTTCAATCATCTTCATCAGCCATAAATTGAAGGAGGTCATGACGATCAGCGATCGCGTGACCGTGATGCGAAACGGAAGCAAGACATATGTGACGAAAACGGCGGACACCTCGACCGAAGCACTCGCTCGGCAGATGATGGGGAACGAGCCGCCTGTCTCGCAAGACGACACGGAATTGATTGAGGAGGTAGCTTCCGACGATGCCGTGCTCCATCTACAAGATGTTGTGATTCGTGGAAACCAGGGCGAGATTGCGGTTCAAGGCGTTTCGCTTGAGGTGCGCCGAGGTGAGATCGTGGGGATTGCCGGGGTAGATGGGAACGGTCAAGTGGAGTTGGCGGAAGCGCTAATCGGGCTGCGTAAGGTAATATCCGGCGACATCAGACTGTTCGATACTTCGATCACGAACAAGACTACCGCGGATATACGAGGGCTGGGAGTAGGATACATACCGGGCGACAGACAAAGCGCAGGTTTAGTCGTCAACTTCTCGATTAGCGAAAATCTGATTCTTGACGTGCATCACCTCCGGTCGCATCGCAAGCGCGGTTTGCTGGATAAAACAGGAATAGGCGATGATTCGGAGCGTTTGATTAGGAACTACGACATTCGCACGCCGTCCAAGGATATTGAGGCGCATGCCCTTTCCGGAGGCAATCAGCAGAAGATTGTTTTGGCTCGTGAGATTTCACGAAATCCGGCGCTGTTAATCGCCGTCAACCCGACGCGAGGGTTGGACATTAACGCGGCGGAATACGTGCATAAAAGCCTGATAGCGCAGCGGCAAGCGTCAAAAGCGGTGTTGCTGATTTCCACGGAACTGGATGAAGCGTTAACCCTAAGCGACCGCGTGTTCGTCATGTCCAACGGGAATTTGATCGACGCCACATCGAAGCGGAACGATATGACCGCCCTCGGGTTGCTGATGACAGGCGCCGAAACCCACCCATGAACGTCCTATCCAAGTTCACATCTCTAAGCCGGAGGCAGATTTTATTTCCGCTTGCCATCCTTCTCTCTACGCTCGTCACCAATGGGATCATCCTCGCGCTTTGCAGCTACAATCCGTGGGAAGCACTATGGGTCGCGGTCGTTGGATCGTTCGGAGACGGGCAACGAATCGCGGAAACGTTGATTAAAGGTGTGCCCTTCCTCCTCACAGGTTTGGCGGTTGCCTTCTCGTTCCGTTGCGGTATTTGGAATATCGGCGCGGAGGGCCAGTTCCTGGTTGGGGCTATCGCATCCACGTGGTGCGGTATGAGTATCGCTCCGCATCTTCCACCGATCCTTGCTATCCCGCTTACTCTCCTCGTCGGAGCAGCGGCAGGCGGGTTCTGGGCGTTGATTGCGGCTTTGCTAAAGGTGTACCGCGGCGTGCAGGAAGTCATCAGCACGATTATGCTGAACTACGTCGCCATCCATCTCCTGAGTTATATGGTCGATGGCGGACCGTTACAGGAGGCGGCGAAACGCGGTCCCCAAAGCGACATGATTGCCGCCGCTTCGCATCTGCCGCGCCTGATTCCTCACACGCGATTCCATCTCGGACTCCCACTGGCGATTGCTCTCGCCATTATATTGTCAATCGTCCTGTTTCGCACCGTATTGGGATATCAGATCAGAGCCGTGGGCGCCAATCCGAAAGCGGCAGAGGCAGCCGGCATTTCAATCTCCAAGAACGTGATTCTCGCGCTTTTCATCAGCGGTGCTCTTGCCGGACTGGGAGGCGCTATCGAACTCTCGGCGCTCACTCGACGGCTGTTTCTAAACTTTTCGCCCGGGTACGGGTACACGGCAATCGCTGTCGCCTTACTGGCGAAGCTCCATCCGCTGTGGGTTATCCTGTCTTCTCTATTGTTCGGAGCATTAAAGACGGGCTCGGATGCCATGCAGCAGATGGCGGGTATTTCGGCGAAGATGACATTCGTGATACAGGCGACGATTATCTTTTTTGTGTTAATCTACGGTGTCTCCGGCTTCAGGGAACAGCGGCGGAGTAGTAGAGTTTAGAACCTGTTTGAAAAGTCGGCAGCCAAGCCATTTTTCGTCATTTGAAGACAGTTTTTTCATGTTTTTGTAATTGCTCGCTATATACCTTTGGGATCTCTATCGCACTCGTTATCCACTCGCTTGATCCCCGCTGGGGCTTAGATGCGTGGGGGTTCGGTGTTTCTATACACCTTCAAGATCTCTATCGCACTCACTATCCGTTCGCTTGATCCCCTCCGGGGCTTTTAGAGGCTGGTGCGCAGTGCGCACCCTACAAATTGTATTTTTCAAACAGGGTCTTAGGGTAGCATACTCATCACACAGTATCGATAATCTAGCTGCAATACTCGCCGGTCACCGTTTCAAACAAGCTCATAACCTCCATAGGATAGCTCTATCGGGATTTGCTATGGGACTTCTATCGCAGTTGGTTTTCGCTTCTTTGATCGCACTCTACAAATGTACAAATTCCAATTATCGGAATCGTATCAAACGGCGGAATTTGAGACAAGTCCCCTCATCCGGCAGTATAGTGTCACCGTTCTCTCGCAGCGAATCATATCCCCAATCTATCGTAGGCAACACTGCCTACTTTAGCCTGCGTTAGCCCAGATTAAGGTTTAACCCGGTGGTTTAGTCAGTAGAAGATGGTTGATGAATGCAGTCACGGCCTACGTTGACGGCTTTCCGGCTTAGGCTAAAACAAAAGGTTGCCGCGTTTCCGGGCTAACGCTCATGATTTGGAGGTTGCCGCCATTATATGGTTGTTCCTAACTCCCGCGGCTGCCACTTCCTTATTCGTTCGACTGTCTAACTCGACTGAATTATACTATACATATGTAAAGTTGTCAATGCAAAGTGAAACTGAGTGGTTAGTGGAGGTTGAATATACTGAACTGGGAAGTTCCGAAACAAACTCTGCGTTTGGGCACTTCTTCAACTGAGGGTCAGACGGGGTGAAGAAAAAACTTGGGCCATTGGGAATCAGTTTACGAGAGTTCGTTTGGTAATGGTGAGGTTTTCCGCCGCAAAACCTTTAGCTTAGTGGTTTATTTTCCAAAAAAATATGGTTAGTGTTGGGTGCCGGTGCGGTTAGAAGGGATCTCTATCGCACTCGCTATTCACTCGCTTGATCACCTACCGGCGTGGTAGAACAGTTTCTTGTGCCAGTCTCGTAAGTATTAATTTCTTAGCGAATAGACCACTTAGTCATATGATGATAGTTTTTTGGGTGTTTTTGTAATTGCGCGCTATATACCTTCTGCCCCTCCGCGGCTTTTGGCGGCTGGTGTGCAGTGCACACCCTACAAATTGTATTTTTCAAACAGGCTCTTAACATCACTCTCATCCTTCTTTAACTTCTCTATATATTTTGACACAAAAAAGGCGGGCGATTTTCTGCCCGCCAGTTTTATCTGTATGCTTTATCACGCTTTCTTATGTGCCTAAAAGTAACAGACTTTTGTTTTCCAATTTACACTATAGATTATCCGGAAATCACCAAATCTGTGACGTCGTGAATTTTTGTATTTTCCACTAAGAATACTTCCAAGGCGTGGCTGGTAACATATATTAGCAATAGCTTCCTCAATTATCTCCTTTGGTATTATGTTACGCTTAACTAATTTGGTAACTGTTTAGTGCATTGATTTCTGGGGTTGAGAGCTATGAATTTAGCCGATCTTTTTTGCTTTTTTGACGTACCCGGTGTGGATGCTCATTTTTCCGGTTTGTAGTAGGGCAATTCATTGCCCGTCTCATGGCTTCAGGGTTTTTACTGACCACTAATCACTAGCCACTAAACACTTACCTAATTTGTTTGCACCTCTATGAAACCCGCTTGAGTATTCTGCCTTAAACGTCCCACTTAAATTCCTTCCATGGTTTTGTTGTTCCATCACGAATTTCCTTTTCCGATGTCTCCATATCCTCTATAAACTGAGGATCATTGTACATCTCTATATCGTCGGGGTCAACTGGTGCTTGTGATGCTTCTCTAACTTCAGTCGTTGATGGGATTTCAACAACCTGGTTTGCCCTTTTTTTAGCCATTTTATAGCTCCTTGGATTTGGGTTAGTATCAACATTATTGTTGACTAGAGCAGTTGCGCTATTATGACACAACTTTAATTTTATACCAATAGTATCCCCTTCTGCCGGAACAGTCGAAATTAACCGCGCAGGTTGGTTGTCATCGATGTTGCCGCACCCGATGAAAAGACAGGCACAGGCTGTCAGAATTAAAGAAAAATACCGATTCATTGTATTCTCCTACGGCTTCGTGGTGAACGTGATTACTTGCTCCAACCTGTTCCCTGCCGCATCGGATACCCATAATACGATACGATAGTTCGTTGCATAGCGCAGTTGTTCGGTATCGGCAAAAACCCATCTGGCAACACCGAGACATTGAATTCTATCGTTTGTGACGTGCGGAGTTCCGTCAATAGGCGGGTCAATCATCTTGAATTCCACGAATATCGGACGATCAAAGGTGACGCGAATTCCCCTAGTGATGGCAGGATCCACGCGGGAACCGCTTGGCTGATATTCAATCATTTCCGGCGGGGCGATGTCAGTGATAAACGCAGGCGCCGGGAGCGAACGACTTGGCTGATGTTCAATCATTGCAGGGGGATCGTTATACGACACGTGAAATGCTTTAGCTTGGGTTCGGTCGTTAACGTCTTGAAAATCGCGGATAGTTAGAGTTAGCCGATTTTGCCCACCGTACCATGCAGTAAATCTAAAGCATCGGTTCCATGTAATTGTGTCGGACACGTCTGAATCTGGGAGTTTGTATGTAAAGCCGCCGAATATGATACTACCGGAACTAGGTATGATTGGCGTATTAAACTGAACTGTGAATTGTTCCCTGAAGCCAAGCCATATGCCAGGCTCCGGAGTGATGCGGATAACCTCGGGCGCTCTGCTATCGTCGTCGTTGCCGCATGCGGCAATCAAAGTGAGACCTATTGTAAGAAAGAGCGCATAGTTCTTCATCGTAGTCTCGCTTGCGGTTCATTTACGGCGCGATTTTCTCGTAACCGTATTCCCGTTCATCAATCCTGACCATCTCGACCGCTCCTCGCCCCGGGATGTCTACCGTGGTCTTCCATGTGCGACGCCCCGTTTCCGAATAGATGAGCATGGTTGTCGGGTCGATGATGCGTTCACCCTCTCCTACGATCTTCGAGTCGGACACGCTCGGTAGCTCTTCCGATCCAACCATGTCGGTGAGGTTTTCCCAGATATCGCCCATAAACTCTTTGGTTCTTCAGAGTTAAGTGTGGGAATGAAACTTGCTATAGGTACATGCGTTTTTTTCTATGAGTGCAAGTTGATTTGAATACTATGCGATATGACTCTGGAGGCTCCAATGTATGCGCTTTTAACACAACTGCTTGATATTCCTAATTACTACGTGATTTCTGCCGAGATTGAGACAGATAAAATCACACTGGACATTGAATCCACATCTCAGACAACAGCATGTCCTCACTGTGGTAAAACCTCAAAAACGTTGCACGAAAGACACCGTCGCATGATTCGCGACCTTCCTATCAGTGGCAAGCCGACTTATCTACGCTTTATCAGACGCCGATTCTTTTGTGACAACTGTCACCGCGCATTCTCTGAATCCCTAGGCTTTGTCGACGAGCGACGTGATTACACCCGTCGTTACCAACATTGGATATTCCTTCAAGTTCGAGAAAACAACATCAGTGCAGTACGTCGGGTTGAACAGCTAACTTATGACCAGATTGAAAGCATCTTCCTCCACGAAGCCGGATGCCGTATCCCTCTAACCCCCTTTGCCGACCTCCGACGTTTGGGTATTGACGAAATTGCGTTGCGTAAGGGAAGAGGAAACTTTGCCTTGATTCTGAGCAACCTAGACACAAAAGAAATCGTTGATGTGCTCAAATCGCGAACCCAAGAGAAACTTAGGGCACGACTTGAACGGCTATCAGCTTTTGAACGTGCACAGATTCAAGAAGTCGCCATCGACATGTGGAGTCCCTATGATGCGGTCTGTGCCGAGTTGTTGCCCCACGCGGTTATTACTGCCGACCGATTTCATGTGATGCAGGCGGTCAACCGGGAACTCAAGCAGTTGAAGAATCAGCAAAAGAAAGTACACCCTCAAGCACTGAAAGGGGCTCACTATGCGCTGTTAAAGAATCGTCAAGACTTAACCGATAAGCAGCAAGCGACGCTTGAGCACGTATATCAAGTGTCTCCTTTGGTCAAGACAGCTCATCGGCTCAAGGAGTGTTTGCGACATATCTTTGAGTGTAAGTCCACAAAAGAAAAGGCAATTAAGCGCCTACGGAAGTGGAACCTCATTGCTGAGAAAGCGGGGTTGTTTCCGCAATTCCGTAGGACGCTGGCAAACTGGATACATCGAATTGCCAATTACTTTTGTCACCGCACGACTAGTGGCATTGTCGAAGGCATCAACAATAAAATCAAACTCATCAAGCGCCGGGCTTTTGGATTTCGAAACTTTGAACATTTCCGAATCCGAGTCATTGCAGCATTCTTATAACTAACTCCTTTTCCACACTTAACTCTGAAGAGCCAACTCTTTTAGCTCGTCGGCATCCGTGTTATAGGAGAATTCGATGCGCACGCAATCGGCGCCGTCGAACTTCACCTGTTCGGCGAATTTGGTTAGAGAGTAGAATGCCATCGATTCGCCGGTGGGCAAGGGCATCTCATCGACAGTTGCCCACAGTTCGCCGATCTCCACGTCCGCCCCGACGAATTGACCGATTCTGCCCTGCCATTCTTGGACGGTTTTGTTGCGGAACGCCTGCTCGTTGACCACCTCGGCAATATTGGGCGGGAGTCCGGCGGGGAGCGATGCCATGAATTCCTCGAAGAGCCCTTCAAAGCCGCGTATCTCGACCAGTTTGCCGTCGGCATCCAATTCGTATGTGACAGTTATGTTCTGAACGAAAGAGAGAATCGGGTTTTCGACCGGTTCGCCGTCTACGGTCATTGTAAATGACAAGGGCGCAAAGGTGACCGAATAGCCGTCGGGGTTCTTTTCCACCGTAATTTTGGCTCTGCCTTCGCTGGCGCGAGTTTGTTTGCCGAGTGCGCCCATATCCGTTGTTTGTTTGCTCTTGAAGGTTGATATATAGGCGGGAAAATCGTCCGGAGGGTCGAACCGGAAGCGGACCTCTTGCGCCGCCGCCGTGAAAACCAAGGCGCAGTAACACAGAATAAACAGCGAGCCAAACACGGCTCGGGGCGTTGATGTTGAACGCATCGTTTGTCTCCTTATCGGAATTGAGCAGCACTTATGTGTGTCGGCTAACGATCAAAACAGGTTGGGGAAATTCTGCCCCGGGCGCGGCGCGGTGCATTAGCGGTTATTCCTTTGTGGCAAACCTTATATCAAAATAGTATTCTGCGCCGGTGTCCTCTTTAACACAGATTTCCAAAATGTAGTCTGTCCCGTTCTGCAATCTGTCGCCGTCTGGCGGGTAAAGCGTCACCCAGGCGCGCTCCCACTCGACGATCCAATTCAGCGGCGCACCATCTTCGGGCCTTAGTACAACGGTGCCTGCTTTTATGTTTTCGGTAAATGTAATTTGGATGCCATGGGTGCTAACTAGTTCGGCATCGATGTCTTTGGCCCCATTTGTCACATTTCCGCCTGTGATTTCAAGAGGAGCGATGTCAAGAATAAACGCAGGGGCCGGGTGGGAACCGCTTGGCTGATGTTCAATAAGGTTTAGGCAGCGGCTAACCTCGGGCGCTCCGCTATCGTCGTCGTTGCCGCATGCGGCAATCAAAGTGAGACCTATTGTAAGAAAGGGCGCATAGTTCTTCATCGTAGTCTCGCTTGCGGTTCATTTACGGCGCGATTTTCTCGTAACCGTATTCGTATTCTTCGGTTTCGATTATCTCCAGCAGTCCGTGTTCCGGGTAGTCGTAGGTAGTCGTCGACGTTTCACGCCGGGTTTCCGAATAGATGAGCATGGTCGTTGGGTCGACGATGCGTTCGCCCTCTCTCACAAACTTCGAGGTTATTATTCGCTTCGAGTCGGACGCGTCCGGTGTGTCTTCGGCTTCAACCTTGCCGGCTAGGTCTTCCCACCGTTCGCCCAGAAACTCTTTCAGTTCGTCGGCATCCGTGGTCTGGGAGTATTGGACGCGCACGCAATCGGCGCCGTCGAACTTTGCTTGTTCGGCGAATTTGGTTGCGGCGTACAATGGCTGCGGTTCGCCGTACGCATCAGTCATGTCGAAGATGTCCGTCCAAATCTCGCCGATCTGCACGTCTTGTCCTACGAATTGGCCGATTCTCCAATTCCATTCGCCGTCGCTTTTTTTTCCGGAGCGCGTCTTCGTCGAGCATCTCGGCAACACCGGGTGGCAGTTCGGCCGGGAGCGATGCCATGAATTCCTCGAACAGCCCTTCAACGCCGGCTATCTCGACCAGTTTGCCGTCGGCATCCAATTCGTATGTGAGGGCGATGGTCTGCAGGAATTCGATGACCGGGTTGTCAGCCGGCTTGCCGTTCTGCGTCATGCTAAACGAGAACGGCGCAAAGGTGACCGAATAGCCGTCGGGTTTCTTCTCCACCGTGATTTTGGCTCTGCCTTCGGTGGTGCGGGTGCGTTTGCCCACGTCGACCGAGTTTTCGATCAAGTCCTGCGTGTGCTTGTGCTTGACGGTTGATATATAGGCGAAGTCCTCCGGCGGGTCGAACCGGAAGCGGATCTCCTGCGCCGCGGCCGTGAAAACCGGGGCGCAGCAACACAGAATAAGCAGCGAGCCAAGCACGGATCGGGGTGTTGATGTTGAACGTTTCATTCGTCTTTTCACCTCACTTCTTCTTCTTTGAACCTGCAATGCGTGTGCGGGTACGCTTCCAGGAACGCCTTCCCTCGTTCCGTGCATAACGTCGACCACCCGTGTCTACTGTCGCCCCAACTCATTCCGAAGAAGTCTGTTCCGGGGCGGCGCTTCCCATCCAGAATTTGTCTCCCTTTCAGTGGTGTCCAGGCGTCGTGTATCATGCCGCACTCGGGGCACTGTCTGACGTTGTACCGGTCAATGTGATCCTGATGCAGCGGGATTGCGGTGAGAAGTTTGCACCGGTAGAATTGGGGAATCTGCTCCAGTGGGAGTTTCTTTTTGTCCGTGCTTGGGCGGTCATCTTTAACGATTTCTACCGGTTCAAACTCGAGCCCCTCGAACCCCTCCTTTTGCAGGGCGTCTTTGAGTTCTCCGGTCACAGCGAAAAACTGCCATGCCCAGAGAATACTGCTCACAAAACTCCCTTGATCCAGTTCGATGTTCTTCCAGTACTTTTCCGGCGGCGGGTAGTTCACGTCTTGTTTGCCGCACGGGCACGGCTTGCGCTCCCCAACCGGGGGAACGCCGCCGTCCAAAAACCGCCGCCCATGTCTAGCGACGAAACTGTAAACCCTCATAATGTGTCTCCTTTAGTCCTGCCTAGATCGGTATCCGTATGGGGATTGCGAGCCCATAGGCACTTCCTGATACAACTCGAAGTAGTATTTCTTCTTCCAGTAGCGGCTCTTGTACTTCTCCGCCTGCTCGCGCGCAAACTTCAAGATCTCGTCGTCGGTTGGAGTACTGGGGAAGTAAAAACGACAGCCTTAAACGGCGATTACGGCACTCAATCTCTCAGTTCCAACTCGTCAAAATCGCAATGGGTGTTGGGGTATGCTTCCAAAAAATCCTTTCCCCGCTCCGTGCATAGGGTGTGTGACCCGTATCTACTACCGCCATAACTAATTCCGAAGAAGTCTGTTCCGGGGTGGTGTTTCCCATCCAGAATCTTTTCCCCCTTCAGTGGTGTCCAGTCGCTGTGTATGGCACCGCACTCGGGGCAGGTTTTCATGTTGTATAGGTCAACGAAATCTTGATGTATAGGGATAGAGGTGAGCAGTTTGACCCGGTAGAATGGAGGAATCTTCTTCAACGGGAGTTTATTTCGGTCTTTCCACGGACGATTATCCTCGACGATTTCTATCGGTTCCGGGGCACACTCGATCCCCTCGAACCCCTCCTTTTGAAGTGCGTCTTTGAGTTCTTCGGTCACGCCGGTGACGTACCGCGCCCATAAAATGCTACTCACAAAACTCCCTTGATCCAGATCGACATACTTCCAGTATTCCTCCGGAGGCGGATAATTTTCGTCTCTTCTTCCACATGATGAGCACGGCTTGCGTTCACCCACCGGGAGCACCCCTCCATCCAAAACACGGCGGCCGGAGTCTTGCTGGAAATAGTAAACATTCATAATTTCCTCCTATCGGTATTTTGACCACGAGCCCCGGGGCACTCAATCTCTTAGCTCCTCCTCCTCAAAAAAACAATGGGTGTTCGGATACGCCTCCAAAAACGCTTTTCCCCGCTCCGTACATAGCCCGAACGACCCGTATCTTTCGCCTTTCCAACAAGCTCCGAAGAAGTCCGTTCCGGGGTGTCCTTTCCTATCCAAGATACGCTTCCCTTTCAGGGGGGTCCAGTCGCTGCGTGTGGCACCGCACTCGGGACAAGTTCCCATGTCGTATAGGTCAATGAAATCCTGATGTAGCGGGATGGCAGTGAGCAGTTTGATTCGATAGAACGGAGGTATTTTATCCAACGAAAGTTTCTTTCTATCCTTGCTTTCGCGGTTATCTTCACGGATTTCTATCGGTTCCGACTCAAACTCAATCCCCTCAAACCCCTCCTTTTGAAAGGCGTCTCTTAGCTCTTCGGTCACACCAGTGACTTCCCATGCCCATAAAATACTACTCACAAAACTTCCTTGGTCTAGTCTGGGATATTTCCAGTACTCCTCCGGAGGCGGGTAATTTACGTCGTTTCGACCGCATGACGCACACTTCTTGCGTTCTCCTACTGGCGGCACTCCTCCGCGCAAAACGCGGCGCCTTAAGTTGTCTCGGAAACTATAAACACTCATAATGTTCTCCTATCGGTATTTTGACCACGATCCCCGAGGCACTTTCTGATACAGCTTGAAGTAATACTTATTCTTCCAGTAGTTGCCTTTATATTCTTCCGCCATTTCAAGGGCAAACTTCATGATAGCCTCGTCGTTTGGATCGTCATCCAGAAATTTTACCCACCTGTCCCCATATTCCGTTGCGAAGTTCTGATGAGTATCACCGAAATTCTTTCCCGACTTTTTCCACCAGGTCATGAGATGAGGGAAGTGCGGGTTTATCTTGGAACCCAGCCTCGCAAGGTCTTTATGCACCTTCGTCGGAATGATGTGATGCGCTTCATAGCCTGGCAGGGGTTTGGCGGGGCACGCTTCGCGCAGGCGGCGATGTTTCGGGCGGATGGAGGGTAACCAAAATCCTAGGGAGCCGTCAAAAGGCGCACCCGGGCGCGGCGGCGCGTTGATGCCGAACCGCTCATTTGTCTCCTCACCTCACTTCCTCCTCCTTAAACCTGCAATGCGTGCGCGGATACGATTCCAGGAACGCCTTGCCTCGTTCCGTGCAAAGTCTCATCGTTCCGCCTCTGACACGGTTAGCACGGAGTCCGAAGAAGTCTGTTCCGGGGTGGCGGTTTCCATCTAGCACCCACTCTCTTTCCAAGTGTTTGCTGATTTCACGTCCGCACTCGGGACACCATGTGATCTCGTACCGGTCAATGTAATCTTGATGTGGCGGCATGAAGGTGAGAGGTTTGCACCGGTAGAGTTGGGGAATCTGCTTTAGCGGCAGTTTCTTCCTGTCGTTGCTCGGGCGGTTGTCCTCGACGATTTCTATCGGTTCGAACTCGATGCCTTCGAATCCCTCTTTTTGCAGGGCGTCTTTGAGCGCTCCGGTGACACCTAACACATACCACGCATGGAGAATGCTGCTTACGAAACTGCCTTGTACCAGGTCGATATTCTTCCAGTACCGCTCCGGCGGCGGGTAGTTCATGTCGTTCAGACCGCACGGGCATTTCTTGCGTTCACCCACGGGGGGAACGCCGCCATCCAAAAACCGCCTCCCGTGTCTGGGGTAGATACTGTAAACACGCATCGTTTGCCTCCTTTAGTCGACTCTGGACCGCCATGTGGAATGGGAGTGCGAGCCCTTGGCCTCCTGCATATATAATTGGAAATAGTACCCCTCTTTCCAGTAGTGCTTCTTGTACTTCTCGGCCTGCTCGCGCGCAAACTTCAAGATCTCGTCGTCGGTTGGGGTACTGGGGAAGTAAAAACAACAGCCTTAAACGGCGATGACGGCACTCAATCTCTCAGTTCCAACTCGTCAAAATCGCAATGTGTGTCCGGATACGCCTCCAAGAACGCCTTCCCTCGTTTCGTGCATAGCTTCACCGATCCGTATCTGCGGCCGTTCCAACTGATTCCGAAGAAGTCTGTCCCGGGATGCCGGTCCCCATCCAGAATTGACTCTCTCACCAAGTGGTCGCTGAGTTGACGCCCGCACTCGGGGCACGGTTTAACATCGTACAACTCATTGTAATCTTCATGCATCGGGATGAAGGTGAGAAGTTTGCACCGGTAGAATTGAGGAATCTGCTCCAGCGGCAGTTTCTTTCTGTCCTTGCTTGGACGGCTGTCTTCAACGATTTCTATCGGTTCGAACTCGAGCCCTTCGAACCCGTCTTTTTGCAGGGCGTCTCTGAGTTCTTCGGTTACACCTAAGACCTCCCATGCCCAGAGAATACTGCTCACAAAACTCCCTTGTTCTAGGTCGATATTTTTCCAGTACTGCTCCGGCGGCGGGTAGTTCACGTCATTTATACCGCAAGAGCACGGCTTGCGTTCCCCCACCGGGGGAACGCCGCCACGTAAAACGCGCCGTGCATGTGAGTCTGCGAAACGGTAAACGCTCATAATGTGTCTCCTTTAGTCCTGTCTGGATTGGTATCCATATGGGGAGCCCGAACCCATAGGCACCTCCTGATACAACTCGAAGTAGTACCTCTTCTTCCAGTAGTGGCTCTTGTACTTCTCCGCCTGCTCGTGCGCAAACTCCAGAATCTCGCCGTCGGTTCGCTCGCGACCGCGCATTTACCTCCTTACCTCACTTCCTGCTCCGTGAACCTGCAATGCGTGTGCGGGTACGCTTCCAAGAACGCCTTTCCTCTTTCCGTGCACAGCTTCATCGTTCCGAATCTGCCGTTGCTCGAACGCAGTCTGAAGAAGTCCGTCCCGGGGTGGTGTTCCCCATCCAGAATCGACTCTCTCATCAAATGTTTGCTGATCTCACGATCGCACTGGGTACACCATGTGACATCGTATCGGTCAATGTAATCTTGATGCATCGGGATGAAGGTGAGCAGTTTGCACCGGTAGAGTTGGGGAATCTGATCCAGCGGGAGTTTCTTTTTGTCCTTGCTCGGGCGGTTATCTTCGACGATCTCTATCGGTTCGAACTCAAGCCCCTCGAACCCCTCCTTTTGCAGGGCGTCTTTGAGTTCGCCGGTCACACCTAACACCTCCCTGGCATGGAGAATACTGCTCACGAAACTTCCTTGGCTCAGTTTGATGGTTTTCCAGTACTGCTCCGGCGGGGGGTAGTTCATGTCGTTCAGACCGCACGGGCACGGCCTACGTTCCCCGACCGGGGGAACGCCGCCGCTTAAAAACCGCCGCCCGTGTCTGGGGCCGAACCTGTAAATACGCATCATTTGCCTCCTTTAGTCTTGTCTAGATCGGTATCCGTATGGGGAGCCCGAACCCATAGGCACCTCCTGATACAACTCGAAGTAGTACCTCTTCTTCCAGTAGTGCTTCTTGTACTTCTCCGCCTGTTTGTGCGCAAACTCCAGAATCTCATCGTCGGTTCGATTGCGACCGCCGGGAGCGTCCAGAAACTCTTCCCACTCATCGTTATATTTTTTCCAGAAGTTCTGGTGCGTTCCGCCGGCTTTGCTCGATTTCCACCAGGTCATCAAGTGCGGGGCATTCGGGTTTATCCCGGAACCCATGTCTGCAAGTTGGTCATGCACCGCCTTCGGGATGATGTGATGTGCGTCATGACCTTTTGGCGACACGCCGCTCAATTCCCGCAAATACTTCGCCGCGGTGTTTTGGGTGTACTTGGCGCCCTCGAACACCTTCGGATCGGCTTTTGACACCACCCTGACGGCGAGGCGTCCCGTACGCGCCACCCATGATCCGGGGAGTACCGGCACTAAAGCGGCGAAGCCATCGTAGGCGACGGTGCCAAAGGTGCCCCAACCGGGGTTTCGGATAAACTGCCAACCCGAGTATAGGGCGCCGCCGACGTCAAAGACGGTTTCCCACAACTGACCGTCTCTGTCGATGCGCGTCAGCGGGTTGTTATCGGTGTAAAGATACCAGTTGACGCCTTGCCCAGCCGGGTCACGCATGATGAATCGGCCGATATAGGGGTCGTAATATCGCCTGACGAAGTAGTGGAGCTTCGCATCGCTGTCATACTCTTTGCCGGTGAACGTGCGGACGTTGTCGCTCGTGCCGACTTCGCTCCGGATAGCCCCGAACACATCATACTCATACCGTACTATAACGTTCTGATCGTCGTCCGTCAAGACGATATTGCTGCCGAGCGCGTTCGTGTGATGGTATTCGTACCGCCCCATCTGATTGTTCGACAAATTCGTTATCTCGGTGTCGCTTAGCGCACTGTCGTAGATGGATACGTCATCAAGATAACCGTTCAAGTGATGGCTGGTGCCGTCGTAATACCCCAGCCACAACGCTTCGGTCGTCGCAACCAACGAACCCGTCGCCGCCGTCTTCGCCGCCTCTATCGTCCCGCCGATAAACACACGCAACTCACTCCCGTTGTACCGAGCCGCCACGTGCTTCCAGGTGTTTAACGGGATGGTTGTCGTGCTGGTGACGGTCTTCATCGTTCCGCCGATCAACACCTCGAACTGGAGCGCGCCGGTCGCGGTAATCCAGAGCCGGTACCCGTTAGAGGCATTCGCCTTCTTCACCAGATTCCCGCTCGCCGCCGCCGACCGCTTCACCCAACAGCTTAGGGTCAGTGTATTGCCGACGAGGTCCAAGGCGTCGCTATCGGGGACTTTAACGAGGTCGTTAGTTCCGTCAAAGAGGAGGCTGCCACCCCCTTCAGTACTCCAAGACGGTCTCTTGTTCGCGGTTCCATCGCCGAGCGTCCCGTTGTTCCGACCGTCAACATCGTGCGCAACCGTGCCATTCCCCTCGTCGAAATGCCAGTGCGCGGCGGCAACCGGTTTGCGCCGGTAGACCACGCCATCGGCGCCGTAGAGGTAACTGGCGGTGACCTTCTTGTTCGAATCCAACTCCAACACCGGCATCATGCCGTCATAGAGAAAATAGCGCGTCCCCCCGCTATCGGTCACTTTCACCCGTTGCCCGCTCCCGTCGTAGGCGTAAGTCAGCGTCTGCGTCACTGTATTGTTGCGTGTCTTGGTAATTTGCTTCAACTGCGATCCGAAGCCATAACTGAATGCGTCCGAATCCGGTCCTTCGCTCCGTTGCGTCAACTTGCCTTCGGCGTCGTAGGTGTAACTCATCGTGGCGAAGTCGCTGTCTTCGGGTACGAGTGACCGGCTGTTCAACTGGTGGCTGTCCGCGGCGATGGTATACGTCGTCGTGCCATCAACGCTGCTGACCTGCGTGAGCCGGTTGCCCGACTTGTCGTAGGTGTAGCTGACTGTCTCGGTGCCGTAGTTGGCGCTCGTCAACCGCGAAAGCTTGTCGTAACCGAAGCTGAAGGTCTTGCTTGATCCCCCGGCGCCGGTATCGTTCCGCACCAGTTGGGTCACATTCGACTTCACATCGTAGGTGTAATCCAGCGAACTGAGGGCGGTGGTCGTGTCTTTGTTGTAGCTCAGCGTGTCCAACCGGTTGAGGGTGTCGAGTGTCCGGTGCGCGGTGATGCCGTTCGGATTCGTGGTTGTCTTGAGCGCGCCGATGTCGAAGTAGGCGTAGCTCGCCGTCTTGGCAGCCAGCGCATCCTTCACGCTGATCAGCCGGTTCGCCTCGTCGTAGGTGTAGCTCACATCGTAATAGTCCGTCCCGCCGGCAGACGGTTGAATGTGCATCCGTGTCCGCATCGACGAATCGTCGTATTCGTAGAGGGTCTTGTAACCCAACAGCGAATCGATTCGCGTCATCACCCGGTTGAGTTGGTCATGCGTGTAGGTGTAGGTATACGTCTGCGACCCGTCGTTGGTCGTCTGCGTTAGCGTGTTGTCGCCGAGGTCGTAGGTGTAGCTCACCGATTCGCCGGTCTTGTAGCTGACCTGCGAGGGGCGGTTGAATTTATCGTAGGTGTAGCTGACAGCCGGGCTGGTTTCGCTTCCGTTTTGGCTCGTCCACGCCTTGGTGACCTGATCCAGGGAATTGTACCGCGTTTCGGCCCAATCGCCGTCGGGCAGCGTCTGCTTGGTCACCCTGCCGAACTGGTCGACGGTGTAGTTGGTTATCAAGCCGCGCGGGTCTTTCGTCTGAGAAACATCGCCGTAGATGTCATAGGTCGTTTCGGTAGTGGCGTACGGCGTCGTCCAGTTGTCCTTGAAGATGTGCGCTTTGACGGCGCGACCCATGGCGTCGTACTCCGTCTTCATCTGGGCAATCAGCGCCCCGGTTTGCCAGTTGTTTTGTCGCACCTGCGTCTGGGTGACGTTCCCGTTCTTGTCGTAGGTCGGCACGGTATAGAGATTATCGGCGACGCGGCGGGTGTATTTCAGCTTCCTGTCTTTCCAGTAGGCGTATTCGGTGCGTCCCCCCTGCGCGTCGATGTCCGCCGTTTTCAATCCGAGATTCGTGTCCCATTCGGACTTGGTCTTGATGATGTGATCCTCGCCATCCACCGTGACGGTGGTCTTCACTTCGATCGGATAGGTGTGGTGCGTCGAATCGTAGACCGTCTCGACGACCTTCTCCTGAGTGGTTCCCGGCATGAAGGTGGTTTTGATGCGGTTGCCGTATGCGTCGTAGGCGTGCGTGGTGACGATGTCGTGATTGACGGCGTGGGGTTGCGTGCCGGTATTCGCTTTGCTCCGCTGCTCGGTGAGGTTGCCGTTGTCGTCGTAGGTGAACGTCGTTTTGTGTCCCATCGGGTCAATCTGCCAGATGGGGCGGTTGTACGTGGTTTCGTAGTCCGCCTCCCACTTGCGGAGGGTAACGGGCGAAGAGATCCTATTCGTATAACTAGGTTCGTACTGCTCCCACTTCGTCGGGTTGCCCATCTGAAGGTTGTGGGCGGCATTTGAACCCTTATAGCGGATACTGTATTCAAACTTTCTACGAAGATAGTAGGATCCTCTGTGTAATATGGTATCACCGTAGTCATAGTGGATAACGCCAGTTAAGGTTCTATTAAAATATCTCCAATTCGACAAATAATGAGCTCCCCAGCCCGGGAGCCCAAACCCGTGGTGTAGAGAAGTGATGTGTCCCGAGTAGACATCATAGCGATAATAATGTCTTCGACTGTTGCTGGTTCCTTCTGGGTCCTTGTTGTACGCATACCCACGGGTACTCCCATACCACGAATAGTCCCGCACGTATAGCACGTCTCCGTCAGTCTCGTCGCTGTTCAGAGCGTCTTCAATGCGCACACGGAATACTTTCCTGCCACTAATGTCAAATTCGGTACGATATCCCAGCGGAGAAACGACCGCCGTGAGATAGCCAAAGTTCCGCCAGTTGTAGCTGCTTGAGCGGTTGTATTCGTATTGAGTCGATAACTCAGTGTCGCGTGGATCGCCGCTCCCAAGCTGCCGAGCAACGGAAGTCAGGCGATTATAATAACCCTTGGGGTTCGGGGTCCGGCCCCTGGGATCGCGAGAATAGCCATAAGTTACCGTCTGATAGACGGTGGTTAACGCCTGCGGCGTGCCCAGGCCGAACTCGATTTTGCTGATAAGACGCGGGTAATCGACGTCATCTATCTGGACGCCGTAGTAGAATTTCAGTATCCGACCCAGCGTATCTTCGACCGCAACCAGTCGAGGATAGTAACGCGTCGCCGCCCCGTCAGGCGCCGCCTCATAATGGAGTCTAAGGCGGTTGCCGTTCGGATCCGAAATCTCCGTCAACGCATAGCTAAAGTCATAAAGGATATAAGGTTTGGGGATAAGGTTGTCAAGCTTCTCAAACTTGTAACGGATACCGCCGCGGGTAGTGTAGATAAACACTTTCTTCTCACCTGACTGCACTAACTTCAATGTGGCGCGAACCCCGGATTCAGGGCGAAATTCTATCTGTGTTCCAGTGACAGATTTTGTAAAGCGCTGTCTTGAACCGCTACCGGTGTATATAGTCGCTGCGCTTAGATGCCATCGATAGGAATGAGACCATCTGTGTCCTACGTCACTAGAGCCTCTCCAGTAAAGCGAATCGGAATTATGATACCGTGTAAATTCAAGTCCGAGCCTGCGCCCCGGAACCGCTATATCGGTCTCCGAAAAAACGAGCGCACCGTTAATCATATTGACCGGTCCGTCCATCTCTTGCGGATAGCGCGGCACCGGGTCGCCAAACTGGCTTACGACCGCACTCGAAAAACCCAATAACATCAGACCCATTAACACACAAAAACAGGAATTTCTTCTCATAATTCTTCCTCCTTGTTAAAAACAGTGGCTAGTGACCAGTGGCTAGTGGTCAGTGAAAAGCATTGCAGTGTAAGCAAGTTTCAAAAATACCCTTTACATTTTGAAGCTGAAATAGAGAATAAGCCCCCTGACCGCTCCTGCTGGATTGACAAATCCAGCAGTCTCTATCCAACCTGTAGGTTGGGCTGATCGGAAAAAAGTGAATGTTGCTCAGGTTAAGAATATGTGGATGAAACCGAGTTTTTTCCTCAAAACTCGGTTTCTCAAAGTCTCTTTGCACCTTCTTTTGACGCGAGCCTAAGTGTTTAGCTCATCAATCTGTATCGCCACTATGGATTGATGGAGTGAAAAGATACTAGCAGTGTAAGCAAGTTTCAAAGATACCCTTTACATTTTGAGGCTGAATAGAAAATAAGCCCCCTGGACCGCTCCTGCTGGATTGACAAATCCAGCAGCCTCTATCCAACCTGTAGGTTGAGTTGAACGGAAAAAAGTGAACGTTTATTATAGTCCGATAGATCCACATCTTTTCCGGTAGACTGTCGTGTTAGAACTCTCTAGTGAAACCCAACACCTCAGTACAATTGTAGGGTGGGCATTGCCCACCATTCCTTGTAAGGTGCGCATTGCGCACCAGCTTTTGAGAGTGCCAGCGGGACCACAGCAGTGTAGGTTGGGTTGAACAGAAAAAAGTGAATGTTTATCATAGTCCGATAGAGCCATAACTTTTCCAGTAGACTGTCGTGTTAGAGATTTCTAGGTTCTGCTGACATTTATCCGGGAGGCGCCTGAAATTCGCTGATATACACCGAATCGTAGGGGCGGGGTTTCCCCGCCCATTATCCAACACACGTCGGGAGCACCAAACCATACGGGTTGAGTGTAGATTATAGGTTGAGATTCATATCTCGACACCAAAACGTAAATTTGGAAAACCTACCTGCGGAGGTCCGAAATCGTTTCTGATGCGGTGACCAAAGGGTTGGGAAACCCAACCACCAACTGAGCGAATAGCGAAGGATCAAGGGAACGGATAATGACCGCGATAGAGTTCCCATAGAGATCTCCTACGAAGAACCATTCGTCTGCGCACAGCCCCGATTTTCTGGTTGCTGTGAAATGTCAACAGAACTTAGTGAAACCCAACACCTCAACCGAACCGAGGCGCTTGTTATAGAGCACTGCCCACTAACCACTCGCCACTGGTCACTGACCACTGTTTCCCTCACTCCGGTATCGGGGGATTTCCGTCGCCATTTTCGGGGATTTCACCCGTCGTTCCAAGGGGGCCTATGTCCACTCCCCGTCCTTCCAACAGCGATAGGTACACCTTCGACTTTTCCGAATCACCCCCGGCTTCGGATGTCACCACGGCGCTCCACAAGGCGTCGTTTATTAACCCGTCAAATCGTGCCTGTGCCGCCGCCAACGCCGTAGCGCGCTCTGCTGCGTCGTCATGCAAAGCGGAGAACACCTTCGTATACACCGCATCCTTACGCGGTATCTTCGCCGCTTCGCCGTACAACCGAGAAGCGCGTAACTGCCCGTCCGTGTTGTAGAAGTCCTCCTCCACCGTCCACTTCGCCTTGGTCACCAACTCCTGCACCTGCATCAGGTTCGCTTCGATCGCCAGCGGGTGCTTCGGTTGATCGATGAGGAACTGTCCGTAAGATACCGCCCCTGTCGTGGGGAAGTGGGTTCGCGTCAACCCCAAGTCGTCGAACCACGTCTGACCGGCGTTGTGGTTGGAGATGCACCAGGCGCTCAACTTCACCGCTCCATCCGGCGGCAGCGCACTGACGGTGAGCGCGCTCCAGTCGTTGTCGCCTGACGGCAGCATGGGCGAGTCTGCCGTGCTTATAAAAGCTCCGTCTTTGTCTTCCCACGCTATCAAGATGTAGACCTCGCCGTTGTTCGCCAGCGTCTTGACTTTACCTGTCAGCGTGTACCACTGGAAGCCGTCTCCCTCAACGGCGAGAGCGTCGCTCGACCATCTGCCGTATTCCCAACGGGTATAGTAGATGGAGATGCTTCGCGTTCCGGCGGAGACGACCCCGGTGTCCCAGACGTATTGGTCGCCGACGTACTCTGTCAGGGGCGTCCAGTTGTCCGGTGCATCGGTACCCAGCTCAAACGACGGGTTGGCGAGAGCCACGTTGACGGCGGTTGGCGGCGGGTCGTCATCACCAGGCTCCTCCCCGGGCCCCGCGCCAGGTCCTCCACCAGGCGCATCACCAACACCTCCGCCGGGCGCATCACCAGGTCCCCCGCCGGGTACGGGTTGCGCTTGGAGAAATGGGGTGGATAACAAAAGGAAAAGAAACGCAATACCGATTATCAAATGCTTTGACATTTTTTTACCTCCAAAAAAGCAGTGATGAGTGATTAGTGACGAGTGGCTAGGGTTATGTAAGGCGTGTCCATAATTCGTCGATAAGTTCCTATCGTAGGGGCGAGGTTTTCCGTTGCACCCCATACGGTAGGTGCGGTTTCCAACCGCACCGGCCCGCACCCTTACGGAAACGAGTGCTATAAATCATCTTTTGTGGCGCCCCCATCAATTAATGGGTTCTTATTCCTTTTGGAGAAGTGGGATGGATAACAACAGGAAAAGAAACACAATGACCAAATTTTTGACCTCCAAAGGGGGTTAGAAACTGTGACCAGAGACGGTTGCCAGTGACCCGCTTCTACTGACCACTAACCACTGGCTACTGATCACTGCTTTTTTTCCACAATTCCAATTCATGCCGCTGCTCGCCGCGCATCAGGATGACCCGCCGCGGTTGAATGGAAAGAATGGTTGCGTCAGCGACGACCTCTCCCACACCCACCGGTCGTGCCCCGAAAATGGCAATCGGGTTCACGTCGTCCCACAGGATGCCCGTCAGTTGCGGCAAGGGCGTTTCTTTGAGGCGGCGGTGTGCGCCGTTCGATTGCGGTGCAGAGGGAGCGAACGCAAACGGATCGCGCTTGACGGAAAACCTCTCTATCGCCGGCATCTTAATGGTGACTGGTGGTAAGTGACGAGTGGTGAGTTTCTGCTTTTCGCTTTCCACTCTCCTCTCGCCACTCTCCACTGTCTTGTGCATCGGCGAGAGTGTCAAACCCATCCACAGGGTGTCTTTGTCCCGTTTCCGCCGGTAGAGCCGCACCTCCTCGATTCGCACTGCGGGGACTATCCGTTCTACAACTGACAGAAATGCTGGGAAACCGCTGTAATTTCCTGCAAAAGTCAGTTGCAGCGGGAGAGAACCGTAATCGCCGTGGCGCCATTCCGGGAGTTCCTCAACACCGAGGAGCGAGAGGGACAGCTTGTCCGAAATTTTTCCCAACTCCGGCAAAAGCATTTCGGGCGCCCTCCAGAGGAGTTGTCCTTCCAATCGACGCCGCTTATCCTCCGCATCGGACACCTGTTCGATCCACTTTTGGCGCTCAGTTCCGATATGGACGGTCGCTACCCGTGCCAAGCCCTTCTCTATCTCCGCCGCGCGCTTCCATCGCGCCAGTTGTATCACCAGCGCGACAAACAGTATAAGGGCGGAAAACCAGAGTAGGGGCAATCGTATTGTCATCTTTTCCCTCTGCTGCTGTAGGAGGGACATCCCTGTCCCGACCATCGGGGCTAGGAAGCCCCTCCTACGGATACTGTCATTCCTCGCTCATGTTAAGAATATGTGGGTGAAACCGAAGTTTTTTCTTGAAAACTCGGTTTCTATGCCCTTGTCGGACGAAGGTAGCAACTTGCGTTTTAGTTAAAGCCCTTATTAACTCGCCACTCGTCACTTATCACTGTTTCTCCACTGCTTTCAAGAGCCAACGTAAACTCCAACCGCCGTTCACCGGCAACCGTGACCTGTTCGGTCTTGATTTGCCGCGCCGATGAAAATTCAGCTTGAGTGAGCAGGGCGGCGCGAAACGCATCAATCTCTGTCTGAGCCGGTGCGATCCCGACCACGAGCAGCACACGACGGGCATCGAAGGCAGCCTTTGCCGCTCGAGGCGGCGGAACGGTTTTAATCTCTGTCAGTCGCACCGCCGTAGGACACTGATTGGCAATGCGCACGAATCGATCCGCCAACGTCGGGAAACGACGATCGCCCCAAGCCAGTTGTGCGAGCGCCCCTTCAAGCGAGGTATATCGCTTTTGCAGTGATTTGGTTTCCGTCTGCAATGTTTCTATCTGCGCCTGATTAAGACGCAGTGCGTCGATTCGGTCGCGCTTGGATTTAATCGCATCAAAGAGTGTCACATGCGCCCCCAGCAACAGGATGATCGCCGCTACCGGCATCATCCGCATCAACAGCCGCTTTCTCCTTGATTTGCGTCGCGCGGCTCGTTCGGCAAGCGCCGGCGCCAGCAGGTTCAAACGAATCCAGTGACCGGAAGCGGTACCGGTTGCCTGTCGCCGGTGGCTTGTTTTGTTCTTGCTTTTCACTGACCACTGGTCACTGGAAACTGGCGACTGAATCGGCTTCAGTAAAGCCGTATACCAGTCAAAGCCCGATACCGTAACCTCGACCCTCAACTGCTCGGATAACTGTTCGGACATCGATTTGGATGCGCTGCCGAACAGAAGAATCCGTTCCAGCGCCGCTCCCGTCGGGTTGGGACAGTTGGCGAGGCTCTGCTGTACCGCCTCCCCGAGTTGAGCGAGGTCGCCGACAAAAAAGCTGCGCCCGAAGCAGAGCTCACCCGCCTCGACGACGACCAAATCGCAAAACTCCTCATCGAGGTGCACCCCGCATATCCGCTCCGAACCTTCCGAGAGAAGCTGGTTCGCTAACGTGACGGGCTGCGGGGTCAGATAGACCAGTTCCGGGTGCTGTTCGGAGATCAATGCCAACTTCACCTTACGCATCCAACCGACCAACAACGTGCTGACGGTCATCAAGTGAAAATCGTAAGCGGCTGAATCAAGGGAGACGGGAATGTAATCTTCACTCTCAAGAGCCGTCTTAATTGCCAAGTTTTGCTGCTCGGCGCTGGCTTGGGGAACCGCCTCCGGCAATTGAATCCGTCTGAGCAGCACCTCGCTGCTGGAGATTGAGACAAATACCTGCCGTGGCTTTGCGTCCGGGTGCAGGCGGCGCACCGTTTCCGCGAGGGCGGGATGAGACAGCGGGTCGTTCACCGCGTCAACTGCCGGTAAAGGGGTTGAATCCTCCCGGACACACGTCCATTTCCCGTCACTCCAAACCATCTCGGCTCGGCGAACTGCCGCGTATGTTATTTGTAAACAGGTGCACCTTTTGGCTTTCATCCTTGAAATTCAGTAGAAAAATCAGTGGAGAGTGACTAGTGAATAGTGGAGAGTCAAGACAAACCTTTGCTCGCCACTCATCACTAATCACTCGCCACTGTTTCTTTGCTCTCCACTGCCTTTAATCACCTTCGGCTGGATGATTACAATCAACTCTGTCTGTTCGACCGTTGTCTCCTTGGAGGTGAATAAGAGTCCCCCAAGCAACGGAATGCGGCTCAGGATTGGGACTCGACTGATTTCCTGAATCTCCTTCTCCTGGAGCAGCCCGCCAATCACAACTATCCCTTGATCGGGGACACTGATGGTGGTGCGTATCAGGCGCTGATCCAATGAAGATTCTTCCCGTGAAAGCTGATCCGCGTCTCGGATAGCGAGTTGTATGTGCATGGAGACCTCTCCGGACGCGCCGATTACGGGAGTCAATTCCAGCAGAATCCCCGTTTCAATGGTGAAAAGGCTGCGATAAATCGAAGGCGGATATCCACCTAAGGTCGTGATCGTCCGCTCCGGCGATGTCGAAGGCTCCCCCACAACCCCGCCAATCGAGGGGTAGATTGGGTTATTGGTCTCAAACAGATGCTTCCCGCCAATATCGATTGACGCCTTTTCTCCATTCACCACAGCCAGCGACGGATTGGCGAGCACCTTCCCTCGGTTCTCCTCAACCAAGGCGGACAGTTTCGCGCCGAACGCCCGAGGCATACTCGCCAAGGAATCGAAATTCAGCCCGATCCCATCATCCATCTGAATCACAGTTCGGTTTTCGGCGGCTTTGACAGACAGTCCCAATTCGTCTCGGTTGCCTTTCGTCAACTCTAGCAGGTAGAGTTGAATCATCGCCTGCGGTTGAGGCACATCAATCGCTTTCAGATACTCCCGAAATGCTCCAATTTTCGACTCGGAGCCTGTCACCAGCAAGGCGCTCCGATCCGGGAGCGGGCTGACGTTCACATTGAGGGGCGTCGGCAGCAACTCCATCGCTTTTGACACATCCAGATAGTTCAACGCAATCAGTTCCTCCTTCACGAACGGCGCATTCATGTCGGAACCGATAATCAGCGTCGGTTTTTCATCCCGGGACGCATCGACCCATTTGTATGCGTAGCTTGACCCCAAAAAGAGTGATGACAAAACAGACTCTAAAGTGGCGTTCGCCTGTCGAAGGGTTACCGTGTCGGTTGATGAACTGGGCTGGGGCTGGGAAATTCCACGTCGGGCGTCGGCTGGCGAAGTAGTTGGCGCCTCCGGCTCCGTTCCGCCTGCGCCCAAGAACACTATATCGGTCCCTGTTTGGATCGAGAGTTGACGAATCACATTAAAGAGTGGCACATCCAAAAGATCAACGCTGAGCCGTCCCGTTGCGCTGCCTATATCAATGGCAATCGCACCGCTGCCCTGGCGCCCCCGAATCGCATCGTCCGCAGTGTCCAATTCAGCTAGGAACTGTTCCGTCTCCTGAATCAGCTTCGGCGAACCGACGACAGTCACCGTGTTGTGCGTCGGCGAAACAACGACATTTTGCTTGGGGATATGGATCGGGAGTAGATTCAGAACCGTGCCCGCATCAAGGTGGCTTAGCCAGATGGTCTTGCTTTCGATGAGCGGGTTCTCCTTATCCGCTTTAATCTCGGGGCTCCCAAAGAAGTGCAGGTCATCGACTCGACGATACGTATATCCTGTCATCTCCGCCAGATTCGTTAACATCTCCGTAGGGGTTCTGTTATCGAGCCGCAGCGTGATTTCACGTTTAATATCCCCCACAATCGACAGGTTGATTTTTGCACGCTCCGCCAACTCTGTCAGCAGTTGGGTCAAACTCGCATTGTGCGCCGTTACCGAGATGCGTCCGTCGGTAATCAAAAAAGTCAAGCCCGTTTGCTGTAAACGCTCTTGAGGCTCGACTCTGTAGATGCCGTCGGAAACGTGCAGGGTGAACTCGGCGAATAGGACGGGCAGGGCTGCCTCAAGCGGTTGCTCTCGGAGATGCGCCGTGATCCGGCCTGTCAGGTCGGAGGCGCTTGTTATACTGATGCCGGCACCCGCCAAAGCGCGAATCACTTGATTCACATCGATCAGATTGGCATCAACGGTGAGCTTCCCATCGGAGATGTTGAGCGATAGACGCCGGTTTTCAGGAGGGCTTTGTCCAATAAAGTAGATGCCGCCGCGTTTGTCAAGCGTGAACCCTTGCGGCGCTAACAGTGCGAGTAGTCCCGCTTCAAGGGGCACCGCGTTGAGATGCGTTGTGAGCGTGAGGCTCGGCGGGATAACATCAAGTCCCGCAAGGTTGATTCCTTTTTGGGCGGCGAGATGACCCAATACATCGCGTAAGCTGGCATCGCGGCAACTCAAGCTGAAGACGGTACTTTCACCGGGCCCCGCGCGTGTACATCGCTCGCCGGCGAGACACGCCAGCAACAAAAGCGGCAGTGACGGGATCAATCGGGCCGGCTTTTTTGTCATCATTTGGAGGATTGGGGCGCCGGACAGCCTTCATCTCAGCGACAGCCCACGTTATATTGCTATTTTCAATATGTCAAAATAAAACCTAATATGTCAGGATGAATAAATACGACTTTTAAGGTATTATAGTTACAACAAAAATTTCTAACGTGGATTGGAGATGTACCGGTGGCACAAAACGAGCGGAAAATCTCAGATTGGGATGCGATTGAAATGGTTCTCAAGCAGTTTGCCGGTGCAACGCTTGAGGCGATTGGAAAATCCTACGGTGTATCGAAGCAAACGGCGCAGTACCACACCGACAAGCAAGCGGCACACGCTTTTCGTGAGGCGGTGATCAACCGCGCTGCCGAAGTAGCGGGCAATGCAATCGGACAGGCGATCGGGGATATGATGTTGGAAGAATTAGAGGAAATACGCAACTCGGGAGGTAAAAAGCCTAAAAAGCGTGAGTAACGGTAGTTTTCTCATCGGTCGGCGGTTTTCTTTTGACAAAGCGGCTACTCATTGATTAAGCGATTAGTCAGCGAAACTGTCGCGCTCGCTTTTCAAGCCCTCAAGGCACCGGTTCAACAAGTCACAATGTACAGGGCACAGGCTGCCTCGTCTTCTGTAGTCAGTTATCTCTATTGCATCTTTTAGCACTCTCTCTTGGCGCATTACCTCGGTTATCCCCCCTTTATGGGTTGCAATTTCCCCCCTTAGTTGCTTTTCTCTCTCCTCCATCTCAGACTTTGTATTAAAATCCGAGATATTTAGATCGTCGTAGTCTGGGAATAATTCGGCCGTTATTGGGTCATAGCCAAAACTAACACCTGCTTCCATTGCTTCATTCCATATTGATCGTGTTGCCTAATCGCATGCTAAAAGGCACCGGTTTCTTATCATTGAAAATCTTCTTTCACTATTGACTAAGTGGTTCATTTTCTAAAAAAATATGGTTAGTGTTGGGTGCCGGTGCGGTTAGAAACCGCACCTACCGGCGTGGTAGAACCGTTTCTTGTGCCAGCCTCGTAAGCATTAAATTCTTAGCGAATAGACCACTAAGCGATTGGTAGTTGCTCCTGTCAGTGTTCCTGCCGTATTTCATGGTGTAGATAAACAGGTTGGTCATTAACCTACGCACGTCCGGTGATCGCCTATCTCTTACCTCGACTTTGTACAAAAATACAACGGGTTGGGTTGTACGGAAAGCTATACAACACCAAACCCGTCGGCGGGAATCAAGCGAGTGGATAAGGAGCGCGATAGCAAATCCTCTTGCCCCGCCGACTTTGCGCGGAGACGAGACTTATTATCCCGATCCACGCAGGTTTCTTCACTTAATCCGCGCAGTCAATGCACTGCCATTTTATAGAAATGGTATTACAGTAAGAAAACACCTCCGCAAGTATCATCCGTGAAATCCTTTAATCTGTGTAATCTGTGATTCAGACAACCACCAAACGCCCCAAAAAACACTATCTATTTAGGAAATAAACCACCAAGCTAGAGGTTTTGCGACGGAAACCCCGCCAATACCAAACGAACTCTTTTAAATTGATCCGTATGGAGGGTGCAATCGGGAAATTGCTCCTACCGATTGTCCAATAATTGGTCGCCGTGTTCAATTTTTAGCCAATTCAGACGATGGTTTACGCGCGAAATCAAATAAATTCTACGGTCAGAAACAAGCATTGAAATCAGGGCAAACGCATCTGATTTTGCATTGACAACTTTACACGTGTATAGTATGATATAGAATGAACGGATAAGCGGCGGAGCGATGCGCTACCTCCAAATCGCCTATTTTCCGTGTTCCAACGATGTGGCGCTTTGGCTTTTCACGTACCTAAAATTGACCTTAGTGGTTTATTTTCTAAAACAATATGGTTAGTGTTGGGTGCCGGTGCGGTTAGAAACCGCACCTACCGGCGTGGTAGAACAGTTTCTTGTGCCAGTCTCGTAAGCATTAAATTCTTAGCGAATAGACCACTTAGTGGTCTTCTCGCTAAGTATTTAACGCATGTCGAAACCAAGTTTTTTCTTGAAAACTTGGTTTCTTCCTAAATCCCAGTGGGCTTCAAGTAAACGGTTCAGTTAACTCATCACTAGCGATTAGCCACAAGCAATCAAGGAAATCACAGTTCAGACAATCACCAAAACATCCCATATGCAATATCCACTTAAGAAATGAACCACTTCGTAACAGCGGTCTTTTTTTTCTGTTAACATCTTGTTCACATTTGCCCGCGTATGAACCCGCGCTATCAAAGGAAAGTATTGAACCAAACCATGTGAACGCTCCCTCGAAATTAAGCCTTTGTTCACATCTTTGTACCTAGTTTTTTGGGGCTATTTTCACAGAAAAATAGGTGCAAGTTCAGCCAAAACCGCCCAAAAAGGGTAGCGGATCAACATTTTATTCACATTTTCGGACTCTCAAGCGACTAATGGCGATTCAAAGGAATGAGAGCATCTACTGATTTTATACACCTTTCGCTCCCATGATGCCGTAGAGTGAAGAACCTATGAAGCTGAAAACAGCCGCCATGGTTAGTATGAACGCGAAAGCGATGGAGTGATTTAGATGCGTTTCCTCTGGCATTGAAATTGCTTGGACATTGAATGTCGAATGTGTTAATCTTTTTCGCTGAAGATTCCGTTATATCTGAATAGACCTTTACCATCAACAACAAACACTAAAATTGACTCTTTGCGAATTGGAGAAGGAATAATGATTCGACGACGTTTCTCGTACTTCAAAGCACTAATAGCCTTTGCCATATTATTGAGTTTTTCACTCACGCACTCGCACGCCGCTTACAACGGGGAGTGCTGGGTAATCAGCGGCGGTGATACCGTCTACAAAGTTTATCCTAACGGAACCGTGGATGCCTCGGTAATCCCGAATCTCACGCAAGCGCAATCGGCAGAAGTAGATCCGAAGAACGGCGTGGTGTGGATCTCCATATCTGCCGCGAACGCAGTCTATAGATATGATCCCGCCGCAAGCGATCCCAATGCGGCGTTCATAGGAATTGAGAACATATCGGGCGCGAGGTCAATCTCAATCAATTCTAGTGACAGTACGGCATGGGTTGGCGGAAATAATGTTGTCAAGAAGGTGTCGGCCGATGGCAGCCAAGTCCTCGCCGAAATTACAGGTGTTCACGAACCTGAAGTCTCCGTAAATCCGACGGATGGCAGTTGCTGGGTGACTGACTCTGGCGGAACAGTCACTCTATATGACGCCAACGGTGCGGCTGTTGCCCAAGGTCCGAAACTAAAAGAGCCGAAATTTGTCGCTGTGAATCCGAAGACGGGGAATGCGTGGGTGGCGGATACTCAGGCAAGCGTGCTGGTCAAGCTGAGCCCAACCGGGCAAGAGTTGCTCCGCATTACGGACATATCCAAGCCGACCTCACCGGAGGTAAACGCCAAGGATGGGAACCTGTGGTTGGTTTCCAATGCCTCTACGCTGGTAAGACTCTCTCCAAGCGGTCAGAAAACGCTGGAGGTTCCCGCCGGTATGGCGATTCTCGCGATTGGTGTTGATGGGTCGGACGGGGGCATTTGGGTTGCTGACCAGATAGGAGCTACCTTTCAAGGTGAAGTTTCCAAATTCTCGGCGTCGGGAGAGAAGCAGTTTGGCATTCCGATTCCTATGCCATCCCATGTATCCGTGGGTAATTGGGCGGGACAGTAGTCGAAGAATGGAAGCCGGGAAGGGTGGAAGAGTAGGAAAGTAGATTGAATTTGGTCTATATGATTCAAGGCCGTTAGGCTATTTCATAAGGAGTCTCATGTGTAGATTTTACCTTTTCTTCACCGTCACATTCCTTTTGGGTGTTGTCGGCGCACATGGGCAGTTGCCGGCTACCCCCGAGTTCGCGGTCAATTCTACAAGTATCACTTTCTCTGATTCGGAACCGGTTGAAGGAGACGAGATAACAGTTTACGTTCGCGTAGACAACATCGGGAAGGCGGCACCTACTCTCAACGAAGATCTAGTCGTCAAGCTCTACGAAGGCGACCCTGCCACGAATCCGCTTGAGATTAGATGCAAGGATGTCATTCTAGGTCTGGAACCCGGGAAATCCGACGACGTAAAAACTAAATGGCGTCCGCCCGCGGGCACAACGACTATCTACGCGGTTGTTAATCCGCCCGGCGAGAAGAGAATCCATGAATCCAATTGGGATGACAATATCACGCACATCTCCATAACCGCCGCGCCCGTCACGTTTCCCCAAGCAACCCCCGACCAGATTCAAGCGGCTATCCAGAAAGGTGTGAAGTGGTTAGAGTCGCAGCAGGGAAAGCATAGCCGCACTTGTCTGCAGTGCGGCACCGAGAATCAGATTGTTTCGACCTGCGTGATATGCGGCGCAACGTTGAAAGGATTGCCCGAAGATATCGTCCCCGGCCCGGCTTGGGACTTTGGCGAGGACAGTAAACAGGAAACGGCTCTCGTTTTACAAGCGTTGCTCGCCGCAGGGTTGGATAAATCACGACCGTCGATAGCGAAAGCGCTCGAATTTTTTATGGAAGCGGATGTCGACTGGAATGACTTTTCAGTCTATCAATACGCGGCTATCGTGCCGGTCTTGGTGGCGGCAGATGATGACAATTACCGGAAACGCGCCCAATTTGCCGTGAACAAACTTGTAGAGACCCAACTCCCATTGAAGGGTTCCGGCTTTGAAGATCCGAGAGACGATGGCGGTTGGGGATACGGATATTCTGCTGACGGCGCCCACACAAATATGGCGGTCTACGCGCTTTACGCGGGAAAGCAGTGGGGGTTGGATGTGCCCCAAGAGACATGGGACCGCGCCGAAAAATGGATTCGACGGAACCAGACGGACACTGGCGGTTGGCTCTACAATCTCGTTGAGGACGGGTCGCCTTGGGCAACCGGCGTCTACGGCAGCATGACTGCGACCGGGCTTTGGGTTCTTCGCGCCTGCGGTGTGTCTACCGAGGATGGCCAAATTAGGAAGGGGCTGGACTGGATAAAAAAACATTGGTCGGTAACTCGAAACCCCGGATCAAATTCGTGGCTTTACTACTACCTTCTCTCTCTTCAACGTTTCGCCGACATCCCGCCGGAGCTAACAACACTTGCCGGACACAGTTGGTATCAGGAAATCTCGAACATGCTCGTTGCTCGACAGGAGCAAGACGGCCGATGGGTAGACCAAGACGGTGATGCTTCCGCAACCTGTTTTTCGTTGATGTTTTTGAGTCATCAACTGCCGAAACCGGTACGTCCAAATCTGGGCGTGGCACCGCGCAGTCTACGATTCTCGCCGCCATCCCCTCGTGCCGGTGAACCTACACGGATCAGCCTGACCTTGACCAACAGTGGCGCCCCTCTTGACGGAATTGTTTCCCTTCACTTCTACGACAACCCGCCGCAGACTGGTGGGAAGAAAATCGCGGTTCAGGAGGCAATCTTATCGCCGAAACTTCGAGAGTCCACCGTATCCATAAACTGGACACCCCAAACTGAAGGGACACGCCAAATCTACGCGGTGGTCGATCCCGAAAACCAAATCGAGGACCTCGATAGGGAAAACAACACCGATTCGCAAGAATTGACTATCTACCCCAAGTCGACTAGTGCGACGGATCCCGTTCTCGCGCCGCCTCGTAAGATTGGCGAAGGACTTTTCCAAGTTGGGGATGTCGTTTTCGATGTGAACAAGCGCGAAGTTACGTTAACGGGTGAAATCAACATCATTAACGGCGACACCATTATCGAGTTTTTTGCCTGCGGTAAGCTCGGCAAGACACACGAGAGTGTTCTGATGCTTAATTCCGAGCCGATTCACATCTTCTTGGCGCTGGGAGCCGAACTCGGCATGAATCCGGGAAGAAACCTTACCGTAGTAGGCGACCCGCATACTCCGAAGGGCGATAGAGCGGAGATTTGGGTGGAGTGGCAGCAGGGGGAGGAAACTGTGCGCCGGAGAGCGGAGGATCTGTTATGGAACGCGATGGAAGGCCGCCCGATGGAACGAACGAACTGGGTGTTCACCGGCGGACGCGTGATTAACAACACGCAGTTTACGCCACAGGTACACCACAACATCATCGCCGTTTACCGAGATCCGGACTCAATTTTCAATCATACTCTTTCTGGCGGCACAGATGATCGAACCTACCGTGTCAACGGAGACGTGATTCCAGCCAAGGGTACGAAAGTAAAGGTGATTATTCATCCGGTTGCGGCAAACGTAGACGACAGACGCACCGATGAACCCTCTCCGCAGAGCGGCGAACTGGGAGAAAGTTGACGCGTGACCAGACGCCAAGAGATAATCGAGATTCTCAGAGGCGAGACACTCTCGTTGCAGGATCTCTCGATATTCTTGAAAGTGCGTATTAAGGAGATTCTTGAAGACATTCCGCACATTGAGAAATCTGTTCGGCCTAAAGAGCGATTGGTTGTCGTGCCGGCCCACTGCCAGAAATGCGGGTTTACGTTCAAAGATAGGCGTAAGATTAAAACACCTTCACGATGTCCGAAGTGCAAGAGCACGTGGGTAAAGGCGCCGTTGTTTCAGATCCAGAACAGTTAAAACAGACCGAGCCGCGAAAAAATATCCTGCGGAGGAGGAGCGCAATGCCACTTTACGAATACGAATGCAAAACATGTGAGTCGAGTTTCGAAGTGCTGCAAAGCATCAATGAAGTGGATACCGAACTTGCATGTCCGGAGTGTGATTCATTCGAGACGGCAAAAGTGTTTGCCCCATTCGCATCCCTCGGAACCGACAAGTCAGCCGCATGCGACACCGGATCAACCTGAGCGATACCCGGATCCGGCAGTTAGCCCGGATAATTACCAGATATCGTCGATTCACGGACGAGTTCTGTAATTGTTTGTTTAATTACACATTCAGCCATAAGACGGATAACTCTCTTCGCGCCAAACACTCCGTCTTGAGGCGTTTTGTTTCCCCCACCTTAATGTTTCTTCCTCACGCCAAGTTTCTTGTAGGGTGGGTACTGCCCACCGTCGCCAGCCGCGTTTAATGTCTTCAGGGTTTTCCCTGCCTGCTCCTGTCTTTTCATGCATAGAGTGCTAACCATGAATTCACCATATCGCGTCGCCATGATAGGATGCGGCGAGATTTCCAAAGTGCACGCCAGCGCATGGAAACACCTTCCCGGAATCAATCTGGTTGCCGCCTGCGACACGAATTTTGAAGCGCTTGCAAGTTTTGCCAATGCGTTCGACGTTAAGCATACCTACAATGACGCGAGAACCATGCTTGAAAAGCAGCAGCCGGACATAGTGGTGATCGGGACAACTCCCAAGGCGCACCTGGAGATAATCTTGGAGGGGATTCGCAACGGCGTTCGAGCGATACTTTGCGAAGCGCCGATTGCCATGAACACCAATGATGTTGAGCTGATGATACAGGTCGCGGAGAAGGCAGGTGTACTCCTGACAGAAGGGCTGATGTACAGGTATCACCCGCTGACACTCGCGGTAAAACAACACGTTCGTGATGGCGCAATCGGCGACGTAAGGTTTATCCGATCGACCTTCTCGACAGCGTTAACGGATCGGACGAACTGGCGCTTTCACGACGATCTCGGAGGCGGTGCAGCGAGGGTTTTAGGTTGTTATTGTGTCGATGTTATTCGCTATCTCGTCAATGTCGATCCAAAGGCGGTTTGGGGGTGCGGAACGTTTGAACCGGTAAGCAACGCTTGGGAGACGATGATTGGCACCTTGGAATTTAGCAACGGTGTCTTCGGGCAATTCGATTGTGGATTCGGTTGGAGCAGTCGGGAGTCTTGTGAGGTGGTCGGTACAAAGGGGACGATTCTTGTCCCGCGTGCGTGGAGCAACGGTGACGGTTCCTGCAAGTTCCTGTTAAACGGAGAAGCCGTGAACCTTGCTGGAGACAATCCGTATTCGGCGGAGATGCTGGATCTGTGCAAATCGTTGGACACCGGAGAGCCGCCGCTTGTAGGACTGGACAATGCGCGGCGGAACATGCGTGTCATTGATGGCGTCACTGAAGCGGCGCGTACCGGAAAGCAGGTTGAGATACGCGAAATGTGATTCGAGGCGCAGAAAGTCAATTAGAAGAATCAAAGGAATTCGATTGTCAAGGTTATGGGGTGACCGTAGTTACTCTAGCGATAAACATTGTAATGGAAACTCTCCTGTGCTAACATATTTGTCGTTGCGGGGTGCCTCAACGCTAGTACAGTCCCATCTCGAAACAAACCACACGGATGAATTGAATATCTGCGCGGCATACGAATACATGGCTGCGAACACAAGTCATCGCGTTTGATGCACCATCCGTCATAGCACTAATACTCGAAGGCATTACCGCAAATTACCGGACTTGGACTTAATCTTATCAGTGTTCATGAATCACCATAAAAAAGGAGATTTATTTTATGCCCCTTACAGAGAGTCAGATAACAGAGTTGTCTCAAGCGCTCATGAATGCTCAAGAGACAGCCACGCCAATAACCAACGTGCTCGATCAGTATCCCGACATAACCATCGCCGACGCTTATGCCGTTCATAAGAAGACATACGATACCCGAATCAACAACGGCGATACTGTCATAGGTCGAAAGATAGGTCTTTCATCGAAGGCTGCGCAGGAACTGTTCAATGCAGACGGCCCTGCTTACGGGAATCTATTTGCCTCAATGATAGTGCTGGAGGGCGAGCCGATTTCGATGAGTGATCTATGTAGACCGATGTTGGAGGGTGAAACCGCTTTCGTGCTAAAAGACGACCTTAAAGGACCGGGTGCTACGCCGGCAAGTGTTATGGCTTCTATCGCGGGAGCCATGCCCGCCTTTGAAATTGCGGACACGCGCGGGGTGGACAAGCCGACATCTGCTCAGGACTTAATTGCGGATAGTTGCGGCGCTTGCAAGGTTGTTCTGGGAGGGCAACTTACACCTATCGAAGGCATCGACTTCCGTCACATCGGTGTAGTGTTGGAGAAGGACGGGGAAGTCGTTGCTACCGCCGCGACAGCCGCGGTACTGGGCAACCCCATCCATTCGGTCGTTAACTTGGTTAATAAACTTGCCGAGTTCGACATCGGCTTGTCCGCCGGCGAGTTTGTCATACCGGGTACGGCGCACGCCGTAGAAACGCCGGAAGCGGGGTCTTGCTATCGGGCGACCTTTGATCGGGTGGGATACGTATCGACGCGTTTTGTTGATTAGAATATGGTGATTCGCCAAGTATAGGAATTTTGGTCGGACGACGGCGTGCCGGGTTTAACGAATGATATTCAAGTCTGACAACGTAAAGGCGCATTGGGACACATGGGCATACTACCATGAAGGGACCTATTACCTCTACTATCTGATTACGGAGCGCAGCGCCGGCGAAGGTTTCGGAGTAGCGACATCGGAAGATGGCGTGCACTGGCATGATCACGGCTGGGCAATTCGAGAGTCGGAGCGAAATCTGGAGTTTCTAGGGACTGGCGCTGTCTGGAAATCGCCGGATTTTGAGAAAAGCGGGAGATTTATTTGCAACTACTCCGAACACCGGAAGGGCGCAACGGGTCAGACCACGCAGAACATTCTGTTTGCTTGGTCAACCGACTTAATCCACTGGACGGAGTTCGGCGATGATTATATCTTCAAGGTAGATCAGCGTTACTATCACACTTACGGGCGATGGGACTGTATATTTCCCATGCCACGCGCGGAAGGCGGTTACTGGGGAACGTGGACGGCATCGGAACGTCCCGATAGCGACTTAAGCGGCATTGTCGGGATCGGTTACTCGGAAGATGGATTGAGGTGGAGGGCGTTGCCGCCGCCAGCGGTTGAACCGGGAACGGGAGAGTCTGGCGCATTCTACCCATTTGGGTCTAAGGTTTACGGGATGTTCGGGACATCCGGTCAGCCCCGAGACGGGATGTGGACTTATGTCGCGGATGATGTCAGGGGACCGTACAAAAGAGCCACGAAGAACGGATTGTTGCTGAACCTCTGGCACACCTATTTTTCGCGGTTTTTGCCGACTCCGGACGGTGTATTGGTCAACCATCACTCCATGTCGGGCGCGCGGCACTTTCCAACCGCCGAAATCATGCGGCATATCTGCTACGCGGCGCCACTGAAACGGGCGGTTGTTGACAACGAGGGCACGCTTCGGTTCAAATACTGGGAGGGCAACGATGCACTGAGGGGTGAAGAGGTCGAAGTGTTTGAGCCGTCGGCTAACAACAGCCGATTGATGACCGACGGTTTGGACATGGGAACGGGCATTGTCGCGGAGGCAACTGTGCGATTGCCGGAGAGGCCGCACCTTGGTCCTACTACAGTGCGACTTCAAGCCGATGTCCAGGATTACGAAATTCGCATCTTTCACGACGGCTCTATGCAGATGGGGACGGTGGATTCGGACGGAGGGAACTGGAAGCAACAGCAGTTAGCCGACCGGGAATGGGATTTCGGTGCGACCGCCGACCTCCGTCTCCTGGTGCGGCGCGGTATGTTGGAAGCCTATCTTGATGACCATTTCATGGAATGCCATAGAATGGATTGTCCGGAAGCCAAGCAAGTGAGACTTGGGTTGCCTGAAATAGAAGATGCGGAGTACATTCAAGGCTTGAGGGTATGGAAAATGACGCTGGAATAAAAAACCCCCGCACATTTACCATGTACGGGGGTTTTAGTTGATTTGGATTAGCGGTTAGACGTTGATGTTACCATCTCGTCCCAAGTTACCGCGGTTACTCATCATCAGAATCCTCTTCAGCATCTCTAAGTTTTCGACGCTCGTGTCGGTCACGGTGACGCATTTCGCGTTCCTCGTCCCAATCCCTGTGATGTCGTCTACCCCGAAATTCGCGTCCCTTTTTCTTGTAACCATCGTCAAAGCGGTGAACTTTCATGAACGCTTCGCGCTGTTTCTTCGTTAGCAACTTAGCGGTCTCAAGCTTGTGGCGAGTCATAGATTGGCGAATCTTTGTTCCTATTGCCAGTATTTCATCAGACTTGGCGAGGATTGCGTCTTCATTAAGTTCGTCCGCACCCCAAAGTTGGTTTAGCTCCAAACGTTTGACCTTCATTTCCGCTTTTAGCGGTATAATCTGCTTGGCATGGTCGACTTTCAGCGTCTTCAACTGTTGGGCCTGCTCCGTGGAGAGCATTTTCATCATTTTGGATTTAAAGTAATACCCCTTCTTGTCCTTTTCGTGCGAATGCCCACCGCGTGAAAATGCGGTTGATGTCATAATGCCGACGGTGAGAAGAGCGATGCAGATGGTGACTACAGTTCTGGTTTTCATTTTCAATTCCTTTCCTTATAAATAAAATTGAACGATTGTGTTTCACATGTTCTGTCGTAACTGTTTCCTTTGGCAAACGAGTGCGGAAATTGTTCGGAGAAAAATTGAGTTTTTCGCGTTTTGTTTACTTATCCCGATTTCTGAGAAAGTTCGCAAGACAGCTAATTGATACAATTCGCGGCAATAAGCCAAGGGATAAAGGCACCACTACTGGGAGTGGATACGATTGCAGCGCGTCTATGTCGGACAGGATATTGCAAATCTACGTTTCGGCGTCTACGAACGGCGTTTAGAGCGCAACTTATTTCGCATCTTTGAGCAGCGGACGATCGAGCGAGCCGGCTACCGTGCGGATTTTTGGATTATTGGCAGCAGTCATGTTGTCAATGTAGAAACGGAACGGGCATCCTTAGCAGAGGTCATCTCCGGCGGCTCAAACGCACTTCCGCCGGATGGCAGGCTTAAGCTTATTCGCGCTTTTGAGAACCGTTGTTACAGTTCGCGGATCTCAGACGTATTCAATTACCGCGTAGAACTACAACTGTTGAACGCTCCGGGGGCGGATTTTCTGCTAGATGAACCGACACCGTCCGATTCTAGCGTACTGTTTCGGATGCGCCACCGTTTTCCAACGCGAGAAGACATGGCGGAAACACCTATCACGGTAATTGATGTGCTGAAAGCCGATGATTCCGGGATAGAGCTGAAAACCTTCCATTCGTATGTTGAGGCACCTGCCGTAGTGGTTACGCGATCGACAATCGAGGTCGCCGGAAAAGACTGAACCTAATAGGGTTGGACGAGCGAAGCGCATCCGCTTCGCAACTATAATAGGTTTAATATCCAATCTTTATGGCCACGCAGACGGACAACACCGATAATTCGGATGTGCACCCCGATACCATCGACACCAGCAGCCGACGTGCAATTCTTGTATTACTCCTCGCCGTTTCCCTCATTTCAATTTGCGCGATAATTTATGAAATCATTATCGCCGCCGTATCTTCATACCTGCTCGGTAACAGCGTCTATCAATTCTCGATTACCATTGGGCTGTTCATGAGTTCAATGGGATTGGGCTCTTTCCTGTCAAGATATTTCGACCGGTATCTCGTAAACCGATTCATCTTGATTGAGATAATTATCGGCGTGTTAGGCGGGGTGTCGTCTATAATCCTATTTAACGCCTACATCATCGTTGAGTCTACGATAGGGTATCTTGCGGTGATGTTCGCGCTCATTATGGCAATCGGGACATTGGTCGGTTTGGAAATCCCGATCCTGACGCGAATTGTCGCCCAATACGAATCGCTGCGCGTCACGCTTGCGAACGTTCTTGCTTTTGACTATGTTGGAGCGTTAATCGGATCTATCGCTTTTCCACTCCTGCTATTGAAGTACACCGGCTTGATTCAGACGGCTTTCATCATCGGATTTGTCAATGTTCTAGTCGCCGGACTTGTACTTCTCCACTATTGGAGCGACATTGAAAAGAAAGCCAGGCTGGTGGTAACTGTCGTGTTGGCTGGCGGTTGTCTTGCGCTTGCCTCCGCTTACGGCGGCCGCATCGGTGTTTGGCTCGAAAGCAACCTCTATCATCATCGTATTCTTTTCTCGAAACAATCAAAATATCAAAAGATTGTCTTGACAGAGCGCAATCCGGAGCCGCAAAACTCGTCGAAGCACCTGAATGTCGATTCCCGCCAGATAAAGGTCATCGGCCGGGGACGAGATGTCAGGCTCTTCATTGATATGCAGCTACAATTCAGCTCGGTTGACGAATTCCGTTATCATGAGGCGCTTGTTCATCCTGCAATGACGCTCGCCAACAGCCGCGCGAGTGTCCTGATACTCGGCGGAGGTGACGGTTTGGCGACTCGGGAGGTGCTCAAATACGCGGAGGTACAGCGCATTCTCTTGGTGGATATTGACCCTGATATAACGGAGGTTTGCAGCAGCCATAAAGCAATCGTGGCGCTCAACGGCGGCTCGCTATCGCATCCGAAAGTTACGATAGTCAATGAAGATGCCTACATATTCGTGGAACGCGAGCGGGCGAATCAGACTTTTGATGTGGTTATCATCGATCTGCCCGATCCAAACGACGAAGGGCTGTCGAAACTATACAGTGTCGCATTCTATAAGCTGGTCGGGGATATACTTAGCCCCGGCGGAACCATGGTGACGCAGAGCACGTCACCTTTCTTCGCACGCCGTGCGTTCTGGTGCATTCACCAGTCGATAGAGGAGGCGGGATGGCATACGTACGCTTACCACGTAGAGGTGCCGTCGATGGGGAATTGGGGGTTCAATCTTGCCTCAAAAACGCCTTGTGACGTCGAAAACATCCGCCTGAAGGTTGACACGGAGTTTCTCACTGATAATTTGGCGGGCGCGATGTTCCAATTCGGGAAGGATGTCGCCGAAGTCGAGACTAGACTTAACAAACTGCTCAAGCCTGTCTTGATGTTCTATTACGACGACGAGAAGTGGCGATTCTATTGAGCCGCTTTCGAAGGAGTAAATTCTAATTCCCCTACCACCGAGATTCGTAGATCTTTGGACTTTTGATAGGAAGGCGCCTGAGTTGGGAATAAGCCGGATTCTGTTCCCCGACTCGCTTTCGCTCATCAGGGCGATGGTCATTCATCTGGGATCGATGTTGCCACCGACCTCAAGCGGCTTTACCCGAGGACGAGGCGGGCGCGCCTGCAATGTCCTCCTATTTAGCCTTGCTCCAGATGGGGTTTGCCAAGCTCCCGATGTCACCACCGGGACTGGTGCGCTTTTACCGCACCGTTTCACCTGTACAACGCGTGGTGCGTTGTAGTCTGCTTTCTGTTGCACTTTCCATAGCGTCGCCGCTCCTGGGTGTTACCCAGCATCCCGCCCTTCGGAGTCCGGACTTTCCTCATCCCGATTTCTCGAGACGCGATCATCTACCCAACTCAAGCTCTTGATATAATAACACATGAGAATGGAAGGATGGAAGTGGATAGGTAATGGTCAGTACAGCGTGAGGAAGGATGGAAGCGATAATCGGAGTCGCGATTCGGAGATCGCTCCTACGGCCTGTTGGTCTCCTGTAAGAGGAAATTCCAATTCTCGACAAAGGAAGTTGATTTTTATCTCGCTTAATTCTACGGTATTTGGTTGGTTGACATTCGTTCTGCCTGTAGATACACTAAATACAGGGAAATTGATATATAATGTCAAGATGTATGGGAATGAGGAGGAATTTCCGTTGGCAAAGAAGGCGGTTGTTCTCTTGAGCGGCGGCATTGATTCAACCACTATGCTTGCCATCGCTAAGTCGCAAGGATATGAAACGTACGCGATGAGTTTCCGGTACGGTCAACGCCATGCACTTGAGCTTGAGAGAGCAATACAGATTGCCGAGAGCATGGATGTGAAGAAACACAACTTTGTTGAGATCGATTTGCGGTCGTTTGGCGGTTCTGCGTTGACCGATGATATCGAAGTACCGCGAGACCGCTCGCAAGAGGAGATGGGGACAGGTATACCGGTGACGTATGTTCCGGCTCGCAACACAATCTTTCTTTCCTTTGCGCTCGCTTGGGCGGAGACATTAGAGGCAGATGCAATTTTTATAGGTGTCAATGCACTTGATTATAGCGGCTATCCGGACTGCAGACCCGAGTATATTGAAGCATTTCAAGGAATGGCGGACCTGGCAACGAAGGCGGGGGTGGAGGGAAGAGCGCAACTAAAGATTCAGACGCCGCTCATCTTGATGACCAAAGCGGAAATAATCAGAAAGGGAGCAGAACTTGGTGTTGATTACGGGTTGACCTTTAGCTGTTACGACCCGGATGACAGGGGTAGGGCTTGCGGCACTTGCGATAGTTGTCTCTTAAGGAAGATGGGATTCATTGAGGCGGGCATCTCCGATCCGACGGAGTACCAGAGCAGTGGCCAGTGACTTGTGGCCTGGATTTGGCAATCCAGACCGAGCGAACTCGAAGTTCAGGTGAAATGAACGTTAACAATTCCTCCCATGTACATCGAACCGAGATGGCAGGAGCAATCTTCGTATCCAACTGTTGGACATCGAAATGCCCTCCTACGTTGTTTTCGATCAATGCTTCACATCAGATTTCAACGAATTCAACCTCAGTCGGGTTAGGAATCACGCCGGATTCATATCCGCGACGAAGCAGTTCGCGAACCCCGGCTCTACCTGCCTCACCGTAATCAAGGGTGTACTCGTTCACGTACATCCCCACGAATTTGTCGGCGAGAGCGGTCTCCATATCCCGCGCGTAGGTCATGGCGTATTCAAGGCCTTTTTTACGGTGATCGAGAGAATACTGAATGCTTTGTTTGAGCAGGGATGTAACCTGGCGAATCTTATCGTTTCCGAGGTCGCGCCGAATGGCGTTCGCGCCGAGCGGGAGCGGCAATCCCGTTTCTTCATACCACCATTCTCCAAGATCCACCACTTTGTGCAGCCCCATACGTGCGTACGTTAGCTGCCCTTCATGGATTATCAACCCGGCGTCCGCTTTTCCCTCCTCGACATAGGCTAAAATCTGATCGAAACGCACCGTCTCCGGCTGAAAATCGGGTTGGAAGAGACTGAGTGTGAGGAAGGCGGTTGTCAGCTTGCCGGGAATAGCTATCTTCTTGCCGGCAAGATCTTCGCGATTCATCGGCTCCCGAGAAACAACCAGAGGACCATACTTATCCCCGATGCTTGCTCCGCAGGGGGTGAGCGCGTAACTATCCGCCACATAAGCGTACGCATGGGCTGAAATCGCGGTGACCTCCAGTTCCGCGTTCAGCGCACGACGGTTTAAACTTTCAATGTCCTCAATGACATGAACGACGTCAATACCATTCGTTGGGATAAGGTCCTTGGCGAGGGCATAAAACATGAATGCGTCATCGGAATCGGGGCTATGACCGATTCGTATCTGTTCCGTATCTGACATGTGAAACTCCTGTAATCATTTAGCCGGTATTGCTCAGCAGATTTGCCAGCTTTCTAACATTCTATATCATTGCATCCAATATTCGTATGATACCATCTCTACTCTCACCTCATCAACAGGAATCCGAGTAATGCGCTCAAAGCGGTATTTCTATCTGACAGTTTTTCCCGACTTTGACGACGAGATAGTTAGCGCGGAATGCCTCGCTTTGACCGGATCTGTTCCGGATTCGTACGGGTTCGCAACTTCATCGATATGTGCTGATGTCAGCCGAGGCGCATACGTGAGGAGCTGTGCGGAACTTCTGTTCGAAGGTGGAAGTATTTCAGACATATGCGCGAAGATACGTGCAGCGGACCTGTACGCCGATGACTTTCGAGTATCCGTCGTTAAACTGCCGCGCAGCCTGGAGGTGAATAGCCTCCGGATTGCCTATGAGTTAGGAGCGGAAATTGGTGGAAGACCTGACTTGGACATGCCGAAATCCACATTCTTGACCGTCATAACAGACGAGAAAATCTGGTTCGGGAAATTGCTTTCGGAATCGGATGGCCGGTGGGTAGCCCATAACAGTAGGCCGCATGTGACCTCAAGTTCCTTGCCTACCAGGCTCGCTAGAGCGATTGTCAATCTAACCGCTTCACCCGGCGACCGCCTCCTTGATCCGTGCTGCGGTACGGGAACGATTATACTGGAAGCTGCGCAGATGGGGATGATTGCCGTCGGTTATGACATCAATGTGCGAATGGTGGGAGCAACACGAAAAAATCTGGAACATTACGGTTTGAGCGCAGAAGTCTGCCTCGGCGATGCCCGCCACGTTAGTGGTCGATATGACGCGGTGGTCACGGATTTCCCTTATGGTATCGGTCTTGCTAGGGACACAACATTGGATAGAGAAATCCTAGAGCGAATTCGTGAACTTTCACCCAGAGCAGTTTTTGTCCACACCAGAGACCTGCGCAGCGAACTTACCGATCTAGGATACCACATTGAGAAGGCTGTGCCAGCGCGGAAACATACGATAGTTCGTACAATATTCATCACCTCGTCAGGGAGTTAGTCGAGTTCGGGGTAGGAATTCGTATCTAATCTTTGGTTATAGAGGGGCTGCGCCCAGGTCGGCATCGAATGCACAAGAAAAAGAGGGAGGGAAAGTAGTGATTAGATAGTTGAAAATGCGGCTCTAGACCGGCGGGTACAGGTTCTCTCGGCTAACCGAAAAAGAAATCCTTCTCAATAATCTTCCTCGTTATCGTAGAAGTCTGTCTCGCCCAGCAAGTCATCGCCTGGTTCTTCCTCTTCATAAGTGTCGTACTCCTTCGCATCCATCAGAACATCCAGTTCTTTTGAACTCTCAACACTCATTTTGCAAATCCAGCCGTCGCCCTCCGGCGAACGGTTGATGACCTCCGGGGCATCTTCAAGAACGGTGTTAACTGCTCTGATTTCGCCCGTAATCGGCGCATGGATGGGGTACGAATCGCCGTCCGTGACTTCGACTCTGCCGATTACATCATCTTGCTCAAATTCTTCGTTAACGGGTGGCAGATCAACGAAGATAATGTCACCGTGCATAAGTTGCACACGTTCAGTGATTCCAACGACCCCTTCATTGTCCGTGACTTCAATCCATTCATGTGTAGATGTGTATTTGACCTCGTTCAAGGTTAGCCTCCCGAGTCTATTCATGTCTACATTTCAGGTTGTGGCAATACTGCTCGTCTCAATTGTTACAGCCAGCCGCTGAAGACTCGCCTTCAAGGTGTTTAGCTCTCGTTGACGGATCTGTAGATATACAATAGCATTCTCATCATATTCAATGTTCAGGATTTCTCCCCTGAGTCGACGACATAGGTTCACAACTGAACCGATTTGGTTATGAAACACGCGCAGCCTCAATGTCTGGTATAGGACTCGTGTTTCGATGTTGGCATTGGACAGACAACTCCGAGCACAGCCCCCGTACGCCCGGATAAGTCCACCTACTCCAAGGTTAATTCCGCCATAATAGCGGACGACAACACAAATGATATTTGACAACTTGGCAGCTTTGATGGCGGAGAGTACCGGAGTACCTGCCGAGTGAGTGGGTTCCCCGTCGTCGGTCGAGTATTCGCGAACCTCGCGCCCTGTTTCAATCCTGTAGGCATAGCAGTAGTGTGATGCATCGGGATATTTCTGCCGGACGAGGTCAAGGAAATTCCTTACGGCGTCTTGGCCTTGGACCGCGGTTGCCAAGCCGATGAATCTTGATTTTTTGACTTCCAACTTTGACTCAGGAATGGCAACAACTGTCTTGTATTGATCCGGCATTGATCGTCAAGGAGGTTAGCCAAGGCCGCCTAGGCATCAGCCGCGCTAATTTATATTCCAGCTTTTCCCGTATCCCATCCACATAGCCTGGCATATACGTCATCAAGAACCTTGTCCAATCGAAAAATAGTATACAACCCCTCCCCGATCCACACGAATCCTCTCACCATCTTCTCCGGTTGGCTTTGCTTGCGGCGAATATGCCCCACTAATTCGAAATCGCCCCAGATTGAAACCGATACCGAATGTTGGGCCCTCGGCTTTCCATATTCTTTCTTCCATTTGTAGCGTTTCAGTACGAATTATCTGAACCGGATGCCATCGATGCTCCGTGTGCCGCAGATATCCAACTCTGCAACCGATTCGGCCGAGATACCAGATTTCTGCACCAAGACTTGCTCGCAAACCATTATTGAACGGAGGATTCGCATCAAGACTAAACTTCAAATCCAGATCTTTATGGCGCACGTAGTAGACACCTCCGACAAGAACATCCTGTTCGATCTGATTGGGGATGGAATCGTCTGAAAACGACAAACCGTTACTGAGATTTCTGGCAACGGCGCCAATTCGAAGGTGTTCGCCTATTTTCTGGCTTAGCCCGATGTTGTAAGCGAAACCGTGACCAGCATGCTCTTCGTTCTCGGGTAGCTGAATTTTGGAACGCAGCCATTTGGCGTCGGCGCCAAATGCCAAACCGGCGAAAAGTCTCCTACTATATCCAACACCAAGTGCCCAGTCGCTCTGGGGAAAGTTATTGGTCGCTTTCCCGAGATAGTCAACACGGCTAAACTGCCCATCGTGTCCACGGGCAAAATCGAAACCGATTATGCCGAACGATCCAATCGGTACGGCATAATTCAGTAGCTCAACACCCGACGCATAGAGGTCATATTCACCATAGTCCTCATACCGCTCCGTATCATTTAGATGAGACACCACGGCAACAGTTCGGGGAAATCGAGCGGTGTAAAGAGAGAATCGACCTTCGTGAAAAAGGCTGAGCCCGGCAGGATTACCATTCAGTGGGTGTGCCCCTACATTTGATCCGACAAAGCTGTTTTCCATACCCTGATGTTCGGCGCGTGCCAGTTGCTTCAGAAAGATATCCACAGTTGCCGGGGCGGTAATCTCGGTCTGCTGGGCGGAAACCAGATGTGTTAAGGCCGCAAAGATTAGGGCGCAATATGTGACTTGTGATATTTTCATTTCAGATAGATTTCGCCAGCGGATTGGAGTTGATTGGAGGCATCCTCAAAAGAAAATTGATCTCGGGATTGGAGATGTTCGGGAGGGGAACGGTCAATCTAGCGGTAAAGCGCATCTGTCATTTGTGCGACTCGATGCGTACTCTTCACATCGTGGACACGGACCATGTCCGCTCCGTGAGCGATTGCCCACGTTATGGTAGCGGCGGTTCCTTCCATTCGATCATTTACCGGGAGATTAAGGATTTTTCCAATAAAGGATTTCCTAGAGGTGCCGATAAGGATAGGCTTTTTCAGGTGTCGAAATTCGTCAAGCCTGCGCAAGATCTCTAAATTATGGTCAACAGTTTTGCCAAATCCGATGCCGGGGTCAATAACAATCTGATCGGAGGGAATTCCTTCCGTTTCGGCTGCCTCGATTCGGCGCTGAAACCAAGAAGAGATTTCTGATACGACATCATTGTAGACGGGTGCGTGTTGCATCGTCAGCGGGGTGCCGCGCATGTGCATCAGGATCACGCCCGCATTCATCTCTGCTACGACCTTCGTCATATCGGCATCCCCTTGGAGAGCCGTTATGTCGTTAACAATATTAGCCCCAGCTTCAAGTGCTAGGCGAGCAACCTCCGATTTGTAGGTGTCGATTGACACGGGTATCGAGATTTCACCGATAAGTCCTTCGATCACCGGCAGGACTCGCGCCAATTCTTCATCCGAGGAAGCGGGTGACGCTCCCGGCCGAGAAGATTCGCCGCCGATGTCAATGACATCGGCTCCGTGCTCCGCCATGTGTTTGGCATGGCAGACAGCCGTGGCGACATCAAGATATTTTCCACCATCGGAAAATGAATCGGGCGTCACATTCAAGACACCCATGATGAGGGTGCGCTGTCCGAAAGTGAGTTGCTTCCCGCGGCAGTTCATCAAGTTATGGGAACAGGCGGTCTCGGTCCGAGAATATCTTCAATTTCTTTCCTGACAAGCGTTTCCTTGTCAAGCAGTGCGTCGGCAAGCGACTTTAACCCATCAAGATTGGTTTCAAGAAGATGCCTGGCTTTCTCGTAACATTCCATGATGATTCGATGTACAGCCTGATCGATTTCAATCGCCGTTTTTTCGCTATAATCTTTATGGTGAGCCAGTTCTTTGCCGAGAAAAATCTGTTCATCGCGCCGTCCGAAGGTCAGCGGCCCCATCTCGCTCATTCCCCATTGGGTAACCATTCGTCGTGCCATCGCCGTTGCCTGCTCGAAATCGTTTTGCGCGCCGGTTGTTTGTTCTCCAAAGATCAATTCCTCCGCGACGCGCCCGCCAAGCGCGAATAGAATATGCGCCAAGATATGTTTCTTACTCATGTTATGGCGTTCTTCCAAAGGCAACTTTGCGGTAACACCGAGCGCACGTCCACGGGGAACAATCGTACATTTATAGTTGGGATCGCTCTCGGGCACAAAATGCAGCATCAAGGCGTGGCCGGCTTCATGATAGGCGACAACCTTTCTCTCCTCTTCGCTGACTACCAAACTCCGTCGCTCAGGCCCCATCATGACTCGATCTTTGGCTTCATCAAAACAGTCCATATCAATGTGGTCTTTGTCCTCTTTCGCCGCGAGCAACGCAGCCTCATTTGCCATGTTTTCAATGTCTGCTCCGGAAAAACCGGGGGTCGACTTCGCGAGTACGTTTAAGTCAACATCTTCGGCAAGTTTGTAAGGGTCCTTGGTATGGACCTTAAGGATTGACTCTCGACCACCCACATCAGGCAAGTCCACAACAATCTGTCGATCAAACCGCCCGGGACGGAGTAAGGCTGGATCCAGGACATCCGGACGATTCGTTGCGGCAATTAGAATGACCCCTTCCGAGGTATCAAAGCCTTGCATTTCAACAAGGAGCTGGTTTAACGTCTGCTCCCGCTCGTCGTGTCCGCCGCCTATTCCCGCGCCGCGATGTCGTCCGACCGCATCAAGCTCATCAATAAATATGATGCAAGGCGCATTCTTCTTTCCCGTTTCAAACAGATCGCGGACGCGAGATGCTCCAACACCGACAAACATTTCAACAAAATCCGATCCACTGATGCTATAAAAGGGCACGTTTGCCTCGCCTGCGACTGCGCGCGCCAACATCGTCTTCCCGGTGCCCGGCGGACCCATGAGGAGAACACCCTTGGGAATGCGACCGCCGAGGCGTTGAAATTTCTTTGGGTCCCTGAGAAATTCAATTACTTCCTGAAGCGCTTCCTTCGCCTCATCAACTCCTGCTACATCGGCAAAGGTAATCTTGGTTTGGTCTTCGGAATGAAGCCGAGCACGGCTCTTTCCGAATGATAAGGCTCGATTCCCGGTGCCCTGCACCTGCCTCATGAAGAAGATCATGATTCCAATAAACAGTAAGATTGGCAGCACCGTTGTTCCAAAGATGATAAGCCATTGAGGAACACTTGATGCTTGATCAACATCAAAGCGAACGTGCGCCTGCCTGAGCGTTTGGTGAAGCGGGAACTCGGAAAACTGATCTCGGCTCGTTCTAAACTGTCCCTTCCAATCTTCAATCTTGACATCCTCGCCCCATCTGTGCAACTGGTCTCGAACAAACAGCGGATCGCGGAACGTGCCCTGAATCCATTCTTTCTTAATGAGAACCTTACCCTCAAACAGGTCGCCGCCTTCCGGGTCCAATCTTCCGCTATCCTCTACTGCTTTCCTACGATCTTCCACCAACTGATAAAAGCTAGAGGTTGAAAGCTCATGGATTCGATCTTTGCGGCTGATAACTTGGGACAGCGCGAGAACAAAGATTGATGCCATCACCACCCAAACCAAGGTACTCTTTGCGTTCTTATTCACTCCTACTCGCCTCTCTGTTTCTAAAATGTGCGGCCTGTTACGCTGATATCGGGTTATGGCTATGGAACTTCAAGCCGATCTCCACTTCGTATGAACCGATGAGCGCTAATACCCTTAGTTTTATGGAAGCAATCGTCGAAAAGAGGTTGGAACTAGCACCGGTTCAGACAGAAAATTATAACAAATGCGTTGCCAGATATCAAAGGGAAATTCTCTCTATCTGTCGCTTATGTCGCTCTATGGCTGTGCTAGTTGGTGCGGTGCTTTGACTGTGTATTTCGAATGTTGTGACCTTTCTCGGTTGGTGTTCGCACAGTTTTCACTTGACACTCCATAGCCTTCACAGTATACTACAAAAATATCTGGGTTGGCAATTGGAATTGTCCTTCGTTTGAGAGAACCTTCGAAAGAGAAAGGAGGAAGCATGAAACTGGGAAGCCTGATTTCCACTTCTGTTATAGTTCTGCTTGCTGCCGTCTCTGCCGGTTTTGCCCATATCATAAATCCCGATAGTGGCTTGACCTTCCGATACAACGCAGAGTTGGTGGAGGTTTCGCCGGTGATTGACGGTGTTCTCAATGATACGCCATGGCAGGAGACCGCAATACCTGGAAAAATGGACCAAGAAATCGTTAACGACGAGAAATGGCAAGAATCGAGTGACTTCACAGGATGGTTTGCCGGGGTGTGGCGGAGCGGTTTCCTTTATATTGCTGTTCAAATGAGCGACGACCACGTTGAGAATCACGGCGCTAAACTTTCCCAGAAAGACCATCTAGTGGTGTATCTTGATCCCGATCATAGCGGGCATAAGAGCGAGCTCTACCGTTACGATTTACCGGTGGGCGAGGATGAGCAGCAATCTTTCGTTCCACCTCTTAGATCTGTTGCTTGGGGAGACGATGGAGAATCCTGCGAGTTGATGTTTAACCTAGGGAATATCGCAGAAAAAGGGAATACTGTTGGATTTTGGATTTACTATAACGACGTAGATAATGGACGTCCGGAACACCGGATTAGTTGGGGACCGCCGGGGTACACCGAAGATGACTTGTCTCTACCGGATCTCGTATTTACCGCCAAACTAAAACCCAATACAAACCAGAAGGTGCTTCAGTGGGGACGTATCAAGAGTTTCTATTATTGAATTGAGGATGGCGTTTGGTGTTTTTTATCGGCAAGGTCTTGGAACTCATCGGGATAGTTCTTCTCGGGGCGGGGCTGTATTTAGGATGTGCCAAACCCTACGGTTTGACCGAAGGTGAGTCAATGGGAGCCGAGATGGGGTCGCTGGCTTTAGGGATTCTTATCTTCTTCATAGGACGCGTTCTTGAGAAGCGTTGAGGACCGTTTAAGATACGACACCTCCATAATCGGGAATGTGCACGTCACCAAATATGGCGTCCGATTCCCCTAATGCAGTAGCACTTGCCGTAGCAGGTCGGTAGTCACCACCTTCTTTATTAAGGGTCCTGGCACGTCTAAGAAATTAGTGGAATAAAAAGTGGGGTTTTGCTATACTAGCGACCCAGATTCTTAACGCTGGTACGACAGGTTATAAATGAAAAACAAACAAGGAGGCAATACTGTAATGAAGGGACTGAACAACTTTGTCTGGCCTAGTTTCGCCGGATTATTCATATTACTGATATCGACTATGGGTTGCGCAAGTGGCACGCCACTAAAGAACCTACCGCCGATTCAACCGTCAGATAGACTTGATGAAAACACCGTACTGGATGTGAGCAATCCGGAACAATTTGAAATCCCGGCTAAGTCTCCGGTACTGATCATGACGAAGGATGATATAGAAGTTGCCATCTGCTACTGGCGTCATCACGACTTGAACCGCAAATATCACCGCGGGAATACCGTATCTCCATTTTACGCGTCCGAGGCGCTTCACCAGGGCGAAAAGACGGACGTGTTCTACGTTAAGATTACAAATAATCGACCCCAAAAAATCCTATTCAATGTCAGAAAATGCAAGATGGAGGATCAGGGAGAAAATTGGTATGGTGCGTTGGATTATGACGACTTGGTGGAACGATTCGGACTTATGAGTCGTGTCGCCGGCCTCCCTGTCAGAAACGGATTAGCGGTTGCGCGTCGGGTGCTTCTCGAAAAACAGATTGGAAAACTGGATGACGGTGTACCAGCCGGGGAAAGCATAGAGGGGTTCGTGCCGTTCTATCAGACAAAACTCAATGCTAAAGGGTTGACCGTCATGCTGCCAATCGAAAAAGCTCCGCCACCAAACACGACGAAGCGGTATCAGACAATCGACTTTAACTTTCCTTTCGTTCATAGCGAATCGATTCGCCATGCTCAACCCACCCCTATCAAGTATTAGCCCGCGCGCTATTTAAGGAGGTCGAGGATAAATCGTCACAGTCCGTATTATTGCCGGCTTTGTCTGATGATTGTACACGGCGGTAAGGAATTCATGAACTGTTTGCCGTAAAACTTGGTTGTCACGCGCGGATCAAGAATAACGACCACTCCCTTATCGGTTTTCGTGCGGATGAGGCGACCAAATCCTTGTTTGAGTCTAAGAATCGCTTCGGGCAAGCTAAATTCCATGAATGAGTTGCCGCCCTGTTCCTCGACCTGCTTAATCTTCGCCTCCATCACCGGGTGTGTCGGAACTTCAAACGGCAGTTTTGTAATAATTACATTGCTGAGCGATTCCCCCTGAACATCCACTCCCTCCCAAAAACTCGATGTCCCGAATAAAACCGAATCTATGTCCCGCTTGAATGCATCCAACATTTGAGTTCGCGAGAGTTCCCCTCCCTGCTTGAACGATACGATACCGAGTTCATCCAGATAATTCGATACGACGTCATAGACTTCATCCATCATCCGGTAGCTTGTAAATAGCACGAACGCCTTTCCGTGTGTCATCTTGAGGTAGCGTTTAATTTGGGCGATGCTCGATTGAGTAAACTCGACAGATCTTCGCGGATCCGGCATCTTCGAGGGGAGATGTATCTCCACTTGGTTCTTATAATCGAACGGTGACCCGGCAATTAGTTCGCGGCACTCTGACAATCCAAGGCGTTTCTTGAAAAAGTCAAAATTCTGATTTGTTGCCAGCGTCGCGCTCGTGAGGATTACGCTATTCATGTTGCCGAACAGATATTCATTCACCGTGTCGCTAACATTCACGGGCGTCGCATTCAGGGTCATACGGGGGAATCGGCCACGGGTTAGCGATTCAATCCAATACACCGAATCCGGATCGCTCTGGCTGATCATCAGGTCGAGATCCTCACGCAGTTGATTGCACCTGCGCAGGTGCGAGGCGATCTCCTCTTCATCGTCGTCCGTCTGCGCCGTTTCCCTTAACTGGTTTAGCTCCGTCCTAAGGGTTGCAAGAGGCGCATCCAGCACGTTTTCAACGAAGTTCTCACCGTCAATTCGTTGTGTGATGCTTCCTCCCCACTTCCGGTTCCCCTTCGTTTCCAACCAATCGGTAATCGCTCCGAAAAGACTATTTGCCTGATTACGCGCTTCTTCAACAGGTTCTTTCAGATGCGAAGCGGCATAACGGACAGAGAGTCCGCTCTTGGCGTTCGGGTTATCAAGCGAGTCTAGGAACCGCTTCACGCGGGAATTGGTCAGTTCAACGGTTGCGTGCTTGCCCGCCGTGGCTTCAAGGTGATGTGCTTCGTCAAGTATTAAATATTGGTAGTCCGGCAGAACAGCCGACTGTAAGTCAGCGGATTGTCGAACCGCCAAATCGCTGAAGAGTAGATGATGATTTACGACGAGCAGATCTGCTTCGTGCATTTGTCTTCTCGCCTTGAAATAAAAGCAAGTGCTATACGTTGGACATTTCGATCTCAAGCAGTTGTCGCGGTCTGAAACGACGCGATCCCATACCTCGGGCGACGGTTGCTTCTCAAGATCCGCCCGGCTTCCATCGCCGGTGGCTGCCACCCATTCTACGATCTCGGATAGCTGTGCTACTTCCTCTTTCGTGTCAAACAGCCCTCGCTCGTACGTTAGCAAGCTGTTGAGTCGGCGGCGCGAAAGGTAGTTGCTACGGCCCTTGGCGAGCACGGCAGAAAATGAACATGGCAGGACTTTGTGAAGGAAAGGAATGTCTTTTCTTATCAGTTGCTCTTGCAGACTGATGGTGTTCGTCGAAATAACAACCGTTTCGCCTGTAGTTAGTGCGAGGTTAATTGCGGGTATAAGATACGCAAAGGTCTTGCCTACCCCGGTTCCCGCCTCTACAATGAGATGCTCGTCAGCCTGAAAAGCATCGGCAACGGCGTTCGCCATTTCGAGTTGTTGAGGACGGAACTCATATCCACCGAGACCTTGGGCAATGAATCCCTCCGGTCCAAAAATGTGATCCAAATTTGACAGGTGTTCACTCATGGCGTTAAGATTTTTCTAGGTTACCAGATACTCAGCCCCGCGTGGGAATATCGGAAATGGGCTCATCATTTTGTCAACTACCTTTTCACCTTTGGCTCGGTTTGATTCTCACAAGCTTGCTGCCCTCGCCATGCGTGATTTCAAGGGTAATCTCGGGTTCATTAAGCGCCGAGCGGAGCAGTTCGTCGAATTGCTCCGCGCCCTCAACTTTCTTGCCGTTAACCGCAACAATCAAGGTTCCGCGCAAAATCCCGGCGTTCTCCGCCGGTGTACCCGATTTGATGGCTTTAACCATTACTCCTTGGTCACCAGGTTTAAGAAACGTGTAATTTTCAAAATCGCTCGCCCCCAATTCCCGGGTCACAAAGCCCAAGATTCTCCAAGACTCTGACGTTGGGGCAACCCATCTTTCCACGTATCGCGGCGGAATCTCTCCAATAGAAACCTCAAGCGTTTTCTGTTGACCGTCCCGGATAACCGTAATCTTGGCTTTCTCACCCACTAGCGATTCCGCTATCTGGAACTGGAGTTGGCGGAAGTCGTTTACCTCTTTTCCTTTATATTTTGTGACGATGTCGCCCCGCTGCAGCCCGCCGCGCTGGGCCGGCGACGATGGTTCGACCCCCTGGACGCGGATCCCCTCCCGAACTTGCCTCATGCGTATCCCGAGCCAACCGCGCGTGACCTTTCGGTTGTTGACTAACTGATCGCTAATCCTCTTGACCAAATTGATAGGGATAGCAAAACTGGCTCCCGCTTTGACGACATCAGTAGCAATCGCGTCGTCCGTTTTGCGTATGACCGAGTTTAGCCCGACAACTTCGCCGTAAATGTTCAATAGGGGACCTCCGCTGTTCCCCTTACTAAGCCATGCATCCGTCTGAATGAAATCTTGGTAGCGAATAATGTTATCCCCGAGCGGCAAGGCACGTCCTATTCCACTCACGATTCCGGTTGTAATAGTGTAGTCAAGACTATACGGGTTACCGATGGCAATAGCAAACTGCCCGACTCGTACCTTATCGGAGTCGGCGAAGGAAAGTGTCGGCAACTCTTCTCCCACATCAATCTTCAACACGGCAATATCCGTGCTTGCATCCTCTCCGATTAGCTCGGCATCATACCATGGACGATTGAACGGACGCGCACGTATCGACTCCGCACCATTCACGCTGTGGGCGTTTGTCACGATATAGCCGTCCGATCGAAAAATGATCCCCGCTCCTCCCAGTTCGTGAAAATGTTGAGTTCCCTGCGAGCCATGACCGACTCTTCGCCTCACATTCCTTGCCGAAACACTGACAACTGCAAGCTTACTTTGATCGTAGATATCGGCAAACGCGTTTTGAATGGATTCCAGAAGTTGAATATCCGCGGAAATCGCTGTAGGCGATTGACTCGGGCTAGTTGACTGAACCGATGTGTTACAGGTCGACACCAACATACCGAGAAGGAGTAATGTGAGTACCGGGCAGATATTGGCATTGTTCTTCATCATGGTCTTCCTCTACAACTGATGGATATGCAGGACGTATCTTGGGACGATAGCCAATAAACTTGATACAGCGCAGTTATCACGCTAATAGTCCATATTGGGAAGCGAGGCGATGCAAGTTTAGGGAAGTGTACATTTGTAATTTGCCGGAGGCAAACGGTAAAGATTCGTCTCTTGCTAAATTCCACCCGGTACGATTTCCAGCTCACCTTGGTGTACAAATCACCCAGCGAAACACTACCAAGTTCCGACAATTCTATTATAGCGTTCTATTTGAATGCACGTCAAGCATGGGATTTCAACACTACTAAGCGGCAGAATCAGAACCTCTATAAACTAACGATTGAGAGTACCTAAAGCGTTTCATAAGGTTGCGCTCTGCCATCGGCGCTCGGACTTGAGCGGCTCTCGAATAGTCAGATCGGAGATGGACGGAGTTTCATAACCTTCTCATATTTTGCTTGACAGTGAAAACCCGCAGAAATATCATATACCCATGTGTTCAGGCTTTGGACACGGGGTTTGTGTCACGTTATCATCCCCGGACTAGAAGATCGCTGCTATTGGAAGGTTCTCCGCGGGTGGGAAACTAGTGCGCCAAGGTCATTTTCAGTTGTAGTCACCATACCTCGTAACGCAGTGTAATCTTGAATCAAATACTCGCGTATAGCTTTTTATTGAGGTTCTAGAACAATATAATCAGGAGACCGTATGAAACTTATTCAATTTCATCTGCCCAATCTGGGAAAGCGCGTCGGTATTGTTACGCGCGAAGATGAGATTATTGACGTTACTAGCGACGAATCTCCCGGCGTCCTTGAAATCTTGGAGTTAGCCTACAGTGAAGGTGTTAGTATAGGAGTCCTGTTGGCGGATATTCAGGAGCGTGTAGCGAATCCGTCCCTCCCGATCCCTTCACGTCCGGGCAAGTCGGGAGAACCCAGAAGTGATAGTTTGATGTTTGAAAATCTTGATATTCCGCCGGATCCCAATAAACCTCACCTTCTTCTGCCGCTCGACACGCCCGAAGTTTGGGGTTGCGGCGTCACGTACAAGCGGAGTGCGGACATGCGCGATGAAGATACCGAGCAGGATATCTATAGCCGTGTCTACAACGCGAATCGCCCCGAAATCTTTTACAAAGGGACCGTTCCTCGTTGCACTGGCCCGAATGACCACATATGTATCCGAAGCGACTCCGAATTGACAGCGACAGAACCGGAATTGGCTTATATCCTCGGCGCGGATGGCGAGATAGCGGGATACACGATATGCAACGATGTCTCCGCTTGGGACTTGGAACGCGAGAATCCGCTTTACTTGCCACAATCGAAGGTTTTCTACGGTTGCTGTGCCCTCGGTCCAATGTTTGTCACCGCATCCGAAATTGACGACCCATACAATCTAGATGTGAAATGCACAATCCTGCGGAACGACAAGCCGTTGTATGAAGGCGAGGTCAACACCTCCCAAATAAACTGGAAGTTCGAAGAGCTTACTGAATTTCTTTGCCGAGATAATCCGGTTCCGATTGGAACGGTTGTATCCACAGGAACCGGGATCATCGTTCCTAATGATTTGCCGCTTGCCCCTGGTGATATTGTGCAGATTGAAATCGGTGGGCTGGGGACGCTCTCTAATCCGGTAAAAAAGCTTTAGAAGTTGAAGGAAGAGTATTAACGGTCATTAATTTCAAGGAGGCAACCTAATGTCCGATGTTCATCCCGATGTTTTCATAGGCATCTCCAAGGAAGAAATCGACACACCGGCATTGCTCATTGATTTGGACGTTTTCGAAGCCAATATCCGGACGATGGCGGACTTTTTCAAAACTGTCAACGCAGATCTGCGCCCGCACGCAAAAACGCACAAAACCCCAATTATCGCGCACAAACAGATTGAAGCCGGAGCAATCGGTATTACTTGCGCCAAACTTGGCGAAGCGGAAGCCATGGTGCACGCCGGAATCCGTGATGTGCTCATCGCCAACCAAGTAGTTGGAAGCCAGAAAATCGCTCGCTTGATTAATCTTGCCAAGAACTCGGAGATTATGGTTGCCGTTGACAACACCGACAATGTCGATCAACTTTCCGCTGCTGCGGAAGCCAAGGGGGTTACGCTTCGCGTGCTGATTGAGGTTAGTACCGGAATGGGGCGCTGCGGAACCATGCCCGGAGAACCGACATTGGCTCTCGCCCAGCACATTCTAAAATCGAACGGACTCAAGTTTGAGGGATTGATGGGGTATGAAGGGCACACGGTTGCCAGGCCGGACCTGATTGAACGGAAAATCGAGACCGGAAAAGCTGTTGAGTTGCTGATTGACACCAAGCATTTCCTTGAAGAAAACGGTGTAGCGGTGAGTATCATGAGCGGCGGCGGAACGGGAACCTTCGCCATCACCGGATCTTACCCTGAAATCACGGAAATACAGGCTGGGTCTTACGTGTTTATGGATAGCACGTACCATAATGTAGAAGGGGTAGGCGACCGATTTTCGTGCTCGCTCACGCTTTTAACGACCGTCGTGAGCCGCCCGGAACCCACACGGGTTATCGTCGATGCGGGAATGAAAGTGTTGGCAAAAGAGTTCGGGATACCTCAACCGCTCGCCGGAGGGTTAGAGATGCGCGGTCTGTCAGAGGAACATGGCACCATGGACGCGGAACCCAGCGTAGATCTTAAACCCGGGGACAAGCTGGAAATCTTGCCGAGTCATTGCTGCACCACCGTCAATCTTCATGACCGCTACTACGGCGTTAGAAACGGGATTGTCGAATCGGTTTGGAAAATCGCCGCAAGAGGAAAATCGCAATGAATCTTCCGACACAGCTGCCGGCGACTTAAATACTGAGTTAGAGATTCAATATTATACACAGGAAGACTCGTTTATCTTGAAGGGTGTTATCTTGGCGGGCGGAAAAGGAACGCGTCTCTACCCGCTGACAAAAGTCACGAACAAGCATCTGCTGCCGGTTGGAAGGGAGCCGATGATATTTAATCCCATAAAGCAACTGGTGTCGGCTGGCATCACGGAGATTCTTGTGGTCACCAGCACAGAACACATGGGAGACGTTGTCAATCTGCTCGGAAGCGGAAAATCGTTCAGCGTGGATTTTACCTACAAGGTTCAGGACGAAGCGCAGGGCATAGCGCATGCACTCCTACTTGCCGAAGATTTTGCGGGAGGAGAGAGGATTGTCGTCGTGCTTGGGGATAACATTGCCGTCAAGTCAATCAAGCCGTACGTTGACAGTTTTCGAAGGCAGAAAACAGGGGCGCGAGCTTTGCTGAAAGAGGTTAGCAAACCGACGGAATTTGGTATCGCCGCGCTGGATGAGGAGAAGATAATCTCGGTCGAAGAGAAGCCGGGTAACCCCAAAAGCAATTATGCCGTGATCGGCTACTACATGTACGATGAGAAGGTTTTCGACCTCATTCGGCAACAGAAGCCATCCGAACGCGGAGAATTTGAAATCACCGATGTCCTCAACGAATATATCAAGCGCTCCGAGTTGGAATACGACATCCTATCGGGCGATTGGACCGATGCGGGAACATTCGAGTCGTTGTCGGTTGCGAACGAAATTCTGAATCAGTGCCGGAACGAAATTTTGTGATTATTCCTAAAATTCCAATTCTCGTTTCTGGGAACTCCCATCAAAAATGTGGACGCCTCTAACGAGTGTTACACTGAGTGCGCAACCCGATTATTCATGTCTCTCGGTCTCGACAACATTCTTGTATAGCAGTTGTCGGATTTCCCTGATGTCCGCTCTTAGCTCCGCGTTTTCCGTTTTGGAATCAGTCTTGAGGGTTGACATATCCGCTTTACCTCGGCAATATCCTTTTTGAGTTCTGCTTTCATGTCCGCCATGTCCGATTTCAACCCGGACCTCAGAGTTGCCATGTCCGCTTTTAGCGCGGCAATGTCCTCTTTGAGGTCTGCCTTCATGTCCGCCATGTCCGATCTCATGGCGTTCAATTCAGTTTTTGTTACCATTGACGTAGTGAGTTTCCACCACAGACCGGCAATCCCAATCAGCGGCGCGATAAACTTAATCCATTCTACCATCGCTATTTCCTTTCCCCTAATCTGCAAATTGGTGACATCACCTCTTGGGCGCTTCAAGTCATCTCGGCTTATCTCTGAGTTCAAGTCCTTGGTATCATATCATTAGCGAGAAACTATGCGAATTGTCAATCCACGTTTTCGCATAACCAATATCAACCAGCACAAATCGTAATTGTAACACCTTACCACGCTTAATCGCGATTTGCTGCGAGTTTCGCCAACAAACGCAAAATCTCAATATACAGCCAGATTAGAGTGACCATCAAGCCAAAGGCTGCGTACCATTCCATATACTTTGGTGCGCCTCGTGCCGAACCGCTTTCAATGAAATCAAAGTCGAGCACAAGATTCAGCGCTGCGATAACTACGACGAACAGGCTGAAACCGATACCAAGGAGCCCGGAACCGTGAATGAATCCCAATTGACCGATGCCGAAGATACCGAGAAGGAATGTCACCAGGTAAACTAACATAATCCCGCCGGTCGCGGCAGCTACGCCCAGTTTGAAATTCTCGGTCGCTTTGATGAGTCCGGTTCTGTACGCAATGAGCATACAAGCCAGCGTGCCAAAGGTCAAACACACCGCTTGAAAGGCAATTCCGGGGTGCATGGCTTCGAAAATTGCCGAGATGCCGCCGAGAACGAGTCCTTTCAGCAAACAGTAAATAGGGGCGGTGACGGGGGACCACGTCTGTTTAAACACGGTAACGATGGCGACAATCAAGCCCCCGATACCACCGATGGCTAACAACGGATACACCGCTTGTGATTCCGCTCCCGCCAATGTCCACGTCCAGGCTGCGGTGGCTATCGTTAGCATAAGCAAGATTCCTATCTTGTTCACCGTACCCTGAATCGACATCACCTCGGAATCCGCATAGGTGCGTTCCGGTCTCGTGAATGTATTGTCGTTAAGCGCAGGATTCGCCGTTCTCATTATGTATCTCTCCCGGATTCTGCTTGACGGTGTTCCTGGTATCGTTATGGCGTACGCCTGAGGCATACACGATCATGGTTGCATCGACTGAACCTTAATAGTTCGAATCTGTGTCCGATTGTACATCCCAACTATGCATTGCTGCTAGCCTCCGAACCAGCTTTGGATTCACCGCTTTTTGCGCTTTTTCCACTATCCGATTTTTTGTCTCCGCCAGACTTCTTGTCTCCGTCCTTTTTCTTCTCGCCGCTTTTGCCCCCATCACCGGAAGATGGCGCTTCGTCCTTTTTCGCCGCTTCCTTGTAACCGTCGCCTCGATAGTCCGTGATGTAGAAACCCGATCCTTTAAAAATCAGACCGGCACCTGCGCCAATCAATCGCTTAACCTTTCCATGGCAATCAGGGCATTCCTCAATCGGGTCTTCGGTCATGTTTTGAAACAACTCGAACTTTATTCCGCAATCTAGACACTGATAATCGTACGTTGGCATCTTAGTCCCTTCCTCCTCATTGCCAAGGGATTTTCGTGGTTTATTTATTGTTATAGGCGGCTAATTTTGGTATATTTTAGCGGTCAGCAGGTTGCATGTCAAGCCGAATTGAGGAAAGCGAAGTCAACATTTATGCTCATTCTGCCCGCGATTGATTTACGGAATGGAAAATGCGTCAATCTGGTTCAGGGACGCGCGGAAGAGGAAACAATCTTCTCGGATCAGCCGATTGAAATGGCAAAACGCTGGGAAGCAGATGGAGCGGAGTATCTCCATCTCGTGGATCTTGACGGGGCATTTCGCGGCACCTCGGCAAATCTGCAGATTGTCCGAGAGATTGCGGCGGCAATTCGAATTCCCGTTCAACTTGGTGGAGGAATCCGGACACTCGAAGGGTTGGATCAAGTGTTGGCAGCCGGTGTTGCGCGAGCCATTCTGGGCACGGCCGCCCTTAAGAACCCCGCATTCGTAGAAAGCGCGATCCGAAAATATGGGGCAGAAATTGCCGTGGGAATCGACGCCAAGGATGAGCTGGTGGCAACGGAGGGCTGGCTTGACGTCTCGCACAAACCGGCGATTGAGTTTGCGGAGGAAATGCAGAACTTGGGCGTCCTCACGATCATCTACACGGACATCAAGAGTGACGGTATGCTTAAGGGACCCAACATGGAGGCTACGCAGTCGATCGTGGAGGCAGTCGGAATCGATGTTATCGCTTCGGGGGGAATCACATCGGTCGAGGATGTGAAGACCCTCAAATCTACCGGCGCAAGCGGGGCGATAATCGGTAGAGCGTTATATACGGGAGATCTCGATCTGCAATCGGCGATCAACGCCGCACGCCCTCACTAGATACTAATCCATCCGCAAGCGTTCAGCGAGGTACGGCAGGCGGATTTCCAAGGTTTTGACTCTTAAACGCAGTCCTATTCGTCCGGGCGAATCCAACTCACAATTTCTTCGGCATCGCCGGTCCCGCCTTCTCGCCCGTCGCTCCCGAATGAAATCAGATCGTATCCGTATCTATCATGAATTCCCGGTCGAATGTAGACGTACTCGTTTCCCCACGGGTCTCTTGTGATAGGGATCTTCAGGTACGGCCCCTTCCAATCGATGGGAAGAGGCGGCTCCTCAGGTTTCTCCCAGAGCGCAGGCAACCCCTGTTCCGTTGACGGGTAATCCCCGTTATCCTTGGCGTAGCGGTCAAGTGCAATACCGATTTTTTCGATTTCTTCGACCGCTTGGGCTTGTTGCGCCTTACCAGCTTGACCCAGCAATCTGGGAGCAAGAATAACAGCCGCTATGATGCCGATTACTACGAGAACAATGAGTATCTGTGTGGATGTCACACCGGACTGTCGATGTGTCGTCTCTTTCAAAGAGGTGCCTCCAACATCTATATTTGGCGTCATTTTATCACAACACACCTACACCTGCAATAGAAATTTCACGCAGAAAAAGCTAGTACCCGCCCACCAACCAAATCAAAAGTATAGCCACAATAATGCAGATTGACGAACTTGAAACCCCCGCATTGTTTATTGAACAGCCCGTCTTAAACGCCAACATTGAACGCATGGCGGACCGCTGCCGCGAACGACAGGTTAATCTGCGGGTTGATGTCGGCTGCCACAAAATTCCGATGATCGCTTATAAGCAACTAGCGGCTGGGGCTTGTGGAATCGCCTGCCGGACGATGAGTGAGGTTCAGAGGTTTGCCGATGCGGGTTTTGTTGACATCCTGGTCCCGCGCAGTGCTCTCAACGACAGAGAGTTGAAAGCTTTGCTAAATGCAGCAGAGCGATTCAAGATACAATTCGCGGCAGATTCATCCTCTGCCGTGAATGAAATCGCAGGGTTTACCGAGCGGAAAAGTTTGCAATGTTCAATTTTCATAGAAATCGATGATGAGGGAAATAGAAATCTAGCGATGCTACCGCACGATATTTTGGAGCTTGCCCGCCGAATCATAGCTGTCCCGAGCCTTAAGTTCGCCGGCATCACAATAAACCTTGCCTCGCCTGCGGTTTCCAGATCTATTAACGAGATAATAAACCGATTTAAAGCCGTGGGAATCTCGATACCGGTCCTTAGTTGTACAGGCGACGACCACCTTATCCAAATTGATCGATTCCCGCAGATAACCGAACTGTGCGTTGGAGTGTATGCGTTATACGATTATTCTCACGTGTGCCGAAACGAATGCACTCCCGCCGACTGTGCGTTGGCAGTCTTAACGACCGTCATAGACACCCCAAGCAAGAATCTGGCAATCGTGGACGCCGGTATGCAAAATTTCACCGCGACACCTCTCAAGCATACCAATCAGTTGCCGGCATTGTCCCATCCCCTCGTCGGATATAGGGCTAAGAAAGCGTTCGGCGCGACGAAAAACTATCCTAGCGCCACCCTTTGTCATTTGGAGGAAGTTTTCGGGCATTTAAGCATGGCGGACAACCAATTTAAGGCTGGGGAAAAAGTGTGTATCATTCCTGCAAACTCAGAAACAACAATCAGTGCTCACGACACATTTGCTTTTGTTCAAGGCAACCGCGTACTAGAAATTTTGCCAATTCTCTAAGATAAGGTAGTAGGCATACGCCGTATGCCGTAAGAACCGTAACGTAGTAAAAATATGGAGCGCAGATACCATGTTTTGCTGACGGCACATGGAAAATCTCTATAGGATTTCTATCGCACGGGATTTGCTATCGCGTTCCCTATCCGGTCATTTGATCGCTAATTGCTCTCTTGATCCCGCTATCAACTGTCCAATCCCAACAATTTTCGTCCCAGCGGAGACAGTTTTGCTGTTTGACCGCTCTGATGCTCCTTTTCGTTTCGGAGTTCCCATGTCTTCTTGCCGGTGACCTCAATGACCAATCCCGCTAGGCGATCCCGCCACGCTTTAACGCGACGGTTTCGTGCCGCCTCATCATATCCCTGCGATGGGAACATGGTGATGTATTGCGCCAGGCGAGGGTGCGTTGCGGTGTTGGGACTGCTTCCGTGGGGTAAGGCGCTGTGCCAGATGATGAGATCTCCCGCTGCTCCGGGGATCGGTTTAGCGCCTAGGCTTTCCAGATCCTGTTCACGTGGATTTGCCTCTGCCGGCAAGTCCTTCAACCAAGCCTCCAGCCGCCGATGGAATCCCGGCACGCAACTGAATGCTCCTTGATTGGCTGCGGTGTCTGTAAGGTATAACACCCCCTGAACCCAAAACTCAATTGGCGGTTCCAAATTTGTATCCCAGTGAAGTATGCCGGGATACTTCCAATCCGGCAGCTCTGGCGGGTTCATGCTTGCGCGGTCAATGCTCACCCATAATTTCTCGGTTCCCCAAATCTCCGCAAATGCTTGATGAACGCGAGGATACTGCCGGTTGTCCCACAACGCCTGATGTTGATACATCTCGGCCATGATGCCGCGAGGCGGGTCGGGATACCAGCTCCTCGGATCGTCGGACTGCATCTCCAGAAAGTCCCACACCGCCCTCTCGGCAGCTTTGAGGTTCTCCGGTGGAACAGCATTGTGAACGACAACGTAGCCGTTTTCTTCCCAGAACTGCCTATCTTCTGCCGTTAAAACAGGCATCTTACTATCCTCCTTGACTCCTCATTAGCCGATTGTCCCACAGGTTGGGAGACCCAACCCCTACTTGAGAACGACCGTCTTCCGCAGGTGGAAAACTGTATCCGCCCGCAGCTGGTAAAAATAGATGTCATTCGGCACAAGCTCACTCATCTCGTTGTTACCATCCCAACGTGCCGCACGACTTCGCCGCGACGTATACGCAAGTTGCTACGACACGCGGCGTGTGGTTGCTACTATTGTATCACAAAAACAAGGGGGAAGAGTATTTCAGAAAAAAGAATTACACACGTCGAATGGTACCGACGGTAGAGGCGACACACCCACAAGGTAGTAGGCATACGCCGTATGCCGTAATAATACAGAGCGTGGATGCCACGTTTTGCGGACGGCACACGGAAGTTTTCTATTGCACTCCTTCTCCAGCGCTTGATCCTGCTACTATGTGCGCGCCACAGGATTTGCTTGCATCAGATTTAGCCATGTGCTAAAATACGTTTGGATTTTTGGGCAAAGGAGGACGACGATGTCAGGACATTCCAAATGGTCGACCATAAAGCATAAAAAGGCGGCAAACGATTCCAAACGCGGCAAACTCTTCTCGAAGGTGATCAAGGAAGTCACTGTCGCAGCACGCGCCGGCGGGGCAGATCCCGAGATGAACCCGCGACTGCGTACCGCCATATCAACCGCTAAATCAAATAACGTACCGAACGACAATATTGACAAGGCGATCCTGCGCGGAACAGGCGAACTCGAAGGCGCCGAGTATGAAGAGATTACATACGAAGGATATGCGCCTGGCGGGATTGCCTTAATGATTGAGGTACTGACGGACAATCGGAACCGAGCGGTCGCGGAAGTGAGACATGTTCTGACGAAGCATGGAGGAAGCATGGGGGAACGCGGGTGCGTGTCTTGGATGTTCGAGAAACGAGGTCTAATCGCAGTTGAACAAGAAAGCACCGATGAGGATGAACTCTTTATGGTCGCGGCGGAGGCTGGCGCGGATGACATAACCCCGCTGGGAAGCACGATTGAGATCATAACGCCGTTTGATGCGTTTGACAGCGTACGTACGGCGGTTGAAGAAGCGGGGATCCGGATTGAAGTCGCCGAGATAAGCATGATTCCGCAGAATATGGTAGAACTCGCCGTTAAAGAAGCCGAGCAAGTAATACGCTTGATGGAGGCACTAGAGGACAGCGACGATGTCCAAAAGGTCTATGCGAATTTCGATATTCCGGACGAGATTCTAGAGGCTGCCGCATAACGCCCTTGCATCAACGCCAAAGAAAAGCCTCTCTCGCTCCCACATCGATACCCAGCTACAGATTTGCGGATTGAGACTCACGACGACAAACTAACTTGACTATACTTGGAATAGACCTCGGCATTGCAAATACCGGATACGGGATTCTTGAATCTCATAGCGGCAAATTTCAACTCCTCAATTTCGGAAATATCAAAACAGAGAGCAAAACCAAGTCACCTCATCGTTTGAAGCAGATTTACGATGAGGTGATTCATTTAGTGGAGCAGTATAATCCGGAGTTCTTGGTGCTGGAGGAGGTCTTCTTCAGCAAGAATGTTAGCAGCGCACTTGGCGTAGGTGAAGTAAAGGGGATTGTCAAGTTGGCAGCTGCAAACTCCGATTGCGAGGTATTCACGTATACGCCCGCCGAAATCAAACAAGCTGTTGCCGGGTACGGTAACGCCAGCAAGATTCAGATTCAGAAAATGGTTCAGGTGCTTCTCAAGCTAACAGAAGTTCCTCACCCCGATCACGCCGCAGACGCACTCGCACTGGCAATCTGTCACGCCCGCTCCTACAAGATACTCCAACTACGCGGAAAATATGAGAGGCGAACCCCATGACGTGGATTTCGTTCGTTAAGGGCACTCTTGTGATGCAGGATGCAAGAGAGGTCGTTATTGATGTTCACGGGATCGGCTATAGTCTCGAAATTCCGCCCGGCGCGGTTAACGAATTGCCAACGATCGGTTCCGAAGTTCTATTTTATACTCATTATCACCAGAATAGAGAAAATGAGGTCAAACTCTACGGTTTTACTTCGCGCGATGATCTCAAGGTGTTTGAGTTGGCACTTACCGTAAAGGGAGTAGGACCGACTTTAGCACAAAACATCGTCTCAAAACTTTCGCCATCGGAATTTCAGCGCGCAGTGCTCGGAGAGGATTCCGCAACTTTGATGCGCGTGCCCCGTCTCAATAAGGAACTTGCCCAACTTTTCATCATTAAGTTAAAAAACTCGATTCGCAAGGTACAGTTTGAAGTCAAGAGTGAAGCGACTGTACCCGCTCAGTATTCAGATGAAGGTGTGCAAGCATTGGTGGGGTTGGGCGCATCGGAATCTGACGCGGAGCGCGCAATGACGAAAGCGCAAAAAGCGCTGGGTGAAAACGCCAATTTGCAAGACCTTATCCGACACGCACTTCGATACCTCTAGTGATTAATTACGCTCCATGAATAAGCATCACGAAACCTCCTCCAAACAGATGAAATCTCTGAATGACGGAGATGAAAGTTTAGAATACAGCCTCAGACCGCAGTCGCTGCGAGAATTCATCGGTCAAGAGAAGGTCAAGGAACAGTTACGAATCCATATTGAAGCCGCCAAGCAACGGCAGGAGGCGCTTGAGCATATTCTCTTGGTTGGCCCACCCGGACTGGGAAAAACAACGCTCGCAAAGATAATCTCGAATGAAATGTCGAGCGGATTTAAGCAGGGAATCGGCGCGGTGATTGAGCGTATAGACCTGGCGTCAATGTTGACCAATCTTGAACCCGGGGATGTGCTATTCATTGATGAGATTCACCGCATAAAGGGGCATGTTCAGGAATCGTTGTACCCGACAATGGAGGATTATACGCTCGATTTGCCAGTCGGACAGGGACCTTCGGCGGAGATTGTGCAGGTGCCGCTGTCCCGATTCACGCTGGTCGGAGCAACAACACGCGAAGGATTGCTGGCGGGACCTTTCAGAGACCGCTTCGGCATTCGCCTGCACCTGGAGTATTACACGCCCAAAGAGATTCAGATTGTCATTCGTACAAACAGCGAAAAGATGAACGTCGAAATTGATGAGGAAGCGGAACAGGAAATGAGTCGCCGGTCACGGGGAACAATGCGCATTGCCAATAAACTGCTGGCAAATGTCCGCGATTATGCTACTGTCAAAGGCAATAACGTTATCGATTTGGAAATCGCGGCGAAAGCTCTAGAATTCTATGGAATTGATGAACTGGGTTTGGACGATTGGGACAGGCTTTACTTCCGAACGTTGATTGAAAAATTTAAGGGGCGCGCCGGATTGAAAGCGCTCGCCATCGCGCTAACCGAGGATGAACGAACCGTTTCGGAGGTGTATGAACCGTACTACATCAAACTCGGTTTTCTCACGTTGACGCCGACGGGACGGGTTGCCACAGATGTCGCTCATGGGCACTTGGGTTATGAGGTACCCGAGGACGTCCAGCATACGTTCCTTTAAGGAGGTTCCTCATTCCGATAAACCGATGCGTTGTTATCCTCTAATTTCGATTGGCCATTCGTCAAGGTAGTAGCATGAAACTCGCCGATTTCGATTACCATCTTCCCGAGCGTTTAATCGCACAATCTCCTGTTTTGCGGCGAGACACGTCCCGGTTGATGATTATCGATCGGCGCACGGGTGCATTCCGACATGCACAATTCGCCCAAATAGATGAATTTCTACCCGCGGGCGCGTTGTTAACTCTCAATAACACGAAAGTCATCCCGGCGCGACTGATCGGTAGGAAACCTCATTCGGGAGGAAAAGTCGAATTTTTATTGGTTGAACAGAGAGGAAACAACATTTGGGAGGTTCTTGCGAAACCGGGAAAGAGTGTCCCTCCGGGTACGCAAGTTCAGTTCGGCGAAGGTTCATTGAAGGCGCAGGTTATTGCCCTAGAAAAGGGCGGCAGTCGGATTGTTCGGTTTGAACATAAGGGAGACTTCCGCGAGGTTCTTGCCAAGGTAGGTCAAGTGCCTCTACCGCCATATATAAAACGCGATCCCAAGCCGGCTGATGACAATCGGTACCAGTGTGTTTACGCAACGACCGAAGGGGCAATCGCGGCGCCAACTGCAGGGCTGCACTTCACCAAACCTCTCCTGGACCGGCTAAATCGGAACGGATTCAATTTTGCGACGCTGACCTTGCATGTCGGGCTTGGCACTTTTCAGCCTGTTAAGGTGAGGAATGTCCAAAGACACAAGATGCATTCGGAACATCTCGAACTCTCTCAGGAAGCTGCCGACACTATCAACGCGGCTAAAGAGGAAGGGAACAAGATTGTGGCAGTCGGGACAACTTCAGTTCGTGCGCTTGAAACCGCCGCTTCGGGCGGCAGCATTACACCTTATACCGGCGACACCGACATTTTCATCTACCCGGGCTACAAATTCAAACTGGTTGATGCCCTAATTACAAATTTTCATTTGCCTAAATCGACGCTGTTAATGCTTGTCAGCGCCTTTGCGGGACGCAAGTTGATTCTCAAAGCCTACCGCGAGGCGATTAAGCGTAACTATAGATTTTATAGTTACGGAGATGCAATGCTGATTCTTTAATTTTGGAGGATATACTAAATGGAAATGCTTCTTATGTTCGTTCCAATGATCGCGATCTTCTACTTTCTGTTATGGCGCCCTGAACAGATCAAACGGAAAAAACATCAAGCCATGCTGGAAAACCTGACGAAGGCGGACGAGGTCGTGACGAACGGCGGTCTGCACGGCAAAATCGTCGGCGTGGACAAAGATCTCGTCGTAATATCAGTAGCCGAAGTGGGAGATCAGAGCGTCAAAGTGGAGGTCTCACGCAGCGCTATCGCCTTCGTGAAGAAGGGTGGAGAGTTGATTGAAGGGGAATGAACCCCGGAACTGTTTGACGCCTAGAAATCATTGCCCACTGTTGCGCGAACTAGGCTGACCGGAACCCCACCGTCTATCTACATGGGCTTGGTGTATTAACGCTATAGTTCCGTGCGTCGCCGATTAGGAGGTCTGCATAGACGAGTTCGGGCCCGCGTATTAAACTGAGCTTGTTTATCAAAGCCGGTGCAGCCTATATCTACCTATATAACCGGCGAGCCTGTAAAGACACTACCGTACCTCTAAACGTCCCACCTATGCAGTCATTCGCCTACCATCCAGTTACCGCCCGCGCTAGTTTGATGTTTCATCAGTTTAGTCTAACAGTCCCTTGAGCGACAGTGCGGAAGGGTTTCGGGAATCTACCCCAATTGCGGTTTGTACCGATGCCTTGGCTAGGTCGTTTCTGCCAAGATAGAAATAGCAAGCCGCTTTTAGGGCGTGAAGATCCGCCGCGGAGCGGTAATCGTGTCGGAAGAGGAATTGATGGTTTGCTTGAAAGGCATTCTCAAGCGCCAAAAGCGCCGCCTGAAAGTCGGAGTCGCCTCCTCGACGCAGATAGAGCGTATTTGCCAAGCCAACCCAAGCGTCAGCATTTGAAGGATCGATGCGTATGGCATCCTCGAAAGACTCTTTCGCCTTTACGACAATCTGAGGATTAACGACGGACACTCGGGACATACCTAGATGGCTCCAGCCCAGACCGTTGTGAGCATCCGCGAGGTCCGGATTGAGGTTAACAGCACGCTCAAAACTAAGGAGCGACACCGAAAAGTTCTGTTGGCTGTACGCGAGCCATCCGTTCGCTTGCTGTGCACGTGCGGCTTCAGCGTCGGGGTCTGGATCATCCGAGCAGCCAAGAATCATAGTGAATAGTAGAAGCACTGAAAATATAAAAGTACAATTGTTCATCACAAATTACCACGACATGCACATCTCCGAGTCGGTCAGGACCTTGTTAACAAGATAACGATTTTCTTGCACTTAGCGCGCAATACGAATACGCCTCCATTTATACCCTATCCTACCCACGATTTCAACGCGAATCGCTGCGGACTCTGGCGGTGAATCCTCTTGACACCCCTACTGCCCTTTGCTATGATTTGACGATGCAACGCCCGATAAGGAATCGGGTTGTTCGGTGTTTAGACTGCTAAGTGATTGAGTCGGAGGTCAGAATTACTTCCGAAAGGGTGAACTTCTACGGATGCCGGGTGCGCTGACGGGGATACGGGTACTTGACCTTACGCGAGTATTGGCGGGGCCATACGCCACAATGGTCTTGGGCGATCTCGGCGCCGAAGTTATCAAGCTGGAACAGCCCGGCACCGGCGACGAAGCGCGCAACTTCGGTCCCTTCAAAAACGGTTTTAGTCTCTACTTTATGAGTGTCAATCGGGGCAAGCAGAGCTTGACGCTCGACCTGAAGGCGCCGCAGGGAAAAGAAATCTTTTTGGAGTTGGTCAAGCAATCCGACGTTCTCGTGGAGAACTTTCGACCGGGCGCGATGAAGAAACTGGGGCTTGACTATGAAACTCTCAAGCAATCTCATCCTTCATTGATCTACGCCGCCTGTTCAGGCTTTGGTCAAACCGGTCCTTATGCCGAGAGGGGGGCGTATGATATGATTATCCAAGGGATGGGGGGTATCATCAGCATCACGGGCGAACCGAAACGTCCGCCGGTGCGCGTCGGCACTTCGATCAGCGATATCACGGCTGCCCTGTTTACGGCGATAGGCATTCTCTCCGCGCTGCACCACCGGAACCGGACAGGAGAGGGGCAATTGGTCGATGTCGGCATGTTGGACGGTATGGTCGCTATTCTGGAAAATGCCATCGTGCGCCATTTCGCCACCGGTGAGATTCCGGAGCCGTTGGGGAGCCAGCATCCTGCAATTACACCTTTTGAGGCGTTCGAGTCGGCGGACGGGTACATCATCATCGCAATCGGCAACGATTCTCTCTGGAGCAAATTCTGCGAACATGTGAATCGTCTCGACCTCGTCAGCGACGAGCGGTTTGCAACGAATGCGTCGCGCACTGCAAACCATGACCAACTCTACCCCATTCTCACCGAGATTATGAGAGAACGTACCACCGATCAGTGGATTGAGGGACTTGACGCGCTTGGCGTGCCCTGCGGTCCCATCAACACGATTGACAAGGTGGTAAACCACCCTCAAGTGCTCGCCCGGGAGATGATTTCGAAAGTTTCACACGACATCACCGGCAGTGTAGAGGTACCCGGAGTGCCGATAAAGTTGTCGGAGACCCCCGGTCAGGTTACCGCTCCGGCTCCGGCGCTCGGAGAGCATACTTCGAAGGTTCTGACGGGGTTGTTAGGAAAATCCCAAGAAATGGTCGATAGGTTGGAGCAAGAGGGGATCGTATGATTTTCCCGACGAACTTCACAGCCAGTTCATGCGCTGAAGTCCGATTTGGGCAGGTTCCGCGTTACCCAAGTATATATGTATGAGAGACGTAGTGTACCCGCTTTATGCGGTTTTAATGCGCCGCGGGTTTGCGGAAATCACTCGCCAGGAAATCCAGCGCCGCTTTCTGGATAAGGGCAAGATTGAGATCGTAGCACAAGAACCGGAACGTATCCTGATTCGCTATTCGGGTGACCCGAGGGAGCTGCTATCACTCAGATCCGCCGAGCAGGTATTCTTGGTTGTTAAGGCGCTTCCCAAGATGACGCGCTCCCGTCATTCCTTGACGGCGCTAGAAAAATCACTCGGACGTATTGATTTTCAACCTTGTTTTGAAATTTGCCGGCGAGTCGGCATACGGCTACGGAAGCGGGTCACTTTTCGTGTCACGAGCCGGATGATCGGATATCGCAATTTTCGACGCACTGACCTGCAGCGCGGCGTTGAACGCGCACTCATGACCTATGGTTGGCGCTTAACTGAGGAGAAACCCGCACTCGAGATTTTGGTAGAAGCTGATGAATCAAGAGTAACGATCAGCATTAAGCTCTCCTCGAGCGAGATGGCGCGGCGGAACTATAACAGAGCCGATTTCTCCGCCTCAGTTATACCTACTGTAGCGTACTGTCTTGTCCATCTCTCCGATCCACAACCGGGGGATGTATTCGTGGATCCGATGTGCGGGGCGGGAACGATTCTTATTGAACGGGCATATTCCGGACGTTACCGCTGCCTGCTAGGCGGCGACATTTCGCCGGAAGCTGTGGAAGCCGCGCAGGCAAACATCGGAAGAAAGCATCAGCCGCGGCAACTCTTCCACTGGGATCCCCGGACACTGCCGCTTGATCGGCGAAGCGTCGATAAGATCGTGTGCAATCTGCCATCCGGGGAGAAGGGTGCCGATGAATCTGAGGTTTCCGAACTCTACTGGGAGTTTCTTACCGAGTGTGAGCGCGCATTAAGACCCACGGGGCGTATGGTTCTTCTCACGACGCAACGATTTGTCCTTGATAGTCTGTTGAGAGCACTACCCGCTTTTACAACGAAGCAAAAGTTTCAAATCGAGCTGCGGGCACGGAAACCGTGGGTCTATGTTTGCGTGCCAACTCCGGAACGAAGTAGGGACAACCGTCTGCGGTCGTCCTCCCGTAGCGTTGGAGATATTACTAACCACTAATCACTGGCAACTGAGGTACTATGCCGTTCATCAACATCGAAGATTACGAACCTGTTGAATTGGTTCCCGGGGCAAAAGCCCGCACACCATACGGCGAAAACATCATGCTGTCCTACTTGGAACTTGAGGAGGGTGTTGTCGTTCCGCTGCACAAACATCCGCATGAGCAGGCTGGTATGCTATTGGTGGGCAAAATGGAGTTAACCATTGGCGACGAGACTCAGGTGTGTACCCCGGGAGACATGTTCATCATCCCGCCGAATACTCCTCACACGGGCAAAGCGGTTGGCGGCAGCGCAATTGTGCTAGACGTCTTTAGTCCGATACGCGAGGATTATGCCGTTCTGTTCAACAAATATGTGCGCGAGAGGCAACTGTAGGCGTGTATAATAGGACGTAATTTGGCCACCCTTCCATGGTGGCATTTTGAGGGTGGTGTGGAAGGGATATAGTTGGAAGATTGGTAAGGATTCTTCCGCTCTTCCAATCCTGTTTCTTGCTAGGCGCCTTGAAAGATAGACGTTACCGCTTTTGCAGGAATGGAAACTTCTCCGTTTTACAAACATGCTGCTCCTCTGGAGCAGAATACTGGCTTGATCGAAATACTACAGACATTCCGCTCCTCCGGAGCGAAAGAAGGAAAGCGAATTCGCTAGATTTGAATCCGCTGGATTTGCCAATCCAGCAGGATCAGTTTGGCCCTAGAACGAAACGTAATCTTGTTGTCGAAACTTGCTTAACGGGGGCATCAAAACATGAGTGATGACAACCTTATCGATGGCCAACTACTAAGACGGTATCATGAACAGGGATATTTTACCGTCGAAGGATTGTTCACAGCCGAGGAAGTTGAAGGCGTGCGGAACGAGATTCCGAAGATTGTCGCACGTTATCCCGATGTACCCGCAGAGTTGGTACAAATTGAACCGACTGTCGCCAGCGGCGAGAAAAAACCGGAATCCTTTGAACTCGGGGTTCGGAAACTCTCGCGTATGGCGCGGCACAATGAGTTTTTCCGAAACCTAGCCTTCCATCCAAAGATGGTAAAGATTGCGAAAGCCTTACTGGGACCCGACATCGTGCTGCATCAGGGTCAACTGCTCATGAAACCGCCTCACCTCGGTGGTGAAAAGATATGGCATCAGGACAACGCTTACTTTCGGCTTGTGCCGAACCTTGTCTTCGGCTTCTGGGTGGCGTGTGACGATGCCACCGTCGAAAACGGTTGTATGCACGTCATCCCGGGGTCACATAAACGGGGCATCGCCGATCACGCCGGAGCTGGCGACGAATACGGCTTGGTAACGCCGCAATCTCTTGAAGACGCGGTGCCCATTCCGCTGAAACCCGGTGATGCTCTCGTCTTTCATGGCGAACTACACCACTATACCCCGCCGAACAAAACCGACAACCGACGGCGTGCCATACAGTACCATTACGCCTCCAGCGAATGCCGGCAAACTACGGGCCAGGAGCGTTTCAAGATTGAACCGGAAGTCCGAATTGCCGGAGGAGAATATGCCGACACTTCAACTTGGTAAACTACCATCATGAGGAGAAATAAGATGGATGGGCAACTGAAGGAACTTAAGGTGTCAAATGACGCCATGAACGACCCTCAGGAATTACGCCGCCGGATTGAGGATGAGGGTTATCTGTTTTTTAAGCGGCTGCAAGATCCGGACAAGTTGTTGGATTTGCGTCGGCAAATCCTGGATGTGATTCAGGAGGGAGGCTGGCTGGTTCCCGGCACCGACCCGGCTGACGGGATAGCAGACCCCTCGAAAGCATGCACCGAAGGTGATGTCGGGTACACCGATGTCTATCACGAGGTCTATAAGCTGCAAGCGTTTCACCAGTCGGGGCACTGGCCCGAAGTGCTCGATACACTGGAAAAGCTGACAGACAAACCCGTACTGCCGCATCCTCAGAAAATTGCGCGGCTCTGGTTCCCGCAGTACACCGATCACACGACACCGATACACCAAGACTTTGTGCACTTTCAGGGACACTTCGAGACATATACCTGTTGGGCGCCGGTGGGTGATTGCTCCATCGAATTGGGCGGATTGGCGCTGTTGCCGGGATCTCACAAAGTTAATTACGTTATGGACCACCACTTCTCGCTGGGCGCCGGCGCTCTCCAGATCTACACTGACGATCTTGATGGCGAATGGCACAGCACGAACTATGAAATCGGCGACACTCTCATTTTCTTGGCGTTGACGGTGCATCAGGCATTACCCAATCTAACCGAAGATAGGCTGCGAATCTCGTTGGATAACCGCTACCACACCATCGGAGACCCAATCTGCGACGAAGTAATTCGTCCACATCTTTGGCGATTTAATTCCCTTAGTTGGGATGAAGTCTATCAAGACTGGGAATCCGACGATTTGAAGTATTATTGGAAGGATGTGGTAGATACCCCCGAAACCCCGGTTATACCGAAGGACCAAGGATACTCGGAGCACGGGTTCGCGGAAGCGTTGTCGCTTGCCAAGGCGGGGGACAGGAAGGCTATATTACACTTGGAGCGCGTCATCAGGAACGATCCCGCCTCCGATGGGGCAAAAGTTGCGCGAGAAGCCATACAGGCACACGTTTGAAGAAAAAAGGGATTGCGCGAGTTGCTACCTATACCAGAGAAACCGAGTTTTTGGTTCAACTTTGCTGAATTGTAGGTAAATTTGTGTGATTTTTCGTCAGTCTCGTGTTTCCACGTCGGAAAAAACTCGGTTTCTGCGCCCCTCACGGAAAAGGTGGCAACTTAGAGTATGTAATGGGTAATACGTAATTGCGTTTGTCCTAACATGAGTGATTTCAAGAGGACTCGGAATGATAATAAAAACGGCTGCTGAACTTGATGAGTTGGTTCGAAAATCGCTGATGGCAGCGGGCGCAGATGAAAGGAACGCCAATCGCGTCGCAGAGGCATTGGTGTCGTCGAGCCTCTGCGGCGTTGATACGCACGGAATTCATCACCTGCCGGGGTATGTCCGATTCGCGCAATCCGGCGATATTGTCCCAACCGCTTGGCCCGAAATCCTGAAAGAGGATGGAACCACCGCCCAAATCGGAGGGAATTGGACATTCGGTCATGTCGCCGCCAAGTACGGTATGGAAGTGGCAATAGAGAAAGCGAGGTGCCACAACATATCCGTTGTTAGTATTGTTCAAGCGAACCATATCGGACGCCTGGGAGAATACGCGGAAATGGCTGTGTCCGAGGGGATGATAGGTATCGTCTGGGCGGGAGGATTTGGCGAGGAAGTTCCATCTACGGTACCCTACGGCGGCCGCAAACCTATCTTGAGCACCAACCCAATCGGGATGGGGTTCCCGCTTAGGGATGGTTCACAGATGATAATCGACTACGCTACAACCGTGGTTGCGGGCAGCAAAGTGCCCTCCTACAAGGACAAAAATTTGTCCCTGCCTCCGAATAGTGTCGTTGATAAGGACGGCAACCCTAGCGACGATCCGGACGCTTATCTTCAAGGTGGATTTCATCTGCCATTCGGCGGACACAAGGGTTATGCTTTGATGCTGGCGGTCGAACTCCTCGGTCGAATTTTTTCGGGGGCGGACGGCTTCGCGGTTGAAGACCGGGGCGGACCGATATTTCGACGCTCCGGCACGACGGTGATGGCGGTAAAAGCTGATCTGTTTCAACCCCTTTCCGATTTTACTGATCGAGCCGAGGAATTGGCGAATCGGGCACGGTCGGTACCGCCGGCAACCGGTTTTGATGAAGTGGTAATTCCCGGTGATCTGGAAGCGCGCACACGGGAGATACGTGCACGCGACGGCATACCGGTGCCCGAGCCGCTATGGGAACGGCTTATGGAAATGGCTAAATCGTTGGGGCTTGATATTGGTTAAATAGGACCTGTGCAGTCGAATGCCGAAAATCATGTAGGTCGGTGAGTCATTATGCGTAATACGTGATTCGTAATACGTAAAAATGACTTGCTCTGAATGTCATTGACATAGAACATAGATTTTCGGCAACTGTTTAGGTGCTGTTGATATTTATGTTAGGCGGGCGCATAAATCAAGGAAGGCGCCCAACGAGTTGGGAGACCCAACCCCTAAAGTTGCTGGTGCATGCCACGATTTCATTGAGCGTAGACTCTATGTCAATCGTAGGGGCGGGGTTGCCCCGCCCTCACTTAATACAAACATGGTTGTTTTACCCATTTTGGTTATATGAGCATATCCATGTATGCCTCCCTCAATGATCTGGTGACGATGAAATGTCAACAGAACCTAGTACATTGTTTGGTTCGTAGTAGCACAATTCATTGCACGTCCGTTCTGGGCATGTAAGCCCCCGATTCGTCGAAATTAGCATTGTACTTTCATACTCGTCGCGTTCTCTGCCCGCGCGGTCTGGATTGGCAAATCCAGATCGGTGGACTAAACAGTTACGATTTTCGGTAGCAGACTTAATGCTGCTTTATTGCCCGGTTTACATGTTTAATCCCGGACAATTGACTTCGGGAAGGAGTTCTACATGGTTCAAGTTCCGACCAGACGTTTTGGTCGCACGGAGTTGGAGTTACCCGTGATTTCCTGCGGCGGCACGCGCTATTCGTACACGCTAAAAGAGGAATCGGGCGATTTGCGTGGGAGGAACGACATCACAGTGGCGGATATCCCGGAAGAGATTCACGAGGGTGTCAGCGCCATTGTCAATCGTTCACTGGAACTCGGCATCAACCATTTTGAAACCGCGCACGGTTACGGTTCGAGCGAAGTTCAACTTGGGCATGCGTTGAGCTCTATACCAAGAGACAAGTACGTTCTTCAGACGAAAGTCGGTCCGACTGCAGATGAGTCTGAATTCCTGACCTCCTTTCACAAGTCCTTGGAAAGACTTCAAGTCGACTACCTCGATCTTTTTACACTGCACGGCATCAATAACCCCGAACAGTTCGATCAGACATTTCGGAGGAACGGTTGCTTGGATTGGGCGTATCGGCTCAAAGATCAGGGGCTTTGCCGTCATATCGGCTTCTCGACCCATGGGCCAACATACAGGATGTGCCGCGTTATCTCCAGTGACCGTATGGACTACATTTTTCTGCACTGGTACTTCACTGACAATCGCAATTGGCCCGCTATTGAACTGGCGAATCAACACGACATGGGAGTCTACATTATCAGTCCCAACGACCAGGGCGGTCGCCTCCACAGTCCTCCTCCCAAACTGGTAGAGTTGTGCAAGCCGCTCACACCTATGGCGTTCAATCTGTTGTGGTGCCTCGCCCGTCCTCAGGTGCACTCGTTGAGCCTAGGACCGGATAGACCGGAAAACTTCGACGCGCACGTGGAGGCCATCTCGGCGTATTACAACACGAAAGAGGGCGACGAACTGACAGAATCGATCGCAACCCGCCTAAAGAACGAAGTCAATTCCGTTATGGGAGAGGACTGGTATGATACCTTCCATATCGGTATTCCCGACTACGATGAAATTCCCGGTGAGATGAACCTCATCCACATCTTGCGTGTGTGGGGGATAGCCAAGGGGCTCGACATGTACGAATTTGCCAAGTGGAAATACAACTTGCTTGGGAATGGCAGTCACTGGTTCCCCGGGAACAACGCGGCTCGAATCGGCGAATTGGACATCTCTGACATCATTAAGGATAACCCCTTCGCGGATGCCCTTCCCAGCATATTGGCAGAAGCACACGAAAATCTCATCGGCGAGCCGGTCAAGCGTCTGACGCAGGGCGGAAGAGACTAACCCAAATTGGCACATTTGCACCAAGCAGAGCAACAAGAGGGACATACCTGAACGGATTCGTGCATTAAATTGTCCTTCCTTACCCGATTCGCCCACAACTCTCCCACCCATTAAACCACGCTCAACCCTCATCAAGAGATAAGCCTTCTTGTTTGAGCAGACCAGTGAACTGTCGCAAACTCAGCAGGCATGATCTCCAGCTTGCAGCGGGGCATAATTGTCGACCCCTCCTCCGTAAGACACCCTCTATCCGAACTTGAGAAATCCTGTCTGGAGTGGCAGAGAGGCTCCGGTTCGTCTAAACACACGACATGCCACGCATCAATTTAGCCTGTGCAGGTGATAATCGCTTTCGTAACGCCTGTCTTCTTTTCGCATCAACCCACCGAACCAGTGTAGATTTAATACTGTAAAGATGACGCGCAGTCCGAGATCTTGCAACAACGTACAATTATTGTACAAAAATTGCCAGATTCTGTGCGACCTAGGTAGCGTGCCATCGTGGAGTTGACTTTATCCCAGGTCGGGATTACACACTGTGCCAAGATCGGTGGGAGATCTTTGCAGAATCCGATATATCTTTTCGAGGTATCATGGACCGAATTAATTGGCATGATTCTTTCAAACTTCTGAAGTGCAGACAGGTTTTGGAAAACTGAGCAGCCGGAAAGTGCGCCGACAGTAACCGACTGACATTAGAAATAATGAAAGTTTTCCCGCGGTTTTCAGCTTCCTTTCGGTTCACGAAGTCGAGTGACATGATGGGAAATACACTACCTGTAATTCTTAGCCTTGAAGTCGTACACTACGCCGTCAATATCAACAGTAGAAGCATACTCCTTAATACTATTTTGCCCAGCGTACGTTACATGGCGTACCAACCACCATACAAAAAAGCGTGTTCAAAATGAAGACAGCGGTGATATTTCTAATCACATTTAGTCTGATTGCACTCAACACGTTCGCTCACGATTCGCCCCAATGGGGATTGCCAGAACACGCCAAAGCGCGTCTTGGCAAAGGCTATGTTACGCGCAGTGTCGCCTATTCACCCGATGGGACTCGCCTCGCCGTCGCGACCGACATCGGCGTGTGGCTCTACGATACTTCAACTCACGAGGAAGTAGCTTTGCTTTCTGGGCATATGCAAGGAGTATTTAACGTCGCATTCAGCCCGGATGGTACGCTAATCGCGAGCGCGAGCGGTTGGGAAGACGCCAGTGTCCGTCTATGGGATGCAGCCACGGGCGCGCAGAAAATGGTACTCGACGGAGGGCCTCATTGGGTAGACAGCATAGCATTTAGTCCGGATGGAAAAACCCTCGCGAGCACAGCGCGTCATTCGGGGCTCAAGTTTTGGGACACCGTTACGGGAGAAGAAAAACGGGTGCTCAGAACCCTGTGGGACATTGAGTTAGTGGCATATAGCCCAGACGGAGCAACGTTAGCCAGTGCGGTCGGATTTTTGAATAACACAGTTCGTCTTTGGGATCTGGCGACGGGCACGGAGAAACTAGCCATCGTGCTGGGAGATTCAGAGTCGGTCGCTCACATTGCGTTTAGTCCGGACGGAAAGACGTTAGCGATTGTCGGCAGTTCGGGTAGCAATTACAACATCTATTTTTGTGATCCGGTGACAGGGGGAAAAAATCAAATACTCACGGGACATGACTATAGAATAACTAGCATCGCATTTAGTCCGAACAGTAAGACGTTCGCCAGTAGTGATAAGTGGGGAGATTTCCCTATCCGCCTGTGGGATGTGGCGACGGGGCGACACTCATACTATCTTGCCGGTGATACCAGAAGGATCGAAGATATTACCTTCAGTCCGGATGGAACTACGATAGCAGGAGTAACTAGTAACGATGACGGCAATCTTCATTTTTGGGATGTTAATACGGGAGCCCGCACAGCGACTGTCACCGGCCACATCAAAACAGTTGACCATATCGCCTTCACCGCGGACGGTACAATGCTCGTTACCGTCGGCGACAGGTCTACACAGCTTTGGAATGTCTCCACGGGTACATACCGTACCGGAGTGCAAAGGCGGGGTGTTTTTGGCTACTCCGCGCAATTGCATACCTATGGAGGTACACTCGCGATTGACAATCATAATACCACCATCAGTCTCTTGGATTCGTTGACGGGCGAAGCCAAGACAACTCTTTATCGACCGAGCGATGCTTGGGACGTGTCGATCCAAGCCTACCCACGTATTTCCGACATCGCGATTAGTTTGGATGGCAGTATGGTCGCCAGTGCTGATTACACTAAATCGGAACATACAATCTCCATATGGGATACCACCACCGGCGAGCACAAGCGTACCCTGCCCGGTCATGCAGGCAGGATAAACACTCTCGCATTCAGTCCGGACGGAGAATTGCTCGCCAGCGGAAGTGATGATAACACCGTTCGTGTATTGCATCCCGTTGCGGGTCTTTCTTTACTTACGCTTAGCGGTCACACCGAACCAATCACTACCCTAGCCTTCGGCCCCTATGGAAGGAAGTTGGCAAGCGGGAGCGTGGACGCAACGATCCGCCTGTGGAACATCGCCACGGACGAAAGCGAACATACGCTGTCTGTATATTCGGATTCACACTACCCCGAATGCCTGGCGTTCAGTTCCGACCAGCGGACACTCGCCGGTGGCACATTTAAAACGGTCGAAGTGTGGGATACGACGACAGGCGATAAGAAGGCAACGCTAGTCGGTCACAGAAGTGGTGTCAACAGCGTGGCGTTCAACCCTGTGAACGGGATGCTTGCGAGTGGAAGTAATGACGGCACTGTTCTGCTGTGGGATGTAGCCTTCAATACAGGTGTCTCCCGTCTCACGGGAGACGTAAATCGGGACGGGATGGTAAACATTGAGGATTTACTGTTGGTTGTGAAGCGGTTTGGACAGGCGGGGCCTAACATAGCCGATGCTAACGGCGACGGGGTGGTAAACATTGAGGACTTACTGTTGGTTGCAGGCGAGTTGGAGGCCAACGCCGCCGCGCCGCCAATCTATTCTGATGACATGGCGATGTTAAGCGCAATTGAAGTGAAACAGTGGCTGGATCATGCGAGGGTTTTGGGCCTCGAAGATACCACCTCGCAGAGGGGGATTCGGTTCTTGCAACGCTTGTTGGCAGCATTGAAACCGAGAGACACGGCACTCCTACCAAATTACCCGAATCCGTTCAACCCGGAGACGTGGATACCGTATCGATTGGCAGCGGATGCGCAGGTAAGCTTGAGTATCTATAACGGGGTTGGTCGCGTTGTTCGCCAGATGAATCTGGGGTATCAACGCCAGGGGTTTTACACCAACCCAAGTGAGGCTATCTATTGGGACGGTAGAAACACATACGGTGAGCCGGTGGCGAGTGGCGTGTATGTCTACCGATTCACCGCCGGCGATTATTCCGCGTCGCGACGGATGGTCATTGTGAAGTAGCATAAGGAGGAAACGTAATCATGCTGTTCGCAATTGTTCTGATTGTTCTGTTTGTACAGAGTAGTATTGCCCAAGACCTAACCCAATCAAACCTGCCCGAAACCGCCATAGCGCGCCTTGGTAAAGGCGCAATCGCCGAAATCGCCTATTCGCCGGACGGGACCCGCATAGCCGCTGCAAGTGGCATCGGCATTTGGCTTTATGATGCGGACACAGGCGCTGAAATCGCCCTGCTAACAGGACACACGCGTTTTGTTACTACCGTAGCGTTCTCGCCGGATGGAAGCACCCTTGCCAGTGGGAGCGGGGATACGACAATTCGACTGTGGAATGCCCGTACCGGTGTACATCTGCAGACCCTGGAGGGCCACACGAGTTCTGTTACTTCCATAGCATTCTCACCTGATGGGGGCATACTTGCGAGTGGGAGCATGGATAGCAGGATCTGGTTGTGGGATGTGAGCGCGGGAGTGCGTCGCCAAACCCTTAGAGGACATACCTCGCTGGTCCATTGCGTAGTGTTCTCGCCCGACGGGGATTCACTCGCTAGTGCGAGCAAGGATAGCACAATCCGGTTATGGGATACACCGCCTTACTTTCTCGGGGCACAGTTTTAGCGTTCTTTCCGCAGCATTTTCGCCTGATGGAAACACACTCGCTAGTGGTGGCATGGACGGTACCATTCGCTTATGGAATGCCTCCACCGGGCAACTCCGGAAAACCCTATCGGGGCAAAAGGCTAAGGTCTTCTCTGTAGCGTTCTCGCCAGATGGAGACACGCTTGCCAGCGGCGGAGGGCGGGATGACCCTACGGTCCGATTGTGGGATGTCCGCACCGGGCAACACTTGCATGCCTTTGATGGACATGTGAGCGGCGTTAATTCCCTAGCGTTCTCGCCGGATGGGGAAACGCTTGCCAGTAGCGGGGGCTGGTTTGCTATATGGGACAATTGGAACGACTCCACCATTCGACTGTGGAATGTCCGCACCGGACAAAACCTGAAGACTATTAAGAATCATACGGGTGAAGTTATTTCTCTAGCGTTCTCGCCGGATGGGAGAACACTTGCCAGCGGAAGTATGGACGCGACCGTTCGGTTGTGGTATCTTCGCAACGGACAATACCTGCGGCGGAGCCTTGAGGGGCATACGGGTTTTGTCAGTTCCGTGATGTTTTCGCCTGATGGCGGAACGCTTGCCAGTAGCGGGGGATCGAAAGACTCCACAATTCGGAGGTGGGGTGCCCGTAACGGACGACATCAACAGACCTTGAAGGTAGATGTGGATTTATTCTGTTACGTAGCGTTTTCGCCCGATGGGAGAACACTTGCCAGCAGCGGGGGCGTGTTTCTCAGCAACAGGGGCTGGAGTGACTCCACGATCCGGTTGTGGGACGCCGGCAACGGACGACACCAGCACACTCTTGAGGGGCATACGGATGAGGTTAGTTTCGTAGGGTTCTCGCCTGATGGGAGCACACTTGCCAGTGGGAGTCGGGACAATACGATTCGACTGTGGAATGCCAACACCGGCGAGCACCTGCAGACGCTTAACGGGCACAAAAGTCCGGTGTATACCGTAGGGTTCTCCCCTGATGGGAACACACTTGCGAGTGGGAGTTGGGACAGGACAGTTCGCTTGTGGAATGCCAGCACCGGACAATTTCGGCAGACGCTTGAAGGGCATATGGGTGCGGTGTATACCGTAGCATTTTCCCACGATGGGGGTACCCTTGCCAGCGGGAGTGGGGACTACACGATTCGATTGTGGAATGCCAACACCGGCGAACACCAGCGGACGCTTGAGGGGCATATGGGTGCGGTGAATGCTGTAGCGTTTTCCCCTGACAGACGTACATTCGCCAGTGGGAGCTACGACGGCACAGTTCTGCTTTGGGACCTCAGACGTACCACAACGTGGGGAGACATTAAGCGTACCGCCGTCGTGGATGGGGCAATGCAGCCTTTGGAATTTTCGCCTTCAGTTCTTGATTTAACGGCGACGGAGACGGCGCTCTTGGCGAACTACCCGAATCCGTTCAACCCGGAAACGTGGATACCGTATCAGTTGGGAAAACCGGCAGACGTGGTGTTGACGATTTATGATATGAAAGGGGAGCGGGTTCGGAGGTTAGCGGCAGGACATCAACCAGCGGGTGTGTATCATAGCCGCAGTCGCGCCGCGTATTGGGACGGGCGCAATCAACAGGGCGAGTTTGTGTCCAGTGGTCTCTATTTCTGCACGTTATCCGCGGATAGTTTCACCGCTACTCGCAAGATGTTGGTCGGCAAGTAATACGATTTCAAAATCTAAATGTTACAATCGATCCGAGACGCGCAATGAATTGCGCTACTACGAACCCCGGTTTTTGTAACTTATGGATTACAAATTGGTATAAGGTTTCGGCTCGTCGCAAGCGTGACGGGCGTGTAGGTTGCGGATGCCAATTCATCCCGACTCTTGTTCGGTGAACTCAAGCGCGGCTGAATTGATGCAGTAGCGAAGTCCGGTTGGCGGGGGACCATCTTCAAAGACATGCCCCAGATGCGCACCGCATCTGTTGCAAAGCACCTCAACCCGCGTCATAAAGTGACTGTTGTCCATTTCGGTCGCCACCTTACCTTCCGCCAGAGGTTGCCAGAAACTTGGCCATCCGGTCCCCGAATCGAACTTCATCCCCGACTCGAATAGCTCGTTTCCGCAGCACACGCATTTGTAAACGCCATTCCCCTTGAAGTCGTGGTATGCCCCGCTGAAAGCGCGCTCGGTTCCCTTTTTGCGCGTCACATAATACTGTTCGGGTGTTAACTGCTCCTGCCAATCTTTATCCGATTTTTCTAATTTCTCAGACACGACTTGCTCCAATTGCTGAAGTCACACGATTGCCGGATGCAGACGAGCGTATCCAACGCACTTCTAACCTACGGGAAAAGGCTGGTGCGCAGTGCGCACCCTACGAGATTAATGTCGATGCGCTTGGTTCACCCAGAGAATAGGGACTAAGAAGCGATGTGCCTCACGAGGCGCTGATGGCATCCGTGAATGTCAATCTGTTGCCGAAGGGATCGGTAATCGACATGTCCCTACTGCCCCAAGGCATTTTATCTATTCCGGGTCGATAGTATTTGTATTGCTTTGCGATTAGCTCCTTCTGATACGCGTCTATCTCCGCCGTTTCGATTCTCATTGCCCCGCCGGGACAACAGTCGCCGTGATGCTCCGACAAATGGATGAGACACTCGTCTTTAGAAACCTGCATATACAGGGGCAGATCCTCTGAAAAACGGTGTTCCCAATCGACATTGAAACCCAAGAAATCAATATAAAACTCCTTGGCTTTCGCTTCGTCAAAGATTCGCAGGATAGGTATCGTCTTTCCGCAAGCCATGATGTCGTGCGCCCTACATCCGGGACGCGGCGCAGCAAAGTTAGAAGATTGTAGCTACAGCGTCCGCCAGACCAGCCGGGTGGCAAACGCGATCATGGTGACTACAAGAATGATCTTAATCACCTTTTCTCCTTTGTCAGCCGCCCATTGACTCCCAATCCAAGCACCTGTCGCATTTCCAACAGCCAAGGACAATCCGAGGTACCAATCAACCTTATTTTCCATAATGAAGACACCGAGTGCGATGATTGTGTAAAAGAATATGACGAATACCTTGATCGCATTTGAACGGACGAGGTCGAACCCGTTAATCGTAGTCAATGCTGCAATGATAATGAACCCCACTCCAGCCTGAATGAAGCCGCCGTAAATGCCGATGAAATAAAACGCAACCACCCCAACGATTCGTCGAGGTATAGTCAGGTGCTCGATTCCGCCCTTTAACTTCTTAGTCGGATTGAAAAGCGTCGTGAAGAGCACCAAAATCATGATTCCGGCTAGGATTCGATTGAACCATGCGTCATCCATACTAATCGCCCATTTTGCGCCCCTCCAAGCGCCGATGAGCGCCGGCACGGTGTGGAGTGCACTATAGAGAAAATCGGAAACGCCTTTGCGGCGGAATCCTGCGATCGCACTAGCGTTCTGCATAAACACCGCGACCCTGTTCGTGCCGTTTGCCACTGCGGGGGATAGCCCGAGAAAGATGAGAACCGGGAGGGCTAACAGTGAACCGCCGCCCGAGACGGTGTTAAGGAAGCCGGCGAAGACGCCGGTAATGATCATTACGGGAATTTTCCAATAATTTACCATGTATCACCTTTTGCTATGCCTGGCGAGTCGCAACACGAACTTCCCGCATTTCGCGATTAGAATCAGCCCCACTGCGGCAAGATTGCCGAGTATCAAAGCCCCAGCCACGCCGGACAGCAATCCGAATATCGCCTTGTGGGTAATGTGATCACCGAACGGACACGCCCACCTTCCCGTAGCGAAGCCGTACAAGGGAAGGACCGCTCCGAACAGGAATCCGGCAATCGCGGCGATGCCAGCCAGATTTTGATATCGTTTGATTGGTAGGTGAATCTGATACATTTTTACTCAATAGCGATTGTATCAGTTACGGCATGGTTTGTCTAGCAAAAAATCCGGGACATACGGAGCAAAAGAATGAAAGTTATACCTGTTTTGTCCACATGCTGCTCCAGAGGATCAAGCGAATGAATAGGGAGCGCGATAGGAAATCCTGCAGCATGTTTCTAGAAAAATGTAAGGGCCATTATCCGCTCCGGAGGCATGACCTATTGAAGGTGATGTACGAGGAAACCTTCCACCCTTCCGCTCTTCCAACCTTCCGATCCTATTCGTCCTACTCACACGGAACGGAATATAAACTTCAATATTCAGACTTACTTAACTTGGAACCAACTCAAAAGATTCAAGCTCGAAAAGTACCTCAACACTAACGTTGAAACGAGTTTGCAGTTGGGTGAATTTTACGATGCCGACATCCGGCGCCAACCACTTCTTTACGACAGTTATATCAAGGTCTTGCATGTCAAAAAAGGTCCATCTAAAAGACTCCTGCACTTGGAAGACATGATCGAACGTACCGGCAGGCACGGTAACAGTTTCCTCCGATAATACCTCAAATTCATCCAACCCGTTGCCGAGAGGAAGCCGTTCAGGCACTATTTCTGCCTGAAAGCGAGTCGCCCACTTATTTCCCGGAATCAGGGGAAAGTTGTATAACGGCAGAAACGGCAGGAACAGCATTGTCCCGTCAGTACCGGAAGCAATATTCTGCGCGTGTTGGACGATTCCATTAACTACCCCTTCCTCATTGAGGCTCTCGCCGAGGTAAGAATAATTTTTCACGTTTTCCAAGTTCTCGTCAGTGCTAGATTTCTCAAGTACATAACTATCGATTAACTCCTCTTCCGATAGGTGTATCTGTATTTTATCGACGATTGTGAAGATTATTCGATTCCCTTCATCATCACGATACGTCCACCTGTTGCCGACAGCTAGCGGATAGTAATTTCCCGGTCGGGTGCGCCACACTTGGATATCAATCGTGCTCGTACTTGATTTATGCCCGTCGCTGACCGACAGTTCAAGTTGGTATTTCCTCTCGCGTTCGGGCGCGGTCCAGATCGCTCCGGTCGAATCGCCGCTGATGATGCCTCCCGTCGCCGACCACTGGTACGTTATTGAATCTCCTTCAATATCGACGACCTCGACCGTGACCGGGATCTGGCTGCCGGGTTCTACGATGTCGGATTCCACTTCGAAGACAAGGATCTGCGGGGCTAGATTGATGCCTCCCATTTCATCGCCCCCGCATCCGAGTGTCAAAAGTAAAAGCGCCGAAACAAGAGGAATTAATAGGAATTCTCGGTTAAAGTTAAGCATGATTGATAATCCTTTGCACTTAATATGTTGCCCGTCCGCCGCTGATATCGTAGCACTGTCCGGTGACAAAACTGGCAAGGTCCGAGGCGAGGAAGTTTACTACTGCCGCCACCTCCGCCGGCTTGCCGACGCGCCCCAGCGGAATCTTGCTAATCATGTAATCAACGGTTGTTGGCGCCATATCGTCGAGTATCGGGGTCCCAATTACCGCAGGCGAAACGCAATTGACGCGTATGTCGTATTCCGTGACCTCTTTGGCAAGCGCTTTGGTCAAACCTATAACACCTGCTTTTGAAGTGGAATAGGGAATCAGAGTCGGATTCCCTTCCTTTCCGGCAATCGATGCAATGCTCACAATCCTGCCATATCCCCGCTCAATCATGTGGTCGATTACCGCTTTGCAGCACAGAAAAACGGCTTTTAGATTGACGTCCATCACTGCGTCCCAATCCGATATCTCCAATTTGGTCAGCGGAAGCGTCCGTCCGGTAATTCCCGCGTTATTCACCAAAATGTCGATTTGATGAAAAGCGTCGAGAGTCTGTTCCACCATTTTCTTTACTTGGCTAAAATCTGTAACATCCGCCTGGATTGCGATAGCCGAATGCCCCAAGTCCTCAATCTCTCTTGTAACTGCCGCGGCTCGTGCGGCGTCCAAGTCTACCACGGCGAGGCTTGCTCCCGAGCTGGCGAGTTGGATGGCTATCCCTTGACCTATCCCCTGTCCCGCGCCTGTTACGATTGCAACTTTACCGTTCAAATCCATGTGATGACTCCTTATGTTTCAGAAAAACTCGGCACACCTCAACGCCAAATTTCGATATCGACCGAAGCACCTCCATTGTATCAGACGTTGAAGCTACCATCAAGTACCCCAAGTTTTGTCCGCAGGGGAAACGCATCTAAAACCACTCAATCGCTCTGGCGTTAAAACTAACCGTAGAGGCTGTTTTCAGCTTCGTAGGTTGCTCACTCTACAGCGTCATCGGAGCGAAAGGTGTATAAAATCGGTAGGTGCTCTCATTCCCTTGATTGCCCTTTGTTTAGTCGTTTGAGGATCCGAAAATGTGAATAAAATGTCGATCCGCCGCCTCTTTTGGGTGGTTTCGGCTGAACTTGTACCTATATTTCTGTAAAAATAGACCTCAAAAATAGGTACAAGCATGTGAACGGAGGCTTGATTTCGAGGGAGTGTTCACCTAGGTTTGATTCAATACTTTCCTTTGATAGCGCGGGTTCATACGTGTGCAGCTATGAACAAAAGTAGGTACAAAGTAGGTACAGAAAAAAAAGTTCGTTGTCACGCATTTCAATATTGGGTAGTGAAAAGCCAAAGCGCCACTCCGTTGGAACACGAAAAATCAGCGATTTGGGGAGTAGCGCATCCACTCCGCTGCTTATCTGTTCGTTCTATATCATACTATACACGTGTAAAGTTGTCAATGCAAAATCAGATGCGTTTTCCTTGGTTTTGTCCGCAGCGCAATCGCACATGATTCTAGAAACTGATAACATTAACTTGCAGACGGTAGTGTTAAGGTGTATGTATCAAGAGAACGCCCATACGTTAGAATATCATCCATACGGAGGTGATAAGTTCCCGATAAACCAACTACGGCTGATGTCTGTACCCAAATCTACACTTGTCTTGTTATCGCCGTCACAGGGCAACAATCCCATCGGTCGTCCCTGCGGTGTTCTAAGGAACAATGTGCTCACGGGTTTCGAGCACCTCAAACGAGAGAAATTCTCGTAGCCTACACATTCAATCCGAGTGGCGTGTTGAAATCAATTCTTAACTCGGCGATTTGACACATCCGCCCTACAATCACGGGGTGACACCGTGACCATTCCTTACTCGGACACGATTGGTACGACTAAACGTTTGATTGTGTTTTCATTAGCGGTGTGCTATAATTCGTTCAACGAATTCTGTCCTTCATACTATAGTTCTATTCCGCGATTCGGTTTCTTTTGAGGAGGCGTGATAGTGATTAAATTACACGGAGCAACCTACGACAAACGACAATTACTTCGGCATATCGGTGACATTTCTCAGATTGCCGGCATAAAACAGTATCAACTAACAGAGGGAAACGAAAGCGGCGTCAGCGGGGTTGACTTCCGTACAGGATCGGGATTAAATTTTACCGTGTTGCCGGATCGCGGATTGGATATATCTTACGCGGAGTACAATGGCGTCCCGCTGTGTTGGCGGTCTGGCACAGGGGATGTTGCGCCCGCTTACTACGAACCTCAGGGATTCGGATGGTTACGCGGATTTTATGGCGGGCTCCTTACCACGTGCGGGATGACCTATGTAGGCGAACCGGATGAGAGTGGGGCGCATGGGCTGCACGGACGCGTCTCCCACATTCCGGCAAAGAACGTCTGGGTTGACGGCCGTTGGGAAGGAAATCGTTACATGCTGTGGGCACAGGGCAAAGTGACGGAAACGGCGGCATTGAGCGAAAACCTCTGTCGCACCCGGCGCGTTTGGACAGAACTCGGAGCAAAAAATCTCCACATAGAGGATATTGTTGAAAATCTTGGGCACCAAGATACGCCGCACATGTACCTCTTCCATATCAACGTCGGATTTCCCATTGTCGCCGAAGGGTCGGAACTGCTCGCTCCGACGACGCAGGTGATACCGCGGGATGAGCACGCCGCGGTCGATGCAGACAATCATGCACGCTGCGACGCGCCCACGGCCGACTTCCGCGAACGAGTGTACTATCACGAGATGGAAGCGGATGCGGACAATCACGTCTACATTGCTCTGGTAAACCGCAAGTTTGACGACGGACGGGGATTCGGATTATACGTGAAATACCACAGGACACAATTTCCGCGGTTTGTCCATTGGAAGATGTGCAGCGAGGGGGCGTATGTTATTGGACTGGAGCCGGCGAATTGCTGGGTTGAGGGACAGGAAAAAGAGGAAACTCGAGGTACGCTACAGTACATCGAACCGGGTGGACGCAGACACTACGAAGCTGAAATCGGCGTGCTGACTTCGAATGAGGAGATATCGAACATTGAGAGCCGGATTGCGAAAATAAAGGGGTAAGACGAGTCGAAAAGCCGGAAAACATTAAAGGATACAACGTCACCGGAACTCAGATTAAGTTGCTACATTTGCCGAGATCTGAATACGGAATGGAGCTATTAGCCGTAAGCTCTTGATTCCTGGTAAGGGGCGGAAGTTCTCTCGTCAAGACGGTTTCTACGTCACTGATTCTTCTGATAATTGTATCACTCAACACTGTTGCCCAAGATTCACCTCAACGGAGGTTGCCCTAGAGAGGCAAGGTGCGTCTCGACATGAGTTCAGTTGATGACCCTGAATATTCTCCAGACGTCACATCCACAGCATAATTCGTCAATAAGCTTCGTAAACCATACAATTTTTCAAATGGGAAGTAGAAACAACAAACGCATTCGCTAAACGTTATTTAACGTGTTCAACTAAATGGCTCAACCTTAACAAACGGGACATCGTCAAACCGCAGACAAAAGCGTGTAATCGGCTTACCTCCGACCCGGTACCAAAGGCAAATACTTTAGAATGTCCAAAGGAGAAATCCATAATGAGAAAGTGTGTATTGTTCAACTTACACATCTTAATTTGTATCACAGTTATCCTGTTCGCAGGCTGTGGCGAGAAGCAAACGGAAATAACCTCGGAGCCTCCTGTTTTCGTTGACCCCAATAGCGTTTTGAGTGTGATCCCCAGCGATGTTAACGGCTTAATCTACATCCGCAACCCGCTCGCACTGAACGAGGAAATCAATGCACTCTTTGCCGCGCTAATTATGGGAGATCCGTCGCAGGAAGTCATCGCGGGAATACTGGCTGACACCTTTGGCGCCGGTTTCGAAAGCTTGGAAGAACTGGAGGAACTCGGTCTGGATTTGGGCAAGGATTTCTGCGTGTTTCTCGTTGAAACGGAACCATTCGTTCCTTGCGCCGCTGTCCATGTGAAAGACCCTGACGCGATCAAACTGGTAATTGATGCGGAATCGGATGTTGGTAACACGGTCGAATATAACGGAATGACCTATAATACCACGGAAGAGGGCGGCGCATTCGTGATCCTGGGGGACTTCTTGGTCTATTCGGGAATATCGGCCGTATGCGAAAAAGCCATAGATACCCACAAGAAAGCGTTTCCGTCAATCGGAATGAACGCCGATTATGCCTCTCTCAATCTTGATCCGTCACTGGAACGGAATGACATCTTGGCTTATTTTCCAATGGCGCCGATTGTAGATAAGTTGACCAAGGCGGCAGACCAAATGAAGGGTGGCTTTGAGGAGTTGGGAGCCGTCGTTCCTGATCCTTCCGGGCTAACGATGGTATCAAGGATGCTGGACTACGGCATCGAATTCATCGATCAAGCATCCACGCTAAGCCTTACCGTGGAGTTGAACGGCACCGATTTGCAGATTTCGCCGTTCCTCAAGTTCAAAGAGGGCAGCGACGCACAGACATTATTTGGTTCGGCGCCCACGGAATTAACGCATCTCGAAATTCTCCCAAAAACGGCAGCCTTCAACAGCATGATGCGGTTTCAGAAGGAAACTTGGATCGATTTTACCATGGATTTCATGACGATGCTTGCACCTGCCGATCCGAACGCGGACAACGATACAGTTCGACAGACAACACAAACCTTCATCGACGCATTATCCGATTTCTACGAGCCAATAGGCGAGGAAGCGTCAAGCACATTCGACTTCAGTCAGGGCTTGCTACCGGATATGGTGATGGTCAACGATGTTGTCAACGAGGAACAGATGGCAACTTATATGAGAGAGAAATATCTCTCATACATATCCGCCACTGCGGCGTTGTACAAAGCCATGGGAGCCACGGATGCCGCCAACATGTATCTAGAAGCATCGGCAGGGCCTTCCGAGGTGTACAACGATATTGAAATTATGAGTATTACCTTGCCAAACATTTCGGCAGGCTTCTCCGAGATGCCTGGGGGGATGGCAGGACTAATTCCCGAAAAGTGGGATATTTACTACGCGATCAACGACGGGAAACTCTTAATCTCGATGGCTTCTACCGTTCAACCCATTAAAGATGCCTTGGATCGCATCGCCGGTGTAGGAACTGCCACCGAAAGTGACATGAGCCATGGCAAAGTGATTGATACATTGACATTAAAGAACAACTGGATCGTTACGTCCTCACCCATTGCGCTGTTGGATGGTGTTTTGGGCGCTGTTGCCCAGTCTTCGCCCGAGGTCGGTTTATTCAGAATGATGTTCCAGAACAGCCCTCTAGACCACTGCATTGGTATTGCCGGATATAACCGGGACGGCGGTGTCCAAGTTAAGATATTCGCCGCATTGGCGGACCTTAAAGACTTGATTAATGTGGGAACGATGATGCAACAAGCGACGCAGATGCAAGGGATGCAGCCGATGCAATAACGCACCAAGTACCTTGATTAGGCAAGAGTTTGTTAATGCCTGTATTGCGAAAACACAATCCGAATGGGTTGGCCAATTCTTCATTTACAACTTACGAGGTTTTGCAATGCGTTCATTTCTTCCAACGAAAGTTGCTCTACTGATTGGCGTGTGTTGCGCTTTGACCGTAAGCACCTCTGTTATTCCCGTGCATGCTGGAGGAGGCGCCCGCGCGTTGAAAATTGTGCTGTTTGCCACCGGTATGGGATTGAATTACGGCAGTGTGTATGTCAATAAATCGGCGCAAGACTCGTATGACCAATACTTGACCACCGCGCTCCAAGCGGACATCGCGCGGCACCGGACCGATTACACAAACAAGCGTGACACCAGCCTCGTCATGTCTAGGGTTGGAATAGGGTTGGTTGGAGTTGCAACCCTCATCTCAATCTTCGATCATCTGAGCCTGATTTCGGAACAATCTAAACCTGCCGCGCTGCGCCTCACGCCGGGTTATGATTTCCAAAACCGCGAAACGACTCTTAGCCTCCAAGGTCATTTTTGAGGGTGTATCATCATGAGAATCGAAAACGTACTACCATTCCTCTTACTCTTGATCGCACTGATCGGCACGGGTTGTTCGAACGATGAAGATTTTAGCAATCCGTTGGATCCGGAGAATCTGCGGACAGCCGGCGCACCCGCCAGTTTGACGCTGACATCCGGTAATCAGCAAGTGAGGGTTTCTTGGAAACATAGTGAATTTGACGGGGTTGCCAAGTATCGCATCTATCGACGCTATACCGGTGACCCGAACCCGCAGTTTCAAAGGATTGGCGAAGTAGACGCGCCGACTACCGAGTTCCTCGACACCAAGGACATCAGGTACGATCAGTTCGATTCGGAACTAGGCTTAGCGTTATCCTATGAGTACCGTATCTCGTACATAGACCGGGATGGAGTCGAGACGCCCGATCCGAACTCTCCGCCTAGCGAGGACGCGGATCCGCCCAAGATTTGGCCTATTGTCAGAATCACGCCGAGTGAGCCGCCTCCGGCTCCACAGGTCGTTCTTGGAGACCCGACCGACCTGACCGTAAAACTGTTCTGGCTGGAATATGAACCACCCGAGGACTTTCAGATTTTCAGGATATTCGCGGCGGATGTAGATGAAAACGGAGAAGTCGGAAAGTTTCGCTCGGTTGGCGAAACGACAAAGGATAGGCCGTTCTATTTCGATGAAGACTTCAATCGGGACGGGATTACCAAAGTTTATCATGTAATCGCCGTGGATCGCGCCGGCGCTGAAGCCGTTACAAAGGTCCGAGCGACTTCGCCTGATCTGCCTCCGGCGCCTCCGCAAGGCTTTCGCGCCGCTATCATCCCGCTCCCGGTAGGCGGCAGGTACGATGTATACTTCTCCTGGATACCCAATAAGGAGAAGGATCTTGCGGGTTATCAACTCTACGCGACATCGGCTGACGGTGAGCTGCTTTCGCGCCCAAGAGTCCATGCCAAGCACAGCTCTCACAAGTTTTCCGGTGACCAAGCAATATTGGTTGGCCAAAAATTAGTTACTCGTCAGTATTTCATTACTGCATTCGACGATACCCCCAGAGCCGACGGAAGCTTGGACGAAAGCGAGCTAGTCCCGGCACAATAACGATTCGTATCTCGTATCTTCATCCGAATACTTAAATTAACTCAAGTTGCCACCCGTGCAGCACAATCTGTTAGATTGTGCATGTAATGCGCGAATTTACAGATTGCGCACCGAAATCTACGCCAATGATTGACTATTCTCAATTAGAAAGTGTGGCGCATGTCTGAATCCTTGAAAGTAGCAACTTGCGTTAAATTACCTCTATTCAACCGATAAGGACTACCTTATGCGATTTCTTCGGTCAATACATTGGACACTATGTTCTTGTTGTACCATACTCATTTTATTTGCGGAATCAGGATTCGCCCAAGTGCCTCCCGCACCCCATCTTGCCCTCATGCAGACCGCGGACACATTGGGAAAAGGCGGATATACAACATCCTTCGGACACTTCCAGTTTCAGAAGGGCCGAGTTAAAGCGGAGGACCAAAGCGTTGAAATCGGAAATTTTGAAGAATTGCACACCGTGGAGATAAATGTGCAGACTTTCTTGATGCCGATTCGATTCACGTACGGTATTGGCGAGAACCTGGATCTTGTCCTAGGAGGTACGTTCTCAACCGGCGGGGTTCACAAGACTGTCTACGATTTCTATGAAACGGGGGATCCGGAACGAGACCGGCGCGTGTACGATCAGGCATTGTTCGATACCGTTGTGGGTTTAAAATACGGCATAAAGCCCGACGACAGTGATGGGTTGCCAAAATTATCCATCGGTGGGGATATGCAGATTGGCTATTCCGCTGACGACAGACTGAGCGGCGCAGGCGAATTCCTCGATTCGTCACCTGCCGATGGCTTCCCGTTTGTTGGAATCAACACCTATATTCTGGGTGCGCTGCGATTCGGTGACTTCGTCCGGGGGCATGCCGGCGTTGGTATGTATCTCTCTTCGAAATCCTTCAGAGCCACGGATTCATTCTTATTGAATTGGCAGCTTGGAGGCGAGGTGCTGCTTTCACATGACCTGTGGCTGGTCGGCGATTACTCACGAGAATTGCCTCTCGTCGGAATGACAATCAGCAACCAGCTCGCAGTCGGAGTACGGTATGAAATCTCCGATCGCGCCTCGTTTCATTTCGGATACGTCAGTGAGCCGGGCTTTCAATTCTCTTTGGCGGTGGGCGGAGAAAAGGATAGGATGATTGCGCCGACCGCTCCGAAACAGGATGAAATCCAGTTTTGACCATAGAGCTGAGCGGGAAGAGGCTTCTTAGATAATCCCGTTCGCGCGAGTTTTTGAGAGTGTCAGCGGCACGAATCCGTTAGAAAATCCCACTCACTATTCGTTCGTTTGATCTCCCTTGACCCCTACGATCTGGATAGCGCAAATACGAATCATATTTTGCCTGAAACGTGTTTAACGTACCTGTTTTCCGGCAGGATTTCCGTGACGACCAAGCTCGTCACGACGAAAGGAAGTATGAGAGCCGTTGTTCAGCGCGTTGCATCCGCCAGCGTGACGGTAGATGGAAAACTGATTTCAGAGATTGGAAAAGGGTTTCTTGTCTTTCACGGCGTCGCCCATGAAGACACTTCCGCAGACCTAGATTACCTCACGAACAAAGTTGCGAATCTCCGCATTTTTGAAGATGAGGAAGGACGGATGAACCGTTCTCTCTTGGATATCGGTGGCGAGGCGCTTGTGGTCTCCCAGTTCACGCTTTACGGCGACTGCCGCAAGGGGCGCAGGCCAAGCTTTATCGATGCGGCACCGCCCGATAAGGCGGAAGCGCTCTACCAACAGTTCATTCAAGCGCTTTCGAATACGGGGATTACCGTCAAGGCGGGAATCTTCCAAGCCATGATGGACGTGAGATTGGTTAACGATGGACCGGTCACTATCCTACTTGATAGCAGCAAGTTGTTTTGATTTTACTATCACAGCTTGTAGCGTGCGCATTGCGCACCAGCCTTTTCGTCTAATGGAGAAGATTGATGACACCGCATCCTGCCTATCAAGTGGACATAACGGATGAACAAACTTCGTTCTTCCGGGAAAATGGGTTCCTGAGCATTCAGCGTATCACTACGGATGCCGAAGTAGAATGGTTGAAGGACCTTTACAATCAACTCTTCAATCAACGTACCGGTGAAAAAGAGGGAAAGTATTTCGATCTCGCAGGTCCCCGGGCACACGCAGGACGCGAGGTGCTGCCGCAAGTGCTCGGTCCGGAAGCGACGTTTCCCGAACTAAGGGAAACGACCTATTTCAGGAACGCACATCAGCTCGCCGCCACGCTGCTTGGCGTTGAAGCAGAGGACGTGTCAGGCGGCGGACATATGATTCTAAAACCCGCTCGATACGGCGGAGAAACGCCTTGGCATCAAGACGAGGCTTATTGGAACCCGGAGGTCATCCCCCATAGTCTCAGCGTCTGGCTGCCGTTGGATCCCGCCACGGTGGACAGCGGTTGCATGCAGTTCATCCCCGCCTCCCACAGAACCGATGTCCGCTGGCACCGTCACATTGACAACGACCCGTTGGTGCACGGTTTAATTACCGACGATGTCGACCCATCTCGGGCAGTAGCTTGTCCCATTCCGGCGGGCGGGGCAACCTTCCATCACTGTCGAACCCTTCACTATGCGGGACCAAATTTGACGGATACTCCGCGACGCGCCTATATCCTTGTATTTGGAGCCCCTCCAAAACGGCGCGATAAACCGGCACACCGACCTTGGCAGACCGCGGAACGCGAGGCATTGGCTAACGCCCGGCTATCTACGTAACATCCGGTCGGAGCAATCTCCGAATCGCTACACATCCAACCACGATTTATTGTCGGAAATCGAAATGCATCTCTATCTGGGTTAACCATCGCATGGGAGTCACAAAGTATTTCCGAGACACCCAGGCTATTGCGGAAGAGCGCGGGGTTCATTCCACTCCCGGCGAGCTTTGTAGAACACCGGCGCGTACGACTCCGCATAAAGCGGCTTGCTCAAGGAACCTACGATAGGACCAAAGCGGTCCTGCGAGTACGGCTGTGGAATCGGCGTGCCAAGCAGCGCTTCGATTCGCGCGCGGTAGTCACTCACCACGTCCGGATTCTGATCGTGCACGTTATCTAGCTCATCGGGGTCAGACGGTAGGTTGTATAACTCGGGGTTCGAATCCTCGAAATCCCAGCCCGTGGCGTAGACCCAGTTTTCGTCGCGAATCGAAACACGTCCGCCCCACGCCGTGGTGATGTGCGGATGGAGCGATTCACGTTCACCTGTCACTAACGCCCAAGCACTCGTGCCGTCCATTTGTTCCGCATCATCGCCTACCCCTGCCAAATCGAGAATGGTTGGACCAAGGTCGTAGTTTTGCACCCATGCTTCAATGTCGCGGTCCTGCCACTGCTCATTAGGGTGTCGAATCGTCAAATTCTGCTGTGTGTTGAATGGATGCAATTCAGTGTTACGCTTGCCCCAGCCCTTGTGGTCGGCTAACTCGGTGCCGTGGTCGGTGAAGAAGATGATCGCCGTGTCGTCCTTCAGCCCGAGCACATCGAGTTGATCGAGAAAACGACCCACATGAGTATCCGTAAAGGTAATCTCGCCTTTGTAACAGGCGGCATAGTAATCAATATAGTCCTTCGTTTTGACATCAAGGTCCGCGCCTCTCATATCAGAGAAAAACGAGCGATGAAGAATATGGCGAGGTTGTTGGTAAATCGGACCTTCCCACGAGTCGTTGTAGCGGTGCACATAGTCCAGCGGCGGATCGAACACTTCGTGCGGCTCAAAGCAGTCGATCCAAAGAAAGAAGGGCGCATTTGCCGCGTTGTCGCGCAGCCATCGGGAAGCGCTAGTAAAAACTTGCGCACCGAACCAGTCCGATTCCTCTTTCCTGTCCCGAATGTTGTGTAGATGTTGAAGAAAATGACCTCTGCCTCCCAGATGAGAAGTGTCGGGTTCCGCCGATTCGTAAGCCCCGAAATAGTTCTTGTACAGTTCCTTGATGAGATCCCAAGAACCTGTGCGCCAGCCGTCGCCTCCGGCGCCTCGTATGTGGTCCCACGTCATGAACCCGCGGAGGTGATTCATATTGGGCTTGAACAGATGGGGCGTGTCGGCTATCAAGCCTGTAGCGTATCCGTGCTCTAGCAGAATCTCGGCAATGGTAGGGTACTCGTCGGGAATCTCGTGCCAGCCGTAGTAGCCGTGGATGTACGGGAAACCGCGCATACCGGTGAAACAGCCGTTACGCACCTGGACGGTCTGGCCGGGCTCGGTGAAGCAGCGGTTGAATCGCGCCGATACTGCGGCGAGAGCGTCAAGCGACGGTGTGTCGATATGGCTAAACCGTTTGTTCGGACCCACGATGTCGGCGCGGAACGTGTCGAGGCATATGACAACGATGTTCAGGTGTTCCATATTGGTAGGATTCCTTTCGGTGCATTCTATTCATCTAACGTGAAATGTAGATGACTCACGCCATTGAACCCCTCGGCACGTCGTAATCGCGATTCACTTTGCGCAATACGTAACGAGTAATGCGTATTCTTGCACGAGCCCTATACTATGCAAGAGTATCAGCTCCATCCGTGAGCCATTCGAGATCGAATCGCGCAAAGGAACCGTGTATTCAATAAGACCGGTGTATGGCGTGCCTGAAACCGCCTCCGAAGAACTTTTATTGTAGCACATTTTGCGAATTTTGCCGAGAAAAAGCGGTACTGGCTGTGTCTCCGCACTAACCCGGCGAATGGCTAATTTGTCACTATGAGTATTACAAGGACGATGACGCTGCTTTCCATCAACCGCTGTGTGTTTCGCGGTATTACCGACGCACCATCAGAAACGGCAAATTCCGTGCAGAAATCGGGATGTGTCGGCGTCAGACATTGTAGGGTGGGCACTGCCCACCTCTTCGCCACCATAGCTATCCAGCGAACCGTAACAGCGTTACGAAACCCAAACTATTTGAACCAAGCCAGGTTTATTCACTGCCTGAATGGGGCCAATTCGTAAAGTCACCTGATCGACTGCAATTGCCGCGAATCTCAAGACTCAAAAGGCTTGACAGGGTAAGGCACCATGGATATAATAGTGATCTGCAAGCTGTGTGTTTTGATTGCAGCTTAATGTCAGACAGCCTCGTTTCGGAGGAACTTTAAGACTAATACGCCTCCCGTGTAGATAGTACTTAAGATGAGGTGATTGCCATGTTCAGCAAAACACGTTTGACCAGTCGCCTATTCATAATACTCGGTGCATGCTTGTTCGCCTTATCATTGATTTCATCGGCTCAAGATGTCGCCTTGGTGCATATTGTCAACATACGCGATCAGATTGGCAGCGGGATAATGACTTACATCCAGAGCGGTATTAAGCGCGCCGAAACAGCCAATGCGGATGCCATTATCTTTGACATTGACACGCCCGGCGGTCGGGTTGATTCCGCACAGAAAATCATAGACGCGATTCAGGACACGGAGATACCGACCATCGCCTACGTGAACAGACAGGCAATCTCCGCCGGAGCAATGATCTCCATCGCATGCGATCAGATTGTAATGACGTCGGGAGGAACGATTGGCGACTCCGCACCGGTCTCGATGCAGGGAGAAGAGGCTGGTGAAAAAGCGCTTTCCTATGTTCGCAAGACTATCAAAACAACCGCGGAACGACAAGGACACAATGAACATATCGCAGTTGCGATGGTTGACAAGAAGCGGGTGCTTGTCAGGCTGGCGGACGGCAAAATCGAATCGTACAGACCCGACATTTATGAGGAACACAGGCAGAAAGGAAAGGAGATGGAGGTTATCTCCGCCGAAGGTGAGTTGTTGACTTTGACCACAGACGAAGCCATCGCCTACGGTTTCGCGCATGGGCTCGCGGATACGGTTGAAGAGCTACTAGCGATGTATCGAATCGTCGAGATCGATGGAATTAGGAAAGTATTGACAGCAGAAGCGATAGCGCAAAAACAGGAAGAACCTGGCGCCGAAAGTGTATGGTTTGTCAAGTCGCTTGAAGGGGCGGTAACCGACGAAGCCTTGGTTTCATTGGCGGATCGGATTGTCATATTTCTCACTAGCCCTATAATCAGTTCTTTATTGCTTTCTCTCGGCATGCTTGGATTGTGGATAGAAATTCAGTCGCCCGGCTTCGGCGTGCCCGGGATGCTCGGTCTGCTATGCTTGGGAATTTTCTTCGGCGGTCACATGCTGAGCCAAATTGGCGCGCAGTGGGCGGCGTTGGCTTTTGTTTTGGGAGTGGGATTAATGATGGTCGAGGTTTTTGTCTTGCCGGGATTTGGTGTTGCGGGAATTTCGGGCATCATTCTTATGTTCGGCGGAATATTTTATGTGTTCAAGAGCGCCTATCAGTTTGAAACGGCAATTTTGGCGTTTTCATCTGTTATCGTCCTCACCGCCATCGGAGTGATTGCTGCGTTCTATCTCTTCCCAAAGACGCGCGCATGGAAGCATTTCGCTTTGGCTACCGAGATGAGTTCGGATATAGGCTTCCATTCCGCAGGAGACGAGGATTTCCAAAGTTATATCGGACAGATAGGAACGTCAATTACGCCCTTGCGTCCGGCCGGTACAATCCGCCTCGCCGGAAAACGCGTCGATGTGCTTACCGCGGGCGATTTCATCCCTTCCGAAACTCCTGTAAAAGTAATTGAAGTGGAAGGGTCAAAGGTCTTTGTCGAAGCCTCGGATGAGGCACCGAACACAGCGTAAGACAGGATGCGATCTACACGGAGCACTCAGCCTCTCTAAGAACCTGTTTGAAAAGTAAATAAAAGCCAGTTAGGGGCATTTGAATGCCATTACCTGTCGCCCGCTGGGGCTTTCAAAGGCTGGTGCGCGGGGATCTCTATCGCGCTCGTTATCCACTCGCTTGATCCTACAGAATTGTGCGAGAAAGAAACCAAGTTTTGAGGAAAAAACTCGGTTTCGACACGCATGATTCTAATCGAAACGACTTTTCAAACAGGTTCTAAGCTGTTAAAGGAAGGCTTGAGTTTCTGCGATAATTATTCATAAAGGGAACGCTCTTATGCCGCCGTTACCCCTCTTTCTCCTCGGCTTGGGAGTTTTACTGCTATTTATCGAGATTATCTTACTTCCCGGTTTTGGAGCCGCTGGTGTGCCCGCCATTATCCTCATATGTATCGGAATCGGGATAGTTTGGTTCGAAAACGGCTGGGAAACCGCCTCGCTATACGCCGGAGGGACAGTTGTCATTATTATCCCACTCGCGATCTTGGGATTGTGGCTCGCGCCTCGAACGAAACTCGGACGAACAGTCATTCTCAAGACTGCGCAGAATAGTGATGACGGCTTTCAAGCCCCGCCACAGGAATTGTCAACATTAGTCGGCCACTCCGGTCAGTCCGTGACTCCCCTCAGACCGGCAGGAGTTGCCTTAATCGATGGCAAGCGGGTAGATGTAGTGACTAACGGGGAGTTCATCCAGCCCGAAACGGAGGTCGAAGTGATTGACGTCGAGGGTAGAAGGGTTGTCGTGCGAAGCCGGTAAATAGTTCTCATATAGGAAGATTCACGATGGATGCCATCCTAACGTTGATAATTGTTGCGGCGCTTTTAGCCATTGTAGTCAAATTAGTGCGGGCACTCATTCTCAAGACATCACAAAATAGAGCGGATGGGTTCCAAGCGGCACCACAGGAATTGGCGGCTTTAGCGGGGCAATCCGGTCAAGCTCTAACTCCGCTGCGGCCGGCGGGCGTTGCCTTAATTGATGGACAGCGAGTGGATGTGGTTACTGATGGAGAATTTATCGAGTCTGATACAGAGGTGGAAGTGGTTGCCGTAGAAGGAAGCCGGGTTGTTGTGCGGAGCCGGTAGACGCCGTTCAAAGAGGGAGAAATTGAGCTATGGAGGGATTGTTAAGCACCCTCAAAGAGATTGAGCCATTCGTCACGATTCTAGGCTTTGGGGTCACGATATATCTATTGATATGGCGTGTTCCCAGTAAGGCATACACGAAAAGACTGTTCGACAACATTCAAACTAACCTTGAAAGAAATACGTCTAGTCTTCAGGAGTATATCGGTAAAGCGTATACCACTCCCCCGGGAATCACCAATGAAATTCGTGAAGATATGAGATTGATGCAGTCTCAGATGGTGAGACTCGGCGAGAAGGTTGATGCCAACACCGAGGCAATCCATGCCAACGCTCAAGCAACCCACGCCGACATAAGCAAACTCACTGCCAAGATTGAAATAGTCTCTCACGCGCTCCAGGCTGAAGTCGGAAACAGGGACAACCAAGAATCCCCACCTCAATCGTAAAAGTTTAAACAGGAAGGAGAGCTTAGATGCCTGATATAACAGGTTTTACAGCGATTATCGCCGTACTGATACTGATTTTTCTGTTAGTTTTCTTTTGGTTTGTGCCTGTTGGTCTGTGGATTGCCGCTCAAGCGGCCGGCGTGCGGATTCGCATCATCGGCGATTTGGTCGGGATGCGTTTGCGGCGGGTGAATCCAAATGTGATAGTCAACGCACAGATTAGCGCGACGAAGGCAGGGCTGGCAGTCAAAACGACCGATCTTGAAGCGCACTACCTAGCGGGCGGAAACGTGTTAAGGGTCGTGAACGCATTGATTGCCGCGGATAAAGCCAAAATCGACCTCAATTTCCAGCGTTCCGCCGCGATTGATTTGGCGGGGCGAGATGTATTTGAAGCAGTTCAAGTTAGCGTCAACCCTCGCGTCATCACGACACCGCGTATCAGCACGGTCGCACTTGACGGCGTCGAGTTGATCGCCGTCGTGCGTATCACTGTCAGGACGAACATCAACAGACTCGTCGGTGGTGCGGGCGAAGAGACAATCATCGCGAGGGTCGGAGAGGGCATCATTAGCGCAATCGGCGCCGCGGAGACCTATGAGGATGTCCTTGAAAATCCCGACGTTATGTCCAAGACCGTGTTGGATCGGGGTCTAGACGCGGGCACCGCCTACGAGATTCTCTCCATCGATATTGCCGATGTCAATGTCGGGAAGAATATCGGAGCCGAACTTCAAGCCGAGCAGGCGGAAGCCGATCTTGTCGTTGCTCAGGCAAAGGCGGAGGAAAGACGAGCGATGGCAGTCGCACGCAAGCAGGAGATGACAGCCAGTGTCCAAAAGATGCGGGCTACCGTTGTCGAAGCCGAGGCTTCCGTTCCCCGCGCTCTAGCCGGTGCGTTCCGCGAAGGCACCTTAACAACGCAATCATAAAAGGAGGGCTTCAGATGCCGTCAGTTGTTGCCATTCTTGCGGTTCTTGTCATTGTATTTCTCATTTTCCTCACGACGTTCGTTCCTATCGGTTTATGGATCACCGCGATTGCTGCGAATGTCCGTGTGCGAATCTTCGGCGATCTGGTCGCCATGCGATTGCGGCGTGTGCCTCCCAAAGGCATCATAGAGCCGCAAATCAACGCGACCAAGGCGGGGCTCAACCTTTCGCTTGATGAACTAGAGGCGCATTATCTCGCAGGCGGAAGAGTCGCCAGCGTCGTCGCGGCGCTGATTGCCGCGGATAAAGCGAATATCTCGCTGGATTTCGCGCAAGCCGCCGCGATCGACCTTGCCGGTCGCGATGTGTTGCAAGCCGTACAGGTCAGCGTCACACCGGAGATTATCGACATTCCTTCCAAAGGGGATACCCAATCCGGAATTACCGCCGTTGCGCGCGATGGCATTCAACTGATTGTCAAGGCACGAGTGACGGTGAGGGCGGACATTGATCGGCTGGTCGGCGGGGCTACCGAAGAAACGATTAGAGCCAGGGTGGGCGAAGGGATTATCACGACAATCGGCTCTGCGGCAAGCCACAAGGAGGTATTGGAAAGTCCGGTACGCATTTCGGAAACCGTGCTCGAAAAAGGGTTATCCGCCGGGACCGCCTTTGAAATCCTGTCAATCGATATCGCCGACATCAACGTCGGCGAGAACGTAGGCGCCAAGCTGCAGACCGATCAGGCGCAAGCAGAATTGAAGATCGCGCAGGCAAAAGCGGAGGAGAGGCGAGCCCGAGCACAAGCGGAGGAGGAGGAGAACAAAGCGCTTGTTGAAGAGATGACCGTTACCCTCGTCGAGGCGGAAGCCGAAGTTCCGCGCGCAATCGCCGATTCATTTGATTCCAGTCGAATGAGCGTTATGGACTACTACAACCTCAGGAATATCCTCGCCGATACGGAGATGCGCCAAGCCATTGCCTCTCCCGGCGGCGATAGCGAGATTGACACGACCAGATCAGCGCATTCGATCGGGCTTACGTAGGTAACCGAAGCGGGGCGGTGGGTTCAGTTTATCTTCAATTGAACCTGCTCAACCGCCCGGAAAAACGTCACAGGTAAGGTAACCAACCGTGGACGAGCTAATTCAACTAATTCCTTTCATCATCATTGCGCTTACGTTGCTGGGACGAGTATTTCGCCGCAAGAAACCGCAGAATTCGGAACCGGAGGTCCCATTAGAGGATGAACAGGAAGTGACCTTGCCTCCTTGGGGCAACATCGAAACAATAGATGACAATACGGGGTTGCCGGACTTCTTGGAACTGGAGGAGCGATCGCCATCACCGAAACCTGCTCCATCATTAACAGCAGCGGAAGAAACACAACCGCCACCTGACACGCCAGCGCCGAAACCAATTGAGCGTCCCGCCTTAAATCAGGCAGAGGATCGAAGTAAAGTTACCCCTGTCTCCACCGCGCCTACTACAATCGCGGGCATTTCGTTAACACCACAGACGTTTCGTCAAGGAATCATACTGCGCGAGATACTTGGGCCTCCCAAATCCCTCCAACGCCGCCGCACCGAATCAGAAAACTAGAGGCTGGCTACGGTTCACGCTCAATCTCATACTGACGCATTTTGCGATGCAGATGGGTCCGCTCAATGCCGAGTTGTTTTGCCGTTTCGGTGATGTTCCAACTGTTCCCCTTGAGGCAATTGAGGATAAATCGGCTCTCAAATTCTTGCCGCGCATCCTTGAGCGATGTCTCCGAACTGTCCCCGTCGGCGTTGTTTCTCCGTATCTCCTCCGATAAATCGCTTTCGCCTATCGTCTGATTTGGACACAGGATAACGGCTCTCTCCATCATGTTGCGCAACTCGCGCACATTACCGGACCAATCGCGTCTGCGAAGATTGTTCATGGCGGCATCGCTTAGGGACATCGTCTGTTTCCCGTTTTCGCGGCAAAATCGTGACAGGAAATAATCCACAAGCAGCGGGAGATCTTCAACTCGCTCTCGCAGCGGCGGCATATGGACGGGTACCACGTTCAATCGGTAGTAAAGATCTTCTCGGAAATTGCCCGATTCAATTTCTACGGGGAGATGCTTGTTCGTCGCCGAGATGACGCGCACATCCGTCCTCAACGTCTGATTCCCGCCGACTCGCTCATATTCCCGTTCCTCCAAAACCCGCAGCACCTTGGCTTGCGTTGACAAGCTCATGTCTCCGATCTCGTCCAGGAATATCGTCCCGCCATCCGCTTGTTCAAACTTCCCGACCCGCTTCTTCGACGCTCCTGTAAACGAGCCTGCCTCATGCCCAAACAGTTCGGATTCAATCAATTCTTGGGGGATTGCCGCACAATTGACTTTGACGAGCGGCGCATCAACCCGACCGCTGAAGGCGTGAATGGCGTGGGCGATGAGTTCTTTGCCGGTGCCGCTCTCACCGGTAATGAGCACCCGTCCGTTCGTCGGCGCCACCTGCCGAATCTTGAGTAAAATCTCCTGTATCTGCGGGCTGTCGCCGACAATGCCGTGTGCATCCGTTTCCGCGTCACTGTCTACCTCGGAATGCCTAATGGCAATTTTCGCGCTAATTGCCTCAACCTTCTTCAGGATGCTGTCCAGCGAGAGCGGTTTCCCCAAAAAATCGGAGGCACCTAGCTGTCCGGCTTCCAGGGCAAGGTCAAACGTTCCGTGGCCGGAGATCATGAGAACCTCCGTGTCGGGTGACATCTGTTTCAATCGCTTGAGCGTTTCGATTCCGTCCATCCCGCCAGGCATGAGAATGTCCAAGAAGACGAGATCGATGTGTTCACCTGCAAGGGTGCGAATCCCCTCCTCGCCGCTGAGCGCGGTTTGGACGGTGTAGCCTTCGTCCTCCAAGACGCCTTGCAGGGATTCGCAGATGCTGATTTCGTCGTCGATGATTAGGATGCTTGGTTTGAATTTAGAACTCATACTGTTTTCGTAATCTCAAGGGTTTAGATATCTAGTCTGTCGTTGTTCAATTCATCGAACAGCAGAATCAGTAGGAACTTCAACGCTTAATGGAAGTCCCTCTGCCGCACGAACAATTAAACATTCGGTGATAGCATCTCTGATGTTTTCCAACGCTTCTTCCTCCGTTCGTCCCTGCGAGACACAACCCGGAATCGCCGGGCATTCTATGACATACCAGCCATCTTCGTCTTTTTCAAGGGTTACAATCCATTCTTGCATTTTGTTTTCCTCCATCGGTGAGAAGTGCATACTTACACCGTTAAGAGTCTAATGCGGGTTCCCTTGCCAATCGAAGTTTTGGATGGCTCTCCCAGAGCGGACATTTTCTTTGCTAAGGAGATCAACCATCGTTTCGGCAGCCTCAGTATTATCGTGTCGATCAAGCTTCACAGTTACGACTTTCCTCCGATCCCCACTTTCCGTTCGGATAGGCAGGTAAATCCACCACGTTTTGAGGTTGGTGAGTACTGTGATTTCAACGCCATGGTGAAAAGCATCACGCAGAAGTTGCTTTTGACGCCTTTGCAACACTTTACCGCCTCTTTTCACTTCAATGAATACCTTGGCTATATTGTTGACTAATAAAGCGTAGTCCACCCGCCTGTGTTTTAGAGCCTGTTTGAATAATCGGTAGCAAACCATTTTGGGGCATTTGTAGGAAGTTTTTTCACGTTTTTATTGTTTCCTGCAACGTGCCTGTCGCCCCGCTGGGGCTTAGGTGTACGGGGTTTTGGCGTTTCTATACACCTTCCGCCCCTCTGGGGCTCTTAGAGGCTGGTGCGCAGTGCGCACCCTACAACCGGTACTTTTCAAACAGGTTCTTACAGAATAGCCTGGTCGTACTTCATCAGGGTTACTCGTATTCCAACCCAATTGCCGCAAAATTGGTTCAATAACGAGTGAGTTGATACTAACCGTGCCAGCCGATAGCGGAATATACCGTGTCAAGTTTGTCCTCCAAGATATTTTGCACAAAGATTCGGAAAATTCCAACTTCGTCGTCACTAATTGAATTCTTTAGTTTGCGTTTTAACTCACAATGTCCGAGTCTCATACGACAGGTCACTTGCGTCATATCCAAAGTTGGCGATAAGTTCTTCGGCGATTCGCTTAATCGATTGCTGGCCCGTGGCTGTGACAAAGATATCTGTCCCGCTTATTTGCCGTGGTTTGCGCAATTCGTTACGATTTTTTGAAAAGTAAGTTCTCCCCTGTCGTCCTCTGAGATTCAATACTTCATCAAATCGATTGCTGTGAGCACCATGCACTATCTCACAGAACTTTACTATCATCTTAGGCCAAGACGAAACCTCATATCTGCTTCCATTAAATGTGAATGCAACCGGTTTTTTGCCCGTCACGGAACCTGAAGGACTTGGTTCAGGCGATGGATGCGGCTCTAACGGAGTAACCGGAGCGGGATGTGGAGTTATCTGTATTTGTTGGAGGTGGGAAGAGAGAAATTGTTCAACTGTGTTCCTATCTGGATTATGTCCGCACAGTTTCTCCGTTCTTGCTGTGAGGAGATCTACGATTTTACCATTGATTAGCTGATTCCATGCTTTCGGTAACGCTTCTTCAATTTTAAGCCTCTTATAAAGACCTTCTGCGTTTTGGATGGCTGCTCTTGAACAAACATTTTCCTTGCTGAGCAGGTCCACAAATCTTTGGGCGATCTCGTCTGCGTTTTGTTTATCAAATTCTACGGCGTGGAATTTTCTCTGCTCCCAACTGACATCCTGAAGCGGCAAGTAAAACCACCACGTTGCTCCATTAGTGAGCACTGCAATTTTAACTCCCTTTCTACACGCGTAATCCATAAGGAGTTTCTCTTCGTGCTTTTCTAGTGCTTCGCTCCCTTTTTTCGCTTCAATGAAAACCTCCGGTTTGTTATCAGTCAGTAAAGCATAATCCACCCATTTGTCTTCCACAGGATACTCAGGACATACTTCATGGTCATTATCCGGATCCCACTGCAGCCCACGAAATATCGGTAAAATGACGACCTGTTTAACCTTAGCTTCATCAAGCGAAGTGAGACGCTTATCTGACTGCCATCTTTCTATCACACTCAGAACTTCATCAACCATCTATTTCCTCCGTAATATAATCTAAACTATTCGCGGTCGTCCTTAGCCATAACACAAACGTCGTCCCCGACTGTCCGGGTTTGGGTTCTTCAAGGTGAATGTCGCCCCCGAGATCCGTCATAATCTTTTTGACGATTGCCAATCCGAGTCCCATGCCATCCCTTTTCGTCGAAACATGAGGGGTGAATATCTTCTCCCGCACCTCGGACGGAATTCCCCTTCCCGTGTCAATGAAGTGAACGTACACCTTCGATTTATCGGAGGACGGGAATGCCTGAACTGTCAACGTTCCTTTCTCCATGTCATCCATGGCTTCAAGCCCGTTCTTGATCAGGTTCAGGAACGCGCGTTTCAGATGCTCGGCATCCGCCAGGACGGACGGCAGATTGGGTGGAACATCAACTCGAACCTCAATGTGATCCGGAAACTCACCGAAAATGTCCATCGTGGCTTCGATAACCTCATCTAGCTTGAGAGATGTTAACTCCGGCGCTGGCAGCCGGGCGAGTTGCGAGAACTCGTCGAGCAGATGACGCAAGCCTTCAACGGCTGTAATGATTGTTTGCGTGCACTGATCGAGCAGTTCCGCATATTCTCCGGGGTTGTTATGGTAACGGCGATGAAGGCGCTGCGCGGAGAGTTGAATCGGCGTTAGCGGGTTCTTGATTTCATGCGCCAGTTTTTGCGCAATCTCTTGCCATGCCGCGATCTTTTCGGCGCGCCTCAACTCCTCGGTGCGCCGCCGCAGGTCACCAACCATCTGATTAAAGGCACGCGCCAAAACGGCGAATTCATCTTTGCTTCGGACGTTGACCTCGTAGTCCAAGTTTCCGTCAACAATCTCCTCCGTGCCTCTAACAATCGACTGGATCGGGGTGTTTATGCCTTTGGCAAGGATGCGGCTTAACCAGAATGAGAGCGCAATCACTACAACGGCAGTGATTAGCAGTGCGATAAAGGTTGAACGTATTTCCGTGCGCCGGTATTCCAGTTGACCTTCATCCATACCCGTTGCCAAGGCGCCGATATTTGTCGCCAAGGCGTCAACCCGACTCTGAATCGTCGCCAACTGGTCGCGCGCCTGAGCCGTGGTTAACGGAATCAGCTTTCCCACGACGATTGCGCCTAGACGAGCGGTTCCATCTTCCGAAAAGATTGGCATCCCGGAAATTAGAACGCCCTGGTCCTTTAATTCCTCGGACGTGGTCGGATCTTCGGGCAACTCGTCTAAAGGGTAAAGAAAGTCGGTGAGGTTCGTCGGCGGTAGGTCGGGATGTGTACGATAAATCGCCTGTCCCGATTGGTCGTACAACGCGAGGATGTATTCCTGATACGCATCAGCGAGTTCGGACATTCGCTGATTGACGAGACTGGATTCGGCTGGCGTTTCCAAAGTAGCCACTAAATCGGGATCGAGCGCCAACTCTTCTGCCGTAAAGGTCAGTGGCTGGTTTTCATACAGTTCAAGTTGATAAGCGAGCTTCTTTGCATTCTCCAACGTAGCCGCGATTTTATAGTCTGCCCAGTGTTCAATGCTCTGGCTAATCAGATGATAGGCGACCAGAACGAGGATAATTGTGGGAAATAGCGCCATCCCCGTAAAGGTCAATAGTAGCTTGCGTTGGAACTTCATTAGCAGCCAACCGAGAATTGTACTCTATTTAGTGGAATGCCGTAATAACGTCCAATCTCCTATATCAGATTCGTGAGTTCCAGCGTACGACGGAGTTGCTCCAAATTCGCGGGCGTCATCGGCGCGAGAGGGAGCCGCATCTTTCCGTTGAGTTTGCCCATCAACATTAGAGCTGTCTTCGCGGGGATGGGGTTTGTCTCGACAAATAGGTCCACCGCCAGCGGCATGGTTTCGTAGTGCAGTTTACGGGCAAGCTCAACATTGCCCGCTTTGAATGCGCCGCACATTTCGGCGATAGGCGTGGGAGCCACATTTGCCACCACAGAGATAACGCCTCTTCCGCCGACCGAGAGGATGGGCAACGTATTGACATCGTCGCCCGAAAGCACGACGAAATCGTCGGGACACATGGATACCACCTCGCTGGCGCGTTTGAGATCTCCCGTGGCTTCCTTGAGACCGGCGATGTTCGGATGTTCGGCAAGGCGGGCAACGGTTTCCGACAGAATGTCCGTACCGCATCGACCGGGAACGTTGTAGATGATAATCGGGATGTCGACGCTGTCGGCAATCTTCATGTAATGGGCATACAGACCGTTTTGAGTCGGCTTGTTGTAGTACGGCGTAACGATGAGTGCTCCGTCTGCTCCGGCAGCCTTCGCATGTTCGGTAGCGTGCAACGTGCGCGTTGTTGAATTGGAACCCGTTCCCGCGAGCACCGGGGTTCGGCCGTCCACGGTTTGGACGGTCAATTCGACGACGCGATTGTGTTCCACATCCGAAAGCGCGGGGGATTCTCCGGTGGTGCCGCAGGGAACAATTCCGTCCGTGCCGCCCTCGATTTGGAACTCAAGGAGTTCTTGGAGTTTGCTTTCGTCGAGCGATTCATCATCTTTGAACGGCGTTACGAGCGCGACGAAGGATCCTTCGAACATGTCAGAACCTCCTTCAAATCAGTGGAAAAACTTTGATAATAAGTGCTGTGAATCGTCCTTTGAGGTCCTGTAGGGTTAGAGTAAGTGTTTAGTGGCTAGTGATTAGTAGTCAGTAAAAACCTTAAAGCCATAAGACGGGCAATGAATGGGATCCCTATGGGAGCTCTATCGCGTTCCCTATTCGGTCACTTGATCACTCGCTATTCACTTGCTTGATTCCTACTACGAACCGGGAAAATGGGCATCCGCACCGAGTACGCCAAAAAAAGCAAAAAAGACTGTCTAAATTCATAGTACTCGACCCCAGAAATCAATGAACTAAACAGTTACGGGTTAGAAAATTAAGACAGAACACCCTCGGCGCTACTCTGCTTTAACCTTGATGGGAGTCTGAGGCACTGCGCCACAGATGACAGCCGGTAGATCCAACCACTAGCACGAATGCACCGTCAATGAACTCCCACCAGACATCTTTTGCCGCTATCCCGGCAGCGGGTATGTTGTCCAGAAAAAAGTCATACGTCAAAAAGTTGGTGAAGAACCAAGGAGCCAGCAAGAGCGAGGCGTAGAAAGCCACGTTGGCTTCCAAGTACTCACGCGTGATTGAACTATCGGCTCCCCCATTTCCAACGGCTCGCTTGCGGGTTATGTTCGCGATTAACGCCACTAGCACCGAGAACGCCATGAACCAGTTCACAACTTTCCAGACGGGATATGCCGGAGCCCCGTCGTGGTGGATAGGGGTAATCACCCAATTTACACCCACGACAATCGCAGTAGCCACAAGGACGAACCCTAGTATCCGTTTCAACACTGGTATAAGTCATTGCCTCCTGAGTTTAATGGCTCTTTAGCATAGTTGCGGTGTCAAATTTTGAACGGATTGGCATTATAGAATAGCCGTGAAAGGCTGTCAAGCAAATTCAATAACACCTCCCGACTGCGAGAGGAAGATTGGAAGGGCGGAAAGCCGCGGCAAACGCATCTAATAGCCGGTTTACGAAAGAGTGTAGAAGGGCCGAGATAGAAGAAAGTATTGGTGGATGACAATGAAAATTGGCGATCATTACAACAGTTGTAGGGAACGCAGGTCTGTGTACCTACGAGAACCCGGGGATATAAAATATCGGAAAAAAACACCCTCCGGTCTTATTGCGTAGAACGTGTTTAGCATTAGGCGGAGTCGCCCTAGCACGTCCGAGAAAAACTATTGACAATGATTTCATTAACCTGTATACTTAGGATGTGTTGCGGACTCAAGTTTTCCCTAGTGCCAACAGATAGAAGTACCCCAAAACCACACTGTTCAGGAGAAAATATCTCATGATTCAACTCAGAAATATAACTACGGTTATCGCACTGGCTTTGGTGCTCACTTGGATGTCCGGGTGTGGAGGTTGTAACCCGGAACCACTGCCATCGGGCATGAGCCCCACGGAAGGGCCCGAAACGGGCGGGACGACCGTGCGGATTAGCGGCGAGAAGTTCGACATGAAAAACGGCGTTACCGTTACATTTGGCGGCAAGAGCGCCCAAAGTGTAACCGTTCCAAGCAAAACCGAGATTACCGCCGTGACCCCCGCCGGAACCGCAGGCGAGTCTGTGGCAGTCGTCGTAACCAACAAGAAGAAGGTGGAGAAACCGGCTACGCTTTCGCAGAAGTTCTCCTATACCGATGCAACACCGCCGACCGTGACCTCGGTAGACCCGCCGGACGGCACGCTCATCTCCGAATATGAGGATTCGCTTAACGTGGGAAACACTATCTCATTTACATTTAGTGAAGACGTAGATAGCATGAGTGGGATGGTATCCGTGACCGTCGAGTCAACACCCGAGTCGATCAGCAAAGAATCGGGAACTGTCGCAGGCAGCGTGAGCGGTACGGGAAATATGGTCACTTTCACCTCGGATGAGCCAATGCGGGCAGGTCGCGCCTATATGGTCACCGTGTCAGATTTCAAGGACGCAACGGGCAACGCGCAAGCAGCCAGCCACAGTTCCAGATTCTCAGTCTCTTATCCGAAAAAGGTTCGCAAATATAGAGTTAAAGCGGGTGAAACACTCCCGATCATCGCCGGACGCCCCGAAGTTTATGACGATGCCAACCTTTGGAAAAGATTGGTCGAGGCAAACCAAGACGACTCCGACTTTAACCCGCGGCGCTTGAAAGCGGGCATGATGTTGTGGGTTCCGGATCGAGGACCTGCGTGGGGCGACTAAACACGCAAGCACCCGGATAATTTACGGAAACATGCGTTGACGCGCCTCTGACACGTCAACGCACTCCTGAGCGAGATGAAGGAGGGGAGCAATTCCCCTCCTTTTTTTATTCTTAGACGCCTTTCTCCGTGCAATTACAATCCTACCGCTCGTAACCCGTCAATTCGACATAGCCGCGACCTTTTACGGTAACCTCCGATATTGTTCCCTCCACCGACACTGCGCCCTCCCAATAGGTAAAACCGCCGAACAACTCCTGATTCGGAATTAGCGGATTGATTCGAAATTCGATACCTATAGACGGGAAATCCACCTGCCAACCGGAAGGATAGGTGATTCCGGTCTCCGGACTGTTCCAACTCCCCGTTGCCGTCACCGTGAAATCCCCTGGGTGGATTGACATCTGCCGCCCGTCAGCGTGGGATACCGTTCCCTCAAAGATGCCGAGGTCGCCGCCTTCGCTTTCACGCAACCGACCGAACATCAACGCGGTGCCATCGTCGAGTTGCAGTCCGAACCAATCCCAACCAACCACACCTTTGCTGAGCGCGCTCGTCCCAAATTCGTGATCCATCCAACTCTTACCCGACACATTATGCTTTTCTCCACGGCTGATTATTGTGCCTTCTGTATCCAGCCCGACGAGACTGTAGTAGTGGTTCGCATTTCCGCGCTCGAGCCCCTTCTGACTTAAGCCCCGCTCTCCGTGCAGCAATGGGGGGCATGTTTCTCGCAGGTTCAGATCAATTGCAATACGCGGTTCAATCTGGTCGTCAACCGCTCGCAAACGAAAAATACTCCCACTGTCTTGAGACGCCGACCAATCCTCAAGCCAGACCTCGTAAGTGGGCTCTCCTCTTGCGCCAGCCAGTCCGCCCGCACCTCGGCTGTATCGTTCAAAACTGGTGTGCGTCTTCGCCTTAGCGTCGGTGAGGGCGAAATGCGCCATGTAAATCTGATTCGTCCCCAAATGCGATTTCCGCGTGGGCATCTCCGCCGCCAGCGCTCTTCGGAAAAAGGTGAGTTGGTAGCCGAACTCTCTACCGCGCTCCGTTTTCAGGTTGCCCGTATAGTACCACCATTCGGTTTTGTAGTCAGGATGCGCTCCGTGATCCGTGGGAAACACAAACTCCATCGGTTCAACCGCACGAGCAAATTTCTCCTCGCTTTCGCCGCTCAGTATCTCGGTAATGTTCCGTTGATTTGTGTTCGCGTTAACATGGGCAAAATGACATAACGCGAAAATAATTGTAGCGAAGAGTGCGAGGAGTTTGTTCATCGGTTATGCAATCTCAAGAATGAACTTCAGATTCCAAAGTTGATGTAGAGGAAAGTTCTAGGTTAATCCTGCAGGATTAGGGAATATCAACTCATTTACAAGAGGCGGGGATCGGTGCGGTTGGAAACCGCACCTACCGTATGGGGCGCGATAGAGATCCTCTGGTCATTAGCCACTACCTCTCTTCCATCGTTCCCTTCCAGTCCCATTACTCCGTTCTCAGCGCATCGGCGGGTTGCATCTGTCCCATGCGCCGCGCGGGGTAAATACTCGCCAACAGCGCGGAAATAAGCGCAACCACGAAGGCGAGAGTGAACTGCGAAGGTTGCAACTGCATCTGCAGCGTCCATCCGAATGAACGCAGGTTTATGATGTAAATCAGAATGGTCGCAAGAACCAGACCGGCGGGCATCGCGATCAGTCCGGCGATGGCGCCCATTAATCCTGTTTCGAGGAACGTCAGCCTTGATAGCTGCCCCCGCGTGATGCCGATAGACCGCAAAGTGCCAATCTCGCGCGTCCGTTCCAGTTGCAAACTCATCAACGCCGAAAGCACCCCGATGAATGCAACCACTGCCGCAAGCATCTGCAGTGCGACGAAGATGCTGAATGTGCGGTCAAACACCCCAAGCGCATTGGCTCTCAGCGCCCGATTCGAGCGAATGATCAGATCGAGCTTGCCCGCCAAAGCAGATTTCAGCTCCCCGATCTTCTCGTCAACGTCAACGCCGGGCTGCACAAATAGTGCGGCAGACGAGAGGTGCGGATCGTCCCAATAGCTGCGGTAGACGGCATCGGACATCATCACTCCCGGTCGGACATCATAGTCGTAAGCCACGCCAACGATTTTGAAGGGCATCTCCCCTTTATCCGTGAGAAGCGCTATCGTATCGCCGAGAGAGCGTTTGTATCGGTTTGCCAACGGCTCGTTGACAATTACTCCGCCCGCTTGGAACGCATCCCACGTTTCGGCATGATCTCCGATGGCGGACTTGTAGTGGCGTTTATCTCCCGCTATGTCCAGAGTGATGGCGCTCAAGGTAATGCGCCCTATGCCTTTGGCATCAACTTCAACACTCCTCGCCGTGGCAACCTGTGAGATACCCGGAAACGTCTCGAATAGCTTGAAGGCGTAAGGATCGAGCCTCGCTGCCATCTGGCTGTTGGCGATTGCCGGCGGCGAGACGAAGATGTCCGCCCCCAGTAGGTCCGTCAGCCAACGTTCAACCGTCATGCGGAAGCTTCCGATCATGACGCTCACACCAACAATCACACTCACGGCGATCATGAGCGCCGCGACTGCGGTCGAGGTTCGACTCAACGCGCGGTCAATGTCCCGAACTGCCATATTAACCAAAATCGAGAGCTTTCGCCGCAGCCAGCTAGTTCCCGCTAACGCGGCAAATCCGCGCATGAACGCGGGCGTCAGTAGCGCCATTCCGACGAGTACAGCGAGCACACCCAGAAACGTGAGCCCGAGATGCCATTCGGGGAGAAGGGTGCCCGCACCCAACAACAACGCTGTAGCGCCAGCGATGCTGATCCAGCGTAGGGAACGGCGTGTTCCAGACTCAATGGCACTCCTCTGAAGTGTGCTGACGGGAGACACTCGCGTCGCCTCATACGCCGGAATTAAGGCTCCGATCGCCGCCGCCGCGATGCCGAATAGCCCGCCTTTCAGGAGCGTCGCGAGTGAGATATCAAGTTCGCGGACATTGCTGATAAAAAACAGATCGTTGATGCTAGTAGTTACCATTCCAATCGCACCACGGCTAAGCGCAATTCCCAATCCAACGCCGAGAAGCGCGCCGGCGATACCGAGCACGGTCGCCTCGGCAAGAATCATGGCGAAGACTTCGCGCCGTGTCATCCCGATGGCACGCAACCGCCCAATCACCGGGCGCCGCTGAATTACGCTGAACGAGACGGTGTTGTAGATTAGAAACATACCCACCACAAGGGCTAACAAACTCAGCGCCGTCAGATTCAGCCGAAAGGCTTTTGTCATCTCTATGACCGCGCCTCGGCGGGCATCCGGACTTTCGATGCGCGCGCCGGACGGAAGCACCGATTCGATGCGTTCGAGTGCCTTCGTGTTCGATGGGTCGTCTGGAAGAATAAGGTCGATTCTGTCCAGCTTTCCAATTTTGGCGAACACCTCTTGCGCGGTGGCGATGTCGGTTACCAGCAAATCTTTCAAGGAGCGTCGAATTCGCCTATCTTCGGACGCGATGACATCGACAATTCGCAGTTTGTGGTGGTAACTCCCTACCTGTATTTCTAGGCTCTCGCCAATGGCAATCCGGTATTCATCGCTGACATTTGCCCCTATCAGCACGGTGTTTGGTTCTGCCATGAATGCGCTAAACGATTTCTGACTTAACCCCGCAATCTTTGCTGTGCCGAGTTCTTCCCGAAAAGGTCGTTCAGCGAAACTATCGACGCCGAGTAAGCGCATCGGCTGCCCGTCAAGCGACTTCACCTTGACATATCCCTCGACGATCGGGGCGCTCTTGCGGTAGCCGAGTTCCCGCCGGATTTGAAGATAGACACTCTCGTCCACTCCGTTGGGACCACCGACAATCTGATGCGTCGCCCTGCCAACAACGGCGTCTGTGCTGATAGTAAACGCCCGATGAGCCGACGAGTTGGCGAGGTCAATGGCGATTATCATCGCGACGCCGATGGACACACCGACAATGAAAAACAGACTTTGAAGCGGGCGGCGCCATGCCCCTCCCCAAGCCAACCGAAGCAAGGTTCTTAGATGTCTCACGTTGCCAATCTTATCCCTTATGCAAGTTCAGTTTTCCGCCGTCCATGTGAAACACGCGGTCTGCTTGTTCCGCGATTTCCGTTGCATGTGTTGCCATCACCAGGGTTTTGTCCGCAACGCGGCTCAAGCGCAGCAGCAGCGAAAGAACGGATTCACCGGTTTCGGCGTCCAGGTTTCCGGTCGGCTCGTCTGCAAGCAGAAATCGCGGATTGTGCACTAGAGCGCGAGCGATAGCTACCCGCTGCTGTTCACCACCACTTAATTTGTCGGGATAGGTGTCCGTACGCGCACCGAGACCGACGGCATCCAGTAACGAAGCCGCGGACTTGTGAGCATCCCTCCTGCCCATCAGGTTTAAGGGTAGCGTTACATTTTCAACTACGGTCAGCGTTGGTATGAGATTGAAAAATTGGAAAACGAAACCGATATGATCGCGTCGGAACAGGGTACGTTCGCGCTCCGTTAAGCGATTGAGAGCGATTTCGCCGTCAGGTGTTTGAATAAGGATATCGCCGTCGCTAGGCGCGTCGATGCCGGCAATGAGGTTTAGCAGGGTACTCTTACCGCTGCCGGATTTTCCGTGCAGGCAGACGAATTCACCTCCATAGAACTCCTCGGTGATCCCGTCCAACACGATATGGTGTTGGTCGCCTTCCCGGTAGATTTTTCTCAAACTGCTGATGCGTATGAGTGGTTTGTGGGCTGAATCGCTACTTCCCATCCTTCTATCTTTCCATCCTTCCGCTCTTCCATTCGTTCTACCTCAGTCTGTTTTTAATGCCGGAAGTAGTGGGGCGCGCAGCACAAAATAGGCGGCAATTGCACTAGCTATTACCCCCACCGAAAACACGACGCCCAAGGTCGCCGCAAGGGAGGTCCACGGAACATGACTGCCGGGAGCACGTATGTGCGGCGCAACGGCAACCAACGCGGAAACGGCGCCGATTGTCATGCCCGCCACGAGAAGAAATGCGTTCTCTACCAGGAGCATTGCGGATAGCGTTAATCGGCGAAATCCAAATGCTCGCAGAGTTGCCAATTCGCCGCGCCGCTCAATCGCATGCCTTAGAAGAATCAAGCCAAGACCCAATGTCCCGAGCAGGAGTCCGAAACCGCCCAGCGTCTGAAACGTGGAGAGGTAGGTGTTTTCGACGGTTCGGTAGTTGGCGAGTTTGTCGACGGTCGAGGTCACATCGAAACCGTGGTCGCGAAGCACATTTTCAAGCACCTGTGTCACCCCTTCCGCGTCTTCGAGAGGCGTTTGGATAAGGAAATACCTGTACCCGCTTTGGTGCGGAAAGTATTTGATAAAATTGCCTTCGGAGATCAACAGTTCACTCTGGAAAACACTGCCTTGCAGAAGGCCTGCGAGCCGGAGATTTAACGGTTCGCCCAATTCGTCCCGGATACCAAGATCTTTGCCAAGCCCAAGGTGGAGAATCCACGTCACCGAATTATAATCCCCGATAGCCGGTACTACCCCTTCTCCTAGCTCCTCGTATAGAAGCTGCCAAGCCGACCCTTCTCCGTTCACTCTTGACTGGAATTGGAAACCGCCCCGTGAAATGAGATTTTCGGGAACGCCCAGAATCCGAGGATTATGGGGTTGATAGAGGTTTAGGCAACTTGCGTCCTCGCCCGGCAGCAGGCGAAGTGGAATAATTCGAGATTGAGCCACCACCGCCTCATCTCGGTCCGAGAAACCCAGTTCGAATCTTCCGGTTTTAGAGCTCAAGTCATGATGCAGCGAAATGTCTGCCTCCGCGACCAGCGTAAACCCGCCTGTGCCGGAGGTTCGCTCCAGAGACACGCTGTGTTCGTTATCATCATGTCGATTTGCGCCGACCGCAACGATGACGAAACAGGCGCAGCCAACCAGTGCCGCACAGAGTATACTCCGCCCGGGACGGCGCCCGCAATTCCGAACACCTAATTGGGCGATGCCTCTCTTTGAACCCAGATTTTCGGACGCGCTATCCGATTTTAACCATAAACTAAGAAAGGAGAATCCCGCAATCAGAAGAAGCGCACCAATAGCGAAAAAGAGTGTAGGTGACGATGATGCGTCGATGATCAGCGCAAGCAGCAAAAGCGCCAGCGCAATCACGGTTGTTGCAAAAGCAACAATGCGCACTGCGCGTCCCGATGCCTTTTCTTCAAGCTCGGTAGCCCCGGCGACTAACGAGCGGATCGAGACTTTACCCAGCCGCCGTACCGTCCAGCCGATTGATGCAAGAACGACAACGATGGAAATCAAGTAACCGAGCGGCAAACTCAACGGACTGACATGAAGGGACAGAAATCGCGTTCCCACCGCTGCCGCCCACCACGTCCGCAAACCCGCCATCATCAACCAGGCATAGCCGATTGCCCCAACCACGCCTATTGCACCGCCAATTCCGGCGAGAATACCTCCCTCCATCATGAAACGCCAGCGCACCGAGGACAGTGGATAGCCCGAAGTCAATAGAATCCCGATTTCCTCCGATCTTCCCTCGACGCCAAGTCTGAAGAGTAGTCCTACGAGAAGCGCCGCAGATACGATGAGAAAAAGGCTGAATCCGACGAACAGTATACTGAAGTCGGTGGCGCCTGCGGCGGCTTCCAAGCCCTGCGCCTTCACCGGTTGGAATACAAACCCGATCTGCTCGGGGTTAATCAGTTTCAGAAACTGTTCTTGGAAAATCGTTTGCGTCGACTCAAGATCTTTGCCCGGAATCGCGCCAAAGCGAATCGCCGTCAGGCTTCCGAAACGGCTGCTCCACAACCGCTCACCCGTGTCGGCAGAAACAAAAGCCTTGGGAGTAGCGCCAAATTCATCCCAGTAGGCTTCATCTTCCGGGCGAATCCGGCTGAAATCTACCGGGAATGGGGCGTCCCAATCGGACATATCGTCTGCATCATGCACCCCCGGAAATTTTGGCGTCAATTCCCTATCTGCCGCTAACCCCGTTAGGGGGACAATACTCTTCAGTCGAAATTGGGCGTGCTTTGTCAAATACTGTTCTTCGTGCCCGATGACGTAATAGCTCACGCCAATCCTATCCCCGGGGCGCGCCTTCAATTCGCTCGCCGCCCACTCGTTGAGCAGGATTTCACCCTCACCGAGTCGCGCGGCGCGAATCTGGACTTGATCGTCCGGTGGTTCGCCCATTTGTTCCCACTTTCCGCTATTCACGCCAAGCGCCGTAATGGTGGAGTATGGCACCGACTTCCCATTTGCCGAAATCTCATTCGCCAAGTAGGTCATGACGGTAGTCGCGGGAATCTCGTTCTCGGCTGCGACGTTCTTCGCCAGTTTTATTACATTCGGTTTGAGAACAAACTGAGGGGTCTCAAGGGAGAAATGGTCGTCAGCGCGCCGGAACGTTAATCCGAAGTCGTCCAAGGATGAGAACCGCCGGAGTTCGTTCCTCAAATGCCCCATTGCGTCAACCGCGGGAATTGCAGGTGACGAAATTAGAATAGCGTTGACTTTCGCCTGCTGATCTAAAGCCTGTTGCAAAACGGGGAGAGAGATATAGGCATTGAAAGGAAGACCTTGATGCGGGCGCAGACCGAACTGTCCAACATCTGAATTTGGGATGATTTTCGACACGGACAGTCTGAGGGTTTGCAGGACATCTAGAGTGTCTCGACGACCAAGCAGAAATTCGGGATGGATCTCGTTGTGATTCTGAAAGGAGATGAGAAGCGTGCCCCCAACCTCGACATCGAGTTCCTTCTTGAGGGATTGGTTAATAACGACCGATGGGAAGAATTGCCCCGGACCCTTTTTCAGAAACTCGCTAAACTCATCTGTTTCAGTAGTCGACCAGAAGCGGTGAAAGCGTTCGTCAACCCCTTGAATTTGGACGCGCGATGCCCTGGTCTTGGTAGTCGCGTTGACCGCTGTGCCATTCAACAGCAACGCAGGTACTAAGCGGTTGTATCCTTCGTCCGTCGTTAGGGAGGTCGCCAAATCCGCTGCGAGGGTTTCTCGGAAGAAACGCTCCGAGAGCATTACATGGTCAATGTCTCCCAGCCGACTTAACGTCAAATCTCGCAGGCTGCCGCGAACGGAATCTCCGACCAGAAGCGCCCCGGTGAGGACCGCTGTAGCCACGGCGGCGCCGAGCAGTACGGCGAGATTGATTTGCCAGAAATGGATTAGACTTCGACGCATGAAATGAACTTCTGTGAATGGCGTATCAGGTTTCGTCGGACGGTCGGTTTTGCAGTGCGAGAATGCAATAGCTTACAATTACGTTGCCATCAATCGATTCCTCTTCAGCCCGCGCCTGAGGGTCTCGTCGATGATCGAACACAATGTAGTATCCCTCGTGCGCACCTTCGGATTTGAGATATGCCGCCAGTTGCGCCTTGCCCGCTTGGTAGAGGCTTTCACCACCCCAAATCTTCGTTTCGACGATGTATTTCTCACCGGCATGCAGGATAATAAAATCCATCTGTCCTCGGCCTGTTCTGACCTCAAGATACATAAACCCTCTAATCTGCTGTACGAAGGAATCGAGATAAGCAAACAACAGATACTGTCCGACGAATTCCTTGGGAGTTTCCGGAACTTCGAGAATGCGATATCCCGCACGAGCGATGAAATCTCGGAAATTTGACAGTAGAAGCCGCATATCAATCTTCCCTCCGGAAGTCATATAATCAAGAAAACCCGCATCGGTATCCTCCGGGAGATACTGCATTTCCAGACCGTTGAACAGCGGTTGAAATGCTCGAACTATCCGATACTGGTATATCGGGTTTTGGATCTTGCAATTTCCGTCTGCGTCCGGGAGCATGACACCGTAGGTGAAGAGCTCACTCATTATCGGGTCATCTATGCTGAATGGAAGTTTCTGTTCATTGAGAATGACACGCATCAGTACGCTCTCAAATCGCGCCTCTCGGCGTATATTGGTTGTCAAGTGTGAGATATGCACATTCGATTCATTCAGAATCTTTTTATAAGCAATCTCAAAGTGCTCACAGCGAATCGTCTCTGACAGAGGAATGTCCATTTCTTCCGCCAGAATCTGTGCCATTCGGTTGACCAAAAAGGGTTGACCCGCCGTCTGCGTGTGGATACTCTCAACTACCTCCCGAGCAAAGGTTTGTCCTACTTCTTGGGAATACTGCCCCAAAAGGGTATCCACGTGATCCAGGGAAAAGTTGGAGAGCGCAAACTCGTCTTGGATATTGAACGGGGAGATGCTCCGATCATAATTCAGTTGCCGAATGTTCTTGACCCCAACAATTCCGACGCTGTACGGACATCGATTCGCATCCCTTGAGAGATAGATTCTGCGAAGTGTGTAAAGAAAATCGCTCAATGCCGCTCGCGGGATACCGTCAAACTCATCAATGATAATGGCGATCCTTCGATTTCCAAGGTGTGAAGCGAGTTCTCGCAGAAAGTTTTGGAAGGAGTTGTTATCTCTCAACGGATAGTTGTCAAGGAACTGTTGGAAGTCTGGTGTGAGATCAATCCCAAACCGCCGAGGTTCGCGGACGACCTCATCACGTATGTCGCGCCGTAAGTTGGCATAAAAACTTTCGACACTCACGTTCCTATAGGTCTCAAAGTCGAGTTGGATCGGGAAATAGGCGCTATCTCCAGCCGTGAGCGCGTCCAGAGCCCAACGGAAAAAGGTGGTCTTGCCCGTTTGGCGCGGAGCGAAGATGGAGATATATCGCCCCTCCTTCATCCGTTCAACCAGATCGATAATTTCCGGCGCGCGCGGGACAACGTAGTTGCGGTCCGGCGAAACAGGACCGCGAGTTTCAAAGGTACGGTTTGGTGTCTGCATGGATAGCGCGATTTTACAATGGTCTGATAATCTTACGAGACTAATGTATTCATCTCAAACCTGCTGCGCGTGAACTTCAACTCTGCCGTTTACCAACTCAAATCGGCGTTCAAAGCGCGCCGCAAGTTCGAGGTTGTGTGTCACCACAATCAAGATATTCTGCTCGGTCCGATGAAGCTCAAACAGGAGGGAGATAACTGTGTCTGCCGTATCGCGGTCGAGATTCCCCGTCGGCTCATCGCAGAGGAGAAGACTCGGCTGATTCATGAGCGCACGCGCCACGGCGACACGCTGACATTCGCCGCCGGAAAGCGCCGCCGGACGATGGCTCAATCGGTGAGATAAACCGACGCCTTCAAGCAACGTCCTAGCCCTAATCTCGTCCTCCCCACTACGACGCTTAAACGCCAGCGTGGGAATCAAGACATTCTCCAAAACCGAATATTGCGGTAAAAGATGATGGTCTTGAAAAACGAACCCAATCACCCGGTTGCGAAATTTTGCCAACCGAGGTTCCGAGAGTGCAAACGGGTTCTCCCCGTTGATTTCAATATCCCCGGCGGACGGTGTGTCCAGCGTGCCTATCAGGTGCAACAGCGTGCTTTTTCCGGAGCCGGAGGGGCCGGTTAGGGCAAGCCGTTGCCCTTGATTCATCTCGAACGAGACGCCGCGGAGGACTTCGACGGAGCGCGTCTCGCTACCGAAGTTCTTGCGGACATCCGACACTTTGAGCGATGTTAGATTTGGTGCTGTCATCGTTTTCGAGGAGGCATGGAGTCACGCAAACAAACATGATTGGAGTGCTTTCAGACCATCTGTGGGGAACTCGGAGATTCTTCAATCTGGTCTGCGATAAAGTCGGGGATTGGGATGGCTTTGATTTTCTCACCCGGATTACAAGTACAACACGCCGTTCTCATCTGACCATGAGCAATCTCGAGATTATCTCTGGTAAACACAAATTGGTACGTCATAGATTTGTGTCCTTTTCTCGAAATCGTCAGATGAATATCCAAGGTGTCCTCGAACTTGACGGGATTTAGGTATTCGCATGATGCCGACAGCCTTGGCCAACCAATTTTGTTCCCTTCCCATTCTGTCGCGACGCTAGTTCCCAGAGAACGCAAAAATTCATGCTCGGCGGATTCCATGAAAACAAAGAACCGAGAAAAATGGGCAATACCCGCCATGTCGGTATCGGAGAATTCTATCTGCCGTTTTGTCCGAAATTCATAGGGCATGACATTCATTCCTATCCGGCAGAATTCTACGTCCCCGGTCGATAAAGCGTCACGAGGAAACCGCCCCCTGCGGCAAGCAGGATTCCAAGGATGAATTGCCAGTTCACACTACTCCAACCCCCCGCTGGCGGGTGCACCGCCGTCGCAATTACCGCATTAACGATCGGAGCGCCGGCAAAGACTATCGACATCACGACAGCGGGCCTGCCTCCCGCTCCAAATGCCAACACGACACCGAAGGCTCCGATGGCGCCCGCTGTCCCGGCGATAGTTGACCAAGCTATGCCCTTCGCCGGAAAACTCCACGTTGCACCGCTTGCTACCAGCATAGCTACGGATCCGATAACCGCTATCAGCAGATAGGCTGTGCCCACGAAAAAGAACGCTTTGTAGCGCCCATGCGCGGCGTCCGCCATCGACAAATGCCCGGTATGAAGTAAAACGCCGTAAGAACCCCATGCCGCAACCGTTATGAATACAAAGATTAGCCAAGTCATACGCATATTTTTCTCCCTATGTCGAAAGGTATTTTCGATAAACCGCCAACGTGTCATCCGCCATGATATCGTCGCTAAACCGTTGATGCACCGCTTCCTTTCCTCGCCGCCCCAGTTCCTCTCGGCGTTTTGGATCATTCATCAGTTCAAGTATGCCCTCCACCGTTGCGGTCGGAGACTTCGAATCTACGAGTATGCCGCCGCCCGTCGCATCGATCAACTCCGGGAATCCCCCGTGCCTTGGGAGGACGACCGGCACGCCATTGGCGAGCGCTTCCAAGACAAACAGCCCCTTGGGTTCTTTGTAGGTCGTCGGCACGGATAGGACGTGGAGTTCCTTGAGGAAATTCACCTTCTGCTGGCGGTCAACCTCCCCCAGATACTCAAATGAGTTCCCCAATCCCCACGCTTCAATCTGATTCACAATCTCCTCGAAGTAGAGTGTGTCTCCCTTGCCGAGATAGCCCGCCACCTTGAGCCGAATCTTATCAGATGCGACCTTTTGCGTCAATCGGTAAAACGCATCAACGAGCAGATGCAGCCCCTTCTCAGGACAGATGCGCGCCAGATACCCTATCACGAAGGGAGAGTCGGAAATGGCAGTCTCCCCGGCTTCGCCGTGCCCTTCCAAATTCAGACCGAGTTTCACCACCTCGACTTTGTCCTCGGGAATCTCCAGATACGACGCCATGAACTCGGCATAGTACCGGCAGGGCGCTATGAAACCATCCACATCTGAAATCCGCGCCCGCAAAACCTCCAACGCCCGCGATTTGTAAGGCTCAACCAGACCTTCCAGAAAGATGTCCTCTCCCTGAAGCGCGCAGAGAATCGGAATACCCAATGACTTTTTCATCTGCTTAGCGAACCCTACGAACATGGAGTTAGTGAGTTGCACAAGGTCTGGTCGGTAGGCGTCTTTCAACCATTTTGTCAGCTTTTCCAACTCCTTCCTCTGATGCCCGTCTTCGCCTTGAAGCACGGAAAGCGTGAGTGCGCCGAGATCTTTCGCGTTTGTTGAACTGGCGAATCGAGACAACTTACTCAGGAGCGAAGGGCTGTTAAACAGTTCGTCGAAAATCCACGGCGTATGTCGGAAGAGCGCCATTTTCTGCTCGAGGTAGACGTTAATTCCGCCGTAGAAGATGCGGTGGATACTGACATCGGTTTCGTCTGTGCGGATGGGGGTGTAGGTCGGGATTAGGGCGACATCGTGCCCCTTCTTCAGCAGCGCCGCGGCGAGGGTATTGTCGTGGATGCAGGTGCCGCAATACATGCCCGCAGCACCTGCGGCGATGTAGGCGATTTTCATCGGATGAGGAATGGCTGCCCTTTTTCTAGCTCACGTCTGCTTTCCCAAGTAGTAGGGTGGGCATTGCCCACCGTTTTCAAACCCATCGATATATAGCACAGATTTTCGGATGTCGCCTATAGATTACCGTCATTTACGACGGAATAGCGATTTGTCCACACAGACCTACATGGCGCTCCGCTGGAGCGCAACACGGTTATATATCCGCTTTCTATTGACATCTCGCTCCTCTGGAGCGAAACGCTTGTAGCAGCGTTAAGCCTCTATAGCCAAGTATTGGACATGTCTTACACTCCGGCGGTGCTATGTCTGTAGCTAGGAAATATACTTGCCTCCCGCTCCAGAGGAGCGGAATGTCGCTCTTCAAAATAACTTGATATTATTCCATTGAGATGCGGGGAATTGCATGCCTGTGAGGGCTTTAGAAGGATCTCACAATCGTAGAACGGGTAGCGTGCGCCCCGTTAACCCTTCAATATCAGATGTGATTGCTTTGTTCCCCAGCCTCTTTAGGCTTGACGGCTTTTTGCGAGCGGAGTATAATTCAGTCCGCGATTCTAGTCGAGATTTTATCAGTTTTAGACAGCGGATTCAACAGAAAATCCGGTGACAGTTTTCCCATAATCTCGCCTCATGCGATAGGAAATGTGTGCGCTAGATGAAAGAACCCGTTTGTAGAAGAGTTCCAAAAACACGCATGCAAATTGGCGGTTTCACAGGGAATTATCTGAAGGCGATTACACAGCAATGGCTGCTCGTAGCGCCAAAAGCCAATCCCGGTATGCTTGAAATGTTCCGCGACCGTGACCGATCCCCGCTGCGGGAAATGGTGCCTTGGGCAGGCGAGTTCTCAGGCAAATATCTGACAGGTGCGGTGCAGGTTCTCCGAGCAACGTCAGACCCGGCACTGAAAGCATGGTTGAAGGAGTTCGTCCGCATCCTTGTCAGCCTTCAAGATACCGACGGCTATCTCGGTCCGTGGCCAAAGCCGCACCATCTAACGAACTCCAATTCTGCGGGACAACACACGTGGGACACCTGGGGGCATTATCACAACATGCTGGGACTATTGCTTTGGCATGAAGAAACGCGGGACAGAGAAGCACTAACCTGCGCGATGCGCATAGCAGACCTTCTCTGCGAGACGTATTTGGGAGCGAAAACTCCGCGCTTGGTTGAAACGGGTTCGACCGAGATGAATCTGGCGCCAGCCCACTCACTTTGCGTACTCCATCGCAAGACGAAAGACGAACGCTATCTCAGGATGGCGCTTCAGATAGTCGACGAATTCGCGGCTACGGAGAACGGAGAACCCTTGGCGGGCGACTACCTGTGGAGCGCACTTGACGGCAAAGAGTTTTTCCAGACGCCCAAACCGCGTTGGGAGAGCCTGCACCCAATCATGGCACTGGCGGAACTTTACTGGATTACCGGTGAAGACCGCTACCGGGTAGCCTTTGAGCGAATCTGGTGGAGCATCGTCAGGCTTGATCGGCACAACAACGGCGGATTCTCTTCTGGAGAGCAGGCAACCGGCAATCCTTACCATCTCGCCGCAATCGAATCCTGCTGCACGATCGCGTGGACGGCGATGAGCGTCGAGATGCTGAAACTCACCGGCAACTCCATAGTCGCCGACGAACTCGAACTCACGCTGTTCAACTCCATAGTGGGCATGCACTCCTCCTCCGGGCATTGGTCTACCTACGACACACCGATGAACGGAATACGCCGTTCCAGCGCACACACCATCGTCTTCCAAGCACGTGAGGGCACCCCCGAACTGAACTGTTGCAGCGTGAACACTCCCCGCGGATTCGGAATGCTGAGCGACTGGGCGTTCATGAAAGACCGCCAAGGTCTCGTGCTGAACTATTACGGGTCGTCAACGCTGACGTCACGATTGAAGCCGGGTGTGTCCGTGACGTTGACACAGGAAACGGAGTATCCGCTTGACGGTAAGATTGTCGTATCCGTGAAACCATCCAAATCCTCCGAATTCGCTCTGAAGTTGCGCATACCGTACTGGTCATCCGAGACTCATGTCAGAATCAACGACGAACCGCCCCTCAGGGCGAAAGCCGGCAGCTATCTCCGGATCGACCGCAAATGGAAAGCAGGTGACAAGATTCACGTCACGCTTGATATGTCCCTACGCCTATGGAGCGGTGAGCAGGAGTGTGAAGGGCTCGCGTCTATCTATCGTGGGCCTATTCTGATGGCGTACGACCACCGGTACAATCTCGAGAATGCCGAAACTAACGATTTGCACATACGCGATGTTAAGGAATGGGATCCGGTAAGTTGCATGTTGGATATTCCACCGGTTGACGCGGAGAAGCTACAATCGAAGCATGCTCAGTGGACGGATTGGCTGCCACCCCAGCTTTTGCTGGAATTCAAGGCGGTGAACGGTGAGACGGTGCGTCTTTGCGACTTTGGCAGTGCCGGTGAGGCCGGCACACCGTACTGTTCGTGGTTGCCCGTTAAGGGCTGTCCCGAAACCTCCGAGTTCTCCCCGGACAACCCGTTGCGGACTCGTCCGGTTTGATAATGGAGTTAGCGCGGATATGGGACATTCAACCAATCGTCGATTACGCATAAACATTACATGTAGAAACAGAGGAGGAAACTAAATAATGACAGCGAACGGCGCTGTACCGCAAACCCGCTCGGAAGGACGCGGACCCACAATTTGGCTCGCAGGCAGTCCCGACGAGTTAAAGGAGTGGATGCCGTTGGGGATTGCCGGGATCGTCACCAATACGGTCGTACTCAATCAGTACGCCAAACCTTACGGTTCGGTTATCGACCTGATTAAGGCATACCTCGACATCACCGATAAACCCGTGGTCATGGAAATCGACGGTCACACGGTTGACGAACTGCTCGCGGTGGGGAGGGTTTTTACCGATTTGTCGAACCAGATTATTCTGAAGATTCCTTGCACCGTAAATGGACTTAAGGCTTTCAGCATTCTCAAGGGGGATGGGGTTGAGACCTTCTGCACGACGGTATTTTCGTTGACCCAAGCAGCGGCTGTCGCTCAAGCCGGCGTCGATCATATTCTGCCGTTCTGCGACCCCGTGAAGGCGGTTGGCGGCGATCCGACTCAACTCATACGCGAATGTGTTCAGATGTTCAGCGGATGGGGACAGCGACCCTATGTCATGGCGGCGCTCGTGCGTTCGGTGGAGACTGCTCATGCCGCTTTCCGTGACGGCGCCGACGAACTGGTTACCATGTGGACGGTCTACCGCGACATGATGGATCATCCGCTTACCGAGGAGTGGAACAAGATATTCATGGACGAGTGGGTGGATATGCACGAGAACGGGTTGTTGGAAGGCGTGCCGGTCACGCTTGATTGACAATTAATCCAGTGTGGGAGGTTTGCGGCCATGGACACGGCGAGAGGATGGAGCACCAGCGAATAGTTGGAAGACTGGAAGGGAGGGAAGGTTGGAAGCTCGTAGATCACGCATTCCCGCGCCGGCGGTGATTAAGAGAGTGAACAGAGAGTAGGATTTACTATCGCCTTAAGATCTCTATCGTAGTCACCACCTGTTCAATCAATCCACCCAGTGAATCAGTCGAGCTTTCATAGAAACTCCCGATGCCCCTAGTTAAATAGCAATTCCCGGCTTTCGCTCCAGAGGAGCGATATGTCTGTAGACACGTACGACACCCTTGGAGTCCGCTCCAGCGGAGCGGCATGTCAATAAAAGAGGTGATTTATCTATGGCAGACACCTACACCAAGCTCTACATACACATCGTGTTTTCCGTCAGGGGAAGACAACCCCTCATCTCCAAACACCACAAAGCCGAACTTCACCAATACATCACTGGCATCATCACCAAGAAAAATCAGAAGCTACTCCAAATCAATTCAATGCCCGATCATATTCATATCCTCATGGGCGTGACTCCTGACATAGCTATTTCTGACTTGGTGCGAGACATTAAAGGAAGCACCTCACGATTCATCAACCGAAAACGGTGGGTTGCCGAAAAATTCATGTGGCAAGAGGGATTCGCCGCGTTTTCCTATTCGTATTCCCAATTGAAAGATGTCGCTACTTACATTGAGAACCAAGAAAAGCATCATTCGCACAAGACATTTGAAGAGGAATATCTTGAACTCCTAAAACGTTTTGATGTTCGCTACAACCCAAAATACGTTTTTGATTCGCCGGATTAACATAATACCGAAACCTGCAAGCGTGAACGTAAACAACAAACATGCCGCTCCTCTGGAGCGGAAGAGTAAAGATCCTCATTTTCTACAGACATGTCGCTCCGCTGGAGCGAAAGACTTGACCAAGTCTTGGACGAACTCTACATTTTGAGGGAAGTGCGAATGAAGAATATTAACAAACAATGAAATGTTTATTGGGAATCGACAACACTTGGACCACACATCGGATGGGTATGTGTTTATAAAACGCGATAGTGTCCCTTTCCGCTCCGGCGGGGATCAAGCGAGTGAATAACGAGTGATCAACTGAACGAATAGTGAAGGCGATAGAGATCTTATAGAAATCCCCAATGTTTATAGAATTACGTTAAACCCGGAGTCCGTCCCGTAGAGAAAATCGATTTAACCCTATTCACAGATGCATCGATTCTATGTTCCGCCAACCGACATCTCATCTGACATCGTTCGCATCCGTGACCCCGAACGTCATCACCTGTTGAATGTGCTCCGGCTAAAGCCCGGCGACGACGTGCAGGTTTTTGACGGAAAGAGGAATAGTTACATCGCTCGCCTGAGGGATACGGAATCTTTCCCCGCGATAGCATCAATTCAAGACTGCCAATTTCACCCGCCAATTCCCCCGCACATCACTCTTTTTCAAGCGATTCCCAAATCGGACAAGATGGATCTGATTGTTCAGAAAACCACGGAAATCGGCGTAGACGAAATCGTCCCGATGATATGCCAGAGATCGATTCCAAAGCGCAGGGGAGATGCTCGACAAAAACGGCAAGACCGATGGGAACGAATCGGGATTGAAGCATCCAAACAGTGCGGGCGCCCGAGGTTTCCCAAACTGCTCCCGCCGCGAACAATTGGAAAATGTCTTGAACAAGCGAAGAATTGCGATCTGTCATTGCTGCTCTGGGAAAATGAGGTAAAACGCGAAATCAAGGGTGTCTTGCGCAACCATCGCCATGTCGAGTCAATCAGTCTGTTCATCGGGCCAGAAGGCGGATTTTCGGACGCCGAGGTCGAGAATGCGATTGACAGCGGGTGCCTGCCTACGACATTCGGAGGGAATACGCTGCGGACAGAAACAGCCGCTATAGTAGCTGTCGCTATCACCGTCTACGAGTTGCGCCGTTTCTGATTCTAGCTAATCGCATCTGAATTAAATTGGCTGTGTTACGATATTTTCGTCCCGAACCTTTCCCTTCGCCATGCCCAAGGGACAACAATGCACCCGTTCTTGTAGGGGCGAACCACTGTGTTCGCCCTTTTTCAACGGACATGCCTTTAGATCGCTTATGAAAATTGCATGTCATCCAGTCGGGTCAGCCATGAAAGTCTGCCACAACATGGGACGGCACTGGGGCCGTCCCCTACAATCAGATGCGATTGCGCCGTTCCTAATGCGCCTTGACAACGGTATGGCGATAATATTATCATTCAACCTAGGACAAACATCTTACCCCGTATCTCCGAATTCGGAGTTAAACGGAGCACGTCCGACAAAAAACTCTTCGATTTGAACTTAATAAAGCATTAATATGCCGACAGCAGCATTTCTCACCATGGGTTGCAAGGTGAATCAATACGATACCGACGCGATGCACGAGACGATGGATCGGAACGGTTACACCATCGTCGATGCAAGCGAAATCGCAGATGTCTACGTCGTGAACACTTGCACGGTGACAAACGTCGCCGATCAGAAAGCCCGCAAATCCATCCGACGAATCATCCGGCAAAACCCGCATGCCAAAGTGCTGGTTACCGGCTGCTACGCCGAGAGCGACCGCGAATCGGTCGAGAAAATACCGGGAGTGACGTTCGTCTTCGGGAACCGCGAGAAAGCGGACTTTCAAGGCTATTTGGACAAACTCCGCGAATCCGAGCTTTTGCGAATTGAGCCCATCCATCACGACCCGGTGCGTGAACACGCAAGATTCAGTGCGGGCATTAGTCATACGAGCCAGCGTACGCGCGCGCTGATTAAGGTTCAAGACGGGTGCAGCGCCTTCTGCACCTACTGCATCATTCCCTACGTGCGCGGACGGATGACAAGCCGCAGCCTGACAGACATTGTAAACGAGGCGGAACGCATTGCCGCGAGCGGATACAAGGAGATTGTGATTACCGGCGTCCACTTGGGGGCTTACGGGCTAGACATTGAGAGAAGGGTGGATGTCGGTGACATCTTGGAACAGATTCATCCGATTGAAGGCATAGAACGCATACGATTCAGCTCAATCGAACCCATGAATTTCCCCGACGACCTCGTCGATCGGATGGCAGCCCTGCCGAAGTGTATGCCACACTTTCACTTACCACTACAGGCGGGCAACGATAAGATTCTGCGCAGCATGCGTCGGCGTTACACCACGGCACAATACGCTCGGCTTGTGGAGAAACTGCGCAGCGCTTTTCCGGATGTCGGAATTACAACCGATGTCATGGTCGGTTTTCCGGGGGAAACCGATAGCGATTTTGAGGAATCACTCAACTTTGTCGAGGGAATCGGATTCAGCCAACTGCACGTTTTCCGTTACTCCCCGCGGCGTGGCACACCAGCCGCAGACTATCCGGATCAGGTGCCTCCGGGCGTTTCCGCTGCGCGTAGCGGGAGGATGATCGACTTGGGGAATCGTCTTGGCAACGCCTTCAAACGGCGTATGCTGGGAAAGAAGGTGGGTGTTCTGGTTGAAGACAGTCGCGAGGGAAAGACGGGGCAACTCGCAGGATTTACGCCAAATTATCTACGGGTTCTGTTAGACGTTCCCGCGTCGGAAATTAATCAAGTCGCCTCCGTCAAGTTGGTAGGACTAGAAAACGAGATGATTCAGGGAAAGACAGTCCATGCTGCGTTACGACGGACAGCCGCTAACGCTCCACAGCCTTCTATCTGAATTCTTCACGAACGTCCCAAACAAACATAAACGACACAGTCAGTCGGTTTCAACCCTATTACATCGCATGTGATCCTGGCGGCAATCATGAAAATCGGAGTGCTGGCTTCCGGCAGCGGAAGCAATCTCCAGACCTTAATCGATCAACTCCACTACGACGAATCCTGTGAAATTGAAATCTCGGTCGTCATCAGCGATCGAAAGAAAGCCTACGCACTCACCCGCGCAAAGAAAGCTGGAATCCCTTCCTATGTTGTAAAAGCCCGAGATTTCCCCGACCGTCACGCTTTTGACGAGCGAATCTCCGAACTGCTTGAAACGCACGCAGTAGAACTGATCGTCTTAGCCGGTTTCATGAAGTTATTTCAACCCGCATTTGTTCAGAAATACAGAAACCGAATCCTTAATATCCATCCGGCGCTGCTACCGGCTTTCCCCGGCGCGCATCCGGTGGCGGACACCGTCGCCTACGGCGCAAAGGTGAGTGGAGTAACCGTCCATTTTGTGGATGAGGGGATGGACACCGGACCAATCATCGCGCAAAAGTCGGTGCCGGTGTTCGATAAAGACGACGAGGATAGCCTTCATGCGCGTCTCCAAGTGGAGGAGCACAAACTGTATCCGACCGTGGTCAAGTGGTATGCGGACAACAGAATTAACTTCTCGGGCAGGAAAGTGATTGTGAAGGGGTCGGATTAGGATGATTGCCATCTCGACGATGTGGAACGCGCTGAAGCAACCTGACGGTGCGGCGCTGATTGACGAACTCAATAATTTGGGCTTCGGTGCGGTTGAACTCAGCCGGCATCTGATGCGCGATCAGATTGAACAGCTTAAACCCTATCTGGGACGAACCAAGCCCTGCTCCATTCACAATTTTTGCCCCATCTTGCCCGACCACCCACAATCCGATTCCGAAAGCGACCCGATCCACCTTTCCAGCCTTGACATATCCGAACGAAAACAGGCTGTGCGCTGGACGGTGCGGACGATGGAGATGGCTGCCGACCTTGAAATCCCAATCGTGGTGCTCCACCTCGGCGAGGTGGACACATACGACCGGTCTTATCTGATGTATGATTTCTACGAATACGGCGAGCGCGAGTTTGAGGCGTTCAGCGACAAGGTGTCGGAGGCGATGGATTGGAGGGAGCGAAAGCAGGCAAAACATCAGGACGTGGTTCTATTCAGCTTGGATGAACTCAATGAACTCGCTTTGCGGATGGATCTCTACCTCGCCATTGAGAATCGTCCGCGCTACTATCAAATCCCGAACTTCGACGAGGTCGAGATGTTCTTCGACGCGTTTGCCGGCAGCAACATGCGGTATTGGCATGATGTTGGTCATGCTATCTTGCAAGAACGTATCGGGCTTTGTTGGTCCAACCGTTGGCTTGAAGCGTACAAAGATCATCTCATCGGCGTCAACCTGCACGACCTCAAAGACCTTGAGGAATATCACCCGCCCGGTTTCGGCGACATTGACTTTGACGACGTGTTCGCAGAACTCCCCGCCGATGTACTGAAAGTGTTGGAAGTTCGCCACGGCACGGCAGAGGAGGTGGTGGAAGCCAGGGAGTTTGTCTCTAGCCATACCTAAGGCGAGTTATGTAATTCGGTTAGTAACCAATGGTGCTAGCTTGAAATATGGAAGTGAATGGGCATAACGCCCCATATTGGCTTTGCTTCAAAGTTTGTTTAAACTGCTAACTTGTAGCGTAGTACTTATCAAAGGGTAAAAATGACTTCGATAGAATTTCCCGTTCCCTATTTGGTCAATTCATCGGTTTCTACAGATCCTTGCTTTACATGCAAAGATGCCACCGAACAGTTGATTCTAACCCGCGAAATCCATTAATCTATGAAAATCCATGATTCAGAATTGATTCGCCACAAATACCAAGTCAAACACATTAATCACCCCATCCCCATTCACGTCTACCTCCGTTTCATTCGTCCTGAACCCCTGCGCTACGAGTATCAAGTCAAGGATATTCACTATCCCGTCGCCGTTCACATCTGCCGGATTCTTCGGTTTCACCCGTAAGTACATCTCCCCGTCAAGATTCGGCAACCTATGCTCCGTGCTTACCAAACCGCTGGCGACACCTTGCGCCTCCTCCGGCAGAGTTATCACCTGTGGTTCCCCGCTGTGGTTGTATACCGCCCACCCGTTGGTGAATTCGCGGATATAAAGCCCTTCTCGATTCTCGTAAAGTTGTGCTTTTGCTTCGCTGAGCGGACGACCGAGGTCGGCGTCCCAAAAGTCGTACCAGTAATGGGTATGACTCACGCCGTCATTAAACAAAACGTAACTGTTTAGTTCAGTTTGTAAGAGTGGCGAAATCTGTGCGGCATTGAGCACATTTGCTTGCTACGGAGGATTCAACGCATCAATATGACGAATACAAGGGAACAACAGTTAATTGCTCGTATTGCCGAATTGGAAGCTGAAAATCAGGTATTACGTGCCCGTATAGCCGACTTGGAACAGCAGGTGTCAAAACTGTTAGCTCGTCCGACTTCGCCTCCAAAATCGCCTATCCCCGGATTTGTCAAACCGAATCGACAGAAACGTCGTCGCAAAAAGCCGGGGCAAAAACCGGGACACGCCGGCAGTTACCGACATCGTCCCACCAAAGCTGACGAAATTGTTGATATACCTATAAAGGATTGTCCTCATTGTCATGGAGTGATTGAAAATATCACAACCCATCAACAGTATGTTGAAGAGGTCATTCCAGCTCAGACCAAGGTCATCTGCTATCAGACGCGGCGTGGGTATTGCCCAAGCTGTCAAAGGCAGGTGGAAAGTCACCACCCGCAACAGATACCCCATCGGTTGATAGGTTCGCGTGCGTTGCTCATTGCCGCTGAATTGAAGCACGCCATGGGGGTACCCTATCGGAAAGTCGCCGCCGTACTCAAACGACTGTGTGGACTTTCTGTCACCGCTGGCGCATTAGCGCAATCCATGCAATCATTGGCAAAGTGGTTCACTCCCGAATATCAAGCCATTCAAACCGGATTGCGACAGAGTCATTGTACCTATGTTGATGAAACCGGCTGGCGGTTAAACGGTCAATCGTGCTGGCTTTGGGCATTCACCACAGACAGTTACACGCTTTATGAAGTCAATGCGAGTCGTGGACATCAAGTCGTTTTAGAACAATTGAGTGCAGATTATGACGGAGTCGTTGTCAGTGACTTTTATACTGCTTATAACCCACTTCCCTACACCCAACAAAAGTGCTCGGTGCATTTGCTGCGTGAATTGTCTGAAGTGAGAAAGACCAATCACACCCAAGAATATGCAGCATTTGCCAAAAAACTGACACGTTTGTTGCGCGATGCCATTCGCCTCAAGCAGAAGCAGTCGGACTTCACTCAATCTACTTTAGAACGCCGATTCAAAAGGCTAACCTGCCGATTGGAGGAACTTGCCAAAGCCGACTATCACGATTCTGATTGTCAAAGACTCGCCAAACGGTTAGCCAAACACAGCGATTCGTTATTCACCTTTCTGTCACACATGCAGGTGTCCACTGATAACAATCGCGCCGAACGCGCCATACGACCCGAGGTGATAACTCGCAAAATATCGGGCGGTAATCGTTCACCCAAGGGCTCTGAAGCGTTAGGTATAATCACCAGTGTGATTCAAACTTGCAAGCAGCAGAACAAAGATTTCGTGGAAGTCGGCTTGGAAATCATCCGACGCTATCATCAAGGACTTGATGCCGGGGTTCTGACTGTTGAGACAACCGCACCAACCTAACCGCTTCCAAGTCCATCCAAATTATAGCTTTTCTACAATCCCCTAGGTTTGTGAAGTGGCTTTTGCCATAGAGAGTAGTGGACTAAACAGTTACCTAAAAGTTTTGCCTTAAACTGTACAGCGTCAATCATCTGCTCTACCTCACTTTCAGTTCCTGAAGTTTAGCTAACCTTCTCCGATGAAAGGATTGAATGTTCGGCTCAACGTAGTCAACGATTTCCTGTTGTGTAATGGGTTTCATCTGGGGTCTCTTCAAATAACAGGTATTGTGTGGGTTTGATATTGTCCTTAGCCAATTGGTAATTCTCGGGCAAAATTTCAATACCAGCAGAATTTCTTGACAACGTCTGAGCAACCTGACACGTCGTACCGGCGCCCGCAAACGGGTCAAGTACTCAATCGTCTTCCTCCGTAAACAGCCTGATGAACCATTCGGGTAAGGATTTGGGAAAAACCGCGCTGTGTTTGCGATTGCCGGTTTCTGTTGCCAAGTGCAAAACGTTTGTCGGGTAAGCCATCTTCCGGTCAACCCAATTTGAAACATTCTTGCCAAAACCGCTTCCCACTTTCGACGTATCCCGACTCTGATCAACTTTGCTGAGATGCTTTAACCGTTTCTCCGCCCAATCTCCCATCGGCACCATAACCGACTCTTGGTACATATTAAAATCTTTGGTTTTATTGAATTGTATGCATCTTTCCCAAGCATCTCTGAATCGATTGGGCCATTTGCCAGGATAGCAATTCTTCTTGTGCCAGACGAACTCCTCCGTCCACAACCAGCCCTGCTTTCTCATTTCGAGTATCAACTCAATGACGTAGGTATGGCGTTCACCGTTAACGGCTTTCTCCTTGATGTTGAGGATAAAGGTGCCGGACGGTTTTAGTACCCTCAAGAACTCCGCGGCTCGAGGGAGGAACCACTCGACATACTGATCCGGTTTGATTCCACCGTACGTCTTTGATCGTCTGTCGGCATACGGCGGGGAGGTAACGATCAGATCAAATGAATCGGTATCAAATTTTGAGAGTACCTCTAGGCAATCGCCAAGGTAAAAATCTGTCTTTATTGCATTCATTGCGGCACGAGTTCTGTTGTTGCAGAAGGCTGCGATGTATGTTGGGTTTCACTCGAATTTAGACATTTTCGGGCGGAATAAGATTTGAATAGTGTTTCTTCCTCTTAAGACCTCTCATGGAGCACCGCTCAACCCAACCTACGCACTGCGAGAGTCTGCTATCTATGAATTGTGCATCAAAGGTCGCGTCTAACATCACTCCAATGCTTTAGTCTTCCTGCTTTGACATCGGCTTCCGCACGTTCCAAACTTTTGGCGACTTCGGGATCCCTCGCCAATTCGTGAGTGGCTTCCCGCGCTTCTTTGTCTTGGAGATACGCCAAATAGTCATTGGCTATTTTCAGTTTTTCCGTGGAGAGTTGTTCAATTAACATAACTGCTCGACGTTGCAACTCCGCTTTTCGCATAGTATTTCCTATCGTCTTACCCGTTGCAGAGTTGGGAAAAATTATGCTTGCTTTGCCATCTCGACAACAGAAAGCCGACATCCTAAAACATCAAGAATCACTCTCATTGTGTCAAGATGGGATTCATCCTCCCGCGACAGTATTTTTACGAGAAGGTCCGGAGCCGTGTGGGTTCGCCTTGCGAGTTCGTCTAGTCCGCCCTGTGCTTCGGCGATGCTCCGGAGAGCAATCAGGAATGCTAACGTATCACCATCGTTTTGATATTCTTCTAGTGCGGCTTGAAGATAACCGATAGCCTCTTCGCGGTTAGAAAGTCTTTCAATAAGATAATCGCGGTATTTTCTCATCTCTTTCATTTTTGAGCCTCCTTGTAAGCCTGCCAATAGACTTTTGCGCGTTGGATGTCTCTGGTTTGCGAGGATTTTTCCCCACCGCAGAGCAGCAACACCATGGTATTATCTACCTCTCCAAAATAGATACGATAGCCTGGGCCAAACTGAAATCGGAGTTCAAACACTCCATTACCTACAGGACGGTAATCGCCCAAATTACCGGACTCAAGGCGGTCTAGCCGGGCTTGAATTCTATTTAGTATCTTTAAGTCACGGACTGACTCAAACCAATCGGTAAAAGGTTCCCTACCATTTTGGTCACGGTAAATTTGAATTTCTCTAGGACGTACATCAAGCATGGTGGATAACTCTGTAGTAGATTCAGGCGCTTCATTCTGGCCGAGTAGGTTGGGTTTTCCATCTTAAACCTCCTTCATTTCTGTCTAAAGGGAGGTGAGTTCAATCAAACCAGCGGATAATCGTAGAGTCGATAGCGCTTGTAGATTTTGGCTCCCATGGTTTCGAGCGCGCGGTTCATGAGATGACTGTCCTCCAAAATCCACGACAACTCTGCACGGCGATAGCCTTTCCTGACGCTCGCTTGAAAGGCTTCGTAATACAGGAGCGCATCAATGCCCTGCTGGCGGTGCGACTCCTTAACGCCAATGGCTACCATGCGGGCGTCTTTAATCTTTCGAGCGTGCCAGATGATTTTGAACAGACCGATCGGAAATAGGCGCCCATTGGCATGCCGAAGCGCTTGATTAAAGTCGGGCAGGGCAAGGATGAAGGCTATCGGTTCGTCCTCGACCTCGGCGAACAGCACGATATCGGGGTCAACAATCTGAATGAGTTCATCCGCTATGCGATCAATCTCCCGATCGGTCATCGGCACAAAACCCCAATTCCTCTGCCATGCTGAATTGTAGATTTCTCTCATGTGTTCGATTTCTCGATCAATCTGTTTCTTTCTGATGGGACGCACCACAACATTTCGCCGCCTCTTGATGCGTTCTACGATTTTGCCCAGCCGTTCCGGGGCGAATGCTTCGTCCGTGACCTCGTAGGCTAACAGGTCCTTTGCTGTCTTGAACCCGAATCCCTCAACGAGATCGGCGTAATACGGTAAATTGTACGACATCATTATCGCCGGTGAGAAGTCGAATCCGTCAATGAGCAAGCCGCACTCGCCATTGGTCGAGTAGCTCGTTGGACCGCGCATCACGTTGAGATACCGGCTCTTTAGCCAATCGGCAGCCGTGGTAAACAGTGCGTCCGCCACGCGTTGATCTTGAATACACTCAAAGAATCCGAAGAACCCTGCACGTTCGTCATGGAAGATGATATGGTTCTCGTTTTTGATTGCCGCTATTCGTCCGACGACAACCCCATTCTGTCGAGCAAGGAAAAACTCCACTTCCGCGTAATCGAAAACCGGGCAAATCGATCGGCTAAACCGTTCCTTGAGTTGGCCGCGCAACTGCGGCACCCACTGTGCACAGTTGCGATAAATCTGCGAAGGCAACTCTATGAAGGACTTCAGATCTGATGGAGTCTGGACGGGTTTCACATCAACTTGCATAGGGAAGGGCACCGTTGGACTTGCGCACTTGGATTGCAAAAAGGCCTTCGCGGTGTAATAGTGCAATTAATCCCACGTCTTCGCGGGTTTGACCGACTATTATTCTAACGGATTATGTCCGATGTTTACAATGGGAAATGAATTTGAGGGGAGGGTACCGTTGGAAACAGTGATTGTTGAAGGAATTTTGTCGTACTGGGAGTTTTATTGCACGGGATTTTCTATCGCTGTCGCCATCCACTACCTTGATTGCCGTTGGCGATTTCAAAAGCTGGTGGGCAATGCCCACCCTACGGGAAATTGTGCAAAAAAAGTGGGAGTTGGGCTAGGATTGACCTTCCGACAGAATTTCTTTGTCTGCACTGTGTTCAGACACAACCTCTCCTTTGCACAGGACATTAAAATGGCGGGCATCAGAATGCGCCGAAGAAAACGGGCGAGTGACAAGCGCCATGTTGTATGATGGAGGACGGATGTCTCTGGATGAGATCGGATAGAGCGGTTGCTTCGAGAAAAGCAGGATGTGCTTTCCGTCCGAGATCGTGGTGACTATCAGTTGACTTACAATAGAGCCCAACTCGGCGGCGTCGACACAATCTTGGAGTCGTAAAATGCCGCGAGTTGGGAACTCAGGTAATGCGTTACTGCTCGAAGATTGATTCGTCCACTTCGGCGTTGATGGTAACTTTGCTAAGGGTCACCTCGGCAGCTTTCTCGCCATTGTCAATCGAGATGATAGAAAAAGCAATCTTCACTCCCGAGATGTCTCGGTGATCGCTGTAGAATTCCTCACGCTGCACGGGCCCGCCTTGTTGACCCAAAGCCTGAAACTCCTTCTTAACGATGTGTTTTGACTCCTGATCGATGAAGAGCTTAATTGAGCCCGCGGGTGTATTGCTGACCAAAATGACATCAGCCATTTTCCCGTTTACATCCTCTTCGCCGAGATGTTGGACGGTCGCCTCATCACCGGAAACATAGGTAAGCAAAGGAGGATTCAGTCGAAAAATCTCATTCCTGCCTTCCTGGGCGAAGACTTCCGGCATCGTTTGTGAGCCTTGGGGACTCGCCATCCACGCCGATTCCGCGCCGAGCACTCGGCTCATTGTCATGCCCATCGCTTGGATTGTCAGATCGTATCGTGCTTTGCTAGGCAGCGCGACGGTAACTTTGCCTTCCATCGTCATCTCTCCAGCAGGCGTATTCATGTTTATTTTTCCCTTCGACACGAGAGTCTTCACTTGCTTCAGATTTTCCAACCCGCCGTGCGCGTCAACCGCAGCGGCAAGAATCTCCCTCGCTTTGGCGACATCTCCCTCGCCCGCCTCGGGCACGGGCTCCGGTGACGGAGTCGGAATGGTAATATCAATTTCGGTTACTTCGCCCAAGGAATCAAGAGGCTTATCGAAGTCGCTCGCCTTGCCCACCGCCAAGATGGTGAATTGGTCGGGATGCATATATTTGGCAACAACCCTTTGTACATCGGATTTTGTGACGTTCCGAATCCCCGCCATCAATTGCTCGACAAAGTCTTGAGGATAGTCATAATAAGCATATCTGAGAGCCCGCGAAAGGATTTCGCCCTTCGAGTCGTAGTCAAACACGGACGAATTCATGAATCCATCGATTGCTTGTTTTAACTCCTCGTCCGACACCTCTTCGGCGCGCATCCGTTCGACTTCTGCCAGAATCGCCTCGCTAGCTGTGACCGTGCTCTCCGATTTAGTCGCGCAGGCAATCAGAAAAACGCCAGGGACATCGTAACCGGCACCGTAATTGTTACCTACGGAATATGCCAGTCCCTTTTCAACTCTGATGCTGTTCACCAATCGGCTGCTGAAACCGATGCCCAAGATTTGGCACCCTACGACCAAGGCGGGGTAGTCCTCATTGCTGCGCAGCCATCCGACGTGCCCCATCCTGATGTTCGTCTGATTCACGTCGTCTTTCGTTACCAAACCCACCCTTCTCGCCATGTCCTTGGGTACTTTGGGTTTTTCGGGAAGGTCAATCTCCGCAGGCTGCCATCCTGTGAAAGCGCCCCTAATTTTGCCGAGTATATCCTCGGAGTTGAAGTCCCCAAGCACGCCCAAGATGGTGTTGTTCGGTCGAAAATATTTCGCGTGGAAAGCCACAAGGTCATCCCGCGTGATGCTATTGATGGTGTCGTATTCCGTTGTGCGGGCATAGGGACTGTCCGCGCCGTGGATTAGCTTCCGAAATTCTCTCGACGTGATGCTGCGTGCGCTATCGTTACGCCGGGCAATAGAGCTGCGATGTTGAACCTTTTCCAACTCGATTTTGTCCTCCCGAAACGCAGGATTCATGAGCACGTCCGCGAGGATAGCGAGACCGGTGTCGAGGTCCTCCTTCAGCACGGACATTGATGCCGTTCCGGCATCACCGCCTATCCCAACCTCGACTGAGGCGGCGAGATTCTCCAGGATTTCATCAAGCTCGTCTCCGGTTTTGCTGATGGTTCCGCCCGTACGCATCACAGCGCCGGTGATGGCGGCTAACCCGATTTTGTCTTCAGGTTCGTAGATCGCTCCGGTGCGAATCTGCACCGAGATGTCAACAATCGGCAATTCATGGTCTTCCAACAGATAAATAATCATGCCGTTGTCCAGTTCGACCCGCCGGGGCACAGGCGGTTGCGGTTGGTTCAGAGGAGGATAGACAAGCCCTTCGTGAGGTTTTTTATAAAGCGTGTCTGTCTCTTGAATCGTTGGTACACTTCGTGTATCTTCAGCAATCCCCAAATTCGATGGTTCAAGCGGTACATCGCCCCACGCAGCGAAAACGAAAACGCAACTCCAGATTATCACACAGCACGAGAAATTCCTCATTCACCCGCCTCCGTTTCTTCTTTCGATGCTTCTTCGGTAACAATTTCCGCGACAGAACGATTGTTATCCGCGAAATATTCGTTCGCTACACGTTTGATATCTTCCGCGGTTATCTTTTCGATGTGTTCCAATAGGTTGAAAATCTCACGCCAGTCACCTCGGATAAATTCGCTGGTACACAACGCCGCGGCTAAGCCTTGGTTGGAGCGCAACGATCGGATAAAACCGGCTTTCGCGTTCCTCTGGACTTTCTTCAACTCATCCTCTGTCACAAGTTCGGTCTTGAGATTCTCAATCTCAGCCATAATCATCTCTTCATTCTTCTCGTTTGAATGCCCTTGCGCCGGGAATGAGTAAACAACGAAAAGGTTGGCGTATTTGTCACCCGGATACCCCGGAAACGCGCCGACAGAGATTGAGGCTTTCTCGTCGCGAATCAGTTTCTTGTGAAAACGTGACGTGCGTCCGGAGGACAGAATGTCCGCAATTGCTCCCAGTACGACAAAATCGGGATGCCTGATGGATGGAACATGGTAAGCGCAGATGAAAATGGGTTGCGATTGCTCCGTGAGTTTGACATGCCGCGTACCCAACTGTTTCGGCTCGATGGTTTCGACAAGTGGCGGGTTGGCGCGGGACGGAATTTTGCCGAAGTATTCTTCCGCCATTTGGATGACTTGGTCTGTTTGGACATCACCTACGATTGCCGCCACCATATTGCTGGGCGCGTAAAACTGCTCGAAGAACGCAAGCGCCTCGGCACGCGTGGTCGTGTTGATGTCGGACATGTGACCGATGATCGGACGACCGTACGGATGCGCGAGAAAAGCCAACCCGTTCATTTCTTCTAACAGCCTGCCAATGGGGCTACTGCCCACGCGCCCTCGGCGCTCCTCTTTGATGACATCTTTCTCTTTGAAAAATTCCCTCATCACCGGGTCGAGAAACCTCGACGATTCAAGCGCCATCCAGAGTTCGAGCCGATTTGACGGAAGGCTGTAAAAGTATTCGGTGGAATCTGCGGAGGTGGTTGCGTTGATACCGACAGCCCCTTCCTGTTCCAGAAGTTTCGAATATTCCTCACCATCGGAATACTGGGATACTTTCTCTTGAAGGGCGTCAAACTCCGCCTGTAACTGTTTCACTCTTTCGGGGTCGGCGTGATCGGCTTTTACCCACTCGCTCCTGAGTTGGTCGTACACGCCGTCCATCTCATCCATGACGGCTTTCTCTTTTTGGTAATTTTTTGTTCCGAGCGTCGTCGTTCCTTTGAACGCCATGTGCTCGAAAACGTGGGCGATTCCGGTGTTCCCCACGGGTTCGTCAACGCCGCCGACATTAACGTAGATGTATCCCGAAAACACGGGCGCATCGTGCCGCTCGAGGATAATGAACTTCATTCCGTTGGACAACACGTGCTCTTGCACCTGCGCTTCGATGTCTTCGAAGCCCGCGGCGTATAGCGCCGCCGCGTATAAGGTCAGCAGCATACAAGCAATTGGTTTGAGTATTTTCATTGTATTTGTTCCGGTGGTTATCAGTTGTCGCATCCATATCTCCTTAGGGAGTGAAAACCTGCCAGTTTCAAGATTAAGCGACTGAAAAAGATGTACTGCGTGAATAACGAAGGATCAACCTACTGAAAAGGGAGGGCGATAGCTAATCCCATGGAGATCTTCGCGCAATAGAATTCTCTGTTCGAACCGCGATTCCAATTCCCGCCATTGATGTTCCGTAATTATAGGACGAAGGAATGACTAGCACCCTACTCCTTGAGTTCCTCAAGCATACCAACGACGGCAAAACGAATATGTGAGGACAGCGCCGAATTTTCCGCGCGCAGGTCCGCTCCCTCTTCATCCGGGTACATCACATGAGACGCCACCGCTCTTTTGACCCATCTTTCTGCCCGGTCATCATAAGGAATGTATTTTTCCTTGGGTGCGGCGCATGCGGGGCATTCCTCGGGCGGTTCCTGCGCATCCGTCCACAAATAGCCGCAAGCTGTGCAAACGAACATGGTTTATTCTCCTTGTTTTGTGTGCCAAAAATTGGTAAGAATTGGCACGGTATAAGACTTGGAAAACGTTGCGGAGTTTAGCATAGGCAAAGGGTAATTGCAAGGAAGAAATGGGGTGATTGTGGGACGTTACAACCGAAATCCGAGAACGAAGAGCAAGAGTTGATTTGGTTTGTGTTCTCGCGGTTTGGGATGGATTGCGCTTCTATATACTTACGGTCGCGATTCGGAGAAGATTCCTATCGCATGGGGAGCTCTATCGCAGGATTTACTATCGCGCGCTATTAAGATCTCTATCGCCCTCACTGTCCGTTCGGTTGATCTATCCGCTCAATTGATCTCCTATCGGATTGGGATTTGCGAACTCCAGACGTATCAATGTGCCAACTCCTTCCTCACTCGTCACGGAGATCTTGCCGCCGTGATCGGTGACGATTCGCTGCACAATCGCCATTCCCAAACCGGTTCCGGTTTCCTTTGTCGTGTAGTACGGGGTGAAGATTTTCTCCCGCGTTTCCGGCGACATACCGTTACCGGTGTCCTGAACCTCCACCGCGACCCTGCCCGTACCAATTGGCTGGGTTGAGATTCGCAACGTTCCGCCGTCCGGCATGGCTTCAACGGCGTTCTTGATCAGATTCTGCAGGACTTGGGCAATCTGTTCCGGGTCGATGGAGATGCGAGGCAAATCGGAGTTGAGGTCGGTCTCGATCTGAATTTGCGATAGCGATTGGGAGTATAGATTCAATGTCTGTTCGGCGATTTGATTGAGGTTGGAGGGCTTTCGGTCGGGAAGAGGCATCCGAGCGAATTGATGGAATTCGTCCACCATCCGCTGGAGCCGGTCGACCTCTTCGATGATGGTCTGGGTGCATTCGTCACAGATGCTGTCGAAGATTTCGGGCTGAGAGCGCGCTTTCTGAAGGTTTTCGACGGAGACACGAATGGGAAACAGAGGGTTCTTGATTTCGTGGGCAATCTGGCGTGCTACATCCCGCCAAGCGGCGACGCGCTCGGCACTGATTCGCCGCTCCAAGTTGGTTTTGAGATCCGCCGCCATCCGGTTGACGCCCTGCGTGAGCTTCCCAATTTCGTCTCGGGTGTGCACATCAAGTTGGTGATCGAGTTCCCCGGAGGCGATTCGGCTCACGCCTTCCGTGAGTTGATGAATCGGTTTGGTCATCCTGAGCCCGATTAGGTAGCTGACAATATAAGCGAACAGCAGTCCAACCGCCGCCACGACAAAAAGAATCAGCGTCAACTGGCGCTGCAACCTAATCTCGTTTTCGTGGGAATACGCGATAATCAATTCGACGGGTGAACTTGACGACAATGTCGGCAGCGCGACCGGAATAACACTGTGCGGCATGTCATAAATTTTGATCATTGAGAACCTGCCGGTTTTGCCTGTGCCGGCAGCCTGAAGTAGCCTGCCTCTCTCGACTGGAACGGAACCTTCCGCTTGATTTAGAGGGATTAACTCATTCGCTTCACGAAGATAGACTGTATGACGTGATTGGTTTCTCAGCGCGCGGTGAAGTCGATCGCGCAGGAAATATCCACCCGTCACAAATCCCAAGAGCCGCTCGCCCGCCTTGATTGGCAGCGTGACCTCGATTGCCGATTCGGAGGAACTGACCGCGGCACGGCGCGAGTTTCTGAGCCTAATCGCGGATTTTGGGGCTCTTCCCTTCGCTCGCCCCAATGCCTCCTTATCGACCTCACCGCGCCGTAAGCCCACATCCAATCGACTGGCGATGATTTTCCCGTCCTCGTCCCCGTACTCCAGAATCTGGAGTGCTGTGTCTCGAATCGTGGTCGGCCGAGTTTCTTGGTTTCTGATGGCGCGGACGACATCCGGGTCGGTTCTTTCGGTCTCGACCTTCTCCTCAATATCTGTGACAAGATGATTGTGCGTCTCCGAGATGCGCGTTCTGAATTCTGCTGCTTCCTCACGAATTTGCACATCAAACGCGTTGCGAATAAAATAGCTCGCAATCGCGAATATACCGCCGATGGTGACGAAGAAGAGTGAGGTGTACGTGAGGAAGATTTTGTGATGGAGTTTGATAGTCTAGAGGTCCTTTTTTGCCGGTTTGAAACTCTAAGCGCGACTTGAAAAACGCGGTTCAGTATCCTTAGAAAATTTCATACATTTCATAATTTTCATAACAAACGCGGTTTTTCGGTAGAGGCGGAGAAAGGGCGATAACTCTTACTATCACTGGATTCCGCGCCGTTTTGCGGTTCACGTCAAGTTTTCACAGTTATGAAATTTTGGTATTAAGTGCCGACGGAATTTTGGACCACACACACGCAACGGTGAGACAAGAGTTGTCATTTGAATCCTTGCCAGGACACCGCATAGAGATCCGATGAAAAAACAAACCAGTGGGTGCTGCGTTATTCTTGCGAGGGCGGGTCCGGAGGTTTCTGCCGGTCAACGAGCACGATGACTGCCAAAAGGAGTACCAGCAAGATCACGATGATACCGGTGTATACGACCTTGCACCACATCTCGAGCGCCAAGTTGCCGAGGAAACCGGCAACCGCCCCAACTCCGATTGTGATGAGGAGGAAGCGCCCTCTAAAATGCTTTGCGGATTTAACGATCAGTATCAGAGACACAATCAGTAGTAGAAAAATAAGCGTGAGGAGAATTGTGTCAATCATGGTTTAAGGCTTTCGTCGGGAAACAAACGCGTATATCGAAACATACCGGATGCGGCACAGCAGCGTAGATAATAGATCTAAGGAATTATAGCGTGGCGCGGTGTTTTGCGCAATTGAAATTGGATGCGCAAAAAATTCTTGACATGCGTAATGTTAGGTAGTATAATTCAGATTATAGGATATAAGATTCGGTTGGTTGGTTTATACAACTCACTCTACAAACACAAAAAGGGGATTTCTGAAAATGGCAAAAAGCGCCGACGGACGGAACAGGAAAAAGACCATCGAACTCAGAAACGATCAACTCATCTTCCGATTTCCGGAGGTGCACGAGGAAGCGGAAGTTGCGATTGAATTCCAGCGGACGCTGCGGATTCCGGACGATAACCGCGAACATTATCTGCCGCCGGGGCTCGGCGAATTTCCGCTCTATCGCGTGGACGACTATCCGGATAACCTGCCGGAAACGTGGAGCCAACATGGCGGGGTATTCTTGCCGATGTATCAAGCAGAAGCACTGTGGATTAACTTCCGCGCCGAATATCCGATGGCGGTGAAGATAGCGGCGGGCAAGATTAACGCGGTGACCGGGGAGGCATGGAGCGAAGGGCTTACTCGAGAACCTCAGGACTACATGGTGGTACCCGGTCAGCCGTGGCTGGACGGGTTCTGCGTGGAGAAGGGGTTGATTCGGCAGTTCGTGGCGATGCCGCTGGGCGAGGGCTACACGGCGGAGGAGCAGTTGACGGGAGAGGCGGAGCATGGCGGGATTCAGATTGCCGTCTACCCGATGAAGGTGTCGGTATACGAGGAGAGTTTCGGTTGGGTTGAAAATAGGCTATGTGCGCCGACACAGAAATTGCATAAACTGCACGATTCTGAGATGGGTTTAGCACCCGGCGGTCTTATGCGTCAAGAGATATACGAGGACGAACACGGAATCGATGCGTGGGACACGTCGACTTATTCGCGGTGTTTCGTGCATATTGTAAACAGTGTTCAACTGTTTCACTTGACGGGATGCCGGCCGCCGGGGAAACCTCAGACCGCGCAAGATTACACCGCCGCTGGTCTCCCTTGGTTTGATTACTACTGGGGCGATTTGAAGGCTTTGGAAGGCGCGAAAGAGTTGGCTGGACTGGACAGTGTTGCCGCTGTTAAACTGAAAAAAGGGGAGGGTTTCCTCTCGGACAACGATCCGGTGACGCCGGTTGTCGTGAAGAAATTGAACCGGTCAGTGGTGCGCGAGGGTGTTTTCTAGTCAATTGAAAGCGGTGGAATGCTGCCGCGAGTGCAGGGTCTGTCATGAAACAGGGAAAGGAATCGGAGACAGGTTTACGAATCGCTTTGGGTTCGGTTGAGGAGATTCGCGCGAACGTGTCGGACAACACGCTCAAGGCGTATAAGCACGCGACGCGCAAGCTGGAATCGTGGCTTGAGGGTCGCGCGCTATCCGATGCGGTGCTGGCGGAGTATGTGCGTTTTTTGCATGAGCAGGGGAAATCGCCAGCGACGATCAATCTAGTGCTGTCTGCGGTGAAGTGGATGGCGGAATACCACGGGATGGATGCCGTGGCTGGTGCGGCGACCGAGGGCGCGTTGTCCGATGTTCGTCAGTCAGGAAAGCGGCGCGAACGGCGTCAGGTGGACGGACTGACGTGGGACGATGTGGAGCGAGTTTGCGCCGCAGCGGAATCGGCTGACACGGTGGCGGGGTTGCGCGATGCCGCCATGATTAGCCTCATGAGCGATTGTCTGTTGCGCATCTCGGAGGTCGTCGCGGTGGATGTGCAGGATGTCAATTCCGAAGGGCTGCGACTCCGCCGACGCGGAAACGATCGAGAGGCTCTGTATATCTGCGAATCGACGCGGCGGTTAATCGAACGCTATCGAAGGAGAACGGGCGTTGATTCGGGAGCTCTGTTCCGGCGGGTTCGATTCCAGAACCATGTGACAGAGGAACGTCTCGGCGTGAAGGGGGCGCGTGAAGCAATACAGCGGTGGGCAGCAGAAGCCGGTATCGAAGGATTCATCAGTGGACACTCTCTCCGTGTCGGGTCTGCGGTATCGTTGGCACGGGCGGGGGCGTCGGTCGTCGATATGCAGACGGCGGGCAGATGGAAGTCGGCGGACATGCCGGCGCATTATGCCAAAGCGGAACTGGCGGAGCGGGGCGCGATCGCCCGGTTCAAAGACGGGAAGTAGACAATGAAGTCGAGGTTGCCGGTTGCAAAGATGGGGATGTCCGAGTCAACCTGTTTTTCTCTTTTCCCCATGCCAAGAGGAGTCCTATCGAATGAGCCGATTACGCAGAAAAGTACTCAATAGATTTTTTAACATTGAAGGAACAGCCCAAGACATGTTAAATCATTTCGAATGGGTTGTCCAGTCGTGTCCCGAATGCCAAACCGATGAAGACAAATACGCACTAACTGTTAGCATATTCTTGGAAAAATGGTATGTCGGCACGGCGGACACGTATACTGCCAAAAACATGATAATGTCAGCCGCCAAAGAAACGGCTGAAGCGACTAACAAACCATTCAACCTCCAATTAGTCGCCGCCGCCGCCATTGGAACTTATATCGGTTCTCGGCAGAAAAAACCGCCGCAATCCGCTTTATACCATGTGAGTCTGTTCAACGCCGTGTGTGAAGTAATCCCGGAATCTTTGTAAAGAGGTTCAAAGATGGGAAGTGAAAGCGGTATTCCAAAAAAGGAGAAATGACATGAAGCGAGAATTGATCTATGCGGCGGCGGTTGTGTTGGGGCGCTGATGACTATGGCGTTGGGGTTCGTCGTGTCACGCGGAACACAAAGCGAATCACCTGCCGACTGGGAAGACGGCTATTTTAATGTGATTAACTGCCGGCGAGTGCGGTTGGTCGTTGACCTGAAAGAGGATGAATACTACGAGACGACGCTAAGTCCATTAAACCTCGTGTTTGGTCGGCGAAAGGGCGAAAAAGGCGTGATGGCGGGCAATGTGGTGGGCAGTTATGGCATGACGGTAACGGCGAAATAGTAAATGTGTGCAGCGATTATATTCGTGTGGGTAGAGAGGAAAAAACGGACATGCGAGAGGCACAGTTTGGAATCAACGAACATGGAGGGTTCGTCGGCGTTTTTGGCATTGGCGACACACAATCTCGTGCGCTTATGGGCGTGAACGAGTATGGGGACGGCGCAATAAGCACTTGGTGGAAGAACGGCGAACGCCGGGCAAATCTGAAGTGAATCTAAGGAAGGGAAGTAGAGGAGGAAACAGATGATTCATAGGGCTTTGCTTAAAGTGTTCGGATGCAGTGGCGCGGGCGCATTGTCGGGGGGAATAATGATCTATTTATTCGTCTGGAGCGAGTGGGTTGAATGGGGCGTAGAATCGGCACAGCCGTTTCGATTAGATTGGCACGAGAAAGAGATGGTGTTTTTATTTGCGGTTGTCGGGACGTTAGTTGGAATGATAGGCGGTATCGGTTGGGCAATCGAACATAACGAAGCGAGATGGCATTCATTGGTTGTTCACGATCCCACTAACCGGAATGGGCGTGGGGATAGTAACGGCATTGGAAAGTGCGGGCGTGTTTGCGCGGCTCAAGGATAGGAAGTAAAGACGGAATCAATCGGCGGGCAATGCGGAATTGGAACGCAATTCGGGAGGCGCTGGCGGGTACAAAGGATTTTGACACGGTGCTTGGCAGGTTTTCATTTGACGACGCGGGGGATGCCGTGTACAATCCCGTCATGTTGATTGTGCGGAACGGGGAGTTTGAGGTGTTTGAGTAGGTGTGTGCAGTTTTGATGAGATTCGATATCAATCATTCAAAACATGGAGGATGACGTTAAATGGTGTTGACATTTTTGAACAAGCATAGGCATATTGGTCTTTTGGTTCTCCGCATCGGGATCGGGTTGATGTTTATCGTTCACGGAGCGCCGAAACTATTTGACGGACCAGAGAAGTGGGAGAAACTTGGCATGGCAATGGCGACGCTCGGCATCGGGTTCGCGCCGGCGTTTTGGGGATTCATGGCGGCGGTTTCGGAGTTTTTCGGCGGCATCTGTCTCATCCTCGGATTCGTTTTTCGGCCGGCTTGTATCCTTTTGACGATAACCATGCTGGTTGCCTCTATCAGCCATCTGAGCCGCGGGGACGGTTTGGGCGGTGCCTCTCATGCCATCGAACTCGGAATCGTGTTCTTGAGTTTGATCTTGATTGGTGCGGGGAAATATAGCCTTGACGAGAAGTTGCAGCCGCATCAAGAGGAGAGCAGCTAAGCTGAATGGCGGGGCAAGAAGATCTCTACCGCACTCACTATCCGTTCGCTTGATTCCCGCCTACGGTGCCGGTGGGAACGCGATGTGAGTTCTATCGCCTTAAGATTTCTATCGCGCTCATTATCCATTCGCTTGATCCCTCAGGAAAATGAGGGGTTGACGGTCTGTTTTTCGACAGCTTGCAAGGCTTGGTCTACAAGAGCGTCGACTTCTAGGGCGTCTTCTGCGGCTTGAGCGTCTTCAATCGCGGCGTTGGTGGCGGGGTGGTCGGGCACAAATAGCGAGCAGCAGTCCTGGTGCGGCAGCGTGGAAACCTCAAAAGTGCCAATCCGCTGCGCCAGATTGATAATCTCCTCTTTGTCATCGCCGATGAGCGGGCGGAGCACCGGCAGTCGCGCCGCGTCTTCAATCACCTTGAGATTTGCAAGGGTTTGCGAGGCGACTTGCCCCAGACTCTCTCCCGTAATTAGCGCTAACGCTCCCTCCCGCTCCGCAATCCGCTCGGCAATTCTCATCATCATTCGCCTATAAAGAATGACGCGAAACGGCGCCGGAGTTTTTGTCACAATCTCGCGCTGAATCTCCGCGAACGGGACATAGTAGACCTGCGTTCGATGATTGGACTTCGCCAATATCCCCACGAGTTCCGCCGCCTTTTCGAGCGACGCTTTGTCCGTGTACGGATAGCTGTGGAAGTGAATAAAGACCGCCTTTGCGCCGCGTTTCATCATGCGCCACGCCGCCACGGGCGAGTCGATGCCGCCGGAGAGCATCACAAGCACCTTGCCGCTGACACCGACGGGCAATCCGCCGACTCCTCGAATCTTGTCGGTGTAGATGTAGGCTGATTTCTCGACAATCTCAATCCAACACAGCAAATCGGGATGGTGCATGTCCGCCCTGGCGCCGGTGTGTTTGAGCAGATGCGCTCCGACCTCGGCACTGATTTCGGGGGAGGTCAGCGGAAAATTCTTGTTGGCGCGCCTCGTTTCGACCTTCAGTGTTTGGAATTCCCGCTCTCGAATCCATTCCAGCGCTCCGTTCTTTATCGCCTCCATATTCTGCTCGGTGACACGGCATAGCTCGAAATGCGCGATTCCCATGATATGCCCCAAGCGCCGCTGAATCTCGGGGATATCGGAATTTACGCCCAACGTCACCAGAATCCTGCCGTGAATGCGCTGAACATCGGTGTATTCCGTACCTTCGAGCGCTTGCTTGAGGTTTCGGACGAGTCGGTTCTCAAAGAAGGATCTGTTCTTGCCCTTCAGACCGATCTCGCCGTAGTGAACGATGAAGACTCTTTGCATGTTTGTTCTAGAATTTGTGAAGCACGTTTTAGAATTGGCGTTTTTCTTGTGGAGCGACTACTAATAATTAGATTGAGTGTATGGAACACGGCAAGGGTGATAGATTTCCCTTCCATACCATCCTCAATCATCTGGAACAGGTGAAGAGTTGCGGTGTTCCTTTACACGACGAGAATTTCGTCTTAAATTTGGCGGTCAAAGATTGTCTCAGAAACGGAAAAATGGGACCCGCGAGTTGGGCTTCACTGAATTCTACACAACCTACAACCGGAGGTGCTGATCGACATCTGATGAACCCTGCTTCCTGTTGAAGGCGGTGAAACCGGCAGCGGTTTTCATCGTTTGTGTCGTTACTTGATATGTCAATTTCCCGCCCCAACGCATGACTCGCCGATTGTAGAACCGCAACCATGAAATTCGCCGCCCGAACAGACATAGGAAAATTTCGCACGCTCAACGAAGATATGTATTTTGTTGACGAAGACATCGGTCTGTTTGTTCTTGCGGACGGCGTGGGAGGCCACGACGCGGGCGATGTGGCAAGCGGCATCGCTGTCGCCGTTTTCCAAGAATGGACAGATAAACATCACAAATTGACCGAGGACAGCATAGACACCAGCCCCGCCGGAAAACTGGAGACGTTGAAAGCGCTTGTCAACGAGGCGAATCACCAAGTCTACGAGAGATCATTAACCAGAGATTTCAGCAACGGGATGGGGACAACCCTCATCGGGGGCTTTATTACGCCGTCCGAGCTAATCTATGCCCACGTCGGGGACAGCAGGCTCTACATCTTGCGAAACGGCGTTCTCGAGCAGATAACTAAAGACCACTCGTTAGTTCAAAAACTGGTAGATCTCGGACAATTAACGCCACGTGAGGCTCGTGTCCATCGCCATCGAAATATTATTGATCGGGCAATCGGGTTTGAGTCGTCTGTAGAGGTCGATTTCGACATTTGCCCCCTTATCTCCGATGACATTGTTCTTGCATGCACGGACGGACTACACGACATGATAGTTGACGATGCGGAGATCGCCCGGATAATTACGGACGCATCAGACCTTGATGCCGCAAGTCTCGCACTGATCGACAAGGTACTCGAGTACGGCGGCAAAGACAATGTGACCCTGGTTCTCGCCGACCCCTTTAAAAATCGCTAATTCTACTTCTCAATAGCCATTTTCGTTCATATTCACGCAGGTCTCGGTCAATAAGCAAATGAAATATAGCGAACGATTTAAGATTGTTGCGGCAATCCTATTGTGGTAGCGCTAGTGGCTCGCGGCAAGAGGTCGCGATCAGGACATCGCTCCTACAGAACCTCTGCTAGTGCGGTGTAAACATCCTTGGGCCCTTAAACAGTCGACGGGGTGAGGACAATTCTAACGCACGAGATTTACTGCGAGGACCTGCTATCCATTCGGTTAATCGCAATTCACTCACTTGATAGTTGATCGTACTCTACGGAATTGTGCCAGTAAGAAACCAAGTTTCAAAGAAAACGGGCTTGTGATCAGAAAGAACCTTGAAAATCGTGAGTTATCATTATGAAAGACTCAGCTAAACCGAGGCTTCTCTCCGGAGGCAATCCGCAAATTCCAAAGGGTGACGGGGATTCCCACGTACAAGCCTACATCGCAGCCATGCCGGACTGGAAACACAACGTCGGACGCAGCCTCGACGCACTAATCGTCCGCACGGTACCCGAAGTGCGCAAGGCGGTGCGGTGGAACTCGCCCTTTTATGGCATTGAGGGCCAGGGCTGGTTCCTCTCCTTCCATTGCTTCACGAAGTACGTCAAGGTAACTTTCCTAAACGGCGCGTCGCTGCGGCCCGTCCCGCCCGTCGAATCCAAGCATGAGGACGTGCGCTACTTTCACATCCACAAGGATGATCAACTCGACGAAGAGTTATTGGAGAATTGGATTCGGCAGGCATCGGAACTGCCCGGAGAAGCCATGTTTTGAGTATGCCCGACCGATACTCCATGCGGGATAAAGTGGCCCGGCTCGGTTAATCGATAAAGATCCCAATTCGATTCCCACTCTCAAATTACGCCGCGTTGGCGGGGATCAGAGACGGACCTCTATCAGAATCTTCTATGGGCTCTCTATCGCCCTCCCGATTCGGTCGGTGGATCATATTGAGCAGTAGTCCGTGTCCGCTATTTGTGCCGCACGAATCGGATGATGGCACTGGTTTTCACAAAAAATGCGGTGAACATCAGGAAGGCAAACCAGCCAATCAATATACTCCACGGTCGCTGCACAATCAATGCCCTCGACGTGTAAACGAAATAGGAGCCATAGGCAAGCACGGCGAAAAAGAGCAGCAACATAACGGCTTGGAGCAGTTCCCGAACAACGACGAGTGACTTGGGGAGCGGTGCCTCTTCGCTCTCCCGTCGAGTGTGCCCCAGGATGAGACCGACTGTGATGGTTGTTAGCCAACCCAGTAGTAATCCCCACGGTCGGTTATGCAGGTCGTGGTCCGCTTCTCTGGCAGCGATGAAGTGGAGGGTGCCGACGAAGAGGCCAAGGGCGGTGAGAAATATCACGGACAGGAAAATCACCTCTTTAACGGCGCGCCTAAGTGCTAACTCGTTACCGGTATCTTTAGGTAACCGCATTGTTCAATTTACCTTTGTCATTCCCCGGTCAGAGTTGGGAAGGGAGTGAGTTTGACTGTCCTCCACTCTCGTGCGAAGGGGAACCTCGTACTAGAGTCGTTGCAACTAAGTGGTTTATTTTCTAAAAAAATATGGTTAGTGTTGGGTGCCGGTGCGGTTAGAAAGGGATCTCTATCGCCTTCGCTATCCACTCAGTTGATCACCTACCGGCGTGGTAGAATGGGTTTCTTGTGCCAGTCTCGTAAGTATTAAATACTTAGCGAGAAAACCACTAAGGATTTTACATTCGGACTTTCGTTGTGCGATTTGTCGTAGCGCAATGTGTTGCATGTTTTCTGGAGGAGCGAACTCTGCTCGTGACAAGAAGTCGCGACCTGGAGAAGATCTCTATCGCATTCGCTATCCACTCATTTGATCCCCTACAGTTGTTTTGTTGTAACAATCTTCCAATGCCAAATCCAGTATTTCCGTTCTTTTCATTTCGCGTCCGCTTTGCCCGTTCGTTTGTCTGTATATCGCAATATGTATAACCATGAATGCAAATGACTGTAAGACTATCATTCATTGATCCTTACGATTCCGAATAATCCGTTGCGTCCGTCTCCGGTAGTGTCGGCACTTGAGTATCTGCATCGTACTTGCGAACAGAAAATCGATCGAGAATTACGTAAAGCACCGGAATGATGGTCAGTGTACAGATTGTCTGTACGATAATCGCGCCGATTTCGACCCCCGCCAAAGTTGCTCGCATAATTGCCGCCCCGCGATCTCCGAGCGTCTGCGGAAACATGCTGATGATGATGGTCAAATTTGTCATGATAATCGTCCGTAATTTTAGCGGACACGCCTTCAACAGCGCCTCTTTAACCGGCATCCCTTGCTGCCGAAATATGTGCGTCTGATCGAGTAAGAGAATTGCGTCGTTTACGACAATCCCAATTAACATAATGAGCGCCAACAGTGAAAAGATATTGATAGTCAGTCCAAAAATCCACATTGACAATACCGCACCAACAAATCCCAAGGGAAGAGTAAGCATAATTGTGAAAGGGTGGAGATAGGAACCCAGGAGGGCGGCAAGCAGCATGTACGTCAACACGACGGCTTGAACTAATGCCACGCTAATCGCTTGATAGGATTCGGCTTGCATTTCAGCGTCGCTTCCCATACGAATCTGATAGCCGGGCGGCAATTTAATCCGGCTAACTTGCCGTTGAATCTTGCCGACGACCTCTCCAAGGGATTGATCAGTAATGTTCGCTTCGACAGCAAACACATTCTGTTTGTTTTTGCGTGCAATTTGCGTTTCACCGGAGCGCTCAACGAGGGCGCCCAATGAGGCTAGCGACACTAAACCGTTTTGGGTTCGAATCAGGATGCGGCCGACACTCTCGGCAATTTCCACGTCTTTCTTTGCCAATTGTACCCGAATGTCGTATTCTTCGTCTCCTTCCTCATACGTGGAGGCGGTCACCCCTGTTAAGCTGTAGCCCAAGGCTTGTCCAACCTCCGCTACCGTTAAACCGTAATCTTTAAGCCTATTTCGGTCGGGAAGAAAAGTCATTTCTGGTTTGCCCGTTCGTACAGTAGTTTTTGTTTCTACCAATTCAGGCATTTTGTCTACGATATCCTTCACTTGGTTGGTGACTGCAATCAACTTCACCCTTTCATCTCCCAAGATTTCTATTCTGATGTCCGATCCACCGCCGGGAAGCATCTGTTGCCGAACGACTCCGGGAAACTTGCCATCCAAAATGGATCGCAATTCGTCGTTAACCTCTAGAACGTGTTTCTTACGATCTTTGGGCAAAACCACTAACAACTCGGCATACTCGACCCCTTCGTTAACTCCGACACCTTTCCCGATTTTCGTTAAGACATCCTTGACCTCGGGCGAATCTCTCAGGACGGCTTCCATCTCCAACGTTATCTCGTTTGTCTCGGCTAATGTCGTACCGGGAGGAAGTTCCACGCTGATGATAATAAAGTCGCCGTTGGACTTGGGAATAAATTCGCCTCCCAAGGTACCTGCCAAAAATACCGATCCCACAATCAATACGATTGCAACCAGTACGTTTACCCAAAGGTGTTTGAGTGACCAACCGAGTATCCTCGTATAACCTCGTTCCAGACCTTCCATTCCCCGGTTCCAAAGGCGGAAAAAGGGGTTCGGTATTTTCCCTTCTTCGGTCGGTTTAAGGAGATGGGCAGCCAACATCGGCGTCATTGTAAACGACAGCCAGAGCGAAAAGATTGTGGCGAAAACAACCGTCAGTCCGAACTCGACGAAGAATGCTCCAACCAGTCCAGACATGAACGCAATCGGGACAAAAACAAATATGTTTGTCATCGTCGATCCGATTACGGCAATGGTGACCTCTTTCGTTCCTTCGGCTGCCGCAATCTCTGCAGACTCGCCCGCGTCCATACGCCGAGTGACATTTTCCAGAATGACGATGGCGTTGACAACGAGGGTTCCAATCGATAGACCGAGTCCGAGCATTGACATGATGTTCAAGGTGAATCCGAACATACGCATTAGAAAAAATGCCGAAAGAATACACGCGGGCATCACAACTGCAACGATGATTGTCATTCGTACATTGTGGAGGAAAAGGTACAGAATAACTGAAGTCAAGATGACCCCGATAATGATGTTTGTTTGAACATCGTTGACCGAATCCAAAATCTTGACGGATTCATCTTTGACCACTTCAATTTCAACATCAGCGGGAAGCTGCGCTTCAAGTATCTTGATTGTCTTGCGAACATCATCCGCAAGCCTAATCGGCTGCGCATCGTTGAGTTTGATAATACTCAGCGTAATCCCTTCCTTGCCATCATAGCGAGCAGTCAATCGCTTCTCGGCGAACGTATCATCGACTGAACCCAGTTCACCCAGTTTAACGCTCCCACCTGACCGACGGAAAACATCCAGATGTCGAAGTTCGTCGAGGCTAGTGAATTCGCCTTCCATGCGGACGGTAAATTCATCTTTCGATTGGATAATTCGCCCGGCGGGAATTGATAGATTTCCGGATTTTATCGCCTGTACGACATCCGTAATCGAAAGCTCATATCCTTTCAATCGTTCTTTGGAGAGATTTACCTGAATCTCCCGTTTCTCACCGCCCAGAATATTAACACTCGCAACGCCTCGTATCCGCGATAAAGCCTCTTTTATGTCTCCGTCCGCAAACTCATATAGCTCGCGCAAAGGTTGGTCTCCGGTGAGAATCAACTCCATGATCGGAGAAGCGCCTAGCTCGAATTTCTCGGCAATCGGCGGCTCCGCGTCATCCGGCAATCTGTTGATAATGGCATCAACTTTGTCCTTCACATCAATGTGGGCGAGGTCGACATCGGTACCAAACTCAAATTCAATAGTAACGATTGAGGCGCTATCACGTGAGTAGGATTCGATACTCTTGATACCGCCAATTGTGGTAACGGCATCTTCAATCTCTTTGGTAACTTGACTTTCAATCTCCACCGGATTTGCTCCCGGCCAGATAGTGGTTACCCCCACTACCGGGATATCAACTTCCGGGAATAGGTCTATGGTCAGCATTGAAAACGAGACGATTCCGAGAAATACGAACACCAGATTGACCATGACCGCAAGTACCGGTCGTTCGATACAGGTTTTTGCCAAATTCATATCGTATGATTTCCTTTTAGGCTGTGAGCGAGAAATCGTTTTGAAGCCCGGTCATAAATTTCAAGCGGGCATTTTCAGTGTTGTGTATCTTGGGAACGAGTTTACTTCACAACGACGATTTTCATACCATCCGCCAACTGTCGATGTCCACTCACAATCACGAAAGTCGAATCTGTTACTCCTTCAAGAATCGAAATCTTCTCGCCCCAAACAAGCCCGACTTTCACTATCTGTCGGCGTGCTTTTCCATCTTTTGCAACGAAAACGTGTCCGGCTCTATCTTTGATGTCCAAAACAACCTCTCGAGGAAGAAGCAGCAAATTCTCAGCCGCCGACAGGTCTATGCCGACTTCCGCAAACATGCCCGGTTTAAGTTGATACTCCGGGTTTGAAATCTCCGCCTTGATCTTTACGGTGCGGTTATCGGAGTTTACGATGGGACTGATGAAATCAATATTTCCGTCGATTTGCGCTTGGCTGGTGGAAATACTTATCGGGGTACCGACCACCAGATTGCCGAGATCTACTTCAGGGGCGGCAAAAACTACCTTGACCACATCCATTTTGACAATCGTAAATATCGGGCTACCTCCGGGGCCGCCAGTTAGATAATCGCCGAGATCCGCGTTTCGATTCGCCACGATACCGTTTATAGGGGAGGTTATCGTAGCATCATCATGCCGCTTTTTGGCAAGATTGACCTGTTCGTTTGCCTGATCGAATTGCGCTTGTGCGGCGGTAATCTCGTTTTCCCAGGCTTTTATTTTGACGAGATTTCGAGCAGTCAGCAGATTCGATTCTGCCTGCCTGACTTGAGATTCTGCTATTGAAATTTGCGTATTCCAATCCTCGGTTTCCATCGAAACACGGGAGAGTTCCAATGCCGCTTCAGCCTTAGAGAGTTGGGTTTCCGCGGCGGTGACATCTTCTTTCCGGACGCCTTCTTGCACCAAGCTCAATTGTTCAACTCTGGCTTCATGTTGTGCCTTGGCGCCGTCAAGTTGTGCTTTGGCGTTGTCCAAATCCCGGTCACTGATTGCGTCTTTCTCGTGGAGTTTCCGCGCTCGATCAAAGTTCGATTTAGCGTTTTCCAACTTTGCTTGTTCCCCAGAAACAGCCGCTTTTGCCTGTTGAATCTCCTGATTTCTCGCGCCTTTTACGGTTTTTTCGAGGTTCGCTTCGGCAGCAGTGACACTCGCTGTCGCCTGGTCAAACTGAGATGTCACTTGTGCTTGTGCCAAGGTTTGTGCTTGTTTTAACTGTGCTTTTGCCGCATCAAGCGATGCTTGTGCGGCTTCCGCTTGAGTTTCAATTTTGATTTGCGCGGTCGCTTTGACTGTTAAGAGTTGTGCTTTCGCCGCTCTTGAGGCTGCTTGTGCCTGTTTCAAAGCAATGTGTAATTCTCGGGAATCGATCCGTGCGAGAACGTCGCTTTTTTTGACATGATCGCCTTCATTGACCTCCAACGCCACCAGTTTTCCGGGGGTGTTGGCGTAAATCTCGACCATCGCATCGGCTTCCAGATTTCCGGTATACGTGACTCTCTGTTCAATCTTGCCACGTTGAGGTGTGACAACTCTGACAGGCTTCGGTTTTGAAACTTCTTGAGCGAAAGTGTAGTCGAAACTCAATCCACCTAACCCCAAACACAATATTACGATAAAGATTCGAAATCTGTATTGTCGCACCAATCTCTCCTTGTAACGGTTATTGAAGCCTAGTGCTGATTGCGCGCTCCAATCTCGCAACAGCAATGATATAGTCATGAATCGCTTGCAGGCGATTGACCTGCGCTTGTGTGTGAGACAATTCAACATCCGTGAGTTCAACACCTGTGATTAGCCCTGCTTTATGCTGGACATTTGCAATACGCAACCCTTCTGCAGCTTCCTCAACGATACCCTCTTGCACCTCAATCAGTTTTTGTGCCGCTTGAAGGTCAAAAACGGTAGATTTAACCTCAAGTTTTATGCTGTCACGGAGTTGGTCTTTATTTGTCCGAATCTGATCAAGGTTCACGCGCGCCTGATTGACCTTCGCCTGCGTGGCAAACCCGTCAAAGATAGGAAATTGACTCACCAATCCGACACTCCAAGAGGCGTTGAATGGTTGGCGCTCATTACGATTGAAGGTGTACTTGCCAAACGCGGAGAGCGTTGGCTTGTTCCCGGCTTCGGCAACCTTGACATGCTTCTCGCCGATCTGTTCTTGAACCTTGACCTGTTGAAGTTTCGGTCGCCGCTCAAGCGCTGTTGCAATAGCCTCGTCAATATTCACAGTCTTCAGTTCGGTATGCAGCTTGCCATTGATCGAGATAGACTCGTCAAGCGGCAGTCCGAGTGTCAGTTTGAAGTTTTCTTTGGCAAGTTTCTGCTTGTTGCGTGCTTGGATTAATTGCGAGCGCGCATTGACAACTTGGACATTTGCTCTGATTACTTCTAACTGTGTGGTGGCACCTGCGGTCTTCTGTTCCTGAGCGCGTTTATAACGTTTTTCAACCTGAGCAATCGATCGCTCGGCAACATCAATGAAAGCCTCAACCAGCAACAGCCCGTAGAACGCTTGGCGGACTTGTAGCTCAACATCGAGATGGACTGCGTCCAGCGCCCGACTAGCTGCTTGCTTTCCCAAGACCGCTTGGCGGTAGGTATTGCGGATTTTGCCCCACGTAAATAGAGGGTACGTCGTCTGTGCTTGCCCCTGAAGACTGTGTTTGACGCCGAGTTCAAATTCTATTGGCTCCCTGCTAGCGTCGTTCATCTGTTTTTCTAATGAGAATTCTTCAGGCAGCAGGTCTTCAAAATTCGCCAGAAAGTCCCCATCTAACACGATTTTCGGCAAACTTCCGCTGAACGTGTAGCCTGTGTCCAACATAAGTTGTGGAAGAAACGCTGCACGGGCTTCTTTGACTTTCTCATTGGCAAGTTCCACATCTTTCTGGCTGATTTGGAACTTGCGATTGTTGCTCAAAGCATAGTTAATGCTCTGAGCAAGCGTGAAAGTCTTCACAGATTCTTGTGTCGACGCTTCTCCCCAATCGGCGATGGACATTATACCCAAGATTTGAAACAAGACGACGACTCCAAATATACGGCATCTCCTAAACATAAACACCTTCCCGAAAAAAACAAGTGGTTTTGCGCGAGATTTAATTTGGATAAAAGTATTTATAGTCACCGCAACCACGTGATTGATTCGCTCTTATCCGGCCACTTGATTATTTTCAATCCTTTGGCCCTTACCAAATCAAGTCAATTAATCGTTCGTTTGATTTTTCCGATTTGTTGATGGGGTTGATTCCACGCTGGAGGCGTTGGGACATTGCACTCCTACGGAGTGCAGGGCATTGGGCACGTTACATGTTCACGTTACATGTTATTGATATAGCACTCTTCCAGAGCGCAGAGCGCGCAGATTAGACATTTCATTGGTTTTATAGACAGCGGGATAAGAGCGTAAATTGATGAATTGTCCTTGGTTTTTTATTGTGCGGATCAGTTATCGTAGGATTAGCTATCAGAATCTACTATCTCCTTCATTTTCGGTCAGCTGATCGTTCGTGTGATAGCGGTTGATGTTGCACCGTATTATACAAACAACACCTAAAGTTGACAATTGAAAAGAAAGGTTAAGGCGCGGACCAGGATAATGGACGTCTAATCCAAGGACTATCCAGATTTACGAACCGATTTAACCGACCGAATAAGTAGGATGATAGAATCCCCGCAATTTCATCATCGGTACCTGACGGCCAAGGCTAGCGCCTATCAAGAAGGCAGCCTAACCGCGGCATGCTGGAAGACACGCTACTACATCGACCCGCTGCTCCGTGATGGGTCAGAGCTGCTTGAAGCCACGCAGGCACTGGTGACAAATTGCACAGTCATGTCATCGACTGTTAGACTTCGCTTTCCGTGAGGATGCATCTCGAATTCGTGAAGAGAACCGTTTTTACGAATTTCCTTTCTGCATGTTTCCGCCACTCCAAGACGCGTAATGAACGAAGCCCTATCGTCTCAAGATGTCTGTAGGGGATCCAGAGCGGGAACTCATATCCGGTCGGTCGTGCCTTCTTTAGTCCGTCAGCCGATCATCCGGTTGATTGCTACCACGAACCCTCGGTGCTTGAAACTTAGCGGTACGAAATAGCATTAGACGCGACTGCCCTAGGATGCGCCGGGATTTGCATTTACATTCCTCAAGAACCTAGTCTATAATATCGGCACAAAAGCCGTGAATTTAGGTTGCACCCAGCGGCTCAAAGTTGCGGGCAAAAACCAATTGGCGGAGCACTCAATTCGGCATTTGAAGTCACTCATAACGAACCGGATTTTCGTTTAATGGGAGATCACACCAGTGGGATACGAATTTCATCATGTACACCTTCGTTGCGAAGATTTAGATGCGGCTGTCGGCTTTTATGAGAATGTGCTTGACGGAAAGATCACAGAACGTGTGGCGCTTGGCGGTATGCCCATAGTTCGCATGGAAGTTGGCGGTCAGAGGCTTTTTCTTTCACCCAAGTTTGGCGATATTGATGTCGAAGCCGCTAGCGGAAAAGCGCGTTGGGGCGTTTATCAACTTGCGTTTCTCGTCGATGATATTGATGCCGCGGTTGAGGAACTCAAAGCAAGAGGAGCACAAGCTCAAAATATCAAACCGTCCGGAAATCCAATCGCCTTTTTCTCGGGTCCCGACAGTGTGCAGATCGAATTGATGCAGCGGTCTTAGCTCGAATTTGTACTTGTGTAGGGTGGGCACTGCCCACCATTCCTTGTAAGGTGCGCAGTGTGCACCGTACAGCCTGTGTTCTCAAACAGGTTCTTAAAGTTTATGCGATAGAAGGGACCTTGAACTTTCTCCACGTTCAATCTCTTTGAATTGGGAATGTCTTTTTAACGCAGATTTCCACACCCTAACCGTGGAGGGTATGCTTGGCTCCACATGAAATTCAGTGAACTCTTCTACACCATTCAGGGCGAAGGGAAACTTGTCGGCGTCCCGTCCGTATTTTTCAGGACCAGCTACTGCAACCTGAGGTGTATTTGGTGCGACACTCCGTATACGAGTTGGGCGCCGGAGGATAAAGACATAACTGTCGCAGAAGCAGTCAAGGCAATCGCGAAGTTCGGGTGCAGTCACGTCGTGATCACGGGCGGTGAACCGTTTGTCCAAACAAAGGAATTGACCCGGCTGTGCCAAGAACTGAATCAACGGGGACATCACATCACCGTGGAAACGAATGCAACCGTCTATGCGCCGATTGCAGCCGACCTGATTTCAATGAGCCCGAAACTCCGAAACTCCAACCCTGATCCCGACAATCGGTTCTTTAAGCTTCATGAACGTGAGCGTATCTGTCCCGATGTCATACGCCAGTTCCTCGGTCAGAACGAATGCCAAGTCAAGTTCGTTGTTGATTGTCCCGAAGACCTTGAGGAAATCAAGACCTTGCAAGCCGAAATCCCCATTCCGCCGGAGGTTATCATACTCATGCCTCAAGGGGTAACTCCCGAAGAATTACAGCCCAAACAGGAATGGCTAGTGGAGATTTGCAAAGAGGAAGGATACCGCTATTCGCCACGGGTACACGTGGACATTTGGGGGAGCAAGCGCGGCGTGTAACACTGGAAGCGAATTTTAGCCGGTCGGCTCGAATTAACAATCCGAGGAAGCTGCGATATATGGCAGAGCTCAATAAGCTGAAGGGATGTTATCGACGGGTATTGCTTTTCTTGTTTGCGATTGCCGCCATCCTTCTAGCGGCAGGTTTTATCTTTTACCAGCAGGTTGGCGGAATTGAAGGCTCGCGATACTGGATGGCGGGACGGGCACTAGGCAAGGTGGAAGAACATCTGCTAAAAAATCGCCCCGACGGCGTCTCAAGAGCAGATGTCGAAAGCCAGTTTGAAACGGTGCGAAACGCCAATACCGAGTGGCGTGTTGGCCTCGTGGAACTTCATCGTGCTCTCAAGGACTATCAAGACCGATTTCAGAATACGAAGCCTTCAACTCCCGAGACAGTGCAATTCCTCATGAATCTTGAAGCTACGGTTCTGACCGAAACAAGCAATTAATCTTGATTATTACGTCTCAAACTGTTTGGCTGTGTTCCCTCAATCTCGCGAAAATTGCGACATGGTTAAAGTTTCTTGATCGACATAATCCTACACGCCGCATCACGCTGGTTTGGCGAAGGACCGCTAACTCGACAGGATTTTCGGCAGATTTCCCACTTTTATTCCTCCCTACCCCAAACCGCACGAATGCAGGTGTGGGCACGCCTGATTTGCCTGCAACCCGTAATGAGAGCAATTGAGCAACACGTCCCTCATTCCGCCGAGCGGTTGGTTGATTTGGGGAGTGGATACGGACTGGTGAGCGCCCTAACTGCGCTGCGGCGGGAGAGCACGGTTTTGGGGATTGAAGCCTCGTCCTCAAGACTTGCGATTGCCCGGCAAGCCACAACCGGACATATCCCGCAAGTCTCCTTTCAGCAGGGGGATATCGCTCAAATCTCTCCTCCCCCAAGCGACGCCATCCTGTTAATCGATGTTCTATGTCTCTTCGCGGGTGACGCCCAAGCGCATGTTCTGTCAAATTGCGCGAATGCGCTCAGTCCGGATGGTGTTCTGCTTATCAAGGACAATACGACGACCCCGGGGTGGAAGTACCGATACACACATCTGGAGGAGAGAGTCAAGCTGTGGATAGGGACGTACGGGGTCAGAGCACAGATGCAGCCGAACTATCGCGCTCCCGAGGCGTGGCGGCGGCTTATCACGAATGCAAACCTGAGAATTGAAGAGGAATGTTTTATCAAATCGATTGCCCCCTATCCCGGGGTAATCTATCTCTGCCGAAAATAGCATCTACGCTGTGGTCTCGGCATCATGATATTGCCTCACGAACTCCCGAATCTGTCGAGAAGCCGAATCCTCGCTCAACTGGGAGTTCACGAGAATCTCCAACGCCCGCGTTAATCGAGCCTCCGTATCTCCCCACGCTCTGAGCAACGCCCTGTTCTCCTCCTGTTCCGGTTGAGCCGCGCCCGCCAACAACCGATACACAATCGAAAGATAGAAGAGGATATTGTGATAATCTAGCTGCGTGAAAATATCTTCCTCGGAGCATCCCGACCGGTAGGTGATAGCCCGGTTTGCGTAAGCGCGGACTACATCCCGATTCAGCAAGTTGACGAAGTTTCCACCCTCGCGGTTCGCACCCAGGCTATTAAAGAACTGAACGATCCGCCTTTCACTCCAATCCCACCCGATACTCCCGAAATCGACGAAGGAGATGCCGTCCGTATCCACCACGATGTTGCGTGCGTTATAGTCGAGCGTCCCTAACGTAGCTGAATCTCTACGGATGGCCTGCGTGAAGTTCGACCAGAGCTTGTCAAGATCCGATGGTGACGGTTCGCCGCTTGATCTTGCGAGATATTCCATCGTTTTTCGACCTCGGTCTAGCATCTCGTCCATCGTCTTACGGAGATAGGTCGGATAGTCCAGCGAGTACACATACCGCGCGAAATCAGCACGCAGATTGACGAAGCTTTTCTCTATTCGATAGAACTCTCCCAGAGCGCCAGTTATCGTTTCCTTCAGAGACTCAAGCGGGGTTGTTTGAGCCAGATCGTCGAGCGTCGATTCGCCGCGCCACTCCAACAACAGGCAGAAATCGGGACCCGACTGCCATATAACCTTTGGTACGCTGCAGCCAGTCTCGCTCAGCGTCGAGAGAGCAAACGACTCAACTTCGAATGGCGTAAACGCCGAATCACCGATCGGACGTGTGATAAAATGCTGCTTGAGCACATAACTCTGTCCGTCAACCATCACCCGCCAGAGGTTGTTTCTTTCGACACTGCCGTGCTTAATCGGGACGACGTGCAGGCAGTCTGGCGACGTACGAAATCGATTCGCAATCTTAGGAATAATATGGGATAGTTCAGGAATCATAGAGATTGGCACCCGGGCAGTCAGCTTTGCGTGGAACAGTATACCGTAAGTCAGTCAATCGTTCCAACCCTATCGTGTTCCATCGAGCCGAACCGCATCTGATTCATTGGATTAAGCGACCGAATCGGGCACGAGATAGAATAATGTAGGGTGGGATCAAGTGAATGGATAATGAGCGCGATAGGACTCTCCTGCCCACCATCCTTCCATGCTTCCACCCTTCTAACCTTCCGCGTCCACCGCGATTCGATGCGATTGCACGCGCCGCATGTATTGCCTGTCGCATCCGAGTCACCAATGTGATATAATAACACCCTAATTCTCGTCAATCCGGGGGCATCACGTGTCAAGAATCAAACCTATCGTCTGGCTAATTTTCCTTTTGTCCGGGGCAAGCGGCCTCGTTTATGAAGTCGTCTGGACACGCCAACTCACACTCGTTTTCGGTAGCACAGTGTTTGCGACAAGCACGGTGTTGACGGCGTTTATGGGAGGCTTGGCGCTCGGAAGCTATTATTTCGGGCGCATGGCAGACCGCGAAAGGCGCCCATTGCGACTGTATGCCATCCTCGAAGCGGGAATCGGTGGCTTCGCATTAATCTGGCCCCTACTCTTAAGCGTGTTGAACGCCATCTACATTCTCGCGTATCGCGGTCTCGGAGCCGAATTTTACGCCCTGTCGCTGATCCGATTCGCGCTTTCGTTCCTCGTTCTGCTCCTTCCATCAACCCTGATGGGTGGAACACTCCCCATCCTGAGCCGTTTCTTCGTGAACCGATTGGAGAGACTCGGTCTCAATGTCGGGGCGCTCTACGCGTTGAACACCTTCGGCGCTGTCGTCGGCTGTATCGCGGCGGGGTTCTTCCTCATCCAGTATTTGGGAGTTCAAGCGTCGATTTATCTTGCCGCGGGGATCAATTTCGCAGTCGCCGTTATCGCGTTTCTGCTAGATAGAATGAGCGTGCAAAACACGGAAAATGGCGAAGTTGAAACCCGAGAAACGCAATCTGCGTCTGATCCAGCACCGGTTAATACGGCTTCTGATCCGGTTTTTCGTCTCGTCCTATGGGCTTTCGCTGTATCCGGGTTCTGTGCGCTCTCCTACGAAGTTTTCTGGACTCGCATCCTGGTCTTTTTCCTCGGTAGTACGACCTATGCTTTCTCGACGATGCTGGCGGCTTTCCTTTTCGGAATCGCGCTGGGGAGTTTTATCTTCGCGTGGGTTGCCGACCGACTGAAATCGCTCGTCAACCTGCTGGGTCTGGTTCAGATCGGGATCGGACTCGCCGCAGTGGCGCTGATACCCGCCTTCGGAGGACTTTACGGCATCAGCAGCACGCTCCAATCCATGTTCGGAGGAGGGCGGTTTTGGGCATTTTTCGCCTGCGTCATCGTGATGAGCCTACCGACACTGTTGATGGGGATTAGTTTTCCACTCGTCGCTCGCATCTACACGGTTAACGCTGCTAAACTCGGGCGAAGCATCGGGAACGTCTACGCGCTCAACACCGTCGGATCCATCCTTGGCGCCTTCTGCGCGGGGTTCATCTTTATTCCCTTAATCGGTATTCGCCCGGGCATTGTCCTGATGGCGGCGCTCAACCTCATTGTCGGATGCGTTCTAATCTTTCGGAACGAAAATCGGTCTCGGTTCTTCAACGGCGCGGCAGTGGGCGGTACGATTGTGACCGCCGGAATAGCCGTAATCATTCTTTTCGCGGCGAACAAGCCGCTCTTCCTTAAAAGCGCCATCTTTCGCACACAGCGACCCGGTGACACCATCATTGACTACAAGGAGGAGGTTGACGCAACCGTCACCACGCTCAAGGACGATGAAGATGTGTACCGGCTATATGTGGATACGAATCAGGCAGCCGACGCTTCCCGTTGGGATTCGCCGTCGCACCGTGTCATTGCTCATCTCCCGCTGCTGCTGCATCCGAATCCGAAACGGGCGCTTGTGGTCGGGTTTGGCATGGGCGTGACCTCCTACTCGATTACGCAGCACGGCGTCCGTGTTGATGCCGTGGAAATATCGAAAGGGGTGGTTGACTCCGCGCGGGCGCATTTCAGCCATGTCAACCACGATGTTCTGGATAATCCGCTGTTCAGCCACTTTATCAATGATGGGCGAAACTACATCCTGATGACCCGGCAGAAATACGACATGATTTCGACCGGAATCATCCACCCACTAGTTAGCGCGGGAAGCTCAAACATCTACACCGCGGATTTTTATCGCCTTTGTCGGCGGATCCTGACGGACGACGGAATCATGTGTCAATGGGTGCCGCTGCACCGCGTCCCCGAAGGGCACTATAAAACGATCGTGAGGACATTCGTCAAGGTGTTTCCGCACACGACGCTCTGGTACAAGTATACTCCGGACTTCGTTATCCTTATCGGCACGCCTCACCCGCTCAGGATTAACTACGAAGACTTTCTGGCGCGCGCAGAAATTCCAAGCATCCGCGAAGGACTTGCGCACGACGATTTGGACAGCATGTCACTGCTCGACTCGTTCATGATGGGCGAGAAACGAGTGCTTGAATACGTCGGGGACGGTCCTATCCATACTGACAACCGCCCGCATCTGGAATTCTTCCGTGCGCAAGACCTTGCAAATACAACACCCGTCAACATTGTAGGAATGACGAAACACCGTGAACGGGTGACAGCCTATTTGGATAACTACGGTCGCACCATTGACCAGAAAAAAGAGATCAGAGGACAAATTCGTCAGTATTTCGATGCCACCGAGAAGCTGATTCAGGGACAGATTGAGTACGCCAAAGGAGACTACGACCGAGCGGTCGGTTTGCTTAATCAAGCGACCGCCATCAATCCGGACGATGAAACGATTCACTACAACCTCCGAGTTGTCGCGGACCTATTTAACGAGGAATACCAAGGAGAGCTCAAGCAGCTTGAGCAGCTCGTGAAACAGGCGCAGCAAAAGGATCCCAAAGACGCTGAAGGCTATCTTCAACTGGCGGTCATCTATGAAGGTCAGGGCAAGCTGGAGGAGGCAGCCGAAGCCTTGGAGCAGGCTATCGATATCGAGCCGGCTAAGGTGCAATTCTATCTGCTGCTAGGACCGATCTATGAACGCCAAGAGCGCTTTGACGAGGCATTACGCACCTACCGGCGGCTTGAAAAGGTGGATCCAAATCTGCCCGCACCGATTTTGCAGGCGATGGCGTTCATTCAACATCAAAAGAAGGAGCACGACGACGCGCTGAAACACGCCAAAAGGGCGTTGGAGGCGGACGCAACTTCATGGCGCACCCACTATCTCTTGGGCAGCATTTATGCCGCCAAAGATGAGGGTCAAAGGGCGATTCAATCCTATCGACGGGCAATCGAACTTGCACCCAACGAACCTATACCGCATACCGACTTGGCAGAGTTGTACTTTTCGCGGAAACGGTATGACGACGCGCTGAAAGCCAATGCGTCAGCAATCCGCCTCGCACCGGGTGTCCCGGAGCTTGAGGAGCAGCGCCGGCGGATCCAGGCTGCAATGCCAAAGTAATAGGCATACCCCGTATGCCGTTACCAGAAGAACAAAGTAGTAGGCATACTCCGTATGCCGTAACCGGAAGAACTACCGCAGGCAGTTAAGGAGACGTTAATGCAAACCCAAGAAGTGAAAAGGAGTTGTCGGTAACAAATGCAGATTCAATCACCAAAGGGGACGAGAGACATTCTCCCTTCAGATATCCAGACTTGGCAATGGGTGGAGAAAGTTGCGAGATCGGTTTTCGAGACCTACGGCTATCAGGAGATCCGAACTCCGATCTTCGAGAGCACCGAACTCTTCGTGCGCGGCGTTGGCGATACCACCGACATCGTTGAAAAGGAGATGTACACTTTTGACGATAAAGCCAACCGCAGCATCACGCTCCGCCCGGAAGGCACGGCGCCGGTGGTCCGCGCAATTCTCCAGAATCGGTTGCTGGAGGGAACAAATGTGCTAAAACTGTATTACAACGGGCGCATGTACCGTTACGAAAGACCGCAGAAAGGGCGTTTTCGCGAGCACTGGCAGGTCGGTGTGGAGGTCTTCGGGGCTGCGGGACCTGCCGTTGATGCAGAAGTCATTGCGTTAGCCCACCACTTCTACTCGACACTCGGTTTCAAAGATTTGATGTTACATCTCAACACCATCGGCGACCGCACCTGTCGCCCAAACTATGTGACGAAGCTCAAGGCGTTCACGAAGAGCCGTCTCGATCAGTTCTGTAAGGAGTGCCAAGGACGCTATGAGCGCAATCCGTTACGCCTTTTCGACTGCAAGAAGGGCTGCCGCGAGATCCTTGCCGAAGGTCCTCGACTGATGGACTATCTAAGTGAACCGTGTCGTGAACATTTCGATTCGGTCAAGCATTATCTAGATTTGTCAGGGATAGACTATACCGAGAATCCGGATCTCGTAAGGGGGATGGACTACTACTCCCGCACCACGTTTGAATTCACCGCTGGCGGTCTCGGTGCGCAGAACGCTATAGGCGGCGGCGGACGCTACGATTATCTCGTCGAAGAACTTGGTAGCAAGTCAACCCCGGGAATCGGGTTCGGGCTTGGCGTTGACCGTATCATACTCGCATTGCAGGCGCAAGAAGTCGCGATTCCGACGCAGCCCCACGTCGAAGCGTATATCGCCGTGCTCGGGGACGATGCGATGCCGGTTGCCTTTCAATTGGCGCAACGCCTTCGGATAGGTGACATCCGAACCGAGCTTGAGCACACCGGACGCAGCTTGAAAGCACAGATGAAAACGGCAAACAAGCTTGATGCGCGGTACGTCGTCATCCTCGGTGAAGATGAGATTAGAGACGAAACTGCGACAGTGCGCGATATGGGGACCGGCGAACAACAGTCCATTGGGTTTAACCAATTGGTTGAGAAATTGAGGACACACTAAGTCTGAGGAACTTTCGTAGGGTGGAATCAAGCGAATGGATAATGAGCGATCAACTGAGTGGATAACGAAGACGATAGTAGATCCTGATAGGACTCCCCTGCCCACCAGCCTTTTTTCCGCGCAACATTCCCTGTAGGAGCGAGTTTCACTCGCGACAGAAAATCTCGTGACTTGGAGTTGATCCTAAAAGGCTTGTGGGGGTAATCTTTCGAATCAAGATAGAACCAATGAGTCAGCCTTTTGTAAGCCACGGAGTGGCGGAAGGTGTATAGAAATGCCGAAACCCGAGCCGTTCAAGCCCCAGCGGGGCGACAGGTGACAACCTGCATAACCCAAGGGCTTTAGCATTCGTAGGGTGGAATCAAGCGAATGGATAATGAGCGATCAACTGAGTGGATAACGAAGATGATAGTAGATCCTGATAGGATTTCCCTACCCACCAGCCTTTTTCCCTGGAATATTTACTGTAGGAGCAAGTTTCACTCGCGACCTGGAGGTCGCTCCTACAGTAAGTTCGAGGTCGAGATCCTCCACTAGAAAATAATTTCTTCCTTTTATCTTCACCGCGCATAATGAATGAACAGAATACTGACCCACTCATACCACAAGGAGAACCGAAATACACACAATGCCTGAAATGAAAAGGACGCACTATTGCGGAGAACTGCGGCTCGCCGACGCCGGAAAATCTGCCCGACTAACCGGCTGGGTCGCCCGCCGTCGAGACCACGGCGGCGTCATATTCGTCGATCTACGCGATCGGACAGGAATCACGCAGGTCGTCTTCGATCCGGAGATCGACCCCGAATCACACCAACTCGCACACCAGATTCGTAACGAATTTGTGTTGTGCGCCGCCGGGAGTGTACGCGAGCGCGTCGAAGGCGACCTATTGGCGCTGACGGATCGAAAGCATCAAGCCGACCTCGACGCCGGTCACCTCTCCGAGGATCTCAAATCTACGTTCGAAGACGATAGACATTCACTCTCGGCGGACGTGACGGTTACCGTTCGAGAAACAGGGAGCCGATGGCTGATCACCGACAATGAGAGCAGCCGAACCTACGCGGCGAAAGTCGTTGACGACGCGCTCCACATCTATCAGGGCACCGTCAATCCTGAGCTTGACACCGGCGAAATCGAGCTGGCAACGAATCAGCTAGAGATCTTGAACCGCGCCGAAACGCCGCCGTTCCCCGTGGAAGACGAGATCGATACCGACGAAGAGATTCGCATGACGTACCGCTACATCGATCTCCGCCGTCCCAAGATGCAGAAGATGTTGTCCGTTCGACACAAAGCCATGCTCGCCGCCCGGAAGTACATGGATGAGCAGGGGTTCCTTGAAATCGAAACACCAATCCTGATGAACAGCACGCCCGAAGGCGCGCGGGACGTGCTCAGCCCAAGCCGACTCAATGCCGGCAACTTCTACGCGCTGCCGCAATCGCCGCAGCAGTTCAAGCAGATCCTGATGATGAGCGGCGTTGACCGCTACTTCCAGATTCCCCGCTGTTTCCGCGATGAGGACACCCGCGCCGACCGGCAGCTCGAGTTCACGCAACTTGATCTTGAGATGTCCTTTGCGACAGTGGATGAGGTCCTCGAAGTCAGCGAAGGATTGATGAAACGCATGTTTGAGGAAGCCGCGGGGATTCCGGTACCGACGCCGTTTCCGCGTATTTCCTACCACGACTCCATGGCGCGGTTCGGGAACGACAAACCGGACACCCGCTTTGGGATGGAACTCTCCGACCTCTCCGATCTCGTCGCCGGCTGCGATTTCAAGGTGTTTACCGGCGCCTTGGAACGGAAGGGGCAGGTGAAGGGGATCGCCGTGCCCGGCGGAGCGGCGTTTTCACGAAAAGAGATTGAGGACTTGACCGAATTTGTGGGGATCTACAAGGCGAGGGGATTGGCGTGGATAAAAGTGACCGAGAAGGGGTTCGAATCCAGCATCGTCAAATTCTTCAGCGAGGAGACGCTCAAAGCGGTGGCGGGACGGATGGAAGCAAAACCGGGAGACATCATGATGTTCGTCGCCGATCAGCCGAAGGTGGTTGCGGATGCCCTGTCAAACCTGCGGCTTCAACTCGGACGGCAACTCGATCTCATTGACGAGAGCCGATTCGACTTTCTCTGGATTGTCGATTATCCGCTATTCGATTGGAACGAAGACGAAAACCGTTACGAACCCTTCCACCACCTCTTTACGGCACCGACCGACGACAGTATTCCGCTGTTGGAGACCGATCCCGGTAACGCCCAATCGCAGCACTACGATCTCGTCATCAACGGCATAGAGATTTGCAGCGGCAGCGTCCGAATCCATCGCTGGGACATCCAGCAAAAGGTGCTGGAACTCCTGAACATCGGTCCCGAAGAGGTCGAACGGCGTTACGGCTACTTCATCAAAGCGCTGCAGCACGGCACTCCGCCGCACGCCGGAATCGCCCCCGGGCTGGACCGCATCTTGATGCTGATGACCGGCGAGGAGAATATCCGAGAGGTCATCGCCTTCCCCAAAACCCAAAAAGGCTTATGCCTCCTCACCAGCGCCCCCTCCCAAGTCACGGACGAACAGTTGGAGGAGTTGTCAATTAAGGTTGATTTGGAGGATCAAGCGAGCGAATAGTAGTCGTAGGGTGCGCACTGCGCACCAGCCTTTGGTCTTGTAGGGTGGGCGCCGCCCACCATTTTTTTGCTTCCCGGTTTTTGTAGGGTGCGATCAAGAAGCGAATAGATAAACTGAGCGGATAGCGAAGGCGATAGAGATTCCCCGCGCACCAGCCTTTGATCTTTTAGGGTGGGATCAAGCGACCGGATAGAATCAACCGAACGAATAGTGAGGGCGATAGTAAATCCTGCGCGATAGAGGTTTCTCGTCATATTGCAGATTTCTTTTCTTACTGCCCACCAAGAGCTAACCTCCACCAACGAACACACACAGTCGGAAACATGTGGAGATAATCCTCATGGCTGAATACATGAAAGGGATTAATCCCGCTATAATCAAGTGGGCAAGAGAACGCTCGGGATACACGCTTGAGGAAATCGCCGATTCCCTCAACAAGGACACTGAAACTATCTCCAACTGGGAGTCCGGGAGTTCTGCGCCGACCTATGCCCAGCTTGAAAAACTGGCTGACAAATGCAAACGCCCTATCGCCCTGTTTTTCTTCCCTGAAGTTCCCGAAGAGCCTGATTTGGTCAATCAGCTTGCGCTGCGAAGTTCAGAAATCGAGGCACTAAGCCCCAACATCCGCTTGCTGTTACGTCATGCTGCTGCCAGACAGATTTCATTGATGGAACTGAATATGGGCGTGAACCCTGTCGAAACGAGAATCTTTCGCGATCTTCATGCCCGACTTGACGATTCCGTGACAGTATTAGCCCACCAAGCCCGGGAATACTTGGAAGTCAGCGTTGAAACACAAGCAAGTTGGAAATCCTCGACAGAGGCGCTCGGGATCTGGCGAAACCGCATTGAGGACAAAGGTATCTTCGTTTTCAAGGACGCATTCCAGGATGATTTCGTTGATGGGTTTTCGCTCGTCCATGACCAGTTTCCTGTTATCTATCTGAACAATAGTCGGCCCCACGTCAGACAAATCTTCTCACTCTTTCATGAGTTGGCTCACCTGTTGCTCCGGCGTAACGGCATTACACGCGGCGTCAAAATTGGTGAGGAGAAAATTGAGCGGTTTTGCAACCGATTTGCCGCTGAATTCTTGGTACCGTCGTCCGATTTGGAAACGAGGCTCGATTTTCCAGATTACGATGATGCCGCAATTTGGAAATTGGCACGGCACTATAAGGTTAGCCGTCCGGTTATTCTGCTCAAACTGATCGATCGACACATTCTGGAACCGACTGACTATGAGCGGATGACAAAAAAATGGAAAGAGGCGCAGGAATCCAAGCTTGAACAAGCTGCCGTAAGCAACAAACCTGGAGGAGGAGACTATTACAACACCCGCGCAGTGTACCTAGGATACAGATTCCTGGAGCTCGCCTTCAGCAGATATCATCAAGGTGGATGTTCTATTGAAGAACTCGCAGGGCATCTGAACGTTAAGGTAAAAAATTTGCCTGGGCTGGAAGACCGTCTATTGAGGAAAGCAACCGGCTAATGGCTTACGTATTTGACACCAACAGTTTTAGGGTGCTCGGCAACTACTATCCCGATCAATTCCCGACTTTTTGGAGACAATTCAATCAGGCGGTAATAGATGGGAAGATAACCTCCGTTAGGGAGGCTCACAGAGAATTAGAATCCCAGGTACAGCCTCCTTTGCTTGATTGGGTAAAAGACCATAAAAGTATTTTCACATCGCCCACCACAACGGAGACACGATTCATCACCGATATTTTCTCCATTAAGCATTTTCAAACACTAGTGAGCGTGCAAAGCCGCTTAGAAGGTCATCCGTGCGCCGATCCGTTTATCATTGCAAAAGCAGAGTTCATAGAAGGATGCGTTGTCACAGAAGAAACGTTGAAACCCAATGCCGCGAAAATCCCGAATGTTTGTGAGCGCTTTGAGATTGACTGTACAAATCTCCAAGGGTTCATGGAAAGAGAGGGTTGGACTTTCTAATCTCGCTCGGAATCAAAAATCACCAGCTACTTAATGCTAACAGCTTGGAGGAAGAGAAACACCTATGGCACGAAACAGCCGCACCTCCCAATCCCCCGAAGTCCAAGACTACCGCCACGACGACGCCACCCGACGAAACAACCCGCCCGCCGCCATCGCTTCCCAAGGAAGAATCCGCGAAACACCCAAGCAGGAATACGCCTACAACCCCCACCTGCCGCCCATTCTCCGATTCGACGACACCGGCAACGCCGACCAAATCCCCGAACTCCTCGAAAAGGCAAAGAACGGACTCTCCGACGACGAAATCAAAATCCTAGCCGACGCCTTGAAAGACCGCACCCCCTGGCTCGAATGGGCGGGCAAACAGGAGGCGAAATCCTTCGCCGTAGATCCGGTGGCGCTGCATATCCACGAACGCTTGAGCGCAAAAGCTATCTTGAGAACCGCGGCGCGCCAAGATGTTCAGCGGGAGCTATTTGCTGATCCGCAGCAGGAATACCACGAAGCCGTGCGGTTCTACCAGCACGACGTGGATTGGTCGAACCGCCTCATCTTGGGCGATAGCCTCACCGTGATGACTTCCCTCGCGCACCGCGAGGACCTTGCCGGCAAGGTGCAGATGATTTACATCGACCCGCCCTACGGCATCAACTTCCGATCAAACTTTCAGCCCACCGTCTTTCAGCGTGATGTGAAAGACAAAGCGAGCGACCTAACCCGCGAACGAGAACAGATTAAAGCCTACCGTGACACCTGGACGCTCGGCGTCCACTCCTACCTCGCCTACCTGCGCGACCGTCTGATAGTTGCTAGAGACCTCCTGACCGACAGCGGTAGCATCTTCGTGCAGATTGGTGATGAGAATGTCCATCGCGTGCGATGTCTGATGGACGAGGTATTTGGGAGCGAGAATTTTGTTCGAGAAATCGTTTTCACGAAGACAACAGGACTTGGACAAGTATTGCTCAACAGCGTCAACGATTATGTGCTTTGGTACGCCAAGAACCGTGAGGCTGTGAAGTACCGACAGGTCTATTTTGAGAAAGTAGCCGGTACAGCGGGTGCCAGCAGGTATAAAAATAGTGATGATAATGGGAGGTTGTATTCTACTACCGATCTGAGATCCCAAACTGGTACAGAACGATCACGATTCCCGATTATGTTTCAAGACAAACCTTACACCGTCTCCGGGACACGAGGATGGTCAACAAACGAGATTGGGGTGGAACGAATTGTCGCCTCAGAACGTGTCGTTGTTGAAGGAAATACCCTTAGATTCAAGAGATACTTAGATGATTATCCTGTACTACCAACAAATAATGTATGGGCAGATGTCGGTGGGATTCAAAGCCGCACTGATCCTAAGATATATGTCGTCCAGACAACTAACAAAGTTATCGAACGCTGTCTCCTCATGACCACCGACCCCGGCGATCTCGTCCTCGATCCCACTTGTGGCGCCGGCACCACCGCCTACGTCGCGGAGGGTTGGGGCAGAAGGTGGATAACCATTGACACCAGCCGTGTAGCGATTGCCCTGGCACGTCAACGCCTCTTGACGGGCAGTTTCGACTATTTCGAACTCCAAGACGAATCGAATGGTGTCGCGGGCGGATTCATCAATAAAACCGTCCCGCACATCACACTGAGAAGCATCGCCCAAAACACCGCGCTCGACCCCATTTTCGCGCAACATGAACCCATTCTCCAAGACAAGTTGGAGACGCTGAACCGCGCTTTGGGGGCGGTAACGCCACAGATTCGGACGGCGCTGGGAACTTCCCGCAAGTGAGTGGAAGGAGTGGGAGGTGCCGTTTGATACCGACCCCGACTGGCCTTCAGAGTTGAAGGGTGCCTTGACAGATTACCGCGAGGCGTGGCGGGAAAAGATGGACGAGGTGAACGAATGTATCGCCGCCGCCTCCGACGGCGAGGAGTTGGTCGATCAGCCCGAGGTGGACCGAAAGAAACTGAGGGTGAGCGGTCCCTTCAGCGTGGAGGCGGTGCAACCCGCCGAAGAATCGCTCTATGACGATTCACCGATTGGGGGTGAACCTGACGAGGAACTTGATACATTCGAGTCCGAAGGAAGCGAATCGGCAAACGCCGAAGCCTACCTTGACGGCATGATTCGTCTGCTCCGAAACGATGGCGTCCGCTTTCCCGATGACTGCACCATGAAATTCGCTAGGCTTGACCCGCTTGAAGCCGGTGTTCTCCATGCAGAAGGCAAATGGACAGATGACGCCGAAGATCGGCTTATTGCCGTAGTGTTCGGACCTCAGCACGGTCCGGTGACGGCGATGCAGGTTGAGGAGTGCCTGCCGATTGCATCGCGCCGCGGCTATGACGACTTGGTTTTTGCGGGTTTCGGTTTCGATGGCGCCGCCCAAGCCGCCATTCAGGACGATCCGAATCCCAGAGTCCGGGTGCACATGGCACACATCAACCCCGACGTAACAATGGGCAGCTTGCTCAAAGAGACCCCCACCAGTCAACTCTTTACCGTGTTCGGCGAACCCCGCACAAAACTTGAAAAGAGGGAGGATGGTGAGTATATCGTCGAGATGGAGGGTGTCGATGTCTACAATCCCGTTGACAACATGGTGACCTCCGAAGGGAGCGACAGGGTGGCGGCATGGTTCATTGACTCCGACTACGACGGCAGAACCTTCTGCATCACCCAAGCCTTCTTTCCCGACAAGAAAGCCTGGAGCAAAATTGCCCGCGCCCTGAAAGGCGTCATTGACGAGGATCGGTTTGAGAGTTTCAGCGGCACCACATCCTTGCCGTTTCCCGCAGGCGAACACCGGCGTGTTGCCGTTAAGGTCATCGACCCCCGCGGAAACGAGGTCATGCGGGTGCACAACCTCGGTGAGCAGGGATACTGATGTTGAGGCGTGGCAGGAGGTAGATGATGGACAAGAACCAAGACATCTTTGACGGATTCACTGTCAGCCTGTTCCTTGATGAATACGGCGATTATCTTGCGCATTTCGTCGAACTCCCCAGTGTCTCACGCGGTAAGAAATGGGCTCAGAGTCTAGACAATCAATCCTCTTGAGATCAAAAATGCGGAGGCATTAGTTGCGAGAGTCAAGGTACGCTTGATTATCCTCACGTAACAGGATAGAATTATGGCATGAATCGAAGAGATGCTTTGCTTGACAAGGCTAGGCGGAACCCAAATGGATTGCAATTCAGAGAGTTTGAGCAACTCATGCGTCAATGCGAGTGGACACAACGCCGCCAGCGTGGTAGCCACCGGGCTTGGTATTCGCCTAAAGGATACAGGCTCATGGTCCAACCCAAGCGATCAATGGCTAAGGCTTACCAAGTTCGTCAATTCCTCATAAAATATAATCAGGAGGCAGAAGATGGCTAAGAACCATGATGATTTTGATGGATTCGCAATTAACGTTTTTCTTGACGAAGATGGCGATTATCTTGCGCATTTCGTCGAACTCCCCAATGTCTCGGCTTTCGGACCAACACCCGCTCAAGCACTGGTTGAATTGAAAACAGCGTGGGAATTGATGAAAGAATGTTACCAGGAAGATGGTGTCCCTGTCCCTAAAGCACCGTCGCGAGAAGGATACGAGGGGCCGTTCAACGTTCCCGTTGATGCCCGACTTTATCATGAATTAGCAAAAGAAGCGGCACGAGCGGAGATGAGCCTTTACGCATTTGTAGCGGAAAAACTAGCGAAACCGACTGCCCGCGACTCAAATAGCGCGAGAGTAACATAATGCCTGAAAAAAAATCTCATGACCTACATGATTTCATGCGCCAACTAAGCCAGGAGATGGCTGCAGAATACGACCGCATCCAAAAGCGTGCACCCGAAGACCCAGGGACCGCTGGCGACCAAGGCGAGGCAAATTGGGCTGAACTGTTACGTGGATGGCTCCCTCGCACCTATGAGGTTGTTACAAAGGGACGCATTATTAGCGCAGATGGGCGCACAAGTCCACAGGTTGACGTTTTAGTTCTAAAGGATGTATATCCAAAGAAATTGTTAGACAAGAAACACTACCTTGCTGCAGGAGTTGCCGCTGCCTTTGAGTGCAAAACCACTCTAAAATCTGCACATATTGCGGAGGCAGTACAAACCTGTGTGGAAATTAAGAACTTGTATCCAGTTCGTGAAGGATCGCCCTACAAAGAGTTGCACGCCCCCATTGTCTATGGGTTGTTAGCGCATTCTCATTCTTGGAAGGGGCCTAACTCAACGCCTGAAGAGAATATTCTGCAGAACCTGAGAGGCTCCGACGGGCTCTTCGTCACACATCCGCGTTTAAGTCTTGATATGCTATGCGTTGCCGACCTTGGAGCATGGACATTGTCAAAGATGTCGCCCAATCCACTGCTGGTTCTCGAAGACGAATCGTTGATCTCCCAAGAAACGCCACCGTGCAGACCAGTGTGGAGTGCGTATATGGAACATACAACCTGCGTTGAAAATCAAGTCGACTATTTCACTCCGATTGGTGTTCTGATTTCCTATCTGTCAAAACTGATTGCATGGGAAGCCCCAACGTTGCGAAATCTCGTAGATTATTATCTGGCTGCACCCATTGGGGGATCCAGTAGGGGAGTGCCCCGCAAGTGGGATAGTTCAATATATAGTTCAGGGCTTCGACGCGCTGCTCAAAAGCAGACATTCGTAACTGGTGAAGCCAAGACATGGGATGAATGGAACATGGTTTTTGGCCCCGGATTAGTTAAACATTTGAAATTTCAACTAAACGTACCGGAATCAAACCGCAGCGAACGCGAAATCAACACAGAAACAGGATAACTTGGCAGAGAATAATGCGGCAGAAACCCGCGAACTGTAGCTGCAAGGTCCGCCGGTCCTCTGTTGGTGTGCACTACACTACTATTGTGCTCGCGTGCTTCGGAATACCTTAGTCTGAATCTCGGATTACTCGGACGTCACGGAATAAAAACCGATAGAACCCTTGAACGAAAAACCGGTGTAATCGGGTAATCCGCGTGGGTCCAGGTCTCAGACAATCTTTGTGTGGGTATCCATCTTGAACAAGGGCAACAAACGCAACGTCATCACATCTTTCGAGACAGTGTTAACGACATTGCGTCGACAAATCAAGCTCCCTCATGAACCTAAACCAACTCGACATCCCAATCCAACCCGTTGAACAGCCCATCCTGTGCAGCCCCTACGCAGAACCGAGCGCCCACTGGGTCTACGACACCGAGACCGGCGAAGCCATCCGGCAACCCGGACGCCGTGACGCCGGCTACTGGTACAAAACCGAGCGCACGGGCAGCGGGCAACTTCAGATTTTCCGCGAAGAGGAATGGGACGATTTGCCTTTGGTGAATAGACTACGCGACGATGTCCGAAGATGGAGAGAATCGAACTACCGAAACGCCACCAATGTAACGCGTGAACTCCTGAACCATTGGAGGCGCGAAGATAGGGAGCGGCGGCTGTTTTTCTGCCAGCTTGAAGCCGTTGAGACGGTTATTTGGCTTGCCGAGATTCGCAGCGGGGGCAAACGCGTTAGTTTTATCCCAAATTCACTGATGACGATCGAAACAAGCTGGCTGATCCACCCGACGACACTGACCTTCCCGAACTCATTCGCTACGGGTGCAAGATGGCGACCGGCAGCGGCAAAACCGTGGTGATGGCGATGCTGATTGCGTGGGCGTTCTGCAACCGCGGCAAAGTGCCCTCCGACGAGCGCTTTCCGAAAGCCGCGCTAGTCGTCTGCCCGAACCTGACCATCAAAGAACGGCTTCTGGTGCTCCGCCCGAATCGTCGGACAACTACTACGATGCGTTTGAACTCATTCCGACGAAACTCCGCCCGCTGCTCAACGGCGGCAAGGTGCTGGTGACGAACTGGCATCAATTCGCCTTGGAATCCCCGCAGGCGGAGGGCGGCTCCACCTACTCCGTCGTGAATAAAGGCGAGGAGACGCCGGATGCATTTGCGCAGCGTGTACTGGGCGAACTCTATGACCGCGCGCCAATCATGGTGCTCAACGATGAGGGGCACCACGCCTACCGCCCTGCGCCGGTTGAGGAACAGCTATCCGCCGAGGAGCAGAATGAACGCCAAGATGCCACCGTTTGGATTAGCGGTCTGGACCGGATAAACTCCGCCTGCGGCGTCCGCTTCTGCGTCGATCTCTCCGCCACGCCCTTCTATATACACGGCAGCGGCCACCCGGAAGGTACCCCCTTCCCTTGGCTCGTCAGCGATTTCGGATTGGTGGACGCCATTGAGAGCGGCATCACCAAGATTCCGCGCTTGCCCGTCAGCGACACCACCGGTCGTCCCGAACCCAAATACTTCCGTCTGTGGCGCGCGATTAACGACCAAATCCTACCGGCTGATCGATTGCCAGGTAAGGCGAAGAAGCCCAAACCGGAAGCCGTGTACCGTGAAGCCGAGGACGCGCTAAACACTCTCGCCAGCCAGTGGGTGGAACGCTTTGGCTACATCCGGCAGGCATCCGATGCCAAAGACAAAACGCCGCCCGTCATGATTATCGTCTGCGACAATACCGACATTGCCGAACATTTCTTCCGAAAAATCTCCGGCGAGGTGGAAGTTGAAGACCTTGCAGAAAACGGTGGGAAGAGAAAAAAGAAAAAGGCGACCAAGACGGCATACGGACAAGGTACGGTGTTTCCCGACTTGCTGTCGAACGAACGGGACGTGCTGCGAACCCTGAGAATTGACAGCAAGATGTTGGCTGACGCGGAAAGCGACGAAACGGGAAAGAACAAAGCCCAAGCTGCCGAGGATTTGCGTCAGATTGTGGCGACGATTGGAAAGCCCGGCAAACCCGGCGAACAGGTGCGATGCGTCGTGTCCGTGGCGATGTTGAACGAAGGCTGGGACGCCAACAACGTCACGCATATCCTCGGACTGCGAGCCTTCACCAGCCAACTCCTCTGTGAACAGGTGGTTGGCAGGGGTTTGCGGCGCATGAACTACACCCCCGATCCGGAAACCGGCTTGTTGACCGAAGAATATGTCGATGTGTACGGTATCCCGTTTTCCGTCATCCCGTTCAAAGGGCGCCGCCCCGGCGCATCTGCGCCTGACCCTCCGAAGAATCATTTACGCGCCATGCCCGAACGGAAGGACTACGAGATACGTTTTCCGGTTGTGGAGGGGTACGTCTTTGCGCTCCGAAAGAACGAAATCAAGGCGGACATCAAGTCAATGGAGCCGCTCTTCGTTGAACCTGAACAGACACCCACTGCCGTTTTCGTCAAACCCGCTGTCGGCTACGAAACCGGTAATCCTTCCGCCTTGGGTCCCGGACAATTCGAAGAGCAAAATCGCCAAGAATATTACAGGACGACGCACATTCAAGCCATCAAGTTCGAGATTGCGCGGCGAATTGTCCTGAATTTGGTCGGCGGGGCCAATTTTCCACGCGATAGTAGGAGTGATCCCAAGCTTCGGTTTCAATCCCGACACCGTCTATTCCCTCAAGTCTACAGATTGGTTGATGCTTATGTCGAAATAAAAGTCGACTTTCGCGAGTGTAATCCGTGCGAGATTGGTCAAGAAAAATACACCAATCGCATAGTGGAACGCCTGACGGCGGCAATCCAACCTAACGAAGCAGAAGGTGAAACCCCGCTGCTGCCCATCCGGAATCGTTACAAACCCATCGGCACATCGGCGGAAGTGGATTTCATGACTACCCGATCCTGCCACGGCACGGAACGCAGCCAAATCAACCAAGTCGTTCTGGATACCGAGAGGTGGGAACGTTCATCCTGCTTCCGTCTGGAGCAATCCGAGGTTGTTGACTACTATGTCCGCAACGACCACCTTGGATTCGGCATTCCATACGAATACACCGACGTGTCCCACCACTTTGAGCCCGATTTTATTGTCCGACTCAAGAACGATGTCAACCTAATCGTGGAAATTAAGGGTCACGAAACCGATCAGGAACTTGCCAAGTATGCAGGCGCGGAACGATGGGTGTCCGCCGTCAACAACTGGAATGAGCTTGGAAAATGGGATTTCCACGTGTGCCGCGACCCGCAGCTGCTGGAGCGTGAGCTAATGTACATCGTCCAATCGGGCGAGTGAGCGAAAGATCGAACAGTAAGAGCGATCAACCGAGCGGAAAGTGCGGGCGATAGAAATTCTGTTCGTTAGTGGTTCCGTGATCGTTGACGATTCACTCGTTTGATTTTCACGGGCGCTTTCAAAGGCTGGTGCGCATTGCGCACCCTACAGATTTGCATAGTCGAACTGAAACCTCATCCGATTTTTGTTTCAAAAATGGCTGGAAATGATATAATCTAGCATCTCGCATCCAACCTGAATCATCAAATGTTTGAATTGCCGTGCAGCGTGCACAACCTCGGCGTCATATTTCGTACACCCCCTCAGGATTCACTATAGGAGACTAACATATGAATCAAACGACTCACGAAGCGCCTTCCGAAAACGGCGGAGGGCACAACATCCTCATAGGCATCATAGTCGCCATTGTCGTCGGAATCATTATCGGTGGTTGGCTGCCCGGCGTCGCCGCGAAGACTCATGTCCTCGGCGAAATCTTCCTAAACTTACTGAAGATGATTGTCGTCCCGCTCGTCATGCTCTCAATGGTTGTCGGAATCACCGGATTGGGCGATATACGCAACCTCGGCCCCATCGGCGGGCGCACCGTTCTCTACTACATGGCAACGACCGGAATCTCGGTGCTGATTGGCATCATCTTGGTCAACGTAATCCAGCCCGGCAAGGGCATTTCGCACGGTGAAGAACGCCCCGATTTGGCGTATACCCTTAGCGGCGATGGGAACCGCACCGTCAATCTGACAAACGGCAAGTGGAACAAGACACGGTACAGCGAAAAATATATGCTGATGCTGTCGGATCAGCAGGTCGAGGGTGAAATCGTCTCTCTCTCCGAAATGTCGGCGACGGTAAAATTCTGGAAAAATATGGCTGAAGGCGTATTTCACATCGCAACCGATACAGGCGAGCATCTACCGTTCCGGCGCGAAAATGGAGAGGTCGTTTCCGCCGACCCCGAACTTTCCCAGAATGGACAAGGTCTCCAAATAAAGTTGCCCGTTGCCAAGGAAGTGCGCGGCAAAGAGGAACGCGACATGGGCGGCACGCTGAAAGAGGTGCTGCTTGGCGACAAATCGACGGGAAGAGAGGGCATGATTCCACGCAATGTCTTCAATGCGATGGTGCGGATGGAAATTTTGCCCCTGATATTTTTCTCGTTACTGATTGGCGCCACGCTTTCAGTCCTCGGCGAACGGGGGCGGCCCACCATAGCGGTTATTTCCGGCTTAAATGACGCCGTGATGCGACTGGTGCACTGGATAATGGTTCTCGCGCCTGTCGGCATCTTTGGACTCGTCGCCGGACGCATCGGTCATGCCGGGGGATTCAAGGAATTTCTGCCGGAACTGATGGCGGTGGGCAAATACAGTTTCACCGTCGTGCTTGGTCTAGGGGTGCACGGTCTTATTATATTGCCGCTTATCCTCCTGCTGATTGCCCGTCGGAATCCTATACGGTACATAAAGGGCATGAGTACGGCACTGCTGAACGCTTTCTCGACTGCGTCCTCCTCCGCCACGCTGCCGTTGACAATGAGGGCGGTGGAACACGAAAATAAGGTCTCCAATCGGACAGCGAGTTTTGTCCTGCCGCTGGGCGCCACAATCAACATGGACGGTACCGCGCTCTACGAAGCCATTGCAGCCATGTTCATTGCGCAGGTGTACGGGATTGAGCTCGGGCCAGTGCAACAGATGGTTATCTTTCTGACGGCAACCCTGGCGGCGATTGGCGCGGCTGGAATCCCGGAAGCCGGGCTTGTCACCATGGTCGTCGTCCTTAAAGCTGTTGGCTTGCCGATTGAAGGTATCGCGCTAATACTCACGATTGATTGGTTGCTCGACCGATTCCGGACGACGGTCAATGTGTGGGGCGACAGTGTCGGTGCCGGCGTCATCGAATCGCTCGAAAACCGTGGTAATTCGGAAGGTGCGAAGTCTAGCGAATAAATAGTGAGCAATTGAGGGAACGGATAATGACCGTGAAAGTAATTCCTCTTAGGGATTCCTCAAGTTCAGGATTTCCTATTGCCTTAGGACATCTATCGCACTCCTTATTCAGTCAGTTGATCGCACCCTAAAGAAATGGTGGGCAGTGCCCACCCTACGAGCTAGTCACTGACCACTGCCTCTAGCGATTTGGCTGGATGAGGATTTTGGTTGATGATTTCGCCGTCTCAAGCGCGAGAGTCGCGTCCTCAAGGGGAAAAATCTCTGACACCAAGGATTTCACCGGTAAACGCTCTCGCGTCAGGAGTCCGATTGCCTTGGCGAATGGCCCGCAACGGGACGTCTGAATCCGCACCTCGTCAACGACAAACTTGGTAGTGTCAACGCCCGTTGCCGGCAAGCCGCAGGTGGTCTTCAGAGCAATGGTGCCGCGCGGGCGCACGATTTCGGTGGCGAGGCGTAAACCCTCGGGGCTGCCGGTAGCGTCCACAACCACGTCGGCGCCGATGCCTCCTGCCCACTCGCGCACGGCTTCAATCCATTTGGGGTGATTGGCGTTGATAGTCTCAACCGCTCCCCAAGTTAAGCCGCGCTTGAGCTTGTCCGGCGACCGAGAAACGGCGCATACCCGCGCTTCCCTGAGGGAGGCGACCGCACAAATCAGCAATCCCAATCTGCCGATGCCAAGAACGACAACGCGGCTCGACGGGGAAATCGGCGTCAACTCGAATGTCTGAATGGCTGCGGCAAGCGGTTCAATGAAAACACCCTCCTCCCAAGAGATTGTATCGGGGAGAGGGTGCAGGTTCAATACCGGCACACGGACATATTCGGCGTATGCGCCGTCATAGTTGACGATACCCACGACGGTGCGTTCGATGCAGTGATTGGACAGTCCGCGTCGGCATGCCGCGCAGAACGTTTCACGATTATACGCGCGGCAGGTGTTGTTGATCTCCGCGGTAACCCGTTTCCCAATCCAAGGGTGATTGTCTTCGGATCCAACTTCAACAACGTCGCCAACCAACTCGTGTCCGAGCACCAATGGAAGAGGTACGGTATAATCCCCGGAGAATAGAGCAATGTCGGTGCCGCACACGCCGGCAAACTCTACGCGAACGATTGCCTCGCTCGGTTGCAAAGATGGGAACCGGCGCGTGACAATTTCAAATTTACGTATCCCCGAGAGTGTGGCAGCGCGATGATTTGGCATCATGTCGGTTTGTGATATTTTGCGGGAAGGATGCCACCATTGTAACGCGGGGAGCATGGAGTGTCAACCGCGATTGGCGCCGCGATCCGATGTCAACCGATCGTCGCACGCATATAAAAAATACCGAACCAAGACATGCCAGCGGGGTGTTGAAATAACGGTAATGCGCCTCAACCTATACTACTATTGAAACCATTTCTCGTCATCGGCGTTATTTATGCACAAAAAAGCCTTGACGAATCATCAACGGTTAATGTATAATTGGCATTCAGAAATTCCCACCCGCAATTATCCGCAGTGAGGAGCACTTCGTCAAACGGATCGTAAACCCCCTAGATTTGGTATACGGATAGATCGTGATGATTTGAAGTCGGGCTGTGAATATTTTACCCTCCGCTGCCTCAACCCAACAAACGGGTTAGACGGAGTCTTTGGACGTAGACTGTGTGGGTAGTGTGTATTTGATACGAGCACACTCAAACATATCCTAAAAGAGCCGAGAACCCCCGCCTTGAAGTGAAGGAGTCGTTATCCCCCTTCAATTTCTGATGTGAGATCTCGTCTATGTTTTAATTTGTCTGGTGATGCATGAAGCCAGCATCCAACCAACCCCCCAATCCCAAGGTACTTCAGGGAATGCGACTTTTCTTATGTCAAATTCGATCAAGTGAGGCCTTCTGCCGAGGACAAATAGCCAAGTAATTTATCAAATCCATTGAAGCATATCAAGAGATATCTTTACTCAGGTTGAAAATCTAATTGTTTCGCTGGGTAACGAGCAACTTGCCCTCGGCGTAAAAGCCACCTACACAATGAGGTTAAACTTTCCAAGGAACCCCTCCATTTCTCAACCGAAGGCACCCCTAAGTGAACTATTGATTCTACCTCCAATTCGGTGAGCTTCCCTTGAGCCTGTGTATTGTCGTAACAAACAATTCATAGATTGAATTCAGAACGGTGTTTAGCTCAATTGCTGACCCCAATATTCACTGAGTTATCTATGAGAGTCTGGTGATAAACGAGGAGTAACAAAGATTATGGAGAATTTGGACATCGGTAAACTCCAAGAAATGAGAATTTCCGAACTGAACGCTATGGCCCGAAAACTCGGGATCACAGGCTACAGCGGACTTCGCAAACAGGAGTTGATTACCCGAATTCTTGAAGCCAAAGCAGAGAACACCAATGCGTTGTCCGGATCGGGTGTACTTGAAATTTTACATGACCGGGATCAGGGATACGGTTTCCTTCGATCGTCGCGTTACAATTACCTGCAAAGCAGTGATGACATCTATGTATCACCGTCACAGATTCGTCGGTTCGATCTCCGCACCGGACATGAAGTCGCAGGAAAGATTCGTCCGCCCAAGAAGAGCGAGAACAAGGAGGAGCGCTACTTTGCTCTGCTGCAGATTGAAACCGTCAACAGAGAGAATCCCGAGATAGCCAAGGAGAGGATTCTCTTTGACAATCTCACTCCGGTTTATCCCGATGAACGGTTGCAGTTAGAGCACGACCCCTTCGAGTTTTCCACGCGCATTGTCGATTTAATGTCGCCCATAGGCAAGGGGCAGCGTGGATTGATTGTCGCGCCACCTTACAGTGGCAAGACAACCATCCTAAAAAATATCGCACGAGGAATCGAGGCGAATCATCCGGAAGTCAAGCTGATTTTTCTCTTGATTGATGAGCGTCCGGAAGAGGTGACCGATGTCGCCAGATCTGTCAGGGGAGAGGTAATCAGCTCGACGTTTGACGAGCATCCGGAACGACATATACAAGTCGCCGATATGGTCATTGAGAAGGCGCGAAGGTGGGTTGAGTACGGCAAAGACGTAGTCATACTGTTAGATAGCATGACGCGGTTGGCGCGGGCGCACAATGTTATGGCGCCGCACAGCGGCAAGACATTGTCGGGCGGTTTGGATGCGCTAGCGTTCGTCAAACCACGGCGTTTCTGCGGCGCCGCGCGGAAAATAGAAGAAGGCGGCAGTTTGACGATTTTGGCAACTGTGCTGATTGACACGGAAAGCCGCGCCGATGAACATATTTACGAGGAGTTCAAAGGCACCGCCAACATGGAAATCCATCTTGAACGCTCGCTGCTCGACCGACGCATCTTCCCTTCCATCAATATCGAGAAATCGAAAACGAGGCGCGAAGAACTGCTGCTCAAACCGGAAGCGCTCAGTAAGGTGTGGGTGCTGCGAAAATTTATGGGCCAGATGAACACCGCCGAGTCAATGGAACTTTTGGTTGAACAACTCGGCAAAACTGCCACAAACGAAGAATTCATTGAAATGATGGTAAACAACAACAGGAGCAAAAATGGATCGTCGCGTGCCGCGCGATACTAATACTATATCGAAATTACCGATTTTTACACTTTGACGTTTCAGACGTGGAGGACATATCATGAAACCAGAGATCCATCCGGAAAACATGGATTGTGTGATTACGTGTGCATGCGGTACAACGTATAAGACAATTTCCACAAAACCTAAAATGGGAATTGACGTTTGCGCTAAGTGCCACCCGTTTTACACCGGGCAGCAGAGCCGGGTCATTGATACTGCGGGACGTGTAGAGAGTTTCCGACGCCGCTACGGTATCACAGCGGAAGAGTAAGTGGCCGCAGGGCTAAGACCAGGTTTGCCAAGCCGCCAACGGAGCGCGCAGATATTCGATTGGTCAATCGAACGTGGAACGACGTATAGGGTGTCGAAGAGCCGAGGCACGAGTTAAAGATGTTTGACAAGTTGAAAGACATTGAAGCCAAATACGTTGAGGTCGAGAAATCATTGTCCGACCCAACACAGATATCCAACCCGCAAAGGCTGCAAAGCCTCGCAAAGACGCATTCGGAACTAGCCCCAATCGTTTCGACATTCAAAGAATACCAAAAAGTGCAGGCGGAGGCGAATGAGGTCCTATCTCTGCTTGAAGAGGAGACGGAGGAAGACCTTGTCGAATTGGCTAAGGGAGAGTTTGAATTACTGACGAAGCAACAGGAGCAGTTGGAACAGCAACTCCAGTTGCTTATGCTTCCGAAAGACGCGAACGACGAAAAGAATGTCATCACCGAGATCCGCGCAGGCACTGGAGGAGAGGAGGCGAGTCTGTTTGCGGCAGAACTCTTCCGTATGTATTCAAGGTTCGCCGAGCGTCAGGGATGGAAAATTGAAATCCTCAGCGCAAACGAAACAGGGCTCAAGGGATTCAAGGAGGTCATTTTCTCTCTACAAGGCGACCGTGCCTATAGCAAGTTAAAATTCGAAGGCGGGATTCACCGGGTGCAGCGAGTTCCCGCGACGGAAGGCAGCGGCAGGATTCACACGTCCGCGGTCAGTGTTGCCGTACTGCCCGAGGCTGAAGAGGTAGATCTCGTCATTGAGCCTTCAGATATCCGCATTGACCTGTACCGTTCCTCTGGGCCTGGCGGTCAAAGCGTGAACACGACCGACTCGGCTGTTCGGATTACCCATTTGCCGACAGATCTCGTCGTCACCTGCCAAGATGAAAAATCGCAGCACAAGAACCGGGCTAAAGCGATGAAGATATTACGTTCCCGTCTCTTGGAGCAGATGCAGCTCGAGCAAGACGCCGAACGATCCCAAACCCGCCGAACTATGGTCGGCAGCGGTGATCGAAGCGAGAAGATTCGCACCTACAATTTTCCCCAAACCCGTGTCACGGATCATCGCATCGGACTCACTATTCATCAACTCGACGCCGTTCTAGATGGAGAACTCGACCCCCTCATCGGCGCTTTGACGACCGCCGACCAGACGGAAAAGTTAAAGACACTCCAGCCGTGAAAACCTGGTGCGTTCTCGACCTCATCCAGTGGACAACCGAATACTTTAAACGTTACGACATCCCCAGCCCCCGCTTAGATGCCGAGTTGCTGCTCAGCCATGTCCTAGGAACCAGCCGATTGCAACTCTATCTGCGGTTCGAGATGCCGGTTTTTCCCGAACACCTTTCGGCATTCCGAGAGCTCATCAAGAAACGAGCGGCTCATGCCCCCGTTAGTTACCTCACAAGCCGTAAAGAGTTCTTCTCTCTTGAGTTCTACGTAGATTCCCGCGTATTAATCCCTCGTCCCGAGACGGAGGTGTTGGTCGAACATGTGCTTAAAGCCCAAGGAGCGCCGTGTCAGCTACTGGACATCGGCACGGGCAGCGGCGCCATCGCGATTAGCCTCGCGGTTAACCGACCGGAGTGGGAGATCTTAGCTACGGATATATCGGCGGAAGCACTTGAAGTCGCGCAGAAAAACGCCGTCGCCCATAAATGCGCCGATCGGCTGACCTTCCTGCAAGGGAATCTGTTTGAACCTCTGGAGACGCTGCCGGATTCTCGATTTGATTGGATAGTCTCCAACCCACCCTACGTGAGCACAAAAGAATACCCTTCCCTGCCGCCCAATGTGCGCGACCACGAACCTGAAATCGCACTGCTTGCGGGGGTTGACGGGCATGAAGTTATTGTCGGGATCTTGAATGGTGCACTTCGATTCCTCAAACCGGGCGGACGAGTCGCGCTCGAAATCGGCCACAATCATAGCCACGAGGTCCAGGACCTAGTTCAATCAAATTCGGCATATAGCGAATGTCAAGTGATTAAAGATTATTCCAGTGTCGAACGCGTGGTTATTGCCACTGCAGGGTGAACTCGCGAATTGTAGTCATCCACATTTAACACGCCTGTTGTCGATTTGATAATTGACGATTGTTACGATTGACGTGCTGTGGGAGTGCACTCCCGGTTGGGACCTCGTGTCACGAGTACGTTTCGCTCCGACAGAACAAGCGCAACAAATTGCGCTACTACAAACAAGATAATCCCACGTGTGAAATTCCCGACTGCCACCACGATAAAACCGCCATAGTGAGTGGGTATAGACCATGAAGAGAGTGTTGATAAGCGCGTGCTTGTTGGGTGAGAAGTGCCGGCACAACGGACGCGACAGCAAGAGCGACGAGGTGATGGAGAGGTTGGGAGGGGATGAACTCGTTCCGGTCTGTCCCGAACAACTCGGCGGATTGTCAACCCCACGTCCTCCCGCGGAGATCGTTGGCGGCGATGGAGCGGATGTGCTCGATGGGTGCGCCTCCGTCATCACTGTTGAAGGGGAGGATAAAACGAGTGAATTCCTAGGCGGCGCGCATCAAACGCTTGAGATTGCCAAATCACACAACGCCACGCACGCCGTTCTCAAGTCGAAAAGCCCGTCCTGTGGTTGCGGTCGAATCTACGACGGAACTTTCACCGGTGAAATCGGCGACGGTGATGGGGTAACGGCAGCATTGCTCCGAAGGCAAGGCATCCAAGTCATGACGGAATTGGACATCGAAACTGATGAATCTTCACAAGAATCCTGAATGCGTCGGTTGATTGATAGGGAACCCTCTACGATCATCAATCCCCAACTTGCTCTCTACTCTCGTCTTTAACGTGAAACTCACCACGCACCACCGGCTGTTCAACCAACAGAACACCTTCCCGAGTTCGCGTCCCGGTCGGCATGTAGTGAATTATCATCGCTCTACGTTCTCGTGTGGAGGTATTCGGATTCGTTTGGTGAAGCATCAGGCAGTGATGCACCATCGCGTACCCCGCTTTGACCGGAACCGCCACGGCGCGTCCGGTATCCACCTTAGCCGTCAAAAGAGCCGGCAACTTACCCTTTTCCGTCATTGCCCGCTCATGTTCCGCACCCCCCTCGCGGTGGCTGCCCGGAATTACGTTCATGCAGCCGTTTTCTTCATCGGCGTCGTCGAGCGCCATCCAGATGCTTACCAGATTCGGAGGGACGCAACCCCAGTAGCCATTGTCCTGATGCCAGTGTACCGTACCTCCGTGTTTCGCGGGTTTGTAGAGGGCTTGGTCGAAGAAAACTTGGATATTGGGTCCAATAAGGCTCTCGGCAATGTCAAGCAAAGGCGAATGATACAGCAACTCCCGAAAGGCCTCGTCTCGCTGCCACATCTGTTGTATCTGAAGCATTACCTCGGAGTGGTCGGCTTCCGGATCATCGGCAGACTCGCCAATCGCGGCGATGTTGCGCATCCCCTCACCGAATGTTCCGTGTTTCTGCGCGAACACTGAATCGTAATGTTCTCGCAGGGTTTCCAAGTGATCATCGTCCAAAACGCGATGATCAATCTTGAGATAGCCTTCTCGCTGAAACTGTTCGACAGCCTCTTCTGTTAATTTCACGAAGCCCCCTTGGATCCGAGCAACGCCCGGACCTTCCCGCCGATATCGGCGCTCCTCATCAGCGACTCACCCACGAGGATTGCGTCCATGTCTGCTTCGCCGAGTCTGATCACGTCCTCACGAGTGTAAATCCCGCTTTCGCTCACAACGATTTTGTCGTTTGGAATTGATTTCCGCAGGTGGAAGGAAGTGCCAATATCCGTGTGGAAGGTTTTCAGGTCTCGGTTGTTGATGCCGATGATTTCCGCCCCCACGTCAAGGGCAATGTCCAATTCTGTTTGAGTGTGTACTTCGACAAGGGCGGCGAGATTCAGATGCTTTGCAACTCCGATGAATTCCCGCAATTGCTCCGGCGGCAGGACTGCAACGATGAGCAGAACGGCATCCGCTCCTGCAACACGTGCTTGATAGATGTGGTATTCATTGGTCGTGAAATCTTTCCGCAGCAACGGCAATTCGACCGCGTTACGAATCGTGTTCAGGTAGGAAAGATCGCCGCCGAAGAACTTGTGGTCGGTGAGGACCGAGATTGCAGAGGCGCTGTTTTCCGCGTAGGTTTTGGCAATCTTGACAGGATCAAAGTCCTCGCGGATAACCCCTTTACTTGGCGATTTCCTCTTTACTTCGGCAATGAGGTTGACGGTCCCCGGCGGCGCCAATGCGGCTCTGAAGTCCCGTGTGGGCGGCAAATCGGGGATTTCACTTTTCAGCGTTTGGAGCGGCGTTTTTTCTTTGTCCCGTTTGAGTTCTTCACGCTTGTGCGCAACGATTGTATCCAAGATCAACGGTTTCTCCAATTGATTTTCAGCTCATTCATTCGACTTTAGCTTTTAGCCCTTCCAGTTTCTCTAACGCCTTCCCGGTATCAATTGACTCGATAGCCAAGGTCAATCCCTCTTCCAAATTGTCCGCCTTTCCTCCGGCAACAATCGCCGCCGCGGCATTGATTAGGACAATATCTCGCTTCGATCCCCGCTCGCCGTTGAGAAGCCGCACGATCGTGTCGGCATTCTCCTCGGGTGTGCCGCTGGTGAGGTCGTCAGGCTGCGCCTTCGGAATCCCCAATTCGGTCGGGTCAAGCGTATACGTCTTCACACTCCCATCGACCAACTCCGAGACTCGTGTGGTGGTGGTGGTGGTGATTTCATCCAAACCGTCATTGCCATGTACAACGAAGGCGTGCACACTACCGAAACTCCTGAGCGCGTTTGCATGCGTCTCCGTAAGTTCCGGCGCGTAGACTCCTAGCACTTGAGCCCGGGCTCCCGCCGGGTTGGTCAAAGGAGCGACCGTATTGAAAATAGTGCGGAGTGCAATTTCCCGACGCGGACCAATGGCATATTTCATGGCACCGTGCAGCATCGGTGCGAAAAGGAATCCGATGCCAATTTCATCAATGCACTGACTGACGTGTTCGGGTGTAATTTCGACGTTCACACCGAGCGCCATCAGTACATTTGCACTTCCACTCGCACGGGTCACTCCTCGATTACCGTGTTTTGCGACCGGAACCCCTGCTCCCGCAACGATGAAGGCGGAAGTGGTTGAGATATTGAACGAGTCCAAACGTGTCCCGCCTGTACTACACGTGTCAACAACCAAAGCGTGTTTGGTTTTGACCGACGTCGCCTTTGACCGCATGACGCTAGCAGCCCCGGTAATCTCTTCCAGCGTTTCACCTTTTATTCGAAGTGCGGTGATAAGACTGGCAATCTGAGCATCCGTCGCGTCGCCCGACATAATTTCGTTCATGGTTTCAGTCATTTCAGTTTCGGTTAAATTTTCTCCATCAACCGCTTTCTGGATTGCTTCGCGAATCATTCCGTGATTCCTCCTCAATTAGGTATTTTGACAAAAGGAGGCCTACTCCGTAAGCCGCAACCATTGTGTATGTTACAATACGGTGTGGTTCTTTTATCTGTTATTGGGTACCCTATTCTACCGCTTAAAAACACAGGAATGCTCCCCTTGTTTAGCGCTGCTATTATAACGCACGCACATAGGGCAATCAAGCGTTTTTCGGAAATCGGCGCTGAGTCAAATAGGGGTGACAACCAAGGGAGGAGGGTCGAAGGTCCATTAGACGAAGGCAATTTCCTTGCCCGCGTCCGCCTAAAATTGCGCTCGGGTCAAACGATATGCTATTATTTTCATGAATTTATTAGGACTTACGCAAAGCAGATAGACGCGAGCGGTAGAAAGCAGTAAACTAAGGAACAAGGAGGTAAAGATGGCGAAACCGACACGACTTGATTACTGTCAGTATCTGCTGAGCAGTCCAATTAATTATACCTTGACCCATTTTGCTGACCACAGCGAGGATTTTAGTCATGACATGATAAACCGTTATCTAGCAGGAGATTGCATTCCCCCTCGTTTGGTGTGGGAAAACGTTAACCCCTACCTGGTTCAAGTTGAAGAAGGATATGTCATCTTTGATGACACGGTTTTGGACAAACAGTATGCCCGGAGCATTGAGTTAGTGCGTCGTCAATACAGTGGTAACGCACACGGTGTCATCAACGGCATCGGTGTAGTCACCTGCGTTTATGTTAATCCAAACTTAGACCGATTCTGGATAATTGACTATCGGATTTACGACCCAGAGGGAGACGGTAAAACGAAGTTAGACCACGCCAAGGAGATGTTATCTCTGGTGGTCTACCAGAAACATCTTCTTTTTCAAGCGGTGTTGATGGATAGTTGGTATGCCACCAAAACCCTCATGTTGCACATTGAAGGACTGGGGAAAACTTATTACTGCCCACTGAAAACCAATCGGCGTGTTGACGATTCAAATGGCGCTGAACCCTTCCAACGGATTGACAACTTAGTCTGGACACAAACCGAACTTAATGCAGGCAAACGCATCAAAATCAGAGGGTTTCCCAAAAACCATAAGGTGAAATTATTTCGGGTCGCGTCTTCTACCGGACGCACAGATTATGTCGTAACTAACGATTTCGTTCAAAACGACACTTCAGTTGTACAACAAGCGTGTAACTGGCGATGGAAGATTGAGCAATTTCACCGAGAAGCCAAACAACTCACCGGACTTGAACGGTGTCAATGTCGTTTAGCTCGAATTGTTCGCAACCACATCGGTTGTACATTGTTAGTCTGGATTCGACTCCAAGCTATTGCGTATCAGACTGGTCGAACGATTTATCAGGTCAAACACGGAATGTTGAGTGAGTTTTTACGACAACAATTGAAATCTCCTGCTATCAGTATGGTGTTTGCGTAAGTCCTATTTATGTCTTAACGTGAAGCACACGAATTAAGAGCATCATTGAAAAATGACCTATCTCATCGCCATCGTGTTCGGATGGTTTGTGCGCCGTTTGTCCAAGAACCTGGCAATGCATCTCGGCGACATAATCGGCAGACTATTGTATCGTGCGCTCGGCAAACGCCGCCAGATTGCCTTAGACAACCTGAAAATTGCATTTGGAAATACGTTGACCGACCGGGAACGTCAAGAAACATGTTTGCAGAGTTTCATAAATGCCGGCAAGACAGCAATCGAATTTCTGCGTTTCCCAAAATTGACTCCTGCCAACATTTGGCGCGAGGTAAGCGTAACGGGCAGGGAACACATCGTGGACTCCCTAAATGAGAGACGAGGGGCGGTCGTCTTTCTTCCACACTTCGGTAATTGGGAACTTCTCGCACTGGTTTACGGTGTTATCATCCCGAACCAGGCGAAAGCACTTGCTTTTCCCCTCAAAGACAGGCGGCTTAACGCCCTAGTTTGGAAGTATAGGGAACATCTGAGTTTGAAATTAATCCCTCGTCGGAAGGCTGTAAAGGAAACCTTCAGGGCATTAAAATCCAACTACGCCGTCGGTTTTTTCGCCGACCAAGACGCCGGTCGAGAAGGCGTTTTCGTCAATTTCTTCGGACGGCTCACCTCCGCAGTTAGAGGTCCCGTTACCTTTGCGCTCAAGACAGGGGCGCCGCTGCATTTCTCTCTGGATATCCGCCAGCCGGACGACCGACACCATGTTCATATTTCGCCACAGATTGCCCTGGAGCGGTCTGATGACTTGGAACACGATGTTGAGACAAACACCGCACGACTGATGAATAGTCTTGAGGAATACATTCGGCAGTATCCAGCCCAATGGCTATGGATGCACAATCGCTGGAAAACGCTGCCCGATTTGGATTGGCAGACTAAGCGCTACCAGCGCGATTTCGTAGAGAGGTGTTAACGGCTATTTCAGTTGCGGGGCATGGCAGGTCATGTTATAATTACGCACCTCTGCTGATTGATTCGAGGAATGCCGATACATAATATGTTCAACATAGGAAGTCCGGTTACAGGTTTCTTTTCATAAAATGGAAACCTCCTTGGAGCAATAGTTCAAAATATTTCGCGCTATCACAATATGAAGGAGTTATCATGATTTACCCCAATAGGAAACAGGTCTTGCCTATCATTTTCTTGACATCTATTGTGGTAGTATCGCTGCTGATTGCGTCCGAGACTGGTAGAGATGCGTTAAGCAATCGAGACAGACGCATCACGAGTCCGATGTTCTACAAGGCCGTTGTGGAGGCGGTCAAAAAGGCTGATGAATATTACTATCAGGAAATAGATAGAAAAAAGATGTATGAAGGTGCCATCAAAGGTGCGCTCGCCGCACTGGGAGATCCGTATACATTCTATTTGCCCGAGCGGGAACAAAAGCGGGAGAAGGAAGATCTTTACCATAGCAAATTTGGGGGGTTGGGGATTCAGATATACGTGGATAAACGCTTGATTAAAATTTCACGACCTCTGCCCGACTCTCCCGCCATCAAAGCGGGATTACAGGCTGGAGATTATATTATCAAAGTCGATGACATTCGGCTTGATATCGGAGGGGCATCGGGACAGACACTTGAAGATGTAATTGATATCTTGCGGGGAAGAGTAGGGACGAAAGTTAAAATCATTGTACAACGCCGCGGGCTACCGGAGCCATTTGAATTAACCCTCACGCGAGAGGAGATTTTGCCGGAAAACGTCAAAAGAGGGATGCTTGAGAATCAGATCGGCTACATCAAAATAAGGAATTTCACCGGAAGAACTAACGCCGAGTTCAAGACGGCGATCACGCAGTTGCAGGACGAAGGAATGACAGCGCTAATTCTGGATTTGAGAGACAATCCGGGAGGTCTGCTTGAGCAAGCGAATTATGTTGTAGACGCCTTCATTTCCGAGGGCTCCATTGTCTCGACAAGGGGCCGAGGACATCGATTCAATCAAGAATACCCCGCGCACAGCGGTCTCCTCTGTCCCCCCGACATTCCACTCGTGGTAATGGTTAACAAGTGGAGCGCAAGCGGTTCCGAGATTGTTGCCGGGGCAATCAAAGATACCAAACGCGGAGTGTTGGTCGGCACTGACACTTATGGAAAGGGACTTGTTCAACAACGCTTCCCGCTGAAGAATGGCGGTGGTTCCGTTTCACTAACAATCTCGGAATATTTCACTCCGAGCGGAGCACGAATTCACAAAAAACGTATTACGCCGCACGTGGTTGTCGAGAATCGTACAACCGAAACCGTGAATGTTTTTGGATCAATCAAGGAGTTCGTAGAGAAGTGGATCGAAGAGAAGGAGAAAAGCGCAGGCGAGACGCCCACAGAGGCTGACTTTACGGCACTTGAGGCAGAGCTTCCCAACCTGATTGCATCTCTGGGTGAAGAATTTGCGGCAAACCTGCAGAATTCCGTCCGGATAAAAGCGCGTGATATTTTCAATGTCAACCTTGGAATCTACCCGCTCGTAAACTTGCCAAACGACAAACAGTTAGTGGAAGCAATTCGCATACTCAACGAAGGCGAAGTCGAAAGCATTCTAGCTGCAGCCCCAACGGCGAATCTATAGATTGACTTCCGGTTCGATATCGAACGCAGGTAAGCCCGGCAAGTTATTATGGCAATGGTCATTAGGGTGATTGGCTGCGAGGCGGAACGCGAGGCGGGCGAACTCGGGGCGTGGATGTTATACAAACGGGGGAGGGGATCCCAACACGAGGTCTTAGCCCCAAGGCGGGCGGCGGCCGCTCAGATCTTCGATATAGTCAGCGGTTTCCTGAAGTTCTCGTGTGTGATGCGCCTTCACTTTTTTGGTAGCGGCATCTTCGGTGTGATAGTCGATCCGCCATGTTCCCTTCTTGAGACGCGTGAGTACAAATTCACCCTCCGTGTGCGCATTCACATATCTGAGAAAATCGTGTAAAATCCAATATACATCCGACGCGGAATACCTGAGCGGATTGGATTTGGATTCCCGACCAACATACTCCAGCGCCGTCTTAACAAAATCGGCGACTTCCGGCACCGTATAAGAGCCGTTGGCATCTAACTGAATTCTATTCATTACTGTAGCCATGCGGCGACGGCACTATTGAGTGCTCAATTTTACCGAGGGCATTCGCGCCGGTTGCGCATCAAACCGAATCTCCGATTTTGTGCTGTTACGCACTTGAATCAATTGAGCGGCGATACTCACCGCAATTTCGGGGACAGTTTTTGAATTTATGTCCAGACCAATAGGAGCGTATACCCGGGCGAGATCGTCTTCCGAAATACCAAGCTCCATTAGATCGTCGAGAATCAGTTTTATCTTTCGGCGGCTACCGATTAACCCGACGTAACGCGCCTTGGATTCAACCACACTGTGGAGTGCCTCCTCATCATGCTGATGACCTCGCGTGACGACGACGACGTAAGTCAGGTGATTGATGGGGTACTTTCCCAACTCTTCGGCAATGTCACCGATGATAATCTCATTTGCTTCCGGCAAGCGCTCCGCTGACGCAAAATCGGGGCGATCATCAACAACGGCGATGTCGAAGTCCAGCCAATCGCCGAGCTGACATAACGCTTGACCGACATGCCCCGCGCCCGCGATGAGAAGCGTTGGGCGTGGTTGCACCGGATCAAGAAAAACCCACACATCGTCGCCTCTCCAGCGAAACACGCCCGGGGAATTCTCCTCCAACACCTCATTGAGTTCGCTTTCGATTTCCGACTCCAATGCCGCGTTCCCCAACGAACCGACGCGCTCATTATTCACGGCACGAATCATCTTCATTCCGGCTTGGGCCTCGTCCACTTCACTCTTCACAACCGTCGCGACAACGAGCGGCACTTTCTCGTCGTTCAATTCCTGTAGACGAGCAAACATGGCAGCTTCGTCTTCAGACTTTGGGAGATCGATGAATATTTTCATGTTGCCGCCGCAAATGAGACCGTCATCCCAACCGTAGTCACTATCTAACTGGAAATTAAGCAGTCGCGGAACACCTCCTTGCATTAAACCGATCGCTTGTCGGCGTGCTTCCGCTTCCACGCACCCGCCTCCGAGCGTCCCAACGTTGCGCAGATCCGGTAAAATGAGCAACTTGGAACCGGGTTTTTGCGGCGTCGATCCCTTGGTTTCGACGACTGTACAGTACGCTCCCACCTGCGCCACATCAATGAGATTTAGGATTTCCTTGTATATCTCTCTCATTCCCTTAATCCCGTGAATAATTTCGCATCGTTGCTAGTTGATTGTCAACGCTTCTTGACACCAACCGAGTAAATTGGTACTGCTGTTTGTCCGTCAATTCCAATTTGATAATCTCCTCCATCCCGCAGCTTCCAATTTTAGCCGGGACGCTCAAATAAACCGATGAAGTGGCCGCCTGAACCAGCGTACTTACACTGATTATCTTCTTTTTGTCCAACCCGATCGCATCGACAATTTGCCGGAGACACACCGATAGACTGTAGGAGCTATCCGCATATGCCGGCGCTCTGTGCCAATCATTAGCGCCAGCCGTGAGATCATCTATCTGCGCGTCACCCAGTAGTTGGTCAATAGGAATACCATTGATGCGGCAATACTGGGGCAAAACTAGAACGCTTTGGTCGTTTCCCACTACCAGTGCAGCGACATCTGTAGCCGCAACGTCGAAATGATTGGCGATCTTATGTTTCAAGTAGGCGCTTGCCCGAATGCTTGAAAGTCCGATTACTTGGCCTGGTTCCGACTCCAGTTCCTTGTGGATCAGGTGCGAAAGGTAATTCGCTGGCGGAAAAGCAACGAGGATTCGCGCCTGCGGAGCATTTTGTTTCAGACGCTTGACAGAATCTCGGGCGAATGCCAGATTGGCATTTCGGATCGATCCCCCTGTATAGACATCAGTACGGGAGGAAGGGGAAAGCAGAATCGCTACTTCGGAACCAGCAAGTGAAACAGAAGTGCGAGAAACTGAAATAGTCGCGACATGTCCTCCAACATTCAACGACGCTTCCAATTCCTGTGCGGCACCGCGAGGTATTCCCCGGTGCTCATCAAGGAGCACTACCTCCGAAACGACATCGGATTTACAAATCTCGGAGACAACGGCAAGCGCTGAATCGCCTCGCCCGAGAATACTTATTTTCATGTCGATTAGAGGGAAGCATTCAAGTGCAGACTCAGAGGTTCATCCCTCTCCGAACGGGATTTACAAGATGGTATCTACGACATCCTGGAACTGTTTCTCAAGTGCCTTCCGCTGATGGTCCATCTCGGACTCAGTCGCAATCTTTGTTTGGAGGAGCTGATCGTATCGTTCAACATATTCCAACAAGGACTCCACTTCCTTTTCGTAACAGATTGCAGTCGAAAGTACTTTTTCCTTAATCAATGTCGGTAGTTCATCCGCAGTGATTTGAGTGAGTTCCCAGCGCCACAGCTTTTCAGAGATATAATCCGCGAATTGCTTAAGAGTTTCACCCTTATAGCCCGCATCCTGAAGGTTCTTCAATTCTTGGACGAGATCCAACACGACGTCAAACACAGCGGTCGAGTCCCCGTTCCTCGAAGCAGTGGACGACGCCTTCCTCAGGTTCATCAGGAAACGACCTGTGGTGGAGATAGGCAACTGGTACTCAAGCAAGAAGGCCCTCAGATTCGGATAATCATCAACTGATTTGGCGTTTTCAAGCCATGTCTTCTCAATGGGCGGTAATTCCTGCAGGTCAAAACTCATCACCTGATGCCGCCGAATCTGGTCTAGCTCGGAAGATTGGGAATCAATTCCTGCCTCAATCAGGATCGGAGCCGCATTTGTATACGGTGTAAGAAATTCGATAAGTTCAGCGACCTTTGGCTTCTCCTCCTCAATCCAACCGAGAGTTTCCGTCACCGACTCTGACGATGTCTTGGCTTTCGTTTGTCCCTTCTTCTTTCCGTTCTGTTTCCTTTGAGGTTTAGGACTTGCAATCCGCAAAGCTCGTTTTTCTAAAGTCCGCTGATATTCTAAAAGTTCCTCTCGTAAAAGGCAGTAGAGGGTATCTCCATGGATCTCTAGTATAGAGGGAGTCGTCGTCTCGCGTAAACCGCGGCCACTTTTTGAAAGTAGAGCACGGTCAAGATTACGTTTCAGCCCAGTAAGGTCTTTCTCATCACGTATGACAATTTGACCGCTCAAAACCAGATCAATTAGCCGCTTGGCTTCTATCGGAATACTAAGATTAATGTCGCACAGGGGGCTGAAACTCTGGCTAAGCCGCTCTCTGATTTTACCATCAGTCAGTATCATCCATAGCGTTGCATAGTATTGGCCAAGGGTGTTCCGCTCCTTTGGCGCATTCCGAATCCAGCGCTTAATTATGGAGGTGCTATCCTTTAGCCGACTGATAACACTCCGAAACTCTTCATCCGGAATTTCAAATCCGCTGAATTGGCTGTCTTTTTTCCTTGAACTTCGGCGTAACCTACCAACAGATGACGACTGTTTTGGCATCAGTAGTAGATCTACCAAGGGCTGAATAACTGTTTCAAACTGCTGTCGGTGCCGACTCGCGAAATTCGCAACGTGCAATAATTCTAGCCAGAGAGTTCGTAGCCGTTCGATTTGCTTAGGATGCACCGAAGTATTCAGAGCAGAACGATGAAGACGTTCACGTACCGTCTTTTTTGTCCATGAAGGTAATTGAACTTCGTCAATCAACTCTCCATTCTCAAGTATGAAGACTTCTACGACTTTAACAAAACCGGACTCTATGAAATACCTCTCGAACAGAAGGTCGTAGAGAATACCCGTCGCCCGATCTAACACTTGATTCGCCAGTTTATATCCCGACAAAATGATGCTTTTGAGTGTAGTCTGACGCAAGTCATAGATTTGCCACGACTCAATCATCGGGTCAATGATATTCCGGAGTTCCTCCCGTTGTGCATCTGCCATGTCCGAATCAAAATGATCGCCGACGTGTTCACCGAAGAAATCGGCAAATTCAAGCATTCGACTTCGCAGATCGTGATGAACAAGCTCATCCCAAACCTTATCATGAACACGCTGTCCCGGTTGGAGAACGAGGGCCTGGAGTCGGGTTTCAATGCGTTGTTGAAACGCGGACATCAGTTGGAATGCTTGTTGACTTGCTTCTGACACATAGCTGTCGATCATTGACGAACATTCGGAGATAGCTTCGTCAAACTGCTCGGATGTTCCTTCAAGAGCGATTGGAGCTAGCTGTACAACATCCTGCTCCAGCGGGTCGTAAACTGCCGCTGTCGGAAAGATTCGGATCTGCGACGCATCTCCTGCGGATCTAAACGGAGAAATGTTGGATATAATATCGTCTTGCTCGGAATCTAGGCGCAAATGCGCATCAAGGGTCAGACAGTAACGGATATCAACAAGGTCGGGGTAACGTCTCGCGTGTGTGCGAAACACAACTAGAAGTGCATCGCAGTCGGTCGTGGCAATTGATTCAAACAATTCATCTTCGTTTAGATGTACCTGATGAATGTTCGTCTGTTCAGGAACAATCACTCGTGCCGTAGTCGAGGCTCCGTCGGCGGAATTTGCGAGGATGTAACTCCCGGTTTTGGCAGAACTTGGTACCGCCAGTTCAACCTTCAAAACCTCTTGAGACAACTCAGACAACGTTAGCGTCTTACCTAGGTGCTGCACTGTAATGTCTGTCAGCACTCCGTCAGCAAAATCCACGACCTGACGGGCATTACGTTCCAATTCCTGCACACTTTTCCGAACGCGTTCGTAATCGTCGTCTGTTTCCGCAGCGATCTTTGCCTCGTCAACCCAAGATGCCCATGCTCCGGGGCGTCCTTTCATCTTAAGTCTAAGCTTGCCATCTTCGGAGTCGAATCCGGGAAGAACTTGCGCTTCTGATGAATTCTTGGGCGTCCATACAAGTAGATACTTATCTGTTTTGGCGCCGAGTCCGACGCCAAACGTATCTCCCCAATCCATCCGACCCTCGATGCTTGATTTAATCTTGTCAGTTAAAGCGAGAAGCGAGTCTGAACGGAAATTAAGCGATAGGTCTTGCATCTGGTCGAAGTATTGTCAGTCCTCCAGCTGACTATGCACAATGTGGCAGGTGTGAAATAACAAAAAAAGGCAATTCTTAACCCATATTAGTGTGAACACATGGGAAATCCTTGCCTGTGAAAAACCTATGAAGTAGGCGTTTTATAAGAATTCGACTAAGAATTAACGCTCAACCCCTGTTGAGCAATATCGTTGTTCGCCACTAATTTGTCACGATCAAAGATGAAATCGCTACGCGAGCGTCCCAAGATCTCACCTTCCTCCTGTTTTTCTCTGAAGTATTGTGGCAAAGTGATGCCCGTCATCTGAATAGCGTCTTCCGGGCAGGCTTCCACACAGTACCCGCAAAAGATACAACGAAGCATATTAATCTCGAAAACATCGGGATACTTCTCGCGCTGAAAGCCTTCCTTAGTTTTCCATCCCTCCGGAGCAGGAGCCGCTGTTATTGTAATGCAGTCTGCTGGACAAGCTGTAGCGCACAGAAAACACGCTACACACTTGATATGTTCCTCTTCATCGGTCGTGAGTTTGTGGATACCGCGATAGCGGTCATTTCGCTCGGTGACGCTCCGCGGGTCCTCAGGGTACTGATAGGTGAATTTTTTCTTCGGAATGTGTTTCAGGGTTGTAAGCATCCCTTTGACAAGCGCCGGGATATAGAGCCTGTCCCAAAACGACATCTCCTCATTAACTTTCTTCATATCAATCGAGATTTACGCCTTCCTTATGTGTAATTCCGCACAACCCTGCGAAAACTCACGCTCGTCCTAGAGATCTGACCTGCTCTTTCGTAACGCGCCGAAACCGTACAATCTGAAAATTCGGTTTCGCATATATTGATAGTAACACGATTGAGCGTTTATGTCAAGCATTACGTACCAAACTCGCAAGACTCGGTTTCCGCGGTTGCTAGAGGCTAGTACTGTAGTTGGGCGCCTCTTCGGTAACGGCAATATCGTGCGGATGGCTTTCGCGATAGCCGCTTCCTGTCATTCGGATGAACCGTCCTTCTGTCCTCAATGCGTTGACTGTCGGGGTACCACAATATCCCATTGACGCGCGGAGCCCTCCGACTAGTTGATAAACGAACCCGCTCAAAGCTCCTTTGTAAGGAACACGTCCTTCTATTCCCTCGGGCACCAGCTTCGAGGGGAGTTGGTCATCTTGGAAGTACCTTTCCCGTCCGCCGCGTTCTTTCATAGCAGCCAATGATCCCATCGCTCTATACGCTTTGAATGTTCGACCTTGAAAAATCACCGTTTCGCCAGGGCTCTCTTCTGTGCCGGCGAACAGACTTCCTATCATCACAGAGCTCGCACCCGCACCGATCGCTTTGGCGATGTCTCCCGAATATCGAATCCCTCCATCCGCGATGATCGGGACATCATATTTGTCCGCCTCGCTAGCGCAATCATAAATGGCTGTAATCTGTGGTATACCGATTCCAGCGATTACACGAGTCGTACAAATCGATCCTGGTCCCATACCGACCTTGACCGCATCAGCGCCGGCGTCAATCAATTCGCGAGTACCCTCCACAGTGACAACATTACCGACGATCAATTCAACATTCGGAAAACGTCCCTTTACCTGCCGCGTCATCTCAATGACACCTGTCGCCTGTCCGTGAGCCGTGTCGATGACCAGCACGTCGACCTCCGCGGCAACAAGCTGTTCGACCGCTTCCAAAGGCGAAGATGGCGCAATGGCTGCGCCGACTCTAAGTCTGCCGGATTCATCTTTGCACGCCGATGGATATTGTTGAACATTGTCAATATCTTTAATGGTAATCAACCCGCACAATCGGAATTTCTCATCAACAATCGGGAGTTTCTCCTTACGAATATGATGAAGAATTTGCTTTGCCTTCTGAAGTGTAATACCCGGTGAGGCAGTGGTAAGCTCCTCGCTTGGCGTCATCAACTCCGTTACAGGAAGATCGCGATCTTCCTCGTACTTAAGATCGCGGTTTGTAATCATGCCCACCAGATACCCTTCCACCGTTACGATCGGGACGCCCCCGATACGATAACGTGCCGTCAACTCTAGTGCGTCTCGAACAGTTTTGTCCGGGGTCAGCGTAATCGGATCGGCGATCATTCCGCTTTCGGATCGTTTGACTTTATCAACCTCATGCACCTGTTCTTCGATTGAGCAGTTGCGGTGGATTATCCCGATTCCCCCTTCTCGTGCAACTGCGATTGCAAGTTTCGCCTCCGTAACGGTATCCATCGCGGCGCTGCAGATTGGTATATTAAGGTGGATTCCGCGAGTTAACCGCGTTTGCGTGTCAACCTCATCAGGCAGCACTTCTGACCGGGAAGGAATCAATAAAACATCGTCAAATGTCAATCCTTCCTTCACAAATTTGGAGTTTGTTTCGCCAGCCAATTCCGTGTCCATCGGGATTTCCTCCTTGCAAAGTCAAAATAAGTAATTTGAGTATAGCGGGGGCGGTAAATCCGGTTGAGTTGTAGATACAAGTCGGCTTACTATTGCTTTAATTTGGGATGAATTGTCGTTTGGTAAACGTTATGCGGATTTACGAAATGAACACCTGGGCAAATCCAAAACGCGGTTTGAGAGGCAAGTACATCCGGTTGCTTCATTTGGGGTAAAATAGTATCATATTTTGGAGCCAATTGTCAAAGAAAAGGGGGAGAATTTTGCGGTCGTTTCAGGTCCATCGCGGCGCGAGTTAGGCGAAATGAAAATGCTTTTCCGCCCTTCACACCAGCGCCAACCTTCCAAAGTGCGGCGAGATATGGTATAATTCAATCCACTGCGCTAGTTAGGGGATTTTCCGTTCTAAGAAAGGATTCTCTCCGTCGATTCAAGCAGTTAACGAGAGCCAGGCAAGTTTAGGGAAAAGACTTAACACGTTAAGGGCGGGCAAGCGTCAATCCCCTCATCACGAAAGTATTTACTAAACACTCAAATTCTCCCCTTCGCAAACATTGTAGGTGCCAGATAATCCGCTCCTCGTATGATGGCTTTCCTTGATACTCCCCTTTTCCTGTTGTTAATCATTTGCCTTCCGCTGTTGTTGATTATCCACCGCCGTACGCGAGTCGAAGCGTCGCGATGGCGAAAATCGACGACGCTTATTCTGCGTACGGTTGCCGTACTGCTTTTTGTTTTGGCGTTGGCAGGTCTGCACAGGAATCACCGAGAAGATGTTATCGCCGTCGCATTTCTCCTGGATGTGTCCGACAGCGTCCCACCAGAAGAACAGTACAGGGGAGTCGATTTAATCAACGCGGCGATTGACGAGTTGAAACCGACCGATTTTTATAGTGTTATCGCGTTCGCCGCGCAGTCGGCAACCTCCACTCCCATGCGCTCCAAGACGGAGCAACCGAAGTTCACGCCCGACGTCTTGTCGGAAGCGGCGCTGGATTATGATTCGACGGACATTGCAGCCGCGTTTCAACTAGCCATGCGTATGTTGCCTGATGACCGGCAGAAGCGAACCGTGCTGCTGAGCGACGGATTGGAGAACGCCGGCAGTCTCAAACCGCTCCTGGACCTCGTGCAAGCTAGCGGGATTGAGATCTTTACAATCCCGCTGAATTCCGAGAGAGCGGATGAGGTGTGGGTACGCGACGTGCATTTGCCGCCCCAGGTGACGCCCGGTCAAAACTTTACGGTGCGTGCGATTGCCGAGAGCACGGGAAACAATTTGGTGGAGATTCAACTTTACCGTGACGGTGAACCGGTTTCCGACCCAAAGTTTATTACGCTGAAACCGGAGAAACAGGAAATCAGAATACCCGATCAACAGATTGACGAGCAGGGGAGTTATACGTACCAGTTCAAAGTATCGGTACAGGATGCCATTTTCGAAAACAACGAAGCGTACGGCTACGTCAGTGTGCGTGGTCAGCCTCGCGTGCTGTATGTAGAGGGTGACGCGGGGCAAACCGGGGTCCTGCAACACATCTTGGAATCCAGCGGTTTTGCAGTGGACGTCGTATCGCCGCTTGAAATCACGACTGAGTTAGCCGAGTTGCAGAGTAGTGCTGTAGTTATTCTGAGTAACGTCTCGGCTGATGACCTCTCAAACGCCCGGATGGACCTGATTGAGAGCTATGTCCGCGATCTCGGGAAAGGATTGGTTGTAATCGGCGGGGATCGTTCCTTCGGTATGGGCGGCTATCACGGCACCCCGCTGGAGCGGGTTCTGCCTGTCGAGATGACGCCGAAGCAGCGCAAAGAGTCCTTGGCGCTGATGTTTGTTATTGATACGTCCGGTAGCATGGCAAATTATGTCGGGGCGGATCAGAAAATTCAACTAGCGATTGAAGGCATTCGTGCCGGCGTACGCGAGCTTGATAAGGAGGACAAGGCGGGCGTAATCGGTTTTGCCGCCAAGATTGGGTTAGACATCTCACCCACAATGGATCATGAGAGAATTGTCCGGGAAGTTGGCGGACTAGCCCCCACGGGCGGAACAAAGATGTATCCCGCACTTAATCGAGGGTACGAAAAACTCAAGGCGGTCGACGCTAAACAGAAACATCTCATTCTTCTGTCCGATGGCAGATCAGACGGGGATTTTGACACACTCGCCGACCGGATCGCGGCTGATGACATCTATGTGACAACGATTGCTATCGGGGACGCGGCTCAGAACCTTATGCAGGCTATAGCGGAGCGGGGACAAGGGAACTATGTGGCCGTTGACAATGTGAATCAACTGCCGAAGATCTTGGCGGATGAGGTCAGGCAAACCCAAAAATACATGGTTCAGGAGGCGTTTCAACCAACAATTAGCGAGAAGGATTTGACGATTACGGCGGGCATAAGTCAGCTTCCGGGACTTCACGGTTACATTGCAACCTCGGAAAAGGAATACAGCCAAGTATATATCCGTTCTCACCAAGAGCACCCGATACTCGCCGCATGGCGTTACGGCTTCGGCAGATCTGTCGCATTTACCTCGGACGTGAAACCCGGGTGGGGATCGGAGTGGATAGAATGGGGGCAGGTTGCGAAGTTTTGGGGACAAGTGGTCAATTGGTCGGCACCCGCGCATGAGGGTAGCGGGGACTTTGACCTTGAGGTTACTCACCGCGGTGGTGTCGGGCAGGTTGTTATTGATATTGCTAACGCCGAAGCTACCTCTGGTGTTCAGAGATTCGAAGTCAGTGTTGCGTCCCCGATGGAATCGGGAAGAATTGTAGACATGCATCGAGAATCGCCGACACGGTTTAGAGGGGAATTCTCTGTTGGAGAGACTGGCGTTTATTTGGTCACCGCTCAAATGAAACGGGACAGCCGTGTCATCGGGTCAAGACAAGCGAGCCTTGTACGCTCATATCCTGCAGAATACGCAGAATTTGAAGCTGACCATCAGCTTCTGCGCTTGATCGCTAGCCGCACGAACGGCATTTATGAACCTACGCCCAAACAGATTGCTAAGTATACTGGCAGCGAGGTCGAATCGCCCGAATCTCTTTCGCGCACACTTCTGATTTCGGGTATTCTTATCTTCGTGTTTGAGATGATTCTTCGCCGATTTAGCGTGGCAAGCGGCTACTTCACGCAACTTCGGGAGCAATTAGCGACGTTTCGTCTCAGCGAGAAGGGCGAGTCAACTGGAACGATGAGCCGATTGAATGCCCGTAAAGCGGAACTGGCTAGAACATCAAGAGGCGCTCCAATGCCTCGACAGGCATCCGTAATAAAGCCGATGATGGCACATGAGAATAACGCTTCGGCAGCGATTCAAGGCGAGGGAAACATTGGGCGATTGTTGAGAGCGAAGCGCCACGCCCAAGGCGGCAGTTGATCTACGTTGCCTGAGGCCTTGATGCATTCGATAGTTTGACTTAAGGATTTACTCGCCGCTTGAAGTTTTTTTCTGCACAAACCCGTAGAGTTCGATTTCTTGTGCAGTAGGGTACCCGCGCTTGACCTGTCGGTTTTTTAGCCTGTTTTCTTGGTAGGAAAAATTCCCCGCAAGTCGTTTGTCGTCGGAGGTTTCTCCGATCTTGAATCGGATGGCGTCTGTCACCACACTGACTCGCATGTCAATCGTTGATTTGCGGTTATTATTGATCTTGTCGATCCTTTTCCACTCCCCCTCTCCGCCGATACTCTCATAAATAATCAGATCTTCAATATTTGTCTCACGAATGACTATTCGGTGAATCGATTTACGAACTGGCAAGGTAATAACAATCCAATGTTGATTGGCTGTGCCAACGGTTTCTAGACTGCCGTCAGCCATTCTCGGCACGGAGCATGTTGCGCCTTCGAGCAGAGCGTAATTCTCGCTCCACTGCTGCGGTGCTACAAGGGCGTTCATGAAGCCCGATTTACACCCTGCGGCGAAGCAAGACAGGACTAGCAGCGGTACAAAAAAATATCGTTTCATCTTGAGAATACCTCTCTTCCAACGCATGGGCACGTCTTTGACACTGAACTGTATCGCGATACAACCTTTACTCTCGTTCAATCCGGTGGCTTGAAATCAGGATGTCGGATCACAGTGTATCAAAATGTTGGGGTCTGTTTCAAGGCAAATTTGCGCCTTCGGGAGGGAATCGGTAGAAGCAGCAGCTAACGGATGGTGAGAAGGGACGCCGGAACGGAAGAGAGAAGGAATACCACGGACGCAGATTGACAGAGAAAGGGGGAGGAAATCGGCGATTTGGTGACTGTTTGGACTGTGATTTATCGGAAGATGGGATTACCTTGATTGTCCGTATTTCGTTGCCAGTGATGGATCGACTAGACCATTACCTCGAAGCCATCTAGAATTTAGGGAAGAAACGAGGTTTCAGAAAAAAGATCTCTGTCACATTAATTGTCCACTCTACTGCTCGCCAATCGGCTCTATGAAGGGTCTGGATTTGAAAACCAAAGCCGAGGGGGCCGGGTAGGCACAAGCGCCGTTGCCTACCGCGTGAGGTTTTTCCGCTGTGAAAGATAGATAGCTTAGTGTTTTAAGTTCTGCAACAACGTTTCGGCAAGGCACGCGGCGAAGGTGTCGTCGTTAATGTTGTTGTCCATTTCTATCACGCTGACATCGTCCGCCACGTTCGCCTTCAGGTTCTGAATCCACGCCGCTCTGGCTTCCGGCGAATCGAACGGTTGCCCTGCAGTGTCTATCGCGGAGACTCCCCGCGCAGGAATTATCACGGTCGTTGGCCCCTTTGCCCGACTGAGTTTTTGCGCCACTATTTTTCCCAACTCGGCGTTCTCGTTCACGGTGGTACGCATGAGCGTGACTGTGGGGTTGTGTTGATAGAACGTCCGCTCCTTGAATTTCTCGGGCACGGTGTCGGGGGGACCGAAGTTCACCATATCCAACGCGCCCGGTGCAACTACCTGTGGAATTCCCTCACTCCCCGCGGCTTCGAGGCGCTCCGGTCCTGCGCTCAACACTCCGCCAACCAACTCGTCGGCAAGTTCGGTCGTTGTGACATCAAGCACGCCTACGATAAATCCGCCCTTGACCAAATCTTCCATTGCGCGTCCACCGGAGCCCGTTGCATGGAAGACAAGAACTTCATACCCAGCCGCTTCAAGAATCTCGCGTGCTTTAGTCACACAAGGCGTTGTCACCCCAAACATCGTCGCGGCGATTAAGGGTTTATCATCTGCTCTCGGCACCTCGGCACTGATCATACCGGCAATCGCGCCTGCGGCGTTCGTTAATATTTGGCGCGAGAGGCTATTGACGCCCGCTATATCCACGACGGAATACATCATCGTGATGTCTTTCGTATCCACATAGGGACTAGTGTCACCGGAGGCTAACGTAGAGACCATCAACTTCGGTACACCCACGGGAAGCGCGCGCATTGCGGTCGTTCCAATGGTTGTTCCAGCGGACCCGCCGAGCGAAATGATACCGTCAATTGCTCTATCGTCGTTGAGTCGTTCGACGATTCGTGCGGCCCCATTTGCCATTGCGGCGACGCTATTGCCCCGATCACCCTCATTTCTGAGCGCGGTGAGCGATGTCCCACCCACCTCCGCTACTTGCTCGGCGGACACATCCGGTTCAAAATGCGGTTCTCCCAAAATACCTGTATTGATAACGCATGTGGAAACGCCACTTGCCTCTATGCGTTCTATAAGAAACTCAAATTCCGGACCCTTCGTATCCAATGTTCCTACCAAACAAGCTGTCTTCGACATGTTTCAATTCCTCCGTCAGTCATCGACCATGAGCATCATCATCGGAGAGGCATTATAGATTGCCCAAACAACAAGGTCAAGAGCAATCTCGTTCGACTACACGCCCCAACTCATCCTTCTACTAGATACAGGGGAAACGCATCTAATTGCAGAGGAGGGGCTCATGGTGGGAGGCCGTACGATTAATGTTGGGTTTCACTCAAATTTTGGCGCGTTCAAGCGAAATAGGCACTCGAAAACTGTTACAAGATTAGCGATTACTAACGAATTTCCGTTCAACCCAACCTACGAATCCCAAAATAGTGTCACAAACTTAGCCTGATTTTCTTTCTTATGATGCAGAAAATTTAGATGCGTTTCCCCTGCTACTAGATAGCGTTCTTCTGGACACTCTAGACACGCTATGATACACTATCCAAATCGTATGAGGAGACCAATCGCCGAAATTCCCCGACCATAATACTATTTAGTCTCATTAGCGACTCCATGCTGCCATTCACCATAAAGGTTACTCACCAGCCGATTGAGCGGCTTTGCCGAATCACGGCGCACAGCGATCAACAGAACATTGATGTCGACGTTAACATTCACGCGCACTCGCGAGAGTTGCTCCCCCTGTTTGCGGAGAGGTCGAGCGCGGGTTTGGACACCGAAGTGTTGAATGAGGCAATGGAGTTCGTCTATGAAGCATTTATCGGGTTTCTACAGCGTATCGCTCAACCCGATATTTTCCTGCCTCTGGATCACCTGAATCGATATCCTCACCGCTTATACTGCCTGCTCATGTCGCCAAGTCGCACCCGCGAAGCTTTTGAAATCTATGGCGCGAGTGCAGGAAACCGCCTGTCATACGATGACTATGAGCTTGTCGTGAGCCGCAAGACGCAGCTTCAAGATTCGGAAGCTTACTTGATCGCCCCTAGCAAGTATACATTGTTCATGCGTCAGGCAATCGAGTCGCACGCGATTAATGTGTATCGCAGCGATTTCATCGATTTGGTCGCGAACACGCCGCCTCCACTTAATCTTCATCCTCAAGATATCATTGACACACTTGAGAGCAGCGTTACCTCAGGAACCGAACGCCCCACGGAAAGTGGGCAGTTTCTTATGTTCTCGCCGCACGAGGTAAAGAAGGAGAATCATACGAAATGTCCGAAATGTGGAGGTCCTATTCAGAATATAGGCGAAGGAAAATACTTCTGTTTGGATTGCGAGTGGGATAACCTGCCACTGCTGAAATGAGGTAAGACGAGTTTCGATGTGCGGGCGGTCGTACCCTCTCAATTCCCGCGCTTAAGATCCGAAACCGATATCAACACACAACCGGAGAACAACGACGGTGTTGATAAGCGCAATGAGTGCACCGACAATCGTTTGAATGAGGGTATGTCTTTTTCGTCGAACTCGTGCCCATGCGATGAGTGGCACCAAGAGAAAGAGCCAACCAAACCTCGCATCATGTAGAATCAACACAAGCACGGTGATACAGCCGGTATAAACTCCCGTGTGGAAGCTAATTTTCCAGACCTGTGTAATGGCGCCGAAGATAACTCCGTTTGCGATATAGGCAATCCCCGCCCAAATTATCTCTCGTGGGGAGCCGATCACGTAGAAAATGCCTAGCCCGATGCATGCCGCGCCTATGGCAAAGAGTAACGGCAACGTGCGTTGCTCTTTGACCTCGAGATTGAGGTTACTTACCCTCCCTAGGCGAAAGAGGAAAAGGATAAAAAGGATCGGCAATAGGGAAAAAAAGTGAAAGCGATCCCCATCCACATCAGCATCTCGCGCGTGGTTGTAGCGTAGTTTCCGGCAATTACTAGAGTTGCCGCTATTGGCGTGAGAAGTGGGTTGAAGAGAACCGATGTTGCAGCCGCTATTCGATTGTGCATTAACGCGCCTAATTTTGAGTTGCCCGATTCATCTGTTTTGAATCGGGGGTGAAGTAAGGTTTATGAATTGGGACATCCCGAAACGTGTTGCCCGGTTGAAACCGGCATTTGAAATCTACCACATCTAGCGGCGGCTTGCAAGTAGATTTTCCAACCGCCCAAGCGCCGCGTTCTTCCGTGCGGAATTTGACTTAAATTCGTAATAGTGCTTCAGCACTTTGCCCGTGTATCGATCAGCTCTCCGTGGTATTGATCCGCTCTCGCGTACCTTGGCTGGACCAACATAATAGGCGGCCAACGCGCGAACATAGCTGCCATTGTATCTTTTTAATTGAGTTTTCAGATATGCAACCCCTCCCCTCATATTCTTGCGCGGATTGAAACGCTCGTCTACCCGCTCGTCATGGGTCGGCTTGAGCACATTACGATAGTTGGGCACGTCAAGACCGAGGTCCCGCGCAGTTCCCGGCATCAACTGCATTAACCCAACCGCTCCTGAACTTGAAACCGCGTTGGGGTTGAAGTTCGACTCCACTCGAACTACGGCGAGGATCAACTCAAGTTCCACATTGTAGCGAGCCGCAAGTTGCCGAATGGAGGCATTGCTCCTCCCCATCTTCCGATTGGACGAGTCTGGCTGAGTCCAAATACGGCGTTCCGCCTGTTGTTGAGATTTTCCTCCAAATGTCCATCCAACGGAAACGAGGTGTTTGGACGTAGGATTCGGTCGCGTCAAGTAGGCGTAGTTGAGTTGCTTTCCCCATCGACTCAGGGTAAGTCCGACGCTCCTGCGGGGTGTAAGTTCCGACGCGAGGAAATCGAAGACCGATCCAAACCGGAACGCGATGTCGTGTGTTCCAACCTCGGCGCCCATCGCCACTGCTCGGTTCGTAATATTGAACGCACTATTGAACCGCAACTGTCCAATGGGCGCCCATGTGCTGCCTATGGCAAACTGCTGGGCGAAACTTTGAAGAGATCTCCCGTCGCCATCCGTGATAATGACGCCTGCGATGTCGCGAATGCTTGCACCTAAACTCCAGTGAGGATGTAGCCTCCCGACAATCCCCAAGTCATAACTTGGAATCCATAGACTGCCTTCGTAGGGAGCCCGATTATAGCCGACGTTTCCTCCAATTTGCCATCTTCGGATGTTCACGGCGTATGAAAACACGGCTTGGTTGTTTCCAAACTCGAATGTCCCAATCGGATTATTGGGTTTATCAACAAAGAAGCGGTCCGTACCATTGAGATCGACAAGACTTAGCCCCACTGTTCCATATCGGCTGAGAGGTAATGCAAAGGATAGGGCACCTTGGGAGAGGTCGTATACCAGACTTCCGTGTTTTAGACCGGCAAGACCCGCAGGGTTCCATAGCGCACCGGTTGACCCGGTGGCGTTGCTGATGAACGCACCGCTCAAGCCGAGGGCTCGTACTCCGATCTCGGGGCGTGAATCGGAAGGGGTGGAGGAGAAGGGGCAAAACATCCACAAGCCGAGGCATACATAGAGGGCGCGCCTCCACGGGCGGCTATTGATGGCGGATGATTGGCGGCGGGAGGACGGCTTCTTAGTATGGTCCGGATTCGGAATGGGGTGGAGGGACGGTGCGCCGACCATTGCGTGCAGTTCCAGCGGTATCGTTGGGTGAATTGGAAGTTTCCGGAAGTAGCGCCATGCAGAATGCTATCCCGCCGGTATGTGAAAACCCCCGGCGCATTTGCGAGTCAACCGGTTCTTCAAGCGCGTTTTATTCCGCTATCCCAACTACGTCACCGCCACGGTAAGGAGCACCGTCTTCGTCTCGGTAGAGACCTTGGTGTCAGTATCAATGCCGGATTCTTTAACTGAGACGACTCGGTCAAACACCGTAACAACGAACTGAATGACCTCTAGCTGAACGCCATCAATGCTTGAAATCGCGGGCGCAACCCAAGTCGCACTGTTGGGGCTCGTAATAGAAAGCGTTCCGTGTTCGGTGACGTTAATCCAATCCAGCAGTATACGGAAGCCTTGAACGCCGTCTACTGTTGCCGTTAACTGAACACTTTCTCCCGGTTGAACGACGGCCTGACTTACATTTACCTTTACGTTCAGTGACTGTGGATTGTCAGGTCCTCCTGACGTGAGGAAATCCTCGTCCGGATCGGTTTCTATGACGGGGTTTTCTATGTTGCTGCCCCCGCATCCCACTATCCATAGGGCGGAAGTGAGCAAGAAGACTTGCAGGAGAGCGAGTAGTCGAAAAGATGCGATCATGTTTCCTGCCTCCGGTTAAATCTAAAACAACGCGTAAAATGCACAAAAAAGAACGCAACCTTGCCTACCCGGTTTCAACAAATGGCGTGCAAGGATCGCGTTTAATTCAGCTGCCCTGCTTGGCTTGGATAGAGATATCCAAAGCGTAATTGTTGGCGTGCAGTGGGTGTTCCAAATGAAGTTCACTACTGTAGGAGCGAGTTCTGGTCGCGGCAAGTCACTACCGGGAGAGCATAAACCGATTTCGCGTAATCCGTCAGGTTCACATGCCATTGATCTGATGACTTCAGGTTCGCCGATTGACAGCGAATCGCGGTTTTGCTATAATTTCAGGTACGGTTTCGGTAGACTGGAGGGATTCTTGCGGACAGGGAGAAACAATGAAAATCGCATACTTCGATTGCTTTTCGGGCATTAGCGGCGACATGACGCTCGGCGCATTGGTTGATGTTGGCGTTGATCCGAGGGTGCTGAAGACGGAGTTGTCAAAGCTAAAACTTGACGCCGAATTCAGCTTGAATTTCGAGAAAGCCAGCAAACACCACATCACCGGCACACGAGCAATCGTTCGCACGACCGAATGCAGCCAAGAAGACGTAAACCGGACTGTCGAATTATCAGAGGGCGCAGACGCTAATAGCCGATCGCACGACCACGCCCACGAAACACATGATCATCCCCATCACGAACACGCTCCCAGCCGGCATTTAGCGGACATCTTCGCACTCCTGGAGGAGAGCGATCTCGAAGTGCCGATAATTGATCGATCGAAACAGATTTTTGATCGGTTGGCGGAAGCCGAGGCTAAGGTTCATAATTCCTCCAAAGACAAGATACATCTGCACGAGGTGAGTGGCATCGATTCAATCGTCGATATTGTCGGTTGTGTCATCGGCTTGAATCTGTTGGGAATCGAAGCACTTTATGCTTCGCCACTTGCACTTGGAAGCGGTTTTGTGAGGTGCGCCCACGGTCTGATGCCCGTGCCCGTGCCCGGTACAATGGAGTTGCTGAAAGGGGTTGCAGTGCGGCAAACGATAATTCGGAAGGAGTTGGTGACGCCCACGGGTGCGGCGATTATCACTACACTCGCACGAGGGTTTGGTCCCATGCCGGAGATGGTCATTGACCGCGTTGGCTACGGCGCCGGCACACGGGAGCTTGTGGAGCAACCGAACCTCCTACGAATTTGTCTCGGCGAAAATAAGGAAGGCAGTCTCGAAACCGATCAGGTTTACCTCATCGAAACCAATCTTGATGACATGTCACCGGAGATTGCGGGTTATCTGACAGAGTTGCTGTTTGAAAAGGGCGCTCTCGACGTCTTTCTCACGTCAATCCTTATGAAGAAGGGACGTCCGGCGACAAAACTTAGCCTACTCGCCGCCTCCGATCTACGCGAGAGTCTAATAGAAGTTGTTCTAAAGGAAACCACAACATTCGGGGTGAGGTGCCACCTTGTCGAGCGATCCAAGCTATCGCGTAATTTCATTGAAGTGCAGACGCGGTGGGGGCCAGTTCGCGCCAAACGTGGATACATGGATGGAGAACCAATCAAGACGGTGCCGGAGTATGAGGATTGCAAACGCAACGCCGAGGAACATGGCGTCCCGTTTCGACAAGTGTATGAGGAAGCGGTGCGGGCTATAAATTGAATATACTCCAATAACGCAATCACGGGAGAAAAATGATGCGACTCATTCGGCAAGAGAATCGCGTGTTAGTTCTACTTCTGATTCTGTCCAGTTCTTTAACCCAAACTTCGCGGGTGACTAGCGAAATCTACACAGTCGGCGGATATGAAATCCAAACCCGCCTTGTTCCCGATAAAACAACCGTAATGCTCGGCGAGCCCGTCTACGTTTCGTTCATTGTGGATAATCACTCGGATCAAGATTTGCAGGTGCTTGATGGCGGCGATGATAGAAACGCGCTTGGAAGACCAGCGAGTTTCACCGTCACTGTGGAGGGAGAAGGCAATCGGCATGTCCCGCAGCCTGATGCAGGACCTGGGATGGGCGGCTTGCTTAGTATTGGAAAGATTCCCGCCGGAGGCAATTACGCCTTCAGACTCTTTCTTCCCAATTGGGCAACATTTCAAGAAGTCGGCAACTACACAATGATTGCCAGCAGAACGTTGAATCTGAGTGAGTATACGGGCGAACTTTGGAAGATTGGGGACAAGACAACGAACGTACATGCCAAAGCGAGTACGAAATTCCGGATAGTTCCATTGGATGAGGCGAAGATGGGCGACATCATCGATCGTTTAGGCAGCGCGATGTTCGGCACACATATTAAAGAGTCTGAATTCGAAGGTTTAGACGACGCAATGGTCGAAGAATACATTAGAAGCCTGGTCAACAAACCTACAGAGGCTTTCCACGCCCTAGATCATATTCAAGATGAGCGAACAATACCGTATTTCTTAAAAGCACTTGAACGAAACAGCCACGGATTCAAATCTAGCGCCCTTGGCGCGCTCTCAAAGTTCGACAGCGAATCCGCGTTTTCGGCGTTACAAAGAGTGCTAGAATCAGAAGAAGAGGATACCAATTTTCTCCTAGCAGCGGTATGGGGGTTGGTAAGAAGTCCACACCCGGAAGCTATCACCTATCTATTGTCAAAGCGGCGGCATTCTTACGAGGGTGTGCGCATGACAGTTCTGCATGCGGTGGGCGAAATGAAACCCGAAAAAGCCATTCCTATCCTGAAGGAGATGGCGCACGACAAGAGCGAGAAAGTAAGCACTGAAGCCAAGCGATATCTGAAATTGCTTGCGTCGAAGGACTGATCAATGTGAGACGTACTTGCTTCACATTTTATTCCACAAGACGTATGTTCGGGTCGCACAAGTCGCAACTGCCGCAACGATAGTCCGCTTCTATGGGCTCGCCGAAATAAGTGCGCACCAACCGTCCACGACATTCCTTTTCCCGTGCATACCGTTGAACCTGATCAATCTGCCGAAATTTGTGTTCTTTGTAATCCGCAAACCCCAGCTCCTCTGCGGATGTTGCCTCCAGCAAATCGCTGTCTTTGAACAGCTCAATGAGCAACAAATCTTCCGTTCCCCAGTATTTCAAGTATCCGTCGTTCTGAAAATCGATCAGCTGCTCCATGAGACGGTGCGGAGGTAGGCTGAACTCCCGACAAAACTCAAGAAAATGGACGGGAGACTTCCGCCTCAATTGCTGAAGCAGCATCTGTTGTGACTCGCTGGCCGGCTTTGAGACATGATTGTTGGATGAGGATAGGCGTACATTGAGTCTTGAAGGAACATTGTACCGTCTCCTGAGATACCCGAGTTTTTCGAGATAACTGATCCCGACCCGGATTTTCGCGTCCTTGAAACCGCTCAACCAACCCAGTTCCTCCGCTGTCCCCATGCGAAAGTGATCCACAGCGGGAAGCGTTTCAAGAATCTCGAGGAGTTTGGCGAGATCACGCTTATTCAGGACGTTTTCCTGATTGACGAACCATTCATGGAGTTCTCGGTCGTCGGGGCAGTACAACAACACGCAGTGAGCGGGTTTCTCATCCCGCCCGGCGCGTCCGGCTTCCTGATAATATCCCTCCAAAGTGCCGGTCATTGTCCAATGCATAACATAGCGGATGTTGGGCTTATCGATTCCCATTCCGAATGCGTTTGTCGCGACAACAAGGTCCACCCCGTCCGGTCCATCATTGAAGAACCGTTCCTGCACGCCTTTGCGCTCCGTCGCCGACAGACCGGCGTGATAGAAATCAGCCTGATATCCGCGCGTCCTCAGACGACGCGCGATTTTTTCCGTCTCAGCACGCCTGCCCGCATAGATAATCCCGTTGCCCTCTAGCCTCCTAAGGCAGGCCTCGAGGTATTCGTACTTCCTCGTATCGTCCGGAACCTCATACACGCTGAATTTTAGGTTGGAGCGTTGAACGCTGCGCGAGAACGTTTGGCATCTCTTGCCATCCATTCCCAATGCGTGAAAAATGTCCTCTCGCACTTCAGGGGTAGCAGTCGCGGTAAACAGCGCGATTGTACGCGGATGGAGCGCCTGAATCGCATCACGCAGCGCCAGATATTCGGGCCGAAAATCGTGTCCCCACTGCGAGATGCAGTGCGCTTCGTCGATCACAAACAGAGAAACTGAGAGCGAATCCAGCAGATCCAGAAATCGGCGGCTGCGAAGACGTTCCGGCGCAATGTACAACAGCTTGATTTCCCCTCGCGTCAGGCGCCCGAATTCCCACTGGTATTCATCCAACCTGAGACTACTATTTATCAGGGCTACGTCTTGAATGCCGCGCTGGTTTAGTCCGTCAACTTGGTCCTTCATCAATGAGATTAGGGGTGACACGACCACGGTAAGTCCCGGCAGCATCAGTGCGGGCAGTTGGTAGCAGAGGGACTTTCCGTATCCGGTCGGGAAAGCGGCGAGCACATCCTCCTCCTTCAGGATGGCTTCGATAATCTCCCGTTGATTGGCTCGAAAAGTGGTGTGACCGAAGTACCGCGTTAGCAAGGCGAGCAGTTTGTCCTCTTCGATTGCGGCGTCCGCAGGTCGCTCGCCATCCGGGGTGGACGACGGTTTGGGAGTATTCGGAGGCGATTCAAGCAACTGGTCGATTTCTTGGAGTAGCGCCTGAAAGTTCCTCATGGGCGGGAGCTGAAACGTCTTGGAAGGGTGGAAGAGCGGAAGGTAGGGAGTTTCACTTCCATATCGGCCTCAAGATGTGAAGTTTGTTCACTTTACTTGCCGGTTTTAGTCCATTCCATCTATTGTATTGAACATAGTTCGGTGGGCGCGGTTTCCAACCGCACCTATGAGACTGAATAAATTGCGGTTCGGTTAGGTAACCGAACCTACCGCGGTGTATAAATTACGACCGGCCTTACTATAATACTTCACGAGCTCGTCCTAGAATCAATCCTTGAATCGAAAGCGAATAATGTGAAAAATGGCGGCAAGTCCATCCTTCCAATTGACAGATTTACCCTCGTGGTAGTCGCGTCCGTGGTAGGCAATCGGCAGTTCAACGACGCGACATTTCCGCCGCGCGAGTTTTGCCGTAATTTCCGGTTCAAATCCGAATCGGTCCGAGCGCAACGGGATTTCCTTCAAAATCGAGGTCTTGATAACTTTGTAGCACGTTTCCATATCGGTAAGGTTGAGTTGGGTCAACAGATTGGAGAGGGACGTCAAGACCTTATTGGCAATATAACTGCGGAGCAGAAAGTGTTGCTTTGATTCGAGAAAACGGGAACCGTATACGGCATCGGCTTCTCCATCTAGAATCGGCCGGATCAATTTAGGGTAGTCCTGCGGGTCATACTCCAAATCCGCATCTTGAATAATGGTGATATCCCCTGATACGTGTTGAAAGCCGGTCCTCAGCGTTGCGCCTTTTCCTAGATTAACGGAGTGGTAGAACACACGCACCTTCTCATCTTCCGATTGCTCAATCTTTTTGAGTATTTCGCGCGTGCCGTCGGTTGAACAGTCATCGACGAGAAGAATCTCCTTTTCCATACCGATGTCAACGGCTTTGACCTGTCCGAGAATCGCCTCCAAGGTAGCGATTTCATTGTAGATTGGAATTACAACCGATAGTTTGTGTGCCATACAGATCCATCCATCTCTCGCCTTGAAGCAGTCGGGCCGTGATTACCGGCAACGCGGACTTCAAAGAGCATAGCACACGGGCGAGATTGATTCAACTTTTTTCGTGTGTGCGGCGTGGCTTTAAATATGATAATATCTAGTGCTGTTTTGGAAGAAAGGAGGTAGAAGACAATGACGAGTATTAGGGCAAAAAGCTTCAACCACGTTGCTATCTGGGTGAGCGATGTGCGAAGGTCTGCCGACTGGTATATTGCTAATTTGGGACTGGAAGAGGTGCGTGCGGCAGAGAATCGTATCTTCTTACGTTTGGCAGAGGGAGAGGTGTTAGCTTTGTTTCAAGCGTCCGATCCGGCCCAAATTGGCGCCGGCGTACATCATCTCGCGCTCGATCTAGCTCAAGGAACAGAAGAGGAAGCGCTTGATACGCTTCGCCAGAGAGATATTCCGCTGACGCGGCGCGGTCCGAGTCTGAGTTTTCAGGATCCTGACGGGCATTGGATACACTTCGGATAAGTGTTTAGCGACAGCAAGCGCTTAGTCAAGCCCTAAAGGCAGCGCGGGCAAGGAAATCCTTACTCCGTCGAGAGATTCGAGCTTGATTCTCTGATTGAGACGGTCATCTATCGATTTACCGGAACCAACTGAGCGATTAGCGGAGGCTATAGTTATCCCTGTTCGCCATCCACTCGATTGAAGGAATTTCTACACGCCCTCTATCACATTCGTTAATCGCTATTGACAAACCGGTGGAGAAGTGCTATGCTATTCGGCGTAACATTGTCCACATTGGGACAGGAAGGAGGTGATCATTCTGCTAGCCGACTTTAGCGGAATGGTCAAGGGAGGTGCCGACTCCTAGTAGCCGGCGCTTCCCTTAATCGTTCCGTTTTTCCAGTCGAAGCCCTTCTCTTGATCTCCCTTGCCCCTTGTCCCCACTAGTCTGGGGTTGGGGAGCGGCGGAGATGGGGAGGAGGGCTTTTTTCGTGAATCAAGATACGGCTGAAAAGCGTGTGACAATGCGGTAGATGAATTGCAGTACGAATTGTGGAGGGGAATGAATCATGATTTCTGTAATTATCGATGGCGCATGTGGACGCATGGGGAAAATGATTTCCCAAGGTGTGGAAACACAAAACGATATGCGATTGGTTGGCGCCATCGAATACGGCGGTCACCCCCAGCTTGGCGAGGATGTGGGGGAGGTTGCCGGTGTAGGGACAATCGGCGTACCGATTAGTGACAATCTATCTGAGATTTTGGATGACGCGGATGTGGTCATCGAATTTACCGCGCCCAGTGCATCGATTGAACATCTACGTAACGTCGTCGATGCCGGTAAAACAATGGTTCTTGCGACGACGGGATTCACAGAGACTGAACTTGCGGAGGTGCACGAACTCGCCAAAGAAATTCCATTCGTGATGGCGCCCAATATGAGCGTCGGTGTCAACGTGATGCTCCAAGCCATACAGCTTGTAGCGAGAGCGCTCGGCGACGATTATGATGTTGAGGTCATTGAAGCACACCATAACCAAAAGGCGGACTCCCCCAGCGGGACGGCGTTGCGAATCGCCGAAGTACTGGCGGAATCGCTTGATAGAAATCTCGCCGAGGTGGGGGTTTACGGCAGGCACGGTATGGTCGGCGCTCGGCCGGAGAAAGAGATTGGAATTCATGCTATCCGCGGCGGCGATATTTCGGGCGATCACACGGTGCTCTATGCAGGCGCGGGAGAACGGATTGAGATCACGCATCGTGCGCATACTCGAGAGGCATTCGCCAAAGGTGCCATCCGCGCCGCACGTTGGGTTGTGAATGCGCCCAAAGGATTGCATGACATTTCGGAAGTTCTGTTTTAGGATCACCTAACCGCAAATCAGGTGACTTGATGAAGCGCCATCGTTCCGGTACGTATTCCAGTCTAAATTTTGGGATTCTGTTAATTATCGTCGGGATCTTGATTCTTGTCATGGACGGTTGTACAACCAATCGTGAATCAAAATCCGGACGCTGGAAAATCGTCCGCCGTGCAGATTGGGAAACACGCTTCTACGATGTGTTTTTTGTCGATGAAAACACCGGGTGGGCAGTTGGGAATCATGAGGGCAGTTCGTTGGCTGAGGAGTTGGAGAGCGTCATCGCGCATACGACCGATGGCGGTGCAGCTTGGGAACCTCAAAGCAGCGGCGTTTATGAGCACCCGCTCAGGAAGATACACTTTGTTGATGCCCTGACGGGCTGGATTGCCGGTGACAACGGGATAGTTCTCCACACAAAAAATGGTGGAAAGGATTGGGTTAGGCAGAGGACAAATACCTTCAGCGACCTGAACGATATTCAATTCCTGTCGCCGCTAGAAGGATGGGCAGTCGGTGACTGGGGTACAGCGCTGCATACGCGCGACGGAGGGAAAACCTGGACGAAGCGGAAGCTCGGGCTGCGTGAAAGAGATTCGTTAAAGGGCGTGTATTTTTTCGACCGGCGGCACGGATGGATTGTCTCGCAAGGGAGTTCAATCTACCATACGCGCAACGGAGGTGAAACGTGGGACTTGCAAGAATCGCCCGTAGGTTACGCGTTGTCCGATGTGTATTTCGTTAATCGAACCACGGGTTGGATTATTGGCGACAGACGCACAATCTTAAAAACCGTGAATGGCGGTCATACTTGGAATTTCTTGACACAGGGATCAAATAGGCGACACTTGACGGTCTACGGGCAACCGCAGCGCATGGAAGGCGTACCGCTGCACAGTTTTCTTCTGTACGACTTCTGTTTTGTCGACGAGAAAAACGGATGGATCGTCGGCGACCTCGGTGTGGTATTGTACACAAACGACGGCGGAACGACGTGGAAACATCAGCGGGGAGGTCACCGCTTCCACGTTGGAGGAGACAATGTTCTGCTCGGCGTGCATTTTGTGAACAAACGCGTTGGCTGGGCGGTCGGCGAATCCGGGACGATTTTCAAAACTACGGACAGCGGTACGACGTGGCAACTACAATCCTCGCAAAGTTATCTACTCTACGATCTCCACTTTTCCAATGATAAAGTCGGATACGTGGTAGGCGATCGCGGCGAGATATTGTATACGAACAATGGCGGCAAGGTTTGGAAGTCGCAGGACAGCCGAACGACCGAGTGTTTCGGCGGAATACATTTCATCGATGAGAACGTCGGATGGGCGGTTGCAGAGTTTGGAACGATTCTGCACACGCAAAACAGCGGCAAATCCTGGGAATCGCAGGAGTCGGACACACCATATTTCCTTCTGGGCGTTTTTTTCGTCGACGAAAAAACCGGATGGGCGATTGGTCAGCGCGGCGCCATTATCCACACGACCGACGGCGGGACAACATGGGTTTCACAGAATAGCGGTGTAACATACAACCTCTTCGGGGCTCACTTCGTCGACGCTAATAATGGCTGGGTCATAGGTCTTGACGGGACGCTGTTGCATACTACCGACGGCGGGAAAAAATGGGTGCAACAGCAAGACTTCGGTAGTCTATGGCTCGACGACATCTTCTTCGCTGATCATCGCCACGGGTGGATAGTCGGAGTTGACGGGACGATCATGCACACGAGGGATGGCGGGAACACATGGGAACGGCAGCAGAGCAACACAACGAACTTCCTAGACAACGTGTTTTTCCTTGACACAAACGAAGGTTGGGTTGTAGGTGGCGAGGGCGTCGTGCTGCATACTGCCGACGGGGGTCGGAATTGGCGTCCCCAATGGTGTGAAACCCGATACGACTTGAAAGCAATTAATATGACCAGTCCAAAGAAAGGCTGGATCGTCGGCAATCTGGGGATTATCTTGGAATATGTAGTGAATTGAGGAGTTGACGTAACCACTTCTTACAAACGCGAGGGCGAAAGATGAAGATACTAATTAACACCGAGATTAAATCCGATCACCGCCAACAGATTCGGTCCGTATCCCCCGACCTCGTCATCGTCGAGCCGAGGGATGAGACTGCGCGGCACGCGGCTATACCTGATACGGAGGTTGTGTTCGGTGATTTCAACCGATCGCTTTTCGACGCCGCTGAACATCTGAGATGGGTGCAGGTTCTCGGCGCCGGTGTGGACGGACTGCTATTCCCCGAATTTGTTGAAAGCGATGTTGTTTTGACAAGCGCTAAAGGGTTTGTCGGTCCCCACCTCGCCGATCAGACATGGGCATTGATTCTCGGCATGATACGCGGCGTTGGTCGTGCCGTGCGCGAACGCACATGGGAAAATCGCTGGTCCATCCGCGACGAAACCTGGGAACTGGCTGGCAGAACCCTTGGAATTGTGGGTCTTGGCGGTACGGGAATTGAAGTGGCTAAACGAGCACAGGGGTTTGACATGCGTGTGATTGCGGTTGACCCGGAGGATGTCAATGCCCCATCATTTGTCCACGAAGTTTGGAAGATGGATCGATTTTATGATTTGCTCGCGGAATCTGATATAGTTTCGATTTGCGCTCCACTGACGAATGAAACCCAGGGTATGTTCGACTATGATGCGTTTCAGCGGATGAAACCTCACGCGCTCCTCATTAATGTCACGCGTGGAAAAATCGTTGATGAGGGATCCCTGCTCCGCGCGTTGGAGGAAGGTTGGATTGGCGGAGCCGGGCTGGACGTAACTCCGGAAGAACCTCTTCCTCAGGATAGCCCGCTCTGGGATATGCCCAACGTCCTCGCCACGCCCCACGTCGCAGGCGGCTCGCCCAATCGGGATGATCGAACGGTCGGACTATTCTGCGACAATCTTGAACGCTTCCTAGCAGGCAAACCCCTCTTGAGTGTGATAGATAAGCGTAAAGGTTACTAACCTGGTCACTACTAGCTTTTCGCGGATGTATTATAATGCATCCTCGACTGGGCGTTAATAGCGTCGATTGCAGTGAATTGGCAAGTTCTTGGCTCGTTGGTCGGGCCAACTTCGATCTGCTTAACCGAGAAGAATGTTGGTATCAGGATTGATTTGATAAAATAAACTCTCAGGAGGTTGTTATGATTATACGAAATTGGCGTGATTCCATTCCTTATGTCGGTCACGAAAGCAAAATCATCTGGCCAATACTGACACGCGCTGGAGACGAAAACGCCAATCCGCCTGAAGCTGCATGCCTACGCGGTCTGACTAATTTCACACGGCACGTAGTTCAAGGACGCATCACCACAGATTACCATGACCATAAAGACAAAGAACAGGTGTATTACTTTATCAGAGGTCAAGGCAAGATGCGTATTGATGATCAGGTGTACCCTGTTACTGCGGGTGATGCTGTGCACCTTCCGCCACTGGCTAAGCACCAGGTCATCAATGATGGAGAGGATGAGATTGAGTATTTGAACATTAGTGCAGTTATAACGACGTGAGTATAACTAGAATACGCGTCACCCCCACGGGTCTTTGAATATTAAGGAGGGGTTATGATTAAAGTCGGCGTTTACGCCTCATATTTTGGTAAAGACGAGCCCAAAGCGTTCCCGGATGTTGAAGCATTCATCGATTTGGCTTATGAATTGCGGATGGATGCCATCGACTTTCGCGCAAATGTCGGATTTAGTTCACGAGATCCGAACTATTTGTTAGGCATTAAGATAAAATGCCTGAAGGCAGGGTTGCCCATCGGTTATCTGGCATCTGGCGGCCATTTCGTCGGGACTGAGGAGGAATTACGAGCGAAAGTGGAGCAAGCCAAGGCAGATGTGAAAATGGCTACTTTCTTGGGAGCGCCTATGATTCGGCTTTTCTGCGGCGCTCCAGAGGAAGGTGTTGAAGAAAGTGAAATTAGATGTTTTCAAGAAGTGTGCGATTTCGCCGCAGATGCCGGGATCATGGTAGGCTTACAAAACCATCCGTGTACTGGAGACGATGTGCTGCGCATACTTCGAGAAACGGAGCGCGAAAACTTCACTTTTGTCTTGGACACTGGCCAATGGGTCGGCTCACCCGGACGGAACCGTGGCGTGGGCGATCCCACTGTGGACATTTATCAGTACATGGAACAGACAGCCCCATATGCATCCTACGTTCGGGCCAAAATCTACAAAATCGACAGCGGTCGCGAGGAATGGCTCGATTACACCCGCATTGTACGGATTCTGAAATCCGTAAACTTCAACGGTGTGATGTCCATTACGTTTGAAGGGAAGGATGTCAACCGGTGCGATGACAGGGAGACGTTCAGATTGGCGGCTCGTCACCTGCGGGAGTTGACCGCCGAGTCGTAGTCTGATTCCATCAGCTTTTGACTAGCATCCCGTTAGATGCTTTGTAGTCGGACATCCTGGCCGCGAGCATGTTTCTCGCAGAAGCCATGACTGCACGATAACAGATTGCTTGAGAGGAAGTCCTTATGTTAACTCCACAGCAACTAACACACTACCACGAACAGGGCTATGTGATTCCGGACTTTCGGTTACCCGAGTCAACCATACAGTCAATCAAGGACGATTTCGATCGGTTGCTGGTGCGGTACCCCGCGTTTCGGCAGAATTGCCCGGCTCTGCTCACCTATGACACCACTTTCCTTAATTACGCGAGGAACCCGGCTATCCTCGACATGGTAGCCCAGATTCTCGGAGAAGATATTGCCATTTGGAATTCCAGTTTCTTTGGCAAACCCGCCCGTGACGGTAAACGGGTGCCGTGGCATCAAGATGGACGCTATTGGCCCATTCGACCCCTCGCAAGCTGTTCCGTTTGGATTGCGATTGACGATTCCAACACTGAGAACGGTTGCCTGCGGATTATCCCCGGCTCGCACAAATCGCGCAAATTGTTTAAGCACGAAAACAACCCCAGCGACGACCTCGTTCTTTCGCTTGAACTCATGCACTCCGAATTTGATGAGAGCACGGCTGTAGACATCGTCTTGGAATCGGGGCAGATCTCGCTGCACGATGTGTTCCTGATGCACGGCTCGGAACCCAACACCTCCGGCAAACCCCGCCGCGGCATGACGCTGCGTTTTTTTCCCACGACTTCGGTTTACGAGCGCGATCTTGAGGGCGGAGACATGCCAAGGTCGTTGTTCTTGATGCGGGGCGTCGATCGGTCGGGACGCAATGACTTTGTGGTGAAACCGTTACCCGCACCCAAGTAGACCCCAAACTAAACTCAGAGGACTTGTAGGGTGGACACTGTCCACCATGTCTTGTAGTAATCTGATCAAAACGCTGTGGACATAGCGACGCCGAACCGCTCAAGCCAGATGTACATGAGACTGACGCCGTGGCGCCGATAAAAGTAGTTGAACATCAGGTGTGATCGATCTCCGTCATACATCCCGCGGGCCGATAATCCTTGGCCAAAGTCAACCGTGGCGCCGAAAGGAAAATTGAATCCGTCATCCCATTCCGAATAGTTCACGGTCGCATATAACGACAGCGGAAGGCGCGGCAGGCGTTTGGCAAGCGTGAAAAAGTAGGCTTGAGTTCCGGCGGGTGAGCCGATACGGTCCGAGCTCGTTCCAACGAATAGGGCGGGTCGGGTATCCGTTTCCGTAAAAAGGAATACACTGGCGAGTGGGGAGATTTCCGATGCCACAGGGTTGTATTCGACGCCAAGTTGAGCCCTGCGGAAGAACTGGTAATTCATCGTCATTCGCCAGCGGGGACGCTCCAATTCCGTGTCAACATAGCGCCAAGAAAACGCCCAGTTGGTCTGAATGCCGCTTCCCCGAAGCGGTGCGCCTTCGCCCGGTCAGGCGCTTCAGGTGGGGGTCATGGAAGTCGGGCGTTCGGTTTGCGGCAACTTGAGTGGAAGTTTCGTTTCGTTTGACCTGCTGTCGACCCCCGACGCCAAGAACAGAGATATAATCAAACTCCCGAAAAGCGTAGGCATTAGTGTTACTCCGAAACGTGTCATATCTCAATGAAAGGGGAAATGATGAGTAGGGATATGTTTTTATCCTGCACGGTCCAATTGGCAGTAGGGTGCAATCGTTCTTCAGGCGCAGGCGGGGCTGTCTGCCGTCCAGCGGTTGTAGGTCGGATTTTGGCTCACAGCGAGTTTTCTGCGGGTGTCATACCACATATTCGCCCATTCAATCGGATCGTGTAGTTCGCTACCTGGATTGGATCTACTGCGTGCAACAAAGCCAGGAAACGCACCGCGCCCGGTCGGTTGACCGATCGGATTATAGCGAAGATCAAAACTCCAGCGGATATTGTCGCTCGTATTTGGCAGGGAGGAATGGCAGTTCAGACGGTGAAAAAACAGCACCGATCCCTGCCTCATGGGCAGCGGCACGCTATCCGGTGTGCGTAGTAATTCGTCCGGTATGTGGAGCCCGAATCCTCTCGACATTTGACCTCGCGCGTGACAGTGTTGGAGCAATCCCTCGCGGTGACTTCTCGGAATAACCTCTAAACAGCCGCTCTCAATCGGAGAATCCCATAGACAGAACCACACCGTCAGCATATTCGTCTCATCGGCTTCGGGCGTGACAACGCCGGTGTCCTGATGCCACGGGGTCGCCCCCAACTGAACGTTTCCGGTCTCCTCGTTAATGGGGCATAGATGCTCCGGCGGTTTGAGCCGAACATGCTGCACCGGGTTGGAGTAGATTTCCGGCCCAATCAACGACTCCACGGCATCAAGCAGCCTCTCGTTTCGCAGCATCCTGAATACGGCGGGCCCCACCCACATCGGCGTATCCGCCTGCACGTTTCGCTGCGGCAATGAAAAGTCGAAATACTGCGCATGTACTTTGCCGGATTCGGCGTAAATCTTTGTCAGCCGATCGCCAAACGGTAGGTCGTCGTAAGTGGAGGAGATTTCCCCCTTCTCCTTCAATTCACCAGCGAGACGGTCCAACACGGTCGCGTACTCCTCAATGACCGGATCAAGATCTTCCTCGGGGTCAAACAGATCTTCCACGACCAAGTACCCTTGCTCCTCAAAGTGCGCCACTTGAGATGCGGTAAGATGTGCCATTTTCTCTTCCTTTAGGTGAATCGCGTGCAATGGTTCCGAGTAACGTGAGTTCGGCTTGAACAGGACATCTGATAATTGACGGGAAGGTGTGACAGTGAAGTCTCTCAATATAAACGTGCTAACCGGGTTCACGTTACACCACGCGAACCCGACCCGACCTATACCTGCTTTCCTCGTTCAATACGCCGAGAAGTTCCAACCCACTACTCACTCCACCCTTGGTCAATTTGGCTCATTATTATGATACGACGTGTGCGTCATTTTAGCAAGCAAGTTTGTCCTGCTGAACAATAATCGCTATTCTCGAGTCTCCGAGACAACTGTTACGGTTACGCCTTTGCTTGGTCGCTCCAAGTTCCCGCTGTCATCGACGGCGCGGCTCAAGATGGTGACGCTCCCCGTCTCTTCCGGCAGCCATTGGTAGCTCCATGCCTCCCGTCCATCCGCCGGATGCCACGTATGACCGCTGTCCACCGACACCTCTACCCCGGCAACTACTCCACCCCTGTCCACAGCCTCGCCCTTGATAGTTAAAACCTGTTGAGGCAAGATTGTTCCATCCGCGGGCGCATGAATCGTCGAATTCGGGGGTTCGAAATCGGTGGAGGCTGTCGCCGGGACAAGATCATCTTGGAGTGTCTCCGGTTGTATCCCCATGTCCGCGAATAGGTTGATGGTTGCTTGTTGGATGTTCCTGTCCGGAGCGTGCGGATCGACGCCCACGCGGGTGGAGAACTCGTTGGCGCGCTCCGGAGGCACGCCGGTGTCGTTGTCATGATGTGCGTCCAACCCCCAACTCCATTGTACAGTGCCCGCACCGAAGACCAATGCGCCGCTTTCGTGACGATAGAGCGTCAGGTGATGGGTTGCAGTGCCGGAGTCGTAGACCGAGCCATGGTCTTGAATATAGGGAACGTTGTCCACAGTCGTTTCGGACAGGCGAAAGAGGCCCGGTGGGCGAAACCCGTTGTCAATATCCTCGTCCCACTCGTGCCCCAGCAATCCTTTTAGCAAGACCGCCCTCTCGCCCGGCTTGAGTTCTGCGACTTTGGTGTTCCGCCAGAAGCGCAAGTTGGCATATTCCGAGGGCACGATGAGCGAGTCGTTGCGCCACGCATTCACGGTGAAAATCGTACCAGTTAGCGCGTTCTCGGGCTGCGCTCCTTCCGGATTGAAAGGCCGCGAGTCTCGCCAAGTTCCGGTCCAGACATCGGGGACGGGGTCAATCTTGGCACCGTCGTGCGTTTCTTTGTACGTGACCAAGGTTCGATGGGGGACCTCTTCCCCGTCAATCGAGGGTTCCCAGCGGGTTTTCCAGAACACTTCGTTACCGCTGAAAAAGGCGAGGTGCACCCCAGCATCGCGGGCACGCTCAACATGTCTTCTCTGATCAAGGGACCAGTATTCGTCATGACCGACCGACAGAAACAACCGGTGATTCAGAATTTCCTCGCCGCGCCGGTCGCTATCGACTCCGGTGAAGTAGCTAACGTCGTACCCGTTTGCTTCGAGCCATCGGATAAAAGGATACTCGCCGTTGAAAACCATGTTCACCGGCCGATAAGAACGTGTCTCAAACGGCCGGTTGTAACTTGCCTTGTATGAGCGGGGCGCTCCACCGTGCATTAGCGGATTGTCCGGGTTGAAACGGGCATAGGTGCAGTGCCCGCCGTAGCGATTGTACGCCTGCCACGTTGTGTCGGACGTTTGGAATAGGATTTCGGAGCGCCCCTCATCGTCCCGTACGACGAAATAGATGTGGCTCGCCCGAGGCTCGCGCAGCGCGTTGGCTAAGCGCCCATAACCCAACGCGCCGTAGGCGTGCGCGGATGGTGCCGGCGCGACTGTGGGTTCATGCCCCCCGTTGTCCGCACGCCAGCTCCCGGGATTCGAATCCTGCCGCACCAATCGGGCAAAATAGACGCCCGACGCCGCGTCCGAAGGGGATTGCCAAGAGGCGGATACCGCCCAATTGCCGCAATCGTAGAGGTGGGTCGCCGGATCTCTGATGCCTTCCGGTTGAGATTGCGGCAGCTTGACCGACGGATTGATCGTATCAACAAGGCGCGCGCCCATGCCCCCGTAATAGCCCAGCCGATAGATGTCAATCCGATAGTCGGTCGAGTCTGTCTTTATCTTGAAGAAGATTGTCTCGCCGCGATTGATGCTGATGTCATGACCGAATCCTTGAATCGTCGGATCGCCCGGACCGTTAATATCCCACTCCGTCGAGGGGCTGCCCCGCAGTTGATTCTCTTGAACGATTCTGTCCCCCGGTTTCCCGCCGCGACGCTGCGTTTCAAGACTCATTGCGCCTCCACAACGAATACCGCTTCAGCTTTCATATTCAACGACGACGTCATCTCCGTCAATTTTCACCGGATAGGTCTTGACCCGAACGGTCGGATCCGTCAGACATTTCCCGGTTGCAATCTCGAAGGGCCACTGATGCCATGGACAGCGCAAGACCTCCCCCAATCCATCGACAGCGATATCTGCACTCTGACCGGAGGGCGGGGCTTCGATGGCAATCCAACCGCTGAGTTCTCCCGTGCAGAGCGGCCCATGTTTGTGCGGACAGATGTTGCGCACCGCATAGAACGAACCGTCAACGTTGAACACGCCAATTCCCGCCCTGCCGCGGAACGGCACGACAATCTTGCGCTCCCCTGTCGGAATCTCCCACACCTTGGCAACGACAACCCGCTCCACCGAAGGCTACCTCCCCTTCAGCCGAAGCATCTCGATCGCGTTGTCGGCGAATATACGGCGATGCAGTTCTTCCGGCAGCTTAGGAAAGACTGTTACCGGGTCGTTCCAGTCGAAGTGGGGAAAGTCCGAGCAGTAGATGAGCGTTTCGTCCGCGTGGAGCATCTCCAGCATTTGGTACATTTGCTCCGGTTTTTCCGGTTCATGCATCGGCTGGGTGCCGATTCGGATGTGGTCTCGGAAGTATTCGCTCGGCAGGCGTTTGAGCCACGGCGTTTGATCGCGCAGTCCTTTCCAGTCCGAATCCATGTGCCACATCAGGGGTACAGCCCAGAGCTGTTGCACCTCAATGAGCGCGAACTTGAAGCGCGGGAACTTCTCGAACACACCCTCGCAGATCAACGATGCCGCGTGCGCGCTGGCGGTGTAAGGCCGGCTCATACGGGATTCCATGTAGTATGTGGGATAGCCGACCGGGGTTGGGGTTGTTCTGGTCGCGCCTCCGTCCCCGCCGACATGCGAGATCGCTGGCAGACCGTGACGCTCACACGCCTCCCAGATGGGATGATAAAAGCGGTTGCCGTAGGGCATGCTCGCGCTTAACGGCACCAACACGGCGGCGGTGTCCGTTCGATCTCCAAGTCTATCGATCTCCTCGGCGGCTTGGGCGGGATCCGACGGTGAAACCAGAATCGCGTTGACCACACGCTCGTCGCGCTCAAGCCAATGTTCGATCGTCCAATCGTTGAACGCACGACACAACGCGGCAGCCCAATCCGGATCGGGCAACCCCGAGTAACCGTAGAAGGGCGGGGGACCTGTGAGCAGAGCCACATCGATATTCCAGCGATCGAGGTGTTCCTCTTGCAAAAACTCCAGCTTGAAGTTGAAATCCCGCGGATCGCCGCCGGAGAACTCCTCTTCCACGAAATCGTCCTTTGGGAGGCGCCCTTTCAGATCTGTGCGAACGCGCCGAATCGGCACGTTGGAGTAAGTACCGAGGTGCAGCCCCTGATCCAGCAGGTGTTCCTGATAGAACGTCGACAGGTAGGGCAGCAATTGGCGCGGATCTCGAAAGTTGTGGTGCACGTCGCAATCGACAATTGCAACGCCATCCTTGGGCTTGGCAGTCCAACCCGGCGCGGTAATCGGCGCGGATCCAGCTTGACTCATGACGTGACTCTATGTTCTCAGAATAGTATTAACGCAAACGTGCACGCACGGAACGCAGATCTGCGTTCCCTACAGCACGTAGGTCGGGTTGAGCGAAAAAACACGTGTCCCTACCTGCGGCGCGAGGGATTCATCTCTTCAAAACATCTCTTGTACGCAACGATAGAGTGAAACCCAACTTATTCCAACAGGCGATCAAATGTTGGGTTTCACTATCTGCTTGAGAGTTCGCTCAACATTAATTCCCAAAAATCCAAGTGTAATGCTTGATAGGTTCCACTTATTTCGTTCAACCCAACCTACGAGCCGCGGAGACCATGCATTGGAGATGGAGTACCAGCACCCACCCTACAAAAACTTCCACTGGATGAAAAGTCGCGAATCGGAGATCGCTCCTACCGCGAACTTTTGGGCATTTAACTGCGTAAGTCCCGATTAGAAGTTCATCAAGCGCCAAATCCAAAGCCCCAGAACCAAAGCGAGCGTGCTCCCCGCAAGACAATTTCTGATTAGAGCGGGTAATTTTTGCCAAGCCTCGGGAAGTTTTCTCGGAAAGCATAAGGTGCCGATGGCTAACGCGACAATAAGAAATGAAAAGGGATGGTAGTCCCAAGCCGCGCCAAACCTACCTTGTACGAGAGAAACACATGCGCGAGTCATTCCGCAGCCCGGACACGACGTATCGGTTACGAGACGAAATGGACACGGAATCAGAGAAAGCTCGCTACCCCGTAGCCCCGCCCATGCCGCGTAGACGCTGACAAGAAAAAGCCCAATCAGGAAAATCCGAGCAAGATGTACGTGATTAATAGTCCGAGTGCTCACCATAGAATTTGTTAATTTCCGATTGTTGGATTGCCAGCGACGCAATACCGATACCAAAGATCGCTAGCACGACGCAGATAACCGCTAAATTGTTGGCAACGTACCAATCTAGTTATGCTGAATTTCGTTAATTCCACTCGCCATTTTGTATTCGTAGTATATGCCAAAGATTCCGCACGTCACTATGGAGAGCAGGAGCCACAGCCAAAAACTATACTCGTTTCGCCGTAACCACGCGTTAAGTGTTTCCATCTGTTTGTATTGCCAATACAGGGCGTAAATCCCGCACGTCAGAAGGCTGAATATTATCCCGAGTGCAATGCTTCTCACAGCGTCATTCTTTGGATACGGGTCGTCGCGCATTGTTAACTCCTCCAATGAAAATATATACCGAATCTCTCCTTCTTTCCGAAAATCGGGTTTCCAGCTTAACCCGTGTCGAGAGAATAAGCAAAAACGCAGTTCAGCAGTAGTCCGGCAGGTTTAGGACACTCTTAACTGTTCTGCCTCGCGGTGGATTGACAACTCCATCGCATCTTATTCGGGCGTCCACGCCCGGGGCGCAATCCCCTCAACATGCGTCTTCACATCGACGACTGCCGGTTTGCCCACGGCAAAAGCCTGATCCAACGCCCCCGCAAGTTCGCTCGGCTTGTTGACCGTAATCCCGAAACAACCCATCGATTCGGCGATCCTGGCGAAATCGGCGTCGGGGAAGAGCCACAACTCGTCCGAGCCAACCGTACGTCCGCCATAGACAGACTCGACGCCTCCCTGCTCCTGATTTAACGAGTGATTATTGTTCACGAGAATGACCGCGTTAATCTCGGATTTTACGGCGGTCTCCAAATCCGCGAGGTGATACCAGATTCCGCCATCGCCGGTGAAGCAGAGGACCGGTCTATCGGGCGCGGCGCACTTTGCACCCATTGCGGCGGGCAATCCCCAACCAAGCGATCCCGAACAGCGGATGTAGCTTTGATCGGCGTGTTTGAGGTCGAGCATGGTGCCCGTCCAAACTCCCGAGTGCCCCGTATCGGAGACGAGAATCGCGTCGGAGGGCAGGTAGTCGCTTAGCTCGCTACACAGGCGTTCCGGAAGCATCGGTAACACCTCGGAATTGACTTCGTCGCTAACGCTCGCTTTCCATGTCCGCACCAGCTCTTGTACACGGTTGATCCATGCGGTACGCGGCTCCCTCCTTTCCGATTGCTTTATCATTCGGCGCAGCGAATCCCTGACATCGCCTTGGAGTCCGACCTTGATTGGATAGTTGCGCCCCAGTTCTTCCGCGTTGATATCGAGTTGGATTGCCGGTGTTCCTTGAGGGGGAATGGTGTAGCCGTTGGTCACTTGGCCGCCGGTGTGACTGCCGATGAAGAATACGAGGTCCGTTTCGCACAGCGCCCGGTTGGCGCACTCGCGAGAGTATGAGCCGGGAACGCCCACCGCCAACGGGTGATCGGATGGGAACATCGCTTTGGCGTTTAGCGCCGTGGCAACCGGGATAGACAGCTTCTCGGCGAATGCGATGAGTTCGTTCCTGGCGCCCGATGCGGTCACGCCGCCGCCGGCTACGATGACCGGTCGCTCGGCTTCGTTCAGAAGCTGAAGCGCCGCCGTCACCTTCTCCACCTCCGCCTCCGGTCGGCAGGGCGGCAACTGCGCGAACATGTCCTCGACCACAACCTCCAAGTCCGCTTCCTGATCTATGACCACCTGCCCTGCGAGCCCCTCCAGATCCAGATGTGTCGGTCCCGGAGTGCCCGACATCGCCGAACGGAACGCTTGCCGCAGATAAATAGGGAGTTGCTCGGTTGTATTGACAAGAGCACTGTATTTGGTGACCGCGGAGAAGGGGTTCGCATGATTCACTTCCTGATACGCGTGGCGCAGTTGGTTGATCTGGCTCTCACGTCCGGTGATGGCGATGACCGGCGAACACGCCAGATAGGCGTCTTGCAACCCGGCTGCGAGATTGACGGCGCCCACGGACTGTGCCATACAGAGACTGGGAGCGCGCTTCACGCGGGCATAAGCGTCTGCCATGTATGCCGCGCCCTTCTCCCCGTGCGTCTGCACGCGCTTGATCCCCAACTTCTCCATTTCCATCAACGCTCTGGGACCGATATAGGGCATAAAAAAGACATGGGTAATCCCATATCCGTGGACGGTATCGGCGAGGAACTTGGCTCCTGTCATTTTGGGCATTATGTGGTTTCCTTTTGTGGTTTCGGGATTGATTTAACTCCGGATACGAGTGCGTTTGAAAGCAAGCGTAGAATATAAGCTCCGACGGAACGAAAAACATTATAGCCAGAACCCTTGGCGAAGGCAAGCGATTTCTGAATGCCCGCTTGGAGTAGACACCTTTCCAAGAAAACTCTGGAGCCTGATGGCATCTACGTTTGTTCTAATTGAGTTGGAAATGACGTTAATGGTCAGTACTCCGATGGTACCCGAGTCGGTGCCTCGCATTGAGTTGTATCTTACGTTGATCGAAATAACGTACCTTATGTTTCAAGGGCTTCACTACAGGAAACCCCTTTCACCTCCGAAGGAGTCTCTTTCGGGATTTGCTATAGGATCTCTATCAGGATTTACTTTGGGAACTCTATCGCACTCGCTATTCACTCAATTGATTCTGCTACTTTTTCGTGCTTGTTATTCACTCGCTTTATGACATGCTCAAAAACCATCGATGGGGTTGATGCAGCGCGCAACGGCAAGCAGAACCCGGGTGTCGTTTACAGTGACGCCATCAAGATTTGAGCGCACGTATTCGAAAAGCTTTGAAATTACGCTTGAAGCCACCCCGGGCGCGGTTTGAAGCCATACGCGATACCCGATACGAGAGTGCGCTAATGTGCGCGCGTATATTTCACCCAACATTTTGAGGAACGCTTGGATAGCCGGCTAGAAGGTAATGATGCGTCTATAAATTTACTGCGGTCAATGTGTTTCGGCATTGGTAATTTTTCTATCTAAGATACGATGATTGGCGCGATTGTTCAGCCATCGCCGACGTGCTGATTGGTTGATTGTTGCCTTTATCTGCTTGTCAGGGTGAAGATGGACAAGGACCTCACTTTACATGTTAGCGCTTACTGTTTCCGAAAAATAACGCCATTTCATTGGATGACGGGTATTTACTTGACGAAACTTGACGAAACCCGACACTTTTTCGCTTATTTTTGACGATGGCGCCAATTCATGACGTTGCGAGTGCCGAGTCGGCAGTGGTTCACGTTTGCTTGCGCTAACAATGTACCTGCATTAAAGAATACTACATACATGTTAAGTTATCAAGTTAAAAATTGACGAGTTGCAGGAAGCAAGGGAAGTTTTCTTTCAGTGGTTATCAGGGCACAGCCAAACTGTACGCCAGCAGTTCGACGCCCATCAAGGACTATCGGAGTAAGCGCTTGACACAGGGAGTGAAGCAATTTTACCGAAAGTTGACAACACAAGGTGGTTGCCATTGAGCACATCGTCAGACGGTGTAAGATTTCTCGCATCACCAAAGGCATTCTTCGCCAAGGCATCATAACCTACTAAGTGGTTTACTCGATAAGTGTTGGGTGTCGGTAGTTCACATTGTCTGATCTGTGATTTATTGGATCTCTATGGGAGCTCTATCGCGTTCGTTATCCACTCACTTGATCACTCGCTATTCACTCGCTTGATGGATTTTTGTGATTACGTTGATTGCATGTGGCAAGTTGCCGGTGATGAGTCGGCTAGATCGTTATCTTGAGGGCACTAGGATTCAGAGAAGAAACTAAGTTTTCAAGAAAAAACTTGGTTTCGACATGCGTTAAATACTTAGCGAGAAGACCACTCAGGACTTTCAGATCAACAAGTATGGGAAATTGGTCGGAAGTATGTCCAACGAAATGACAGGGCCATAAAAGCAAGGGCAAATCTCGCGGCGAAGACGGTTTATGCGAACAATCTTGAAGTCGTTCCGGCCTTCTGCCGCATGAACTCCATGCCAATATCAGGCCGTACCCGGCAGATAGGAGAGCGCGTGATCGCATTGCAAAGCAACTTGCACTTGCCAGTAAATTGAAAATCATGCCCACCGAATGAATCTTCTATAGAATACCCACCAAACATGCCAAACGATTCATCAGCCATCGTCCAAAAACTGTGGAACTACTGTAATGTCCTCCGCGATGACGGTATCAGTTACGGCGATTATGTGGAGCAGTTGACGTATCTGCTGTTCCTGAAAATGGCGGACGAGCGGACCAAACCGCCATTCAACAAAGAATCCGTCGTCCCCGCCGGACTGGACTGGGAGAGTCTGGCTGACAGGGACGGTGACGCCCTCGAAACGCACTACCGCCACATTCTCGACACATTGGGCAGGCAGAGCGGCACGCTGGGGGTCATCTTCCGAAAATCCCAAAACAAGATTCAAGACCTCGCCAAACTCAAGCGAATCATTCAACTCATCAACGATGAAACCTGGAGTGGTCTGGATGCCGATGTGAAGGGGGACATTTACGAGGGCTTGCTGCAGAAGAACGCCGAGGACACAAAGAGCGGCGCAGGGCAGTATCTTACTCCGCGTCCGCTCATCAAAGCTATTGTGGAGGTCATGCGACCGGAACCGATGCAGACCATCTGCGATCCGGCGTGCGGCACCGGCGGATTTTTTCTGGCAGCCCACGACTACCTGTCCGCCCGAAGCGACCAGCTCGACCGGGAACAGAAGCAGTTTCTCCGATACGATACGTTTCATGGCACGGACATTGTGGACAGCGTGGTGAGGCTATGCGTCATGAACCTGCACCTGCACGGGGTCGGCGGGGATAAGAGTCCCGTGGAGACGAGGGACAGCCTGATTTCGGACACGGGCAATCGTTTTGACATGGTGTTGACGAATCCACCCTTCGGGAAGAAAAGCAGCATCACGATTGTGGACGAAAAGGGAATGGCAGGGAGAGACTCGCTCATCTACGAACGGGAGGATTTTTGGGCGACCACATCCAACAAACAACTGAACTTTCTTCAGCACGTCAAGACGATTCTGAAAATCAACGGCAGGGCGGCGATTGTCGTGCCGGATAACGTCCTGTTTGAAGGCGGCGCGGGGGAGACGGTTCGCAAGAAATTGATGCACGAATGCGATCTTCATACGCTGCTCCGACTCCCGACGGGCATTTTCTACGCGCAAGGCGTCAAGGCAAATGTGCTGTTCTTCGACCGCAAACCCGCCAGCGAAACCCCGTGGACGGACAAGCTGTGGATATACGACTTGCGGACCAACAAGCGGTTCACGCTGAAAACGAAGCCGATGCGGTACGACGCTCTCCGAGATTTCATCGCCTGCTACAATCCCGACAACCGCCATGACCGGGGTGAGACCGATCGGTTCAAGTCGTTCTCGTACGAGGAACTGAGGCAACGTGACAAGGTGAGTCTGGACATTTTCTGGTTGCGGGATGAAAGCCTTGAGGATACCGAGAATCTGCCGGAGCCGGATGAGTTGGCGGGCGAGATTGTGGCGAATCTGGTGGCGGCGTTGGAGCAGTTTCAGGATATTTCCGAGTAGGCGCAGGTCAATTACACGAAGAAAGGCTGGTAAGATTGCTATCGCACTCGCTATCCGCTTGCTTGATGGCAGGGGATCTCTATCGCACTTGCTAATCACTCGCTTGATTCCACCCTACTTAAGGGATTAGGATTGGAAGAGCGGAAGAATGGAAGGGCGGAAGGAAGAAACCAAGTTTTGAAGAAAAAACTTGGTTTCAACGCAATGGGGAGGCACATCAAAATCTTTGCACGAGCCATAGGAAGGCGACGCCCAAGATAGCGAGCATCGGCAGATTCAGCAGGACAGCAAGGCGTATTCGCCGACGCTTATGAGGACTAACTTTCTGACTGGAGAACAGGAGTCGTCCGAGCAGCCAGAGCGAGTAGAGTTGAAGCGGCAGGAGAAGGAAGCCGAGCAGAGCGGCGCGCACCGCCCGATCTAGGGTTTTATCTGCCTCTGATGAAAGGGGTTCACTCTCGGATTCTTCAACCTCCGGAAGGTCCGCGAACCCCACCTCCGCTTCGATGGACGAATCTTCCCGCGCCGCGAGAATACCGGTAGCAAGCTCGACATCGGACTCGGCGACCTGTAGTTTAATGCCTCCGATCGCGTTGCTTAGATGCCACGCGACACCCACGGTCAACTCGTCGGCGAGAAAAGCCGTGAGGCCGTTGGCTTCGAGCAGCCCCTTGGCAAGATGCGCCTCCGTAGGCATATCGTAGGTACCGACCGTCACCAATTTATCCTCCATGGCACTCTTCCTTTCGACGAAACGTCTGAGCCCTCGGCCCCCTCCGGTCAACGCGCTCATATTACGCATCACGAATTACGCATTATGTTTTTCGATTTCAACCAGCCACGCGATGCGATTCAATTCGTGGCAGACTACAGCCTGCTCGGGAATGCCGCACTCCTTCAAATTGCACGAGAGGCTCTCACTCGTCCACCTCGCCGACCAGAAATGTTCCGCCGTAGCCACGAACCGCGAGCCGCGCGGCGTCACTACATGTTGGTCGGTGTGTTCATAGAATTCAATCTGCGCTGCTTCAGCCTCGGGAACGTCCTTATAGATCGTCAAGAACATCAACCCGCCCGGTTTCAGCGCTTGATAGAACCGCGAGAAAATCGCGATAAAACTCGGATTCCGATCAAGATAGGCGTCGGTATAAAGACTCAAATCCGCCGACGCTTCTCGAAAATTTCCAGGCGTAAAGTATAAGCAGAAAACCAAATCGTAGAATTCGCGCTTCAGCGCCGCTTCAGATGCATCGCCCAGAAACAGCGTTGTATTGGTTAACCCTTCCTCCTGCCATCTCACCCGAGAGATTTCCCCGATGTGAGTCGATATCTCGAAGCCGTGATACAGCTCGCAATCCGGGGCAAAAATTGAACCGTGGTATCCGGTGCCGCATCCGATGTCGGCTATGGTGTAGCGGCGACCTCGGAACCGCTCAATCAGGATTTCATCCTGTCGGTCTCGCGCCTCTTGAATTGGCTTGGGGCAGTAGGAAGATTCCAACGATCTGAGTACGGCTCTGCTTTCGGATTCGCGTATACTGTTGGACATGCTGGATTTATGTAAACGAAGTGTTGGGTTTCACTAGAATTTCAGTTATTTTGGGCGAAATGAAACTTTGAAAGCCTTCCTTTGTGTGTGATTTCTGATGAATTTCCGTTCAACCCAACCTACGGACTTCCCTCTCTCATCGGTCGGTTAAGCGATTTGGAAGGTCGCGATTCGGAGATCGCTCCTACCGTAGTGACGCGCGAGCTACGTTACAAACGAACATCCGCTTTGAGGAACTGCCAGAAGACAATCTTCCAATCCGATTCCTCTTTCCGAAAATAGAGTTCGCATTGGGCAACAATTTCTCTCCGAACCGCGCGCGTCCCTTTCTCGGTAATGACATCTAGCCCCAATTTCGCGGAGGCTTGACGAGTATGGGGTACGTTCATCTCAATATCGTAGAAGCGGAACCGGACCAGATTGAACTCTTCAAATAGCGCCGTGATAGTAGAGGTCACGGCGCCGTAATTGGCGGGAATGACACCGGTGTTTAGCCCGAAAAATCGCGTTATCAAATCGTCCGACGCATAGTAGATTTCAGAGAACAGTTCTTCAATCGTCTCAAGATTGTCCAGTTCTATCGTTCCTATCAGTTCTGAGAATGTATCTAGGAATTCGCGAATCTCATTATCCGGATCGGTGAGAGGTGTCAACGGTATGTCGAGAATAAGATGCTCTTCTTTGAGTTCGAAACTCCGTGTTTCCCGAGCGTAATCGAGTGCCTCCACGGTCATAGTTATCGCGTCCGAAAAATCCACTTGGGCGAAGCTGTACTTCCCTTCCGCATCCGATTCCCGCTGTCGCCCCGATAATTCTACGAGAGCGCCCCGCACCGGTCGACCGGTTCTGGCATTGGTGACTGTGCCGGACACGACGCCGGCCGTTTTAGCCGGTCCCGCGGGAGTGACGGAAGAATCTTCGCCACAGCCCATGAAAAGAGCCATCAGGCAGATTGTGAGGAGATCTCGTATGTGATTCATGGGTTCTATTTGCCGTCGAGGGAGGCGTGATCGAAAAAAACTTGCATTTTACCGGAGCGTTATGATATTCTTTGCGCGCAATTTGGAGATATGCTTGAGATAAGTGAAAGGAGGTGGGCGAGATGGCTCGTGTGTGTCATGTATGTGGCAAGAAACCGATGGCTGGCAACCGGATTAGTAAGTCTCGCAATCATTCGAAGCGGAGATGGCTTCCCAATCTGCAGCGTGTGCGTATTGAAGTCCGGTTCGGCGATAATCGCGTAGGTCATAAGCGTGTGCGTGTGTGTACGAAGTGCATTCGATCCGGAAAGATCGTCAAGGTTGTTTCAGGCGCACCGAAAGCGGCGTGACAATTCCCGGTTGTTACGCTTCACGTTTTACGCGCCTCACCCCTTCCAAGAGCAAGATTTTTCCCATTACCTGTTCCAGTTGTTCGACACCGGTCACCTCAAGGGTCATTAGATTGAAAATCCTGCCGTCTACTCCCCTCCTACCGGTGCCCGCGCCAAAACTGCCCGCTTGTATATTCACCCCGCACTGAGCGACCGCGCTGCCAATCTCCCCGATCATACCGGGCGCGTCCTCGCACTCGACGGAGATGCGCGCCATATAGGTAACTTGATCGGCGGATTTCCATTCAACATGAACGATCCGCTCCGGTTCATTGGCTAAACGCAGACAGTCTTCCTTGTGGATAGAGATTCCCCGTCCTCGCGTAATATACCCCATAATCGTATCGCCGGGAATGGGCGTACAGCATTTCATAATGCGAACCATCGCCGCATCGATCCCGTCTTCAAGCTGAACCGCAGGCATCGGCTCCGTAATCACATCGTAGCTCCCATCTGCCGGTTTGTCCGCATCCGGCTTTAGCAGGCTCGCAACCTTGGTGGCGAACTGTTTGCCGTTCCCAATCTGCATCAACAGGTTATCCGTGGTGCCCGCTCCCAGTTTGGTGGCAACTTCGAGAAGACTCGAGGATTGGAGGTATACCTTCGGATTGAGACCGTGCCGAGAGATCTCGTTTTCCAGCAGGCGCTGCCCGACTTCCAGTGCGTGCTTCCTGTCCTGCTCGTTGAACCACTGCCGGATTTTGCTGCGTGCGCGGGCGGTTCTCGCCCATTGCAGCCAGTTGCGATTCGGGTGTCCATTGGGATTGGTGAAGATTTTCACGCGGTCACCGTTCTGGAGGCGGTATCGGAGCGACAACAGTGCGCCGTTAACCTCCGCACTGGAGCATTTGTGCCCGATATCGGTATGGATTTTGTAGGCGAAGTCGATCGGCGTTGCGCCGGCGGGGAGCGCGTACAGATCGCCTTTGGGCGAAAACACATAAACCTCATCCGGAAACAGTTCGCGTTTCATCGATTGGATGAATTGGTGGGGCAGATCTTTGGATTCCTGAATATCCTCCAGCATCTGTTTATACCCCGCAAAAATGGATTGCCCCTCCTCCGTTAAGGGTAGCCCCTCCTTATAACTCCAGTGCGCGGCAATTCCGTCCTCCGCTACCTTATGCATCTCATGCGTGCGGATCTGGATTTCTACGGAGCGCCCGCTATCCAAGATTGTTGTATGCAAGGAGCGGTAACCGTTAATCTTCGCCGTTGGTCCTATCCAATCCCTGAGCCGCTGGGGAAGATGATGCCACTTCGTATGCAAAATCCCGAGAGTGGCGTAACATTCAGGCACGGTATTGACCAACAAGCGCAGCCCGATCAGATCTCGAATCTCTTCAAATGGCGTTCCCTTCTGGTGTATCTTTTGGTAGATGCTATAGATATGCTTCGTGCGGCCATGCACGCTCGCCTCAATGCCGTATCGCTTTAGTTCTCTCTCAATGGTGGCTACCATCTCGTCCACATACGCTTCTCGTTCAGTAAGTTTCTCGGCGAGCAGATCGGCAATGTCTCTGTACTCGGCGGGATACAGGTGCTTAAACGCCAAATCTTCTAGCCTGCTCATAATCCGCCAAATGCCCAGACGATGCGCAATCGGAGCGTAGACCTCGAGCGTTTCTTTGGAAATCGCCTGCTGCCTGTGTATGGGCAGATACGACAAGGTTTCCATGTTGTGTAAGCGGTCCGCTAATTTAATGAGAATAACGCGAATGTCCTCCGCGGTAGCCAAGAGGAGCTTTAGGTAGTTCTCCGCCTGTCGTTGCTGTGCGCCGCCCCTGAACTTGTATCTTCCGATTTTGCTAACTCCCTGCACCAACTGCGCGATGGTTTCGCCGAACAGGCTCGAGAGTTCGTCGCGTGTGACGGGAGTGTCCTCAATGACATCGTGTAGAAGACCTGCGCATACCGTGCGAACATCCAGTTTGAGTTCGGTCAGGACGTTCGCCGTGGCGACGCAGTGGGTAAAGTACGGTTCGCCCGACTGGCGCCACTGGCCTCCGTGCGCTTTTTCGGCGAATTCATAACTTCGACGCAAAAAGTCGAAATCGGCGTCGGAAGTGTAGGTTCCGATACGGTCAACTAAAGTTTCGGCACTCATTCGATACCCTTTTCCAAATCTCTTGAACAGTCTGTTTCACCTGGAATTCTGAAAAGATTGCGCTCGTCTGCTTGAGTTGCTCCCCATAAAGGTAAGTACGTGATTGATGCAACTCGCGTTTCTCGGAAGGTGCTGGCAAGAGTTGCACAATCTTCCCGGAGGATTGTTCCCTGCTCTTAATCAACTTCAACTCTTCGAATATGCCCACCCCATTACGAGCCGCATCGGGCGAAATCGAGTTCATGCGGGCTTCGGCAACCACCTCGTCCATCCGAACCGGCACATCGCTCGGAGAACTCAAGGATCTTATCGCATGATACAGTTTCTTCAGCGTCATTTCGTCCGGATATTGCCACGATAGCAGGGTGTGCATGGAATCGACATCTTTCGCACTGTAGATGAGATGGATATAAGTCGTCTCCGGGGTTCTGAACGCCGGTTGACACCGATTATAGAATGCCAGCGGAGCGCACACCGGGTGACAGAACACGAGATGCTTCGCGCTCTGGGACGCCGCTATCAACGTTCGAGTTGAGACAATGGCAAGCAATTTTCCATTTCCAAGCGCGTCTCCCAGGGCTTCGATTTCCGACTCCGGCGTTGCATCATCACATCTACCTATCATTTCCGTTTCCGGAGCGATGATATCCAAGAACCGAGCTACGGCTTTCTCATCGCGTACATAGAAAACGCTAGGTTCTTCTTTTTCGAGGAGTTTTGAGAGATACGCCTCTTTGTCCGTGTGCCTGCGATCAATCAGCTTTACGGGACTATCCGTTTCCTCCGTTGGAAACACGGCTTGACGATCATGACGGTCGATCTTGCGAACATCCTTGATTGACAACTGAGGCGAACTCCGCCCATCCCAATCGTTAATTTGAGGCGCGCCGGCGAGGTCGACGCATACGTTCTGACCTCTCAACGCGATCTCGTGATCTGCCATCCCCCAGCCTACCGCATCGAGGGCGTACCGCCCATCCGTCACTGACAATTTAAGGTGTTGCTTCTCTTTGCCCATCCGAAGCGGCGGACGTTGAAGAACGAGACCTCGAATTGCTAGTTGAGGCGCGGGATTGTCTAGTCCGTAAGGTTCCAGCAGACTTAGTTCGCGGATTGCGCTTAGCGTGAGGGAAGACGCTTGAGCCTCGAAGTCAATGTCCTGTTTGGGGACAAGGTCATCCTCCGACAGGTGTCGGGAGGCGTACCCGTTGAAATACTCTCTGAATTCCTCGATTTTCTCCGTTTCAATTGTTAATCCTGCCGCGGCTTCATGCCCGCCGTGCTTGAGCAGCAAATGCGCCGCGTCATTCAAACCGTCCGCCAAATTCAACCCCTCGATACTGCGTCCGGAACCGGTCGCTTCCGCGCCATTGATTGCCAGAAGAAAAACCGGACGGTGGTACATCTGAAGAACGCGTGAGGCGACGATTCCAACCACTCCTTGGTGCCAACCTTCACGAGCTAACACCAACCCCTTGGCTTCATCAAGATTGACCGTTCTCTTGACCAAGTCGATTGCCTCCTCATGTATCTTGCTTTCGACTTCCCGTCGTTGTGTGTTGTTGGCATCCAGTTCTTCGGCAAAGGGGAGCGCCGCTTCATAGGATTCCGACGTGAGCAGATCGACGACCTTTGAAGCCGTGTCCATCCGCCCGGCGGCATTGATGCGGGGACCAAGCACAAATCCAAGTGTGTGTCCGACAATAGGTTTATTCTCGCTGTAACCGGCGATCTCGCATAGCGCGTGAATTCCCGGGCGCTTGCGATGATTGATCTCCGCCAACCCCAACCTTGTGAGGGTTCGATTCTCCCCCGTCAGTGTCGCCATATCGACGACAGTACCGAGAACGACGAGATCAAGTTGGTCAATGAGCGGTTGTGTAGGTTCGCCGCCTCCCATCAAGCCGTGAGCAAGCTTGAACGCCAGACCGACACCTGCCAGACCGTCCAGCGGGTATTCGCTGTCTGCCATCTTGGGAGTAATGACGGCGTGCGCGGCGGGCAATTCATCCGGAGGCGCTTGATGGTGATCGGTGATGATGACATCCATTCCGGCGTCATTCGCGAGTTGCACCTCGTTTATTGAGGTAATCCCGCAGTCGACCGTGATGACGAGATCGCACCCGTTTTCTTTTAGATCCATCACGGCTTCTTGGTTCAGACCGTATCCCTCGCTAAACCGATCGGGGATGTAGTAGTCCACGGGCATATCTAGCTCGCGAAAGATGCTTAAAAGCAGCGCGACAGCGGTAGTGCCGTCCGTATCGTAGTCGCCGTAGACCCAAATCCGCTCACCCTTTTCTCTCGCCGTGAGAATCCGATCCACAGCCTTCTCCATGCCATGCATCAGGAACGGATCGTGGAGATTGTCGAGCGTTGGGTACAGAAACGTCCGCGCCTCCTCTACCGTCTTAATTCCACGATTGACCAGAAGCTGCGCGAGGAGTGAGGACACTCCTAGCCTCACCGCCAACGCTGAACTCTTCTCGATGTCGGGAGTTTTGACTCGCCACTCTTTCCTCATCATGGTGGAATTATACTATCATGAACCGGAAACACCGTCAAGCGTAAGAACAGTAGGACAGTGTTTAGTGGCTAGTGGCTAGTGATCAGTTAAACCCCTGGAGCCATAGGACGGGCAATGAATGGAATCTCTATCCGGATTGGCTATCACGCTCCTTATCTTTGGAAAAGAGTAGGGTGGGCATTGCCCACCATCTACCGATTGAAAAACTCCCTTCCGCGTTGCGAAGAGGTATGAATTACAGTATCATTATCATGACATTCTTTTAAGCGTAGGAAGAGTTTCGGCTGGTCACGTCGCTTTAGTCCGAAGAGACATGAAACAAGCGAGATCAAAGAAGCGTTCACAGGAACGGAAAGATCAAGTGACTGAATGAGGAACGCTATAGAGTCCCAGTGCGATAGAGTTCCCATTGATAATCCCGCGCGATAATTAATCCCTGTAGAGATCTCATCATCTTACACCCTTTTCATATTCTACGAACCGGGGCAAGTTGCCGAAAGCCCCGCCGCAACGACCAATATCAACCCCGGAGGAACAGATGAGAGCTGCACGTTTTTATGGAGGCCAAGACATTCGGGTTGAAGCTGTGCCGAGGCCGGTGCCGGAGGAGGGCGAGGTACTCGTTGAGGTCCGAGCAACCGGCATTTGTGGGAGTGATCTGCACGGCTATCACCATCAGCCTGAAAAACCGCGTTCCCCTGCAACGGGCGGACATGAACTTACGGGGCAAGTCGCCGGAGTTGGGGCGGCGGCTGGCAAACATCAGATAGGCGATCGAGTCGCCGTCGAGCCGACTGTCCCGTGCAACAATTGCCCGGAGTGTCTAAACGGCAATTACAACTTATGTTCAAAACTCATCCACATCGGCGGCACGAGAGGAAAACGTCTAGGCAATGTATTCAGCGGGGGATTCGCCGAGTATATGGTGGCGCCGGAAGATAATGTCTACACATTGCCTGATAAAGTGTCGTTCGAGGCAGGGGCGATGGTTGAAGTGTACGCCGTAGCCGTGCATGCCTTGTCGATGGCGCCGGTCCATCCGGGAGATAGCGTGGCGGTAATCGGAAGCGGTCCTGTCGGTTTAGCGCTAGCGCAGATGGCGCAACTGGCTGGCGCCGCCTCAGTCGCCGTGTTGGGCAAACCGGACGCGCCGTTACAACTTGCAAAAGAGTCGATGGGCATAGTTCCAATAAACGTGGATGCTACCGACGCGGTCGAGGCAGTTCAAGCGTGGACGAGCGGGCGCGGCGCCGATATCGTATTTGAAGCGGTCGGTGGAAGGGCACAAACGCTTCAGCAAGCGACACAGATTGCCGCGGTACGAGGGCAGATCTGTATGGTCGGCGGACATAAGGGGGCGCTTGAGTTGGATACTCGATACGCAAGAGGTCGTGAACTGACCGTCATGTGGTCGTTCTGTTACGGTCGACGAGATGGAAAGCGCGAGTTTCAGATTGCGCTCGACCTGATGGCAGCCGGCAAACTCGATCCTATACCGCTAATCACGCACCGTTTCCCATTGGATGAGATACAGCGGGCGTTTGCGGTTGCCGCCGGACGTGATGAACACGGCTCGGTAAAGGTTTTGGTTTTGCCTTCCTAACTTCACGGAGGCTACGGATCCCTGGTTGACCGCTCATCCCATCCGCGGGGTGCGGAACCGTATAAATATCGCCTTTTCTCTGTTGGTTTGTAAAAATCCCCAAAATTACGTGCGTTTCAGATTGAAATCCATCGCAACATATGCTACACTAAAGGTGATATTTTGTAATTTGACACAAACACTCCACCCCCAAACTGTTTCAACGAGAGCGAACAATGGGATCTAGCCAGAACAATTCCGCGGCACACTTGGAAAACATGCGGAACCGCCGCATGAAACGAATTAGGCGACAGCGAGCGATCGAAGTGGGCAAATCCGTCGATACCTCCCTGAAAGCCATGGCATTGAACTCCGTACAGAAGAAGGAACTTTCCGGGCTGCAAGTGCACGCTTTCGATGACCAAAAGCAGCAGGCCGCCAAGAAAAGTGGGTTATCCGTATTGGTTTCCTTGGGGCTTCACGGGATAATGGTGTTTATTGCCGCGTTCTACGTTGTCCGGACGGCTCAAGTCCATGACGATGCAGTCAGCGTCGATTTTTTTCAAGAGATTCTTGAGAAGCGCGATCCTCCCGAACGCAAAGCCATAGTGCGTCCCACGCCTAAACCTACCCGGCAACCACAAACCCTGAAACAACCTGTACTAAAGCCGGTAATAAATCTACCCAAAGCCGATCCCGGGTTTGTGGCGCCCGCGGAGGGGATGGACAATGTTCCCGACCTAGGTCCGTCTGACGCAGGATCGGGTATTGATACAGCCCGTTTTGAAAATAGGCTAGGCCCCGTCAAACCAAAGTTTGATACCGACACACCGGAAGATCTTATTCGACAGAAACTTGATAGTGACACACTTGGCAACATTGAGGAAGTACCCGATATTGGAGTTGACCCGGCACCCGCTGATCGTGATGCCTTCAAGCCCACGGAGATATTAAGACCGCCCAGTTTCCGCAATAGAGTTGAGCCGAAATACCCAAGCGAGGCGAAGCGCGCCGGAAAAGAGGGCAAAGTTGTTCTGGAAGCTACCATTGGCGTAGATGGAAAAGCCAAAGACATTGAGGTCAAGGAAGATAATGTTGGATTTGGATGCGCCAGAGCCGCCAAACAGGCTTTGAAAGCATCGCGCTTCAACCCTGCCAAACGAGGTGATGAGACAGTTTCCCAGAGGATAGCCATTCCGTATATCTTCAAAATTAAAGATTAAACGCCTCGCCGAAACGGCCAACAGACGCGTACAACACATCTCACCTTGAATCCAAATTTACGTGCCTCGGTCTAGAAAAACCGATTTCCATTGATCAAATGAGCTTAAACAATGAACTCCGGTCAGAGCAATTCCACGGAACATCTCGGTACCATGCGGCAGCGTCGCATGATGCGAATGAAGCGTCAAAGAGCGATTGAAATCGGTAAACCGGTCGATGTCTCTTTGAAGGCGATGGCGTTGAACGCTGTGCAGAAGAAGGAACTTTCCGGTCTTCGGCCGCGCACCCAAAATGACCAAAAACATCGGGTCGCTACGCGCCGCCGGGTATCTGTATTGGGTTCTTTGGTGATTCATGCAATAGCGGTGTTCATTGCAGCATTCTACGTCGTCAGAACCGCCCAAGTAGATGACGACGCCGTTGTCGCCCACGTAATTGATGCCATTCCGGAGAAACGTAAAACCCGCGACCGTGAACCTATAGTAAAGCCTAAACCACTGCCTACCGAGCCGCTCCAGCCAATCGTCCTGCCCGTACCGAAGGTTCCGGTGCGTCCCATCACTTCAGACAGCGACAGCACCTTGGGAGATACCAGGATGGCTGGTGCCATAGATTCAGGTCCCGTCGCGGATGCCACTATAAACACTGGCGGTCTCGCCGGATTAGGCGGAGTCGGACCTATCAAACCACCGACAGTTGTTACCGGCGATCCAATGAAGACTTTCTCGGAACAATTCGAGAATTCCGATCTGGGGATCACTACCGAGCCGCTAGACGTGGATCCTTCTCCCGGTGTCGATCTCTCTGGAGGCGATGCCTTCAAGCCCACGGAGATATTAAGATCAGCTAGTTTCCGCTATAAAGCGGAGCCGAAATACCCGAGCGAGGCGAAGCGCGCTGGGAAAGAGGGAAAGGTCGTTCTGGAAGCCACCATTGACGCGGATGGGAAGGTCAAAGACATTAAGGTCAAGGAGGACACGGTTGGATTTGGGTGTGCCAGAGCCGCCATACAGGCTTTGAAAGCGTCGCGTTTTAACCCTGCCAAACGAGGTGGCGAGAGCGTGTCTCAGAGGATAACCGTTCCGTACACCTTCAAAATCGAAGATTGAGTAGCTCGCCGAAACGGTCAACAGACGCGTAACACTCATCCCACCTTGAGTCCGAATTGATTTGCCTCGGTTTAGAAACCACATCCCGCTGCTTGAACGAGGTGGAGCAATGAAATCCGGTCTGAACATTTCTGCAACTCGGTTGGAAAACATGCGGCAGCGCCGTATGAATCGAACCCGGCGCCAAAGAGCGATTGAAGTCGGTAGATCGGTTGATGAATCTTTAAAATCCACGGCGTTGAACTCTGCCCAGCAGAAGGAACTTTCCAACCTGCACGTTAGACCGCAGGGCCACCCTAAGCACGGAGACATAACCCCAATACGCGTGTCCGTAATGGTCGCTTTAGGGCTTCACCTAATTGCCGTGCTGCTTACCACACGTTTTATCGTTTGGCCCACTCATCTTAATGCCGAGGTGACCATCGTTGACGTTGTCAGCTCAGGATCAACAGATTCCCGCAGTGTCGGACAGGGAATCTGTGATATCGGAGAATACCATTTCTTACGCGATGGCTGTTTGATTCCAAATCCGAATCCACCGGGATGGTGGACCCCTACTCCGGGTTTTGAGAAGATTCCCCGTGAGACTTTCAAACCCCTGCTTAAAGTTACGATACCGCCCTTGTGGCTTAAGAAGATAGAACCGGAATACCCGAGCGAGGCGAAGCGCGCCCGGAAAGAGGGAAAGGTTGTTCTGGAAGCTACCATTGACGATGATGGGAAAGCAAAAGATATAGTAATCAAGGAGGACACGGTGGGATTTGGGTGCGCCGGAGCCGCCATTCAGGCGTTGAAAGCGTCGCGATTTATCCCTCCCAAACGGGGTGAGGAGACTGTTGCCCCGAGGATAACCGTTCCGTATAACTTCAACGTGGAAGATTCGCTGAATACGTGGAAAAGGAGCATTTGTACTCCTAAGCCACCTCACGTTGAGTGGGAGGGGATAAAGCGCAACGCTTTTAAACCTACTGAAGTTACGAGACAGCCCAAATGGCTTAAGAGGATTTTACCGGAATACCCGAACGAGGCGAAGCGCGCCCGGAAAGAGGGAAAGGTTGTTCTGGAAGCTACCATTGACGATGATGGGAAAGCAAAAGATATTGTAATCAAGGAGGACGGGGTGGGATTTGGGTGCGCCGGAGCCGCCATTCAGGCGTTGAAAGCGTCGCGCTTTATCCCTGCCAAATGGGGTGAGGAGGCTGTTGCCCAGAGGATAATCGTTCCGTATATTTTCAAGTTTGAAGATTAAGCAGTTCCATGGGAAGGTCAATCGATGAGGGAATAGCAGAAACACCTGTCCGCTTTATCTCATTTGTTCGCACCCCAAACCTCTTAAGACTCGCATTAACTCTCCCTTTTCTTTTTCTCCTCCCTTCTCTCGCCATCTCCGCCGAATTCCCGTTTGAAGACGCACGTCCGCACTATACGGGCGCGCGCGCCTTGGGAATGGGGAATGCCTTTACCGCCGTCGCCGATGACGCTTCGGGAGGATTCTGGAATCCCGCGGGTTTGATTCAGTGGTCGGGAGTAAAACTCTTTGGCGTCAACAAATTTCGCGACCGCGCGGATTACGCCTTCGATCCGAAGGGCATCGGCTATTCCTACCGCAGATTCGGTCTATTCTGGGGAAACAAGATTGCGCTCGGTGTCGAGTCGGGAACTCCCGATTTCAACTACTACGGGTTCGCCTACCAGATAAGTTCGCATGTCGCGGGCGGCGCCAACGTCAAATTCCGGCGCAAACACCCAAGCGACCGTTACCAGTTCTTCGGCACGGACCCCTCCTACGATATTGCACTCCTCGTCAAGCCCCGCGCCAATCTTAAATTCGGTCTACTTGCGGGACACCTTCCCAACACGCAGGGGATTCGTTGGCTCACGCTTGGCGCCGCATACCAAATTCGACAGGTGCTGTTTGCCTCGGACATCGCCGTGCCGCGTTCGGGGCGCCCCGATCTCTATTTCGGCATTGAATGGGCAGCCCTGCCGTTCCTATTCGTACGCACCGGTTATTCGGATCGTGATTGGACGGGCGGCATCGGCGTCGATTGGAAGTGGGGACGCATCGATTACGCCAGAATCTACGAAGACGAGTTCACATCGGATTTTGTCTCGGCGGAACTGAGATTTTGAAGGGATGCTCCGACCATCATGCTCACGCTTTGGCGGAATCATTCCACCCGAAAAACCGATTGACACGCATATCCTTTCAGGTTATGCTTACGAATCACGAATCTGATGAGAATCATTTCCGGAAGGTTCAAAGGCAAACGCTTGAGCTCGGTCAAAGCGAACACGGTGCGCCCGACGTCGGATCGCGTGAAGGAGTCCGTATTTGGCATTCTGGGCGTTAGTGTCATAAACGCAAGTTTTCTGGATCTCTGCGCGGGGACCGGTAACATCGGGCTTGAAGCATTGAGCCGCGGTGCGAAATCGGTGACGTTCGTTGATCGGAGTCCTCATAGCATCCGCGTCATAAAATCCAATCTTGCGGGTTGCGGCTTGAGCGGCGGCGAACCCCACGTCAATATCGTCAAGCTGGATGCGCGGAAGGGGCTCGCGTTGCTCGCTCGGCGCGACGCCCGATTTGATTTGATCTACTTCGATCCACCTTACGATTCGGACATTTATGAAGCGTGCTTGGGGCAGATTGGGATGAACAAGCTGCTGTCGCCCTCCGGTCAAGTTGTCGTGGAGCGGCGGAGAGAACGAAGGACGGAGTGCACTGCGCCTGAAGCGTTTGACGAACTAAAATTGAGACGACAGGAACGGTACGGTGATACGGTTATATCGTTCTACCAAATGGAGGACACTGAATGAAACTTGCAAGCCAAGAGAAGATGGTGCCCGGCGTGGAACTGGCAGAGAAACTTGACAACTTGGCGAAATATGGCTACGAGGGGATTGAATTTGGGGGTAGGGGATTGGAAGAACGGGGGGATGAGATTGTCAAAGCTACCGAGAATCATCCCGTGAAAGCCAGTACAATTTGCGCCGGTTATGGTGGGTGTCTCTTGGACAGCGATCCCGAACAGCGGGAACTTGCGATTGCTGGAATCAGATCACTGCTCAAGATCGGCGCGGAGATCGGTGCCGTAGGGCTGATTATAGTGCCCATTTTTGGCGCGCCGCGTATCCGTGACTTAAGCCCGTATAAGACGACGGAGGAGCTGGAAACCGAACTGCTCGTGGCAATTCTGAAGGATATCGCGGGCTATGCCGAAGAGGTCGGGTCTATTGTGCTGGTCGAACCCCTCAACCGCTATGAAACGCACTTCATCAAGAGTCTGAACGACGGAGTTGAAATCTGCAAGCGGGTAGACAGCCCCAACGTGGCGATTATGGCGGACTTCTTTCACATGAGCCTTCAGGAGCGAAACATTCCGGAGAGCATCGAGGCGGCGGGCGAGTACATCCGGCACGTCCATTTGGCGGACAGCACGCGCGAACTACCGGGATACGGGCACACGGATTTCGCTGCCGGATTTGCGGCGTTGAAACGCATCGGCTATCGGGACTACATGGCGTTGGAATGCGCCATCCCCGGACCGAGCGACGTCGAACTCCCGAAATCGGCGGAGTATATGAAGAAGTGGCTTTAGAACTGACTCATCGAAATAGATGAGCGTGTAAAGAATCGCGCAGAACGTATTGCGTGGAGCGTAATGAATCGCCATTGCGAGGAGTGGTGGAGTCTACCTGCGTAAAAGCTATTTGGTTCGCGATAAAAGAGTCGGAATTTAAGAAGGGAAACCTATGGATAAAGTAAGAATTGGCGCGATTGGCGTTGGCGGAATGGCGGGCGGTCACATGAGGAATCTGGCGGGATTCGACGATGTTGAATTTGCCGCAATGTGCGACATCTCGGAGGAGCGAGCGAACAAAGCCTCTGAAGATTATGGCGGTACCCCCTACACCGACTACAAGGAAATGTACGACAACGAGGAGTTGGACGCCGTATATATCTGTACTCCTCCCTTCGCGCACGGGGAGCAGGAGTTGATTGCGTGCGAAAAAGGCATTCCATTTTTTTCCGAGAAGCCGGTCGGCACTCGCAGGGACGTGACACAAGAGATTCATGAAGCCGTGTTAAGCAGCGGCAATATCACCAGCGTCGGTTACCATTGGCGCTATCAAGGTCACACGCGCAAAGCGAAAGCGGCTCTAGAAGGCGCAAGCGTCGTGGGCGCACTGGGCTACTGGATGGGCGGTATGCCGCGAGTTCCATGGTGGCGTGTTCGTGCCGAGTCGGGCGGGCAACATGTTGAGCAGACGACCCACATCTTCGATCTGTGTCGCTATCTCGTCGGGAGCGATGTCGTTTCCGTGCACGGGTTCGCCGCCCAAGGCAGCATGACCGACGTACCAAACTACGACGTTGACGACATGAGCGTTGTCAACCTTCAATTTGCCAGCGGCGCCGTTGCAAACATAACCTCTGCCTGTATGTTGCAAGGGTGGGGAAGAGTAAAGCTTGAAGTGCTGTGCCGCGGGCTGGTCGTCGAAGTCAATTCCGGCGACGCCGCCCTTAACCGCGACGGGGAAACGGAATCGATCGAAAACGACACTAACGGGGGGCAGCGCGAGGATCGAGTCTTTATCGACGCCGTCAAGAGCGGAGACTCTTCGGAGATTCTCGCTCCTTACGCCGAAGGCTTGAAAACCTTGGCAGTTACGCTGGCGGCGAGCGAATCCTTCGCCCAAGGAAAGCAGATTAACCTGTAATCCTCAAATTATGTCGTGTCAAGCTTAATGGGAATGACGATGGAATCTGAGTATCACATTCGATTGAACGAACTTCCGGCGGAAGAGCGTCCGATTGAACGGCTGCAAGAACATGGCGCCGAGGCGCTGAAAACGTCGGAGTTGCTAGCGATTATCATCCGCACCGGAACGGGTCAAGCCACTGCCGTACAAGTGGCGGAACAGTTGTTGAGGAAGTACGACGGTAACTTGAAACGAATCGCAGAGGAACCTCCACAGCAGCTAGGAAAGGGCATCAAAGGCTTAGGAAGCGTAAAAGCGGCTCAAATCAGAGCGTCTTTTGAGTTGGGCAGGCGCATGGCGTCGTATTTCGAGGAAAAGTACCAAATCTCCGCTCCGTCCGATGTGGCACGGCTAATGATGTCGTCCATGCGGGATCTGAAGCAGGAGGTGTTGTATGTTCTTTGCCTCGACACCAAGCACAACGTCATCAAACGGCGTCAAATCTTTGAAGGCAGTCTGAACGCCAGCATTATCCATCCGCGCGAGGTCTTTCGATTCGCGATTGAGGAGGCGGCTGCCGCAATCCTTTTGGTGCACAACCATCCGTCGGGAGATCCCGCTCCGAGCAAAGAGGACATTCGGGCGACGAAGGAGTTAATCGCGGCGGGCAATCACATCCAAATTCCGGTATTGGACCACATCATCATCGGAGACGGAGTCTATACCAGCTTGAAAGAGGAGGGTGGAATCTGATTCATCCGTATTGTTTTACCTTCCATAAAGATTCACTCCGAAGTCCTTTGCCGAAGAACCTCGTACAGTAGCACACCCGCCGCCACCGACACGTTCAGTGACGGCAGATGACCGTGCATCGGTAACCGAACCAGCGAATCGCATTTTTCCCTCACCAGCCTCCGCAACCCTTCTGCCTCATTCCCCAAGACCAGACAGAGCGGCACCGTAAAATCCGCTTGAGTGTAAATCTGCGGCGCGTCTTGGTCAGCCCCTATAACCCAGATATCGGAGGCTTTTATGCGTTCGATCGTTCGGGCGAGATTCGTGACTTGGGCAACCGGGATGTATTCGGCGCTGCCTGCCGATGCTTTGTGGACTGTTGTTGTTACTCCCGCCGCTCTATTCTTTGGAATCACAATCCCATCCACGCCCACGGCATCGGCTGTCCGCACGATGGCGCCGAGGTTGCGCGGGTCTTGGACCCCATCCAACATAACAATCAGGGGCGGGCGGTCCCCCTGTTTGGCTTGGATTTGCTCCAGCAGCGCCGCAATTTCCAAGTATTTTTTTGGGCTGGCAAGGGCTATGACGCCCTGATGGGGGATGGTTGGTTCTAGCAGATCGAGCTCACCGCGGGGAACGAACTCGCAGCGGATCCCCTTTTTCTTCGCGAGCGAGATAATTTGGCGCAGTCGCGGGTGGTCCCGCCCTTGCGCGATTTGGATACCCTCAATCTCGCGGCCGCCCCCGCGCAAGAGTTCCAGCACTGAATTTCGGCCGACGATGGCATGCGGGTTTGACGATGTATGGCGAATATTCACTAGAAGACGTTGTTTTTTTGAATGAGAGAACCTGGGCGTAATTCGGCCAATCTCAGCTAGCGGCGGATTGACAAATCCGCCGCGCACATGCGGGTGGGAATTGATTTCGTCTATACAAGCCAGTCAGAATAACTATCCAACCCTGAACTATAGGCAATCGCGTGAGCCATTATAGCATTGAATCTCCAAGAGTCAAGTAATTGACTCGTCGTTCCGCCTAGCGAGATTTCTGTAGTCGTCCTCCCAAAAACTAGCCGGACTTTATGTCTTAAATCTTCTTCGTTGTTGTCTAAATGGTTTATTTTCTAAAACAATATGGTTAGTGTTGGGTGCCGGTGCGGTTAGAAACCGCACCTACCGGCGTGGTAGAACAGTTTCTTGTGCCAGTCTCGTAAGCATTAAATTCTTAGCGAATAGACCACTAAAGGATGGGGCAAGTTCAACAATATAACATGACACACATCAATTTAAGGTAGTAGTACGATTGGTGTTCTTGCAACAACTGTCTCATTTTTGTACCAACCTGCTTGGTTGCGGCGCACCCCCTGTCCAATTCTATTTGACACAGAAGCTGCGAAGGGGCTGAAAATTGCGGCAGATTGAATTCCGAAGGCCATTGCGCCCTTAATTGGCATAATTCTTCCATTGTGCTACGATGATGCAACTAGGCGTCAACAAACTCAGAGAACTGAGCCTTCTGAAAAGCACAAGGGGAATTATCGCATGGAAAGTTCCCTGCTGATCCGGCTAATCGTATTATTTGTCACTTCTCTGTTTTTGCAGAGCGGTTTCGCCCAGGATTTTTCCCGGTGGGGTTTGCCCGAGGGCGCCAGGGCGCGAATCGGCAAAGGCTGGGTTTCCGAGATTGATTATTCGCCCGATGGGAGTTTGCTTGCCGTCGCAAGTAGCATCGGCATTTGGCTCTACGATGCGCACACCGGTAGTGAAGTCAATCTCCTTACCGGCCATAGAGGCGCCGTCACCTCAGTTGCCTTTTCCCCCGATGGAATGAGAATTGCCAGTGGGAGCGACGATGACACAGTTCGTCTGTGGGACGTGAACACTGGAAACCTCCTGCGCACCCTGAACGGGCATTCCAATATGGTAAACGCCGTTGCTTTTTCGCCCGACGGGGGGTTGATGGCAAGCGGTGATTGGTTGGGCTTCATACGCTTATGGGATGTGAACACCGGGGAAAACCGCCTACTCTTTGACGGTCACACGAAGGGCGTTAACTCCGTTGCGTTCTCTCCAGACGGGCTCACGCTTGCCAGTGGAAGTGACGATAAGACTGTTCGGTTGTGGGATGTCCGCGAAGGAAAACAGCTAAACACCCTGAAGGGACATGATGGCGCCGTCAAGTCGGTTGTGTATTCACCCGATGGCGCGCAACTCGCTAGTGGCGCTAGCGCTTCTAGTGGGGATGGCCTGCGGCAGGATCTTCGAACGTGGGATGCACACACCGGTGAACATCTCCAAACATTTGGTGGATTTGCGGATTGTGGATTTTTCGATTGTGGGCCTTCGATTGAAAATTACATAGGGCATATTTTTGGCGTCAACACGGTTGATTTTTCGCCTGACGGGAACATGCTTGCCAGCGGGGGCGACAGCTCCATTCAATTTTGGAACGCACACACTGGGGAACATCTCAATACACTTGAGGGGCATACGGATTTTGTCGAATCCGTCGTGTTCTCCCCTAACGGTTTCACTCTGGTTAGTGCGGGTCGAGAAGGCATCCGGTTCTGGCGGACACGCACCGGACAGGGGCTCAGAACGATTCAGGAGCATGCCCCTCCCGTGCATTCCGTGGCGTTCTCGCCAAGCGGCGACACGTTTGTTAGCGGGGGCATCGACCGGTCACTCAGGTTATGGGAGGTCCGTACGAGGGAAATCCGGCAGCGATTTGAAGGATACGTGGGCGGCGTCGCCTTCTCGCCCAACGGAAGCATGCTTGCCAGTGGGGCGCTTTTTCCGGATTCAAGGCGCTATGTTGCGCAACTAGCGGATGCCTACACACCCGTACGGCTATGGGATGCCTACACCGGGAAACTCTCACGAGAACTGAAGGCGCACAAGGGAGCGGTTTCTTCCGTGGCGTTCTCCCCCGACGGAGGTATGCTCGCTAGCGGGAGCAGCGATAAGACCATCCGATTGTGGGACACCCGAAACGGCGACAACCTCAATTCTTTCCAGGGGCATACTGAGGAGATTTCCTCCGTGGCATTCTCGCCCGATGGACGCACTCTGGCTAGCGGCAGCCTGGACAAAACCGTTCGATTGTGGGATGTCCAATCAGGCGAAAACCTGTATACCCTTGGCGCACATACGAAACAGGTGACATCTGTTGCATTCTCGCCCGATGGAACCCTGCTTGCCAGTGGGGGATTGGATAAGACCATACATTTGTGGCGACCTCAAATTGGGGAAGCCTTACAGACTCTTAAAGGACATACGAGTTTGGTACTGTGCCTTGCATTCTCGCCCGATGGGAGTGTGCTTGCCAGCGGCGGCGGTGACCACCCTCTCGGTGACACGAACACTAACTCTATACGGTTCTGGAACCCCCGCACCGGAAAACTTCTTGAGACGCTTGACGGGCATTCTGCATTTGTCACTTCGGTTGATTTCTTGCCCAATAGCGGTGGGCTTGCCAGCGCGAGTTGGGATGGCACGATCCTGCTGTGGGATTTCACGACTCCCGCGACTTGGGGCGAAATCAAGCAAATGACCACTGTGAGCGACTCAAACCGCATGCCGAATCTCTCAGCTCCAGCCAGTGCGTCAACCCCCACAGCTACATTACTCCTGCCAAACTACCCGAATCCCTGCAACCCGGAGACGTGGATACCGTATCAGTTGAAAACGCCCGTTGAGGTGGCGATAACGATATATAATACAAAAGGGCGGGCGGTTAGAACGCTTGAAGTGGGACATCAACCTGCCGGCGTGTACCGGAGCCGCGAGCGTGCGGGGTATTGGGACGGGCGGAATCAGCAGGGGGAGACGGTGGCGAACGGTGTGTATTTCTGCACGCTGAAGGCTGGCAGATTTTCCGCCACGCGGAAGATGCTCGTCAGTAAATAGATTCGGGGAGGAAATGACTCAAGATTTCTATCGTGCAAGATTCGCTATCGCGCTCCGTATCCGGTAGATTGATCCCGACCCATAAATGTAGAATCTGGAACTTAGATAGGCGTAGGAATACTTGAAGGTCTTCGGCATGAGAAAATTCATATCTACGATGTTAGCGACTATCCTACTCTTAAACGGCGCTGTGATATTGACAGATCAATCCGCGCAGGAGACAGAACTGGCGCAGATTGTGTTTCATTCCGATCGGGATGGAAACAATGAGATCTACGTCATGGACGCCGAAGGGAAGAATCAACGCAGGTTAACACACAATGAAGCGTCCGACGAGCAGCCGACGTGGTCCCCCAGCGGTCAAAAGATTGCTTTCGTCTCCAAACGGGATGGCAACAAAGAAATCTACGTCATGGATGCCGATGGGAACAATCTCCGTAGGTTAACACACAATGAAGCGTCCGACGTCAGTCCGGCGTGGTCGCCTGACGGTAAAAAAATTGCCTTCTACTCCCGTCGAGACGGGAACAATGAAATTTACGTCATGGATAACGATGGGGAAAATCAGCGCAGGCTAACAGTCAAAGGGTGGGCTGCCGCTCCGGCATGGTCCCCTGACAGTCAAAAACTTGCCTATCACGCCACGTGGCGTGGGCGCCCTACGGTCTTTGTCATGGACGCCGATGGAAACAATCAACAGAAATTGACAAACAATAAAATCAGAGCATTTGACTCGAATCCAACGTGGTCTCCTGGCGGTCAAGAGATTGCCTTTGTCTCGACTCGTGACGGAAACAAAGAAATCTACGTCATGGATGCCGATGGGGAGCATCCACGCAGGCTAACAAGCAATAAGTTGGTTGACGACTATCCAGCCTGGTCGACTGATGGTCAGAAGATCGCTTTTGTCTCTAGGCGGGATGGAAACTTTGAAATTTACCTCACCCGTCCTGCCGGGGGGAAAAAGATTAGGCTAACAGACAATCCGGCGACTGACAGCAATCCGGATTGGTTCGATCCACGTTTTGCACGGCCAGTGGAGCCTGCAGGAAAATTAAGGTCTATCTGGGGAAACATTAAAACCCTACCCCATACCCTCTTTCCTTAAGGTCGACCTTGTACATCCAAGCACAATAACGGACGATGTCAGAGAAGAGTCGATGGAGGATATCTGATGAGATTGGTCCTTATTGCGGCGCTTAGCGCGTTATTGCTTGTCTTCGCCGCCAATTCGGGTACGTTTCTTGAGGATTTCAATGGTGACAATCTTGATGAGTGGCATATTCAATTGGCTCCGGGGTCGCCGTTTCCAAATCTCGTGTGGCTAGAAGGCGAACATTTGGCCATGGACACAATCACAGAGCGAGGAACTGCCATTTTAACGTGGAGAAGAGGTTTTGAGGAAGATTGGGATACATACACAGTGACCTGTCGAGTGAGATTTATGGATGTTCCGCTGACAGAAATGAAGGGGATTGTAGGAATGCAAAGTGGCTGCGAAGGAGATTAGCGAAAGGCTTGGTTCGCATTTCACGGACAATGGTTTTAGTATTCCTACTGCCAGCAGAAACAGAAAATCAACGTGATCAGAACCCCATAAAGGGGCAAATAACCGCCGCGATAGGAATTCCCGCTCCTTATTCAGTCACTTTATTTGTCACGGCTCGTTCCCTTTACCGCTCCTACCGTGCGTCTCGTGCATGAGGGATGAAACCGAGCCTTGGGGAATAGACTCGGTTTCAGAGATTTAGGAGACCGTGACCGGGGTGCCGGAGCGGCCGGAATCGATGGCGGCTTGGACGGTGGCGCAAATTTCGCGTCCGGCGCGCGCGTTCAACATGGTATCTCCATCCGTGTCGATCGCATGAGCGAAGTCCTCGGGGAGCTGGAAGTTGTTGTCGTCGGCGATCCGCTGGTGCGGATATTCGGCCGCCGATTGTCCTCGATAGTAGACGCTAATCTCGGGGCGTGCCTCGCTGATAACCAGCGCTCCCTCCGATCCGAGCACGTGAATCTTAATCTCGCCGATGTCCGGGTGGCTGGCGGCGCCGATGCGTCCGATGCACAGCGTCCCGAGGATGCCCTTATCCATTTCCAGCGTAACGGTCGCGAGATCCTCAATGTCGTTGTCGACACAGGCTTGATGAAAGTGCGCGGTGGTGCGGGCAAAAACCTGCCGCACGTCCGCTCCGGTCAGCATGCGTATGTAGGCGAGCGGATAAATCCCCTCAATCTTCAGTTCGCCCATGGGGTCGACCCCCACGCCCCCGTCGGATCCGTCCGCATGCGCCTCCTTCTGGCGTTCTAGCCAATTGATGGGCGGTTTCTTGGGTTGGTTCGCGTCTTTCCGGGGTCCGGCGTCTTTGGCAAAATAGAAATCGGCGTGAACGGCGTACGGCTCGCCTATCCTGCCGCTCTCTACTACCCGCCTGGCTTGGATTAGCGCCGGCAAACGGTTGCGGTTCCAGAGCAGGAACTTCACGCCGTTACGCTCGACCGCCTCGACGACGCGGTCACACTCGGAAACGAGGTTCGACATCGGTTTATCTTGCACGATATGCAATCCGGCGTCGGCGGCACGCACGCTCAAATCGCAATGGCGTTCCGCCTCCGAGTTTACGACCGCGACCTGCACGTCATAATCGGCGATGGCGCGTTCGACATCGCGCACATAGGGAATATTGTACTCGTCCGCGAATTCCTGGTTGCGTTCATGCACCCAATCGGGCTGATCGGCATCGTCGGCGACGACCACAGGCTCGAAACGGGGATGCGCCGCCATGGCGACGTTCATATAGGCGTGTTTGACGACGCTTAGCGAGGCAAATCGAAATTTAGGCGAGTTCATAGCTACCTCCGTTCAATCGTAGAGCCTGTTGGGACTGTAGGGAGGTTACGGCGGCTTCGGCGACTTGGATCGCGGTGCAGTTTTCCGCGCCGCTCGCCGCGGGTTCACGCCCCTCCTCAACCGCGGACACAAATTCTTCAAGCTCCGCCGTCAACGCGGCCGCACCTTGACCGGTGTCGATGGCGCTGGGATCGCCGCCTTGGAACACGAGGTTGCGGTTGTGATGGTCGTCGGCATACGCGGCGCCGGATGAACCGATGAGGGACAGCGAGAGGTAGCCGTCGCCGTTAGGCAGTGTGCGAGCTTCGTCTATCAGCGCCATCCCGCCGTCGGGAAAGCCGAGATGTACCTGAGCGTAACCCGGGCGTCCCACCGCATAAACCTCGGTAGGGGACCCACCGAACAGCCAGATGGCAACGTCGATTCCCACAACGGACTCGCCCAGCACGATGTCATCGGCGCTGTTCGGACCTGAAGGCTGCGACCAGCGGTGCATCCGCAGCAGCCCGGGTTCTCCCAGCTTGCCCTCCGCCAACGCGTCTTTCACCGCCTGGTGGGATGGCATGAACCGCAAGGAGCTGCTCGCCATGAGACGCACGTCGGCGGACCGGCAGGCGTCCACGACCTTTTCGGCATCCTCCACGGACGGCGCGAGGGGCGAAGCGGTCAGCACATGTTTGCCTGCCTCCGCGGCTTTCAGGGCTAGGCTGCTTCTGGCATGATTGGATTCGGGGATTATCACGGCGTCGAACGCATCCGCGCCCCTTTCCAACAGTTTCTCAAGCGAATTTGCCGTCATCGATGCGCCGAGCGAGTCGGCGGCGGATTGAGCGCGATCAGGCTGCGGATCAACCACGGCAACAAACGCCGCATCGGGCAATCGCGGTGTCACAGTCGTATAGGATGCGGCGTTGCCTCCGCCGCCAATCAGGGCTAATCTGGTTGCCAAAGGATGTGCACCTCCGTGTTATGGTTTTACGTATTCTTCCGGAATTGATGTGTTGGGTTATCTGAAATAATTTTTTGAGGACATCCCGATGGTGGTTTAACCGGGACGGCACGGGGGCCGTCCCCTACATATAAGCTCCCGAGGGAATTCCGTCTTCGGCAAAATGTGAAATAAAGAAACCGAGTTTTGAGGAAAAAACTCGGTTTCAGGTGCTTACGATACCGTGACCGGGGTCCCGGATCGTCCCGAGTCCATGGCGGCTTGAACGGTGGCACAGATGGTGCGCCCGGCACGCGCGTTGAGGATGGTGTCGCCATCCGCGTCGATGGCGTGAGCGAAGTTATCGGAAAGCCGGAAATCGTTGTCGGCGGCGACGCCCTGAAGCGGACGGTCGGAACTCGGCCGGCCCCGATAGTAGACGTGAATTGCAGGACGCGACTCATTGATGACGAGCGCCCCCTTCGATCCGAGAACACGAGTCTTTATCTCGCCGGTATTCGATCGGCTGGCGGAACCGATGCGTCCGATGCACAGCGTCCCGAGGATGCCCTTGTCCATCTCCAGCGTAACGGTTGCCAAGTCCTCAATGTCGTTATCCACGCAGGTTTGATGAAAATGCGCGGTGGTGCGGGCAAACACCCTCTGCACAACTGCTCCGGTCAGCATCCGTATGGAGGCGAGCGGATAGATTCCCTCAACCTGTAGTTCTCCCATAGGGCGGTCGCCGCCATCGGATCCGTTTGCTTGCGCCCCCTTCTGCCTCTCCAGCCGGTGCATCGTAGGTTTCTTGGGCTTGCTCGGATCCCTCGGAGGTCCTTTATCCTTGGGGAAATAGAATTCAGAATGGATGGCGTAGATCTCGCCTATCCGACCGCTATCCAACACCCGTTTGGCTTGAATTAGGGATGGAATATAGTTGCGGTTCCAGAGCAGGAACTTAACGTTGTTACGCTCGACCGCCTCAACCACCCGGTCGCACTCGGACACGCGGTTGGACATGGGTTTGTCCTGCACGATATGCAATCCGGCGTCTGCGGCGCGCACGCTCAGATCGCAGTGGCGTTCCGCCTCCGAACTGACGACCGCGACCTGCACGTTATAATCGGCGATGGCGCGTTCCACGTCTCGGACATAGGGGATATCGTAGTCGTCCGCAAACCTCTGATTGAGTTCATGAACCCGGTCCGGTTGGCCGGGATCGTCGGCGACGACCACAGGCTCGAAACGGGGGTGCGCCGCCACCCCCTCGGGCACATAGGCATGCTTGACAACGCTTAGCGCGGCAAATCGAAATTTAGACGGGTTCATTGCTGCCTCCGTGCAATCGTGACGGCACGCTGGCTTGGTCGCGATTCCCCAGGTCTTTCCACGTTTTGTATTGATTCAGGCGTGAAAGTTTGTTAGAATCGCGGCGGTATTATATTGCAGCGCGCGGGAGCGCGACGACTGTCGGGCTGACGCTTTTTGGTGATGATAGAACGTGTTGTAGGAGCGAGTTCTACTCGCGACAGATGCAAGCAGTAAATTTATTCTACAGTATACCTGATCTAAATCTGAAAGTGATAGCATTATTTGAGAGGTTTCGTCGGCCAACAACGGGAGGAACGGTGCGGAACATCTCTTTAACATACACTAGATTGCTGTAATACCGTCTTTAGCATAAACAGGAGGGCTCGCGACAGCCATGAAGACTAATTTGAGGCAGAGCAGCACGGTAACCGAAGCGGAATGGCGGGAGTTTGAGGACATAGGCTTCGTGCGGTTGGGTGTGGTGGCGCCGGAGGAACAGATTGACGCGCTCTGCGAACGAATCGATCAGATTATGCTCGGCAATATTCGCTACGAAGGGATGAATATGCAACTCTGTCCGTCGGCGTCGGATGACCGCGACAAGGTGAATTTCAGCGGAAATCACAAAGGCAGCTCGCTGAAGTATCGGAAGATTCAAGAACTGGAGATGGATCCGCTATTCCGCGGCTATATCCGGAACCCGCTTTTCAGGGACATTACCCGGAAGAAGATCGGGGACAGGGTGAGCGTATTCCGGGCAATGTTCTTCAACAAACCCGCCGAGGGCGGTGTATCGAAGAATTGGCACAAGGACACCGGCTGGAACCTCAGCATCCCCGAAGAGATTACGGTCTACACCGCGCTCGACCCGCAGACGCGAGAAAACGGTTGTTTGATGGTTATCCCCTATTCGCACAAGGAGTGCCCGTTGGAGGGGGTGAAAACGGAGGAGACGATACGGAAGTATGCACCCCCGGAAAAGCGGGTCTTCATGGAGATGGAGAAGGGGGAAGTCGTCCTCTTCAAAAACCATATGTTGCACTCGTCGCTGGTGAACACCACAAACCGTCCGCGCCGTGCGTTCAGCATCGCGTTTGTTCATGCGGATACCTACAACACGAATTCGGGGGTGCGCTATCCCGAGGTGATGCCGGAGTATCGTCCGGCAGCGAATGCGTAATGCGGAAGAAGTGGTCAGTGGCTAGTGACCAGCGGAATCCGTGAAGCCACAAGACGTGAAAGGTTGTCATGACATACGAACTGTGTGAGCATCCTCGCTCGCAGTGGGAAATCGCGACCTGGAGGTCGCTCCTACAGGTGTATTCTACAGAAGATGATTTCAAGCTGGTTCTCAGATTTAATTTCGCTCGTCAATAGTTTGTTGTCACGATGGTTCTTGCCCCTCGTTTGCGTGGTGGCGGGCATTGGAGTGGGCAGCACTGTCCTCGGTGACGAACCTCAACAGATTGGCAATGCGACGCAACTGTTCGTTGATGACCTCCTGATTCATCACAAGGAGGGGGTTGTGCGCCGCGTGCAACCGGCGACCAAGATGGATAAGCCGGTGTTGACGCCCGAGCACCCGTGGGAGTTGTCGTATCATCCGGAGGACGATGGCGTCGGGAAACGCATCTACGTCTACGGCACCGTGTTTTTCGATTCTCTCCAAAACCGGTACCGCATGTGGTACATGAGTCGCATGAGTTACCGGCACGATTTCGCCATACCGGAACTCGAAATCCCGGGCGGAGGAAACGTCCACCGAGACCTGACGCTGTACGCTACGAGCGTGGACGGCATCCACTGGGAGAAGCCCAATCTCGGGTTATGCCACTTCAATCGGTTATCCGGCAGCGGAGAGAGCATCGTTGGCGACACGCAGAATAACATCATGCTCGATTTTCACGGCGCCAGCGTGTTTCTCGACTTGGAAGAGCCCGATTCCCAAAAGCGGTACAAGGCAATCGGTTTTATCAGACGGTTTGAGGAGATACGGATATCTTATTCGCCTGACGGGGTGCATTGGTCGGAACCAAAGCCCGCCGCCGAAAGACGTAACGAGGGATCTTTCAACGCCTGTTACGTTCCGGGACTTCGCCGTTACGTGGCAGGGAGTATCATACGGTCAAACGATCCGCGCTACGAGTTCGTCAATCACGAGGGACAACGCGGCAGGAAGCGGGTTGTTACGGCGCTCATCAGCGAGGAATGGTCTCTGGAACGCTGGGAGGAGACAATGGTCATCTATCCCGACGAGCATGATCCGCCCAGTACGCAATTCTACGGAATGGCGCCGTTCACCTACGGCGACAACGGGATCGTCTTCGGGTTTCTTCACGTGTTCGACTACACTGGTGCCGGACCTGCCAATGACGATGGGCCGATCGAAGTGCAACTGGTGTACAGCCGCGATGGCAGGGAGTGGCACCGCACGGAAGACAGACGCCCGGTTATCCCATTGGGACCCAAGGGCTCTATGGACGGCGGGATGATAATCATGACAGCCGTCGGCACATCCACCCACGGCGACGAGCTAGTCGCATACTATACGGCAGGAAACACTGGGCACGGTGCGCCGGTTAAGAATCGTCACTTCACGATTGCGAGGGCGAGTTGGCGGCGCGACCGGCTGGTGGCTATGCATGCTGACCGCGGCATCGTAGAGACCGTACCGCTGGAGACGACAGGAAACCGATTGGAAATCAACGCGGACGCAACGGGCGGAAAGATCGCATTGGAGGTGCTCGACGCGGAGGGGAATGTGCAACCGGGATTCTCACGCGAAGCGTGCGATCCTATCGACGGTGACAGCCTCGCGTATCAGGTTCGGTGGGAGGGGAGGGATCTGTCGGGTATTCGGCGTCCTCTTCGGTTGCGGTTCGTGATGAACAACGCGAAGTTATACGCATTTAGAATCAAGTAGGAGATCCAATGAGATCAAGCGACTGAACAGGAAGCGCGATAGGGATCTTGATACCGAATGCGATAGAGATCTTCTCCAGGTCGCGATTCTTTGCATTTCGCCTTTTCGGCGCATGTAGGAGATCAAGTGAGCGAATGGATAATGAGCGCGACAGAGATCCCCCTCCAGGTCTCGATTAGGTAGGAGTAATCTCCAAGTCGCTACCTCACTTCTAGCATTAGTCACTTGTCAAGTGAGACACCATTATGATATCAAACCGTTTCTCTAACTCTGATTCACTTGTTAATAGGCTGTTGTCACGATGGTTCCTGCCCGTTGGCTGCGCCGTGATGGGCGTTGGAGGGGGCGAAACTGCCCTTGGCGGCGACCCTCAACAGATTGGCAACAGAGCGCAACTGTTCGTCGACGACCTGCTTATCCATCGCAAAGAGGGAGTTTCTCGGCGCGTCCAACAGGGCTCCAAGATGGATAAGCCGGTCGTGATGCCCGAGCACCCGTGGGAGTTCGCTTATCATCATGGGGAAGACTATTTCGGCAAACACATCTTCATCTACGGCACCGTGATGTTCGACCCGCACCAGAACCGGTACCGCATGTGGTACATGAGCCGCATGAGTGGCGGACACGACTTCGCCATCCCGGAATTGGAAATCCCGGGCGGAAATATCCACTGCGATCTGACGCTGTACGCCACCAGTGCGGATGGCATCCACTGGGAAAAGCCCAATCTGGGGTTGTGCCACTTCAATCGCGTATCAGAAAACGGCGAGATTATCGACGGCGACACTGAAAACAACATCATGCTCGACACTCACGGCGTCAGCGTGTTTCTTGACAAGGAGGAGCCCGATCCGCAGAGGCGCTTCAAGGCAATCGGTTTTTTCAGACGGTTTCATGATGTTCGTACATGCTATTCGCCCGACGGTATCCATTGGTCGGAGCCGCAACCCGTTGTGGATCGTCGCAACGAAGGAAGTTTCAATGCGTGCTATGTGCCGAGCCTCGGATGTTACGTGTCAGGGAGTCTCATTCGGTCGAACGACCCTCGCTACGAGTTCATCAATTACGTGGGGAAGCGCGGCAGGAAACGGGTTGTCACTGCGCTTATCAGCGAGGGACGAGATCTGGAGCGTTGGGATGAGACGATGGTCATCTACCCCGATGACGAGGACCCGCCCAACACGCAGTTCTACGGAATGACACCGTTTGTCTACGGCGACAACGGGATAATCTTCGGGTTTCTGCACGCCTTCGACTACACGAGACCGGGACCCACAAATGACGATGGTCCCATCGACGCGCAGTTGGTCTACAGCCGGGACGGCAGGACGTGGCACCGGTTGGAAGACCGAAGCCCTGTTATCCCGTTGGGTCCCGAGGGCGCTTTCGATGGCGGAATGATAATCATGACGGCGGTCGGCACATTCCTACATGACGACGAACTGGTCGCGTATTACAACGGACGAAACTTCGGGCACGGCGGTCCGAACAAGGATAGTTTATTTTCAATTGGGAGGGTGAGTTGGGGGCGTGATCGGCTGGTGGCTCTGCAAGCCGAGCGCGGCGAGGTGGAGACCGTACCGCTGGAAACGACAGGAAACCGTTTGGAAATCAACGCCGATGCCACCGGCGGGGATATCATGGTAGAGGTGCTCGACGCGGGCGGGGAAGTGCAACCGGGATTCTCACGCGAAGCCTGCGATACTATTGACGATGACAGTCTCTCGCATCAGGTTCGGTGGGAGGGCAGGGATTTATCGGATATCCGGCGTCCTTTCCGATTGAGGTTCGTGATTCGTAACGCCAAACTGTATGCGTTCAGAATCAGGTAGGCAATGAAATTTGTACCTCGCTAGAATAACGACGGCACATTCCCCAGCGGAATGATGGAACGGACACTGAATTGTACCGGATTCTGTAGGAGCAACCTCCTGGTCGCGATCCTTTGTATGTCGCTCTTTTTGCGCATGTAGGAGATCAAGGGAGCGATAGAGTTCCCAAAGCGATGGGATCTTCTCCAGGTCGCGATTCGCATTACGTACGATTCGGAAAGAGGTGATAAATATGTTTAAAATGCTTCTTCTGTTACTCGCGGCATTCGGATTATGTCTGATCGCCAAAGGGTGCGACTCAAAGGACATGTATGAGACAACAGTTTACTTCCTTGACGCGAAGGAGTCCTCTCTGGTTCCCGAGACACGCTCAATAGAGCTGAAATATGAGATATCGGCGGAGAAACAGTTCACCAACCACGTGGAAAAAGTACTGAACATCCTGATAAAGGGCCCAGGAGATTCTAAATTGCGACGGGCAATTCCAAACGGAACAAAACTGTTGTCGGTGTCATTTAAAGATCATGTCGTTTACGCTGATTTATCGAAGGAATTCAGATCCGGTCTTCCAGACGACCCGCGGCAGCAGGCGCTGATGATAGACTCTATTGTTCTCTCATTGGCTGAGTGGCCCGGAGCTGCTGCAGTAAAGTTCCTGGTAGAAGGTGAAAGCCTTCACTCCTTCGCGGGCTATGAAAAAATTGGTGAACCTATCAGTCACCCGATTCTTCCCCGATAGATTTTGGGGAATCCGCAGATACTTAAGCGCAACCGTATGTCTGGTGTTAATGATGAATACTGAAGGATTACTAAGCGAAACGCTATATAACGGAATTGAATTGCCCGTGCCGTGGCCGCCGAACCATGGCGAGCCGACGGGAGAACCGATGCCGGTTCCCTATCTGGATAACCCGCCGGAGGTCATTCCGATTGACGTTGGGCGGCAACTACTCGTCGACGATTTTCTGATTGAGGACACGAGCTTGATGCGGACGTTTCATGCGGCGAGGATGCATCCGAGCAATCCTGTGCTCGACGTGCCGAGCTACAGTGGAGGTCTTTGGTACGATTCGAGCGAAGGAGTTTTCAAGAATTGGCACAATATCAGGCACGGCGTCGGCTACGCCACGTCCGAAGACGGAATCCACTGGGATAAACCGCTGCTCGATGTCGTGGAGGGCACAAATCTGGTTCTGGAACACACTGATCCGTGGGAACCGGGAACATACTTTAGCTGCGATACCACCAGCGTCTGGATCGATTACGAAGAGTCAGACCCGGAGAGGCGGTACAAACTCTTCCTAACCTATCTGTGGCCCAACAACATCAACGATTTCTTCTTCTCGCTCCTCTATTCGGCTGACGGCATCCACTGGAGCGAGCCGGTTGTCACCTCGTGGCGGCATGTCGGCGATCATACGAACGCCCACTACAACCCGTTTCGGAAGCTGTGGGTGGCGAACATCAGATACCATTGGGGAAGCGACGGACGCTGCCGCGCTTATCTCGAAAACCGCGACCCGGAGAAGCTGACGTGGGCGTCAAGCGAGGCGAGGGAGGGAGGAATCGTGCCGTGGCTGGCGGCTGACCGACTGGATCCGCACCACCCCAAATCCGAATTCAGCCATATCCGTCCGCAACTCTACCATTTCGACGCCATCGCGTACGAGAGCCTCATGTTGGGATTTTTCAGCGTGCATCAAGGACCGCCCAACGAAGAATCCCACAGGTTGAGGATTCCGAAACGGAACGAGGTCGTACCCGGGTACAGCCGCGACGGATTCCATTTTCACCGGCCGAATCGGACGCCGCTGTTCAAAGCGAATGAGGAGCGGGGCGCATGGAACTGGGGAAATGTGCAATCGGTCGGTGGGGGCTGTATCGTCGTCGGAAATGAACTCTATCTGTACTACAACGGAGTAGGCCGGGCCGAGGATGGCGGAAGAAGCGGCCGCACCACGGGGCTGGCGGTTCTGCGGCGCGACGGATTCGCGTCCATGGGATCGACTCGAGACGAGGGGACTCTGACCACGCGCCCGGTTCGGTTTAACGGCAAGCATCTATTCGTCAACACGGTCTGCGATCAAGGCGAGTTGCGTGCAGAGGTGCTTGATAAAGACGGCAACGTTATCAATCCCTATACGAAAGAGAACTGTGAGGTGATTCGAAGTGACGAGACGTTGCGCCGGGTGAATTGGGAAGGGGCAGCGGATCTTGGCGGGCTGGCGGGTGAGCCGGTAAGGTTCAGGTTTTATCTTAGATTGGGCGAGTTGTACGCGTTTTGGGTAAGCCCGGATGAATCGGGTGCGAGTCACGGCTACGTCGGCGCGGGCGGACCCGGTTATACGGGTTTCGCGGATACGGGCGGATCAACCAATCTTTAGGTAGGAGATCAAGTGAGCGAATAACGAATGATCAAGGGAGTGGCTAACGACCGCGATAGAGATCCCATAGAGATCTTCTCCAGGTCGCGATTCTTTCGTTTTGATCGAACATTGTTCCGTCTATCAAGACAGTATGCAAGATAGCCCAAACCCAGGATACCGAAGCTTACGGAAAGGCAGACGCTCCATCGGGGTGCCTACTACTCCCTTACCCTTAACACAATTGAACGAAAACCGCTTCTTGCAAACGAGAAGATTGCAGCCGTTATATTTGACGCTTATGATTGGCTCGAAACCAATAAATGGTGTAGATGGTTTTGCCTCGTCATAATGCCAGATCATATCCACGCCGTCATTCAACTGGGGGGAAGATCAACCCCTTTCGAGGCTCATTCAAACCTTAAAGAGTTTCACGGCGAGACGGATCAACACCTACTTGGAACGTAGCGGTCCGCTCTGGCAAGCGGCTTATCATGATCATGGCATTCGGCATGACGAATCATTGAACGCGATTATTCGATACTGTTGCGAGAATCCTGTGAGGAGCGGATTAGTTAAGGCAGCGAAGGATTATCCGTATTGGCGGTCTAAATTCAAGATGGAGTAAGGGTACCACAACGATCCCTGAGCGGAATCTCCTACTGTTCTTGCAATCGTACGAGCGATTTTTCATTTTCCGTCCTTTTGGCCACGGGGTCGCGACCTGGAGAAGATCCCTATCGCATTCGCTATTCACTCACTTGATCTCCTACAGAAGAAAGGTAAAAAATCTGTCGCAATTGCAATTAGCGCTTGGCTTTCAAGGGGTGGTGCGCAGTGCCCACACTACAAGAGATCGCGACCGGGAGGTCGCTCCTACACTACAAAAACAAGGAGGCATTGATTATGGCACTGACAGATGAACAGAAGCAGCATTTTGACGAGAACGGTTATATCATCGTTCGGGAGCTAATGACCGACGAGGAAGTACACGCAGTCGGGCAACGAGCCGATCAGATTGCCGTGGGCGAGGTCGTCCCGGAGCCGGGGTTCGGCCGCCAAGTTGAACCGGCAATTCAACGCAAAGAGGTGGAAGCGAAATCGACGCTCGAATCCATCCGCAAACTTGGAGGTTTGGTTCGTACGGATCCGGTCATGCACACGCACGCGACCAATCCGAAAATTTTGGATGTCCTGGAAGACCTCATCGGTCCCGACATCAAGCTGTTCGGCGATCAGTTGTTTATGAAATCTTCAGCGCACGGGTCACGCAAGAACTATCACCAGGATTCCAATTCGTGGAGACCGTATGTGCCGTATAGCCTTGTCAGTTGCTGGGCGGCGTTGGACGACGCGACGGTCGAAAACGGTTGTCTGTGGTTTATTCCCGGGAGCCACAAGTGGGGGCTGCTCGAGGTTGAACGTGAGCGAGAGATTGAAAAGAAGGCGCTTGCGGGTCCATTGGAGAATGAGGTACCGATTGAACTGAAAGCCGGCGACTGCAGTTTTCATCACAGCCTTACGTTGCACTGCAGCCACACCAATCGATCAAAAACCCGGCGTCGCGGTTATGCCACACACTACATGAGTTCGAAGACGAAGTATACGGGTGAAGGCGCTGCGACCAAGTCCAATAATCATCTGTTGCTGCGCGGCCAGGAATATCCGGGTTGTGTGTAGGTGAATTGAACAGTTCATTAGGTCGGGCTAGACGCCCGACCTATGAGAAGAGGGACCAATGTCTGACGGCACTCATCAGCAGGAATTGGCGACGCAGCTAGAAAACCACCACAAGGCAGGTGATTTCGATAAGGCTTTAGAGATTAGTGAACGCGCACTTGAAGCCGACCCATCGGACTTGAGAGCTTACGGTTTTCGATGGAGACTGATAGCCGACATGTTTTCAGAGGAGGAAGCGAGAAACAGGATTCAATCTGAAATCCCCTCGTTCTTGAGGACACAGCCAGAGAACCCTGAAGTGTTAGAGACTGCATACTGGGGATATAGGGAGCTTTCCGGCGACGACGATGATGTCCCGCGTGGTTTTTTCGATACGATGTTGCAATACCCCGGAACCGAAATCCATCTGCTAGCATTGATGGGGTTAGCCGCCCGGAGCGCAGACGCACGTGAAAAATGGCATTACTACCAGCGCGTCATTGACGAGTTGACCGTCTCAGATGCCATAGAATTATCCTGGTATTTGTTGGCATATCAAGATATGTTGCGGTTAGCCGAGGAAAATCGCTCTCTGGTAAGCGATGACTCTCTTGATGACCTTATTGACCGGTATTTGAAAGTTTTTCTTCACTACCGTCAAGATAATCTGCTGTGGTTCGGCGGAGCCTATACGGAAGCGGTAGAATGGCGGCTTAAGTTCAACCTCCGACTCGATAAAGCATTGGAAATCTTGGATTGTGCTGAAGTCCGACTAGAAGAAAAAGAGGAACAGGAGCGGTTTGTCGAAGCCTACGAACAATCTGTAGAGGAAGCGGAAAAGTACATCGCGCGCTTACGCGCCGAAGTCTACTTCCGGCAGGAGCGATGGAGAGAATCTTACGATGGACTGGCAGCGAACCCGCCGGGTTACTCGGAATCGCTATGGCGAAGGCTCGAAGAGACTATGTTCAAAGAGAGTATTACGCATTATTTCTGGATGTTGGGACGATCCGCGGAAGGAATAGGAGAGTGGCAAGAAGCTGGGCGTTACTATGCTCATGCATTCTTTGCGCCTACCCCCCACGCGGAGAGTCGGGCGGGATTGGAACGCGTTTATCATCAAATCCAGCGAGGCTCTACCGAAACGTTTAACGCTTTTCTCAATAACACCGAAGCCGAGTACCGAATTCGAGAAGATCCAGAGCGGGAGAAAATCCGAAAGAAATTCGTAAAGGACAGGTTCAACAAGAAGGCCGCGGACTTTTCTTTAGAAACGTTGGAAGGAGAGGAATTCACGCTATCGGGGGCGCGTGGAAAGGTTCTATTGCTTGATGTTGGCGCGTCGTGGTGCGCTCCATGTAACGAGGTAATGCCGCACATCAAGAAAATCTATGACCAGTTCAGCAACGTTGACGAAGTAGCTATCTGGGGAATCAATGACGGCGAAACTCCTAAACAGGTGGAGAAATTCTTGGAGGAACACCGGCCGCCGTGGCCAATTCTGCTTGACCGTCAGCAGGAAGTGAGGAAGGCTTATCAGATTGATGGAATACCATTTTTTATCCTGATTGATAAAGAGGGGAATTGGCAGTACAGTTACCTAGGTTCGCATCTCGTTAGAGGTCAACCGTTAATTTGGATGATCGAAGCGCTCCTTGAAGATTAATAGCTAGAATCACATGTTTCACATATAGGAATTACGGAGTTTTGGCAATTGAAAGGTTCGCGGAAGGGGGCAACGCGAGCTGCATCGGGGAGGAGGTAGGAAAATGTCCGAAGACAAGCAACAACAGGATTTGGCAACGCAGATTAAGGAATACCATCAAATCGGTGAATATGACAAGGCTTTGGAGATTAGCGCGGGTGCGCTGGAATCCAATCCGGTGGACTTGGATGCTTACCGTTCACGATGGGAACTGGTAGCCGACATGTTTCCGGAGGAGGAGGCAAAAGGGAAGATTCGACCTGAAATCGAATCACTGCTGCGAACAAACGACGAAACGCAGGAATTATTAAATACTGCCTATTGGGGCTATAGGGGTCTTGCTGGCGGCGCAGACAATGTTCCAAGGGTACTGCTTGACAAGATGCTGCAATACCCCGGAACCAAAGTTTATCAGAGCGCATTATTCGGGTTAGCTCACCAAAGCCCGGAGACACATCAGAAATGGCACTATTACCAGCGTATCATCGACGAATGTTCTGCCTCTGATGTACCCGAATTATCTTGGTATTTGTTGGCGCATGAACATCTGTTGTGGTTGGCCGAAGATGATAGATCCTTAGCAAGCGATGATCAGCTTGACGAACTTATTGACCGCCTCTTGAAAGCACATCTTTCCCATTGCCAAGATACACAGCATGCATTCAATCCGGCTTATACCCAAGCGGTAGAATGTCGGCTCAAATTCAACATCCGATTGGACAAAGCATTGGAGAATTTGGAATGTGCTGAAATCAGGATGGGGGAAAAAGAGGAACAGGAGCGGTTCGTCCAATACTACAAAAAATCTATAGAGGAAGCATACAAGGAAATTGCCCGCTTGCGTTGTGAGGTCTTTCTCCGGCAGGAACGATGGAGAGAAGCGCATGACGGACTAACAGCGAACGCGCCGGATTTTCTGGAATCCATATCATCAAGGTTCAACGAGAGCGCTGTCAATTACTTCTGGATGATGGGTCGATCGGCGGAAGGACTCGGAGAGTGGGACACAGCGAGGCGCCGCTATGCCGACGCACACTTTGCCCCCACCCCTCACGCGGAGAGTCGAGCGGGATTGGAACGCGTCTATCATCAGATGGATCAGGGAAATGCCGATACCTTTGAGTCTTTTCTCAAAGAGGCGGAAACAGAATACCGAATCCGAGAAGACGCCGACCGGGAAGAAATCCGTCAGAAATTAATAAAGAACACGCTCAACAAGAAGGCAACTGACTTTTCGTTAGAAACATTGGATGGAGAAGTTTTCACTCTGTCGGCGATGCGAGGAAAGGTCCTATTGCTTGATGTTGGCGCTTCGTGGTGCGGGCCATGCAACGACGCTATTCCGCAAATCAAGACAATCTATGATCAGTTCAACAAAGTTGACAACGTCGCTATCTGGGGAATCAACAATGGTGAAACCCCTGAGCAGGTGCAGAGATTCTTGGAGGAACACCAGCCGCCGTGGCCAATCTTGCTTGACCGGCGGAAGCAAGTGAGGAAGGCTTATCAGATTCGTGGGATACCATTTTTTGTACTGATTGATAAGGCGGGGAATTGGCAATACAGTTTCATAGGCTGCAACCTCATCGGCGGTCAGCCGCTAATCTGGATGATTGAAGAACTCCTCAAAGATTGATACTTTGAGGCGAATTTTTTACAAACTGACGTAGCGAAAGGTTTGAGTATGAGCCACATAACAAATGTTCAGGATCCAAATTTTCCACTTATCCAACTGCCGGCGCAATTCCGCGCCCAGCGGCACACAATGGTGGATAGGCAAGCAGGCATAGGGGAAACCATTGAGGTATTCCGGGCGCAGGGACCCGGATGCGTCAGGCACATTTGGATTGTCCCCAACCCGATCTCGGACACGCGATTTACCCCGGATTATATCGACAATTCCAACACCAATGCCATCATCAAAATCTACGTCGACGACGACCCGCGCCCGTTAGTCAACATGGATCTGAAGCGGCTGTGCGGTGTGCTGCTCGATCAATCTCCGTATCGAGTGGACAACGCCGGGTTCGCGGTCTTGCCCAGAAAAATGGGGTCTGTTCACGGTGATTGCTTCAACATATATTTGCCGATCCCTTTTGCCAAATCCTGCCGAATCACGATGGAACCGTTGATGGATCAGTGTATTCGCTTCATGGCGGACTGGCAGCAGTTCCCCGAGGGGACCGATATCACGCCCTACCGTTTGCATGCGGTATACAGAAGCGAATACCCCGCGAGCCACCACTCATCCTTTCTAATGGCTGATTTATCGGGAAAGGGGTTCGTTGCGGGCATCGTCAAAGGCATCCGTCAACGCGAGCACACCGACATGATTTATCATACCGGCGGGCAGGTGTGGATGATAGACGGGGAGAGCGATCCCCATGTCATGAGGGGAATCAACGAGGAGGATGATTTCGCGTTCGGCTGGGGTTATCACGAGGTGATGACGCGCTGGATCGGCTGCCCCTATCACCGCTATGCGACGCGAACCGATCAAGACGGGGTGATTTACCGGTTATTCGGCTTGAATCCGGTGACGTTCGACTCCTCGCTGCTGCTCCGCTGCGGATCTCGCGCAGATGACACCGAGACTGTGGTGTATTACTATCGGGTACCGGAAAGCCAAGCGCCTCCGGTCACTTCGCCCGAAACGTGGGAGATGGCGGGCGCGTTCGAGTGCACCAATCACGAAGAGTTCTTACGGCCGGAGATTCCGGAGCAAATAGCGGCGCCGTGGTTGGGGCAGTTCAAAGACGATGAAGTGGAATTCTCGGTGCATTCCGCGAAATCAGAACACACATGGATCGACTTCTCAACCTACTGCCGTACCGGCTCCCAGGGTCAATTGGATCGTTCCGCCTATGCCCGCGCAACCATCGAGTCCGAGGATGAGCGGTCGGTTCAAATTCGGCTCGGTTTCGACGATTGGCTGAACGCGTGGCTAAACGGCGAGAACTTGGGAACGTTCCGTCACGACCACGGTTTCGCGTCAATTAGCGTCCCCGCGCGTTTGAAAAAGGGCGACAATAAACTGATGGTCAAGCTCAGCAATCTTGAGAACGTCACGCACGGGTGCTGGGCGATGAGTTGCTCGATAGAGAATGTGGATTAAGAATTCTGTGAGCGCATAGATCAAGCGAATGGATAGGGAGCGCGATAGAAAATCTTTCGACCTCCATGTCGCGATTCAGTAGAATCAAACTCCCATTGGATTCTCCGCCACCATGTTTTTAGCCGACCAGCGAGCGAATGAATAATGAGCGGGATTTGCTCTTTGGACTTACTATCGCCTTCGCTATCAAGATCTCTATCGCACTCACTGCCCGCTCGGTTAATCTCAGTTGATCGATTGCAAATCCTGCCCGTTTTCTACGCCGTCCATTGGATTATGCGGATTTCACGGATTCGGAATAGAAATCAATGAATTTCCGACAGAAAATCACACTTAGTATTTTGCTCTACATTGTCCTGAACAGCGCTGCATTTGCGCAAGTCGTTGATATCCCAGACGCGAATCTGCGCGCCGCAATACGCGAAGCGCTTGATATTGCCGATCGCCCCGAAGTCACGTTGGATGCATCTGTTTTACGCCGCCTCAGAGATCTGAACGCGGGAGGCCGCGGTATCTCGGACCTCACCGGCTTAGAACACGCCACCTCCCTCACTTTCCTTGCGCTCCATCACAACGATATTTCCGATTTACGCGCGCTTACCCCCCTTGTTAACCTAACTTTTATCCGTCTCCACGACAACCAAATTAATGACCTCAGGCCTCTCTCTAATCTCACCAAGCTTACTACATTGCTATTGGACCGCAATAACATCACAGATATCAATCCTCTAGCCAACCTTAAACAGCTTACCACACTCGTGTTAGACAAAAACAACATCACGGATATCAGGTCCCTTGCCAACCTAACTCAATTAACTCAGTTGAAACTCAACTCAAATCGCATTACCGACGTTAGTGTCCTGTCCGCGCTAACCTCGCTTGAAATACTGGAGATTCATCATAATCTAATTGCAGATCATTCGCCTATCAACGGATTGTCCCTTAGCCATATTAGCTACGATGAAGTATGTGAGTCATTGCCGGCGCCGGTACTGCCACGTATTACGCAACGAGGTCGACCGTCCGTGTTTTCCGCGTGGAAGGGGGTTATAAATAAGCCGAATTCAGAATATACAGAAAATCTCGCACGCCATGATTTGTGGTGGGACCACCCCGGAGTACTGGCGCTTAACTTTATAGATGCCAATGGACAATCGCGTGTTGCTGGTCCAATGGATGACGTCATCAACACATACGAAGCATTGGTAAATCGTAACAGCAACCTGCTGATTCTGGCCGAAATACGGGTTAAGACATATTATCTTGACCGGTTTCCGGAAGATTGGCCGCACTGGATACGAGACGCTCAAGGGAACCGTATTACAGCTGGCGGCCGAGCACAGATTGATTTTGTGCATCCTGACGTTCAGGAGATTATTATTCAACGAGTGCTCGCCGTTGAACGATGCGGCTTGTTTGACGGTGTTTTCTTCGATCATGGACGAGAAGATATTTGGTATTTGCAGGGGCATCGAAGCCATGATGAAGTTCTGGCGGCTATGGAAAACATTTTGCGCCGCATCAGAGCTGTCGCTCGGCCTGATTTTCTAATTATTACAAACACAAATGGCACCATGATTCCAAGAACGGGGCCTTACATCAACGGCGCGTTTATGGAAACCGGAACGCTCGCTGACGGACCCAAAGTTATGTTGCAGCTGGAAGAGGCATTGATGTGGACGGGCGCACATTTAAGGAATCCTCAGGTCAACTGCCTTGAGATTCGGGCGGTGCCTACACAACCGCCCGATAGTCCCGCCAACTTGCGCGGGATGCGTACTGCCACAACGTTAAGTCTCATACATTCCGACGGATATATCCTTTTTAGTATAGGACCTGGCACTCACGCTCATTACTGGTACGATTTTTGGGATGCGGACTTGGGACGCCCAGTGGGGGAGAAGGCACAACTTTACCAAGAGACAGATGGGCTTTATATTCGGGAATTCACGAACGGTTGGGCGGTGTATAATCGCAGCGGTTCTAAGCAGGAGATAACCTTGCCGGAACCGGTCGCGGGTGTGGCTAGCCGTTTGGAGGGGTTGTCGCATACGCTGCCTAACCTCGACGGGGAGATGTATCTGCGAGCGAAACCGGTGAATCCTGCAGATGTGAACGGGGATGGGGTAGTGAATATCTTCGATCTTACGCTGGTGGCGCAAGCATTTGGAAAAGATGGTTTGGAGGCGGATGTGAATGGCGATGGGGTTGTCAATGTGTTTGATTTGGTGTTTGTGGCAGGGGAGATGCAGTGACCAGTGGATCTCTACGGGATTTCTATCGCGCTGGGATCTCTATCGCACTCGTTATTCACTCGTTTGATCCTATTCAGTCGGTTGATTGGTCATTATTCGTTGCCTCTGCGCCCCTACGGATTGCTTATCACCAGAGAGGCTGGTGGGCAATGCCCACCCTACAGGAATACTATCTATTCGTTTGATCGCATTGCGTCCCCTACATACGCATCGGGACAAGAAGCCGCGAACGGGAGAGGATCTCTATCGCTCTCACTATTCATTCGCTCAATCTCCTTTGATTCCATACTACTTTTGAACTAACACAACGAAAGGCGTTCTTATGAGCGACCCGATAAACTTACCGGATCCAAATTTTCCGCTAATCCAACTACCGACGCAGTTCCGCGCCCGACGGCAAACGTTGAGGGATAGGCAAGTGGAGGTAGGAGAAACCAAAGAGGTATTCCGGGCACGGGGACCCGGTTGCGTCAGGCATATTTGGATTTCCCCGAATCCGATTTCGGACACGCGTTTCACCGAGGATTACACAGACAATTCCAACACCAATGCCATCATCAAAATCTACGTCGATGACGACCCGCGCCCGTTAGTCAACATGGATCTGAAGCGGTTGTGCGGTGTTTTGCTCGATCAATCTCCGTATCGTGTGGTCAACGCCGGGTTCGCGGTCTTGACCCGAAGATTGGGGTCGGTACACGGTGACAGCTTCAACATTTATCTGCCGATTCCGTTCGCCAAATCGTGCCGTATCACGATGGAGCCGTTGGTTGACCAGTTTATTCGCTTCATGGCGGACTGGCAGCAGTACCCCGAGGGCACCGACATCACCCCATACCGTTTGCACACCGCATATAGAAGCGAATACCCCGCGAGCCATCACTCGTCCTATCTCATGGCCGATGTATCCGGAAAAGGGTTCGTCGCGGGCATCGTCAAGGGCATCAGACAGCGCGATTACAGCGACGTGATTTTTCACACCGGCGGACAGGTGTGGATGATTGACGGGGCAACCGACCCCCACGTCATCAGGGGATATAACGAGGAGGATGATTTCGGATTATGTTTTGGCTATCACGAGGTGATGACGCGCTGGATCGGTTGCACGTATCACCGCTATGGGTCCGAATACGACCAAGACGGGGTCGTCTACCGGTTCTTCGGCACGGATCCCGTGAGCTTCAACTCCTCGCTTCTGCTCCGCTGCGGGTGCCGCGCGGACGACACGGAGACCGTGGTGTACTACTACCGGGTGCCGGAGAGCCAAGCGCATCCGGTCAATTCGCCCGATTCATGGGAAATTGCGGGACCTTTTGAATGCGGGGTCTACGAACAGTTCCTGCACTCGGAGATCCCGGAGGAGGCAACAGGCGCCTGGACGGAACAGTTTCAAGAGGCGGAGTTCTCGGTACACTCCGCCAAAACGGAACACACTTGGATTGACTTGTCAACCTACTGCCGCTCCGGTTTTCAGGACCAATTGGATCGTTCCGCCTATGCCCGCACAACCATTGAGTCTGCAGAGGAGCGCTCTGTCCAGATTCGGTTTGGTTTCGACGATTGGTTGACCGTGTGGCTAAACGGTAAAAACTTAGGAACCTTTCGCCATGACCATGATTTCGCGGCGATTAACGTGCCCGCCCGGTTAAAGAAGGGCGCTAACGAGTTGATGGTCAAGCTTAGCAACTTTGAGAACGTCACGCACGGGTGCTGGGCGATGAGTTGTTCACTAGATGACACGGACTAGCGATTCCGTTAAGGAAAGGATATAACAGAGCAAGCCATGGGAACAAGATTGGAAGGCAAAGTAGCTATCATCACCGGTGCAACGCTGGGACTCGGGAAAGCGGCGGCGTTGCTGTTCGCCAAAGAGGGAGCTTCGGTCGTCGTCTGCGACCGGGGACGGACACCGGAAAACGCCCAAAAGGTGCTCGACGCGGCGGAAGGGCTGCCCGGCGAGGTCGTCTACAAGAGGTGCGATGTCATGAACAAGGATGACATTGCCGCGCTGGTGGAATTCACTCGAGAGCGATACGGGAGGATTGACGTGATGGTCAACAACGCCATCATCGACAATCCCGGCGGTAAGCTGGAGGAGGTCACGGTCGAAGATTGGGAGGACGGACTGTTCTGTCATCTGACGGCGCCGCTGCTTTTCTGCAAGTTGGTGGTACCGCTGATGATTGAGCAGGGTGGCGGGAGTATTATCAATGTCTCTTCGGGCAACGCGATGTTCGGTAGCCCCAGTATCTCATCGTACGGTCCAGCCAAGGCGGGCATGATTAACTTCACGCAGAGTTTGGCAGTCACCTACGGTCCCTACGGGATTCGCGCCAATGCGCTGACGCCCGCGCGGATGCTCACGGAGAAAAAGCTCGAAATGCTTGAGGGCAACCCGGCGGAGGTCAGGCGACAGAAATTCCTTTATCCGCGGGGCAATCCGGCACAACCAGAGGAGGTAGCGGAGGTGATGCTGTTCTTGGCGTCGGATGAGTCGTCCGCCGTCACCGGACACAGTTTGGTTGCGGATTGTGGGGCGTCCGCGTTCAATCCGCTGAGTATTCCGGGGCGATTGGAACGGAATATCCGGGAGGAGTTGGAAGCGCAAGGCTCGGCATGGCTGCATGGGGAGAAGTAAATGAGTAATCCAACCTACAGAACTCCCCCGTTATACCGCAATTGCCTCCGAATTTCGTGATTTCGGCATTGCACTCCAGAATCTTTGCTGTCCACTAATCACTAGTCACTGCATTCCAGAAAGGATTCCCGTGAATCATAACTCCATTTTCCAACCCTACGAGTTCGGCGAAAAGGAAAAAGCCCTCTTGGACAGAGACGGGCATTTTCTCCTGCCCGGTATCCTGACGCCGGAGGCTTGTGAGCGGCTGATGGCTTCGTTTTCGCACATTCAAGACTTATTGCCGTCCGCTGTCGAAGGTCATAAGCCCAGCCACTTTGCCGCGGAGTATGACTCCTATCTGGAGAGCCTCATCCCGCATCCACAGATACTTGATTTGGCACGGAGGATTCTCGGCAAGGAGATTCGATTCGACCACTGTGTAACGATGATCCGCCCGGGCGGCAACGGAGGCGCGGGTTGGCACAGTCACGAATACGCCGAGGACGATCCGAGCTTGGGCTTTGTGCGCATCTTTTTCTACGTCAGCGGGTTCGAGGTTGGCGACGGCGGCTTGAAAGCGGTGCCGGGCAGCCATCTCTATCGGGACGCAAAAATCGAGGCTGATACGGACGAGGCGCTCAAGACGGGATGGATGGCGGGAAAGACACACCCCATGACGGGGGAACCGCTGGAGATACAGGAATTGTCCGTCCCGGCTGGAACGGTCATCTTGATGTGGACGCACGCCGCACACGCGGTCAGTCCGAGACGCGAAAATAGCGGTACACGATGGGCGCTGGTATACGCCTACCGAAATCCGGGCAGACCCTCTCGGGCGCGTTGGCTTACGCCGGAATTTGAACGGAAACGGATTCCCGGCGTCGAGGGGCTGATGTCCCTCTATTGAGACATGTAGGTTGTGAACGATCAAGCGACTGGATAGGGAGCGCGATAGAGTTCCTCTGCACACAAGCCTTTATGAACAGTTGTAGGAGCGACCTCCTGGTCGCGATTACCTAGGATCAAATGGACGAATTGATCGAGTGGCTGAAAACGGAGTTCGGTTAGGAAACCTACCGCAGTGAATTATAATTATTCGCCTTACGATAACAACAATCAGGAGCGATACCAATGGCAGATGCAAAGATAACGAAAATTGAAGTCGTGATTTACGAACACGAGATTCAAGACATGGGCACCGATTACAACGGCTTCAACACCGTCTACGAAAAGGGGAGCGTCCTCAAGATGCATCCCTCGATTCTTCGGATTCATACGAATACCGGGATTATCGGTGAATCGGACGGCGGGCGGCTGCCCGACAGTGTGGTACAGTATCTACTGGGCAAGAATCCGTTTCATCGCGAGAAAATCTACAACGACCTGAAACGCGGGCTGCGTCACACGGACCGCACGGCTATCAGTTCGGTTGATGTGGCGTTGTGGGATTTTGCCGGCAAGGTGCTCAACGCACCGATTTACCAACTTCTTGGAGGTTACAAGGATACCATCCCCGCCTACGCAAGCACCTATCACGGCGATGAGAACGGCGGGCTTAGCACGCCCGAAGACTTCGCCGATTTCGCGGAACAGTGCAGCGAGTTGGGATACCGCGCCTTCAAGATTCACGGCTGGGGGAACGCGCCGATTGAACGCGAAGTGGCAAATGTGCTAGAGGTCGGCAAGCGCGTAGGCGACCGGATGGACCTGATGCTCGATCCGGCATGTGAATTGGAAACGTGGGCGGACGCGCTCAAGGTGGGAAAAGCCTGCGATGCGGCGAACTTTTTCTGGCTGGAGGATCCCTATAAGGACGGCGGCGTATCGATATTCGGACATCAGAAATTGCGCGAGTTAATCAACACCCCGCTGCTGCAGACGGAGCACGTTTTCGGTCTGGAGCATCACGTTGATTTTATGGTGAACGGCGGCACCGATTTCGTGCGCACCGGCACCTACGAAGATGGCGGGATTACCGGCGCCATGAAGGTGGCGCACGCGGCGGAGGGTTTCGGTTTGGATGTCGAGTTCCACGGCGGAGGCTTGGCGCATCGGCACTGCATCGCCGCTGTCCGCAACACCAACTACTACGAACTCGGACTGTTGAACCCCAAGATTCGCCAGACGAAAGCGCCAATCCGTCCGCCCGAATTCACGGACGAGCTTGAGAATATTGACGAGAACGGGCATGTGCCGGTTCCGCAGGGCCCCGGTCTTGGCGTAGAGATGGATTGGGATTATATCGAGCATCACCGGGTTGACGGGGTTGTGTATGAGTGAGGGTGGAGGTGCGGTTCAGTAGCCCGTGACTAGTGAAAAGAGGTTGTTGGGTTGTGGTTAGCAGGGGCATAGAGTATAAGGTACGCTATGAATGAGGAGGGCAATGAAGATGGGAGATTTTGTTCTTGGATTTCTCCTCATCTTTTCCTTCTCACTGAATCCCAATCATTGTTCTCTTTGTCAACTGACCAGCCTCCACCGCTTTTAGCTTGACCAAATAACCTTGTCTGGTATAATACCATCAGCGTTTTCGAAAAGAGGTGCACGGCTAACAATCCCGGCATCCGTCCTTGCCGTTATGCCGTTATAATGACTTCTATGTCTGGTACAGGAGTTAGGAAATAAGACTTTTGAAATCCTCGGAGACTATGTTGTGAACCGTCTACCTTGTTGGAGAAATGAACGTGGCAAACCCTAACATAGGAAATCTGCCCAATAATCCAGTGTATTCTACAACATTGGGCAAGGCTTACCTAGGTGACAGTCTTGAATTGATGAAATGTTTGCCTAGTGAAAGTGTAAATCTGGTTTTAACTTCACCGCCGTTTGCCTTGACAAGTAAGAAGGAGTACGGCAACAAAGATGCTGACGAGTACGTTGATTGGTTTCTTCCTTTCACGTCCGAAATCAAGAGAATTTTAACTGAAGATGGTTCTTTTGTTCTTGATCTCGGCGGGACATACCTGCCAGGGCACCCAGTTAGGAGTATTTACCAATACGAACTGTTAGTCGCTTTAGTCCGTAAAATCGGGTTCTATTTAGCACAGGAATTCTTCCATTACAATCCAGCAAGATTACCTGCCCCCGCCGAGTGGGTCAATGTCAGACGAGTTCGAGTAAAAGATTCGGTGAACGTAGTTTGGTGGTTGTCTAAAACTGAATATCCCAAAGCCAACAACCGAAACGTTCTCAACCCTTATACTGAAGCCATGAAGAAGCTTCTCAAAAAAGGCTATCGGGCTACTAAGAGACCAAGTGGACATGAGATAACTCACAAATTCAACCAAGACAATAACGGTTCAATTCCGCCAAATTTGTTAGAACTAGGTAATAACGATTCAAATAGCAACTACATGCGAGAATGTAAAAAAAACGGTATTAAACCACATCCTGCACGATTTCCGCGAAAATTCCCCGAGTTTTTTATCAAATTTCTGACCGACCTAGAGGATCTTGTAGTCGATCCTTTTGCAGGATCAAACACAACCGGATATGCGTCCGAGTATTTAAAACGTCGATGGTTAGCGTTCGAAATAGAGGAAAGTTACATTCAGGCAAGTCACTTTCGATTTGGGTTAGATTCATATCAATATGATGTTGAGGATCGTGATACGGATATGGAAGCCCAACTCAGATTATACTCGTCAAGCGAAGACTATGGCGATTCTTAGCAAGAAGGCGCTTCTAAATCGTATAGTTGAATCTATCCAGGAATGTGATTGGAACGTCTTGTTTATTTCTACAAAACATCCGTTCAAATTCAATGTGTTTCGGGATGACGTCAACTATCGGGTCAAAATATATATTTGGAACTTGACGCACGGAGGTGGCCACGCAAGACCGGGCAATGAGTACAGAATACAAGTCAAGGTCAGGGAAGCATTCAGTGAAGAACCCGGATGGACAACATTGATTTTGGGATGGTGGAATGAGGTTAGCGTTTTCGCTGGCTTCGATCTTCGAAAGCATTATGGACTTCCGGGATGGTCATCATCAATACAGATAAAAGAAGAAGCCTTGCAACATGCGTATGTCAACGGATTCGCGGCTTCAGATAAAGGCAATCAAGAAATTGCTATTGCCTTTCGTTCCGATTTCTTTATCCATTACTTGGAGCATCTATATCAGTTACATGATTTTGGGCAATCACTAGCAGATTTGGAAACTTTGAACTCCGTCGCCGCAGATCCTGAAATCAACGAGCAAGATATTCCAGTTACAAATCCGGAACGGAAAACAGTAGTCATTACGCTAAAGAAGAAGCTACGGGATGTTAGTTTCCGAAAACGGGTCTTGACGGCTTACAGTGCAAGATGTGCAATCTGTGGTGTGCAACTAAACTTGGTTGAGGTCGCGCACATCGTACCCGTGCAGGAAAATGGAACTGAAGAAACTTCTAACGGTTTAGCATTGTGCCCGCTTCATCACCGAGCATACGATAATTCACTTGTTACCGTATGGGAGGACTATTGCATCAAATTAAATGAGTCCAAGCTATTACAATTGAAACAGGAAAATTTGGATGGTGGTTTGGAAGACTTTAAACAAAATCTACGTCCAATGATTCATTTACCTCCGGCCATATCCGACAGACCTCACATTGAGTATATCAGGTTGGCTAACCAAATTCGTGCATGGAATTAAGATTCCTAGACCAGTATGAGTATGATGCCCCTATAATCCTGTCTAGAGGTTAAGTAAGAAATCACATTTTTCTTCTCGTTTCACCAGCCTTTGAAAGCTCTAGCGTGAAAGTTTCGATTTCTTCCCTTGCCGCAACTATTAATTCACCGATATCCTATCTTCACTTTTCAACCTCACTCATCGCACGTTCTGTGTAGAGCACACTAAAGAACGTCCCCACACTTCAAAATCGGATGTGTTCGTCCCAACTCCGCCGATTTACATTTCCCGTTGAATCTGTTATAATCTCTGTTTAAACGCAACGGTGACTACTACGTATTTCAACGTAACCGGGAGGAGCACTCATAATGAAGATATTGATTACCGGCGGGACGGGACGGATTGGGGCGAATCTCGCCAAACGGCTGCTGGAGAAGGGGCACGATATCCGTAGTTTCGTCTACCCCGCCGACGCCAGCCGTGCGCACAAACTTGACGAGTACAACCGCGTGGAAACCGTTGTCGGCGACCTGCGCAACCTCGACGATGTCAAACGCGCCGTGGACGGCGTGGACGCCATCTATCATCTCGCCGCGGCGTTCATGGGACCTTTCGACAACCTGCAATTTCTACACATCAACGGGATGGGAACGCTCAACATATTGGAGTGCATCCGCACGGATCGCCCCAATCTTCACCGTTTCGTTTACGCGTGCACGGAGGCGATTTATTGGCGTTTGGGGGAAAAAGGGCGCTATTTCGAGGAACCGATTACCGAGGACATGGTCAGCCGCTACAAGGTGATGCCTTACTTCTTGACCAAGTGGATCGGCGAGGAGTTGAGCATGAGTTACCACGTTCAGTACGGCGTGCCGACAACCGTGTTCCGTTTTGCGACCGTGATTGAGCCGGGCGAGTTCCTGAACGAAGACGGCTTGCCGAAACTATTCCTATTCAGTCCGGCATACAATCGCGCCAAAGACGACACGGGGGACGATGCCGATGAGCGCGAGATTATTGAGACCATCAAATCGCTATGGACGGGCGAGGAAAAGTTCCTGCTGACCCGCAACCCCAACGGGACGCCGTATAAACAGCAATTTGCGGACGTGCGGGACATTGTGCAAGGGCTGGTCCTGGGGATCGAGAAGGATGAGGCGCTCGGCGAGGAGTTTACGCTTGGCGGGGCAGCGCTCTTCAAATGGGAGGAAGCTGTACCCTACCTCTCCGAGCGGTACAACTTGGACTATGTTGATGCCAGAGCGTTAAGTTCCAACTACTTCGAGCTCGACCTCACCAAGATCAAGACACTTCTGGGATACCGGCCGGAGCACGACTTGGAGAGCGTTTTGGACACCGCCGAGGCGATGCGGCGCGGCGAGGATGTCGGAATTGTTCCAACCGGGGTTCCATGGGGCAAGGCGTGATACGCAGAGGAGACTACAAATGGGTATAAGCCCGGAAGACTATCCGCGAGACATCAGAATCACGAAGATTGAACAGGTGAAGTTGAAGGTGGACCGCCCCGAAATCGGCACCAACTCTCGGGCGGAGGAGATAATCTATCCCGAGCCGAACTGGAAGTGGGAGGAAGGCGTCATCCGCATCTATAATAGCGACGGGACACTGGGATGGGGCGTTGGACGCGCGGACGCGGAACTCGGCCGGCGCGCCTTGAATCGCAGCCCTTTCGATCTGCTTGACCCGGAGAGGGGCGTCTCCGACGAATTCAGAGGACTTGAAAACGCCCTGTGGGACTCCATTGGCAAGATACTCGGTGTACCGGCGTACCGGCTCATCGGCGACCGGAGCTATGCGGATTGGCTGCCGGTGTACGACAGCACCATCTACTTCAACGATCTCCTGTACGACTCGAAAGAGGCGGGGCTGAAACGCATTGCGGAGGATGCGGAAAGCAGCGTGCGGAACGGCTTTCGAGCGTGCAAGATGAAGATTGGACGCGGTTGTTTCCTCATGGATCACGACGAGGGTTTGAAACGGGACATCGAGGTTGTCAAAATCATGCGCCGGATCGCCGGCGAGGATTTCACTATCCACGTCGACGCGAATAACGGTTATACATATGACGAGACCGTCGCTTTCCTCGACGCGACAAGCGATGTTGGTGTTTTCTGGATAGAGGAGATGTTTGAGGAAGAGGTTGAAGCGTATCGCAATCTGAAAGCGGCTATCAAGGAAAGAAACCTGAAAACCTTTATCGCTGACGGCGAGGGCCGCTCACGTGAACCGCTGGAATTTTATACTCCGTTCTTTGAGGAGGGCGTGCTGGATGTGATTCAGCACGACATTCGTGCGCTTGGCATCACCGGTTGGCGGCGGCTTTCCGAGATGGCGGGCGAATACGGCGTGATGTGTGCGCCGCACAACTGGTCGTCGCTGCTCGGGCTTTTTCTGAGTTTCCAGCTTGGCAAGGCGATTCCCAACTTTCTTTACGGGGAGTGCGCAACCCTTACGAGCGACGCGATTGATACGTCGGGATACGTTTTCAAGGACGGCGCCTTCAGCGTTCCCGATACGCCGGGGCTTGGATTGGAGTTGATCCAGCCGGTTTATGACGAGCAGTACGCCGGACGCGAGGCGTGGGTGGTGGAGTAAGGGTGTCGCGACCTGGAGAGGGATCTCTATCGCACTCGCTGTTCACTCGTTTGATCGCTCCTACCGTATTTATTCCACGGAGAAAAGGCTGGTGGGCAGTGCCCACCCTACATACATCGCGCGCCCTTTCGGCGCGACTGCGGAAGGTGTATAGTATTATCAGAATGTTGCTCAGGAGATTAAAGGAGGCAGGGTTTATGGTAGGCGCATTGATCTTGTGTACGAGCGCCGCTTGCGGGGAGGAGTTGCTTCCAATCGGTCTGCAGAAGCAACTGCTGGTGGACGACTACGTCATCTCCGAAAAGCAAAACGTTTCCCAATCGTTGGGAAAGGAGACAAAACGCGGCGCTGCGCTTGAGGCTGGCGACGAATGGGGTCACGTCACGACCAAGCCGTTTAGGCTCGACGGCGACACGCTCGAAGTCAACATCGACGCATCGGAGGGCGGGTTCCTCGTCGAAGTGCTTGACGCGGACCATCAACCTTATGTCGATAGCGTGAAAAAACAGGAATTTGACTGGGACAACAACCGAATATACCGGAACGTAGACGGCTTGCGGCTGCAGCCCCGCTGGAGAGGCGACCGCAATCTCGAATCGTTGGCGGGGAAGGTCGTCAGGCTCAGATTCCGCCTCCGCAACGCGAAGTTGTACGCCTTCCAAATCAGGTCGGAAGATTGAACCCACGCCATGTGCAAATGCTCCCGGAAATAAAATTTAATGTTCACTCGACGCGAATTGCTAAAATCCCTTGGAGGTGCAGCTATGACATCAGCGCTTGCGCCATACTCTGCGGCAGCTGTTGATGAGAGCCAAGACAAACCGAATATCGTTCTAATTGTCGCGGACGACATGGGCTGGTCGGATGCGGGTTGCTACGGCGGTGAGATAAATACGCTGAATATCGACAGCCTAGCCTCCGATGGACTGCGATTCAACCAGTTTTACGTGAATCCCGTGTGCGCCCCTTCGCGCGCGGCGTTGATGACCGGATTGTATCCTCGCAATCACAACGGATCGACGAGTGCGCTGACCCCGAACATGGTAACCGTAGCGCAGGCACTGCGTTCCGCGGGCTATCGGACTTCAATTAGCGGCAAATGGAACTGCCAGCGTCAAAAACCGGACACTCCGTTGGCGTGGGGTTTCGAGGAGTTCTACGGTTTTCCCGATATGCCGTCGAACTATTTCGATCCGGCGTTGGAAGACATGAAATTCGGCGGATTCCGCCCGCCGTTCGAGCATAACGGCGAAGAGATATGGGAGTTTCCGGACGACTTTTACGTGACCGACGCGATCAACGATCATGCGGTGGACATGATAAAACAGTATAGCGAGGGATCGGATCCGTTTTTTGCGTATGTGGCGCACTTGGCGCCGCACAATCCGCTGCAAGCCCGACCGGAGGACATTGAACGATACCGCGGAAAATTCATGGAGGGTTGGGATGTGTTGCGCCGGGAGTGCCATCAACGCCAACTCGACATGGGATTGGTGGACCCCAACTGGGGGACGCAGGCTTACGGCGACATTCCCAACACCACACCGTGGGTTGATGCGGAACACAAGGAGTGGCAGGACTTGCGGATGGCGGTTTACGCCGCCATGATCGACAACATGGATCGGGGGATTGGGCGTATTCTCCAGACGCTCAAGGATTGCGGCGTGGATCGGAACACGATTGTGCTGTTCCTGTCCGACAACGGCGGCGATGCGGGCAACATGAGGTGGGACAGTCCGGATATCGACCCCGGCGGCGTCGATACGTACTGTGCGGTCGGTCCCGAGTGGGGGATCATGCACAACACACCGTTGCGCGCTTCCAAAGGTGCGGTTTACGAGGGCGGCATCGCTACGCCTCTCATCGTGCGTTGGCACGACGCCATTCAAAACGGCGGTGAGATCACGAACCAAGTCGGTCACGTGATGGATCTGCTGCCAACGTTCTGCGATGTCGCCGGTGTCGCGTATCCCGACGAATACAACGGAGAAGAGATTATTCCCTGCGAAGGTCTGAGCCTACTTCCCATCTTCGACGGGAAGCAGCGCGACGCTTACGAATGGCTGTTCTGGGAGCATAACGACAAGAAGGCGGTACGTCACGGGGATTGGAAGTTAGTCGGGAGCGGCGATCCTGCCAATTGGGAGTTGTACGACCTTGAAGCCGACCGCTCGGAGTTGAGAAATCTGGCGGAAAAGGAGCAGGAGCGTGTGAAGTCGATGGCGCAGGCATGGTCGGATTGGGCGGAACGGACAAACGGATGAGGAATCCGGCTCATGGAAAGATGGGAGGCAGCAGTCCGCGCTGCCGCGGATTCGTTACGGCGGGTTATCCCGCGCTTCTATCGAAAATTTGAACCCTAATCCATGCAATATTTTGCCCATTGTATTGAGTTGCGGGTTTCCGTTCTCGGAAAGAGCCTTGTACAATCCCTCACGGGTTAGGTCGACACGATTAGCCAACTTGGACATGCCTCCCTGCGCTTCCGCCACATCACGCACCGCGAGAAGAAACGCTTCTATATCGTCGTCTTTCTCATAATCCTCAAGTGCAACCGAAAGGTATATCTTTGCGTCCTCCGGATCTCGTAATTGCTCAATATGTAAGTCCTTGAATCGTCTATAGTGACTCATGTTCTAACTCCCTCTCGCGATGTGCCTTTCAGTCTGTTTTTGCTTTTTCCATGTCTTGGATTTGTGAGGTTTTATCGCCTCCACGCAACAGCACAATGGCATTATCTCCAATTATGCCAAAGTAGATCGAGAATTCTATATTCGATTTGATGATTGGCGACCGAATCAAAGTTACCTAATCGCTGTCACCTATGTAACGCGACGAACTTTGAGGGAATACGCCAAAAAACAAGAGGGGAATTGGGGGTTTAACGAGGAATCTTCAGGGAACTCTATCGCTTTCCACTCGCTTGATTTTACAAAAATGGTGGGCAGTGCCCACCCTACAAAGCCATAGTTCGAGAAATAAAAGGGTTTCTACACAAAAACGCGCGGCAGCATTGGATTGATTCGGGTGACTATTTCGTAAACAACCGTATCTATTTTCTCCGCCAGTTCTTCGGCGGTAATCTCTTCCTCGCCCGCTTTCCCCAGGAGCACCACCTCATCGCCAACACGTGCGCCCGGAACGCCTGACACGTTTATAACGGTTTGGTTCATGCACACACGCCCCGCGACAGGACAGCGTTTCCCGCGAACCAGTACGTCGGCTTTGTTCGATAGCCCGCGGTCATACCCGTCGAAATGACCTGTCGGCAGAATCGCCAGCGTCTCCTCACGCTTTGTGCGATAGATGCCGCCATAACTCACCGGTGATCCTTCGGGCACCCGATTGACCTGCATGATTTGAGTTTTCCACGTGAGAACCGGTCGGAGTGAAAACTCGGGAATCCGCTTCTCCATCTGCTCCCGGCAGTAGCGCGAAGGGTACATTCCATAGAGTGAGATACCGATGCGGCAGGCGTTGCCGAGGAGATTCTCGCGCATACTCCCCGGCGAGTTATACAGATGATACAGGGGAATCGAAATGCCGCGTTCGCTTAGTTGGTCTTGCAGGGCTCTAAAACGCGATTCCTGCACCTCCGTGAAACCGCTCTCCTCATCCGCCATTCCAAGATGCGAAAACACACCTTGGATGGTTATTGCGGGTGTTTTGCTGGCTGCCTCTATAAACTCAAGCGCCTCGCTTTCAAGCACTCCAAACCTCCTCATGCCGGTATCCACTTTGATGTGGATTCGCGCGGTGCGATTCGTGTCGGTGGCGGCAATTTGAAGCGCGTCTAGCAATTCTTGATTATATACCGAAAGCTCAAGCCTCTTTTCTACTGCCTCCCGGAGCAAGGATTCATCATCGCAGTCCACGTTACCCATTATCAGCAGATTGTGATTGATTCCGCTTTCCCGCAGCGCCAACCCATCCTCAATTGTTGAGACTGCCATATAGGGGACCTCGCCCTTAATCGCCTCTGCCACGCCGGACATTTCGTGACCGTAGGCATTCGCCTTGATGACGGCGATGAAGGTGAATTCGGGCGGTAGAATCGCTTTCAGTTGGCCTAGATTATGTTTGAGCGCCGTCTTGGATATTTCAACAGTGGTGAGAGGCATTTGTGTCAATAATGGGCTGGAATAAAGGTGGGTAGGTGACGGGACGGTAGAGTCAGAATATGATGGTTCCCATCAATGCGTGAGGATGGGGCGAGGGAATCTCGCCCCTACGACATTTGGAATGCGGCGAGGCAGCGTCGACTCCGCTATTCATTCCAGTCTACGGCGACTTTGACGACAACTTTGTGAACCTCCTCGTCCGTGCCCATCGGCGCGTGCACGTCTTCCGGGAAGAAGATAACAAAATAGCCCGCGGGCACAGTCGTCCATCTCGACGGCGGATTTGAGTACAACGTGGCATCGACTTCAGCCATGTATCCGTTTTCATCCGGTTTGCAGACCGCAAGATCTTCCCAAGCGATGTCGTCATGTCCAGCGACTGTAAACTGTATGTCGATGAACTGCCGGTGCGATTCGAATTTCGCCGCGGCTTTTCCCTTCCCTTTGTCCTTCATTGCCATGGCGTGCAACTGTTCACCGGCGATTTCGTTTCTGCCGAAAGGAAGTTCGGCGAGGTCTCCGCGATTCAAAAACTGGAAGGCCGCCTCAAATCCCGGGTGCAAGGGAAAGTAGCGGGAGGCGTTCTCAAGACTGTCCAATATCATGTGATGCTCCTTCGGTAGTAATTTTCACGGTTAGTAATCCTGATTCGTCGTTCGCGATTCTACTATCTTTTGAAATTTCGGTCAACAGAAAACGGAATCCCTTGCTCCAACAACTGTAAGAGCGACCTCCCGGTCGCGATTCCCCGCTCCGGAGGAGCGGCATGTCAATAGAATGGAGAAGCCCCAATTCTTGAACTCCAGCGGAGTGCAATGTGAATCACACGGTACGGTATCCAATCCCGAAAAACTTGCTATTTCGCGATTGCTCCATCGCACTCGGGCAACCGACCCCTGTAGGATCAAGCGACTGCATAAGGAGCGCGATAGAGCTCCCATAGTAAATCCTCCGCGTACCGGCCTTTTGACTGTAGGAGCGACCTCCTGGTCGCGATTCCTCTATTTCTCCTCGTTCAGTCTCGCTTGATGCCAATCTACGGGCTGTTTTATTTTATCTGGAAAGCATAGAGTTTTGCGTCACGAAGCTGAAATCTAAGGCGGATTTTCTTGCCCGGGAGTTGACTCAAATCCCCATGGTCCGTCCACTTCACTGGGGAGTCGGTGACCGTGCCGCCGACAGGCTCACTTATCGCCTGCTGTTCTCCCGCCTCGTCCAGAATCGCCACATACACCGATCCGCCATCCCGCACGTCGGCGGTTATGCCGACGGACTCTCCGTCAAACGTTAGAGCCTCGGTTGTTATGAGAGCATCGTTCCCCGCCGAGGCGGCCTCGTAACCTGCCCATCCATCGGGTCGCAGCGTCGCAAGCGCAAGGAATCCTTTGCGCCAATCGAAAAAATACCAATCGCAAGCGCCGTAATAGATTCGAATTTCGTCGTCGTTGAATATAGGCGCGGAGGCGAAGACGGTCCCCCAGTCATACGGCATCTCCCCGTAGCGTGCCTCGCCTCCGGGAGTGTTCCCGATGAGCGGCGTTCCCTCCTGTATACGGTACCACGCCTCGGTATCGGGGCTCCATGCCAACTCGACGTGCTGCTTCACATCGGCGGCGGAATCTTTCGGATCTTCGGGATAGGTCATCATACCCAACAGTCCGATATAGACGCCGTGTGTCGGAAACACAATCATATCGTGCGCTTGAAGGCGCGCGTTGGGCCCCACGAGAATCGTATTATCTCTTGTCCACTTCACAAAATCGGTAGACACGCCCCGGGTGACCAGTCGTGTTCCATTCGCATGTTGGCGCGTGAAGCCCACATATTTACCCAAGCTTGGCGCCCAGCAGGCGTTGGCATGGGTACCGTGCGCCTCAATCTCCGGAATCGGGATGGGCTCACTCCAACGCAACCCGTCCGCCGAAAACAGCACCTCCATCTGCGGGCTGCCGCAATGGAACATCTTGTAGCGTCTCGCCGGATCGGTCTCGCGATAGTCCTTGAAGACGCCGGCGCCGTGAATCTCACGCACGAGGAGGTTGTTCTGTTTGTTTCCGTCGAACTCCACCAGCCCGATATCGGGTTTGTCCCAACGGATGCCGTCGGTCGAGACGGCGTAGCAAAGCCCCATCTCCCGACGGTCGGGTTTGATATCCGAGTAGCCGAGCGATCCGGGATTCCGCTTTTCCGGCGGCGTGCTTGTCACCCGCTCATCAATGATGAACGGATTGTACCAACACTTGTAGATTTCATCGTCCTCATCATAGATGACGTTGGCGTATACATTGTCGAAACGGGGTTCCCACGGCTTGTCCTCGGCAAATAGCGGGTTACCCGAGTGTTTGGAAACCTCGCCAACAGTGAGTTTTGCGTTCACGGCCTCGTCAATGATGCGAGAATCCAGCACGAGGTGCCGGGATTGTTCGGTGCTCATATATTTTCTCCTTGATGCAGTAGAGCGCATATAATACCACTTTTCGATAATGACGGCACATCAATCGTGTGAATCAAAGTCGCGACCTGGAGAAGATCTCTATCGCATTCGCTATTCGCTCACTTGATCTCCTACAATAGCATTGTCGGAATAATCTCCAATAATCAGTTAGTCCGTATCGTTTTTTTTCATTTCGCCTCCGACCAGCCGTTCACTAGTCTGTAAACCGAAATATGTGCAAATGTGAATCTGAATGACTATAGTTGGCCGAAATGGTGACGATGAAGGGTTACCATGTAAGCATCTCGCGGGGGAGATGCGAGATTCTGTGCAGGTAACGCAACTGTGTACCTTTTCGCGTTTTTCGGATTTTACTAACTGCCCCGTTACGGTGCGCGAAATGGTCGGGGTCGTCATTGGGCGACAGGTCCAAAAACGCACAGATCATCGTCGCCAGAAAGCCGCCGTGGGAGACCACCGCCACCCGCTCATCGGAGTCGCCGTGAGTCGCTTCCGCCTGTTGAATGAACACTTTGGAATCGCGAAAGGCGCGTTGGAGCATCAGTTCGACATTCTCCCATTCCGAAAATAACCAGCCTTCATCCGTGACATCGTTCGGCAGAACCACATTCGGGCAAATCTCCCTCATTTGCGTTCGGGTAAGACCGGGAAGTGTGGCGCCGTATCTGCCGACACTCGCCTCCCATATACCGTCCCATTCGTGTAGTCCAACGTAGACATGGGGCGGCAGCGAAAGCATGCGCCCAATGATCTCTGCTGTCTGCAAGGCTCTCAGCATCGGGCTGCAGTAAAGTCGGTGAATCCCCTTATCTTGGAGGGCTTTGCCGACGCAACCCGCCTGTTCCCGACCTAGGTCTGTCAGCCCGGGATCCGGTTCGAGGGCGTCGGGCGAGGCGTTGTTAACGGATTGTCCGTGGCGGATGAGATAGAATTCCATAGTCTCCTTCAGGCGGTTCTGAATTCAAAAATGACATCTTCGGAGGGTTAGGTAATTGTTTGAATTATTTGTTTGAATCACGGATTAAAGGATTTCACGGATTAAAACCGACGAAGTGGTATCTTTTGCATGGTCGGGCTAGAAAACCACGTTACAGCAGTTCTTGAACAGGGTTCTTGTATCATTCCGTAAGTGTTATACGTTTAGCTGGTCTGATTGTGAGGTTTCAAAGCCCACCGACCAAACCACAACAGTAACAAAAACGCGATTCCGGCACCCACGGTGAACGTGAAGAAGGACCCGATATGGTCGAGACCTAACCCGGTCGCCATGCTCCAAACCGACAGCAGCAGCGACGCAAGAAGGCTCTGTGTAGAAAGGAGAGTGGCGCTTTTCCCCGGGGGGCTTTTTCTAAGTAGCCGATCGGAGATGACAGGATCCGCGACACCTTCGCCTAATCTGGAGAAATATAGCGGCATTAGTAATCTCAGCCCTCCAAGTTTCCCCAACCCGACCAAGCTTAAAATGGGAACGCCGGATAGCCAGACGAGTATACCTGTTTCCCCAACACGCTGCTTCAAGTATCCCGCCAACCATGAAACAGCGGCTAGAGTCACCATGAGCGTCCCACTAATCAAACCTACCACTCGATAGGATGATATTCCCGCTTGTTCGAGACACGGCTGGGAATAGTTGTTAATCAGGTAATAAGCGGCATAAACTACGGCTCCGGCAACAATAATTCCCGCCAATTCCTTATCTCTTTTGATGAGTCGGATGCTCTCGCTAATCTCGGCAGTAGCGCTTCGAGTTGCTGTTTTGACACGCTCCAGTAGGATACTCCGCGGTTCGCTCATACCCATAAAGATGGCTGTTGCAACCAATCCGGTCAAGCCACCGAGAGCAACAACCCAACCGAATCCAGTGGTTTCGCAGAGAACACCACCGACAAAAGCCCCAACCGGCATCGTAACTCCCCCGATCGCAGCTAATCTGCCACGGAGTTTTGTGTACTCCCCTTCTCGCGATAAATCGCGCAACGAGTGGTATTGCAGCGCTTCCACGGAGCCGGAATTGAGCGTGGTACATAGTGCGGAAAGCACACTCCAAAGAAGGAATACGCCGTAAGCCCTTGGGAAAAAAGCAACCGGAAAGCAACTTGCAGCGGATATAAGGTGTCCGAGGACAACGCTCTTTTTAAGACCGAACCGGTCGGCAAAGATTCCTGTCGGGATTTCTAGGAGAAAGACTAGAATTTCGAATAATGCCACCAAGATGAAGATTTGAGTATACGAAAACCCAATCTGTCTCATGTAGAAGCCCAGCACTCCATGAAAGAAGGTTAACCCACCGAGCGCAGAACAGATGTAGAATCGCGTTACGTTTCCATTATCATAAGGCACAAGTTGCCTTCCTAGATTCTTTGAGCGAAACAGAGTTCATGCGTTGGAGCCGTAGGGAATAACGATCGTTATTCCCTACAAGAATCTCGCTATCAAAATTTTCGCAAGTGACCATTATTTCCGCGTTTTCCGCAAATTCTGATATATCACATTTCCAATCCCGCCAGTTCGTTGAAGAATTGATCCAAGTCGGGAGATTCGCGCAGCGGGAGGGAAATTTTCTGCTTTTTCCACGATGACAGGTAGCCGGCGTTGGAAATTTCCGTCGCTCTCCTCCCATCATCCCCGGTGATCATCGGTGTCTTTCCATTGACGATACAGTCGCAAAAGTGCTCCATCTCCTTGAGGAAGTGGTTGGTGCGTGTCAGCGTGTCATCGATGTTGTCCAGAATCTTGGGTGTCACGTCTTCTACCAACCGCTCGCGCCGGTATAGTTTCATGTCAAACGGCAGGGGCGAGGTGTAGCTCCACAACCCCTCAACGCGCATCTGTAGCGTGGCTTCCGTGCCGAAAATGGTGTACTCCTCCAACAACGGTTTGTGAAAAACGAGTGAGACGGAATGGACGCTCACCTGCCCGTCGACATGCCGCAGCGTCATGACCGATTGATCGTCTACCTCTCTGCCCTTCCACCCGATAGACACCTCGGCGCTCACGGTTTCTACCTCCCCCAGCCACCATCGGGACAAGTCTATGGTGTGACTGCCAAATCCCAGACATGCCAGCCCCAATGTGCGATGTTTCATGTAGGGGGCATCCGCCCCTTGGGCATAGGTGTCCCACTGGGTACGCACTTGGGCGACATCGCCCAGCGTTCCGTCCTTAATCATCCGGTTCGCCAGTTGAAAGCACCAGTTGAACCGCTTCATGTGCGCCGGCATCAGGATAACGCCGTTCCGTTCGCAGGCGTCAATCATACGGTCGCACTCATCGATTGACCGCGCCATCGGTTTCTCGCAGAGCACGTGTTTGCCCGCTTCGGCAATCTTGACGACATGCTCGGCGTGCAGATAATGGGGTGTGGCGACAATCACGCCATTTATATCCTCATCAAGCAGCATCTCGTCAATATCGGAATAGGCGCGCTTTGCGCCGTAGATATCGCGCGCTTTTTCGGCTTTTTCCACCACGATGTCGGCAGCCGCGATGAACTCCCCGTTATCCAAGTATCTGAACATCGGCATATACATTGCCACCGATTGCTCGCAACCCAACACCGCTATGCCCGCTCTTGCCATTTCTCTCGCCTCCCGGACGGGATTTTCAACAGCGTATCTTTTTATGATTTTTGCAAGATTCAGCCCGTTAATCTTGATGCTTCAGGGCAAATTCCGCCCTGATTATAACCGCTTGAGGGGTCGGAAATCTATGTTAATCGGGTGTTGAAGCCGACTAGGAGTATTGATACGGATTGGTTGGGAAGGAGAGTGGAAGGGTAGAAGATTCAGTCGAGAGAAAATCATCTTCGGGGCGAATTCTTGATCTCTCCCCAAGTCGTAGTCAGATGGGTTTCAACGTTAACAGCACTTGCACCGGCAGTATTCGGGATATTCGGTCCCGTAATGACGACGTCGTCAAGATGAACACGCATTCGACTAAACGTTGCAAACTCCACTGTGCCAGGCACTGCCGTTTTATCAACATAATGGGCTACGAGTTCGTCGGCGAGATAAAACTCAAAAGACTTCTTCTCAGCCACGATTTCAACCGTGAGCCATTGATTTAGTCTGATTGGCAGGAAAGGTTCGGGTACGAGGACTTGACGACGAATCAATCCCTCCAATTTATGATTTTCGGGGTTGCGTGTGGCATCTGGTGGATAAGTGGTCACCAGTATGAACTGCTCCAGCGGATGAATTTGCGTATTCTGTTGAGCCGCCAATCCAATGTGCTCCTTGCCCTTTCGCACGTTAATGGTAAAGGATTCGGGCGGTCGGACTTCCTGTATGTCTACAAACCTAATTCGACAGGCTAGTGAATAGGAGTCCCATTCTTCCGCATTTCCCGAACTTAATTGCAGTACCACATGCCGGTGAGGATCTTCAAGTAACTCATTCTCCCCAACGATTGTGTCCATGACCAAATACCCATCTTCGAACCTTATGAAATTTGGAGATTCCGGCGGAAATGTTGAGACAATCCAATCATCAAGGTTTCCGTCACTGAAATCATCCAGAAAGGTTCCGGAATACGCGGCGGCTGCGGGCAGTCCGGAAATGAGTATGGCTAATAGCAACCATTTCATGAGCAATCCCCTCGGTTAAAACCTGTTTGAATAACAGGCGGCGAACCTACTTCTGGGTTTTGAATTGCCATATACATTGAACATTTCATCTTTGACTTCGTGCTGCGACAATGACGCGTAGATTTCGCTTTTCCAATGTTGGCAGAACTCGACAGTTGCGGGGATTTTATTGATTGGCTAACCACGACCTAAGCGCCGTTCCGTGCGCTTCAAGGAATTGACTATTGGACATCCCGTGGTGTGTCCAAAGATAATCCTTCCATTCCTTATCGACCTGTGCCTGGAGTTCATCAAGAGGTTCAAGGGCAATGCTGACTTCAGCCCGCTCTTTCTGTAATTGCCGATATGTCTCCCTTAACTTCTGACGTTCCTCGCTTCTGCCGGTTATTTCGTTCGTGCGATTATCAAGTTCATCCATGCTCTCATCGAGTTCAACGATCTTGTTCATAAGGGGGGTGGTCTGATGCGCGATTTCCCAATGCCGTGCCAGGTTTCCCTTGTAGAATTCAAACGTCGCTTTCAACCCAGGATCGGCTCTGCTTGCAGTGTTCTGTTCTTCAGACAAATCGAACTCGGAATTCGCAAGTGGCATCTCTTGTGCCTGTGGTCCTTCCGCAGCACCCGATTCGGCGTCTAGAGCATCAAGAAGCTTAATGGCGGCTTCCAGTTCAGCGTCGGTAAGTCTGCTCAACTCGTTCTGTCGGGGATTCGGAGCTACAGTTTTGGCATAGCGATGATCCTCGTTTAAGTTTGCAGACATTTTCGATGGTGGCTGTTCGCTTTTGGCGTGGATTTTCCCTCTGATAGTTACAAATGCAAAGTAGATTACCGAAACTAGAAAAACGATGCATGAGAAGAACAGAAAAATTTTGCTTTTCATTCTGTATCCCTCCAATTGCGAGTGACAAAATTCGCACATTCTTCAAAAGCTAGATTTATGCTTCGCACCGAACCTACCGCCGTTTTTTCCTGATAAAGTGCCGATTTCGAGTTAGAAGATCGTTAACGTTAACAATCGTGTTTGTTCTATACTCTCGGTTGTGTGAGAGATATACGTCAATGATTTCCCCTCCTATTCCCCAAGAGACATAGATAGATTTGGATAATAATTCCGGAAGTTCCTTGTTGTATTTATCTAATATCAGCAACGCTTGTGCATAAGCAAAAACAGATCTTGCTCCTGCCGGGTCTTTTCCCGCCCCGATTCCACTGTTAACGCCCAACAAGATTGAATATGGGGAAATTTTAATCGAACCTACCGCATCAAGGCTGGCGCGTAATTTCTCCATCAACGCTTGAATGACAAACGGCTCCCTGCTGCCGGATCTACCGAGCAGTTCCGCGCAATATCTGGTTACCAAAGGATCGTTCAATCCCTCATCCACGAGCACTTTAATTGGCTGATAATCGGAAACTCCACTTTTTACCAATGCCATGGCTAAATCCAAGCGGATCGGCAGTTTGCTGGTTTGTTCAAATGCATCGCGAAGGGTGCGTTGCGCGTTTTTATCCTCGGCGGCATACTCGCCCCAAAGCCGAATGATATCCAAACGAAGTTCCGTTTCCGGAAGGAGATCCATTAGGGCGTTGGGTACGAAATCATCCCAGTAATTAAAAAGAAACAGGCCTTCAACGGCGCGAAATCGCGTCGAGTAACTCGCTTCGGGATTTGTCGCCTGACGCATTAAAACGGCATGAATGGCTTCGTTCCACTCCAGGTAAATCGCTCGTCCGAGTCCCATTACGGCTGCCCGTTGCACTTCCTCGTCCTTATCCATGGTTGCTCCGGCAAAAATCTGCCAAGCGCTACTGTCACCCTCTTTAAGGTTCGCCAATAACAAGAGTGCAGAGGCCCGGACTTCGGGGGCATCATGTCGTGTGGTCTCTGTAAGAGTGTTCCATACTCTCAGGTGCATCTGTGGAGAAAATTCTTGACGAACCAAATCAACACCGACTCGCCCCTTCTCGCCCGGATGACCTGTAAGCGCCTTCGCGGCAGCCGCACGGACTTTGACGCTGCTATCGCCGCGCAACGTCTCAAGAAGTTCTAAACTCACATCGCCATCCGTAAGGGTGTGGGATTCCAGAGCGAGCGCCGCGGTTTTGCGAACTTCATAATTCTCCTTGTCTAGCCATTCATCCAACGGCGTGGGACGCCCTTTCCATAGAGCGCTAATGGCGCGTACTAACTCATGGGAGGGTTTCGGGTTTTTCGCCATTTCCTCAAGCCGGTCTCTCACATCCGGATGGAGTTTGTAATAAGTCATCTGCTTTTTCCTAATCCCAAGACCACGGACAGTGGATTCAACTAATTTTTGTAGGGCATAGGTCTGATACTCGGGGTCAGGGTGTCGGAGCATTTCGAGTGTACGTTTCCAGATTTTTTTGGGATTTTTGTCCATTTCTCCCCATTTGAGCAATCCCAAAGCGGCGATTCGCTGAAAATTGATGTTCCGGTCGGTTTCCATGATTTTTCGAAAAAGCTTCACCATACTCCGCGTCGGAAGTTTTCTACCGGCGGCATTAACCGTATTGACATTAGCCAAAACCAGTAGAGCCACCCACCTCACCTCTTCATCTCGTTCGTGCAGAAATGCATTAAGCACCGTCGACTGAGGAATTTCATAATGTGTGGCAGAAAGGCGTCCCGCGGTCAAGATGGCTCGGATTCGGATCGCCGGATCTTCGTGATACATCGTGTCTCTGGTCACTTGCGACATAATCTTGGAGAAGGCGCGCTGATCTCTTTCCATCTCCATATTTGATTTTGGGATTCGTTGTGCGTGATACCGACTGTCCCCCAAGAGGTTGGCGTTGATGCTGGTATATAGTCCCGTCAGGAAAACTAAGTGCCAAAGTCGGCGATTCAGCTTCATTACACCAGCCCATTTCAGAAGGAATTTCATCGATTTTTCCTCCTTTTGCAGCAGTTTTCTTTCAATCTTCCTTTTCTTCAACACAGAGTGTTTTAGGTATTATCGTCGCGTCGAATTCATTGTCTCGCTCCATGTTGTAGTCAGATGCCCGTCCATAATTCCAAGGATACAAACTTAACCTCATCGGCACGCGGCTCATTTCTTCCAAGCGTTTTGTCCAGCACTAAATGTCTGCCTTCGAGCCTTACAAGATCCTGAACAAGCGTGCGTGAGATTCCCCAGATTTCCCATCCGTCAAGATTTCCATCACTGCAACGATCCCCAGACCGGTTTTCCCTCGTTGGAGTCCTTCCAATCGATCAGCGGTCTTCGCCCACTTCCGTTTGCATTCATCACGTAGATTTCCGATTTGACGTATGGGCTTTGGCTGGCATAACTAAACGCCATATACCGACCGTCGGGGGACCAACTGATGTCGCCCGATAAATTGTCATGCGTCAGTTGCCTTATATCGGAGCCGTCAGCCTTCATTACGAAAATATTCGTGTCGTAGCGCCGTTGATGGGTATCTGTGTTGTCTTTTACCCAACCAGTGGCACTTCTTGACGTAAATAGAATAGCGTCCCCATCGGGAGACCAGATTGGAAAGTAGTCAAAATTATCATTATCGGTAAGTTGACGAGGGTTGTTGCCATCTGCGTCCATCACGAAGATTTCGGTGTCCGGATCGAATATAGATTCAGGCTTGCGAGCGAATACAATCCGTTGACCATCTGGCGACCAACTCGGGGAGTCTTCATCAGCATCGCTATCGGTCAGTTGGATGATATTTGTGCCGTCAGGATTCATCACATAGACTTCGCTGTCACCGTCGCGCCAAGCACTGAAGGCGATTCTTTGACCATCCGGCGACCAACTCGGTGACCCGGTGCCTTCCGAATCGTGGGTTAACTGCACTGTCGACTTGGAACCATCCACTGACATAGCGTATATGTTATAGCTGCCGCTCCGGTCGGAAACGAACGCGAGCTTCCGACCATCGGGAGACCAGCTAGAAGGCACGTCAATCCCCTTGCTTTCTGTCAATCGTACTAGGGAGGTGCCATCGGCGTTTATCATGTAAATTTCAGCGTCGCCGTCCCGATCAGAGAAAAAGGCTATCCTCCCGGGCAAAGGTATATTCTCATCGGGCACTATGTCGGGATTGACCACAGGGTCGTCACCGCAGCCTAGAATCAGCACGGCAATCACCCAAACGACCACAAAGCGGGAACCTCGCATGAATCTCTCTCCGTTTGCTTCGGTTAGTGGTGAATTAAAGGTTATTTAGCGTTCACTGGACGCCGAATCCTACAGGTATGTGGGCGTTAATAGCGCTTTGATTAAGAGTCATGCAATCGGCTCATCCGGGACTAGGATGGTGATTTAATTCAAGAACGATGCCAGCTACGTTCACGCAAAGAGAAAATTGCTGAAAACGTCCAAACCGTACTGTCGCATGCGTCGAGAATGCCGTATGAATGCCCTGGAGCGCCTATGGCGTGCACCAATTCACTTTATCTGAGTTTTCCGCCATCCTAACTAGTGGCAGATTTGCAACACTTCTAGCGGGTTGCGCGACAATAAAACCGAGGCTTTGGACGGTTGGCGCCGGTGCGGCTCTAATTAAGGGCGATGCGGTTTGCCTAAGGAAGAAATTGATGTGGAGACGGGTAGGAGTTGGAATGACTAATTTCGATATCTTCCAAGATGTGAGATTCAGAAGGTTATTTCCGGGACAAATTCTTTATCTCTCCCCAAGTCGTTGCTAACTGCGCTTCAGGATAAACGCTTTGCGGGTGTCCAATATTTGGAATCTCTGGTCCGGTAATCACGACATCATCCAAGTAAACAAGCATCCCACTTGACACGAGAAATACCACAGTACCTGGGACAGCCGTTTCATCCTCATATTGTGATACTAAGTTATCGTCGAAATGAAATTCAAAAGAACTTTTCTTCGCTACGATTTCGATGGGGAGCCATCGATTGAGTTTTATTGGTCGCCTAAGGTGTCTGTGGTTGAGCGTTCCCCGGTGGACAATCTCCTCGATTTCTCCTGTTTCAGGGTCGCCTTTGGCATCTGGTGGAGTGGTGCTGACTTGTACATGTTGGCGATCCGGGAGAATCAACATTTGTTGAGACGCCATCTCACCAAACCATCCCATACTGGATCGAACGAAAATGCTAAATACTGCAGGCACTGCCTGCTGTGCTTCAACAAATCTAATTCGGCAAGTAAGTGTATAAGAATCCCAGGTTTCTGCATTACCGAGCCTTAATTCCATCTGGAATTGTTTGAATAAAGCCCCGGGCTGCTCCATTTTTCCAATCGTTGTATCCACCACTAAATGCTCATTTTTGATTTTGACAATATCCGGAAATCCAGGCGCAACTGGAAATCTAAAAATGTCCCATCCATCAAGATTCCTATCACTAAAATCGTCTGAAAACGTGCCTGCATCAACTACTAGGACATATGACACAGTAATCAGCCAAACTGGCAGTATCCATTTCATGATCATTCCTCCATACAGGGATAACAGCCCAAGATGTTGTTTATACTTCACGTTGTCGGAACTTGCGCTTTTTCAAAAGTCTGGAAATTTAGCGTGAGTAACGTGTCTAATTCCGATTTGTAGGTGGTATGAGTCTGATTGAGGCAATCGCTAATTGCACGCTTGAAATCGGAAAAGTCGTCATAATACTTGGAGTAAAGGCATTTCTTCCTGATAAATTTCCAGAGGCGTTCAATCAGATTTAAGTTGGGGGAATAAGGCGGAAGATAAAGCAACTCAATTTTGAGTCGCTCAGCCAACTGCTGCACGATTTGGCACTTTTGATACCTGGCATTGTCTAAAACCAATGTAACCGGCTTCTCAATTCCCCGCTCTGCAATACGCATTAGCAACTCACAGATGGTTTGCGCGTTGATATAAGTATCGTTTTGTATGAGTATCAGTTCGTGGGTTATGGCATTCAAGGCGACTAGCACATTGAATCGCTTTCTGCCGGCCGGCGCTTTGATAAATACGCGCTCAAACGACCACAGAAATCCTAAAAAAGGGGCTAAGACAAAATGGGCGGCATCAAGGAAAAAGACATCTCTCAGACCAGCAGAAGCTTCGTCCAGATGCGGTTGCAACTCTTTTTTTAAAGGTCTCCTGAGCCTCAACATCGGCTCCAGCGGGTATATGTCCTACTTTCCGGTACTCGATGCCTATGCTTTTGAGAAACACACGTACACGACTTTCACTGCGTTGGATACCGGTGAGTTCATAGATTTTTGCCATAGCCTCTTTAATCGTCGCCGGTGGATTTGTCCGAAAATAGTCTTCAATTGTGGTTTGATAAGCCGACAATTCACTTTCCGGTAGGTGGTAATTGAGTTGTTTGAGCGCCTCAATACCCCCAGCCTGATATTGGCGCAGGTAAGCCCGCAATGTGTTCGGCGAAATACCGCTCAACGCCGCGATTTGGTGATGAGGTAAACCTTGACTCTTGAGCCAAAGCGCCTCCATTTTACGCTGTACCCTAGGATGAGGATGATGATAACGCTGATAATTCAATGCTTCGATAGCTTCTTGAGTAAAGTCAATTACAATCATAGCGCCCTCGTCAAAAGCCATAAACGTTACATAAACGTTAGTTTAAATCTACAAAAGCCTCCTTTCCAAATTATACCTGATTTATACCAAGAAAAAACGCAATATTTACCGATGCCGAGTATACACTCTCGAATGAACAGTACACGTCGTTTTGTTAAATCAGCCCCCGGATTCAACATATCAATGGCATCTTTGAGAACTGCATCGAACGCCTTTACAATCGCCCCCAGATCGGCAATCCCTCATGAGAATTTGGCCAACTGATGAGCGTCCTTCGTTGGCTACCGTTCGCGGTCATTATATGAAGTTCTGATTTTAAGTTCGGATTTTTGCTGTTATACCGAAATGTAATATAATGTCCGTCAGGCGACCAGCTGAGGCGTCCACCTGATATATTGTCATGGGTCAGTTGTCTAACGTCGGAGCCGTCAGAGTTCATCAGATAGATATTCGTATCAACGTGCCAGTGATGCGTATTTGTACCGGTTCTGATCCACGATGCAGTTCCGGTTGATGTAAATGCAATGGTTTGTCCGTCAGGTGACCAAGCGGGATAACGGTCGTACGTGTTATTATTGGTTAATTGAACCGGGTTTTTGCCATCGGCGTCCATAAGGAAGATTTCACCGTCCCCATCAAATATGGAATTGGGATAGCGAGTGAAAGCAATCTTTTGGCCATCCGGTGACCAACTAGACATGTAATCGTCAACATCGTTATCAGTCAGTTGAATGAGATTTCCCCCATCGGAATCTATCGCAAAGATTTCACTGTCACCGTCGCGCCGAGCATCAAAACCAATCTTTCGACTATCCGGATGTAAAAAGTTCGCATCATGAGGATTCGTGAAAAAGGAATCGCTGTCTCCATCACGCGAAGCATGAAATGCGATTCGTCGACCATCCGGAGACCAGACCGGACGTCCATTATTTGCCGTATCTTCTGTCAATTGCGCCGTCAATCCGGAACCATCTAGTGCCATCACGTATATGTCGAAGTAGCCGTTCCGATCGGACACGAAAGCAAGCTCCCGACCATCGGGCGAGCAGCTAGAGGGATAGTCGATTGCCTCATTCTCGTTCACCTGGAGGGGCAAAGAACCATCCGCGTTCATCAGGTATATTTCAACATCCCCGTCGCGGTCGGATGCAAAAACTATTTTTCCGGGCAAAGGCAACACATCATCCGGTGTTGTATTGGACTGTAAAATCGGATCATCTCCGCAACCGAGGATTAGCGTGGCAAACACCCAAGCAACGAAAACGCAGGATTCTCGCATGAATATTCCTCTATTCGGTGCGGTGTGAGGTAATTTTATGTGAAATTACCCTCAGAATCGGAGGCGCCCGGTAGCAATCAAGCGACTGATCAAGTACCGCTATAGAGCTCCCATAGAGTTCTCTTGTGGTACAGAAGAATGTAATTACCCACCTGCATGTGTCATTATTAGTTGCGATGACTATAGTACAAGAACGATGCCAATTTCATTCACGCAAGAATAAGCGCCGACTGTGCCAATGCCGACTAACACATTAGCTTGTGAATGTCTTATGAATAGCTGTTGTGCTGCCCGACTAGCGGCAAACTCACGACACTTCAAACGAGTTTCGCGACAACACGACGGCGGTCATGGCATGGGGTCGGCGCCCGTGCCGCTATAATCAAGGACTTTGTGGATTGTTTAAGAAAGAGATTTGTTGTGGAAATGGACAAGGAAATGGAACAGCCAATTTCTGAATTTTCTCATCTGTTCAATTGAGGAGATTACTTCCTGGATAGATTCTTAATCTCGCCCCAAGTCGTCGCCAGACGCGCTTCAGGGCTAACGCTTCGCGGGCTGCCGATATTTGGAATCTCTGGTCCTGTGATCATCACGTCATCAAGATGAACGACCGACCCGAAACCTATCAGAAACATCATCGTCCCCGGCACCACAGTTTCATCTTCGTATTGGGTAACGAAATTGACGTCGACATGAAACTCGAAATACTGTTCCTCCGCCACGATTTTGATTGGAATCCAACGGTTGAGTTTTAGTGGTCGTCGGAGATGCCGGGGTCGGAGGGTTTGACGGTGAATTGTCCCTTCAAATTCCCCTGTTTCGGGGTCGGACTTCGCATCCGGTGGGATGGTATCGACCTGTATATGCTGATTCCTCAGAATAATCAACATTGTCTGCTCAGCCATCACATTGAAATGTCCCATACTTCTTCGGACACCGACACTGAATAATCCGAGCGCGTCCTCCGCCGCTTTTGCAAACCTGATACGACAGGTCAATGTATAAGAAATCCAATCCTCCGAATTATCTAATCTTAGTTCCAAACCCAGTTGTTTGATGAATTCAGTCCCTTCGGGCAGTTCATCTTCTTCAACTGTTGTGTCTATAACCAAATAGTTATCTTTGAACGCTAACGGGATTGGAAACCCGGGCGGGAACCAGCTCTCCCACCCGTCAAGGTTTCTATCATGAAAATCGTCCAAAAACACACCGGAATACGATACGCTTAATGGCGACAGAGCAATTAGCAAAGCTATCGGCAACCATCTCATTGAAATTGCCTCCATACTTAGTAGACTATTGCAACGGTCCCCAGATTGGAATTCCCTCATTAGAGCCCTGCCAATCAATCAGCGCTCTACCCCTACCCCCGTTTGCATCCATTACATAGATATCCGATTTGAGGTGTGAATTTTTGCTGCCATAGCTGAATGCTATGTATTCCCCATCGGGGGACCAACTTGAGCCGCCCGATATATTGTCGTGCGTCAGCGGTCTTATATCGGTACCGTCAGCATTCATTACGTAAATATCCGCGTCGTAGCGCCGTCGATATACACCTATTCTGTACACACCTTTCCTGTCTGTGACCCAAGATGGTTCCGCGCTTCTTGATGTAAATACTATAGTTCCTCCATCGGGAGACCAAACAGGAAAGAAGTCGGAAGCGTCATTGTCTGTCAGTTGACGAGCGTTGTTCCCATCCGCGTCCATTACGAAGATTTCGCTATCTTGGCTGAATAATCTATGGTAGCGAGCGAATACAATCTGCTTACCATCCGGCGACCAACTCGGGGTATATTCGTGAGCATCGCTATTGGTCAGTCGAACGAGATTTTTGCCGTCAGGATCTACCACATAGATCTCACCATTACCATCGCGCGCAGAACTGAAAGCGATTCTTCGACCATCCGGCGACCAACTCGGTGACCCGGTACCTTCCGAATCTTGGGTCATTTGCACCGTCGACTCAGAACCATCCACCGGCATAATGAATGTGTTATGGTTGTCAATGTGTATGGAAACTAACTCGATTTTCCGACCGTCAGGCGACCAATCCGGTGACCCGGTGCCTTCCGAATCTTGGGTCAATTGCACCGTCGGTTCAGAACCATCCACTGACATGACGTATATGTTATAGCTGCCGTTCCGGTCGGAAACGAATGCAAGTTTCCGACCATCAGGCGACCAACTTGAGGGATAATCAACACCCTTACTCTCCGTCAGCCGTACCAAGGAGGTACCATCGGCGTTTATCATGTAAATTTCAAAATCGCCGTCTCTATCGGATGCGAATGCTATCCTCCCCGGCAAAGGTATATTCTCGTCATGTGCTATGTCAGGATTGACAATTGGGTCATCTCCACAACTGAGAATTGAAATTGCGACAAGCATCCAAACGACTAAACCGCAGGAATTTAGCATGAATATCACCTCTTTCTGGTTAGATGTGTGGCAATCTACAGGTCATTTCTAGGGTTCAGTGACAGCGGCCACCTGAAATCAATAAGGTCCGTTCCGCAATTCCTCAAATCAGCAATACGGGGATTATCAACGCCGCGGTTGCTTTATTTTGCCCCAAGTCGTCGCTAGGTGTGCCTCAGGAGTTTCGCTATGGGGACCGCCAATGTCGGGAATCTCGGGCCCCGTAATCGCAACGTCGTCAAGGTAAACAAGCATCCCTGTATCCGCTTGGAAGCGCACAAAACCCGGTACAGCTGTTTTATCCTCATATTGGGTTACAAAGTTGTCGTCGAAATGAAACTCGAAATTATCCTCCTCCGCTACGATTTTGATTGGGAGCCAACGTTTCTGCTTTATTGGCCGCCTGAGATGTTTGGGTTTGAGTAGTTTACGGTGAATACGCCCCTCCCCTCTCCCTGTTTCGCGGTCAAACTTGAAATCCGGGGGAACACTGGTAACCTGTACGTACTGGCGAATCGGTAGAACCAGCATTTCATGCTCAGCCATCTCGCCAAAATGTCCCTCGTTTCTTCGGACACCGATACCAAAGATTCCGTTCATTTGAAGTTCCGCAAACCTAATTCGGCATGTCAGTGTATAAGAATCCCATGTTTCCGAATTGTCTGTTCTCAACTCCATAGACACTACTTTAATAAAATTGAGACCTAAAGGCAGATTATTATCATGTTTTCCAATCCTTGTGTCTATGGCCAAATGCCCATTTTTAATCTTGACAAGACTTTCGACAGGTCTCGGTAATCCGGTAAAATGCCACCCATCAAGATTTCCATCACTAAAATCTTCCCTAAACGTGCCAGAATACGCGACGAAGGCAGGTGACACTAGAATAACCAAAACTATCAGTAACCACTTCATTGGAATATTCTCCATGTTATTAGAACTTTTCTCCAAAAATGTCGGAATTTTCCTTATTAGGCTGAGTCAATGGCTTGATTGCAACAGCGACATCTCGGCGAAACGCGATCAAACCACGATCTTTCGATATTTCATTGAACATTACTGCAATTACCTCCAGATTGGCGACGTTTGGTTGGAATCGGGCCAATCAATGAGCTTCCGTCCCTTGCCTCCGTTCACGCTGATTACATGAATTTCCGATTTCAAGTTCAGATTCTTGCTCCCATACCGAAATGCGATATAGCGTCCATCGGGAGACCAACTGAGCCGACCATCTGATATGTTGTCATAGGTCAGTTGTCTGACATCGGAACCGTCGGCATTCATCAGATAGATATTCGTGTTAGCGTGCGATTGATAGGTATTCGCATCTATTCTCACCCATGATATACCTCCTGTTGATGTAAATGCAATGGATTGTCCATCGGGCGACCAAGCGGGATTCCTGTCATTTACATCATTGTTGGTCAGTCGCGTTACGTCTTTGCCGTTAACGTTCATTAGATAAATCTCGCCATCCTGATCAAGTACGGAATCGGGGTAGAGAACAAAGGCAATTCTCTCACCGTCTGGAGACCAACTAGAGACGTACTCGTCAATGTCGTTATGAGTCAGTTGAATGAGGTTCTCGCCATCGGCGTCCATCAGAAAAATTTCGTTATCACCGTCGCGCAAAGAATTGAAAGCGATCCTTTGACCGTCCGGAGACCAAAACGGGCGCGCATCATTTGCCGAATCTTTTGTCAACTGTTCCGTTGATCCGGAACCGTCCACCGCCATAACAAATATGTCCGAGTTTCCGTTCCGATCTGAAACAAACGCGAGTTTCCGACCATCGGGAGACCAACTAGAGGGCCAGTCATTCCCATTGCTCTCTGTCAATCGTACTAGGGAGGTACCATCGGCGTTTATCATGTATATTTCAGCGTCGCCATCCCGATCTGACGCGAAGGCTATCCTCCCGGCTAAGGGCGGTTTCTCGTCTGATGTTGAATAGGACTGGGAAATCGGATCTCCTCCACAACCGAGGATTGGAATCATACAAAGCACCCAAACGACTGAACAGCGTCCTCTTAGCATGAGTTTGTCCTCCTCTTGGTTTAGAACCTGTTTGAGAATTAGATGGCAAGACCATGTTCCGGCAATTTGGAGGTCACAACTGCCGAATTTCCAAGTCATTAACCTCCCAATGTGCCTTTCCCTAAAGGCACATCTAGAAAATTCAAACAGATTGCTAATCAATATGCTTTGATTGTCCATAGTAACTCAAGATTCAGCCATAATTAGAGCAAAGTCCATGCCAAAACTAAAATCACACTTCAATTTAGACTCGGTGAATACGCTGCATCAAGACAACACGGGGATTCTAGGGTTTTTCGAGCCGGAGGAAGGTGTTTTACAGTGATGTGCAAAGGGGTGCCGCAAATATGGACACAATTTGGGAAAATTTGGCTTAAAAGGCATTTAAACCCTCGCCTGACAAGAGTTTGTGCTAGGTGCCACAAATGTGGACAAAAATCCGAAATGTGGCACCCCTTTGAAGGATAGATTGTAGGAAGGACGAGAACAGGGATACAGGTTGGAAAAATGCTGTTTGCGACAAAGCGGCTATAGATGATTCAGTCCTTCATAAGACCAACAATTGGCATTGCCACCTACTTTTCAAACAGGCTCTTATATTCGAATCATTCAACCCGATAAAAACTAGCATATTATACCCTAGAGGGGAGATTCGCAGAAGTACACCGCGCACTACGATAAAGCATCTATCACCCTCTGTCGGGGTGATGCTGGAGCGACTTTTTCCCGATCGCGGGGTTGAAAAACAATTCTACGGCTTTTCAAGCTCTGCATCCAGCGAAACTTGAAAAACCCCGAATCCAAGCGTACCGGCGTAGAGCCCAACCCCATCAACTGCCAGGCACTGCATATAAGGGGGCACGCTAGAAAACCTAGTACTAACAGGTTCCCACGTGTTTGATTCACGCGGCAATCGAAAGATTTGGAGGCCGTCGCTAGCATAAAGAATGGATTTGTCAACCGCCAGCGAGGTGACCTCCTGCCAGGCTTGCAGTCCACTATTAACCTTCTCCCATGAATCACCGCCATCGAGAGATCGCAGCACATCGCTGTTATGGATATAATCAGGAACTCCAGGCCCAGGCGGTCCTCGCATGTACCCTGTGGCGTACGGAACTCCCCCTACAACCACCATATCTCTGGCACTGTAAATTGAAGGATCCACGTCGAGTTGCTGCCACGTTTTACCGCCGTTCTTCAACCGAAAAATACCTTCGCCATCGGTGCCCGCAAAAATGGTCTTTCCATCCACGGCAAGCACATTGATTCGTTTCCCATGAAGTCCGAGATCTACCCATGTCTCGCCGCCGTCAAGCGAGCGCAAAACGCCATCTTGGTCCGTTCCGGCGTAGAACGTAGTGCCGTTAACTGTCAGAGATGTGATGTTTTTCAGTCGTTTGTCAACCGCAACCCGTAACCATGAATCCGTCGCTTCTATCCATTGATAGATTTGTCCGGCATGAGTGTTTAGCACACTGTAGAGTATCCCATTCGAGACGACAAGTTGCCGAACGTTGTAGTTCGTGTGGTCAGGCAGTCCGTTGTGAATGGTTTCCCATGATATGCCGCCATTTGTAGAACGGCTAATGTTAAAAGGACCTGAAGCGTAGACCGCGCCATCCAGACCTTCCACATCATGAACCGTCGAATCGGCTATTCCGGCGCTGCTTGGCAACCAAGATCTTCCATCGTCGTTCGTGCGAAAGACGCCTCTGGGAGACACGCCGACGTAGACCGTGTCACCGTCTCCGGCAATCGACAGAACCAAGCCAGGTGGAAAGTCTTTTTTCCAGGGAATCTGCTTCCATGAAGTCCCGCCATTTGAAGAGCGGTAGAGTGCCAAATTTGTTGCGAGGTAAAGCGTGCCGCCGTCTGCGGAGAGCCAACGGACGGAACTGAACGGTGGAGCCGGATCGTTCGGTGGTTTTGGAGCGGCGCTTTCATCCGCAATCATAGTTGCGAACAATGGCTCCCATAGGTCCTCACCCGCCTGTCGTCGGAAAGCACCGGATTCTGTACCGAGGTAGAGCGTTTTACCCGCTGCAAGCAATGTGTTAAACATGGGGGCGGAAGTAGTCTGTACCGAATTTGTCGGCCGAGGATTCAAAGAATCAGACAAGCCTTCATTCATGGGTATCCATGTTTGCCCACTGTCGTTTGAACGCAGAACCCCTCGTTGACGCGATCCGAAATAGAGCGTATCCTCAACTATCGCGATGCCGCAATAGCCATCTTTTTCTTCCCCAAACCGAGGATCGGTTGTCCATGATTTGCCGCCATCCATCGAGGAAACAACATAACTCCCCATGGCGTAAAGCCTATCATTGATCGCTGTCAGCGATGTCAACGAACTCCCAAACGGAAATTCCTCAAGAGGAGTGTGCACCTGTGTCCATGACTCACCTCCGTTTACTGATTGGTAAAGGTGCGATTCTTCCCCCGCGAAAACAGTTCCTTCTGGCGTGACGAGTAGGGATCGAATCGGTCCGCCGTAAGGCCCGTTCATGCGTTTTAGTGCCGCGTACTCCGATCTGGCACGCGTTGGCGGTTCCATCGATTCCGCAAAAACAGCAGCGTCCTTTTGGTTTCCGATGGCAGTCTTACCGGAGTTCGGCGACGTGCCATGTGCAAGCCGCGGCTTCTCCGCCGTTGGCGACTCAACTACCGACGCGTCCACGATTTCGACCATAGTCGCCGATTCTGGCGCATCAAGGCTGTAGGGTCGTTGAAACGACGTCATCTGTCGCTGCCCGAAACCGATGAACAGCGCAATCACGGTAAGTGTTGCCGCAGTGATCCAAGGAAAGATTGGTTTCCCGCTCGGTGCGGATGGTGGTTGAAGCTCGCGTATCTTGCCAACGAGTTGTTGTGTGAAGGTTGGCGGCAGTTGAATCACACCCGACGTTGCCCGTATTACCGGCATTATCTCCTCTTTCAGTCGGGCTCGTGCGCGATAGAGACGATTTAGAACGGCGCCGGGTGAGGTGCCGATAAACTGCGCGATCTCCTTACCTGACATCCCTCCGAAATAGTGCAGCGTCAGCACTGTGCGTTCACTTTCGGGAAGGTTTTCGAGAGCGTCGCGTAACTGTTGTTGAGTCTGTTCCTCGGCATGCCTTCTCTGCGCAAGCGAATCCATTTCACCGGTCTTCATCTCGCCAATAAAATGGACCTGCGGTCGCTTCTTCCGCTGCCACATCAAGCAACAACGGGATGCGATGACGTAGAGCCAGCCCGGAAAATGGGTGTGATTCCTCAGTGTCCGCAGTTTCTGGTACGCCGCCAGAAACGTGTCCTGAGCAATTTCCTCGGCAAGCTGGAAATCCCCGAGCTTGCGGTACGCCAGAGCGTGCACCGCACCCTTATATTTATCTACCAGAAACCCGAATGCGGTTTCGTCGCCCGCCAATGTGCGCTGGATTAACTCGACATCGCTGAGTGTCATCCTTTGACTCCCAAGCTTGAGTAATTGGATGTGAGAGAACTTCTGAATGAACTTGCTACCTGCCTAGAGACGTGCCTCCTACTATTGAAGATGCACTTTGGAGGGGAATCATCACACGACCGATCAATTTTATCGGGAAATGTGCAGGTTTCTTACTATCGTCCCAATAAAATGAACTACGAGTCGGTATCGGGTATTTGGTACAATCCCAATTTCATCAGGTGCGTACGGGAATATCCAAGAGTCCGTTTGAATAACAGGTGTGAAAGCAATCTTGGTAATTGGTTGGGAGGAGGGACTTGAGCCGCTATTTGCCTGTACGATGTCTGTCAATAAACTGAGACCAATCGAACGGGCAGCGAAGGATTTTCAGATCGCATAAGGAAGGCGGTGGAGATCCCATAGATGTCCCTATGCTATTCGGTAATCTGCCCCGGGTTACGACATACCCAGTATGCCTACTACTGGCAAATCTGCAATTCAGAGGATTACTTGGGGAATAAACCTTTTATCTCGCCCCAAGTTGTCGCTAAGCGCGCTTCAGGGTTAACGCTTAGAGGGCTGCCAATGTTAGGTATCTCCGGTCCCGTAATCACAACATCATCAAGGTGAACGACCATCCCGGAACCTATCTGAAATCCCACAGTGCCCGGTACCGCATTCTCATCTTCGTATTGGGTTATGAAATTGTCGTCGAAATGAAACTCGAAATTGCTCTTCTCAACTACGATCTTAACGGGGAGCCAACGGCCCAGTTTTATCGGTCGTCTGAGCTGTTTTTCTGGGAGGATTTGACGGAGAATCATTCCTTCAAGCCCATGATCGGGCTTGGCATCAGGTGGTATAGTGTGGACCTGAACGCGCTGACCTACCGGAATAATTAGCATTTCCTGTTCAGCCGGCATGTCAAAATGTCCCAAACTTCTTCGAACACGTACGCTAAATGATCCGGGCGATTCCTCCGATACTTCCACGATCCTGACGCGGCAGATCAGTGTATAAGAAATCCAATCCTCAGAATTATCTAATCTTAATTCCAAACCCAAAAATTTCGTGAATTCCAAACCAACGGGCAGTTCCCCTTCTTCAACTGTCGTGTCTATGACCAAATAGTTATCTTTGAATGCTATCGGTATTGGAAACCCGAGCGGGTACATGACATGCCACCCGTCAAGGTTTCTATCATGAAAATCATCCAAAAACGTCCCGGAATGCGCCACGCTTGCGGGCACTATGGCGATGAGCAGAGCTATCGGTAACCATTTCATCGGAATTCCCTCCATGAAAGAACAAGGAACATTGTATCTAGCGTTGTCGATTACCTTCAGGAATGAATCGCGGCATCTGCTTGTTGAGATAGATCTCGGGTCGGGTTCGATAATCGTCTCTTCAAGAAGAGAGCCCCCATGTTTTCTAACCTACGCGCCGCATATTACTGCGTAGGTCTCCAGATAGCCAGTCCTTCATCGGAATCGGGCCAATCAATCAACGTTCTCCGTCTGCTTCCGTTTTTATCCATTATATGGATTTCCGATTTGAATTTTGGATTTTTGCTGCCGACTGTGAACGCCATGAATTGTCCATCAGGGGACCAACTGGTGCCACCCGATACATTGTCATAGGTGAGTTGCCTCACATCTGAACCGTCGGCGTTCATGAGGTAGATATTCGAGTCAAAATCCGTTCCGATTTTGACACCTAGTACGGATGTAAATGCAATAGTCCGCCCGTCGGGCGACCATGCCGGGTAGAGGTCGTGCGTATCGTTGTCGGTCAGTTGTATAGCGTTGCCGCCATCTGCGTTCATCACGAATATCTCAGAATCGGGACTCGCGAATATGTCAGAATCCGTATTAAGAATCGATTTCGGCGAGCGGAAGAAAGCAAGTTTCTGGCTGTCGGGCGACCAACTGTAAACAGACTCTAAGAAGTCGTTGTCCGTCAATTGGACAAGGTTCGTACCGTCAGGGTTCATCACAAAAATCTCGCTATCACCGTCGCTCCAAGAATCAAAAGCAATTTTTTGACCGTCCGGAGACCAGACGGGGTTCTCATAGTAGCCCAATCCATCGGCCAACTGAACGGTCAAGCCGGAACCACCTAGTGCCATGACATAAATCTCCGTTTCGCCGATGCGGTCCGAAACGAAAGCGAGTTTGCGGCCATCCGGAGACCAGCTGGCGGGATAGTCTGCTGCTTCATTCTCGGTCAATTGCACGAGAGAAGTACCATCGACGTTCATCAGGTAAATCTCGGAGTCGCCATCTTTGTTGGATGAAAAGGCTATTTGCCCTGAAAAAGGCAAAATCTCATCCGGCGTCGTATAGGACTCGGAGATCGGATCGTCTCCGCAACCGAGGATTGGAATCACAAAAAGCGCCCAAAGGACTGAGCAACGTGGTCTTCGCATGAGTTTTCCCACCTCTTGGATTATGTCTGGAATTTGGACTCCAAGGAACTTCTGTGCCACATCTTGATTTATTGGCCTTCTTCAAACTGGAAGGCGTACAGACTCGCTTGACGGAGATGAAAGCGGAGTCGGTACGGCTTGTTCTTCTATCTTATCAAACCCGCAATTCAGAAGTTTATCTATGGGACAGGTTCTTTATCTGGCTCTTCAGAGTTAAGTGTGGAAAAGGAGTTAGTTATAAGAATGCTGCAATGACTCGGATTCGGAAATGTTCAAAGTTTCGAAATCCAAAAGCCCGGCGCTTGATGAGTTTGATTTTATTGTTGATGCCTTCGACAATGCCACTAGTCGTGCGGTGACAAAAGTAATTGGCAATTCGATGTATCCAGTTTGCCAGCGTCCTACGGAATTGCGGAAACAACCCCGCTTTCTCAGCAATGAGGTTCCACTTCCGTAGGCGCTTAATTGCCTTTTCTTTTGTGGACTTACACTCAAAGATATGTCGCAAACACTCCTTGAGCCGATGAGCTGTCTTGACCAAAGGAGACACTTGATATACGTGCTCAAGCGTCGCTTGCTGCTTATCGGTTAAGTCTTGACGATTCTTTAACAGCGCATAGTGAGCCCCTTTCAGTGCTTGAGGGTGTACTTTCTTTTGCTGATTCTTCAACTGCTTGAGTTCCCGGTTGACCGCCTGCATCACATGAAATCGGTCGGCAGTAATAACCGCGTGGGGCAACAACTCGGCACAGACCGCATCATAGGGACTCCACATGTCGATGGCGACTTCTTGAATCTGTGCACGTTCAAAAGCTGATAGCCGTTCAAGTCGTGCCCTAAGTTTCTCTTGGGTTCGCGATTTGAGCACATCAACGATTTCTTTTGTGTCTAGGTTGCTCAGAATCAAGGCAAAGTTTCCTCTTCCCTTACGCAACGCAATTTCGTCAATACCCAAACGTCGGAGGTCGGCAAAGGGGGTTAGAGGGATACGGCATCCGGCTTCGTGGAGGAAGATGCTTTCAATCTGGTCATAAGTTAGCTGTTCAACCCGACGTACTGCACTGATGTTGTTTTCTCGAACTTGAAGGAATATCCAATGTTGGTAACGACGGGTGTAATCACGTCGCTCGTCGACAAAGCCTAGGGATTCAGAGAATGCGCGGTGACAGTTGTCACAAAAGAATCGGCGTCTGATAAAGCGTAGATAAGTCGGCTTGCCACTGATAGGAAGGTCGCGAATCATGCGACGGTGTCTTTCGTGCAACGTTTTTGAGGTTTTACCACAGTGAGGACATGCTGTTGTCTGAGATGTGGATTCAATGTCCAGTGTGATTTTATCTGTCTCAATCTCGGCAGAAATCACGTAGTAATTAGGAATATCAAGCAGTTGTGTTAAAAGCGCATACATTGGAGCCTCCAGAGTCATATCGCATAGTATTCAAATCAACTTGCACTCATAGAAAAAAACGCATGTACCTATAGCAAGTTTCATTCCCACACTTAACTCTGAAGAACCCTTTATCTTTCCCCAAGTCGTAGTCAGATGTATTTTACGATTAACGCTATGGGGACCGCCAAAGTTTGGGATGCGCGGTCCCGTAATGGCAACGTCATCAACATGGACAAGAATACCAGTATCCGCTTGAAATTTCACGGTGCCCGGCCCCGCTATTTCATCTTTATATTTGCTTACGCGATTGCCGTCAAAATGAAACTCAAAATTACTTTCCTCCGCTACGATTTTTACTTGATACCATCGCCGCAATTTGATTGCTGTTTCAAAGTTCCCACGATGGATAACACCATCTACCCCGTCGGGGGCTATTTTGGCATCCGGTGGGAAAGTTACGACACCTACAATATCGTGCTTCGGAAGAATCAACATTCGTTGCCCAGTCATCACATCAAAATGTCCCTCCCTACTTCGAACAGAGATGTTGAAACTTGAGTTATAACCCAGAGATACTTCCGCAATCCTAACTCGACATGTGAGTGTATAGGAGTTCCAGTTTTTAGCATTACCTTTTTCAAGTTCCAAAAACAGAACTTTCAAAATTGCAGGATTGTCGTTTTTCCCGACCCTTGTGTCCATCACTAGATATCCGTCCTCGAGCCTTACACGATTTGGGAGAAATGGCTCCGGCGCCATTAAGATATGCCATCCATCAAGGTTCCCATCACTGAAATCATCCAGAAACGTACCTGAATATGCCGCGACAACTGGCGATAGAGCGATAAACAACGTCATCGGTAACCGTCTCATGGGATTTCCTTTCTTAAGAAAGTAGCCTTTTGCGCTGTTGCTTACACTTACGAATAAACAACGGAAATCTCGCATGAGTTTACTTTACCCTTGGTTTGACATGCGCCGATTTACAGGTCAAATTTAGGATTGAACGAACATGGATCGCCAATCTCGTTTCATTGGCTTTCCTCAAACTGGAAGGCGTACAGGCTCGCCTGGTGGAGATGGAAACAGAGCCGGCACGGCTTGTTCCACAGTTTTCTCAAATCTGAATCTGACTTCCACCGTACCGTGTGCCAAATCTGATTCGGATCATCCGAACAGACGGGCACACAATCCTCAGCAGCGAATCCGGGGTACGGCTTGAAGTCGGGATCGAGAATCTCCACGCGCATGTACCCGCCGTAACAGTCGGCATTGATATTCAGGCGATCGCCCTCGAACACAAACTGCCTGGCAAACACCTTGCCGTTCTCATAGGTCGGCTTCAGTTCCGCCCAGCCGTCTTCCCGCAGGATAAGCGCGCCGACCGAGCGGCGCCGTCTCGGGTAGCCGCCCATAACCGCTACCAAATTCTCCCAATCCGCTTTGCCCGCTTCGAAGGCGGCTTCGGGCGCCATTAACGCGGGCGGCGGATAACTGTACCATTCCTGTTTGTCCGGAATCGCCAGGTACGGAATATGGAGTTTTCCGTCGTGGACGAGCTGACCGGTAGATGTATAGCAGACGTACCCGTAGTCGATGCTCCCCGGAGCGCGGTTGTCGACCCAGGCTCCCGGTCCACCGACCCGCACCCAACGTTTGCCGTCGCGACTGGTGTACAGCCCCAGCCGGACAAACGCCAGATCTCGCCAGTTCCCACCGTCTCTGGAGCACCAGATCGGCTCAGCCATGAACTCGCCGGGGATGCCGATATATTGCCCGCCGACTTTGCGAACCGACATCTCATGAAATTCCAGATTCGGGGGCAAGTCCGGTTCCCAATCCACCGATATCACTACCTCCTTGGGCGACCAGTTGATGAAGTCCTCGCTCTCCTGCCGCCCAATCTGCCGTTTGCGATACAGGAAGTTCTGGTGATGCGAATACTGACTGTATGCAACCCACTTTTCTATCGATTCGTCCCAGATGATTCTCGGCTCGTGATGATGGCGGTAGGTGCTGTAATCACTGACGGTCGTCCAGCGCAATCCGTCCGCCGATGCCTTCACCGTGGATGTGAGAGGTTCGCCTCTCTCACGTGCCAAGCCGTAGGCACTGTAGAGCATCAGGAACTTCTTATCGGGGTCGCTCTGATCGTGGTTGAGCACCACCGTCACGCCCGCGGTGTCCTGTTCCACGATGTTGGTTTCCGTGTAATTCTCGTACGGCAAACATTTGTCGCTCAGGGGCTTTTCCCAGTGGATACAGTCGGTTGATTCGGCATAGCACAACACTTGACCCGTGTTGAACGGGTCGCCGGACAGGGATTGGATGTACCACATCTTGAATTTGCCGTCGTCGGGGTCTTGGATCGCGCCGGACGGAAAAGGGTTGTAGTGAATCTCCCAAGGCAGGTCGCCGACCTCGAGAATCGGCTCAGCGGGACGGTACGGTTCGGGGATCACTCGTTCCACATCCTCAAGGTGATCAATGATGAAATTGTCCAAGAACAGTTGTTTCTGCGTACCGATGTGGAGAAACGGAATCTCGTAATCGGGCATAAAGTGAGGATATTTCCTGCTCTCAATCGGGCGCCTGCCCGCCAGCGTGTCTTCGATCTTCCGCTGGATGTCCAACGGTTCGGTGACGCTTCTCTTTTCCGGTTTATCCGTCATGCGTGTTTGGTTCTCCTGTTGATGAGGAATCAAGGAAGGGAATAGATTAACGGAGCAGGCGCACGCCATGTGCCAAATACAGCCCTACGCCTCCTTGTAGGAGCGATCTCCAGGTCGCGACTCACCACGACCGTAGCACATTGTAGGGTGGGCACTGCCCACCATTTCTTGCAGTGCGGGATCAAGGGAACAAATTGATAAACGAACGGACAGATTCAGTAGGACCGATCTCCTGGTCGCGACTCCCCCCACCACAGGCGATCAAGAAGCGCGATAGAAATTCCAAGGCGATAGACGCGCTCAATTTTCGGGCGGGAGGAGGCGAAAGCTGTAGAGTTTTGTGCGCTTCAGGTGGAAGCGGAGACGGCACGGTTGTTCCGCCTGATTCAAGCCGAGGTCCCCCCAAGTCACGCGGTGGCGCACGTGATCCCCGCGGATAGGTGTGCAGGTATCCGCCGAGAAACCGGGCTGCACCCCTCCATCCGGTGACATCACCTCTACTACAAGGCTGCCCCTGCTCGCGTCAACGTTCACTTCGAGGTGTCCGTCGGGCAGTTGCAGGGAAACGGTTTCTACCACACCGTCATCCGAATCAAGCGAGACAAAGCCGTCCAACCGCCAACTGGCTCTCCCGATGGACATCACCTTGTCCCTCAACAGTTTGCCGTGCGTCTGCGTGCTGCCGGTGTAGTACCAGTGTATCCTGTCGTCCTCGACCAAGGGTTCTTTGGCGGTGAAGAGAATCATGCCGGAATCGAAGTCGCCCTCCTTCCCGCGCGGGAGAATCGGGGTTCGGTCTTCAAAGTGGCACCAGTTCACGCCGTCTCGGCTATAGACGAATTGCGCGTCGATGGGACCATCGACGGCTGCCTGACCGGGCACGGTATTCACGATATCCTCGGTGACGTAAAGGACGCCCAAGATACCGACATAGATGCTGTTGTAGGGAAAGCCGGACATATTGTGAAACTCCGCTCGGATGGCGCCGTAGCGTTCTTTCCCTAGCGCGTCGTCTTCCGGATTCGGTTCCAGCATGGGCGTTGTTTCCGACCAGCCGTCTTCCAATCTCTTGCTCTCGCTGTACTCGATGTGACGACGCTCCGCGCCTCCCCCGAGCAGCATATAGGAGAGGTATCGGTCACCCCTTTCATCGTACACCACATTCGTGGGGCCCTCGTTGGAGCGCTCTATCACCGGCTGTTTCAATCCCTCATCGCTCCAATGGATGCCGTCGGGCGACTTTATCACGAAGATGTTCCGGTAACGGCGGCAAAAACCGATTGCCGTGTAACGCTCCCGGTCGTTTCGGGCGTCGTCAAGAAACACGCTCGCTCCGTGCAGGTCCCAAACGATGTTGTTATTCGGGCTTTCGTCAAAATCGAATACTCCCAAATCCGGTTTGGTCCACTTCAGCCCGTCGCCGCTTTCGGCATAGCAGAGCAGGTCGCCGATGTCGCTGCCGCGGAAGTTCCTGCCGTCATCGTCTGTGCGCCGTCGCATGTACCGGGTAGTGTCTCCGGCGCCGGTGCGGGGCACATATAAACCGGGAATGCGGTGTCCGTGATCCGGATCCATGCGAGCCAAATACCACATCTGGTATTTGTTCGATCTTTTGTCGTGCAGCACCGTTCCCAAGAGATTCACCCGCTTGGTTCTCTCGGGACCGTCATTTTCCCACGGCTTGCCGGGTTCCGGCGCCAAGACCGGATCTGGCGTTTTGGTCGCCGGATGGAGTGTGCGGGTGACGCCGTGCTTCGTCTCAATGAGTAAATCGTCTACAAATAGTTCCGTGCCGTAATCGAGTTTGTGAGGGGTCATGGTGTTTTTAATCTAGAGATTGAGGTAGGTTGCGTTGATTGATGAGAAGATGGAAGAGTTAAGTAATGCGTAAAATTAGTTACAATCAAGCGACTGATCTAGGAATCGGACGAACGGACCAGGCACGCGCCATGTGCCAAAAAAGCCTTATGCCTCTTGGTAGGAGGGATCTCCAGGTCGCGACTCCTACCACCGTACGCGATCAACCGAACAAATAGATCATGCGACTGATCAAGGAGCGCGATGGAGGTTCATCACGCATTACGCCTGTTAAACGAATCCGCTTTGGCGCGCAAACGCTTTAGATCCTCCGCATACGCCTCATCATCGATCAGATTTCGGTTCTCGTTGGGATCGGCTGCCAAATTGAAGAGTTGCTCGGGCCAACTCTTGCCCTCAAAACGGAAATACTTCAGATGGTCGTGCTTGACCATCACCGAAGGCCCGTGTTGATGCGTGTGGAGCTCGGAATACGCCTCATTTTCCCATTCCTCCGTTCGACCCTCCATTAACGGAACCAGCGAACGCCCGTCCAACCCCTCTGGGGCAGGCACGTTCACCAGATCACATAGCGTCGGGAACAGGTCGACCAGCGAGACGTTCTGCTGAACGACGGAGCCGCGCGGTATGGAATCCCATCTTTCAGTCGAGATTGTCCCTCCCCCCGGACACGAGATGAAGAACGGAACGCGCGCCGATGCCTCGAAATACTGCTGTTTCTCCCACAGCCCCTTCTGCCCCAGCATCTCGCCGTGATCGCTCATGAATGCGACGATAAAGTCGTCAAGCACATTCAACTCCTCAAGTCGTGCTATGACGCGGGCGTACTGTATATCCACCCACTCAATCATACCGTAGTACGCCGCCGTTGCCCGGTGAGCCTCACGGTAGGTGACATCCTCCCCAATCTTCACCTTGAAGAAATCGTCGCAGGCAAACTTTTCGGGCAGATCTTCGACGTACGGCTCGACCCGGCGCATGTAGTAGTTGAACAGGTCTTCGGGGCACTGGTAGGGATAGTGCGGACACCATAGGCTGACGGCGAGCAGAAGCGGACGGTTGCCGGGTCTGTCGTACGCCTCGTTGACAAAGTATTCCTCAAGGAACATCAACGCCCCGTCCACGCAATACTTGTCGTGCGACATCCAGTAGCCCTTGCCGACGCGGGCGTTCGTGACCTCCTTGGCGGACGACCATTTCCCGGTGCCGGGTTCGGTGAAGGTCTCGGCTTTGCGCTCCGGATCCTTCGCCGATTCATAGCCGTTCCGTCCTCGGATATCCCTGCCGATGCGTTCGTGCCAGCCGTGCATCTGGTCGGGACCCGGAAAGTGCATCTTGCCTGCGCCGACCGCTTGGTAGCCGTAGCGTGAGAGGTGTCCGGGCATGGTCACCGTTTCACTCGGCATCTCGTTGTCGTTTTCGAGCGCGCCCGTATTGTGCGGGTATAGACCGGACAGAAAACTCTGCCGCGCCGGCACGCAGATGGGCGACGGGGTGTAGGCGTTGCGGAAGTAGGTGCCTTGGTCGATGAACCGGTCAAGCGTGGGCGTCCGAACATGCGGATCCCCCTCAACCGGCATCACATCGGGGCGGTGTTCGTCGTTGATAAGCAGCAGGATATGGGGCTTTTTTTCGGGCATGGTTCGTCCTTTGGGAAATGCAGTGGATCTCTATCGCACTCGCTAATCACTCGCTTGATGGTCAGTGGCGTAAACGCAAAACTAGCAAATCGGACTCAATTGGTTATGAACCTAGAACTCCACTTCCTCAATATTTTGATAAAAATCCTCTAAATCTTTCTGGTGCATACGAAAACCTGTTCCATGATTTCTCGCCATAGTTCCTTGATGATGGAGTCGTAAATCAAGCAGCAGTCGACCACTTTCAAATTGACCTTTGAGAATAGATGGAGTGGCTCCTCCAGTGAGTAACCTTGCTCTGTAAAACAGGAAATATTCCACGCGGTCTCTTTCCTCGACTCTCGCTTTCACCAGCAATACGTTCTTTACCTTACGGTTAAATCGTCTTGTAATCTCCTCCAGGTCCCATTCGGCAATCAAGGAACCATCAACGTTTCTGACTGCGACGCAGGTTTCGCCGACGGACAAAAACAGCCCCGCACTATTCGGCTTTAAGTCCATGGTGTAATACATGCCAATCCTGCCATGTTTATCAAGGCTCCCATATTTTTTGACGGCTTCCAGAGGTTTCATTATCCAAGCCTTCCGGTTGAAGGTAAACAATGTTGTCATTCCCTTATGATTATCTCTCTGTGCCTTCAGTTCGATTTGGCCTAGGTCGGGAGTGCTTATATTGTTCTCCGTAATCTCAAGTAGCGTTTCTAGTGTCTTACCAATTCCTGTTGGACCTTTCCTCAATGTCCGGACGTATCCCATCTTCTTGATTTCGGATAGCTTTTTTCTAACTTCCTCTAATGTCATAGTCTAGCGTCCCCGAATTTTTGCTGAAAACCACTATATATTCATTGCTCATGGTTTTTGATTTCACACCAACTTTGTTAGAAGGGGAATTCTTTGAAGGCATTACCTTATTGAGTATTTCTCTGACAAATATTCTCTCAAATTTTAATCCAATGGTATCAAGGAAAGACGCTGTGATCTGATCCATAGGTATTTGACAGGCTTTTACTGTTCTGTTTCCAACTATAAAGCAAACTCGCCCATGTTCGTTTAAGTTTTGCGCTATGTTTCTGACCGCATTGTAATAGCCATTGAAAAAGTATAGCACTTCTTTTGCCCGTCGGGGATCTACGCTTCTAATCTGTTCGAGTGTGTAGTTCAAGATTTCATGCCTGCCCAATTCCTCGTTCAATCGACCTTCTTTTCCTAGACATTCACTGTCAACTTTGTAACCGCCATTATTACCATTATGGCCATTTAAGCCATTTACCCATTCAGAACCGAAACTCGTATATTGCCCATAAGCGACAGTCGTTCTGCTATCACCGTAAGGGGGGGAGGTAACAACTAAATCATATTTTATCTTGGTGGGAATTTCATTTTCTGAATTAGCGAGTATCGGTTTACTGTTTTTTATCGGTATATCCTTCTGCGTAAATACGTCTATCATTTCCTTCACGTGAGAGAAAAATCTCGGCAGCACCTCATTTTTGGTTTTTGCTATAATTTGCTCTTTCATTCTATATCTCTTGAATTCACCATTTCTTGTGAAAGATTGATTGCGGCATATTAAAGCAAAATTAGCCAAGAAGAAGTCTTGATATTCATAGGGCTTATTTTTCAAGACATATCTTATGCTGCCAAGGTCGTCGACTACGCTTTTGGAATACCAATGATCTCGATTTTTTATTGGGGGAATGTCTCTATGATTGTCTCCCAAAAGAGGGAGTGTATTTCTGTGAACCGAATCGTTCAAGTCGTTAAATTCTTCTAGCAGCTTCTCTTTCCGGTAGGTTGCAGTCTTCGCCCTAGCAATTAGAAGTGCCATAGGATTTATATCAAATCCAATCGATTCATACCCATTAATCGCTGCTTGAAGTAACGTTACTCCGCTGCCGCAAAACGGGTCAAAAACCGTGTCTCCTATGCTTGCGTACGTTTCAATTAGAAAGTTGACTAGCAACGGGTGTAGCATGGCGGGATACGGGTGTATTCTATGTCTTCCTCTTAAAAGTTGTTCCCCGCGAAATGAAAGGTCTTTTTCCTCAGTTCTTGTATACGGCTGCATTTTCAATACCTGCACTTACTTCGTAGTATGTGTGAATGTGGAATCCAGGGAACAAAGTGCCGCAACGGCTGCCATTGGGAAGTGTCAGCGTCTTTTTAACAGGGCTTAGAGTCACCCTTCCGGATGTGGGGACGGGTAGTGAATGTAGTTCGCTACATCGCTCTAACTCTGTGTCAGCGGGAAAGGGCCGCAAGGGTTGGAAACCGTAGTGTCTCTTGCCTAAAGTGACAGCGGAATTGTAGCAGATTGGAGGTATACGATCAAGGTCAAAGTGAGGAGAGGCGCTTGAGTTTCACGGCTTGTGAAACGGGAGTTCGGCGGTGATGTCGTTGTTTTCGTCGGTGAGCCTGAGGCGTGTGCTTGTGATCGTAGTTGCACCGTCTTTGCTGTGGACGACTATGCTTCCGCTACCGCGTATGGAAGTCCGCTCGGAATCGTCGTATTTACCATGAACCATAATCCTTCCACAATCGGGTTGGTTGTCCAAGACCATGCCAAATAGCACATCGTCGTGTTTGTTATGGATAGTAAGACTTCCTCCGTGTTCGTCGGTGGTTATGGTGACGCCGACGTTTCCATCTTCATCAACGATATCCAATGTTTTACATTGCAGGTGGGGGCGGGCGGGAAAAATCGGATCGAGTTTGGGGACAAGATAGGACGCGATTAGAAGGATTATGACGGCAGAGAGAGTCATGCCAACGCCGAATGCCGTGTGGAGGAGCCTTTCGCTGAAGTTCATCGGTCGTCTCCTTTGTCGATTTTGTCTAGATTCTGCTGATATTCTTCAGCCTCGTGTTGCGCTTCGCGTTCGGCTCTGTTCTCTCGGCTCAAGTCGTAATCCACGTCAATGCCCAACTTCTCAAGCGCCGGAATATGGACACTGATGGTTGAGGCAGCAAGCGGGTTTGATTGGGCGTCTATTCTATCGAGATGCTCCAATTTCAGGAAGGGTGATAGGTCTGTGACATGGTTGAGGAATAGATGGCAATCCTTGAGATAGGTTAGACTGGCGAGCGGCGACACGTCCGTCAGGAAGTTTGCGCCAAGCGCGAGGACTTCCAACTGCTCAATGGTTGCAAGAGGGGATACATCGTAAACACGGTTACTTACGAGCACTAGGTGGGTGAGGTTCGGGAGTGTCCCCAATGGGGTAAGGTCCGAAATCTTGTTGTCATATAGCCAAAGGGACTTGAGTTTTGTCAGTTTTACTAGCGGGGTCAGATCGGAGATGTAGTTATGTGACAACGATAGCGTGTCAAGGTTGAGCAATCCCGAGAGCGGCGAGAGATTCCAGATTCGGTTCTGCGTAAGCTCCAAATCTTCGAGTTGCGTTAAGCCGGCGAGCGGGGTGAGATCAGAGATTTCGTTATGCCACAGAGTCAAGCTTATCAAGTTGGTTAACCCCGCAAGTGCGGACAGGTCTGAAATCCCAGTCTCATAAATGTCGAGGAATTCAAGCTTCGTCAACCCGGCGATGGGCGTGAGGTCCGAGTGGGATAACGGATTTTGGCTAATGTTTAGATATTCAAGGTTGGTTAACGAGGTAAGCGGCGATAGATCGATAATCAGGTTATCGCTGAGGTCTAGGTCGGTGAGTTTGGTTGCGTGCTCAAGACCGGTGAGGTCTTGGATTTTGCGGCGCGAGGCGTTAAGGGTTGTTAGCGCCGCCAAGTCGCGCGTGGTGATGGTTGCATCGTGTGGTTTGTTGAGGTGTTCGGTAATGACACTGCGAAGGGCGGGATCCGGGATGTCGAGCGTATTTTCGTGAACCCGTGTCTCACATTCGGCGGCGAACGATAGAGGCAGCATGAGCGCGGTCAGTAGCAGCAGAGCGAGCGATTTTGTCATGGCATTCTTCTCCTCTGAGTGTGCAATTCTTCTCGAATAACTCTGAATTCACTATTGCCCGAAAACTTCGGTTGCCTTAGGATTGGAGCGCCGAAACCGCTTCGTTTTCGCTCTCGAAATGTTCGAACGTGCTGATGAGGCGGCTTCTTACGATAAGGCTTTTGATGTGTTTACTGACGTTTATGACGGCAATTCGCCCTCCCTTCTTTGTGATTGCTATATGGGCTTCCATCAGCGCACCAAGCGACGAACTGTCCACCAATGTAACTTCGGCAAAATCGATGAGGAATTTCGGCGCCTCCTCGCTGTCGGACAGAAAGTGATAGATCTTTCGTCTGAGTTCGGTAGAAGCGCTTCCAATCAATTTGCCATCGGGTTTCAAATAGGTGATGTCGTTATTTTTGTACACGTCAATTTCCATTTTCAGCCTCCCGGTAGTCGCGCTAGCGAAGAATTGGATTAGGATTATAGACGCAGATATTATTCGTCGTCGTTATGGTTATTGAATTTCACCGCTATTGGTTTGCTCCCACGATGCAGAAATCTCACGCGCTCGCACGGTGGCGGTCTGCCAATCCAACGGCTCATCAAAGTGGTACACAAAATCTCCGTGGAGAAAATAGGATTTTACTACCCCTTCAGGCGTTTCGGAAAACAGTTTGCGGGGTGCAAACTGGTCGACAGCAAAACCCGGATATAAGGACATAAGCCTTCTCTTGCCGGAATCATCTGCGTAATAGATACCGGTCCAGACAGCTGACGTCTCTGGTTGTCTGGAGTCCCTTTCATGAATTTTGTCGTGGCAGGACTTACAAACCGCTTGAAGATCTTGGGGTGCTTCGTCCCCAAAATTCTTATAGTCTACATGGTGTGCGATCGTAGCCCGATTTTCGCAGTGATGGATTTGACACTGATACTTGGCATCTCGGAGGCATTTCGCACGCCTTTCTTTCCATTCCCGAGATGCATAATATTTTCGTTTATCGATCATTATTATTAGCCGTTTCCCGTATTGAAGGCGCAGTCAATTGTTATAATCCAACTTCAGATCGCCGCTGTATAGATTAACCTCAGCTAACGTATACCTGACAACTTTACCATAGAGAAACTTATTTGCGTTCTTCGGCGATCCTACTCATTCGCGTCGGCATATTCAAACTGGAAAGCATAAAGGCTCGCCTGATGCAGATGGAACACGACGCGCACCGGTTTGTTCCATAACGAGCGGACATCGCTGCTGCCGTTCCATCGGACCGTATGCCAAATTTGCTTCGGGTCGTCGGAATACACCGGGTCGCATTCTTCGACTGAAAAGCCCTCATACGGCTTGAATTGGGGATCGAGCACCTCCGCGCGGATGTATCCGCCGTAGGCTTCCGCGTTGAGCTTGAGCGCGTCCCCCTCGAATACGAACTGCCGGGTGGTGACCTCACCCCGTTCGTACGACGGCTTCAGCTCCGCCCAGCCGTCCTCGCGCAGGATGAGGATGCCGACGGAGCAGGCGCCCATTCGGGGATAGGTTCCGAGGGCGTCGACGAGCATCTGTCGATTCGCAGTCGCCTGTTGGTAATTCTCCTCCGGCGCCATCGTGTTATTGGGACGCTGTTTCTCGGGGCGCGCGCCGTAGACGATGAACGTTTTTCCGTCATGAACAAGTTGACCGGCTACGCTGTCGTTCAGGAAGCCGTAATCGTAGCTGCCGGGTCTGCCCCTGTCCGCCCAGGGACCGTCGTCGCCGGCGCGCCGCCAGTGTTTTCCGTCCCGGCTGGCGTACAGCGAGAGGTGCGCGTACGCGTGGTCGTGCCAGTTCCAATCTCCGGGGGCGCACCGGATAGGCTCCGCCATGAACTCCGTCGCAACGCCGATGTATTGACCGCCGACCTTGCGCACCGACATGTCGTGAAATTCAAGGTGGGGCGGGAGGTTCGGCTCCCAATCCACGGAAAGCACCACCTCTTTCGGCGACCAATTCATGTAATCCGCGCTCTCCTGCCGTCCAATTTGGCGCTTGCGGTGCAGCATATTCCAGTGGTGCGAATACTGGCTGTAGGAGATCCACTTCTGAATGGACTCGTCCCAGACGGGGCGCTGGTAGTGGTGATGTTGGTAGGGGGTGTTCTCGTTGACCGTCGTCCATTGCAGACCGTCGGCGGAAACGCGAAAAACGGTTTTCTTTTCAGGTCCCCTGCTCACATCGCCCGGATTGTTGATCATGAGGAATTTGCGTTCTACCTCGCTCTGATCGTAATTCAGCGCCAACGCGACGTGGTGACCGGAGTTGTCCAGGACGATATTCGTGGCTTTGTGATCCTCGAAGGGAATGCACTTTTCGCTCAACGGCTTTTCCCAATGCAGAGGGTCGTCCGCCTCGGCATAACACAACGCTCGAGTGCGATCCTTCACGTACCACAACTTGAACTTTTTGTCGTCGGGGTCTTGCACCGCCGTTACGGGAAAAATGCCGCCGCGCAGTTCCCACGGGAGTTCCATTGTTTTGATGATAGGTTCGTCGGGGCGGTCGGGTTTGGGAAAGACGCGCCTCACGCCGTCAAGCTGATCCAAGATGAAGTTATCCAAGAACAACTGCTTTTCCGTGCCGATGTGCAGGAAGGGCACTTTGTAGTCCGGCGGTATGTACGGATACAGAATATCGACGGGGCGCTTACCGCTTACGATGTCTTCCGTCTTGCGTTGAATATCCAGTTGTTCCGTGGGGCTTTTTCTTTCGGGTTTTTCAATCATTAATCCTTCCTCGTGATATTATAACGCATGTTGCTACCCATTCCCGTGGATCGGGCTTCTAGCCCGACCCTCCTATAGGATGCATCGCAAACCGGGTCGATGTACGTTAAATCGACGGAATCTGCTCGCAGTGGATTGACAAATCCACTGCAATCGGATACGGCTTGGAACCGTACGCGATCAAGCCAGCCGATGATCGTACCAGGCACACCCCATGTGCCAAAAAAGGATTATGCCTCCTTGTAGGAGGTCAAGCGAACGAATAGTGAGTGATCAAGTGACTGAATAAGGAACGCGATAGAGATCCAGCAAGTGAGTGAATAGCGAATGCGGTAGAGATCCCGTAGAACTCCCATAGAGATCTTCTCCAGGTCGCGATTCCCCCTTTAACCAAGAGTCCCAGATTTTGGTTCGCGCTCCCCGAATTAAAGGCAACAACTAGCGTTGGCGCGCTAAAATCCTGTTTTCAACTTACCCCACGTCGTTGAGAGCTTGTCTCCCGGTTCAACGGCGAGGAACACACCTCGCGCGTTTTGCTCGACCTGAGCCGGAGTTAGCGCTTTGTCATAAACGCGTACCAGGGAGAACGAGCCGTTGAAGGTGCGGCGCCGTTCACTATAAGAGTTCGCGCCGATGGAGATTTCATTGATTGGCAATTTTACGTTCCAATCGAAACCGCCCTGTTTGGTAATCACCTTGCCGTCTTGATACGCCACAATCGACTTCTTATTCTCGCCGACCAGCGTGATCCACGTCCACACATCTTGCTCCAACTGAATCTTGATAGCTTCCGGGGCCTGTTTGGAGCCCTTGGCGTGGATCGAGATGCCCAGTTCTTGCCCGCCGCCTTGTAACCAAAAGCGAATCCCTTGAGCGCCCTCTCTGGGGCTGTTTTGGAAACCGACGAAGTGATGTTCCTCCACAAACAGATTCCCGTTTCGCTTGCAAAGGAACTCAAAGGTATAGTCGGCTAAATACAGCTTCGGATTCTTATTTACGGGACCGCCGAAGGTTTGCTTGGATGCCTCCGCCGTGTAATACATCCCCTTTCGCTCATTGATACCGAGGCGTGCTATTTTGATGGGTCCCTCTTCGAGTTTGGGCGCCTTGTCGGCGGGGAGCAGCGATCCGCCAGCTTCGCCCAAGTTTTTCCAAGCCCTGGGGTGATCCGGGTTGTCAGAGGCGTCAAGAATCATTACGGCACCCGGGACGGCGTCGGCATACGCAAAGCTGCATAACGCCGCCAAGATGAACGTTGCGGTAAAAGTTGAAACGATGCTTCTCATTTGAATCTTCTCCTATGTTTGATTTTTGTGTTTAGCTTTATGTGACTGAATCTGAGGCACAACCGAGCGTAACTCAGATAGATGAAGATGACGAACAACTCCGGCTTGGTTTCTTCGTATCCTGAATCTCGGTTACTGCCAAGCTGTTATTATAACAGAATCTTGTCGCCGCCATCCAATGCATTTCAGCATTGATTTCGGGACAATTGCATCCAATCACAAGCAGGAACGCAGATCTGCGCCCACTGCGACAGACATGATGAAATTCATGATCCGCGAGGATCCTCTATGGCATGTCCACCGTCGCGATTCAGAAGGTCTGCAAAAAGTTCGAAAACCGGCGTCGCTTTCTTGATGTCGGCTCGCTGGATGTCTGCTAAAATAAGGTTTGTACATCGGGCATCTTTCCAAAATGACTCTGCGTGGCTGCCCTAACCGTCTGTTGCAGTCAAATTTCGGTTAAATGGCTCTCATCAGAGTCAGCAGAATGCTCCGACATTCCTGGAGAAGCGCTAAACCGCCGGAATGCACGTTGATTGCCCCCGATAGCCAATCTCGAAAAACGCTTCATTCGTCATGTTACGTCCATTTTTCTGAATTGAAAACTTAACAATTGTGTGGTATATTTTTTGACATATTATGTCAATCGGCGTGCGGCGCAACTTTTTTTTCTGTTGGCATTCTGTTAGCATTGATATTCCTGCGAACCCGCACCATCAAAGGATTCCTCCATATCGGAAAATGCTAACACGCCGCGAAAATCCGCGCTCCGTTAGCATCCTGTTTCACCGAATTGGCTGAATTGGTTGCACGGCGGCACCCGAATCCCGATTCGTCCAACGTCGCTCCCCGGTAGGAGGGGTCTCCGAACCCCGATTCGGCTTATGCAATAAGATCAATTCGATGTTCAACCACGCCGGCAGGTGATCAATCGAGTGGACAAGGAGCAGGTAGGTGCGGTTTCTAACCGCACCGGAATGTGGTACCTAATCAGGTTCACTTACCCGGCGAACTCCTAAGGGATGGGCGCAATAACAATCTATACCTGCACGTCAGAGAGGAACGCAACGCATGTCGTCATCGCCAAATCCCCAATTCTCGTCTGCGTCAATACTTGAGCAACCGTTCGAAACTCACAAGCCGCGTCTCGCTTTTGACGGAGCAACCGTCGATGAGTGGGAAATCTGGCGCGAACGGCTGCTCCCCGAACTATGGGGGCGCTTCGGTCCCTTCCCCGATAAAACCTCACCTCTCAACCCGCAGACTGTTCTAACACGGCAATTCGAAACGTTTACACACCACAAGGTGATTTTTTCTTCCCGGGACGGGGTACACATTCCGGCACACCTGCTAATCCCGCACGGGATCACGGGAAAAACTCCCGCCGTTCTCTGCATTCATGGCCACGGACGGGGCGCCAAAGAGGATGTCGCGTTCGGTACCGGTGAATACGGCGTTTCGTATGGACGCGCGCTTGCGGAACGCGGTCTCATTACGTTGTGTCCGGACAACGCCGGAATGGGCGAACGGGCGCACCCGAACGGCGGCTGCGACTTCCTGTGGCGCCGTCTCAATCTGCTAGGTTACGATCTCACCGGATACCGAGTTTACGACCTGATACGCGGTGTCGATTATCTTCGCAGCCTGCCGGAGGTTGACGGTGATCGAATCGGAACCGCCGGACTGTCCGGCGGCTGCTGGCTCGGCATGGTTCACGCCGTGCTGGATGAGCGCGTCAAGGCGGCTGTGCTGAGCGGGTTCTTCACCACGTTCGCGCAGACATCGTGGGTGGGTCACTGCATCTGCCATCATCCCAAGGGTATCGGCGAACTGTGCGAGATGCCGGATATTGCCGGGCTGATTGCGCCGCGACCCATTTTTGTCGAATGGGGAACCGAGGACACGAGCCGTCCGGTTCATCCGGCGTTCGAGATGGCGCAAACGATTTATCGGGCGGCGGGCGCCGCGGAAAGTATCGCGCTGCATGAATTTGGGGGTGGGCATCTTTTCTCGGGGGAGGAGTCGTTGCCGTGGTTAGATCAGAGCCTACGGGGCGAATAAATCGGGAATGAGTTGGGCTCTGTACCGCAGTAGAACCAAATTGAATCGTTGGCATGTAGGAGGAATCGATGAAAACACAACAGATTACCTTTACCGAAAAAAATCGAGCCGAACTACTTGAAACCGAAATCGATGACCAACTCGCGCCGAACCAAGCCTTGGTCAGGGGCGAGCATTCGGTCGTGAGCGCGGGAACGGAGGGCGCCGGTTACACGGGACTGGTGCAAGAGATGCCGTTCGGAGGCGGCGGCGCCTATCCGATGACCACCGGCTACGGCCATCTTGGCGAAGTGCTGGATGTCGGATCCGCTGTCACCATGTGCAAACCGGGCGACCGGGTGTTGAGTTTCTCGAACCACGCGTCTCTGGTGAAAGCGGATGCCGCGCGATTTGCGTTGCCGACACCGAAGGACGCCGCCGGAGAGAAGATTGTCTACGCCCGGATGGCGGGCGTCAGCATTACCGGGCTGCGATCCTCTTCGGTTCAGCCGGGCGACACGGTGCTTGTGATTGGCATGGGGCTGGTCGGGAATTTCACGGCGCAGCTTTTCCAGTTGGCGGGCGCCGAGGTGCTTGCATCGGAGATTAGCCCGCTCCGCATCGAGAAGGCGAAGGCGTGCAACATCAAGCGGATTGTGAATCCGAACGAGGTTGACCTGCACGAGTACGTGATGGATTGGACGAATGGTCAAGGGGTTCATACCGCGGTGGAAGCCATTGGCGTCAGCGAACTCGTGGCTGAGGCGGTGATGTTGACGCGGCGTTACGGTGAAACCATTCTGCTTGGCAGCCCTCGTGCCAAGGCGGTCTTCGACGCGACGCCGATGCTTCTGCGAATTCATCTTGAAGCTATCCGGATGATTGGGTCGCTGGAATGGCGGTGGCCCCCGCACGAGGTGGAACGTGCCAAATACAACACTGTCGACAATTACCGGCAACTGGTGGACTGGATCGCCGAGGACCGAATCATCGTAGACCCGTTGCGGACTCACACGGCGTCTCCGGCGGATTGCCAGGAAATCTACTCCGGTTTGACGACGAAGCGGGGTGAATATCTGTCGGCGGTGTTTGATTGGAGCCGGTTGGATGGGTAAGCGGCCTGTAGGAGCGATCTCCGAATCGCGACCTTCTGTCACGAGTAAAACTCGATCCTGTAATTTCTGCTGCTGGCGGTGCGGCGGAAAACTGTTGTGATGTCTGATACAGAGTTGGGTTTCACGATGTTCAACCCAACCTACGGGCTGAAAAATTAGATGCGTTTTCCCTTTTGGAGCGTTGAGATACCATAGACAAGTCGGGAACATTTCTGCCAAGCTCACGGCGGGATCAGATGTGCCAAAATGACGCATCAAACTTTGCAGTGGACGAAGATGCCTTCGTTGATCTCAAAGTATCCACAAGTCGAGGAGACTTAACAGCATGCAGAAACAAAAGACCTATACGGTATTGGCAATAATCGTGCTAATGTTGACGGTACTCAGCATTGATACTTACGCCCAAGTCGTTCATTTCCCGGACCCCCACCTTCGTGCCGCTGTAGCCGAGGCAATCGGCGCCGATCCCGACCGCATCACGGTCGTTGCCTTGCGACGGCTTACGCGGTTGGATGCGGGAAACAGCGAGATTGAGAACCTCGAAGGACTCCAGCACGCTCCAAATCTGCGGCTCTTGGATTTGTGGAATAACCGGATTTCCGACCTGACACCGCTCACCAGTTTCCGCAATTTGAAAGCATTGAGGCTAGGCGAAAATGCCCTTATCGACATTTCCCCACTCTCCGGATTAACCAATCTGCAGACACTTGGAATCCCTTCCAACCGGATTTCCGACCTGAAACCGCTCGCTAATCTCCACAATTTGGAAGAATTGGTAATGGACAGAAACGATATTACCGACATTTCCTCGCTTGGAAGATTAACCAATCTGCGGATTCTTAAGATGACTGACAATGGTATTTCAGATTTGATGCCGCTCGCCAATTTGACGAATCTGGAGGAACTGTTGTTGAAGGAAAACCGGATTTCCGGCATCTCGTCCCTTGCCAACCTCACAGGGTTAACGCGCCTGGAATTGAGTAGCAACAACATTACGGATGTTACTCCGCTCGCGAATCTTACAAATCTAAAACACCTTGAGCTTCAAAACAACCGTATTACCGACATTACTCCACTTGAGAATCTCACAAATTTAGAACATCTTGATACTCAAAACAACCCCATATTCGACGCGGACAGTCCGATTGTCCATATTCCCGACCCCAACCTGCGAACCGCTATCCGAGAAGCCCTCAAGCTTCCCGATGGCGTGCCTGTCACCCGTGTAACCATGCGGCAATTAACAGGGTTGGTATCGGTAAGTAGCCGAATTTCGGACCTCACCGGCTCGGAACACGCCATCTCCCTCACTACCCTTTTGCTTCATGGCAACGAAATTTCCGATTTGCGCCCGCTTACCCCGCTTGTAAACCTGACTCGTCTACGCCTTCACACCAACCAAATTAATGACCTCAGCCCCATCGCTAACCTCACCGAACTTACTACACTGCTATTGGGCGACAACAACATCACTGATATCAGTCCTCTAGCCAACCTTACCCAGCTTACCACACTCATATTGTCCTGGAACAACATCACCGATATCAGTCCTCTAGCCAACCTTATCAACCTTGAGCGGCTAGAACTCCAACGCAACCAGATTGTGGATCACAGTCCTGTTGACACCCTCTCGCTCACTCATTTTGAATACGACCAGAGTTGCGATCTGCCGCCGGAACCGCTTGAACCGCGTCTCAACAATCGGTCTTTCCCGTCGATTTTCGCCTCGTTTGGAGAGGGAATACTAAACCGTCCGGACTTAGAAAGTATCTCGGGCTACTGGAACCGTCGAATCGCATTTGGTGCCGAACACGATATGTTCTTCAGTTCACCGGACATGTTTGCCCAGTGGTTCATGGAAATTGAGGGCGAGTGGCATTTGCGGGGTTGGACGCTGGGGGCGTTGGACAGGCGAGACCGGTATTTTGCGCGCAATCCGAACATGATTTTTCTCGCCGAGGTAAGAATCTATGATTACGGAATCTTTCACGCCTTTCCCGACGATCACCCCTATTGGCTTAGAAAGCTCAATGGTGAATTCCCGGACCATGGTCATGGCCGCCTTATCAATTATGTGCATCCCGTTGTTCAGGATATTATCGTGGGGCAAGCGCTCGCTATCGCCAAGTGCGGACTCTATGACGGGGTGTTCTTTGACCACTGGAATGATTTCAGTTCCAAGGTAGATGAAAGGCTCATATCCGATGAAGATGCCGTAAACGCCCGCGAAAACATCATCCGTCGTATCCGTGAAGGGACGCGCGACAATTTTTTAATAATCGGAAACACCAACGACGGTATCATTCCGCTCACCGGCCCGATGATGAATGGCAGTTTTATGGAATCAATCGTGCCGTCGCCAGGCATACCGAGAGAACCGTCCATTCGAGTAGTAAGGGAATCACTAGAATGGCTAGAAACCAACCTGCGTGAGCCGCGTACGGTGATGTTGCAGGGCGGTACGGACCCTAGCGAACCATCGGACAGTCCATATAACCAACGGCTCATGCGCGCCACGACTACGATGAGTCTCACCCATTCCGATGGTTATACGATGTTCGGTATAGACTCTAGTGACCTTAAGTTCTGGTACGATTTCTGGGACGCCGACCTCGGTCGCCCGCTCGGCGAGAAGTTCCAGTTTTACGAAGAAATCGAAGGACTGTATATCCGTGAATTTACCAATGGCTGGGCGGTCTACAACCAGAGCGGCGAAGCGCAGGTTATTACGTTGCCGGACGAGGTTCAATCCGTTGCCAGCCGTTTGGTCAACACCAAGCACCCGGTGCAACATATTGACGGTGACATCTTCTTGAAAGTCGAACCCGCTAACCCGGCAGACGTGAACGGGGATGATGTGGTGAATATCTTCGATTTGACGTTGGTGGCACAAGCAATGGGAACGGACAAGCCCGAGGCGGACGTAAATGGGGATGGGGTAGTCAACGTGTTTGATTTGGTGTTTGTGGCGAACCAATTCTGAATCACGGATTAAAAACGGACAAGAACTTTTTCGTACACCTAACGATATCCGTCGCGGGAGAATTCCAGACATCATTTGAAACAGAAATGTTTGTGATAGCTGTGGCCGGAACATCCGAATAAGGAGATTTGTCCTATGCAGAAACGAAAGACCTATACTGTATTTGCGATACTCGTGCTAACATTGACAGTAATCTGCGCTTACACTTACGCCCAGCCATCAAGCGAGCAGATAGCGAGCGCGATAGAAGATCCTGTTCACATCCCCGATCCCAATCTGCGTTCCGCTATCCACAATGCCCTCGGTCTTGACAGCCCCATAATCACGCAGGCCGATATGCTACGTCTTGAGGCGCTACCAGCAGAACGGCAGAGTATAACCGATTTGACAGGCCTAGAATTCGCTGTAAATCTAACCAGCTTACTTTTGCAAGGAAATAACATAACGAATCTAACCCCGCTAGAAACACTCACAACATTGAAATTTCTGTTTTTGACGGGAAATTCGATAACCGATGTTTCTCCGCTGTCGTCATTAACGGAGCTTAGACGACTCTATCTGGACTTTAATCGTATATCCGACATTCGCCCTCTCGCCAGCTTGACAGCGTTATCGCACCTAGGGCTCGCACACAATTCTATTTCAGACGTGAATCCGTTAGCCGGTTTGCACAATCTGGAATTCCTCCATATTCAGAGCAACTCAATCGCTGATCATTCGCCGTTAGACGGATTGGCATTGTCCGTCTTTGAGTACGATCAAAGTTGTGATATGCTGCCGGAGCCGCTCACACCGCGGTTGCAAAACCGTTCATTTCCCTCAATCTTCGCGGCATTTCTCACGGGGATCGAGAACAAAATCGAAGAAATTAATAGCAAGTATGATGATTATTGGGACAGGCGTCTCGCGCACGGAGCATATCACGACTTGTACTTTAGTTCGCTTGATATGTTCCAACAAAGATTCGTGGAAATTGACAACGAATGGCATGTCTACGGTTTAATGCCATTATCGATTGATCTGCGGGACAGGCGCCACGCTTTTAATCCGAACATGGTGTTCCTTGCCGAGGTGCGTGTACGCGATTCCGGTGATTTTGAAGCGTTTCCGGACGACCACCCGTATTGGTTGCGGGATATGAATGGCGAGATTGCGATAGACAAGCAAGAACTACACACTCTACGCCTCATCAATTACGCTCACCCCGATGTTCAGGATATTATCGTCGAACAAGCGCTCGCCATCGCCAGATGCGGACTTTATGACGGTGTCTTCTTTGACTGGTGGCATGAATCCCGGTCTACGGTCGGTGATCTTATTCCCCACGACGTAGCACAACGGGTGAAAATAGATATTGTCCGTCGGATACGGGAATCGACGCGCCACGACTTTATTATCATGGGCAATGTAAATAACAGGATAATACCGCTTACCGGTCCGTTTGTGAATGGCGCGTTCATGGAGTCCATCGTTCCTCCGCCAGGCACTCCGAGGGCCCCGTCCATTCGTCGAGTGCGAGAGTCTTTAGAATGGCTTGAAACCAATATACGCCAACCTACTATTGTTGCACTCCAGGGCGGTTCAGATCTCAGCGAGTCGCCGGACAGCGCTTACAACCGCCAACTCATGCGCGCCACGACGACCATGAGTCTAACCCATTCCGACGGGTATGTACTGTTCGCGGTAGGCTATTACAACCACCACTACTGGTACGATTTCTGGGACGCGGACCTCGGTCAACCCGTCGGCCCCAAATCCCAGCTTTACGACGAAGACATTCCAGGTCTTTATATCCGCGAATATACGAACGGCTGGGCAGTATACAACCACAGCGGCTCCGAGCAGCAGATAACCTTGCCGGAGTTTGCCGTGGGAGTGGCAAGCCGATTAGAGGGGACGACACATACGCTGCCCGATATTGACGGGGAAATCTATTTGCGGGCCAAACCGCAGAATCCGGCGGACGTGAACGGGGACGGCGTAGTGAATATCTTCGATTTGACGTTGGTGGCACAAGCAATGGGAACGGACAAGCCTGAGGCGGACGTGAATGGGGATGGGGTAGTCAACGTGTTTGATTTGGTATCTGTGGCAAACCAATTCTGAATCACGGATTAAACCGATTACACGGATCAAATGCGCACAATCTTTTCATCCACGTCAGTTCGGGTATCCTGAAGCCATCTGCATCGAAGATGTCACAGCTTGGTCGAATTCAATCAGTGGAATCCTTTAATCATCAAGCGAATGGATAATGAGCGCGATAAAAATCCCTGTGAATATCCGTGATTCAGACAATTGCGCAGGGGATTGGGACGGCGTTGTTAATGTGTTTGACCTAATGTTCCTCGCCAACAAATTATGATGGGAGGCTAACAATGAACTTCCGACAGAAAATCACGTTTAGTCTTTTGCTTTCTACCGTCCTGTGCCTTCCACTATCTGCGCAAAAGGTCGAGATTCCCGACCCCAACCTGAGAGCTGCTATCCGAAAAACCCTCAATCTCCCCGATAACGCGCCTCTCACTCGTGCATCCATGCGGCAAATGGTGGGGTTGAAGGCGAAAGACAGACAAATAGAAAATCTTACGGGAATAGAACATGCGACAGCGCTGGAATGGCTTGTGCTCGCCAATAATGAAATTTCCGACCTTCGTTCACTTGCGGCATTACCTCAACTAGACCACATAAACCTGAGAAATAATCTCATTGCGGATATCAGTCCGCTTGCCAATTTAACGACACTGACCGATTTGCATTTGAACCACAACGAAATTTTCGACATTAGTCCGCTTGCCAACCTTATGGGGTTAACAAAACTACTGCTAGGCGAAAACGACATCGTTGATGTCGCTCCACTTGCGAATCTTACAAGTCTAAAGCACCTTGAACTTCAAAACAACCGTGTTACCGACATTACTCCACTTGATAATCTCACAAATTTAGAATATCTTAACACCCAAAACAACCCTATATTTGATGCGAACAGTCCGATTGTCGATATCCCTGACCCCAATCTGAGAGCCGCTATCCGAGAAACTCTCGATCTCCCCGATGGCGTCCCCGTCAATCGCGTGTTTATGCAGCAATTAACAGGAGTGGATGCGGGAGGTCGCGGCATTTCGGACCTCACCGGCTTAGAACACGCCTCCTCCCTCACCTTCCTTGCGCTTCCTCACAACAATATTTCCGATTTACGTGCGCTTACGACTCTTGTAAATCTAACTTTTATGCGTATTCACCACAACCAAATAAATAACGTTAGTCCCCTCGCTAACCTCCGCAAAGTTACTACACTGCTATTGGACGCCAACGACATCACGAATATCAGTCCCCTCGCCAACCTTGCTCAACTTACCACACTTGTATTGGGCAACAACAACATCACCGATGTTAGCTCCCTCGCGAACCTTACCAACCTTAAGCAGCTAGAACTGGAACGCAACCTTATCGCCGATGTTAGCCCCCTCGCCAACCTTACTAACCTTGTACATCTAAACCTCCGAACCAACGAAATTGCCGATCACAGCCCTATTAACAACCTCTCACTCGCTACTCTTATATACGACGAAACATGTGACATGCCGCCGTTACCTCTACTTCCACGGTTACAAAACAGGACATATCCGTCTATTTTCGCACCGTTTGATGCTAACGTCAACCAGCCGCGTCTATCGTGGACGGAGCGAATGGCACAACACAATCTGTATTTTTCGGGCTTATTTAAGCACAAATTTTTTGACGCCGGCACCCACTGGGAAGTACGAGGTTCTAATGAAAGATCGATTCGCATCCGTGACGAACTCATTGCACTCAATCCCAACGTGCTGTTTCTTGCGGAAATAAGAATGCGCGACGAAGGTGCTGGCTATCCTCCCCCCGATTCGCCCGCTTGGATGTGGGTACATGACCATCAAGGCAATCTTATATATAACGACTGGCGCAGGTTAATAAACTTTACACATCCCAAAGTTCAGGACATGATTGTTCAGCAGGCTATTGCCGTGTCAAAGTGTGGTTTGGTCGACGGCATCATTTTTGATGGTTGGGCCGACACCATTTCTGCATTAGGGGACTCAATTCCCGTTAATGTCCAACTCGCCGCCCGAAAGAACATACTTCAGCGCATCCGAGCCACTACTCGCCCCGATTTTCTTATTTTGGTCAATACGAATGATCGAATTATACCGTTAACCGGGCCTTCTATCAACGGCGGAATTATGGAGTCCACAGTATTTCAAGATCATACCGGTGAACGCCTTGAAGAAAGACTTACTCGAGTTGAAAACACCTTGCGGTGGCTAGAACAGAATCTTAGAGAACCCCGGATGAACAGTCTTCAAGGCGGGTCAAATCCCAATGAGCCTCCCGATAGTCCCATTAATCTCCGCTATATGCGCGCAATCACAACGTTAAGTTTAACCCATTCGGACGGTTACGTGCAGTTTGCCATAGGCAGTGGCAACGACCACTACTGGTACGACTTCTGGGATACAGACCTCGGCCGTCCCGTGGGGCCCAAATCCCAACTTTACGACGAAGACACCCCAGGACTTTATATCCGCGAATTCACGAACGGCTGGGCGGTCTACAACCACAGCGGCGCTCCGCAGATTATCACGCTGCCGGAGGAGGCGCAGGGTGTCGCCAGCGGTCATATGAACACGGAGCACGAGTTGCCGAATCTTGACGGTGAGATGTATCTCAGAGCGAAGCCGAGGAATCCGGCAGACGTGAACGGTGATGGTGTGGTGAATATCTTCGATTTGACGTTAGTGGCTCAGGCGTTCGGGAAAGATGGTTTGCAGGGTGATGTAAACGGGGACGGGGTGGTGAATGTGTTTGACCTCGTCTTTGTGGCGAACCAATTCTGAATCACGGATTTAAGATCTCTATCGCGCTCGTTATTCACTCGCTTGATGGATTAGAGGAATTCACAGATTAAAAATCTCAATCGCGCTTCCTGTTCACTCGCTTGATTATCCAACCCGACCAATAGGCCACGAAGCGTACGTTTGGAAGATTGGAAGGTCTCTTTCCACGTTGTTTTCAAAATGTCCATATACCGCCTTGTTACAACCTTAATGACCACGTTTATTGTTGCGGCGGCGTCCGCCGGGGAATACATCACAGCCCGTGATCTGCTCTCGCCGGAGATGTTCCCCGACGCGAGTTTCGGGATGGCGGTGGAGAATGTGGAAGACGGCGCCACGGCACATGTCATCACGACCGGAGGCGTCTTCCGTATCCGCAAGGCACTTGACACGATCGAATGCGATCAGCGAATTCCCACACGGCGCCAGGTTGCCGCACTCAAGTTGTCATCCGGCTGCTTACGAGACATCGAACTAACTCATCACACCTCGGGCGCGGTTGTTTTTGAGGGCGTGGGTACAACGCTGAGAATCAACGGCGATTCGACGTTGATGGTTGCCCCCGGCACACAGGGTGATATCAGAGCCGAACTCGCGTTTCCGCCGGATTGCCATTTCGGAGCTGGAGGCAACCATAACTTTTTTGACCCCAACGGCGGTATCAGCTTCTTTGACAACGGGGACAGCCCCGATCCGCAGGTGGATTTGGAAGGCACACCTATCACGGTAACATGGGATTGGCGCGCCGGCGAGGTTTTCTGGAGCGCCGTCAGTCCGCCCAAACCGTTCGACTGGGACGCCAGTTTCCGGCACTACGCAGGACAGGGATCAAGCCATCAGCAGTATGTCTATCCCTCTGACGGTGAAATCGAGGCAGCCTCCAAACAGGCGAGCATTCTATTCCTGCACTCCGAGATGCTGTTGTGGAAGGCGTGGCAGACGGATCTGACGCCGCGCGACCCCGAGAAGTTGGCGCACGTCATCCAGACCGCACATCGCCGCGGAATGAAGGTGATTGTCTACACGACGCCGGTATGGTTCCTCAAGAACACGCCGCGGGAACATGAGGGGCAGATAGATCCGACACCCGGACCGATGGGCACGGTGCCGCATTGGGGAAGACCGGACAACGCCGATCTGTTCTTCCAACAAATCTCCCGTGTATTCAAAGAGATGTCCCTGGACGGGTTCTATTTTGATGGGATTTACGGCGCTCCCGAACATCTGGCGGCGAGTTATCACCTGACCCGTAGGACGCGGGAATTGGTAGGCGATGACGGGGTTTTGATTTACCACGGTACCGGTGACGCCCCGAGCATCGGAGGGAGCCGGACTTATTGTCCGTCGCTGAACGCCTACTACGACTATATACTGCGCGGCGAGGGCGAGGAGAAACGGACGGATCCCGAATATGTTCGCTACTTCCTGTCCTCCCACAACTTGAGCAACAGCGTCTGTTTGTCCCTCTACAGGACTGACGCAATCCCTTCCGCCGAACAGATTGATTTGACGCTCCGCGCCAATGTGCGTTACCCGATGCCGCTCGGACTGCTGGTTGGGAACAGCCCCGAGCGAGCGCATTTCGAAAAACACTATTTTTCGCGGCTGACGCCGTCGCTCCAAGCGGAGATCGCGGGAGATCTCGCCCGTCGCACCGGGGCGCTGGAGCGTAGACTGGCTCGGGCGCAGGCGCTTCGTCAACGGCTCGCGAAGGAGCGCGAACTTGGAAAGCATCTTAAGCCGGAAGACTTCGTCGCGCTGAACATGCCGCTCCGGGGTGGGTACTGGCGGTTCGAGGAACCGTACGGACTGCGAGTGTTCGACAGCAGTGTCCCGCAAATCAACGGGATTTTTGACGGCGGAGTTGTTAGGGCTAAAACGACCCCTGCTCTGTCCGTCCCTCAGTTTGGGAGTTCTAACGAGCAGTCGATGGAGTTCGACGGCATCAAGGGCTCCTATGTCCGCATAGGTGGGGAGGCGGACCTCAACGTCGGCGTAGAGGACTTTACGCTCGAAGCGTGGATCTATCCGCGAGTCGTGAAGGGCGTGGGAACGATGACTATCGCCGGTAAGTACATCTCGGGCATAACCGATCCGCAGGATGTCGGTTTTGTGCTGGGGTTAACGCCGCAATTCGGACACCACAACCCCACGTACAGAATCCATTTTGCGGGGAGGGACAGCCGCGACCTCGCGCGGGTCGGCTCGGAGAAATCGTTTCTTGTCGAAAGCCGCGAGTTGGCGTTTGAAGAGTGGCATCATATCGCCGGAGTACGCAGCGGCGACGAGGCGAAACTCTATATTGACGGGATTTCGGTCGGAATGGCGCCTATCCCGAGGCATTGGAACCTCTCCAGCAATCAGTTGTTCACTATTGGAGCGGGTCAAGCGAGCGCCCACGGGACGTTTATTACCAATTTTGATGGGTTCATCGATGAAGTGCGTTTGACAATCGGCGAGGCGTTGTCGCCCTCGGAATTCCTAAATGCGAAGCCGGAATGAGCGGTGACGGAGAGGGAAGATGATGGAAGAGTTGACCCAAAAAGCCTTGGGGGCAGTCGAAGCGGAAGTGCCGCGGGTATCGCGAGATTCATCGCGCCCTACCTTTCACTTTAGACCGCCGGCGCAGTGGATGAACGATGTCTGCGGGGCGTTTTTCTACGAAGGATGGTATCACGTCTTCTTCCAATTCAATCCGTGGTCGGACGAGTGCCGGGGCTGCGGTTGGGGACATGCGCGGAGCAGGGATTTGGTGTTTTGGGAGTTTCTTCCTCCAGCCCTGTTGCCGTCGGAAGCCACCGGAGACAGGGGTAACGCTTCGGGAAGCGCCGCCTTCAATTCTCAAGGCGAGCCCGTGTTGTTCTTCGGATGGACGCCGATGGAATATCCCGAGCGACCGCGCGAACAGTGGGCGGCAGTGCCGGTGGACAAGGAGTTGATTCGCTGGCGGCGCATCGACATCGGTTTGGCGCCCGGAAAAAGCGGTGTTCCGGCGGAGATTGATCCCATCTGGACGGATATGTTTGTCTTTCGCGCCGAGAATCGGAGTTTCGCGGTTTTCAAGTCAAGCGACGGTCTCCTCTGCGAGGCGCAGAATGAAGACCTCACCGCGTGGAAGGCGGTGGGACGAATCGATGGGGTCGAGGGAGAATGTCCGAATCTATTTCCGCTTGAGGATCGTTTCGTGCTTCTCCGATCGACCTACCCCATCAGCTATCAGGTTGGCGATTTTGACCCTGAAACGAAGCAGTTCCGAGCCAAGAACGGTGAGGCGCAGGTTCTGGATTATGCCTACGGGGGCGAACATCCGGGGGAGTGGGTGCTGAACCATCAGCGGCCTCGCTCCATGAATTTCCACCGGGGGCTATACGGCACCACGGTATTCAACGACCCCGAAGGGCGCTGTATATTGCTGGGCTGGGTGAGCGGGTTCAAGTCCGGGCGCGGATGGAACGGGTGTATGTCGCTGCCGCGTGTGCTATCGCTGACCGATGAGGATAGACTGATCACCTTACCGTTACCCGAGTTAGCGAAGCTACGTAGGGGCGATCGAGCGTGCGTCGAAAATCTAGTCCTACGCGATGAGACACAGCATATCAAAGGGGTACAGGGTGACACACTTGAGGTGATCGCTGAAATCGCGCCTAGGGATGCGCGTGCTTGGGGATTGAAATTGGCAGCGGCTTCGAGTAGCGATGAATCTCTCATGATTCGCGGGGAGGGCAACCGGTTGAGCGTCGGCGGTACCGAAGTGCCGGGAATCCGGTTCAGCGAGGATGGGACGGTTAAACTCCACCTCTTCTTTGACCGGTCGGTGCTGGAGGTCTTCATCAACGACGGCGTCCAAAGCGTAACGCGCGTGGTCTACCCCGATGAGAGAGGGTTGGCGGTGCATCTTTTCGCCGAGAGCGGCTCGGCTATCGTGAAGTCCCTGAAAGCCTGGGAGATCAATAGCGTGTGGTAGTCGGTTCTTATACTTACTCCAATTCTCGTAGGGACAACCCACCAATCGAACGAATAGTGAGTGCGGTAGCTATCCACCGTGGTTGTCCGCGCGCGGTTGGACGCAGACACAGGGAAAGGCTGGTGCGCAGTGCGCACCCTACATGTCACGGAAAAAATATATAATGAAGAAAGAAAATGTGCTAATACCTCAACCGTTTCTGGACTGGTACGACATCTGGCCCGGACAAGCCGGACGCGATGATCACGGCAGGAGTTGGGTCCAAGCGCCGCCACAAGGCGTTTGCCTGCGGGTGCAGCCGGCGCGGATGTCTGATAATTTCTTTCAACCCGAACGTCCTTGGGAAGCGGGTGGTCTGGGACCCAAGATTATTCTGTTCGACGAGGGACGTTACCGCATGTGGTATGGGGTTGCCGCCTCCGCGGATTATCACGAGAACCTGGTGTGTTACGCGGAGAGTGATGACGGGTTCGACTGGGTGCGCCCCGAATTGGGGATTTACGAATCACACGGGAGCACGGCGAACAACATCGTGTGCGACCAAAATACGTTCTCGCTGAATGCGGTGTTCGTGGACCCGTCTGCGCCCGCGGCGGAACGCTATAAGGCGATCAACCCGGATTCGCAGTATTATGTACGCGGCTCGTTGGCGCCGGACACGGGAGAGACCAAGCTAAAAGTTCGGGAAATCCGGCGGCAGATGGAGATGGAGGGGCATACCCCGGCGGAGATTGACGCCGAAGCGGAGATTCGTCGAACGGTGCGCGGTGCAGTCTCTCCGGACGGATTGCGCTGGAGCGTGCTCGACGAGCCGTTGCTTGATGTCGGGAAAACCATGCTCGACACCCAGAACATTGCCGCGTACGATGAGGATGCGGGAGAGTATGTCGCCTATCTTCGCGGACACCTCGGACGCCGGCGCTGCGTGCGACGGACGGGCGGCAAAGACTTTGGGGACTGGCACGATCCGCGGATGGTGTTTATGCTAGATCCGCAGGATGAGCCGGACGAGGACATCTACACATCGGCGTATTGCCGCTGTCCCGGAAGCGGGAGGCGTCTAATGTTCCCGTCGATTTTCCACCGTCTGGCGGCGACGCTCGATGTGCATCTCGCGACCAGCCGGGACGGGTGGAACTGGAGCCGACCGGAGCGGAAACCTATCGTTGGCTGCGAAATCGGGGATGAGGTGTACGGCTGTGTCTTTGCCCGCCCAAATCTGTTGGCGCTGGGAGACAGGTGGGGGCTGCCCTGTTTCTGCATCGACCAGCGGCACGACACTTGGGGCGCGGGACCGTACAATCAACGAGATTACCGGTGGGCGCTGTGGAAGCCGGATCGACTGGTGGCGCTGGAGACGACGGCTGAAGGTCAATTTACGACCATCAATCGGGTATGCGAAGGTGAAGGGATATTCCTGAACTTCCAAACTCGGATTGGCGGATGGGTGAAGGTTGCCCTCGTGCATTCGCCATCAACGCCGCCGACGCCGGTGACCGAATTGGAGGGGTTCGGCATGGATGATTGCGATCCGTTGGAAGGGGATGAGGTCTCGAAGGCGGTGACGTGGAACGGGAAAGGCGATTTGTCGTCTCTGAAGGGACGGGACATCTGTGTGCAGATTCGCATGTCGCGCGCCAAGTTGTTTTCGATGGCGTTTTAATGCCTACGTCTATTTTTCTGTCTATGAATCGGGTATGTATGGGACGCAGATCTGCGTCCCATAGGGATCAAGTTAAGCGTTTTAAGGCGCAATTCACGCGGTTTCAATGTTTTAATCTGTTGGTCTTCATGCAAATTTAGGATATGGAATCCTACCAATTCATCAATTCGTCCATCTACGAAGGTCTTACATAGCGCAAGTTTTCGTAGGGGCGGGGTTCCCCCGCCCAATAAGTGCTGAGTAAAGGGTTTGCGACAGAAAATTCCATCAGAAATACTAGACGGTCAAGCTTATGTTGATCCTTATGCGGGACGCAGATCTGCGTCCCCTACAGCCTGAAATGCACAAGTCTCAACATTATCCAAAAAGGAAGTTGACAAAATGACTGAGTCTGATGTACTCGCAGAGCGAGCCGCCCGCTACCATGACGAAATCATGGACATTGCGTGCGGACCGGGCGGTATACTCATCGCCTTTCCGCGATTCGACACACGCAAACCGTTCCGAGAGGGCGAAACGTACCCGGGGCTTTGGAACGTGGAGGAAACGATTGAGGGCGCCTGGAGTGCATACGGATCGAAGCCAACCGCCGCCGAATTTCTCTACGGGGAGAACACGCTGTGGGCAACCGGTTGGTTCTTATGGTCGCAGATTCTACGCTATCGCGCGACTCAGGAACCGGAAGCCCTTGAAACGGCACGCAAATGTTTTCGGGATTTGAACTACCTCTTTAAACTATGCGGCGAATTGGAGCCGGGTTTGCTGGGAAAACCTCATGGCGGCAGGGCGGGACCGAGCACCAGCTTTGACCAATCGGCGTGTCCGGTGGTTTTCTACGCCACCTACGCCCAAGAACTGGCGACACCGGAAGAAAAGGTTGAAGCCATCGAAAACTTGCAGCAACACGGGCATTACTATCTTCGCCGCAACTGGGTGTTGAACCTTTTCGGCATTTTGCACCGGATAGTCGAACCGCCAGTGTCGGTCAGCGTCATGAAGTATCTGGCGTGCATGTACACGGCTTACGAACTCACGGGCGAGACCGAATTTCGGGACGAGGTGTTCAAGCACCTCCGCGAGATTATCCCGATGCTGCCCTTCCCCTCCAATCCGTATCCCACATGCCACAACCTCTATTATTGGGCGCTGCTGTGCGAGTTCTGGAGCCGCACGGAGATTGGCGACGAGGCTGACTGGATCGGTTACATCGGAGAATATTGGAAGGCAGCTCGCGCGGCACGGGACAGCGAGGGACTGAGTCTCGCCGGTTACTACGACACGGAGGACGGTTCTTTTACACCCTATCCCAACCGATGGCTGACGCACGAGGACTCCAAGTCTAACGCGCCTTGGGGCGGCAAGTGGGGGCACGCGCCGGAGAAGGAGGGAGTGAGAACGTGGGTATCCGCCACCAATATGAACAATCGGGCGCTCTGCTCGGCGATGTTCGCGGCGCTCGGTCTCCTTGCGCGTTCGCACGGCTTTGACGACAACGCGCACGAGCTTGCCCGACAAACGCTGCTGCGTATGGATGCCGACTCGCTACGCTGGTGGTGGGATGACGGGAACTTGCCCGACGAATTGAAAGGGCTTCACAATATCTTCGCGCCCGAGGCCGCCGGTGTGTGGCAGGTTGCTTATTGGATGGGAGTGTCGCAGGGGGTATGGTAACCGCGCTAGGGCTTCAGTGAGTGGGGCTGCTGTATAGCTATATACCTGCCGCCCCTCCGGGGGCTTCCTGCTGTGTAGTGTTATTTTCATTCATCTTTTCACATATAGCGGTCTATGGACAAGCAAACGGCCGGATGGAGTCGGAATAAAGAAATTGAAGTTAGGTGATTTGATGATCGCAGACTGTAACGGCAAATCAACCGTATAAGTGCGATTTGCCGCGATAGGAAGTCGCGATTCGGAGATCGCTCCTACAGTACCTATTTCGCAGCAGGGATTGGTGGGTTAATCTTTCGCAAAGGCCTCCTGTTTCACGCGTCCCCACATTGTGATGGCCTTCGCATGCGGGTGGACCGTCGATATTCCGGCGCGATAGATACCGTCCTTCCCTGTGCCCGCGTACAGGGACGATTCGTAGGATAGAAGGTCATAAACCGAATGCCCCTCCAGACCTGCGGAAGACCATGTTTCCGTGTTGACGTCAAAGACGTAAACACCATGCTCTCGCAATCCTGCAAAGAGGCGTCTATCAACAACAGCCAAGCTGGATACAAACGGGGGATCGTCCGGATTATGAGCGTTCCCGATTGGAAGCCCATCCATGAGATACTCCCACGCCCGTGTTCTCTCGTTCCATCGTCCAATGCCTCTTTCCCCGGCGACGTATAGTTGATTATTAAGCGCTGCCCAATCGTTCGCACGGTCAGGCTTGAAATCGGGGAGCGGTTCCCACGTTTGCCCACCGTCAGGCGAACGAAACATGTCTCTTAGCGAAGCTGAACTCCAAAGATATCCATCGAACTCCATCACCGACAAGAGACTGTCTCCTCGCGGCCATTCCTTTGAAACGTCGTGCCATGTCTCTCCTCGGTCCGCTGATGTATACGTACCTCGGTGGTACATCACATTGATAATTTCGCCGCGCGTGATGAGGATTCGGCGAACTTCTCCGAATGCTCCACTATCGTAAGTGCGCAATCCTTCGCGGATCGGCTTCCAGCTCCTGCCAGCATCGTTCGACCGAAATACACCTTCGCTCCATGTTCCTGCATACACCGTATTCCAATTGACTGTAATCGTAGTACATTCGCCTACGAACGAGGTCGCACCCCAGGTGCCGCCATGGTCTCGGGAGATAAAGATTCCGTTATCTGTCCCTGCGTAGAGTCGGTTCCCCCACGCATCAAGCACCCTTACACTGTCCATGGTCATTCCGTCATCAAGTTGAATCCAAGTCTCGATATCCGCATCCGATTCACGCGCAAGTGTAACCATTGCTACCATGAGAATGAAAGCGGTTTGCATGAAACCCCGAGTCCACATCGTTGCTCCCCCTCTCTTGAAAAACAAACATCTGTGTTCAACTTTATTTGAATAGCCTTGGTCGGCAATTCAACAAGCCAGTGCGGATTGTCGTGTTGACATTTTTACACAATATTTCCGGATTCGGATGGCATTACAGATTGATTGCGTTAGAGGAGCGAACGCAAGTTGTGTGCCACCATCTATCACGCGCCAAGATTTCACTACTAACCGGCGAATTTCATTGAACTGGTCTGCCAATGTGTCGCGGAGATGCAATGGCGTTCCGTGTTTCCGTGTCTAACAAGTGAACGCCAATGTCCATTTGTTGTACAGGAGGGTCAGGGGCATCCGTCTAAAAAGCCGCACGTGCAGAAGACTAAGAGCATGGGGCAGCAACCCCGGCGCCCTCGCATCTCACGCCACCTTCAGACACTGCTGAAGTCAAATGCGATTCCTCGCTGGAACGCCCCTAATCATTGACATGATTTTCAAGGTGTGATACGTTGTCACAGGGATTATGCGTCCGTGTTAAAGGTGAGATGGGTGTTTAGCAGGGGGTATGGTAGCTGCAGCGCGATCAGAAGAATCGTCGGTCGCCGATGAAGGAACGGGTTGGGAGGAAAACGTATGAGTCGCGCGCCTTTTCAGGTGTTGGTGCTGCCGTATAGAATCACGCCGGATAACGGGGTTCTCTACGCCGTGTTTAAGCGCGGACCCTCGACAGGCGGTTATTGGCAGGGAATTGCCGGAGGTGGCGAAAATAGCGAATCTCCTCTGGAAGCGGCGAAACGGGAGACCTACGAAGAAGCGGGGATCGACCCAAGCAATGAATTCATGAAACTTGACTCGTACGCGATGGTTCCCGTGGCAAACGTTTGCGGCTTCAGATGGGGAGACGATGTCTTGGTTATTCCCGAATACTGTTTTGGGGTCAAGGTCGGCGAGGAGCAGGTGCAGCTCTCCTATGAACATACGGCGTACAAATGGCTAAGTTATGATAGTGCCATGGAGATTCTGCATTGGGACAGCAACAAATGCGCGTTGTGGGAATTGAACTTTAGGATTCGGCGGGGAATGCGGGGAACTTCCGAGGGCGTAGAAGGTTTGATTCAGGACTCACCGGGGTTTGAACCTCCGCCCGTTTAAGAACACAAATGCTCAATAAAGGAAAAGTAGGAGAAGCGTGATGAGCAATGACTTCATCAGACCTCAGTGGAAGGAGGAGGATTCTCAAGATTTCATCGACTATGGGAAATACTTCGTGCCGGATCGTCCGTCTCAGATCGATTGCATTTGCGGGTTGATTACTCCTCCGTCAGCCCCTGCCCATATACTCGACCTTTGCTGCGGGGAAGGACACCTCACCCGCGCCCTGTTAGACAGGTTTCCTGAGTGCCACGTTCTCGGCTTGGACGGTTCTCCGAAAATGATTAAGCGCATAAAAGCAACTCTTGCCGTTTACGGTAAGCGTTTCGAAGCCATGCGATTCGATTTGCCCTCAAAGGATTGGCGCCGTTTTCCATGGGCAGTCCACGCCGTGGTATCTTCTCTCGCTATTCATCACTTGGATGACACCGAGAAGCAAAGCTTGTTTGAAGATATTGTGTCTCTCCTAGCGCCGAGGGGAAGTTTCATAATTGCGGACCTGATTCAACCCGTGACCAAACTTGGAATCAGTTTTGCGGCGGAAGCCTGGGACAGAGCGGTGCGTCAGAATTCATTCGATCTGGATGGGAATCTTCGGGCTTATGATTATTTCCGTGAAATTCACTGGAATCTTTACTCGGATCCGGAGCCGAATCCTATCGACAAACCGTCGTCCTTATTCGACCAACTCAAGTGGCTCGACGAGGCAGGATTCACCGACATTGACGTATTTTGGATGAAGGCTGGCCATGCGATCTTTGGAGGTCGAAAGCCAATCGCGTGAAGAAACTCTGAGTTTTTGATAGGACTTACGCAGTTGAATATACGGAGATGCGTAGCTGTAGTGGGATTTACTAATCTCGCATAGTTTGAGATTGCATGCTCGCAGCGTTGATATAGGCTTTGTTTCTGAGTATGGGAACGCTGCAGCTCACATCTAACTTTGACGCGAGGGCGACGTCAGTTTCGTACCCTCGTTCAATGAGCTCCATGCCAGAGACACAATTCCGAATCTTTTGCGCTAAATCGGTACCTGGTGCCCGGTAAACGTCCAGCGCCGCCTGAGCCTCGGGCGAAAACGAACCGCTCAACTCATCAATAATAGCCCCCGCTCCGAGCCAGTCCTCAAGACTCGGACGCAGGCTATTGTCCTCCCAGCGCTCTCCGGCGGGGATGACAGATATGCGTTTTCCAAATCGATGCGCAGCTTCGGCAACCGCCGAAGCGTTTCGCAGACACCCTGCAAGTGTAACCGTATCTCCCGTGGCGAGGCTCAGTGAAGCACCGTTTGGGGAGGGAAGTACAATCTTGGTGCCCGGGGGAATGTCGAGGAACGACGCAGGAGATAAGGAGAAGCGTCCCGTGCCTCGCGGCACGGCTAACTCCGCATCGACGGCTATGGCAAATTCTCGGGCACGGTCATCTTTCCACAGATAGGGGTAGACGGCGGCGCCTCTGGCGGTAGCAATATCGATGCAGGTAGAGAAGGACAGGACATCAACAATGATGACCACGTCGCTTGTACGGGACAACTCACGGACACCACCTTCGCCCCATTCGCACCGGATGTCGTAGTTCGTTTGATCTAAGTTCATTGTCTGTTATGATTAAGCACATAATATTCGATTTGGATGATACGCTGGTAGTGGAGGTCGCTTCTGCGGAGGCAGCCTTTCTGGCAACGTGCGAGCATGCCCATGAACAATATGGCATCGACCCGAAGGCACTGCATCAGGCGGTACGCCACCATGCGGGTCAGTTGTGGCGTGCATCTGCAACCATTACCTATTGCCGTACTATTGGAATCAGTTCATGGGAAGGTCTCTGGGCTCGCTTTCTCGGTGACGATCCGAATCTAAAGTTACTGCGCACGTGGGCGCCCACCTATAGACGTGAAACGTGGTTCCGCGCTCTTGCTGACCACGGTGTAAGCGATTTGTCTTTCGCCGAACAGTTGTCCGACATCTTTTTGTTTGAGCGACGAGCGAGGCATGTAATGTTTCCTGATGTCAAGCCTAACTTGAAAAATTTTCGGGAAATCTACCAGTTAGCCCTTGTCACCAATGGCGCACCTGACCTACAACGTGATAAGATTCAAAGCACCAACCTGGCACAATACTTCAATGCGATACTAATTTCCGGAGAAGTAGGAATCGGGAAGCCAGACTCCCGAATCTTTATGCTGGCACTTGAGGCACTTGCCGCGTCACCAAGTGAAACAGTGATGGTTGGGGATAGTTTGACTCGTGACATCTTGGGAGCACAACGAGCCGGGATTAAAGGAATTTGGTTGAATCGCTCGGGGAGTGATCCAGCTAATCAAGTGACGCCAGATGTCCAGATTGCGAGCCTGGGGCAACTGCATGACCGGCTTCAATGTTAGCAAATTTCATCCTTTCAAGGACACCTTTTTCGCCCCATTCACACCGGATGTCGTAGTCCGCTTGCTGAGAGTTCAACCTCCGCCATGATTAAGCACATAATTTTTGATTTGGATGATACGCTTTGCGACTATCAGAAAGCTACGCAAAACGCGAAGTCCCCAATTAACGAGGTTTTGGATGTACATGGAATAGATATACACGCATTCTGGGAGCGTTTCAACCGAGTAAAGCGTCCGTTATTCCGTCAGTTTGCCGACAAGGCTATTACCAGAGACGAATACAGGATTCGCCGATGTCTTGAAAGGCTCCCACGCAAGATTTCGCGAACTATCCTCCGAATTAAATCGTATCTACATGCAGGAAACTAACCATAATATAGAGCTATTCAGTGATACGATACCGCTGATGGAGGCTATACAGGAAAAAAACATTGAAGCCGTTATTCTTACGAACGGTCCTTCCGACGGTCAGCGAGCCAAATTCAAAACGCTTGGTTTGTCCCAATATATACAAAGGATTTATATTGGTGAGGAAATCGGTTTCTCCAAGCCTAACCGAAAAGCGTTCGAGTACGTTTTGCGAGATCTTGGCGTCCCTGCCTCCGACGTGCTGATGGTGGGCGACTCGATTGAAAATGACATCAACGGGGCGGAGCAGGTTGGCATTAAAGCGGTTCTGATTGATCGAGGGAATAAAGGTTGTGGGTACACCAGCACCAGAATTGGCAAGCTGTCCGAAGTCATAAAATTGCTGTGAATGCGGGGTTGCAGTTCTATTTTAAAATATTTTCAATTCGCAGAGGGTGTGCCATTTTCTCATTTTCGGCTTCTAATTTCTCACGACTGGCGATAACGCAAACGGCGGCTTTATCCCGATTTTCCTCAAGGACTTGGAGCAGCGCCCGTTTTACCTCCTTGGGGGTTGTGCATCGGAGTCCCGCATATCTTTCTTCAATCACTTCGTTTGTCTGCCCCGTGAGATGATGTGAGAGAGCATCGGTTGAGGCTTGACCGGGTCGGACTGTCTTTTGGTAATCTGATGCCTTCGCAATAATCGCTCGTTCAACCTCAGTCTGCGTCCACTCTACTTGTTTGACATAGTCAACGGTCTGTGCGAAAACGTTGAGCGTGCGTGCGATGTGCGGATCAAACTGCGAGCATTGGTAGAGCACGGCATCAAGTGGGTTATATGTGAAACCGGCTCCGTAAGCATTGCCTTTTAGCCGGATTTCGGGTAATAGGTAATCAAACGTCAAAATATGCGAACCGATAGCCAAGGGGATTGAATCCGGGTGCGAATAGTGTGGCGCCGGCATCACCTGTGTGCAGTGCGCTACCTGAATAGGAGCCGCCAATCCTTCGCGCGGCGGCGTATCAAAAGGTTCAAATCCTGTTACTGCCGGGACTACCGGTTCATCACGCATGTTTCCGATCCATTCGGTGAACTGGCTTTGAAGCACCTCAAACGCGGCGTCGGAACCGGTAAAGCTGGCAGTGACGCGACCTCGCGCTAACAGGAAATCTCGGATATATTCTATGTAATCGCCGAGTTCCTCATAACATCCGTCAAAACGATTGAGGAACATTTCATTCGTGCGGAATTTCGGCAGCCCAAAGACGATTTCCGAGAGATGCGCCCGTCGTGAAAGTCCGCGGGCAGCACGGTGATTCGCGATATCCGCACCGCGATTGCCGTGTATAGAGGTCCGATATTCTGTTATTGCCTGACCGAGCACGTCGCGGAGACGACCTCTATCGCGGGGGTTCACAGAGAAAACCAAATCGCGCAGCACACCCAACGCATCTTCCATTTTACCGTCAAGCGTCTTGAGTTGAAACTGCATGTTCCACGCGGGGCGATCAGGGTCAAGTGCGTGTGTACTAAAGCTGGGAGAACATTCCAAGCCACCGGTGACTGCTGCGGCACGCCCCGCCATCTGTTCGAAATTCATAGTACCGGCACCAAGTTTGCCGATGGCATCGGTGTATATGGGCAGATAACCCCAAAGGTGCTGCGGCAACCCTTGCAGGTCGAAATTCAGTACAAGATAGTTCACGCCGTTTGAGAAGACCTCGCTCCGAAGCAGAGGGCGTCCGCTAACCGTTTCAACGGCTGTAGGTATAGGCAGTGGTTTCTCGGGAAGATCAGAGACGTGCAGTTGCGGCAATTTCGCCAAGTCCTCCGGCGAATTGGGCTGTCCGTTGAGGCGTTCCAATTCGGCGGCATCGGCAGCAACTTGCCTCATCTGACCATCGGTGAGTTGCGCACTGATTGCTTTCAAGCGTTCGTCCACGTTAGCGTCAAGTCTTGCCTGCATACCTCGGTCGGGAGAGACGACGGTCATTAACCGATGCGGGTTGTCAAGCAGTCTCTCGCGAATCAGGTCATTGAAGATGCGCGGGTTTTGCTCCCAGCGTTGGCGTATAGCAGATAGGCACGTTCCCATCTTCAAATGGAGGGTCGGCTGCTTTTCGTATATCCAAGAGTTTATGACGCGCTTCATCATCTGAAACGGGAATCTCGGAGTAATTTCCTGATATTCATAAACGACTTGATGGAACGCGGCTTCCACTTTCTCTCTGTCAAATTCCGCGTCTGCAATTTGAGTCAATGTATTGACGACCAGTTTCGTGAATGCGTCAACGCGATCTGCTTCGCTTCCAATCAAACCGACACAGAAAATTCTATGCGGTCCTGTAGAATCACCCAGGGAATCATCATTGAGTACATCAGTTCCGAGTTCTGAATTAACAATTGCCTTGCGGAGAGGCGCTCCTTCATTGCCAAACAGAATCAGACTTAGAACACGACACAGGATGACCTCTTCGGGATCTGTTTTATCTCCGATGAGCCAACTCAGCATCAGGTATGTCTTTCCAGCGAGAGATTCGTTTGCACCGATTGGATAACTATCCCTAACGCTCCGCGGCGATTGCCATCTCAGCGGATGTGTGATTTCCGGTCGGAGAGGGTGTAGAAATTCTTTTGTCTCAGTCTTTGGAATCGCCGCCAATTTGTCGGCGAAAAATTCGAGATAATCGTTTGTTGGAATATCGCCGTAGAAGAAGAAGTAGCAGTTACTCGGATGATAGTAGGTTTGGTGATAGGTTTTGAATTGTTCGTAGGTCAGATCGGGCATGACCAGTGAGTTCCCGGCGCCATTGCGGGAATAGCAGGTGTCAGGCAGAAGCCCGCCGGTTATGGCAAGGTGCAGGCACCATTCCGGATCGGATAAACCGTTTTTCACTTCGTTGTAAACGATACCGTTTATCTTTAAATCTCCCGTGGGACGATCCGGATCTGCAGGCTCAAGATGGTGCCCTTCACGTTTGAAAGTTTCCTCTGTCAGCAGCGGGTGAAAAACGGAATCAAAGAAAACTTCCGCAAGATTGAACAGGTCCTTTTTGACGTTGCTAGACGCATAATAAAAGGCATGATCGACATAGTTCATGGCATTAGCATCGGCACCGGTTGCCATGCTCATCTTCATCATCTCGAAGAAGACCTCTTTTACCGGATAGCTGCGGGATCCCGCCATTACGGAGTGTTCGAGAATATGCTGTAATCCCGTATCGTCGGGCGTTGGAGTTATCGGACTGATTGAAAACCAGTTTTTGGTGTCGTGCGTATAGAGATGCAGCAGCCGTGCACCGCTTTGCTGATGCGCGAGTTCTATCGCCACTGCTCGCAATTCGTCGATCGGTGTGACGGCTTTCACCTCAAAGCCGCGAAGGTGTGCCCCTGGAGACAGGTTAACGGAGGGATTTTGAGAATCTGTTTTGTCTGGTGAGGATGCTTTGTATTCGTCACTTCGTTCTGAGTTCATTCTAATTTCCAAGATTTCTTTGTGTTTGAAAATTGCCGAGGGTTACAGTTATTGCAACTACCTCTATGCGCGTATTCTTACTACAAACGAGTTACAATAAAGTTGCCGTTTCTATGGATGGCAAAAAAGTGTAATCATGAAGATAGAAATGAATGAGATTCGGGGTGACATCATGACCAAACATCAAGAGATAAAGGGCAGACTATTCGACTCCGGCGAGACAAGGATTTTCGCTTTGTATTATATCAGATGCTTGGCCCTCCCTTGAAAGAAAATACCGGCTGCTCAACCTGCGGAAATACTTTAAGGCTTTCGTCATTTCGGCTCAGGCAGGGTGCTGCAAGCCAGACAAAAGGATCTTTGGACGGGCGATTGCGGAAATGGGACTGCCGCCCGAATAACTACTGTTTGTGGACGACAATCCCCACTACGTGAAAGAGGCGATAGGGTTGGGATTACACGGGATTCTTATGGTTCGTAGCGGCGAACCTGGGGTGTTGATGTGGAGTGGGTGAGGAATCTGGAGGAGATTGAGGCACTACTGTAGATATTGAATCCGAGTTTTGCTTGAAAATTCGGTTTCTAGACCACACAACCTGCGCCCGATTATCTATACAGTTGGTGTATTGAGGAATGCGAAGTCGATTGGTTTATGTACCTTGGAGACAAGAAAGGAAATCGGTGATCTGACAATCGCGGATTCTCTCGAATCAGGTGCAATTGCCCTAGAATCCCAAATCGAGTCTGTTGACGGATCGGCCGAATTGTCGTAGAATAAATCAATCTTCCTCACTCAACGGTTACCTGTGCCGAAATGCCTCACAACAAAACGGTTTTGAACCAATTGGAAACAATGCTACCAGACACTGTTCTCTCGCCTTACAACAAATGCGACTTTTCAACCATAATCAGTCAAATCACTAGGAGGCTAAACAGATGAAAAGTCTATTTCTTTCTTCACTACGAGGAATCATTGGCGATTGGGTGTACTATCCTTGTTTAATGAAATTACGAGATATTGCCGAAAGAGTGCGTTTAGCAGAAGAGATTTACGAAAGCAAAATTCTAAACGAGTTAGTACACAGAGAACTCCGTCAAAATCGCGGAAAAGAGATAAAGACCTATCTCATTCAAGAAAAACAACGCTTTCTCAACTCGTTAATCGTTGCAGTTTACGAAGGTGACCCCAGTTGGTATGAACTAACCGACCTAAGGCCAAACGGAAAATTAGATGTTGATAAAGTGCCTGATGATGTGGTGGCAAGTATTGGTATCCTTCGTTTCAGCGGCATGGAGAAGTTTATTGTTCTTGACGGACAAGACCGATTAGTGGGGATTAAAGAAGCCTTGAAAGAAAATCCTGATTTGGGTGATGACGAATTAACGGTCATCTTCGTCGCACATCGAGCAGATGAGGAAGGTAAAGAAAGAAGCCGGAAGCTTTTCACATCATTGAATCGGAACGCCAAACCCGTTTCAAAGGGCGAGATTATCGCTCTTGATGAAGATGACACGATGGCGATCATTGTCCGGCGCTTGGCTGCACAAAATCCAATGTTCATGGGAGACCGTATTTTGAACCGTACCACCGATATCATACCACCCAAAAATTTGGCTTGTTTAACAACGATTGGAAATCTGTACGACTTGTTGGAGATACTATTCACGAAAATCTATGTGATTTCGCAAAAAAAGAACCTAGTGGGTATAAGAAGCGAACTTAAGAAAAACCGGTTAAACGATAAGATTCTTAATGAGCATTACGCAAATGCTTGCGATTATTTTAAGAGGCTTGCGGACAGTTTTCTCCCGTTGACCGAGTTTTTCGCTGCTTCTGAATACTCTAGTGTAGTTAGGCGATACAGGCATTCGGAGGGCGGCAGTGTCCTTTTTCGCCCAATCGGATTGATAATCATGACCGAAATTGTTTCAACGCTCGCCAAGAAATACCCATTGGCCAAGTGCTTCGAGAAGATTTCAAACTTACCCTCCGATTTGGAGGAAAAACCTTATAACGGTCTTATCTGGCATCCAACACAGAAGAGGCTGACTCGTAGCAAGACTCTCGTCAAAAATTTGTTGCTATACAAGTTGGATGCGTACGATGGCGATGAAGATAAGCTGCACGAAGACTACGCCAAAGCGTTAGGCGTGGGAGAGAGCAGACCGATTCTCCCGTAACCGTGATTCAATCGACCGAAGTGGAATCACAATCTGCTGGCTCCAATTATGCTAGCACGAATCTCTTCCTCTAATCGCCAACTTTCATAAAGAATTGAAGAAGCCCACCCCAATTCGATTAGGACCTGTTTGAAAAGTACATTTGTAAGGTGCGCACTGCGCACCAGCCTCTAAAAGCCCCAGCGGGGCGGAAGGTGTATAGAAACCTCAAATCCCTGTGTACCAAAGCCCCAGCGGGGCGGCAGGTACGTAGCAGGCAACAATAATTACATGAAGAAACTTCCACAAATGACAAAAATGGCTTTGCTACCGATTATTCAAACAGGTTCTTATTTCCAGCGACATCAAGGCCAATCACATAGTATTTTGAGCCCCGTTTGCAGATTTGGTTCAATGTAGAAAAAAGTCACTAATTTATTTCCATCCGTCCTTCATCTGTCCGATGCGTAATAGCAGGCGGCCACCCAAATACCGCGAGAAAAATGTCCACCGATGTCCTACAAAAATATATCCAAAAGATGAAACGGTTGCGAATAGACATGGCACACGGCCCCGCGCCCCACAAGCCAGTGCTTCTCCTATCAGTCATTGAGTTGATCGAAAGTGGACAGGTTATCGAAAATAAAATCCTCGTCTCCCCAGAGTTGTCGGAAATTTTCCTCAAATATTGGCGAAGAGTAACTAATCGAAAGCCAGATCTTGTCCTACCATTTTTCCACTTGAAAAGCGATGAATTCTGGCATCTGCATCCAAACGCAGGCTACGAAACGGCGTTGCGGGTTACCAACCAAATTAAAGGAATCTCCCGGCTTCGTGAGGTGGTGGCGTATGCGAGCTTGGACGACGACCTCTTTGTTTTACTTACTGATGCTCGCGATAGAGAGACTATCCGCCAGACGCTTATTCGCACCTACTTCCCAGAGTTCAAGGAACAAATTGAAAGTCTGATTGCAGAGACCCATCAAATTGGGGCGTATAGAGAATCGCTAATCGACGAAGTTGAACTCCCGTTCTCAACTCGGAAACCGAAAGTACCAAGCCATGCAGATACCAAGATTCGTAGTGCAGGTTTTCGTCAAGCCATCATGCGGTTGTACAATTATACTTGCGCTGCATGCGAGTTGCGCATCGTTACAATGGACGGTGAGAGCGCGACGGAGGCCGCCCACATCATTCCTTTTCGTGTGTCGAGAAATGATGATGTGCGGAACGGAATTTCTTTTTGCAAACTGCACCACTGGGCTTTTGACAAGGGACTGTTTTCCTTGGGCGAGACCTATCAAATCGTCGTTTCAGACCTGATGTCCGATAAACGTCCAACAGAATGGTTGCTCACCGAACTCCAAGATAAATTGATTCTACTGCCGGACAAGATTCAACTTTACCCTGCGCAAGACGCTATGGCGTGGCATCGTAAGAAAATGCTCAGAGAATAACGTAATTCAATGCAATTACTTTGAAAGCTGGGCGGTTCAACAAGATGAATTTCCGACTAGCCGAGAGATTTCCCCACATCAGCCAATGGAACTGCAGAATCCGAGATTGTCAAATCGCCGATAGCCCGCCTTGCTGCCCACCATCGTAAACTAGCCGACTTCATAGTCTGGCGCTGTTCACAGTTAGCCGGTTGGTTTTTTGGCGACAATCCCCCAATTCGTGAACGGGAACGGCGTGTACTCCCAAAACCGATCGGGGCGCTCCAAGTGAGTGATGACCTGCTCCGCCAGCAGCATGAACTCCCAGCCTGCGAACAGATCTCGTATACCCGCCTCGTCGAAGTAATGGTGAGGGACGCCGCTTTCGTCGCCAATATCGTGGAGGAAGGTGCCCGGCTCGATTTCTTCCCCCTGTCCGGCGAAATCCGCTTTGTCCGACTTGAGCGTGACCATCAGGATTCCGCCGGGAACCAGTGAACGGTGAACCTGAGATACGGCTTTACGGATGGCGGCAAGCTTGTTGTGGTGCAACACATTCCAACTGACTACGCCGTGAAAACAGTTGGGGGACCAAGGGCAATTAGTCATGTCCGCCAACCGAACGTCGGCGGACAGGTCAAACTCCGTTAACCGTCCCTTTGTCAAATCAATGGCGCGCGGTGCATTGTCAGTCGCATAAACATCGTATCCGAGCCGGGCGAGCGCTACGGTGTGCCGACCGGCGCCGCAGCCGAGGTCCCAGAATTTTAGCGGTCTCTCGTCAAATGCGTCTTCCACGATGCGGCAAAACCGATAGACAGCGGTCTCCGGGATGTGCTCTCGATTTTTCTCATCCGCAAACAACTCATTCCATGACGCCAAGATTCAGTCTCTCCGATTTATTTGATATTCTCCCGACAGTGTGCTATCATAGGTTTGTGATTGAAAAAAGTAAAGGCAAATCAAGCGAGATGCATTTTATTAACCCACATCATAACAATTGCTTTAGGTGGGCAAATGTCCATCGAACGCGAGGAGTGTGCCTTTGCTGAAATGAATTTATAATTTATATTTTACAAACATCTTAACAAACGAAATTCTTTCAAGCCGTGGGCACATGAATCGTCATCGTCCACGGCTTTTTTTATGTTCGCTGACCGGACAGAAGTGCATCCGAAATTGTGTTAGGAGGAATGACAACCGACTCAAAAACTGACGACGAACGCAAACCGCCGTATCGACATTCAAGGCCTTTTGGATTAGGTTAAATACCTCTCCTGCCCAACCAAATCAATATGACGAAGGAACATCTTATGGTATACCAACTAGACATTTGGCAAAAACGCACCTTTTTCTTCCTGTTTCTGTGGCTGTTGTCTCCGATGCTTGTCGGTGCAGCACCGGAGGTTACGCAACTCCGAGCCGAGGCGCACCGCACCTCTCAACGCATTAAAATTGATGGCGAACTTGGTGAAGCCGATTGGGGGAAGGTAGAACCGATCCGCCGGTTCGTTCAGATTGAACCCGACGAGGGGAAACCGATATCGCAACCGACGGAGGTACGAATCCTTTACGACAGTCGACATCTCTACGTCGGATTTACCTGTTTTGACAACGATATTTCCAAGCTGGTTGCCAACGAACTGCGCCGCGACTCACGTCTGTGGGAGAACGACAGCGTTTATGTGCTTTTGGACACCTACAATGATCGGCGCGGCGGATTTTTCTTTCGAGTCAACGCATTGGGAGCTATGCAGGACACGAGTATAACCGGCAGCGGCGATACATGGAACACGAACTGGGATGCGGTTTGGACCTGCCGTGCCAAGATTAACGACGACAGATGGACGGCGGAGATTGCTATTCCTTTCAGCCAACTGCGTTTCACACAGAGCGACGTGATGGAGTGGGGGATGAATCTGGGACGGAAAATTAGCCGGAACAACGAAGAGGGGACGTGGGCTCCGGTGTCCAAAGCCTACCGAGAGGGCGGCGTACGGGAGTTCCGGACCGCCAACATCGGCAGCCTGAGCGGTCTGAAGGGGATTTCTTCTTCTCGGCATATCGAATTGTTGCCTTATGTGCTGCCGGGATTTGCCCTATCGGACGTTGATGAGTCCCAAACCAAGCGAGTGCTTGACATCGGATTGGACGTGAAGTACGGCATGACGCCAAATCTCACCAGCGATCTCACGTTTAACACCGACTTCGCGCAGGTGGAGGCGGATCGAGAACAGATCAATTTGACACGATTCAGCCTGTTCTTCCCTGAAAAGCGTCCGTTTTTTCTGGAAGGATCCGGCTTTTTTGATTTCGGCATCTCATCCACCGCGTGGTTCCACCGGCTGCTGTTCTACAGTCGGCGCATCGGTCTGGAGGAGGGTCGCGCCATACCTATCATCGCCGGAGGCAAAGTCACTGGAAAAATCGGAGAATACGGTGTGGGTTTCCTGAATGTATTGACGGATGAATTTGACAATAAAGACTCGATAGCCGACGCGGAGGATGCCATCGTTGTACCGCGGACAAATTTTACCGTGCTACGAGCGAAACGGGACATCTTCAAAGGATCGACCGTCGGACTTATCGCCACGAACAAGCAGGACGCCGACACATACAATCGCTCCGCCGGAATCGATTTTTCCTACCGCCCGTTCGACAATATGGACGTGAACGGCGTGTGGGCGCGCACCTTCGACGAGGAGCAACCCGATGGGGCCAACGCCTGGACGTTCGGCAGCCGTTGGCGGAATGACCGCTTTATGCTGGAGGGAGCATACATGGACATCGGCGAGAACTTCAATCCCGAGGTGGGGTTCGTCCAGCGAAAGGGCGTGCGACGTATCCGCACCGACATGCGTTACACTCCTTGGCCCGGGGTGCTGGGTATCCGCCGCATCATCACGGGACCGGAGATAGGATTGTTCTTTAATCCGGAGGGCGATTTGGTAACCCGTATACTTACACTATCCGACTGGGTTAATTTTGAAAGTGATGACTGGCTGCAATTCGGCGCGCAGCGAATCATGGAACGTCTCGACGAGGATTTCGAGGTACACGAGGGTTTCGTCATTCCGGCGGGTGAATACCATTTCAGTAAGGTCGCTATCGGAATTTTCACCGATCGAGCGGAAAAGATTTCCGGCTATTTTCGTCTGAATCTTGGCGGCTTCTTCAACGGAGATAAACGCGGTTTTGAGAGTGGAGCCAATTTCAATCCGAGTCCGCAGGTGCTGATCGAATCGCGGTATCAGTTCAATCGGATTACGCTACCAGCCGGATCGTTCAACACCCACGTAGTCAGTACGCGCGCTGTCTATTCGGTATCGACGATCTTTTTCGGAAAACTGTACGCCCAGTGGAATAGCAGCAGGGAGGTAGTCTCCACCAATTTCCTGTTGAACTACATCTACAAACCGGGCAGCGACTTGTATTTGGTGTTCAACCAGAATTACGACAGCGGAGGGGCGGCTATCAGGCACATCGACTCCACACTGGTTGGCAAAATGACGTATTGGTGGAATCTGTGATATCACCATGTTTTGCATTGTTGACTTCTGAAGTATCACGATGGTAGTCGTTTTACATCTCAATTCTAGCCATACCTATAGGCATTGAGACTTAGAAGGGAACATTAAGGAGTTGGGCTGTTCGGTTTGTAGTAGCAATCAAGCGAATGGACAGGGACCGCGATAGCAAATCTTGATAGAGATCCTAGGGCGGTAGAATATCAAAATCTCACTCTTCTGTAGGAGCGACCTCCAGGTCGCGATTTCCTATCGCATGCAGAACTCGCTCCTACATAGAACGCGCAATGAGGGGATATCTATCGCGCTCACTGTCCATTCGCTTCATCGTTCCTTATTCAGTCACTTCATCTATTCGCTCAGTCGACCCTAAGCAGGGCTTTTGCCGGGGAGTGGGGCGGTGTTGCTATACACCTGCTGCGCCGTTGACTCTATCAAAGGTGGGCAAGTTTTCTATTATACTTGCTAATTACTCGTTTAATCGCAGTGCGCAACTTACAAGAAATGGTGGGCGGTGCCCACCCTACATCTTTACGACTATGAAAGCCTATATCTCCATCAAGTACCGTGCGGACAACAGTAACAAGGATTGCGTTGATAATATCTCCTCTGCTCTTGAGCGTAACGGATATGAAACGGTATGTATTGCCCGCGACGTTGAGAAATGGGGAGAGGTTCAATTCAGTCCCCACGAATTGATGCAACGGGCATTTGCCGAAATTGATTCGAGCAACCTACTCGTGGTTGATTTGACAGAGAAAGGGGTGGGATTGGGCATCGAAGCGGGATATGCATACGCCAAGAAAATTCCGATTGTCGTAATTGCACGGAAAGGCTCGGACATCTCGGCGACGTTACAGGGGATTACACGGAAACTGTTTCTGTATGATGAATTCGAGGGGCTTGCCGACTTCTTTGAAGATACAATTTCCTTGGGCATTTGACACAAGTCTTGGTGGCACAAATTGTCGGTTTGCGGGAAGCACAATCTAACAGATTGTGGTACAGAAGAATCAAGTTGTTGATAAGGAGAGCTTTGTGTATGCCGCGGCCGATTACAGTTGATGACGTTGCTTCCTTTCCGTATGCGGGCATCCAAAATCGCGAGGCGTCGCCGGACTGCGAGCTTTCGGCGGATGGCTTGCGAGTAGCATATACTCATCGGGCTAGGGTGCATATCACCGATTTGGACACATTGGAAACCTACGATCCATTCAAAGGAAGCAGCCCCAAGTGGTCGCCCGCCCAGCCAGATATTCTTGCTTTCCTGAAACCGAAGAGTTCGGGTGTTTGGCTTAGGCATCCCGACGGAAGCGAGATACAGTTGGCAGGGAACACGGAAGATGTCAGTTTTTTCCAATGGTCGTGTGACGGTAAATTTATTGCCCTCATCGCGAATCAGGACATAGAAATACAAGATGAAGACACCGATGACGACATTGTCATCGTCCTTCCACCGCCTCTCACCTCTATGAGTTCGATCGTGATTCTTTATGTAGAAACCAACGAAGTCGCGACTCTGGAGGAATCGCGAGCGGGTGAATTCTACGAAGGGATAGCTTGGCATCCTGATGGCAATTGGCTAACTGTTCTCTCAAACATAGAGAGTCGGAACCAACGCGATACAGAATGGTATCTTTTTGACATAGATCGAAGAACCGGAAATAGGATTGACCGCATTGGTCCTGGCAAGAACGAGATGATTTCACCCACATGGTCCCCGTGTGGAGATTATTTGGCTATGGGCTACTCTCCACACAGCTATATTCATCCCGTGCGCAACCTGTGTGCCATTATGGAGAGGGATTCGAAGCAGGTGCGAATATTGGACGATGAATACTTCGTTAATTTCGTCTGTTGGGGGCATGACAGTCGGAAAGTCTACTGTAGCGGATTAAAAGGAATCAACCGTCATGTCTTCTCTGTTGATATACAAACCGGAAGAAATGAGGTAATAGTGGATCGAACGGGGTGGACATATCTTGGGGGAATAAGCCGCGATGGGAAGACGCTTTTGACGGTTTTTAGGGGATTGCTGACGCTCCCGGATGCTCATGTCATCTCGCTTGATTCTGGCGAAAAACGATCCGTGACACAGTTCAGCGACCAACTCGCCGATTACGAATTAGCTGATGTTTCGGTCGTCGAGTGGGAATCCTACGATGGATTGGTTATACAAGGCTGTGTTGTTCCGCCGTTGGGCAAGTCGATGAGCCCCGAGCACCCCACCATCGTCGATTTGCATGCCGGACCGACCGAAGGCGGCTCGGCAATCTTTTACCGTGAGTGGCACTGGTTGGCAGCCAATGGGTTTCAGGTATTCGCGCCCGACTTTCGCGGGAGCCAACAGTATCAGTGGTGCGACCCGCCAACTCAGAAAATGGATTACAAAGATGTCATGTGCGGCATCCATTGGTTGGCGTCTCAAGGGATGTGCGACAAGGCGAGAGTGGGGGTGCACGGTTACAGTTATGGCGCTATGCTTGGGGCTTACGCCATTGGGAAGTCAACTTTCTTCCGGGCTGCCGTCTTGCTCGCTGGACTCTATGATTATCGTCTCACTTGCGCACCTATGGGTCGTAACACGCAATGGAACGCAATTTGCGCCCGAGAGATGGGGGGAGCGCCGTGGGAAGTTCCGCATTTGTATGAAGAACATTCCCCGATCAGCCACGTTGCCAATGTGGAAACTCCCGTCCTAATCCTTGAGGGCGAGAACGATACTCCTCACGAAGCCGAACTGTATACCACATACCTTAGAGTGCTGGGCAAAGAGGTCTGCTACGTGCTTTACAAAGGGGCGGGACACAGTCTCGGCGAAAAACACCGGAAGGATTATTACGAGCGGACATTACAGTGGTTCGACAAGTATCTCAACCCCTGATTTTCGAGCTATCAAGCACTGAGGATTCCAGGTTGAATACACCGGTTAATCGTTAGTGGTGTTACCAGTCGAAGACAGCGCCCACACTGCCGCCGCGCTCCGCATCCAACTGCGCATACGCCGATGCCGCCTCACTAGGCGAGAAGCGGTGTGTAATCAGGTCGGACACGGACATTTGCCCGCGTTGCACGTATTGCAAGAAGAGTTGCCGTTGACGAGTAGCCGTCCACGCCGCGTGTTGCGGCGGCAGATTGTAGTTTTGTGTACCTATGAGACGCAGTTGCCGCGTCAGTAGATCCGACGTGAGATGCTGCTTCGTGGGGTACGGGCTATCGCCGAGGAGAACCAGCTTGCCAAACCGACGCGCCAGCGGGAACGCCAACGGCAAAACAGAATGATGCCCGGTTGCATCGTAAACCACATCGGCAAGCTCGCCGTCAGTATTTTCCAAGACGGCATGCTTCGCGTCGGCGACGCTTCCGCAAAAACTTGCCGTCGCACCGTGCGCGAGCGCGATGTCCAGCCGCGCCTGAATCTGATCTATCACCAAGACGGATCGCAGACCCATCACCTTCAGGTACTGCGTCACAAGCTGCCCAATGGGACCGCAGCCGATGACTACGGCGGTTTCTCCCATGATATGTTCGGCTTGACGCACCGCGGTCTGCGTAATCGTCGCCATCGTACACCATACGGCATTATCGCTGGTTACATCCTCGGGAATCTTGATGATTCCGGGTTCGCCGCCGGAAAGGTTCAGGTGACCACAGTGGGATGCGGTACTGAAAACCCGATCTCCCTCGCTGAAATCCTCGACCTCGCTTCCGACCTTGATAACCCGCCCCACATTGCTGTAACCGGGATAGAACGGGTATTGCACCCAGTTGTCCCAGTGGCTGCCGGGGTCGGATTCGCCGCGATAACAGATCATCTCCGTACCCATGCTCATCAGCGTCACCAAGGTTTGCAAGGTTATCTCGCTCGGCGCGGGATCGGGAACATCAATTTCGGCAAAACTAACCTGTCTTCCTCCCGTAAGAACAACGACATTCGACTTCATACGCAAAATTCCTCAATTAGGTCGCTATATATCGAGCAAACTGTGGATACCGAAGGGATGGGACAGAAGTCTATCACGACCATGGCTAGGTGAAATCGGGACTACGTTTGACGAGAGAGATTGACAGGAAACCTACAGCGCATATAAGATTTTCAGTACAGAGCGCCCGTATGTATTCGTTAATCGTCTGAGTTCAGCGTTACGATAGCGAAGACGAAGCCCGCCCGCGCTGCATCTGGCGGTAGTGCCAAGGCGCTTGGCGCTTCGACACCAGCGAGGATGCCCTCAACTATCCCGACGAGGCGCCCTGTCTCCACTTCATCGCTTCATCATTTCCCGTTTTCGATCACAGCCCCGGTACCTCTACTCGGCTCAAGAGCCGCGTATGCCTTGTACGTCTTCGGTCCGGGGACGGACTTGATGCTCTCCCAAGCTGCCACGGCATCGCCCCGGGTCTTGCCCTTGTTCGCCGGGTCCGTCCAGAAATCCGTGACGAAGTTGTTGAATCGAGCGGCGGGGATCCGCGACAAGCGGCCCTCCGAACGCATCAACTCCAATAATCGATTGCCGAGGTCCGCGTAGGTGATGCGCTGGCCTGCCCGAAGTTGCCTACGGCGCCATTCGTTGAGCCAGTACCACTGGCCCGACTTGTCTTTTAGCTGCGGGACGCGCGCGTGCACGAGGTCTCGTAGAAAAGCCTTCGTCTTGCGGTCGTCGACGTAGGCCCGGACGGTGGTTTCCGCCGCCAGCCTGTCGCGCGACTCGCCGGACCGTCGATCAGGCCCGGGTTTGGCCAGCGGAACCGTCCCTGTTCGAAGGAATTCCCGGATAAGCGCCTCAAGCTCAAGCTTCCGCCGTCGGCCGACGGCAATGCCGAGTTGGCGCGCGAAGGTCTTGAGTTCTGCGGCATAGAAGTAGTTGTCGTCGAACTCCTCGACCAACATGGCGGCATGGAGCTTCGCCATTCCACCCTCCGGAGACTGGGGCAAGAAGCACATCCATCGGCAAGTGAGCGAGTTCGTGGGCCACCCGCAACACTTGAGGGCTCAACACCATACAGAGGATGGGCGAGCGTCAGACGGAGCGCCCGTATGCATTCGTTAATCGTCTGAGTTCAGCGCGGCGATGGCTTCGTCTTCGCTATCGTAACGCTCGAAGATGGAAATCAGCCTTCCCATGACTATCAAGTTTTGTGTGTCCGTCCCTATGTTGATGAGACCTACGCGCCCTTCTTTGCGAGCGACGGAAACATGACACGCGACGAGGGTGCCAAGACCGCTGCTGTCAATTCTTGAGACATCCGCCAGGTCAATCAAGACCTTTGGAGTTCCCGAGATTTTTTCGAGTTCACTGCTTATTTGCTCTCTCAGTTCGGTACCGGCGGGGCCAATAATCCGACCGGAGGGTTTGATAATAAGAACACCTTCACTTTCACGAATTTTTGTAGCCATAATTTTTCTCCTAAGTGTATTGTTCAAGAATTTAAATCAAGGCGAAATATCTCCTTAGAGGAAACGTCCCGATTTCTCTGGTGAATCGATTATATCACATAACACCCCGATCAGCAAGTTTTGAGCCATAAAAGGACAGGGCAAACGATTTGATTAACGGCGATCGACCATCATCATATCGAAGATGAGGTTTTCAAAGCGAATAGATTTAAGTGACTGAATAAGGAACGCGATAGAGATCCCAGTGCGATAGAATCTGCTTGCCCTGCCACGCATAGATGGTCGCGACCAGGAGATCGCTCGTACAGGGCGCGTTTGGGAGGGCTGTATCATTTGGTTGTGGAAACCGTATGAAACGCGAAAGCTCTACTAGAATCGCTTTGCCGCCTATTATTCAGACAGTCGTCAAGGAAAGCGTATCGGGCACAATTGGGTTAACACTCAGCAACGCAAATGAGGTATAATCCCGGTATGTTGCCGTAGGGATGAACGATAATGAAAATCGGCGACAGGGTGTTACATAGCAAGAAAGACCTAGGTGATTTGACAATCAAGAGTCTATAGTTTTTATACTCAGCCTCGGTTAATTTTGCGCAATTGTGCACCGAAGGTTTGTAGGAGATCACTCGCTGTCCACTCGCTTGATCCCCGCCGGGGCTTTGATATGCCGAGGTTTCGGCAATTTATGCACCTTTGAAGAGAAGAAGATTGCGATTGTCGCTCGCACGCTACAAGAATTGGTAGGCAGGGAGGGGATTCCTATCGCACTGGGATTTCTATCGCGCTCCTTATCCAGTCGCTTGATCTATCCGTTCGCTTGATCCCACCCTACAAATGTAGAAAGTCGAGCTTAGACCTTACTTTTGGAGGGAGGAAAAATGGAAAAACGACCTAGAATCGCGGCCATCGCGACAATTTATTACAAATACTCGCATACCCAGCACATCGTCGATCGATTCTTGGAGGGCTACGGGTGGAACAGCCGACATCATCACCCGCCGATGGATCTCGTCTCTCTCTATGTGGAACAGGTCAAAGACGATGACCTTAGCCGCGAACGGTTGGAACGTTTTCCATCGCTTAAAGCTTATCCGACAATTGCGGAAGCGCTGACCCTCGGCGGCGCGGAACTTGCCATCGATGGTGTTCTCCTCATCGGCGAACACGGCGAATATCCCATCAACGAGAAGGGACAACGCCTCTATCCGCGATATCAACACTTCAAACAGGTTGCTGAAGTCTACGAAGAAAGCGGACGCGGCGTACCGACATTTAACGACAAACATCTCTCATGGAACTGGGCGTGGGCGCGTGAAATGTACGACATCTCTCAATCCATGGACTTCGCTTTCATGGCCGGCTCATCGCTGCCGGTTACGTGGCGCACACCCTCAATCGATATGCCGCTCGGTGTGCCGGTATCAGAGGCGGTGTGCGTCGGCTACGGCGGTGTGGATAGCTATGACTTCCATGCGCTGGAAACCACCCAGTGTATGGTAGAGCGCCGCGAAGGCGGGGAAAGCGGTGTGAAATGGCTGCAAGCATACCGCGGCGACGCCTTTTGGGAAGCATATCACACCAAGCTCTGGTCGCGAGAATTGTTTGAAGCGGCGCTCTGTCGGAGTCATACCCTCACGCCATCGCGCCACGGGTTTAACAACCCATTTCCAACCCTTGACGAGTTGAAGGAGATCGTGAAGGACCCGATAGCCTACCAGTATGAGCATCGCGACGGGCTCAAGTCTACCATGATTTTGATGAACGGGTTAGTGCAGGATTTCAATTTCGCCGCCTATATTGGCGCCGACAGCGGGGTTCTTTCGACGCAGATGTATCTCCCGATGCCACCCGGGCGGACGACGTTGGCGAGCTTCTTCTCGCCGCTGGTTAACAATATCGAGAAGATGTTTCTGACTGGCAAGGCAACCTATCCGGTTGAACGCACCTTGTTGACGACGGGGCTTGTAGCGGCAGGCGTTGATAGTCTCGCTGCCGAAGGCGCAAAGCAGGAAACGCCCCATCTGGGCATCGTCTATCAACCGACTGAATCGTCAACCTTCTGGAGGACATGAGTTTATGAATCGAATCGCTGTCATCGCGACCATCTATCGTTACTTATCGCACGCGCAGCACTTCGCCGACCGGTTTCTCGTTGGCTATCCGACCGAGGGGAGATGGCATCGCCCAGATATGAAAATTGTGTCTCTATTCGTCGACCAGAAGCCAGAGGGTGACCAGAGTATTGACCGCGCGAGAGAATTTGGCTTTTCCGTTTACCCGACCATCGCCGAGGCGCTCCGGTGTGGCGGCGATAAACTCGATGTAGACGCGATTCTCATCATCGCGGAGCACGGCGACTACCCACACAATGACAAAAACCAGGTGCTTTATCCGCGGTATGAATTTTTCAAGGAGTGCGTGGAGGTTTTTGAGGCGGATGGACGTGCCGTGCCCATCTTTAACGACAAACACCTCTCCTACAGTTTTGAGAACGCGAAAGAGATGGTGGACGATGCACACCGCCTTGGCTTTGGCTTATTGGCAGGCTCATCGTTGCCAGTTACGTGGCGGTTACCCGATGTCGAGTTGCCGTTGGAATGCGAGATAGAAGACGCGCTCATGGTAGGTGTTGGCGGGTCAGACCCGATGGATTATCACGCCTTGGAGGCGATGCAGTGCATGGTGGAACGCCGGAAGGGTGGAGAAACCGGTGTTGCCGCGGTGCAACTGATCGATGGCGATGCTGTTTGGGAAGCCGGCGAGAAAGGCGCTTGGTCGCACGAACTCTTGGAAGCCGCGCTCTCTCGAAGCGACACGCCGTGCGGCTTGACACTTGAAGACGGTAGAACGCAGCACCTTCTCCGTAGCGGTGAGCTGCAGCGACTCGTCGAAAATCCGTCTGCCTATTTCATTGAATACAAAGACGGATCGAGGGCAACCCTGCTGATGCTCAATGGCGCCGTGAGGGATTACTGTTTTGCTGCGCGGCTTAAGGACCAGCGAGTGCCGGTGTCAACGCAGTTTTTCCTATCACCGACCCCGAACGTCACCTATTCCGCGTGTCTTATAGCCAAGATCGAGGAGTTATTTGAAACGGGTGCCGCCCCGTATCCGGCGGAGCGCACCCTTTTGGTGAGCGGTATATTGGAGAGTTGTCTAACCTCGTGCCTTCAGGGAAATGCACGTCTGGAAACCCCGCATTTGTCCGTTGAATATCGCCCTCCTGCGGAATCACAGCACGCGCGGCGTTAATTCACTTTCATATCATGCGGCGAGGTGTTGTGCTTCCTACCTTAAACCCAACAAGACGCGCAGAGGCACTGTGGTATAATGAAGTGACTGTAACAAGTTGACAGTGGCATTGCCAAACATGAAAACGAAAGAAAGGATAAACCGGTGAAACGCTTTGCTTTTACGCTCACCCTACCCCTCATTCTGACGACGTGGGTATACGCCCAGGTCGTGCACGTACCGGACCCCAACCTGCGCGCCGCGTTGCGTGAAGCGCTGGACCTGCCACCTGGCGAGCCAATCACAACCGAGGTTATGCTGCAACTAACCGAACTCGATTTAGCGGGCCGCGGCATTACCGATCTTACCGGGTTGGATTACGCACGAAACCTTACCAAGCTTAAGCTGAGAAAAAGTCCCTTAACCAATATTGAGCCGGTGGCAATGCTGATAAATTTAAGGGAACTTGACGCGTCTTATTGCGGTCTTACCGATATTAGCCCGCTAGCGAATCTTCTTGAGATTGAAGTCCTTTCTCTATATGCAAATGGCATAACGGACGTGACCCCGCTTGTTAATCTGACACAACTCAGATGGCTCAGGATAGAGCGAAACCGTATACCTGACCACAGCCAACTTGATTCATTGAACTTAGAATACTTTACGCACGATATTGATACGCCCTGCGATATGGCATCGCTGCCACTAGAGCCGCGCATAGAAGAACGCAACTTTCCTTCATTGTTTACCGCTTGGAGCGATAAAGAACGTTGGCCGTCGTTCGATTTGATTTTCTGCTGTCCACGATTCGACGCACGGCTTACTGAAATAAACGACAAGTTCTATTTTCGCACGGCCCACTCATCATGGGACGGACCGATAGCTGTCCGAGACGGTTACCTTGCACAAAACCCTACCATGGTGTTTTTACACGGCATTTCTGTTATTTGGCATCACCTTGACAGTTTGCCTGAAGATTCGCCGTGGTGGCTGCGTGACGCCAACGGCAACATACAGCTACAATGGGGTAGAGGATTGATGAATTTGAATCATCCGGGTTGGCAGCAACGGATAGTTGACATAGCCGTGACTATTGATCGATGCGGTTTGTACGACGGCATTTTTATTGATGGGTGGAGCGAATGGCACAATGCACGCCGCGGGCAACTTCAGGGTCAGGTGGCTATTCTTAAAGGGATACGCGAACGAGTGCGGGACAACTTTCTTATTATGGTGAACACGAATGACTATCAAGCCCCAGCCTCGGCGCCCTACATCAACGGGTTGTTCATGGAAAACGGATTTCCGGGAAATCGTAGCACGCCGGAAGGCATAGAGGACGAGTTGTTACAACTCGAAAACACGCTTAAATGGGCGGAGGCAACACTGCTCGAACCTCGCGTTATTGGGGTTGAAGGAACCAGTTATGAGGATGAGCCGCCGGATACTCCACGAAATACGCGGTGGATGCGGGCTATTACTACTATGACACTCACGTTTAGCAACGGTTATGTCGCTTTCCCGTTGCGCGGCGGTCCTTGGTACGATTTCTGGAATGCCGACCTCGGACTCCCGGTCGGCGAGACGTTGCAACTGTATGAGGACCGCCCAGGTCTGTATATCCGTGAATTCACGAACGGTTGGGCGGTGTATAACCACAGCGGTTCGGCGCAGCTCGTCACGCTTCCCGAGGAAGTGCAATCAGCGGCTACCGGCTTCAGCAACACGAAACACGCTGTGCTTGATCTAGACGGCGATATCTTTCTCAGGGTGAAGGTTGCGGTCCCGGGCGATCTGAACGGGGACGGTGTGGTTACGATTCTTGATTTGATAATTGTCGCCAACGCGATGGGGACGGATGAGCACGAAGCGGACGTGAACCGCGACGGTGTAATCAACGTGATGGATTTGGTTTTTATCGCCAATCAGTTTTGAAGGGATGACGAAGGATAAGCCGTGGTGTGTGATTGGAGAGGATTTCATCTAAGTCAGAAAAATTGCGATTTGATGATCGTCAATTTCCCAGCGTCAGTGAGGCTAATCTTATCCCCTTCCCAGAGGAGATGCATTTGATTACAGAGGAAGTTTCATGGCGGTAGAACGTACGATTAATGTTGGGTTTCACTCAAAATTTTGGGGCGTTCAAGCGAAGGAGGTACTCGAAAATCCCTCTAAGATTGGCAATTATTAACGGATTCCCGTTCAACCCAACCGACGACCCCTATGAAAATCATCACAAACTAGGCGCGATTTTCTTTTGTGTGAAATAGAAAATTTAGACGCGTTTCCCCTGCAATCCCAATCGATACAGGTTGAAAATCTGCTTTAAAGGTGCTATAGTTGAGGTATCTTGGAGCGAAAGGAGGAGTTGTGACATTGGAAGAATGGCTTAAAGTCTTCGCACCGATGCTTGGGTCACTTGCTGGGATCGCCGCACTATGGTGGAAAGTTACTACCTCAGTGGCGACAAAAACGGATATAGCGGAGTTGCGGGACGATATGAATAGAGCGGATGAAAACCTGCAAAAGCAAATAAACCAAGCGGTCAACTTAACTCTTGACGTTACTAAGGACATCAGAGAAGATATGCGGCAGATGCGATCCGAGATTCAACGGCTTGGTGACAAGATTGATGCAAACACCGCCAAGCTCAATGAAAAGATTGATACCAATTCCCAAGTCTTTCACGAAAAAATAGACAATGTGGCAAACGATCTCCGTGCTGAAATTAGACAACGGACGTAGCAGATACAAGAGCGGCTTCTAGTCGTGACGCATTGTTCTTCCCCCCAATCCTTTATTTTCTGTCTCCACCTCGCTACCGACTGAAATCGCGATTTTGAGAGAATTCTCCCTGTCAAGAATATACTGCTGCCACAAGCAGTCGTTCTCACCCCGCTACATTTTGTTGACAAGCCCAACCAGATTTGGTATTCTTTAGGCGTTAGAATCAGCATTCATACCATGTTGACCATCCTGCGAGGCGAGGGTAGTCTTAGACGTTGATGGAGGATAACTTGTGAGAAGTTTCGAGTTTTTTGAGCCCAAGACAATTGGCGAGGCATCCGCCCTGCTTGCTCAGTACGCAGGCGAAGCCGAACTCTTGGGCGGGGGAACAGACCTGATTATCGGGATGAAAGATCGGACACTGACTCCCAAATTTGTTATCAGTTTGCAGCATGTACCCGGTATAGAAGGAATCACATACGATGACTGCGACGGTTTGTGGGTTGGCGCCATGACCAAGATGAGAACGATTGAACGCTCTTCCATCGTGCGTGAACGTTATACCGCGCTTGCCGAGGGGGCGGAGGAGGTCGGATCCATCCAAATTCGCAATTTAGCCACGCTTGGCGGGAACATTGCTCACGGCTCTCCTGCCGCGGATACGGCCGCCGCGCTACTGGTGCTGGATGCCCAAGTGAACATCGCGGACAGTGAGGGCGAGCGCACAGTTCCGATTGCAGATTTCTTCCTCGGTCCGGGGCAAACAGTGTTGCAGACAGGCGAAATCCTTACAGGATTTTCAATGCCTCCCCGCTCCGCGAATTCCGGTTCACAGTACCTTAAACACAAGATTCGGCAAGTCATGGATCTCGCTTTTGTCGGTGTGGCAACGTCGGTCAGCTTGAACAACGGCACGGTAGCAGATACGAAGATAGGGTTGGCGGCTGTAGCCCCGAAGCCGATCCGCGCCACCGAAGCAGAGTCCATTATTACCGGCAATTCCGTAAGCGACGAGGTATTGCGGCAAGCGGCGGGGGCAGCGGCGGCACAGTCGAGTCCAATTTCAGACCTGCGGTGTACGGCAGAGCATCGAAGAGAGATAGTGGCGGCGTTAACCAAGGAAACCGCAGCGACCGCTGCGGCACGGGCACAAGTATAGAAAAGGAACCATGCAAATATGAGCAAACATCCGATAAGTTTTACCGTCAATGGCGATTTGCAGGAACTGTTTGTTGAACCCCGCAAAACCTTGTTGGCGGTCATTCGTGATACAATCGGGTTGACGGGAACCAAGGAGGGGTGCAGCACCGGCGATTGCGGGGCGTGCACGGTAATCGTTGATGGCGAACCGGTAACCTCATGCATGATGCTTGCGGTCAGCGCAAACGGCAAAGAGGTCACGACGATTGAAGGGATCTCCAGTCCCGGGGAGTTGCACCCGGTCCAGCAAGCCTTTTTGGAGACGGGCGGATACCAATGCGGTTTCTGTACTCCCGGCTTCATCATGGCTGCCAAAGCGCTTCTCGACGACAATCCCGACATACCTGAAGACGAAATGCGGCATGCGCTCGGCGGAAACATCTGTCGGTGCACCGGGTATACGAAAATAGTCGAGGCAGTCCTGAGCGCGGCAGAAACTATGCGCGCAAATGCTTAGACACGATACGAAAGTAGGAGATGAGAATGGCTAAGACCCATAGAGGACACGGCATCCGTTCGGAATATAACAGTGGCAGAGGCACCTGCCCGGTATGCAACAGAACCGGCGTTAAAGTGCTTTACAGCCGCGAGATTGGTGACAAAACCATCAATACGTGTAAGCGATGTAATGTGGCTTTGGGACGCGGCAAGTTACAAGATGCGGTCGCGAATCTGTAATTAAGGCACCGTTGTTGACAGTAAACATTCACGTGTATTTTACTTCCGTTTAACAAAGCCTTTACACTATCACTAACTAAATAGTTTCCCTGACTCATTCAACGAGAGAAGGTAGGAGCGCCATGTCAGAACACGCAGTTGTTGGAAAACGGCTACCAAGAGTTGACGCCCTCGAAAAGGTGACCGGCGCGGCAAAATACGGAGCAGACATCAACTTTCCCGGAATGCTCCACGCAAGAATATTCCGTAGCACGGAAGTCCACGCCAAAATTGTCAGCATTGATACAAGCGAGGCTGAGAAGTTACCCGGGGTTCACGCGATTATTACACAGGACGATATCCCGACCGGTCGGGCGGTGTTTGCGAAGGATAAGGTGCTGTATTACGGCGAGGCGCTAGGCGCGGTTGCCGCAACCGATCCCGACATCGCGGAGGAAGCGGCGGACCTCGTCAAAGTCGAATATGAGCCGCTGCCCGTCGTGCAGGATGTGATGGAGTCAATCAAGCCCGATTCACCCAATCTGCTCAACGACAGAACCAAAGACGGACCGCGCAGGCGGGTCATTACGAGGCAACTCAAGAAGTTGTCCAAAGTGACGGACGAGGACAACAGCGCCGAAATCAATAGATTGAATGCCGAATTGGAAGGGCTTGACGACGAGATTTACTACAATATCGCAGGCGAGACCCACGAATCCGCGGGCGATGTGGAAAAAGGGTTTGCCGAGTCCGATGTCGTCGTCGAAGGTACGTATACCATCCCGCGCGTCCATCAGGTGTACATGGAGCCGCATGTGTCGGTCGCTCACGCGGAGCCGTCCGGAAAACTCACGGTTTGGGCGAGCACTCAAGGTCATTTCGCCATTCGTTCCGGGATTGCCGGTGTGCTCGGTATACCGCTGAGTGACATCAACGTCGTCGGTGTGACCATGGGCGGCGGCTTCGGTGGACGCTTCAATATCCAAGCCACACACGTGCCGGCCGTGATCCTATCGCAAATAACAGGACGCCCGGTCAAAGCGCAGTTGACGCGCGAAGAGGAGTTTCTTGACGGGAGACCGGGCGCCGGATGCATCATCAAACTCAAGACCGGCGCGATGAACGACGGAACGATTGTGGCTCGCAAAGCCCTCGCCTTCTGGGATTGCGGTTCGGTTGCCGGGGGTCCCATTGCGAACACCATCCGAATTCGCGGTGTGTACAACTTCCCGCACCTTCAGATGGATGCGTACGCGGTACACACCAACAAATCCGGAACCACATCGTATCGCGCGCCGGGTGCACCGCAAGCAATTTTCGCGGCTGAATCCCAGCTCGACGAAATCGCGAGCATCATCGGAATGGATCCCGTAGATCTCCGCATGAAGAACATGCGAGAAGAGGGGGATCAGGTTCCCGCCGGGGCTGTCGAGCCAATAGTGGGTTACAAAGAGACCCTCAAAGCGGCGGCGGATGCCGTTGACTGGTGGAACCGGGAGAAGGAACCGAATCAGGGATGGGGCGTTGCGGTCGGCGATTGGACAAACGGTTGCGGACCGGGCGCGGTGTACGTCTCCGTTCATGAAGACGGCAGCGTACGATTGTTCCACGGTTCGATGGACATCACCGGAACAGATACCGCGATGGCGCAGATTGCCGCCGAGGTTTTGACGGTGCCCTATGATGACGTCTCCATCACCCGAGGCGACACCAATTCCGCGCCCTACAATACCGGCTCTGGTGGAAGCGTTGTCACCTTCACCATGGGCAACACTGCGAAATTGGCGGCCGAAGATGCACGGACACGGCTTCTTGAACTTGCAGCGCAACGGTTGAACACTGAGGTTGAGCATGTTGAACTCAAAGACGGCAAAGTGTCTTTGACAAACGGAGATTCTCCCAAATCGCTCTCGCTCGGCGAGTTGGCGGCATACAGTTTGAGCACAACCGGCGGTCCGATCGTCGGCAAGGGTTCATTGTCAGGTAGGCTGAGTGCACCCGCCGTGGCGGTGCAGATTGCCAAAGTCGAGGTCAACCCGGAAACGGGAAACACCAAAGTTCTCAGGACGGTTGCCTCGCAGGACGTGGGTTTTGCGATTAATCCGATAGCCGTTGAAGGGCAGATTGAAGGGGGAGTAGTCCAAGGATACGCTTGGTCGATGATGGAGGAGATGCAGTATGACGAGAAGGGTAATGTGAATCCCGGCTTTGTCGATTACCGCGTCCCGACTACGGCGGATATTCCCAGAATCGAGAGTGTCATCGTGGAGGTGCCCGCTCCCAACGGGCCTTACGGCGCAAAAGGGGTTGGAGAGCCTTCGCTCACGCCGACGTTAGCCACCTTTGCGAACGCGGTTACCGATGCCACAGGTGTACGCATTAACGACCTGCCGATTAAGCCGGAGAAGATTGTTAATGCGTTGAAGAGCAACGGCAACGGTAGTAGGTAAGCACTCCTGTTCGAATCACATACCTCTTGGCTTGCCCCTAATCTAGGGCAAGTCGGGAGGTTTTTTGTGCCATTTCCCGTCGTGTCTGACTTCATGAACTTCATAGTTTCACGAGAGGGTTGGGCGTACAGCGTTACTTATCTTGGGATTCGCGTACCACGGAGACTTTTTCACCATGGTGTTCTAGATGGTTTATGTGGTTTTGAGTATTCGTCTGAATACCAGATTCTATACGCGTTAATTCTTGGCGCAGTGCCTGAATGTCTGCCCGTATAAGACCGAATCCTGTGTTCATTTCTGATTGAGTTGGAACATCTCGCCAAAATGAGATTACAGTGATTACCGCTACTACGATTGCCGCCCAAATCCCGAATTTCTTTAACGTATCCATCGGAAGTCTCCTTTGTTGTCGAGAGTCATTTATCCTCTCCAAACCAAATAATAGCACAAAAATCGAGAAAAATCTAGCGTATACTCAGGTACGTAGGTTGGGTTTAACGGTAACGATGAAGAATACCAAGCAGTTCCTAACATGACTGCTTATCGCGAATAGACGAAGGCCCTATCGCACTGGGATTTCTATCGCGCTCCTTATCCAGTCGCTTGATCTATTCGTTCGCTTAATCCCGACTGGGGATTTTGAAGGCTGGTGCGCAGTGCGCACCCTACAGATGTGCTAATCGGTCACTTAATCTATCCGTTCGGTCGAATGCAACCTACAAACCCTACTTTTCAAACATGTTCTCACAAAGAAACCGAGTTTTTCCGAAAAACTCGGTTTCTTCAATTTTGAAATACGCCTGCAATTTTACCTGTCCCCAGTTCTAATGCCTAAGAGATTTGCTCGCGACCGGGAGGGGGATCTCTATCGCCCTCACTGTTCGTTCAGTTGATCTCCTACAGAGGGCGTTTTGGTGCATGTTGCCATTGTAAAAAATTAATCTTTGCATATTATATATGACTATAGAGGAAATCTATGTTCGGTGATATAAGAAATTCACACGGGGAACGGCTCGACTACAGTTTCCATCAAGGCGATGGAATATCCAAGCGCATTGTGGTTCTGGGGCACGGTGTTACCGGCAATAAAGACCGTCCGTTTGTCGCCGCATTGGCGAACGGGTTAGCCGCCGCCGGGATCCCCGCACTGCGATTCTCTTTCTCGGGCAACGGCGGCTCCGAAGGGAGCTTCATTGACTCGACTATCTCGAAAGAGGTGGAAGATCTCGGGTCGGTGCTCGATGCTTTGAGCGACTACTCGGTCTGCTACGCCGGTCACAGCATGGGAGGCGCTGTGGGTGTGCTGCGGGCGAGTCAAGACAGTCGGATTAAGTTTTTGGTTTCCCTAGCCGGCATGGTTCACACGAAGTCCTTCGCTCACACCGAATTTGGCGACGTAACGCCCGACAAGGGATTCATGTGGGACAAACCGGAATGTCCGCTGTCACGCACCTATATGGATGACATGGCACAGATTGACAGTGTGGTAGACCGTGGCTCGCAGATTACGGTTCCTTGGCTGCTGGTTCACGGCACCGATGATGATGTTGTGCCGATAGGGGAATCCCGCAAGATATTCGAGAACGCGAACGAGCCAAAGGAGTTGATCGAACTTGAGGGCGCCGACCACGTCTTTAGCGATGAAGCAACCAGCGTCATGGTGACGAAAGTCGTCCATTGGGTTCAAGAGCAATTCGGCGAACTCGGTCGGTAAGGCACATGTGCCCGCTATGTTGCTCGGAGCAAGTCCGAGATTTCGCGACCATCGACGACAAGCAATATTGGCGATGTGATGTCTGTCAACTCACCTTTCTGTCATCGGAATACCATCTGGAGGAGGACGCCGAACTTGCCCGGTATCAACTCCACGAAAACAGCCCCGATGATCCCCGCTACCGCGAGTTTCTCAGCCGGCTGAGCACCCACCTAATTCCCAAGTTACCCGCCGCCGCCGAAGGACTTGATTTCGGTTCGGGGCCAGGCCCCACACTCTCGGTGATGTTCGAGGAGCAGGGATATCGGATGAGCGTCTACGATCCCTTCTTCGCACCTAGCCCCGATGTTCTAAACCACGCATACGACTTTATCACGTGCACGGAGACAGTTGAACACTTCTATCAACCGGGAAATGAGTTTCGGCGGCTGGACGGATTGCTGCGAAGCGGCGGCTGGCTCGGGGTCATGACCGAGATGTTGGAGCCGGAAGTAGATTTCGCCGGTTGGTGGTACCACAGCGAACCGACGCATGTGTGTTTCTACACGCGCGAAACGATGGTATGGATTGCCGAGCGGTATAGATGGAAGGCTGAGTTTCCGCGAAAGAACGTGACACTATTTCAGAAATCGTAGGGGCTATGATTGACGCCCCTGTTTCCACAACTTTTGAGGTGTTGGTTATCCGGGAATCAGTCCCCTGTCTTCAAGAATCTCGACTACCCTCTCGCCGCACTGTTCAAGTGTCAACTCTGCCGTGTTTACCGTTAGTTCGGGACTGGCCGGTTCTTCGTAGGGTGCGCTGATTCCCGTAAACTCCGGGATTTCGCCCGCCCGCGCTTTCTTATATAATCCCTTCGGATCCCGCTCCTCGCACACTTCCAGCGGACAGTCGACAAAAACCTCGATAAAACGTTCATCCTCAACCAACGCCCGCGCTGTGTCCCGATCCGCACGATAGGGAGAGATGAACGCAGTCATCACGATGACGCCGGAATCCGCGAACAGTTTTGACACCTCTCCGATGCGTCGGATGTTCTCTTCTCGATCCGCCGGCGAAAACCCGAGATTCTTGTTCAGACCGTGGCGTATGTTGTCGCCGTCTAGGACGTAGGTCAGCCGACCGCGTCCGTGCAGTGTGTTTTCTACCTCGAGCGCCAAGGTGGATTTGCCTGATGCGGACAGTCCTGTGAACCAGAGCACACAACCTTTCTGATCAAGAAGTTTTTCTCTGTCTTCCCGCGTAATTGCCCCTTCATGCCACGTAATATTTGTTGATTTTCTATCTGCCAATACTTTCCTCCGCTTTGTATTTGTATAAGTTATGTTGCCACTTTTGTACCACAATCTGTTAGATTGTGCTTGTGAAGCGCAAACCGACAGTGGGACGTTCCATCCGAATCCTTGTAAATTGCAACTCGCGTAGTATAACAGATTGCGGCGTGTGTAACAAGAAAATCGGCTAGATGTAGGGTGGGATCAAATGAGATCAAGCGACTGAACAGTTCGTAGGGTGGGCACTGCCCACCAGAGCCATTGAAGGTAAAAGTGTAGCTTGGGTTGAACGGTTGAACACAGTTGATAACCAACGTAAACCATCGTTGTGTTTTTCAAGGATGCTGTTAGAGAAAATGATAAAGTGAAACCCAACACTCCCATCCGATTACGCGTTAATAGTTAAGTTGCGTTTCACAAGATTCGGGAGACGCCAACCGAGTTTAACCCTCGATAGCTAACTTGAAAACTCGGTAGTTTTCACCGGCGCCGTTCAACCCAACCTACGTGCCAGCCATGCTTTATTTGTACCCCCGCATATGTTATCATTCATGCACACGAAGGACATATAAAACTCTCGGCGACTGAATGTCAGAGAGCAAACACACAGAAGAGAGGATTGCGATGACGGCAACACCCCGAAAAATCAACGCTCAAGATTTGCTCACCATGCGATTTGTTTCCCAACCCCAACTTTCGCCTGACGGGACACTCGTGGCATTTGTCTCGCGGTGGATAGACCCGAAAAAGAACAGATACTTCTCCAATCTCTGGCTCGTACCCACAGACGGCGTTGAACCTCGCCGATTCACCGTGGGCGATTACGGCGACACCTCGCCCCGTTGGTCGCCCGATGGGCGGCGTATCGCCTTTATCTCCGACCGGAGCGATTCATCCCAGATTTGGCTCATCCCCGTTGATGGCGGAGAAGCGACACAATTGACGAAGTTGGAGGAGGGGAGCCTCGGTGCACTGGCTTGGTCGCCCGACGGGACTGAGATTGCCTTCTCATTCCGTGCAATACCTGCTGCCGATCGCAAAGCGGAGCGAGAGGCGCGTGAAGACGAACACAGGTCATATCCGCCCCGCGTCATCCGACGAGCAGGTTACCGCGAGGACGGCAGGGGCTACGACAGCGGCGAACGCTGGCACTTGCAGACCGTATGCGTAGAAACGGGTGAAGCGAATCAACTCACCTCCGAGGACTACGACGACCACTCCCCCGCATGGTCGCCCGATGGACGAACCATCGCTTTCGTTTCAAATCGCTCCGAAGATGCAGACCTGACGCCGGGTTGTCAGGACCTGTGGCTGATTCCATCCGATGGCGGGACGGTGCGGCGTTTGACGAAACAGTCCGGGCACATGCAATGTCCCGTTTGGTCGCCCGATGGCGCGGAAATTGCTTACATCGGACACGACCGTCCGGACGAAATCTGGGGTGTGTCCGACCCGCATCTATGGGTCGTATCAGTTGAAAGCGGGGAGGCGCGGGATCTCACACTCGGCTTGGACCGACCCATCGGGCACCACACGCTTGGCGATACGTCCGAATCCGAGGTCGGAGCGGCATCCCTCATTTGGAGCACGGATGGCGCTCGCTTGTTTTTCCTCGTCAGCGATAGGGGTAGTTGCCATCTCTACAGCGTGAATCGCAGCGGCGGCGAACTTGTCCAGTTGACGCAGGGTGAAATCGATGTGTGTTCCTTTTCCGCGGATACCGAGACGAGGCAGTTGGCACTTCAGGTCGGGAGCGCCGCCGAACCCGGCGATGTCTATCTGCTCTCGACCCGAAATAGTGATGAAAGCACGCCATCACGGTTGACTGATCTGAATCGGGAATGGAAAGCAAAACTGTCGCTCTCCACGCCGGAGGAAATCTGGTTCGACACGTATGATGGAAAAAAGATTCAGGGCTGGATAGTCAAACCTCCCGATTTCGATCCGCATCGTAAATATCCTTTGATTCTTGAGATTCACGGAGGTCCTCATACACAGTACGGCAACGCCTTTTTTCATGAGTTTCAGTTTCTTGCTGCGCGAGGCTATGTCGTGCTCTACACGAACCCGCGCGGCAGTAAAGGTTACGGCGAGGCGTTTACCGATGCAATTCGCGGGACTTGGGGAGAACCGGAATTGAACGATCTCATGGCGGGAGTTGATTATGTCATCGACCAAGGCTACGTTGATTCCGAACGGTTGGGTGTCACTGGGGGCAGCTACGGCGGATTCATGACAAACTGGGCGGTTGGTCATACCGACCGGTTCAAAGCCGCCGTGACGCAACGCAGCGTCACAAACATGATAAGCATGGCGGGAACGTGCGATGTGCAACTGATGGGCGATCGCACCTACTTCCCGTCAGAGGTGTGGGAGGATCCGACTCTCTACTGGAAACTGTCACCGCTGAGCTACGTTCAAAATATTAGTACGCCCCTGCTAATTCTCCATAGCGAGGGCGATCTACGATGCCCAATTGAGCAGGGTGAACAGTTATTCATCGCTCTGAAACGACTCAAGCGCGAGGTTGAGTTCGTCAGATACCCGGGTGAAGCGAGCCACGATCTGTCCCGCAACGGGCCGCCCGACTTGCGTATAGACCGGCTGCGACGCATTGTCGAATGGATGGACAAACACTTGCAGTGAAGTTCAATGATAACGCGCAGGACAATACAGAGGGTTAGAAGAACTCAAGCCAAATCAACTGGAACACGCGTGAGGTGTGTTACCGGAAGGGCGCTGCTGCGGCACCAATACGCTCAATGGGCTGAAGCCAACACCGAGTTGGTAAAGAAACGATCTAGCCGTCGCCGCCGCTCGCGCGTTTCGCTCCTCATCTCGCTGGTCCTGCATATTCTCGTACTTGCCATCCTGAACATTCGGCTGCCGGAGTGGTATCGTCCGCCGCCGATTCCGGAACCAATTGTGATGGAACCGATTGAGCTCGTGGATCTCCCGCGTTTCCACATCTCAAGCGCAAGGAAGATGATTAGTGCTTCGACACCGCAGAACCGCAAATCGCCCGTACTTACGCCTAACCGAGTTTCAACCCAATCGCGCCCATCGGCGAACCGAGTCCGACATATCGCGCAGCTAACCCCGCTCGCCGCTCAAACACTGAACACGAACGTGGATCTTGATTTGTCAGATACGCTGTTTTCAAACCATTCGAGGATGGAACCCCTGTCAGAGGAATCGAGAGGTTCACCTACCGGTATACTGATCCGCTCGCCGCAAGCGCGGAAGATTGACATTGAACGGGATTCATCTCAACGGACGGAGAATCTGTCCGAAACAGCGGTTGAACACACTCCTCCCGCAAGCCGTGAAGAACAGCTTGGCACGGCGCTGGAGGGCATCGCCGAAAGCGTGGCAGGCGGAACGAGCACTTCGCCCGTGGACATTGTTTTCCTGCTGGACGCCAGCGGCAGCATGGAAGACAACATCCGTGCGGTGGGAGGACAGCTTAGGCGCATGGTGGATGTTTTCCAAGAGAAGAACGTCAACTTCACCTTGGGGATCATTACTTTCAAATACCTCGATCGCGACACCATTGTTTTTCCCCAAACGAAGGATTATGCCAAGTATCAATACCTGTTAGAGTCGCATGTCATTCAGCGTGGCGGCGATGAGCGGGCGTATGACGCAATTGTAAAGTCTATCCAACGCGTTAAATTCCGATCCAACGCCGACCGGAGGTTTGTTCTCGTCACTGACGAAGCCACGAAGGGCTCGTATCCAATTACGGAGGTGTTGCGCCAATGCCGAGGCGCAGGTATTAAATTGGACGTCATCGGCGTGAATAGGACGCTGGATAAAGCATTGGCGGTTAAAACGGGAGGACTGTGGTTTCCGATTCCCGGTGGCGGGTAGGAGTGCGTTCCGGGGAAGACAGCACCAGAAGGCTTGGAGGTGGGGCGGTCACCGTATTTGATTCGGTTTTTGTAGCGAGAGAAATACAGTGACCAGGGGACCTCTATCGCTCAACTGAGCGAAAAGCGAAGGCGATAGCAAATCCGGCTCATTATTCGTTCGCTTGATGTTCAGTAAAAACCCACGCAACGAAATGCCGAAGCCGATAGAGCGTGTAAATCAGGACAAGCTATCGCGTAGGATCTACTATCGTACTCGTTATTCACTCGTTTTATCCAATGGATTGCCCCGATTTGCAGGACGTTCAGTGAGGAACACAGTAAAGGAGATGCGACTTTCTATCACTGCGTCATTCGCTGTCGTAATTTTCATGCGTTGTATGAGGTTACGGACGGCTTCTGCCTAAAAGGCTCAGCAACCGATCACTAGCGGTGTGCAGTGCATTCTCGGGAACGGGAACTCGATTGCACAAACTAAAGCGCCAGTATGCCCATTGGGCGGCGTACTGTGATTGCAATATATAGCGCGTCTCGTTGGACAAGTTGGGCGCTCCTCGGTGCCAGCATTGGGGGTCTTGCAGGTAGATGTCGCCGGCTTTGCAGAAAATCGACACCGGACCCCTGCCTTCAAACTCCGGGTGAACTTGATCGTTCGGATTGCGGCCGGAATAGTGGCTGCCGGGAACGTATTGGGTTGGTCCCTGCTCCATTGAGGTGATGTCAGTCAGTGTCATCTGGACGGTGAACCACATGACCGGCATCCGAATCCGCGGGTTGTGGCGAGAGACGTTCTCAGGCAGCGGAAAATGGACCTGCCCGTCAACATGCCATTGTTCAATCGCCACTCCTGGAAGATTCCGCAGCACATTCTGCCCGCAGAATTTGGGGTCTCCCCCTACCACCGCTTCTGCTATGCTGAGAATCGGCTCCCGAAGGAGCATGTCTCGAAAGATTGGGTCGAGCTCGATTGTATTTCTCAAAATAAACGGCAGCTCCTCCCCCGATTCTTGGTGTCTTCCCAACTGGATATATCTCGGGTCGGCGAGTTCCGGATTGGTTCTGTCGAAGAGGACCGGGTCGGCAAAAAGTTCGTCGGTTTTTGCGCGTAAGGCGCTGACTTCTTCCGAGGTCAGCACACCGGGAATGTGGGCGAAACCGTCACGGTGCAACTGCTCAACAATTGCCCGCGTTTTTTCCTCGCTGAATGGTTCGCCGGATATGATTGGACTGGTGTTCATGCTCCTCCTTTCTGGATGGTATATTTGGCGGTTTATTTGCTAATGCATGTTGACACCTGTGCGCCCAATGAAATCGTGCCATGCACTACTTCCGTAGGGGTTGGTTCCCCCAATCCGTCGGGCGAAGAAAAATCTCCATCTCACAGGATGTTCCGTCACCCCGATGCCGCTCATTCGCTCTTCTTCTGCCAAGGAACCGCTCCCGCTTGACGAATGTGCGCTTGCATGAGGCGGCAGAGATCGTTCATGTCCGTATCGCGTGTCACTGAAAGGTCCGTGGTTTCCCGTTCGTCTTCAGCCAAATCAAACAATTCCAGCGGGGAGAAAGCATCGTTGTGCAGCAGTTTCATGCCGCCCTTACGCACCGCATGATAGTCGTTCCCGACATAGCGCCGCTGCAAGAAAAATCCTTCGCGCCGTACCCAGTAGTAGACGCGGTCTGAAAAATCCACATCGCTCCCAAGCAGCAAAGGAAGAACCGAACGCCCCTCAATCGTGTGGGTCACTTCAACGCCGGCGATCTCGCATAACGTCGGGAAGAAGTCCATAAGCATGACAATTTGATCAGATTCGCAGCTGGACTTGATACGGTTTTGCCACTGAACGAAGCAGGGGACGCGGATGCCGCCTTCGTACATGTCGGTCTTACCGCCTCGTAAGAGACCGTTATAGGCGCCGTCTGCCAACAATCCCCCGTTGTCCGAAGTGTAGATCACGAGAGTATTCTCCGCCAAGCCAGTCTCGTCTAGCGTGCCCATCACGCGCCCCACGCCGTCATCCAGATGTTCGACCAGCGCAATGTAACGGATGCGCTTCTCGTCAAGATCGGGCTCACGCGCTCGGACGGAATTCACCCACTCCTCCGGTGGCTGGATGGGCCCGTGAGGCGCATTGTAGGCAAGATACATAAAGAACGGCGTTTCTGCCTCTTCTCGATCTCGTATGCGGTCGATCGCCCAGTCGGTGAACAGGTCGGTGGCGTGTCCTACCGGGTCGATGATCTCCCGGTTGTGACGCATGCCATTCTTCCCCATGCGCCGATGCGTCCAGTAGTCGTCCATCATGTCGTCAATGAAGCCGTGGTACTCGTCGAATCCGCGTTCGCACGGGTGATTTTCATCCTCTAGCCCGAGGTGCCATTTCCCGATATGTAGTGTTTCATACCCCGCCCGGCACGCCGACTCGGTCCGGGTAACGTCCGGTCAGCAACGATGCGCGGCTCGGCGAGCAAACCGTCGAATTCGCGTAGAACCGGTTGAGCCGCATGCCGCGCGAGCGGATGCCATCGAGGTGGGGAGTTTGAATACCCGGTCCGTTGTGGGCGGAGATGTCGCCGTAGCCGTGATCGTCAGCGAGTATAAATACGATGTTCGGTTTTGTATCGTCGCGCAATGTCTACTCCTTCCGTCACGATTGCAGAATGATTTGCCAATAACGACAAGCGGCAGCAGGGAGGGCACCATCATGTTATTTGGGGCAGGAATACAGCCTGTTAGACACTATAGCTGAGTTTTGTCCCCATCGTCAAGTGTGGAATCCCATTTGCGCGTTTCCGGTTCTTTTAAAGACCGGTGGGCAGTGCCCACCCTACATTGGTTTCTCAAAAACTTGACAGAGAGCGTGTATTTTGCTATAATATAGTAAATTTAAAGTGTTGCCCGGTCGTCTAATGGCAGGACGCATGGCTCTGGACCATGTTGCGAAGGTTCGAGTCCTTCCCGGGCAGCCAATCGGGCGCTATCGTCTAGGGGTTAGGACGGGTGGTTCTCAGCCATCAAACCGGGGTTCGATTCCCCGTAGCGCTATTGTCTCTCGTGCGGGTTTGATACTCGACACATAAAAAACTGAACGCCCTTTAACGGGGCGGACACAGACCAAAGGCACCTAGCTTTGTCCTAGGTGCCTTTTTTATTGATCGAATTCTAATTCCGCCCCAAGTGTTCGCTGTCAAGGGAAACGCATCTAATTTTCGTCGACCATCCGTAGGTTAGGTTGAACGGCGCCTACCCAAAACCGCTTGGAGTTACTCCCAAGTTTCGATGCTTGATGGTGCTCACGACCTCGCTGAGCATAGTGAAACCCAACGGAATCGCGATTCAAGAAACGTGGGTGTTGGGTTTCGCACTCTTTATCCACAAGCCGGTATTGTTGTGAGCCGGATTCTCTCTTCGCGATGATACCTAATCGCGTTTACCGTTCAACCCAACCTGAACGGCAAGGTGCTTTTTTGTAAATCGTCTTCTGCCCTCGTCCCGGGTGTTTGGCGCCAGATGATATTGACATAAGCGGCTCGAGTTGATAGAATCGGCGCAATTGATGTCACACTGGAAACTTCTGCCACGGCTAGATTACCGCCCAAAAACGCACATGTAGATTGGTCACCCTCGAATACACTACGGAGAATATCATGCCTGATGCTAACGCGCACCTGAATTGTGACCTTCTTGTGGTTGGCGGCAATCCGGGAGGGATTGCCTGTGCGGTCACCGCTGCTCGGGAAGGACTGGAGGTCATTCTTTCGAATCACACGCCGGTTCTGGGTGGACTACCTGCCAATGGTCTCAGCCTCTGGGATACGCTCTACGAGGGAAAGCGAAGTCCTATCTATGACGAGCTTCGTTGGGGGATTTTCGACTACTACAAGGAGAAATACGGCGAAGATTCGCCGGACTATCGTAATTGTCTTCCGGCTCCTCCGGATACGCCGGCTTTCTACCATAGCAACGGCAGATATGAGGCAAGCGTATTCGAATCGATGGTTACGAAAATGGTGGAGGCAGAATCAAACATTCGGGTGATCAGGGATGTATATCCGGTGGAAGCGACCCGCGACGGGCGAACGGTCAAGTCGGTTACACTTGCCGAGATGAATGGCGGCGAGCGATACGAAGTCACTGCCGATGCCTTCGCTGATTGTAGTTACGAAGGGGATTTGATGGCGGTATCCGGAACCTCCTATCGGGTTGGTCGAGAATCTAGGGATGAGTTTGGCGAACCCCATGCAGGACATATTTTCATGGCGAAATTGGGCGATGCCAATGACGACGCAGATTACGTGGAACCCCGCGTCAAGCGAATAAAGGAGAAACTCAATCTTAGGCATTTAGGTTACCGCTTTCTCAGGGTATTGGAAGAGAGTACCGGAGCGGGTGACAGTGTCGTGCAAGCGTATAATTATCGTATGGTGCTCACTGAAGATCCTGATAATCAGTATATCCCGGAATGTCCGGATGACTACGATCCAGAGTATTTGAAGACGTTGGGTTGGAGTTCGGTAAACGGTCCCCTGCCGAACCGGAAATGGGGTTGGAATCGGCCCCAGATTCTCGGCTCGCAATGCGCTTACCCGGAAGGCGATTGGAGTGTGCGGCAGAAGGTAATGGACGAGCACCTGAAAGCTACTCTCCAAATCTTCCACTTCCTTCGAAACGATCCGTCGGTGGACGACAAGGTGAGGGAGCGTTGGCGGGGATTGGGATTCGCCAAGGATGAGTTTCAAGAGAACAGTTGCGTACCCTATGAGATTTACGTTCGGGAGGCACGGAGGCTGGAGGGCCGCTACATGTTCACGGAACACGATGCCAGCCTCTGCGCCGACTACGACCGGGCGCCGATTTTTGGCGATAGCATCGCGTATACCGAGTGGTACATGGATACCCACAGCTGCGCAAATGAGAAAGCGAAGGGCACCATCGAAGAGGGTAAGCTGGTGCTCAATTGGCAGACATTCCCAGGCCAGCTTTCTTATCGAACCCTGCTTCCGAAGGATATCGATAATTTGCTCGTCCCCGGCTGCGCATCTTCAACCCATGTTGCGTGGGGCACGGTACGCCTTGAACCTACCTGGATGAATATCGGCGAATCTGCCGCTCACGCCGTGTTAATTGCAAAGCAAGACAACGTTCCGCCCGCCGCAGTCGATGTCAATCGATTGCAGATGGAATTGGCAGACCGTCGGATCTCGCTGTCCTTCTTTAACGACATTGATGTTGCCGGTCCCGAGGCGTGGATTCCGGCGATACAATACCTGGGAACCAAAGGTTTTTTCCCTTCCTACGACGCGAAACCTGAGGAGGCGTTGGATGCGGCAACGGCGCGCGCTTGGGCAAAAGGGGCGGGAGAGTTGCTGCGCGGCGATCTTGATGCGCGTTCGCTAGCCGCCGTGCTTCAAAATCAGGATGACCCCGATGGCTCAGTTGACGCACGCGACTTTTGCAGCCAGCTTGCCGACTGCGGCTTGTCCTCTGACCGGTCGGCGGCAGAGCAACTGTACCGCTTGATAAGCGTCGACATAAGTCAGCCTCTGACCCGAAACGATGCCTGCAATCTAATCTATTCGGCGTTGAAGCGAGCGAAGGACACCTAGTTGGCTGTTTTACCCTCACCGGTGAACCTCCACCGCAATTCTCGGAGTCGAACCGGATGATTCTCCGCCTGCCACACTGACACCAGCCCCCGCCAGACCTCATTGCCACAACTTCCCTAGACGGACAATCGATTTCATTTGACGCCAACTAGACAAGACTATGACGCGATCTGCGAAGCGGGAGTAGATGAATAGGTTGAACAGGACGTCCCCCGGCATCACCTGGAAATCCACAGCTATAACGGTTGCCTTCATACCGTTCAATTTCTACTGGGTAATCGCCGGCGAAGTGGGACTTGTCGGATATGCTCTGAACACCTATGCCGTCCCATTCTACAACGTCATATTCACCGTTTTCGTGCTCGTCATTCTGAGGGTTCTCGTAAAAGGAACTCTCGGCGTTTCCATCCTTGACAATGCGGAACTGCTTTCCGTCTATATCCTGTTGAGCGTAGCCTGCGCCCTCCCCTCAATTACGTTCATGACGCTCTTGGTTACAAGCGTGGGTCACGCCTTCTGGTATGCAACTCCGGAGAACGAGTGGCAGCAAAACTGTTCTGGAACTATCTCCCCGACTGGCTTGTCGTTAAGAACAGGAGCGTCCTGAGCGGTTATTATGATGGTGAGTCAACCTTATACACGCTTTCTCATGTCAAAGCGTGGCTTCAGTCGGCAGCATACTGGATGGTATTCACCACCTGCCTCATCTTCGTGATGTTGTTTATAAACACGATTTTGAGAAAGCAATGGATTGAGCGCGATCATCTGGCTTATCCCGTCACACAGATTGCCTATCAATTAACCTGTAATACGAACAGGTTATTCTCCAGCAAAATGCTCTGGATGGGATTTGCGGTAGCCGCCTCAATCGCTATCCTTAACGGATTAAGTTTTCTTTTTCCCTCCATACCCGCCATCCCCGTAAAACGAGCCGGCAGTTGGCACGGCATCGGTCATCTATTTACAGAAAAACCGTGGAATGCCATCGGTCACATCAGCTTCTCGTTCTACCCGTTTGTCATCGGTCTCGGTATCCTTATGCCGCTGGATCTGGCATTCAGCAGTTGGCTCTTCTTTTTATTTTTTAAGGCGGAACTGATACTCACCAGCGCTCTGGGCATAAATATACCGGGATTTCCGTATCACAATGAGCAATGCTTCGGAGCGGCAGCAGGAATATGCTTAATTCTTCTCATCTATAGCAGGAAATACCTATTCGGCGTCTTTAAGGGAGCGTTCAAAAACAGCCCCATGGATGATAAAGACGAGCCCGTGAGATACAGATTCGCCATTGCGGGCATCATTCTGGGATTCGCGTTTCTCGTTATGTTTTCTCTCAGGATTGGGATGTCTCCTTGGCTGATTCCCATATTCATTGGCATCTACTTTGTCATCTTACTGGTGATTACCAGAATGCGCGCCGAGCTGGGATTCCCTGTTCACGCCATGGAAAATATGCCGACTTACGGGATCTTAATAGATTCACTCGGAACGCGGACTTTAGGTACAAACAATCTCGTAGCGATGTCACTTTACAAGTGGTTCAATAGAAGCTATACCAGCAATTCGATGCCGCATCAGATGGAGGGGTTTAAACTGGCTGACAGGTCGGGAATCAATACCAGAAAATTGTTTTATTCTATCATAGGAATAACGGCTCTCGGTTCGGTGTGCGTGTTTTGGGTCATACTCCACTCGTTCTACAAGGTCGGTGCGGTATCGGGGGGCGGGGGCGGTTGGTCGCTGCAATTTGGATGGTATGTATATGACGGGTTAAGGAGCTGGCTTTATTCCTCGTCGGAACCCAACTATTACGCTGCCGGGGGAATGACCTTCGGTTTTATGTTCTCACTTATACTGATGTTCATGAGGTCGAGGTTCTCTTTCTGGCCGTTCCATCCCATCGCCTTTGTGATATCCGGGGATTGGGGCATGAAATACTTATGGAGTTGTATGTTGGTCAGTTCTGTCGTAAAATGGGGCGTGCTGAAACTTGGAGGGCGAAGAGCCGCGCAGCAGCTTGTTATCTTTGCCATAGGTCTCATGCTTGGCGATTTCATCGTCGGCGGCTTGTGGAGTTTGGTTGGAGTATTTACCAGGACGCCGATGTATAACTTCTGGCCATAGAATTGACCTTGTTCATTTCCATGAAGTCTGGCTGTGAGAACGGGAGTGGCGGATGGCCCATGGCGCTCGTTTTCTTGCGAGCGGGGTTGGGCGCAGATAAAGAAACGCAACAAAATCAACATGTCATTCAAATCTATATTTATCTCTGTATTCTTGGGAACTGCCCTAATTGTCGCCGCATTGGTTTTTAATGCGAAACGTCCTGTTCACGAAACAGAACAACCGAAAGCCGAGTTTGTGAGAGCAACGGGCAAGTGTGCGACGTGCCACCGGAGGGAAACGTCCGCAGTTGTGCATCAATTCGAGAGGAGCCGTCATGCGAAAAAGGGTGTGAACTGCCTTGATTGCCATCAAGCATTGGAGGAGCAGGATCAGTACCTACACAACGGATTTACTATCACCAAAGATCTAACCGCGAAGAACTGCAGCCAGTGCCACGCAACGGAATATAATCAGTTTGTCAAGAGCCGTCATGGCGCGCCGGCGTGGGCGGCGGTTCGAGGAGTCCAAGATTTTACTGCGGAGCAAATTGAATTTGCCGAAACATACCACGCCGGAGCGGTTGATCGTCCCGAGAATCGACTCGGACGGAAAGAGGGGGAGAGCGCCATAGATGTCGGTTGTCTAGGATGCCATGACATCGGCAAGCCGAACTCCGACGGATCTATCGGCTCATGCACGCATTGCCACGCGCGGCACAGCGCGTCCGTGGCGCTGGCACGAGAACCTGAGACCTGCGGGCAGTGTCACATGGGACCCGACCACTCCCAAATTGAGATTTTTCACGAATCGAAGCATGGTGCACTTTACAATGCGCAGAAACGCGAGATGAATCTCGGAGCCGACCCCAAGCGGCTAACCACTGCGGATATGTCCGTCCCGACCTGCGCAACCTGCCACCTGAGCGGGTTGGAAGGCTTAAAAGTAACTCACGACACCACGGAACGGTTATCCTATTGGTTGTTCGCCCCGGTCTCGGAGAAACGACCAAGCTATCACCAGGGACAGACAGCCATGAAAGAGGTCTGTCTGAAGTGTCACGCGCAATCACATGTCGAGCAATTCTATCAAGAGGCTGAAGGGGTTATTAAGGACACCAACGCGAAGATTGGCGAAGCCAAAGCGTTGATGGCTGCACTCCGAGAAGAGGGGCTGCTTACGGCGGAAGCGTTCGATGAATCTATCGAATTTCTCTATTTTGACCTGTGGCACTACTATGGACGGACGGCAAAACATGGAGCATTCATGGGCGGAGCAGACTTCGTACAGTGGCATGGGAATTACGAACTGCTGGTGAAGATTACTGAAATGCGGGAGATTGCGGCGCAACTACGGAAAAACCATGCGAAACCGTAATTGGATTTACAACCGCGCGGTGCTGCTTGAACTCTTCGTCATCATCAACCTATCATTTCTCGCGCTTGACGTTTTCATCGCACATTCAGTCAACAGCTTCGCGCATCGTGCGGAATGGATTCCATTTATATTTTCGCTTGTTGCCCCGGTGTTGTTGTTATTGACGCTGTTTCGAGGACAACGTAGGCTAAAACGTTGTGTCGGCCACGGTGTTGGCTGGGTCTCCGTATTCGTCGGCATCGGCGGAATGTTGTTTCATCTCGAAAGCCAGTTTTTCACCGATCTCACGGTAAAGAGTCTTGTTTATACCGCACCGTTCATCGCGCCGCTCTCGTATGCAGGGATTGGCTTGCTGTTAATCATGCATCATACGGTTGGAGTGGACTCGATGGAATGGGGAAGGTGGATTCTGGTCATGACGTTCGCCGGGTTTCTCGGCAACTTCGTCCTTTCACTATGTGACCACGCACAGAATGGGTTCTTTAATTGGCGTGAGTGGATTCCCGTATTCACAAGCGCAATGGCTATCGGATTCCTAATGACTGCCATTCTACAACCGGACAATGTGTCGTTTCTTAAACTGTGCTTGGTGATTTTGGTTCTAAACGGTGTGACGGGGATTGTTGGTTTCTGTTTGCACGTTTCTACTAATCTGCAGGTTGCCGCGCCAAGCGTTAAGGACAGTTTTCTCTACGGTGCCCCGGCGTTTGCGCCTCTGCTTTTTCCGAATCTTTCATTTCTTGGCGCTTTAGGCATTTTCGGCGTTATTCGTGGAAGGTGAAGCGTGTAACGGCGGAGAGCCCCGGGGTTTTCTTAACAAGCTTAATGCAGGTAAGGAGATCGCGACCTGGAGAAGATCTCTATCGCATTCGCTATCCACTCATTTGATCTCCTACAGTTGTATTGTTGTGATACCAGTATTCTAAGATGTCAGTGCATCAATGGCGTGAAAAAGATCACGTTTCGAAGAGAGATTTCAATTTCGAGCACCCGGGTGCTATATAATCATTGCTACTAAGAATTACACCTTTAAGGTTTGAGCAGGTAGGTTTGTAGTAGCGCAATTTATTGCGCGTCTTCTGTGGGAGCAAATTCCGCTCACGATAAGAAGCCGCGCCTGGAGATTGATCCCACAATAGTAAAACCCAATTCCGCATTTGACTCTGGAGACCCACAGTGTCTAGCATCTAAAGGCTGGTGCGCAGTGCACACCCTACAAATCGGTGTATGGATTCCATAAGTCGGGAGACGTTCCTATGCCCAAGACAGATGCGCGACCCAATCTCCTCATCATAATGGCGGACCAGCATGCGCCCATGTTCAGTGGTCCCTACGGACATCCGGTGGTGCGAACCCCCAATATGGATCGGTTAGCGTCGGATGGAGTCGTCTTCGATGCCGCCTATTGCAATTCGCCTCTTTGCGTCCCTTCACGAATGTCGTTCATGACAGGGCGCCACATTCAGCATATCGGGATCTGGGACAACGGTGTGCCGCTTGCCTCGGAGGCTGCGACGTGGGCGCACGCGGTGCGAACGCAGGGCTATGACGCCGTTCTCGCGGGCAAACAGCACTTCCGAGGTCCCGACCGGCTGCACGGCTTTCGTGCGCAGATCGCGCGGGACATTAATGCCGAAAACAAGCCGATGATTCCGGACTGGTCGCAGGAGCTCCAGAGCCGCGCGCCCATGAAAGAGATACGCACAGGCGCCGGGTTGTCTGAGGAGGTGGTAGCGGACGACGAAGTGGAAGCTGCCGCACTAGCCTATCTGCGTCATCCGGATCGCCAATCGGGACCTTGGGCGCTGAACGTCGGGTTTGTGGCGCCTCATCCGCCCTGGACTGTTCCGCCGCGATTCTACGACATGTATCCACCGGAAGAGGTGGACCTGCCGGTGATTCCGCCGGGCCATCTTGAGGGGCAGCACCCCGTCCACCAACGGATGCGGCGATGGCGGGGGTTGGCAGAGGGACCGCTGCCGGAGGAAGCCGTGCGGCGTGCGCGTTCCGCTTATTACGGCTTGATTGCCTATCTAGACGAAAAGATTGGCATCCTGCTCGACGCCCTGGATGAGACAGGGCTTAGCGAGAACACCGTGGTGGTCTACACAAGCGATCATGGCGAATTGTTGGGTGAGCACGGGATGTGGTACAAATGCAATTTGTATGAGCAAGCTGTCCACATCCCCCTGATTATCTCTTGGCCTAGAAAGCTGCCTCGCCGTCGCGTGCAGGAGCCCGTCTCACTAGTGGACCTGTCGGCGACAATCGTGGAGCTAGCCGGTGCGCCGCGGTTGGACTGGATGGACGGTGACAGCCTGCTGAGCCTGGCGAAGGGAGAGTCGCAGAGTTGGAAGAACGAGGCAATCTCTGAGTACTATGCGATGGGTGTGACTCGACCGCTGGCTATGATTCGGCAGGGCCGGTTCAAGCTCAACTACAACCACGGCGAACGCGCCGAGCTTTACGACCTCCAAGATGATCCAGGGGAATTCAACGATCTGGGTGATAATCCCGCCTATGGAGACATTCGTGAGGCGCTGGAAACGCGGCTGCTATCTCAATGGGATCCCACCCGGCTGGAGGAGGAGGTCCGGCAAAGCCAGCGTGAACGCCGATTGATTTACGATTTCCTATTTGATTGGTGACATAACGACTACCAAAAATCAAGTCAACTACACTTCCAAATTTTTGCATCTGGCGAAGGAGGAAAAGAGTGATGGCTAAAACGTATCGAGTTGGAGTCGTGGGCTGCGGAGGCATGGGACGACACCATTCACGCGCCTGGGTAGATCACCCGGCAGCTGAGCTTGTCGCGGCGGCGGATATCAACGAACAGATGGCACGGACGGTTGCCGATGAGTTTTCCATTCCCGCCGTCTATACCGACTATAACGAAATGTTTAGAAACGCGGATCTCGACATCGTCAGCATCCCGACATGGCAGGGCGTCCGCGCGGAGATCACCATCGCGGCGGCGAACGCGGGAATCAAGGGCATCATCGGCGAAAAACCGATGGCGGCGTCTTTGGGTGAAGCTGATGACATGATCGAGGCGTGCGAACGCAACGGCGCGAAACTCGCCATCGGGCATCAATCCCGGTTCACCCCGCCACGGTCCGAAATCCGGCGGCTAGTGGCTGACGGCGCTATTGGCCAACCGACGTTGGTCTATAGCCGGTCTAAGCCTAAGGCGGGATTGCTCAACATAGGCACTCATGCTATCGACAGGTGGCGGTACATTCTGTCCGACCCGGAGACGCTTTGGGTAATTGGGCAAACGTCGCGCACCACCGACCGATGGGAGCGCCGCAGCCGCTGCGAGGATCTGTGCATGGGCTTGATCTGCTTTGAAGGCGGCACTCGAGGTCTGTACGAGAGTGACCTGCCCGAACCAAGTGTACCGATACCCCACATTTCCGGCACCGAGGGCAGAATCACGGAAGGCGGAGACGGCGAAATTCTGCTCCAGACCGAGAAGGCGCGCGGTTGGCAAACGATTCAGCCGCCCGTGGAGGAGACCAATCAGTACCAGGAATTGACGGATTGGATGGAGGGAAAGATTTCCGAGCACCGGAGCAGCGGTCGGCAGGCGCGGTATACCATGGAGATCCTGATGGCGATATATGAGTCGCTACGCATAAAGAACGTGGTCACTATGCCGCTTGAGACCAGAGAGTCGCCACTGGAGTTAATGGTGGCGGATGGCACGCTTCCGATTCTCGAGGATGGGCGCTACGACATTCGCAAGCCGTTCCCTGACCAAAAACAATGACCGTGGTCGCTTTGACAAAACTCGGAAAAGCTCGTTCTCCGGCGCTTGAGAGCGAGCCATTATCCCTGTCGGATTAATCCTTTCAGCAATTAAAACTCGTTGTTCGCTCCGGGGTTTGCTTTGAGAAAGCGGTCCTTGATAGCCATTTCCCACCGCCTGCACTCCGGATGATCAAGCAGCTGAATAGGGAACGCGATAGTAGATCCCGGCAATGTCAATAGAATCGTGATCCGTCCAATCTCCACTACCCATCCGTCGGTATCCCGGGCCAGTCTCGCCACATGTTCTCGCAGGGCGGCTCATCCAGCTTGTCCTTGAGGTCCTTTCTCACCAGATCCCCTAATGCGGCTTTGCGAATTTGGAGAGAATAATTGGGCGGATTTCCCGCGTGTGCCAGTCTGTGATGAAAAAGTACAATATCCCCCGCTTCCCCATAGCACTCGGTGGCTGTTTGTTCCTTAAGCAGATCATAGTGCTCATCGTAAGTATCAGCCTTTTCCCGTCCATAGTGCGTGAGATGCTGATAATAGAAGGCACGGTGGCTCTTTGGATAGATGGTAAATCCTCCGCCATTCGGGGGCACGTCATCTATAAACCCAACCACTCCCAAATGGAATTCATGACCATCGGTGTGAGGTTTGAGAGGTTCCACCGGGATATCGCGCTGGGGAAAGCGGCAATAGATACCGCGGGTACGGCTTGGTACCGCAAGCCATCCCTTTCCTAGCAACTGTTCAGCCATCCCCCAGATAGATTCATCCGTGAGAATCATTCGCACCAAGAATTTTTCGGTACCGAGTGTCCGATATCTCCAGCAAATGCCGTCCACGGCGCCGTATTGATCGTTATGCGACGGTGGATTGGGTATCGTCCAACCGTCAAACAAATAGTCCGTTTCAGACGATCTTGGGAGTTTTTCCCTGTCTTCAGGCGCTTGAATGGGGCCGCGCCACGTGTTCGGGTTGTTTCGGTCAATTCCGGGCGGCGGGTTATCCCACAGCCTTTCGCGTGCCCGAGCCATCAAACTCTCGTCCATGACCTTGCGTTTGATGACATAACCTTCGTCTCTAAAGAATCGGATTTCTTTGGGAGTGAGTGTTGCCATAACGTCGCTGTATCCTATCCTTTTTTCTGGACTATTCGTCAGTGGGTATCCCGGGCCAGTCTCTCCACATGTTCTTGCAAGGCGGCTCATCCAGCTTATCCTTGAGGTCCTTTTTCACCAGGTCGCCGATGATAGCCTTGCGAATCTCAAGAGAATAGTTAGGTGGGTTTCCAGCGTGCGCAAGTCTATGATGAAAAAAAACAATGTCCCCCGCATCCCCGCAGCATTCGGCGGCTGTTTGCTCCTTAAGCAGATCATAGTGTTCATCGTAGGTGTCAGCCTTGTCCCCTCCATACTGCGTGAGATGCTGATAATAGAAAGCGCGATGGCTCTTTGGCCAGATGGTGAACCCACCGCCGTTTGCCGGCACGTCATCTATAAACCCAAGCACACCCAAGTGAAACTCATGGCCATCAGTATGGGGTTTGAGCGGTTGCACGGGGATATCTCGCTGGGGAAAGCGGCAATAGATACCGCGGGTACGAGTCGGAACGGCAAGATTTCCTTTTCCTAGCAACTGTTCAGCCATCCCCCAGATAGATTCATCCGTGAGAATCATTCGCACCAGAAAGTTCTCTGTGCCGATCGTACGGTATTTCCAGGAAGTGCCGTCCACGGTGGAATATTCATCGTTGTGCGAAGGCGGATTGGGCAAAGCCCAACCGTCAAACGTGTAGTCTATCTCGTCGGATAGTGGCAGTTTTTTCCTGTCTTCGGGCGCTTGAATCGGGCCGCGCCAAGTGTTCGGGTCGTTTCGGTCGATGCCGGGCGGCGGTTTATCCCACAGTCTATCGCGTGCCTGCGCCATTAGATTCTCGTCCATGACCTTGCGTTTGACAACATAACCCTCATCTCTGAAGAATCGGATGTCGTCGGGCGTGAGTTTTACCATAACGTCGCTGTATCTCGTCCTTTCTTTTCGCTAGATTGAAAAAGAACCGGCGTCTAAAAATTACAGGTGTTCCTCAGATAGAAGCCCTCAGAACCTGATGATTCAAATCCAATGGTTCCCCTGCTTTGACTGCCACGGCGCCCCGCGAAGATAGCCCTCGGGGGTAAGCTGCTCTGCGGGAGGATTCGCACGCAACGTTTCCTCGTCCATTTCAACCCCGATGCCGGGTGCGGTGGGGACATCAAAATAGCCCTCCTTCTGGCGCGGGAACTCCCCGACGACGACTTGCTCAAACCAAGGGGCGTGGCCGCCCTCTTGAATCATGAAATTCGGAGTACACACATCGACCTGCAGCGCCGCCATCGTGTTGATAGGGCCGTAGGGGTTGTGGGGTTGAATACCAACGTAGTACGCCTTCGCCATGGCATCGACATTTTGGGGCGGCACGGGCTCTTCAAAGACGAATGGGCGGAACTCCTCTAGCGCATTGCCAATGCGGATTGCCGCTGCCGGTGTGAGCCGTCCGTGCACTTCGACCAGTAACTCAACATCATCGCCGACCGTCTCCCGAACAGCCTTCACCTTGGCGATGGCATCCCGCTCCGCCGCCGGTGTGATGAACAGCCCTTGGTGACCGAAGGGGTCGCCTTTTAGCGCGGTCAGACCCGTTTCAACTTCCCGCAGCGCCCGCTCGACCGCCAATTCGGGCGTAGCCCCGTCGAAGCGCCCATACGTCCAGATTCGATCGCGCATCTGACCGCCTAACAGTTCCCACACGGGAACGCCAAGCGCCTTGCCCTTGATATCCCATAGGGCGATCTCAATCCCGCTGATCGCCGCCATCTGAATCACGCCGCCGCGCACGTTGTGATAGAGGTGATAGAGCCGCTGCCAATGTTCCTCAATGCGGAACGCATCTTTGCCGACGAGCGTCGCTCCGATTTCCTCAACAAACTCTGCAACGGACAGCGGCCCGCAGGTTGACTCGCCCCATCCGGTGATACCTTCGTCCGTCGAAACTTTGACGTAGACATAGTTGCTTCGGGAGCCGCGCAGATTTGTCCCGGGTGAAGCGCTGGGGATCGCTTCAACATTTGTGATTTTCATTTGCCAAGTCTCCCCGGCTGCAGCACGTTGCGGTAACGACTCTCTATCGGGAACCGTTCAAACGGGGTGAAGTACCAGTTGATTGAGTTCTTGATTTATCCACTCAATTGACCTCATGATGCAGATATACAAAGTCGAACTAAGAATGCAGCAGTCCTTAATGACAGTTTATTTGGCACTTCCGAAGATTTCACAGCGAAGAGACGCGCCGTAAGATTGCCGCGTTAATCCCAAAACGGCACAATCCACTCCTCCTCAATCTCTAAACCGAAGCCCGGGCCATCATTCGGCGTAATGTAACTGGCTTCAGGAATGGATTCTCCTTCGATCGACTTTGACTCCTCCATAGGCACACCCGGCGCGGATCCGAGAAAGTATTCCACCCAGGGTGTATTTGGCATCGCCGCCGAGAGATGGAGTCCGTATTGGTTACCGCCGCCGCCGTGAAAAATGACGGTGAGGCCGGCAGCATCTGCCATGTGACAAATCTTGACGCATTCCGTGATCCCCCCAACCCAGAAAATATCGGGCTGAATAATATCCAAACACCCTCGCTCGATAATCTGTCTGAATGGCCAACGGGTATAGAGATGCTCCCCTCCGGCTAGAGAAACCCAGTTCACGGCGTCCCGAACCTTGGCGTGTCCATCGATATCTTCCGGGATCAAAAATTCCTCGATCCACTTCAAGCGGTACGGTTTGAGCCGCTGTGCCAAGCGGATGGTGTAGTCGACGTCAAACGCCATGTAGCAATCCAACATAATCTCGACATCGTCGCCGACCAGTTCACGTGTTTTTGCAACGAGCTTTTCATTCTCCTTCAATCCCCAAAGCCCATCGACAGGCCCGTAGGGACACGCTAACTTGACCCCTTTGAAACCGAGTTCGATCTGCCAATCTGTGTCGTTGCCCGTTGCGTATGCAAAGAGTTTGTCGCGAACGGGGCCGCCCAATAGCTCATAAACCGGTTGGTTCTTGATTTTGCCGATGAGATCCCACAAGGCGAGGTCGATACCGCTCATCGCGCAACTGGTTAACCCTTGTGAGCCGTAGGGCTTCGACATTCGGAACATCATATCCCAGATCTTTTCGACCGCGAAGCAGTCTTCGCTCACCAACTTCGGGGCAAAGTGGTCATCGATGATCGCTGCCACGGGTCTCCCGAACGTAGTTTTTCCAAGCCCCCATGTGCCATCCTCGGCGGTGACTTTCACGAAGACGCTTCCCCATTTCGGCATCCAACTGGAGCGGTGGCGTTTGTACTCGGGATATTTGGACATCGGGTTGGCGACCTCGGAATGCGCCGCCCAAGATGGTCGCCTTTGGGGTGTCGGATTCCCTTTTCGGGGAGGCACATTCAACTTAACTGCTTTTATCTCTTTTATTTTCATCGTTAATGTTTATGGTAAAACCAATGATAATTCATACACAGCGGTAGGTGCGGTTTCTAACCGCACCGGCATTTATGTAGATTAAAGTCGCGACCTGGAGATCGCTCCTACAGACTTTGGTCTTGTACAAAGTCTAGCTTAATTTCTGATCTATCTATTCTATGAAAACCCCGTGTTCTTCGAGCCAAACTTTGAGCGGTGAATCCTTGTCCTGCCCTGAAAAGCGGCCGCCCGGTCTCGCCGCATAGCCCAGCAGTTGTTGACGGATTGGGTCGCATCTGTCGAAAATCTCCGGTGGAATCGTAATGTGATCCATGGCACGCATCCACCGAAAAGCATATCCGATGAAGAGCCCTTTCCGCGTAATATCCGATTCGTTGCTGCTGCGGCAATGCCATAACCGCCCGTCAAAGAAGACCGCATCGCCCGGTTTGCAACAGACGGGCATCGCGCCTTCGGGAAGGGAGCCGTCGGTGGGTTTATTGATTGTCTTACGGAGGTGACTGCCGGGAACAATATAGAAATTTCCCCGCCCCGGTTCCGAGCAATCGGACAGCCAATACACAATTTTGAATGCCATTCGCGGTGGGGGATGAATCTTCATGTCTTTGGTGAGGCGCCCACTGTCCTGATGCCAGCGAAGCAGGCCGACATCATCGAGTTCCGCCGGACTTCCCGGCGGCGTCACGATTAAGTGGGAGTGATACGAGTAGATGTTCCATCCGAGGATTCCCCAAACTTTCGGGAAGGTCTTGTACCAATCCAACAGGTCGACGAATAGCTGGTCCCTGCCGAGGAAATCGCGATAGAAGAAATTGCTATGCCGCGCTGTCGGACCTTTTTCGTCCAGATATTCCTGATGAATCTGATCGACAGGTGCTTCAAGTTCCTTCACGAGTCCCTGCGGAAGTACGTCCTCTAAGATGAGATAACCCTGTGCATCGAAGTGTTGAAGCTGTTCATCGGTTATCAAATGTTGAAGATGGCGTTTATCAAGCATTACTCTCCTCCATACTTGATGGAGATTTTTCAGTCAATCCGAAAGTCTGTAGTGTCCGATATGTGAACGATGATCTTTTTCTAAGTGCCTTCACTTGAGGCTAAACCGCAAATCTTCTCCGCCCTATTTTCACAAGGAGCATTCTGCGCGTGGCTTGGAACGAGCCAGTTTGGAGCGTGTAGTAATAGACGCCGCTGGAAACCGTCGTTCCGACTCCGTCTTTGCCGCCCCAATAGGCGGCAGTTTCTCGCGTTGGTGTCACTCGCAATCAACTTGGATCGTTGAATCCACCGCTTTCCGTCCCGGGTAAAGACATAAGCAACGCCGGCATCTCTTCCCGCATGACTATCAAACATTGGCGCACCAACGACGACCGTATCCCCCTCATGGCGATGGGCGGTGTGGTTTTTACTACGAACCTGAGGTCGGCGCCCCTAATTTGCCCGAAATTCGTGATGGCGTCAAGTGGAAAATGTGGTTTTGCAGGACGCCTGCAAAGTCGATTTTGCTGACAACTACTCGATTGTCATTCCCCGTCGGCTCCGCTAAAGCAGGACTTTTCAGTGATAAAATTCGGATGGTGTACTATATAAACTTATCTTCCGCATTATCGAGCACTTAAAAGTTTAATTTCTCAGGTGGCCGTATCCCGCATCACAATTGACAGAAATGAGAACTTGCTCGAAAAGTACATTTGTAAGGTGCAATCAAGCGAGTGGATAACGAGCGCGATAGAACTCCCATAGAGATCTTCTCCCGGTCGCGACTTGGCGGTTGTAGGGTGTGCACTGCGCACCAGCCTCTATAAGCGCCAGCGGTGATCAAGCGAGTGGACAGCGAACGCGATAGAGATCCAGCAAGTGAGTGAATAGCGAACGCGGTAGAGCTCCCATAGAAATCTTAAAGGTGTATAGCAACATGGATTCACCCCGCCCGGACAAGCCCCAGCGGAGCGACACCCATGTGCGCACTCCGGAGGAGTGCCATGTCAATAGAAAGGAGACGCCTCAATTCTTGCACTCCAGCGGAGTGCCATGTGAATCACACGGTACGGTATCCAATCCCGATTAGCTTGGCGTTCCCTGATTGATTCATCACACTCGGACAACCGACCTCTTGACCTGTAGGAGATCGAAGGTATGAATGATGACTGATCAAGCGAGTGAATAGCGAACGCGATAGTGATCTTGAATGTCAATAGTAGGGAGAAAACACAATTCTTGCACTCCAGCGGATCAAGTGGCTGAATTAAGAACGCGATAGAGATCCCGGTCATGTCAATAGATTCTCGCGGTAGAGTCAGGGGAAACGCATCTAATTGCAGAGGAGGTCTCATGGTGGTAGACCGTGTTGGGTTTCACTCAAATTTTGGCGCGTTCAAGCGAAATAGGCACTCGAAAACTGTTATAAGATTAGCGATTACTAACGAAATTCCGTTCAACCCAACCTACGAATCCCAAAATAGTGTCACAAACTTAGCCTGATTTTCTTTCTTATGATGCAGAAAATTTAGATGCGTTTCCCCTGGAGAGATATATGTATTATGTTCTCCTTTGTTTGCACTTGTGCTATACTAAGAACCTGTTTGACTATTCCGAGTTCGCCTTAGAAGGGAGGCCATTTGAATAAATGATTCGGAGGATTTCCCACGTAAATTGACCGAATAGTGGCCTGTCACATACGTTTCCGTCGGGCGCAATAGTCAACACACGGGCGGATATAGACCTCCATCCGTACAAGCCTAAGGATAGATAAGATAACACGTAACGGCACAGAGACCTTGCACAAGTTCGCGGAGTAGCGAAATCGTCCGACATTTGGGACTACGGTACCATGGAGGAACGCGCGCGCTCGCACATTTCAACGTAGGCCGTAGGGGCGGATTTCTATATCCGCCCGTTTTCCTGCTTTTTTCCGTTTTCTCACATCTAAGTCCTGGCTAAGGACGTACAACAAACCTAATATCGGGAAATGTCATGATTAGAGTGGACGATTCCATCACGCCGGAATCTCTACTTCCGGATCTAGAACACTTCTGGACCCTCTCTGGCGAAAAGATCAACGCCATCGAAGCCAGCTGGAAACCGGAGAACGGCTCGCCGGTCTTTACGGTCGAGGGGTGGTACACGGCCCAGGGCTGGACCGAGTGGACCCAGGGCTTCCAGTATGGCTCGGCTATCTTGCAGTACGACGCCACTGGCGACGAGGCCTTTCTCAAAATCGGACGGCGCAAAACCGTCGAGGTGATGGCGACGCACGTCTCCCATACCGGCGTCCACGACCACGGGTTCAACAACGTCAGCACCTACGGCAATCTTCTCCGGCTGATGAACGAGGGCCGAATTTCTGAGAACGCATGGGAACGGCGTTTTTACGAACTGGCGATTAAGCTTTCCGGCGCCGTGCAGGCGAGCCGCTGGTCCCGCACCGACGACGGCGGCGGTTACATCTATTCCTTCAACGGACCACAGTCGCTTTTTTCGGACACCATCCGCTCGCTACGTGCACTGGCGTTGGCCTATCGGCTGGGACACGTGCTGATGACCGAGAGGGATGAGCCCGTTTCCCTGCTCGAGCGTCTGATTCAGCACGCTAGCACCACGGCGCGCTACAACGTTTACTACGGGGAGGGTCGGGACGTCTATGACGTGCGCGGCCGCGTGGCGCACGAAAGCTTGTTCAACACAAACAATGGAAATTATCGTTGCCCGAGCACCCAGCAGGGGTATTCACCGTTTTCCACCTGGACTCGCGGCCTGGCTTGGATGGTCTTGGGGTATCCTGAGCTGCTTGAATTCATGGCGACACTTGATGAGGGCGAACTCGAGCCATTCGGCGGGCGCGAATCGGTCGAAGGCATGATGCTCAAAGCCGCGAGGGCGAGCGCCGATTTCTACATCGAAAATACGCCGACCGACGGCATCCCCTATTGGGATACGGGTGCACCGGGCCTCGCTGCAATGGGCGATTATCTTCACCGGCCGGCAGACCCCTTCAACGAGCACGAACCCGTGGACAGTTCGGCGGCAAGCATTACCTGCCAGGGATTGATTCGCCTGGGCAGTTTGCTTGAGAGGCAGGGCGAGGCCGACGCTGCACAACGTTACATCCAAGCGGGGCTCACCGTGCTGAAAACACTACTCGATGACCCCTATTTAAGTTGCTCCGAAGCCCACCAGGGGCTCATCCTGCACGCGGTCTATCACCGTCCGAACGGCTGGGACCATGTGCCCCAAGGGCGCGCCGTGCCTTCTGGCGAAGCCTGCTTGTGGGGAGACTACCATGCCCGCGAAGCGGCGCTGTACGTGCAACGAATGGCGAAAAGGCTGCCTGATTACAAATTCTTCGGTTGAGGGAAATTTGAAAAGGTTTCCAAATGAGTCAAAAACAGAGCTTTCGGCGCATCGCGTCGTTCAAGACGATTGACGATTTCCGCGAGCACCTTGAGCATCTTGGTCTGGAGCTGCCGACGGATGATGCCATCCTCACAGGGAGTGATTCTCCACTTTTGAAGCCCATCCAGTTCGGCGAGCGCACGATTGGCAACCGTTGGTGTGTGCAGCCAATGGAGGGCTGGGACGGCACGACAACCGGTGGCGTAACTGAGTCCATGAATCGGCGGTGGCAGCGCTTCGGCATGAGCGGAGCCAAGCTCATCTGGGGCGGCGAGGCGATGGCGGTCCGGCCGGACGGCCGCGCGAATCCTAACCAACTGGTCATTAATAAGGCAAACCAGGCCGGCATCGCCTCGCTCCGAGAAGCGCTCCTGAGCATGCATCGCGAGCGCTACGGAAACACGGATGATCTCCTGATCGGTTTCCAACTGACGCATTCGGGGCGCTTCTCACGGCCGGACGACAAGAAGACGCTTGAACCGCCTATTGCTTGCCCGCATCCTTTTTTAGATCGGAAGTTCGGTATCACGAGCGATGCCGCTGTCTTGAGCGATGACGAGGTCAAACGGCTTATCGACGACTATGTTGCAGCGGCCGCCATAACCTATAGTGTCGGCGCAGAATTCGTGGACATAAAACACTGCCACGGTTATCTCCTTCACGAATTCTTAGGTGCCCACACGAGGCCTGGACCTTACGGCGGATCGTTCGAAAACCGGACACGCATCCTGTGCGAGATCGTCTCCGGGATCCGTGCCCAAGTACCGGAGCTTGAGATAGGGGTCCGCCTGAGCACGTTCGACTTTGTCCCCTTCAAGCCACATCCCGACCAAAGCACCGCGACCAAGCTCGGTCCGGGGATTCCCGAGGTCTATGACGACGTCTTGCCGTATCGCTATGCCTTCGGCGTGAATCCCGAAAATCCCATCGCTTACGACCTCGACGAACCGGAACGCTTCCTCGCCCTTGTCGAGTCGCTGGGGATACGGTTGGTCAATCTTACGGCGGGCAGTCCCTACTACAATCCGCACATCCAGCGACCGGCGCTTTTTCCCCCGAGCGACGGTTATCAGCCCCCCGAAGATCCGTTGGTCGGTGTTGCACGCCAGATTCATGTGGTTAAGGCGCTCAAGGCCCGCTTTCCCAACCTCATCCTGGTGGGTTCAGCTTATACGTATCTGCAGGAATACCTCCCACACGTGTCGCAGGCCGTGGTGCGTGCTGGCTGGGTGGACTCGGTGGGATTGGGACGCGTGATGCTTTCCTATCCGGAGATTCTGGCCGATGCCACAGAAAGCGGTACACTTGACAAGCGACGCATCTGCCGCACTTTCAGCGATTGCACCACGGCGCCGCGCAACAGGCTTCCGAGCGGCTGCTACCCGCTCGACGATTACTACAAGCACAACGAAGACGCTAAGCGGCTCAAAGAGATTAAAAAGACGTTTTAGTTTGACTTTGGTGCACATTCGCCCCCCGTCCCCCAATTCTGGGGGAGTTGAGGGAATTTCCACCCCCAGAATTGGGGGACGGGGGCAAGCCAACTTAGCGGAGGTGTAAGTTGATGAAGATCCCCATCCGTGTAGCCCTGATCACCGGTGGGACGCGCGGGATCGGTTTGGGCGTTGCCAAGGCCCTGGCTACGGACGGCTGCCATCTCGCCTTAAACGGCGTCCGTGATGAAGCCAAGGTCAAGCCAGTGTTGGAGGAACTCGAAAGTCTCGGCGTCGAGGTCTTGTACGTAAAGGGCGATATCGGCGAGACTGACAATCGCGAGGCAATTCTGGAGAGAGTGCAGAAGCGTTTCGGCCGGCTCGATATCCTGGTCAACAATGCGGGCGTCGCACCGAAGGTCCGCGCGGATATTTTGGAGGCAGACGAACTGAGCTTCGATGAACTCATGCGCATCAACTGCAGGGGGCCATTTTTTCTCACCCAGGCGGCGGCTCGCTGGATGATCGAGCAGAAAGAAAATGACGCCGCATACGCGGGCGTGGTTGTCTTCGTGACGTCAATCTCGGCGGCGGTGGCCTCGATCAATCGTGGCGATTACTGCATGAGCAAGGCGGCGCTGAGCATGGCGGCGCGTCTTTGGGCCGTACGTCTTGCCGCGCACGGCATTCCGGTCTACGAACTGCGCCCGGGAATCATCGAAACAGACATGAGCGCCGGCGTGAAGGAAAAGTATGACCGCTTGATTGGCGAGGGACTTACCTTGGAACCACGGTGGGGACAGCCTGAAGACATTGGCCGCGCCGTCGCCGCGCTCGTGCGCGGTGAACTGCCCTACGCCACTGGGCAGGTGATCGTGCAGGATGGGGGGATGACGGTGGATCGATTGTGATTTTTCTCGAAATCAATATGGAATCAGTAGATTTCGAAGAACTCACAATCTGCCCCGGTTACATGGATGTAAATTAAACGAGCGAATCGTTTGATTTGACTTTCTCGTTTGGCGCCGTCTGAACTTTAAATGCAATGGCGGGTAGATTGGTTCTTTTGCCCCCAGCGATGCCGCTATGACAGTGTCCTGACCATGCATCACCATTTGATCGACTACCTTCGTAGTGCCAGGTTCCATCCAGCGATTTGCGCGGTGTGATTCATTTGGTCAAACTCATTGATACGACTTTTTCACTTATACCAATTCAGGTCGTGCTCCGCGAGGATTCCGAAAAGCGAAACTTGTAATTTTCCGTTATGACCTACAGTTGGCCCCAGATTCCCCTCTGCATCTCCCGCCCCTGATGGGGGATCTGAGCCATCAGGAGGAAAAATGAAAATTTCAGATATTGAATTAACAGCAATTTACTCAACGCGTGAAATGGGACGCACCAGTCCTTCAAATCCGGAAAAAGCGGTTTCACACCACGTTATTGTCCGGCTGCAAACCGATGTGGGAATCACGGGTTTGGGAGAGATGTCGGATGTTAACTTCTCGCTCACGCCGGAAACGATTAACGCGCTGCACAACCGGCTGGTGCCGCTGCTTGTCGGAAAAAGACCGTTCGACCTGACTGCTATCCAGGTCGCGTTGGAACAGCAGGAGTGGGAACATCAGATTGTGGGCGGGATTGACATCGCGCTGCACGATGCTATCGGTAAAGCGCTGGATGTGCCCGTCTATCAACTGTTCGGTGGCAAATACCGAGATCGGATCGCTTTTGCGTATCCGCTGGCTCCATGTCAGACTGAAGCGGACGTAGAAGCGAACCTGCAGCGTGTGGAAAGCCTGCTGGATCGCGGTCATTCGACGATCCGATATTATTTCGGTGCAGATTTGACGCAGGACGAACGCTTCCTGACCGAACTGCGCAACCGTTGGGGGGATGGAGTCGAGATCAACGCGCTGGATGCGAGCGGACGGTTTGACGTGGAGACGGCTATTGATGTGATAAAGCGCTTCACCCCATTCAAACCGAATCTCGTTGAATCCCCTGTGGAAGGGCGCCATAACGCCCCTGTCGAGGACTTTATCGCCGTGCGAGATGCAGTGGAGATGCCGATCAGCGAACACGTCTCAGACGCCTCCGTCGCTGTCCGCCTGGCGCGTCACGAAGCCGTGGATGTTTTCAATGTCGGCGTGGGTTATGCAGGCATGACAGCTTGTCGGAAGATGTTCGCGCTGTGTGAGATCTTCGGCATCAAGGCGTTATCGGGCAGCACTGTGGAACTATCCATTGGCACTGCAGCGCGCGCCCATCTGATCGCAGCAGTGCCCAACGTGGATTTTCCGTGCTACCCTGCCGGTCCACTGGTTTACCAGGAACAGGTTGTCAAGGAACGGGTACGGTACGACGCGGGACATATCATCGTTCCAGACGGCCCCGGATTGGGAATGGAACTGGACGAAGAACGGCTGAAGGCGCAACGATTGTGGTGAATTCATCTTGCGAGCTATTCCATTTACCATCAAAAGAGAATGGAAAACACTTTGAACACCTACCAGGCAGCACTACCGTCGGATGCAATCGTTTTATTCAATGGCAAGGCTGTGAACAACTGGAGAAAGCGGGACGGCAGTCCTGCGGAATGGAAGGTTGAGGACGGCCTACTGCATGTTGTACCTCGCGCAGGGGACATCATGAGCACGGAGCGATTGACTGATTGCTTCCTCCATCTGGAATTTCGTTGCCCAGATATGCCGGAAGCCACCGGGCAAGCCAAAGGGAACAGCGGGGTATTCCTGCAGGGCCGGTATGAAATTCAGGTGCTCGATTCTTACGGGATCAACATTCCCGGCATGGGGGACTGCGGCGCGATCTACAATCAATTCGCTCCACTGGTGAACGCTTGTAAGCCCGCGATGGAGTGGCAGACGTATGACGTGATCTTCCGTGCCGCGCGCGTGAATGATGCGAAGGAAGTGGAAGAACCGGTGCGGATGACCGTGCTGCAGAATGGACAGGTCATCCACAACAATGTCCAATTGCCGGGGCCAACCGGGGGCGCCGTTGACGAACAGACAGGTGAGCCGGGGCCTCTGCTGCTGCAGGATCACGGCAATCTGGTTGCCTATCGCAACATTTGGGCTGTTCCCCTGCCGCTGAAGGGATCCGACACCTATGAGCCGCGCTAATGGTCCGTCAACTTTGAATGGATGGATCGTCCAACCTTGCGAAGGTTTCAAACCTCGCAAAGCTATTGTTGGGGCTTTTGAGACTCAAAATCATCGGATTTTCAATGCAGTTACCGCCGAATAGCCTTTCTCTAAGACGGTTTGGGACTTTTCAAACAGGTTCTTAAGGGCGGACAGGTAGAGGAATTAAGAAGTAGCAAAGACATAAGCTTTGGCATGATGAAAATAGACCTGTTGTTGCCAATTTCCAGCGGACCAATCAAGGAATTGCCATCGCAATGGATGCTCAGTGGGGTCATTGAACAGTTGATGAAGAAGGGAGAGTCCCAGGCGAAATAAACTCCGTTTTCCAATCCAGGGGATAGTTCGTCTACGACAGTGGGTGGTTGGGATAAATGGTCGGCAGCCACTTGTGTTCCAACATATATGGTGACCCAAGTGGCTAAAGCCATGCCAACTAATAGGCGTTCTAAGTGCTCAAGGTCTGTGACTTGTCCTTGTTCAAATTGCCAGCCATATGACTTATAATCTCTAAACATCGCTTCAATAGGAAATCGCCGACGATACAGCAAGATGATTCGCCACTTGGGTGGGTGCGATGTGACCAGACACAGTGGGGTTTGATGCCGTGTTCCCCAGTAGACAACCACAGAGACATCTCGCCGTTGGTGTTTCTTGAACGCGTGTCCCCTTAACTTGGTGCGTTGCCCTTGACGAGTGACCAAGTTATCAATCCGTTGCGACTTGCCAGAGCAATCGATATACCGCGTTTGCCCTTGAACTCGAACCACGAAATGCCAGCCACGAGCGGTAATCATATCTCAGAACATTGGCGTGCCAAAGGCTCTGTCGGCAAGCCAAGTTATCTCGACACCTTTAGGCAGCAGTGGCTGTATCGTCTGTATCAACGATTCGATTCGCTCCCAGAAGCTATCCCCTTCAAGGGGTTGATTCGCTGGCCAAGTGGTCCAAACCAACGGGAGACTTCGACCACGATACCACACCGAGACTGTAACCATAACCACTAGGTCTTCTTGGGTTGTTGGGTCAATAATTAACAGCAGATGCTCTGGTTTGCCAATGACCAGTCGTTCTCTGATGAACGGGTGAATACATAACACCGCAGTTAGTTCATCATCATTCTCAATCCGCCGTATGCGGCGTTCAATGCTCTCAGGTGTTGCATCGCTGAGGCCTAACTGAGAAAGTGCATCGGCAATTCGTGATGGCGAGGCGCCCTTCGCTCCAATGATGCCAACAACCAGCAAGGTGATTCGCTCACGGCTAGCGGCATCAACTTTTTCATCAAGATGCGCATCTAATAGGTCGTATACCTGTTGGTATACACTTAAGGCAGGCATTGTAGTACTCCTTTTCTGATTATTTGGCTATACAGATTAGGATGCTACAACTGTCTGTCTCTTTGCCACCTTTTTTACCTGGGCGCCCCTAAACCTTCGAGGGAAGGGGGACGGGGGGTTAGGTCTGACCGGGATCCGGTCCTAACTGAAAAAGTCGTATCATTGATCAAATCGAGGGTGCAGTATCGGATTAATTCTGCATTAACGACTCGAATGTCCACCGGTCGAGTGGAGAGAATGTGGCCGTATCCAGGATAAAGTTGTAGCCAAAGGGCGCCTTAAGCGCCGATGCCAAACGGATACGGCCTTTTGTAATGTCGAGGGCAACAAACCCGGCTGGGTGGCGGTGATAGAGGTCTGGATGATCGGCCAGAAAAGTATCCTGCATGGCCGGGGGAAACATACTCAAGCCTTTGAAGTAATGATGACCGTTGCGCTCAACATGCTCGATGCCCAATATTGCCATCAGCGATAAATCCTGTAACAAAGCAACGGGGCTAACATTTGCCAGATCTTCTCCACTCAGTAGAAATTGTTTTTCAGGATTGTTGTGCTCGAGGAATTCGAGTAAACAGGCGTTGGCAACCCCTTTGAAAATGCCTTTGCAGTTTTTATGACTGGTGCCGGCATAACCACAGTCTAAAGCTATGGGTAAACTCCCAAGACGTCCGTCCGATTCGTCGATAATGATGGGCGGGATGTGGCGCCACTGTGAGAAAACCCGCTTGGTATTTTCATGCAGGGCCACAGAGCGATGAATAGACTGTTCAACAAATAACAAATGATCTAAGAAAGAAGCCAAATCGGAAGATGCATTAAGCGCTTGCCACCAGGCCTTGAAGAATTCGGCTGAATGATGCTGTTCGTTTCCGTCAAGGGTGAAGGCATAATCGCCCGGCACATTCTCTCCAATCACGGCTGCTATCGTTTTGAGTCGTTCGACATCTGTGGCTATATCCCCCATCACCTTGATCTTGAATCGGGTCAATCCATAAGTCCGTATATTAGCGGCCAGCGACTGGGGCAACCCGTCGCTAACACGCTCTGCGTCGGGAATCTGGGCATCGGTCAGGGGGTCAGCTAATCCGACGGTGTGGCGCACCGTAATCGTGGTCAGAGGATGTGACTGCAACAGATCCGCCGGCTCACATTCTGCCAACTCGGAATGGATTTCCCCCAACCGTATACCAAGCGTATTTCGCCGTATCGCACCGGCTATTGGCGTATCCGTAAGGCGACAGTAGGCATCAATTAAGGCTCGTTCAATCAGGCTCACGCCGAAGTTCCACAACAAAGATGGATAGTTGGCCTCCATTGCCCAGCGCTGTTGCTGGTCATAAATACCTCGCCACAAGGCAAATATTGTATCAGTGCCTCCCATCTCCTGTCCGTGCCGGAAGGCTTGTTGCACAATGCGCAGCATATCGGCAATATCATCACGATAATGACTCTCCGGATCCTTGGTGAACCACTTAGGGGCTAAGCCATCAGATGAAAATCCATAAACAGGTTGACCATCGATCTCCACGGTCAAACGGACAAATAGACAGGGCAGCGCGGTCATCACGGCAATTCCGTAGCGAAACGGCATCCGCGTTTTCATATTAAGAATGTACAGATCAAGATCCAGAAGTGAAATAGTCATATGCGCCCCAAAAATTGATCTCGGCCTCGAACTAAGCTCTCCATTTTTTTGTCGGCAACGCTACGCGGTAACATCCAGAAGCCGCAGTCTGGGTGAACCCAACGCACCCGCTCTGCACCAAGCACCTTGACGGCCTTTTCAATGCTCTTAGCCACTTCGTCAACGGTCTCGACTTCATTATCCTTGATGTCTATAACGCCGACTCCCAGGGCAATGTCCTGGCGTAAGTCGCAGAAAAGCTCCAACTCGTCGAAGCCTCGACGGGCAAACTCAAGAATCAGGTGATCGACGTCGAGATTATTGAGAAATGGCAGCAGATTACGCCAGAAGCCTTGCTGAATGGTTTGTCCACCGTAGTTGCCAAAGCATAAATGCAATCCCTTTTGGCCCTGGACGGCATCGAGGACATGATTGATAGGCTTATAGGCCCAGCTTGCATCTTCGGGATGCCCAGTTAAATTGGCTTCGTCAATCTGTATCACCGTAGCGTCAATTTCGGCTACTTGCCGGCGCAGCACCTCAGCAATCTCGTTTGTTAGGGTTGGCAGGTCGTGGTAATGCTGGTCGAGCAGAGTCTTGGCCAGCATATACGGTGAGGTCAGCGTAAACTTGAGGGGATGGCCGGTTAACGGTTTAACGAGTTGCCACGCGGCCGGCAAATTGAGCAACCCTTCCCCAATCCTGTCTCGTACCACGCCGGCCGGTTGTGCTCGAAAAGCCATGCCGGACTGAGTTCGAAACGTACTCAATTCCTCTCGGCTCAAATGTGTGCTGATGCCGGCCATAGGACCGATGAAATAGTCAATCATACCATTGGTTTCGGGGTGCATAATATTAAAGCGCGATAGTTCGCCATCGGCCAGTAGATCAAGACCGGCTAATTCCTGCGTCTTGAGCACCACCAGAATAGCGTCATGAAGATTAGGCGTTGACGGCATGGCCGCCAGCCATGCCGGTATAGGATAGCTGCCAACCACGGTGGTCTTTATAATGGGTTCAGTCACGGCTCTAATTCCTCCACGATAGTCTCTATATCAACAGAAACGACTTAAAGGTTAGCCGATTTGTCCAATTTCGTCATGAACTTTATGATAGTTTCCAGACCAGAGACGATGTGCTGATGAATCTGATAGACGCGATTTGCTCAAACACACACGCTAAATCTATCGCCGAACTGTCGCTGAACCCCATCTTCGGCTATCAGTACCCAAGCATCTATGACGCCATTGACCAGTTGCGACAATTTGTGGCAATCCGTGTAATCCACAGGTTGTAAAATCCGTACTACTTGACAAAACTTGTGCTCTGAGTTCATTTTTATCGCGTTTAACTTTCGCTGCCCAAATTTGAGCGATATGTCGATTAACTTTGTCTCGAAGATATTGATTGCGTGATGCAGCATCACGCGGACGTTTATGGATAACTTCCCGTGGGACGTAGGCAATCGTGCACGCATGGCCCGCCGCCCGCCAAATCAGATCCGCCCAACGCTCGATTGTTATGATCTCCTGCGTAGCAATGTGATAGGTCTGGTTCGCCGTCTCAGGCGTATCAAGGGCGCGGATGAACGCCATCGCCGCATCAGCGGAATAGAGGGTGCGAAACAGTCCGCGGTGCTCCAGCGGAATGACAACGCCGCGACCATCCATCGCTCGCTGCACCCACCACCACATCCGCCCGGTCGGGTCGTCCCAGCCCATGACCTCGGGAATGCGGATGATTGTGTACGGAATGTCGCTATTCTCCTGAAGCCACTTTTCGCAGTGTCTTTTACCGACGCCGTATGGTCTTCGCCTTCGGGGTAGGTATAGTCAATCGACGCCCAATCCACGACCGACTCCTGAAAGGTGCAATGCTTGGCAAAGTCCACCGCACCTTCCAGATACACCGATCCGGTGCTGACCATCAGATAACGACCGACATTCCCGCTGAAGGCTTCCACGGCTGATTCGACGTCTTCTTTCCGGTAAGCCTGGGTATCAATGACGGCGTCAAACGACTTTCCCTTCAGCCTTGCTGTGAAGTCCGACCGATCATTGCGGTCTCCCTGGATATGTTCGACCCCATCCCACCATTCTGGGCGGGCGCCTCCCCTGGAAAATACCGTGACCTTTTCCCTAACGAGCCGATGATTCCTGGCGTCAAATCTCGGGCTCCGCCTCCGACTTATCCTGCGGGTGATAGTTGATAACGCGCCGTCCGTGTTCTAAATCGTAAAGCGGCCAGGTACTGTCTGAAACCCCAAACACAACCTCGAACTTCACGCCGGGATGCGTGAGAGCATGCTCGAACACACGAGCCGCGTCACCGTAACTGAGTTGATGCGGGTGTGTGGGAAGGCCACGGTCGTGCTTAAAATTGCCAATCCGAACCGCCACAAATTCCATGTCGAATCGCGCGGAGTACATATACCCCAGACTTTCCCCAAACACCTTGCTGATTGAATAGTAGGTCTCCGGTCGCGGCGTCATATCAACCGTCCGCATGACGTCTTTGGGATAGGGCGCAAGCAGCCCAGCCCGACTGGCGAAAGCGATGCGTCGCACGCCGTTTTGCCGCGCCGCTTCAAAGACATTGTATGTGCCGATGAAATTGTTCGGGAGTATCTCCTCCCAGGGCGCCCCGCTCGACGGATTGCCCGCGAGGTGAATCACTGCCTCCATGTCCTGCGTGGCTATAAGGACGCCATCGAAGTCAGTGATATCCCCAACGACTGCGTCTTCGAGTTCGGGCGTCGGGACGCGGTCAAAACCCCGCAGAGAATACCTGTCCTTCAAACCTTTTACAACGGCCGAGCCCACCCGACCGGCGGCGCCGGTGACGAGAATTTTCATTCGCTGCTCCTTTTCTAGCGCCAAATTTCTCTGAGTCTTGGCAAGAAGATTTCCGTATCCCGATCATGAATCTCGCCCTGCCAGGCGTTGTTCGTTTCTACGCTGGAACGGTCGTACGATTCCTGGATAAGCTCTGGCAGATCCAGTTGGTGGAACCGCGTGACAAAATATCCGTCGTCCTGGAGTCGAATCTCCCGAAATCCCATCGGGAAACCGATTAGGCATGCCGTGTCAACGACCAGGAAATCACGGTACATCCGGATACGGTTCGTGTGCTTATGCCCCGTGAACAATGCGACAATGGCGGGACTCTCCTTCACGGTTTCCAGCAGACGGTCTGCGCCGCTGAGGACGCCGGGCTGGTCTTCGTAGCCTCGCAGCACCCATGTATGGAGTACCAGCAATATCGCGCATCGATCGGCATAGGCTTGTTTCGCTGCTTCACGGAGTCCGTTGTCAAGCGCGTCGGTCCAAACGCCGTTGCCTTCCTCGATAGGGTCGCACTGATGGTAGATGTTTGCGAGCGCGAGTCGAAGACGAGGCCCCGCATCAACGACATCGATTGTTTCCGGGATGGGGAATCTTGCCGCGAACGGTTCAAAAGATCCGCTTTGTGCATCTGAGTCGTGATTGCCCGGAACGTAATATGTTGGCGCCTCGAACCCGGAAAATACCTCTGCGACCTCCTCAATCGATTGCAGATAGGTCGTCCACGGCAACTCAAAGGAGCTGCCGCCGCAGAGAAAGTCCCCGCCGTGAACGATGAAGTCGGGTTTGAGTGGATTGACCGCCGGCACGATTGCATCCAGAACGGTTCTACTTTGCGTCAGCATCTTCGGCGCCCCGTAGTCTTTCGGCGCACCGGGGTAGTGATGACTGTCTGTCAAAAAAACAAAACGAACGGACATAGCTGCTTCAAATAAAGACGCCCTTTGAAAAGCGGATCGTTTCGCTTTTCAAAGGGCGTTGGTGTTAGATATGTGGCCCGCGTTCGCGGATAATTCTGAGCGCCAGATCCGGATCGATCTGGAAAATCATCTCAGGCTCGATCTTACAGTGGCCCGGCAGATCAAATCCGGCGACGGCGCTACGTGCATGCCAAAAGGAACATACTTGTAGAAGAGCGTGCGACGCTCCCCGCCCACGGAATTGTACCATGTTTGAACTTCTTAGTGAACAAAATGTCAACAGAAATCATCCAGATGATCCTAACCCTCATTCAACTTCCAGCCCGGCAACGAAATATCAAACCTGCGCTCTGGCGCATAAATCCGTTCGCCGGGAGGATAGGGACGATCCTGCGTTACGATATAAACGGCCCCCTCGTGAACATAGACAATTTCATCTCGAGCGTCGCCCACCACATCCTCGGTCAACCCATATGCCCACTCGAATGGCAGCCCTTCACATACCGGGCGCACCACCTTTCTGCCCTTCGCGTCATAGAAACCGAACGCCTCCCTGGAAGAATAGAGGAACAGCAGCTCTTCGCCGTCGCCAGTCCAGTTCACTGGCGGGCCCCCTTGGCTGATTGTGTCGGGCTCGAACCGCGTCAGCGGATCTCCCTGGCCGCTCACCAGATTCAAGATCCCGTAGTTTTCCCAGCGATTCCCCATCCACATTTCCAAACCCGGCAGATCCGGCCGGAAATTCCCCGCATAGATCCCCTGCACATGACCAAACCGGTGATGCCTCAACAGCGCCCCGGTGCGCGCATCCACTAAGAAAAATCCCGGATCGCTGCCGGCAATCCCAATCTCGGGACCATTGCTTTCATCGCCGTCCAATTCCCCAAACGCGGCGTGATCGATATGCCCGGCTCCCCCTGAATCTTCGATGTATTCCGCGCCTTCCATCAGCCACAGGAGATTCCCGTCCCCATCGTAAAGCTGATACCCCGGCAGGATCTCATCGCGGCCATCCCCGTCCACGTCATAGAACCACATGTACATCCCATACCACGACTCGTGCGCATCCTGACGCCACCGCAGATTCAAGGCCTCATCGTAAGCCCAGATGGAGTACCCGGTTCCCTCGCCGTCGCCATCCCGCAAGATCAGATCCTGCGCCTTCTCTGTCTTACGAATTCGGCACGGCCACAAGGCCCCTAGCTTGTGCAAACACGTCCTCACGCTCTTTCCCCGATACCCGCGATACGGCCCTGTCTTTGGCAGTTCTGTCTCGGCCGTTACCTCCCCTGTCCGTCCACTGACCATCCGCAGCAGATCCCCTTCGACCCCAATGAAGTCCTCCACGCCGTCCCCATCCAGATCGTGTACTACCTTGTGTTTTTTATCTAAACCCGCCGCCGCGGCATACACCTGATCCCACTGCTTTTCTCCGTCCGCATCCAGGCACACCACCCGAAGGCCCGATTCCGTCTCCTGCTGCAGCACGATCTCGTTCTTCCCGGCCCCACGGAAATCTCCCAACCGCACCTCGCAGGGCCAGTATTCGCTTACGTCGATCCGCTTCCACAGCACCGGCTTCGGGTATTTTTCCGCTGCCTCCGCTACCTCCCGGTCATAGGCACTCTGACGGCTTGCGTATGCCGCCCGGGCGGGCTCCGACGCGGTAACCCGTACCCCATACATCCGGCTGCGCGTGTTGGTCCGGATGCCAACCTTGCCCGTCTGAAACTTCTCGTCATAGGCGACAAATATTTGCTTTCCATCCACGTAGCACGCCAACCGCTCTCCTTCGCACACCGCCCTCAGGTGGTAATACCGACTTCGGTCCACCCCATCCCGGTAATCGGCGAGCATGGTCCATGCCTCATCCTCACGGCGATACAGCACAAAGCGCTCATATCCCTCTATGGCGAAGATATAATACCGCCGCAGATCCTGATATCGCACCATCAGGCCTGAGAGGCCCACAATGGCGTGTGGTTCGTCATTGTTCGGCTGGGTAAACGCGTTCAGTTGCCGAACAAAGGCCTCCACTGTGTAATCCGCCCACAGCGGCTCCCCTGTTGTAAGGCAGCGGCCGGTTTTGTTGTGATGTTCCAGCACCGGCACCTCCCCATCCCGAACCACCCGATAGGAACTTGGCCGTTTCCCCTGCTTGGGGCCCCATTCCAGGGCATTGTTCCAGCCCTTGAAAACCTTCTCCTCCACGCGTTTATCCGGCTCGCGATAGTCCAGAATTTTGCCTGCCGCGCATTCTGACAGATCGATCTCTGCCAGCACCACATTTGACTTGCTGTCTTGGGCCACTTCGCCCCCTTTCTGATGGGGTAGTGCACTACATGTAACGATAGGAAATGTAGTGCACTACCGGATTCTTTATTGGGTTTTGATTGAGCCCCAAGTTTGGGCGAGCTTCAATTGGGGATTCACGGCGGTGGCTTGATTGAACGCCTGCGCTATCTCGTCTGCTGTCCGTACGACATTCGAAATACGGAGATTGTCCAAAACACCCACATAGAACCCTTTAGTCCCATTCTCCGCACCGATGAAAAGGTCACTTTCAACACCAAGGTCCCCACTCTGGTCCGTTTCCTTAAGGAACTGACCATCCAGATAATATTTTAGCTTATTACCGTCATAGGTAGCGGCATGGTATTGCCACGTACCAAGAGGCGCGGGCTCGTCTTGCAAAATAATAGCTTTCACTTCGGGCGGGGTGACAAAATGGGGTCCAAAAGCGTCGTTAATCTGGACAAACTCATATCCCAACCGCGGACCACCCGCCCTCTTATCGAAGACAAATTGCTCTTCGGCCCCCGCCTCGTGTTTCAGCGTCCATGCCTCAATGGTGATGTTTTGCGTGATATCCAGCGTCCCGGATTTTGGAACCTGGATCATTGATGCCCCATCGAATTCGTAACCGTTACCGAACTTCCCTGCGACCAGATTGATCTGGCCGTGAATCGTTCCATCGTTGCCTTCCCCTGAAAGGTCTTGGACAGTATCGCCTTGGATGTCATCACACGGAAAGTACAATACTGTCTCTGAGAACCCAACAACGGGAGCAACCCCTAAAAGCAATGCGACTGCAAGAAGAAAAGCTAATCTCTTCATCACGAAACCCTCCTTTAATATAACTACGCGATGGTTTTTAATTGTGTAGAGCATTATGAACTAGGTAACAACGGTAATTATTGACCGTTCCTTTCTACATGGAAATAGATGCAATTTATATGGAAATATAAATGCACAATCCATGCGATTCCTTACGCATAGCTCCCGATGTTCTTGCTCCATATGGATAACAAGTCTCATCTCGAAAGTTTTCGGGACAGCCATCGAGATTATAACGTAATTTCTCCTTGCGGAGATATACTCTAACGGAACAGCCAATCAGAGATAATTTCCGCCATATAGACAGAAATTTTAGTTTTCTGATTACGCACAAGGTTTTACGCCATACAGGTATTGCACATGGCAACCTCGAACCTTGTCAGAGATCGAAAAACTTTTATGAGTATAGCAGAGCAAAGTTATTTAGTCAAGTACTTTCCACTGATGGCAGGCGGAGATGTTCAAGTCGGCCAAGCAATCGGAGAAACCGATGACATCGCCTCGGCACCTGTCGGCGAAGGCTTCACGCCGGATGACCTGGCGGCGTCCTTCTTCCGGCACATCGGCATCGACCCGCAAACAAAGTATCAAACCAATGTGGGACGTCCTGTGACGCTCGTGCGAGATGGGAGGCCAATTCAACAGTTGTTCCGAGTCTTCTCCGCGCACTACCCATCCTTACATCTTAAGGACTACCCCGGATTCTTTATTGGGTTTTGATTGAGCCCCAAGTTTGGGCGAGCTTCCATTCGGGATTCACGGCGGCGATTCGTGATACTTTATTGTACGTCTCCTTTATCTCGTCTGCTGTCCGTGCGATCTTCGAAATACGGATATTGTCCAAAACACCCTTATAGGGGTGTCTAGTCCCAGCCGGGAAACCTTCCGTACCGATGAAAAGGTCACTTTCAACGCCAAGGTTCCCAATCTGATCCGTTTCCTTAAGGAACTCACCATCCAGATAATATTTCATCGTCTTACCGTCATAGGTAGCGGCATGGTATTGCCACGTACCAATAGGCGCGGGCTCGTCTTGGTTAAGAACAGCTTTCTTTCCGGGGGTCGCCATCATGAATCCAAAAACGTTGTCAACCTGGAAAAGCTCATATCCCAACCGCGGATTACCCGCCCTCTTATCGAGGATAAAATTCTCACCGGCCAACTGCTCCGGTTTCGCCCATGCCTCAACGGTGATGTGTTGCGTGATATCCAGCGCCCTGGATTTTGGAACCTGGATAAATGAATTCCCATCGAATTCGTAACCGTTATCCATCTTCCCCGGGACCACTTTGATGTCGCCCTCAATGGTTCCATCGTTGCCTAACCCTGAAAGGTCTTTGACAGTATTGCAGCAAACCCCATCAGCATCGACATGGCGTTCGTCTAACAAAAAGAGCAATACTGTATTGTTATCTGTCTCTAGTGAGAACCCAGCAACGGGAACAACCGCTAAAAGCAATGCGGCTGCAAGAAGAAAAGCTAATCTCTTCATCACGAAACCCTCCTTTAATATGACTACGCGATGGTTTTTAATTGTGTAGAGCATTATGAACTAGGTAACAACGGTAATTATTGACCGTTCCTTTCTACATGGAAATAGATGCAATTTATATGGAAATATAAATGCACAATCCATGCGATTCCTTACGCATAGCTCCCGATGTCCTTGCGGAGATATACTCTAAGCTCGACTTTGTACAAAACTAGAAGGGGAATAAGGTAAAATTAGTCGAAAAAGCAACACCATTCGACTAAGGAGGTACACCTTGATTCCCCCATTGCTGATAACGTTGTTAACTCCGTTTCAATCATTGTTTCGACGTCCTAGCTGGATTAAAATCCAAATCTTACTCGTTGGAACAATCCTTTTAACCGGTAGGCGAACAGTAACTCAAGCCCTGAGAGTGACCGGTCGGTCAGCCGACAATCGGTTTGCTCTGTATCACCACGTGCTCAGTCGTGCGATTTGGTCCCCTCTGCAAGCCGCCCAAAAACTGTTGTTTACGTTATTGAAGTTCCTCGACGACGGTAAGCAACCGTTAGTATTTGGCATTGATGAAACGATTGAGCGCCGCTGGGGAGCCAAAATCAAAGCACGAGGTATCTATCGTGATGCCGTGCGTTCTTCATCAAGCCACTTTGTCAAAACCAGTGGATTACGTTGGATAGCGCTGATGTGGCTAACACAGATTCCCTGGGCATCATGTATCTGGGCGCTGCCGTTTTTGACGGCACTTGCACCCTCCAAACGTTACTATGAGTCTGAAAAACGTTGCCACAAGAAACTCACTGACTGGGCAAGACAAATTGTATTTCAACTTCGCCGGTGGTTGCCCAATCGTTACTTGGTTGTGGTCGCTGATTATAGTTATGCGGTGTTAGAATTCCTTGCAGCTTGCCAAGAATTGTCAAATCCGGTAACCATTATCACTCGTTTGCGACTTGATGCAGCACTCTACCAACCTGCTCCACCTTATAGCGGTACAGGACGTCCTTGTAAGAAAGGAGAGCGGTTACCTACCTTGGCTGACATTCTGCATGACCCAAACACCCAATGGCAGAACGTCACACTTGATTGGTATAACGGTCAACAAAGAGAAATGCAAATCATCTCACAGCCAACCGTTTGGTATCACACGGGCAAACCCCCGGTGCCAATCCGCTGGGTTTTGATACGAGACCCTCTTGGCAGTTATGAACCGATAGCCCTTTTATCAACTGACACAACACTTTGTCCCAATCAGATAGCCAACTGGTATGTTCGTCGCTGGCGAATGGAAGTCACTTTTGAAGAAGTGCGTGCCCATCTAGGCGTGGAAACACAAAGACAATGGTCGGATAAAGCGATTGCTCGCACGACTCCAATGCTATTTGGACTGTTCTCTTGGATTACCTTAGCTGCTCATCTACTGGTTCAACAGAATCAAGTAGAAGTGCGACAGGCTGCATGGTATCAGAAATCGTTAGCCACCTTTTCTGATGCAATAGGGTGGGTGAGACACCATTTTTGGTCTGCAGAAGCGGACATGACTTTTTCACAGGTCAACCAAAATGACCAGATGGTTAAAATCTCAACCGCTTTTCTCGAACGCTTGATTGACACCGTCTGTTATTCCGCTTAAATGTACAAAGTCGAGCTAAGAGCCTGTTTGAAAAATACAATTTGTAGCGTGCAATCAAGCGAGTGGATAGCGAGTGCGATAGTATATCCCCCTCGCACCAGCCTCTAAAAGCCCCGAAGGGGCGGAAGGTGTATAGCGAGCAATTACAAAAACATGATAAAACTGTCTTCAAATGACGAAAGATGGCTTGGCTGCCGACTTTCCAGACAGGTTCTAACCGAACAGCCAATCAGAGATAATTTCCGCCAATTATACAGAAATTTTAGTTTTCTGATTACGCACAAGGTTTTACGCCATACAGGTATTGCACATGGCAACCTCGTACCTTGTCAAAGATCGAAAAGCTATTATGAGTATAGCAGAGCTAAGTCATTTAGTCAAGTACCTTCCATTGATGGCAGGCGGAGATGTTCAAGTCGGTCAAGCAATCGGAGAAACCGATGACATCGCCTCGGCACCTGCCGGCGAAGGCTTCACGCCGGTTGACCTGGCGGCGTCCTTCTTCAGGAACATCGGCATCGACCCGCAAACAAAGTATCAAACCAATGTGGGACGTCCTGTGACGCTCGCGCGAGATGGGAGGCCAATTCAACAGTTGTTCTGAGTCTTCTCCGAATTGGGTTGGCGAAACGATAGGCTCGGATTGAGCGGATTGTCAAACACCTTGAACGCCAAAGAAATCTCACTTGACATGCTATGTGTACAGTGTATATTATCTGAACATGTCAAGTCGCCAAGCGATTGCAAGGCTAAAGAGAGAAGGTTGGATATCGGTTCACATTCGTGGAATCCATCATCAATACAAACATCCCAACAAACCGAGCAGAGTGAGTGTTCCTCATCCGAAGAAAGACCTGCCGAAAGGCACATTGCGGAACATCTATGGTGAAACCCGCTCAGGCTTCCTCGCACAAGCTGCGCTGGAGTTTATTTCGAGTCATAGCACAGTCGAATAAACAGACCGGTGATGAAGTCATCGAGCTACGGAACAGCATCCTTGGGGCTTGAAGTCCGATTCATCGGGCGCCGTATTGTAGCCCGACGATTTATCGGCAGGTGTGGAACATATGGTTGACCATTACAAAAATGCCTAAAGTTTAGGACCTCACTTTCGCCCGAATACGGCGAATTCTTGCATGTGCTTGAACACGTCTAAGCCTTTGCTATGATTGTGTTTGATTGTCTTCCAATGGTTCCAATTCGGTTGATAAGCTGCTAGGTTTTGCCGATGCAAACATGGACACCATAAGGACCTAACAAAGGCTTAAATGCTATGACAAAGCGGTCAATCAATGGGTAAGCAGCGTTGAGTATCAGACGGGTGACCGAACCCCGTTTAATGACGACCCGTCCACTGAGGGCAAACATCTGTCTGACCCATCGCTTAATACCGCATTGCACGATGGACTTTTTTGTCTGTGCGATGATGTCTGGCAAAGCTGGACTTGGGTCGACTAAGGGCAATGGCTGACTGAGCATTTGCTGGGCATGGGCTTCTATCTGCCGCTTGGTCTCCAATGCATCGAGCATCCACCGCTGCACCCATCGAATCAAATTGTGCGCTAGCAGTGTCAAAACGTCGGCTTCCATATCGGTGATGACCAGAACCACATAACGGTAGCCACCTTTCTTGTTGGGTTTGCGTATCGCCAACTGGCGGGTTGTTCGTCCATAGCGATGGGGCTTTTGCACCCAACCGGCTTGTCTTGGCGCTTGTCCATCAGGCGTAACATCGTCCCACTGCTCAACGGATTGAGCCAAGACCTTGGCCCGATTGCCAGAAAACATCATTTATTTGATACAGTCGGATACTTCAGTTTGAAAAACGCCCTCAATTCTGAGGAGCTCCAGCGAGCTTAAGAAACTGCCGACCGATATATAAACACGCCACCCGACGACCTGCCAGTCGGATTTCATTTTAGAAATCTAGCCCACGACAAACACTACCTTCGTGGATTCGCATTCGATAGGGCGTTAGAACACCTAACCATGCACCCTTTTTTTCTAGCAAAAAACCCGCTGAAGCTGGAGGAGAAGTCGCACTATCGCGATATCAAGCATTCATCGTAGCATAAAAAAAAAGGATAAATGGAATCTCAATTAACGGATAAGCAACGCGGACTGACCTGGCGCGTTTTGCTTATCGTCCTGCTCGTTGCACCAATTAACTGTTACATGCTCATCGAGATGGAATTGGTGCGCTACACCTTTCCGACTTGGGTTGTGCCGCTGTCAAACGTCATTTTCATCCTGATGGGGATTATTGTCATTAGCAGACTCATCCATCTCTTTGCGCCAAGTATGGCACTTCGACGGGATGAACTGTTGCTGCTTTACGTGATGCTTTCTTTGGCCACAACGCTTGCAGGCGGCGACGTCCTACAAGCAGTTCTGTCTGTCTCAGGACACGGCTTTTGGTTCGCTACCGAAGAGAATGAATGGAAAACGCTATTCTGGTCTTATATCCCCGGCTGGCTGACTGTCGATGATCAGAAGGCACTGAAAGGATACTATCTAGGCGAGTCGAGTTTCTACCTGGAGCATCATCTCAAAGTGTGGGTGCCGGTTATACTCGCCTGGTTGGCGCTGTTTCTTCTTCTGGCTTTTATTTTTCTTTGTCTGAATACCATTCTGCGGCGACAATGGGCAGACCGCGAGCGATTAACCTTCCCGATTATCCAACTTCCCCTACAGATGACTCATCCCACCTCAGGTTTCTTTCGTAATAAAGGAATGTGGCTTGGCTTTGCCATCGCTGGGGGCATCAGTCTGTTCAACGGACTCAGTACACTTTATCCCGTCATCCCACATATCCCGGTCACACGCGATTATTATTCGTTCCTCGATCCGCCGTTCAACCTGTATGACGGTGTATGGCTTGCTTTCTATCCATTCGCCATCGGGATTATGTTTTTAATGCCGCTTGACTTACTCTTTTCAACCGCCCTCTTCTATTTTCTTTACCGCAACCAGCTTGCGCTTGCGAACGTCTATGGTTTTGGCAAACTTCCGAATTTCCCTTATCAGGACGAGCAGGCGTTCGGCGCATTTTTAGGCCTCTGCATCTTCTTCCTTTGGGTGGGAAGGCACCATTTCAGAAGCATATTGAAAAATGCTTTCAGACGAGAGACAACAATCGATGATGCGGATGAGCCGATGCGCTATCGCACGGCAGTTTGGGGGCTGGTTGGCGGGCTCTCCCTTTTTACCCTCGCTCTCCACAGAGCTGGCATGTCACTCTGGATAGCTTCGATATTCAGTTTGCTTTTTCTCATCACGCCGATTATTACCACCCGTATTCGCACCGAAGCCGGTATCTTCGTGCATCGCTACCCCTGGCAAGCGCCTCGTTATGTGTTGAATACGATCCTCGGCACCAGAGGCCTGGGGCCACACAACTTAACGACGTTATCAATTTGCTTTTTCAACAGGGGTTACCGACCTCAGCAGATGCCTCATCAATTGGAAGCGTTTAAGATTGCCGAACAAGCCAATATTAGCCCACGGCGAATGCTTGCGGGTATTCTCATTGCGGCCGGAATCGGCATCATCAGTTACTTTTGGGTTCAACTCCACCTATATTATGAGAAAGGAGCCGAATCCGCCTACTTCGGCGGATGGGCCTTGCGGTATGGCCGAGAATTTTTCGAGCGGTTGACCAATTTGCTTCACTACCCGACCACTACCGATTGGATTGGCCTACTGTTTATGGGAGTCGGCTTCGGTGTTATGGGGGTGTTGACATATTTGCGCGTCAGATTTTTCTGGCTCCCGCTGCACCCACTGGGCTACGTGATGGCTGCAAATCAGCAGATATCGGACTTCTGGATACCCATGCTGATTTGCCTTTTTCTGAAATGGGCCATCCTCAAACACGGCGGGATCCGGAGCTACCGACGCGCAATTCCCTTTTTCTTGGGGCTTGTCCTTGGTGACTTCTTGATGGGCAGCATTTGGAGTCTCTTGAATGTGATGTTGAACAGAACGATGTATCAGTTTTATCCGTAGATAGAGTAGATCAACTGAAGGGGCAGATCCCGATTGACTGACAAATCTCAGTTGGGTCCGGCGATACACTCAGTAGCAGTGGCAGTTGCAGCAAAGAGAAAGTGGAAGAGTGGGAAAAATCTCAACCCGATAGATCGAGAATAGATTCTTCTTACCTGCTTGCTTCTCCCAACAGGCACGCGCTCGAGAAGAGCATCAGATGCCACGTTTTCCAGGACGCAATAGCCCTCGTGTTGAAGTTGCTCAAGTTTTGCACCTCAATTTCGCCCGAATGGCTGCGAATTTGCTTCTTTCTAGAAGTTGGTCAAACCCTTGTGGCTATTGAACTTGACGGAGGTCAAATGGTACCGCTAACGACTGAGAAACCTGTCGCCCCATAAACGGCACTTTTACCCCATTTTTGCCCCGAATCACCCATAATCTGAGCGTCATAATTCACAGTTTGTAGATGTGATAAGGGTTCCAAAGGTCTATATACAGACAAGGGTACCATTTCAAACAGTTCAAACCCTTATGCCAACTGGATTCAACGGGATTAATAAACATCGAGATTCATGTGCTATTTGGGCGAAAACAAGGTGTCAATTTAGTTCTTCAACCTTTGCAGTGGGATAACCGCCCATTGCGCGTTCGTTCGCGTCAGAAAAGTGAAATGACATTCCTGACTCTTGCTTAACACCGATCTCTCGCAGGTTTTTGACTTCCTCATCTTGCCGTGCATCAACCCGTAGGCTATGTTCATAACACCAGAGAAAACAGCGGAGGCGTCGATATTAACCGTTCGTTTGAAAGCGACAATACGCCCGAAGCGGTTATTGTCAAAAGGATCCTTCACGGGAGGCGTTTCGAACTGTTCATTGAATTCCATGAGGATTGGGAATACTCCGTATTCTACCTTTTTGAAGAGCGTCGTGACGGAGAATTGATTGGTCCGGAAATTATCAGAAACGTTGAGAAGATCTGTCCAATTAAGAGAGACGGGACAATCGATGATTTTCCAGTATCAAATGGTGTATTGAGTCCCGATGTGGAGACAGAGGATTTCGGCTATCAAGCGATGCACCTTTATGTCTACAAATTCCATTCGGTCCCAGTTACAGCAAGCATTTTAATCCCGCCCATTATCTTTGACGCATACGGTCGTGTCCATCGACAATGCTCCTATCCACACCAGTGGTGAATTTGTCCCGCGATTTGTCGAAGGGTCCAACGTGGATTGATTGTCAAGTATCTTCCACCGTATTGTCCGCATCTGAACAAGATTGAGATTCTGTGGCGGGGGATAAAGTATCAGTGGTTGCCTATTGCGGCGTACACGGATTTCAAAGCCGTACTCGATTCGATACAGCACATCCTCAGACATTACGGTCAGCAATATCGCATCGATTTTCATATCACTTAAAATCAACCCAAACTTATGAACACGTACTTATACCATTTCGCTTGAATGACAGTGTATGTGATTTATAATCCTATCATCCATTTCACCGTAGGCGGGGCATCTTGCCCCGCATTGGAACGACTTGATTGACACCATTTATGCACCGTCAATTTAGAGAAATGGTATTAGTTCTTACACGTAGAGGAGATTAGAAGATGGACGACGCAATACGCGACACATTCGCACGACAAGGCTATGTCGTCGTGCCCGACGTGCTCAATCAACAGCAGCTCGACGAGCTCAATGAAGTATACGATCAGCACATCGAAGAGCTGGAGGAGATGCGGTCTAAGGGCGGCACCGATAAAAAGATCCGCTTCTCCATCACGGGGCGCGACACTCACCAGACAACGGATCGGCATGGCAACACCTACGTGGGAAGAAGGTTCTGGAGCAAAGCCTACATGGACCTGATCGACAACGAGACCATGCTGCCCATCTTGGAAGAGATTCTCGGTGACCCGTCGTGGGGCCATGCCCCTGCACACATGCCGGCAGAGCTTCGCCCCTTGTTCCGGCTAGATCACGACAATATACACTACAAGCCTGGCCGGAAACCGACAGACGGCCCGGACAAAGGCGGGACGCTCCACGGAGGCACGGGCAGCTTTCATATCACCTGTGTGTATGAACTGAAGACCGTCGGACCAGATGACGGGGGCTTTGGGTGTGTTGCGGGGACACACAAGCCGGCCAATGAGCAGAAACTGCTGGACATTGACGGCGACTGGAGGCGGAACTGGTGCGACACGGAGTGGACGTCGCAGCTGCCAAACTGGGATGAATATGTGCCGGTGCACCGCCTCGAGGCCAAGGCTGGGGACTGCATTTTGTTCACTGAGAAGCTCAAACATGGTACAATTCCGTGGGCGGGGAGCGGCGAGCGTCGCACGCTCTTCTTCAAGTATGTTCCTTTTGGCATGCATCACCACGACGTCGCGTACGACACCAACGACCCCGAACTCACTGAGCGGCAGAAACGCATTGTGGAGTTTTCACCGTGCTGGTTTAACGAGCCCCGGGAGGACAAAGGTGTACTCCGTGACTACTCTGCGAACCCGGCGCTCACAAAGCTCCATCCACTGGTGCATGCGGAGAGCGACCCTTCTGTGTTGCTTCCGGGCATGTCCCCGCCGCACATCCGGCTGACGGACGAGACGAGGACGATGCTGAGTACCGTTGGAGGTTGAGGGTTCGAATCCTTTTGGGTGCACCATAAAAACAAGGACTTACGGAAATTAGTCGCGAGTCCTTTTGCTGGTGCTGTGTCCCTTAACTGCAGGCAATTCGAGAGCATGCTGAAACTGACCTGATGTTAGGCGCCTGGTTGAATTTACGATCGCTGCCGCGCATTCAAGCGCACTGTGGGCGTCAACTGGCCATTTGCGTCGGCGTCATGGGCGCTTTCCCCCGTTTGCTGACAGACGCCGGTCAGGAGTTTGCTATCTAAACGGCTAGGTGTTGCGATAGGGTTTGGCACCAGGGCGGCGCTCGAAACCTGAGCAGTTGTTCCATGCTCGTTCGCAGCCACTGTCTGCGCGGAATGCGGTAAATCAGCGAAACGATGATGGCAACACCTAGAATCCCCAATAACACGTGGTGAACCGGAATGTGCCAATCGCTAAAATAGACAATCGATTTGACGCCCCCAAAATAAATAGAAGTTCAATACAACTGCACTGGAGGAAGCAACATGCCAGTAATCAGAACGAGCGAGAAGACAACGGGGCAGACAATCGGCCAGTCGTAGGTTGGGTTGAACGGAAATCTGTTAATTATCGCTAATCTTGTAGGATCAATCGAATGGATAATGAGCGCGATAGTAAATCCCTCAGAGCCTGTTTGAAAATGCAGTTTGTAGGGTGCAATCAAGCGAGTGAATAACGAGCGCGATAGAAATCCCCTGCGCACCAGCCTCTAAAAGCCCCGGAGAGGATCAAACGAGCGGATAGCGAGTGATCAAGTGAGTGGATAACGAACGCGATAGAGCTCCCATAGAGATCTTGAAGGTGTGTAGACACGTCGAGACCTTGCGTACCTAAGCCCCAGCGGGGATCAAGCGAGTGGATAACGAGTGCGATAGAGATCCCACAGGTATACAGCGGGCGTTTACACAAACATAAAAAATGTCGTCAGATGACCAAAATGAGCATAACTACCGACTTTTCAAACAGGTTCTCAAGCGAGTGCTTATTTCGCTTGAACGCGCCAAAATTTGAGTGAAACCCAACATTAATCGTACGTTCTACCACCATGAGACCTCTTCTGCAATTAGATGCGTTTCCCCTGAAAGCATATGTGTAGGCACATGACTTGGCGTATGATAGATTATATGCTACTGAAGTATAGATTTCGCGCAGGCGCTAACACATGCGCGGATGTGCTTCCGTTCCATCGTCGGCGCAGGCGCGCGGCTTAACAAGCGATGGAACGCACACACCCTGTGGGGATGACGCTCACCCGCGGATTATACGGACAAGAAAACGCGATGAGTACGGTTTTTCTTACAGCCGAGTGGCAACGATTGGTGATGCTCAACTTCCCAATCGAGCCCCAGGCATTACAGAGCTATGCGCCGCGAGGTACGGAGATTGATGCTTGGGAGGGCACGACCTTCATCAGCTTGGTGGCATTTCGCTTTCTGAATACAAGAGTTCGAGGGCTGGCGATACCTTTCCACCGAGATTTCGAGGAGATTAATCTACGTTTCTATGTGCGTTCTCGTGGACCTGAGGGCTGGCGTCGAGGTGTGGTGTTCATCCGTGAGGTTGTGCCGAGGCAGGCGATTGCTTCGATCGCGCGATGGCTCTACAACGAGAACTACGTAGCCTGTCCGACGCGCTCGACCGTGACCGACCCCTCACTCAAGACCGTTGGGCGCGCAGAGTACCATTGGAAGCATGATGGGGCTTGGCTGTCGATAGGTGCTCGGTTCTCTGGGGATGCGCGTCTTCCGAGAAAAGGCTCGCAAGAAAAGTTTATTACGGAGCACTACTGGGGCTATTCAGCTCAGAGAGACGGCGGAACAGTTGAGTATCAAGTTGAACACCCGCAATGGAAAGTATGGACCGCATCAGAAACGACGCTTATCGGTGATTTGACGGGATTTTGCGGTTCTGAATTGGCTCACGTTCTTGCGTCCCCGCCCAGTTCAGCCTTCGTGGCAAACGGCTCGCCAGTAATTGTGAGGAAAGGACAACGTATCGATGTTCGGGCGGCCACATGACAACCGCGGCAGCACTTCAGCTCCATCGTCGGCGCTGACGCGCGGCGTAACAAGCGCTGGAACGGACACCCCCTGTGGAGGTGACGCTCATCCGCGCATTAGCGCCTGTTTGAAAAGTAGCAGGCACGCGTTGGCTTACGGTCGCGCACAAACTTCAGGCATTTCTCTATGGAGGTGTTACTTATGGCAATAAAAACGTGTTTGGTGATTGGCGGGAGCGGCAGGGGAGGGGGCATGATCGAAACGCTCAAGGAAAAATTTAATAGCCGAATGAAGATTGTTGGCGTAGTGGATGTGAAACAGGATGTGCTTGAACATCAGGGGAAAGCACTCGGTCTGGGAAAAAACAGCCTGTTCACCGACTTTAACGAGGCATGTGCCACAGTCAAGGCAGATTTCTGTGCTATTGCAACGCCCCCGCAATTCCACTCACCGGCCACCGTGGCAGCTGTCGAGAATGGCATGCCGGTCATCTGTGAAAAGCCCATTGCTGACACACTGGAAGCGGCGAAAACGATGATGGAAGCAGTACAAAAGGCAGCTCTCCCCTGTGCTATTATCCAAAACTATCGTTATGCGGCCAACAAGCAGGAGCTAGTACGCATCAGAGAGGAAGAGCGTCTGGGGCGTCTACAGCATATCGTCGGGCGGTATGCCTGTGATTATCGACGCTACGAATCATGGGGTAAATCGTGGCGCCATGATATGGACTTCGCATTGCTCTTTGAAGGATCGGTACACCATTTCGACATGATGCGATTTCTCTCCGGTGGTGACTGTGAAACGTTGATGGGGTTGGGCTGGAACCCAGAATGGTCAAGTTTTAAACATCATTCAAGCGGATTCTATTTGATGCGTATGGACAACGGAATTCACACCTGTTACGAGGGAAATAGCTCAGCAGCCGGGATCTCCAACTGCTGGCACAAGGAGTACTATCGCGCCGAGTTTGAAGCCGGAAGTGTTGAGATCGCCGGTGGCAATCAAATGACTATCCACCGAGTCGGCCAGCAAACGGAGGTATACGAAGCGCCGGCCATTTCCCGCTTCGGTCATGAATATCTGTTTGATGAATTTCTCAACTGGCTTGATGGTCGAACCCCTTCTGCCACGCGGATTGAAGATAATATTAAGAGTTTTGCTATGGTCATCGCTGCAATGGAAACCACACTTGATGGACAGCCCAAACAAATCGCCGATTATCTGGCTGGGTGAGGGCAGGGCGCACCCAAAGAAGGATAACTCCGAAGTTCTTAGCAGAAGTCCTACAATATTGAGGGGTGGTTCATTTTTCTGAAGTATAACTAAATGCTTGAGAAAATCCAGCCACTGGGGAGTATCAACCATGTGTAATGCGTGATGCGTAACTAACTTTATTACGTATTATTCGTTACGTATTACGCTTCAGGTACGGATCCAGCTCTCGTGTGAATTCTCACGAATATAGTGATACTTCACCATCCTGCTTCCAAAACTTGAAAAGGGGTTTTACGACGAAAAAGAAACTGGCGTGTATCGCGCTAAGTGGTCTATTCGCTAAGAATTTAATGCTTACGAGACTGGCAGAAGAAACTGTTCTACCACGCCGGTAGGTGCGGTTTCTAACCGCACCGGCACCCACACTAACCATATTCTTTTGGAAAATAAACCACTAAGTTGCGTGCTACTGTTGAACGTCGTTGTGCTATTTATAAACGCACAAGCGCCCGAAGAATCAAAGATCGCTTTCGGGTCCGGTCGACATCATCCAGGGAATCCACTGGTGCGCAGCGAAATCTACGTTATGGATGGGGATGGGAACAATCAACTCAACATAACGGACCATCCCGCGAATGACCGTAATCCAAGCTGGTCTCCTGACGGTCAAAGTATCGCCTTTGTTTCCAATCGGGATGGGAACGATGAAATCTACGTTATGACTCCCCTTGGGAACAATCAACGCAGACTAACGAACAACCCCGTCTTTGACAGGGCTCCTGCCTGGTTTAGTACTGCTAAGTATCCTGTCTCCCCTGCTGGAAAGCTCAGAGCAACATGGGGCTGGCTTAAGCAGAAAAGCGAATAAAGTCTCCCTTTTTCCATCACAACAAAGCTCCGCAACCGGCGGCGGTCGAGTAGGAGCCCCAATAAGATCGGGATAAACTGCGCAACGTATCAAGACCAATCAACGCCACTCCGCTTTAAGTTATGGGCTAACCAACTCCCCCAATCCCGCCAAAGAAGTAGAGTGCCGATTCCTGCAATTGAACTGAGCTTCGTGGCTTACTACAAACGAACAACCCATCAAGTATCGTAGGGTGCGCGAATAAATGGTGAATCTTCAACAGTGGTTGGAGATTCATTCGTTTTTAATCACTTCATCGTCACTACAATCGTCAATTCAGAAAACGCAGAACTAACGGCGTTATAGAAGGAGCTAAACATGGGAAGCAAAGAAAGCAACTACGGCAATCCGTTAATCTTCAACATGAATTTGGGCAAGCCCTTCAATTTCACGGCCGAGGATTTCAGCCAAACCAACGCCGATGGCAGACCTATCATTCCACCGACACAAGAACAGAAATACATTCTTGATAAGGACGGCTGGGTTCTGATCCCCGGTGTCTTGACGGAATCGGAGATTGAGGAGATGCGCGAGTTCTGTTATCGTCTGCGAGATGATCGAGAATCGATCCCCGAGCACGAAAGATCGACGTATGGCGGTCCTTTGCAAACCCTCACTGATCATCCGGTCGTTGTCGGCTTTGCGAACGAGTTTTTAGCGAGCCCGCATCTACAGAGTGAGGAATGCTACGGCTTCCGCATGGAGATGAGCTTCCCTGCGTTGCGTTCAGCCAAAGATAAGGAGCCGTTTCCTTTCATGCCGCACAACGGAAATGGTATGTTTCGATTGCCGGGTGACTGCATGGAATACCACTGCATTCCGGGTAAGGCGTATTTGGGACTCACCCGCGTCGTCTGGGAATTCAACCCGGTTGAAAAGGGAGACGGGGGGACGCTGTTTGTGAGTGGAAGCCATAAGGCTGCCTTCAGTGCGCCAGAATCCCTGCACGATCCGAACTCTGCACTTTGGGATACCTATTCATGTCCAGCGGGTTCGGTCATCATTTTTACGGAGGGAATCACCCACAGCGGTCAACCGTGGACGAACAAAGAATATGACCGTGTTAGCATCTTTAATGCGTACAATTCGGTTGACAGACGGTGGACGCGGTCAAAACCTCACGCGAAATTGCTCGAATCCATGCCGCCTAAACGCCAGACGCTCTTTCGCGATGCCTATGTCAAAGGGAATCTGGTTGGTGCGGAATATGGCACATTATACTAAGAATTAGCAGACTTTCAGCATGTATGCCGATTGATGCTGTTAATCAACTGTAAATACGAGTTTTTCAGTTAATCTCGTAAAACGTGCTGCTAACTCGTTCAAAGACTCAATTGGGCGCATTGGAACAAGCTGGCAGCATGTTCTACTTGCATATTACCCTGTCAGCACTTTGCGGATAGAATATTTAATGGGACAGGTTGGAAAGCACTATTGAGAAAGAAAGGAGAACAGCCATGGAGACATGTTTCTTTTCACTGACTAGTTTTGTCATCGGCGCAACGTCTTTGACGGTCGAAGACACGATCGACCTGCTGCTGGGCGAGTCGAGGTTCGAGATGCAGCAGCTTTTCACCGGCGGGCGCATGCCCAACGCGGTGGTCGCCACCGATGGCATGATGCTGGCGACCTGGGGCGCGACGGAGGCGATCGGGAACCGATGGTGGGATAAGGGCCTCCAGGTTCGCCGCAGCGAAGACGGTGGGAAGACCTGGGGCGACCCCATCACGATAGCCAACCCTGGCTGGCAGGGCGGCGGGCTGACGGTTGACGAGACCACCGGCGATGTCCTAGCGTTCGTCGAAGCGCATCACCCGCCCGCCTCGTTGACCGTTTACCGCAGCACCGATCACGGCAAGACGTGGCAGCCGCAGGAGACTGTGGTGCATCCGGACAGGAATGGCAACGTCCCATCGATGCACATGGCCGAGCACGGGATCACGCTGCGGCATGGCGAGCAGAAGGGCCGGCTTCTGCGGCCGGCGCGATGGTACGGCGGCGAGGACAACCGCGCCAACTTTTTGCAGCACTACAACACCGCCATCTACAGCGACGACGGCGGTGCGACCTGGCACACCAGTGATCCATTCCCGGCGAGGGGTACCGGCGAGGGGGCGGTGGCCGAGCTTTCTGATGGCCGCATCTACTACAACTCTCGCCGGCACTGGGACCCAGATGGCCTCAAGTTGATGCGGTGGGCGGCCTGGAGTGACGACGGCGGCGAGACTTGGACGGATCTGACGGTCTCCACGGTCCTGCCCGACGGACCGCGCGAACCGGCTGGGGGCTGCCATGGCGGCCTGGTGCGTCTGCCAGTCCGTGGACGGGACGTTCTTTTGTACAGCAACTGTGACAGCCCCAGTGGTCGGAAAGACATGGCTGTCTGGGCTAGCTTCGACGGCGGCAAAACGTGGCCGATTAAGCGGCGAGTGTTCGACGGACCCTGCGCTTACTCCTCGCTTAACGTTGGTTGGCCCGGCACGTCAAGCGAAGGATGGCTCTACCTCCTGTTCGAGGGCGGCCAAAGTCACAAGTATGAAGGCGGTTACCTGGCACGGTTCAACCTGAGTTGGCTGCTGGAAGGTGAGAAGACCGGCGACTTGTCAACCTGACTAACCATGTTTTTTTGGACAATAAACCATTAAGTGTGGGAACGATATTTGCTACAGGAAGGCGTGTCCGCCCCATGGGTACAAATTGAACGCAATATCTCCGAATTTTATGATTGTCAACTATACGCATGTATAGTATTATAGGGCAGTTTAGTCCTAGTTCGACTTTGTACAAAACTGAAGTCTGTAGGGTGCGCACCGCGCACCAGCCTTTGAAAGCGCTAGCGGTGCTCAAGCGAGTGGATAACGACCGCGATAGAGATCCCGGTAGTGTCGAGTGTTACTTGAGAGCACGCCATTACCCCTGTCAGGATAATTCTCTCAGCAAGCAACACTCTTGTACCGCAAACTGTTAGTTTGCGGATCACAATCTAACAGATTGTGGTACAGATTTCCTTCTCTAGACTGGTTTTGAAAAAGTGTTACTTGATAGCGCGCCATTATCCCTGTCGGAATAATTCTTTCAGCAAGTAACACTTTTTTCGCTCAATGACTAGCCGTGAAAAGTGTTCCTTCGTGGTCTGGTTTTCACTCCAGCGGAGTGAAATGTCAATAGTACACGATTCCTCCCTGCGTCTGCACTCCAGCGGAGTGCAATGTTGAGTGTTACTTGATAGAAAGGATGGACACGTTGGAATTATGATTAAACTAACTTCCGAGGAGATTCGATTCTTTAGAGATGAAGGCTACGTAATAAAACGCAAGGTCCTGGATGAAACACTCATGGCTCGCGCGCGAGAACGATTATGGGAAAATGCGCCACCTGAAATCAAGCGAAACGATCCGGATACCTGGGTCGGCCCGATCAAGAAGTATAAGAAGGAAAACAGCACGGTCGCGGTAGACACATCCAGCGAACGCAACTTCAATGTTCCCGATAATGGCGGCGAATTTGGCTGGTATTATCGGAGCATCGGTCGCGAAAATTGGATGGTCCACATGCTTTTAACCAATGTTCAGGTCTGGCGCATGGCTGAGCAGATGTTAGGAGAAGGATCCATCGCGCTCCCCTCGCGACTTCGGGGTATTTATTGTCGTCTTCCCGAACCGGACAACGGGAATCAGTCAGCCGGTGACCACTGCCACACTGACAGACACAGCTTTCATCTTGGTGTGGTAGGCTACATCGATGACGTGCCGCCCAACGGTGGAGGGTTCACAGTCTGGCCCAAGAGCCACAACGTATTTTACTATAGACACAAGACTGAACATGGTGGCGAAAGGACGGATGAATGGCAGACTGATATTGATTTTTTCAAACAAAAGCGTCCTGTCGAGTGCCATGGGGGTGCAGGTGACATAATTTTCTGCCATCACCGATTGGCACATGGAGTGGGATACAATCGCTCCAAGAGCATCCGAAAAGCGGTGTTGGGCGAGTTCAAGAAGATCGATCTCGAAGAGAGAATGACGAAGCCTCCAGCGGAAAACATGTGGGATGGTTGGCCTGGGATATCGATGGACAAATAGTTGCCAATATGTGTGCTAATGACATTACTGTCACGACTGAGCGAACTGAAAGACGAAGGGATGGAACGAGAGAAACTGGTATAATATGAGTATGCGTTACGCACCAAGAGAGAAAGGGTGGATACGGTGGAATTATGATAAAACTAACTTCCGAGGAGATTCGATTCTCTAGAGTGTGCCATTACCCCTGTCGGAACAATTCTTTCAGCGCGTAACACTTTTGTACCGCAAACTGTTAGTTTGCGATTACAATCCATCAGCGGGACACATTCATTTTTCGCTCTATGACTGGCCGAGAAAAGTGTTCCTCCGTGGTCTGGTTTTCACTCCAGCGGAGCGCTATGTCAATAGAGCACGATTCCTCCTCGCGTCTGCACTCCAGCGGAGTGCAATGTCGAGTGTTACTTGGTAGCAAGTTTCGTATAATTCCATTAAACACGAAAAAACCCATCATGTCCTACCAGTACAAACGTGAACCCTTCTCACACGACGGGGCAGCCCCCAAGCAGGTCTATACAGCGCGATGGAAACTAAAACCTCCGTATCCGCCACTCAATTTTTCACACGATGCCGTAGTTTCGATTCCGCAATAAGAAGTGTTGACGTCGTCTTTTCGCCTTTCTAAAATGTCGTATCCATATGAGATGACCGAAGGCGTTTGGTCACGTTACGCATCACCTACCACACACGAATTCGGAAGCAGTCGAACTCCAATCCAAGCTCACCACCACCTGGGGACAGATGCAGCACGCTGAACAATGCTACCTGTCTCCCTTGCCCTAACACAATAAAGGAGGAAATGTGGTCCAACCTGAGAACAACATCCCCGACGAACCTGCTCCCTATGGTTCGCTCATTCATTTCATGCCTCGCAAGCGTGCAGTAGGGGACGTGATGCCCTTCTATTGGAAAGGTGAATACCACGTCTTCTATCTGACGAATCCTACCGGCAACGTTGATGTGCACTGGGAGCACATTGTGTCGACGGACCTGGTGAACTGGACGGAGCTGCCCCCGGCGTTGAGCCCCGATCATGGCAACCCAAAGGGACCGGAAGGGTGTTGCATGTTCACCGGCTGCGTTGTGGAGAAGGACGACATATTTCATGCCTGGTACACTAGCTGGAATCCCGAGAATCCGGACGGCCGGGAGTTCCTTTCCCATGCCACGAGCCTGGACCTCGTAAGGTGGACGAAACATCCCGAAGACATGATTTCCCCGGACGGCGTTCACTACGCCAATCATCACAAGCGCGACTTCCGAGACCCGCAGGTTTTTTGGAATAAGGAAGCTGGGGAATACTGGATGCATATTCTCGCCCAAGTCCCCGGCAAAAAGGGCAGTCGCTTCGGTCTTCTGACCTCGAAAGACTTGACGGTTTGGCAACAGGAACCGGCGGTTGAGGGAGTGCAGGGGGATGAATGTCCCGACTACTTTCGAATCGGTGACATGCACTACATCCACAGTTGTCGAAGGTATTGTTATTCAGAGAATGTGAATGGCCCATACAAGTTTCCAACACTGATGCATGAACTCGACCGTCCGCATATCAACGCGCCGAAACGGGTGTGGGATGGGAAGCGGCACGTGTGGTTTGGTGGCTGGGCGGGTGGCCCGATGCCGGCGCCGCGCGAGGTCTATGCGGGCCCCGACGGGCTGCTCTATATGAAATCGGTTCGGGAGGTGGTTTCGGTCTTCAAACATACGCTCCTCGACCTAACCGATAAACTGAATTTGCTAGAGTCAAGCTCAGAAGCGTTCTTCGACGTACCTGCCAACTGCATGCTGGACTTCCGCGTCAAGCTGGCGTTCAAAAGTCAGTTCACCATCAGGCTGCGCGAGGACTACCGTCTGACGCTCCTACCCGAGCGAGGGCAACTTGTGCTGGCTGGGCCCGGCATCGACCACCAGCGCCCCTGCCCGGTGGACATTTCGGAAACAGTCAAGATTCAGATTTTCGTGGAAGGAAGCCTGATTGAGTGTTTCGTCAATGACCAATTCGCACAGACCTGCAAAGCCCCCGCTCAACAGAAGGGTAGGCTGGGACTGAGTGCAGATGGTGGCAAAGCAGAGGTCGTCTCGTTGCTGGTGAAAACGCACGATTCGGGCGTGTGACCTGATTTGAAACTTTTATGGGATACGTACGGATCTCCGAGGTCTCCAACACTTCAGGAGTCTAAATATCGATTTCATTTTGTCCCAATACTTATACCATTTCGACTGGATAACAGTGCATATGATGTCTGAACTATATCGTTTATCTTCTCCGTATCCGTAGGCGGGAATCAAGCGACCGAAGAGGGAGCGCGATAGAACCCCCTGGATCTCCAAATCGCGATTCCCCCCGGTAGGAGCGATCTCCAAATCGCGATTCCCCGCTCCAGGACAAACTCTGATGCTCGGCAACCGCACAAAGAATTTCCAATTGGTGCCGGTTCATGGTGCGCTCCTTTATCCATCAGATTTTCTAATACCATCCTATAAGAATTGTTCGTTTGCATCATACCATCTCTTTAGGTATTCTTTACGTATAATGAGTCATTTTTCTTTCAGCATAGCAATTATAAGCAATTTGCAATAATAAATTTACATATTGACAAACGCAATGGCGTCCCGGATGCCCAACCGCTCCTGCTGGATTGACAAATCCAGCAGTTCTCCACGTACCTGCTTGGCTTTGAGTCTTCCGCTCCAGAGGAGCGGTATGTTGATAGAAATATCCATAGATTCATTCTTCTGCTCCAGAGGAGCAGCATGTGTATAAAACGGGCACTACTTCCACTATTCCTAGTCCATGTGGAAGGCAAGCTTTTATATTGAAACTTGCTTAATCTTGCAGATTATAATGGCTATGCTGGTTTTTTTGGGAAAATGTCTATGGGTGAGTAAGCAGGGATTCTTATATCGAGAGTTTTCGGAAAGTCGAAAGAGGCTTAAACTCAGAAAATACAGTGATTTGCAGAGATTTTTCCCTCTCTTTTGTGCACTTTTTGGGCAGAAAAGTGGGGGTGATGAGATTTTCTGAGAAGCGGGAAGTAGGGACAGGAGTTCGCCGGCAGAATTCATTTTGGTATGGCGGACGGAATACGATGAAGTAGAGGAGTTGGAGGCGGATTATGACCTGATCCATTCCGGCAATTATAACAGACTCTATCGCCGCAAAAAGGCGAAACCCGACGAGAGTCTATGGGATGGCAAAGAAGCAGTAAGTTTTGACATGCAGTCACATAACGGCCTGACTGCGCCGGATCATATACCGGTATTTGGCGGCACCGTCTATGTGGATGGTAAATATGGCTGGGCGACGCGTTCTGGCCGCGGCGAATTCCTTAGTGCGGCGGATATTCCCGAACCCTACAGGGATATTATATGGGGCGAAGAGGACGGAGTCTTCAGGGTAGCTCTTCCCAACGGAGAATACAAAGTTACCTCCCGTTTCTGCTCCGGTGACTCCGCACCGCAGGAGATAAACATCATCGCAAATGGTGAGAAGAAGATAAAGAAGCTGAGGATTCCCAAGGGAAATGAAACTATAGAAAGAAGCTACACTGTCACTATTACTGATGATAGAAGACAGGTGTGCCCTCTGGGGCGCCATATTCGGCATAGCCAAGCGCCGAAGGTGATGTTTTGCCCCTCTTGGTCGGGCGTAACCTTTTTCTTCTCCTGCCAGGCGCCGTCCACATTCACAAAAGAATGGACCGCGCCCGGGGCGGATAGACCGCGTGCGTCGTGTCTTGGCGTGCCAACAATGGTGGTTTTCCCGTTAGTGGCGACACTCGCCCCTGACGCGATCGCTCTCGTTGGCTAGTCGTTTCCGCTTGCCAGAAACGGAGGATTCTGTTAAAGTTCATTTTATCAACAGGCGTGCAGATTTAGACTTTATGGACATAACATAGGAGAAGAAGGGCATGGCGCAGGATTGGATTGAACTCTTCAACGGAAACGACCTTACCGGTTGGCGAATGCGGCACACAGACCGAGAACACACATGGTCTGTTCACGACGGCATCTTAGACAATTTGAATCAGGGGGTGGACATTATCACGGAGCAGGAGTTCGGTGACTTTGAGTTGCACATCGAATACCTCGTGCCGGAGGATAGCAATAGCGGTATCTATCTCCGGGGGCGCTACGAACTCCAAATTATTGACAGTCTCGGCAAAACTTATTCCTATCCGGCTGAGAACGGGGCGCTGTACAACCAGAAGCGCGTGGATGTGGAGGCAAGCAAGCCAGCGGGTGAATGGCAAACGCTGGAGGCGACGCTCCGCGGCATGGTCTTAACCGTGCATCTGAACGGCGTCAAGATTCATGATAACGTGACAATTGAGGGCCCGACCGGCGGTCATCTGGCCGATGATAATCCACCCCGGGGACCCATCATGCTGCAGGGCGACCATGGCCCCGTTCAGTTCCGAAATATCCGTCTTCGCGAACTTTAATCGGGAATCAGTGTGTTGGGCGTAATCAAAGGGATGGATAATGACGGCGATAGAGATCTTCTGCGCACCATTTTTTTGCATTTTTGAGTATCGGTTCCGTAGAAATCCCGTGTGACAGAGTACCATCACGTATTACGCATTACGTATTATTAACCGATATTTCGGGGCAACGGAGCCCTCCACGGAGTAAGTATTGCACGTATCAATCCTACTCCGCAATAATGGCTACCCTTAACCCTGCTCTCTCCGTCGTGCCGTTCGAGTTTGTTGCTTGAATCTGACAGACATACACGCCACCCGCGACGCGCCCCCCGCCCGATTTGTTACCGTTCCAATTAAACCCGTCGTTCACCCCCAATCGCCCACCGTTGTTACCAGCGCGGAATTTCCGCTCGAAGACTTTCTCTCCGAATGGCGTGTACACCGTGACATCTACGTCAGCGTCCTGATTTAGCACATACGAAAGTTTCATACGCTGGTCGGTAGTACCAAAGCGCACCGGACTCGGGTATGCCATGATATTCTCAATCGCCAACTGACTATCAGCCCCGGTGCCAGCCACGATCAACTCCGCTTTTACCTCGTTGTTTCCAAAATCGGACTCGAACACCCGAGTATCCGTGTTCACGTTGGCGCGAAGCGTGAATTGCCCCCAAGCTGACGGGGTGAACCTTGTGCGAAAGACTCGCGACTGTCCAACCTCAAGACCCGTCGTATGCTCGGAAATCAACTCGGTGGTGCCGTCGGGTAGATCGGCGACGAATTGAATCGTAACCTCTTTCACACCCACTGGGCCGCTGTTCTTGACTGTGGCATCAATTTCGACTGCTTCCCCTTTCAAAGTTGTTGGCTGAGATAGGCGTAGATTCGCCGGTTCCCAAAGGAGATCCGGGGTATCTTCCCTTGCTTGTCCGGGTTCTGAAAGAGGCAATGCTAGCTCTGCGAGTGTGGCGACCGCCAATTCGACAGCCAGCTTTCCCAGCGGTAAGGTGATTTGATCGAGGGTATCTATCTCGCTGTGAATATACTCTGTCGATTCCGGTGCATTAAATGTTGATTCCTCCGAGACCATAACTGCAGGAATTCCGATATTCCAGAATGGAGAATGATCGCTAAAGATGAAACTGGGGTCGTTCTTTTTGCGCAAGTCAACGTCAATATTGTAGCGTTGCGCCGCCGTGCCAAAGGCGTTCACCAACCACTGCGAAGCTTCGTCGCCCAATACGTGGATGTCCAGCACTCCGTCCTCATCATGTCCCAAGAGATCGAAGTTCAGAACTCCGGCAATCTGATCGCCGCGTTCCACAACGAGCCCGCTGTAGTGCTGGCTCCCGTAAAGAAATAACTCCTCGCCGGTAAAGGCGACGAACCGGATGGTGAAGTCGAAATCCTGCCGGCTGAGAATTCGCGCGGTTTCAAGAATCTCGGCAATTCCCGACGCATTGTCCGAAGCCCCCGGTGCGGGCAGGGAGTGCCAATTCTCGTGCCAGCCCGAAGTCTTGAAGGAAATACTGTCGTAGTGACCCGTCATCAAGAAGATTCGCTCTCGGTTTGGCCCCTTTCCGGGTAGGGTAGCAACGACGTTCCGCATGACATATTCGCCTAACAGGGCCCCGCCCAAACCTCCTCGGCGGTGATGCGGAAACGAATCAAATTCAACCTCCAACCCGTAGCTGCGGAACTGATCGGCGATGTAGTCGGCGGCATTGTCACAGGCGTGGTCGGGGGTCGGTCTGCCATCGTGCTGAATTGCATCGCGCACGCGCAGCGCGTACCGGCTGTTGAAGAAATGCCCCGGACGCTCCAAGTCCTCGTTTTCAACGAGCGCCTTAATCAAATCGAACCAGCGATTGGCATCGACCTCTTGAAGCAGGGATTCAATGACAGATTGGCTTTCAGGTGCTGCGGAGACGCTCGGTGCGTATAACGGCTGGTCAAAGGCGGGTATGCTCACCTCAATCGGCAGCCTGGCTCGGTGGTGACCCGGTATTTTGAAGAGCATTCCCTCAAGTTCACCCGGTAGTCTGACCAAAAACGTGCCGTCAAACGCATCTAATAGTTCTCCGTAGCTTTCGGCTTCCGCCCGCGCCCCTAGGCGAAGAAGGTAATAGTTTTGCTCGGGCTGCACTTGATCCAGAACTTCGGTATGGGAGAGCGCGACCAGGACGCTCCGGTTCGCTTGGACAATTGAGAAGTCGCGAGTACGGTAACGCAACTTCAACCCGTACCTGTCGTTCAGTATACGGAGTTGTTGATTGGAGTTTTGAGGGATTTTGAGGAGCAACTCCTCTTGCGCTGAAAGGAGGGGTGTGCCACAATGTAAGAAAATCAGAATTAAAATCGCCAGTTTGCGCATGTAACAGCGGTTCCTATTGGTTGTTAACGGATTCGGAGATTGGTAGTAAAACGGAAAGTATTCTACATAACAGCGATGCCCGTCGTCAATGTCAATTTCGTCCGTAGTTTTGAGTTGGGTTTCACTACGTTCAACCCAACCTACAGGACACGCCTTATTCTAAACCGACCGTACAATGAAAGGCTTCTCCCCTAAGATACATCTTCTAGGACGCGTCGTAGGACACCCTCGTGCGATTCCAATCGGGCTACCGCATCATCGTATTCCACCCCCGCTGCCAGCATGACTATCGCGGTTTTGACGCTGCCGCCAGCGCGCGTTAGCGTTTCTTTAGCCGTATTGAAATCAGTACCGGTCACCTCCATGATGATACGCATTCCTCGGTCGGTTAGCTTGGCGTTGGAGGATTGCAGGTCCACCATCAGGTTGTTGTAGACCTTGCCGATTTTAATCATCGAGATTGTGGTGAGCATATTCAACACCAACTTCGTAGCCGTTCCCGCTTTCAGACGGGTAGATCCTGTAATAATTTCGGGACCTACGATTGGAGCGATGCAGATATCCACGAACTCGCCCAAGTAATCGGCAGCGGGTATGCAGCAGAGAAAGATTGTCTTCGCGCCACGTTTGTGCGCCTCTTTCAGCGCGCCGATGACGTAAGGGGTGTACCCGCTGCTAGCGATGCCTACCAGGACATCCTGCTTTTTAACGCTGCGCTCGCGGACTGCCTGCGCCCCCATCTCGGGTTTATCCTCCGCGGCTTCCACAGAGCGCCGTAAAGCGCGGTCGCCACCGGCGATAATCCCCTGTACCATGTCGGGAGGGGTGCTGAATGTCGGAGGGCATTCGGAGGCATCCAGGACGCCCAGCCTGCCGCTCGTCCCGGCGCCGATGTAAAAGAGTTTCCCGCCTTGTCGAAAGGCGTCCGTGATCAGTTGGACGCCTTCCGCAATGGACGCGGAGACCGCCTCTACGGCATCCAAGACGTTTCGGTTTTCTTCGCGAAAAATCTCGACGATCTCGTCGATTGATTTGAGATCTATGTCCAATGAGTTGGGATTTCGTTGTTCGGTGACGAGTTCGGCGAGATTGATTTGCATGGGAAGACAGTGGCCAGTGGTCAGCAAAGTAGAGCAAAAGTAAGTTTAACTCATCACTTACTACAAAATTGCGATATTGCCAATAGGACTGCTCCGTAGGCGGGTTCGCGCTTGGGGAGACAGACACGGGTGTGCGGTGCGATATTCTGGAGACGGTTGCGCAACGACGCGATAAAGGATGGCTGATGCGAGAAGATTCCCCCGCGGAGCACCAGATTGAACGGCTGACCGAATCTCAGTTTGTCGATTACAACGCGTGCGGCAAGCGTCAGTTCATCGGCAGCCTCATCAAGAATTCCCTGCGCTACGAGATCGTCCGCATTCGCGGCGTCAAACACCACCCCCGCGAGTTGCGCCACCTTGTCTTTGCTGACAGAATGTATCCAAGGGATGAGATTTCTGGGCTGCGAAAGTTCAAGCGTCTCAAGCATCAGAGAGGATAGCCGTGTGGGAACCCCGCGCCCATCGGCGGCGCGTGAGACGGCTTGAAGCGCACGCCGCGCGATGTCGTAGCCGCTGCCCTCATCGCCGAGAAGATGCCCCCACCCGCCGGCTTGCGCTTCTTGCCCCGCGGCGTTCATCCCGTACACAATGGATCCGGTGCCGGCGATAATGATGACGCCTGACAACTCTTCCGCACCGCCGACGAGCGCAATCTGCGCGTTGTGAGTTAGAATACGGTGTTCGGGCAATCCGATCTCGTTGCAGATGCGGCCAAAGACTTGCCTGTCTACCGGCGATGCGACTCCTGCCAGTCCCAGGCAGCAGTTGCACGATTCTAGCGAAGTGTTCGCATCCGACATCAACCGTGTGACGACATCGGCAAGAACCTGCTCGGTCTGCTCCTCTCCCACAGTATGATAGTTTGACGCGCCGGATTCCGCCTTGCCGATAGTGTGGCCGGATTCGTCGGCGGGCAAGCCTGTCGTTTTGGTCCCGCCTCCGTCTATTCCGAGAAAGAATCTCTGACAGGTAGAGGGTTGGAGGTCTCTGGTCAATGTCGGTAATGTGAACTATTTGCCGCGTTGTTTCGCCATTTCACGAATCTCAGGATTGTCATACACCTGCTGCACTATGTCATTTCCAAGATTACGGATGGCGGCTTTTACGGAGTTGACAAGCGCTCTCTTTTCCGCAGAAAAGAAAATCCCTATACTCTCGGCTGAGCCCTCGCCCGACGCCTCGACAGAGTTGACTTGCTTCATCTCGCAAGTGTAAAAGGCGAGTTGAACAGAAAAGGACTCTGCCGATTCTCCGCGATTCCAAATCGGCGGGCCCTCATAACCAAAGCTGCCTCCACTCCCCATAAGTGTTGCGATAACGATAAGATCAAACTCCTCATTGTCCGTCATCTCCTGTGTTGGATCCGATTCCAAGACATGGACAGAAGAGAAGGTGCGCCGGCACGCCTTTGTAATTGCTGACTCAAGAGTTTTGTCCAACCCCCGAAATTCGCCTTCGTTTTTACTATCGGTATCGTATCGCAGCCTGGTAGACAGAGGGCCCTCCCCCGCAACGAACAGTCCGACTCGCAGATCAATCGACTCTGTACCCTCACTGCATCCGGCGAGGGCAAGCATGAGGATAATGGGTGAGATGCCCCGACGAAAATCGAACATCTTCTTTTTCCTTTTGGAGTGTAACTTAAGGATATCACTGAATCGACCACAGGAACACTGTTCCATCTTTGCACCCACTAGCGAGGGTATTCCCGTCCGGGCTGTATGCAACACTAGTGACTCCAAGTGTATAACCAATGAACTTACGTCTGCGAATTCCCGTAGCAGTGTCACCCAAATCCGAGCTGTTAGCAATGCTTGTGACCTCAAGTAATCGTCCGAAGAGTATACGTTTGGGGGTTCCCGTAGCAGTGTTCCACAGACGAATTGTCCCGTCACTACTCCCGCTAGCAAGCGTATTCCCGTCAGGGCTGTACACAACACTATTGACGCCACCCGCATGCCCAGAGAGTGTACATCTGGACACTTCCCTGACAACATCCCACTGACGAACGGTATTGTCATCGCTACCGCTTGCGAGCGTTCTCCCGTCAGGGCTGTACGCAACACTGTTGATTCCACCCGTATGTCCATCGAATGTAGCCACGGTCACTCCCGTCACGGTATTCCAAAGACGGATTGTCCCGTCATCACTCCCACTAGCAAGTGCGTTCCCGTCAGGGCTGTACATCAGGCTACGGATGATACCTGTGTGCCCTTTTAGTTTCCGTGTTTCTTCACCAGTCATTGTATTCCAAAGACGAATTGATCTGTCATAACACCCACTAGCGAGTATTTCTCCGTCTAGGCTGTACGCAACGCAAGGCACCGAATCAGGTGCTTCCAATACTCGTTTCTTCTTATCGGTCACGGCATCCCAAAAACTAACGGTGCCGTCCCAACTCCCACTAGCAATTGTGTTCCCATCAGGACTGTATATAACGCCTAAACTCGAACGCCCCTCCAGTTTCCGTACTTTCGGTACACCCGCCATAGCACTCCAAAGACGGATTGCCCTGTCACGACTCCCACATGCGAGCGTTCTCCCGTCAGGACTGTACGCAACGCTGGAGACAAATCGCGTATGTCCTTCCAGCATTTGCACGTTTGCACCCGTCGCAACCTCCCAAAGACGGACGGTGCCGTCCCAGCTCCCACTGGCGATTGTGGTTCCGTCAGGACTGTACGCAATGCCCCTGATCTGCGCCGTGTGTCCATACAGTGTCCGTACCTTACTGCCTGTCACTACATCCCAAAGATGGACGGCATGCGAACTCCCACTGGCGACTGTGCCCCCGTCGGGGCTATATGCTACCCTTTTGATTGTCCCCTCATGCGTTCCCAGTGTTCGAACTTCAGTCCCTGTGAGAACATCCCAAAGACCGATCCTACCGTCAGGATGTACACCGGCAATTGTACGACTGTCCGGGCTGTATGCAACGTTCGCGTATTGCTCCCTACGCCCTTCTAATGTCCGTAACTCACTACTTGACACCGCATCCCACACACGGAAGGCGCCCCGAAAGTGCTTGCTGGCAACTGTTTTCCCGTCCGGGCTGTATGCAACACATGTAACACTATTCTTCTGCTCGGTAAGCACCTGCTCCTGGCGAGCAGAGACGATATTCCACAGACGGATGGTACCATCTTTGCTTCCACTGGCAATCGTTCCGCCATCCGGATCGATTGCAATACTCGTGATTATGCCTGTATGTCCGGTTAGCGTCTGCTCGTGTTCTCCCGTGACGGTATTCCAAAGACGGATGGTACGGTCCCTGCTCCCGCTAGCGACCATTCGCCCATCCGGACTATACGCAACACAGGTAACATTCCCCGTGTGCCCGGTGAGAAGTGAGATTTCTGCACCGGTGTTGGCATCATAGATCCAAATTCCGATGGAACTGGCAACTGCGATCTGCGTGCCATCCGGCGAATATGCGATATTGCCTGTTATGCTTCCCTTTCCCCACCGTGACGTGACGCCTTCGGGCAACCCCCATTTGGTATAATGTTGGGGATTCTCGTAATCTTGGGAATTTCCGTAGCGTCGGGCTCCCTTGCCACAAGCGCTCAGGAGAAACAGGATGCAAACGAAAACGAGACTGACCTTGAATAACGGAGCGATTCTCATTTGGTTATTCTCTCTTTAGGAGACAGAAGTCAATGAAACGCCGGAAATTCTATCGAATCGTTGGTCTGAAGGTTATTCCGTGTCGATCGGACGATATGTAGAAACCGAGTTTTGAGGCAGAAAACTCGGTTTCTCTGATTGCGCGATGTCCATCCTAGGCGGGTGTGACGGCTAACGCTCGCACCTCGCCGAATTCGTGGTCCAGCTTGCTCCACGAATCCCCGTCGTCGGTGCTGCGGAAAAGCTGTCCACTCACGCTGCAAGCCATTATCCAGCCGCTTACCGCTCGGTTGTTCGCAAAGCACCAGATGGTGCTGTTCGCGGTCATCCCAATATCAGACCGTTCCCACGACTTGCCGAGGTCGCGCGTATAGAAGATTCCGCCTTCGTCGCCGGGAGGGCCGTTGCCCGCGCCGATGAACACGCGTTCGGCGTCGCCGTTCAGGTACAACGCCGATCGGCAGTAGGGCCAAGGATAGTGGTCTTTGACGCTTAGCGGCGTCCAATTCGTCATATCCGTGGTGATGCACACGTCGTTGTTCGTAGCGGCAACCAGCGTCTTGGGATTGCCGGGGACGACCGTAAGCCCGTGGATGTCGAGGCTGCTTAACCCTTCGCTTCCGGCAGTCCATGTCTCTCCGCCGTCGGTGCTTCGGCGCATACCGTCAATCTCGATTCCGGCGTATATCGTCAGGTCATCGTTCGGATCGATGACTAATGTGGTTATTCGCGGAACGATTGGTACGCCGGGACATTCATCGGCAAGGTCCACATCAAGTTGCTCCCACGTTTCTCCACCATCTGTCGATCTGAAGATGGCGGAAGGGCATGTGCCCGCATAGATTGTGTCGGCGTTGTTCGGATTGATTGCAATCGCCCACACCTGCATTTTGTCCATTGGCGATTCAAGGGAACGCCAGTTATCCCCGCCATCGGTAGTGCGGCAGACGCCCGCCTCCGTTCCCGCGAAGAGGACGGACGGATCATCGGGAGATGCGGCTATCGTCCGAATATGTGCCTCCGGAAACATGCCCTCGCTGGCGCGATCCCATGTGTCGCCGCCGTCTGCGCTGCGCCAGACGCTCTGACCGACGGTGCCCGCATAGATGGTTGGTGTATTTGCCATGATTTACCTCCGTGATTCGGTGGCCAGTGGTTAGTGGCCAGCAAAAAATTGGTCGTGTTTGGTCATTGATCCCTTGTCAAGAAAGTTTGATGGAGTGACCGGGTAGCAGCTCAATTAACTGCGCGTTTTGGATTAGGATATAAGTAAATTTCTGCTTTGAGTTGGGTTTCACTATGTTCAACCCAACCTACGGGATAGATGAAAGTCTGCTGGACTTGTCAAGCCAGCCGGAGCGACGGGTCTATCTCTTTTTTTGAATCACTTTCCACCCCCCATCTCCATCAGTTTGCCTTCGCCGACGATTTTGTCGAAAAATTGGATCTGCCATTCAACATCGTCGGGTTCTACATCAACGGTCAAATAGATCGGGTAGGTGTAGATTGCCCCGTCTTGCACCGGTCTCATCGGTTCGTCGGACACGATTACCGTTCTCCCCGCGGACACCGTAATAAGGGGCGTATTGACGCCGAGGAGGCTGCTCGGGATCGCAATGATGTCCCAATACCGGGAGTGCACCGGATTTGGCAAAACGGACGCATTGAAGGTAATCTCAACCCCCAAGTCCACCTGATACTCGTAGGTCGACGGCTCTTCTGGCAAAACATCCCGGTGAGGCTGTACACTCGGCACAAGCGTGATTTGTTGAACGCTCAGTCCAAAGTTGGGGTTAATCATACTCCCTTTGCCGCTCGCAGTCAACGGTACATTGAGCACCTGACTAGGACGTCCGTCTTGAAACTCGATAGCTTTCAGGTCGTAGATTCGACTCCCGTTGACGACTCCCGCTCTCACAAGTGGAGACTGAATATCGAAAACGACGTTCAGCCCCTGCCACCCGCCGCTTGAAAACAGCGTAATGTAGTCGGCGGCATAATTGCCCAATACATCACCGCTAGCCATTATCGGGTATGCACTGTGGGTGCGCTTAGACCGAAGTGTTAACTCTTCGTTTAGGTACCCGTATTGCCCTTCCGCAAATTGCGTGTCGTCCAGAAAGTTCGCCACTTTCCAGTCCGAAAAAATTGATGAGAAGGTCCGGGTTTGACCTTGCGACAGCAGCGCGTTGTTCACGCCGGCAATTCCGTGCGTCCGCTCTTTCACTATGGCTGCAATTGTCTCCGGACCGCCGTAATGTTCGTAGAGATACAGCATCCATAGATAGGCAGCACCGTAATGAGCGAGATGACTTCCGCCCCCGAGCGGCCAGTCGGTCAGCGATGTTGACGGACGCTTTTCAAAACTCGCCGTGTGCTTTACAGGACGATAACCACAGAGGAACATAGCGACATCGGCGCACCCTTCATTGACCCAAATCGCCTCGCCTCTGTCGTGTCGCCAATGGATTAGGTGATTGAACTCGTGCGCGATTACGCCGAGCCCCTCGGCGCCATCTGTGTCAAGTGGATTGGTGTCGATGTAAAGCAGGTCACGCTCGTTGCTGCGGACCGGGGTTCCCAATTCCGGGTGCCGCAAAACGCCGCGCCGCTGATCGGCGGGGTTAAAGAATCCGGCAATAAACCCGCCGCCTCTCACCGCTCCGTCGAGGATATCGAGTAGGAGCAGGTAGATTTTGTCGTCCCCGTCGACGTCCGGCGGTGGACCGAAGAGCTCCGTCTGTATCCGGTATATACCACGCTGCGGGTCGGCGGAAGTCGACTCGTCGAAGGTGCGGCGCACCGTTTCAAGCGTTTCTCGATTGACGGTGCGTTCCCATTGCGAATCCTCGACATACAGGTAGCAGAACTCTCCTATAGCCCGCAACGTCGCTGACACAAGGTATTGCTCCTGCGTTCGCACATCAACGGAAAAGAAGGAGTGGCGATCGCCGAGTTCGGGGATCGCAGGTTGCGCGGGGGCGGCGGCGGAGTCGGGTTCCTCCGTAAGGGAGGAATATTGCTCAATAAGGTAGGGAGTGCCGTCAATCCATCCAGAAGCGTGAGGAAGGGCGGTCATGACGCTAAGGATTAGAACAAGATACCGAACGCCCCATGGTAAGTGATGTGCGGAGAGAGGAGGGTTGCACCTGATTTTGCTCATCACTAGCCCCTCACACGCGGCGAATCTTATGATGATGGCGATACAAATGAATGCGGAGAGTTACGGCGGTTGTAAACTTCCAATTACGACTTTTCTGACGAGGGTGTTACCACAATAATGTGAGAAGACGCCTTATCGGTTAGTCGCCAATCTCTGTCCTTAGTTTCTCTCGGATTGCGGTATTGTTCGGTTCGAGTTGAATGGCTCGTTGCCAAGCGGCAATTGCTTTGTCTTTCAAGCCCTTCTTCATGTAGGCATCTCCCAAATGATCCTGAATCTCGGCGCTTTCGGGCATAAGACGGATTGCCATTTCCAGTTGCCGCAAGGCTTTATCCAATTTTCCCTGTTTGAAGTACGCCCAGCCGAGGCTATCGATATAACCAGCTTCTTCGGGTGAATTCTTCAATGCCTTCTTGATAAGGTCAACGGCTTCGTCCAGATTGGTACCGTGCTCGGCAAAGAAATATCCCAAAGCGTTAAGCGCATCTGCGTACTCCGGAGCCAGTGAGATAGCCTTTCTCAAATAGGACTCGGTTTCTTGGAAATTGCCTAGCCCTTCATACGCGAGTCCCGTCCAATAGATTGCTTCGACGTTTTCAGGGTCATTTCTCAGAACATCTTGTAGGATGTTTATCGCTTCCTTGTACTGCTCAATGGCGAAGTAGCGTCTCACCACATCGCCGGGTGCAAGGGTGGCGGCTTTCTTGAGATAGGGATACGCTCTTTCCAGATCCCCCTGTTGCTGATGGGCGATCCCGAGCCAGTAATTAACATCCGCATCGTCGGGATACTCAAGATGTACCTCTCCCAATATCTCGATCCCGCGCTCCTCCTCGCCAAGTTCAAGGCATATGCTGCCAAGGCGCGTACGGAGGCGTGCAAGCGGGGTATCATAGTCCACAGGGTTTTTTCCTAGACGTCGGAGTTCTCCGTAGGTATTAATGGCACTTTCCAAGCTTTCTTTGGCGGATTCCAACTCCTCGCGTGACGCGTCTGACTGGCTTATTATCTGGTCGAAATGTTCGACGTATAGTAGGCCCAGTTTCTCATGGCCGTCTGATAGATTTCGATCGATTTTCACCGCCCGTTCGTAAGCGGCAATAGCTTCCTCTCTCCGCTCCAACCCCTCATATAGCTCGGCAAGATCGAAATGGAAGCGAGCGTGGTAGGGCATTATTCGAGTCAACTCTTTGAACGAATGAATCGCCAATTCATAATTCTCCGTAACTTTGCCAAGTCCTGCCAGATAGCGGTGCGCCTCTACATGGTCAGGTTGCAATTCCGTGACCTTCTGAAACTCGGCAATCATTTCATCCCAGCGCGGAGCGGAGCGACGCGATCGCTGAAGGCGGAGAACAAGAATCTCCCCCAGCAGAAAATGGGGAGCAGCCTTGTCTGGTTGAAGTTCGATGGCTCGGCGGCATTCCCTCTCGGCGCCTTTGATATCTTGCATCTCGTGACTAAGTATGGCGAGTTTTGTATGGATGAAAGCGGAAGGTTCGTGATTTTCAAGGAGGTGGACGTACATCTCCTTCGCATCGGAAAGCCTCCGTATGGTATGGAGATAGGTCGCCCACGTTAGTTGCGTATACACTCGTTTGGCGTTCTCGTATGCGGGGCTTAGAGGCAGGCGTAGATGCTCCACGGCAGGGTACACGTCAACATTTACCGATTCGTCCGACACCGGGGATCTTTCTGAATCCACCGCTTCTTCCGCAGCCACCCGTCCGATAGCACAGCTAAGGAAAACCACAATGGCAAAGACTGGTATCGATGTAAGATGACCGATGAAAGCCCGGCAGTTAGCTGCTAACGCCTGCCGGTTAGAAGGTTTATCGTGAAAGGCCATAGAAAAATTACGGAGCATAAAATCTGAAATTAAAGAGCGGACAAATCGGCAGCCAGATGACCGCCGATTCGATGACTCGCGAGCAATGAGTTGCGTTATTGCGAACTGGAGGACTCGGTGTTCCCATTCTCTCCATTTTCACCGTTTTCGGGGACACGCGTTTCGGAGATCTTTCCGACATCAACGACGTTCTCGTCATCACGCAACGACATCAGGCGGACGCCTTGCGTATTCCGCCCAATGACACGAATATCGTTAACCGCCATCCGTGTGATCATGCCTTTGGAACTAATGATTATAAGCTCATCGCCGTCTGAAACGGGCTTGGCGCCAACAACAACTCCGTTGCGATTGCTTGTCTTGATAGCAATAACGCCTTTCCCGCCGCGTGATTGGTATCGATACGCCTTTACGGCGGTACGCTTGCCGTAGCCGTTGGCTGTCACCACGAGAAGCGACGTATTTTCATCGGGGGAAACCACCATCCCAACGACAACGTCATCGTCAACCAGCCGAATGCCGCGTACTCCCCTCGCGATGCGCCCCATGCAACGCACTTCGGTCTCATTAAAGTGAACCGACATTCCTTGCCGCGTCACCAAGATGATGTGGTCGTTTTCCTCCGCCAATTGAACGCCAATCAGCTGATCTTCCTCGTCAAGATTAATGGCGATTATGCCTGCAGAATAAGGATTTCGGAAATCGGAGAGCCGGCATTTCTTGACGATTCCCTTGCGGGTCGTCATAAAGAGACATCGGTTCTCATCAAACTGGCGAACAGTAACAAAGGCTGTCGTTTTCTCACCTTCTTGCAGCCTCAGTAGGTTTACAACGGCTCGTCCGGCTGAAGTCCTGCCCCCTTCGGGAATTTCGAAAACCTTTAACCAATAGCACTTCCCGCGGTCTGAAAAAAATAGGATATATTGATGAGCGGATGCAACGAAGGTATGTTCCACGAAATCGCCGTCTTTCGTACCCATGCCTATCACGCCAACGCCGCCCCGGTTCTGACGTCGGTAGGTTGACATGGGAATCCGCTTGATGTAACCGGCGTGGGAAATTGTCACCACCATCTCTTCGTCTGCGATCAAATCCTCAATGTCAAAACTTCCAACCTCGTCGATAATCTCTGTGCGGCGTTCATCGCCGTAATCTTCCTTTAGTTCCAACAGTTCGTTTTTGATGATATCGGTCACGAGTGCCTCGCTCGCCAAAATCGCACGTAGTTCTTCGATTCGTTCCAAGACATCGGCGTATTCATCATTAATTTTCTGACGTTCGAGGCCGGTAAGTTGACGCAGCGTCATCGTCAAAATCTCGCCGGCTTGAATTTCCGAAAGCTCAAAAGTTTCGATTAAGCGCTCTTGCGCTTCTTGGGGAGATTCGGCGGTTTGTACAATCTCAATGACATCTTCGAGATTGTTCAAGGCGATGCGGTAACCTTCCAGAACGTGCGCCCGCGCCTCGCTACGGTCCAAATCGAACTGCGTCCGGCGGCGAATCACTTCCCGGCGGTGGGTCAGGTAGTGCACCAGAATTGATTTTAGTGGAAGTATTTGCGGCAAGCCGTTGACGAGGCACAACATGATTGCCCCGTAGTTCGTCTGCATCTGCGTGTGCTTGTAGAGTTGGTTCAGCACCACCTGTGCGATCACGCCGCGCTTGAGCTCGATCACCACCCGAATCTCCCTGTCGGATTCATCCCGAATATCCGAAATACCGGTTATTGTCTTGTCAGTCACCAGATTGTACATCTTGGACAGTAACTGATCTTTTTTCACCTGGTACGGGATTTCCGAGAGGATAATCTGCTCTTTCCCGGCGGATGACTCTTCAATAATTGCTCTGGCACGCACCGTTATACTTCCCCGGCCGGTCGCATACATGTCCCTAATACCGGATTTGCCGACGATAATCCCAGCCGTGGGGAAATCGGGGCCCGGCATGTGATCCATGAGTTCAGCTAGCGTCACCTGCGGGTTGTCAAGCATCGCAACAAGTGCATCAACCACTTCGCTCAAATTATGGGGCGGGATTCGCGTCAGATAGCCGACTCCGATACCTGTCGTGCCGTTGATAAGGAGGTTGGGCAACAGCGCCGGTAGAACAATCGGTTCATTCGTCGATTCCTTGTAGTTCGGCTGAAAATCGACCGTGTTCTTATGAATGTCCACCAACATACTGTCGGCAATGGCGGCGAGGCGGCACTCAGTGTAACGCATCGCCCCCGCCGGATCGCTGTCTATGGAGCCGAAATTCCCCTGCCCGTCAACAAGCGGATAGCGAATCGTAAATTCCTGCGTCAATCCGACGATGGTGTCGTAGATAGGCTCGTTACCGTGGGGGTGGAAGTTCTTCATGACCTCGCCAACGACAGCGGCGCATTTGTCGTAGGGACGGTTTGAGGTCAGGTTTATCTCTCCCATGGCGTAGAGTATCCGGCGTGTGCTTGGCTTCAGCCCGTCGCGCACGTCCGGAATGGCGCGATTCGTATTGACACTCATCGCGTAGGTAAGGTAAGACTCTTTTAGCTCGTCTTCAATGTATCTGGTAACGATGTTTGAGGGTTCGTTTCTCTCTGTTTGCACGCTTCTCCTTGAAAAGCAGTGACTAGTGGACAGTGACCAGTAAAGACTCAGTTTACTGGTCACTAGACACTGGCCACTATTAGGCGCCGTACACGTCCAAGTTTACATGATTCGCATATTTCTCAATGAACTCACGACGGGGATCAACGGCGTCACCCATCAGCAACGTAAACATCTGGTCGGCTTCGACGGCATCTTCCAACTTCACTTGCAACAGCACGCGAGACTCAATGTCCATTGTCGTTTCGCGCAACTGTTCGGCATTCATCTCGGCAAGTCCTTTGTAGCGTGTGATCGCCAAGCCGCGACGCCCAACGTCCAATACCTCTTTCATCACGTCCCAAACCGTTTCGGCGCGCCGCGCACGTCCATTCCCCTCTTGCACGGTAAAGAGCGCATCGCCATTCTGACTCACGTGTTCATGTGCCTGATCGAAGTCCTGGGGGATAATATCGTAAGTGTTTAGCTTCCCAATCTGATCATCCAGCTCGCGAAGTTCGGACATATCCGAGACGTCTTCTACAATAGTCTCCGCAGTATCGCTTGCTTCGTCGTCAAGCTCGGCAGTCGTTTGCTGCGATTCCAGCGTACGGTTAATCAGCTCTTCAATATCATCTTCCTCGTCCTGATAGCGATAGAACTCTCCCTGTTCCGTCTGGATGAGAAACAAGGGTACCCGTTCACCGCCGCGGAAGTGTTGATTGAAAAGCCGTTCGATGTCAATCGATTTTTGCCGCAACTCGCTTAGCAAATTCTCAATCCCGCGCGCCGATTCGACAATCTCCCGGCATTGGATAGGCGTATATGGCGTATCCCTTCGGGCATTTTTGACTTCTACGCTCTCCATGGCAAGCTCCAAGAGATAGTCATCCATCTGCTTGTCGTCCTGCAAATATTGCGATTTCCTTCCTTTGCGCACCTGATACAGCGGAGGTTGAGCAATATACAGATGTCCTTCCGCCACCAACTGGGGCATCTGGCGATAAAAGAAGGTAAGTAAGAGTGTTCGGATATGCGCGCCATCTACATCGGCATCAGCCATAATGATAATCTTTGAGTAACGCAGCTTATCAAGGGCGAAGTCCTCCAGCCCGATACCGGTTCCAAGCGCCGTAACGATGTCAATTATCTGGTCATTTTTGAGAATCTTATCAAGCCGCGCTTTGGCGACGTTAATTCCCTTACCCTTCAATGGCAACACGGCTTGGACGCGTCGATCTCGGCCCTGCTTGGCGGTACCGCCGGCAGAATCTCCCTCAACGAGAAAGCATTCACACTTTGCGGGATCGCGCTCCGAACAATCGGCGAGTTTTCCTGGCATTGACGCGGAATCAAGGACCCCTTTTCTGCGAATCATTTCACGAGCTCTACGGGCGGCGTCCCGCGCCTCCGCGGCTTGGATGCTCTTCTGAACCACCCTTTTAGAGACTGCCGGATTTTCCTCAAGATACGCCTTCAGTTTCTCGTTCACGAGCGTTTGTACGATGCCTTCAACTTCGGTGTTTCCCAATTTCCCTTTCGTTTGCCCCTCGAACTGCGGCTCGGGCACTTTGACGCTGATCACGGCTGTCAGTCCCTCGCGAATATCATCGCCGGACAGCGTGATTTTTACGTTTTTTAAGAGGTTGTTTTCCTTCGCGTATACGTTGAACGTCCGCGTCAACCCGCTTTTGAATCCGCTTTCGTGGAACCCGCCCTCATTTGTGCGAGCGTTGTTGGCGTAGGAGAAAATGTTCTCCGAGTAGGTAGTGTTGAACTGCAAGGCGACTTCCGTCAACACGCCCTCTCGCTCTCCCTCAATATAAATGGGTTCTCGGTGCAGCACCTCTTTGTTCTGGTTATGAAACTCAACGAACGACGCAATACCCCCTTCGTATTGAAACTCTCGGGGCTCTCTCTTTTTGCCATCCTCCGTGGAGCGCTCGTCTTTGAAGGTAATCTTGATACCCCGATTGAGGAATGCGAACTCGCGGAGTCTCTCCGCCAACAGGTCGTGCGCAAACTCAACTGTCTCGAAAATCCCCGTATCCGGCATGAAGGTCGTCGTTGTTCCGGTCTTTCGGGTATTCCCAATCACCTCCACATCAGTTATAGGCAAGCCACGCTCATATTTCTGCTGATAGACTTTGCCGCCTTGTCTGACTTGGACACTCTGCCATTCCGACAATCCGTTCACCACGGAGGCGCCGACACCGTGCAGCCCACTGGCGGTCTTATATCCGACATTGGCGCGTCCGTCAAACTTACCGCCAGCGTGCAGCGTCGTCATTACCACTTGCAGTGCGGGAACACCACTTGAATGTAATTCTACGGGAATGCCTCGTCCGTTGTCCCGGACGGTCACACTACCGTTGGTGTGTATAGTAACGTCAATTTCGGATCCGAAACCTGCGGCGAATTCATCAATCGAATTCTCAACCAACTCGCGGATTAGATGATGAAGCCCAGCCGGCCCGGTGCTGCCGATGTACATACCGGGACGCTTTCGAACTGCTTCCAGCCCTTCCAAAACCTGTATATCATCCGCTCCGTAAGACATTTCGGTCTGCATATAGTGAATTCCAACTCCTTTGAGCTTGCCGTTAATGACGAATCCTTGCGCTACAGAGATTTAGCATCGATCAATAATGGGTCTGATCGTGTTCATTGATTTCGATTGTCAATCGCTGTGCGCCGGCTCTGACTGATGAAGAGACACCTCAAACCTGTTTTTAGCTCCGGGTCGGGCACATCGGCTACCGTGCGTTCAACCCTTTCCGAGACACTGGCGGGAATCTCCGCCTCACACAGACGAATAGCCGATACATTATGACGATGAGAACGAGTGGAACGTTGAGAAGCCAGGCGCGGCGGCTTTATCTGAAAGTGTAGTTCTTTAACTGCCGACCGCCCAACCTCGGCGTTGAGTTTTCGAATAATACGCATCCGCAGAAATGTCAATTCGGCAACCAGCGGGTGGGACAAGGCGTAGACGGTCAACTTAGATTTAACGAGCGAAATTGGCTGTGTGTTACGAGCTACCAGGTCCCCGACAACCCGTTCCCAAGCAGAAAAGACTTTCTGCTCAACGATCTTGTGCTCGAACCCTTGCTCCTTGAGCAGCGCCTCAAGCACAGTGTCAAGTTCATGAGTCTTGCCCACCGAGTCGGAGTTCATTTCATTGCCATATATCTGATTCATCGTCTTATGAGAGCCGATGTTCGCACTGGAGAATAGATCCACTGTCTATCGTCAAAACCGTGCAGTCGTCAACCTCCCCGTCTAGAACCTCCTGCTGAGTCGACGTGATGAATGTCTGAGCGTTCAAACGTCCCAACAGATCCAATAGAAACACTCTGCGCCTGTCATCCAGTTCTGAAACCACATCGTCTAGCAGCACAATCGGCGTTTTACCCGTGGTGTTTCGTATTACCTCCAGCTCACTCAACTTCAGCGTGAGCGCGATAGTGCGCTGTTGGCCCTGAGATGCGTACGGTTTGGCATCTTCACGCAAAGTGCTTCCCTGTTTCCGCGTTTCCAGAACCAAGCTAAAGTTATCTCGGTGAGGCCCAACCGAAGTGGTTCCGTGTAAAACGTCAACCCGACGGGAAGCATCCAGCGCCTTCACGAATCGTGCCGGCACATCGGATTCGTCAGGAGAATCCTCCGCTTGCGGAGACGACTGTTGATGCGTGGTCAATACCCCCTCGACGGAGGGCGACGGTTGGTATTTTATTTCGATCCGCTCAAGGTCGCCGGTCAACTCGGCGTGCTTCTCCCGGGCGTAGACCTGCAACTGTTTAAGCACTCGAGATCGGGTTTCGAGGATAAACATTCCGTGCTCAACAAGCAAAACATCCCACGCTTCCAGTTGCTCGGGATTCGCCTGTTTACCGCGAATCTGCTTGAGCAGTTCGTTCCGATGCTTGAGAACGAGTTGGTACTCTTGAAGTTCCTTCAGATATGCAGCATCGACTTGGCAAATCAAGAGGTCAATGAATCGGCGGCGGTCCGACGGCGCGCCCTTCACCAAGGAAAGAGATTCGGGTGAAAAGAAAACGACCTTAAATTGCCCCATCCACTGCGACAGCCGCGGTTGGATATCACCATTTAACTTGAATCGTCTCTGCCCCTGCAGTTCATTCGACACCTCAAGCGTCAGCTCAGCGGGGATGGCTCCATCGCTGTCCGAATTCGAGGCTATTATGCCTTTGAGATAAAACCAACTCTCATTGTGCCGGATGAGTTCGTCATTGGGATAGGCGCGGTGAGACTTTGCCGTGCTTAGGAAATAGATTGCCTCCAGCAGGCTAGTCTTGCCCTGGGCATTCCCGCCAGTGATCAGGTTGACTCTCCGAGGAAAGTCGACTTCGCAATCAACATAGTTCCGAAAATTACGTAAAACAAGCTGATTCAGGTGCATGGAGGAAATTCCGGTCCGGACCGCCAAATCTGCGACTACGATTCCAACCGCATCGGCATAATGAGACAAAGATGATTGTCCTCGCCAACAGGTTTAAGTACGGCTGCACTAAGTGCATCTTTGAATTCTATCAAGACCTCCTCCGTTCCGATATGACTCAATGCGTCAATAAGGAACCGAGCGTCAAACGCAACCTCCAAACTGCCGTCCCCACTGTTAACAGTGACTGTTTCGTACGCTTCTCCGAGATCCGGCGCTTTTGCAGACACGGCTATCTGGTTTGCCTGAATATCAAAACGAATAGAAAAGGTCTTTGGATTCGCTAACAAAGCCACGCGCCTAGTGGCACTGAGCAGGTTTTCGACATTGACGGTGATCCGATTTTCGTGATCTTTGGGAATAATCTGTTCGTATTTCGGATACTCGCCATCAACCAGCCGCGAAGCCAGTGTGGACTCATCGTCCGAGAAGACAATCTGGTTTTCGAGTAAACAGATTTTAACTTCTGTCGATTCCTCAAACGTCCGCATAAACTCGCGCACTGCCTTCAAGGGCAGGATAACCCCGACAGGCTCCTCTGGAGCAGGCATCAAAGCTTCGCTTGTTGCCACAGCGAGTCGGCGCCCGTCGGTTGCCACAACTTCCGATTTCTCCGATGTTAGATACAGATATACACCATTCAGGAAATACCGGGTTTCCTCAGTTGAAGCGGCGAATTCGGTTTTATCGACCATCGATTGGAGCACTTCCGCCGGGACGGTAAAGAAACCGCCGCGGATAGACTCTATCTCCGGAAATTCATCATCGGACAGCCCGATAATCTTGTAGACGCCGGCGCCACAAGTAATTTCAACGCGATGATTCTCCGTCGTCGTAAACTTGATTTCTTCGGGCGGAAGTTCACGTACGACTTCACCGAGTTTCCTCGCGGACACGGTAATGGCGCCATCTTCAAAGATTGTGCCCGGAACGACGATTTTAATGGCCACCTCAAGATCTGTCGCCGACATCTCAATTCGATTGTCGGCGGCGCGAACCAGGACGTTTGAAAGAATAGGGAGGGTATTTCTTCCGGCAGCAACCCCCTGCAGAACTTGGATGGATCTTAGTAATTCGTCTTTGGTAAAAGCTAATTCCATGTTTACCTCCTAAGGAACTACGACTTCTTCTTGCACGGGATAATTACCCGCGTGCGCAGAATTTTACGCCTGCGTGTGTAAAATAATGGCAGAGCCGTGTAACGGCGATTATTCGCTTCATTAGTCTTATACAACGCAAGTTGTTACCTATAACAGAGAAACCGAGTTTTTGGTTCACGTTCGCTTAAGTAGAGGTACATTGGGCTGATTTTCGCCAATCTCGCGTTTCCACATCGGAAAAAACTTGGATTCTGTGCCCCCGTCGAACACGGGTGGCAACTTGGGTTATACACTAAAAATGACAAAATCAGCGGGTTTCAAGGTGTTTGTAGATGTGCTTGGGACTCGATCTGTTTTTGCTCCGTATAGATAAGTTGCCGATTTGATTCGTAACGAACGCTTGAATTCCTATATTATAAGCTAGTATATACATAGATTTAGTAATAGTAGTAGGGGGTGTGGATATGTGGATAAGCACCTCAAACGTTGATGACGAGTTAGATTGAGGCTGTGGATTGAGTGTGGATTAAATTTCGGCTTGTCCACATCTCATCCACTAGTTGAAACTTGTCCACATTTACCCACAGTCAAACCACAAGTTATCCACATGTTTTTCCACAAGTTATCCACAGCCTGTGAGTGAGCAAATTAAGCGATATTCGGTATACTCCGCGCTCATTACTTTATGTCTTCGATGAGGAAATTGACAACCTGGTTTAACTCCGAGTCGCGTTGCATTGTGTCTGTAATCCTATCGCAGGCGTGTATGACCGTCGTATGATCGTTTTTGCCGAACGCGTCGGCAATTTCGGCGAAGGAGAGACCTGTCATCTTGCGACAGAGATACATCCCGACCTGCCGCGGGATAACGACTTGTTTGGTTCGCCTAGCGGATTTTATGTCCGAGACCTTGATGCGATAGTAGGATGCCACAGCCTTTAGGATGTCCTCCGCGGTGGTTGCCTTATGACCACGTGTGGGCGGTGGACCTGTATGGTTGCCAAGCACCCTGTAAGTAAATTCGTCGGTTAGTTCCTCGTTGAAGAGGCCTGCTTGGGCGACAAGCCGTAGCAGGGCGCCCTCGAGTTCACGGATGTTCGTTTGTACTATGTCGGCGATAGCGTTCAGGACGGAATCGGGAACGGTATCGAATCCGTGATCCTCGCATTTTTGGCGGAGGATGGCAACGCGCGTTTCAAACTGCGGAGTACTGATTTCGGCGACCATTCCCCACTCGAATCGCGAGCGGAGTCGTTCCTCGACTGCTTCAAGGTTCTTCGGCGGGCGGTCGCTCGTCATCACGACCTGGTTTGAGTTCTGGTGCAACTCATTGAAGGTGTGGAAAAATTCCTCCTGCGTCCCGTCCTTGCGCTGCAGGAACTGAATGTCGTCAATTAAGAGTACATCGGCCGTTCGGTATTTGCCGCGAAAATCTTGAGAGGTGGTACGTACGATGATCGAATCGATATATTCGTTCATGAAGGTCTCGGAGGTCACGTAAAGCACCTTAAGTTCCGGGTGAATCTGGTGAACGCGATTCCCGATAGCGTGCAGCAAGTGAGTTTTTCCGAGGCCCACGCCGCCGCAAAAGAACAAAGGATTATAAACTGTTCCCGGATTCTCCGAGGCTGCCACCGCGGCGGCATGACTCAAGCGGTTGTTTGTTCCAATAACGAAGCGCTCAAAGGTGTATCGCGAGTTCAGGGTTGCACCGCCGGTAGGTGATTCCGCGGCATCCGCGGCGGTCTCGGTAGAGCCGGGGTTGGTCGTGCTGGTGATCGAACGATCAGGTTCGGTAACCGCAATATCAAGAGCGACCTCGTGCCCAATCCGCCTTTTTAAGGCGCTGTCGATATCCGTCAAGAATCGAGTTTCTATCTGATCTTTTGCCAAAGCTGCAGGAACTGTGAGCGTTAATTTCTTTTCGGTCAAATCTGTCGGTTTGGCTTGACGGAGGTAAACATCGTCGCGGGCGGTATCGCTGAGGTCAGACAGTATCTCTGTCCAGATATTTTGGGGGGTACGGTGCATTATGATAATTCCTATGGCAGTGAGGTGTTAGTGTGCGAGCGACTAGTGCCGCATTGCGGTATGAGGGACTACAGCGTACCGAAAAAATGTGTGAGATATTGACGTTGTAATGGCTGGTGAATTCGGGGAAAATCGACGCGATATCCACAGGTTATCCACAACAAATCCACAATTATCTGCCATGTAGATTATGGGATTCGAGATGCCGTGACACCAGTATGAAGGGGATGTGCACCGACTGTAGAACTTCGGATAGAGGTAGGCAAAATAGGCTCAGTATCAAGGTTTTCCACAAGTTATCCACAACCTATCCACGAATTCGTGACCGTATCCAAATCCTCCGAATCTAAACAACTAAGTATAGCACGAAACGAGATTCTAAGCAACTACAAAATTGGAATAAAGTGCCGGGAAGCGTTCCAAATTGGCGATAGACATCATTCCAACTAAACGGCAGGATTCACTCTGCATGATGCAATATTCTTTCACAGTCTCACGACCGATGTGCGCTGTTTACGGGCGGCGGCCAGGTTGATACGCCGCTGCGCGGTTGTCGTGATGCGGGAGCGGCAAGCGCCTTGGACGGCATCGGGCGCGTCGTTGTGGTCCGCCGACGGGAATTGCCTGAATTGCGTCCAGAATTCGGGGGCAAGTCCCGCTCGTTGAAGGCGAGCCAGCCATTTGCTATCGCTGGTTCAAGAGTTTCTATGCGGTCTTCTTTGTTTTGGTGCTGTTCGTGATACATGATTCTGTGCTCAAAGCGATGGCGTTCCTTCATCGCGCGGAACGCGCGCTCGGTTGATGCCGAGATGGTGCCGTCTTTGTCTGGGCGCTGTTCGCAAACGAAGTGGGATTTGGGATAGGCGGGCGCCAACATCGCTTCGGCGCGCTGCGCGATCAGGATGGCGTTCTCCATCTGCTCGGTCAACGGGACGCGGCCAAGCCACGCCAGCAGGATGTATCCGTTCACGCCGGAAAGCGAGTCGGGGTTCATGGAACCTCCGCCGGGGAGCGGTTCCCAGACAACAACGACGGCGCAGGCGTAACTGTTGGAAAGCGCATCGCGTCCGCCCATGGTGTCGAGGTATGTCGTGAATCCGCCAATGTCGTGCCACGGCACCATACGCCCATCGCTGCGACGAAAGCCTTCGTCTGCCACGGAGAAGGTGATGGCTTCATCCATCTTGAACAACGCCATCCCCGGATCGCGTGCATTGTTCTGGAGTTCACGCATGACGCGATGATAGCCGCGTTCGACAATTTCTTTGCGGACGAGGATGTACGGCAGTTTGGAGGGCCACAACATCGTCACGCCGCCGGACATCTCACCTTGATTTGCCGCGTAGAACACATTCGCGTTCTGTTCGCGTTCCAAATCGTCGAGCGTTGTGTCTCTGTAGAACGTCTCCCACTCCTTCCACAGGCGCTCGGCGGTGGGATGGTAGATGTCTTCGGGATAACAGACGGCTTGGTAGCGCAGCGTCCGCCAACCGGGCAGAGCGCGAAGGTGCTCGGAGAGGGATTCGGGGTGTTTGACGGTATCGACTATCATGGTATTGGAGTGCTTGCTACCCAAGTCGCCAGCGTACATGAAGTCGGTCATGAACCAGTCCCTGTCCTCCTCACGCAGATCCGGATTCAGGCAGCGTTTCGGATCTTCTATGTCGTCGCAGAGCTTGAGTGTAGGTCGGACATCGCCTAGGAGTGCACCGCGGGGAGAGGAGCCGCGTCCGAGCGGTCTCAGCCCGATGCCGTTGCCGGTGTCGGTTTCGTTCTTGGACCAAGGATCGCCAACCAAGTCCCCAAAATCTTGGCGGATAGGGGGATTGCGTTCTAGCACCTGGCGGATTTCGGCGATGCGTTGGCGCGCCATGCTTGCGGTACGACCGACAATGAGGATGAACTCTTCGGGTTGCCTGTCCATGACGAGATCGAATTCCTTGTAGCAGATCCGCCACAGCGGGATTAGGCGGTTTGACAAGGGTGGTCTTGCCGGTACCGCGCGGGGCTTGGACATTTATCTGTTTCCCATAATCGCCGGGATTTATCGCGTTCAGTATTTCAATATGGAAGTCTTGAAGCGGAAGGGCTCGATAGCTGAATTCTCTGATGTAGAACCAGAGGAATAGCTCGGGCCACTGATATCCGGCGTGCGCCCTAATCATGGAGGCTTTGTCTTGTTGATTGTTCTTCATCTTCTCGCGTACAGTGTCCAATACTTTCCAGCGCTCGCAGTGCCGCATGGCTTGTATCATGTCCTTGCTCGGGATTATCTTCGTCATTAGCTTTGTCGTTCGAGTTGTGGTCGATGCTCAACATTAGGGTTTTTCGGATCGGGGTAATACTACGCGCAATTGACAACACATCGTTCGGGTTCTGTAATTCGACGTGATCGAGACCTTCAAGCACTTTTTCTATTAGTTTAGAAATTGCCATGGAGGCGTGTAATGACGTGCCCAGGGTATGTTTTTCTCGCTCTGCTTGAAAGTGCTTGATTGTGCTTTCATAGATTGGCTTCCACTTTTTTGCGAATTTGCCGTGGAACGGATTGCAGGTTCGCGTGGCGTCTTGGATTATCCGCCGAGGTACATCTTTCCATTGGCGATTGAGGCAATAAAGAATCAACGCACCATGGCTCAGATTGCCAGTGACTACGAAGTCCACCCATCAAGCGAGCGAATAGCGAGTGCGATAGAGATCCCCTCAGGTCAGCCAGTGGAAAAGACAGATTCTGGAGGAATCGCCTCAACTGTTTGCAAACGGACGCACTCAAGCGACTTCTGACAACGACCGACTCATAGCCGAGCTCTACCGGCAAATCGGTCAATTGAAGGTAGAACTAGACTGGCTTCAAAAAAAACGCAACGGCTCGGTTGAACAGAAGCGGCGGCTTATCAACCAAGAGAGCGGTTCCCCATCGGTTTTGAGGCAATGCGAACTGTTAGGGTTGCCACGCGCATCGTATTACTATCAACCCGCAGTAGAGTCGCCGGAAAACCTGCTTTATATGCGTCTGATTGATGAACAGTACATGAAAACCCCGTTCTACGGTGTACCTCGAATGACGGACTGGCTTTGTTCCAAAGGCTACGTCGTCAATCGGAAACGGATTGCTAGGTTGATGCGAAAGATGGACTTAGTTGCCATCTATCCCAAGCCGAAAACCTCTAAGAACGGTAAACCATCGAAAAAGTATCCTTATTTGCTGAAGGATTCAAGTATCATTCGACCGGACCAGGTATGGGCAGTTGATATCACCTATATCCGTTTGAACGCCGGCTTTGTCTATCGGCTCTGGAACGAGCGTTGAGTTGTTCTACCCCCTTGATTTTCAATAGCGATCAGGGTGCCCAATTCACGTCTGATGCCTTTACCGCTCGGCTTGAATCGGCGAACATTCGCATCAGTTGGGCTGGAGCAGGCAGAGTGTATGACAACATTTTCATTGAACGTCTCTGGTGGACAGTGAAATATGAACATGTCTATCTTCATTCTTATGACTCTGTTCAGGCGGCTTGGTGTGGCTTGAACAACTATTTCAAGTTTTATAATGAGGAGCGGCTTCATGGGTCGCTCAATAAAAGGACGCCTCACGAGGTGTATTTCCAACAACATTAGGCGTTGAAACGTAGCCGGATTAGATAGCCTTTACACCTTAATCTTCGTTCATAACTGTCTAAACATTGGGGGTAACTCAGCGCTATTGCGAGTTTCACAATGTATAACCTAATAATAGTCGGCAAATTACCCCCAGTGTCGCTATGGCCAATATCTCTGATGGGAATAGTGATGACCTATGTCATTTGCAAAAGACACAAACAAAGGTTAGATGGTCATGACACGCGAATCTGTCAATTGGAGAAGCATTTCAAATTTGAATCTCAAATGTATTACAACAAAAATGTATCAAAGGGAACAGGTGTTACACGAATGTTACAGATACTTCTTGTGCTAATCCATGGCATGGTGTTCATATATGGACTCTTAGTAGCTTCAGAATGTGTTCCTGACTATCGTGATACGAAGACGGAAATCAACCGACCAAACACTGTGCGGTAGGGACAGTTAAAAGAGGTTCACCTCAACGACTATGACTCGATGAACTCGGCTCGGCGTCGCTTGAGAGATTATTTCAACTTTTGCAACCGAGAGCGGTCACATCAATCGCTCGATTACCGTACACCAGCAAGCGAGCGGATAGCGAGTGCGGTAGAGATCCCCACGAGGTGTATTTTCACTAACTTCAGGCGTTGAGAATTGACTAGCATTAGTCGGACTTTATTACTTAAATCTCCTTATTTTCTGTCTAAAGGATGGGTGTAGGTTCAGGATGGACAGTTTAATCAATAACTGATTAATTCGAATAGAAGGGAAACAGAAAGCAGATGGAATGACCGAGACGAGCAATCCATGATCGCTCTTGATAGGCTTCTAATAACGGCCTCGGTTGCAGCAACCGTATTGGCATTAGTCAAACTTCCTGGTGAGTTGAAAATCGACTACGTTTACGTGTATATTCCTAGTGTGGTCGTGATATTCATCTGGCTACTTCTATCTTTGAGATGCAAAGCAAGACTTGCGGCTAGGTTTGTCCAGATGCAAGCAATAGAGAGAAAACTGCGATTTGAGGCGCATGCAGCTATAGACTGGCGTAGCCTGAAGATTAAGTTGTATTATCCAAGAGGGAGTGAGTTTCATTTACCGACATTTCAAGATATGTGGATTAGAGTATTGTTCTTCGGCCTATTTGTAGTGGCCATGTCGCCACCTGGGCTGAAAGTCTTGCGGAATCTAATCAGTAAAATAGGCAGCATGTTGAATTGACTATCCTATCCACTGACTATACCAAATAAACCCATTCGAGTGACTTGTAGGGGGTATGTTCGGGGTGGGTAGAAGAAACTCTTCTTGAGCGGAAACACACGCCCGGTAGGCGTATCAGTTTGTCCCTGGGTCATTCAGATAACCATCCATCACCTGCTTCACTTTAGCCTTTAACCTCCTTTTTGGGTTAGCAATACCGCCCCCGCTTTTCCTCTTGTACAATGGGTGGGTGGGATTATTTGGGGATTCTCTGCCCTGCATAGCCACTTCAAAGATAGCCCAGCAGATGGATGGCAGTGTTTTAACTGCCGATTCAATCTTGCTCAACAGTCCATCCTCAATAGCTATATCAGCAGGCGTTGTTAGTCTGGTTTCCTTTAGTGCCAACACGTAATCATCTTTCAATTCTGCCTTCCGTCCATAATCACGAAGCCCTGCCTTGGCTGACGCCACATAGTCTGTTCGACACAGCAGAATCGCTGAAATTGCCGATGCCCCCTGCCAACATGTGGTCGCATATCGCTTACTGCACGGGCAGAACCTGCGCGGGAACAAACCATTTGACCTCGTGCATCGGAGTGCTCCCCGATTTGAGGCGTTCGCGTTGGAAGAAGAGATATCTGTTCTCCGCGTCTTCCGTTTCGCACGGGGTGATGTCGGTCACCGTGTTGCCTCGAAACTTTACAGTGTAGTGCGTGTCACAGATGGTATAGCGTTCGGTGGTTTCCGTCACCGGAAATTCAAGGCGAAGTTCCTCGCCGCCGGCAAGTCCGTCTAATCGAATGTGGCTGCCAACGCGTTGGGGACTAACCACCTTGCTATCCACCTGACAGGCAACTTGCGCTCCATCGATCCAACTTGGGAGGCGCACGTAAACCGCCCTCGCCTGCTTGTTATGGATAACAACCTTTCCTTCGAAGGGGAGGTAACTGTGGATATCCAACCACGGCGACGCCCGATTGAGCAGCAGATTCACGGTGGCTACGCCGTCGGAAAACCGCGTGATGCCTTCCCACACCGTGTATAGAGCGCGGCTGCCGTTTGTCGTACAGCATCCGAAAACGGAGGAGTGGGGATTGACAAGCAGCTTTGCCTGAGTAAAGCCGCCTAGGAATTGCCGGTGCACCTCATCGTATGCGCCGCTGCCGCACGTGTGCCGCATGCGCTCCAGGTCGGTCACCTGCAACTCAACGAAGTGGTTGCGAACCATACTGTCCACATCATCCCAATAGTCGCCCAGACCGGCATCCGTGAGCCGAATCGCCAGAATCAGTGTGTCGGCGACACCGCAACCTTCATTCTGCTCCAGACTCCACTCTATATCCCGCCCCATCATCGGTTTAATCCAACCGGGCATGAAACCCAATCGAACGACCCCGTGGCGGCGCGCATGTTCGTAACCTTCCCGCACAAGCTGCGAAATTGCGAGATCCTTCTCGTTAAGGGCGAAATGCAGCAGCGCCTCCAAGAAACCCATATTCCCGTGGAAATGTCCGGTAAACTGCCCGTGTTCATGCGGTGGGACGCTCCTATCGTCGGTCTCCTGGCTCCAGAGCGCCGGTTTCATGCAGAACTTGACCAGCTTCCGTGCGCAATTCAGCGCCTCTTCGTCGCCGGTCATTTGGTAACACTGCATTAGCGCCTTGATCGGGGCGGCGTGCTCGAACTTAACCGTGCCCTCTTGACCCTGCGAGTCGTGCATCGGTTCGTCGGGCGGCGAGTAGGGGAGATATCCCGGCGCATCGCCGCCGCCGCGCAACGTCCAATTCCAACCACCCGACGAGTCGAGGCTGCACTCCGGTGGGATGTAGGCGTACTCCCCGCAGTCGATCATCCCGCGCTTTAGCCCACCCCACAGTCGCTGGAGCCATGGCATCCAGACATCGTCCTCGTCGATCCCGATCCGCAACGCCAAAGCCTGCGCCAAGATTCCGTTGAACATCGGGTAGGAGGTGTTGGGCGGGGGGCCATCGCCGCTAATGGGACAATAGAGCAAACCGTCCGGGTGAATTTGGTCCAGGAACGCGCTCCACGCCAGGTTTTCCGCATCAAGATTCTTATCGCTTCCACACATCAAGCGGACGAGCGGCAACGTCCGCAAGAACTTGGGTGTCAGCCAGTTTGGCGGGCCTATCATCGGCGGCTGGTGGCTGAAACGGAATGTTTGCGTTATGGCATAGCCTTCGTCGGGGCGGAAATTCGTCAGTGCGTTTACAGCCAGCGTTGCGCGCTCCGCCAAATCGAGCGTATCGGGGACGGTAGCCGTATAGCCCTCACCGGGCGGTGCGCCGATGTCGATCTTATGAAGATTCTCATTTTCTAGCATAGAATCTTATGTCTCCTTAAGACAACGAATATGGAAAGCATAGAATTGGAAAGATGGAAGATTCCCTTCCACGCCAGCCTTAATGACTTTGAGCGAAGAAACAGAGTCTTGATGAATTAGCGTAGGCTAGCTGCCAACTTCTTGAGTTTGCCCCAGCTTGTGACTTGACTGCTTGCCGGTGACACAGCGAGCGCTGCGCCTGAATACCAGTCGGGTGAATAGTCTACACCGTTGTGCAATTTGCCCAGACGCTTGAGATGTACTCCATCGACGGTCATCAAGTGGATTGCTGTATCATTGCGCCCCGGTATGCCAGAGACAAATGCAATCGACTTACCGTCAGGAGACCACGCTGGGCTTGAGTTCGCCTCCCAAACCCCATTCAGCACTTCCTCGGTCAAATTTCTTTGGTTCGTGCCATCGGCGTCCATCACGGCGAGGATATCATCTTCGTCCAGCACCGAGTAAAATGCGATTTTGTTCCCGTCGGGAGACCATGCCGGTCCGCGATCGCTAACCATATTGTGTGTTAGTCTCTTCTGATTCGTGCTGTCAGCGTCCATCACGTAAATTTCATACCCCCAATTTTCTCGCGAAGACACAAATGCAATCCGTTGACCGTCTGGAGACCACGCCGGCTCTGAGTCATACGATGCGACGTCCCCAGCTAATTCTTGCAGATTCGTTCCATCGGGGTTGATGATGTATATTTTAGCTTTTCTGTTTTCACGTCCAATTTCTTCATCCCCAATACCGGCGAAAGCAATCTTTTGGCCGTCTGGAGACCATGCAGGTTGCCCGTCGGAAATCCCCGCGGTTAGTCTCCTCACGTTTTTTCCATTGCTATCCATCACATAGATTTGGTAATAGCCGCCGTTTCTATTGGAGGCAAACGCGATTCTACTCCCATCGGGCGACCATGAGGGTTGAAAGTCTTCCTCCCAATGGTTCGTTAGGCGTATTTGATTGTTTCCATCTGCATCCATTACGTAAATTTCAGGATTTCCGTCTCTGGTAGAACCGAATGCAATCTGCGGTTTATGATGAGAGGCGAGGACGGTTCTTCCGGACATTGCTCCGCCCAACAGGAAAACCAGAAATCCTGTGAAATACAGCAGTATGCAGTTCGAATTCAATGCCATGATTCCTCCTACTTTTCGATTAGGCTCTGAAGCACGCAATCAAGCGGCGGCTTAATGCGATGCTTTCAGGGATCCCCAGGTTGTCGCCAGTTTTGCGTCGGGGTCAACGGATAAGCCGGACCAGGCGTTGATGTTTCGCACGATCTCATTCTCCCTCAGTACCTTGTCATAAACACGGAAAAGCGCGATTGAACCGTTGAAGTTTCGATCTTTTTCGCTAGGGGTAGAGGAACCGATTGTGATTGTCCTCATCGGTACATTTCTTTGAAGATCCACGCCCGGGCGCTTGTTGACCTCTCTACCGTTGTGGTATACCAAGATCTCCTGCTTGTCTTTGCCGGTAAATGCCACCCAGTTCCATACGCCCTCCTCAAGTATGATGATTGACGGCACCGGTTTATCTACACCGGCTTCATAAATGACGACTTTTAGGTTACCTGCAGCGTCAAGACCAAACCGAATTCCTTGTTGTCTTACCCAAACCGCGTTTACACCGGCGAGTTGATGCTCTTCATGAAACATGTCCCCGTTGCGCCGCACGAGGAACTCTATCGTCCAGTCCTCAAGCGCCAGAGGAGGAGCAAAGGCTTTGGTTCCATACATCTCCGTGCTTTTCCGCGAGGTATAATACTTCGCCTCGAGCTCGTCAATACCAATATCCGGTATCCTGATAGGACCTTCCTCCAACACAGGCGGAACGTCCATGGGCGGCACGTGTCCGCCAGCTTCGGCTATGCTCGTCCATGCGTCGGGATGGTTGGGATTGTTACGGGCATCAAGGTGGAGCACCGCGCCGGGGACTATATTGGCGAATGCCGCTATACATTGAGTTACAAGGAAGAACGCTGCGCAGAGGATTGACATCGCTTTTCTCATCTCGTTTTCCTTCGAGACTATTTCTTTAGCACTCAAGTAATAGAGCACGGGACTTAGTTAATCCTGTAAGGCGGACACGCGGTGCAGTTTCACAGCTCCCCATTTGGTCGTCAACCTCCCGCGCCTTGACACCGCGAGTGGCGCGGGGCGCCAGGAAGGACTTAACTCCTCTACAAACTCCGTTTTGGTGAGGTTCAGAAGACCGGTGCCATCAGCATTAATTACGAAGATGTCATTTTTGCCTTCCGGTTCCCTTCGGTGAAACGCGATTTTCCTCCCGTAGGTCGACCAGGTCGGAAGCCCTTCGGACGCGAAGCGCCTGCCCGCAGTGAGCATCTCCGGCTGACTACCGTCTGCATTCATGACATGAATGTTGGACGGCGGAAACCAGTGATTGGGGTGGGGCGACGCCTCATATGCAATCCTCGATCCATCGGGTGACCAGGACGGTCTATCCTCGTCGTGTAGGTCGCGGGTAAGGTTTATCGGACTCATCCCGTCGGCGTCCATCACATAAATGTCCGGTTGACCTTCGCGGTTTGACCAGAAGGCAATCGTCGTTCCGTCGGGCGACCATGCCGGAAACAGATTCCTATTGTTCTGATTTCGGGTGAGTTTGACCCGGTTTTCGCCGTTGGCATCAATGACATAAATACCGACGACATCGCCGAAAAAACCTCTAAATCCAAACGAAAATGCAATTTTCTTCCCATCCGGCGACCATGCCGGCGTGCCGCCTTCCGCTAGTTTGATTGGCTCCGAGCCATTCGTATTTATGACGTGGATAAACCAACTCCACTCGCCCTCTCTATGGGAGTAATAGGCAATCTCGCCACTAATACCGTGTACTGGGTTTGCCAACACGATCAGTAAGCCAAATGTACGAGGGATTAAGGCTCTACTGAAGAACTGTGAGGTTTTTTTCAATAAGCGTAAACCCATCTTACGGCTACCTCGGTGAAACGGTGCTCTGGCAGGAGCTCTGCTGATTAACGCAGCTTGGACGCCAACCTCTTAAGCTCACCCCATATTGTATGCTGTTTGCTTGCCGGGAACACGGCGAGTGCAGCAGAGCCAAACCAATCGGGAGAGGAATCTCCCTCCTTACCCAAGCGCTTAAGGTGTTCTCCATCGGCAGCCATCAAATGGATTGCCGCATCATTGCGACCTGTACCGTAAGTGTATGCAATCGACTTACCGTCAGGAGACCACGCTGGAACGAGGCTCATCTCCTGAACCCCATCCAGTGTTTCCTCGGTCAGATTCTGTCGGTTTGTGCCATCCGCATTCATCACTGCTATGATGAAATCTTCGTCCAGCACCGACCAAAATGCGATTTTTCTCCCGTCCGGAGACCATGCCGGACCGCGATCAGTCACCCTATCGTGTGTTAGCCTCCTCTGATTCGTACCGTCAGCGTCCATCACGTAAATTTCTCCAGTCCGATCTTCTCGCCAAGACGCAAACGCAATTCGCTGACTGTCGGGCGACCAAACCGCCTCTATGTCAGTCGATAGTATGTCCCCAGCCAACCTTTGCAAATCCGCCCCATCGGGGGCAACCACGTATATTTTAGCTTTCCTGATTTCACGTCCAATTTCTTCATCCCCAATACCGTGGAAAACTATCTTTTGACCGTCCGGAGACCATTTTGGATCCCTGTCATTAACTCCCTTGGTCAATCTCCTCACGTTTTTTCCATTGCTATCCATCACATAGATTTGGTAATAGCCGCCGTTTCTATTGGAAGCAAATGCGATTCTCCCACCATCGGGCGACCATGAGGGTTGAAAGTCTTCCTCCCAATGGTTTGTTAGTCGTACCCGATTATTTCCATCGGCGTCCATCACGTAAATTTCGGAATTCCCATCTCTCACAGAGACGAATGCAATCTGTGGTCTGTGATGAGAGGCGAGGGCGATTCTACCGAACACCGACGCACCCAACAGGGAAACCAGAAATCCTGTGAAATACAGCAGTGTGCAGTTCGGTCTCAGCGGCATGAATTTCCTCTAGCCTTTAACTCAATCTCATCGGAATACGGCAAGAATTCTTAGAGATTAGCGCAGGCTGGTTGCTAACTTCTTGAGTTTTCCCCAGATTGTAAGTTGGTTGCTTGCGGGTGACACGGCGAGTGCCGCGGGGGCAAGCCAGTCGGGCCAAGAGTCTCCTCCCTTGTGCACGTCACCCAGTCGTTTAAGGTGTTGTCCATCGGCGGTTATCAAATGGATTCCTCCAGGGTCCAGACCACCTTCGGCGAAGTGATATGCAATCGTCCGACCGTCAGGAGACCACGCGGGATGGAAATTAAACCGGGTACGCCCATCCAGTACTTCCTCGGTCAGGCTCATTCGGTTTGTGCCATCCGCATCCATCACTGATATGACAAAATCTTCCTCCTGTACCGAGGAAAATGCGATTTTGCTCCCGTCGGGAGACCATGTCGGATGCCTCTCATTAACCAGAGTGTGTGTTAGCCTCTTCTGATTCGTACCGTCAGCGTCCATCACGCCAATGTCACCCGTCCAGTCTTCTCGCCAAGACACAAATGCAATCCGTTGACTGTTGGGCGACCACGCTGGTTCTCCGTCCGACGATGGGATGTCCCCAGCCAGTTTTCGCCGATTCGATCCATCTGGGGCAATCAAGAATATTTTAGAGTGCACTTCATCTTCATCAACCCACTCTTCATGTTCATAGCCACCGTAGACAATCGTCTGACCGTCGGGCGACCATCCCGGACTCCCGTCCCCACTGCCATTGGTCAGTCTCTTCACGTTTTTTCCATTGCTATCCATCACGTAGATCTGGTTAAACCCGCCATTTCTATCTGAAACAAATGCGATTCTCCTCCCGTCGGGCGACCATGAGGGTTGGTAGTCTCTTTCAGGATGGTTCGTTAGTCGTATCCGATTATTTCCATTGGCGTCCATCACGTAAATTTCGGGATTCCCGTCTCTTGTAGAGGTGAATGCAATCTGAGCCTCGTGGTGAGATGCGAGGACGGTTCTCCCGGTCATCGCCCTACTTAACAGAAAAACTAGACAGCCTGTGAAACACAGCAATGTGCAGTTCGGTTTCAGCGGCATGATTCTCCCCTAGCTGCTAATTCAAACTCATGGCAATAAGGCACGTGTTCGTAAATATTAGCGCAGGCTAGTTGCCAACTTCTTGAGTTTGCCCCAAATTGTAGGTTGCTTGCTTGCGGGTGACACGGCGAGCGCTGCGCCTGCAAACCAGTCGGGTGAGTAGTCTACACCGTTGTGCAACTTGCCCAGACGCTTAAGATGTAGTCCATCGGCGGTCATCAAATGGATCGCTGTGTCATTGCGTCCGGGTGTGCCGGAGACATATGCAATCGACTGACCGTCAGGAGACCACGTCGGACGGTTTTCGACTCCCAAACACCATTCATTACTTCTTCGGTCAAATTCTTTCGGTTGTTGCCGTCAGCGTTCATCACGGCGATGATATTATCCTCGTCTAACTCTACCGTAAAAACAATCTTGCTGCCATCGGGAGACCATGCCGGTTCTCTATCGGTCACGTCATCGTGTGTCAGCCTTTGATGATTCGTACCGTCGGCGTCCATCAAGTAGATTTCAGCGGATCTATCACCTCGATAAGACGCAAACGCAATCCGTTGACTGTCGGGCGACCATGCTGCTTCTATGTCAGACGATGGAATGTCCGAAGCCAGTTTTCGCAGATTAGTTCCATCGGGGGTAACCACGTATATCTTCGCATTTTTTTCACCTCTACTGCTGTGGAAAGCAATCCATTGGCCGTCAGGGGACCATGCGGGACTCCAATCAAAATCTCCGTTGGTTATCCTTCTTATGTTTTTTCCATTGCTATGTATTACGTAGATTTGGTAATTGCCGCCATTTCTATCGGAAACAAATGCGATTCTTCTCCCGTCCGGCGACCATGACGGTTGGATGTCCGTCTCCCAATGGTTCGTTAAGCGTATCTGATTGTTTCCATCGGCATTCATTACGTAAATTTCGGGATTCCCGTCTCTCGTAGAACCGAACACTATTTGTGGTTTGTGATGAGAGGCGAGGACGGTTCTCCCGGACATCGCCGCACTTAACAGAAAAACCAGAAAGCCTGTGAAATACAGCATTATACGGTCCGGTTTTAGCGACATTATTCCTCCTATGTTTCGAACAGGCTCTGAAGCACACGGTCACACGGCCCTTAATGCGATGCTTTCAGGGAACCCCAAGTTGTCGCCAGCTTTGTACCGGGGTCAACGGCTAAGCCGTACCAGGCGTTGATGTTTCGCACGATCTCATCCTCACTCAACACCTTGTCATAAACACGGAAAAGCGCGATTGAACCGTTGAAGTTCCGAACTTTTTCGCTAGGCGTAGAAGCGCCTAGTGTGATTGTCCTCAACGGAATTTTCTTATCAAGATTTGCGCCCGGGCGCTTACTAACCTCTCTTCCGTTGCGGTATACCAAAATCTCCTCCTTGTCCTTGCTGGTAATTGCTACCCAGTTCCATATGCCTTTCTTGAGTATGACGTTTGACAGCACTGGGATTATCTCGACTTCATAAATGACGATTTTTAGGTTGCCTGCAGCATCAAGAGCTAACCGAATTCCTTGTTGTCTCACCCATACCGCGTTTATACCGGCAAGTTGATGCTCGTCATGGAACATGTCCCCGTTGCGCCGCACGAGGAACTCTATCGTCCAGTCCTCAAGCGCCAGAGGAGGAGCAAAGGCTCTGGTTCCGTACATCTCCGCGCTTTTCCGCGAGGTGTAATACTTCGCCTTGGGCTCGTCAATGCCGATACCCGGAATCTTGATAGGACCTTCCTCCAGCACAGGCGGAACGTCCATGGGCGGGACGTGTCCACCAGCTTCGGCAATGCTAGTCCATGCGTCGGGATGGTTGGGATTGTTACGGGCATCAAGGTGGAGCACAGCGCCAGGAACTATATTGGCGAATGCCGCTATACACTGGGTTGCCAAGAAGAACGCTGCGCAGAAGATTGGCATCGCTTTTCTCATCTCGCTTTCCTCCGATATTTATCTCTTTAGCACTCAAGTAATAGAGCGCGGGGACATGGTTAATCCTGTAGGGCGGACTCGCGGCTCAGTTTCACCGCTCCCCATTGAGTCGCCAACCTCCCGCGCGATGTTACTGCCAGTGGTGCTGGGCGCCAGGAAGGACTTAGTTCTTCCACAAACTCCGTTTTGGTGAGGTTTAGAAGACCGGTGCCATCAGCATTAATTACGAAGATGTCATTTTTGCCTTCCGGTTCCCTTCGGTGAAACGCGATTCTCCTTCCATACGGCGACCACGTCGGAAGCCCTTCGGACGCGAAGCGCCTGCCCGCAGTGAGCATCTCCGACTGGCTTCCGTCGGCATTCATGACATAAATGTTGGAGGGCGGAAACCAGTGATTGGGATGGGGCGACGCCTCAAACGCTATCCTCGTTCCATCTGGCGACCACGCCGGATACTGATTCACGGCTTTGGGGTTTTGGGTGAGGTTGATGCGATTCCCACTATTCACGTCCATTACGAAGATATCCGACAAGCTTTTTTCTCCGCGCGGGACCAGCAGCGCTCCAAACGCGATTTGCTTCCCAGCGGGGGACCAGGTTGGTCTGTCCTCGTGGTGCGGGTCGCGAGTGAGGTTTATGGGATTCGTCCCGTCTGCGTTCATTAGGTAAATGTCCGGTTGACCTTCGCGGTCCGACCAGAAAGCAATCTTTGTTCCGTCGGGCGACCATGCCGGAAACAGATTCCTATTGTTCTGATTTCGGGTGAGTTTTACCCGGTTATTTCCGTTGGCATCAACGACATAAATACCCACGACGTCACCAAAAAAACCGTTAAACCCAAACGAAAATGCAATCATCTTCCCATCCGGCGACCAAGCCGGAGTGCCGCCTTCCACGAGTCTTATTGGCTCCGAGCCATTCGTGTTTATGATGTGAATATACCAACTCCACTCGCCCTCTCTATGAGAATAATATGCAATCTCACTGCTAACGCCAATTCTTGGATTTGCTAATGCTATCAGTAATCCGAGCATTAGCAAACCAGAGGAACTGCATGGGCGCCGAGAGATTCTCTTCAATAAGCGTACCCGCATATCGCAGATCTCCCTTTAGAAAGATCTATCTTCATTCCTCTTGATCGAGCTTGTTCGCGAAATAGATGACATGGCGGTTCTTGGGTTCTTGAGTTACTGTATACCTGTCACCGCTCTGGGGTTTTTAGTGAGTGGTGACTCATCGTTTTTTGTATACCTTCAAGATCTCTATGGGATTTCTATCGCGTTCCCTGTCCAGTCACTTGATCACTCGCTATTCGCTCGTTTGAGCCCCTCCGGGGCACTTAGAGACTCGTGCAGGGGTTCACCTTGATTTGGTGTCCGAGATTGGTTTCCTGGCAATGGCTCTACCCGACATGACTTCCTGTACAGGTTCTATAACTCATGCTCATTCCATCCGGGGGATTGGCAACTTCCCGAGGAAACCGTTGTGTCCACTGGGGCATCTTTCGAGCGTGATCATTGATTTTCAATTCGGTTATGGGAGATGCACCGGTTACCGCTACCGCAGACTGGTTGCCAACTTCTTGAGTTTTCCCCAGATAGTAAGTTGGTTGCTTGCCGGAAACACGGCCAGTGACGCGGGGTCAAACCAGTCGGGCCAGGAGTCCCCTCCCTTGTGCACGCCACCCAGACGTTTAAGGTGGTCTCCATCGGCGGTTATCAAATGGATTCCTCCAGGGTCGAGACCACCTTCGGAGAAGCGATATGCTATCGTCCGACCGTCAGGAGACCACGCGGGATGGAAAATCAACCGTGTACGCCCATCCAGTACTTCCTCGGTCAGAGTCTTTCGGTTTGTGCCATCCGCATCCATCACTGATAGAACAAAATCTTCCTCCTGCACCGAGGAAAATGCGATCTTTCTCCCGTCGGGAGACCATGTCGGATGCCTCTCATTAACTTCAGTGTGTGTTAGCCTCTTCTGATTCCTACCGTCAGCGTCCATCACGCCAATGTCGCCCGTCCAATCTTCTCGCCAAGACACAAATGCAATCCGTTGACTGTCGGGCGACCATGCCGGTTCTATGTCCGACGATGGGATGTCCCCAGCCAGTTTTCGCTGATTCGATCCATCTGGGGCAATCAAGAATATTTTAGAGTGCACTTCATCTTCATCAACCCACTCTTCATGTTCATAGCCACCGTAGACAATCGTCTGACCGTCGGGAGACCATGCCGGATGCCAGTCCCAACCACCATTGGTCAGTCTCTTCACGTTTTTTCCATTGCTATCCATCACGTAGATCTGGTTAAAGCCGCCATTTCTATCTGAAACAAATGCGATTCTCCCTCCGTCGGGCGACCACGAGGGTTGGTAGTCTTTCTCCGGATGGTTTGTTAGTCGGATCTGATTATTTCCATCGGCGTCCATCACGTAGATTTCAAGGTTCCCGTCTCTCGTAGAGGAGAATGCAATCTGTGCCTGGTGATGAGAGGCGACGGCGGTTCTCTCGGACATCATCTCACTTAGCAGGAAGACAAAGAATGCTGTGAAATACACCAATGTTGCGTTCGGTTTTGACGACATGATTTTCCTCTTGCTGTTAATTCAACCTCATCGCAATAAGCAAGTATATGCAGAGATTACCGCAGGCTGGTTGCCAACTTCTTGAGTTTTCCCCAGATTGTAAGTTGGTTGCTTGCCGGTGACACGGCGAGTGCCGCGGGGGCAAGCCAGTCGGGCCAGGAGTCCCCTCCCTTGTGCACGTCACCCAGTCGTTTAAGGTGTTGTCCATCGGCGGTCATCAAATGAATTCCTCCAGGGTCGAGACCACCTTCGGCGAAGCGATATGCAATCGTTCGACCATCAGGAGACCACGCGGGATGGAAAATCAATCGGGTACGCCCATCCAAGACTTCTTCGGTCAGATTCCTTCGGTCTGTGCCATCCGCATCCATCACTGACATGACAAAATCTTCGTTCATCACCGAGGAAAATGCGATCTTGCTCCCGTCCGGAGACCATGCCGGATACCTCTCATTAACCATAGTGTGTGTTAGCCTCTTCTGATTCGTACCCTCAGCGTCCATCACGCCAATGTCACCCGTCCAGTCTTCTCGCCAAGACACAAATGCAATCTGTTGACTATCGGGCGACCATGCCGGTTCTGTGTCCGACGATGGGATGTCCCCAGCCAATTTTCGCCGATTCGATCCATCGGGGGCAATCAAGAATATTTTAAAGTTCACTTCTTCATCTTCAACCCAATCCTCATCTTCATAGCCATGGTAAGCAATCCTTTTACCGTCCGGAGACCATGCCGGATGCCTGTCAAAAGCACCGTTAGTCAGTTTTTCCACGTTTTTTCCACTGCTATCCATCACGTAGATTTGGTCATTGCCGCCATTTCTATCTGATACAAATGCGATTCTTGACCCGTCGGGCGACCATGAGGGTTGGAAGTCCGCCTCCGGATGGTTCGTTAGTCGTATCTGATTATTCCCATCGGCGTTCATCACGTAGATTTCAAGGTTCCCGTCTCTCGTAGAGGAGAATGCAATCTGTGCCTTGTGATGAGAGGCGAGGACTGTTGTCCCGGACATCACCACTATCAACAGTAACGTGAAAAATCCTGTGATAATCAGTCGTTTGTTCATCGCTCTCAGTTATTGCCCATTCTTCTTGGTTGTGTGTAATACCAAACATTCAATAAACAAGAATCATAGAGATTACCCGAAATTGGGAATCACGCAGTGGGGAAGTCGCGATTCGGAGATCGCTCCTACCGAGTCGTGAATCGTTCGCATGTTTTCCTACAGGTTTAGGTGTTCAACTGTGTAGGTCTTAATCGTAAATGCTTTTCGAGTAAATCGGTGGTGACTTGGGCTAGAATTCAACCCGGGTAAGGACTTCGTGCACAATGATCGGGTTATCTGTCTTGCTCAGCTCGGAACTGCACCAGACGGTTAGGTCGTTGCGTCCCGCGCGCATAATGCCGGGAGGTACGTCCGCCGAGTAGCAGCCATTCCGGAACTGGGGCTCAAGCAGCGTATGGTTGAGGCGCATCCAGACTCTTGTGCCGGCGTCTCCGCCGGTGGTCTGGGAATGAATTCTGAATCGCGCGGCGGCATCATTCGCGTCGGGTCCCACCTTCAGAGGTAATCTGCGTTCATGAATGTCCAACGGAATGGGTAGCGGAGCGACTTCGGAGCCTTGACTGAACATTCCCGCGACCGCGAGCGGCTCGATACCGTAGAGCTTGTTCTTGCCGGCAAGCCCGGCTTGATCGCCGATCTCCGTCAGCGGCGCGTGGACACGCTCGCTATCCAATCCCCTTACATCGACGTGCGTGAAATAGTTAAACAGATAAATGCCATCGACGCCGTTGTGCCACCACCAAGCGGCGGCTCCGCGCAAGTATTCCTGCCATGCGTACGGCTCCTCGGCGATCTCGGGACACCACGGGAAAGGTGGTCTGGCACAGAAAGAGGGATAGACGGGGGCGCCGTAGCATTCGCCCACGGCTCTCCAGCTCTCCAGATTGAGCGTGAAGGGCATTAAACCCATGCCGACAACCAAGACATCCACCAGTTCCTGTGACAACCAGGTTTCGATATCCTGTCCGAGGAGATGGGAGCTCTCGATCGAATCCATCACGCGCACTACCAATGTGTATGGACGACCGCGTTGGCGGGCAATGGCGTTCAGTTCGGATCGTACCGCCCGTACAAAGTCGGTCATAAGCGGCGCAAGTTCGAGTTCTCTGCCCAACGGAAAGTTCCAGATCCATCGAGAGAAGTCCAGTTCGTAGCCGTCGAAGTCGTGGGCGGCGGCGTTGCGGCGGATAAAATCAAGCCTATAATCGCGCACTTCGGGGCGTTCGAAGTTGAAGGCGGTGCGCAACATGCGCTCGATATTTTCTTCGGGTAAATTGCGGTCGTCGGACTTGCCGATTAGGTATTCCGGGTGTTCCGCTTTTAGGGGATCGTTGGTTTCCTCCAGGTCGAGTTCGTTGTCGTGCAGGTCGTTCATGCGAAGCGAACCCCAGATCTCCATGTGCTTGGCGTGGCACGCTTCGACGATGAGGTCGGTCGCGCGCCCCGATGAACCGAGCGCGGGCCACACGGGGCCACGGTGTTTGGGACCCCAAACGGGGCCCCACGGCGGATCGCAGCCGTTTCCGACACACCAGACGTAGGTGTCGACGTGGGTGTCGAAGGTCGGCGTGGTTCTAGCGTCTATAAACGATTGTTCATCAGTGACGTTGTACCAGTGTTTGCGGGTGTGCTGGTTTGTTTGCTGGTATGCGTCGTCGTTGTAAATGAGGCGTCGTGCGCGGTGTTTTTCAAATAGCATGGGTACGCGACCCTTTTATTGCTTCTTTCGCCAAAAATACATGGCATAAATTCTGAAGCAGTGGCCAGTGCCAGTGGCTAGTGAGATGCCAAAACAATGGGGTTTTTTGGTGATTGTCTGAAACGTGGATTAAGGGGTTTCTACCGAACAAGTGAGTGAATAACGAACGCTATAGCCCATGCTGCTCGCCGTCCACTCGCTTGGTCGCCGCTGGCCCTTTCAAAGGCTGGTAAGATCTCTATCGCGCTCATTATTCATTCGCTTGATTGCGGTGCGCACCCTACAAATGTACTCTATCGCCTTCGTTATCCACTCAGTTGATTGCACCCTACAAATGTGGTCAATGCGCCAATGTCAAGAACACAATTTTGGCGGGCATTACAGCTCGAGCCTAGCTACTGATAAAACCAGTCCAATGGATAGATGCGCAGTACGCGTTCGCTGGTTAAGCGTGCTTCGTCGCCTTTCTGTGTCATCCAACCGCGGGAGTAGATGACGTAGACCTTGTCGACGGCAAAGCAGATGTTCGGGTAGTAGATGTTCGCGTAATCGTCAGGTAGGGTGCCGACATAGTTTTGGGATCGCACCGGTCGAACAGGGTATTCGGCGGGGATGCGCTCCACATCCTCCAACCCGGCGCTAACCTCCAGCGTCTTGAAGTTCTCCCAAGTTGCACCGCTGTCACGGGATATCGCGGCTGACAGCCGCCCCCGCAGATATCCGCGGCGTATCTCCGCATGAGAAACCTGATTCCATATACATATTAAATCGCCCGTCCGGGGGATGCGGCGCAGGCGCGGCGGTGAGTAGGAGCACGCCAATTCGTTTGGCTTGACGGCGCTCCACGTTTGGGCATCGTCTCTGCTGTAGCTGTAGAGTATCCTGCCGACGGTGGAGCGAGCAAAGAATAACACTCTTCCATCTTTGGTTTCAGCCACTGATGGTTCATCACAGGGCGTCACCCCGCAATTTCCGTTGACCACACCGTCGAAATCGAACCAACCCATCAGGCAGCCGTAGTCCTCAAAGGGGCTCCACGTTTGTCCCTCGTCGTCGGAGTAGTAGACAAAGGCAATCTCCATCTGAGGGCAGTGTCCCTCTCCTTCGACCGAAGCCGGCAACCCTCTCCAGGTGCCCCATCCCTCACACTCCGGGACACGTGACGCGCCGCCTATCGGCAATCCCACGCCGTCGTCGGGGTGGTAGCCTCCCAACACGGTTCTTCGAGGGCACAGTAGCCTGCCGCCGGACAGTTGGATTATCGTGTCGGACAAGCCGCGTCTGGCGGTCTCCATGGGAATGTAGCGAGGTTCTTCCCATGTTTCTCCACGGTCACGCGATATCCATATCCGGTCGTCGATCGTCAGAGCGATAGCCCCCGAATTGAGGCGCATCAACCCGTTTCCGTCTACCCCGTCACCGAAGGAGCGCGGCTCGCTCCAGGTACTGCCTCCGTCCGAGGAGACGCGCCCATTTTGCGCTAGCAGAGATCCATCGTGCAGTTCCACCAAGCTGCTGATGTCCGTTCCGACGATTTCCAATACACCGTCGGGAGGCGGCTTGCGCCAGACCGGTGGTTCAATGCTTCTGTCTTCAAGTGAACTAGCTATTTCGGCCATTGTAATTAAGAACGCTATATTTAGGAGCTACGCAGTTCGATTTGTGGTACAGGGTTCCGTAGTTGACTGGGAACACGTCCAACGCTGTTGATTCTACTTTATTCATGGGACAGTGTCAAGATGGGGATACCGGGGAAAGGCGTCTTAATTCTGGACTTGAGTTGAAACAAATGTCTAAATCAAGAATTGGGACATCCCTCCCTCACGGGGTTAACTATGGGGGTTTTATTATATATCGCGGACTCGGATCTGCAAGAAGGGATCTCTATGGGAGGACTTTATACAACGCTGGACGAGGTGATCAGGCGATATCGGCGGGAAGTTTATTCGCTCTCCACTTCTTTCTCTTCATCTTTCTCTTCGTCGGGCATAGGGTAGAGGATACGCTTGCAACTTGAGCACTGAACATAATTTTCAAACTTTCGGGCTTCCTTGAGTGTTTGGGGTGGGATTGCAATTCGACAACCACCGCACACGTTATTTTTTACTATCGACACAAACGCAGTTTTATTTCGCTTACCCCATGCTTGGTAACCCGTCATCAACTCCTTGTCGATATCGGGCGAAAAACGCGTACGCTCCTCCTGTTGCGCGGCGACCGCCGCTTTTAAATCTCTATCCTCCTGTTCGTATGCGGTCTTCCGGCTACCGACTTTCTCCTTCTCGGCGTCAAAGGAAGCCTGCTCCTGCCGAAGTTCCTCCTGAAAGCGATCAATATCCAACATGATACCGAGGATAGCGTCTTCAATCTCGGCTTCTTTTTCCTGTAGAAATCTGATTTCGTTATCCAGTGCTTGGTATTCCTTGTTGGTTTTCACCTCACGCAGTTGTGTTTCGTATTTCTGATGTTGCTCCTGTTGGTCCGTGAGTTCCGCGTTCTTTGAGCGCAATTCCCGCTCCGCTTCCGCGAGTGCCTCCTTCTTCAAATCCAATGCGTCTCGATGTACTTGAAGCTCGTCCTCCAGGTTTGCAATCTTGAGCGGTATCGCTTGACGTTGCTGATGTAATGACAAGATGGTCAGCTCAATCTGTTGAAGTTGGTGAAGCAAACCGAGTTGCTCTTGTAGGTTGGACTTAGGCATAGCTTTCGGATTCCCGTTCAAGGAGAAAGGCGAAAAAGATACCGAGTTGATACAGTACGATAAGTGGAACCGCCATCAGGAACATGGAGAGCGGGTCCGCCGGGGTCAACAGTGCCGACATTACAAAGATTCCGACCACGGCGTACCTCTGTTTTTCCCGAAATCCCTTTGAGTTTACAACACCGATCCACGACAGAAACGCCATGACAATGGGAAGTTCAAACGCAATCCCAAACCCCAGTAGTAGCCGCGTAATAAAGTTTACATACTTCTCAATGTCCCAACGATTTGCCATGTTGGGGAAGAGGTTTGCGGAAAAGTGTAAAACAGTCGGAGTGACAATAAGATAGGCAAAAATGACGCCGACTACAAAGAAGGCGACAATAACGAGGAACAGCGGTAGGGCATACCTTTTCTCATGTTGTGTCAAGGCTGGAAAAATGAACGCCCATATTTGAAAGATCACGATCGGAGATGCGAGCAGCACGCCGCTCGCAATGCTAATCTTGAGATATGCCTTGATTCCTTCAACGGGCCCAATCTTTAGCAGTTCGGCTTCAACATTGGATGCGCCGGCTTTCAAGGAAACCGAAAGAAACCCCATCATCGAACCCTCTTCGCCAATCGAGCGGTCGATGATGAATGCCAGTATGTTGTTGATGGAGGTCTCCATCGGGAACCGCAGGATAGCCTCAATCGGTCGACCGAAGGATAAACTCAGAATGCTAAAAGCGCCGATCGCAATGGCTATTACAATAAGCCGCCGCCTGAGTTCTTCGAGATGTTCCCAAAAAGTCATCGACGCATCTTCGGTGTCAGACATGGTAACTGTTTGTCGACTATGTTGCTTTGTCCTCCGGCTTTGTTGTCCCGGCGATGGGATCTTTGGTTGCAGGCTTTGTCGAATCTGCGCCAGGGTCTATCGATTCCGTGAATTCCTTTCGAACCTCCTTGCCGGCACTTTTGAATTCTCGAATTGCCTTTCCAAGCGATCGTCCCATCTCCGGCAGGCGTTTTGGGCCGAAAATCACAAGGACCACCACGAGGATAATAATCACTTCCCATGCGCCTGGTGTACCCATTGTTCCAACTCCTCCTTAAGCTGTGTTTATCAACTTAATTGCACCCTTAGAGGTCGACATTTGTATGCAGGAGATAACAGTATTATAATGGATCTCTCTAGGATTTGCAATCGTTTTGTCATTACCGATTCGTCATGGTCTGCAGTGGTCAACGTAGTGGTCATTCCTGTTTTGTATGCGACAGCGGATGTTGGTATCTATTGTTCTATGTCAAACTCGAGTCGATGGTGGGCGTCACGCAGAGCCGTTTCCACATCAGCGGGAGTGCCGCCACGCGCAAAGATGAATCCAAGATACCGCTTGCCCTCCGGTAACGGCACCACCTCCTGACCGATAGGAATTGAAATTGTAACCTCCTCAATTCCCTCAACCATCTCCGCTTGTTCCTGACCGCTCACCTCCCGCAAGATTCCGGCGTGCGGAATGGGGATCATCATTACGCCGGCAGCGTTCTCTTCCCGCTCAAACGAATTCACGTCTTGACCGATGGCATGACGAATGATCAGTTCCTCCAATGACATCCCCGTACCGAAGCGAAGCGTGCGAGCGCACAGCCCGCCAATTGACCGAGGAGCCATTTCGAGCATCCAAGCGCAGTCGTCCTTTACCCGAAGTTCGGCATGCACCGGTCCCTCTCTCAAACCCAGTGCCCTTGCCGCGTCTTTCGTGCACGAGGCAATCTCCTGCTGTACGCTGGCTGGAAGTCGAGAGGGCGTGATGTAGAGCGTCTCCTCGAAGAAGGGGCCGTCAAGCGGATCCGGCTTGTCGAAAACGGCGAGCACCTTGAGTTCCCCTCGCACGAAAATTCCTTCAAGCGCAACCTCTGTGCCGGGGATGAACCCTTCAACGAGCAACTGTTCGGCGTCCCCGTGATGCTTATCCTCCTCACGTGACGATTGGATAACGGCAACCACTCGACGGAAAGCGTCTACGAACTGTGCCGGGTCATTTGCCCGAATTACGCCGCGGCTCGCCGAAAGGGAAAGAGGTTTTAGGACACAGGGGTAATCAATCTGACTCGCAATCATTTCCGGATTCTCATTGGCAGACAGAAGTCTGAACCACGGCGCGTGCAGACCTGCCTTGACAAGAATTTTTCGCAGATGATGCTTGTCCCGCGTGGCGTAGGCGGATTCAATCGTGTTATGTGGAAGCGACAATTCTCTTGCTGCCATAGTGGCAAGGATGGTCGTGTCATCGTCCACCCCGACAACGGCATCAATCGGATAGGTTTTCGCAAATGAAGCAATCTCTTGAGTGGCGGGTTCCGGGGATCGAAAATCCAGTGAAAGCGACTTTAGCGGTGAAAGTTCGGAGAGGGTTTGCGGGTGATCCGACGCAACAACCACCTCCACGCCTAGTTGCCGCGCGGCGGACAGGAAGTCGCTCGCGCGGTAGGTTCGCGTGGGAAGCAACAGAAGAACTCGCGGTTTACGGTCGACAAGGTTGAGTTTCATTTTTTCTGGCAATGAGACACGGGTATGAGGTTGTACGGAAACAGTTTGCGTAATGGCGGATGTAACTGCGCGAACCGCTTCATACCGCTACGACTTCTGCATTTCAATGTTACACCCAATCTTATGTTCTTGTCACTCAAGGGATTCGAATTAGTTTCAAACTCTTTAAGCGAAAAATTGAAGTAGAAGGATTACTCTTGACAGCCAATCAGGTTTTGTATGAAGATACGCGGATTCCATTCACCCCATCATTCCAACCTCAACTGCGATAATGACACGAGTCCTATACCTAAGCGGTTCGATCTACGGCGGCGCTGAACGCCAACTGTTCTATCTCGTCACCAATCTGGATCGGAGCCGCTATCTACCCACCGTTGTGTGTCCAGACAATGGGGAGTTCCCCGACCAACTGCGCGCCGTGGGAATTGATACTGCCATCCATCCCCTTCCAGGATGGCGAAAATGGAAATACCTGTTCCAGCGCTACTCCGCCGCGTCTCGACTTGCCCAACTCGCCGCTCAGCGGCAAGTTCAGTTGATTCATGTCTCTGACTCGTGGCACAATCCCTACTCGATTCGCGTCGCTCGCCAGTGCGGGATTCCGATCGTGTCTCATGTCAAGGCTCCTATCCGCCCCGATCAGGTGGCAAAGTACGGCTTTCACGACATGTCCGCGATTATCTCAATCTCGGAGCAATACACACCGCCTTTTCTTGAGGCGGGCATTCCACCCGACAAAATCAATGTCATTGTCAACTGTGTGGATTTAGACGCATTTGAATCAACGGGAGTTAAACAGAACACCCTCCGCAGCGAATTTCCGCTGCGGCGATTTGTAATAGGCATGGTGGGACGAATCGAGCCGTTTAAGCGTCAGAAGGAATTTGTCAAGATAGCATCGTACGTGCTTAAAGCGCGTCAAGATGTCAGTTTTCTAATCATTGGCGGAACGCAACCTAACCCCGAGCACCGTGCGTATGAACGGGAACTGCGCCAGTTTATCTCGGAACTGAATCTCACGGAATATGTTATCTGCACAGGTTATCGTGGGGACATGTCAGAAGTGATGCACGGTTTGGATCTTCTAGTGACTCTCTCGGCTGGGAGCGTCATCCCGGAAGCTATGGCGGCGGGAAAACCGGTCATTGCCACACCGGTCGGGAGTGCGACAGACATGATCGAGGATGGTACTACAGGGTGGATTGTTCCACCAGCCCCGATTGAAGGTATAGCCGCCAAAATCGTGCAAGCGATAACGAATGCCTCACATTGCGCGCAGATGGGAAGTGCCGCGCGGGCGCACGCCGAGGAGCATTTCAGCATCGCCAAGCACGTGGAACGGGTACAAGCGATTTATGACCGATTGATTTAAGAGCCTCTAGCGTTTTAAGGGACGGCCCCTGTGCCATCCGATGTAATGCGCATTCAAATCCCCACGGGCAACCACGGAGAATATTCCTACAATCAACACAGGTTATGAATAACCGAACCCGAAAATCAAACCGCTTGCCGACCTACGATTATTCCCGTGCGGGATATTATTTCGTGACCATCTGCACGCATAACAGAAAGGAATGGTTCGGTGAAATCATCGGTGGGCAGATGATTCCAAACGCTGCAAGGGAAATGGTGACAAGAACGTGGCACGAACTACCCGAATTTTATCGTGGCATACGAACAGACCAATTCCAGATAATGCCGAACCATCTGCACGGAATAATAATCATTGTAGGGGACGGCCCCCGTGCCGCCCCAAACGAAGAACGCATAAACCCAAACGGACAACCACAGGGGGTTGTCCCTACATTGTCCCTGTTCGATGTCGTGCACCGATTCAAATCGCTGACAACCAGATTATACATCCATGGCGTCCGAAATAATGCTTGGAAACCATTTGATTCAAAATTGTGGCAACGGTCTTTCTACGACCACGTGATCCGGTCCGACGAATCATTGGAGGAAATTCGTGCCTACATCAACAACAACCCGATGAACTGGGCGTCGGACAAAGAAAACCCTGCGAACCGATCAACATGAATACTATCTAAATCCAATCACATACACGGGAATGTAATCACCGTAGGGACGCAGATCTGCGTCCCCTACAACAACAGACAGTCGACCGTTCAGTGTTGTTATTCCCCACGCGTCCGGCTGAATCGTGTAAGAATGTCACCGATTTTGTCCTGCAACGCGCGGCGTGGATTGGGCGAGCCCACATAATGGCTCATGAGCATAGCAAACGCGAGAATCTCGCCATCCACCGTCATTGCATACCCGGCAAGGGTTGTTACCCCCCTCATCGTGCCTGTTTTGGCACGCAAAACTCCAGCAGCCCCAGAATCTTTCATCCGCCACGAAAGCGTCCCATCAACACCTGCGATTGGAAGCGACATGACATACTCCGGCATCACCGAAAAATCTTGGAACATGCGCACCAGCAGATTCGTAAGCATTGCCGCAGACAACAAATTGTAGCGTGAAACGCCCGATCCATCCGCCAGCGCAGACTGAGTTGCAGCGATTCCGGTTTCGCTCATAAACTCGTTAATCACGTGCAAACCCTTCTGCGAGGTGCCAGGCGCCCCAATCACCTCTGCACCCAGCGTCTTCAACAGCAACTCCGCGATGAGATTGTTGCTTCGCTTATTCATCTTCCGAACGACGAGAGATAGCGGCAGCGAGGTGTGAACCGCAATCTCGGACACACCGTCAGGAACCACCCCCTGCCGAACTACGCCTTGAACCAAGATGCCGTTTCGAGCAAGCGCTTCCCTAAACAGCGTGCCACAGAATAATGCAGGATTAACAATGTCCACACGCCTGCGCATCGCCTCTTGGTTGACCGGCATGAATCCGCTAATCGTTAGCACATTTGCAGGGACAGGGTTCGTTTGACGTTCAACGCGCAAAGTCCCACTCTCGGAGGCGCCGACTGTTACCGCGTCGTTGAGGACCTCCAAGTATTCCGTCGGCGGATCCAGTCGTAGGCGCACCGGATCTCCGATTTCAGCGCTTGGCGACACCGTAATCGTCACTCCGTTGTGATTTACGGTCAACGCACTCTGGTGTGAATAGTACCCCCCAATCGGACCATCGTCCCACATCCAGCCCTTCCCCTTGGGAATGTCGTCAAAATAGGTATCATCGACGACAATATCGCCGTCAATCTCCTTCACGCCGGATTGGACGAGGGTGTCAACCATTTTTGCCAATTCTTCAATGTCGAATAAGGGATCGCCTCTCCCTTTGAGATAGGCATTTCCTCGGACGCGAACGCCCTCAACGCCATCGGCATAAAGCGTTGTGTGGAAGCGATAGTTTGGTTTTAGTCTCACGAGCGCGGCGGCGGCTGTGAGTAGCTTCATTGTCGAGGCGGGATGATACAACTTGTCGGCGCCGGCGTCATAGAGAACTTCGCCCGTTGTGACCGACACAACCTTTATGCCAACATTTGATGGGGCAAGCAGTGGATCGCCCAGTACCGCCGCAATCTCCGTCTGTAGTTGATGGAGAGCATCTTTCTCTTCTTGTGACGCGGGAACTTGGATCGCCAGCGGTTTCGCGCAACTGTTGAGGAGCAGGAGGCAGAGAAACAGATGGGGGAATATCGGAATGAAACCACCGCTAGTCCAACACAAAATGCGAGGTCTTGCCTTGAACAATTTCTGATCCCCTCCTCTCAGACTGCCCCAACTCGTCGGAGATTGGCGATGGTGGTTTCATCGAATCCCAGTACGTCGGCGAGGATCTCGTCCGTATGTTCTCCAAGAAGCGGTGGCGGGAGACGCATTTGCACGGGCGTTGCCGAGAGGTTGAGAGGCGACCCCGCCAGTCGCAATGTATCGGCTATCGGATGGGGCATTTCTACTAACATGTTTCGTGCCAGTGTCTGGGAATCCGCGAAGACCGCATCAAGCGAATTCACCGGCCCCGCAGGCACATCTGCCTCACCGCAGAGTTGCAGCCACTCGGAGACGGTTCGTCCCTGAAACAGATCTTCAAGCGACGGGATTAAAGCGTCGCGGTTTGCGACTCGAAGTGAGTTCGTTGCAAATCGTTCGTCAGTCCCTAAAGAGTCAGCACCGGCTGCCTTGCAGAACCGCTGCCACTGACCGTCATTGCCGATTGCCAACACTAGATAATCATCGGATGCCTTGAAGGCTTGGTACGGTACGATTCCGGAATGAGCGTTTCCCCAGCGTTGAGGCACTTCACCTGAGCAGAGGTAGTTGCTGCCCACGTTTGCCAGGAGCGCAATCTGAGAGTCAAGCAGCGCGGTGTCAAGATGCTGACCGACACCCGTGCGCTCGCGTACAAACAGCGCCGCGAGAATGGCGTTGCAGGCAAATAGCGCGGTCGCGACATCGGCGACAGCAACCCCAATCTTTGTAGGTGTGCCATCACGTTCCCCGGTGATAGACATGATGCCGCCTCTCGCCTGAATCATGAGGTCGTAACCGGGCAACTCGCGATCTGGCCCCGTGTGTCCGAAGCCGCTGATCGAGCAGTAGATTAAGCGCGGATTTACCTGCTTGAGATCGTCACAGCCGAGTCCAAGTTCGCTTGCCCCACCGATACGAAAGTTTTCAATTAGCACGTCGCTGTTCTCGGCGAGCGCCCGCGCGATTTCAACACCTCGCTCGTGTTTGAGATTGAGCGTGAGGCTCTTCTTGTTGCGATTACAGCAAAGGTAATACGCCGACTCGCTGCCCGCAAAAGGCGGTTGCCACTGACGTGTTTCGTCGCCTGTGCCGGGGCGCTCAACCTTAATGACTCGGCGCCCAAATCCCCAAGCATCATGGCACAGTAAGGCCCCGCCAGGTGCCGTGACAGATCCAAAACCTTCACACCTCCTAACGCACTAGGGGCCATGACACCTCCACAGCGAATATGCCCTCGATTGGTTTTGGATGAAACAGAACTTTGAGCACTTTGGCTCTGACATCACTGGCATGTTGGAATAAGATTCGTTCGTCGAACAAACGCGAACAACCATTAGCCACCTTTGTAGAACAATCTGTCAGATTGTGCTTGTGATGTGCTAATCGACAGTCTGTGCTACGAAATCTCCGCGGTTGACCAACTATTCTCAATTAATAACGACGGTACATTACTAAATCCTTGTTAGTAGCAACTTGAGTAACCTAATCTCCAGTGGTATGTTTCTCAAGTAACACTTTCTCCAAAGTAAGTGATAGAGCGGAAAACGAGTTGCGAAATGAGGGAATCGTATCGTTGCGCATAATGGCGTGCTCTGTACCACAATCTGTTAGATTGTGATCGCAAACTAACAGTTTGCGGTACGAGAGTGTTACCTGCTGAGAGGATTATTCCGACAGGGATAATGGGACGCTATCAAAAAATACTACCGGCTCAAGGCAGATGCCACCGCAGCATCAAATCCCAACCACGTGTTCATTCAACCGCGATCTCCGGTCTTCCATCCACCATCCATTCGGTGTGAAACACGGTAGGCGTACCATCGTCCCCTACGATCGGATCTCCATTCGGACCAATTTTGTGATAGGTGTGCGCACCGAAATAGTCGCGCATCGCTTGGATAAGATTCGCCGGGAGCCTGGCACTGCGGTAGCTGTCAAAGTAGGCGAGCGCAGAACTGAACGCCGGTATCGGAATTCCAAGCTGCGTTGCGGTAGAAACCACGTCGCGCCAGTTTTCCTGGGTTGATTCAATCACTCCTCGGAAGTAGGGATCTAGAAGCAGGTTCGACAGATTCGGGTTGTTTTCATAAGCGTCGGCAATCCGATGCAGAAAGCGTGCACGGATAATGCAGCCTCCGCGCCACCCTAAGCTAATATTTCCGAGGTTTAGGTTCCAGTCGTACTCCCGGCTCGCCTGGTGCATCAGTGCGAATCCTTGTGCGTAGGAACAGATTTTGGCGGCGTAAAGTGCATCATGAATCGCTTTCAAGAAGTCAGATTTGTCACCCTCGTATTTTCCCTTGGGACCTTCGATGATCTGCGCCGCTTCAACCCGTTCGTTCTTAATCGCGGAGATATACCGCGCAAAAACGGCTTCGGCAATTGTCCCCGCTGCGACGCCAAGGTCTAGCGCCGACGTGCTTGTCCATTTTCCCGTGCCTTTCTGACCCGCTTGATCGAGGATAGTGTCCACGAGCGGGACGCCGGACGCATCTGACTGTGTAAAGATGTCTGCCGTAATCTCGATGAGATAGGAATTCAGCTCGCCTTGGTTCCATTCGTTGAATAGTTGATGCATGTCATCGGCGCTCATTCCCAGCGCTTGTTTCATGAGCGCGTAGGCTTCACCGATGAGTTGCATATCGCCGTATTCGATGCCGTTATGCACCATTTTGACGTAGTGCCCGGCGCCGTTGGGACCTATGTATGAACAACATGGTACCCCGTCAACTTGAGCTGCGATTTTCGTGAAGATCGGTTCCACCAAGGTATATGCTTTCTTTGACCCTCCCGGCATCATCGCCGGACCTTTGAGAGCCCCCTCTTCACCGCCTGAGATGCCGGTTCCAATAAAGAGCAACCCGCTCGCAGTGAGCGCCTCGTGCCGGCGCATGGTGTCGGCGAAATTGGCGTTGCCACCGTCAATGATAAGATCGCCGTCCGAGAGCAGAGGTCTCAACATTTCGATAAATTGATCGACCGGCTCCCCGGCTTTGACCATTAGAATGATCTTGCGCGGCGTAGATACCGCCTGAATCAGTTCCTCAACAGAGTTTGTTCCAACCACCTGCTTGCCACGCGCCCGGCTGTTAATGAAATTATCCACCTTTGAAACCGTGCGATTGAAAACGGCAACGCGGTACCCCTTGCTTTCGATGTTCAAGGCGAGGTTTTCGCCCATCACTGCTAATCCGATAAGCCCAATATCAGCTTTCTCCAACTCCCTGTTCCTCCTAAATGATGTTGTCCACAGGCACATGATACATTTCCTCGAAAATACAGTCAACTCTAAATGTCAGCAGGTTAGGCGCAGTTACACCTAATTTCTGGTCACAGGAAATCATCTACTTCAGTATTGACCGGGAGTGCAATGAAGGAGGAGGAGGAATTTCGATCGGGAGATTGTCGCTAGAAGGAGCTATAGTTGCGATGTTCCATACAAGAACGAAATTGGCGATTTGGAGATTTCCGATAGATTTGATGAACGCAAAATGATTCACCGATACAATTGGGTGCGATTGTCTTGAGCGAGAAAGGGATCGCTCGGGTCTCGGAAGTGCGACGGGTGTAAACTCTAGGTTTCAAACTTGGAGGACTACGGTTAATTTGTCCACCCCATTACCTCGCGGAGTTGTTCTTTTGCCGCCGCATAGTCCCGGCGTGTGCGATAGAACACCCGCTGCGCTTCGGTGAACTCGGCTTGGGCTTGAAAAGCGTCGTCAAACGTCAAGCCGCGATAGCTTGGTAGGTCGCGCCCTTCGTCCAGAACCCGTTCAATTGTCCGAAGGCGCTGCTCGAAGATTTGCACGCGCTTCTCCTCAATTTCCCTCCGCTCTTTGGCGTTCGCTACTTCTCGATAGGCACGGCGGACCTCAACCCTAATCTGCTTTTGTAGATCAACAAGCTCTAGCTGGAGACGGGCCAGTTCGGCGCGCTCCGCCTCTTGATGGCCGTCTACCGCTCCACCGTCGAAAAGAGGAAAATTGAGGTTCAGGCGTACCTCCCAACCATCCCGGTTGTAGCGCATTTCTTCAAACGGAGTGCTGCTATCTGCCTTCCGTTCAAGAAAAGGGTAATCGTACGCCGCGGTCGTATCCCACGTCCGATCTCGCTGGTTAAGAAATAGACTTGCATCGCGGAAGCGTATACCGGCATCAAGTTCAGGGATTCGATTCCAGAATGTTTCCTTGACCAACCTTTCCTGTCGGTTTATCGCGCCGGACAGATCCTCAAGTTCCAATCGGTGGGCTAACGCCAACTCTACCGCACGTTCCAACGTAAGTTCATCATCGGGAATAGCGCCGGACAGACGAACCGTTGTCAATGGGTCCAAACCTGTCAATCGAATCAGTTCTGCTTTGTCGATATCCAACCTCCGTCTCAACTCGTTGAGCGCCAACTGCTGCTCTGCCAACTCCAGCTCCGTGTTTAATACGTTGAGGATAGGGATTCTCTTTTCTGCATGCTTTTTCTTGGTGACTACAAGCTTTTCCTGCAAAGTGGTCTCGACAACGCTACGTTGTTGAATCTCCTCCTCCGTCAAGGTAGTGTCGTGCCAAAGCCTTCTAAGGGCGAAGATAACCTCTTGCTCCGCGCTTTCTAGCTCAATGCCCGACTTTCGCACGCTTTCCTGTGCTTGATCAAGATCTGCCGGAACCTCGCCAAACCGCGCAAACACTTGACTTAGGGAAACGCTGGAGAGGAAATCCCTTTCGTCCAAGTCTAGATCGTCGTTTTTGCGCCGTTCATAATATCCGGTAAGTCCGATCTGAGGAAGGTAAACAGAGCGGGCAGTTTGCAGGTTCGCTTTCGCGCGTTCCAGGACTTTCTGCGCTTTAAGCACTTTTTCATTGTTCTTCAATACGAGTCGAGATGCTTTTTCTAGCGTCAGTGTCACTTCATCTTGTGCCAGCGCCGGCTCTGAAAGATTCGAAAGCCAAGCAAGCAGTACGTAAAACACGAAGCGTAGTACGTACCCTGCAATAGTCGACGTGTGACGCGCTTCCCCCATCCAAGATCCTCCACTCCTCATTTCCACCATCATCTACCGCCGGCTAAGCCGTACGGTGACAATGGCTATCCCAATGACCAATAGTACGAGCACTCCAGACAGAACTGCTGTTACCGAGAGCCTAGCCTGCGATTGGATGTGAACTCGCACTGTCTTTTCTCGCGCTTCAACAAAACGATTATCGACCGTGAGTTCCGCATTGACCTTTGCCTCGTACTCTCCCACCCCCACATCCGGAGACGGGATAAGCGTCAGATGCACATCGGTCTCTTCACTCCGCGGCAGTTCTGCGACGACTTCCGGTTCGACGACATAGCGCCAATCGGTGTAAACATCGACCATCATCCGAATATCGACTAGATCTCGTGTTCCAATATTCCGTAACTTTAGCGTCATGTCTATCTGTTCCCCGATTTTGATGGTGTGATACGAACTTGGGATAAACAGCTCAATCTCCGGCACGCCTTTGGGTATAAGTTCAAACCGTTCGATACCGCCTTTAATCGCGCCAATCTGATCCGGGGACAACTCTAGACGATTGTTCACTCCGCCGAGTTGTTGGGCTTCCTCGGCATCAATGACGGCTACGTAAAATTCCAGCGTCTTATCAAGATAGGAGGCGTCAAGCTCTTCGGTCAGGTGGATAATGAGAGACAGATCTCGTTTGGACTGCGCCTGTGTAAATTTAACTTGGGACACACGCGACTTGCTCTCGGTATCTTGAAATTCAAAAGTCAAGCGATTGAGAAGGTTGATAATCCGCAACTGGAATGTATTCTCTGTCTCCGCCAACCGATCCAGTGTCATATCATAGGTAACAATACTGCCGAGCTTACCTTCTTGGGAGAACTGCAGCGAACTCACATTGACCACATCCTCTTCCGACTCCTTCTGTAGATATACCAAGCGATTGTCGGTCTCTACAAGATCGGGGTATTTCAATGCGATCATGATTGAGTCTACATCCTTCTGAAGTTGGAACGTCAGGTCGACGGCATCATTGTAGCCCAGCAGCGGTATTTTTTGTTCATACGGCTGGGCGATATTCGTCGATTGAGCGCCGCTTGTCGAGTCAATGTCCTTGAGAGAAACGAAGATGGAACGAATCTCATTGGCGGCGGCGATTTCTTCCGGTGTGGCGTTAATCGGCATAGATTCCGTTGTCGAGGTGTTCTTCAGGCGGACGGTGACCATTATCTGATTGTTCTCGCGATATTTTTTGGCACTAATAATTGAGATGTGGCGGGTGTCCTCCTCAAGATGAATCTTGTAGGGATATGTCTGTTCCAGATACCTCAAGCTCACGATAATGCTATCCACGTTGCGGCGGAGTTCAAAGTCCAGGGTTTTCGACTGTTGATCTCTAAGATTCGGGATTCGGATTTCATACGGTACGCCGATAATCGCATCCTTTTCATCCTTGATTGAAACGTAGACGTTATTAATCTCTTGTGCGGCTTCATCCGGCGCAGTCGGTAGTCCCCCATTGCCAATATCCTGATTAGCTTGGGGTACGGAACGATCCAAAGTCGCTCCGTATTTGAGGACAATCTCAAGCCTCCGCCGATCTGCCTCCTTGTACCGCCGCGCAGAGAGCACCGAGATGTAAGGTTCCTCCTGTTTGAGATGGATATTACGATCTTCCTCAAGATCAAGATATTTCAGATTAACGACCACGTCCTGCACTTCATCCTTGACGAGTTTAAACTCTAGGGTCTTCTCCTCACCCTCCTTCAGGGATGGGATACGTACCTCGTAAGGAGTGGCAACAATCGCACCTTGTCGCCCAAAGTCCCCTTGGTCTTTAATTGAGACATAGATATCGTCAATCTGCGCGCTGATGATAACGTCCCGTTCAAGAACCCGTGAGCTTTCCTCCAATTTGACCGGCAGTGAGCTGTTTTTTAACGTGATGGAGAACATTTCCGCCCCATCTCGCGCTTCATACCGCCGAGTGTCCAAGATAGTGATGTGCCAAGCCGCCTTAAGCGAATCGAGTTCGGTGTTTTGCAAGTCCAGTTTTGCGTCCTCATAGAGTTTTTTGGCGCGCTCGTATTCCTCCTCGGCGCGATTCACCTCTTGGACAGTCACAATGTTATTCGCTTCTTGGAGCATAGTCTTTAGGTTGTTAAGCTCGTCCTCTTTCTTCTCCATCAGCTTATTGGCTAGTTCCATTTCAAGTTTGGCTTTGTCAATCTGAATTTGGCGAAGCTGCTCATCCTTGGTGCGCGCCTCTTCAGATCCTGGCGCAACCTGGGAATCCGCCGGCTGTGACCGAAGCGGTTCATGACCTGATAGCAACATCAGACTGACTATCAAGAAAAGGTAAATTCTTTGCACTTGGAGATTTCTCCTTCGAGAGTGTTTACGCAAAGTTAGATGAAGCAACTTTCTGATTCCCGAGAAAGCGGAAAAACCTATCGCCCGGGTTTCCGTGAGATTGCTATCGCAGCCATTAACCATTTCCTCGATCGCTCGCAATCCGGTTAGTTCATTGATCCGGCGATTGTCGTCCTAGTAGGAGGGAATTCCGATTCCCGACGGGTCTCGAATCGGGAATTGTGGCGATTCGGAGATCGCTCCTTCAGAGTCTCAGCCAGTAAGAAACACAATTTGATCAATGAACATACTCTTGACCCTCGCTCCCTCAATAATTTGGGGAGAGCGCAGATCAAATGACAGGGTTGCCTTGCCAACTATCATAATATGTGACAACAGAACGTAAGAATAGAAGCGAGTAGAAGATAACACTCACATCGCTGTTTATGCTACTTCCTCTTCCGATTCGTATCCCGCTACGTAGCGCAGGTATAGAGCTTCCAGATCTTCGGTTTCAATTTCGTGACGCGACAGTTCGCGCACCAGATTTCCCTGAACAAGAATCCCAATCCTATCGGCAATCTCCTTGGCGCGGAAAATGTCGTGGGTGGACATGAAGATGGCTTTCCCTTCACTCTTTAATTCGCGCAGAAGGTTCAGGAAATCTGCTCCGCCCTTCGGATCCAAACCGGATGTTGGTTCATCAAGAAGTACCGCATCAGCGCCCTTCATTATGGCTACTGCAATCCCCAACCGTTGCCGCATTCCCTTTGAGAAGGTCTTCACCCGACGTTTGAATGCGTTTTCAGGCAACCCCACGCGAGCAAGCGTCGCGTCCAGTTCGTCGCGTGTCACCTTTTTTTTGCCTCCGAGCTTGGTGAAAAACTCCAGGTTCTGTCGAGCGGTGAAGTTTCGATACAACTCTACATTTTCCGAGACGTAAGCGAGATGCTTCTTTGCCTCAAGTGGAAATTTGGGGATCTCGATATCATTGACCAGGGCTGTGCCGCTGGTTGGATCGATGAAATTCAGGAGCATGGAGATGGTGGTGCTTTTGCCGGCGCCATTCGCGCCGAGGATAACGTAAATCTCTCCCGATCCAATCTTCAGGTTCAATGCGTTGACTGCGCGAATTGTATTGTCATAGACTTTGGTTAGGTCTCTGGTTTCTAACATGATAAAGCCCTCCTATAATCGGATTAGACATCTTTCTATAACAGGTTTATTCGGTTGCCGTAATCTTGGATATCGAAATATCCAGGCTGCTTGCCAACGTGTGGAGAAGTACACCATGTTAACGACTGCCGCGATCACGTTCCAAGTTTTCCAATGCGTGCGATGTTTGTCCACGTACAATTCATTGGCGATGTGATAGTTCTTACACCATCTGACGATATGCTCATTGGTGATCCTGTTTGTTACCAACTGTCGGTTGAATTGCCTTGCGTCCTGAGTTAAGAGCTTGCTCCGACTTAATTTGATGGGAATGAAACTGCTGGCATACAGTTTGGCGATGCCCCGAAAACCCCTAACAGCCGACTTCTCGGTATCAGGGAAGGATTTCCGGACGTCTCACCTTTAGAATTGTGTAATAGTAAGCGCTACCTTTGCGTCAGCTAACCGACAATATTACTGACAATGGCAAACACGCGATCAGTTGAAGTTCTATTGCTGCCGTTTTTCTACCGCTGAAGTAAATGCACTGTCCTGTTGTTGGACGTTTAAAGGGTTGATCGGTGGCATCAATGATGATTGTTTGGAGATTTCACTGTGACAAATGCTCCCGATTCCTCATTGAAAGCACGTTCGACAACACATTAAGTATCTGGTGATAGATTTCATGTGCATAAGACTTTCCAACATCAAAGCAAAATCCCATTGAGATGGTACCAGAAGCCAATACGATTTGCAATACAATGGGTGCCGAGCGTCAGGGGAAACGCATCTAATTGCAGAAGAGGTCTCATGGTGGTAGAACGTACGATTACTGTTGGGTTTCACTCAAATTTTGGCGTGTTCAAGCGAAATAGGCACTCGAAAACTCCTACAAGATTAGCGATTATAACGGATTTCCGTTCAACCCAACCTACGGCTCCCAAAATAGTGTCACGAACTTAGCCCGATTTTCTTTTTTGTGATGCAGAAAATTTAGATGCGTTTCCCCTGTGCCAAGCGTTTGTTATTCTGGACCTAAGTGAGATCGTCGTGTGATTATGCTATCATATATGTCGAACCAATGCTCACAAAGTAGCGGGCATTCGGGCGATTCTCATGAGAAAATGGCAGTTCTAAATTATACCAGATCCGAAGGGTTACGGCTGTCGGGTCTGCAAGGCACGCATGGTTTCAGGCGTTGATGCGCGAGGGTAACTTAATGCTGATTACACTTATACGTCGAGAACTCCTTGACAATCTGATGACATTCCGCTTCTCTGCCACAACGCTGATTACGTTGTTGCTCGTGGTCGCCAATACTGCTGTCCTCATCGAGGATTATGACGAGCGACTTGCTAGCCATTACACCGCCCTCGAAACGCATCGACAGCAATTGCAGGAAACAAAAACCTATTCGGCGGGAAAAGTGGTCGTTGACCGGCCTCCGAATCCGCTGAGCATTTTCAATGTCGGATTGGATAAACGGTTGGGAAACCAGGTTGAGGTGTCCTACGCCCTCGTGCCCACACTCTGGGATTCCGAGATGAGCGGCTCGGACAATCCGTTTCTCAACATCTTCAATTCGATTGACATTGTTTTTATATTTGAGGTAGTGCTCAGCTTGATGGCGCTAATTTTTGCCTATGACGCGCTGGCGGGGGAACGCGAACGGGGGACGTTGCGTTTGGTGCTGACGCATCCCCTCAGTCGCGGACATATCCTCATAGCAAAATACATCGGCGCAATGCTCTGCCTGCTTATCCCGCTGATGCTGAGTCTACTGCTCTCGCTGATTCTGCTAACAACCACCTCCTCCTTCTCGCTCGGTACCCTCGATTCTCTACGCATCGGCGGACTGGTTATTTCATCGCTTGCTTATCTTTCCGTGTTCTACCTCATCGGGCTACTGATTTCGGCAGCAACACAAAGAACCGGTACCGCGCTCATGCTCTCCATGTTTGTCTGGGGATTCTTGGTGTTGGTGTACCCCAACATGATTCTTGCTATGACCCATTCTTCAGAGAACCTTAAATCGCGCGCGGAATCTGCTTTTAGTCAGATGAAACAGTTGTGGGACGAATTTGAAAGAAAACGGAAACACTTCCTTGCCAACGACGCGGTACCGGGGGAGGATTGGATCTTTTATGAGATTCCGGGCGTCGCCTCCTCCGGCAATTATCATGCGGCCAAGTTGTCGACGTTACGTTTCTTCCGCCGCGACTTCGTACACTTCACTGCTCTGGATGACGAACTTGAATCTCAAGTTTCTCACTTGCAGAAGTATTTCAGTTTCCTTGGGTCTCAAACTATCGACACCGCAGAACAAACGTGGCTCGTCCGCAAGCCAGCACTGGAACATCTCTTCGTTCAACCGGCGCACACGGAAAGAATCTTGCTCAAACTCTCGCCAGTGGGAGTATACGACGCGGCGACACAGACGTGGGCTGGCACCGATCTGTTCGGCGTTCGAGATTTTTTCGACGCTGCGCGACAGTACCGGCAGACGGTGATTGACTTTTTCGCCGATAACAATACGTTCGGATCCCGGCAATGGTTTTCTTCAGACAAAAGCGCGGCAGACTGGAGCACGCTGCCACAGTTTTCCTTTCAAAGAAGTGATGTTGCAACAAACGCGACACGAGCACTCCCCGATTCATGCTTACTATTGATAATCAACGTAGCGCTGTTCATGGCGATATTTCTGATATTTCAAAGAAGCGAAGTGTAGTCAATAGAATGTGGGAGCGGACAAGATTGACGAGAAAGAACTGTGTAATAATTACATCTCGCCTTCGAAGATTCCTTATCTTGGAAACCCATTAATTATATGACCTGCGATTTGAAATCGGGACACTATGATTTGGCACATCGCGAAACGCGAAATTTACGACAACCTCAATAGCCTTCGCTTTGCCCTTGCGACACTTCTGCTGGTTGCATTGATGCTGACCAATGCGTTCGTACATCTCCGAGAACATCCGGAACGAATACAAAGATACCGTACCTCTGTCACCGATTATTGGAACACTCTAACCTCTCGAACCAATCTGTACGCGCTTGCCCAAGAGGGCCCCGGATTACTTTACAAAAAACCCTCACCTCTACGATTTTGCGCAGACGGCGGTGAAGATTTTCTGTCAGACATGGTTGACGCCAGCCGCTTCGGTTGGTCCTCCTCTGGTGGTTTAAAGGGTTTCTGGAGACTGGAATATCCATCTTCCGCTCCCAATCTCAGGAATATTCGTTCGGCTGCCGCCAAAATCGATTGGGGATTCATTGTCGGCTATGTCTTGAGCCTGATTGCGATACTGTTCACATTTGACTCAATCTCGGGAGAACGCGAACGCGGCACGCTGCGCTTGATATTGGCGAACTCGATGCCGCGTCACACTGTGTTAATCGGAAAGTTCTTAGGGGCACTAATGAGCATATTTATGCCTTTCACGCTTGCTGTGCTTATTAACCTTTTTGCAATCTCCGTTTCAGGCGATGTCCACCTTAACGCCGAGACGTGGAGACGTTTGAGCATCATCTTCTTTCTGGCGCTTCTCTATTCCGGTATTTTTATCGCCTTAGGATTGCTCATATCGGCGCGCATACGACAGAGCGCGGTAAGTCTCGTAATCCTCCTGTTGACCTGGGTTACTTTTGTCGTTTTCTCACCTGGCACCCTAGCCTCAATAGCCAGTAGATTTTCACCTGCACCAATGACCTCCGACGATTACCGGCAGCGACAAACCCTGTTAATGGATGAGTTCCGAACCGAGGGAATCCGAATAGAAGAAATTGATCCTTCAATGAGAATGCTGGCAAACGGAAGACTTGTCATCGATGATGCGGAGCGTAATGAAAAACTGAATGAGGAACATTTAACCCAGCAAATTGCCCAGATTAAGTTCGCACGTTCCATAATCCGCATCTCTCCCGCGTCGCTTGTCCAGCACCTTCTGGAATCATTTGCCGGGACCGGCTTTAATCGCCACCTGCAATTCTTGGAAAATGTCAAACGATACGCCCGTCAATACCGTGAATTCGTCACTGACACGGATAGCGCTGATCCTGACAGCCCCCATATCATTGGTGTTCAAGAGGGTATGTCCCGGAAACCCGTCAGTCCGGATTCGATTCCGCGATTTGAAGATACACTCAGTCTAGGTCGTGACTTCAACGCCGCGGCAACTGATTTGCTACTGTTGGCAGTTGTTGTCGTAATCCTCATGTCCGGCGCCTATCTCGCCTTTGTGCGCGTGCAGGTTTGACAGAGCGCCAGCGCTCGCCCTTTTCTTACATGCCTAAGAGTTTGTTTGAATAATCGGTAGCTAAGCGATTTTTAGTCATTTGTAGGAAGTTTCGTCATGTACTTATTGTTATCTGATACATACCTGTGGGATTTCTATCGCGCTCATTATTCATTCGCTTGATCGCAGGGGACCTCTATCGGGATTAGCTATCGCCTTCGCTGTCCACTCAGTTGATCCCTCATTAATCAGTCGGATGATCGCACCCTACAAATGTACTTTTCAAACAGGCTCTAACAAATGCTACCGATTCTTCATCGAAAGCACGTTTATCAACACATCAAGTATCTGTCGATGAATTTTATTTGCATGAGAGACACTGACACCGAAACTTCACTCCGCTGAGATGTCAACAAAAGCCAAGGCGGTTTGCAAAATCACAGGTTGACAGGCGTTAGTTATTCTGGGTTAAGGTGACTCTGTCGTGTGATTATGTTATCATATGTGTTGAACCAATACCTTCAATGTAGCGGGCGTTCGCGCGATTCTTGAAAGAGAATGGAAGTCTTTGGATGAGCCGAATTCACCAGAAAGCAGTTGTTAGGTCCGTAGGCAGCGTATAGTTTTAGTGGTTTGTGTGCAAGGATAATTCAATGCTAATTACACTCATACGTCGAGAACTCCTTGACAATCTGATGACATTCCGCTTTGCTGCGGCAATGTTCATTACGCTGTTGCTTGTGGTCGCCAATACCGCTGTCCTCATCAAGGATTATGAGAAGCGATTGGCAAGCCATAACACCGCCCTCAAAACGCATCGGCAGCAATTACGGGAGACCAAAACCTATTCCGCCGGCTATATATTTGTTGACAGACCGCCCAACCCGCTAAGCATTTTCAACGTCGGACTGGACAAACGGCTGGGCAACCAAATATGGATAAATCATGCTATTGTGCCCACGCTTTGGGATGCTTGGATGAGCGGCTCGGACAATCCGTTTCTCAACATCTTCAATACGATTGACATCGTCTTTATCTTTGAGGTAGTGCTCAGCTTGATGGCGCTCATGTTTGCCTATGACGCGCTGGCGGGTGAACGCGAACGCGGTACGCTACGTTTAGTGCTTACGCATCCCCTCAGCCGAGGAACTATACTCATAGCAAAATACATCGGCGCAATGCTCTGCCTGCTTATACCATTGGCGCTAAGCCTGCTACTCTCGCTGATTGTACTAACAACCACCGCCTCCTTCTCGCTCGGTATCCCCGATTTTCTGCGCATTAGTGGAATCGTCCTTGCATCGCTCGCTTATCTTTCCGTGTTCTACCTCATCGGGCTACTGATTTCGGCAGTAACACAACGAACCGGTACCGCGCTCATGATCTCCATGTTTGTCTGGGGATTCTTGGTATTGGTGTATCCCAACATGATTCTTGCCGTGACTGATTCGTCTGAACCCCCACAAACGCGCATGGAATCCGGTTTTAGCCACATTAAACAGTTGTGGGACGAATTCGATAGAGAGCGAAAACACTTCCTCGCCAATGACCCCGTTTCTGGGGAGGACCACAATTATATAGAATGGACAGTAGGAATCACCTCTGAATACGTTGATGAAGACGCATCAACACTCCGATATAATTACCACGTTGATATGGAAATCGAAACACTCGAAAAAGAATCCGAACCAAATGTGTCGTACGTTCAAGATTATTTCCGCTTCCTCGGCCCACGAACCATCAACACAGCAGAGCGCACATGGCTCGTCCGAAAGCTAGCACTGGAAAACGCCTTCGTTCAACCGGCGAACGCAGAAAGAATTTTGTTGAAACTCTCGCCAGCGGGGATATACGATGCGACAACACAAGCGTGGGCTGGCACAGATCTCCCGGGGGTTCAAGATTTTTTCGACGCCGCTCGGCAGTACCGACAGACGGTGATTAATTATTTCACTGACAACAAAACGTTCGGAGATCGACGATGGTTTTTAGCGGACAAGACAGCAGCAGATTGGAGCACACTGCCGCAATTTACTTCTGAGAGAAACGAGATTCAAATTAATGCAAAGCGAGCACTCCCTGATCTATGCCTATTGTTGATAACCAATCTAGCGCTGTTCATGGCGATATTTCTGATTTTCCAAAAAAGTGAAGTGTAGTCAATAGAATAAGAGAGCGAACAAGATTGCCGAGAGAGAACGGTGGAAAAAACACATCCTATCTTCCAATCGTCCTTCCTTCCATATGCCTTATCTCGGAATCTCGTCAATTCTCTGATTTGCGATTCGGAACCAAGACACTATGATTTGGCACATCGCGAAACGTGAACTCTATGATAACCTCAATAGCCTCCGCTTCGCCTTGGCAACCGTCCTGCTCCTTGCATTGATGCTGACCAATGCGGTCGTGCATCTCCGAGAGCATCCGGAACGAATACAGAAGTACCGTACCTCGGTTACCGATTATTGGAATGTGCTAACGCCTCGAACTACTCTGCTTGAGCTTGCCCAAGAGGGCCCTGGATTCCTATACAAACAACCCTCGTCTCTTCGTTTCTGTGCCGAGGGCGGCGAAGCTTTCTTGCCAAATGTTATTGAGGCGGGGAGCCCTTACCAGTACTCCCCCAATCTAAGAGGTGTCTGGCAGTTGGAGTATCCCGCTGCTACACCTAATCTGAAAAATGTTCGCCCGGACGTTACCAAAGTAGATTGGGTTTTTGTAATTGGCACCGTCCTGAGTTTAATCACACTCCTGTTCACTTTTGATTCAGTTTCAGGAGAACGTGAGCGTGGCACACTGCGCTTGATGTTGGCAAATCCGATGCCGCGTCACACCGTGTTAATTGGAAAGTTTTTAGGGGTGTTGACGAGCATCTTCATCCCTTTTACCCTTGCCGTGTTGATTAATCTCTTTGCGATTTCCACGTCAAGCGATGTCCATCTCGGCGTCGAACTGTGGTGGCGTTTATGTATCATCTTCTTTATCGCACTTCTTTACACCAGTCTTTTTATCGCATTGGGATTACTCGTTTCGGCGCGGGTGCAACAGAGCGCGGTAAGTCTCGTGATTCTCCTGTTGACGTGGGTTACTTTTGTCGTTTTCACCCCGGGCACCTTAGCCTCGATTGCGAGTGGCTTTTCACCAGCACCAATGACCTTCGATGAATTCTCGGAACGCGGAAGTCGACTTCAGGAAAAACTCTGGGATGAATACTACGCCCGAGAGAAGAATCCACTGTCACTGAGCGAAGTCGTTACTAAAGACGCGGAAGGTCGAGAACGCTTGAATCAAGAGCACTTAACGCAGCAAATTACGCAGGTTGAATCGGCACGCGGCGCAACCCGCATCTCCCCTGCGGCACTCGTCCAGCACCTTCTGGAATCCTTTGCCGGAACCGGATTTAACCGCCACCTGCAATTCTTGGAAAATGCCCGGCGACACGCCCGTCAATACCGCGAATTCGTCATTGACACGGATAGGGCTGACCCGGACAGCCCCCACATCATAGGTGTTCGCGAGGGTATGTCCCGGAAACCCGTTAGTCCGGAGTCGATTCCGCGATTTGAAGATACCCTTAGTCTAAGTCGTGACTTCAACGCTGTGGCACTCGACTTGCTGCTTCTGGTGATGGTCGTCGTCGTTCTTATGTCCGGTGCCTATCTCGCCTTTGTCCGTGTTCAGGTTTAGTAAACCTTCGCAGTTCTCATCCACGACAAAAACGCGTGCGATAAATGCGTTTGTGCTTCCCGCTTCGTTGTCCAAACTCGAAGCCCCCAACTTAAAGAACTTTCCTTGGTCAAACCTGTGAAAAAGGTGTGCTTTACCTCTGGGTTGAATCTCCCCAAATCCAACAAGGACGACATCATCGTCAGGAACTCCTTCTGTGGGAAGCGTAGCGTCAGCATCAAACAACTCGAAGGTACCCGTGGCTTCGCCTTCCCCTAGCTGTATCTCTATGTGGAGTATACCACCATTTTCATACATAGTAGTGTCAATTTCAACAAATGTGAAGTTCGGCGTGTCGGTACCGGAAGCGCGAATAACTTGCAAGACCTCGTTCAATTTCTTGCCTAGACTAATGGGGTGCGCGTCTAATTTTGATAAGACTCTTCCGTTAGCCACTTCCGAAGCGTGTCCCAATAGTGTGAGGTATGCTTGTGTCCGATTTCGGTGCGGAAGCGCAGTCTCAGGTTGATGGAGAACAACTTTTGCATTAGGGGTTAACACCAGAATATCCACGGAGTCGGAATAATGCTGTTGAAGTTTTGAGGCTATCAGGCATGCCCTCTCGCCTTTCGAACCGTTTATCAGTTCTGGCAACTCCCTTAGCAGCACCCAAGTATTCACAAACTGCTCGTTGAGCGTTCTTATTACTTCTGAATTGGAGAGCGGACCCGCTCTCAAGATTTTGCCATTCGCTCAACAGGATTCGTCGTCGAGCGCACCCCACACGATAATAGCATGAATCGGACGCTGCGTGGCTTCCGCTCGTGCCACGGCCACGTCAATCGGTAGCCAGTCAATTTCAGCAAACTTGTAAAACTTTAATTCCAATCTTTTGCGAACTTCGCCCCCCGTAATAGCATTTTCCCATGCGATGCCTCCTTGGTCGTCTACGTCCATGGCAATCAGTTCCATGCGCGGTACAAAAACCATATCGGCATAACTGAAGGCATTGATGTCAACATTGCTATTGCGCGTCGGAAGATGGAGCGAAAACGCGCGAACTGTTCCCTTTTGCAAATTGACAACCAATCGTCCGGCAAACTGTGATGGGATAAACAGGGATTCCCCCTCATCGTCCTCCAACGAGTTCGCACACCGCCACTCTTCATACGCATTGCTCGACAATGTGAACTCCGCGTGAATCCGGAACACAATCTCCGCATAGACTGACGAGAGGGCGCGTAAGCACGCGAAGGCGCCCTCTTCGCCTTGATGGAGCGTGGTTGTTGCTCCAGGATGGAACTGACGCAGGAAAGGAATGATTCTGTCTGAATCAAGTTCCCAGACATCTCCGACCGCCACTGATGACAGAGGAAAAAAGACTCTGAAAGTGTCCGCCTCATAGGATTTGATGGGTACTCTTGGCGTCAAATCAAATAACTCGGCGTGTAGTGGTGATTCGTTGTGTAGATTGAAAGTGGAATCCGAAATTGGATCCCAATGTGCTTGTACCGAAACGTTTGCCGCACTTTGAGGCATACGGCTTAGATTTAGTCTCATGTTACCTCCAAGTAACAAAACGATATGGAGTAAGGTCGTGAGGCGACTGACAACTAACCGTCTCAAGTATACTTAGATTGCAACCGCTTAGTCCATCGGTCTGGATTTGCCAATCCAGACCGAACGGGGTACGAGCAGGGAACGCGCCGAGTAGGGAGATACAATGCTAATTCCAACTAATCGGGGACTTTCATGTCCAGTCCAGACGTGCGACGAATTGTAATGCTACCAACCAAACGATGCATAAAGCAGTTACCATAGATTTTGCATTGAAAAAAATGAACAATTTCCACTGTCATGTGACATCAACACGCATGAATGCCAGAACGGCGCCTGCAAACAGAACTACCAAGAACAGGACCAGCAACAAGACATCCGTCATCGCGGCGTCGACGGATTCTCGGAACTCGATTCGATCCTCGAATTTCGGAATAGCGGAATATGGCACAGGCTTTTCAGACATGCCCTGCCTGACAAAATATAGGTGCGGACTGTCCGGGTCGGCTTGGTCGGCAGAGATGACGAATTCACGGTATTGTGCGGCATAACGACGTACGCCATCCAAGAATTGCAGATGGCGAGACAAACCTGTACCAGCCAGAGATTCAACGGCATATTGGACGATTGAGGCGGGTGAAACCCGCGCTATCGAACGGGCAAACTGTATCTGATCGATCTGTGTCTTTAGACGTTCCGCGCGCAAACCTTCCACTAACTCCGCCTCCGCCGCGATGTACTTTGCCCACAACTCCGTTTCTCTTGTCGGGGGAAATTCGCGGGTGGGCTGGGGATACGGCCGCTCGTAGCGCGTGTCGAGCACTTCGTACTGTTCGGCAGAACGGATATTGAATTCCTCCCTAGTTTGCGCGGGTTTTAGACCGCTAACAATGGATCCCAGCGTGTTAGGAGTCAAGACGACAAAGAACGCCCAGATCAGCAAGAGGATGGTTAGGCTAATCTCCTGCTGACTCACGCGGGCAGAAATCAATAGCCCGAGGGCGATAAAAATTGAGGTGTAAACAGTCGCGATTAAGAAAATAACACCCAATTGCCCCCAATCACGCGCCTCTAACGAGATGTGGCTGGCGGCGTTGAGTAGAAAAAGGTTGATGAGCGCGCCCATTAGAAAAGGAAGACCAATACTCAGGAGAGCACCGAGAAACTTGCCAATTAGAATCTGGGAACGCGCAACGCTGTTAGAAAGAGTCAAGCGCAACGTTCCGCGCTCGCGTTCTCCCGAGATGGCGTCGAAAGTGAACAGGATTGCCACAAAACTCAAGACAACGGAGATGACCAACACCCAATCAATCTGCGTATAGTCGGGTCGGATATCTCGGAGATTCGGGTTTTTGTCGGGGTATTTCAGCCTCCAAATTCCTTTTATCCCGCCAAGGATTCCTTCAGCGACATCCCAGCTGAGAATATATTCCCCCTCAGCGGCCGAGACGTGATCTGGCAGAAAGGATTCCCCACCGTCCGCGCAAAACGACAATGGCGAAGGCTGTTTATAGAAATCGCCCGGACCTTGTTCAATGAGGTCGTAAAGATTATCGGATCTTGACCGCAGATGGTCGAGGGATTGGGCGACGTTCTTTCGGTAGATGCTCATCTCGGCACGATAGTCACCCAGGTGTTTGGCGGCATTTACAATCATCAGCGTGAGAATCAGCAACACCGTTAGCGCGAAACGAAGGCTGTTCATGTTGTCGTAAAGTTCGCGTTTGGCGATGTGGAAGATCATGGTGATTCCTCAACTTTACCGGGTTCTGTTGACATTTCATAGCCACCAGATCATTGAGAGGGACATAATGAGGAGTGCTCAGATAACCGAATCGGGTAATTCAGCCATGTATGTGTTGAGTGAGGGCGGTGAGGATCTCTATCGCACTCCTTGTTCAGTCGCTTGATACCCGCCCCTACGATTGAGAGAGAGTCTGCGCTCAATGAAATCGCGGCATGCACAAGGGACCGTAGGGTTGGGTTCCCCAACCCGTTGGGCGCCTCCCTCAATTTACGCGCCCGCCTAAAATAAATGTCAACAGAAGCTAATCACAACATTTCGGACTTTGCAGGTCGCGTTCCGCTTCGTCTCACGTCACATTAACACCATCTAACGGATTGGGTTATATCTCCTGTCTGACGAAAATAAGATAGGAGCCCATGAACAGCATGGCGTTAATCAGCAGCAGCAACATCAAATCGGGAAGCGCCTGCGCTGCGGCAACCCGCACGTCCGGTCGTTGATAGGTGAACCGCGGTAGATCAGACCAATCAACCGCGCCCTCGTCGCTCGCAAACCACTGTCTTGAGCCGAAAGCGTTTTTGTCATAAAAATACGCGATAAGTGTTTGTCGATACTGCCGGACAGCTTCGAAAAAATGTTGCAAGCCGTAAAGGTTCGTTCCTAACCATGCCTCGGTCCCCAAGTCGTAAACTGACGCCGGCGACACCCTTGTCAAGAACCGATCTCGCTGCACGGAACGGATAAAGATCCGTGAGAGCGCCTGTTGCCGCATGATCCATGCACGCTCGGCTGTCTTTATCCGCAACGGCTCAATTTGTCGGAAAAATGCCTTCGCATGCGGCACCGCTGCTTCCGATTCTTCCGAAAGATCATCAAAACTCATGGTCTGTTCGTGATAATATTCGAGTGTCATAGTATCGTAATGAAAATCAGGACCAGAGGTTTCACCTCGGTATCCTACGTTCAGAAAGGGATCCTCCCCTTCCAACGAGTCATCTTTCAGAAGTTGCAGTCGTTCACTGTCAAACCGTTTCCAAATCTGAGCAAGCTCTTGGAATACGGCACGTCCTTCTTCCTGCGGATCAATTTTAGGATTGCTAACAAAAAGGATGAGATTTGGATAAATCAGGACAAAAAACACCCATGCGAACATGCAGGACATCAGCGCTGTCACCGTCCGACGCGTCGTTGTCGAAAACAGCAAACCCATCAGATAAAACACTGACAGGAAAAGAATCGACGTCAGGTAAAAGCCGCCTATGCGAATCCAATCATCTACGGAGAGGACAATTGACCACGACCCAGAGATTAAAAACTGCGTCAGGATTAGGCTAATTGTCAACGGCACAACGAGTGCGATCATGGCAGCGATATATTTGGCAACGAGGATTTTGCCCCGGCTTGCCGGGGTCGTCATTAGGAGACGCAGGCTACCTTTTTCATGTTCGCCAGCAATGGCATCGTAGGCAAACAGCAGCGCAAGTAGACTCAGAACCACTTGAAAAACAACAACAAGGTCTATCGAGGACAGGAGATTGAGGAAAGGGTTGTCCATGCCGTGCAATGCAGCGTCCCAGAGCGTCGGGACAAAAGCGTGATGGACGCGAACGGTGTTGCCCAATCGTTTTTCCAGCCCCTGATTGAAAAGGCTCAAGGGATTCGGCGGTCGATCGACTTGTAAGTAGAGAGGTGAATAGGTTTTTGTCGTGAGGACCCAATCGTTATGCCTTTGTACCGCGTGACTGTAGAGCGTTAACCGACGTTCATAGTCGTAGATTAGAACTACGGTGTTGGCAATGACTAGTACCAGCAGAACAACCATCGCCACGAAGAAGCGATACGCCAATAGATGAGCGAGGAGTTCCCTCCGGATGAGAGTTATTAACATGGCATTATTTTCTTCGTTAGGCGGTCACAGCTAATGCGAATAAGGACGAGGGAACACGCTGCGCGGGTTTTCTGAGTTGGTTGAACTTTCTTTTGTTCCGAAGTACTTCACTAAAATTCTTGAACGTGGGCTTTTTTGGGAATGTTTTCACTTGCTATACACCTTTAAACAAAAAGGCTGGTGCGCAGGGGACTTACTATAGGATCTCTATCGCAGTCGCTATCCGCTCCCTTGATCACTCGCTATCCACTCGCTTGATTGCACCCTACAAGTTGCTGGCAAAAAGGATGGTGGGCAGTGCCCACCCTACAAGTTGATCCCCGCCGGGGCAGGGAGTGGCGACCTGGAAATCGCTCCTACAGGTCAAGAGGCTGGTGCGGAAGGGATTTGCTATGGGAACTCTATCGCGCTCGTTAGCCATTCGCTTGATGGTACCCTAAAAGCTGCATGTTCAGACAGGTTCCGAGTCTTTCACAGTTACACAGATTCGGATGCACTTTTCGCGAGATTTGAGGAAAAATGCAATTGTCGGAGATGATAGACACTCTTCCTCGGTCAGGGATTGGGTGTTAATTTCAGTGTGTGGGACGCAGATCCGGGCAGAAACGGCAGCCACTCGCCTCGCACCCAATAGCCGTGCTGGTCTTTGTAGTTCTTTGATACAGGGTTGCCCGATTGACCACAGGGCATATGCAGGCTTCCATCCAGACCGTGTCCCGGAGAAACGACCATGCGTACGGATGCGCGCGGCGACCGAACGCAACCCTCACTTCCCGGCAGCGGGTTCCTCGGCATGTTCAGAAATCTACCCAGGACCGGTAAAACACCCAATGGGTGTGAGATTTTCGGTCGGTGAATCCTGCCCCATGTCACTTGATTCAAAGATTTGCATTTGTATTCGCTGCAAAGTTGGTCGATGGCTAGTTCCAATTTTGAGAGGATGAACTCGTCCCAGTCTTGATAATTCTCCGGATCCGGAAGGGTTTCTGCAATCCGTTCCGTGAGAAGCATCTGGAGCGGGACATCCATGGCCCGCCAGGTGTACATGAAATTACTATCCGCTTTGTGACAACGCGCCAAAAATGGTGCAAAGACATCCTCAGTCAGGATTATCCGGAACCGGACCAAGAGTGCGAAAGCGACGCTTTCGAGCTCCGCCCTACCATCCCAAGCGGCCATATGTTTATGCGCCTGTGTTAAGCGCGGAACACCTTCGATAGCACTGTCGGTCAAAACGGACAAAGCTAACTTTTGGTAGAATTCATAAAACTCGAACCTCGTATCCAACTGGAGTTGAAACATGTCCTGTTCGGTGACCTGCTCCATCGCGTCCAATCGTTCACTGATTCTGTACGCGCGGTAGCTATTTGCAAAGTTATGGCCGATTGTGTAGGGGTAATTCTTCCCAAGCGTCCTATTATTCGCTGTCGCTAGAAAACCGTCCGGCGGAGCCACTAGGCGCGGCAGTTCCGAAGGCGGAATATAGCCGTCCCAGCCGATGTTACCGTCCTCCCAAGATTTCGTGGTCGATCCGTCGAAACCCTTACGCATAGGAATACGACCGCAATAGGTCCATCCGATGCGACCACTCAGGTCAGCCACGACCACGTTCAACGGCGGGCCACCGAAGCGATTCATCACATCCAGGGCATCTTCAAGTGTCTTTGCATCATCCATTTCAAGCAAACCAACATCCACCCCGTCGGATTGCTGCGCCGTGGCATGAACGGCGACCGGTTTGCCCATCAGTGCGGTTTCACTCACGGGACCCCAGATTGTCAGCTTGACCGGATGAACTACGTGTTTGCCGCCCTTAATTTTGATCTGCTCCTCCACAACTTCAAACCGGGTCCATCCATTTGAGGTTTTGTATTCGTCCGGATTGTCGGGATTTATTTCCAATCGCACCAAATCAAGGAAATCTCCGCTGATATTCGTGAAGCCCCACGCCACATGGCCGTTAGATCCGATGATGACAGCGGGCACGCCCGGCAAAACAATACCAGTTGTATCCACGCTTTCGTAACTAAGGGACGCTCGATACCACAGATTCGGCACGGAGAGGCCTACGTGTATATCGTTAGCTACAATTGCGCGGCCATCAACAGTCTTGGAACCATCTACCGCCCAATTGTTCGATCCAACTCCCAAGTCTGTCGGCTGAACCAGTTTTGCTCGCGCTCCCTTCTGTGTAGGATCTCGACGAATGGAAGCGAATGCCTCGACCGGAATTGGCTGAATTGGACGGTTGGAATCGGCTCCGCCCATGAGAATCTGCGTGTAGCTTTCTGTGTCCGGGGTGAGGAAAGCGACAACCTCCGGCGGGAGAGACTCTTCCATGATGGACAGCATCCTCTCTTCATCATCGCTGAAAGACAGCATTTGAAACATATTTTGCGCGACAAGAATGCTGTCCTCCGGTTTCCAAGGCTCGGGGCGATAGCGCAGGAGGAGAAACTCCATCGGTGCGGTTCGCATCTGTTTAATGAATGCGTTCACTCCATCGGCGTAGGCGGAAAGGAGTTCCTTCTGTTCAATGGGGAGGTGGGCAACGATTTTGGATGCCACTCGGTTGAAACCGATAACCCTTTGCCTCTTATCAGTTTCGATAGTGACATCGCCGAGGATTTCGGAAAGCCGACCGGCGGCGCGCCGGCGCAGCAGATCCATCTGGAAGAGCCTGTCTTGAGCGGTCACATATCCAAGCGCCATGACCGCATCCCTTCGCGTTTGAGCGCTAATCGTTGGAATTCCCAGGCGATCCCTAGTTATTGTGACCGGTGAGCCTAGTCCTTCAATCTGTATCTCGCCATCACGCACGGGCAGGGATGCGCGAAGCTTCAATATTATGAAACTACCTACGACTATCAAGACGAACAAAAAAGCCAATGACAAATATATCACGATCCTGAAATTACCTCTCCGATGATGTGCCATAGTGATAGCCCGTGTCCAAATTTTCTGCTCCCGATCACATCCTAATCCCCAGGTTTATCCTTACCTTGACGTGATGATGCGTATTTATTGAATCGAGGACTGATGCAGCAGAGGGCAACCCATGAATATTTAACCCGAGTTGCCACCCTTATCTGACAAGCGCACAGAAACCGAGTTTTTTCTGATGTGGAAATACGAGATTGACGAAAATCATACCGAATTTACTTATAACATAGTAAACGTGAACCAAAAACTCGGTTTCTCTGTTATAGGTGGCAATTTGCGTTATTTAAATAGAACCTATGCTGTTTGGTTTGTAGCAGCGCAATTCATTGCGCGTCGGCTGGCTGTTCAGTTGCCCGTAGGGTGTCTGACGCATTGTTTCGTGTTAAAACGGGCAATAAATTGCCCTACTACGAACCTCTGGATGACCAACTACACAAATCCTATCAAATTGTAACCGTTTTCCATACGCGTGGCAAGTCCCAGAACCTTCAAATTGAGAGTCGTCGCATCCAGTGTTACTTACTCGCGCAGCTTGCGTTCAAATTTTTTGCGTGGTATCATGCCCTAGTTCGTAATATCCAAACCGACAGGTAGTCTACACCATAAAGGAGTCGACCATTGACAGAAGATAGAAAAGTAATCGTAAAAATTGATGCGGGATCAGTCGATCGGCGCGACGACATCGTCCGCTTAACTTTCAAACCGAAACTCTATTTTCCCGATTGGCAGGAAGGGACTTCGAGACTTGTCGTGTCCAGATGTGATTCGGATGGAAACATCGCTGGCGCAGATGTTCTATGTCAGTTCGAACCTACTGGGCGTGAACTTGCTTGGCTCACGGGTGAGTTGCCTGCGGGAACAACCGCATATTATGCCGTTCAGTACACGAATGAGACCCTACCAGAGGCTCGCTATCGGATAGAGCAGAAACCTGCACACCTACTCATATCTGTCGATGGTGAGTTGTTCACTCGGTACAATTTCCTCGGTGTTTGGAAACCTTACTTTTGGCCCCTCAACGGAAATCACGGCAGCGTCGTGCGTGGCGCCGGTGGAGGCGACCACCCTCACCATACCGGCCTTTACCTCGCCTACGGAGGGCACGGCGAAGGCGGATCGGCGAACATCTGGTCGGACTGGGACGAACCGCCCTATGGGCCTTGCGGCAAGATGTTGCACCAACGATTTGTCCGAATCACCGAGGGAAACGTGTACGCCGAATTTGTCGAAGACCTCATTCATGTCAACGGTGATGGCGATGTCATCATGACGGAAGAGCGGACCGCCCGCATCTGGTACGGGAATAATAAACGGCGATTTCTGGAAATCACTCACGAAACCACACCGCCGCTGGACATCGGCGCCCGGCAATTTCTTTTTGTGGCACGACTGAATCCGTCAATGGATGTACCCGAGAAAGGGCATGTTGAAAATTCCGAAGGACAGATTGGCAGAACGCAGGTACACCATCAACGCGCGCGATGGTGCGATTTATGCGGCACTGTGGGCGATGGAGTAAACGGAATGGCGTTTTTCGATCACCCGCAAAACGCCGAACATCCGGGCTTTTTCGGGGAAATTGCCGTACCGGAACAGATGAGCATTCTCCATCACCCGCCTGATGAGTTGGAAAATGACCGATTTCGCCTGCAATTCCGAGTCTATGTCCATGAAGGCATCACGCCACAGGCGGATGTCGAAAGGCATTATGCGTGCTACGTGAATCCGGTGAGGACGGAGATTATCGCAGATTCGTAAGGGCAGACATCATTGCGCCATTCGAGCTGTCTCCCGGAGTTTTATAGCACTACCGCTTCCCGCGCCAAACAAATTCCGAGGAATCAGGACGCATGTGTCCATTAACTCATCAATTTGATCAAACGTGTCATCGCACCTCGGATCTCAAGAAGGCTAAAAAACTCACTAGAGAAATCACCACAAAAAACAGTATAAGCAAGCCAAAATCCTTCAGCGTCTCGCCTGCTATAAAGCTGTTATTTGTAAACCGTTCAAAACGCGGAACGCTCGAAAAGGGTACAGGCTTGTTAGACAACCCCTCTCTGAGGTAGAAGATGTGGGGACTGTCGGGATCGGTGCTGTCTGTTTCTTTGATGAATTCTGTAAACTGTTGCCGATACCGCCGAGCAGCCTCTACAAATTCGTTGTGTCCGGCAAACCCTGTTCTCGCCAAGGATTCCATCCCGTAGTTATAGATTACTGTCGGGGAAAGACGTAGGATCTGACGAGCAGATTGTACCTGAGCAAATTGTGCGTCAAGATGTTCGTCATTAAGGCGCGTTTCTATATTCCACGGGGTTGTGATGTAGTCCGCCCAAAACTCAAGCGCTCTTCTGTCAGGATTGGGATCGGTTGGGGAGCCGTATTTGAACAGTTCATGATAATTTTTTGTCTCGTTCGGCAATGCCGCGATTCTCTTCTCTTGAAATTCTCGCTGCGTCGGGACGGTATGTAAAGTGCTGACCACTGTGCCAAACGTATTTGGTATTAGGACGACCAAAACAATCCAGATAAGCAGCAGCACGACCAGGCTAGTCGATGAATGCGTCACATGGCTCGAAATGGCTAAACCTAACCCAATAAATAGTGCGATATAAATAAACGATAAAGCCACCATCAATCCGATACGCGCCCACTCGTCCCCGTCAACTGACACATTACCTGAGAGGCTCACAATTAACGCGCTCAGCAGTATTCCAATCAGTAGCGGTATTACAATGACGATGAAAGCTCCAAGGAATTTGCCCGCGAGTACACCGACGCGTGACACGGCATTCGACAAAACCAGCGCCAGTGTGCCGTTTTCTCGTTCCCCCGAGATGGCATCAAAGGTAAGGAGAATTGCCACAAAACTCGTTACAAGACCAATGATATAACTCCAATCCAGCGCTCCAAACCCCGGAAGCATCGAATCCTCTTGATAGCTATCCGGTATATATTGTAATCTCCACGGTAGGTTATAATTGTAGGAACTATTCCCACCCGACCGCCCCATGTTGCTGGGTATTTCTGCCGCAATGTGCATCGGTAATGCGTCTTCTTGATCGGCAGCACAAAATGCCAACGGGCTCGGGCGTTTGTACAACGCTATTGGACCTCGCGTAGCCAACTCGTTTAGCTGCTGACAACTCTCCCTCATTTGATCGTTCACCCAAGCGTTATTCAGTGAATACTCCGCAAGTTTTTGCTTATAATCACCGCTGACAAAGATTAATGTCCCCAAAACCAAGAGCGATGTTATGGCTCCAAGGCTTAGCGCAAAACGGAGAGACATCAGATGGTCAAGAATCTCGCGCTTCATGATATGGAAGAACATGGATAATATCCTTGTTTTTTCTGTTACCAACGAGTTCAAAGTGCTCGCATCATAAGCAAGCCTGAACGATTTTCTTTAGCACATTATTAGCGATAGACTTAAGATGAAAACTACAAAAACTGAACTTGCACTATCCTTTAGACAGAAATGAAGGAGATCTAATACTATTTCCACCAAGTAACACTTTTTCAAAGCTAGACATAGAGAAAAATGAGTGTCATTTGATGATGCGCCACACACATTGCGCTCCGCTGGAGCGCGGAGATTGGACACATCACGATTCTATTGACATTGCACTTCTCTGGAGTGTAAGAGGTGGAAATCTCTACCAAGTTCCCTGCTGAAAGAATTATTCCGACAGGGATAATGGCGCGCTCTCAAGTAACACTCGCCATTGCACAGGATCTACTATCGCATTCGCTATTCGCTCATTTGATCTATTCACTCGCTTGATCTCCGCTGGAGCGAAACCCCATCCCTATACCCCCAATGCCATGAGCGATTCCTTGCATTCAAGCTACAAATCAGTAGACTAAACACTTACCAATTAATTACACTTTAGCCATTTTGTTGGCTGAAGTGGGCATTTCAGCCGTGATATGAAAACCGTGTTGTCTGACAGAGGGATTGGATCCACCAGCGAGAATCAAAGCACTAAATCTTTTCCCGTTTCAGGACACCGGAGGTCCGCTATTTTGGATTTCTGAGTTTTGCCTCCATTCGCATCCCGTTCCGTTGAGATGTTAGCCACTCGTAGATTGGTTGAACATCGTGAAACCCAACTATTCAACTTCGAACCTTTCGCTCCGGTAGTTCAAGGGTGACAGGAAAGGGGAATCTACCACCCTTCCATCTTTCGAGTCCTATTCCTCCTGAAACTTGCCTACGTACGTCGCGCTGGAATAAAATCAGTTTCTCCGTATATGCCAAACTCAAAACCGTGTACGGCGTTTCAGGATTCCCCAGGTGGTAGTCAGTTGCCGTGAGGATGAACGGCGAGCGAACCGCCCGCAACGAGCGTGTAGCCGTTGCCAGAGGAGTCCATATAAAGAGGTGCCCCGGGGTCCTCCTCAAATCGCCAAAGCGCTATCGTCCGTTCATCTGCCAGAAAATGGCGTTTTGGCTGGATCTCTCCGCGTTTGGGGTAACGCCATCCCCGAGAAACATGAACTTCGTCAATATAGCCTATCATAGGCTCATTTTTTTTGCCCCATGTCCATCCGTTCTCGAGTGTTACAAGTTTAGGCCCGCCAATCAGTAGCGGCGCTGCCGTGCGTCCTATTGCGCTCCCGAAGGGACGACTGATCGCTGTGTTTTTGCCGTCATAATACGAAAGTTTGTGGGTGCCATCTTTTTTTACCATAATCTGATAGACAACGTGTACCCGACGTCCGAGCGGGAATTCCTCGCGCGGAATAGTGCGTGTGGTGATATCCGTACTCACGTCCTTATCGGTTGGGCGTTGTACTCCAAAGAAGATGTGGGCAGTACCCTCCGATTCTGAACTGTCTCTTCCGGTGACAGTAACAAAATAACTCCCGGGCTTGGCAAAGATTACCCATCCTCCTCCCGCCAAGCCAACGTTACGGAAATCCGCCTCTCTCGGACGCTCGGTCAGATAAACCCACGCCTCAATGGTGATGCCGTCACCTTCGGCATCGTCAAAAACACCGGGGTAATCTGCGTAGACATAACCGCCGGGGCGCAGTTCAAGCACATCCGGTGGGAGTTTCTCCGGCACACCGAATCCGGGCTGCACGACAAGGAGCCATACTATAAAGGTCGAAATCCTGAGCGAAAAAACTGTGTTGGGTCTCATAGTACTTCCTCCTATTAGAGAAATGGAATTGTGTTATGTCACAACCTTATAACCGAGTGCCGACAGAACTTCGTACAAATAGATTTTCAACCAGACTTTTGGGCTTGTAATAGCCCTTAATTGCGCGTAGATTTTGTATTGGGGTTCAACTCACATCTGACCTTAAAAACAACAAATAGGTAAGAAGAAAGAAAACCACGTTCAGAAGTATCAATACTCCGACATTAAAGCTCATCCGTGAGAGAATTGTCGACAACGACTCGGGGCGTTCGCGAAAAAGTGGGATGCCCCCGGCGTCAACCTTTGTGAATGCCTCCGGGTTATACCACGCTTCCGATGCGAATACGTTTTGATCGCGCAGGTATCGGATTAACCCGCGCCGGTACTGCCTCGCCTCATCCAGAAACTTGAGATGGCTGTCCAAATCGGTTCCCGCGAGAACCGCGGTGGCATACCAATAAACCGACGCTGGCGAGAAGCTGGAAATCTGTTGCGTCAGTTTTGCTTGCCGAATTGGATTCTGGATTAAAAACTCTTTCCATAACCTGCCAACCTCATCCGCATATTGGATGTTCAATTCCTCCTGAAATTCTAGGAACTCGTGAAACGTAGGTAGTTGATTTGGGGCGCCGACAAGGGATCCGACGTATTCGTGACCCCTAAGTGAATAAGAGCTCATCGAACCGTTAAATAACAGCTTGAAATGCCGTTTCTTCTTGAAATCCTCAAGTTCACGCTCGAAATTCCGCGATAATTCATAAAGCTGGTGTTGGGAGGGATCTTCCCTTTTGGAAAAAATCAAGCGGAAATAACTTTCGAAGCTTACGTGATCCTCCGATTTGATAGGTATCAATTTCGAGACAGCGAAAGCACTGGCTCTGGGAAAAATCAACACAAACAACACCCAAAAAAACATGGTGAGAATCAAAGCTGTTGTTGTGCGTCCTACCCAGGTTGAAAACAGCATACCCAAGGTAAAAAACACGGACATGTATATCAAGGATACCAGGCAAAAGATACCAATCCGTGCCCAATCCGACACACTGATGACGACATAAGGCGATAGGAATACAAAGAGCATCGCCACCAACAGGCTGAATACCAAGGGAATGGTTAAACTTAGTATTCCGCCCAAATATTTGCCGAAAAGCAACTTACCCCGCGGTATAGGATTCGACAACACAAGCGCCAGTGTGCCGCTCTGACGCTCGCCGGCAATGGCGTCGTAGGAGAACAGAAATGCCAGCAGGCTAATCACGATTTGAAATACAAGTGTCAGGTCGGTTCGGGGAAAAACGACGAGATAGGGATTGTCCGATCCGTGTTGCGTCGTTTTCACCGGTACCACCACGTGGGAGACTTTCACGCTGTTACCTAGGCGTCCCCCCAGCCCTTCATTCAATATACTTAGCAAAGGAGGTTTTTTCTCGGCACTTGGGCTATGACTATATGAAATTTGAGAATATGTCTGGATGTTGCGAACTTCATTTGTATTTGCATCGACGGCGCGCCGATAGTCGCCTAGGCGATGTGTGTAACTCCGCACGAGTACCCACGTGTTGAGGCTGACCAGACTGGCACATATAATCAACCCCAGCAAAAAACGGAGTGTAAGAATGTTTGCTAGAAACTCACGCCAGATGATAATCCTTAACATAACGCTCCTATTCCGGATACGATCAAAGTTATGTAAGAACCTGTTTGAGAATTAGATGGCAAGACCGTGTTCCGACAATTTGGAGGTCACAATTGCCGAATTTCCAAGTCATTAACCTCCCAATGTGCCTTTCCCGAAAGGCACATCTAGAAAATTCAAACAGATTGCTAATCAATATGGTTTGAGTGTCCATAGTAACTCAAGATTCAGCCATAATTAGAGCAAAGTCCATGCCAAAACTAAAATCACACTTCAATTTAGACTCGGTGAATACGCTGCGTCAAGATAACACGGGGATTCTAGGGCTTTTCAAGTCGGGAATGGTGTTCCACGAGTGAAGTGCAAAGGGGTGCCGCAAATGTGGACACAATTTGGGAAAATTTGGCTTAATAGGCATTTAAACCCTTACCTGACAAAGGTTTGTTCTAGGTGCCGCAAATATGGACAAAAACCCGAAATGTGGCACCCCTTTGAAGGATAGATTGTAGGAAGAACGAGAACAGGGATACAGCGTGGAAAAATGCTGTTTGCGACAAAACGGCTATAGATGATTCTGTCCTTCATAAGACCAACAATTGGCTTTGCCACCTACTTTTCAAACAGGTTCTAAGCTCGACTTTGTACAAAAGTACAACGGTTGGATTGTACGGAAAGTCGTATAAAACCAAACCCGTAGGCGGGAATCAAGCGAGCGGATAGCGAGTACGATAGAAATCCCCTTGCCCCGCCGTGATAGCACTGGAAACCGCTACCGATTTTTTCACAGGTCAACCATAAAGACTAGATGGTTAAAATCTTTCCTGTTTTTCTCAAACGATTGATTGACACAGTTTGTTATACCATTTAAATGTACAAAGTCGAGCTAAGGCAACGGCAAATCGCAGAATTCAAAAGAAAGGATTGTTCGAGCGAAGAGGTATTTGAAGCTTATCGTCGTAGCATCAGGGTTAAGTTCCTTCAGTGTGAAGTATTCCAAGTAGCCCCCGAGATCCGTGCGACGCGGGTGGAAATGACCTTTTATGTATGGCGTATATGTGTTGCCCAAATTATCCACGACTTGCCTGATACCCAAGTAGCGCACTTCTAGGGGATTGTTATGCACAAGGTGGATGGCGTTACCATTGCTCATCTCGTTCTCACGTATACCATCGTATCTGATTACAGCATTTTTGAAGCTCTTTGTAATGCCTTTACCATCAATCGGAATGTCTTCAAATAAAATAGCGTCACAATCGTCTTGATGATGATTCACGAAATCACGATGGAAGGTAAACTTTGTTCCCTGTGGTGGACAATCGCCCCTTATAATTTCAGAGAACCTCCTCGAACTACCCTCCTCATCACTTACATCTCTCCACAGATTCGTCTTAAAGGAGCGATTGCCAAGATCATCCTCAATGTAGTAGTGGGTACTAGACAGAGCTCCCGCCCTAACGAGGCGTTTTGATTCGATAATACCAAGATTGTCTTCAATGTCGCCGCGAGTGCCAAGCAGATCGAGGTGCTTGTTGCGGTCTTCACAAAGCAGGTGAAGGAAGATGTATGGATTGCTGTGTCCCATCTGAGGATTAAAATCTGATCCGTGCATTCGGTACATTTGGCTAAACAGCGCTTCATGAGCCTCATCCCAGTAGATTGACTTGTAAATTCGCGTAATCGTCAGTGTAACTTCATCATTGGTTTGTGTAAGTTTCTGTCGCAGGTCTTGAGCTTCCCGTTTCTCCTCTTCTTCTCCGACGGTTATCATCACATCGTACGTTCGCTGGAGGCGGTCAATTCGCTGATGTAATCTATCCTCGTATAGTTGTGCGAGAAGCTCCTCTTTATCAATTCGCAATACTCGGGCGGCAATATGGGCAATATTATCGGAGGGAAGTTGCTTTCCTGTTTCCCACATCGCAATTGTTTGACGCGAAGTATGAATCTCTTCGGCAAGCTGCTCCTGGGTTAGACCGTTTTCCTTTCGATATTCGGCGATTATTTTGCCAGTAGGCAAGAACTTTTCCTCCTCTCGATGTTATCAGGAATAATGATAACAGGACTCGGGCGGATTTACCGTCATAAATTTTGTTTTACAACATTGGACTCATTTTCCGGGACGTGGGTTGTGCAAGAATTGAACTATCTGCGGACCGATTCTAGTTTCAAAGGGTCGGAATTTTACGCAAACACAAGGAGGATCGAACACACGTGATGTGACGTAGCGCCAGAAGAGTCGGAGAAATTGTCGGTTGGGTTGTTCGTCGGCTTGGACTGTCTGCGAATAAACTAGCCGTGGTCGGGCATATGCTTCGGTACAATGTTGTGACCCCAATTTTAATTCATGCCGAGTACAGCGTACGGGAGGCATGGTAACTCTAGACCTATGCTATGAGGTTACTTGTGAAAATAGGCGTAATGTGATTCTACAACCGTCTACCCGCATTCGCCATTCCCTGGCTGACGCTTCTCAGGGCATTAACCACGTGCAACATCTCGCTTGGAACTGGTGCACAGAACTCCACAACCTTTCGTCTGTTTCAGGCGGTGATTGAATACGATCATGTCGGCGTAGACAGCTTGTCGCACGGCTACTTATACGATTTTCCTGTCGAATAATACCGACGCTCCAAAGCGCGCAATGCTGGGATATCTAAGGGAGTTCTATAGCGCTCCCTATCCGGTCGCTTGATTGCAACTGCGAGCCCTCAGTCTTTGTAACTTATGAATCACGAATTAGTATTAGGCTGTATCTAACAACGCACGTTCTCTGCCACTTCAGAACATTAGATCCTTGATAGCTTCTCCACGGGCGTGGAATCTTCAATCTGATTCCAGCTCTGCTGCAATGCGGTAAGAGATCGTACGTGTGATCGACCGTTGGAGCTTCGGGCAAGGTTTCCGGGGCGGGGCTTGGCGTGAGTGGTAGAACTAACTGGTAATCGGAATGCGTTCGGCGGAGTCCGCTTCTCGGTACCGGCTCCCAAGCCTTAAATCGAGAAGGGGTGCATTTGCAGCCAAACCAAGGTATTCACGGCTTCGGACATATTGATGCGTGATTTGGCGCAATCCAACTATGGATGGCCGACGAAGTCCGTGCAGACGTTCCCATGCACGGCGGGGTTATGGACTACGCGGATATGCAGCCGATGCGTACGCTGAGCAAGCCCTATGTTAAATTTTGCGAAACCGACGAGCATGACCGCGTTTGAGCGCATTTTACCAATTAGCTGATTTCAGTTTGAGATTAAACTCAGTGGCCATGACGCAGTCATGTGACTCATTGCCGATTGCGAGTATTTCTCAGTTCTAACGGCCAAGAATGGCGGCATTCATCGCTCGAAAATCTCAAGCAGCCGCTTGGATGTTTGCTCGAGTTCCGGCGACATCAAAACAGTCGAACTGATTGTCGCGCATGATGCGTTCGGCGATAGCCATGGCTCGCTTTTCGGTCATGTAACCATCCGCAATCTCCGATTCGAGTGCCCGCGTGATTTCCGCCCGAGCTTGGATGGCGTACGCCATGGCGCTGGTGGGCCAGTGGGTGTCGCCGCCGTATACGAAAATCTTGTTAATCGGCACGGCATGGATAAAGCGGCGCAAAAAATCGCGGGAACTGTACGGATCAATGCTCCACGCCCAACACATGTCCACCCAAATGTTTCTGTAGTGCTTAGCAAGAGCAACTAGCTCGTCGTTGTACGGATAAGCGATGTGCATCAGGACAAACTTGGCATCGGGATAACGGGCGAAGAGTTCGCACATGTTACCCGCGGGAATTCTGCTCACGGGCATGCGGTCATTTCCCGCGTAGTAGCCGGTGTGGATCTTGAACGGGAGGTTGTGCTCGGTCGTCAATTCGACGCCGCGCGCCCAGCACCAATCACCGAGGCAGAGGCGGGTTTGGAGGTCCATCTCCTCTCCGCGCAATGCGGTTGCGAGCGCGATAGCCGCTTCCGCGTCGGTGCGCTCGGTCCAATCAAGGGTTCGGCTGTAGGCGTGCTGAGCTTTTACGGCAATTGCGGTCGGAGCGTGTTTTGCGAATATCGCCTCCATGCCGCGTTTCAGCGAGCCGAGATCTGTCACCACGACGCCGGTTTCCGCCTCAATCTGCTCGGAATCAATTTCTCCGTTGCAGAACGCCCGCCACGAAAGATCGTAGAGAAAGAAGTCCAACCCCGATTCATCCGGCGCACATTCCCAACGTCCGTCATCCGTCTGCGTGTGGTCAAGTTTGGCGACATCGTGCAGCAGCCGATAGCGTTCGCCCGGTTCTCGCAGGACGCGGTTCTTGTGCTGCGCCAATTCGATGGATTTTCCGGACAGTTCCTCAATGTCGTAGGCGTGATTCGCGATGAGTCGGACCGCTTCGCCGTAGCCGGTAAACTGTGTCGCCTCCCATGCCGTCCGGATACCTTCAAAGCGGCCTGCGATGTCCGGGTCGTTTCCATCCTTCAGGCGGGTCAACGCCTGCGGAGAAGCTCCGGCGGTGACGAGATCCGCGACAACGTAATTCCCGAACAGGTCCTGAAGAATGTCGGGGCCGTTGTCCACCCATGTGGGTTCGCGATCCAAGTGTTCATGTGTATCGACCATGGGGGTTTCCTGAATGTGATGCGCCAAATCGGTTGGCATGTGTTAGTCTCCTATGTGTGATTGCCGGTTTTTCGTACAGAGTTTGGAGTGATGAAGGTCGGGGGAAGGAGGTTTCTATGGGAACGCTATCGCGCTCATTATCAATTCGCTTGATCTCCCCTGGAGTGCGAAAGCGCTGGCATCGGTGTGCTACATACATGGCACTCCGCTGGAGTGCATAAACGCGGGTCGTCCGTTTCAATTGACATTGCACAGCGCCGCTGTGCTGAGATTGGTTTTTTGGAATTGCGCCGGCGTTGATAATTTTGATCACGCGGGATTTGCTATGGGAGCTCTATGGCGCTCCCTGGTCAGTCGGTTGATCTCATGCTGGAGCGGGAAGTCGCGATTCGGAGATCGCTCCTACACAAGCTGGTCGATCTCATTGTTCATTCGCCTGATCCTACAGATTAAAAGGCTGGAGGGCAGGGGACTTTCAATCGCGGCGGGATCTCTATGGGAAATCTATGGCGTTCCCTATTCGGTCAGTTGATCATTCGTTGATCGCTCGCTTGTTCTATTCACTCCCTTTATTCCACCCTACGGTTACGATTTTGCTATGCCCAATATCTCCCGCGCTTCATCGGGTGACGCAACCTCGCGCTGGAGTTGCCGAATCAGATTGGCGGCGACTTCGACCATCTCGGCGTTGCTTTTGAGCAGAACTCCCCGCCTTAGATAGATGTTGTCCTCGAAGCCGACGCGGACGTGCCCGCCTAACAATATGCCCATGGTAATCATCGGCAACTGTGTCTTGCCGACGCCCAAGACGGACCAAGGGATACCGGGAGGCAACTGATTCTGCATCATCAGCAGATTCTCAACCGTCCCCTCAATCCCCCAGCGAACGCCCATGCAGAACTGGACGAACGGCGGATCTTCAAACAGCCCTTGGTCGATCAGGTCGAGTGCCTGCCGCATGTGACCCATGTCGAAGACCTCGATCTCGGGTTTCACGTTCTGCTCACGCATTCGCCGCGGAGCGGCTTGATTCCATTCGGGCGAATTGATGAACGCACCGCGCATGGTGTTCATTGAGCCGACATCGAACGAGCAGATCTCCGGACGGAGTTGCAGCGGCTCCAGACGTTCCTCAATGACGTTTTCGCCCTTGATGTTGGCGCCGCTCGTCGTCAGATTGATGACGATATCGCACTTTTCCCGTATGCGATCCACCACCTCTTGGAAGAGTTCGAAGCGCGAACACACGATCCCGGTTTCAGGATCGCGCACGTGGATATGCGTAATCGCCGCACCCGCCGCGCAGCACTCGATTGCGGCGTCGGCTATCTCCTTCGGTGTGTAGGGAACGGCGGGATTCATCTCTTTTGTAGGTCCGCCGCCCACGACCGCCACGGAGATGATTGTCTTGTCCATGGTCATTGCTCCCTATGTCATCATTATAGCACGCGTGAGAAATGACGGGAACAGAAAACGTGAGGTGTCCGTACGTGCCCCATCCCTTAGTGGTTTATTTTCCAAAAAAATATGGTTAGTGTTGGGTGACGGTGCGGTTAGAAACCGCACCTACCGGCGTGGTAGAACAGTTTCTTGTGCCAGTCTCGTAAGCATTAAATTCTTAGCGAATAGACCACTAAAGGCGGTCGGGATCCGGAGATCCCTCCTACAAACCTCCGGTGCACAATTGCGTAAAATTAACCGATGTTGAGTATAACACCTGATTTCACAGGTCACTGGCCACAGGCTACTGGTCACTGTCTTTAATCACCTTCGGTTGGATGATTATACCATTTCTCTTGAATAACAGTGCATATTGTGATATACTTATTTCATTATGAAAAAAGCGATACCAATTATTCATGAAGACGTGGAGATGCTCGAAAATCGACTGAAACTAGAGAAAGATTTTCGACGGAAACTACGGCTTCATATGCTGTATTTATTGAAAAGTGGAAGTTGTCGGACTCGGCTTGAAGTCGCAGAAACTCTAGCCATTCACCGAAATACCATTGGACACTGGTTGAAGCGTTATGAACACGGTGGTCTCAACGCCTTGATGACCATTGAAGACCCCGGCGCTAAACCGGGACAAAAGACTCTCCCTCAGGAGGTGATAGATTCACTCACGGAGCGTCTGAAAGAAGAAAGTGGCTTTAGAAGCTATGGCGAAATTCAGATGTGGCTTTTCCACACTCATCGCTTAGAAGTCAATTACAAAACGGTATACCGTATTGTGCGTTATGACATGAAAGCCAAACTCAAAGTGCCGCGAAAAAGTCACAAAAAGAAATAGGAGTTACGCAGTTGGCTGAAGTGTATAAAGAGGTTTTGCCAAATAATCACGCACAGCCTCTCTGACAATTGAGAGTTTTGCGTCAAACCAACTGACCCCGGTGTGATGACAGTAATGCTCGATTCTCAAAAAGGCTCTCAGCGCTAAGCCGATATGATTTCTTTGAGTACGAGCCGACCGTGTTTGTGCCCGTTCAATGCCACCTTCTGGAGTGTCAATCTTGAATACTCAAATCAATTCATATCCTTTCAAATGGACAATAGTCCCGGTTGATTCAATCGGAACTGTACTCACAGGACGGTTGCCGGAATAATCTTTATTCACCAGTCGGTTGCAAGCTAGGCGAGTAAGCCATCTCCAACCATGACCTCGGACGGCTTTTAGATTCTCTAGGCTGGCATACCAACTATCAAAGCAAATACATTCGGGAGCAAAACCACGTTTCTTCGCTTCCGTGAGTATGGCACGGAAATGGTCATTTTTCGTCAAGCCATCATTGACTTTGTTATAGATTCGATAATCACACGGAATATGCCTATCGCCATCAGTCCAAAGCAAAGTGATTAGGTTAATTCCCTGCACCACTTGATGATGTTTCCCTGACCCGTGTTTTGTCACTAGTTCAATTTTTTGGGAATAGGGTTTATCCAAAGTCGAATCGTCTATAACCAAGATTCCTGATTCCAGTTTTACCTGGTTATTCGATTCGTACCACAGTTTGTCAGTATCAGGTTCATCTCGATGCAGAAGCCTTGTTATTGAATCGTGAGCCGGTGGGGCATCAGTTTGAGGCTGAACTTTTTCCGCCTCAAGACAACTGTAACTTTTTTGAGTGCCAACTAAAAAATCAACATAGTCAGTGTCAGTATATTTGGGTGGATTCATGCTCAAATTATAACCTATTTTTGCTCAACTGCGTAACTCCTATATCGGACAGAATTTCTTAGCAACAGATCGTATAGCGTGGTTTTATCTTGGCTGGCGCAGCGAACGGCATTCGTAACAACACATTCCAAGTCCAATTCGGTTGCTAATTCATACAATCTTCGACGCGGATTGAAATCGCCAGGTTCACGGTGTCAATCAAAAATAAAGGTATTTATACCCGCAGTTGAAGTTGGGTTTCGCCCCTCTGGGGCTACATATGGGGAAGCAAGGTTGCTACAAATGAAAATATGAATAGGTTCCAAAGGTAGACTCCGATGTCGGTGACTTAATTCGAAGATTTTCATAGTCGCTCAGTTCTAGGTTCCCGATAGATGCTTATGTCTGACGACTCCATTTAATGCGCGGGTCGAGCGTATCTATGAAATGCTCAACAGGAGTGCTGGGATGGTTCGTTTTCTTGCGGTCAACAGCGGTGTTGTAGATTTCAACCGGGAAGGAGGTATAGAAGAGCGCAAAGATAGAGAGATCTCTTTTAGCCCCGATTCGTCGCGATTCGGAAATCGCTCCTACAGTAGGTTATAGAATGGTCTCCGGGGAAAAGACTTGACAAATTCGCCATGGATAGACTATCATTCGTTGGCTTTTTGCAACCTGATATTTCGAAAGGAGCACCCCGTGAAACGTACATTCCAACCGCATAATCGTAAGCGCAAAAACAAGATGGGATTTCGGCAGCGGATGTCGACGAAAAACGGCCGAAAACTCCTCGCCCGACGAAGGCACAAGGGCCGCCGAATTCTTAGCGCGTAGGATCTATCTGAACAGATCTAATTTCCTTCGCCATCCTCTTGAGAAGCGTTAACCACCACTTTTTCAGTATATGCTTCCGCTTGGAAAGCTCAAAATCGATCTCTTGGAGAGTATCCTTCCCGACGTAGGCCGTGATTCCCGTGTCATTGTAGGCGCGCGGGTCGGCGAAGATGCGGCAGTCATTGACTTCGGCGAAACCTGCCTCGTAGCCAAGACCGACCCTATCACGTTTGCAACCGACGAGATTGGCTGGTACCTTGTCTGTGTCAATAGCAATGACATAGCAGCGATGGGAGCCGTGCCGAAATGGTTGCTGGTAACGATTCTACTGCCGGAGCGAAATGCGACCGAGAATCTTATCTCGGACATCATGGCGCAAATTGGCAAAGCGTGCGATCACTTCAATATCGCGCTGTGCGGCGGGCATACAGAGGTCACTTATGGCTTGGATCGACCGATTGTTGTCGGGCAGATGCTCGGCGAAGTACGTAAAGAGAACTTGATCCTGTCCTCCGGGGCTCGAGAAGGGGACGACCTTATCCTGACAAAAGGGCTCGGTATCGAGGCTACATCGATCATCGCTCGTGAACGCGAATCTGAACTGGTGGGTAAATACTCGGATTCCTTCCTTGCGCGGGCCAAGGAACACCTTACATCCCCAGGTATCTCGGTTCTGAAGGACGCCCTGACCGCGGCGGATGCCGGAGGCGTGCATGCCATGCACGACCCAACGGAGGGCGGGGTTGCGACGGCAGTCCACGAGCTATGCCGAGCGGCGCACCTCGGCGCTGCCGTCTGGCGGGAGAAGCTGTTTCTCTCCGAGGAGACGGAGCGTCTTTGCGTTGAATTTGATTTGGATCCGTTAGGCGTCATCTCTTCGGGCGCGTTGCTGATTGCCGGGGTTCCCGCAATGAGGCATAAGATTTTGGAAGCACTTGGCAAAGAGAGAATTGCATCGGGAGTTATAGGTCGATTCCACGCACGAGAGGATGGGATTTGGCTGGAGGACGTAAATGGGGGACGCCAGCCGCTTCCAATCTTTGAGAGTGACGAGGTTACGAAGGTTTTCGATATGGCGGAGTAGGGTTGGAAGGTTGGAAAATTACGTTTTCGCCAACGTCAATAGGTTGTTAGGTGGTGGGCAGTGCTCACCCTACTACTGAAGGTGATGCGCGAGGGATATTCTATGCCGAGAAAATTTGATGTCCCAACTTACTATCGCAGCCCGGTTATTTCTGTCGTGAAGAAGGCACGGCAGGCGACAGATCCGCGCAAACGCGATCTGTCGCCGTCTGTGCTGGATTTTGGACCTGTTCGATTCAAGATCTCACGCCACTTCGGGTTCTGCTACGGTGTCGAAAACGCGATTGAGATCGCTTATCGGGCTTTGGAGGACAATCCGGACAAACGTATTTTTTTGCTGTCCGAAATGATCCATAATCCTCGCGTAAACGATGATTTGCGCCAGCGGGGAATACGCTTCCTCTGCGACACCTCGGGACAGCAGCTTATTTCTTTCGACCATTTGACTCCGGACGACATTGTTATTGTGCCGGCATTCGGTACGACGCTGGAGATTCAGGAAGAGTTGGCCCAGCGAGGCATTGATCCTTACGCCTTCAACACCACTTGCCCCTTTGTCGAGAAGGTTTGGAAGAAGAGTCAAGATATCGGCAGCCTAAACTATACGGTTGTCGTGCATGGCAAACGCCACCATGAAGAGACGCGCGCTACATTTTCTCACGCCAAGGCGGAAGCCCCCGTTGTAATCGTCCGCGATTTGGAGGAAGCGAAACAGCTTGCGCGCGTGATTCGTCGAGAGGCGTCAAGAGAGTATTTCTACGAGTATTTTGCGGATCGTCACTCTCCGAATTTTAATCCCGACGTACATCTCCGGCGCGTCGGAGTCGTAAACCAGACGACGATGCTCGCCACAGAGACGCAGGCGATCGCCGAACTGCTCCGGCAGGCGATGATAGCGCGGTACGGCGAAAATGATGTCCACGAGCACTTTGCCGACACGAACGACACGCTCTGCTACGCGACGAAGGAGAATCAAGACGCCACAGTCGCGCTTATCGAAGATGGAGGAGATGTCGCCGTCGTGGTTGGGGGCTACAATTCCTCTAATACCAGCCACCTTGTGGAGCTATGTGAGGAACGGATGCCGACGTACTTCATCTGCGATGCGGACGAGATGAGTTCGCCTAAGCGCATTCGTCACCTAAACATACACACGAGGTCCGTGTGCGTGACGACCGATTGGCTTCCGTTGGATTCCGAGGAGGGATCGCCGATTGATGTTGTGCTAACAGCGGGCGCCTCTTGCCCGGATTCCCTGCTTGATGATACCCTCCATAAAATTGTGTCTTGGTTTCCCGCTGCGAATTCCGTCCACACCGTGATGACGCCTTTTCATGAACAGGTCGCTGTTGAACTTCATGGGAAGACGTAATCGCTAGGATAAGGATACTAAGGCGCCAATTCCGTGTAAGCGTTATGTAGATATTCGATGCTGCTATGATAGTTCCGTTAGTGCGGCTAGTACGGCGTCGGTTTGCTCCGGGCGACCGACACTGATACGGACGTGATCGGCCAAACCGGGTTTGCTAAAGTAGCGTACCAAGATCCCCTTTCCCTCAAGATCCAGTTTTAGCTGACGGGCGTCGCGGTCAACCACGCGGCACAAAATGAAATTCGCTTGGCTCGGATAGGGTTGTAGAAGATCGAGTCGGGTCAATTCGCGATGTAACCGCTCCCGTTCTCCGACGATTTTCCCGACCGTTCCCATCAGGTGTTGGACGTCATCCAGCGATGCCAACGCCGCCACCGTCCCGGCCACATTGACGTTATACGGCTGCTTTATCTTCCAGAGCTGCGGTATGATCGCTTCCGGAAAGACACCGTAACCCACGCGCAATCCCGCCAATCCCGCCCATTTGCTAAAGGTGCGCAGTACGATGAGATTCTCATGATCCATCACCCAGCTGACGCGGCTTGTGCCGTGAAACTCGACATAGGCTTCGTCCAGAATCACGGCAACAGACAACTCAAGCAAACGGCTCAGGTCGCTGTCGCTCACGACGCCTCCGTCCGGGTTGTTGGGACAGGTCAGAAAGAGCAACTTGGCGTTTGGGGTGTTTGCAACCGTCTTTTCGATCACGCCGATGTCAACTGAGAAGTCGGATTTGCGGGGGATGTTGATGAGTTGCCCGCCGTTGAGACCGGCATCGAAGCTGTACATGCCGAAGGTGGGAGGACAGTCGATGACGACATCACCAGGCTGGATAAGGAGACGCATGATCAAATCAATCAACTCGTCGGCACCGTGCCCCACCATGATGCGCGATTTGTCTATGCTCAAATACCGGCTCAGCGCCTCGCGGAGCATGTTGTTGCCCGGATCGGGATAGATGTGATAGTAGCGTTCATTCGACATCGCCTCGTAGATGAGCGGGGAGGGACCGTAGGGGTTCTCGTTTGCGTCGAGCTTGACAATCTCCTCCGGCGAGCGTCCAAGTCGCTTGCTGAGGACATCAAAGGGTAGGATGGGGGTGTAGGCGTCCATCTCCGCGATTTCGGGGCGGACGAGTTTGGTTAGATTAAATGGCATAGTCGTAAATCCATAGATGTTGCGGTTTCACGCTCTTGAGCTACAACAATTAGAGGCGATAAGGCGGAGTTCCCGAGCTGACACCATCGGCTATGGAAAAGCGCTAGACTTTGTGATTTTTCACGTAGCAGGGCGGAAAGAAACGAGTTTGGCAGGGTATTTGTCGCTTCTATGATTTGATAAACTGGGCGAGCACTGCGACTAGGATGCCAATCCAAACGGGAATCATCATCCCGATCATCCATTTGAAATTTTCTCGTATGTCTTTGCTCAGGCGAGACTCGGTCGTGTTGAGACGAACATCAAACTCGTTCATCCGGGTATTAAGGCGAACATCTAATTCGCCGATTCGTTGATTGAGCGCGGTCTCCACGTCGGTAATGCGTTGAACGAGTCCGGATTCAACTTCGTTAATCCGTTGATTCAGACTAAATTCGACCTTTTCAATCCTCGTTTCAACGGTACTCATTCGCTCCTCGAGCGATGTCATTCTACCTTCGAGCGATGTCATTCTACCTTCCAGCGATCCCATCCGCTCGTTCATCTGGTTCAGTTCGCCGCGCATGTAGTTGACATCTTTTGATAGCTGAAGCACCAACCCGTTGGTCTCTTGGAATAAACCCTTGATTTCAGCCATTTCCGAGTTGTTCATGAGTCGTTCCTTAGGGGCATCCACACGTTGAGAATGAGACGTGGTTCATTTCATCTTTTACTTCAGTGCATTACGCCAAAGATTGTAACATGTTTCCTTGGTGTAGTCACGTTAAAACTGAATCAGGCGAACAGTTCATTTACCACGCTGCCGTTGTTCACGACGCGGATCGGCCGTCCGGCGCGCGAGTAGTTCTGGTTATCGTAGTCTATACCCAAGGCAAAACAAAGCGAGGCGAAGAGATCGGGGACGGATACGGGACGCTCCGAAACCACGGTGCCGTCTTCGCTGGTCGCTCCGATAGCGCGTCCGCCGCGCACGCCGCCGCCGGCGATTGCCGCGGACCATCCGTTAGGGAAGTGGTCTCGACCTTCGTTTTGGTTAATATTAGGCGTTCGTCCAAATTCCCCGAGCCAAAGGACTATCGTATCGTCAAGAAGATCACGGTCGTCAAGATCCCTCACAAGCGTCGCAAATGCCGGATCGACAACCTTCAGCAAGTCTGCCGTCCGCTCGAAGTTATTGGAGTGTGTGTCCCACCCGTCAAGTGAGACCTCGACGAACTTCACCCCCGCCTCAATGAGACGCCTCGCCATCAAACACCCCTGTCCGAAACGGTTGATTCCGTAGGCTTCTCTGAGGGCGATAGGTTCTTCAGAGAGGTCGAATGCCTCCACGCTACGCGAGTTGATCAGCTTGTCAGCTTTTTTGTAGATGGCTTGATGTGCTTCCGTGCTCCTGCCTTCGCGATTCTTCAAGAAATCCTTTTCGATGTCCTCCAGAAGTTTAAGCCGCTCCTCAAAACGCCGCCGATCCATCTGTTTTGGATATTTCAGATCGTCGATCGGTTTGCGCGGATCACTCACCACGAACGGATCATGAGTTGGTCCGAGAATCCCCGCGGTGAACGATGGCGAGTTGATGTTGACGCAATTGGGCAACTCCGAGTCCTCGTCATCCAGATAATGGGACGCGAGTGATCCGAACGTCGGATGCCTGACAGAACCTGTCGGCGCATATCCGGTATGCAGCAGATATCGTGCACGCTCGTGGTTGCCTTCGCCGGAAACCATGGAGCGGATCACCGCGAGATGGTGCGCTTGCTCCGCGACTTGCGGCAGGTGCTGCGAGAATTGAATCCCGCTCGCGCTGGTTGGAATTGCACTGAAGGGACCCGCGTTTAGTGTTCCCGGCTTCGGATCGAAGGTATCCAGTTGGCTCGGTCCGCCGTTCATGAACAAGACAATGCACCGTGTCGCGCGCGTCGTCATCTTATCCATTTGGGCGAATGCCTCGGATTGAAGGTGCTGCATGGCGACTAGCCCGAGAAAACTGCTCATACCGAATTTGAGGAAGTTTCGCCGCGGCATCTCGTTGTTCAATGTGTCGAGGGATTCGCACTCCGGAACCCAGATTTCTGTCTTCATGTTATTATTCATGCAGCTTAGTCAAGATTATGCCTTCCCTGCCTATCGGAGTAGGTGCGAAACGATCGCTTCGACCCGGTCAATGATTCAGCGCGAACTCGGCAGAGTTGAGGAGAGCCCAGTAAAGATCGCCGTATGCAAGGTCCTTGTTGCGGTAGAGACTCCGATCCAAATAACGTTTAAAATATGCTTTTTCCTTTAGCGTCGGAAGACGGGAAAGCGCCGTGAGATACATGCGTTCGAGCCGCTCGTCCAGGGTACGATTCCTATCGAATATGTAACCGAGCATGCTGCCGCGCCGCTTGGAATCCGCGCTATCATTGACCATGGATCCGTTAATCATCATCAATGCTTGGGGCACGGTACCGTTAAATGCCTCGATCTCTTCGTTTTCCCCGTTATCAAGTAGATAGACGAAACGCTCAAGATATTCGCGTTTCATTTGCTCAAAACGTTCCGGAGCCCGGCGCTTCTGCACTCTTTCGAAACCGGTAGCTTGCAGCATCGAGTAGAAAAACTGCTCTGCATCAAGCGGTTTTATGTAGGCGTGTGAATAGTAGGTGTCGTCGTCCTTGTTGTTATCATTAGTCTCCGATGTTCGCTGATAAGCCTGCGAGTTCAGTATCGTCCGAATTAGGTATTGTAGATTATAGCCGGTCGCCATGAAATCTTCGGCGAGGAGATTCAGGAGTTCAGGATCTGAAGGCGGATGTTCTTCTCCAAACCCGTCAAGCGGCTCGACGAACCCCTTTCCCATGAAATGCGCCCAAATACGGTTCACGATCGCAGTCGCGAAATACGGGTTATCTTTGCGGGTTATCCATTTTGCCAATGCCAGTCGTTTCTGGTCCGGCGGACCTGAATACAACTTTCCATCCGGAAAACGCGGCGTTGTTGATGTATCCGCGCCGGGTATCCAAATCGGATCACCGGTGGTCTTCGTTACAATGTGGCTAATTTCTCGCCTCGATCCGTCGGGCTCGGGTTCACTGTAAACACCGACGCGCCGGCTGCCGACGAAAAAGGCGGCAATACCGTAGAAGTCTTCCTGATACCATTCTTCGGTTTTGTGATCGTGGCACTGAGCACACTGCATCGGTAAGCCGAGAAACAGGCGGGAGATACCTGAGGTTAACCCAATCGGATCGACGTGTGAACTCGACTGATATTCGACAGCGCCGTTTTCGCGGACATCGCCCTCCGCCGAGATAAGCCCCGTTACAAACTGAGTGTAGGGCATATTGGCCGCCAACGCCTCATTTACCCAGGTTCTCAAATTATCCACATCTGTCGCCCCCCTACCGACTAGCCAGTTCATCCAAAGGCGCTCCCAATATTGGACGTAGAGTTCACTTTCAAGCAGACGATCTATCTTCTTTTCGCGCTTGTTCTGGGATCCATCCTTTAGGAACTCCAGCACTTCGTCTGCGGACGGGATTTTGCCAGACAGATCAAGGTGAACGCGCCTTAGAAATTCGGCATCAGATGACCGCTTTGAGGGGGTGAGATTCTGCTCCTTCAACCTTGTCTCGATGTGACGGTCCAGTTGAAGAGTCGTAAATGAGATATGGCTTCCGGTTTCCCCAACGAAGATGCACAGAAAAACAACGAGGATGAGCCAAGAATATGCGATGCGGTGGATAAATAATCCAAATCGGAGTGTCACGATTCTATTCTCGAGCAAAACCTAGCTTGGAGCTAATGCATAGGGTCGCAATTTAGAATCTGGCTCTATTTCGATTTCAAGAGCAGAGTCTGTTCAGGGGCAAATAGATCAACAATAGAATAACATGATGGAAAAAGGTGTGTCAATCGAGATAGAGAAACGGATCAGAGTAGTTGCCTCTTATTCTGTTCCTGGAAGCGTCCTCTACTCTGTATAAGTCTGAACAAGAGATGTATCGGGATGCAAAGAGAGGTGCAGAAATCAGAATTTTGGTGTATAGTCAATCCGCGTTGCGCGGCATATTTGAAGATTCCGTCTGCGGATCTGCATGGTTATTTGTTTTCTGCTTCCTCGTTTGCGCGTTTCACGAGCGCATTCATATAAGCGATGGTATAGGCGGTACCGACGCGGCCATCGTCCGCCATCTGAGGAATGTGGTCCGGAATTGCCACGCCCTTGAAGTTAACCTCCCGCATGACCTTCATCACTTGATACATGTCCATGTAACCGTCGTCTACGAATGTCTCCACAAAGTGCGGCAGCGGTTTGTCCACATTTCGGAAGTGCACCTTGAAGATTTTACCCCGCTCACCGAAATGGCGGATGGACTCCAACACGTTTCTCCCCATAGATTCGCCGCCCTCCAACCAGCAGCCCACACAGAAACACATGCCCACGTTGGGACTGTCGGCGATGTCAAGCGCTCGCTCATAACCGTGGAAGTTGCTAAAGATACAGCGTGGAATGCCACCGAGACTTGGGCCTGGCGGGTCGTCCGGGTGGATTCCGATCATTACCCCGGCTTCCTCCGCGACCGGAGCTGCCTGGTTGATGAAATAGGTGAAGTTATCCCAGATCTCGTCCTCGGAGTATTCGCGCCCATGGGTTAGTCGCGTCTGATTTGACCCTTGGCTTGTATCCTCGGCTTTGGCTAGATCAAATGCCCGTGCTTGAGCGCCGCCGCGTGTTTGCTCGGGATCGGTGCTCCAGACGCCGTTCGCCATGTGAGCGTAGGTGGTATAGGGAATTCCCGCTCTTCCCAAATCGCGAATGTAGCGTTTGTACTGTTCAACCTTTTCATCGCGGTTGGGCAGGTTTAACACGAGCGCCGCTTGGCAGTGCACATCGCCGTTGCCGAAGCCGTATATCTTGAGGCCCGCATTCTCGAAAATTTCCCGGCGGCTCATGAAGTAATCGTAGTTGGCGTGTGCGCCGTCGGTCCACAGCACAACGTATTCGACGCCCATCTGTCGGGCAAGTTGCAAATCTCCTTCGCTCGGTTCGGGAGACATCTGTGCGGCTACCTTGATACCGGGCTTGATGTTGTCCATAGGGTGTGCTGCTGCCATTTTTCACTCCTCCTTCAAGGAAAGCAGAATCTGATTGCCGTAGCATATTTGAGATTGAGGAACGGAAGTTCGGTTGGTCTGATTAAAGCTCGATTTTGGAAAACGCAAGCATAGCGGCACATCGCTCATTGGAGTTGATTTTCTCAACCCCTTGTGTTAAACTCGATTCACTGCCGCGGAAAAGCAGTAGCTATAGTCATGTACGTTCAGATTTACACATATTATGATTGTACGTTATTGAAAGATTATGATATGTATAAGTACCTGTAAAATCGGACGCATCCTTGTAGCAATCAAGCGACTGGATAAGGAGTGCGATAGAACGTCCCACTGTTAGTTTGGGCATACCACAATGTAACACATTGTGGTAAAGAAGCGTGTCAATTCGATTTCGAATACGGTATTCGGATGTCTCAATTTTACTTTGACTCGGAGGATTTAAGCAATGAAAAAGACTTTGGACGCTTTCAATGCAACTTACTGGTTCCCACTGTTTCTGATCGGGCTAGTTTTGAGTATGACGGGTTGCGGCCTGCTTCAGGATGTATTCAGTGGAACCGACGCACCTACTTCACAACAAGCGATTGCGATTATAGAGTCTGCGAGCGGAAGCAGCCTGACCGGAACAGCGACTTTCACCCAAGTGGGCGATCAAATTACGCTTCTCGCCGAAATCAGCGGAGCTTCCCCGGGGCTTCACGGATTTCATATCCACGAGTTCGGTGACTGCAGCTCACCTGACGGAAAATCGGCAGGCGGGCATTGGAATCCGACCGATGTAGCGCACGGAAAGTGGGGCGAAGGCGAATTTCATCTTGGCGACATCGGCAACATCAACGTCGGCGATGATGGGACCGGCAGCATAGAGTTGACGACAGACCTGTGGGAAATGGGTACCGGTTCCGAGTTTGATATCGTTGGAAAAGGCATCATCGTCCATGCGGACGCGGATGATTTTACCTCACAACCGTCGGGAGCCGCCGGAGCGCGATTCGGTTGCGGGACGATTGAATTGGTGGCGCAACCGTAATTCCTGATTGAATTTCACAGCCTCAAATTCAATGAGTACCGTAAACATTGAGCGCTCTTGTCCACTTCTTGAGATCGGCGACGCGCAGTTTGGCGTCGGGCGTAACCTCCAGTGGACGTCCGCGCGTATCCACGACCAAACCGACCACTCCCCCGGTCACCTCGGTTTCCAGGGCATGGCCGTGATCTGCGCCCACGTCGAAACGACGTTCCGGCTGTACCTTGACCTTCGCTTTTTGTCCAACCCCGAGAGGGTACAGTCGTAACTCGCCGAATGGTACATCTTCATCAATGGTCTCGTTTTCCGACTGTTCCACGCGGATTGAGAGACACGCATCCCCGGTGTTTGCGGTTCCTACGGGAGCGATACAGGTACCGAGATGCACGAGGCAATCACGTTCAAACACCTGCGTTGCCGCCTCCTGATTGACCTGTGCGAGGACACCGAGTTGCGGCATCATAAAGATGCTATCGACGGCGAGACGTGTGATTCCTTCCGGTTGAAAAGCGTCCATCATCATTAGCATGGCTTGCTGCCGCCTTGGAGCGTGCGAAAGTACCCCGCCGCTACCGACGATCATATCTAACCCAAGCATGTTTACTAGGCTCTCGCCGCCTTCGGATTGGGTGAAGGCTTCCGAAATTGTGCGCTGTTGCTGGGTGCCGCGCAACTCGACCGCAAGTTGCTTGTGCTGTTCAAAGGCGAGTCGCAGCGCTTCGCGGGCAATTGCTTGCTCGACTACCAGTTCCTGAAGTGTTTGCGGGATGGTCGTGGGACGGATAGTCTTGTTCCGAATTCGGTTGCGCAGGTCGGCTTGGTCGATTTCGAAGGGTACCCAGCGAAGGATGTTCTCCAATCCTGCCTCGGCAAGCACATTCGAAATGCTGTAGCTCATGCCTAGGTTGGCGCTCACGGTTCGATTGAAGACTGCGTCCCCTTCGCGATTCTTGAAAACGGAAAATACGTCCGTTGTTGCGCCGCCGATGTCGACGCCGACGACCTGAATTTTCTGTTGGTCGGCAACAGCCTGCATAATCGCGCCAACGGCGCCGGGCGTCGGCATAATCGGCGCATCCGTCCAGTCGATCAACTTCCTATACCCGGGTGCATGCGCCATAACATGCTCGAGGAACTGATCTTGAATCTTCAGACGCGTCGGCATCAGGTTTTCGTGTTCCAACACCGGACGTAGATTGTCCACAATCTCAAGCGACATCTTTCCCGCAAGTTCCTCTCCAATAAGACTGGCAGCGTCTTTATTACCCGCGTAGATAACGGGTAGCTCGTAACCGATTCCCAAGCGCGGCGTCGGGTTTGCCGCCCCGATTATTTCTGCGAGTTCGGTGACGTGGGAGGTCGTACCCCCGTCAACGCCGCCCGATAGGAGTATCATATCCGGTCTCAAAGCTCGGATCCGCTCAATTTTCTCATGAGGGAGACGCTTATCGTTTGAAGCGATTACATCCATCACAATCGCTCCGGCACCGAGCGCCGCACGCTCGGCGCTTTCCGCGGTAAGATTTCGGACGACGCCCGCTACCATCATCTGCAATCCTCCGCCGGCGCTGCTGGTTGAGATATACAGATCAACCCCGGTCCCATCTTGCTGCGGCTTGATGATCTGCCCGTCGTCCAGAAGCCGGCGACCGGCGAGTTCCTCGACCTCTGTAATCGCGTTAATCACACCGGCGGTAACGTCTTCAACAGGCGCTTCAACTGTCGTCGGCGCTTCACCCCGGATAGTGAGTCGATACTCATCCCCCCGTTTCTCGATTAGTATAGCTTTCGTCGTCGTACTGCCGCAATCCGTCGCGATAATCGATCGAATCTCCTTCGTTTCGCTCGACGATGTCTTATTTTCTTCGGAAGCGTTCACCGTTTCTGACACACTATTTCTCCTCTTTATCTAAATCTTCGATTAGTTTGATTAGGAGTTCGACGTTCTCGTCTTTCTCAATGATTAACGCAAATTTTTGGTAGTCGGCAGCATTAAAGATAGACTGAACGAACGGGTTGAAAGCTATGAGGGCTTGACTGCCCAAGAAGTTAAGGGGTTTACAGATCTCGAGAGCCATGATGGCGGGCACGGTCAATCGCCGCTTCACAATCTGTGTCGCAACTTTTTCGAGTAACGCGTGCTGTTCTTCCTCGGGTATTTCGTCAAGCGTCACCGGGAGATTTGCATTTAGGTCAAGCATTATTTGTTATGTCGTGTCTGAGTTAAAAACCTGTTTGAAAAGTCATTTCGAGTAGAATCATGCGTCGCGAAAGCACCGAAATCAAGTTTTTTCTTGAAAACTTGATTTCTGGATGGAAACAGAATGACGAAACCGAGTTTTTTCCTCAAAACTTGGTTTCTTTCTACCACAATTCTGCAGGTTGCGCAGTGCGCGCCTTACAAATCGTACTTTTCAAACAGGTTCTAAGCAAGAATCAATATGAAAGATATTCTTCCGCATATACTTTGAAGAATAGGATTGGAAGGAGGGAAGAGCGGAAGGTTGGAGAAGTTCCTTCCCTGCCACCCTTAATCCTCTGAAGCAGATAATTGGTCTGCCGTTAGTCTAGAACATTGAAGACAAAATCCCTATCGCACCGGGATCTCTATCGCATTCGCTATTCGCTCCTTTGATCCCTCACTGTCCGTTCGGTTGATTGCTACTACGAACCGTACGCTTATTGTTCCGCTGTCGGCGCGTTCGCTACGGTTGTGTGTTCCCAATCGTTTTTCGCATGATTGCCCCACGCTTGGCATACCCGGCGGCATTCTCTCGCATACGTTTGAGATCTTCCTCCGTCGTCTCCCGCCTGACTTGCGCCGGCACCCCCATAGCTACAGCGCGTGGCGGGATATCCTGCCCTTCGCGGACAAGAGTGCCCGCGGCAACAATTGCCTCCTCGCCGATGGTTGCTCCGGAGAGGATAATCGCGCCCATTCCAATCAAGGCTCCATCGCCGATAGTGCAAGCATGGATAATGGCGGCGTGACCGATGGTAACATCGTCGCCGACGATAGTGGGAATACCCGTATCGAGGTGAATGACCGTGCCATCCTGAACGTTTGATCGGGCTCCGACCTCGATTCTATCAATATCTGCGCGCAAAACACAATTGAACCAAACTCCCGAATCTTCACCGATAGTGACATCGCCGATGATCATTGCGCCGGGAGCAATGAAGGCAGTGGGATGAATCTTCGGTGATAACCCTTCAAAATCTATAATCATACTACCTCCATGACGAAGCTGTATAGGTACGGTTGGAAACCGCACCTACCGAAATGTGTGCATCGGTTTTACTACAAGATTCCCCTATAAGGATATGAACCCGCACGTTTATACCGTGTTTAGCGTGTCAAGAACCGGCGCTAGTTCCGATTAGCTAATACCATTTCGCTTGAATAGCAGTGCATAGAGTAAAGCGATTATTTCGTTAGGAATTACACGGTTACGCAGGGTAGCCCCAGTAGGAGCGATCTCCGAATCGCGACTTCAATTCACACCATTTATCAGTAATGCACTATCATTTTAGAGAAATGGTATAACTTTACAATAGCTGCCGCGCACCCCTATCTAGCCAAGATCCTTTTCAAGAATTCTCGACCAGCGAAATATGAGACCACCCAAACGAGCCCCAAAAGTACGAACTTGATAGTCGTTGCCGACGTAACGACAACCGTCACGTTGGCGATGATTCCACCTGCCAAGGTGACTAACCGCAGAACCGGCCTTCTTACTGCCACGCCGGTTCCTGTTCCGATCTCTGACACCCATGGCAGCGCTCCGATGGCGGTATTGAGTGCGGTAGCGGTAACAGTCACCAAGCTTGTTGCAGCCAGAGTCGGCAACCACAAACCGAACGGAGCCTTAAAAAAGATCAACCCCAGAAGCATCCATAAATTCGCATAGATTGTGGCGCACAAAGTAGCAACGAGCAGTCTACTATGAAGGAGTAAGTTAGGGGGAGTTGGGGTCGACTTCAACAGCCACCACGTCTTTCCTTCATTCTTAAACCCGGCCCACGTAAGCCCGAGCGTCATCATGACGGGGTAAAACATAGCTACGGTTTGAAACTTATGCAATAAATCGATAAAACGTTGATAATGACTAACGCTTTTCAATTGATGAGCAAAAAAGACCAATAATACGAGCAAGTTTAGCGTTAGCATGACGCCCATTATTAGCCAGCCGCGATGCTTGACAAAGACCAAGAAATCCTTCGCCATCATCGAACGAAGCCTTCCTCTTCCCAAGGGGGAAAACCTCCCTGACTCGCCGGTTCTTCGCTTGGGCATTACGTCCACATGTTTGGCGCATTCCCAGCTTCGCGCGTAAATCTTTGAAGCTAACAGCGCCGCTAGGAGCGGTAAACCGATAGTTCCGCCCAGGAGCAGCCCACCCCACCGCCACAGTTTAACCTCTGCGCCGGGAAGCCAACCCGTCAATAGGTTTGCCCCCCAAGCATGAGGATACCAGCTAGAAGCAGGGGTATTGAATCGATTGAGAAGGAATTGCGCAATTTGATCGGCTCGATCCAACGCCAGAAAACTTGCAGACAGAAGAAATCCGGCAGACATCCCTATGAGCACCCCAAGGATCTTAAGCGCCCTAATCAATCCGCCGGACGAAAAAAAGCGGGTGATAATCATCATCCCCATAGTGACTTGACTGACTATGATGATGTACAGACAAAAGCACGCCGGAATGAGAGCGAGATAGAAATGCCACGGAAGTTGGAAGAACTGTCCGAACGCAATCCACGGCGGCATCAACCAGACGACCATGCCAAGTAGGTTGGCGGCAATCAACTCGATCAGCTTGAATCCGAATAGTGTTAAGGGTGACAACGGGAGTGACAAATGCAGTGAGGTTTCCGGGGCTTCATAAAAGAGTTTCAATGTTTTTTCCATGGCGTCCTTTGCCAGAACAAAAACGCCAAGAATCATGAATACATTGATAACTCTTAATACCACCGAGGGATGGGGACGGCTCAGTTGGCTCAGAACCGCATGCCCCATCAAATACAGTGCGGTGACAAATATTGCAAATCCGACCACTTCGATGAGGCGCTTGCGCTTAACTTCCGCACGATATCGAATACCGTTCAGCCAGCTCTGCCAGCTTGCACTCAGCAGAGTTCTGAACGTGCGTATTCCGGGATTTTGGAGCAAGAGGGACTCGTGCATTCTTTGTTTCGTTTATGAGCAAGAGGCTGTAGAAGCCCTGGTTTTGATCGACTGGAAATATAATCTGCAACTTTTATACTAATTCGAAATTCATGAGTTACAAGAATCGGGTGTTTGTAGTAGCAATCAAGCGAGCGGATAGCGAGTGCGATAGAGATCCCTTCATTGCGCGTCTTGGACCGACTGTAATATTATGATTTTGAAATCGTATTGATTGCACCGTTTCAAACCGATTGACACAACGGGTACTAAAATAACTCTTCTCCGTTCTCAATCGTATTGTGTTCGCCATCGCCGGTAAGGTCGAGGAATATGTCTTCGAGACTTTCGTCAGAGCTATGTTTTCGCAATTCGCTCATGGTGCCAACAGCGACCAGTCTGCCTTTATCAATAATGCCGATTCGATCGCAGACTCGCTCGGCGATTTCGAGGATATGTGTTGTCATGAACACCGTGCAACCGAGATCGCATTGCTCACGCAGCATCTCCTTAACCGTGCGGGCGCTCTTGGGGTCAAGACCGCTTGTGGGCTCGTCTAGGAAAAGAACGCGGGGGGTATGTACCAGCACCGCTGCCAAAAGGATCTTCTTTTGCATGCCGTACGAATAGCTCTTGATGAGATCGCCGCCTGCGTCTCTCAAGTCTAGCAAGTCCAGCATGCGCTCCATGCGTTCCTCGGAATGCTTACGGGGAACCTCGTAGAGATCGGCGATGAGGCGAACGAACTGTCTTCCGGTCAATGTTTCGTACAGCTGCGGCGTGTCCGGCATTATCCCGGTAATTGATTTTGCCTGCAACGACTGGGTCCGGACATCGTAACCGCAAATTGACGCTGCACCGGAAGTAGGTCCAATCAAACCGGTGAGCATGTTAATCGTGGTGGTTTTTCCCGCTCCGTTAGGCCCGAGGAATCCAAACAGTTCGCCCGACTCAATTTCCATGGTTAGGCGATCCACGGCGACGAGTTTTCCGAATATCTTGGTGAGTTGGGAAGTCGTGATCATTAAAGCAACAGGGTAGGCGCGGACAGCGGGAACGGCATGTGAGCGACTTTCAGGTTCTTTACGGCAGCCATTCAAGAAAATCGTCGTTGCATGCCGGAACCAGGATCGTCCCAGTGCGAAGGAGAGCGCACCGCAGAATCTTGATCCTATACAGACAGAGGAAATGAAATTTTAGACTTCACTCGAATTCCGGTGCATTCGGGCGCACTAGAGGTCTGAGAGCGATCTCTATCCGTGTGGTTTCTGAAAGGCTCCGGTTACTCCTACCTCACACGGCGGTGCGGGTTTCGTTTAGTTATTTTCGGCGCCGTCGTTTATCCAATCCGAGATGAGTTGGACCTGAGCGTCATCCAGAGGCGGTCCTCCCGGCGGCATGTTCCCCGTAACAATCTGGTTGACGAGTTCACTTCCAGCCGCATTGCCAGCCACCACTATCGCGCCGCGTTGCCCGCCCTGCAGCACCGACTCATAGCTGCGGAGATCAATCCCGCGCGGTCCCCCGGCGACATGGCACCCTGAAAGCGCGCACCGCTGCGTGAGTATAGGCAACACTTCGCTTTGAAACGAGACTCCACTTCCCGTATCACCATTGACGACCCCGCCCATGTCATCATCGCTCGTGCCGCAGCCGATAACACCAATCGTAAACGCCGCCAATAGCAACCCTAGTCTTATACCATTCATTCAACAATCTCCTTCTTTTTCAATTTACAAAAACAGATCTCGCCGTAACAACACAACACCGGAACTGCAGGCAGGTCTTCCCCTGCCGCTTCATACCTCACGGTAGGTACGGTTTCCGACCGCACCGGACAACTTAGTCCACGAAATCTTCGGTTTCCACCTGCACCAACCGAAATATGTGAAGAATTGATTGAAATTGATTATGTAACTCATTCCTACAATTGAAAATATCAATCACGCTTCAGTTAAGTTCCAACTTTTTCTGGTATTCGTAAGTCCAATCCGCAACTCGATATCCGCAGTTGCCGTAAAATAGCAAGGCGCGGTAGTTCTCACAATGCGCGGTAATCGCGGCGTGGCGGTATCCAACGCTATGCATCTCTTGGAGCGCGTGTTGGAGCAAATATCGCCCAACGCCCTGTCCCTGAAACGCATCCTCGACATCAATCCCACCGGTGTCAAACCAATTCTGCGCATCGGGGTGGCTTGAGAACTCTCCGGCCGAGACAGACTCACAACCCCCAATCCGTTCGCCATCGAGATGCGCAACCACATCGCAATTGGGGCGCACCCCCCGTCCCTCCTTCCAGTGAACGGAGACCGTGACCGGCAGAGTCAACGGCGTCGGTGTAACCGAATAGTCTTGCCAATCGAAACAAACCCAACCGCCGGACCGGCGGTAACCGTTGAACCCAAGAAGCGTATGCACGTGGTCAAGTGCACTGGATAAGCAGGCAACCTCGAAATGATAAAACGGATACCCACAGTCCTCCGAAAATGCGAAAATTTGGCTGACATTACAGGCTTTCAGATAGGCTTCCACTTCTTCCAGCACGGCCTGTCCAGCCCGTCGCGCTCCGCGTTCGTAGCCCAAGAATCGAATAATGCCTACCTCCACCTCCCGGTTGTCGCCAATTTCACCGATGCCGACGTGAGCAAACCCCAACACGCTACTCCGTTTCATTGCGACGAATGCGGCTTCGGAATCGAGGGTCTCACTGTCTTTCACCTTATCCGTGACCCCGCGCATCGCACAGGCGAACTCTCTCTCATCCACCGGATAGCAGTGCGGAACATCCGTGGTCAGCCGATTATAGAACGCTGTTACGGAAGACACCATGTCGGGTGTGTACGGAAGGATTTCCATTTTGGAGGGGCTTTGAAGCGATTGCCGATGTCGTTATATGTTTCCGATAATCCACCGCGCGCATGGCAACTGTTAAATCTCACGGGAATTAATCCCACAGGTGCGCGCTGAAATAGCGCTCTCCGAGATCGTTGAACACCGTCACGATGGTTCCCTTCCCGATCCGCTTGGCGACCTCGTAAGCCCCCTGAAGATAGCCCCCCGAGGACTGTCCGACGAACCACCCGCGTTCTGCCAGGCGGCTGCATAGATCGTGCGCCTGATAGACGGTGACGGGGATCTTGCAATCGATTATGCTTTCGTCAAGGATTTCCGGTACGATGTCCCCCGGATTGCCGAGCGGTTTGAGACCTTCGATGCCCGGGAACTCGTCCGGCGTGATGCAGCAGATTTGGATGTCGGGATTGTATTCTTTGAGGCGTCGTCCGGTGCCCGTCACAGTGCCGCCCGTCCCCACTCCCCCGACAAAATGCGTCAGTTCGCCGCGGCTCTGTTCCAAGATTTCGACGGCTGTCGTGTCGTAATGGGCGCGCCAGTTGTTCTCGTTTTTGTACTGGTCGGCAAAAAAGTATTTGTCGGGCGATGCCTCATAGCGGCGGTGAACCTCGCGCAGCGCCTCGTCATATCCGAGAATGGCGTCCGTGTACACGATCTCCGCGCCGTGCGCCCTGATGCGTTTCTTCCGTTCCTCGCTCGCATTGTCCGGGATGACGAGTTCCACCCGGTACCCCAACACCGCGCCAATCATGGCATACGCGATTCCGGCGTTTCCCGAACTCGAGTCCAAAATTATTTTGTCCCGATTCAACTCCCCGCACCGGATAGCTTCTATCAGCATCCGCAGCACCGAGCGATCCTTGATCGACCCGCCCGGGTTGTACATCTCCGCTTTTGCGTAGATTTCAACCTCCGGCAATTCGTCGGAAAAAACGTCGATCTTGACCAGAGGCGTGTTTCCAATCTGTTGCAGGATGGGGTACGTCGAAAGATCCGCGGCATGCGCGGCTTGGTTACTCATGATGCGGTTTGTTGTCCATTCCTAAACGAAAGTGTAGTAGGCATACGCCGTATGCCGTAACCCTTTGCCGTTAATCCAAATCTCAATTTGAAACAACAGGCTCAAAATCCATCTCTAGCCGCTGTTCCAGCAATCCGGCGACCCACTCTCTTGCGGCTTTTCCCGTGAACTCCCCGCCGAGAATACCGGCGACCTCAAACTCGGCGATGCGCAACGTCGGACGTAGCCCGTGCAGCGGCGGCAGCCAATCCCGAAAGGTGTCGAAGAACGCCCGTTGCGCGGCACGTCCATTTACGAAGGGAAAATCAGCGGTTTTACGCCTGAATCTGTCTGTGCCCTTCCGAAGCGCCGACTCGTGATGTGCGGCACAAAACCGAAGGTATTGCTCCCGGTCAAATGCCAAAGGCACCTCCGCTGGATACAGCGCCAACGATTCCTGCCGGGGGGCGGTGAAGTGCTGCAACTCGTCGAACTCGAAGATAAAGTTATAAGGCTCAGGAAAATAGGCGTCGGGAGTCAAGAAGCCATCAGCCTTTCCGAACAGTCCGTCCGTGTCGCCCGCCAATTCCTCAAAAACGTGGAGAATGCTCCGGTAGTAATCTCCAAAATGCTCGGCCGTCGGTTTGTTTTTCAGCCATTCGAATTGCGCGTGGCGCTCGGCGGGAACGCCTAACACATCCGCAACAAGTGCGATGATACCGACTTCAAGCCGCATGACAAGTTCAAGGTCTAGGTGAAACTACTCCTTTGAGGAGACACTAACGATTGTCCCGCTGTGCGCCGCCGTGCTCTTACACAAAGCGGTTAAAGCGCGTCTCGCTATTCGCCAAAAGCATACCACAAATATGACAGTGTTTCAAATGGAAATAGAATGACTGACCGCACCACTCGGGTCTGTAGGCGGGAATCAAGCGAATGGATAATGAGGGCGATAGCGATCTTTCCTGCCCAGCCCCGTATACTGCCCGATCTGTTCTAGCAAAGATTCTCAAACACCACCTTAAAGACCGCGAGCGTTCGGAATCCGACTAAGCGACGGACAGATATTGACAGCATTTTAATTTGACAGCGCCTTCGATTATTTGGCACACTATGTCGTGGCTTGAACTACAGGGTAGGGATTATCGCCAAGTGATGCCCTTGACTCTCCAATGCTGTACCATTACGGAATCCAAATCTCCACTTCAAGATAGACTTTACAGCTTAACATATATATAGTATATTTGCCGAAGTGTTCAATAACGATGAAACCGTGACACGCGGTGATCAATCACCTATGAAAGGAATACCGAGTTGAGGTGGCCAGATTTTTATCCAGCGGGCTGTCCGCCTGCTGAAGCCGTACCTGCTTCCGGGACAGTTTACCGCCTCGTAAAACACAACCCGGCTCAGGCAGAAGATTTCAAATCAGTCTTTGAAGAAAACCCAAGAAGATTTAAAAATAGACCAACCATCAAAAACTGTGGACTCTCCGTCCATAGAGATTCACAAGACAGCGAGCGACTGAAGAAGAGAGTCAGGATATTCAAAAGCAGGCGAGTTGCCGAAGGCAAAGTAAATCCAACACTCGGCACGATTCAACATACACCGTCAATAGAAAATTCGCACCATTCTTGGTGGATACCTATTGGAACCGAGCCTTGGCTCGTTTTTAACGTAGGTGGCTGAAAAAAATCTGACTGTCATTAAGTTAGAGGACGGACGATGGATGACTTACTCAATATCCCAATATTGGGAAGGCTTGAAATTGTAGAAACCTACGCATATTACGATCAGCCCGTTCTCTTTTCCTGCAAAAACGCCGCTGGGCATCTCTATCTTGTGGTTGCCGCTGATGAAAATGATCGACATGAGACATGGCTCTACGCAGGAGTCTCCGAGGAACGCCTCAATCTCATTCGATCTGGCGCGATTGACCTGCACGACGCATTCGCCGACCCGGAGGATGGCTTTTTAGTCCAGGCAAGAGTACCATTCGACAACCGCACCCCACCTCAGATCGACTCCATCCAACCCGATAAAATTTCGAAGGACATACTCCCCATACCCGGTGAACGCCTCAATCTTGTGATTTCATAATCCCCCTAATCCGGTTTTCAATCATCAATTCGAAGGCGGGACCTCCCCACTCCGTGCTTCAGGCAATTGCCGACAAACCTTAGCAGTTGTAGGGTGCGCACCGCGCACCAGCCTCTTTTCCGTAGGAGCGATCTCCAGGTCACGACTCCCCGCTCCGGCGGAGCGGCATGTCAATAGAATTGGGCAACATCTGTTTATGCACTCCAGAGGAGTGCCATGTGAATCACGCGATACGGTATCCAATCCCGATAATCTTGCCGTGCCCCGATAGCTTCATCGCACTCGGACAACCGATCCGTGTAAGAAATCAATGGGATTAATAATGACCGCGATTGAAATCCGATAACGAATCCCCATAAAACTCTTACCGACCGTTAAGCCCCGGAAGGGGTCAAGCGAGCGAATAGATAAAGTGACTGAATAAGGAACGCGATAGAGATCCCCGCGAAAGCAAATCTTGCAATAGAGATTTCCAACCTATCGGCCTCCAAGGGGAAGCAAGCATACAAAATACGCCATCTTTCCACCACCCCAGTCACCTCCTCGGCGACTCGTCGATGGTCCCGGTCGAGTCCACGCTCAGGTCCACTATCCGTTCAATTGCCGCAACCAAGTCTCATTGATTTTCCACCTGCTCGGGTCGCGGCGAATGCCGAGACGCGGTAGATTTTGCACGTCAGGACTGCCGCCGGCAGCGAAAACCTGTCCGGATGAAAGGGCGCACGATACTTCCCGACGCACTTGCGAAAGTATGTGGAATTCGACCAGCGCGACGCCAGCCAGAACCAACGCATGCAAATTGCCGCCGCTTACCGGACAAACGAATACAATGCCAAGATGTGCGCGTATCGCAATTTCATTGCGAGCCCCGTTCTGCCGAGTCGTCACGGTAAGCAGCCCGGAGAACTGGTCGATCTGGCCAGCATCTCCGGCTGCCCTCGCAAGCGATAACCCACAGATTTTGCGCGTGAGGCTGTTGTGGCTGATTCGCGCCGACTCATATCTGCCAATAGCTTATTTTAAGTTTTTCTAACTTTTCCTTAGGCACACGGCGTGGGCATCGATGTTTCTCCCAAGTACCCTCATTAAAGACTACTCTACTCCCGTGATCACAATAATAGAAAAAAATACGTTGTCCGCATTCCTTACAATGACCGAGAGGATACGATGTGCTTCCGCATTTCGGACCATGGGTTGATGGCATTGATTGTCTCCTTTCGATGGAGGTTACGCACGCAACACGTGCGTGCACGAGGGGAAGTAATCAGCGTTTCTACAGCGCCGACACAAGGCGCACCTACCGTGGGGGTAGTAAGGGGAGTTTGCGGGTTTGATCCCGGAAACAACCCGTGGTTTGATTCTAGCAAAACCCATGCCAAACTAACGTCAGAAACGCCCATGCCAAAATCAGGTTTTTTTCGAAATTTTTTAAAATTTTTTTTCCGCCTCTTGGGAACCCGCGACACCACTAGGTTTTTCCCTATGCAAAAAAAAATTGCAAACCCAAAAATGCTCATGCCCAGGTAAGTTTTTTTTGCTCTTTTATTTTTTTTCTCCACCGCTGTCACAGCCATGCCAAAACGCCTCGTTTTCTTAAGCTTTGCCCCGAAATTCGTCTTTGGACAATACCCTGAATACCTCACCGCTTGTATGGCGTTTCTGTGCGTCGGATTCTTCTCCTTAGGCACCAAATCGCGGTTTTAGGACAGACATGTTATATTTAGTGATAATTTGTTTCTGCTGAATGCCGAAAAAACAAGGGACATAGACTTGACAGAGCATGGTATTATCATTTATAATCTCTGTAAAGCAGTTGCCGAGTTACTAGGGAATTCATTGGACAATCCCAGAACCGGCATGCCGGTCTACTGGAAATACTATTAACCTATGCTAGACGCGCCAATGTGCGTGAAAAGCAGAACCGCGTTATCCTCTACAACACAGTCGCGCCTTCGCTTTACAAAACTCACCAAGCCGATTACTGTACAACTAGAAAGAAAGGACGAATTGGTCATGGCAAACGCAGCCAAACCAGCGCGCCTCGTCGCGATTCTTGAACTCCAAATCTTCGAGGAAAAGACGCTTGCCGAATGCGCTACTCACTTCGGCGTATCGAAGCAAGCACTCACCCATCAAATTGAATCGCGGCGTGAACTCTATGACACGCTCAAGGAAGAAATGCTCAAGACCTGTGCCGGCAAGATTGGCTCAACCCGCAGGCCGCCTTTCCGGATGAACCCCGCGCATCTCCGGCAAAAGGAATTAGAGCCTACGAACTGGCACGACGCCAAGCAGGGTTTTGCTACGGTGAAAAATTACTGTGCCACGTTTCATGCCGACAATGAGAATCGAATCGCTAAATCGGCGAGCGATTTAGGCTTAACCCAGTCCGAATACACCGCACAACTCGCAAATCACCTTGGGCAAATCCCCGATTTTGCGCGCCTTGAGGACACGCTTAATCGTGCTATCGACATTTTATCCGGAATCACTTATCGCAAGTTCGAAGCCTTGTGTTCCGCCGATCTGTCAGTTGATTGTGTCCCATCTAGCGAACTGGTAGCTTTTACCTATTGCGGTAACCGATACGCCGTCGATTCTTGGGCAAGCCTTTTCGAAACATTAGCTGAGATACTGATAACTAAACACAATAAACTTCATGTAGAGAACAACCCCCATCTCTACGAATTCGTACGCGACGATCGGTTGGTACATTCTTTGCCGCAGAATTCCAGACTAATTCGAAGCGCTAAAATCTGGATCGTAACCCGCAACCCAGACAACACAGTAAAATCAAACGACGAATTAAAAGTTGCCGCCACGGAACTGCTCAAGCACTTCGACAAAAACCCGAAAGATCTAAGATTTGAATATCACTCTTCCGTTGAGGAGTAGACCATACGACGCTCTTTCAGAAATCCAAACGTCTGCCGGTGTCTCCTACGACGTTTGCCCTTAATCATCGGCATTGCCCGCCAAACTCTGGAGTTTCGATATCCTCGAAAGCATACCACTAAGCAGACACAAAAAAACGCTCACAGCACAAATGTGAGCGTTTTTCTTTTCATTGCAGTGATTGAAATCACCTATACACTTTGTAATCTTGTTAGGCAAATTGACCAAGCCGATCCCTTGTGTCTTTCAGCCACCATTCTGATATCGGAACCATGAGGTTTCTAAGTTCGTCCGACACCCTTAAAAGGACGGTATCAGTCAACTCGTCTTTGGCGTATACCTTGCTAGGTATAAGGGCACGAATAATAAACCTGTACTCCTTCTGTTCTTGATACATTCTCCGTTTCACGAATGGCAAGATGTACCCACGCTGTTCGTAGAGTAGATCTCGCATGGCCCTTTCGATTTCTATCTCCTCTAAGTAAATCACCGGTCCGTGTTCAACGAAAATCTCGTAGTTGGCTCGTGCCTCCCATCTAGGGTCATTACTGAGCGCAAGCTGTTTTGCAAAATCGCGGCCTAGGTTTATGGCAAACCTTGGCGGATAGTTAATCTTTGTCATGAAATTATAGCTCGATGGAAAATTGTTGAGTAATGCTCTTCGTTGGCGCGACGTTTTCGGATCGATTGAAGTCGAATACAACAAAGATAACCAAGGTGCCTGAAGCCTCCATTTCACCTTGAGACTCACATGTCGCCACATTGAATTTTCCTTCAGTCGTTCCATAAACTCGCTTCCCTTTTCTTTTTGCCTCAACTCCTCTGTGTACGCACATTCGTTTTCATCAGCTATCATCTCCGAATTTCCCTTCACGCTTAACGATTGATAATAAGAGGGCGACCCTAATTGTATGTAATCCGATGGTAGATCTGAAACAGGAGAATACCTCTCCTCGGAAAACTTTATCAAGCTGTCTGGCTGTGCGAATGGATAGTTGAAGCGGAAAGGGAGACGTATTTCTTTCCAATCCACCCGTCGAGTTGTCACTCGAAAAGAAGAATCCGCGTGGAAAGTCTTTGTGGCCTCATGTTTGAACTCGCCTCCCCTCCGCAACGTCGAACGATTTAGACCGATTTTATTCGCTTCACTTCCCATAGAAAAACCTCGCCACCGCGCCCCGATCCGTCAGTTCCGCCTTCGCAAAGTGCGCCGGCATTGATGACGACTGCCACCGCCCCGCCGCCTGCCGATCAACGACCGACACCCCCGCCCGCGCCAATGAAATCGCGGAACCGCCACGTAGCGAGTGTCCACTGATGAATCCTTCGACGCCCGCTACGGTTGCCCACCGCTTGATCACGCACGCTGTGGATTCGCAGATATATAGCACTACGCCTTTGCTTCCCTGATCCGTTTTACTAGATTTGAGTCTTAACGCGCTCGTCACTATCTACAATTCTCGATCCATCATTCACCACCCCGCTTTCATGTGAATGACGCTGGGGCCCTTCGCGGCATTCACGCATCTCTGGCTACTCCCGACAGCACGGGTTACTCCGTATCGTTATCCAGCGATTGGGCTAAATCCCTTAATTCGAGCGTTCCCTTCTCAAGAAAGTATGCGAATATTACCGCGATGCTCTCGTCAATATACTCACCCTGATCATCGTCGACGAATTTAAACCGGAAATACCCCATGAGTTCGGTGAGTGACTCATTTAGCATTTTAGCAAACTCCTCCCTGCTACCATCAAGGGCGTTTGCCGATTTCAGGTCGCATTCGTACTGATTAAGGTATTCTGCAACAGTGGTGAGATGGATATCGCGTTCTTCTCGGTTTTCGCCTATGTAGCTAGGAATAATCTCTCTAATTTTCTGTAAGTGGTACGCCACATTTGCGTGCTCCTCGGTACTGGTTCGGTCATCGTGCGATGCCATTCTAAATCTCCTTATTTTTCGGGTTAGATGTTGCTTCAACTATTTGACTCAAGTTGCTACGTATAACAGAGAAACCGAGTTTTTGGTTCGAGTTCGCTATATCTAGGTAAATTTGCCTGATTTTCGTCAATTTCGTGGTTTCACGTTGAAAAAACTCGGTTTCTGTCCCCCTGTTGGACAAGGTGGCAACTTGGGTTATTTAACTTTCGATAATTGTCATTATACGCAAGAAAATAATTTTGTGCCGACGTACTTTTCATGTGTGGTTCGTCTTGGAGAATTCGACTATCGTCTGTTACACTTCTCCCAATTGTATTCTCAAGTTTAAGTTTCGGCATCCGCTCAATATGTGATTGGAGTAAAATACCCATGTTTACAAAACCATTAGACGAAATAGAGTTTCCCGATATCGATGAGTTCTGTCGCAGATTTCCTGAAGGTGTTCGCGCCGAATACAAGAGTGCGGTAACCGCCGTCCCTAAGATCGTGTCATCTCTTGCTAACACATTGGGTGGAATCTTCCTGATTGGCGTTGATACCGACGACAATAACGAGGTGGTATTCCCTATTGAGGGCATGCCAAACCGCCGTGGAATTGACGAACAGGTCAGTGAGAGTGCGTTCAGTGGGATTTATCCTCCGGTCATTCCCGAGGTGAAGATAGTCCGCGGCATTCCAAACAGGCCTGAAAACATCGTCGCCGTTGTTCGCGTGAGTGAAAGCCTGCAAGCTCCACATGCAATTGAGAATTCCACTAGAGTCTACATCCGTGTGGGCAGCACTACACAACCGTTTGAAGGCCCTCAACTCGCCGACATTGACAGCATTGATTACATGCTGAAACGGAGAGAGAAACCGCATGAATTCAGTAACCAGATTCTGAATAGGATTGAGGAACGGTTAAATTCCATTTCGCCACCGTCGAAACCTTACCTTACCGCGATAGCCCGCCCCGTATTTCCATATCGCTCGTAAATCTCGGCGTCCGAGATTTACGAGTTTATGCGTGCACAATCCAACAATCCGCATAGTCTAATCCTCTTTAATGATTCAGCTCCCGACTTCGGCACTTGGCAGGTACCTGAGGGTGTCTGCTTCATGCGTTCCAGCTTCAGTTTCTTCTACAGTGAATTGAATGAATACGGCATCGTCTATCACGCGGAGGAATTAGAACACGGCATTTATGAAGCACATCAAGGACCAGAAGACGATGAAGAGAATCGCTACCTCGAACTAAAAGCCCTTGTTGGCAATATTTACGAGTTCATATCCGTGGCAAAGGACTTTTACAAGAGATGTCAGTATACGGGTATTATCGAAGTTACCGCAAAATTGCGACTCGTCCTCGGCGAGAGACTCATGTTCGGTCAAGAACGACCTTTCTCGCCAATACATCGACGCCGTTCCCTTCAGCCAGAGATAGCAACTCGCATTGAGTGTTGCGCCATGGATCTTCTTGAATTCAATAAATCATCCGAATTCATTGTCGAGATAGTAGGTAAACTCCTTTGGGGTTTTAATGCAATTGACGACACGTGGGAAGATATCGTGCGGAAAAGAATAGATCTCTGGCAAAATCAATACGGAGCTCTATAGTCGGAATGAGGACCTGTCTCTATCAATTCCGAGTCAGTGCTAAATCATCACAAACGCTACAGATCCTAATTCGCATTTAACCCATACCGCCGGGTCATCAGTATATCCTCCCAGTGTGACTCCCGATCCTCAATCTCCTCGCGAGTCGCAAGCAAATCAGAAACCTCAAGAATTGCGTACCGAAAATTCCGCATGTAATCGGTGCCACCCTCTTCGAGCAGTTTCTCAAGTTCGACGTTCCCTTCATGTCCACATTTCAAGAAATCAAGGATTCTTGGAATCTTGAATCGAAGGACTAGAGGTTTCTAATCGCCGGCAACTCTGTAAAACGACCAACTGCAATCCGAGTTAAGAAAAGGGGGAAATAGATCTGGATGGCACCACACTGCGTATATCGAATACTCCTCATACTACTCACCTGCACCGCTGGGGGCGCAGTATCTCTTCCCGTCGCGGCAGTGCTCATTCTCGTCTTGAGAGGCGGCCGTTTACTCGCCGGAGAAATAATGGCGATCGCATGGGTTGGCGCCGCCCTAGGCATGTGTGTCGGAATTGTCTGGTCGCTGCCAAACTGGCTCGCACGAGGTCACTTTATCCTGTGGACATCGCTAGGACTGGTCGTAGGCGTCTTCATGTCGCTCTCGACCAATAGCGCGGTACCGGCATTCGTGTTTTCGGCGGCGGGGCTTTTCGTCGGGTTAGTTTGCGCCCTCATTACCATGGGCGCGTTCAGAAACAAATGAATGAAACGTTCTACCAAGAAATCTGGAATCCTTGAGATCTTGAATCCAAGACTCGCTGAATGCGGTGACCGGGATTGAACTCAAGTCAACGCAAAACTCTCGTCCGGCTCGGCTTACTTGTAAACCTTGCTCCGGTGTCCAATCTTCTCCACGATAACCAGCTTCTCCCGTTCATCTATTCGATAAACCACTCGGTAATCTCGACGAACCGTTAGCCGGTATTTTCCCTTCAACGGCCCCCTCAGAGGTTTTCCGGAATAGGGTAGCTTTTGTAAACCATCAATCCTCTCGACAATTTTCTCCGCGACTGCCCTGTCAATTTGCCGTTCAAGGCTGCGCCGTGCTCCCCGTTCTATCGCAATCTGATATCGAATTCCCGCTTCACTTCCTCCCACGGAATAACCTCATCGGCTTCGATCTTCCTCTTGGATTCGGTGAGAATTTCAGCCTTATCCGCATCCGCCATCTCTTCGGCGGTGGCTTTCCACGCCTCAATATCAATCTCCAGTAGAGAACTGTAATACTGAGCCATAGAATCGAGCATGATTTCGGCATTGCCCTGCTCCGTAGGAGACAAATCGCCTCGGGCCTCGATCCACGGCGGTTCCGAATGCGAAAGCCTAACCAGCCAATACGCCGGTTTGTCGCCGTAGTGATTCAGTACCATATCCACTGTCGCTTTCTGGTCTGCATCCAATTTGCCGGAATCCCCCGCCTCGATCTCCGACACATAATATTGGCCTCGATGATACTCAAATAGATCTCTGACAACAGGGCCATTCGACCACGCCTCAATCTTCTCATCAAACAGAGGTCTTTCATCCCACACCAGCGACCACGCTTGAGAATAATAGACCAGCTTCTGCAACTTTAAAGTGATCATTTTTCCCTGTTTTTCCAGAATGTAAGCCGCCGCATCCAGTACATTTGCCATCGTTCTATTCCTCCTACCTCGGACCATTTGTCTCGTTTTCTTCGCGTCCTAACTGGCCTACTTCGTTCCCAGATACACTTATGCTACCAAGCCATGTGTGTGTATGTCAACTCGATCTGCGTCCGAGCGCCGCCTCAACGTTACTTTCCCAAGAAACCACCTAACTCCCTAATCCAACATTTCAAGAAAACCGGAATTCTTGGATTCTTGAACCCAACGATTAAAGATTTCAAGTTGGTCCTAACCTCGTGCGGTATGGGTTTATTTTCGCCCTACGGGTGGATTTTCTGTCAGCCCCTGTCTTTGCGTGTTCACCCGATCTCGTCTCCTGCTCCCGCAGTCCATTCGATAAACCACCGGGAGATCCCGCCGAACAGCGAACCGGTATTTTCTCTTTCCAATACTGGACTAATATAGTATGTTTCCCCAGTATTCGGGAACCAAACCGTTTTTGAGAAGGAGTCTCAAAACAACTGAAAGGAGATTATCATGTCGGCGCACCCCTCCACTGCCTTGGACATGAACCCGCCGTATAGCGTAGCATTGTCACTCATCTTTACTCCGGAACTGGAAGAAGATGGGTACACAGTAACCTGCAAGGAGCTACCGGAACTCATAACATACGGACAAACGCTAGACGAGGCATTCAAAAACGCCGAAGACGCCTTTAATGCAGTGTTTGAAGCCTATGAGGAGCTGGGACGTGATTTGCCTGAATCAATCAAGAGATACCACGAAGTAGAACCTGAAAACGGTCTTGAAATGTTTATTGAGGCCGTCGTGCCGATGAAAATACCTCAAGAGTTGCCTGCAACCACAACCCGAATCTAAAAGCAATGTGAAATACCGACCGCTATAGAGCTCCCATAGAGATTTTCCGCGCACCATCCTTTTGACTGTAGGAGCGACCTCCCTGTCGCGATTTCACAGTCGTAGAGTGGACATTGCCCACCAGCATTTGTAGGAGCGATCTCCAGGTCGCGATTCCCCGCCCCAGCGGGGCGGCATGTCAATAGAAACGAACGAACTTCGCTAACGCACTCCAGAGGAGTGCCATGTCTTTTGTTAATCAGTACGGCAGACCGCAATCAAATCCTGGGTTTCCTCCCTCACCGCCCACCATCCCTCCCAATCCGTGAAATCCGCGTAATCCGTGATTCAGACAATCTCTCCCCCTTCCCGCTCACACCTCCGCCCCTAATCATGCCAATCCAATAATCCCATAAATCACAGTTCAGACCATCCTCTACCCAGACCACCCTCAACTTCACTCTGTTATCACCGCTGACCCCGCCTCGGCACGATTCCCACCCTTCCAATCCTCCTCCCCTACTTTCCTTCCTGTCTTTCCGTTCTCACACCCTCGCAAATCGCACGATAACCCGCCTCTAATCCGCGAAATCCGTGATTCAGACAATCTCTCCCCCTTCCCGCTCACACCTCCGCCCCTAATCATGCCAATCCAATAATCCCATAAATCACAGTTCAGACAATCCCCTCCCCTTCCAATCTTCCAGTCTTCTTCCCTTCCCCACTAACCACTCTCCACTAATCACTCTCCACTGCCTTTCCCCCAATGTTTTGAGAAATTTCTAACGATTGAAAAATCCGCCCGAACATGTTACAATTCCCGCCGACAGCACCCCGCGGCACTGGTCCGCTCCGCAGCCAGCTTCATGAGGTGGCGCGAACCGCGCTAAATTAAATCTCAAATCCAAAATCAGCCCATTGGTGGCCGTCTTCGAAACCCGGTGGCATCTGGTCAGCGACTAGTCGTCAGTAACGCCAAGCGAATCTCTTGGTTTTTACTGGTCACTGACCACTGGCACTGTTTTTCACGACATCCGCCGATGGGCTTTTTTTATTCCATCTATTTGCCATATAACCTTGAAAGGATCCAACATGTCATCCGAAAACCACCAACCCGTAATCTCGCTGACCCACGAAGAACATCGCGCAACCCTTTGGCGCCGCGTGTTTCAAGGCGCAACCACCACCTCCCTGATAGAATGGCTGATGGAAACCCATCCCGAGTGGGAAACTGTGCCGCGCAAAAAGATCGCCGACGCACTGAGGACATCAAACCCGCGCTCAAATGCATTCACCCAAGAGTGGCGCGAACAATATAATCGCATAAATGAGCAGTACATCGCATACTGCCAAAAGATCGTCGAAGCCGCACTGCGACCGGCTTCCGCCGCCATTTCAGCCATTGCCATAAACCTGCGGCAGAGCGCGTCCGAGGTCCCGATCGAAACAGCCAATGATCTCCTCGCCGTCTCCCGCTCCCTCATACCAATCAAGAAAGTCGTCCTTGACGTAATTTCGGACGCACTCATTAACGGTAATCCCAATGATCCAACCCAGCAAGTATCTGATTCAAATGTTCCGGACGATGACGCCGAGCGCCTTGCACGAATTTATCTCGAAGCCGATCTCGATGAATCGCTGGGACTTGGTTCAGACGTATAACGCGCACATCGGCTACGTCTTGCCGCATTTCTTCGTCGATTACTACATTAGAGGCATCAGCTACCCGATGCTCAAACTCAAACCGTTCCACAGGCAAATCCTCGGCGCCGTCAAACCGGGCGCGTACGGGGCGCAGATAAACGTCCAAGCCCCGCGCGGCACCGGCAAGACCACCCTCGTCAACCGCCTGATCCCCCTATGGCGAATCTGCTACAAACAGTTCGATCTCGTGATGGGGGTGCAGCCGGAAGAATTCATCCTCATCGTCGGACGCAACGAACGCATGGCGCGCCAACGCATCGCCGAAATCCGATACGTGCTCGAACGCAATCCGCTCATAAACTGCGACTTCGGCGACCTGGTCGGCGCACCGTGGACAAAAACCGAAACCGACACGAGTAACGGCATCGGTCTGAGACCTCTCGGACGCGGCTCCTCACCCCGCGGAGCGCTACTTGGTGGCGCGCGACCAACACTCAAACTCTGCGACGACATCGAAGACCCAAAACGCTGCCTCAATCCTGAACTCCGAGCAGAAGACAGAGACTGGTTCATGACCGACTTCATGTACGCCGGCGATCTCGGCAGCGCCCATTCCAACACCATGATCGTCGATACTGTGAAGCACCCCGAATCCCTATCCGAACATCTGCGGGCAGTGCCGGGTTGGACCACGCTGCGGTATGAAGCGGTGATGCATCCGAAAGACATCTACCACCCCACCGCCGAGTACCTGTGGAAGCAGTGGGAGAAGTTGTACGGCGACACCACGCTCGACGACGCCGAACGCGAAGAAAACTCGGATAAGTTTTACGCGGAACATCAGGGGGAGATGTCCGGCGGCGTGAAGATGCTGTGGCCCGAGAAACTGCCGTACGTCCACGTCCGCAAAGAGATCGTCGAGCGCGGCTACCACAGCGTGATGCGCGAACTCCAGAACGACGCCCGCGACCCCGCCATGTCATTCTTCAAGATGAACGGTGCCGTCACCTTTGCCGTAACCGACGAAGGCTTTCGCAGAAGCGACGGACGCCTCATCCCCTGGCACGACATCGGCGGCTTCACCACATACCTCGACACCATGGGCGGACGCGATGCGCTAGCCAACAGCTACGCCTGCGCTGTCGTGGTGGCGTGGGAGCCGCTGCCCGGCGGCGGCTCCATGAACCCCGACTCACTCTCCGGCGTGAACGGATACGTCCTACTGGCGTGGCTCGACCGCGTGCCGCTGTCCGCGCAGATGGAGAATGCCATCCTCCTCGCCCAGCGCGCCGAAGCCATGTTGGCGCCCGCGTATCCGAAATCGCACTTCGTTTGCGAGCAGCGGCCCGACAAAGACGGTACTATTCGTATGTCGACCGACCATGCGTTCCGCGCGATGAAACAGCGTCACCGCTTTGAACGCCGGATCATGTATCACCAACAGCACCAAAACAAAGAGGACCGGATCCAGACGCTCGAGCCAGCCATAGCCAACGGATGGCTCGCCTTCAACGAGCAGGAATTGCCCCCCGAATTCTGGACGCAGTTCAGGCAATTCCCCTCCGCCGATCATAACGACGCGCCCGACGCCGTGCAAGGCGCCTGTCGCTCCCGCATCACCACCACCGTGCAGCAGCGGCTAGACGTACGCGCCTTCGTCAAACACCGCCGCAACCTCGTCGTTCGGCTGTAAAAACTCTTGCGTAATACCTCTGCCCTATGACAATTACGCGTTACGGCGCTTTGGCATTGCTCAACGACATCGATTCTGCTAAAATGTCCCCAAATGACCGTCAAGGTACGAGACGGAATAACGGTCTAACAACCAAAGGAGCTCTCATGAAACGGCAAATCACGGTAATCCTACGGGTACTCATTTTGTTGCTCCTTGTCACGGCGAGCGGATGTGAAAAGGGCAGCGATCTCCCGGCAAGCGCCATCGTGGCTGGGAAATACATCATTCTCGACACGCGGACTGATCAGGGCGATTCGGCGACGGCGAAGAAGAATGCCGAGAACACCCTGAAAAAGTATCCCGATATCAACGCCATGGTCGGGCTTTGGGCGTACAATACCCCTCAATGCCTCGAAGCGGTGAAGGATGCCCGCATGGAGGGGAAAGTCAAGTTAATCTCGTTCGACGAAGACAACTCGACGCTGCAGGGAATCAAGGATGGTCATGTCCACGGCACCGTCGTGCAGCAGCCTTACGAGTTCGGTTACCAGTCGATGAAGTATCTCAAGGCGCTGGCGGAGGGCGACACCTCCGTTATCCCGCCGAACAAAACGCTGGACATTCCGACCAAGGTGATTAAGAGGGACAACGTCGACGAATTCTGGACGAACCTCAAGGAACTCAGTGCGATGGGCGAAACCGCGAAAGCCGCCGAAAAGCCGGAGGGCGGGCATCATTTCGCATTCGTGGTGAACGTCCCCAACGAGTTTTGGAATTATGCCAGAGCCGGCTGTTACAAAGCGGAACAGGATTTCGGCGTGCTCTGCGATTTCAAGATTCCCCACGACGGTTCATCGGCGGAACAGAATCGTATCCTTGAAACCCTCATCCAGAAAGACGAAATCAAGGGGATTGCCGTAAGCCCGCTTGATCCAAAGAATCAGACGGCGCTTCTCAATAAGGTAGCGGACGAGGTCGACCTCCTGTGTCACGACAGCGACGCGCCCGACAGCAACCGCCTGTTCTATCTCGGCACGAATAACTATCTCGGCGGGCGGCAAGTTGGCAAGTTGGTCAAAGAGGCTCTGCCAGACGGCGGCAAACTGATGATATATGTCGGGAAACTGGATGTGCTGAACGCGCAACAGCGGCGGCAGGGCGTGATCGACGAGTTGATGGACAAGCCGATGCCACAATAAACTTGGCTGGGTGCCATTCAACTGGTGAAACCCAACGGGCTTGACTGCCCACAATCCCATATTTCCCTCATGTGGGAGGAGCATCCATGTGGGAGGGGCATCTTGCCCCGATTGATTACACAGTACGTAGGTTGGGTTGAACGGAATAGTATGAGATATTACGCTCCGAAGGAGGGCTTTCGAGCATCTAATTCCGTCCAATTGCACCGAAATATGAGTGAAACCCAACATATATCGCATGCATGACTGTTGGGTTTCGCTATATGTGTGCACGGGAGGGAGTTGTCCAAAAGTTGAACTGCTTGGACACTCACTAAAGCTTGGTTATTCGCCGCTCAACCCCACCTACACGGCTATAGGGGCTCTATCACGCGGGATTTTCTATGAAATCTCTATCGCCTCCCGCGAAACCACTCGGAGAATCTTTTTTGTTTTAATAAGACTTACGCAACTGAACGTCTCCGCGCTTTGTGATACGAAACCGATTCTTACGTATTACGCATTACGTTTTATTTTATCCCTTATCTTCTTCTATAGAATCGACACGATTTGTGCAAGTCCCATCGAATTACCTACCCTAAATCTCTATGCAAAACGGTAGTACAAAACCCTTCCTGGAAGCGACTGGAATCCACAAACACTTCCCGGGGGTGCACGCGCTCAACAACGTGAATGCCGTATTTCACGCCGGAGAGGTCGTTGCGGTCATTGGAGAAAACGGCGCCGGCAAAAGCACCTTGATGAAGGTCATCGCCGGCGTCCATCCGCCCGACGCGGGAACCATTTGGCTTGAAGGGGAACCGGTGACCATCCCGACTGTCGCCAAGGCGACCGAACTGGGGGTCGCGTTCATCCATCAGGAGCTCAATCTCTCGGACAATTTGAGCGTCGGGGCGAATATCTTCTTGGGTAGGGAACCGCGTAAGTTTGGGCGTCTGGGGTTAATTGATCACAGGGCGATTCGCCGGGACACGCGCGATATCCTCGATCAACTTGAGATGGACTGCAATCCCGAGATAACCGTCCGCGAACTTTCCATAGGGCACCAGCAGATGGTAGAGATCGCCAAGGCGCTATCCCAGAACGCCCGCATGATCATCATGGATGAGCCGACGAGCAGCCTGACTCAACACGAAACGGATCGCCTCTTCAATCTAATCCGAAGCCTGAAATCCCGGGGTGTTTGCATCGTCTACATCTCCCATCGCCTGATGGAGGTCGGTCAGATCGCCGACCGCGTGATTGTTCTCAGAGACGGTGAAAACAGCGGCGAATTGGCGCGCCGCGAGATCGACCACGAGCGCATGGTATCGCTGATGGTAGGCAGATCTCTGACGCAGTTCTATCAGCATAAAGAACACCAGGTTGGAGCGCCGGTACTTGAGGTTTCCGATTTCGTGGTCCCCGGTTCGTCAAGTCACCCTATCGATTTCACGCTCCATGCCGGAGAGGTGGTCGGCATGGCGGGGCTTGTGGGAGCGGGAAGGACGGAGTTGGCACAGGCAATCTTTGGAGTTGACTCCCCCGTCTCCGGGACGGTAACGGTAGACGGCGAAATCGTGGATATCAGCAATCCGCGTGACGCCATTGACGCGGGCATCGCGCTCGTTCCGGAGGATCGCCGCGATTACGGACTGATAACGGAGTTTGCCGTCCGTGACAATATCTCCTTGTCGGCGCTTGACCGATATCAGACAGGAAAGTTCGTGCGCCAGAAGGAGGTCGCCGACCTCGCGGCGGATGCAGTTGACGAATTCAATGTGAAAACAACCTCGATCGATCACGAGGCCGGATTGCTCTCCGGCGGCAACCAACAGAAAGTGGTGCTTGCCAAATGGATCTCCCTCAAACCGAAAGTGCTGCTCCTCGACGAGCCAACCAGGGGTATCGATGTCGGTTCCAAGAGCGAAATCTACCAGTTAATTGAGAGATTGGCAGGTCAAGGCGTCGCTATCTTGGCAATCTCCAGCGACCTTGAGGAGATTCTGCGTATATCGGATCGGGTGTTGGTGATGCACGATGGCGGGCTGGCGGGTGAACTCGGACGCGACATGCTCAGTGAAGAGGCGGTTATGGGATTGGCAACCGGAATGAGTTAGATTCATGAAAAAGACGCTGGGCATTTTCCTGCTCTTGGCAGCCATCTTCCTCATCACCGGGATTATCGAACCGCGCTTTCTGGGAGCCGGCAACTTGACGAACATGGCGCGATGGACGGGGCTGTACGGTATCTTGGCTATCGGCGCGGGATTTGTGATTATCACCTCCGGCATCGATCTCTCAATCGGATCGCTGATAGGGTTGTCCGGATCGCTATTTCCTCTTTTTCTCGTCGGGGCGGGGCTGCCCATCGGTGTCGGGTTCGCGTTCGTCATCCTGCTGGCGTTGACAATCGGCTTCACGCACGGGGTGTTAATCACCAAGCTGAAACTGCAACCCTTCATCGTCACGCTCTGCGGGCTGTTCATCTACCGCGGGGTCGCCCGGTACATCACAGGCGAGATCAACCAAGGATTCGGCACCGATTTTCAAGGGCTGCGCCTCCTTGTGAAGTACCGGGTGTTCGACGTTATCCCGATGCCGTTCGTGATTGTGCTGCTGCTTGGGGGCATCGCGGCGCTCTTTCTCAACAAAACGATATACGGACGCTACCTGTTGGCACTGGGTCGAAACGAGAAGGCGGCGCGTTTCAGCGGCATTAATACGGATCGAATGGTCATCTGCGCTTACATGATCTGCTCGGTTCTGGCGGGGTTTGGCGGAATGCTCTTCGCGCTGGATCAGAACTCGGTTCAACCCTCGACGTTCGGTAACTTTTACGAGTTGTACGCCATCGCCGGGGCGGTGCTCGGCGGGTGCAGCCTTCGCGGCGGGGAAGGCACCATCGGGGGCATCATCTGCGGGGCGGCGATGGTCGAGGTGATAAAGAATGCGGTGTTTTTCCTCAACGTTGCCACCGAGTCCGAGTTCACGGTGATTGGCTGCGTGATTCTCATCGGCGTCACGGTGGACGAATTCATCAAACGCTTCGCCGCCAAGCGCCGTGCGAAACAGCAAGCGGGAACTACGTAGGTAGCGCCCCATTATCCCTGTCGGAATAATTCTTTCAGCAAGAAACACTCATTTTTCGCTCTATGACAGGTTTTGAAAAAGCGTTCCTTCGTAGAAGGGTTTCACTCCAGAGGAGTGAGATGTCAATAGAACACGATTCCTCCCCGCGTCTGCACTCCAGAGGAGTGCAATGTCGAGTGTTACTTGAGAGCATGCCATTATCCCCGTCGGAATAATTCATTCAACAAGCAACACTTTTGTACCGCAAACCGTTAGTTTGCGATCACAAACCATCATCGGTATACGTTCATTTTTCGCTCTATGACAGGTTTTGAAAAAGCGTTCCTTCGTAGAAGGGTTTCACTCCAGAGGAGTGAGATGTCAATAGAACACGATTCCTCCCCGCGTCTGCACTCCAGAGGAGTGCAATGTCGAGTGTTACTTGAGAGCATGCCATTATCCCTATCGGAATAATTCTTTCAGCAAGCAACACTCTTGTACCGCAAACTGTTAGTTTGCGGACCACAATCTACCAGATTGTGGTACAGATTTCCTTCTCTATGACTGGTTCCGAAAAAGTGTTACTTGGTAGCACGAAATTGTCACTATATGTTGGGGCGTTGCAGGAACGCGATAGAGATCTCTATTCGGTCACTTGATCGCACCGCGCACCCTACAGTAATGCTGACATTTACTCGAAAGGATGGCTCACGGTGACACAGCGAAAGAGACAATACCAACCGTCCAAACAGACACGCCAACGCAATTACAAGTCGTATCTGGGATCGCCGAAATGGAAAGCAAAACGCGATACCATCATGAAAAAATCGGGCGGGAAGTGCCGGGTCTGCGGCGCCCCCGCCACCGAGGTGCATCATGTGAACTACCAACGGCGCGGCAAGGAGCGGCTCACAGATTTAACCGCACTCTGCCGCGAGTGTCATCAGCTCTACCACGAAAAACTAGAGGAGAAGAAAAAGCGCGAGGCCGGCAAACCCCGGAAGAATACCCGTAAATACTGGCGCAGATGAATCTCGGAGGTTGTTGGTTCGCATTGGAAATGAACCCGAATGGTCAAACGAAATATGACTTTTATTAACGGGCACATTGGTCCGTGATTTGGTTGAAAGCCTATAGAGTACAATCAACGGATTGGATAATGAAGTGGGTGATTGTGTAGTCCAATGATCTATATCGACGATGTCGGTTTGTAGTAGTGCAATTCATTGCACGTCCGTTCAGGGCATGTAAACTCTTGATTCGTCGGAATTAGCATTTTACTTCCCTACTCGGTGCGTTCCTTGCCTGCTCGGTCTGGATTGGCAAATCCAGACCGGTGGATTAAACAGTTACTGAAGTGGATTCCGTTTCAAAACTTGCTATCGCCCTCGCTATTCACTCGATAGATCCCCTCCGGGGCTTGGGTGTTCCAACAAAATGCAATTATTAGCAGTTAAACCAATTACAAATTCATAAACTATTCCAAGGAGGAAAATGATGGGAATTTCGGTATACACGGTTGCGGTAATGCTCATGGTGGGCTTACTGGTGACGTCCGCCCGAGCGCACGTTATGGGGCACGGTGCAAGTGTCCAGAAAATAGAGTGGGGGACGGTTGGCGACAAACCCGTCTATCTATACACATTGAAAAACGGGTACGGCATAACCGCGAAAATAACGAATTACGGGGCGCTCCTCACGGAGCTTCACCTCCCCGACCGGGACGGGAATAGTGCGGATGTCGCCCTCGGATTCGATACTCTCGACGGTTATCTCGTCGGTCACCCGTATTTCGGCTGCATCGTCGGCAGAGTCGCGAACCGCATCGCGGACGGCAAATTCACGCTTGACAGGGTGGAGTATACGCTCGCGACCAACATGGGTCCCAGCCACCTGCACGGCGGAGAGGAGGGGTTTGACAAGAAGGTGTGGGATGTGGTTGAGGTAAAGAAGGGCGCCGATGGTGCGTTCTTGACGATGAAATACGTCAGTCCCGACGGCGAAGAGGGCTATCCCGGCAATCTGACGGTGACGGTTACGTACACGCTAATGACGCGCGACCTTCGGATAGACATGCGCGCCGAAACCGATGCGCCGACCATTGTGAATCTTGCCAACCATGCCTACTGGAATCTCGCGGGGCATGACGCTGGCGATATCCTCAAGCACGAATTGAGCCTGAATGCCGATAACTACACGGCTACCGACGAAATGGTTATCCCCACGGGCGAAATTGCGTCGGTGGAAAACACGCCGTACGATTTTCGTGAATCCAAGCCGATCGGGCGAGACATTGGGCAGTTGCCCGGAGATGGCGGCGAGGACCCCGGAGGATACGACATCAATTTTGCCCTCAACGGAGAGGTGGGGACGATGAGATTAGCCGCTCGCGTCAGCGAACCGAGCTCCGGCCGCAAGATGGAAGTTCACACCGACGTGCCGGGGGTGCAGCTTTACACCGGCAACTACCTTGATGGTTCAATCACCGGCAAGGACGATACGGCCTACAAGAAACACGCGGGGTTCTGCCTCGAAACACAGCATTTTCCGGATGCGATCAACAAAGAGGGGACGCCCGGCTGGCAATCCGTTATTCTGCGCCCGGGAGAGGTATATTCCCACAGTCTACTGTTCAGGTTTTCGACGGAGTGAGGAAAGGGATCAACCGAACGATAAGTGAGGGCGATAGAAATTCTCTGGCGGGAATCGGAATTCCCTCCTACAGGCATGCCAAGCGACAGGAGCAATTTGAATCAAATTCTGAACTGAAATATGTTTTGAAAAGTTAGTGAACACACGGATTTGGAATGAAACAAGGAGAAGGTATTCATGAATAGAAGTTGGGATGGGGGACCGGTTCGGTATCCCGATCCGGCAATAGAAATACTCGATTCGCGGTTCAAAAATTATGCAATTGGAAATTCGGCGATAGAACGCCTCTGGACGGGATGCCGCTGGGCGGAGGGTCCCGTCTGGTTCGGCGACGGGCGCTATCTCCTCTGGAGTGACATCCCCAACAACAGAATTCTGCGTTGGACGGAGGAGACGGGCGAAGTTAGTGTTTACCGATCACCTTCAAACAACAGCAACGGAAACACGCGCGACAAGCAGGGGCGGCTAATCACTTGTGAACACGGCGCCCGCCGCGTCACGCGCACCGAGCATAACGGCATGATTACGGTACTGATGGACAGGCACGAGGGCAAGCGCTTGAACGCGCCTAACGATGTGGTTGTGCACGAAGACGGGCACGTCTGGTTCACCGACCCGGGTTACGGGATACTCTTGAATTATGAGGGACACTGGGCAGAGTTCGAGTTGCCGACCAATGTCTATCGACTCAATCCCGATACCGGCGAGGCAACGGTGGTGGTAGACGAGCTTGAAAAACCGAACGGACTGTGTTTCTCGCCCGATTACTCGCGTCTCTATCTGGTTGACACCGGCGTCTCGCACAAGCCGGATCATTCTCGTCATATCCGCGTTTACGATGTCGTGGACGGGAGCAGCGTGACGAACGGCAGGAATTTCTGCGACATGGCGCCTGGGACCTCAGATGGCATTCGTTGCGATATTGACGGCAACCTGTGGTCGTCCGCGGGCTGGGCTGGCGAAGGGTTTGACGGCGTGCACGTTTTTGCTCCGGATGGCGACCTCATCGGCAGAATCCATCTCCCGGAGGTCTGCGCCAATCTGTGCTTCGGCGGCGTCAAGAAGAATCGGCTGTTTATGGCTGGCAGCCAATCTTTGTATTCGCTCTATGTGGAGACGCAAGGCGCACAAACGCCTTAATGATTGGAAGATTGGAAGGCGGGAAGGCTGGACGATAATCTATGATTGACTGCGTAAATAGCGAGCGGGACATTGTATAAAACCGTAGGGGACGCAGATCTGCGTCCCCTACAACCCCAATTGCGTAAGACCTGTATATCTCAATATCAAAGTCGTGGTTTGTGAAATCTTGTCTACGGAGAAGAAATGGCAGAAAATCAAAATAACACGGACAGTTCAGCAACGGAAACGGTCCCCGGCGGGTGTCTGCCGGACTGGGAGGTGCATGAGTTGCCCGCACCACCACCCTACCGTTTCGGGGGCGCATTTCGCAATATCCTGGGTCCCGGAATCATCATGCTTGGCGGATCGATTGGCAGCGGCGAGTGGCTGCTGGGTCCCGCGATTACGGCGCAATACGGCGGCAGGCTGCTCTGGATTGCGACGATTGCCATCTTCCTTCAGGCGTTCCTCAACACGGAAGCCATACGCTACACGCTTTATACGGGCGAACCGATGTTGAGCGGCTACATGCGATGCCGTCCGGGGTCGCGGTTCTGGGCGTTCTTCTATTCGATTATCGACTTCTTCGGGATCTGGCCCGGGTGGGCGATGGCTGCGGCTACCGCCGTCGCCGCCGCGTGGTTGGGGTATATGCCTGCCGATGCGGATCAAGGCACGGTTCGGACATTTGCGTATCTCATCTTCTTCGTTTGCCTTTTCATTGTTCTGTTCGGCGGCAAAATCTATAACGCCCTTGAGAAAGTTCAACTCGTCATGGTGGTGTGGATTATCGGATATTTGCTCGTCATCGACATCTTCATGGTTTCGCCGAGAGTTTGGTGGACGGTTATCAAAGGGTTCTTGAGTTTCGGCGCGTTGCCGCCCCCGGATGAGGGCGGCGGCGGGATCGATTGGCTGTTGCTCGGTGCGTTTGCGGCGTTCGCCGGCGCCGGCGGATTGGGGAATATCACCACTACCAACTACGTCCGCGACAAGGGCTGGGGCATGAGCAAGCTCGTTGGAGCCATACCGTCGATAATCGGCGGGCAGAAGGTCACGCTGTCTCACCTCGGCAAGGTGTTTCGGATTACCCCGGAAAACGTCAACCGTTTCCGCGAATGGTGGAAGTATAACCGGTTTGAACAGTATTACATTTGGGTGGTAGGCTGCTTTTTCGGGATGGCGCTGCCCGCAATGCTAACGATTTCGTTTGTCCGGCCGGCCAGGCGATCGACGAATGGTCGGCAGCGGCGTTTCAAGCAGAGGGGCTCGCGGCGAAGGGCGGACAGATCTTCTGGTATCTCACGCTGCTGTGCGGGTTTTGGGTGCTCTTTTCTACACAGTTAGGCAATGTGGACATGGTGCCGCGGCGTTACACGGACATCATTTGGACCGGGTTTTCAAAGGCGAGGGGAATGAAAGAATCGGATGCGAAGTTCATTTATTACCCGATTCTGATCGTCTATATTCTTTGGGGCGTGGTCTCCATGTACCTTGCCAAGCCGTTTTTCATGATTCTGGTTTCCGCGACGATCGGCGGCTACCTGCTAGTGATTACCTCGCTGCACACGCTTTACGTGAATCGGAAGTTCCTGCCCAAGGAGATTCAACCTCCGGTTTGGCGGCAGGTTGGGCTGGTGCTGTGCGCGATATTCTATTCGATCTTCGGAACGCTTACCGTGATTCAGAAGGTGATTGTACCGTTTATCCTGCCGCTTCTATTAGGGTAATCTCAAGTAACATACGTAGGGATCAAGTTAAGGAGTACTCTTAGTGTCGGTGAGGTTGTACGTCGCACCCCATACTGTAGGTGCGGTTTCCAACCGCACCGGGGAGCCGCCCAGTTGAGGTTAAGTTAAGAAATTTACGACGGAAACCCCCCGGTAATGCTGAACGATTTCTCTTAAGTTGATCTTCATGGGGTAATCTCAAGAAGGATGCGCCAAAACGCTACCCGCAAAGTACAAAGAATGGCTCTGCCATCTATTTTCATTCACGCTACGAAGAAAAGGCAAAGATAGCTCAGATCCATAACCTGGAGGAAGGACAATGAACACTTCATTCGAACGTCCCTATAAACCCGTAGACTTGAACACATCGCTGACTCGGGGATTTCCACTGCTGTCTCTAGCTGAGAAACTTATGACAGAAGCATCATCCAATACGTCTGGACGATCATCGCTGACGTTAGCCCGCGGCGATGAGCTAACGGTCGTACTGGCTGTGCTCAAATCGGGCAACGCCCTTGATGAACATCCGGCGCCCGCCGCTGCCGTGGTCACCTGCCTCGACGGAAATATCACGTTTACGTCCCGCACCGAGGAAATCACGCTAGAACGGGGTGAGGCAGTCGTCTTCACTGGCGACATCCTTCACTCTGTATATGCCAACGAAGATAGCGTGTTTTTAATCGTCATCGGCGGCGCAGCGGCTAAACATTCCCAAGAAAACGATTAGCGGAGCACTCGGTTTCTTTGCGTAAGGACTACGTACGCTTCACCGCAAACAACTCGCTACCACACCGCGGTACGTCTTCAACCCGGGAGTTTCGAGATTCCTCACCTTCGCGAGGTCGTCCCACCTCCGCAAGCTGAGCGCATCCTCGAAATGCGGGATCTGCTCAAACGCGGACCGCTCCTCATTCGACATCACCCCGCCCTGAACTCGTAAACTCCGCTTTGACGCCTCGGATAAACCGTCGTAGTACGCCCCATCCGTCGTGCAGAGGTAGCGCTTTGCAGGCACGTGCAACCGTACCGGCGTCGTTACCGCGTCCGGGAAAAACGGTTTCAGAAAGTCCGCGCCCACAGCCTCGTGATTCAGGTCGTCCGCCAAAAACGCTATGTCGGCGTTATGTTCGTCCAGCAAGAAATGACCCAGATCATGCAGCAGGGCGCTTGTAATCTGCGTTGCCGTGGCGTCATTGATTCGCGCTTGGTTGGCGCATTGGAGCGCGTGCTCCAGTTGTGTCACGGACTCGTCGTAGAAGGTCTGTCCCCTCCGCGCCATAAAGTCGAATAGGGTGGCAACCTTCTCTTCGTTTGTCGCGTGCGCCAAATCTTCCGCGAGCGTTGCTTGGGGGCTATTCTTCATCGTTCAATACCGTCCTTCCTTGAAAGTGGGCTATCTTGCTGATTTGACCGGATTTACCCGACTCGTCCTCTGCGTATTGTGAGAATGCTTGACGCTTGTCCTTGTAATACTTGTCGCGCCAATCGCCGTCGGATAGGTTATTGTAGACGGCGTAGATGATGCGCCTGGGAACGTTTGAACCGTTTGCACCGCTCTTGTGGGGAATGTAGGAACTGAACAACAGAATGTCGCTCGGTTGCGTGGGCGCGGGGACCCAATCCATGCTTTCCGCCACACGGGGAGCTATGCAACCGTTTGGATCCAGCGCAATCATGCCCTCCTGGTGCCGTCCGGGCGAGAAGTACAAACACCCATTCTCGACAGTCGACGCATCTATCGAGATTAAGCATGTGGTGTGGCTCTTGACGAATTCGTAGGCGGGGGCATCCTGGTGTGGTGCATAACCGCCGCCGCCCGGGTATTTGTAGTTGATTTTCTCTTTGTAGAGCACGGCGGGCTCTCCTGTCAACTCAGAGATAACGTCCGGCACTTTGCCGACCGTCAGGGTCGATTTCATTCCCTCGTGATACGGAATGAAGTCTTCGGTGCGCGAGAGCCGGGTGCCATCCGATACCGACTCGTAATGGTGCAGCCACCTATTAGGATCTTGCTTCCAGCTTTCGATTTCGGCAACCCACTTTCGCAGCTCGGCGACCTCGCTATCCGAGAAAAATCCGGGAATTCTAAGATAGCCGTTGGTTTCCCAAGAGTTCAGTTGTGACGGTTCAAAGTAAGTAGTCATGCATCATTTCCTCACACGCTGGTGGAGTTGAGAAGGACGTTGCGTTTCACTGGGATTTCGGTCCACATAAGCGCTGCGGAGGTTCGAAGGTTTGTGTGTTCTACGCGTGAGATTTTCGATGTGTCGTTCAATACAGCCTAAGAGTTGGGATCTTTAACAAGGAACGGTGGGCGGTGCCACCCTACATTTTCCGACTAGAGAATACGAGGTCGTTCCACGGGTTTTCAATTGAGATCTGGTAGTTCCACGCCCCGGTGTATTTCGCGCACTTAATCATTAGAGTATTCCAGCCGGCGCGCAGCGGTAACTCGACATAACCTGAAGGCTCAAAAACCCGGAATTCGTCCGCGTTTAGGAAGAGTCGCCCGATGTCCATCCATCGCACCGCCGCCAGGACCGTGCGATCCTCGGGGCTCTTTATGTGGGTAACTCCGTAACCGATTGCCCAATTCGGTTGGCCGAATGCCTCGCCCAGATTAACCGTTCCGTCCTCGGCGTGGTATTCCTGCCAGAAGACTTTCCCGGTTTTGCCCTGATGGGCTGATTTGTCTGTCTTCGGTCGATGGTCCACGGTGAAGTTTACCGGATATATTCCCGGAGTTGTCGGCAGTTCTTTGACGCCGAGGTCGAATGCGCCCAGAATTCTCCAATCTTTGACCTGGTGCATATCCGCCGGGGAAATGGGGTTGATCGCCTCTGACCGACCGTACAACTGCTCCCCGCCGTACAGAATTGCATAACCGTAAGTCGGGAGGGGGAGCAACTCGTTGGAAGAACAGCTAAATTGCACAGTGCTCTCCGCCCCCTCGCCCGGTTGAGCCTCGAAGGTAATGATGGGCGGTTTTACCCGCCAATTCGTATTGGAGCTGAAAACGATTTCGGCGCTTACCGGTTTTTCGAGTGTGTTCTGCAACAGGACTTCAACCCTGCCGCGCGATGGCGGTTGTTTTCTGTTGACTTCAAAATCCGACTTGAACCTGAGCAAGCTCGTTAGATTCTCTTTAAATTCCGCTGTTGAGATATCCGACGGATGGACGTTGCCCGGCTCGATAATCGCGACCCCCACATCGCCGCCGTCGACCGTCACGATGCTGTAGTGATCGAACGCCCCGAACTCCTTTGTCGCCCGCGGCGTGAACGCGCCGCCGGTCGCACCCAGAACGAAATACCGATGGTCGTCACGCGTGTGCAGCGTCAGGTTGTGGTAATGCCCGGCGAAAACCGTGTATTCGCGTCCGGAAAGCGCAGCCTCAATCTCGGGCCAACCCGAATCTTCATACAACCATGCGGGTTTGTGCAACAGGACAAAGGTGTGCCGGACATCTTTGTGTTTCTCCAATTGCGTGAGGGCGTATTCGATTTGGCGAGTGCCAAACCAGTTTTCCCACCAGCCGTCGCTAGTCTTGGGCAGACCGTGCTTTTCCTCCGTGTTGAGCATCAGAAATAGGCAATCCTTGTAGGTGAACGCCGAGTAGGTGCGCCCGAGATTCTCAACCCAGTAATCGTACATCAGGCGGTTCGTGATATCGTGGTTGCCGGGCAGCGGTATAAAGGGAACTTCCAAAGGCGACTGATGTTCCCAGAATTCTTCCCATTCCGACTCAATCTGTTTCAAGTCTGTCGTGTACCCCTCGATAAGATCGCCGACCATGATGGCGAAGTCGGGTTTCAACGCATTGATTTCGGCGATGGCGCGGTCGAAAATGTGCCACTTGTCCTTGCCGCCGCCGGTCTTGTCGCCGATTATGGCGAAGCTGAACTTGTCCGGGTCATCCGAGAACGAGCGTTCCACCATCGGGATGCGGGGCGGGAAGTGCGGCGATTCCGCCTTGACGGCGACTGTGATTGCAAAGAGCACGGCGACGACAGTTAGGATCTTATAGACTTGTCGGTAGCTGTAAGCCATCAATTAATGCCTCGCAGTAGGAGCGGCGATGAAATCGGTTGAATTCGGCATCAGAGGACATCGTACCTAGTGAATGTCACAGAATTGTCGCGTAGATGTGGGTTTTGCATGACTACCTACGCCACAATCCTCGTGTCGCGATTGTTCTTCACGACGCTACTTCTACCCTTTTCCATGTGATCCTACCCTTGCATTTTGGGCAACAGCCTCTTCTTGTCCGCTGGCTCAGGCGCTGCCGTTTCCACTCCTTACCGCACGGACACTCTCCTCGCCAGCGCGGGGGAGTGTGGTCAACGTGGTGGCAGCGTTTCGCCGTGCACCCTATCCGCCGCGCTATGGCTTTCCACGCCTCATCATGGCCATGATTCGGTCCAGCTATTGCGTGAGCAATCTCGTGCAGAATCGTGTTAACAATCTCTTCCTTGGATGCTTTCAGGCAGTATGTTACGGAAAGCGCAATCAACTTTTCGTTATACCTACATATGCCTCCGCGGGCAGGCGCGAGGTCGAACGCAAACTTCCACCCTTTATTGAGGTCGTTCACCAGTTCGTGTTCTCGGATGAGACGCGCTCCGAGCGCCTCGACCTCTTTGAGCGGCATTGCGGGCTCTCCCGCCTGCACACTACATGTCAGTGCGCCGTACGGGACATCAAATAACCCTCCGTACCGCGCTGCGACGCGCGCGTGCCGTACCAGAAGCTTCTGGACGGTGCCTTCCACCGCTCCTGCCTTCGTTGCAAATGATACTCTTGTCCCCGGCGGGAATGTGGCTCCGGCGAATTCGGATGTCACGATGGGCATGAATGCTTGGCTCCTGCTGTGATTAATTAGATGAATCGTTGGGTTTCACTCGAATATCGGCCTTCAAGGGAAATGGAAATATCGATGGCCTTACGTATTAAGTGTGATTCTTCATGGATATCCGCTCAACCCAGCCTACGATATTATCGCATAGTTTTCGGAATATTACCGTCAAAAATTATAGTTATCTTGAGAACGCGCTTGAATGCCAAGCGGCACAGTCATTTCCTGAAGGAGGGAAAGGTGGAAGATGGGAAGAGAGGCAGATCGCCATGGAAAGAGTAAAAACACTCGGTGTTGGGGAGGGTGTCGCCGGTTAAGGAAGGGGCATAGTCGTCTGCGGAAATTTCAGACTTTTCATACCAAATGCAATTTTCAGCGGAATCGAGAGAAGTCTCGATGCCTTGATATGACCGACTTTCGGGCGGTTTCGGCACTGAAGCCGATTGGCGCAGTTATGAAATTTCGGGATGCGGGGATGGAACCCGAGTCGGCGCCCAAGACGGTGAGGACAGGGCAGGAAATGTTACGGAATTGTAACAAAATCGTAAGATAATTTTCACATAAAGGCCCTTTGTTCGTAACATGCCGCTGTTATCATCCAATTTCCGAGTGGGAATGCTGCTGTGTGGTACTATCCGGACTTACACCATTTCTCTATAATGCAAGTGCATTGATGGCGTGGGTTAAGCAAAGAGACTTATGCGGATAGGGGTAAGGAGCCTTGTCTGCGCGCAAAATCGGCGGGGCTAAGCGATCTCTGCCGCACGGGATTGGCTATCGCACTGGGATCTCTATCAAGACTTCCTATCGCCTTTACGAATCGTGCAGTTGATCAGTCGCTATCCACTCGATTGATGGAGAAAAGGAAATTAAGGATCTGTAGAAACCGAGTTTGAGGAAAATTACTCGGTTGCAATGGGACGGGGCTGCAAGTAATGAATTGTCAAATGGCTTGGTGGGGTGGGTCGTTCGGAGGAAATTCTACTTTCGCGTAGACCTCACGCAGCGCGAGTTCGCAGTTTATTGAAGTCAGACGAACAACATCATCGGGGCTGCTGAATTCTGTTAGTATCCACTGCTCGTTATGTCGTAGGTAGTGTTCGACGCGCATGAAATCTTGTGAGACGAGCGTGTATTCTTGCATGGAGTCGAGTTGACGATAGAACCCGAATTTGGCCCCTCGGTCATACGCCTCGGTACTCGGTGAGAGGACTTCAAAAAGGGCAGTGGGATTCAAAAGTATATCAAAGCTGTCGTCCTCAAAGCGCGGTTCTTCGCAAACGACGAGAACGTCCGGGTAGGTATATAGTCCTGCCGCTGTTACTTTCACACGCATATCGTTTGTATAGACTTCACATGCGCGCTTCTTTAGTAGCGACCTAAGCTCGCCGCCAATGTTGAGGCAGATGAGGTTATGCGCCCGACTTGCGCCGGACATCGCATACATTTGACCACTCAGGTATTCGCTCTTGATCGTCGCTTTGCGTTCTAGAGCGAGATACTCTTCGGGTGTCAGATGAGATTGCACGGCGGCGGATGACACGGTTTCCCACCTCCACTCGATTCAAGAACGATACATTGCTACTGACGGCACTACAATTATACCATACGTGCATCGGCGTGTCATTACACTTTTTGAATCCGTAAAACGGATATGCAATTACGTCAGGCGCAAAAGTTGGACACGTCGTGCAGAAAATAAACACTATCCCGCTGCCAAGGACTTTCTTCCCCGTATAAATCCCGCCTTCAGCGTTTCCTTCTTGCCATAGTACCTAATTGGCCCCTGATTCGGTTAGGAAATCGTAGTATACTCTGATGTTGCACTGCATCAGGGCGAATTTCAACGTAATTTTCGCCTACTCCCATGCCGATAGATTTACACGTAGCCTTGGCGAACTCATGAATTCAAGTCGCTGCCTGTTCCGAAAACTTGGATTTTGGCTTGTGCTCTTGTACGGTGTCAGAGTGGCAGGAAATTTGCTGTCTGTTACGTAAATCGGCTTCTAGCGGTATATAACCCAAGTTGCCACCTATTCATCGGATATTGGTTATATGGGTAAATTCTGAGTTGGTTCATATTGGTTGATACTGGTAGCCACGACAAACAACACGACTTTCAGTTCAAATCCCTGTGGTGTCACGGCATGAATTGAACGCGGTAACAACCTTTCCATCAAACTCGCTGTCGCCTCAACAGACTTGCGATAATAATTGACCAGATAGGCTTCCCATGGCGGATATTGACGCTTTGAATTCTTCTTGCGTATCGGTTTCAACTCCACTCCAGCTTCGGCAAGACTGTCTTCTATCTCATAGTTATTGTATGCTTTGTCTCCATAGACACGGCTGCCCGGTGGTAAGTCGAAGTCAAAGTATTGTAAGCCTTCAACATCACCGGTGCTGCCTGGGGTCAAAAAGAATTCAACCGGTTGTCGTTGAGCGGTAACCAGCAGATGAATCTTTAAGCCGTAGAAATACCGGCGTTTGGACGACTGATAGCCTCGAAATGTTTCATCAGTGTAGATTTTTGAGCGACGAATGCGGATATTGTCGCAAACAACAATGGGTATAGTATCTACGGCGTAGCGTTTTTGCTTATTGAGTTGTACGAAGCTTTCGCCTAAGATTTCAAACAGTGTGATGAACAAGGGTTTAATCCGGTGAAGTCGGCGATTAAACCGGCTCTTTGAGAGCATGTTTGGAATATAGCCGTGAGTTTCAAGAAAGTTGCGAGCAGTTTCAAAATTGGCACCGAAAAAGAGTGTTGCAACCAGTGCAGTCGTCATGATTTCGGCATCTGACATCTGAGTTTGTGGGTCTGGTTGATGGTTGAATGCCTTTAAGAGAGCGTCACACAAACAGAAAACAGTTACAATTTGAATATCCATGGGGTCTCCTTTAGGGTATTGAGGGAATAGTGAACTCCTCAACTCTAACGAAAACCCTAGGTTTTTCAATTCAATTATAGGTGGCAACTTGGGTTATATAATTCTCACGGTGTACTACTCAGGACACCAAATGAAATTCGAGGAATCGGAATGCTAAGGATTAATCCAGCATACACTCATGCCGCAAGTATCATGAGAATAAAGACGGCGTATCCATTCTGGGCTCTGCCCTTAATTGCATTGATCTTGGTTGTGCCAATTGTAGCCGCTTTACCTGAGAAGGTTCCCCGCGATGTGCCGAAACTGTGCCCGTAAGGGTATGTCTACGCCGATTACACTGGCGTATTCGATGAGGCAGAAGCCGAGGGCATCACCATCGAGGCGTGGATATAGTGGATATATTTGACAGAGCGTCCACAAGATGGAGATTATCACGATCCCGAGAGACGGTAGATGATTTTTGCCAAGCCCTTTAGCTATTTCGTTACAATCGCCGGTAGGGATTTAGGCTCCGGCCTCGGCAGCGTGACTCGGAAGGTACCGTATACATCTATTTTGGAGTACAGCGTCGGCATAGCAGCAGCTTGAGTTCCGGTATTTCGGGATGTATGATTCTACCCCACGATTTCGAATTGAAGCGTTGGGCGCACATTACCTATTAGATTGCCGTGAAAGGAAATAATACCCAACGGATATCGTATTTTGACGGCGGATGGGGCGGAGGCAATTTCGGGAGCGCGATGGGACGCACCGATGCGCGGCTGCTAATCGGCGGGGCCAAACGAATTGGGCAATACTGGGGACACGAATGTGGATCCGTAAAGGGTTACATTGACGAAGTTCGGGTTTCCAAGGGGTTCCGTTACAGCAGAGAGCGGGGGAGAAAAATCCGTCCGAAACGGCTACTGTAGGCGGATGGGCGGACGATAGCGCTATGGCACTTTGAGGAGGGTCCCAGTTCACACATTTACCAGGATTCATCCGGCAACGGCTATACGCTGTTCGCGGGCGGTTCGCTCGCTACCGCAGATGATCCGCGCGACAGGCTCGCGACGACGTGGGGCAGCTTAAAGAAACGTGCGCAGGAAATTAGATAATTGGGTTTCACCGTGTACAATCCATCCTACGGGATTGAAAGGAGCTATAATCCGAGTATTGGGCAATAGTAGCGGCTTCGTCCCGACCGTATGCTCGCTCCGACAGTCGCGTTAGAATTCCAACCTATCGGCCGCCAGTTGCCGGCGGACGGGGGATTTCTATCGCGTTCGTTGTTCACTCACTTGATCACTCGTTATTCACTCGCTTGATTCCACCCTAAAGCAAGATTTGTTTATCTGGCTCGAGGGGTTAGGGGATGCGACGGGCAGTCATTGGTCGTCGCGGCGTTACTTCAGGACAACCATTTTTCGGGTAGCCGTTGATTCGGGGGTTATCAACTGGTAAAAGTAGGTTCCCGACGCCACCGACTCTCCGCCGCTATTGCGGCCATCCCAGTATGCGGCGCGTGACCTTCCGACGTAGAATCCGGCGCTCTGGAAGCCGAGTTCAACATTCCGAACGTGTGTTCCCGACGAGGTGAAGATGCGGATGGCGGCGTGGGTGTCAATCGCCAACTGATAGGGCATCCAGGTCTCGGGATTGAACGGATTCGGATAGTTAGCGAGAAGCGCGGTGGTTCTCGGAATCATGTCGTCCGGCGTTAGCCGCAACTCGCTGAAAGCACGGCGGATGTCTACCGCATCAATTTCGTGATGCAGCGTGCGAATCAACTCTCCGCCCGCGTCGTAGACTTCGATTATCAAAACATCGCCAACAGTGGCAACCGTCTGGCGGTTCATGTCCGCCCAGACAGCGTGCGATTTGCCTGCCTCAATCACCTCGATCTCTCCGGTGCGACCGTTGTGTACGGTTAGCGAAATGCCGTCAAGCCCTTCAAGCCGCGCGTGAAGCACCAATGCCCAGACCGTCGAAACCTGGCGTGAAGCGGGTGATGCCATCGCCGGGGCGTTCTGCCATGCGCGCCCGGTGAATGAAGCAACCTTCGGTTCGGTCACGTTGACAATGTAGCCCTTTCCGCCTTCAATCGGGAAACCGTCCCCAGGGGAATTTGCGGTGAATCCGATGAATTTTCCGGCGGATGCGTTGTACTCAATGACAGTCGTCGCGCCGAGTTTTTCCATGAAGGACCGGGCGGTGTGCGGCTCGTCCGGCATCAAGGGCAGACTTATCATGTTTAGCCCGGCGGCGAGTCGCGTCTCAAATGTGTTCGCGGCGCTCGACGAGAGAGCTAGGCTGTCTTCCCGGAGCGCGAGGTTCTGAATGCGTTCATCGCTTTCGGCATCGACATCGGGGATCGCATACGGCGTTTCCGAGAAGTTCGCGGCAAGGTATTCGGCGAAGGCATCCTGCTCTTTGCCGGGAGCGGTAAAATCGGCTTTCCCGCCGGATTGTTCCTCTGTCATCACGTCGGGCAGGTCGACGCGGTCGGTATCGGGGTAATTCGGGAAGGGATAGTCGTCGCCGCCGTCGGCAAGGAAATCGCGCGTGACGATGCGGAAGGTTCGCTCCCTGTCGCCGACGACCCCGCCATTTTGCGCGATGATGTCCGTCGGATTCCCGTCGGAATCGATGATGACGAGAGAATTCACCCGCCCGCCGGCGGGCTGCGAAAGGTCGTAACTGAACGCCAGTCCGCCGACCTGAGGAAACTGACCGGTGCTCACGCCGGGCTGCGCTTCGGCGACGGCGTGTTCGACCACTTCCAAGAACTGCGCCGCGGTCAGTGTCAATAGGCTCAGCCCGCTGTTGAAGCGGAGCGTATTTTCGATGTCAAGCTGTGAGATTTCGCCCTCGGCTTTGCCGACGAGCGGGTTCGCGGGCGGCGGAAGTTCCCGCACTCCCACGGTGATACCGATAGAAGCGCGCGTGCCGCCTCCATTCTTGAGGGAGGCGACCACGCTCGGATCGACTCGCCGCGCGGCGTCCAAGTTGGCATCGGCGGTTAGGTCCCCGAGGTTGGTTTCTTCTGTGCGCACCGCGCCGCGCCTTCCTTCCAAGTAGACGCTCGTTCTCCCGAAGGTTACACCATCTTTTGCAAGCACTACGTTCCGAATGGCTTCGGTAATGGCTACGACCTGGGGCGCCGGGGCGGCGTCACCGGCATTCAGGACGCCGGTTTCGTCCGTGGCGAAGGCTCCGCTCACCTCGGCGCCAATGGATTCCGGTATCAGGACGTCCGCCTCGTCGAAATCGACCACCAACCGACCGACGTATTTGTAATTGCCGTCCGTACTGACGATGGCGACGGGTTCGCCTGCGGCGGAGGTTGCCAGCATGGGATAATCCCCGTCGGCGGTGTCGCCGTCGCGCAGCCGGTCGGTGTTGTCCGCGAGGAGCGTGTTCGAGCCGCCGGAAATGATGATGTCGACGCCGTGCAACTGCGCCGCCAACTCCTCGTCAATGAAAAATCGCTGGAGATGTCCGGCGAGAATAATCACCTTCACGCCTGTCGATTTCAGTTCATCAACGGATTCTTGAATGATCGCCGCGAGAGCCGGTATATCGTCTCGATTTTCGGGAGAAACTCGGACATCGCCCGGTATCGATATTTTTGGGAGCCAAGGCGTGGTAGCGCCGACGACTCCGATTTTCTTGCCTGAAGGGGTAGTGATCACCGCGCTTTTGCTAATACTATTCGGATTCGCCATCGCCTCTCGCCCGGCGTCCACGACGAGAGGGGCGAGGTTACTATCAAGACTGAAATCCAAGTTTGCGCTCAGGAAGGGGAATGCGGCGCCGGCGTAGCCTCTACCATCATCGGCGATCAGGCTTGCGAGCGTGCCGGTGCCCAGGTCAAATTCGTGGTTGCCGAGCGCCGACGCCATGAAGCCCATTGCATTGAGCATCAGGATGTCTGCGCGTCCGGAACCCTCGCGCCCCAGCACGCCGCGGAGACTCGGATCGTTGCCCGCCGCGAAAAACGCGCCGGGAATGTAGGTGTCGCCCGCTCCGATGATGACCGTGTTCTCCTCCTCGGCTTTGAGCGCGTTCAGCACGGAGGAGAAGCGGGGGGCATTATCAAGCGCTTCGACGCCCCCTTCGAGGTCGGCTGCGTGGAGGAGTTGAAGCGTGAAGCGGGCCGGCGTGTCTTGGGAAAAGGCGGGGTAGCCTGGGATTAGCGATGAAAAAACGATGAAAACGAAGATTGAAATTGTGTGGCGCTTGTAAAGCATTTGGAGGGCTCCTTTGGTTTATCTAGGGGGATTTGATAAATATAAGCTCTGTTGAGATTAAGGGTAACACGGAAGTCGCGTTTTTGCAACTTACACCACGATTACAGATGGATGTTAGAGGAGGATGAGTTAGAAGCGTGGAAGAAGGGAAAGATGGAAGGGGCGCGGATTGCCATAGGGTTTAGGTGTTGGCAACGTGATGAGATTGGTGTATAATTGCGCTACCGTGAAAGGTGAATTTAATTTGCGGCGAAGGATGGCGGTTTAATGAACGAGATTGGTTCTCCCGGTCGGCGTTTTCGTGACGCGATATCGGTAGAATGCCCGTTGCAGGTTGTAGGGGTTATCAACGCGTATGCCGCAATCATGGCGGAGCGTGTTGGGTTTCGGGCGATCTATCTCTCCGGGTCGGGGGTGGCGAGCGCGTCATACGGTCTGCCCGATTTGGGCATGACGACGTTAAATGAGGTGTTGGAGGATGTGCGCCGTATCACGAACGCGACGGAACTTCCCCTGCTCGTGGATGCGGATACGGGTTGGGGCAACGCGTTTATGATTGCGAAAACGGTCCGGCAGATGATTCGGGCTGGCGCCGCCGCCGCCCATATCGAGGATCAGGTTAGCGCCAAGCGATGCGGTCACCGCCCGAACAAGGAGGTTGTCAGCCCGGACGAGATGGTGGACCGAATCAAAGCCGCCGCGGATGCGAGGACGGATCCCGACTTTGTTCTCATGGCGCGGACGGATGCGCTCGCCATCGAAGGGCTTGATGCCGCTATCGAACGCGCGTGCCGGTACAGAGATGCCGGCGCGGATATGATTTTCGCGGAAGCCGTTACCGAGTTGGAGCAGTACCGGAAGTTTGCGGACGCGGTCGGCGTTCCGATTCTGGCGAATATCACGGAGTTCGGCAAAACGGACCTTTTTACGACGGAGGAACTCAGGGGCGCCGGGGTGAAGTTAGCGCTTTATCCGTTGTCGGCGTTTCGCGCGATGAATGCCGCCGCGCTTGATGTGTTTCAGGCGTTGCGGGATGAGGGTACGCAGAAGCGGGTGGTTGGCAGGATGCAAACGCGGGAGGAATTGTACGAATTTCTCGATTATCATGAATATGAGCGGAAGATTGATGGGATGTAGGGGAGGACGGAAAATCGAGGGATTGACAATTGCCGATCCCAAATTACAATAGTGCTTTATTGCGATATGGAATGCGTAAAAGGGCGATTTTTATAGCTGGACGAGGTAAATGATGCAAAGTAAAAAGGCAGGCGGTTTGGCGGGTGTCATCGCCGGTGAAACGGCAATTTGTACCGTGGGCACGGAGGGGGTGGGCTTGACCTACCGTGGATATGGGATTCACGATTTGGCGGAGCACGCGAGTTTTGAGGAGGTCGCTTATCTACTCATTCACGGTAAGCTGCCCACGCAGTCGGAGCTAAATGATTACCGCCAGGGGTTGATTGGAGCGCGGGGTTTGCCCGCGGGACTGAAAACTGTCCTTGAGCAGTTACCGCGCGATGCACATCCGATGGACGTGCTGCGCACTGGCTGCTCGGCGCTGGGAACAATAGAACAGGAAACGGAAGATACAGACCAGACTCGTATCGCCGACCGGCTGGTGGCAATCCTCCCGTCAATGCTGCTCTATTGGTACCGCTTTCATGAGAGCGGCAGGCGTATCGACGTGGAAACGGAGGACGACACGACGGCGGGGCATTTTCTACATCTATTGCACGGCCGAGAGCCTGACGAATTGCAACGGCGCACTGTCGATGTGTCGTTGATACTTTACGCGGAGCACGAGTTTAACGCCTCGACGTTTACGGCGCGTGTCGCCGCCGCCACACTCACAGATTTCTACTCGGCGGTCTCGGGCGCGATCGGTACGCTCAGGGGACCGTTGCATGGCGGCGCGAATGAAGCGGCGATGGCGCTCATCGAGCGGTTCGACACACCGGACGAGGCTGAAGCCACCGTTCTGGAGATGCTGGCGACGAAGCAACTCATCATGGGGTTCGGGCACCGGGTGTACACCGTATCGGATCCACGCTCGGATATCATCAAGGGGTGGTCACGAAAACTCTCCGAAGCGAGCGGTGATATGACGCTGTTTGACGTTTCGGTGCGGGTTGAAGAGGTGATGCGGCGCGAGAAGAATCTGTTCCCGAATCTTGATTTCTTTATGGCGTCCGCGTATCATCTCTGCGGAATTCCAACACCGATGTTTACGCCGATTTTCGTCATGGGCAGAATGGCGGGCTGGGCGGCGCATGTCTTCGAGCAGCGGGGCGACAATCGTCTGATTCGACCGGGCGCGGAGTATATCGGTCCGGAGCCGACGGATTACGTCCCCATTGGAGAGCGGGAGTAGCGCGGGGAAGGCAGTGCTCAATGGGGAAGGATGGAAAAGGATAAGAAGATGAAGGGTGGAAGCGGAGCGGATTGGCGTGGAGGGATTGATAGATTTATTGGCACTTTGGGACAGATTGTGTTATATTAAATGCTCGGCTCGACTTTGTACGAAGGTTCAATATAGGATAGACGCTAAAACATGCACGTAACGCATTAGATGCATTATGGGAGGGATTTGAGTTGCCCCACAGGAAATCTGCAGTAAAGCACATTCGCGCGGATAAGAAAAAAGCGGAAGTGAATAGAAGGCGGAAGGTAACGTTGAGAACGACGTTGAGGAAAGCGGAAGTTGCCATCGAAGCCGGAGATTCGGAAGCCGCCGAGGGATTGTATCGTCAGGCTTCCGGGCGCCTTGACCGGGCAGCACAGAAAGGCGTCATTAAGCGCGGCGCGGCAGACCGCCGAAAGTCACGTCTTGCGCAGAAGTTAAATGAAATGAGCGCCGACTGAAAACCGATTTTTTAGGTTGTATCGGTGTCCCAAGAAAAGCCCCCAACTCGGTAGAGTTGACGGGGCTTTTCTGTTTTGATTGAATGGAGCGGTAATCCGGGGCAGGAGAGTCGCGATTCGGAGATCGCTCCTACAGTGGTAGATGCATGACACAAGCCGGTGCACGGAATGCGTCTTACAAGAGATGGTGGACATGGGATCTCTATGGGAGTTCTATCGCCTTAAGATTCCTATCGCACTCGCTAATCACTCGCTTGATGATCGCGATGAGGAGAAGGATATCTACGGGAACGATATCGGGATGATTGGGGAAGATTGACTGCGGCTGAATTCTAATTGAAAAGCAAACTATTTGGTGGTAATCTATTGAACGTATATAGAAGGCGTAACTCTTACAACTTCCAGCTCGGTGGAAACTATGATGAAATATAGGTTGACCATTATTTTGACTCCCCAATCAGAGGGAGGCTATATGGTGACGTGCAAGGAGTTGCCTGAACTGTTATCGCAGGGGGATTCGATAGACGAAGCATTGGAAAATGTAATAGATGCCTTTTCGGCTACGCGTGAGTTGTACGAGGATTTTGGTCGCTCATTGCCTGATAGTATTCAGATTATCGACAAAGATACGCTTTACAGAGCGCCTCAGCCAAGATTTGAAACGATGGCACCAGATCTTCCTTTTGATGGGAACTCTTCAAGCTACTGGTTTCAGGCTATCGGTTTATAATCAAATCACAATGCTCTGTGAAATATAAAGACGTTTCACGAAAACTAAAAAAACTGGGATGCCAAGAGGTTAAAAGACGAGGGCGCGGTCTCACAGAAAATGGTATAATCCGATTACTAAAAGATCTACTTCTGTTCCATATCATGGTAGTCGTGAATTAAAAAGTGGGGTAGTACGTCAAATTGCTAAACATTTGGGAATTAACTGGGAAGATTTCATAAATGCTGGTAGGTAATCGTATATGATGGCGTGTACAAGTACCCTCTTTCATTTTCTATTGTTTAGCCGCTAATTAGAATGTAGGGTAGTGTTGGATTTTTCAGGTTGTAGCGGTGTACCAAGAATAGCCTCGCAACTCGGTAGAGTTGACGGGGCTTTTTTGTTTTGATTGAATGGAGCGGCAATCCGGGGCAGGAGAGTCGCTATCGGGCACTACTATCGCACTCCTTGTTCAGTCGTTTGATCGCTCGGTACCCACTCGCTTGACGGATCTCTATCGCGCTCGCTATCCACTCGCTTGATGGTCGCGATTCGGAGATCGCTCCTACAGTTGTGGATGCATAACACAAGCCGGTTCATTGCATGCGACGGATTTCTATCGATCAACCGACCGGATATGGATGAATTAAGCGAATGTTCAATGAGCCATTAATTTTTCCATGAATTGTGCCAGACGAGGGTGTTCTGGATGTCGTCGTTCAGAAGATCGCCGATTTTGAGGGAGTTGAAGAGGTCTTCGCGCAGAACGTTGCGTTTGCCGTTGAAGGTGCACCCATCGGGCATGAATGCGCATGTCATGGCGCGGCGAGGGGCGAAGGTCATGTTGGCGCCCGCGGCATGCGCCGTCAACCCGTTATGCCAGACGATCGAGCCGGCGGGACAGGGGACCGGTCGGGGCTCAATGCTGCGCCATTCCGGATAAATCGTGAAGAGTTCCGCAAGGTTTTCACCGATGTTGCAGTTCTCAAAACGCGCGGTCAGGTGACTACCCGGAATGTACCACATACAGCCGTTGGCAAGAGTCGCGTCATCTAACGCCACCCAGCAGGAGATCGCGTCGCGCGAATCGAACGACCAGTAGGGAACATCAAGGTGCCATGCGGTCGGATTTCCGCAGGGCGGTTTGATAAGCGCTTGATCGTGCCAGACTCGAATTCCCTCGACGCCAGCCAGCGCCGCTCCAATCCGTCCGATCCGCGGGTCATGGATTAGATCTTTTATGCCCGGGTGCGTATCGGCGAGCCGGAGGCACTGTGTAAAGACTCGGGCATAGAAATCATCGGGCTGCATTTGGTTCGTCATGAATTCAACGGAATTCCCCAGCCGCTCAGCGACAGCCTCGGCGGTGCAACGGCGCCACTCCTCCAGTTCGTCGTGGTCGAGGAAGTTCTCAATCGCGACAAATCCGTTGGTTCGGTAGAATTCAATCTGTTGAATCATTAGTTGGTGTTTCATTGCACCCCGCCTCTTAGACGAAGAACGGGTTTGACCATGCCTTCTTGCCTTCTTCGTCGACAATCTCCACGCGGACGTATTTCGCCGCGCTCGGCACCGGGTACTCCGCCTCGGTTAAGCTTTCGCCTTGCGGAGCAACGATACGCCGCCCGATGCTGCATTGCGCTTTGAATATGATGGACTGGGCGGGCGAACATTTGACGATGACCTTCTTATCGCGGGCGGAGCCGCCGACCAGATCGAGATCGACAATCTCCGGACCGAGAGTCGAATAGAAAGCGCCAGCCCGGAAGGCATCCATAATCGCATCGATTGTGAGTTCGGCGGCTTTCACCATTACCCAAGCGTGGAAGCAGTCGTGTTCGGTGCCGTGCGCATCGTCGGCGGCAATCCCATAGACGGGGCCAATCCGGTCTAGTACATCGTCCCATGCCTCCTCGGAAAAGCCTTTGCCGATGCCTTGCATGCAGGTGTCGTTGTAGACTTCGACGGCAAAGTAGCCATTAAGCTGCTCGTAGTCTCGGATCGTGTGTCCGCACCAGTACGGGTGGCAGAGCACCGCCTCTCCGCCTTGCGCTTTGATGTCGGCGATAACGTCGTTTGGATGAAGTTCGGCGCAGTTGATGCGTTCACGGAGGTTGATGCCCACGATGTGATACGTTGTGCCTCCGTACGGGTTGTCGGGATGAACTTCGCTGCCCGAGATGGCGAGGAAGTTCTCACGGCTGTATGATGATACGTCGTTGACTTTTCGATGATCGGTGAGCACGAGGAAGTTGTATCCGGCTTCGCGATAGGCGGCGAAGCGTTCATCCATCGGAATCCTGCCGTCGGATTCGGTGCTGTGACTGTGCGTATTTCCTCGATACCATTGACCGGGTTGTTTGAACGGGTTAAGACTGTCCACAGGGCGCCTCCTCTTTCGTGATGTAGATTCCCATCCTAGCATAAGGAGGAGGAAATGGGAAGGGGAAAAAGCAGTGACCAGTGGTCAGTATAGGCAGAGGGAAGAGTGGAAGAAACCAAGTTTTGCGAGGGACGGACGATTTCATGTAGGAGGGCCGTCGGGGATTTGGCTGCGTGATAGTCTGGATTTGGCAATCCAAACTCAGCAGGTGGAGGAAGGGAGGATTTTAGTCAGGGGAAACGCATCTAAATTTTCTGCATCATAAGAAAGAAAATCAGGCTAAGTTTGTGACACTATTTTGGGATTCGTAGGTTGGGTTGAACGGAAATTCGTTAGTAATCGCTAATCTTGTAACAGATTTCGAGTGCCTATTTCGCTTGAACGCGCCAAAATTTGAGTGAAACCCAACATTAATCGTACAGCCTACCACCATGAGACCTCCTCTGCAATTAGATGCGTTTCCCCTGGGATTTTAGTTTTGACAGGTTTTCGAGGCTGTGATATAATCCGTTTTGGTCCGGTGGAGTGTGTCAAGCGGTGTTCCGAAAGGGATTTGTAAGGGTTGTTTCGGGTCGAGCCGCACGCTTTAAGGGGAGTAAATTTTATGAGGTCGTCTGCAGAGATTATTGAAGAGGTGAGACAGGAAATTCCGGAGTCCTCGGTTGACGAGGTGAAAGCGGAACAGGACCGGGGCGAGGATTTTGTGCTGCTCGATGTTCGTGACGATGACGAGCGCCGGGCTGGTTATATACCGGGTGCGGTTCATGTTTCGCGAGGCATGCTTGAGCTTTCAATCGACGATTATGTAACTGACGCGGATCAGAAGATTGTTCTTTATTGTGCGGGGGGAGTGCGTTCTCTGCTCGCCGCGAAGTCACTGAAGGATATGGGTTACACAGACACGATCTCAATGGCGGGCGGTTACAGGAGTTGGTTGACGGCGGGCTATCCCACGGAACAGGATAAGCCGATGACGCATGAGCAGTTGGACCGGTATAGCCGCCATTTCATGCTGCGTCAGATCGGGGAGACGGGGCAGGCGAAGTTGCTAGAATCGAAGGTGCTGCTTCTGGGCGCCGGGGGACTGGGTTCGCCCGCGGCGGTGTATTTGGCGGCGGCGGGGGTCGGAACGCTCGGTGTGTTGGATTCGGATCTGGTGGAGATTAGTAATTTGCAGCGGCAGATTGCGCATCGCACGGAGGCGATCGGCACGCCGAAGGTGCAATCGGCGACGACGACCATCAAGTCGTTGAACCCGGATGTCAAGGTGGTGCCTCATCAGACGCGGTTGAAAGCGGAGAATGCGCTTGAGATTTTCGAGGGGTATGACTTAATCGTCGACGGCTGCGACAATTTCCCGACGCGCTATCTTGTGAACGACGCCGCGGTACTGACGAACAAGACGATTGTGCATGGCAGTATCTCGGAGTTCGAGGGACAGGTAACGGTGCTCAAGCCTCATGACGGTCCGTGCTATCGCTGCTTGTATCCGACGCCGCCTCCGCCGGGCATGGTTCCGAGCTGAAGCGAAGCGGGTGTCCTGGGCGTGCTCCCGGGCGTGGTCGGTGTGATGATGGCAACGGAGGCGATTAAGATATTGGTGGGGATCGGCAGTCCGCTCATTGGTCGGCTGGTGTTGTATGATGCGCTGCGAATGCAGTTTCGCGAGTTGAAACTCAACCGTGATACGGATTGCCCGGTTTGCGGGGATGAGCCGGAGGTCACGCAGTTATATGACGATTATGACGCATGGTATGATGAGTATTGGATCAATTCGCCGGCGGGTCAAGAGGCTGCGGATTGAGGTGTCGGCGGATGTTGGAAGGCAATGGAAGCAGTGGGAAGTGAAAAAGGGAATAAATCAGAAAACGGGAAAACGAGAGAACGAGAAGACGGGAGAGAAGCAGTAAAGGAGCAGGCGGGAACGTTGGAAGAGAGACAGTAACGTGGGAATCTCTGTCGCGCGCCATCTGCTATCACGACTAGACTGGCGCGGGAACCTAGAATTTCTATCGCGCTCGTTATCCACTCGCTTGATCGCTCATTGTTCATTCGCTTGATTCCACCCTACAAGGAAGTAAAATAAAGATTGTTTTGGAAGGATACGAAATATGTTGCCTTGCCCGGATTGCAATAATCCATTGACGCAGTTCCCCGTAGACCAATCGGCTGTGGATTTGATGAGTTGCGACAGTTGTCAGGTTGTGGTTCTCAACCGCGCCGGTCAAGAGCTTGAACGGGTTGATGATACGTCGTTCGGCGACCTGGTTGAAGCGTATGGCACGGAGTTTCCGATTGATGTTGATCCGACCACGGTGACGCTGCCGGAGGAGGTCGCCGAGGCTCTTGATGAATAGCGGTACGGGGTAGCAAGACCCCGTCCTTTTGTTCTATCTATTACCGCCTTGCCTGATATGCCGCCGTGAAAGCATGGTATCGGTTCCGTCGATTCATCCGCGAACGTTCCGAGAGCCGCGTTCTCATCCTCCTCTTTCCCGCCCTTTTTTGGCTCGTCTTCTTTTTTCTCATCCCTATCGCGTCCATTTTAATCTACAGTCTTGCCGGGCGCGGCACATATGGCGGCGTTGACTGGGCGCTTACCTTAGGAAATTACCGGCGGCTGCTGGATCCGCTGTATCTGAGCATCCTTTGGCGTTCAATCGTGACGGCTGCGGTTTCAACCGTTATCTGCCTAATCCTAGGCTATCCCTTCGCTTACTACGTTGCGCGGTATCAGAATCGTTGGCGCAATGTCCTTCTTTTGCTTGTCGTTGTCCCCTTCTGGACAAATTTCCTGATCCGAACGTACGCGTGGATTGTGATTCTGCGGGCAGAGGGCGTCTTGAACAAGCTCCTGACTGCAATCTTTCCCGACATCACACCGCCGGAATTGCTCTACACGCCGGTTGCCGTACATATCGGTCTCATCTACGGGTATCTGCCGTTTATGATTCTACCGCTGTATGCGTCTCTGGAGCAGGTTGACGGCGCGCTGATTGACGCTGCAAAGGATTTGGGCGCGAAACCTTGGCGGGCGTTTCTGAATGTGACGCTGCCGTTGAGTCTTCCGGGCGTCGTCGCCGGATCGGTGTTGGTGTTTATCCCGACGGTCGGCGCATTCATTACGCCGGATTTGCTGGGCGGCGGGAAGGTCAATTATATCGGGAATGTGATCGCGCGCCAGTTCAAGACGGCGCGGGATTGGCCGTTCGGCTCGGCGCTGTCGTTTCTGTTGATGGGGGTTGTGTTGGTTGGGACGGTGGTATATTTTCGGTCGATGAAGGGGGAGAGAAGCAGTGGCCAGTAAAATCAGTGGGAAGGTTGGAAGAGTGGAAGGGTGAAAGACGGGAGAACGGGAAAACGAGAAGACGGAAGGAGTGGACGGAGGCAGTGACCAGTGGAGAGGCGGTGGCTAGTGAAGGCAACGGTAAGTGGGAAAGCTGGAAGGGATGGGAGGAAGATTGGAAGCATGGAAGACGGGAAGAGAAGCAGTGGGAAATGGCGGGAAAGGGAAGGGGTGGAGGAGGGAGTGATTGTCTGAATTGGATCTCTATGGGAGCTCTATCGCCTTCGCTAACCACTCAGTTGATCACTCGCTATCCACTCGCTTGATCAGATTACGCAGATTACACGGATTAAACTAGAACGTTGGGTTTCGCTGCGCTCTACCCAACCTACGACGGCTGGATTTGGCAATCCAGCAGGGGCAGCATTGTCGTAGAGTTCTTCATTACGCGTTACGTATTAGGTGTGGTTTATGATGAAACGGATATTTCAGTTGAATGTTATTCTTGTGTTGGCATTTCTGTATGCACCGGTTGTTGCGCTGGTGGTGTTTTCGTTCAACGCGGCGGAGCATACGGCGGTTTGGAAGGGGTTCACGTTCGACTGGTACACCAAACTACTGGGGAACCGGGACTTGTGGCGCGCATGTCTCGTTAGTTTAATCGTGGCGGGGTTCTCGACGCTGATCGCTACCGTCATCGGCACCATGGCGGCGCTTGCTATCGAACAGTATCGATTTCCGCTGCGGGGTGTCTTTATGCAGGTCATTTTTCTGCCGATAATCGTTCCCGATATTGTCATGGGGATCGCGCTGCTCATGTTCTACGCTCAAGCGCATATCTCGCTGGGGATCGCTTCGATTATTATTGCGCATGTAGCGTTCAATATCTCGTATGTCACTATCATCGTTCGGGCGAGGTTGCAGGGGTTTGATCGGTCTATGGAGGAGGCGGCGCTGGATTTGGGCGCCAACGAGTGGAGGACGTTTTGGTCAATCACTTTGCCGCTGATCGCGCCAGGGGTGGTCGGCGGGGCTTTGTTGGCGTTCACGCTGTCAATCGACGATTTTGTGATTTCGTTTTTCACGGCGGGGGTGGGCTATACCACGTTGCCGGTGCACATCTATTCCAAATTGAAGTTCGGGATCACGCCGGAGATCAATGCGATCTCGACGTTGCTGCTGTTTAATTCGATTGCGTTGGTCGTGTTGGCGATGAGAAAAGCAGTGGCCAGTGGCCGGTGACCAGTGGTCAGTAAAAGTAGTAGGGAGGTTGGAAGAGAGGTAATGGCCGGTGATCGGAGAGGAAGGAGGGTTACGGCATACGGAGTATGCCTGCTACTCTTTGGATAGAATGGAACTGGAACGATATTCCACAATTACATTGGAGCAGGTTCGGGTGTTGGCGGTGAGGTTGGCGCAGGGTGAAATACCGGTTATTGATCGGTTTAAGCCGGTCGCGGACTTTGAGGAGTTAAGCACTTTCGCCGTTGAAAAGCCTACGCCGATGTTTAGCGGGGATCGGGATCCTGTGTGGCGGGTAGAGTCGGTTGCGGCGAGGATGGTGGAGGCGTTCGCCATCGCATCGCATGAGACGCTGTCGGGGAAGGATTGGGAGGTCTTGGCGAAGATTATCGTCGAGCACGCCGAATACCTGTATACCTTTCACAACTCGGCGCAGAGACGCAGCCGATTGGAAGCGGGCGCCGCGCTGGCTTTGGCGGGCTGCGGCTGCCATGTGATTCCGCAGGCGGCGGCGTGGCGGTTCGCCGGGTTCGCGCGTATCGCGGAAGCGGCGGAGACCACCGCTCCGTCTTATCTCGTCGAACTTGTCGATGCGGCGTTTGAAGCGGCGGTTGCGTCCAAACTGCCGGTATTGGATGAAGCTATTGAGGCTTATAACGCGGCGTTCATTCGCGATCTGCGGCCGGAGAGTCTTGAGCGTCATTCGCTCACAGATGCCGAATTCTTTGAACAGTTGGATTTGGACGGGGAGGGTTTGGAGGGCGTCGAAGCCGAGTTGGCTATAGGGAATGTGGAGAGAGGGCGGTCGGCGTACGAGGCGTTTCTTCGTCGTCGTGGGTGTGACTTGGAGATGTACCGTGTGTGGAAGGAGTGCGCCAGCTCGGTGGAACCGCGGTCTGCGGAAATCAGTTTCGGCTCCGCCAAATCGTGCTTGGAACGCGTCCGGCGATTGTCGGCGCAGACGGAGAACTGCGGTTCTGGTGTCACCGTTCAGGGGGGTTCGGAAACGAGCGATATCGGTACCGTGGCGCTGGTTTATTCCGAATGGAGGGACAGCGAGCAACTGCTCGCACTTGCCCTGCGCCGCAGCAGTTGGATTGTTCACACGCGCTTTTTTCCCGATGGCTGTCACCTCGACGGTTTGACCCGTTCTCAGCATGAGGAGTTCGCGCACCTCTGGCGTTTCTACCGGCTTGGTAAACTTGGCGGGGTGCAGTTCGCGCCGGAATTTGAGGCGCAGATGGAGAGGATTCTCGAGGCGTTCATTTATTTGAGCCAGCCGGACTACTGTCTGCCCGGTCCGAGTGATTGTGATCGTTCGGAGGTCAGTGCGGCGGAGGCGTGTGCGCTCGGTGTCAAGGTGTTTGATCGCGAGGATTTGAGGTATATCGCGTCGGAAGGGATGGAGGGCGAGCCGCCGAAGGAGACCTCGCACGCTTTTCCGTATGCGGGATACTACCTCATGCGGAATTCTTGGCGTCCGGAGGCGCAGTATCTGCTCTTCAACGCGGGGCACCGCAGGGAGAGAGGGCGTCCTTTCGGGGACAAACTGAGTTTTCTGCTGTACGCCCACGGGCGGCGGCTGATTGCCGCTCCGGGGATTGTGGGCGTTGGCATGGAGGAATCGGTGTATGTTCCGGATCCGGATACGCGGTGGATGAGCACGCCGTCGTTTGATTTTGCGGAGGGTTGGTATAAGGGGGGTTACGGGGATGACTGCGATAATGCCGTCACTCGCGATCTCGTTCATAAGCGGTCGATTTTCTATGTTCGGGGTGAGTATTTTATCCTGCATGATCTGGTTCTTGGCGAGGGAGAGCATCGAATCGAGCAGGTTTTTCACTTGACGCCGAGGAGCGTGGAGTGCTCGGAAGACGGGATTGTGCGGACGGTTGATCCGAACTTGAGCAATGTCGTGGTTGCGCCAACGGATGCCGACGGTCCGGAGGTCGCACTCGGGAGCGGCGAAACGTCGCCGCAAGAATTGGCATACGTGACAAATCGGGTGCTGCCAGCCGCGATGAACGTCGTGCTGTTTCCTTCGGCTCCACATGCCGAGGTATCACTTGAAATCCGTTTGCTGGATGTTGCGGCGGATGCGGATGTGTTGGCGACAGGGTTCAGTATCGCGCACGGGGAGTTCACCGATTATGTGCTGATCTCGGACGACGGGTTTGCGGAGATGTGTACGTCGGAGTTGGAGTTTCGGGGTGAATATGCGTTTCTGCGTATTGACGGGGATGGGCGACCGCTGTGGTGGGGGTTGGTTAACGGGCAGTTTCTCGGATGGCGGGGAGAGGTAGTGGTCGGTGGCTAGTAGTCAGTGGAGAGTGGGAAGAACGGAAGGATGGAAAACGAGAGAACGGGAAGGAATAAGGCTGGCGGCAATCGCTTGACGCTCCCCTGCCAATGTGTTATTATTCCCGATATAAGATCTTGGAAAGGATCTCTGGCCGTATGCGCGGTGGACAAGGGATGATTGATGTTGCGATTGAGGTTGCCGAGGAGGCGCATCGCGGTCAGTTTCGCAAGGGTGGCGGTATTCCATACATCTCCCATCCGCGCGCGGTGGCTCGTATCCTCTCGGACGCCGGTTGTTCGGAGGAGCTTGTTGTCGCGGGGATTCTTCACGATACGGTTGAAGATACCTATGTTACGCTCGACTATATCCGCGAAAAGTTTGGCGAGAAGGTCGCGCACATTGTGCAGGGGTGTTCGGAGCCGGATAAGTCGTTGCCGTGGGAGCAGCGGAAGCAGCATACAGTGGAGTTTTTGAAAACCGCGCCCTTGGAGGTGCGCACGGTGACTTGCGCGGATAAACTTCATAATCTTCTGACCATCATTGCGGATTACGAGGTTTTGGGCGACGATGTTTGGGATCGCTTTAGCAGGGGGAGGGACGCGCAGGAGTGGTATTACAGGGAGTTGGCGGCTAGTTTGTGCGATCAACCGGATTGTCACGGGAACGGAACGATTTTTCAGCGGTTCAGGGACGGTGTGGAGGCGCTTTTTGGCGCCACGGAACCACAGGATTAGGAAGGGGCATTGAGGCTGATGACGAAGAAAAAGATTCGCTTAACGAAGACGGTTGAGTGCGCGGGGTGAGCGTCCAAACTGGATCCGGGGGATCTGGCACAGGTTTTGGACGGTTTGCCCGCCATGGATGATCCGAACCTGCTCGTGGGCACGGAGACATCGGATGACGCCGGCGTCTACCAGCTTGGCGATGATCTCGCCATCATCAACACCACGGACTATTTTACGCCGATTGTGGACGATCCGTATGACTACGGCGCCATCGCCGCGACGAACTCGCTGAGCGATGTGTATAGCATGGGGGGCGTCCCCAAAACGGCGTTGAACATCACGTGTTGGCCCAAAGACCAGCTTGATCTCGGCATCCTCCGCGATGTGTTGCGGGGCGGCGCCGATAAGGTGAAGCAGGCGAACGCGGTCAGTCTCGGCGGGCATACGGTGACTTCTCAAGAGTTGATGTACGGGCTTGCGGTGACGGGTGTGGTTCATCCGGATCGGATTGTCAGGAATTTCGGCGCGAAACCGGGCGATGCCTTGGTTCTCACGAAGCGGCTCGGAGTCGGCATTCTCACGACGGGATTGAAGTTCAACAAGATTAGCGATGCCGTTCTACCGGGAATTGTGGAGTCGATGGCGCGGCTGAACGCTTCGGCGTCGGAGGTGATGCAGCGGTATAACGCGCACGCCTGCACCGACATCACGGGGTTCGGTCTGCTGGGGCACGGCTTTGAAATGGCGCAGGGGAACGGCGTTCGGTTGGAGTTTTTTTCGGACAGGATTCCGGTTTTTGACGGCGCGACACAGTTGGTCAAGAAGAAGACGTTTACCCGCGCCTACGCCGCCAACACGAAGTTCTTGGATGGGGTGGTGTCGTTCGACTCGGGGGTTTCCGAGGAGATACGACACGTGTTGCTGGAAGCCGAAACGTCGGGCGGATTGCTATTTGCGGTGGCGGAATCCGATGCGCCTGAAGCGGTGGCGGAATTGCATGGGCGGGATTGCCCGGAAGCCGCCGTGGTGGGGCGAGTCGCCGAGTCGTCGAGAGCCGAGATACACGTTTCTGCATAGACGCTGCACCCGTCTAAAATTCTCTTTATAGGACATGACCAAAAAGGAACTTGCAGGCAAGATTAGAGAAGTCTCGTACTTGACCGGGGAGTTTAAGCTGAGATCGGGGAAGACGAGTTCGTTTTACTGGGACAAATACCGATTTGAAAGCGATCCGGCTTTATTGGCGGCTCTTGCGACTGAGATGGAGCCGCTTCTTCCTGCCGCTTTCGACAGGTTCGCGGGTTTGGAGTTGGGCGGCGTCCCTTTGGCAACCGGGCTATCGCTGCGGACGGGTAAGCCGTGCTTATACGTGCGCAAAGAGGCGAAGACCTACGGAACATGCAACATTGTCGAGGGAGGATTTCAGCCGGGTGACCGGGTTGTTGTCATTGAGGACGTTATCACGACAGCGGGGCAGGTGTGCGAGTCGGTGGGTGAAATACGTGCACAGGGATTGGTCGTCGAGCATATCTTGTGCGCCATTGACCGGCAGCAGGGCGGGCGTGAGAAGATTAGGGCGCTAGGATGTTCGCTGAGGTCGCTGTTTACGTTGGATCAGCTTTGACGAAACCGAGTTTTTTCCTGAAAACTCGGTTTCTGACATACCGCTGCAACGCTTGGCTATTATGAAGATCTTGTTCGTTGGAGATATTGTCGGACAGCCGGGGCGAAAAGCTGTTTTGACGCTGCTGCCGCGACTGCCGGAGCGTTACGGGCGTTTCGATTTCGTCTTGGTGAACGGGGAGAACGCCGCGGGCGGCAAAGGGTTGACAAAGGCGATTGTCGACGAGCTCTTGGAGGCGGGCATCCATGCGATTACCACCGGCAACCATGTTTGGGCGCAGCGCGAAATTCTGACGTTTATCAATGATCAGCCGAATCTGGTGCGACCGGCAAACTATCCGAAAAGCGCGCCCGGCTGCGGTTGGACCGTGGTGTCAAATTCCGCCGGCGCCAAACTTGGCGTGATAAATATCGCCGGTCAAGTCTACATGGGAGGGTTCGACAACCCGTTCCAAACGCTAGACGCGATCTTGCCGGAGATTGGCGAGCAGGCTGCCTGTCTGTTTCTGGACTTTCACGCGGAGGCGACGGCGGAGAAGATAGCGATGGGCTGGCACTCCGATGGACGGTTGGCGGCTGTGGTTGGCACGCATACACACGTTCAAACGGCGGATGAACGGATCCTTCCGGGGGGTACGGCATACATCACCGACGTTGGAATGACTGGTCCTCATGATTCCGTGATCGGCACGCGAAAAGAGGAGGTACTCCACCATTTCACCACCATGCTTCCGGCACGGCATAACGTGGCGAAGCGCGATGTTATTCTTTGCGGCGTAGTGATCGAGGTAGATGATCACACGGGGAAAGGGCAATCCATTGAGCGGATCCGAATGCCGTTGGAGGAGTTTACGAGGGATTAAGTCTACCAGTTTGACATGCAAAGGCATCCGTAGGGATTGGGTTTCCCAACCCACCATGGGCGAGGCAAGCACTCTATCGCGTTCGTTGTTCCCTCACTTGAGCCTCGCCCCTACGATAATGCAAATGATAAGCACAAATGTCATAGCATCTAAGAGGCAATGATGTTTCCCGAAAAAAAGACATACACCGTTAGCGAAATTACGGCGGTTCTGCGGAATGTCGTCGAGTCAGATCCGAGGTTTCAGGACTGCTGGATCGAAGGGGAGATCTCGGGCATAGCCCGTCCGAGATCGGGGCACATTTATTTCAAGTTGAAGGACGACAAATGCCAGATCAGTTGCGCCATGTTTCGACAAGCCGCCATGCGGCTAAAGTTTCCCCCGAAGGACGGGGACGCGGTTTTGCTCCACGGACGTCTCGGTATCTATGAGGTACGGGGTGAGTATCAGATCATCGGGGATCGGATGGAGGCTGCCGGCGTCGGTGCGCTGCAGTTGGCTTTCGAACGACTGAAGGAGCAGCTTCAACGGGAGGGATTGTTCGAAGAAGAACACAAGAAGCCGCTGCCGACATTTCCTCGGAAGGTTGGCGTTGTCACGTCGGCGACTGGGGCCGCGCTGCAGGACATCCTCCGGATGTTGAGCAAAAGGTATCCATTGGTGGAAGTGGTGCTGTGCCCGACGCTTGTACAGGGAGACGATGCAGCGCCCATGATTGCGCGAGCGATTGAACGCATGAACCGATTTACGGACATCGATATCCTCATCGTCGGCAGGGGCGGAGGATCAGTTGAAGATTTGTGGGCGTTCAACGAGGAGATTGTCGCGCGCGCCATTTTTGCGTCGGAGATTCCAATTGTATCGGCTGTCGGGCACGAGACGGACTTTACCATCGCCGATTTCGTGGCGGATCAACGCGCCCCAACCCCAACAGCTGCCGTCGAGTTGATTGTTCCGGATCAAGAGGAGTTGCGGCGGCACATTGGCAATTCTGCGATTCGGCTTCTCCGAAGCATCAGGGCATGCATTGCATCGGCGCAAACGGAATTATCTAACATGGAGAACCGTATCGTACCCGGTCAACGGATAGATGCTATCAATCGGTTTTATCAAACGATCGATCGGCTTGAGATGCAAAGTCATCGAGAGATGAAACAGCGGTTGACGCATGCGCGCGGCGAATTGGACGGTTTTGCCGTGCCCCTCAAGCAGCTTGCAACGCAACGCATCAATACGGGTGCAGAGAAGTGGAAGATGGCGTCGGCGCAGCTGGCGGCGTTGAATCCGATCGCGACACTGGCGCGGGGTTACAGTGTCTGCCAGCGCGAAAATGGAGAGGTGATTACCGACGCGTCACAGGCGAAGGAAGGCGAGGCGCTTGGCGTTCGGCTCTCGCGCGGTGCGTTGACCTGCGAGGTGGTCGAGAAGAGAGCTGAAAGCGCCCCGGGCAGCGGAAGCAATACCGGTTAAATATTTAGAGACGGTCACAGGGAATACGTATGTCTGAAGAATTGACGTTTGAGGAAACTCTAAAACAGCTTGAGGATGTGGTGGAACGGCTTGAGCGCGGGGATTCGTTGACGCTGGATGAATCCCTTGCGGCGTTCGAGGAGGGTGTTCGATTGACGCGGTTGTGCCGAAAGACGCTTGAGGAGGCGGAGTTGCGCATACAACGATTGGTTGAGGATGAGGAGGGTGAGGCTGATATACCGCCACTCGAAAGTGAGGGTGAAACATCGCACGGTGCGGAAGGCAAGGAAGACTCGGAAGATGAGGATGGTATTCCGTTTTGAGAAAGGTCGGGTGTAGAGTTGAGTGTGAGGAAGGATGGAAGAGGGGAAGGGTTAAAGAGCGGCGTACGGATCAATTTAAGGAAGTTCGTCTAGTATTCGTGGGGTTCTCCGTCGCAACGCATAGGTAGGTGCGGTTTCCAACCGCACCGGGCCACACCCTTACGGAAACAAGCGCTATAAATCATCTTCTGTGGCAGACTAACCAATGAGTGGATTCGTATCCCCTCGCCCCTACGACTTTGCAAGTCAAGGCTTGGGTTTGGCAGTTCAAGCCGACCACGAATGAGTTGGGTTTCGCTGCACTCTACCCAACCTACGCGCTACTACAGATGTTTGGAGTTTGTTGATGATACTGGAAAAGATTGATAGTCCCGCGAATCTGAAATCTCTAAGTCTCGCAGAGCTTAAAACGCTGGCTCAAGAGATTCGCGAATATATGCTCGCCGTGTTGTCCGAGCACCCGGGGCATTTTGCGCCGAACTTTGGAACGATCGAGCTTGCCATCGCCCTCCATCATGTTTTCGACACGCCGCGCGATCGGATCATCTGGGACATCGGACATCAAGCGTATCCCCACAAGCTGTTGACCGGAAGGCGCGATCAGTTCCCGACGGTGCGCGAATTCGGTGGCATCAGCGGCTTTTTGAGCCGAGAAGAAAGCGAGTACGATGTATTCGGCGCAGGTCATTCGAGCACCTCACTCGCCGCCGCACTAGGCATTGCCACCGCGCGGGACATCAACAAGAAGGATTATAAAGTTGTCGCCGTGATTGGGGACGGCGGACTTACGGGAGGCATGGCGTTCGAGGCGCTGAATGCAGCCGGAGATTTTCGTACCGACATGATAGTCGTGCTTAACGATAACCAGATGTCGATCTCCGCGACTGTCGGCGCGTTCTCGAAGTATTTCAATCGTCTCACGAGCAACAAAGCGTACAATGTGTTGAGATCCGGCGCTAAAGAGTTCATGGATTTTATCTCGCCGGACGCCAAACACGTTGCACGGAAGATAGAAGCCGCGCTCAAGCCGGGCACGCTGTTCGAGGCGTTCGGTTTTCGGTACTTCGGGCCTCTCGACGGTAACGACCTCGAAGCCGTGTTGCCGGTGCTTGAGGGCGTGAAGGCATTGCAAGGACCGATTCTGGTTCATGTCAGCACTCGAAAGGGGAAGGGGTATGCCCCCGCCGAAACGGATCCTGTGGGGTTCTACAGCCTCAGCGGCAAACTTGATGTTCAGACCGGCAAGTTTCTCGCGGCTAAATCCTCCGTGCCCAAGTATACGGATGTGTTCAGTCAAACGCTAATCGAACTGGCGAAGGACGACTCCCGAATTGTGGGTGTGACGGCGGCGATGCCGAGCGGCACCGGATTGGACAAGTTCCAAGAGGCGTTCCCCAAACGGTTCTTCGATGTGGGTCTGGCTGAACAGTGCGCCGTCACCTTTGCCGCCGGGCTGGCGACTCAGGAAATCAAGCCGGTAGTCGCCATTTATTCCACCTTCTTGCAACGCGCCTACGATCAGGTGATTCACGATGTTTGCATCCAGAATTTGCCCGTGACCTTCGTCTTGGACCGCGCAGGACTTGTCGGCGCCGACGGTCCCACCCACCACGGCGTGTTCGACTACGCCTATTTGCGCTCGCTGCCGAATATGGTGGCAATGGCTCCCAAAGATGAGGATGAATTGCAACACATGGTAAGGACCGCCGTTGAATACGTGGATGGGCCAATCGCGTTTCGTTATCCCCGCGGCGCAGGGATTGGCGTTCCCATGCAGAAGGAACCGCAAGCGCTGCCTATCGGCAAAGGGGAGGTACTTCGGGAGGGCGACGATTTGCTAATCGTGGCAATCGGTAATCGTGTGTATCCCGCGGTCGAAGCCGCGGACGTGTTGGCGGATTCGGGAGTATCTACTACTGTTGTCAATGCCCGTTTCGTCAAGCCGCTCGACGAGGAGTTGATAGTGCCGTTGGCGGAAAGGATCGGGCGCGTAATTACGATTGAGGACGGTGTACTGATGGGCGGCTTTGGGAGCGTCGTGTTGGAATCGCTTGCGCATCGTGGGATTCAGGAGGTTCAGGTCAGATGTCTCGGTATTCCGGATCAGTTCATTGAACACGGTGATGTGAAGACGCTGTATAGTCTCTGCGGTTGCGACGAAGAGGCGATTGTTCGCGAAGGGCTGGCGCTTGCGGGAGAGTGAGTGGTAAAGCGAGGCAGCAGATGTTTCTACACCCCATAACTGAAGAGACGTGGGTTGAAAATCAGCTGCGACAATGATATAATTGAAAATCTAGTCCAATCGCCGACCCCTAAAGAAGAATAGTGATGGAAGAGTGGATTAAAGTTATCGCGCCGGTTGTTGCGCCGCTGATCGGGGCCTTGTGGTAGAAACTTACGACAAGCATGGCAACAACAAGGACGTTTCAGATTTCAGAACCGATATGAACAGAGCGGATGACAACCAGCGCGCAGACATGCGGAATCTTGAAGAGAGGCTATTCACCGAAATCAGCAAACTCAATAACAGGATGGACAGACTCGACGACAGGATGGACAAGCTCAACCACAGAATGGATGGGCTTTATGATGCACTTCTTACGGACATCATGAAAGTGCTAGATAAAATGGACGGCGTGGCAAACGATTTACGCGCGGAAATCAGGGAACGAATACATGGCAAAGCTGACAGCGTTGAGGACTGATAAAGATTCCCGGCTATTGGGTTACATCAAAATAGAAAAGGGAGCGGAGCAGGGGAATCGCAACCGAATTTAGAAGCACCCAGATTCAATCATCAGTCACCGATTTCCTCTTTTCAAATTCCCTTCCTTGATTCCTCCCTCGTTTACTTGCTATACCACCCTTTGAAGTGTTAGCGTGGACTCTTCAATCATCAAATCGCCGATTCCCTTCTTGGATGGATTTCCGCACTGACCATCGAATTTTCATGCAACCTACACTCCACCGTCCAAACAAACAACGTCTTGACACACTCCTAGCGGATCGGAAACTTGTCGATAGCCGAGAACAAGCGAAACGACTTATTCTTGCAGGTGAGGTCCTGGTTGACGGCGAGCCGCATTCCAAACCGGGACTGAGCGTTTCGGTGGACGTGAGGGTCGAGATTAAACAACCGTTGCGGTATGTGAGCCGCGGTGGGCTGAAGCTGGAGAAAGCGTTACAGATTTTCGACGTCGACGTTATGGGGAAAACGGCGCTCGATGTCGGGGCATCGACCGGCGGATTCACGGACTGCCTTCTCCAGCACGGCGCGGGGTACGTCTATGCGGTGGATGTAGGATACGGTCAATTGGCGTGGAAACTGCGCCGGGATTCGAGGGTGCGAGTTGTCGAGCGCACAAACGCCCGCGCGATACATCGAACATGCTTCGATCTTCCGATAGAGATTTGCGTGGTTGACGTTTCGTTTATCTCGCTTCACACCGTGTTACCGGCGGTGAAATCGTGCATCGAACCGGGGAGCGATCTCATCCTCCTGATTAAGCCGCAATTCGAGGCTGGCCCAAGGAACGTCAGCAAAGGGGGCGTGGTTCGCGATTCTCGGGTTCATGTGAATGTCATCCGATCTCTCATTCAATGCGTCGACGAGATGGAGATGATCGTGATGGGAATGACGCACTCGCCTATCCGCGGACCGGCGGGCAATATCGAATATCTCCTCTGGACAAACGAGAATGGGAATAAAGCGCAGCCTTTTACGCCTGATGTCCCAGTGCAGGTTGTAGACGAAGCGCATCGCGAGTTCGCCGGTAACTGTTGTCAATAAGATGGTCCGGATTTGTCAATCCAGACCGAGCGGGTTGGAGAGTAAGTCGAGCAGGTGGAAGGGGCAGGTGATGATTTCATCATGAGCCGACGAAAGATTGTCATAATACTTCTCTCAGCAGTTCCTATCTGCCTAATCGTGGGCGGGATGGTGTTTCTGCGTTCAGCGTATCTGCTCGAGCGGATTCGCGCAAAGATCGAGACGGAGTTGGGGCAGCTATTCGAACAGCCTCTTCTGTTTTCGGCAGCGTATAAGGATTCGCATGCTCTAGCGTTGGATAATGGTCGACTTCCGGAGGCGCTGCGCACTGCATTTGCCGACTACGGCATCGAATTCTCGCCCGCCGTCGCCATCATTTCCTCGGACAACGCCGGTGAATGGATAGTCTCCGAGAAAAACCACAAGTGGCGGTATGTCGTAAGGCGTGAAGACAACGAGATAGGAAATCGGCGCTTTGATGATCGCCGGTTTTTCAATGTCTTCAAATACATTGTCAGCATTGGCGACCTATCCGGGGACATCTTCACCGGATTGAGCCTGAATCAGTTTGAAGTATCGGATGGACAGCGTCAACTTCGACCGTTTATTTCGGCGGAAGAGATCGTGTTAAAATACGATCTTTTGCGATTGATAGGCGGAAAGATCTACATCAACAGGTTGCGTGTCATGCGACCCGAGTTCAATCTTCGCACGCGGGAGGATGGTCGTCTCAACCTGGCTGCGATTTTACCGGAAACCGACTCCACATCGGATTCAAGCGACCCGTCTCAATGGGGCATCGCCAATGCCGAGATTGTCGATGGACGCGTGAACTATGAGGATGGCGATCGTAATCTGAAGATTACCGTCAGCGGCATTGAAAGTCACGTCGAAGGACCGCTTAGTCGGTGGGAACATACCGGACACTTGGCTATACAAGATGGGAGTTTCGAGCTTAATGGTGTAGAGACGAAGATTCATGAGTTTAAAACGCAGTTCAGGTTGCTCGTGGGCGAAGGCGAGTTCAAAGAGATGCACCTTGCGATGGGGAATTCGCGCGCGACAATTTCCGGTAAATTCCGAGATCTCACGGAGGCGTCGCGCTACCTGGAGAGCCGAATCGATATGGATCTTGATTTGGTGGACATTCAGAATCTCCTGCCCGACGAGTTAAAGGTCGCCGGAAATGCGCGAATAACCGTTGAAGCGAAGGGGACATCATCGGATATCAGCGGCAACCTACGTCTAGGGTTGCGTTCGGCGACGCTCAACGACTTTCACTTGGAGGAGCTTAACGTTGATGCCGGGTTCAACCGGGACGCGCTGAAGTTGACCGACGTGAATGGGACGCTCGCGTCCGGTAAACTCTCTGCGGGATTGGAGGCAAGTTTCGGCAGCCTCGGAGATGGTCTTTTCTCTTCTACCTCCAATTCCACGGCGCAGACTGCTTCGCCCGAAGAGGGCGCAGAATCGACGATTGGCTTCGACGGCTGGGCTAGGCTTGAGGGCGCCAACGTCAAAGAAATCCTTCCTGTGTTAATCGACATTCCCGAAGATTTTCTCACCCTGACCGGTATCCTAGACAGCCACATCCAGATCAGCGGTTCGCTGCCGACAGTTCAAAAGATATCGGCGCAAAACGATGGGCGTCCGAGTTTGGCGATTGGCGACACGTTAAGGCTAACGGGCGGGTTGAAAATCTACGAAGCCGCCATGAACGACAGGTCCATCAGCGTGTCGGAAGCCAGTTTTGACTTATCGGCGAATCAACTTCAGGTTGACGCTAATCTTGATGCCGCAAAGATTCAAGTGAACGGCACAGCCGGTCTGGAGGAGGCGCTAGATCTCGATTTGGAGATACGGCGCATCGACACCGGAAAACTCACGAAAATCATACGCGCCCCCGACCTCAGCGGCGAGGCGACACTCCGTGGAAAGATCACATCGGATGTTCCGCTTGCCGGACTCCTGGAGATCCCCGAAGCCAGTCTTTTCGACGTGCCTATCGGCGTGCTGACGGCGGACTTCTATTATCAGGACGGCAATGTAACCCTTCAACCGGTCCGACTCACCAAAGGGGAGAGCCTATTGACCTTGGTTGGAGTTGCCCGGATGGAGGGCGATATCCCCGTCGAGTTCCGCGTCCGTGCTCAACCTTTTCAGATTTCGGACTATGTGCGGCTGTTGGCGGGCGCGGAGTATCCCGTCGAGGGTGTTGTCACCGGCAATCTAATTCTTGACGGGACGCTAAACGGACTTGACGGGCGCGGCAGGCTCAACGTCGCGAGTGCGAAAGCGTGGGATCTGGCGCTCGACCCGTTAATCCTTCCGCTAGTTATGGATGATTACACCCTACATGTGTCCGATTTCGAGGTGTTCGCGCGCGGGCAGCGCGGCGTCATCGATTTCCAGATTACGCCGGAGCTAAACTATCAACTTCATTTTCAGAGCGATCCAATGCGATTGAAGGAGCTTGCGATCGCCCGCGCAATACCGGATTTTCTGTTAGACGCCGACCTCGCCGTGAACGCCACCGGAGAAGGCAATGCCGCCAATCCGCGAGTCGATGTCAATTTCGATTTTTCAGACATTAGCTACGACAATCACACCATAATCCCTGAAGGTGATGGGAATCGTAACTCCCCGGAAATTCGAATCAGCGGCGTGTTCACCGAAAACGCGCTCCGGTTCGAGGGCACCGGTTTTGACGGCAGCAGCCAGATACGCGGCATCATAGAAGCGACCGTCGGCAACCCGTATCAACTCTTTATGCGTAGCAACGGGATAAATGTCAGTCCGATACTCGGCGTATTTCACGAAGCTCTCGAAGAGATACCCGCGACGGCGAACGGCACTCTTGAAGTTAGCGGCACATTGGTGGATTTGACGCAGTTCACGCTGAATACGGCGCTCACCACTCTCGCGCTCGAAGTCAACGGCAGACGGTTAATAAATGCGGCACCGATCCGATTCGGTTTCATTGACAACATCTGGCGAGTTGATTCATTTGCGCTCGCCAATTTGGAGGGAAGAGCCGTCGGCCCCCCGTTTGTGAATCTCGGTTTGACGCTAGACGATCAGTTGATCGATTTTGTCGCCGAAGCCCGAGATTTTCAGCTTGAACCCTTATGCGGCGCGTTTGATCTCCCCGCGACCCTATCCGGAATCGCCAGCTACAAACTTATCGCCAGCGGAAGTCTTACGAATCCGGAACTCACGTTAGAATGGGCGGTTCCCAAAGCCCACATTGAAAACGCCCCGGTTCCAATCGTGGTAAGCGAGGCGTCGGGAAGTGTTGGCTATGCCGACCACACACTGACAGTCGAACCTTTCGACTTTCTCCTGGCGGGGTTTCCCGTGCATGTCAAAGGCACTGCCGCCGTAAATATCAATAACCTTCAATCCTCGACCGTGGATTTCCGCACATCCATCATGGATTTTGATGCGGGGACCATGGAATCAGGGCAATTTTTCAAGGGAAGGGACGATCGGCAACTTCCGATTGAGTTGCCTACGCAGGGACAGCTAAACCTTGACGCATCTCTCACCGGAACGTTAGGCGATCCGAAGATTGACGCATCAATCGTCGTGACCGGCGCCAAGGCTCACGTTCTTGATTATCCTCAGCCACTTGAAAACTTCGACCTTGGTCTGCGGGTGGTTGGCGGAGACGGGACCTCCGACGAACTGCTGACAGTTACCGTGACCGCCGCAGCATGGAACCTAGGAGAAAGCCGCTATCAAGGAAAGGGGAGTTGGCAGCTTCCCCGGACGAAGGCGCACACTACACTCATCGATGTCCTGCCATCCCTCGCCGAACTTGATCCGATATTTAAACTTCAGCTAGATGGCGAGGGCACTGATCTGACCGATTTTGCAAGTCACTTCGCCGACCAGAGCGGCAATCGCGAAATCTCCGAGTATTTGTTTTCCGACAGGATTTCCCGAGCGACGGTCGATTCCCAACTCCAACTCAGCGGCAAAGGATACAGCCTTGATCGGATTACGGCACAACTGACGCTCGACAATTTACACGTAGATTTTAACGAGAACGACATTCTAGCCGTCGAGCCGATTCGCGCCGAATTAGCCGACAGCACGTTCCGGATAAACTCGTTCCAAATCGGGTCGCCTAGCATAATTGAGCGTCGTAGGGGAGGACGAAACGACGATTTGACGGCCACCAATCAATCCGACAATCGCCAATCTCCGAACATTATCAAGTGGGCGGACACGCGCGGATGGATCAATTTGGACGGGAATTTGGGGATAGATTTTGAACTCACGGGTTTTCCGTTTGGGGCACTGTTGCCCGGGATGACCGTACCGCTGTTCAACAGCACGGTCGGGGTTGAAGCGAGCTTGACCGGAGTGGCTCGCGTAAGCGGGAATGTCGCTAATCCAGTCATTAAAGCGGAGTGGGAAGCGCAGGGCAGCATTGGCGACAAACTCACGTCGCATTTCTTGGAGTTTGCGGATACGGGGCAGGTGGAGTATCGTGATCAGGTCTTCGAGATTAAGCAGACCGAATTAAGCGGTTATGGCAACCGTTTGACAATACAGGGAACCATACCGATCGATCTGCGACTTCAACCACACGAATTGAAAGACCGGTTCCTTGATCAACCGGTCCATCTCAAAATTCGAAGTCAAGAAGCCAATCTCAACTTCTTCTCCCAGTTTCAACCGCAACTCCAAACCGTCGACGGAATAGCCGATGTTAACCTTGAAATACGGGGCACAACCGCAGCGCCGTATTTGTACGGCACGGCATCTCTCCACGAGGGGATGGTCAAATTCACCAACTTCGATACGCCTATCTCAAATACACGGATCAGCTTGCGAGCGGATGGCGAGGAGCTTCGCGTACCGGAGTTTCGCTTCGACATCGGAGAAGGGAAGTATTCACTTGACATTTATTGCGACATGAACCGACTGCTCCCCAGGAACTTGGAAATTCGGAGTTTCCACGCTCGACAAGCACAACTCTCCGACTTCGCCCGAAACCTTCTGCCGGCAACGATGGGGGCACATCTGAGCGGGCACGTGACAGTGCAAGGACATTTGAGTCTTCCGACGGATCGTTTTGTCACTGCCGGGGATGCGCCGTGGCTGCCCAAGATCATATTACCGTTAACGCCGTACAATCTCGCCAACCACGCGGCAGGTGGGTTGAAGGTCGAAGAGGTTTTCATCAAGGCTCTTGATTATGAGGTGCGAAACTTCAGGCCGATAGAGTGTCGCTTTGGTGGCGGGCAGGTCAATCTTGCCGATGGATTCACCTTACAGGACCAACGCGATGACATCGGTACGGATGAGCGGTTCACGTTGGTCGTGGAGAGAGGCCAGTGGAAGGCGGTCAGTGAGGAAGATGCAGTGGTTGGTGGGCAAGGGTCAAGGACTGGCGAGGCAGGAGCGTTTGTTAGCGGCCGGTACGTTCTCGACATGCGTACAAGTAACCTGAATCTTGGCTTCGTATCCGATTTTCTTCCCAAAGGATATGCCGTTGGCGGACTGCTCAGTTCAGAATTGAGCGTGCGCGGTACGGGCGAAAACCCCGAACTCACTTACCGATGGGACACCTCAAATCTGTCAATTAACAGTGCCCGCGTCGATAAGTGCAGCGGCAGGATTGCTTACCGTAACGGGAAAGTGTATACCGAGAAACCGGTTCGTCTTTTCATCGGAGATAATCGCGCCGACTTCTCCGGATCTATTCCTGTCGACTTGTCTCTCGACAGGATGCACGCTAAACTGCCATCTCCGGACCTTCCCGGCGGTGCCGACGCCATTGAAGGGAGATTGGATGTGTTCATAGTAGATTTGGATTTTCTGCCGCTTATCCAGCCGCAGATCGGGTTCGCGGAAGGCACCGGAAGCGTTAATGTGACCATCGGCGGGACGATTGACGTGCCTCAACTCAAAGGCGTCGCCAACTTCACGGACCTGGCATTCGGCATCACGGAGGCGAATATAAACTTCAAAGAAACCGATGTCATCGTGGATTTTACGCATAAGGGATTTGAGATTCGGCGCTGGGAAGGGGTTTTAAACGAAGGGGCTTACCGGGCGGGCGGTAACGGCAGGTCCGACTGGCACCGACTCGAATATCTCGATCTCGAGGCTTGGCTTGAAGGGGGATCCACCTTTGAAGTCCCCGGGCTTTACAGCGTCACATGCGGCGAAGTGGGCGTGTACATGAAGGGAGCGGTCAGAGGCGGAGGAAGCGAGGATCTGATGGTTGTCGATTCTGCCGACTCTGTTGAAGGCTTGCCACCGGTGCAGGGCACGGTTCGGATAGAGGAAGGCATCTATGAACGACATTGGAAGGATCTCGTTAACGAGTGGTTTGATCCAGCAGCCGAAATTCAGTTTGAAGTCTGGTCGGATTATCCCATTATGAGAGACCTGAGATTCGATCTGCGCGTCATAGCCCCGGACGACTTTCGGGTAGTATCCGACTTGGGCGAACTCGATATCGAGGTGTCGATAGCCGGAAAACTCTTAGGGCGGATACAGAAACCATCCTTCATCGGGCAAGTCAATCTGATGCCAAGGGGCGAGGTCAAGCTTAAAGGCATTCACTATCCATTTATGATCGAGGAAGGATCGTATGTCGAGAACAAGAACCCTGTCGAATTCAATCCGCACTACGATATTTACGCCAAGACGCTGGATCCGATCGAGGGGGTTCGGGTTATCGCGACCGATGGCACCGCTCATACGAGGGACGTAGATATCCGCCTCCACGTCAGCGGCTTCCTGAAGCAGGATGAGCAGAGGCATCGTCCCCAATTTTATGCCGATGTACTGCACTCCGGGGCAGGCGAAGAGTACGATCTGACGCCGTTGCAGATTGCTTCCATTCTGGCGACGCGCGATGTCTCCGCGCTTGAGACGTCACCGTTCGGTGCGTCTCTGCCCTTTCTGGCTGGATCGTCCTCGCGAATTCTTGGAGACCGTTTAGATGATATCCTCGGCGTGCAGGCCTTAGTAGACGTCAACCCCACCGGTGGGGGGAAAACGAGATTCCTTCTCTCAAGGAAGATTTTTGAACGTATTCTCTTCACCTATTCCTCTACCTTACGTCAGATTCACGGGGAACCGCGCATCGAAGTAGAATATCAGATTAAACGAGGGCTATCGGTTACGGGTGAGCGGAATGAGCAAGGGACGTATGGTATGGATTTGAAGCTGGAGCAGCGGTTTTGAGTATACCCATGTGCGTGGTGAATCTTCCCTTCAGAGAGACAGCCCTGGACATAGACCTTCTTCTACTAAACACAAGTCCGTATTGCTCTCTCGAAGGGATTGGTAACCTTATAGTTTCCAGTGCAGCCTACGGAGTCGTGTCCTCCCATTTCACGCGCCAACTGCCGCATCAATTCACCGAGTGGTAAATCCGAGATCGCTTGTCTCCAGTCGGCAACCTTTAAAGCACGAACTCCGTCCTTCCTTGACATCAGGAAAGTATGTGCTGCTATGCTAACCTGAACGCTGTGTTGTCCATGGTGCACGACCGATGGCGATGAACCAAACACCGCCATCCACAGACCAACCTCAATGGCTTTCCACGAAGTCAATCGCGAGGGTATTGACGAATTTGTCCGAATCCTTCCCCCTTGGCTGATCTAGCCACATTCATGTGTCTCCCTTTTCGCCAGTTCGATAATTCCTTATCCCTTCCGGCATAACCAGTCAGTGCGTATTCAAGAGCAAACGCGCCGTCCTGCAGCGAATCTTATTCTCATACTTAACCCTGAAAAATCTCATGGACGAAGTCTACATTCCTTGGTTGTGTAGATCTTGGGTCAGCGTTTCCCTTACCATCGCTATTTGTCCAAAAACAATCAACATGACGATTCCATTGAGCCACGTGCAAGTACGATGACGATTGTAGTCGTGGCGATCGGCTGAAACAAAGGAAAGCAGACCTCTTTGATGCGCATCAGACATCTTCTCTTCGCGAAACGTATATATTGCGGTATTACTTATATTGATGACATTGCAGGCGTGAGATCAAGGGGCACGGGGAAATGCGAAACCGATCAACAGAACGAGCGGTGATGGCGATAGGGTTCGAATAGAGACCTTCTATTAAAAACTGAACTCAGTTTCGTCAATAGCGCTCCGCTGGAGCACCAGATAGGACTACCTCATGGCTACAGACATGGGTCAGTCTGGAAAGGGTTTCTATCGCCGTAGGATCTCTATCGTGATCCTTTTCCGGTCGCTTGATTCCTACCTAAGAGAATGGGCTCAGTAGTTCAATCCACGCACTATCAGCCAGTGTTTGCGATTCAAGGTGCTTTGTGATACAATTGTGCATCGCGGGAAAGAGGTAGTCGCGGTACGGAGATGCTTTCTACCGTAAACCCTTAGGAGTTCAAATGCGTAAGTTCCAAGCTAGATCGAACACGAATTTGTCCGCAGACAAACATTTCCCGGGCTCACAATACCATGTCTTTATGAATGACGTTTTAACCCTTCCGACGCCCCTCATCGCTTGCCGCTGCCTTCTCTTATGGGCGCTCCTTCTCCCCCAGCTCCCGTGGAGCGCGAGCGCTTCCAACCAGGCTGGGGATCTCGACCCACAAGACATAATCGTCGAAATCAAGTTCTACGTTGACGGAAAATTACTTGAAGAATCGCCGCGCTTGAAAGAGTTGAAGCAGATCTGCGAGATTTCAGTCGGTGAGCCGCCCTCCGCTTATTCCGTTAGCCAAAGCATCAAAGCCATCTACGAAACGGGCGAGTTTTCTCAAGTGGAGGTAATCAAGCAAAACGTATACGGTGGGCTTGTTTTGAAATTCCAGCTAACCCATAAGGTCCTTATTGAGCTTATTAAGTTCACGGGCATTCGTTTGGCGGACGAGAAGATTCGCAGCGCCATAAAATCTCGCGAGGGGGGCGAATACATTGAGGAGGTGGCACAGGGTGATAGACAACGAATACAAGACCTCTACCAAGACCAAGGGTATTTTCGAGCTCAAGTACGCTTTTCCGCACCTGCAATTTCACAGATTAAGGGGCCGGTCACGTTGACCTACGTCGTGAAAGAGGGGAATCGGTCGATAATCCGAAAGATAGAATTCAGCGGCAATTCTTCATTACCTGATAAGCAGCTAAAACGTGCAGTAAAAAGCAGGGAGGGATCGACGTACGACAATGCGCAAGTGGAACGCGACAGCCAGAGATTGAGGGAAATCTATCGGCGCGAAGGATTTTTGAGCGCCCGCATTCGGGCGGAGCCGCGCATTGAGCATATTGAGTTAATCCTCGCGTTCAACATCGTCGAAGGAAAGAAGGTCACCGTAAAGGGAATCGACGACAATGAACTGCGAAATCGAATGAGTCTGTTCAAGCAGGATAGTTACTCCGACGCAATTCTTGAAGGCAACAAAGCGCAGATACGTCAGTTTTACCGTCGGAAAGGGTACTACGACCCCAAGGTCGCCTACCGGATCGAAAAGAATACGGAGCACGAGGTGGTTATTCAGTTCAATATTGATCTGGGTTTGGCGCCGCGGATTGGTCAAATCACTTTTGACGGGAACACCGAATTTCAGAACGAGGCTCTACTTGATGCGATGAAGACCAAGCCCCGCAGCCGGTGGGCACTCCCCGGACTGAGGTGGCTCTTTTCCAAAGGGCTCTTCGATTCTCTCGTGTTTGAGACGGATATTCGTGCGCTGGAACTGCTGTATCGAAAGGCGGGGTATCCCGACGTACAGGTGGGTGTTCGGGAAGAGATTAACATGGAGAATCAGCGACTCAACCTGCATGTCGTCGTCAATGAAGGGAAACAGCAGGTCATTAGGCGTGTTACGGTGGCGGGGAACCGAATATTCAAAATAGAGGAATTGCTGTCCCAGCTTGATGCCGAACCGGGCAAACCTTACAGCAAGGAGGGTATCGTTGTTGATGACCATTACAGGATGCTGTCGCTCTACGATCAGAAGGGCTACATCTATGCCAGCATAAGACCGGAATATAACGCTCACTTGTTCCGTAACGACCTATGGAGTTTGGAGGAGTGGGAAAATCTTGAGAATCGACTTCCGAGGAATATGTCTATCCGTGCACCAGAAGTGTTCCGCAGATTCCTTGAAGGTGAGTCGGACGACGATCAGGAAGCCGAAATGCATCCGTTACGCTTGTCTCCGAATGTGTTCATTGAAAAACGGGAGCGCGGCTGGCTTATGACTGACCAAGATGCAGGTCGAAGCTACATCGTCGAAAGGGATGGGGACACGCTTAATGTCTACGAGATTGGTTTGCTGCGCTACAATATAACCGAAGGAGAGCGGGTTTCATTCGGAGAGTTTAGCTTTTCCAGCAGCCCGGGCACCGGATTCGGCGGCGATAGTCGGTCTACATCTCTGAGGGGAGTAACCGGGAATCCGGCGGTCGACGATCCTTCGAGGGATGCCACCACCGGGATTCGAGAGTATGTATTGCGACGGGAGTTTGAAAGTTTGGGGTTGCGTGAAGGCGCCGTGTTTAACCCCGATAAGCTGCGCGAAGCGCAGCAACGACTAGCGAGACTGGGGATTTTCAGGCGTGTTGCCATAGATACCCCGGGAAGACTTGACGGTAAGGAGGTGCTTGATGTAAACGTGCACGCTGAATTGAGACGGCCGGGTTCTATTAGCGTTCGGGGCGGCTATAGCCCATCGGAAGGAATACGAGGCACGCTCGCGGTGCTTCATAGCAACCTCTATCACCGGAACATGCGGGCAGGCGCAAAGCTTAGCGCCGGAACGCGGGGTAACCTATATGAACTTACCCTCATCGAGCCTTGGCTCATCGGTCCCACGATGGGCACGTTGAGGATATTCGAGGACAACTTGGAGGAACAAGACAACACACGTGCACGGGGCGCGACCGGCAATTTGGCGAGGCGGCTGAGTCTTTATAGTAACGTCGCGGTGCAGTACAAATACCAGGAGTTGCGGCAGCGAATCGAGTCTGCGCAAGAGCCGGAATCTTCAGAGCAGGTTTTACCGATGGAGAGGGATACCACGGTTAGCAGCTTGGGGTTGTCATTTCACCGTGACAACAGGGAACCGTTTCTAAATCCGAGTGGCGGTCGGCTGAACGAATTTGCCGTCGAGTACGCCGGCGGGTTTATCGGTGGGAAAACGAGTTTCTTCAAGCTTACGGGAGACAATCGGTACTATTCTCGGATTGGGGACATGATTCTGGTCAACGCGCTTCGGCTTGGCTACACGAGAGGTTTGCGATCGAACCGTGATCGCGAGATTATATCCTTCGAACGATTCCGGGCGGGCGGGTCAACGACGGTTAGAGGATACAGAGACCGATCCTTGGGGCCTCTTGATGATGAATTGTCGAATACTCATCGAGGCGACGTGCTTTTCATTTACAACCTCGAGTTGCGTTTTCCTCTATACAAACTCGTGGGAGGGGCGTTGTTCTTCGATACCGGGAATGTGTGGGATAACCTCGGTGCAATCGATACCGATCCGCTGCATTCCGCGGTCGGAGTGGGTGTGCGGGTTGACACGCCTTTGGGGCCGCTTCGTTTTGATTACGGCGTACCGCTTATCAGTGGTGAATCGCCGCAGATTAATCTGGGGTTGGGACAGGCGTTTTGAGGGTGAATACTACGTAATTCGGTATTACGTTATAGGACCGCACCCCGTGTCTCCTCTTCTTGCAAAGTTGGAACATGGCGAATGGTTCTTTCCATAGGGTGATGCGTATTCACAAACGCAGGATCACGGGTGACAGCCCCTAGCCCATATTTTACCTTTCCGATTTGTCGATTTCCGATAGCGGAAATCCATTCAGTCATCCTTCGGGGAGGATTCTTTATCATTCATTATTCTTGTAATGAGGTTCATATCCGCATCATACTAAGTGGTCTATTCGCTAAGAATTTAATGCTTACGAGACTGGCACAAGAAACTGTTCTACCACGCCGGTAGGTGCGGTTTCTAACCGCACCGGCACCCAACATTAACCATATTTTTTTGGAAAATAGACCACTTAGCTATTCCATAACCATCAGTCACAACGTCACCACTAATCGAGTCTCTCAGATATATTTTCGGTATCGACCCTTCTAGTTCAACTTTCATACGAGACCCGTTCTGATGCGTTATCATGATTCCACTTACCTCAATGTACATTTCAGCGCCACTACTATGACCGAATAGCAAAAGTTGCCCTTCATCGATATCTCCCCCGCCATAGAACATCACCGTTTGCTTGCCTTCATCATTTACCAGGGATATCCTTTTACAAATCAGATGCGAATCCTCAATCCGTTCGATTTCTACCATACTATCTATGGCATTCTCTATATTCATCAGCAAGTTGATTGCTATTCCAATGAAAATCACGAGAACAGTTTTTTGCTCGATGGCATGGTAACCATCCTTCCTCATTGAACTTATAACCTACGCTATTGTGTCTAGATTTGATTTTTTGAAATTGCATCCAAGAACTAGACGGTACATTGAGATGGATTTCGGGTTGGCAAAATAGCCGTGCCATGAGTCATAATACGGTCGAGCGATGCAAATAGTCACGAGGGATAAGTTGTAATTGCTAATCGCTTGCTTGGTCCATCCCCGTGTTTGATCTTTATTCAGTTGCTTGATGGTCTGAATCTGGGAATCCAGACCGAGCAGTGAAAGAAGAACCGGGTTTTGCTGCAATAGTAACTCGCTCCGACGTATAAAATCTTCACTCGTGTTCGTTATAGGTATTGCAATCAAAAATTACATATACGGGATTCGCTTGGTTCGGTTCGTAGTAGCGCAATTTATTGCGCGTTCCTGTAGGAGCGATTTCCCGATCACGGCAGGAGGTCTATCGGGGCAATTTTCAATCAAGTGAAAGAAGAACCGGGTTTTGCTGCAATAGTAACTCGCTCCGGGATATAAAATCTTCACTCGTGTTCGTTATAGGAATTGCAATCAAAAATTACACATACGGGATTCGCTGGTTCGGTTCGTAGTAGCGCAATTTATTGCGCGTTCCTGTAGGAGCGATTTCCCGATCACGGCAGGAGGTCTATTGGGGCAATTTTCAATCATCAACTTGCTAACAAATATGGGTAAATGTGAATGTGAACCACTATAGATGGGAACGCCAAGCAGTGAATAACAATAACATCTCCAAATCTAGATTGACCTGCCAACGTATCGGAACGTGGAGGAATCATGGATATTCCTTTGCTCTATGACATCTGCACGATATTCGGCTTATCGATAGGCGTCCTATTGGTCTGTCATAGACTGCGTGTGCCGTCCATTGTCGGCTTTCTCTTGACAGGACTGATTGCAGGACCGCACGGATTGGCACTGATTAAGGCTGACGGTGAAGTAGAGATTCTAGCGGAGGTCGGGGTTATCCTGCTGCTTTTCACCATCGGGATCGAGTTTTCGCTCAAGAGTCTGCTTCAGATTAAGAGGTCAGTTCTGGTAGGCGGATCGTTGCAAGTAGGATTGACGCTTTTGGCAGCGTTTGCGATCGCCCGATATTTCGGGAAGCCGGCGAACGAATCGGTTTTTATTGGCTTCCTCGCCGCGGTTAGCAGCACCGCGATCGTAATGAAGTTGCTTCAAGAACGCGACGAAACACGCACCCCGCATGGTCGCACAGCCCTGGCAATCCTAATCTTCCAAGATATTGCCATTATACCGATGATGCTGATTACGCCGCTCCTAGCCAACCAAGCGAGCGACATGAACAATGCGCTCATTCTACTGCTCGCGAAGGGAGTTGCGATGATAGCCGTAGTATTTGTTGGGGCGCGATACGTCGTTCCGATGATTCTTTCACAGGTTCTTCGCACGCGGAGCCGAGAGGTATTCCTATTGAGCGTACTCGCCATCTGCCTGGGTGTCGTCTGGTTGACATCGCGATTCGGCGTGTCCTTGGCGCTGGGCGCATTCCTCGCCGGACTCATTATTTCAGAATCGGAGTCGAGTCATGATGCGCTTGGCCACATCACACCGTTTCGGGACGTGTTCACAAGCTTCTTCTTTGTTTCCGTCGGGATGTTACTTGATTTTCACGTACTGATTGAAAGACCTTTGTTGATTGCGGGACTGACAATTGCTGTTCTCGTTGCAAAGAGCCTCATCGCGGGAGGCGTAACATCTATGCTCGGATATCCGTTACGCACGGCGATCCTGGCAGGTCTTACATTGAGTCAGGTTGGGGAATTTGCGTTTATCCTCTCGAGTACGGGCATCGAACACGGACTGCTCAGCGACTTAAATTACAGACTGTTTCTGGCAGTATCAGTTGTTACGATGGCGGCAACGCCGTTTATCGTCGCAGGCGCTACTCGAGTGGCAGACGAGGTATTGCGGCTACCTCTGCCAAACAGACTTGTGATGGGATTCAGGCGGGTCCTCCAAGCGAAACACCTAGACCATAGGAACCACATCGTCATAGTCGGATTCGGGCTGAATGGCAGAAACGTCGCAAAGGCGGCGCGTGCGGCAGACATCCCTTATGTAATCGTCGAGATGAATACGGAGATTGTGCAAGCGGCGCGTTCCGATGGTGAACCGATTTTCTACGGTGATGCTGTTCACGATGCAGTACTCCGGCATGTGAACGTCAAATCGGCGCGCGTAGTTGTAGTAGCGATATCGGATGACGCCGCGGCACGCCGTATCGTAGCAGCGGCACACACGTTGAACCCGGCAGCGCATATTGTTGTCAGAACGCGCCATGTTGCCGAGGTAGAACCGCTGTATCGCGCTGGGGCGAACGAGGTGATACCGGAGGAGTTCGAGACTTCGATTGAGATCTTCACCCGTGTACTAATGGAATATCTTGTTCCCCACGACGAAATTGAACGGTTCATCGCCGAGGTTCGTGCGGACGGTTATAAAATGTTTCGCGGTTTGCCCAGAGGGGCGCCGACCGTACGTGAGGGGGATGTACATCACCCTGATCTGGAGATCTCGGTATTACGTGTCGATGAAAAATCGCCTTTCGTTGGAAAATCCCTAGAAGAAATAGCGCTACGAGGTAGTTACGATGTAACGGTCGTGGCAGTATTACGGAGCGGTAAAATTGTGCCGAATCCAGGGAAAGACATGCGATTTGAGTGCGATGACGAAGCCTACCTGCTCGGCATGCCGGAACGGATCGCCATGGTTGCGGACTTGTTTGAAATTCCTCCATACCAGACACCGCCACAAGCACTCGAGCAAGCCGATTAATAGAAACCGGGTAACGAAAATACCGCGCCCGATAATGCCGACATCAGGTCAACATCATCACCGAAGGAGTCGGATATTCGAAGCATCCCGACGTGTGCAAGCCGTTTCGTAGATGGACTCAAGAAAGGAGAGATCGAGGTGACTGATATTGTGGAAGATGTGAAACACTCATTCACTTTTGAGATGTCCGTCCCATTTGTCGATGGATTCTCGATAGATCTGATTGAATTTGCGATCTTCATCGTAATCTTCGCCGGATTCCTGCTTCTTGGAGGATTACTGCAACGTCAATTGCGTCGACTTCTGATGTATTTGCAGGTGAAAGAAGATCGACAGTCACGGGTGCTTGGAGGCGCATATTTAATCGCGGGGTTAATAGGTTTCATCGTTGCCCTCAATGCGTTCGGCGCACCACGGGAATTGATGAAGAGGCTGTTCAGCTATTCGATTCCGATTGGTCAAACGCGGTTGAGTGTGACCGGCATAGCAGTGGCGATGAGCGTCGTTGGAGCTTCGGTTGTGGTAGCGAGGTGTATAAAGGTCACGCTGCGCGACAAGGTACTTCCGGTATTTCAACTTCCGGTAAATGCAGAGTTTCTCTTTCTCCGATTTACACAACTCGTAGTAATCGCGTTCGGAGTTCTCGTAGCGGTGAATCTGATAGGATTCAACATGAACAGCGTGCTCGTCGCGCTCGGTGGACTATCAATCGGGATTGGTTTCGGACTGCAGAATATCGCGTCAAATTTTGTCTCGGGGGTGATCATGGTTTTTGAGCGTCCAATCAAGATTGACGACAGGGTTACGGTTGGCGGCACCTACGGAATTGTCAAATCCATCAACATGCGCTCAACCGTGGTAGCTACGCCCGAGGATATTGACATTATCATCCCTAATTCCAAGTTTATCTCTGAAACCGTTACCAATCTGACGCACGACAACACACGTACGCGAATAAAGGTTTCCGTTGGAGTATCGTACGAATCAGATGAGGATTTGGTGAAAGAGGTATTGCTAGAGGTCGCCAATTCACATCCCGATATAATTAAGGAGATGAATCCTGACCTGCCGGACGTTGTGCCGCCATTCGTACGTTTCATAAGATTCGGGGATTCATCGCTGGATTTTGAGATTCTGGCGTGGATCCCTAACGTGATGCACCGCCTTGAGATTGTAAGTGACCTGCATTTCATGATCCGCAAGAGGTTCAGGGAACACGGCATCGTGATTGCGTTCCCGCAGCGGGATGTTCACTTTTACCCGGCTACGGACGCGCCTCCGAAGGAAATCTGAGGGTATTCCGTCCATTTGGGATCGCGTAGCGCTTTCCTGTTCACTTGAACAATAGGAACAGAATGTTAGTCCTCGGCGTATGGTGTACACATCGAGAAAACGTATGTCCGCATACGATGCCAAAATGGCACGCATGCGTAAAATATGCTTTTCAAGTTGCAGCATGCGACGAAATCGAGTCAATTGAGAGCGTGCCATTATCCCTGTCGGAATAATTCATTCTTCAAGTAACACTTGTTTTTCGCTCTATGACTAGGTTAGAAATGTGTTTCGTGAGGGATTTTCCACCACTTGCACTCCAGCGGAGTGCCATGTCAATAGAATCGTGATGCGCCCACTCTCTGCACTCCAGCGGAGTGCCATGTCGAGTGTTACTTGGTAGCGTGCCATTATCCCTGTCGGAATAATTCATTCTTCAAGTAACACTTGTTTTTCGCTCTATGACTAGTACAGTTCAGCGCAATTGTCTTATGGGTTATAGGCATGTTATAATATTGAGACTTATGAGGTGCGGTGAATTGATTTTGAACATATTAGCATACAAGGAGTCTACCATGCCAGGGCCTAAGCCAGAATTGATTGAGTTGACGCCAACCCAAGAAAGTATACTTGAGCGGATAGTTCGTCGAGAGAAAAGTTCGCAGCAACTGGTGCGACGCAGCCGTATTATTTTGGCTGCCAATCAAGGTGCTGCCAATGAACAGATTTCCCGAACACTTGCCGTAAGCTGTTATACAGTCCGAACCTGGCGTTTGAGATGGGCGAAGGCGTCGGAGAACTTAGCGGTGTGTGAAGTTGAAGAAACGGAGAAGGACTATAGCAACCGAATTGTCAATCTCCTTTCAGACAACGCGCGTAGCGGAGCACCCCCCACCTTTAGTGCCCAGCAAATCTGTCAAATTGTCGCCTTAGCTTGTGAACCTCCCTCCCAAAGTGGACGCCCCATCACCCATTGGACACCCACAGACCTCGCCGATGAGTCGATAAAACGGGGTATAGTCAAGTCGATTTCGCCCCGACATGTGGGGCGTTTTTTAAAAGCAGTTCGATTTGAAACCTCACCAATGTCGGTATTGGCTCAACCCGAAAAAAGAGGAGACGTTCGATGCTGAAGTGAAGGAAGTGTGTGACTTGTACCATCAAGCTCAAGAGTTGGCTCAACAATCCACTCACCTGGTGAGTTGTGATGAGATGACAGGTATACAAGCAACAGAGCGAAAAGCACCCACAAAACCGATGAGACCCGGGATTATCGAACGCCAAGAATTTGAATACATTCGTCATGGTACCTTGAGTTTAATTGCCAACTTTGAAGTGGCAACCGGACTTGTGCTTTGCCCAAGTCTAGCTCCCACACGAACCGAAGTCGATTTTGCAGCCCATATCCAAACGACTATAGACAGCGATAGCCACGGCGAGTGGATATTTATCGTCGATCAACTCAATACTCACAAATCCGAATCTCTGGTTCGGTTAGTGGCCAAACAATGTGGTATTGAGGGAGATTTGGGAGAAAAAGGTAGACGAGGCATTCTAAAATCAATGGGGAGTCGATCCGAATTCCTCAAAGACAAAACCCATCGGATACGGTTCGTTTATCTCCCGAAGCACACCAGTTGGTTAAATCAAGTTGAAATTTGGTTTTCAATTCTCGTTCGTCGATTGCTCAAACGGGCATCTTTCGGTTCTGTACAAGAATTACATCAACGCATTTTATCTTTTATTTCTTACTTTAATCAAACGATGGCTAAACCGTTTAAATGGACGTACAAAGGCAGGCCTTTAACTGCCTAAACCTCTTAACTATTTCTGCCAACGTGTACTAGGTTAGAAATGTGTTTCGTGAGGGATTTTCCACCACTTGCACTCCAGCGGAGTGCCATGTCAATAGAATCGTGATGCGCCCACTCTCTGCACTCCAGCGGAGTGCCATGTCGAGTGTTACTTGGTAGCGCGCCATTATCCCTGTCGGAATAATTCATTCTTCAAGTAACACTTGTTTTTCGCTCTATGACTAGGTTAGAAATGTGTTTCGTGAGGGATTTTCCACCACTTGCACTCCAGAGGAGTGCCATGTCAATAGAATCGTGATGCGTCCACTCTCCGCACTCCAGCGGAGTGCCATGTCGAGTGTTACTTGGTAGCGCGCCATTATCCCTGTCGGAATAATTCTTTCAGCAAGCAACACTTACGTCTTTGAATCTATGATAGGCTTTGAAAAGGTGTTCCTTCGTGGTCTGGTTTTCACTCCAGAGGAGTGCCATGTCAATAGAATCGTGATGCGCCCAATCTCCGCACTCCAGCGGAGTGCCATGTCGAGTGTTACTTGGTAGCACCCCATTATCTCTGTCGGTATAATTCATTCTGCAAGTAACCCTCTCGTACCGCAAACTGTTAGTTTGCGGATCACAATCTAACAGATTGTGGTACAGATTTCATTCTCTAAGACTGGTTTTGAAAAAGTGTTACTTGAGAGCGTGCCATTATCCCTGTCGGAATAATTCTTTCTGCAAGTAACACTGGTTTGCACACCTTGGTTAGCTTTAAAAGAGCGTTCCGTGATTGATATTTCCCGCGTTTCGCACTCCAGAGGATCAAGCGACTGGATAAGGAGCGCGATAGAGATCCCGGCAATGTCAATAGAATCATGATTCCTCTCCGCGTCTGCAATCCAACGGAGTGCAATGTCGAGTGTTACTTGGTAGAGGTGTAATCACCTTCGCAATGGGCCAACATAACACGACTAGTGTCAATAGCTTTGCGGCGCAACTCTGTTTCGCGTTCCGTTACGGGAACGAGCGACAATATGGCTACATCGAACTTCTCGCGAATGTACCTTCCAAGCTCCATAAGAAACGCCGCAACTTTGTGATTCCATCCCAAGATTAATATGCGCCGCCGATCTTTCATAATTGCAGGGGTGAAATCATGAAATTCTTCGTTCGGTTGTAGCGGCGAGTCGTTGGCTTTTACCTCACAATCTTCGTATGTCCGAGCCAAGAATACGAGGCGATCTGTTGATTCCAATATAAGCTCCCTTGGCGGGTTCAGCAACGGGCGGAAATTCTCTCTTTGAAGACGTACAACCCCCAGCAGAATAGCACTTGGAGTTGAAACCGTCATATCGCCGAAACGTGAGCCCGAAAGCGACTCAAATTCACGCACAAAAATAGTATATCCATGTCCGTGAGAAAGAATCTCATGGAACACGCTGGATAATCCGGGATGGCGTACGTTCTGCGCCATGCATCGCGCGATGAAGACATCGCTTGCCAAAACCTCTCCAAATCCCCGCGGTAATTGCCTTGTGCCATGGCAACTTTACGCGCGTCAAAGATCTCCGTCACCAGCAACGGCAGTGATTCATGGCTGCTCTTGTCGACGGTTTTCGCTATCGATAACAGTGTCTTGACGATGAGGGCGTCCGAATCATTGGCGCTGCCGTACGCAAATTCGGCTCCGGGCAGGATTATGGCACTCGCGTGCAAGAAGTCGACACGTTCCAAATGCTGCAACCTCAGCGGTGTGCTCGACCTGAACGTGATTGTTCCGTTCTTCCGGAGCTTACCGAGCATCCGCCGCAATTCTATCGTTCGCTCCAGGTTGACATCTTCAGTCAATAAAACGATCTGTAAGTTTCGCGCACGTCGGCGCCGTAAGAATCGACGCACACGTCCTTCTGCGCGCATCAACTCCTCTACAATTGCGGGGGTTCGGTTTGTCCATCCCAAGATCAGAATGTGATTGCGCCGCACAATTGGGGTGAGACCGCGCTCAAAATCTCGGATTTTCTGATTGAGCCATTGCGTCATGATGGCAATCAATGACCCCATGAAAAGCACGTAACCGAGCACGGTCAAGACGGATGAGATGGCACGGCGCGCCATCCCTACGTCGTCTCCCAAATATACTCGGCATCGGTAAATATTGCGTTTTTTCTTGGTATAAATCAGGTATAATTTGGAAAGGAGGCTTTTGTAGATTTAAACTAACGTTTATGTAACGTTTATGGCTTTTGACGAGGGCGCTATGATTGTAATTGACTTTACTCAAGAAGCTATCGAAGCATTGAATTATCAGCGTTATCATCATCCTCATCCCAGGGTACAGCGTAAAATGGAGGCGCTTTGGCTCAAGAGTCAAGGTTTACCTCATCACCAAATCGCGGCGTTGAGCGGTATTTCGCCGAACACATTGCGGGCTTACCTGCGCCAATATCAGGCTGGGGGTATTGAGGCGCTCAAACAACTCAATTACCACCTACCGGAAAGTGAATTGTCGGCTTATCAAACCACAATTGAAGATTATTTTCGGACAAATCCACCGGCGACGATTAAAGAGGCTATGGCAAAAATCTATGAACTCACCGGTATCCAACGCAGTGAAAGTCGTGTACGTGTGTTTCTCAAAAGCATAGGCATCGAGTACCGGAAAGTAGGACATATACCCGCTGGAGCCGATGTTGAGGCTCAGGAGACCTTTAAAAAAAGAGTTGCAACCGCATCTGGACGAAGCTTCTGCTGGTCTGAGAGATGTCTTTTTCCTTGATGCCGCCCATTTTGTCTTAGCCCCTTTTTTAGGATTTCTGTGGTCGTTTGAGCGCGTATTTATCAAAGCGCCGGCCGGCAGAAAGCGATTCAATGTGCTAGTCGCCTTGAATGCCATAACCCACGAACTGATACTCATACAAAACGATACTTATATCAACGCGCAAACCATCTGTGAGTTGCTAATGCGTATTGCAGAGCGGGGAATTGAGAAGCCGGTTACATTGGTTTTAGACAATGCCAGGTATCAAAAGTGCCAAATCGTGCAGGAGTTGGCTGTGCGACTCAAAATTGAGTTGCTTTATCTTCCGCCTTATTCCCCCAACTTAAATCTGATTGAACGCCTCTGGAAATTTATCAGGAAGAAATGCCTTTACTCCAAGTATTATGACGACTTTTCCGATTTCAAGCGTGCAATTAGCGATTGCCTCAATCAGACTCATACCACCTACAAATCGGAATTAGACACGTTACTCACGCTAAATTTCCAGACTTTTGAAAAAGCGCAAGTTCCGACAACGTGAAGTATAACCGGGATCAGTTAAACGCAAGAACGCCCACCAAACTGCTGATTTGCCATCCTCAAATGGGGTGTCTGTCGCCTGCACTACCATGCCGCCTGCAATAGCCACGACTCCGACGAGCGATGCAATGAATAACAATCGGGAGTAGGCACCGCGTAACAGCAGTTGCTCTACCTGAAACTTGAATTTATTTCTCAGGCGATTTATCATCTGCTAACAATTCGGACTTGCTCTTAAGTGCGAATTTTCGGTGGCAACGGAGCAGATTGTCGATTCAGTGCTTCCGGAGCGTGTTCTAGTCAACCGAGATTCGCTCGCTTGGGTGCACGAAAAGCACCTCGTTGGCTGCATCGTAAGCTTGCAGCGCTTTTACCGCTGCATTCGGCTCAAGATCGTCCATAGTCAACCCGGCGAGAACCAAGTCTGCCTGCTCAGATCGCTGCGACACCTCACCCTCTAGCGCCTCTCGACTCTCACAGGACACGAACGTTACATTCTGTCTGGAAATGGGAAGCCGCCCGTTCTTCATGAGTTTCGCCAGTCTTTCCTCCTCGCTGCCGGCGTTGCCCGGGTCAAAACAGCCAAAGAGCTGGATGTCGGCGCGTTTCCACTCCGGATGTCCCACGATGATGTAGGCAAACATCAACATCATCGGAGCGTTCGACAAGTTGTCTTCGGTCACCCAGACATGAATCGTTGACCGGTAGCCGAAGCGGTAATTGGTCGATCGCAAGACCAGTACGTTGAACATCAGACTCGCGGCAAGTTGCGCACCTTGGCTGACTTCGTTAATTTCGTCGGGGTTCTCTTCGTCGAACTCAAGCAAAACGCAATTATTCGGCAAGCCGGAAATTCCCGGCGTCTGCAGGCATTGCGCCATGGCTTGTTTGTACGTCGGGCTTATGAGAGAGTCTACGAATATGCCCGCTTTACTCAATTCGCTGCGTTGAACCAAGCTGTCAACTCGGATACGCGCTTCAATCTCGTCGAGGTAGGAATATTCGCCTTGGAAAAACTGGATGAAATGACCGAATCCATGTCGATGGCAGATCCAGCGAAGCAGATCGAAATGACCAAGTCGACGTTCGCCGTGCCGCGTCACCGTCACTATCGAGGGGCGCCATCCGCTTTCGGACAAATTGGCTCGGCTCTTCTGCAGGATTATCTGAAGTCGGCGCGTCAGTTGGAACATTGACCCTTGAAAGATCGCGCTCAAGCCTCGTTGTTCCCGCCGCGTGCGCCGGAGTCCGATATATGTCGCGAGCATTAGAACAATAGCAACGAAGGCGTACAGCATACTCATCTGAAACATCATTATTCCACACATTACGGCGCCTGCAAGGGACAGGTACCAACGAGAATGAAATGTCGGACGATAGGATGGATTCCCCGCAAAATACTCAAGGAAGGAGACCACGCAGAGAGCGCCGTAGGTCACCATGAAGAACATGCTAAGGATATGTGCGATAAAGTCGAGCTTACCGACTGCCACGAATACCATCGCAATTATGCCCGACACACAGGTCGCGTAAACCGGTTCCTGAGTTGTGCGCCACCCTTTTTCCAGCAGACGATTCACCTTCGGAATCGGCAAAACGTTGTCTCGGGCGAGGGCTTGAAGCGTTCTGGGAGCCACCAAGAGGGATCCGATCGCGGAAGATAAGGCGGCGGCGCCCAACCCGATATATATCACGGGTCCCCACAACGCGATATCCACCATGATGAACTGGTTGGCGGCAAGCGCCGCCGGACTGGCGCTCTGCGCCAGTTTTATAGCCACCAGCACATATATCACCATTCCGGTCAGGGTGGCGCCGATCGTGCCGAGCGGTATACTGCGTCCGGGATTCTTCAAATCGCCGGATAGCCCAAGTCCGGCAATCATGCCCGTAAATGCCGGAAAACAGGTCGCGAAGACGATACCGAAGCTGTCGGCGTCATCAATGCGGGCAGTGAAATTGAATGCCTCGGGCTGTATGAATCCATTACTTTCACCAGCCAAGAACAGCGTAATTGACGCCGCCAAGATGGCAGCGACAGCCCACAGCGCCCTCACACCCAATCCAGCCCCCTTTGTCAACATCATGAGGATGAGTAGCAGTGTGCAGGGACGGCTGAATCGGCGCGGATTTAGATTCAGATCGTAGTTTGACGCGAGCCATTCATACACCGGCTTAAAGGCTTCGGCGAACGCGACCATGTAGAAGGCTACCGAAATAGCCTGCGATAGGTATAGCGCAATTCCGATAGTTCCTCCGATACTTGTGCCGAAGGATCTACTCATTATGTAATACGCGCCCCCGCCCGCAACTCGGCGGTTGGTTGCGATCTCGGAAACCGCCAGCACCGTCGGGATTGTAACAAGGTGCCCTAGCAGGATAATCATTAGGCTGCCCCATAGCCCAACGTGCGCGACGGCGTAACCGAACCGCAAGAAGAGTATCGCCCCCAGAATGGTGCTGATGGATGCGAGATAAACGGGCGCCGTTCCAAAACTGTGCCCCGATTGGGAATACGAGGTTGCGGTGCGCCTTTCGGTACGCGATTGCCTACCAGGTTTTGAAAACATAAATCAAATAGTCCTTTCGATTGAAGCCTCGGAAGGCGTGGGATTCACAATCTTGTGCCTGTGACGCGCATATTCACAGTTTGCATAACGAAATCTCCAGAATATATGAGCTATTCCCAGTGAATAATGGCGGCGCGCGTCGACACACATGTTAGCAGCAGGTCGGGTTGACTACTTGGCGTATGTACGACTCAGTTAGATCCATCTTCATTAAACATAGGCGGCAGTGAAGCCGAATTGGACAATCGATATTCTACGGCGGAGTGCGGGTAAGCAAAACCGACGTGAGGGCTATTTGAAAATGCATCCGTGATCTTTGCAACGATACGGGTCGATATCCTCTGTCGATCGACGGCAATCGAACGGTAGCGCAGACGCATCATGATACCGGAGTCGAAGAATTCGGCGCGCACCTCGGGTTCCAGACCGGTTTCTTCGATAATCTCCGATGTAATCTCCCGTGCGCAGGAAATCAGTGTCTGCTCCGCCAACTCATAGTCCGAATCATAGGACACGCGTACGGGCACTTCGTCCAGAATGTATTTAGCTTCCTCGGTCACCGCATAATTTATTACCATCTGGTCAAACAGTATCGCATTGGGAATCAGAATGCCTCGATTGGACGACTCTTCGCCGCCTATTGTGCCACCGACTTCGCCCAGCTGGATATGGGTGGGGGAAATGTCCAGCACATCGCCCCGTACCCCCTGCACAATTATGCGGTCACCGATGACAAAGGGGCGCTTAATCATGACCATCAACCAGGCCGCCACACCGGTTACCGGACGCTGCAGCGACCAACCCAGAATCATGCTGATAAAGGCGACGGTCAAGCCCATTGCCGCCAGGGAACCGGACAAACTCACAATGATAAAAACTATCCCTACCAGCATAAAGGAGTACCGCCACATTGACAGGAATTGCATCACCTGTGCCTCGGTGCGGTTGCTCCGACGCATCGCGGAGATAATCAATCCTTTAGTCACTCTATAGGTGACCAGCAATGCCAGCAATACCAGCATGGCGTATACGAATTTAATCAAAGCCGCACCCATTACCGACTCCAACGCGTCGTCGAGATCGATAAAAAATTTGTTTAATGTCTCCATATTTACCTCCCAAGTATCGACTGTTTGGAAAGCGTCATTGCAGATGGTTTATCCGAGATAATCTTTACATATAAGTGGTCAAAATGAGGGTTGACACTTTACTGCTTCCGTATCCGAGGAAGGTACACTATAGCATGTCCACATCAGATTATCAAACGATTAGCATTTGTAAGTCTTGGCACAAGACTATTCGATTAGCAGGTCAATAGCGTTAGACCGAGTAAATAACGAACATGATATTCAATTGCACTCTCTATTAGTCGCCTGATCGTTTTTTTTCCTTAATCTGTCCCGCTGGCTTGATCCGTACCGGAAGTTGATTTCACTTGACAGCCCGCCTTCTGTTGCCTTATCGTACTGCCAATATTTCGATCTGTTTGCAGTTTCGCTCTAGCGGAGTTATGTTTTGGATAATCCATTCTTTGATCGGCCCATTCTCAACTCGCCTTACGAACCCCCAAGTCAGCACTGGGAGCTTGATGAGACGGGACAGCCAACCCAACAGATAATAAACAGCAGAAGGCGGGCGGAATTCATCACGCCGGTGCCCAAGCCGAAGAAGCGAAGGAAATCCTCCCGAAACCAAACAGAGATTGTATTCGACGAGGGGAAGGGGCTTTCGACTGAAGAACAGCAGTACGATCCTACGGCGATTATCAACGGCGTGCGCCGACAGGTTGACCGCTGGCGGGACAGACCAAACCCGAACCAATGGCAGGTGACTCCGGAGACTGCTCGCTTACTTCAGCACTGGCGCAACCACCAATTCAGCGGCATTCGACCTTTCTTCTGCCAAGTGGAAGCTGTTGAAACCGTCATTTGGCTCACCGAAGTGGCGCCACGTGCGGACCAAGTCAGCAAGGATTTCGTTGCTTATTTGGCAGATGCCAATAATGAGGCGAATCCAGAGTTATCACGGTTGGCCCTGAAGCTGGCGACGGGCGCCGGCAAGACCACTGTCATGGCGATGCTAATCGCTTGGCAGACGATCAACGCCGTGCGCCGCTCGCAGAGTGCGAGGTTCACCCGAGGTTTCTTGGTGGTCACGCCCGGCATCACCATCAAGGACCGCCTGCGTGTGCTACAGCCCAACGACCCGGACAGCTATTTCCGGGGGCGCGAGCTGGTGCCAAGCGACATGCTGCCCGACCTGGAAAAGGCGAAGATTGTCATCACGAACTACCACGCTTTTAAGCTGCGCGAGCGGACCGAACTCTCCAAGGGCGGGCGCGCACTGTTACAGGGGCGTGGGCAGCCCATTGCGACCCTTGAAACCGAGGGGCAGATGCTGCAACGGGTGATGCCCGAACTCATGGGCATAAAGAACCTCATGGTGCTCAACGATGAGGCGCACCACTGCTACCGCGAGAAGTCGGGAGAGTCGGACGAGGACAAACTCACTGGAGATGACAGGAAGGAAGCCAAGAAGAACACGGAAGCCGCTCGACTTTGGATTTCGGGACTTGAGATGGTCGATAAACGGCTTGGCATCAACCGGGTGATGGATCTCTCGGCGACGCCGTTCTTCCTGCGCGGATCAGGCTATGCGGAGGGCACGTTATTCCCTTGGACGATGAGCGATTTCTCGCTCATGGATGCCATCGAATGCGGTATCGTCAAACTGCCGCGAGTGCCGGTAGCGGACAACATTCCCGGTGGAGACATGCCCAAATTTCGGGAACTCTGGGAAAACATCAGATCCGACATGCCGAAGAAGGGGCGGGGTAAATCAAGAGATCTCGACCCCTTGAGCCTTCCGGCGGTTCTCCAAACGGCGCTTGAGGCGCTGTACGGGCACTACGCCAACACTTTCGAACTCAGGCAAAAGGCGAAGATAGATGTCCCGCCCTGCTTTATTGTCGTCTGCAACAACACGTCGACATCCAAGCTGGTCTACGACTACATTTCCGGTTTCCACCGTGAAAACGATGATGGCTCAACAACCTTGGTAGACGGGCGACTCGAACTGTTTCGTAACTATGACGAGTACGGCAACCAGTACGCACGGCCCCGCACACTTTTAATCGACAGCGAACAGTTGGAGTCTGGGGACGCGCTGGACGCGAACTTTCGTAAGATGGCAGCCGACGAAATTGAGCGGTTTCGGCGAGAGATCATCGAGCGCACCGGCAACCGCGAGGAAGCCGACAAAATCACGGACCAAGAACTCCTGCGCGAAGTGATGAACACTGTCGGAAAACCGGGAACTCTCGGGGATTCGATTCGATGCGTGGTGTCGGTATCCATGCTCACGGAGGGATGGGATGCCAACACCGTTAGCCACGTGCTCGGTGTTCGCGCCTTCGGGACGCAGTTGCTCTGCGAACAGGTCGTCGGTCGGGCGCTGCGCCGTCAATCCTACGATCTCAATAACGAAGGATTATTTGACGTGGAGTACGCAGACGTATTGGGGATACCATTCGACTTTACAGCGAGACCAGTTCCTGTCAAACCCAAGCCGCCTAAGCCAACTATTCAGGTGAAAGCGATGCGGCCCGAGCGGGATGCGCTTGAAATCCGTTTTCCGCGGGTGGCGGGCTATCGAGTGGAATTGCCCGAGGAGCGGCTCACCGCCGAATACAACGACGACTCGGTGCTGACACTCACCCCAGAACTTGTCGGTCCCTCAATAACAAGGAACGAAGGAATTATCGGCGAGGGCGTCGATCTCAATCTGATCCACACCGGCGATCTTAGGCGCTCGACGCTATTGTTTAAGCTCACGCAGCGGTTAATCTTCACGAAGTGGCGGGATACGGGCGAAGAACCAAAACCCCACCTCTTTAATCAACTCAAGCGCATCACCAAACAGTGGCTCGACGGCTGTCTCGTTTGCAAAGGCGGAACCTATCCCGCTCAACTCATGTACCAGGAGTTGGCTGACATGGCATGCGAACGCATTACGGCTGCCATCACGCGAAGCGAAATAGGAAGGCGTCCCGTCAAGGCAGTGCTTGATCCGTACAATCCTGTCGGTTCTACCGCACACGTCAATTTCAGCACCTCCAAGACTGACCGTTGGGAGACGGACTCGCGCCGCTGCCACATCAACTGGGTGATTCTTGACAGCGACTGGGAGGCGGAATTCTGCCGTGTGGCGGAATCCCATCCGCGCGTTAAAGCCTACGTCAAGAACCACAGCCTCGGTCTTGAGGTGCCCTACCGCTACGGCTCCGAAACGCGTACCTACCTGCCCGACTTTATCGTCGTTGTCGACGACGGCAAGGGCGAGGATGACCTTTTGCACCTTATCGTTGAAATCAAGGGCTATCGTGGGGAGGACGCCAAAGAGAAAAAATCCACCATGGAGACCTACTGGGTGCCCGGCGTGAATCGGCACGGCAGCTACGGTCGCTGGGCGTTTGCCGAGTTCACGGATGTGTATGAGATAGAGTCTGACTTTGAAGCCAAGGTAGAAGAAGAATTCAACAACATGATTGAAGAACACGTCAATCTGTGTAGTTGACCTTCGGGAATGCAGTGGTGAGTGTCCGCCTTGCGAGGCAGGAGTTTGTTTCGGAACTTCACCGTTCAGCGTATCCGACCTCCACTAACCACTCAGTTTCATTTTTGCATTGATAACCTAACACATGTATAGTATAATTCAACCGAATCCGATGTCGAAACCGAGTTTTTTCCTCAAAACTCGGTTTCTTTCTCGCACAATTTTGTTGAATCAAGCGAGTGTATAACGAGCGATCAAAGGAGATCAAACGAACAAATAGGGGAGTAACAGCTAAGCTAGTTTGGAGCGACCATACAATGGCAACAATTTCCAAATCTTAAGCGTTAGCCCGGAAACACAAGGACCGTCTGTTTTAGCCCAAGCCGGAACGCCGTCAACGCAGGCTGCGACTGCATTCATCAACCTCCTTTGACTGGTTAAACCTCCCTGTTAAATCATCATCTGGGCTAACGCAGGCTAAAACAGGCGAATGTTGCTTAGCGACAGATTAGGAGTTTGATTTCGCTTCGAAAAGAAGATTTCATCATGTTAAATTCGAGTTGTAATCTACTTTTGCACTCGTCTGGAAATGCTCTCTGCGGGTGCCTACTTGACGCGTCGCCAGTGTACGTGGCATCCTGCCCCGGTCATTGCTGAGTTAAACCTATCTTTCAAATTATGTCCACTCTGTCCCCAAGAAACATCACGATTTTACCCGATACAGTGTATATCTATCTTTACAGGAATACTCTGGGTGAACCATGAGCAGTCGCCGCTTAAAAATAACATTGCAGCCTGACGTGTTGCGCTGGGCGCGAGAACGCGCCAAACTCCAGCCCGAAGAATTAGCAAAGAAGATGGGCGCGAAAGGGCCGGAGCGCGTGTTGACGTGGGAGCGCGATGGGAAGATTAGCGTCGCACAGGTTGACAAACTTGCCAAATACACTCATACGCCTTTGGGATATCTATACTCGAAGGAACCGCCCGATGATGGCTTGCCGATCACCGACTTCCGAACCCGAGAGGGCACTCCGCCTCCAAGTCCCGATCTACTAGAAACTGTCTATCTGATGCAGCGGCGCCAAGCGTGGATGCGCGATGAGCTTATTGAAGAGGGCGCTGAACCGCTGGATTTTGTCGGGGCTTACGGAATGGAGACGCCCCCGCAACGCGTTGCAGAGGCTATGCGCGAGGCGCTCCAACTGACGGATGGATGGGCAGAAACACAGAGCACTTGGAGCGACGCGCTCCGATTGTTTCAAAACCGGTTGGATGCCGCCGGTGTGTTGGTGTGTTTAAATGGTGTGGTGGGCAACAACACGCAACGGGCACTTGATCCGGATGAATTTCAGGGCTTCGCTCTCGCGGATGAGTATGCGCCGCTTGTCTTCGTAAATGGTGCCGATTTTAAAGCCGCACAGATGTTTACCTTGGCTCACGAGTTGGCTCACCTCTTCATCGCCAAAAGCGGCGTTTCTACGTTCCAAGAACTTCAGCCTGATTCAGATCAAATTGAACAGTTTTGCGACATGGCTGCGGCGGAGTTTCTGGTGCCGGAGGAGGAATTACGCGCTTACTGGTCTCAGGCGGGTACGGATAATCCTCATCAGGCTACCGCTCGTAGATTCAAAGTGAGCCCCGTGGTGGCCGCACGACGTGCGTTTGATCTTAAGTTAATTCAACCAGATACTCTCGTCAAGGTCTATCGCCAATACAAGGCTAAAGCATCGCGGAAGGAAACAGATGGTGGACATTTCTGGAATACACAGAAATGGCGCATAGGGCCCCGATTTGCCACCGCAATTGTACGAGCGGTCAAAGAAGAGCGTATGCTCTATCGCGAGGCATACAACCTCACCGGTCTTTGGGGAGACACCTTTGAAGACATTCCTGAAAAGCTTGGGGTACAGATTTGATGAACACACGTCGCCCCTTGTTTGTTCTGGACTCGAATGTATTCATTGGAGCACACCGTCGTCGCTACTATGCACTCGACCTTTGTCCAGGATTTTGGAAGTGCCTAATACACTATTATGAGGAAAATAGGTTGCGGAGTATTGATCGGGTCCGTGACGAGATTCTCGTTAAATCGGATCCAGTGTCTGATTGGGTAAAGCAATCCCCTCAGGATCTGTTTGTATCCACAGCAGCGAAAGAGGTTATAGATGCCTTCGTGGAAATGAATGAATGGGTACAAGAGAATTCGCGATTCCAGCCTCAAGCAATAGACGAGTTCGCGAGAGTTGCCGATGGATGGCTCGCCGCATACGCAAGAGTCAATTCCGCGGTCGTAGTCACACACGAGGTATTCAACAAAGATCGTGTGGATAAGGTACCTCTACCAAACGTTTGCAAACAGTTTGGCGTCAAGTATTGTAATACATTTGCTATGCTGCGCAGGCTTGACGTACGATTTGAATGGGAGCCGCCATAATGCCCACGGACAAAAACCTAATCGCAACAGCGCCAGCGGATATTGAGATAGAACATCCTATTTTGACTGGTGAACCGATGAATAGAGATGAAGTCTTAAAAGTGCTCCGAGCGCACAAAGCGACTCTTGCACAGCGTTTCGGAGTCACAAACCTCGCCTTATTCGGTTCAGCCGCGCGTGACGAAATATCCGAAGACAGTGACATTGACATCTTGGTTCGTTTCGACCGACCGGGAACCTCAAAAGCCTACTTCGGCGTGCAGTTTTACTTGGAGGGCTTGTTGGGTCATCCGGTCGATTTGGTCACGGAAAAGGCGTTGCGGGCAGAATTTCGTCCTTACGTGGAGCAGGAGGCAATCAATGTGTAACACTCGCCGAAGACCTCGAGAGTGGCGCTGCTTTGTCGCCGATATGATTGAATTCAGCGAAAAGATACTTTCCTATACGAAGGGAGTAAATCGAGTGACGTTTGTCGCTGATGAGCGTATACACAATGCTATGCTGCGCGATCTGGAACTCATCTGCGAGGCTGCCTCTAACGTCCCGATAGATGTGCGAGAGGCACACCCGGAAATTAAATGGCTTTTAATTTTCGGAGTGCGAAATCGATTGGCTCACGGATTTCTGAGCATTGACGACGACATCGTCTGGGACTTCATCCAAATGGACATTCCGGTCCTGTTGCCTGCATTACGAAACCTACTAAACGTAACCAACGGGGACTCTGCATAGATGGCAAAAGGATTACCGGTATAATGAAAAAGGAAATACAGTACCAAGCATATCGGAACCGGATTGAGGAACTGCGTTGTTTCGGGGAACTTGATGGGATTAGTGTGAATCAGGCGTCCGAAAAGGATTTCTGGTCATTTTTTGGGGCAACGCCTTTCGTTCTCACGGCGGAGATGGTGCTTTTGGATAATGGCAACTTGCGCGTCATCCGAGATGATGAGGATGGCAATCACGTTAGACTTCAATTTCTCGGCAATGGTAGGCTCCACTATGTGATTTTTCGGCGACGAAAAAGGAGTAGCCATGTTTCGCGTGTGGCAGGACGTGACACATTCAATGGTGTTAGGCGTCGGTTGCGACTTTTCGAACTTGAGTCACTGCTGCAAGCATGACCGACAAATCGATTTGTCCCGCATAGATGCGCCACAAACTCGGTTTTTTAACTAATCACTCGGCACTCTCTACTAGCCACTGATTTTCCCACTCATCACTAAGCCAATGTCTGCAAAAAAGAGAAAAACCACAAAGCCCAAAACCGTCGAAACACTCACACACACCGACGATAAACGCCCCAACATCCCGACCGCCGAACTCCAGCCGGTGATGGGGGACGATGACCCCATTCCGGTCACCTACGAACGCAACCGCGACCTCGATCCCCAATTCGTTTGGCGGGGGAAGGACGAACAGGACTGGTCGGATTTGGTGGTGCAGGCGCCGCCGCTTTTCATTCAGGAGAAGGTGCACCCGAAAGTGCTGATTGACGACTTGGTGCGGGGTTCGCAGTCCGGGGACGGGACGCCGCAGGAACAACTCGACCTGTTCGCCGATTTCAACGGCTTGCCGAGCGAGGGTGCCAAGACGGAGTTCTACCAACACGACGCCAACTGGTCGAACCGCATGATTCTCGGCGACAGCCTGCGTGTGATGGCGTCGCTGGCGGAGCGCGAAGGGTTGCGTGGTAAGGTGCAGTGCATCTACATCGATCCCCCCTACGGCATCAAGTTCAATTCCAACTTCCAGTGGTCCACCACCAGCCGCGACGTTAAAGACGGCAAAGCCGATCACATTACGCGTGAGCCGGAGCAAGTGAAGGCATTTCGGGACACCTGGCGGGACGGGATTCACTCCTACCTGACCTACTTGCGTGACCGGCTGACCGTAGCGAGAGACCTGCTAACGGATAGCGGTTCAATCTTTGTACAGATTGGGGATGAGAACGTACATCGGGTACGAGGATTGATGGATGAAGTGTTTGGGGAAGGGAATTTCACTTCACAGATTACGTTTTCCCGATCGGCAGCGAGAGGAACGGGTACGAAAAGCCTAGACAACGTGTCCGACCACATTCTGTGGTTTACAAAAGGAATTGCAGCGAAGTACCGACAGTTATATAGAGAAGTTGATCCCAAAGGATCCGACCCGTCGATGGATCCGTTCAATTTCATTGATTTACCTGACGGACGTAGAGTCTCCATGTCAAAAAGCGAAAAAGACAACCCAAAAACACTGCCTAATGATGCCAGAAGGTATCAGACTATTTCGCTTTCTGCCCAAACAAGATCGGAAAGCTCAAGCCTCGCCTATGATTATCAAGGTACTGCATTCCAACCCGCAACAGGCAGGGGATGGAAGGCAAGCTTGAAAGGCTTGGAGCGTCTCGCCAAAGCCGATCGCCTGCAGGTTTCGGGGAGTACATTACGGTATATCTTTTATTCAGATGAGCGACCAGGTGTTGCATGGACCAACCAATGGGTAGATACCGCTGGCGTTTCAGACGACAAATCCTATGTCGTTCAAACCGCCGCCAAAGTAGTTCAGCGCTGCATCCTCATGACAACCGACCCTGGCGACCTAGTCCTTGATCCCACCTGCGGTGCCGGCACCACCGCCTACGTCGCCGAAGGTTGGGGCAGGCGTTGGATTACAATCGATACCTCTCGCGTGGCACTCGCTTTGGCACGTGCCCGTATTATGGGGTCACGCTATGATTATTACCTGCTCTCCGACAGCCGCGACGGGCAACTCAAGGAGGCGGAGATTGAAGAGAAAGCGCCCTCGGAGGCACCTACCTACGGTGATATCCGCCAAGGTTTCGTGTACGAGCGGGTGCCGCACATTACGCTCAAGTCCATCGCCAACAACGCCGAAATTGATGTCATCTGGGAGCGGTACGAGGAGGAATTGGCGCCGCTCCGCACCGAGTTGTCGGAGGTTACTGATCAGGCTCAAACGCTCGAAGAATGGGAAGTTCCGCGAGAACGTCCAGAAGATTGGGATCCTGTCGCCGAGCCGCTGATTGTCGAGTTCTGGGAGCTGCGAATCGCCCGCCAGAAAGAGATTGACGCCTCCATCGCCGCCAAAGCCGATTACGAATACCTTTTCGACAAACCCTACGCGGACAACAAAAAGGTGCGCGTCGCGGGGCCGTTCACCGTGGAAAGCCTCTCGCCGCACCGCGTGCTCGGCGTGGACGAGGACGACGAACTCATTGACAACCTCGCCGACGCTGAACTCGGCTACGGCGAAACTCAGGATTTCGTCACACTAATCCTTGAGCACCTCAAAACCTCCGGCGTCCAACAGGCGCATAAGGAGGACCGCATCTCCTTTACGAGCATCAAACCCTGGCCCGGCGACCTCGTCTGCGCCGAGGGGCGGTACGTCGAAGGCGATCCCGATTCCGGTGACGACAAACGCGCCGCCATCTTCATCGGTCCCGAATTTGGCACTGTCTCCCGTCCCGACCTCGTCGAGGCTGCCCGCGAGGCGGCTGACGCCGACTTTGACATCCTGATAGCTTGTGCATTCTCCTACGAAGCTCACTCCACCGATCTCGACAAACTCGGCAAAATCCCGATACTCAAAGCACGGATGAACGCCGATCTCCACATGGCTGCAGATTTGAGCAATACCGGCAAGGGGAATCTGTTTGTGATTTTCGGAGAGCCGGATATAACAGTGGCCAGTGGCCTGTGGCTAGTGACCAGTAAAGGAGAGAAATTTGCAAATTATGAACAAGTTAAAGAGTTATCAAGACTTGGAAGTTTGGAAGAAATCAATAGAGTTGGCAGAGACGGTTTATCGCATCTCTGCGGAGTTTCCGTCGGAAGAGAAGTTCGGCATAACCAGCCAGGTGCGCAGGGCAGCGGCATCGGTCCCGGCGAACATCGCGGAGGGATCGGAACGTCAGCGGACCGGGGAGTTTCTTCAGTTTCTGGGGATAGCGAGCGGCTCTCTAGCGGAGACGGAGACATTTCTGATTCTGGCGCACCGGTTGGGGATAGCCAAAGCCGAGCAGACCGAACCCTTACTAAATCTAGCGGGGGACATTGGACGGATGCTCAACGGTCTCAAACGCTCGCTGCGCTCCAAAACTTGACCGACGCGGACTTCCCACTGGCACTGACCACTGGCCACTGGACACAGGTTACTGTCCACGGTGTTGATGTTTTTCATCCCAACACAGGCGAGATTCGGAGCGACAGCACGGACGGCATCGCTTGCTGGTTCATCGATACCGACTACAACGCGGAGAGTTTCTTCGTGCGTCACGCCTATTTCCTCGGCGCGAACGACCCGTACAAAGCGCTCAAGACGACGCTGAAAGCGGAGGTTAACCGGGAAGCCTGGGAGACGCTCCACAGTGACACCTCCCGGCCGTTTGAGAAGCCGGCATCCGGGCGAATTGCCGTCAAAGTCATCAATCACCTTGGGGATGAGGTGATGAAGGTGTTTCGGGTGTGATAAATGCACCCCCGAACCTAAAAACGTTGTAGGCTCCAAGGACTAGTCTAGGATGGCTCGATTCAATCACATCTGCACAGACCCGTCGCATCCACCCATCATTCGACACATATGCCAAGACACATTGTATCAACAAGTCTCAAAGAAGATTGCAGACTATACGAATACGGGGATCCGTCACGAAGACATAGCCCGGCTAGTATCAGGTGAAATCATACCGCAATTGACCAAACCTTCTGCTTGTGTACAGGAAGGATTCAGGTTGCAGCAGATGCGACAGCAAATTGCCCGGGATTGGGGTGATGTTTTTCACAAACTTGACAATCTCGGCCATTTGACAGGATGGTTCATCAACGAATGCAACCGCGATGGCGATGAGTTGCATGATGTACAGTGCCTATTTGCATTTGAGGCAATCAGGAATATGTTCGCAACTGTCAATCAATTACGAGCAGCGTTAACTGAAGACACTTTTGGCTACTGGCGTACGTTGTATGAAACCCTTATAAAAAGTCGTTTCATATTGAAATTTTCGGAACAAGAGCCGGACATCGCAGGGAGATTGTTGTGCCACACCAATTCCTGCTACTCGAAGTTCTACTCCATGTTTGCATCTGATGATGAAGGCGCATCGGACAACATGTGGATCAAAGACGATGAGATTTTATCAAGTCGTTATCGAATAGAGGGCAAGGGTGATTACGCATGGGCGTATCCGTGCGTTGTGGGAAATAATGGTAAGCCGACTAAATACCCCACTTTCAGGCAACTTATGAATGCCGTGGATAAAGACTCTAAATTTTCGGAGATTTATTATGCAGTCTCTACCTCAAAAACCCACGGAGAATTCATTTGGAATGCTTTGATGGTGGGTACCCAAGTAAGGGGTACGCAGATTGATTCGTTTAACGTCGGCAGCATCGGCCTGGTGCTAGATCTGGTGTTACCCCTTTTTGAGGAAATCCTTGAAAATACGGTACCGACCTGTACGAAACCGGAACACGCTATCGTAATGGATATCGTGAGAACAATTATTAGAGACGTAAACGGTTGTGTCGCAAGAATCAAGGCGTTAGATCCGGACATGCATCGTGGTCTTGATATCTAGCGCTTGTTAGTCAAGAGGGAGACGTGCTCCATTCGCACGCATTTGATTGAAACTTATGTATTTTAATTCATTCTCATGCAGGGCTGTCTTATTGGCAAATCACAACTCTGCTAGATTTCTGTTAAGGTCATCAGTTACTTTAAAGGGCTTAAACTGCAAGGACTAATGTGATATGTCTTCTGAACCCGAACGGTACAGTAAACTTGCCCCACTAGGCATCGAACTACGAACCAACCTTGCTCTGGAAGCCGTTCAATTTTTCAGGCCACAATCCTACGAACATAATTGCGCCTTTTTGGGCAAAACTCCCAATCAGAACGCTTCTTTGCCTCTGGCTGCTACAGATTTTTTGGACTACTTGGAAAAGACAGGAAGTCTACAGGATTCCTACAAGTACATTTATCGTATTCGTCATTTGTTAGAGCAAATGGCCTTAACTGGCATTCTAATAGACATGGGTACTGGCACCAGTCATAATGCAATGATTCCTAGATGTTACTACTTTATCAAGGAGTTGACTACGCTACAAGGGACCGGTCTTTTTTGGCTTGCTCCCGCGCTGGGAGTTGACTTTCTCTTTCACTTAGCCGCCCCGGGAATCGTTCAAATCACCGGCACCGACAAAGCGGGAGACCAAGCAGCAGGAACAGGAATCCTATTTCACCCGTACAACATTCTGACCTGTGGCCATGTTCTGCGTGACATGGAGGTTGATCGGCAACAAACTTTCCAAGGCGCGGAATGCACTATTGTGGAGCAATTCATACATCCAAAAGTTGATGTAGCTGTCATCCGTGTAAATAAACCTCTTCAACCTGTGGGCGGACTTGCGTTTTTGTCGCCCGTAATTGCACAGCCGGTTTTTACACTAGGTTACCCCAAGATACCGTTCACGCAAGCACCTGCCCTTACCATGCAAACTGGATCGATTACCAATGAGTCGGTTACTACTTTAACAGGTGCCGAGGTGTTTCTGTACTCGGCAATTGCGAGACCTGGAAATAGCGGCGGTCCTGTCATTTCAAGTGAAGGGTATATCGTGGGCATTTCATCAGAAGATCTGTCCTACAAGGATGACGCATTTTCACCGCATTACGCGGGTATCCCTTCTTACCGAATTGCCAACGCAATTGACGATCTTAGAATTGGTGTACAGATTCCGTTTGAACGCTTTGAGTGATTAAACGTGGTAGACTTTGCACCTTACCTCATTAGATTTCGACTGCTATGCACTTCCGCATTGCCAACACCTTCACCAACTATTTGCCAATTAACTGGTAATGGGCAGAGAACTAACGCCCAACGCGCAAAAGTGTGGGAGGCGCGGTTGGGGCAATGGTCGTTTCTATAATGTGTGTAGATGGCGTGATACATGCATCGGGATGAAGCAATTGAGATGTCTTAAGGGAACTTCATTGCGTGGTATTTGTCATAATCAACCGAAACGGTTCGCATCGGATAACGTACTTGTGTTAGAATTGCAGGATGAAGAATAGCATTTCTTGAAGCAGTCTCGGTGTAGCAATGGCGAATTTGCAATCAATCATCCGCATGCAAGGAAAGTGCTACCACAGAAGATTAAATCAAGAACGGGAGACACACAATGAATAGACAAATAGACGCTACGACTAAGGATGCCAAAACCACAACACACCCGACCGTTCGGATTTCGGCAACAGATTTCGGTCCTATTGCGAGCGGAACTATAGATTTGCGTCCCCTGACCGTTTTTGTTGGTCCCAGCAATACTGGCAAAACGTATTTTGCAATTTTGATTTACGCGATGCACCGAATCCTAGATGGATTTCGGCGGTTTCCAGTGATGCACCCGTATCGTTATCATTTCGGAGAATCAATCCAATATGAGAGACGGCTGAGTACAGATTTTAAACTAACGAAGGGGGAGATTCAAGACGTTCTTGACAAATTAGAAACAGAGGGACGATCATTCAGTTTTTCGGATCTGCCCCGTGGTGTTCGCGATGCAATGCAAGCTGTTCTCAACAATCCCGAGTTGCTGGCATCTTCCCTACACACAGAACTAGGACGTTCTTTTGATCTTGAATCCATTTCTGATCTCGTTCGATTGTCTGATGTTCCCGAGGGAATGAAAATCTCTTTGAATGTTAGCCATAGTCAGCGCCCACTTTGGCATTTCGGCATGGAAATTTCGGAATCGGACATAATTGCGAAGGGGCAGATCGAAGATATGGTTCTTCTCCCCCACGGAGAATCGACCAGGGAGTTCCACCAAAGATTCAGTCCATTGCGTGAGTTGTTGAAAGACAAAATGGAACTTGGTTCCGAATGGGAACATAGGTATATGATAGGAGAGTTTTTTTCACAATTGCTGTACGCAGCCACTTCTAATGGTGACCCCGATACGTATTACCTGCCGGCAGCACGAAGCGGGATTATGCAGAGCCACCGTGTCATCGCGAGCTCCTTAGTGGGGCGCTCAACCCGCGCAGGCTTGGAGAGATTTCCAGAACTTCCGACATTCTCTGGCGTGATGGCTGATTTTATGCAGCGACTCATCCTTTACGAAGAACGCCAAGAACAACAGAACTTACCAATAAAAAATCTTGCCTATGTGCTTGAACACGAAGTGCTTGCCGGACAGATACGGACTAAGAGGCCAGCAACAGGCGGGTATCCCGAATTTGTGTATCAACCGTTGAAAACGGAGGCAAACATTCGCTTGACTCGTGCTTCCTCCATGGTCTCCGAACTTGCTCCTGTCGTTCTGTTTCTTCGCAGCGTCGTTGATCAAGGTGATATGCTCATCATTGAGGAGCCTGAGGCTCATCTTCATCCCGCCGCCCAAACCCAGATGGCGAGAACTTTAGGGCGCTTGGTGCGCGCCGGGGTGCGGGTAGTGGTTACGACACACAGCGACTGGTTGCTTAAGGAGATTGGAAACCTGGTGCGTGAGGGGGAGATGAAAGAAAAAACCGGCAAGCCGGATGGCGAGGAGCTACTTCCGAGTTCGCTCTTGCCCAGCAACGTGGGAGTTTGGCAATTTTGCAACAATGGAATATTCGCGGGTTCGACGGTGGAGGAGATTCCTTATGACCGAATCGAGGGTGTTGAACCTGAGGAGTATGAGTACGTTTCTGAGGGACTTTACAACCGTTCGGCTGACTTGCAGAACCAACTCGCGGAAACGGCGGACGGAACAAAATACAGACATGAATGAGATTCTAGCCGAAATTCGGCTAAGAGTGGGCGTAGAAAACCTCGCTAGGTCGTGCAAGGAGGAAGGATGCGAAGCGTCTCTGGAAGATATTCCGTTCCCTAGAGTTGTAGTAGATGCGAACAAAGCATTCCCGGCTCACGCAATGGAAGGGCAACGATGCGACTATATCCTCTTCTTCATGAATGCCGATGAAGACACGCTTTTCACCGTACCGATTGAACTGAAGAGCGGGAAAGTAGATGCCTCGGAGGCGATTAACCAACTGCAAGGCGGAGCCGTCTTCGCCAATCGCTTCGCGCCGACAAACTTCAACTCTATCTGCCGACCAATCCTGTTCCACGGTAGGCGGAGAATTCACGAGGAGGAACGCAAGGAACTCAGTCGTAAAAAGATTAGTTTCGGCGGCGATAAACTAACTGTCAAGACAGCACGATGCAGTAAATCCAAGAATCTGGCGAATGCCCTATCAAGAGATTTGCGTACTGTAGTAGCGCGTCGCTAACCACTAGCCACTAACCACTGCTTTTCATGAACTTCCGCATTGCCAACACCTTCACCGACAGCCTCGCCAAACTGACCGGAAATGGGCAGCTCGTAGGTTGGGTTGAACGACAATCAATAAAATACCAAATGACTCCATTTCAATTGCAGACGCTGTTCGGCTTGACACCTTACAAATACAGTGAAACCCAACTCTTGAAATTCAGTGTGGATTGGTGTTGGGTTTCACTGAATCTATTTATAATGCGGTCGTATTTAAAGACTCGATCGCCATCGCCGTTGATAGGAATTGGCTTTGAAACGTTCAACTCAACCTACAGCATCGCGCAATGGCGCCCAACTAACCACTGACCACTAGCCACTAACCACTGCTTTTCATGGACTTCCGAATCGCCAACACCTTCACCGACAGCCTCGCCAAATTGACCGGCAACGAGCAAAAGGCTACCAAGACCACGGCTTTTGACCTCCAAATGAATCCAGCCCACCCCGGGCTGAAATTCCACAAGCTGGCGAAGACCAAAGACCCGAATTTTTGGTCTGTCCGCGTGAATAACGACCTGCGGATCATCGTCCACCGGAGCCGGAACTCCTTGGTGCTGTGCTACGTCGATCATCACGACAGCGCCTACCAATGGGCAGAGCGGCGCAAGCTGGATGTGCACCCCCAAACCGGCGCCGCTCAACTGGTTGAAGTGCGGGAGACTATCCAAGAGATCACCGTTCCCGTCTACGTCCCAACCGAGACGGAGGTTTCCTGCAAGCCGCCGCTTTTCGCGGACATGCCCGATGACGATTTGCTGGGGTACGGCGTGCCGCAGGAGTGGCTGGAGGATGTTCGCGGCGCGGACGAGGACAGTCTGCTGGCGTTGTCCGATCATTTGCCGAGGGAAGCGGCGGAGGCGTTGCTCGAGTTGGCTGTTGGCGGAACGCCGGTAACCCCACCCGTCACAACCGCCGCCGATCCGTTTGATCACCCCGACGCCCAGCGCCGTTTCCGCCTAATGACGAACGCCGAGGAACTGGAGCGCGCGCTCAACTATCCGTGGGAGAAGTGGGCGGTGTTCCTCCACCCGGCTCAGCGGCAGGTGGTAGAGGGGGATTACAGCGGCGCGTTCCGAGTGGCTGGCTCAGCCGGTACCGGCAAGACCGTGGTCGCTATCCACCGCGCCGTGTTCCTCGCCCGCACTAACCCCGATGCCAGGGTTCTACTCACCACCTTTTCCAAAACCTTGGCGGATGCGCTGCAGACGAAACTCAAACGGTTAATCTACAACGAACCGAGGCTTGCGGAGCGCGTGGAGGTCGAAGCGGTGGACGCGGTTGGTGAGCGCCTGTATCGCGCGCATTTCGGCGCCCCGGAGATAGCAACTCCTGATCAGATACAGTCGATTCTGACCGACGTTCGCAAAGGCGCAGAGACAAACCGTTTCAGCTTGCGATTCCTGCTGAGCGAGTGGGAGAGCGTCGTTGACGCTTGGGGTTTGGATAGCTGGGAGGCGTATCGCGACATCAGAAGGCTTGGACGCAAGACACGTTTGCCGGTCGAGGGGCGTTTCATCCTTTGGTCTATCTTTGAAGAGGTCAAGACCAATCTTCGGGAACGCGGTCTGGTGACGCGCTCGGAACTGTTCGGTTTGACGGCTCAAAAACTCAAAGAGCGCCGGCATCCGCCTTATGATTTCGCGGTTGTGGATGAGGCACAGGATATTGGCGTCCCGCAACTGCGTTTTCTCGCCGCATTGGGCGGGGACCGTCCTAACAGCCTGTTTTTCGCGGGCGATCTTGGACAACGTATTTTTCAAACGCCCTTCTCATGGAAAGCGCTGGGTGTCGATGTTCGAGGGAGATCTCAGACGCTCAAAATCAACTATCGAACGTCCCACCAAATTCGGCAGCAGGCGGATCTATTGCTGGGGCCGGAAGTCGCCGATGTGGATGGAAACGTTGAGGATCGACGCGGTACGATCTCGGCATTCAACGGCGTACCCCCGGGGATCCAGCGCTTTGAGAGTGAGGGTGAGGAAGCTGAGCTTGTCGGCGTGTGGTTGCAGGAGTGCCTTGACAAAGGGGTGGAAGCGAAGGAGATTGGGGTATTCGTGCGATCGACGAAGGAGCTTGACCGTGCGTGCGCGGCGGTGCGCGAAGCCGGGTTGACGTACCGGGTGTTGGACGACGGTACGGGGTCGGGTGACGATCCAGTGTCCGTTAGTACCATGCACTTGGCGAAAGGGCTGGAGTTCCGAGCCGTAGCCGTCATGGCGTGCGACGACGAGATCATCCCGCTGCAGGAGCGGATAGAGACCGTTGCGGATGACGCGGATCTTGAGGAGGTCTACAACACGGAGCGGCACCTGCTTTATGTCGCGTGTACACGGGCGCGGGACCATCTGCTCATCACGAGTGTTGAGCCAGCCTCGGAGTTTTTGGATGATCTTGAGATGTAGAACAGCCCTCTGCCGTCCCGAATAGTCAACCATGAGCGTTGTTCCTACGAAAGGTTAGCGAGACTTCTATCGCAGTCGCCTTTAGCTTCTTCGATCGTACCCTACGGAAGATGGTGGGCGGTGCCCACCCTACAAACCCAGTTAATCCCTCCCTATTCGGTCGATTCATCATACGTCTATAGCCAGTAGAACGCGCTCATCCGTGCGGTCAGCGACCGAAAAATCATTTGACAATCCGCGAAAAGAACATGTATAATTCACCTCTGCGTCTGCTGGCGTGGCTCAATGGTAGAGCAGGTGATTTGTAATCACCAGGTTGGAGGTTCGATTCCTCTCGCCAGCTCCATACCCACGGCACGGGGAGGTACTCAAGCGGTCAACGAGGGCAGACTGTAAATCTGTTGGCTATAGCCTACGGAGGTTCGAATCCTTCCCTCCCCATCCTTTCCTCCACCCCTATTCGACAGTGTGCGGGAGTAGCTCAGTTGGTAGAGCATTGGCCTTCCAAGCCGATTGTCGCGGGTTCAAGTCCCGTCTCCCGCTTAGTCGTGCAACCACTCGCGGTCCTAGGTGTGAGGTGGGACACGTCAAGATAATACCCCTTGAAGTGGACATAAAACCCCCGTTAGGTGTATAACATTACCCGAGTTGCCACTTGTGTAGCGCCGAAATCTACGCAAATGATTGACTATTCTCAATTAGAAACGGCGGTGCATGTCTAGATCTTTGTAAGTAGCAACTTGCGTAATATACAACTCGTCGGAGAGATGCAGGAGATGGCTGAACTGGCATGATTGGAAATCATGTGTGCAGGCAACTGTACCGTGGGTTCGAATCCCACTCTCTCCGCCATTACTATGCAATGACGCCTTGGCTATGCTAAGTGGGGAGGTAGCGGTGCCCTGAACCTGCAAACCGCTTTAGCAGGGCTGAATCCTATGGTGCGGCGGATTACTTTTGGGGTCTGACCCAAGTAAGTGGTGTTGAAGATTGGGTCCTGAGCAACTTGAACTTATCAAACTCCGTCAGGTCTGGAAGGAAGCAGCGGTAGATAGGTCTTCGAGTGTGACGCAGGGTAGCCTCATCGGAGCTAACTGCTTGGGTAACGCTTGGAAGGATCCGTCAACCTGTAGGTGCATAGCCAAGATTTTTCGGGCGGTGTCGTGATTCGGAGGGGATTTCTGCGAGGTTTGTAGGGTACTATCAAAAGCGACTATCGCCTTCCTTGATCAGTCAGTTGATTGGCTGATTTAGGATGACGGTCTTGCACCTTACCGTGAAAGGTTCTGAGCGAGGGAAGCTTGCCCCTACGGTTTGTTGAGGCAAATCTGGATGAGGCACCAAAATGCTCGTGAGATTTGCTATGGGAGTTTTCTCGCTGTCATTATCCATTCCCTCTTTAGCCAGTCTGTTAATCGTTCATTATCCGTCCAGTGGCTGGAACGGTTTTACTGACCAGCAAGCGAATGAATAATGAGTGCGCTAGAGATCCACTGACCACTAGCCACTAAACACTTGCGTATTCCCTAATCCGCCCGTTGACCCTACCGCGCTTAAATTGGTTAATTGGTAGTAGAGTAGAGAAAAGCCATGTCCTATGAGGTTATCGCGCAGAAATGGCGTCCCCAGTCCTTTCACCAAGTGATGGGGCAGGAACATGTAATCAAAACGCTGCAGAACCAGATTCGATCGAATCGAATCGGTCATGCTTATCTCTTCTGGGGTCCGCGAGGCACGGGTAAAACGACGGTCGCCCGTCTCTTCGCAAAGACCGTAAATTGCGCAAAGCGCGATTCAGACGCCGAATCCAACCCCGACAATCCGGCCGAACCTTGCAACGAATGCGAGTTTTGCGTAGAGATCACGCAGGGGAGATCCTTCGATGTCATCGAACTGGACGCCGCCTCCAACCGAGGGATAGATCCTATCCGAGAATTGCGTGAGAACACGAAACTCGCCCCCGCCGCGTGCTCCTTCAAAATCTACATTATCGATGAAGCGCACATGCTCACCCAGGAAGCGTTCAACGCGCTCCTGAAGACGCTTGAAGAACCGCCGCCGCACGTTATCTTTATCCTCGCGACCACCGAGCACCACAAGATCCCCAAAACTATCGTATCGCGATGTCAAGACTTCGACTTTCGCTACATGGAGTTGAGTCAGATCGTCAGTCGACTGGAGTTGATTTCCAGCGAAGAGGGGATTGATATCGATGATCAGGCGTTGTCGTTGATTGCGCGTCAGTCGGAAGGATGTCTGCGGGACGCAGAAAACGCGCTCGAGCGGATTATCTCGGCAACCGGTAAAACGATCAACGTCGAATCGGTGGATCAGATTTTGGGGCTTGGTTCACGTCCGCTCATCCATAAACTTGTGGACGCCATATTGGACTGCAATCTGCCGGATTCCGTGCAAGTTCTCGCCAGTTTGACCAATCAAGGCGCGGACCTCACTCAGTGTCTCCATCAACTTATCGCCCAGTTCAGGAATCTGCGGCTTCTCGCGATTAACACGGATTTGGCGGATCTGATTCAGGGCTCAAAGTCGGAAGTACAGGGAATTAGGGAAAGAGCGGCTAACGTGTCCGTGGAGCGTCTGTCGAGGATAATCAAGATTTTGATGCGAACAAGCAGCGAAATCAAACAGTACGGTTTTGCACAAGTTCAGCTTGAATCGTGTCTTGTTGAAATTAACTCTATTCAGGAGGGTATCCAGCTCGGCGAGGTTTTGAAAAGGCTGGGGGAAATAGAAAATAGGATTGACCGTCCGCGAAACGACGCGAATCCATCGCAGGCAGTTCCCTCTCCTTCGACCACAGAGTCGTCCACGAAGCCGCCAACTGACTCGATGCTGGCGGAATCACGAAAGTCATTTGCCGAACCCCCTCCATCCAAGACCGATGCCGCCCCTTCCACCTCCGGTACCGCGCCCTCGAACGCCGCAATCGAGGCGGAATCGGGATCAACGGGGCAAGGCAGCCGAGCTGTAACGCGCAGTCCCGGCGAAATAAACCAGCTCTGGGAGAGGGCGTTGGATGCGTGGGGGACAGAGCAGAAGATGCTGCACGGATTTCTCAAGGACGCCGCTCTGTCGGCGAACGAAGATGGAGGATTGGAAATAGCTTGCGCGCCTCTCCACATTGCCATCCTGGAACGTAACCGGAAAGCCATTGTGGAGACTCTCGAAGCATTGGTTGGACATGGCGTCGATGTCGGTTTCGTGCCCGGACGCAACGCGGCTAAGACCGATAGATCGCCGTCGGGGAAGGATGGCGGAGAACAGACGTCGACGCCGCTTGCCTTGCAACGTGAAGCGGAACAGGATCCGCAACTCTCGCCGGTGTTGGAGCTTTTTGACGCGAAGATATTAAAAATTGAACTGAAGTAGTGTTATTCTATGGAAGGAGACGCGGTGCACTTTCCGGCAAGGGTCGGCGGGTAGTTACCGCTGTTTTTTATGAAGATTAACAACTTGGTAAAACAGGCGCAGCAGATGCAGCAGCGTATGATCGAGCTTCAAGAGGAGCTTGCCAATCAAACGGTAGAGGCAACCATTGGCGGTGGGATGGTGACGGCTGTCGTTAATGGTCAACAGGAGTTGATCTCGCTGAATATCTCTCCCGAAGTTGTAGATCCGGATGATGTTGAAATGCTGGAAGATCTTATCGTCGCTGCTGTCAATGAGGCTCGCCAACAAGCGCACGATCTGATGGCACAGGAGATGGATAAACTTACCGGCGGCGTTAAACTGCCGGGGCTGCCGTAAGCGATGACGAATTTCGTCTAACCAAATGCAATATCATCCGAAGCCGTTGGCAGATTTAATACGGGAACTGCAGAAGTTGCCGTCAGTTGGGGCAAAAACGGCGCAACGCTTGGCGTTCTACATGCTAAAGGCACCTTCTGAAGACGCCTCACGGCTCGCGACAGCAATTTCCGAGGTAAAGACTCATCTCTTCTTCTGCGGTATTTGCGGCAATATAACGGACACTGAGCCTTGTCACATATGCGCCAACCCGGCACGAGATCACCAAGTCATTTGCGTGATTGAGGAACCCGACGATCTGTTGGCAATCGAGCGAACGAATGGATACAGGGGCGTATACCATGTGCTAATGGGCGTCATTTCCCCGTTGGATGGCGTAGGCCCAAAAGATCTACGGATCGATTCGCTGTTCGAGCGCATTGAAAGCCAAAACATCAAGGAAGTCATTCTCGCGACAAATTACACAACGGAAGGGCAGGCGACATCGCTCTATCTGACGAAACGCCTGTCGAACTTGGATTTGGAAATTACGCGAATCTCCTACGGTATTCCCGTCGGCGGGGATCTTGAATACATTGACGAATTGACGCTTTCCAAGGCACTTGAGGGGCGGCGTAGGGTAGATATTTGAAACGAGGGATGTTTTACGGTCTTCTCGCTAAGTATTTAACGCATGTCGAAACCAAGTTTTTTCTTGAAAACTTGGTTTCTTCCCTGAATCCTAGTGCCCTCAAGATAACGATCTAGCCGACTCATCACCGGCAACTTGCCACATGCAATCAAGGTAATCACACAAATCCATCAAGCGAGTGAATAGCGAGTGATCAAGTGACCGGATAGGGAACGCGATAGAAATCCCATAGAGATCCAATAAATCACAGTCAGACAATGTGAACTACCGACACCTAACACTTATCGAGTAAACCACTTAGTGGTCTATTCGCTAAGAATTTAATGCTTACGAGACTGCACAAGAAACTGTTCTACCACGCCGGTAGGTGCGGTTTCTAACCGCACCGGCACCCAACACTAACCATATTTTTTTGGAAAATAAACCACTTAGTGGTCTATTCGCTAAGAATTTAATGCTTACGAGACTGGCACAAGAAACTGTTCTACCACGCCGGTAGGTGCGGTTTCTAACCGCACCGTCACCCAACACTAACCATATTTTTTTGGAAAATAAACCACTTAGTGGTCTATTCGCTAAGAATTTAATGCTTACGAGACTGGCACAAGAAACTGTTCTACCACGCCGGTAGGTGCGGTTTCTAACCGCACCGGCTCCCAACACTAACCATATTTTTTTGGAAAATAAACCACTTTAGGTCTATACAATCACGATGAACACCTACCAGAAAACCTACGATGTCATCGTCGTTGGCGCGGGTCATGCCGGTTGTGAGGCGGCGCTCGCCGCCGCGCGAATGGGATGCGAGACACTGATTGTTACTATCAATCCCGATACTATCGCGAAGATGTCCTGCAACCCGGCTATCGGCGGTCTTGCGAAGGGACACCTCGTCAAAGAAATTGATGCGCTCGGCGGGGAGATGGCGAAAAACATCGATAAGACCGGTATCCAATTTCGCCGCCTGAATACAAAGAAGGGACCTGCCGTGCGTTCAAGCCGCGCTCAAGCGGACAAGAAGGCGTATCAGGATGAGATGAAGCGCGTCTTGGAGAGCCAGCCGCGTCTCGATATCAAACAGGTGTTGGTCGATGAACTTCTGACCGAAAACGGAAAATGTATCGGCATACTCAGTCAAACGAGAACCGCTTATCTTGGCAAGACTATCATCCTTACTACGGGCACGTTCCTCAAGGGATTGATTCATCTCGGTGATGCGTCTTACAGCGCCGGCAGGGCGGGCGAGTCGGCGGCGGAAAAGTTGTCGGAGAGTTTCCTGAGCCTCGGGTTCGAGATTGGTCGGCTCAAGACGGGAACGCCGCCCCGCGTACATGCCCAAACGGTGAACTTCGATGCGATGGAGATTCAACCGGGAGATCCTGATCCGCTGCCGTTTTCATTTTCAACGGACAAGATTACCCAGGAGCAGATGCCGTGCCATCTAACCTATACGAATGAAAAAACGCACGAGATTATTAGAAACAACCTGCATCGATCGGCAATGTACAGCGGGCGGATTAAGGGTATAGGACCGCGCTATTGCCCGTCGATCGAGGACAAAGTGGTTCGGTTTGCCGACAAAGACTGCCACCAGGTTTTCGTGGAACCGGAAGGCAGGGACACCGACGAGATATACCTTAACGGCATCTCCACATGCCTCCCCGAAGATGTGCAGGTCGATATGGTGCGCAGTATCCTAGGCTTGGGAGACGCCGAGATTGTCCGGTTCGGATACGCCGTCGAATACGATTTCGCGCCCGCAACCCAACTCCAACCGACGCTTGAGACGAAACGCGTCGCCAACCTCTACTTCGCCGGACAACTGAACGGCACCACCGGCTACGAGGAAGCGGCGGCGCAGGGGTTGATGGCAGGGATTAACGCGGCGCTGAAGGTTCGCGGCGATAAACCGCTGGTTCTCGACAGATCCCAGGCGTATACAGGCGTACTGATTGATGACTTGGTGACGATGGACATTCGCGAACCCTACCGCATGTTCACGTCGCGAGCGGAATACCGCTTGGAGTTGCGCGAAGATAATGCGGATCTGCGCTTGACAGAGATCGGCCGACAACTCGGGCTGGTGGACGATGAAGCTTATCACCGTTTCCAATCCAAGCGTAAACTCGTCGAAGAGGAACTTGCCCGCCTGAACGAAACGATTGTCAAGCCTATCCCCGACATGTTGGCGAGATTGGAGGAGGCCGGCATCACGAAATTCGACAAGCCGACCTCCTTGACGGGTTTGTTGAAACGCCCCGAAATCAGCTATCGACAGATAAAGCATGTCTCACCACCGCCCCGCGAACTACCCGGTGCCGTAGAGGAGCAGTCCGAGATTCAGATTAAGTACGACGGGTACATCCGGCGTCAAGCGGTTCAGATTGAACAGTTCAAGAAGCTGGAAAATTTCCGTATCCCGGACGATCTGGACTATGAAAACGCTCGCGGCTTGAAGACCGAAGCTCAAGAGAAACTCGGTAAAATTCGACCGGCATCGGTTGGTCAGGCATCGCGGATCCCGGGCGTTACCCCGGCGGACATCTCAATCTTGATGGTCCTGATTCATCAGAAAAATCAGAGTGAGTTGCGGGCTGCCAGTTAATAATTAGGCAGAGAGGAAGTCATCTGAAAACGCCCTCGAAACCGAGTTTTTCCTTGAATACTCGGCTACTCTCATTCATAACCTGTGGGTTCCGCCGGGCGAATGCGGTAGAGTTCCCAAGGTGATAGTAATCTCTCTGCAACCATCAAATCGTCGATTTCAATCAACAATCACCTTTACGTTGCAAAAATCCCGTCTCATGGCTGTGGGGTTCTTGCTAACCACTAACCACTAATCACATACACTGGTTGAATCAAGACGCGTTTAGACACCTCTTGGAGCAGTCCTTCCGCCAGCACGGTTTTCCGCTAACTCATGACCAGCGAGAGCAATTTGTTATCTATCGGAGCGAGTTGCAGCGATGGAATAGGCGGGTTAATCTTACATCCATTCGGGATGACCGCGCCATTGTGGAGAAGCATTTCCTTGATTCCCTGGGAGTCCTCCGGCACTTTTCGATTGAGGCTGGTGATTCCGTGGTTGATGTCGGAGCGGGTGCGGGATTTCCCGGCATACCGCTGAAAATCTACCTTCCCGGCATCCGGTTGACGCTCGTAGAATCTACATCGAAGAAGGCTAGTTTCCTGCAGTTTCTGTTGACTCGGCTGAACATCGCATCGGCGGGAGCAGATGTTAGAATAGTCGCTCAGCGCGCCGAGTCGTTTGCGGCGCAGCCGGAGAACCTTGGCGCCTACGATTGGGTCTTGACCCGCTATGTTGCATCCTTTGCGGATTCTGCCGCTTACTGTTTGCCGCTGTTGAAACGCAACGGTTCGTGGATTGCGTATAAATCGGGCGAGGTAGAAGCTGAAATCCGCAAAGCGAACGCTCAATTTCAAACCCTGGGGTGCGAAGTCGAGTCTGTAGTGAACAGCCAAATGCCGGAGTCGAATCGCACCTACGTCTCCATACGGGGCGGCTCGTAGTTACCTAAGTGGTCTATTCGCTAAGTATTTAACGCATGTCGAAACCAAGTTTTTTCTTGAAAACTTGGTTCTTCCCTGAATCCTAGTGGCTTCAAGATAACGATCTAGCCGACTCATCACCGGCAACTAGCCACATGCAATCAAGGTAATCACAAGAATCCCATAAATCACAGTTCAGACAATCACCAAAACATTCCATATGCAATATCCACTTAGCGAATGAACCACTAAGTGGTCTTCTCGCTAAGAATTTAACGCATATCGAAACCAAGTTTTTTCTTGAAAACTTGGTTTCTTCCCTGAATCCTAGTGGCTTCAAGATAACGATCTAGCCGACTCATCACCGGCAACTAGCCACATGCAATCAAGGTAATCACAAAAATCCCATAAATCACAGTTCAGACAATGTGAACTACCAACACCTAACACTTAGCGAGCAAACCACTTATCGAGTAAACCATTAAATGGTCTTCTCGCTAAGAATTTAACGCTTACGAGACTGGCACAAGAAACTGTTCTACCACGCCGGTAGGTGCGGTTTCTAACCGCACCGGCACCCAACACTAACCATATTGTTTTAGAAAATAAACCACTAAGTGGTCTATTCGCTAAGAATTTAATGCTTACGAGACTAGCACAAATAACTGTTCTACCACGCCGGTAGGTGCGGTTTCTAACCGCACCGGCACCCAACACTAACCATATTTTTTTGGAAAATAAACCACTAAGGGGATTGGCGTGAAATTTTCTGTGGGTATTGTACCGCGGATTTGGCTATTGCGCAGGGGTTGCTTCAGGATCTCTTCCGATCAACCGAGTGAACAACGGGGACGTTAGAAAATCCTGTTCCCTATCGGTCAGTTGCTCAGTCGTTGATCACTCGGTCGCTGCAACTATTCTCAATCCTACTGCGGAAGCAGAGCGACATCTACAAGCCATCCTCTGGTCGTGGCGGGCTTGTACTCTCCGTCGCGAAGGTAATCGGAAGTATGCCATAAACAGAGTTGCTTCCCGTCGGGCAACCACCTGACCGAGGTGATTACCCCTGCCGCGCGCGCAACAGCATGTTTCCGGTTTGTTTCTAGATCGCGTATCCACACCTTCCACCGCAAACCCATGCAGTCTTCGCGCTCCATGTATGCAAGGAACTTTCCTTCGGGCGACCATGACGGCGACGTGTGTTTGAGAATACTCGTTTTGCTTCGTTCATCGACATCCGTAACATGGAGGCGTTTGTCGAGCAAGCGGTCGGGGCGAATACCCCCGGACAGCACATAGGCGATTTTTGAGCCGTCCGCGGACCAGTGAATCTGCTTGACGCGCTGATGCTGCGTGCGAATCTCACCAATCCTCGTTCCGTTGACATTCTGCAATCGAATGCGAGCATACCCCGATTTGTAACGCTGGTGATCCAGTCCAATGGCAATTCGCTCTCCGTCCGGTGACCAAGCGGGTTTGTCCAAGAAACTGAACGCGCCCACCCGTCCTTCAATCGGGACACGAGTGATTGGCGCCAAGCCCGACGTATCGCTATTAATTCGATACACGACATCGAACCCTTCTTCCCACCGCCTGAACGCGAGTTTATTCGCGACCGGCGACCATACCGGCGCATCGCCGCTCACCAGGTTGATCAGACGCGCCGTTTTCAGATCAAATGTCCATACCTCGCTCTCACCCTCTTTACGAGCCTCAAACGCAAGCAGATTGCCGTTGAATGACCACGACAGGTGCGGATTGTAGAACTTTCCCTCGCACAGCTTACGAAAACGCGTCGCCTTCCTGTCCGTGATCCAGATTTCGCTCGCTTTCCAGTATTGCCCGGAGAGATTCGTTCGCTTGAAGAACGCGATCGCCTTTCCGTCGGGCGACCAGTGCGGATATTCGCCGCCCTCAATGAGTTCCATGGTACGGATGTTGGAGCATATCGAGGTATTGAATTGCACGCCGCCGGTTTCGTCAAATCTACCGATGGCAGATTCACCCATCCATCCGGATGCGCCGTGCGGAAGTTCAACCTGATACCATCCGTTCCCTTCATTCAGGATGGGAAGCTCAACGCCATCGTTGAGATGCAGTTGCACGGGCGAATCATAATCTTTCGCAGAATAGACGGGCGCTTCATCGTGCACAACGATTCCAACCTGCCGTTCGTCGGCTTGCGGCTGCGGGAATTCCGCCGTCCGATTTTCGAGAGCGTACAGGTAGCCGTCATGGGACGTGACGTACAGGGTGCCATCGGAGATCGCAGGCGCCGCGTCAATAAATCCTTGCGTCTCGTATGACCAAAGCTTCTTCTTCGATGCAGCGTCGATGGCGTGCACATGATTGTCCCGCGCGCCGATGTATACCACTCCATTCGCTCTTACAGGATAGCTGTAAGTGTAATCCATAAAACTCCGCCACAATTCTGCCTCGTGTTCGGGAATAATCGGACGCAACTTGCCCTGGACACAGCCGAATTCGATTCCGTCGATCTGCACCCGATCTCGACGTTTCCCCTCCGCGTCACCCGTTGAAGCATTGATGACGTGAATCGTCCGAGTGAATGCGCCGATGTAGACCTGCCCGTTAGAGATTATCGGCGGAGAATCTATCCACGAGTCCGATTTGAATTTCCAAACGAGTTCCCCGGTTTTGGCGTCGAGGGCGTAAACATAATTGTCTCTCGAACTAAAGTAAACGTGATTGTCCCACACTGCCGCGGAAAACCGGATAGCGTCACCGCTGCGAAACGTCCATTTCACCCCCCACTGCTTTGCATCAAGCGCGTATAGGACCCCATCCGTCGAGCCGACATAGACCGTGCCGTCGACAATAACGGGGCTTGCGTGGATGGGACCGCCGGTCTTGTATTTCCATCGCAGTTCTAGCGGCGGTTTGAGCATCGCATCGGGACTTTTACCCGAAAAGTGCAGATCATGCATGAACATCGCCCAATCTTCGGGGCGGGTTTGGGGGATGCTCGGTTTTCCGCGTGAGGATTCAGCAGGTGATTTCGTGCTCTCGGCGTCTTGGGTATCCCGGGAATCTTGAGATTGGCAGCCGATCAGCACCATGAAGGGTACGGACAGGATAAGGATGAGACGCCAAGCCATTGACAGTCCTCGAAAAGTATGTGGGAGACGGCGCCCGTGTTTCAGCGAAAGAGGGGCGATCGTCAGAAGGAAGGATGAGACCAAACGTGACGAGAGTATAGCATTCGCGGAGAGGTGCGTCAATGAAAATCTCCTGTGATGCCAAGACGTTCGCGCGCGATGCTAGTGAAGCGACAATTGGCAATCTCTGGAGCAAATCTCTTTTGCTAAGTTCACATCAGGTCTTGTTTTAACGCGATAGTACTGTGTGTGTTGCGCCAACGGCATTCCTATCAAGAACGATCATCCCAACATTCTTAACGCGTCATTGGATATTCCCGAAGCGATGGCAGTCCTATGATGACGACAATGCGCAGAACAAACCGGCTATGTTGCTTTGCGACTAAGTTTACAAAAAATGCGAAGCGTTTCACTCCAGTTTTTTCCGTCTATATCTGATTTGGAAGGGATATCAACCCTACTCTCCGCACTCATTTTAGGAGTTTACAGAATTTATTGAAATCCTATAAATCCGTGTGGTTACAAAATTTTTCAATTCTTGGAAATCCAATTGAGGATTATTTACACCCCAAGCCCCAGAGGGGATCAAGCGAACGGATAGTGAGTGCGATAGAGATCCTGAAGGTGTATAGCAGCATCAGATATCCCTCCGTCAAAGCCCCAGCGGGGCGACAGGTGAATTATGTCTGGGGTATATCAACCGAATTAAAAAGGATGCTGAGTTGCCTGTTAGCGTTTTCGGTTGAAGCGTAGTCCAGGTGTCGCCCCTCTGGGGCTTGAGTGTGTGGCCAACTCACGTTTCTATACACCTGTCGCCCCGCTGGGGCTAAAAACTTGTAGAATGTTATTTATGATTCAAATACTAAGGTGTGCTAGTGTCATGATTACCAGAAAAGAAAATTATAAATATTCCTAAATGCCCCTCATGAGGTGCGGAGTGTAGGATCAACTACAATAAAGCGCACATTATGATCTCTTTCTCGGCTTTATCCGTGATTCAGAATTGATTCGCTACAAACACCAAATCAAACACATTCACCACCCCATCCCCGTTCACGTCTACGTCCGTTTTATTCGCCCCGATTCCCTGCGCCACGAGTATCAGATCAAGGATATTCACTATCCCGTCTCCGTTCAGGTCGGCGGGTTTTACCGTCTCCACTTTCAAGAAGATGTCTCCGTCGATATTTAGCACGGCGTGCTCGGTGTCGACTAGACCGTTGGCTGCGGATTGCACCTCCTCCGGCAATACTACAACCTGCGCGTCGCCGCTTTGGTTATACACCGCCCACCCGTTGTCGAATTCACGGACATAAAGTCCCTCAATATTCTCGTAGAGTTGGAATCTTGGTCCCGCGGGTTGACCGAGGTCGGCATCCCAGAAATCGTACCAGAACTTAATGTCACCAGAGTCTATACCGAACTGCGTGTAGCCATCGGAATGGGTGAGGCTCATCGTAGTCGTAGCGCGCATGAGTCGTTGGTTGTAAGGGCTATCCGGCGGTTCGCTCCGATCTGTGCCACCCTGCAACATAATCAAACGAGGTTCGCGCAAGTTGTTTTCCAACCATTCCAGCGATTTCCGTACGACGCGAATTGACGGTTCTCTCGGAACACCGGGCGATGGCACGATAGACTCCATAAGAGCGCCGCTCATCATCGGACCAGTGCGCGGAATGATAACGTCGTTGGTGTTCCCTATTATCAGAAAATTGTCGCGCGCGCCTTCTCGGATACGACGGATGATATTTTCACGGGCGTTTACGCCAACTTCATCGGATATGAGCTTGTCATCGACCTTGGAACTGAAATCACTCCAGTGGTCAAAGAACACGCCGTCGTAGAGTCCGCATTTGGCAATGGCAAGCGCTTGTCCCACGATGATGTCTTGAACATCGGGGTGAGCGTAGTTGATTACGCGGCGCTCCCCGTCATATACTATCTGTCCGTTCGCATCCCGAAGCCAATACAGATGATCGTCCGGGAAATCATAGGGCGGCGAAGTAGCGCCGCTGTTCAGGAATCTCACTTCGAGCAGGAAAATCATATTGGGGTTCCGAGCGAGATATTGGTCTCTCCGGTCAATGGACACTGGCGGATAATCTCCCAGACTACTTGTGGAAAGATCGCCCTTCACGCCGAAGGAGACTAAACGCCAATCCTCGTCAACGACCCGAAAATTGTCCCAGAAGAGGTGACTGGAGAAAAAAATGTCGTGGTACGCCGCTTCAGACATTCGATCTAAGATGCCCTCCGACGCTACTTTATTCACAATCTCCGAAGTGAAAGAAGCGAAGATGGACGGGAAGGAACGGTGTGCCAGACGCGGTTCCAGCGGTTTCGGCGGCAAGTCGCAGATTTGGTCGTAGACGAAAGCGTCGAGCGAAAGACTATCCAGCGGGGAGTAGTCTGTAATAAAGTTGTGCTGCATAGCGATTTCTCGTAGTTCGGTCAAACCCGACAATGCCTCAACATCGGTGATCATGTTATGGTTAATCGTCAATATTCGGAGATTTGTCAACCCGGCGAGTGGCGAAATGTCTTTGATGACGTTCCAACCTAGACGCAAGTATTCCAACCCAAGCAAGTTTGCCATCGGGATTATATCCGTAATAGAGTTGTTTTCTAAGGTAATCCCTCGCAACCGTGTCAAACCGCGCAACGGCGCCACATCGGTTATCAGGTTGTTGTCAATAGTCAATACTAGGAGATTGGTTAATCCGGCAATCGGAGTCATGTCTTTAATAGCATTCTCGCCCAATCCCAACTCTTCCAAATTGTGAAGGTTGGAGAGAGGCTTTAAGTCAGAAATACGGTTATTCCACAAATCCAAGAGCCGCAGATTTGGAGCGTGTTCCAGCCCTTCGAGGCTCTCAATCTCTCTATTGTGCACACCCAACCGTTGAAGCCGCTGCAAGGCAGCGACGGTGATGCGGTCGGGATCGGTGCCGATGGACTCAGCGACGGCAGCCCGTAGATTCGGGTCGGGGAAATGGACGACTTGGGCGTGGGACCACGCGGTTAGGTTGACCGATAAAACGGTGATTGTGACAGCAAATCTTTGTAGCATGTTTAAACCCTCACGGAATTGTGCGCCTTTAAGGCGTGCGAGTAATTACCAATAGCGTTAGCTTGCAAATTGGAGATGAATCGGCAAAATACTCCATTTTGGCTTGTTTTGGCGCAAGATGTTCATGGCACGAAATGATTTCCTTGATGTTACCGTCGAATTGAATATTGCGGCGTTACCAATTAACTGGAGAAAATCGAGACTGAAAACCGTAGAAGAGTTTACCACAAAATCGTTCTGTTGCGTTGATGATATGCTCTCGCAGCACGGTAAATCTATAAGCTAGAAATCTCAAAGCAAATCCTACTCACTATTCGGTCGTGTGATGGTCCAATTCGTCAATCCGGACCGCACGGTCAGGGGGCACTGTGGAAGTGCCAAGTATTTTGTTTCGCAGTGCTAAACCCAACCTGAGGATTGCGTAACACGACGGAGATTCTGGTTGAAACCTCCTGGTATCTGTGTTAAAGTGCATTCCTTGGACGATACGAACCGCCCGTGCTAAAGAAACCGAACCGGCGCCGTTGAACACGCAAATGTTGGTCGCGACATTTTCCATCATCGCCAAATTGAAAATTGCCCGGAGCCGCCGTAGGAACTAATGGGAAGGACTTCTATCGGGATTCACTATCGTGCTCAGTATCCATTCGCGTGATTCCTCCATGTTCGCTCGCCTAATCGTTTAGTTGGGGGATTGCTATCCCCTCCCAATCCGGTCGGCTGATCCTATTCGATCGGAAGATGCATCTATCCTTGGAGCTATATCGATGAAAACACGAATTGCTCGAGCCACGTTTTTCCTGTTAATCTGCCTTGCTCTACCGCTAACCACGTCTGCACAAGGCGTAGATTTCCCCGACTCCAACCTCCGCGCCGCGATCGAGAAGGCGCTCAACAAACCGTCTGGTGCTGCAATCACTGTCGCCGAAATAGCGACTCTGAATCGCCTAGACGCCAGAAACGCCAATATCAGCGATTTAACAGGGGTTGGACTCTGCGGTCAACCTGACAAGCCTGAACCTTGCGAGCAACATGGTCTCGGACATAGCGCCGTTGGATAGTTTAACCAACCTGGCAGACCTTAATCTTGCGAACAACAGGGTATCCGACATATCGCCTGTAGCGAGCCTAACCAACCTTACAAACCTGAATCTTGCCAAAAACACGATATCGGACATAGCGGCAGTGTCGGGTTTAACCAACTTGAAGGTGTTGGCTATTGACAGCAACACGATAGAGGATATATCCCCTGTGTCGGGCTTAACCAACCTGACAGCGCTGGATTTTCAGAACAACAAGATTTCGAATGTGTCGCCTGTAACGGGCCTAACCAACCTGATATTTCTGGTTCTTCAGAACAACAAGATATCGGACATATCGCCTCTGGCGGGTTTAACCAACCTGACCTTACTGTTTCTAGGGGACAACACGATATCGGACATCTCACCCCTAGTTGCAAACACGGGGTTGGGGAGTGGAGACAGGATAGATGTGCATGGAAACGCTCTCAACTACGCATCTATCCATACGCACGTTCCAGCCTTTGAGCAAAGAGGAACTGAAGTGATTTTCGAAAACCGTACGCCCCGCAGCATTCGCATCGTCTCGGGCGAGGACCAGGAAGGGACGTCCGGTTCGGCGCTCGCGAACCCGTTTATCGTTGAAGTGCAAGATGGGACGGGTAGCGCCTTTGAGGGGGTACCGGTTACCTTCGCTGTCACGGCAGGCGGCGGGACTCTCGGCACTACTAACACAACGACAGGCGCCAATGGAAGGGCGGAGACCACCCTTACGTTAGGGCCAAGCGCGGGAACAAACACCGTCGAAGTGTCTGTTACAGGGATCCAAGAAAAACAGACGTTTAACGCGGGAGGAATCCGAATACCTAAGGCGTTCTGGATAATCTCCGGATTTGACCAACAAGGGGTGATCGGCGAAGCGCTTGCTCATCCGTTTGTCGTTGAAGTGCGAGATCAGTCCGGTGAACCGATGTCGGGTGTGGAGATCATGTTCTCCGTCACGGCGGGCGGCGGGACACTCAGTACGACAGGCGTCGTGACCGATACCAATGGCAGAGCGGAGAGTATCCTAACGTTGGGACCGGATCCGGGAACAAACACCGTGACTGTATCGGTGACAGGGATCGAAGAGGAGCAGTCCGTTAGTGCCACTGGCGAGCCTCCCCCGACTCCGGAGGATGTAAACAGGGACGAGGTGGTGAATATCTTGGATTTGGTGTTGGTGGCGGTGAACCTCGGTAATAGGGGGACGGGCTTGGCGGCGGATGTCAACGGGGATGGGGTTGTGAACATCTTGGATTTAGTGGCGGTCGCCGGTGCGTTCGGGAACGCGGCGGCGCCGACTTCGGACCCGCGAGCACTGGCGATGCTGACGGCTGCGGAAGTGGGAGGGTGGTTGGCTCAAGCGCAAACACTGGACTTGACCGATACAACGACCCGGATGGGTGTACTGGTGCTAGAGCAACTCGTGGCTGTCCTGACGCCGGAGGAAACGGCATTGTTACCAAACTATCCGAATCCGTTCAACCCCGAGACGTGGATACCTTTCCAACTCTCAAGAGATGCAGAAGTCACGCTGACAATTTACGACGCCAACGGTTTCATGGTTCGCCGGTTGGAGTTGGGGCATCAGCTTGTGGGCTATTACAGCGATCGAGGAAAAGCGGTGCATTGGGATGGCCGCAACCATGTCGGTGAAAAGGTGTCAAGCGGCGTCTATTTCTATCACTTGACCGCAGGAGAATTTTCCGCCACGCGGAAGATGCTGGTCCTGAAATAGGACAGGATCAACCGACTGAATAAGGAGGGCGATAGCAAGTCCCTCAACCTAGCGGATAGCAAGGGGGATGGTAGACCCCACCCCATACGGTAGGTGCGGTTTCCAACCCCACCGCCCTCACGGAAACCGGCGCTATGACTCAACTTCTGTGGTGCATCTTGAAATGCTTAACTGGATCCTTTTGGGAATGGGGTCGATCCGGATCGAGCAGGGAGGAGACGCCGATAAAGCGACAAATGGCTGGTTTTTACGGTGCTCAACCCAACCGAACGAACCGGAGAATTTACTTGAATCTGCCCCGTATCTATGATACAATTTTGCCTCCGGGATGGAAGGTATCGCCATCATAACAAGGGTTAGATTTTGACGGCTCAGAAATGTCGTTGACAATGGGTTGTCTGCCGTAATGTTGAACCCGGAAGCACGGTGGAATATTGGAAAACTTGATGGATAGGTCGCTTTACGAAGTCGACCCCGAACTCGTCGAAATAACGCTCCAGGATCTTGAACGCCAGCAGAACTGTCTCACCTTAATCCCTTCCGAGAATTACGCCAGTATAGCCGTAATGCAGGCGCAGGGCAGCATTTTAGCGAACAAATACGCCGAGGGTTACCCGGCAGCGCGTTACTATAACGGCTGCCAGTTCATGGACGGCGTCGAATCCTTGGCGATAGCGCGCGCGAAGCAACTCTTCGGCGTTGACCATGTAAACGTACAACCGCACGCCGGCACGCAAGCGAATATGGCTGCCTACCACGCGCTTCTGGAACCGGGCGACACCATACTGTCGCTTAAGCTCGATCACGGCGGCCATCTGAGCCATGGTCTAAAACAGAACTTCGCGGGCAGGTACTACAATATCGTACATTACGGCGTTGATCCGGACACGGAACGCATCGACATGGAGGCTGTCGCTGTACTCGCGGAGCAGCATCACCCGAAACTGATTGTGGTTGGCGCTACCGCTTATCCGCGCCAGTTCGATTTCGCGGAATGGCGCGCGATTGCCGATTCGGTAAATGCGTATCTCTTGGCGGACATCGCCCACATCGCCGGGCTTATCGCCGCGAAAGTTCACCCCGATCCTGCGCCGTACTGCGACGTGATCACCACGACCACGCACAAAACCTTGCGCGGACCGCGCGGTGCGATGGTGATGTGCCGGGAAGAGTTTGCCGAAGCGATAGATAGAGCCGTGTTTCCAGGGTTGCAGGGCGGTCCCTTCATGCACGCCATAGCCGCCAAAGCGGTTGCCTTCAAGGAAGCGATGGAACCCGCGTTCAAAGAGTACCAGACGCACGTGGTGGAGAACGCGCAGGCGATGGCTGAAACTCTCAAGTCAAACGGACTTCGCCCGATCACCGGCGGTACTGAGAATCACTTGATGTTAATCGACCTGAGCACATCGTATGAGAAATTAAGCGGACGGCAGGCGGCAGACCATCTTGAAGAAGCCGGAATAATCGTCAATAAGAATACAATTCCCTTCGACACGCGATCAGCCGTCACGACAAGCGGCCTTCGCCTCGGCACACCGATGGTAACGTCACGCGGGATGCGGGACGCGGAAATGAGGACAATCGCCGATTTAATCACCGAAACACTCGAAGGTCGGCGCGACTTGGAAGTCAAGAAACGAGTCAAGGCTAAGGTTTTAGAGTTATCCCACCAGTTCCCCGTATACGAGAACCTTCGTCTCTTGCCGTAAGCGCCGCGCCGCATGTTGCACAACTGATTTGCGTTTCACATGATGTTGAATTACGAAGAGGCGCTTGCCTATATCAATTCCTTTATCAACGCCGAGAAAAGCCCCGATTTCTCAAGACTAGCACGCCTTTATAACCTCGATCGTATCGCTCGCCTCTTAAATCGACTAGGGAATCCACACCGAAATCTTAAGGTGGTTCATGTCGCCGGCAGCAAGGGAAAGGGATCCACGGCTACATTCATCGCGTCGATACTTACCCGCGCCGGATTCAAGACGGGTTTGTTTACCTCTCCCCATCTGGTGTCCCCGCGCGAACGCTGCCGCATCGACTCCGAACCTATCTCGACGAGCGCATTCGCTGATTGCGTAAGCCGACTCAAGCCGGAGATAGAAGCGGTTTCGGAGGTAGATGGGATCGGAAATGTCTCTTTCTTTGAAATATATACGGCGCTTGCGTTTACTTATTTCGCCGACGAGACGGTAGACTTTGCGGTGGTCGAGGTCGGACTCGGCGGGCGCTTGGACGCGACCAATATCGTTAATCCGTTTGTGAGTGTCATAGCCCAAATCAGCTTGGAGCACACGGCAATATTGGGAAACACGCACGAAGTCATTGCGAAGGAGAAGGCGGAGATTATCAAGCCGAACCGCCCGGTTGTGCTAGCCCCGCAATCAGCGGAAGCACAGTCGGTTTTTGAAGTTGTCGCGGCGGACCGAAACGCGCCTATCTCTCTGGTCGGTCGGGACGTAAAACTGAAGCACGGGAAGCACGATATTCACGGGCAGACATTCGATGTTCATACCCCATGGCAATCTTATCTAAATCTCTATCTGCCCCTATTGGGGATACATCAAGCTATCAACGCGGCGACGGCAATCGCGTGCGCAGAAAGAATTCAAGCGTCAAGGTACGAGATCTCCACCGCCAGCGTATACGACGGGTTGAAGCAGGCTCGTTTGCCCGGGCGATTACAGTTGGTGCGGGGCGCGCCGCCTATCCTGCTTGACGGCGCGCACTCTCCGGCGTCGGTGGAGGCGTTGCGAGATACGATTCAGGAGGTCTTTCGCTGCGAAAGGTTAATCCTCGTTGTCGGATTCATGAGGGATAAGGATTTGCGGGGGATCGGCGAGACCTTATGTCCTATGGCAGACACGATCATCGCGGCCGGGATGCGGGACAATCCTCGTGCTGTCGGCGCCGATGAAGTCGTCCGCACGTGGTCGGATATCGGAGGCGATCTTCGTGTTAGTCCATCGGTGGGCGATGCGATTGCTACGGCACGATCGGTTGCGCACTCAGGTGACCTGATCTGCATTACGGGATCAATGATACTTATCGGGGAAGCGATGCAAGCATTGGGGATTTGAAAGGTTGATGAACAGAAAGAGGGTAGGAGCGATCTCCGAATCGCGACCCGACATCGGGAATTTGAACGCTTTCGTGGTGTCGGGAATCGGAAGGGATCTCTATCGCGGTCGCTTTTCACTCGCTTGATTCTATCCGGTCACTTAATCTATTCGTTCGTTATTCACTCACTTGATCCCTCCTACAGAAAGAAACTTCCACAGAATCTGGAAACTGTTACTTTGGTGGGGCGATTTGTCGCCCATTGAGAGTTGCTAATATCACACTTTAGAAAAAAAGGAGATGTAATGTCAGAAACTTTTGAACGAAAGCGCTTTCGTCGGGTGGTCCGGCGAAGCCTGATATTTCTTGTCTTATTATCCAGCATGGCCGCAACCAATTTCGCTATTGCCGAAGTGGATGGGAAACTTCCGCCCGTGCCGGACGCTTGGTGGCTTACGCTCATCGGTTCGATTGTTGCATTGGTGTTTGCGTTTATTTTCTATAAATCCGTTATGAAGCAGGATGAGGGAACGGATGTCATGCGCGAGATTGCACAGTCGGTGCGCGAAGGGGCGATGGCTTACCTGCGGCAGCAGTATAAGGTTGTAACAATCGTCTTTATCGTGCTGTGCGTGATTTTCCTCATCATGGCGTTCGGGTTGCATGCTCAAAACACGGTCGTGCCGTTCGCCTTCCTGACGGGCGGATTTTTCTCCGGGCTTTGCGGATTTTTGGGAATGAAAACCGCTACCAACGCTTCGGCACGCACAACGAGCGCCGCCATGGACGGACTCAACGCGGGTCTGCGAGTCTCTTTTCGCGCGGGCGCCGTCATGGGATTGGTCGTAGTCGGTTTTGCCCTGTTGGACATAGCGGGTTGGTTTCTAATCCTCTACTATCTGTTCCCGAAGATTTTCCCGGGATTCTTGGGAGGTAACCCTCTACCCCAAATCACCGTGATTATGCTGAGTTTCGGCATGGGGGCGTCCACGCAAGCGCTCTTCGCCCGTGTGGGCGGCGGTATCTACACCAAGGCGGCTGATGTGGGCGCGGATTTGGTCGGAAAGGTGGAGGCGGGCATTCCCGAGGACGATCCGCGAAATGCTGCAGTAATCGCAGATAGTGTCGGCGATAATGTTGGTGATGTCGCGGGAATGGGAGCGGATCTCTACGAATCCTACGCAGGCTCCATTTTGGCAACCGCCGCACTCGGCGTCGCAGCCGTAGCAGCCAAGGATCACGATAACATCGCGCTTCAATTGAAGTACCTATCGGCGCCCATGATACTGGCGGGGATCGGGGTGATTCTGTCCGTGTTGGGAATCTACATGGTGCGCACGAAAGAGGGAGCGAGCATGAAGCAGTTGATGGGCGCTCTAAATTTTGGAATAAATGGCAGCGCGGTCGGGATTGCCGTATTGGCTATTCCGGTGCTGATGTACCTCGACCTGCCGAACAAATGGCAGATTTGGGGCGCAATCGTCGCCGGTTTGTCCGCGGGTTTGATTATCGGTAAAGTTACCGAGGTCTATACTTCTCACGACTACAGTCCCACGCAGGCAATCGCGAGGCAAGCGGAAACGGGTCCGGCAACCGTGATTATCGAGGGAATCGCCGTGGGTATGCAGTCGACCGCCATTCCGGTGATAACAGTTATCGCGGCGGTGGCTGTCAGTTTTTACCTGCCGGGGGGCGCCAATGACACGTTGATGGGATTGTACGGTGTTGGCATCGCCGCCGTTGGCATGCTCGCAACGCTCGGCATCACGCTTGCCACCGACGCCTATGGACCGATCGCCGACAATGCGGGTGGCAACGCCGAAATGGCTCAGCTCGATTCGAGCGTCCGTGAGCGGACCGATCAGTTGGATTCGCTCGGCAACACGACCGCCGCAACCGGCAAAGGGTTCGCCATCGGTTCCGCCGCCTTGACGGCGCTTGCGCTCCTCGCCGCCTATTTGGAGGAGGTCCGGTACGGGTTGGTTCACCTTGCGGGACAGACGCAACTCGACATTCCCGGTGAGGGTATGGTCGATACCCTCAAGGTGAGCATTTCCCAGTTCATGTCTTACTACAACGTGACCTTGATGAACCCGCAAGTCTTAATTGGCTTATTTATCGGGGCGGTCATGGCGTTCTTCTTCTGTGCGTTGACCATGAAAGCTGTAGGACGCGCGGCAGGGGCAATGGTACAGGAGGTGCGGCGGCAATTCCGTGAAAATCCGGGCATCATGAAAGGCGAAGTGAAGCCGGACTACGCCACCTGTGTGGCAATTTCAACGACCGGCGCCCAAAAGGAGATGATCTTCCCGTCGTTGATCGCTATTATCGTGCCCGTGGTCGTGGGGCTTGTCTTCAACGTTGCCGGAGTTCTCGGTTTGCTTGCCGGCGGGTTGGCGACCGGATTTGTGCTTGCCGTGATGATGGCAAACGCGGGCGGCGCCTGGGATAACGCCAAGAAGTATATCGAACAGGGCGAATTCGGCGGCAAGGGCTCTGAAAATCACAAAGCCACCGTGGTGGGCGACACCGTGGGCGACCCGTTCAAGGACACATCGGGTCCTTCGCTTAATATCCTGATTAAGCTGATGTCGATGGTTTCGGTCGTATTCGCAGGACTGATTGCCAAATACGGTACGGTCATCGGCGACCTGTTGGGCATGAGTTAAAGTAGCAGGCATACTCCGTATGCCGTCGCCTTGTGCAGATTACGGCACGGCGGAGGGATTTCTATCACGATCTTCTATCGCAGTCGCTGATTGCTGTTTTAATCCCTCGCTATTCGCTTGGTTGATTGTGCAGGAAAGAAACCGAGTTTTGAAGAAAAAACTCGGTTTCAAAACACATGGTTCTACTCGAAATGGGTTTTCAAATAAGTTCTGAAACTACTCCACCGACAGGGATAAGTGAACATCATGTCAAGCAAACTCAAACGCTACAGCTATGTAATTACCGACGGACCGGATAGAGCGGCGGCACGGGCGATGCTCATGTTCGGAGACGGCGGATTGTCGCCGGAAGATTTGGACAAGCCGATTATCGGCGTTGCCAATACATGGATTGAAATCGGTCCTTGCAATTTTCACCTGCGGCGGCTCGCGGCAAAGGTCAAAGAGGGTATTCGAGCCGCGGGCGGAACACCGCTGGAGTTTAACACCGTCAGCATCTCGGATGGCATCACGATGGGCAGCGAGGGAATGAAGGCATCCCTGGTCAGCCGCGAGATTGTAGCGGATTCCATAGAACTGGTGACTCGCGGGAACATGTTCGACGGGGTTGTTGCGCTCTCCGCGTGCGACAAGACTGTGCCCGGAACCGTCATGGCGCTCGTACGTCTCGATATTCCATCGCTCGCCATCTACGGCGGCTCCATCATGCCCGGCAAGTTCCAGGGGCAGGATGTCACAATTCAAGACGTGTTCGAGGCGGTGGGCAAACACGCCAACGGCACGATAACGGTTGAAGAACTCGACGACCTCGTCAGCAAAGGTTGCCCGGGTCCCGGAGCTTGCGGCGGTCAATTCACCGCCAACACGATGGCGACGGCAATCGAAATACTCGGCATCGCACCGATGGGGAGCGGGAGTGTGCCGGCGGTGGACCCGGACAAGGATCGAGTCGCTTTCGAGGCGGGGAAGCTCGTCATGGATATGGTGGAACACGATCGCCGACCGAGCCAAATCATCACACGCAAGGCGATTGAAAACGCGGTGGCTTCGGTAGCAACGACAGGTGGATCAACCAACGGCGTGCTTCACCTCCTTGCGATTGCAAACGAGGCGAACATTCCGTTCGAGATTGACGATTTCCAAGAAATCAACGCGCGCACCCCAACGTTTGTCGATCTAAAGCCGGGAGGACGTTTTGTTGCGGCGGATCTTCATGACGCTGGCGGCATACCCTTGGTGGCACGGAGGCTGCATGAGGCGGGGCTCCTGCACGCCGATGAACTAACCGTCACGGGGAATACTATCGGCGAAGAAGCTTCAAGAGCATCGGAAACGGATGGGCAAGAGGTGGTGTATCCGATATCGGATCCCATCAAACCAACGGGCGGACTGGTCATCCTGCGCGGTAACCTGGCGCCCGACGGTTGCGTCATAAAGGTCGCCGCCAGCAATAGAACGGTTCACCGAGGACCTGTGCGCGTGTTTGAGCGCGAGGAGGATACGTTTGCGGCAATCAAGGGCGGCAAGATCAACCCCGGCGATGTGGTCGCTATCCGATACGAAGGACCGGCGGGCGGTCCCGGTATGCGCGAGATGCTTGGCATCACCGCGGCAATTGTGGGAGCCGGGCTTGGTGAGTCGGTTGCGCTTTTGACCGACGGAAGGTTCTCGGGCGCCACGCGGGGCTTTATGGTCGGTCATGTCGCTCCGGAAGCCGCGCGCGGCGGACCTATCGCGGCGTTGCAAGATGGCGATATCGTCGTGATTGATGTGGAGAATCGGCGAATCGATGTGGAACTGTCGGAGGATGAGTTGCGTGCGAGACTTGACGCATGGACTGCGCCGGAATCGCGCTACACGCGCGGCGTGTTTGCCAAGTACGCCAAGAGCGTTTCTTCGGCGTCCGAAGGGGCGGTTACAGGGTAAAGTTACCATTATTCCAAGCTCCGAACTCCCACACGCCCGTAAGATCGGTTATGTTGCAATAAATCCCATCCACTAATAAAGGGAAACAGAGAAATGCTTCCAAATCGGTTTCCTCACGTCAACGCGGCAATCAACGTGAATCACTGCGTTACCATTGTCCTGCTGTTTGTTCTATTTGCCGCCGCCAGCCACGCGGGAACCTGGCGAGATTCGTTTGAAGATGGAATACTCAATGGCTGGCAAAAGTCAGGGCAAAGCAGACTAGGCGAAATTGTGGGGTATAAAGTCCACTGGACCACTTGGGACGATCGCTTGAATGTCCAGGTTTTGGACATTCCCCTACCGCCTCTTGCCCCATCACCTCCATTCAAACCCGCGCCGGCCGCTTCACGTCTATTCAAACCCGCGCTTTCTTTTCTGGAGTTCACAGCTTTCAGACTGGAGGAGGAGCATCTCGTCGTGGAAGGTGTAGGTACGTTCCGCGAGGGTTCTATGGCCTTTGGGATCGCTATCGGTCAACGTTATCCGCCCAGCGACCGACGGACCGGAATCGTGTACCTTTTCGGTTCGCGAGGACAGATCAAAAAAGTCAGTTTCAGCAGAAGTGGCAGTTTTTCGGGGCGTAAAACAGCCGAGATTGACTATGTCAACCCCACGATCGGAGAGACTGGATATTTGAAAGTAGTATTCAACGCAGGTCATTTTCAGGTCTACTCCGCGGGCGGGCTGAAAGCGACAATGGTTGACTTGGATTATGAGACAGTCGACCTTGTAGGGTTAATGATATGGGGAGAAGTTCCCGGCGCCGGCAGTTTGGACGAGTTTGTCATATCAGGAGCTTGCCTCCCCAACGGCACTGGTAACGTGAACAATCAGCCTGCCGATACGCTCGTTACAACGTGGGCGTGTATTAAGAAAAGAGGCGGCTTCTTCGTGGGCGTGTATTAAGAGAAGAAGCGGCTTCTTCTGAAAGCCGAGGAAGGGAGAGCCGCCAATGCCATCGAATCGGTACATTCTCAAGAGCGTACGGAAAGGTACATTATCTCTCTTCATTTTCACTTCCCCCGTTTCCTCTAGGCGCCGCTAGAGGCTACTCGGGGGAACTGGCGGGATTCATTAGAGGATGGAATACTCGATAGCTGGGAGCAGGATACCGCCATAAGTATAGAAAGGGATTGGCACGTCCTTCCTCTGGACGGTTTCGGATGCACTGGGATGGATGAGACACCTGTTCCGGTCTGCAGAAGCAGATGCGACCTCTCCAATCGTCAACCAAATAAGGAGACGATTAACATCTCACCTGCTATCCTTCAATTCTTCTCTGGAATCGCTCGTTAGCCCACGAACATGTACACGGACCGGTTCACGGAGAGAAAGCATGTGTCCGGGTTTTAATATGTCCCCAAATAGACCTTAACTTACCCGCAGGCTCCACCGACCGTGCAAGACGCGGATCGAACCAAGCCGGATTGCTGTCCGTCGCCGCATTGTCTGTCAGCCTAGTCTTTTTCCCCCCGGCGGTACGCGTTACGTAAATTTCAAAGTTTCCGTCCCGCCTAGAGACAAAAGCAATCTTCTGTCCATCAGGCGACCAGACTGGATAGTCATCAACCAACTTATTGCTTGTTAGCCTGCGCGGATGCTCCCCATCGGCATCCATGACGTAGATTTCTTTGTTTCCGTCACGAGTCGAGACGAAGGCAATCTTTTCTCCGCTGGGAGACCACACTGGCTTTGAGTCAAACGCTCTAATTTTATTGTCTGTCAATTTATGTTGATTGTTCCCATCGCTATCCATAACGAAGATCGTAGGACCGCCGCGCCACGAGGCCTCGTATATTATCTTCTCACCATTAGGCGACCACTCGGGCGCGCTATCAGACCATCCATTCGTCGTTAACCTACGCTGATTTTCCCCGTCGGTAACTGTTTAGTCCACTACTCTCTATGGCAAAAGCCACTTCACAAACCTAGGGGATTGTAGAAAAGCTATAATTTGGATGGACTTGGAAGCGGTTAGGTTGGTGCGGTTGTCTCAACAGTCAGAACCCCGGCATCAAGTCCTTGATGATAGCGTCGGATGATTTCCAAGCCGACTTCCACGAAATCTTTGTTCTGCTGCTTGCAAGTTTGAATCACACTGGTGATTATACCTAACGCTTCAGAGCCCTTGGGTGAACGATTACCGCCCGATATTTTGCGAGTTATCACCTCGGGTCGTATGGCGCGTTCGGCGCGATTGTTATCAGTGGACACCTGCATGTGTGACAGAAAGGTGAATAACGAATCGCTGTGTTTGGCTAACCGTTTGGCGAGTCTTTGACAATCAGAATCGTGATAGTCGGCTTTGGCAAGTTCCTCCAATCGGCAGGTTAGCCTTTTGAATCGGCGTTCTAAAGTAGATTGAGTGAAGTCCGACTGCTTCTGCTTGAGGCGAATGGCATCGCGCAACAAACGTGTCAGTTTTTTGGCAAATGCTGCATATTCTTGGGTGTGATTGGTCTTTCTCACTTCAGACAATTCACGCAGCAAATGCACCGAGCACTTTTGTTGGGTGTAGGGAAGTGGGTTATAAGCAGTATAAAAGTCACTGACAACGACTCCGTCATAATCTGCACTCAATTGTTCTAAAACGACTTGATGTCCACGACTCGCATTGACTTCATAAAGCGTGTAACTGTCTGTGGTGAATGCCCAAAGCCAGCACGATTGACCGTTTAACCGCCAGCCGGTTTCATCAACATAGGTACAATGACTCTGTCGCAATCCGGTTTGAATGGCTTGATATTCGGGAGTGAACCACTTTGCCAATGATTGCATGGATTGCGCTAATGCACCAGCGGTGACAGAAAGCCCACACAGTCGTTTGAGTACGGCGGCGACTTTCCGATAGGGTACCCCCATGGCGTGCTTCAATTCAGCGGCAATGAGCAACGCACGCGAACCTATCAACCGATGGGGTATCTGTTGCGGGTGGTGACTTTCCACCTGCCTTTGACAGCTTGGGCAATACCCACGCCGCGTCTGATAGTAGATGACCTTGGTCTGAGCTGGAATGACCTCTTCAACATACTGTTGATGGGTTGTGATATTTTCAATCACTCCATGACAATGAGGACAATCCTTTATAGGTATATCAACAATTTCGTCAGCTTTGGTGGGACGATGTCGGTAACTGCCGGCGTGTCCCGGTTTTTGCCCCGGCTTTTTGCGACGACGTTTCTGTCGATTCGGTTTGACAAATCCGGGGATAGGCGATTTTGGAGGCGAAGTCGGACGAGCTAACAGTTTTGACACCTGCTGTTCCAAGTCGGCTATACGGGCACGTAATACCTGATTTTCAGCTTCCAATTCGGCAATACGAGCAATTAACTGTCGTTCCCTTGTATTCGTCATATTGATGCGTTGAATCCTCCGTAGCAAGCAAATGTGCTCAATGCTGCACAGATTTCGCCACTCTTACAAACTGAACTAAACAGTTACCCCCGTCGGTATCCATGACGTAAATTTCATTGTTCCCATCTCGACGGGAGTAAAAGGCAATTTTTTTTGCCGTCAGGCGACCATGCCGGACTGGCGTCGGATGCTTCATTGTTTGTTAGCCTGCGAGGGTTGTTCCCATCGGCATCCATGACATAGATTTCTTTGTTCCCATCCCGTTTGGAGACGAAAGCAATCTTTTGACCGCTGGGGGACCACGTTGACTGCTCGTCTGACGCTCCACTGTTTGTCAACCTGCGTTGATTTTTCCCGTTGGCGTCCATGACGAAGATCTCATTGTTTCCATCGCGATCGGATTGGAATACAATCTGCGCCAGTTCGGTCTCTTGCGCGGATGGATTTGTCAAAATTACCACGCCGCTTAATAACAGGACGACTACCAATGTCGTAGATACGAACTTCCTCATGCCGAATTCCTCCAAGTATTCCTACGCCTATTTGAGTTCGACCTTCTACATCTGTAGGTTGGGATCGAGCGACTCGATAAGGGCGCGATAGCATTCCATAGTAAAATCAATAATTAGTAATTGTTTAGTTCATTGACTCCTTGCGGCGAATTCAAGGCGCTCCCTTTATTCCACGAGCGATGGCAATTTCTCCCATGTACTCAATATGCGAGCGATGCCCCTCCCACATATAATCCAGGAATGCCCTGCTGCCGATAGTCAGGCGCAATACACTGCCAAACCAATATTGCCACTCGTTTTGGCTGAACTAAACAGTTACAATAATTATCTATACACTGCGGTAGGTGCGGTTTCCTAACCGCACCGAGCATCGTTAGGATATTGCCGAATCATTTTTTTAACTTCATGAAACCGCACCTACCGAAATATGTGTAAATATGAATTGAATTGACTATATAGTGTTGTTGTGACGAGTGCGATGAAACTCCCATAGTGCAATAACTCAGCGATTTAACGCGCTTTTCCATACAGCCCCGCTTCACTTCCTAATCAACATTTTTTGCGTCCCCCTGAACTCGCCCGCGGTCATTTTACAAAAATAAACTCCATTCGCCACCATCTCCCCTTGCTGATTCCGCCCATCCCAAGGCGCGGCACGGTCACGGCTATGATACACACCCCTAGGTCTGTGTCCCACCTCCAGCGTCCGAACCGCCTGCCCCTTCATATCATAGATCGTCAGCGCCACCTCCGCGGTCGTTTTCAATTGATACGGTATCCACGTCTCCGGGTTAAATGGATCCGGGTAGTTTGGCAGGAGCGCCGATTTCGCCGGAGTTAAAGACGCAGTTGAAGATGACAGTTCCGACAATGGCTTTGTTCCATTGGGGATTCCGCTTTCTTTAATGTCGCCCCAAGTCGCAGCGCGCCGCAAAGCATGCCTCAGGTCCCACAGCAGAATCGTACCGTCTGTACTCCCGCTGGCAAACGTAAGACCATCGGGTGAAAACACGACAGAATTCACCTACCGCGGATGTGCCTTAAAAGTCTGTAATTGTTCTCCTGTGCGGGCATCCCACAGTCGTACTGTATTGTCGTTCTCTGGCCCGTTGCTAGCGAGCATGAACTTCGCTTGCCAACTAACGTCTTCCGCGCGGCAGTAAAATCCTCTGCAATCGAGCGATGGTACAATGTACAAAGTCGAGCTTAGGCTATTTGAAACGGATACACCTGGTTCTGGCAGAATCGGGAAAACAGGATTTCAATTGTATACCCTCGCTTATTTCTCAGAACGCTTTAGCCCTGACTGCTTTATCTCGCCCCAAGTGACAGTGCGTTTGACCTTATACGCAAACATGGGATCAAACCACGCCGGATTCTTTTCTGTGGCGGGGTGATTCGTCAGATTAACCGGATTGTTGCCGTCCGCATTCATCACATAAATCTCATTGTTTCTGTCACGATTCGTAGAGAAGGCAATCTTCTTACCGCTCGGCGACCATGTGGGGTGACCGTCCCAGACGAAGACATTCTTGGTCAACTGTGTGACGTTCCCTCCATTCGCATCCATGAGATAGATTTCGCTGTCCCCGTCTCGGTCCGAGGCAAATGCGATTTTATCCCCTCGCGGCGGCTGCCACTCCGGATCTCTGTCTTCCTTGGGATGATTCGTAAGAATTTTCTTGTTGCCCCTGTCTCTGTCCATGACGAAGATATCGTAATTACCGGTGCGATTGCTCGACCATGCAATCCGTCGTCCGTCCGGCGACCACGAAGGGGATTCGTCTTGCGAGCGGTGCTTCGTGAGTCTGAGACTGTTAATCCCATCACCGTCACCGAGTTCTTCAAATCTGTACGGTCCCATCCTCCTCTCATTCCGCAGCCGGAGAATCCAGACATCATAATTCCAATTGTCATCGGGGGTCGAGTAAACACAGGCGATCCAATGCCCATTCGGCGACCAAGACGGCGTCAGACCCCGGAAGCCGACGGTCAATTGTATACGGTCTACCGCCCTATCATCGACATTCAGAACAAAGATATTCTCCCACCAGCCATGCGGAATGGAGGACATGGCGAATCGAGTGCCGTCCGGTGACCACGTGGGCGATATGTCATGAAGGGGATTGTTTGTCAGTCTATCCACGTTTGCCCCATCGGCATCCATGGCAAAGATGTCCGTATTTTTTCCTACTGATCGGTTTGACTCAAAAAGGATGCGAGCGACCTGTGGACGCTCCCGTGCAGCCCCATTCATTGCGACGAGAAAAATGCTCATCAAAGTCCCGTAAAAAAGAAGATTCATGCGCACGTATTCCTGATAGCTTTGCATAATGCCCACCATTTTTCGCCTATGTGGTTTAATTGATCAATACTAAATGGTTCTTCTCGGTAAGCAAATATGATTAAGTGTTAGGTGTCGGTGGTTAACATTGTCTGAACTGTGATTTATGGGATTCTTGTGATTGCCTGTGGCTAGTTGCCAGAGATCAGCGGACTAAACGGTACCATGAAGCCACAAGGATTTAGGGAAGAAACCGAGTTTTCAAGAAAAAACTAGGTTTCTGTGCCTTGTCGGGCTAAGGTGGCAACTCGGGTTAAATACTTAGCGAGCAGACCACTAAATGGTTCATTCGCTAAGTGGATATTGCATATGGGATGTTTTGGTGATTGTCTGAACTGTGATTTATGGGATTCTTGTGATTTCCTTGATTGCTTGTGGCTAATCGCTAGTGATGAGTTAACTGAACCGTTTCCCTTGAAGCCCACTGGGATTTAGGGAGAAACCAAGTTTTCAAGAAAAAACTTGGTTTCGACATACGTTAAATTCTTAGCGAATAGACCACTAAGTGGTCTATTCGCTAAGAATTTAATGCTTACGAGACTGGCACAAGAAACGGTTCTACCACGCCGGTAGGTGCGGTTTCTAACCGCACCGGCACCCAACACTAACCATATTTTTTTGGAAAATAAACCACTTAGGTAACTCCATAATCCCAAATAAGCTAGGTAAACACCACGCGGGCAGTTCATTCTAGAGAGATCACGATAGGTTCGATGCCCTGTGATTCCCTTAGCTGCTCTGCGAATTCCTCGGCATCGGCTCGTTCTTTGAATCGTCCGACGGTCACTCGGTACCACGGTTGGGATTTGATTACCACCCGAGAGAAATGAATATAATTCGAGATGTCTAACGTCTTCAGGTTCTCCACGAGCAGTGCCGCACTCTCACGGGCTTTGAATGAACTGACGATTAATGTCCACTTCCCTTGCCGATTTTCCCGTAGTCGAACCGCCCAGCGATGATTAAGTTTGGACATCTCGCTAGAAGTCTCATTCACACGGTTTGTGATGTCCGAAATCATGTCTGTGTCTTGAGCATGTGATCCTGAAATGGATAACACTACCTCTACGCGCCGGTTTTTGTGGCGAATGGAGTCCACATCGTTATCTACGATAGGCTTTTCTTCGCCGTAGCCCACAGTCTTGAGTCGCGACCAGGCAACGCCGAATTCACGAACAAGATAGTCCTTCACTGCATCCGCGCGCTGACGCGATAGTTTGAGATTGTAATCGGCATCGCCAATACTATCCGTATGTCCTTCGATTCTAACCTGAACAGCTGGATACGTGCGGATCACGTTTGCAACTTTTTCGAGGACTTCCCAATAGTCATCGCCGATTTCATATGATCCGGTGTCGAAAGCGACGCCCGGAAGTGTCAACACAACCTCACTATCTTCTAATTTCTGTTCCACTGCTTTGTCTTGGCGCGGAGACTCGCCCTCGACCGTAAGTTCCTCTTTGGGAACGGCATCCTCGTCGCCCGGCAGTTTCATTGGGGTTAAATCGATTAGCCTAAGGGGCGTAGCTTTCGAACTTGGATTGCCTGCAATGTCGTAAACAGTCATCTCGAAGTTGTAGTCCGCTTCCGAGTCCGCGAGCAATTGAGAACCGTCCCAGTTGTGCCATACAATCGTACCCGACGGAGTGCCGTCTCCGTTGATCGTGTTTATCGCATCTCCTTCCTTTTTTACGATCTTGAGTTCCCATCGCACTATCTGATTGAGATCTTGCGTCTGTATATGTACTGTTGGCGCTTTGGTCCCGCGCGCCTCGGCCGAACTCTCAGTAGTATTCATGTCTGCCGATGGTTCAATCGCAAGAGGTTCCGCGTGGATTTCAAACTCGGTCGGAATAGTGTCCACCTGGACCGTCGCACCACGTTGAAGATACTTATAGTCCCGCAGATCGAGCACCGTGAATTGGGCAGTATATAAACCGTCCTTCACTAGGTTCCCGGCGTCGTCCTCCCCGTTCCACATGAGCGCTTCTTGGCGCAGTCCGGTGCCGGAATACCGCCTCACAATCTCGCCCCGCTCATCGTGGATCTCCAGCGTCCATTTCACATCGTCGGGAACGGTTAAGCTAAACGAGGAAATATCCTTGATGCCGTCGCCATTTGGCGAAATTACCCCATCTGAGACACTAAAGTCTATTTCGTCCTCGTTCAGAGTTCGTACCGGATGGATAGTTTTTGGAGGAGGTGGCGGAGTGGTAGGCATTAAAAGTGGGGCTGGGGGTTCGGGACGGGCGGCAGGGATCGTATGAGGTATGCGATTCCAGCGGAAGGTTGCGGCGATCCAGTGCGAACCCTTTTCAAGCATATCGCCGTTGAGAAATGCGTAATCGAGTCTCCCTAAGTCGCTGCGCAAGCTAAATCCACCTGACCATTCTCCCTCGGTGAAGGTTTCATTGTTCGTAATCGCCGTATAACCAAAGCGAATGCCGAATCGTCGGTTGAACATCCATTGCTCGGCGCCAAAATGCGCTCGAAATCGGTCTTTCCATTCGAGTTGGTCGTCATTGTGAAGCGTAAAATCGCTTGATAAAACCGTACCCCTGTCAAAATGGTACGCCGTACCAAATCGAACCACAAGCGGCAAATCTTGAATGAGTTGTCTATCTCTATACAGACGACCATCGAAATCTTCAAAACTCAATCCGAAGGCGATTCGATTGCCCAAACGGTTCAGTTTCCGCGAAACCTGAATCCCGAAGTCATAAGACCAGCCGAGATGTGTGTTGGCACCTCGGCTCCGACGATGGTGACGGATATTGGCACCCGCGGCAACGGATTTTCCAAATGAGTATCCGTAGCCTAGGAGCGTAAGTCGGTTTCGAATTCTGTCTTCCCCCCAGCCATCAATCCAAGAGCCCAACGAGATATTTCCAATTTTGTTCGTAGAAATCCCGAGATCGAGTGGACTCAAGCCTATTGAAAATGCCCCTTCTCGGTTTGTCGCGTTTTCGGCGTAGGGCAATCCAACCACAGACACTTCCATTCCACTCAAAAAACCGAGTGATGATGGATTCCAATAAAAGCTGTCGCTTCCGGCTGGTCCGGCAGTGTAAGCACTCCCCATCCCGAGTGCTCGCGCGCTCGCTCCGACAAGAATCTCTCTATTGCCAATGTCGGATTTTGTCTCCATTACCGAAGTAATGACCAATATCAGCGTAAGAATTACAGTAAAGGCAGAAGCATTCAGTTTCATAATCTCAAGCATGGTTCAATCGTTCTATATACGACCTTGGTTGCTGCCTATAGCGGAGAAACCGCGTTATAGGTAGTTGTTCGCTAAATTGTAGGTGAATTATTCCGATTTTCGTCAATCTCCTGTTTCCAGGTCGGAAAAAACTCGCTTTGTGTGCCCTGTTGCACAAACGTGGGAACGTGGGTCAAATATATGATTACTGTTGACTTTAATTCTCTCATTAATATACGTCTGCCTGCGATTGATGGATACAGCAAACGCCGAAATAGCGTATGCTTGGTGAAGCTAGAATGCGTTGATGGCGAAATGTGTGTTTGGGGAGAAAACGCTGCGAATCTTATGCGGTGAAGTTAGTGTTCTTCGTTTAATAGCAATGGAAAATAGCGACTGTTTCCGATATAATATCTGCAGCGTAGCCTACTTGCGATGCGGTTCAGGATAGTGGGGATCAAGCGAAGGAATAGTTTTCGGATTCTCTACGGCAACTCTAGCGCACTCACTAATCGTTAGTTTGATCCCGCCATATCCAGTCGATTGGTCGATAGCATTTCCTATCCGAGACAATCAACCGTCCGAACGGGTAGGGAGATAGTTATATTTTCGAAAATCGCGCCATTCATGCGTAGTAATTTTAGTGAAATGGTATAAGGTGATATGACGAAGATCGAATAGACCGCAAGTAGAGAGGACAAGGCGGAATCAACGCCGTCAAAACAAGGCTATGTCAATAGTGGGGAAACAAAACCTTGCAGTGAATAGGACGGGATATCCTTCACCCTTAGCGCGAAATCCAGGAGAAGACTATGGTGCGTATTGGCGTCATCGGTACAGGCGGAATGGGCAGCGGTCACTGCAATTCGCTGCCAAATGTTGAAAACTGTGAGTTCGTCGGCGTGGCAGATTTACGGCTTGAAGCCGCGCAAACCGTCGCGGAGCAGCATCACGTACGCGCGTTTCAAGACTTCCACGAGCTATTGGAGATTGTCGACGCTGTCATTGTGGCGACGCCGCCTATGATGCATAGGGAGGTTGTGGTTGCGGCGGCGGAAGCTGGCGTTCATGCCTTCTCCGAGAAACCGCTCTCCCTCACTCTTGCTGACGCCGACGCCATGATTGACGCGGCAGACAAAGCCGGAACGCATCTTATGGTAGGGCAAGTGCTACGCTTTTATCCGGTGCATCGTCTCGGCAAGCAGTTAGTCGATAACGGCGAAATCGGCGACGTGGTTTACATCGAAACGGATTATAGCGGCGCTTACAATGCGGCACGGGAACGTCCCACGAGCTGGTACGGTACCGTCGGCGGGCTTCTCGAAAACGGTATACACAAGTCCGATCTCATCAACTGGTTTGGCGGTACCGCCCTCACGGTTGCCGCCGAAGTGGACAGTTTTTCCGGGAATGAAGATTGGGAGGATTACACCATCTCGCTGATCCGCTACGACACCAGAGCCGTGGGCATTCTACGTTGGGGCGGCTTCATGGGCGCACGCGGTACAAACGACACCATAATCGATGGATCGAAGGGCTCACTGCGGCTTGATATGAGCGCGGATCTCGCCTACCTCAAGAAGATAGGTGAATCCGACTGGGCCACTCTCACTCCTGATAGAGACACGCCGCACGGCGTGGTCGGAGAAGTAACCCATTTCGTCGATTGCATACGGGACGGCAAAACGCCGTTGGTTGACGGTATCGCCGGACGCCGCGCGGTCGAAGTTGTGTTGGCAACCTACCGATCCGCAAAAGAAAAGAGTAAGATCGCCTTGCCAATTCACGATTGATGAGATTGAAATCCGGTGAGTAGGATTCTTAATGAATACGGCGTTTACCCTTGGGACGATTAAACATTTCAGTCCGGAGGGAGGAATAACAGCTATCGTTCCCTGGCTCTTCTTGCTAAAGGATGGAGGTTAGTTCAATTCAGTATCTGATCCAGACTACCCATCACCTTCCGGAATGCTTCGACATACATGCCCATCAATTCCAAATCGTTGGGAGGATTCACGTCGAAAACGTAACAGTGTGAGTCAATGAATTCAACAGCCCGTGGGTAGTCTTCTTGTCTGTACTCTACTTCGGAGTTGTGGCATTTCCAAGGACATCCCCTGCCGTACCCTACCCCATTTTGGAAGATCTCCTGCGCCGGGACTGGCAGGCGCTGCCATAGCCCCATAGACACACCTTCCGCTTTCATGGCTTCCTGCACGTTGTCACGCAGCATACTCGGAGGAATATCCAGTCCCAGTTCTTCCGGCTTAAAGCCTACCACGTAGTTATAATAAACCGGTTCGCACTCGTCCGGAACATGTGGAGTTTTGATCCCTTTAATCTCGCTCAGATGCTCGGTAAGAAAATTACAGTTTCGGATGCGGAGGCTGTTGTTTTCGTCCAATCTCTTGAGTTGACTTCTGATGAACGCCTGACTGAACATATCCCCCCGATACATCCAGCCCAGTCCGTAGGCGTTGTATTCCTGCTCTTCTCGCTCTCTTCCCGGCACGACAATCTCACCGAAATACTGCAATAAGCCGGCTCTTTTGTGTGCGACTTCGTCATTTGTGGTGAATAGCCCGCCTTGGCAGCCGCTGCTGAGCGTTTTTGACGCCTGCGTGCTGAATCCCGCCGCGTCGCCCATGGAGCCGCACAGACGGCCCTTGTACCTTGCCCCGTGTGCTTGGGCGACATCCTCTATCACTTTCAGGTTGTGCTTTTTGGCTATCTCAAGTACGGCATCCATATCCGCGGGCATGCCGTGAATGTGCACGGGTATAATAGCCTTTGTTCGTTCTGTTATTTTAGCTTCGATTAGATCTGGATCTATGCAATACGTCTTCGGGTTGATATCCACAAAAACGGGTATGGCGTTATGATGCAGCACCGCTGCCGCAGTTGCCCAAAAGGTAAAAGCGGGAACAATTACCTCGTCGCCCGGTTCTATACCTACCGCTGCCACGCACATGTGCAGCGCGGCGGTGCCGCTGTTTACGGGAATGCAGTATTTTACACCCATGTATTCAGCCCACTCTCTCGTGAGACCTTCGGATTGGATCCGCTGCTGTTCGGTGATTCTGGCGGACTTGAATACATTCATTACCGCCTCTTGGTCGGCCTCGGTCACGTGGGGCCAGGATTGAACGAATCCCTCGGGTACCGTTCGATTCCCGCCGTGTACGGCTAATTTTTCTGACATGTGGAACTCTCCTATACGATTTTTTGCGCTCCTATTGTCGGGGCGTTTATGTCTTGATTGGCTTCACCCATCGGTGTATCCGACGAGGGTCTTAGTAGGGCATACACCGGCAACCGTAGGGGTTGGGTTTCCCAATCCGTTTGGTCAATGGGTAAGGGAAATCTCGATCCCGTTCACAGTTCGCTCATTGAGTCGTTATTCGCTCGGTTGACAGGATTCCTATGAAATTGCTATCGTGTTGGGAGCTCTATGGTCCTCCCTATCCGGTCGGCTGATCTATTCACTCACTTGATCCTCGCCATTCGGTGTCGATGCTGGTGTACCCGTGGATGTATCGCCGGAGGTGGGGCGGCAGATCAGCAAGGAACTGCTTGCCGGCTTCCGGGATTTCCCAAGGGATCTTGATGGAGTGACGCCGATCGCGGAATCCTATGGCGCAAGACAGCCGAGCTTCGTCAGTGCGGTTGGTGAAACACGCCGCGTGATACGTTCGGTGCGCAAACACAATCATGTCTCCTGGATCGGTGAAAAGCGGCACCGCCCCCGGGACATCAAAACCGTCATACGGTTTCTCCGATTCCCCCGCCTTATAAAAGGACCTTCTGTCCGCAGTAAGGTTGAAACCTTCGGGACCTTTCCAGTTTTCTACGTGAGAATCCTCAATGACACACAGGCCGCCGTGTTTCGGACGAGATCCGGTCAGGTAGAACCATTTTCCCGATGGCCAAAGCCCGCGATTCAATACGTCACCGGAGTTCTTCGGCGGCTCCGTCGAAAACCCGCACCAGTCGGTGTGCCAAGCACTCGGCGGATTGCCCGGCATCCGAATGATGGCGGCAGACCGGTGAATTGTCAGCTGATCGGTGCCCATAAGATGCCGGTGGATGCGCATGAACGGTTCATAGTCCAAGAGTTGCCAAGCCCCCGGCCCCGACTCGACCCAGGCGTGTCGAGTACGACTTTGCCCGGGTTTCAATTCCCTCTTTGGATCTGTCCCATCAATCACGGCTTGTTTTAAGCTCTCAATCAGCGAATCCGGAAGGACATTTTTGATGATTGCAAAGCCATGAGCGTCCAAACACTCGGACATGAGTTCCAATTGATCGACCTCGAACTCATACGTGTAAGCCAGCTCAGGTTTCTTGATCTGTGAATAGTCTTCCATGGAGATTATCCTTTCAAATATGCTTTGAAGGGATGTTTTTGCCGGATTTGCACTTCCACCGAATGCTACGGCGGCACCTAATGCACCCACAACCTGAACCGGAGCTTGGATTCCTGTCAGCGTGTCTTGGGATACGACTCATCGGTAAAGAGTTCATTGATGCTAGCAACCGTCTCTTCCACGAGCATCTGGCCGCCTTCGGGGCCCACCCAGTTGGACTTGATGATCGCGCTGTAGTGACCGCCTTCGCGTGCGCGCTGTGTCGGCAGATAGCCACCTGTCCCCGAGCCGTCGGCAAGCTGCACGAGGAAGGTTTGCAGCGCCGTGCTCCGGGCGCGAATGCGAGCGCCGTAGTCCATGAAGAGTTCGAAGGGATTGGTGGCAAAGACTGCATTACCGAGTCGGATAATATGGCACTCTACGTGGTGGGTCGGATTCTCATCCTGATTCTCATAGCGGCTGACGAGGTCACTGACGGAGCCAAACGGCCAAATACGATTGAAGCCCCAAGGCTGCCGTTTCAGTTCCTCCTCACTCATGGTGGGAATCTTTTTCTCCATCTCATATTCCTCCGGCGTCACGCGCAGCCTCGGCAGGTGCAGCCTTCGCACGATATGCCGAAACTTGACTTTCCTCTCAGGTCTCGAAGCCAAGATTTGCGCCTCTGTTACGGCGGTCATGATGCGATGAGCAATGATTCCCTTGTCATCAGCGTGTGCGCGGTCCCGTAGGTCTTTCTCCTCCCGCTGGTCCAGCAAGAGATGAGGCGAAGCGTCGCCAGCCGGGGCGCACTGCGGCAGAAGATGCACGGCCGGACCGTAGCGGTCGCGGAGACCGACTCGGACATCGTGCCAGAAGTCGGCGGAGAATTCCTCCTTTCGCTCATCGCACTGCGAGGGGCAAGCCAGATTCACCAACATACCGGTCAGCGCGCCGGAGGCGTCTTGAGTGAAAAGTAGATTTACCGCATGATCGTCGCAAGCTTCAATGCCAAGGAAATCTTCCCGGTCGGTCGCCCCATACATCTGCGCGGAGCCATCGCGGTAGACGGCGCGGCGGCAGCGCCCAACCACGGCGTAGGCAAAACCCCGGCTGATTGCCCCCGGCTGCCTCTCTTCCCATGCCTCTTCCACGGCATCGGCAAGTCGATCTACTAGGAAGCCGCGGTACTCATCCGGAGTCATGAAGTTCGGGTCACCCTCCGGCTCATCGTAAATCCCGGAGCGTAAAGGCGGAGCATTGTGCGTATGGGTGGCATTGATGGTGAGTTTTTCTAAATCGAACCCGGAGCACCGCCCCGCAAGCTTCGCCCGCAGATCGGACTTAAAACTCTCCGCCGCCAAATCGCAGGAGAGGAAGATTGCCTGCTCCAGACTGTCGTCCTGTGCGCGGGTCTCGACTGCGAGTGCGGTTGCCGTCAGTGGGCGGATAGCGGTATCCGCTATCCGCGCGTGGAATTGACCCAGCAGCAATGTCTTCTTCGGCGGGGTGATGTCAATCCGCGACCAACCGATATGTAGTTGTCCTTTGGACATCTGCCGCTCCTTTTTCTGTCAGTGGACGTAGGTTGGGTTGAACGATCTACCAGCGGATAGCTAATCCCAGAGTGGGTGCGATAGAGTTCCCATGGTAATCCCCTCAAGCACAAATCGGTGATTATGCGAAGAGAAAATCCGACCTACAACAACCCGCCTTGTAGTTAGAAAGAGTGAAACCCAACAACCCTGCTTCACACGGACAGAAGAATGTTGGGTTTCATGGGAGATTCTAGATTCGTGTTTTGAGGAATCGTGGGACGGCACAGCCGTCCCCTACAATTACAATATCAGAAACTCTGCGTGATACGGAGAATGGATAAACGACCAATCTCCGGCACACCGACGAACTCCTGATGCTCGTTGTTCAGCAGGTTCTGTACTGCCAACGACACGCGGGTGTTGGGCGAGAACGGCAGATCGTAACCGGCGCTCAGGTCAATCGTAGTATACCGGTCAACCTTGCCGTGGTAGACGCCGGAATTGACGGGAAAAGCGTTCACACGGCGAATTCGCAGTTGCGCCGCCAAGTTGCTCAGACCGGCATTCAAGTATTCGACACTCGCGCCGAATTTGTGCTTGGGAGCGTTCAACGCGACATCGCGCAGATCATCTAGCTTCTCAAACAGGTCTTCGCTAACGAAGGAATATGTTCCGCCGATGTTCCAGTTCTCGTTGAGGAAGTAGGCGAATTTGAAGTCCGCCCCGTTCACCGAGATATCGCCGAAGTTGCGGTAGGTTGCCGTTATAGCCACCGGATCGTGTGCTTCCTGTGGAGTCACGGTTCCAACAGGTACGGAACTTCCACCCAGAGTGAACATATTGGTCAATTCATCAACGGCGGAACCATCCCCATCGCCGCCGACCAGCGGGTTCGCATCCAACGCGGCAACCAAGGCGCCGTTCACTAGAGCGTTCTGCGGATTATCCAAGGTTGCCGCGAACTGTTCGACCAAGGAGGCGCTTAATGTCTTCCGGTCTAGTAAAACACTTGGGGTTTCAGGAGTCACCGGACCTACGAAGTCTCTAATTTTTGTATGATAGACATCAACGCCGATTAGCAGTTTGTTGAACAGCGTTCCCTTGTAACCGAGTTCAAAGGTCTGCGTAATGGTGGGTTTCATGGGGTCAACATCAAAAGCGTCATCAACTTGATAGAACGCTTGCGACTCCGGATCCAAGATACCCAACATGAAATCAACATCGCGGACTTGACGCGGCGTAGCAAGCTCAAGCGCCTGAGTGAGAGCGGTGACCTGCGCCTCAATTTGAGCAATCGCCTGAGGGGGCAATGTTTCCGCACCTAATGCTGCTTTGGTTTGCGCTTCTAGTGCGCCTCGTACCCCGCTCACGAATCTTCCAATGGTAAGCTTTCGTGCGGCATCCCAAATCTTGGGAGTCACCGCCGCCGCAAATTCGGCATTGTTAAGGTCGATGTAGGCGTCTGGTTGGGGTGAAAATGGGGAACGAAACTGCGGACGACCGTCAGCGCTTCGGCTAAAATGGAAGCCTTCAAGACCGACGCCTTGCGCACGAATATCAATGCCCAATCCGAAAGGATCCTCGGTGGCGCGAATATCAAGGAAAAGATTATTTGTGGTCGGGGTAGAGTACGCACGGTTGTAAGTGGTGCGCACGTTGTGGTCGGGGGTCGGCTTGAATACCAACGCGGCGCGCGGCGAGAACACCGGGTTTTCGAGGTGGCTGTGGTTGTCAAACCGAGCCGCCGCGACAAACCTGAGTTGGTCTGTCAATTCGGTTTCCGACTGAAGATATAGACCTATTTCGTTGGTGCTGTCGTCGTCTTCGTTGGAGCCCATGATCGTGCCTTCCGTATCGGGACGGGTCAGTAACATATCAACGCCGTAAGTCAAGCGTTCCCTAGCCCCTAACGAAAGCCCGTGTTGTAGCTGCGCGACGAGCAAACTTGATTTGTCAACAATCGGCGCACCGTCCCGCAGCAAAAAGGTATCCCCCGCGTCGCTCGTATTCAAAAACGCCTGAGCGAAAAGATCTTTATAAAGCGCCCGAGCCTGAACGTAACTGTATGTCCAGTCAATCGCTTGACCTGCGCCTAAACCGGTCAGTTCGATATTGCTTGCCTGTGTAAAGCCGCCATTAAGAATAGTCGTCAAGTCTTCGTTGACGCGGTAATCAACGCGGGCTTCACCGGCAAGTTGCTGTACGTCAAAGTCCCGCGCGCCAATCTTTACATCCTCTTCGGAGGCACCGGCGGCAATTTTCTGCTGGCGCAAATCATCCTCAACCGGATCGTTAGAGTTCCAATCTTCGCCCTGCATATATCTCCCGGTGAGTTTGTATCCAATCTTATTGTTAAAGGTGCCGGCGTGTCGAACCGAACCCATTAATACGCCGCGTCCACCGGCGCCGAGGCTCACTCGCGTTCCCTCCGACTCGAACGGCGGTTTGGTGATAATATGAAACACGCCGTTCGCGCTGTTGGGACCGTATAGCGCCGAGCCGGGACCCGAAACCACTTCGACTCGCTCAATATCGCTTTGAGGCGTTGGTATAAAGTTGTAAGCGTTCAGACGCAACGAGGGGACTCTGGCGATCCGATTGTCCACGAGCGACAGCAGCGAGCCGGAGAAGACATTGCTGAAACCTCTCACCGTGACGTTGGATTGCGTAATCCCTGTGTCGGAAACGTCCACCGCCGGCAACGATTTGAGGTGTTCCGTCGGAGTCACGGCGACGCGCGAATCAATTTGCGTATCATCCAAGACCGAAATGGCGGCGGGCGCTTCAAGCACCTTTTCTTGACGCCGTGACGTGGTGACTGAGACTTGGTCGAGCTGGATGATTCTTGAAAACAGGGCAATCTCTACCGATTTGGTCTCGTCGCCTCTAAGTTCAACGTTAGACACGACCTTATCGGCATAACTGAGCGTCGATGCGCTGATCGTATAGATTCCGGCGGGCAGATCGCCGAATTGAGAGGCACCCATCGCATCGCTTGTGCCTTTTCTTAAGTCGCCGGTTTGTGGAATGACGGTGATTGAGATTCCGTCCAACTTCTCGCCGCTTTGGGCGTCGGTGACGGTTACATTCAGAGTCGCGGCGTGTGCCGTCCCCAATATCGGCACCAAAACCGCGAGGAGGGAGTATAAAATGCAAGACCGAATAGTCAACTGCTTCATTGTATGCTCTCCTTTATTAAGGATAAATCGTTGATGACCCCCGTTTTTGTGGCGGGAGCCAAGGGAATCGAATTTTTCAAAGGCTGGTGCGCATTGCGCACCCTACAATCTTGTTTTAAATACAGATTCAATGGTGGTTGTTGGTAAGGTCTGCTCAATTTAGGAAGGGTTAATCATATAATCGAAACTCAACCATAGGCTGCGTGAGTAACGGAAGAAAAGGGCGGGGAAGAGGCCGCTGAAGACAATCCATAAGATGAAGTTCTGGAGAAAGGGAATGGGAGTGAAATAATCCAATGCGAAATAACCGCCGAATGCAATAAAAACCGTGGCGCCGTAGTTGATGTACATTGCGCCGACAAAGTAGCCGGGTTCGCGTTCAAATTTGAATCCGCAGTTGGAACAAGCCACGTTCATTTTGAACAGGTCGGCAAACATATCGCCTCGGCGGCATCTTGGACACTTTAGACGTAAGCCGTCCATAATAACCTGACGTTTGCTAAGTTTCGGCATCTCTGGTATTCTCGCTCTTCCTCAACCCCGGACTTCAAAATGCGCAAGTACGCATTATATAATGAGATTCTAGCATGGGTGACGGGTCATGTCAACGACGTTTTGGATTTTCGAGTAGGGAACGCAGATCTGCGTTCCGGAGGGATCAAGTTGTTATAGGTTGGGTTGAACGGGGCGAACGAAATTCAGCAAGGTTTTCAGATAGGGTGTATCCCTGTTGGTGTCACTACCGTATAGGCGGCGATAGTGAAACCCAACAATCCGACTTCATTCGGGCGTCGAGGTGTTGGGTTTCACTCAGATTCGGTGACACCCAAGCGAAATGGAACTCGCAAACGCCCTGCAAATAATTGGCTTTTTTGGTGAGTTTTCGTTCAACCCAACCTACGTCCCCGGTATTTTCGTTGAAACGTCGCGGCTATGTAGGAGCGATCTCCGAATCGCGACCATTACCGACCTAAGGGTTGGCAATTAAAGACTTTGGGTGATTCGGAAGAGTGACAATCTGCCGATTTCGGGCACTCCGACGAACTCCTGGTGCTTGTTGTTCAGGAGGTTCTGTACGGCGAGCGATACGCGTGTGTTGGGTGAAAATGGAAGGCTGTATCCGGTGTTCAGGTCAATCGTCGTGTAGCGCTCGACGGTGCCGTGATAAAAGCCGGAATCAACCGGGAAAGCGTCCACAAAGCGCAGCCTCAGTTGTACCGTCAGGTTGTTCAGATTAGAATTCAGGTACTGGGCACTCACGCCGAATTTATGCTTGGGTGAATTCAGCGCAATGTTACGCATGCCGTAAACTTTCTCGAAAAAATCTTCGCTTACAAAGGAGTAGTTACCGCCGAGGTTCCAATTTTCGTTGAGGAAGTAGGCAAATTTGAAGTCCGTACCGTTCACTGAGATGTCGCCAAAGTTGCGATAGGTCGTCATTATAGCCAGTGGATCGCTCGCTTCCAGTGGAGTTACAGTGCCAACCGGTACCGACGATCCGCCCTGAGCGAATATATTTGTCAACTCATTGACAGCGGAGCCGTCTCCGTTGCCGCCGGCCAATGGGTTTTTATCTAGCGCGGCAACCAAAACGCTGTTCACTCTTGCGTTCTGCGGATTCTCGAGCGTTGCCGCAAACTGTTCGTGCAAGGAGACGCTTAATGTGTTTCGATCTAGTAACACACTTGGAGTTTCGACAGATATGGAACCCACGAAATTCCTAATCTTGGTGTGATAGGCGTCAACACCGACTAACAGTTTGTTGAACAGCGTTCCCTTGTAACCTACCTCGAACGTCTGGGTAATCGTCGGTCTAAGCCGATCTATATCGTATGCGTCGTCAACGTCGAAAAATGTCTCCGACTGCGGATCTAGCATTCGTAGCATGAGATTGACATCTTGCACTTGGCGTGGAACCGCGACCTCAAGCGCGTCAGACATCAAACCAATCTGTTCCTGAATTTGGTCAGTCGGCAACCCCTGAACACCTAGTGCTTGTTCGACCCCAGACAGAAACCTACCAATGACCAGTTTGCGTGCTTCGGGCCATATCTTTGGAGTCACCGCCTTCGCAAAGGCAGTGTCATCAAGATCAATATAGTCTATTTCTGTCCGTCCAACGAGTGGTGAAAATGGAGAACGAAACTGCGGGCGACCGTCTGCGTCGCGGCTGAAGTGGAACCCTTCAGGGCCTACGCCCTGCCCACGAACATCAATCCCAATCTGGAAAGGATTTTCAGTTGCCGCAATGTCTAAAAGAAGGTTATTCGAAGTTGGGGTGGTGAAGGCGCGGTTATAGGTTGCTCGGAAGTTGTGGTCCGAAAACGGTTGGAAGACCAGCGCGGCACGCGGCGAGAACACCGTGCCTTCGAGTCGGTTATGCTTGTCGAACCGCGTTGCCGCTACCAATTTGAGCTTCTCCGTCAACTCGGTTTCGGACTGCAAGTAGACGCCGATTTCGTTTATGTTGTCATCTTCTTCGTTGGCGCCGTTTATTGTCCCGTCGGTGTTCGGGCGAGTCAGCAGCATGTCGACGCCGTAAGTCAGGCGTTCGCGAGACCCCAACGAGACGCCGTGCTGCAACTGTCCGACGAGCAATGTAGATCTGTCTACCAGCAGAGATCCTTCTCGCAGGAGGAAGGTATCGCCCGCATTGCTCTTGTTCAGAAATGCCTGGGCGAACACGTCTTTGTAGAGCGCCCGCGCCTGCAGGTACCTGTACGTCCAACCGGCTGCTTGTGCCGCACCTATACCCGTGAGTTCGATACCGGATGCTTGCGTGTATCCGCCGTTAAATATGGCGGTGAGATCGTCGTTAACCCGGTAGTCTACGCGAGCTTCCAAGCGACGTTGTTCCATGTCGAAATTCCGCGCGCCGATCCGAACATACTCCTCTGGAACCCCAGCGTCGAGTTGTTGCTGACGCAATCGCTGCTCAGTGGGGTCGGTGTAGTGCCAATCTTCACCCTGCGTGTATGCCCCCGTGATTTTGTAGCCAAGCTTGTTATTGATGCTTCCGGCGTGCCGGCACGATCCAACGAACACACCGCGTTCCCCGGTGGCGAGGCCAACTTGCGTGCCTTCCGAACCGAAGGGAGATTTGGTCAGGATATGGATGACTCCGTTCGCGCTGTTGGGACCGTAGAGCGCGGAGCCGGGACCGGACACCACTTCAATCTGGTCGATGTCGTCGTCGGGAGTGGAGACAAGGGTATAGGCATTGACACGCAACGAGGGAACACTGGCGATGCGATTGTCCACGAGGGACAAAAGCGAGCTGGAAAGCACGTTGCTGAAGCCTCTTACGGTGACGTTGCCTTGCGATATACCGGTGTTGAAAGTGTCTACCGCCGCCATCGACTTGAAGTGCTCCATCGGTGTTAAGGCGACGCGCGACTGGATTTGCGTATCATCCAAAACAGAGACCGACGCGGGCGCCTCAAGCACTTTCTCTTGACGGCGGGAGGTGGTGACGGACACTTGATCGAGTTGAATCACTCGTGAAAAAAGCGCTATCTCCACGGATCTTGTCTCCTCGCCCTGAAGTTCAACGTTGGACACGACTTTGTCGGCGTAACTCAGCGACGATGCGTTAACCGCGTAGATGCCGGCGGGCAATTCCGTAAATTGAGCTGCGCCCATCGTATCAGTCTCACCCGCTCTTGAATCGCCGGTTTGGGGGACAACGGTAACTGCTATGTTGTCCAATTTCGCGCCGGTTTGAGCGTCTGACACGGTTACGTTCAACGTCCCGGCTTGCGCCATCCCCGAAGCCAAGAAAGCAAGGGCGACTAGAGCCGGTAACCAACCACTCCGAATATACGACTGTTCCATTGCATTCTCTCCTTGTTGAGGAAATATCCTTGTTGGAAGTTGTCTTGGCTGGACTCAGCCACGAACTCGCGGGCGGGAGGACCTATTGAATAATGAGAAGAGTCTAGCATAGGTCTGTAATCCTGTCAATGACGTTCTGAAACCGCCGAAATCAAGTTTTTTCCAAACACCGTTGAAATCAAGTTTTTTCTTGAAAACTTGATTTCTTTATGTCCCGAGTCCGTCGAACGCGAGTTTTTTCCTGCAACCGCGAACCTGCTTTTTTCTTGAAAACTTGATTTCTTTCTACCATCAAACCCCCTTGCTTTCGCTTGACAAGGCAAACCACCGCTCATAGAATACGCATCATTCTCAATTAGGAGGCCATCCAAATGTCTAGCAAGATGCGAAGAATTCGTTGGATAGACGAACAGATCCGAGCAAACAAATATCCAAACGCTCAAAAAGTCAAGGAGAAGTTTGAACTGCGGGGCCTTCGGGTCGTCTACGAAGATCGGAAATATATGATAAATGAACTCCATGCGCCTATCAAGTACAGCAGAACCAAAGAGGGATGGTACTATACGGTCCCAACCTATTTTCTTCCGGCGATAATGCTGAAAAGGGAGGAAGTCGCCGCTTTTTTCTTGGGAGAGGAGTTATTCAGACGGTATCTCGGCACCCCCTTTGAGACGCCGCTCCGGCTCGCACTTGATAAGATAACACGCCACTTGCCGGAGCATGTGGGCGACGCTGCGCAAAAGGACACCTCCGCATTTGCTTTCACCGGCGGTGGCAGAGCGATAATCAATCCTGAACTCCTGCTAGAACTCAATGAGGCTATCCTTTCAAAGCATTCGATTGAAATGGAATACTATTCGGCGAGCAGCGGTCAAACCAACACACGAACCGTCGATCCGTATCACCTCCACAATATTCACGGGGATTGGTATCTAATCGCCTATTGCCACACACGGTGCGAGCCCCGCGATTTTCTTATCAGCCGCATCAGAGCGCAAAAACGCCTATCCTCCACTTTCCAAATACGTCCGGATTTTTCCCTTGATGCGTACTTGGCTAAAGGGTTCCTCGCTGAACGCGCGACGCAGCCCGAGGATGTCGTGATAAAATTTGACGAATATCAGGCGCGTTGGATAAGAGAACGGTTGTGGCACTCAAGCCAGCAGATAGAGGAGTTACCGTGCGGTAGATTGATATTACGCCTGAGAGTCGGTGGATTGGGCGAAGTAAAGCGGTGGATCATGGGCTATGGGATGCATGCGGAAGTTCTCCAACCTGAGAGCCTTCGCTGCGAAATCGCGGACGAAGTAAAAAAAATGGCGGAAATCTACCATAAAAAGTAGAGTGCGTATATAATGCACTCCGGGATGGTATAATATTCACCGATTCAATAACGAAACCAAGTTTTTTCCTGCAACCGTCGAAACCGAGTTTTTTCTTGAAAACTTGGTTTCTTCGTATTTACCAGGCGAGTGTTAGAGGCGCAAAACTTTTCCCGCTCCGAATCTTCACTGCCCAGTAACTGAGCGAATAGTGAAGGATCGCGCGACTGAAACCCTCGAAACCGAGTTTTTTCTTGAAAACTTGGTTTCTTCGTATTTGCCAGGTAGGTGTTAGAGGCGCAAAACTTTTCCCGCTCCGAATCTTCACTGCCCAGTAACTGAGCGAATAGTGAAGGATCACGCGACTGAAACCCTCGAAACCGAGTTTTTTCTTGAAAACTTGGTTTCTTCGTATTTACCAGGCGGGTGTTAGAGGCGCAAAACATTTCCCGCTCCGAATCTTCACTGACCACTGCATTTACTACGCAATGGAGTTCCCATTGAAAACCTTTAGCCAAACAAATAAGGCGGATCTAACCGCCCATCTTCAAAACTTTCGACTGGCGCGCTACCGGCTGACGCTGACGGCGCTGTCGGCGATTACCATGCCACCCTACGCCGGATCGACGCTGCGGGGCGGATTCGGACATGCGTTCAGGAAGATGGTGTGCACCCAGGGACCGATTGACTGCAAGGACTGCATGCTCAACGCCGCTTGCCCCTATCCGTACATCTTCGAGACGGCGCCGTTCGAAGGGGCGCAGCAGTTGCGAACCTACGGCGACGTGCCGAGACCGTTTGTCATTGATCCGCTGGATACGCGGGGGGAGTACCGCAAAGGCGAATCGTTCTCCTTCCAACTCACGCTTATCGGACGCGCCATCGACTATCTCCCCTATTTTCTGGTGAGTTTCCGCGAACTGGGGGAGATGGGGATCGGCAAGGGACGCGGACGTTTCCAGTTGAAGCATGCGCGGGCGGATGACGGAGAATCAATCTATGACGGCGATACGCAGATGGTGCACAATCTCGATAACGCGCAGAGTTTCGACGATATCCGGCGTGAAACGGAATCGCTGCCGACGAACGAGTTGACGCTGCGGCTAATCACACCGACGCGCATCACGCACGAAGGGGCGCTGACGGATAAACTGCCGTTTCACGTGTTCTGGCGGCGGCTCATCGGACGGATTTCGGCGCTGGCGTATTTCCACTGCGGGGAATCGCTGGAGATGGATTTCAAGGGGCTGATCGAGAAGGCGATGGGTGTGGAAACGACGGACTCCACGCTGCGGTGGAAGGATTGGACGCGGTACTCCTCGCGGCAGGATCGGCGGATGCAACTCGGCGGGTTGGTCGGGCGCGTTAGGTATGCGGGTGAGTTGGCGGAGTTCGTTCCGTTTGTGAGACTCGGAGCATTTCTACACGTGGGGAAGAATGCGACGTTTGGGTTGGGGAGGTACAAAATTCTACACGGAATGGACATTTCAAAAGAGGGGAGGATAATCAAGAAATGCTAGAATACACGGGGCATCCGCTTGTTGATGTGGGAATTGCGACAATTACCGCTTTTGCCGACAAGCGGAATCCTACTGACCTAACCGAAGCCGATCTTGATAAGATTGCGGACTATATGGTTCCGCAATACGTCCAAGACCCGCTTAAGTCGTTTTTGACGGTCGTTTTTCCAAATTCGGGCTTCGTACAGCCGAAGTTTACTCTGGACAAACGATTGGAATATGCCAAACGGGTTTTGCGGAGTTATAAGGAAGATACCCCCTTACTTGAGGACGCTGTGTGCGTTTTCACGGGTAAACCTGCGGTTGATGTTGTCTTGAAGGAAAAGGAGGATATCCCTGCTGGACGCACCTTTCGACAACATATTCCGATGCTTACCGGAGAAAATGTCATCAACTTCCACGCTTATGGTGACGCTGGTTTACCTGTTTCAGGTGAAGTGTTGCTCGCCGTTCATGCGCTTCTGCTCGGTTGTGCCAAGTCCGGCGGACGATTGCTTGCAGTGCATTCAGACAGCTCGCGACTTATGCTACATTTTGCCAAGTCTTTCTTGGAAAGAAATCGAACAATAATTGGCCTCGCCCGAGAAGCAGGTAGCAAAAAAATGGAGGAACCTCACTATCAGCGAGGAACACTGCTGATTGATACGCTGCTGAAAGCTGATATAAGACAACGGGAAGAATGTGAGGATGAACGTCCTTATTCTCTCACGGCATATCATTTGTCTAACAGTGGGCAAGGGGCTCGTTTGGATATCTATCATCTACCGCTCCAAATTATCGGTTTTCTACGTGAAATGGAGAGCGCAGATTACAGAACTCAGTGGCACAGAATCGTTCATTGGGCGTGGGAAACGGAGCCGCAGAAGAAGCGCAAGAAGAAGGATGATGGGCCGTTCCGGCCTCAACAGAATTGGCTTTATGAAGAGGTTCTACGACTATACGACGGATCGCATCTGTTACCGGACAAAGCGAAACAATTTTTGCGGACCTACTTTTTGCGCCAAGCGCTCCGTTACGCTCGCGCCAATCAAGGCGATCCACGGGCGGAATACGGATTAACGAATGATGTTGATTTGGTTTCATGGAACATCACAGCATCTTTTTTAAGGAGGGTATATAACATGGAAAAGGAACGGATCGAGAGAATTCGCGAGATGGGCGATAAACTGGCGGATTATGTCAGTAGCCAAAATGATCGCCGCTTCTTCCGTGAATTTTTTCGTCAGAAAAACCCGCATTACATACGTGCAATGCTGATTCGTGCCAATCTAGAACACGTCGAGCGGGGTAATCCACCGCTTATTACGCTTGACCCGTATATTGAGGTTTTTGAAGAGGGCTACGGATTAGAGAAGCCGGACTGGTGGCTGGCACGTGACCTTGTCTTCATCCGTATGGTCGAACAACTCCGTGAAAAAGGCTGGTTGGGCAAAAATTCCGATCTAGTTAGAGAGACCGCCCAAGAGAATGAGAATGAAGTTGGTTAAATTATCATCATAGATTTCAAGGAGGTTTATATCATGGCTTTTGCAACAGGTTTGATGCTCATTGATGCTCCGGCGTCTGCGCTTAATAATCTTGGGAATATGCCCGGTGCACGTACCGATAACACAGTAGGCGTAAAAATGATTCGCACGGGACAAGATAACTTCCCGTACGTGTCAGCGCAATCTTTTCGCTACTGGCTGCGTACAACCTTAGACGCGGGTGAGTGTGATTGGATACCTGCTCCAATTTACCGAGAAGAAAAGGTGGCATACACCGATGCCAACCCAATTGAATATTGGGACGATGACCTTTTCGGCTACATGCGAGCACCATCAAAGAGGACTTCCGCGAAGGAGAAACGAGAAGCAGACGAATCGCGAGCAAACGAGACTGAAACCACAGATACAGTGACTCGCGTCTCACCTTTTCGTGTGAGTACCCTAGTTTCTATTGCACCGACAGGCGTCGTTGAAGATTTTGGTACGATGTCTAGACATGATGGCAATCCTGTTCCTCATGAACACCAGTTCTATCGTGCAACCCTCAAAGGGCTGCTTTCGCTTGATTTGCGCGCTGCGGGCACGTTTTCGTATAGGCAAAAAACCGGGTATCGCAATCTTGACGATGTGCGCCAGGAATTGGCAGAAGCGCAGGGGCTTGAACATCTTGAAGACGAAAAATCCTACCGACTTCCATATGATGTGCGAGTTAAACGCATTAGCGCGCTCTTGGATGGACTGGCGCATCTCGAAGGTGGCGCAAAACAGTCTTTACATTACACAGATGTAAGTCCCGCGTTGGTTATATGGGCAGTGACTAAAGGTGGCAATCACATTTTCGGCCACGTCGTCGGCGCCAATCAGCGGGGTGAGCCCGAGTTGAAGATTGACGCACTTGCAGAAGCACTCACGGTTTTCAAGGACGACATCCTCTCGGATATTTACGTAGGCTGGGTTAAGGGTTATCTCGACGGGGAACGGGCTAAGTTTTCGGAAAAATTAGATGGCGAAACCGGTTTGGCAGCTTTCAAGTCAAAAATTAGAGTGAGTCATCCACGCGACGCATTCAAAGCGTTTGTGGAAGATTTGCAGAAAGCAGAAAATGCGAATTGGTTAGATTGAGTGCCAAGAAGAGACCGAGTTTTTCCGGAAAAATTCGGTCTCTAGTCCTTAACACGGGAGTTTTCTATGAAAGTCCTTAAAATCGTTGCGGAAGGGCTTACTACCTCTTTTCGCTATCCACATTTCATGTTACAGATTCATCCCAGTTTTCAGATGCCGCCACCGGCGACGATCTATGGGCATATCTGTAGCGCACTGGGGGAATGGTTCGATCCAACCGGGGTTCAATTCGCATACCATTTCACGCATCAGGGACATGTTAGGGATATTGAGCATATTATTGTGTTGGCGCCGCCTAAATCCAATCGTAGCAAGTTACCCGGTACTCAGATCTCTAACGTCCTTGAAGGCAATGTAAATCCCTTTGAACGCGAATTGCTATTTCAGCCGCGTCTCACGCTTTACATCAACCGTCCCGAATGGGAGGCGGCTTTCCGAAGTCCTCGGTATGCCGTTTCCTTGGGTAGGTCGCAAGACCTGTTCACCTATACAGAAATCAACGTCGTTGAATTGAAGCAGAGTGAGAATGTCTACTTTGAACACACGATTATTCCCCATGAGTTGGGGCAGAGAATGGGGCGGGGAGTATCGGTTTTGCTGCCGCGCTATCTGGACTACAATCAGAACCGACGACCGCAATTTTCGCAATACACAGTGCTCACCGATCGAGTAACACCTTCGAATGGGAACACCACACATTGGGTTGACCCGTTGGGGCCTGAAGACCGAGGCAGTCATCTCGGATTGGTTTTCCATGGCTTTGTAGGAGATGAAGATGCAACCGCCGACTGAATTCGTCCCGAGTGAGCCTTCGACAGTTCCGGATTGGTTAGACGAGGTATGGGCAAAAAGTGCCGAATTAGGTGAAGGCGGTCAACCGGAGACGTTAGCCCAGCATACATGGAGCGTGCTATCGCGATTGGCAGAGTTTATCCGGTTACGTCCGAACCTCCCACGCCAACTTGATATGCAGCGTTTATGGCACATCCTTTATTGGTCTGCTTTTCTTCACGATTTTGGAAAAGCATTGGACGGCTTCCAAGCCCAACTTCGTTCTGATGCAAAAAACTGGGGACACCGCCACGAGGTGTTTTCATTGGCGTTTGTCGATTGGGTGATTGATGACCTATCAACGGAAGAACAGCGGTGGCTCGTTGCCAGCATTGTCTCACATCATAAGGATTCCGAGGAAATTCAGAGCATTTACCCCATCCCTGACCTCGACGACGACGATCCGTTGAGACCACAACTCGCGTCTCTGAGTGAGGAAACCTTACGCGGGTTGTGGCGATGGTTGTCAGAATGTGCTATGCCATGGCGAGATGACCTTAGGCTCATTGATTGCGGCATCTTTGAACCAACACGCCCGGCGCAGCAGACTGCAATTGAATCCGTTCAGCAGCACGGCGTTGAGAGGATTCGGCATTGGCTAAGGGTTTACCGCAGACTCAATCGTGACTTGGAGGATGGCGAGGCGCCTCATGCAATTGTACCGGGAATTACAGTGCGAGGTTATATCATCAATGCAGACCACAGCGCCTCAGCGCACGCAGGGCCTATCCCGCTTGCTCAGTTTCACGCGGATACGATTTTGGCTAGCCGAGATCTATCGCCGGAAAGACTCTTTGAACACCAATCACGAGCCACAACAACTGATGATTCGGCACTTTTGGTCGCGCCAACCGGTAGTGGAAAAACCGAAGCTGCGCTGCTCTGGGCAGCGCGGCAATCTTCAGTTACCGGAAATTTGCCACGGCTTTTTTATACGCTCCCCTACCAAGCGAGTATGAATGCGATGCAAAGACGTTTGGAAGATAGCTTTCCACAGCAGGTTGGCTTGCAACACGGGCGCAGTCTACTTGCTCTTTACCGAGATCTCATGGAAAGGAACTATTCCTCACAATCGGCGGCGCGCACCGCGAGATGGGCGCGGAATCTCTCACGACTGAATTATCCACCCGTCCGTGTGTTTAGCCCGTATCAAATGCTTAAAGGGATGTATCGACTCAAAGGCTATGAGGCGATACTTACCGATTACCACAATGCGGCGTTCATTTTCGATGAGATTCATGCCTACGAAGTCGGTCGGTTGGCGATGATTTTCAAGACCATCAAATACCTGAGGATAAATTTCAACGCGCGTTTCTTCATTATGTCAGCGACCTTTCCAAAACTGATTCAAGGGTGGTTATCTGAAGTCTTAAATGCGCCAGTTAAAATAGAAGCCAACCCCGAACTGTTTCAAGAATTTGTACGTCACCGGCTCATGCTACATGATGGCGAGTTATTAGATGATTGCGGTATAGCAAAAGTGATTAGCGACGCGAAGGCAGGGAAATCGGTGTTGGTCGTGTGCAACTTGGTCGATCACGCACAAGAAGCATACGACCGGATTCGTAACGAATTGAATGAGGTAAATATCCGAACCGAACTCTTGCACGGGCGTTTCAACATGCGAGACCGTTCCAAGAAAGAGCAAATTATCAGAGAAGCGTCAGGCTCAACAAGCGACACGCGCTATCCGATTGTTCTCATTGCAACGCAAGTAGTTGAGGTTAGCCTTGATATTGACCTCGACACAATTTATACAGAACCGGCGCCTTTAGAAGCGCTCGTGCAACGCTTTGGTCGTATTAACCGCCGCAGGAAACAGAGAGACCTTGCACCAGTTCACGTGTTCCGCCAACCCGACGACGGGCAAAAGATTTATGACACCGAACTGGTGCGACGGACGATTGAGATTCTTGAGCGCGAAAATGGATGCCCAATTGACGAGAACTCTATTGGAGCTTGGTTAGATGAAATCTACAGCGGCGAGATTGAAACGCGCTGGCGAGAGGAATACGAAATTGCCGCCGCAGACTTTGACAAAACTTGTGTGAGAACAATGCGTCCGTTTTCGGCAAATGAGGAACTTGAGAACCTGTTTTTCAAAGCGTTTGATGGGCTTGAGGTGCTACCAGATTCGATGTATGAGGAATACCAAGCCGTATGTAACGATGAGCCTATTCGCGCCGGAGAACTGTTAGTCCCGATAAGCTGGAGGAGATATCACGCTCTGCGAAATGACGATAAAATCCTGCCTAGAGCACGGAATGAACCGTATCGAGTTAAAGCTGCGTACGGTTCAGAGGTGGGATTGACATTCGATTGAATCCTTAACACCTCGGTTTGTTTTATCATGAACGCGTGAACGTCCAGTTTCTTCGTTCCGCAGTTGTTTGTCATGTGTCAAGCATATACGGAAGATGCTCCCCAGGAGACTGCAAAACTATCAATCGGATTCCAAAACATAAATAACAACACCAAAAGATACCATCATTATTATCGCAAAAAATATTCCAGTTTCATTGATCCCATTTGAATTGAGCTTTGACGGCGGCGGTGGTGGCCGCCCAAAAATGACACCATCTTCTATCCCCTGGCCCCGCAGCATGACCGTGATAGTTTCCGTGGCCGCGGGGTAGTATTGTATCCATTGAGTCGACACTCCGGATGGCAGCGAAGTTGGAGTAAAACTCTCATAATACAAACGGTAGGGAAGAGTTTCCTTTCGATGGAATTCGGAAAGTATCGCCCCGTGCTCGTAAGCCCGGTAGCCCTCAATCACGGCGGCGAGAACATTTTCAGCCAGCGAGTCTCCATGACTCGGAGGTGGCGTGTTGAGTCGGTCAATCTGCAATGCTTCGCGCAAAGTCCCGCCGTAGAACTTGTACATCACGTGGTCTAAGGGCAGGGGCTTGACGATTGAATTTGAGGCGTTGATTACCTGAATCGGGTTCAAACCCAAATCGTAAGTGTGCTCGGTCTCATTCCTGCAGGAGGCGCCGATTCCAATGATGGCATTGCTCGGGTTCCCAACTTGCCGAAATTCGGTGCAAATTAGTTCAAAGGATAAGTCCTCCGTCTCTATCGCGCCTAGTTCCTTTGTCTCAACGTCCGATTCTTGTGGCAGTGTCCAAAGTTGCGATTGCCACTGCCGTACGTACGGAGTGGAGCAGCCGGTAGTTATTAGCAGACTCAACAGTAATATTAATAGTGTTGTTCGTCCCATAGCGTTCTCCTAGTGTCTAGTGGTCCCTAGTAAGGTGAGTATGAAGCGTACTAAATCTTGGATTGAAACGAGGCCCCCAATCTTCCAAAGGCGCTAACGATGCGCTTCCATATACGCCCGCAATACGGCGTTCATGCGTGTTTGATAACCGCGTCCTTGCGATTTGAACCACGCGAGTACGTCGCCATCAACGCGCATTGAAATGGCGCGTTTAGGCTGCGGCATCACGACGCGGGCATCTTTCCAGAACGCCTCATCCGTGGGTTGGGCGTCGGGGTCCGATGCCGCTGCCGCATTAATGTCGGCCTCGGTCATATTTTTAACCTTCTCCCAGTCAGTTTGTGTATTTTCCGGGAGGTTATTGAGAGAAACCCTCACGGTACGTTCTTCTTTCACGGCGATTTGCCCTCCTTGCTGAAATAATCCGCCGATTGCCGCCTCGGGTGGTGTATACGACATAAAGTATGATGTCGTCAACCGTGCCCATTGCGACAACTCGTTTTTCGCCATAGTCGCGGCGATTGTCTACTACTTCAAACGTTGGATTCTCAAATATGCGCACCGCATTCGCAAAATCAATGCCGTGCTTTTCGATGTTACGTTGGTTCTTCATTGAATCCCATTCAAAATCCATGACACATATAGTATACAATGTGTATATACAGATGTCAAGATAAAAATATGTAATAACTGAGGTTGGCACTTTAAACTCGGGTAACTGTTTAGCCCGTCAATCTATATCGACGATGTCGGTTTGTAGTAGTGCAATTCATTGCACGTCCGTTCTGGGCATGTAAACTCCCGATTCGTCGGAATTAGCATTGTATTTTCCTGCTCGGCGCGTTCCCTACCTGCTCGGTCTGGATTGGCAAATCCAGACCGATGGACTAAACAGTTACAAACTCGGCAATCTCTAATCGAGGCTAATTCCGGTGTTTCCCACTGATACGTTCACGGCTTGCGGACTATTTTATAGAGGAGGAAGAAAATGAACCAACTCACCATCTCCGACTTCGGCACCTCCCTCGGCAAACGCTCCGAGCGCGTCAGCGTGCGCTACCGCGATAAAGAGCGGGCGAAAGAGGAGCATGCTCTCATGGATCTGGATCAGATTGTCATCGCGTCGCGCGGGGTTAGTTTGTCGTCCGACCTGATTGAGGCGTGCACCGAGCGCGGGATTGAGATTTCGTTTCTCAGTTTCAGCGGCAAACCGTATGCAAAACTCAACAGCCCTTCGCTGACGGCGACGGTCATCTCCCGGCGCGAACAACTCGCCGCGTATCACGATGAGCGCGGGGTAGAGATTGCCAAGCGGTTCGCGGCGGGGAAGCTGCGGAATCAGATAAACTTGGTGCGCTATTTCGGCAAGTACCGCAAGAAAAGTGCGCCCAAGAGATACGACGAACTGGCGGAGCGGGCTGCCAAGATTGAGGGGCTGATGGGCGATATCCATGCTCTCGAAGTTCCGAATGTTGCGGGGAATGGGGAGTCGCCGATTGACGCCCTCCGAACCACGCTGCTCAACCTTGAGGGTCGGGCGGGGGCGCTCTACTGGGAGTGCGTGCAACGGTTGCTGCCCGCCGGACGGTTCACGACCCGAGAGCATCAGGGCGCGGCGGACGATGTGAACGCGCTGCTCAACTACGGCTACGGGATGCTTTATTCCCAAGTGTGGAGCGCGCTCGCACTGGCTGGGCTGGAACCGTTCGCGGGTTTTTTGCATGTCGATCGCCCGGGCAAGCCGTCGTTGGTGTTGGATTTCATCGAGGAGTTCCGCCAGCCGATTGTTGACCGGGTGGTGTTTGCGATGATTAACAAGAAGTTCAAGGTCGAATGGGAGGAGCCGGATGACGACGCCGCCAAAGCGGCGCACCAGTCGGCAAAGCCGGAAGCGGAAACGGAGGTGAGTACGCAGCGGTATTTGAACAAAGGCACGCGGCGCTCGCTCGCCGACCGCATTCTGGAACGGCTTCAGGAGACGGAGCGGTTCGAGCGTAAAGACCAGAAGCTGTGCAATATCATCCAGATTCAAGCGCGTCATCTGGCGATGTTTCTGCGCGGAGAGAGGGATTACCAGCCGCTGGTGGCGAGTTGGTAATCGGCGGCAAATGGCTGAACCCGAGTTTTTTCTTGAAAACTTGGGTTCTTTGTACCACCAAACCGTCGAAATCAAGTTTTTTCTTGAAAACTTGATTTCTGGATGGAAACAGAATGACGAGACCGAGTTTTTTCCGCAAAACTCGGTTTCTGGCTGAAAAACAGATGCGAAAAGTACAATTTCGGTCGGGCTACTACTACCATATCTACAATCGTGGTGTTAATCGCCAAGCCATATTCTTTAATGACGAAAATTGGGGCTACTTCATGAAACGGTTGCGGCATTACTGCACCTCCGAACTAATCGAAATCAAGTTGAAATCAAGTTTTTTCTTGAAAACTTGATTTCTTTATATCACCAAACCGCCGAACCCGCGTTTTTTCTCGAAACTCGGTTTCTGGCTGAAAAACAGATGCGAAAAGTACAATTTCGGTCGGGCTACTACTACCATATCTACAATCGTGGTGTTAATCGCCAAGCCATTTTCCTTAATGACGAAAATTGGGGCTACTTCATGAAACGGTTGCGCCATTACTGCACCTCCGAACGAATCGAAATCATTGCTTATTGTCTCATGCCTAATCATTACCACATTCTTGCTTATCTGAAGGATGACAGTTTAAGCGCAAAAATCATGCAACCATTGAGCATATCCTACACCAAAGCTGTCAATCGGCAACAGAGCCGCGTGGGACCAATATTTCAAGGCGCCTTCCGAGCAAAGTTGGTCGATAAAACAGAATATCTTCTGCATCTGTCGCGCTATCTTCACCTCAATCCGGTATTGGCTGGGCTTGTAGAAGATCCGGCAACGTGGAAGTTTTCAAGCTATCGCGACTACATTGGCTTGCGCAAAGGAACTCTGCCAAAGCCTGATATTGTCTTATCCCATTTTCCTTCGCGTGAGGCTTATACCGAATTCGTCAAGGGTTATTCTATAACTGATAGGAAATTTATAGAACATCTAATGCTAGATTAGCCTGACCAAAACGCCGAAATCAAGTTTTTTCCCAAAACCGTCGAAATCAAGTTTTTTCTTGAAAACTTGATTTCTTTTGATCGCTAATCACTAACCACTGACCACTGTTTTCCCATGCACACATACGTTATCTACGACATCGTTGACGACCGTATCCGCAAGAAAATTGCGGATGTCTGTCTCGACTACGGCTTGAAGCGCATCCAATACAGCGCGTTCTTGGGGGATATCAATACCACGCGGCGCCGAGGGTTGGAGGCGAAACTGGCGCATGAATTCGGGGACGCGGAGGGAAAGATTGAAATGATCGGTGTGTGCGCCAAGGATTTCGACGGACGCACGATTATCTCCCACGACCGGTAGGTGCGATTTCCAATCGCACCGAATCTGAACCCAAGATTTGACCAACGCACTGATTCTCGGGGATTCTCAAAGATGAATAAACGGGTTAGCGACATCAAACAGTATTTCTACTGTCCGCGGGTGGTCTACCACACCTACTTCACACCTGTCCACCGTCCGACGACACATCCAATGCAACTCGGCGCCGCCGAACACGAAGTGTTAAGCGTCTTGGAACGCCGTCGAACGCTTGCGCGTTACGGGCTTGAAGCTGGCCTCCGTAAGTTCCACGTTCCGCTCCATGCGGAGTCGCTGGGGTTGACCGGTGTGCTCGACCTGCTTATCGAGACGGAAGCCGGGGCGTTTCCCGTGGAGTTCAAGAATACGAGGGGACGGCTGGACCTGAACGCAAGATGCCAGTTGACGGCGTACGCGATGATGGTGGAGGAGTGCCTCGGCGTCACGGTGACTCAGGGGTTTATCTATCGGATTCCGACGGGGCGGATAACGCCAGTGACGATTTCAGAAGAGCTGCGCGAGAAAACACGCCGCGCGCTGCGGGACATCCGACGGATGCTATCGGATGAGTGGATGCCCCCGCCGACGCCGCAGCGAGGGAAATGCGTCGAATGCGAATTTCGGCGATTCTGCGCCGACGTGTTGTAAAGTAGTAGGCACACGCCGTGTGCCGTAACCAAGAAACGCGGCAATTAGAACCCGAATGGTACCGGATGTTTCCACTTGAGGACAATCCAACAGCGTGAGTTTGTTAAATTTCGCAAATCCGCTTTCTGCGGAAAATGCGGGTCGATTTGCGAAATCTTTAATCGGGGCATGAAACGCAGGTGGGACGCGGGATGCGCCTCGCTGTGCTCGGGCAATCGCCAGGATTGCGGAATGGCGAGAGGCGTTTTTTCGATGGATCTCACCCCGATTTGCGATAGGCTGGGTCAGGGTTCTGCCCACCTTATATGATGTACGGCGGCGGATGGGCTATTTTCGAAAATCCGCGCGTAAACGGGTCGAATACCGATGAACACTGGATTCTCGGCGCCTATACCGTTTGAATTTGACAGGGCGGCGCCGATGTGGGAAAATTACAAGCAAGACACACAAACGCAGGCGGTTTCTGCGTTTGAATGCGTTTCGGCTACCGATCGCAAGGTCGGTAGCACTCCATGCCCCGACGAAAAGGGGACTGAAAGAACCGATCGCGCTTTTAACTACGGGCGGCGGAAACCGCGTAGCACTCCATGCCCCGACGAAAAGGGGACTGAAAGGTTGTCTAGTAGCTTGGCGTGGAGCAGGCGGTTGAGTAGCACTCCATGCCCCGACGAAAAGGGGACTGAAAGCCTGTAGATTGTGCAATAATCGTGCATCCCGTACCATGTAGCACTCCATGCCCCGACGAAAAGGGGACTGAAAGTGTTTACGCGATACGCCCTTGACCTTCTCTATCAGCGTAGCACTCCATGCCCCGACGAAAAGGGGACTGAAAGGATAGTTTTCCACCATCGGATAGATGAGATTGAGTAGCACTCCATGCCCCGACGAAAAGGGGACTGAAAGAATGGATATAATTTAACTACTGGCGGACACACTGGGTAGCACTCCATGCCCCGACGAAAAGGGGACTGAAAGCCTTTTTAATTTCTCCGTAGAGAAGTTTGTGTAAATGGTAGCACTCCATGCCCCGACGAAAAGGGGACTGAAAGCGTCACCTTCGTCGATCTTGGGCGGTTGGGTGGGCGTAGCACTCCATGCCCCGACGAAAAGGGGACTGAAAGCCCGCAGCAGCGAATAATCCGTGAACGACAGCCCCGGTAGCACTCCATGCCCCGACGAAAAGGGGACTGAAAGTAGCGTTTCGCGGCGTTGAGTGATGCGTGCGGCGAGTAGCACTCCATGCCCCGACGAAAAGGGGACTGAAAGCCGTAGAATCGGGAAACTCGCTGATTTTCAGTCATTGTAGCACTCCATGCCCCGACGAAAAGGGGACTGAAAGAGACACTGATGGGACATATAGTGCCGGTCATTTCGAAAGTAGCACTCCATGCCCCGACGAAAAGGGGACTGAAAGTATCTTGTCGATTTCATCCTCGTGTTGCGTTATGTTAGTAGCACTCCATGCCCCGACGAAAAGGGGACTGAAAGCGAGGACGCGGTCTACCAGAACCTCATCTTCGGGCAGTAGCACTCCATGCCCCGACGAAAAGGGGACTGAAAGTGAAAAGTATAAGTCCTGCCGTCGCTGTCGCTATCCATGTAGCACTCCATGCCCCGACGAAAAGGGGACTGAAAGATCGTCGGACGTGGCGGGCGTGTCCGAGGTTGATTCGGTAGCACTCCATGCCCCGACGAAAAGGGGACTGAAAGATCTTGGCTACTGAAATTCTATCTAATCCGAGACTTGTAGCACTCCATGCCCCGACGAAAAGGGGACTGAAAGCACTATACGAAAGCAACTCAGTCTTATCATCTCATCCTGTAGCACTCCATGCCCCGACGAAAAGGGGACTGAAAGTACTAGGAAGTGTCGAAGCTATCGAAAACTCTGAAGGTAGCACTCCATGCCCCGACGAAAAGGGGACTGAAAGAATGGCAAGATACACGCAGAGCAGCGACAGCGACTATGTAGCACTCCATGCCCCGACGAAAAGGGGACTGAAAGTGCTTTGGCAGCTACAATGAGAGCGACGACTTTTGCGTAGCACTCCATGCCCCGACGAAAAGGGGACTGAAAGTTAGTCGGGCTTGGTCTGCCTTTTAGCGCCTTAGAGTAGCACTCCATGCCCCGACGAAAAGGGGACTGAAAGGCGGCTCGGAGTTGCGGTTCAACGACGTGACCTCGGGTAGCACTCCATGCCCCGACGAAAAGGGGACTGAAAGATCGACTACATCTACCTCGACCCCGACATCAACACGTAGCACTCCATGCCCCGACGAAAAGGGGACTGAAAGTCGAAGAACTCGTCCTGCCAACGCGCCGTGCGCGAGTAGCACTCCATGCCCCGACGAAAAGGGGACTGAAAGTCATTTCGTCATAAGTCGCCGCATCGCCCAGCCCCTGTAGCACTCCATGCCCCGACGAAAAGGGGACTGAAAGGTGTCGCCTTCTTCTGAGCCTCGGGATCGTTAGCCGGTAGCACTCCATGCCCCGACGAAAAGGGGACTGAAAGGCGTGTCATTACCATTGTCGATGTCGGTCTGGCTAAGTAGCACTCCATGCCCCGACGAAAAGGGGACTGAAAGTCGCAACATCGCCATCGTCAGCGTCGAGCAACTCCTGGTAGCACTCCATGCCCCGACGAAAAGGGGACTGAAAGGTCGCGCTGCTGCGCGATTCGCAGTCGCTGGCGTCGTAGCACTCCATGCCCCGACGAAAAGGGGACTGAAAGCTTTCGGGAAGTGGGGGTCGTTCTCCCGGAGCATCTCGTAGCACTCCATGCCCCGACGAAAAGGGGACTGAAAGCGCCCTCCGGCGCCGTCCGCGCCGACTTGATGAAGTAGCACTCCATGCCCCGACGAAAAGGGGACTGAAAGGCGAGGAACTGCGATCGAGCGTCAGACGCTGGCTAGGTAGCACTCCATGCCCCGACGAAAAGGGGACTGAAAGCACGCAAGCCCGCGCGTTCGCCAGCCACATGTCGTCGTAGCACTCCATGCCCCGACGAAAAGGGGACTGAAAGCTCAAGGTCGATCCGGACAATCAGGGTTCGGTCATGTAGCACTCCATGCCCCGACGAAAAGGGGACTGAAAGGCGAGGAACTGCGATCGAGCGTCAGACGCTGGCTAGGTAGCACTCCATGCCCCGACGAAAAGGGGACTGAAAGCTCAAGGTCGATCCGGACAATCAGGGTTCGGTCATGTAGCACTCCATGCCCCGACGAAAAGGGGACTGAAAGAATATCGAACCGTGACCGTGCCTAGGCGCTGGCAACGTAGCACTCCATGCCCCGACGAAAAGGGGACTGAAAGGAACGGTGACAAAGGCATCTTTTACCATCTCAAGCAGTAGCACTCCATGCCCCGACGAAAAGGGGACTGAAAGTTCGCCCTCTCTCATTTGCAGGTGATCTTCTGCATCGTAGCACTCCATGCCCCGACGAAAAGGGGACTGAAAGGCGCAGGTATTCATGGAACGCCTGTTCCGTCCGGTGTAGCACTCCATGCCCCGACGAAAAGGGGACTGAAAGTACACATCTCGCCGCCACCAGATTTTACCAGCCCCGAGTAGCACTCCATGCCCCGACGAAAAGGGGACTGAAAGACCGCACCGGTGAGCGTAAACCTAACGGCTCACGCGTAGCACTCCATGCCCCGACGAAAAGGGGACTGAAAGACCTGAACAATGCCGATATGCGCATCTTCATGCCAGTAGCACTCCATGCCCCGACGAAAAGGGGACTGAAAGTTTTATAGGTGAACGCAATACATCACTCCTTATCTGTAGCACTCCATGCCCCGACGAAAAGGGGACTGAAAGCTCCCGGATCTTCCGTGTCCCCGATTTGATCGACAATGTAGCACTCCATGCCCCGACGAAAAGGGGACTGAAAGTATTATGAGATTTGGCCGGACGGAGAAACGCAAGCCCCACGTAGCACTCCATGCCCCGACGAAAAGGGGACTGAAAGGCCTTTCCGTGTGGTCGGTTGATTTGTGGTGGAATCGTAGCACTCCATGCCCCGACGAAAAGGGGACTGAAAGGGCTTGAATGCAAACGGGTATTGGTGGACGGCGGGGTAGCACTCCATGCCCCGACGAAAAGGGGACTGAAAGTAACGTCAGGGAAGACCTCAAGAAGGCCGGATTTTCTGCGTAGCACTCCATGCCCCGACGAAAAGGGGACTGAAAGTTTAACTGCCACGCGGGACGCCTTGACAACGGCGGTAGCACTCCATGCCCCGACGAAAAGGGGACTGAAAGGTTGAACAACTGTATCACATCGAACTCGCCCACCTTGTAGCACTCCATGCCCCGACGAAAAGGGGACTGAAAGAATACGAAATGCCACCACAATGGCATTACGGCAAAAAGCGTAGCACTCCATGCCCCGACGAAAAGGGGACTGAAAGGAGAATCCCGTTATTGAATGTGACAGTGTAGGTGGTGTAGCACTCCATGCCCCGACGAAAAGGGGACTGAAAGTGCGCTCAAGCATCTCAAGAATCCAATCGTATTGCGTAGCACTCCATGCCCCGACGAAAAGGGGACTGAAAGATCCCCCCAATGCGTGTTTCATGTGATGATAAGCAGTAGCACTCCATGCCCCGACGAAAAGGGGACTGAAAGGACACCCAAAGCCACGATCCGCAAATCTCACAGAATAGTAGCACTCCATGCCCCGACGAAAAGGGGACTGAAAGATGGCGAGTCTTGATGATGCTACTTTAACGTTGTTTGCAGTAGCACTCCATGCCCCGACGAAAAGGGGACTGAAAGTAATCTCGGTGTCCGGTCGGAAATCCCCGTGCTCCCGGTAGCACTCCATGCCCCGACGAAAAGGGGACTGAAAGTTTCCGCGGGCGGCTCTATGTCCGATTGGTGTTCTTGGTAGCACTCCATGCCCCGACGAAAAGGATCAAGCGACTGAATAAGGAGCGCGATAGAGTTCCCATAGAGTGTTGGCAAGCATGTGACTTGGGGGCGGGAAAATCTCTATCGCCTTCGCTATCCGCACAGTTGATTCCCGATGAAAAGGATCAAGCGACTGAATAAGGAGCGCGATAGAGTTCCCATAGAGTGTTGGCAAGCACGTGACTTGGGGGCGGGAAAATCTCTATCGCCTTCGCTATTCACTCAGTTGATCCCCAACGAAAAGGGGACTGAAAAGTACAGGGGAACATGGTATCGCCCTATACCCTCCGGTAGCAACCGACGCCGCGATGAAAAGCGATCAAGCGACTAGCCAAGGAAGGCGATAGTAAATCCTGATAGAGTTCCTATAGAAAATCCCGTGCGATAGAACCTCCATGGCATCCCCTCGTGCGATGGTACTCCTGTAAAACCCCAGAAAAAATCCGCTAACCCTTGCTTTTTTTCATTGACTACGTTACACATGTATAGTATGATTCCGACCAAACGGATGTATTGATGGGTGAACACCATACATACTCCCAAATTTGCCAAATTGCCCTGCTCTAACGGATTAGGTCTTCGTCTATTCATGCCCCATGAGTTAACCCTCAGAACAACGATCTTTTTTCTTCCGTACCTATTTTGTACCTACTTTCTGGCAGATGAACCCGCGCTATCAAAGGAAACTACTCGATCAAACCGTGTGAACGCCCTCTTGAAACCGTCGCTCCGTTCACATTCCTGTGCCTATTTTTGGAGCCGTTCTTTTGCAATTAAGTAGGTACAATTATCGCCGTCCCACCCCAAATGGGGTGCTAACTCAACAATTTTGTACACGTATTCGATCAATCAGCTGAATCAATCGGCTGGATAGTGGGCAGGATTTTTGCCGCAGTCGATGTCTGTTCCTTTGATCGATAGAAATTCGAGCACGCTTGGGTTCCCCGGTAGTCCAACTGCGATATATATCTTCCACGACTCCAATTGCCGATGTAAAGGAGCACGCAAATGGCGGCAACGATTCCATTTTTTCAACAGGTCAACCTCAATTTCGATACTGCCGCTCAGTACACCGATTTCCCGCCAGGACTGCTTGATCAGGTCAAAATGTGCAATACGATCTGTCACATGGCATTCCCGGTCAAGAGAGACGACGGCGCGATTGAAGTCATCCATGCGTGGCGTGCGGAACACAGTCATCACAAACTTCCGACAAAGGGAGGAATCCGTTACAGCACACTGGTCAATGAGGACGAGGTGATGGCGCTCGCCGCTCTGATGACATACAAGTGCGCTCTCGTCGACGTGCCGTTCGGCGGGGCAAAGGGCGGCGTCCAGATCGACATCAAGAAGTATTCCGCCGACGAATTGGAACGTATCACTCGACGCTACACGTATGAATTGGTGCGGAAGAATTTCATTGGTCCGGGCATAGACGTTCCGGCGCCCGACTACGGTACCGGGGAACGTGAAATGGCGTGGATTGCCGACACCTATACCACATTGAATCCGGGAACGCTGGATACGATGGCGTGTGTGACCGGAAAACCCGTCGAGCAAAGCGGGATACGCGGGCGGAGAGCGGCGACCGGCAGAGGCGTGTATTTTGGCATCCGCGAAGCGTGCGATGTCTCGGAGGATATGAACAAACTTGGGCTAACACCTGGGCTGGAGGGAAAGCGGGTGACAGTTCAAGGATTTGGCCAGGTCGGATACCATGCCGCCAAATTCCTGAGTGACAGTGGGGCGGTGGTTGTTGGATTGGCAGACATTGGCGGCGCAATTTACAATTCGAAGGGGTTGGATGTTGAGGAGGTTTTCCAGTATCGGGGCAAAAATGGCACTCTATTCAATTTCCCCGGCGCGACGAATCTCTCAAAGCCCGGTCACGTCCTCGAACTAGATTGTGACATCCTCGTACCGGCTGCGCTTGAGAATCAGATTACCCGCCATAACGCCTCCCGAATCAAAGCCAAGATCATTGCGGAAGCGGCAAACGGACCAACAACGCCCGAAGCTGATGAGATTCTCAAGGCAAATAGAGTGATGGTTATTCCAGACGTGTATCTTAATTCCGGCGGTGTGACGCTCTCCTATTTTGAGTGGCTGAAGAACCTCTCGCACGTGCGGTTCGGTCGGCTCGAAAGCCGTTTTGACGAAAATATGCGTAGAAATCTTCTCGAGGCAGTGGCAGGTGTGACAGGGGTGCTGTTTTCAGAATCGGAACAAGATCGACTGGCGCACGGCGCCACGGAAGAAGATTTGGTGGATGCGGCGCTTGAGGAAACCATGATAACCGCATACCACGAAATAAGAAGAGAAGCAAAAGCGCTTGGCGGCGAATTCCACTTACGAACCGCGGCGTTCCTCATCGCTATCAATAAGGTGGCACAGTATTATATGCAATCCGGAATCTTCCCCTAGGAAAGTCGCCGAAATCAAGTTTTTTCTTGAAAACTTGATTTCTTAAAGTCCCAAAACCACCGAACCCGAGAAATTGACACTGTTTCGATTCGCGCCAGTCGGTGTAGAAGATAAACGTCACTATTAAAACTTGCTGAAGGGTTTTATCGCTGTGCGAAATTATGATGACTATGTGCAGAGATTACACGGATTAAGCTTGCCCAATCTAGAGCAAGATGCCCTTGGAGAGATTGATGGTTGCGCCATCTATCGTCTGATGTTCGGGGCGGTTTCTAATGTAAAGCGGCAGGTCTTGATAACCGCGGGGCTGCATGGAGATGAACCGGCGGGGCCCCAAGCGGTCCTGCGGTTTTTGCACGAATACGACGCAGCGCGCTATGAAAACTTCAGGTTTCTCGTCCTTCCTTGCATCAATCCATTCGGCTATGTGCACGATATTCGCGAAAACAGAACGGGAAAGGATCTCAACCGTGTGTTTGAAGACGACAATCCACCAGAGGAAGCTCGCCTCGTCAAAACGGCGGTCGAGGGCAAACGGTTCGACTTCGCGATAGATTTTCACGAGGATTGGGAAGCCGCAGGGTTTTACTTCTATGAGGGACGCAGAAGTGAGAACTGGATTGGGCAGGAGGTCATCCGGAACGTCGAGAGCGTTTGCCCGATTGATCGGGAGCACGATGAAAACGACCTGCCAATCGCTGACGGTGTGTTTAAGGTGGACCCCGGCTGGGGGCTACAAGGGTTTACACCCTACCTACTCGCTTTTCACTCCGACCACGTGATGATTTGCGAGACGCCTACGAGTTTGCCAATGCACCAGCGCACCGCCGCTCACCTGAAGGCGCTGGAGACCGTGTTAAGTCATTACAATCAAGCGAGTGAATAGATCAAGTGACCGAAAAATTTTCTCTACGACCCTGTAGGAGCGATCTCCAGGTCGCGATTCGCTATTTCCCTTGGAATCGGGTATGAATATAGAGACATTGCCGGAAGAATTCAGCATTGACAGCCTGAACGGCTATCCTCGCCGCATCGTCTGTTTGACGGACGAAACCACCGAAACCCTCTATCTTTTGGGTGAGGAGAACCGAATTGCGGGAGTCTCGGGTTACACGGTTCGTCCCAAGGAGGCGCGTTCCAAACCGAGGGTATCGGCTTTTGTCAGCGCCAAGATAGATAAGATTTTGGAATTGCGCCCGGACTTGGTGTTGGCTTTTTCCGATCTGCAAGCCGACATCGTGCGAGAGTTGATCCAAAAAGGATTGACCGTCCTCGCCTTCAATCAAAGAAGCGTCGCCGAGATTCTGCAGATGATTCTGACCTTGGCTGGTTTGGTGGGGGCGGCTCGGAAGGGCAGAGCGCTCGCCTCGGAGTTGTCGGACGGCTTGGAGGAGATTCGGGCGTCGGCACGGCGCTTTCCTCGACGACCTCGGGTCTTCTTCGAGGAGTGGAACGACCCGTTAATTAGCGGCATTCAATGGGTGGAGGAACTCATTGAGTTGGCGGGCGGGGAACCGGTATTCCCGGAACTGCGTCAGAAGCCGTTGGCACGCGACCGTATCCTTGATCCCGGTTGTGTTATCCCGCGTGATCCGGAGGTGGTCATCGCATCTTGGTGCGGCGTTAAGGTCAATAAGGATCGAATCACGGCTAGAACCGGCTGGTCGGGAATAACCGCCGTGCGTCAAGGACACGTCTACGAGGTCAAATCGACGTATATCTTGCAACCTGGTCCCGCCGCACTGACGGAGGGAGTGCGACAGATTCACCTCGCCTTGGCTCATGCTGTCGGCGTTGAGGTGGATCCCCGGCTCAGGCCTTGTGAAAGGGTGGACGCTGCGTTGGATTCTGCGTAGGCGGGGCATGGGGATTTCTATCGCACAAAGATTCCTATCGTCTTCGTTATCCCCTCAGTTAATCCTATCCGGTCGGTTGATTGTTTAACCCAACCGACGTGCTGTAGGAGCGATTTCCGAATCGCGACAAATCGGGACACGGTGGGAACTCCTCCTACCCAAATCACGTGCTCCATTTAATTTGCTTGAGGCGAACTCAATCGTGTGGGATCTACTATCCTCCTCGCAATTCGATCGCCTGATCCTACATACACCTCCGATTTCCGTGTGGGGCGGTTACAAATCGCTAGACACGCTAAGGAATTCATAATAGAATCTAATCCCCAGGTCGCCCAAGATATAAAAGGGCTAGGCCGGGAGGAAAAATCTACAGTCGTAATTCTTGCATTTATTGATAAATGGGTTGTGATAAAATTCAAGGAGAAATATGGCGACATCCGCATTTGTACATCTTCATAATCATAGCGAATACAGTTTCCTTGACGGCGCGTGCCATATCGAGGGTATCGTCGACTGGGCGTATGAGCAGAGCGTGCAAGCCGTGGCGTTGACGGATCACGGCAACATGTTCGGCGCGTGGGAGTTCTACAAGAAGGCAAAAGACAAAGGGGTCAATCCGATCGTGGGTTGCGAGGTCTATGTCGCCCCGGAGAGTCGGCATGAGCGCGGTCGGGAACAGGGGAGCGCCTATCACCTGACGCTGCTTGCAGAGGACGCAACCGGCTATCGAAATCTGATGAAGCTGGTCTCGATCGGCTATCTGGAGGGATTTTACTCGAAGCCTCGAATCGATATGGAAATCTTGCGCGCGCATCGGGATGGTATCATTGCACTGACGGGATGTATCCAAGGATACGTCCCGGCACTGTTGGCAGCGAACCAGCGCGAAGCCGCTGTGAAGAATTTCCAACGGCTGCAGGACGTTATGGGACGTGGCAATCTGTATGTCGAGGTTCAGAATCACGGGATTCCCGAGGAGAAAAGCGCCTACGCAGTGATGACCCAACTCGCTCAAGAGCACGATCTTCCGATCGTTGGGACAAATGACTGCCACTACCTCAGCCGGTCGGATCACACGATGCACGATGTGTTGCTATGTATTCAGATGAAACGCACGGTGGATGAAGAAAATCGCATGCGCTTCCTCAACGAATTCTATTTTAAGAACATTGACGAGATGCACGATGCGCTGAAGGATTTTCCGCCGGAAGCGGTTACGAATACGCTTGAGATAGCGAATCGCTGCCAGCTAGAGCTCGACTACGGCGAGCATATTATGCCGAAATACGAAGTTCCGGAGGGTTTCACGGCGGATTCGTATCTCGCCAAACTGTGCGAGGATGCGCTGCGCAAGAAGTACGGCGAGGTTTCGACGGAGATGAAGTCGCGACTTGACGATGAACTTGAGGTAGTACAGAAGACGGGGTATGCCGGTTACCTGCTGATTGTGTGGGATTATGTCAACTTTGCGCGGCAGCAAAAAATTCCTTTTATTGGCCGCGGATCGGCGGGTGGAAGTTTGGCGATGTACGCGCTTGGCGTGACGACGTTCAACCCGCTGGAGTACGATTGCCTGTTCGAGCGGTTTCTCAACCTTGAACGCGTCAGCATGCCCGATATTGACATCGACTTCGGAGACGAACACCGGAAGATCGTCATCGACTATCTAACGGAGAAGTACGGTTCAGAGTGCGTCGGGCAGGTGGCAACGTTCAGTACCTTCGCCGCAAAAGCGGCGGTTATCGATGTGGGGCGCGCCCTCAATATGGAGATGCAAGATGTTCGCCGAGTGACGCAGCTAATTCCGGCGGTTCCCGGCGTGACGCTCGACGAATCATTGGGAGACGTTCCGCGTTTCCGGGAGCTCGCCGAAGCACCGGAAAACCACGATATGATGGAGGTCGCCAAGTCAATCGAGGGAATGAAGCGGCATGTCTCGATTCACGCCTGCGGGATTGTGTTGGCAAACGGGCCGCTCACGGACTATGTTCCACTCTTCAAGGACAAGAACGACCGCGTCGCGACTCAGTACAATCTCAAGACGCTTGAAGATGTGGGTATGGTGAAGTTCGACTTCCTCGGTCTGCGAACGTTGAGCGAGGCGCATCATTGTCTCGCGCAGATTAAGAAGCGGCACGGAGTTGAGCTTACGCTTGAAGGCATCCCGCTTAATGATGAAAAGACATACCAGCTTGTCAGCGCGGGATTGGTCGCCGGACTGTTCCAATTGGAAACCTCGCCGGGGATGCGGCGTGTCACAATGCAAATCAAACCCAACAATTTTGAGGATTTCGTGCCGATTTCCGCACTTTACCGCCCCGGTCCGCTTGACAGCGGCATGATGGACAGTTTTATTCGCCGAAAACTTAAGGTTGAAGCGGTGACCTATCTTCACCCGACGCTGGAAGATGCGCTAAAGAATACGTACGGCGTTTGCATCTACCAAGAGCAGGTGATGCAGATTGCACGGGACATGGCGGGCTTTACGCTTGGGGAAGCGGACGTTCTCCGCGATGCGATGGGCAAGAAGAAGATGGACGTGCTCAAAATGCAGCGCGAGAAGTTCATTAACGGCGCCGCAAACAACGGGATTGACGAGAAAAAGGCGGGCGAGGTATTCGACTATCTTGAACCGTTCGGTCGATACGCTTTTAACCGTTCGCACACCGTCGCGTATGCGATTATGTCTTATCAGACGGCGTACCTCAAAACGCACTATCCACGTGAGTTCATGGCATCAATGATGAGCGGTGAGTCGGGTTCCAGCGACAAGATTGTGAAGTATATCGCCGAGTGCCGGCAGCTATCGGAATTTCTCGGCATAAAGATGGACGTTCTTCCACCGGATGTAAACAGCAGCGGTTGGGATTTCACCGTGGACGGAGAAGACATCCGTTTCGGGTTGGCGGCTGTCAAGAATGTCAACGAAGGGGCGATTGAGTCTATAGTGGAAACCCGCGAAAAGGACGGCTCGTTCACGTCGCTGCAAGATTTCTGCGAGCGCGTCGATACGAAGGCGGTCAGCAGGCGGGTAGTGGAAAGTTTGATAATGGCAGGCGCATTTGATTCGTTTGAGGGACACCGCGCGCAGCAGTTAGCCGACTTGGAGCACGTGATGCGGGCAGCGCAGTCTGCACAGGCGGATCGGGAGAAGGGGCAGATGAATCTGTTTGGCGCCGCGGAGCAGGAATTGCCTGTTACGGAACCTGTTCTTGATGAAGTGTCGGAGTGGGAACACGATGAGGTGCTCAAGAACGAGAAGGAGCAACTCGGATTCTATCTTTCCGGGCACCCGTTGCAAGCCTACGATGATGTCCTTGGCTACTTTACCACAGCCTCATCGCAAACTCTCGCCGAGAATCCCAATGGAACGGAGGTGTACGTTGCCGGTCAGATATCGTCGTTTCGCCTCACGAAAACGAGAAAAACCGGTGAATCGATGGCTATTCTTGTGATTGAAGATTTGGAGGGCGCCTTTGATGTGGTAGTTTTTCCGGAGGCGTACAAAACATCGCAACACGCCATTGAGGAAGGAAACTTCGTGTGGATACGCGGGGCGGTGAGCCAAAATCGGGGACAGATGAGAACCGACGAAGGGGAGGTCGAAGAGGATGTGCGTCAGATTCAAGCGTCCGAGATTTTGCCTATCGGCCAGGTCGAGGAGCGATTGACATCGGCGGTTGAGGTCGCCATTCCCGAAGCAGATGTCGCGGATCAGGAGAAGATGGAAAGGCTGCTGGCAATCTGTAACCAGCACGTCGGAGACAACGATCTGATTTTGAGACTGCCGTACCCGCGGTATGGCGAGGTCGTAGCCCAATGCAGCCCCAAGTACAATGTTTCGTATGAACCCGAGTTCGTGGCGGAGGTCGAAGCGCTTTTCGGGGATGACAGCGTCAAGCGCAGCAATCGGACGACACGGGTCGGGGAGCGCACGAACGGTTCTTCAGTCAGTTATGTGTAGGGGAACACGAGGAGCGCGAGTTGCCGATTTCCCTAAGGGATCACGATCGAGGTGAGATCTCTGTCGCGCTCCTTATTCAGTCGCTTGATCCATCCAGTCATTCGAGGGTCTGGATTTGGCAATCCAGACCGAGCAGTAGGGTGCGTGCCGAGAAGAGAAAAGTATCAGCAGAGGGTTGGGTTTCACTCAGATTTCGAAGACAGAAAGCAATACGAAAACGCCGAATGCAAACCGGATTCTTGGTTTTGTCGTGGGTTTCCGTTCAACCCAACCTACGGCTGCACCACTTCATCTTCACATCACGAAAGGAATCAGCATGAACTATCGCACACTCGGCCGTACCGATTTGCAGGTTTCGGAGGTCGGATATGGCGGCGGACGCGTCAATCTAAATCAGGACAGACGTGAGTTAGTCGAGATGCTCCACGCCGCCTTTGAGGCTGGGTTGAACTATCTTGATACCGCGCCCGACTACGGTGGTGGATTCAGTGAAGTCATCATTGGTGAAGCCGTCAAGGGGCGGCGGGATGGGTGCATTATCGCAACCAAGACCGAAGCCTTCGATCCCGAGGGCATTATCGCAGATGTGGACGGGAGTTTGAAGCGGCTGGGGGTCGATGTGATTGACGTGCTCCAGTTTCACGGCGGGTGGTTCAGTGAGGAGGAGACGCAACAGGTTTTGGAGGACGGCGGACTGGAGACCTATCGGCAACTTCGCGACCAAGGAAAGGTCCGGTTTCTGGGATTTTCGGCGGATGGTCCCTCGGCGGGGGTTGAGCGCATGATTGCAACGGGGGAATTCGACGTGATGCAGATACATTACAATCTGATGTATCAGAGCACGTGCGACGCCTTCGGGGATCGCGGCGTTATCCCCGATGCAAAGGCGCAGGGGATGGGCATCGTGCTGATGCGTTCGACCACGAGCGGCGCCTTCCCGAAGCTGATGCGGCACTGTTTCAGGAAGGAGATGGAGAGCGCCGATCTTGACGGATTTTTGCTGTGTTTTGTGCTTTCCAACCCGATGGTTGATTCAGCCCTGATGAGTCTGCAGAGCGTGGAGGATGTGAATTGGACGAACGCCGTTTCGGACGGCGTTGATGGACGGCTCAATTTACGGGAGATTTATGGGAGATAGGGCTTGCGCAGTTGAAACACCCAAGATTCACGGTAGGGCAGTTTAGTTCTCGATTTGGCGCTACGATCCCTGAAGGAGCGATCTCCGAATCGCGACCTGTTGGGAATCGGAGTTGCGATTCAGAGAGGGATCTCTATCGATAAACTTAGGGAATAGCGAAGGCGGTAGTGTATCCTTCTCACTATCCGTTCGCTTGATCGCTCACTCAATTGCACGGTGCAAGAAACGGTGGGCAGTGCCCACCCTACAATCGTGCTAAGATGAACTCAGGGGCGACCCATCAAATCTCGAATCACGTAATCCAATATGCCGCCGTGCTTATAGTACTCAACCTCGATTGAGGCGTCGATGCGGACGAGCAGTTCTGTTTCCCGCTTCTCGCCGGCTGCGCTGATAATTTCCAACGTAACTGTTTGTCCCGGTTGAAGGTCTTCCGTGACGCCGGTAATGTTGATGACCTCGCTCCCATTCAATCCGAGGGATTGTACGTTTTCGCCATTTTGGAACTGCAACGGCAAGATTCCCATCCCGATTAGGTTGCTGCGGTGGATACGCTCAAAACTTTCCACGATGACCGCTTTAACGCCCTGTAGCTTCGGTCCCTTTGCCGCCCAATCCCGCGAACTCCCCATGCCGTAATCGTTCCCCGCAAAGATGACGGTAGGGACGCCGCCTTGCATATAGTGCATTGCCGCTTCGTAAATGGTCGTCTGCTTCTCGTCGGGATGTTGAATTGTGAATCCGCCTTCAACCCCCGGCAACATGAGGTTCTTGACACGTTTGTTGGCGAACGTCCCGCGCGCCATCACCCGATCATTGCCGCGGCGTGCGCCGTAGGTATTGAAGTCTCGTCCGTCGACACCGTGGTCGATGAGGTACTGCCCCGCGGGGCTTTCCGCGGCGATTGACCCGGCGGGCGAGATGTGGTCGGTAGTGACCGAATCGCCGAAGATTCCGAGGATCCGTGCCTCCTTGATGTCGGAGATGGAATCCGGTTCCGGCTTGAAGTTTTCAAAGAACGGCGGTTTCTGGACGTAAGTGCTCTCCTCCCGCCACGGGTAGAGTGCGCCTTCCGCGCCCTCCAAGTCGTCCCATTCCGGCACGCGGTCGCTTATGCCTTCGTACGTTCGCTTAAACGTAGCGGCATCCACGGATTGACTGATGAGGTCGGCTATCTCCGAGTGCGAGGGCCAAATGTCCCGCAGGTAGACCGCTTCGCCATCGTCATTATGTCCAAGCGGCTCAGCGGCGAGATTGATGTCGATACGTCCGGCGATGCCGTAAGCGACCACAAGCGGAGGTGACATCAGGAAATTGGCTTTGACATCGGGATGGACGCGCGCCTCGAAGTTCCGATTCCCGCTAAGAACGCTCGCGGTAACCAAGTTGCGATCGCCAATCGCCTCCTGAACCAGCTCGTCAAGCGGTCCGCTGTTGCCGATGCAGGTTGTGCAACCGTATCCTACGACGTCGAATCCCAGTTTTTTAAGATAAGGAAGGAGACCGGTATTTTGCAGATACTCCGTCACGACGCGCGAACCGGGCGCGAGGCTGGTTTTGACGTAATCGGGAACTCTGAGACCCTTTTCGACCGCATTCTTGGCGAGCAAGCCTGCGCCGATCATGACGGACGGATTGCTGGTGTTCGTGCAACTGGTGATGGCGGCGATAACGACAGAGCCGTGCGTAACATCGTAATGATCCGTCTTAACTTCCTCGCTCGCCACGCCGTAACCACCCTCGGTTATCGGTTGCGTCAGCAAGTCTCTGAATGACTCCTTTACCTTTGGCAACTCAATCCTATCTTGAGGTCGCTTGGGACCTGAGATGCTCGGCTCGATTGCGTTGAGATCGATCTCCAGAACGTCAGAGTATTCGACTTCTCTCTCCTTCGGAATCCCAAACAGCGATTGCCTTTTGAGGTACTCTTCCACCAACTGTACGTGCGCCTCGTCCCTGCCGGTGAGTCGAAGATAACGCATTGCCTCGTCGTCGGGCGGGAAGAAGCCGATGGTCGCGCCGTATTCCGGACACATGTTCGAGATCGTAGCGCGATCGGGTAGTGAGAGCGCCTCCACGCCTTCACCGTAGAACTCCACAAACTTCCCGACAACTTGCTTTTCCCGGAGCCGCTGCGTGGTAGTCAGAACGAGATCGGTTGCGGTTACGCCGTCCTTGACGGCACCGGTCAGATGCACGCCCAGCACTTCTGGAGTTAAGATGTAGACGGGTTGCCCCAACATGGCGGCTTCCGCCTCAATGCCGCCAACCCCCCATCCGACAACGCCTAGACCGTTAATCATCGTCGTATGGGAGTCCGTACCAACCAAAGTATCGAAGTAGGCGATGATCTTCCCGTCGGTTTCGTCCGCCATCACGCATTTCGCCAGATATTCGAGGTTGACCTGATGTACAATGCCGACCGAGGGCGGCACAATCTTGAATTTCTCAAAGGCTTGTTGCCCCCATTTCAGAAATTCATAGCGTTCCTTGTTGCGTTCAAACTCGCGTTTTGTATTGATTTGCAGCGAGTTGGCAGATCCGTATGAATCCACTTGTACGGAGTGATCGATAACCAGATCGACGGGGACAAGCGGTTCAATCATCAGCGGGTCGCCGCCGAGTTCCTGAACCGCGGCGCGCATTACCGCAATGTCAACGACGAGCGGCACGCCGGTGAAATCTTGAGCGACGACTCGCGCCGGCTTGAACGGCAACTCGACAGCTTTCGGATTCGCGGCGTTCCAATTTGCCAAATCGGTGATGTCTTGCTCCGTGACTTGGTGGTCGTCAAAGTTTCTTAAAAGCGATTCGATCAAAACTCTGATGCTGACTGGCAGTTTTGAGATAGGTCCGATTCCGCGCTCCTCCAGCGTGGTGAGGGAGTAGTAATGAATCTGCCGCCCAGCAGTTTCAAAGGATTGAAGCGAGTCAAAAAGTGTATGTGTTGATTCCGGCATTCTGTTGCTCCTTAGGTTCTCGGGTTCTCAGATAATCGTCCATTTTTATTAGTGCTAAATTCGTATGGAGAGGATTTAGGCAAGGGCTGCGATAAAATCATTTTGAGGGTAAATATTTGAGACGTTCAACTCAAATCAGTCTTGTCTCTCATCCCATTTCCAGTGTATCTCTCTTACATAATCATTATCTCATACGAGAGTGTCTAGGTGCAATGGAAAACCTGTGGAAACCGCTTTGACATTGATGTTGGATTCAGCGCTTGCTACCACCGCCTGCCATGGCGCAGATGAATTTAGCTCCGCAAGAAACTGATACCGACATCTATCCTACTACGTTGTATCTGGTATAACACGCCGCGGATGAGGCGCACTCTCAAGAGATTACGACACGGAGGCAAATCATGGAAAGCACAGTAACGTTACCGAAAGATTTTTCCGACTATTTAAGCATAGAAAACGCCGCGCTCAGATTCACAGAGGCTGTCGAAGTCGCCGAAAAGATTACGGCGAGGGGCGTCCAATTGTACCCGAATCTGGATCACGCGGCAATCTTTACCGATCCACCTCATCTGGTTGCGGGACCATTGAAGCAATTGGGCTACGTCTCCGGCTGGGATGCGCGCTGTTATCCGTCGCCGGTGGACGGTTGCGACTACATCAACGTTTCCGCGCGGCTCCCGGAGGACAGCTCCGCACGAGACAGCGGCTGGTTCGACTATGTGGCGGTGGTGCATCCCGTGGATGAGCCGGCACTGAGTCACATGTTAAGCCAAGGTTACGGGAATCCGTTTATCCACCATCTCACCTGGGGGCTTGTGCCGCCGCGACGGACGAGTGAGGATAATTTTGAGTATGCGAGCCGCGCTGTACCGTTTATGGTCGAGACGCGGAAGCTGATTGGCGAAGTGATTGGCGACGAGCCGGGAACGCTCATCATCGCCTTGCCTCAGCAGGTGATTGTCCATCCAAGGTTCGGTGAGTCGCTTTCGTCCTGGCTTGATGGAATGGACTCGCAGGAGTATCAGGTCGAATCAATGGATGGCGGCGGTTTCCTGATCCAGTTCTTCGTTCTCACGGGCGGGAGAATTGAGGTCGCTCTGCGTGCCGATACCACACAGACATTCAATCCGAAGAGTGTGCATAAGATTTCCAAAGACGAGATCAGTACGGTTCAAGGAGCAGAAAATGATTGAAAAAAAGGCGGGGAGATGTTCTGTGGAAGGATGGTAGGGAGAAAGATTGGAAGGGGCGTAGAATGGAATGGATCAGGAAAAGAGCGGTAGATAGGGAAGTCAATAGTTGCAGGAAGATTTCACTCGAAGGCTTGTTTTTGTTACCAAACTGATTAAAAGGCGTTATTCATTAAACGGCAGAGGAGGAAAGATAGCAAATCTGCGTTTTGATGCTTGTCTACTGAGATTAAAAGGATCGGTGCTGTCGCGACAATCTGTGTCAAGTTTGGATGACTGACTATCGAGACTTTACCTGTATCGTGCCAGTGGCGGAGATGAGAAAATACTGTATTGTCAGTTTGCTACTGCTGGGATTGGGTTTCGATGTAAGCGCCCATAATATACCGTCGTATTACAGGAATAACGAGTCTCACACTCCGACCACGGATTTTCACCGCCGGGTGGTTAATAACGATGAAGATAATTTGCACTGGCACTTTGGCGACGGTGAAGCTGGCGGTTGGAGTCCGTGTGTCGCGGCCGCATATATTGAAGCGACTGACAGTTATGGGCTGTTGCCCGATGGAAACTGCGGGGAGTTCTCGACAAAAAAGGGAAACATCGGAAATGATGGGAATAGCGTAAATAATAATAACAATAACAACAATGGCATCAATAGCCTCAATGACATCAGTGAATTCAGCGACATTAATGACAACAATGACAATAACGGGAACAATGGTGAGAACAACGGAGGAAATAATGGCGGGAATAGTGGGAGAAACAGTGGTGGGAATAACGGCGGGAACAACGGTGGCAATGGCGGAAATGGTGGCAATGGCAACCAAGGGCGTTCAACTAGTGGTACGAGCGGCAGCGGTGGAAGTGCGGTACTGTGCGAAGATAGCAAAGGATATTCGGTACCGGACGAAAGTAACTATTGGCCAAGCGCAATTGTTGTAGTGTCAGAAGACGACGAAGAGGATGAGGATACGGAAACCGATTCAACAACGCCTTCCGATCCGATAACCAAAACCTCGGGGGAAAGTTCCGACTCAACGGCGTATCTCACCTTTACGATGACTTTTCCGAAAGGGGTTAATTCGTTGCATTTACCCTTCAAGCCGTATACCGCCTTCTATTTCACCGATCTGTTTGAATTGCTGGAAGATGATAATGTCAACGCGATTGCGGCGCTGCGTCCGACCGTTCAGTTATGGTCAATCATATCGAACTCACCTTCAGCTCATGATGAATGGGTTTCTCTCTATCGCGGTTTCCTCATAGACATGGAGGAGACAGTAGAAGTTACGTTAATTCGCGATGCGTACAATTACGGGTACGATATGGTATACCTCAAGGATGGTATGAATCTGATTGGCGTACCGCGCGATTCGGAATATTTGGCGGTCGTGAGCGACTTCTTTGTAGTATTCGATTGTGTGGCATGGGTTGAGGTAATGATTGACGGAGAAACGCAAATCCTGTATCACCCGGCGTTGGAATCCGTGCAGTTGGAGAGCACGCTGGATGGCGACACGGAGATTTCGCCGACGCAAGGCTATATGGTGATGTCTCTGGACGATGACGAGTACCCGGTCTGGGGGGAACCTTGGGGCGAAAGGATAGAGCCGGTGGTCGATGATCAAGGGGTTAGTGAAGAGTGAGGAGCGCTCTCAGGGTAATGGACGGTACGATAACGGAAACTCAAATATCTGCAGAGGAGAACGGACTGAGCGGAGTTTGTCAGGAACTTTATACTTTCATTTCTCATTAGTTGGTTCCAAATGGGCCACGTTCTGGGCAGGAGTGGGGGCAAGCAGAATTCGCCATTGGGCAGTTGAAACTCGGTTTCACCTACGGCGACAATGCGGGTATCTTTTGCATCTATTCCCACTTGTTCAAGCGTTCGAACCAGCTTCTCTTCGATGCGATCATTCCTCACGACGCCAATCAGAACGACCCATCCCCAATTTGGCAATATCCTGTATGACATTCCCAGAACCGTCGGTTTGAATTGTATCATAGGCAGGTTCAAGTGCGGGCACTGGCGCTTCCGGCGAAATCCGATTGACATCTTCCCAGATGTACTCATCCAAGAGACATCACCGATAATAAGGACGCGCCTCCCTTCGAATCGATTCAGAACCGTTTGAAGACGCACTATACTCCCGCACGAAGCACGTTTCAACCTGTAGAAGCGATCTCCAGGTCGCGTCTTCTTATGGCGAGCAGAACTCACTTCTACAGAAGAAATGAAATAAATTGCACAACTGCAAACGAACCGTGTAAGTCCAAATGTATAATTCTCAGATGAAATGACTATAACATCGGACACACGATAATTCTAGCGCAACTTGTAGCACACATCAAGCGTCCATATTCGGGGCGATCAGATCTGATTTTTGGTTGTAGGATCAAGTGAGTGAATACGCACGATCAACTGAGTGGTTAGCGAAGGCGATAGAAGATCCTGATAGAGATTTCAAGGCAATAAAAATCCCTACGGAGAATCGAAGGTGTATCGGTTAATCCTCGGTAGACGCTGGCGATGGGAGATTAGACCGCGAATTGGAAATAAGGCAGGAGTTGGCGATGTAAGGTGCGATGCGCTTGAAAGAGGTGGGCTTTGACGGTGCCAATAGAACGTCCTAGCTTGTGGGCAATCGCTTTCAGGGGAAGTTCGTCCTTGTAACGAAGAAGAAAAACTTCGCGTTGCTTGGGAGTTAACTCCAGCACGGCGCGGCGCAGCAACAAGGATAGTTCTTCATGTTCCAATGCCTTGGAGGGGGACGGTAGTTGTCGAGGGGCTTCGTGATGGTAAAACACATCATCGGATACAGGATTGTCACTAAGTGTTCGGCGTTGCGGCCGACGACGCATATAATCGACGCAACAATTGATGGCGATGCGGTAGAGCCAACTGTAGAATTGTGAAGCCTTTTTGAAAGAGTTGAGGCTTTGGTATGCTTTGAGAAAAACGTCTTGGGTGAGGTCAAGCGCATCGTCTGGGTTGGAGATAATGGAGAGAATCACACCGTTAATGCGGGAGTGATGGCGCAAGTAGAGCAGGTCAAAAACCTCTGGATTTCCGTCTTGGAAGCGTTCAATGAGTCGGGCATCGGAGGAATCAGTTCGGGGAGAAGTGCGAGGTTGTGCATCGCCGCTCAGAACAGAAATAGATTCAAATTGACAAACTTTTTCAGGTTTGGAGGGCATTATTCTCAGTTAGTGGGTTAACGAGACATTAACTCGGAATTACCGCGTCGGTTCATCTTCTGTGGGTTCTTGTTCCGGATTCCCGCGATTGCGTTTCCTTGCTGTGTGCTCTGCCATCTCCGGATCAACTTCTCTGAGCCGATCGAGACCCTCTTCGGAACCATACCGACTCAAAATCTGCTGCGCTTGCCGAAGTCGTTCCGGAGAAAAACGTTCGCCAAGGTCCGTTTCTATCTGCTCGTCGGCTATATTTTCAGGCGTATACTGTTTTTCCAATGTTGCTTCCAACTCGGCGTCGGTCATTGTGGCGCGTTCCAGCAATCCAGCCTGCGCTCGTTCAAACTGTTCCTGCGCCTCTTGTGGAGATCTTTGGACGTTGTCGGTGTACCCGTAATCGTTTTTCTGCGAGCTATCCAACTCGTCCCACCTATCCATCATGTCGGTTGGTCTTTCAAACGGTGGATTTTGCTGCGCCTCCAGCCAAGCCTTATACTGTTGACGTTGTTCCTCCGTAGGTCGAGGGGGCGGCGGCACCTCCGAAAGAATGGTACCGTTTTCATCAATGTAGACGATATCATAGCCCTCCGGATGCTTACCGTAAAGCATAATATCCAACTGCTGTTCATTTGAAAGTTCCTCTCCAAAAAAAAACGCGCCCGTCTCGAATCTTTCTACATAGACTCTATCGTCAGTGTAGGGGAGAAAGGTGCGGTCATCCGGTCCGGTAAACAGTCCGCTGACAACGCTGGGATCTTCTTGCTTCGCATCAGAGATTTGTTTGAACTCCCAAACCTTCCTATCAATATAAGCCGATTCAAACGTCTCCCAATCGTCCGTCGGCGGGACGCCTTTTATCTTTCCGGACGCCCACCTGTCGGGCTCGCCTTCTAGCCACGACAGATTCGCCCGTTCATTCATGTACAGTGAATAATCGGAATAATCGTCGACGCGGAGGCCATTATCAAGGAGTATCGCAAGCCATTCGGCTTGAGGATATTTTTCATCGACTTCAATCGCTTCAGGATAGGTGCGCGCGGCGTTGTAATCTTCATCAAACGTTTCCATTAACGTCTCAACTGACTGGGATCCCTCGTGTTTTTTGGTACTTTCATTAACCACTGTTCGCTCGTATTTGATTTCGAGCTCCTCCTCAACTGGAGGAGGAGAGGGCATTTTTTTCTTAAGCTCCTCCGCTTGTGCCGCTAATTTAGCGCGATGTAAATCCCGCCAAACGGCTATCTCTTCGGAGGTAAGCTTTTCGCCGTTCGCTTCTAAAACTTTCAAGAAGGATCTCATGATGGCATTTGCCTGCGCGTCCACCCAGGCATCCCAAGGGGAGGCGGATTGATTTTGCCCAGATTTGATTTGCTGCGCTATACCATTCGGGTATTGGTTAGAAACGGGTTGGGAATCTGATTGTTTTACGTCTGGCTCTATACGCTGGTTTGCTCGTAATCCAAGAAAGATGGCGACACCTAAAATCGCGGCGAGAGACAGACCTACTATCGTTTTTTTGTGTTTCATCTTCCATCTCCGTAAAGGACAATTGTCTGAGAATGGCTGGCGGTTCGCAAGAGGCATCGCTGCCAGATTCGACAAAATTCACACCTATCCAGAACAAATCGGTTTAGATCGCGAAATCTAAACCGATTTGCCACTGAGACTAATTTGTCAACTATCCCGAATTATTCGGTGGGTCTGCACTAACGTGTGGAATAGTTAATTGGCTGTCATGCAAACAAATGTACGTCAAAGAACGGGTACACACTTCTGACATATTCCTTTGCAATTGACAAGCACCCTCTCCATATTCTGTCAGCAATCACAACAGTTAGGAGCCGGATCCAGAATCTGGAGCCATATAGTTTGACCAACGCCTCTTAAAGGTTCCACTAACAGTTGCCTTTGCCAATGCCCATTTACTATACAGGGGAACTCCAAGTTTATAAACAGAAGGGCTCCTTGACGCCTTAATGTAACTCTTCTTAGAAGTCACTGTTTGCTCATATCCTGCTACGCCTCCCTTAGCGCCTACCCAAACCTTGTGTGAGACCGTCTTTACTCCAATTGTTGCACTAACCTCCTGATTTTCTCTCTTAACGGTTCTAGGGTAGGTATTGGCATACAGATCTGCAGTCCCGGAGAAGGTTTCCCCTTCTGTTGTGTGGGATTGGAGATTTGTAATTCTAACGCGCGCACTAGCAGTAGCGCTATTCCTATTCGCCTTCGCACTCGGGGAAGGCTCGGCACCTGCCTGAGCCTGCTCCACTACCACCACGTACGAACCTAAAATAAAGCACACTAAAAGGGGTACGGTCAATGCTCTGCTGTTCATTTTACTTCTCCTTTTAAGTTGAAGTCAAACTAAAGATGAATTGTAGTGGATTGGGTTGCATTTTTAGTCTTCACACAAAATGCCGGCGGATCAGATTTCTCGCGTCATGAAGCCGGCGCTTGACCGTGCCGGTTTTCAGGTTCTTCTCCTCGACGATTTTGCGTATAGACCATGACTTGAAGTAATGCAATTCAACCACCTCTCGGTAAATTGGCGGAAGATCTGCCACCGACTCACGTACTTCCTGCCACAGTGCGTCCAACTCAATTTCAGTCAATGCGTCCAAATCAACCTCGGTCAAATTGAGCGCATCGACAAGAGGCGCAAGCGCCTCATCCGGAAAAGGAGTAAGCCGCCTTTGGGTGGAACGCCGATAATCTGCGCATTTTTTGCGCGCGATTCCCGACATCCACGCCTTCAGCGAACGCCCCTCCTCAAACGAGCCGATGCTCCTCCAGATTGCAAGGTGAATCTCTTGCAACACATCTGGAGCGTCAGCCGTATTGCCAATCTCTCCGCTGATGATGGACGCAAATACCGATTCATACCGATCGAAAAGAATAGCTAACGCTTCCTCATCGCCCGTCTGAATCCGTTTCGCCAACAGGTCGTCTGTAAGTTGAGGCCGATCCACTGCCCTTTACCTTCATATTCGCAGGCAATGGGGCAAAGGTTCGCTGGTTAGGCAAAAAAGGCTGTTTTATTTTGCCGATTGTCACAAGGGTACAGTGCCAACTTATATCGTGATGGGTAGTACAATGCATAAACTCGGAAACCAATCCGTAATTTTCTTGTATTGAGCGAAGCCCACAAGAAGTAGAGAAGCGCGTCCGATACTTGGTTATGTAATGCCTCGTTTTGGGCGGGGGTGTAATGAAAAGAGGGCAAATCGGCGATTTTATGATTGACGTTCGCATACTACTCAGAACCTGTTTGAAAAGCCATTTCGAGTAGAATCATGCGTCTCGAAACAGAGTTTTTCCTTCAAAACTCGGTTTCTTTCGCTCACAACTGCAGGGTGCGATCAAGCAACCGGATAGGGAGCGCGATAGAGTTCCCATCAGCCTTTAAAAGCACAAGCGGCGCGTCAGGTGTATAGCAACGCCGGATCGCCCCACATCAAAGCCCCAGCGGGGCGACAGCTAGTAGCATTCAAATGCCCCTAACTAGATTCGCTATTTACTTTTAAAACAGACTCTTACGCAAGTTGCTAACTATAACAGGTGAATTGGTCTGATTTTCGGCAATCTCGTATTTTTTTGCGTCGGAGAAAACTCGGTTTCTGTGCCCTTGTTGGACAAGGTGGCAACTTGCGTTACTTAACTAAAGCATAAACTGTGCCAGTGCTTGATCGAACGAGGGCGAGACAGAGAAATCCCTTGACAGGCTTGTCTTTGAAGGTTACGGGCGGGCAGACAGCGGATGGGGCGAAGTGTCCCAAAGTGGGACAGTTGAAATGGATGAAGTGCGAAGGATATTGGCAGAAACCCTGTAACTACGCAGATGCGGACGAGTTTGTCCCAAAGCGCTACACAATCCCATTTTGGGACAATTGAGAAGAGTTTACTGGTACATTACGCCGTGATGAGAAAACGAGATGGGTCCACTCTCTAGTCTTCATGTTTCACAACATGAAAAATCGGTTTCAAGCAGACCTATTGGTGCCTTAATCCGACACAATGAGTTGATACAACTTCAATTACCGATAAAGGGTCGATTGCGTAATGTTCAAGGCTTGGGCAGCCTGCGTGACATTATTGTCCATCACCTTGAGTGCATGAGCAAGTGTTTAACGTTCAGTTTCTTCAAACGGCAGGATTTTAGTTAAGTCAGGGGACAATAAGGTAGGATGGGAAGAAATCATTGACGAAATCTGTCGGGGCAAATTACTTGATCGTAACAGCTCTGTGGTTTCAAGAAGAACGGCGCGTTCAATATTTTTTGTTCGCCTCCGTTGCCGGGAAAGTCATACTGCGTCAATAATCGTAAGGCATCGGCTTATCCGTGTAAGAGCCTGTTTGAAAATACAATTTGTAAGGTGTGCACCGCATACCAGCCTTAAAAGCCCCGGAGGGGATCAAACGAGCGAATAGCGAGCAATTACACAACATGAGAGAGCTGTCTTCAAATGACTAAAAGTAGTTTGCTACTGACTTTTCAACGAGGCTCTCAGGTGTATAGTGGAGGAACCGAGTTTTGAAGAACGTACTCCGTTTCAATTGAAAGGAAGCGATGCTGCTTTATGGAGGAAAAGTGGGCAGGTCAAGGTCGAAAAAGAACCTGAAAAACCTTAATGTCGTTTGTCCCGAGATCGCTGACGAAAACTCGATCGTCCCTTGATACGACGATGCCGGCGGGTTCGACGAGTATGTCGTTCCCGAATTCTGTCAGCGGCTCACCGTTTGACGTGAAGACTTGCACACGCCGATTTCCGCGGTCGGTGACATAAAGCGAGTTCCAGCGGTCCAAGGCAATTTGGATCGGTTCTCGTAGCTGTCCGAGCGCCCAACCTTCGCCTCCCCATATCTGGACGAGATTGGCGCTGAAGTCATACTTTTTCACCCGGTGGTTGCCCGAGTCGACGACATAGATGTTTCCATAGGGGTCAACAACGAGGTCGGTCGGATCTCGAAACTGTTCGCTCTCGCCCCCGAAGCTGCCGCGAATTAGGACTGGGCGACCTTCGCTATCGAACTGAATAAAGCGGTTGTTTCCGGTATCGACGACGTAGATTTCGCCGTTCCTGCCAATCCCGATACCGTTGGGCAGATCCAACTCGATATGCGCACTTGTGCTCAAGTTTCCGGAGTCGCCATCGGGATAATCGCCCAACATAAGATGAAAGATACGGTCGACAAGATTGCAATACTGCACCCGGCCGTTTCCGGTGTCGATGACGCAAAGAATCTCGGTGCGTTGAAAATTGATGGCTATGGCGGTCGGCTGATCGAACTCGCCGATTCGCCATCCGCGGCTACCAAATTCCGTGATGAAATTCCCTTCAAAATCAACGACTTGGATACGATTATTTCCCGAATCGGCGACGTACAAGTGACCGAGCCGATCCAATGCCAATCCGAACGGCAGGATGAACTGACCGGCGCCTTGACCTGGACCGCCGATCGTTCCGACATAGTTTACGCCGAGAATTGGCGGTGAGGGTGAGATCCGCTTGGACGGGATTATTTGAGGTGAGGGAATCTTATGAATTAGCCGAGACGAGCTTGACTCATTGTCGGGGACGGCATGATCGCCGGTGTCAGTTTGCCGAGGAGAGACACAACTCGCTATCATGGGAAAGACGATAAGACACAGTAGCGAGTACCAAAGCGGATACATTATTTTAGTGAACCCTTGACGACTTCAAACTTGAAGACAAACGTGCTTTCCGTATCCTCGAAGTCGTTGCTAACTTTCGGCACGATGACGCGCAGGCTCGTAGATTTAATGCTCCGCTTTCGAAAGTAGAGGAAAAACTGCGTTCGATGATTTGGCATAATGGTTGTCCTCTCAATATCCTCTCGAGGAAGCGCTACGGAGCTGCCTGCCGCGCGAAGGGTGCGGTCATGTCGAAAGAGTTCCATCGTGAATTCGGGAGGTAACTTCGGCTTAAAACTCTTGCCCAAGAAAAACGATTCCTGTGACTTGTCAATTGGCTTCGTTACATTGCCGGCTTGATCCAGTAACTGGCAATCTTTTCGTTTGAACGAAACCCAATTGCCGGTGCGGTTAAACATCAAAATACCGAATGCGTCAACCGCCTTTACATCGTTTAGCGGCACAGCCATCGCTGTGATGCCGTCCTTCTCGTAAATGACGGTGCCGGTCTGCGGAAGGATAACAGCTTCCGCGTCAAATTGTGGGACAATCTGCACCGGTTGGAGGGCGGAACACCCAAGGATTGTTGACGCAAGCAGGAGCACAACAGTTGTTCTGCCGAGTTGCATGAGTATTTTCATAGGATTTTGGATGCGAAGAACGCTTCCTTTCGTTGTTTCATTAAATCGGATTTCAGGGTCTGTCGACAATCAAAGAGGGCAGCGGAATGTTATCGGTCTCGTTATTCACTCGCTTGATCTCAATTGATCCCTGCTACGATCATTCGATTCTTGGAAATTGTGGCTTACGAATTAGTATTGGAATTGACACGGGTCCACCGCAAGTGTATTTTAAACGGATTCTTATCGCTATTCGCTTACAGACTCTCGGTCGGAGTTCCACGTGCTTTGGCAAAGAATCCCAGCAGTTTTCCCAGTGTTTCGGGCAAGGCTTCACGCGGAATACAGCGATCGGCGGACCCATTAGAATTCAGTGCTTCCGGGATGCTTTTTGTCGCTGCGTGCGCGGCGGCGGGCTGCTGCTGCCCTGTAGGCGAGTGGGTGGTGGCATTTGCGGCTTCAACCAATATGATATCGCCTGTCGGAAATCTGGTAGATAGTACGCCGGCGTTCGCATCTGTTAGCACGGTTATCTGTGGTAGCCTTTCTTCCGATAGTTTTGCCATTTCGGATGATAGAAAGGTGATTTCAGCGAACGACAACTCGGCAGAGACTGTGTGATCTATCGTCTCCAACTTTGGTACGGCATCGTTCGAATAAACGCACACCAGCGGAAGCGCCTTCAGCATCGCGGTACGAAGAGCAATCAGTAGTGTGACAAAATGAAGTCGCTGTGGCAGCGCAAGAGGATGAATAACAGCGAGAACCGTCGAGCAACCTGAAATCTCCCCCTCGCCGGCGGCTATAATGCGATCCGGCAGATCTGGCAGACTCGGGCAAACGGTTTCAGCGACTAGATCCGTGAGATCAAGGGATTCGAGCAGTGATGGCGGAGCAGAAGTAGGAAAAAGGTCTGTCCATGAGTCGGTTGAAAATATGTGGGTCGCACGTTGTTCTGCCGGGAACGAAAGATAGTACCCACACGAGGGGCAGATGTACAGATTGCGCTCCAGCGCTTGCCTGAACAGAAGTTCATCACAACCTTCGCACTTATGCCATAGCCGGTCCGGGCTGTCTTTATGTTCGGTTGCTGGATTCACCGTCGCCCCCTTGAATTCGAATTCTCATCGGTCAATACACACGCTTAGTACAACTAGCACTCGTCCTGAAACGATTTTATTGCCTCCTCTTCATCATCATATCGGTCGAAGATGGTGTAGAGTTTCGACATAACAATTAGGCTATTGATGTTTCCGCTAACATTCAGTAAGGCTATGCGTCCGCCCCTGCGCTGGGCGGATGTGTAGGCTGCAATCACGATTCCAAGCCCTGAACTATCCATCGCCTGGACATGTTTCATGTTTAGCAGCATTTTCACCTCGCCGGCTTCTGCACTGCCAATCTCTTCGTCGATGATGTTTTTCAGCGCGACGCTTTCAGATGCGATGATTCTACCGTCGATGTCCAGGACGGTTACTCCTTCATGTTGGCGGGTATTTATGTTCATGAGGATTTCCTTGAGGGGTCGATGTTTCGAGCCGCGTCCGGATTTTTCTAGCAGGTCAGGAGGCGGAGGACTTGCATTTCACCATTCTGACAATCCGTCCCGATGCCTCATATGTCACCGAATCCATACAAGTTTCCATCAGAAATATCCCTCTACCACTGCTCTTGAGAAGATTGGAAGGATCGAGAGGATTCTCCACATTGTCGCGATTGAATCCCGCGCCCTGATCTTCGACAACAACCGTTAGTTGCTCTCGACTCAGGATGAATTCAAAGCGAGTTCTCTTGCTCGAATCCTCGTTGTTTCCGTGTTTGATGGCATTCACGGCCGCCTCAATCACTGCCAGATTAATCTGTTCGCTCTCCTCTTTGTCAAAGCCCATATCACTCACGATTTCCGAGATTATGGCATCAATCACATATACGAACTGTGTTGAACTTGGCAGATCAACATGGATAACGTGATCCGATGTCTTCGTCATTGTGTGGGTTCCGACGGATATTCCGGAATCGAGGTTAAGTGGACTATCGGAAAATCTCTCTCCCATGGAAACTAATGTCCTTCTACACTCTCTGCGATCGCTTTTAAGACAACCAGAGTCAAATCGTCGGTCAGCTGCGTACTACCGATGAAGTTTACGAGATCATCCTCAATCTTTTTGCAGATCATCTCGGCGGATAGATTCGCGCTAGACCTGATGGCCTCCAGAAGTTTCTCCTCTCCGTAAAAGGCACCATCCGTTTCGCGCTCCGCTTCGGTGATACCATCCGTATAGAATAAGATTACATCGCCGCGCTCGAGTTGGACGATTTCATCTTCAAACTCCGCGAAGTCAAAGCCGCCCGCCACCATCCCCCCGGTACGGAGTTGATGGATTGCGAAACTCGGTTTTCTGATTTCATTCGATCGCTTTTCGTAAGGGTTGCGATCTTTCAAATGAAATGGATGGCAATGCCCGGCGTTTGAATAGGTGAAGGTCTGCGCTTCGGGATCCAAAATCCCGTAGACCATAGTAGCGAAAAGGTCTGGTTCCGTGTCAAGCACGAGAAGATCATTTATGCTCTTGATGACCGCTGCGGGTGATCGTTCTTGGCGGCAAACGAGCCGCAATGCGGTGCGTATCATTACCATCAACAACGCCGCCGGAATTCCCTTTCCTCGCACATCCGCAATGACTATCCCCAAACAACCGTCATCAAGAGGGATAAAATCGAAAAAGTCGCCCGAGACAGACGTTGAACTCCGCAAAACACCGTTGATATCAAATCCGGGGAGACTCGGAGGGGTTTGAGGCAGAAGCCTCTGTTGGATAGTAGCCGCCGTTTTCAGGTGCGCCGCCAACTGTTCAACACCGGTTTCGCTGAACCAATCTCCCATTGCGCCAATCAATGGATTGATATACTTTGTGGGTTGTGTCCTTCCGAGTACAGCCTTTATCCGTGCAGAAAGCTCCTTCAAATCGAACGGTTTGGTGATGTAATCATCCGCACCGGCATCCAACCCTTGAAGTTTCTCGCTAATCTGCGTTCGCGCCGTAAGCATGATGACGGGAATCGCGCGAGTCTGCGAATCGGCTCTTAGATGGTCGATGACTTCAAATCCGTCCATCTTGGGCATCATCAGGTCCAAAATGATGAGGTCGGGCACGTGTGATTTGGCTTTCCCGATTGCTTCCAACCCATCGCCCGCCGTAATCACACTGTACCCGTCCGAGTCTAAGCTTATTTCGAGCAGATCGAGAATGTCGACATCGTCATCGACCGCCAAGATTGTTTCAGCCATCAAGCGCCCACTTCCTTTGTCAATTCTATTGGAAGAGTAAACTGAAAATTGCTTCCGCGCCCTTCGTATCCCTCATCAACCCACACGGTGCCGCCGTGCGATTCCACGATACTCTTTACAATCGACAGCCCCAAACCGGTACCGCCCTCTTGTCGAGTGTTGATGTTTCCTAGTTGATGGAATCGATTAAAGACTCGCTCACGTTCCTCGATCGGTATCCCCTCCCCCGTATCAATGATTTCCACATGCAACATCCGATCCGACTGGTTCGTCGGTGTACCGTTGGCACTGATTCTTACTGCAATCTTGCCGCTCTCGGGGGTAAACTTGATTGCATTGCCAATGAGGTTGGTGAAAACCTGTCCGATGCGCTCCTCGTCTCCGATGGTGTGTGGCAAGGGTTCCGGAGCGAACAAGCGTAATTCGATTGACTTCGCCTCGGCTTGCGGGCTGATCTCTTCGATTCTCTGTTTCGCTATCTCTGAGACCGTAATTTCCTCCTGTTTCATCTGAATACGTCCCGCCTCAATGCGGGAAATATCGAGCAGGTCGTTAATCAGAGCTGCTAAACGTTCCGCTTGGTGTTGGACACGCACCAGACTGTGGCGCTGTTTGTCGTTGATCGGTCCTGTCTTGCCATCCAGAATTAGTGACACGAAACCGATAATGGAAGTCATAGGGGTACGCAACTCGTGAGAAACAAGCGACACAAAGTCGGATTTCATCCGGTCGATTTCCTTTTCACGCGTGATATCATCAAAAACATAAACCGTTCCGAGAACGGCTCCCGCCTCATCAAGAAAAGGACTGGCAACTACACGGAGAGTGGAGGATTCGCCTCCCTGATCCAAACTCACCTCCAAGTTGACCGTCTCGTTTAAGGAGATCTGCCCCTGGCTCTCCTTGAGCGCTCTGGCTAACGTGATATCCTTCACAATGAGCGTTAGTTCTTCACCGACCTGGTCCGCTCCCACATTCAGCAAGTATTCCGCGGCGGGGTTGATGTGAAGCACGCGATGATCCTCATCGACCAGAATAAGTCCTTCAGCCAGGCTATTCACGATCGCGGTCATCTTTTTTTCTTCTTTGGTTATCCGATCAATCGCGTGTTTGAGATCATCGCGCATCGAGTTGAATTCTTGTGCAAGAACGCCTACTTCGTTATTGTTCGTAACCGGTACTTGGTGATCGAAATCTCCTTTGGCAATAGCGCGCGACGCTTGTGCAATCCGCATTATCGGCTTAACTATACGTCGTGAAACCAACCATGCAATAGGGATAACAATGACGCAGGAAATCAACGTAAAAGTAAGGATGTTCTTGGTAAGCAGATTAATCTCATAGAATGCCACGGACTCCGGCTGTGAAACCAGAACCGTCCAATCGGTAAAATTCTGAGCGGCTTTCCACGGTTCGCCGCGCCATCGCTGCGTCCGCGCCCAGCCGTAAACCCTTTTGTCACCCTGTATGTCGATCCCGCTCTCTCTCTCGTAGCCGGAAAACCTTATATCGGCAGTCCCATTGTTAGTTTCGTCAAGTTTCGCACTAATGATTGCTTCCATCGCCGCATCGGTCATCTCAATGTGTTCGCTGAACCCGTAATCGTTCTCTGCTGAAGACGTAATCACTCGACCGTGTCTGGTCATGAGGGTGGCTTCAATGCCTTGGCCCGCACCGCCCTGCTCCTGAGAGGCTCTAACCGCATCTGAAAGGTTCGGGAGCGTAATTATGGCTCTCAAGATACCGACCACTCTGGCGCCATTAGCGGCGAGAATCGGAAGAGCGACAGGCAGCACATGGACTTTCATTTCGGTGTTGTACTGAAGGTCATCGACAAACTCGTGACCGAGCCCTTCATTGTATGCGTTCTGCCACCAAGCCGCTTCGATTTTCCGACGATGTAAGCGCGGGTTGCTTGCTTGGACGACCTGACCTCGTGAATCGGTGATGACTATTTCGCTTCGTGGACCAGCGAGATCCTCTAGTCGCTTCAGTTTGTTCGCCAATCGCCTTTGCACTACCGGATCGTTTGGGCGTCCCGATGCCAAGACAACGGCATCGCGCACGCCATTAAGCTCTCCTCGAACGGCGTTCAACGGCGTGAAAATACTGTAATACGCCTGATCCAACTTTTCCTGTGCAAGTCGCTTCAAGTTCTCGCCGATAATCTTCTCAATCGCTCTTACTCCAAATTCTCTCGCCAAAAAAGCGACAATAAGCAGAGGGATAAATGAGACTAGCAAAAAAAGTAAAACGAGTTGCCCTCGCAAGCCCATTGTGGGAAATCGTCGTTTCGGCATGATCGTGATTTAGCCTCGACTGAACGCGTTGACCGCGTCCGCCTCATCCTGATAAATCTCCAAGACAGAGTCCAATCGGGTAACCTCAAACACATTTCGAACCGCTTCTTGCGGATTTAGCAGTACCATCCTTCCATCACTTTTCTTAAGTGCTTGTAATGTCGCGATGATGGCGCCTAGGGCGGAACTGTCCAACAACGGAACATTCGTCAGATCGAGAATCAGTTGCCCGCCGCTTTGCTCAATCTGCGCTCTCATCTCATGGCGGAGTGTCTCAACGGTATTACCGATAATTTTACCGTTTACTCGAAGGATTGGGGTGTTGTTCTGACTCATGGTAGTTTCAAACATCTAGTTACACTCCTTGACATAGCACACCTGTCGCAGTTTTTTAATACGGGTTATTACGTGACTTAAAAAGCGATGTCGAGAATCGGAAGCGATCTCTTGCGCAGTCGATGTGGGATTTATTGTACCTACTGATCGGTCGTCTGATCTCCTAAGATCTCTCCTACGGTTTGTGGAACCATTATCGCCGCATCCTTCGGTAGTAACCGTCTTCGAATCGCGAACCATGAGATTATTTCCTAATTAGCATCTTTCGCGTCGCCGTAAACTCTCCCGCTCGCAGTGTATAGAAATAAAGACCGCTGGCGACAGGTTCCCCTTCCTGATTCCTGCCGTCCCAATACAACGCGCGGTTACGACTCTGATAGGTTCCTGCCGCCTGATGTCCTACCGCCAAACGCCGAACCACTCCCCCATTCATGCCATAAATCGTCAGCGCGACCTCTGCGGGAATTGCCAACTGATACGGTATCCAGGTTTCCGGATTGAACGGATTCGGGTAGTTGGGATGCAATGCCGTCTCTTGGGGAACAGTCAGCGAGGCTAACAGGTTTTCAAGATTTGCGATGCCCTGCCTAAAGACAATCGAACCGTCATCTGCCAGACGCGCCTCTGCAATCCAAGCTTCTATCGTTGCGGCGTCTACACGTCCCGTCGTAACTGCGGGCGCTGCGGCACCCACAATCCCCTGTGCCACGAGCGTGAGGTCAAAGATGTTCACAATTCCATCGGCGTTGATATCCACTGTAGAGCCGGCGGTTACCCTTTTCCCCAACTGTTGCGCCACGAGAATCAGATCCAGAATATCGACGCCGCCGTCACGATTCACATCCCCAGTCAGCAGTCGTTCCTGTACAGTGACGTGAATTGTATGAGGCCCTGCGGGAATGATCTCCCCTGTGCTAGTACCGAACTTGAACTTCTGCAACGTGATCTCCGTTTCGACTTCGGATTTTGCCTTGAACCCCACCTGAACCACCGAGCCGCTGCCGCGTACGCCGCCTTCGCTAATCCGCCCCGCAATCAGCCCCGTGATTTTTCCTGCTGTATTGTCAATACGCCCACTCTGGAAGAAGGTAGCTCCGCCATCGGTCTTCAGGAAATCGCCTTCGCTCACCTCAAGTGCTTCAAGGACGAAAGAATCGAAGTTGATATCGAACTGCCACCCAGCCAAGTCGATGACATTTTCCGCTCGGATGTCGAGTGCAAACGTATCGCCAACGTGAATCGGCGTCTTGGATAAGCCATAACCGAGGCCGGTGCCTACCGCATATTCGGTGTCCGGTTCAAACCCAAAAAATGAGGCAGTTTCGGAACCGAGCGAGGCAACCGCGACTAACAATACATTTCTGCCCTGCTGCAATATGACAGGGACGAAATCGTTGTAGCTAGTTCCCAGCCTTATGTCTCGAATCACTTGGTAAACCGGATTTCCGTTGAGCCAAACCTTGAGTCCTTTGTCGTTGCCGACGTATAAGGTTGTTTCCTGTTCACGTGGCGAATAGAGAGATACAGTGCCGTAGATAACGCCGCTGACCAATATATTTCCTATATTGTTCCGATCCGTAGACGGGAGAGTATGGAATGTCCAGACGCCATCGCCTACAAGCTCTCCCACCCTCGCACCATGAGTAGCAACCTGCACCTCCGTTACGCTGCCTCTCGTCGCTTCTGCCAGCAAATCGGTACCGCTTTCCAGTCTTGCCTCCGGTAACGCCACCCATAACCAAGGCCCCTCAATTTTTGGACCTCCTGTTGGGAACCCCGGATTGTCGTGTATTCCAAGAAATTTCATGTTGGGACGTAACTCGTCTAGTGGAGAAAGGTCGGAGATTTTGTTTTCGGAGACATCCAGCCATGTTAGATTGGTTAATCCGGCAAGGGGCGATATGTCCGAAACCTTGTTGTCACGGAGGTTCAACCACTTCAAGTTGGATAATCCTGCAAGAGGTGATATATCTGATAATCCACTGCGTGAAAAATCTAACAGTTTCAAATTGGTTAATCGCGCAAGGAATGAAATATCCGTTACGTAATTGCCGAATAGATACAGTTCTTCCAGGTTGGTCAAGCCCGCCAAAGGGGCAATATCCGATATATCATTGTCGTGAAGATATAGTTCTTCCAATCTGGTTAAGCCCGCCAAAGGGGTAAGATCCGATATATCTCCCCAGGGAAGGTATAAATGTCTCAGTTTTGTTAATCCTGCCAAGGGTGACAAATCGGATACGGATGTGCTTGTCCCATGAATGATTTCCAGGTTAACTAATCGTGCAACTGGAGATAGGTCGGATATGTCGTTACGCACAAAAAATAATTCCCTTAGATTGGTTAATCCTGCAAGTGGCGATAAGTCGGATACGTTGTTAATCCTAATATCTATACCCCGCAGACTGATTAATCCCGCAAGAGGCATCAGATTGGTTATGTTGTTATCCGAAATAGTTATCCCCTCCAGATTGATTAGTCCCGCAACTGGCGACAAGTCAGATATCTGATTGTTGCTAGCGTTAAGATATGTGAGGTTTTTCAGGTTCCTCACGGGCGATATATCGGAGACCCGATTCCAATTAAACTCTAGGGTGGTGAGTTCCTTTAGACCCTTCACCGGTGATAAATCCGATATGGCGTTGTCGTCAACCAGCAACGTGCGCAGCGTGATTAAGCCTGCTATTGGTGAGAGGTCGGAAATCTGATTCGCCTCGACATCCAACCGGTTCAGATTGGTGGCAAACTGAATACCTGTTAAATCCCGGATACCCCTGTTCTCCGCCTCAAGTCTTTCTAATCCTTGCATTTCCTCGGCTGTAATCGGGGCATTGATGCTTTTACCAAGCGCTTCCGCAATCGCGGTTCGCAGGTTGGAATCGGGGAAATGAACCTGCCCACCCGGTAACACATCGGGCTGTGTTATGACCGGAGGCTCCCCATCCCGGTCCGGGTAATCCAGCGTGGAAATAATGTCTCTGAAACTTGATGTCCAGGTGTCGCGTTTCACACTCCCGTTTTCACCCTCTAGCGCCAGCAATCCAACGTTCTGCAGTCCCGTGTTCTCACGAACCCTCGCGAGGAATGTCTCGGTCTGCAGCCCGACTACAGCAGCAGCATACGCCGCGCCTATTGGTCCCTGAAACGCCTCATGGAAACGTGAAACCGGCTCAACACCGCCAAACTCGCCGCCTGTGGCTTCAAGCGCAACTCTGTATGTCTCCATATCTTCGTTGACACGGGCATCCATGTCTGACTGTTCCACATAGAGGCGCAGCGCCTGCGCTTTGTCGTAGGGTGGATTCGGGTTGCTCTCAATCACCGAACGCACTTCGTCCTCAAATGTCTTCATGCCTTCGGTATGGCAACCGATACAGGAGATTCCGTTGCGTACCGTCGGGTCACTAGCAGCAGGATTGGAAACGATGTTTATCGGCGCTTCATCCAACCGGAAACCGGAGGCGTTAACGAGGTAGTAGCCTTGCAAGCCATTCGGTAAGTTGAAGATAACTTCTCCCCCGTCATGCGTGAAATTAAGCGGGTGGGTTAAGATGTTCTGTCTACCAGCACTGCCTGCAAAGTCGTAGCTCTTCCAATAGGCGCCATAGCGAGAGATATGGCGTTCCACCACTCGGTTGTGGTTTGACACACCCGAATTTTTGAACCCCGCGCGCCAGACGCGAACCCCGGGCGCATTCACCAGATTGGCTGCGACATCAACCTCCAATCGGGTTTCCAACTCGCTATCTGTCAACGGCAGCGAAAGCAACTCGTGATACAACGGCGGTGTCGAAGCTCTTGCAATAAACCAGTCCACATGCACTGATGGCACATCAGTCTTCATCTGTGTCTGCAACCGCCCCAGTTGATTGCGGGTTGCGAGATGGGCGGGCGCGTCGAACGAGATGTGATAGGGATAGGCCTCTTCTAACTTCGACCAGCCATCATTTCGATCCCACTCGTAGTGTCGCAGGTCGATGTAAAAGATGGTCGCTTGGGGGTCAATAGGTTGTGGGTTGATAATCCCGCTTCCCCATGAGAGGCTGTTGACCAATTTATAGAGTGCTGCGCGGTATTCGGCAAGTATCTCGGGAGTTTCTCCGGCATTATAGAGATGCGTCATCGTGAAGTAGCGTGCGAAGGAACGGTCAAACGAAGAGAGCGAGTTGAGGTGCGACTCAATGCTCGTGAGCACTTCGCGGGGAGTGATGAAACGGCGGAGGGTTGTCGGGGTAATCGTCCAATCGGGAGCGCCGGCTAGAATCCAACGCCGAACGACCTCAATGGATTGAACGGGCAGTTGCGGCAGTCCGAACGGCATCTGTGCGCCGTTTTCGGTGGGACCGAGAAGACGCTTGTACAACTCGGAGGCATTGGGATTTCCCGGAACCACCGTACCTCCATCAATAAGCTCGCTGTGTTCCATGAGGAGCGTCTCACGGAAGGCGCCGTCGGGACCGTGGCAGTTCAGGCAACTCGCTTCAAAAATGGCGTAGGCATCCTGTGCCACCTGCGATTGGGCTGACACATGTTGAGAACCCATGACGAGGGTGAATAGAGCAATCAGCGTGATAAAGCGTTGAGCCCAAATCATAGCGGAAATGGAATGATGTCTATACATAGAGAGAGAGTCTCCTTGTAGACAACTGTAACCATACCTCCGAACGCAAAATCGTACCAGTTTACGATGATGGTGCCGCTTCGTGCACTTGCTTCTACTAAATATTCCTAATTACCTCAAGGGAGTTGCGTATAATGCACTCCGTCTTATACAACCAAGAATAGAGCGCATTTTAATCCTTTGCTTTCGTCCTGAATTCAATGGTGAATTCAGCCTCATTTCCCGCCGCGTCGCGAACCTTGATTACAATTATATACGTTGTCGAATGTGTTAGTTCTTTTCCGGCAACCGGAAACAGCACCGCAGTCTTTCCTGAAACTCTCCCTCGCCATCCAGCAGGTTGCCTGTCTTTAAAGAGCAACTCGACCGTCCCGACAACATTTTCACTAAGTGTGATTACGATTTCGTTGTCATTTAACGGTTTAGGGTCGACACGGTTCTCGCCATGCGTCACGGATCCTCCGGTAATCTTGGGGAACACGTGGTCTGGCGCTACAATTGTATAATAACACCCCGCAGGGCCTCCTTCAGACCCGTCTCTATTGACCCACGTAAAGTTCATGTTTGCCGAGATTGGAATCTTCCAGTTTCGTCCGGAACCCGTGGCGCCTGAAGCGTTGACCGATTTCACCGGTTGGTCAAATCGAACTGATACAATGGCATTCCCCGGCACTGTCGATCCGCACGGAGGGTCAGCAGTAAAGCTAGCGGCGGATGGCGGCGGTTTCTCGCATGTGTAAGAAATGTGCTGAGCGCCAGTATCCCACTCAAGATAAACCTCTGAATGCCCCGTATTGCTGCTAGGAGGCTCAAAGTAACACAACATGCTTGTAATTGTCAGGGTATTCCCTTGCAAGTTCCACGTAATGCTTCGTTCAGGTGTGCCGGTAAGTGTAACACCTGTGGGAATGTCATCGAAGGTTATTGTAATAGGAAGTCTAAGCCGAGAATTAGGGGTAGGATCTATGGTTACAATCGAAGCATCGCTGCCTTCGTCGCGTATGCTGCCGCACCCCATGAGCAAGATAGTGGCCAATACAACGATGTTCGATGGTGACATATCGATTCACGAAGTGTTGTACCGTTTCGTTTGAATACCGGCGCATCCGATGTTTTAACCCTACTCTAGAGTTCCCAAAGCTAATCCCACGCGATAGAAATCCTAGAGAGAATCCATAAATCACAGTTCGTAGGTTGGGTTGAACAACCTCCCCAAAAAAATCGAGAATCCTGATTTAATGTGGAACTCTCTTTTTACATGATGCCCCGAACTCTGCGTGAAACCCAACAATAGCCTCAGAAACCGAGTTTATTCTACCAAACTCGGTTTCTCCCCTAAATCCCAGAGCAGTTGTAGGGTAGAATCAAGCGAATGGACATTGAGCGCGATAGAATTCCCCCGCCCACCAGCCTTTCGCTGTAGAAGCGATCAAAATAGCGAATGCGATGGAGTTCCCAAAGCAATCTTCACACGGTGTATTGCCGATACCTTAGACGTTTAAGCCCGACCAAACTAAGCCGATTTTATTCCTTGAACCAGATTCATTTCTGTCGAAAGGACTGGGGTAAGTTCAGGGTGTGTTCATCTTTTCTACGCACAATCTTCCCCTAACTTTTATGATTAAAGCATTTTGCGATAAGTGTAACTTTACTCTATTGGTCTAGTCGTAAACTCTATTCTATATTCAGCCTTGTGTCCGGGGGCATCTTCGACAGTATTTAAATTACAAGACTTATCAGGCGGATGAGGTGGATCATTGTCAAGTTCCTAGTGATGACGAATATTCCCATACACCTTTGGATGGTTCATACATCACGATGAATTCATCAGGTGAACCATAAACATTCACATATACCTTTCCAAACAATTTGCCGGACACCTGAGTAACGCATTGGACATCTGTTTCAAAAATCTGCCCGTGATCATATCCTTCGATAACGACTTTCTGATTTTCTTCCGATGTATTCATCGGTTCGCCTCCAAATCTTTCTCGTTGTCCTCACTCGGCGGTTCAGGCGCCGGCACAGCGACACGCTTGTACCAGTCTCCTTATCGTTGTAAGTTGAAGGAATCGTGAACTTAATGCAAATCGTACTAACGTGGTTATCAGCACATTGCGCGCATGCGTGAAATCACTCCCCCTCAATACATGGTTGGGTTGAACAATCAAGTGATTGAAGAAGGATCAGAATCCTCTATCGCTTTCCCTATTCAATCATCCAACTAAGGATAAAGATCTTCAAACTGTCTAACCTACCCATTGAGTGCTTTTAATCCGCGAAATCCCTTAATCCGTTTAATCCGTGATTCAGACAACTTCCACTACTCCGTCACGCGATGCTGGTACAACGGCTTCACATTCTCCGGGAAGGTGGCAAACACCTCCGCCGGTATCGTCACCCGATTGCGCTTCCCCATCTCCACGCTGACCCACCACGGGATATAACGCGCCAACAGCGCAATCCGCGGTTCATCACTCAAATTTGCCGTGGCGGTATGCCAAATACGGCTGTCCGTCATCAACACGCTGCCGGCGCTGCCCGTCACCTGCATCTCGTTCGGAATCGGTTTGTTTTGGTCGATGCCGTCGTTTCCCCGCGGGTTTCGCGTGTCTCGATGGCTGCGCGGCACAATCCAGGTGCCGCCATTCTCCTCCGTAAACGGCGAGAGCATCCACAGCGTGATAACCGCCATGGTGATGTCGGGGAAGGGTTGGTGGATATGCCCGGATTTCGATAAGTCCCGGATGTCATGCGGCCAATCGGAATGGTAGGTGCGCAGAAGTGCGTCGCCGTTGTCCGGCGCGATAGTCTTCAACTCGGTTTGAGCGATTCGCACATGCGGGTGATTGAACATCGTCTTGACAATTCCCAACACCCGCTCGTCGCCAAGGTAGGGCGCGAAATCCGGTACGCCGGCAATAATGCTTATCCAGTCATTTGTGTACGCCTCAAGCGCCTTCTCGCTCGACGCCGAGACGTATTCGCGCACGGAGTCGATGTCGGATTCGGGGATGACGCCTTCAAGCACGCACCACCCCTCCTGCCTCAACTGTATCAGGTGCGGCTCGATCTCCGCACGGATTTTATCGGAAACTAACATTTCTCGTATGTCCATTTCAAAGATTTACGGAATCGCGCCATGAGGTTGGTCGTAAAGCAAATCGCGACCGGGAGGTCGCTCCTACAGTAGTAGATTAATCTATCCTTCCCTTGACCTTGACGCCCCAAGCGGTGACCTCGGGCGGGTCTAGCGTCAGCGAGTAGAGCTTGGTGCCCGGAGAAATATAGAACCGCAGCTTAATATAGAACTCCTCCTTCTGCAACTTCGGATACCTCCCCTGCCGCTCCTCGCTCAAGCCGGGCCAACCGGAAACCCCGTTCCACGACAACACGCCATCCACGGTGTCCGCGCGGATGGGGTCGCATTCAGCGGCGGTATACCCGGGTATGGGCTCGCCCGTGTCCTCCAAGACTTCGTACCGCAACTCGCCCGCCGAAGCATCGACATTGACTCCGATGGTGCCGCCCGACTCCTGGCGGAAGCGGTGTGTGGTCAGTGCGCCGGGCGCGTAGGAGACCGCTTCCACGCTGACGTACCCGTCAAGGCGCAAGGATGCCAGCCCCTTTCCTTTTTCCCTTCCCGCCGAATAGCGCTTTAGATAGGGTCGCGGAGAGCGGCCGTTGTGGGATTCGCAATAGCCGTCGTAGAAGAATACGATTTTTCCGTCGTGTGTTATGGGTCCGCCTCCGTAAAGCATCCCCCAATCCCATGCACCGGGGTTGCCGCGCGGGATAAACGGTTCGCGGTAGCGTTTCCAGTTCACGGTGTCGCGGCTTACCGCCAACTGCGTGTCGACGAACCCGTCAATCCGTGCCGGTATCACGTCGGGGCCCTTCTCCGCCCCCCAATAATTCTCCGGATCTTCGATAGCGTAAGGCTCGGTGATGTCCGTCAAGTAGGTATTCAGCATGATGATATGCAAGCCGCCATCCGTGCGATTCGCCGCGTCAAAACTGGCGCTGTAGAATTCCGTACCGATAGGGTCGTCGAGATCCTGTTCAATCACCGTCCGCAGCCCCGACCAGTTGAGAAAATCCTGGCTGTCGCGGCGTCCCAGAACGCGTGTGCGTCGGCTCGATCCACGCTGCGAATACCACACATAGGGCGCGTCGGGATCGATTGGGCCGCCGAAGGTCTCTCGACGTGAACCGAACGCAAACAGCTGCGTCTGACTGCTGTGCGTCCCAAGCGGATAAGGTTTCCAATCGTATCCGTCGCGTGAGTCATAGGCGCACCATACCCGCTCGCCGTCGGGACCAACTCCTTGAGGTTGAAATTCGATTCGCTTCCAGCGATACGCCTCGTCGGTTTCATGCGGATCGCACAGGATGGCGCCTATATGGGATGGACAGTTCGTGATGTTGTTGGCTTTGGAACCGTTAAACTCGACCAAGCCCAGGTTCGGACGTTCCCAGTGGATGCCGTCCCTCGACTCAATAACGCACACTTGCGAATCCACGCCGTGGTAGTACATTCGAAACGCCTGATTGACTTCATCGTACACGAAATTACCGGCACTCTCGGCGTCATCGTTTTCCCACGGTTGGTCCGAGGTAATGATGTTCAACGGTTCGTCGACTGTCAGCTTCTCCGCCGGGTTGAGCACGCGGTGCGCGCCGTCCATCGATTCGATGAAAAAATCATCGATAAAGGTCTGTTTTCCGGGATGCAATTCCATATTAGAGGTCTCTTTCGCACTCAAAGTCTTGTCGCTTAATCCTCCCTAAAAAATCTTCCCGAGGTTTCTCCACATTTCGGTAGATCAGGCTTCCAGCCGGACCTATTTGATGGGAATCATTGAATTTTTGGCTGAATGTGGACGCAATCAATTTCATCACTGCTCTTCGCTGCTCGCGGTGGATTGACAAATCCACCGCAGGATAGAAATTCACTGGTCACTGACCAGCAACTGAGTGAATAGCGAAGGCGGTAGAGATCCACTGCTTCACGCCGACATTCGCTGCGGTTGGTACTCGATTCGACGCATGAAACGCTCACCGATATCGAATTCCGGCTGATCCGAAACATACCGCCACATCTGGACGCGCTTCATGATTTCATAGCGCATGTCGTTCCCTTCCCAGCCGTGACCCTTCGAGAGAATACTTCCGATCTTCGGGTCATCGATGTCAGACGTGTCGAAGTTGCGAACCTGAGGTTGCGACGGATTGAGCCGCAGTTTGTACATATAGCGATCCTGATCCGTATGGTTGCTGCGCGCGCCGTGCCAAACCCGCGTGTTCCAGACATACATTGTGCCCGCGGGGCACGTCGCCCAAATTTTGCCGGCGACTTGTTGGTAGAGTTTTACCTCGAACGTGCGCACGTTTCGGAAATGCGAACCGGGAATCAGGAACGTTCCCCCCATCTCGTCGGGCGTGTCGTGCGCGAAGAACGACAACTGGATGTCGAAATAGTTCTCGCGGAAGTCGATGACCGAGTCCTGGTGCATGTTTGGCCCCGTCATGCTGTTCGCCCGCAGCAGATGCACGGCGTGGTGATCGTAGAGCGGATTGGGTCCGACCAACGAATGAATAAGCCCTTTGACCTGCGGCAACCTGAACAAATCGCCAAGCGGCGTGCCGGTAGGCCACGTCTCCTCGAACGGTGTGCCCACCTCAAGATAGCCGCGGTGGTTTTTCATATCCTCCAAGCATGCGTCAGACATATCTTTTGGCACCATGTTTTCGAACTTCAGGTAGCCGGAAGCCACAAACTGCGCCATTTCCTTTGATGAGATGAGATGCTCATTCATTACGAACCATCCTCCTCGTCTTGTAGTTCATTGAACCGCGACAACACCGTCTGATACGGCAGCGGTCCAAGTTCGTATCCGTCGTCGGCGCTGCGATGCTTCATCTCGCTCATCTGGATGACCTGCCAGCCATCGCGCATCGCCGCCAACGCATGTTTGTAGGGGGGTTCCGTCTCCTCGACAAGATTCTTTATCCCCGTCCCCTTGGACGCCTCATACCGCGACCACGCGGACGGGGTGATGTCGAGACCGGGGCTTGTTTGGAAAAACACCAAGATATCCTGAACTTTTGGCATACATCGTCTCCTGAAAATTACCTTGACGTGCGGACTGATTCGGGAGCGCCATAACCGACCGTCAATACGGCAACAACTCTTTTGATGCGCCCTCGTCAAACCGAAAAATCATCGTACCATACTTTAGAATTTGATGTCAACGCGAATCAAAGACATCATGTGTCTAGACTAGGATCAACTGAGTGAATGACAACGACGACAGATTTCCAGAGACGATAGAATTTTTCACTCTTCGGAGTGAAGTGCGAAGATTAAATCAATTTGGGGCTTGTGCAGTGACGTATCCAAAGCACTGTAGGAGATCAAGCGAATGGATAATGAGCGCGATAGAGATTTTCTCCGAATCGCGAACTCCTTCGAAAGCGATTAAGTCCGTAACAAAACCTGTAGGTTGGGTAGGGCGAAAATCCATTACCCATCTCGCACGACTCCCTCCAACTGCTCAGTCTGGATTGCCAAATCCAGACCATCAAGCGAGCGAATAGCGAGCGCGATAGAGATCCCTCAACCGACTGAATAGGGAGGGATCAAGCGAACGGAAAGTGAGTGCGATAGAAATCCCATAGAAATCTTCTCAACTGAATAGCGCACTCAATAGCTAATCCCGCGATAACAACCCCACAGACATCTTCCGCCCACCATCCATCGAAAGCGCCAGAGGCGCGGCAGGTGTGTAGTAACTATGATCCATTACACATCAAAAGCCCTGGAAGGGCGACAGGTATCTGACGAGAAACGACCAACTACGACTTTACCGTCCATATTTTTTGATTTCGCACGACCCCCTCTAACCGCTCGGTCTGGATTGCCAAATCCAGACTATCAATGCTTGCCGCGATTCGGAGATCGCGCCTACAAATCGAGCACCGGATTCCACCCTGACTTCCTGCGCTTCCGGACAGAATGAAACAACGACCGTCCTCCTTCTATGCGGAATTTCTTCTCGTTGTTCGTTCCACCCAATCTGCGAACATGACGGGACAAAGCGCCAGCTTTGCACCGTGCAGGGCAACGAGATTGAAATCACTGACCAATTCCGTGCACCTGAACCATAAAATCCGTCTCTGAAGGCGGTTTATTGCCCGTCCCCGTTGGCACAGATGTTGCGCCTCCCCGAAACATACACCTTCATCCATTAGACTCGCCCAAATCGCGCCGATACATAGCAAAGGTTTAGAGGATGCTGCAATTAAATCGACCGACTACTGGATAGACTCATCCAACCTTGCGCAGGACCGGCCTCCTGGTCGCGATGATTTAGCGACCGAATACAACCAAACGAACCGGCAACGAAAAATCGACTGAATAAGGACTGCTATAGAAATCTTCTGGCGAATACGATAAACATCTTTGCTGCGAACCTGACCGCAAAGGGGGTACTCTGCAATGAAATGGTTATCAATTACCTTTCTGCTCGCAGTGTCGCCTGTTGTGGCGGCATACTCCGGAATGTTTTTGGAAGATTTTGGCGATGAAAACCTTGATGGATGGCACATCGAATCAGCCCCGGGACCACCTTTTCCGCATGCGGACCTTGTGAAGATAAAAGATGGATATTTGGTGATCGATACAATGCTTGAAGATCAGACGCATTTGGTGTGGCTGAAATTAAGCATAGACGGCGCGGAAAAATGGGACTCTTATACACTCACTTGTCGAGTTAGGTTCAGAGAAGTTCCGCAGAAACCGCCTGTACCATTTGATTTTCGGGTTCGACAGGACTCGGACGTACATGCGGTTCAGTACATGTGCGTCTGGATGCGCATTCAGCGCATAATGGTCTACACTGCCCCACCAATTGACATAAACGATCTCCCACTTAATAACGGGAGGGGTGGTATCCTACGCGCACGTGTCGAATTTGAAGATCTCAGACGTCCAGTAGAACAAAATCGGTGGTACCCAGTCAAAATCGTGGCTCAGGAGAGCGATTTTGAGTTTTATTTCGATGACAATCTCGTAGTTCAATATGAAGATAGAAAGGCGGTGCCGGGCACCGTGGGGTTTACCGCGAACGGTGGGATCCATGTTCATCTTGATGATGTCGCTATTACAGGCCCACGGATTCCAAATATTGGCGGTCCACATGGCGTTGCGCCTGAAGCGCGTCTGACTACGACTTGGGGGGAAATAAAGGATCCGTCGCGAAGATGATTTTCTCTTTAATGCATAAGGAGTAACGCCCATGAGACGGTTACTGATAGCTGCGCTACTAGCTGTATCGCCTGTTATGGCGGCGTACACCGGAATGTTTTTGGAAGATTTTAGCGATGGAAACCTTGATGGATGGCATATTAGAATATCTCCGGGCCCACCGGCGTTTCCGGTTACGGATCTATTGAAGTTTGAAGATGGATATTTAGTTATAAACACAATACATAGAGGACAGTGGCATTGGGTGACCTTGGAATTAAGAACGGGCAATTCGGAAACGTGGGATTCTTATACACTGACCTATCGAATCAGATTTGAATTTAAAGAAGATCCAAAGCCGCCCACAAGCTTCCACCTTGAAGTCCGAAGCAGCCGGGGACGTTTGGTTCGAAAAGCAGCCAATGAACTTATTGCTCTGGCTAACTACCAAGTAATGTGGATTCTCGCAGATCACCGCCAGGAGATACATGTTTGGACTTTTCAACCGGATGAACCGCCTGGAGGCGTGCCTGACGTGGTTGGTATTCATCGTGTGGAATTCCCGCTTCAACGTCTCGGACGACCAATAGAGAATCGATGGATCCCAGTTAGAATTGTAGCTAGGGGTGAGCTATTTGAATTTCATTTTGACGGACATCTCGTAGCCCGATATAAAGATGAAAAGGCAGGCCCGGGCACCGTGAAATTTCGAACAAATAGTCCGCTGCCCGTTCATCTTGATAACATTGTCATTACGGGCCCACGGATTCCAAACATTGGCGGCCCACATAGTGTTGCCCCTGAAGCGCGTCTGGCAACGACGTGGGGGGAAATAAAGGATTCGTCGCGAAGATAATTTTCTCTTTAAAGCATAAGGAGGAACGCCCATGAGACGGTTACTGATAGCTGTGTTACTGGCTGTATCGCCTGTTATAGCGGCATATTCCGGTACGTTTGTGGAAGATTTTAACGATGAAAATCTTGATGGATGGCATCTTTTAATGGCTCCCGCCCCGCCCTTTTTTCCAATTGTGGATCTTCTGAAGTTTGAAAACGGATATCTGGTTATAGATCCCGTGTTTAGGGGACAGAGGCATTCCGTGTCCATGGAATTAAGAACAGGCAATGTGGAAGAATGGGATTCTTATACACTGACCTGTCGAATTAGGTTTGAGTTTAAAGAAGATTTAGAGCTGGGCGCAAGCTTCCACCTTTATGTCCGATACAGCGTGGGGCCCAAAGTTCGAAGAGGCAACGAAACTTTTACTCAGGATAACACCCAAGCAATGTGGATTCACTTGGCACCCAAACAAGAAATACGTGTTTTCTCTTACCACCCAAATAAAGCCTTCCCTGTAGGGAACGCTGTGTTATCGATCCATCGTGCGAAGTTCTCGCTTAACCGTCTCGAACAACCAATAGCAGATCGATGGATCCCAATCAAAATTGTGGCTAGAGGAAAGCTTTTTGAATTCTATTTTGACAACCAACTCGTAGCCGGATATGAACATGGAAAAGCGGGGCCGGGCACCGTACGATTTTCGAAACATGGTGGGTCGCCCGTTCATCTTGATGACATTGTCATTACGGGCCCACAAATTCCATTTCGTGGCGGTCCGCATGGTGTTGCCCCGGAAACTCATTTAGTTACGACTTGGGGCGAGATAAAGAATTTGCACCGAAGATAATTGCCCCGTAACCCCATGGAGGAACTTCAATGAGATTGGCAATGATAGTTGCACTACTAACAGTATCGTTTACTACCGCGGCATATTCGGGTACGTTTGTAAATGATTTCAGCAACGAACACCTTGAAGGGTGGAATATCCATATAGACCCAAAGCCGGCGTTCCCACCGGTCCCGCATCTTTTGAATTTCGAGGATGGATATTTGGTTATAAATAAAGTCCGTGGGGGTCAAAAGCATTCGGTGTCATTGGAATTAGGAACCAGGAACGCCGAAGAATGGGATTCTTATTCGTTGACCTTTCGGATTAGATTTAAGGGAGTTCCAGAGCCGGGCGCAGCTTTCTACACTGAGGTGCGAAGGAGCGACGTGGTTGCTAACGAAATCCCTAATCCTGCCAATTCGCACAATGCGCAGTCAATGTGGATTTTACTGGACGAACGTCAAGCGATACATGTCTTAACTTTCCGATTAGGTCAACCCCCGTTAGGATGGGCCCCCGACGAAATTATCCATCGTGCGAAATTCAGGCTTGAACGTCTCGAAAGACCAATAGCAAGTCGATGGGTCCCAATCAAAATCGTGGCTAAGGAGAACCATTTTAAATTCTATTTTGACAACCAACTCGTAGCCAAATATGAGGATGAGAAGGCAGGCCCGGGCACCGTGCTGTTTCACACAAACACCAAGACAATCGTTCATCTTGATGACATCAAAATTTGGGGGCCACGGATTCCAAACATTGGCGGTCCATATAGTGTTCCCCCTGAAGCGCGTCTAGCTACGACTTGGGGGGAGATGAAGGATTTGCCGCGAAGATGATTATTCTCTTTGCTTCAGAACGCGTTTGCATAATAGGTGACAGAGCCATTCTTGGGTATTCAAGTTTGCTATTACCAGTCGGAGTCCTATGGGATCTCTAGCAGGACTTGCTATCGCGCAGGATTTACTATGGGAGTTCTATCGCGTTCGTTATTCACTCACTTGATCCTTCACTGTTCGTTCAGTTGATCGTTATTCACTCGCTTGATCGCTGTGCGCACCTTACAAGAAATGGTGGGCAGGGGATTCCTATCGCACTCACTATCCGTTCGCTTGATCCCACCCTACACATGTACAAAGTCGAGGAAAGGAGAATGATGATGTCAATCGAAAGAGCGCGGCTAATCAAATCCTGCCTTCCAATGCTCTCCATCCTGTTTACACTCAACACCTCCGCCCAAGACTCCCCTCAATGGAGATTGCCCGAAGGCGCCTCCATGCGGCTCGGGAAAGGTTCTCTGACCGGTCCCGTCGCCTACTCCCCGGATGGCACACGTCTCGCGGTGGCAAGCAGCCTCGGAATCTGGTTCTACGACACAACAACCTTCCAAGAGATCGCGCTGCTTGACGAGAGCGCAGTTTGGGTCGAGAATATGGCATTCAGCCCGGATGGATCGACGCTGGCGACTGTGAGGTGGGATGGGATCTACCTCTGGGATGCGGTCACAGGTGCACACAAACAGACGCTTGAGGGGACAAAATACGGCTTTCTAAGTCTGGCATTCAGTCCGGATGGCGGAACGATTGCGTCCGGTAGTTATGGCGGTACCGTCCATCTATGGGATGTGGCAACAGGCGACCATCTGCATGCGCTTGAAGGGCATGACTGGATGGTGCCTGCCGTGGCGTTCAGCCGGGACGGAAATACGCTTGCCAGCGGGAGTTCGAGCGTGGTTCGTCTGTGGGACGTGGAAACAGGTGCTCCAAAGCAGACGCTGGAGGAGGGGTTTACGTGGGAGGTTCATAGCGTAACGTACAGTCCGGACGGTAAAACCCTTGCGAGTGGCGACTGGGGTGAGGGCATCCGCTTGTGGGACGCCGTAACCGGCGAACACCTCCGCACGATGGAAGTGCCCGGCGATTGGGTGAATAGCCTGGAATTCAGCCCGGACGGGAAGACGCTTGCAAGCGGGGCGCTTTTCGGCACGGTCAGCCTGTGGGACCCGATCACCGGTGACGACAAGTTTACGTTTGAGCAAGCTTCTATTACAAGCAGGAGCGGTCGTTCGTTCAACCCGAAGGTTGCGTTCAGTCCGGACGGGGAAACGCTTGTTAGCATGGGTTGGGACCATTCTATCCGCCTATGGGATACAACCACGGGTGACTTGGCGCGCACAATCAGTGGATATTCCTCTTGGATCAATGGCATAGCGTACAGTCCGGACGGGAGTAGCGTCATCAGCGGGAGTTGGGACGGCGCCATCCGTCTATGGGATACGGCTGCGGCTGCGCAGGTGCGAACGCTTCAAGCGGGCGAGGAGGAGGTCATTTGCGTGGCGTACAGTCCCGACGGCTCGACGTTTGCCAGTGGGAGCAGAGACGGGGGGCTCTATCTCTGGGATGCCGTGACAGTCGCGCGGCGGACGCTTGGGGGGCACTCGCATTGGGTTACCGGTGTGGCGTACAGTTCGGATGGATCGACTCTAGTAAGTGGAGGTTGGGACAGTACCGTACGTCTATGGGATGCAACGTCGGGTAAGCAACTGCGCCTAATCGACGACGACACCGACGTCGTCCTGTCCGTCGCCTACTCACCCGATGGCCGAACGCTTGCCAGCGGGAGTTTCCACGGCGCCATCCATCTATGGGATGCCGTCACCGGTGCGCGCAAGCGGACGCTTCAAGGGCGCTCCTCTAACGTCACGTGTCTAGCGTTCAGCCCGAACGGCTTGACCCTCGCCAGCGGAAATCGCGATCAGAACGTTCGGTTGTGGAATACAAGCAGGGGTGCGCTGCTGCGGACGCTGAAAGGACATACGGGTTACGTCGAGAGCCTCGCCTTCAGTCCGGATGGTGCGATGCTCGCCAGTGGATCGAGCGACGATACTGTCCGCCTGTGGGATGCAGCCACGGGCGATATGCTGGGGGCTTTCAAGGGACATGGGACCGAGGTTAAGAGTGTGGCGTTTCACCCGGACGGAACGGGGCTTGCCAGCGGAAGTTTGGACGGAACCATCCTACAGTGGGAGGTAACCCCTTACACAAGCCTTATTCAGGCAAGGGCGGCGGATGTCAACGACGATGGAATCGTGAGTATCTTGGACTTGGTGTTGGTCGCCGCGCATTTCGGGGAGTTGGGGGCAGATGGTGCGGATATCAACGGGGATGGGGTTGTCAACCTTCATGATTTGGAGTTAGTGGCAGGGGCGTTCGGTAATGCGGCGGCTTCGCCTTCCAGCCGCGCGGATGGATATGGAACGCTCATAGCGGAGGATGTACAAAGGTGGCTGGCTGATGCCGAGGGGTTGGATTCAACAGATTCAACCGTACAGAGAGGAATTATCGTGCTTGAACGACTCTTGTCGGCGCTGACGCGGGAGTCGAGCATTCCGACGGAGACAGCGCTGTTGCCGAATTACCCCAATCCGTTCAATCCGGAGACCTGGATTCCCTATCAACTGAAGACGCCCACACATGTCACGTTAACGATCCACGACGTACACGGGGGAACCGTCCATTCATTTGAGATCGGCTACCAGCCCGCGGGGCTATATCAAACCCGAGACCGCGCCGCCTATTGGGACGGACGCAACCGATACGGCGAACCCGTCGCCACCGGTGTTTATTTCTGCACACTCACCGCCGACGACTTCACCGCCACCCGCAGAATGTTGGTCGGCAAGTAGGGGACGCAGATCTGCGTCCCCTACACAGGAACCATAAGGAAAATGAAGATGCCGACGAAGAAAACACAGGTATTTAAATACTGTCTTCTGCTGATTTCAACCTCGTTTTCACTTAACGCCTTCGCCCAAGACTCATCGCAGTGGGAGTTGCCGGACGGCGCCTCAATGCGGTTGGGCAAAGGTCGGGTATCTCAGATCGCCTATTCGCCGGATGGTAGCCGGCTTGCCGTCGCGAGCACCATCGGCGTCTGGCTCTACGATACGACCGCCAATCAGGCAGTTGCGCTGTTCACCATAAATTCCTCCATTTTTACGTGCGCCGCGTTCAGCCCGAATGGAGACACCCTTGCGAGCGGCACTTGGGACGGGGATATTCATCTGTGGGACACGGCTTCGGGCGCCCGAATTCGCGAGATTAACGGGACCGGAATCGTGGACAGCGTCGCATTCCGCCCGGATGGAAAGATACTTGCCAGTGGAAGGTGGAACGGTAGTATTTATCTGTGGGATGCGGCTACAGGGGCAAAGGTAGGCGCGCTTGAGGCGCAGAGCTCGTGGAAGAACAGTGTGGTGTATAGCCCCGATGGACGCACCCTCGCGAATACGAATTGGCATGACCTTCGCATTTGGAATGCAAAAACGGGGGCGCACGTGCACACGCTTGAAGGACACGGGTGGGAGGTTGTTAGCGCGGCGTTCAGCCCCGATGGTTTGACGCTTGCGAGCGGGAGTTGGGACCGCACCGTGCGCTTGTGGGACGCAACTACCGGAGCACACCTGCGGACGCTCGAAGGGCACACCGCCTTGGTCAACAGTGTTGCCTTCAGCCCCGACGGTGGGGCGCTCGCCAGTGCAGATTCGGATGGTACGGTTATACTTTGGGATGCCGTTACAGGGCAGCAGAGACGGACACTCAAAGGGCATACGTCTTGGATGACGAGTGTCGCGTTTAGCCCGGATGGCTTGATGCTCGCCAGCGTGGGCATGGAGGATGGTATTCGTCTGTGGGATGCGGCGACGGGTGCTCCGGTGCGGGCGTTTGAGGGATACGCTTCCGCGATTAGTAGTGTGGGATATAGTCCGGACGGTATGGCTCTTGTCACTGGAGATGAGAACGGCACTGTCCATATATGGGATACGGTGACAGGTATGCTGGTGCGAACGCTTCAAGGGCACACGAAGGGCGTAACCAGTGTGGCGTACAGTCGGGATGGTTTGACCCTCGCGAGCGGAAGTAAAGACTACACTGTCAGTTTGTGGGACGCGGCTACTGGAACGGGGGTTCGGATGCTTGAGGGGCATACCGTTGACGTTACCTGCGTGACCTTCAGCCCGGATGGCTTGACGCTTGCGAGCGGGGATAAGGGCGGAAGAATTCGTCTGTGGGATGCGGTGACAGGTAGACACAAACGGACGCTAGACCAGCGTAGGTGGGATGTCGCGAGCTTGGCGTTTAGCACTGATGGTTTAACGCTTGCGAGTGGGGGTAGGGGTGGAATTCGTCTGTGGAATCTGAATTCGGGGGCACAACTGCGGTTGCTTGAGACCGCGTCTAGAGTAAATAGCCTGACATTCAGATCGGACGGCGTGACGCTCGCCAGTGGAGAACGGGGCAGAATTCGTCTGTGGAACCCGAACACAGGTGCGCAGCTACGGATGCTTGAGGTGAGAACGCCTAAGGGATACGCGTCGAGTGTTGTCAGCCTAGCGTTTAGTCCGAATGGTTTGATCCTTGCCAGTTCGGGCGGAGGTTGGGACCGTACGATCCGTCTTTGGGACACTGCTACCGGCAATCTCCTGCGAACGTTTGAGGGACATACGCTCGATGTTACGAGTGTGGCATTTAACACGGATGGGTTAACCCTTGCCAGCGGAAGTTTGGACGGATCAGTCCTACTATGGGACGTAGACCCTTACACATACCTCGTTCAAACAAGGGCGGCAGATGTCAATGACGATGGGACGGTGAATATCTTGGATTTGGTGTTGGTCGCCGCGCATTTCGGGGAGTTGGGGGCTGATGGTATGGATATCAACGGTGATGGCGTCGTGAACCTTCAAGATTTAGAACTGATTGCGGATGTGTTTGGGAATGCGCTAGCCTCCCCTCCTAGCTATGTGCGTGGACTTGAGACGTTTACGGCAGAGGATGTGCGGAGGTGGCTGACTGATGCTGAAGGACTAGAGACCGCCAACCCTACCGTACAAAAGGGAATCATTGCACTTGAACGACTCTTGACGGCGCTGATGCGGGAGTCAAGCATTCCGACCGAGACGGCGCTGTTGCCTAACTACCCCAATCCGTTCAATCCTGAAACATGGATCCCCTATCGATTGAAGGAGCCGGGGGATGTCTCACTGACGATTCATAATCTGCACGGGGGAATCGTCCGAACGCTGGAACTTGGCTATCGACCCGCGGGGCACTATCAAAGCCGAGACCGCGCCGCCTATTGGGACGGACGCAATCGACTCGGCGAACCCGTAGCCTCCGGAGTCTATTTCTGCACCCTCGCCGCAGGGGATTTTAGGGATACCTGCAGGATGTTCGTTGGTAAGTAGGATTAACCGACAGAAAGTTTATGCGAGAGTCGTGCAACGACGCGATGCAAATACCCGACAGGCGATGGTTATGCCCTGCACTCCGGAGGATCAAGGGAGCGGATAGCGACCGCGATAGATATCCCATAGCGATCCCATAGCAAATCCTCCGCCCATCAGCGTTTGAAAGCGCCGGAGGTGCGGAAGGTGTATAGTAAGGCTGATTCACTACACATGAAAAGCCCTGGAAGGGCGACAGGTGATTGACGGGTAGCGGCAAAAACACGAAAGAGGTCCTCCTCAAACCACCTAACACGACTTTTCCGTCTATTATTCAAACAAGCCGTAAGGAGCATGATGATGACAATCAAAACAGCGCGGTTAATCATATCTAGACTTGTGCTGCTTTCCATCCTGCTTTCGTTCAACGCCTTCGCCCGAGATGTCCAACGATGGACGCTGCCCGAGGGCGCAATCATGCGATTGGGTAAGGGTGAGATATCCCAATTAGCCTATTCGCCGGAGGGTAACCGATTGGCGGTCGCAACCAGTATCGGGATATGGCTTTACGACGGGAGCGACGGCACGGAACTCGACCTATTTACGGGACATTCGCATAAGCTGTATGCAATAGCGTTCTCACCGAACGGCGATTTGCTTGCAAGTGGAGGCGGGGGAGAGATTCGATTGTGGGACGCCCACACAGGCGAACTCAAGAGAATCCTCGACGGCATTTCCGGTGGACCTACTTCGCTCGCGTTTTCTCCGGATGGAGGAACAATTGCCGGCGGGGGTTGGCAAGATCTGCGTCTATGGGACGTGAGTACCGGGCAACTCCTGCACGCCCTTGAAGGTCACAAACACCAAGTCGAGTCCGTAGCATTTTCTCGAGATGGAACCACACTAGTAAGTGGCGGCGAGGGAGCGATTCGACTGTGGACTGCGCGCACGGGTGCGGCATTACAGACACTGGAAGGCCACAGGGATACGGTGAACTCCGTGGTGTTCTCGCCGGATGGGCTCACACTTGCCAGTGGGGGGCAGGACGGTACGATTCGGATCTGGGATGCGCACACATGGGTACACAAGCGGACCATCGAGGTGGATTCGGCAAATGTCAATTCGGTCGCGTTTTCTCCCGATGGTCGCACGCTCGCCAGCGCGACTTGGGGAGCGATTCGACTTTGGGATGCTGTCACAGGTGAACTTCAGCGAACACTAGAGGGGCATACGGCGTGGGTGTGGTCGGTAGACTTCTCGGCAGATGGAGGCACGATAGCCAGCGGCGGAGGTTGGTTCGACAACACGCTTCGGTTTTGGGATGCGCGCGCGGGTACACTCAAGAGGACGGTTGAGGAGCACGTGGGCGAGATTCGATCGATGGCGTTCTCGCCCGACGGAGGTGCGGTTGCCGCTGGAGATTCCTGGGGTGACAACGCGGTTCGATTGTGGGATACCCGTACCGGCAATCTTCTACGAAAGCTAGAATCGGATACCTGGAACAGATTTCATGTCGGTGATGTCAATTCGGTGGCATTTTCTCCTGACGGTGCAACGATTGCCGGGGCAGGTAGTCATGACACCATTTCCTTGTGGGACACCGATACCGGAGAACTAACGCATACGCTTGAGGGGCATACGGACTCTGTCTCGTCTGTTGCCTTCTCCCCCGTCGGAAGCACGCTCGTCAGCGGAGGGTATTGGGAGGACAACACGGTTCGTCTCTGGGATGCCCATGATGGAGAACTGCTGCGGATCCTCGAAGGACATACGAATGCAGTTTTGACAGTTGCAGTTTCCCCGGATGGTCGCACCATTGCCAGTGGGAGCCGTGACAGGACCGTTCGATTGTGGGACGCCCACACCGGAAAACACAAGCGTACTCTTGAAGGACATTCCGGAGACATTTGGAACGTGGCGTTCTCACCCGATGGTACGAAGCTTGCCAGTGCAAGTGAAGACGACACGATTCGCTTGTGGGACGCCCATAGCGGAAAACACACTCGGACGCTTGAGGGTCATACCGATGGTGTCGTATCCGTAGCGTTCTCAGCCGACGGACACATGCTTGCCAGCGGCGGAGACTGGCGGGACAACGCTATCCGTCTGTGGGATCTTCGCGCGGGCGCAGTTCTGCGCACCCTTGAAGGGCATACTGGAACGCTTTGGGCGGTTGAATTCTCACCTGATGGGTCGATGCTTGCCAGCGGGAGTTGGGATGGCACCATCCTGCTATGGGATGTAACGCCTTACACGAACCTCCTTCAAACACGGGCGGCGGATGTCAACGGCGATGGAATAGTGAATATCTTCGATTTGGTGTTGGTCGCCGCCGAATTCGGGCAATTGGGGGGTGACGGTGCCGATATCAACGGAGACGGAATGGTGAACCTTCAAGATTTGGCACTGGTTGCGGAGGTGTTCGGAAATGCCGCAGCCTCTCCTCCCAATGGCACGGGTGAACGTGAGACGCTCATGGCGGAGGATGTACGGAAGTGGTTGGCGGATGCGGCGGAGTTAGAGATGTCCGATCCAACCATACAGAGAGGGATTATCGCGCTTGAACGATTATTGACGACGCTGACATGGGAGTCAATCATTCCGAATGAGACGGCTCTGTTGCCGAATTACCCCAACCCGTTCAACCCGGAGACGTGGATACCGTATCAATTGAAGGAAGAGGTGGAAGTCAAGCTGACGGTCTATGACGTGCACGGGCAGGTGGTCCGGACGCTCGCCGTGGGCTACCAGCCCGCGGGCATGTATCGGAGCCGGGATCACGCAGCGTATTGGGACGGACGCAACCGATACGGCGAACCCGTCGCCACGGGCATCTATTTCTGTATCCTCACAGCAGGGGATTTCGCCGCCACCCGTAGGATGCTAGTCGGCAAGTAGATTTCCTTATTGTAGGGTGGAATCAAACGACTGGATAAGGAGTGCGATAGCAAATCTTCCGCCCACCAGCCTTCGAAAGCGCAGGAGGCGCGACAGGCGCATAGTATCGTTGATTCACTACACATCAAAAGCCCTGGAAGGATGACAGGTATCCGACGGGTAACGACCAAACACGACTTTTCCGTCCATTGTTCAAGTAGTCTGAAGGATGCGTAGAGCGGAAATCCATTGCCCATTTCGCGCGACTCTCTCCAACTGCTCGGTCTGGATTGTCAAATCCATACCATCAAGGGAATGGATAATGACCGCGATAGAACTCCTATAGAGATCTTCTCAAGCGACTGGATACGGAGCGCGATAGCCTATCCCCTGCACTCCACCCTTCGAAAGCGCAGGAGGCGCGGCAGGTGTATAGCGACGTTATTTTACTACACATCAAAAGCCCTGGAAGGGCGACAGGTGTCTGACGGGCAACGACCTAACATGACTTTACCGTCCATTATTCAAACAAGCCGCAAAAAACATGACGATGACAATCGAAACCGCGCAGTTAATCACATCTAGCATTTTGCTGCTCTCCGTCCTGCTTTCTCTAAACGCCCAAGATGTATCGCAATGGGGGCTGCCCGACGGCGCCTTAGCGCGGATCGGAAAGGGCTCAATAACCGGTAACGTTGCGTATTCCCCGGATGGAACTTTGCTCGCAGTCGCAGGTAGCATCGGTATTTGGATATACAATGCGAACACCGGGGCTGAAGTCAACCTACTCACGGGTCACTCGTCTCTGATTGGTTCGGTCGCCTTCTCACCCGACGGGTTGACGCTTGCCAGTGGGAGTTGGGACAAAACAGTTCGATTGTGGAACGCGCGAACCGGAGAGGATTTGATGACACTTGAAGGCCATAAACACACCGTTAATGCTGTCGCCTACTCGCCAGATGGCAGGACGCTTGCGAGCGGGAGTTCTGACAAAACGATTCGCTTGTGGAATGCGCACACTGGTGAATATCTAAAGACGCTTCAAGGTCATGCGGGTGGTGTCACGTGCGCGGTATTCTCGCCCGATGGGATGGCGCTTGCCAGTGCCGGAGGATACTCGACCAACGTTAGGGACACGACGATTCGTCTGTGGGATGGTCGCACCGGTGAGGCTTTGAAAATCCTTGAGGGGCATACGGGTCGTGTGATCTCTTTAGCGTTCTCGCCCGACGGAATAACGCTTGCAAGCGGCAGCGGATATGAGGACTACACGGTTCGTCTCTGGAATGCCCGCACGGGTGAACGCCTGCATGATCTTGAGGGACACTCGGGAGGTGTAACGTCCGTGGCATTCTCACCCGACGGATCCATGCTTGCTAGTGCCGGAGACTATAAGGATAAGACAATTCGGTTGTGGGATGCGCGTACCGGTGAAAGACTTAAAACGCTTGAAGGCCACACGGGCAGCATCACGTCCGTAGTATTCTCACCAGACGGATTGACACTTGCCAGTGGGGGGCATACGATCCGATTGTGGGATGCACATTCCGGTAAAAACCTGCGGACGCTTGGAGGACATACCGGCATTTTCAATTCCATGGCAATCTCGCCGGACGGGTTGATGCTTGCCAGTGGAGGGCATACGATTCGAATGTGGGATATACGCACCCGTCTAAGCGTGAGGACGCTTGACGGTCATACGGTAGGTGTCAGATCCGTTGCATTCTCGCCGGACGGGATGACACTTGCCAGCGGTGGGTGGGACCAAACGACGCGACTATGGGACGTGCGCACCGGCGAAGGTCTACACACACTTGAGGGGCATACAGATAGCGTGACTTCTGTGGCGTTTTCCCCCGATGGACGTACGCTTGCCAGCGCCGGGGACTGGCAAGACAACACAATTCGGTTGTGGGATGTTAGCACTGGCAAAGGTCTGCAGACACTTGAGGGGCACACGCGTGGCGTCACGTCCGTTGTGTTTTCTCCTGACGGGAGGTCGGTTGCCAGTGGAAACTCGGACGGTACGATTCGTCTGTGGGATGTTCCTACCGGCGAGAGTCAGCACACATTCAAGGATCAGATCGGTAACATCACTTCTATAGCCTTCTCATCCGATGGATGCATGCTGGCGAGCGGGAGTTTGGGAGCGGTCCGACTATGGGACGTTTGTACAGGCGAGCATCTTCGGACACTTCGCGGGCATTGGGACCACTTGAGGCGGTCTGGTTGGGTTTATTCTGTAGCTCTCTCGCCAGATGGCTTCACACTTGCTAGCGGCAGTGGGGGTTCGGAGCATCACAATACCACGATCTGGCTGTGGGATGTTCGTACAGGCGCACACCTTTGGACGCTTGAAGAACATACGTTCACCATCATTTCCGTGGCATTTTCCCCGGATGGATTAATGTTGTTTAGCGGAAGTAGAGATGGCACGATTCTGCTATGGAATCTCGGGCGTGCCACGACATGGGGCAAAATAAAGCAAATGACGGCCACGAACAGGACACGGCATTTACGAGAGCGTGCCCCCTCATCGGCTATGTCGACGCCGACAAGCACAACTCTTCTTCCAAACTACCCCAATCCGTTCAATCCGGAGACGTGGATACCTTATCAATTGAAGGAAGCGGCGGAAGTGAAACTGATGCTTTATGACGTACGCGGACGGGTGGTTCGGAGGCTGGCGATTGGCAATCAGCCGGCGGGAGTGTATCGGAGCAGAGACCGTGCGGCGTATTGGGATGGACGGAATGAACGCGGGCAATTTGTTGCCACGGGCGTGTATTTTTGCACGCTTGCGGCGGGGGATTTCAGTGCCACTCGGAGGATGTTGGTCGGCAAGTAGATTTATTCTTGTTGGCGGGGATCAAAAGAGTCTGTAGATTGGGTTGAGCGAAAATCCAAGCGAACTCACGAACGCCAAGAAAACGCCCAATGTTCCATTCCGCGCGAAAACCCCGCAATTCGAGCGAAACCCAACGCTTCACGCAAGATCGACTGACTGATTAGAGAAGGCGATAGCTAATCCCGATAGGCCTCCCACAGAGATCCACTAGCCACTGGCAACTGGCCACTGCTTCACGCCGACATCCGCTGCGGTTGGTACTCAATCCTGCGCATGAAGCGCTCGCCGATGTCGTAGTCCGGTTGATCGGAGACGTACCGCCACATTTGGACGCGCTTCATCAGCTCATACCGCATGTCGTTGCCTTCCCAGCCGTGTCCCTTCGAAAGAATGCCCCCAATCTTCGGGTCGTCGATATCCGACGTATCGAAATTACGAACTTGGGGTTGCGACGGGTTGAGCCGCAGCTTGTACATATACCGATCTTGGTCGGTATAGTTGCTGCGCGCCCCGTGCCAGACTCGAGTGTTCCAGACATACATCGTCCCCGCCGGGCACGTCGCCCAGATTTTGCCGGGGATCTGCTGGTAAACGCGAATCTCACCGGTGCGAACATTTCGGAAATGCGATCCCGGAACAAGGAACGTACCCCCCATCTCATCGGGCGTGTCGTGCGCGAAGAATGACAACTGGATGTCGAAATAGTTCTCGCGAAAGTCGATGACCGAGTCCTGGTGCGTGTCTGGTCCGATCATACTGTTCGCCCGCAACAGATGCACCGCGTGATGGTCATAGACCGGGTTTGGACCGACCAACGAATGGATCAGCCCTTTGACCTGCGGCAAACGGAACACATCGCCCAACGCCGTGCCCTTTGGCCACGTCTTCTCGAACGGAGTGCCCACGTCAAGATAGCCGCGGTGGTTTTTCATGTCCTCAAGGCACGCCTCGGACACATCCTTTGGCACCATCTCCTCATATTTCAGGTAACCGGATGCCACAAACTGCGCCATCTCCTTTGATGAAATAAGATGCTTACTCATGCAAACTCTCCTCACTGTCTTCTGGCACGCCGAACAGCGGCAGTGCCGTTTTCTTGATGCATCCACGGCAAATCATAAAATCATCGTATCATATATTGAATCCGATTCCAACGAGAATCAATAAAATTTCCTCCGAATCGCAAGTCCGACCGTCGGGGAAAGGAGATCTCTATTACAGGATTTACTATCGCACTCGCTATTCACTCGTTTGATCTCATTGTCCATTCGCTTGATTCCCTCCCACGGGTTCGGTTTATCGATAGCGTATGTAGGATTAACCGCAGTGAAGCCCAACTCCAGCGCTTCTCTGCACATAATCTGGACAACAATCCCACTTCGATTCCCCCAACTTGGTTCTGCACGATGCGGTGCAACATGCGAACAATCCGTGCCCAATCGTGTGCGCTTAAAGCGCGAAAACGCCACTCAATCCGACTCTTTCTCATGGCACGTTCCTTGCTTTCCCTTTTTGACTAATCCAACAAACAATCATCAAATCACGGATGGCGTGGACAGGAATCTTCCATCCTTCCCCTCTTCCATCCATCCTATCTTAAATCGGAGGACACAACATGAAATTCAAGAAACTGGCCGGCGCGTTAACGACTTCGTTAATGATACACACCGCCATCGTGTTGCTCGTTGGCGCCTATTGGGTGGCGAAACCCCCACAACCGTATGATTCGATCAGTGTTGCATTTTTGTCGGAAATGGATCACCCGAAATCAAAAATTCGGAAACCTGCCATGGCGGGCAGAATTTCCGCAATCGGAACGCATCCATCGCCGCCCGCCGCCCGCCGCCCTATACTTGAGAGTCGGGCGAATTCCAATTACCAGCCCACTTCAGTGTTAGAGTTTTCCTCAAAGGCGGCACGCATAGATTCCCCGACAGCGATGCGCGTTGATTCCCTGATGGGTTCACCGACACCAAATCCCGGCGTGCCGGGGTCGCATAATAACACACCTTCCAACCACGAACCGCAGCCCGGTTCAACACCCACAGATAGAGTCAATCGCATACGTTTATCGACAGCGACAGAAAAATCACCCCATCGAATAGCTTCTCAACCCGAACCACCTGACAGCGCCGTCAAACCCTTCATTGATCCGAAAGACGAACGCCTTAAATTAAAATCCGGTTCAACATTCAAAGATATGAGCAGTTACATTAGTCAATCGACAGTGCCGGAAGAACCACTCCATCGAATGGCTCCTCAACTCAAACCGCCGAACGCTGCCGCCTATCCCGATATGTACTTCAAGAGCAGCGGTGTGAATCCCTTCCTTGATACGGAAGACGAACACCTCTCGACATTCGCGATGGATGTCGATACCGCCTCCTATTCGGTTGCACGCAGCTACTTGACGGAGGGTCATCTGCCCCCATCGGAAGCGGTGCGTGTCGAGGAGTTTGTCAACGCTTTCAAATACGACTATACCGCTCCGACCGAGGGCGCATTCGCCATTCACCTTGAAGGCGCTCCATCAAAATTTGCGGATAGTAAGCGCATCCATCTGCTGAGGATTGGATTGCAAGGACGAGTGATTCCCGACGAAGACCGAAAGGACGCGACGCTTACCTTTGTGGTTGATGTGTCCGGCTCAATGGAGAGGGAAAACCGGTTGGGGTTGGTGAAGAGATCGTTGAGGCTGCTTGTAAATCAGCTTCGTCCCACCGACAAAGTGGGTATTGTCGTCTACGGCTCTCAGGGAAGGTTAGTGTTGTCGCATACGGGAGTCAACCGCCGAACCGAGATTTTATCAGCCATTGATTCCCTGTATCCGGATGGATCGACCAATGCCGAAGAGGGGCTGCGCATCGGGTACGACCTCGCTTGGCGCAACGCGGAGGTCGATCACATCAATCGAGTGATTCTCTGCTCGGACGGTGTTGCAAATGTCGGACAGACAGGCCCGGAAGAGATTCTAAAGGAGATACGTGCTCACGTCAAACGCGGAATCACGTTGTCCACCGTCGGCTTCGGCATGGGAAATTACAACGACATCCTCATGGAAAAACTCGCGAACGCGGGGAACGGAAACTACGCCTATGTTGACACCCTCAGCGAGGCGAGACGCATTTTCGTCGAAGATCTGACGGGGACGTTACAGGTCATCGCCAAAGACGCCAAGATTCAAGTCGATTTCAATCCGGAAGTTGTCAGCCGATTTCGCCTGCTCGGTTATGAGAACCGTTACCTCGAAAACCACCAGTTCCGCGATGATACCGTTGACGCCGGGGAGGTCGGATCCGGGCACTGCGTGACCGCGCTGTACGAGGTCAAACTGCACGAGGGGGCGTCCGGCAAAATCGCGACCGCCTCGATCCGCTACGCCGATCCGGACAGCCAGCGGGTCACCGAGATTGGAGAAGACATCTTCTCATCGGATCTGCATGAGACGTTTGAGACGGCTTCCGCGCCGTTTCGCCTGACGGCAGCCGTAGCGGAATTCGCCGAAATCCTGCGCGAGAGCTACTGGGCAAAGGACGGGAGTTTGGAAGAGGTTCGCCGGGTGGTCAAGGCCGTCTATCCCGAACTCGACAACGAGGGGGTTGTGGAACTGATATATTTGGTCGGCAAAGCCATCGATCACAAATCTCAACTCGATTCATAACAAACCATTCACGCTGAAACCCACCAACCGGCTGAGTAACGTGTTGTAGGGTGCAATCAAACGACTGAATAAGGAGTGATCAAGTGAGTGGATAACGAACGCGATAGAACTCCCATAGCTAATCTTCTGCGCACCAGCCTTTGAAAACTCTAGCTCCGTAGGCGGGGCATCTTGCCTCGCTGGCTATGAGCCCGTATGTCAAACGCTCCGACCAAGAAGACGTTCAATAGCGATCGTTTTCGTAGGGGCGGGGTTCCCCCGCCCGACAGAGACTAGAGTCAGTGATTTCGCGTGGGAATTCCCCGGCAACACTAAGCGAAATCTCTTTAATCGATCCTTATGGGGAACGCGATAGAGATCTTCCTGCCCCGCATCGGAACGACTTGAACACCGACATTGATCCGCCGCACGATGGACAAACGGCATAAGATGCACCCCAAACGAAAACCTGTCACTCTCATGGCCATCGCGGTACTTCACGCGCTAATCGCTGCGGCGTGCACCCTATACCTACTGAATCAAACGCCAACCTTCAAGGAACTAACCGACCTCAACGTCCCGGCGCCGCAACCTCCTCCCGCACGCCAAACGGTAGGACCCGCAATCACCATCCTCGCTCCCCCGCGTCCGTCCTCGGAGAGTCACCTAATGAGCGCGCACGGTCGCCGGACACCGAGACGTGTAACATCGAGCGACCGCGCCCCAAGCCTCGACCTCCCTTTCAGGATTTCAGTTTGGACTAAATACGACTGTGCACTTGGAAGTTACATCCCGATACATCTCCCGAAAATATCCGACCGTGCTTCGGGCGCGCCGTCCAAAGATCCGATTCTTCCCGATGCACCCGATGCGCTGGAATTCTCGACACCGGTGATGCCGGTACCGAACAGACACATCGGCTCGCCCGTGAAACGTGGGAGCGAGAGCGCGGACAGGTTTAAACCTGCTATTGGACGTTCTGCCGGGCTAGTCATGTTGGAGCATGTCGGCGCCGTTCAGGACGCGTTGGCGAATGTGGTTGAACAAGTGTCGCTTGGGAATGAAGAGATTCCGCCCTTGCCGCCCGGCGTGCCCGGGGGACGAGTCGTCGGGAGGGGCAAAGACATCCGCGGCGTGTTCCGATTTTCGCGCGTGCGGCACTGCCTCTCCGATTGGTGGACCGATCCGAGTTCGCTCAATGACCTCGCCGCATGGCTGAACCATCGCACAAAAATCAGGACCGACTTGAACGTTACGGGCGGTTCGCTCAAGTTGACCGACGCCGACCTCATGAAAAGCCCTCTGATTGTCATGACGGGACACGATCCGGCGATGCTCCGCGCCTACAATTTGATGGGACCTCAATACGGCGGCGGAAAGTTGGACAGCAAACTTCCGGAAACCGAGATAATTGCCTTGCGGAAGTACCTCGTGGAAAAAGGCGGTTTTCTCTTCTTCGACGATTGCGGCGTTAACGCGCCCGCGCAAGCCATGGTCCGGCTGTTTCTCGCTCAGATGCGGCGTGTGATGCCGGAGCACCATATTGAGCGCATCCCAAACAACCACGAAGTCTACAACAACTTCTACATGCTGGGCGGTCCTCCCATGGGATTCAACGTCTACTGGTGGGGCGCACGCCCGCCGAATCAACCCTATCTGGAAGGCATCTCCGTCGGCGGCAAGCTGTCCGTTCTGATTAGCCGCCGAGACTATCTGTGCGCCATGCGGAGCATCAGCCTGCCAGGCTTTGGTGTCCAATACTCCCCCGCCGTGTACCGGTTCATGACCAACGTCGCGGTCTATTCGCTGACACACGGCGGAATCGCCGACTACTCCGGTTACGTCCCCGAACCCCGTTTTCGTGACCGACCACTTCCCCGCCGCGCACCCCGGGTCGCACGTATCCGTGCCATCGAATAGTCGTTAGTAGTAGGCATACGCCGCATGCCGTTCACCTTATGCAACTTACACGGCAGCAAGCGGATTATCATCGCGTGATAGTCCGTAGGTTGGGTTTGGCGGTCAACAACCTCGTTCCATGAGGGATTTTGCTTTCCGACGATCCGTTTAAAAAAATTGACATAGCGAAACCCAACTCCCATCTCTCAAGGCACGAAATCCTCGCCCGGCATTAGCGAATAATGGAAATGCTCTCATGTTTTGCACTCCAGCGGAGTGCGATGTCACTAGAAATAAGTGTTCTTTTCATCCCGCTCCGGCGGAGCGGCATATCAGCCTGTAGGTTCGGATTATACGAATGAACAGCGAGAGATCATGTAAGCGGGCATAGTGATTCCCATGCGATAGAGCTCCCTCCCTGAATCGCGACTTTCTCATAGCACCGTCAAGGAATATAGCGAGTGGAACCAAAAAATGGGGAGGGGGTGAATCCATGAAACAGCCATGCAGACTTTTGGAGACAGATTATGGGAAGAATCAACGTTTTCTTGAGTATAATCTTGGTGGGATCACAGCTTATCTCACCGATTTCGTTTGCGCAGGAGTCCTGAGGCGCGTGAAGCAATCCCGCGATTCCGCGGAGCGGGATTAGTGGAGTCGGTTCGACTTCCGAAGATAACAGGTTCCGATTTTCCCTCTACCTGCTGCGAGGATTTGACGCCAACGGTGGGCATCTGGAGACAAGAGGGCTTTCTCCAACAGGCGAAGTGATTCAAGTACCGCTGCATCGCCACCGCGTTTCCCTGGATGTCGTACGCCTTCAACTGGATATCGCTTACCGCCATACCGCCGACTGGGACATCGCGCTAAACCTGCCCTTCGACATCAAGGATCAGGACGCCTTCATCGACGAGATTGCTCCCGTGACGTTGGGGGAACGGGAGGCAATCCTGCGCAATCAGGAGATTCACCACCGCGACGAGGTGTACCGCGGATTTGCGGATGCGCGCCTGCTTGTTTCGCACAGCCTATCGAACCTGCTGCGCGACGACGATCGCTTGATTGTGTCGATCGGAAGCAGCATGCCGTTAGGGGCGACGGAGGAGGATCCGTTCAAGCTGGGAGACGCGGGCAAAAAGCACCTTCACATCCAGTTTGGCACCGGCACATTTGATCCATCGGCGGCGTTGCACTATGAAACGCCGTTGTCCGGGGGGTTATCGTTCAACGCGTCAATACATGGTCAGTTTCCGTTCTACGAAAACGGCAAGACCTACCGCGGCTCCGTGGAGATAACCGAAACCGTAGGCATGCGGTATCAACTCGGGGAGTGGTTAGCGCTGCACGCGAACCAATTGGGACTATTCCAATCCTACGCCCACTGGGACGGAGTCTGGGACATCAACTCCGGTCTCATTTTCAACGCCCTACAGTTCGGCGTCTCGCCCCATCCGCGGTTCGGCGTGCCCATCCGACTCAACGTGACGCTCCCAATCCAAAGCCGAGTCCTGTCCGACGAAGGCGATGCTTTTGAAGTCGGCCCTCTGCTGTCAATGACCGTATCCTACGAACTCTAATTCCTTTGGTAGGAGGGGTTTCCAAACCCCGATTCTAACCTCCCATGCGATAGAGTTCCTAGCGAAACTCAACACAAACCTGCTCAGGACGTATAGTCCGGCGGCTGAAATTAACGTGTCTCTACCCACTCCTGCTATAGTCATTCACATTCATATTTACATATGTGCTACAAGCTAACTGTAGGAGATCAAATGAGCGAATAGATCAAGCGAGTGGATAACGAGTGCGATAGAAATCCTGATGCGATAGAGATCTTCTTCTGGGCGCGATTTCTTGTCGCGAGCAGCCGTATAGGTTGGGATTAAATAAGCGAATAAATCAAGTGGCAGATCAGTTAAGTAGGAGGGGTTTCCAATCCCCGATCCTAAGCTCCCACGCGACAGAGATTCTTAATCTGTGTAATCCTTTAATCCGTGTAATCTGTGATTCAGAACTGATTAGCCACAAACACTAAATTAAACACATTCACTACCCTGTTCACGTCCACTGGGTTTTAACTGACCACTACTTCACAATCACCATCCGCCGCGACGCCGCATAATCCCCCGCCCGGAATCGATATATATAACCCAAGTTGCCACCTATAATTGAATTGAAAAACCTAGGGTTTTCGTTAGAGTTGAGGAGTTCACTATTCCCTCAATACCCTAAAGGAGACCCCATGGATATTCAAATTGTAACTGTTTTCTGTTTGTGTGACGCTCTCTTAAAGGCATTCAACCATCAACCAGACCCACAAACTCAGATGTCAGATGCCGAAATCATGACGACTGCACTGGTTGCAACACTCTTTTTCGGTGCCAATTTTGAAACTGCTCGCAACTTTCTTGAAACTCACGGCTATATTCCAAACATGCTCTCAAAGAGCCGGTTTAATCGCCGACTTCACCGGATTAAACCCTTGTTCATCACACTGTTTGAAATCTTAGGCGAAAGCTTCGTACAACTCAATAAGCAAAAACGCTACGCCGTAGATACTATACCCATTGTTGTTTGCGACAATATCCGCATTCGTCGCTCAAAAATCTACACTGATGAAACATTTCGAGGCTATCAGTCGTCCAAACGCCGGTATTTCTACGGCTTAAAGATTCATCTGCTGGTTACCGCTCAACGACAACCGGTTGAATTCTTTTTGACCCCAGGCAGCACTGGTGATGTTGAAGGCTTACAATACTTTGACTTCGACTTACCACCGGGCAGCCGTGTCTATGGAGACAAAGCATACAATAACTATGAGATAGAAGACAGTCTTGCCGAAGCTGGAGTGGAGTTGAAACCGATACGCAAGAAGAATTCAAAGCGTCAATATCCGCCATGGGAAGCCTATCTGGTCAATTATTATCGCAAGTCTGTTGAGGCGACAGCGAGTTTGATGGAAAGGTTGTTACCGCGTTCAATTCATGCCGTGACACCACAGGGATTTGAACTGAAAGTCGTGTTGTTTGTCGTGGCTACCAGTATCAACCAATATGAACCAACTCAGAATTTACCCATATAACCAATATCCGATGAATAGGTGGCAACTTGGGTTATATAAATCCCGCTCGCGACCGCTTCCCCGTCTTCGTTCCGTCCGTCCCAATATGCCGCCTTTCCACGCGACGCGTAATACCCCGCCGCCTGATTCCCGAGCGCCAACCGCCGCACTAGCGTCCCCTTTGTGTCATAAATCGTAATCGCCACCTCCGCCTCTTGCGCGAGACGATACGGTATCCACGTCTCCGGATTGAAGGGGTTCGGGTAATTCGGCAACAGCGTCGTCTCTTTCGGTGTCAACGCGGAAAGCAAACCTTCAAGGAAGCGGATTCCCCGTTGAAAATTCGCATCTCTGACGCCTAAATCCTGTGCGAGTGCAAGCCATCTCTCGACATCCGCAGCGCTAATAATCGACAGGTCAGAGGAATATGCCGAAGGTGCAGCGCCGCCACCCCCGATTGCCCCGGCAACCTGAACAAGGTCAAACACATTGACCACCCCATCCCCGTTCACGTCCGCCTCGGGCTTACCCGTCCCTAACCCCTGCGCTACCGCCACCAAATCCAAAATATTCACCACCCCATCACCATTCACATCCGCCGGATTCGCCGGTTTCACCCTAAGGTACATTTCCCCGTCAAGGTTTGGTAACGTGTGCTCCCTCCCCACTAACTCGCTGGCGACACCCTGCGCCTCCTCCGGCAATGTGATGGTCTGCTCCTCTCCACTGTGGTTATACACCGCCCAACCATTCGTAAATTCCCTAATATAAAGCCCGTCTATATCTTGATACAGTTGCGATTTCGTACCCACAGGCCGGCCGAGGTCGGCGTTCCAGAAGTCATACCAAAGGGTATCCTGTGGGCCTCTATGGTCATATGCGACATAACCGTCGGAGTGTGTGAGGCTAAGTGTTGTGATAGCACGCATCCAGCGGAGGTTGTTCGGACTATCGGGAGGTTCGGTCGGAATAGCCGATCCCTCAAGGGCGTTGATTCGCGGCTCTCGCAAATTGTTCTCCATCCACCTGAGAGAGTTTTCAAGTCTAGTTAAACTTGCTTCCAGTTGGTTACCGGTTTGATTGAAAGGTAAGACGGCTTCCATGAAGCCGCCGTTGATATACGGGGCAGTACGAGGAATGATAGCGTCATTGGTATTGCCCATTATGAGAAAATTGGGGCGAGTGTTGGCACGGATGCGCCGGACAATGACATCGCGAGCGTATTGTTCTTCAGCCATTGTGCGAAAGCCGTCCAAAACAGTCCATTCCTCGCTCCAAAAATCAAAAAAGATGCCGTCGTACAAGCCGCACTTGTCGACGGCTATCGCCTGGTGAACAATTCGATCCTGAACAGCGGGGTGTGTGAAATCCAGCAGTCCTTCGTGGATATTCCCTTGTGCGTCTCTAATCCAATAAGGCGAATCGTCGGGGAAAAACGTGAGGGGTGCTGCTCTCATTCCGACATCGAAAAGAGTGATCATATTAGGGTTGATTCGGAGCAATAGGTCATGCAGGCGTATTGCCTCGGCGATGTTTCCGGACATATGAAATTCGTTAATTCCCTGGTGGAAATCTAAGCCGAACACACCGACGCTGAACCGTAAATCATGTAGTGCGATATTTTCGGCGGGCGAAAGCTCGGGTCGATTACGAATAGGCAGCCATCCGAAGCCACTCCACTGAGCGTATATGGACGGGTAGAGCCTATTTTCCAATCGGGGTTCAAGCGGAAGTGGTGGCATATCGCAATATTGATCGTAGACAAAATGAGAAAGTGGAAGCGCGTCGAGAGGACTGTAGTCAGTGATTTGATTGTGCTGAATTTCGAGGAACGTTAAATGGGTTAAATTTTGAAGCGGAGTAATGTCGGTGATACGGTTGCTATTAAGGCGCAATTTTTGCAAACTTGTTAGATTAGAAAGTGGCTTTATATCGACGATTTGATTCGCTCTCAAATTTAAACTAGTGAGTTGAGTTAGTCGTATAAGTGGGTAAATATCGATGAGATCGCAGGCGGCGGCATCGAGGCTTTGGAGTGTTGAAAGTGTAGAAAGCGGGGTGATGTCAATGCCAGGAATGCCGAACATACCCAAGTGTTTCAATTTTAAACCAGTGAGGGGGGACAGGTCGGTTATCGTGCGGTTTGCGTCAATGAAAAGCACGGATAGGTTGGTAGCGTACTCGAGACCTGTTAGGTTTTGAATGCCGCGATTGTAAACACTAAGGTCCATCAGTTGTTTCATATTGTTTTGAGTGATGACGGCACCGGGGGCAATATTCAGCGCATCAGCGATGGCAGAACGGAGGTTGGGGTCGGGGATGTGGACGGCTTGGGCGTGAACGGAGGTGGTTAGAACGCAGCACGTGCAGAGAATAATTAACAGTAATGGTGTGAGGTTTTTATTGCCTAATGCGTATTGCGTAATCATGTTTCGGTCCCCCTAAAACTGGTTAGCCACGGAGACGAGGTCGAAGAGGTTGACCACGCCATCGCCGTTCACGTCCGCCTCAGCCTAATCTGTACCCAAGCGCTTGTACAACAATTGTCTGAATCACGGATTTTGGGATCTCTATCGATCAAATGAGTGGATAGCGAACGCGATAGCCCGTTTTTCTCTCTGTCCGGTCGGTTGATCGGATAGAAATTGATTCGTCGTGGTGTAAGGGTGGCAAGGGTTACGGCATACGGAGTATGCCTACTACTCTTTCAAGGCAACAACCCCTCCGGCGCTTCGATCAGCCCTTTCAACTCCCCGAGGAACCGCGCACAGGGCGCGCCGTCTATCGCACGATGGTCAAAGGTGAGAACCAACGTCCCGATATCCCGCGCCACGATCGATTCACCCGCAAACACGGCAACCCGCCGTACGCGCCCCACACCCAGAATAGCGCACTGCGGCGGATTGAGAACCGGCGTGAACCAGTCCACTCCAAGCCCCCCGAGGTTGGTGACGGTGAAGGTGCCGTCCGCATAATCGTCAATTCGCAGCTTCCCCTCCCGCGCACGCTCCGCAAGTGACCTGACCTGCGTTGCAATCTCCACGATGCCGAGAGTGTCGGCGCCGCGAATTACCGGCACCACCAATCCGTCCGGGATGTCGACCGCGACTCCCAAGTTGACCTCGCGATACTGGTGCACCGACCCGTCAACCAGCGTTGCGTTGAGCCGGGGATGTAATTTCAACGCCTCCGCGGTGGCTTTCAGCACGAAGTCGTTGATTGACGGCGCCACGCCGTGAGACTGGCGCCACGCCTCCTCGTTCACTGCCCGATGGCTCAGAATGGCGCTGAAATCGACTTCGATGCCCTCGGTCACATGCGGCGCCTGCGACCAGATTTCGCCTAGACGCTCGGCGGTCGTGCGGCGTATCCCGCTAAGCGGAACGACTTCAACCTCGGACGTAGGTTTCTCCTCCGCCGGTTTTGTTGGACTCGCTGCTCCTGTGTCGATAGCGCGCTGCACATCCTCTTTCGTCACCCGACCGCCGGGACCCGTACCGGGCAACGATTCGGCGTCTATGTTGTGCCGCTCCGCTAACCGCTGTGCCACCGGCGTTACGCGCGACCCCGAAGGTCGATCAACAGCCGAAACTCTAGGTTGCTCAGCGGTAGTAGCGGCTGCCTTCTCGTCCGGGGCCTTTGCCGGCGGTGCGCCACCCTCGTCGATAGCGCGTTGTACATCCTCTTTCGTCACCCGTCCGCCGGGCCCCGTGCCGGGGAGCGATTCGGCGTCTATGCCGTGCCGTTGCGCCAAGCGCAGCGCCACCGGAGTCGCCCGCGATTCTCCTGCGGGCTGCTCTGCTGCTGGAGCTTTAGGCGGTGCGGCGGGGACATCCGGCACCTCCTCGCCCTCCTCGCCGATCCACGCCAAGGTGTCACCGACATCGTACTCGCCATCGGCTTCGCCGACGATGCGCAGCACCACCCCGCTCACCGGCGATTCCACTTCGACGACTGTTTTGTCGGTCTCGATCGAAACCAAGGGTTGCCCCTCTTCAATTCTGCTCCCTTCGGCGATGTGCCACTCGACGACGCGCCCCGTTTCCATCGTGTGACCAAACGCCGCTAGACGGAACTGTACTGCCATGTGATCTCCTTTCCTGCGATACGCACGAATGGGATTCTCGAATGAATCCGGCTATGCCATTACGCGATTGACAGCCTCGGTGACGTTGGCAACCTCCGGCACAACGTGCTTAGCGAGTTCCGAGCTAAACGGCATCGGCACATGCGGACTTCCGATCCGCGTGACCGGCGCCTTGAGCGAGTCGAAGCAGTTCTCCCCAATCATCGCCGCGATCTCGGAAACCGCCCCGGCAAAACTGGAGTCCTCTCCGCACACCACGGCGTGACCTGTCCGATTTACCGACTCGCAGATAGTCTCTGTATCCAACGGGGACAGCGACCTCACATCGACGACCTCGACATCGTAACCGTCATCCTCCAGCAACACCGCCGCTTCCAGCGACTTTTGCACCATCGGTCCTATGGCGACAACCGTCGCGTCCTCGCCTTCCCGGCTGATATCCGCTTTGCCGATGGGCACGGTGTGCTCCCCATCCGGCACCTCGCCTTTGGAGGTATAGATGCGCTTGTACTCGAAAAACAGCACCGGATCCGGGCTGCGCACCGCGGATTTTAGCAATCCCTTGGCGTCGCTCGGCGTGGAAGGCACGACCACCTGCAAGCCGGGCACGTGCATAAACCACGATTCCATAATCTGCGAATGCTGCGCCGCGAGCAATCGACCGACGCCGCACGGAAGCCGGATAACCATCGGAACGCTGGCTTGGCCCCCGGTCATGTAACGCATCTTCGCGGCTTGATTGACCACCTCGTCCATGGCGCAGGTCACAAAGTCCATATACATTATCTCGACGACCGGACTCATGCCAGCCATGGCGGCGCCGACCCCCAATCCGACGATACCCGCCTCGGCGATCGGCGTTTCGAAGATCCGTTCCGGGAATCGTTCCGCGATTCCGTCGGTCACCTTGTAGGGTCCACCGTGGGTGATGACATCTTCCCCCATGACGAATACGGACTCGTCACGTTCCATCTCCTCGTGCAGCGCCTCACACAGCGCCCCGCTGAAGGTCAATGTTTTCATTATGCCACCTCCTGCTCGGGAGCGAGCACGTCCGTGGTAACGTTCGCAGCCGTCGGGTGCGGGCTTTCTTCGGCAAACTTCACCGCGTCCGTAATCTCGGTTTTTGCCTCATCCTGAATCGCCGCGTCCTCGTCCTCGGTCAACCATCCCTTGTGCGTCATCACCGTATGGAAAAGCGTAATCGGGTCGCGCTCCGTCTTCCACGAATCAACCTCATCGCTCGAACGGTACTGCTCCTCGTCGCCCAGGCTGTGCCCGTGGAAGCGGTAGGTTTTCGCTTCGACCAACGTGGGACCGCCGCCGTTGCGGGCGCGTTCCACCGCTTGACCCACCACCTCGTAGACCTCGACGATGTCCTGTCCGTCAATGGATACGCCGGGAATAGCATACGACCCCGCCATATCGGCGACCGAATCGAGTACCGCCACGTTCGACCGCGGCACCCACTGCTGATATTGATTGTTCTCGCAGACGTAAATCACCGGCAGCTTCCACAACGCGCCGAACCCGATGCCCTCGTGGAAGGTGCCCCGCGCCGCGGCGCCGTCGCCGAAGAAACAGACCGACACCTGATCGGTTCCGCGCATCTTGCTGGCGAGTGCCGCGCCGGTAGCGGGCCCGATACCCGCGCCCACGATGCCGTTCGCGCCCAGCATGTTGAGCGAAAAATCGGCGATATGCATCGAACCGCCCTTTCCGGCGCAGGTGCCCGTGATTTTGCCGAACAACTCCGCCATCATTTCGCTCGGCTTGGCGCCCTTGGCGATGCAGTGCCCGTGGCTGCGGTGCGTGCCCAACACATAATCGTCATCGCGCAGGTTGCCGCAAACGCCGACCGCGACCGCCTCCTCCCCGCAATACATGTGGAGCGCTCCCACCACGCTGCCGAGACTCGTTTGGCGATGCGCCTCCTCCTCGAAGAGGCGAATGCGCCACATATCTTTGTACATCTTCTTGCACAACTCAGGTGACAGTGCCATAAACCAATCTCCTTGGAATTGCTAATTGAATACGTTGTGAAATATCGTTTTGAAAGCCGCTTGGAAGAATCTGAATTCTTTGTAAATTGCCAGTACCATTTTACGCAGCGGATACTGTTCGGTCAAGGACAAACTCATGTTCCTGCGGGGCATTTGGAATCTGATCCTACAGAGCCTCCAATCATCAAACCCCCGATTTGCGCTCCTTTCTTTGTAGGTAATAACGATCATTATTACCTACTTTATTTCCCACCATTATTCAAACACGTTCTCGGATCGTAGGGGACGCAGTCCGTAGGTTGGGTTGAGCGCAGTGAAACCCAACTGTAGGAGATCAACTGACTGAATAAGGAAGGCGATAGAGTTCCCCTTCCCGGTCGCGATTAAGTGGAATCCTACGAACGGATAGTAATCAACCGAGTGAATTACGAGCGCGATAGTGAACCCCGTAGTTGTAGGGTGCGCAATGCGCACCAGCCTTTGGAACCACTAAAAGCGCAAAACGTGCGTACCATACAACAACATAATCATGATAACGCTCATACGCGAATTACTGGAAATGGCCGCACGATATTATGCAAACACGTTATCGGACTGTAGGGGACGCAGATCTGCGTCCCCTACTCTTTTCTATCGCGTTCCTTGGTCGGTCGCGTCGTCCCTCTATTGCTATACCGCTTTATAATTGATCTCGTTTCAGACTGTGCGCTATAGTAATCATAGTACAAATTTCGACAAAGCAAATAGAACCACCATCTTTCAAACTCAAGCAAGCTGTGAAGCGTCCACATGAATAATATAGAACTGACTCGTCTACTCAGGGAAGTCTATGGAGAAACAGTAGAAGATCTCGATATAGAGACGCTGCCCCGCGGTAACAGCGACTTATTCATAGCTCGGATTACCGGAAATGCAAATCGCCGAAGTTTCTCTGCCGTGGTAAAAGCTCGGCAGGACACAGCCGTTCATGGGGCGCTGTGGTACGCTAAGGATTACGGAATCGCTGACCGTGAATACCGGGTATACGAATTGCTGGAGCATCTTCGGGTGCCGCATGCGAGAATCCTAACGCGATATTATGACGCGCCGACGAGGTGGGCGCTCCTTATGGAGGATTTGTCCGAACGGTGTGTGATGCTCGCGGACGATCACCGTTTCAGCGAGGCAGAACAGGAGATCATCGTTAGGACTTATGCAACAATCCATAACGCCAGCCGTTCCGCACCACAGTTGATGGCTGCGGCGGAAGATTTTTTGGCGCCGGAAGAAGGCTCACAGGCGGATGCTGAGTCTGCCGAAAAAATGTGGGAGGTTTTAAGAGAGGCGCGGTTCGGAGGTCATCAGCTCTCACAACGTGACTTCTTGAGAGCGTGTACCGTTCTTTTTGAAGGTCGTGAGCGGTGGAAACGGGAGCCCCGAGTACTGGTTTTTAATGACTTTCACCCGAGCAATATTGCTTTGCCGAAGTTGGGGCAGGAGTACGCGATTCTGTTTGATTGGGAACTTGCCGGGATAGGTTTCCCCCATTTTGACTTGCAGAACTTTTGGACGGATCGCGATGTCGACAGAGAACGGATCCTGAGCGTCTATTTCAACCACTCACAAGAAGTCGAAGTCGACCGATTCATGTCCGTCATGCCTTATGCGGAACTCTGCCGGCAGTTCTACACGCTTTGGCTGCTGTATCTCAAGCTGGAGGCAGACCCCGGCGGCAAGCTACCCACGTGGTTGAGATTGGGTTCAGAGCGGCTGTTTAGTGGTGAACTGGCTAGGTTAGCAGAGGAAGTCTTGTTGTAACGTGCCAATACCACGCGGCAGAGGCCTTCTGCCGTTTGACAGCAGGGCAATCGTCTATCGCCCATTGCCCTCTTGCACAAAAAATGGACATCCCCGTTCACTTGTTAGATACGAAAGTACGAAACGCCATTGCGTTTCCGTAACACATCGGAGAACAGTGCCGATGAAATTCGTGCGGTAGTGCTAATACAGGGCAGATCATAGACTAGGACAGCCTTGGTGCGTGATAGATAGTGGCACATAACTTGCTCACACTCCAATAACGCAATCAATTCGAGAACTATCAACTCTACAAGCGACGGCACATTTTTTGCCCTCAACTCGGATCGACTTTCACGAAGTGCTGCCGCTATGAGAACTAACACTGCCGAAAAGGTGAAAACCCTATGAACGGCTCCGATTTGTTCGGACGAATCGTTAAGACAGCGGTGGTCGTCGCCCTATACGCATTCTTTTTCATCGGTGCTGTCGTCCTGATAACCGGCTGCGGCTAGGAATCCCTACCGTCGCGCGTCGTGGTGGACGCCCCCCGCCCGAACATCCAGATTGTGAGTATATGGCCAGATACAACCGATGGTTGGCCGCCACCGTACAAGGTCGATAATATGGAGGCGTACGACGAGTTCGTGAAACACTTTCGATCCGGCGAGATCCGTTGGAAACCGTCGCCGGATTCCCCAACGATCGCAGAATAACCTTGGAACGGGAAACCGGCATCCGCACCCTCTTCGTCTGGTGCGGCGACCCATAAGCAACGATACTTCACCTTCGAAGAACGCGCCTAAAGGAGGCCCGATGAAACCGACACTTTTGCTGACTCTCATCTTCGCCGCGCTCGCCTGCAGCCACGAGCATCCGCTGACAGACCACGAGCATACCCATGACCACGACCACCCCGTGGGCGACCACATCCACCAAGCCCACCCCGGCCACGAACACTTCGGGCTGTTCAGCCTCGGGCTGCCCTACACCTACATCATGCGCGTCGATCCCCCTCCGCTTATCTGGGGCATCCCACCCATCGGCGTCCTCACAAGACGGATCGGCGAGGGCGAATACCAACACGAGCGCATCGACTTCCAGTTCTCCCGATATCCCGAGAACTTTAGAATCACCAACCTGGACCTCCCGTGGCTGAACATTACGCCAATCAGCGGCGGGCTGTCGGGCGGCACGATTAACAAAGCCAGGGTCACCACAGATTGCCACGACCCCGGACACACCGGCTACATCGCCTTTCGACTTAGCTGGGACACCGGCGCCGCCGATTTCGTCTACAAATGCCCCGAAGAGGAGTAATCACATCCGAACCCTATGCGCCACCATTGTACGAGGCACACACCAAGATATTCCCGTGACGAGCGATCCTTCGGGCGCTCAAGTGACCGCAGACAACCAAGCGCGGGGTTTGACGCCCACGATCATCCAACTAGAACACAAGAGGCACCACGTCATCACAATTGAACTGGACGGTTATCATTCGGTTACTGCCACGGTAACATCTCGGCAACAAGGCGACGCATTAGCCGGTAACTGTTTAATCGGCGGAATACCTCGCATGGCGGTCGATTCCGCTACCGGTGCTTCCTACGGTTTAACGCCAGAGGTCAGCCTGATGCCGTTGTATGGAGTGACTCCTGAGCATGTCCCGCGCCAGCACATTCAACGTACAACAATTGAGAAACAATCGCCAGTGCCAGTGCTTGTGTTCATGGCATTCCTTGCCGTCACCGTATTTTTAATTCTGCCCGACGAATAAAAACGTCCGATAATACCAATTATCGGGCACAAAAAAAGCCCGGCAACCTACCCGCCGGGCTAGACTTCTTCCTCTCTACAAAACGACTACAGATTAAGCGTTTCCCAGCGGTCATGCTGCAGATCGTCGCCCCATTGTGCTCCTTGTCCATGCCGCACCGCGACGTACGTGTCCAACTTATAAGAAGCGCCTTCCTCGCCCGTGATATCCCAAGTCTTGAACGGGTTCCAGTCATTTCCGCCTTCATCGTGCTGGAGAGCCTGCGTCCATAGCCCGTACTCTTCGCCGTCCTTTTTCTTGGGCACTGTAATCGCCCCCTCGTGGCTGATGTTTTTAACCGGTATCGTGTACAGGCCTTTGCTGTCGCGCCTTAAAATCACATGATGGTAGTCCGCGCGCATCCCGACTTTCTTGGTCGTGCGGTTTTCGATCCTGAAGTTGTGCGTAGACTGCGATATAATGAGTCGATTCGCGTCTTTCGTAAAGGAAAAAGGATTTACGCTCACGTTCCCCGCCCACTTTTCATTGTCGACACTTCGTGCCATGTTAATCTCTTTGTTAGAATGAGTTACCGCGTTACCCGCAGTCTGTCTCGCACACGCGGATCGGTAAGCGGGCTGTACCGATCTAGCCCTACATGTCCGCCGTTTGCCCGGAGCACCATGGTGTCGCCCCTGACAAAATACCGACCAACAATAGAACTGAAGCAGCCCATCCGGCCGCCCGACATCATAAACTGCCCGTTATCCTTGAACATGTATTCGCCAATCAAATACGGGTACTGCAAATGCAAGTCACCGTTCCAGTCGTCGTATAGCAACGACGCCTGCCATTGGTTGTCCGTCAAAAACTCTATAATCAAAAGTTCCATATTCGGTGTGCTGCGCTCCATCCACAGGCTTTCATAGAAAAAGAACAGTCCGATATCGTCTAGACCCCGCCCGTGGTCTAGCGACCAATAACCGATAACACTCTCCTCGTCACGCCTGTTTTCGAGTGGAGCAAACAGAATATCCGCATCGACATCCGAATCGTTAATAGAGTCTGTTTCCGAACACGCCGCCAGTAATACTACGCATAACACAAATAGACACTTCAATGCCGCTAACATGATAGTACCCTCCTTTTTATGGTAGGAGTAGTATACCAGATAGCTCACATTGGTCATCCAGTCGAAATCTAAGAAGTGTCTGTTATTCTGACACCGTCTCCTAATCTCTACCTAAAATATGCTATACAAGTGTTAAGTTGTCAATCTTAAAAATTATTCAAAACATATAAAATTCGTCTGTCGGTCAATCAGCCGCCTTTTACTATCATAATGATTGGAACCGCCACTGCCGCAACTACTCCAATCCCGGACAAAATCCTCTTGAGCATCGTGAGCTCACCCTTGTGCTTTTGGATGTCGTCCTCGACCGCTTTAAGCCGATTGTCCTGATTTGCCAACTTTTCGCACTGGGTATCGATACGCTTGGATGTGTAGTCGAGATGGACTTCCATCTTGTGCATGAATTCAAGAATGTTGTCCACCTTCTTATCTATCTCGCGTACCCATTGCTTTAAGCCAACATCTTTTTCCTCGGTCATAATCCAATGACTCCAATGTTACCTGCATCGGGCGCCTCCTTCTTTGAGTGCATGTGCCGCCAGCACATTGTGGGATAGCAACACAGAAACATATTGTCTTTCGGTAGGCTGTTGTGGCAAACTATCCAAATTGTCTATAGCCTCTTTCTCCTGTCGAAATCTCGGAAGCGTCGATTTTTCAAACACAATCGCTTGATTTCTACCAAAATATACCACATATATGTTAAGTTATCAATCTAAAAATTCCTAAAATATTTACCATTCGGCGGGGTAGGAGTGATCGAATGAGATTAACGGGGCGGATAGTGACAACAGTCGATTGCGAACACCCCCCAAACGGATTCGGCTTGTGAACAGCCGCAAATTGGCTACCGCAGAGATATTCTAGAACGACAGCGAAAAAACAGAGGAGGTAGTATGGCAGGACTGGAAACACGACGCATGGGGCGCACCGAGATGCGGCCCGCATCACTTGGACTTGGCGCTGCATGGCTGGGTCAACGCGCGGAACGCGAGACGATAGAAGCGATCCGCCGCGCAATCGACTTGGGAATCAACTACATCGACACCTACCCCAAAGGACAGGAAGATCGCTGGGGAAAAGCGTTGGAGGGCGGCTTGCGCCAGAAAGTCTACCTGCAAGCCAAGGTCAGTCCGCCGGACGAAGGACGCAAGAAGGACTTCTCCGCCGCGGCGACGCGCCTCAGCGTGGTGAACAGCCTCAAACTTCTCAAGACGGACTATCTGGATTCCGTGCTGATTCACGATCCGTTCGACATCGAGGATCCACTCGCCCCCGGACACGCTCTGGACGAGTTGATAAAGATGAAAGAGGAAGGGTTTATCCGACATCTCGGTCTCGGCGTGCGCCAACACGAGTTTCATCGACGCGCCATCGAAACCGGACATATCGACATCATACTCACGTTCTTGGACTACACCCTGCTAGACCAATCCGTTGCGCAAACCACGCTGCCGCTGGCACGGGAGCATGACATCGGGATAATCCTAGCGAGTCCCATGGGGATGGGCACACTCACCGGCGAGGAGCCGAACCGCGAGGATGAACTCCGCCGCGCGAGAAAAGGGGACCCGGACGCCAAGCCACAAGCGCACAATATGTGGAAGTGGTGTCAAGCACGGGGCGTGAACATCCGTCACATAGCGGTGCAATTCTGCCTCGCCGCACCGGTTGACGGCATCGTCATGTTCGGTCCCGCGGACAGACAGCAGGTCGAGGAGGGATTCGAAGCTGCCACCGCACACATCCCGGATGATATCTGGCACGACTTCGAATCGGAATTCGGCGTCACCGCGCTCAACTCGTAGGTTGGGATCGAGGGAACGAACAGCACGTAGGTTGGGTTGAACGGCCAATTGCCAATGATTGCCTCACCTGGATGAATGGCGATTTTCGACAAGTACTGTCAGGTAGAAATGTGTAGTGAAACCCAACTGCCTTTCTAAATCTCATAGATCGGGATGAGCAATCAAGCGAGTGGACAGCGAGCGCGATAGAAATCTGTTCAAACAAGTGAAAAAGAAGAACGACAGCACGTAGGTTGGGTTGAACGGCTAATTGCCAATGATTACCTCACCTAGATGGATTTCGATTTTCGACAAGCACCGTCAGGTAGAAATGTATAGTGAAACCCAACTGCCTTTCTATATCTCATGGGTTGGGATGAGCGATCAAGCGATTGAACAGCACGTAGGTTGGGTTGAACGGCCAATTGCCAACGATTACCTCACCTAGATGGATTTCGATTTTCGACAAGTACTGTTAGGTTGAAATGTGTAGTGAAACCCAACTTAACTCATTCATTACCAATATTCGGGTCAAACGATATATCACCTACCGTTCCCCACATCTCATCATACAATCCCGCGTTGACGTAACGATGAAAACTAGAATACTCCCAATCTTTAGGGGCCGTTGCCAAACCGTGTTTGACGGGATTATAGTGAATGTATTCAACGTGATCTTGTAAATCTTGATCGTTTCTAATCATGTGTTCCCAAAATCTACGTTGCCAAAATGCTCGCTCCCGTTTGGCTTGCCGTGATGTGGAAACAATACCACTATACTTGATATCACAATTGCGACTGAAGTGACTTTTGATTAGACGCCAACGCATTGAGAAGTTGTGGTCATCTTCAGGCAAAGTCCAGATGCTATGTAGATGGTCAGGAAGCAAAACAAAAGCATCAATCTCCATGGGATGTCGTTGCATCGTATTCTGAAATGCCTGACGCAGTAGTTCCGCGTTACTTGGATGGCAGAGAAAAGGTTTACGATTGTGAGTGACGACAGTGAAGAAGTATGTGCTGCCTTTTATTATTGCTCGGCGATATCTCATTTGCATCTATGGCATACGGAGTTGGGTTTCACTCGGATATCCGGGTGTTCAATCCAGATGAGACTCCCTAAGCCAATTCCAACGCATACGGACATTTCACTTACTCGTTCAACCCAACCTACAGGTCTCCGTATATGGTCGCTTGATCCCTCCTACAACATTCACGGTTCTATCGCTTGATAGAACTGTATTTTCCCATCTTTAACCGTGTTAATGACCGCGCTCTTGATGGCATACCGATTTTCGTCAAAGTGCGACAGATTTGCTGCGCCGCTGTAATCCTGCGTCGCCGCAATTTCATCGCGAATCGCCGCGGGGGTTGCGTCGCTCGTTCGCCGCATCGCTTGGATTGCAATCGTGGTGGAATCGTATCCGAGCGCCGCCGGACCGTCGGGAGCCATACCGAACATCTCCGTATAAGCAACTACAAATTTCTGTGCTTCCGCGCTTAACCGGTCCAGATTACCGATGGCGGAAAAATGATTCACAAAGAAACTCCCTTCAACCGCCATTCCGCCTATCTCGATCAAATCCGGGCGGTCCCAACCGTCCCCGCCGAGGAAGGTTGCAGCAATACGGAAATCGGGGGATTTCGCCTGCTTGACCGCAACCGGAAATTCGGAGCCCAAGCCGGCAAGAAAAATGACATCGACCGGTGGATCGACAGCGGCAATCGCCTTCAATTGCTCGGTGAAATCCGTTGCGCCCGTACTATAAAACTGGTGAACTTCGATTTCGCCGCCCAGCGCGGTAAAATGTTCGATGAACGCGGTCGATAGCTCTTCCGAGTAGATTTCACCAATCTCTGTGAGCACTGCCGCGGTTGTTGCCCTCAACTCTTGCGTCGCGAACTTTGCCGCTACCCCCGCCTGAAAAGGATCGGTGTATGCGCCCATAAACGCGAATCTTCCCGATTGAGCGACCTTTGGATTTGTCGGATAGGTTGTCACCATCGGTACCTCGTGTTTCAGCGCAACCTTTCCGACTTCCACGGCTTCCGTGCTGAAATCGGGCCCAACGATTACGGAAACTCCCGCAGCGATCAGTTCCTCGGCGTGTTGAACGCTGAGTGACGGATCCCCTTTGGCATCTCGGATAAGCAACTCTATCGGTACGCCGTTTATGCCTCCGGCTTGGTTCGCAAGCGCAACAGCCAACTCTGTCCCGTTCCGAGTCGTCCCCGGGTCGGGCGGGCTATAAATAAAGCCGATTTTGACTATGGCTCCGCTATCAGCGCCTTCCGAACCTACCGATTCAATGACGCGTTGAAGTTGATCGCATCCCGAAATACCGGACCCAATCAAGAGCACTATAACGAGAATCCAATAAGCCCTGGAACCTCTGAGCGTTGCTCCGTATTGTGAAATCGGCACGAATATCCTCCCATTTCGCTCAAATCACTACGTACAGAACCAATTACCACACCGTGCCCTACACCGGCATGGTGCGCTTGGTGTATTCCCTGCCAATTTTGGCGGATTCTTCGCCTCCCGCGCCAATCATGACCCCCTCGTCAATCATCTCGGTGATGTCGTCCGGAGCCATCCTGTTCAAAAACGCGATATTCACCTCGTCACACGCTGCTTTGACCCGCGCACGCGCATTTGCCATATGTTCCGGATACGGCGCGTCGTGCGGCGGCGGCGATCCGAACGACATCCCCATGTCGGACGGCCCCCATTCCGCGAAAGCGATGCCGGGCACGCTGGTACTCGCTTCAACGTTTTCGAGCGCCCGCCGATTTTCGATCTTTAATCCCAACATGAGTTCACCCTTCGGGTTCAGAGGCCAGGGGTCTGCCAGTTGGAGATACTCCTGCACCGATACTCCCCAGATGTCCGCCGCTCTGCCCTGTCCGCCCGAGCCGCGGCGTCCGACATCCAGCCCATCGCCGACGCCAATCGTCTGGAACGGGTAACGCGCCGATTCCACCAGCGCCTTCGCGGCGCCGGCAGTTTCCGCATGAACGAGCAGGATGCCGTGAACGCCCGTCGCCAACACTTGTTTAATCATCCAGGCGTTGGCACGCACCACATCTTCGTTCGTCCCGTCGGTCGGCAGCGTCACAATCACGGTCGGTGTGCGGTGCCCGCTCCGCGTCGGACCGCCCGCGGCGAGACCTCGCATGAACTCCTGAAGCGCGGGCACGTCATAGACGCCGTGTTCCATTTCATACATGAGGTAGTCCGCCCAGGTGCCTACGGCTTCAATGCCGCCCTCGTAACTGCACTCCTTGGGGGAAGCGTAGTAGAGCGGTTGTCCCTGTTCTAGCAACTCGATTGCACGATTGATTCGTGCCATATTTCACCTCGTTAATGGAATGTATCATGAATTGTGAATGAGCCAAAGGCTCCGGTCCTGTTTAGTAAATCATTCGACTTGATTTCGTGTGAAGTAAAAAACAGAGACATACGCGTTAGTCTCAGCATTCTTGGGATAGCAGTAATTGATGAATCCAACCGAGCCAATGATTGGGCTCGAAAATTGCTCCTGAAGTTTGTCTTCCAACGACACCTTGCCAATATCTTTCTTGACAGTTGGGTTCAATGAGGTTAGAATTGCATCCAGAGATGCGGAACAAAACAGGCGACCATTATTCAGGGAACTGATTTAACCTCACTACATGGAGGCAATTATAATGGAATTACAGATAGCGGCAACCCTTGGAGTAGGTATTTTAACAACGGCACTAGGTATCTTCATGAAACTAGGGTTCAACGGCATCCAGAAGCAATTTGATGGCATTCAGAAACAATTTGACGGCATTCAAAAACAGTTTGACGCGATAAATACTCGGCTGACCGACATTCACAACGATTTAAACAACATCAAAACAGATGTGCGTGCGACCAATCAGAACCTCATTGACCATTTAGCACAACATGACTAAACGCCTGCGTGATCTTAAACTCATTTGACGGCTGATGTGATGCCGTAGATTTTTGCATCCCTCAGGAACAATCGAATCCTCACCTGTTTCCCCGCGACCTCGCTCCCGTTCCTCCCCTCCCAGGCCAGCGGCAACTTCCTCCCGTCACGATCCTCGAAAAGACACTTCGTTCGTTCATAACCGGGGATTACGCCGCCCTTCGCATGTTGCAGTTCCGCCATGATGTAAGCCTGTCCGCTCGGTCGCTCCACCTCGCGATACACCGCGTACGCGTTGAGAACCAATCCGTCCTCCGGCATCGAAAATGGTGGGGTCGAAAATTCACCGTTCGCGCGGCAGGTCGCATGGAAGATTCGGTCCGAGGGCAACCCGGCGATCCTGCCATCCGGATGATAGAACCGGAGAACTCCGTCGTGAGCCAGCGGTCCTTGGAGCGCCAGCCAGAACTGAGAGGCGTACGCGTTCGTGTCCCGAAAACTGCGCTTCCAGTTTAGCCCGTCTCGGCTAATCGCCCATTCCGCCATATAAGACGGTCCGTGCTTTGTTGTGGCGCGCCGCGAGTTGGCTTCCGCGGGCGGTGGCATGTAATCCGCGATCAGCATGGCGTATCGCCCCAAGTGGGGAAACACGAGGACTCGATAGAACTCCAAATCTGCGGGATCGGCCGAATCCGGCAGCCACAGATTTTCGCCCTCGAGAAACGTCGGAGAAAAGGAATCCCACCTGACGCCGTCTGCCGAACGTCGGAAGGAAAGCACGCGGCGCAAGTCGCCAATATTGTCGGGGTAGCGCTTCGGGTAAGGCTGCGTAACCGTCTGGTAATTGAGAAACTGGCCAAAGGGCGGATACCAGGTCACACACATGGCGTCGTGACCGGCATACGCCTCCTCCGTCAACAGCGTAAAATTTTCTCCATCATCGCTGCGGAAAACATACAGGCGGCCGGCAGCCCACGAAAACAGAAATATCGCGCCGTCGTCCGGACGACGCACGATATTGGCGAACCCCTGCCAAGGCGTTTTGCCGTGAGAAAAGACGACCTGTTCATCGAAAAACGTCACTCCGTCTTCCGTTACGCATCGGACAACCTCAAGCACTCGGTTGCTTGAATCCGCCCAGTTTTGAACGGTCCATCCATAGATAAAGCTGCCGCCCTCGGCTCTCGGGACTTGGCAGCCGTACTGCATATGAGGATAGCCGGACGCGGCTCCAAGATTCTGCAACGGCTCGGCGTGGAACTCAATCCTGCCGAACGGGTCGGCAATGTCTTCCGGCTCCCAGAAGAGGAGGGGTAATCCGTGTTTGGACATATGGTCTTGGTTAAAGTTTACGGGCAGGTTACACGCCATGGTCGCCATCAGCGCCGTCGCGAAGAATAGCTCCATGAACCGCCCCCGATTCGTTTGAATAACAGCGCGCATGATGTTTTATAGTCATTACGATTGGAAATTTTACAGTTAGGCTTTGATTATCGGGTTTGTCGTGGCACAATTCATTGTGCCTCTTTTGTGGGAGCGAGCTCTGTTCGCGATAAGAAGCCGCGACCTAGAGATCGCTCCTACAATATATGTAAATAAGAATGACAATAACTGTACATCAATCAGCTCTCGACGCAGCAAGCGTTAGCCAAACAGGCAATCCGGCACGAGGATTCCGCTTCCAATCAAGCAACGATTCATCGCTGTCAGACGCATCACCGCTTTCCATCCAAAACCCGGGATCCTGGGCTGGACTTTCGAGGACTTTCCTCAATGTCAATCCAGCTTGTGCAAGTGGATTCAGCAGATCCGCCAAGGTCCAGTTAAACGTATACGATTCGCTCTTGGACAATCGAAAGGGGCCGGTGTCCCAATAAGGCTTCTCCATTTCAATAGGCGTTACCTGCTCTTTCCATGGACGCATGAACGGGTGAATGTCGCAGAAAACGTACGCGCCTCCCGGTTTAAGGATTCTCGAAACCTCGCGAAACACCGCCTCAAGATCGGCAATCCACACGAAAAAGCCCTCTGTGGAGCAGACCAGATCAAACGTCGAATCGTCTGCAAACCCCAGATCGGCGGCATCGGCACGAACAAAATCGATTGATACGCCGAGTACTTCTGCGCGACATGATGCCAGTTTCAATCGTTCCTCCGAAATATCGGTGGAAGTCACGACTGCCCCCAATCCTGCAAGCGCATAGGCTGCCATGTTGTCTCCGCTACCGATGATACACACGCGCTTGTCCCGAAGATCGCCCACCGTCTCTCGGATGGTGGCAAACGCCTCGCCCTTGAATGCCAATTCGGGCTCTTTATGGCATCGGTGCCAGAGGTCGGCGCGATTCAAGCGTTCCTCCCATGTCCCCGCCTGATTATCCCAGCGCCGGCGATTGGCTTCATGAATTTTATTCATAAACGATACCACCTCGCGCTCTCCGTTTTTCACATCGGCGGTAATACGTACTGCCCTGCCAATATTCCCTCCGTTACGGCCAACTCAATTCGGATATTCGTGCTGTCTGGGCAACCGACCCTCCATCTCCGGCAGCGCCGGCGCCTCGACTATCGGATACTGATACCAATACGCCACCGATGAGTAATCGTCGCTTCGATGATTGTTGTGACCGTTCTCTATCGTGGCTCGCAGCGATTTCGTAAACGGAATCGGATCTTGAATATGATAACGGTACATCGACCACCGACCCTCCCAATTCGCATGATCGGTGTTGAACAACGGTGTGCCGGCATAAGGATAGCAAATATTCTGCATCCCCCACGCTTGATTGAAATAATCTTCGCTGCCGGTGCCGTGGAACGAAGGTGGAAACGGCTCGTCGTCGATGAAGATCATGTCGTCGCCCTCTCCCCACCATCCGCCGCTGAAATTGTCTACGCTCAAGCTGCACCCCAAGAAATTCCCTTCGCCCCTCGTGTCCAAGATACAGTAATTGTCATCGCCGGTGAGGTTGGCGCCCTCTTTCCCGTCAATCAAAGGGGTTGCGCGGCGCGGCATCTCCGCCCTCCAATTCGAATGGAAGTAGTATAACTTCTCGGGAAGGCTCTCCATCTCCCGATAATCAAAGTAGTGGAAGAGTCGAATCTCCGCCTCGGATTCGTTATTGACGACCACTTTGGCGTGTTCACGAAACGGCATTTTCACCCAGCAGTTGAACGAGGCAGTTGACGCTCCGGGATTCAGCGACATTTCGAACAATGCCGAAGTATAATCTCGAATCTGCCCGTGTCCGACTCCGAAGAAGTCTCCGAACGGCACGCGCACGCTCGGAAATTCGTTGTCATCCCAATAGAACTCCAGGCTGTTCTTCCTCAGAAATAGCGGCTCCTCGGCATTGTAATTACTAAGCGCGAACCAGATGTGCACAATCATCCCCGGTCCCGGAATCTCCGCGAGGACACTTGCCTGAGAGGCGGGATACACCTTCCCGTCCCGGTTATATCCTTCGCGGTCCCAACTTGATTCACGCTTCGCCTTGAACGGCAGCGGCGCATACAATATATCACTATTCATGCTCATATCAACTCCTGCGTGATTCGATCAAGCGTTGTAGGGTGGGATAAAAGGATTGCATTATGACTGCGATAGAGATCCCCTGCCCACCAAGCTTTCAGCTATTAAACTCTATGATTTTGATGTCGCGATTCGGAAATCGCTCCTACCAAAAGCGCGCATGGGAGCGCTTTACTGCTTGTGATGGTCGTTAGTTGCTTTCGCAATGTTCCTCTCGCCTAATGACCCGTCGCCTTACTCGGGCTTTAAAAGGTCGGTGAGTGGTGTCCGCCCAACAATTAGCTCATTCGCGAAAGCCCCGGGCAATCCAAGAAATCACCCAAAACACTCCGTGACCAATGGCCATGACGATAATGAAAGTTAAAACTGCTCCCTTGGCATCGTTGATATACCAAGCAAACGCCCCCAGCAAGAATGACAGCACCAACCAAAAGCGACTGAATCCCCTGTACATTGTCTTCAATTTCATGTGCGCCGCCCGATTTTCAAGTTCGTAGGTTGGGTTGAGACTTACGATACCCAACGATTCAATTCAAAATTTCCAGACTTTCAGCCTTTAGAACCTTCAAAACCGAACGATGTAACTCCCTTCATTCCCGCCTTCTCTGTTCGCCCAATCCAACAAATACTCCCCTCCGCGCCGGCACCAACTATCCGAAAGCTGATGCTCCTTTTCCGGCACGACATGCAAAACGAACCGCGACGACGAAATTCCCTTCTCAGCTTCCGCTCGCACCACGGCTTCCGCAAAGCGCAGGCACGCATCCGTTCCAACGCGCGCGTCGCTGTTCCCGATTGCCGTCCAAACGGCGCGTCCTGCCAATGCTCCGGCAAAACGAGGTAAAGCCAACTTCGCAACCTCGGGCGCATCCCTGATTTCCGCGAACTCCTTCAGCACGCGCCAGTCCGTCACGGGCGAAAACGCCGCCGCCGCTGCGATACGCTCCTCCGCTGCCATCAAACGCAGCGCACAGTAGCCTCCCCGCGATGTGCCAGAAACAAAGATGCGGCCCGGCTCGGCAAGCTGGCGCTCAATCAATGCATCAACAACGGCGCGCCCCTCATCGACGAATCCGGCGAACACGTCCACCCCTCTCTGCCACTCGGCACAGAACCCCGCAATCCCTCGGGGCTGACCTGGAACCTCTCGGTCACCGTGGCACGGCAGATTAAAACTCGCGGCGCGATACCCCGCGGCGAGGAACATCCGCGGCGTGATGTTGTATGGCTCCGATTTCAGCGAAGCCATTCGGTCTGCCGCAAAATTGAGCAGCAGCGCCGGACGGTCGGACAGTTCCTTCGGTTCCGCCACCACACACGTCTGCGCCTGCCTCTTTACCTCAACCGAAAACTCCCTCCAACTCACCATCGCATTGTCCACGCGCACATCCTAAATAACGTTACTGTAGGAGCGATCTCTGAATCGCGACTCCGATTCCCGACCTTCCCACCTTCCCCTCTTCCATTCTTCCCGCGTCGTTGCCGCCTACGGCATAAACAACCCCCCGCTCACATGCAGCGTCTGACCGGTGACAAACTCGGCGGCATCCGACGCGAAATAACTCACCGCGTGCGCGATATCCTCCGCCGTTCCTCGCCGGTTAACCAAAAACGGGATGCCGAGCCAGCTCTGGGGGTCATCCTCCTGAATCGCTATCGGTTTCGTTCTGTCTTCCGCCAGATCCTTTTGCGTTGGACCCGGACAGATCGCGTTCGCCGTGACGAAAGGTCCGCCCTCATGCGCAATCCCCTTGGTCAGCGCAATCATCGCCGCTTTGGACGCCCCGTAGGTCGCGAACGAACCGCCCCCGCGCCCGTAAACCGCTATGTTTGACGAAATCGAAACCACGCGCCCGAACTTCCGCTCCATCATACCCGGCAACAGCTCGCGGGCAAGCGAAAACATGGCGCGCGCATTGACATTCATCACGCGGTCCCATTCCTCGTCGGACGTATCGACAATCTTGTTCGGCTGACCCATCCCGGCGTTGTTCACCAAGATATCCACCCTCCCGAACGCCTCGTTTGCGCCCTGAGCCAACACCTTGCACTGTGCGCTATACCCGACATCCGCACCAATGACAACGGCGCGCCGACCCATAGCCTCAACCTTGCCCCGAATCCGTTCCGATTCCTCCGGGCTTTTGCTATGGTTGATGACGATATCGGCGCCCGCCTGCGCCAACACCAGCGAAATCGTGGCGCCGATGCCGCGTCCTCCGCCCGTAACCAACGCCACCTTCCCGGAGAGATCTATCTTCCCCGCCTGTGTGTACCCCGGCTGTGATCCGGAATTATCTCTGTTTTCCATCATCTCCCTCCCTGTTTATACCGTTTCGTTTGAATTATATTGCGTACGATGCTTTCCAATCATGCCATTGTGAAAACATCTATACCAACCGTTGACCGGCATCCCATAATCCGTAGGTGGGACATCTTGTCCTGCATTGAAAAGGGCCAATTGACGCTATTAACGCACTACAAATATAGCAGAATAGTATCATCTCTCACGGAATGTGAAACTGTATAATTTACTCCGATTCAGCACAAACCGCAATTTCACATTCTCGTTGATTGTTGAAATATCGGCGGCTCTCCATCCGACCCGCCGCCGCTGCTCATCACTTCCCATCGGAATACAATCCTCCCGAGAGAAACCGTCCAATACACGTCCGTCCGCCCTGCAAAGTTCGACTTGCACCTGCCCGCCCCGGGCATCCGCGTTCACCTCCAGACCATCCGCATCATCCGGCAGAGGCCCTGCTTTCGTCGTGACCACGCCATCGTCCCGTGCGCTCAGTGCGACGAACCGGTGTCGTTTCCACGTGGCGCGCCCCACGCGGGTCATCTTAATGTCCAGATCAACTTCACCGTGCGTGTAATCACAGCCGGTATAATACCAGTGAACTTCGTCTCCATTGATTATTGGTTCCTTGGCGGTTCCGGCGATCATGCCGCTGTCGAACGCCTCCCCGACGCCGCGGGGAATCGCCGGCGTCCGATCCCGGTCGGCGTGCGCCCAATTTATACCGTCGCGGCTGTACAGGATCTGAGAATCGATCGGTCCGTTACACGGCATCTGGTTCTTCTCGCCGGGAATCTGCTCCGCTGTCACGTACAAAGCGCCCACCAAGCCGAGATACAGGTTATGGTACCGAAACGCGGACATGTTGTGAAATTCCGCACGCAGAGCGCCGTATTTGCGGCGCCCGACCTCATCGTCCCAGTGCGTCGGTTCCAGCATGGGCTCGGAGTCCTTCCAAGGCCCCTCGAGAGAAGGACTTTCAGTATAACAGATTACGCGGCGCTTGTCTCTGTCATCGAACCGGACAATCGAATACGCACGGAAAACCCGGCTGTGAGGATCCCAAATCACGTTGAACGTGCCCTCGTTCTCACGAATCGCGGCAGGCTCAAGGTTGTGCTTGTCGTCCCAGTGAATGCCGTCCGGCGACGTTATCACGAAAATGTTGCGGTAGCGGCGGCAAAAGCCGATAGCTTTGTATCTCTTGTTCGGATCCGCCTCCTCGCGGTCGATAAACACCGAGGCGCCATGAAGATCCCAGACAATGTTGTTATCGGGGCTTCCGTCAAACGTAAAAACGCCGAGATTCGGTTTGACCCAGTTGATTCCGTCGTCGCTCTCCGCATAGCACGTCAGGTCGCCCCGGTCGTTGTCCACAAAGGCGCGTCCGTACTTGTCGTGCGTCACGCCGTGGCAGTTGTACGGTTTCTCGTCCGTGCGCGGCACATACAAGCCCGGAATCTGATAGTTTCCGCCCTCAAAGCGCCAGTGCGGTCCCATTCGACCGGCATACCACATCCGGTACTTACCCGTCAGATCATCGTAAAGCGTCGTGCCGTACAGGCAAACACATTTGCTCATCCCGGACGCGCAATACTCCCACGGTTTGTCCCTGTCGGGCTCCATGAGGCAGTCGCTTTTCAACCCGGGCTGCACCTCTCGTTGGATACCGCATTCGTCGTCGATCAGCGCTTCGTCGAGCAGCAGCATACTCTCGTCAATGTCCATCAAATGGAGCTCCTCGTTTACCGACTGCGAAATGTTAAACTGTACAACTTGCTCCGATCCAGCAGGAACCGAAGTTTCACATTTCCCTCGATTCTTGAAATATCCCCGGCTCTCCATTTGACCTGCCACCGCAACTCATTGCCGTTCAACGGCTGACAATCCTCCCGAGAAAAACCGTCCAAAACCCGTCCGTCCGCTCCACAAAGTTCTACCCGCACCTGTCCGCCGTCTGCATCCGCGTTCACCTCCAAACCCGCCGCATCGTCGGGCAGAGACAGCGCCTTGGTAGTGACCACACCGTCGTCTTGAGCGCTCAGTGCGACGAACCGGTGGCGTTTCCACGTGGCGCGCGCCAACCGCTTCACCCGCTTTTCCATATCGGTCTCGCCGTGCGTGTGTTCGCAGCCGGTGTAGTACCAGTGAACCTCGTCCCCATCGATTATCGGTTCCTTGGCTGTTCCGATAATCATGCCGCGGTCAAAGGCGTCATCCTCCCCGCGAGGAATGACTGCTGTCCGCTCGCGGTCGGCGTGCGCCCAGTTTATCCCGTCGCGGCTGTACACAACCTGCGAATCGATCGGTCCGTCGCATGGCACCTGATTCCTCTGTCCGGAAATCTGCTCCGCCGTCACATACAGCGCTCCCACCAAGCCGAGATACAGGTTATTGTACCGAAAACCGGACAGATTATGGAATTCGGCGCGCAGTGCGCCGTATTTGCGGCAGCCAACCTCGTCGTCCCAGTGCGTCGGCTCCAGCATGGGCACTGAGTCCTTCCATGGCCCCTCAAGCGAGGGACTTTCGGTGTAGCAGATGACGCGGCGCTTGTCTACGTCATCGAACCGCATAACCGAATACGCCCGAAATAGTTGGCTGTTGGCATCCCAAATCACATTGAACGTGCCCTCGTTTCCGCGATCCGAGACGGGCTCGATGTTGTCCTTGTCGTCCCAGTGGATGCCGTCCGGCGACGTAATGAGGAAGATGTTGCGGTAACGACGGCAGAACCCGATAGCCTTGTATCGCTTGTTCGGATCCGCTTCCTCCCGATCGATAAACACCGAGGCGCCGTGAAGATCCCAGATGATGTTGTTGTCAGGGCTTCCGTCAAAGGTGAAGATGCCGAGATTCGGTTTGACCCAGTTGATACCGTCATCGCTCTCCGCATAGCAGGTCAGGTCGCCGCGATCGTTGTCCACAAATGAGCGTCCGTACTTATCTTGGGTCGCGCCGTTGCAGTTGTACGGCTTCTCGTCGGTGCGCGGCACAAACAAGCCCGGAATCTGGTAGTTGCCTGCCTTTTCCCGCCAGTGCGGCCCCATTCGCGCGAAATACCACATTCGGTATTTGCCCATGAGGTCATCGTAGAGCGTCGTGCCGTAAAGGTGAATGCGTTTGCTCATCCCGGACCCACAATATTCCCACGGCTTGTCCCTGTCCGGCTCCATGAGAATACCGCTCTTCTTCCCGGGATGAACCTCTCGTTGAATGCCGCTCTCCGCGTCAATCAGCGCTTCGTCAAGTAGCAGCATACTCTCGTTAATCGACATCAAATAAAACTCCTTGTTTAGGATAAATCTTCCGCATTTCAAATTGTACCAGTTCGCTTGAATATCAGTGCATATAATGTATCAATTATACCGCTCCCTTCTTGGTAGGCGGGGCATCTTGCCCCGCTTCGCGGCGAGTTGAATGACGTTATGAAGGCGATGCGAATTATTGTTCGTAGGTTGGGTTGAGCACAGCATTTGTAGGGTGGGCACTGCCCACCATTTCTTGTAGGATCAACCGAGTGAGCAACGAGGGCGATAGAGATCCCTCAACCGACTGATTAACGAGGACTGTAGAACTCCCATAGAAAATCCCATGCGGTAAAAATCATAACCTCGCCCCACGGGTTGGGGACCCAACCCCACAACCGATGTATGCCTAAACAGAACTTGTCATTTTTTGTAGACGCGCCGGCAACCGCTCATAGACGCTTTGCTTCACCAAGGGCCACGTATCTTTGGGGCGGTGGATGTACCGCGGGAGGTAGAAGATGTTGACCGTACCTCGATGTCGGTCCCGGCTGGTATTCTCGCCGCGTCGGTGCCAGACTCCGGGGCGCATCAGGAACACTGAACCCTTACGTCCGAGTACCGGGACTTCCTGCGGATAGTTGACTCGTGTCGGATGCCGCCGTGTGTGGTGACTGAACGGCACGACAACCGTTGATCCGTTGTCCGGCGTGTAATCGGTGAGCATCCAGAACACCTGCAATGCGGTGGGAAATGTGGGCCACGGCTGAGGCATCCAGGATAGCGGAACGTCTGCGTGCAACGGCTGCCCCGGCGCTCCGGGTTCGGTGCGCGTGACATCCACGTTGTTTGCCAGTATGAACCCCTCGCCGAGTTCATGTTCCGCAATCTCGAGGATTGTCGGGTGGATACACAGCGGCGCGAGTTCGGGCACGTCGTTGAGCGCGCCTCCCAGGTGAAAGAATTTCGGTTCGGGCATCTTCATCCAAGGACGCGACAAATCGGCGAGTCGATCCGCTTCCGCCGGATCCAATAGCCCTTCCAGCACACAGTAGCCCTCTTCCGCTAACCGGATCCCCGCTTCATCCACGCCAATCAAGAGTGTTGGACCTCCTCGATCAGTTTAAGCTCGGCTTTGCACATTAAAGCTGCGTAGCAGACGGTGTCAATCAAGGGCTGAAGAAAATCGGGGTAGATTTTAATCATCTGGCCTTTTTGGTTGACCTTTGAAAAAGTCGCTGGTGGATTCTAGTACCATGTGGATGATGTATTGCGTTTCACTTGAATCTTGTTACTGCGCGGCGAGGCAAGGGGATTTGCTATGGGATCTCTATCGCGTTCGCTGTCCACCCACTTGATCACTCATTATTCGCTCGCTTGATGGATCTCTATCGTACTGGAATCTACTATGGGATCTCTACCGCCTTCGCTGTCCGCTCAGTTGCTCCCTCCCTGTCCGGTCACTTGATCTATGCGCTCGCCTGATTCCCGCCCACGGGTTTGGTGTTATATGGCTTTCTGTCCAACCCAATCGTCGTACTTTTGTACAAAGTCGAGCTTAGAGCCTGCTTGAATAATCGGTAGCAAAGCCATTTTTGATCATTTGTAGGAAGTTTCTTCATGCTTTTGTTGTTGTCTATTTACGTACCTGTCACCCCTCCGGGGTTTTTGGAGGCTAGTGGGCAGTGCCCACCCTACAAATGTACCTTGAATATCAGAGACGCGGCATCAAAACCGGCTCTTCAACGTACCCCAGGTGGTCGCCAATTTCCCTGTCGGATCAACTGCGAACGCACCTCGCACATCTAATTCAATTTCAGCGTCGTTTAACGCCCGATCATACACTCGGTAGACAGATATAGAACAATTGCAAGTTCGATGTGCTTCCGGCCGGCTATGAGAGAAGATGGCGTGCAGGGACATATCATGCTTTTCGTCCCACTTTACGGTCGTATTACTCTCGGATACCTTTTCGCCGTTGATGTAACCGGTAAGACTATCCCCGCTTCTAAACACCAGATGCGCCCAGTGCCACTTGCCCGGATCGAACGTCATCTGCGTCTGACCGACCCCAAGATCAGCGCGCGCTCCGATAGCGTCTTGCGCGATGCTAACGTTACTGAACCCAACTCCGGCATTATCCAGCCATATCCGTACATTCTGGACCTTTTCTCTAGGATTCGCCTGCAGCCCGACAAGATGGTGTTCCTCTTGGATTAAGCCGCCGTTAATCCTCAGCAGCAGCGCCATGGTAAAGTCCTCAAGGTTGACGACTGGTGTATCGGCCCCCGGCGCGTTAATGCTGAACGTCGAACCGGATTTTTTCGCTGTATACCACTTGGTGTCCAGTTTAATTCGGATAGCTGGAATCTCGATACGGCCCGATTCCAGTTCCGGGTTCCCCGTCCTTTCCACTTCGCCGCCAGCCGTGCCCGCATTTCTCCAAGCTTTGTCACCGCCTTTTTGATCGGTTTTTAGGGCGTCAAAGTCGAGCACAGGCTCGGGGAGCCCCTGAGCGTACACCGCTGAGTATGATAGGATAAAGTTAAACGCCATGCCAAGCATGGCTATTGTGCTTAAGGCGTAGTTTCTCATCTGATAACCTCCGTTAAGGTTGTTTCGTCTGTTGTCGAGATGTACAAGTGATACTCGGTTTAATTTTTTCACAATAATAACTTAAATACCAGAACTCGCTTTACGTTCTCAAATCAAAGCCGAACGAATACAACTTGGCGCCGTTTATGTTGAACTCAATGCGTAGATTTTCGTCTTTGACCGAATCGAGTGAAAACTCATTCTGCCAGGCGACTATGCCATCGGTAACGGTTGCGCCTATCGGATGGCTCTCGGCAACCACCGATTCATCGGCTTTATTCAACAATCGCACCTGCACCGAGCCGACGCCGTAAACGTCCGCGCTCAAGTGAAGTTCACCTCCTGAGATAGCCACCGGCTTGGTTGTGACAACCGCGGGCGTCTTGGCGGAGATCTGCTCGTATCCCGCGAACCCGTCCGGGCGCAGCCGCGCCAAGCAGAGAAATCCGTCGCGCCAGCCAAAATGCGTCCAGTTGCTCGCGCCGTAGTAGAGACGAATCTCGTCCTCCAGAATGATAGGGTAAGCGGACGAATAGGCGCATCCCCAGTCGTACGTTCCCACCTCGTCGCTGTTCGGAATGAGCGGCGATCCCGGGCACACGAAACGCCAGTCAATCGTGTCCGGGCTCCATGCCAACTCCGTCCACGCCCTATCCGTCCGTTGGTTGTGGATGACCGGCAGCCCGAGATAGACGTTCCCGTGGCGGAAAACGGGCATGGAGTATATCTGCAGGTTCTCGTCCGCTCCCTGCATGACCGCCGTGGCTTGCGTCCAATTCAGAAAGTCTTTGCTTGTAGTCCGTCCCACCTGCCGCGGTGGCCACGCGCCGTGGCGCTCCATCACCTCCTTGGGCCCGTCGTCGCACGGGTCGCGCATCCGCGTGAACCCGACATACTCGCCCAACTCCTCGACCCATAGGACATTGTAATGTGTGCCGTCAACCCGATAGGGATTTATCGTCGGACACAACGTTGGCGGTTCCCAGCTAACCCCGTCCGGCGAAAACGAGACGCCCAATCCCTTCCGTCCGCACGAGGTGAGAATCTTGTACCGCTTCGCCGGATCGCCCTCGCGATCCTCCTTCAAAACGCCCGAGCCGTGTACGGTGCGGATGACGAGGTTGTTCCCTGTGCTCCCCTCAAATTCGATGAGTCCGAGTTCAGGCTTGTCCCACACGATTCCGTCCTCGGACGTGGCGTAGCACAAGCCCATCTCCCGCCCCTTCGGAGGGTTGTATTCTCTCATCTGACGCTCCGCCAAACCGACCCCCTTGGCGGGTAGATCGGAGATGAAGGGGCTGTACCAGCATTTGTACAACCCTTCTTCCCGGTCATACATCACATTGGGGTAGAGGTTGTCGAACCGTTGCTCCCACGGCTTATCCTCGCCAAAGAGAGGGTTGCGCCGGTCCTTCTTCGCCGGCGTGACCACCAGTTTTGCATTCCGCGCCCTCTCCGTAACGCGCGTGTCTAGTAAAAGGTGTCTGTTACCCACATCAACCTCCGTCGCAAAGAAAATCTACAATCCTCAAATCGAATCTTACGGGAACTTCAACGCTTGTTCCAAACTTGCTCCGCAGTGGATTAGGCGCACACCTTCACGTTGATTTCGAAATTTGATCTAATTCGCTTTGTGTCTGAAACGGTACAACTGATGTCGCTTGAATTCACCACCGTAGGCTGCGACCGGTCTAAACTTAATTCCGCATCTCTAGGAACGATCCTTTCCGCGATTGAGGCGCCTGCCCGGAGTTGCGGCACAATTTCACTCACGGTTGGTTGGCCCTTTTTTAATTCCAATGGTACGATCCAGTCCAGACTATTGCATTCCCCGATGAAAAGGAAATCGCATCGTTGCCCATCTTGCGGAACAGGAGATTCGGAATGGTCCATGTCTATGACATCGTAAGGCCGCTGTCTATCCGGAAATCTTCCAATACCTGGAAGACTTACTTTGCACCCTTCTTTTTGGCACCTTGTCGTTAGACACCCCTCAGAGACGCTAGCACGGACGGCATTTGCGAGACTGCTCATTTGCCTTCGCCCTCATCCGCCCGACTTGATATCTCAACCCAGCGGTTATACACATCCGCAGCTACCTTGTCATAGCCGGTGGCAAAGGTTCCCGATTCCCGATTAAGCGGAATCTCATCCACAACCGAACCCTTGGGGCGTTTCTTGGACCGAAACAGCCATGCTGCAACTTCGTCTTCCCTAAGTGCGATGTCACTGCCGTTGATTGCTTCTCGCTCGGACTCGCTAAGTTCCGAGGCTTGTACCAAATTGGCGAGTTCCTCTAGCACCCACTCGCTATGTGTTGTCAGGATGATTCGAATGCCTGAACGGACTACAGATGCCAGAAAGCGCGTAAACTCGACCTGCATCTCGGGGTGCAGGTGAGCTTCCGGTTCGTCAATGATGAGCATGTCGCCGCGGGCAATGACACCGCGGAGAAACAATACGATAGGAGCAAGTTCGGTTACCATGGACGACGCACGAGCCAAGCGAATGGTTCCCTTCGTTTTCCGCGGCTGATACACGAAATCCGGAAACCCGCCCGCCGAAGTTCTTTTAACGCGTATCTGCCCATCAAGCACATCACGTTCAAGCACATCGGCAAAATCGTTCATGAGATTGTCGGGTGTAAGTTTCTCTTCGTAAAGGATAAGTCGCTCCATAAAATCCGCGACCAACCCAGAAAACGTCGGAAGCGCCGGAAAGGGATCTAATCCCGCACGAGCCGCGTTTGCCATCAAAGAACTTGAAATGACACGATGGCTCAGCATAATACCGCTCCGGGCTGCCGGCAGGTAATGCGATTCACCTCGTCTGTCATTCCAAGCGGCGGAATACAGGAATTCGTCGAAGAATTCCCCAACTGTCTTTTTTGCCAGTTCTCGAAATTTTCTGTGTCCCCAGCGGTTGGCAACTGCACCGCCATCGGGGAAAAGTACCATGCCCTCAATACGTCCATCCGTAGTAATGCCCGATGTCGAGACTTTTATATCGACATTCCAAAGGGGCCGACATCCGTCACTGACATTCAATGAAAGCTCAGCGCTGTCTGAACTCCCTGACAGTCGCACCAACTCGGAAATGGACCGAAGGCCAAAACAGCGCTGTAGTTCGGTTTCCAATTCCTTGCCCAGCAACTCGTTATCGTTGAGAACAATTTTCCACCGCTCACGCACAGGACTAGGCAAATCCGTGAACATGAAGCGCCGCCCCTTAATCTGAAGTTTTCCGACAATATCTTGAAATAACACTTCCCAAGAGCGCTCATCTCTAGTTGACGTTTGGGTGTCTTCCAAATCCTGCACAAAACGATGAAGGTGTTTACCCATGACTGGAAGCAGTGAGAAATCGGGAAGAGTCTTGTGAAGTGCGTAAATGAGCGTGGCGAGATAGGTCTTTCCGGTGTTGCTTGGACCAACGAACACCGTCAGTGGCCGCAGGTCTATACTGCCGTTTACGATAGGACCGAAATTCTTCGTCGAAATCTGAACTTTTGGGAGCGTCTCCGCCGTCTTGGTGTTCTCGTGCGTTTTCATTGCAAGACTCCTGTTTTCGATCGAATCTTTAACAGCAACACTTATACTTTACACGTTCAAAAGCAAGCGCTGATTGTGGTAGTTCTCAAACTTTCCCGTTTCCAACTACGTATCTAGTCGATTAGGTATACCCTCCAACTGCTCCAACCAGCCTCGAAAATGCGGACATGCCGACCGGATTGCCGCGAGACCAATGTCTAACGCCGCTAAAATCCCCAATAACGGCTTTTGGTATCTGGGAACAAGTGATTCAATACGTTTGGATGGCGCCGTTTCGGGTGAATCATCAATTTCTTCCGGGGTTGCAAATTTGTCACGGATGGCTTGAAACTTCGGTGCCAGTTCAGGCTTCCCAATGCCTTCTGCAAATCTCTCACAATCGCTAAACAGAATGGCTTCGAATTCGTGCATCATGACATAAGGAACGAACCGATCCGGGTTGAAGTTTGTCGGCATTTGTTCGCAGACATCGGTTGCAAGCGCATTCTCAACCGTCTGCACGTTGTGCGGAAACGCGAGTTTACCGGCTTCCATGCGGCGTGGCCAAGATTTCGGCATCCCGTAGTAATCCACCATTGTGGTGACAATACACGCTTGATCTTCTCTTAAATGACCTACAATATCCTTTCGCGCTGTCGTCCACGCCTGAACTCCTCCGCGTTTTCTCCGTTGACGCGCGTTGCCCATAATTCGTGCACCGACACTTGAGAATTTACAACTATATAGATGCGGTGCGAGCACTTGGTTGACAAACCTTTCTTCGGTTTGGCCTTCGACGTGAACGAGCAATCTCGTCATTACGCTGACTCCCGACCTACGTCCTCCGATGCCGGTCGGCCACCAAACTCATTCTTCTCCCAGAGTTGACCGAGGCTATAATCCTCAAGCCAGATTTTCAGTTTTTCTCCCTCCAGTCTTGTGAATTGCGTTGCGCCTTCCACACGCTCTGCGACGAGCACATCTTCGGGATTGAAATTATCCAAAAGCAAGGAAGATTGAGTGGCAACGACGATCTGAGTTTCCGCAGAGGCTTGCTTAATGAGAAAGGAAAGAATCGCGATTGCGACTGGGTGCAATCCCAGTTCCGGCTCATCCAACAGAATCACCGAGGGGCGCAGTTCCGTCGGTTGCAGCAGCAGTGTTGCCAAAGCGATGAACCGCAAAGTGCCGTCAGAGAGAGACGACACATCAAAATAGTCGTCTGAACCCCGATGCCGCCATTCGAGCCGAATCGTATCTTCATTCAGCGCACGCGGCTCAAGGGAAAAGTCGTCGAAAAACGGCGCAACGAGCTGTACTGTCCTGCGTATCATGTCGTACGAGTCACCATGTATTTCACCCAGATAATATAAGAATGCAGCGAGATTCGAGCCATCATGCCGCAAGTAGCGATTATCGTTTAGGGGTACGGTTTTCTTAATGGGTGACGACGCGCTGGTATCGTGGAAGTGGTACAATCGCCAGTGAAAAAGGTGTTCCCGAACGTAAGTAATTGCGCGAGATTTTTGCTTTGTGTTGCTAATTCCCGCTTCGCTATCCCCTCCGAGGAGCGCATAAAGCGTAGAAACGGCGTCATCGGGAATCGTCTCTTGTTTGACCGAAGTATAGACGTTTTCATTCGACGGAAACATACCATCGGCATCATTCGGAGCCAGATCTATATTGTACTTTCTTTTTCCATTCTCAAAACCAATTTCAATACTTAGCTGCTGAGTTGTCTTTGAACCGAAGTGAAGTATCTTGTTGGCGCCGCCGGACCTCATCACGTAATCCTTTAGTCCCCCTAGGCGCATCGTGTTAAGGAGCGAAAAAACCTCCATGAAGTTTGACTTTCCGGCGCCATTCGATCCAATCAGGACGTTGATTGGAAGGAGTTCGATGTCAACAGATTTGATACTCTTGAAGCCTTTTACGGTAATCCAGTCAAGTGTAGTCATGGCAATCTCTCCATGCCTTAGGGCAATTGCAAACGTCCGAAATTGCCCCTACGGCTTCTTCTCTCGCGATTCCAAAATATCCCTCCACGGCTGCACCTGACACCGGTCCGCCCAATCGCGGTGCAACCCGCTCAACTCTTCGACGATGTCCGGACACTTCCCGCTTAAATCCTCCAACTCCGTACGGTCCGGCTCCATATCGTACAACTCCCAATCCCCCGGATACTTCGCGACCAGCTTCCAATTCTCCCGCCGCACCGCTTTATTTCCCTCATGCTCCCAATACAGCACGCCTTTGCCGTTGTCCCGGTTATCGAAAACGGGCGCCAAGCTCGTACCCTCCAGCGGATATACCGGAACCCCATCATTCTCCTCGGGATACGCCGCGCTAGAGACCTCGAGACACGTCGCCATAACGTCCGTCAACTGTCCCGGCTGATGCCGAAACTCGCCCGCCGATGCAATCCGCTCGGGCCAATGCGCGATGAACGGCGTGCTGATGCCGCCCTCATGCACCCAATGCTTGTATTCGCGGAACGGCGTATTTGACAGGTTCGCCCACGGCACGCCGTAGCTTTGGTAAGTGGTTTCCGGTCCCGGCATAATCGTCGGGTCGTTCCCCCTGCTGACCGGCGTCCCGTCGCGTGTCAGCGGCGGTGCAACGGTACGATCTCGAGTGACACGTAGATCGGGGCCCAACTCTTCGGCGCACCCACCGTTATCCGCCAAGAAGAGAATCAGCGTGTTATCCAGTTGACCCGTGGCTTTCAACGTGCTGATGATCCGTCCAATCCCCTGATCCATGCGATCAATCTGCGCCGCGTAAACCTCCATCCGCCGCTGATTCCACTCCTTGTGTTGCGCGTCTCCCCAAGGTGGCTGTGACGGATCCCGATCGCTTAATTCCCAGCAATCCTCCAATATCCCCATCTCCCGCATGCGCAGCAGGCGTTCCTCGCGCAGCGCATCCCAGCCGGTGGAGAACCGACCCTCATAACGCGCGATATCCTCCTCATGCGCATGCAGCGGCCAATGCGGCGACGTGTAAGCGACGTAGGTAAAGAACGGGTCATCGGGAGATTTCGCGTGATGGTCTCGGATGAAACTTGATGCCTCGTCGCTAATCGCATCGGTCAAAAAGAAGCCGTCCGGGAGGTCGTCGTGCGATATTCGATCGTTATCACGGGTGAGGGTGTTCGGCTTCCAGTAATTCGCGGCGCCCGTGAGGATGCCGAAGTACCGGTCGAAACCCCGCTGACAAGGCCAGCTATGCTTTGGACCGTCTGCCCCCATGTGGCGCGAAATATGCCACTTGCCGCTCATATAGGTCCGGTAACCCGTTGCGCCAAGCGCCTCTGCAATCGTCATGCACCGGCGATTCAAACTCCCGCGATAACCCTCCAATCCGTCGTCACCCGTCATGTGCCCGACGCCGGTTTGGTGCGGGTGCAACCCCGTCAACAGCGATGCGCGTGACGGACAGCAACGCGCCGTGTTGTAGAACTGCGTGAATCGCAGTCCGCCGTTGGCAAGCCCGTCAAGGTTCGGCGTCTGCACCTCGCCGCCGTAGCAACCGAGGTCGGAATAACCCATGTCATCATTGAGTATCAGCAGAATATTCGGTCGCTTCTCTTCGCTCATAGATGCCTCGTGCGGAGGTATGCCTCCGATTGTGTTAACATGTAAGTGCACTGGTTGCTGTCACCGGCGCAAAGGACGTTTGCGTATTGACCGGGACTAGGATCGATGAAGATGTTTGGTACGTCAGTTCCCCTATCAGGGCTATGTCGTTCCTGTTCAGTAACGAACTTTGTTCGCGAGCGGTAGAAGCCCCTTTGGAATCCCGTAATGACACGGGTTCGAGTAGGATTTGGGTCGATTCAGAAAAGTTCGTTAAAGTTCGTGTATATGGTTAGAGGCGGCGTTCTAGAAACTCTATCGTCCGGGATTTGCTATGGAAGCTGTAACGCGGTCATCCTCCCGTTTTTTTCTTATGGAAATCCTGTTAATTGAGTTGGATATCCGGGATTTAATACGGAGTTTCATTTCCGCGTGTCGCAGACTAACGAAATGTGCAATGATCGCCTGGGAAACCAGTAATGACGCGGATTGGAGGGAATTTCGGCGGTTTGCGATTGACCGCTAATTTGTGCGAATAGATTTCAACCCCCCCCCCCGTCGTCTTGACATAAAACAGCTAGATTAAAGAAATGAAGTCCGTCGAATTTAGTTAATGTGTAATCCATGGCATAATTGGAAATACGCGTCGTAGGGGTTTCTATGGGAGCCGCGACTCGGAGATCGCTCGTTAATAACTCGGCTGATTCTCAGGTCGGGGCAAGATGCCCCTCCTACTAGGGCAGGATTTCCATTGGGATTGTTTTCATAGGCATTTTTTCATTTCTTTGACGCCAGTTTGGTCGCGCCATACAGGGTCGCGACCTGGAGATCGCTCCTACAGAGGCTAACGGGCGAGGGGATGGGATTTGTATCGCGATCGAAATTCTGTCGGTTGATCCCTCCCCACCTGCGTAATTTGTGCTGGGAACGACTCGCCAATTATACCATACATATGTTAAGTTTTCAAGGGTCCGAAATGTCTGTTGCCGCTTAAAATGAGTATTGAATGCTATGCTCGAATTATGAAGTTAGGTCAAGGGGCGCTCAAAGGGGGTGTAAGACCTCGGTTGGTTTCTGCGGCTATAACCGGGAGTGGTGCACGGAGGTTCTATGTGATCCGTTGCGCTATCTCAAATTCTTTCCCGGCGTCCACTGCTGCGGGATGGGTTCCGCATCGCCCTCGTATACCATCCTGAGCGGCTCCATCAGTCGCTGCATCCGTCCCGGTGAACGACTCGTGGTTTGGGTATTGGTTTCCAAAGACACCACCGTGGCTTGGGTGGATTCGGGCAGGTCGACGAAATCGGGATAGTACCACATCGTCAGCCCCGTCCGGCGCTGGTCCGTCCGGTTGGCATGGGCGGAGTGAAACAGCGTGCCGTAACCCATCACCGCATCCCCCGCCTTCAGCGGCACATCAATCTCTCCCTCCGCATGCTGGAACGCGATGTGCTCCGGATCGGCGTAGGTCGATAGTTTCTCGGTATGCCGCTCCGGTACTTGGTCATGCAGCGCGTGCCGTTTCAGGTGCGATCCCGGTATTACCCGCAAGCAGCCGTTCTCGGGCGTGGTGCCTACGAGATAGTACATCAGAAAACACTGGATAGGCTGCGGCGTGTAGCTGACCGGATCGTCCCAGAACCTGCCATCCTCGTGCCAAAACAGCCGCGGGCTGTGCGGCGGTTTGCTGATTATTCTGCCGTGCCCGAACTTCGGATGCGAGAATCCCAGTTGGGCCAGACTCTTCAGCAATTTGGGGTGCACGATGAGTTCGGCAAAAACGTCGTACCGGTACGCCATTTCCCAATCAATCATCACCATGCTGCCGGGAGCCCGTTGCTGCTCGAAATGCGCCTCATCCTGCTGGTCGAGCACCTCATCGGTGATCCGCCTCAACCTATCAATAAGATCAGGCTCAAGAAGGCTTCTGAAGACATAAAACCCGTCATTCGTAAACTGTTTCTTCATATCCGAATCATTGATTTTCATACACGAACCCCTTGCATGGTATAAGGCGTTGGTCGAGCGATGTATAGTGGAATGGCGAGCAGCGGTATTTCAGACGTGCCGATTGGCTGGAGATCGGTAGCCCTTCCTTTTGTCAAAATGCGCCAGAATATCAATAAACATCATAGCGGCGCACGAGTCAAAAGTCAAGGAGATTGTGTGGATAGACAGTGGAGAGTGAGGAGTTAAGCTTGCTGTAGGGTGCGCACGGCGCACCAGCCTTTGGTGGGATCAAACGAACGGATGACCCAGCAAGTCCTCCAAGTAAAACTGCACGCCGAAGTAGGCTTCTGACGTTCCCGGTCTGTCGAACGAACCAAAATGTCAATGTCGCTGTCGTCGGACATTTCGTCACGCGCAACTGAGCCAAATAGGGCAAGATTCGTCACGCCAAAGCGTCGTGAGAGCGTTGCTTTGTGCGCTCGGAACACCTTCAAAACTTCATCCCTGTTCATTTGTCACTCTAGGATTTCAATGCTACCAAACATAATCAGGATTTCTTAAGTGGCATGTTGACCGCACATTTGGCCCTTGTACCGAAATAATGGAGATGGTGTGCATTTGGGTACTGACAGTCTTTTTGGCGTTTTCGACGCGTGCCATTGACTTTCATACATCATTGGGCTGTATTAATACCGTAGGGTGAACGCCAGTAACGGTTTGGGCAATCATATCTCCAACCAATTCTGCCTCGGGCGAATTATCTCTAGGTAATCCGGTAATTTCGCTGTGCGATGGGTCCGCTTCATAGTCGCCCTCGGCAACCAACGGCTTTTTGATGAAGCGAAGTTCATAAAGTTCGTTCCGGAGATAGTGCTTTGTCTTGCCGACATTCAATTCAGCAAGCTGACCGTTTTTGCTCATATCGAGCCGGTACAGACGTCTCACTTCGGCGAGTTGTTCGTTTTTTGAAAGGTCACGAAAGCATTCAAGCCAATTAACGGATAAACCGGTTTCATCGGAACGAAGACAGAATGCCGCTCCGGTGGGCCTTCCGTCTACCTTACGCAAGTGGGTAGGTTTTGTGTATCGAACGACATGATCATCGTTCGGTAGGTCGTTGCTGGTCATTTATGCAGCAGTGTTTCAAGTTCGAAGGATTGCACCTGAAGTTTAACACCGTCAAAAGTATCACGTCCAGCGACGCGCGAGATTATGCGGTGGCGCTTACGATGACGAAAGATAACATATTGAATTTCTCGATCACCAAGGAATTGCAGTCCAAAGTGGTTGCCATTTTCGTCATCCCAAATGGCGCGCAGATTGCCGTTGTCCAAGAGCACTAACTCCGCCTCACCGGCGAATGTTATTGACATGATAAACGACCAGAAGTCTCTCTCAGATGCCTCGCTTACAGTCAAACCATCTAGTTCTGCATAGCTATGCAGGTCTTCGATTCGGAGTCGATATTCCTGGTGAATCTGCTGCGCATTTCTTACTTTATCTGCGAGTTCTTCCATGAATAGACTTGATGCATCAAACTTGGCGGGTGGCTCAATGCCAAGGTAATGGGCTGTTGATAAGAAACCTGTGGACACCCTAGAGCACACACCCGATATATTCTCGGACAGACCATGAGGGCGGGTCGTTATATGTAGTCGCTCGTGAGGGTAGACATTACAAACCGACTGTTGTTGAAACATATTGGAGTTGCAGTCAATGGTGGAAGCAGAATCAGCCGTTGGCAGGATTGGAGGTAGCGTATATCCTAACCCAGTAGCAGTTACCTCTGTCTTCATAGCGTTTACTCCACGGGTTTCCAAAATCGGTTTTGAATGTCTGGATGCGTGATTCCGACGAAGCATTTTATAATAGCGTCATGGGCACGCATGAACCATTCATCCGTCACTGGCTTTGCAACCTTTCCAACGCGACCACTCGCTTTGATTTCAAAAATCAAATGTGGGACTTCTGGTTGCTGCACTTTGGTGCCAACTCGTATGCTAACGCTTAGCCCCATATCCGGTTCAATTCTGTACGCGTAGCTGCAGTTGAACTCAGGAGAGCCGGAGAAGTCAATGTTGGGAGCCAGAATCGAGAATGAAGGGATTACCATAGCAGTATCTTGTGGTCCCGTCCAGAACTCACAAGGTTCTAAAGCATTAACGTAAGTTAGTTCACAGAGGTCAACGCTGAGTTCGACTATCTTAACTTTCTTTCGGATAAAATCGCTGAAAAGGCCATAGTATTTGTCAAATGCAGGTTTGATGTTCTCATGAAAACGCGGATATTCTTCATCTCGTCTACGCCAGTTGAACATAAACGCGTTTTTCTGAATCTGGATAAGATTTGTGTCGTTGTCCGCGATTAGCCAGTATCTGGGCATCAAAAAAGGTTCGTCTGCGGTGGAACTTGGTACCGTTCCCACCGGAGGTTGTTGTCGCACGATGGGGAATTCGTCCATTATCACTTCCCAGAACAGCCCAACGTGCTCGGTTCGGAAGTCGGTTAGTGGTGGATTGAAGAATGTGGATATTACAACCTCATCAACTGGCGGGTTCTCGAAGGCTATAATCTGTGGCTTCATGAGAACCATCAACTCCTTATCTTCCAAGAAATAGCCATGAAAGATTTATGAGATATACGGTAGATATTGGTGTTGCGGAAGATTTTAAAACTCATCTGTATTTCCCTTATTTTCTCTTCGAAACCTAGACGCCTCTTACCAAGCGTGTATCTATAGAACGGAAAATGTCCCTATGTAGTGTACACTGATTTCCCCTATTTATCCATCAGATAAGCGCCGACGTTCTCAACGCTCATTCATCTCTTCCCGAGAAAATTTTCGACCATTGGTGAATATACTGCTTTGCAACTCACGAATGACTCTCATGGCTTCCGCAGCCTGCTGTTCGCCGCGAACGTAGCTTTTGAGCCATAATTGAAATTGCTCGTTCAATGTCGTTTGCTCCGCCACAGCACGTCGACGGGCAGCTTCTATTAGATTTTCATTAGCACTCAGCGTAATGTCCATCAAGATCCTATCCTCGTAACAGCTAATGCCTATGCAGTGTAACCCGATTCCGCGTCCGAATTGCCCCTTTTCTCGGGCATGTTTTCAAGAGTTTTAACTTCAGTCCGATAGGTAGGCTGGCTGAGCGTTTCATCTAACTCCCAGTGACGGCTCGGACGCTCGTAGGGCGAGTTGAGGATAGGCTGATCGAAGAATGGATTAGCCAACATAATACCCCTGCAAAACGAATCGTGTCGTGATCCAAAATCGCTGCGAAATGCCGTAAATATGGGCAATACCATAAGCCAACAAAAGACGCAATGTCAAGCGAAATCAATGACTTGGTTGTAGGGACAACCCCCTGTGGTTGTCCATTTAGAACGGAACGGGGAGAGTCGCGACCAGGAGAAAGGAGAAGATCTCTATCGTCCTCGTTATTAACTCGGTTGATCTCCTACAGAGACTGGTGCCCTGCGAGGATATTGTTCCGTCCTTGGTGGGCAGTGCCCACCCTACAATAACTACATATCAATCGTAATATACGTCGACTGCCCGGTGACTATCCTGACCACCCCCCAAAACGTCGTGACCACAAACTCGCCGAGCACCAACCCCAGAAAAAACGGCGCCGCCCTCCGAAAACTCCTCAACCCGCCATGCTTCACAATCGCCCATTTCAACACAAAGCTGACGAAGATAGAGAACCAGAAAAAGTTCATCGTCCACGTCGTCGTCACCGCATAACCAGCCGCGTGCAACGGCATCCAAAGAAATTGCCCTCGCATCAGCGTCAGCGCGACGGACACCAGAAACCCCGCTCCAATCGCCGCAATAACCGGCACATCCGTGTCGGAGGGATGCGTCAGCCAGCCCTCAAGCCGTTGGAAAGCCTCTTCCCCCGCCCAACCGGTGTTAATCTCCCCCTTGTAGGCGAAATGCAGATACGCCCAGATCGACACGACGATACCCAGAACCGTTGCAAAGACCATCATGCCCCCAAACTGCCGATACCGGATGTCGGCACGCTCGGCAATCTTTAGTCCTTCGAGCTGATGCGGCATCAACAGGCAGTCGTATGCCCGGTTGAAGAAGTAGAAGTAGGTAAGCATCGTCATATTGTTCGTGCCAAGCGGTTTGGCGCCCGCAAACGCATACGTCATCTCGTCCGCCCCCGCGAAGTGCTGATCGTGCACCGGCGAACCGAGTTCCGCCCGCACCCGCGTTATCCCGATAGCCAGCATATAATATAACCCGAAGAACAGGACGATGACCCAGAACGACATCCCCGTCCGATGACAGAACCCGAACAGGAACGCCAAACTCAGAAACAGCCAGACGACCGTCGTGCGATACGACAGCGGCTCATCGGTATCGTCGACGCGCGAACCAACCCCCAAGCACCGTCTGGCGACCTGAACCAGATGTCGCCGCGCCGTCCATAGCCCCATCACCCCGATTCCGGCGTAAGCCCCGAACGACTGCTCCGAGGCGTACGGAAATCCATGCGGCAAGCCGAGCGCGTCCCCCAAAACCCGTTGCAGTTTCCAATACAGGTAAAACACCCAGACCGAGAACGACAAGTCCAACGGGATAAAGAACGCCAAGCCGACGGCAAACGGGTAGACCCCCACCGGCAGCCAGTCGATCGCATCCCAAGGGTGAATGCTAAACAGGTCCGCGAGGTCGTTTTCCCTCGACCGCGTAAGGCCGAGACGCGGGAGCTGCGGAAAGAGATGATTGAACCCGTTGAGCAGATCAATAAAGGCGGCGACGCCAAAGCCGATCCACATCGCCTTACTCCCGAAAAAGCTGCGCCTGCGGCTTGTCATCTCCAGCGGCAACTGAATAAGCGGATAGCTCAATCTCTCATTCTCTGTCCACTGTTTCCGTAGAATGAAGTTGATAGCCAGCATGGCAGAAAACAGGGCAAACAGAAAACAACCCCATACGAATATCGGCGGCAGCCACGCCCTGATGTGCCGCTCAAGGTACAGCGTTGAGTCCCACCGATACAGATTATAGAGCGCCCCCTTATCTCTGACCGACACCCACTCCGGTATATAGTTCCAGAACAGCGCCTGCCAGTCGTTCTCCGGCGTCGCGAACGCAAAGGCGTAGCTGATGACGGAAATCATAATCTGCACGCACATGTGCCCGCCGATCGCCGTTGACAGGCAGACCGCCACGTAAAGCGAGAGCAACTCGGCGCCGGAAAGCGCGAGTTTCGGTAGGAATTTTTCAATGAGACGGCTGAACGCTGCTAAAAGGAAAAGAATCGTCACCGCATTATAGAGCAGCGAGATCATTGACATGTGCGCCAAGCCCGGCTGCATCTGGAATACGGCGTTCAGCGGGATCAACAGCGCGACGAGGAGGGCGGTTCTTAGTCTAAGTTGGACGGACGAATTGGATACCATCAATGCAGGAAGGAATCAACCGAGTCAACAGCGGGTATGTAGGAGCGATCTCTTTATCGCGACCCATAGCGGCTCGTAGGGTGCAATCAAGCGAGTGGATAGCGAGTGCGATAGAAATCCTATGCGCACCAGCCTCTAAAAACTCCAGACCACGGATTGAATCAATCAGTCCGTAGGTTGGGTTGAACACCGTGAAACCCAACACCTGTATGAGATCGAATGAGCGAATAGATCAAGCAAGCGAAAAGCGCGCGCGATAGAAATCCCAAAATCCGTGATTCAGACAAATGCCAAAAACCCAACGCCACCATCACTCAAACACCAAATTCTTCGGCGCTTCAATTACGCTGAGAATCGTGTAGGGCTCATCGTTCCGCTCCAGATCGCAATTCACAAACCGCAGCCCGTTCACCCAATTCTTGATTCGAGCCCCCATCCCGAACCCCTCCACCACGACATCCCACACCTGCGCATCCGTCACCGCAGTGATGAATATCCCCTGATTCTTTGAGGTACCCCCGCCGTTCAGCCGGCAATTTCTCACCGCCACGCGATTCAAGCCGGGACGCGCCGTATCAATCAGCGTTTCATAGCCGTGATTCTCGCTTGACCGATACACATTGTCCGCCAACCCGTTCAACACAATCCCGTAGCGATACGCGGTGTCAATCGTCACTTCGATAATCTCGTATCCGGTGTGAGCCAGCGGTCGCAGCGAGACCGGGGCAAACTCAAATCCGCAGTCACCGCCAAAGATAGCGACGGCGGTCGCCGCCGACGCCACCCGCACGTTCCAGATGCTGATATTATAACATGCGGAGCAGCGAACGCCGGCGTCGTTGCCATCAACATTCCGCGTGAGATGCCCGATTTGGATATCCTCAATTATGATATCGTGCGGGTGCGTGCTATAGATTTCGCCCTTTTCCCACAACTCCCGCATACGAGGGATTTGGTCGTCCGCGGTGGTCATCTTTCCGACGCTCCCCCAGTCCAATCCGATGCCAATCAACGCATTCGGCGAATCAAGAATCCGAACCCGTCGTATCACGCCGAAACACGCCTCCGACATTAGTTGGATTGCCGACGCTGCCACCTGCTGATCGATGGTGATATCCTCAATCGTCCAGTTCGTCACTCTTGAGAAATAGCTCGGCTTTTCGGGCGTGCCGCCGTCGTCGTACGGTGCGCCCACGCTGATCGCCGAATGCCAAATCGCCTGCGACCCCTTCCCCTCACTGCGCACGACCCGGATCGTTCCGTTCCGAATAGCTGAATGGCTGGAAAGTCTGACGCCGTGCGAGTTGGAACGAAGATCGAGCACCAGCGTGCTGCCGTTCAGATTAAGCTTGACGTGAGGGGGAATCAGCAGCGCATGCCGCGACACCTCGCCGTGAACAACGGATTCGAGGACGGAACAGTGGAGCGTCGTCGGCTCGCTGATGCGCAGAATCGCGTGTTCATGCATATCCATTGCCTCTTGCAACGAGGCGCCATCGCTAACCTCGATGTCCAGCAGTGCCGGTACTGTGACATGGGCATGAACACCGCACACCGAGAAAATCAGTAGAATCCCTACAACAATTGGCAAACCAAGAACACCGACTCCCATCTGATACCTCCAAAATCTCCAATTCATCTCTTTTGCTGTCACTATCCTTTCGCTTGATCGCTAGTCGGTCATTTGGGGATTGTCGCGATTCGGAGATCGCTCCTACCGTTCACATTAAATGCCAAGAAACATAGGAGTTGAATTTCACTGGAACTCTTATCGAACTAATAAAGCATTCGTATGAGGTGCAAAATGGATGGTGGGCGGAAGATTAGCTATGGGAACTCTATCGCCTTCCATGTTCAGTCAGTTAATCACTCGATATTCACTCGCTTGATTCCACCCTACAATAATCCACTCTCCTACTCGCGATGAAACGGGTGGGCGGGGCATCTTGCCCAGCTTACGTTACCATCACTATCTCCCCCTCAAACGGTCTAACTCCTACCTTTTACGTTTCCCGTTCCGCACCATCTCGCTCGCCGGCGTAATATTCCGTAAGCGCCCGCATCAGAATCCCTCCAGCCTCGATGGCACGCGGCTTGTTCATACCCTTCCCGCCGCCCTCCACCAGAAACGTCGTGATACCCCACGCGTGGTGCGGTCCCCCATCCCAGAAACATTCCGGCGTCACGCCCCTATGATGCTCGCGATAGTCGTTAATCAAGCCCATCGGATCATGCTCCTTCAACAACGCCCCGAAAGCCTCGTCGGGCTCCAACACGCCCCGCAGTTCCGGTCCTCGACCCACAAGCATCGGCGACAACTTCGCCGACGGCGAGGAATGCATCGCCCAACTCGTCGTCACGGGAGCATCGGAACGCACGAGCGTCTCCAAATCCCGCTGGAAGATGAACGCCTCATGCGGCTGGAGCGCCGGATCAGATCCCTCCACCCGAAAATTTCTGTTCGAATCAATCCCCTGAGCGTTGACGCGGCACCACCCGTTGTCGACGCCGTCGGGATTCATCATGAGCGTGAAATGCCCAATCGTCCGCGAGCGAGCCTCCGCCGCCTCGTCGCTCAGGAACCACTTCACCATCCCCGCGACGTACCACTGCGACACCCCTTCGCCGGCGTGCTGATTGGCGGCATGATGAACCCAGCGGCGTGAGGCGGCCACGCTTCCATGCGGATCGGTGATCGTCACGCGATGCAGTTTCCGCCCCCCGAGCGACTCCCCGAGAACATGCACCTCCGCATGCGGGTGTTCCTTCCACTCCGCAAGCAGCGCCTCCGCATCGTCCACTGTCATCGGCAATTGCGTGCAGACAAGCACCCTGTCTCCCTCGAACGGTGGAAAAATAAGTGTCCCCGAGCGTCCCGGAACAAAATCATCCTCCCACGAAATATACTGCCACTCCTCGCCGTCGTAAGACCAGCATGGATCATAACTTGTGAACGGGTACGGAACGCCGCCCTCCTTTGGCGAACGAAACCTGCCCCACTCCTCCGGCGCCTCGAACTCCACATCGAGCCGGAGAGCGTTGCCTTTGGCGTTGCGTGCAATCTCGAATCGCACCCAGTTCGCCCAACCCTCCTGCCGTCCCGGATAATGCTTGCGGACATCTGGCGGCAGCTCCGCCGTAGGCATCGTGGGCTGAGGCACCCGCCCCAGCGTCAATCTGAAATGATTCGCCCCCGCCTCGCGTATCGAGGCGCCGTCCGACCGCAGCGTACCATCCAACACAAAATCCGATTCTGTCATTGGCATCCTCCTACCTGTAGGGTGTGCAATGCGCACCAGCCTTTATAAACTACCCACGCAATCATCAACACCCTCATCATCCACTAACTTCTCGCCACAGTTTACTAGCCACTGCTTTTTCCCATTTCCCAAACATCAACCGACTTCACTTCGGCACTCCCGCCGACAGCCGACAACCTCACTAATCCCTCTGTCTCCCGACGCGGATACGACCACGCACTCAGACATACGCGCCGATTCGCGATCACCTCCATCAACGACCGGTCGACAAACACGCGCAGCCTCAGCAACTCTCCATCCGTCAAAACCAGCGCCTCGCTCGCTCCGTTGAGAGAAATGGTCCCCCGTGTTGCGTCATAGACGATGGTCGCTCCTTTCTCGTCATCGTCCCCGCACAGTAACACCAACCGACACTCCGTTGCACTGCCCGGATAAATAACCGCTTCAATCTCTAAGCATGCGCTGGAGACCCCCGCAAGTTGATGTGTCTGACCAGGCGCGAGACCGATGTCCGTGAACCGCCAATGCCTCCCGCGCAGCGAGTCGACCTCCGCAACCGGATCAAAACGCAAACGATTATCATCGCCGAGCGTGAGAACGCGCGGCAGCGAGATAGCGCCGGACCAGCCGCGATCCTGCACGGCTGCACCGTCTTGATCGCGCTCCTGCATCATTCCGACGACCACTATCCTTCCGCCCGGATCCCGATAGGACGGATGCGCTGCCGAGAACGTCCCGCCCGCGTTCACGCCGATGTCGAGATTTCCTTGTCCCTCCACGTGAAACCGGCGCCCTTCATAGCGTCCGACGAAATAGATGTTCTGCCGCATCGGGTGCGCGTAGGCAATTAACACATGCTTTGCACCCAGCTTGAACAGATGCGGGCAGTCCCACTTCGTCAGCCCGCGAACCGGGTCTTCCACCAACAGCGGGTGCAGGTAAGTCCACACACGCAAGTCTTTCGATCCGAACAACTCGGCGCCGCGCTTCCCGCCAGTCAACATCAGGTAAATGCCGCCTTCGCGCCAGACGCAATGATCCCAGTTGAATCGCAACTCCTCCGGTGTCATCAACGGATTGGCGTCGGATTTCGACCACTGATACATGTCATCGCTGGCCGCGGCGCATGCGCTGACGCCGTCCTCCCCTACCCCGGAATAAAAGATGGTCGGGACACCCTCTATCACACGAAAACAGCCGCTCCAACAGCTTTGCCTGTCGTACGTCTCCCCGGGAAAGAAAGCCGTCGGAGCTTCCCTCCAGCGGATCATGTCCTCGCTGACGAGGTGCCCCCAACACGACTGCCCCGTATCTTGGGGCCACTTCCAAAAATGCAAGTAGAAGAGATGGTACAACCCGTGGTACCAACAGAGACCGTTGGGATCCCCGACGCGCCCGCTCGACGGAGTGAAATGGTATGTTGGTCTTAAGCATCTCGGCGATTCCACCCCTTCAGGTTCGGAAAACACTGGATTGCCTCCGCCAACCGTAAGGATAATTGAAACTAATCCCCGAATACTCGGTGTCTTCCATCCTTCCCCTCTTCCAATCTTCCTCCTCCCAACACTACGCACTGCCCTCTGCATTACTAAGTTCTATTGACATTTATGTTAGGCAGGCGCACAAATTGAGGGAGGCCCCCAACGGGTTGGGGAACCCAACCCCTACGGCTCCTGGGTGCATACCACGATTTCATTGAACGTAACCTCTGCCCCAATCGTAGGGGCGGGGTTGCCCCGCCCTCACTCGACACAGACATGGTTGTTTTACCCGATTTGATTATATAAGCGTATCTACTTGTGCCCTTCTCAATAATCTGGCGGCGATGAAATGTAAACAGAACCTAGTCACTGACTACTACTTTTCCGTTCTCACAATTCCAACCACCGGTTCACCAACGCCTCGTCACCCTCGTTGTAACCGGTGAAACAGTTGTCCATTATCTTCCAATAATCCGTCGATGGGTTCCCCTCCAGCGCGTAACGCCCATCCACGTGCAAACCCTGCAAGGCTTGGCGCCGCCACTGCCGGAACGACTCCTTGTTGTAGGCGAGCAAATCCCGATGCGTCTGCTCATAATCCACGATGGATCGCAATTCCGAATCCATCCGCGACGCGATGTCCGGTCGCTCCGCGCACACATCGTGGAGTTCGCCAGGATCGGTTTCGATATTGAACAACTGGGAGGGATAGCCGACGTACGCCGCATATTTCCACTCGCCTTTGCGTAGCATATAGCCCGACGTGTTGAGCGTGATGCCCGTAAAACAGGCATAAGCCGAATCGCGGCTCTCGGAGGTGTCCCCCGTGACCAGCGGCAGCAGCGATTCGCCGTCCAGGTTTTCGGGCGGTGTCAATCCCGCCATCTCCAGGAAGGTTGGGCAGATGTCGATGAGCGACACTAGATTGGATAGACGCAGTCCGTGTTTAACACCTGGACCCGTGACGACCAGCGGCACGCGAACCGACCCTTCATAAAAAGACATCTTGTACCACTCTTGGTGCTCCAACGCCAACTCCCCGTGGTCGCTGGCGAAAACGAAGTAGGTGTTCTCCGCCAAGCCCAACGCACGCACCGCATCGTACACCCTTCCCACCAGCGCGTCCGCCTCGGCGCACATCGCGAAGTAAATGCGGCGCACCTGCCGCACCACCGACTCGTCGAACCCGTATCGCCACGCTTTGGTCATTCGCTGGTACAATCGAACCGGATGATCGGTGTTGTCCACAGCCGGAATATCGACCGCCTCCTCCGGGATCCGGTCCAGCCAATAACGGTTCGTTCGGAATGGCGCGTGGGCAAGCCCCGTGCTGATACACAGGAAAAACGGCTCATCCCGGCGCTCCTTCAGGAAGTCTACTGCCCCGTCGACGTACTTCCAATCGCGCTCATGGCAGCGAATATCGTCAGTCGGATCCACGCTGAAACACTGCGATTTGTCCTTGTCGAAATTCGGTTTGTCGATGCCGCTGGTAGCCAACCACGCCCCGAGCCGCGCCGATTGAGAGTGACCGCCCGACTGGTAATCCAGCTTCCCGAAATTCTTGACCGTTTTGGGAAGTTCGCCGAGCAGCGACCACATCCCCGGCTCAAGCCCCTTGTAGTTGTTCCAACTCTCGCAACGGTGGGTGTACCGCCCGGACCACATATTGGCGCGAGAAGGGCAGCAGATGGGGTGTGAGCAGTAGGCGTTCTCGAAGTAGGCGCCGGACTCCGCGATGCGGTCGATATTCGGCGTGGCGTGGCGGAGCGCCGGATGTCCGGCACAGCCGAGCATCCTGCCATCCCAGCTTTCGGCGTGGAAGAGGATGATATTCGGTCGTGGCACAGGTCGTCTGGATTGCGCGGACGAAGTCCGCGGTGAAGAGATTGGGTTGTGGAACTTAGCTCGTCTTGGACTGATACTGACCGAATCCCATTTTACCCGCTTTCCACCTGCTGGTCAATCTATATCATCAGTTGTAGGGGACGGCCCCCGTGCCGTCCCGCGATTGTAATTTCAAGATTCATCAGGCATCTCGCATCAAACCTGGTTTTGCATAGATGGGAATAGGGAGATGTGGTAGAATCATTCCCGTTGCGGAGGAACCGGTGGGTTCTATAGGAATGCCGATGATTGATAAGGAGAAATTGATGAATTTCCGACAGAAAATTGCGCTCAGTTTTATGCTCTATATCGTTCTGTGCGGCACTACACTCGCGCAAGTCGTTGAAATACCCGACCCGAACTTGCAACAGGCAGTCAGAGAAACCCTCGATCTACCTACTGGCGCCTCAATAACACAAGCGGACATGCAGCAATTAACACAGTTAGATGCCCGGGACCGTCAGATAACAGACCTATCCGGGCTTGAGCACGCGGCCAATCTATTCTCACTAATTCTCGGATATAATGAAATCACCGACCTCGCTCCAATCGCCGGATTAGTGAAGTTAGAACACCTGTGGGTATGGGTAAATCCAATCTCTGACCTTTCGCCGATAGCCAACTTAACTGAGTTGAAGTATCTTGATTTCGGGTACTGCAATACAATTTCAGACATTAGCCCTATTGAAAGTCTCACAAATCTCACTCTACTGCAACTGAGAGGGAATCAGATAGTAGATATCAGTCCGCTTGAAAATTTAACAAAATTTACGGTACTACGCTTGAACGACAATCAAATCGCCGACATTGGTCCGCTGGAAAATCTCACACAACTCACCGAACTACATCTACACAACAATCGAATTGTCGATGTCAGCTCACTTGCGAATCTTACAAATCTCATCGAATTGCTCTTGAACGACAATCGGATTTTGGATGACAGTCCACTTGCGAATCTCGCAAATTTAGAACACCTTGAGACTCACAACAATCCAATATTCGATCCAAACAGTCCGCCTGTCGATATTCCCGACCCGAACCTCGAACAAGCTATACGTGAGACGATAAACCTTCCTAGCGATAGACCTTTACTCTACGCACATGTACGAAAGTTAACCTTTCTTCATGCAGCAGAGAAGGGTGTCACCGACCTCACCGGTCTGGAACACGCGCCGCGATTGGAATCACTGTACATATTTTCCAATCCAATCTCGAACCTGTTGCCGTTGGCAGGGCTAACCGAACTCACAACCCTCGACTTGGGGGCTTGCGACATCTCGGACGTTAGTCCGCTGTCGGGATTGACAAAGTTGGAGAGCTTGCGCCTCCATTGGAACGAGATTGAAGATGTTCGACCGCTTGCAACCCTCAGGCAACTCACGGAACTATGGCTGAATAACAACCGGATTGCCGATGTTACACCGCTTGCGGCTTTGACGCAATTGGAGTCGCTGCGAATCGAGGGCAACTCCATTACGGATCATGGCCCGCTTGATGGACTTGCGTTGACCCATTTTACATACGACCAAAGCTGTGAAATACCACCCTTTCCGGTTGAATCTCGACTTACAAATCGGAACCTTCCCTCTGTTTTCGCCGCATGGGACTTGCTCATCATAAACGGTCCCCACTTATCTTATGCAGAGCAGGTATCCCTTCACGACTTGTACTTCACCGCATGGTTCGGACTTAAGTTTGTCTATAGCGAACAAGGCGTAAGAATAGGCGGGCATCTTGACGAGGCAAGGCTAGAACGCGACGAATTTCTTGCCTTAAATCCAAACATGATTTTCCTTGTTGAAATTCGTATGAGAGATGCTTTTCACGGCGATTCACCCGACGAGTCTCTTTACTCGCCTTATTGGGTAAGGGATGCCGAAGGCAATCCCGTGCCTGGTTGGCCCGGAACGTATCTAGTTGATTTTACCCACCCCGGAACGCAAGATTTAATCGTTGACCAAGCCGTCGCGGTATCGAAATGCGGTTTATACGACGGCATCTTTCTTGATTGGTGGAGCGAGGGTGGCATCGTGCTGGAGGGATACCGCTCTTTTGAAGCGGAGCAGCTTGCCAGAACCACCATTCTTCAACGTATCCGCACCGAAACCAGACCCGACTTTCTGATAATGGTCAATAGTAATCGCCGACCACTTCCGAGAAACGGCGCCTACATCAACGGTACTTTCATGGAAAGCGGGACTCCCGGCGGTTTTTTAGGGGAACAACCTCAAGGCAAAGAACTGGAAGGGCAAATCACCGAGATAGAAAGCACGCTGCGTTGGGCGGAAGAAAACCTCCGAGAACCGCAAATAAACGCTTTGGAAGCGTGGGCAATTCCTACCGAACCGCTCGACAGTCCTAACAATCTTCGCTGGATGCGTACCTTTACAACCATGAGCCTTACCCACTCCGACGGTTACTCGCTAATTATTAGGGGGCGCAAACCCGGTGAACAGGGGTACAGCCACGAACACTTGTGGTACAATTTCTGGAACGCCGACCTAGGACAACCCGTCGGCGCCAAAACCACACCCTATGACGAAGACATCCCCAGGCTCTACATCCGCGAATTCACAAACGGTTGGGCGGTCTACAACCACAGCGGCGAGCAGCAAGTGATGAACCTCCCCGAGAAAACCCAAGGCGTCTCCAGCGGCTGGGTCGGTACCACGCACGTTCTTCCCAACCTTGATGGCGAGATATACCTGCGAGTGAAACCAGTGAATCCGGCGGATGTGAACGGGGACGGAGTGGTGAATATCTTCGATTTGACGCTGGTGGCGCAGTCGTTCGGGACAGATAGTTTGAAAGGGGATGTAAATGGGGATGGGGTTGTTAATGTGTTTGATCTCGTGTTTATAGCCAACGTGTTCTGAACCGCTGTAGTAGCGATCAACTCAGCGAATAGCGAAGAATCAAGTAAGTAAATAACGAACGCGATAGAACTCCCGCTGCAATCGCCAAACCGACAGATGACTTGTAGATTGAAATCTGGTATTGTCGTTGAAAATTGGCGGCGATGGTGTTAAATAGGATTTACCCAAAACAGGTAGACACGAGCGAAGAAAAGCAGTAAACTAAGCAGGAGAGAGTAACTATGGTTAAACCGACTTGACCTGATTGCTGTCAACACGACAAATTGATGCTGTGATTATCGCTGTACCTGATAAGGACTAACATGGCGGAACTCTATCGCATTCGCTGTGAAGGATAACTATAGCATTCGTTATGGGATTTTTATCGCTCTCCAACTTCAATGGCTTAATTGATCCACTCAGTTGATTGTTCGCTTGATCGTGGATTGCACCCTACGGGCGCTAGGGCGATGAAGTTGGGAGATTTGGAGGATTGCATGATGTACCGTGTGTTTATCTGTTTCTGTATTCTGGGGATAGGTATAATCGGGTGCCTTCCGGGAACATCGCAGAAGGCAATTGACCTGGAGGCGCCTCCCGCTACTCCGACGCCGCCGGCCAAGCCGCCATCTATCGCGGAACTCCATTTGTCGTTGCAGAAGGAGGTTTACTCGGCGGATGAGCCGATTCCACTTCGGATGAGCGTGCGCGCCGGAAAATTTGACCTGCTCGTACCGGCGGTGTCCGTCGAGGAGGAGGGGGCGTTTGCGGGAATAATCATCACGGATGCGGCAGGAAAGGAATTAACACCGACAATCCCAATTCCGTCCGAGGGTCACGTAAAGAACCTACTACAAGATGGATCGGCACTAGATTGTATTCATGGCGTCGAACTTAAATCCGGGGCGGAATCGGTTACGGCGCTGGATGATTTACGGGCGCATTTCGACCTTTCGCCCGGGGATTACACGCTCCAAGTATTCATGGACTTTAAGGTTTATAGAGACTTCTTGCCGGACCAATCGCCGATGGTTGTTCAGATAGAGAAGGACATTTTGGCAATTCAGCGGAGCAGGCATAGGGCTGAAGCGAAGCAACAGGCGATTAGCAATTTGCGGATGGAAATCGCTGCACTTCAGCGCGAACAGGACGAGGTCTACGATAAGATTTATCTTCCTTTGGAATCGCTGCGTGGAACGGCACGCCTTGAATCAAATGTCATCACGTTGAGGGTTGAGTGATGTGTGCAGTGGATTTGGCAATCCACTGCGAGCGGGGCGTGAGGGAGTGTTGGATTTGTATCGGATTGCGGAGAAATAAAGCTAAACGGAAATTTAAACGCAATCTAAATTTTTGGTTTTTGTCACCGGAATTCGCTCAACCCGACCTACAGCAAGTGTTTTCAAAAGGCTGGTGCGCAGTGCGCACCCTACAGTTTTTTACTACAGGAGTGTCGCGGTGAAGAAACCGAGTTTTGAAGAAAAAACTCGGTTTAGAAAGCGATCAAGGAGAATTAAGCAATGATAATTTATAACGGCGGTCCGAATCTGAGTTTGGAGGAGGTTGTGCTCTTTCCTTTCGACGACTATAGCCTTCCATTTCAGAGAGGCGTACGATTGCAGTTGATTCCGAACAAAGGCGATCGCATTGTCGTACCGTTTGGTCCTCCGGGCGCGCCGGACAGCAAAGGCATGAGCTACTACGGCGCGGTATGCAGAGTCGGTGACGAACTGTGGATGTGGTATCTGGGCGGCGGACAGGTATGCTTTGCAAAGAGCACGGACGGGTATAACTGGGAGCGTCCAAGCCTCGGGCTCATCGAGCATAACGGAAGCACGCAGAACAATCTGGTGGATTTGGGCGGCGCAGAGTACAAGGTGGCGGCATGCGTCGTGGTTTATGAACCGGAGGATCTCGACTCCAATCGTCGATTCAAGATGGTGTACGAGACGCATCGCAGAAATCCGTCGCACGGGGGGCGCGCAGAGTTCAACGTCGCCGTCAGCGCGGACGGCCTCCGCTGGACGGAGCTCCCGGTCAATCCCCACTATCTGTCGTGTGAGATGGGCGGTTTCATTAAGTTCAACGGGTGTTATTATGTCTCGGCGCAGAGCGGCGGCGGACACTTTCCAAGGCCTGAGCGCAAGCTGGAAACTTTCGTCTCTTACGATTTTGAGAACTGGGTTGAAGCCGACTGCATGGGCATGCTGCGCGGGAACCTCCCGCCTCGACCACTGATCGAAGGATCCCACGCCGGGGAGCAGATTCACCTCGGCGCCGGATTGTGGAACCGGGACAACGTCATCGTCGGCATCTACGGTCAATGGCACGGCCATCCGACGAATGACCGGCAACTGGTATCCATGGATCTCGGACTGGTGGTCAGCAACGACGCGCTGCACTACCGGGAACCGATACCCGATTTTCGTATCGTTCCGGCTAGTGAAAACAGCGCGGACCGGATTTTCGGAGCGTTGATGCAGGGGCAGGGGTTTGAGAATATCAACGGAGAAACACTGTTCTGGTATGCGCCTTGGGGCGGTTGCAACGGCATTCGGGTAGCGAAGTGGGAGCAGGATCGGTTAGGCTACTTCGAAGCCTTCTTGGGCATGAAGATGAACTCGCTGCAGGAATCGCATTTCGTCTCGGCGCCGATAGATTTGGAGGGCAAACCGGCGCGAGTCGAACTAAACGTATCGGGCCTATCAGAGTACACCGACATCAGCGTTGAGATTTTGACCGAACGATTCGAGGCGATACCGGGTTTCGGACGAGACGACTGCACAGGACCGAAGGAGTCCGGGCTGCGGCAGTTGGTGACGTGGGGGAACCGCGAAAGCCTTGAGGGTATTGACGGCAAAATCCGCGTTCGGATGAATTTCGGCGGGATCCGTCCCGAGGATATAAAGATCCACGCAATCTACGTGCGTGAGTAACAGCCCGTAGGTTGAGTTGAACGGGAATCCAAAAGAAATCGCCCACAGAAAGGAGATTTTCGATGATTTAATCTAACTGTGGACGCAGGAGATTCGAGTGAAACCCAACACTTCACCTGTAGGAGATCCCAGCGCGATCAAGATTTCCTTGGCCCGACGCGTTGAGGAGTACAATCAACGGAATTCTGTAGGAGCGACCTCCCGGTCGCGATCATCAAACGAACGAATAGATCAAGCAAGCGAATAGTGCGCGCGATAGAGATCCCAGTTCGATAGAGATCTTCTCCAGGTCGCGATTCAATACAATCCACCAACTGGACAAGGATTAAACGAATGAGCCTGACGAAAGAAGAAGCAGACCAATTTGAACGCGAAGGCTGGGTGATGAAGCGCAAGGTGTTTTCCCACGGTGATTTGGAGCCCATCCGGGATGCCCTGACCGAAATTGTGCACCGGGAAGCGGTGGCGTTGAGGGAGAAGGGGATGTTGGATGATGTCTACGAAGACGAACCCTTCGAAACCCGTCTCACCCGCATTCGCTACGCCAGCCACGAAGCGTGCCAGGTGATTTATAAAAGTATCATGGGAAAAGCTGGCGGCGGCTTTAGCGGAGAGTCGATGTTCCACTTCATCAGGCATCGCCCGCTGCTTTCTTGTATCGAGAGCCTCCTGGGACCCGACCTCATCGGCTCGGCAATTTATCGCGTCCGCCCCAAGATTCCAGAGTGGGCGCACGGGGAGGTGCCTTGGCATCAGGATTCGGGTTACTTCTTGCCGCATTGCGACAAACATCTCATTTTGACCTGCTGGATCCCTCTGGTCGATGCCACGCTTGAAAACGGCTGTCTTTTTGTGTTGCCGAGATCACATAAAAAGGGTGTCATACGGCACTATAGCGGTGGACACTCGGGCTATCTCGAAGTACCGGGAGATTTGCTAGGCGAGGTTAAGCCGGTGCCGGTGGAAATGGAGGCGGGGAGCGTGCTGTTTCTGACAAGCATGACCCCGCACGCCTCCTTTGAAAACCACAGCGAGACTGTGCGATGGAGTCTCGATCTCAGGTATCAGAGCATGGAACCGCCGAACAACGTGGATGAGGAGCCGGAGACTTATACGCGTGAGCGGGATCCGGTGACGATGGCTTGCCTACCGACGGAAGCGGATTTTGTCATCCGAGACACGAAGAACCCTCACCGCGAGGTGGCTACGCCCGAAGAGTTTCACCAACTTCGGGAGAAGTACGAGAGAACGCATCCTTATTACCCGGGGCGCGGGTGGACGCCGATGTCGGAGCGATCAGCTGAGTGAATACGGCGCGCAGGTGAAATCGAAATGAGTCTAACAAAGGAAGAAGTAGATCAGTTTGAACGGGAAGGGTGGGTCATGAAGCGCAAGGTGTTCTCGCGCGGGGACATGGAGCCCATCCAAAAAGAGCTTACCGAGATTGTGCACCGAGAAGCCTTGGCGTTGCAGGAGAAGGGGATGTTGGATGAGATATACGAGGATAAACCCTTCGAAACCCGCCTCGCGTATATTCGCTACGCCAACGCCGAAGCGTGCCGGGTCGTTTATCGAAGCGTCATGGGAAAGGCTGGTGGCGGCTTTAGCGGAGAGTCCATGTTCCACTTCATCAGGCATCGCCCGCTGCTTTCCTGTATCGAAAGCCTTCTGGGACCCGACATCATCGGCGCATCAATCTATCGTGTCCGTCCCAAGCTGCCGGAGTGGGGGCACGGCGAGGTGCCTTGGCACCAGGATTCCGGCTACTTCATGCCGCATTGCGACAAATATCTCATATTAACCTGCTGGATCCCTCTGGTGGATGCGACGCTCGAAAACGGCTGCCTTTTTGTGCTGCCCGGTTTGCACACACGGGGCGTGAAACGCCATTTCACCGGAGGGCATTCGGGCTATCTCGAAGTGCCGGGAGACTTGCTCGGAAAGGTTAAACCGATACCGGTTGAAATGGAGGCGGGCAGCGTTCTTTTCCTGACAAACCTGACTCCGCATGCATCCTTCGAGAACCATAGCGGAGTCGTGCGGTGGAGTTTGGATCTCAGGTATCAGAGTATGGAGCCGCCGAATAATGTGGATGAGGAGCCGGAGACCTATACGCGTGAGCGAGAGCCGGTAACGATGGCGTGCGCTCCCACCGAAGCGGATTTTGTTATCCGAGATACGAAGAACCCGCACCGCGAGGTGGCAACGCCGGAGCAGTTTCACCGCATTCGAGAGAAGTACGAGAACGCGCGTCCCTATCACCCGGGCCGCGGGTGGACGCCCATGTCCGAGCGATCAACTGAGTTGTAGGGTGCAATCAAGCGAGCGATTGGCAGTTGAGGATAGGAATGGGCAGCAATGACACTGTCGATTCAAGGAGAATTACCAGTTTTTCTCGCTCGATCTGCCGCAGCCAGCAGGAAAACAGGAGTCCCGCAAAGTTCGGAATTCATGAAAGCCAGCGACTCTTAAGAGGTTTTTACGGATAAGCACCAATCTCGAAACAGAATGGATAACACCATGAAAACTATTTTTATCATAACCGCGCTTCTTCTGGCAGCCGTACCTTTGAACGCGGACGATCCACTCACTGAAAGAAAAGCCGAGATATTGGAACTCATAGCAGCAATCCCGGAAGATTTGAGGTGCGGCACGGGTATACCATGGTATAGCTTTCGGCGCCGGCAGCACGACGACCTAACACTTGATGCACTAATAGATCTTGCCAAAACCACGCCGGAAACCAGAGTCCGCGACTTGGTAATCGCCAGTTTAGCCTATCAAAAAAATGCGCGGCTTATTCCGTATTGGAGAGATTTCATAGTAAATCTTAAGAACGTCAATTTCAAGTCGTATAAGCATATTCAAGCGGTCGAAGGGCTATTGAGAATCAATTCGACGCAATCAACCCAACTCCTAATGAGGATGCTATCCGGCCCGAATACCACCGAAGACACGATCGCCTTAATCTGTTCCGGGTGTTCCACCATGAAAAGCATGGTCCCTCGTGATATTTGGAACCAGATTGAAGCGCTGTCTACTCATGAATTCGGTAGCGTGAGGAAGGTAGCTTTTTTGGCGCTATTAAGTGACGTGGAGGATGCATTTCCCACGCAGGATGCGCGAAAGAAACACCTGGATCGTGCGCTTGCCCACCACGACAGTAGTGTTGTGCGTCGAGCGTTGCGTTCACTCGGGTATCTTCCTGTGCCTGAATTCTTCCCGAGAATGTTCGATTATCTCTATCACGCGGATGTCGCCATGCGTATGGAAGCTGACGTAGCGCTCAGGAATCTCCTACTACACGATTCTGGCAATCATACCCCTATGTTCGACATGTGCCAATACGCGTTTCGCGAGAATCAGTGGCACTACCAGACCGCTCCACTTCTTACGGCGCACTATGCACAGAAACTTCAGGACTTAGGTGGCGAATTCGTCGAGGCGGAGCATGCGCTGCAAGCCGCGTATCACACTTATGCTTCAAGCGACGCCTACCGCGAGAGAAGTCCTAATTCGGGCGCAATCATTCTCCGCCAACTCATTGAGGTCAAACTGAAACGCGGGGATAGTGGAGGCGCGATTGAGGTCCTGAACCGACTCGCGAAAGAGTACCCGAATGATACTCAGGCGATCGCTCCCAATGTGCCCCGAAATCTCAGGCATCGTTTTCAATCAGTCGCGCAGGTGGACGCTACACTTCAAGACGCACTGGAGGATGCGCCCGTCCACGTCAGGGTTACGTCGCTGACTAAGTCACCCCAGCCTAACCAGCGCCTAAGATTTAAGGTGTCAACACACAATATTTCGGACGAGGATGTAATACTTCATTGTGTCGAGCAGAAAGGGGGTGGCGTGCTCGTCTCAGACAATGCACCAATAGAAATAAACACCGAAAACTGGACAACTTTTCACCGGTCCGTTAACTGGACGACCTTTCATGAGTCCTCATTCTTGGCTGGTAGGGTCGAGCATGTGACGGTACCGCCCGGCAAATCGTTTCCCTTTGTTGGTACACTTGCGCCTTTACCTACCGGGCATCATGTCATAGACTTCTGGTTTGACATCACATGCGAATTTGACAGTGGCGAGAAATGGAGTCATAGAGTGCTTGCCAATTCGGTGAACTTGACCATTCGTTGACCAGCAGTGAATCAACTCTGTAGTTCGCATGTTTATGGGAAGATAATGAATGTGGTACTGGAATGCACTGTCAATACTACAACTGTCCTCCACCCCATCCGGACGATTTGATGTGTGTTTCACGAGCAGGGAATAAAGCGCGATTGACTTTCTGATTTGGAGTTGTATCACTTACTGGTCGCCGCGTCTACAGCACCCCATACTCAGTTAAGATGAGATTGAGCGAGGAGGCGACAGCCTTCGAGAGTTGTAGGGTGCAATCAAGCGAGTGGATAGCAAGCGCGATAGCTAATCTTCTGCGCACCAGCCTCTGTAGGAGATCAAGCTAGCGGGTAGCGAGCGCGATAGAGTTCTTGCCAGCCTCTAAAAAACCCAGAGCGGGATCTGGTGAACAACAAGGGCGATAGAGATCATAACAGCGACTGCTATAGAAATCGTCTTTACACCCTACAAATAATTCTGGTTACTCCGCTTTCAATGCAAGCAGCTTGACCCGCCGAGACACGTGCACCAGATCATACCTCCCCTTGTATTTCTCCATGTCCTTGTCCTTATTGTCGCCGGGATCGTGCCATATCAGGACGTAATCGGCACTGTCTTTGTCTTCTTGGGAGGGATGGGATTTCCAGTTCACGGGGAAGTAAGATATCCTTGCTTCGTAGTTATTGAGGTAGACGACGTCTTTCGCCGCTAGTGCGTAGTAGCAGGGAGAATGGTGGAACGGGTTGACGTATTTCACGTCTCCCAAGGGTTCGGACAGACCTGATCCATCGCCGAGAAGGAAGGTGGAGTGCGGTTTGATAAGGTTGGTCGCCGCTACTTGCTCGGAAATCTCGGATTGTAGGGCGCCATACTCGTAGTAGTATCTGCCGATGTGTATCAGGGAGAGGATTACCAAAGCGCCGCCGAAGATGTATCGCAGCGACTTGTGGAACGTGGCGAACCATGCCGCCAAGAAGAGGAAGATGAAGATGTAAATCCGTTGGTTGACCCAACTTCCGCCGGATTGGTTGCTCGGCGAGGTAAAAAACAGCACGGTGAAGATTATGGCTAACAGCAGGAACACATCTCTCTCACTGAACCATTCTCGTTTCCATATCCGATGAACGATTGTGGCAAGCGCCGCGGCGAAGAGCACTCCCAATATGGGCCGCGTGACGTAAACGTGCCAGTCGGTATATGAAACGAGGACGAGCATGTTCCAGAAGTAGCGCGCCGACCACTCCATCTCCGGCACCGTTTCATCGAACGGCTGGAGCGTCCGCAGAAAGTAGACCAAGCCTAGGGTGTGCGCCAGCAGCATGTAGCCGGCGTATGTTCCCAGCGGTTTGAGTTCGGTCAGTTTTGCCCGCCAAACGGAAGACACGGAGAAACCCCCCGGTTTAAGCCCCCAGAGGTTTTTTGCGCTCCCCGAGACGAAGTCGAATAGCACGATTATCGCCATCGCCGTCAGGAGCAGCGCATAGGAGCCGAAATGGGTGACGTAGGTGAGAACCAACATGACGTTGAGAACGACGATTTGACGAACTTGGATGCCGCGTCTGTGTTTCCACCAATAGCCCAGCGTGAACAGAGCGAGGGAGACGCTGAGCGAGAAGTTGTAAAACCCCATGTGAAGCAGGTTGTGGTGGGAAAAGATGAACCCGACGACGCTGAAAAGCACAAATCGCCGATCTATCGCGCTCAGCAGGTAGCACAGCGACAATGGCAGCAAGGCGATGGTCGCGGTGAGGAATAGTTTCTCCGCAATCGTTGGGGGAACGACGTACATCAGCGCCATCATGGAAGCGTGCGATGTCCAGTTCGGGAAGAGTCTGAGATTTAGCCTGTACGCCTCTCGAATCTCATGATTGTCGGTATCATGATAGTCCTTCAGTACCTTTGAGTTGTAGACGTGGGCGGGACCGTCCTGGGTGGGGAAATAGGGAAAGATCCAAATCGGTGCGACGTGTATCAGAAGCAGCGCAATGAACAGGTTCCTCCATGTACAGTATTGAAGTAGACTATTCATGCCTTTCTCCTTCCGCGCTCTTATCTCGCACACCCTTCATCAGAGTAGGCGATTTAGCCGCTATCTACCCCAAGATTGTTACTTGCAAGATTTAATTGAGAACCGTTCAGTAATTGCGAAGATTTCGTACCGCAAACTGTTAGTTTGCGGATCACAAGCACCATCTACATGAAGTCCGAAAACTATTCATCCACGCCGGTAGATTCGGTTTCCTATCCGAGCCGGCACTTATTCTGGCTCGTAAGTGCGCTTAGAGTCGCACCTGCCGAAATTTACATACATGAAAATGGAATTGACTGTAATAGATTGTACGACAAGCGTGGCAACTTAGGTTATTTAATTCGACGTCTTCAGCGCACCCCAAATCGTTGCTAGTTTTTCATCGGGCTGTACTGCCAAGCCGGACCAGGCGTCAATGTTTTGCATTAGCTCATTTTGCGACAGTGCTTTGTCGTAGACGCGGACGAGGGCGATTGAGCCGTTGAAGTTCCGGTTTTTCTCGCCGGGAGAGAAGGAGCCGATTGTAATTACCCGCAGCGGAATTTTTTTGTCAAAGTCGACGCCCGCCTGTTGGCTGACCTTCTTGCCGTTCTGGTACACCAAGATTTCCTTCTTGTCCTCGCCGGCGAGCGCTATCCAATTCCAAACGCCCTCCTCCAGTCTGACGTTTGAGGCAATCCCCATATCCTTGCCTCCATGATAGATGCCGATTCCGAGTGTGTCACCGCCTCGAATGCCCAACCGAAATCCCTGCCGCCCCTCCGGCAACGTGTTGATGCCGAGGAGTTGATGTTCTTCGCGAAACAGGTCGCCGTTGCGCCGCACGAGGAACTCAATCGTCCAGTCGTCGAGCCCCAATGGAGGATTGAAGGCTTTGGATCCGTACATCTCGGCGCTTTGTCGGGAGGTGTAATACTTCGTTTTGCGCTCGTTGATGCCGATATCAGGAATTTTGATAGGTCCCTCTTCGAGCGCGGGCGCGAGCACCATAGGCGGGATGGAACCGCCGTCTCCGGCTAGGTTCGTCCATGCGTCGGGATGGGTGGGGTTGTCGCGGGCGTCAAGGTAGAGCACGGCGCCGGGGACGATATCAGCGAGCGCGAGGATGCATGGAATCGTCAGGAAGAACGCTGCGCCGAGGATTGATATTATTGTCCTCATTTTGTTTTCCTCCTTGATTTCGTTCATGTTTTCGGGTGTAGAGGCAGTGGATCTTATCGTAGAAGCCTTAGCGGCGGTGCGTTGGATTTAGGGGCAAATTCCGTAAGCCGTGCTATTTTACTACCTTTTGAGGGAGTTGTCTATTGCTTTCGGTTGGGACGAAACAGGGGAAAATTGTCTGAATCGCGGATCTGGAAAAGCTATTGCAAGACTGCGACGGGGCCCGTCTCCTACGTTCACAGTAGTGACAATTGTATTATCTATCGGGCCGATCAGAGGGCATTAGGCGTTTCCGCTGACTTCGCCTTTCGCTGTCATCATGTGTACCTTTTGGACTTCCGCATCGCTTCCTGCTCGGAAATCTCGGGCACCGGAATTGGTCGGGCGGCTTCGTGGGGCAAATCTCCTCGATTACTGGCGGCGTTGGGTCTCGCGTACCAATACGTGGCGGCGGCGTAACCAACGTTGCATGATACGTGATGCTGCACTTCCATATCCATCCGCAGTCGTCGTTTGAATGGAATGGCATCCAACGAGCGCGTCCGGGTTTGTGTATTCTGCCCGAAGGTAGCCTTCTGACCACAGCGCACCTGCGCGTGAAACGGTTTCTGATACAGGTCGGTGCTCCCCCCGCCGTAGGCGTAGCCGTAGTAGTCCTCTGTGCCGGTGCCGAAATGGGACGGGAATTCCTCTTCATCAACCCATATTTTCTCGTCGCCTTCACCCCACCAGTCTGCCTCCGGGTTCATGACGGCTAACGTATCGCCCACGTAGACCCCTTGCCCGTCAATCGTAATATAATTCCAATCGCTACACGGCAGCGTCGGAATCGGATATTGCTGGCGCCAGTTGGCGTGGAAGTACATCGAACGGTCATCCCAATCCCATGCGCCCATGTGGGCTGCGAGTTGTAGTTTTACGGGATCCTCGTGGAGGTTGCTTACCGTTAGCCGCGCGGATTTTTCGTAAGGCATAATCCACCTGCAGATCATCTCCCCGTCGTCTCGCACCGTCCGATACCAGTCTTCGTAAGGATTCAGCCCGACGCCGTTGCCGTAGAAATCTCCGACGGGGCACCAGATTGTTCTCTCGCCATCGCAATCCATTTGCAAAACCGTTGAGCGAAGAGCTTGCTCGGAATTGGGCGCACGAACCCCGATCTGGAGCGTTCGCACCGCCGCGGGCCCCGTCGGTAGTGGAACGGAGATCGATCCGCCCGGTTCAATCGTAGTGTCGGCGTTCGTAGTTTCACCTCCGCAAAAGGAGAACGGTGCCGTCAGGTGCTCTCCCACATGCCGGACAGTTTCCTTTGCCGCCTCAAATTCACCCTTGGTAAATGAGCGTACCCGAGTCCCCTCCTCATACGCGCGGTAGTTAATATGGTAGTAGAAGGGTTTTTTATCCACCGTGACCTTGCACGATGTGGCGTATGGGATGGGCAGATATATGTTTCCCGCGCGAATGCTGGTGTATGCAAACGGCGGAGCAATTAAGTCTGCACCGGTGACCAGGTCAATCATCCTCGCCTCAATGGCGGGTTTTTCCTTCCCATCCAGATAGAAACGGATGATTTCGCCCTCATCAACATCGGGCGCCCATATCCGCACGACACAACCCGGTCCTCGATGATCCATCAATACCCATTCGTCGCGCCCCGCGATTTTCTCGGTATAGAGAAAATGGCCCGAATCACCGCCAGCGAACCAGCCGTCCGGGTCGGTTGGGGTAACCGATCGCCGGTTGTAACTGCTAAACTGACGGCAGAGGTATTCCGGACGCGGCAACCGAGGTAGCAGGTCACGATTTAGCATCTCGTGCAGAAGTGATTCAAGCGTGACAGAATCGGGAATTGAGGAGGCTAACAGATTGGTGAGTTGGTATGCGGCAATCATTTCGGTTCCCTTTCACTCGACGGCGTATGAACGGTATTGAGGTCGGCGCAAGTTTAGCATTGGCTGTGCAACTTGTCGATGCAACCTATTATACCAAGAGATTCCGGTTTTTGGATAAAGATAATGATGCAGTATAGGACTTGCGCTGTTCGGTTTATAGGAGTGAACTTTGCTCGCCAACTCAGAACTTTGTCGGGACTAAGAGGGATCAAGCAAGCGAATAGCGCGCGCGATAGCCAATCCTGCGATAGCGAATCCTGATAGAGATCCCGGGAGCGAAGGCGATAGGTAATCCTGTAAGCAAATCTTACTCCTTATTCAGTCGGTTGATCGCTACTAGGTGGGCCTCCATCTGTGGGAATTCTATCTTTGATCGATGATTAAAGATCGCCACAGATACAGAGTACCGAATTGACACCAATTTCTCATTATGATAAAATCACCCGGCTTGTGAACATGTCGGATTAGCCGGTCGAGGAAATCGCCTCCAGTGCCGAGTTATACCATCTCTCTAGAATGCATGTTCATTAACTGGCTCGATCTAGTAACCTACACTCCGCACCTCATGTGCGGCAATTTAGGAATATTTATGATTTCCTTCCCTGGTAATCATGGCACTAGCACACTTTGTATTTGAATCACAAATAATATTCTACAAGTTTTTAGCCCCAGCGGGGCGGCACCTGGACCACGCTTCAATCGAAAATATTAACAGGCAACAACTCAGCATCCTTTTTAATTCGGTTGATATACCCCAGACATAATTGACCTGTCGCCCCCGCTGGCGCTTTGATGGGGGGAGTCTGATGCTGCTATACACCTATCGCCCCTCTGGGGCTTGGCGCCTAAATAATCCTCAATTGGATTGCCAAGAATTGAAAAATTTAGTAACCACTCGGGATTACAGAATTTCAATAAATCCCGTAAACTTTGAAAATAGGTGCGGAGTGTAGGTAGTAAAGCAGCTTGTGAAGTAATAAACTTTGTCTCGGCACTGAGTCGGCTGGGCAAGATGCCCCGCCTACATAATATGCACCATTATTTAAGGAAACATTATTAACACACCTTTCATGGAGAAATCGGAATGGCTCTTAACCGCCGTAAATATCTCGTGCTTGATTCGCGCATCATTGACGCTACAGAGGATGTGGCGCTGCGGGTCGGAACCTCCACCAAGCATCCCTCCAATCCATTGTTCGGCGAGGACAAACCGTGGGAACTGCGTTACGACAACCTGTATCCCAACGCCATTTTAGACGACGCGGATGGGCTTTTCAAATGTTGGTACAACCCCTTTATCGTCGATACGGCAACAGCGGGCACGCCGCCGGAACAACGGGCGTCCATCGCCTACACGAAGGTGCAGAACCAGCGCCGGGAGATGGGGCTTTGCTACGCCGCATCGAAGGATGGAATTTCGTGGGAAAAGCCGAATCTGGGTCTGGTTGAGTATGAGGGGAGTAAGGAGAATAACCTCGTGATTCGCGCCTCGCACGGGCCCGGCGCCCTCAAAGACCTACGCGAGACTGATCCCGCGAAACGTTACAAAATGCTCTACGCGTCGGACGTGCCCGCGGCGCGACACGGGCTAAGCGTCAAGTTTTCATCGGACGGAGTTCATTGGGGCGACCAGATACTGGTGGAAAACAAGAGCGCGGCGCGGGGCGATTCGCATCACACCTGGATGTGGGCGCCGGATATAGGCAGGTATGTCTCGTGCTCGCGCCCGTTGGCGTGGGCGGAACGGAGAGCAGGGAACCAAGATGTGCCGCTGCGTCCCATTTCGCGGACGGATTCGGAAGATTTTATCCATTGGACCGACGCGAAGATTGTGCTCGACCCCTTGGAGAACGACAGGCAGTATTATGTGATGCCCATCTGTCACCATGCAGACCTCTACTTGGGCTTTCTGATGATTTTCAACGCCGAGACAGATCGGGTGCACTGCGAGCTTGCGTGGAGTCCGGATACGTGGGAATGGCACATCATTGATCCCGGCACGCCGCTCATCGACACGTCGGACGAAAAGGGCGATTACGATTGGGGTTGCGTGTACGCCAGCGTTCCCATCTTTTTGCCGAATGAGATTCGGATTTACTATGGGGCGAGCGACGATACGCATTACGGCTGGCGGAAGGGGTATCTCGCGTTGGCGACGGTGCGTCCCGACGGTCTTGCGGGATTGCAACCTGTCACGCCGAACGTCACGGGCAGCGTGACAACACAACCCGTCCTGTGTTCCGGAACGCGGCTGCGCGTCAGCGCCGATGCGGTGGGAGGAGCGGTGCGCCCCGCCATTCTCGACGCCGAAGGACGAACGCTTGAGGAGAGTCTGCCCTTGTCGGGAGATGTGACGGATGAGGAGGTCCGGTGGGCGTCCGGAGGCGATCTGTCGGCGTACCGGGGCGAAGCGGTTCGGCTGAAGTTCACGTTGGAGGATGCCACACTGTATGCATTCGGTTTTGATGGTGAGGATTGAAGGAAGGCAGTGGCCCGTGCCCAGTGACCGGTGGCTAGTGGAGAAGGGGAACATTGTCTGAATTGCGGATTGGATGACGAGTTGGGTTTCACTTCGTTCAACCCAACCTACATTCTGTAGGAGCGACCTCCAGGTCGCGATCTCTTTGCTTGCATTAAACACCTATTGGGAACCACAACGCATGACGGATATGTCCGATAAGAAAAGCCCGACGGAAGCACTAGATCTTCAACGGAAGACGGAGGACATCGTGTCGGGGAAGCGAGCGGTCGACGAGCTGTATCCCTACATACCGCCGGATTATAAGATTCCCTTTCTTCACATCGGGACGGAGAAGCAGCTGTTTCTCGATAATTTCATTCTTGATCGCCTTGAAGGGGTGGAGCGCGTCTTTCCGAAACCGGATCGGCCTGAGCAGCCGATTATCGATCCGATGGAAATGCCGTGGGAGCGCAATGCGCCCAAGGGGTATTTCGAACACTGGGCTTTCGTCGTCGCGGCGCTGTACGATCCTGATGACGGGAAGTTCAAGATGTGGTACATCAGGGATTTTAAAGAGACGTACGACAAGCGGATGTTGTGCTACGCCGAGACGACCGACCCGCTGCGTTGGGAGAAGCCGCTGAGCGAGAAATGCATCCCGTTTAACGGGCACAAAGCCACCAACATCGTGCTAACCAACGCCGGCGAGGACATCGCGTTGGCGCTGAATCATGATCGGAGCGACGAGTCGCGAAAGTATCTCATGAACTTGAACAGGAGTTTTCTTGTCTCGTCCGACGGCTTGCAGTGGACCATGGTCAGCAAGGAGGCGCGTTTTCGGAAACACCACTATCAGCGCCCCATTTGGGACGAATCGATTCAGAAGTGGATCTCCTACAGCCAGTATTCGCACCACTGGAACATCCTGCACCGCAAGCGCCAGATTGGACGGCAGGAAAGCGCGGACTTCGTTAACTGGTCGCCCAAGCGGGTTGTGGTCTCCGTGGATTTCGACCCGAACCTGCCGCCCAACCTCGAATTTCACGATATGTCCGTTCGCAAAATCGGCGGTCAATACATCGGGATCGCGACGGAGTTCTTTACGGAAGGCATTCCCAGCGTCCATAGCTTCTCAGGGCGGCACATACAGGCGTATAACGGCGATTCCACCTACAACCATTGGGAACAGGCCTATGCTTATTTCGGGTTGTACGCCAGCCGTGACGGGATGCATTGGCGGCGGGTAGGCGATCCCGGTCCATGGGCAACGCATGGGACGCCCGGTCACTACGATTACGGCTTTTTCTCGGACAGCGTGGCGGGCCAGTTGGTACACGACGGCAAGACGTATGTCCTCCATGACATACGCCCGCAGAAACAGAGGCTGTCGAAGAGAAGGCCCAACGCGCTGAATACGGAGGAGTTCCAGCAACACGAACGGGACCAAGCGGCGTTGGAGGACGCCTTGGGGGTCTACCCGCGGCTGCGCGCGAATGCCATCACCGCGCTCATCTTGCGGGAGGATGGCTGGGCGGAGCTGAAGCCGATCTATGAACAGGGAAGCGTTTTCACGCGGCAGTTTGTCTTTGAAGGGGACGCGCTCAAGGTCAATGCAGAGGCATTCGGCGGATACCTGAAGGTTGAGGCTCTCGACCCGAAATTCAAGCCGTACGAAGGCTTTTCGGCGGCGGAGTGCGATGCGGTATGTTCGGACAATCCCAAGCAGATTTGGCACACGGTGCGCTGGCGCGGGAATTCCGATGTTCGCGCATTGTGGAATAAGCCGGTGCGGCTGCGATTTCACCTGCATCAAGCGAGTCTTTACGCTTTCCAGTTTGAGGAGACCGCAGCGTCAGGAGGATAATAGATATGTCAACTCTCAAGCCGCCAATCGATTGGGAGGCGATTCCACGTTCCCCGTTCCTGCGCGGTGATGCATACGCGGCGAACCGCGACCCGGCGGGACACTATTACGACGGTCTGTTTCGTGTGTTCCACACGCGGGTGCATGCCGAAACGGACGGAATCTACTACTCCCACACCGCCGTGACGGAGAGCCGGGATCTCGTCGACTGGAGCGAACCCAAGCTATTGACGCCGACAGACCAACGACTCAATTTTTCGAGTCCGGGTAACGTGATTCGATACGGCGGCGAATGGATTCTGTGCCTACAGACATATCCAATGCGCGGCGACAATTTTGGGGATCACACCGCGCGGCTATTCCTGATGCGCAGCGGTGATTTGACGCATTGGAGCGAGCCGGAGTTGATACCCGTCAAGGGACCGGATGTTCCCGAAGCGGAGATGGGGCGCATGATCGACCCGTATCTGTTGGAAGACAAAGACACCCCGGGTAGATGGTGGTGCTTTTACAAACAGAACGGCGCGAGTATGTCGTACACGGACGATTTCAAGACGTGGACGTATGTCGGACGAATCGATTGCGGCGAGAATGTATGCGTCCTTGTCGAGAACGACGAATACGTCCTGTTTCACTCGCCGCGCAACGGCGTCGGGATCAAACGCTCGAAGGACATGACGCAGTGGAGGGACGAAGGGCTTCTGACCTTCGGGCAAGCGGAATGGGACTGGGCAGAGGGGCGGCTGACGGCGGGGCACGTCTTGGATTTGCGCCACGCGCCGGAAGTTGGGAAGTACATCATGTTCTTCCACGGCTCCGTCTCGCCTGCGATTCAGCCGAAGGAGACACATGGGAACGCCTCGCTGGCGATGGCTTGGAGCGACGATCTCGTGCATTGGGATTGGCCGGGGAAGGTATGACAAGTGTATAGGATTCACGGAGTTAAACGCCTTAGCGTTGCGTGATGGTGGTTCATAATGCGTAATACGTAACGAGTAATGCGAAACAGTTTTTTTTACGTATTACGCCAGCAATTCTCATTTTGGAATAAAGGGTCTATGGGGGTAAGTCAATCTCAAGCTGATTCAGCATGAAATCCACGAGATGTTCCCAATTATCGAAAATAAGATAGCGAGTTAAGGCACGGATGTCATTAAAAAAGGTGACTCGTGTGGCGAGAGCGCGACGAAGTGTCTGGTACTTCCGGTCAACTTTGTCGAGCACAGTGTGAAATAGAAAAGCAAGCAAATTAAGCACCAACAAAACCGCTGACAGATGCTGTTTACCGTGACCGAAATTGTGCTCAAGATGATAGCCGCGATTTTTGAGCACATTGTTGTTTTCGTTTTCAGTTTTCCATCGGGCACGTCCAGATTTGACGATGAGTTCGACAGTATCATCACACAGCCAGTGATTGGTGGAGAATGCATTGCGATACAAAATCTCACGATTATCTTCTCGGGTAATAGTTAATTCACACCAATTGACACGCAATGTATCGTCGCTGGCACGCAACGGCAGATTGGTCGTATAGCGATACTGCCAAAGTTCGTGGAAGCGTCCGTTCCATTTTCGTTTGCTGATACCGTCCATTAAATCTTCTGCTTCACGGGCTTGTATGGTTCGGTAAAGGGTTTTATGAGACTGTGGTTTGCAGACCACAATGAAATTGTAATAGGAGTCAAGCAGCAATTTTAAGACCGGTTGTTTGCAATGGAGGTCGTCAGCTAGAATCGTAACTTGGTTCGGTGGAAAGCGGGTGCTATTTCGCTCAATCCAGCGTTTGATTGCGTTTTGTTCGCAATCTTGCTTGTCATAACCATCTTGAGTATCAATGAACTCCGGTTCAAGGGCAATGACGTGGTGAGTGCGTGTCGAAACCAATACTGAGGTAATGACTGAGTGACTATAAATAGTGCGCTCGTCCCGGCTGTGCTTTTGCCGACAGTTTGAGCAGTGAAGCGTCTTTGACGAGAAATACTCTAATCCATCGAGGCTCAACAATAGATTCTGAGAAAAACCGGTATATTCCGAAAGATAACCGTCATGTTTCAGTCGGTCATAAACCGACCAGAATACCGGATACAGTTCATCGGGGGCGATGGCATCGAGCAACTTTCGAATCTGGTTATCACACGGTATCTTTTCCATGCCAAACAGTGTCGTTGTGTTGCTTTTTCCCCGATTGGTTTCAAGCAGTCGCTGATGGGCTAAAAACGATGGACACTGAGTAAAGAACACCGAAAATGCACTCATCGCCGCATCAGATAGAGTATATTGTGTATTTTTGCCTTGGCGATGGTCAGTCAAGTGTTCAAACGTGGTACGTAGAGTCCTTGTTAACTGGTCGAATGAAAGTGGTTCTGTCATCGGATTGCCCTCCGTCATGAGTAACCAAATACGATAACAGAATCGACTCACAAAATCACTTAAATTCAAAATGAGAATTGCTGGTATTACGCATTACGAATTATTTCACATTTTTTCTATAAATGAGGACAACATGCAAAACACTAATTCAAACGGAATCGTACAAAAACACTAGAAAGGGAATTACAGTATGGAGTTTCGTGTTGGTGTGGTTGGGGCAACAGGGTTTATCGGGTCGGCGTACAGAGAGGAGATACGCGAATCCAGCCAAGACGCGAAAATCGTCGCGTTATGCGCTCGAAACCGTGAGCGGCTGGAGGCTGCTGCTGCGGAGGACGACTGCGATTTCATCACGGATGACTGGCGTCAGGTCGTGGATCACCCGGATGTCAATTTCGTCATCGTGGCGACGCCGGACGCGCTGCACCATGAGGCGGTGATGGCGAGCGCAAAGAACGGGAAGCACATGTTTTGCGACAAGCCGATAGGCATGAATGTCGGCGAGGCGTACGAGATGCGGCAGGCGTACCGCGAGGCAGGCTTGTCCCATTTCGTGCCGTTCTGGGCGCGGTGCGAGCCGCTGTTCCTGAAGGGCAAGGCGATTGTCGATGCGGGAACGTTGGGCGATATCCGGGCGATTATCTACCGCTGGCAGAACCCGCGCCCGGCGGCGATGCCGTTCACGTGGCGGGACGATGCCACGCTGTCGGCGGCGGGGAGCATCGCGGATGTCGGTTCGCACGCCTACGACGCGGTGCGCTGGCTCACGGGCACCGAGGCGAAGCGGGTGCTGGCTCATGCGGAAACCATCACGCCCCCCAAGCCGGACCTCGGCACCGTCTATCTCAACGACGCCATCGAATGGGGCGCATCGCACACGAAGGCGGACAGCGAAAAACAGCGCAAGGGCACGGCGCCCGACTATGCAACGATCACGTGGGAGTTTCATAGCGGCGCTGTCGGCTCTATCGTCCTCTCTCATGCCCCGATATTGCGGAAAGGACTCGCGCCGGAGGTGGAACTTCACGGCACGGATGCCTCGTTGGCGATTGACCGCGTCTATAGCAGGGTTTCGGTACTGCGCTCCGGAGAGGACGTGCCTGAAGTTGAGGAGGTTCACCCCTCGACGCCGGGCAATCGGTTCGAGAACTTTGTTTTTCCGGCGTTGGAGCGGGAGTCGGCGGGTGAGGCGTCTGATCACCCGAGTCTGGATGACGGGTGGCGGGTGCAGATTTTCACGGATTCCGCCGTGCTCGCGGCGCGTCAAGGGTCGTGGGTCGAGTTGGCGGATCAAGATGCGGAGGCGGAGTAAGTCGAAGCATCGTCTCGTAAGGTGCAATCAAGCGAGTGAATAACGAGCGCGATAGCCAATCTCCTGCGCACCAGGCTATATTAGGGCTTTTGGACCGCTGTATGGCATCTGCTGTAGGGGACGCAGATCTGCGTCCCCTACAATGGCGATCAAAACCGAAAGTATCTGCGCTTCCGCTAGGAGTTGGGTTTCGCGGTGCTCAACCCAACCTCCAACCTACGGACTTTCCAAGGCGGATGGATCCCTATTTAGATTTACAATTGCCGTTTCACAATTCTACAAAATTAGGACAACCTTTCATGAAAATATTGTGTTATTTGACGATGATAATGCTTTGCGGCTCTGTCGCTATGGCAGAAGAGACTTTCTTCTCCGCCTTAGAGAGCAAAGCGGAAGTTGAAAATGAAGGCGGCACCGTTGATGGCGGGAGTTTCAAGCCCGGAAAATTTGGCAACGGCTTTGTCAGCGAGAAAGTTGGCGATGTCATTCACTTCCCGGTGAAAGACCGATTCGTCAATCTTGATGAAGGCACGGTTGAGTTATGGGTGACGATGGGACTTGATTCCGACGAGATTTCAGGTGAACTCTTCATGTTCATGACGTACAAACGCGGCAGCGATGCCGTATTTCTGCAGTTTGATAATGGCGGGATTGCACGGATGCGGATTAAAAGCGGTGGTTCATGGCACAATGCCGATAGCGGGCCGCTCAGGTGGAAAAAGGGTGATCATCACCATATGACGGGGACATGGGGACGCGACGGATTGAAACTCTACTTGGACGGTGAACTTGAGGGTGAATCCAATTTCAAACGCGGGCCGACGCTGTTCGCGGAAACCTTTGAGATTAACAACGCTTCTCCGCCCGATCCGAATTTCCCAACGAATTGCGTCGTTGACGGGTTGCGGCTCTCCGACCATCAGAAGGAAGTCGGTGAATTGATAATGGAAGATCCGTCATCTGTAGGACCGACCGGCAAGCTCGCAACAACGTGGGGACGGATTAAGCGCGCCAGGTAACATTTGAAGATTTCCTCGTTAGAGAATGAAAGATAAAACCGCGTCTTGGGTATAGGCATTGCGGTGTTTTGAGACTTTCACCCCGGACCAACGGAATGGGTGTAGGGAACGCAGATCTGCGTTCCCTACGATGTCTATCGCAATCATAGGACGGCACAGGGACCGTCCCCTACAAATTAGCCCGTAGTGGATTCCATTTGCAATTTGACCATTGAAGATTGGCGCCGGTGCTTTTAAAGGCTGGTGGGATTTCTATCGATCAAGTGAGTGAACAGCAAACGCGATAGCAATCTTACTCATTATTCATTCGCTTGACCTCTCGTTATTCACTCAGTTGATCCTATCCGGTCGTTTGATCCTTGAAAACGAGTCAAGTGAAACTTGACATTCAGGTAGCCGTTAGTGTACACTTTTCCGCATAATAGACTAGACTAAGTTTAGCTAATAAGGAGGAGAAGGTGAACATTACAAATATTCATGAAGCCAAGACTCGACTTTCGCAGCTCATTGAGCGGGCGCAAGCCGGTGAAGAGGTTATCATCGCTAAAGCGGGGATGCCGGTGGCGAAGCTCATTCGCTACGATGAAGGAGACGCGCCCCGCCAGCCGGGGTTCTGGCGCGGAAGGGTAAGGATTGCGGACGACTTCGACGAATTGCCGGAAGCATTTACGGCATTTTTCGAGGAGGGGGACTAATGGTTCTTTCTCTCGATACACATGTGCTGCTATGGTGGCTATCCGATGACGCGACGCTTTCCCGAACAGCACGTGCGGCGATTTCAAATGGGAGGAATCTCGTGTTTGTCAGTGCCGCCGCCGCGTGGGAAATCGTGATTAAAAGCGCGCTGGGCAAGCTTGATATACCATCCAATTTGGAAGCGGCATTAACAGCCAATCGATTTCAACCGCTGCCGATAACGATTCCCCATGCCCTAGCCGTTGCCGATCTCCCGCATCATCACAATGACCCATTTGATCGTCTGCTAGTCGCGCAGGCGAAGGTTGAAGGGTTTACGCTGGTTACCGGGGATGAGCAGATTAAGAAGTACGATGTTTCTATCATGGAAGCGTGAGACTCTAGGTTAGGTTCAAGCGAGCGAATATCGACCAGGATTAACTGTCGCCTTCCTTATCCAGTCGGTTAATCGCCCCTACCGTGTAACTCGTGAGGGGGGAAGAAGCCGGATTCTGAAGAAAAACTCAGCTTCAAAGGCATGGTTCTTGCCGAAATGGAGATCTATACGGGAAAGACCAGTTGCTGCGCGGAAAAGACCTGGCTGACCGAACGATGCTGATGAATTCTTAGAATGGCTTCTGCCAGCAGGGGCGCAATGGAGAGTACCTCGGTTTTGCCGTTAGCTTGCTTTTCAGCGGGAACCGGAATAGTGTTAGAGACAACCACCTCTCGAATCGCAGGGTGCTTCAGGCGTTCCGGTGCGGCGCCGGCAAGCACGGGGTGCGTGACGCTAATGTAAGCCGGTTTCGCTCCCGCCTCCTCCAAAACCTCAACCTGTTCAAGCACGGTGCCGCCGGTCGCAATTTCGTCATCAACAATGATCGGATTTTTGCCCGCTACATCGCCGACTATACCTGCCGCCTCGACTTCACGTCCGCCCACGCCGGTTCGGCGCTTATGCATGAGCGCCAACGGAAATCCCAGGATATTTGAATATTTCTCAGCCAACTTCACCCGTCCGGCGTCGGGTGCGATAATGACGCCGTTATCAATCTTCTTTAGCTTGAAATGATCCGCCAAGGTCGTTAAAGCCGTAAGGTGGTCGGCGGGAATGTCAAAAAAGCCTTGGATCTGTGCGACGTGCAGGTCAACAGCAACAACGCGATTGGCACCAGCCACTGTCAAGAGATCGGCGACGAGTTTAGCGCTGATGGGTTCGCGTCCCGTCGACTTCTTATCTTGGCGACCGTAGCCAAAATACGGAATCACCGCCGTAATCTGACGCACCGAGGCGCGCTTCATGGCATCAATAGTAAGGAGCAGTTCCATTAGATGGTCATTGGCGGGTTGGCACGTCGGTTGAATAATATAGACATCCGTCCCGCGAATGCTCTCCTCAATTTGAACACGAGTCTCACTGTTCGGAAACGGCGAGATCGAAATCTTGCCTAATTCAACACCCAGCGTCATGGCAATTTCTTTAGCCAACTCCGGGTTAGCGCTTCCGGCAAACAATCTGAGATCGTCGCGAACTTCACCTTGGAACGTCAGAGCCATGTTGAGTCCTCTATATGAATTGATGTCTGAACGATATAAGAACCTACAGCAGCTATTTCATGAGTTTCCAATCTGCCACAATCTTCGGTGGAAAAACGCCCGATTCGACTTCAGCAATAAGATTTTGAAGCGCATTTCTCGCCTTTACTGCCAGATCAGGTTGAATCCAGTCGTTAGCGATAGCCTCTTCAAATTCGTCGTTATCCTGAATCTGATAATTGCCATCGGGCGTTACCCACAGATCCAAGAATAAATCAGTGATTTCAAAGTGATTTTCAGCCCGGTGCATCGGCGCAATAATATCGCAATAGTATCCCGTGAACACATTTTCGAAGTTATAAATCTTTCCGACATCGTGCCATAGATTAGCGAAAACAAACCACACCGCCGTGAACCCGTCATCAAGAACTGTTATTCCATCAATGGCGATGGGACTGGAAGGCTTGAGTTTCTGGGTCGTTACGATTACGGACGCGTCCTCGTATAGCAGTTCTTGCTGAAAGCGGTTCACGCGATCCGGCAGGCGTTTGTAAATCAGTTCAAGCGTTCCCATTCCCGCGACTCAAACCTCGACAGATTTCGCAGCGTTGATGAATTTTCTCACTTTATCCGAATCTTTGCGCCCTGGTTGCGATTCAACACCGCTGCTGACATCAACACCGTAGGGATTGACGCGGCGCACGGCTTGCGCCACATTTTCCGGATTGAGGCCCCCCGCGACGATGATTCGACCGTAATCTTTCGCACGCAGCGCGAGATTCCAGTCAAACACTTTCCCCGTTCCGCCCAGCTTGCCTTCGACATAGGCATCCAGCAGGAAGGCATTTACATCGTACTCCGAGAGGATAGACAAGCTTGACTCGTCTTTGACGCGGACAGCTTTGATGACTCTCCTATCCAAGTTGCGGCAAAATTCAGGGGTTACATCAGCGTGTAGCTGGATGGCATCCAGCCGACACTGATTGACAATCGTTCTAATTTTTGCGGTATCTTTGGTCGCGAATAGCCCAACGGTCGTGATAAAGGGAGGTAGTTCATCGACGATCACGGCAACCTGGTCGGGTTTGACACATCGAGGCGTGTCCGGCACAAACACGAATCCAAGCGCATCGGCGCCGACTTCCACCGCCGTTAGCGCGTCCTCTAGGTTAGTGATTCCGCAGATCTTGACACGAGGCAAGGTTGGTCCTTGTCATATTTGAAAAAGGTTGCGAAGAACAGGTCGGGTGTAATTTAGTATACCAAATTGTTGAAACCAGATCAACACATAAGTACGCTTTAATTTTAAGGTTTGTTCTTCGTAAAAACGCGCTAAATGGTCGGGCTTCACCGCCTTCGATCCAACCCGCGGGTTAGACAAAGATTTGCCAGTCAAGCAAAAAAGCGGTTTTGATTCGCAACGATAATCGGCGATCCGGAAAATTATCAAGACTCTGAAGAGAGGGAGTAGTCGGAGGGGCAGTGCGATTTGAAACACCAAATAGCCGTGTTAGACGGGCTGAAATGCAAATTCAAAAGGTAATCCTAATCTCGTGCTGTATCAAGTGGTGTTAAGGCGACATTCAATGACACCACGCCGAACGGTTGACGCCAAATTCCGTATTTTGAAAGTCTCCTTACTGACACGAGGATATTCTGAGTCGCACTGACGTGATGGAGAAGACTGCCGAGCATCCTGCGGAATACGTGCAGGCTCCCGAAACTCAACAGATTTCAGAACACATGTCGCCCATGTCGGTGCTCGTAAGCTGATTCCAATGATTGTCATTCATTGGAACTCAATCGAAACCGATCTGTTACAGTTTTCGGAATCACAATAAAGTCATCCAGCAATATAACCGCTATTAAACAAACCCTATGTTCAGATTGAATGGAAACTGTGGAAATGACGGAAAAATATGGTGGATGACTGGACTCCGGGACATAGGCGACAAATGGCATAATGCTATACCACTCTCCCGACTTTATCGCGCGGCGAATCTCTCCATTGACTAGAATCTTAAAATCTTCGCGATTTCCATCAGACAGTCGTAATAATAATTTATGGGGTCGCCACCCAAAACTTACCGATTTCGGATGTTTGTGACGTATCTCCAACACAATCTGCTTTTCGCCAAACCAGCAGTGCGTTCCATCGGGAAGCTGCTTGAGGTTTCCTGTGCGCGTATTCAATCCATAACCCCATGCGGATCGTCCCCTGCTCTTGCCGCTCCACGAGACTGCCAAAGGTACACTAGATGGATGGCTCTTTGGCAACCATCTTCGCATATCATCGTCGAGCCCCACTAAATCGTCTGGATGTATGACCGTACAACCCATGATCGCCAAAACTGGGCTGCAGACCATGAGGAACCAGGATATTTTCGCAGGTGCGGCACGGTTCATAATTTAACCCTATTCAAGTTAATGATACCAATGGTTTGGTGTAGATTATCATCCAGCCGTTACTTTCCAAGCTCATGATTTGACACTTTCATCGAACGCGAAAACTCTTTGCAAATAGATCCTTCGACGCTATAAAGTCTCAAAAGAACCGGCAATCGGAAGCAGTGGAGAACAACGAGTGTGAGAAGTCGGCAACCACAAACCGCGTCTTTCATTTGCTCTGGGACGTGGATACCTTTATCAAACTTATCTTGGCGGACTCTGATCGTAGGAAGAGGCAAAAACGGGGCTTGTTAAATGGTCCAAACTATTAGAGCAGTGCCCGGTTGGCACTAGCATCTCAAATCGTGGCGGAAAATCTTGAGAATGAGATGCATCGAAGATGAGGGTGAAGGCACAGTAGCGGCAAACTCGGGGGAGGCACTGAGGAATGGGAGAATTGAAAAGAAGGATTGTTGGTGCCGGTCGGAAACTGTATCGTTACCGACCAGCGCCAATGTACCACGCAATTAACGTTTGACGTCTGCCCAAGTGGTAGCTAATTTGCCCGCGGCTTCAACGGCAACAACGCCTGCCGCAACGCCGTGATTCATGACGTTATTAATTTCGTCTTGAGTCAGCGCGGCGAGCCAAACAGCAGCATCATCCACGCTGCCAAGGGGGATCCATGCGAGTGGAATCCAGGAGAGCCATTCGCCAACCGTCAAGCATCGATCCGATTTGTTGATAGGTCCAACGGCTTCTGCTTGGAACGCGATCTCGCCGTTGAGGTATATGGTCCCGTGGGCGCCATCATACGTGAACGCCATGTGTACCCATTCGTCAAACGATATTTTCATCTCGGTGTTGCCGGTTTGCCAATGCCCGTGTTCATTGATGTTTGGAAGTCCTTGGCTCACCTCCTCTTTAAGCGCCAACTCGGCACCTAAGTGTCCTTCTGGGCCGATATAGAAATTCCATTCATCGTTGGCATTGCCGAAACAGACAGGGCATTGATTGCTGTCGGGCCGGCCGGGGGTATTCACCCACGACATGACCGTGAGTGCTTCATCAGCCTGCAGACTGCCGTCAGGGTCGCAATAGTGGAGCGAAGTGGTAGCGCCGTCGAACACCGCGGCGCCGGTGCCAATTTTGGCATCGGTCGTATGGCCGGGTTCCGCACTTCCATCCGCAGCCGCTTCTCCCTCCTGTCCGGCTGGTGATGAATCTAGGGTGATGTCGTTGGCGTCGTCAAACTCCAAGTGCAAAACCAAGCTTTCCACCAGATGCCCTGCGCCATAACTTGAACCAACGAAGGTAGCACCTAGGAGTAGGACGAAGATGCAGATTAATGATTCTCTGATTCTCATTTTAGATATCTCCTATTTGATATTTTACTTTCAAGGGGAAAATGTGAGAATCTACACCTGGCGATTCCATTGTCCCCTCGGTTAAAGAGTGAGAACATAATCTACAGAAACCTTAGGAAATCGACTCACTATACCACATGGTTCGAAAGCTGTCAACAGAAATGCAACCTGATTTTGATTGACACAAAAATTTGGAAACGGTTAGAATGCACGCTATATTCAGTTCCGAAGACAACGCTTCCATTATAGATGGAGTGTTGATGTCAGTGATCCGAACGGCACTAGCTAGCGAGAGATTTGAGGAGGTGCAACCATGAAAGCCGCATTTACGGTGTCCATCTGTTTTCTCGTTGGACTATCGTTCACGATGGATGCGATGGCTCAGCGGGATAAGGGGCTAATCGTCTGGTCCTCCAACAGACATACGAGAGACGCGGGACTTCCTCCAACTTCAAACCGCGATCTTTGGGTAATGGACGCGAACGATGGTGAGAACCGCGTGAGACTCACGGATCATGCCAAAAATGAGGAGGAACCGGCTTGGTCGCCGGACGGCACCCAAATTATCTTTACGAGCAACAGGGATGGGAGGAACGACATATTCATCATCGACGTGGAAAAAGATCGGCTGGGCAGGATACTATCGGAGACGCATAAGGGAGGCTGGAATGTAGCCGTCACGATGAATAATAATATGCGCAATCTGACGGATAATCCCGGGAAGACTGACGAGTCGCCTACATGGGCGGCAAACGGTAAGACAATCGCTTTCATGTCGCGGAGGGATGGGAATCGAGAAATCTACCTCATGCGTTCCGATGGTGGCGGTCAACGTAACCTGACCAATCATCCCGCCCAAGACCGTGAGCCGGTGTTCTCTTACGATGGCAAGAAGATTGCCTTCAGAAGCAATCGGGACGGCAACGATGACATCTACATCATGGATGCCGACGGTTCAAATGTTGAGAGAATAACAGATCATCCCGGAGGTGAATCTCAACCGACGTGGTCTCGGGACGGAAAAAAGATTGCGTTTACAACGAATCGGGATGGAAACAGCGAGATTTACACCATTGACATTGAAACCAAGGAGGAACGCAACATTACCGATAATCCGCGACTGGAGAGCGGGCCGATGTGGTCTGCCGATGGCGAGGACATAATTTTCGCCGCGACCGTTGGCGAGAACAACAACCAGGCAGACATCCTAAAAATCGAAGATTTCGAGACCTGTCGATTGTGTGCACCGGTGAATCTGTTGAACGATGAAGATCCGTGGGGCGCCGGCGTCGGTACGAGGGACACCGAACCCGACTGGTACGACCCCGCATTTCCACGCGCCGTATCTCCGAGCGAAGGTAAACTTACGACGACGTGGGGCGGGATAAAGCGCCTTGGCGGTGCGAAATAGATCGGTGTTATCATCTCAAGGGAGAACCACGAATGGTATAACAACAATCTATACTCAGCATCAGTTAATTTTCCGCAATTGTGCACCGGAGGTCTGTAGGAGCGATCTCCGAATCACGACGGTCGGGAATCGGTGGGAACTCCTCCTACCACATGCAAAACTCTCGCTCCATTTCTTGACTCTTAAAAAACGCAACTTCCAACAGCGTACAGTATTAGGAGATTGAATCATGAAAACCGTGGCTATGTTATCCATCTGTTTTCTTGTTGGACCACCGTTCATGGGGATTGCGTTGGCTCAGAGGGACAAAGGACTAATCGTCTGGTCATCCAATAGAAACACGGTTGAGCCGGGGTTGCCTCCGGATACAAATTTCGATCTCTGGGTGATGAGTGCCAATGATGGCGAAAACCGGATAAGACTAACGATTGATCCCGAAGGTGTACGGAAAAACGAGGAAGAACCCGCATGGTCTCCGGATGGTAGACAGATTGCTTTTACCAGCAACCGCGATGGAAGAAACGATATCTTCGTTATTGATGTAGACAAGGATGCGGCTGGCAGGGTAATCTCGGAGAAGCACAAACACGGGTGGAAGGTTGCGGTTACGATGAACAACAACATACGAAACCTGACGAACAATCCGGGCAAAACCGACGAATCGCCTACATGGTCCGCCGATGGTGCGTCCATCGCCTTCATGTCTCGGCGAGATGGGAATCGTGAAATCTATATTATGCGCTCGGACGGGGGTGGTCAGCGCAACCTGACGAACCATCCGGCGCAAGACCGCGAACCGGTTTTTTCCTATGACGGGAAGAAGATTGCCTTCCGGAGCAACCGGGACGGCAACGACGACATATACATCATGAACCCTGATGGGAGCGGGGTAGAGCGCATAACGGATAACGATGCCAGCGAGTCACAACCCACATGGTCGCGTGACGGCAACAAAATCGGATTCGCGACGAATAGAGATGGAAACAGTGAGATATACACGATAGACATCCAAACAAAAAAGGAGGATAACATCACGAACAACCTGCGTTCGGAGAGTTCTCCAATGTGGTCCGCTGATGGCAAGGACATGATCTTCTCGGCGGTCGTGGGTGGAAACAACAACCAAGCCGACATTCTTAAAATCGAGGATTTCGAGAAGTGCGGCGCACGATGCAAGCCGATAAACCTTTTGAACGATATGGATCCCTGGGGTGCGGGGCGCGGCACGAGGGACGCTCAGCCTGACTGGTACGATCCGGCTTTTCCGAGAGCCGTGTCCCCCGGCACTGAAAAGTTGACCACGACCTGGGGAAAGATGAAACTCGGTAGTGTTGGTCGGAATTAGATGACCTGACGTTTACGTTCGGCGTCAGTCTTGAAAAAGGAATCGATAAACCCTCAATTCTTCTTGGTGAAAGGAGAATTGAGGGTTTTCTGTTTTTGCAGCGAGTCATGGCCGGTAGATTCGGAGCGTGCAAACATGAAAACCATGCCCATCTTGTTGACCTGCTTGATTCTCGGATTTCAGTGTACGGCACATGTTTCAGCTCAGAGGAGTAGAGGGTTGATTGCCTTTGCCTCCAACAGACATCTCAACGCTGAACGGCAGGCGCTTTACCAAATCTTTGTCATGGATCCCAACGGGGAGAACCGCGTAAGATTGACAAACGATCCCGCTCGGGCTGACAATCCCGCGTGGTCACCCAACGGCAGAAAGATCGCTTTCACGAGCGCTAGGCACGGCAAAGATGATATCTACGTCATAGATGTGGACACGGATGTCCGGGGCGGAGTACTGAAGAAGACTATTATCGTAGAGCCTCCCAACGCCGAGGCTCAGGTTCAAGATGTAGCCGTAGCCTTGGACGATGGCTTACAACGACTGACGGACAACCCCGCGCATGACGATTCTCCGACGTGGTCTGCCGACGGCAAACAGATTGCGTTCATGTCTAGGCGAGATGGCAATCGTGAGATTTACATTATGGAAGCCGATGGAGGAAATCAACGCAACCTGACAAACCATCCCGCGCAAGATCGCGACCCCGCATTTTCTCCTAACGGCAAGCAGATTGCTTTCAGGAGTAATCGGGATGGGAACTATGAAATCTACCTGATGACCTCCGAGGGCGGAGATGTGTCGAGAATTACGGAAAATCCTGCTCAGGATGCGCGGCCAAGGTGGTCTCCCGACGGCAGGAAGCTTGTCTATACCAATAACGAGCAGCGAAACAGCGAGATTTACCTTCTGGAGCTTGAAACTGGCGAGCGCCGGAATATTACAAACGATGAAAGGCCCGATGCGTCACCAACCTGGTCTCCGGACGGCAAGATGATTGCCTTTACTCGCTCAGAGGCGAACACCGTCGATATCTATATCGCAACGGAGCGTGACAATTGGGCAGCGGTGAATATCATTAACGATGAACTGCATCATGCACAGCCGCTGGATATTGAACCCGACTGGTGGGATCCGGCGTTTCCTCGCGCTGTGTCACCAGCGGGAAATAGGGCAATCTCTATTTGGGGAGAGATAAAACTTGAAAATACCTTTAAGGCGAGATAACTTCCGATTCATTGCAGAATTCACATGGAACGGCGAGATCGTGGTTGATGGTAATGATCCAGTATCTCGGGCGCTCGGGGAATAGCACGCTACACAGATGAAAAACCAAACACAGAACGGACCGCACGGCTTGACCGCCCGTGTTGTGATCCTTGTCTTGCTCATTGCTCCGATCAATTGTTACCTGCTTATCCAGATGGAACTGGTGCGATACACCTTTCCCACGTGGGTCGTTCCGCTTTCGAATGTCATATTCATTTTGGCGGGTGTTCTCGTCGTAAACAGACTCATCCATCTCGCAGCGCCGGGTTTGGCGTTTCGGGAAAGCGATCTCTTACTGCTTTATGTGATGCTATCCTTTGCCACCACGCTGGCGGGTTGCGATGTGCTGCAAGCGGTTCTGTCCGTGCTCGGACACGCTTTCTGGTTCGCAACCGAAGAGAACGAATGGAAGACACTGTTCTGGTCGCATATTCCGGAATGGCTTACGGTCAACGACAAGAAAGTGTTGCAAGGGTACTATCTGGGAGAGTCCAGTTTCTACACGGATTCTCACTTGAGGGCATGGGTGCCCGTGATACTCGCCTGGCTCGCGCTGTTTCTGGTTCTGGCGTTTATTTTTCTCTGTCTGAACGCGATTTTACGTCGGCAATGGTCGGATCGTGAGCGATTAACCTTCCCTATTATCCAACTTCCGCTACAGATGACCAATCCGGCTTCAAAGTTCTTTCGCAACAAGCGGATGTGGATTGGTTTCGCTATCGCTGCCGGTATCAGTCTATTCAACGGACTCAGTACGCTATACCCCTCCATACCGCATATCCCTGTCACACGCCGATTTTTTGACTTCCTCGACCCGCCGTTGATTTTCTATGACGGCGTAACCGTCGCGTTCTATCCATTCGCCATCGGCATCATGTTCCTGATGCCGTTGGACGTCCTCTTCTCAACCGCGCTCTTCTACTTCCTCTATCGCAACGAGCTTGCGCTGGCGAGCGTGTACGGTTTGGACGCACTCCCGAAGTTTCCATATCAGGACGAGCAGGCGTTTGGCGCTTTCGTGGGGCTATGCGTTTTCTTTCTTTGGGTGGGGCGCCATCACTTCAGGCGTGTATTGCAAAATGCGTTCAGGCGGCGGTCAGAAGGTGATGATGCAGGCGAGCCGATGCGATACCGCACCGCGGTATGGGGACTGGTTGGCGGGCTTATCCTCTTCGCGTTTGCGATGCACAGAGCGGGCATGTCACTTTGGATTGCCTCCCTGTTCAGCCTGCTTTTTCTTATCACGCCCATCATCACGACCCGCATACGGGCTGAAGCCGGCATTTTTGTACATGCCTACCATTGGCAAGCGCCGCGATATGTCCTGAATACGATTCTCGGCTCTCGGCGGCTTGGATCCCAAAACTTGACGGCGCTGTCGGTATGCTTTTTCAACAGGGATTATCGCCCTCAGCAGATGCCTCACCAGTTGGAGGCGTTCAAGATTGCCGAACAAGCCAATATCAATCCGCGGCGTATGTTGATCGCCATCCTCCTCTCGACTGTGATTGGCATCCTGGTCTATTTCTGGGTTCAACTCCACCTATATTATGAAAAGGGCGCCGCTTCCGGCTACTTTGGACCGTGGGCATTGGGGTATGGGCGAGAGTATTTCAGGCGGTTGACCGACTTCCTCTACTACCGGACGAACACCGATTGGTTGGGCGTACTGTTTATGGGGATCGGATTCGGCGTTATGGGGATGTTGACCTACTTGCGCGTCAAGTTCTTTTGGCTGCCTTTACACCCGCTTGGCTACGTGATGGCGTCCAATCAGGAGATGTCAGACCTTTGGGCGCCCATTCTCATCTGCCTTTTCCTGAAATGGATGATTCTTAAACACGGCGGCATCCGAAGTTACCGGCGCGCAATTCCGTTCTTCCTGGGGCTTGTGCTTGGGGACTTCTTGATGGGCAGCCTGTGGAGTCTGCTGAATGTGCTGTTGAACACGACGATGTATCAGTTTTATCCATAGCCATCAACCGAGTAGATAACGAGTCGTGTGCATAATCATTGTCTGAATCACGGATTCAGCAGGTTACACAGAAAACACGGATAGGAAAACAGAACATCAACAGGGCTGGAGTATTTTCAGTATACCAAATGCACAAAAGCGCCGGCAATCTGGCGGATAACTTCGATCCGGAGTGAGATTAAGCGACGGGATAATACCATTTCGCTTGAATAATAGTGCATTTGATGTCTGCATTGTGTCGTTTACTTTCTCTGTAGGCGGGGCATCTTGCCCCGCCGACTTCGTGCGGAGACAACGTTTATTATTCTGATTCGAGCAAATTTCCTTAGTTAACCAACGTAATCAATGCACTTCCATTTTATAGAAATGGTATAAGGAGTAGAATCTCTACGGATTCTTCTGCTTTGCGCGTTCTTGTGACGCTTGAATACAGCTTAGCTCGACTTTGTACATTTAAGCCGTATGACAGATGGTGGTAATAAAGCATTGGAGAAAAACGGGAGAAATTTTAAACATCTGGTATTTTTGGTTGACCTGCGAAAAAGTCGGTAGTGGTTTCCAGTGCCATCACGGCGGGGCAAGGGGATCTCTATGGGATTTCTATCGCGTTCCCTATCGCCTTCGCTATCCGCTCAGTTGATCCCACGCCGGGGCTTTGGTTTAGTGTGGCTCGGCCTGCTATACACCTTTCGCGCCGCTGGCGCTTTCAACGGCTGGTGCACAGTACGCACCCTACAAGAAATGGTGGGCAGCGCCCACCCTACAAATGTACAAAGTCGAGCTTAGAGCTTGTTTGTATAATCGGTAGCAAAGTCATTTTTAGTGGTTTATTTTCCAAAAAAATATGGTTAGTGTTGGGTGCCGGTGCGGTTAGAAACCGCACCTACCGGCGTGGTAGAACAGTTTCTTGTGCCAGTCTCGCAAGCATTAAATTCTTAGAGAATAGACCACTAAAAAGATCTTTATCGCCTTCGCTATCCACTCGTTTGATCCTTATTCAGTCGCTTGATCTATTCGTTCGGTTGAGGGGATTTGTATCGCATTCATAATCCATTCGCTTGAAGGAATCTCTATCGCGCTCGCTATTCACTCGCTTGATCCTCAATGGTTGACATCACTGAGGATTCGTGCTATCTTGGGAGACGTGATTCGCATACAATCCGAACTATAGAAATTTGCGTCCGCGGGTGAGGACAATCCCGAAACGTGAAAAGATGAGAGACGAGGATAAATCCCAGGCGCAACTCATCAAGGAGTTGCAACTCATCCGCCGGCGCTTGGAAAAATATAAACAGGACCAAGCCCTGTACATGGAGTTCCTGGACGAATACGAAGAGTCAATGGCGGAATATTTCGACATCTACTTCCATGCCCACGATATGGTTATTTCTGTCGATATGGAGACGGAAAAGGTGCTCCAGTGCAATAGGGCTGTGATGAAAAGGTTGGGCTACAGAAGATCGGAGATTGTTGAACATCCCATCTTTGAGTTGTATCATCAAGATTTTGTCGAAGATGCGAAGGAACTGTTTCGCGTTATTGCGGAAACCGGCGAAATACACGACGCCGAGCAGACGTTGCGGAAAAGAGATGGGAGCACAATCAATGTGAGTTTGAATGCCACAACCGTCCGCGATGAGAATGAGAACCGGACTTTGGCGCGATTTGATTGGCGCGACATCACCCGGCGTGAAGCGGTAGTCGCCGACTTGCGCTCCGAAAATCGCCAACTGAAGGGGCGTCTGAGTTCCAACCGACCCGAACACCCCGAAGTGTTTTCCGACATTATCACCCAAGACCCGGCGATGTACGCAATCTTTCGGCAGGTGGAATCCATCGCAGTTACCGGAGACACCGTGTTGATAACGGGGGAAACGGGCGTCGGCAAGGAGAAGATTGCGGAAGCGATTCACAGGCTGAGCCGACGATCGGGGGCGTTTGTTCCGGTCAATATCGCGGGGTCTGACGATCAGTTGTTTTCAGACACACTCTTCGGTCACGAGAAGGGGGCATTCACCGGTGCGGACTCGGATCGATCGGGTTTGATTGAACAGGCGTCGGGCGGCACGCTATTCCTTGACGAAATCGGGGACCTCGGCATGGAGGCGCAACTCAAACTCCTGCGCCTTTTGGAGGATGGACAATACTATCGCCTGGGTGACGATACCCCAAGAAGGTGCGAGGCTAGAACGGTCGTCGCCACGAATCGGACAATCGAATCCCTGATGACGGATGGAACATTCCGCGACGATCTCTACTTTCGCCTCCGAACCCACCATGTGCACCTGCCGCCACTGCGCGAGCGGAAGGAAGATATACCCTTACTCACATTCCATTTCCTCAAACGAGCCGCGGAGGCGCTGGGAAGGAAAATACCCGTCCCGCCGCCCGAACTTTTTACATTGCTTTCGACCTACCACTTCCCCGGAAACATCAGAGAGCTTGAGAGCATGGTGCGTGATGCCGTTAGCAGACACAAAGGCGGCGTCCTCTCCACCGGATCTTTCCGTCAAGAGATTGACGAACAAACTTCTGTTTTGCACAAGGACGCCACGTCCGGAGCGGGGAAGGTCGGGTTTGCCGAGGCATTAGCTAGCGCACGGAGCCTACCCTCGTTGAAAAATGTAGAACTGCTTGTGATTGAGGAGGCGCTTAAGCGCGCCGGTGGAAATCAGACTATCGCGGCTCAACTCTTGGGCATTTCAAGACAGGCGCTGAACAATCGGTTAAGCCGCGCCCGAAAATTAACCGCCAAAATCTAAGAAGTCGTTCGATTCTTTGCTTTCGCTTCCCAAGCCGTACAATTCCGCTTCGCACACCCGCCCCCTATCCCTGAAAAGGGGTGACACATTTTGAATTTTGTAAACATTGTGTTTACATTGGAAAAACCGTTGTGTGGTAAGGCTTTACGCTGCTTTCAAGTCGATTTTCTCGAAATGTGTACACAAAACGTTTCACGCCTTTCAATCTCGCTACGAGATCTCCACTTCTCGCCTAAAATACCCCCGAACCCCCACCACGACTAGATTCTACGGCTTCACCAACGCCAAATTGATGCCCGTTTTCGGTTTTGGCATAAGGCTTGCTGTATACATCAACGAAACGTGAGTCGATAGCCGTTCCACGATAAGCGAAAGGTTATCGCAAGCGGAGGGAGCATCCGGCTTCCTCCGCGATTCAGACTATAACCAGTATCATTGAGACGAAAGGATAGGGAAACATGTCTTCGGTCAAGAAACGCCGGTTATGCATCATCGCTTTGGCTGTTGCGGTTTGCGTTTCTCTAGGCACAGTCCTGATGATTCGGGCAAGCACACCTGTCGAACCCAAGACGGTTTACGTCTTGCCAAAGCCCAATCCGGCGCGCGCCGAAATCCTTGCCCGTGCTTTGCAGCCCAAAAGGCACGCCTACGCAACAACGGATGCGGCTTATGAGAGAGCAACCACGGGCAACACAACCGCCGACAGCCTCGAAGTCGACAGCGGCGAGTCATCAAGCCAAGAAGGCGATTTTGAGGATGAAGACCTTGAATCGTTGTTCGCGGCGCTTGATGAAGAAACCGTCGAGGGACACAGCGATTTCCCGCCAGTTCCCGACGGATATCCGTTTACTCCTGTTTGGATAAAACGCCCTGGCTATCAAAAAGGGGATATGCCGGACCACGAGGTATTAGACCGCGTTCTGATAAAACTCTGGAATCAGGGCGATCGCGATTTTCAGGGCGGTACCATGAGAGGGAGTGATGGCCAAATTTATCCCATCTACCCCGATGTACTCTATGTCCAATGGGAAGAAACCGTCATTGACAACGGTGATGGGAATCCGTTTCCGCTCACATACATCGGCGATGCGCTCGGCCCTGGTGGGATCGAATTTAGCGCCGAGGATTATCTCTCCGGCGATTTCGAAACAAAATATCCCGGCTTAAAGTTTGTTCCTTTTGAGCACGCGGGATACGACCCCCATACCTTTCTCACAGAGAACGATTGATCTTAACTGAATCACAGTAAACGCTGTATCTTAACCCCTACAAGGAGAAATATCATGAAAAAAGTACTGTTTTACACCATACCGGCAACCCTATTGTTAACCCTCGCAATCGGCTATTACGCATACGCTTGGACAGTCGACGCTAGCGCAACGGCTTATAACACGTCCAGCAACTCCGTCTATTCAAATGGTTCGGCGTACGCCAGCGGGCTTAGCGACCATGTCGCGAGGGTAAAGATAAAGCATAACCCCGGAGGCGCGTGGGCAGATGCATTTGACCGAGGGGTAGGGCCAATACAAGGCAGCGCTCAAATGTTTGCGAGCCGGTTTTTCCCTGAGGGCAGGCCAGTTAAGGTTTATGCCGAAGCTACCGCCAAGCATGACGATGGCGCGCTGGAGAGAGACACCGACAACGCTGCTGTTAACTAAATTGAGGCACAAGTGTTTCAGCGCCATCTGACAACGCCCCGGCTCCGCTTGCCGGGGCGTTTACTAATTGATATTTAACCGTGGAGACAATAAATGCGTTTCCTTACAATTCCTCGTTATTTTACGGCAGTTGTTGGCTTTGCCGTTATCCTGTTATCTATAGGATGCGGTAACGAACCAATCGACGACATCAGACACACATCCCCGCCCCCGGGAAGTACCGACGCCCCGCCCACGATTTACTTCCCCATGTCTACCGGTAACCGCTGGGGTTACCGAAATCCCGACGGCTCCGAATGGTCGCGCGAAGTAGCCGAATCAGAGGTGTTTGATACCGAGCGCTATCATTCTTTGAGCTATAACCCTCCAATCGAATCGGACTCAATCGAATCGACCGAGTTTTATACCTATCCCGATCGGCTTGTCCGCCCGATCCCCATCAAGGACTTGAAGAACGCTATTTGGAAAATAATCCTCGCTAGCGGAGGCGAAACTCCAGAATGGGGTTTTGGACTCCATTGCAGCATAGATCCCGATGTTCCCCGCATGTGTCACTTAGATAAGGCGTCACTTATATTCAATCCGCCCGGGATATTAACCATGTTATTTAAGACAGACCCACATGTCGCTTGGCTTGGCGAATTAACGCCCTTCCGGTTTCCGCTTTTGCCCAACCAGTCCTACACGGCACTCGAATTAAGATTGCGTTCCAAATCCGATATATTGGATTTGGAGATACAATGGGAATTCTACGCCGACACTACAATTGTCGCTGCGATCGGTAACGCTCCCGAATTGGTCGAAACGCCTGCCGGTACGTTTCAGGATTGCCTCAAAATTCAATATGAAGCGGGGCCGATATCGATTCACACTTTACAGTTTTTTGACATTAGCGCTCTCGGGAATTTCGGTCCACCTGGGCGTGCGGAACTCGATGCTTTCGAGTTGACCTTTCGCGACGAGTTAACCGACCTGTTGGCGAATTTAATACCGAAATTAGGATTGCAAACGATGTGGTTGGCGCCCGGCGTCGGTCCCGTGAAAATCGAGACGCCCGACGGCATCGCTGAATTGATTGATTACCAAATTATGCCCGAGCGGTGACACCATGGCATTACTCCTAAATTGCTTCTTTCTCCTCCTCCTCCTCCTCCTGCTCGCATGCGGCGCAGACGAAACTGTCAACACCCCCTTAGCCGAAAACGGCACAACTGATGTAACGCCCACCTCGCTATCGTCGCCTTACTTTCCCATAGCTCTCGGCAACCGTTGGACTTACCGCAATCCCGACGGCTCCGAATGGTCGCGTCAAGTTGCCGCGTCAGAGGTTTTTGATGCCGAGCGCTATCATTCCTTCAGCTATTCTCAAGTGAAAAAAGCTGGTCATCGCGCGATGGAAGAAAACATTCCGCGATGGCTCCGGCCGATTGAATACGACTATCGCGACCTTTTTGACTCGATCGGCCCCGCAGAGTATATAACATACGCCGATCAGCTTGTCCGCTCGATTAAAGTCACCGACTTCAGTGACGCTATTTGGCAAACAATTCTCGACTCCGGCGGCGAAACTCCAGAATGGGTTATCGGAATCGAGTGTGTTTTTGGTAATCCCGCCATGTGTAACATAGACAAGGACCACGATATATTCAATCCACCCGGGATATTAACCATGCTGTATAATGCACACCCGCGTGTCGCCTGGCAGAGCGAATTAATGCCCCTTCGATTTCCGCTTTTGCCCAACCAGTCCTACACCGCACTCGAATTAAGATTGCGTTCCAAATCCGTTATATTGGATAGGCAATGGGTATTCTACGCCGACACTGCAATTGTTGCGGCGATCGGTAACACCCCCGAATTGGTCGAAACGCCTGCCGGTACGTTTCAGGATTGCCTCAAAATTCAATACGAAATGGGGCCGATATCTATTAACACTTTACAGCTTGTAGACGTTGGCTTTCTCGGGGGTTCGGGCGAACCTACGCCCGAGGAACTCAAGGCGTTCGAGTTGACCCTTCGCGACGAGTTAACCGACCTGTTGGCGTATTTAATGCCGAAACTGGGATTGCAAACGATGTGGTTGGCGCCTGGCGTCGGACCAGTGAAAATAGAAACGCCAAAAGGCATCGCTGAATTGATTGATTACCAAATTACGCCCGTGCGGTGACACCATGGCATTACTCCTAAATTGCTTCTTTCTCCTCCTCCTACTTCTGTTCGCATGCGGCGCAGACGAAACTGTCAACACCCCCTTAGCCGAAAACGGCGCAGCTGATGTAGCGCCCGCCCCGACATGGTCGCCTTACTTTCCCATAGCTCTCGGCAACCGTTGGACTTACCGTAATCCCGACGGCTCCGAATGGTCGCGTCAAGTTGCCGAATTAGAAATTCTCGAATCCGAGCGCTATCATTCTTTTAGCTACGAGCCCCCTATCAAATTGGACTCGCTCGGCGCTGCCGAATATCTAACATACGCCGATCGATTCGTCCGCAGAATGAATCTCTCGGAGATCGATGACATCGTTTGGGAAGTAATCCTCGAAAGTAGCGACGGTCCCACGGCTTGGCCGTTCGGGATGACGTGTGCCGCTGATGACAAAGAGTCTGTGTGCGAAACCGATAAGAATCTATTTAAGCCGAGAATCATGACCCTTCTATATCACGCCAAGACAAACGTCGTTTGGCATGGCGAATTAACACTCCTTCGGTACCCACTTGTTTCGAGCGCGACCTACACCGCGCTTGATTTTCGGCTAAAAGGGGTTGAAGATTGGGGAAGTTATCTTTATGATGTTAAAGCCGAAGGAGCAATTCTCGGAAGGACTGGCGACGCCTGGAAATCGGTTGAGACCCCAGCCGGCAGCTTCGAAAAATGTCTAAAGATTCAATACGAACCAAAGCTCAAATCGTTGGCGCTTGTTGATTTTCGCGACAACTCTCCCTTCCGCCCCGATGTGATCCTAGACGCCGCTGCACGCGAACTTATAGAATCGGAATTCCTCCAAGAGTTAAACGATATGCTCACTGATTCAATCCCGAAACTGGGATTGCACACGATGTGGTTGGCGCCTGGCGTCGGACCAGTGAAAATAGAAACGCCAAAAGGCATCGCTGAGTTGATTGATTACCAAATTATGCCCGTGCGGTGACACCATGGCATTACTCCTAAATTGCTTCTTTCTCCTCCTCCTACTTCTGCTCGCATGCGGCGCAGACGAAACTGTCAACACCCCCTTAGCCGAAAACGGCACACCTGATGTAGCGCCCGCCCCGACATGGTCGCCTTACTTTCCCATAACTCTCGACAACCGTTGGACTTACCGCAACCCCGACGGCTCCGAATGGTCGCGCTACGTTGCCGAATCTGAGGTGTTTGATGCCGAGCGCTATCATTCTTTCAGCTATAACCCTCCAATGGCGTTGGACTTCATTGGACCTGCCGAGTATATAACATATACCGACCGGCTTGTCCGCCTAATCAAAGCGGCAGACTATACTGAAGCCATTTGGCAGATAATCCTCGATAGCGGGGGCGAAACACCAGGATGGTATATGGAACTGCATTGTGAACAGGTCGATGGGGAAATAATAAAAGACACTTGTAAACTCGTCAAGGATCTCGATATATTTGATCCCCCTGACATGTTAACCTTGCTATATAGCGCATGGCATCGTCCATTTTTCGATCTCCGACCCCGCCCGCTCCTCCGTTGGCAGAGCGAATTAACGCCCCTCCGGTTTCCGCTCTTGCCCAGCAAGTCCTACACGGCGCTCGAATTTAGATTGCGTTCCAAATCCGTTATAATGAGTAGATGGTGGGAATTCTACGCCGACGTTAAAATTTTCGCAACAATCGGTAACGCCCTCGAATTGGTCGAAACGTCTGCCGGCACGTTTCAGGATTGCCTCAAAATTCAATATGAAACGGGGCCGATATCGATTCAAACTTTGAAGTTTGAAGACACCCAGCCGCCCTTAATACTCGATCTGTCCGAGGAACTCAAGGCTTTCGAGTTGGCCCTCCACGACGAATTAACCGACGTCCTGAATCATTTAATGCCGAAACTAGGATTGCAAACGATGTGGTTTGCCCCAGGCGTCGGACCGGTCAAAATAGAAACTCCAAACGGCATAGCCGAGTTGATTGGCTACGAGATAAAGGCAGTGGATCTCTATCGCACTCGCTAATCACTCGCTTGATGGCTAGTGGTCAGTGACCAGTGGCCAGCAAGGGAAGATAGTTTGCCCACGACTCAACGGGGTGGAGAAACCATGTGAACCTTTGGAAAGATCATATTGGTGCTTGGTGTCGGGAGGCAAAGATGTCCATACGCTATTTCTTCAAAAGGCAATTCCCTCTAAAGAACAGGGTTAAAGGGGTCGCCTTTTTCTGTTTCATCCTGTTGATGTCCGGGTGCGGCGAACAAGCTATTGATAACCCGTTAGGCGGAAGTGTCAAAGTTGCACCTATATCTACCATCTATTATCCAATGACAGTCGGCAACCGCTGGGTTTATCAAAATCCTGACGGATCCGCATGGACACAAGAGGTAACTAACGCCGGTTTCCTTGACGCACAACAATTTGCCCATTCTTTCAGTCACAATCTGGTAATTGAAGAGGGTACATTGGATTTTTCCAGGGCGCCTTTGTATATAGCAACGCCAGATCGAATTGTCCGTCCGATCAAAGCCGGCGAAATCGGAACTACCGCTCGGCAAGAAATTGATATTCCTATTACCATAAGAATAAGAATTGTAGACAATAATGGGAACATGATGCGCTTTGGTTTTCTCGGTCCACGTACCTACACAATAGATAGACTGGAACGCAGTCATTTTACGTTCCTCAAACCGCCGCTTGTACCCGGCAAGACATGGCAAGTAATTAATATAGGTCGGCGTGGTAGTCATGTTATTCACGCTTCCTTCTCGCACGTATTGGAAGCCCATTCGTTGATTTCGTCTCGGATTATCGAAGAACTGCAAACGGTCGTTACACCCGCAGGCAGGTTTGAGGGCTGCCTTGAGATTGAGTATTACGAGACACGGTCAGTAGAAACCACAGAAATTGAAACCGAGCTAATACCGGAAAAATACAAGGAGGAACGTGCCTTTCTAATAGCGAAAATTCACGAAACGGTAGCAACCGAGTTTTTGAAGCTAATACCGAACGTACCGTTGGGAACCTTGTGGTTAGCGCCAGGGGTTGGTCCGGTGAAAATTGAGGGTGCTGAAGGCACGGCAGTATTGATTAACTATGAAATAAAATAAAGCGGTGACTGGCGCTACACGATGCGAAATGACACGATTTACATCACACCCGATGAACACGTTACCGGGACACGACAAACTGATGGAGCCGTAAACCTATGACGACGAATTCATTAAGTAATCAATCTCGCACACGTAGAGAGTCTCCCGGTACTATTTCCGTGGGGCCACATTCTTCGGACACCCAAATCGTCGACCACTTTCAACGTGGCGACCCCACCGCGTTTGATTTCCTCTATCTTCGCTACCATCAACTGAGTGGTTAACGAAGGCGATAGAAATCCCCGACCGCATTTACGGCGTTATTTGCTCAATGATTTCAAATCGGGAAGACGCGCTTGATATTAGCCAGGACGTTTTTCTCAAAGCGTATCAAGCTCTCGGGAATTTCAAGAAAGCTTCGCAATTCTACAGTTGGCTGTATCGCATCACAATCAATCGTTGCATAGATTTCATGCGTCGCGGGACAAAACGCCGTATGATTAGCAATGATCCCGTGTCCGATGATGTGTTCTACCATCATGAAGCCGTCAGACACTTATCATCGCCTTCTAATGCAGTAGACTATGACGAATTTTGTAACTATTTGCAGCGAGCTGTAGCGCAGTTGACGCCCAAGCAGAGGGAGGTTTTTATTCTGCGGTATAAAGAAGAACTCCCATTAAAGGAGATTGCCCGGAAAATGGGACGCTCCATTGGTACGGTCAAAGCGCATCTATTTCAGGTTCGTTGCAACTTGCGTGAGTTGCTTCTTCCGTATTTGCAGAAGAACGGATTCTAAATCGAAGACAATCTGTATCAAGCAGAGATTTCTGCAAAGGTATTTTACCACTCGCCCCAACTCACTGTTCCCACATAATTATTGCTTGTCGCCGGGAATAGTGAACGATTCACATTCAACAGAGCCGAGGTAGTTCTTAATTTCTCAGTAATGATGTGCCGTGCCATGAAGTTTGGGAGTTCAGCGGAGTAGTTGTAATAATCCAGAGCTAACCCGCCACTAGACGCTCGTCCGGGAAACGGTTATACCGCATCGGAGGAACATCGCCGGTGTAACGGGGTATAAGGGGCTCAATCTCCGCCAACGCGGCTTCGGGCCAACAGTTGTGTCTGCTGTGAAATCCTTCATCGATCCAACTCTGTGTGGCGGGGAGAAGGTCGTCGAATAGCGGGTGAAACCAGATGGTTATCACGGTGCGGCGTTGGTCGGACATGTTCGCGTGGGTGGCGTGAAACATGCGCGCGTCACCGATGACAAGGTCGCCGGCGCGCATCGGTACATCTTGCTCGTAAGGGTAATCGAGAAAGCGCGGGTCGTCGGGGTTTTCTATGCTGTTGATGTCGGATGTGTGCGCCTCGCCCATGTCGTGAAGGATGTGCCGTCTTCGGTGGGTTCCCGGAAGTACACGGAGGCAGCCGTTCTCGCGGCTGGTGTCCTCCATGTAGTACATCAGAAAGATCATCGGTGGATAATCGCTGTACGATCTCGGGTCTTGCCACATAAGGCAATCTTGGTGCCAGTATAGGCGCGGACCGGCTGGCGGTTTGCTGATGATAACCGCTTTCCAGAACTTGCTGCCGGGGAGACCTATTTCGTCAAGCGCCTTCAGGGCGGTCGGATTGCCGACAATGCCAGCCAATTCGGGGTGAGGACCGGAATCGATCAGAGTGCCGGGAGATACGTTTCGTGTGAGTTGATCGGCGTCCAGAGACGCGATTGCGTGTTTTACGCAGTTGCGCGTGCGCTCAAGGAGAGCCTGATCTACCACATTCTCCAAAATGCAGTAACCTTCGTCTTGAAGTTGCTTGAGTTTGGCGGACGGTGGGTTTGTTGAAACAGTGTTAATCGCCATTTGGGGACAATCCATTATAGTTATTACATCTAGTTACTATACATGTAGGTGGGTAATATCATTCTTCTGTGCCGCAATCTGTTAGATTGTGATGAGCGCAAACTAACAGTTTGCTCTACAACGGCGCGTCCGATCTCGTGTGTAATTCACATATCGTCATCGTTCATTTGCATAACGTAACCAGCGATCGGTCTCCGCGTATCGGTCAGCCGCTGTCATAAAGTATCACCCCTTCTTTCTGAGCAGGGCGCAGCGCTGTACCGACCCAATCTCGCTTGCGTTCAAGCTCCTCCGGCGTTGAAACAATGATGTCTTTAGGAACGGGCATGTCCTTAAGGACTCGTCGGATTTCAACGGCGGTTTTCCGCTTGTCGGTGCATTCGGAGAAGACCACGAGCAAATCTACATCGCTGTGCGGATGCGCCTCGCCGCGTGCGTATGAACCGAAGAGGATGATTTGCGCGGGATTAAAGTGCTGTACGATGCGGTTTGTCATGATTGAGATGTGTTCGTTATTGGATGTTTTCACGATTACGACTCACATTCTTAAGGGGTGTGATCGGCTTTAGAAAACGTCACTAGCGTTAGCCAACTTTGAAGATAGCTTTCTCGTTAATTTACGCTGCCAAATCGGAGATTGTCAAATTGTTTTGCCAGAATACCGACGCTTTGACAGGAGGGTTGTCAACCCTTGATTAAGGGATTAAGGGGGTCGGGAATCGGAAGGGATCTCTATGGGAACTCTATCGCGGTCACTATCCGTTCCCTTGATCCTTCGCTATGGGATCTACTATCGCACTCGCTATTCACTCGCTTGATCTCAGTTGATCACTCCTACAGCCGTTGAGTTTGGGGGTTCTTCATTTTGCGTTGGAATTATGTTCGGCGCCGTTTTGACGAAGGAGACCGGCGATCTCGGTTCTCCCGCTCTTTACGGTTTTCGCATCCACCTCTATTTCCAACAAACCTGCAATAAACTCGGTGATTTCCCAATCTGCTGCCATAACGTAGAGCGAGGTTTCGCCCTTGTTATTCGTAGCATTGACATCCGCGCCGTTCCGGACTAGCAGTGCGGCGGTGTCGGCATGACCGAGAAATGCGGCGCCGTGCAGCGCCGTTCCGCCGTCTCTGTTCCTGCCATTGACATCCGCGCCCTCCCGAATGAGAAGTTCGGCAATTTCGGTTTGACCAATCAGCGCAGCCCACGATAAAGGACTGACGCCGAATTGGCTGTCGTTGGTATCCAGGTCGGAACCTTCTGCCAACAGCGCTTTCACCGTCTCAATGTCTCCGCGTCTTACCGCGGCGCATATGTCGTCTTTCGAACGACTTGCGTCTGCAGAGTTATACTCCTGTAGCATCTTCACGACGGCGGTTCTACCGGATTCGACTGTGTCTTGGTCCAGCTCTAATTCCAACCATGAGGCTATTAGCTGTGTAATGCCCCAATCCACCTTGGAAACGTCCAATGGAGATTCTCCCTTGGTATTTCTTGCATTGACATCGGCGCCTTTTTGAATGAGTAATGCGGCGATGTCGGCGTGGCCTAGAAAAGCGGCAACATGCAGCGAGGTTCCGCCATCCCGATTTCTTGCGTTCACATCGGCGCCTTTCCGGATAAGAAACTCGGCGACCTCGACCCGATTGAACAACGTCGCCCAAGACAGGGGAGTCACACCTAACTCGCGGTCCCTCGCATTCGGATCGGCGCCCTCAACCAGTTGCGCTTTCACCGCCCCAATGTCTCCGGCTGCGGCTGCTTCGCAGAGTTCGTCTCCGCGAGAGCCTGCGTTGCCCTCACCCAATCGAGCGTCATACTGCTGGAACAACTCGATAACGTGGGTTCTACCGGATTCTACGGCTTCCTCATCCATGTCTATTTGTAAAAAACCGGCTATCTCTTCAGTGGTGTCCCAGTCAACGTAGGCAGCGTTCAACGGCGTGTCGCCCTCATAGTTTTCTGCGTTTACGTCCGCGCCGTTCTCAATGAGTAATCGAGCGGTATCGGCATGACCCAAGAAGGCGGCGCCGTGCAGAGCGGTTCCCCCATCTCTGTTCTTTTGATTGACATCTGCCCCATTCTCGATTAGCAGTTCTGCGATTTCAGTTTTCCCAAAGAGTGCCGCCGATGTCAGCGGCGTAACCCCAAACGCTTTGTCCTCGAAATGCACATTCGCTCCCTTTGTCAAGTGCATGTTGAGCGCTTCGACATCTCCGGCTGCGGCGGCGCTCCAAATGTTGTCTCCGTGAAATGTATTCTCAATCACAAACGGTTCGCTCGGAGCCTTTTTCCATATCGGCATCCCATCTGCGATCTCCTTGGTAATGTCGGCGCGGCGTTGACGGATGAACGTGCGGGTTTCTTCCATTGCATCAGCGAAGGATTTCCTTCCTCTGCTCCGGTCTTCATCGTCGCCGAAAAACTGCTGTTGTTGAATCAGATGCGGTGTGACCATCTTTTCAATCTGGTCAGTCGTGGACAGCATTTCCGACTCGTTCCAATGGTTTTCAAGGATGTCCCTGATTGCCGCGGCGTAACGTTCTCGACCGTATTGGAGTTGATAAAGCCTATGGGCGATCAACCCTTGAGTTTTGACGGAGATCGGCGCGCGAGGATCGTACAGGTGCTCGAGCTTGCTGTGTTTGGTATATAGAGAATCCGCTCCCCACGGTATGAAGTGGAACCTATCGGTTTCCGGATTGAGGTACATGAAAAAGTTGTTGTTGTTGCCCGAGTAACCATCCCAAAACCCGAGCAATCCCTCCACTGCCCAATAGGTGTAGAAGGAATCAAGATCGACCAACTCGCCGATGGCGCGCTCCATGTCCTCGCCCTCGCCTTTGAGGATGTTGATGAGCTGTTCAATCTTCTTTCTTCCCGGCTTTTCCTTTCCCCTTTTGAACTCGAAACTCCCGAGCCATCCTTCGTAGAAGTCAACGTACGGTCCTTCGTACAACGGACCTCGGTCATTGCCGAATGCGCGTTGAAGTAATGGATTGCGAATGGATTCCACGTGCGAATAGACACCGAGGTTGACCCCATTGACGGTCACTTTGGCGTAGGCGCAGCGCGGAGCGGGCGAACCGGCGGCATTGAACAGGGCATACCCCATGAACTGGCTCACCAAGCTATGATCCTGCTGGTTGTTGTTCAACGTTAGGTTGGTGAGACCTTCGATACTTTCCTTCTTGTCAACATGATTGAGTTTAATTTTTAGTGACGGTCGAAAAGCGTTTTGTGATCCGAGGAAACCCTTCTTGCGTATTCCAACCTCTGGAAAACTGACGCCGTCTATAGTCACGCTCGCGTCCACGTAAGTGTACGGCGATTCGATCGGCTCGGTTTTCCGGCGTACGTCCAGTGCCGACGCAAAATTGCGCGACTGGTGACGAACGGTGTCCCAATCCTCCTCGCCGACGGTAATTTGTACGTCCAGTACCCGGTCAGCGGGAAAGATATCGTCTAACGTAAGTTCCGTGGCGACTCCAATGTTCGCGAAGCTCCAAACACACAGGACGGATGCTATTTTCGAATACCATCTAATACGGCTTGTCGTCATTGATTTTAATCCTTAAAGTTTGGTGATTACAGGCAACTCTGGGGGCTGAATTACTGCTCAAAATACACAGAACAAGATGAGGCATAATGTGGTATAATACCGCCGATTTCAGTGTATCGGCACAGGTCAAAAGGGCGTCGCTGTTACAGATTGGCGACTCTACTAATTTGTCAATATCCGAATTTTGCAGATAATGATACCATAGACAAACATCATTTTGAAGAATTAGATGATATTTCCCTTAAAATGCATGAGTTTCACCAGAAAATATGAGAGTGTTGAAATCTATCTCTGAAACCATTCGAATTAGGATTATTGGGAAAGCTTTCGCATCGGAGTAAAATGCTTGAAAAATTCCACATCACGGGAATCGGCGAAATCTTGTGGGACATGTTTCCCGACGGTGCGCAGTTTGGCGGGGCACCGGCGAACTTCGTCTGTCATTCCCAAGCGCTCGACGCAACGTCCCATATGGTTAGCTGCGTGGGGAATGACGAACTAGGGCGGCGGGCGTTGGGGTTCCTGCAGCAGCACGGCGTGGACACATCAACGGTTGCCCAATCCGAAGAGCGTCCGACAGGCACCGTTGAGATTGAACTCGATGCCGAGGGGGCAGCCCAGTATGAATTTGCCGCGGACGTTGCGTGGGACGCGCTGGCGTGGTCGGATGCGCTGGCTCGCGCCGCGGATGAAGCTGATGTCGTTTGCTACGGGACACTTGGTCAACGGAGTGAAATCTCCATGAACACCATACAGCGGTTTTTGAAGAGGACAACCGACGATTGCCTGTGTGTCTTCGACCTCAATTTACGTCAGCATTTCTACAACGAAGCGTTGATTCGAGATTCACTGGAGTTTGCAAACATCTTAAAACTCAATGATGAAGAGTTGCCTGTTTTGGGTGCAAGCTGCGGTCTCTCAGGTTCGGATACAGCCGTCATGCAGCAAGTTAGAGAGCAGTACAATCTACGCCTTGTCGCCCTAACACGCGGCGAGAAGGGCGCTATCCTGCTCACCGAAGATAGCCTGAGCGAATGCGATGGTTTTTCCGCCGAGGTAAGAGACACGGTCGGTGCAGGCGACGCCTTCACGGCGGCGATGACGTTGGGGCTCCTGTTGGGGCATGAATTGGACCGCATCAATGAGCACGCCTGCCGCGTAGCCGCGTTTGTTTGCACGCAAGATGGCGCTGCCCCCAAACTGCCCGACGACCTGAAACTAGACAAGTAGATTACGGTCAAATTTGTACTTCTGACATCCTGTCCGATTCAGAATACATGCCCTCGTTCCGATACAGTTACTTCGGTCTTTATTTCATCAGGAGTTAAACGCAATGAAGATTTATTGGGTCTTCTTAGGTCTCGTTCTATGGCTTGTAAATACAAGCGCGGCACGCGGCGCTGTACTGATGGCAGGTGCCGCCGAAACCATCACCACGCCTGCGACAAAAGGCAAAGAGGTGCACGACGATTTGTATGCTCGTGCCCTCGTGTTGGCGAAGGATGGCGTGCACCTTGTGGTTGTTACCTACGATGGGATTGGCATGTCCATCGAGAGCAATAACAATCTCCGCCGTGCAATCAACAAAGCCACCGGCATACCCGCGGAAAATGTAGTGATAAACTGTAGCCACGGGCACACCGCTCCCGGTCCCAGTGCCGACACCTGGGAGCGGGACAAACAGCCTTCAACAGTCGATGAAGGGACAATTCTATACGATGAATGGTTGGGGAAAGCGGAGGGAGAGTTAACGTATGGGAGATGGTTCTTGGGTCATACCGTGGAGGTGGCAAAACGCGCTGCTGAAGACCTTCAGCCTGCGACGCTGCGTGTCGGTCGCGCCCCGGCGCAGATTGGTTACAATCGCCGTTTGATGAAGGACGGCAAGATTGTCATGGCGCCGAACCCCAAGGGCGCAATTGTTCCCTGGGTGGACGTACTGGCGGCGTACGGCGAAGATGGCAAACGCATCGGCGTGCTATTTTCCTACGCCGCGCATCCGGTGATTGTGATTGAGCCAATCAGCGCCGGATTTCCAGGTTACGCTATCAAACACCTGCGCAACCTACTTTCGAAAACGGGTGAGCCGGAGGGAGTATTCATGTTTGCTCAAGGCTGCGGAGGCAACATCAATGGTCATCCGCTGTGGGCTGGATTCGGTGCTTGTGAAGCTGCCGGACTTTCATTGGCTTTCGCCGTGACGCGAGCGTTAAGTCATGACCATGCCGTCCAACCTGCCCGACTGAAGGTGCGTTCGTTGGATCTGTCCCTTCCGCTCGAGGATCCGCCTCCGGTTGCAGAACTTAAAGAGTTGCTAAAACAGGATCTGGATGTGCCGCGCTATCAGAAGAGGAGACGAGCGCTGCTCGCGATGGCTGAAAGCGGAGAGCCTCAGTTTCATCCGTATCCTATAAGCGCTTTCGGCATTAGTAACGAGGTATGCATCCTCTTTCTCCCGGATGAAACGTTCGCCGAATATCAACTGTTCGCCGACGGAATCTCGCCGTTCAAGCATACTATAGTCTACGGTTACACGAATGGGCGCGCTATGTATATCGCCACAAAGAAGGATTACGAGTTGGAATCGAAGGGGGGCTATGAGGCATGGGCGCATCCGCAAGGCGTCGGGAAGTATTTGCGTCCACGCGCATCGTGCGAACAGATTATTCGGGACGGCATAACCCGCCTCTTGAAGGAATTAAAATCCGACTATGAATGAGATAATTAAGTCACTTGACCGAAGATCGAGAAACAGGTCTACGGAAAAAACACGGAGGAATTTCATCTGATGCAAACAGTATTCCCAGTTAAATACAGCATGTTTATGATGCCGGTTCACAATCCGGAAAAGCCGTTAGCCCAATGTTTCGATGAGGATTTGGAATTTGCCGTCCAATGCAACGACCTCGGTTTCACCGATTTCTGGGTCGGTGAACACCATACGTCAACTATTGAGAACATCGTGATGCCCGAGATTTTCCTCGGAAAAGTGCTCGGCTTAACCGACAAGATACGCATAGGCGCCGCTCCTGTCTGTTTGCAGTATCATCACCCAATGCATGTTGCCAACCGGCTTGCGTTTCTCGATCACTTCTCGCACGGACGTTTGAATGTCTGCTTGGGTCCGGGCGCGATTCCAACCGACAACGAACTCTACGGCATAGATCCTAGCGAAGTAGGACCCCGCATCTCCGAATCCATTAACATGATTATGGACATCTGGTCCGGCGACCCGCCCTACAATATTCAGGGGGATTTCTGGTCGATCTCTCAAAAAACCGTTGATCCGGAGTTCGGAATGGGAGTTCTGCATAAACCGCTTCAACAGCCGCACCCGCCAATTTTTGTGCCGTGCATGTCTCCCAACTCTCGAGGTCTTCAGGCGGCCGCAAAGCGCGGATTTCGTCCGATAAGCCATCACATGAATCATCCCGATGTGCTCGCGAACCAATGGCAGGGATATGCCGAGGGAGCGGCGATGGGTGGACGCGAGGCGGACCCGAGCGATTGGTGTGTGGCGCGAAACATCTTCGTGGCGGATTCGACGAAAGAGGCGCGTCAGATTGCCCGAGAGAACTCGCTCGGCAAGTGCATACAGTATATACGCGACTTTACACTCCGCTACGCGCCGACAGGTCTCCTCATCTGGAAACGCAACGAGGAGCAGACCGACGACGAATGCAATTTGGATTACTTCATGGATGAGGTGATTATCGCCGGGGATCCGGAGTCGGTAACACAGCAACTATTGGATCTTCGCGAGCAAATTGGCGCGTTCGGAACACTGGTCGCTGTTGCGCATGACTGGGACAATCGCGAACTTTGGGATAGGAGTTTCGAGTTGTTTGCCAACGAGGTTATGCCTGCGTTTAATCGCGCCATCGGAGCAGCGAACTGAGTCATATGCAAGAGTCTGATCCAAATTGCAAACTAGCGCCATTGGTTATTACGCACGCGCCGTAACCGGCGCACAGCAATTCCCTATAGGTTTAACAATATTGATAAAGACTTGCTATTACAATCACCCTTTTATCGCTCACCCTAACCGCTTGGGTTCATGCCCAAGTCGTCCACTTCCCCGACCAGAATCTACGGGCTGTCATCGTCGAGGCGATAGGCGTCAATCCCGACCGTATCACGCGAGTCGCTCTGCGGCGGCTTGAGCGGTTGGGTATGTACAGTAGAGAGATTGAAAGTCTCGAAGGGCTGCAACACGCTCCCAACTTGCGGCTCTTGGATTTGTGGAACAACCGCATTTCCGACTTAACGCCGCTCTCTAACCTTCACAGTTTGGAAGAGTTGGGACTGGGCGGGAATGCTATTAAGGACGTTTCGCCGCTCGCCGGTTTGACAAATCTTCTCGTGTTGATAATCGATTTTAACCAGATAACCGATGTGGAGCCGTTGCGCGGTTTAACGAATCTACGCACGCTTAAGATAGAAGGCAACCTTATAGTTGACCATTCCCCGCTTGACGGTCTGCCGATCACCAACTTTACTTACGATCAAACTTGCGACATCCCGCCATTTGAATTCGAATCGAGGCTGAAAAGCAGAACTTTTCCCTCGGTATTCGCCGCATGGGAATCGACTATTAACCAACCTCATCTTAGTGTCGTTGAGAATTACGCTCAACACGATTTGTATTTCACGCCAAACTTTGAACACCGTTTCTTCGATACGGGCGAGACTTGGGAATTACGAGGTGTGCCCGGACGGGGGGAGCAAATTCGGGATGAATATATGGAGCTCAACCCGAACATGATTTTCCTTGTACATATTTTCACGAAAGGTGATTATCTCTATCATCCTGGAAATGTGCCGGAGGATTCGCCTTATTGGAAAAAGGATGCCGACGGAAAGCCTATTCGCGATCATCCCTGGCCCGGCTCTTACGAAGTGGATTTAACGCATCCCGTTGCTCAAGAGATAATCATTAGCCGAGCGCTAGCCGTAGCGAAATGCGGGTTGTATGACGGCATCTTCTTCGATCACTGGGGTGACAGCGAGGATCCCGGCGCTCTAGGGCGCGGTCTGAGAAACATTATTGAACGCATCCGTGCCGAGACTCGTTCGGATTTCCTGATAATGGGCAACACCAACGACAACAAAATACCGAGAGCCGCCGAGCACACGAACGGCGGCTTTATGGAAACGTTATTGCCACACGAGGTGACTGGCGAGGAATTGGAAGCAGGATTAACTCGAATAGAAGATGCTTTGCTCTGGCTGGAAACCAACCTTAGAGAACCGCAGATTAACGGCTTGGAGGGGTGGAGTGTTCCCACGGAACCGCCGGATAGCCCGGCGAACTTGCGCTGGATGCGTGCTATTACCACCATGAGCCTCACGCATTCCGACGGTTATGTTTTGTTGTAACTGTTTAGTCCACTACTCTCTATGGCAAAAGCCACTTCACAAACCTAGGGGATTGTAGAAAAGCTATAATTTGGATGGACTTGGAAGCGGTTAGGTTGGTGCGGTTGTCTCAACAGTCAGAACCCCGGCATCAAGTCCTTGATGATAGCGTCGGATGATTTCCAAGCCGACTTCCACGAAATCTTTGTTCTGCTGCTTGCAAGTTTGAATCACACTGGTGATTATACCTAACGCTTCAGAGCCCTTGGGTGAACGATTACCGCCCGATATTTTGCGAGTTATCACCTCGGGTCGTATGGCGCGTTCGGCGCGATTGTTATCAGTGGACACCTGCATGTGTGACAGAAAGGTGAATAACGAATCGCTGTGTTTGGCTAACCGTTTGGCGAGTCTTTGACAATCAGAATCGTGATAGTCGGCTTTGGCAAGTTCCTCCAATCGGCAGGTTAGCCTTTTGAATCGGCGTTCTAAAGTAGATTGAGTGAAGTCCGACTGCTTCTGCTTGAGGCGAATGGCATCGCGCAACAAACGTGTCAGTTTTTTGGCAAATGCTGCATATTCTTGGGTGTGATTGGTCTTTCTCACTTCAGACAATTCACGCAGCAAATGCACCGAGCACTTTTGTTGGGTGTAGGGAAGTGGGTTATAAGCAGTATAAAAGTCACTGACAACGACTCCGTCATAATCTGCACTCAATTGTTCTAAAACGACTTGATGTCCACGACTCGCATTGACTTCATAAAGCGTGTAACTGTCTGTGGTGAATGCCCAAAGCCAGCACGATTGACCGTTTAACCGCCAGCCGGTTTCATCAACATAGGTACAATGACTCTGTCGCAATCCGGTTTGAATGGCTTGATATTCGGGAGTGAACCACTTTGCCAATGATTGCATGGATTGCGCTAATGCGCCAGCGGTGACAGAAAGCCCACACAGTCGTTTGAGTACGGCGGCGACTTTCCGATAGGGTACCCCCATGGCGTGCTTCAATTCAGCGGCAATGAGCAACGCACGCGAACCTATCAACCGATGGGGTATCTGTTGCGGGTGGTGACTTTCCACCTGCCTTTGACAGCTTGGGCAATACCCACGCCGCGTCTGATAGCAGATGACCTTGGTCTGAGCTGGAATGACCTCTTCAACATACTGTTGATGGGTTGTGATATTTTCAATCACTCCATGACAATGAGGACAATCCTTTATAGGTATATCAACAATTTCGTCAGCTTTGGTGGGACGATGTCGGTAACTGCCGGCGTGTCCCGGTTTTTCCCCCGGCTTTTTGCGACGACGTTTCTGTCGATTCGGTTTGACAAATCCGGGGATAGGCGATTTTGGAGGCGAAGTCGGACGAGCTAACAGTTTTGACACCTGCTGTTCCAAGTCGGCTATACGGGCACGTAATACCTGATTTTCAGCTTCCAATTCGGCAATACGAGCAATTAACTGTTGTTCCCTTGTATTCGTCATATTGATGCGTTGAATCCTCCGTAGCAAGAAAATGTGCTCAATGCCGCACAGATTTCGCCACTCTTACAAACTGAACTAAACAGTTACACTTTTAGAATTCGACGCGCTACGTGAAAACGATGAACTAAAGATAGAGACCGTCGAGCGTATCACCCCAGAATTTGCGAATGAATGGCCTACCCAACTACACTCGTCCGTCCAACGTGCGCTTAACAGCGCGGAAGTCAATCGACTCTATGAGCATCAGGCTAAGGCCATAGACCTGTCGCTGAGCGGTGTAGACGTCGTTTTGGAATCTCCCACTGCGAGTGGAAAGACGGTTGCTTTCACCACACCAATGCTTGATTCTTTGATTCGTGATAGAGGTTCTCATGCACTGATGATTTACCCTATGAAGGCGTTGGCTTTCGACCAGCGAACGCAAATCCAAAAGTTTTGCGAACCTCTCTCTATTGAATCATTTCCTTATGACGGTGACACGGAGGCAGAACACCGGGAGCTACTGCGACTCAATCCACCGCCCATCTTGTTAACCAATCCAGAATACTTAAATATGTCATTCCTAGGTTGGCGCGAACGCTGGGATAACTTTCTTCGTAATCTGCGGTATGTGGTGATTGATGAAATACATGAATATCACGGATTTTTTGGTGGCAATATGGCGCTCTTGCTCCGGCGCTTTTTCCTGCATCTAGAGCGCATTGGAGCACACCCCCGCGTTTTTCTGTCGACTGCAACCTGCGCGAACGCTGCAGAGCACGCTATGAATCTCACCTGACGTGATGTCGAGATTGTGTCTGCTAGGGACGTTTTGCGTCCTAGGCGACATTATTTTTTCGTGAATCCTTCGATTCCCGATTTCAGGTACAGGGATATTCTCCGACTGCGAGTTGAGCAGGCAGCATTAGCCATTCTTACCGAAGGCCTGCAAGCGCTTGTGTTTTGTCCTACAAAGAGATTCCTTGAAGAGGCCTTCCGCAACTGCAGGCGCTTGGCCAATGAACAAGGTCTTGAGCCTGATAAAATATCCGCTTTTCACGCCGACTTGAGGAACGACGAACGGCAGAATATACAGCAGGCCATCAGAACAGGCGAAATCAACGTAGTGTTCACGACGAATGCCCTAGAGCTAGGCCTAGACATTGGTGGGCTAGATGGAGTGATTTTGGCAGGTCTTCCGCCAAGGATTACGTCTGCTTGGCAGCAAATTGGGCGTGCTGGCCGCAAATGGGACAAGGATGCTTTTGTGTTGTTCTACGCTATGAATGACCCGATTGATCGGTTCTTCGTGGGAAACTTACGCGCCTTTTTGACCAAACCATTTGATGAATTAGTGGTTGACCCTTCAAATGAAGGGTTGATTGATAACCATCTTGCTTCACTTACCGCGGAGACGGGCGGAGAACTACACGATTCGGATAGGGATATTCTTGGAAACGCGTTTTTTCAGGCTGCTAGGAATGACGCTGGAAGGGTACCGAGAGGTTACCGTCCACATCAAAACTTGAACATCCGTGGGAGTATGGGCCGGTCTTACCAGTTGAGACGAGGTAACGAAGAATTGGGGCAAATTTCTGCGATGCGGCGATTCCGTGAAGCCTACATTGGCGCAATCTTCACGTTCTTCGGTCGGAAATACTCCGTACATTCGCACGAAGAACACGCCATTGTGTTGACTGAGGCTGAAGCGCATCTTAGAACTGAACCAAGATTTTACACAGTACTCTCTCAAACAAACATCTTCGATGGATTTGCTTATGGTGACATTGAAATATACTATGGGGTATTGAACCTCGTAATGAACTTCACGGGCTATGACCTGGTCGACGAACGCACTGGCCAGGTGAGGGGTGACGGTGGCGACAGTGAAGCGCTCTTTCAAAACAACCTTCACGGTTTTTGGATTAATTTTCCATCCGGCGAATGCACTTCTGCTGGAATTGGTGCGCTGGAACACATGATTCGCGTGGGCGCCATGTTTGTGATTCCTGCGGACCCATTTGACACCAGCACGTATTCAAGAATCGCCGAAGAACCTACCGCTTTTTACTATGAAAACCACGAAGCTGGAATCGGCGTAGCCAAGAAACTGTTTGAGGTGTGGCCCACCGCCTTAGAAAAAGGCATTGAGATTGCCGAAAACTGTGAATGCCAATTGGGATGTCCAAATTGCATTCAACCAGCCAAGTCCTACAATATTAGCAATACGGAGATTAACAAAGTGCGAGGTTTCGAATTGGCAGAAATTCTTTTTAGGGCGGTAAGAAGAGGGGAAGATTATAGATTCCAAGACGGACGATTAGTCGCAGTGTAAACATGGAAATCCAGTAGCAAGAATGAAGTGAAAAATGTTACCGTGTGTTCTCTTCTCGGTCTAGGCAGATCGCTATATGGCAAGGCGTATAAATGGATTCGGGGTGAAAAGGAACGGAGTGAACAGTTTAATGAGGAGTATGCAAATGTCCTCAAAAAGTTGACGATTGCATTTGGCATCAACTTGATGATTGAACTTGTCCCATTGGGTTGTGTTCAAGCCGTGATTTATGACATTGCAATCATTTTCAAATATTGATATAATATTCAACTCTTTTGGAGTCTGGTGCAAACTGTCCTAACTCTTGACAAGGAGACACGCAAAATGGTTGATGATATGCCCTATATCCCCTTTCAACGCGTAAAGAATTGGAAAAGCGGCGATAGGATTACCGTAGACGGCAATCCCGGGAAAATCCGTGATATTGCGAAATTCAAGAGCCCCGGGTCCGGCGAACCGATTGCATCCATTGGCGTGGAATACGACAATGAGCCTGGGGTTATTCGACTTGTCGACTTTGACGTTCACCAACTCAAGAACCTGAGTGCTGGCGCCCATTCATCGGCTGCTTAGACGAGATGGCACTCGCATGATAATCAGAGACACAACCCAGTCTTGCCAATGTTGACACCGATTTTCCTTCCGATAGAGCAAATGATATCAGGAAGATTCATGGTCCAATAATGAATTCCGCAAACGGTTAGGGATTCCTACCTGAAAAGACTTGGCAGATTACCTCGCCGTTACATTGTTAAGCACGCTCGCCCACAATAGCCCTTGAGGAATCGAATTGGAACAACAAGACCAGGCGATATTGACAACAGAGTTATCTGGACAAATTGCCGCTTGCGCTTTTTCTAAAGAAGATTTGCGAGCCCTTTGTGAAAAATTGCAAGAGTCGAGTTACGAAGCGGCGGATGAGGAAGTAAGCCATTATATGCCGCTAGATCGACCGCCCGACCAAATCCTCGCGGACAAAGAAATGCTACGGTTAGGGTTCGATTTACAGATAATGGTGCGAGGAGTAGATGACAAAATAGTCGCCGGAACAATTCCAGTAGTGTTTAACTCTCCTCGCTTCCCAGACAAGGTTAAGAGCCTTTACATTGACAGCGCACTGAATTTGAAAAATTTATACAATTGGTCTCCCAGAAATTGTTTTGAATTGCTTTTGGACTTCAACAAACCTGAGCTCTTAAATTTTTCATTCTCACCTTCTGGATCCACCCCAAATGCAAGCAATTTTCGTGTTTTTGGGCGAAATGAAACTTGGGTTAATGGCGTATATCATACCGTAACGGAATTCGCGAAAAACAGAAATACACGCCGTCAATTTTTCCATAGGCATAGTGTTTATGACTTGCTTGTTCTCTGTGGAGGTTTTCCATTCGCGTTCGGAATGTCATACAAACTATCCTGATGGATAAGTAGTGTGTTTGGTCAGATTTCAGAAATTTTGCAAAGTGCAGTGTATGTTTATGTGTTCTGCTTTTCCCTTATCTTATTTAGAGTTCTTTTTGACTACGGTAGATGGGTTTTTCCAATTGTAGAGTATCAAACATCTACCAATACGGCTTTAAAACACAGGATATTCTGGTCAGCTTTAGCTGTGGCGGTTTTTGGAAATTTCGTCTACGATATGTTTAAGATTGCTACTGCTCTGATACCCTAGGTTTGTCTTAGAATGGATGCGATACACCGAGATTCGGCCAATCTCTTGTCCAATCCAACACTGGGATAGGACTACAATCTGCGCCACTTTTCGTTTCTTTTGGCCACAATTCCCTGACTCCTACCACTGACTGCTTTCCCGTTGACCAACTCCCTAGATCTGCTATACTATCAGTATCGCTTTTCGGCAGTTGACCGACTCAATCCTCAATTTGCGGTGGAAACTTAGGCACGGTTTCTTACGAAACGCCACGCTTGGATATGGGTTCCATCTTAAATAATTCCACCACCTCACCAGACATCTCGTGCAACCTAGCCCCAGTCCACACACCGGTGCGTCATGGCGAGCTATCCTCATTGGCGCGCTGCTGATCATCCCAAATGTATACTGGGTCACAGCTTCCGCAGAGCAGGGCGATCCCACCACGGTCTCGCTATACTTTAATGTCGTATTCTGCATCTTCATACTCACCAGCCTAAACGCTCTACTCGCGCGAATCCACCCGGCGATGGTTCTTAAACCGGGCGAACTGGTGACCATCTACGCGATGTTGGCGATCGCCTCGTCGCTGGCTGGGCATGATCTACTTAGCGGCTTAATCCCGATGATTCCTCACGCCTTCTGGTATGCCACCCCGGAAAACGACTGGGCGGCGCTTTTCCATCGGCATATCCCGGACTGGCTGGCTGTCAAAGACAAGGCGATCTTAGCGGACTACTACCGTGGGGAATCCAGCTTTTATCACTGGGAGGTGGTACAAGGTTGGCTCGTACCGACGGTCACTTGGGGGAGTTTCGTGTGTGTCCTGTTGTTTCTGATGGTTTGCATCAACAGCCTTATTCGTAAGCAGTGGATTGAATCCGAGAAACTGTCCTACCCAATCATCCAGCTCCCGCTCGCACTTGCAACGGGGCGAGAATCCTCAAGTTTTTTGACCAGCAGAATGTTGTGGTTCGGATGCTGTACCGCTGGTACAATCGATCTTCTCAACGGTCTCCATTTTCTCAATCCCGAGTTTCCCTCTTTGGGCGGAAACGTGTACGACATCGGCGCGCTGTTCACCGAGAAACCGTGGAGCGCGATCGGCTGGACACCCGTGGCGGTTTATCCGTTTGCCGTTGGATTGGCGATCTTTATTCCGCTGGATCTCTCCTTCTCCTGCTGGTTTTTCTATCTCGTTTGGAAAGCCGTCTACATCTATGATGACGCGGCGAAGACACTGCCGAATAATGCGCTTACCTACCAGACCTTCGGAGCGTGCATCGGACTCGCCGTCATTGCGCTTTATGTGACCCGGCGGCACCTCGCGCGAGCGATTCGGAAGGTTCTTACAAATGACGGTTCATTTGATGATTCAAATGAACCGATGTCCTATCGCACGGCGATGCTTGGAACCGTGGTGGGGGCACTATTAGTCATGCTGTTCTGCAATGCCGCGGGAATGTCGGTTTGGGCGGTGTTGGTGTTCTTCGGCATTTACTATGCCATTTCGCTAGCCATAACGCGAATGAGGGCGGAACTCGGCGCACCGGTTCACGAACTGCTTTATATCGGTCCCGACGAGATTATGCCCGCTATGCTCGGCGCCCGAAGAATTGGTCCTCAGAACCTGACCATATCTACCTTCTTCTATTCCTTCAATCGCGCTTACCGCGGTCACCCCATGCCGCATCAACTTGAGGGATTCAAACTTGCCGATCGAACCGGAACAAACAACCGTCGTTTACTTGCGGCGATGCTGGTTGCCACGGTTGTCGGGACAATCTCGGCGTTTTGGGCATTCTGCCATATTTCGTACATCAAGGGCGTTGAGGATTTAAGGGACTGGTTGGCATACGACACCTTCCATCGCCTGGAAAGTTGGCTGGGTTGGCCCTACCAACAGTTCGCCGATTTTCCCGCGATAATTGCGATGGTGCTCGGTTTCATCAGCACCTTGGGCTTGATGTTCTTGCGCATGCGTTTCCTGTGGTGGCCCTTTCATCCCGCCGGCTACGTCATGTCCTACAGCCGCTCCATGGATGTGTTGTGGTTCTCAATCCTCATTAGTTCCGGCATCAAATGGCTCCTCTTGAAGCATGGAGGTAGGAGAACATACCGAAATCTGATTCCGTTTTTTCTGGGGTTGATATTGGGAGAGTTCGTCGTCGGAAGTTTGTGGAGCCTCATCGGGATTATCATGGAACGTCCGATGTACCGTTTTCTTTACTAATGCAATGCACCTGACCGTGGAATGAGGCACATCTGTCGACGGTTGCGGTCCGTCACGGGATTGCATTTTTCGCTTGCCCCCGCAATCGTCTCTATTATATACTCTGTGTTCATCATGAGAGGGCATTACCGCCTATAGACCGCTTGATTGATTCTTGGAATTGGTGGAGGGCGGTTCCCATCCTACAAATATACTCGCTCTTGCCACGAGATCTTTAGCCTCGGCGGATTCTATCCCATTCGCCCACCTTCAGGAAGTAACATGGTACATAAAATAACAGATCTCATTTTCGGCGCCGTATTGTTCTTTGTCTTTGGAGTTTCAACAGTGCTCAGTTACGTCCCCGATCCCCAACTCTGGTTTGACGCGCGTGATAATCCGGATCATCCGGAAGCGTGGACAAATCTCGGTACTGCGGGAGGTAAATTGGTCGCCAATGACAAGGGGTCCCTGTGCTTGAACCACATGTGGGACCGGATGGCGGACCGGCATATACAGCCAAAGAGGAGGGACAAAGCTACGGCAGAAATGCGTGGGGATTGCTCCATCCCGATATCACCCCGGCGCCGCGGGTTGAGAGTTGGACAATTGAGTTATGGTTAAAACGCGATGGGCCGGCATTCGACAATGCGGAGCACCAGATTCTCGGCATTATGGACACTCCGCCTTGGCCCCGGCAGGCGGTTCTTTTCTTTTTCGAGCAACCCAACAACAGCCGAATTTTTTTGGCAGTTATCGGAAGGGAGCCGGCCAACGACGATCAGCGCGTTCTTACCAACATCGACGTGGGTTTAAAGGAATGGCATCAGATAGCCGTCGCTTACGACAACGATGAGGGTGAACTTTACGCCTTCATGGATGGAAAGCAGGTCGGACGCCCGACGAAGCTGAGGCAGAAGTTCAGTGCGGAAAGTGAGATGAAGAATAATTCGATATTCTCGACCGAATTTAAACAGCGCGTCCTCAACGGCTCAATCAGCATCGTCAGAATGTACGACCGGCAGTTGAGTGAAGAGGAAATTCACGAAAACTTTGTGCGGCCTCGGATCCCCCAGGCTGTCGCGTCGAAAGGGAAACTGGCTACAACTTGGGGAAGCGTCAAGGCAGCACCTTAGCACCTATTTGTCGTGAAAATGTTTCAACGCACCAACGCCTGAAAGGAAGTGGAATCGAGAAGCCAATTGTTAGGACCCAAATCCGGGAAATGCCTGCAGTGCCTGTAGATGGTGAGGACGGTCATCTCAAATTTTTTTTCAGAGTCGAATTTTCCACTTGTCCGCAACGGGAAGTGGATTAAACTTAACACTACAACGATAATAACAACAATTAGGAGCAAACAAGAGTGAGAAGAGCAGCGGCTATGTTTTGCATGGCCTTTTTCATGGCAATCACTTGCACAATCGGAGTCAGTCAGGCAGATATGGTGATAGACCTTGACGCCTCTAACAATCCGGACCATCCGACCGCTTGGACAAACTTGGGTACCGCTAGCGGTTCCTTTCTGGGCAACGACGAAGCGCCCACGCTTGAGGAGGGCACAATCGAAATCCCGGCGCTCGGGTACGTCCAGCCTAACGCCAAGTTCTACACGGCGACGGCGGGACGACAAATTTGGGGCGGGCCAGTAGGCTTGAATCCGGAAGTGAAGGTGACCAACTGGAGTTTTGAGTTCATCGTTAGGCGCAACGGCGAAGCGTTTGGCGAGGAACATCAGTTCTTTGGATTCCATAGCTCCGAGCCGCTATGGGGCGGCACCGCCATGCGGATAAAGGAAGGCAACGTGCTACATATTAATCATCCGCCGCCCCATGTCGGACCGGCGGTAGAGGATGTAGAGGAATGGTGGCGCGGCGAGGGAGATTACGGACTCAGGCTCAACGAGGGCGAATGGACCTGGATTGTGATTACAGGTAGTGATGAAACCTTCCGAGTCTATCAAGACGGCGTAGAGGTTGGAAAGGACGACCCTTTGCCGTTTGACGGCGACAACGCTATGGATGATATCGCCATAGGCGCAATGATGTATGACGAACGACACCGAAGTTTCAACGGCTCATTTTCCATAGTCCGGGTTTATAACAGGGCACTCAGCGCAGACGAGGTGCAACTTGGACCTGCGACTGCCGTTGAATCTGTCGGCAAGTTAACGACGACCTGGGGCAGAGTCAAAGCAACCCATTAGAACCGGTTTGAAGAGTCATCTTGCGTAGAATTATGAGGATAGAAACCGAGTTTTTTCTTCAAAACTCGGTTTCTTTCTCCTACAATCCTGAAGGATCAACCGAACGGATAGTGAGGGCGATAGTAAATCCTGTGCGATAGGGATCCGACGTTATAGCCTACAACACCACAATGAGTCACCAATATTCTCGCTGTCCGTAAGAAAAAAGAAACTCAAATTGACGTCATTACGACAGGTAAAACTACTCTAAACTAATCAATCATACCCTCGTGCCCACAGATTCCACTCCTCCTGACTCTTCATCCCAACTGAAACAGACAGATGTTTTCATCGGCGGTCAAGACGGTACACACACCTATCGAATTCCGTCGGTCGTGGTTGCGCCCAATGGGGAATTGCTTGCGTTTTGCGAAGCGCGGCGGACGACCGGTTCCGATACCGACGATATTGACCTTGTCCTAAAGCGCAGTGCCGACCTCGGCGCCACATGGAGCGAAATGCAGGTTATTTGGGATGACGGTCCCAACACCTGCGGCAACCCGTGCGCGGTGGTCGATCAGGAGACGGGTACGGTCTGGCTTTTGGCGTGCCATAACCTCGTTGAAGACCATGAGTCGACAATCTGGGAAGGGGTGAGTAAGAGCACCCGGACGATCTGGGCAATCTGGAGTGACGATTCGGGCGGATCGTGGTATGCAACCGGTCCGGGGAGCGGAATTCAGTTGCAACACGGCGACTACAAAGGACGTTTGGTTATTCCGTGCGATCACGGCGTTGCCGGAGGCTGGGATTATCATTCCCACGTCTTCTATAGCGACGACGGCGGCGAAACTTGGCAACTCGGCGGCAGCGTACCCGACAACACCACGAGCGAATGTCAGGTGGTCGAGTTGGCTGACGGCACGCTGCTGCTTAGTATCCGGTACCATGCGTGGGTGAATCAAGCCGTAGGCTCGCACTATCGAACCGTTGCATTTAGCCGAGACGGCGGCGAGACATGGGGCGACGTGCGTGAAGATCGAGGGCTTATCGACCCGCGCTGCCAAGCGAGTATATTCCGCCACGCGAGTGGAAATGCGATACTCTTTTCCAACCCGGCTAATACCGCTCGAAAACGCATGACCGTCCGCGCGAGTTTCGACGAGGGGGATACGTGGGGGGCCTCCAAAATGCTGCATTCCGGTCCATCCGCTTACTCCTGCCTAACGGTTCTGCCCGATAACAGTATCGGCTGTTTCTACGAGCGCGGGGAGAAGCGTCCCAGCGAGAGGTTGACGTTTGCGCGATTCACGCTGGAATGGTTGTTGGCTGCACAAACTTCCGAATAGCCGGCGGATTTCTTTCCCTCTTAAAAGCATGTTTGAAAAGTACATTTGTAGGGTGCGCAGTGCGCACCAGCCTCTAAATGCCTCAGTGGGGAAAGGTACGTAGCAGACAACAATTAAAGCATGAAGAAACTTCCTATAAATGTAGGACTTACGCAAAGTTGACGACAATGGAAGGATTTTCAATCTCTCGTCGTATGTAGTCATCGTATAAACTTTCTTTGAGGTGATAAATCGTTTGACCCGTCGCACGCGCAGCACGCGTCAAACTTACCCACACCCACAAACAGCAGGCAATATGATTGCGTTGTCCACGATGTTGACGACTTTGGCACTTGCTGATACCTGTCGTTTGCTTGAGTTCACGATGAAGTTGTTCAATCTTCCAGCGAACGCGACATTCTTGCTTCGTCGCTTTGGCATCCGATTGAGATAAATCGTTGGTCACAATGTATTCCGTGCGCCCGGAGGCGGACGCTATCCGAAACAACTTCACCTGTTGATTTCTCGGAAACTTCTTGATATGCGCAAGTTTGCCATGTCGTAGTTCGGCTTGCGTCCATGTCAGAGCATCTACGCGTTTGTGGGCTTCAGCACCATCGGAGTCATTGACGAGACGATTGCATTTCAACGGCGCATAGTAGATTTTTGAGAGGGCTTGAATCAATTTCATCACCCGCATCGAAGCATACCAAGAATCTATCAACACCGTCCGAAAGGGCAGGCACTTGACGAAATAAGCATTTCGCAACATATCTTCAAGATGCTGTAGTTTCGTCTTGCCGTCTCGTTCATAGTCGTAGATGCGATAATCAATAATCCAATAACGGTGCGTCTTCGGGTTGACATAGACGCACGTCACAAGACCGATGCCTTGGATAACGCGCTTTTCAGAACCGCTCCATTGCCGGCGAACCGGCTGTATCTCTTTGGCGTAAGGTTTTGGCAGGACGGTATCATCAAAAAGGATGTAGCCGTCCTCATCAAGGTCGATATCATTTCTCACGGATTGCCAGAGTTCACGGGCAGGGATACGTTCAGTATTCAGCAGACGGTTGAGTTGATCATGACTCCACTTCTCCGTATGATCTGCAAAGTGCGTCTGTGTGAAGTTCTGAAAACCTGCTAACAGAAATTGGCAATAATCCGAAAACAGAGGTTGTCTCTTTTCGGAAAGATTGATGCTTGTCATAATTGCAAAATATAACACATTTTAATTGATTGCGTAAGTCCTAAAATGACTAAAACTGCCTTTGCTGCCGATTATTCAAACAGACTCTAACGGCTATTCTCAATCATCGGGACTTGGCCAGTAATTCGGTGATCAACTGAGCGAAGGCGATAGAAATCCCCAGCGCACCAGCCTTTACTTAATCCTATGAACGCAAAAAAAAAACGAGACAAACCGCATCCGAATGGTTGTTGTCGGCTGCGGCCGCGGACAATCACACGCCCGGAGTATTCTGGCGCTATCCGACAAATTCGAGCTAGTTGGGATGGTAGACCTTGACGAGAAACGGCTCAAAACCGCAGTCGACAATCTCGGACTGCCAGCCGACCTTGCATACACCTCATTTGCTGAAGCGCTAGAGAAATCGGAGTGTGACGGAGTCGTGGTTGCAACGTGGGCGCGCAGCCATGATCCACTGGTCGAAGAGGCGATTGAAGCCGGTAAACATATCATGGTGGAAAAACCGTTCACTCTTGAGGTCGCTCCAGCCCGGCGATTGACGGAGATGGCGGAGGCGCGCGGTCTAAAAATCGTCGTCACCCAACAGTGGCGCTACATGCCGGGGCGGCGCACGATTCGCCGCTTGATGACGGATAAGGTATACGGCGAACTTCAAACCGGACACATGGTAACCTATAAAGCCCGCGGCGGCGAATATCCGGATTCCGAGCATTCGCAACTTTGGCAGATGACTGTCCACGAAATTGACGCGCTGGTCGCCATGGTGAACCAGAATGTCGCCGAGGTGTACGGCCATTCCTACCGTCCGCCGGCAACCACGTGGCGCCGCGAATCGACCGCCACAGCCGAAATCACCTTCGAGAGCGGCGCGCGCTTTGTCATTGTTTCCACGTCCGATGCGCGCGCCGAGGGCAACGAGTTCCGCGCAGAATGCGAACGAGGCGCGGTGGTGTTGCACTCTACGGGGGCGTTTGGAGGAGAGGAAACCTTGCTCGTCGGCACGGACCGCAGCGTCGGATTGCAGCCGCTGGAAATTGATCCAGGGCTGTCCGATGATCAACTTGACCAACACGTCGCCGTGACATTTGCCGATTGGGTAAACGGCGGCTCCGAACCGGAGACTAGCGGGCGCCAGAACTTACACGTCCTGGCTATCCTGAATGCTCTCATTGATTCGGGCGCATCGGGAAGGCCGGTAAAAGTGGAAATTTAAGTGTGCTATTTATCTATAGCCGATCTATAATTTGCTGTATGCCATTCCCGATGTACCGATGATGTTAGACTATTTTGACGCCCCTTTGTACCACAAACTAACAGTTTGTGGTACAGAGAAATGTCATTATCCACTCGGATGTAAAATAGTCAGTTGCAACGAATGTAAATGTGGTTAACTCCAGAAATTTGAACATTCGGTCATGCGTAGGTGGGTTAGAAGCTTGACCTTCAATCAACTCACTAGCAATGATAAACCTTCTCTAAGACAACTCATATCCACACAAAGGAGAGGCGGCGTTCCTCCCAACTATAGGAATGCCTTTCGGGAATCGCCGCAATGATGTCTATGATCGCTGTACAAGAAGAAAAAATATCACGTGTGATTAACCGATTGGAAGAGGAAGACACCGAGGATCGGCGCATCCGTACCGAGCAGGGCAAAGATCCGAACCGAGAACCGATGTTAACCCTTCACCCTCATTCCGCCCGGCTCTGTCATATTATGGTTCAATCCATCTGTGCCAAGCGATTGGTAGAAATTGGCAGCTCGCACGGTTACTCCTCCGTGTGGCTGGCTCATGCCGCACGTATCACCGGCGGACAATTTACCTCGCTCGAAGTGAATCCGAAGTTGGTAGAAATCGCAAAACAAAACGTGGCAGAAGCCGGTCTAACGGATAACGTCACCTTCATTGCGGGAGACGCGCGCGAGACAATGTCCTCGGTGGAAGGTCCTCTAGACTTCGTCCTGCTAGACTGTTGGGAACCGTTGTATGTCGAGCTTCTCGACCTCATCGTCTCCAAGCTGCGCCCGGGTGGTCTGCTCGTCGCGGACAACGTGATTCCCGGAAGAGAGGGTTCGGACGAGTACATCCAGGCATTGACGGATCATCCCCTGATGGAAACTGTGAGCGTCCCCATCGGCAAAGAGATTGAAGTCAGCGTGAGAAGGCTCGAATAAGCTGAGTGGGTTTCAGACTATGTAACGCAGGATGCTAAACCGGTCGAGTCAAGTTTCCATACTCGACCCCCTAGGCAGCCTCTGTAGGAGCGACCTCCAGGTCGCGACTTCTTATCGCGAGCAGAACTCGCTCCTACCGAGGACCTACGGTGAGTTACGCCATTTTAGACCGAACGATATAGGTCTCAAAAGTATAATTTTTAGCCGCAATTACAGTTAAAGCCCGACCTATGGGAAATGGGTCGCAACTTGGGCTAACTACCCTCTTCCGCCAACGGAAACATCCTGAAAATCAACTCTGCCCTCGGCGCAAACCAGAGCGACACTGCCGGTTGACAGCGGGCGATCCGTATCCGAATACTCGAAGACGACATCGCCTTCAATGCGGGCGACCAAGTTTTCGCCCACCGTCTCCACACTCAGTTCGTAGTCCGTATCCCAATCCCAAGCGAATTCTTCTGCCGCAAGTTCCGTCCGTCCGTCAAGTTCCTTGATCAGGCGCGCCTTCCCGTCGCCGCAAAGCAGGAGCGCGTAATATCGCTTGAGGCCCTGAACACACACCGCGATTCCGGCCTCCTTGGCTAGATGCGGACTGACGGCAGCGGAAAAGGAATAGTTCTCCCACTCGCGAGTCCCCTGAATAAATAAACCCGTGTTGTGGTTCTGCATGAGGCGGTAGGCTGCCACATCTGCTCTGTCGGTAATCGCCTGGTCAACCGCGTCGATCCATGCCCGTTTCCACATCGTGCCGCCCGAAGACGGTTTGATTAACGACACTTCCGGCGTGCCCTCCCAAGTTAGGTAATCAAGGTATACAACGCCGGACACTCCGGCGTCCGAACTTACTTCAATTCCTATAGCGGCGATTGGGGCACCATCCGTCGGATCCACTCGCCAGTTAAAAAGTTCTTCATCTCCCGGTGATACCTCACGCGTTTCACCTCGACGCATGACCAAAGCGTCATCCGCTCCGTAGACCTGAATGTAAAGCGTACACGTCACCGTCTGGCAATTTTCTTCGTCTGCGGTTAGGCGCGCTTGAACTCTCTGCCCCGAATAGAGTGTGGGTGACGCAATCAATTCATACCCCGGCATGTCAATGGCTTCGGGCGGAATGAAGGTTGGCGTCGCCACGCGCGCCATTCTGCCGACCGCCAGTTGATTGTATCGGATGGCTAGGCTGCGGTTACCGCCAGCGCTATGACCGACGACGTTTTCGATGACCGCGGTTCCATCGCTTTCCGGGTTTTCCTCTAGCATGAACCCCTGTACCGAACCCGGAAGTTCAAAGTGAAATCGCGCCCCGTTCTTGGGGGATTCAATCGGTTGATTCGCCAGCGCCCGTGCCGCCCTACTGATTGTATAGGTCTCGCGCACCGCATCCGAGACGGCGCGTCCTCCGTCGGCGGCAGAAATATACAGGCGATCCGCAACAGGGCGGCGCCAATCGGGACCTGCGTCAATCCCCGCCAAGCCGTTCTTGATTCCCATAATGCATCCGACGTTACCGGAATTGCAGTCCGTATCCCAGCCACACGTGTTCACGATGGTCAGGGCGCGCTGGAAGTCGTCTTCGCTGTAGAGCAGTGCGAGCACAATCAAGGCGTGATTCGGCACCATGTGCACATTTCCGCCATACTTGTCATAACCGTAATCGGCTACGATTCGCTCCCGTGTCAAACGCCAGTCGCTATCCCGCTGATGCCAGTCGCGAAGATCGTCGATTAGTCGGTAAATCACCGAATCTTTGGGAATGAAACCGACCGCGGTATCCAGCAGGTTGTCAAGGCTGGATTCCACGAATGCCTGCGCCTCAATCGCGGCGACGACCTGAGCTCCGTAGATGGCTTCGCCGTCATGGCTAACACTCCCGGCTCGGCGCGCAAAATCAGCGGCAAGTTCGGGATCGCCGGGACACGCCATTCCCCAAGCATCGATAAATATCTGCGCGCCAATCTGCTCGGCTACGACTTGGCTGTTCAACTCAATCGACCCGCTTTGAGGCGCGGGCGTACCAGCCTTGAGGCGCAAAAAGGCGGTATGCTCCGTTGAATTGCCCATGCCTCCCCACCAGAGGATAGTCCGCCCCTCAATAATGTAATTGAGCCAAGACTGACCAATCTGTTCAGTCGTGAGTTCGCGGTCGTCCCCATAATCTTCCAACGCCCGGAAAAAAGTGAAGGTGCCTGAGATGTCGTCGTCCGTGACAATCAGCGGCTTGTTCAGCCGTTCATGAACATAGTAGTTAATCTCTCCGAGATCAGCCATGATTTGGTCGTACGTCCAGTTTTCAAAGGGACGTCCCAAGTAAACGCCGATGATTTTGCCAAGAACCCCGGCGTATAAACGTTCCTCATAGTCATTGGGAATCATCAAGATTAAAAGCCTCCTTTATTGCAATTAGAGTCAGGCAAGTCGGGAACGCAGCGCTGCATTCTATACGATAACGCCCCGCCGTCTCATGAATCCTAAACAACGACGCTCTCCTGCCGTCACTGATAAAAATCGATAATATGATGAAGTCTGACGTGCCCCGCCGCGGCGCGGTGTGCCTTCTTCTGATTTTACCATAGATTCCCTCGGAATAGCATTTTTTACTATAGTCGAAGGAAATACCATGGATGATGAGCGACCTGAAACAAACGGAACCGCTACATGGCACACAAATTCAATCGGGAAAGCTATCCAAACCTGTTTGCAGTAGTGGCATTGACTAACAGCGCGGTCGAAGGGCAATTCGAGGTATTTCAATCAGACCCTGAAGCGGTTGTAGGAGGAAAGTCCGATTCCCAACAAGTAAAAGTTCCTTTCACGCTAGGATATCTATAGGGCTTCTATCGCGCGGGATTCATTATCGCACTCGTTGTCCACCCGTTTGATTCTGTACGGTCGTTTGATCGTTTCTTGTCTAATCACTTGATCGATTCGGAAATCGCTCCTACCGCCGTGTGTGATGCTAGTTTTCGTTGATTAATACCGTTCACCCCAGCCGATCGCACAAGGCATGATAAACTCTCCGAAATTGGAAATGTAATCTACTTCGCCGCGGCCGCTTGACTTTGAAACTTGACATCCGTCAATCTGAATGCTACAATTCTTCGCCGGTCATGAAGGGTTTAGCCCCACCGACATTCGAGAAGTAGGCGGAACTCCAAGAGGAGCCAGAATCCAAATGGTAAAGGTTGGCATTGTGGGTGCTTCAGGGTATACAAGCAGTGAACTGCTGCGTTTCCTGATGTGCCACCCGGGCGAGTTAAAAATCGAGATGGTCACGTCGGAGACGTATCCCGGTCAGCGAGTTGATCGGATAATGCCGAACCTTCGCGGCTTGATCGACCTTGAATTCGAACCGTTGGAGATTGAGGCGATCGGAAATCGGGTGGACGTGGTCGTTCTTGCCGTCCCCCACAAGGTTGCGATGTCGTATGTACCGGAGATTCTGAAGCAGGGTCTTCGCGTGATTGATTTCAGTGCGGATTACCGTTTGGACGATCCTGATACGTATCAGGGATGGTACCATGTCGAGCACTCGGACCCCGAGTGGATGGAGCGCGCGGTTTACGGTTTGCCGGAACTGTATCGAAACGAGATTCGCGCAGCAGAACTCGTGGCGAATCCCGGGTGCTATCCGACAAGCGCCATCCTCCCCACGCTGCCGCTGCTTGACAGGGATTTGGTTGAACGAAACTACATCATAATCGACTCAAAGTCCGGAATTTCCGGCGCGGGACGCACTCCCAGCGCGACGACACACTATCCCAACCGAGAATCGAATTTCATCGCATACAACATCGGCACGCATCGCCATACACCGGAGATTGAGCAGGAATTGAGCAAGATCGCCGGCGAGTCTATCTGCGTGACCTTTACACCTCACATCGCCCCGATGACGCGGGGTATTCTGAGTACACTCTACTTCCAACTCAAAGCCGAGATTTCGACCGAGTCGTTGTCGGCGATTTATTCGAAATTCTATGAAAAAGAACCGTTCGTCCGTGTTCTCGATCCGGGTGAATACCCCCAGACGAAAGCGGTTGCCGGAACCAACTACTGCGACATCGGGCTTGAAGTTGACGTGCGAACAGATCGCGTCGTCGTGATGGCTGCTATTGACAACCTCGGCAAAGGCGCTTCGAGCGCGGTTGTGCAGAACCTGAATGTGATGTTTGGGCTAGACGAAACCGCCGGGTTGCGCATTCCGGGTATGATGCCGTAGCGGAGCGATGCCACGCAATCGGCGCGGCACGCGTGCATAACCCGAAATAATCTCCCTTCCTCCCAACCCCTGTAAAGAATTCGGTGGCGTCATTCTTTCTGATTCACCGACGAGATACGAGTGTGAAATAATGCCAGCGATTCTGATCGTTGCCGGTGAGCCGTCCGGTGATCTGCAGGCATCTCGGGTTGCAACTCAACTCAAAACTCTCCGTCCCGATATTGAGCTTTTCGGGATGGGAGGCGATCGTATGGAAGCCGCAGGGGTTTCACTCGTTTATCACATTCGTGATTCGGCGGTGATGGGCATCGGCGAGGTGCTTTCGGCGATGCCGGCTTTCCTAAAAAAACAGCGGCACTTGAAGCGGCTCATTCGTAGAAGGCGCCCCGACGCGGTCGTGCTCGTCGATTTCGCGGAATTCAACGTGGGGCTCGCGGCGTGCGCGCATCGACTGAAAATTCCCGTCCTCTACTACATCCCTCCGAAGGCGTGGGCGTGGCGCGGGTATCGCGCGAAGAAGATCGCAAAAAGAACAAGCGCCGTCGCCTCAATCTTTCCTTTTGAAACGGACTTCTACCAGCGTGCAGGCGCGAACGCACAATTCGTCGGACATCCGTTGCTGGACTACGCCAACTCGAACCTCGGCGTATCCGAAGCCCGCGAGAAACTTGGCTTAGCACCGAATGCCCCGGTTCTCGGTTTGATGCCGGGCAGTCGGCGACGAGAGGTGGACGCTCTATGTCCCGTGATGTTGGACGCCGCCGAAGGTGTTCGTCGCATCCTACCCGATTGCCAGTTGATTCTACCGCTGGCGCCGGGCATCCCTCCAGAAACCTTGCCGGAAGCACCCGCGGTTAACATCGTCAAAGATGCAACATACGAAGCCATGCGCGCCTCCGACCTGATATTGGTCGCGTCGGGCACGGCGACGCTTGAAGCTGCATGCCTCTTGACGCCGATGGTCGTTCTCTACAAGTTGTCCCGACTCAGTTGGTGGACGGCACAGCGGTTCGTCAAACTCGATTCGAGCGCGCTGCCGAATATTGTGGCGGGGCACCAGATCGTTCCCGAATTCTTACAGAACGACGTGCAGGTTGAGCGGATAACCTCAATCGCGCTAGATCTGCTGCAAGATTCGGAAAAACGAGAGGAACAGCGTAAAGCGCTTTGCAGGGTACGCCAGCAACTTGGAGATTCTGGAGCGGCGGAACGAACGGCTCGGTTAATATTGGGCTACGTTGAATCATGAGAAACTATCTTTACTTCGTTATCACGCGTAAAGTTACGGGTTTTGTTCCCACCCTGCTGTTAGCCCTGCTTACACCTTTGAGTTACCTCTATGCGGCAACTGTGAAACTCCGCAGTTGGCTCTACGATTGCGGCCTCTTTAAGTCGAAGAGGCTTCCCTGCAGGGTGATCAGCGTCGGCAACATTGTGTCCGGCGGCACCGGCAAAACGCCGGCAGTCATTTGGATTGCAAAAGCGTTACGTGAAGCGGGCTACCGTCCAGCCATCCTGCTGCGCGGCTATCATCGTAAGGAAAAAACGCCGGGGACGCATGTCGTGTCCGACGGTCGAGGAATATTGGCGTCCGTTGAGACGAGCGGCGATGAAGCCATGATGATCGCGCGGGAGCTGCCAAGCGTTCCGGTGCTTATCGGGCAAGATCGTTATGAAGCCGGTTGCCACGCCTTGCGTGAACTGAAGTCCGATGTGCTGATTTTGGATGACGGCTTTCAACACCGATCATTGGAGAGGGATTTGGATATCGTTGCCGTAGACGCGACGCAGCCGTTTGGAACGGAAACATTGCTACCTGCAGGAACATTGCGCGAACCGGTATCGGCGTTGCGGCGGGCAGATATGATTATGCTCACGCGAGTTGATTTGGTGGGATCCGCAGATGAAATACGGAAGGACATCGCCGCGTTGGCAGGGGATACGCCGATTGTAGAAAGCCGCCATGAGCCGGCGCAGCTCTACCGGTTGGGTGAAACCGTGGAGGTTGATTTCGGCATTTTGAAGGTGAAGAACCTATTGGCTGTGTGCGGGATTGGCAATCCGGGGGCGTTAGCGGAAACGCTGCACCGATATGAGCCACAGTGCATCGACTTGATGCCGTTTCCCGACCACCATCAATACTCGAGTGCGGATTTCGCCAGGATTCAGCAAGAGGCGCAACAGACAGGGGCGGACTATATCATCACTACCCGCAAGGATGAGTTCAAATTAGCGGCTCTCTGCACGAACGAGGGTGGCACTACGGTTCAGGACTATCCTCCCATTTTGGTGCTCGCGGTTGAGTTATCGGTCACTGCCGGAGAGTGTCTGTTGACTCGGCGATTTCAGGAATGTTAGGATTGCGAATGGCGGATCATCAAGGGGTTTGGCGGTGGGATAAAGATTCGCATGGATTGGAAAGGAAAAGAAGATGAAAATCCGACAGAAAATTACCTTATGTATTCTGCTCTATTCGGCACTGCGCGGTATCGCATTCGCTCAAGTCGTCCATATTCCCGACCGGAACTTGCGGGTTGCCGTACGCGAATCCCTGAACTTGCTACCGGGTGTCCCCTTAACGCGAGCAGCTATACGGAGTTTGACTAGCCTTGATGCCGCAAAACGGGGAATAGTTAATCTGACAGGCTTGGAACAAGCCACCTCACTCACTTTCCTTGCGCTTCATAACAACGATATTTCCGATTTGCGCCCGCTTACCCCCCTTGTAAACTTAACTTTTGTACGCCTTCACGGCAATCAAATAAATGATGTCAGCCCCCTCGCTAACCTCACCGAATTTACTACACTGCTATTGAGCGCTAATAACATCACGAATATCGGTCCCCTCGCCAACCTTACCCAGCTAACCACACTCGCGTTGGACGGCAACAACATTACGGATGTCAGTCCCCTTGCCAACCTTACCCAGCTAACCACACTCGTATTGGGCGACAACAACATCACCGATGTAAGCCCTCTCGCCAACCTTACTAACCTTGAGCGGCTAGAACTTCAAACCAACCAGATTGCCGATCACAACCCAGTTGACGCGCTGTCCATCGACCATTTTGTATACGACGAGACTTGTGATATGCCGCCACTCCCTCTCGAACCGAGATTGGAAAATAGAACCTTCCCCTCGGTAGTCTCCGCATGGAGTGGCATTTGGTCGAGGCCAATCCTCAATCAGCCTCATCTTTCGGGGCTTGAACAACTCGCCCAGCACGATTTATATTTTTCTGGAGCACAGTTTAATCAGCGTCCTTTTGATACGGGGGATGGTTGGGAACTCCGAGGTGTTCTTGAAAGGTCCGAACAGATCCGAGATGATTACATTGCGATTAATCCAAATATGGTTTTTCTTGTTGAAATCAGAATAAGGGATGCCCAACTCGAACATTTTCCTAAAGATTCGCCATATTGGGTAAGGGATGCCAACGGCGAACCTGTTATTGGTTTCCCGGGACATTACTTAATAGATTTTACCCATCCCGATGTCCAAGAAATAATCGTTCAACAAGCCATCGCGATATCAAAGTGTGGCTTGTATGATGGCGTATTTTTTGACTGGTGGGAGGAAGAATGGCATGTTCTGGGCGGCAACTATGTCACGCTTGAAGCAGAGCAACGGGCGCGGGATAATATCCTTCAACGCATCCGTGCCGAGACGCGACCCAATTTCCTGATTATGGGCAACACCAATCGTGACAAAATACCAAGAACCGGTAAGCATATCAACGGTAGTTTTATGGAAACATTAATACCTCGTGATGTGACTGGGGACCGTCTGGAAGCACTACTAACTGAAGTTGAGGACTCACTGCTCTGGTTGGAAACCAACCTGAGAGAGCCGCGCATTAACGCTCTTGAAGGATGGAGCGTTCCCACGGAACCGCCGGATAGCCCTACGAACCTGCGTTGGATGCGCGCCTTCACCACGTTGAGTTTGACTCATTCCGACGGCTACATTTTGTTCAATGATGGTCATAGCCACAAGCACTTTTGGTACGATTTCTGGGATGCCGACCTCGGACGCCCCATCGGTGCCAAAGCTCAGCTATACGACGAAGATATCCCGAGGCTCTACATCCGCGAATTTACCAACGGTTGGGCGGTATACAACCACAGTGGCGCCCAGCAAGTTGTGACGTTGCCGGAGGAGGTACAAGCCGTAGCCGGCAGTTGGGCTGGAACTGAACACGTCCTCCCCAATCTCGATGGGGAGATGTATTTAAAGGTAGTGGTCAGTGACCAGTCGCCAGTAACCAGTAGAAACCCGGCGGATGTGAACGGGGATGGCGCGGTGAATATCCTGGATTTGACGCTGGTGGCGCAGGCTTTGGGCACGGATAAGGGCCAGGGCGACGTAAACGGGGACGGGGTTGTTAATGTATTCGATTTGGTGTTTGTGGCGGGGGAAATGCAGTGAGTAGTGGGTCGTGAATCGGTGATTTGATAATCCCCAATTTCACCCTACAACGCTGGGGGAGTCTGGATTTGGCAATCCAGACCGAGCAGGCAGACCACGGTCGGAACTTGGGTAAGTTAATGTCGAAATTCGATTCGGTCGGTTGATCGTATTACGCAGATTGAGAAATCCCTATCGCGCTATTCGACGGTTTCGCGCTCGATGCTTTTTAATTGCTCAATCAAGTCTATCTCAAGATTTTGGTTGTGTTCCATCGTCCACTTTTTCGCATTCTGGCGATTGCCCCAATAGAACCGGGAACCCACCAGAAAGATTCCTACCGCATCAACGTAACGCTTATCCGCAACCGAATCCCCCAACAGATAGAAGAACGCGGCATTGATTCCTAATGAAATGAGACCGTTGCGAGTTTTGCCCGCGTAGATTTGTCCGCTCCCGGGCGCAACCGTGGACAACAGTTGGGCAAGTTTCGGCGACTTAAGCGGTAACGGCGTACTAGCGAGGGTTGTGTCGGCAAGTTTGACCGCCGTGCGTTCAAGTCGGGCATCGAAGGATCCGATATCACGGTTCTCCCCGCGCAAGCGGCGGATGTCCCGGAATTCCGATATCGCCTTAAACCAGTTTCGATCATGCAGGTAGCACCATCCGCGCAGGTATTGGGCTTGCACCTGCAAGCGTTTTTCACCCTTCGCCTGCAGAATGCGGAAGAAAGCAGATCGTGCGGTAGCGTATTCTCCATCGTCCAAGTGAGTTTTTCCGAGCATTAGCTGGGCGTGATGATACAGCGGAGATTCGGGAAAGGTTTCCATGAACTCCTCGAAGAGCTGCCGGGAGTAACCCCGATTGCCTTGGTAGTAGTGCGCTTGGGCGATACGATAGCGGGCAAAATCCGCCATGTCGGTGTGCGGCTGGTAAAAAAGGAAACGCTTGTATTCAAGAAGGGAGGGATTGTAGGTACGCGCATCGAAGAGTTGTTCGGCGTAGAGCAACTGTTTTTCGGTGGGCTCAAACTCAACTTTGGATGAGTCTATGGCAGGTTCTATCGAACAAAACGAAGCTAAGCAGATGGCGAGGATTGTGTGCATAAGGGAGGCGTTGTGTGTGCTATCGGATGATTGAGGATATCATCAGCGGGCTTCGGATTTGGTGTTTTGTCCGATTGGGTTGGAAGTTGATATTTCCATTTGTCTGAATTTGCAGGGCATAAGAGGTGTCAATTAAGTCCTCTGAAACAGGGAGTGGGTTCTCTATCGACATTCTCTTCCATTTCCATGATTGTAGTGCGCACGCTAAGTGGATGGCGGGCAGTGCCCACCCCAGGCTACTTAGATTTGGCACTCAGAGCCGAGCAGTCACAGAAGGCGCGGATAGAGAGCAATTAAAACCCCATGAGACCGCAACAGCGGCGGCATACCGGCATAATCCCGTCCTTGCTGATTGAGGTTCGGAACTTCCTCGCTTTTTCGTTGTTCCACATGTCCAAGACAGTGTCGGTCTGGATGTTACCGATGATGTAGTCGTGGTAGTCGCGGCAAAGGCTGACATCGCCGTTGCTGTCAATCTCCATTGTCATAAAGATACTGACGCATTGATTGTAGTTGAAGGTTTCGCTGTGATCCGTGTAGTAGGTTTGAATTTCTTCTCGCGTGTTGAGACGCGGCATCATCATGGGAGGGCAACGCCGCTGCGATTCCGACAGTTTCTCCATTTCCTCGAATCGATCAAATATCACTCCGTGATCGAAATCTTTCCAGTTGCCGATCCATCCGTAGTGGGTTTGCGGTTTGAAGCCGAAGCGCTGCTCAAATTCTTCCGTATGCGCTTGGGCGGAATGCGAGTCCATCCACCACGTAAGATAGAAAATCTGAGCGTCGGCAAATTGACTCGTGAATTTATACAGATCCACGACAACGTCAATGTTGTACATCGTGACGCAACTTAACGGGACAATATAGGGAAACGCCACATTCCGACGTTCCTTCTCGGCGCTCAAGGTCTCCAGCGCGGCTTTTACGTCGGTAAAGTTGTCGTAATTATCCGTGACTCCGGGACGCTGGGTGTTGTGAATTTCCTCGTTCGGTCCGTCAACACTCAGATAGATAATTTTGCAGGTCTCCAAGATATCATCGGCGCGTCTGGCGATGTTGGTGGCGTTGCTCACGAGCGAGATTGGCATGCCGCGTTCGGAGATGTAGTGCAATAGTTCAATCAGACCGGGATAGAGCATCGGTTCGCCGCCCCAGATGTACCATACGGGCGACCAGCCGGCGTCAACAATCTGATCCACTAGCCGCTTGTATACTTCGACGGGAACTTCGCGCTGTTTCAACTCTTTAAGGGATTTTCCGAGCAGGTAACCGTTATCGCCCCACTGTCCACAAGAGTGGCACCTGAGATTGCACATGTCCGTGATTCGCAGACTGACCAGTTGCACGCTGTCGCCCTTTCCGTGCATGCCGCCGAAAGGGTGTCTCCAGTTAAAGCTTTCCTTCGCAACCTGATACTTGGCGAGCGTGTAAGCGGTTTGCCAATCATCGGCTAATGCGGCGGCGAGTTGGTTGACGAAGAAACGCGGTGAAATTCGACTCCGTGTTGGCATTGTTTTTCCTTTCCGAAACTGCGAGAGTGTTTAATTTGTGCAGATCATGTATTAGGTTCTGTTGACGACTGTGGCAGGCACGAGCGTAATTCCAATGTGTTAGGAACGGGTTGGGGGGCCCAACCCCTACGCACGCCTATGAGTGTTTCCGCGCCCGTTTCTCCTACCGGACAATTGGCAATTTCTCGTGACGGTTATCATCCTTATTCTTGGTTATCCGCGTCGTCGGAGACGCGGCCCAGCACTTGACATGTGGTCGCTGAGAGTATTCTATAGCGCACGCCGCCCCAGATGATCTTGTCCTGAAACACGGTGTATACCGCGTTCAACCCCGCAACAAGCATGGAGATTGGCGTGACGAATGAGGTCATTCTGATGTTGTCGCGAAAACCGTCCATATCTCTGAGCACCTTGGGTAGATTCAGTGAGAAGACACGATACATTTGAATCTCAATGAACGGTATAAGCAGTACAAGTAGCACGAAAAGCTGGTTAAACTTGAACTGCCAATTGAAGTAAAACGGCAAGAATGGGATGGCTGCAAACACGATAAGCGCCTTGGGAAGCAATCCTACAAGACTCAAACCCCACTGTGCACGGAGCCCCATTCTGTACGTCATGATCATCTGACGGTTTGTAAATTCCAGAACTTGTCTCCATGTGCGATTCGCGGTATGGGTTATGGTGACGCAGTCCGGAACAAAATGCACCTTGAGTCTTGAATCTCTCACGGCATGGGTTAGATTGTGATCTTCGATGGCGGCGTTTTCCCAGCGCTGTAGCACGTTCGCGTCCTCGATCAAATTACGGCGAATCGCGTTAGACCCGCCCCATACCATGGTAAAACGGTGGTCGCCTTGCGCGCCAATCTGAAAATTGACCCAGATGGCTTCCACGAGCGACGGGAGATTGAGAGTGTGGGGGTAGTAAAACCTTGCTCCTACGGTCGCACCGATTCGCGGGTCCTGAAGAGGCTCGACCAACAACCTCAGCCAATCTTCCCGAACGGTCACGTCTGCATCAACAAACGCGATAATCTCAAAATCATCGGGTAGTTCCGTGATCGCTGTTATGAGGTTTTGCACCTTTTGGGAACGGGGCAGAGAATTGTCGATAACATTGGGCGCCAGAAGTGCGCGTGCATGGTGATGTTCGTTAACGATTCTGCCGAGATGCGTATATGACGGATCACAATCCGAGTCGCCTATGGCGTGCGTTACAAAGAACACCGCGTATTCGCCTGTATAATCTTGGCTTAGCAAAGGTTTGACGCTCTCCTCGGTTTGGGCATCCCAGCCGTAGTGCGGCGCAATGATTGCGGCTTTCGGCGCATAGGGCGGACGTTTGGTTTTTCGCTCTCGGCGTGCATACAAATAGGAGTGGATGACCAAGGAGGTTTCTACGATGAGAAAAAAATACGCTATGGCAATGAGGTACGGGATTATAGCGTTGTAATTAAAACCCGGGAACTGCACGATGTCGCCGCAATCTCCTCAATCCTGCTCAGTTGGTGTGTTGTGAAGTCAGTCTCAATTCTAACACAACCGTAGTCTAGGGTCAACCGCTTTTGAAGGTGGCACAAGATGCGATTTGCAGCGTTGAGGGCTTGACAAAAAGCCATATATCCTTTAGAATCAGCTATGGAACAAATACTGTGGGCTTAGTGTTAGCAGGTAATAACACGCGATAAATCAGAATCGGCCTGCTCTCGAAAGGCTTGAATAAGGGTAAAATCACCGTTTTACGGCGAGGTAATCACATAAATCGGAGCGGTCCGTTTCTGCCGCACTAGAATGACGATTCATAAAAGTTTCCGGGTAGAAACTTTTTTCAGGAGGGCGAAAAATGGCAATTGATGTTACTCAGAAGGATGGCGTTATCGTTTTGAAGCCTAGCGGAAAGCTGATTGGAAGCGCCGTTTCCGAACTCAGAAAGACAATTGATGATGAGCTACCCAACAGCGGCGAAAATCCGAGGCTGTTGGTCGATTTCGCCGACGTTTCAATGATGGACAGTTCGGGACTCGGGACGTTGATGGGAACCCACGTATCGATCGCAAAAAAGGGAGGCCGAATCGGTATTATCAACGTCGGCACAAATATCAAAAACCTTATTATTAGAAGTCGCTTAATTAGCACTTTCGAACATTTCGATAGTGAGAACGAAGCGGTTACGGCGCTAGCATCCTGAAGCGAGTGGATGCGCCGTTCGATGATGTGTATCGGTTCCGCATCGCCTAGAACCGACACCCGAGGAAACTAACCCCATTGAAACGCGATAGATGCGGTTAGTGTAGCGCGGAATGCTCGACACTCCGTTACAAGGTGTGCAGATGAAGTATGCTTCCCACGAGGATAGCATGAGTCGACTGCTTTCCTTCCTGTCCAAACTTGACGAAATTGGAAATGCAGCCATTTCTAGACAGGGCGGATTTGAGTCCGCGAGCGAAGCATATTTGCAACTAACTCTGGATTCGTTAGAAGCAAACGAGGGCTCAATTCTTCGCCTAGACCCGACCAAGCACCACTTTTACGTCGAATCCTCAAGCACCCCCCGCCCAGAATCGGTTATTATTCCGGTCATGTTAGAAGAACTTGATGCCATCCGTCAATCGTCTCCAATTCATCTCGCAACTGTGCCGGAATCTTTGAAATCGTTTCGCGATCAGATGACGGACCAACTACAGGGGCATGGATCGGAGATATGGATACCCTTGCAGACCGATGGAGAATTGATTGGCATTATTGCTATCGGACGCCCTTCCATCGGGATAGAAAATCAATCGTGGGTTAATGTAGTGCTGAATATGGTGGCCAACCGTGTCGCGACTGCTATGGCGCATTCACTCGCGTTGCAGGAAATGCGCACCGCCAAGTTGCGCCTTCTGCTGCTGTCCGATGTTACGGCTCAGATTAGTAAACTCTTGGATGTAGAGAGCATTGAGAAGGCGGCAATGAATCATGTTGTTCCTCTCTTGGACAGTCGGATGGGTTATCTCATGCTTGCTGTTCCTAACAGCCGAAGGCTTGAGGTGAGAAGCCACGTCCTGCTTGATACGGAATTTCCAACCAATCTTCAAGGCATTGTCATTGATTTGAACGCTCAACAGGACGAATCGCCCGCATTTCCCATCCTTCAGGAGGTAGTTGTCTCCGGAATCTCGCAGGTTTGCAACGATGCGAGTCGGGTTTCGCCGTTTGGGAGAAGGAATCTTATCGCAGTCCCAATTTTCAGGCGTGAAATTCTAGGAGTATTGGTGGTATGCGACAAGGCAGGCCAGGAGGAGACCTCTCTTGATTTTGTCGATGAGGATCGGATTCTGCTTGAAGCCTTCGCCTATCAGATCGGCGTCTCGATCGAGAATGCCCGTCTTTACCAAGAAGCTCTCGAAAAACGCCGGATGCAAGCCGAGATGGAGCAAGCGGCAAAAATTCAGGCGAACCTGTTGCCCAGAGCGCAGCCCGATATTTCGGGTTACGACGTCGCGGGACTAAGTATCCCGCATCACGATGGCGTTGGAGGAGATTACTTTGACTATATTCGGGAACCGGATGGGAGTTGGGGATTTGTGATTGCCGACGTTTCGGGCAAAGGGATGCAAGCAGCGCTGCTGATGGTAATGCTTCGAACCTCCTTACGCTCGGAGGTGGCTAGACAGAGCAACTTGCTCGCCATGGCGATGCGGCTAAATACGCTCTTGTATGAAGGTAGCATAGGCGATGCCTACGCAACCCTCGTGTACACTCGGTTGCATACGGAATCGGACGAGTTGACCTCCGTGAACGCAGGACACAACTATCCAATCGTCATACGGCGGGATGGAAGTTTTACGCGGCTGGAGAAGGGCGGATCGGTCGTCGGAATGTTCCCCGCCGATGTCCTTGCCGAGATTGCAGAGTATCAGCAGGAATCGTTTCAGCTACATAGCGGCGATACCCTTCTGCTTTACACCGATGGTGTGACTGACGCAGTGGATGGGGATGGTGAGCCATTTGAAGAGCAACGTTTGCACGAACTTGCGAGAGAAATACGACATGCAAGCGCGACCGAAATGTGTGCCAAGATTCGCGACGCGGTGGCGGAGTTTCAAGGGGACACTCAGCAGTTTGACGATTTGACACTATTGGTTCTGAAAAGGAAATGAAGAGAGGACACAACTATGAACCGTCCCAACGGCATATCGGAGCGGGATCGCTTTTTCACTCTTTCGCTAGACATGCTGTGTATTGCCAATTTTGACGGCTATTTCGTTGATTTGAATCCGGCATGGGAGCGAACACTCGGATTCACAATCGAGGAACTCAAAGCCAAGCCGTTTATCGACTTCGTCCATCCCGATGATCGAGAATCGACAATAGCCGAAGCCGAGACGATTATGGCTACGGGTAAAGATGTCGTTTCCTTTGAAAATCGCTATCTGTGCAAGGATGGAACATATAGATGGATACTATGGAGTGCCACGAACTCCCTTGAAAAACGTTTGTACTATGCTGTGGGAAGAGACATCACACGGCGAAAACAGGCAGAAAAAGCATTGGAACAAGAACAGAATCTTTTGCAAACCTTCATGGACAATACACCCGATCATATTTACTTCAAGGACAAAGCTAGTCGGTTTATCCGCATTAACAAAGCCATGACTAAGCTCTTCCAACTCGCGGATATGAAAGAAGCAATCGGAAAGACGGATGCCGAATTTTTTACAGACGAGCATGCCAAACAAGCTTACACCGATGAGCAGGAAGTGATGAGGTCCGGTGCCCCCATGAAAGCGAAGGAGGAAAAAGAGACCTGGCCCGGCGGACAGGAAACCTGGGTATCAACGACGAAGGCGCCGTTATTCGACAAGTCCGGTAAAATCATAGGCACATTCGGCATTTCCAGAGACATTACGGAGCGTGTGCGTGCACAGGCGGAGTTGCAAGCGGCGAAAGAGACAGCCGAATATGCAGACCGTGCCAAGAGCGACTTCCTCGCCAACATGAGCCATGAATTGCGTACGCCGCTAAACGCCATTATCGGTTTTGCGGAGATTTTGCGAGATGAGATTATCGGGCCAATAAGACCGGAGCAGAGGGAACTGGTGGTGGACATCCATACGAGCGGGCGTCATCTTCTGAACATGATCAACGACATCCTTGACCTGTCGAAGATTGAGGCGGGGACCATGGACTTGGACTTCGAGACTTTCTCCATCGCAGACACCATGGAGGAGGTGAACACGATCGTCAACGCTCTAGCCAGCAAGAAACAGATTCAACTTACTCAAGAATTCGATAGCAATATAACAGTGACAGCGGACAAGACCAAATTCAAGCAGATACTTTACAACTTACTGTCCAACGGTGTCAAGTTCACAAATGACGGTGGCCGAGTGACTACCAAGGTTGAGATCTCGGACAACTCTTTATTGATTAGGGTGATCGATACCGGCGTAGGTATTTCACCGGTAGATCAGGGGATGCTATTCCAAGCATTTACGCAAGTTGACGCATCGAAAGCGCGTGCGCATGAAGGCACGGGCTTAGGGCTCGCTCTTACGAAGCGACTGGTCGAACTACACGGCGGAAAGATATGGGTCGAGAGCACTGTCGGTGAAGGAAGTACCTTCTCCTTCACGCTGCCGTTGCAGCAGCAGGTAGCTTCAAGCCCAGCCCCGATTCCTACGAATCTTCCGTCCTCTACCGGAAACCGAACCATCTTGGTAGCTGAAGATAACGAGCAGGCAGCGCAACTCTTGGGAATCTATCTGGTGGAGGCGGGTTATCGAGTTGAATTCGCCACAGATGGTGAGGCGGCAATCGCGAAAGCGGCGGAAATCAATCCGTTTGCAATAACCCTTGACATCATGCTTCCGAAGAAAGACGGCTGGCAAGTTCTGAAAGCGCTAAAGGCGAATCCCAACCTTCAGTCAATACCCGTAATAATTGTTTCTATCACCGAAGAACGTCAATTGGGATTCGGGCTGGGTGCAGTTGACCATCTCGTAAAGCCAATTGATAAGACCGCCCTTCTCGCCTCGTTGCGGTCATTACACCTTCCGGAACAGGATGGCGGCGTCCGGATTCTCATAGTCGATGACGATCCACAAGCGATCCGATTATTATCGACAGTTTTGGAATCCGAGGGATACGAAGTGCTGAAAGCCTATGGAGGCCAGGAAGGAATCAATTTGGCGATTGCCGAGGCACCAGGTCTCATCATCTTGGATTTGGCGATGCCCGAAGTAGATGGATTCCAAGTTGTAAAACGCCTGGCAGAAGATCCCCGTGCGTGCGACATTCCAATTGTGATTTGCACGGCGATGGATCTCAGCTACGAGGAAAAGGACCGCCTCAACGGCCAAATCCAATCCGTAATTGAAAAATCGGGGGATGTAAGACAGAAGTTGTTGGATGCAATCAAGCGAATTGAGCGTATTCGAGCACCGAGTACGCCGTCCGCTGGTGAATAGATAAAGATGAGGTGTTTCGTGTAATTTGATTCGTACCCTCCAAGGACCGGGAGTTTCAATAAGGAAAGCGACAAGGATATAGACACATGAGCACCAAGAGTGTTTTAGTCGTTGAGGACAAGGAGCTAAATCAGAAGGTCGTTCGGATTGTGCTGGAGGCCGAGGGGTATGAAATGCTCGAAGCAGCCACCGCGGAAGAAACCCTTCAGATACTGAACGCGAAAACACCGGATTTGATACTGATGGATATCGCCCTTCCCGGCGGCATGGACGGAGAGGAATTAACTCGGAAGATTAAAACGGACCTCCGGTGGCAGCATGTTCCAATCGTTGCCTTGACCGCGGCGGCGATGAAGGGTGACCGCGAGCGAATACTTGATGCCGGATGTGACGATTACATTAGCAAACCTATTGATACTCGCGTCCTGGTCAATCTTGTACGTAAGCATGTAGGAGAATCCGAGGAATGAGCGTGCGCGCGATACCCAAAATCCTCGTTGTAGACGATGACGAAATAAACATCAAAATACTTCAAATTCAGCTTGAAGCTAAGGGATATATCGTGCTTACCGCCGCCAGCGGAAGCGAAGCCCTTGAACTGATAGCGTCAACTCCGCCGGACTTGGTTTTGCTTGATGTCCAGATGCCAAGGATGGACGGGTTTGAGGTGTGCCGCCGAATTCGCGCGGATGAATCAACTCAGTTTGTTCCGGTAGTGATGGTTACTGCGCTCAAGGATGCCGCTGATCGTATCCAATCCATTCAAGCGGGTGCGGACGATTTTATATCGAAACCGTTCGATGGACATGAAATCGTGGCGCGGGTCGGCTCGCTGCTACGCATTAAAGAGTACCGTGACGAACTGGAAGAGCATAATGCCCGTTTGAAAGCCGAGTTAGAGATGGCGCGGCAAGTCCAAGAGATTTTGATGCCGCAGAACGGAATTGCCGATTTGGCGGGATTCGAGATTGTGTCGCATTCCACTCCGGAAATCGAGGTAGGAGGGGATTTCTTCGATTTCTGGGAAATACAGCCTGGTCGTTTGGGACTATTCATTTCAGACGTGATGGGTCATGGTGTTTCCGCCGCACTCGTTGCCGTGTTCATGAAGACGGTCGTCGGGGAAATTAGAGATCGGATGGGGAACGATCCCGGACAACTGCTCACAGCGCTAAACGCTCGATTTAACAATACAATCAGTTCGCAGATGTTCATGTTCGCGACTGCATTCTACGCGGTGATGGATTTGCCTAACGGATCGATTTCTTGCGCAAATGCGGGACACCCGCATCCGCTCCTCATACATCGGCACCGGGGTACATGCGATTTCCTTAGCCAAGGGATCGTCGGAAAAGGGCTAGGTCTGTTGGCTAACTCTATCTACGAAACCGCCAGATATGACTTTGACCGCTACAGCAGGATGTTGCTCTATACGGATGGCGCGTACGAGGCGAGAAACCCGGAGAAGGAAGAATTTGGCATACGTCGACTTGAGGAAACCGCCGTTCAAGAAACAGATGAATCCAGCGATGCACTTGTCAATCGGCTTCTGGGCAGCATCGAAAAGTTCAGGAACGGGATTCCAACGGATGACGATTTGACGTTCGTCGCTGTTGATGCCGTCGAGTCTGATGTGAAGCCGTTCCGACCGAGGAATCATTGATTGGGGGACTATTTCAACTTTTACAACCGAGAGCGGTTTCACCAATCGCTCGAATACCGCACATCAGCAAGCGAGCGACTAGGGAGTGCGATAGCAGTCGTCACGGGATGTATGATACCAGAAACAGCATACGGCTCATTCAGTGGTTAACCAAAAAGACCTAATGGTTAGGATTTTGCCGTCCCTTCTGGATCGCGTGATTGATACCGCTTGTTATACTGTTTAACTCTATAACGTCGAATTTAGCGGGTGAGTCGGGAGGAGGGTTTTGTGTTCCGCGGGCGCAGTTGATCGCTTGGGAGGGTAAAGCTAACTCTAACATCCGTTCCGCCAAATGAGTTCGGTTCCATTTTCACTTCGTCCGATAGTTCTTCTACCATGTAGATTCCATGTCCCCGTTCTTGATCGGGCGCACGCCGTTGGAATATTTCCTCAAGGTTTCCTGCAGTTAACCACTCACCCCTGTCTTGCGTTCCTTTGTCCCTGACAAGAATATCAAGTTGATGGTCTTTCACATCAATACCGATAGCGATTCCTTTGCCATCGCCTTCCGATCCGTGCTCAATTGCATTCCCACAGATTTCATCAATTGCAAGCTGAATGTCGGCAACGCGCTGCTGGCAGAATCCGAGTTGTTGAGCCAGTTGTTTGAGTAGGGCGAGAACCGGCTCAATATACCACAAACGGCTAGGCAAATGGATTTCAATATGCTCTTGTCCCATGTTTTGATCGAAAACTGCTGAACTGAAGATGGGTATTTGCTCGAATTGTAACGCATATATTGCCGCCGCGTAAGCAAGTTCAAACCAACTGCTTAGCACCTTGATTTCTCGACATGATGCGAATTGCCTTTGGCTTAACCGAATTTCCTATACCGATGAACACAAGCCACGTACAAAATCCCACGGTACGTACACACACTCTCTGAGACTTAAGTGAATTACGTCAAAAAGCAGAGATTGCACTGCTTTCCGACTCATAAATCTCTACGACACTAGAAGCGCCGGTGAGATCGAAAGTTCGTTTAATATTGTCCGCGAGCCCACACACTTTTACATCGCCACCCCGTTGGCGTATTCGTTTTGCCGCACCAACGATCGCCCCGACGCCCGTACTATTGATATGCTCTACATCTCCTAGGTTTACGATGATTTTTTGAGTCTTGCTTACAAGAAGACCCTCAAGGATTTCTCGCAAGTCTGAAGCCGCATAGCTTCCAAGGTCTTCTTGAACATCAATAACGGTTACATCAGAATTCTCTCGAACGGTCATGGGGTTGTTTGCCATCTCAGATTTCCTCTCATCACACTGAATTTCGTAAGATATCTTTAAATAGATATTACCCGTTATTGTAGCAGAATAGAGCTAGTAAAGTCAAAACGAATTGTTCGCAATCCCTGTATGTCCCTTGAGACCGAAGGAAGTCAAGCAAGACAACCTCAAAGAAAAGAGAGAGAACGACAACCTCGATAGCAGTCTCGGCACAGTTGAAGTCCTCGTTGACTGCAAGTCGAAGACGGCTACAGTCATCAAACCCCCGAAATGTTGACTTCTCGCCGCTCATTTCCCACATCCAGATTAGGATAGGAAGGAGCAATCCAAACCCAAAAATACCCGGCGAAACTGATTTGAATGAACCGAAGATTGCAGTTGCAACTAAGTATTCGCGTGTGCTATACTATACAAGTTTTAACCGTTTGTGGGCGGTATGAGCTATCCTGAGGATAGAACCATGACAAAGGAGGAGTCTGGTTGAGTTAGATTTAGCGCTATTTTTCGTTTTCGGATGAAGCCAGATAAGTTGATGAACGAGGATTCACAAAAAGAAAGGGTTATTACAGATCAAGATACAGTTGTAATGGAAGTGGAAACCGATACTGCGGAAAGCCTTCAGGAAGAGTCTCAAGGCAACCAATCGGAGGACAGCGCGCCGAGCGCCGTTAAAAACCAGTCCTCACCAAGTGACGTAGGGGATATTGACACCTCTGAAGATGGCGAGGATTATTCTGCGGTTGCTTCAGAAGCCGCTCCACCGAGCGAGAGTTCGGAAGATTCCCAGCAACCGACTGCCGAGGCGCCAGCCACGGATGAAGAAACCCTCGATACAGGCACATCGCTCTTGAGCGACGAATCCCTCGAAAAGGCGTATGACAACTCCATCAAGGCGTTTACCGAGGGCCAGATTGTAAAGGGCACCGTTGTGGAGTTCAATCGTGATGAAGTTATGATTGATATAGGGTTCAAATCCGAGGGATACATTCCGTCTTCCGAGTTCGATGCAACTGAGGATGGTCTACCCCAAGTGCAAGTGGGGGAGGAGATTGATGTCTACATTGTCCGTAGGGAAGATGCTGATGGGCAGCTTATTCTTTCAAAGCGGCTTGCGGATCAGACACGAATTTGGGATGAGATCGCCGCGGCATGTGAACAAGGACAGACTGTAGAGGGCACCGTCATAGAGAGAATCAAAGGCGGCCTTCGTGTCGATATCGGATCCTTACGAGCGTTTCTTCCCGCCTCACAGATAGAATTGCGTCCGATTCCGAATCTTGATAAATACGTTGGGACCACGCTTGAACTTAGGGTAGTTAAACTTAACAAGCGGCGTCATAACATTGTGTTGTCCCGACGGGCGTTGCTGGAAGAGGAACTCGTCGCACGCAAGACGGAACTCCTAAGCGGCCTTGAGGTTGGACAGTCTCGTACTGGAGTTGTAAAGAATATCACTTCGTTCGGTGCCTTTGTTGACTTGGGTGGCATTGATGGTCTCCTCCATAAAACCGATATGTCGTGGAAAAAGGTAAATCAACCGTCGGAAATCGTTTCCATCGGTGACGAGATTGATGTCCTTGTCATTGGTGTTGACCACGAGAAGGAGAAAGTGTCACTCGGGTTAAAACAGAAGACGCCCAATCCTTGGGATGGTATTGAAGAAAAATATCCCATAGGCTCTACAGTCAAAGGAAAGGTCGTCAACATTGTAAATTACGGGGCATTCTTGGAGATTGAAGAGGGTGTTGAAGGGCTTATTCACGTTTCAGAGATGTCATGGACACGGCGCAATGTTGCTCCCTCCAAGTTTGTCACAAAGGGTGACGAGATTGAGGCGATCGTTCTTGATGTTACTAAATCTGCCAAACGGGTTTCTCTTGGACTCAAGCAGTTAGAAGCCAATCCTTGGGAGTTGCTTGAAGATAAATATCCGATTGGGACAAAGATTTCGGGGCGCGTACGCAACCTCACCGATTTCGGTGCTTTCGTAGAGATTGAAGAGGGAATCGATGGATTAATCCATGTCTCGGATCTTTCTTGGGTCAAACGCGATGTTCATCCCCGCGAGGTCTTGAAGGAAGGCGACGAAGTTGAGGTTATAGTGCTACAGATTGACCCCGCCGAACAACGCGTATCGCTAGGATTGAAACAGGTCGAACCGGATCCGTGGCTGCAGGTCCCGGAAAAATATAAGATTGGCACCGTGGTGCGCGGCGAGATTATGAACTTAACCAGTTTTGGCGCATTTGCCAAGCTAGAGGACGCCGTTGAAGGTCTTATACACATTTCGGAACTAGCAGATCGAAGGATTGAAAAGCCGGAAGAAATTGTCTCAATTGGCGATCAGTTGGAACTAAAAGTAATTCATTTAGATGTGAACGAGCGCCGGATTGGTTTGAGTCTAAAAGCCGCGTTAGCCGAGCAAGAACGGGCAACAACGGCCAAATTTCAAGAAGAACAGTCTGAGAGTGTTGACGAAGAACCGGCTACGCTAGGTTCTTTGCTCAAAGAAGAACTGGATAAGCCTAGTTCAGATGACTGATTCTCCAGACGCTACGGATTGATACGGGATTATCGAAACCTGCCTGTAACGCTCTTCAAAGTCCATTTTCCTTACGTTCTGTCGCATCCAAATGGGTGTAGTGTCGTATAGATTGAATCAACCGTCGAGTTTAGCGCCTTACGGGTTCGTTAGCTTTAATGTTTGCTTGGATCCAGTGACTCAATATTTCATTGGACAATCCGATGGTCCTCCGTGCCGATGCATCGGCCATAGTATGATCTGCGGTGGCAAGGATACAACTTGAGAGTCAGGTTTGCTGCCCGCCTCCGTTCTGTTTTCAAACCTCGCCTACGCTTACTAGATGAAGATCCTCCCCTGGATAGCATAGATTCGGCCTATCTCATGTTCGTTCCCGAGTTCTCGAAACATCATATGAACTTTCGTGTGTGTTCGCTTGACCATTTTGATTCTTAACGCGACGGATGACATGTGCGCAAATTTGGCAAACTAGATGTGGCGAGGAATTAAAATGACAGTTGGCCGGAGTAAAAATTAACACAAACTGTCAGCACTGAGAAGTGGCACATAACAATTGTTGTGACGAGTTTGGAAAATAGATTTTATCCTTCTAGGGTGGCGTAGCGGAAAGTCTCCAACCATTCAATCCGCAGCTTCGCAGACGCTTCGGAAGATGGACTTAAATGCCGAAAATAGTTACTTTGCCCTAAAGAAAAATATTATACGAGGAGACACCAATTGAGTCGAAACTATTTGTTTACATCAGAATCTATAACTGAAGGGCATCCGGATAAGGTTGCAGATCAGATTTCCGATGCTGTACTCGACGGAATCATGTCGGAAGATCCCATGGGTCGTGTCGCTTGCGAGGTACTCGTGACAACCGGGCTTGCACTTGTCACCGGTGAGATTTCTACACGCGCAACCCGTGTGGATATCCCGTCACTCGCTCGCAATGTAATACGAGAAATCGGCTATACCGATGCGAGTTATGGATTTGACTGCAATCACAGTGCATTATTGACCGCGATTGATGAACAATCTCCCGATATCGCAATGGGGGTAGATCGCAGAGGCGCGGGCGATCAAGGAATGATGTTTGGCTATGCGTGCAACGAAACGCCGGAATTGATGCCGATGCCCATCACTCTGGCACATAAACTTACTCGACGTCTCGCTGAAACACGGAAACAAGGAATACTTGAATTTCTTCGTCCGGACGGAAAATCTCAGGTGACCGTCAAATACCAGAACAACGAGCCTGTCGGCGTGGATACGGTGGTTATCTCTACCCAACACCATCCGGACGTGCCCGACGGAGTGCTGAAAGAGGGTGTGGTCGAAGAGATAATCAAGCGTGTCATTCCCGAAGGTCTACGAGGAGCGGACATCAAGTATCACATTAATCCAACCGGCAGATTCGTCGTTGGAGGACCGCAGGGAGATTCGGGTTTAACCGGGAGAAAGATTATTGCCGATACGTATGGAGGTATGGGTCGTCACGGCGGCGGAGCGTTCTCTGGCAAGGATCCGACAAAGGTGGATCGCAGCGCGTGTTACGCTGCGCGGCATGTGGCAAAGAATATCGTTGCCGCCGAACTCGCGGATCGATGCGAAGTAGAAGTGTCTTATGCGATCGGAGTGGAAGAACCCATCTCAATCATGGTTGAGACTTTCGGCACGGGCAAAATTGCGGATGAACAGCTTACGACGCTTGTTCAGAAGCAGTTTGATTTGACACCATACGGAATCATCCAGCGACTCGATTTGCGAAAGCCGATTTACAAAAATACGGCAAGTTACGGACATTTTGGACGAAATGAACCGGGATTTACGTGGGAATTAACGGACTACACAGAGTTGCTTCAATCGGAAGCTGGAATCTAAGGAGAATAAATGGACTGCGATATCAGGAGTCGCAACTTGGCAGCAGAAGGGAAACAACGAATTGATTGGGCGAATCGCTTTATGCCTGTGCTCCGCTTGATTCGTGAACGGTTCGAGAAAGATCGTCCACTGGAGGGGATAAGGACGGCAGCGTGTCTGCACGTAACAACGGAAACCGCGAACCTGATGCGAGCACTGAAAGCGGGCGGAGCAGAGGTAGTTTTGTGCGCCTCGAATCCATTGAGCACGCAGGATGATGTGGCGGCTTCACTCGTCGTCCACGACGGCATTCCGGTGTTTGCCATCAACGGCGAGGACACTGAAACCTACTATCAGCATATCGGTGCCGCTATCAATTCGGGACCGATGATTACCATGGACGACGGTGCCGATCTTGTCTCTCGACTTCACGGCGAAGATATGAATCCCGCCTTTGTGGAAAATGTGATCGCGGGAACCGAGGAAACGACGACGGGCGTGATTCGCCTGAAGAGCATGGCGAACGAAGGCGTATTGAAGTATCCAATCATCGCGGTGAATGACGCTAAAACGAAACACTTTTTCGACAATCGGTACGGCACAGGACAGAGCACATTGGACGGCATTATACGTGCTACCAATCTGTTAATCGCCGGTTCGACGGTTGTAGTGGCGGGCTACGGCTGGTGCGGTCGAGGATTCGCGGACAGAGCCCGCGGCTTGGGCGCAAATGTCATCGTCACCGAAGTCGATGCCCTCAATGCACTTGAAGCTGTAATGGACGGGTTCCGCGTTTTACCGATGACGAAAGCCGTGACCGAGGCGGACGTCGTAGTAACCATCACGGGAGACATACACGTTCTACGACGCGAACATTTTGAAGCCATGAAGGATGGCGCGCTCATATGCAATTCGGGACACTTCAATGTCGAAATCAACATCGACGATCTTGAAGATCTAAGCGTCGAAAAGAAGGTTGTGCGGAATTATGTCGAAGAGTACACGCTGAGGGATGGGCGCAAACTCCATCTTCTTGGCGAAGGACGCCTGATAAACCTCGCTTCTGCAGAAGGTCATCCGGCGAGTGTCATGGACATGAGTTTCGCCAATCAGGCTCTATCGGCGGAGTATATCGTAAATAACCACGAAGACCTGGAGAAAAACGTGTATGTTGTTCCGGAGGGTATTGATACATCGATAGCCGAACTAAAACTCCAAGCGCTCGGTGTGGTAATTGACGAACTCACGGAGGAACAACAGACCTATCTAAGTTCTTGGACTATGGGTACCTAATCGCACTTTCTATTCACCTGCTTGATCCCAGTCTGAGGTTTTTAGAGTTTGGTGGGTAGTGCCCACCCTAGAGTTCTACTTGGACAATGGGTACCTAAGCCAGTGGTGGGCTTAGGTCTTAGCTGCAGGAGAATTAATCTGAGGAGTTCACTTCCATGAAGATCTCTGATCGTTGGGAAAACTGGATTCTGCTCCTATCCGCTATAGCGCTTCTTCCAATCTGGTTGGCGCGATCGAAAGAGGTTTCCATGCCTAGCGGGGTACTTAGCCTGCTTCAAGTATTGCAATTTGTACTGCTCGTTGTGCTCGTTACGATCCTGATACGGCGTATTCGGAGGGTAGTGGCGGCATTCCGCGAAAACAGAAATCGTTAGCCGCTCGTTGGATTCAATTCGATTGGCTCATGGATAGTGCATTTGTAGGATGGGATCAAAGGAGTGAATAACGAGCGCGATAGTAAGTCCCCTGGCCACCATGTCATCTTGCCTCGCCTACACCTAACCCGTAGGTTGGGTTGAGCGAGAAACCACCGTGTTAAATAGAATCTCCAAAGAGAATTCAGCTTTCCGATAACCTGTTCGTGTACAGTCATTAGGCGAAACCCAACTTGCGAACTCGTTTCTACAATCCGAATACGCATATCCTAGTCAGAGCACATCATCTCTACTTTCCCACCCGAATGTATCGTATCCTCTTATCACACTATCACTGAGGTTTCACCAACATGAGTATCTTGGTTGTCGGATCGGTGGCACTCGATTCGGTTGAAACACCCGCCGGTCGAGTCGAAGGCGCCCTCGGCGGATCCGCAATTTATTTTTCAACTGCCGCAAGGTTTTTTTCGGATTCCATTCGAATGGTCGCTGTCGTCGGCGACGACTTTCCACGGGAGCATGTCACATTCCTTGAATCGCGGGGCATCGACATTGAAGGATTGGAACGGGTAGAAGGCGGGCAGACGTTTCGTTGGGGAGGGCGCTACACGGACGATTTAAATTCGGCGTCCACACTTTTCACCGATCTCAACGTGTACGCTGACTTTCAGCCAAGATTGCCGGAATCTTATCTGGATACGCCATACGTGTTTCTGGCAAACATCAATCCGGAGTTACAACTCAACGTCCTCGAACAGGTCAATCAGCCAAAGTTGATCGTTTGCGACACCATGAACCTTTGGATCAATAACAGCCGCGCAGCGTTGATGGAGACACTTGAGGATGTAGACATATTGATCGTAAACGATGCCGAAGCGCAGTTATTGGCCGAGGAGAGCAATCTTATTTCCGCAGCCAAGAAAATCCTTACCTATGGTCCACGTCGAGTGATCGTCAAGAAGGGCGAGCACGGCGCCATGTCCCTCACGGAGACGACCTTCTTCTCCGCTCCGGCGCATCCGCTTGAATCGGTTTGCGATCCGACAGGGGCAGGCGATAGCTTTGCCGGGGGCTTTCTCGGTTATGTCGCGTCGGTCGGTGACACCTCCGAGGATACCATCAGACAAGCCATCATGTATGGCACGATCGTCGCGTCGTTCAATGTCGAAGATTTTAGTCTGAATCGTCAGCGTACCTTGAATCGCGAGCAGATTGATCGCCGCTACCAAGCGTTACGGGAATCGACGCGGTACTAGAGTCTCGGCTAGGATGTAAGCGTACTGCGAATACCATTACGCTTGAATATCAGTATGTAGAGTAACGAGGTTATTTCGCTAGGACTTTCACGGTTACGCGGTGTAGCACTCGGTAGGTGCAATCTCCGATTCGCGACTCCAACTTACGCCATGAGCCAGCCACACACCGCCATCTTAGAGAAATGGTATTACCGCGTCGCGGTTGAAACATGATTGCGGTTAAAGCTAGGTGTGCGGTGAAAACGACGCGGAGTGGAGATGATGGGAGGTGCCCACCCTACAAGATTACATGATATGAATCGCGCGATCATACGCCGCTTCAGCCGATTCCATCACCGCCTCGCCTAGCGTTGGATGGGCGTGAATGGTACGCGCCAGTTCTTCCACGGTTGCCCCCAAGCCGATTGCCACAACCGCTTCGTGGATGAGATCCGATGCGTGCGCTCCGACAATATGCACGCCTAGGATGTCTCCGGCTTCGGAGTCGGAAATTATCTTGACGAATCCGTCCGTTTCGCGCATACCGATCGCTTTACCGCTTGCGGCGTAAGGGAATCTACCCACCTTAACCTCGTAGCCTTCCGAGGTGGCTTCGTCTTCCGTCATACCCACTCTCGCGATTTCGGGAATCGTGAACACGCACCAAGGGACAGTGCCATAGTCCATTTCGGCTTCTTCTCCCATGCAGTTTCGTGCTGCCACAACCCCTTCCGCCGATGCGACGTGCGCTAGTGCGTATCGACTGCACACATCGCCTACAGCATAAACGCCCGAGACGCTGGTTTCCATGCCTTCGTTAACAAGGATTTTTCCCTTTTCCGTCCGAACTCCCGCGCGCTCTAACCCGATGTTTTCCGAGTTTAAACTTCGTCCTATTGAAATCAACATTTTTTCAGCCGAAAATTCCTCGCCGGATTCCAACGTAGCCTTAACTCCGGCTTCCGACTTCTCAATATGCGTAACGTTGGCTCCGGTCTTGATTGCGATGCCTTTTCGTTTCATCGACTGTTGAACATGCCTGACGACCTGCACGTCCTCGGTGGCAAGGATGGTCGGCAGCAGTTCAAGGACGGTAATCTTGCAGCCTAATCCATTGTAGATGGATGCAAACTCGCAACCCGATACACCGCCTCCGACTATGATTAGGCTTTCCGGTAACTCAGTCAATTCCAAGATACCGGTTGTAGTCAACACCTGCTGCTCATCAATTTCAAAGATCGGAATGTTTGCCGGCTCGGAACCGGTAGCAATGATAATCTTCGACGCGCTAACCTGCTCCGCCGGCCCGTCGGTTTTGTTCACTTCTATCGAGTTGGTGCCGGTCAACTCACCAAATCCGTTGATTGTGTGAACCCCATTCCCTTTTAGCAGTTGCCCTATTCCCTTGGTCAGCTTCGATACGGTCTCGTTCTTGTGAGCCAAAACTTGAGGATAATCGATCTCTGCGCCCTGAATTTTGATACCAAATCCTCCTGCGTCATGAACTTGAGTCATCAGATTGGCGACCGCGTACAGCGTTTTTGTCGGGATGCACCCGCGATTCAAGCATGTACCGCCCCAATCCCCCTGTTCAATCAAGCAGACTGTTCCGCCCAATTGAGCTGCTTTGATCGCCGCAACGTAACCTCCGGGACCGCCTCCGATTATAGCAATGTCAAATGTGGACATCTACGCCTCCGTTAAATCAAAGCCCTAGTAGAGATGCATGCGGGCTATTATATTGAGGAGCAGAGGTAGTGTCAAGGTGATTTGACGGAGCGCTGAGAATTGATGTAGAGAACGGATTTACTATCAGAATTCAGTTCGTAGGTTGGGTTGAACGGCAATCGCTCAAAAACGCACGGTATCCCACCTTGATTCCGACACTCAACTCCGCTTACAGTCTCAACAATCTTAGAGAAACCCAACTTAAACGCTACCACCCTTCCCACCTCCCATCCTTCCCGCTCACGGTTGCTTTTACTAGTCTCTGATCACCGGTCACTTGCCACTGCTTTTCCTTTGAATCCATTTGACAATATTTTATGGATGTGATATGATTAGGTTGCTTGGATGGAGAACATAAACTAAGACATTGGCGAACTAAAGTTGGCGCGAAAGGCTTCATTCGCCCTGGTAATAAATCGACTACGGAGTGATTTTGAAATGACCTACGTGATAGCAGAACCGTGTATTGATGTAAAGGATACCGCTTGCGTTGATGTTTGTCCCGTGGACTGCATTCACCCGACGTCATCGGAAGACGATTTTGAGAACGTCAATCAACTCTACATTGAACCCGAAGAATGCATTGACTGCGGAGTGTGCGAACCTGAATGTCCGGTAGAGGCGATTTTCATGGAAGAGGATGTTCCGGAGGAGTGGACTCACTTTACGCAGATAAACGCTGACTATTTCCAATAACTTGCGGTTGTGATTTGATTAACTTGCCTGGCTGGGGAATATGAGTCAAGTAATTCGCGAAATCATCTTGGCGTGAAAGCCCTTATTTGCCTTCGTAATAAACAGGACGCGGTGCGCTTGAAATGACCTACGTGATTACAGAACCGTGTATTGATGTAAAGGATACTGCTTGTGTCGATGTGTGTCCTGTGGACTGCATCCACCCCACGGCATCGGAAGACGATTTTGAGAACGTCAATCAGCTTTACATAGAACCCGAAGAATGCATTGATTGTAACGTGTGCGAGCCTGAATGTCCGGTAGAGGCGATCTTCATGGATGAAGATGTGCCGGAGGAGTGGGCTCACTTTACTCAGATAAACGCGGAGTATTTCCAGTAACTAGCAATCCGATTTTAAGCAGGCCTTGAGTCGGCGGACGACCGTGAAACAGGGATGGATGCCCGGACAGAAGTTGGTGTGACGGTGTTGATGAAGTTGGCATGAACCGACACGACTGTCGGCTTGATTTGGCGGTGGTGAGTATTTGGTCGACGCCCGGTGATAATCGCGGGATAATCGTCGTTTCCCAACATAACCGGCTGGTGTCAACGGCGTCGATATGCCTTTTTTACCGTTTACTAGTGCTTGGATCTGCTAATCTTGTTCTGCGGCTACAAGAAATACGCGATGTCCGTGAGTTTGTTTGCGCCGCGTCCCTTCCTCCGTAGAGCTGCAATCACAGACGCATGGCTGCGTTGCGATCACTGCCGCTAGTGCTATTCTCGTCAAATCTCTTCTTTTGAACACACCCTAAAGTCCTGTACTGCAGAGCGAAACAGGACGATTTTCGCACCGTTGCGCAGTACGAGTTTGATCTCATTCGGGCTTTCCCAGTCCACGCTGCCGCGAAAAACCTCACCTTCACGAAGTTTCACTTCGATCGGATCTCGACCTTCGCGGGCTGCAACAAGCTGCCGTGTGTCAATTTGAAATCCCTCCTCCGGCGAACCCACAGATCCAAGTTTTAGTTCTTGGACCGTCTCGTCGTGCTGGAGGATTGCCTGTAATTTGTCGGTGTCTTGGGCTTTATAGCAGAATTTGAGGTCTTTCCTTGAGATCTCAAGATTCTCGCCATCAACTCGGACCGTGAATTCGTACTTGTTGAATCCTTGGAGAGTTCCCGAGATGGAATGATGATCGTACAAGCAGAAGACCATTTCGGTTTGAAATTCAATCTGCTTCTGAATGTAGAGATTGCCGAAGGTTGGTCGATTGACACGCTTCGATTTGGGTTTAGAAGCGTCGGCAGAGGTGGCATGTTTCTTTGTTCCCTCATTGATTCCGGATTCAACGTCGTCATGCGAACCTGGATGAAGGTGTGTACCATCTACCTGCGATTCATCTTCACGAACATCGGACACATGGGATGACTGATTTGGATTCGACCCCTTTTCCGGGTGCTGTGACAACGTGCCCAAATAATCGCGTGGGATAACCGCTTTGCCTTGACGAAGCCATTTCCGTTCGATCGGAGAAAGCACGATTTCGACATCTTGAGCTACCAATCCCCTTTTCCCTTCGACGACGCTGTATTCCACTCGCTGTCCAATCCGAAGTTCATCGTCTTCCCAGTATTGCACTGAAGAATTGTGCAGAAAAACATCCGCATCTCCACTGTCCTGCGCGATGAATCCGAATCCCTTCTCGGCGTTATAGTATTTGATTCGCCCCGTGGGCATATTTTCCCCCCTCGGCAACACCCGTATGGTTCAACTCCCGTGCGGCGGTGTCATCATATTCTGCTTATTTTATTCTGACTTATCGCTGGTATGAGGTAATTTCGAGATTCCTTTACCAAATTCCTTGGATAACAACGACATATTGATGCGGAAAGATTCAAAGATAAAGAAAGCAAGAATAAACGCCTCCAGAAAGCGAAGATGGTGTCGACACAGAAAATGACTGCGGCGGTCGATAAAAAAAACATAGCGGTAACGGATTCGGACGGTCTTAAATCAATGCGGGATGCGGTCGATTCGATTCTAACAGGATCGTTACCGATTCACCAGAACGTGCTAGTTACGGCAACTTCGTGGACCAGTGATACGGGCAAACTGTATCTGTTCTCAAAAGTAGCTGACCGATGGCTCTTGGAGGAAACGGACATCCCGGTAATGTTAGGCAAAAACGGGCTGGCGTGGGGCAGCGGTATGCATCAGCCGGTAGGTGCGCCGCCTCAGAAAGTGGAAGGTGATTCAAAGGCGCCGGCGGGTGTGTTTCGATTTGGGCCCGCGTTTGGCTACGATGCAGAACCGCCGACAGGCACATCGATTCCGTATCGAAGTATTACGGAGGACGATTATTACGTAGACGACGTTGAATCAGAGGACTACAATCGGTGGGTCAGGCTTGGCGGGAACGTGGAGTCACCAGAGCGAATGTGGAGTTCATGGGAAGAGATGAAACGTCCAGACCACCTTTATGAGTTGGGAGTCGTTGTCGAGCACAACGCCGAGCCGGTCGTAAAGGGCAGGGGGAGTGCAATTTTCCTCCATGTCTGGCGGGCGAGGGGTGCGCCTACTGCCGGATGCACCGCTATGGCGAAGGAGGATCTCGCCGCCGTCATTCGATGGCTTGATCCTGCCAAAAATCCGTGCCTTATCCAAGCGCCCGTGGATGAACTGGAACGATTGCGCCGTGACGCGGAAACCCACCGATAGGAGCGACCTCCTGGTCGCGACCCGCGTCCTGCTGTGGCTGGTATGGTATAGTCTTGACTGCCCCATACAGTAGGAGCGATCTCCGAATCGCGACCTCCTTCTTGCCCCGACCGGTACGGTATAATCTTGACCAACCATTAATTGAGTGCTACCATCTGCCGATAAGATCAAGCGATTGAACAACGAGCGCGATAGAGATGCCCTCTGAATTCCCATCGTATAAAGGAGAAGATTATGAGCATAGAATACCCTCCCCTCATCAATGAAATCGTTCAGAAACTTGATGCACGCCAACCATTGCCCCCGCTCGCGCCGGAGAAGGAGTGGGATTCCGAACTGACGAGACAAATTCAGGCAGCCTCTATAGAGGAACTATTTAGCGGTCGGGCGCTCAAAGATCCATCCTTGGCAAATGCGGTAAAATCCGCGCTGTTACTCTGGAATGATGCGTTGGACGACTCTCACGACATCTCGCAGGGTGTCCGCTCCAAAACGGGCAGTTATTGGCACGGCATCATGCACCGGCGCGAACCGGATTACAGCAATTCCAAATACTGGTTTGCGCGGGTGGGAAGCCATCCAATATTCCCGGAGTTGCGGAGGCACGTTCTTAATATCCTCAAGGCTGATTCAAGTCAATCGGCGCAGCTTGACCGCTACGCGGAGGCAATCGAGCATGACGACAACTGGGACGCCCCGCAATTTATTGACTGGTGCCAAGACGCCGCCGGGCATGTCGATTGTGAGATTGAGGAGTTCTTGCAAACCGTGCAAGTCGAGGAGATTAAACTCCTGCTCGACTACTCCTGCCGAAATGCGCTGGCATGAAAACAGGTGGGTTACTGCTAGGCTCGATTGTTAGACGCGATGAACGGGCGTCGTCGCTATTGGATACGATGAAGCGCGTGGACAACGAGTGATCAACTGAGCGAACAGATTAAGCGAATGGATAACGGGCGGGATTTACTATCGCACTCCCTAATCGGACGCTTGATCTATTCGTTACTCTGATCGATAGAGATCCCAAAGTAGATCCCCGGTGAAGAAAGTCTGATAGAGATTCTTGGTCATTCCCCACGAAGAATTGACTGCCGCGATTAGAAGCGGGAAATTGCTGCTCTCTTGGAAAATATATAGCATTCTAACGACCCAAGACCGCAAACCCCACTGGGACGACATGTGACCACTCGCTGAAGAATTGGGGAAAATGCGTATGAAAACCTCACAGCAAGATAACGCTCAACAGTGGATTGAAAGCTGGAACCGGGGATCGGTTGCATTAAAGGCTATCAAACGACACGAACTCCGCAATTACGATTATGCGAAAAACCAAGCCATCGTAGACGGGATGTTGCAATGGGCTTTTGAACATCGAACGGTGCGATTGGATAGTGGACTGGTCGAACAACAACGGCTATTCATGAAGATGAAATCATCATTGAGTGACTCAGCGGAGCAGTCTCGCACGAACATACGCTCATCGCAGTCGGTAGAGGAGACAAACAATGGCGATGATTGAAATCGGATCCACCAAGCAACTCTTCTTCGATGATTTCCTGATCGAGAGTTTGACCAACGCGAAACAGGGGCTGAACCCCGCGGTAAAGGTGGATAACAACCCCATCATCCGACCGGAATGCCCGTGGGAAGGAAACTTCATGCGTCCCAACTTGGTGGTTTTTGATCCGGCCGAACAGATCTTCAAGATGTGGTACTCCTCCTCAACCACCACGGTACGCCTCAAAAACGGGAAGCCGGTTCCCGGCGGCGCGTCGGGCTTGCTCTGGGACACCCGAGGCGAAGTGAGGTGTCTGGCGACCTCCGAGGATGGAATTCACTGGGAACGACCGTCGTTGGGTCTCGTCGAGTTCGAAGGTTCGTCGGACAATAACATACTCCCGGAGAAAGAGAATCTGCCAAAGGTACCCGGCTTCCTGGATCTGCGCGAGAGCGATCCCGCCAAGCGGTACAAGGCAATGATAATGATCGGTGACACGCAGACACGAGGGATGCAATACAATCTGTTCTATTCCCCGGACGCGCTCGACTGGGCTCCTTACGAAGGTAACCCCGTTATTGATACCGGTCAGGAATTGGGACGATGGGCGGGTCGTTTCCAAGGCTGGGATCCGATACGCGAGACATACTACGTTACCATGGAAGCTAGCCACCATTGGCGCGGACCTTACGGCAAACGGCTTGTCGGCAGGGCGGACAGCCCGGACATGATACACTGGAGCGAGCCGGAGATCATCCTTGTCCCGGACGAGCACGATTCTCCCGACACCGAGTTCTATAGCATGCCGGTCATCCCCTACGAGGGAGTCTACGTCGGGTTGCTGTGGATCTTCCGAACCACCAATGTGACCCATCATCCGGAGGTTGTTTTCAGCCGGGACGGATTCCACTTTCAGCGGAACTACCGGGAACCCTTCATCCCGCGCGGCGGTTCGCTTTCGGACTTTGACTCGAGCAGCGTATACGCGGAAACCATCATCGTTCACGGGGACCGGATCCTCACCTACTATATCGGCACCAACAGCCGATCGCCCGAAATCGCGTTGGATTTAGGCGACAAGTCCATGGAAGGGATTGGATTGGCAATCTCGCGTCTGGACGGATTTGTCTCTCTCGACAGCGGGAAGGGTTGGGTTACAAAGGATAGGTCAGAGGAGGAACTACAGCACATTTATACCGAGCGGCAGGTTTTTCGTGAGCCCGAGTCCTTCGGCCAGATGACGACCCGTCCGTTCGGGTTCTCCGGGGCTCGCCTCTACGTTAACACAAGCATGGCGCCCATCGCCGCGGGACCTGGGCTCGGTGAGGTTCGAGTTGAGGTTTTAAGGGCTAACCACAAGAAATTACCGGGATTTAGTTTCAACGTTGCCGACCCGATCACGGAATCCGGCACATCCCAAGTTGTCTCGTGGAATGGCAATTCCGACGTGAGCGCGCTGGCTAACCAGCCGATAAAGCTGCGTTTCTACTTCAAGAACGCCAAGCTCTACTCCTTTCAGTTCAAGTAACATCATTTCGATTGATTGAGATTGCATATGATGTCGTATGTTACACTAATTTGAAAGGATGAATACCGCCGGTGCCCCGCACGCTAGCAGTCGGTACGGAGGAGTAACCGAGTAACCGAGTGGATTGGGAGGGCGATAGGAATCAGCTTGTCCCGCCGACTTTATGCAGAGACCACCTTCATTATTTCGATCTGAGCGAGTTTATTCCTTTAGTCCGCATAGTCGATGGACTTCCATTTCATAGAAATGGTATAATTAAAATCTAACTAGGTGAATCCTCAACTTACTCAATCTCAACCGAGGAGGCCATACCATGAATATTCGAAGCGTGAGCTCCTGCCGACAGTTCGTGCCGGCTATGTGTATACTCGCAACCGTGATGTGCGTTGCCCTCGTCTATGCAGGCTCGGTACCGCCGGCGTTTAAGTATCAAGAGATAAAAAGACTTCAAAAAAAAATGCTAAGAGGCAGTGGATCCGGCGACTTGGACGTTCTTATTGATAAAGCGGAGGCATTTGTGACCGAGCATTCCAGTTATAAAAGGGTAGCCCAGATCCATTATATTCTGGGCGGTGCGCTGTCCCGCGCCGATCGCACCGAAGAGGCTGTTCAGACGTATGAGCGTCTCACAACCGATTACCCCGATGGCTCGTTCCCAGAGGAAGCGTGGCTGAAACTGGGATTGGCTTACGACAAGCTGGGCCGGCACGACGAAGCCGACAGAGTTTATCTACGGCTTATCGATCACCCCAAATACGGCTCTAGTTCGTTTGCAAACGACGCCAAGAGGACATTGGAATTGGACAGAGCGTCGCGCAACGGCGAGATTCCGTCCAATAGATTCCAAATGAGCGACCCGGAGGAACTGCTCGGAAAACAGGCAATCGACTTTCATGTCAAGGATGTGAATGGAGAGGACCTGTCGTTGGAAAAATACCGTGGCAAAATCGTGTTGCTCGATTTCTGGGCGGTATGGTGCGGTCCTTGCCGCGCGCAGACGCCATATCTGAAACGGGCGTACGAGGAATTTAAGAACCGGGATTTTGAAATAATCGGCATCAGTCTCGATCGCGAAAAATCCAAGTTACTGGCATACATTGAGGAGCAGGATATCACTTGGCCTCAGTTTTTCGATGAGACAGGCGAACATTCCATTGCTCAGATGTATAAAGTTACAGGGATTCCACAGCTTTTTCTCATTGATCAAGAAGGCGTGATTCGCAAAACAAGGTTTCTCAGTCAGCCAATTGAATCAGAGATTGCAGTATTGATTCAAGAACGTGATGCAAAGTTGAGGGCGGCAGACAACCCTGAGAAATGATAATTCTTGTGTCGATTCATAAACGGCGTCACATATGAACATTCTTGGTATTGACACCTCGTGCGACGAAACTGCCGCCGCAGTCGTCGTCGACGGCAGGGAGATTCTATCCAACATCATCTCTTCGCAGATCGATTTGCACCGGAAGTACGGCGGGGTTGTGCCTGAACTGGCGTCTCGGAAGCATGTCGAGTCGATTAACTATATCGTAGACCAAGCGATGATGGAGGCGGGAACTACGTTTGATAATCTAGGGGCTATTGCGGTGACAAACCGCCCCGGACTAATCGGCGCGCTGCTCGTCGGAGTTGCCACGGCGAAATCCATGGCTTACGCTCACGACCTTCCCTTGCTCGGTATAAATCACATTGAGGGGCATATCTACGCGAACTTCATGGTGCACGAGGAGCTTCCTTTTCCGCACGTTTGTTTGACGGTCTCCGGGGGACATACGCTTTTGGTCGACGTGCAAACGGGGTGGCGATATGAGGTTCTCGGGGGTACGCTGGATGATGCCGCCGGAGAGGCGTATGACAAGGTGGCGCAGTATCTCGGTCTCGGCTTTCCCGGCGGGAAGGTAATCGACGACTTGGCAAAGCAGGGCGATCCGGCGGCGATTGAGTTTCCTCGCCCGATGCTCGACAGCGGCGACTATCAGTTTAGTTTCAGCGGAATAAAAACTGCCGTTCGATATTACGTGGAAAACGCAAAATCCTCCGGGACTATGCCTCCCATCGAAAATATAGCCGCAAGCTTTCAAGCCGCTGTTGTGGACGTGCTGGTGCAGAAGACGATCCGAGCGGCGCAAGAGAAAAACGCCAAAGCGATTACGCTGACCGGCGGTGTCGCGGCGAACAGCCAACTCCGCGCCTCTATGTCCCAAGCCGCGGATGGCCTCGGCGCGAAGGTCTACTTTCCTCCAATAAATTTGTGTACCGATAACGGCGCGATGATCGCCGGTATCGCATTTCACCAGTATCAAACAGGACAACGAGATACGCTCGATCTAAATGCTTCCGCTTCGGGGTCGATTGCGGAACGGCAGGTCCGGACTGCCCCGTAGATGGGTTCTCCCTTCTCTCACAGCGCGCCTTTCCAAACATCTATATCGGTGAAATCTTTTTCTCGTCCGCTATTGAATCAAGCAGTTCAACTCCTGAAAGACGGAGATGTTGTCGCCTTTCCAACCGATACGGTATACGGCGTTGGGGTCGATCCGCTCCAACCTGAAGCGGTGCGCAAATTGTATCGGATAAAGGGACGACCGGATGATAAACCGATTGCCATTCTCGTCGGATCAATTGAAGATGTCGAGCGGGTCGCTCAAACGCCTTCAATGGCATTCTCTCGACTTGCCGATCGGTTCTGGCCCGGAGGATTGACGCTAATCGTCGAAGCGCGAGATTTACCGCCGGAGATTACCGCGGGTGGAAGTACGGTAGGCGTCCGCATGCCAAATCACCCGTTGGCTTTAGAAGTCCTCCACGCCTTTGGAGGTCCCGTCGCCACCACCAGCGCTAACAGATCCGGTGAGCCTCCGGCAACCTCCGCCGAGGAAGTGGACGCACAACTTGGAGATCGCGTCAACCTGATTGTAGACGGCGGAGGCACCATCACTAAAGTCGCTTCGACGGTGCTAAATCTCTCTGTGTCACCCCCACAGATTCTTCGTCACGGTGGCATTACCGAAGAATCGTTGATGGAATGTCTGAATGGTTAAACAGTTTGGTTGTGTGAGAAGGGGCCGTGAAGAGTCCAAAATAGAAGAGATATGGTAAAAGGACGGTAGGGAACAATGATTGTTGTTCCCTACACTGACAGAATTGTCCCCCATTGCCTTTAGGTCGGGCTGAGCTGTGTGAGACACGACTGTTTGGATTCCATAATCCACTGAAATGTCCCTTGATTTTTGTGCTGTTCATTCCCCGTATATGAGGCGAACTCTCTCAACCGCGCAAATCAGCACAACTTAAAATCGTAGACCGATGGAGGATGCTCTCATGGCACGGCAAGTATTCGTAGACATTGACACCCAATATGACTTTATCAGTCGGGACGGAGCGCTGTCTGTGCCCGGTGCCGAAGAGATTCGAGGCAACTTAAAAACACTAACCGATTACGCCGTGAAAAACGGAATCAGGATTATCGCCTCGGCGGACGCACATGTCCCGGATGACAAGGAGTTTGAGGTTTTCCCGCCGCATTGCGTTCAGAATACACCGGGACAAAAGAAGATTGAAGAAACAACGCTAGCGGCTACGGTCGTGCTTAAGAATGAAACTTCTGACGCGGCACGGGCGGAGGGCATCGAAAACGCCGACCAGATTCTGTTAGAAAAACAAACGTATGATGTCTTCACCAATCCCAGCGCGTCCGGGATATTTGAAACCGCCGATGGCGATGAATACATTGTTTACGGTGTAGCCACCGATTACTGCGTCAAAGCCGCCGCCGTCGGCTTGCTTGAACGCGGGTATAGGGTGACGGTGGTCAAAGACGCTATCGCGGCAGTTTCGCCGGAAACGGGAGACGAATCCATCGCGCTGATGGAGGAGATGGGAGCAGCGTTCAAGACGACGCATGAGGTCGTCGGTAGATAATCGGAGAAATAGATGAAAAGTGGTGGGAAGACCGGATTGGCGTATCACTCCGATTATGTCAACCATGATACGGGGGCAGGACATCCTGAGCGCCCGGATCGCGTACGAGCAGGAATTCAGGCGCTGCAGGCGTCAGACTATTGGGAAGAGTTGCATCACATTGAACCTACTCATGCCGCCGTGGAGCAGATGCGGTACACGCATACAAGCGACTACATCGAGCATGTACGCCGATGTTGTGAAGAGGAAATCAACCTAGACTACGACACGCCGGTCGTGAAGGAATCATTCGATATTGCCCGTCTTTCGACTGGTGGGTTGTTGAGGGCAGTCGATGCGGTTATGGCGGGAACGGTCCGCCGCGCATTCGCACTAGTTCGTCCGCCCGGACACCATGCCACGCCGAGCAGAAGCATGGGATTCTGTCTGTTCAACAACGTCGCGGTCGCGGCACGATGCGCACAGCGCGAGCACGGTCTAGGGAAGGTAGCGATTGTCGATTGGGACGTGCATCACGGCAACGGCACACAGGATATTTTCTACGCCGACCCATCGGTCTTCTTCTTCTCCATTCACCAATCGCCGCTATATCCGGGAACGGGCGCGGCCAACCAAACCGGCTCCGGAGATGCGGTCGGAACAACGCTCAACGCGCCGGTGCCGCCGGGGAGCGATATCGACACCTATGTGGAAGCCTTTGAGAAGGTTCTCACGCCTGCGTTGCTGGACTTCGCACCGGATCTCATATTCATCTCAGCCGGATTTGATGCCCACCAGCTAGATCCACTAGCCACCATCAATCTGATCGGCGAAGGGTTCGCGACCCTCACTTCAATCGTCCTTGACATCGCAGCGGAAACAGCCGAGGGTAGGATTGTCTCGGCATTGGAGGGCGGATACAGTCTAAAGGGGTTATCGGAGTCGATTGTCGCGCACGTGGGGCAGCTCGTAGAGCGCTCGTGGAAATAGATGAAATAACCCTTGAAACCGAGTTTTTTCCCGAAAACTCGGTTTCTTCCCTCCACACTCCTGTAGGGTTCAATCGGCAATCGCCAAATCATCAATCTTTGCTACCTATCTCTTCCTGCCCACATGAATCGCCACGATACCTAAGGTCTTCCGATAAAACCGAACATCCTCCAACCCGCATGAACGCATAATGCTCGCCAATTCCTCACAATCGGGAAATTGCATCACGGACTTCGGCAGGTAGCCGTAAGCATCGTCTCTGTTCTTCGAGACTAGATTCCCGATTGCGGGCAAGACCTTCGTGAAGTAAAAGTAGTAAAAACCCCGAAACATGCGATTTCTCGGTTGAGTAAAATCCAGAACCACGACACGCCCACCGCTGACCGCCACCCGCGTCATCTCCCTGATACCGCCTTCAAGATCGACAACATTGCGAATGCCGAACCCGACTGACACGACATCGAATGTCTCTTCGGCAAATGGGAGTGTAAGTGTGTCCGCCTCTATTGGGATAAAAACCTTCGGACGATCCTGCTTTTCAACCTTCTGCTTGCCGACCGCCAGCATTTCATAGCAAAAATCTGTCCCGATCACGCCCGCATTCGTTCCCATTTCATCGGCATAGGCGAGCGCGAGTTCACCCGTGCCCGTGCAAACATCGAGCACTTTGCTCCCGGGCGTTACGCCGCTGGTGCGAGCGGTGAATTTACGCCATGAACGATCAAACCGGAGACTTAAGAGCGAATTGAGAAAGTCGTATTGCCTCGCTATGCCAGAAAAAATCTTGTGAACGTAGATTGCCTTGTTCATTGCGATTCCGTGGTTACATCTGTAGGAGCGATCTCCGAATCACGACGCATCGAGAATCGGAAGGGATTCCTATCGCAGTCGCTGTGCGCTCCTTTGATTCCTCCTACCGTTAACTACGCAACTCAGCCCCCAACTCTTCATTTAGCTGTTGGACAATTCCATCATGAACGCCATCTACCTGCTCATCGGTAAGGGTTTCCGTCGGGGAGGAGTATTCGATGGCATAGGCGAGGCTTTTCTTACCATCCGACACCTGGTCGCCGATGTAGAGATCGAAAAGACGCACGGACTTGACCATAGCGCCGCCGGCAGAACGGATAACGTCCACGGGACGTCTCGCGGGAATCTCCGCATCAAGCACGATAGCGATGTCTCGATTAACGCTCGGATAGATTGAGATCGGCTCAACTCGCCGAGTTAAATCCGACGCGTCCGCCAAAATCTCGAAATCAAACTCGAACAGATATGCCTTGTGATCGAGATCGTAGTTCAGTCGTACTTCCGGGTGGATTTCTCCGAAGATACCGAGATGTTGTCCACTAACCTCTACAGATGCATTTCGACCGGGATGAAAGAGCGGGTGGCGCGTCGGGGCAATCGTGTAATCGGAAATGCCACACACATCGAGCAAGCCCTCGACAACTCCCTTGATATCGAAGAAATCCACCGCCCGGTAAGGGTCGCCATGTACGCCGGTGCCGATATTCCCCGCAATGACACCTGCCACGCGCTCGGGTTCGTTCGGCAACTCGGAATCTCCTCTCGGTACGAACACCTTGGACATCTCGAAGAGTTGGATGTTTTCTACGCGATGGTTTCGATTTCGCTGCGCATTCTCTAGCAGGCTTGGAACCAACGTGGTGCGCATAATCGACATCTCTTCGCTCAAGGGATTCCGAATATTGAGCGCGTTTCGTAGGCTATCGGAGGCTTCGAGCCCTATACGGTCAAAACCTCGTGGGTCGTAGAATGCGTAGTTGACGGCTTCCGTCATCCCCGATGCGACAAGGTGTGTCTTCACTCGCTCCCGCAACTCCGACTTTGCGGTCGGCGGCGGGGTAGGAACGTCGCCCGCGGGCATAGTAGTCGGAATATTATCGTAGCCGTGCACGCGCGCAATTTCCTCGATTAAGTCAATCTCGCGACTGACATCCGGACGAAACGTTGGTACCGTAACTTCAAATGAGGATGACACCTCAAATCCGAGACGGGATAAGATTTCGACCATTTCGTCGGAGGAGATTTGAGTACCGAGCACGAAGTTGGCACGCTCCGGGCGCAACTTCACTTGTACCGGTTCCCGTTTTCCCGGGTAAACGTCAATGGTTCCCGCCGCGACTTCTCCGCCCGCGATCTCCGCGATTAGCTGCGCCGCGCGGTCCATGGCCGGTATCACACCCTCCGGATCCGCACCGCGCTCGAATCGGTGCGAGGCTTCGGTATGCATCCCCAGACCCTTTGAGGTCTTTCGGATGCTGGGCGGATGGAAGTAGGCGCTCTCAAGCAGCACATCAACCGTTTGGTCGGAAATCTCCGAATCAAACCCGCCCATAACCCCAGCTATCGCAACCGGTTTCTCGGCATCCGCAATGACCAGCATGTCCGATGTGAGCTTGCGTTCCGTTTCATCAATAGTTGTGAGGGTTTCGTCGGGTGCCGCGCGGCGCACGATAATTCGATTTTCGGCAAGTTTATGGTAATCGAAAGCATGGAGCGGGTGACCGCATTCCATCAGGACAAAGTTGGTGATATCGACGACATTATTGATTGTCCCAACATCAATCGATTTGAGCTTCCGCTGCAACCATATCGGCGACGGCTCAATCTTGACACCTCGTATAACCCGCGCGGCGTATCGAGGACATAGTTCCGGGGCGTCAATCGATACGCTTGTCAGTTCCCGCACCTCCGAGACCGCCTCTTTCACATGGACTGACGGTTGTTTCACGGGGTTGCCCGTCTCTGCCCCGATCTCTCTCGCGATGCCGATCATGCTGAGACAGTCGGGTCGATTCGGCGTTATTTCGAGTTCCAAAACGGCGTCGTCTAACCCTAACGCTGTGGATAACGGCGCACCGATCGGGAGGTCGTCTGCAAGCGTCATCAGACCCGAGGCGTCATCGCCGATTCCCAGTTCCTTTTCCGAGCACAACATTCCGCGCGATTGTTCCCCGCGGATTTTCGCCGGTCTGATACTTAAGCCGCTAGCCAATGTAGCCCCAACCAGCGCGACGGGGGCTGCCAGCCCTTCACGCGTGTTCGGAGCGCCGCACACTATCTGCAAATCGGTTTCCAGTCCCACATCAACATCGCACAGGACGAGTTTGTTTGCGTTTGGGTGGTTTCTGACGGCGTTTATTCTTCCTACGACCACGCCATCCAAACCCTCTCCTAGTCGTTTAATGGATTCGGTCTCAACCCCGAGCATCAACAGGCGATCCGCCAATGCTTCCGGAGAGAGGTCAAAATCAATGTATTGTCTTAACCAGTTTAATGATACGTTCATGGGTGATGCTTCTCCGTTTTTAAATCATACGCCGCAATGAAGTCTTCAATACTCAAATCCCCAATTTCGCCTCGAAACCGAGTTTTTTCCGCAAAACTCGGTTTCTTTCTTCCATCCTCTTGCGGTGTGGATTCGGTGATCCCCAAATCGTCGATTTTCTCTCTTCCCTTACCTTCAATGTTCATAGAAAATCGTTTAGTCCCATCGTCCGTTCCAGAGGATTGCGGATGGTGTGTAAGGGAACCTTCCAACCTTCCGCCCTTCCATTCTTCCAATTCTCTCAAAACTGCCGCAGAAACCGCAAATCGTTCTCATAGAGCGCGCGTATATCCGGAATACCGTACCGTATGCTCGCGATGCGTTCGACCCCCATTCCGAATGCAAAGCCGGTGACTTCATCCGGACTGTAGTTAGCGTATTCGAACACGTTCGGATCGACGGAGCCAGCTCCCAGAATCTCAAGCCACCCCGTTCCCGAGCAGGTGCGGCAGCCCTTGCCGCTGCACACGGTGCAGGAGATATCGACCTCCGCGCTTGGCTCCGTGAAAGGGAAGAAGTGGGGACGAAAGCGCATATCGGTCTGATTGCCGAACATCTGACGCACGAAAGACTGTAGAACGCCTTTCAACTCGCTGAACGTAACATGATGGTCAACCAGCAGCCCTTCGACTTGATGAAAGGTCGGCGTATGCGACACATCGTAGTCAAGCCGATAGGCTTTTCCCGGCACAATGATTCGCACTGGCGGTTTGTGTTTCTCCATGAAACGGACTTGAACCGGCGAAGTGTGTGTCCGCAACAGCACTTCATCCGTGATGTAAAGCGTGTCCTGAAGATCGCGTGCGGGGTGGTCCGCGGGCGTGTTCAACGCGTCAAAATTGTAGTATTCATGTTCGATTTCCGGTCCATCGGCGACGTGGAAACCCATTCCGCCGAAGATGTGCTGTATACGGTCAATGGTCTGCGTGATGGGGTGCTTTTTGCCCAACTGCGGACGTCTGCCCGGCAAAGTGATATCAATTGCCTCAGCCGAAAGCTGGTTCTCGCGGTCTTGTTGATTTAAACTTTCACCGACCTCCTCGAACGCCCTCGTCAGATTCTGTCTCACCGCATTAGCCAATTTTCCGATGACCGGACGTTCCGCATCGGAGAGTGCTCCCATTCTCCGCATTACGGTGGACAACACCCCCTTCCGTCCGAAATACTTGATCCGAAGTTCCTCGAGATCGGCCGAGTTCGTTACCGCTTGGAGTTCAGCAAGCGCGTCAGCCTCAATTCTCTTCAACTCTTCTTGCACGTTATCCTCCTGTGGCACCGCAATAAAAAACGCCTATCACTCCCGTCCCTAGGGACGAAAGCGATAGGCGTCAACTTCCGCGGTACCACCCTAATTAACAGATTTCAAAACCTGTTCACTCTATTGATTGGTCAATAACAGTGACCCTCCGGCGCGAGCCTACTTTGCCAACTTGGTGTTCAACTCGGCGGCTCCGGGAAGAAATTCGGCGGTCAATCTCGAAAACGCGCTTTCAGCCGATGACGCGTCCTCTCTTGTCGAGATTCGCCAACCGCTTACTATGTCCCTTCAAAGCCTTTGGCGAGATTTGTCAATAGTTTCCGAACACTAACCTTTTGCCAGTTCTACAATCCGACCAAATCCTTTCTCGTCGTGAACAGCGAGGTCCGCCAACACTTTTCGGTTCAGATTGACCCCGGCTTTCTTCAAGCCGTTCATCAGGCGGCTATACGAGATTCCATGCGCTCTGGCGGCGGCGTTTATTCGCGCGATCCAGAGTTGCCTAAACTCTCGCTTGCGAGCGCGCCGGTGCGCATAGGCGTAGTTCCAACCCTTCTCAACCGCCTCGACAGCGGATCGCCTCAGGTTGTTCCGCCCGCCGCGATAGCCCTTCGAGAGCTTCATGATTCTCTTACGGCTTTTGCGACGGATACTTCCGGTTTTGACTCTTGGCATCCTTAACTCCTCAACACTAGAAAAAATAAACTTCAGTTCTGAATCAAACGATTTAGTCTCTTGACGTTTGTGGCGTCGGCGAGCGTGCTCTGTCTTAACCGCCGCTTACGTTTTGTCGATTTGGTCAAGAACAGGTGGCCGGAATTGGCGCGATGCCTACGGATTTTACCCGTTCCGGTGACTTTAAACCGTTTCGCTGCCCCTTTATGTGTTTTTATTTTTGGCATTCGGATTATCCTCAAATAACCTAATTGCTGCTAATGCGATTTTGGCGGCGACTTTGGCGTTAGAATCATAAGCATAACTCGCGTTTCCATCCGAGGCGGTTGCTCGACGTCCGCAATTTCCGCAACATCTTCCGCAAGGCGTTGCAACATCAACTTGCCTAGGTTTGTATGCAACATCTCGCGCCCCTTGAATCTTACCTCCGCCTTGACCTTCCAGCCGTGCCCCAGAAACTCCTCGGCGTGCCGCTTCTTGAACTGATAATCATGCTCCGCCGTATCAGATCGGAACTGGATGGTCTTCAAGACAACCTTGGCTTGTTTCTTCTTGGCTTCTTTCGCCCGCTTGCTCTTTTCATACTGGAACTTGCCATAATCCATGATTCGGCAGACAGGCGGATCCGCGTTGGGCGACACCTCTACCAAATCCAACCCTACCGCTTCGGCACGTTCCAAACCTTCTCTGGGCGAAATGACACCGAGTTGCTGATTGTCTTCATCAATAACCAGGACTTCCTTTGCCCGAATCTGGCGGTTTACTCTGTTTTGCGGTTGCCCCTTTTTCGGGAGCCTTCTACCTCTATGTTGTATTTTTCACACCTCCACGTGCGTGGCCGGTTTTATCCGTTAAAGAAAATCATCTACGGTACTGAGAAACCTTCTAGCAATCAGGATGTCGCGAGCGATCACTCCCGCATCCTACGGTAGATCTGTAGTTCCAAACATCTCAATTACGGGCGGCAAACATAGATTAGGCTGAATTTTAGCATATTCGGGTGGTGGATGCAAGCCAAAATCCCCCGTTAACATTCAGGAAACCCGTTATCGCTAATGATTTTAAGCCTTTGAATGCCAGAAGCCGGCGACCAAGGCTGTCATCGGAATCGCCAACACGAGACCGAGCGTGCCAGCCAGTAACCGCACAATCTCGGCGGCGACGACGCCCACGCTCAATAGCTCGACCGGCGGGGATTGAAACAGATCCACGTTGGGCGCAGCCACCGCCAAGACTAGCAGCAACCGTGCTCCAAGGTAGGCAAATACCAGCGTATTCACCATTGTTCCGAGGATGTCGGTGCCCACGTTCATACCTGAAGCGATTAAACGCCATGTATGCATGTTTGGATTCGCCCGACGGATCTCCTCCATAGAGGAGGATACCTCGATCGCGCCGTCCACGGCGACACCTAGTACGCCCATCAACATTCCCGCCACCAGCAACTGGCTAAAATCGAAGGGAGGCGTGCGCATGGCTTCGACGATGTCCGCCGACATGGCGTTCTCCAACCCGGAAAAGTGAAGGTAGTTCTGCGCGAACATGACAATCATGCCCGACACGAGAATACCGCCCATTGTTCCCAATACGGCGGAGAATGTCTTGCGGCTTGGTCCGATTACAAAAACAAGCGATACGAACGCGACCATGCCCGAAGTCAGCGTGACCATAAGGACGGCATTGTGTCCACTCGAAATGACGGGGAGCATAAAGAAATAGATAATGAGCCCGGATATGATCATGGCGCAGGCGGTACGTACACCTTCAATCCGCCCGACCACGATAATCAGCAGAAACATCAGCCCCAGCATCAACACCAAGAAACCGTCGCGCCCGTACTCTTGGAGGATATTCACCAAGCTGATCTGATCGGGCGTGCCGCCGACGCGGCAGAGCACGATATCGCCCGGTGTGGCTGGAATACTCAACAGCGGCATGTTGTGATTCACAATGTTTCGCAGCACCAGCCTCTGCCCCTCGTAGAGGCCCGACAACATCTCAATCTCAAGGATATGATGTTCCGTATTTGACTCGTAGATGTTCAGACTGTCTCCAACTCTCCTCGCCGCATACGTTTGTTCTCTGTCTCGGTCGGTTATCAACCACCGGCTATCCTTCCACTTTTTGATATCGACATCAACATTCTCCGAAAGAGAGATCCCGTTGAATTCAAACTCCTCTCGCAAACCATCGGGAATCTTCCGATTCTCTAGGCTGTCCGTATACTCCAACTCGGACTCAAACAGAAACTTCGCATTGGATTCGAGCAGGCTCAAGACCTTGCCCTTGGCATACTCGGACTTGGAAACGACCTTTCCATTCTCATCGCGTTGTTCGGCAATTGTTGCGGACGTGTTATTCAGTCTGAGATAAATCAAGGCAGTCCCGATGAGCACGACAATCATGGCTATCGAGACAGTGAATCGCATCTTGCCGCCGGGCTTATCGATTTGCAGCAGTTCCTGCAGTTCTTCGGCGGAAGGCGCATCCTCATGAATCTCGGTCAATTCTACCTGTCTGTACTTCGTCAGAATCCCGGCGATGGTAGCCGCGATGGGAACCGTCAGCACCAAGCCTATTGTTCCCACTATGGCTTGAATAATCGCAACCGCCGTCGCCTCGTCATTGGCTAAACGGAGGAAGGGGTAAAGTACACCGACCTCGGGAAATTCGATGGTCGGGAGCAGCATGGTGATTAGGTGTGCGCCGAGGTAGGCGAAAATCAGTGTGTCCGCCATCGTTCCCATAATATCCCTGCCCACGTTCAGCCCGGCGCGGATTGCCTGACGTACCGTGATGTTGGGGTTGACCTGCTTCACCTCATGCACAGACGAGGAAATGGACATTCCGACATCCATCATCGCGCCGACGGCGCCCAGGATGATTCCCGCGGACAGTATACCCGCGAAATTCCAACCGTGTGAGGTCTCAGTCCTCCAAAGCGCAATACCGAGTTCCAGAAAGCCGAACTCCTCCGCCAGGCCGGTGAGAGCCATGACTTTTTGGCTGATAAGAGATAAGACACCGACCGCAGCCAAGCCCCCGAGTGTGCCCAAGACGCCGGAGATAACCTTAAAACTGAAACCCGTTATGGTCACGAAGGTCACTATGGTCAAGAGCGCAGCTATTCCCAGAGCGACGGTTATCGGGTTGTAGCCGCGCACCATCAAAGGCACAAGGATGTAAAACACGCTCAGACCCGTGAAAAATAGCGTCAGAATGGCGCGTATCCCTTTCATCCCGGCGACGAGGATTATCAATGTACCTAGCAACCACGCGAGGTAGAGGAGAAAGGGCGTTCGAAAGTACGCCCCCATCCGGACTTCATTGATCACGGTCTGATTCTGATGCCTGAGCGGAATCTCGAGAAATAGCACATCGCTTTTCTTGATCGTGCGGTCACTGAACTCACGGCCTATCCAGATGTTGTCTACGCTAACGGTTTCCCCGCGAAACTGCCCGGAGAGAATGCGAAACGTGAGGATTTGGTCGACGTTCTCGCTCGTGTCCACATCGACAACACGTCCGAGACAGATCAGTTTCCGTAAAGCGCCGTGATGCACCACCTCGGCGAATCGAAACAACCTTATATGCAATAATACAACAATGATCGAGAGTGCGAGAATGGCAAGGATTCTCAATTTCTTCTCATTCATTCAGGTTTTTCCCTGTACACCATCTTCTCAAGATATCAACTAGGTCGGAATTCACCCGCACCATCTGGAACATCGGGACTGCACGCATCGGTGCGATGTCGAGGCTCATAGGCGGACCACGATGCATGTTTGCTTAAAGTCTTGCCCTTTGTGGTATGACAATTCATCTCAACCTCGCAAGTTTAATGCCTCTGAGTCCGATCTGAAAGTCTGATTCCCGGGGATGGGTTGTGGTATCGCGATTCTCGACATGCAAATAGGTTACCGGGTTTGAGATTCAATCTTAACAAACCTTCCCGATAACCGTCAATAAAATGCGCTTTCGCTACATCGCAACCGAATTTGCTGTAAGGAGTCGCATTTTCTTAGGACGTTACCCATCAACCGAGTGGATGACGAGGGAGATAGAAGATCCTTTTCATTATCCGTTCGCCCAATCATTCGTTTTCAAAGATCCCTATCGCACTCGTTGTTCACTCGTTTAATCCTCTGATTCGCGATGCAGATTTCTAGGTTCTGTTGACATTTGATAAATTGAACCCATCTCCATTCCAAGTTTTCGACCCATAGTCATTTCAACTAGAAATTATACATTTGGAACTACGCAGTTCGATCTTTAGTTCACGCACCTCATACGTATCTTTTGTAGGAGCGACCTCCCGGTCGCGATCTCTTGTCTTGAGCAAGGATCGCTTCTACAGGTAGTTGATTTGTCGTAACAATCTACAACTATCAAATCGAGTAGCATGCAATCTAAATATGTGTAAATATGATCGTAAATGACTATAATACGGCTTCAGGCGATTTGAGATAACTTCAAGATCGCAGTGAGTTACGTGACCTAAATCGTAGGGGCGAGGTTGCCTCGCCCCGTAGAGATCGCCTTAAGAGAGTTAGGCTAGTGTTCACTGTAGGTTTTGCTGTTGTAAACCACATACCCGAGTCAGTGTTGGGGAGGAAACCCCGCCCCTACGGCTAGGCATGTTTCGTCGAATTCAGCCACGCCTCGGAAAATGTCGACAGAACCTAGCCATAACCAAAAAAAGAAAAATAATCCACAAACGGTTGACAAAATTTAGAAATCTCTGTATAGTACTACTTATTTGGTGGATGATTTTCAATGACATACTATATCTGGAAAATTAACGCCTCAGACACGCGAAACCGTTGATCGGCGTGGATTTTGGAGCATCAGTATACAGTATGAAGATTGTATTTGGATACAATTGACATCTTTCCAAAATAAGTATCCGTTTGGCTTGAATTTACGTTATATCCTTTCAACATCTTCTGTTGTAGAAAGGATATACCCATGAGTCAATTTGAAAAAGCAATAAAGTTGTCAGATGAGCAATTTCTGCGAGCGGTTGGTATTGACAAGGCAGCGTTCAACCTTATTTTGGAGCGCGTGGCGGCTTACCTCGAAAACCTTCGAGAAGAACGACCGATGAAGAAACGCGGAAAGAAATCGGAGGTGGCATTGACCGATCGCCTTCTATTGACATTCACCTATTTGCGTCACTATCCAACCTTTGCCAGATTAGGTGCAGAGTTTGGTATCAGTGAGTCTTATGCAAATAAACTCTATCATCAGATACTTGATGTGTTGGTTAAGGTGCTTTCGCTGAAGAACCGAAAACACTTGTTAGAGAGCAATCTGCAAACCATCATCATTGATGTCACCGAGCAACCGATTGAACGTCCAACAAAAGGACAGCGTGTCTACTATAGTGGTAAAAAAAACGGCACACCATAAAAGTTCAATTGATTGCGTGTTTGGCGATGCTAGAACTATTATCGGTTGTTTGCCGCAAAGGGAGTGTACACGATTTTAGAATCTTGAAGGAAAGCCGTGTGGCGATTTCTCCTGAGACCGAGAAGTTGGCTGACAGTGGTTATCAGGGCATATCCAAGCTGTATGCCAACAGTTCGACACCTATTAAGAAACGTCGGAGTGCGCCCTTGACTCCAGAGGCGAAGCAATTCAACCGGCAGTTGGCAACACAAAGAGTTGGCATTGAGAATATCGTCAGACGGTGTAAGATTTTTCGCATCACCAAAGACATTTATCGAGGCAAACATCGCAACTATGGGAAAACGTGGAATGTGATTGCTGCCATTGTGAACCTGAGATATTGCTCGACAAGTTGCCAGACAGTGTAGTTATTCCAATCTCCAAGATTGCTGTAACCACATGGATCCATTTTGGAAAGATGTCTAATATATGCTAGTGCCATTCAACGGTTTTTTGTGGTGTCACCGCCCTCCCATAAAGATCATTCTTTAAGAGCCCGTTTGAAAAGTACATTTGTAGGGTGCGCACTGCGCACCAGCCTTTAATAGCCCCAGAGGGGATCAAGCGAACGGATAGTGAGTGCGATAGAGATCTTGAAGGTGTGTAGAGATGCCAGAATTCCGTGCACCTAAGCCCCAGAGGGGCGACAGGTTCATAGCAGACAACAATAAAAGCACGAAAATTCTTCCTACGAATGACTAAAAATGGCTCTGCTACCGATTATTCAAACAGGTTCTAAGAGATTTCAGATGACAAAGCGTCCGCTCCTCATCATCGTTTTATGGTTATGCCTGCAATTGACTCTCCCTCACTCAGTTTCAGCACAATCAACTACCCCGCAACCCACGGAAGGTCCTGCCGAGAGGACTCAACCTCTCGACGCCCGCGAAGAAAAACCGGCGAACGACTCGGAGTCGGATAATCAGTCATCTGAAATCACCCGCAGTGTGAAAGTAAATGAACAGGTCGTGCAGCTAGGCGGAAATTATCACCTCAGCCCCAAGGAAGCTGTCGAGAGTTTGGTTGTGATTGGCGGCAACTTGACTCTTCGAGGCAAGGTTAGTAACGACGTGCTGGTTCTAAAAGGTGACGTCGAGGTGCAAGAAGGGGCAGAGATCTTAGGAAGCGTCACCACGGTTCTAGGGAAGATTCGGGGAAAGCAGTATCTAGGCGGTATCTACAGAGAAGTGAACGGCTGGAAGTTTATCCCCGCCTCCGCATGGCTAATCATGCGGCCGCAGGAAGCGTGGGGAATGGCGAAATCCGCGAAGTTTGTATGGGGCGTGTTGGTTTTCATGGCGCTAACTGTGGTTCACATTACCGTTTATGCCGTGTTTCCTCAACGGATGAATGCAATGGCGCACGTCATCTCCCACCGTCCCATAGGGAGCACACTTCTTGGACTGGCGGTGCTGATTGGTGCCCCTTGCCTCATAGCGGTATTGGTGCTATCAATAATCGGCATCCCGTTCGTGCTGTTGTTTATCTCGATCTTGCTTCCGATAGCTATCTACGGCAAGACGGCAATCTTCCTATCGATGGGTCAGACAATTTTCTCAAACCAACCAAAGGTTGTGGCCGTGATCGCAGGCTATTGGATTTATTTTATGGCGACATCTATCCCGCACGTGGGGTTACCTATGTTCCTTGCCGCTAACACCATCGCGGTCGGTATATGTCTGAGAACGGTGTTCGGACTGAGATCGGGAGAGCGCGCCGCACCGTTGGCTCACCGGCACCCCCTCCTCGACAAATACCGGCAGGCGGATTGACTTATCAACCGCGATCCCCAAGCACAGCGTTGTAGGGTGCGCACTGCGCACCAGCCTCTGTAAGTTGCCTGAGTAACGCTGCATATATAGTAGGCAATACTAGAGGTTCTCGCGTAAACCCAATTCAATCAAAATCTCGCTCGATGACAATCTGTACTTCCAACGTCGCGAACCTAGTCTTGGAGAGACACACTCATGGCACGCCACTCAGACGAACTCTTTAGTACGGACGATTGGGTCGAGATTTACCGCACAGGCGATGAGTGGGAAGTTACGTTAATCGAGGCGACGCTGCAGAATCAACAGATTCGCTGTCGTCCGGACTATGATCGAAAGTCGCGCCAAACCACCATATTTGTTGCGCCGGAGCATCAGGTCGATGCACTTGAACTCGTAAGCAGGATTGGCTTGGTCATCACTGAGGACCAAAACACGGCACCCGATTCTGATGAGGATGAGTCGGACGCGAATCGTGCCCTTCCGCAAGTGATTGGTGAGGAGGACAATCTTCCACAAGCAACGGCTGCCGCCTTTGAGGAGATTACTATTGCGCAACGGGAAGGCATTGGCGAGATTATCCACAATGTCGGGCGCGGCTATGAGTTGCATGTCGGTCCCGAGCCGTACAGCATTGTTGAAGAGGGCCGTTGGGAAGAATTCACCGACCTCAGTGCACAGCGCCACGAATTCTCTATTCTTCTTAAGCACGAATATCCTGAACTTCTCGCCTGGCTTAAGCATGAGAAGTTGATGGCAGAGTTTATTCGTTTGGTCGAATCTACCTATCGTGATGTACCGCCGCCGCGGGGGCAACGCGATCGCCAACCAAATCAATCACAGGTTGGCACCCAGCACGCCGCCGATTCGGCTGAATCGAAAGTACCCCAAATCGCCAAATTCAGTCTCTGGATTTCGCTTGTTTCGTTGCTTGCCGCCCTCATTCAGTTGCCATTGTACGCCTGCGCTGTACTCTCAGTGTTGGCAATTGGACTAGCACTGCTCGGAGGATACAGGATTAACACTGTAGACAGTGGGCATAAAGGCACCCCTCTCGTGGTAATTGCAGTAGTCCTCGCCCTTCTTGCGCTTGTCATCGGGTGGAAACAGTCTCAGCCCAGCCCGGTACAACCGGATGCGCTTATTGAGAACACCGAATCCGGAACAGCAAGATGAATCGCTGAATCCGAGAACAAAATATGTCCTGCTGCACCATTGTTTTTGTCAAGAATCCTGTGCCCGGCCAGGTAAAGACCCGTCTGCTTCCCCTCCTCTCACCCGAAGGTGCGGCATCACTCTATCGAGCCTTTTTGGTTGACTGGTGTACCGCGTTGTCCGAACTCCCGGGGAGCGATCTAGTCATAGCTTACACTCCGCCCGACGGCTTACATGGCCTGAAAACTTTGATTGGAGAGGGCGCAACTTATATCCCCCAAGGGGATTCGGGATTGGGTGAACGGTTAACCGCGGTGTCACGATGGGCTTGCAATCGGGACTATGAGAAATTCCTAATCGTCGGCTCCGACAGCCCGACGCTTCCGATAGCGTACATTGAAAGAGGGATGGAACTCTTGGATTCCCGTGACCTTGTCATTGGTCCAAGCACGGATGGGGGATATTGCCTAATCGGGTTTTCAAAAAGTGGAGCGGACCGCACAATCCCCGTCATATTTCAGGACATTGCGTGGAGCACGGAGCATGTGCTTCGGGAGACACTTGAAAAAGTTGACGGGACCAACGCAACACTCGGATTGCTGCCGCCATGGTACGATGTGGACACGCCATCCGATTTAGAATTCCTCAGGGACCACCTGTATGCCATACGTCTTGCCGGGGGCCGCGCCCCTTCCCCAAGGACCGAACAAGAACTAGATAAATGGCTGAGTTGCTAGTCCGTAGGCGGAGAGCAATGGAACGGATAATTAGCAGGATTTGCTATCGCCTTCGGTGTTCACTCGGCTGATTGATAGAGGTTTCTTCCCGCTTAACGTGCCATTGCGCGCGAATAGGTGGGTGCTCAGTGCTTCCCCGTAGGGGCGAGGTTTCCGCGCCCAGTCCGCAGTAAACCCAAATCCCATGCGATAGAAAGCCAATATGTCCGTGACCAACCGTCAACCACGCCTTTACACTACAGAGCAGTGCCATGTCAATAGAATTGCGATGCGTACCATCCCCGCGCTCCAGAGGATAAAACTAACGAATAGCGAGTACGATAGTAGATCCTGCGCCATGTGAGAAATATCCCGACACGCACTAGGCTAGGATCAGCTGGCTGGATTAGGAAGGATCAAACGAGTGAATAACGAGTGCGATAGAATTCCTATAGACATCCTCGTGCGATCGTGACCCCAGCGAGAAACAATCATGTTTCTGACATAACTGCAACCAATTTCAACGCTCTCTGACTTTAGAGTCGTAGATAAGGAACTCCGTAATCTGGCCGGCGGTTTTCGGTGTCAACCCCGAGCCGGGCTTGCGCATCATTTTCTGGACGTACTTCCTCCACTCCTCTACGGTAAAGACAGAGTTGATGGGACGGGCGAGGGTATGACAGCGGCTGCATCTGTTCGCGAATAGCTCGTAGTATTCCCGCATCTTGGGTGGATAACCTGTGACATCAATATAGTTTTGTCCCTGATCGGCGGGATAGGTCTTGGGAGTCGCTTGGTGGATCCTAAGCATTCCGACAACTATGGCAACCATCAAGCCAAGCACAATCGCGACGGTTATCCAAACCACGAGTTTGCTCATCTGTCGGTACCTAAATCGTTACCCCTCCGCCTTTAGGTTTTCCACGCGCCGCTGGGCAGCCGTACCGAGGTAATGATTGTCAAAATCTTTCGCGAGCGATTGAAAGATCCTTATTGCTTTCTTACTCTGTCCAATTTTATTTTGGGATTCTGCCAGCCAATAACGGCACTTGACAAGCGTCGTGTTCGGGATTTCTTCACCGTTTTCATCTGTTTCTGCGGGCTTAGCGTGCTTCTTTTCGTAGGCGATAGCGGCTTCAAAGTTCTTAATAGCGTTCTCGAAATTTCGGTCCTCATGGTATGCCTTGAATGCTAGATATAGGTTGAGATTTTCGCTAGAGTCGCGAAGAAATTCGAGAGTATCGCCGACCTCTTCCAACGCGTACTCTTCGTCATCAATGAGCGGTACGTCATCCAATTCCTGTTCGTCTTCAAATTCAGCCATATCAACCTCCTTCATAGTGGTATGGTCACTGATTTAGTATACCAAACACACGACTGAATCGCAAACGTTAAAACTCCCTCAGTCTCTTCGTCCTCCTCGCCCGATAGAGTTCCTACCAGCCTTTCAATGCGGTTGTAGGAGCGACCTCCCGGTCGGGTTGCCGAAAATTAACCGACCGATTAGCATGTAGGGTGCAATCAAGCGAATGAATAGTGAGCGCGATAGCAAATCCCCCGCACACCAGCCTTTTGGTCTTTTTTACTGTAATGCGCGATCAACCGATACCATTCCGATAAATCAAACTCCGCACTCCAGCGGAATGCCATGTTTTTGGTTAACCCATGCAACAAATTGACATCGATTCCTCAATATCCTCCCTCACCGCCCAGATTCCTCCCAATCCGTGAAATCCGTGCAATGCGCGGTTCAGACAATCCCCTCCCCCAACCACCCCATACACCCCCTTCCATCATTCCTTCCCTTCCAATCTTCCCGTCTTCTCTCCCTTCCGATTCCCGACGCTAAGCGCGAATCGGAGATCGCTCCAAAGGTGCCTCATTCAATGTCTTGATTTTTTGTTGCAAACGATCCCGATCTGATATATAATTTACGCTGCTTCAATTTGGGTGCAGCGTCTTAATCTCCAATCTTGTGAAGTTTTTCACAATCCTATCGAAATATAGCAGAAACTATGTTTTTTAACTTCGCAAATGTACTGATTTTCCTCTTTGTCGGTTCCGTTTTCGTAGCGCTGAACCTCGCCGTGTCTCGCCTGCTTCACACCAAACTGTTCATGGAAGAGAAGTTCATCCCGTATGAGTGCGGCGAAGATCCGGTTGGCGATACGCGCATCAAGTTCAATACGCGGTTCTATGTGATTGCTCTCATTTTTCTGATATTCGACGTTGAGGTGGTGTTCCTGTTTCCGTGGGCGGTCGTTTTCCGCGGTATCGGTGTGCTTGCGTTTGTCGAAATGTTAATCTTCATCGCGGTGCTGTTAGTCGGACTCGCCTATGTTTGGGCGAAGGGAGATCTTGAATGGATTCGTTCGATCCAGCAGGAGGTACAGGGAAAGCGTGAGGAGGTAGAAGCCCAGCCAGTAGCGGAGGGTAGTTCGTTATGATACTTGATGAGAAACTTGACGACAACGTTATCGTCACATCCGTGGATGCCGTCGCCAATTGGGCGCGGGCATCCTCACTTTGGCCCATGACCTTCGGACTGGCGTGCTGTGCGATTGAGTTTATGGCGACAGCGGCTTCCAACTACGATCTTGATCGGTTCGGTGCGGGCGTTCCTCGCGCGACGCCGCGTCAATCCGACCTGATGGTGATTTCCGGCACTGTTACGCTAAAGATGGCAACGCGAATCAAGCGGCTCTACGAACAGATGCCGGAACCAAAGTACGTTATCTCCATGGGGAGTTGCGCCACGAGCGGCGGTCCCTACTGGCAACACGGATATCATGTGCTCAAAGGCGTCGATCGAATTATCCCTGTTGACGTTTATGTGCCCGGCTGCCCGCCCCGTCCCGAAGCCCTGATTGAAGGCTTGCTCAAACTTCAAGAGAAGATTAAAACACAAACGGTCGCCAAGCGTTCGTACATCCCGTTCCTGCGCAGGCTGTATACCAAGACGGATCTCGAAGACCAAGAGATTGAGGCAGTAGTGGAGGAAAGCGCCGAGGAGCAGGAAGAAGCCATTACCTAGTGAAGGTTTCAACCTTTGTACCGCAAACTGTTAGTTTGCGGCCGCACACAATCTGCTACAGAGGTGGCAATCTAGGTAACCTGACAAGCAACCCCGATAAAGGGCGAAAGGAGAGCTGCAACGCAATAGATTGATTCCCAGCTCTGGCTGCGTTGTCTTATCTGTGACATCGGAAGATATTTACACACGACTTAAAGAGGAGTTCGGAGACTCCATACTCTCCTTTGAGGAGGTCGTCCTAGATTCGTTTATTCTCATCGCACCCGATGCAATCGCCGGTATTACCCGCTATCTTGCCGAGGATAGCGAACTGGCGTTCGATTCGCTGATGTGTTTAAGCGGGGTTGACTTGGGCGTCAAGGAAGAAAACCTGGAACTCGTCTACCATCTCTTCTCAATGACCCACCGTCACACTCTAGTCCTTAAAGCCATCCTACCCAAGGAAGATCCGCACATCTCCTCCGTCGAAGATATCTGGAAGACAGCTAATTGGCACGAACGGGAGGCGTATGATCTTTACGGAATAACCTTTGAAGGGCACAGCGATCTGCGGCGAATCCTGATGCCGGAGGACTGGGAAGGGTACCCGCTGCGCAAAGATTACAAGGATCCCGAGTTCTATCGTGGTATGCGCGTGCCGTATTGACGATTGAAGATCGCTAATACCGTTATTGTAGGAGCGACCTCCTGGTCGCGACCAACGTACATTTGTAGGATGGGATCAAGCGACTGGATAAGGAGCGATCAAACGAACGGATAGTGAGTGCGATAGCTAATCCTGATAGCGTTCCCTCAAGCGAACCGGGAAGGTCTCCCCGTTACGCTAGGATTACGAGCATTCAGAACATTATTGGGGGATGCGGGTGTCGTATTGCTGTAGGCAAGCATTACGAACCTGTTTGAATAAGAGATAAACCCCCACTATGCGGGAAGAAATTGCGATTCTGATACCGGTTCGTCCATGCGTAGGAAGCAATCATAGGCTTGTTGGCAGATTAACCGATTTGGAATGGCCAAGAGTAGATTCTTTACGGATGTGTTTTTTCTCAATGCATCGCCGAGTCAAGAATCCTAACGTTTTTACGCTCATGTTAAGAGTATGTGGTTGAAACCGAGTTTTTTCTTGAAAACTCGGTTTCTCAAAGTCTCTTTGCACTTTACTTTTGACATGAGTTAGTTTTCAACTGCCAAAGTTGCCATGACATTATTCCTTGCCTACGAAAGGAAAATATCATGGTACGCAAAGCAACGTTCATCGCAATATCACTATCCCTTCTTCTGTTGGGGAGAACCGCCGTATCCGCGACTCCTACCTCTGAAGAGATCGCCCAGAACGCGCTGGGCGCAACAGTTCTGCTAGCAATGACAGATGCCGATGATCGAGTCGTCGCATATGGCAGCGGATTCTTTGTTTTATCGAATGTTATCGCAACCAATTTTCACGTGATTGACGGAGCGCATGGAGGCACCGCCCGCCGCGTGGCTCAGAACAAATCGTATACCCTCGGGCGGATTCTCAAGAGCGATGAGATACAGGATTTGGCGCTGATCGAGGTATCGGCTCCGGATGCCGAACCGCTTCCCATAGGCGACAGCGGAAGCAGGTCGTTACGAATCGGAGCGAAAGTTTATGTTGCCGGCAATCCACTGGGTTACTGGTGGGGAACCTTCTCCGAAGGAATTGTTAGCGCCCGTCGAAGGTGGGGTGATGGAGCGGAGAGGTTACAGATGACGGCTCCGATTTCGCCCGGAAGCAGCGGAGGTCCGGTTCTAAATGAAAGAGGTGAAGTCATAGGTGTTTCCGTCGCATCGAGTTCAGATGATAGGGCTCAGAACATCAACTTCGCCGTTCCGTCTAGCGAACTAAGGAAACTCGTCTCGGAATTGGATCCGCCGACGATGAGCCTCGCGTTCCCTCGGCGAGCGAATTGGAACATCGGCGACTCGATCAATGTCGCTCTCAAAATCGCGAACGGATCGGATATTGCGGGATTTCAGGTAACTCTGGGATTTGATGGTTCCGTTCTCAAATATCTTGAGGTCTTCAAGGGAGATTACATCCTCGAAGGGGATGACTTTGCGCGTGAGATTGAGGGCGAAAATCAGGTGACCTTGGCGGCAACCGGCTTCCCCCAAGTCATGGATGAGGATGGGGTACTTGCGGTAATAAAGTTTGAAATTACCGCTTTCAAGCCTTACGGATGGGTACTGTCCGACCTTATTATGTCCGAGGCAATCCTTGTCAACCCTGATGGAGGGCGTTCATATCCTCTTGTATCCCATGCGAAGGTGTGGGCGCGTCCACTCGGATTGCTGGAAGATGTGAACGGTGACGGCGATGTAGATATTCTGGATTTACGATCCGTATTCACAAGTTTCGGGGTCCGCGGGAGGAATCATGCGGATGTCAATGAAGACGGAGTCGTTGATGTGGTTGATTTGGTAAGAGTTGCCTCGGCTATAGACACGCCGCGGGGAGCAGCTCCTCCATTCGCTCAAGAAGCTCTTGAGGGACTCACTGCCGCGGACGTGAAGCAATGGTTGGCACAAGCGTCGCAGCGCGGACTGACGGATCCCACGTCGCTGAGAGGCATTTTCGTTTTGGAGCAACTTCTCAAAACACTGCTTCCCAAGGAGACAGCGCTGTTGCCCAATTTCCCAAATCCGTTCAATCCGGAGACATGGATTCCGTACCGCCTCGCCAAATCCTCCGATGTGAAGATTGCGGTCTACAACACAAACGGCGTGATGGTACGTCAATGGCACTTGGGACATCAAGAAGCGGGATTTTACACCGATAAAAGCGACGCTGTATATTGGGACGGACGGAATCAACAGGGTCAGTTTGTAGCAAGCGGCGTCTATTTTTATTCGTTAACTGCCGGCGATTTTTCGACCACTCGGAAAATGTTAGTCAGCAAGTAACTTGGACTGTAAAGCACGTACAGACCGTGGTCATGGGACCCGATTCCAAGCGAGAGTTTGGATAGTCGGTGCTTTCAAACCATTGCACTGGTGGCTAAACGCTAGTTGAGAAACACTATAAGGCGAAATTCATTATGGCGGCGCCACAACTTGAAAGCAAATTCATAGAATTACAGCCGTTCTCGGATGAGATGGTCGTGAACATGGGACCTCAACATCCGAGCACGCACGGCGTATTGCGCCTGGAGTTGAAACTTGACGGCGAGGTTGTGCGGGAAGCCATCCCGCATCTCGGCTATCTGCACCGCTGCTTTGAGAAACATTCCGAGAATCTGTCCTATCCGCAAATCATTCCGTTCACCGATCGCATGGACTACATCGCCGCCATGAACCAGAATTGGGGATTCTGCTTGGCGGTGGAAAGGCTGATGGCGGCGGATGAGAAGAAGACATTTGAAGTCCCGGAACGCGCCGAATACCTCCGTGTACTCATCTGCGAACTGAATCGCATCGCCAGTCATCTGCTGGCGTTCGGCACCTACGGCATGGACATCGGCGCTTTCACGCCGTTCCTTTACGCCTTCAGGGACCGCGAAAAGATTCTGCTTATGTTCGAGAAGATTTGCGGCGCGCGATTGACCTACAACTATGTACGTATCGGCGGGGTTTCCAGGGATTTGCCGCCTGATTTTCTTGACGAGGTGAAGGAGTTCATCGACTACTTCGAGCCAAAGATTGACGAGTATAACAACCTGCTTTCTGGCAACAGCATTTTCATTGAGCGCACAGCAGGCGTCGCGGTGATGGACCAAGAGACGGCAATAAACTACGGCGCGACGGGACCGAACCTGCGTGGTGCCGGGATGCAATGGGATCTGCGTAAGGACGAGCCGTATTCGATTTATGATCGGTTCGACTTTGACATCCCGTTTGGCAAGGATATGCCCGAATTCGGCGCCGTCAAAGGCGACTGTTGGAACCGCTACAAGGTGCGGATGGATGAGCTAAAGGAGTCCGTCAAGATTGTCCGGCAGATACTTGAGCTTGAGGGCGGCATTCCCGACGGACCGATTGTGGCAGAGTTCAAAGCCGTGCGTCCGCCCAAGGGTGAAATCTTCTTCCGGAGCGAGGCGCCGCGCGGCGAGTTGGGATTCTACATCGTGAGCGACGGCACGCCGAAACCGCTTCGCCTGAAGGCACGGTCGCCGTGCTTTAGCGCGTTGAGCGCACTGTCGGAGTTGAGCAAAGGATTGATGGTCGCCGATATCATTGCCATCATCGGAAGTATCGACATTGTAATGGGCGAGGTCGACCGCTAAAAGTAGTAGGCACTCTCCGTGTGCCGTAAACCACCGGTTGGTAACCGGCAGGAGCGATCAACCGAGTGAGGTAAACTGATCACTGGTCACTAGCCACTGGCCACTAACCACTGTTTCCAATATGTTTGACCTGATACAACAAATTAGCGCAATTTTTTCACGAGTATCCTCCGATGCTACCGGAAACTGGGCGGAGGACTTTGCCCGCAACCGATTGATTCCGATTCTGGAACATCTCCCGTTTGTTCCTGCGGGAGCCGCCGAAAACTTTCCGGTTTCGCTCGGCACGATTCTCGTGATGTTTGGGGCGTGCGGTATTTTTGTCGCCATTGTTCCGCTCATACCGTTGGTGCTGGTGCTGGCGGAGCGCAAGGTTTCCGCCCAGATTCAGAACCGGACGGGCCCCATGCGCGTAGGTCCTTGGGGCACGCTTCAGACGCTGGCGGACGGGGTCAAGTTAATCTTTAAGGAGGATTTCATCCCGCCGCAGGGCGACAAACTCCTCTTTATCTTAGCGCCGTATATCATCTTCGCGTGTTCATTCGCCGCCTTCGCCGCCATCCCGTTTGGTCAAGGAATCTTAATCAGCGACTTCAACATCGGAATCTTCTATATTATGGCGATCTCGTCGGTCGTCGTCATGGGCGTCATTATGGCGGGCTGGTCATCCAACAGCAAATGGTCGCTCTTGGGGGCGCTCCGATCCGCCGCGCAAATCGTCAGCTACGAAATCCCGCTCGGGCTTTCCATTTTAGTTGTCGTGATGCTGGTCCAGAGCCTGAGAATGCAGGACATCGTCGGAAGTCAATCCGAAGGACTGTTTAGCTGGTTGATATTCCGCACGCCTTTCACCTTCGTCGCCTTTTTCGTCTTTTTTATCTCATCGATCGCCGAAGTGAATCGAACGCCGTTTGATTTGCCGGAAGCGGAATCGGAGATTGTCGCGGGGTTTCACACCGAATACAGCGGCATGCGGTTCGCGCTCTTCTTCATTGCGGAATACGCGAACATGTTTGCCGTATGCGCAATTGCGGCAACACTGTTCCTCGGCGGTTGGGAGGGCATCCTGCCAGGATACGACTTCCTCGGCGGAATGCCGGGCTTCGTTCTCAAGACACTGTTCCTGGTGTTCGTTATGATGTGGTTGCGGTGGACGCTGCCGAGACTGCGTGTCGACCAGTTGATGAACCTCTGTTGGAAATATCTCCTGCCCATCGCATTCTTCAATATTCTGGGAGTGGGGATATGGGGGCTGATCTTCCCGGAAGATTCCAGGCTAAGCATAATCATCAGCATGGCTATCATCGTTGTCGGGCTTATCGTCACATACGCCGTGGCGGGAAAGAGCCTATCCAAGCGCCCCGAGCCTCAACCGAGTTCGGCATAACATTGGGAGGAATAGTACGATGAACAAGTATTTCTTCAATATCTACAAAGCGCTCTATACGGTGCTCATCGGTATGCGCATTACGTTTAAGCAGATGTTCCGGCACGCGGTAACGCATCAGTATCCCTATCAACGTCCGTTCGAGAAGAAGCGGAATGTGCGCGATATTCCCAAGGGCTATCGGGGGCAACTGTTCAATCGGATTGAAGACTGCATCGGCTGCAAGAAGTGCGAAATGATCTGTCCCGTCGACTGCATCGCCATTACAACCCAAAAACTCCCCAAGGGAGAACGGCTTTGGGATAGCATGAATGTGGTTCATCTCAAGGATCGCTCCGAGGTTGTGGGTTTCGTCGAAGGCGACGAGAAGGTGGTTCCCGACACAACGGTCACCGTCAAAACCCGTGATGACCAAACCTTAACCATCCCGAGCGGCGACATCGATCGCATCGTCGAGCGTAAACCCGTCATCTTCTATCTCGATAAATTTGACATCGACATGTCGCTCTGCATGTATTGCGGGCTTTGCACCGAGGTTTGCCCGACGGAGTGCCTGATAATGTTTGATGATATGAAAGGCATCGAGTATTCGACATTTGACCGAATGGAATTGGTATTTCCGTTTGCCAAACCTGAGATGTACCAAAATGAGCCTGCTGCCGAGACGGAAGCGACCGAGTAACGGCTAGTACAGCATTGCACAGGAAAGAAACCGAGTTTTGCGGAAAAAACTCGGTTTCAACCTACTTACTAGATTATGGAATTTATCGGCATTAAATCCCTGATATTCTACGCTTTCGCGTTGTTGACGGTCGCTTCCGCGGTACTTGTAGTGACCGTGCGGAACATCGTTCACGCCGCCTTTTCGCTGATGATTACGCTCTTTGGCGTTGCCGGGCTTTACGTGTTCCTGCAAGCTGACTTCCTCGCCGCCACACAGGTTATCGTCTACGTTGGCGGGATTTTGGTGCTCATTCTTTTCGGCGTCATGATGACGAGCGGGCGCCTCCAGATGAGGATTCAGATTGAACGGGGGCAGCTAATCCTGGGCGGAATAGTCGCGCTCCTGATTCTCGTGCTGCTGTTCGGTGTGATTGCGAACACGCCTCAATGGGACGGGATTAAGGACGACGGGTCAACCTTGGAACCGACCACGCGCACCATTGGCGAGATGATTATGCAGGGAGAATTCCTGCTGCCGTTTGAAGTCGTCTCAATCCTGCTGTTAGTGGCGCTCATAGGCGCTGCGTTGATTTCCCGCAAGGAGGTGCGAGACGAAGAATGACGCTGCAACACTATCTCGTTATCAGCGCGATTCTGTTCACACTCGGCGTATTTGCCGTATTAACCCGCCGGAACGCCATCAGTATCCTGATGGGGATCGAGTTGATTCTGAACTCTTGTAACCTAAACTTCGCGGCGTTCTCGCGTTTCATGACGCCTGCCGAGGACATCAACGGGCAAATCATCGCCATCTTCGGGATTGTGCTTGCCGCCGCGGAAGCGGCAGTGTTTTTGGCTATCATATTGGCGATTTACAGGGAGTTTGGCACCATTCAACCCGATCAGACGGATACATTGAAGGGATAATAAGATGGGCAGGATTTCGGTTGATCTCAAGCTGACAAATAGTCAAGATATGCTCCGTGCGGAAGATGGCATATTGCCTCCTGATCAGATTCGTCAGACAACAGCGCGCGGTGTGGTTGACACCGGTGCAACACGACTGGTAATACCTGCCGCAGTAGCTGAACAGTTAGGGTTACCTGAGACTGGCGAAGTGGGAGTTCGTTATGCCGACGGACGGACGGGAACACGCAAGGTTGTCGAAAATGTTCGAGTGGCACTCCTAGGCCGCGAATTCACGTTTCGCGCCATCGTTGAGCCGGACCGTGACACAGCGCTTATCGGGGCGATTGTCCTTGAAGAACTAGATTTTGTTGTGGATTGCGTCGCCCAGAGGTTGTATCCACGAGATCCAAATCGTATCATCGCGGAGATTGAGTAAGGAAAGGGTGGTATGGTCGTACCTTTAATCAGCATTATTCTGCTTTGTCCGCTCGCGGCGTTCGCGTTTTTCGGACTACTATCACTGACCGGGCGAAGCTACTCACGCCAAGACATCATCTCGACCGCGGCGATGCTTATCGCTGCCATCTGCTCCTTCCTCCTACTGCCGCAAATCACGTCTCACCCCGAGCCCATCTCAATTACGTGGATCGAGATCGACCAAATCAAATTGTCGATGGGGTTCTATTTTGACAGCGTAACCGCGATGATGCTGCTCGTCGTGACGATTGTCAGTAGCCTCGTTCATATCTTTTCCATCGGCTACATGCACGGCGACCCCCGCTACCCCCGGTTCTTCGCCTTCCTCTCGTTGTTCTCCTTTTCGATGTTGTTCCTGGTCGTCTCCGACAACCTGTTAGGCATCTATATCGGGTGGGAACTTGTCGGGTTGTGTTCCTATCTGCTCATCGGTTTCTGGTTCGAGAAGGACTCCGCCGCGGACGCCTGCAAGAAGGCGTTTCTTACCACTCGTGTGGGCGATGTGGGGATGTTCGTGGGCATGATGATGTTGTTCACGAAGTTCCATACGTTCGCGCTTTACGGTGATGGCGGAATCTTCGCAGCGGTCGCGAATCTGGGATCCGGTGACATCGTTTGGTTGTCCATTGCGGGCGTTCTAATCTTCTGCGGGGCTATCGGCAAGTCGGCTCAGGTTCCGCTGCACACCTGGTTGCCCGATGCTATGGAAGGTCCCACACCCGTCAGTGCACTCATCCATGCAGCCACGATGGTGGCAGCCGGCGTCTACTTGACCGCGCGGATGTTTCCCATTCTGACGCCCGATTCCTCCTTGGCGATTGCCTACGTGGGAGGTATCACAGCCATAGTCGCGGCTACCATCGCCATTGTCAGGTTTGACATCAAGCGTGTGCTCGCCTACTCTACCATCAGCCAACTGGGTTTCATGATGCTGGGAATCGGTGCGGGGAGTTATGTTGCAGGTCTCTTCCATCTCACCACGCACGCCTTCTTCAAAGCGTTGCTGTTCCTCGGATCGGGCAGCGTCATCCATGCGTTAGCGGTTCATAACGGCTCGCACGGTGACGACCACGACCATGAGTCGGGGCATCATGACGACGAGCATGGCGAAACCGAACATCACGACGATGCGGAGTTTGACAGTCACGGCATCCCGGCAGAGCAGGATATGCGCCACATGGGCGGGCTTCGCCGCAAGATGCCCATCACCTTCCTTACCATGCTGATTGCCACCCTGTCGATTTCGGGCGTGCCGTTCGTGTTTTCCGGGTTCTGGAGCAAAGACGCCATCTTGGCGGGCGTTTTGGATCGCGCGATGGCATGGGATTCGGTGCATTACTACATTCTTTTCATAATCGCGCTCGGCGCCGCCGGCATCACCGCCTTCTATATGTTCCGTCTCATCTTCATGACCTTCTTCGGGGAGCCGCGCAACAAAGAGATGTACGACCACGCGCACGAGTCGCCGGGCGTCATGGCGGTTCCGTTGATTATTCTGGCGGTTCTCAGTTTTCCGATCGTAAACACTTGGTCTTTCAACCCGTGGTCTTTCAAAAAACATGTGAAAGCGCCAAAACAACCACACGTGCACGCTCCCGCGCATGCGAGCGAGGAGCGTCCGGTGTTATACGCGCTGGCGGGCGCTTCCGACGCGCACGCTGCCGAGGACGCTGGTCACGGCGCTCATGACGCCGCGCACGGGGAACACGCTGAGGACGACCATCATGCTCACCACAGCCCCGCCCACACGATTGCGATGGTTCTCTCCATCATTGTCGCCAGTTTCGGCATTTTGCTATCCTATCTATTCTATCATCGCAAGGTATTCTCCGCTGAAGGCGTTGCGGCGCGTCTGCGTCCGTTATACGCTCTCTGCTGGAACAAATACTACTTCGACGAATTTTATAACGGCGTAATTGTGGCGTTGTCCGTCGCATGGGCAAGGTTTCTCAGAGTTTTTGACTTGCGCGTGATTGACGGCATTGTGAATTTGGTGGGGTTTGTCACACGAGCGGTGGTAGCCGCGTTCACGGGTTGGTTCGATAATAAATTTGTCGATGGGCTGGTCAATTGGGTGGCGCAAATTACGTGGTCGGTCGGCGGAAGGATTCGACGGATTCAAACCGGCGCAATCCAAAATTATCTGCTAGTCGTTCTGGGCGGTGTCGTGCTGTTGATTCTGATTTTCAGGCGGTTTCTGTAGTGAGATGTACTCGGAGGAAGTTCTATAGGGCTTACGTATTTTGGATTCTGACATCTAAAAACGGATAGTTACGTGCTCGGTCTGGATTGACAAATCCAGACCCTTCGTTGGACTTGACAGTTCCACGGGAGCGAGGTTTGTACCGGTCAGACGTATTGGAGATGAATTAGATCTAACAAGAGGGCCTATTTCAATTTTTTGCAGTGTTGTAATCGGGAGGAATTTATTAGATGCTATTAACGTTGATGATTTTTGTTCCGCTCATAGGAATGGTTGTTGTGCTATGCCTACCGCGGAACTCAGAGGAAACAATTAAACGCACGACGCTTGTCTTTACGCTTATTCCGCTCATACTGGGAGTGATACTGCTTGCGGGATATGACCGGGAGAGCGAAGGTCATCAGTACGTTGTTGACGTGGTATGGATTGAAGCGTTCAATATCCACTACCACATCGGCATCGACGGGCTGAGCGTGACGCTGCTGCTCTTGACCGTGCTGCTGGGACCGATATGCGTGATTGCGTCGTGGCGGAATATCGAGAAGGGCATCAAAGCCTATATGGCGTTGTTCCTGTTGCTGGAGACGGGCATGATCGGTTTCTTCGCGGCGCTCGACCTTTTCCTCTTCTACGTCTTCTTCGAGCTAACCCTGTTACCGATGTACTTCCTCATCGGGATTTGGGGCGGACCTCGACGCGAATATGCAGCCATTAAATTCTTCCTGTACACCCTCTTTGGCAGTGTGCTAATGCTTATTGCGATGATTGCCGTGTACCTCAAAGGCGGCACGTTCGACATTCCGACGCTGATTGCGTTGGCTCAACAGGACGGCCACGCGCTCGCCAATCCGGTGTTCCAGATATGGGTGTTCCTCGGTTTCTTTATCGGGTTCGCCGTCAAAGTCCCGATTTTCCCCTTCCACACGTGGCTTCCCGACGCGCACGTCGAAGCACCGACAGCCATCAGTGTTATCCTTGCGGCTATCCTTTTGAAGATGGGAACTTACGGGCTTATTCGGGTCAACTTCGCTATGCTGCCGGAAGGGATGGCTTTCTTCACCGATCCGAGTTATGCCAAAGCGTTGGGGCGATCTGCCACTTGGGGATACGGGCTTGCTATCCTCGGATTTATCAATATCGTTTACGGGTCGTTCTGCGCGCTCGCGCAAACCGATTTCAAGAAACTTGTCGCCTACTCCAGTATCGGACACATGGGGTTCGTCATATTGGGGCTCGCCGCGCGTAACGAGAGTGGCGTGACCGGTGCGATTCTGCAGATGTTCAACCACGGCGTGATTAGCGCGATGTTGTTCCTACTCGTCGGCGTGGTCTATGACCGCGCGCATCACCGCGAAATCAACGGGTTCGGTGGGCTGGGGAGCAAGATGCCGATCTACACCGGCATCACCACCTTGGCGTTCATGGCGTCGCTCGGGTTGCCGGGGCTGAGCGGGTTCGTCGGGGAGGCGCTCGCCCTGCTGGGCGCATACAGCAAGTATCAGGTACTGACAATCCTTTCGACAATCGGCATCGTCGTCGGCGCCGCCTATTTCTTGTGGACGCTGCAGCGCGTGTTCCTCGGAAAATTGAATCCGAAGTATGAGGGCATTACCGAAATCAACGGGCGCGAAATCCTGACGCTGGTACCGCTGGGTATCCTCACCATTGTCTTTGGTGTCTACCCGTCTCTTCTCATCAACATGTTCAATCAGGCGGTAAGTATGTTGCCGCTCGTGCCGTAGCGGGGAGGCTGACGTGTCGTCGTTACCAAATATCCAAAGCATTCCCTACTTTATACCCGAACTGATTCTCGTTGTATTCGCAATCGGCGCCATCCTGCTGGATCTGGTGAACAAGGGCAAGAACACCGAGCGGGTCGCTTATCTTGCGCTCGTCGGCGTGGCGACGACGTTAATCGCTGTCATCGCCATCGGATCGTCGGAACACTCGCTCTTTCTCGGCATGATCCGGCTCGACAGTTTCGCGGTGTTCTTCAAAATCCTCATCTTAGCTGCCACGGCGGTGACGATTATCTTCTCCATCAAATCCGAGGAGCTTGACCCGCGAATGAAGGGGGAATACTATGCGCTCCTGATTGCCGTGACATTCGGGATGTTCCTCATGGTGTCGTCAACCAATCTGTTGATGATTTTCATCTCGCTCGAAACCGTGAGTCTAACCTCCTATATCTTGGCGGGATTCTTGACGCACAACCCGCGCTCGAGTGAAGCGGCGTTCAAGTATATCACTTACGGGGCGGTGGCATCGGGAACCATGCTGTTCGGTCTGTCGCTCCTGTTCGGATTGACGGGCACCGGGGATGTGGTGCAGATTAGCAGTCGGTTAACCGAGATGTTCAACGCGGGAGAAGCGTATCCGCTCGTCGTATTGGTAATCATCACATTCATCCTTGCGGGCATCGGCTACAAGATGGCGTCGGTGCCGTTCCACATGTGGTCGCCCGATGTCTACGAAGGCGCGCCGATTCCCATCACCGCGTTCCTGTCTGTGGCATCGAAAGCCGCCGGGTTCGCGCTGTTCATTCGGCTTTTCTATTCGACGTTCCAGGCTTCCAATATCGTTGGTTCAGTCGATTGGTCGCTTATGCTGGCGATTGTCTCCGCACTGACGATGACGTTGGGAAATCTAGCGGCGCTGCCGCAACAGAACGTCAAGAGACTGCTTGCGTATTCGAGCATCGCGCACGGCGGCTACTTGCTCATGGGAGCAACTTTGCTGACGCCCGACGGCATCCATGCCATTCTCTTTTACTTCATAGCCTACCTGTTTATGAACTTGGGAGCATTCTTTGTGGTTGTACTGATTGCGAACGAGCTGGGAAGCGAAACGATTGACGGCTATCGGAATCTTTGGTCTCGCGCACCGTTCGTGGCGGTCTCAATGGCAATCTTCCTTTTCTCGCTGACGGGTATCCCGCCCTTTGCCGGGTTCTTCGGTAAGTGGCTGCTCTTTACGGCGGTTATCAAACAGGAACTCTACTGGCTGGCAGTTGTCGGCTTGCTGAATTCTGTTGTTTCGCTTTACTACTACGCGCGAATCATAAAGGCGATGTTTCTGGAAACCTCCGATGAGACGGATGCAATCTCCTTTTCGTGGGCTAATCTGGCGCTGTTGGTTGTGTTCGTCGTGCCGACGTTTGTCATCGGTTTCTGGAACACCGTTTATGAGGTGTCAAGGGCTTCGCTGGGGAGGATTGTTGGTTAGAAGCCGGTGGGAGCGAATCTGTTGCGCTTAGTGATGGGGTGTTACCAAGTATACTTGTAGGGTGGGATTAAGCGACCGAACAGGGAGTGCGATAGAGTTCCCATAGAAATTTTGATAGCGAAGGAGCAACTGACCGATAGGAGTTCCCGCGGTGGAAATCCCATAGATAATCCTACTCGCTGCTTTGATCGCCCAATCGAACCTACCTGCTAATCTGTTAATTGCATCGTTAGGAGTCGCTTGTTTTAACAGAGTCATTGATGTGGGAATGCGACCCTATATGTGCAAATAGCATCTGTCGGATTTCTCTGATATCATCCTTTAGTTCCGTTCGTAGCTGAGAAATGTCGGCTTTTGTTGCCATGCTCGTGGTAACTTTCCACCACAATCCGCTTGCCGCTATTATCACCGCTATCGTAGGTATAATCCAACTTTCCATTGTAAACTCCTTGAGTTTATGATTCACGCTTGTTACAACCCTAAGTTTACCAAAAGTTTGCGCAGATATCAAGCGCATTGGCCTTTAGTTCGCAAGATGCAATCATTAAACCTAGCAAATTAGGCGAATAATGAATAGTCTAGGTCGGAGCGAAAGCAGGAGGCGTTTCACGTGAAAGTCGCGGAGACCTCCGGTACTTTTGAGGAATCATCTGAATCAACAGTTTCCGAAGTTGATATGGTTGATTTGGACGAAGAGGCAGAACTTCTGTTAAATCATCCTCAAATTGCCGAAAGCTTTGAAAAATATTCCGTGGGTGATGAAGATGATTTGATACCTTGGGAAAAAGTAAAGCGTGATGTTTGATATTGTGCTTGACCGTAAAAACAAGGACAATAATAACAGATTATCGGTCCTAATTTAAGAAACTACTCGGTTTCCATACAACCCAGCCCACGTGCTGCATAAGCCACTTCCTGCCTCATAGACCATCCGCACTACCGACACCGAATCTACATACTACCTTCGTTACTGTCGCATTGTGAAAAATAGGAGAATTCCATGTATGATTTTTCCCTAGACTCAATACCCACCGAGCCTGGCATATACGCTATGTATGATCGAAATAATAAAGCTGCGTATGTAGGTGAAAGCGGTAACATACACCAAAGAATAAAAGATCATGTAGTCAATCGCGATTCCACCGCTGTTACGCGATTATCTCCTACCATGCTAAACCCAGATTATGTATACCGTATCTGTTGGTAGTGCTGCGATTCTATATTCAATGATAAAATTAATCGACAGGCGGCGGAAATCGTGGCGTTTGACGCATTGAAATCAGCACATATAAGCCGTGCGGCATTTGTCGGAGAAGCTAGGAATAGGGCGTACGAACAACCCTTCCGCGCTAACATGCAAAATCTGTTCAATGACGAACCAGCGGGGTGTTACTACCCGCCGACCTTGCAAAATTTGGCGAATTGTGTGTCACAGCTTTGCAAGCGTGTATCTGAACTGGAGTCAGAAATTGAAAGATTGAACTCCCTCCTCCCACGCAATGAAGGATCTGAGACCGCTTAGAACTCGTTTGAACAATGGGCGACAAAGCCGTTTTTCGTCATTTGAGGGATTTCTCCATATATTTGTTAGCGACTGCTATACACCTGTAAAATCTCTATCGCATTCACAATTCGCTCACTTGATTCCCCTTGGCCCAATCGGTTGATCTCCGCGTCTACGGGATCAAACTCCTGCGATTGGGGACATTTTGCAAATCGTAGGGGTTGGGTTTCCCAACCCTTTGGGTCCGGTGTTCGCATTGGTGGGTGTCCCACTTAAATGTTAACACATCCTATTCTGATTACGCAGCAACAAGAAGTCGCGATTCGGAGATCGCTCCTACCGAGTTGTGAATCGTTCGCTTGCTCCCCTACAGGTTTAGGTTTTCAACTGTGTAGGTCCTAAAGCGTTGGATAGTTGGTGGATGAACCATTAATCGAGCGAGCAAAAGGGAGGAGGCACTCTTGCGCCAAAGCCCCATCTCCCCAGACACAAACATCGTCTATTTCGATCTTGAAACCCAGAAAAGCGCCTCGGAGGTCGGCGGCTGGACGAATATCCGCCGTATGAGGCTCGCTGTCGGTGTCACCTATAGCACAGCCACCGAGCGGTACGAGACATTTTCCGAGGAGGATGCGGAGGCGTTGGTCGAAGAACTATTCGGAGCGGATGTCGTCGTCGGATTCAACGTCAAACGATTCGATTACACCGTGCTTTCGCCCTATACGGCTGTCCCATTACGGCAATTGCCAACGTTCGATATGCTGGAACACGTCACGCGTACGCTCGGATTTCGTTTGAGTTTGGACACTTTAGCCCGTGCGACGCTAAGCGAGGCAAAGTCCGCTGACGGGATGCAATCGCTGCGATGGTGGAAGGCTGGCAGGGTCGATCTGATAACGGAATACTGCCGGAAGGATGTCGAGATTACGCGGCGATTGCACGAATATGCGCGTGAGAATGGTTATCTGTTATATTTTAGTAAAGATGGCCGTTTCAAAAGGCGGGTTGATACCCGGCATTGGTGAACGGCAACCGACTGCTACAGCTTTATGATTCCGCGATTCTTCTCTGCTCGAATCTCTGTCCCCCACTTCTGTGAAAGCGTTCGAATCTCATCAATCGCCGCCCGTGCCGCGTCACCCGAAAACGTACGCGGCTGAAACTGCACCTCCCGGTTGTCGACGTTTATCGGGATAATCTCCCCCCGTTTTGACTCTCCGTCCCTAAAGGTAACCCGCAGGATTGCGCCCGTGTGCTTGCTTTCGCTGCCGGAACCGAACACGAAATCTCCCAAGCTGTAGGCGATGATTTTACCTCTGTAGACCTCAATCCCCTGCAAGACGTGTGGGTGATGGCCAAACACGAGGTCCGCGCCCGCATCAATGGCTTGCTTGCCAAGCCACTCCTGATACGCACGCGGTTCGGTAACGAGTTCGCCGCTCCAATGGAACGAGACAACAACAATGTCCGCCCATTTTTTCGCCGCCCTGATGTCGGGAACAAATATCTCCGCTATGCCATTCACCGTCCCCGGATCGCCTTCAGCCGCGAAGAACTCAAACGGGTATGTCTTGGAATACGCTAGAACCGCGATGTGCGTGTTCCTCGACTTTACGATCGCGGGCTGTCTTGCCGTTTGGAGGTCAGGCCCCGCCCCACAGTACCGCAGTTTGTTGGCGCGCAGAATCTTCAACGTTTGTAACAATGCGTCATCCCCATAGTCGCCCATGTGATTGTTCGCAAGCGCGAGCACATCAAAGCCTGCCTTCGCAATGCCCCCTGCAAGCTTGGGTTCTCCGATAAACGTGAAATCCTTCTCCGGTATAGGGGCGCCGGTCAAGCCGAGAGGCATCTCAAGATTTCCAATCGCGAGGTCCGCCGCCTCGATTATGGGGCGCATACGATCAAACGGATAATCAACGCCGCGTTGCTCGATTACCGGCTTGGCACTGCCCACCAACATGATGTCCCCTACACAGAGGACGTTTGTTTCTACGGGTTTGGGATCCGATGCGGAGGATCCGTTCGCGGCGTCCACCGTGCGCTCAGCCTTAGTTGGTGTGACAGCAGAGAGTCCGGCGAAGACTATCATGATGAATGGGATAAGCCGCACGCTATGTATAATATTCAGCATCGTTCTGCCTCATTTATGGCCCCGTGCAGAGATTCGTGTAATCTGGATTTGACATAATCAGGTCGCCAGTTGTCATGATTGAGAGTTCCTCAACTGTAAACTATCCCAGCGTACCCCGCATATGAGTTTTTTCCCTTTTTAATCATGGATTTTCGGTTGGATAACACAGTTTTAGTAGCAATTTTCATGCCTTTTCTCTCTGCGTAGCAATCGGCTTTTTGTTGCTTTGCAAGCTCTTCTCTGCTATACTTACACCGGATTCTGATACTACCCTCCATGAGTTCCATACGCCCATTTCACGTGGAACCGCAGAAAGGCATAACCCCATGACCCTAGCAGAAGTATTTAACGCATGTCAAGACATTGAACTGAGGCAAGCGAAGTTGTACGCCGCACTTTCGTTACGCTTGGGTGATGTTGATGAACGGATTGCCCGGTTTTGGGAGCAGATGAGTACGGAGGAGTGGCAGCACTACATGCTTGTAGACTTTGGTCGGTCGTTATGTGCTCAGACTATCGGTCTCGACACACCAGCCACGGGTCTGCCGGGGGTATCCATTCAACAAATTACGGATGCGTTGAGCGAGCACGAGCAAAAGATTGATAGTGGGAAAATTACATTGAATGGGGCGTTCGAGATCGCGATCGCTATTGAGAGCAGCGAGGCGGACACTATTTACATCTACCTGCTCTCCACTATCAGAAAAGCGATCTACGAGAGTGACCAGCCGTACCTCATTAGCCGAATCTCACATGTGGAGAGGGACATGACTGCACACATCGACCGCCTTATAGATGCTACTCGGCAGTTTTCCAAAATGCCGGAGCTAGTCCGGAGTGCGCAGGCTCTGAAGGAGTACCACCCATAGTAGTAATGTTGAAAGCCACATGGTGCCGGACGCAGTGCGGGGGTTGTCGTCGTCAGATGAGGCTTGGCAGGATTGCGCGGTTAAGTTCGCGGAATCTGTTTCACGGGAGCAACTAGGTATTGACTGCCCATTTCAATGGCTCGTTCTGCAAGTAAGGGAGTAAGAGGGTTTGGAGACGGCGGTGGGCGTGATGGAGATGAGCCTTGATCGTGCCTTCGGACCTATCCAAGCGAGCAGCGATCTCTTTTAGCTGCAAACCTTCATGATACCGAAGATTGAAAACTCGTTGTTGTCCCGGGGGAAGTTGACTGACCGCTTTACCTATTATTCTGCCCAGTTCTCTTGATTCAGCGTGGTCGGGCGGACGCGGTCTTGAATCGCTGAAGATCAGTTCGTTCTCGGGGATTGTTGGGTTAACTTCGTCAAAGGATACAGTGCGCTTCCGATTTTGTTGGCGAATAAAGTCAATACAGCGATTGATAGCGATTCGATAAATCCAACTATAAAACGCCGATTCTTGCTTGAATCTGGGTAGGGCTTGGTATGCTTTGATAAAGATTTCTTGGCAGAGGTCTTTAGCAGTCTCGGGATTGGGAACGTGTTTATAAACCAAGCTATAGATTTTGCCTTGATAACGTATAATCAACTCGTTGAATACGTCCCGTTCGCCGCACTGGAACCGGTCAATAAGTGCGTACTCGTCAATAGGATTTGAATCTAGCCGCAAATCGATCATCGATTGTTGATTGGAATTAGCCATTTGCTTACTCTCTAATGCCGGTCAAATCCCCTGATTGTCGGGTTTCCCAACAGGTGGTTAATCAACAGATGCCCATAATTGAACACCTAGACCCTACAATAGTTCCAAATTTAGGAACAATTGTCGACATTCAGAGGTGGGGTTAGTTAATAGCACGAACTCGCACGACGAAGTGACTTTGCGTCTTTCCTATACATTCCCTTCAGTTCGTTTTCCTTCCTGCACGAATCTTGCCATTTAAATCGTCCGGGTATTTCCGATGCCTCGATACAGCATTCAGAACAAGATCGTTCTACCATTCTTGGTGCTTTTCATCGCGGTTCTCATTGTTATTCCGCTAATTACCATCTCACTCTTTGATCGAACATATAATAAACAGTTCAGCCGTGAAACCGAAGGTTGGTTAAAGGTAATCAAAGACACGGGCTATGTCGAAAAACCGGAGCAAGTCCAACAAGCGTACGGCGTTGAAGTCATGGTCTTCGGCGCGAGCGACGCTTTGAACTTCACCACGCTGGACGACTTGACGGACGACACTATGGTTAATTTGACAACCGATATGAAACTGCGGACAGCCCGGCGGAAGATAACGGAATCGGGTGGCTCGCTTGTATCGCAAAACGTTGTTCTTGACGGCAGACCATATAAGGTCATCTTTGACTCCCTGCCGCAGGGACGGCTCTACTGTTTGCTCCGACCGATGGATGACATTGCGGAGGCCAAACGCCGCTTGACGTGGCTAATCTCGGGGATCGCCGTCGTCGTTATTTCATTAGTTGCACTTACGAGCCATTTAATTGGACGAAATCTCGCAAATCCGATAAAAAATTTGGTCCAGTTTACCCGACAGGTCGCGGAAGGGAGGCTGGAGGGGCAGTGTCATGAGAAAAGCGACGATGAAATCGGTGATCTGAGCGCCGCCTTCAATCAGATGACTCGCGACCTGCGGGATTCGAGGAACGAGCTTATCCGAGCCGAACGGCTTGCCACGGCAGGACGAATGGCGGCGTCGTTCGCTCATGAAATTCGGAATCCGTTGTCCTCTATGCGAATGTTAGCCCAAATGTTGATGCAACGGAAGGATTTGCCGCCCTCAAAACGCGCACAGTCGGTGGGTTATATTCTTGAGGAGATTGAACGGATTGATGTCATTGTCAAAGGATTCATGGATTTTGCCCGCCCGGCGGCGCTCGAACTTGCGCCGCACGACCTCAACAGTGCGCTTGAAGAGGTGCTCAACCTTATGGACGCGAACTTGAACCATCACCAGATTACGCTTGTCAAGAAACTTGACCCGGAACTCCCTCCAATTCGGTTTGATCGGGACAAGCTGAAACAGGGACTTATGAACATCGTGCTGAATGCGATGGAGGCAATGTCGGAAGGAGGTACCGTCGAGGTGGAGACCTCGCGTCATGAGGACCGCGTTCGAGTTGATGTCCTTGACACCGGAGTCGGCATCCCGTCGGAGGACTTGGAGCAACTGTTCGAACCGTTTTTCACCACGAAGGTGCAGGGATCGGGGCTTGGACTGGCGAACACGAGGCGGATTTTGGAACAGCACGGCGGAGGAGTGACCATCGAGAGTGCCGAAGGCGAGGGGACGAGGGTGTCTTTTTGGCTTCCTTTAACCTAATAACGTCAACCTCACGCCGGTCAGCACCTTTGGTTTGTAGTAGCGCGATTTATTGCGCGTTTCTTGAAGCGGCGAGTTTTTGCTCACGACAGCAAGTCGCGATCAGGCGTTCGCTTGTACCTATAGTGGTTTTATCGCAGAGATCTTCAATCATCAAGTATGTGAACCTATGCAGGCGAATCATTATATTCCGAGTTCTTCCGCTTGAATACAGGCAGACTCGATCAGCTTCCGAACTCTGTCGCCCCTATTGTGTTCGGGCCGTTCATGAAGCCAGCCCAGCAATGCCAGCGAACGGATTAGCAGAAACATTGGCAGTAATTCAATCGCCCCGTCGGAGAGGGCGCGTTCTGATCGGTAACCGGCAACCAGCGCGTCTCGGGCTGAATCAAAATGGCGTGGACTCCGATAGGCGTCAAGCGCAACGGCGATTTCGTACTGGTGCCAACCGAAACCCGCATCGTCAAAATCTATCACGTGTAACCGGTCCCCATTGACGAGTAGATTATGGGGATGCAGATCCGCGTGGATTAAGCTGTAGGTACATCTCTCTTTCCCGTAGTCAGACAAGGTGCGATGGATTGCGTGACGCGCATTGAGAATATGCTCCCGCTCCGTCGCTTTCAGCTCCGGAAGCACCCAGAAGGGACCCCAGAATGGCGTCTCGCCCATTAAGCCGTCCGCGTCAAAGGCATGTCGTTGGAAATCCTCCGGGATCTGCCATCTAACTGCCTGATTATGAATTCTTGCGGCGATACGCCCAAGCTGTTCGAAATGCAGCGCTAGAGCGCCAATATCAGGTGCTTGTGCCATGATGTCCGCAAGCGGTATCCCTTCAAACCATTCGACGAGTCCCACGTGTCGCATCTCCGTCGATCCGGGCACAGGGATTGTCGCGCAGCCACGACCATCACGAGTCTCTCGTGGTAACGGAACACCAATACCCGCTCGTTTCAACGCGCGTGTCCACTGTTGCTCGGAGTTCAGTTCCTCAAGACTGTGATAGCCGAGTCGATGGATACGGAGAACGTAGGTTTCACCCTCCTCTGTATTAACACGAAACACGGTGTTCTCAGAGATAGAGATTAGCTCTAGCTTTGCGGCGCTGAGATCCCACTCGTCCAACGCGCGCTCGGCGATTGCCCGCAATGTGGCACGGTCAAGAACCTTTGCCATAAGTGCCCTCCGCGATTTCGGCAAACGCGGTGAGGAACAAATCGGCGTGTTCTCGCGTATACACCAACGGCGGACGAATCTTTAGAACATTACCGTGCGATCCGGCACTGCCGATGAGAAAGCCCTTTTCCTTCAGGCGATTGACAAATACTGCGGCGCCGTCACGGTCAGGCGTTTTGGTATCGCGGTCACCTACCCACTCCAACCCGATGAACAAGCCTTGTCCCCGTACTTCTGCCAAGGGCGGACATCGCGGCTGGAATTTGGTCAATTCGGCATGCAGATAGTCACCGACATTAACGACGTTCTGACGAAGGTTTTCGGTTTCAATTACCTCCAGCACCGCCATACCTACCGCTGCCTGTAGCGGACTGGAAGCAAAGGTGTTAAAATAGCGTCTCTGCTCCCGAAACGCCGCCACCAACTCCGCTCTTGCAACGGTCCCAGCCAGAGGCATCCCATTACCCATCGGCTTGCCCATTGTGACGATATCCGGAACAAAGTTCATCGCCTCGTAACCCCACCACCTACCGGTACGGCAGAACCCTGCTTGCACCTCATCCGCGATGAACAGACCTCCTGCGTCGCGAACCATTTCGGCAGCTAAGGGCATAAATCCGTTAGGAATATCGGGCAGTCCCTCGTTGGCAAGAATGGGACAAACCAACATGCCCGCTAAGGGAATATTGTCCGCGGCAAAACTTTCGATCGCTGCACGAACTTCATTGAGGTATAGATCAGTTAGTTCGACTTCGGACATGCCCTCTCGCAGCGGACGATAACGCTGGGGATACGGAATGGCTTTAATCTCGGGACTCCCATCTCTACTACGTGTGAGTTTGTCGACCTCTGCGCTGTTGCCGTGGTACGCGGCGTCGGTGCAGATGATCCCCCGCCCACCGGTCGCGATTCGAGCCATGCTTATGGCGACTTCGTTGGCTTCCGTTCCGGTGCAGGTGAACACGACACTCGCCAAGTCCTCGGCATGGTGATTGATTAGGCGTTCGGCATAGTCGAGGACACCTTCGTGCAAATAGCGGCTGTGGACATTGAGCGTGCTCGCCTGTCGGTGCATTGCCTCAACGACGTGCGGGTGGCAGTGACCTACGCAAGGCACATTGTTATACATATCAAGATAGCGGCGCCCGTTGCTATCGATCAGCCATACCCCTTCTCCACGCACAATGTTTACGGCTTCTTGGTAAAATAGCGGCATTCCGGCGCCTAGTAGTCGTTCACGGCGCGCAAGTAGGTTAGTTGCGGACATAAGTTCCTCATTGTGTGTTGGCTGGGATCGGATTCCAGTGGTGTCGGCTGCAGGTCGGGTTGATGGATTAGCAGTGCAACGATGCCGCAGAAGATAGGAGGTAGGTTTTACCTTTATGGTCGACAACCGTAATGAGGCGTTTCGGTCCCCGATTCCCAGTCAGGCTTTATTGTCTTCTTTCGAAAAACCTTAAGGTATTCAAACTTCAATGCAAACCTCTTTTCTCTAACCGCCATCCGTCAGTACCATATTCCCTGCGTCGTGATGGGCTTGGATACACTTCCCCGAGGTTCGCGGTGCATTATTAGCGTTAACCCTGTCTCTCTAAGACCCTGTTTGGATGGCGATGGCAGGTTTCATTGATGTCGATGGCGGCTATTTTTTGGGGAATAACGATCATTATTCCGTACAGCGACGGTGTCAAACGAGGCGAAATCGAAGCACGAGACACAGTTTCAAGGCGAACGTGATAGGTGCAATTAGGAATTCAAAAGTCTTTAATGCGGGACAAGAAGGTTTCTATCACACCCCTCATTCGGTTACTTCATTCGCGAATACGGGGAGTGTGAGAGGTAGTGCCTGGTGTCAACTGCTTCACAATAGCATGACTGAAAAATGCAAGACGTAACGCCATTCAAACATTAAGTTATCATAGGTGAATACCTGCCGAGTGTGTTGACGGTTTCTTTATTTTGTGCCGGTTTAACGGAAGTACCGCGAGCACGCAAAACGCGCCAATCCATTGCCATTCCCTCAAGGTAAGAGCGGTCATTCCAAGTATGTTTGCAGCCAGCTCATGGTAGACGATCAACGCATGCAGCCCCATACAAACGAGGATGATAATGAGCAAGGGGAGGTTAGCCGCTATCCTTTGGGGAAGCGATTCCCATGGATAGCGGCGATACTGGAAGTTGGAAAATAATTGCGTGAAAACGAGGATGGTGCAGGCCGCGGTTTGAGCGATCGGCTCGGTATTCGCCCAGTTCCCGGAATTCCTCCCAATCGTTACAAGAAAACCGACGATTGCAAGACTGCTGATGAACAAACTGCGAAAGAAATCGGATGGATAGAATGTGTGAAGGAATGGTGGGACGACTCGAGCTCTGCTGTATCTGAATCGTTCTTGGATACGGTCACTTCCCAAGTAAACAAGCGGTACGAGATTTACCAGAAAGTGAATCCAGATAATTTGGTGCAGAGTCAGCGGCGTCGGTAGACCGTACAGGTGATGCAGGACAAATCCAACGACAAGCGTGATGAGTTGAGCAAGTGTACAGGAGAGCAGCCATCGCATCGAGTTTCTGAGGTTGTCATACGCTTCCCGGCTATAGTGCAACAAAGCCTCAATTACCGAAAACCCTTCCTTAAGCATTAAACAGTCTGCATGTGTCTGTACCGCATGGCAGGCATGCGATGCCGAAGCAAAGCCCACATCCGCCGCTTTCATAGCGCCAGTGTCCAGAGGTCGTCGACCCAAAAACCCCAACGTATAGCCATGTCGTCCAAGGTACTGCACAACGCTGAGCCGCTGTGCTCCAGAAAGCTTGGAATAGACCGAGCAGTTGCTGATAAGTAGGTCGTAGTCTTCTCTAAGCTCGTCAAAATCCGCTCTCTCCGCAACTGAATGTCGGTCTTGAGCTATTCCATTTGCCTTGGCGATTTCGGCAGCCATTTGCCGGTTCTTGTCGGTGATCAGTACAATCCTCATTCCAGCGTCCATGCAGGATTCGACGCATTCCCTGGTTCTCGCGTGAGCGGATGTTGAAAATGCCATTAACCCTAGGAATATCGCATTGCTTTTAATTTCGTGTCGTGTGTCGGCGACGCCTGAAATCCTGTGCGCGACACCTAGGACATAGGCTCCTCTATTGTCTAGATATTCAGTTACCTGTCGAATCAACTCTGCCTGGTCCGGTTCGATCTTGTGTAGAACTCCTTGAGCTTGTATGGAACGACAATCTTGCAACACGATTGCCGACTTGCCTAGTATAATCTCTAGGTGTTTCTCGCCTCCAGTTTCGAACACGTATCCTTTATATGGATGACTTGGTGTCTCTGGGAGTTCATCAACCAAGGGAAGTTCCGTGTCATAGCGATCCAGATCATAACCAATCCGAAGGGCAACCTCCTTAAGTGCGGTGTAGACATCGTCACCAAGCGAATTCCCGTATTGATAATGTCTGTGGTTCGCGCATCGGCTTGCCGCCAATATCAACAACGGAAATCCGTATGGTACTTGAGACTCCAGCGGCGGCGCAGGAAATGCGTCTTCCCCCGCTTCATCAGAGGCTGTCTCTAATCCTGCGAGCCACTTCTCCCACGTATTTTGTTCCACTAGTTGCTCGTCAACAAACACATGAGAGAGCGACAGTCCTGCTTCTGTGAAAGTGCCAATTTCGTCTACACAAACGGCAGTAAGGTTATTCAGTTCCTCCAGCGTGTTCAAACGTTGAATCGCAACTCCCTTTTCCAGCATCTTGTTAGCGTTGTCGGCAAGAATTGATCGGGTGGTCAAAACGATACCGTCTGGAACGGAAGCTATAGCAAATCCTAATCCTAGAAGGAGAAGCTCGGGCCATGCCGATGATATATCGACAGTTCTATTCAGCGCCCAAGTAATCGCGATAGCGAGGGCAGCAATGACCAGACCGGCAGAACTGAAACAGTTATAGAAGACCCGCATCTGTTTCTCGGCCTCTGTCGGACGATCCGGTGGCGAAAGCACATGTTTGCCACCTTTATGGAATTCGAGATCTTTGCCTGTCTTTACTACGATTGCCCGTCCACTACCTGCGGTCACATACGTTCCTCCAAAAACCATATTTCTTTGCTCCTTAGGTAACACGGCAATGGCTTCCGACATACCTTCGGCGCGTTTCTGGACCGATGCGGCTCCGTCGTATAACGGTGTTTCATCAACCACCAGCGAATCTGCTTCAACGATACGAGCATCGGCGGGGATGTAGTCTCCTTCATCAAAAATGAGCAAATCTCCCGGTACAACATCTCTGGGGATAATCTTGGCAACTGAGCCGCCGCGAATGACGGTGATATGTATCTCGGAGTGCTCGCGGATGGATTGATGTTGACTTCGAACCTTGGCGGCTTGGACAAACCGCCAAAGGACTTGGAATCCTAGGATACCAGCGATAACCATCGCCTGGTGAATCGCCTGGTGAAAATACCATACTATTGCAACTGTAATCGCCAATAGAAACACGGGAATATTCACAAACTGCTTCAAGAATAGTGGAAGCAGGCGAGACACGGGTGTCGTGTTTATTTCATTATCACCGAAGCTTTGGCGTCGGATTCGTACCGCATCATTAGTTAGTCCGCGTTCAATATCAGTCCCGAACTCGTGCAGAATGAATGGAATGGTTTGAGTGTGCCAGTCCGGCATAATTGGCTCAACTAGAAAGATGGGTGAGAAATTATTTGAGATTGCTTTTGATTTGGGATTTTATGTGAATCCTTGCAAGCTTAGGTGCCTATGAATTATAGGTGGCAAAGCGGCTTTTAATCTTCTAGGTTGATGCGCACATTTGAAGACTGGGGAAGAAAGAAATAGGGGTTTGATGGTATAGATCGGTTTCAGAACAAATACAAGCCGGTCCAACTGGATTCGTGAACTGGCTCTTAATTCGTTTATTGGAGGAACTGTACCGTCGCCCCGGTTGCGTCAATGGGCAAGATCTTGACATCACAAGCAACTTGATGGCGGGCGAAAGCCTGGGACATCTTGTCGGCAACCTCGTGCATCGCGGTTGTGCAGTAGGCGGCGATGGTCGGTCCTGCTCCACTTAGCGCTACGCTTAGCGCACCTGCCTTTGTTGCCGCTTCTGCGATCTCATCGTAACCGGGTATTAATGAAATGCGGTAGGGCTGGTGTAAACGATCTGCCATCGCATGGGATAGCATCCCGAAATTACCCGTAGCAACGGCCGCAACAAGCAAGGAACTGCGACTCACATTGTACACGGCGTCTTTAAATTCGACCGATTTGGGCAAAACCTGGCGCGCCTCCTTGGTCGATAGTGGGAAGTCCGGGATTGCCACCACCACGTGTAGATCCGCACCACAATCCAGCTTAAGCGTGTGGACAACATCGGAGTCCATCACGGAAACAACCAAACTCCCTAGCAGCGAGGCTGCCACATTGTCCGGATGTCCTTCAATTTCACTTGCGAAGTTGAGGAGCTCCGTTTTCGAGAACGGTTCTCCGCAGAGCAAATTCGCGGTCAGCAAGCCGCCTAGGATGGCAGTACCGCTCCCTCCCAACCCGCGAACTGCCGGAATCCCGTTTGTCAGAATTAATCTGAGGCCCTTAGGTTGGTTGCCGCTTAACTCAAAGATTTGCTCTGCCGCTTGGAGACCGATATTTTCGGTAGTGGCGGAAATCTTGTCGACGTCAATTCCGGCTACATCAACTTCCCTGCCGCCATCCGTCTCTTCCAATTCAACGGTGCTATACAGCTGGAGTGCCAGTCCAAGGACATCAAAGCCAGGTCCAAGGTTGGTTGTGCTTGCAGGGATACGCGCTATCGCTTTACGAGACATACACTTACGCTATTTTTGCAATCCCCGCTTGCATACGGCTTAATGCTTCATGAATGTTTTCCAAGGAATTTGCGTAGGAAAGCCTTAAATAGCCGTCACCATATTTGCCGAACGCAGTTCCCGGCAGAAGTGCGACGCCAGCTTCATTCAACAGGTAATCGGCGAGGTCCCCACAAGAGAGGGGAAGCTGCGTAGCGTTAGGAAATACGTAAAACGCCCCTAGCGGCTTGCGACAACTGATTCCTTCAATTGCATTTAGACCTTCGACAATGGCGTCTCGGCGCGTCTTGAATTCCGCAGCCATATTTGCTACAAAGTCTTGTGGGCCTTTGAGGGCTTCAATACCGGCTATCTGGATGAATGTCGTTGTACAGGAATTGGAGTTAATTGTCAACTGGGTTATTTTATCCGCCATCGGCTTGGGCGCGATGCCGTAACCTAGTCTCCAGCCGGTCATTGCGTACGTCTTTGAGTGCCCTTCAATCATGATGGTACGTTCTTTCATGCCGGGCCGGTTGATAACGCTGTCGTGAGTTCCTTCATAGAGTAGGCGTGAGTAGACTTCATCGGTGAGGACGTAGAAATCGTGCTTGATTGCCAACTCCGCAATCGCGTCAAGATCCTCCTCCAAAAGGATCCCACCTGTCGGATTTTGGGGCGAATTGATAATTAGTAGTTTCGTTCTGTCAGAAATAGAGTGGACAAGATCATCAATTCGAAAACGGAAATCAACTTCCTCGCGGAGAGGGAGCGCTACAGGGGTGGCGCCGATGAAGTTTATGACGGACTCATAGATTGGAAAGCCCGGTTCCGGATAAATAACTTCGTCTCCTTCGTCAGCCAGCGCCAAAATAGTGAAGAACATAATCGGTTTTGCACCGGATGTCACCGTAACTTCATCGGGATGAATCTCGACACCTCGGGTTTCCGAAATATGTTCAGCCACGACTTCGCGAAACTCCAGCAATCCCGCAGACGGACCATAGCCCGTATGTCCATCCTTCATTGCTTTGAAGGCAGCCTCACAGATGTTCATCGGAGTTATGAAGTCGGGTTGCCCAATTTCAAGATGGATAATATCTCGTCCTTGTGCTTCCAAGGCATTCGCTTTTGCGAGCACCTCGAATGCTGACTCAGTCCCCAGACGGTCCATACGAGCCGCAAATCTCATTCGGTTGTCTTTCCTCCTCACGTAATTTCTGACGGTGCGTTGTCTTCGCAACGGCTTACGCCACTATGATAGACTCAATCTCCCTAGCCGCGAAAAACTCGTAACCGCGTCCTGCGGTCCGGTTCTCGCGACGCTTAAGGTCGACACGGATTTACCTGTACTGCATTACTAGACCGTTGTTGCCGGTAACCCAGGCTCTATCGCCTCTTATAAAAACATCCTTAACGGGGATTTTGGCTGCGAAGGAGTCGCTTAATTGCTGTTTTTGCCAGGTTTTGCCGCCATCCGTCGTGTGGATTATTTCCGCCACGCCGAAGTCTCCACCGACCGCCCACCCCACGCTATCACTGGCAAACCGGACACTCAAGAGATGTTCCTCCGTGCCGCTGGACTGACTCTCCCAACTGTCTCCGCCATTGGTGGTGTGCAGAATTACACCATTCTCCCCGACTGCCCACCCGGTTGAGGCGTCAACAAAGAATACATCTTTCAGTATATCTTCGATGTGTGTTGGCTGGTCTATCCAATTTGCGCCGCCGTCAACGGTTTTTTGGATCAAACCGTCTTGGCCTCCCGTCCGCGGACTGAGTCGTACCCCTACTACCCATCCCGTGGAACCATCGACAAATTGAACGCCGTTGAATACACTCGTGTCGTCTTCGCCAACTCCACTACCAGCCTGCCCGCCGCGGAGGATCTTCCACGTGTTGCCGCCATTTGTCGTTTGGAGAATGGTCTCCCCCATTCCAACTACGAAACCGTTCGTCGGGCTCGTAAAAAACACGCTGTAAAGGTCGTTGCCAACCTTGCTAGTCTGAATGTCCCAGCGCTTACCGCCGTCTTTGGTGGCGACGATCATGCCCTCGGCCCCGATCGCCCAGCCGTGCTTTTCGTCGTAAAAGTAGATATCCGAAAGATTCTTGTTGACATCTACCTCGGCTTTCGACCATGTTTTACCGCCGTCTTTCGTGTGTCCGATGAACCCCGGATAGTCCATGTCGAATACAGAAATTCCAACCACCCACCCCTCTCTTGAACCAGTGAACGCAATCGAGAAGTAATCCCTTGTTTCCGGGTCCTGCTTTTGCATCAAACCCCACTCTCCCTCTTCTGCGTAACCAAAACCACAACTAGCTACGAGCAGCACAAGGACCCCAAATTTAAGCCATCTTCGCTGATATATCATTGGACTCTACTCCCTCCTATATTTTGGCTTTAGTATAGCACCCATCGAATATAGTGTCAATGTAAAATCCTTAAAGCACAGAGCAGTCGCACCTGATTTGAGTGGAAGAATGGAAGCCAAGGAACGACATGTCGGAAGAACTTTGACCAGATTACGCACTGAGTTTTGCAGGCACTTATCTGAGCCATCTCTCACCTTTCCTCAAAACAAGATCTTTGAATAAGAGATCATTCCGACTGGAACAATAGTCATCGCCTGAGCGATAATAGGGCTCGGAAAACGCCATGAAAAAGAAAGGAGTTTTTCCACCAATTCCCACCCAAAACAGCGTAATGGCCGATTCAAAGCACGAGTGGTTCTTGTAGCCATTACGAATCAGCGCTCTATGCTATCAGCCAGATAGCCAGTAAACACGTCGTCAATCCATCATCCGAGCGGATAGCAATCAACCGGCTGGATCTGGATGGCGATGGTAAATCCGATGGCGTAGAGACCTTCATGTGACGCGCAGTTCCACTAACTTCAGCATTGAAGTCTGACCAAGATTAGTCCAATCTTTGTTGCTTAAATCTCCTCATTTACTGTCTAAGTGGTCTATTCGCTAAGAATTTAATGCTTACGAGACTGGCACAAGAAACTGTTCTACCACGCCGGTAGGTGCGGTTTCTAACCGCACCGGCACCCAACACTAACCATATTTTTTTGGAGAATGAACCACTTAGTCATATGAAGATAGTTTTTTGGGTGTTTTTGTAATTGCGCGCTATATACCTTTGGGATCTCTATGGGATTTCTATCGCGTTCCCTATCCGGTCACTTGATCACTCGTTATCCACTCGCTTGATCCCCGCTGGGGCTTTGGTGCGTGGGGGTTCGGTGTTTCTACACACCTTCCGCCCCTCCGCGGCTTTTGGGGGCTGGTGTGCGGTGCACACCCTACAAATTGTATTTTTCAAACAGGCTCTAAATCTTCGACTTCGCCTTGAGTTCAAGGTACTTATTCACCACCTCCATCGTCAACTGGTGCGCCGGAACATCAAGCGTAATAACGCCACGACTGCGCAGAATCTCCAGCGTCGTCTGCTTCTCCTGCAACAATCTCTCGGCGATTGCCCGTTGGTACACGATTTTGGAACTCGTCGGTTTCTGTGCCGCAAGTGCGATGACACCGGAGTCCGTCAACGTTACGCAGGCGATGAGATGGTGCCGGGCGAGCGTCGACACACAATGAGCGAGACCTTCCGCCGCATCCCTATCCAGAATATCGGTAAAAAGGATAATCAGCGCGCGTTTGCGTTGTTTCGAAGCCAAGAATTTGAAGGCGGTCTCGAAATCCGGCTCGACAGGATAAACTTGCAAGGCATACGTGGCTTCCAGCATGGCGAGAAACTGTTTCTTGCCCGGTTTGGGGTCCAGGTGGCGGTGCACGGCGTCCGAAAAAGCGATCAAGCCCACCTTGTCCCCCTTGAGCGTCGAAACGTAGCTCGTCATAAGGGTGGTGTTGATGGCGTAATCGAGTTTGATCATGGCATGCCCCGAGATTGACGCGGTGTCCGGGGTGTCTTCGTGTTCGTGCGCCTCTGTCAGAATCGGCGATGCCATCAGCCTGCCGGCGTCCAACATAATCACCACGTCTTGGCTGCGTTCCGTCTCAAACTCCCGGACAATCGGTTTTTGGCGTCTCGAAGTGGCTTTCCAGTCTACCCGGCGGATGTCATCATCGGGAGCGTAGTCGCGCAGCCGCTCGAATTCCGTGCCCTCGCCAAATTGCCGCGAGTTTTTCAACCCAAGTTGCCCGAGCAGACCACGCCTAACCAGCAGTTCGTACTGTCGAATGGCGAGCAGGTTGGGATAGACTTTGACCTCCGCTCCCGCTTCGACCCGACGTTGTCTGATAATCAGCCCCAAGATCCCCCAACACTGGATGTGGATGTCCCCAAAATGATAAATTCCGCGGCGCGACGGGGTTAGCCGGTAGATGACACTTTCGGTTGCGCCCGGCGCCGCGTAAATCTCGTGAATAACGCGGTCAAACCGAAACGCCGGAGGAAAATCGTCCTTCAACCTCAACCGTAAACCGTGGCGAGAACGGTTGGCGACGCGCAGTGTTACCACGTTCCCCGCGCCCAACGAGAACTTGGAGTTCATCACGCGCACAACTTCAACCCTGGTGAACAGGGGTGTTTTCACGTAATCGACGACGCAAACGACGAACAGCAGTGTAAGATAGACGGCGTCAATGACCAACAAATTCGGCGAGACCGAGTAAAGCATAATCGGAATCGCTGACGGCAGCAGGAAGCCGAGTAGCCGTTTACTAAATCGCATGGCGTTATATTACCCTTAGAGCCTGTTTGAAAAATTGGAGTCAAAGCGAATTTGGACTCATGAAGGACGTTTTTTCAGATTGTGCTGTCGCCTCTTCTACACCTTCAAGATCTCTATCGCACTCACTATCCGTTCGCTTGATCCCCTCTGGGGCTTTTAAAGGCTGGTGCGCGGGGATTTCTATCGCGCTCGCTATCCACTCGCTTGATTACCCTACAAATGTACTTTTCAAACAAGCTTTCAAGTAACACTCGACATGGCACTCCGCTGGAGTGCAGACTCGGGAGGAATCGTGTTCTATTGACATTGCACTCCGCTGGAGTGCAGGAATTAGGTTCGTCGCCATCTACAGACATTGCGCAGGTTCTACTATTTCATTCACTATCCGTTCGTTTGATCCTCTGGAGCGAAAAACAGGTGTTACTTGCTAAATGAATTATCCCGACAGGGATAATGGCGCGCTCTTAATCTAAACCTCCGAGGAAGTTAGTGGCGCGGACTAACGTGGGATTTCCAACTCGGCGAGTAATCTCTCTATCACGTCGTCTGCGGATAACCCCTCAATCTCGGCTTCCGGTTTCAACAACACTCGATGCCGATAGACATGCGGCGCCAACCACTTCACATCGTCCGGCAAGATGTAATCCCGGCTCTGCATTGCCGCGTAGGATTTGCACCCCAGCAACAGCGCAATTGATGCCCGCGGACTACCGCCCAAAAGGAGGTCGTCCGAACTGCGCGAGGCTTCGGCAATACTCACAATATAGTTGAAGATAGATTCCTCGACCGTGACCGACTGAATTGCCGCTTGGCATTGCCCAAGCAAATCCCTATCAATGACCCCTTCGACGCCCGCATCCGAGAGTTGAGAGGCATCGAATCCGTTGTGATAGTTAATCAGGATCTGTTGTTCCATTTCGTGACCGGGATAATCGACGCGAAGTTTGAACAGGAATCGATCCAGTTGCGCTTCGGGAAGCGGATAGGTGCCTTCGTATTCGACCGGATTCTGCGTCGCCAATACCATAAAGGGTGCGGCAAGTTCGTGGCGGACGCCGTCAATACTAACCTGCCGTTCCTCCATACATTCGAGAAGCGCCGATTGGGTCTTTGCCGGAGCACGGTTGATTTCATCCGCCAGCAACACGTTGGTGAAAACCGGGCCCCGCTTCAGGTTGAATTGATGCGTGGACAGATCATAAACGCTAGTGCCGACAATATCCGATGGCATAAGGTCGGGCGTGAATTGCACGCGGCTAAATTCGCCGGACACCACCATCGCCAGCGTTTTTGCGAGAAGCGTTTTTGCCGTGCCGGGGACACCTTCAAGCAGAACATGCCCGCCGGAAAAGAAACCGACAACCACCAGTTCAAACAGTTCCTCCTGCCCGACAATCACCTTTCGGGCTTCTCGCTTCATTCTTTCAAAGACGTTTTGAACTAAATCGGACATAGTTCTCCTATTCTATTGCAGAACCAATAAATTTTTAGGCGACTAGTACGATGACGTTTGTTGATTACGTGCATTATAGATGTAACTTTTGAACTTGTATGGTGTAAATTGATATGGTATTATATCAGAGTTATTATGGTCGAGAAACCTTAAATCTGAAGGGAGATATGTAATGGAAAGTTGGTTAGTGCCAACCATAGCCATAGTTATATCTGCCCTAAGTCTTTGGTGGAAAATAACTACTAAGATGGCTACGAAGGATGATATAACTGAATTAAAAAATGACATACGAGAGATTAGACAAATGCTCTTTAGTCATATAAGTAATGCACATACTCACGATTAAAATTGCATTGTTCTAAAATAAACTTAGTAGATTATCGCTTGTAACTTCAATTTTACCACCAAACGTATATAGTCTATAGTAAAGTCTCCTAGCGGAGCATACTATGGACATCTTTAGCGCAATGAATCAGTTGGGAACTCAAGAATATTGTTTGCGCTATATTGAGAAAAAGCGTTGGAGGGCAAGTGTAACTTGTATCTACTGTAACAGTAATCACGTAGGCAGGAAAAATAAACACAAGATTGAATCTGGCTATAAGAACCTGTTTGAATAATCGGTAGAAAAATTGATTTTCAGCGATTGAAAACAGGTTTTTCTAATTGCCTGCTATTTACCTATCGCCCCGCTGGGGCTTGGGTGCCGGCATTTCGGCTTTTCTACACACCTTCCGCCCCTCCGGGGCTATAAGAGGCTGGTGCGCAGGGGATCTCTATCGGCCACCTTAATCAGTCGGTTGATTGCACCCTACAAACTGCACTTTTCAAACAGGCTCTAGCTGCTACGATTGTGGTTCAACCTTTTCTATCATTTCTGGTACTGTCTTCCACGGAACGAAAATCCCCCACCCCAAATGGTTTGCTGCCATTTCCATCGTATTAAACTCTAAAAAGAGCATTTCAAGCCCGGCACTCAGTAAATTATGGAATTATAGAAAGCGGTCACGTACTAGTCGCCAATTTTTGTACGCTGCGGAAGGTTCGGTTTCCTAACCGAACCTGTACTTATCCAGCCTCGTAGGTGCGGTTGGAAAGAAATCTCTATCGATCAACTGAGTGGATAGCGAAGGCGATAGTAAGCCCTGCTCCTTATCCAGTCACTTGAACGCATCTACCGAAACATGTGAAAATATGAGTGGAATTGACTATAACCTCAAGGCTCATGTCAAAAGAAAGTGCAAAGAGGCTTTGAGAAACCGAGTTTTCAAGAAAAAACTCGGTTTCTAGCACATATTCTTAACATGAGCGAACCTCAAAACATTCGGGGCAGATTCGAAACACTATCAAGAACCCACGTTGGATTCGCAACCGGGTTCTCCAATTGATTCGGTTGGAACTTCCCGGTCCTAACCAGAACGCTCCTTATTCCCATTCGTCCCGCGCCCAAGATGTCGGTGGTGATATCATCGCCAACCATAATCACTTCGCTAGGCGACAGTTTGAGGCTATCAAGTGCAATTTTGAAAAAGAGTTCGCTCGGTTTGCCCACCACCTTTGCCGTCTTGTTCGAAGCATATTCGAGAAGCGCCGCAAATGCGCCACAATCCAATCGAATCTCTTCCGGCGAAACCCAATACGGTGATTTTTGCAGCGCAATGAGTTCGGCACCGCCCATTAACAACCGAAATGCATGATTCAGAGAGCGAAAGTCGAACCTGTCTCCATAGTCGCCGAGCACGACGAAATCGGGAGACTCATCATCTGACGGTATCTCGTTGAAATACGATCTGACGAAATCATCCACCATAAAGTGGCAGCGCGCACAGGGCTGTGAACGCAAATAGAGGAGACAGGCGTAACTCGCGTTGAGAATCTCACTTTCATAAACAGCAAACCCCAAGGCACGCATCTCGTCATGGAGCATCTTCGGTGTCTTGGCTGTGATATTTGTAATAAATCGAATCTGATACTCTTTCTCGCGCAAATACCTCACAGTTTGGACCGCCCCGGGGTACGGTTCATTTTTGAAATAGAGCGTGCCATCCAGGTCTATTAGGAATGCCTTGGGGGTTACTGTCGTCATACCCATAGGGATCAAGTCTAGCGTTTTAGCGTGCAAGTCATGCGGTTTCAATGTTGTAAACTGCTAATTCTTATGTAAACTTGGACGAGAGAATACCAATCCATTGATGGATACGTGCCCCACAAAGGAGGATTTATGCACTCGTTTCCGTAAGGGCGTGGCCCGGTGCGGTTGGAAACCGCACCTACCGTATGGGTGTGACTGAAAACCTCGCCGAGACTAGACGATCTCCTTTAACCTGATCGCTATGGGAGCTTGCCGCAGTCATTCTTCCCTCCCAGTTGTGTGCACGCGGGCGCAGCTTATTCCGTTAGCGGGCAAGACAGATTTCTTGGCGGGAAGATTCTCAGAACAGGCCGTTCCGTCCATCATGGCGTCCAACACCCCTCTGTGTACGCCTCGCGGGCGAACAGCTTTCTGCGTTTCGAATCGGCGCGCGCCATCCATTCAGGCGGAATCTCTTGGGTGTAACGGTGCGGAGGACCCGCTTCTTTGAAGATGTCAATATTGAAGATTCGGTACCTTCGTGGAGAATCTAACGGCTTCGCCTCAACCGCATGAAAAATACGCGCGTTAATATAAACCATGCTACCGGGTGGCAGAGAGAGCCGTTTCTCTTTGAGCGGGCGTCCAACCTCTGCGTCGAACTCACCTGAAAGCATCCGCTCCGGTGTCGCGGATTCGGTCGGCGCGACCAAGTGACTGCCGGGGATGACGTTCAGATTGCGGTCACCTAGCGTGAACCCGTTGGGATAGTACAGAATCTGCACATAATACTTGTCGCGCTCGGCAAGGTTGATTGGATTCTCATGCTTCCAATGGTGATGGTCCTGGTGGTACGGAACTGCCCCAACGCCGCGCGGTGCGATATTCAGGGCGGAATGACAGAAATGATAGTCGCCGCCGATGGTAGATTGTAACAATGATGTTATGAAGGGATCGTCAATCAAGCGGTCGCTAAAAAGCCCGCGTTCGTTCCAAGGACGAATGAAATACGATTTAGGTTCCCCGCCATTTTGCTCCGACGCATCAAGGTACCGACGCACAGGTGCGTATTCCATAATTTCCGCGATCAGGTTCCCCCTTGCTTGGTCGGTGAGGACATCGGGATAGGCGATGTAGCCGTCGTTATGAAAAGAATCAATATCCGCCTTAGTGGGACCTGACAAGCGAAATAGAGATCCCGGTTCAACTGGCATGAATTTCACTCCTATTTTCGTAACTGTTTAGGCTATCAAGTAACACTCTCGATTTCTGTACACGTGTCGCCCCTCTGGGGCTAGGTTTCTTTGGGATTCCGGTTTTCTATACACATGCCGCCCCGCTGGGGCTAAGAACCTTTACCCGTGAATGTTACTTGCTGAATGAATTATTCCGATAGCGATAATGGCGTGCTCTCAAGTAACACTCGACATTGTGCTCCGCTGGAGCACGGAGATTAGACGCATCACAATTCTATTGACATAGCACAGGATTTACTATCGCGCTCCCTATTCAGTCGCTTGATCCGCTGGAGTGCAGACGCGGAGAGAAATCATGATTCTATTGACATTGCACTCCCCTGGAGTGCAGGAATAAAGGTTCGTCGCCATCAACAGACATTGGGAATCTCTATCACAGAATTTGCAATTGCGCGCACAATTCGCTTGCTTGCTTGCGCCTCACAAGGAATGGTGGGCAGTGCCAACCGTACAGCTTGTTCAAAACGAGTCTTAGAGAAGGAAATCTGTACCACAATCTGTTAGATTGTGATCCGCAAACTAACAGTTTGCGGTACAAGCGTGTTGCTTGCTGAATGAATTATTCCGACAGGGATTATGGGGTGCTATCGATCTGGATTTGCCAATCCAGATCGAGCGATCAGTTGCCGCGCCGCTGGAACATAAGCACTCAATACTTGGAAAAGAACCATGAAGTGTTGAATTTCCGTAAATGGATATGGTAATTGTCATGTGTCGGTGGCTAACATTTTCTGAACTGTGATACATGTGATTTCTTTGTGACTGCCTTGATGAAGTGTTTAAAGCCCGTTTGAAAAGTACGAATTGTAAGGTGCGTACTGCGCACCCTACGGAAATGTGCGAGAAAGAAACCAAGTTTTGAAGAAAAAACTCGGTTTCGACCCGCATTGAGAGCGCTATCGCGCCTACCGTTGCAATAGGGAGCGTTTCGTTTAGCGGCGCATTGAGCTTGCGCGCCCGATTTTCGCCCTTTCACAATAAGCCTCGACGCGTTTCGCAATCGAGAGTAGTTGTGCCTCCGAAATATCCGCCCGCGTTTCCATCTCCGTCAACAGTTTTACAAGTTCCCCGGTATCAACCGGTTTCCGTCTGGCGATCTCATCCGCGAAGCTGACGGTCTCCAGATTCGGATTGATATGCCATCGCGCCGCAAGATTTGACCGAAATGTATCACGAATCTGCTTCAAAACTGCGCGACGCGTATCCCCCTTCTGATACAAAGCGGTCATAGCGTGCACATACTCCGAACTAACCCGCCTGTGCGATTCCTCCGCCGCTAACGGCTTGCCGAATCGTCTTCCGTGAAGAACCAGAAACAGGAAGACAATCACTCCGATATAGACGACGCCCAAACCGCCCGCTGTTTTGAACAGCAGGTGCATCAACGGATCCGCCGATGCCGATCCCGGGGAGTAGTAGTAATCCTCTGCGAGTCCTACACGCGCACGATGGGGAAGCGTCGTCATTAGGTTATAGACGAATGTTGCGTTGCGACTATCTCGTAAACCGAACCGGTAAAAGATGCCGGGGCAGGAAATAAATAGAGCACGACCTTCTCCCTCGCCGAACGTCACGATCGAATAATCTTCATTCTCTCCGTAAAGGGGTGCAATATCCCGTTCCGACGATTGGATGGCATAATCCGTGTCGGAAAAAACCTCTTTGACTGGACGATCTGGAAAGATGGGTTCTGTCGGGATTCGGTATGAGGTTTCCAACGCGGTTGATGCTTTGCGCATCTCTAATCCGTAATCGAGCATCAAGGATTTAAGTGATTCGTGGTTACCTGCTACGATCAGGGTACCACCCTCTTTGACAAACTGATGAATCTCCTCAATCTCCTGTTCATCCAATTCTCGACGTAGGTCCCATAGAAATAGCACATCCAACCGGTCCAATCGAGCAGGCTGCGCCGCGCCTATTTGCGTCACACGGAATCTTAGCTTCCGCATGACACGGTAAAGCACGCTCTCATGAGCAAGAGAATCACACGGAAATTCAAAGTAAGCAAATACAATCAGGACAATGCCGAGGATAAAATTTTTTGAGTTTCTCATCGGAGGATTCATACGCTCGTTTGGTACACCCTCTTCAACAGTTCTCGGTAATCGGCGACGGTATCCGCGTCGCACGGCTTATAGCCGTACCAAACATCGTCAAATACGCGAATCGCCGGTCTCAGCGCCTGTTGCAATTCAGCGTGCGCCCCCAATGTTCGCAGATATTCCAGATTGGTCAAGCTCCTGTCGTAAGTGAGCATACCGCGCTCTTGGAGATTGAAGATAGCCGACAAATAGAGGAACCGGAGCGCCTCCCTAAAGTTCTTTGATTCCGCAGCTTTTTCGGATTGCGTTAGAGCCGCCTGCTCCGTCTCCACGCTTTCGGTTGGGGATTCAGTCTCCTCATGCCGCACCTCGGCAACCAAATTCCTGCGAATCTGATGTATGAAGAAGATGCTTACGGCGACCAGAAGGATGCAGCCCAGCGTGATAAGAACCTGTCTGAGATTGATATCCATTTGCCTTCGAGGAGCGAGGAGCTTATTGAGAAAATCCTCATAATCCTGAAAGGAAACTTCCATCGTATCCCGGCTCGTTTCTAACTCTTCCCTAAAACGCTGCTCCTCCGTCTCGACCGCAAACAGAACGGGGATAGCCGTAAAAAAGAGTATCACGCAGATGGGAGTCTTAGATCCTGTTTGAAAAGTACGATTTTTAAGGTGCACTCTGCGCAACCTGCAGAATTGTGGGAGAAAGAAACTGAGTTTTGAGGAAAAAACTCGGTTTCGAGGCGCATGATTCTACTCGAAATGACTTCTCAAACAAGTTCTTAAAGTTTGAAAAGATCTTCACAATGTTTGGGTAAGATTTTACTCGGATGATTGTGGAAACGCGAACTGACATGGGTGGAAGATTTACGGACGTTATCATGCATCTTCGCTCGTCGCCCGCATCTCAATGTCGAAACCCTCTTTCCGAATTCGACGGTCAAAGTATACGAGCGTAATACCTATGACACCGACTGGAAGAGTTAGACAGTAAATGGCGTAATCGAGGCTACTCCAAATGGCGTACTGGGCAAAGCTCCACCAAGATGTCGGTTCCGGCAGTTCCAGCTCTAACATACTAGCCAACGTATCCAGTACATTCATGTCTTCTTGCGGCACCTCCTCACCATCTTGCGTACTACCCGTTATGCCGCTAATGAGTCCCGAAGACATTGGAAGAATGCTAAGAATGATGGACGTCAGAAGAAATATCCCCATTACCACCCCAAAAACCCGCCACCAGCCGCCTTTGACCAGTTCACCGCTGCGCTTAAGCGACCGGACTGCAGATTTTTCTTCAAACACCGCCGCTAGACTACAGAAAATCCAACGTACTCCGACACAGAACGCTGCCAAAAGAAATATGTAGTCGATAACGTAGTCCGCGATCTCGGGCAGATAGATTTCACAAAGAAACGGTACCTCGAATCCGACACACAGGAGGTCCAACGGAAAGTCCCATCCGAGACGGTAAAGAAGAATTAACGGTATTATCACTATCCCATAGAGGAGACCACTAACAAAGAATGGCCAAAACCGACGTTTGGTCTGTCTGAACGCCGCACTAGCTGTAACGCGTTTGCCCAAGTAAACTTGGGTGACTCCAAAGAACAGCGTACCTATGACGGCAAACATTGCTAAAATCGCGACTAAGGAGGCGACCGAGGAAACAAGACCACCAACTCCGGATATACTGCTCAGATCGCCGGCAGAAGGGAGTAAAAGCGCGAAAATCCCATTTAATAGATTCGCCGCTAATCCGATAATAAAATAAACACTGCAGATGGTCGCGAACAGTCGGAAATGGTTGCGATAGAGACTGAACATGTTGTCCAGAATGTCCGTGAACCCCATCGGTTGAAGCGATGCCACAGTCGACACTTCACCGTCACTTGCTTGTAATGAATCGTTGGGTCGTGACATTTTGGACTCTAAGTGTTAGAGACGGGTAGGTTAGCTGGCTATTGATTACATTATCCATATTCAGACTTAGTGGTTTATTTTCTAGGTGCGTATGGTAAGTGTTAGTGGTTAACATGGTCTGAACTGTGATTTATGTGATTTGGATGATTGCCATGATTAAGTGTGTGGTGGTTTGATTGACAATTGTCTGAATCACGGATTAAACGGATTAAAGGATTTCACGGATTGAGTCATTGCACCGCGTTAGTAGAGAGGTCGGGATCGGGAGATCCCTCCTACAGTGGTTTTAGAATGTCATATCCACTTACCGAATGAACCACTTAGTGGTTCATTCGGTAAGTGGATATTGCATATGGGATGTTTTGGTGATTGTCTGAACTGTGATTTATTGGATCTCTATGGGATTTCTATCGCGTTCCCTATCCGGTCACTTGATCACTCGCTATTCACTCGCTTGATGGATTCTTGTGATTTCCTTGATTGCTTGTGGCTAATCGCTAGTGATGAGTTAACTGAACCCTTTCCCTTTAAGCCCACTGGGATTTAGGGAGAAACCAAGTTTTCAAGAAAAAACTTGGTTTCGACATACGTTAAATTCTTAGCGAATAGACCACTTAGGCTTTCCCATATCTTTTGTCTACCGAGGAAGCAGGAGTGGAAATGCACTTCAACTCTTCAGGGCTGTCACACCGGCTCACCGGTCGCGCGCATCTCGATATCGAAACCCTCTTTCCGAATTCGGCGGTCAAAGTAAACAAGAGTGATGCCGATACAGCTGATCGGAACCATCAAACAATCTATGGCTAGATCGATAAAACTTTGAATTGAAAAAGCGATAAGCTCTTTCCAGGTCGTCAGTTGCGGCAAGAGAATTTGTCTCCATACCTCTGCCAAATCCCCTTCTCCGCCCGATGACGGCAAGAAAATCTCTCGCAGCGTCTCCACCAAATCTCGATCTTCACCCATAGCTTGCGTTAAGCCAAGCACGAACGACAAAGAAATTTGAAGTATGAACTGGACGAATAATACAAGCAGAAAAATCGCTGTCATCACGCCGAAAACCCGCCACCACCCGCCTTTAACCAACTCACTGCTACGTTTGAGCGCTTTGACTGCCGATCTGCCTTCAAACACGGCTGCCAGACTGCAAAAAACCCAACGAAATGCAAAAAAGATAGCGAACGGAATGCCTAGGCAAGTTATCATCAATAGTCCTACAACCAAGCCGTAGAGAAAATTACTTCCGAGGTAGGGCCAAAATCTGCGTTCCGTTCGCTTGAATGCTGCGCTGGCGGTAATCTTCTTACCCAAAAAGGCTTCAGCACTTGCGAAGACGATCGCGCTTACGACAAACAGCAAAACCGCGGCGCCAACCAAATCAACGACAACGGCTATCAACATCAACATGCCGAATTGACCGGAGTTGGCGGCGGAAACCGTAGAAATACCGATCAGCAGGTCGGTAACTAATCCGTAGACAAAATAGACGCTAAAGATGCTCAAAAAAAGTCGCAAATGATTGCGATAGAGACTAAACATGGAGTCCAGGATGTCGCCGAACCCCATCGGTCGAAGCGATGCCGCAGTCGTATCATCGTCGTTTCTTACTCCTGATGTGTCATTCGGTTGTAACATTTTTTATCCCCATGTCGGAAAACGGTTTAGCGTTTACGCGGTAACAGAAGGTCGTGATGGTAGACGATGCATCTCCCCCTGCCGCAACCAGATCAGGTGGCCGCGGCCGGGAGATTGTGCCTATAGGGAACCCAGCATGGACGAAAGTTATCAACTGCTCCGCCGCGAACCTCTAGACATTCAATTGTGTAAGCAACTCTGGCTAATCAAAGTCGAACCACGGCGCGCAATGAGATGTTCCATAATAGCACAGCCCGCCATGATTGTAAACAACCGGCATAAGGATCTTGATTGTCTTCCTCACCGGCGATGTGCCGAGTACGGCAGCGCCGCGGTAAGACCTGTCCGACCGAGATCTAATCAATTCCTAGCTTCGGCATCGCATATTGTTATTCACTCCTGCGCGCCGCCATCACCTCAATATCGAACCCCTCTTGCCGAATGCGGCGGTCGAAGTAGACCAGCGTTGCGCCAATAATGCTGAACGGCAGCGTCAGACAAGTGAATGCCAAGCTGAAGCATCGTCGAATTACGTAAGTAAGTAAATCGCTCCATGTTGCTATTTGCGGAGCGGACATAAACCCCAATATGCTCCAGAAAATGTCCACAGAACTGCGCTTCAGTAATTCCAGCGGATCTTCATCTACTTGAGTTGCCTCTTCCAGCAAGTCTTTATCAACTTCCCGGCCATATCGTAAACCCTGAACGAAACTCACCGAGATTCCAGGGATGGATTCAATGACGGAAACCAGTAGAAAAATTCCCAGCAGTATGCCAAAAACGCGCCACCACCCGCCTTTAACCAACTCACCGCTGCGTCTTAGCGCACTAACTGCCGGTTTTTCCTCAAAGATTGCGGCTAGACTGTAGAATATCCAACGAAATCCAAGAAATACGGCAAAGGGAATACCGATGAGGGTAATGACCAATATCCCGATAATTATGCCGTAGAGGAGGTGGCTCCCAAGGAAAGGCAAGAATCGCTGTTTCACTTGCTCGAATGCCGCCTTAGGAGTAATCGGCATCCCCAAAAAGGCTCGGGCACTTCCGTAGAATAGCCCTCCTTTGACAACTATCATTACCGCCCGGGAAATCAATGAAAGGACAAATACTATTAACATCGGCGCACTGAATCGGTCAGAACCGGGAGCCAACATCCCGAAGATACCAACTAGCAGATAGGTACTGAGCTCCCAGACAAAATAAACTCCGCAAATGATCGCAAACAGTCGGAAATGCCTGCGATAAAGACTAAACATAGAGTCTAGAATATCCGCGAACCCCATCGGTTGAAGTGACGCGGTGGTTGCCTCTTCACCGTTGTTCGTTTGTGATGAATCATTGAGTTGACACATATTACGCTCTGTGTTGTGAACGAGGTGGTCGGAGTAGATCTGTTAAAACCTATATTACTCTAAGCTCGACTTTGTACAAAACTAGAAGGGGAATAAGGTAAAATTAGTCGAAAAAGCAACACCATTCGACTAAGGAGGTACACCTTGATTCCCCCATTGCTGATAACGTTGTTAACTCCGTTTCAATCATTGTTTCGACGTCCTAGCTGGATTAAAATCCAAATCTTACTCGTTGGAACAATCCTTTTAACCGGTAGGCGAACAGTAACTCAAGCCCTGAGAGTGACCGGTCGGTCAGCCGACAATCGGTTTGCTCTGTATCACCACGTGCTCAGTCGTGCGATTTGGTCCCCTCTGCAAGCCGCCCAAAAACTGTTGTTTACGTTATTGAAGTTCCTCGACGACGGTAAGCAACCGTTAGTATTTGGCATTGATGAAACGATTGAGCGCCGCTGGGGAGCCAAAATCAAAGCACGAGGTATCTATCGTGATGCCGTGCGTTCTTCATCAAGCCACTTTGTCAAAACCAGTGGATTACGTTGGATAGCGCTGATGTGGCTAACACAGATTCCCTGGGCATCATGTATCTGGGCGCTGCCGTTTTTGACGGCACTTGCACCCTCCAAACGTTACTATGAGTCTGAAAAACGTTGCCACAAGAAACTCACTGACTGGGCAAGACAAATTGTATTTCAACTTCGCCGGTGGTTGCCCAATCGTTACTTGGTTGTGGTCGCTGATTATAGTTATGCGGTGTTAGAATTCCTTGCAGCTTGCCAAGAATTGTCAAATCCGGTAACCATTATCACTCGTTTGCGACTTGATGCAGCACTCTACCAACCTGCTCCACCTTATAGCGGTACAGGACGTCCTTGTAAGAAAGGAGAGCGGTTACCTACCTTGGCTGACATTCTGCATGACCCAAACACCCAATGGCAGAACGTCACACTTGATTGGTATAACGGTCAACAAAGAGAAATGCAAATCATCTCACAGCCAACCGTTTGGTATCACACGGGCAAACCCCCGGTGCCAATCCGCTGGGTTTTGATACGAGACCCTCTTGGCAGTTATGAACCGATAGCCCTTTTATCAACTGACACAACACTTTGTCCCAATCAGATAGCCAACTGGTATGTTCGTCGCTGGCGAATGGAAGTCACTTTTGAAGAAGTGCGTGCCCATCTAGGCGTGGAAACACAAAGACAATGGTCGGATAAAGCGATTGCTCGCACGACTCCAATGCTATTTGGACTGTTCTCTTGGATTACCTTAGCTGCTCATCTACTGGTTCAACAGAATCAAGTAGAAGTGCGACAGGCTGCATGGTATCAGAAATCGTTAGCCACCTTTTCTGATGCAATAGGGTGGGTGAGACACCATTTTTGGTCTGCAGAAGCGGACATGACTTTTTCACAGGTCAACCAAAATGACCAGATGGTTAAAATCTCAACCGCTTTTCTCGAACGCTTGATTGACACCGTCTGTTATTCCGCTTAAATGTACAAAGTCGAGCTAAGACTTGAGGTTTGCCGACCACCTAATCGGACGCTTTGGTCAGATGCCACTCAATATCGAAACCCTCTTTCCGAACACGCTGATCAAAATAGAGCAGCGTGAAACCGATCGAAATAATCGGACCTGTTAGGGAATTGCCGTGTTTATAGCGTGTAAGAGAAGTAGTAAGGGATCCATCATACCATGGTGGCCCCATACAGTCCGCCGAAGCAGTTCTAAAGGATCCAGTTCTCCGGCAATCCCTGATAAAGCAAAGATGGATGTTGAGAACGCTAGAAAAATCAATTCAATGGCGAGCGCAATCATGGCAATTGCCAACATGATGCTGAACACTCGCCACCACGCACCCTTGACCAATTCGCCGCTGCGTCTCAGCGCCGCAGTCGCAGAATTGTCTTCAACCAAGACGGTCAGCGGGAAGAAACCCCATCGCGTTCCAAGAAAGATGGCGACCGGGATGCCGATGACGCTAACACTCAATACCGAGACAACCAACAACCACAGCACCCCGCTCCCCACGTAGGACTTGAACCGGCTTATAGTTTGCCCCAATGCAGTTTCGACTGTGACACGTCTGCCCATAAAGATTTGGGCACTTGCAAACGCAGATCCTGCGTAGCTTAAGATCAGCGCAGCTATGTCACACAAGTCCGTGACCCAGTGCAAGTATACCGTTAGCACGACATGCGAAGTGAAGTAAACAGCCGAAATACCCACGAACAGCGGGAAATGCCTGCGATACATGCTAAACGTCGTGTCCAGAATATCCGCGAAGCTCATCGGCTGAAGCGAAGCTCCCGTGGAAGTTTCACCTTGATTGGGTCGTGATGAGTTACCAAGCTGGGGCATGCGAACTCCGGACATCAAATTGGGATTTCAGACGGTACTAAGGTTTTCGTAGTTCGATCGGCAGCAGCGCAATTTACCGTGTGCTCTCTGTAGGAGCGATCTCCCGATCGGGACTTCTTGAGCGTATGTAAAACCAATCGGTTGCATGAAACAATTTACCAGTCAAGAAGCTGCCGATAAAGATTTGGCATGATTCGCCGATTCGTTTCCCAAGCTGTCACACTCTCGTGCGCCTGAGATCAATCCTGCGCAGCGCAATATCTGCCAGCAACAGAAGGAGGGCGGCAATAAGAAAGGGTCGCCAGAGGTGAATGCGGAGAACGACAGGTTGTTCGGGCGAGCGAAATGCGTCTTCGGGTGGGGGATTGAATCTACCGCCGGACACCGACGCGAGTTGGGTCAGACCGGCTTCGTTTGTGTTATGAACGAGGTATTCCTCCGGATAGGAAACCACGGTGCCGGTCACTTGCGTATTCACGACCTCGCCGCTTCGTTTCTGCATGATATTTACGAAATACGGTCCGACATCATTCGTCGGAAAGTCTAGTTCATACCGGCCCGGCGCGGTCTGCGCCACGCCGAGTTGCTTCTTTTTCAAGTCCGGAGCGATAAGGGAGATGTCGCTTTCCAACTCGTTCAGAAAATCGCCGGTCTCGCCAAGGGCGTCAATGGCAAGGTGCGCGTTTCCCTTTTCCTGCTTGATTTCCGCTTGAAAATTGCTCAAGGTCGTTTTACGCATCGTGTCACGCACCAACTGCGTCCAGAACTTGGCGTAACCGGGCCACTCCAACCAGTCCGAAGCCCAACGCGCTTTGGCGTCGGATGTAAAAGCGACTGATTTGCCCAATCCGTACTGCCAACTTGCCAGCAGTGGATCGCCGCGATCGGAAACGAGGAAAATCTCCGCCGTTGGCCGCGGTTGAGTGGCAACGTAACCGAGCAGAAACGGTGCAACTTGAAGGTCGATTCCGCCTAGAACCTGTGTAGGCTTGATCATCTGCGGAATAAACGGCTCATCAATAATCGCCGACTTCGATGCGGTAATGGTCTCCTTTGCAAAAATCTGCGGAATGTTGTACGGATCCTGCGTAAAGTAATCGCGGCCGCCGCCCCAGTTGGCGAGGTTGCCCAGTAGATTCATGTCCGCGCCGCTACCGATGCCGACCGTGGAAATCGTGATGCGCTCCGCACGCATGGAACTCGCGATGCCGTACCAATCCCCGGGCTGCGACATTCCGTCGCTCAAAACGATAACATGCTTCAGCTTGGCGTTCGTCTCCGTCAATGCGAGATACGCTTGCTCAAGTGCAGGATAGAGGTTGGTACCGCCGCCCGCGGTGATCGACCCTATCTGATCGGAGAGATACAGTTTGTCCGAAGCGGAATGCATCTCGGAAATCCAAAACGGCGAGCCGTCAAAAGCGACGACACCGATTCTGTCGCGCTTGCCCAGCAGTTCGACCGCCCCGCGCGCCGCCTCCTTCGCCAACTCAATCTTGATGCCGCCCATGCTCCCCGACTTGTCGATGACCAGCACCATTCCCAGAGAAGGTGTTTCCTTTTTCTTCTCGGTGTCGGTACGGACGGGCAAAATGGCTTCAATTGGCGTTTTGTAATAGCCGCCAAGCCCGAAACTATTTTCGCTGCCCAGCATCATGAATCCGCCGCCGAGATCCTGCACGTACGTGCGAATCAGCTCCATCTGCTTCTCGGAGAGGCGATTGGCGGGCACCTCCGCGAACACGACAAGATCGAAGTTCTGCAGGTCGGCAAGTTCGTCGGGCACGCCCAATCCGTTGCGGACATTAACGCGAATGTCGGCATCCTCGAGCGCCTGAGTCAGATAGCGTGCTTGCGGCTCGTTCTCATCAATCAGCAGTACCTTCGGTTTTCCCGATACCACGACTATGCCGAGTGCGCGATTGTTGTCGTAGCGGGTGTCTTTCGTCGAGCGGGCAAGCGCATCAAAAGTTAACGTGCCGCTCTCCGTCGATGTCTGCGTGAACAGCACCCGATTTTCCCCCGCGGTCAAGCGAACCTCCTGTGTTGCCGCCTCGAATTTGTTCTTGTAGAGGCGAACCTCCGCGATGTCCTCATGGTTGCTGTGGACAAGCACCTCTACAGTGAACGGCTCGCCCTGTTTGACCTGGACGGGAGCATCAATCCGCTCCAGCATAACCTCCGGCTCATCGCTCGGATAGAGTGGCACAGTGTCTATCTGTACACCGAAGTCCTGTCCGCGAAGGCCCGTGTGAATCGCGTCCCCCTGCGTCTCGACGCCGTCGGTAACGAGAACAATCCGCTTATTCGCATTTGCAGGAAAAACACCCCACGCCATCTCGACCGCTTGGGAAATGTTCGTGGCGTCTCCCGCCTCCTCATCCAGATCCAACCACGACTGCTTTATGTCGGCAAGGTCCAACTCGTCTTCCGAGTCGCCGCGCAAATCCTTGAGTATCTCTGCCCTGTCCGTGAATCCGATGATGCCCGCTTGTTGCCTCGCACCTCGTGATTCAAGAGCCTTGTTGATATACTTCGTCGACGTTTCCAAGCCGTCCGCCGAGATACTATCCGAAATGTCTGCGAGAAAGATTACCGCCACTTCATCGTCGGTCTTCAGATATTGAAGATCGGCGACGCTCAGCACAAGCAGCACGATTATGATCGCTCTCATAATCAAGCTGACAATGCGCTGTGTTCGCGTCAGGTCGACGAGGCTGCGCCGATAGCCGTAGTAGAGGGCGGGAAGCAGGAGCAGCAGAAAGAGTAAAAATGGACGCGCGATTTCCATTAGTCCAAGCCGGGATTACTTATGAGACTGACGATGAAATGACACTCTTGATGGGATTGTCGTGAAACCATTCGAATCAAACCGGAGTGCATCATGCGTAGGACTCACTCAGCAATGGGAGATTGCAACCGTAGGCGGAGCATCTCGCCCCGCCTACGGTTGAACGACGTTATCAATGCACCGAAAATATAAAACCTAGTAGATTCTGAATTTGCCGGGGCCCATTTCTCCCCAAATGAGTCAGCCGCTCCTATCCAATTTCCTTGTAAACGTTATCCAACCACTTATTCTGCGGCGGCACAAGCGGCGGCGGCGCCGAAATCGGAGCCCAAAACAATGTGAAGATATGGTCCTGATCGCCTTTTACCTCCCACTCCTCCGCCGTTTCTTCTAACGCCGTTAGCCTGAAGAAATACCTTGTTTTCCGGGCGCTCAGCTTTTCGCTCGGCACCCATCCGGTTATGTTACGGCGGATCCGCGTCGGAACGGGGGCGCTGTCGTATTCGACATACGAGACGTGAGTGAAATCTGTGTGGCTAGAATTGTAATTTACGGTCAGGCCCCCGGTTAGTTCTTCCTTGTAGACGTTTGAACTCGGACTAGGGTTGGTATAAACCTGGGTTGTTTTCGCAACGATTCTCTCATTCTCCTCCAACTCGTTTTCAATACAGCCAAGCGATCGTTCGATCTTCACACCTCGCAGGCCGGTTTCCTCATAGACCTCTCGTATTACCGCCGCTTCGGGGGTTTCACCGTCCTCTACGGTGCCGGCTGGAATTTGGATTCCCGCCGTCGGATGTCTAAACAATAGTAACTCACGCACCCCATTGCGTTCCCGTGTAACGAATGCAGTAACTTTCTCGACAGTGCTGCCCACTTGAATTCTCCTTGGTTTTCGTGCGATGCCTCATGTTGGAGAATTAAACTGAATTCACCTCTGATTTTCCATCTCACTTACCTTGGATAGACTTCCATTCTCTCCGAGCATCCTTGCCGAAGAACTTGGCTTCAACCGCCTCGCCAATGTCAATATCAAACTGGTCGGCTAACGCCGCAAGAATCACGAAGGCGTCGGCAATCTCCTCTTTAAGCCGATCGGCGCGAAACTCGTCATAGTTTTTCGACCAAAGCCGTTTCAGTTCCGACGCGATCTCCCCAACCTCTTCAGTCAGTAACACTCCCAGCTTGACGGGATCCGTAACAAAACCGCGTTTGCCTCGCTCCTCAGCGATTCGTGTTTGAAGATCGCCTAAATCGGTCATAAATTCCTCCTTAGCGGTTCATTCTCTCGGTAATCGTGGACTGGTTACGCATTCTGAAAGAGCGATTATGCGTAGGGATAGTGAGTGTGATAGAGATGCCCTCCCGGTGCCGACCATCAAGCGACTGGATAAGGTGCGCGACATAGATCCATCAAGGGAGCGTACAGCATCAACGATAGCAAATTCCCCGCGATAGGTATTTTACCAGCCTTCAACAGCTCGTGGGTAAGTTTCACGCGTATTCGCACAAAGATAGGTAAAACAAGGTGTATGATGGAAGAAAATCAATACAACTGTTCAACAAACCGCCGTAACTGGAGCTCTAGTTCCCTGCCAATTTCCGGGCACTCATCCACCAGGTTGTTCAGTTCGTACAGGTCTGCCTTTCGATTATAGAGTTCCGCTTTGGGCGGAGTTTCCAGACTGCCGACAAGCGTGCAGGAGATTGCGCCAAGTGTGCCCGGCATGCTCCGCTCAACCTTGGGAAGGGTCGGCAGCCACCAGATGTAACTCCAATCCGGCGTGCGTATACTCCACGATTTAAGGTAGAAGCCGGAGTAGGCGTAATCGCGAATCTTTTCAATCTGTCCGGACATGATCGGAATTAGGTTCTGACCATGCATGTGTCCCGGTCCAGCGACCCCCAAGAAATCAAGTGCCGTAGGCATAACATCCGGCGGCTGCACGAATGCTGTGCGACGTTCGCCGCTGCCAATTCCATCGGGATGCCTAATGATCAACGGAACATGCACAAGTTCCTCGTAGGGCCAAGGACGTGCTTTGCGCATGATGCCGTGCCCCCACATGCCTTCACCCAGCGGTTCGCCGTGGTCGGACATAAAGACAATCAATGTGTTATCGAACATCCCGAGTTCGCGTAACCGGTCAAGGAAGATGCCCATCCATTTGTCCACCAATGTGATCTCGCCCGCGTAAAGCGCTTGGACGCATTTTAGGTCCTCCTCCGTCAGATACCCCTTCACCTCGCTGGGTATCGGGTGAATGAGTTCTTTGCCGTTGTAGTCGGGCTGATACATCCGGTTGAATGGCTCCGGCGGATCCCAAGGTTCATGGGGATCAAAACAGTCCATCCACAGGAATAGTCCATCCTTCTTGGGTTGATTTTCGATCCAATGCAGAGACGATTTGACAACCTGCGCTATAAAGTGGTCCTCATCACTCTTCCAGTGCGACCGATTTCGCAGATACTGTTCAAGCTGATTGCGCACGTTTTCACTCGCTCCCGCGTCGCTGCTTGGTTTGTGATACGCATCGACATCAACCTGGATTGATTCGTCAAGGATGTATGGATCGCCCTCTTGACCTCGAATGAAATGGACGTAGTCGAAGCCACGCTCAAACGCCATCTGCGGCTCGTGCATGTGAAAGGTATCGGAAATCAACGCCGACGTATAACCCGAACTCCAGAGCACCTCTGCCAAGAGGACATCGTCGTGTTCAAGACGCTGCCACCCCCGAAAAGGGAAGGTGTAACGTCCTGTGAACAGCGAGGTACGTGTTGGGATAGTTGGCAACCCTTCCGAAAAAGCCATATCGAAAACACAGCTTTCCTCCGCAAATCGATCGAGATTTGGTGTTTGAATCCACCCGTTGCCGTAGCAACCGAGGTGGTCGACACGCCAACTGTCTGCCATGATGACGATAACGTTCATAATTTTGGAATTAACCTCATGATTGGGATTCAGTATATTTGTAGGGTGGGACCAAAGGAACGATCAACCGACTACATAAGGAGGGATCTAGCGACTGAATAAGAATCTCGATAGAAAATCCTGGTAGCTAATCCTGATAGGGATCTCACAGTAAAATTTCGCGCGATTGAGATTCCAGTGCCATAGAGCTGATGAATGTGTATTACACACCACCAAACGCAGTTCGCATTTCTCCTAGGCCGGCTTCGAAAAGGTGTTCCTCGACAGAATCATCGGATATTCCCTTGGCAAGCCCTAGCGGGCTATGATTCGTGACGATTGCGGGATGTTGATTACTTTGAGCTATCCCATCTTCGCGTTGATGGAAGCAGATATCCTAAAATTGGATCCGTCTCCCCATAGTGCCCGCCAACGGATCGGGATAGGAGTCAAATTTCTGCAGCGAACGCAGAAAGTCTGCACTAACCTGCGCGGCTTCCGCTGGCGACATAATCTCGGCGAGTGCCTGGTGAACGGTCACGTATCCGTCGTAACCAACCGCCTCCAAAGCGTCGAAGACCTCATGCCAATTCACCCCGCGCGGATCGTGGAGCGGGATGTGGTCAAAATGAACTACCCCGCAAACCCAAGTTTCGACGTTCGCACTGCCTTCGGGGTTGGGCAGGTAATTCTGAAGGTAAACATTGAACAGATACGGCTCGAAGGCTTGGAGCGCCTCCAAACCGTATGCTTGACCGCACATTCGCAGATTTGCGGGCTCGTAAATAATGCCAAAATTCGGACGATCCACTCGCCGCAGCACCTCCACCGAATCTTCAATCGTCTCGAACAAGCTAGCAGCGTGGCACTGATGCGCGAGACGTATGCCACGCTCGGCGGCCTCGTCGCAAGCGCGCTCTACCCAAGAGAAATCTTCCTCTCTCTTCATGCAGATCCGCATCAACCCGCAGGGAAACGCTTCGGCAAGGTCAAGGTAGGGGGTGATATTTCGCAGAGCGTCAGGCCCTCGTTCCGAGTTCTGCGGTATAGCGAAGTCACCGGTGACCATTGAAACAGTGAGGTCCAAACGGTTTATAATGTGGTGTATCTCTACCACGCGTTCCTTTGGCGACTGTATCCCGGCAACCGACGCTCGCATGCAGATTGCATGATAGCCGTTGTCCTTCGCCAGTTGCGAAAACTCTTCAAATGGCACAGCAGCCTTCTCTTTGTCGGAGAACGATTCCGCAATCCGCGTGGAGAGTGAAAGTTTCATGTACGATACCCCTATCTGTCTTACTTACGATTCAAAAGCACATTGCGAGAGGAACGAGTTATCACATGGGGAACACGGAAGTAACCTTAACACGACGAGCCCTCTACGTCAACGTCAATCCCCCTGCATTTCGCCCATCACGCGCTCCATCCTTCCACCTCCCCATGTCCCAATCCAATGTTTTCACCATCCGCCCATGATAACCCTGTGCGTCCAATCTTCCCCCCGTCCCTCCGTTCCTCTACGTAGGAGCAGAACCCCAAGAAAACCCTTGGATGGGGGACGCTTAACGTGTTACACATTACTCTTCACCTCTTTTCCTTCCTTTCTAAGTTCTGATAGCGTAATCGACCGGCAATCTGCTATCATATTCTCCCCAACCGGAATGCATTCACGCGCATCAGCCATAGGAGAACTTTGGAGGGTTTCATGCAAGACCAAATGAAAGTCGGAATCATCGGGTGCGGCGCTATCAGCAGGGCATACTTCGGCGGCGCCCAAAACACGAATACTTTGAGAATCAAATCCTGTGCCGACATTCGCGCCGAAGCCGCTCAAGAAGCGGCGGACACGTGGGGGTGCCAAGCCGTCAGCGTAGACGACCTGCTTGCCGACGACGAGATCGAACTCGTCATTAACTTGACCGTTCCAAAGGCGCATGTGGAGGTGGCGATTTCGGTCTTGGAATCGGGAAAGCATGTTTATAGCGAAAAGCCGCTCGGTGTGAGCATCGAAAGTGGACGGCAGCTCCGCGCGAAAGCGGCTGAAACCAAGCTGCGCGTCGGCAACGCACCGGACACTTTCTTCGGCGCAGGGATTCAGACATCGCGGAAGGTGGTTGACGAAGGTGCAATCGGAAAACCCATCGCAGGTGCGGCGTTCATGTGCGGCCACGGCCCCGAAAGCTGGCATCCGAATCCCGCCTTCTATTATGACATCGGCGGCGGTCCAATGCTCGACATGGGACCCTACTACGTGACAGCCCTGGTCAACATTCTCGGCCCCGTCAAACGCGTCGCCGCAATGACCACCAAGGCGTTTGAGGAAAGAGTGGCAACCGGCGAAGCCACTCACGGCACCCGCATCCCCGTAAAAACGACCACGCACCTGACCGGAGTGCTTGAGTTTGTTAGCGGCGCCATCGTCACCACGATCATGAGTTTCGATATGTGGAGCCATAGCCTGCCGTGCATCGAACTTTACGGCGAAACTGGTTCCATACAAGTGCCCGACCCAAACGGATTCGCAGGACCGGTGTTCCTGTCGCAGAATCGCGGGGATTGGTCGGAAGTCCCTCACGCTTTCCCGGCAAACGCACGTACTATTGGCGTGATCGACATGGTTCGTGCGATTCGCTCCGGGCGCCCGCACCGCGCCAGTGACGCTTTAGCTTACCATGTTCTCGAAGTGATGCTCGCATTTGACAAGTCTTCGGATTCGAGTGAGCATGTCGAAATTCAGAGTACCGTGGATCGCCCAGCACCCCTACCGCTGGGCCTCGACGAGTGGGAAGTGGAGGACTGAGGAACTTCTTTGATTAAGAATGGGATTGGGTTGGACAGAGTGAAACCCAACTCAACTTGTATAGAGGTCATACAATGAACCAACAGCTTAAGCTGCAATGGCAAGAAGAATTTGAAGCGGCGGACATTAAAACCGTAAGACAGATGCTCGCTCAAGAGCCGGGATTGGTTAATGTGCGGGTGAGGCAAAGCAATCAGGAGGAACCGCGATGGGGGCCGCTATTCGTTACCAGCATCAAACTCAATAGTCTGGAGAAAATCAAAGCCCTCGTAGAAGCGGGGGCGAACATCAACAACAGTGAACTTGGCACGCACTGGCCCAGTACCGATTACGAGATTAACCGGTACTTCGTTGAGCGCGGAGTTGACGTCAACCAGCCGAGTTATCTTGGGTTCCACGCCATCGGAGTTACAGGATTGGATTCCTTTCTCCTGATGATGAAGCACGGGCTCGATCCCAATTTCACGTGGGACTACATCGGACAGACGATGTTGCATATGCAAGCGCTGCACGATAACGACAAAGAGTTGGCGCGTACCTTTATGCTGATCCGTGCGGGAGCAAATGTCAACGCACAAGCCCGTACCGGATTGGATGACGAACCGATTATGGAAAACGAGCACGGTATCCGATACGGTAGAGAAACCCCGCTCCACTCCGCCGCACGTTCCGGCAGTAAGCTACAGGTGCGGCTTCTACTTGACCACGGGGCGGACGCCTCGCTCCGGACAGTTAGCCGAATAGTCGAGCCCAAGCAACTCACCGAGTGGACCGGGGAAGTTACATCCTTCCTCTGGCCCATGACCGAGTTCAAACGAGTGTTGTTTGAACCGTATCCGGGCGAAACGCCGTTGGAGATGGCGATTCGTTACGGGCATGATGAGGTGGCGGCGGTCTTTGAGGAGAGAACCGGCTGAATCCAGTTTAATCCTGTCAGAACTGCTTTCTATTCCTGCAATAGTACTTACGCAGTTGAACATCTAGAAGTTCTCGATTGGGCGATTTATAGCCTGATTCTGCGCTACAATTCCTGTAGGAGCGATCTCCAAATCGAGACTTAGATTTACTCTTCTCCTATCTTTATGACGACTAACAGAGAATTAAGCACTAGCAGTGCGAAAAGTTTATAAACTCACACTATCGCCATTCCCGCTCTGCAGGAGCGGAATGTCTGTAGAACCGCAAGGCTACACAATCCACACGCTGCGGAGGAGCGCCATTATCTACCTCGATTTCGTTTGAACAACAGTGGCCTTGTAGGGTGGCTGCCCACCAGCCTTTTGCAAACCCCGGTCCATAGGATGGGTTGAACACGGTGAACCCAACAACAACTAGAATACGACAACCGGCTTGGAGGCCATACGATGAATCAACAACTTAAAGCGCAATGGCAGGAAGAGTTCGATAAGGCAGACGTTCAGACCGTTAGACAGATGCTCACTCAAGAGCCGGGACTGGTTAATGTGCGGGTGAGGCGCAGCAATCAGGCAGAACCGCGGTGGGGGCCGTTATTCGTTGCCAGCGTCAAGCTCAATAGCCTTGAAAAGGTCAAAGCCCTCATTGAAGCGGGGGCGAACATCAACAACAGTGAACTCGGCACGCACTGGCCAAGCACCGATTACGAAATCAACAGATACTTCATTGAGCGTGGTATTGATGTCAATCAGCCGAGTTATCTCGGGTTCCACGCCATCGGTGTTACAGGATTGGATTCCTTTCTTCTGATGATGAAGCACGGTCTCGATCCCAACTTCACATGGGCTTACATCGGACAGACGATGTTACATCTGCAAGCGTTGCATGATTCCGATAAGGAGTTGGCGTGTACCTTTATGCTGATCCGGGCGGGAGCCAATGTCAACGCGCAAGCCCGAACCGGCTTAGATGACGAACCGATTATGGAGAACGAGCACGATATCAGGTACGGTAGAGAAACACCGCTCCACTCCGCCGCACGTTCCGGCAGTAAGCTACAGGTGCGGCTTCTGCTTGACCACGGGGCGGACGCCTCGCTCCAGACAGTTAGCCGAATAGTCGAGCCCAAGCAATTCACCGAGTGGACCGAGGAGGTTACATCGTTCCCCTGGCCCATGACCGAGTTCAAACGTTTACTGTTTGAGCCGTATCCGGGCGAAACGCCGTTGGAGATGGCGATTCGTTACGGGCATGATGAGGTGGCGGCGGTCCTTGAGGAACGAGCAGGCTGAATCCAGTTTAATCTGGATAGAGTTGTCGTACACCTTCGCCATTAAGAATCTCTGGGCGGACGCATTTGCTATACAGATGAGGAGTCCAATCCATGCAGAAACCGTTGTATTTTGACACAGATGAATCACTTGACGGCGATTTGGATGTTGGCGGGCGCGGCAACGACGTATGGAGGATGTACGAAAGCGCGTACACGGGAGACGTTAAAACCGTACAAGAACTGGTAAACTGCGACCCGAATCTGGTTTCGTATGAATACATCACCAGCGCGTTAGGCTTTGCCGTTGCCGCAGGAAACACGGAAGTTGCCAAAACCCTGTTGAGTCATGGCGCCAGCCCGTGCAGATTTCTTCGCGCACATTCACATCTGAAGGTCGCCGAGATTCGCGGGTATTCCGAGATTCACCAGCTCCTACTAAGCGCCCTGAAATCCCGATTCAACTATTCGGATAATCAGCGTTCCCTTGCCGAACTGTTTCAAGCGATCACGGCGTTGGACGCTAACCGAATCAGTGAGCTTCTCAAGGGGCAACCGCAACTGGGAACTGAGGCAACTCTATCGGGCGATACCGCGCTGCACCATGTAGCGGCCCTCTCAACAGAGAACGTGAAAGATATTGTCGATTTACTGCTCAGGCACGGTGCGCGGCTCGACGCACGCAACGGAGACGAACAAACGCCTATTGATGTGGGGATGGATGCCGGGAAAACCAAGCTGGTTCGCTATTTTCTCGAAAAACATCCGGTCGACCACATCACTATCGCCGCCTTTGAGGGAGATTTGGACAGAGTAGATGCACTACTGAAAGCGGATGCATCGCAAGCAAACGCGCTTAACCCTGCGGGGCAACGTCCGCTGTCTCTAGCTGCGAATGGCGGACATCTTACCGTTGTCAAAGCGCTGCTTGAGGCGGGCGCCCGGATTGAGGCACCGGAACGAAAAGCGCGGCACGGGATGGCACTGGCGGAAGCCGTCACCGGCAACCACTATGAGGTAGCCGAGTTGCTTCTTGAGCGCGGAGCTAACCCAAATCATGGACCTCTTAGGCTTCACCTCAACAACGACGATAAGATGGTTACGCTGCTTCATCGCTACGGCGCCTACATATCGTTCTGGGATCGATGCGGCGGCGGCGATATTGAAATCGTGTCGTCAATGTTGAACATGAACCCCGCAATGGCACGTTGTGAAGCGCCAATTTTGCTGGGTCGTTCGCGAGGTGACAATCCGCTTACGACAGGCGGCAAGAACTTGGACATTATTCGACTATTGCTCCGATACGGCGCTCGACCGCAACCCACCAGTAATTGGTGCAACAGCTATATGTGGAATGACTACGACAAAGCGCGGTTGCTGCTGGATCATGGCGCCAGCCCGAATATGGGTACAATGACGGGCGTGCGTCCACTCCACTTTCTGGGGTGGGAGGTGCGGGGAGAACACAGACTGAGCATCGCTGAACTAGTGCTCAAGCAGGGTGCGGTTGTCGATCCTATTGAGGAACTCTCGGGGGCAACACCACTCGGTTGGGCGTCAAGCCTCGGAGATATAGAGCTTATGAAGCTCCTCATCGCCCATGGCGCCGAGGTGAATCCGCCAACACAACCGTGGGGGACGCCTCTGGCATTGGCAGAGCAGAACGGCAAGGCAGATGCGATATTGTTGCTGAAGCGTCATGGCGCAAGAACCTGAGGTCGCTGTCGCAGTTGCTATTCGCTTGAAGGTGCGTCTAAGGTTTGGGAGGCAGAAGGCGAGAGATAGAACACATCCCAATCGTAAGGCAGGCCGTCGTTGGAGATTATGACAAGTTGTCCGTCTATGGTTTCGTTATCGGAGGCTTCGATTTCGAATGTCGATTCGTCAAAGTGGACGGTGCGCGGTGCGAGATACTGTACTTGCCCGTCTTTTCCTATCATTTCGAGCAGTGCGGCGTTTGGCTTTTTATTGTCAACACTGAGGAGGATGCTTTGAAGTTTCAAGTCGGTTTTAGGCAGTGAAACAGTGCGTTTTGAGGTGTAGTAGCGGAAGATTTCGTAATTCAGTGGCGCAATGCCGTTGAATTGGACTTTTGAGACGACCGAAGCAAAAAAGGAACCGTGCGCCTCTTTCGCCTCCGTATTTTTCGTTGCTAGCGTAACGCCAATCACAGAAACGGGATAGAGCATCAATAGAGCCGCTGCCCATTTTTGCGTAGGGGTTATGCGCCGGCAGATACGCAATGCCAAAAAACAAGTTGCTGTCGCGATGCAGATGTAGAACACATATAGGCAGCCAAGTTGAGCTTGCGCGTTTTTCGAGGAGTTCATCTCGAACAAGCCAATAGAACCTCCAGACGAAGCAAAGCGCCACAGCGTGAACGGTGTAGGAAAACAGTGAAGTACGGGCAAAGCGTTTCCAGAGATAACACGCAGCGACGGCGGAAAGGATGGTGGCGGGAAAGCGAAAGAGTGGCTGCAAATCCCCGTAGCTGTGAGCATAGAGGAATATAACTAAGAACGCGATAGCGAGAAACACGGGAATTAACGGCAATTTGACCTCCTGGCACAGTTGTTATTTTTTTATCATCTCATAGGTGAGCGTTGCCCCAAATTCGTGTTTTCGCATTGTGTCAAGTTGCACTTGTAAATTCACCGCCTCAGTGTTGTCAAGGTTGGGAATTTTCAGGTCGACAGTCGTCATGATGCGTGCACGTGACGGCGGGGGAATCGTGAGATTAGGCGGTGGAGGTGCGTGTGCCAACTTCGTTAGGGAAGGCTCTAGAATCTGATCAAGCAAGTTGATGATGTTCTGCTGAGTGAGAGTATCCTGAAGGAAATACTCCTTAATCAGGTGCCCAAAAGAACTTCCCGTGTCCGGCGGGGAGATATTGGGATTAGCTGCAATCATAATGAGAAAAAACGCTACAATCGCGATGGGCGATGATTCAGCGATGTATCTTTTCCATTTTGGCATAGTTAAAAAGGGAGGCCGCGCTTGATGTTGCCCCAAGTGGTAACCACCTTATCGCGGGGATGGACGGAGAGCGAACCACCGGCGGTGAGCGTATAGCCATTGCCGGAACTATCGCGATAAGAGGGGGCGCCAGCGCCTTCCCCGAAACGCCAAAGGGCTATGGTCTGTGCATCTGCCGACAAATGACGTTTTGGACGGATTACTTTGCCCTCGCCATAACGCCATCCTTCCGACACGCGAACTTCGTCAATATAGCCTTTCATGGATTCATATTTATCGCCCCATTCAGCACCTTCCTTAAACTTTACCAGCGGGGTTCCGCCAATCAGTAGCGGCGCGGGCGTGCGCCCGATTGCGTTGGCCTTATGCCCCTTCCCGAAGTATTTGCGGCCGAAATAATACATCCTGTTAGTCTCATGTTTGCTCCCTATAATCTGATAGGCAATATGCACCCAAAGCGAGAGAGGGTATTCTACGGGCAGAAGTCGGACTGTGGCGCCTCCACCCCCTGGTACGCCTTTAGCCGTCGGTTGGCCTGCTGTTGCAAAATGAACGAAGGAACTCCCTTCAGGATCACGCATTTCAAGCGCAGAGAGGAGGTTTCTTCCACGAATTACAACATAATAACTCGCGGGCTTGGCAAAAATTATCCATTGTCCTTCACGGACTTCTGGGAGAGTGTAAGCCCCATCTTTGGGACGTGCCGTCAGATAAATCCATGCTTCAATCGTGATACCATCACCCTCAATATTGTCAAAAACGCCGGGGTAATCTGCATGAACATAGCCACCGGGGCGCAGTTCAAGCACATCCGGGGGAACCTCTTCAGGTTGGGCGAATGTGTGTAGGACGACAAGAAAACACGCGATTAAGGTGAAAATACTGGCTGTGTTGAATGTCATAGCACTTTCTCATTTAGTGGTTCATTTTCCAAAAAAATATGGTTAGTGTTGGGTGCCGGTGCGGTTAGAAACCGCACCTACCGGCGTGGTAGAACAGTTTCTTGTGCCAGTCTCGTAAGCATTAAATTCTTAGCGAATAAACCATTTAGTGAGTTTCGGGGTGATTTGCCATAAGGAGTTGCAGTCCAGAGCGCGAACTACAACTCCTCCATGACGTTATAGGTGAAGAAAGGCGAAGTCTTAGCCAACTCAATCCGTCGAAAAGTTGACATCTAAGTCATCAGTTCTGGGACCAAGACCGTTGCGACGTACAGCGCTGTAGACGCTAAGCGTGAAATTGCCCTCCACCGTCGTCCAATCACCGCTTCGTCCGCTGCGCGAACTCGTATAGTATGTTTGCGCAGGAACGTCAACATCGGTCAAACTTGATTGGTTTTCCCAAATACCTCCCACGTTCTCTCTCGTCACGACGTGGTGATAGTCTACGTCAAAGCTAAGCTCGTCATTGGTCTTATTCCAGATGCTATGTTGGTGCGAACTCTCGGATATGGTCATATTACCTACCTCATGACCACCACTGTTTTTAGCCCAAGCCCATGCCTCCCATTGGCCGCCAGGATCGCTATATGAGTCGTCATCCGGATTGGCGACAAGTAGAGGTATCGCGCAGGCTAATGCCAACACAAATGATATCGCGGCGAAACGTTGTTGTTGTGAAAAACTGCGGACTTTCATCGGAAAATCTCCTTTCGACTATGTGCTGTTGCGCTTAGAGTATAAAACACGCTCTTGGGCGTTTTAATAACATAAGTTGAATTTGCTTGTAAACGGAACTGCATGCTTAAGAACTTGCTTGAAAACTAGAATGTCCCCCTCTCAAAAGGCACATTTGGAATTTTCAAACAGATTACTAATCAAAATGGTTTAGAACCATGGTAGCTCAGTTTCTGCCATACATAACAGCAAAGTCCATGCCAAAACCAAAATCACGCTTTAATTTGCACTTGGTGAATACGCTGCGTCAAGGCAGCATGGGGATTCTGGGGCTTTTCAGGTAGGGGAGATGGCATTCCACAGCAAAGTGCAAAAGGGTGCAACGTTTGTTGACGCAATTTGAGAAAATTGGTTCTTCAGAGTTAAGTGTGGGAATGAAACTTGCTATAGGTACATGCGTTTTTTTCTATGAGTGCAAGTTGATTTGAATACTATGCGATATGACTCTGGAGGCTCCAATGTATGCGCTTTTAACACAACTGCTTGATATTCCTAATTACTACGTGATTTCTGCCGAGATTGAGACAGATAAAATCACACTGGACATTGAATCCACATCTCAGACAACAGCATGTCCTCACTGTGGTAAAACCTCAAAAACGTTGCACGAAAGACACCGTCGCATGATTCGCGACCTTCCTATCAGTGGCAAGCCGACTTATCTACGCTTTATCAGACGCCGATTCTTTTGTGACAACTGTCACCGCGCATTCTCTGAATCCCTAGGCTTTGTCGACGAGCGACGTGATTACACCCGTCGTTACCAACATTGGATATTCCTTCAAGTTCGAGAAAACAACATCAGTGCAGTACGTCGGGTTGAACAGCTAACTTATGACCAGATTGAAAGCATCTTCCTCCACGAAGCCGGATGCCGTATCCCTCTAACCCCCTTTGCCGACCTCCGACGTTTGGGTATTGACGAAATTGCGTTGCGTAAGGGAAGAGGAAACTTTGCCTTGATTCTGAGCAACCTAGACACAAAAGAAATCGTTGATGTGCTCAAATCGCGAACCCAAGAGAAACTTAGGGCACGACTTGAACGGCTATCAGCTTTTGAACGTGCACAGATTCAAGAAGTCGCCATCGACATGTGGAGTCCCTATGATGCGGTCTGTGCCGAGTTGTTGCCCCACGCGGTTATTACTGCCGACCGATTTCATGTGATGCAGGCGGTCAACCGGGAACTCAAGCAGTTGAAGAATCAGCAAAAGAAAGTACACCCTCAAGCACTGAAAGGGGCTCACTATGCGCTGTTAAAGAATCGTCAAGACTTAACCGATAAGCAGCAAGCGACGCTTGAGCACGTATATCAAGTGTCTCCTTTGGTCAAGACAGCTCATCGGCTCAAGGAGTGTTTGCGACATATCTTTGAGTGTAAGTCCACAAAAGAAAAGGCAATTAAGCGCCTACGGAAGTGGAACCTCATTGCTGAGAAAGCGGGGTTGTTTCCGCAATTCCGTAGGACGCTGGCAAACTGGATACATCGAATTGCCAATTACTTTTGTCACCGCACGACTAGTGGCATTGTCGAAGGCATCAACAATAAAATCAAACTCATCAAGCGCCGGGCTTTTGGATTTCGAAACTTTGAACATTTCCGAATCCGAGTCATTGCAGCATTCTTATAACTAACTCCTTTTCCACACTTAACTCTGAAGAGCCAGAAAATTTGGATCAAACGGCGTTTAAACCCTTGCTAGGCAAGGGTTTGCGAAGAGTGCTGCAAAAGTTGACAAAAGCAACCAATGTTGCACCCCTTTGAAGGATGGTAGATAACGCAAATCCATCTTGAAACCGATTCTCGATCGTCAAATCGACGATGGAATCCCTTTTTCTTCAAAATTCCGATCGAGTCGGTCGGATTGGGAGCCCGAGCTACGAGAACGGGTAGCAACCTGAGTGAATTAAGGAAAGAAACGATACCCATATCCCCCGACGATTTCACGTATAATTGTCCACAGCCCACCGATGACATGCTGCCCCAAAATCACCCCTAAGAAAAACGGCACCAGCCTGCGATAGAGCTGTATGCCCCCGAACTTTAGTATCACCCACTTCACCATCCACGCCAGAAACACGGAGAACCACATTGCGCTCATCACCCAACCGCAAGCCACCGCATAACCGACAGGATGAAACGGAAACCCGACAAACCGATGATGCAGCACCGTAAACAGTGCGGTGATGCCAGCCCCCAAACCCACCTCCCGCAGCATGAGATCATTACCCTCGCCCGGGTTTTGCAGCCACACTTCGAGGCGGCGCATCGCTTCCGATCCCAGATTGTACCGGGTTCCCGTACCGTGGCGGTACATAGCGTCCGTGTATGCCCAAAACCCCGCGACTGTCCCGACAACCGAGGCGACGATCATCGCCGCAAGAAATCGGCGGCTCGACGCCCCCACGGTCTGCGCAAGTTTGAAACCTTCAAGCTGATGACCTACAGGGTGAGACCGATATGCCCGGCTCATCCAATAAAGCCGCGTGAACAGCGCGATGTTGCGCGCGCCCGTGCGGCGTGCCCCGAGCCCGTTTAGAATGAGCTGCTCGGGACCTATCCACTCGGCGTCGTGCGCCGGCGGTCCCGTTTCGGCGCGGATACGGGCAAGCGCGATCATATAGAGAAAATAGATTAGAAGAAAAAGGGCGGCGATCGCCACAGACATGCCAGTATAGTACAACGCCAGCACCAAGACACAGATGCCCGCCACCATCCCGACCAGCGCAGTCCGGTAGCGCATTGGCTCGTTCGCCTCAGCTCCTTCCGGCGGGTCGCCGCGGATACCCCAGCCCAGCACCTGCCGCAGGTATTTTCGGCTTGACCACAAAGCGAGAATGGTAAGCGCTATCCACGCGCCGGATGTCTGATAGCTTCGATACGGTCCCGGCGTATGCCAAATTCCGACCGCCCGCCGGAAGATGAGTTCAGTTTTCCAGAATAGATGGAAAAACCACGCCGAAAACGAGAGGTTCACCGGCAGGAAGTAGACCAACCCGATTACGAAAGGATACACCGCCACCGGCGTCCAGCCAATAGCATTCCACGGCTTTGCCGTGAACAACGGCGCGGGGTTGTATACAATTTTGAAACTGGGAACAACCGGAAAGAGACCGTGCAAACCGTTGATAACATCAATGCTGCCGGTCAAGATGAACCCGATCCATAGCGCCCGATTCGAGAGCAATCCTGTCCCGCCCCTCGCCAGTTCCAACGGCAACTGGATGACCGGGTAGGACAATTTCTCATTTTCCGTCCACTGCTTCCTGATGATGGCGTTCATGCACAGCAGAACGAAGAGAAGCACCACCAAGAACCCGCTCCAGAATGCCACCGGTAGCAACCATGCGCTCAAGTTCCTATCGGCGTAAAGCGTGGTCTCTCCTTTTTGGAAGGCGATGAGAGCGCTCTCGTCGTATACGGTGAGCCATTGAGGGATATGACGCCCGAATAGCACCGCCCACTCGTTTTCCGGCGTGGCGGCCCACATAGAGGTCAGCGTCGGGACCACGACAATCATCAGATCATGACCGAAGATTCCGGTGCCGATCGATAGCATCACATAAACGATGAGGATTTCGCTCGGTTGGAAAGCGATCTGTGGAACGGCTCTCTTCAGCAGTGCGTTCAGAATCACTATCACAAAGATGCTGAACGTCACGTTATAAAAGAGTGTGAAAAGCGTAGAATAGACGGCGGGGTTGAGGGACTCCGCATGCATTAGCCAGTAGAGGTTGATCGGTATCAGCAGCGCTCCCAGAATCAGGGCGCGATAGAACGAGATCTTCCTCTCTGCTTGCAAAGGCGTCGAAGCTCCTCAGATGTGAAGCGCGGTGGCGGGGATTCCTTTCACGATTCACGTGGGATGCGGTTTAACGCGGGGTTGATTCATCTGAAACTTAAGCTGCCTTGTGCTGAATCGTTCGTCGTCTCGCACTCGCGCGTGCAAGCCCGACATCCAATGTGATATGGCGATACTCCGTAATACCGAGATTGATTGCATGCGCCGTGTCGAGGTTGAATCCCCACTCAATCCATTCCGAATAGTCTTCCTCCGGTATTTCGCCCGCAGCGATGACCTTCATGATGCTGATACCCTTTCCGAGGTCATACGCGCGTCGAAGGTACTCCAGATGCCGATCAAGCGAGCTGCCCTCCAACAGCCTGCCCCCCTTGTTCGCCGTCGCCAGGATCACCTCGATTTCGGGATGGTCGATGACCGCGTCCATCACGGCGCCCGTATAGACATGCGTGGAACATCCGATTACGCGGACTTTGCCGGCTTCCTTTGCTTCCCGATACGCGTCCAAGGCACCCTCGCGCGAGACCAGATCTTCGGGTGTAGCGATGCCGTGCAGTAGCAGCACATCGACGTAATCCGTTCTCAGCTCCTGAAGTGAACACGTGATGCTGGCGGTGGCGTTCTCGTAGTCCTTCGCACTGTTCTTCGTCTGAATGACAACCTTGTGCCGAGGAATTTGACGCACCGCCTCTCCGAGGTGAGGTTGGGTCCTGTAACCCTCCGCGGTATCCCAAAAGGTAATCCCCTCGTCAAGAGCCCTCAACACCAGTTTGGCGCCTGCTTCGTAGGTATCGCAGGTGTCCCTGATCCGTCCTGCACCGAAACAGAGCCGTGAAATCTCTATACCCGTTTTCCCATATGACAAATATTCCATTGTGTCCTCCTCAACCATCCGTTGCCATTCGCATCGAACGGTCTTTAGAACTCTTGTAATCGTTTAGTCCATTGACTCCTTGCAGCGAATACAAGGCGCTCCCTTTATTCCACGACCGATGGCAATTTCTCTCATGTACCCAATATGCGAGCGATATCCCTTGTGGGAGGGGCATCTTGCCCCGATGCAGGAGCGATTCCCTACCGAAAGTGGATTTTCATTGCATAGCTGTTTTGTGAGTTGATTTATCGTGAACGCGGAATATCGGGGCAGGGGGATCTCTATCGCCTTCGCTATCCGCTCAGTTGATTCCCTCCCACATATAATCCGGGAATGCCCCGCTGCCGATAGTCAGGCGCAATACATTGCCAAACCAATATTGCCACTCGTTTTGGCTAAACTAAACAGTTACGAACTCATGTTATCGGTATTATAGTCAATTCCATTCATATTTGCACATATTCGGTTGGTACGGTTGGAAAGGGAGCTCTATCGCACTCACTATCCATTCGCTTGATCGCACCTACGAGACTTAATAAACACCGGTTCGGTTAGAGCCTGTTTGAAAAGTACGATTTGTAAGGTGCGCAGGGAATTCTATCGCGCTCGTTATTCACTCGCTTGATTGCCATCTGCAGAATTGTGCTATAAAGAAACCAAGTTTTGAGGAAAAAACTCGGTTTCGAGACGCATGATTGTACTCGAAACGACTTTTCAAACAGGTTCTTAGGAAACCGAATCTACCGCAATGTATAAATAACAATTGGTGTTGCTCTATCCTCTTCAGCATGCCATTAAGGTTGGCTGTTCCAAGGCACTCTATTCCGTCTCGTAACATGCCCCTTTCAAGAATTGGAGCATTCGCAATCGTCGCGGGGGTGCATCTTTGAACGTTTCAGGCGTATAATATCCCCCGTCTTTATGGTAAAGCCACTTGATGTATTCCGCCTCCGCTTCGGTTCTGGGATTCTGCAAATAGTTGATATAAATTCCGCGCCGTTTCACGCCCGCACCGAATGCCGCATGGTAAAGTTTCACATTGAACGCCAATAAATCTCCAGGATCCGTTTCGATCGGATACACACCGGGAATGTCCCTCCCAAGCGGCAGAATATCGTCACCGTATTTCTCCAACCGCTCGCGGTAGGGGAGAAAGTGGCTCCCCGGTAGCACGGTGAGGCAGCCGGTTGTTGATCGAACAGGGTCTAGATAGAAGATCACCTTCAGTTGAAGATGCCCCTCGGGGCCAATATCGTCATGATGCCACTTCGTGTTGTGAGTTCGAATAGTACCCTGCGAAACCGTGAAAACATAGTTCTCGCCAAGCAAATCCTCAAGAAGCTCATTGAGTTCGTCACTGTCAAGCAACGGATGGTAAACCGCAGTATTGGATTCGAAAAACTTGAGCGCATTTATCATCCTTGTCTCTTCATTTGTCTCCAGCGTCTTGAGACCCTTGGCTCTTTTCAATGTCTCTTCAAACGCATCGGTGTACCGCTGCAAGTCTTCAGCAGGAAGAAAATTCTTCAAACGGAGGAATCCCAAGGTTTCAAAATGGTGTTTCTGGGCATCCGTTAGCATTTTTCACCTCCCGTGGATTCAATGCGCGCTTCCAAGCTCGATTTCGTACCTTTCTTGAGTGGGATCGGTCGATCGAACGGGTTTACTGAGAGATCGGCGAAGGCGATCTCGGCGCGACCGAGATTTTAAGGCGATAAAAATACTTTCAAAGTCAGTTGTGGTACCTTTCAAGAAATTTTCTCGTGTTTCTAATGATGTCTGGTACGTATCTGTGGGATTTCTATCGCACCCATTGTTCTTATATTGATTCCCGCTGGGGCATTTAAAGGCTGGTGCGCAGTGCGCACCCTACAAACTCGTTTCCGCAAGGGCGCAGCCCGGGTGCGGTTGGAAACCGCACCTACCGTGTGGGGTGTGACGGAAAACCTCATCGATACTAAATGAACTCTCTTAACATGATTCCAATGGGTTTGATCCGCTTAATCCTCTCCGCACCCATCCGCCGAGCGTTTCTGACTTGTCCGACCTCAAGTTATGTTATTCCGATTCATAACACGCCTCTTTCAAGAATTGGAGCATCTGCAATCGTCTTGGCGGGGCATCTTTGAAGGTTTCAGGAGTATAATATCCACCGTCTTTAAGGTACAGCCACTTGATGTATTCCGCCTCTGCTTCGGTTCTGGGTTTCTGTATGAAGTTGATGTAAATCCCGCGCCGTGTCGCTCCCTCTCCGAATGCCGCGTGGTAAAGTTTCACATTGAAAACCAGTAGATCGCCTGGATCCGTCTCAATCGGATAGATGCCGGGAACATTCTTCCCGAGCGGCAGAATGTCTTCGCCGTATTTCTCCATCCGTTCCCGGTAGGGAAGAAAGTGGCTCCCCGGCAGTACGCACAGGCAGCCGGTTGTCGCTCTGACAGGTTCCAGATAGAAAATCACCTTCAGGTGAATGTGCCCTTCCGGCGCAACATCGTCATGATGCCAGTTCGTGTTGTGCGTGCGAAGGGCTCCCTCCGACACCGTAAACACGTACTCTTCACCGAGCAGATCCCCAATAAGCTCATTGAGTTTGTCCCCGTCAAGCAACGGGTGGTAAACTGCCGGATTCGACTCGAAGAACCGGAGCGTGCCAATTGTCCTCCTCTCCTCGTTTGTCTCCAGTGCCTCCAGACCTCTGGCTCTCATCAAGGTTTCGTCAAACGCGTCAGTGTATCGTTGCAGTTCGTCGGCAGGGAAAAAATCCCTCAAACAGAGAAACCCCAACGTTTCAAAATGGTGTTTCTGAGCATCTGTTAACATTTTACACCTTTCGTGGGTTCGTTCGTGATTAACGACATGGCTGTTTTGTATAATCCGCAATCATCATAGCCACTGTTTCTCTATCTCGACCCATCAACAGGCTGCACGTAGCCAAAACCCTGCTGTTGTCATTTATGTTCATATTTACACACATTTCAGTCTGCAGGCAAGTGAACAGCCAACCAGATGTGAAATGAAATAATTGGAGATTCGCAATTTGATGATTTCAAATTTTTGCGACAAATCAGGTGTGGGAACGGACTTTGCTCGTGAAAAGAGGTCGCGACTCGGAGATCGCGCCTACAGAAGACGCGCAATAAATTGCGCTACTACGAACCCAATTTCGCGAGTCTCGTCTGTATAATTCTTAATTGCAATGACTATAGTTACCAGATAATCCGTTTCAAATTAGGTACAAACCGTGTTCTTCTCACCTGATCGCCGGTTGGTGTACTTTCATAAAGCGGATATGCCACCCCTTTTGGATCGATAGAGACGACATCTGAACCGCGCAGTTCCAATTTGTATGGAATTTCGCCGAGCACCCGATGCACCACACGTTCAGGCACCGGAAACTCCAACGTGACCCGATCCCCCGGTTTCAGCCAACCGATCCGCAGGTAGCGCCCTTCAACCAACACTCGGCGCGCCTCCGTACCAACGGTTACCCGCACCGCATCGGTCGGGCACCACTCCGGAATCCGCACCGCCATTTCGGGCGCATCCTTTATGTGAAGTATCACCTTTCCCGCTGCCGGCAAATAACTGTCAACGTCGAGCCATTCGGAGGCGCGGTTCAGCAACAGGTGCACCTTCACCAGATCGCCCGTCCTGCTCACCATGCTATCCCACACGCAAAAAAACGTCCGTGCGCCGTTAGCCGTGCAGCAGTGCATAATCGACGAATCCATTAACTTGGGCCCATCGGGAGTTTGATTCACCGTCAGCGCCTCATTAGCGCGCATCCAACCGAAGAACGACCCCACAGATCTTTCGCGAATGTTCGTGCTGTCCCTGTATAAGCGGTTGTCCGGCTCCGTATTATAATAGCTTTCGGGGATGTACTCGAATAGGTGTGGATCGCACAGTTGCCCCTGAGCGTACACATTGCGAACCCACCGGTCAATGTCGTCCCAGTAATCGCCCAATCCGGCGCGCGTCAAATACAACGCCAGCCACACCATATCGGCAACCTCGCAGATCTCCACCGAATTGCCGTATCTTTCCAGGTAGCGGTCGGCCCCCTGCTGGACCTCGGGATAAAACCCGATGAGCGGATCCCCCATCTCGCGCGCCCAGCGGTAGCATGCATCCACCCGCTCCAGTACCTCACGATCCCCGACGGCATAGCCGTACTCGCACACCGCCATCAAGGCGTAAAGCCCGTGATGATAATGCCAAAACGTGTAGCGGCCGTCTTCGCTGTTGAAGACGCGGGCTAACGCCCAACGAGCCAAACCGCGGCACAACTCCAGAGCAGGCTCATAACCCGTGACGCGGTAGAACAACCCCGCACCGTGACCGGTAGAACCTATCGAATATATTGTCGTGAATAGATCTTCCTTGCTGTATAAGCCGCCGCCCTCGTCCGGGGTCATTCCCGGTTCATCGGCATTGCTTGGCGGATTTTGCCCCGGCTGGTATTGCGCCCTCCAGAGAAACCTGAAACCATCCTTCTCCCGCGACAGGGACAGAATGCGATCAACCTTGCGTTTGCCAATGTCAATCCACTGCAGGTTGTCGTCGACCTGCGCCAATATCGACATCGTCACGAGTTGCCTGCCTTCGCCCCAGATCTCGGCGAACGGCGTCATCTCGTCGGCCTTGCCCTCCGCAAAATGAGCTATTCCCATGGGAACTCTGTCGAAAATATCGGTTGGGCCATAGGTGAGCCCGTCCTCGCCAATCAGGTCTACCTGCGCCTGAATGACGCCCGCATCGACATCCAAACTTGCCTCTTCTCCCGACGCCAGCCGGCACAGCGCCAACGCCTCCACGAACTTTGGCGGAATATTCAGATAGACATCAATCAGATGGTTGACAAACAGCACCGCGGGTTTTCGCGAGAAATCCACGATAAATTTCAAACCCCATCGCGATTCGGCATCCCAGACATTGGTAAGGGCATTGATAGCCAACGCCATCCGCTCCGCCAAATCCAGCGTATCCGGCACCTCGGCTTCATAACGATTACCCTCTACGCATCGTGCCGTTGGGCTATTTTGAGACATACGCTTCTTGTCCTTTCAGGTACTCTATTGTAGGGTGGCATCAGAGGAGTGCATGAGGATCAATTTAAGAGGGTTTGTCTAGTATTTGGTGGGATTTTCCGTCGTAAACCCCCAACTCACAGTCCCTATTTGGTGAAGAGCCGGTGCGGTTGGAAACTGCACCTACCGTAGGGGTGCGACGTATAACCTCACTCCAAGTTTCATGCCGCCTGCTTCTCTGATTTCACGCGTACTCTCTATACTCGTTCTGGATCGGCAATTTCAGACTGCACACTCGAATCCACTCGTCAACATCACATGTCTCTCTTACCGCTGCCGAATAAACTTCTGCAGCCGACCATCCACCTGCACCTCGCTCACGTACATGTCGCCATGCGAGTCCACCCAGATCCCGTGCGGGCAAGCATAGAACAACCCTGGCACTTCATTTCCGCGCTCACTTCCCCACTGAGTGATAATCTCCCCATCAAGCGTCATAATCGTGAGGTGTTGATCCATCTCCGCGATGTACACGATGTCGTCCTCATCAATGTAAATGGTGTCCGGATGCTTCAATCCGCCCCACTCTTCGATGTACTCGCCATCCAGCGTGAAAAACTGAATCCGATTGTTGCTGCGGTCTGCGACCATCACGCGGTTGCGTGGATCCACCCGAACACAGTGCGGCAGATCGAACTCGCCGGGTCCCGTCCCGGGCGTACCCCACGACATTAGCAACTCTCCTTCAGGCGAATACTTGTGCACACGCGCGTTGCCGTACCCGTCACTGATGAACATCTCACCATCAGGCCCCACTGCGAGATCGGTCGGCAAATTGAACGGCTCACCCTCCGCACCAGTCTCACCCTGCTTGCCCACCGACATCAGCAGTTCGCCGTCTGACGAGAACTTGTGCATGATATGCGCGTCCCGCTCAACGCAATACACGTTATCGTCGGCATCAATGAAGATCCCGTGAGCATCCACAAGGATATCGTCTCCCAACGACGTGAGAAAGTTACCATCACGATCAAAAACTACCAAAGGATGCTCGCTTCGGCTATAGACATAAACCCTGTCTTTCGAATCCACGCCCACGGCGGCAATCCAACCGAATTCCCAGCCATCGGGCAATCGCCACCAATTTTCCTGAACTTCGTACGTATGACTACCTGAGCCGTATATCATGGACTTTCCCTCCGAGAGCCTTATCATTGTGTGAATAGTTTATGCCATATCTTACTTTCATTATCTCACAGTCGCTGCCGATTTGCAACAATCAAGCGACCGGACAGGATCAAACGAGCGGATAACGAGCGATCAAGGGAGTACATAACAATCAACCGGCTGAATAAGGAGGACGATAGCACAACCCCCGCGATAGAGTTCCCGTGGTAAAGCCCGCGCGACAGTGATCCCAAGGCGATAGAGTTCCTATAGAGATCTCTAGCCACCGTTTTTCCTCCCCACTGCCTTCACTGACCACTGGCCATTGCCTTGCCATCGGCTTTTTGCTTGACTGTGTTTTGCCATGGGATTATAATCCCATCCATCCTGAGTAGCGTAAAATTACGGAGCGGGCGGAGCCGTGACACAATCGAAGAAACTTGACGCGAGTTCCTCGCAACATCTCCACCCAGAAGGATTCATTTGCCTATGAGTATGCAGGCGGCATTTATGCACGGCGCGCGCGATATGCGCGTTCAACGAACAGAAATTCCCCATGCAACGGAGACTACCGCTATCATAAAGGTGATGAGCAGCGGCGTCTGCGGCTCCGATCTCCACTGGTACGCGGTGCGGCCGTACCCGGAACCCACCGTGCTCGGACACGAAGTCAGCGGCGAAATTGTGGAAATTGGGCCGGGGCTTGAAGGCATTTGCGAAGGCGATCGTGTCTGCGTCGACCTCACCCGCCACTATGCATGCGGCGTTTGCTCAGCCTGCAGCAGCGGCGCATACTTCCACTGCCCGAACAAGGCTCGCGTGCCGTGGGGCGGTGGTTTCGCGGAATACATGGAGGTCAAGGGATTGGGAATCCACCCCCTGCCGGAAGCGCTTACCCACGAACAAGGGGCGATGGTCGAACCCGTCGCCGTCGCCGTTCACGCCTGCCGCTACGGGAACATCAAACCCGGCGACGTTGTGTTGGTGTTGGGCGGCGGAACAATCGGTTTGCTTTCCCTAGCCGTGGCAAAAGTATTTGGCGCCAAACGCACCTATATCGTAGCCAAATACGATGTTCAGGTAGAGATGGCGCAGGCGATGGGCGCGGATGGTGTTATCCGCTTGGGATCAGGCAACTTGGCGCAGCAGGTAGGTGACATTTCAGGCGGGGAACCCATCGACACCGTGATTGAGACCGTCGGCGGAGCCGCTCCGACCATTGACCAAGCGGTAAGCGTCGTCAAGCCCGAAGGAAAAGTTGTGGTTACCGGTGTCTTTCCCAACCCCGTCCCGATCAACCTGGAGGGGGCGCTGGAGAAAGAGGCTAAAATCATCTTCTCCGTCTGCTACAGCGCCGAAAACGGAAAACACGACTATGATGTCGCATGCAATCTCATCGCCTCCGGGAAAGTGAACCCGACCCAACTCATCACGCATCGCTTCCCGCTGGATCAAACGCCCGAGGCTTTTGAAACCGCCCTTGATAAAACGACCGGCTCGGTCAAAGCCATGATTAATGTTGCTGCACCATAAAATTGTCCACAAGCTGCGTGCACATAATTAGTTCGACTCCGTGCATTTAAGCAACATAACAAACGATTTAAATCAGGCGTTGAAGGAAAGCGGGAATATCATGTTTCAAATAGACTTATACATGAAGAGTCCACACTCAAGTGTTCTTACTAACCACTAATCACTAGCCAGCAACAGAGCGGATAGCGATGGCGGTAGAGATCCACTGAACACTTACAAAGAGAGGTTATTTACATGGCCGAACATACCCACACTCAAAATGACTCGAAACCCCTCTTGACCATTCCCGCGCCGGAAACCGCCGAACGGATGGCGAATGCATGCGCGAATTTCTTGGAGACCCTGACGCCCGCTCTGCGCCGAAAAGCGGAATTTCAGTTTGCCGATGCTGAGCGGCTGCGTTGGCACTTTGTCCCGATGGAGTTGTGGGAACGCAAGGGCGTACTACTCAAGGAGATGAACGACGCGCAACGGAAGGCTGCCTTCAAGCTGATGGAATGCGGGTTGAGCGAACAGGGGTATCGCAAAGCGACCGCAATCATTGACCTCGAACCGACACTCGGCGAAATTGAACGCGCCGAGGGCGATACCCGATTTCCGCGCGACCCGGATAAATATTTCTTCTCCGTTTTCGGCGACCCGACCAATAACGAGCCTTGGGGTTGGCGGGCGGAAGGGCACCACGTCTCGCTTCACTTCACCGTAATCAACCGGGAATTCATCTCCCCGAATCCCTCCTTTTTCGGCTCCAATCCCGCGGAAGTGAGGCACGGTGCCGACAAAGGGCTGCGCATTCTCTCCGCCGAGGAAGACCTTGCGCGCCAACTTCTCGGCAGCTTGAAGACCCATCAGAGAGGAAAAGCGGTCATCAACCCGACCGCGCCTCCCGACATTCTGACCCGCGAACAACTCAAAGTCGAAGTTGGGGCGGTGCAAGGTTTGGCTGTCGAGTCGATGGAGACGCCGCAGCGTGAACTCCTTGTTAAATTGATTCATGAGTATGTAGATCGACTGCCGCAGGAGATAGCCGATATAGAACATCGGAAACTACGAGACGCCAATCTGAACGAAGTCCATTTTGCGTGGGCGGGCGCCGAAGATCGCGGCAAGCCGCACTACTATCGCCTTCACGGACCGTTCTTCTTCGCAGAGTACGACAACACGCAGAACAATGCCAACCACATCCATACCGTGTGGCGGCACATGGAGGACGATTTCGGGCTAGACCTCCTCCGTTTGCACTATCAACACGCCGAATCCACGAAACACCATCAACATTGATAATTAGGAGGAATAGATGGCAGGTTATTCCAGAATCTATTGCATTGGAGGTGAAGGTGGCTTTATGGGAGCGGACGGTATCAACCCGATTCATTTTCAAATTCTTGTTGGAGATGCTGATCGTCAGTGGTTGGAAGCACATTATTTTGATACGTCCATCAAACCCATCGGGAAGATTTCTATAATAATTCCTGCGGGCCCGGATCATCCTGATGCTCTTATTGACGCATGTTTAGCATTTATCCCAGAATATTTTGAATCGTGTCAATCATTACCACAGGTTGCATGGACACTTAGAGACAAGGAGCGAATTGACTTCCATATTGACGGAGATCCACCGGGCTGGACACAGCTCCGCGAAGAAGCTAGACTAATGTTCAGGGACCTAATAATCTACGAAGCAAAACTCAACAAAGTGAATCTCTGACACAGAAGCAATGAGTAGAAATGCTGATGAAAATTGGTCAAAGTCTGTACACGTTGGCATCGTCGGGCTGGGGCTTGTAGCAGCCTCCCACTTGAAAGGCTACGTGAGCCATCCCCATGCCGAAGTCATTGCCATCTGCGATCTTGACGAGGCTAGAGCGGATCATTTCGCGTCGGACCACGGAATCGAGGCTGTCTACACCTCCTTCGAAGAGATGCTGCGGAAAGCGCCGATCAACACCGTTGACATTGCCACGCCGACCTTTCTGCACCCGTCAATGACCCGCCAAGCCGCCGAAGCCGGAATGCATGTCCATTGCGAAAAACCCTTCTGCCGCAGCGTGGCTGAAGGTCTTGAAGCCTGCGAAGCTGTGAAGAGGAACGGCGTCAAACTTGTTGTCGGTGAAACGTATGTCTTTATCACATCCCACATGAAGGCGCGCGAACTGATTGATGCCAGCGAGATTGGACGCCCACTCCAGATTCGCCAGCGGCACGGCGCGTGGTTCGAGCGCGAAAGCCAGGTGGTCGAGGAAATCCCCGAAGCACGAAACTGGCGCGTGGATGGCGAAAAATCCGGCGGCGGCGACTACCCGTGGATATTCGACCACGCCGTTCATTTCTTCGCCACCGCCGAATACCTCATGGGAGATGCCCGAATCGCCGAAATCTCCGCTGTCACCGCCACCTGTAGAACGGATACGAACGGTGGCGGCGCTGCTCACGATCCCTACTCGATCCCCGAGGTCGATATTCCAATCATTACGTGGAAGTATGAGGACACCGATTGCCAAGGGCTCTGGATGCGCGCCGAGCGGCTAAACGGAAAATTCGATTACATGCACGGCTTCAGCACAACCATTATCGGAGAGCGTGGGATGATTGAGGTTTTGGGAGAGGGCGGTCACAATCTGATGTGGAACGGTGAGCAGCAGCATCTTCTCCTGCATCGGGAAGGGGAAGAAACCCGCGCCTTCCGCTTTGACGAGGGAGGCGACGACGTTTGGCAGTCCGATATCAGCTACTACAGCCGCGGACATATAAACCAGGTCCATCACCTTATCGACTGTGTCCACAATGACACTTCACCGCGTTATTCCGGGGAGGACGGCGTGCATGCCGTACGCTGCACTCTAGCTGCAATACGTTCCGCCCGCGAAACCCGCCCAGTCGCCGTGGAAGACATCGCACCCGGCTACACCGCCTACTCGTAAAGGTTAACGCCCTTCAGGAAATGGAGTTCGTAGTAGAAATCAACCTAAAGGATAGTGAGGGATCAAGTGAGTGGACAACGAGTGCGATAGAGATCCCTTCATTGCGCGTTTCTCAGTTCTACCAGTTGAGTTTGCCAAATGAAAAACGTAAATTATATACGTGTTAACAAGACGAAAACGATTTTGGAGGTGTCGGTATGAACATCACTCAATTCTCAATAGAAGAGGTTCGTTGCTTTGCCGAACGCCAGAATTTTGAGATTCGTCCGTTAACCTTTCTGGTCGGCGAAAACAGCACCGGAAAAACGACGGCATTGGGGTGTTTCCAAGCATTGGCAAACTGCTTTACTGAGGGGGTAGTGGATTTTAATCGTCTTCCCTATTCAATGGGGAATTTTAAGGATATTGTTAGAAATAGCAGGAAAAAAGAGAAGATTTTCAAACTTGGGTTTAATTTTGAACACGGCAAAGAAAACGTTGAATGGATTCTTGAATTCGGTGAGGATAAAGAAACGCGTGAACCTGTCGTCGGTGAAGCTTTACTGAAATTCCAAGATGGTGAAATAGTTGGCAAACCGGATTATGGACTGGAACTGGATACACATGTAGCAGACTTTAACGGGGAGAATAATCAGTATTATATAATTCATAGTTATGATTTGATGAGTGAATTTCCGCCTTCCGCTTTTCTCCGCTACATTATGTCTGAAGCCGAATCTGAAGACGAGAAGGCTTTACAAAAGTATTTGAAGACGAAGCCTACGGTTCTATGGCGTGATAAACCAACACTCGCGTTTAGTATTGCACCTGTTCGATCGCACCCGAAACAGTCCTATAATTCGACGAAAATATCTGATGACCCTGAAGGGAGCGATGTACCAATGCAGTTGAAAGAAAGAAAAGTGACCAAAAAAGAGGACTGGGAGGCTTTGAGGCAACGGCTGATTAAATTTGGAAAGAGTTCAGGACTATTTCAGAACATAGAGATTGTGAATCTGAAGTCACCTAGTACTTCATTCCAACTAAGAATCAAGGTAAGAGGCCCCAGCACTAGTATCATTGATGTCGGTTACGGCGTAAGTCAAATTCTGCCGATTCTTGTGCAGATTCTGGACCTGCCAGGTTCCCTTGAGCCTACAACAGAGATGCCCTTTTTCCTACTTCAACAGCCTGAAATTCATCTGCATCCTAAAGCACAAGCGGAATTCTCCTCCCTGTTAGCCACATTGGCAGGTCAGGGTAAACGCTCCTTCCTCATTGAAACACATAGCGACTACATGATTGACCGCGCGCGAATTGAAATCAGGAAAGGCACTATCCGTCCTGAAGATGTATCATTGATATATTTGGAGCCAAAGGGACGAACTGTCAAGGCACACAACATTCGTTTTGACAATATGGGAGACATGGTTTCCATACCGGATTCGTACCGAAAATTTTTCATGAAGGAAGTTAGTCGACTCATGGGGTTTGAGGATTGATTATGTGTATTATTCTGGATGCCAATATGTTGAGCAGATTCAAGAAACGCGCCGATGAGGACGTGGGACCTGTGTGGCATTGGTTAAGTAAAGAGAATAGCAAAATAGCCTACTCCACCACCGAGAAGTTCAAAAATGAATGGGCAAAAGGAGGTGGAGACAATTTAATGCGGGAGCTAGAGAGGAGTAAGAAACTCAAATCTGTGTCGAAAGAATATGTACTTGAAATGCAGAAAGAACTAGAAGGCAGGATAGAATCAAACGATTCGCACATCATTGCATTAGCAATGATCGCAAAAGCAAAAAGACTGGTATCCGGCGATAGAGATTTGTGCACCGATTTCAAGAATCCAAATCTGGTCGGCGGCAAAGTGTACCAGAATAAAACTCACGTCCATTTGTTGCGTAGATATCGCTGTCCTGACTAACTGAAGTGTTCTTTATTCTCTACCACCGAAAACATAACATAAGATACTCATGGCACTACACCCAGGCTTCCCAGAATCCCCACACCAAATTAGCGACCCCTCCGTGCGCTGGTTCCCTGCAGACGAAGAACTGCGCGACTTCGCCACTTTTCTGGAAAACTGCCCCGATGTTATTTCCTACGCCAAGAACTACCTTGCGGTGAATTTCAAGCTTGATTACGTCAAATCCGATGGCGACATTGCCAACTACCACCCGGATTTTATAGTGAGGCTGGCAGATGGCAGTGTAATCATCGCCGAAACAAAAGGCAGAGAAGACACGGATGTGGCACCAAAAATGCGCAGACTCGCCCAGTGGTGCGACGATGTTAACAAAATACAGACCGATGCTTCTTTCGACTTTGTCTACGTGGACGAGGACAGCTTTCGGACGTACAACCCACTCACATTTCAACAACTGCTGGAGGGATTCACCGAATACAAAACTCGCCGTGATTGCTGAAATGATTGTCACATTGTTCTTGCGATTCCTGATGGTGACATCGGGCTTATCATGCCATTGATAGTCGATGTCGCACTTCAGCGAAAAAATTCTTTGCATTGATGTGGTTGACTGTGCAAGACTATACGAGCAATGACTTGTCAAAAATGAGGTTGGGATGCCAATACGTGAGTTGCTCTGGCCCCGAGACAGAATCGATCATATTGCACAACACGGCGTCACGCCCGACGAAGTCAATGAAGTTTGCTTCGGTAAACCATTTATTCAGCGTGCGAAAACTCAAGGCGATAATCCGGTCTATTATGTCTTGGGGCAAACAGACGCAGGACGTTATCTGTTTTGTGTTGTGATTCGATTTCCTGATAGAAGGGGATATCCCGTCACTGCGAGATCGATGACCTACAGGGAAAAACGACGATATAGACAATGGAGGAACCGATGAATCATACAAATATCCCACAAACTGATTCAATTCAAGAACTCGCTCATTTTTGGGACACGCATGACTTAACGGATTTCGAGGACGAACTTGAGGAAGTGAGCGCCCCGGTTTTTGAACGTAAAACTACAATCACCGTTCGCTTAGAAGTTGCTCTTCGTTTAGAACCCGAAGAATCTGAGGTTGTCCAAGCGCTTGCGAATTCGCGTGGAATCTCTCCTGCCAATCTGATTCGGGAATGGATTATCGAACGCATTGAGGCATCCTCGGAATCGACAACCTAACGCATGGGACAATCAGAATCGATTCTGCTGTTGCTAGATGGAGGAATTGCCGCGTATCTCAAGTGGATATCGGGCGGAGATACAAAAGATGCAAGACGAAGTTCTTGAATATCTGACCCGACATTCATGTGAGTTGATATAGGCAAACGCTTCTAACCATCAGATGCAAATACATTGTTGCGAATCTCGAAACTCTGTGTTATATCATCCTGAATCAATAGGTGTGGCGTTGTCCGGCTACTCATCGAAACAACCAAGTTCTTCGAAAGGGACAAAAATCGAATGCAGTCGTTTAAGATAATCGTTGAAAAACACCTTGACGGTTATGTCGCATATCCGATCGGTCTGAAAGGCGTCATCGTGGGGGAGGGAGATACACGCGAGGAGGCAGTGGCTGATGCGACCTCTGCGATTGAGTTCCATATTGAGACGTTCGGAACAGAAGTACTTGAGACAGACGAACACGTCTTGGATGTATTCGTGGAAGAAGCGGGAATCGCTGTCTAATGAGGCGATTTCCAGTTGATGCACCAAAACGGAAGTGACTAGGGCGTTGGAAAGATTGGGGTTTCGTGTGGTCCGTGAAGGAAACCATATTTCAATGGTACGGGAAAATCCGGACGGAAGCCGAACTTCGTTGACGATGCCAAATCATCGCCGTATAAAAAGTTCAACGTTACGCCGCATCTGTACCCAGTCAGGGATCACTAGATTCGATTTTTTAGCCGCTTACAAACAAACTTAAATGCGTGGACGCATTGTCCATCGTGCGATTTTCCAGATCCAGATAGCGAAGAATTTCCACAGTCAAAGGAGATATTATGAATATAGAATCGTACATCAACGATAGAGTTGACGACCAGATTAAATACTTCGATCAAAGCGCCGTAAAGAATCAGAGGATATACAGGTTCTTGAGGATTGTCGCAATTTCATGCAATGTTCTCACCGCCTTGGCAATCGCTTTGACTTTCGCCGTGCCTTCTGCATATAAGGCACGAGTAGGAGTTGCGGCACTAGTGCTCACGATGATCGTCCTTCTTACGTACCAGATCGAAGAGTTTTTCAATTTCGGCGCCAAATGGCAGAAGTTCCGCATAGTCGGCGAACTGATAAAGTCTGAAAAATATCTGTATTTGAATGGCGCCGGAGTCTACACCTCTGCTGATATGGAGCAGCGAAAACGAATCTTTGTCAAGAGAGTTGAGGACATCTTCCGCAGTACGGACATGTCATATTTCTCATTGACGGTAGAGCCGAGCAAGGGACTTGAAAGACGCTCATCATAGATTTCGTAGAGATATTGGCGCGAGTGTTAACATTGAGGTATAATGCTACCGAAAGCCCCGAACAGGTTTGCACGACGTCAAATTTGCGTTGGCCGAGCACCGAGTCACTGCCGTCTATAGTAACTTATCAACCCTCCAAAATCTAAGAGGTTGTGCAGTTTCGCATTTGACAACTCAACACTTGTATAGTAAAATGTAGCATGAATGTACACACATAGTACCATCGCAACGAGCGGATAGCGCGTGCAGTAGCGCGTCCACGGGTGTTTCTTTTCTTCTGAATACTCGGATTTTGCATTTTGTTAATTCACCTGAGTTGCCACCTTTATTCGTAGGGAACGGAAACCGAGTTTTTTCCGACCCGGAGAAACAAATTCGACGAAAATCTAATAAATTTGCCTATAGTTCGGCAAACGTGAACCTAAAACTCGGTTTATCTGCCATGGGTAGCAACTTGCGTTAATTCAGTAGGTCATGTGCCGTTCTAGAGACTCTTTCCGGTGAATGTCCGTAAACCCATTAGTATCGTGTTTCACCAAACCTTGTCAAGAATGTACGCGGAATCAGCAAGCCCTCACTAGCCACGAATATTGCCATCTTGGTTTGGAGCTATGACGGGCCAACAAGGCTCGAGGTTTTCCCATACCAAGACCTTCCCAGAGGAAACAACAAGACATTAGACGCTCGTTTGGGTTGGACAAGCCCATGTCCCACAAATACCAATCTTCCCATTTAGTGGTCTATTCGCTAAGAATTTAATACTTACGAGACTGACACAAGAAACTGTTCTACCACGCCGGTAGGTGCGGTTTCTAACCGCACCGGCATCTAACACTAACCATATTTTTTTGGAAAATAAACCATTTAGAGAGCAAACGCGAAACAACCGCGTGCAAAAACCCGAGACCGGGGAGTGGGAAGAGCAGTGGACGGGCGACTACATCTTTGAAAACGAGTGGCAGAGTTTCCGCACAAAAGAAGACCGTTCGCTGGAGTTGACCAGCGTCGCCCACGAATGCACCCTTGGGCGCCGCAAACTCGCCGTCAAAGTAGTGGATATCTTCGGCAACGACACAATGACGGTTCTAGATGTTTCTGTTTGAGAATCAAGAGAGGAAAAGAGTAACTTCCTTGCCCTGTCGTCGGATGATTTGTCGGACATCCAAGCGCGTGATTCGTGAAACGTCTCTTTGGAGAGAAATCGTGTCAGAACATATTCGCATATCCGCGTTTGAAGTGGTGGGGAGTCCCTTCTGCGTCGCCTCAAGCGATGGGCAAAAGATTTGTGACCACCTCACCGCCGCACTCAAAGTGGATAGGAGTGTCGCACTCTCATTTCGCAATGTTACGACGTTGACGGCGGCTTTTCTGAACGCCGCAATCGGTCAGTTGTACGGAATTTTCAGTGAGGAACAAATCCGTTCCCGGTTGATGGTTGTGGATGCGGCGCCTGACGATCTTGCGTTGTTGAACCGCGTCGTCGACACCGCCAAGTTGTACTTCAAAGATCCGCAGAGATTCGACCAAGTAATCCAAGCAGTCATGGAAGATGAAGAATAACGTTGTGGCGATTCTCGGAAATGATATGATGGTAGTTTTGGGAGTGAAAGCATAGGCATGAAAATTTCACTGAAAAACCTTGGCGTCCTAAAGCAGGCAGAGTTTTCGCTGGGAGATTTGACCATCATCTGCGGCGAAAACAACACCGGCAAAACGTATGCGGCCCACACTCTATTTGGTTTCTTGGATCTTTGGCACGGTCTGATTAAATGTCCGTTGAGCGACGATCAAATCCAACACTTGCTAAGGCACAAAACCCTAACTATCTGGTTGGGAGCGTATGTCGAGTCTGCGCACAAGATAGTTGACCAAGCCTGCGCTGAGTATAGTGAGACAATCGGCCCAGTTTTTTCCGTATTCAACAGCATGTTCGGCAGCAGCGAATTCCGCATCCAAATCAGTCAGCCTGATATTTTGCAACAGGAATCAAACCTCAGATTTCGGCCGGACGGAGAAGAACTCTTCACTTGTTCAAAGAAGAAGGGTGAGGATTACCTCACCGTTATCTTGAAGAAGAGTGCCTCAAGTGCGCCGGAAAACGTTCGCTATCTGCTTAACCTTTACATTTCCCTGGTTGTTGGCGACGTTATCTTTTCCGACTCGTTACCTACCCCGCACATAAGTTCATCCGAGCGCACTAGCACGACCGTTTTATGGGAGGATCTCGGATTTGCGCCGGATCACTTGGTTAATCGGGACGACCAATCGAAGTCAAGAAGCGCCAGCCGGGCAGAAATGTTAGACGCGCTGTACGATCGACATCCAAGTTCGATAGTAAAAAACGCCGTGTTTATGAGCCAACTTGAAGATATTGCAGGGAAGCAACGCTTCCTCGCCAAAGAACATCCGGAAATATTGGAAGAATTTGCCGAGATTATAGGTGGCAACTACGGAATCACGCAGGATGGCAAACCCAACCATGTTCCCAAAGGTACGAAACTTAAACTTATGATGAATCAATGTTCGGGCGCAGTGCGTTCACTCTTACACATGGGATTCTATCTGCGCCATGTTGTCCGCAAGGGTGACCTGCTCATGGTGGACGAGCCTGAATTAAACTTACATCCGGCAAACCAACGCCGCATTGCCCGACTTTTTGCGCGCCTTGCGAATGTGGGCGTTAAAGTCTTCATCACGACCCATAGCGATTACATCATCAAAGAGTTGAACACGCTCATCATGCTCAATCACGATAAACCACACCTGAAAAGAATTGCCCAAGAAAACGGTTATCGACAATCGGAGTTGATTCGTTCCGATCAGGTCAAGGTCTATATGGCTCGTGAAGAACTCATGCCGTTAGAGGAAGGGCAGAAAAGACGGAGAAGTGGGAACACGCTCGTGGAGGCGGATATTGACCCAGTGCTTGGCATTGAAGCCCCTAGCTTTGACGAAACCATTGATGAGATGAACAGGATTCAACGTGAAATCGTGTGGGGGCGTAGTAAGGCGCGTGAATGACATTTCAATATTGCAGGAAATGCTTAGCGACGCGGTTCGAGTTCCGTTGCAGCAAGAAGGGCAAGATAGACCTTCCGTCGTACTAATGGACGATCAAGCCGAGACGACCGTAGAAGTAAAAGAGTTACCTCATGAATCTATTGTCATCAGAGCGGACGCTATTAACCCAAGGAAACCTGTTTTCAAAGGTTCAAAAGACGAACGCAGGCGCGCTGATTTCGTGATTGTATCCAATGAAGAAAACGAAAAATGGATTATCTGTATTGAAACTCAGACAAGCGAGTCCAAGGATGAGGATCGTGTTGTAGCCCAATTGAAAGGGGCGCGATGTTTTATCAGTTACTGCCAGTGTATAGGGAAATCATTCTGGGAATCAAATACATTTCTTGATGGCTATCAAGAACGATTTATAAGCATTGCAAATATTAGCATTGACAAGCTGAGAACACGTCTTGATAGTCAGAATGATGGAAAGTTGCATGACACGCCTGATGATTTTCTGGACATCTCAGGGCGGCAAAGCCTCTATTTTGATGAACTTTCTCCACGTGAGGTATCGAGAGCAATTATTGAACAGTAAATCTCCGATATATACCACTCTCCGCGATGGCGAAAATGCACCGACTGTCTTTCGATAAAGTATGAAACGCTGATCCTCTTTAACTAGCAAGAACCATCTACCTTCCAGTCTTCCTGTCTTCCAATCTTCCAATTGTCCGGTTAGATTGCATTAGAAGGAAAACCATATAACTAGAACTTGCTTGACTCTTGAAGGAGGCGCCACAATCACGATTGCAATCCAATAGTCGGGGACGATTTATCCGTCCAGTCATCCTCGGAATCATTCTGATCCCGATAAACCTCTATTGGGTTATGCAAGCGGAGACCATCTATCGCCCCGTTTTTTCGACCCTCTTCACGCTCTTTTACAACGTAACCTTCAGTCTCTTTGTCCTAGTCGTCCTCAACGCCCTGCTAAAGAGATACATCCCCGGCATCGCCTTCCAGCCAAGCGAACTGCTGATCGTCTATGTGATGCTCGCGATTGCCACCGCGATCTTTGGCCACGACCTGATGCTGGTGATGATACAGAATCTCACCGCATTCTGGTTCGCAACGCCCGAGAACCAGTGGGCTGTGCTTTTCGGCAAGCATCTCCCCGACTGGTTGAGCGTGGTGGATGAACAAGCGCTCATAGGCTACCAGCACGGAGAATCCACACTCTATAGCGAAATACACCTCAAAGCCTGGCTGCTACCGGGAGCCTATTGGGGCGGCTTCCTGATCGTCCTGCTCCTCGTACTGCTCTGCATCAACACCATAGTTCGAAAGCAGTGGACGGAGAATGAGAAGTTAGCCTATCCAATCATCCAACTACCTCTCGAATTGGTGCGCGGCGGCACCGGACTGTTGGGTAATCGCGGTTTGTGGCTCGGTTTTGCCCTCGCCGGCGGCATGGACGTGGTAAACGGGGTACACGGGATTTTCCCGTCATTCCCCGCCCTAAAGCCGACCTACGATGTCACGCCGCTGTTCACCACGAAGCCCTGGAACGCCATCGGCTGGACCCCCGTAGCCGTTTATCCGTTCGTGGTAGGGTTGGGTTACTTCCTGCCGCTAAACCTCTCCTTCTCTGCGTGGTTTTTCCACCTATTCTGGAAAGCCGAACTCATCTTTCGGAATGCGGCGGGAATCTGGAGCGTTCCCGGTCCCTATAGGAGTTTTGAAACCGCCGGTGCCTGGATAGTCCTCGCCTTCGTCGCATTGTGGGGCAGCCGCAAATATCTCAAACAGGTTGCGGTTTGGACGATTCGCGGTCAACCCCCCGAGCCCACCGCGGATGAACCGATGACCTACCGCACAGCGATCGCCGGTCTGCTGGTAGGAGGCGCGATCTTGGTGCTTGCCCTGAGTTACGCAGGGATGACGCCTTGGATTGCCATCGTTTTCCTGTTAATCTACATCGTCTATGCCCTTGCCATTGCTCGAATCCGAGCAGAGATTGGACCGCCTGCACACGATGCCGAGTGGATAGGCCCCGAGATGATGCTCCTCAACACTTTGGGCGCCCAAACGGTGGGGCAACGCAATATCGCACTCTTCAGCCGCACCTATTGGATGAGCCGCGCCTACCGTTCCCATCCCGTCGGTCACCAACTGGAAGGCTTCAAAATCGCGCAAACCGTTGGAGCATCGAGCCGCGGCTTCTTGGGGGCAATGGTCATTGCGATTATCGTCGGCACCGTCGCCGGATTTTGGGTATTTCTGGATAGCATGTATCGGCATGGCGCGCTGAATGTCTATCATCTTATATCCAGCGAATCGTTCCGCCGCCTCGAAGTGTGGCTGGAAAACCCGCTGGAAGGCAACGACCAGATGCTCATAGATGTTGGGCTAGGCGCGGGCATAACAATGGTATTGACGCTGCTCCACCAGCGCTTCGTCGGCTTCCCGTTTCACCCGGTCGGCTACGCCGTCGCCTGTGGATGGGTTCTGAGTCTAGGTTGGGCTTCACTTTTTTGCGCGTGGCTGATAAAATGGTGTATCCTGCGAATCGGCGGAATCCGACTCTATCGAAAGGCGGTCCCCTTCTTCGTCGGCTTAATATTGGGGCAGCATGTCATTGGAGGTCTATGGACAATATTCGGCGAAATCCGGGGCGCCCACGTACACCAATTCTTCCCGTACGCCTTCTAACTGCGGCTTTGCACATTTGTCGGCTCAACCGACCAGATTGGGAGGGATCAAGTGAGAGATTCTTCAGTCCCGTTGATTGACGCCATTTATGCACCGAAACTTGTGAAAAATGGTATAATTCGATATGAAAATGAGGCTTCTCTTGACGTATTGGACGTTGCTCCTTCTGTTGGCAATAGCCAAAGTGTGTACCGCCCAACTTTCACCACACGGAATTCAATCCATGGACTACACTATAGAAATAGAAAAGACCGAAAAACTAATAGACTCGACATTGGCATTGACGCAGAAATTCCGGGACGATCCTCATCGACCCGTCTACCATTTCATGCCACCCTCGGGCTGGATGAACGACATCAACGGCACAATCTACTGGAACGGACGCTATCACCTCTTCTACCAATACAACCCACAAGCCGCCTACTGGAATCAGATTCATTGGGGACACGCATCCAGCGTGGATCTCGTCCACTGGGTGCACCATCCCATCGCGCTGGCGCCGGGCCCCGCCGACCGCATCGGCTGTTTCAGCGGCGGTGCATTCATCAGCAAAGAGGGAATCCCAACCTTCATCTACTACGGCTTCCCTGACGGAATCTGTTTGGCTACGAGTCAGGACGACCTGCTTCTGAATTGGACAAAGCATCCCGACAACCCCGTCATCCCGGCGCCCCAACCCGGCGACCCCGATTATGGAAAATACACTGTCCACGATCCGTGCGCTTGGCTTGATGGGGACATCTATTACGCAGTGCTTAATCGTGGCGACCCCGCAGGGAAGGGCGATTCGGGCTACCTATTCAAGTCAGGGAATCTCACGGATTGGAAATATCTCGGCGAGTTCTACGAATCCTCTCGAGAATGGACAGAGGCTGACGAAGACCTTGCCGTGCCCGATTTCTTCCCGCTGGGCGACAAATACATGCTGCTCTTTTGCAGTCACCTTCGAGCCACACAGTATTACCTCGGTCGTTTCGAAAACGAACGGTTCCACCCCGAATTTCATGCGAGGATGAGTTGGCCCGGCGGACATCTCGGGGGCGCCAGAACCCTTCTCGACGATCAAAATCGACGTATCTTCTTCGATTGGATTTCCGAGATGGGAGGCGTGGAGCGGGCGCGTGCCACCGGTTGGAGCGGCGCCACGACCGTACCGCGGATACTCTCGCTGGACGGTGAGGGTACTTTACAGATTGAGCCTGCCCCCGAGTTGAGCGTACTGCGCATGAACGAGCGCAGCCACCAAGATTTGCTCCTGCAACCCGATTCGGAACTCGTCGTCGAAGATGTGCAGGGCGACTGCCTTGAATTGGAGGTCCACATATCCTCAGCGGACGCGCAGGAATTCGGCGTGAAAGTACGCTGCTCCCCCGATGGCGCGGAGCAAACGACCATCTTCTACGACAGGACATCAAAAACGCTCAATGTGGGCGTCGGACAATCAACCCTGGACGATTCCATCCGATACGCCTACTACCGCACCGCGGAGGCGTCGGAGCGGCTGCCTGAGTCGGAACGATACGTCTCTGCGCAAGCGGCACCGTTTGCGTTGGCTGCCGGCGAACCGCTCGAACTTCGGATCTTCCTCGATCACTCGGTGTTGGAAGTGTTCGCAAATAATCGTGAGTGCATCACGCAGCGCATCTATCCGACCCGTCTCGACAGCACGGGCGTCCGTCTGTTCTCGAATGGCGGGAGCGCACACGTCAAATCCATTCGAGCTTGGGACATGGCACCGACTAACAACTGACGCATGTATCAACTATTGTATGGTAGTAGAGTCTCAAAACGCTAGAGCACCGCAAATCCGCCTCACGAAGGAGAATGTCTCGTGTTAACCGGACTATGGACAATTGGCATAAAAGTGCCCTGCCTTGAACGGGAGTTGGAGTTTCATCGGCAGATGGGCAACGAGATTGTCCTTGATGAAATCTTGGAACTTGATGGTGAATCCTTTCGCCTACCCCTAATCAAGATGGGAGACAAGTATATACATTTGGCTGAGAAGATGGCATACGAATCTCTCCTGGATGAACCTCTTCCCTACGGCATGACCCACCTGGTCTACATCAGCGACAATTTTGATAGAGACGTTGCCAAAGCCATTGGTACGGGCGCCGTCGCACTGAGGGATCCGGCCGATATAAAGGCTGAATTCGGTGAGAGAAGGGTGGCATTCCTGTGCGCCCCTAGCGGCTGGATCTTCGAAATCATCGAAATCAAGCAAAATCTAGTCCCAGAAGTCTAGACGAATATCCGACGCTCAAGGGATTTCTGTAGGGTGCGCACGGCGCACCAGCCTTAGGAAGCGCCAGAGGCAATCAACCGACGGTAGGGAGGGCGATGAAATATCCCTTGCGATCGAGATCCTATCGCGCATTAATACCTTAAACTATCTCGCGGACAAACACAAGAAATACCACCCTCCGAACAACCAAGGACAGCACCATGACCGAAACTCAACAACAGATCACCGAATCCCTCGTAACCGATCTCCGGAACGGAATCCTCACCGAATCCCTATTACGCCAAAAAATCGCAGACCTTGCAGCGGAAACGGACAAAAAACGCCAAGACATTCTCTACCTGCAAGTCGGCACTACCTCTCCCGCGTCGCAGGTCGTCGGCATGACCTACATAGAAGCTGGCGTCCTTAAAGAAGCATCGTCCGACCCGGACGAATGGCAATATCAGACGGTGCTTGATGCCGTCCAGGACGGCTGGCGGATTATCTCCTTTCCAAACATGGCGTTATTGGCAATGTCGGACGAAGATGCGTACGGTCTGGGTTTTGAGTTTATTTTGGAACGCTGGAGGTAAATCATGAAACCGTCCGAGATGAAAACCTACGATTGCAAGCCAACCCTGACCGATTCTCAAGTCTTGGAATTTTGCACCAACGGCTACCTAATGCTTGAGGGGGTGGTGCCCGACGAAACCAACCGCCGATCAGTGGACTACTGCGAGGATTTCTCCAACCACGAACCGAGCGGTATTCTGGGGCAAGACTGGTTCGTCGAGGATGTCATCATCAATCCGGTCGCAGCCGGTGCGGTTCGGTCGCTGTTAGGGGCGGATTTCCATCTGCCAGTGCTGATGAGTAACCACCGCGTTCCCTGTCCGCAGGGGCCCACGCACTGGCACGTGGACGGAAACTATAAGCATCAGCATGAGTTGAACTTCCTCCAAGTGTTCTACTATCCTCAAGACACGCCGATCGAGATGGGACCGACACAGGTCTTGCCGGGGTCCCACCTGGTGCGCAATAAGGCGAGATTCATGTGTCATCTAAGCGGCATTCGTGGAACAGTCTCGACGGCTGCGCCGGCAGGATCCATCTTTCTCACGGTGTATCACATTTGGCATCGACGCGGTCCGTCGACGGCAGTGGGCATGCGAAACCTGCTCAAATACTTTTACTGGCGTACAACACCGCCTATACGCGACTGGGTCATTGAACCGGAATTCGATTTTGCGACCGCGCGTTACACCGGCCCCGGACAGAACTATAGTGAACAGTTTCGCGACACGGTAAAGGTCGCCGAGACGTTTTTGTGGCTCTGCGGCAAGCACGAGTCCTTCCGGAATCTGGGTGGACAGAGTTGGCCTCTTCCCGCGAATCGGATCGACCTACCTTACGGTTTCCCCGAAGGTCTCCCGCAACCTTGATTCCCGTAGCGCCCATGCTCATAGCCGCCAGACTCCTGCGCCTTGCTTTTCAACGCGCCCCTTAACTGTTCGGTCGGCTGGCAGATCTAATTGTAGGGTGCGCACTGCGCACCAGCCTTTTTCGAGTGGCAGTCGTAGGGTGGGCACTGCCCACCAGGCTCTGATTATTTCGTAATGTAAACCCCCGTATGTCTCCGTCTCTATGTAAGAATTCACATTGTGCATATCCCACACCATATTTTCACAAGGTAAAACGATGTGGCAGAGGCTTCAAAAGCTTGAACACGCGACGTGCATCGCGATCTTTTGCGGCGTAATCCTTACCGCGTTCGTACAGCCGATACACTCCTATGCGAAGGACGAGGAAGCCCTGCAATTGTACGACGAAGGATTGCGTAATGCTTTTCGCGGCGAAGTTGATGAGGCCGTCTCCTCATTCGAACGGGCGGCAGCACTTGACGGTAACCTGGCGGATGCGCAGGCCTATCTCGGCATGTTATATGGGATCCGTGGTCAGTGGAAGGACGCGATTCGAGTGTTTCACGATGCGATACAAGCCGATCCCGCCTATGTCGAGGTCTATACTGAACTCGGAGAAGCCTACCTGAACACGCTCGGCAGTGTCGATAAGGCAATCTCACCACTTGAAAAAGCGGTCCAACTCCACCCCAATGATGAGCGGGCGAGACGACTGTTGGGTACGGCGTATCTCCGGGCGAATCGGGTTGATGAGGCAAAACACGAACTAAAAAAAGCCCTTGAACTTAATCCCTCCGGGGTCGACGCTATCTACAATCTCGGTCTGGCTCATTTTCGAGAAGGAGAGTTTGAGGCGGCGAGTTCGCATTTCAAGCAGCTGCTAAAATACGACCCCCTCCACGCTCAAGCGCATTTCAATCTGGGGAATTGCTTGGCGCGTACCGGGCAGCGAGCGGAATCCAAGAAAACGTTACAAACGTTCGAAAAACTTCGAGTGCAAGAGGAACAGTTGAAGCATCTCGACCGGCTGGTGATCCGTCGTCCGAAGGACCCGGCTGTTTGGCGTCAACTAGTACAGTTCAGCGCAATTGTCTTATGGGTTATAGGCATGTTATAATATTGAGACTTATGAGGTGCGGTGAATTGATTTTGAACATATTAGCATACAAGGAGTCTACCATGCCAGGGCCTAAGCCAGAATTGATTGAGTTGACGCCAACCCAAGAAAGTATACTTGAGCGGATAGTTCGTCGAGAGAAAAGTTCGCAGCAACTGGTGCGACGCAGCCGTATTATTTTGGCTGCCAATCAAGGTGCTGCCAATGAACAGATTTCCCGAACACTTGCCGTAAGCTGTTATACAGTCCGAACCTGGCGTTTGAGATGGGCGAAGGCGTCGGAGAACTTAGCGGTGTGTGAAGTTGAAGAAACGGAGAAGGACTATAGCAACCGAATTGTCAATCTCCTTTCAGACAACGCGCGTAGCGGAGCACCCCCCACCTTTAGTGCCCAGCAAATCTGTCAAATTGTCGCCTTAGCTTGTGAACCTCCCTCCCAAAGTGGACGCCCCATCACCCATTGGACACCCACAGACCTCGCCGATGAGTCGATAAAACGGGGTATAGTCAAGTCGATTTCGCCCCGACATGTGGGGCGTTTTTTAAAAGCAGTTCGATTTGAAACCTCACCAATGTCGGTATTGGCTCAACCCGAAAAAAGAGGAGACGTTCGATGCTGAAGTGAAGGAAGTGTGTGACTTGTACCATCAAGCTCAAGAGTTGGCTCAACAATCCACTCACCTGGTGAGTTGTGATGAGATGACAGGTATACAAGCAACAGAGCGAAAAGCACCCACAAAACCGATGAGACCCGGGATTATCGAACGCCAAGAATTTGAATACATTCGTCATGGTACCTTGAGTTTAATTGCCAACTTTGAAGTGGCAACCGGACTTGTGCTTTGCCCAAGTCTAGCTCCCACACGAACCGAAGTCGATTTTGCAGCCCATATCCAAACGACTATAGACAGCGATAGCCACGGCGAGTGGATATTTATCGTCGATCAACTCAATACTCACAAATCCGAATCTCTGGTTCGGTTAGTGGCCAAACAATGTGGTATTGAGGGAGATTTGGGAGAAAAAGGTAGACGAGGCATTCTAAAATCAATGGGGAGTCGATCCGAATTCCTCAAAGACAAAACTCATCGCATACGGTTCGTTTATCTCCCGAAGCACACCAGTTGGTTAAATCAAGTTGAAATTTGGTTTTCAATTCTCGTTCGTCGATTGCTCAAACGGGCATCCTTCGGTTCTGTACAAGAATTACATCAACGCATTTTATCTTTTATTTCTTACTTTAATCAAACGATGGCTAAACCGTTTAAATGGACGTACAAAGGCAGGCCTTTAACTGCCTAAACCTCTTAACTATTTCTGCCAACGTGTACTAGGTTTGCTTCGCTTGGATCGACGCGAGTGGGATAATGCCGTAACTGCGCTCGAAGAATGTGTAGCATTGGCGCCGGAGGAAGCCAGATGCCAAGAGGCTCTCGGTTTCGTTTACGCCCAACTCAAGGACTACGAAAAGGCGAAACAGATATACGAGGATATTGTCCGTAGCCACCCCGACACTCCGGAATATCGACACAGCCTCGGTCTCGTCCACTACATGCTGGCGGATTATCCCCAAGCCATAGAGCAATTTCAAGCCACGATTCGTCTGGCGCCTTCCAATCCCAGGTACCACGCGAGTATAGCTAATGCGTACAAACTCGCGGGAGACGAAGCCAAAGCCGCAGAACATTATAATCGTTACCAAGAATTGCAGTCCCAAAAGAAATGACCTCACGTAAATCGTCGCCTCTCGCCCTACTGCTCGTAGCCGCATGTGTCTTCCCATCTTTCCCCAATCTTCTCTGGAATCTAAAATCCTCTGCGTATGCCCAAACGCCGCCAGCACCCGATGGAATGCTGCGAATTCCCGCCGGAGAGTTTACCATGGGCAACGACGAAGGGGCTCCACATGAAAAGCCCATGCGCAAAGTGGTCCTCGACTCATATTACATTGACATCCACGAAGTCACCAACGCCGAGTACCACACCTTCTGGACCGCGGATGGCGGCGCGAACAGTCACCACACCCCTGTTAGCTACGGCGAAACACTTGGCGTCGAAAATTGGCCCAAGATTGCTCGCACCAAGCCTAACCATCCGGTCGTGGGCGTCTCTTGGGACGATGCCGTTGCCTACGCCAAATGGGCGGACAAAAGATTGCCGACGGAAGCCGAATGGGAGAAAGCCGCCCGCGGGACGGACAGCCGGTTATGGCCCTGGGGAAATACCTTCTCGCTGCGAATCCGAGGAATGAACGTCCATGCCAACGTGTGGATCGGAAACGATGGTTATCCGGACGGTCCCGCCCCCGTGGGAACGTATCCGACCGGAGTAAGCCCTTACGGTATCCTCGATATGGCAGGAAACGTCTGGGAATGGGTGGCGGATTGGTACTCCGAATCCTACTATCATTGGGGACCGACGCATAACCCGATAGGTCCCGAACACGGCGGCAGGCGTGTGGTGCGAGGCGGCTCCTGGGCAAACGGGGCGCAACTCACACAATGCTCCAGCCGTATGGGTCACTATCCTCCCGTGGGTACTAGCTTCATCGGTTTTCGTCTCGCAATGGATGCAGAGGAATCATCACAGGAATGACAATTTCGATAAATCGCTTGTCCTCGCTACTCACAAAGAACAAATCGTGGCTTGCCTGCCTGGCCATACTGTTGGCGCCGCCCGTTGTATGGAGTGACGCGCCCCAAGTCCAATTCACCGATGTCACCGAAGCTGCCGGGATAAAATTTCGGCACATTAGCGGGGCACAGGGCGAATACCATCTACCGGAGACCATGGGCGCCGGCGGGGCTTTCTTTGACTACGACAACGACGGCGACCTCGATCTCTATCTCATTAACAGCGGATATCTGACAGACGCTGAATCGCAGGCGTCAGTCACGAGTATGCTCTATCGTAACAACGGCGACGGCACGTTTACCGACTCTACCGATCAAGCCGGGGTTAGCAACGCTGGCAATTACGGAATGGGCGCCGCTTGCGCCGATTACGACAACGACGGAGATATCGATCTCTACGTGACGAACTTTGGCGCGAATATACTCTATCAAAACAACGGCGACGGCACCTTCACGGACATCACCGAGAAGGCGGGCGTAGGCGATGAGTTGCTGGGAAGCAGCGCGACCTTCTTTGATTACGACCGCGACGGGCACCTGGACCTATACCTCGTGAACTACGTCCATTATGACATTGATGTCCCGCGCCGCCCCTGCGGCGTTAAGGGCATCCGTACCTACTGTCACCCGGAACACTTTGTTGGCGCACCCGACCAACTGTATCGAAACAACGGCGACGGTACATTTACGAATGTTACCGAAGCAGTCGGTTTAACAGATATTAGTGGGCCCCACGGCGGGAAGGGCCTCGGAGTCATCGCGGCGGACTTCAGCAACGATGGCGAGACCGACCTTTACGTCGCCAACGACACCACTCCCAACTTTCTCTTCTACAACAACGGGAACGGTACCTTCACGGAGATAGGTCTTTTCTCGGGTTGTGCCTATAGCTTTGACGGCATAGCGCAGGCGAGCATGGGAGTGGACGCCGGAGACTTCAACCGCGATGGATTCTTGGACATCTTTGTGATTAACTTCTCTCAGGAAACGAACGCACTCTACCAAAACAACGGCGATGGAACATTCACCGATGTAATATACGACGTAAACCTTGGTAAAGAAAGCTACATCTTTCTAGGGTTTGGAACGGGTTTTTTCGATTATGACAACGATGGATGGCTCGACCTATACATTGCGAACGGGCACATTAGCGACAATATCGAACAGATTACCAACGTGGTCACGTACACCCAACGCGACCAACTGTTTCGCAACAACAAGAACGGTACGTATACCGAGGTGTCGCTAAATTCCGGTGGCTATTTTCAACTCGAGGGAGTGGGGCGCGCCGCAATCTTTGGAGATTATGACAATGATGGCGACCTTGACATTGCGGTGACCCAGTCCAACGGACCCGCCCATCTCCTACGCAATGACGGCGGAAATCGCCAGAATTGGCTGCGTATCAAACTTATCGGTACCAAGAGTAACCGTGATGGATTTGGGACGCGAGTTTGGATTACGGTGGGGGACGAGTCATGGATGCAAGAAGCGCACGCAGGCTATAGTTATTTATGCAGCAACGATCCGAGAGTATTTTCTGGGCTGGGTGAAGTCGCAACCGTAGATCGGCTGGAAATCCGCTGGCTCAGTGGAACGGTGCAAGTGCTAGAAAACATCCCGGCAAACCAAGAAATCACCATCACGGAACCGGATAGCGATCAAGCGACCGACGAGTAGGCTCGTAGTAGTAATCAAGCGAGCCGTAGTTAGGCTTGTAGTAGCACAATTCATTGTGCGTCTGATGCGCGAGTCAGAGCTGATGGCCAGGCTCGTAGTAACTCAATCTACTGCGCGTTCTACGAGCGAAATCAAGCCACTGCCCACTTCTTAATCCTCAGGCGGGATATTCTGCGTGGCGTTAATGTGGATCGTGCGCCGGCCCGGATTCGAGCTTAGCGCGGAGTGAAATAGCTTGTGGTTCATGAAAAGAACATCACCCGGCTCGTTCACCAAGTCGTACTTGCCGGGCACTGCCTCAGCCGGTGTTCCCAACATTTCAATCGATTTTATGCTTCGCTGATCTGCATCCGTACCTAACGCGTCTCGAAACTGCGTAAAGTGGCTTCCGGGAATCACGCTGAGACAACCATCCTCGGGACCGAGCGGATCCAAATATATCGCCGCCCGCATGGTAAAATAGCCCTCTCTAGCCACATTGTCGTGATGCCACCCACTCCCGCCGGCATGAATGAGCCCTTCGGTCACCGTAATTCTGAAGTCATCGCCCATCAAGCTCCTGAAGACCGAGACAATTCGTTCATCATCTAGCAACGGGTAAAACACATCCGGCGCGTAATCGACAAACGGGATAAACGGCGGAATCGTGTTATTGACTTGCTGTCTGACCGCGGAATAACCCCGATCGTCTTGTCGAAGATCCGGTTCCGCCGCGTTGTCGCGGGCGGTCTTCATCGCCGCGTCGAACGCGTCTGAAAGCGCTTCCATCTCCTCGCCGGAAAACATCCGCTTACATAGTAGAAACCCGAACGTACGGAAATGGGTAACCCACTCATCCATTACCTGACTCATTATCGCGAAAGCCCTCAGTCCTACTCCTTCACCATCTTCGCTTCGGCCGGGTCAAATCCATCGGGAAACTGCGTCTGCGAGTTATAATGAACGCCATCCAAAACCGCTTCGTGTAGATTAGCTTCGCGAAGATCTGCGCCGCACACGGAGGCCGGGCGCGTATCTGCGCCTTCAAGGTTCGTTCGACTCAGAGAGCGCCAGCGATAACCGACGGCGTTCAGATCGGCGCGGCTCAAGTCCGCGCCCCGCAGATTCGCCCCCCGTAAATCTGCATAGCGAAGGTCCGCCCCGCGCAAATCCGTAGCCGATAGGTCCGCCCCTTGCAGATTCGATCGCGTCAGGAACACCCGATGCAGATTTGCGTTTTTCAGATCTGCACCCGCTAACTCGGCGTCAGCGAGAGACGCACCCTCCAGATCTCCTCCCCGCTCGATCACATATCCGTTTACGTTCCGGCTCATCTCGAATCTTTTAATTGGGACCTGTACGCCGTCCCTTAATGGTTTATTTTCCAAAAAAATATGGTTAGTGTTGGGTGCCGGTGCGGTTAGAAACCGCACCTACCGGCGTGGTAGAACAGTTATTTGTGCTAGTCTCGTAAGCATTAAAATCTTAGCGAATAGACCACTTAATGGCGCCCCAAGTGGTGGTTACTTTATCACGTGCGGATACGGCGAGAAGCGAACCTATACCGTTTTCCATAACCTCTTGGACTTCGGCTTCCGACAATGGTCGATTCCAGAATCCTATCTCGTCCAGCGTGCCGTTGAACCATTCCGATCTGCCCTCCCAAGGCAGACGGTTACCGAAGTGCATCGGCGTTCCGGTCACCGGAACTTCCCCCAGAATCTTGTTGCCAACTTCCTTGCCGTCCCGGTACACGATACTCGCTTCATTAGGCTCGTGCGACCACGCCACATGATACCATTTCCCGAAGTTGCCAATCGGTTTGCCATCCGAAAAACCCCAAGCCCCTCCAATACCCCAATGATGGCGCTTGTCGGGGAGTATATACCACTGGATTCTCGTGCCGTCACCACCCGATTTGTCCATAATTGCGCCGCCTTTGGTTGGTTTCATCCAGTGCGCGATGGTGAACCCGTCCGGCAGTTTGTCCAGAACTCTTGAGTTCTTCACCGTTATGAGCGATTGACCCTTAAGTTCGAACGCCTTCCCGATCTGGGCATCATCGGTCCACACGCCTCTGTCCAGTTCGATTTCGCCGGGATTCTCGCCCACAGAGTCTCCCATTACGTCCCCGCTCCCTTCATCGAGCGGCCAATAGGCGACCAGACTGTCTAGGAGTTTGGCGTGCACACTTACCTGAGTTGCAAGGAAAAGCAGCACTATGAGCAGCGCAAGATAGGATACGTTTTTCACTCTGAAGCTCTCCAAGCCTCCTTCGTCACTTGCAGATGAACTGTTCAAACTTACCGATTAGCAGACGATTTGCTACTTGGCTTCTTAATCTCGCCCCACGTTACCGTGCGTTTCGCCTTTGAATCAACGGAAAACGCAATCTTCGGATCAAACCACGACGGATACGTATCGGACCCCGGATCATTTGTAACGTTCGTAGGGTTGTTTCCATTGGCATCCATGATGAAGATTTCATTGTTTCTAGCGCGGTTTGAGGCAAAAGCAATCTCCTTGCCGTTCGGAGACCAGGTAGGGTGGCCGTCCCAGACAAAGATGTTCTTTGTCAACTGCTGGACGTTGCTGCCGTCTCTCTCCATGACGAAGATTTCGCTATCGCCGTCCCGGTCGGACGCAAAGACTATCTTGTGGCCCAGCGGCGGCTGCCATCCCGGCTTTTTCTCGTTCTTGGGAGTATTTGTAAGATTCTTCTTGTTGTCCCCAGTTCGGTCCATCACGAAGATGTCGTAATTGCCTGTTCGATTACTCGACCAGGCTATCCGTTTTCCATCGGGCGACCAGGATGGGCTTTCATCTTGCGCCGAGTGAAAAGTGAGTCGAAAACTGGTTTCCCCATCACCGTCGCCAAGTTTTCCAAACGGAAACGGATCGATCCTCTTCTTCCTGTCCTCGACGATGCGGACAACCCAGACATCAAAGTTCCAGTTATCGGCGCCGTGTGCGTGGACGACAGCGAGCCAATTCTCATTCGGTGACCATGCTGGAGTGAGATCCCGGTTTCCGGCTGTGACAACTCGGATATTTTCTCCATCGTTGTCCATGATGTAGACTCTCTCAAAATGTGATTCTCTATCGGAAGCGAACAGGATTTTGGTCCCATCACGAGACCACGAGGGGGTTATATCCTGTTTGCCGTGCTTCGTTATTCGTTCCACGTTCTGTCCGTTAGGGTCTATCGCAAAGATATCCTTATTCTTTTTAGCCTTTCTATCCGACACAAAAATGATGCGCGCAGTCTCCGGCGGTTCTACCGCAATAGCATTCGCCACTACCAGAAGCATACTCGCGAGAAAGACGCCGCACAGAACGCCACATAAACGCTTAACATTGCCTTGCATTTTTGACCTCCTTTGCCAATCAAGTGACAGTGAACGCGCAGCATAAAAACCAAAGTAGAAACGCTCTGCCCACCATTCCTTATTCCCGCTAATAGATGATTAGCCGAGCGGTTAGGGAGTGCCAAAGCACTCCCAATTCCCACTATTGACGTCCCACCTAGATTTCAAACAGGCTCTGAACTTCAACACCTTAATACAAAAGAAACCGAGTTTCTTACAAGAAACTCGGTTTCTTTCTTCGACAAAAAATCTTACGAAGGCTAATTATACAGATGCCACCTATTTCTGGCGAAATCACGTGATCAGAAAGTCATTAAAAGCCGCACCTTATTTCTCTTCACGTTTACGCCCGGTCTGCTTGATAGCTCCCCAGGTGACAGTGCGTTTGGTCTTGGGAGAAACCGAAAATGCAATCTTGGGATCAAACCACGCAGGGTTCTGATCAGAACCTTTGTTATTGGTTAGATTAACCAGATTGTTGCCGTTAGAATCCATGACGTAGATTTCATTGTTTCTGTCACGATTGGTAGCGAACGCAATCTCTTTGCCGTTCGGAGACCAAGTAGCCTGACCATCCCAGACGAAGACATTCTTGGTCAACTGTTTGACGTTCCCTCCGTCCGGATCCATGATGTAGATCTCGCTATCCCCGTCGCGGTCGGAGGCAAATACAATCTTTTCTCCCCACGGCGGCTGCCAATCCGGTCCCTTGTCATCTTTGGGATGATTCGTAAGGTTTTTCTTGTTGCCCCCGGTTCTATCCATAACGAAGATATCGTAGTTGCCGGTGCGGTTACTTGACCATGCAATCTGTAGCCCGTCTGCCGACCAGGCAGGGCTTTCGTCTTGCGCCGAGTGTTTCGTGAGCCGGTAACTATTTATCTCGTCGCCGTTCCCGAGTTCGCTAAACTTATACGCGTCCATCTTCTTTTTCTCGTCTTGCAGCCGGACAATCCAGACATCGAAATTCCAACCATCCTGCACGTTCGCGTGAACGCAAGCAATCCAATTCCCGTTGGGGGACCAAGCCGGCGTCAAATCCCGCGTTCCCGCTGTGATGGTAATCATGTCCTCCTCCCTGTCCAGCGCACTAAGAACACGGATATGTTCCCACGAATCATCTCGCACCGCTGCCATGGCGAACCGAGTGCCGTCCGGCGACCACGTGGGCGATATGTCGGCTTTGGCGTGGTCGGTTATTCTTTCTACGTTGGTCCCGTCGGCGTTCATGATATAGATGTCTTTATTCTTTTTTACCTTCCGGTCTGACTCAAAAAGAATGCGTGCGACGTCGGGAGGATCCTGCGCAATCCCGCTCGCTACCACGAGGAGCGTGCTCATCAAGAAGATGCCAAGAAAAACATTCACACCGAAACGTTTCTTAAAGATTTGCATGTTTTCCCCCTCTTTTCATACATTAAAATGCAAGTTGCTACTTACAAGGATTTAGACATGCGCCGCCGTTTGTCGTTGAAAACAGACTATCATTCGCGTCGATTTCGGTGCGCAAACTGTTAGTTTGTGCTACAAAGGTGGCAAGCTGGGTTAGTAAATCTAAGAGCCTGTTTTAAATAAATAGAAGCCAGTTAGGGGCATTTGAATGCCGTTACCTGTCGCCCGCTGGGGCTTTCAAAAACTGGTGCGCGGGGATCTCTATCGCGCTCGTTATCCACTCGCTTGATCCTACAGAATTGTGCGAGAAAGAAACCGAGTTTTGAAGAAAAAACTCGGTTTCGAGACACATGATTCTACTCGAAATGACTTTTCAAACAGGTTCTAAAGACCTATGCGACTTTGAACGCATACTCGATAACGTCGTCCAGGGGCACCAGATCAGTAGATTTATGTTGGGAATGCCGTAAACTTGGTGACGCATCTAGTAACGTGATTTAATACCGCCCCAAGTTGTTGTAGATTTCCCGCCGGGGGCAACGCTCAACTTAATACTGTTGTTCATGAAGTTTCTCAACTGAGCTTGAGTAAGAGCTACGTCGAATAGGGCGACCTCGTCAATCAACCCTCCGAACGGTTCACCCGGTGCGGACACGGACCGCTCGCCGATAAGGAAGATAGGTTTGCCGTCGAACCCGATCTTGCCTTTGTAGTCCCTATGATTCGCCACTTCCTCGCCGTTTATGTATGACATGGCTGCCTTTCCCGTAAAAACGAAGGCGATGTGAGTCCACTCACCGGCAAATACCTCCCCGGCATCGTATTCCCAATCGGCATCATCCCCATCGGGACCGCCGCCCGGTCGTCCAGCCGGCGAAGGCGCCTTCCCGTCAAGCGTAAGCCACGTCGCCATTCGTCCACCCCGTACGCCGATCTGATGGCCCACCCACGGATTGTCCCAATTACCGCCAGCGTCATACGGCACGCCACAGCAAAACTGTGTTGGCGCCGCGTCATCCGGGTTGACCCACGCCATCAACGACAATTCGTCGGTCAGACGAAGGTCATCCGAGTTTCGAATTTCAACCGCATTCCCGGCTTGCATTGCAAACTGTACAGCCTCGCCTGCATCGGGAACCGGCGCTTTACTTTTGGCAAACTTGACATTGCCTTTTTTTCTGCCGTCATGCCCATTTCCCGTAGCATCTTTGTAATCGCCGTTAAACCGCCAGTAGGCACGAAGATTCCTGAGATGCTGCGCCATGCCAAGAACGGGCAACAGCATGGACATAGACAGGCTGGCTATCACCATTATAACGATATAAGATTTCGTTGAAGGCATTCTCATTTCACCTGTTACTGAGTCCAACGATTACTGTGTTTTTGCCGCGAGGTACGCGGTGGGTTGAAGAGTGGAGGAATGGGAGATTGAACCGCCCATTCCTCCATGCGATGAATACCGATAAGGTTAGAGGTTAACGGTCCTTGATTCTACCCCAAGTGGTAGACAGTTTCCCTCCAGACTCGACAGCCGTTCCCACGCCCGACAAGTCCGCGCCGTTATTCATGACGTCCTTAACTTCATCCTGCGAAAGCGCCACATGGTAAATCGCAACCTCGTCAATCAGACCGCCGAACGGTTCACCAGGTGCGTGTGCGGATCGCTCGCCGATAATGAACAGGGGATTTCCGTTGAACGCGATTTTTCCACCGCGGCCCTGACCCAGTTCTGGCTGAACCACTTCGCCGTTGATATACGTTATGGCGTCACTTCCATCGTTAACCAAGCAGATGTGCTGCCACTCTCCGCCGAGGACCGTGCCGTCCGCCGTATTGTATTCCCAATCGGCGTCATTGCCATCCGGTCCGCCGCCTTCGCGCCCCTCAGGAGAAGGCGCCTTGCCGTCAAGCGCGATCCAATTCGCCATACCGCCGCCGCGAACGCCAATCTGGAGACCGATCCACGGATTGTCCCATTCCGGCTCGTCATCATACGGAATGCCGGCGGCAAACTGCGTCGGCGCCGCATCATCCGCATTGACCCACGCCATCAACGTCGCCATGTCGTCCGGATGCAGTCCATCCGAATTGTCGATAATAATGGCGTTACCGGGGTCCGCCACAAACTCCATCGCAAATCCCGGGTTGGGTACCGGTGCGTCGCTTTCCACTGGAAGTACGGGACCGCTCGGTCTGCCGTCACGTCCTCCGCCCGTATCGTCTTTGGCAGGGTTGTTCGCATCGTTGAATGTCCAGTATCCCACAGGGCTTGCCGACATACCAACGAGTGGAAACACCATGGTTAAACTGGCAATAGCCAGTATCGCTACGAAAGACTTCATAAATTACCTCCTTGTTAATTTTTAACCGCGAATCTCGGACCTATCGCCTCAATTCACGGATGGGTTAATCAAAATGCGCCGCACTTGGCGAAGTTGCCACCCCGTATGACACATAATGAATGCGATACGTATATTACGCATCATTTTATTGACTTTCGTCAATCCTGTCAACGAAAAAAACAAATTCCACGTTTCGGCGCCATAAGAACCCGCACCACACGTGCTCCGTGAAAGGATACATACAGAAATCCGAATGCGATAAAAAGCCTTAGATCCGGTTTGCACTCTAGCGGCGCGCCACGTTTAGCAGCCGAATGGTTTCTGCCTCTCGCTCAACAATCGACCGAGCCTGTAGGTTGGGTTGCGATGGCGACGCCCAACATAGTCGGATGCGGGAACCGTACGTATAGACACTCTATCCGCTAGAGTCTGAGCGATGCAGCGAGCGGATAGTGAACGATCATCAACTGACCGGAAATGGAGAGAGCAACAGACCGATCAAACGAGTGAAGGGTGAGGAATTAGGGGGATCAATCGAACAATCTACCGAGATTGACCGACTGAATAACGAATACGCGACTAGATAAGGAGCGTTGCGTTTAGAAGTCGAATAGCTGTTGCCGCCTGCTCAGCGAATCGTTACTTAACTCGGATGCCGGAACCACACCCGGAGATACTCTATCCGCTCCCGTAGAACGGATCATGCCCGCGCGAATGAACTCCCAATCGTGTAGATCGCCTTAACGCAAAAGAAACGTCTCGCTATTTCTGTATCGACAATCCATACGACTCCGCGTCTTTCTGACGATTTGGTATGTAGGGAACGCAGACCTGCGTTCCCTACATACCACATTACCCGAATCTCACACTCTAAAATTCAGAATATGGCAGATTCGGACTCTTATGCCAAAGCGTCGCGGACAGGTCTTCCGCCCCGCGACAGCACAACCCTGACTCCCTCGGGGGATTCCAGACTCTGATTGTAATCAATCCCGAGGCAGTGATAGATTGTCGCCGACAGATCTTCGGGTCGGACCGGAGTTTCGGCAGGATCGGTGCCCAGCGGATCCGATGACCCGACAACGGTGCCGCCCCTGATGCCGCCGCCAGCCATCATGATAGAGAACACCTTCGGATGATGATCTCTGCCCGCATCACGGTTGATGACCGGAGTTCGCCCGAATTCACCCATAGCGATAACGAGCGTACTATCCAACAAGCCGCGATCGGAAAGGTCGCCGATGAGCGCCGACACTGTCTGGTCAAAGCCGCCGAGTTTTCCTGCAAGAGCCGGGTAGATATTCGAATGCATGTCCCATCCGCCGTTCGACACGGTCACAAACCCGACGCCTGATTCAACCAGCCGTCTCGCCAGCAAGCAGCTCTGTCCAAAGTCGTCGCGCAAATACGCGTCTCTGACGTTATCCGGCTCCTTCCGGAGATCGAACGCCTCCCGCGCCTCGGACGAACTGATCAGGTTGTAAGCGGCTGTATAGAAGTCATCAACGCTGCGCACCCGCTCGCTGCCATTTTCGTGTTTCTTGAACGCCGCATCCACCGTTTGGCGTAACGAGCGGCGGCGATCAAGTCGTTCCATCTGCATGCCGTTGGGCGGATGCAGGTCGTGCACTTGGAAGTCGTCTCGCGACGGAGCGCCGCCGACGGAGAACGGATCCAGCGCCGCCCCAAGAAATCCTGCGCCCGAATACTCGAACGCGGTAGGAATCGCAATATACGGCGGCAGTGCGGAACGCGCTTCTTTAAGCTTTGCGACAACCGATCCGTAGCTGGGAACAGCGAATCCGGGGAGTGGTTGGAAGCCGGTCATCAAGTAGTGGGTCCCGCGCGCGTGATCTGCCTCCATCGAAGTCATCGATCGAATCACGCACATTTTGTCCATCTGCTTGGCGAGTCGAGGCAAGTGCTCGGAAATCTGGATTCCCGGAACATTTGTGTTTATGGGCTTGAGAAATCCGCGAACTTCCCGCGGGGCATCTGGTTTCAAATCCCATAAATCCAGATGGCTGGGACCGCCGCCCATCCAGATCAAGATCACCGACTTCGCAGTTCCCTCTCGGCCGTCCGCTGGCGACGCGAACGCTTTGAGCCGAAGGAAATCGGCGATACCGAGTCCGAACAGTCCGAGTGCTCCAACCTTCAGAAAATCGCGACGATGAAACCCTTCGCAATCCGTGCAGAGTGCCAAGTTGTTTCGTTTCATGAGAATCACCTCTCTAATTTAGCCATCTGGCTATTCATTGCGGAAACTTGAGATTCAACTCCTTCTAGCGTGTCAATTAGCAGAATCTCACTTATCGACACCTAAGACGCGCAGTTTTGTGAAGTTTCATGCCCTTCCTAACAATAGGACAAAACCTGAGTTGTTAACGTAACTTGATACGTAGTTTTGCGGGTCGGTCTTCCAGCCCGACCCTTCATAAAGAAGATACTATGAAGATTTGAACAGTGTGATCTTAATGAAATCAGTTCGCGCGAAGTTATGATTATACACTTGAGTTAGTTGATAAACAGAAACGCTCTTGAAGAAACCAGCGCCCACAGCAGATCTTCGAAGCCTTCCCGGCGTGTCGGACTTTCTGCAATGTATTGATTCGCCTCTGTAAACTCTGTTTCATTGGGCAATCGACTCAACACCTTGAGGTAGAGGTCGTTAATTGCCTGTTCATTTGTCCCATCAGAACCCACTAATCGAGAAACAATGTTGTCGCCGGCGCTAATCTTGTCGTTCACGTACGGCGAGTTGATAACATGCAAAGCCTGGGTGAGTGTCGGCTCAAGCTTCGGTTCGAGTTCCGAGAGAACTTCTCGGTCCGACATACCGAAAAGCGATAGAAACCTTCGACCGACCGGCAACGGAAGTTGCACAGTCCGCGTACCCATCGGGTACCGTCCGAATTTCTCCTTAACCTCCACGGCATCGTTCAGCGCATCAAGGAATACCTGCGCAAGCATCGGTCGAGGGTAAAAATGAGAGAAGAAGCGGTCGTCAAGTTCGTTCGTCTCGTTGGGCACGGAGGACAACTGATAAGTTCTCGAATTCAAGATCAGCCTGACAATGTGCTTCGTGTCGAACTCGCTACGCACAAATTCTTCTGATAACGCTTCCAATAACCCGTCCACGGTCGCGGGCGTAGTTTCGCGCATGTCGTCAACCGGATGAATGATCCCTCTGCCGAAGTAGTTGCTCCAGAGCCGGTTTACTGTCGCCTTCGCGAAAAACGGATTGGTCGGCGAAGTCATCCATCCTGCGAGCAATTCCACGTAATCTCCCTGATACCGGCGCTCGACCGACTTTCCGCCGAGAACCGTGGGGATCGCTTCTTCGCCTCGTCTGCCCAGCACCGATTGATTGATGACTCGACCCGTCGGGTTGTAATAGACAACCCGTTCCCGGTACAGTTTTCCATCCCGAATCGCGACCTTGCCGCTAAACGCCGCAAAATTCCAATAATCGTCCGTCGTCCACCGATCAAAGGGATGTTTGTGGCAGCGCGCGCAGGTTAGACGCAATCCGAGAAACGCTTGGGCTGTGGTTTCGGCACGTCCGTCGGCTTGCTCTTCGATGCGATAGTACGCCGCAGGTCCGACCTCATAAGTGCTTCCTCGTGCCATGAGTATCTCTCGCACGAATTGGTCATACGGCATATTCTCCTCGACACTTTCCTGTATCCATTCGTGAAAGAGGGTTGCGCTCCGGTGCTCGAGGCTGGCCCCGCCGAGTGTTCGCGGGTGGCACCGCAACATATCTGCAAGTCTTAACGTGCGAAGGTCATTATATTCAGGTCGTTCGAGGAGCGCATCGATCAATGCCGCCCTTTTGCCGGCATCGCCGTTTTCGAGAAACGCTTTTAGCTCATCGGGAGTCGGAAGCTTGGCGATCGTATCCAGATAGACGCGCCGCATGAACTCCCCGTCGCTTGATAGAGCCGACGGCGTAACGTTCAGTTTTTTCAGCTTTCTCCCGACAAACGTGTCAATGACGTTGTTCGCGGGAAATTCGGGATACTCATCCATCTCGCCCTCGCGCGGGATGGTCACGAATGCGGCACCAACCTGCCCCAAGAATCGCGCGAGAATTGCCGTCCCTCCCCACCGAACGCTAGTCACCAAACCATCTTTGCCCACCTCTGCAATCGGTTCGTCGTTTGATTCATAAACCGTTTTACGGGTAACATCCTCTATAGACCCATCGCTATAGTAGGCGGTCACCTTTAGCTGTTGGTGATGCCCAACTGCCGGTAGTACAAATTCGTCCGGAGACACCTCCAAGCGTTCTAGGCGCGGATCCGAAGGTGAGAACGGCGCTCCGGCCTCCAGCCAGCGCAAGATTGTATTATAATCTTCGGAGTTGACGGTAAAACGCATGCCGCCCTCGTGGCTCACTTCCTCCGTCGGTTTAAGCAGAAACAGACTGCGCTCCGGCTCGATCAGATTCACACGCCGACCGCGGCTAGCGGTAACAATCGGATGGTAATCAGCCTCCGGATCTAACGTCAATAGCGAAAGATCGAATCCCGCTTGCCCGCCAAACTTCCCGTGACAGATTGCCGTTGAACACCCGTTCCGATCCAGTATGGGCGCAACGTCATTAAGAAATCGCGGAACACCATCATCGGTTTTTGCCTGCACAATGGTCACGGTGCACACGATGACCACAATAGCTGCCCACAGAACCTTCCGCACCATTTTCTCCTCCTGAAATCTGCCTGCTAATTCAGGCCATCTCTTGCTGTCGATTAGTTACATTCTCTACTTCAGACGCTCACAACGCGAATCGCAAAAACGTATGTTTGAGTCCATTAATACCTCTCCGCGTAAATTATACCAAAAGCGCGTCTGCGGTGTCAATACCCGAAAAGCAAAAAATGTTCATTAATTTTGGGGTTTTTTCGCGGTCTATAGGGCTTCTATCACACCAGAATCTCTGTGGGATCCGTACCGCTGGAACTCCTATCGGTCGGTTGATCGATTCGTTCGCATGATTTCAGTTAATCACCGTCCGTGCAGACCGTAGGATAGCGCACTCGTCGCACAGTATCGAAAATCGCGCTCTAATGCACCCCGGACGCGGCTTCAAGCATGATATGCCCGGTATTACGTTAGCGCGCTATTGTGCGCTCGTATATTTAGGGATGGCCCGTTGATTGGTTATTATCCATTCCCGTGATGGTTCGTGAGCGAAGTTTTTCTTGCGCGGCGGAAATTGGCGCGAAATCCGGTAGTGACGCGGGTTCGAGTGCGAATTTGGTCAGTTCCGAGAGATTCGTTAAACTTCGTTTTTCTTCGTTCTGACATATTGAGGGTGTATAGGGTTTCTCCAGAGAACTCTATCAAGTAACACTTTTTCCAAAGTACGTGATAGAGCGAAAAACGAGATACGAAATGAGAGACTTTTATCGTCACGCATAATGGCGCTCTCTCAAGTAACACCCGACATTGCACAGGATTTACTATGGGATCTCTATCGCCCTCGCTGTTCGCTCAGTTGATCACTCGCTATTCACTCGCTTGATCCTCCGGAGTGATAAGCATTTTACGAAAGAACCCCTCCTCAGCATTTTCGCCCGGCGGCATATCGCCAGCCGGAGCAGGATCGCGACCTACAATAACCGACTCTATTATACTATACATGTGTATAGTTTTCAATCAAAAAAATCCAGGAGATATTGTGTTTAATTTGTACCCATAGAGCCTGTTTGAAAAATTGGAACCAAAGCGAATTTGGACTCGTGAAGAAGGTTTTTTCAGATTACGTTGTCGTCTCTTCTACACCTGTCACCACACTGGGTCTTGGGTTAACGGAGTTGCGGCGTTTCTACACACCTTTAAGATCTCTATGGGATTTCTATCGCGCAGGATTTACTCTGGGATCACTATCGCGCTCATTGTCCAATCGCTCGATCCCTCACTATTCGATCGGTTGATTCTATTCAGTCGTTTGATTGCACCCTACAAGTGCACTTTTCAAACAAGCTCATACGGGAGACGTGCCTTCCTGCGACAAATCTCGTACCCACATTCAACTCTGAAGCACGTCCTAACGAAATTTTTTTCAACTAAATCCTTGACACGTAGTCCCAAAGCGAATATACTTAATATACGTTAAGCCTTTTTTGTTTAGGCATCGCTTCAAATTTTCTTTGCGGCCTCCGGCGTTCCATAAACGAACTCCCTAACCGCCCCTCCGGTAACTCAGAATATGAAACCTTCGACCGCACTGGCAGAGATGTTGACCGACTGTTCCTCAGGCTGGATGGAAGCTGTCGATACCGCCACAGTCCGAGGAACCGCCGAGCCTGTTCTACTTGAGGCGACAAAATGCTGGCGAGCCGGAGCGTACGAGCGCGCTGATCTGCTTGTAACCGTGGGAGAGAAGCTTGATTACACGGTCGTTGCGGATAAAGAGAGGCTGACGGCGCTTCTACCGCCTCTCGCGGATGCCGATGTCGTTGCGATCGATGCGGAAACCTACGCCCCTTCTGAAGTCCGCGCTCAGGCGGAATGTGCGAAACATGAACTTTCACACCTAACCTCGATGCTTGAACTGGCTAGAGCAACGGTTAAGCTCGCGGTTACGCCAGCACAAAAGCGGGCGGCGAAAGCCGTGTGCGTCGCCGCGAAAGAACAACTCAAAGCGGCGAAGGCAAGGTTCAATAACGCAAGGACTTCACTCAAAGACGCCGGTTTGGATCCGCATCAAGCTAGCGTCCGGCTGATTCAACTAGCCGTGAGAAATGAACCAGTCATCGTTGTAGATCTCGATGCCTTTGAGAGTGTGGCGGATTTAGAGCCGCTCCAGTGGGTTTTGATGAACGATTCCGTGAAGGTGTTTCACAATGCGAACTTCGACATAAAGATGCTGTGGTCAATCGGTCTCAATGTGAACGGTCAGATTTTCGATACCATGCTTGCGGCGAGGCTGCTCAGTCCGGCGGGGCGCGTCTCGTTAGCCGAAGTCGCCCGCACTTATCTTAACATATGTCTGCCTAAAGCGGAGCAAAGCAGCAACTGGAGCGGCGAACTAACCGATTCACAACTGCTCTACGCCGCCCATGATGCGCAGATACTCCTGCGTCTGAGAGAACGAATGAAATTGCGGCTCGCCGATGAGGCGCTCACCGAAATTGCAAAGATTGAGTTCGATTGCGTTCGGGCGACCGCGGAAATGGAATACCATGGAATGAAGCTGGATACCGACCGGATAAATCGTTACCGGCGCCGCGTCGAAGCACAACGGACGGAACTTCAAGAAATCTTATACGATTTTCTGGGAGAATTAAACCTCACCAGTCCGATCCAACTTAAAACTGCGCTGGCAAAAGTCGGTGTTGAAGTGGATAGTACATCGCGGCGGTCGCTGTATCGTCGCTTAGATAGCCACGCCTGCATTCCAGCTTTATTGGCGTACAAGAAGCTATCGTCCCTGATCACCTCATTTTTCAATCAGGTTCCGCGCGCAACCTCCGCACACACCGGACGAGTACACGCAAATTACTGGCAACTCGGCGCTGCAACCGGTCGATTTTCCTGCTCGGGCCCGAACTTCCAACAGGTGCCTCGCGACGCGGAAGTGCGCAGATGTTTCATCGCTGATGCCGGGAAAAAATTGGTAATCGCCGACTATTCACAGATTGAACTGCGCGTCGCGGCAGCAATCAGTGCCGATCGAAAAATGATTCAGGCGTACCGAAGCGGCGAAGACTTGCATCGCTTGACCGCTTCACTCGTGCAGAACATCTCTCCGGAGGCCGTGACTCAAGAACAGCGCAACGCCGCCAAGGCGATAAACTTTGGGTTGATATACGGTATGGGACCAAAGGGCTTGATGTACTCGGCGAAGGCGAATTACGGTGTCGAGATGAACCTGGAGGAAGCAGAGACATTTAAGCGGCGTTATTTTGAAGCGTATTCCGGAATTCGCGCATGGCATCGCAAATCAAGTTCGAAACTGAAATACTCGGACAAACAGAGCACGCTTTGCGGAAGGCGATTTGTCTTGAGCGAGCCGGCGTCGTTCACTGTATTCGTTAACCGGCAGGTGCAGGGGACGGCGGCTGACATCGCGAAAATCGCCTTGGGACGCCTACCATCTGCCCTGAAAGGAACCGAAGCGAACATCATTGCCATGATTCACGACGAAATCATTGTCGAAGTCCCGGAAGCCAACGCCGAGGAAGCAGCCGCCGTTCTCCAGTACACCATGGAAGCCGCCGGAAACGAGGTTCTGAAAACCGTGCCCGTCGTCGCAGAAGCCCGAATCGCGGACAACTGGGCTCAAAAGTGACGGCCACGTGCGGCTAGGAACGCGCACTCTAGTAGGAGATACCCCCTTCACTGTCCCGTCATCCATGGTTGTAGGGGACGGCCCCGTGCCGTCCCGCGAATGTCGAAATCAAGGGCGACCGGCGCGCGAACATTGAGCACGGCTGTTGACATCCTAATTCAATTCTTGATAAAATAAGCCGGTCTAATCTATAATAGAATCTTGTTCTCTTTGTGCCTAATTCACAGACAGTTTCTGCGGTGCGACGGTCGAAATTACCACCAACAATTAATCACTTTCAGATCAACAAATGATAGACAAAACCCATCTCCTCGACGATGACCAGATGCGGGATTTTATCGTTAACGGATACCTGATTGTCAAGACAGATCTGCCCCGGAGTTATCATGATGAGATTTATGAAACAACAAACACCGTGTTTGAAAAAGAGGGCAACCCGGGGAATAATCTTTTGCCTCGCATTCCGGAAATTCAGGAGGTGTTCGACGATCCGACCGTCCGCGGCGCGCTGACGAGTCTGTTGGGCGCGGATTACTATATGCAGCCCCATCGCCACCCGCACCTTAACCAACCGGGAAGCAAAGGGCAAAACCTGCATCAGGATGGCGGCAAACGCTGGACGCATCGTACGCGCCGATTGCTGGTCTTCTACTATCCACAGGACACGCCGGTAGCGTTGGGGCCCACGGGTATCGTTCCGGGGAGCCACTACTTCTGCACTCTTGAAGGTGCCAATAGCCGCGACGAACTTCCACTCTCCGGAGATGCCGGCACCGTGACGGTCGCGAACTACGACCTTTGGCATAGGGCTATGCCCAATCGAACGGACAAGCCGCGCTACATGATGAAGTTCCTTTCTGCCCGCATGACGGAACCCGATTCCCCTTCATGGAACTGTAAGCAATCGAACTGGATGAACGGCAAGCCAACCGACAAGCCCGAGCATCAAGCCATGTTCAAATACCTGTGGGACTGGCATCACGGAAAGACTGCCGCACATCCGGAAGCTAACGGCGGCGCGGCAATAAGCGAATTGATGACGGGGCTCTACGACAGCGGCGAGTCCGAATGCCTCCACGCCGCATATCAACTGGCGGAATGCGGTGTGCGAGCTATTCCCGACTTGGTGGACGTGTTGGACGAGGAATCGCAAGACGTACGTCGAAATGCGTGCTACGCCCTGAGCGCCATCGGGGCGCCTGCCGTCGACTTCCTGATTCCCGCCCTGAAAGCCAAGACCTGGTGGGCACGCGATGCGGCGGCGGAAGTGCTCGGGGATATAGGGCTTGACGCCCAGAAAGCCGTCCCGGCGTTGATGCATGCGGTGCAAGACGAATCGGAGGCTGTCCGCTCCCATGCCGCGGAAGCGTTGGGAACAACCGGTCAACAATCCGATGCCGCTGTCCCGGCGCTGGTTGCGGCATCGCAGGATGCGGAAGAATCCGTCCGCCGGAACGCGGTATTCGCGCTGGCGCGGTTGGGACCGCATGCCAAGGATGCCGTACATGCACTAAAGAACGTCCTCTTCGACGAAAACCGGTACGTTCGCGGCGACGCGGTACATGCGCTCCAACGCATTGGCACCAAGGAGGCGTCGGACGTGTTGCTTCGCCATCTGACCCTGTCCCGCTGGTGTCCGCTAACCAATCGAGAAAGCACACATTAATAAAGTGCGTTAGCGGTTCTCTACCGCCATCGCCGTCCGCTCAATTGATCACTCGTTGCCCACTCGTTCAATTCTTCGGAGCGAAGGAATGGAGACTGAATAGGTAGAGAAAAATCCGCTGGATTTGACAATCCGGCAGGAGCGGACAGGGGCTTATTCTCTATTTCATCCTCAAAATGTAAAGTGAATTTTTGAAACTTGCTTAATGGTCACATAGATGGAAGACACCCGTCGCTGCTTCTCGCTCGGCTTGGATTCCCAAATCCAAGCCCTGGCCGATGAGGCTGTCAACCCACAAGAACGGTTTGATGTATAAATCATACTTTTGACGTAACTGTTTAGTTCGGTCCGAAAAAAAGACGGAAAATTGGTTTGGCATTTATTTAGGTCTGATCGTCGGTAGGAGGAGCATCCCTCTGTGGGAGGGGCATCCCTGCCCCGACCGGTCAAGTAGCATCCGCCCATTACATGCAAACGGCGGACGGGCCCTGGATGAGATCTCTATGGGAGCTCTATCGCGTTCGTTATTCACTCACTTGATCACTCGCTATTCACTCGCTTGATTACTACTACAACCGACATCGGCGATACAGATTGATGGACTAAACAGTTACCTTTTAACTAATACAAAATTAATGGAATTTCCCCTCGACATAAGAATATTAAGGTCACGTTAAATGGACAAGACGGCAGTTATATCCGGCGTTGGTCCCGGGCTGGGAGCATCGCTGGCGAGGAGATTCGCAAGGGAGGGATTCGCGGTCGGTTTGCTTGCCCGATCTCCCGACTACATCGGAAGCCTCGCAGACGAACTCAATGAGGGCGGCGCAAACGCGCTTGCCATCGCAACCGACATCACGCAGCCCGATCAAGTCGCCGACAGTTTTGCGGAGGTCCGCAAACAACTTGGGGCGGTCGATGTGCTGTTAAATCACGCCGGAAATGCGGCATGGAAAACCTTCACCGACCTAACCCCGGAGGAATTTGAACAATCGTGGCGTGTTTGCGCGCTCGGTTCCTTCCTGTGCTCCCGGCACGCCCTGCCGGATATGCTGGCTCGCGAGGGTGGAACAATTCTCTTTACTGGTGCCACTTCCGCGATTCGCGGGAGGGGCGGGGCGTCGGCTTTCAGCAGCGCGAAATTTGCCGTGCGAGGGCTTGCGTGGTCGCTCGCACGCGAAGTTGGTCCCAAAGGCATTCACGTCGCGCACGTGATTATCGACGGCGTAATCGACACCCCCGGTCTCCAATCAGACCTATCGGATGAACCGCTGCTTGATCCGGACGCCATCGCCCAAACCTATTGGAGTTTGGTGGTTCAAGACAAGAGCGCCTGGAGTTTCGAGGTCGATTTGCGGCCCCATAACGAAGAATTCTTCACCTAGCTGCACGCACCGCACCGTTATACCTGAAAGGATTACCAACGATGATAACCAACGATCAAGTCAAGTTTTTTTGGGAACACAGCTATCTGCACATCCCCAAGGTTTTCACGCCTGAAGAAACGGATGAGTTGGCTAGTGAATTGGATTGGCTCATCGATCAATGGGCAACTATCTCCCCGGGCTGGTCCGGACCCTGGCGCCGAAAGTATATGGATGCGGAAACCGAGAAAAAATCCAAACTGATTGCCATGCACGACCTGTCCTTCTATTCCGAGGCGTGGATGAAAGCCGTCACCAATCCGCGGCTATGCGACGCGATGGCTGCATTGTTAGGTCCTCGCGTTGAACTTCATCATAGCACCATGCACGTCAAGCCGCCCGAAACCGGGCACCCGTTCCCCATGCATCAAGACTGGGCGTTCTACAAACATAAGGATGGCCGCTACGTTGATCTGCTAGTCCACCTTGACGACACCTGCCACGAAAACGGCGAGATTCGTTTCCTCGACGGCTCACACAAGGGCGGCGCTCTGGAACACATCACCCGGAATCCTGACGGCACCACCTGCACGCCGCATCTGCCGACCGACGAATACAAGCTGGAGGATTCGGTTGCCGTTCCCGCCAAACGAGGCGATGTCGTATGTTTTAGCCTCCATGCTATCCACGGCTCTTACATCAACCAAACGGATAAGAACCGCCGGCTCGTGCGGTTCGGATACCGGCATCCGGAGAATGATCAGTTTGAAGGTCAGAGTATGGGACGGCCCGGTTTGATGGTTCGCGGGAGTCGCAGACGGGGGATACATCAGGAGCTGTTTTCCAATACGGCACCTAGATGAGTTGGTCATTTGCCCCGAAACCGATTGAAGGAATGGATCATGACCGTGATCGAGACCATTCTGATCTTGAAGACTCGGTTTCTGTGCCAATATCCCTAGCGTGCGTACGCCAATATGATTCTTAGAACTTTTCTTGACACTTGACAGCTGTATAAACTCTGTGATACCATAAGTAGCGAAATGAACCTCGATGAATTTTGGCGCATTTTGCGCCTCTCCCGGTCCTAACGCTCTTCCGTTAGGACGCCCAACTGGTTGACAATCGGATGGTTTGCGGTTGTTCCCCGGGCTATAACTTACAATACCAAGAAACACGGTGATGGAGTTGAAGAAAAACACGTCATACGACCTTATATTCCCTCCGGAGAATCCATCCATTGAGGAAGTGTCTGCCATAAAGCATAATCTTGCTGCGGCCGGCTTCCCTGACCAGGATCAGGCGTGGTTGATTCAAGTCTTTGCGCGTCCCGACTGTTTCGGCAATCCCGACGGCGCCTCCGTATACAGAGAAGACTTTACCGAATTTTTTGAACACGTACTGTCGGGAGTCGTCGACGGATTGGGAGCGCCAGTTCAAACTGAAACTGATCGACAAAACCGGATCGCGCTTTTGTTCAGTTTTTTGCTAGGTTTTGGCCCCACCTATGGTGATCCCCGACCACGCGTCAGGTTAGAGAAATCGAACGACGACTGGAAAACCCCAGACTGGGTCGTCGAGTTTCAACGTCGTGCGACCTTCTGCGCTACTAAGCTGGATTGGGACAAATTGTATGAAATCAGAAACTCGCGCTCTTTCCTTTTTCACGATCTGGTCCCATTTCTCTTCCCAAAAGGCTTTCCCTTAAACCAAGTTATTGAACTTGACTCCTTGAATGCAGTTCAAAGGCGAGGATGGTCGAGCAATGATTTTGGACATCCCAATTTGCTTGAATTTTGGTTAATCTGGCGGTTCAACGACAACCCGAGGCGTTGCGAAACCGTCAGATTGGATACCCTACTGCCAATTTTCCGCGAGTATCCGGAAACGGAGTTGAGCGACAAAATCCTTGGCTTGTTGAACGCCATCACGCACGCATTGAACATCGCTTTGGGGCCCGGCGCTGCCTTGAACGAGGGATGGCGGCTTGTCGCCCATGAGTTACTCCCGTTTCTCCAGTTGCTCGATGAGAAGCACCCCGAATCACATCAAGACCGCTCAACGCTGACCAAGGCGCTCTGGCGCCTGGCCAGGACAATTTACGGTTGGAGCATGGGCGGATTGGAATCCGAACTCCCGCAAGACCTCAGAGATCGGCTCGTCGAAAGCGCCTCTAGGCATTTAGGGATGTTGCGAAAAACGCTGCGAGAGTCGCCTGAAGAGTTTGAAAAATCTGACGCGCCGGACGTTCCCGTCTCCGATTTCTACAAGGACGCATTTTACGCCTTGCTTTGCTTTGCGCCTCCGTGGAAATGTCTCAAGCCCTTGCTGCTTGCTTTCACAGAGATGGCTGTACAAGCCGTTACATCGGATCTTCGCCCCTGGCATGACCGCGACAGAGAGCCGCCGCCTCATCCGTATAGTCTCATACCGATGTGGATTGAAATCTCAATTTATCCGCAGAACCTTAAGGATGAGCTTGAAAGAGATCCGTACTTGCGTGACTTGCGTCAAAATTTCTCCAAATTCTGCCTCGCGCGCCTCAAGACAAAACAGAGCGGAATAGCTGACACAAATAAAGATTTCGTGGAACCGCGTCCGGAATGGCGACAGTGTTATGTCCAAGCACTGACAGCATTGCGCGTCAACCCCGGTGGACGTGCGCATAAGACGCTATTTTGGACGGGGAACAATGATCCCGACGCGGAGGTGCGCAAGCTCGCCAAACGCGCGCACAGACAGATTCGGCACCTAGACAGAGGAAAACCGAATCTGGACGTGGGCGCATCACCGCGCCGCCCACTGTTTCAGGCGTTCTGGTGGCTTCGACAAGCCCACTTGCTGACACTCGGCATAGAAATTGATAAGCCAGGGGCACAGCGAACGCTTCGTAAGGACCTGAGTCGTACCCGGGAAAGGGACTATTTCCCGCGCCGGAGACGCACAAGCTAATTTCGTATCTAAGTTTAATGTGAATGGCAAATTTCTTGCTAGATATGCAATATGGAAAGAAAGATTGCTTTGATTGGAAACAATATGTCCCACGGAGGCAATCCTAAATCTAACGAAAGGAGGAAAGAACAATGCCGAAATCGAGCGGAAAAAGCAGCGCAAGCCGCGGCAGCGGAAACCGTACTAGTGGCGGGAAAAGCGGTAATACTCGTGCCGGATACCCCAGCAAAACCGGAAACCCGTCCGGACCTGGCCGCGACAACGCCCCGTCAAAAGGCAAATAATTGAGAGTGGCCGATAATGGCGCTTTTGTGCTGTTATCAGCGCCTCTCCAACAAGCGACTTCGCTGTGTGGCGATTATAGTACACACCCTTGTGGCAGTTTGTGTACACATTATCGCCGTCGATGAAGTTATCATATCTCCGATGCGTCGCACCTCGTGACTTAATAGTCACATATTTAATCTGTAGTCTAGATTGTGCACACGGCGCGTCTTTTCAGATCTGAGGGATAACGCCGTTGTCCCCTTGGAACAGGTCAATCGTGAAAGGAATCGAAAATGGGTGCAACACACTACTCTTTACCTTTACCTCCTAAATCCAACAAGGCGTCATTTGCATCGCCTAGAATTGAACCGGATAGAATCCGCGTCGTCGTTCCTGTTTACAATGATTGGACAGGACTCAAAACCACGCTGGATAGTTTGATGGGGCTCGATCCGCTCCCAGGCCTCATCACCGTTGCAAACGACAACATTGATAACCGCATGCCGGTATGGTTTAAAACCTACCGAGACTATGTGGAAATCGTCAATTATTACGGAAACCAAGGTCCTGCGTACGCTCGAAATCAGGGATGTGGACGTATCTCTCCACATTTTGACTGGTTCTATTTCACTGACTGCGGCTGTGAGCATGTGAGTAGCCTCATCGCGCATTTTATCTCTGCTAGAGACGAATCGGGGGATTCGGCAATGGCAATATGCGGAACTGTTTCTGGTAAGGGTTCGGGAAGTATAAATCGGTATATGACCGAAATGAGCATTCTCAACCCGCCATTTGAGGAGAATTCGAGTTCAGATGCGCAAAAAGTCCCGCAAGCAATAGTCACAGCTAACGCTTTGGTATCTGTGCGTGCCTTCTATCAAGTTGGACGATTTTCAACCGATTTTCGTGAAGCTGGAGGCGAAGATTTGGATTTGGGAATCAGACTGAGGGGCATCGGGGAATTAGTTTGGGAACCCGATGCTGCCGTTGTCCATGAATTTGAGGAGGACATTGAGGATTTTGTCAAGAGGTTTGAGCGGTATGGTAGGGGAAACAGGCACCTTGAACGAAGACATAACCTGCCATCACTTAGACCTTCATCTAAATCAAACCGTATTCCTCCAAAAATTGGGGAATCTCAAGACTTGGTAAAAATGCAATTCAAATCCCTCCAGAGGGGGTACGATCATGCGAGACTTGGTGAATTTCAGTCGATCACAGGGCTAAAATCTGTCATCAGTTTCTCGCTCAAAGTTCGGCGGCGATTGCAACAGATACAGTCTTTGCTATTGGAAACCGTAGTGTCCTACGCGAGGTGCCCCAAACCAAATACAAAAGGAGGTGAACAAGATGCCACGACGAGATGATTACGACTATACGCAAGAGGAACTTGACCATCGCGCCGACCAGTTGAACCCCAATAACGACGCTTTTTGGGAGTCGCGCGACTACGATGAAAGGCCTGATGACTGGGAAGCGCGCATAGAGAACGAATCTTCCAACGATTCCTGAAATCAGAAGTGACACTTTAGGCATGGCATATGTTCGTAGGCACTGATAGCACAGTATATTGCTGTGCTATCAGTGCCTACGAACATATTGTTTATTATTCAGCGCGTCGCGCTTGGCGGCTCAATGCCCTACTTTGATCGCTGAAAGCATGATGACACATCGATTCACGCGTGGTATAATTCAAGCGCCGTGAATGACAATGTGTCCTGTTCAATTCCTTCATTCGTGGCGTCCCAAATTCTCGGCAGAGTCGACTATGGCTTGTCGTCTCGCACCCAACCTACCGTATGCACTCGAAAGAGTTGTAGGGCTAAATCGCTATCTGGATCAAGAGGAGTATGGGGGAGATTATGTCATCCGCTGCTGCGCAATCTCATCTGACACCGGAGGAGTATCTCGCTTTAGAGCGTAAAGCGACAATCAAAAGCGAATATCTTAACGGCCAAATGTACGCGATGTCAGGCGCGACTCGAGCCCATAATCTCGTCTGTGGAAACGTTTTCGGCGAGCTCCGAAACCAATTAAAGGAGAGTGCTTGCGAAGTCTACAGCAACGACATGCGTTTGAAGGTCAATTCGGCGGGACTATACACCTACCCGGATGTTCTTGTTGTCTGCGATGAACCCCGCTTTGAGGACGACAGCTTCGACACACTCCTGAATCCCACCGCCCTTTTGGAGATTCTCTCGCCGAGTACCGAAGCGTATGACCGCGGGGCGAAATTCGGATACTACCGTCAACTCGACTCCATGCAAGAATACACTCTTGTCTCACAAGATTGCATGCGCGTCGAACACTACCTCCGACAAGGAAGCCAGTGGATCTTGACAGAATTCAGCAACCCGGGGGACGTCATGCATCTTACTTCAATAAACTGCGAGTTGTCCTTGCGCGAGATTTACGCAAAAGTAGAATTTCCCCCAAACGGCGCCCTGCACCACGCCCAAGAATCTGTTTGAGAATCGATCCCTAAGCCTCCGGAACTTCTGATTAAGCGTCTTCCCACAGAGGGGGCTGGTTATTTCGATGATACCCCCACCATTCCATTAACAGAAGCAAGACCGCGCAGTCATTGAGACTTTCTGTGCTTCTCATGATCGGAAACATGTATAAACAGCAATTCTCGGAGTTGTCTGATTTCCTTACTCAAACCCTCTTGCAGCGCCGCCGCATCGGCTTTCAACTCCTGTCTCAGTGCCGCCATATCAGTTTTGAACTCCTGTCTCAACGCCTCTATAGAAACTTTCAGCGCCGCTAAATCAGCTTTTGTCGCCATTTGCGCCATTGACGATGTGATCTTCCACCACAGCGCACAGAAAGCAATGACCGCTCCAGCAATCTTCAACCATTCTTCCATGACATTGCACCTCCTAAAGATCCCTGCTTATGACTTGTGCAAACCCACATTCGGCGGTAAGTACGCCCAATAGGCATATCTGTCAAGGACCTTGTTGCTACGCGGCATATCGTAAGGTTTGCCGAAGCAACGATGACATTCAAGTCTAAGTACTATACGACAAAACTGCGAAGATTACCATAAAGAAACTGGCGCTTGATACAAGATCGATTTGGAATTGTAGGACTAACGCAGTTCGGTTTGTAGTAGCGTAATTCACTCCGTGTGTTCAGTTAGAGCGAGTCGGCTCGCCAAAGGGAAGTCGTGGCTTGGGGAGGAACTCTATCGCCTTAAGATCTCTGGAGCATGGGATTCACTATCGCACTGGGATCTCTATCAAGATTTGCTATCGCGTTCGTTGTCCACTCACTTGATCATTCGCTATCCACTCATTTGATCTATTCGTTCGTTTGATCCTATCCGGTCGCTCGATCGCACTCTACAAACCTGCAGACGGCGCTACCTATTTCGATGATACACCCACCATTCTATTAACAGAAGCAAGACCGCGCAGTCATTCAGACTTTCTGTGTTTCTCGTGATCGGAAACATGCACAAACAGCAATTCTCGGAGTTGTCTGATTTCTTTACTCAAACCCTCTTGCAGAGCCGCCGCATCGGCTTTCAACTCTTGTCTCAGCGCCGCCGCATCGACTTTCAACTCCTGTCTCAGTGCCGCCATTTCAGTTTTGATCTCCTGTCTCAGTACCTCGATATCAGTTTTAAACTCCTGCCTCAGTGCCGCTAAATCGGATTTTGTCGCCATTCGCGCCATTGACGATGTGATCTTCCACCACAGCGCACAGAAAGCAATGACCGCTCCAGCAATCTTCAACCATTCTTCCATGACATTGCACCTCCTAAAGATCCCTGCTTATGACTTGTGCAAACCCACATTCGGCGGAAAGTACGCTCGATAGGCATATCTGTCAAGGAGCTTGTTGCTACGCAGCATATCGTAAGGTTTGCCGAAACAGCGCTGACATTCATGTGTAAATACTATACGACAATACCGAGAAGATTGCCATAAAAAACTGGCACTTGACACAAGGTCAATTTGAAATTGTAGGACTAACGCAGTTCGGTTTGTAGTAGCGTAATTCACTCCGTGTGTTCTGTTAGAGCGAGTTCGGCTCGCTAAAGGAACGGCGCAGCTTGGGGAGGAACTCTATCGCCTTAAGATCGATCAAGTAACACTCGACATAGCACTCCGCTGGAGTGCAGACGCGAGGAGGAATCGTGTTCTATTGACATAGCACTCCGCCGGAGTGAAAACCGGACCACGTAGGAACACTTTTCACGGCTAGCCATTGAGCAATAATGGAGTGGTACTTGCGGAACGAATTCTGCCGACAGGGATAATGGCACACTTTAGAACACCCTCTTTCCGGTCACTTAATTGCATTAAGTGGTTTATTTTCCCAAAAAATGGATAGTATTGGGAGCCGGTGCGGTTAGAAACCGCACCTACCGGCGTGGTAGAACAGTTTCTTGTGCCAGTCTCGTAAGCATTAAATTCTTAGCGAATAGACTATTAAGTGGTTTACTCGATAAGTGTTTATGATAAGTGTTGGGTGTCGGTAGTTCACATTGTCTGAACTGTGATTTATTGGATCTCTATCGCACTCGCTATTCACTCGCTTGATGGATTTTTGTGATTACCTTGATTGCATGTGGCAAGTTGACGGTGATGAGTCGGCTAGATCGTTATCTTGAGGGCACTAGGATTCAGGGAAGAAACCAAGTTTTCAAGAAAAAACTTGGTTTCGACATGCGTTAAATACTTAGCGAGAAGACCATTAAGAGGGAAAACGACAATTTTTTTAATTATCGATTGCACCCACAAACCTACAGATGGCGTTAGTCATTCCGATGATACACCCACCACTCTAACAACAGCAGGAAGATCCCCAAACACGCCGTATATTTCCAAATCTCACGATTCACTTCTTGTACCTGATTGGCGGAAGGGGTTCGAGCCGGATCCGATTCCACACGCTCCTCCTCAGGCATAGGTGAAGAAGCGCCCGATTCCTGCGAATCGAGAAGATTGACCGCAAACCGCCCCTCCCGGCTGTCACCCGCAAAGACCGTATACACACCTACAGTGTACGTGTCCGGGAAAATGATGGGCATGGCTTGTGATGAAACCTTCGTCACCGCTCCGTCGGGCAACCGGATGGTAACTCCGTCTTCTACCTCCGAATCACCGAGGGCGATTTTTACGGGAGTCCCTACCTTGACGACATCCGGTTGAACGGTCGTATGCGGTACCGCGAGCCACTCAAGACAGCGCGACAACAGAATCGGCGCCGAAGGAATCCGGAGTGCGAACTCCGAGATTCCCAGATCGAACGCGTCAAATCCGAATACGACGTACTTGCGACCGGCGTTTTCCCCACTCCAGATCAATGCTCCCTTGACTGTTTCAGCTAACGGACTTCCCCAGTCGGGTAATCGGAAAACCAGTGATTCCCTGACCGACAGATCGATCAACGACACGTCACGCATTAGCGCATGAGTTCGATCTTGGTAGATCACGCGCACCGGCTCTGTCTTTGTTCCGGTAACCGGCATAAACGGCAATCCGGCGACAGGGTTCAGGAAGATAGCGTTCGCTTCCGGAAGATTTTCAGGCACATACCGATCGAAGATCACAATCTCATGGCTTCCCGCCCCTCGATAACCCTCGGTCCCGGTTTCTATAAGGTCAATGTTCGCGTCCGCCTCAAGCATTTTCGATAACAAGGGCAGAGAGCGATCACTCACCAGCAGAATGCGTACCGGTGTGCGGCGGTGAAGAAACGCCCAAGCCGCGTTATCCAGAGCAAGATCGTCTTCTAACTCAAGATTGAGACTGACGACCAATCCATCAAACCCTCTGTCGTCAATGGTGAATACCACCGACCGGCTTTCACCGGGAGACAAGCTTACCGTTTCGTCGTCATACCATTTGCCCCCGATCTCTAAGCGCGCCCGAAATTCCTGATTCTCCGATCCATAATTGCGTACACCAGCAAGTACCTGGAATTGACTGGGCTGATTCGGGTTTCGTGATACATTGAACTGCACGATTCCCACGTTCTCGCTTTGGGTTCCTACAACGATGTTTTGGAGCGTGGGTGCGGAATCCGGAAATCCACGCATGTTGTCGCCAATATAGATAATCCCTGTGCCGGCTCCCTTTCCATACGCTGCCGCAGATAGAAATATCGAATCAAAGTCCGGTGACGTGTGTTGCGGAGCTATCTCCTGAACGGCGCGGAGCAGTTTCTCCTTGTCCGAAGTGAAGCCCTGATGCAGGTGGCGCGGCGGCTGAGAAGTGTCCATAATCATCATCTGCCCGCGATCGTCGAGTTGGTCGATGATGTCAACTGCCCGGCTCTTCGCTCTTTCAAACCGACTCTTCCCCGATTCTGTCGACTGCATGCTCGCCGAATTTTCGAGGATAAGAACGGTCTGACCAAACAGGGGGCTATAACCGCGCAAAGCGGGGCGGGCAACGGTTACTACGGCAAGGGAGAGAAACAGGAGTTGCAGGATTAGCGGAAGGAACTTGCGGATACGCTGGAACGGCACGTTGGCTTTCATGTCCTCAATGGCTTCGAGCCAGAACATTACGCTGGGAACTACGTGACGTTTGCGGCGTAATCGTAAGAAATGCAAGGACGCCACGAGCGGGATAAACGCCAAGAGGTAGAGTGCCGAACCGTTCAGGAAGTGCATCTTTAAAGAGTTACCGGCATTCAGCGCGCGGAAATACTAGAAATGGGTGAATCAGATTTATCGATCAATAGGCTGTCGCAGGAGGAGGTTTCGCACACACGTCCTACCGTTCAGTTGCGGGTATATCCGACTGGGCGTCTGCGCCTGCCGCATCCGATTTGCCCGACTCCCTGTCTTCAACTCGTTGCAAAAGGTCCTCCGAGTCCAAGCGTCCTACCTCTCCATACTTCTTCAACAACTCGCATTTTTCTCGGGCTTTATCGTATTCATGCTGCTCAAGATAGATTGTCCCGAGATTCCTGTGCATCTCTCTGAACACGCCGGGCCAATTGCGCTCCGACTCCTTGCTTAGAAGTAGCGTCGCTTTGGCGATGGCGTTATTGACCACCTCATCAAGCGCCGATTTCTCGGCTTCCGGCAAATTGTTAGTGTCCTCGCCGTTCTCTTCCATCTGCTTGATCTTTTCGTTGCGCTCACGCAGTTGATTAATCGCCTTGTCGCAAGCGTTATAGGTCTTCTCGATACTCAACGCCCCTTCAAAAATCTTTGACAAAAATCCCAGTTTCATAGAATCCTCCACAGAATAGTGCTTTGTACGACATCGTTGTATAACGGGTAGCTAACCTATGATGCTAGTTTGAATTTTGGAGATTTATAGGAGTAACGCTACCAGATTCCCTTGACAGTTCGCCGCAGCCGGGCAATCAAGGGCGGCGCATCGACACATGCCCGCTCGTAGGGGTTGGGATCAACCGAACGGATAGTGAGGGCGATAGAGATCCTCGCCTAACCCGCTGTTCACACGTCAAACACGATCTCGGACTACTGCCGATCGATTTTCCAAAATCGGCGTTTTCGTGTCGAGATTAAGATCTCAACCTACAGGCTATTCAAACCGTATGGTTTGCTGCTCCCAATCCGCGTTGGCTAATGGGCGTAAGATCTCTATCGCACTCCTTATTCAGTCGCTTGATCCCCGCCCCTACGATTCGGTGTTCTCGGCGAATTAGGAATTCACCAGATAAATGTCAACCGAGCCTAGCGTCATCTATGCGAATTAATCTCTCAAAACATACTATACCATTCACCTAAAGTGGGTCAAGCAAATTGGCTTTATTTCCGTATCAGCATCTTGCGCGTCGCCGCGAACTCGTCCGTGGTCAGCGTGTAGAAGTAGACACCGCTGGCGACGAACTCGCCGTGTTGGTTGCGGCCATCCCAGTAGGCGGCGCGGCTCTGGTTCCGGTACATTCCCGCGGCTTGATACCCCATATCCAAACGCCGGACCGTTTCGCCGTTCGTATCGTAGATCGTCAGCGCCACCTCTGCGGGGGTTGCCAACTGATAGGGAATCCAGGTTTCAGGGTTGAACGGATTAGGGTAGTTCGCGTGCAGGGCGGTTTCGTCGGGAATAATCAGTGAGGTTAACAGGTTTTGAAGATTTGCAATACCCTGTTGAAAAACAGTCGAACCGTCATCTGCCAGACGCGCCTCTGCAATCCACGCTTCTATAGTCGCTACTTCTAAATCATGCGAAGGTGGCGCAGCGGCACCCCCAATTCCGCGTGCGACGAGAGTGAGGTCGAAGATGTTGACAATCCCATCCCCGTTGACATCCACCGGCGAGTCGGCGGATACGCGTTTCCCCAACTGCTGCGCGACGCGAATCAGATCCAGAATATTGACTATGCCGTCTCGGTTCACATCCCCGGGCAGCAACCGTTCCTCTATAGTCATTTGGAACTCAAGGGGACCTGCCGAGATACTTTCCTCAGCCACGGATCCGAACAGGAATTTCTGAAGGGTTAATCTTGTTTCCCCTTCGGATTTTGCTTTGAATCTGACCTGAACCACGGTTCCGCTGCCGCTCACGCCGCCTTCGCTAATTCGTCCTGCAATCAATCCTGTGATTTTTCCGGCTGCATTGTCAATGCTCCCGCTCTGGAAGAACGTCGATCCGCCATCGGTCTTCAGGAAGCCGCCTTCGCTTAAGCCAAGTGCTTCGAGTCTAGCAGGTTCGAAGGCAATATCGAACTGCCAGCCCGCCAGATCGACGACGTTCTCGGCTCGTACATCAAGAGTAAAGGTGTCGCCGCTATGAATCGTAGGCTCGGAGAGGACGTAATCGATGCCACCCCCGGTGGAATAATCGGCGTCGGCTGCAAGACCAATGAACAGGTTGGACGGGTCATCGGGACGAGTGCCAACAGCAACCATTAAGACGTTTTTGCCTTGTAGGAGCGTGACCCCAAATGCCTCGATAAAATCTTCGGCGTGTCCTGAACGCTCTCGCTGGTACATCACTTCCCCGTTGAGCCAGACCTTTACCTCCTGATCCGCGCCCAAATGCAAGACCGTTTGCTGTTCCATAGGAGAATAGAGGATGACCGCGCCGTACAGAACGCCGTCGGGGAGCTTGCGTCCCATCATATCAACCAGGTTGTTCCTGCCCGTAGGCGGGAGAAAGTCGAGTGTCCATACCGCATCGCCAACGGCTTTTCCCTCGGTCGCGCCCGCGGCGGCGACCTTCAATTCCGTCGCGCTCCCGCCGCTCGCTTCCTCCAGCAAATCCACGTTCTCGTTGAGCTTGTGTCGCGTGGTTGGAAGAAACACCCACAACCAAGGACCCTCTATTTTCGGGCCTGCGTTTACTCCCGGTTCGTGAATCCTCAAGGTGTTCAGGGAATCGCTGATTGCATCCAGAACAGAAAAGTCAGCAGTTTCGTTCCCGGTGACGTCCAGCCATTTAAGATTTGGTAACCGCACCAGCGGCGATAGGTCCGAGACGCTGTTGCCGTGGATGTTCAGCCATGACAAATTCGTTAATCGTACCAGCGGCGACAAGTCCGAGATTTCGTTGTCGTGGATGTCCAGCCATTTTAAGTTGGTTAACCCCGAAACTATCGCTAAATCAGAGAGTTGGTTGCCGGCTAAACTCAAACGATTTAACCCGGTTAGCCCCGCAAGTGGCGATATATCCGGTATACTATTGCTTCTAAGATACAGTTCTTTCAAACCTGTCAAAGTTGCCAAGGGGGAAAGATCCGATAGCTCCGCACCGCAAATATCTAACCTTTCCAGGTTCCTCAATCCCGCCAAGGGCGAAATATCGGAGAATCGGTTGCCCCATGTGCCAATGGTCTTCAACTTCGATAATCCCGCAAACGGCGATATGTCCGTTATGAAGTTATTGGTAAAACTTATGTGCTCGAGATTGATTAATCCTGCAATTGGAGATGCGTCTGATACGTTCGCACCTGAAAAATGAAGGTGCTTCAGCTTGGTTAATCCTCGAATAGGAGATAAGTCCGACACGCTAGTGTCCCCAAATTCCAAGGCTTCGAGATTGATTAATCCCCTAATTGATGTTAAGTCTGATACCAAAGTGTCTTGAAATGCAAGGCGTGTCAGGTTTGTTAAGTTTCTCACGGGGGACAAATCGGATACTTCTGTGTTATGAAACTCTAGACTATCGAGATTTACCAAGCCTCGGACAGGGGTTATGTCAGATACCCGCGTGCGATCAAACTCTAGCCACGTGAGATTTATCAAGCCCTTCACCGGAGATAAATCGGAAACCGGATTGTCCTCGAAGGACAATTCTCTTAGGTTAGTTAGACCCGCAATCGGTGAGATGTCTGAGACTTGATCGTTTTCGATTACGAGTCGGAACAGATTGGTCGCGTGCTGCAGCCCCGTCAATTCCCTTATACCCCTGCCAAAAGCGCCAATATTTCTCAGTCTTTTTATCTCCAACACGGTAATTGGGTCATTAATGCTTTTGCCAAGTTCTGCGGCAATGACGGCTCGAAGATTCGAATCGGGGATGTGAACATGCCCACCCGGCAACACATCCGGCTGTGTTATGTCCGGAGGATCTCCAACACGGTCCGGATAATCCAACGCAGAAAGAATATTTCTAAAACTCGATGTCCAAGTGTCTCGCTTCACACTCCCGTTTGGGTTGTCGAGCGCCAGCAATCCAACGTTCTGAAGCCCCGTGTTCTCACGAACCCTTGCCAGGAAGGTCTCGGTCTGCAATCCGACTACGGCAGCAGCGTATGCCGCGCCTATCGGTCCTTGAAACGCTTCATGGAAACGGGAAACCGGCTCAACACCGCCAAACTCGCCGCCCGTGGCTTCAAGCGCTACTCTGTATGTTTCCATATCTTCGCTCAAGCGGGCATCCATGTCTGACTGTTCCACATAGAGGCGAAGCGCCTGTGCTCTGTTGTACGGTGGATTCGGGTTGCTCTCAATCACCGAACGCACTTCGTCCTCAAATGTCTTCATGCCTTCGGTATGACAGCCGATACAGGAAATACCGTTGCGTACCGTGGGGTCGCTGGCAGCCGGATTGGAAACAATGTTTATCGGCGCTTCATCCAACCGGAAGCCGGAGGCGTTAACAAGGTAGTAGCCTTGCAGCCCGTTCGGGAGATTGAAGATTACTTCTCCCCCATCGTGCGTGAAATTGAGCGGGTGGGTTAAGATGTTCTGTCTACCGACGCTCCCGGCAAAGTCGTAACTTTTCCAATAGGCTCCATAGCGAGAGGTATGGCGTTCCACGACTCGGTTGTGGTTTGAGACACCCGAATTGTTGAATCCTGCCCGCCATACACGGACACCGGGGGCGTTCACAAGGTTTCGGGCAACATCGACTTCCAATCGGGTTTCCAAGTCCCTATCCGTCAATGGCAGCGAAAGCAGGTCGTGATATAGCGGTGGAGTAGATGCGTTTGCAATAAACCAGTCGGCATGGACGGATGGCACGTCGGTCTTCATCTGTGTCTGCAATCGTCCCAGTTGATTCCTCAGTGCGAGATGTTCGGGTGCATCAAAAGAGATATGGTAGGGATAGGCTTCTTCTATCTTCGTCCATCCGTCGTTGACATCCCATTCGTAGTGACGTAGGTCGATGTAGAAGATGGTCGCTTGGGGGTCGATGGGTTGTGGGTTGATAATCCCACTTCCCCATGAGAGGCTGTTGACCAATTTATAGAGCGCTGTGCGGTACTCGGCAAGAATCTCCGGTGTTTCCCCGGCATTGTAGAGATGCGTCATCGTGAAATATCGTGCGAAGGAACGGTCAAACGACGAGAGCGAGTAGAGGTGTGTCTCAATGCTCGTGAGCACTTCGCGGGGAGTGATGAAACGACGGAGTGTTGTGGTAGTTTGCGTCCAATCGGGTGCGCCCGCTAGGATCCAACGCCGAACTACCTCAATGGATTGAACGCGCAGTTGCGGTAGTCCGAACGGCATCTGTGCGCCGTTTTCGGTGGGACCGAGGAGACGCTTGTACAACTCGGAGGCATCCGGATTTCCCGGAACAACGGTGCCACCATCTATAAGCTCGCTGTGTTCCATGAGGAGCGTCTCTCGAAAGGCGCCGTCGAGACCATGGCAGTTTAGGCAACTCGCTTCGAAGATGGCGTAGGCGTCTTGGGCTAGTTGCGATTGGGCGGATAGGTTTTGGGAGCCCACGATGAGGGTCAATAGACCGATGAGTACGACGAAACGTTGAACTCCAACCAGCGCGGAAGTGGAACGATGTCTATACATAAAGCGTGTCTCCAAAAAAAAGCATACAAAGGCTGGTGCGCGGAAGATTAACCATCGCCCTCGTTATTCACTCGGTTGATGGGTCTCTATCGCGCTCCTTATCCAGTCGCTTGATTGCACCCTACACCACCTCATTGTCGGGAATCGGAATTCCCTCCGACGGGAATACGTTGCAATCATGGGACGGCACAGGGGCCGTCCTCTACAGAGTGTGATGCCGTTTCGTTATTTCTTTATTAGCATTTTGCGGGTTGCTGTGAAGTCCCCTGCCGATAGTGTATAGAAGTAGAGGCCGCTGGTGACGGATTCGCCGCGCGCATTGCGGCCGTCCCAATAGACTGCGCGGCTTTGGCTCTGGTACATCCCAGCCGCCTGATGCCCCATCTCCAGACGCCGAACTGTTTTGCCATTCATATCGTAGATCACCAGAGTGACTTGTGAAGGTACAGCCAACTGGTACGGTATCCAAGTTTCCGGGTTGAAGGGATTCGGGAAGTTGGTGAGCAGGGCGGTTTCTTGCGGTATAATCAGCGAGGTTAACAGGTTCTCAAGGTTCTCAACGCCCTGTCGAAATGCAATCGAACCGTCATCTTCAAGACGTGCAAGTGCAATCCACGCCTCTATCGTTGCGGCGTCTACTCGCCCGGTCGCGACTGCGGGGGCCGCGGCACCTACAATCCCCTGTGCCACGAGCGTCAGGTCGAAGATGTTCACGATTCCGTCGGCGTTGATATCCACCGGCGAACCGGCGGCTACCCTTTTCCCCAACTGTTGTGCCACGAGAATCAAATCCAAAATACTCACGCGTCCATCCCGATTTACGTCGCCGATCAGCAGTCGTTCCTCCACGATGATGCGGACTTCCAGAGGGCCTGCAGCGATATTTTCTCCGGTGATTGCGCCGAACTCAAAGTTCTCCAGCACCAAGTCCGATTCGCCTTCGGTTTTTGCTTTGAGCCTCACTTGGAGCACAGCGCCGCTGCCACTCACGCCGCCTTCACTAATCCGTCCCGCAATCAGCCCCGTGATTTTTCCTGCCGCATTGTCAATGCGTCCGCTCTGGAAGAAGGTTGCTCCGCCATCGGTCCTCAAGAAGTCGCCTTCGCTTAAGCCAAGGGCTTCGAGCCTAGCAGGATCGAAGGCAATGTCGAACTGCCACCCCGCCAAGTCGATGACATTTTCGGCGCGGATATCAATGGTAAAGGTGTCGCCGCTATGGATCGAGGATTCGGAAAAGAGGTAACCGATACCGGTCGCCTCGGAATACTCGGTTCCGGGTTCAAATCCGAAAAAGGCGTTGGAATGACCGCCATCACGCTCATCACGAGTGCCGACCGCAACGAACAGGACGTTTTTTCCCCGCCGAAGCGTAGCCGGGAAAAAGTCGGTGTAATCGCCGCCCCGCTCTATCCGTTCGCGCTGGTAAATCACCTCCCCATTGAGCCAGACCTTTACCTCCTGATCACTGCCAAGGAACATGTTTGTGTTCTGTTCGCGCGGCGAATAGAGGAAGACCGTGCCGTAGATAACGCCGTCGGTCAGGTTGTGACCCACCAATTCATCAAGGTTGTCCCTTCCTGTTGGCGGGAGTTTTCCGGACGCCCACACCTCGCTGCCGACAGCTTTACCCTCCGTCGCCCCGTGGGTAGCGATTTTCAGTTCAGTCGCGCTGCCCCCGCTAGCTTCAGCCAGCAAATCCATGTCGAGATTTCGTCTTGTGCTTGGCAGAAACACCCACAACCAAGGTCCTTCGATTTTCGGACCTCCATTCGGGAACACGGGATTATTGAATACTGTTAAGAGATTTAGGTTTTCGCGGAACCCATCCAAAGGTGAAAGGTCGGAGATTTGGTTGTTGTGGAGGCCCAGCCATGTCAAATTTGTTAATCCTGCAAGCGGCGATATGTCCGAGATTCTATTATCGTGGAGATTCAGCCATTTCAAGTTTGTTAGGCCCGCAAGCGGCGATAGATTCGAGATACTGTTGTCGTGGATGTTCAGCCATCTCAAATTGGTAAACCCCGAAACTGTTGATATATCCGAGATGTGGTTCCCGGCTAGATTCAGGCGATTTAGCCCTGTTAACCTTAAGAGCGGGGATACATCCGATATCCCATTGCCGGCGAGGTAAAGTTCTTTCAAATTTGTCAGACTCGCTAGTGGTGCTAGCGTCGCCCCCTCCAGTCTCGCTCCGCAGATATCTAATTCCTCCAGGTTTGTTAATCCTGCCAGAGGTGACAGATCGGAGAATGGGTTGCCCCACGTGTGAATGGTTTTTAGTTTGACTAGCCGTGCAAGCGGCGCAATGTCTGTTACTTGGTTGCGCGTGAAATGCAGGTACTCCAGATTGACCAATCGTGCAATCGGCGACAGGTCGGATATGAAATTGTGATGAATATTTAGATGTGTCAACTTTATCAATCCCGCGAGCGGCGATAGGTCTGAGACTTGGGCCTGGGTAAAACCCAAAAGTTCCAAGTTGACGAGTCCCGCAAGAGCGGAAATATCGGAAACCAAAGTTTCATCGAAATTTAAGTGAACGAGTTTTGTCAGGTTTCTTACGGGAGATATATCGGAAAAGAGGTTATCAAGAGTCAACAACTCGCGCAATTCAATCAAACCCGCTACCGGCGACAGGTCAGTTATGGTATTTCTCAGAACGTACAGGTGAGTGAGGTTGATTAAACCCCTCACGGGAGATATATCGGACACCTGACAGCGCTCAACATCAAGGTGGGTCAGGTTGATTAAGCCCCTTACAGGCGACAGATCGGATATCGGATTGCCGCTCGCCCACAGTTCGCGCAATTCGGCTAAACCCGCTATCGGAGAGAGATCGGACACTTCGTTATTTCTCATACGTATCCACGGCAAATTTGTGGCAAATTGGAGTCCAGTCAAATCACGCACCCCCCTGCCGTCTATTCGCAGTTCGCGTAATCTTCTCATATCGCCTGACGTAATTGGTGCATTCGGGGCCTTGCCCAATCGTGTTTCAATCTCGGCTCGCAGATTCGGGTCGGGGATATGAACATGCCCACCCGGTAACACATCCGGCCGTGTTATATCCGGGGGCTCTCCAACTCGCTGCGGGTAGTCCAGCGCAGAAATTATGTCCCTAAAACTGGACGTCCAAGTATCCCGCTTCACACTCCCGTTTGCATTATCGAGCGCCAGCAATCCAACGTTCTGAAGTCCCGAGTTCTCACGAACCCTTGCCAAGAATGTCTCGGTCTGCAATCCGACTACGGCAGCAGCGTATGCCGCGCCTATCGGTCCTTGAAACGCTTCATGGAAACGTGAAACCGGCTCAACACCGCCAAACTCGCCGCCCGTGGCTTCAAGCGCTACTCTGTATGTCTCCATATCTTCGCTCACGCGGGCATCCATGTCTGACTGCTCCACATAGAGGCGCAGCGCCTGCGCTTTGTTGTACGGTGGATTGGGGTTGCTCTCAATCACCGAACGCACTTCGTCCTCAAATGTCTTCATGCCTTCGGTATGGCAACCGATACAGGAGATACCGTTGCGTACCGTCGGGTCGCTGGCAGCAGGATTGGAAACGATGTTTACCGGTGCTTCATCCAACCGGAAACCGGAGGAGTTGACGAGATAATATCCCTGCAGCCCGTTTGGGAGATTAAAGATAGCTTCTCCCCCATCGTGCGTGAAATCAAGCGGGTGGGTTAAGATGTTCTGTCTACCGACACTCCCGGCAAAGTCGTAGCTCTTCCAATACGCTCCATAGCGGGAGGTATGGCGCTCCACGACACGGTTGTGGTTTGAGACACCCGAATTGTTGAACCCTGCCCGCCACACGCGAACTCCGGGGGCGTTGATTAAGTTTCGGGCAACATCGACCTCCAATCGGGTTTCCAAGTCCCTGTCCGTCGACGGCAGTGAGAGCAGGTCGTGGTAGAGCGGCGGCGTAGATGCGGTCGCAATAAACCAGTCCACATGGACGAATGGAACGTCGGTCTTCATCTGTGTCTGCAAGCGTCCCAGTTGATTGCGTGTTGCAAGATGATCGGGTGCGTCGAACGAGATATGGTAGGGATAAACTTCCTCTATCTTCGTCCAGCCGTCGTTAACATCCCATTCGTAGTGTCGCAGGTCGATGTAGTAGATAGTCGCTTGAGGGTCAATAGGTTGGGGGTTGGTGATGGTACTTCCCCATGAGAGGCTGTTGACCAATTTATAAAGCGCTGTGCGGTACTCGGCAAGTATCTGCGATGTCTCGGAAGCATTGTAGAGATGCGTCATCGTGAAGTAGCGTGCGAAGGAGCGGTCAAACGATGAGAGTGAGTTGAGGTGTGTCTCAATGCTCGTGAGCACTTCGCGGGGGGTAATGAAACGACGGAGTGGTGTGGCAGTTTGCGTCCAATCGGGCGCGCCTGCTAGTATCCAGCGTCGGACGGTCTCAATGGATTGAGGGGTGAGAGGAGGCAGTCCGAACGGCATCTGTGCGCCGTTTTCGGTGGGACCGAGGAGACGCTTGTACAACTCGGAGGCATTCGGATTTCCCGGAATCACCGTACCACCGTCAATAAGCTCGCTGTGTTCCATGAGGAGTGTCTCTCGAAAGGCGCCGTCGACGCCATGGCAGTTTAGGCAACTCGCTTCAAAGATGGCGTATGCATCTTGAGCTAACTGCGATTGGGCGGATACGTTTTGGGAGCCTCCGATGAGGGTCAATAGACCGATGAGTACGACGAGACGCTGTACTCCAAATTGTGCGGAAACGAAATGCCGTCTTAACATGCGGAAAATCTCCTTATAATAACCTACGTTGTCACCTTTGTATCAAAATCAGCTAGATAGTGTTTTTAATGTTAAACTGACAGTGGGATTTTCTATCGCGCTCGCTATTCACTCGATTGATCCTTATTCGGTCGCTTGATTGCTATGATACCTCTGCATTTGATTAACTATTCTCAATGAAAAGCGGTAGTATATGTCAGATATCTTGTAAGTGGCTACTTGGGCAATAATATCTATGACCATATGCGTAGACAGAACAACGGTGTAAGTCCATTATACCAAAGGTGAAAAAATATAACAATGATTGATGTGGCATTCGTCATCCGTACTCTCACATTTCAGACTACGGGAAAACGGTTGCGTTCGTGATCGAAACAGGTTAAAATACGCATGAGTCCCAATCCCTGAAGTGTCCTCATATAACCGTATAATCCGTTTGTTTTATGCCAGATGCTGCCGTCCTTCACACGGGAAGATTTGACACTCACACCGAAGTCATCTCCAACGAGGAGGTTGCGCAAGACCACTATCTACTATACTGCGACTGTCCGGAAATCGCGGAGAGCGCGCTGCCCGGCCAATTTGTCCACGTACTAATCTCGGGTGATTCGGGGCTTTTACTGCGTCGTCCGTTCACGATCTACAGCACACACGACACGCAGATTTCGATGTTGTACCAAGTCACCGGAGAGGGTACCGCCGCCTTGGCTCAAATGCGTTCAGGCGCGCCGATTCAGGTGCTTGGTCCGCTTGGCAAGGCGTTCCACATCCTCCCGCGCACCGAAGCGGCAATACTCGTGGGAGGAGGCGCGGGAATCGCGTCGCTGATGCTCCTTGCCGCAGAGCTGAAAGCGGAGGGGGTGCGAACGCTTGGGTTGGTGGGAGCTATCAATCGTGCGCGCCTTTTGAGCGTCTCGGATCTGCGGCGGATTGATGTAGAGACGCACGTCGCCACGGACGACGGGAGTGTCGGTCACCACGGTTTCGTCACGGAAATACTTAGCGGTATCCTGGAACAACCCCAACAGCATTCACTCCAAAATCCCACGATCTACGCATGCGGACCACACGGGATGTTGAACGCGGTGACGAACCTGGTGATTTCTCATGACGCTCCGACACAACTCGCCATGGAAAATCGAATGGGCTGCGCCCTCGGTGTGTGCCTCGGCTGCGTTTGCCGAGTCCGTACCGCCACCGGCGACGTTGAATACCAGCGAGTGTGCACGGAAGGACCGGTATTTAATGCAGAGGATATTGTCTGGTAATATCTGATTGGACGCGACATGCACAGCAACAACCAGCATGAAGTAATGAGCAGGTAATCTCGACTGAAACTTCGGAGAGCCTATGGAACATGCATTCTACGATGAACTCACGGAAAAGAGTATAAAGAGGGAAATACTACCTGACGAGTTGTGTCTTGAAATACTCACCTCGCCTAGCATCGAACTGTTGCGGTTGCTTGACGCGGCTTATCAGGTCCGAAAAAAGTACATCGGCAACGAAGTGCAACTTCATATTATAAACAACGCGCAAAACGGGGGTTGCCCGGAAGATTGTCACTACTGTACCCAAGCTAAATCATCGACCACCGGCATTGAGACCTACGCGGTTAAACCTGACGCCGAGATCTTGGCGGAAGCTCAACGGGCTTACGAGTCGGGAGCCTACCGATACTGCATGGTGTTCGCCGGTCGCGGCCCATCGAGATCACGGATAGAGCGGTTGGCGGGATTGATCAAGGACATTAAATCCCGATTCCCGATTCAGGTTTGCCTCTCCGCGGGTCTTATTGATCGCGAAGGGGTGGGTATTCTGAAGAATGCCGGATTAGATCGTTTGAATCATAACCTCAACACGTCGGAGGAACACTATCCATATGTCTGCACGACCCACACATACACGGATCGAATGGACACATTGAAAGCCGCTCGGGAGGCTGGAGTCGAATTGTGTTCCGGCCTGATCGTAGGTATGGGAGAGAGCAGCGATGATATAATTGAAGTGGCAAAAACGCTGCGGGAGCTACACGTTTCTTCGATTCCCGTCAATTTTCTTCTGCCTTTCGACGGAAACATCTTTTCAGCCGCCCCCGATATCACCCCGGACTACTGCCTTCGGGTGCTGTGCCTGTATCGCCTGTTGAATTCCGACGCGGAAATTCGCGTCGCCGCCGGTCGAGAAGTTCATCTCCGAAGCATGGAAGTGATGGCTTTCTACCCCGCAAACTCTCTCTTCATCGACGGCTACCTGAACGCAAAGGGCGCATCTCGATCACGAACGCTTAAGATGATCCAGGATGCAGGTTTTACCATAAAGGCGGACCAATCCTTGGAGCGCTTGTTGGAAATAGAGAAAGAGCGCGGCGCATCGCTGTCGATTCTTAATCAGGGTAAACCGATGAAAAATCTCGATGAACTTAGACCAAGCCTTGATGCGAGGAATATTTCCAGAGAGAATGATGGGCTATAAAGTCGCTGTGCTGGTCATCGTCGCGGGTGTGTGCCTTTTGCTGATGTTTTTTCACGGTCAGGCAGAGCGGATGCTCGACAGCTATAGACCGGCGACTGAGATTCCGTCATTCGCGCTGCCCTACGACTGGGCTGGAAACATCTGTCAAAAACCCATCGCCGAGCCGTCGGGGATTACGTACCACACAATCCGCAACACCATCTTTGTCGTCAGTGATGAAGGTGAACTTCATGAGATGCGGAGGGACGGCAGACCGGTAAGGTCGCGGTCCCTGAAACAGACCGACTTGGAAGGGGTTACCATGAATCCTTCCACCGGAATGCTGTATGCCGTTGTGGAAGGCGACGACGCCATTCTCGAAATCTCGCCGCTGACCTTCGAAATTACCCGAAAATTCGGAATTAATCGTGGCTTCGAGGGGCGCGAACTCCTTAGAAAAGGCGGGATGGGGCTGGAAGCTATTACTTTCGTCGTCGATGATTCCCATCCAGAGGGCGGCACGTTTTGGGTGGGCAACCAATCGTTCAGTCTGAAACCGGACCGTGAGCCATCGATCATCTGTCAAGTGGCGGTACCGCTCTCTTCAACCGAACCGACACCGCCGGAAGGCAAGATTACCAGCTTCTTCCCACTCAGCATTATTGACATTTCGGGACTTGCATACGATACCTCTCGACACTGCCTAGTTGTTGTTAGCGATACGACCAACCTTCTCGTGGAAGTCACGCGTGATGGAACCGTTTTGCGCCAGCATCTCTTGCCCGGTAACGATCAGGAGGGGATCGCTTTGGATCAGGAGGGGTTCATGTATATCGCTCAAGAGAATGGCGAGGTGATTAAAATCGAAGACCGGCGAGTCCAATAGGAGCCCTACGTCTGAGTTCGACTTTGTACAAAAATACACCGGTTGGGTTGTGCGGAAAACTATACAACACTAAACCCGTAGGCGGGGCATCTTGCCCCGTCGTGATGGTACTGGAAACCACTACCGACTTTTTCACAGGTCAACCAAAAAAGCCAGATGGTTAAAATCTCTCTCGCTTTTCTTCAACCCTTAATTGACATCGTTTATTATCCCACTTAAATGTACAAAGTCGATCTTACAGGAATACTAAATGCCCCTAACTATTCTAATGACGACATGCGGAACGGAGAAGTCACCGTCTTTATGAAACGAGAACTTTGATCGTAGGAAGATACAACGAATGAGACATCATTTAACATTCATCTCTCTTGCACCAAAATTACTGCATATCGGTTTCATATGTCTCATATCCGTCTCCCTTCATGCTGCACAGGAGACAAGCCAGGAAAGCGATGCCGAACTTATGGCTAGACTTTTTTCTGACAAAGAAGAGATATGGCGACCCGCTGTACAAGCTATTGCTCTGCGAGAGGCTAAAGTCGTTTTAACTTTAGCTGAAGAAGCAAGAAGGGAACCGGGACGTTCCTACAGAGTGGTGTTAGTCTTTGAAAACTTTACGAGTGCAGCGGCAAAAAAAGAACTGATTGCCCTTCTCGACGATAGAGATGATCAAATCTGCGAGATTGCGGCTCTGGCTTTGATGAAGCATGGTGACAGCTCTGCCGCTCCAGCATTGGCAAAAGCGATGGAACGGGTTCAGGATGATCATATACGGTGGAATATCGCCCGTGCATTATGGAAAGTCGGGGCGAATGACCAATCTGCCGAAGCAATCTTAAACGTAGCCAGAAAATACAAAGGACAATACAAGGAGGAATTGTTTGCTATTGTAGATAATCCGATTGGTCGTAGACATATGACCGAAGAGGAACGGTTAAACTTTCTGCTCAATTACAAAATAGGAATGATCGTTGGGTATCCTGAAGCACTGGAGATTAGTCTGAACCCCCGAGAAGAATATGAACGGGAACTATTGTCGGATAGTGATGATCGGCTCTTCTTAGAGACACACCGGTCTCAGGTGATTGATACTATGCTTGTCCGACTGCGCGATAAAGGTTCAACAGTGGCGGCCTTGCTACTCGGCTACTTTAAGGAACCAAAGGCACTTGCAGACCTCCAAAAGTGGTTTATCGAATCCGACTCTTTTTATGGATGGGAGGGCAATTGGAATGCACTATGTTACTCTCAGTTCCCCATCCATCATTGCTATGAGGAAGCCATCAAGCACATCACGGGAAAGCCGATCCATGAGGTCATTAAGTTAACGGATGAACAGGTGACGCAACTGGTCCAAGGATACCGCAAAGAAAGGGCTTGGGGTCGAGCATCTAAACTCTACGTGTTGTTTCGGTTAAAATCGCATATTGCTCTTGAGGAAGCGACACGCAAATTCAGGAATTTAACGAAAGAGGAACGTTTTAAATTTTGTCACTTGATGGAAGATCTCTTGCCAAGAGATCTATCGGTAACCGAAGTCCGAAGGCTATTGGGAGAACCGGACAGGGTTCGGGAGCCAACATGGATATACGACTGTGGAAACAGCCCGATTGACGTTCCCTATGTTTTGACGATTACTTTTGAAAATGATAGGGTTATAAAAATATTCTCCGGACGCAAAGATGAGCAGGGTTAATGGCAGATTTGACAGAGAATTTTAGAGTTGGTGCGTATTGGCACGCAAACTCACAAGCTGCGCGACTCAGAACCTGTTTGTCAAGTAGGTGGTAAAGCTATTGTTTGGTCATTTTAGTGACAAAATCGAGGGATTTTCAAGGCATCTTTCCCCAGAATTGCCTCTTACAAAGATGGATTCGGACTCTTTAAAACAGCCTCTTAACCGCTCCAGGATTTTGAATGGTGACATAAGCGCCTTTACACTTCAGCGTCTACTCAAATTGCGCAACTAATCTTGAAGGAGAGTGCCCTAAGCGACCAGAGTTGCTACGGGTAACAATAGTCAGCGTGAAAAATCCATCACAGTATGAAAATTTGAATTTTGCCACCTTCGCCGCAAATCAAATATTGATGCGGATGGGTTGGGTTTTCAAAACCGAATCAGTTATTGTGCCAGCCTTCCTCGACACGCTTTCCAAGTCGGATGTTATCCGAGGTCTCTTGCCGGTTAGTTTTAGACTGGTGCAAAGTCTCGCCCAATTTTTTCTTGCTCAGCGTGTATCGCAGACGCCCTTCAAGCAACCTCTATGCACCACCTCTATTTTCGGCATGATGGCGTCCTGGTTAGTGATAGCGTTACTGGCCGGCGTTGCCCGGTTGCCAGCGAGCGTCATCGTCGTACTATTTCTAGCGGTTTATTCGTTGCAATGTTTCTTTTATGGCTACTATCGGCTAACGGGTGGTACGTTGCAGGGAAAGCTCATCCCGGCGGAAAAGCGGGGTTCGTTCGTTGCATATGGCAATGCCATCGGCAGTATTCTTGCGATAGCTGTAGCCTGCCGGTTTATGTATGAATGGCTGGGCGGCGAGACTCCTCGTTACGCCGCCGTATTTGGGGGCGCTGCCGTATGTTATGGCGCGGCGGCAGTCGTGAGTTTCTATTTTGTCGAGTCTCCCTCACCGCCGCAAAAGTCGCAACCTCCCTTACAGTCTCTCCGCGAAGGGCTTCAAATACTACGGTCCGACCGGGATTTTCTCAAGTTTGCCGTGGTCGCCGTGCTGTATTTTTTGAGTTGGCCCCTTTTTCCGCACTACACCGTTTTTGGCAAACGTGTGCTGGGAGTGGAATCAAGTCACTTCGTGGTTTGGATCATTGTTACAAACTTGGTAGCTGCTTTGGGCTTTTGGTTAGTTGGCGGTATAGCGGATCGGCGAGGCAATCGGCTTGTCTTGCGAATACTCTTGTTCCTCGGCGCGTGTACCCCTCTGGCGGCGGTTGGCATCAGCCGGCTAGCTTTCGGTGCCAAGATCTACTGGATCATATACGCTCTATTGGGCATGATACCGGTGATGGTCCGTTTCGTCGAGAACTACACCTTGGAAATCTCGACCGAGAAGAAACACCCGCAATACTTGAGTGTGGTCAGCCTCCTTGAGGCGTGTTCACTCTTGGCTTCACCATTCGTGGGATTATTGATTTCGAAGTTCTCATTTGAGCCGGTATTTCTGGGCGGGTGCGTTCTTATCGCGACTGCTTGCCTCTTGACGTTTTGGCTAGTTGAACCGCGATCCAACAGAGCGCAATAATTAGCATCCCCGTTTTCTTGAGTGGATGTATTACGAGACGAAACTGGAGCAAAAAGAGTTGGATCTAGCTGAAGCGCTGAGAAAAAGACGGCTCACTCTCCCCTTTCGGGTTGTCAATCCATGTCGGTACCACCGTCAATGTTGATGGAGAGTCCGCCTCCACCAACTTAATAGCCGGAATGCGATCCGGTCCAAGACATGCGGAGGACCTGCTTGCCAGAACGTCGATCCAGACGAACGGCTAAAGCGACTACCGAATCACGCTGTTTATCTGATCCGCGTTGAAAACATATCTAGCTTGCGGTAAGTTATGCAGCCGTTTTTGAAGGAGATGACCAAGGCGACCCAGTGTTGCTAAGGGCAACAACATCTTGTGAAAGAATTAGTACAGTATGAAAAGCAGAATTTTGCTACGTTTACCGCAAATCAGATACTGATGCGGATTGGCTTTGTTTTCAAGATCGATTCAGTCATTGTACCTGCCTTCCTTGACACTTATTCCGCGTCGGATGCCATTCGAGGGTTTTTGCCTATCAGTTTTAGATTGGTGCAGAGTCTCGCCCAGTTTTTTCTTGCGCATCGTGTGGCGCAATCGCCCTTCAAGCAACCGCTGTTCACCACCGCCGTTTTCGGCATCATGGTGTCGTGGTTGCTTGTGGCGATCGTTGCTGGCGGCTCTTGGTTACCATCAAGCGCCGTCGTCGTCCTATTTCTTGCGCTGTATACGTTTCAGTGTTTCTCTTTAGGCTGCGAACGGCTTGTGTCAGGTACGCTGCGGGGAAAGTTAATCCGGGCGGAAAAGCGGGGCTCGTTACTTGGGAATGCCAACTCTATCGGCAGTATTCTTGCGATAGCTGTAGCGTGCCGCTTCATGTATGAATGGCTGGGCGGCGAAACCCCTCGTTACTACGCCGTGTTCGGCGCGGCTGCGTTATGTTACGGTTTGGCGGCGATTGTCAGCCTCTATTTTGTAGAGTCACCCTCCCCGCCCCTACAGTCGCAACCCTTCTTGCAATCCCTCCGAGAAGGACTGCTAATACTCCGGTCCGATCGCCATTTACGCCAGTTCGCCGTGGTCGCCGTGCTGTCTTTTTCAAGTTGGGTCCTTTTTCCGCACTACACCATTTTTGGCAAGCGCGTGCTGGGCGTGGAATCAACTCACTTCGTTATTTGGATAATCGTACTGAACTGCGCGACTGCATTGGGCTCTTGGCTCAGCGGTCGTATTGCGGATAGGCGAGGCAACCGGCTTGTCCTACGATTACTCCTGCTTCTCAGTGCATGTACCCCTTTGGCGGCAGTTGCCATCAGTCGAATTCCCTTCGGCGCCACTCTTTATTGGCTCATATACATCCCTTTGGGTATGGCGCCGGTGCTTCCTCGTATTATCGAGAACTATACCTTGGAGATTTCCAGCGAGAAAAAGCACCCGCAATATCTGGGCGTGGTAAGTCTGCTTGAAGCTTGTTCGCTCTTGGTTTCGCCACTAGTCGGGGTATTAATCTCGAAGGTGTCGTTTGAGCCGGTGTTCTTGGGCGGGGGTATTCTAATTGTTACTTCGAGTCTATTGACGTTCAGGTTAGTTGAACCCCGTCATAACGAGGTCCGATGATCAGCGTCCCTGTTTCTCATTAGAATCTTGCAATTACAAGATAGAAACAGGGCACCGTATCTGTTTCTCGAATGACAGGAAACCTAGCAGTGCTGAACCCATTCCTTCACTAATGCGTTTGTCCCGTCTACTCATCTTCAAATCCCAGCATTTTGACCTCTATCTGAAGATCCGCGCCGGTCATTCGTTTAACGCGCTCTTGAATGTGCCGAACTAGACTCAGTACGTCCTCGGCGGTCGCGTTGTCAATGTTTAGAATGAAGTTGCCGTGAACTTTGGAGACCTCGGCTCCGCCGATTCGGTGTCCCTTCAGACCACACGCATCAATCAGCCTTCCGGCCGAATCGTTTGGCGGATTCTTAAAAATACATCCCGCATTTTCCTCGGCAAACGGCTGGGTGGAGATCTTCTTGTTGTACAACTCATTCATCCGATCGGTTATGGTTCTCACATCTCCGGGGGTAAGGCGGAGCAGTGCGCCGATTACACTGAAGTAGCTGCTCAGCCCACTGCGGCGGTAGGCAAACTGCGCTTCATCGTGGGTGAGTTCAATTACCTCGCCCTCGTCGGTCATCACACGCACATGCTCGACCACATCCCCGAAACTGCTCCCCCACGCGCCGGCATTCATGATCAACGCTCCGCCCACCGATCCCGGGATACCGAGCGCGAACTCGATTCCGCTCAATCCTCGCCGTGCGGAAACTTTTGACAATCTCGGCAGCGAGACTCCCCCGCCTGCCCACACGCGATCTCCGTCAAATTCCAGCCCATCCAACTCTTTTACCAGTCGAAGCACGATACCCTTGTACCCGTTGTCACTGACAAGCAGGTTCGAACCCCTTCCAAGCGTCATTACGGGCAAGTTCCAACGCTTCTTCAACCTTGCTACGGCGGCAAGTTCCCGAACACTGGTCACCTCAAAATAGGCCCCCGCCGATCCTCCAATGCCGAAAAAAACATGCTTCTCCATCGGTTCGTCAAATCTTAGTCTCGAAGCAGGCGCATTTCCGTAGTTTTCGGCTAATTCAGCCAGTTCTGTTTTCCATTCCATAAAAATCCGTCCAGCAACCATCGCCGCACGTACCTTGAATCGAACTATCCTCTGATGATTAGCGTCTGGCTCGTTGACCGACCCTCGTCATCAACACAGGTGAGTCTGTGTGTGCCGGCGACAGGTGTCAAGAATACCTTCTCGGCGGGATCGCCGCTAAAAATTAACTGTCCGTCGAGAAACCAGAAAACCTTCTTCGTCCGATTCGATACGGATGCTTGGAGTAAAATCTTCTGATTCTCGAGCGGAATCCCGGCGCGAATTTGGTATTCACTATCTTCCGTCGGAGAAGTGACAATGGGATGGTGCCCCGCAACGAGGCCGGTACACCCGGAGAAATGCGACGGCATCTCCGGTATGGCAAAACCGCTGCGCTTTAGCCACGTGCCTATTGAAACGGGCCATTCCTCATACACCATGCGGCGATGCGTCCGACCTACCCTACAATGCGAACACAACGCCGATCCCGTTCCCTCATCGACGTAAATCTCTTTGTGAATCGTGCAAACCGTATTAGAGGAAACACTAGGAATGTAGTAGTCATGCGTTGAACTGTGACAATGCGAGGATGGCGGCATTCCACTTAACGCGCAAACCTCTCGAGTGTTAGCGCGTCTTGGCCGTGTGAACCAACGATTGGTTTCGGGCGTGGCAAGCGCCGTGAACAAGCTGAACAAAATAGGTCCCGCAACCTCGGATCCGACGAGCGAGGAAACGCCCGCGCCGTCGAAATTGCCGACCCATACTCCAATGGTAAGTTCGGGGGTGTAGCCGATGCTCCACGCATCTCTGTGTCCGTAAGACGTACCGGTCTTCCATGCAATTTTGGGGAGGTTGGTCGAAGCTTCAAATGCCGAAGGCAGGTCGGGGCGGCGGACTTCAGTAAGCATTTCGGTCAGTATGTAACAAGCTTCTCTGCTCAAAAGCCGCTTCGCCGTCGCTCGACTCCTTGAGATATTCCCGGGGATACCGCCTCCGTTTTCTGCCGGATCCAGAGTCAATCGATACTCTGCAAATTCCCCAAAGTTCGCCAACCCGGCATAGAGAGTTGTTAGTTCAAGCAGAGTCAACTCGCAGCCGCCGAGAATCAAAGACAATCCGTAATGACCCTTCGATTTCGGTAACGTGGAAATCCCCGCATTCTGTAGGAATGAGTAGATGCCGTTATTTCCGAGCCGCGAGTATAAATTCACCGCCGGAACGTTGAGGGAGTGCGCCAACGCTTCACTCGCAGTCACGTATCCACGATAATCTCCATCGTAATTGGCGGGCTGATACCCCGCGTAATCAATTGGCACATCGTTCAAAAGGCTTTCGGGGGTAATTAGCCCGCGATCCATCGCCAATCCATAGATGAACGGCTTGAGTGTCGAGCCGGGGGAACGCCGAGCGTTGGCGCCGTCAACTTGCCCCTCGCCATCTTTGTCGAAAAATCCGTATGAGCCGACAAGCGCCAATACCTCGCGGCTCTCCGTATCCATCACGACTATAGCGCCCGTAGAGATTCCTTCTCGTCGCAGCGGATCCAAGCTCTCTTGCAGAATCCGCTCTGCGAGTTGCTGAATGCGGGAGTCAATCGTTGAACGGATGCGGCGAACCTGAATACCCGCCGTACCGGTACTCCCTCCATCAGAGAGTTCGGGAACATAGGGAGGATACTCCTGTTCAGAATAGGAGTTCTTGAGCAGACGTGTAAGATGCGGCGCACCGAGCGGCATCGGATATCGGCTTGTCGGAATCGGTTCACTAACGGCTTCCCGCAATTCCCTTTCGGTAATCCTTCCGAATGTAACCATACGCTTCAGCACCTTCTCACGGGCGCGAATTGCGTTTGCATGGTGGATGTCCGGCCGCAAATATGTGGGCGAGTTGGGGATAGCAGCCAATAGCGCGGCTTCACCCAAACTGAGACGATTTTGAGGCTTGTTGAAATAGAGGCGAGATGCGGCGCTTGAACCGACGATGTTGCCGCCGTACGGAGCCATGTTGAGGTAAAGCGTCAGAATCTCATCCTTTGAGTAACGCGCCTCAATTTGGAGCGCGCGGAACATCTCTATAATCTTGTTGCGAATCGTCCGAGGCTTCGGTTCCATCATACGCGCAACCTGCATCGTAATCGTGGACCCGCCTCTGACGACCCTTCCCGCCTTGATGTTCGTTACCAGAGCCTGTGCGATCGAGAAGGGGTTGATTCCAAAGTGGTGATAAAACCACCTGTCCTCATAGGTTAGGACAGCCGTTCGCAGCTTCGGCGAAATCTTAGCCAAAGATGGTTCCGGAATTCGCCATGAGTCATCGGACGCGGTAAACGCTCTGAGCCATTCGCCATGCCGATCCAGCACCACTGTTGAGGATGGCGGATGTAACTTTTCCGCCGGCAGAGGGAATACCCAGTTGGCTACAAGCAGAATCAACCCGGGTAAAACTGCAATTGAACACAACAAAAGAAAAAGTGGCCGTTTGAATTTTTTGGTATCGAAAATTTTCTTTATCATCGTAATCTAATAGTGGCGTTCGGAGTTGAACGCCCCAGTATCTTGCAGCGGCAATCCATGATGCCTACCGGGAGGTCTTACGCGCTCCCTAGAATTCTTCTTTCGCGACGCGAATTACGCACAATCCTACGCCCTGATAGTCCTCAATAAAGTGGGAAATCTCGTGCAAGCCCTAATGATCCTAATCACGAAGCTGTGAGTCACCGCTTATGCATGTGGTTAAATTTCAACATTCCTACAACAGGACAAATAGAAGTGCCCACACACAGGCAGCCAACAATCCTCCGTTGCGAACAATCGGCAAAATGGAGGCTTCGCCAATCCATGCGCAAATGTCATGCCAGAATATAATTTGCCGCAGCCGACCGGAGTTTCGGACGGGTCTGATACGCTCAACTAACCTCAAAACGGGGAACCATGCCGTCGGAATTCAGTATATCAGGGGAACTGCTGGACCTCAAGTTAAAAGCAGCTTCCTCCGAATACGGTGACTATTCCAATTGCGATGTTTATCGGAGAAATGGCTTTCATTCATATCACGGAAATGATATAATTTTATGCGGTAGCGTAGGATTTTGGCGAGACCGTCGGAGGTCTAATCATCAAGACTCGGGAGGCGAGGAAAGGAATTCAACATGAACGGCAAGTCTGCTGCGGTGTATCTGGTCGGAGGAATTACTGGAGTTCTGAGCGGGATTTTAATGATTGCATTGGCGTATCTAGTGATGTTCCATTTAAGGGGAACTGAAATAGGATCTGCGGAAGAGCAGTTAGGATTTATCGCACAACATCCGCTTGCAGGGATCGTGCACGGATTAGGCGTAGTCAGTCTCATCCTGATCGCCCCCACCGTAATCGCGACGCTGTGCCTGCTGGGCACGCCGGCGCCCGCACGCGGCGCTATTGCAACCGGTTTCGCGGCTCTTTGGGTCACAGTCGAGATTGTCGGACATCTGTCTCATACGGCGCCGCTGCGCGCACTCGGCGAGTTGTACACCAATCCGGCTTCCAGCGAGATGGCTTTGTCCATCTATCAGGTATCGCAGGAGTTCTGGGAAGCGCTTTCGATGACGGCAGCATTTTTCTGCGTTCTAATGTGCTTATGCTCCGGCTCCGCGTTGGCCGCCAAGTCAACTCGCGCATCGGGATACGCGTTTCTAATCGCGGCAATAGCCTTTCCTATAGGTCTTCTGATCCACGGCGTCGGGATTCAACTTCATGTTGCCCTGCGCGGGTTGGCGTTCATTCTGCTCTCAATCGCGCTGATTCAGAACTCCAGAACACAGGAAGGATAGACTACACGGGCGCCTCAATAATTCTTGTAGCCGACTTCAGCCAAGCGTGCAGCCTTTTTGGCTACGCCGTCACTCAACTCTGCCTTGTAAGCTTGTAACTTGGTCTGAAGGTCCGGATTGTTTAGGCTGAGAACTTGAACCGCAAAGATGCCGGCGTTTCGTGCACCGCCAGATCCGATCGCCATCGTAGCGACAGGAACACCCGGCGGCAGTTGTACGGTAGAATATAGCGCATCTACTCCGTCGAGGGGGCCTCCGTCGATTGGAACACCGACTACCGGAAGTGTTGTGTGTGCGGCGATCACGCCGGCAAGATGCGCCGCTCGCCCGGCGCCGGCAATAATGACATGAATTCCTCTTTCTCTAGCGGTCGTGGCATATTCCATCGTCATCTCGGGAGAGCGATGCGCCGATGAAATTGTAATCTCAAACGGAATATCGAATTCCTCCAGTACCTTAGCAGCCTCTGCCATCCGGTCCAGGTCGGAATCACTTCCCATCACAATGCTAACAAGCGGGGTTTCGATAGAAGTCATACGGTTATTAAATCACCTTTGATTATCAATTGGGATTAAACGATGTTTTCTAGAATCATGGTCTATGCACCAACCTAAATTATACCAACATCGCGTTCTGAAAATACATATATAGCACGCGAAAATTACGATGTCAAGCACAACTAAAAGCTAAACAACCGGAGCGGAAAAACGTCTGATGTTTTTGCAAATGTCTGTAATAGTCATCCCAACTAAGAATTGCACACACATGTGGGAAAAAGCATTCCTTTGTACCACGATCTGATAGATTGGGGTATGCGGAACTAACAGTTTACGCTACACGGATGTGTGCGATTATAACTGACTACAATATTAAGGACTGGCTGGGATCATTGACTTGAAGAGGAAACCACGATGAGAGGGACATCGAAGATTATAGTGGGGCTATCGATCTGCGGATTGGTGCTTTTATTGGTGGCATACGGCTTCTACAGCAGAGGGCTTCAAGCTCAGGATGAGAGCCGCAGTAAGCCGACGCTCGAGAAGCCCGAAACTAAACCCGCAAGAAGCACAACCGAAGGGCGGCGCCAGGACACTGCCAGCAACACTGAGCCGACACCCCCACAGAGGAAACTGAACCAACCAAGCGCCGATTTCTACCAACCGATTGTCGAGAACAACCTTTTTCGTCCTCTAGGTTGGAGAAAACCGGACGATGAGGCTGAATTCACCTTAGTCGGAACATTGATCGAATCAGATAACCAACGCGCGAAAGCGTTCCTGATAGAGCGGCGATCCAATCGTTACTATCCGGTAACGGTTGGCGAAAAGGTTGGCGACGCAATTGTAGAAAGCATTAAGCCGAACGAGGTCAGTCTAAGCGAAGAGGGCAAGACGGTGACGCTTAGAGCGAACTCCAATCGATTTCTGGATACCTCCGGGGTTTCCGACAAAGGTAGGACGAGTGTTGGAAAAAGTTCGGAGGGTGCGTCAGCCGAGAAAAAGGCGTCTCGCGAGGGCGAATCCGGGAATCGCGGCAATCGCGAATGGGATGCAGACAGAATGCGAAATATGGCAGAGCGATTTCGCAACGCATCGCCAGAGGAACGACGACGCATGAGGGAGGAATTCCGGCGCCGAGGCCGAGAACGACGTGCCCGCGGAGAGCGAGGCGGCGGAGAAAGAGGACGAAGAGAGGGTCGGGGAAGAGGCAGAGCCAGGGATGGCGATAGGGATGACCGGCGAAGGGACTAACAGCGAGACGCTGCGGACTTCTCGGATGTAACATCGGATCAGGCAGCTTTTCAACCCGGCTCTACGCTGGAGTCCCCGACGATCTCCGCTCAGTAGAGATTGGCATACGAGTGAACCGTAGGCGCGATTGCGTGCCCTTTGCTAATCGCATCGTCGATTACCGTCCGGTTTAAGTGGGCGTAAAACGGGCGTCCCTTAACGATTTGCGCCGATGTGAAGGAGTGAACTGATTGCCTGTTTCTGCAGTCTCAAGAAACTCGTCGATCAGGCAATCCGGCGAGGTTAGACAGCATAGACGATGAATGGCTGTCAGCCCTTCCCACAAGCCAACAGGTCAACTCACACCTCAAGACCGTTTTCAAGTAGTGGGTCTCACTACGGACATCCCGAATCTGTGTTCCAAAAACCTGAAGGCATCAATATCCTTGCAAAAAGCGGCTTCAGGTTTTTGGCTTAGGCCTCACAACCAGTGGACTCGTGGACAAACACGACCTTCCAATCTCGGCCCTTAATTCCAAGTGACTTCGCCCCCGGAACCAAGCAATCTGAGGTTATCCGGCTTCATCACGACATCTCCTTCTTTGACGATTTGCATACCGGTCGGATATAAGGCGTACGCAATTCGCTTGGGAAGATGGTTGCCCAGATCCGCCATCATCTCCTTTTCGGTCTTGTAACGGACCATACCGCGGTTCTCAACTTGAAACGCATGCCAGTATTTGAGGTAATCCAGTATCTTGTCATCAAAGATGAGTTCACCCGTTTTTGTGTCGACAACTTTAAGCTGGACCTTTACGAGCGCGCTTTGGAGCGCACGGAGGTAATCCGCAGCTCCGGAAATCCCACCCTGTCTCCCCAGTTTTCGGTAGACGACGGTATCGTTCCAACGCTTAAATTTGGGGTTCTCGATCTTTCCGACAATAATCAAATCCACTTCCAAGCCTTGTCCAACCTTTGCGGCTAGTGCGGGATCGGTGAATATGTCGGTCAGCGTTAAACCCATCTCTTTAATCTTCGACGCTACCGGATTAACTTTCTTGGATTGATCGTAGACCCACTGGGTATCTCTTAGCGCCAGTTCAAAACGAGTGGTGAGATTAATCGGCACCCATTTTCCCATGCCTTCTGCTTCCTCTTCGGCCAGGAATGGTGTAACGGCAACGGCGTTTGCTTGATCTAATGGCGGCGGTACGTTAAGGCTGGATCCACAGCCAACCACCAAAACAAGAATAAACGGAACTAGGTAAACACGAAGCAAATTCATCTGAAACAGCCCTCCCTTTTTAATATGTTGGAGATTTGCAATACATTATCGTTTATGATTGTCGATGGACGGATTCGATATCCATCTGAAGATTTTTCGTATTTCTAATAGGATACCACAAATGCCTGTTGGATGAAACACATTTTTCTTCCAATCGGGGATTTTCGAGTCTCAACCCAATTTGTCTATTGTTTGAAACCTCGAAATAGCTGACAAGCCCTCTATAAACGAAGGACATGTCAATCAAGTCGAAAGATCACGCTCGGAGCAGCACACCAGCGGATTGTTGCTACTCGAGGACACGGAACAGCATATCAAACACCGCCCGCTCATCAACGCGATGCGTTAATGTCGTTCGACACTTTATCGTTCGATGTTTTTCATCTTTGAGCGCTAGACGAATCTTGACTTGCGGACTGGGAATCAATTCGTCTAGCATGAAAACCTCATAAAAATCCTGGCGTTGCTCAGGCTCAAGTGTTACCGGCAAACTGTTGCGAAGAAGACTGGGGAAAATCGCTGCTTGAGGCGCCGCGTATTGCTCGGCCGTTTGCCACTTTCGCCCGATTTTGGCTTGGAATTGACACCCTTCAATAGTAGTGGGAATCTGGTCGCTGTCGTTGTACACCCGGCACGAGATCAGAAACAGCAGGTTTCCGCCGCGGGTGATAAAACAGTTGGTTTGCCCGGCAATCAGATCCACTCGGCTCCGAGTTCTCCATAGTCGCCGTTGAGCGAACCCCGAGCGCTGTTGCCCCCGCAAAAAGTCATATAGCCACTTGGATATGGAAAGCAACAGCGCTATAATACTTAGGACGAGCGCAATTGTCGTACGGTCCAATTCGACTTAACAACCTCTTTGGTAAACGCGCAAATGGGCAAAACATCCTTTCAAAAGAAAAACGCGGATTCCTGTCCGCGGCAGCAGGTCAAATTCATTGTCCACTATCTTGTTTGGACAGGTTGGTTGTCCCGCTTGAGGCCGCGATTTCCCTGTTGATAAACTCCGGCATTGTAGTACCTGCCTCGTGAGTAGTATAGTAATCAAGAGCAATTCATGTCAATAGATATTTGGAACGGCGCATTCCACACTCACTTATTTACAGGGTCGCACGCGATAGCGTTACTGCAACAGATGACAAAAGGTAAGTCGAGATTAATCGTACGCTTGGCATTCTTCTGCATGTGCTGCTGTGTTGCTAATCGGGAAGTCCACGCCGAGGCTAGAGACATGCAGCCGAGCGATTTGCCCTCCCGAAAATCCGGTTGCGACTGGCCAGGCTTTCTTGGTCCGACCGGCGACGGCAAGTCCCCTGAAACGGGGCTCAATCTCCCCTGGCACCAGTCCGGACCGCCGGTGGTCTGGCACAGACGGATCGGTGCGGGCTACGCCGCGCCGTCAGTCTCCGGAGGGCGGCTGTTCGTCTTCGATCGACACGGCAATAACGCTCGTCTAACTTGCATGAGAAGTGAAACCGGCGAGGAGTTATGGCGATTTGATTATCCGACAGACTACGAGGATATGTACGGCTATAGCAATGGGCCTCGCGCATGTCCGGTCGTGAACGAAGATCGTGTATACGTGTTCGGCGCTGAGGGGATGTTGCATTGCGTAAACGCGTTGGATGGCGGATTAATTTGGAAGATTGATACGGCAAAAAGGTTCAACGTCGTCACGAACTTTTTCGGCGCCGCGTCAGCGCCTATCGTCGAGAACGAGCTGCTGATTGCCCAAATCGGCGGTTCGCCGCCAGGCAGTCCCAAAGACGTGTACGCGGCTCAGGGATACCTCTCGGGCAACGGAAGCGGCATCGTCGCATTTGACAAATTCTCGGGTGAAGTCAGATACCGGACCAGTGACGAGTTGGCGAGTTACGCCAGTCCGACGCTGGCAACGATCGACGGTAGGCGATGGTGTTTTATGTTTGCGCGGGACGGGCTGGTTGGATTTGATCCGCTTACGGGAGCGATTGATTTCCACTATCCATGGCGGTCCAAAAGGTTGGAGTCGGTAAATGCCTCGAATCCGGTTGTGGCAGGAAATCTGGTGTTCATTAGCGAAGCGTACGGGATCGGGAGTTCGCTGCTCAGGGTACGTCCAAGCGGATATCAGGTAGTTTGGAAAGATGCGCCGCGGCGGCGCGACAAATCGATGATGTTGCACTGGAACACCGCCATCCACCACGATGGCTATCTCTACGGTTGCAGCGGCCGTCACGCTCAGGGCTCGGAGTTGCGTTGCGTAAAACTGGAGTCTGGGGAGGTAATGTGGTCGCTACGGACGGATGAACGCGCGTCACTGCTTTACGTGGACGGCTATTTCGTGGGGATGGGCGAGTACGGTACGTTGATTTTGATTCGTGCCAACTCTAAGGAACCGGAGGTAGTATCGCGCATTCGGATCACTGATGAGGAGGGACAGGAGCTAATCGGTTATCCGGCTTGGGCGGCGCCGGTATTGTCTAACGGATTTCTCTACATTCGAGGAAAGGATCGGTTGGTGTGTCTAGATCTCGGGTCGCAGAAATGACCGAACCGTATGTTCTGCAACCAGAGGACACTATCAAAATTCCCTAACACCGTGCCGCTAGAACTCATTAAACACCTTTACCGGTTGTCCCGTCTCGATAGATTCCCACGCCGCAACTCCCACCGCAACCGATTTGGCGCCATCAACCACATTCGGTGAAGGTTCAAGGTCCTCTTCCAAACACTGCTGGAAGTGCCGCATGTAACGAATCACGGTTTGACCGTGCCCGTAGACGCTCGTATCGGTTTCGGGAGGACAGGTCATCTCCAACGGTTCTTTCCCGGCTGTTTTGTCCAACACCAGTTTGACCTGTCCGCCTTTGTTATCCGTAAAATCGCCGATCATCGTTCCTCCCGTGCCGTAGACCGACACCTGCATCATGGGCATGGGGGGATGCACAATATCATACAGCCCCATCGCGCGTCCTATCTGCCCCTCCTTGAACTTCAGGTTGAGGAAGAAATTGTTCATTATCGGATATTCAGGGGTAATCTTTCCCTTAGTACCGTAAGCATGCACCTCCTCGACATCTCCCAGAAAAGAACGCAGGATATCAACAGGATGCGCCACGCCGCCGAACATGAAATCTTGAGGGTGGTGAAGCCGCCATGGGGTGAAGTCGTATACTGGGCGCATATCGTGAACGTAATATGCATCCGCCGCCATGATCTCCCCGAGGTCTCCATCGTCGAAGAAGCGCCGCATCGTCAGGAACTGCAGATCAAACCGCATCGTTTGACCCACGAGGAACTTGACCCCTCGATTTCGAACCAACTCTACCAAGCGTTTAGCGTCTGGCAGGTTGGTCACCATTGGCTTTGTGCAGGTAACGTGCTTGCCCGCTTCTATCGCCGCGATACAGTGCTCCGCGTGCAGGTGGTCGGGCGAATAAACGGCAATCACATCAATGTCGTCGCGCCGTACCAACTCCCGATGATCGACGGTCCAGAACCGTGCCCCAAGCTCTTTGGCGTATGCCTCTAAAACATCATCCTGCCTTGCACATATTCCTCTCAACTCGTACTTCAGATCAGGCACATCCTTAAGCAATGACGTTGTCGATCCCATGTTCGTAGGGTTTATCCCGATTACTCCCAATCCGATAGCCATTTTTCCTCCTGCCCAAATCTCATCGATTATCGCTCAGATTCTATACCTTACCGCCCTGATTTGACTTTTTCAAAATACGACGCGCCGCCGCCAGCGCATCCTCCGGTGTGTGAATTCTCCCGTCGAACTGAAGCGCTTCCACCTGTTCCAAGATCTCGCCGATGAGGGGACCCGGTTTTAAATTCAGCGCGTCCATAATCTCGTCGCCGGAAATCAGCCGTTCCCGCGACATCATCGGTAGGATTTCTAGAAAATAACGGTCCGCAATTTCCCCCATCACCTGCTCTGCCGGCGATGCTTCCGGGGGAGTGCGCTGATCTCCCCGCGACACACGCAGGTCGGCGTAAGAGACTAGCAGCACACCCAACCAATCCTGGCCTGCAGCTTTCAAAAGTCGATTCACCTGATCACGGCTTGAGGCGGTCTTCAACATCTCCCGGACGTGAGAATGATGCCGTAGGAGGCAACCCATTAACTTCGCCGCTTTACCGCCTAGCCGCAACCGCTTCACAACCCGGAGTGCAATCTCGGTCTCAATGTTTTCATCCTTGTCGGACCGAATCTCTCCCCGGGAATCAACCTCTTTCGCGCCCGGCTTTTTGATGTTCAGTAGAATCAGCGCAAGTTTGAGAACGGTCTCGCGCTTTAACCCGGCGACTAGATTCGTGTCGAGGTAATCCTCGATCTCACGTTGATATGAGGCTAATGTCGCCGAGGCAGACTGTTCCTCGAACATCTCAAGTGAAAGCAGCGACTGCTCCCACAAATCAAGATGATGACTATCATCTTGCCGGACGCCCCGCATGGAGTCAATTTCGGGCAAGATTTGCGACAGAAAACCGATTCCGTCCATTTGGCGGAGGCATTCCGCGGCGTTAACAGTATCTAGTATCTTAATCAACTCGTCGCGGACACGCTCCGTTGCCACAGCCGCTCGCGGAACTCGGGTCGATTCGACCTGGTTTAACAGATTTTTGTGCCGGGATATCAGATGGACCGTTTCGTCGGGAATCGTAAAACCCAATTGTGCGGCAAAGCGGTAGACTCGCAGCAACCGGAGCGGATCGTCCAGTACGACGTGCTCGCTTGGAAACCGCAACTGCCCGGATCTCAGGTCTGACAAGCCGTTGCAGGGATCAATAAGCCGCGCGATTGGTTGTGTGGCAAGTGACGCGAGTTCGATGCCGATAGCATTGATGGTAAGATCGCGAAGCCGTAGATCCTCTTCGACCACTCCTCCGCGAAATTGAGCAAAATCGAGCGCGAAATCCGATTCCCGGATGACAACCCGCGCCGTGGGCAATTGCTCCTCCAACGTGACAAAAGCCGCGCCTAATAAACCGGCAAAATCGCGGGCAAATGACAACGCATCCCTCTCCAGAGCGAAGTCGAGATCGTCAACCGGTCTTTTCAATAGAAGATCGCGCACGCAGCCACCCACGAGATAGAGGCTCACCCCTCGTGCACACGCAAAGGAATTCAACTGGCTGATTAGTCTACGATCCGGTAGGTAGCGATGTAGCTGCGCGGTTGGGACTTCGTGCATAGGAGAGTATTCGGAGTCATAGAGTTCAGATAACGAAGGGAGCGCACCAACTGCGCGGATAGCATTTACGGCGGTTTTGCGAAACTTCCACTCTACGCTGTTGGAAGTTGCGTTTTTCAAGAGTCAAGAAATGGAGCGTGAGTTTTGCCGGTGGTAGGAGGAGTTCCCATCGATTCCCGACCGTCGCGATTCGGAGATCGCTCCTACAAACCTTCGGCGCACAATTGCGCAAAATTAACCGATGCTGAGTATAGAAACCGAGATTGATATGTGCAAGTCCCACGCGCCATGTCATTGTAGGACAGATTTGGGGGTCGCCTCAAGCCGAGTAACGCTGATTTGAGTTCTGTCGATCAATTCACCGACTCGATCGGCAATCTCGTTCTTCCACTCGTCGCTATCATACACCGCTTGGTAGAGTTGCTCCCGTTCCTCTTCGCTCTCGAAACGGCGAATCCAAACATACAGATCTTCCTCCTCCTCGCCAACAAAGTTTCCGATAATCACCATCCCCTTTGAGATTTGGAAGGGGATAACCGTTTCCTCCATGTAATTGACCCAATTCTCTCGTTGGCCAGGTTTGGTACGATACTGCCGAAGTTCAAAAAATGCCATTTCCTCTTTCTCCTTATGTGAGATTGTTGAACGCCGCTACTGAAGCCATTATACCGATCTGCCCTTCTGCGTCAACTGTTTTCAATCCCAGCCGAGTAGGACGGGTACGATGCGTCAACCAACGGTTGCCAGTTCCAGATTCTCCTTCCAGTGGGTTCGCAGCAGGCATTTCAGCAGTCGGTGCTCCGGTTGCCGCAAGCCGGGGTCCGCTTGAGCGAGCCGGTTTGCTTCGGTTTTCGCGGCTTCCAGAAGCGGTGCATCTTGAATAAGATTCGCCAGTCGCAGGCCTGGGAGCCCCGATTGGCGAGTGCCGAAAAATTCGCCAGGTCCCCGTAGTTTCAAGTCCGCTTCGGCGATTTCAAAGCCGTCGTTGGTACGCGTCATGACCTGCATGCGTTCAACACTGTCTTGCGACTTTGCCGAAGCGACAAGATAGCAGAAAGACCTGTGTTCGCCTCGTCCCACACGTCCTCGTAACTGGTGGAGTTGTGCCAATCCGAAGCGTTCGGCATTTTCAATTACCATGATCGTAGCGTTTGGAACATCAATGCCGACCTCGATCACCGTCGTAGAAACCAGTATGTCGATCTGCTTGGATTTGAACTGAGCCATTACCTCCTGCTTCTCCGAAGACCGCATCCGACCGTGCAATAGCCCTAGACGAAGATCGGGAAAGACCTCGCGCTGAAGACGATTCGCCATCTCGGTTGCCGCTTTAATCTCTTCGAGTTTCTCCGACTCCTCTACCAGCGAATACACGATGTAGGCTTGCCTGCCGCGTCGAACCGTTTTTTCGATGCCCCGGTAGAGTTCACCCTGCTCCCCCTCCCTCACCCATTTCGTCCCAACCGTTTGCCTGCCCGGAGGCATCTCGTCAATTACCGAGACGTTCAGGTCGCCGTAGACCGTCATCGCGAGTGTGCGTGGAATCGGTGTCGCCGTCATGACGAGAACATCAGGCGTCATGCCCTTGTCCCGAAGAATAGCGCGTTGCATGACGCCGAATCGGTGCTGTTCGTCGATAATCACAAGACCGAGTCGGCGAAATTCAACTCCCTTCTGTATAAGCGCATGAGTTCCGACGACAATATGCGCCATCCCACCAGCTATCTCCCCGAGAACATCCTCGCGTTCACTCTTCGTCATATCCCCTTTCAGCAGGACGACATTCAATCCGATGGGTTTGAGCAGTTCCGAGAAGTTGAAAGCGTGCTGTTCCGCTAGGATCTCGGTGGGAACCATCAGGGCGCCTTGATAACCGGATTGGATGGCGCACAGTAACGACATGGCTGCCACAATAGTCTTTCCGGATCCGACATCTCCCTGCAGGAGACGGTTCATCGGGTGCGCGCCTTCCATATCCGCCCTGATTGTTTTGAAGGCACGCTTCTGCGCCTCCGTGAGTCGAAACGGTAAACTACCGATGAATCGGTCGAGCAACTGGCTCTCAACCTTGAATGAGATACCCTTCTCCTCGGTCTTCCAACGCTTCTTTCTGAGTTCAAGACCCAGCTCTAACAAGAAAAATTCATCAAAGGCGAGTCGCTTTCGCGCTGCCTTGCAGTACGAGTCGGTCGCGGGACGGTGGATTTCTGCGGTCGCCGTTCTCCGGTCAATCAGTCCTTGTCGCTGGCGAATATCCAGGGGCAAGATTTCAGGGCATCGTTCCCCGTATTCGTCCAATACGCTGCTAATCCATTGACGCAACATCCGTTGCGTGAGATTTGCCGTCAGCGGGTATTTGGCGACGATTCGTCCCGTATGAATTAGAGCCGCAACCTCATCTTCAAGGATTTCGAACTCATAATCGGTGGTTTGTATCTCGTTGTTCCGGCGCCCGAATTTGCCGCTGATAACGACAGATGTTCCCACCGTGAGCTCTCTTCTCAGATAGCCTATCCGGCGTCCGAAATTGACGAGCACCGCGACCCCGGTACCGTCGAATACCATTATCTTGCCGACCGTCTTTGCTCCTTTACGTGCCGGTGTGAATTTGTCGTGGTTCACCACCCTGCCTTGGATTGTCGCCGGCTCCCCGCTGCGCCCCACATCGTAGATGTCGCGGATACTCCTGCGGTCAATATAGTCGCGCGGATAATACTGGAGTAGATCTCCGACCGTGTGCACCTCCAGTTCCGCAATCAGCTTGTTCGCGCGCCGTGTCCCAATCCCTTTGGTTTCATGGAGTGGCGTTGCCAAGAAATCTAAGGTTCTGACATCCGTCTCGACCGGGGTATCGCCGATTACGACATCTTCATTCGGTAACGAGTTTTGAAAGCGAGGTGGCTGGGGTTTGGAAGACGGAACGGTGGGCTCTTTTCCGCTAGTGGTCGGCGTATGACTTGCCTGTGGGGAGGGGTGGTTCGCTTCGGTAGGCGCGCGCGATTGCGGACGCCGACCCCGGCTGGAGCGAGTTTGCGGCGGATCCGGCGATCGCTCAGATACTATCACATCAATCTCTACCGTAGCGCTTTCAATAATCTTGCGCCGGTCCGCCGGCGGCAATTGATCGTAATTCGTAAAGCGATTCGCGAGTTTGGCTACTGTCTGTTCGTCGGATTCATCAAGTGATAGTTGGCGAGCCTTTTTAAGCCAGAACTTTACGTAGTTACCCAACCCGTTGATGACGACGTTGTCGAGACAACCGTTTCGCGTTTCTTGCTGAAATGGGCGACGGATTGTGCTCAATATCCGCGTAAATTCGTTCATGGGCTTTGGCGCCGCCCTCTCAAATTGAGTACCCTACGTTTCAAGCGGCAAGACCAAGAGCTACTTGGCAACCTTCGCCTCAACGGTATGATAGCTGACGGCGCCGGCCGGGCCCGCATCGAATCCGGTCGCTTTTTGCATTAATCCGTCATTTGCGGTTGCTCTAGCGTAGACGTTAACCGGCCCCTCCTTGCTCGGCGCCTGCCAAGTGTACTTCCAAAGCGACCAAGCCAGAGGTGAATCGCTCGCCCATATTTCAGCCGCCTTCCAAGTTTTTCCTTCGTCAAGACTGACTTCAACACTCCTGATTCCACCGTGGTTTCCACTATCGAATGCGGCGCCGCTAATGGTATAGGTTTCCCCTGCCTTAATTGTCGAATCCTCGCCCGGGGTGCCGATCATCGTCGCCAACTTGACGCTCGCCACGGGATCCCATCCCCGTTTCTCCCAGTATCCTTCATGCTTCTTCGCCAACTGAATTGTGATGATCCACTTCGGATTTTTGGTGCCATAGTGACCGGGGTTGAGCAGACGGATGGGAAAACCGTGTTCTTTAGGGAGATCCACACCGTTCATCTTGTACGCCAACAGGGTTTCCTCGCGCATGGCATCGGCTATCGGGATAGCCGTATGGTAGCTATCCCTGCATCGGAAGACGACAACGTTAGCCTCCTGTTTGATGCCGGCTTTCTCAAGGAAAACTCGCAGCGGAACGCCGGTCCACTCGGCATTGCTCATCTGAGTTTCCCCGAACGGATCTCCGATACACTTCAGCGTCCGCATCGCGGTCATCGAAGGCATACTAGTGATGTCCTCATACGTGAAAAGTTGATTCTTCTCAACCAGCCCCGTGACGAGCAACTTCCAGTGGGTGGGAGCAGCATTAATGGCTGGCACGTTTCCTATTTGCAGTTTGTAGAAATCGGGGATGTTGGTGACCATCGTACCGGGCTTGAGCACGGGTCCGGTTACACCCGCCGCCTCAAAATCGCCAATCGGCAGCGCAGCCCCGGCAGCGCTGATCGCTAGAATCTTTACAAATTTTCTACGTTTCATTGTCTCTCCTCCTAGCTCCTTATTTCTCGGCGTCGGCGCCGCGCTTTCGCATTCGCATTGTAATCCGCACAACCCCTCTAATCATGATTAAGGTTCCCGAGGTTAAGAAGATGACGAGCCCCCATCGCCCAATCTCGCCAGATCGTTGGTACATGTACACTGCAAAAGAAACGACCATTATAATGATAAAGGTGTTCAGAAGGATTCTGTTCTCATACCATGTTCCCACGACTGTGTTCCTCCGTTAACTCACAATCCTTCAATATTCAGGTGACTTAGCAAATCGAAGTGACATATATGACGGCAAGAATCATGTGTTGGAAAAAGTGAGAAGGCTTTAGATGATTTGGTCTTCTCTGTAACCCATTGAGAGAATCGTCAGTAGTATTGCCAACCTGTAGCCTGAGAATCTCTATCGCAATAAGACGGGAAATGGTGGGCGGTGCCCACCCTACATAGAATCCTCGCGCGATTATTGCTTCAATCTTTTTGGTCCAAATAGATATCGTTGAACGGCTTAAATCCTGGAAGAGCTACGTTGTTCACGAGAACATCAATCACCCGGTGAACCGTGTCTGGCGGAACGTAAACAACGTTGCCGGGTTCAAGCGGAATCTCGTCATACTTCATAATATTTTGGACGTCCGGAAAGGTGTGCAAGTAGCTCTCGCGTCCGTTCATATTAAGCGAATAGACCTCGGGATCTAAGACAAAGTAGAATTCATGCTGCGGTTCTCCGCCGCCAACTGACGTTGAAGGGTGATAGTGGGGCTTCGAGCGTTCCGCCGCGATATGCCTAACACAACTGTTGACACTATTGACTCCATCGGGACTGTCCTCTAGTCCCGCGTCGCAATGCCATGCCGCGGATAGCCGGTGAAATCCGCCTGAATCGGAATTGCGCCCATCTGCCGTATTTCGCAAATAGCGCAACCGGCGCGTCTTGGTAAGATGCGTCATAAAACCATGCGTGTCCTCGATCCACCAGTATCGGAAGTCTCCGCGTACACGAAGCGGTTCATCCGGTTCTACAATAAGCTGATCGCCCGGCAGAACCTCTTCGAACGAAGCGATCTGTTTGGTTGACCAGCCGATAGTCGAATAGCCTTCCAGAAGTCGATCAAAAGCGCGGCGTACTTTCGGACGCGATGACCATTCTCCGGTCGGCAGTCCACTCTCCACGAGTAATCGGACGTCTCCGGCAATATCACCAACCAGCGTTCGCCCGGAAATCCGACTCAGTATTGCCTCAACGGGTGATCGCGCCCCCTCGTGCAGTGTATTGAGATTGTCCGCAAATATTCCCAGAATTGACCGCGTCTCATCGTCACACTCGTCCGGTTCGTAGAAGTCTGGCAGTCTCTCGCCGTCCCCCTCCTGTGTTCGATACCCCAATTCCAATAGGACTTCCCCACCGCCATGGTCAATCCAGATATAACGGACACCCCCATATTCCGCAGAAAGTTCGCCTTCCTCCCTCTCAAAATGTCCACACCCTATCTTGAAACCGGGACGGTCTTGCTCGAACGCAGAAAACACTGGTTCAAGGCTTTCGGATTGTTCAATATGTCCAATAACGACATCCGGCATGGTGCCTTACACGATCTCGATCAATGTTCGCTCGACTAAAGTGGCATTATAACGAATCCGTCGAGAACTGGTCAAGCGCGAATTCCCGAATCAACAGCGGATAAATCCTTTTTGATTGGATTAGCCCCCCGTTTCTGGTATAATTTGACCGGTGTTCGCATCCGCAGAACGAATGCAGTCGACATCTTGAGCTAACGGTTTTCAATTATGGATTTGGAAGAGCAAGTAGGACAATTTCGGGATAATTTTTCCCGCGTGAAATCGGAAGTTCATAAACGTATTTCCGGACAGGACGAGGTTATTGAAGGCGTGCTGCTGTGTCTGTTGGCAAACGGACATGTGCTGCTGGAGGGTGTCCCCGGTCTGGGGAAAACGCAGTTGGTTCATTCCTTGAGTGAGGCGCTGCATCTATCGTTCAGGCGAATCCAATTTACGCCCGACATGATGCCTTCAGATATTACCGGCACGACTATTCTCGTCGAAGATGGGAAGGGAGGAAAACAGTTTGAGTTTCAGCGAGGACCCATCTTTGCACAGATTGTGCTTGCGGATGAGATCAATCGTGCGACACCCCGCACCCAATCCGCACTGCTTGAAGCGATGCAGGAGCACACCGTAAGCGTCGCCCAAACAAGCCACAGGCTGGACGAACCCTTCTGCGTTCTTGCCACTCAGAATCCGTTGGAGATGGAGGGCACCTACCCTTTGCCCGAGGCTCAGCTTGACCGATTTCTTTTCAAGCTTCACGTGGATTTTCCAGACGAGGATCAGATCCTGGAAATCCTGCGGCGCACAACGTCGGACGTGGAAGCTGCCATTGAAGCAATCATTGATGCCGAGACTATAATTTGGATGCGCCAATTGGTGCGCCGCGTTCCGATTGCCGAACACGTCGAGCGTTACATCATCAGACTCATCTGTCTGACGCACCCGGACCGTCAGGATGCACCGGAGCGAGTCAAACGCTACGTCCAGTTGGGCGCGAGCATTCGCGGCGTACAGGCGGTTACGTTGACTGCCAAAATCAGGGCGCTGCTCGATGAACGCTATAACGTCGCTTTCGAGGACATTCATGCCGTCGCTCTGCCCGCCCTGCGCCACCGCATTCTTCTGAATTATGAGGGTGAGGGGGAAGGGGTAAAGTCCGACGAGATTGTCAACGACGTCCTAGAATCGCTGTCAGAAGCATAATTGCTGTGGTTCGCGACGAAAGCAACGCAGAAGATTATTCCCTTCGTTTTCCGGAATCCAAGGTGAGCGAATTCCGTCTCCTCATAAGTTTGGCATGCTTCCTCGGATTAAAGAAGAATCATGAGAATGATGCGCTATTCATCGTCATTCCTACGAGCGCGGTAAGCCGCCCTCCATTTCGTTCAGGCTATCCAATAACGCATCCATCTCAACACGCAAGCTTTGCAACTCTCTGGCAACACCGTCGCTTTCAAAACTGGCGTTGCCGACTCCAGTGGTCTTGATTCTGACGATCTTGGCTAACGCATTATCCAGGGAAATACGAATCGTGGTTAATTGTGCACGAATTTGCGCCGCAAAGTTTGTCAAGTGCTCATGATTTACAAGCCTGTCCCTGAGTACCTTCAGAGCCTCCTCATACTGTAAAGCGACCGCTGCGTTGTTTGCGGTTGAGAGTTTCCCTTCTATCTCGTCCCTCTCACGGCAAAGAGTTTGTACGCTTGACGTCTGCAGATAGTCTTCAATCTGTTGCAGGCGATTTATGAGTTCTGCCGCCTTCGAGACTACGCCCCCGATATGGTCAATCGATGATTCTAGCAGCGGTTTGACTCCGTCGTTGGCAGAATTGATCGCCTCGAAAATCCTATCCCGAAGCTCCCGTATTTGTGAGATGGGTTGAATGTACTGCGCTTTGAGCATCGAGGGATACGGATCGCCGGGTTTGGTTACCTCCTTTAGCAAAACCTCTTGAGGTTTGAAGATTTCACGATAGGCGATCATCTGTGCGCAGATTGCAAGTGGAAGCGTAACGAAAATACCGATCCCGAACACAACAATGCCGATACTGCCAAGGAATGTCAACACGAGTCCATACAGCCAAAACCGCCACCAATTCTTCCATGTAAACACGGTACGGAACGCCTCGGACATGGCGGCAAAAACCCCCAGTTGTTGGTCAATCAAAAGGGGAAACGCCAACATCGCTGATGCCCAAAGAAGCGGAACAAGAAGAACGCCAACTCCGGTTGAAACCAAAATAAAAATGCCAGTCGGGAAGATTAACCATAAGAAGCATGTTCCCCAAAATCGATTGAACCCCTTGAAGACGTCACGGAGGCGAGGCTTCTCTCCGCGCATCGACTTCAGTCCCATATGGCAAATTCCGGCATATAGTGGCCCGAAGCATACCATTAACAGCGGAATGAAAGTAAATGCAAGTATCGGCGCCAAGAACCAAGGGAACGGCACGTCCATCGCCTCAATTTGGTCCGGACCGAAAATCCCCACGGAACGGGGGACCACAAGACCAACAAAGAGAATTGACAGAGGTGTGCAGATGATCGTGCCGAAAAGACTGCCGAAGAAAAAGGTGAAGCGGTGCCGTTTATGTATTTTTCTGCCCTCGGAGAGCCATTTTTCGATAGTCACCGTCGGTTGGTTCTTTGACGAGTTTCCCATGTCCACCTTCTCCTTAATGGTGATAGTGCATTACCCATCCATACTGCAAGGAATTCGCCATTGAGAGATAAGCACGGACCTCGGTGTGCCCTTTGGAGTTGTAGCCGGGAGATGCACGAGGAATCTGCTACCAAGTAACACTAAACATAATAAGCGTGTTGAAAGGCGTTTTCGACAATTCGATTTCACCTTAACTTCGTTGATGGGAAACCCGATTTAAGCTGCTCGTGCAACCAAATGAAATCCCAACTGATTGGCTTTGCGCTTCAGGTTTTTAACCGCTCTTTGGGGAGATTGTAGCATATGTGTTACTTGCTGAATGAATTATCCCGACGGGGATAATGGGGTGCTACCAAGTAACACTTTTTCAGTACCAGTCTTAGAGAAGGAAGTCTGCACCACAATCTGTCAGATTGTGATCCGCAAACTAACAGTTTGCGGTACAAGAGTGTTACTTGCTGAAAGAATTATATAGGCAGGGCTAATGGCGCGCGCCCGAAATACCGGGTTCCCAGATGCGACTTTACCCTCAATCATCCAGCCGGTCAATCGCAGCGAATGGGCCGGGTTATATTGCCCCATCTTGTATCCTACTGATTTTATACCATCCCGCTTGTCCTGTAAAGTTGATTCCTCAATATGGTACGCGCAGGGACCTTGCCAATTAAGAAAACACCACGGGGGACGGTGGTGTGGCACGAGGCGCAGTCGAGTAACGACGCATCATCGGCCAACAGATTTGTTTGATTGAATCCCACACGATGTGTTAGAATCTTTCGCCCCAAGCACCCAAAATTTTTATTTTGTCGTCGGACTCCATGTCTACTCTTTGCCGCAGTTTCCACCTGACCGATTCTCATGGAAATGCGCTCGATTCGTCAGATGTCAATTGCCCTGCTCATTCTGCCGCTTTACCTTCTTCCCGGCTTTTCTCAGGAATCAACCCCTAGCGACGCGGGGATTCTAGGGACGGTACTTCATCACGACACGATGCGGCCCATAGCGGGGGCAGAGGTGCGTTTAGCCGGCTATGATGATCATGCGGCATCAACCGACGCGAGGGGAACATTTCAATTTAACAATCTTCCTGCTGGCGAATATAAGATCCTCATATCAGCGGCGGGGTTCTACGCCTCGGAGGCACCGGTCGTCACCGTAGAACCCGGTAAAGCGGCCCGCGTGGAGGTGCGTCTTGAAAAAGTCGAATTCCTATTTGACGAGGTGATTGTTACCACAGAGCAATTTCCGGCTACGGTCAGCCGTCAAAGCATGAAAGCGCTGGAAATTAAACGCATACCCGGTACGGCAGGCGACGCGCTTCGCGCATTGCCGGTACTTCCGTCGATCACCGTCGCTAACGATTTCAACGGGGCACTGTACATCCGCGGCGGCGCACCTGAAGACAATGTATTCTACTTTGACCGTTCGCCCATCGGATATCCGTATCACTTCGGTGGTCTTGTTTCAACACTTAGTTCCGAGATAATTGAAAGGATTGATGTCTATGCCGGCGGATTCGGCGCAGAATTTGGTACGGATGCACAAGCCATTATTGACATCTATTCGCGAGGAGGCAACGAGCATAACGTTAGCGGCAAACTGAATTTGAACCTTCTCTATTCAGAGGGGCTATTGGAAGGACCTATCGGAGCAAAAGGTTCTTGGTATTTGGGGGGAAGGCGAAGCCATGTGGAACTGCTGCCTATCGAAGTCGAGCAGATCACGGCATTTCCCCGTTTTTGGGATTATCAGTTTAAAGCCGCGTATAATCTGAGCGAAAAGCACGAGGTTACCGCAAACGCATTCGCCGCAGACGATTTCATGAAACTCAGATTGGGTCTGAAGGATGTCAGCGGCGATCCGACTTTAGCGGGAAGGTTCCTTTTTGAGAACGGCTTCGACGGACAGGGGATTCACCTACGTTCCCTGTTTACCGATCGGTTGACGTCCTATCTGTCACTAACGCGCTCTTTCAACCACTTCAATCTCAATTTCGGCGAAGGGCTGTTCCTGAGGATCGGGGTTTCCAACTACCAGTTACGCCAGGATTTAAGCTTTCGTTTTACGTCAAGTCACCGGCTGGAGTCCGGACTGCTGTTAGCCACTGCGCCCACCACCGGCGCCGCTTTCTTTCCACGCAGGCCGGACGAAGGCGACCCGGATTTCGATTTCACGTTCGAGGAAAAGATTCGGAGCGAATTCGGACTACGTTACAACCGTATTGAAACATATCTACAGCATCGATACCGTCCCGTCCCATTTCTATCGGTTGCCGCCGGTTTTCGAATCGACTATCTAAACTTGACCGACGAGGTTTCTCTCGGTCCAAGAGCTAGTCTTACGCTCCAGATTCCGAGTGGTTCAGAAGTACGTTTCGCTTACGGGAGGTATGAACAAAGCCCACAGCCACCTCTCAACTTTCCCGATTTCGGCAACCCGGATGTAAAATCCAGCGAAGCCAGCCATTATATCCTGGAGTTGGAGCGCCAACTTACGGGTCGGACCGAATTCAAGGTCGCCGGCTACTATAGGGATTTGAGCAACCTTGTTACGAGCGATAGGGAAGAGATTTACCTCAATCAGGGAGAAGGCATGGCGCGCGGGTTAGAACTATTTCTTCGTCACACTGAAGGTACACGTTTTTTTGGTTGGGTAAGTTACGCATACGTGCGTTCCGAGCGCCGAGATCGTCCCGGGGATCCTTGGCGTCCGTATTCGTTCGATCAGACACACGTCGCGACACTCACGGGAAGCTATAAGCTCACGCGGACTTGGGAGGTTGGCGCCAAATGGCAATATTCCACCGGAAATCCCTATACTCCCGTTATTGACGCTACAATTGCGCGGCATCCGACGACCGGACTGCCGACTTACCGCCCCATCTACGGCGCCACGAACTCCGAGAGGGTTCCGCCGTTTCATCGCTTGGATGTCCGTGTTAACAAAGCGTTCGCTTTCGATAGCTGGGAGATGGGTATCTACGTGGAACTCCTGAACGCGTACAATCGCAAGAACGTGCTCACGGTTGATTACAATTATGACTACACCGAGCAGGATGTAGTTAATCAACTTCCGCTGATTCCCTATTTCGGGGTAACGGCTGAATTTTGACGAAGCATGTCGATGTCCTCCCCCGCATTTAGTCCCGATAGAACCGGGCATGCATAGCTCGGAATGACGTATACCATTTCTATAAAATGGCAGTGCATAATTGGCAGCTGGCGTGAATTGGAATCGCGATTCGGAGATCGCTCCTACCAGGTGCTACACCGTGTAACCATGTAAGCCCTAACGAAATAACCACTTTACTCTATGTACTATTAGACATCTTTCCAAAATGGATCTATGTGGTTATAGTAATGTTGGAGATCAGAATATCTGCACCGATTGGCAACTCGTCTCGGGGTATCTCAAGTTGACAATCTTTGGTTTTGTCCAGATTATTACTGAATAAGATCTTTCGCCTTGTCACGTCTCGATTTTAGCTTGATTACTTAACACTTATGTGGTATACTGGCATTGCGCTCCTTCTGTAGGGTGAATTTCAAATGATGCCAGGTGTCAAAACTCTATGAAATCAGATCGAATTTACAGCGTCGACCTCCCCATAGTTTGGCTAAGCGGGAGGAGGCGCGCTGAAACCTAGTCGCAGTTTATCCCAGAATACCGCATAGCGCTCCAAACTCGTCAAACCCGTGTCATCACTGGATTCCAGGCTGATTTTTGCGAATAGCCATCGTCTGCGACGACAACCGGCGTCGCAGGCAGAACTGAACCACGAAAACCAAGGGGAACAAACAGTGTAACCGTCAATCATGGAAGATCGGTTGCGAGTCACGGGAAACAGAAAATCCAGACTGAAAACGCCTCGGTTGATTGAACCACGGAGATACCTGCCGTCGAGCGGCAAAATGAAAGGCAAGCGGACGAACAACCTTAGCCGAATCGCCCAAATCAATTAATCGTTCATGCACGCCTGTGGCTACTCAACGCTCGGAAAATACCCCGTAGCGACTGTTAATATTTTGGAAAGATGTCTATTATTTAAGCGAAATTGTATTACCTGTGATGTTCCAATCGGCGGGGTAAGTGGAATCCGAATTGCCCGCGCGGTTGGCATGAAAGGTGCTAATACCATTTCCATAAAGTATCGGTGCATAACTGGCAAATGCCCTAATTTGAGTCGCGATTCGGAGATCGCTCCTACCAGGTGCTACACCGTGTAACCATGTAAGTCCTAACGAAATAGCAGCTTTAATCTATGCACTGTTATTCAAGCGAAATGGTATAAACTATCCCCAATGCCTCTACTAATCTTTGCTGGCGGAGAAATCAGAATGAAAAGACTATTCCTTCTAAGCCTGTTACTGGCTGTTTCATTATGGGAACTTTGCACAGACAGTTTTGCCAACTTCCCATCCGAGACGCTGCTCCCGCACGAGAGCGATGCGTTCGAACTTGCCTTTAGTGCCGACGGCGAATGGCTTGCGGCTGATGGAAACGATCACAAAATCCATATCTGGGATGTATCAGCCGTATCTAATGTTCATACGCTCGCGGGGCACGAGGGAAGGATTACAGGCCTTGCGTTTAGAAGCAACGACGAGCTTATTTCAGCCTCGGAGGACGGCACCGTACGATTGTGGAACGTGACGGAGGAACGAGAGATTCGCCGGTATCGGGCTGGTTTAGATCAAGTGACATCGATCGCGCTTAGCCCGGACGAACGGCAGGTCGTCTTGGGCGTAACCGATGGCACTTTGCGGCTATGGGAGATCGATACAGGTTCGCTGAGCAGGACATTCAGAGGGCATGTGGACGTTGTATTATCCGTTGATTTCAGCAGCGATGGGAAGCAGATTGCCTCCGGATCGGACGACAACACGGTGCGTCTTTGGGATGTGTCATCGGGCACATTGGTTGCGACATTTGTTGGACACGAAGAGCGTGTCTGGTCAGTTGCAATGCATCCGGATGGGGATCTAATCGCGTCAGGTTCGTGGGATGGCACCGTACGCTTGTGGAACCACGTGCCGGCGACCGAGACGGCCGACGAGGATGAGGGTTCAAACTTACCCCTTGCAACATACGATCGGCCCGTACTGTCCGTAACATTCAGCCCAAACGCTCGGTTGTTAGCGGTTGGATTGGCGAATTCAGAGAGAGACAACAGCGTTAAATTCTGGAATGTTGCCGGGCAAAATGTCGCGAGATACCAGGAACTTAGGTCATTCGATGCCAAGTCGAAGCACGATCTGGCATTCAGTCCGGAAGGAAAACTCTTTGCAGCAACGGGTGGAGATAATACGTCTATCCGTGTATGGCGTGCGGATCCCGCGAGCCCCGTTCCACTCTCACCGCGGGGAGAGACACTTGTTGAATCTCCAAGCACGATTCTGCAGTGGCAGGCAGCCGAAGATGCTATCTATTACGATATCGAGGTCGCGCTTGATGCAAGTTTTCCCTTCCCTTACGAATCTGCAACCGTGTCAATGAACAAGCTCACCTTCTCTTTGAAGATTGAAGGCTCGCAGTATTGGTGGCGTGTACGCTCGGGCGGTTTCGGCAGCGTCAGTGACTGGTCGGAACCCTCCTCGTTCCTTTCACCGTCTAAGCCGCTGCGAACTTGCTCTGTTGAACTTATTCCACAGCAGCAGCGTATAGGCTTGGAGGAAGAGTTCTCGGTACAGGTTCTCGCCGACTCTGTACCGGATCTTGCAGGTTTTCAATTCGATCTCCGATGGACAGATCCCGATCTTCTCACATTTGTAACGGTAACCGAGTTCAGAAACATCTTCGGTACAGACGGCAGGGGAAAACGCGGACAGATTCTTCAAGACGAGGGGTTATATAAAGGCGTTGCCGCAACCAAGATTGGAGAACCAAACCCCGACAATAGCGGAATCCTTCTGGAAGTCCTATTTCGATCGAAAGCGGTTGGCACGTGCAAGATTCAATTGGAAAATCTTGAACTTGTCAATTCGGATCAAGGATCGATTCACTGTTCGGTTACAGAGACTACCGTTATCGTTGAGGGACCTTCGCGCCCATGGGATGTCAACCACGACGGTGTGGTCGACATATTCGACCTCGTCATAGTTTCAGGTTTCGAAGGGCTGGCGAATCTATCAGGACTAGAGATAAACCCGGATGTCAATCGCGATGGTGTGGTCAACATACTTGATCTTAGGCTCGTCGTCTCCCACTTTGGAGAAACTTACGAGAACAGCGCTCAAGCGCCGGGAGCACTATCCTCGGAGATCAATACCGAGCTATCGCAAGCGACATTGCGCCGCCTTTACTTAGAACTAATCCGCTCGTTAGACGAGTCACCTTCAGCGCGTCGTGCCATTCAAGCACTAGAGGGATTCATAATCTCAGTCCCTCCACGGAAAAACCTTCTGCTACAAAACTATCCTAATCCGTTTAACCCCGAAACTTGGTTGCCCTTTCAGATTACTGCTACTTCTGATGTATCGATACACATCTATAGCGATCATGGACGTCTCGTACGCCGCATCCCCTTGGGAACACTCCCACCCGGCCGCTACATATCACGTTCCGACGCCGCACACTGGGATGGGAAAAACGGTCTCGGCGAGCCGGTTGCGGCAGGGATGTATTTCTATACTCTCTCTACAGAGACTTTTAGGGCGACGAAGAAGATGATCGTGACTAAGTAGAAAGGTTAGAAATGGATTCAGGATTGACTAGATTCAAGAATTCGCCCAAACGGTGCGCCTTCCGGTTGCCCGCACTCCTGATTGCCTTCGGCGTTTCTTTCCTTCCATCCCTCCTTTCGGCTCAACAGAATTTCCAATGGCGCAACTTTACACGTATCAATGATGGGCTTGACAGCAATAATGTGCGATCAATTGCGGATGGCCGCATGGGCGGTATTTGGCTGGCGACTAGCGCGGGACTAAGCTACTTTGATGGGTTTTGGCAGAATCATGATGTCCCCGTCGGTGAAGTTTCCCAGGTGTTTGAAGACCGTGATGAAGTCATCTGGGCAACAACGGACTCCGGAATTTTCAGAGGCATTTTCAACCGCAGTGTTAATCAGATTGATTGGCGGAGCCACTATTCGACCAACACCGGTTTAATTGACAACCGCGTTCTTACCGCCATTCAACGCGATGCAGACGAAGCTACGAGAAACGAGGGGGAAATCTGGATCGGTACCCCAATCGGGGTTAACCGATTTGATGGCGAGACGTGGCATCCCGTCTTGGAGGTGGCCGATGGTCAACCCGGTGTCGGTGTCCAAACAATCTATGAGGACGAAGCGGGTGGACTCTGGTTTGGTCTACTACCGGGCGCCGCGGCAGATCTGCTCAGCCACTACGACGGCGTTCAGTGGCGCACATTCGGCGCCGACGATGGACTGCCGAGGGCGATTGTGGATGCGATTGTCGACGATGGCGCCGGCAACCTGTGGATCGGGACGACCGAAGGCGCGGCGGTTTACGATGGTTCCACCTGGGAGTTGTTAACAACCATCAATTCCCCTCTCATCGATAATAGAGTGCAGGCGTTAATGCGGGATCGCAACGGGGTAATATGGATCGGAACAACATCGGGCATCAGCCTCTTTGATCGCGGTAACTGGAGTCAACTAACGAAGGCAAATGGATTGGCGAGCAATAACGTCCAAGTGCTGTTCGAATCTCAAAACGGCGAGATTTGGATTGGCACGCGGGATAACGGCGTGAGTTTTTCGGATCGGTCTTGGCAACCGATAACGACAAACCACGGACTGAGTGATAATCGAATAATCTCAATGGTCACCGACGAGAATCAGCGGGTCTGGGTAGGTACCCCGGACGGATTAAACCGCCGCACGTCAAGCGGCGTTGAGACGATTGAGCAGTTGCAGGGACGCGAAATCCGAGAGATTGTCCCGGATATGCAAGGACGGATCTGGCTCGGCACCGATCAGGGACTTTGGATGACCGACGGCGGCGTCTGGCAGAACCTTCGAATCGAGCGGGGAGTCAATGAAACTCAAGCGGTGGCAGTCGATCTGGCTGCAAACATCTGGGTCAGTACAGGTATTCTGCTTGAGGGCGACCCGGGACTCGGGTTTCTCCCTGGCATTCACCGCTATGACGGCGCTCGATGGCATTCGGAGCAGGAGCTTATTCAACAGATGGACCGCACGGTCGTGGCTATGCTCGTGGATTCGCGCGGACGGATCTTTTTTGGTGCGCTCAGTGATGCTTCGTTTGACAGCGGATTGTGGGTTCTGGATGCGGTACTGCTGCGGCGCCTTGAACTTCCTGCGAGCGGTGATATTCGCGCGATGCTGGAAACCGAAGACGGCTCAATTTGGGTTGGTTCCGAGATAGGAATCCACGTGCTTGACCGGGAAACTCTGATTCCTCATGCATGGTTGACTACGGAGCACGGACTAGTGGATAACAATGTGCAGGCACTTTTCCGCGACCGGAGTAATCGCATATGGATTGGCACCGCGGACGGTGTCGGTATCTTTGAGGATGGTCAGTTTACACGTGTACTAACAGAAACCGACGGACTAAACAGCAACAACATCTCCGCGATAACACAAGTGGGCGATGCATTCTGGTTCGGGAGTCCTGATGACGGGATAAGTATTTTTAATCCTGAACTGATTCCACCGGACACCCGAATTACAAACGGGCCAACACAAGGCGAAACGATCGGAGACACAAGCGTTATTTTCAAGTTTGAGGGCGGCGATGCGAGTACTCCGGCGGCAGAACTCCGTTACAAGTATCAAATCGATGATAACATCCCTGTCTTTACCGATGATGACGGACGCGATAAACGCGTGCTCCTAGCAAATCTTGGCGAGGGAGTGCACCATTTCACGGTACGAGCCATTGACAGAGAGGGCAATACCGACCCGATTGGCGCAACCGCAGAATTTGCCGTGGACTCCGTTCCACCGCGAGTCGGCATATCGAGACCCAAGCCGAGCGAGGTAATCCGGGGAACTTTTCCGGTCGAAGGCACGGCAACGGATGACACCGACTTTCTAGACTACCGAATTCGGATCTACGTCGGTAATGGACTTACCGGCCCGCCCGCTCTGGATTCGACGTTCGTTTCGGTAAACCCCGTTGAAAATAGCACCCTCTATAACTGGAATACTCGCACGCTGTCTGACGGGACATATACACTATGGTTGTCTGCACGGGATGCCATTGATAGCGGTTTTGACCAGCAACACTATGGAGAAGCCGTGGTGACCGTCGAAGTTGACAATACGCCTCCAATCGTAAGTGTACAGCGCCCGCTCCCGGACTCCACGATCTCCGGAAGCGCGACGCTGCGAATCGAATTCGACGATGCACACTTGAAACAATATACGCTCGAATATGCGCTTCAAGAGGACGCAGATGATTCGGAGTGGGTTACGATTCGTGACGACGAGATTAGTGAATCTTCGGTCGCCGTATCTTGGGACACTTCCTCCCTTGACGGACAGATTTATGTTAGGGCTGACGCTCAAGATAGCGCCGGCAATACCGGTAGGTCAGAAACCGTTCCCTATCGACTTGATAATGCTGCCGCGAGACCGGTCGTTTCCATTATCAAACCGGAGGGAGGGACAACCCCTCTCTCTCGGGACCTTATTATCATAGGGACCGTAAATGTTGGAATTGCCGAAGATGCAATGATCGAAGAGGTTATTCTTGAGTACCGCAACCTCTCCGACGATGCTACGGTGTGGAATGAGATCCCCAGCCTCGCCGCGCGCGGACGGCATCTCAACGAGGAAGAAATCGCGCGCTGGAACACGGAGGAGGTGCCGGACGGGGAGTACCGGCTAAGGCTCATCGCTATTGACAGTTACGGTTATGTATCTGAAACGATACGCGACTTGATTCTAGACAATACGCATCCCGAGGCGTCTATTACATCGCCCCAACACGGGGCGGTCTTGCCGGCAGGAAACATCGATGTGACGGGTATCGCTGCGGATAACCATTTCCTCCGGTACGAATTGCAGGTCTTGCACGACGAAAACGAAGAGGTTATCCGCACCGTAAGTACGCCCGTCGAGGATGGACTGCTGGGGCAGTGGAATGCGGCCAATCTGGAAGGCGAGTACACACTCAGGCTCACCGTGCGAGACGAAGCCGGACTCGACTCTTCCGCGGAAGTCAGCGTTATTCTTGATGCAAGGGAAGTCACCGCTCGAATAAACTCGCCCAAGCCGGGTGAGTTTCTGGAAGATACCGTGCAAATCACCGGTACCGTGCAGGACGAAAACTTCAGGCGTTTTGAACTTTCGTTTCGACCGTCAGATGCGCAGAGCCGGTCCCCCAAGGGAGAAATCCCTGTTGTGGATTCCGGTCAACCAAAGAACGACGAACCCTTAGCGGTTTGGGAAACACCAAGACTCGACGAAGCGTACGAACTCCATATCGTCGCCTTCGACGACTCCGGTAAGCAGTCCGAACATTCTGTGCCGGTGTTTATCGACAGTTTTGAGCCAACCGCCGAGATTATCAGCCCCAACGATGGGAAACCACTGTCGGGCAGTGTCGATATTGTCGGGACGGCGGACGATGCGCATTTTAAGGACTATATGCTCGAAGTGCGCCCGGCAGGTCATACCGATGGCTGGGTGCCTATCTTGGCATTTCCATCAACGCAGCCCAAGCGCTCCGAGATTCTGGGGTCCTGGACGACGCCCCCAACCGAGGAGGACTACGAGGTTCGCCTCATCGTTACGGATAGGTCGGGGAAAACGAGCACATCCTCTGTACGAGTTACCGTGGACAATGAACTGCCGCGCGTAAGAATTGACGAACCTGCGAACGACGTACTCGTGTCGGAAAGAATTGAGATCAGCGGGGTTGCCGTGGACGCCAACTTGAGACTGTACCGGCTTGAGGTCCGAGCCGCCGATGAGGGGAAAGATTGGCAAACGATTATACAATCCGACGCCGCGGAAAGAGATGAGGTTACAGCGCAATGGACACCGCCGGAGGTGGAGGGAAAGTACGAGATCCGTTTGACGGCTGAGGATTTCTCGGGGAATCCCCCGGTCGAAGCCCGCGTTACACTGCTCGTTGACCGGATACCGCCTCAAGCGGAGATCCTCTCTCCCATAGAAAACCAGCAGTTGCCCCTCCAAGTCGAGATTCTCGGTACGGCACACGACCGGAACTTCGGAGAATACGTCATTGAGTACAGCAGCGAAGATTCTCCCGACATCTGGCTTCCCATTTCAAAACCGGCGGCGTTCCTGAATCCCGTCACACGGGGCACACTGGGAATATGGACCGCCCCCGAATTGGCGGGAGGGTACACGCTGCGACTCCGGGTGGAGGATCGAGCCGGTCACCGCACACAAGACGAAGTCCGCGTGTTTCTCAGTCCCAGTTTGGATCGAACAAGCGGCGGCGTAGTAGAAAGTCAGGACGGACGGGCGCGGATTGTCTTTCCATCCAATAGTTTACCGGATCGCGCAGTGATAACAATTAACCCGGTTTCCGAGAATGGGTTGGGAATACTAGACGGAATCAATGAAGCAAGCGGGACTTCGAATTATTCGTTAGATTACAAATTTGCACCGACAAGTTTACGCCTACACGACCTGAAACCCGCTACCATCGAATTTGTCCTTGAAGGCTTGCAAGGCGCTGTCTCCGATACCGAAGAATTGACAATCGTTCGCATAGATAATGGGGATCGGAAACGAGTCGGAGGGACGATTGATAGAGGGGGCGGCAAAATCTCAACGGCAGTTTTGTCACTTGGACGCTACGCCGTCGCAGCGATGCCGCGGCAAGTGTCCGGAAGCGTGCTCATTAGCAATCTAACATGCCAGCCTCGTCTCTTCTCCCCAAATCGCGGCGAGTCGACAGACATCTCCTTTCAACTCTCCCGAACGACGGATATTATCATCAAGATTTACAACGAAGCGGGAAGATTACGCCGCGTGTTGACGAGCCCGGAGGTAATGTCCACGGGGACCAATGTCCTCCGTTGGGATGGACGTGATGACGATGGGGCACTCGTTGTCAGCAACTTCTATATCATCACGGTTGAGGGTGAAGGGGTGCTGAGAACGAAGACGGTCGTTGTCACGAACCGTTAGCCCGGTGAAAATTTGGAAAAAACATCTATCATCCGCTCGACATGTCTAGGGCTCACGTAATCCTATTATCAGTGAATCAGTTCCCAATCCGAATCAACAGTCGAGTTACATCGCCAGATTTGAGCCTCCCCGTAATCTCCCGCCTCAGATGATCAGCATTCGCGGCATTTCAAGAAACTGTGTCCTCGAAATGAGAGACGCATACGACCCGCAGGAACTGCTTGTTGACCGAGTGATCTTGGGGTTTCATTTCTTGAAACCCCTTGACAACACTGCGATCGCTCAAACATAATAGGCGAAATGCGCTTCTGTCTTTCGGTATCCCTCCTTCTACTAACCGCCGCGGCTTATGCCGTCGAAGAAAGCACATTGCCGGGAAGTCGTCCTATCGGTATGGGTGACGCTTTCACGGCAGCGGCAGATGACGCTAACAGTGTCCGACGCAACCCCGCCGGGTTACCGCGTCTGGGGGTTTACGCTTTCGAGCTTGAACGTACGCCGGGACGTCTATTTGGCGAACTGGAGACGAATTATCTGAGTGCAGTAGTCCCGATTTCCGAGAGGTCTGCGTTCGGCGCAGACTGGGTCGACGTTGGAATAAACGATGACGAACTGAACGCCGGACGAAGCTACTTTAACTTCTCCTACGGCTATCTTCCATTAAGGCACGTTTCGGTGGGAGTGAATCTCAAATATTTTACTCAGTCGGTCTCACTGGACAAGGAATCGCGGGGAGCGGCAAACGGCTGGGGTACCGATGTCGGAATCATTGTTCGTCCAACTCACCGCTGGTCGGTGGGGCTGCTTGCTCAAGATCTCGTTAGTTTCGGATCGGGTGAGGGCCTTGTGCGGGGTAGGTGGATTCGACACAATCCGGACGTTAGCGAAGAGATTTCCTATACCGTCTACAGGCTCGGAGTGGCGTATCGCCCGACCTCGCGGTGGCTGTTTGGGGCGGATCTGACGGACAGGTTTCACTTCGGGGCAGAATTTCTCCCGAATACCAATCTCGCGGTGCGCGCAGGATTTCAGAAAGACTTGGATACCGATGAGGCGCCGACTTACTCTCTGGGAGGCAGCGTGAAATTCAGGTGGTTGAATTTCAACACCGCTTATTTGATGCCCCCGACCCTACCGGCGACAGTCTATGCCGGACTATCATTCAATTTTGATTTTCGCAAACTGCCGGTGCGCATCGAATACATTCGCATTGAGGACCTTTACCCGGTTCATTATCACTACTACGCTACACCCAACCGTGAATCCGAACCCATCACGTATGATCAACCCGACGCGCCGCCTCTACTAGCTGACGTTGATCGAGAACGCTACTACCCGTTGACATCTTCGGATACCATAGGTAGACTATGGCTGAAAAATGAAAGCCATGAACCCGTAGCCGTGCACATAAAACTCTTCATGGACGGATTTGTTAGCAGAGATGGCACGGAAGTTGCTTTAGGGGATATTGAGTTGCCGCCGCGAAAACGGAAATCTGTCCCCATTCGCCAACTCGTTTTAACTTCAAGTGCCGTGGAATTGTCGCAGGCTCAGCCTGTTCAGGCAGTAATAAAGGTCATAGAAAGTGGTGGAGCCGCGTACAAAACCGCGACAACGACTGTCACCTTGCACGATATTCACACCACGGTTCTTGATGATGTTGGCAAACTCGGTTCTTTTGTCATATCTGAAGATCCAACGGTGGCAGCCTTCACCGAAGCGGTTTTCGCCGAGTTCGCGCAGGAGATCGAAGGTATCAAGCAAACGGGTATACCACTCGGGTTGTATAGGGCGATGCTCCTGTTTAACGCCCTGCACGGAATAGCATACAAATCGGACCCGAACATACCGTTTGCCAGCGGCACGAATGACGATATCAAGTATCCTCACGAAATGCTAATGCATCTAACGGAGCAAACTTCGGAGGATGGCAACTCGGGCGCTTTTGGCGACTGTGATGACAGTACGGCGCTCTATTGCTCATTGCTAGAATCGGTGGGAATAAAAACTGCCCTGATCCAGCTTCGCAGCCATGTGATGATGGCATTTCGGTTGGGACAAATCTCCATCGATCAGGCGCAACGGGTGAATCTTCCGTATTACGCCCCGATTAACGGGCAGGTCTGGATCCCCGTTGAAACGACTTTCATTAAGGACGGCTTCGTTGCCGCATGGAAAAAAGGGTTTGACGAAATTCAAGGGGCGGGAATTGGACATTCGACCACCACGGTTGAAGAAGCATGGGAAAAATATGGAATTAGCCCGATACGTGGTTCCAAACAGCCCTTCTCCATCCCCAAAGAGCTGACGTTGGATAAAGTTCAGTCTGATCTCGCCAGCCCTTGGCTGCAAGAATTTCTTAAGGCTCATCTTAATATCGGTATCCAAGAATAACCTCATGACCAGTTAGGAGATATGCAAAATGAAAGCTAAATGTCGTATTTTCATAGTTTGTTTGATGATCGCGGCGCTGTGCAGTTTTCCGAGTATCGCCGATGAAATAGCAACCGTTTTCACTTTCGGCAAAATTGAAGTGCTAACGTTTGGAGAACAGGACTGGGCGTTCCTCGAAAAGGGTTTTGTGTTGGTGGAAAAAGACCGGTTGCGTATGCCTCCGGATTCCCTCATTCGGCTTCAATCGAAGGAAGGCCTATTGCCCACATTGCCGGGCGGACGTGAACTCTACGTCGGCGATCTTATTGCCGAGGCAAAACGGCTGAAGACAACCCCGAAAGCGAAGCGAATCAACCTCGGCATCGAACATAGTCCTATGAGCGATGTGCTTCCGGTTGGTCGGCCGACCGCAAGCACAGACCACATGGCTGCAGACGCTAAAACACGCGCTGCGTCGGTGTCGGGCGTCGAATTGGATGCATTGCGGATGGAGCTTGATGCGTTACCTGATGAGATTGCTCTGTTAGTCCCCGAGTTGGCAGCGCATGTGGCGATTCCGGTCAAAGAGAAGGAGGATCAAGCGGAACATCAGTATCCTTATCCGATGTTGAATCTGGCACAGAGGATATACGAATCAGTGAGCAGGCTCGAAGCGAACAACCTGACGCATCATAACCCGACACTGCTGTACGGGCAAATACTCCGCCGCAACGGTATCTCAGCCGATCTGGTTGTGGACAACACAGGAAAACTGCTCTGTGTGTTCGACAGTGGCATTCCTCTCGCATCGGCAAAACGGATAGCAGCGAATCGGGCGCTTATTCAAGAAAAGGGACAGACGGACACGGTGTGGATTTCGGTTGATGTCCAGCCCCACAAGCAGAATTTTACTACGGCGTGGTACGAAGGCAGCGAACAGATTGCCAATTGACGGTCGACGCCTGTCGAATTCAATGTGTCTATCATGAAACTAAGTCGAGTTCAACGGACACAATTTCTCATTTGTCTTGTTGGTCTGTTGCCTTTTGCCGTGGTAGGGCTCTTCTGGACTTTCGGTTGGTTCGAGTTCATGGAGCTAAAAACGCTTGATTGGCGTCTACACCTTCGATCCACCCAAGCGGAAGAGGTATCGCCCGACATTTCCCTCATAACAATCGATGCCAAGAGCGAGGCGGCACTTGGTATCCTGTTTCCGAGGCACCCTGATGTTTATTCTCCTCTCCTGTCGTCCCTTCAGAAAGCGAATTCAAGAGCAATCGGTTTGATCATGTGGCTTGGACATGAGTGGGCGGACAGCAATGTCTTGCCGGGGGACACTCTCTTTGCGATCCGACCTTATGTTTCCCCTGCCGATGCCGATAACCGCCGGGCTATTCCAATCGTCAAAGACACCGATTGGACGCCAGTTCCCGAGAACCTTAAAAGCGCTCAGAAGAGTTTCAGTTATTTTCCGTTCAACCGGTCCGACGGGATTAGTCGCTCCGCACAGTTGGTCGTTAAAGACGAAGAAAATGCGATTCACTTGTCGCTTGAGATGTTGCTTCTCTGCAAAACCTATGGAATTCCTCCGGATTCCATAAACTTGCGGCACCGGTTCTGGCGCGGTAATTTCTTGGAATTCGCCTCGGCTGACGGCAAGTTGACGCGCGTTCCGCTGAACTCGCAAGGGCGGTTTTTTGTCCGATTCGTCGGCGGTCTTTCCCCAGTGCGTGACGGTGAGCCGCAGTGGCGGACAGTTTCTTTCATCGATGCTCTGCAGCAATTCGAAAATAGCCGCGGAGAGTTCGACCAGAATTTCAAAGAAAAGTGCGTCCTTATCGGTGTAACGACTGACGCCGTACCCGAAATACCAACGGCGTTTGGGAAACAGTCGGCGCTCGCTTTGCGCGCTGAACTCCTAAATGCCTTGTTTAATCGAAATTTTATTTGGCGCTCCACTCCCGGAATCGCACTTCTCTACTTAGTCTGTTTGGCACTACTGTCGACATTTGCCGCGTTGGTTATTCACCGAACAGGGCACGGCTCGCGCGCGATGATATTGGCGGGAGGCTGCCTGCTCATCTTTCATCTGTTTCTTGTCCTCGGTAGTTTTGTCTTATTCAACTACTGGACGGAGGCAACGGCGATTAGTCTGGCAATCATCTCCGCCGGCATTGTGAACAGCCTGTTTCTGGGGCACTTGCGTCTCCGGTACGCAGTGACGCAACTGCGGGATACACAGGATCAACTTGTTCAGTCCGAGAAGGAAGCGGTGTTCGGCGTCATGTCCGCCCAAGTCCGGCACGAACTACGAAACGCACTCAGCCTGATACGCGCACCTGCGGAAATGATTCGCAATAATTTCCAGCGCGGCGATGTAATGGACCTACGAACCCGCCCCAATCAGATTATCGATGAGATGAATACAATAATCGATACGGCATCTACTCTCGACGACATGATCGAGAATGAGCTGAGTTTTTTTCAAGATACGCACTTGAATCTTGAAGATCATGACTTGGAAGCAATCTTGCTATCCGCCCGCGACATGAACCAACCGCTGATTGATGAAAATCGGGTGCAAGTCGATCTGAAGCTGCCGACGAAAATGCCCTCCGTACGCCTCGACGCCGATAAAATATGCATTGCCTTTGCTAATCTAATAAAGAATGCCTGTCAAGCCATGCCGGAAGGCGGCGGCTTAGATATCGTCGCCAGAGTCGGAACCGAATTTAACCAACCTGGTGGGCGGCAACGTAGACTATTTGTCTCTTTTGAGGATGAAGGTACAGGTATCCCGGAAGGTGAACTCCAACGTATTTTCGAGCCGTTCCACACGACCAAACCGCGCGGCTTGGGACTTGGTTTGGTTAATGTAAAGAACATCGTCGAGGGACACGGCGGACGTGTGTATGCCAAGAGTAGTGTTGGCATGGGAACGACGTTCAGCGTTGAACTCCCGCTACAGTAGCCAGCGAGCATTGGGCGTTCAGAATTCGCGACGTGCACATGAAGAACCGCATTTCAGGATGGATATGAGCCGAGCACGCATTCTAATTGCAGATGATGAGAAAGCGATTTGCCGCTATATCAACCAGCAACTCGAGATTGAGCCGGCGGTTGAAGCCGACGTAGACTTCGCCCATGACCGGGATCGAGCGATGGAAATGCTGGATACGCAGCCCCCGTATGATCTGTTGCTGCTTGATCTCTGGATGCCGGATGCCCACGGAGTGCTGGATAAGGAGGCAGGGCTTAAGATCCTCAAACACAGCAAACACGTATTGCAGCCCTCTCAAGCCATTATGATTACGGCAAACAGTTCATCCAGAACCGCCCTTGAGGCGAGTGGATTGGGCGTTTATGATTATATCAGTAAGCCAATCGATTACACCCATCTCACGGATATGGTCAAGACGGCTTTGACGAAGGGTTCCGACGCAAAAGCTCAACAGGATACCGATACAACTGATTCGCCCACCAACAATTACGAAATCATCGGCAACAGCGAGGTAATCATTGATGTGATGAAGAAGGTTGGACGGATTGCCGCTTCCGACGTAGATGTATTAATTTTTGGCGAGAGCGGCACCGGCAAGGAACTCGTTGCGCGTGCCATCCATGAGCACAGCGATCGACGAGAGGGACCCTTCATCGATGTCAATTGCAGCGCTATTCCAGCCGAGTTGATTGAGGCGGAGTTGTTTGGAATTGGAAAACGGGTGGCGACGGCTGTGGATCAGCGACCGGGAAAATTCCTGCAGGCGCGCGGGGGTACGATTTTCCTTGACGAGATAGGCGATTTAAGTCTTGCCATGCAGCCCAAACTGCTCCGGGTACTCGATTCCAAGGAGGTGCAAGGAGTTGGTCTTCACCCCCGACATGTTAACGTCCGCGTTATCGCTGCCACCAATAAAGTCTTGAAATCAGCCGTTGAAGCGGGGAAATTTCGCAGCGACCTCTACTACCGTCTAAGACTCACAATCTCCCTTCCGCCGCTGCGTGAACGGGTAGAAGATATTTCAATACTTGCGGACCACTTTCTGCGGAAACATGCGCGCACACCCGATCAGAAACGCATCCGTGGTTTCGAGGATGGAATCCTAGCTCGGTTCGAACAGTACCACTGGCCCGGAAACATCCGTGAACTGGAGAAAGCGGTTGAATACGCGGCTGTAACGTGCACGGATACGCTCATCTCCTCGAAAGATCTGCCATCCGAGATCTTTGATGGAAGCGGCAGCGTAAAAGCGCCGACTGTCGATAGCCACCCGTTGGATGCCAATCTTCGCGGCTTACTTGATGCTCAGACAATTAAAGATGCCTCCCAAGACTTTGAGCGAATCTTTCTTGAGCATAAACTCCGGCAGAATAACTGGAACATCCAAGAAACAGCCAGACAGATCGGGATTAAGCGGCAGTCGCTCCACCGAAAACTCAAGGAACTCGGGCTGCAGCGAACGTGAGAAACTGAGACCTCGTTTACCCCTTTTTCGCGTCATCTACAAGTGACAGTGTCACATCTTAGCGACAGATTTTTGAGTCACATTTGTGATACCAGATAGTGACACTGTCGACGATGACTCGCCGAAAACTCGATTTCTCGAAAAAAATTTCGGGAATCCGTCATTGCCGACGGTAATGGTACGATAACGCAGGGTTGGGCGCGGCTTCTCTCCTCTCGCTTATCGTTTGCCGCGTGTTCTTTCTATGTTCACGCGCCGCCAACTGAATCCGTTTTGAAACCTTCTGACTGGCATACATCTTGCCTAAAGATTTCAACAATACAGAATCGTATAGGGTAAGATCCGGCTGGGCGGAGAAGAAGATGGTTCCTACCAAGAAAGACACCAACTCTAGCCAAACAACCCATCAAACGCCAACCTGCGAGACTTGGGAGCCCGAGTTTCGCGGTGTACCTGCGGAAAACGGAATATTCTCGCCGATTGAACGGTTGCCTAGATCTGCAACCGCGTCGGAGGTGGACCCATCCGAACCATCATATACGGATAGTGAAAACGGCGTTCTTGGTACCTACCTACAACAGATTGGCAATATCCCTCGCTTGGCGCCGGAGGAGGAGATCGATGCCTTTATCAGGATCGAGAAGCTTCAGAAACGGATAGAGGAGTATCATTGCGAGCTGGCAGCACACCTCCCCCATATCGATCCCGAAAGTGCGCCTCTTTCTGACTCACTGAAACGACAGATTAGCGATGCCGGCCTTTCCTCTGTAGACCAGTCGTACCTCCTTGATCTGGCTCGACACATCCAATTCATAGAAGATGAAATCCACGCCACGAAGAATCGGCTCGTCGAGGCGAATCTGCGCTTGGTAGTATGCATCGCAAAAAAATATCGCGAGCGCGGATTGGATCTGCTCGACCTCATTCAAGAGGCTAACATCGGGTTAATCAACGCCGTGGATCGTTTCGATTGGCGAAGGAATGTCAAGTTCAGCGCCTACGCGTCCTGGTGGATCCAACAAGCAATCGGCAGCGGCATTGCCAACCACGGGCGAACGATCCGTATTCCTGTCCATCTCCTCGAGACGTGCCGCAAGGTAGAACGTTCACGATCTAGTCTGCGACAGCGGCAGGATAAGGAACCGAGTCTGGCACAACTCAGTGAGGCGACGGGGCTGCCTATCGAAAAACTCACACGGTTACCCCAGCTAACCGCCCAAGTGATTTCGTTAGAGGCGTGCATCGATGGAGAATCATCTAGCACGATCAAAGACACGCTGTCGTGTGAACCTATATCGAATCCACTTTCTGAATTGGTTCGTAACGAACTTATCGAAGAGGTGCAAAAAGCGCTCGCGAAGTTGCCTTCGCGCGAGAAACAGATTACGAAGCTTCGATATGGGCTGGAGGATGGGTGCGAATACAGTTTGCGGGAAATCGGGGGCATGCTCGGACTTTCCAGAGAACGTATTCGGCAGCTGGAGGCACGTGCGCTGGCTTGTTTGAGCCGCCCTACCGGAAGTACGAATCTCCGCGAACTCCTCAATGCCTAACACCAAGCGGTTCACACGCTTGCGAACAGTGAACCAGCGAGGAAGCCGGTAACTCCAACTCGCTCATACTAACACGTTGTCGGTACCACGTCGGACTTGATGCTGTCTGAGTTCAGTCTTTCAGGTGCACCGCGCACGTCGCGGGCATTCGAGTTTTTTCGTTGACAATCTCGGTTTGTTTTGATATACTCTACACTGGCTGCGGGAGTAGCTCAGTGGTAGAGCTCTACCTTGCCAAGGTAGAGGTCGCGGGTTCAAGTCCCGTCTCCCGCTCCAAAGCGGCGGCGTAGCCAAGTGGTACGGCGAAAGTCTGCAAAACTTTTATACGTCGGTTCGATTCCGACCGCCGCCTCCATTCTTCTTATAAGGGCGGTTAGCTCAGCTGGTTAGAGTACTTGCTCGACACGCAAGGGGTCATAGGTTCAAATCCTATACCGCCCATTATCCAGACATATAAGCTTCATCTAAGGGCCGAAAGGCTCTTTTTTTATGAGGTAAATCTGGAGAAGGCGTACCCGAACCGGTAGGTGTCTCGCGCTCCTCAGCGGGAACCAATCGATTGACCGGTTCGAACTCCGGCAAATGGAGAAAGTCATGTCAGATTCGGAAAAAGATCGGTTATACAAAATCAGGCATAGCGTTGCTCACGTGATGGCGCAGGCGGTATTGGAACGCTATCCGGATGCCAAGTTAGCTATCGGCCCGCCGATTGACGATGGTTTTTATTACGACTTCGATCTTGGGGTCGAGGAAGACGGCAAGCCCCGCTCCTTCTCGCCGGATGACCTTGAACAGATCGAGAAGCGAATGCGTCAAATTGTGAGCGGCAAACACGAGTTCAACTACCGTGAACTTAGCACGGATGAAGCTCGCGAGTTGTTCAGAGATCAGCCATATAAGCTAGAGTTGATTGAAGGGCTTCTTGAGGGCGGAACAGACGAATACGGGAGCGAAGTGGATGAAACACCGCCTTTAAGCACCTACCGCCAGGATACGTTTGAAGACCTCTGCCGCGGACCTCATGTCATCGACACGGGCCAAATCCGACCCGATGCGTTCAAGTTGCTCAGCGTTGCCGGTGCCTATTGGCGAGGTGATGAAAACAACGCCATGCTTCAAAGGATTTATGGCACCGCGTGGAACACAAAGGCGGAGTTGAAGAAACATCTTCAGATGCTTGAAGAGGCGAAAAAGCGCGATCATCGTAGGCTCGGCAGAGATCTGGAGATTTTCATCTTTGATGAGGATGTTGGACCAGGGCTGCCATTGTGGCTGCCTAACGGCGGAATCGTGATCGAGGAGTTGGAAAAACTTGCCAAAGAGATGGAGGATAAACGCGGGTACGACCGTGTACGGACCCCTCATCTCGCAAAAGACGCGCTGTTTCAGCGCACCGGGCACTTGGCACACTACACGGAAAGTATGTATCCCCCGATGGAAATGGAAGGCGTTCGTTACTATATGAAGCCGATGAACTGCCCTTTCCATCATAAAATCTTTGACAGCAAGATCCGAAGTTATCGTGAGCTGCCGCTGCGCCTGGCTGAATACGGCACCTGCTATCGCTTCGAAAAAAGCGGCGAACTTTTCGGTCTGATGCGTGTCCGCTCCATGCAGATGAACGACGCGCACATCTACTGCTCGGAAGAACAGTTTGAACAAGAGTTCATGGGAGTGGTAGACCTGTATCAAGACTATTTTCAAATCTTCGACATTGATAAGTATGTGATGCGTTTGAGCACGCATCACCGAAGCGGGCTTGGAAAGAAGTATGTTGATGATGAGCCGCTATGGCTAAAAACCGAAGAGATGGTGCGGCGTGCAATGAAGAATGGCGGTATTCCTTATGTTGAGGTGAACGACGAAGCGGCATTTTACGGACCCAAAATAGATGTTCAGATTTGGAGCGCCATAGGACGCGAGTTCACGCTCGCAACGAATCAGGTTGATTTCGCACAACCGGCGCGATGCAACCTGAGTTTTGTCAACAGCAAGGGAGAGCCTGAGACTCCAATATGCCTGCACCGCGCACCGCTCAGTACGCATGAACGCATGATCGGTTTTCTGATTGAACATTACGCTGGCAAATTTCCCGTATGGCTGGCGCCTGAACAGGCACGCGTCATTTCCATCAATGACAGCCACAACGAGTATGCGGAGCGAGTTGTTCAAGAACTGAAATCGGCGAATCTCCGCGCATCTGCGGACACTAGCGGCGAGCGTATGAATGCGAAAATCCGCCAAGCCCAGTTGATGCAGGTTCCATACATGCTTGTTGTTGGAGATAGGGAGTTGGAGGGCAACACCGTCTCCATTCGAAAACGCGACGGCGCTCGCCAGAACGATGTGCCTATAGAACAATTTATCACTTCGGTCAAAGATGGGATTGCATCTCGATCTGCGCAGCTTTAGAGATTACAGAAATCCAGGGTGACACACTGCTTGTCATCCTCATGCCAAAGCGATACGGTAACCAGCCATGAAACGCATTTATCTGGATCATAACGCAACGACGCCGCTCCATCCGGAGGTGTTGGACGCGATGACGCCCTATCTGACGAATCGATTCGGCAACGGATCCAGCATACACGCCTACGGACGGGAAGCGCGCAACGCGATCGACACCGCCCGCGAACAGGTGGCGGATCTGATCGGCGCGAAAAGTCCAAGCGAAATCGTGTTCACCAGCAGCGGGACAGAGGCGGATAATCACGCCATAAAGGGCCTCGCGGAGTTGCAGAGGAGTCGGAACGCCGGACACCACATCATTACCTCCTCGGTGGAACATCATGCGGTTTTGCATACGTGCCAACACTTGGAGAAGCACGGTTACGAAGTTTCATACGTACCCGTTGACCGGTACGGACGGATTCACCTCGATGCGCTGCGCGAGGCAATCAGCGAGGCGACCATTTTAATCTCTGTAATGCACGCCAACAACGAAACGGGAACGGTGCAACCTATCGCCGAGGTTGCCGAAATTGCGGCGGCGCATGATATTCCGCTCCACACGGATGCCGTGCAGTCCGTTGGCAAACTTCCCCTAGACGTTCAGGAACTGGAGATAAGCCTGCTGTCACTTTCCGGTCATAAGCTCTACGGTCCGAAAGGGATTGGGGTACTGTACATCCGGCGCGGAACGCGCTTGGAAAACCTTATGCACGGCGGCTCGCATGAGCGCAACCGCCGCGCTGGTTCGGAGAATGTTCCGGCAATCGTCGGGCTCGGGACGGCGGCGCAGATCGCCAAGAAGGACCGAGAAAGTTATGTTGAACACCTGGATAATCTTACACGGAAACTTCGAGACGGACTCCATGAAGAACTTGACGGTCTTCACGAAAACGGGCACCCGGAGCACTGCCTGCCCGGAACGTTGAACATCTCTTTTGAGTTTGTGGAAGGGGAAAGTCTTATCCTAAGGCTAGATATGGAAGGAATTTGCGTGTCGACCGGATCCGCTTGCACTTCCGGCTCGATGGAGCCTTCCCATGTTTTGGCTGCATTGGGAATTCAACCGCAGTTGGCGCAGGGCACGGTACGGTTTTCACTCGGGCGGGACAACACGGAGGTTGAGATCGACGAAGTGATTGACAAAGTACCAAAGATCATCGAACAGATGCGCGGCATGTCCCCCGACTACTTGCGAAAAAGGAAACGTCCCTAAACCGACGTAATGTGACGGCAACAGAAGGCTGCTAGGCATGCTGCAACCAAAACAGGATGTCACCTTGACTGATTGCTATGCCACAATTCGAGACCTTCCATTTCACATCTGACAACAGCGGCAGCCGACTTGACCAGTTTGTTGAAGCGCAATATCTAGCCTCACCGCCGCGGAAACAACAGCTTTCCAGAACCTACATTCAGCAGCTCATCCGAGATGGCGCCGTAACCGTCAACGGGAAAGCCAGCAAACCGGGCTACAAACTCCGCGCAGGCGACGAGATTACCCTTCAACTGCCCGATCCTTCCCCGTTAGAAACTATCCCGCCCGAATCTGTGCCACTAAATATCCTCTATGAAGATTCGAGTCTGATTGTAATCGATAAACCTGCCGGCATGCTCGTCCATCCCGCGGGAGGGGTCTACACCGGTACTCTCGTCAATGCGCTGCTCGGACACTGCACCGACTTATCCGGAATCGGAGGCACCGAGCGCCCCGGCATCGTTCATCGACTCGACAAAGACACTTCCGGTGTGCTCGTTGCCGCGAAGACAGACCGTGCGCATCGAACGCTCTCCGCTCAATTTGAAGCCCACTCAACAAGCCGGAACTATGTTGCGGCTATCTGCGGTGTGCCGGATCCCGGAGCCGGGACTATCGACGAACAGATAGCGCGAAGTCACAGGGACCGGCGAAAAATGGCGGTCGTAAAAACAAATGGGCGGCGCGCCGTCACTCATTACCAGGTGTTAGAGGTATACGAGGGGTTTAGCCTACTCCGGTTGTCCTTGGAAACGGGGCGACTGCATCAGATTCGCGTCCACCTAAGCTTTCTCGGTTACCCGATAGCGGGAGATCCGGTATACGGAGGCGGCAGAGAACGTGCTCTGTCGGATGCGCCATCGGTAGCCGTACGGCAAGCGCTGATAAAACTTAACCGCCAGGCGCTCCACGCCGAGACGCTCGCGTTCAACCACCCCGATACAGACGAACGATTGGAGTTCTCCGCGCCGATGCCAAGCGATATGCAGCGAGTAGTCGATTCCTTGAGGAGTCGCGGATAGGGAATCGCGAACCTGTACAATTCCGGATTGATATGACGATAGAATAGCCGCACATCAACGATACCCCATCATTCACTGAAAACGGGTTATTGCTGCACAGTCTCAATCAGGAGGGAAGTGATGCGCGTTCCAATATCGGGATTCAAGGTAGGCAAACCCCGGATTCTTGACACAATATAGTTATTTGCCAGCAACCGCCATTGTCTCCTCAAAGTCCTTGATTCCGGCGGTCGTTCCGATCGCCGTTACGCACGCGGCGCCCGCGGCTGAGGCAAGTTCACTCGTGCGTTTCAAGTCCCACCCCATAACGGTCCCAGCGAGGAATCCCGCAACGTATGCATCCCCTGCCCCCGTGGTATCAACAACGTCGACCTCGTAGGCAGGGACGTAGAATTCCTCCGTGCCCGAACGGACGTAGCTACCTCGATCTCCCATCTTTAATCCGACGGTGTGAATCCCATAATCCATCAAGAATCTGGCAATGTCGGGCGGTGAGTCTAGTCCGGTGAGTTGTTTCGCTTCTTCGATGCTGGGCAAGAATACATCAATATGCGGCAAGCAAGGCTCCAACGTTTTCAACCAGTTTCCCGATGTGTCCCAGACCGTGTCAAGTGATGTCACCACTCCCGCTTCCCTGGCGGTACGCAGGATGTGTGCCGTGGGTTCGCCGTCCAGCTTCGGCATTACGAACGAACCGGCAACATGCAAGATTTTACTCGCCCGAATCAAGTTGAAGTCTACATCTGCCTCCGAGAAGATACCGTTCGATCCCATATAGTGCAGGAAACTCCGCTCACCATCGGATGCAACGGTAACAAATGTGACCGAGGTGTTAGTTTTTGCGTCGCGAACTACGCCGCGTGTATCCACATGATTGTCATTTAATGTCTGAAGCACGAAGTCGCCGAACTTATCGGTGCCAATTCTACCCACTGCTCCGACGTCGATTCCCAGCTTGGCTAGCCCTATCGCCGTATTGTTCGCGCAGCCGCCCGAGTGCATTTCGAGTTCATCAAATACCACCAAGCCCCCCTTCTCCGGATACCGATCAATAGCACGGCCTATCACATCTACCACGAAAATACCTAGAGAGATTACATCCATTCATTCACCTCATATCGTTGGGTATACCGAGAAACAGTGGATGCATTTGGGCGGCGCCGTGCTCACTGTCAATATTGATGGTTTGGTTGCGGCTGTTTTTCTGAGGCTTCAATCAAGTCAAGAACCAGGGTGGCAAAGTGTCGATTACGATGTAACTCTTAAAACGCTCAAACAGCGGCGATTGCGATCTACCGATCTATTTAGTCGGCATCTCCGTCGAGATGTATGATTACGAATGTCTCATCGACGGATTCTACCGGCTGGTCGAGTTTCATTGACAAAAAGGAGTGATTCATCCACCCAACCAGTCGCGGAACCTCGTCTTCGGCGAGATATCCGAGAACACCCTCTCCCGCGAGGATTTTGGCAAAATCTTTTCGTTCGCCGCTTAACTCTCGAAGCGGGGGTAGACGCTTTGTGTGTGCGAATTTATCGGTTAACTCAACGGCAGTGTTCGGCGGTACCGATCCAAGGTGCATATATCTGCCATTGTGGACCACCCCCGCATCCTCAAGTACGCCGGGTAAATGGTGCTTTACTTGCGTTAATTTCTTGCCGCGTTCACTTGTCAACGTCCACTCCGCTTCGCTTCGCGGTACGGGAAGTTTGAAGAATGACTCAACGAGGTAGGTTCTTGCTTGCCAAGCGCTTAGGTTCGCCTCGCAGACCTGGCCGGACTTCGATTCCACCAGATGCAGCGGCGGCGAGGATGCCATTCTTAAGGGTCTGATGTACGTTTCGCTATTGAACCGGATTGATGATGTAGAATCGGCTGAAGCTATCGCACCAATATAGGTTTCGAGGTGGGCGCGCGAATCTTCCGAATAGACCGAGAGAATTGAATAGCGGCTAATTGAGACAGGGGTGGATAGGAGATGTCTTGGGAATATCGCCGTAAAGGTGAAAAACAAGGCGATTATGAAGCCACCAATCCAATAATACCGAGTTCGCGTCGCCTTCTTCCCCGACCACCACGTAAATCCCGCGATACTGAGTAGATAAGCCGCAAGAAACAGGGGAAGCATTCGGAATAAGGGGACCCGCCCCGCTGGTATAGATTTTAACACCTTATCAATTTTTTCTGCATGCCTCCGATGCGGTTCGTAGCGATGGTGGAGATGTCTGGGTGATTTGCCGACTGAATTGAGAAACTCTGCCCAAAACTGTTTTCTATCGGGAGTTTGGGAGAACCGAAGAGCGCTATAATCGAAAGCCAAGCATACAATCTGCCCGCTGCCGAATAATCGCCTCGACGCGAGTACCGGATAACTGCCTCCTTCGGGGGCTAAATCGCCCCAAATCTCAAGCACGTCAGCGTTATCTCTCAGTTCAAAATCGATGAGATTGACCGGAGAATCCGACCGTCCACCCAAGCTGGCGAGCGATTTGGGCAGATGGCTCGCCGTCTTCAACTCGCCAACCGAAACAGGGAGATAGGGTTCAAGAAAGCTGGCGCTTATGTACTGAAAATCACTCCCGCCCGAGATGAGTATGGCGCCTCCATTACACACCCAATCCAGCAGAGAATTTTGTTGTCTCGTCGAGATACGGTTCGCCGCCAGCGATTCACCGTGAATCACGACAAGATCGATTGAATCGTATCCTTTCCAGTTGAGCGGCAAATGCTTCTGAGAGGCGGAGCGAAGGACATATGCGCGAATCTCCGCGTCTGCATCAATCTGGAGCTCATGCCACTCGTCCAGTACGTTATTGCCCGATGGCGCCAGTGCAAGGATGAACAGGTCTTTGGGCTCTTTTGGGAGGTTCGGAATGACCTCACGCTCTACTCGAACTTGATTGTCATGGCTAACAAGCCGCAAGCTTAACTTGGTCGAAGTTACGGGCTGAAAGACGTGAAGAGTATAGCGCCGCCGGTCCGTTCGCGTCAAAGTAACCGGTGTCGAGTACGTCTGAATGACGGATCCCGATAACAGACTTGAAACCTCTACTTCAAGTTCGCCAACAAACGGATCGGGTTCGTTCTCGCTAACCACTAGAAGTTTCAAGGGGGCCCATCTGCCGCGCTTGTAGTAGCCATCGAACCCAAACTCGACGGATTCAATCTCAATTACACTGAAAACAGACGGAGCTATCGAGAAGAACAGGCTTATTACGGTGACGGATTTGTAGATTGCCGTGATGTGAGTTGCGATTTTCCATCTGCTCCTACCATCTGTCGATTCATCCATTTCCGTGTTCTCATCTCGTCAATGCCCACTCGTCTATCAACATTCCCGGAATCTCGGTACACCGGCATATTCGATGGCAGTATCCCGCTCTAATTGCATATTGAGGATACTACCGGTGTTGCGGACGTTCCGTCTTGTGACACAAGGACATCCTGCGGCGGCCAATTCATTGGGTGAGGAAGTCACAGAACCCGGCACAACAAGCTGCTAAAGGAGATGAACTCCGAGCCTACGAATTCCCGAGTAATACCCACACCGGTGCAGTTAGCAGTTTAGATGAAGTCCGTCACAAAGTCAAGCGGTTTTTCAAGGACGAGAGCGGCATCGAATCGAAGGAGAGGTATGCCGCGCTCAGGCTCAAAGGAAGAGAGATTGCCTGCCGTTGCAGGTCACAGGGACGGAGTCCTGTTCCTTGTACGCCAACCCGGAACGCAGTGATGCACGAACGGAACTCGGTGGTCATACCGCGGAAATTGCAGCCATAGCAAAGGATCATCCAAGGAATTAGATGAATTTTCTCTACACATCCTGATTTGGCCATCCGCCCCGTAAACGGGACGACCGAACGGTCCCAACCCGACGATTTCTGTTTACGAGAAACTCAAAACTAAGTAAACTTTCCACGGGCCTTTTCCAGTGTGTGTACAAACTTTCATACGAATTTCATCCTCGCCGTATTCGCTGGTGGTGACAGGCGTTTAGGATCACCAATGGCGCAGAGATGCATCGTGAAGGGAGATTAAATCTTATGGATGCCGAATGCCTGCAACATCTACTGACGGAAGAGGAACGGGCGGCGTTTGATCGGGACGGATTTATAGTGATCGAGAACGCACTCCCGGACTCAATGGTGAAGAACCTAAACAAGGCGATGGACCGCATCGACGGAGCAGTAGACTTTATCGGGAAGGACGATTTATTTCTGGAATTGGTTGATTGGCCAACCGTGTTTCCGAAAGTCTTCGGCATTCTCGGTTGGAACATCCATATTTATCATACGGTCGCACTCGCCAGACCTCCGGATTCGGAGGAGAATCGCAGTCAAAAAGCGCGTCTTGCGTGGCATCAGGACAGTGACCGGGTAAATGCCGACATAGCGCCGGGACCAACAATGCGAATCTCGTTGAAGGTAGGTTATCTCCTGACAGACCTCCCAGAGAAAGGGTACGGCAACCAGTTGTTTATTCCCGGAAGTCATCTCAAGCGAGAGTTGGAATGGCCGGCCGACGGGGTGTCGAATCCAGAAGGAGTTTATACTCTCCAAGCTCCGGCAGGTTCGGCGGTTTTGTTCGAGCAGCGCGTCTGGCACACGGGAAGTCCCAATCTCTCCGACATTACACGAAAAACCCTATATTACGGCTACAGTTACCGCTGGTTTCACCCACGAGACAATAGGACGGTCTCACACTATATGGAACGTTCCGATCCGATTCGAAAACAGTTGTTGGGCGCAAAATCAAAGGCGCTGGGGCTCACATCGCCTCAACCTGAAGAGGTTCCGCTGCGAGCCTGGATGGAGGAACATCTGGGCGAAGAAGCAGTCGCCGACAAACATACGCGCCTGGTTGGCGGAACTTCGGTCTCATTTGCGCGAAATCCGGATGACCATTACGCCGTACGTGCGTAATGCAATTCAGGTGTGTATCTGGCGGTCCCTTACGAATGGATGCCTGGTAAATGAAAGGATTGAAGCCAAAAGACGGCGCCGTAAACTCGCTCCCTCCCCCTGACATGGCTCTGATTCCGGCGGGCGAGTTTGAGATGGGAGATTGCTCCGCGCGCGCAATTCAGAACAGATGTCCAGTGCACACCGTGGATCTTGAGGCGTTCTACATCGACCAATATCCGGCTACCGTCGAACAGTACAGGGCGTTTCTGGATGCGACCGGCTACAGACCGCCGGATTGGAACAGAGTTGCGGGTTACTTTCCCATTACGGAGCAAAGCCCAATGATTTACGTTACTTGGCACGATGCGATGGCTTTCGCGGCGTGGGCGGGCAAACGCCTGCCGACGGAGGCAGAATGGGAAAAAGCGGCTCGAGGCGGATTAAAGGGGAAAATATATCCGTGGGGGAATTCGATCGATGAAACCAAAGCTAACTACAACAATAACCTTTGGAACGGGAGAGTTGACGGCGAAGGGCGTCACGGAACGACGACGCCTGTGGGCAGTTATCCCCCGAACAATTTCGGATTGTACGACATGGCGGGTAATGTGTGGGAGTGGTGCTTGGATGAATATCAGGAGCAATTCTATCTCGACAGTCCGGAACGAAACCCGATAGCTGGCGGCAAGAGTGTAACCGAGATAGTCGAATCCTGTGAGTATGTACGCACGCTGCGCGTGTTGCGCGGCGGATCGTGGGGCATCGCGCTTTACAACAATCTCGTGGAACTGGCGGCGCGTTTTTATTATTATCCTACGTTCCCCAACGTCTATACAGGATTCCGATGCGTGAAACCAGCGGAATGAGTATCGAATATTTCACACATTTGACCGGAAGTGCATACCTGAGCCGATCTGTCCGAGCCGACTCAAGCGCCGCGCGTAATCACCTCATTTAACCAGACCAACTTGCTTTCCCGATCCTCTACTACCGTGCGATGACTCCTGAACAGCGATATCTGCTGGATACGATGGGATACCTTCACTTGAGGAGTGCTCTCGACTCTCAAGAGTTGGAGCGCCTTCAAGATGCGGCGGATCGGCTTGTCAATACGCCGCCGGAGGAGTTGCCAGTGGGCGTGTACAAGCAGAAGGGTAATCCCTTGTTCGATGCTTCACAGGACAAGTATCGCCGCGGCGTGACGTTCGATCGAGCCTTTGAGCATCTCACGATGCATCCCGCCGTTTGGCAGATCATCAAGGAGTTGACCGGAGATAAACCTTGCCTCTGCAGAGGCAACTTGATGGTGAATACCCACGAACATACACCGATACCGCTCCATAACGGCGACGGCGGGCAAATCCGAGCCCTCGGGGTCAATCGCGACGGTAAAAACAGCCCGCGCGGGTTAGGAAAGCCGGGCACGTTATTCTGCGAGCTTTTCAGCATATTCTGGTATCTGACGGACGTGTATCCCGGCGATGGAGGCTTGCTCTTGACTCCCGGCTCGCACAAGAGCGAATTCGAGAGTCCGTACACGAGGGTGTTCGATTCGGAGGAAAATCTGCCTCAAGGAGTGGTAAACGTTACGCCAAGAGCCGGGGACGCAGTCGTTATTCCCGAGGTCAGCGTGCGCGGCTCTCTAAAATGGAAACCTACGGACCGCGAAAGGCGGTTCGTGATATGCCGGTATGTGCCGCAACATATTCTGGCGTGGCACCGCGACACGGATTACATCATGATCAAGGAGATGAAAGATAGGTTGGCGCCCGAGACGCAAGAATTAGTGGAAACCGCGTGGCGCACGCACGAGAAGGAAATCACGAAGCGTGATACCATTCGTCTGATCTAGCTGAGTGGCGTGTGGACGAATAATGGCGCAAACGTTAGTGATTCTCGCAATATATCGTCCAATCCCAATCTTCCTTGGTATGCATTCATCAGTGGCGCGTATGAACAAGGTTGTTCGAATCTGCTTCTCCGTTACAAGTGTGATCGGCGTCTACCTTTATTTCAGTTCTATCTAACGTATTCTGGATGTACCTCAATATCGGGAGGAAATTATGGCGGGAAGAATGGACGGCAAGGTTGCCATTGTCACCGGCGGCAACAGTGGTATGGGTTTGGCGACAGTCGAAATGTTCGTGGAGGAGGGCGCTCGCGTGATGATCGCGGCGCGCGGCGAGGAGCGTGGACAAGCGGCGGCTGACAGGCTCGGAGACAGCGCTGCTTTCATACAAACCGATGTGACCTCCGAAGACGACATCACGGACATGATCGATGCGACCGTAGATCGATGGAGACGGGTAGATTGTCTCTTCAGCAACGCCGCTGCCGGGTGCCCGGCCGCCAAAGTCGAGGATTTTGACACATCGGACTTCCAGTCGCGAATGATGAATATTCTCGGATCCGTGTTTCTCGGTATGAAGCACGTTGTTCCCATAATGAAGAACCAGGGCGGCGGAAGCATCATCAACAACGGCAGCACTGCGGGTGTCAACGTTGACGGCTGCGGCTCCGCCATCTACAGCGCGGCTAAAGCCGGAGTCATTCATGCGACCAAACTCTGGGCGCTCGAATTGGCGGAGTTCGGTATCCGGGTGAACTGCATCTCGCCCGGCGCTATCGTAACCCCGATTATGGTCGGCGGGTATCACCGCTATGAACCGACGGAACTTGATCGCCTTTTGGGTCGAGTGGAATCACACTTCTCGGAGGTTCTGCCCTTGAGGCGCGGCGGGAAGCCGGAGGATATCGCGTATGCCGCCGTCTATCTGGCAAGCGATGAAAGCCTGCACACGACCGGGCATAATCTGGTGATCGAATCGGGCAACACACTCGGCAGAAGCCAAGCCGAGCAGGACTTGCGTAGCGCTCGACGGAGGGAAGCCGTCTTCGGCACGGACTAATTGAGCGGTCTGCGGCACTGCTGTGCACCTGCCTCCCCTTCCGGGATTTCGCCGTATCCGCTGCTATCCACGACCAGTGCGGGCTCGAAGCATCAATGTGCGTCTTGGACGGATGGTTCGTAGTAGCACAATTCATTGTGCGTTTCGGTGCGGCGAAAACTACAGTTAAAGTCTTCCGAAATCCAGTCGTATCCTAAACCCGTAATCCAAAAGTTACAATAATCGATTGTTCGTAAGTTTCTATCCAAAAGATGGGGGACGTAGGTTCACTTGTAGCGCAAACTGTCAGTTTGCGCAGCCCGCAAGTAAAAGATCCTGCAAGCAAATGGCGAATGAGCAACTGACCGGATAGAATCAAACGAACGAATAGTGAGTGCGATAGCAAATCCCACGCGTTAGAACTTCCATAGAAATCCCATAGAGAATCCTTGTGGTGCAGAAGAGTGAGATTATACGGAAGGATTGAGGGGACGGGACTAAACAATCGGAGGAATTGATGAAGCTTCGACAGATAATCGCACTCGGTATCTTACTCGCTATTGTCGTGAGAGGCGTAGCGTTTGCGCAGGATGTTGACATCCCGGACCCTCATCTCCGCGCGGCTATACGTGATGCTCTGCTGTTGAGCTCGAACGATCCTATTCCCATAGAGTCTATGCGGCGAATTACCAACCTTAACATAGCCAAACGCAACATACAAAGCCTCGAAGGCTTACAGTTTGCTATACGCCTTGAGTCTCTTGATATAGCCGACAACCACGTTACCGACTTCTCGCCGCTTTCCAACCTCAAGAAACTGTTCCACGTTATTGCCACCAAAAATGGTATAACCGACCTCACCACTCTTGGAAACCTGACGCAACTCAGAAAATTGTCCCTTTCCGATAACCCGGTAACCGACATTCGACCGCTCGCCAACCTCGTTAATTTAGAACGTTTGAGCCTATCATGGTGTCGAGAACTAATGGATATTAATGCCTTGGCTAATCTGTCAAAATTGAGGCATCTCAGTCTATCTCACAACAAAATCCGTGACATTACTCCACTAGCAAGCTTACATAATTTAGAGATATTGCATATTAGCCATAATTACATAGTGGATCATAGCCCAGTCGACGATCTACAACTGCGTGAATTTATCTACGACCAAGAATGCGATATGCCGGATTTAGCCAGTATACCTCGAATCGAAAACAGACAATTTCCTTCTATATTTGGGGCGTTTTCCGGTACTACGTTGAACCAGCATCATCTATCGCGTACGGAGCAATTTGCGCAGCACGACATGGTTTTCAAAGCGCCGTTCTTCGAGCTTGAGCTATTTGGCAATGGCGACTATTGGGAAATACGCGGTGATATCAACGACTCCATTGCAAGGCGTGGCACACTGCTATCATTAAACCCGAACCTTCTATTTCTTGTTGAACTCCGGTTTTTCAATGCCGGCTGCAAGAATTATCCCGAAAGTTGGCCGTATTGGAAAAGAGATGAACACGGCAATATTGTACGTGGAGGACGATGGTGCGGTATTGATTTTACAAATCCCGGATTCCAAGATTTATTGGTCAGTCAAGCGATTGCCGTATCAAAGTGCGGGCTTTACGACGGAATATTCCTTGACTGGTGGAACGAACTTGGATCGCCCGACGAATTGCAAGCCAGGGAAACGATAATCCGTCGCATAAGAGCCAACACACGTTCGGATTTATTAATCCTTGTTAATACCAACGACAGGTTGATACCGCATACGGCACCCTTCATCAACGGAGCGTTCATCGAGTCCTTTTTTCCTCACAGCCATACTGGTGAAGAACTCGAGAAACGTGTCACTAGAGGAGAAACCGTGTTAAGTTGGGCGGAATCAAATCTCAAACCGCCTGTAATCAATGCACTAGCGGCTGGAACATATGAAGCCGAACCACCCGACAGTCTGTACAACCTACGGTGGATGCGCGTTGTCACAACACTCAGTCTCACTCACTCGGACGGCTACGTATACTTTCATGTGGGAACCCATGAACCACCCCACTACTGGTACGATTTCTGGGATGCGGATTTGGGGCAACCGGTAGGAGAGAAAGAGCAACTGTATCAAGAGATAGAAGGCCTCTACATCCGCGAGTTCACGAACGGCTGGGCAGTGTACAACCACAGCGGCAAGCAGCAAGTGGTGAATCTCCCCGAGAAAATCCAAGGCGTCTCCAGCGGCTGGGTCGGTACCACGCACGTTCTTCCCAACCTTGATGGCGAGATGTATTTGCGAGTGAAACCAGTGAATACGGCAGATGTGAACGGGGATGGGGTCGTAAATATCTTGGATTTGGTGGCAGTAGCTCAGGCGTTCGGGAAAGATGGCTTGCGGGGAGATGTAAACGGGGACGGGGTGGTGAATGTGTTTGACCTTATTTTCGTTGCCGGGGCAATCGGGGGTGGCGGCGCTGCACCTTCGGAGTCTTCCTTAGAACTATCGATTGTTAGCGCTGCGGATGTCGAGAGATGGCTTGCACTCGCACAGGGTTTAGGCGTCGGCGATGCGAATTTTCTACGGGGAATCCGCTTCCTTGAAGGTTTGCTTGCGGCGTTGACGCCGGAAGAGACGATGCTGTTGCCGAATTACCCGAACCCCTTCAATCCGGAGACGTGGATACCGTATCATCTCGCGCGAGCGGCGGAGGTGGCGATTACGATTTATGACACGAAGGGGACGCCGGTGCGGCGGTTGGCGATCGGGAATCAGTCGGCGGGGTACTACGCGGAGCGTGGAAAGGCGGCGTATTGGGACGGGCGGAACGAAGACGGGGAAGCGGTTTCGAGCGGGATTTATGTTTACCACTTCCAAGCCGGCGATTATGCGGCATCGCGGCGGATGGTGATTGTGAAGTAGTGGTCAGTGGCCTGTGACCAGTGGCTAGTGTAGAAGGGGAAACGCAATCCCCCACAGAATCGGACGCGCCTTTGTACCGCAAACTGTTAGTTTGCGCTTGCCACAATCTAACAAATCAGCCGACGGGATGGGGAGAAAAACGGGCTATCGCGTTCGCTATCCACTCACTTGATCGATATAAAACCTGCTCCTTATTCTGTGGATTGATCGGATTAAAGGCAGACATTCTTTTTATCCGTGAAATCCTTTAATCCGTGAAAATCCGTGATTCAGACAATTGTTGCATAGGCGATGCACTCAGATAAGGTGGAGGGCGACCTGAACGGGGACAGGGTAATCAACCTCTTCGACCTGTCCTCGTATCTAACCAATTTTAGGGAGACCGAAACATGATTACGAAATACGCATTACGCAACAAAATCCTCACACCATTACTGTTAATTGTTCTCAGCGTGTGCTGCGCTCCAACCACCTCCGTTCACGCCCAAGCCGCCCACATCCCCGACCCCAATCTCCGCGCCGCCGTGCGCGCCGAACTCAAGCTGCCGGCTGACGCCGCTATCACACAGGACGACATGAACCGGTTAACACACTTAACCGCATACAGCAGCGGAATCATTGACCTAACGGGATTGGAGGCTGCCGGGAACTTGCGCGATTTAGTCCTTGGCGACAACCCGCTTCGCAATCTATTTCCTATAGAAAACCTTACAAACTTGCGCCGTCTTATTATCCATGACTGTGGAATCGGAAATCTGGACTCACTGTCGCGTCTGTCCCAACTCGAAGAGTTAAACGCCCGAAATAATCCCATCTCGGACTTAACCCCTCTCGCTGGTTTAACCGCATTAAAGGGCCTTGATTTGAGCCAATGCTCAATTATAGATATTTCGCCGCTAGCAGACCTCGTTAATCTCGAAGCACTCCAGTTAAACGATAATCAGATAGTGGATGTTGGTCCGCTATCAGCACTAACATCGCTGAAGAAACTTGAAATACACCATAATCTTATAACAGACCACTCCCCGCTTGATTCGCTATCGCTCGATGTATTTCGCTATGATCAATCTAGCATGCAAGACCAACCCGTCAACACACCTGATCCGAATGATCAGTTTAGCGGGCAAGCCCAACCCGTCAATATACCTGATCCGAACCTCCGCGCCGCTGTGCGTGAGGCGCTCAAGCTGCCGGCTGATGCCGTTATTACGCAGGACGATATGAACCAGTTAACACACCTAACTGCATACAATAGCGGAATCATTAACCTGTCCGGGCTCGAATTCGCCAAATACTTAGAGGAGTTGATTCTTGGTGGTAATCCTATTAGCGATTTGCGCCCTTTGGCAGGCTTGACTAATTTATGGCGCCTTGTTATACCAAACTGCCAAATCAGTGACATCAGCCCTCTGTCAGGTCTGAGGCAACTCGTCGAATTGATCGTCCGAGAAAATCCTATTTCCGATTTAACCCCTGTTGTTGGATTGACCACGTTAAAATATCTCGACTTGGGTCTGTGCTTAATTGTCGACTTCTCCCCACTCGCACCGCTCACTAATTTACTTACACTTCAAATCAACCATAATAAGATTGTAGATATTCGACTGCCTTCAACATTAACGTCGCTCCGAAAGCTCGAACTCCAGCACAATCAAATCAGCGATGTTCGACCGCTTTCGAAGTTTACATCGCTCCGATACCTCGACCTCCAGCACAATCAAATCAGCGATGTTCGACCGCTTTCAACATTAACATCGCTCCAACATCTCGAACTCCAGCGCAATAAAATCTTGGATGTTCGACCGCTTTCAACACTGACATCGCTCCGATACCTCAACCTCCGGCGCAATAAAATATCCGACCATACGCCGATTGATTCGCTTTCACTTGACACATATTTGTATGACCAAGTTTGCGAGATACCACCGATGCCGCTTGAACCGCGATTGGAGAATAGAAATTACCCTTCCATTGCTGCTCGGTGGAGTGGATATGGTTGGCCACCCGTTGCCAATCGCCCCGAGTTATCGGACGTAGAAAATATCGCACTCCACGATTTGTGGTTCCACACTGATGAATTTGGACTACGATTGCGTGACATCAACAGCACAATCACTATCGCTGGCGATCTTGATGAAGCAATACGCCGCCGCGAGGAGTTGCGCGCCCTAAATCCGAATCAAGTCATTCTCATGTCGTATTCCTATGCGGCTGCACACGCCGACGAATTTCCCGAGGACAGCCCCTATTGGATTAGGAACGACGACGGTACTATCTTCCGCCCCTACGATCATGCGGGGGTGCTTAAACCGTATCATGGTAGAATAGATTTCACACACCCGGATTTTCAGGAGCGGATTGTGCGATGGGCAGTCGCGGTATCGAAATGTGGTCTGTATGATGGTATCTTCTTCGATAGCTGGAGCGAGGTGTGGCCTATTATCGTTGGCATCGATATAAACGGCGTACTACACAAGTTTCGACCCCTCGAAGCCGAAGTGCGTGCTCGAGTCAATATTGTACAACGCATTCGTGCTCAAACGCGCCCGAATTTTCTGATAATGGGCAATACTAATCATAATATCATACCGCTAACAGGGCCATACCTAAATGGCGGATTCATGGAAATAGACTGGCCTATTGAGGCTGGCAACAGGCATGACACTGGCAACACGCTCACGCTTAAGAATTCTCTCACATGGCTTGAGGCGAACCTGAGAGAACCCCGTATCAACGTCCTTGAGGGCAAGACAATTCCCAACGAACCTACCGATAGCCCTGCTAACCTTCGATGGAAGCGAGCCCTTACCACTTTAAGCCTCACACATTCCAACGGCTATGTGAGTCACGTCAATCCTCATGATCATCGTAGAGACTGGTACGACTTTTGGGATGCCGACCTGGGGCGTCCAATCGGGCCCAAAGCGCAACTGTACCACGAGAGCATTCCGGAGTTTTTTATCCGCGAGTTCACGAACGGTTGGGCGGTGTTCAACCGCAGTGGCGAGGAGCAGGTGATCACGCTGCCGGAGGAGGTGGAGGGCGTCGCCAGCAGGCGGGTACACACGGAGCACACATTGCCGAACCTTGACGGCGAAATGTATCTTCGTATGAAACCTGAGAATCCGGCGGATGTCAACGGCGATGGTGCTGTGAATATATTGGATCTGGTGGCGGTAGCACAGGGATTGGAAACAGATAATCCTGAGGCCGACGTCAACGAGGACGGGGTGGTGAACGTGTTTGACCTTGTTTTCGTTGCCGGGGCAATCGGGGCTGGCGGCGCCGCGCCTGCAGCGTCTTCCCTAGCCCCGTCAATTATTAGTGCCGCGGATCTTGAAAAATGGCTTGCACTCGCAGGTGGTTTAGGCGTCGGTGACGCGCAGTTTCAACGCGGAATCCGCTTCCTTGAAGGGTTGCTTGCAGCGTTAACGCCAAAAGAGACGACGCTGTTGCCGAATTACCCGAACCCCTTCAATCCGGAGACGTGGATACCGTATCATCTCGCGCAAAGGACAGAGGTGACGATCACGATTTATGACACAAAGGGAAGGCTGGTGCGGCGGTTGGCGCTCGGGAATCAGGAAACGGGCTATTACGCGGAACGTGGAAAGGCTGCGTATTGGGACGGACGGAATGAAGACGGGGAAGCGGTTGCGAGCGGGATTTATGTTTACCAGTTCCGGGCGGGGGATTATGCGGCGTCGCGGCGGATGGTGATTGTGAAATAGTGGCTAGTGACCAGTGGTCAGTGACTAGTGGCTCTTTAGCGATCAAGTGAGTGAATAGCGAACGATCAAGCGAACGGATAGTGAGTGCGATAGAACTCCCGTAGAGACCTCTTCATTCTGCGTCCAGGGATGAGGGTTCGTAGTAGCACAATTCATTGTGCGTCCTGTTGAGGCGTTAGCATCTGGATAGGTACACAGGAAGACCGGTTAGTTACGTCCAGCCGGGCTGCAGTGAGATCAAAGCCCCCTCGCCGGTTAATAGCCGTTCGAAAGCACTATACAACTGGTTAACCTCGATCGACCTAAGGTATAATTTATAGTCGAAAGTGGCAACGTCTATTACAGAATGCGTGAAATCTTGAAGCGAGGACTCAGTTGACCCCCAGAATACTCATAGTTGACGATGATTCATCCGGTCTTGAGGCAACTGCCGAAGTCTTGAAGCGAGAAGAGTACGACCTCTTCACCGCGACAGGCGGGCGCGCCGCGATTGAGATTCTGGATGCGGAAAATATCGATGTTGTGATAACGGACGAGAAGATGCCGGACATGAGCGGCATCGAACTGTTGAAATACATTCATACCGATCATCCGTACACACAGGTCATTCTACTCACAGCCTATGGCACTATTGATAGCGCCGTGGAAGCAATCCAGACCGGCGCAGTCTCGTATCGGGAAAAACCGATCAGAATAGAGTTGCTTCGCCAAACGGTCAAAAGTGCGTTGGAGAGACGCACCCTGCATCTACAAAATATCAATCTCCGAGAACAGCTTGACGGCAAGTTCGGTTTTGCAAACATCATCGGTACCTCGAAGCCGATGCTGGAGCTTTTCGACATGATTCGCCGCATCGCGCCGACCAATGTGACCGCTCTAATCACGGGAGAAAACGGCGCCGGGAAGGAACTTATCGCGAAAGCCGTGCACAACCACAGCCGGCGCAAAGACAAGTTGTTCAGAGACCTTAACTGCGGGGCAATTCCTCGGGAACTGGTTGAGGGCGAACTCTTCGGCCATGAGAAGGGCGCCTTTACGAGTGCGACCGCCCGCAGGCTGGGCGTATTCGAGCAAGCTGACGGCGGAACGCTATTCCTTGATGAGATCGGTGAAATGACGCCGGAAACGCAGGTAAGGTTCCTCCGCGTGTTGGAATCACAAGAATTTAGGCGGCTGGGCGGCGACAAAAACATTCAAGTTGACGTGCGAGTTATCGCCGCGTCCAATAAAGACCTAAACGCGGAAGTTAGAAACGGGGCGTTTCGCGAGGATCTTTTCCATCGAATCAACCGATTCCGTTTGCACGTGCCTCCTCTCCGCGAGCGTCGCGAGGACATTCCGCTGCTCGCCAGTAGTTTCCTTCGAGAATTCAGCAAGGAGCACGATCTCCCTGTAACCGGCATCTCCCCTGACGCGATGAACCGCCTCAAATATGCGGATTGGCCCGGCAATGTGCGTCAACTGCGGAACGCTATTGAGACAGGGGTAATCTTATCGACGACAGGGGGAATCCAAATCTGGGACCTCCCGCCGGATATCCAGGCGGGTCCGCCTGCTCTTCCGCCGGCGTCGCATGAACCGGAGGATATAGTCGGCAGAGTCGGGATGACGATGGACGAGATTGAGAAGGAAGCCATCCGCAAAACCCTGGCGGACACGGGAGGAAATAAAACTCAGGCTGCAAAGATCCTCAAGGTGGGTTTACGCACGCTGCATCGCAAAGTGCAAACCTACGGTCTAGAGAATGACCAAGATTGGAAAGATGAGTCATGACATCGTCGCGAAAGTCGCGGCTGATCAACAAGGTTCTGGAGAATACATGCAGATTTATATGAATTGCGCCGATCTGCGAGTATGAGAGATAGGGGGCACGGCACCATGACGGAAGGGATTTTGATAACCGATGCAATGGTACGGCAGTACCGTGACGAAGGATATTTCACGGTGGAAAGGTTGTTCTCAAGCGATGAGGTTGAAGGTGTGCGTCACGAGATTACCAAGATTGTGGAAGACCATCCGCCTATGGAGAGGGGGCTCGTGCAACTTGAACCCGCCGTCACGGAAGGACAGGACACACCCGAATCCACGGAACTCGGCGTGCGAAAACTTGCGAAGATTGCCGTGCGCAACGACTTTTTTCGGGATCTAGCGTTCCACCCGGGGATGGTGAAGATTGCTACTACACTGTTGGGTCCGGATGTTTACCTGTTTCAAAGCATGTCGTTACTGAAACCCCCTCGAATCGGCGGTGCGAAGATGTGGCATCAGGACAACGCCTACTTTCGGCAAACCCCGAGTGATGTGTTTGGGTTCTGGGTCGCCTGCGACGATACGACGGTCGAGAACGGTTGTATGCACGTCATACCCGGATCGCACACGGGCGGAACCAAGGAACACGACATGATCGACAACGATTATATTCTAGTGAACCCTCCTTCGACGGAGAATGCGGTGCCAATACCTCTTAACGCCGGCGATGCGCTCATCTTCCACGGCGAAATTTGTCACCACACCCCGCCGAACAGAACGGACAAACGCCGACGCGCCATTCAATATCACTATTCTTCTGCCAAGTGCCGGAGAACCAACGACCAAACTCCGTATTTCATCGAGCCGGAAATCTTGGTCGCGGGGGATCCATAGCACAATCCGCACGGACGGTACTTCCCACCGATACCTGCGTATCGGACCAGTTTTGCAGCGCGGGTTGTTAGTCCGCGCAGGCCACAAACTAACAGTTTGTGGTACAGGATCTCCACCAGACATCTTTCCAAAATAGCTCTTTGTAGGTTTTCGATGTCTAGTCGAGGAGTGCCTTTGGTGATGCGAGAAACCTTTCATCGTCTGACGATGTGCTCAATGGCAACCACCTTGTGTTGTCAGCTTTCGGTTGAATTGATTCACTCCCTGAGTCAAGGGCTTAATTCGATATTCCTTGATGGGCGTCGAACTCGGGAATACAGTTTGGCTATGCCCTGATAACCACTGTCAGCCAACTTTTCTTTCCTCCCGTAACTCGTTAATGTTAAATTGACAACTTAACATGTATGTGGTATATTGTAAAGGGCCATGACAAACTGTCATGCGGCACAACTTTTTTCTATTGGCAAATTGTTGACATTTTGATTCCTGAGAACCCGCTCCAGCAAAGGAATTCTCCATTAGAGGGAATGCCAACACGTCGCTTAATTCGATGCTCCGTTGGCATCATTTTTATCTTATCGGATCAATGAAAAATTGCGGTGGGCACCAGGTTAAGAACCTGTTTGAAAAGTCATTTCGAGTAGAATCATGTGTCTCGAAACCGAGTTTTTTCTTCAAAACTCGGTTTCTTTCTCGCACAATTCTGTAGGATCAAGCGAGTGGATAACGAGCGCGATAGAGATCCCCGCGCACCAGCCTTTGAAAACCCCAGCGGGGCGACAGGTAATGGCATTCAAATGCCCCTAACTACCTTCTATTTACTTTCAAAACAAGCTCTAAGTTCCAAGCGTTCATGGAGATAGGAGATGAACGAATGTGGAAAATATTTGGCGCAGCAAATCTATAGACGCATCATTACTTTCAATCCCGCTATCCATGCGTTCCTCAAAAAGTCGGGTGAAATATACGCGCGCACTTTAGCGCAACCTTGCAAAGTGTATCGTGCATGGTTTCAAGCCGCGTCCGGTAAGGCTTCAAGCGCAATTTCAGGGCTTGTCGACGAAGTGCGCTCTAATCTTGATGGCGTCGCTGTAACTGACACCCGGGTTCTGCTTCCGTCGCACGCCTATCAACCCCATCGCTGGTTTTTGAGCATGCCATTAAGCGCGTGAATTACAAGCACGAAAAAGTGGTAGAATCAAATGAGTGAATAGCGAGTGCGATAGAGTTCTCATAGTAAATCCTGAAAGAGATCCTATGGCAAATCCCGAGAGCGACTCCTTCGGGGGTTAAAGGGGTTTCCTATAGTGAAGGCCTTGAAACCTAAGAAGTGCAATTTCTAGCGACGTAATATACAACTCAATGCGAGGCACAGTACTCGGGTACCATCGGAGTTCTGATCATTAATGTCACTACCAAGTCAATTATAACAAACGTAGATGCCATCAGGCTCCAGAGTTCTCTTGGAAAGATGTCTACTATCTGCTACATTGTGCTCGTGATCCACAAACTAACAGTTTGTGGTACTCCATTACCGGGCCGTTCGGTCATTTTATCTTGACATGCGTGCGTGTGAGTGTTACTATTCACGCGGTTTTTTCACTCGAAAGCCGGGCGGGGCGTGGCGCAGTCCGGAAGCGCGCTTGAATGGGGTTCAAGAGGTCGCTGGTTCGAATCCAGTCGCCCCGATTTTAGAATCAAATAGGAGCCGTCCCGAGAAAAGAGCAAATTAGATGTGCTAAGAATCAGGCAACGGTTATAGGTTTCATATCGGAGCTTTTCTGCCCTATATCGTTAACTGCTAGTGTTCCTGAAAAAGATTGAGATCCATCAAAGTAACGCAGTCCCTGATTCCAATCCCGCCCTCATCTATTCGCCGGAATCTACGCGGTTAGCTACGCTGTTAAGGGACTGATTCGCGTCCCGCGTCGGTGGTGCGGGATCGGAGTCATGCGGTCGCTTTGATTTTGAGTAAAGAACGACAACACGAGAATAAAGTAGGAATCGAACGTAAGTGGACAAATCCAATATCAACGTTGGACTGCTTGGTTGGGGAACGGTCGGCACGGGAGTCTCCAAGATTTTATTAGGTCAAAGCGGTCTCATTTCACAGAATGCCGGCGTTGAACTGCGATTGAAGAAAATCGCCAAGCGCACACTCCCCGCCGTGCGTGATGGCGTCGATTTACCCGACGACTGCTTGACAACAGACCCGAGCGAGGTGGTTGACAATCCGGAGATTGATATTGTCGTTGAACTCATCGGTGGAGTAACCGACTCACGAGATTTCATCGCCAGAGCCATTCGAAACGGCAAACACGTCGTGACGGCAAACAAGGCTTTACTGGCAGAGCATGGGGGCGAGTTGTTCCGGCTTGCCGAAGAGAACAGCGTCAGTCTCAACTTCGAGGCGAGTACGGCGGGAGGAATCCCGATTATAAAGACGTTGCGGGAGAGTTTTGCCGCCAACCGTATCCAGTCGCTTTACGGCATTATTAACGGCACGTGCAACTATATCTTGAGCGAAATGCACGAAGGCGGTGTGGACTTCGAGGTGGTGCTGGAGGAAGCTCAAGCCAAAGGATACGCCGAAGCCGACCCAACGCTTGATATAGAAGGGCACGACGCCGCTCAGAAACTTCTGCTTCTCACCGCACTCGCTTACGGTATGAACGCTCCGGCGGAAGAAATTCACGTGGAGGGCATCACGAAAATCACCCAGCAGGACATTCAATATGCCCGGGAACTCGGCTATGTTATTAAACTTCTCGCCATCGGAAAGTTAAATGCAACGAAAGGGGCTGAGGTTCGCGTGCATCCGACGCTGCTGCCGGTTCAAAGTTTGCTGGCAAACGTCGGCGGCGCATTCAACGCGGTATGCGTAATCGGCGACGCTGTCGGACCTACGCTGTTCTATGGCCAGGGCGCGGGAGAGATGCCTACTGCGAGCGCGGTCGTGGCGGACATTATTGACGCCGGGAAGTCGATTTTGGGGGAGAGGGATTCACGGGTTTCACGCGCGTGGCAGTCAGACGCTAAACCGGAAGTCTCGCTTTGCCCCATCGACGATATTGAAACCCGTTACTACGTTCGCTTGGTCGTGCAGGACAAACCGGGGGTTTTGGCACAGATTAGCAGCATTCTGGGAGAGCATCGTATCAGCATCGCATCGGTGATCCAAAAGGAACGTTATGAAACCGATGAAACCGCGTCGTTGGTGATTGTGACGCATAGCGCCCCCGAGAAGAATATGCAGTTGGCAATGAAAGAGATTGACGCACTCAATGTTGTCAAGGGGGCGAGCCAACTCATCAGAATTGAGGAAGAGGTCGCATTCTGAGGCTTTCGTCGTTGCGGCATTGAAAACGGGATTCGCGTAGGAATCCAACAGGAGAAGAGAGTACTGGGTGTGGGGATTATCGTTCAGAAATTTGGCGGCACCTCTGTTGCCGACGGGACAAAAATCAAGAACGTCGCCAAACGCATCGTGCGGACGCATGAGGAGGGTCATCGAGTCGCCGTTGTAGTTTCGGCGATGGGTGACACCACGGATCGGCTGACCTTTCTGGCACATGAGATCTCCGCCAATCCCCCCGAACGCGAACTCGCCATGCTCCTGTCCACGGGCGAACAGGTTTCCATCGCGCTGCTCGCCATGGCTGTGTCGGAGCTTGGGTACCAAGCCATTTCGCTAACGGGAACGCAGGTCGGAATCATTACCGGCGGATTCTACAGCGAAGCGCGAATTCAGCATATCAACGACACGCGAATTCTTTTGGAACTCGATCAGGGAAAAATCGTCATTCTGGCGGGGTTTCAAGGTGTCAGTATCGACAACGAAATAACGACGCTCGGACGTGGCGCCTCCGACACCACCGCTACCGCAGTTGCGGCGACGTTGGGAGCGGATCGATGCGAAATCTACACGGACGTAGACGGCGTCTACACCGCGGATCCACGTGTCGTTCCGAACGCACGGAAGTTGAGTCGCATCACGTATGACGAGATGTTCGAGATGGCGCAGCTCGGAGCCAGAGTGCTGCATTCCCGGTCGGTGGAAATCGCGAAGAAGTTCGACGTTCCCCTCCATGTACGATCCAGTTTCAATGAGGATGAGGGCACGATGGTTGTAAAGGACGGTGACATGCTAGAGGAAGTTGTAATTAGCGGGGTGACGTCGGACAAGGATCAGGCGAAAGTGTCGCTGCTCGGTTTGCCGGACACGCCGGGAATCGCCGCTCGGATATTCCGGAAGGTTGCGGACGCCAATATCAACATCGACATGATTATTCAAAACGCGGGGCAGGACGAAACTGCCGATATTTCATTTACCGTCGCCGAGAAGGATTTAGCCCCGACGCTTGGAATTGTAGAGAACCTGAAAACGGAACTCGGTTTTCGGACTATCAGCACGGATAAGACCATAGCGAAGGTTTCGGCAATCGGAATCGGAATGCAGAGCCATGTCGGAATTGCCGCACGGATGTTCAGCGCGCTTGGGGAGGAGGGCGTCAACATTCAGATGATTAGCACGTCGGAGATTAAGATATCCTGTGCGATTGACGAACAGCACACCGAGCGTGCGGTACGTGCGGTGCACGACGAGTTTGAATTGGGAAGCGTCGCATCATGAAAGCGTTAGAGTTCACAGTCATGGACATTCCGGAAGGCGATCCCGTTATCCGCGAACTCGATGTTTCGCCTTCGGAGATCGACTTGTCCGGAGAGGATTTCAAAGTCGTTGCTCCTGTTCATTGTCATCTCCAGTTCTTGCGGCAAAACCAAAAAATCTACACGAAAGGGAAGTTTTCGACATCGCTGGTCGTCGAGTGCAGCCGGTGCATAGAACCGCTTGAGACCGGAATTGTAGCTGACGTAGAGTTGCATTTTCTACAGGTCGATGCGCCCGAAAAGATGGACCCGAGGTTGGTTGATGCCGGGGAACGCCACTATACGGGCGAAGCTATTGACTTGTCGGACGATGCTCGTCAAGGGCTGATGCTTGAGATTCCGGTCTGGCCGCTCTGTTCCGAATCGTGTAACGGTTTGTGCGCTAGTTGCGGGGCAAACCTAAATCTTGAGAAATGCGACTGCGGCGAACTTGAGGAATCGTCGTCGCCGTTTGCCGCGTTGTCGAGACTGTGGTCCGAGAAAAATGAAGGTGACCGGACCTCCTAATCGATGCAGGAGAGATCGCTAGTTCGCGACCGGTCTTCTAGTCGCGGCGGGAACCGAGTCTAACGGTTCGATCCGCCCGCATACTCGCTACTTTTTTGTTTCCGGTTTAACGATGTTTTGAAATTAGATTCAGTGTGTTTGAATTATAGGTGTTAAGTTAAGGAGGTAAGTTGGTTCATTCCTGAACCGAATAGAAAATGGCACATCCAAAACGCCGAACTTCGAAATCAAAGAAAAAAATGAGGAGGAGCCATTACGCCCTGCGTGGGTTCCCCTTCTTCCAATTTCCGACATGCCCGAACTGCGCAGAGACGATTATGTCCCATCGTGTGTGTCCTAGTTGCGGCTACTACAAGGGCAGACCGATCATTGAGGAGACCGTCGAGGAATCGACATCCGCGTCTGCATAAGTAACGAACAGGCAGCTGATTGCGCTCGGAAGGAGACATCGTCGGGCGGCAACTCAAAACACTAACCCCGAATTGCATGCGTCTAGGGATAACAGATTACGCACATAGGTTAAGGAATCGAGAATGGCTCGATATGCTGAAATCACCGGGACTGGGTCGTATGTCCCGGAGACAGTTTTGACGAACTTCGACCTTGAAAAGATGGTCGATACGAGCGATGAGTGGATTCGCAAGCGAACGGGGATAGTGGAACGACGTATTTCCGACGGCGACATGGCTACGTCCGATCTGGCAGTTCGAGCGGCTCGGCAAGCCATTAAAACGGCTGAAGTAGACCCTCTCGACGTTGATATGATTATCGTTGGCACGGTTACGCCCGATACTCTTTTTCCGGCGACCGGTTGCTACGTCCAACAAGGAATCGGCGCGAAGAACGCGAGTGCTTTCGACCTTTCGGCGGCGTGCGCCGGTTTCATCTATGGGCTTGATGTCGCCGATGGTATGATTAAATCGGGGCGTTACGATACCATCTTGGTCATCGGCGGCGAGGTTTTCAGCAACATACTGGACTGGACGGATCGAAGCACCTGCGTGCTTTTTGGTGATGGCGCCGGTGCAGCGGTGCTGCGCGGGACGGACGAGCCGAAGGGGATAATCGCATCTTATATCGGTTCGGACGGCGACAACGCGGATATCGATTTGCTGGGTATACCCGCCGGCGGGTCTCGTTTGCCTCCCTCGCATGAGACTATCGACAAAAAGCTGCACTCAATAAAGATGAGCGGGCGCGAAGTCTTCAAGCTGGGAGTGCGTATCATGCCCGAATCTGCCCAGCGCGTCTTGGATCAGTCGGGGCTGACGATTAACGACATCGATCTGTTGATTCCGCATCAGGCTAACCTACGCATTATTGAGGCTGTAGGCGAGCGGCTCGGAATTCCCCGCGAGAAGGTGTACGTGAATGTCGACAAATACGGGAACACCTCCGCCGCAACGGTGATTATCGCGCTTGACGAGGCTATCCGCGAGGGGCGGGCGAAACCGGGAGATTACATCCTTCTTGTGACGTTTGGAGCGGGGCTTACGTGGGGAAGCACGCTGCTGAAACTCTAGTAGGACTTATGCAGCGTTGGGACCACCCGCGTCTATTTGTGATATGCCGGAACTTGCCTTCATTTTTCCTGGTCAAGGGTCGCAGCAGGTAGGGATGGGATTGGAACTCGCACGTGCCTATCCCGCAGCTCGCGCCGCCTTTGATGAAGCGGATGCGGTTCTAGATCGGAAACTAAGCGAACTTTGTTTTCAGGGACCGGCTGAGGCGCTTAAACAAACGGAAAATACGCAACTTGCCGTGCTAACATGCAGCATCGCGGTGTTGCGTGTCGTGCAAGAATTGGGGATAACGCCCCGCGTAGTAGCAGGGCACAGCTTGGGGGAATATTCCGCGCTGGTGGCGGCCAACGCGCTCGGTTTCCGGGACGCATTGGAGCTTGTGCAGTACCGATCGCATTTCATGGCGGAAGCCTCCGGACGGCAAGCATGCGCAATGGCGGCGATTCTGGGGCTGGATGAGGATACCCTCAATGACTACTGTGCAGAGGCGCGGTCGGTCGGAGTGGTGCAGGTGGCGAATTACAATTGCCCGGGACAGTTAATCATTTCGGGCGACGCGGCGGCGGTGGAGAAAGTTGCCGCGAAAGGGGCGGAAACGGTTGGCGCCAAGCGATGCCGCTTGCTTCCCGTCAGCGGAGCGTTTCATTCGGCGTTGATGAAACCGGCGGCTATACAGCTCCGGTCCGTGATCCGCGATTTCGATTTTCAGGCGCCTGGGATGGAGTTCGTGGCAAACGTCAGCGGCGATTATGTGTCCGCGCCCGATGAAATTCGCCGACTGTTGGTTACCCAGGTCACCAGCCCGGTACAGTGGGAGAAATCCATTCGAACGATTGGCGATTCCGGTGTTTCGCGCGTTGTGGAACTCGGTCCCGGCAAAGTCCTGTGTGGTATGGTTCGCCGCATCCTTGACGATGCAATCTGTCTAAATGTCGAGGATGTGAAGAGTCTTGAGAAAACTGTAGAAGTCATAAGATCCAACTGATCCAATGCAACTTCAAGACAAAGTCGCAATAGTTACAGGCGCTTCACGCGGCATCGGCGCCGCTATCGCCCAGAAGTTTTGCGAGGAGGGGGCGAATGTCATGCTGTGCTCACGTTCCGAAGCGTCGGTTGCGGCGGTCGCCGAGCCATTGGCGGAGAAGGGATTTAACGCGAAATTTGTGCAAGCGGACGTGTCGCAGAAAAGCGATGTCGAAGCGCTGGTGAATTTGACGCTTAACGAGTATTCGCGCATAGATATTTTGGTGAATAATGCGGGCATTACACGCGACACGCTGCTGATGCGCATGAAAGATGAGGACTGGGATACTGTCCTCCACTCCAACCTTACGGGCACCATGTACTGTGCGCGTGCTGTACTTCGGACGATGATGCGTCAGAAAAGCGGCAGGATTATCAACGTATCATCCGTCATCGGACTGATGGGCAATGCTGGTCAAGCCAACTATGCGGCTTCCAAAGCGGGCATCATCGGTCTGACAAAGTCATTGGCAAAAGAGATCGGCAGCCGTGGAATTACCGTGAATGCAATCGCACCGGGCTTTATCACCACGGACATGACTGCCGATTTTTCCGAGGCGGATCTTGAGCGAATCCGAGCCATGATTCCGTTGGCCGCATTCGGCACGCCGGAAGATGTGGCGGAATTAACTCTGTTCTTGGCGTCGGATGCGTCTCGATATATCACAGGTCAAGCCATCCAAGTTGATGGCGGAATGGTTATGTAATCCGGTTGTTGAACAGCCGGGAATTTAAAATCGGTTTTGAAGCCGAGAGTCCCAACAACCCAGGAGGTTAAATCGAACTAATGGCATTAGATACGGATAAAATTAAAACAATTATTGCCGAGCAACTGCAGATTGACGCGGATCAGGTCACTCCAGATGCATCGTTCATGGATGATTTGGGAGCTGATTCTTTGGACACGGTCGAATTGATCATGGCGCTCGAAGAGGAATTTGACATGGAAATTCCCGACAGCGATGCCGAGAAGATTCGAACCGTTAAAGACGCACTTGATTACATGGAAGCACACACTGAATAGCGAAGTTCGCCGATTTGCCCCTTGTGGGCACCCTGGAATACGCGAAACTTTGAATTGCATCTGTCGATTGAAGAAGGGGTGTAGCCTGTGGAGCGCGTAGTTATTACCGGACTTGGCGTTATTAGCCCTGTTGGCAACTCGAAGGAGGAACTCTGGGCATCGCTCGCAGCGGGTAAGAGCGGCATAAACCGAGTCACCCATTTTGATCCGGAAGACTTTCGGACCCAAATAGGCGGCGAGGTTAAAGGGTTTGCGCCGGAGGCGTACCTGTCGCCCAAAGCTGCGAAGCGTTTTCCTTTGGTTATCCAGTATGCTCTCGTTTCGTCAATGATGGCGCAACAGGATGCAGATTTAGATTTGTCCGACTCCGATCCTTACCGTGCGGGAGTTGGTGTTGGCTCCGGCATCGGGGGAATTAGCGTCCTTGAAGATAATGCTCGTGCCCTGTTAGAAAAAGGACCTAGCCGTGTCAGCCCGTTCTTCGTGCCGTATGAGATCATCAACATGGCGGCAGGGCAGATCTCCATCCACCTGCAACTCAAGGGACCCAACTTCGCGTCGGTCACCGCATGCGCCACGGCAAACAATTCGATTGGCGAGGCGTATCGGATCGTTCAGCGGGGAGATGCCGATGTGATGTTCACCGGCGGCACGGAAGCCGCGGTCACGCCGCTAAGTTTTGCGGGATTCTGCAGTATGCGTGCGATGTCGGTGCGCAACGATGATCCCGAGCGCGCAAGCCGTCCGTTCGATAAAGATCGGGACGGTTTCGTGATGGGAGAAGGCGCCGGGGTATTGGTGCTGGAATCTCTGACTCACGCGCTGAATCGCAACGCGCGTATCTACGCGGAAGTCGTGGGCTACGGCATGAGTTCCGATGCCTATGACATGGTGCATCCGGGTGAAGACGGCGAGGGCGCTTCGAAGGCGATGGAGTTCGCCTTGAGAGATGCCGGCGCCGAGCTGGATGAGGTTGACTATATCAATGCTCACGGAACCTCAACGCCGGCTGGAGATGTGGCTGAAACCCTCGCAATTAAGAGCTTGTTCGGCTCTCACGCGAAACGTATAGCCGTGAGTTCGACCAAATCGATGATGGGGCACCTGCTGGGAGCCGCGGGTGCGGTAGAGCTCATCGCTACCGTATGTGCGCTTGAGAAAGGCTACGCCCCTCCCACCATAAACTACGAAACCCCCGATCCCGAGTGCGATTTGGATTACGTCCCCAATGAGGGGCGGCCTACCGACATTCGAGTTGCACTTTCCAATGCATTCGGTTTTGGCGGTCACAACACGTCAATCGCCATTCGCAAATATGTTGATGCGTGATTCGTCATAGGTTTACATTTCCGCACTTTAGATTTACCCTGATTCGTTGAGCGTTTCGGATGATGTTCTCAGACGGCAGTTAGTCGTGCGGCTAGACTTTCAGATTTCAATTCCGGATGTCCGAGAACAGATGAATATTAATCCAAAGGGAATTAACGGAAATTGGGATGCCGGTTGGGTTTTGGATGTGCATACACTTTCCAGTGTACCCCTGCCTGACGGAGAATTTCGCACAGAACGAAGCCAACTAGGTGAACTCCTTTTCCAGGTGAAGTATCGTCATGACAGGACAAAGATTCCAGCAATAGCAGAGATCGTGTCTGAATTTGTCAAGGGGCAACTTGCGGTTGATGAACATCGTGACCATCCCTTCCCTGAGGCGATTATTCCTATTCCCCCTTCAACATTTCGAGACTTCCAACCCGTTATCGCAATAGCCGCGAAGATCAGCGCAATGCTTGATTTGCCTGCCTCTCTGAATTATTTAATTAAAGTAAAAAGAACTCCCCCACTTAAGAGTCTTGCCCATGATAAGAGTAGGCAGGAACAATTAAAAGGAGCATTTGACCTTCAATCTCATAACGGGAACTTTTGATGCGTGCTGCTATTTGATGACATCTACCGCTCTGGCGAAACACTGACTGAAGCGACCCAGGTACTCCGCACCAAGGGCGGTGTTTCCCGTGTGCTTGTTCTAACACTAACGCAAACAAGGACGAAACAGTGAAATTTGAAACGCCTTACTTTTGGTACCGATTATTTAGGGCTCACGGAATTGGTCCCAAAAGTTTGGCCCTGATTGCCGAAGAACTAGAAGAGCATCAAATTCAACCCGAAAAACTGTCGCTGAATTCAAGGGAGTTGTCCTCACAATGTCCGGAGTTAGTTAATATTATTAACGGAAAAATTCGCGCAGAGGATAGTAAGAGAATCTACGATGAGTATCAAACGCTGAAGCGATCGGAAATCATAATTCTTCATCCGTTACAACCTGATTTCCCAAGGCATCTTCTTGAAATTTCACCAATTTTGTTCCTCAAGGGCCAGCGCAAACTTCTCGCTTCAGATGGGATTGCGATCGTCGGTTCTCGGAATGTGTCAGACATAGGTATTCAGGTTGCAAAGGAAATCGCCTCCGGACTCGCGGACGAAGGAATGAATGTCGTCTCTGGATACGCCAAAGGAGTGGATTCAACTGCCCATGTGGCGGCGTTAGAGGCAGAAGGTACCACGACACTTGTGCTCCCATACGGAATCAACGAACTACGACAGAAACGAGAATTTAAGAAATTCAACTGGAAACAGGATGTGCTTGCAGTATCGCAATTTTCTCCCGATGCCAGGTGGTTAGCTCGTAACGCAATGATTCGGAATAGATTAATTTGTGCACTGTCCAAAGCAGTTGTTGTGATTGAATCGGGACCCGAGCGAGATGCAGAGGGCAAAATGAGCGGCACTTTTGATACTGGGAAAACGGCGCTTGACATGAATCTACCTCTCTTTGTCGCAGATCCGGAATGCTTCGCAAATCCTCCAGAAGGTAATGCAGCGTTAATAGACTTGGGTGGACACCAACTTAATCCGTCCGCTGGTGCGGCGGAGGTCGTAAACCAATTAGAAATGATGCAGCCAACAGAGTCGGGAAAAACGCGCAGTAATAGTGACTCGGTATCACCCAGCCAATTGAATCTCTTTAACTGACGTTCAAATATCTGATTCTACCCCCTTTACGCAATTCATCATCTATCAAGTAACACTCGACATTGTGCTCCGCTGGAGCACGGAGATTAGACGCATCACGATTCTATTGACATAGCACTCCGCTGGAGTGAAAAGCATTTTACGAAAGAACACCTCCTCAAAGCTTGTCATAGATCCAAAGATGAGTGTTACTTGCAGAATGAATTATACCGACAGGGATAATGGCACGCTATCAAGTAACACTCGACATTGAAGATCTCTATTGCGCTCCTTATTCAGTCGCTTGATCTCCGCTGGAGTGCAGGAATTAGGTTCGTCGCCATCTACAGCCATTGGGGAGTTCTATTGAAGTCGCTATCCGCTCCCTTGATCCGCTGGAATGCAAGAGGTGTAGAATCTGCATCGCGGTCATTAATCGTATGATTGCCCACTGTCCACTTGCTTGACTGCCGTCGGCGTTTCAAAGTCTGGTGAGCAGAAGATTAGCTATCGCCCTTGATATTCATTCGCTTGATTGCACCCTACAACAATTCAGCCGCTTGATTGCCGACGGTGTTTTCAAAGGCTGGTGCGCAGTGCGCACCCTACAGCTCTTCAGTCGCTTGATCCGCTGAAGTGCAAGAGGTGGAATGCTGAAAGTTGGGAGGATTTCATGAAACATAGATGGCTATTCCTCGCTCTGATAATTTGCCTTTCATGGGCGCTGTTTATTACATGCGCGTCGCCGCTGTCGGCGAAGATAAGAATGAGGCCTCCGGTAGATGGCTGGCCCGAGTTGGTCAAACTAAACACCGACGAGTTAGTCCAGCGGCTCGTGAGGGAGTCGGAAGAGTGGGACATGGACAACATGTTCAACGATGAAATTACACGACGCTTGAAACGCGGGTCGCCCGAGGATCGATCAGAGGTTATTTCCGTTCTTCTCTCATTCGCGCAAGATGCGACTCAAGAATCTGACCACCGGTGCGTGGCTATAGCGCGTCTCAGTTGGGTGAGTGTCCCGGTTGTCGCTGATGTTTTTACTGCAATTGCCATGGATTATAGGGAGGACAGATCGGTACGGTTTAGGGCAATTATGGATCTGCCTCAAACTGCAAGAAGTCACAAAAACCTAACTAAGAAAGTCTGCTCCGCGCTCGTACGGATCGTACATACAACCGATGACTTCAGCGGCAATTCTGCCTTGATTGATCCGGCAATAATATCAGTTGGAAAGTGCGGAGACTTTGGCGCCGAGGCTTTACTCAAATTCTGGAATAGCAACCGTTTTCAAAAACAGATCTCATGGTACCGTTTATATTTCATTAGGGCGTTTGGATACACCGGAGATGCGAGAGCACTGGATTTTCTGCTTGCCCGCTTGGAAGAAGCAGACATGAAGGAGGATTGCCGTGAGCTTTTCGACGCTTTGGGGCATCTAGGGAGAAAGTTCGGGGGCCAAACGATTTTCTGGGAGCCGTGCGAACCTGATCTCGCCTCATATTCTAAAGTTAAAGCGGCTTTGGAGAAAGGTTTGCGCCTCTCCACTCATCCTGGCACAAAAAACACAGCGTCATGGTGGCTTGCGGATATTACTCGCAGGAGAACTATGAAAAAATAGACGTTCCGCACTGTGTCGCACCTCATTTGAGGCTGGACGGTCGCCAGAAATCCATATGTGAGGCAGCCAACGGAAAGATAGACAGCACTCGCGAACTTGACGCGAACCGTGAACGCGACGATCGGTTTTCCATAACCGAGATGCTGGGCGAAACGCTTTCCATACCGAATCTAGCGTAAAGGGAGCCACGCCTCGTGGAATTGAGCAGTAGCGGTAACATGCACGGGCAACAAGGTGTAGGTGATCGCCGAAGGGAAGAAGACTGGTATCGTTATTGGGTTTCGTTTTAGAGATTTTAGCCGAATTGATAAGTCACGACATAATTTGCAGCGATTGGCTATTCCTTTCGCCGATCTTATCTTCGGCTGGACGATTGAAGATCGTTCAACCTGACCTAAAGGCGGGGTTTTTGCGGTTTGAGCAGATCGTCTTCTTCGACCGAGTAACACTCGACATTGCACTCCGCTGGAGCAGACGTGGGGAGGAATCGTGTTCTATTGACATTGCACTCCGCTGGAGTACAAGAGGTGGAGCATCTGTATCGCGGTCACTACTCGCCTGATCCGCTGGAGCGAAAAACGAGTGTTACTTGCTGAATGAATTGTGCCGAACCGGGATAGTGGCACGCTACCAATCTGACGGATTCTAGAATCGGGCAAATGAAACGCTGAACAAAATCCATCGTTCTGTATAGTCGTGAATGTTCTTCGCCAGTATCTCATTGAGGCGAGGGCAAGTTCACCATTTAGCGGCACTCTTGTGAGTAAAAAGCAGCATCTCCAGCGAGCACTTGTAAACCAACCTCGCATGGGAACTCAAGTCGTGCTCCGCGCGTCGATGGTCAATTCCACACAGGGGAGAAACTCTCATAAAGACTATCCGCGCTCTCTGCGGCGCAAAGGCGGTGCACTCCGTAAGTTTCCTTAACACTCACATAAACAGGAACGAAACGATGAGAGTAAAAGCCCCTTACTTTTGGATGTGGTTATGCGGGACGCCCGGAATCGGTCCAAAGAAGCTGATCTCCATTGCGAAGATTATGCATGAACACCGGCGCCAACCCGAGACTTTACCATTAAATCCAACCGAATTGTTATCGCAGTTTCCGAAACTAGCCCAGATCCTCAATGGCAAGATCCACGTGGAGGACAGTCAGAGGATATACTCGGAATATCAAAGACTTAGAGAAGCGGGAATCTGTATCTTACAACCGTCGCACCCCGATTTCCCACGCCACCTGCTTGAAATTGCTCCAATGCTGTTCATAAAGGGTCAACCCAGGCTTCTCACTTCAGATGGGATCGCGATTGTCGGTGCAAGGGATGTTTCGGCCGCGGGAATCCGCTCGGCGCAAACAATTGCCGCAGCGCTTGCAAGAGAAGGGATAAACGTCATATCCGGATACGCCAGGGGTGTGGATACGGAAGCCCACCTAAGCGCGTTAGCGGCGGACGGAACAACCACGATCGTGCTTCCGCACGGCATTACCGGACTGCGGCGGAAAAAAGCGCTCAGGAATTTCAACTGGGAGCGTAACGTACTCGCGATCTCGCAATTTGCCCCTGACGCCAAAGGTCTGGCGCGCAATGCTATGACGAGGAACAGACTGATTTGCGCGCTATCCAAGGCGGTCGTCGTAGTTGAATCGGGCGCCGAGCGAAACACAGAGGGAAAATTGAGCGGTACGTTTAACACCGGAATGACGGCGCTCGAGATGGACCTCCCTCTATTTGTCGTCGATCCGGCATCTTTTGAAAAACCGCCGCGAGGGAATATCGACCTGATTCGTTTGGGAGGGCGCAAACTGAATCCACGCTATGGAGTGAGAGACATCCTTCGTCATCTGAAAGCTGCACCGCCCAAAGAACGCAACGATTCCGCAGTTAATGCAATGGAGCAATCATACCTCCAACTGAATCTGTTGCCCGATTTGCAACTGTCGGCGCAACATAGGGTGACGGCGCCGTAGCATTATCTCTTGCCGCATGATCCAATCTCCGGTTTTCCGCGTTTGTATCGGGAGTATTTTACACGTCTCTAGCTAGCTTCATGCCACACGCATACATCGGCTTCGGCTCTAATGTTGAGGATCGCCTATCATATATTCGTCAAGCCTTGGACTGCTTATCTGATGAAGACTACACTTCGGTGGTCCAAGTTTCGTCCATCTATGAGACTGAGCCTATTGGCAACGAAGAGCAGGACTGGTTCCTAAACGGCGTTGCCAAGCTGGAGACGGATGTGCTGCCGCCAAAACTGTTGGCGATATTGCAAGAAATTGAGAGGAAGCTAGGGCGGCAGCAACGGGAACACTGGGGACCGAGGGAGATAGATCTTGACATCCTCATCTATGACCGGTTTTGTGTCAGTTCGCCGCGACTAACCATTCCCCATTCGGAGATGCACCAGCGCCGCTTCGTGCTCGAGCCCTTTGCGGAGATTGCGCCGGATGTAGTCCACCCGGTCTTCCAAGAACGAGTTGATTCCCTGCTCCGTCGAGCGACGGCCTGGTCAATCGTGCGCGTGTTCTCACCGCCGCCAACAATCGGAACCGAATGTTAATGCTCCCCGCGGGCAGCGCATTCCTAAAACCTGGCGATTACAGATCATTCCCGGTTCAACAACCCGATTCGGTGATCGCCAGACGGCCAATATCTTCCCTATGATAGGCTCCCATTCAGCCCCCGCCCATGTCTTCCGGGTTGCCGCCGATCACGAGCCATTCCGTACCTACTAGAAACCGATGCGATACAATCCTCAGAATCCAATGATCGTCCAAAGCGATCGGACCGTTCTCCTTGAAGTCGATAATTCGGCGTACGAGACCGCGCGCGATGAATTGGCGCGTTTCGCGGAGCTGGAAAAGAGCCCCGAACACATCCACACCTACCGAATAACGGCACTTTCGCTTTGGAATGCCGCCGCTTCGGGTGTTCAAGCGGAATACATTTTGGACACTCTCGAACGATACACGAAATACGATGTGCCGCAAAACATCATTGCCGAGATTAAGGATTATGTTTCCCGGTATGGGCGCGTAAAATTGACGAAACAGAATGATGGTCTGGTATTGTCTGCGGATGATCCGGCGCTCATAGCCGAAATAGAGCACAATCGCGCGATAAAGAATCTATTGGGCGAGAAACTGGATTCTCACACCGTGCAGGTTCCGAGCCATCTTCGGGGTCATCTCAAGCAGGCGTTAATCAAGATCGGATTTCCGGTTGAAGATCTTGCCGGCTACGTTCACGGCAAGTTTCTGGAGATTTCACCGCGAGAAGTCACTCGGACGGGTCTCGGTTTCAGCCTTCGAAACTACCAGCGCGAGGCGGCGGAGGTATTCTACGCGGGAGGCGACAGCCGCGGCGGGAGCGGTGTTATCGTTCTGCCGTGCGGCGCCGGAAAAACCATTGTCGGGCTTGGCAGCATGTTCAAAGCGAAGTGTTACACGTTGATTCTTTCAACCACGACCATCGCCGTGCGCCAATGGATTGAGGAACTTCACGACAAGACGAACATCTCTCCGGACGATGTGGGTGAATACACCGGCGACCGCAAGGAGATTCGACCGATTACCGTGACCACGTACCAGATCCTGACATACCGCAAGAGAAAATCGGCTAACTTTGTGCACCTCGGTCTATTCTCGGAGCTGGACTGGGGGCTGATTATCTACGATGAGGTTCACCTGCTGCCCGCGCCCGTGTTTCGCATGACTGCCGAGATTCAGGCGCGGCGGAGGCTCGGGCTGACGGCAACGCTTGTGCGGGAAGACGGACAGGAGGCTGATGTGTTTAGCCTCATAGGGCCAAAGAAGTACGATGTGCCGTGGAAGGAGTTGGAAGAGCAGGGTTGGATTGCTACCGCGGAGTGCACGGAGATTCGTGTGAATCTGCCGGACAACTTGCGCATGGAGTACGCGGTGGCGGATTTCCGGAAGAAATTTCGGATTGCCTCTGAAAATCCGCGCAAATTTGAGATCGTGCACGCGCTAATCGAACAACATAGAGATGATCAGGTGCTAGTCATCGGTCAGTACATAGATCAACTCAACGAAATCTCGGCGCGTTTGAAAGCACCGTTGATTACGGGCCAAACGTCCAACGTTGATCGCGGCAAACTGTATGAACTGTTTCGACAGGGTGAAATCGGGCTACTGGTTGTTTCCAAAGTGGCGAACTTTGCAATTGACCTTCCGGATGCCAACGTTGCGATACAGATATCCGGCACGTTCGGATCGCGCCAGGAGGAGGCGCAGCGGCTTGGACGAATTCTACGTCCCAAATCGGACGGCTCGATCGCGCATTTTTATTCGATTGTCACCCGGGATTCGCGTGATCAGGAATTTGCGATCAACCGGCAACTGTTCCTCACCGAACAAGGCTACCGCTATACGATCCGGTATGAGGATGAATACTGACGTAGCGTGAGGGGGCCTCTATCGTAGCAGTGCGTCATCCCGCCCGAGTTGGAACGCCCACATTAACTCCCCGCCACCAGTCCGGGCCGCGCTTCGTTCCACGTCGCCGCCGCGGCTATCTCGGCATCGCGCCGGTCATATCCCGCCGCATCCTCACCTTCATAACAGTCGCGGTACCAGTGCACCGTGCTCCGCACCCATTGCTCGACGGGAGTGGTGGTGAATCCGAAATCCTGCTCGGCTTTGGTGAGATCGTGGACGCACGGGTAGTCGCGGCTCAGACGTTCAAAATAGTCCTCAAGCCCTTTTTGCCTCTGGATGAATTCCAGGGGGATGAGCGTGAGTACGGATTCGGTGCCGGCTGCGTCAATCACCATTTTCGCCCAATATTCAATGGAGATAATCTCTTGAGAGGCGATGTGATAGGTCTGGTTCGCGGCATTAGGCGACTTGATGGCACGAACCCATGCCTCCGCGGCGTCAGCGGCGTACAGACATCGAAATACGCCGCGGTTTTCCGCAGGTATGACAATGGGGCCTCCATCGAGCGCACGTTGCGACCACCACCATGACCGCTCCTCGTTGTCATCTTCGCCGAGCATCGAGGGAATTCGAACGATAGTATAGGGAACCGGGCTGCTTTCCTGCAGCCACTTCTCGCAGTGCCGCTTGCCCACACCGTAAGGGTTCACTCCTTCAGGGAAGGAATAATCAATGGTACTCCAGTCCACGTCCGTCTCTTTGAAGGGGCAGTGCTTAAAAAAGTCAAAACCTATGTCAAAATACACCGAGCCGGTACTTACGAACAAGTAGCGTCCAAGGTTTCCCTGAAGCACCGTCACAGCCGATTCGACATGCTCTCTCACAAAGGCTTGCGTGTCAATGACAGCGTCGAATGTCCGTCCCTTCAACTTCGCTTTGAGGTCTTCGATATTATCTCGATCGCCGCGAATATGCTCGACCTCGTTCCACCAGTCGGGCTTGGTATTCCCGCGCGAGAAGACGGTGACTTGGTCGCCAGCGTCCAACAGTTTTCGTACGGCGATGCGGCCCATGAATCGTGTGCCGCCAATCATCAAAACGTGCATGCTGCCTCCGTATACTGCATTGACCTAGGCTCCTGTTCGATATTGCTTTGGCGTGACCAAATTAACGCCGTTAGGAAGCCTTCCGAAATTTCATAATTTTCACAATTTTCAGTATTTTCATACCAAACAAGCGTTCCGAGAAGAAACAGAGACGGGGAGAAGGCTCTTGCGATGACCGGCTCTTCGGTCTATTTGTTCGCTCGGTTTCGGGTGAGATGATTTTCTTTTTCAGACTAATGTAACATGAAATGCTTCGTTTGGCAACTTAATCTATGTGTGGTCTATGTTAATGGGAATATATTTTGACAGGAGAAAGTGGCGACAGACAATTTGGATTGTTTGCCGCAGCAGCCTAAAGAATGACGATAGTTGCTTTTCCCCAATGGGCTGGCGGCACATACACCCAATGAAGGAGGCGCCCGCCGGAAGATAACAGTTGAGTCATCGCATTATAGCCGGTAAGGGTTGGGGTTTTCATCTTGTTTTTACGGCGCCCCAGGTAGTAGCGGCCTTACCCTGTGGGAGCACGGTCCGGATTGCGGCGCGGAAGATGCCTTCTCGGGTGAGGGCATAGAGGTCAGACTGATGGGAGACTAGCGCTCTGACGGTTAACCTGCCCAGACCGACGGGGGTCCATGTCTCGGATCGCTTGTCAAACGTCCACACGCCGTAATTCCTCAGTCCGGCGAAGATGCGGTTGCGATTAACAGCCAGCACTTGAATTTCGTGATGTGGATGTACAAGGTATTTGTACGGTGGCGGAAGCCCCCGACTGAGATCCTCCCACCCTTGTTCGGCTTGGTTCCGTCGAGCAAAGCCATTGGAGCAGCCGACGTATAATTGATCGTCAAGCACCGCCCAGTCGTGTACTTGGCCGAACCCTTTCCGGTTGAGGGATGCAAGGCCGCCCACGTATTCCCATGTGTCGCCGTTATCGTGCGAACGCAACACGGCGGTGGAGCCGCTCGAAAGAACCGCCCACCAATAGCCGTCAAACTCCGTCATTGACCAGATAGAATCGCTGAAGCTAAAGTCGGGTACGAAGGCCGCTTTGGGTCCGGGATACATCCACTCGCCCGAGGGGTTGTGCCATGTCTCTCCTCTATCGTCGGATGTGTACGTGCCGTCGTGGTATGCCACCGCGATGAGCCTGCCGGAACGAGTGGGGAGTATTTGGCGAATGTGTGGGGCGCTCTCGTATTCGCTGCCATCCACTCGGCCTGAAGTGATTGTCGGCATGGCGTTGTGAATGGGATTCCATGTTTCGCCTCGATCATCGGAGCGATATACCCCGCGTTCAACCCCATACGCAGTGGCATATACGGCATCCGTACCGATTGCGATTATCCCTATGGGGTCTGACAAGCCGGTTGAGCGCCAGGTGTAACCGTCATCGTCCGAGATGTAAAGCCCGTCCTCTGTCCCTACGTAGAGGCGGCGGCCGTCGGTTTCAAGTGAGTATGTTCGCTCCAGTCCCACTGTACCAGCGAGCGGAATCCAGAGTGTGCGGATTTCGGCGCAGGCGCCGGAGATGACGAACAGTACCGAGCCAACGATTAAGCCGAATAGGCTGACGATGAAGGTTTGGCGTTTCATGGACTCTTAAGGGCTCCCCAGGTGACGGCGGCTTTGCCGTAGGGATTCACGAGCGGAATTGAGGCGCGGTAGATGCCGTCTTTGGTTGCCGCGTACAGATCGGATTTATGGGATACGAGCGCGGTAACTGATGACTCTCGGAGACCTACGGAAATCCAGGTTTCGGAGCGGACATCAAACATGTAAACGCCGTGATAGTAAAGTGCGGCAAAGATACGACCACGATTAACAGCCAGGTTCGTCAAATGCGGCGGGTCGCGGTCGAATGGCAGCCCTTCGGTGAGATATTCCCACTCGCCTTCCTTTTCGTTCCATCGCCCAAAGCCCGCACGTCCGGAGAGGTATAATCGATCGTTAAGCACCTCCCAGTCGGTCACGCGGCCCGGCTCGAAGGGGCGGATAACTTCCCATGTTTCGCCGTTGTCCGAAGAACGGAGCATGTCCGTTACCGAATGTGCGATCCACAGGTAACCGTCGAACTCGGTCATCGACCAGATGCCAGCGCCTATAAACCACTCGTAGGATTCCGGCGTGGGTTGGTATTTCCACTCCAGTGTTATGTCGTGCCATGTCTCGCCTCGGTCGTGGGATATATGGCTACCCTCGTGGTACCCCACAGCGATGACTGTCCCGGAACGGGTGACGAGTATTTGCTGAGCGGCTGCGTAGCGGGGTTCTCGATCGGGTTCGTCTAAATCGTATATGCGTATGCCGTTTCTTCTAGGCTTCCAAGTGACCCCGCGACTGTCGGAGCGGTACACGCCGTGGTTGTGTGTCCCTACATACACGGCATTCTGCCCAATTCCAATTGCAATAATATAAAACTGTTCAAGACCGTGGGCAAGCTCGGCATAACGCCAGGTGTAACCGTCATCGAGGGAGAAGTAAACTCCTATATTGCCCTCGGCGTAGAGGCGGTGTCCATCGGTCTCGAGCACGTTCACGCTTCCCATGTCCTCCGTGCCGTAGATGTGATGCCATTCCGAACGGATTTCGGCATGGGCGTTCGGCGCGCAACTTCCCAAGAAGATCTCAAAGAAAGTGGAGACAACGAGAAGGCTTAACACAGCGACGATAGAGGTTAGGTATTTCATTTTTGTTTAAGGGCGCCCCAAGTTGCGGCGGCTTTGCCGTAAGAATGCACAATCGGTATTGAGGCGCGGTAGATGCCCACAGCCGTGCCGGCGTACAGATGCGATTGATGAGATATGAGCGAATATACCGACGCGCCGTTAAGTCCTGCGCGAATCCACGTTTCGGCTCCTTGGTCGAACATGTACACGCCCCCGCTCACTCCGGCAAATATACGGCCGCGGTTAACGGCAAGGCAGTTAATATAGGGGATTGGCCGGTGAAGCCAAAACCTACCCGGGCGTCGGCGGCCCAGAGGTTCCATAGCGAGTTCGCTTTCGTTCCAGCGCGCAAAGCCGTGCGTTCCTTGGGCTCCGCCGAAGTATAATTGATTGTCAAGCATTACCCAGTCACGGATGCCGTGGACGCCTCCCAATCGGTCGCCGCGCAGGCATTCCCATGCGGCGCCGTCGTCGGGAGAACGGTATAGCTCGCCCCACGAAGTGGCTGCCCACAAATAACCGTCGGACTCGGCCATCAACAAGATTTGATTTCTGAACGTAAATTCGGGCCATGAGGGGCAGGGATACGACCACTCCGCCGGGAAGCGCCATGTCTCTCCCCGGTCGCGGGATACGTATGTCCCGTGATGGTCACCCACAGCGATTACCATACCGGAACGGGTAACGAGTATTTGGTGAATGGACGGTCGTACGCCGGTACCGGGGTTTATTTCGGGGAACCCGTTGTTTTTCCGGAGCCATGTCTCCCCGTGGTCGTCGGAGCGATACATGCCGTGATTAATGCCGCCCTTGTACACGAATGCATATATCGCATCCTCGCTGACAGCAATTGCTTGAATGTTGCCGGGTGGCAGGGCGGTTGTACGCCAGGTGTCGCCATTATCGTCCGAGATGTACAATCCTCGCCACGTACCGGCATACAGGCGTCGGCCGTCCGTTTCAAGTGCGCTCACGTTTTCCATGACCTGCGCGGTGCGGAGGAGTTCCCACGCGGCGCAAGCGTCCGGGGCGCGTCCGGCGAGGCAGATCGCGAGCAGGAGCGGGGTTAGGATAAACGTCAAGCTGAGTCTGTTGTTCATGAGCGGCCGCCTTCATTCTGTTTTAAGGGCGCCCCAGGTGACGGCGGCTTTGCCTTCGGGGGAAACGAAGGGAAGGTCGGCGCGGTAGATTCCCTCGTCCGTGCTGGCGTACAGATGCGATTGATGGGATTCGAGCGAGTATACTTTGGCGCCGTTTAGGCCTACGAACGACCAGGTTTCGGTTCGCTCATTAAACACGTACACGCCCCGACGTCGAATTGCGGCAAAGATACGCCCGTCATGGGATACCAGCTCATCAATATAGGCATCGCGAGTGGTCGGGAGGCCGCCGTGCGGTGGAAGGCCTTGCACAAGCGGGTGACTCAGCCCGTTTTCGTAACGTGCGAAATAAGCGGTTTCCCCGCCGGTCCAGTGCCCCTCTGCGGCAACATAGATTCGATTGTTGTGCACCACCCAGGCGGTAGAGAACCAGATAGTTCCGGACTGAGGGAGTACGAATTCCCATTTGCGACCGTTGTCTAGCGAACGTACTATCGTAAATCTCAGCGCCGCCCACAGACCGCCGTCGAACTCAAGCAGCTTGGCCTCATTATAGACGAAGTAATGATCAAGTGCGTCCTCCACCGGCACGTACCACTCCAGCGATACGTCCTGCCAAGGCTCGCCCCTGTCGTCTGATATCTGTATGGCCCCGTCCATCACGGCAATGACGGCGCCGGAACGTGTGATGAGTATTTGCCTAAGGAAGCCGTAAACGGTGGGGGCTGTATCGGCAGCATCACGGTAAAACAGCCGCAAGCCGTTGTTTATGGGTTTCCATGTCTCGCCGCTGTCGTCGGATCGAAAGATACCGTGCTCCCAACCCTTTCCGGCATAAATGGTGTCTCCATCGACGGCCATTGCGGCTACGCCGTGTTGGAAGCCGGTTTGGCGCCAGGTGTTGCCGTTGTCGTCCGAGAATACGATCCCACTCCACGCTCCGGCGTAAATCCGGTCGCCATCACTTATAAGTGTATGTACTTGATCGCCGGCTTCGGGGGTAATGACTGGAATCCAGAGCGTTTGGATGTCGGCTCGGGCGAGCGAGACGAAGAGCATAGAGACGATGAGGGTTGTCTTTTTCATGATCGAACCTTTCATGGTTCTGGCCTGTTCCAATACAACTCCCAAATGAACGTTGACTCTAGGGGATGCCAAAACTCTAGTTTTAAGGTATCCCCAATCCACTCGTAAGGGAATCTGCCGTACTCGTGCGCCGAATACCCGCTTTGGAACAAGATGTGAATCACGAGTTTGGCTCTGAATTCGCTAGGTTTGACCTCTTTGTAGTAGTAGTTGGGAAAACTCTTCTCGATTGTGCGGGGCGTTTCTTCTTCTAGTATGGCTTTAAATCTACCTCTGTACTTAAGGGGCGCCACCGGCATCGGTGCATCCAAATAAAACGTACCTTCTCCCAGCTCGAGCCGGCCGGTGCCGGCCGGGTATACATAGGTGGTCGGCACGCGCCGTATGATTATCGGATCGTCGAGATCGGGACCGCCGACGTCCATGAGTTCATGCCCCACGGCTTTGGTGAGCACAAAGGTGCCTTTGAGCACTTGGCCTGTAGGTGTGGGGACGATCGTCTCCGATTCGCCACAGCCGGCGAGCAGGATGATTATCAGGGTTAATTGTTTCATTGTAGAAAGGTCGGTGTTAGTGTCGAGTGCATGGTCACGCTGCCTACACCAACATTAAAGATTGGGCTCTTGTCCTCGTAAGCGTAGGGGTAGATTTCTACCGTCAGAGAGGTTACAACGCCAATAACACCACCGTATTTAATGCCGGTTCTGTCTAGTTCAAGGCCGTAGTGCCTATCCCAGAAGTCGAAAATATCTTTTCGGAACCGCATGGATAGGTATCGTCGCCCCTTATTCATTGCGACGATTTCTTCGACTGTGCTTTCGAACGGGTCGCGATCCGCGTTCATTCGGCAACCTCTAAAGGTTAGACGCCTCTTTAGACCTATCGTATAGGGGAGGTATTCGCTCGCCAAAGCGCCGGCAGTGAACCAGTCGGCGTTTTCGTACTCGGATATAACATCCACCACCGGCGCGTCGGAATAGCGGAGTTCGTCTTCGGCGCCGCAGCCGGCGAGCCATATCGCGAGCAGAAGTGGGGTTAGGATAGACGTTAAGCTGAGATTGTTAGTCATTAGTGGTCTCTCTCATTTCGTTTTAAGGGCACCCCAGGTGACGGCGGTTTTGCCTTCGGGGGACACGTAGGGGCGTTTGGCGCGGTATATTCCCTCTTCGCCGGCGGCGTAGAGATTCCCGCGGTGGGATACGAGCGTGCCCGGGGGCCTGTGTGTGCGGGACAGGCCGGTCGGGTACCACGTTTCGGCATGATGGTCAAACATGAACACGCCGTACGTCCACGAGGCGGCGAAGATGCGGCCTCGATGCACGACGCAAGAATGTAACGAGGGATTGTGCGGGAGGCCGTGACTGAGGTCGTCCCACTCGAGCCCCTCTTCGCGCCAGCGTCCGAATCCGCTGTCACCGGCGACGTAGAGGTTGCCCCTAAATTCGACCCAGACGTTTACTCGGTCAAACTGGTAGATGGTGCGGTCGTGCACCCAATCGGGAATAAGCTCCCAGGTGGTGCCCTCGTCGGGGGAACGTGCGGTTGTGCTGCGCGAGTAGAGCAGCCAGAGATAGCCGTCGAACTCGCCCATTGAATAGATACCGGTGCCCACGGGGAAGTCGCCGTTAGGTAGAGCGACGATCCATTCGTGGGTTACCTCGTGCCAGAGATCGCCACGGTCGCGGGAGATCCAGGTGCCCTGATGGTAGCAGACAGCGATGACCATGCCGGAACTGGTGACGAGGAATTGTTCGACGCGTGGAATGTAGTTTACCCATCTTCCGTTCTCCCACAGGCGTACGTTGAAGCCCGCGTTTATCGGGTGCCAGGTGTTACCTTTGGTGACGGATCGCATGATACCGTGGTCATAGCTGTAGCCGTAAATGGCATCGGGGGACGCGGTCAGGTATTCGACGTCGCCGTCCTTATAATCGCTCGGGCGCCAGGTGTCTCCGTCGTCACGCGAGAAGAGGATGCCTCGGTCGGTGGAGGCGTAGAGGCGTTCGCCGTCGCTGGCGATCGAGTAGGTTGTCTCGTCGAGGATGCGTTCCCACTCGGCGTGTGCGGATGCGGACATGAGGATGAGTAGGAGCAGGTAGATTTTCATGTGGCTCACTGTCACAAAGTTGCAGTGTATTGAAATGAGCGGGGGCTTGCGGTCCCGCTTTTTTTATTCTTTGTGCCAATACAGACGGTACTGCGCGGGATCGCCTGCTTGGGTATGATACATGTTGAGTATGCTTCCATCCCATGTAATACCGCGAGCAAAAGCCCCTTCCCCCAACTCTGTTTCATACGTAGCATGCATGTGGAACTCGCCGGGGTTTCTACCAAAGCGCGGCACTATTGAAATGTTAGCCTCAAAGTCTATCGAAATATCCGACACCTCAACGTTGGCATGGTATGACATGAATCCTTCGTTCAAGGAGAGTGTGCCGGTTACGTAAGGGTATGAGAATACCTTTGTTCGCGCAACGACGATAAATCCCTCGTCCGAGGGGTCTGCATCTTCCATGGTAGTTGCGACCAATACAGACAGTGTATATTCGCCGTAAAGGTGTTCGACCAAATACAGGTCGTCGGGCTCGTCGGTCGAACATGCGATTAACAGTGCCGAGGTTACTATCAGTAAAATCGCTGTTTTCATTGCGACACCTGTTTTATAGCGCCCCATGTGACAGCGGCTTTGTTTTCGGGGGTTACGAACTGGAGGTTGGCGCGGTATATTCCTCCTTCACCTGCGGCGTAGAGGTCCCCGCGGTGGGACACAAGGGCGCGGATGGCCTTATCCGGCAGTCCAGCGGGGCGCCAGGTTTCGGAATGGCGGTCGAACATGAAAACGCCGTGCTCCCAAGAGCCGGCGAAGAAGCGGTTTCGATACACTGCGAGAGAGTTCAACCGGAGCGACTCCGGGAGGCCGTGACTGAGGTTTTCCCACATGAATTCCGCTTCGTTCCACCGCCCAAAGCCGTAACTTCCGACGACGTATAATCTATCGTCAAGCACCGCCCAGTCAACTATCGCGCCGTATTTCAGATTGGGAAGCATTTCCCACGTTTCGCCTTTATCCGGGGAACGGAGTACGATGTTGGATGAGCTTGACCAAACTGCCCACAGATAGCCGTCGAACTCCGTCATCGAGAAGACGCTATCGCCGATGACCAAGTCGAGTCTGCCTCGCTCTTTGTTTCCCGGGTATATCCATCCGTCCACTACGGAGTGCCAGGTATCGCCCCGGTTGTTGGATATGTGCGTGCCCCAGTGGTATCCTACGTTGATGACCATACCGAAACTGGTGACGAGTAATTGACGAGCTTCTCCGTGGCGGGACCCCCATGTCTGGTCGTCGAAGATGTGAAGCCCTTCGTTAATGTGCTTCCAAGTGTTACCGCCGTCGTCGGAGCGGAATACGCCGTGGCGTACCGTACCGACATAGACGGCACCGTCTCCGCTTCCAATGGCGGTCATAGAAACGTCGTCGATGCGGCGGCTAATTTCGCGGTGGCGCCAGGCATAGCCGTCGTCGAGGGACCGGTAAAAGCCGGTGTCGCCGATGGTGTATAGACGGAGCCCGTCACTTTCAAGTAGATAAACCTCCCCGATTACCATGCTTCCGGGGATATGTTCCCACTCGGCGTGGACGGAAGCGGACACGAGGAGGAGTAGGAGCAGGTATGTTTTCATTTGCACCACAGACCAGCCGTAATGCTGGGCTTATCGCCAACCTTATAGGAGTTGAACCGGTACCCTTCGGGCAGGTGGATGCCGTCGAGGTGATAAGGCAGATGTTGGAATCGTTCCTGGGCGGGCTTTATTTCGCCCATGAATGTCGGATGATCGTAATCGATGAAGGGCGTGCATATTTTCTTAAAGACGACTTCTACTTCGGTCTCGCCTTCCTCCATGCGGAAGAGTCGGTCGTTTACCAAGATATAGGTAGCGGCGGGCATGGGGATATCCGACACCAGATAGTAGGAGACACGGCGCTCCAACGTTGTTTTGCCCGCGGAGCTGTGACCCCACCCGACGGAGTCATCAAAAGTGATGATTGGGACGGGCTGTTCGGGCAGTTTTAAAATAGGTCTATTATCCGTCTCGCTGCAGGCGAGGAGGACTAAAAGTAGGACCAGATAGGTTTTCATGGGTGGCCGTCTTTTCGTCACTATTCAATAACCCACACATCTTAATCCGAATTCAGCGCTGCCGTAGCCCACGCCGGGGATGTCGTGGCCGCCCCATTGAATCAAGAAATGGAATTCGGACTCACAGTGGTATTCCACCTCGAGCAGGACCAAGTCTCTGAATCTGTCTGACCACCATCCCTTGGTTTTTTCCAATCTCCACCCGATGATATACGTTGGTTCATTGGGAGCCATATTCGTAACTCTGAGGTTTACGGGTTCGTGGAAAAAGATGAAAGTGGCCTTGTTATAGCCCGGTCGCTCCGGGTACGGTCGCCAATAGTTAAAATAACTGCCGTCCAATTCGTCGAGTCTGTCGTAGTATGGTGGTCTGACTACCGGGTCGGGGGACTCCGAACAGCCGATGAGCCAGATCACGAACAGGAATGAGGTCAGGGTTAACGCTAAGTTGAGTTTGTTAGTCATTAGTGGTGTCTCTCATTTCGTTTTAAGGGCGCCCCAGGTGACGGCGGTTTTGCCTTCGGGAGACACGAGGGGACGCTTGGCGCGGTATACCCCCTGATGCTCGTGGGACGTAATATTGGCGTAGAGACTCCCGCGGTGGGACACGAGCCCGTCGGGGTGAATAGACCTGTCCGACAGCCCCGCCGGATACCAAGTCTCGGCATGATGATCAAACACGAACACGCTGTCACCCCGCAACACGCCGTCATGCCGCCACGAACCGGCGTAGATGCGGTCACGATGCACGACGACGGAACGGAAGCCGGGCACCTGCGGGAGGCCATGACTGAGATTCTCCCATTCGAGCCCCTCTTCGCGCCAACGTCCGAAGCCGCAGCCGCCGCCGACGTAGAGCTCCCCTCTGAATGTGATCCAAACCTCTGCCCAGCCGAACTGCCCGATAGTGCGGCCGGGTCCCCAGACGGGAAGGGCCTCCCAGGTGGCGCCCTCGTCGGGGGAACGCAGGGCGAGGGAGCTCGGGTAGAGCGCCCAGAGATAGCCGCCGAATTCGCCCATCGACCAGATGCTGTCGCCAAAACGGAAACCGTCACCATATTGGTCGATCAGTTCCCATTCGCCGATTATCGAGTGCCATCTATCGCCGCGGTCGCGGGAGATCCAGGTGCCGGCATTGCTGGCGGCGATGACCATACCGGAACTTGTGACGAGGAATTGGCGGACTCTCGGATAATCGGATCGGGGATCGAAGCCGTTGTTTTTCAGGTGCCAGGTGTTGCCTTTGGTGACGGAACGTATGATGCCGAGCCCCCAAGTGGATGCGTAGATGGCATCGGGCGATGCGGTTAGGTTTACGGCGGGCTGCTTAAAATCGCTCGGGCGCCAGGTGTCGCCGTCGTCACGCGAGTAGAGGATGCCTCGGTCTGTGCCGGCGTAGAGTCGTTCGCCGTCGCTGGCGATCGAGTAGGTCTCCTCGTCGAGGATGAGTTCCCACTCGGCGCGGGCGAGCGAGATGGCGAGGATGAGTAGAAGCATTGCAATTTTCATGGAAATTTGCCTCGCTTTACGGCGCCCCAGGTGACGGCGGTTTTGCCTTCGGGGGTTACGAACTGGAGGTTGGCGCGGTATATCCCTCCTTCTGCAGCGACGTAGAGGTCCCCGCGGTGGGACACGAGGGCGCGGATGGCCTTATCCGGCAGCCCGGCGGGGCGCCATGTCTCGGCATGAGGATCGAACATGAACACGCCGTGTCTCCTGGAGCCGGCGAAGAAGCGGTTTCGATGCACGGCGAGAGAATTCAACCAAAGCGACTCCGGGAGGCCGTCGCTGTAGAGCCTTTTGGTGGAACGAAAACGTCGCCGGAAGAGGTGTTCCCAGATGAATTCCGCTTCGTTCCACCGCCCAAAGCCTCGACTTCCGGCGACGTATAATCTATCGTCAAGCACCGCCCAGTCAGCTATCTCGCCGTATTTCAGATTGGGAAGAACCTCCCACGTTTCGCCTTTATCCGGGGAACGGAATATGATTTCGGATGTGCTTGACCAGACTGCCCACAGATAGCCGTCGAACTCCATCATCGAGAAGATGCCACCGGCGATGTGCCAGTCGCGTGTTTTGCGCTCTTTGTTCCGCGAGTATATCCATTCGTCGTATACGGAATGCCAGGTATCGCCCCGGTTGTTGGATATGTGCGTGCCCGAGTGGTATCCTGCGTTGATGACCATGCCGGAACTGGTGACGAGTAATTGATGAACCATTCCGTGGCGGGGCCCCCATTTCGGATCGTCAAAGATGTAAAGCCCTTCGTTAATGTGCACCCAGGTATTTCCGCCGTTGTCGGAGCGGAATACACCGTGCTCTCGCGTACCGACATAGACGGCGCCGTCCCCGCTTCCAATAGCGGTGATATAAAAGTCCTCTAAGCCGCGGCCAATTTCACGGCGACGCCAGGTGTATCCGTCGTCGAAGGAGAGGTAAAACCCGGCGTCACCTACGGCGTAGAGACGGACACCGTCGGTCTCAAGCAGGTGGACGCTCCCGATGACCTCGGTGCCGGGGGTATGTTCCCACTCGGTGCGGGTTTCGGGGACGAAGCTGGTGAGACAGATAGCCAGCAGGGAAACAAAGACGAGGCTTAAGGTTATGCCGCGTGTAGTCACTTGGGATCTCCATATAGGTGACGCGATGTCCTAGCATCCTGCCGGTTCGGACGCTGGACAAAAGTATGCTACCGGGTTAAGGTGGATGGTGGACAGCACAAGCGCGACGCGGTTTGTTCCTCGCGGTCGCGGTTCAGTTGATGGCGTACAATTTCCCGATACGTGTGTTCGTCCATTTCATTCCTCCTATTCGGTACATTGATAGTAGAAGCGAGCAGATCCGTCGTCCCAGTCGAGTCGGAAGGCGATATAGCCGGTGTGTTCCGGATCGCCGCAGTCCGTGTATACCGTGGCGCGGTTGAGGTATTTTTCTCTTCTCACCCCCCAGCCTGTCACCGGAGTGGCGTCCTCATGCGGATAGTCGATGTTGGTGAGGGTAAGGTTCCATGGCGGACCAGAAAAATTGATGGTAACCAAACCCTTATAATCGTGGTTGCGGCTTTTCAAGTACCCGAACGGCGGGAGCCCGGGCACTTCGATGGGCGGATCGACGCGTGTGATGTAGGTGAACGGGAGGCCCAAGGGGTTCAGGTGGTCGTGATGCGGCACGTCGTGTTCATGATAGTCGTCGTGTGTGTGGCTCATTAGCGGATGGTCGTGGGTGTGATCGTGCTCGTGGCTGCATGCGACTAGCGGGATTAAGAGCAGCAGGATTAGAGGTCTCATATTTTCATTTCAGTAGTCGGTACAATGGGACGCCAGCCATACTTTCGGAGCAGCGTGGCACTCCGTGTTTGTTATCTTCCTTCGAATGCTTAGGGGTCTTCGCACCAGGTAAACAGGGTTTCACTGCCGCTATCCCATTCAAACACCATTTTCTGGCCGTTGTCCCCGTCGAGGGGGTCGAGACCGCAGAAGATGCGCAACCGGAGTTCGGTAGGTTCAACGAACCAGTGCGCCATCAACCTGTCGGAGCGTTCGGTTATACGAAAGTTTCGAGGCGGGTGGGAGAAGGAAATTTTGATTCCGTGTTGTCCGTTCACCGGCACCTCGGGATACTTCAGTAAAACCGCCACCGGGGGATGTCCATGACTCTTAAAAAACTTATTGAACGCATTGATGTCGTCAATTTTAACCTCATTCGGGTCGATTTCTCTTAGGTGTGGTGATCTGACCCTCATAATCACGTAAGGTACGGGGGAGTCTCCCTCGACGGGGAGTTCATGCTCGTGGTCGATGAGCGGATGCGTGTGGTCGTGCGTGTGATCAACGGTAGCGTAATCTTCGCAGGCGAAGATGGGAAGCATGAGTAGAAGCAGCGGGGGAAGGCGTTTCATAACTCCTTTTTTCCTTTTGAGTAATCGGTACAATAGAACGGCGGCTACCGGCCTTCTACCGTATGGCGAGAGTGTTGCCGGTCTCTTTCTCAAGGATAATGACGCTAGGGGAAATAGAGCAAGTTGTGTGCCACTATCTATACGCGCGAAGTCCCGCCCATCTTGTGAGGTCGTCCCTCTGCATAACTTGCCCTGGCTCTGTGCTGCCCCACGAATCGCAGCAAACTCGCCCCCGGATGTGTCGCGGCGTTTCGTGCTTTACTGTCTAACGAGTGAACGCCAATGTCCATTTTCTGTGCAAGAGGGGCGTTGGAAGTTCACGCGACGGTGCTTGTGTCGTACAGTTTCGTGAGAGTGCAGGCGGTGACCGCTCCGTTCGATTTCTGGGGTGCGTCTTTGAAACGCCAGATTGTTAAGGAAAGGGTGATTAACAAGCGGAAGCTGCTATTCTGCCGTCTGGAGAGCGGTTCGTATACGCTGGTGGTGGAGCGTTAGGGCATGAGTCGGGGCTCGTTTGCGACGTTGGAGGAGGCCGAGGCATTTGCCCGGCGCCACATGCAGAGAGGGAAGGAGAACGATGTATCACGTCATTGTTTTTGACGCGACCGGGCTGCGTGTCGGTTTGATGTGCTCGTGGCTGCAGGATAGGAGGATGAAGCACGGGAGTACGAGTAGGGTTCGTGTCATGGCGCTGGTTGTCCTTTAATTGTGCCCCAGGTGACGGCGGCTTTGCCTTCGGGGTAGACGAGCCGCTTGGCGCGGTATAGTCCTTTATGATCCCGATCAGTATCCAAAATCCACCCGGAGACGTAGAGATTTCCGCGATGCGACACGAGGCCTGAAATGTTCATGTCGGGAAGGCCGGCCGGATACCAGGTTTCGGCATGATGGTCGAACATAAACAGGCCGTAGTACGAGCCGCCGAAGATGCGGTCACGATGCACGACGAGAAATTCCAGACGAGGGTATTGGGGGAGGCCGCTGTTGAGAGCCTCCCATTCAAAAGCTTCCTCGCGAAAGCGTCCGAAGCCGCCGTATCCGCCCACGTAGAGGTGTCCCCTGTATGATACCCACGCCTCGACGCGCGCAAACTGCTCGATTGTGCCCCCCAGCTGCCAGGTGGCGCCCTCGTCGGGAGATCGCACCGCGAGGCTAGAGGAATAAATTGCCCAGAGATAGCCGTCATGCTCGCCCATTGACCAGATGTGGGTACCCAAAGGGATATCCGAATAACCCGGGGCTTGCGGGAGAGTCCATTCGTGCGTCACCTCGTGCCATGAATCGCCACGGTCGCGTGAGATCCATGTGCCGGAGCCATAGCAGACGGCGATTACCATACCGGAACTGGTGATCAGGAATTGTCGCAGAAAAGGATAGTACAAGTCGTGTCCGTCCCATTTCGGGCCGAACCCTTTGTTTGTCCAATGCCAGGTGTTGCCGTTGGTAACGGAGCGCAAGATGCCGTGGTCATAGCTGTAGCCGTAAATGGCATCGGGGGACGCGGTCAGGTATTCGACGTCGCCGTCCTTATAATCGCTCGGGCGCCAGGTGTCTCCGTCGTCACGCGAGAAGAGGATGCCTCGGTCGGTGGAGGCGTAGAGGCGTTCGCCGTCGCTGGCGATCGAGTAGACGTTCTCGTCGAGGATGAGTTCCCATTCGGCGTGGACGGAGCAGGCGAGGAACATGTTGAGGAGCAGCAGTATGAGCAGGAAAAGATAGGTTTTCATGGGTGTCCTCCTTTTTCGTAACTATTCAAAACCCTCACATCCTAATCCGATTTCAGCGCTGCCGTAGCCCACGCCGGGGATGTCGTGGCCGCCCCATTGAATCAAAAAATGGAAATCGGACTCACAGTAATATTCCACCTCGAGCAGGAACATGTCTCTGTATTCGTTTGACCACCATCTCTTGGTTTTTTCTAATCTCCACCCGATGATATGCGTTGTTTCATAGGGATAGACATTCGTAACTCTGAGGTTCAGGGGTTCTTGGTAAAAGATGTACGTGGCCTTGTTATAGCCCGGTCGCGGCCGGTGCGGTTGCCACCAGTTAAAATGGTCATCGTCCAATTCGTCGAGCGTGTCGTAGTATGGCTGTCTGACTACTGGGTCGGGACACCACTCCGAACAGCCGAGGAACATGTTGACGAGCAGCAGGATAATGATGATGCTGAGTGTTTTTATTTATTCACTTTTATAGCGCTCCAGGTGACGGCGGCTTTGCCTTCGGGGGACACGAAGGGGCGTTTGGCGCGGTATACCCCACCATGTCCCCATTGGATGGTAGCGGCGTAGAGAACCCCGCGGTGGGACACGAGGTCATTAGCATAGACATCCACCGACAGCCCTGCCGGATGCCACATTTCGGCGTGATGGTCGAACATGAACACGCCGTTTTGGGCCGCGCCGGCGAAGATACGGTCTCGATGCACGACGCAAGCATACAATTTGGGTTGGTCCGGCAGGCCGTTGCTGAGATCCTCCCATTCGAGTTCCTTTTCGCGCAAGCGTCCGAAGCCCAGGCTGCCGGCGACGTAGAGGTTACCCCTAAATTCGAGCCAGACCCTTACATCGCCAAACTGTTCGATAGTGCGGACGTGCCTCCCTCTGGGAAGTGCCTCCCAGGTGGCGCCGTCGTCGGGAGAGCGCGCCGCGAGGCCGTGCAAGTGGAGCAGCCAGAGATAGCCGCCGAACTCGCCCATGGACTCGATGCCGTTGCCCAACGTCTCCGTGAGACCGCGGTCGTTTACTTTCCATTCGTCGGTGATTTGGCGCCAGTTATCGCCGCGGTCGCGGGAGATCCAAGTGCCTTCACGGCGGCCGACAGCGAAGGTTGCGCCGGAAGCGGTGACGAAGATTTGTTGGATATATGGATATAGAAGACCGTCATCCCAGGGGCGTGCCGGGATGCCAGTGTTTATCGGGTGCCAGGTTTTGCCTTTGGTGTCGGAGCGCAGGAAACCGTGTTCCAGACTGCTGCCGTAAACGGCATCGGGGAAGCCGATTAGTAGTCCGACGGGGTTTATAGAGTCGCTCCAGCGCCAGGTGTCGCCGTCATCACGCGAATAATACATGCCGTTCTCGGTGTTGACGTAGAGGCGTTCGCCGTCGCTGGCGATCGAGTAGGTTGTCTCGTCGAGGATGCGTTCCCACTCGGCGTGGACGGGCACGGCGAAAAGGGCGAGAAATAGGAACAGATAGATTTTCATAATATCCATTAGAAGTGTTGGGACGTGTACTTGGCGATTATGCCGCCGGAATGCCATTCGACGGCGAACCGCACCAAGCCGCCGCTCTGCGGCGCGTATACTTCAATCAATAACCAGTTGGGGTGCAGGTCGCCCCAATACCATTCGCGGGCGAGATAGGTTGCGGTCTGCAGGTTGGTGACGCGAAGGTCGCACGGCTTGCCGTCAAACTTTACGACGATCACGGAAAGGCCAGTCGGGAGCGGGGAATCGTCGTTCTCAATAAACACTCCGTCTATGTAGGTGCGGTCCACACGGCTTAGCGGCGGCACGACTTCCAGAACATTAACCATCGGAAGGTCGGCGCAATACGGTGGGCCGGGATCCTCGGACTCATATTCGCCGCAGGCGAGGAGGACGAGCGGCAGGAGCAGATAGATTTTCATAACACCCTTTAGAAGTGTTCGGACACGTACTTGGCGATTATGCCGCCGGAATGCCATTCGACAGCGAAATGCACCAAGCCGCCGGTCTTGGGCGCGTATACTTCAATCAATAACCAGTTGGGGTGCAGGTCGTCCCAATACCATTCCCGGACGAGATAGGTTGCGGTCAGCAGGTTGATGACACGAAGGTCGCACGGCTTTCCGTCAAACTTTACGACGATCACGGTATGGCCGGTCGGGATGGGGGACGCGTCGTCATCGATTTCGTATTCAATTCCCTCTCCGTAGCGTACACTCACGCTGTGTATGGAAGGCAAGAAATCAAGGATATTAACTATCGGGGGATCGGCGCAATACGCCGGACCGGAATCCTCAGGCTCATATGCGCCGCAGCCGAGGAGAACGAGCAGTACGAGTAGATAGATTTTCATGATGCCCCTTTTTTTTGTGTCTACTTTCGTCATGGTTGTTTTATCGCTCCCTAGGCGACGGCGGCATTTTTATGCCTTCACGTTTGCCATTATCGACGAATAATGTTGTCATACGTCGTGAACATCACGGTGGAGATGCCTACGGTAAATGGGTGTCCTTTATCTAAAATCCGTTTGCGATGCGGCGATGGCTGCGAAATTTCTACGACAACGGAGGTGACAATGCCGCGCTCCCCCTCTTTGAAGGGGAGTTCGACGCCAGAGAATTCCGTATACCACCCCATGGAGGCATCAATCGTTCTGTGCGCAGCACCGTGGTACTCTTGCAGACCTGCTATTATGCGTCCGTAATTTTCGGTTCGAAACTCGAAACGGCGAAACCTGTCGTTCTCGTAATGTCCTCTGTAGGTCATTACGATGTGGGGATAGATGTCCCGGTCTACCGAGCGATCGGTCTCGATCTGGTACACGAAATAGACGCGATCGCTGTCGTAGGCTCCGATGTCGATGACCGGAAGATCGGGCGCCGGTTCGCGGATGGTGTTCTCGGCGCCGCAGGCGAGTAGGGCAATGAGCAGGAGCAGGTAGATTTTCATGGTGATATGCCTCGGGTTTAAGGAAGTCCGATAAGGGATTCATCGGACATTTCTGTCCGTCGTGAATATCAGGGTGGCGACGCCTACAGTAAACGGTGCGCTATTCTCATAGTAATATCCGGCCTCCTTCGTCGTCGGAGAGATTGTTATAGTGGCAGCAGTGACGATGCCGTGTTCTCCTTCTTTCAAGGGGTGATCGACGTCAAGGTCGGTAAAGTCGCTGGCATAAAGGTGTCTCGATATGATTCCGGTGTACAGTTCTTGTCCGGCGTTTATTCCGAAGATGGTGTTGGGGACGTGGATTGTAAACTGGTTCCTCCAGTCGTCAAAGACATATCCTGTGTAAGTTGCCGATTTGCTGACGAATGTTTGTCCCTGCGTCGCGGGTTCAATCACCAACCGAAATACGAAATGGCTGGGTTGTATGTCGTAGGCTCCGATGTCGATGACCGGCAGGTCGCGCTCCGTAACCTCGGGTTCGCGGGTGGCGTCATCGGCGCCGCAGCCGGCGAGCCGCATCACGAGCAGGGCGCAGGCGAGGGGGATAGCGATTATGATCAGTTGTTTCATGGGCGTTTTATTCCTCCCCAAGTACCGGCGGCTTTGTTGTAGGGCTGAATGCGGGGAAAGACGGCGCGGTAAATCCCATGGTCGGTGGCGGCGTAGAGTTCGCCCCGGTGGGTCGCCAAGCTGGTCACCTTGAGATCCCGCAGGCCAACGGCTTCCCAGGTTTCGGACGGCTGATCGAAGTATGCCACGGCCCATGAGTGGACGACCGCGAATATACGGCCGCGACGAATCGCGAGATCCACTATACAGGGTTTCTTCGGAAGCCCGCGGTTGAGCACCTCCCATTTAAGTTCTTCTTCGCGCCAACGACCGAAGCCGTAATCGCCGGCGACGTACAGGTTGTTATCGAACACCGTCCAATCCTGAATGCGGCGAAACTCGGCGATGCTGCCGGAACTCCAATCGGGCATAATCTCCCAGGTGTCACCCTTGTCGGCGCTGCGCATGGCGCGGGAGTCGGAGCGCGCCACCCAGATATAACCGTCGAACTCGGCGATGGAGTAGGCGCCGGTACCCATGTTGTAATTCTGGTGCCAGGTATCGCCGCCGTCGCGAGAGATATAGGTGTCGTCGTGGAATCCAATGGCGATGAGCACTCCGGAACGGGTGACGAGCATTTGTTTGATATGCTGACCATTGGCGCCGCGCTTGTGTCGAAATGTGGGTAAACCGTTGTCTATGCGGTGCCAGGTGTTGCCGCGCGTTTCGGAGCGGTAGACGGCTTGCGCCCAGGTTACGGCATACATAGCGTCGGGCGCGGCGGTCACGCCCGAAATGCTGCGTTTCAGGTTGCTCTCGCGCCACGTTGAGCCGTCATCAAGGGAGAAGTACACGCCGTCCTTGCCGCCGCCGTAGAGGCGTTCGCCGTCGGATTCGAGCGCATACACACCGTAACGGCCCGTGCCGGGCAGGAGTTCCCATTTGACGGCGTTGGCGGGGCTACTGAGCGCCAGGCAGCAGTTGCAGGCGATGATTAGGGCAAAGCGAGCGAGGTAATTCATTCTTTCCATGGCGGTAAGCGGCTGTCCAAGGTTAGCGTGGACTAGCCGATGGTGTAGACGCGTTCCATTTCTCTTTCGATTTCTAAGAAATGGTGGTAATAAAGCGTTGGAGAAAAGTGGGAGAGATTTTAACCATCTGGTATTATTGATTGACCTGCGAAAAAGTCGGTAGCGGTTTTCAGTACCATCACGGCGGGGCAAGGGGATTTGCTATCGCGCTCCTTATTCAGTCGCTTGATGGATCTCTATGGGATTTCTATCGCGTTCCCTATCCGGTCACTTGATTCCCGCCTATGGGTTTGGTGTTGTACAGCTTCCGCACAACCCAACCGTTGTATTTTTGTACAAAGTCGAGCTTAGGCTGTCCTTGAGAAGTGACGGCATCCGGATTGACAGTGACAGGCGATAGGAAGCAAGTAGCGTGCCACCGGCGCAAACGCCGCCATGCGCGCGGTTTTGCGGGGAGGCAGGACGGCGGTAACAACAAAATGGACAGCGGTGTTCACTTTGTGTGCACTGGCGAGGGAGGAATCGGGAGGTATATCAACAGGTAGGAAAGGGGGCGGACATAGGCGAGGAAAAGGTATTCGGTTGAAAGATTGGGATTCGCTTCATCTCTGTCTCAAAGAGCGGCATGAATTTCAATTTTCATGGGTGAATTCCTCCATTTCTTTTATCAGTTGTTCATCTTTTTCATACAGTTTGTCGATAGCAGCATTAAGCGATGTAAACTTTTCAAAAAATTCTTCGGCAGCACGTTGCATATAGTCGTCAATCTCTATGCCTAGTTCTTTTCCAATCACTTGAAGTTCATCGTTTATGCCGTCTACCTCTGCTTGAGTGAGTTCATCGTGAGTTGCTATTTCATCAAACCTTCGTTGATACTTGGGGGATAGAAGATCGGCTATGGCATCAATATACGCGAAATAGTTTTCTTCGAGTTCATCTACTCGTTCAGTTAATGCTTCACGGTCGGCGTCTATGTTTGCAAACTCACGGTCTAGTTCATCAAAGAAATCATTGGCGATTTTGAACCGTTTTTCTCGTTCTTCAGGCGACAGCGTCTCGTCGCCCTGGGCATCGAGAGTGCTTTCATCATCGAAGCGCGCCTCAAAGGGTTCAAGGTCATCGGCAGCGACAGCACCGGCGGCCGTTTCCAGCGGCGTGATTTCCGCTCCGTCAGCTTGTGCCTCGATGTTTGGGGTTGTCGGCGTGTCGAGTGATACGCCGTCGGTGTTGGGCAATGGCGGGTTGATGGTGTAAACTGGTTTTGGTTCCTTGGGTGAATCTTTGGCTTCAATGATGATGACAGTAGTGATCAAGATGCAGAGCGCCACTATTGTCAGTGGGATTACCCAGCGTTTCTGCACTGACACAACAAGACTCCGTAAAGGTTGACGTAAATAAAAAGAACGCCCTCAGATCATTTGTACCTGTGGGCGGTGATAAAGATGCCAACAGCGAGCACGGCGGGCATGAGTACAATGATGGGCGGCGCTCCCGTGTACCAGTTATAGAATTGGTCTGATCCGAAGAGGCAGGAGACAAAAAGAGCGCCGGCGACTATGAATAGAACGTTAGTTGCGCGCATGACGAAACTGGTCATTGTGTACTGCCTTGCTTTTTACACGGATCTTTAAATTTGAACCACACTCCGATTTCGACCAAATATTTTCATCGGAGTCTTGCTGTGTTACGTCGAGGGTTGACGATTTGAGGTGAGAGAACGCATCAACCGTTGCGATTGGCGGGCATCATAGCAAAGGCAAAATCTGCCGTCAACAGAAAAACAGTTAAGAAATACCAAGAGGCGTTGCGGTTCTCATTCACATCGGTTAAAATAGGGCATCATATTTTTTGGGAAGGAGATTTACCAGTGCCGAAACGAAGCAGCAAAATCTCGGACACCACGCTCGTTGAGATAATCGCAAAACGGCTCCTTGGGAAATCACAGTCGGAAATTGCGAAAGAGTATGGCGTATCCACACAAACCATCCAGTATTACGAAGCAAAAGAGATATCACAGGATTTGAAGAGGATTGTGCTTCAAAGGATAGCCGAAACCGTGGGAGACGCACTCGGAGAACAGGCGCTTGAGCAACTGGCGATCCGGAGGGATGATAAACCTGATACCAAGGCGGGTGCGCCGACCCGCAGCCTCGCCTTCAGCCCGAATCAAACTTGATCCGGCAACCCTCGACCGACGGGGTGCGCCGGCATCCCGTCACCCCAAAGGCAATTCTCAATGAAACCCATCTTCGCCGCGGTTCCAATCGCTTTACTCCTTGTGGTCGGGGCGTATGTGGCAATCGTGCCCGCCAAAACGCTGATCGACCAGCCATGCCGCGTTTTCCCGGAAGATGCGTCCGAGCGCCTGTGGCCCCACGATGACGCATTAAACCGGGTGTTCGTAGCCGACGGCTTTGAATGGTCTATCAAGGATTACGTCACCGTCAATGATGCCGGTACTTACTGGCGCATGGGCAACATGAGCACCAATGTGTCCATCAGCAAAGAGAGCTACGACTATAACAGGAGAACCCGGGGGCGCCGCGAAAACTTGGTGGCGCGGCTCAACAGCTGGTGCAGACCTTACGAATATGCCGTTTTCAAAAAGGTTGTCGCCCGCGAGGACCCGAAAACCATCATTGCGGACCTGTACGACGATATGAGTCAACCTATCCTGCCATTCCTCACGCCCGGAACCTTGAAAATCGACGACCGCTTGAAATTCATCGAACGCGCCGCCGATGATCTCCATTTCGCCGAAGTCGCGTTCGATGTATCGCCGAGCAACTTCCGCGACTATTTTATTCGCTACTTCGAGGAGAAGATTGACTCGGTGCTCGATGAGAAGTACAAGCACTTCCTCGAGCCGCCGAAATCGAAAGAACGCAGCCATGCGCACCACGTTTACGACCAGACCGCCGAGAAATTGCTGCTCCTTTCACTCTCCGAGCGGCGCGAATACCTCGAAGCGCTCCGCGAGCAGTTGATCAAGACCGATAAACATTCAAGCGTTCCGGACTCTTACCAGTTCTTCCTCCGCCGTTTCCTGCGCGAGATGGAAAAACGCGACATCGTTTTCGACGAAGATCGAAACATCGACCCGGCCATGTTTCTCAAAAATGAATAAACCGCTTCGCCTGAAAGGCGGAAAACGTGAACTGGAAAAGCGTGATAAAAAACCTGCTTATCATCGCCGTCGTCACTGCCATTGTCTACGTGCTAGCGGTAATGTACGTGCTCCACGATCAGAAGAAATACGATGAGGGTTTGATATCAAACTATTGGTAAAGGAGGCCGCCATGAACTGGAGATGAACTCAAGAGCGAACCATGAGACACCTAGCCCCTATTCTCCTGATCGCCTTTCTCGCCGGCTGTTCCGCAAATAACGTCAGACACCGCTTCTACCCCGACCGGTATGAGTATCGGGTTCGAGACGACAAGTTCATTGAGCTCAACGTCAGCACCATGAAAATCGGTAACATGCACGTATGCTCGTCCTTGTCGGAGGAAGGCTGGCGCTACCGTGAAAAGCAGACCCCACGCTGGAAAGCCCTCGAGGATCGACTCAACGCCTGGTACGAGGAGCAGATTAAACGTCTAACCCAGATGGATGTGAACTACGAGGGCGACCGCTAGCCCGATCTCGGCAAGCCCCTGATGCCGTTCTTGACCGAAGAGACCATCGCCGTCCAAGGCAGCCCGGATTTCTGGGAACGCCTCACCGACGATATCTACTTCGCCGAACGCGAATTGGGCATGACGCTGAGCCAGTTTGTTGATCATGTGTCCTACTCCATCAAACAGAAGCGGCTCATCGGCCGCGGCCAAGAGGTCAAAACCCAGGTAGACTAAGTGGTTTATTTTCTAAAACAACATGGTTAGTGTTGGGTGCCGGTGCGGTTAGAAACCCCACCTACCGGCGTGGTAGAACGGTTTCTTGTGCCAGTCTCGTAAGCATTAAATTCTTAGCGAATAGGCCACTAAGTGGTTCATTCGCTAAGTGGATATTGCATATGGGATGTTTTGGTGATTGTCTGAACTGTGATTTATTGGATCTCTATCGCACTCGCTATTCACTCGCTTGATGGATTTTGGGATTACCTTGATTGCTTGAAATGAGTTGACTAAACCGCTTCTTGAAGCCACTAGGATTTAGAGAAGAAACCAAGTTTTCAAGAAAACACTTGGTTTCGATATGCGTTAATTACTTAGCGAATAGACCACTAAGAGGACGTGATTTCCCAAAACGACAAAAGCGCGGCAGAGAGTTGTTTATCGTTCATTCAAAACCAACCCGTTCCTTTATAAAGGAGATCTCCCATGTTTGCGAAAGTATTAGCCCATGCCAAGAAGGAGATGCCCGAGTTCTTAATTATCAGTACAATCCTGTGGACGATAAACATTGTCAGGAGTTGGGACGCCAGGATCACTCCTATCTCCTGGTTGCTTGCCATTGGATTCACGGCGGTGACGATGTATGTCGTCGTCTCAGCCGCCAGTGCCGCAATCAAGTTCGCCTGGTCTCTCATCAAGCGCATACCGCCGCGCCGCGCCTCCACCCTTCTGTAGCTCGTGGCGTTTATTTTCGCCGTCTGCTTCACCGAGGTTGCCGAAGCAAATCCAAAAGGTGAACTTATAAAAAGAGCCATCGGTAAAGTGCAACTTGGCTCGGTAGTGCAGCCGCGGCAACTGCGGCTGTAAAGCGCTATGAGAGAAGAGTATGGTACCTGCGCAGACAAGAAGATGCTGTTTATTCAGCTATCGGCACCGCGCCAAAAAAGCCGCCACAGCCTTTATGTATTTCGTTGTCAATCCGCTGCCAGTGGGAACTGTGAACGTAGTGCGTGGCATTAGCGACGACGAATAACCCAATCCCAAACCGACGGAATGCTCCGGCATCCTGTCACCCCCTAGGAGACCGAATGAAAACCCTAATCGCCGCCTTCGCTGTCGCCCTCGTCCTGGCCGCCGGTTGTTCCGGCCATAAACACGCCCAAGCCCCCAACCCAAACGTCGAGTTTCACCCGCCGATTTCCTGGGGCACCAACGATATCGTTGAGTTCAATGAAAGTGGTGATTCCGTAACAATCGGCAATATGGGCGCGATAAGCTGCGGCACCCAAGCCATGTACGACTACCTCGACGCGACCCGCGAACGCCGCGAAGCCTTGTCCGATAGCATAAACGCCTGGTACAAAAAAATCGATCTCCGCATTGTCGAGGCGCTTATCACCGGGACCGATCCGGAGATCGTGATTGACGGCTTGAGTGACGAGATCGGTCAACCCATCGACCCCTTCCTTTCGGCAGAAACACTGGCCGGCGGCAGCGACCGGGAAGACTTCATGGAACGCGTCGCCGAGGATATCTACTTCGCCGAGCGAGCCTTGGGCACGTCGATCAACCAGTTTCGGTCGCACGTGTCTCGCTACCTCGAGGACAAGATCAGGCACTACCTCGAACACCGGGAACCCGACCACATCGAGATAATTGACGACACAACCCCCGTCCCGCAATCGTCAGAATCGCAGGGCTCTTTAACTGGTTTAATCGACGTGACTCAGGAGGACGCGGAGGATCGATTGAAGCGGGTCGAGGAGGAATTCAAATTGAAGAAGCCCACCATGTCGCAATCTGAAATCGAGGAATTTGAAATCCAACTCCGTATTGCGAAGGAGGCATTCCGTTACCTAAAGGAGCAGACGGAGGAATTCAAACGTCTCGTCGAGGACGAGTAAGACCTCCGATAATGGGTGTTAAAGGAGGCGTATAGTGAAAAAAACACTGGTTCTGGATTCTCCCCGTAGCTTGCTTTCTTCTCTTCAGCGGTGTTAGCGCCGTCGTCATGTACATCGATGACGAATACGAGTCACGTCTCGGCGAATTGCCAGGCATAGGCTACTTCTCCGAATTTACAAGCGGGAAGATTCCCATGACCGACGACAATGGGGAAACCACGGAGGAGTTCGAGGCCGCCGTGAACCGTTTCGTAGCCGAACGTGAGGAATTTGTTGATTCCCTGCCCCCGCGTCTTAAAATAGAGATGTACCTTTGGAGGTTCTGGGGGACGCTGATTCCCGACGCTCTAATTCCCTACTTTGTCCGATAAATTCTGTTAAGGAGGAACATCCAAAAAAATGTTTGCCTCTTCCCGACATTTCAGCATCGGCAGCGACACCCTATCCCGGATTTTCCTTTATAAAGATAACGTAGGCTCCGGACGAATCGGGCGGCTTACGTTTTACATCCATGTGCTGGTAACAAATGCCGCTCTTCCTTTCTTGATTGACAAGGTTGTTGAGTTGGCGGGCAACATCGCGGACCTAATACCGTCAGAACCTTTGTGGGCGTTCAATTTGAGGGTGGCAATCCTGCCGTTTTTTCTACTGATAGTTGTCCCGGCGGTTGTATTCCAGATCGGCTTTACCGTTGACCGCATGATACGCCGACTGCACGACCTAAATTTGTCCGGATGGTGGTGCCTGCTGTTTTTACCCTTTTACTATGTTGGGATTTTCTTTTTGTGCCTCTGGAAAGGGACCCCCGGTCCCAACAAATACGGGGACCCAGAATGAACATCCGAGTCTCCGCCGGGGAGGATGTCGCCGAACTCATGGCGGAATCAACGCGATAAGGAAAAAACGACTTCTTGAGGAATTTGACTTATGAAAACTTTAATCCCAGCACTCGCCATCACCCTCGTCTTCGCCGGCTGTTCCCAGCATAAAACCGTCGAAGCGCCGGAGCCGGAACCGTTGCCACGCGATAAGCAGCTACCTGTAGTTCATTACTGGCTCACGAACGATTTCGTCGACGTGACCCATAAGGACGTGGTCAAAATCGGATCCCACATGACGATAAGCTGCGGCACCGCACGGTTCCACGTGGATTCCGAAGCGGCGCAGCGGCGCCGAGAAACGTTGGAGGACAGACTCAACCGGTGGTTCGCCTCGATCGTAAAGCGCGTGGACGACGAGATGAAGGCCGGAGGCGATGTCCGGGTGGTACTCCGTCAGCTACAGGACGAGGTCGGCCAACCCATCGAGATCTTCCTGTCCAAAGAAACGCTGACCTTCGAGGACGGCAACCGGAGCGTCTTCATGGAACGCTTAGCCGAGGAACTCTACTTCGCCGAACGCACATTGGGAATGTCCCTCCAGCAGTTTGTTTCGGCAGCCTTTTACCACATCCAGCTAGGGATTGAGGCGGAACGAAAAGACGAAGTTGCTATAGAACTGCCGCCCGACATCAAAACTGAGATCGCAGAAGCCGAGCGCCAATTGGAGGACGCCGAAACCATGTTTGGCGTCATCGAATCCGGCGTGGAACAGATGACACGTGCCGAGACCGCATTAAAGAAGGTCGAAGAACTCTTCGAAGCAAAGAGGCCCGGCTTAACCGAATCCGAAATTCGGGAATATGAGCGGCAAATCGGATACGCAAAGAGCGCGTTCCAATCCTTGAAAGAGCAGACCCGGGAGCTGCTGAAATCGACCGACAAGGAGATCCAACGTGAATAGCCCGCTCAGACGCCGGCTTCTAGCCGGATTACCGATACTCGCCGTGGCAAGCGTCGTCCTGGCCCCCGGCTGTTCCGGTCATAAACACACCCAAGCGCCCTACCCCGACTCGAACATTGAGTTCCATCCGCCGATTTCATGGGGCACGAACGATTTCATCGAGTTCAATGAAAGCGGGAATTCCGTAACAATCGGCTACATGATCGCGACAAGCTGCGGCACCCGAGCATTGTACGACTACCTCGACGCGACCCGTGAACGCCGGGGAGCCTTGGCGGCCAGACTCAACGCCTGGTACAAACCGGTCGACCTCGGAGTTCTCACGCAACTTGTCAACGGCGTCGACCCGCAGATCGTGGTTTCCAACTTGCCCGACCATGTCGGTAAACCCTTCACGCCCTTCCTATCGCCGGAAACCCTTGCCGCCGAGGACCGCAAGGACTTCCTCGAACGTGTCGCCGATGATCTCGCTTTCGCCGAAGGAGCCTTGCACACGAAGTCGAGCAAATTTGGAGACCGTGTTTCGTACTACCTCGAGCAGAAGATCAACAACGCCCTTGATGAGAGGTTCAAGCATCACCTTGAGCCGCCTAAATCTAAAAGACGCGACTATCCGAGTCATATATACGACCAAACCGCGAAGAAGCTTCACCGCCTGTCACTCGCCGAACGCCGTGAATACCTCGAAGCGCTGCGCGTGACGCTGGTAGAGGACTATAAAGATTCTCAGGATCCCGAATACTATGAGTTTTTGCTCCGCAGGTTCTTTCGCGCCATGAAGGAACGGGACGTACATTTCGAGCCAGACGTTAAAAGAAGGAACACGGAGTGAATAAAGCGCATTGGTCTTGGCTCATCCCCGTAGTTTTGGTGCTGTTATTCTGCGGCGGCAGCGCCGTCATTATGAACATCGACAGCGCATACGAGAACCATCGCGAAATAATGAGAGGTTTTGTGAAGTCCGAAGTGAAAAGGGCCGGGTACGGCGAGAAACTCGACGCCGCCGCTATGGAACGTATCCAAGCCAAACGCGGCGGATTCGCCGAGTGGCTGCCTTTGCGCCTTCAAATAGAGCACCATCTGTGGGGATTCTGGAGGCCTATACTATACAAGTCGCGCTTACATGAGTTCTGGTTTTACCTAAAATACCGCCTCCGACAATAGTTTTAATTGATCCTATAACGCTCCACCGGCTCCTCGACACCTGGTTCCTATTTATCGACGTGCTCAGCTTCATCGCCGAGGTAGCCGTTATAATCTACTTCGTGATTCGATACGAACGAAGGAGGGGATGCCGGCAACGACAAAAGCTCGGCAGAGGGGTTTTAATCGTTCGCTCACAAGCAACATGAAAAGGAGAATTATCATGTTTGCCAAGGCGAGAAAAGAACTGCCGGAATATCTGATAATCTGTACCCTAATTTGGGCAGTCAGAATTGCCACAGACTACAAAGGGTTCAGACCGATCACATGGGTGGTCATGATTCTTGTCACAACCCTGACGCTATATGTGATTGTGAAGACCGGCCTTGCCATACTCAAATTGATATGGTCTATTATCAGACGCATAGCACGTGGCTCTTCCTCAGAACCGTAAGGACACACGCAATAGATTCTACGATACCATAACCCCTGTGTGGTGAAGCAGATTTCGCGCAATGGGAAGTGTTTGTAAGTTGGTGACTGCATAGGCTTCTTGAAAACCTTTCCAATTTGGTACGTGTTTCTACCCCTATAGGTGTATTCCCCATAACGTTAGGCGCTGAAATTTGGCCAGGTCTCATCGAATCTTATTTCTTAAAAATCTTGTAACTGTTTAGTGCATCGATTGGTTCGTAGTAGTAATCAAGCGACTGAATCGGATCAAACGAGTGAATAACGAGTGATCAAGGAAGTGAATAACGACCGCGATAGAAATCCCATAGAAATCTTCGCGCGATAGAGATCCTATCATTGCACGTCCGTTCTGAACATGTAAGACCACGATTCGTCTGAATTAGCATTGTACTTCCCTACTCGGCGCGTTCTCTGCCCCCCGCTCGGTCTGGATTGGCAAATCCAGACCCGTGGACTAAACAGTTACAAAATCTTTATTTGATGCCTAAATGGTCTATTCGCTAAGAATTTAATGCTTACGAGACTGGCACAAGAAACTGTTCTACCACGCCGGTAGGTGCGGTTTCTAACCGCACCGGCACCCAACACTAACCATATTTTTTTGGAAAATAAACCACTAAAGGATAGGAGTGAGTTGAGGTAGGACAGCACGTTGTTTTCTGTACCAGATTAAGTTGCTATTTTTGTTTACGGCAAATATTGGCACAGAGTATAATTTTAAGCCACGAAGGAGGATGTGACATGCGAGAGGAAATCTACAGAATAAGTGTTATCTTAACACCTGAACCGGAAGGTGGCTATACTGTAACATGCAGAGAATTACCGGAGTTAATCACATATGGGGATTCGTTTGAGACGGTATGGGATAATGTAGCAGATGCCTTTGTTGCCACTCTTGAATTATATCAGGATATGGGGCGTGAATTGCCTGATAGTATCCGAATGAAAAATGTATCCCTAGAAACAATGAGAACTGTTAGATTTGAAACAATGACTCCACCATTTAAACAAAAACCTATTCCAACCGACAATAATCTTTGGTTTCAGGCAGTTTTACCTGGATCAGAATTAAGGGTATAATATTTTTGAAATATAGGGAAGTAGCCAAAAAACTCAAGAAAATGGGTTGCCAGGAAACTTCCAAGCCCACTAGAGGATCTCATAGGAAATGGACTAATCCTAAAACTGGAAAGGGTGCTATCGTCTCCGATCAGGGTTCTAGTGATTTGCCTACAGGTACAGTGCGGACAATTGTCAGGCAACTGGGAATCGACTGGAACGAGTTCAAAAAAGCCAAATAGATTTGCCAAGAAATTTAGTGTTGTTCTTAGCGGGGCAGGGGTTCGATTACCTCTGCCTTTTGTATGCCTGATTCTCGGTTAAGTGTAGATTTTCAGTGCTGAAATTTTCTAGCATGAAACTAGCGGTGCGTCCCCTACCTGCGATCAATCCCTTGGTAAGTACCTTGAGAGGTTTTTTGATTTGACCCTGTGACTACAGGCGGGAATCATCCATCACACTTTAAGTCGGCCAATCGAGGTCTGCCAGTAGTAATCATAGAAAAGTGAAAGGGTCGTGCAATGCAGGATCAACAATTTCAGGCAAGGAGTAGAGAAAACATAGAACAATATAGAATTGTGCAATGCAGTATGGTTTGTTTTTGATCTATCTAGGAGGTGTCGAGTTTAAGATTGAGGTACTCATTTGGTTCCTAAAATTCAAAAACCCCAATACAATGATAACACCTCTTGAAAACCGTCTGAAAATCAACCCGTTGGAGACAGGGAAAGAGAAACGTGATAGACCTGAGCCGTTACTCCGACCAGCCAATCGAAGAAAAGTAATCGAGGCAGCAAATAGAGTGATTTCCATTGCAGATAGAAACGCCTGGATCCACAACCGCATTGAAATTAGGTGAGATGATCTTAACCGAATAGGCAGATTGAGAGTAGTATCGAATGAGAATGGAAATAAGTACGTCATTTATATACCTACGCCGTTTCCACTAGAAATCTCCGCCTTTGAGGATTTCAATAAGCATAACGCAAGCCTACTTATAACTCATATGGTCAACCACGAACGCACAATTGTCAACAAATATTCCGTATTCCAAAGAAAATCACTATATAGTAAGGAAAGCCTATATCTACTACTTGCGGAATTTCCTTGCCATGTTCGCGCACAAGTCTAAACACGCTATCCGTACCGATTGCAATTGTCCATTAGATGCGTCCTCGCAGGGTGAAGCGCCAGGTGTGGCCGTTATCGTCGGAGAGGTAGACTCCATTTTCGCTGCCGGCGAAGAGTCGGTGTCCATCGGAATGTAGCGTGTATATGTTTCCCATGTCCTCGTTGGCGGCTATCCGTTCCCACTCAGCGCGGGCGTTTAGGGCGGAGCCGGAGAACCAGACCGCGAGCAGGAGCGGGGTTAGGGTATACGTTAAACCGAGTCTGTTATTCATGAGTGGTTGCCTTCATCTTGTTTTAACGACGCCCCAGGTGGTGACGAGTTTGCCGTGCGGATTCGCTATCGGTATAGAGGCGCGGTAGATACCGTTTTCGGTCCCTGCGTATAGATTGGATTGGTGGGATGCGAGCGAGTAAACGCGAACGTGCTGCGGACCTGTCGGGAACCATGTTTCGGACGGCTGATCGTATAGCCACACGCCGCGGTCCGCCCCGAAGAACGTGGCAAAGATACGGCCGCGATTCACCGCCAGTTGATTCATATAGGCCTCGTCCGGAATCCCTTGGCTGAGATTCTCCCACATGAGTTCGTCTTCGTTCCAGCGACCAAAGCCGGCGTATCCCGCTACGTACAACTTATCCCCAATCGACGCCCAGTCGGTTATTTGGCCGAACCCGGATCGGTTGCCGGGTACAGCGATGGCCAGCGATTCCCACGTTTCGCCTTTATCTGGGGAACGGAGTACGATACTGGAGGAGCTTGAATAGACTGCCCACAGATAGCCGTCGAACTCCGTCATCGACCAGATACTATCGCTAAAGTGCCAGTCGCGTATGTTGTGCTCTTTGTTTCCCGGATATATCCATTCGTCGTATACGGAATGCCAGGTCTCGCCTCGGTTGTTGGATATGTGCGTACCAGAGTGGTATCCGACGTTGATGACCATGCCGGAATCGGTGACGAGTATTTGTTCAACCTTTCCGTGGTGGGCGCCCCATTTCAGACTGTGGAAGACGTGGAGCCCTTCGTTAATTTGTTTCCAGGTGTTGCCGCCGTCATCGGAGCGGAATACGCCGTGGTCTGCCGTACCGACATAGACGGCACCGTCCCCGCTTCCAATGGCGGAGATATAAAACTCGTCGATGCCGCGGCCAATGTCCCGCCATCGCCAGGTGTAGCCGTCGTCGAAGGAGAGGTAAAAGCCGGTGTCGCCTATAGCGTAGAGGCGCTGTCCGTCGCTCTCGAGCAGGCCGACGCTCCCTATGACCTCGGTGCCGGGGATCTGTTCCCACTCGGCGTGGGCGTCCGGGGCGCGGTCAGAGTGCCAGATCGCGAGCAGGAGCAGGGTTAGGAAAATCGCTAATCTAAGATTGATATTCATTAATGGTCGCCTTCATCTTGTTTTAAGGGCGCCCCAGGTGGTGATGGCTTTGCCGTAGGGTTGAACGACGGGGATGGAAGCGCGGTAGATGCCGTCTTCAGTTCCTGCGAAAAGGTCGGATTGGTGAGAAACGAGTGGGTGAACGTCAACGTCCGGCGGACCTACGGGTACCCATGTTTCGGACGGCTGATCGTACAGCCACACGCTACGGTCGGTTCGGCCAAGGGCGGCGAAGATACGACCGCGATTAACTGCCAAATTCATCAAATGCGGCGGGTCGCGGCCGAATGGCAGCCCTTCGGTGAGATACTCCCACTCGCCTTCCATTTCGTTCCATCGCCCAAAGCCTTCTTGTCCGGAAACGTATAATCGATCGCCGAGCACCGCCCAGTCGGTCACGCGCCCCGGCATGAAGCGGCGGATTAATTCCCATGTTTCGCCGTCGTCAGAGGAACGGAACATGTCCGTTACCGAATGGGCGATCCACAAGTAACCGCCGTACTCGGTCATCGACCAGATGCCAGCGCCTATATACCACTCGCTGAATTCCGGTCTGGGGTGGTATTTCCACTCTAGTGTTACGTCGTGCCACGTCTCGCCTCGGTCGTGGGATATGTGGGTTCCATCGTGGTATCCTACGTTGATGACCATGCCGGAACTGGTGACGAGTAATTGATGAACTATTCCGTGGTGGGGGCCCCGTTTCGGGTCGTGCAGGATTTTGAGCCCTTCGTTAACCTGCTTCCAAGTGTTGCCGCCGTCGTCGGAGCGGAATATGCCGTGATATATCGTACCGACATAGACGGCACCGCGCCCGCTGCCAATGGTGGTGATATAAAAGTCCTCAATGCCGCGGCCAATTTCGCTGCGGCGCCAGGTGTAGCCGTCGTCGAAGGAGAGGTAAAAGCCGGTGTCACCTGCAGCATAGAGACGGAGACCGTCGCTCTCGAGCAGGCCGACGCTCCCGATGACCTCGGTGCCGGGAATCTGTTCCCACTCGGCGTGAGCGTCTAGCGCGCGTCCGGCGAAGCAGATCGCGAGCAGGAGCAGGGTTAGGGTATACGTTAAACCGAGTCTGTTATTCATGCGCGGTCGCCTTCATCTTGTTTTAACCGCGCCCCAAGTGGTGGCGGCTTTGCCGTAGGAATGCACGATCGGGATTGAGGCGCGGAAGATGCCTGAAAGTTCGCCGTGCGCGTAGGCTTTTGCGTACAGGTCGGACTGATGGGATACGAGGTCACCCACGCTAAAATCCTGTAGACCTGCGGGAATGAAAATCTCTGAGCGCTCATCAAACATGAATACGCCGTTGCCGGTTCCGGCAAAGAGACGACCGCCATTAACTGCCAAAGTTCTTATATTGGGCAACTCTGGCAGTCCTTCAAAGAAATACTCCCAAGCCTGTCCGGCTTCACTCCATCGAGCGAGACCGTTCACCGCACCGACGACTAATCGACCATCAAGCGCCGCCCAGTCGCGGACTTCGCCATACCCGTAGTTGCTCGTAGTTTCCCACGCTTGGCCGTTATCAGGGAAGCGGTATATGCCGTAGCCGGCGCTCGAATAGGACGCCCATAGATAGCCGTCGAACTCGGTCATCGACCAGATACCGGTGGCTATGGGGAAGTCGTCTATTCGCCGCTCTTTATTGCCGGGCAGTATCCAGTCGTCTACGACATCGTGCCATGTATCACCTCGGTCGGTCGATGTATATGTCCCCTGGTGGTACATCACGGTGATGACTGCCCCGGAACGGGTGACGAGTATCGTCTCAACCCCTGGGTAACGGATTTCTTTATCGGGCTCGGCCTCCTGTGGGCGGATGCCGTTGTTAATGGGATTCCATGTGACCCCGCGACTGTCGGAGCGAAATACGCCTCGGTTATTTGTTCCCGCGTACACGGCATTCCGACTGATTGCGATTGCCATAGTGCTGTGTTCCAGTTCGGTAGGGCGCCAGGTGTAGCCGTCATCGTCCGAGAGGTACACCCCATCCTTCGTCGATGTGTAGAGGCGGAGTCCATCGGTTTCAAGTACGCCCAAGCCCATGGTCTCCGTGCCATCGATGTGAATCCACTCTACGCGGATTTCGGCATCCGATTCGTCCGCTAACATAGTCATCGCTACTAAGAAGATGAAAGCGGTTCGCATTAAACGTCGAATACATACCATTGGATGTTCTCCCGTAGGATTGATTGCGTTAGTACAGCGTGTGCAAGACCTGTGCCACGTTCATGAGTTCGCCCGACTTTACATTAAACCACGAATTGCATCAAACTCTCCCCTCCGATGTGTCATGGAGTCGCAATGGCGTTTCGCCCTTTCGCATCTAAAAGATGAACACCAATGTTCATTTTTTGTGCAAGAGGTGCATTGGCAGTTCTCGCAACAGTGGCTGTGTCTTGCAAATCTGGTAGAGCATCTGTGTTTACCTACCTTTTCATCAGACCCGCTTGCACCATTTCGTTCAAGTGATTAGACATCATCGGTCATTCCTCTGATGGGGATCTAACGCTGCTTTCATGACCGCGGATTTACACGTTGCCTTGCCTAACTCATAAAATCAAGTCGCTGCTTGCCCCGATGAATTAGTTTTTGGCTTGTGCTTCTGTAGGATGGCAGATTGGCAGGGTTTTTGCTGTATATTTTCGGAAAATCGGGTTCTAGCGGCATATAGTGTGCTAAAGTGGACTACCCGGTACACTTACATAAAATGCTGAGGAATCGAAATGCAAAGGATTAATTCAGCATACACTCAGACCGCAAGTATCAAGAGATTCAGGACTTTAGGTCCATTCTGGACTCTTGCCTTAATTGCATCAATCTTGGTTGTGCCAAAAGTGTCCGCTTTACCTGAAGCGGTGCCCCGCGATGTGTTGAAACTGCGGCCGGACGGGTATGTTTACGCCGATTACCCCGGGGTGTTCGATGACGCAGAAGGGGAGGGCATCACCATCGAGGCATGGATATATTTAACAGAACGCCCAGGAGATTGGGATCGCCCCGCTGCGAATTTTCGCGAGGGACAGTGGATTATCTTTGCCAAGCCCAGCAGCTATTTCGTTACTATCACCGGGAGGGATTTAGGTTCTGGTATTAGACGGGGAGATCAAGAAAGTACTACATATGTCGATTTTGGAGTGCAGCGTCAGCGTGGCAGCGGCTTGAGTACGGGGATATGGGGGCGTGTGATACCGCCCAACGAGTTCTCGCTGAGACGTTGGGTGCACATTGCCTATCAGATTTCTGTGAAAGCAAATCATACGATTACGATATCGTATTATGACGGCAGAAGCAGGGGCAGCGGTCGCTTTGACAGCGCGATCAGCCGCACCGATGCTCCACTGCTGATCGGCGGCTCCGAACGTGCCACGCTCAAAAATAGTTGGAAATGGGAAAGCGAATATGGATCCATGAAGGGCTACATCGACGAGGTTCGGGTTTCCAAGGGATTCCGTTACGGCGAGGTGCCAAGGAGGACAATCCGTCCGAAACGGGGGCTGCGGGCGGATGGGCGGACGATCGCGTTGTGGCGTTTTGAGGAGGGGCGCGGCGCGACTCGATATGCAGATTCCTCGGGCAACGGCTATACGCTCCGTGCGGGCGGTTCGCTCGCCGTCGAAGCACGGGATAAGCTGGCGACTACGTGGGGCAGCATGAAACGCCGTGCTCTGGAAGGCAAATAGTTGGGTTTCACGGTGTTCAACCCAACCTACGAGCGGAAACGCAAGGAGGTGTCACCATGAAGGGCATGTACATATCGGTCATTTGCTGGCTGGTTTTCGTTAATCACGGATTCGCCGTACCGGAGCGCATACCCAGCGATGTGTTTGAAGCACAGCGGGACGGCTATCTCTACGCGGATTACCCGGGCGTCTTCGATGACGCTGAAGGCGAAGGTATCACCATTGAGGCGTGGATTTATTTGACCGATAAACCGAAAGATGGAATTTACCTCAAGTGGGAAGATCTTGAGGGACAGTGGATAATCTTTGCCAAGCCTGGAAGTTATTATGTGGTAATCCGCGGACGAGACCTCCATTCCGCTGAGGAGCATGATCCAGAGGGGTCTACCTACCTCCAGTTTACGTTTACAAGGCAACCGACAGCAACACACGCGGGTGAGAGTAGTTTCACACGTCACATTCCGCCCGGAGACTTCCCGTTCGCGAGTTGGTTTCACGTTGCCATGCAGATTGTGGTGACAGAAGCCGGTTCCCACCGGGAATATTTTATTGACGGGAACAGCATGGGGTCAAGTTTTAAACCCGCCCCAATGAGGCGTACACCGGCGCCGTTCTTGATTGGCGGTACGCCAATTATAAACTTCAAGGATGGCTCTCGATGGGGCGACCTATATGAGGAATCCTTCAAAGGCTATGTTGACGAAGTTCAGGTGTCCAAGGGGTTCCGTTACGTCCTGAAGGAAAATTTCCGTCCAAAACGCCGTTTTGGGGCAGATGCGAAGACGATAGCCCTTTGGCACTTTAATGAGGGGCCAAGAGCGCCTTTTTATCGGGACTCCTCCGGTAACGGCTATACGCTCTTCCCCGGAGGATCGCTTGCTGTTGAGGCGGGTGGCAAGCTGGCTACCACTTGGGGCAGCATGAAACGCGGTGCTCAGAAAGGCAAATAGTTGGGTTTCACGGTGTTCAACCCAACCTACGAACTAAAACGTTAGGAGGAGTCACCATGAGGGGCATGTACTTATCGGTCATTTGCTGGCTGTTCATAGTTCATCACGGCTTCGCTGTACCGGACGCCGTACCGCCCGATGTGTTTGAAGCACAGCGGGACGGCTATCTCTACGCCGATTACGCGGGCGTGTTCGATGACGCTGAAGGCGAGGGCATCACGGTTGAGGCGTGGATTTATTTGACCGATCAACCGAAAGACGGGGATCACTGGGAATCGGGTGAGGGACGTTGGATAATCATTGCCAAGCCCGGCAGTTATCACGTTGCTATCATGGGAAGAGATCTGAGCTCACGCCCTGAACGGGATGATCAGGAGGGGTTAACGTACATGTGGTTTGCAATTGAGCGAGCTATGGGAAACTCTTGGGGCGCCTCGAGTACTGGACGCCCAATTGCGCCCGAAGATTTCCCGTTGCGGCGTTGGGTACATGTTGCACATCAAATTGTGGTGCAACATGACGACAACCACAATATTCAATTTTACGGCTCAGTTCCGTGCTACGACCGCAAATGCTGGGAGGGCACTCGCAGGCGCTTCATGGGACGCGAAAATACGCCTCTAGTGATTGGCGGTCCCGCACCTGTGCCACGCCATATCATATGGGAGTGGGACAAGCGCTTCGAATCAATGAAGGGATATATTGACGAAGTCCGCATTTCCAAGGGCGCGCCTTACGGCGAAGAAAATGGTGCGCAAATTCATCCAAAACGCCGGTTTCAGGCGGATGAGCAGACGATAGCGTTGTGGCACTTTGACGAAGGCCCCGGAGCGCATGTCTATAGGGATTCGTCCGGCAACGATTATCATCTCTTTTCCGGCGGTTCGCTCGCAACCGCTGTTCATCCGCGCCGCAAGTTGGCGACGACCTGGGGTAGCCTGAAGCAACGTGCGCAGGACATTAAATAGCTGGGTTTCACGCGGTTCGATCCAACCTGCGAACGATCGGCGTAGCATGGCGCAGTGATGAATCGCTAGTCCCGTAGGCGAATGAGCTTTCGGGCTTTTTTATGTTTGCTGTCCGCTTTTCATCTCCGGGCACATTGTTTAATTGACATCTTTCCAAAATAATGTCTGTCGTGTCGGGCTTTACTCACAGCGTTGATTGACCCAAGGCGCACACGCACAGTCAAGAGGTTGCGGAGATGTGCCTGTAGCTTGTTTACTCGTATGTCTGCTCATTTTCCTGCTTGGATTCTCTGTATCTCTGTGATTTAATTAGCGTGTGTTGCTACTTGTCGCCCCGCTGGCGCTATGTGAGTTAATTCGATACAGCTTTAAACACGCCGATCTGGTGGAGCTAAAGGTTAGGTATTTCAATCTTAGCGTATAGCCGATAGATTTTCAATCGGCAGCAACTCGGGTTAATTAGGAAAGATGTCTATTATAGATCTTGCGCCAGCATAATCGTTACTTAAGTGCGGTTGTTTCATCTTTCTTCCTGCCGCCCTTCCATTTTATTGTTTTTGCTTTATGGCGCCCCAGGTGGCGGCGGCTTTGCCGTATGAATGCACGAACGGTATTGAAGCGCGGTAGATGCCCTTGTACGTCGAAGCATAGAGATAGGACTGATCGGATGCGACCAAGAATACCGCCGCGCCGTCTAGGCCTGCGGGAAACCAGGTTTCGGATTGCTCATCGAACACGTACACGCCGTGTGCGACATCCCTATAAGCCCCTGGTCTGATCATAGATGACGCCCTAACTGCGGCAAAAATGCGGCCGCGATTGACGGCAAGGCTTCTCAAATCAGGGGAATCCGGCAGCCCGTTGTTGAGATCGTTCCAAGCGAATTCGCTTTCGTTCCACCGTACAAAGCCGTGTCCTCCAGCGACGTATAATTGGTTGTTGAGCACCGTCCAGTCGTAGGCTTCGCCGAGCCTTGGCAATACTGGCACGCATTCCCACGTGGAGCCGTCGTCGGGGGAACGGTATACGTAGGACCAGGCGGCTGCCCACAAATAACCGTCGTACTCGATCATCGAATCGATGGAATCGCTGAATGTAAAGTCGGGCACGTCGGGCGCTTTGGGGCAGGGAAACGACCACTCGGCCGGGAAGCGCCATGTCTCTCCGCGGTCGCGAGAAATATACGTTCCATCAAAGCCGCCCACGGCGATGACCATATCGGAACGGGTAACGAGTATTTGGTTAATGTACGGGATCCGGATTTCGAAGGTATGGTCATGAATTGTGTGGAGCCCGTTGTTTATCGGGTTCCATGTTTCCCCGTAATCGTCGGAGCGAAACATGCCGTGCTCAGACACGAATGCATATATCACATCGCCGCTGACAGCTATTGCTGGCGCGTAGCCGACTGACAGGTGGGTTGTACGCCAGGTGTCACCATTATCGTCCGAGGTATACAGTCCTTCCAACGATCCTCCGGCGAACAGGCGGCGCCCATCGCTTTCAAGCGCTCGCACGGTTTTCATGGCGCGCGTACCGAGAAGGGGTTCCCATTCGGCTCGGGCGAGCGAGACGACGAGGAGTATAGAGACGATCAGGGCTGTCTGTATCATTTCTGTTTGATGGCGCCCCAGGTGACAGAGGCTTTGTTATCAGGTTGTACGGCGCCCCGGAGTGTCGCCCGGAAGATGCCGTGGTCGTAGGTCATGGCGTAGAGGTGGGACTGGTGGGTGATGACCGAACTTACTCTTTTGCCCTGCAGTCCGACCGGTGTCCACTCTTCGGTTCGCGTGTTAAACCGGTACACTCCGTCAAGGTAGTGCGCGGCAAAAATGCGGCGGCCGTATACGGTTAAGGAGCCTATAAGGTTTTTTCGACTTGCGGTATCGGGCGCTGGAAGCCCTCGTGTGAGTTTTGTCCAACGGCGTTGGGGTTCGTACCGTCCAAAATAAGGTGCGAAATAATCGGTGTGTTGGGCTTCGTGGCGTATTGCTCCGGCGGCATATAATCGGTTGTTGAGCATCACCCAGGAACTTATCCAATCGAATTCCTCCTGTTCGTTGGAGCTGGCGAATTCCCAGGTACCGCCGTCGTCACGGGATCGGTATGCCGTCCGCCAGCCGGATGTCCACCAAAAACCGTCTAATTCGGCAATGGTATTGGCATTCTGGGCTATTAGCCGATGGTGGCCACGCACGCGCCACTTTTTCGTTATCTCGTGCCAGGTCTCGGCGCGGTCTGTTGACGCGAAGGTTCCGCTTTCCGTCACACAGACGATGGTGCCGGAGCGGCTGATGAAGATTTGGCCAGCGCGGCGGAACTCGCCGGCGGCGCGGCCAACCCAAGTTGGAAGGCCTTGACTTTTGGGCTGCCAACTGTTGCCGCGGTCGTCCGATCGGAATATGCCCTGTGTTTCTGTCGCGACATACGCGGCATCCTCGCTGATTTTAATCTGTCCGGTATAGCCGATGATGGCGGTCGGTTGCCAGGTGTAACCATGATCGTCGGAGATGCGCACTCCATCGCCACCGGCGTAGAGGCGGTGTCCATCGCTCACTAGGACGTACGCATCGCCCATCGTCTCCTCGTCTGCCACCGGGCGCCACACCAGTTCGATTTCGGCGTGTGCGATGGAGATGGCGAGGAGCAGGGCTGAAGGGATTGCGATGAGGGTTATGTGTTTCATTTTTGTTTGATAGCCCCCCAGGTGCTGACGGCTTTGCCGTGCGGGATTACGGTTCGGATGTCGGCGCGGTAGATGCCCTCGTCCGTGGCGGCGTACAGGTCCGACTGATGGGTTGCGAGCGAGAACACATCGGCGCCGTTTAGACCTAGGTATGACCAGCTTTCGGTTCGCTCGTTAAACACGTAAACGCCCCGGCGTCGTATTGCGGCAAAGATAATGCCGTCATGGACAACCAGCACGTCTATTATATAGTCCCAGTGCGAAGTCCGGTTATCGACCGGGTGCGGCGGAAGGCCTCGCACAAGCGGGTGACTCAACCCGTTTTCGTATCGTGCGAAATAGGCGGTGTCCCCGCTGTACCACTCTGCGGCAACATAGATTCGATGGTTGTGCAACTGCCAAGCGGAAGGGGACCGGAGGCTTCGCCGGGGGAGTACGAATTCCCATGTGCGGCCGTTGTCTGGCGAACGTACTATCGTATCTTCCAGCGCCGCCCACAGATAGCCGTCGAACTCGAGCAACTTGGCCTTATTGTAAACGAGGTAGTAATCGGCTGCGCCGTCCACCGGCACGTACCACTTCCTGCTGACGTCCTGCCAGGTCTCGCCCCGGTCGTGGGATATATATATGGGGCCGTGCATCACGGTGATGACGCTGCCGGAACGCGTGACGAGTATTTGTTTAATCCAGCCGTAATAGGTACGGCCGTCTGCATCTTCGGATTGGCGGAGCCCGTTGTTTATTGGCTTCCATGATTCGCCCCGGTCGTCGGATCGAAACATCCCGGCATCCCTATTTAATCCGACATAGATGGTATCTCCATAGATTGTCAATGCGCTAACACCACGTTCGAATAAGGTCGTACGCCAAGTGCCACCGTTGTCGTCCGAGACTACGACCCCGCGCTCTGCCGCGCCGTAGAGGCGGTCCCCATCGGATTTTAACGCGTACACAGGATCATCGCCTCGGTGCCGTCGACCGGAATCCAGGTTACTTGAATGTCGGCTCGCGCGTCAGTCAGAAGGCTTAAGAGCGCGACGATGAGGATTAGGTATCTCATTTTTGTTTAACGGTGCCCCAGGTGGTGACGGCTTTGTTGTAGGGTTGTACGGTCGGGATTGAAGCGCGGTAGACGCCCGAATCTTTGCCAATCGCGTAGGCTGTTGCGTACAGGTCGGATTGATGGGTTACGAGGTCAGGGACTGTAAACTCCTGGAGACCTGCGGGAATCCACCTTCGGGAGAGATCATCAAACATCCACACGCCGCCGCTGCGTAGTCCAGCAAAGATACGCCCGCGATTAAGAGCCAGGGTTTGTATAGAGGGTTCGTTCGGAAGTCCTTGCTGAGATCGTCCCAAGCGAGTTCGGCTTCGTTCCATCGCCCAAAGCCTTCGTCCTCGGCGACGTACAATTGATCGTCACGTACCGCCCAATCGGCTACACGGCGATACTCGGCTATGCTGCCGTTGGCCCAGTAGGGAAGATCTTCCCACGTTTCGCCGCTATCAGGGGAACGGAATGCCAGGCTGTTCGAGTAGGCTGCCCACAGATAGCCGTTGTACTCCGTCATCGACCAGATACCATCGGCTATGTGGAAGGCGAAGGTTTTCCGATCTTTGTCGCCGGGGATTATCCAGTCGTCTATGACGCCGTGCCATGTCTCGCCTCGGTCCGTCGATGTAAACGTGCCGCTGTGGTACCCTACTGCAATGACTGTGCCGGAGCGGGTGACGAGTACTTGCTCGATGATTGGGTGGCCGGGTACTCCTCCCCGATCGAGTACTAGGATTCCGCTGTTTTTGGGCTGCCATGTGACTCCGTAGCTGTCCGAGCGAAATACGCCGTCGTAATAAGTTCCTGCATAGGCGGTATTCTGATGGATGGTAATTGCCGTACAGTATAGAACTTTGAGCCTTAAACGCCAGGTGTAACCGTGATCCGTGGATAAGTAGATTCCGTCCGTTCCCCCGGCGTAGAGGCGGCGTCCGTCGGTTTCAAGAAGGGACACATCAAGGTCACTGAGGTGAATCCAATCTGCCCGGAACCCGGCATGGGCGTCCGGCGCGCAGCTGCCGAGGTAGATCGCGAGAAGGGCGCAGGCAAGCAGAAAGATGAGCAGAGCGACAATGGAGTCGAGTTTTTCGCGTTTGTTCATCGTCGTTTAACGGCACCCCAGGCGGTGATGGTTTTGCCGTGCGGGAGTACCGTTCGGATTTCGGCGCGGTAGATGCCTTCGTCTGTCGCGGCGTACAGATCCGATTGATGCACCACGAGCGAGAATACTATCAAGCCGTTTAAGCCCGCGTGAGACCAAGTTTCGGACCGGTCATTAAACACGTACACGCCGAGGCCCCACATTCCGGCAAAGATACGGCCGCGATGGGAAGCCAGGCTGACTATTAATGCGTAGCCGGCATCGGAAACATGCTCGTGTAAAAAATTGGCGCAGGGGTCATACTTGGGGTGGAGCGGAAGACCTTGCACAAGCGGCTGACGGAACTCGTCGTCGAATCGTGCGAAATAGGGGGTTTTGGCCGGCACGCCCACTCCCGGACCGGTACGATATCCCCCTCCTGCCAGATACAGTTGATCGTTGTGCACCACCCAGGCGCCAATGCCATTGAAGGGGTGGTAGCGGCCGGCGGCGAATTCCCATGTGCGGCCGTTGTCTGACGACCGTCCTATCGTGGTACGCCATGCCCAAAGATAGCCGTCGAACTCCAGCAGGCGCGAATCCGAATAAGAGAAGTGGTAACTGCGCACGAGCGGGTCGAACGGCGGGTAGTCCCATTCGAGGGTCAGGTCCTGCCACGTTTCGCCGCAGTCGTCGGAGCGAAAGATCCCGCGAGCCCGATGCGCTCCGACATAGATGGTATTTCCATGTACGGCGATTGCGGTAACATAGTCTTTGAAGCCGGTCGGATGCCAGGTGATACCGTTGTCGTCCGAGAATACAAGGCCACGATCTGGCGATGCGTAGAGACGGTCGCCATCGCTTACAAGCACGTCTACCTGACCACCTCTCTGCGGATTAAAGACCGGGAGCCAGACAGTTTGAATTTCGGCATCTGATTGGTCCGCCAGAACAGTTATCATTACTAAGGAGATGACGGCGGTTCGCGTTAAACGTCGAGTCCATACCATTGGATATGCTCCCGTATAACGGTTGGCTAGTGGATTGATCGCGTTAGCACAGCTCACGCAAGAGTTGTGCCACTCCGATAAGCTACCCGGACGTGGCATCACCCACGAGTTTTATCGGCATTGCGCGCCGATGTGTTACGGAGGCGCAATGGCGTTTCGTGCTTTCGTACCAAGAAAGTGAACACCAATGTTCAGTTTTTGTGCAGGAGGGGAATTAGCTGGTGGACTGTGGGCAGTGGTTAGTTTGTCGGGAATAAAGGAATGGTGGGCGGGGGACTCTCTATCGCGCTCCTTATCCAGTCGCTTGATCATACAGAGGCTGGTGCGCAGAAGATGAGCTATCGCCCGCGTGATTCATTCGGTTGATTTTGCTTGATTGCTTCTGCGAACCTGCTGACGCACAATGAAGGGATCTCTATCGCGCGCTATTAAGATCGCTATCGCATTCGCTATTCACTCATTTGATCTTGATTGCTACTACGAGCCTGGCGCGCAATGAATTGTGCTACTACGAGCCAGAGGCGCAATGAAGGGATTTCTATCGCGCTCGTTTTCCGTTCGCTTGATCTTATTCGGTCGGATGTGCTGATCGGGCGAGCGCTCGGTAACCGATATCCGTTCGAAAGTGTGCTTTGTCGAAGTGAATTTCGCTAACGCCTTGATATGCGCGATCTACCGCCGATTTCAGGTCGCTTGCGAGCGCCGTCACTCCGAGGATGCGCCCGCCGTCGGTCACGGTCTGACCGTTTTGCGCTTTGGTAGCCGCGTGAAAGACCGCAACATCTTTCAGCGCACCGGCGTCATTCAAGCCGGTAATGACCTTTCCTTTTTCGTAAGCGTCCGGATAACCGCCCGACGCCATCACAACGCAGACCGCCGATCCCGGTTTCCATGTCACTTCAACATCGGCTAAAGTTCCATCAATGCACGCTTCTAGCACGGGGACAAGATCGGTTACCATTCGCGGCAAAAGGACTTGTGCCTCCGGATCGCCAAATCGGCAGTTAAATTCAACAACCTTCGGTCCGTCGTCCGTGACCATCAAACCGACATACAGCACGCCTCTGAAGATCCGCCCCCGCGAACGCATACCGTTGATTGTCGGGTGAACGATCCGGTGCATTACATAATCTTGAAGTTCCGGGGTAACCACGGGCGCCGGAGAGTACGCACCCATCCCGCCCGTGTTCTTGCCTTGATCGCCGTCTAACGACATCTTGTGGTCTTGGGAACTCGACAGAGGGAGGCAGTAACTCCCGTCGGTGAAGACTAGGAATGAGGCTTCCTCACCGATTAACTCCTCTTCGATAACGACTCGGTTTCCAGCATCATCGAACTCGCGGTCAATCATGATTGTGTTTACCGCCTGGATAGCCTCGTCCACGGTTCGACCGGAGATTGCGCCTTTGCCTGCTGCAAGTCCATCCGCCTTGACGAAAACGGGCGAATGGATCTCTTTGATATAGGCGATTGCTTCGTCTGGGTTCTGAAACGTGCGGTGGGCGGCTGTCGGGATGCCGTTCTCGACCATCAGATTCTTGGCGAAATCTTTGCTGGCTTCAAGTATCGCCGCGTTCCGGTTTGGCCCAAAAACGCGAAGTCCGCGCTCCTGGAAGGCATCGACAATTCCATTCGCGAGCGGCGCCTCGGGACCGACGACGGTCAAGTCGATTCTGGTGGACTCGGCAAAATCCGCCAGTTGGTCGAAGTTATCTTCCCACGGCATCGACCGGCACTCGGCAAGTTCGGCGATTCCGGCGTTTCCCGGCACGCAGTACACCCTTTCGACAAGGGGGCTTTGGACAATCTTCCATACCAGCGTATGTTCTCGTCCGTTTCCGCCAATAACCAATACGTTCATCTTGATCCTTTCACAACACGGTGGAGTTCTGCGGGAGGAGACATTAGTGGACGCACCGCCTTGCCGTCCCCGAGGCTTGGGTGGCTAACGCCGCTTAATCTTTTTCCGCTTTCCACTTCGTCATCTCTTCATTGATGAAGTATTCCACGAGGTCGCTGTACATTTTCTCAATTACGTCCGGAGAAAGCCCCGCCTGCTCTGCCCAACCGCGTCGTTGTCTTAGCATCGCGGCGAACCGATCGGGAGCCTTTACGCTTTCTCTGCTTGTTTTGAACTTTGCCGCCGCTTGCACGTATTGAAAGCGTACCCCAATTAGGGATATAACGTCTTGATCGATGCGGTCAATCTCTGCGCGTATATCTTCCATGTTCGCGCATTCATCCGGGGTTTTCATTCGTGTCCTTCCCTAAGAAGTATGTGTTTGTAGAAAATTAGGAGTTTCGTACTTGGACACCCGCCGCTGGCGGCTTGCGGGCGAGTTTAAGATTAGCCGGACGCATAATGAAGGAATCTCTATCGCGCTCCTTCTCCAGTCGTTTGATTGCTACTACAAACCGGCTGGTGCGCGGTGCGCACGTTACAAACCAAATATTCAAACAGGGTCCTAGCAATTAAGATGATTCGGAACGCAGATCTGCGTTCCCTACAGAAGCGAGGTACAATGAAACAAGCACCGCAGCTCATGATAATCCGCAAACCTTGGTTTCTAAGGAGGGGTCAGCGGTTGTCCGCCAGATGTTTGGCGATCTCATCCTCATTTAGGTCCGTTCCCCAGCCCGGCTTGGTCGGCACGGTCATGTAACCGTCGACGATCTCGGGCGGGTCGGTCACAAGGTCATCTTTCCAAGGGACATCGTCGATGTCGATCTCCATGATGCGGACGTTCGGCAAGACGGCGCATAGGCTCGCGCTTATGTAGGAGGCGAGGTGGCTATAGTAGTTGTGCGGAGCAATGTTGGTTTGATAAACCTCGGCGAGATCGCCCATTTTCTTGGACTGTGAGAATCCGTTCCACGGAACATCGATCATCAGCACGTCCGCGGCGTGCAACTCCAGATACGGGATAAACTCGCGCATGTAGAACAGGTTCTCCCCGGTACAGATGCGTGTCGTCGTCGACTCCTTGATTTGCAGGATCGCTTCGGGATCGTACATGTCGATCTCGAGCCATTGGAGATCGAACTGCTCCACCACCTTGGCAATTCGCAGGCAGCTTTCTGTTTTGAAGTTGAAATTGAGGTCCAAGGATAGACCGATATCCGGACCTATGGCGTCCCGAAACGTGCCGAGGAGCGTTTCAATGTGACGCAGGAGTTCGGTGCTGGCAACTTGGTCGGTAGTGCCGGGGCCGCGGTCGAACCCGCTCCAATATAGTGACGAGGGGTCCCCCGGAAACACGATGTTGGTCTTGAGCGCTGTGAAACCTCGATCAACGACTTCGCGTCCGAGATTGGCGATATCTTCCATGGATCGGAGCGGCGGCGCACCGATAAGATCATAATTCCGCGCGCGCGATGTGCCGCAGTGCGACCAATACACGCGGACGCTATCTCGGGTCGGCCCGCCGAAAAGTTCGACGACAGAGATGCCGAGCGCCTTCGCCTTGATGTCGATAAGCGCGCAGTCGATGCCGGCGATAGCCTTGGCGGCGATACCGCCGGGACTCTGCCGCGTGCGGCGGATCATGTCCCAGAAACGCATCTCGAATGCCCTGGGATCCTCACCGATTAATCTCGGTTTCAAATCCTCAATGGTACCGACGACCCCGTGCGGCGCGGAGCCGTCGCTGCACTCTCCGTAGCCGGTGACCCCTTCGTCCGTCTCGATTTTTACGAATGTCCACGGGCGCCAGCCTGCGTCCACAATAAATGTTTCGATGTTGGTTATTTTCATACGTTATAATGCCTCTTCCAAGCGATGAATTGTGCTACTACGAACCTGGCGCACGATAAATTGTGCTGCTACGAACCTGACGCACAATGAATTGTGCTACTACGAGCCTGACGCACGATGGATTTTGGTGCTACGAGCCTGGCGCACAGTGAATTGTGGTACTACAAACTTGACGCACAATGAATTGTGGTGCTACGAGCCTGGCGCACAGTGAATTGTGGTACTACAAACTTGACGCACAATGAATTGCGCTACTACGAGCCTAACGCACAATGAATTGTGCTACTACGAACCTGACGCACGATGGATTTTGGTGCTACGAGCCTGACGCACAGCGAATTGTGGTGCTACGAGCCTGGCGCACAATGAATTGTGCTACTATGAGCCTGGCGCACGATGAATTGTGGTGCTACGAACCTGGCGCGCAATGAGTTGTGCCACTACGAGCCTACGCACGTAGTATAAGCGGGAGGAGCGGCGGCGGCGAGTTTCCGAAGGGCTTATTGTTCGCTATGGTTGAAAGCGGTCAGGTACGGTGTTCCCTCAATGCGGTTGCGAATCGCCCGATTCATTTTGAACTTGCGCCGCCGCCTCAAAGAGCGCGTTAGCGAGGAACTGCGGGTTTACTTCGTCTCTGCCGCGAAAGGTCTTCACTTTTTCCCCGCGGATCTTCAAGACGGCAAGCTCCTTGCCGCCGAGATGGATGCCTACTTCCGCGTTTCGCGTTTCCCCGGGCCCATTGACTTCGCATCCCATGACAGCGACCGGAATCTTTATCCCGTGTTTCTCCAACAGTTCTTCGGCGGCGGCGACAATGCCTTCGTAGTCCGCTTCGGGATCGCCCCTGCCGCAAAACGGACAGGAAACAACGTCAAGGATATTCTCTGTCAGACCCAGCGTGCGCAGCAATTCCTTTGCCGTGAGCACCTCTTCGACGGGGTCGCCGGTGATTGAGATGCGGATGGTGTCTCCGATGCCCTCCATCAGCAGTGTGCCGATGCCGAGCGTCGATTTCACATGCGACCGGCGCGGCGTGCCAGCCTCCGTGACTCCCAGATGAAGCGGATAGCGCACCTTTGCAGAAAGCATTCGATTGGCTTCGATCATGCGCAGCGGATCGCTTGACTTGACGGAGATGGCGATGTCGGTGAAATCGTGGTCTTCGCAGATTTTGACGTGGCGCATGGCGCTTTCCACCAGGGCTTCCGCTGTCGGAGAAGGATATTTCTCTAGCAAATCTTTTTCCAAGGAGCCTTCATTAACGCCGATGCGGATGGGGATATTCGCCGATTTTGCCGTGCTCAACACCTGCGCGATTCGATCCTCACTCCCGATGTTGCCCGGGTTGATGCGCACCTTTGCGACATCGGCGTCAATGGCGTCGAGTGCGTAGCGGTAGTTGAAATGGATGTCGGAGACAATCGGAACGGATGCGCGCTTGACGAGCGTTGAGAGCGCCTTGGCGTCGCGTTCTTCGGGCACGGCGACGCGGACGATCTGGGCGCCCGCCTCCACGCAGCGGTCAATCTGGCGCATGGTCGCGTCCGTGTCGTGCGTGAGGGTGGTCGTCATCGTCTGAATCGAGATCGGACTTCCGCCGCCGATCGGCACGCCGCCGACATTGACCCGCCTAGTTAGTTTTCGATCATCGAGTTGGAGCAGTTGAATCATTAGTGGTTACCTGGCTAGAAAAGAAACCGAGTTTTGAAGAAAAACTCGGAGTCGAACTTCGTCAGTTCAATACTTCCCGCAACGAGGTAATGAATCGCTTGTTTTCGTCGGGTTTCCCGATCGTTACCCTGACAGCATCGGGAAAACCGTAAGCCGCCATGGGGCGCACGATGACGCCCTTGCGCATCAAGGCATCGGCTGTGTCTTGTCCCGACCTGCCTAGCTGAACCAAGATGAAATTCCCTTCCGTTTCGACGTACTCCAGACCGAGACCTTCCAACGCCTCGTACAAGTAAACCTTCCCTGCGGCATTTAACTCCAGACTGAGGCGAACGTGATCCGAATCGTTGAGCGCGACGCGTCCTGCGGCTTGGGCGATAAGATTGCAGTTGAACGGCTGGCGCACCCGGTTCATCATCTCTATGGTCGCCGGCTTGGCGATTCCGTAGCCTATCCGCAGTCCGGCAAGCCCGTAGATTTTCGAGAAGGTGCGGGTGACGATGACGTTGCGCCCCTCCTCCACGTACGGGAGCGTTTGCGGGTAGTCGGGACGCTCGACGTATTCGTAGTAGGCTTCATCAAAGACGACAATCACATCGTCCGGTACGCGATCCATCAGGCGTTCGGTCTCAGCCTTCGTGACCATGGTGCCGGTCGGGTTGTTCGGGTTGGCAATGAAGATCGCTTTCGTAGCGTCGGTGATAGCGTCCGCCATGGCGTCCAGATCGTGAGCGTAGCCGCGTCTCGGCGTCACTACCGATTTCGCACCGCAGATTTTGGAGACCACCATATAAACAACGAAGGCGCTTTCGGAGTAGATGACCTCATCTCCGGGCGAGATGTAGGTCTCTCCGACAATCTGGAGAACATCGTTGGAACCGTTTCCGAAGATGAGATAATCCGGAGAAACCCCTAAATGTTCCGCGAGTTCGTTTTTGAAGTAGTACGTGTTTCCATCCGGGTAAAGATTGACCTCCGCGGCGGCTCGTTTGATCGCTTCCTTCGCCAAGGGCGAGGGACCGAGCGGGTTTTCATTGGAGGCTAGTTTGATGACGTCGTCGATCCCATACTCGCGTTGAACTTCCTCAATCGGCTTGCCGCCTTGGTAGGGGTGGATGGTTTCAATGCCCGGTTTGGGGTCCATAGCGTACCTAATTTGTGTTGTTGTTCTTGGGTTACGGACGCCCCAAAAAGTAACATGAACAGGGGTTGATGTCAAGGTGAAAAAGCAGTGGTCAGTGGCCAGTGATCAGGAGAACCGAGTACGGAGCATATCTGATCGATGAGTATGGGAAGTTAAGGCATTCGTACTTTCTGAGCGTCCATCTTCACGATTGACTCAGTTCTTGGTCGTTTGTATAATTGTTGCGCAACTCTCATGGCTGTCCGTTATTCGCTCGCTTGACCGCTACTACAAACCCGACGCACAATGAATTGTGCTACTACGAACCCTTTTCACGAGGAGTGTACATGAATCGACCCCCGGAATCATTTTTGCGGGTACGGGAAGACCGGTTGCTCGCTTTTTGTACGGCTTGTTATGAGAAAGCCGGATTGTCCCACGAGCACGCGACGCTGATTAGCCGGCTCTTGGTCAACTCGGACCTGCGCGGCGTACGCACACATGGCACTCATACCACCAACGGCTACTGCAGCGGATTCGAGACTGGAAGCCACAATCCACAGCCTGACATCCGAGTGATCCGTGAGTCGCCGACCGCGGTGGTGTTGGACGGGAACGGCACGCTCGGTTATCTTCCGATGGTTCGTGCGACGGAACACGCGATTGAGAAGGCGAAGGAGTTGGGTATGGGGATGGGGCTTGTACGGTATATCGGGCATTACGGCTCGGCAGGTCACTATGCCCGAATGTGCAGCGAGGCTGGCTGTATCGGGTTCTCGGTGCAGGGGTATTCCGATGAGGGTAAAGCCGGAGGGCGCGGGGCGCAACTGGGTTACTTCGGCAATCCGCCCATCTGTTTTGCCATCCCGTCCGGCGAGGAGCCGCCGGTTGTGCTCGATGCCGCGACCTGTATTTTGGCGGATTACCAACGCGGGCCCGAATTCGACGAACTCCTGTCGCTGATCCCGGCGGCGTTTTTCAAGAGCATCGGGTACACGGCGGTTGCCAGTTTGTTGGGCGGCGCGTTGACCGGATTCACGGAACCGCCGCCTGCGGACACCGCCACATGGAGCGGGGCGCGGTTGGGGGGAATGGTTCTCGCCATCCGCATCGATTCCGTGATGCCCGAGGCGGTTTTCAAGGCTGAGGTTGACCGGATGGTGAAGGATGTGCGCGAGACATACGAGCCGATGCCGGGGTATGACCGCGCGCTGCTGCCGGGCGCGATGGAGGCGGAACTCATGGAGATGCACCGTCGGGAAGGCATTCGTTACGGCGAGAAGGAGCAGCAGTCGGCGCGGGCGGTGAGTCAGAGGCTTGGCGTGCCACTGCCGTGGAAAGAGTGAAACAGCAGCGGATCTCTATCGCGGTCGTTGTACACTCCCTTGATCCCTCGTTGTTCACTCAGTTGATCGTTCGCATGATTGCTACTATGAACCAGACGCACAATGAATTGTGCTACTACGAACCGACTGACGCGCAATGAAGGGATCTCTATCGTCCTCACTATCCGTTCGGTTGATTGCTACTACAAGGCTTGGGTTCTTGAAACCTATGGATTACGAATTATTATGTGATGTGATCTAGGGCTTCAAGAGCAGATTACGTCGAAAACAGATTCACCGCCAATCGGCATGTTGAACTATTCTTGCCTACGCTGGACTGAATGACCGAATATTGCTGCCACGCCTGTAACAGAACCTACCCCATCGACACCATTCGCTACAAATGCGATTGCGATGGTGTTCTGAATCTCAAGAGGGAGAAAAAGCCCTTCCCGCTCGACGAGATATCGGGGCGAGGAAGTACGCTTTGGCGCTATCGCGAGGCGATCCCCGTCCACGATGACACCTCGATTGTGACGCTTGGCGAAGGCATGACGCCGCTTGTTCCGTTCGATGACCCCGGGTGCGGACACTACCTGAAATTGGACTTTGTTGCCCCGACCGGCTCGTACAAGGACCGGGGAGCGTCCGTGCTGCTTTCCAAACTGGTTGAGCTGAGCGTGCGGGAGGTGGTCGAGGATTCGTCGGGGAATGCGGGCGCGGCGGTAGCCGCCTATAGCGCGAGAGCGGGAGTCGGCTGCACGATCTACTGCCCCGCGTCCACATCGAAGGGGAAACTGGCGCAGATCGGCGCCTACGGCGCACGGCTGAAACTCATCGAGGGCAACCGCGCGGCGACCACGGAAGCTGTGCTTGAGGCGGCGGAGACCACCTATTACGCCTCTCACAACTGGAACCCATTCTTTTTGGAGGGCACAAAAACAGTCGCGTTCGAGATCGCCGAGCAGCTTGGTTGGAGAGCGCCCGATCATGTGATTTGCCCTATCGGGTTCGGGAGTGTCTACCTCGGCTTATACATCGGATTCGGCGAACTGTATGCGGGCGGAGTCGTGGAGAAGATTCCCCGTTTACTGGGCGTGCAGTCGGCGGCGTGCTCCCCGATCTACACGGCGTATAACGGAAACGGGAGGATTAAGCGAACCCCTCAGACGTATGACACTCTCGCGGAGGGGATTGCGGCGGAATATCCGATTCGGGGTGAGATGATTTTGGAGGCGCGGCGAGAGACGGACGGGGCGTTCACCGTTGTGAGCGAGGAGGATATTATAGCCGGGATAAGAGTGCTCGCCGCAAGGGGCGTGTACGTCGAGCCTACGTCCGCTGTTGTGGTGAAGGCGTTTGACAGGTTTGTGGAGGCGGGGATTATTCGACGGGGTGATACGGTTGTTTCGATACTTACGGGTTCGGGGTTGAAGGCGACGGAAAAGTTGATGAAGATTTTGTGAGATAATCAAGGACGTATCCTTACCCTCATCTTTGAGAAACAAACACTACTGGAAACGGCTCAAATTCCCTCGTAGTAACGCCTATAGAGAGAAACTATTCTTGACAGCGGCGGCAGTCTATGAGAGCATAGCGCTGGTTTTCAACAAACTGCCATGTTCAATTCAACGGCGCAAGGCGACGGGAAAATGACACTGGTCGCATAGTCTAGTATTACCTGAGAGGCGCGGTTATGGGAAGCCAGTACGTCAGCCAAACAGCTTCTACAGGAACGATATTTCCGTTCTTCGAACTCCCATGTGCCCTCGACCAAAGATATGCAAGGACGATGGTCTTGTCGCAAATAGCAGAAGAGTTCGCCACCGGCTATTCGAAAGCGGCTAAATTCGCAGCCAGTTGAAAAACTAACATAATCAAAGCGATTTCTGCCGATACAGCAAAATGAATCCAGTGTGATTATTAAGGAGGCCCAAACTGATGCAATCTTCTACGAAGGAATGGATAATTCAAACGGTAGCGCAATTAGCTGAGCGGGAGGCAAAACAGTTAAAAGACTATCTCGAATTTCTAACATGGAAATCAAGGCAGAAACCCAAGCCGGAAAACGGACAAAATCTAATAGCACAGCGCCTTATCGAAGCAATGGAAAGTCCGCCACATCTCTCTCATAAAGACGTGGAAGCGCTGCGTCAGTCCATTGAGGAAGGGAAGATGCCCGTAAATTTCACTTCGCCTTTTGAGCCGGATAAACGCGAGAAGTCATGAATAAGTATCTTCTGGATACGTCCATGTTGAGTTTTCTCATGCAAGATTCCTCGGAAGTCAAAGAACGACTGGAATCTCTGGCCGAATCAGACTATCCCTGTACTTGCCCTATCGTAAAGGGAGAGATTTTATTCGGGCTTTTCCGACTCCCTGCCGGAAGACGACGACGAGATCTTGAGCAGAAGGCAAATGCGGTGTTTTCTATAGTTCCGTGCGACCCAATGCCGGATTATGTTGGCGAGGCGTATGCGCAAATTAAAGTTGCGGCGCAACAACACGGAACAATTCTAGATGAATGCGACCTTTGGATTGCTGCGACAGCTTTGGCTATTGATGCAATACTCGTGACATCGGATAGTGATTTTCAGAGAATAGTCGGATTGGGATTGAAGGTAGAGGATTGGTCGGCGTGATGAGAATTCCGTTTTAAAGCAATTTCAGTGTACCCTCCATTACTGGGGCATGAGTTCATTGAGTTGACTTCCGCGGTTGTGGTGGGGGCGTTTGACAGGTTTGTAGAGGCGGGAATTATCGGTCGGGGTGATACGGTTGTGTCGATACTTACAGGGTCCGGGTTGAAGGCGACGGAGAAGTTGATGAAGATTCTGTGAGATGCGCAGCAGTAACGAGTTTTTACCAGTCTCGCTGCGTAGGTTGGGTTGAACGGCAAACGTAATCAAATGCAGAGGGAAACTGGAAACCCAACTCACCGTAGCAAGCACGTCGAATCTGTTGAGGTGTTGGGTTTCACTAGCGATATCAGGTGGGTCCGTTAATTGGAAGAAGGGAGCGCTATTTGAACGTGACAAACATTCCTCTATTACCGTTCAACCCAACCTACGTACTGTAACTGATTCATCGGGCGGCTCTACCTTTCTTCTTCCGATCGCCAGCAGAGACTTTCAAGGACTAACAATTCGCTGTTGTTTTAGTATTTCGATTTCCCGTGCGAGTTCTTCAATTTGCCTCTCCTGTGCTCGATCCTCCCTACTGAGCCACGCAATGATTATTTGCGGCATCGCGACAGCCACCACAATTAGCGCCATCAACCACTTGATTCGTTTATCCAGACTATCAACTTTTCCGCGTATCCATGCAACGCTCTGCTCTACGTTCCGAAGTCGAGTATCTAAGACTCCAATTCTTGTGTGAGTTGCGGTGATATCCGTTTTCAATTCCGGGCTGACTGCAGTGATTTCCGCCTTCAGTTCCTGCTTGGCTGCACTGAGTTCCGCTTTGACTTCGTCCTTAACAATCAAGCGGATCTTATCAAAGTCTTGAGGCGTTAGTTCGGCGAATGCTGGCAACGCGATTGCGCAAAGGAGGACCGGGAGAAAGAGAATCGATTTCATGGGGGTTCTCCTTTTGGAGATAGCGGATCGCCGGCATTCTCATTATAAATTTGCCGCGAGATTGTGTCTATTGTAGCCTGTCCGATCAGTAGGTCTCAAGTTCAATTCTTCATTCTGAGGAAAGATCATAAAGTATTATACGAATTTGCCCATGAATGAACGTTCGCACCAACGGCTAAAGGGCCAACTCGGCGGTGAGGTTACGCTCGGGGTCGTGGTAGCGGATGAGGCGTCCGACGGAGGACACCCAGAATAACTGACCGTCAACATTTATGCGGAAGCAACTCAACTCTTTGTCGTTGACGACAATCTCTTCGGCATCTTCAACGACGACTTTAAGCGAGCGAAGCGCCGCGTCCCGCGGATCGATAAGATCGACTTCCCACTGCAGTTCGGTCGATAGCTCCTGTTGACGGAAGATAAGGTCCCACCCCCAGAACGAAAAGTCCCCAATAAAGTGGGGAACCTTCTCGACCCACATTTTGAATCGCTCGCCGTCCTTCGTGAATCGAAACCGAGTCCCTTCGCGGGTATATTCATAGGAGGTTATCTCGCCGTTTACATCCATCTCCGATTGATAATACAGCGCCTTCCCGTTAAGCGTGAGATAGAGACGCGAATGAGCAGTGATTTGGCCATGGATCTCATCATCAAGCGATAACGCCCCCTCGATTTGGTAGCATTGGATGCCGTCATGGGTGATGATTCGTTCGACGCGATTCGCGCTCACGCCGATAGGTTCCCCGTCACGCTCGATGGTATATTGGTTTCGTTCGCCGATTTGCAGCGGAATCAGGTCTTGCCAGGTGATCATGCCGCTCTGAAAATCGAGCACTTCTATCTCGCCGGGTTTCTCCGCCAAGCGACCATTCCCGCGCCACAGGGCAACGTGCGCCGCGCCGATCCCTTCCGTCTCGCCGGTGAAGGGATCCATCGCCATCCATCCTTCACCGTCGCCGAGGGTTATCTCTATCCAATGATGTTGAACAAAGACGCCATTATTCGTGTAGATGAGTCCCCCGATGATCTCCGCAGGCGCACGAGTCGAACGGATTAGCTCGACGGCAAGCCGGGCTTTGGACAGCGCATCGCCTTTCCTGCTTGTGAGACAGTCAAGGGCTGAGGTGGTTTCTGTATCGTAGGCAATCTCTTGCGCCACCCATTCAACAACCGTCTTCCCTATATCGAGGTTCGAGTGAACATCGGATGTGAGTTCCTCCGCTTTCGCTTCAATTTGCCCGAGCGATTCGAGCGGGCGGTCAACCGTTATGGGTCTCGGATCCGGCGCACGGTCGGGGCGTCGATACGTTTTGACGTTCAGAACGCCGCCGAAATGCATAGTTTCGGCATTTTGGCTCACCTTACCCTCAAACCACTGATTCGGGGCGTCAAGCCTCAATTTTTGGGAGACGGCAACGTTCAGGTCGAGACGCAATTGCAGCGCGATAAGGTCAGCCGCAGTTCCAAGTTCGTGATCAACGCTGATGCGAGGCAGATCGGGATTTTGACTCAGCGCCGCCAAACGGTTCTCGATCGCATCTTTCGCAGGCAGTACGGACTTATCCGCAAGTATGATCTCTGTCTTCTGTGAAGGGATGTCCCATTTCACGATCCGCCGGCTCTGCTTATCGAACCAAAAATCCATGTCCATGCCGCTGCCGTGCGATTGAAGCCATTCGGTTTGGTAGGTGTCTTCGCCGACCGTAAGTTTCTCGCCGCCAGCCCACGTCAACCGCAATTCGACGGCTTTGGGTTGGCGCGGCACGGCGAGCGGGGTAAGAATATTGAACGACTGGGTGCCGCGTTTCCTGAAGTCAAACTGCCGGAGAAGGACGTTGTAGTGATCGATCCTGAAATTGTCGTCTACCAGATAGGTTGGATCTGGCAGGGAGATCTCGTTATCGAAATTCTGTCCGCCAGCGATAATTCGTTGGGTCGCCGTATCGCCATCAAACGCCGTCTCAACCGTGGATTGAGTAAACCCGTTGATGTAGGTGGATAGCTGGTATTCAATCGGCAACTGCGTTTGGGAGTCGAGGCGGGTGTCCGCCGACAGCTTGACCTTCTGGTTCAGTTCGCTTTGACCGATGTTGAACAGCACGGTCGTTTGCATCGTCAGATCGTCCCCATCGGAATTCACCTCATAAGAGATGTAACCGACGGGATTGCCGGACATATTGATCTGGTAGTACACCTGATCCGCGTTCACGGAGAGGGACAGAGACAACAGCATCAAATAGGTGATGACGATTAGTTTTTTCATACGGGAATTTTTCGACGCGGCAGAGCTTTTGACCAGACGATGTTTAATCCAAGGTTTCGCCGGGCTCGAGCGTTAGGATCTCGACATCCAAGTTTAGGGTTAGTTCACGCAGAGCATCCGGCGTTCCGGTGAGCAGCGGGAACGTGCCGTAGTGGATCGGCAGAATAGCCGGTACACCGAGCAACTCGGCGGCGTAGGCGGCTTCGACCGGTCCCATGGTGAAGTGGTCGCCGATGGGCAATACCGCCAGATCGGGCTTATAGAGCGAGCCGATGATTTGCATGTCGCCGAAGACGTTCGTATCGCCGGCGCAGTAGATTTTATATCCGTTCGGAAATTCGATGACAAATCCCGCGGGCTCGCCGAGGTAGACGGTTGTGCCGTCTTCTTCCGTGAAACTGCTGCTGTGGTTGGCGTGAACCATTGTCGCTTTGACGCCGTTGGCTTCAACGGTGCCGCCTTTGTTCATGCCGATCGTGTTTTGGACGCCTTTTTTTTCGAGCCAGCCGGTGACCTCAATCATCCCGATGACGGTCGGCGAGTGTTTTTTCGCCAGCGCCTCCGCGTCGCTGGTATGATCAAAATGTCCGTGCGTGATGAGTATGGTGTCGATTCTATCGAACGTCTTCAGTTCGTCGGGGCAGGAAGGGTTTTCCATGATCCATGGATCGATCAGCGTTGTTTGACCTTCGTACTCAAGTTTAATCGTGGCGTGCCCCAGCCAGGTCAGCCGCAACCCGTTATTTAGCTTCATTTAAGCCTCCTATATAAAATTTAATGATACCATTTGGGACCTGTAACTTACGCGCCGCATAAGCGAAAGATGGCGTCGGTTTTCGATGTATGCTGCAATAACGCCGGTCACTCTTTGAGGACCATGTCGATACACATGACCGCGGCGAGAATGAGTTGGCGAATCGGGCTGTCCTCCTTCACTCTACTCGATATCTCAAGCATGTAGTTGTCGGCGCTGGTAAAGAATTCCTTTCCGATTCCGGCCCATTTCTTTGTGACATGCGCAAATTCGATGTCGTCATGGATGAACCGGAAATCCCATCCCGTCCATTTTCCCCGCAGGCTGCACAAGGAGTTCCCCTGCGCATCGAGTATATCAAACGCGCCGCCGATGGAGAAGAATTTCTGCTTGAACCCACCGATGACAGCGTCGTTTTCGTCGTGCACTTGCACGTCGGACAGGAATATGGCAACACCTCGCTCAACACGTACCAGTGGCTCGCCATCGGCGGTTCTGATTTGGATATTGAAGGGTGTATGCCGTTTCCAATCCGTGAACCGCAGGAGCTTCGTAAAGGAACCGAGGTCGTCCTCTCGGCACACCATAACCATCTTCCCGGTTTCGGGGTCGTAAATGTCGTAGTTGTTCGCCGCTTTGATCAATCCGATATGTTCCTTTACGAGGAACCGGTTCATGTTCAGCAGTTCGTGCATGTTGTATCTCCTGAAAATCGCGATGCGTCTCGCGCGATGTTGTGCGGCATGGTATGCGCCGTCTAGGTGCGCCTGCGGCGCGCACGTTCCAAGATTTCTTCGACTACCCCGGACTTTGCATCCGCGTAGTTTTGCCTGTACTTCCAGGTTCGGGCTGCCAGTTTGCGCTTTGTCTCTTCGTAGAGCAATCTGTCGTCGGTACTGGTCCGCAGCCAGTCGCGGAACAGCAGCATGTTCTCAATTTCCCCGCACCCGGCGGAAAATACATGTAAGTTGCCCTCCTTACCGGGCGGGTTCAGCATCCGGTGTTCATACCATTCGGGTTCCCGAATCCTTAGGGCATACCCCATTTCCTCCAGCGGTTTGACGTAGGACGGCTCATCGCTAGAATCCTCCACCGCAAGTACCATGTCGATGATCGGCTTAGCGGACAATCCCGGCACTGCCGTAGATCCTACGTGCTCCAGCCGTAGTACCCCATCTCCGAGTGCGTCGTGTATCTGTTTCTTTAGCCGATTGAACGTTGAGGGCCACGCCGGATCGTCCGGGGCAAGGTGGACCGTGCTGTTAAAGGGTTTTCGTTCGCCGACGGTGGCTGCGATGATCTGTTCGTCGGTGAGCGGTATTTTTGTATTGTGTGAGGATGTTATTCTCTCTTGTGTTGGATTCATGAGGTGGTGGACGCGTGAAGAATTGAGTTAGCGCGAACCCACTGACGCACAATGAATTGTGCTACTACGAACGGTGCTGCAGACAGAGGACGCGGATGAATTGAGTTAGTACGAACCCACTGACGCACAATGAATTGTGCTACTACGAACGGTGCTGCAGACAGAGGACGCGGATGAATTGAGTTAGTACGAACCCACTGACGCACAATGAATTGTGCTACTACGAACGGTGCTGCAGACAGAGGACGCGGATGAATTGAGTTAGTACGAACCACTGACGCACAATGAATTGTGCTACTACGAACGGTGCTTCAGACGGAGGACGCGGATGAATTGAGTTAGTACGAACCACTGACGCACAATGAATTGTGCTACTACGAACGGTGCTTCAGACAGAGGACGCGGATGAATTGTGCTACTACAAGCCTAACGCACGATGAATGGAGTTTCTACGAGCGGTGCTGCGGACAGAGTTGGGTTAATATCCCTCTCTGGGGATTCCCGCGTCGGGTACCGAGGATGACCGGGGATCGAAGACTTCGTCTACGGCGTAGTATTGCAGCCCATCGCGTCCTGTACTGCGCTCTACCACATCCACTCCAGCCTCCTTGTTGCCGCGCAGAAAATTGTCGCGCAGCCGACCGCCGTCGTACACGGCCCAACCACCGTTCATGATGATATTGTTGGCGGTAATCTCCGGAGAGGCGGTGGCGTAGCACAGGATGGCGTCGCGGTAATTGGCTATGATCTCGTTCCGCTGGATCGTCGGCCTAGAATCGTCGTCGCAACTGATTCCGTACTCGTTCGCCCTGATCTCGTTGTGTGATATATCCGGAGCGGCATTGCCGAGGCACCTGATCGCGGTGCCGTTCGTATCAATTTGGTTGCGACTGACAATTGGCGAGGCGTCGTCGCAGATAATGGCGACTTCATTATTGCTCAGGAGGCAATCTTCAATCAGTGCGGCGTCGGACTGGCAGATAACGGCATTTACGGCGTCTCGAATACGGCAATGGCTGAGGCGGACGTTCTGACTTGCGGAACCGATAAAGATTCCTGCCCAATCCCCCGGGTTCGGATCTTGGTCGACGGTGCCGAGGGAACCGAACGTGATAAGGTTGTCAGGTTCACCCTCGGCGTACAACGCGCCGTCCACAATCAACTGAAAGGGAGAATCGGAAGGTTCAAAACCGATGACCGCACCGGATTGGATGGTTAGTATCACGCCTTCGGGGACAAGCACATTTCCGGAAACCAGGACTTTGCCCGCCCACACTTCGTCCGCCGCCAATTCGCCCGATCTGACAAGCGGATTCGCGCTCGTCCCGACATCGGCGATATTAAGTGTGGTCGCTTGGCAACCGGCCCAAATGGCGAGTAGAGGCACCAACAGGACGAGAAGGTTATTCTGATATTTCACGTAGCTCCTCATGCGGAGATTAGATTGTTTTTTGTTCCAAAGTCTAATTCTTCAAACTTAGTCGGGAAAGACAATTCGTTCCATCAACTCGTCGATCCGATCGAGTTGGTCCAATTGATCTAGAGCCTCCCAAACGGCTCCCGCATTGTCCCGGGACAGCACCGGCTTTGTATATTTCAGGAATAGCTCCTTGAACTCCTCTTTTTTCAAAGGCTCGTCGGGACTTCCCAACGCTTTGGCACGTGTTTTCATCATCACGGCGCCCGATTTCAACTTCACCTCGATCTTTGCCACGCCGGACATGAACTCCTTTGGCCAGTCATCATGGGTCGTGACCGAGACCTTTTCTCTCGCTTTTGCGATAGCCGCATCGTCCACTTTAGGGATGGTGAAATGGTGGCTGTCAATCTCGCCGTCAAGTATCAGGCAGCCGAGGATGTGTTGAAAACTGAATCGGGCGTCTTCGGTGTCCGTGGGAATCGGGCGGTCACAGATGTTATCGACGGGACCAGTATGCACCTCGATGTTTGAGATGTCGTCATCGGCCGAACTCGTCTCCGCCATGACTTCGCGCATCATGTCGACATGGCGATGCGTCAAAAAGCAGCAGGGGTATTTTTTGACCCAGGTGTCATGCGCCCGCCAAGGGGCGTCTCCAAGACCGGCGGTGATAGGGGCTAAGTCGAGGTCGCTGTCCTGCCACACGTCCTCGCGCAGCCATTTCTCCAGATCGGTCGTCCCGGTGAGGTCTCTCTTTGCCAGCTCCGCCGCCAATAGTCCGTCGCTGCAAGCCCCGGCCGATTCGACATAATGCGAATCGGTTCCAAAATTCACGATATATCCGCTGGCTCTGCCGACGGCGATTCCGATTGCCCATTTGACCTGCTCGGCGCTAAGATCCAGCGCCTTCGCGGCGGTCACAGCCGAACCGATAACCCCGAAGAAGGGTAGGTCGGTCATGCCTTGGGGCGAGATAGATTTCATGCCGATGCGGTTCATTACTTCGAGCCCGACGGCTGACGCCACGATGAGGTCTTTTCCGGACAAACCTTCGGATTCGGCGAGCGGGAAAATGACCGGAAAGATGTTGATGTCGCTCACGGAACAGGAGAATTGATCGTCCTCCAACTCGGCGGCGTGCGAGGTCATACCGTTGGCGAAAATAGCGTCCGACGTGGAGCAGCGCAGCCGCGCGCCGATGACGCCCGCTTGCGAAGCGCCCTGTTTCAGTCGGATATAATCGGATGTCCCGCGCCCGGCGCGCGTGGTAGCTCCGTATAACATGGCAGCCACGATTTTCGAGGCGAGATGCTTCGTAAATTCGACCGTTTCGGACGGAATGTCCGAGAATTCCGTGTTAACGACAAACTCCGCGAGTTCATCAGCCAAAGCCATTTCCGTACCTCCTTGATTCATTGGACAATAAGGCAGACAGCGTTGCGGGAGAAGGGCAAAACAGACAGGATGCGGTCAAGGCGTCCCCTCTTTCAGATCCTTGAGTATGGCGTGTGCCGCGTTGTGTCCCGGAATACCGATGACTTCGCCCATCGGGTGCGTTCCGGCGCCGCACATGTAGAAATTCTTGACCGAGGTGCGGTAGGGTTGACGTCGGGCTAACAACTGGCTCGGAATCATGTCCAAATGCCGGATGTTGCCATCGGTCATGCCCACTCGCCTCTGAATGTCCAGCGGCGTCTTGACCTCCCAGTCGATTAAACTGTCGCGGAAGTTGGGTGCGCATTCGGTGATGAGGTCGACAATGCGCTCTCCGACCGCCTGTTTGGCGTCGTCCCAGGTTCCTTCGGCGAGTTTGCCTGCCGCGAAGGGGGCGTAGGTTGCCATCACATGACCCCTACCGTTGGCGAGTCCGTGATCGACCGTGGTGGAGAGTTGGATGCCCAACGCGGGATAGCGTGTCGGGATGCCTGCGGCGGCATCGTTCCAGCTCTTTTGATAGTAGTCTACGGAGGGCAGAATCTTCATGCCCACAATCTGTTCCCGATCGTAGTCATCGCCCAGATAGCGGGACAGGTCGGGCAGTTCTTTCATCGCCGCCAAGAACTTTAGACACCCGGCTTGGGTTTTCCAGCGCTTCACGCGCTTGAGCGTCTCTTCGTCAACGTCGCCGTCTCGGAAGAGGGTTGTGAAGGTGCGCTTCGGATCTGCATTGGACACGACGAGCCGGCTGCGAATTTCCTCCCCGTTCTCCAGCCGCACACCCGCCGCGGCGCCATCTTCGACAATGACTTCACGAACCGGGGCCTCCGTGCGGATCTCGACACCCACGCTCCTGGCGGAGCCGGCAATCGACGCAGTGATGGTGCCCATGCCCATCCTCGGGATGCCGCGGTCATCGTTTCTGCTGCCGAAGCTGACGGTGGAAAAGATAGCTGCCGCGAGAGGACTGCCCGCCGCACTCGGATCGGATTCGTGCACACCGGGATTGATTACATGAGCCTTGACGTATTCGTTCTCGAAAAAATAGTGCACGATATCGAGAAAGCTCCAGGTAAGTAATTTTTCGAGGGTATCTTCCTTGGGCGTTCCCGCGACAGCCCCCATCACTTCGGATAGCGTGGGGGGTTCGGTCATCAGGTAGGGCTGGAAGATGGATCCCGCGCTTTCCCAGAATTCGACCCACTTCGGGAAGGCTTCGGCGTCATGCGCGGACAGTTCTCGGATCTGAGCCATCTTGTCTTCGTCGGTCTTGACCGAGGGACCGCCGATATAGGTGCCGTCGGGGAATACATGGACGCGTGTACGGCTATTTACGGTGACATTCGCGGAAGTTCCCAGCCTGGGCATGCCCGTCTCTACGAGCTCAAATCCGTGTTTGCGAAGCTCAAGCTCGTCGATAATCTTGGGTTGCAGCCCCCACACCGAGGTTGCGCAGTTAGAGACCTTGAATCCGGGGGAAAACTCCTCCGTGGTAGAGCCGCCGCCGATGATATCGCGTCGTTCCAGCAACAGGACGGAAAGCCCGCCTCTGGCGAGATAGTTGGCGGCGACCAAGCCGTTATGCCCGGCGCCGATGATAACTACGTCATACTGATTCTTCGACATGACTTCCCCCTGTTTGGTTAATCTCCGAGATGGTCTTGCAACATGAATTCAAACGTGCGACGGCGGCTATGACAGAATTAAGTACTGTTTGGCGAGATGGTTAAGGGCATCTTTGTAGACTTCGAACATAATCGAGAGCCGGAAAAAGACTTCGTCCAGCTCGTATTGGCGAGCGATTGTATGCCCGGAGGCATGTTCATAGTATTCGCGTCCAAAGTCTATGTAGAATTGCGCGCTCAACGGACGGTTCTTGTATCGCTGTCTGTATTCGATAGACTCGGGGAATAGCCCCGTTATATAGAGCGAGTAGTTGCCGATATGGGAGTATATCAGGAACTGGCGGCGGGGATCGGCGCTCTGCGCCTCCTCAATCATATCGGTCAGATAGCTGGCAGTTTGCCGATCGTGCTGATAGACTCGGTACAGTCGATTTGTCTGAACGAAGAGACTTAGCAGATTGGAGAGGTAGTTGATTACCCGCCGGTCGCCCAGGATGCGGCAATCGGTGAGGCTCCGCCGCAACAGCACACTGAAAAAGAGGAATGGCGAAATCTGTAATATGCGCTCGCTCGGGTCGCAAATCCTCTCGAATAGGGATTGGCTATTCAATCTTGATTCCAATGTCGCCGGGAGGTCGTGAATTAACGAGGCGATTTCCTCATAGCTGCGCCCCGGCTTGGGAAAATTCTCAATGAGGAACTGTACGTCTCCGTCGGTCAGACCGTTTAATTCCGTGCGGGCAAAGTCGGGTGCTGGCATTGCAGGTTCCTCCTTGGATTACGTAAATCATAGCATAACAAAAAAATCGGTGTCAACGGGATTTCCGCGCGGTTAGCGGGTATCCCATCCGACATCAGGTCGTGGCTTACGCTCCTGCAGCGCAATGGGTCTGTAGGGGACGCAGATCTGCGTCCCGTTCAAAATCCGAAAGGCGATCATTTGGTGGATTCGGAGTCATCACGGGAAGGCATAATCGACGTTAACCGCACGGGGTTAGGATCTAGGGGAAACGCATCTAAAATCACTCCATCGTTTTCGTGTTAAAACTAACCATGGCGGCTGTTTTCAGCTTCATAGGTTCCTCACTCTACAGCATCATCGGAGCGAAAGGTGTATAAAATGAGTAGATGCTCTCATTCCTCTGATCGCCATTAGTCGCTTGAGAGTTCGAAAATGTGAATAAAATGTTGATCCGCCACTCTTTTTGGGCGGTTTGGACTGAACCTGTACCTGATTTTTTTGTAAAAATAGCCCCAAAAAGTAGGTACAAGAATGTGAACGGAGGCTTGATTTCGAGGGGGTGTTCACCTGCTTTGATTCACTACTTTCCTTTGATAGCGCGGGTTCATAGGCGTGCAGCTATAAACAAAATAGGTACAAAGTAGGCACAGAGAAAAAAGTTCGTTGTCACGCAGGTCAATTTTGGGTACGTGAGACGCCAAAGCACCGACTCGTTGGAACACAGATAATCGGGGATGTGACATAGTGCATCACTCTGTCGCTCGTCTGTTCGTTCCATATCATACTATACACGTGTAAAGTTGTCAATGCAAAATCAGATGCGTTTGCCCTAGGTTCTGGCCATATTCCGCTTGCGGACCGATCGTGATCGTGATAGGATGCGCGGCGTTGCGCATCGCGGCAACGTCCGTCCTCATCGCGCTCACCGTTCAACGGGGTTAGTGGTCAAGAAGGAGAGGTGCAGCATCATGAAAACCGTAGGAGTCATCCCGGCGCGGTACGCGTCAAGCCGGTTTGAAGGCAAGCCGTTGGTGGACATTCGCGGCAAACCGATGATTCAACATGTATATGAGCGCGCGTCGCGCGCCAAGGCGATGAACGCGACAGTAGTCGCCACCGATGATTCGCGTATCTACGATGCGGTCAAGGGCTTTGGCGGTGAGGTTATTATGACGCCGGAGTTTCCCACCGGGACGGATCGGGTGGCGTACGTCGCGGAAAGGGTGGAGTGCGAGGTGGTTGCCAATATCCAAGGCGATGAGCCACTGCTCGAACCGGCGATGCTCGATCAGATGATTCAACCGTTTAACGTGGATCCGAGGGTGCAGGTCAGCACGCTAAAACAGCGTGTCGATAATGAAGCGGATTTCCGGGATTGCAATGTGGTGAAGGTCGTCACCGATCTGGAAGGGTTTGCGCTGTACTTCTCCAGAGCGTCCGTTCCCGGCAATCTCTCGGGCGAGTGGATAGAAGCCAATCCGATATACCGGCATGTCGGGTTATACGCATACCGGAAGGAGTGCCTGCTGGCTTTCACGACGTGGGAGCGCGCGCCGTATGAGGGTTCGGAGGGATTGGAACAGTTGCGGTTCATGGAACACGGCGTGAGGATCCGCGTCGTCGAAACGGAACACCGGTTGATCGGGGTGGATGTGCCGGCGGATCTGGAGCGGGTACTGGCGATTATGAGGTGAATCTGATACGATTTTTCTCTTGCACTCCACCGGATGATAGGGTACAATATCTGTAAGGTGGGGGATTAGCTCAGTTGGGAGAGCGCTTGCATGGCATGCAAGAGGTCACCAGTTCGAGCCTGGTATCCTCCACCATTTTTTTGCCCGCAGCTACGTATTACGCGATTGGGGGACTCCCCCCTTAATTTGATAATCGATAATCGCATAGAACCGCCTACTTCCCCATTTCCTACCGACGAACACAGCTTCTAAGACGCAATCAAACGTGCACATACCAACCGAGGGTATAAGTACTATTGTTAAGCAGTAGCAAACGACGTAACCGATGTAAACAGGTGAGCTAGCCCCAACCGGAGAACGGACATGGATGCATTCAATCTTACAGACCTAATGGAGATTTTACAACTGATTGCAATCGTCACCGGCATCATTGTGTTCTTGAGGAAGATTCCCAGCAGGAGGGAAATGGAACAAGCCGACAATATTCTCCGAGCCGAGATCAGAGAAAATCGCAAGCGTTTTGATACGGTAATGGCAAAACTGGACGATAATTTTCAATTTCTTAATGACAAGATTGATGCCACCGCAAAAACTCTCCATGATAAGATTGATGCCACTGCTAAGGAACTCCATGAGAAAATAGACGCACTCGCCAGTGAACTGCGTTACGATATTAGGGAGTTGAATCGCGACTACAAAGACCACCTCGCACAGCACGCAATTCAGGGCAAACTTGACGAGCAGAAATAGACGATTCAAGCCTCGAAAGTGTTTACTCCTGACCGTTGAACAGTTCCATCACGATAAACAGCCTTCGTGCCAGGGCGAAGTTCATCTACTTCTTGCCGCTCTCCCGGACGCCGCCCGCCTTTGTTTTTGACCCCTCGCCTCCCTCTCGCGTCCGTCCCCGCCCGATTCGACGAGTCAAACCGTTATCCAGTACCCCCAAGATGGTGAGGTGGAGTTGGGCGCGAACCGGCAAGGTTTCTATGAGCGCCTCTTCGGCGGTTTGAATCTCCTGTTTCTGCGTTTGCCGCCCCTGACGAAGTTTTTGGAGTGTTTCGCCGATCTTATCCTCGGAGGCGCCTTTGTCCCGAGCTAATCGGTTCAGGATCTTCAGATCGCTGACCGCCTGAATATGAACTTGGCGTTTTTGTTCCCAAAGCGCTTTAATTTGCGTTTTTTGCTCTTCCGTTACGCCGAGTTGGGCTAAGGTGACGCCTTCTTCTGCCGCATCGTCTTTCTGCGCTTGCGCCATCAACCCGGCCGCGATGGCGACCACCGTCAGTGATAACAGCACACCAATTCTAAGTTTTCGCATATCCTGTCCTTTTGGGTCGGTGAAGCGGTTGCATCGTTTCATGAGGAGGTTCTTTGCCTGTGGTTACCGTGACGAATCGGAGTCGCGATTCGGAGATCGCTCCTACGGCGCTCTTAAGGTTTCTTCAACTTCTCCGGCTTTCGCTTTGTAGGAATCCCGCACCCAACTTTCGAGCACGTCATCGGGATTCTCTACCACCTCTTCGGTGAAAGCGAATTTCTTCCGCCCCGTGTTCTGCCTGATGAGATTGAGACCGTGCTGGCAGCTCCGGAGTATTTCTTCGCAGATTTCATGGGGGCTACGATCTTGCTCTAGCGCTTTCTTACAGATGAGGTCGGTCGCTTTATCGTCGAAGGACACTTGCATCTTATGTTCGTCCTCGAACTGCGCTTCGTAGTGACGAATCTGTTCGTGCATCACAATTTGGCGGTTATAAGCGGCGTCCTCTATAATGCGTTTCAGTTGTCCCGCCGGATCTTCGACAACTTCTTCGGTGACGACAAATTCCTTAACGGAAGTGGAAGGGAGTTCGAATTTGTAGTCGCGGAGCACTTTCTCACACACGGTCATCAGCGCACGCGCTCCGGTTTTTTGGACATGCGCCTTCTCGGCAATTTGCCACAAACCCTTGTCCGAAAAGATCACGTTGATTCCGTATGCACGGAAAGCCTGCTCATACTGACGGATAATTGACCCTTCGGAATTTTTCAGGATGTAGTGCAGGTCGTCGACCGAGAGATTCTGACAGATGACATGGACCGGCAGCCGCCCAATGAATTCAGGCTCAAAGCCGTATTCGATGAAGTCCTGCGGCGTCACGAACTGGTGGTAGTCCTCTTCCTCCGCTTCGCTTTGTATCAGCGCGTTGAATCCGAGTTTTCTTTGGTTCATACGTTTCTTGATGATGTCAGCCAGCCCCGTGAACGCGCCGCTGATAATGAACAGGATGTGTCGGGTGTTGACAATCTGTTTGTCGACTTTGCCCTTCTGCTGGTACTCCATCATGGCTTGCATCTGGGAGGCGACATCGTGCCCGCCCCGAAGATCGACTTCGGTTTCCTCCATTAGCTTGAGCAGCCCGATTTGAACGCCGCGCCCGCTAACGTCCCGTCCAATGATGTTCGGGGGTGTGGCGATTTTGTCCGCTTCGTCGAGGTAGATAATGCCGTATTGCGCAAGTTCGACATCTTCGTCCGCTTGAGTGACGAGGTCGCGTATCATGTCATCGACGTTCGCTCCCACGTACCCCGTTTCGCTGAATCGGGTCGCGTCGGCTTTGACGAACGGCACGCCGATCAGCTTGGCAATGTGGCGGATGAGGTAGGTCTTGCCCACTCCGGTCGGACCGAGCATGACGATGTTCTGCTTCGAGTAATCGGTGTCCGCGAGTTTCGGATCCTCATGGCATTCGCGTACGTGGTTATAGTGATCGCAGACCGCGATTGCCAACGCCTTTTTTCCCTCGTCCTGCTGAATGACGTAGCGATCGAGATAGTGCTTAATCTCTCTGGGTTTGAGGTCGAACTTGGGATCGAAGGAGCGTTTGGGTTCGGGCGGCTTTTCCTCGGTTGGTTGGGTTGCGGCCGGTTGTTCTCCCGCCACAACGAGCCGCACGTTTCCGCCGTATTTCTGTTTGACTAGATCTTCAAACTCCTTCTGGAGTTCTTCAGGAGTTGGGATTTTCTTGTTGTTTGTTTGATTTGACATGTTTTTAATCACCATTAATTTTCTCTTAACTCTCACAGAAAGTCTTGATGTTGTGCGCTTGGGGCCTAACAGAAACCAAGTTTTGAAGAAAAAACTCGGTTTCAAGGAGGGAGTGTGCTGCGTTTGAAACGCTAATTTAGCCCTTTTTTGTCAACGACTGACGAACCGGCTTTGTATAACTTAATGTCGTCCATTTGGATGACAACGGTCCTCACATCCGCTTTGATTTCGTCGAGATCCGTCCGAATGGTTGAGATTGCATCACGAATTTTGGTTAGTTCATCTTTGCTAACAGTTTTCGACTTGGCACGGGTCTTGACCAAAAACTTCACAAGTTCCGCGATAATCGCTACAATCGCGATTATGGTAATAAGTGGAAACATGTCCCATATTCCCATTCCAAATCCCTCCTAATATTGATGCCGGCACGTTACGCTTGCATCAAGAAAGCGTATCAAGAACCGGCTGTCGCAGTAATTTTATTGAACGTTCACATAAATAAATGGCGGCATTGTCAACGCCACAACATCATCTTCACCAGATATTTCCCTCGCCATACCGAGGGCGTCATTCAAAGTGCGCGCCCAATCCACGCCCAGCCGCTTGGCAGCTCGGTCATCCTTGGGACCGACGAGGATGATCTTGGACAGATACTTCAACGCGTAGGTTGCCCAGTACCACACCGTAAATGGATGAAACCCGTGATACGCGAATTTGTTGCGATAACAGTCGATCAGATTGGGGTCGCGGGCGTATTTCTCTTGGAAATTGTTCCGCATTTCAAACGGGTTGGTGGTTTCGCTGAGCACCTCCTCGTAGAATTGACGGTAGGGCACATGATACTCCTCGTGGAAGATTTCGAACGTCGGATTCATGATAATCACGACGCCGCCCTGCTTGATAAGCGGCTTGTTGTAGAACCAGTTGAAGATATAGCCGAGGATGTCGCTCACCACCAGGATGGGGTTGATGCGCGCGCCGATGGCGTACGGCGTCAGATCGGGAAGTCCGAAGACCAGGGTGCTGTATTGGCGCGGGATGTCGATCATCAACTGGTCTTTCATGACTTGCAGGGTTTTCGGGTGAACCCCATCGATCGTACCGACGTTGATTTCAACCGGGTCATATTCGGTGCGGATACTCTTGAAAATCTTCGACCTCAATCCCTCCGGCAGCATTGACATCGACGCTGGCGTGCAGGCTTTTATGAACCGCTCGAAAAGGTTGCATCGATCGTTCGGCTTGCCGAGATAGCGCAGGTGCGCCGGATAGATGGCGTCGTTCATTGCGGCTTCCAGCACCATAATCTTGCTGCTACGTTCGATGACGCGGCTCATCCGCTCGATGCTATCGTGCATGTTCGAATGCTCCGGCTGCATGACGTGCGGGTTTTCCGCCGTCATGTGCGGCGAGTGGTGCGGCGCAATCGAGTTGTAGGTGCCCATTCCCACTGCAACCGACTTGTGCCCGCCGTTCAGCGGAATCTGAATGGTATCCACATAGATGACCAAGTCGCTCTCCACGACGGCGCGGTCCGTTTCAACAATCTCATCGTGCTCCGTTTTGCCCAAACTGACGATGTTGTCGGGGTCTTCGGCGTCGTAGTTCCTCAGCTGATGCGGAAAAAACTCTCGCATGATGTTCTTGCCCAGCATATACGCCAATTCGGGTGTCTTCATCTTGCGGTGCAGCCCGCCCGCACACACGAGTTGGATGTTCGCCTTCTCGGCGCCGTAGGAGTAGAGCATTGAGAGTAAGGGTTCGATCATGACTTGGCGCAGGTCGGGCTTCTTCGTCATCGGAAACGGCTGGCAATTATTGTCAAATGCGATCAATATCTTGGTGTTTCCGTCAACGAGTTCGCGCAGCGGCGGCATTCCCAGCGGATTTTCGAAGGCTTCCTTCACGCGGGCGGGGATGTCGGGGCGCTTAATGCCGGCGATTGGCGGTTTGGCATAGTAGATGTGTGAATTGTCAGGCAATTCGGCGTTGATCAGGTGATTGCCGAAATAGGTCAAGTATTTCATAGGCTGTTTTCCTTCTAATGCGGTTTTCCTATCTGAATGTTACCGCCACTCCATGTCACGTAATGAAGGGATCTCTATGGGACCTCTATCGCGCGGGATCTCTATCGCACTCGCTATCCGCTCGTTTGATCTAGTCGCTTCCTTAATTACTCGCTATTCACTCGCTTGATGGCTACTACGAACCTCAAGTTCTGGGTTTGACGGCGTTCGCGTGGTAGAGGTCGTGCCGCCATTCTAAATGTCGCTGTACTTCGCGACGCCCAATGAATTGGGCTACTACGAGCCTCAGCGCATTGGTTTTCGGGCGTTCGCATTGTAGGACTTGTGCGCTTTCTTTACATACTGTGGCACTTTAAGACGCCCAATGAATTGGGCTACTACGAGCCTCAGTGCATTGGTTTTCGGGCGTTCGCATTGTAGGACTTGTGCGCTTTCTTTACATACTGTGGCACTTTAAGACGCCCAATGAATTGGGCTACTACGAGCCTCAGTGCATTGGTTTTCGGGCGTTCGCATTGTAGGACTTGTGCGCTTTCTTTACATACTGTGGCACTTTAAGACGCCCAATGAATTGGGCTACTACGAGCCTCAGCGCATTGGTTTTCGGGGGTTCGCATTGTAGGACTTGTGCGCTTTCTTTACATGTTGTGGCACTTTAAGACGCCCAATGAATTGGGCTACTACGAGCCTCAGTGCATTGGTTTTCGGGCGTTCGCATTGTAGGACTTGTGCGCTTTCTTTACATACTGTGGCACTTTAAGACGCCCAATGAATTGGGCTACTACGAGCCTCAGTGCATTGGTTTTCGGGGGTTCGCATTGTAGGACTTGTGCGCTTTCTTTACATGTTGTGGTACTTTAAGACGCCCAATGAATTGGGCTACTACGAACCTCAGAGCGAGGGTCTTCGGGCGTTCTGATTGTAAGACTTGCGCGCGATTTATACATGCTGTGGCACTTTAAGACGCCCAATGAATTGGGCTACTACGAGCCTCAGCGCATTGGTTTTCGGGCGTTCGCATTGTAGGACTTGTGCGCTTTCTTTACATGTTGTGGCACTTTAAGACGCCCAATGAATTGGGCTACTACGAACGCTCGATTCTTGAAACTTATGGATTGCAAGGATATTGCGTGAAAAGGGGCGTTGTCCTGTCCGATACTTACTTCCGAAGGTCGAAGAGTGTCTTCACCGTTCCCGAACGTCCGGTGTGCAGCGCCGAATCAATTGCGCCGCTGTAATCTCGCAGCGGAAATCGCTCTCCGATTAGAGGCAATAGCCGCTCTCCCATCTGTCGCAGCAGTTGGATCCCCAGTTCAAAAGTCCGAATCTGCCCGCCGTTATAGTTTTCCACGCCATAGGTGTAAGCCCCGCTGACCTTCAACTCCTTGTACCAGATAGATGTCCAATCGATGTTTTTGGGGATAGCCGGCATTCCGACGAGAATGACACGCCCTTGCGCCCGGGTGAAGCGGAGCGCATCGTCGATTGTGGTGTCCGATGCGACGCAGTCGAACGTAACGTCCGCGCCGCCAAGCAGAACGGGTTTACCAAGTTCCGGTTGATGGGCTTCCGCCCCCGTCAACCGGCAGAAGTTGGCGTATAGATGTTTATCGTGCGGAATGATCTCGTCGGCGCCAAGTTCGCGCCCGAGTTTCTGTTGATGCGGGTGTTTGGCGACGATGATGATCCGGTTCGTTTTTCCCAGGGCACGGATAACGGCAACCGTGAGCAGCCCCATGGTTCCCGCGCCGATTATCAGAAGTTCAGCCTTTTCTTCCAAATTTGCTTTGAGGACGCTATGCAGCGCACAAGCGAACGGCTCGGCAAGTACGGCGATATCATCGGAAAGTTCGTCGGGGGCGTGATGAAGTTGATTTCTATGGGCGACGAAGTATTCGCTCCACCCGCCGCCGGTGTCTCGACAGTAACCGGTTTGGATTCCCGCGGAGATATCTCCTTTCGTAATGTTTTCGCAGTTGGCAAATTGCCCGCGCTGGCACTGGTGGCAATACGGCTGAATCCCCCGGATGGCGCAGGACAACACCGGCTCAATGACGATTCGATCGCCGATAGCGTACCCCTCAACTTGCGCGCCAACCTCCGCGATTTCCCCAACGACCTCGTGTCCCAACACAAACGGACATGAGGTGAAGGGCGAGAAATACGGGCTCCCCTTCGCGGTAATCGTCGCAAGATCGGAGCCGCAGATCCCGCTCAAGCGAGTTCTTATCTTCACCCACTCCGGGCCGATTACGCGCGGTTCCTCGATTTCAGTCAGACGTATGCACGACAGTCCGGAGGTGTATAGCCCGCCGATATGCTTGCCCAGCAGTCGTACAGCCAAATACCGCGGGACACTCTTGACGTATTGGATTGCCTGCATGATAGTTGCCACACTTGGCGTGCCGAAGATTGCAACCGGAGCATCGGGGCGGAACCGGTTCCCGGCTCGCGGAACAGCGAGTTAAGGCGGTTACCATCACCCGTTTAAGGTCTCCGGTGCTGCGCCGCCGCGTCTTATCCCTGCTCCTCCTCCTGGTAGTAGCGCATCAGGATTTCGGCGACTTCGGGACGCGAAAACTCTTCGGGCAACATCTCGCCCGCCGCCAGCATATCTCTAACCTTCGTGCCTGACAGGAAGAGGTAGTCGTCAGGTCCGTGCGGGCAATCGCGCATCATGACAATTTCATTGCACTTGTTGCACCAGACGGTATGGTCGCCGCGAAAGATTTCGATTTCAAGCGCATTCTCGGGTATGTCGTCAAAGATCGTCTGTGCGTCAAATGGACCGTAGTAATCGCCGACGCCCGCGTGATCTCGCCCGACGATGAGATCCGTGCAGCCGCAGTTCTGGCGGAATACGGCGTGCAGCAACGCCTCGCGCGGCCCGGCGTATAGCATGTCGAAACCGTACCCGGTGACGGCGACGGTGTTTTCGGGGAAATAAAGCTCGACCATCTTCCGAATTGACGCGTCGCGCACGTGAGCGGGAATGTCGCCCGGTTTCAACTTCCCGAGCAGCATGTGAATCAGGATCCCGTCGGCGCCGACCGCTTCTTGGGCGATACGACACAGTTCTTCGTGAGCGCGGTGCATGGGGTTGCGCGTTTGAAATGCGACCACCTTGTTCCATCCGCGCTCCGCAAAGTCTCCGCGTATCTCGGCTGCGGTGCGGAACGTATCGGCGAAATCGGATTTGAAGTAGGAATGGTTGAGCACCTGGATCTGTCCGGAGATCACCCGATTGCCCATGTCGTTGAAGGCGGCGACTCCCGGATGCTCCGGATCCGCCGTGCGAAAGGTATGCTCGATGAGCGACCCTTTCTGCGCATCGGAAAGGACTTCAATCTCTGCAACGTCCATGATAGCAAGCACCGGATTGTCGTCCACGTTCGGATCGCGCAACGCCAACCGGCTGGCGTTCCTGACGGTCGTTGAAAGTTGGTCTTCCTCAACGATGTTCATTACCGGCACGGGCCAAAACAGCCCGTCCGGGGTGGTCATGCTCTCGGCAACGCTTACGGCTTCGGAAATGTTCATATACCCGGTCAGCGGATTGAAATAGCCCGAACCAAGCATTACTGCGGATGATGCCGCGCCCGAGGATATGGTAATACTCGGCAAGTTTTGAGCCTCTTCCATTAGGTGCGCGCGCTTGGCATCATCCGCAACATAAAGCGGGTTAAGTTTCTCGGATCCGTGTGGTGCAATCATTCATGTCTCCTTAAGGTTCGTCAAATTGTAAGCGGAATTACTGTGAGTCCAAGGATATCCAAAAGGTACCGATTTATGTTTTAGCCAGGTTGTTGCTACCAAGTAACACTCGACATTGCACTCCTCTGGAGTGCAGACGCGAGGAGGAATCGTGTTCTATTGACATCTCACTCCGCTGGAGTGAAAACCAGACCACGAAGGAACACTCTTCACGGCTAGTCATTGAGCGAAAAACGAGTGTTACTTGCTGAAAGAAATATTCCGACAGGAATAATGGCGCGCTACCAAGATTTTAGAATCTACCGCCGTTTTTTATTGTGAATAGTTCATTTGTTCCGTTGCGTAGATTTCGTAGCAATCAAGCGACTGAATACGGAGTGCGATAGAACGTCCCACTTCCAATAAGCGCATCGCATACACAATCCAAATGAAGATTAAGTATTTAAATCGGTAATTCAGTTTTCCCTAAGAGCCTTTTTGAAAAGTACACATTGTAGGGTGCGCATTGCGCATCGGCCTTTAAAAGCCCCAGAGGGGATCAAGTGAGCGAATAGCGAATGCGATAGAGATCTTGAAGGTGTATAGAAACGCCCAAAGCCCCGTGCACCAAGCCCCAGCGGGGATCAAGCGAGTGGATAACGAGTGCGATAGAGATCCCACAGGTACGTGACAGTCGATAATAAAGACACGAAAAAACCTCCTACAAATGACCAAAAATGACTTTGCTGCCGATTATTCAAACAGGTTCTAAACTCGGTAGGTGCGGTTTCCTAACCGCACCGAGCATCGTTATCCGCATAACCCGACCTCGAATTTGTTATTGCAGCTAAATGATTCCTTTCCTATGTAATATCTTCAGCACGCTATCAATTACCCAACAGGAAACATAGATGGACAACACTCCTCCAACAAAGAGCAACAGAACCTTAACTGTCCCCTTATCCTTATTGCTATACCACGTAAAATAGAGTGCCGTTGGCGCAGAGATAGCGAGCACAAGTATTCTCCATTTCATTCTTTTATAGCCATCTCTCTTTCACCCACTCTGTAAACCGCTTAAATAGCAATAGAAACACAAGGCAGCCCACCAGCCCTGTGGGGAAATCCCCTGAAATAACCGATAAACACCCCGCTATAACGATTGTACATAAACGCACGTAACGCCCATTTGAGAACACAAACACACAGAGAAAGGCAGACATTAGTAACCTAACCGATTCAACGCTCATACCTCTTTCCAAAACAAAGTATAGCTTACCCCTGCGTTCACGCTAAAACTTCCGATAGACATCTTGAGTAAATCATAACCGCCTAACCACTGAACAGTGAAAGCCCCGCCCACCTGTAGCTTCTCTCAGATAAATACTGCCTGTGATTTCGGATTCATCGCCTCTAACATCGTGATCACCTTCCCATTCAATGAATCTACCTATGGGGTTAACTGTATTAGCCTAAAATTTTAAACTTCATACAGATTGTGCTACAATAGCGTCATCTTAGGCTATTCTATTCCTTATAGCTTCCCCATGAAATACAGGCAGTGCTGCGTCAAGGCGCATTCATCGCATTTGGGTTTTCGGGCATCGCAGATCTGTCTGCCAAACTGGATCAGGTTCATGTGGAAGGGAAATGCTCTCCCTTGGGGAACGATCTCTCCCATTAACTCATGCGCTTTTTCCGCGGTACAGCTAGGCGGTATGAGCCCGAGTCGTTTGCTAATACGCAGCACATGCGTGTCCACGGGGAACACATCGTGACCACAGACGAACGCGAGGGTGACGGACGCCGTCTTGATGCCGATCCCCTTGTGCTGGCAGAGGTATTGCCGGGCCGCCTCGGTTTCCATGCCGCAGACGAATTCGAGATCTAACTCGCCGCGCTCCGCTTGTAGCCAGCTCAGGAAGTCTTTAATAGTACGGCTTTTCTGCGTGTGCAGACCCGCAATCTTAATCGCCTCGCCGATAGCCTCCACATCAGCCTTTTGCACGTCTTCCCATGTGGGGAATCGCTTCTTGAGGGCTGCGTACCCTTTGTCCCGGTTGACGTCGTTCGTGTTTTGGGAGAGGACGGTGCGCATCAGACAATCCAAGACGTTGTCTTCGGGTTGCCCCTCATAGGTTCCGAGCGTCTCTTCCAATGTGTCGGCGACGAATTTTGCCTTCCGCTTAAGATTCAATAATACCTCCGGCGAGCATAGAAGAGGTGCTCACACACTCAACGCTGATAATTCCCATAAGGATTAATTTCGAGAGATTGTCTAGTATTTGGTGGGGTTTTCCACCACAAACCCCTTACTCAATCCCGATTGGGGGGAGACCCGGTGCGGTTGGAAACCGCACCTACCGTAAGGGGTACGACCTATAACCAAACCGACACTAGGCGAACCCCTTTAACTTGGTCCCTATACCTTCGACTTTGGCGATTCCTCCATTAAGTCGCATAGATTTGCCGGTCGATATCTTCGGTGGCATCGTCGTTCATCGAAACGGATAGCTTCTCGGCGCACTGACAGATCTGCCCGTATATAGTGTCTGGCAGGTCGATTCCGTGAACGAGCCGGTGAGTTCGAGCGCGGCATTCGAAGTCACCCGGTACCAATACTTCGTCGAATCCCGGCGCCGGGGGCGTGCGTTTCATGCCGTCCAGAAGGGCTCGCACGCCCCGTTGGTACTCTTCCAGAGGGGTATAAGCCTCTATATTGATCGCCTGCATAAAGAATCCTTGCATCAAGCCCTTCTCGACATCGAAGTTCCCGGACAATCCTCCGAGCATGCAGACAAGCAGCGACAGCGCGTATCCCTTGTGTCCGCCGAAGGGCAGCATGGGGCCGCCGTCAAAGTAGTCCACCGTTTTCACGGACGGATTGCCGTGTTTGTCGAGAATGGAACCTTCAGGCAGGTCAATGCCTTTGCTCTGCGCCACTTGAATTTTACCTTGCGCAATCATGCTTGTCGCATAATCTATGATGAACGGCGAATCGTCACCCGTCGGGACGCCTACGGCGATGGGATTCGTTCCTAGTCCGCCCTTGGAGCCGCCAAACGGCACGACGGCGCCCCCGCCTCCGCAGCCGCTTCCGAAGGTTATAATTCCGATGCACCCCTCATAGGCAGCCGCCTCTGCATATTCGCCCAATCGCCCGATGTGGCCCGTGCTAGCGAGGGTTAGACCGCAGAAGTTTGCCCTCTTCGCTTTGGCGATCGTCCACTTCATCGCCTGCCGCGCGGCAAAATGACCGAGACAGTTTCCCGCGTCTACAATCAGCGTGGTGTCGGTTTCTTTGATTACCGTCGGCTCGCCGGTAGGATTTAAGCCTCCGCTTTCGATGCCTTGTAGATAACCGGGGATTCGGAGCACGCCGTGCGAGTCGTGTCCGGTAAGGTTGGCTTTCACCAGGATTTCGGCTACGTCCTGTGCAATATGGAGCGGCGTGCCGGCTGCGGTAAACAACCGGCGAACAATCGAATGAAGGTGACTGGCTTGAAGGTTATGGCTTTCTGGCAAAGTTGATACTCCTGAAAGGCGACGGTGGGTTCGAGGAACCGGGGAATCTCTCCAATTCAACACGAGTGTTGGTATTAAAGCGAATCTCCTGAAACGGCTCGTACCATTGAATTCGTGGGGCAGCCTTCCGCGCTCCGGCTTAAATGTGTTTGAACTCCAGCATTGACGGAGAGCGAGAAATAGCGCTGGCACTAACGACATTGAGTATAACACAGGAAAGCGTAAAACGGAAAGGATTTATGATTTCAAGCGGGACGAGCGCGCCCGATTTTCGGTTGTAGAACATGGGAAGCGGCTGTTCGTGGCGCCGCGACTTTGGGCTTGACGGCACTCCGGAGTAGACGTAAAATGTGATTGAATACCGTACCGGAATGGAGACTAACTCAAAAGGGGACGACTATACGATGAAAGCGGGAGTTGCCAGTACAATCATAACGCCGCCCGTTGGAGGGTGGCTGCTTGGACCCGTGGCTCGTAGTACCGGCGTGCACGACGACCTTTATGCAAAGGCGTTGGTGTTGGATGACGGCAACCAGTCGGTGGCGATTGTCTGTCTGGATCTCGTCGGACTGTCGCACGCCTTCAACGATGAACTCGTTGAGCTGATTCGGGACCGGACGGAGGTCGAGACGGTGCTTATCAACTGTAGTCACACCCATTCTTCGCCATTCTCAATGCCGTGGAGTTTCAACGGTTGGAAAGCGCACTGCGAAGAAGAGACCGGATGGTGCGACGAACTGCGTACAGCGGTACCGGGTATTGTCGAGGACGCGGCAGCGCGAATGACGCCCGTGAGTTTAAATGCGGCTCGGGCGCCAGTGAAAATTAGTGTAAACCGCCGCCTCATGACCGAAAACGGCATCACTATGGCTCCGAACCCGGATGGTCCCGAAATGCCTTGGGTAGATGTGCTTCAGGTTGTGGAGAAGGGGGCTGACAATCTTGCCGTGCTTTTCACCTATGCCGCGCATCCGGTTATCGTGCACTCCGCCAGTACGCTCATCAGCGCAGACTATTGCGGCGTAGCGGTGGATACCATTCGAGAACGTCTCGGTGAGGGTGTGATGCCGCTCTTTGCGCAAGGCTGTTCCGCCAACATAAATGGTCATCCTCTCCGCAGCGGTCACGCGAAGGCCGAGGACGCAGGCGTGAAGCTGGGCAATGCCGTCTGGGAAGCTCTTTACGTCGAAGAGTGTGTGCCGATAGAGACCGACACCTTCAGAATTGCCTCCGAGACGCTTTGGTTGCCGTGCGAGGATCTGCCGAGCGCCGATACGTGCGCCGAGGTCATTAGAGAAGTGGAGGAAGAGGCACAAAGAGAGGGCAACGCGGGTGAGTGGGGAGTAGAGAACCGACTCAACTGTCTGAAGTCGCTCCAGAACATGATAGAACGGAACCAACCGCCCAAAGTGCGATTCGACATCACGGCGTTGATGCTGGGAGACGAATGGTGTCTGATCGCCATGCCGCACGAGGTATTCTGTGATTATGTGCTCTGGATGGAGGAGGAGTCACCATTCGCGCGGACCGTGGCTTGGAGCTATACGAACGGTTGCGAATCTTATATTCCGACGGACAAAGACTTGGAGTTGGGCGTGCGCGGCGGGTATGAGGCGGCGGGATTTCCCCGCCTGGCGGCGGCATTGGTGTACGCGAGTCGTCTAGCTTGCCGACCGGGTATCGAAGGACAAATTAAGGATGGCATCCAGCGAGTCTGGAATTCTTAGCCCCGACACTCACGGTGGCAGCCACCAAGAAGCGGATGCCATTCCTACGTTTAAGTGAGCTGAGGTGAGATTGGCTTTCTAACCACGTGGAAGTTCCCATAGTGCCCGCACTCTGGTATTATCACTCTTCACTGCAGGTTGTCATCCCCTATAACTGAGAACGCACTTGAAGATAATGAGCTCGAGATTCTTGTGAAAAATTCTCGATTTTTTTGCACCAGGGAAAGGAAATATTTAACACAAGTTGCTACTGACAAGATTTTAGACATGCACCGTCGGGTATAATTGAGAATAGCCCAATAATCGTGGAGATCTTGTAGCACAAACTGTTAGTTTGTGCATCACAAGCATACTCTAACGGATCAAGTGAGCTATCAGCCGAGGGGCCAAGGAGTGCCATATAGATCCCAAAGCGATAGGCAATCCTTGTTCTACAAAGGTGGCAACTTGGGTTATTTAAGTTTAGCATTTGTCTTAGTTGGCTAAATGACCGTGTTTAGCAGGTGGTGCAATCGCCGGCACAACGCTCGAGCATTAGCTTGGAGGTGGAATTACAGATCACTTATCGCGTCTGTCCAGTTGATTCCTCGATACGTGAGAGACGGTTGTTTAAGTTGACAATCTCACGGTTTACTAAGCCGAAAGCAACAGTGCTATCTTCATCTAACCACTTGGTGGTTTCGTCACTAAGTTCTAGTAAGATATGCATTACTGGCAGTAGGTGGTCCTTTACCCGAGATAATTTCTCATCAGAAGAAAGAGTTGGATGCTCTAAGGCCTGTTTCAGCATCGCATAATGTTTGCCCATATCGGTGTGTAAGCCTTTTCGCTGCGCCGGAGTCCTCATGCTATTCTCCTCCTCGCTATCCTTGACTAAGGTGAGGGTTAGTAGGGCACTAATTGTTTGTGATCTAGCAACCATTGTCGGATTGTTTTGATTTTTGCGTCGGCATCTTCCTCAGACAGTTTTGGAGAAATAACAATCTCGTTCGATCCACGTGGTCTATCAGGCACAATGAGAGGCATACCTACTGGAAGTACCGCGATAAGGCTATAAGTCGGCGGAGGATCATGGAAAGGATTTTCTACCTTTCGGATACCGCCTATCTGACTGAGATTGAGCAATGTACCATCATAAGTTTCAATGAACATTTGGTGTCACTCCCACTTATTGTAAGTATAGGTTTCCCGGTATATTTCCATGATCGTTCCCTCTCCATTTTTCGTGAATGTCCTGATCGTTGATGTGGTCGGTGAGTGTTTTATTAATAGCTCTGATATCGGTTCGAATCTCACTATCACGGGCGTTAATATCATCTCGCATCTCGCTAATACGGGTGTTGATGTCAGTCCGCATCTCACGAATGCGCTCACCGAGTTGATCGATGCTTTTTCCTATTGAATTCGATGTCGAATTGCTTATGAGATATGCGCTGCCAAGGTATCCTATGACGACCGTTATGATTGGTGCGAGTTCGGTTAGTTGAGCCACGGCATAGCCTCCATTCGGATATGAAGATAAAGCTGGATTAAAGTTTTGCTCCCTAATTTCAGTTGTAGGTGTGGAAAGCCCCGTAACGCCTTATGTTCGCTTCAGAGGCTGGTATGATCGGTTGCCGGGACTTGCATCGGTGCGACATGGGACTGAAAGTGATACAACCATTATAACATAAAATAAGAAGACGTGAAAACGAAAACCGGTACGCTTAATTAAGGCGAAATGCTAACTCTGCTGGCGATTGTGGCGCCACACCTGATGATATCGGCGCAAACACAATACGGCCGACTGGCGATAAGAAAAAAACTGTAATTTGCGATTGCGAATCGTGTACGATAACGAGTTAGGTATAGTTCGAATTTCAGCTTACTAGATCGAAGCGAATCCTCGAGAATCTTCTTTTGTAGGTTCTCATGAATCGCCGTTCAACCCAACCTTCGCACTAGCCGCAGAAAATTGACTTGACTTTTCGGTGGAAGAATGTGTACCATTATGGATTGCCTCCCATTCCAGAATACGAGGGCTGGTAACATGGTTCGCGTTCCCAAAATGGACATACTCTAAAGAAGGCGGGGATATTACGCATGGCGATGGTTTACCTTGAGGACATACTGGAAATAGTCGAGAACAAATACTTGGCAGTGAATATTGCTGCTCAACGTGCGCGCCAACTAAATGAAAGGGAGTTTGCACTTCTCAGTTCGTCGACGCGGAAGCCGGCGACGGTCGCCACGGAGGAACTCATTGACGGCAAGATCGGATACAGAAATGAGGACCGGTCTGCACAAGAGTCCGACGACCTGATAATCTTCAGTACCGATCTCACTGAAGCTGCGCAGGACAGCGAAGATATGGCTGAGCTCGTTCAACCTGAGATTTACGCTGAAGAGACGGATACTGCGGTAGATTCGGAAGAGAGTGAAGAGGGACTATAAACAAGAGACTTGATTTCCCGATTGAAAAAGCCCTGTGCGTTAATGCACGGGGCTTTTTTATTTCTTCCAAGATCGGCAGCTTCCTACAAGCCACGGAACTCGTGACTATGCTAAAACCAATTGGAGATAACTACAACGTTGAAGGTTGGGAAATCTTTATTATGCGACTTTGAAAGCTAAAGACTAAGGCGATTAGCAGTTAGTAGCTTGTTGCAAGCCACTAGCTATCCATTAATATACGAGGAGTGATTTCTACTACGGTGGGCAGTTACGAAAGCAGACACACTTAACGACCTAAAATCGTGGCAGGAATTGAGTTGCATAGAATCTTAAGCGTCCATAAAATCTTCCCATTCTATTCCGAGTTGTTTCACTATCTTTTTTACAGTGTGAATAGCAAACTCATTGGAACTATAGGATATAACTGTCGATTTATCTGGTAATGATGGGTTCTTCCATTTATGATGAGAACCACTATTGCGCTTTTCCAATTCTATGCAACCTAGAGCAGTGAGTTTTTTCAAGATAATTCGGCGTTTCACTATGCTTGAAGATACACTTCTCTAGGCGGAGTATTCAGTTCATTTAAGTTAAAGGACACAAGAGAAGAGGGCTTCCGAGCGCTAAATATACTCCTGTATTTACTATACTCATCAGGCTTCTTCTCAGCATATATTGACTCAGGTAAATCTTTCCCTAGGTCTTCATACAATTCTAAAACTGACACAAATGCATCGATTGTATTGTCTAATGCATCGTCAATGGTTTTACCTTCCGTTATAAGTTCTGGAAGTTCCTTACAAGTAACAGTATAAACTTGCTCTGGCTGATATTCCAAAATCACAGTCAATACGAAGTGGACTGTAACTTGATTTTTCACAGCTATGTATCTCCCAAATATTATTTTTCGAAGTTAGTGATACGCAAAACAGTATCAGTGTAATTTTGTCGCTTCACAAGTATATTATATGCTCTGTAGATGTACAATTCAACCCTTTTCCTACAGCGGCGCTGGTTCTTTCCACAAATACTGCCAGCGAGGCAGTTACATCATTCCACCTCCTTTTTCTTTCTAAAGGATGGGGGTAGGTTCAGTAATCGCCTTAAAATAGGTTTACGGTATTCACGATAAGCCGTCTGTGAGCCCGTAGAAGCGTTTTCGGATTCAATTCGGATTCATGGCTTCCTACCGTTTTACACCCCATTATACGCATCTTCTAACTAGGAGTAAGGCAGAAGTATCCTTCGTTCCGATAAGTTTTCTACAACATCCCCCGCATCCCCCACTGACTTAATCACTTGAATAGAGGTGCTTGAAGAAATTTAAATCACTGATAGAATGCTGCCAACTACTAGCCGCCAAAACTATTCTTCAAACTCGCTAATGCCACTCTACGTCACCCCGCTCTATCTTTCCAGCAGTTCTACCTCATAACCGTCCGGATCGGTGATAAACGCCATCTTCAATCCACCCGACGTAAACTGTTCGCGCCATTCATCGGGCCAAATCTCAAGACCGGCTTTTTCCAGCTTGTCACAGAACGCCACGAGGTCCGGGACACCGATCGCAAAATGCATCAGGTCTTCCGGAACATTGAGGTCGTAATCGGGGGAGTAGGTAAACTCCAGCGTGTGCGGGTTGCCGGGTAATTCCATGTGCACGATTTGATTGCCCGCCGGCGACCTATCGCTCCGGCTCATCACGACGAAGCCGAGATGGTCGGCGTACCACTTAATAGACTGATCCAGATCGCTCACGCGGACGCGGGTGTGTAGGAATACTGCCATTTTTATCTCCTTCTGTTGCTTCGTTTATAACAAAATCGGTTGGGTTTCATTCGTATCAGCCGCATCCCCGTATTGGAGATTGGCGATATTCAAAAGCGCCGTATCAATTCGAGGCTCCAATACCGGGGTTCATTGACATAGCCGGTCAGATTATTGAAATCGATGCCGCCCGTGGGAGAGGTGTCATTGAGGATATTGCGCCCCGAAAGCGCCACCTCTATGTCGTCATTCGGAAAAAGATACGCCAGTCGCACGCCGCCCTCAAGCAGCCAATCGTCGGCGAATTCCACCGAATCGTAGAGGAAGAACCGCACTCGGCTGCGGTAACCCCAGTCCGTGGAGGCTACGAGGTGCGCACCTGCGGGAAGCGCGAGAACGTAGCGAGCGGTCACATCTGCGATCCAGCCCGGCGCCTGTGGAAGTCCGTTCCCGTCGATTGAGTACGTGCCCGAATCTGGGGAGGCGGGCGGATCCAGAACCGTACACGGCGCACCGCAGCCCTGTATCGCCAAGTTCGGATCATCAATTCGCGTGCGGTTGTAGCTAACGCCGGCTGAAACCTCCAGCGACGCAATCGGCAGCAGGGTTAACTCCGCCTCAACACCGCGTCCAACCGTGCTCTCGGCGTTCACCAAGCGATTAAAGTTGGTCTCGCCGCCCACTGCGGTGAGTTGCTGGTCCTGCATAAAGTATTGGAACGCCGCCACATTCAGGTGCAGTCGTTGTTCCAACAGACGTAACTTCGTGCCTCCTTCTACGGAAAGTATGGTTTCCGTGTCCGCCAAGGTGACCGCGTCGCCAAACAGCAAGCGTCCCTGAATGCTGGGCGCGCGAAATCCTCGCGCCGCACGCAAATATGTCTGCACGCCGGGCGCCGCACGATATCGCAGACTCAAATCGCCGCTCCATACGGTAGCTTGGGGGTTCTGCTGAACGGGTGCAAGCGTGCCCGCGCCGGTGACGGCAGGCGCAGATTCTCGCCACGCCTTGTAGTCCTTCTCGTCATCGGACAATCGCAGCCCCGCGCTCACCTCCACATCTTCGAGCCACTGGAAACTCATCGCCGCAAATGCGGCTCGTGCCGTGGCTTCCTGCTCCTGGCGCGCCATCCCGTCCAGAGTACCTCCAGCCAGGGTGTTGTAGTTGAAATCCTCCATCTCCACGAACTCGTTGAAATAGTACAATCCGAGCTGATAGGCGAGGCGGCTCTCTCCGGTACTCATCAGGCGGACTTCCTGGCTAAACTGGCGCAGCGCGGGAATGCCGGACGCAGTCTCTGACGGGAAGGGAATCTCACCGGGACCGCTCGGCTGGCTGAACACCGCGCCGTACCCGCCGTCTATGTCGCCGCGGGAAAAGGTGGTTAGCCGCTCAAATCCCGTCAATGAAACCAGTTGGAAGTTCCCGATATCGTAGCGCACCTCAGCCGCCATGCCGTGCGTGCTCAGGGTCTGCTCATTCCGTCCGTCGTGCGCGATACCGCCACGAGCAAAATCCGGCACCAAGTCCCCTTCATCTGGCAGCAGGATATTGGCACGAAACAGGCGCGCAGTGCCATCAAGATCGCGTGTATGGTACTTGAGCCAAGCCTCCAACTCCGGCGTGGGTGTCCACAGCAGTTGCAGACGTCCAGCCAAGTCTCGATGTCCGCCCAGAACGTCTTCTTCTCCGGTATGCTCGTTATCTACCCAGTCGCCCCGCCGCTGCGTGAGAAGTGATAGCCGTGCGGAAAGCACGGACGGGACCAGCGAGCCAGACACGGCTCCCTCGAAATTGACGCTGTTGAACCGCCCGTAACTCAGCCGACCGTATCCCCCTAGGTTCCGGGTGGGACGCGCGGACTCAAACTTTACGGCGCCTGCAGGCGTGTTGCGTCCAAACAGCGTGCCTTGCGGTCCCCGCAGCACCTCAATCCGATCGAGGTCGAAGGCAGGGAACCCCTTCAGCAGAGCGTTTTCGAGCACTACGCCGTCGTGAAGAACCGAAACCGGCTGCGACGCGTTGAGGTCAAAGTCGGTATTGCCTAGACCGCGGATATAAAAGCGCGGGAAGACACGTCCGAACGAGGATTCCATCTGTAGACTGGGCGTGCGGTTCGACAAGAATCGTACATCCACGCCCGATGAGCGCAAGGCATCGGATTTCTCGCCACGAATAGTCGAAACGGAGAGCGGCACCTCGAAAGAGCGCTGCTCGCGCTTACGGGCGGTAACCACGACCTCTTCCATCATGATGCTCTCTTCGGCTTCCTCGTCGGCAGCGGACGTAGAAGAGATCGACAGCGTTATCAGGGAAGCGAGAGCGCATAGTTGTTTGCCAAGGTTCATATTTTCTGTCCAAGTATTCCAGGAGATTTTGGGTTAGAAATGCTGCGTCGTGAGAATCCCGCCGCCAATGTTTAATGTCTGATCGATATTATATCATATTGAGGAGAAAAGTCAGCTAAGTTTTGGTAACGGGATGGTTCCTAGGAACGGGGGAACGCACAATAAATTGTGCTACTACAAACGGGGGGAACGCACAATGAGTTGTGGTAGTAGAAACGGGGAGATGCGCGATGAGTTGCGCTACTGCGAACGGGGAGGCGCGATGAATTGTGGTACTAGGAACGGGGGAACGCACAATGAATTGTGCTACTACGAACGGGGACGCGCGCAATGAGTTGTGGTAGTAGAAACGGGGAGATGCGCGATGAGTTGCGCTACTGCGAACGGGGGAACGCACGATGAATTGTGCTACTGCGAACGGGGAGGCGTGCGATGAATTGTGCTACTACGAACGGGGAGGCGTGCGATGAATTGTGCTTCTACGAACGGGGACGCGCGCAATGAGTTGTGCTATTACGAACGGGGGAACGCACGATGAATCGTGCTACTATGAACGGGGAAACGCACAATGAATCGTGCTACTACGAACGGGGAGATGCGCGATGAATTGTGCTACTACAAACGGGGGAACGCACAATGAATTGTGCTACTACGAACGGGGAAACGCACAATGAATCGTGCTACTATGAACGGGGTGGCGCGCAATGAGTTGTGGTAGTAGGAACGGGGAGGCGCGCAATGAGTTGTGGTAGTAGAAACGGGGAGGCGTGCGATGAATTGTGCTACTACGAACGGGGAACGCACAATAAATTGTGCTACTACGAAGAGGGGAGGGCGCAGTGAATTGTGGTAGTAGGAACAGGGGAGCGCACGATGAATTGTGCTACTGCGAACGGGGGAGGCGCGCAATGAGTTGTGCTACTACGAAGAGGGGAACGCACAATGAATTGTGCTACTACGAACGGGGGAACGCACGGTGAATTGTGGTACTGCGAACGGGGGGAGGCGCGATGAGTTGTGCTACTACGAACGGGGGAAACGCACAATGAATTGTGCTACTACGAACGGGGAGGCGTGCTATGAATTGTGCTACTCCGTATCGGGGAGGAGGCACTGTTCGTCGACGAAGTAGGGGCAGAGCGGGCAGTGTTCTATGTTCTTTTCGAACTTCTCCGTCTGGAGGACTTGAAGTCTATCAATCCACTTCTGTGCGATCTCCTCCAACTCCTCTGCGGTCAGGCGCATCGGATGGGCTTCGGCAAGCGAGGTGAAGAAGAGTATGCCCTGAATCACTTGTTGTTCAGGGTAGAGTCGATGAACCAGCATTGCGTTCAACTCAAGCTTCGGACGGTAGAAGTCGATCCACGTCCCGATCTCCGACGCCGCAAATTGACCGGTTTCATATTGGATAATCTGCCATGGTCTGTCAGCGTCCTTGAAACGTCGATCAATTACCCCGTGCACAACGTGATCACCGAACAGCGCGTGAATCTCCTGTTCGCAGTAGCTTTCACCGGAGGCTAACGCCAACTGCCCGATATCGGAGTCCAAGAAGGTTTTCACGTGGAGAGCCACCTCTTCTTCCGTGAGTTGGTGCGGCGCGGAGGTCGCGGCAGCGTTGATTAACGTGCTTAATTCCCGCTCGCAATCCGCGCTTGTTTTAAGTTGAGCGAGCACCGTGCGGACCGCGCGGTCCATCGGATTGTTATCAAGGTCAGCCGAATACGAGTCGTCATCCGGGGAGAGGAGCGTATCCCTGTGTGAGAGGCGGAGACGATGTTTAAGGTAAAATTTGGTCGGGCAGTGCGCGTAGCTCAAGAGTTGCGGAACCGATAGATTTTCGCCGGTCGGCGCGGCGTTCACTGGCTCAATTCGAATCTCCGGAAAATCTACGCGGGGGAGTGCAGGTGTCGGCGTTTCTCCCGGGAGGTTCATTTCCTCAATGGACTGGAAAATTCGGATGGGAAGATCGAACGACACCGGGGTTCGCGAATCTTCGGTCAAGGTTTCAATCGTCACCGGAATTTCGATCTGAGATCCAATGGGTGTTTTTGTCAGATCAAGAACATCCAGTACCCACCTGAACCAACTATTGCGAGGCGGCTCCCCGCTTGAATTAACAGATCCCGAAAGGATGAGTCTATCGCGAGCTCGGGTCGCCGCCACATAAAGCAGTCGCTTTTCCTCGGCAATAGTTTTCTGTGCCTGCCGCTTTCTGATGGCTGCGGTGATCGATGGCTGGCTGCTCTCATAGCTCTTCTCGGGATTTGCCGGACTGAATCCGATGCCAATCTCATCGTCAATGAACGGTTCCTGGTCGAATTTGAACCTGCGGCTCAGATAGGGAAGGATTACGGTCGGGAACTCCAGCCCTTTCGCCGAGTGGACGGTCATCACCTGAGCAACGTCCTCGGAAGACTCCACCGTTGCCTGACCTTCGTGGTCCTCCTCCTCAATCAGCAGATTCAGCCGTTCTATAAAGTCGGAAAATTGCGCGAATTCCGATCCGTCAAAGTCGCGCGCAATAGCCAACAGTTTTTGGTAATTCGCCCATCGTTGTCCGCCGGACAGTCCCACGGACAAGGTTCCAATCATTCCCGTGTCGTCCACTATCCGCCGGATGAACGTTGCAATAGGCAAACGCCGGCAGATTTTCAGATGTTTCTCTAACGTGTCGCAGGCGCAGTTGAGTAAGTCCGAGGCAGTCGCCTCGGCTTGTCCTCCGGAATCCTGCTCAGCGGACCTTCCGGTATCAGCCACGTAGCTCTTGACCCTCTCCCAAAATGAACCGTGCGCCGAGTGCTGTGAGATTTCATATAACTCCGCATCGGAGATACTAAAGAACGGCCCCCGCAGAATCCCAAACAGCGCGACATCGTTGGTTGAATCGTCCATAAACTGCAGGTAGTTGCACAGATCATAGATTTCCTGCCGTTGATAAAACCCTATCCCGCCGACGACGCTGTACGGAATTCTCGCTTGGATCAGTGCAGTCTCGAGATCGGGAAGTCTTGTACGGCTCCGAATGAGGATAGCGATATCTCCATATCGTATTTGGCGCGACTCTTCGGCATCGCCATCCCAAACGGCTTCCTTGGACTGAATCAGGTCGCGAATGCGCGCCGCGATGAGCTCGTTTTCTTGAGGCTCCGGCTCCCGTCCGATGAGCAATTCCACATCGCCATGCGCCTCGCTTCTCCTACCCATAATCAGCGGCTCGTACTCCACTTCAAACTCGTTGAGCTTACCATCTCCCATGATCCGCCCAAAGACCAAATTGACAAAGCCGACTAGGTTTCGTAGGAAGCGGAACGCCTCATGAAGACGTATGTCGCCTTGCTTCTCCGATGTGTTCGTTTGAAGGGGTTCCGTCTCCCACACGAAATCCGACGCGTTCCCCGACTGGTGTGCCTTCATGCGGCTCAAGGTTTGGCGGAAGATCCGCACATCCGCGCCCCTGAATCCGTAAATGCTCTGTTTCCGGTCGCCAACGATGAACAGATTGCCCGACTTGAATTCGGACACTAGCGGTTCTATGATGCTGTACTGTAAACGGTTGGTGTCCTGATACTCATCTATCATGATATAAGCGTAGCGGCGAGCGAGGCGCCTCCGGACTGCATCATCATCCAACAGATTCTTGGCTTCGATTTGAAGGTCGTCAAAGTCTAGAACGCCGTGCCGCAGCTTGTGGTTCTCGTACCGCTCGTGTATCTGATTGTAGATGGCTAAAAGAGGGTGTGTGATTCGGACGAGGAAGTCGTCGTCATCCGTGAGAGCGCCGAAGGATTGGAAGTGTTCCGCCGCTTCGGTGAGGAATTGAATGTCCCCTTCGACTGCGGTCGTATCAACCCTATTACCAAGGAAATTCTGTTTCGCAATACTTCCCGTCCGAGTCAGGATTAAGGGGAGAATCTCGGAGAGTATCGGCAGCATTTCGCTCGTTGATTCGGCGTGCTCGAGTCGTGTTGTCAAGTCTCGGACTCTGGAGGCGTTCCTCCCTTGCGCAACTTCCAAAACCGCTTTTAGGGATTTCAGCCAGTGATCGATAGGAAATCTCTCTCTTAAGCTTCGTGCCAGTTCCTCGCCGAGCAATTGGTCCCAAGCCGCCAGGATCTGCTCGTCGGCTTTACTATATAGGGATTCTGCCAATCGATTGGCTGCCTCTCGATGGTTTAACAGTTCGCCGAAGATTCTTTCGAGTTTTCTCCGTCCAAATACTCGCAGCAGGTTGGCGAGTGTTTCCCGTGTTTCATCGCCCTGCGAGCGGTTGGCAATGGATCTGAGCGTCGATTCGACATTGTCTCGAAGGATTAACCATTGATCGATTCCCTGCAGCACTTCAAACCCTGATCCGACACCCTTGACCGGATATTCGCGCAGGATTCGCGCGCAGAACTCGTGAATTGTGGAGATGGGGGCGGCGGTGAATTCTTCACGGAGGGTAGCCAACTTCGCCAGCAGGAGATCATTCCCGGCGCTCGATGCGGTCTTTTCCTCGATCTTTTTGAGCACCCGCAACTTGAGTTCGGCGGCGGCTTTCTCCGTGAAGGTAATGGCGGCGACATTTCGCACTGAGACGTTGGATTCCAACAGGATCTTTAGGTACCGGTTCGCCAATACCTCGGTCTTCCCAGATCCCGCTCCGGCGGTTACACCGATGTGCCGATTGACGTCGTGTGCTTTCTTCTGATTGGGCGTGTATCGCACGACCGTTTCCTCTCGATTCGAGGCTTATAGTAAATTCAATTGTTGGTAACGCGCTGCGGTAGGTTCGCTTTCCTAACCAACCGTTATTTGTCCGATCTCGTGGGTGCGGTTGGAAAGGGCTCTCTATCGCCTACCTTGTCCAGTCAGTTGATACCATCCGCACCCAAGTTTTAGGAGAGCCGGATGTTTGTCCCACTTGTTTGGAGAGGTATCTCAGGTGGCGTGCAGCCCTAAATTGAATTGGAGGCGAATGCTTCTAACCCGCCTACTGGTGCGACTCATCGACGGGAAACGGGATAACATCTTCGGGATTAACCCAGAACTGTAACGTATCGTCGGCACGTTTGGCATGGGTCCCGGGGTTGTGGAGCACGGCTTTGATTCTGAGATTTTCGGCAATCGAAAGTTGGTATTCCTCCACGCGGCCCAGATAGGTCGCGTCGAGCACCTTCGCATGATACTGATTGGGCGTGTTCGGCGGGATTTCCTCGATTGAGTTTATCGCCTCAGGACGAATCGAGCAAACTGTTTCGTCACCGGCGGCAAAATCGTGGTAGACCGACGCGGAATGGAGAGTGCCAACCGCCGTTTCGATCTCGGCGGACCCGTTGGACAGGGCGCGAATCTTGCCGTGGATGAAGTTGGTCTCGCCGACGAAACTGGCGACAAACGCATTGACGGGGAAGCGATAGATTTCGCGCGGCGTGCCCACCTGCACGATTTCGCCGTCCTTCATAATTGCCATGCGGTCCGCGAGAGAGAGCGCCTCGGCTTGGTCATGGGTAACATAGACGGCGGTCGTTCCGGAGCGTGCGTGTATCTGTTTAATCTCGTGGCGCATTTCGAGCCGCAGTTGCGCGTCGAGGTTGCTCAAGGGCTCGTCGAGCAGCAGTACGCTCGGTTCGATGACCAGCGCCCGTGCCAATGCGATTCGCTGCTGCTGACCGCCACTTAGCTTGTTCACGGGGCGGTCGGCGTACTCCGGCATCTGCGCCATCTCGAGCGCCTCGGCTACGCGCTTTTCTCTTGTCGCCTTGTCGACCTTGCGCAGTACAAGACCGTATGCGATGTTCTCGGACACTGTCATGTGCGGCCACAGCGCATAATTTTGAAAAACCATGCCCGTGTTTCGTTTATGCGGCGGCACACCGTTCATGACGCGATCGCCGAACATTAATCGACCGGAATCGGGTTGATAGAAACCGGCGATTATTCGCAGGCACGTTGTCTTGCCGCATCCCGAGGGTCCGAGTAGGAAGAAGAGTTCGCCCTCGGCGATCTCGAGGCAGACATCGTTGACCGCTTTCGTGGTGTCGAATGTCTTGACGATATGATCGAAATGGATTTCCAAGGACAACTCAGGATTACCTTTCGCGTGTCACTTTTGACTTCCATCGAACTCAGAGTGGATCAACTTGCCGACGCGGCTGAATCGGATCTTACTTGGAATCTCCCAGAGCGCCCACGGATTACTGCGCCTACTGATGCTGTCGTACGACCAGTAGACCATAAACGCCTGTCCCTTGACCTCATCCAGCATAGCCGGTCCCCACGCTCTGCTGTCGCTGCTCTGATCGCGATTGTCGCCCATCGCGAATATGAAACCGTCGGGAAGCGAGAACGGTTTGCCGTCGGGGAACTTGCGGTTGAATCGTTTCCATGATAGCTTGAAATCGGCAAACGCCTCTCCGTCGGGCAAATACTGCGGTCTGGTAAAGGGCGGAAAATCTCTCCGGTGATATGGGAGGGCTAAGTGTTTGGTATAATTGCGATCATCGATCGCTTTGCCGTTTACCAGGAGGGTGTCACCCCTTGTTTCCACAGTATCGCCTTCGACGGCGACCGCTCGTTTGATAAAGTTCTTCGCCTTCTCGTGGGGCGGTATGAACACGAACACATCCCCTCGCGCCGGCTTATGGAAATCGAAAAGTTTGATGTCGGTACCGGGGATTTTGATCCCGTAGATGAACTTGCAGACAAGTATGCGATCCCCGATAAGGAGCGTGTTCTCCATTGAGCCGGAAGGGATCTTGAACGGTTCGATTATGAAAGGGCGGATAAACCCAAAGACAAGCACAAAAGCAACCACCGCAACTTGTATGTATTCCCAAACGACGGTGTTTTGAAATCTTTGCCAGCGGCTTGGCTGCTCGGCTGTGTCAGTTTCGGGCGTGTTCATGAATGAATAACCTCCGTACCGGGATTACTTCGCATCGGAACGAAAGGTTGAGCGGGAGCGAACTCCGAATCGCGCATCCGACAGAAATCCCAGAGATATAGCAGATCTATTTATACTTTAGGTAGGCTAATGTTGCACTTTTTTATCAGTAATAATGGTTTCTAATAAAAATTGCGTAGCACCAGTAAGTCGCGATTCGAAGATCGCTCCTCTCGGGGGTTGGAGTATCGGTGCGGTTGGAAACCGCACCTACCTACCAGACGCTTGAAAACACGCAATTTTTAGCAGCGTGAAGTTTATGTAAGAATACTTTCCGATATTTATCTTCTGACGCAATGCCGAAGAATAGGATAGGAAGATTCCGTTCCACACCATCCATAATCTGTAAAGTCAACCTCGAAACTTGACGACAACCGGTGTTAATAGTCAGGACTCAATCGTCTACCGACAAAACCGCCATGAAAGCCTCTTGTGGCACCTCCACGCTGCCGATCTGTTTCAAGCGTTTCTTGCCCTCTTTCTGCTGTTCCAGCAGTTTTCGTTTTCGCGTGATGTCCCCGCCGTAGCATTTGCCGGTGACGTTCTTTCGCAGGGGGCGCACGGTTTCGCGGGAGATGATTTTGTTGCCAATTGCGGCTTGAATCGGAATCTCAAACATCTGGCGCGGAATTAGCTCGCGCAATTTGTCGATACACGATTTGCCGCGTGTGTATGCCATGTCTCGATGAAGAATGCTTGAGAGCGCATCGACCGACTTGCCGTTGAGCAGGATGTCCAATTTGACGAGATCCGCCGTTTTGTACTCGCCTATCTCGTATTCGAGCGAACCGTATCCGCGCGTCACCGATTTCAACTTGTCGTAGAAGTCCACCAGGATTTCGCTTAGCGGGAGATTGTAAAAAACCTGCACCCGTGTTTCATCAAGCTGATTCATCCGGATGAACGCGCCTCGCCGCTTCTGACAGATGTCCATCACGTTTCCGATGTATTCCCTCGGGACGATAATGTCAGCGGTGATATGAGGTTCCTGGATGTAATCTATTTTGTCACGCGGCGGCACGTGGGCGGGATTATCAACTTCAAGGCAGTTCCCGTCCGTGGTGTATATATGGTATTTGACACTTGGAACCGTGCGAATAAGCGACAAACCGAACTCTCGCTCAAGCCGTTCCTGAATCACCTCCATGTGCAGCAGCCCCAAGAAACCGCAGCGGAACCCGAAGCCCAGCGCAACGGAGGTCTCTGGCTCAAAGTTAAAGGAGGAGTCGTTGAGCTTGAGCTTCTCCAAAGCCTCGCGCAGCGTGATGAAATCGCTTGTGTCCGCCGGATAAAGACCGCAGAAGACGAGCGGCTTCATCTCCCGATATCCCGCCAGCGGACTGGATGTGGGACGATGCGCGTGCGTCACGGTGTCGCCGATCTTGGCGGTCGCAATCTCCCTGACACCGGCGATCAGATAACCGACGGCGCCCGCATCGAGTTTGTCGACCGGCGTCATGTCCGGCAAAAAGACCCCCACCTCCTCCACCTCAAATTCCTTTCCAGATGCCATGAGTTGAATCTTGTCGCCCGGTTTAATGGCGTTGTCGAAGACGCGGACGTACATAACGACGCCTCGATAGTTATCGTACATCGAATCGATAACCAGCGCCTTGAGCGGCTCGTCCGTGTTGCCGCGGGGAGGCGGAATGCGGGCCACAACGGCTTCCAATATCTCGTCAATCCCCAGCCCCTCTTTCGCGCTCACCAGAAGTGCGTCCGCCGCAGGAAGACCGACAATATCTTCGACTTGCGCCTTCACTTCGTCGGGACGAGCTGTGGGTAGGTCGATTTTGTTGATGACGGGAACGATTTCGAGGTCGTGATTCACAGCGAGATAGGCGTTTGCGAGCGTTTGCGCCTCCACTCCTTGTGCCGCGTCAACGATGAGCACGGCTCCTTCGCACGCCGCGAGGCTTCTTGAGACTTCATAGGTAAAATCGACGTGTCCAGGTGTGTCAATCAGATTGAGTTCGTAGGAGTGCCCATCCTTGGCGCGGTATTCGAGTTTGACGACCGCCGCCTTGATGGTGATACCGCGTTCCCGTTCGAGGTCCATCTGATCGAGCACCTGCTCCCGCATCTCGCGTTGCGTCAGGGTGCCGGTGTGTTCGAGCAGGCGATCACTCAGTGTGCTCTTACCGTGATCGATATGGCCCAGAATACAGTAGTTTCTGATTCTCTCTTGGTTGGTCATTGACAGAGGCTAGTGAATCGCGGCGAGCAGAACAGCCTAGGTTTCTTTGGGTAGTGATGGTAAGAGTTCCTTTGAAAAATACGCGGCAAAATCCCTTTTATGGCACTCTGAAGATGGAGGTACTAATGTTTTGATGCCGTCTGCTGCACGTGTGGAATCTCTTTCGCCCTGGCTGTCCGCTCGGTTGATCGCCGCTGGCGCTCCCAGAGGCTGGTGCGCGGTGCGCACCCTACGCGATCCATCGTTCCTTTGATTCCACCCTGCAAACTCACTTCCTGAGCTTCGGGGCACTCTGGTCTCGGATCTCTTGCAGGATGTTCTTTGCCGCTTCGCGTGGGTTGTCGGCTCCGGTGATGGGACGTCCGACGACGATGTAATCCGCTCCGGCTTCTATCGCTTCCGACGGCGTCGTGATGCGGCGCTGATCGCCAGCCTCCGCCCACCGAGGTCGAACGCCGGGGGTGACAATCAGGAACCGATCGCCGCAGACGCGGCGAACCGTGTCGATTTCCAGCGGCGACGCAACCACCCCATCCAATCCCGCCTCTTGGGACAGTTCTGCCAGATAGGCGACCTGATCCCTCAGTTTCCGTTCTGTGGCGAAGTCGCGCTGGAAACTCCCTTCGTCGATGCTGGTAAGTATTGTCACACCGAGCAGCAGCGGTCTCGGGATTCTGAGCGTGTAGGCTTGCATGTCGGCTGCGTCGCTCGCGGCGCGCATCATCTCAAGCCCGCCGGAGGCGTGTATATTTATCATGTTCGCCCCCGTTTTCGCCGCCGCGGCAACGGCGCCCGCCACTGTGTTCGGGATGTCGTGAAATTTGAGGTCCAGGAAAACCTTTTTCCCCAGATTACGGAAGGTTTCAACCGAGGTAGGCCCGGCGGCGGTAAATAGTTGCCCGCCGATCTTGAACCATTCTACGAAGTCGCCGAGTTGGTCGATGGTTTGATTCGCCGAATGGAGGTCCTCGAAATCGAGCGCGACGATTAACCTATCGTTTGACATCCTTCGTCGCCTTAGCTAGGCTGCCGGCCTTCTTACGCGGCGGCAAAATCTCTACCCGAACCATGGTCGTGCCCGAAAAGAACATGCCGAGTTTGCCCGCGGCGCGGCGGGAGAGATCGATAATCCGTCCTTCGATATATGGCCCCCGGTCATTGATTCTGACGACCACAGATTTTCCGGTTTTGACATTGACCACTCGCACCCGCGTGTTGAAGGGTAATTCCTTGTGGGCGGCTGTCATGGCGTCCATGTCATACACTTCGCCATTCGCCGTCTTCCTCCCGTGAAACTGTTTGCCGTACCAAGAGGCATAGCCTGTAAACGTCTTTGCGCCGCTGATTTGCATCACCGCGGCGCCGCGCTCGAGGATACCGAGTATTCTCGCCGCACCCCACGAGACAACAAGCAACCTGTCATTCCGTTGCGGGCACCGGTCATTGACCCTTACGACCGCCATCTTCCCGTTATTGGGATTCTCGACTTTAAGATAGGTGTCAAACGGCAGCGTCGGATGAGCCGCCACAAGGTCTCGATGATTGTGCCTCTCACCGCTAGCAGTCCGCTTGCCGTGGTAGGATCTACTCTGCCACTTCACCGTTCCCTTTTTAGATTTCTCGCTCGATGATCCGCTCGCGGCAAGACTGCAGCCGAAAGTCAGTATGAAAATGACTATCAAAGCGGGAAGTTTTGAAAATCCGTTGATCATTTTAAATCCTTATAGTCAGTTTTCTTGCAATACTTGCAACCAGTGTCGGAAGCAACGTTCATTGCATCATCCCTTCGCGGTTATTGATGTGTCGAAGGAATCGCCCGCCGACGGCTGCCGAAGACCGGTATCCACCCGGAATCCGCGAAGTTCACGCCCAGCACGGCGAATCGATCTTGGCGATTGATTTTCCTGCAACGGCTTCCTCGATAATCTGGTGCGTCTGTTCATATGCAACGTTAATTTGTTCTTGGCGCAACAAGATTTCCGCATCAATCTCTCTCAGTTCCGCCTCAAACTCGGATGTCATTCGCCCCACTTCGGCAGGGGATGTCCCTCCCAAACTTTGGTTGCGGCGAACCGCAAGTGCGGGATCGAGAACCCCTTGAAGCTGGGACGTAGACAGGTTGACGCCTCTGAGTTGCAGTAGTTTCCGGGTCTCCTCCAAATCCTCGAAGGTCGCCCCCTTTTTCACCAGATCGCCAACGATGCCTCCAACGATTTCGTGACTTTCCCGGAACGACAAGCCTTGTTCCCGTACTAGGTAGTTTGCCAATTCTGTTGCCGTTGCAAAGTTCCCCTCGCAGAGTTCCTCCATCCGATCGGTGTTAAAGGACGTCGTTTCAAGTAAGCCGGGCAGGATGCCCAGACAGGATTGCACGACCTCGAAAGCGTCCCAAAGCGGTCGTTTGTCCTCCTGAAGGTCGCGGCTGTAACCGAGCGGCAGTCCTTTGAGGTTGATCAGAAGGTTTAGCAGTTCACCGTGCACACGCCCGCACCGACCGCGAACCAACTCGGCGATATCGGGATTTTTCTTCTGAGGCATGATCGAACTGCCCGTGGCGTAGGCATCGTCCAGCACCACTAGACCAAACTCGTGCGTCGCCCAATAAATGATCTCTTCTCCCAGTCTTGAGAGATTCGTCATTAGCAGAGATAGGGAGAACAGCGTTTCCGCGATAAAGTCACGACTGCTGATTACATCTAAAGCATGAGTGTGAACGGCGTCGAATCCAAGAAGTTTCGTGCATAGCCCGCGGTCAATGTTGAAAGACGTGCCGGCAAGCGCGCACGCGCCCAACGGATTCATATTGGCGAGCCGAAAGGCGGAGTCCAACCGTTTTTGGTCGCGGAGAAACATGCTCACGTACGCGGTCGCCCAGAACCCGAGGCTGATCGGCTGGGCGTGCTGCATGTGCGTGTAGCCCGGCATCACCGTTTCGGCATGGTTGGACGCAACTCTAAGAAACGCACGACAGAGTTGAGACAATCCGGTTTGTGTTCCGAGAATCTGTTCGCGGATATAGAGGTGGGCGTCAACCAAAATTTGGTCGTTTCGGGAGCGCGCGGTGTGGAGTTTTCCGCCGCACTCGATGCCGGCGCCATCGATAAGGTAAGACTCCACATTCATGTGGACATCTTCGTTTTCGGGTTTTAAGACAAACGTGCCGTTGTCATAATCTTCCTGTGCTCGCCCCAGCCAGGTCAAGATTTGCCGGAGATCTTCGTCCGAGATTATTTCACGCCGCGCCAGCATGATGGCATGCGCTTGGCTCCCCCAGATGTCATAAGCGACCAGCCGCGAATCAGCATCGGTGGATTGGGTAAAATCTTGGGTTTCACTCGTTGTCTCTGAACCAAATCGTCCGCCCCAAAGTTTTGTGGATGGTTTCGTCGGCAATTTCCGAGGCACCCCGCGCGGGAAATAGTACGTGAAAGAAACGCACACCGTATTATAGCACGTAGGGATATAGCTTGGCAAGTTGCCCTCCGGATTGGCATAGCGAAAACGCGACTAAATCCCGGACGTGACCTGAGCAGAAATCCCGCTGATGAGAGTTCCGAGAGAGTTCAGTCGGGTATTACTATCGCGGTTATTGCCCATCAATAAAAACTCGGACGTTTTGCCCGACGCTGAAGCGGGGATTTTCTTGACAAAGACCGGGAATCTCTGATAGAATTAAACCGCGATTTTGGTGGGATGGCTGAGTGGTCGAAAGCGGCGGTCTTGAAAACCGTTGTACCGCAAGGTACCGTGGGTTCGAATCCTACTCCCACCGCCATCGTTAGAACACGTGTGGAGAGGTGCGAGAGCGGTTGAATCGGGCTGCCTGCTAAGCAGTTGTGCCTTAGTGGTACCATGGGTTCGAATCCCATCCTCTCCGCCATTTTTTGCGCCTGTAGCTCAGCGGATTAGAGCATCTGACTACGGATCAGAAGGCCGGGGGTTCGAATCCTCTCAGGCGCTTATCGCAGCAGGTATCACGGGAGAAGTTGGTTGCACTTAGCGTGATGTGTTAGGACGCACGCAGATTAGCGACTGAGTATCTCGTAATGCGTAATACGTGACCAAGCCGGAAATGTCAGACGAGCTCTGGATGCGCGAAGCCCTTGAACAAGCGCGTCAAGCATCGAAGAGGGGCGAGGTGCCCGTCGGAGCGGTAATCGTCAGAGAGGGCGCGGTCATTTCCCGTGCGCATAACACGCGCGAACATTCGAAGGATGCAACGGCGCACGCGGAGGTGCTCGCCATTCGATCCGCGTCGCGTTGTGTCGGGGATTGGCGGCTAACGGAGGCAACGCTATACGTCACCTTGGAACCGTGTCCAATGTGCGCCGGGGCGATTGTATTGGCTCGTATACCGCGGGTGGTTTATGCCGCGTCGGAACCGAAATTCGGCGCTGCGGGCAGCGTGTTTGACATATTGCGAGAGACGCGATTAAATCACAGAGTGGATGTTGTTAAGGGTGTCTTGGGCGAAGAAAGCCGCACCTTGCTCCAATCCTTCTTCCATGAACGCCGTTGAGCCTGCGGAGAGATGCAGGAGTGGTTGAACTGGACAGTCTCGAAAACTGTTGTGCGGGCAACTGCACCGTGGGTTCGAATCCCACTCTCTCCGCCATTTTTCAGTTTCGCGCGAAATGTACAAAGACATTATCAGTTACGAACTGGCAGACGAGATCACCGAAGAACATTTACTTGGTGTTGCGGGCCAAATTGTAGAAAGCTGGATGGCAAAGCAGCCCGGCTTCATAAGGTGGGAAATCCACAAGAATAATGCCGGCGGCTACACGGACATTGTGTACTGGAATTCCAGAGAGGATGCCAAAAGGGCGGAGAAGGAGATGACGAATATTCCCAATGCTAACGATTGGTATGAATGTTACAAGGACGGTTCTATAGAAAGTACGAATTTGGAAGAAATCAGAAGATTCGAATAAAACATCGTCATGAGGACATACATACTTTTATTACGCGGCGTTATGCCTAGCGGGAAGAACAAAGTGCCGATGAAACAGTTACGCGAAGTGCTTGGTAAACATGGTTTTGAAAATGTCCGTACGTATATTGCTAGTGGCAACGCCTTGGTTGAAACCGATTTGTCTGTGCGTAATATCGAAACAAAAGTACATCATCTCATCAAAAAACATATTGGCCCTGATCTTACGATAATTGCCCGCACTGGCGCACAACTTCAGAAAATACTTGATGAAAATCCTTTCAAAAATGGTCATGACATTTCACGAGTATTTTTTGTTTCATTTGCACACAAACCGGCTTCATATAAAATAGATAAACTGCAGGAGGAAGATTTTGGAGATTGTCAATTAAATTTTGGTGAAAATGCCGCCTATATGTATATCCCCGGCGATGCTTCCTGCTCAAAGTTGAGTAATAACTTTCTGGAGAAAAAACTTGATGTGTCTGCAACCATGAGAAATTTTAACACTATGAGCAAGCTCATAGAAATGAGCCATAATAATTAATTGCTGAAGACACTTCAAACGAAATCAAGTCTGTTTCGATAGACTATTTCACACAGTTGGCGGTCGTTAAGAACTTGTTTGAAAAGTACATTTTGTAAGGCGCGCAGGGGAGTTCTATCGCGCTCGCTATCCACTCGCTTGATCCTGCAGAATTGTGGTAGAAAGAAACCAAGTTTTGAGGAAAAAACTCGGTTTCGTCATTCTGTTTCCATCCAGAAATCAAGTTTTCAAGAAAAAACTTGATTTCGGTGTTTTCGCGACGCATGATTCTACTCGGAATGACTTTTCAAACAGGTTCTAAGCAATGACTGGACTTCGTTCAAAAAACACCGCCATATGGGGCAGTAGCTCAGATGGGAGAGCGCATCCCTCGCACGGATGAGGTCACGGGTTCGAATCCCGTCTGCTCCATCAATATCCTTCCAACAGAGCGGCGCCAGATTCGTAATACTCCGATGCCAGAGAGATTCGGCGTTGGACGCCGCTTCCACCTTAGCTGAATCACGCCGTCATCTTTTTTACCCGCCAAGCGTAACGCAACCCATTCCGGCGCTTGCAGCCGTCCTCCTCCGCCCCGATTGCGGAGATAGTAACCTCTGCCACCGCAGCGATACCCAATTGGTTTAGGCACCTTCCGCAGCTAGCGATTCTGTTTCACCGTTCCCCATATGACGGGCAACCTGCCTCGCCATGATACCGAAAACGGAGTAGGTTTCCAAGAAGGGTTGAACTCGCCCGCAAGATGGGTTTGGGTGAGGTTTACAAGGTTGGTTCCATCTGCGTTCATCATATAGATGTCGCAGTAAATGGGATCGTCCTCCTGTGCTCGCGAGAAAGCAATTTTTTTGCCGTCTGACGACCAACTGGGTTGAATGTTGAGCGGTGCATCCTCGGTTAATCTTCTGGGTTGCGTCCCGTCTACATTCATCACGAATATGTCAATGTGGGTATTTCCTGGGCCCACAAGATCGACGTTGGAAAACGCTGAGTAAGCAATTCTGTTTCCGTCCGGCGACCAACTGGGATCGTTATTGAACGCGTGAGGATTTTGAGTGAGGTTGATTCGGTTCGTACCGTCGGCATTCATCACGAATATGTCAGAGTGATTCAATATGTCTTCTCTAACCTGCCTTGACCCGAAGGCAATCTTTGTCCCGTCCGGTGACCAAGCCGGGGAGGTATCGTCATCTAGGTGCAAAGTAAGGTTTTTCGGATTCTTCCCATCGGCATCCATCACGTAAATTTCGTAATTGTCATCGCGGTATGAGGCAAAGGCAATTCTTTTCCCATCCGGCGACACAACGGGCGAGTGGTTAACCTTGTGGCGTCCTTGGGTGAGATTCACGCGGCTCGCACCGTTTGCATCCATGATGTAAATGTCGGTGACATCGCCGAGCCACCTTCCGAGACCGAAGGAAAACACGATCTTTGTTCCATCAGGCGACCAAGAGGGGGTGCCGCCCCGAATAAGTTTGATGAGATTTGTCCCATCAGCGTTCATGGTGTAGATATTCCCATTTGAATTGAAAGCAATCGTGTCCCCAACTGCCCATTGCGAATTCAAGGACGTGAATAATACACCGGTAATCAAGACGAAGAGAATGTCCTTTAATGATAGGAAGAGTCTTCCTAATGGATGGGATTTCATTTCGCGTTCGTCACGCTTCCATAGCTAACGTTTCTGTTTCACCGTTCCCCATATGACGGGCAACTTGGCTCTTGATGATACTGAAAACGGAGTAGGTTTCCAAGAAGGATTGAACTCGCCCACAAGCTGAGTTTGAGTGAGGTTTACTAGACCGGTTCCATCTGCATTCATCACATAGATGTCAGCGGTAATGGGATCGTCGTGCGTTTGTCGCATAAAGACAATCCTTTTGCCATCCGGTGACCAACTTGGGAACCAATTGAGACTCGCATCTTGGGTGAGCCTGACGGGATGAGTTCCGTCGGCATTCATGACAAAGATGTCCAAGGCAGAGTTCCAAAAGTCTGCACGATTGACATTTCGCACTGCCGCGTAGGCGATTTTGCTTCCGTCCGGCGACCAACTAGGCGTCCTATTGGAGGCACGCGGATTTTGGGTAAGATTAGTCCGATTGGCGCCGTCGGCATCCATGACAAATATATCCGAAAGAATTGGTATTTCCCCGGCGACTTGCCTTGACCAAAAAGCAATCTTTGTTCCGTCCGGTGACCACGTCGGGCAAGTATCGTCATCTAGGTGCAGGGTAAGGTTTTTCGGATTCTTCCCGTCGGCGTTCATCACATAGATTTCGTGATTGTGATCACGGTAGGAAACAAAAGCAATCTTTGTGCCGTCAGGCGACCAAGCAGGCATTGAGTTCTGCTTGTGGCGTCCTCGGGTGAGATTCACGCGGTTCGCGCCGTTTGCATCCATGATGTAAATGTCGGTGACGTCGCCGAGCCACCTTCCGAGACCGAAGGAGAACACGATCTTTGTCCCATCCGGTGCCCATGAGGGACCATCGCCCCGAGTAAGTTCGATGAGATTTGTCCCATCAGTGTCTATGGTGTAGATATTCCACTTTGAACTGAAAGCAATGGTGTCCGCAACCGCCCGTACCAGATTTAACGACGTAAAGAATACACCGGTGATCAAAAAGAACACGATACTCTTTAATGATGGGGAGAGTCTACCTGATGGATGGAATTCCATTTCTCGTTCGTTACGCCTCCATAGCTAGCGCTTCTGTTTCACCGTTCCCCACATGACGGGCAACTTGCCCCGTGATGATACCGAAAACGGGGTAGGTTTCCAAGAAGGGTCCCACTCGGGCACAACAGGGGTTTGGGTGAGGTTTACAAGACCGGTGCCATCCGCGTTCATCACATAGATGTCGGCGTAAATGGGATCATCGAGTATCGTTCGCTCGAATACAATCCTTTTGCCATCCGGTGACCAACTTGGGAGCCAATTAGCACGTCCATCTTCAGTGAGTCTGACGGGATCAGTTCCGTCGGCATTCATCACAAAGATGTCCAAGTTAGCGTTCCAGAGGTCTACACCATCGACCTTTGATAATGCTGCGTAGGCGATTTTGCTCCCGTCCGGCGACCAACTAGGCGTCCTATTGGAGGCACGCGGATTTTGGGTAAGATTAGTCCGATTGGCGCCGTCGGCATCCATGACGAATATATCCGAGAGAATTGGTATTTCCCCGGCGACTTGCCTTGACCAAAAAGCAATCTTTGTTCCGTCCGGTGACCACGTCGGGCAAGTATCGTCATCTAGGTGCAGCGTAAGGTTTTTGGGATTCTTCCCGTCGGCGTTCATCACATAGATTTCGTGATTGTGATCACGGTAGGAAACAAAAGCAATCTTTGTGCCGTCGGGAGACCAAGCGGGCTGTGAGTTCTGCTTGTGGCGTCCTTTGGTGAGATTCACGCGGTTCGCGCCGTTTGCATCCATGATGTAAATGTCGGTGACGTCGCCGAGCCACCTTCCGAGACCGAAGGAAAACACGATCTTTGTTCCATCCGGCGCCCATGAGGGGCCTTCGCCCCGAGTAAGTTCGATGAGATTTGTCCCATCAGTGTCTATGGTGTAGATATTCCACTTTGAACTGAAAGCAATGGTGTCCGCAACCGCCCGTACCAGATTTAACGACGTGAAGAATACACCGGTGATCAAAAAGAACACGATACTCTTTAATGATGGGGAGAGTCTTCCTAATGGATGGAATTCCATTTCTCGTTCGTTACGCTTCCATAGCTAGCGCTTCTGTTTCACCGTTCCCCACATGACGGGCAACTTGCCTCGTGATGATACCGAAAACGGAGTCGGTTTCCAAGAAGGGTGCCATTCGCCCAGTCCAGGGGTCTGAGTGAGGTTTACAAAATCGGTTCCATCTGCGTTCATCACATAGATGTCGCAGTCAGTGATATCGTCGTGCGCTGCTCGCACAAAAGCAATCCTTTTGCCATCCGGCGACCAACTTGGGAGCCAATTGAAACGTGCATCTTCGGTGAGTCTGACGGGATGAGTTCCGTCGGCATTCATCACAAAGATGTCCAGGTCAGAGTTCCAGAGGTCTACACGATTGACATCTCGCACTGCCGCGAAGGCGATTTTGCTTCCGTCCGGCGACCAACTAGGCGTCCTATTGGCGGCGCGGGGATTTTGGGTAAGATTAGTCCGATTGGCGCCGTCGGCATCCATGACAAATATATCCCAATGATTTAGCACTCCTTCGGCGACTCGCATCGACTCGAAGGCGATTCTCCTCCCGTCCGGTGACCACGTCGGGCAAGTATCGTCATCTAGGTGCAGCGTAAGGTTTTTGGGATTCTTCCCGTCGGCGTTCATCACATAGATTTCGCTATTGTCATCACGGTTAGAAACAAAAGCTATCTTTGTGCCGTCGGGCGACCAACGAGGCACGCCGTTATTTTTGTGGCGTCCTTTGGTGAGATTCACGCGGTTCGCACCGTTTGCATCCACGATGTAAATGTCGGAGACATCACCGCGAAACCTGCCCAGACCGAAGGAATACACGATCCTTGTCCCAACTGGCGACCATGAGGGGGTACTGCCCCGAGTAAGTGTGATGAGATTTGTCCCATTAGTGCTCATGGTGTAGATTTTCCCATCAGAACTGAAAGCAATCGTGTCCCCAACTGCCCATTGCGAATTCAAGGACGTGAATAACACACCGGTAATCAGGACGAAGAGAACCTCCTTTAATGATAAGGAGAGTCTCCTTGATGGATGGGGATTCATTTCTTGTTAATTACGCCTCCATCGTTTTGCTAAAGGCGAATCAGTCCGAAATCCGCTGATTCGCTTGCAGCGTTCAACGTTACCAGTTTAAGCTCCAGCTGCGTGCTCCGGTCCCCCGTCTGCGAAGATGGCGATCTCCGTCATCGCAACGATACCCAATTAGTTTCGGTATTTTCGCAGCTAACGCTTCTGTTTCACCGTTCCCCATATGACGGACAACCTTTCTCGTAATGATACAGAGAACGGAGTAGGTTTCCAAGAAGGGTGGAACTCGCCCACGCCAGGGGTTTGGGTGAGGTTTACAAGACCGGTTCCATCTGCGTACATCACATAGATGTCGCAGTCAGTGATATCGTCGTGCATTGCTCGCACAAATGCAATCCTTTTGCCGTCCGGTGACCAACTTGGGGACCAATTGAAACGTGCATCCTCGGTAAGCCTGACGGGATTAGTTCCGTCGGCATTCATCACAAAGATGTCCAGGTCAGAATTCCAGAGGTCTACCCGGTTGACGTTTCGCACTGCCACGAAGGCGATTTTGCTTCCATCCGGCGACCAACTGGGCGTCCTATTGGCGGCGCGGGGATTTTGGGTAATATTAGTCCGATCGGCGCCGTCGGCATCCATGACAAATATATCCGAATGATTTAGCACCCCCTCGGCGACTTGCAAAGACTCGAAGGCGATTTTCCTCCCGTCCGGTGACCAAGTCGGCCAAGTATCGCTATCTAGGTGCAGCGTAAGGTTTTTTGAATTCTTTCCGTCGGCGTTCATCACGTAAATTTCGAAATTCTCATCACGGTTGGACCTAAAGGCTATCGTAATACCGTCTGGGGACCAAGCAGGCTGCGAGTTACCTTTGTGCCGTCCTTTGGTGAGATTCACGCGGTTCGCACCGTTGGCGTCCATGATGTAAATGTCGTCGGGATCACCGCGAAACCTGCCGAGACCGAAGGAATACACGATCCTTGTCCCATCCGGCGACCAAGAGGGGCTGCTGCCCCGAGTAAGTTTAATGAGATCTGTCCCATCAGCGTTCATGGTGTAGATATTCCCATTTGAATTGAAAGCAATCGTGTCCGCAACCGCCCGTACCAAATTTAAGGACGTGAATAATACACCGGTAATCAAGACGAAGAGAATGTCCTTTAATGATAAGGAGAGTCTTCCTGATGGATGGGGTTTCATTTCTCGTTCGTCACGCCTCCATAGCTAGTGTTTCTGTTTCACTGTTCCCCACGTGGTCGTCAATCTTCCCCTTGACAAAACTGAATACGGGGAAGGGCTCCAAGAAGGGCTCAACTCTGATATACCGAGCGTTTCAGTGAGGTTGACAAGACCGGTTCCATCAACGTTAATCACGTAGATGTCAAAGCTGTCATCGAGTTCGTGCGTCGCTCGGTGAAACGCAATCTTTGTTCCATCCGGTGACCACGCCGGTCCTCTGCTGATGGGCGCACCGTCGGTGAGTTGCATGGGATTGGTTCCGTCAGCATTCATTATGAAGATATCGAAGTCGGGATTCCACGGCACCACCCGTTTCACGTCGGACAACGCCGCGTAGGCAATCTTCTTTCCGCAGGGGGACCAACTCGGATTAACATTGAGCGCACGACGTTCTTGCGTCAAGTTGACACGATTGGTACCGTCGCGGTTTATAGTGAAAATGTCCGCTCTGCCGCCGCCGGGGGATGACGCAAATGCAATTCTTTTCCCGTCCGGCGACCAACTCGGGTGGCCATTGGACTCCAGGTCGAGGGTGAGGTTCTTGGGATTCCCACCGTCAGCGTCCATCAGGTAGATGTCCTTTAGACCCTCACGGTTTGATTCAAATGCAATTGTTAATCCATCGGGCGACCAAGTGGGGAAAAAGTTCCTCTTATGCCGGCCGTGGGTGAGATTTACGCGATTATTGCCATTGATGTCAATAACACAGATGTCTTCAACATCACCGCGAAAGCGATCAAATCCGAACGAGAATACAATTCTCTGTCCGTCCGGAGACCAAGCGGGATCTCTGCCTCTGGTCAGTTTTGTTGGATTTGACCCGCCGGCGTCAACTGTATAGATTACATGGTTGTTATCGCTGTAGGAGTAAAAAGCAATCTTGGAGTCGGCGCCCTGAACTGGACAGGGGCACGCGAACACTACATACATCCCAACCGTGAAGAGACAAGCTCTCAAACATGCTAATGTTCCCTTCAGCAAAGAAGATTCCATATCCTGTTCCATTATTCAGAAGCACGTTTTCTGTTCCGATGAGCCGGCATACTTATGCACGTTTCTTTTGCCGTGTATGAATCCTCATCCTCCGAAAAACCTTTGCCATGCCGTTTTCTTCACATTGGCGTACAGCGTCGTCAAATAAAGCGATCCGGTTCTCAGAGTTCAATGCTATAGCTTGTGGATGGGAGTCGTCGCCGAGTTGATTGACATCATCACGGGTAGCGTGCCCGTTTGAGTGCTCCCCAAGAAATCGGCCACTTTCCGTTTGCGTTGACCGCCAATGCCCCGCGCGGCCAAGACGGATGATCGTTATCGATACCGGGAGGAGTTCTCGTGAGTCTGACAGCGTTCTTACCGTTGGCGTCCATCAAATATATGTTATAATCTCCATCGCGGTTTGACACGAAGACAATCTTGGTACCATCCGGCGAATAGACCGGTGACCAGCAGCTACGCGGCCCGTCCGTAAGCTGCTCCAACTCCTCCCCGTCAGCGGAAATTACGAAAATGTCATCGCGCGAGGGAGCGGGGAAGAAGTGGCGCAGCGAGCTGAAAGCAATCTTGCGCCCGTCTGGCGACCAAGCCGGCCCCCAATTGTCATGTAGGTGGGTGTCTCCGGTGAGATTGCGCCTTCCCGTTCCATCTGCATTCATCACGAAAATATGCCAGGGAGTATTGAAGTCGCCGTCACGGGCGGAGACAAACGCCATCTTGCTGCCGTCTGGCGACCAACTCGGCTTAACATCCCACCACTTGTGGTTTGTCAAATTAATCAGATTATTTCCATCGGCGTCCATCAGGTAGATTTCCCAGTTGCCAACGACAAAACGGAACGACGAAAAGGCAAACCTCGTTCCATCCGGCGTCCAACTAGGGTTGCCTTCAAGGAAATTGTCACGGGTGAGTCTAATCACGTTACCGCCGTCGCTGTCCATCATATACAGGTCAGGTGTAACGTCTCGCTCTGATCGGAACACAATCCTTCTCCCGTCCGGCGAGCAACCGGGATCTTCATCGGATGCCGGGTGGTTGGTGATTTGGACCACGTTGTCTCCGTTTACGTCCATGGAGTAAATGTCCCAATCACCGTCGCGGTTCGATGAAAAATAGATTCTCGACTCGAATCCCTGCGCTGTGCTGTCCCACGCAACCATTAACGCCAGTATAAATAGAAATAGGTATCTTCTCGAAAATGGGCTGGTTATATTCACCAGTCAAATTCTCCTTTCTCAAGGTCTCCAATTCTATAGAATGCTCTAGCCTAGGGATCCCTATAGGAGGTCTATAGGAATGCTATCCCGCTTATTATCCATTTGCTTGATCATTCGTTATTCGCTCATTTGATCGCGACCACGAACAGGAAACGCGCGATGAATCGCGCTACTACGAACGGGGAGGGCTTAATAAAGGGATTTCTACCGCGCTCGCTATTCACTCGCTTGCTGGATCTCTATCGCGCTCCTCGATCAGTCGCTTGATCTATTCGCTCATTTGATCACTCGTTGTCCATTCGCTTTATCCCTCGTTATTCGCTCATTTGATAGCGACCATGAACAGGAAACGCGCGATGAATCGCGCTACTACGAGCGGGGAGGGCGTAATAAGGGGATTTCTATCGCGTGGGATTTCTACCGCGCTCGCTATTCACTCGCTTGCTGGATCTCTATCGCGCTCCTCGATCAGTCGCTTGATCTATTCGCTCATTTGATCACTCGTTGTCCATTCGCTTTATCCCTCGTTATTCGCTCATTTGATAGCGACCATGAACAGGAAACGCGCGATGAATCGCGCTACTACGAACAGGGAGGGCGTAATGAAGGGATTTCTATGGGAACTCCCATAGAAATCCCGAATGTGAATCCTACGACGCGCAAGATATCTTCTTCCTACGCGGTTGTAGATGCGATCTCCGGGTCGCGACTCCCCGCTCCGTAAGAGATCAAGCGACCGGACTAGGAGCGCGATAGAACGCCCACAGAAAACAAGACTCCAATAGCCAAATACTGTCTGTTCCTTCTATTTCCCAAACGGGATTTTGAGCTTACCCCAAATTGCGGCTGTTTTGGAAGCGGGGGACACAGCTAAGCCTCCCGGGCCAAAGTTCGGCTGTTCATCAATCCCATCTCGCCCTTTGCTGAGTCGCTTAATGTATTTTCCTTCCGCGGTCATCAAGTGAATTTCCGCGCCGAAAGGTATACCATCATGAGGGGCCACGTATGCAATCGTCTGCCCATCGGGAGACCATGCGGGATCCCAATGACCATGTTGATCGTGTGTAAGTCTCTTGGGATTTCTACCATCCAGCCCCACCACAAAGATATGAACGGATCCTCCGTGCTCCGCGCCGTATGCTATCCGCCGTCCATCGGGAGAAAACGACGGGCTGCCTCCGCGCAAAGGGTGCTTCAGCTTTTCAAGCCCCTGTCCGTCGGCGCCTATCACCATAAATTCACTTTCCCAGTTTCTCGCAGATACGAACATAATCTGTCCCCCATCCGGAGACCACGACGGCGCACTCGCCTCGCCTACCAGCGTCGTTCGATTTTTACCATCAGCATCCATCACGTCGATACGAGGTATCCCATCCCAGACGGTGAACGCAATCTTTTGACTATCGGGAGACCAGTCAGGTTGCATCTTCCTCCGCGGTCCCTTTGTGAGTCTAGTCTGGTTCTTTCCATCGGAATCCATGACGTAGATCTGATCCGCGTCATCCTTTCTGTCGGAAACGAATGCAATCTTCGTTCCGTCGGGAGACCAATCCGGTTCCCTATCGTGCACTGGATGGTTAGTCAAGTTTTCCCGGTTTCCTCCATCGACGTCCATTACGAAAATTTCATAGTTGTCAAACACCAAGTGTGTAAAAACAATCTGAGACTTCTGCGCGGCCAGTCCTCGCACTAACCACAGTTCCGCACATAACAGCATCACGGTTAACCCGATAAACGACACAAGTGTTCGTCCGAATCGCATTTTATTCCTCCTTGGTAGCATGCCATTATCCCTGTCGGAATAATTCTCTCAGCAGGTAACACGCTTGTACCGCAAACTGTTAGTTTGCGGATCATAATCTAACAGATTGTGGTACAGAGCGCGCCAATATCCCTGTGGCGATAATTCTTTCAGCAGGTAACACTCTTGTACCGCAAACTGTTAGTTTGCGGATCACAATCTAACAGATTGTGGTACAGAGCGCGCCAATATCCCTGTGGCGATAATTCTTTCAGCAGGTAACACTCTTGTACCGCAAACTGTTAGTTTGCGGATCACAATCTAACAGATTGTGGCACAGATTTCCTTCCCTAAGACTGGTTCTGAAAAAGTGTTACTTGAGAGTGCGAAAAATGGACAAAAAGTAACCGGTTTTGAGCCGGTGTGCAGGCGCTGTTCGGACACGATCCGAAACATTAAGATACGCTCTCGACAACTTTTTCAATGACCCGACCTATCCTCTAACCCCATCGACATCATCTCGGGTTGCGTGCCCGTTTGAGTTCTCCCCAAGATATCGTCAACTTTCCGTTTGGATTGACCGCCAAACCGCCGTGCGGCCAGGAAGGATTTACGTTGTCAATACCGGGAGGAGTTCTCGTTAGTTTGACAGTGTTCCTCCCGTCGACGTCCATCAAATAAAGATTAGCATCTCCATCTCGGTTTGACGCAAAGGCAATTTTTCTCCCATCCGGCGAATAGACGGGTGATCTGCTGCTACCCGGGCCGTCCGTGAGCTGCTCCAGCTCTTTCCCGTCAGCGGTGATCACGAAAATGTCAGTGCGCGACGGTGCGGGGACGAAGTGGCGTAGCGAATCGAAAGCAATCTTGCGTCCGTCAGGCGACCAACTAGGACCCCAATTGCGCCTGAGGTTGGTGTCGGCAGTGAGATTGCGCCTTCCCGTTCCATCCGCGTTCATCACGAAAATGTGCCAGGGAGTATTGAAGCCGCCGTCACGGAAGGAGACAAACGCCATCTTGCGTCCATCTGGCGACCAACTCGGGCTTTCGTCCCACATCTTATCTTTCGTCAAATTTATCAGGTTACTTCCATCGGCGTCCATCAGGTAGATTTCCCAGTTGCCAATGACATTCCGGAAAGATGAGAAGGCTATCTTCTTTCCATCCGGCGTCCAATTAAGTTGACCTTTAAGAAAATCGTCATGGGTGAGTCTGATCACGTTGTCGCCATCGCTGTCCATTACATACAAGTCGGGTGTAACGTCACGCTCTGAAATGAACGCAATCCTCCGTCCGTTCGGCGAGGCAGCGGGATACTCATCAGTTGCCGGGTGATCGGTGAGTTGGACCACATTATCCCCGTTCACGTCCATGGAGTAAATGTCCCAGTCGCCGTCCCGGTTCGATGCAAAGACGATTCTCGACTCAAATCCCTGTGCCGTGCTGTCTGACGCAGCCATTAACGCCAATAGCAGTAGAAACAGGCATCTGGTCAAGAATGGTCTGGTTTTTTTCACTGGTCATATTCTCCTTAGTCGACTTCATCCATTCTAGAGAATCCTCTAACCTAGGTTGGCACCGTTGTCGGAAGAGGCGAAGAAACCGAGTTTTTTTCCAGCTTAGAAATACGAGATTGACGAGAATCAGCCTAATTTGCTTATAAGATAACAAACGTGAACGAAAAACTCGGTTTCTCTGTCATAGGTAGCAACTTGCGTTAACTTAAGTTTCCATCTTTCTAGCATGATCTGTTAGATTGCGCCTGCAATGCGTAAACTGACAGTGGGACGTTCTATGAAACCTTGATTTCCGCTCCGGGGCATGTTGATTTCATTCCATCATCACGGGTTGCGTGCCCGTTTGAGTTCTCCCCAAGAAATCGGCAACTTACCGGTTCGGTTGATTGCCAATGCGCTATGCGGCCAGGAAGGAAATGTGTTGTCAATACCGGGAGGAGTTTTCGTGAGTTTGACCGCGTTACTCCCGTTGGCATCCATCAAATAGATATTAGCGCCTCCGTCGCGGCGTGACACATAGGCGATCTTTGTGCCATCCGGCGAATAGACTGGTGACGTGTTCCAGCGTGCGCCGTCCGTAAGCTGTTCTAACTCCTTCCCTTCAGCGGTAATCACGAAAATGTCATTACGCGTGCCCTCTCGGAAGAAGCGCCGCGAACTGAAAGCGATCTTGCTTCCGTCTGGCGACCAAGCAGGACCCCAATTGTCCCTTAAGTGGGTGTCGCCGGTGAGGTTACGCCTTTCTGTTCCATCGGCATTTATTATGAAGATATGATGGGGAGTATTGAACCCGCCATCACGCATGGAGACAAACGCAATCTTGCTTCCATCGGGCGACCAACTCGGCTTAACATCCCACCACTTGTGTTTTGTCAAATTTATCACGTTATTTCCATCGGCGTCCATGGCGTAGATTTCCCAGTTGCCAACAGCAAAACGGAAAGAAGCAAAGGCAAACCTCGTTCCATCCGGCGTCCAACTAGGGGTGCCTTCAAGAAAATTGTCATGGGTGAGTCTAATCACGTTACTGCCGTCGCTGTCCATCACATACAGGTCAGGTGTAACGCCGCGCTCTGATTCGAAGGCAATCCTTCTTCCATCCGGCGAGCCAGCGGGAAAGCGATCGGACGCCGGGTGGTTAGTGAGTTGGACTACATTATCCCCGTTCGCGTCCATGGAGTAGATGTCCCAATCGCCGTCGCGGTTCGATGCAAATACGATTCTCGACTCAAATCCCTGTGCAATGCTGTCCCACGCAACCATAAACGCAAACAACAATAGAAGAAAGCATCTTCTCGAAACTGGCCTGATTCTATTCATCGCTCTCTTTTCCCTTTGTCGGGTTCTTGCCTACTAGAGATTCTCAATAGCAAGACCAAGAGTCACTTCTACGCGGCGGTAGGTTCGGTTTCCTAACCGAACCGGCATTTATCTAGTCTCGCAGGAGCGGTTGGAAACCGCTCCTACCGAATTTTGCGCAATTTTCAATCGAATCGGCTCTATGTTCTGGCGATGACTAAGAGATCCGGGTATTCGTTCTATGAAACCTTCACAATTTCTTCAGCACGTGTCGATTTCATGCCTTCGTCACGGGTTGCGTGCCCGTTTGAGTTCTGCCCAAGAAATCGGCAACTTACCGGCTCGGTTGACTGCCAAACCACCGTGCGGCCAGGAAGGACTTACGTTGTCAATACCGGGAGGAGTTCTCGTGAGTTTGACAGTGTTCCTCCCGTCGACGTCCATCAAATAAAGATTAGCATCTCCATCTCGGTTTGACGCAAAGGCAATTTTTCTCCCATCCGGCGAATAGACGGGTGATCTGCTGCTACTCGGGCCGTCCGTGAGCTGCTCCAGCTCTTTCCCGTCAGCGGTGATCACGAAAATGTCTTTGCGCGAGTCAGCGGGGACGAAGTGGCGCAGCGAATCGAAAGCAATCTTGCGTCCGTCAGGCGACCAACTAGGACCCCAGTTGCGCCTGAGGTTGGTGTCGGCAGTGAGATTGCGCCTTCCCGTTCCATCCGCGTTCATCACGAAAATGTGCCAGGGAGTATTGAAGCCGCCGTCACGGAAGGAGACAAACGCCATCTTGCGTCCATCTGGTGCCCAACTCGGGCTTTTGTCCCACATCTTATCATTCGTCAAATTTATCAGGTTACTTCCATCGGCGTCCATCAGGTAGATTTCCCAGTTGCCAATGACATTCCGGAAAGATGAGAAGGCTATCTTCTTTCCATCCGGCGTCCAATTAGGTTGACCTTTAAGAAAATCGTCATGGGTGAGTCTTACCACGTTACCGCCGTCGCTGTCCATCAGATACAGGTCATGTGAAAGGTCACGTTCTGATCGGAACACAATCCTTCTCCCGTCCGGCGAGCAAGCGGGATCTTCATCGGATGCCGGGTGGTCGGTGATTTGGACCACGTTATCCCCGTTTACGTCCATGGAGTAAATGTCCCAGTCGCCGTCGCGGTTCGATGCAAAGACGATTCTCTCTTCGAATCCCTGTCCTTTGCTAGCCGGCGCAACCATAAATGCCAACAACGATAGAAACAGGAATCTTCTCAGATATGGGCAGATTTTATTCATGGGTAAAATTCACCTTTCTCAAGGTCTCCAATTCTATAGAAGTTCAAGCCTAGGGATCTCTATAGGAGGTCTATAGGAATGCTATCGCGCTTATTATCCATTTGGATGATCCTTCGTTATTCGTTCATTTGATCGCTACCACGAACAGGAAACGCGCGATGAATCGCGCTACTACGAACGGGGAAGGCGTAGTAAAGGGATTTGTGTTTGGGTATCACCGGCGCATTCTATGACTTCATTACGGGTTGTCGGCGCGTTTAAGTTCTCCCCAAGAAATCGGCAACTTACCGGTTCGGTTGACTGCCAAGCCACCGTGCTGCCAGGAAGGAGATCTGTTGTCGGTACCGGGAGGAGTTCTCGTGAGTTTGACAACGTTCCTCCCGTTGGTGTTCATCAAAAAAATATTATGGTCTCCTTCACGGTCTGACACATAGGCGATTCTTGTCCCATCCGGGGAATAGGCGGGTCCCCAATTGTTACCATTCGCGTCCGAAAGCCTTTCTAGCTTTTTTCCTTGAGCGGTCATCACGTAAATGTCATAAAGGGCGTTGCGCTGCGCGTCGAAAGCAATCTCCTTTCCATCTGGCGACCAAGTAGAACTGAAACAATTCGTTAGGTCGGTGTCGCCAGTGAGATTGCGCCTTCCCGTTCCATCTGCATTCATCACGAAGATATTAAAAGCAGCAGCCATGATGTCATCAGCGGGTTTGGAGGTAAACGCAATCTTGCTTCCATCTGGCGACCAGTTCGGTTCAGAATCGTCCATCTCGTGTTTTGTCAAATTTATCAGATTATTTCCATCGGCGTCCATCAGGTAGATTTCCAAGTTGCCAACGAGAAAACGGAAAGCTGAAAAGGCGATCTTCGTGCCATCCGGCGACCAACTAGGGCGGCTTTCAAAATCATTGTCATTGGTAAGTCGGATAACGTTATTGCCATCGCGGTCCATCACATACAAGTCAGGTTTAAAGTCACGCTTTGATCTGAACGCAATCCTTCTCCCATCCGGCGAGCAAACGGGTGCCCTGTCGGCTTCCGGGTGGTCCGTGAGTTGGACAAGGTTGTTTCCGTCCGCGTCCATGGAGTAAATGTCCCAGTCGCCGTCGCGGTTCGATGAAAAGACGATTCTCGGTTCGAATCCCTGCGCTATGCTGTCTGACGCAACCATTAACGCCAATGGTAGTAGGAATAGGCATCTTCTCGAAAATGGGCTGGTTTTATTCATCGGTCACATTCTCCTTTTTCGGCTTTTTCCATTTTAGAGAATCCTCTAACCTAGGGATCTCTATAGGAGTTCTATAGGAATGCTATCGCGCTCATTATCGATTCGCTTGATCCTTCGTTATTTGCTCATTTGATCGCTACCACGAACAGGAAACGCGCGATGAATCGCGCTACTACGAACGGGGAGGGCGTAATACGGGGACTCCTACCGCGCTCGCTATTCACTCGCTTACTGGATTTCTACCGCACTCGCTATTCACTCGCTTACTGGATTTCTACCGCACTCGCTATTCACTCGCTTGCTGGATTTCTACCGCACTCGCTATTCACTCGCTTGCTGGATCTCTATCGCGCTCCTTGATCAGTCGCTTGATCTATTCGCTCATTTGATCGCACCTACCGAGTTATGTTTAAATACGTACCGAGTTGATTAAGCGTTCAATTCTGTAGCTAGTGTTTGGGTGTCGGCGCCGCGTTTATTAATATCATCATGGGCTGCCGCTGCGTTTGAGTTCTCCCCAGGAAATCGGCAACTTACCGGCTCGGTTGACTGCCAAACCACCGTGCGGCCAGGAAGGAAATCTGTTGTCAATACCGGGAGGAGTTCTCGTGAGATTGACCGTGTTCCTCCCGTCGGTGTCCATCAAAAAGATATTAGAATTTCCTCTACGACCTGACACATAAGCGATCTTTGTGCCATCTGGCGAATAGACTGGTGAATGGTTGGTACGCGGTCCGTCCGTAAGCTGCTCCAACTCGTTCCCGTCAGCGGTGATCACGAAAATGTCATAGCGCGAACGAGCGGGGACGAAATGGCGATACGAATGGAAAGCAATCTTGCGTCCGACTGGGGACCAAGTAGGAGACCCGTTGTCCCTTAGTTGGGTGTCGCCGGTGAGATTGCGCCTTTCCGATCCATCGGCATTCATTATGAAGATATGATGGGGATCATTAAAGGCACCGGTACGGTAGGAGGAAAACGCCATCTTGCTTCCATCTGGCGACCAACTAGGACTAACATCGTGCCAATTGTGGTTTGTCAAATTTATCACGTTATTTCCATCGGCGTCCATCTCGTAGATTTCCACGTTGCCAACGACAAAACGGAAAGATGCAAAGGCAAACTTCGTTCCATCCGGCGTCCAACTAGGGGTGCCTTCACCAAAGTTGTCATGGGTGAGTCTAATCACGTTACTGCCATCGCTGGCCATCATATACAGGTCAGGTGTAATGCCGCGCTCTGATCGGAACACAATCCTTCTCCCGTCCGGCGAGCAAGCGGGATCTTCATCGGATGCCGGGTGGTCGGTGAGTTGTAGGACATTGTTTCCGTTTACGTCCATGGAGTAAATGTCCCAGTCGCCGTCCCGGTTCGATGCAAAGACGATTCTCGACTCAAATCCCTGCACCGTGCTGACGGACGCAGCCATTAACGCCAATAGCAGTAGAAACAGGCATCTACTCAAGAACGGTCTGGTTTTTTTCACTGGTCATATTCTCCTTAGTCGACTTCATCCATTCTAGAGAATCCTCTAACCTAGGTTGGCACCGTTGTCGGAAGAGGCGAAGAAACCGAGTTTTTTCCAGCTTAGAAACACGAGATTGACGAGAATCAGCCTAATTTGCTTATAAGATAACAAACGTGAACGAAAAACTCGGTTTCTCTGTCATAGGTAGCAACTTGCGTTAACTTAAGTTTCCATCTTTCTAGCATGATCTGTTAGATTGCGCCTGCAATGCGTAAACTGACAGTGGGAGGTTCTATGAAACCTTGGTTTTCTCTTCGGGGCATGTCGATTTCATGCCATCGTCACGGGTTGCGTGCCCGTTTGAGTTCTCCCCAAGAAATCGGCAACTTTCCGGTTCGGTTGACTGCCAAGCCACCGTGCGGCCAGGAAGGAAATCTGTTGTCAATACCGGGAGGAGTTTTCGTGAGTTTGGCAGCGTTCTTACCGTTGGCGTCCATTGTATAAATGTTAGAATTTCCTCTACCACCCGACACATAGGCGATCTTTGTCCCGTCCGGCGAATAGACTGGTGACGAACTGCTACCCGGCCCGTCAGTAAGCTGCTCCAACTCCTCCCCGTCAGCGGTAATCACGAAAATGTCACGGCGATGGCCATTTCGGAAGAGGCGCCGCGAGCTGAAAGCGATCTTGCGTCCGTCTGGCGTCCAACTAGGACCCCAATTGTCTCGTAGGTGGGTGTCGCCGGTGAGATTGCGCCTTTCCGTTCCATCGGCATTCATTATGAAGATATGATGGGGAGTATTGAACCCGCCGTCACGGGCGGAGACAAACGCAATTCTGCTTCCGTCTGGCGACCAGCTCGGCTTAACATCTCCCCACTTGTGTTTTGTCAAATTTATCACGTTGTTTCCATCGGCGTCCATGGCGTAGATTTCCCAGTTGCCAACGACGAAACGGAAGGAATCAAAGGCAAACTTCGTTCCATCCGGCGTCCAACTAGGGTTGCCTTCAAGAAAATTGTCCCGGGTGAGTCGGATCACGTTACCGCCGTCGCTGTCCATCACATACAAGTCGGGTGTAACGCCGCGCTCTGATTCGAACGCAATCCTTCTTCCATCCGGCGAGCCGGCTGGAAAGCGATCGGATGCCGGGTGGTTAGTGAGTTGGACCACGTTATCTCCGTTCGCATCCATGGAGTAAATGTCCCAATCGCCGTCGCGGTTCGATGCAAAGACGATTCTCTCTTCGAATCCCTGTGCTATTCTGACCGACGCAACCATAAACGCCAATAGTAATAGAAACAGGCATCTTCTCGAAAATTGGCTGACTTTATTCATCGCTCGTTTTTCCCTTGGCTCATGTCAAAAGAAAGTGTAAAGAGGCTTTGAGAAACCGAGTTTTCAAGAAAAAACTCGGTTTCTATCACATATTCTTAACATGAGCGTTTCCCTTTATCGGGTTCTTGCCTACTTGAGATTCTCTATAGCAGGACCAAGAGTCACTTCTACGCGGCGGTAGGTTCGATTTCCTAACCGAACCGGTATTTATCTAGTCTCGCAGGAGCGGTTGGAAACCGCTCCTACCGTATTATGCGCAAATATGAGTCGACTTGACTCTATATCCTGGCGATGCCTTGAAGGTCGGGGTATTCGTTCTATGAAATCTTGATTTTCGCTTCGGGGCATGTCGATTTCATGCCATCATCACGGGTTGCGTGCCCGTTTGAGTTCTCCCCAAGAAATCGGCAACTTACCGGTTTGGGTGACCGCCAAACCACCGTGCGGCCAAGAGGGATCATCGTTATCAATACCGGGAGGAGTTCTCGTGAGATTGACCGCGTTGATACCGTTAGCGTCCATCAAAAAGATCTTATCATCTCCGTCACGGTTAGACGCAAAGGCGATTTTTGTCCCATCCGGCGAATAGACTGGTGACCAGTTGCTACCCACCCCGTCGGTAAGCTGTTCAAACTCTTGCCCGTCAGCGGTGATCACGAAAATGTCAGTACGAAAGCCATCGCCGAAGAAGCGCCGTGAGTTGAAAGCAATCTTACTTCCATCTGGCGACCAAGAAGGACCCCCGTTGCGCCTTAGTTGGGTGTCGGCGGTGAGGTTGCGCCTTCCCGTTCCATCTGCATTCATCACGAAGATATGACGGGGCGTATTGAAGCCGCCGTCACGGTAGGAGACAAACGCAATGTTGCCTCCATCGGGCGACCAACTCGGTCTAACATCCCGCCACTTGTGTTTTGTCAAATTTATCACGTTATTTCCATCGGCGTCCATTACGTAGATTTCCCAGTCGCCAACGACATTACGGAAAGATGAAAAGGCTAACCTCGTTCCATCCGGCGTCCAACTAGGGCGGCCTTCACGAAAATTGTCCCGGGTGAGTCTGAGCACGTCACTGCCATCGCTGTCCATCGCGTACAGGTCAGGCGTGAGACCGCGTCGCGACGTGAACGCAATCCTACTTCCATCCGGCGAGCAAGCGGGGTGCTCGTCAGATGCCATGTGATCGGTGAGTTGGAGGAGGTTATCTCGGTTAGCGTCCATGGAGTAAATGTCCCAATCGCCGTCGCGGTTCGATGAAAAAACGATTCGTGAGTCAAATCCCTGCACTGTGCTGTCGGACGAAACCATTAACGCAACTAACACTAGAATCGGGCATCTTCTCAAATATAGGCTAATTCTATTCATCAGTCAAATTCACCCTTCTCAAGGTCTCCAATTCTATAGAATGCCCTAGCCTAGGGATATCTATTGGAATGCTATCGCGCTTATTATCCATTTGCTTGATGATTCGTTATTCGCTCATTTGATCGCTACCACGAACAGGAAACGCACGATGAATCGCGCTACTACGAACGGGGAGGGCGTAATAAGGGGATTTCTACCGCGCTCGCTATTCACTCGCTTGCTGGATTTCTATCGCGTGGGATTTCTACCGCGCTCACTATTCACTCGCTTGCTGGATCTCTATCGCGCTCCTCGATCAGTCGCTTGATCTATTCGCTCATTTGATCACTCGTTGTCCACTCGCTTGATCCTTCGTTATGCGCTCATTTGATTGGTACTACGAACAGGAAACGCGCGATGAATCGCGCTACTACGAACGGGGAGGGCGCAATAAGGGATTTCTATGGGAACTCCCGCGGAGAACGCGCCTCCAATTGTCAAGTAATGTCTGTTTCTTCTATTTTTCGAACGGGATTTTGAGCTTACCCCAAATTGTAGCTGTTTTGGAAGTGGGGGACACTGCTAATCCTACCGGGTTGAAGTCAGGATATTCATCGACCCCGTCACGAATATTGGTTAGTCGCTTTAGATGTTTGCCGTCCGAGGTCATCAAGTGAATCCTTGATTTGAAAGGAAGTTTATCGTTAGCGACCGCATATGCAATCGTTCCCCCATCGGAGGACCACGCGGGGTCAACATAATGCTCCTGATTGTGCGTAAGCCTCACCCCATTATTACCATCTGCATCCACCACATGGATGTGATGAAATTTTTCGTCCCAGGAATAGTATAAAATCCGTCGTCCGTCGGGAGAAAACGCGGGGCTCTGTCCGCCCAATAAACCGTGCGTCACCCGTACAAGCCCCTGTCCGTCAGCGCCTATCACGTAAATCTGAGCGCCCCTGTCTCTCGTCGATGCGAATGCAATCTTTTGCCCATCCGGAGACCATGACGGCTGCATCGCATGGTCTTCAAACTTCTCACGATTCTGTCCGCCAGCATCTATTATGTCGATCTGACGAATCCAAACGTCATCTCCCAAATTTGGGAGGACGGTGAACGCAATCTTACGCCCATCGGGGGACCAGTCAGGATGCCGCTTGTCCCGCGGTCCATATGTCAGTCTAATCTGGTTCTTACCATCGGCGTCCATGACGTAGACCTGAAATACGCCGTCATTTCGGTTGGTGACGAATGCGATCTTCCTCCCGTTAGGCGACCAATCCGGCTCCGTGTCGTCCACCGGGTGGTTTGACAAGTTTTCCCGGTTTCCTCCATCGGCGTCCATTACGTAGATTTCATGGTTGTCAAATACCAGGTTAGAAAAAACAATCCGCGACTTCTGCGCGGCAAGTCCTCGTACCAACCACAGTTCCGCACATAACAGCATCACGGTTAACCCGATAAACCACACAAGTGTTCGTCCGAATCGCATTTTATTCCTCCTTGGTTGGAAGTGAAAGATTTTCAGGCAAACTATGGGAGGTTGGAGGCGCGTTTCTTCAACCTACCCCAAGTTGTGGCTGCCATGGAAGTCGGTGTCACAGCTAATCCCACCGGGCTATAGTCAGGCTGGTAATCTATCCCGTCACGAACTTTACTGAGTTGCTTTAGATATTTTCCATCCGCGGTCATCAAGTGAATCTTAGCGCCGAGGAAAAAATGTCTATTATCATTGGAGCTCGCATATACAATCGTCTTTGCGTCAGGAGACCACGTCGGCTGAAAATGATGCTCTTGATTGTGCGTGAGCCTCTGGCGATTCTTACCATCAGTATCTACCACATAGATGTGCCAAAATCCTTCGTCCAAGGCATAGTATGCAATCCTTCGTCCGTCGGGAGAAAACGAGGGACTGAGCCCACCCAAGAAATCATGCGTCACCCGTTCAAGCCCCTGTCCGTCGGCGCCTGTCACGTAAATCTCGGCGCCCCCGTCTCTCCCCGATACGAATGCAATCTTACCTCCATCCGGAGACCATGACGGTCCCGAAGCGTTGTTTTCAAGCATCACACGATTATGACCATCCGCATCCATCACTTCGATATGGTCTATCCCATCGTGGACGGCGAACACAATCTTACGCCCGTCGGGAGACCAGTCTGGCATCCGCTTCCTCCGCGGTCCATCTGTGAGCCTAATCTGGTTCGACCCATCGGCGTCCATAACGTAGATCTGATATTCGCCGTCGTTCCTGTCGGAAACGAATGCGATCTTCGTCCCGTCCGGCGACCAATCCGGATCCATGTCGTCCACTGGGTGATTTGACAGATTTTCCCGGCTTCCTCCATCGGCGTCCATTACGTAGATTTCATAGTTGTCAAATACAAGGTTAGTAAATGCGATCCGTGACTTCTGCGCTGCGAGTCCTCGTACTAACCACAGTTCCGCACATAACAGCATCACGGTTAACCCGAGAAACGACACAGGTGTTCGTCCGAATGGCATTTCATTCCTCCTTGGTAGCGCCCCATTATCCCTGTCGGGATAATTCATTCAGCAAGTAACACGCTTGTACCGCAAACTGTCAGTTTGCGGATCACAATCTAACAGATTGTGGAACAGAGCACGCCATAATGCGTGACGATACGATTCCTTCATTTCGTAACTCGTTATACGCTCTATCACTTACTTTGGAGAAAGTGTTACTTGAGCGTGCATTAAACGGAAATAAAGTGACCGGTTTTGAGCGGGCGAGCAGGTACTGTTTGACCCGCTCCCAACCATTAAGTGACGCACTCGGCGATTTTTTCAGTGACCTGCCCTGCCTTCCAGTCCCATTGAGATCATCACGGGTTGCGGCTGCGTTTGAGTTCTCCCCACGAAATCGGCAGTTTGCCATTGAGGTTGACTGCCAATGCGCCGTGCGGCCAAGAAGGAGCTTCGTTTTCAATACCGGGAGGAGTGTTCGTGAGATTGACCGGGTTATTCCCGTTAGCGTCCATTATATAAATGTTAGAAGTTCCTCTACGACCCGACACATAGGCGATCTTTGTCCCATCCGGCGAATAGACTGGTGAGGCGCTACTATCCGGCCCGTCCGTAAGCTGCTCCATCTCTTTCCCGTCAGCGGCGATCACGAAAATGTCATTACGCGAGTCAGCGGGGACGAAGTGGCGAAACGAATTGAAAGCAATCTTGCGCCCATCTGGCGACCAAGTAGGAGAGAAACTGTCCTTGTTCTCCAGGTGGGTATCGTCGGTGAGATTGTGCCTTTCCGTTCCATCTGCATTCATCACGAAAATGTGAAAGCGTGCACCCGCGACACCGTCAGGGGCGCCGACAAACGCAATCTTGCTTCCATCTGGCGACCAACTCGGCCAAACATCCCACATCTTCTCTTTTGCCAACCTTGTCCGATTACTTCCATCGGCGTCCACGGTGAAGATGTCGCAGTTGATTTTACAGAGTGATGAAAAGACCATCTTCGTTCCATCCGGGGACCAACTAGCGCGGCCTTCACGAAAATTGTCTTGCGTGAGTCTTATCACGTTATTGCCATCACTGCCCATCACATACAAGTCAGGTGTAAGGTCACGTTCTGATCGGAACACAACCCTTCTCCCATCCGGCGAGCATGCAGGCACCTCGTCAGATGCCGGGTGGTCGGTGAGTTGGACGACATTGTTTCCGTTTACGTCCATGGAGTAGATGTCCCAATCGCCGTCGCGGTTTGACGCAAAGACGATTCTCGGTTCGAATCCCTGTGCTATGCTGACTGACGCAACCATAAACGCCAATAGTAATAGAAACAGGCATCTTCTCGAAAATTGGCTGACTTTATTCATCGCTCTTTTTTCCCTTGGCTCATGTCAAAAGAAAGTGCAAAGAGGCTTTGAGAAACCGAGTTTTCAAGAAAAAACTCGGTTTCTAGCACATATTCTTAACATGAGCGTTTCCCTTTATCGGGTTCTTGCCTACTTGAGATTCTCTATTCTATAGCAGGACCACAAGAGTCATTTCTATTCGGCGGTAGGTTCGGTTGCCTAACCAAACCGGTATCTGTTTAGTCTCGCAGGAGCGGTTGGAAACCGCTCCTACCGTATTATGCGCAAATCTGAATCCAATAGGCTCTGTATCTTGGCGATGACGAAAAAATCCGGGTATTCGTTATATGAAACCTTCATTTACTCTTCGCGCGTGTCAATGTCATGCCATCATCGCGGGTTCCCGGTGCGTTTGAGACCTCCCCAAGAAATCGGCAACTTTCCTTTCAGGTTGACTGCCAAACCACCGGACAGCCAGGAAGGAGATGTGTTCCCGGTTCCGGGCGGACTTCTCGTGAGTTGGACCACGTTCATCCCGTTTGCATCCATCAAATAAATGTCAGTATCTCCACCACGCGCTGACACAAAGGCAATTTTTTTCCCATCCGGTGAAAAGGCTGGCATGCTGCTGTTGCCCTCTTCCGTAAGCCGTTCTAACTCTTTCCCTTCGGCGGTCATCACGTAAATTTCATAACCCGCCAAGTTGAACAGCGACTTGAAAGCAATCTTGCGTCCGTCCGGCGACCAAGTAGGATCGAAACTGTTTACAAGGTCGGTGTTGCCAGTGAGATTGCGCCGTCCCTTCCCATCTGCATTCATCACGAAAATATGATAAGAACCGAACGCGCCGCCATCAAACATGGAGACAAACGCTATCTTGCTTCCATCTGGCGACCAACTCGGTATCGAATCCGGTTCCTTGTGATTTGTCAAATTTATCTCATTTTTTCCATCGGTACCTATCGCATAGATTTCCCAGTTGGCAGCAGGCAAACGGAAAGCTGAAAAGGCAATCCTCTTGCCATCCGGCGACCAAGTTGGACGGCCCTTTTGAAAACTGTCACGGGTGAGTCTAGTCGCGTTCTTGCCACTGCTGTCCATCACAAAAAGCTCAGGTCCAAGCCCATGAATTGACTTGAACGCGATCCTTCTCCCTTGCGGCGAGCACGTGGGATATTCATCGGATACCGGGTCGTCGGTGAGTTGGAGTAGGTTGTTTCCGTTCGTGTCCATGGAGTAGATGTCCCAGTTGCCGCCGCGGTTCGATGAAAAAACGATTCTCTGTTCGAATCCCTGCGCCGCGCTGTCCGAGGCAACCATAAACACGAGTAACAATAGAAACAGGCATCTACTCAATAATCGGCTGATTTTGTTCATAGGTCATTTTCTCCTTTTTCGGGTTCTCCACTTCTAGGGAATTCTCTAACCTAAGTTGCCATCTCTGTAGCACGAGGGATCTCTATAGGAATGCTATCGCGCTCATTATCCATTTGCTTGATGATTCGTTATTCACTCATTTGATTGCTACTACGAAAAGGAAACGCGCGATGAATCGCGCTACTACGAACGGGGAAGGCGTAGTAAAGGGATTTGTGTTTGGGTATCACCGGCGCGTTCTACGACTTCGTTACGGGTTGTCGGCGCGTTTAAGTTCTCCCCAAGATATCGGCAACTTTCCGCTTGGATTGACTGCCAAACCACCATGCGGCCAAGAAGGAGCTTTGTTGCCAATACCGGGAGGAGTTCTCGTGAGATTGACCGCGTTCCTCCCGTCGGTATCCATCACATAGATATTAGAATTTCCTCTACGACCTGACACATAAGCGATCTTTGTCCCATCCGGCGAATAGACTGGTGAATGGTTGGTACGCGGCCCGTCCGTGAGCTGCTCCAACTCTTTCCCGTCAGCGGTGATCACGAAAATGTCGTTGCGCGAGTCAGCGGGGACGAAGTGGCGAAACGAATTGAAGGCAATCTTGCGTCCATCTGGCGACCAAGTAGGAGACCCGTTGCGTCTGAGGTGGGTGACTCCGGTGAGATTGCGCCTTGCCGATCCATCTGCATTCATCACGAAGATATGATGGGGAGTATTGAAACCGCCGTCACGGTAAGATTCAAACGCTATCTTGCGTCCATCCGGCGACCAACTCGGTCTAACATCCTGCCACTTGTCGTTTGTCAAGTTTATCGGGTCATTTCCATCGGCGTCTATCACGTAGATTTCCACGTTTTTAAGGTCCCAACGGACAGTTGCAAAGGCAATCTTCGATCCATCCGGCGTCCAACTAGGGTGGCCTTCATCAAAATCGTCAAGGGTGAGCCTTAGCACGTTACCGCCGTCGCTGTCCATCACATACAGGGAAGGCGTAGCGCCGCGGGCTGAGGAGAACGCAATCCTTCTCCCGCCCGGCGAGCTAGCGGGATACTCATCTGTTGCCGGGTGGTCGGTCAGTTGGACCACATTATCCCCGTTCGCGTTCATTGAGTAAATGTCCCAGTCGCCGTCGCGGTTCGAAGCAAAAAAGATTCTCGACTCAGATCCCTGCGCTGCGCTGTCCGACGCAAACAGTAACGCCAGTAACAATAGAAACACGCACCTACTCAATAATGGGCTAATTTTATTCATAGGTCGTTTCTCCCTTTTCAAGGTCTCCAATTTTATAGAATGCTCTAGCCTAGGGATCTCTATTGGAATGCTATCGCGCTTATTATCCATTTGCTTGATCATTCGTTATTCGCTCATTTGATCGTTACCACGAACAGGAAACGCGCGATGAATCGCGCTACTACGAACGGGGAGGGCTTAATAAATGGATTTCTATGGGAACTCTATGGGAGTTCTATCGCGGTCGTTGCACACTCCCTTGATCGTTCGTTATTCGCTCAATTGATTGCTACCACGAACAGGAAACGCGCGATGAATCGCGCTACTACGAACGGGGAGGGCTTAATAAATGGATTTCTATGGGAACTCCGATAGAAATGCCCAATGTGAATCATACGGCGTGCAAGAAATTTTCCGCTTTCTTTGCAGATGTAGGAGCCATCTCCAGGTCGCGACTCCCCGCTCCCTCCGAGAACGCAACTCCAATTGCCAAATAATGTCTGTTTCTTCTATTTTTCAAACGAGATCTTGAGCTTACCCCAAATTGCGGCTGTTTTGGAAGCGGGGGACACAGCCAGACCCGACGGGCCGAAGTCGGGCTGGTAATCGGTCCCGGCATTGACTTTGCTAAGCGGCTTAATGTATTTTCCCTCCGCGGTCATCAAGTGGATTTTTGCGCCGATGGGAAAATTATCACCAGAGACCACATAGGCAATTGCCCCTCCATCGGGAGACAACGTCGGGTCCGTATGATGACCTTTATTGGGCGTAATCCTTTTAGGATTTCTACCATCCAGCTCCGCTACATTGATGTGATGGAATCCTTCTTCCCAGACCTCGTATAGAATCCGCCGTCCGTCGGGAAAAAACGAAGGGCTGCCTCCACGCAAAGGGTGCTTCAGGCTTTCAAGCCCCTGTCCGTCGGTTCCTATCACCATAAGTTCACTTTCCCAATTTCTCGCAGATACGAACATTATCTGTCCCCCATCCGGAGACCATGCTGGCCCACTCGCCAGGCCTACCAGCGTCGCTCGATTTTTTCCATCAGAATCCATCACGTCGATATGAGGAATCCCATCCCAGGCGGTGAACGCAATCTTTCTCCCGTCGGGAGACCAGTCTGGCTGCAGCTTCCTCCGCGGTCCATAGGTGAGTCTAGTCTGGTTCTTACCATCGGAATCCATGACGTATATCTGATCTGCGTCGTCGTTTCTATTGGAAACGAATGCAATCTTCGTTCCGTCGGGAGACCAATCCGGTTCCATGTCGTGCACTGGATGGTTTGACAAGTTTTCTCGATTTCCTCCATCGACGTCCATAACATAGATTTCAAAGTTGTCAAATACCAAGTGTGCAAAAACAATCTGAGCCTTCTGAGCGGCCAGTCCTCCTATTAACCACAGTTCCGCGCATAACAGCATCACGGCTAACCCGACACACGACACACGTGTTCGTCCGACTCGCATTTTCTCCCTCCTCTGTTGTAGATCAAATGAGCATTACAGTAACTCGATTCTCGCGCGGGCACGGGTAATGTCTGGGCGCACTCCCGGCCATTAAAGTCGCTGCAAATAAGTATTATACAGAATCGGCTCCCGAAATTGGGTTCGTAGTAGCAATCAGTCGACCAATTGGAATCGAGTGAGCGAACTACGAACAAGCGGCTGAATATGGAGCTCGATAGCAAATCCCGGACGAAAGGGATCCTTCTGTTGCGCCTATTTTGTAGGAGCGATCTCTGAATCGCGACCCTTTTCACGAGTAAGACTCGCTCCTACGGTTGATCTGTCAGAACAAATCTGCAATCATCAAGCCGACTAGCCCTGATTTTTTCGTACTGCATGGAGTTGTCCCTTCAATTGACCGCAGACTTTTCTATGTATAAGTGCTGAACATTATAGTCATTTATACTCATATTTACACATATTTTGATTGTATGTTAATGAACGTCATGTAAATTTACTTACAAAATCGGACTCACCCCTGTACCGCAAACTGTTAGTTTGCGGATTCCACAATCTATGAAGCTGTTTGAAAAGTACGATTTGTAAGGCACGCACTGCGCAACCTGCAGAATTGTGGTAGAAAGAAACCAAGTTTTGAGGAAAAAACTCGGTTTCGAGACGCATGATTCTACGCGAAATGACATTTCAAACAGGTTCTAACAGATTGTGGTACAGAGAAGTGTTATTGACTACAGCGGCAACAAGTGAAGTTCTTGGCGCCGGCGAGGTTTCCAATCACCTACTATTTACACATATTATGATTGTATGTAATGTATTCGCCGAACTCGGACTCACGCCTGTACCAATCAAGCGACTAGAAAAGGATCAAGCAAGTGATCAAATGAGTGAATAACGAACGATCAACTAAGCGGAAAGCAAAGGATCAAGGGAACGGATAGTGACCGCTATAGAGATCCCATAGAACTCCCATAGAAAACCTTCTGACCACCAGCCTATTCCTCCTTTTTACTGTAAGGTGCGAACAATCGATTCCATTCCAAATAAGCCAATCTCCGCACTGCAGCGCAGTGCCATGTCAATAGAGACGGGCGGCATCCGTTCATGCACTCCAGAGGAGTGCAATGTGAATCATAAGGCGCGCCAGATATCTTCCGCCCATCAGCCTTCCTATGCCGTTGTAGGAGATCAAACGAGCAGATAGCAAAGGATTAAGGGAATGGATATTGACCGCGATAGAACTCCCACAGAAAACAAGACTCCAATTGCCAAATAGTGTCTATTTCTTCTATTTTCCAAACGGGATTTTGAGCCTACCCCAAAATGTAGCTGTTTTGGAGGCGGGTGACACAGCTAGCGGTACGCGGTTAAAGTCTGGATCGAAATCGATTCCGGCCTGACCTTTGCTGAGTCGCTTAAGGTGCTTTCCGTCCGAGGTCATCAGGTGAATCTCCGCGTCGGCGAACCCAAGATTTTTAGAGACCATATATGCAATTGCCTCCCCATCGGGCGACCACGTCGGGCGCGAATGATGCCCTTGATTGCGCGTAAGCTTCCTTCGATTTTTGCCATCGGTATCCATCACATAGATGTGCCTTATTCCTATGTCCGACTCATAGAATGCGATACGTCGTCCGTCGGGAGAAAACGACGGGCCGTGTCCATCGCCGCGCGCCACCCTCTGCACCCTCTGTCCGTCCGCGCCTATCACGTAAATTCCAAAGTGATTCTCTCTCCAAGATACGAATGCCATCTCTCCCCCATCCGGAGACCATGATGGGTCACTCGCCTCGTCTTCAAACCTCATTCGATTAGCTCCATCCGCATCCATTACGTCGATATGTGCTAACGCTGCGTAGACGGTGAATGCAATCTTACCCCCATCCGGCGACCAGTCCGGCTCCCGCTTCTCCCACGGTCCGTCCGTTAGTCTAATCTGGTTCGTTCCATCGGCGTCCATGACGTAGACCTGATATACGCCGCCGTTTCGGTTGGATATAAACGCAATCTTCGTCCCGTCGGGAGACCAATCTGGTTCCCTGTCGTGCACTGGATGGTTAGACAAGTTTTCCCGGTTTCCTCCATCGACGTCCATTACGAAAATTTCATAGTTGTCAAATCCGAGGTGCGTAAAAGCAATTTTTGACTTCGGTGCGGCGAGTCCATGTCTTAACCACGGTTCTCCACTTAACAGCATAACGGTTAACCCGATATACCACGCCAGTGTGCGCTCGAATCGCATTTTTTTCATCCTTAGCTTTAGGTAAAACGAACAGTAATGTAACCGTTTTTGAGCGGGTGCGCAGGTACTGCTTGGACGCGCTCTCAACCATTAAGTGACGATCGCGGCGGTTTTTTCAATGAACCGCCCTGTCTCCTAGCCCTATTGACATCATAGCGGTTTGCCCGTGCGTTTGAGTTCTCCCCAAGACATCGGCAACTTTCCGTTTGGATTGACCGCTAATGCACCGCGCGGCCAGGAAAGATTTACGTTATCAGTACCGGGAGGAGTTTTCGTGAGTTTGACCACATTCATCCCGTTGGTGTCCATCATATAAATGTTGTAGTTTCCGCCGCGGAGTGACACATACGCGATTTTTGTCCCATCCGGCGAATAGACCGGTCCAATGTTGGCACCCCCGTCCGTAAGCTGCTCTAACTCTTTCCCGTCGACGGTTATCACGAAAATGTCATTACCCCTGAAGTTGAGCCGTGAGTTGAAAGCAATATGGCGTCCATCCGGCGACCAATCAGGAGCGAAACTGTCCGTTAGCCGGGTATCGGCAGTAAGATTGCGCCTTCCCGTTCCGTCTGCATTCATCACGAAAATGTGAAGCGGATCATTAAAGGCACCGGTACGAAAGGAGACAAACGCCATCTTGCTTCCATCGGGCGACCAACTCGGCCTAACATCCTGCCACTCGTGGTTTGTCAGATTTATCACGTTATTTCCATCGGCGTCCATCATGTAGATTTCCGAGTTGCCAACGAAAAATTTGAAGTTGGAAAAGGCAAACCCTGTTCCATCCGGCGTCCAACTAGGGCGGCCCTCTGAAAAATTGTCCTGGGTGAGTCTTACCACGTGGTTGCCGTCGCTGTCCATCATATACAGATCATCTGTAACGCCGCGATCTGAGAGGAACGCGATCCGTCGTCCGTTCGGCGAGCAACCGGGATATTCATCGGTCGCAGGGTGGTCGGTGAGCTGGACCACATTATCCCCGTCCTCGTCCATGGAGTAAATGTCCCAGTCGCCGTCGTGGTTCGATGCAAAAAAGATTCTCGACTCAGATTCCTGCGCTACGCTGTCCAGCGTAACCACTAACGCCAGTAACAATGGAAACAGATATCTTCTCAAATACGGGCTGACGTTTTTCATCGGTCATTTCTCCTTTTTCGGGTTCTTCACTTCTATAGAATGCTCTAACCTAGGGATCTCTATGGGATTTCTATCGCACTCACTATCCGTTCGCTTGATCCTTCGTTATTCACTGATTTGATCATTCGTTTGATTGCTACTACGAACAGGAAACGCGCGATGAATCGCGCTACTACGAACGGGGAGGGCGTAATAAAGGGATTTCTATGGGAGTTCTATCGCGGTCGTTGCACACTCCCTTGATCACCTACCGAGTTATGTGTAAATATGAATCGAGTTGATTCAGAGTTCAATTCTGCGGCTCGGGTTTAGGTGTCGACGCCGAGTTCATTGACATCATCACGGGTTGCGGGGGCGTTTGAGTTCTCCCCAAGATATCGGTAACTTTCCGCGCGCGGTGACTGCCAATGCGCCGTGCGGCCAAGAGGGATTATCGTTATCAATACCGGGAGGAGTTCTCGTGAGTTTCACCGAGTTCTTCCCGTTGGCGTCCATTATATAAATGTGAGAATCCCCGTCACGGCGTGACACATAGGCGATTTTTGTCCCATCCGGCGAATAGGCAGGTGACCTGCTGGCACTGTCTTCCGTAAGCTGCTCTAACTCTTTCCCGTCAGCGGTAATCACGAAAATGTCATCATGCGTGACTTTTGCGATGTGGCGCCGCGAGCGGAAAGCAATCTTCTGTCCATCTGGCGACCAACTAGGAGTGTCACTATACGTTAGAGCGGTGTCGGCAGTGAGATTGCGCCTTCCCGTTCCATCTGCATTCATCACGAAGATATGATGGGGATCATTGAAGTCGCCGGTACGGTAGGAGACAAACGCCATCTTTCGTCCATCTGGCGACCAGCTTGGCCTAACATCCTGCCACTTGCGGTTTGTCAAATTTATCGGGTTATTTCCATCTGGATCCATCAGGTAGATTTCCCAGTTGCCAACGGCAAAACGGAGAGATGAAATAGCAATCTTCGTTCCATCCCGTGTCCAACTAGGACGGCCCTTAGGAAAATTGTCCTGGGTGAGTCTTACCACGTTACTGCCATCGCTGTCCATCACATACAAGTCAAGTGTAACGCCGCGATATGAGAGGAACGCAATCCGTCGTCCGTTCGAGGAGCAATCGGGAAAGCGATCGGATGCAGGGTGATTGGTGAGTTGGGCAAGATTATCTCCGTTCGCGTCCATGGAGTAAATGTCCCAATCGCCGTCGCGGTTCGATGAAAAAAAGATTCTCGACTCAGATCCCTGCGCGATATTGTCCGCCACAACCATGAACGCCAACAACAATAGAAACAAGCATCTTCTCGAAATTGGGCTGATTTTATTCACCGGTCATATTCTCCTTTTTCGGGTTCTTCACTTCTAGAGTATTCTCTAAATGGTCTTCTCGCTAAGTATTTAACGCATGTCGAAACCAAGTTTTTTCTTGAAAACTTGGTTTCTCCCTAAATCCCAGTGGGCTTCAAGGGAAACGGTTCAGTTAACTCATCACTAGCGATTAGCCACAAGCAATCAAGGAAATCACAAGAATCCCATAAATCACAGTTCAGACAATCACCAAAACATCCCATATGCAATATCCACTTAGCGAATGAACCACTAAATAGTTCATTCTCCAAAAAAATATGGTTAGTGTTGGGTGCCGGTGCGGTTAGAAACCGCACCTACCGGCGTGGTAGAACAGTTTCTTGTGCCAGTCTCGTAAGCATTAAATTCTTAGCGAATAGACCACTAAATCCCAGCAGTGATGTTGTTTAAATGTCGGCGCCGAGTTCATTGACATCATCACGGGTTGCCGGTCCGTTTGAGAACTCCCCAAGATGTCAGCATCTTTCCGTGTGGGGTGACTGCCAATGCACCCTGCGGCCAAGAAGGAGATCTGTTGTCAGCCCCAGGAGTTCTCGTGAGTTTGGCCGCATTTCCCCCGTTTGCTTCCATCAAATAAATATTATTATCTCCGTCACGTCTTGACACAAAGGCGATTTTTGTCCCATCCGGCGAATAGACTGGTGACCTGTTGTTACCCCCTTTCGTAAGCCTCTTTAACTCTTTCCCTTCAGCGGTTATCACGTAAATGTCATTACCCCCTAAGAGTTGCCGCGAGTCGAAAGCAATCTTACGTCCATCTGACGACCAAGTAGGATTGGAATTGAACCTTAGGTGGGTGTCGTCGGTGAGATTCTGCCTTTCCGTTCCATCTGCATTCATCACGAAAATATGCTTGTGATCAAACGCCCAGACACGACGGTAGGAAACAAACGCAATCTTGCTTCCATCTGGCGACCAACTCGGCCTATCATCGATCATCTCGTCTTCGGTCAACCTTGACCGATTTTCTCCATCAGCGTCCACGGTGAAGATGTCGCAGTTGAGTTTACAGAATGAGGTAAAGGCTATCTTCGTGCCATCCGGCGACCAACTAGCGCGGCTTTCAGAAAAACCGTCATTGGTGAGTCTGATCACGTTATTGCCTTCGCCGTCCATCACATACAGGTCGGATGTAACGCCGCGATCTGATGCGAACGCAATTTTTCTCCCATCCGGCGAGCAGGTAGGTTTCCGATCGTCCGCCGGGTGGTCGGTGAGTTGGAGGAGGTTGTTTCCGTTTACGTCCATGGAGTAAATGTCCCAATCGCCGTCGCGGTTCGATGAAAAAAAGATTCTCGACTCAAATCCCTGCGCTCTGCTTTCCGGCGCAATAATTAACGCCAAGATCAGTAGAAGTAGGCATCTTCTCAAAAACGGGCTGATGTTGTTCATCGGTCATTTTCTCCTTTTTCGAATTCTTCACCTCTAGAGATTCTCTACAACAGAACCAATAGTCATTTCTATACCGCGGTAGGTTCGGTTTCCTAACCGAACCGGTATTTATCGAGTCTCGTAGGAGCGGTTGGAAACCGTTCCTACCGAATTTTGCGCAAACATGAATTGACTCTATATCCTGGCAATGGCTTGTAAGATCCAGTATTTACGCGAGAAGTATCCGAATCAAACGACTGTCCAATGAAGCTCTTACGCCTACCCCGGTTGCGGGTAATGTGGACAGCGAAGTCACCGGTATTGAACGGGTGCACGAATGCGTTTAGACACCTTCCCACCCATTACATGATACCTTCGGCGCTGCCGAGGTTTTCAATCCCCGTCACATTGATTGCCCTCATCATCAGGATTCGTAGTTCAAAAGGCTATCCTGCAAACTATCGGACGTTGGATGCACGTTTCTTAAGCCTACCCCAAATTGTGGCTGTCTTGGAAGTGGGGGACACGGCTAATCCTACCGGGCTAAAGTCGGGCTGGTAATCGATCCCAACATGAACATCGGTAAGTTGCTTAAGATATTTTCCGTCTGCGGTCATCAAGTGAATCGTTGCGTCCTCGAAAAAAAGATCTTTCGAAATCACGTATGCAATCACCCCTCCATCGGGAGACCATGTCGGGTGCGAATGATGCTTTTGATTGCGCGTAAGCCTCTGGCGATTTTTACCATCCGCCCCCACCACATAGATGTGCTTGAGTCCTTCTCCTTCCTTCGAGGCATAGTATGCAATCTGTCCTCCGTCGGGAGAATACGACGGGCCGTGTCCATTGCCGCGCGCCACCCTCTCCACCCTCTGTCCGTCCGCGCCTATCACGTAAAGTCCAAAGTGATTCTCTCTCCAAGATACGAATGCCACCTGTTGCCCGTCCGGAGACCATGATGGTTCTGTCGCATGGTCTTCAAGCCTCACACGATTATTTCCATCCGCATCCATCACGTCGATATGAGGTTCTGCACCGTTGACAGTGAACACAATCTTACCCCCATCCGGAGACCAGTCCGGCTCCCGCTTCTCCCACGGTCCGTCCGTCAGTCTAATCTGGTTCGTTCCATCGGCATCCATTACGTAGATCTGATATACGCCGCTGCGGTTGGAAGCGAACGCAATCTTTGTCCCGTCGGGAGACCAATCCGGATCTATATCTTCCAATGGATGGTTTGTTAAGTTTTCTTGGTTTCCTCCATCGGCATCCATTGCATAGATTTCAAGGTTATCAAATCCCAGGCGTGAAAAAACAATCCGCGACTTCTGAGCGGCGAGTCCTTGTTTCAACCACATCTCCCCACTCGTCAGACAGACATTCAGCCCCGCAAACAGTAGGCATTTGGCTATCAGTTTGAATCGCATTTTCTCCTCCTTAGTTGTGGACAAAATGAGCATGACAGTAACGTGCTTAGCGCCCAGGTGCACGCGTACTGTTTGGATGCACTCTCAACCATTTATACTCCGCATCGGTTAATTTTGCGCAATTGTGCACCGAAGGTTTGTAGGAGATCAAGCGAATGAATAGTGAGTGCGATAGAGATCTTCTCCGAATTGCGACGGTCGGGAATCGGTGGCAACTCCTCCTAACCCTGCAAAACTCACGCTCCATTTCTGGACTCTTGAAAAACGCAACTTCCAACAGCGTAGAGTATAATGACCACCGCCACGCTAGTGTGGTGTTCTATGACCTACACCGTCGTATTGTCTTCGTTATCAGAATTCGCAGTTTAAAAGGCAATCGTTCAACCTATCGGACGTTCGACGCACGCTTCTTTAACCTGCCCCAAATTGCGGCGGTTCTGGAAGTCGGGGACACAGCCAGTCCTACCGGGCTAAAATCAGGGTACTCATCGATTCCAGCATCAACTTTGCTGATTTGTTTAACATATTTCCCGTCTGCGGTCATCAAGTGAATCTTTGAGCCGAAGACACCACCATCAGGGACCACATATGCGATTGTCCCCCCATCGGGAGACCACGCGGGGTGATAATGATCCTCGTGATTGCGCGTAAGCCTGGTTCGATTTTTACCATCCGCCCCTATCACATAGATGTGATGGAATCCTTCGTGCGAGGCAACGTATGCAAGCCGTCGTCCGTCGGGAGAAAACGAGAGGCTGCCCCCGCCCACGAAATCGTGCGTCACCCTTTCAAGCCCCTGTCCGTCAGCGCCTATCACGTAAATCTCACTGCCGCCGTCTCTCCATGATGAGAATGCAATCTTACCCCCATCCGGAGACCATGATGGCCCCCAAGCGTTGTTTTCAAGCACCACACGATTTTTGCCATCCGCATCCATCACGGCGATATGATCAATCCCTTCGTCGACGGAGAACGCAATCCTATCCCCATCCGGAGACCAGTCCGGACCTGCCTTGTACCAAGGTAGGCCATCCGTCAGTCTAATCTGGTTTGTTCCATCGGCGTCCATGACGTAGATCTGATATACGCCGCCGTTTCGGTCGGAAACGAATGCAATCTTCGTCCCGTCAGGCGACCAATCCGGATCCGTGTCGTGCATTGGATGGTTAGACAAGTTCTCCCGGTTTCCTCCATCGGCGTCCATTACATAGATTTCAAAGTTGTCAAATTCCAGGTTTGAAAAAACAATACGCGACCCCTGTGCGGCGAGTCCTCGTACTAACCACAATTCCGCACATAACAGCATCACGGTTAACCCGATAAACGACACAACTGTGCGTCCGAATCGCATTTCTTCCTCCTTAGCTGTAGGTAAAATGAACGGTTAGGCAACCGGTTTTGAGCGGCTGTGCAGGTACTGTTGAGACACCCTCCCAACGATTACGCGACGCTCTCGGTGCTGCCGAGGTTCACATTGACCCATGCCGTCGTCTCGCTATCATCATCAACACTCGCAGTGCATATGGCGATCACATGCATTACCGGAGACTGGACGAAATTTTCTTCAGCTTACCCCAAGTCGTGGTTGTCTTGGATGCGGGAGACACAGCGGTGGGGGAGACCGCTAGTCCTACCGGGCTGAAGTCCGGCTTATAATCGAGCCCGTCATGAACATCGCTAAGTTGCTTAAGATATTTTCCATCCGCGGTCATCACGTGAATCTTTGAGCCATTATTATTGAAGCTGATGTACGCAATTGTCTTTCCATCAGGAGACCACGTGGGGTCAAAATGACCCACCGGATTGTGCGTAAGCCTCTTGATATTATCGCCATCCGCCCCCATCGCATAGATTTGAGCGACTCCTTCGTGAGGCGCCATGTATGCTATCCGTCGTCCATCGGGAGAAAACGATGGGCCCCATTTACCTACTAAATCGTGCGTCACCCTTTCAAGCCCCTCTCCGTCAGCGCCTATCACGTAAATTTGTTTGAGCCCATCTCTCCAGGACACGAATGCTATCTCTTCCCCATCCGGGGACCATGACGGATGCATCGCGTGGTCTTCAAACCGCTCACGATTATTTCCGTTCGCATCCATGACAGCGATATGAGGAAACAGATCGTCTTTCGTCCAATCTAGGGGGACGGTGAATGCAATCTTTTGCCCGTCCGGCGACCAGTCCGGATCCCGCTTCCGCCGCGGTCCATACGTCAGTCTAATCTGGTTCTGACCGTCGGCGTCCATTACATAGATTTGTTCAATGCCGAGGTCCCGGTTGGAAACGAACGCAATCTTCGTCCCATCGGGCGACCAATCCGGATCCTGGTCGTCCACAGGATGGTTTGTCAGGTTTTCCCGGTTTCCGCCATCGTCGTCCATTACATAGATTTCCCAGTTGTCAAATGCCAGGTTTGAAAAAACAATCCGTGACTCCTGCGCGGCAAGTCCTCGTACTAACCACAGTTCCGCACTTAACAGCATCACGGTTAACCCGATAAACGACACAAGTGTGCGTCCGAATCGCATTTTCTTTTCCTCCTCGGTAGTGCGTAAAATGGACATAAAATAACCGGTTTTGAGTGGGTGTGCAGGCACTGTTTGGACGCGCTCCCAACCATTAAGTGATGCTCTCGGCGATGGTGCGGTTTTCAATGACCCGCCCTGTCTTCTAGCCCCATTGACATCATCACGGGTTGATGGTGCGTTTGAGTTCTCCCCAAGATGTTGGCAACATTCCGTTTGGGTTGACTGCAAATGGGCTAGGCAACCATGAAGGAGATATGTTCTCGGTACCGGGAGGGGTCCTCGTGAGTTTGACCACGTTCCTTCCGTTGGTGTCCATCAAGTAAATATTAAAATCTCCTTCTCGGCTTGACGCAAAGGCGATTTTTCTGCCATCCGGCGAATAGGCCGGCATCCTGTTGTTACCTTCTTGCGTAAGCTGCTTTAAATTTTTCCCTTCGGCAGTGATGACGTAAATGTCATAACCCTCGAAGGGGCGCTGCGACTGGAAAGCAATCTTGCGTCCATCGGGCGACCAAGAAGGATTGTGATTGTACTTTAAGTTGGTGTCGCCGGTGAGATTGCGCCTTCCCTTGCCATCTGCATCCATTACGAAAATATGATAGTGCATAGGCCCGGCACCGCCAAGTATGCCACCAACAAACGCAATCTTGCTTCCATCTGGCGACCAACTCGGTAAAATATCCTGCATCTCGTGTTCTGTCAACCTTGTCCGATTTTCTCCATTGGCGTCCACAGTGAAGATGTCGCAGTTGATTTTACAGAATGATGTAAAGGCAATCTTCCTGCTATCCGGCGACCAACTAGAGTGGCCTTCAGCAAAATTGTCTTGGGTAAGTCTAATCACGTTAGTGCCATCGCTGTCCATCACGTACAGGTCAGGCGTAAGGCCGCGTCGCGAGTCGAACGCAATCCTTCTTCCATCCGGGGAGCCGGAAGGATTAAAATCAGGTCCCGGGTGGTCGGTGAGTTGGACGAGATTGTTACCGTTTACGTCCATGGAGTAGATGTCCCAGTTGCCATTCCAGTTGCCATCGTGGTTTGATGCAAAGACAATTCTCGGTTCGAACCGCTGCGCTGTGCCGTATGACGTAATCGCTAACGTCAATAGGAGTTGTAATAGGCATCTTCTCAGAAACGGGTTGATGCTATTCATGGTCATATTCTCCTTTTTCGGGTTCTATAGGCATTTGCGTAGATTTCTACTCGTATATTAACTACGTGTCATTCGACTTGAACACTGAAGATTGTTGCGCAGTCCATCTATCTGTAAAAGCGATTTCCTGATGGCGACCTAGTGTAGTACGCGAAACGCGCTTCGATAGAGGCCGCGTTATAAATTGTGCTACGTCGAGCCCGAACCAAGCAAATCCTAAACGTGTAATTCTTGATTGCGGTGATAATAGTCCCTATCACCAGAATTCGCAGTTCAAAAGGCAATCGTTCAACCTATCGGACGTTCGACGTACGCTTCTTTAACCTGCCCCAAATTGCGGCGGTTTTGGAAGTCGGGGACACAGCCAGTCCTACCGGGCTAAAATCAGGGTACTCATCGATTCCAGCATCAACTTTGCTGATTTGTTTAACATATTTCCCGTCTGCGGTCATCAAGTGAATCTTTGAGCCGAAGACACCACCATCAGGGACCACATATGCGATTGTCCCCCCATCGGGAGACCACGCGGGGTGATAATGATCCTCGTGATTGCGCGTAAGCCTGGTTCGATTTTTACCATCCGCTCCTATCACATAGATGTGAGAGAATCCTTCGTGCGAGGCATAGTATGCAAGCCGTCCCCCGTCGGGAGAAAACGCGAGGTTGGCCCCGCCCACGAAATCGTGCGTCAACCTTTCAAGCCCCTGTCCGTCAGCGCCTATCACGTAAATCTCACTGCCCCCGTCTCTCCGAGATCTGAATGCAATCTTACCCCCAGCCGGAGACCATGATGGCCCCCAAGCGTTGTTTTCAAGCACCACACGATTTTTGCCATCGGCATCCATCACGGCGATATGATCAATCCCTTCATCGACGGAGAACGCAATCCTATCCCCATCCGGAGACCAGTCCGGACCTGCCTTGTACCAAGGTAGGCCATCCGTCAGTCTAATCTGGTTCGTTCCATCGGCGTCCATGACGTAGATCTGATATACACCGCCGTTTCGGTCGGAAACGAATGCAATCTTCGTCCCGTCAGGCGACCAATCCGGATCCGTGTCGTGCATTGGATGGTTAGACAAGTTCTCCCGGTTTCCTCCATCGGCGTCCATTACATAGATTTCATAGTTGTCAAATGCCAGGTTTGCAAAAACAATACGTGACCCCTGCGCGGCGCGTCCTCGTACTAACCACAATTCCGCACATAACAGCATCACGGTTAACCCGACAAACGACACAACTGTGCGTCCGAATCGCATTTTTTCCTCTCCTTAACTGTAGGTAAAATGAACGGTAAAGTAACCGGTTTTGAGCGGCTGTGCAGGTACTGTTGAGACACCCTCCCAACGATTACGTGACGCTCTCAGCGCCGGGGAGGTATTCAAGGACCCGCCCGGTCGCATTGCATCCAATATCAGGATTCGTAGTTCAAAAGGCAATCCGTTGACTGGCGGACGACCATGCCGGTCGAGCGTCACTCCCGGGAGCGCCGCTCGACGAGCGGGTTGTTCTGCCGGGAACGCCCGCGATAAGGAAAGGCGATCTAATCCCCAGCGACGCCCCGGATTCGGAATTAAAGTTACCATGGACTGGCTTGAGAGCAAAGCGGTTTAGGAATTGTGTTGCTCCTGGTCACTACTGGCGAATAAATAAACATCTGTCCGAATGGGGCAATACTCTCGGGCAGTATTCCAGCCTTTGCGCTACGCCGAGTGAGTGAGCGTATTATCTAAGGTTCGGCGCCAGCCTCTTGAGTCTGCCCCAGATTGTAAGACTTTTGCCTGCAGGGGCGACGGCAAGCGTTGCAGGATCAAACCAGTCAGGATCCCAATCAGAATGATTGCTAAGAAGTTTCAGATGTTTTCCATCGGCAGTCATCAAGTGGATCTCGCCTGAAATGTCAGGCTCGCCCCAATCCGAGTATGCAATCAGCTCGCCATCCGGCGACCAAGCTGGACACCAGTTTTTCCTCCCGTCTGTTAGCTTTCTCCGATTCTTGCCGTCGCTATCCATCACATAGATTTTAGTAATCCCGGAAAGATCGTGGAGCATGAATGCGATACTTTTCCCGTCAGGAGACCATGCGGGTTTACGCTTGTTGCTGCCGCCATCGTGTGTTAATCTGGTCTGATTCTCGCCGCTGCTGTCCATCACGTAGATTTGAACCCTGAAATCACCTTCACCTCTTTGCGATACGAATGCAATCTTTCGACTGTCGGGCGACCATGATGGCTCCGCATCGTACAACGGACTATCGGTTAGTCGGGTCTGATTTCTTCCATCTGCATCCATCACAAATATCTCAAAGTTAAGATGTTCTGCGCGTTCTGCGACACTGGACGAGAAGACAATCCTTTTCCCGTCGGGCGACCACGCCGGGTTCCAGTCCCATTCTCCATTCGTTAGCCTTATCACATTCTTTCCGTCGCTATCCATCACGTAGATTTCGCCGCCAATACTAATTCTATTGGATGAGAATACAATCCGCTTTCCATCGGGAGACCACGAGGGATGGCGGTCAGGCGACCTATGTTTTGTTAACCTGATTTGATTTTCTCCATCGGCATCCATCACGTAGATGTCGCGAGTTCCATCTTGGAATGAAGAAAATGCAATCTGTGGTATGTGATTAGAGGCGAGAGTATTGCCTGCGGTTATTGTTCCAATCAAAAGAAAAATAAGTAACCGTTGATTGCAGCGAGATTTCGACAGCATGATGCCTCCTGAGTATGAAACTAAACCTGTCGCAATAGGACGAATTCTTGTAAAGGTTAAGGCAAGCCCGACACCAACCGCTTAAGCCTGCCCCAGATTGTAAAACTTTTGCCTGCAGGGGCGACGGCAAGCGTTGCAGGATTAAACCAGTTAGGATCCCAATCATGATGATTGGGATCGCTAAGACGTTTCAGATATTTTCCATCGGCAGTCATCAAGTGGATCCCGCTTGGATAGTCCCGCCTTCGCGAAGCCGTGTATGCAATCAGTTCGCCATCCGGCGACCAAGCTGGGCTCCGGTCGTACTTCCCGTCTGTTAACTTTCTCCGATTCTTTCCGTCGCTATCCATCACATAGATTTTATTCGAGGAAAAATCGTTGAGCATGAATGCGATACTTTTCCCGTCAGGAGACCATGCGGGATCACGCTTGTTGCTGCCGCCATCGTGTGTTAATCTCGTCTGATTCTCGCCGCTGCTGTCCATCACGTAGATTTGAAGCCTGAAATCACCTCTTTGCGATACGAATGCAATCTTTCGACTGTCGGGCGACCACGATGGTTCCGCATCGTGCATTGGACTATCGGTTAGTCGAGTCTGATTTCTTCCATCTGCATCCATCACAAATATCTCAGTGTTAAGTTCTGCGAGCATGGACTGGAAGACAATCCTTTTCCCGTCGGGCGACCACGCTGGCTGCGTGTCCCATTCTCCATCTGTTAGCCTTATCACACTCTTGCCGTCGCTATCCATCACGTAGATTTCACCGCCAATACTAATTCTATCGGATGCGAATACAATCCGCTTTCCGTCGGGAGACCACGAGGGATACCAGTCACTCGCCCTATGTTTTGTTAACCTGATTTGATTTTCTCCATCGGCACCCATCACGTAGATGTCGGGATTTCCATCTTGTGATGAAGAAAATGCAATCTGTGGTATGTGATCAGAGGCGAGAGTATTGCCTGCGGTTATTGTTCCAATCAAAAGAAAAATGAGCAACCGTTGTTTGTAGCGAGATTTCGACAGCATGATGCCTCCTGAGTATGAAATTAAACTTGTAAAGATTAAGAACCTGTTTGAGAATTAGATGGCAAGACCATGTACCGGCAATTTGGAGGTCACAATTGCCGGATTTCCAAGTCATTAACCTCCCAATGCGCCTTTCCCGAAAGGCACATCTGGAAAATCCAAACAGATTGCCAATCAATATGGTTTGAGTGTCCATAGTAACTCAAGATTCAGCCATAAATTAGGCAAAGTTCATGCCAAAACCAAAATCTCTCTTCAATTTAGACTCGGTGAGTACGCTGCGTCAAGACAACACGGGGATTCTAGGGTTTTTCAAGTCGGGTGATGCTGTTCCACAGTGAAGTGCAAAGGGGTGCCGCAAATGTGGACACAATTTGGGAAAATGCGGCTCAAAAGCCCTTTAAACCCTTGTCTGACAAGGGTTGGTGCAAGGTGCCGCAAATGTGGACAAAAATCCGAAATGTGGCACCCCTTTGAAGGATACAGATAAGCCTGTCCTTCATAACACCACCAATTGGCTTTGCCACCTACTTTTCAAACAGGCTATAAAGTCATCGGACAAACTATTGGAGGTCGGGCGAAAGTTTCTTCAGCCGACCCCAGATTGTGGTTTTGTTGAAAGTAGGGGACACGGCTAATCCGACCGAACGAATGTCGGGCTTGGAATCGCTCCCTCCATGGTCATCTCTGAGTTGCTTAAGATATTTTCCATCGGCGGTCATCAAGTGAATCGTTGAAGGACCATCATTGTCCCAGACACTGTATGCGATCCTCCGTCCGGAGACCGACCATGCAGGGTCTCCATGATTCTGTTGTTTGTGCGTAAGCCTCACCCGATTTTCGCCATCTACCCCCACCGCAAAAATGTGAAAGAATGATTCGTCGGACGCCATGTATGCAATCCGTTTTCCGTCAGGAGAAAACGCTGGTCTGAATCCACCCCATAATTCATGCGTCACCCTTCTAAGCCCCTGTCCGTCAGCGCCTATCACGTAGATATCATGCCTCTCCCCATCGGCTCTCTGGGATGCGAATGCAATCTCACGCCCATCAGGAGACCATGATGGCTCCTCCGCGAAGTCTTCAAGTCTTTCACGATTCTTTCCATCAGCATCCATCACGTCGATATGATGTACCACATCGTCGCGAAAATCTGGGTGGACGGTGAAGGCAATTTTACCCCCATCTGGAGACCAGTCCGGGGCGGACTTGTGCCGCAGTCCATCTGTCAATCTAATCGGGTTCTTTCCATCGGCTTCCATGACATAGATTTGAGCAGCATCGCCGTTTCGAGTGGAAACAAACGCTATCTTCGTCCCGTCGGGAGACCAGTCCGGAATGCCGTCATACGCAGGATGGTTTGTCAGGTTTACTTGGTTTCCTCCATCGGCATCCATTACATAGATTTCAGCGTTGCCATCTCTCAAAGACGTAAAAGCGATTCGAGCGGTGTTGGAGGGGTGCGCGATTTTCAGCCACAGTTCCTCACTCGTTAGACAGACGCACAGCAAAGTAAACAGCATTAGTCTAGGTGTCGGTTTGAATCGCATTTTTCCCTTCTTAGCTGTGCGTCAAATGTACAGTAAAGAACCGGTCTTGAGGTCGTGCAGGGGCACTGTTTGGACGCGCTCCCAACCAATTAAGTGACGCTCTCGGCGATTTTTTCAATGGCCCGCCCTGTCTTCTTGCCCCATTGACATCATCACGGGTCGCCGGTGCGTTTGAGTTCTCCCCAAGATATCGGCAGCCTTTCCTTTGGGTTGACTGCCAATGCACGAGGCAGCCAAGAAGGAGATGTGTTATCAATACCATGAGGAGTTCTCGTGAGTTTGACCGAGTGCCTCCCGTTGGTGTCCATCAGATGAATATTAGAATCACCGTTAAGGTGTGACATATAGGCGATTTTTGCCCCATCCGGCGAATAGGCTGGCATCCTGTTGTCGCCCTCTTCCGTAAGCCTCTGTAAGTTTTTCCCTTCAGCGGTTATCACGTGAATGTCATAACCCTTGAAGTTGAGCTGCGAGTGAAAAGCAATCTTGCGTCCGTCCGGCGACCAAGTAGGATTGGAATTGAACCTTAGGTCGGTGTCGGCAGTGAGATTTCGCCTTCCCTTTCCATCTGCATTCATCACGAAAATATGACGAGGATCATTCAAGCCGCCGTCACGGAAGGAGGCAAACGCAATCTTGCTGCCATCGGGCGACCAATTCGGCAGAAAATCGTGCATCTTGTGTTTTGTCAAATTCATCAGGTTATTTCCATCGGCGTCCATTGCGTAGATTTCCGAGTTGCCAACGAGCCAACGGAAAGATGAAAAGGCAATCCTCATGCCATCCGGCGACCAACTAACGCGACCCTCACCAAAATTGTCATGGGTGAGTCTTACCACGTTATTGCCATCGCTGTCCATCATATACAGGTCAGGTGTAAGATCACGTTCTGAGATGAACGCAATCCTTCGCCCATCCGGCGAGCATGCGGGATATTCATCGGATGCCGGGTGGTCGGTGAGTTGGACAAGATTGTTTCCGTTTACGTCCATAGAGTAAATGTCCCAGTCACCATCGCGGTTCGATGAAAACACGATTCTCGGCTCAAATTCCTGCGCTGTGTTGTCTGACGCAAGCATTAGCGCCAATAGCAGTAGGAATAGGCATTTTCTCAAAAATGGACTGATTCTGTTCACCGGTCATTTTCTCCTTTTTCGGATTCTACATTTCTTAAGAATTCTCTATAGCAGAACCAATAGTCTTTTCTACACCGCGGTAGGTTCGGTTTCCTAACCGAACCGGTATTTATCGAGTCTCTTAGACGCGGTTGGAAACCGCTCCTACCGAATTTTGCGCAAACATGAATTTAATTGACTCTATATCCTGGCAATGGCTGGTAAGATCCGGTATTTACTTGAGACGTATCCGAATCAAACGAATGTTCCGTGAAACTCTTACGCCTGCCCCAGTTGCGGGTATTATTGGCGGCAAAGTCACCGGTATTGAACGGGCACACGAATGATGTGTAGACGCCCTCCCAGCCATTCCGTGAAACCCCCGGCACTGGTGAGGTTTTCAATGACCCACTCCATCGTCTTGTCGTCATCATCAATATTCGTGGTTCCTTAGATATTCGCGCAAATTAGCGGAGGTTGAGCGCGAGTTTCTTGAACCTGCCCCAGGTTGTGATTTTGTTGGAAAAGGAAGACACCGCCAGCCCTACCGGGTTAAAGTCGGGCTGGAAATCGATCCCATCATGAATTTTGCTGAGTTGCTTGAGATATTTTCCGTCTGCGGTCATCAAGTGAATCTTTGCGCCGGTGGGAAAACCAACATTAGAGCTCGCGTATGCAATCGACCCTCCATCGGGAGACCATGTGGGCCCCCAATGATGCTCTTCATTGTGCGTAAGCCTCACTCGATTTTTGCCGTCCACCCCCACCACATAGATGTGCCTGAATCCTTTGTGCCAGGCATAGTATGCAATCTGTCGTCCGTCGGGAGAAAACGAGGGACTGAACCCGCCCAAGAAATCGTGCGTCACCCTTTCAAGCCCCAGTCCGTCAGCGCCTATCACGTAAATCTCAGTGTCCCCGTCCCTCCCTGATACGAATGCAATCTGTTTCCCATCCGGAGACCATGACGGCGCCACAGCGTCGTTTTCAAGCACCATACGATTCTCTCCATCCGCATCCATCACGGCTATATGACGTACTACACCGACGTTAAAATTTGGGGCGACGGAAAATGCAATCTTTTGCCCATCCGGAGACCAGTCTGGCTCCCAATTCGTCTCGGGTCCATCTGTCAGTCTAATCTGGTTCATTCCATCGGCGTCCATGACGTAGATTTGATATTCGCCGGTTCGACGGGAAACGAATGCAATCTTCGTCCCGTCCGGAGACCAATCCGGATCCTCGTCGTGCACAGGATGGTTTGACAAGTTTTCTCGGCTTCCTCCATCGGCGTCCATGACATAGATTTCAAAGTTGTCAAATGCAAGGTGTGAAAAAACAATCCGTGACCCCTGCGCGGCGAGTTCTCCCATTAACCACAGTTCCGCACTTAACAGCGTCACGGTTAACCCGACAAACGAGACAAGTGTTCGTCCGAATTGCATTTTTTCCTCTACTTGGTTGGGGTAAAAGCTAATCGGGTTGGGGTAAAAGCTAATCGGGAAAACTATCGGAGGTTGGAGGCGCGTTTCTTCAACCTACCCCAAATTGCGGTTGTTTTGGGAGCGGGGGACACAGCTAGTCCTACCGGGCTAAAGTCGGGCTGGAAATCGATCCCATCATGAATTTTGCTGAGTTTCTTAAGATATTTTCCGTCTGCGGTCATCAAGTGAATCTTTGCACCGAGGGGAAAACCATCATTAGAGATCGCATATGCAATCGTCCCCCCATCAGGGGACCACGCGGCTCCCCAATGATTCTTTTCATCGTGCGTAAGCCTCTTGAGATTTTTGCCATCCGCTCCCACCACATAAATGTGATAGAATCCTTCGTGCGAGGCATAGTATGCAATCCGTCCCCCGTCGGGAGAAAACGATGGGCTCCATTTACCCACTAAATCGTGCGTCACCCTTTCAAGTCCCTGTCCGTCAACGCCCCTGACATAAATCTCGTTGCCTCCATCTTTCCAAGATACGAATGCAATCTGTTGTCCATCGGGAGACCATGATGGGTCCATCGTTTGGTCTTCAAACCTTACACGATTTTCTCCATCAGCATCAATCACTTCGATATGAGATATCCCATCGTGGACGGTGAACGCAATCTTGCCCCCATCTGGAGACCAGTCTGGCTCCGCCTTTCTTTCTGGTGCATCTGTCAGTTTGATCTGGTTCTTCCCATCAGCGTCCATGACGTAGATTTGATATTCGCCGGACCGACGCGAAACGAATGCAATCTTCGTCCCGTCCGGAGACCAATCCGGATCCTCGTCGTGCACAGGATGGTTTGACAAGTTTTCTCGGTTTCCTCCATCGGCGTCCATTACATAGATTTCAAAGTTGTCAAATCCGAGGTGAGTAAAAACAATCCGTGACCCCTGCGCGGCGAGTCCTCCTATTAACCACAGTTCCGCGCTTACCAGCATCACGGTTAACCCGATAAACCACATAAGCGATCGTCCGAATCGCATTTTTCTCCTCCTTGGTTGTGAATAAATTGGACATAAAGTAACCGGTTTTGAGCGGGTGCGCAGGTACTGTTTGGAAAGCTCCCAACTATTAAGTGACGCTCTCGACGCTGGCGATTTATTGAATGACTCGCCCGGTCTTCTAGCCCCATTGGCATCATCACGGTTTGCCGGTGCGTTTGAGTTCTCCCCAAGATATCGGCAACTTTCCGTGTGGGTTGACTGCCAATGCGCCACGCGGCCAGGAAGGATCTACGTTATCAGTGCCGGGAGGAGTTCTCGTGAGTTTGACCGAGTTCTTCCCGTTGGCGTCCATCAAATAGAGATTATAGTCCCCGCCACGTTTTGACACATAGACGATTTTCGTACTATCCGGCGAATAGACAGGCGACCTGCTGCGACCGTCTTCCGTAAGCTGCTCTAACTCTTTCCCGTCGACGGTGATCGCGAAAATGTCATCACGCGTGCCATCGATGAAGTGGCGCCGCGCGTTGAAAGCAATCTTAGGTCCATCCGGCGACCAATCAGGAGCGAAACTGTCCGTTAGCTGGGTATCGGCAGTGAGATTGCGCCTTCCCGTACCATCTGCATTCATCACGAAAATATGCCTGGGAGTATTGAAGCCTCCATCACGGAAGGAGACAAACGCAATCTTGCTCCCATCTGGTGACCAACTTGCCCTAACATCCGCCCACTTGTGTTGTGTCAAATTTATCTGATTTTCTCCATCGGCGTCCATCGCGTAGATTTCCGAGTTGCCAACGTCAAAACGGAAAACGCTAAAGGCAATCCTCGTGCCATCCGGTGACCAACTAGGGCGGCCCTCCGTGAAATTGTCCTGGGTGAGTCTTACCAAGTTTTTGCCATCACTGTCCATCACATACAAGTCGCGTGTAACGTCACGTTCTGATCGGAACGCAATCCTTTTCCCGTTCGGCGAGCAACCGGGATACCGATCAGCTGCCGGGTGGTTGGTGAGTTGGGCAAGATTATCTCCGTTCGTGTCCATGGAGTAAATGTCCCAATCGCCGTCACGGTTCGATGAGAAAAAGATTCCCGACTCAAATCCCTGCGCTGTATTGTCCCACCCAAACATTAACGCCAACGGTAGAAGCAATAGGCATCTTCTCAAGAATGGGCTATCGTTATTCATTGGTCATATTCTCCTTATTCCGGTAGTACAGTTCTATAGTCAATGCAACCGAAAAATTCACATTTGGGAGTTATCCAGTTCAGTTTGTAGGAGCAATCTCCGAATCGCGACTTCTAGCGCTCGGTGAGAGATCAAGCGACTGAATAAGGAGCGCGATAGATCGTCCCATTGTTAGTTTGCGGATCCCACGATCTAACAGATTCTGGTACAGAGGAGCCGTGACATTGCCGGATTCGCCACGTGCAAGGCATATATACCATTGGAGGCGGTTGGCAACACAAACTGCCTTCAGACGGTTAGGTTGCTACCATTAAGCGGTTCTGAGGGTAGGAAAATCAACGGGATGCTGCCGGCTTTTTCCGGATTCGAGGCAGCTAAAATCTTGATCGCGCTGCAACAGGGCCCCGTAAATCTGGCCCACGGCCAATTGTCAACGAGGATACCGATTTGCCAGCGCACGAATCGTGCGATACCCGTCCGCTCAATCCGTAAACAGCTTCTGAATCCGGTCTTCAAGATTTCCGGGAAACACGGAACCCGTAATCTCTCCCGCCGCGTTAATCAGCACAATCGAACCTCTCCCTCCAATAGCGTAGCGATCAAATGTTTCGCCTTTCGCGCCAGGCACATCCGTTGGGCTGTCCAGACCGATTGAGTAGGTTAGTGTGTGTTCCGCTATTTGCTGTTTGATCGTGTCGACGTCCGCTTTAGCGGGACAGATAGTGACGCAGACGAGTCCCTTTTCCTGATAGACCTCCTGCAGTACATTCAGCAAGCGTACTGATTGAACATTGTCGAAGTCGTCGCTAGCCCAGAAATCAAGAGCGATTGTCTTTCCCTTTAGATGTCCAATGGTGGCGGAGGAGCCGGACAACCACTTTTCAACCGCCAACTCCGGCGCGGGCTTCCCCGCAAGCGCATCGAGACGTCTTTCGGCTTCCTTTGCATGCGCCCGTCGCGCGCCCCATTCTGGGCGCGGGACGGACTCCGCGTCAATCGGATCCAAAGTAAAGACCAGATCTCGCTGATTTACTTTGATACCTTCAAAGACCTGAGATTGATGACCGGTGCCGACGTAGATTGATACCTCCGCGCCCTTGATGTATTTCAGTTCAAACTCACCCTCTCTATTGGTGTAATCGGGGCTGTAGACCGCACCGGATGCGGGGTCTTTGCGTGGTTCAATCCTCACTGTCGCGTGGTCAACCGGCTCGCCGTCGGCGGCAACGACTTTCCCGGCAAGGTATCCGTCCGCCTTGTCCAGCACAATGTCGTGACGCTGATCGGTTTTCAAAACCCCTAACGTATGGTGCGCGTAGTCCGGATGGGTAATCTCCAGTTGATAGAGAACTACCATGGGAAGATTCTCAAGCCGATAATCGCCATTTGCATCGGTAAATGTTTCCCAGTACTGCCCCTGCTGCGTAGATTCTAGCCGAGCTCCGCTAACCGGGTTACCGGATGTATCGATGATGCGTCCCTCAATGGAAAACTGACCGATGGCTGGGCGTAGCACGAAGTCATCAAATTGACTCATCCCCTCCGTCGCGGTGAACTCCTCTGTTACCTCCCTCCAATACCCTTTCGCCTTCGCGGTAATTACGTATTGAACACCGGCAATAAGCCCAACGTCGCGGAACCACCCGTCGCCGTTCGTCACGCCTATGCCTGAGACGATTACTGTATGTCGCAAGGGGTCCGATCGGTGTCGATGGATTATAGCAGACGGAATCGGTTCTCCATCGGAGTTGACCACTCGCCCGGAAATCTTGACCAACTTGAAAGGATTCATCCGGATCTCAGCCGGTGCGCCTGGCTGGAATTCGACCTCTGCGGAACCGCGCAATTTCAGTTCAGTCTGCTCGGCGGTAAGAACGAGCCTCTGACCGGGACGCAGCCCGTGAACGGTAAGTTCACCATGCTCGTTCGATTTGCCGTAGTCCCTGCGCCCTCCGAACGAATCGGTGATTCTCGCGCCGGTGACAGGGTCTCCGGTCTCCGTCAACGTCCGGAAAGTTGATGGTGTTCCCTTCGAAAACTGAAAATTAATGACGAGTGTTTCCCCCTCAACGACATGGACATTTTCATCGATGTAGTCAACATCTTGATATCCCCGTGGTGGGGAACCAAAGATGAGCGCGGAACCCGGTGCGGCACTAAATCGGTAAGTTCCGGATTCGTCCGTTTGCATACTATGGCTTCTCTTTTGAGGCGCCGGACGTGCTGCGTCGTACATACTGATATCATAATTGGCAATCGGCTCGTTTGTGCCGCGGTCTGTCACTCGCCCTGTAACATAGCCGACGCGAACCAAAGTCATGTCTACCTTAGAGGCTGTCTGTCCCTCGGCAACCTTGACGACCGCGTTCGCGGCAGCCGTCCACCCTGCCGGCCCCTCTTCAAGATACATGTTATAGGTACCGGGGGGAAGATTTCTCACGGCGTAATGCCCATGCTCATCAACGCTTGCCCGTCCGCCCGCGGCGGTTGGACGGATGCTCTCAATCGAGATTGTCGCACTTTCGACCGGCGTACCGGAATCTTCATAACTAAGGCGCCCCTCGATCCGTGCCTCTCGTTCCAGCTTGAACTCCAGTCCTTTTGTGCCCGTTAGCACGGCATCTTGCATTTCTCTCGCGTATCCTTCCCCTTGAACAGAAAGAGTCGCCGTTCTACCTTGCGGCAGTCTCCGGAAAATGAAATTTCCGTTCGAATCACTCTTGACGGGGGCAATGGGAATAAGATTCAGAACTGAATGATCGTCTAACCCGAGATATATTAGGTTATCCCTCAAAAATTCCTTGAGTTGTACTTCCGCATTTTGAACCGGTTCGCCCGCCGTGTTCATTATCCTACCGGATATGATTGTCGGCTTTTCAAGTTGAATCTCGACATTCGCCGTACTTAGTGTCGGAAGGTTCCGCCAGCCGCTGGCGTGTTGGGCGTGCACCGCAACGATGTCTACTCGATCCCGCTCTTCGGATTCGGGGCGGGGAAGCCCAAATTTGAACAGCCCGTCTTCTGATGTGCGAGCGGCGTACTTGGGTGGATTGGATTGTAAAGAATACAGAACTTCGGCGTCGGCAACCGGTTCACCGCCGCTGTCAACAACTCGACCGGAAAAGGTTAGTCTCTCGGCTGCCTCCTCCGTCATGACTGCCGAGAATCGTGAATTTTGGGGCTCTCCGCCATTTTCGGCAGATGTCCCATTTCGACCACCTATCGACCGATCGCTCGGCTCTATTGAAACGCGGTTGGAGGCGGCTAGCGGTCGCTTTCCTGTCGCCGACGGAATGCCCGAAACTGACGACGGCGTTGAATACGGAACAGACTCAATATGCGCGACCTCGATGGGCAATCGGTTCATAACCGATGGCGACGACGCAAACTGTTTTTCTGAGGACGATGTCGGCAGATCGCTCCGCACTCTGGCAAGCCCAACCAAAATGCACAATGCCATAATCAGTGAAACTAAAGATTTGCCGACGGCTGCGCTGCTCCACGCGAATCCTATCGCTGGCGCCGGCACGTATCGAATCTGCTCCATTATCTGCATGAGAAAACCCGCTCTTAGTTTGTGGCTTGTCAACAGTCTGCCGTAGTGCCGAGACATGGCGCCCCCAAGTTGCCGACGCGCCCGGTGCAGCTTCCCCTTGACCGTGTTCACGGACACGCCGAGGAATTCTGAAATCTCCTTCAGCGAACAGTCCCCCATGTAGAACATCGACACGGCGACCCGATTTTCATCGGATAGCGCGGCCATAGCCTTCTCAAGATCCACCTGCCAGTCTTCTACGGGCTCGGTGTGAGGGGGTTCAATTTTTAGCGCGTCCTCGGCAGCCTCCTCCAGGATGATTTCGCGCTTGCGCTTTTTCATGACACGCTCCATCCAACGTTTGCACTCGTTGGACATGATTGTATACAGCCAGGTTCGGAAGAGATGCGGGTGCCGTAGCTTAAAAAGGCGGCGGTATGCCCGTATGAAGACCTCCTGCGTGATATCCTGTGCATCAGCCTCATTCCTGACCTTCTGAAAGGCGTAGGTGTAGACCATATCCTGATACTTGTGCACAAGCACACCGAAGGCTTCGCGATCACCGGTGAGTGTTTGGGACACTAATTTTTCGTCGGCTGAATACATATAGCACTCATCAAATCCAAAAATGATTACAAGGGTGCTCCTACTAATAAGACCACACCATGTGGATTGGAGGTTATGTCCGAACGAAAAAACTTGGGAAAAATGCGAAAATAGCCAACTCGAAGGCAGGAACTTTGACTAGGATCGCTCCAAAGTGGTTTGATTGGCGCCGCGGCGGAATGGATAGAAAACGAGCGAATAGCGGGTCAGGCTCGTAGTAGCACGATTCATTATGCGTCCGGCTCGTAGTACCACAATTCATTCTGCGTCAGGCTCGTAGTACCACAATTCACTGTGCGTCAGGCTCGTAGTAGCACAATTCACTGTGCGTCAGGCTCGTAGTAGCACAATTCATTGTGCGTCCGGTTCATAGTAGCACGATTCATCGTGCGTCCGGTTCGTAGTACCACAATTCATTGTGCGTCCGGTTCGTAGTACCACAATTCATTGTGCGTCCGGTTCGTAGTACCACAATTCATTGTGCGTCCGGTTCGTAGTACCACAATTCATTGTGCGTCCGGTTCGTAGTACCACAATTCATTGTGCGTCCGGTTCGTAGTACCACAATTCATTGTGCGTCCGGTTCGTAGTACCACAATTCATTGTGCGTCCGGCTCGTAGTAGCACAATTCATTGTGCGTCCGGCTCGTAGTAGCACGATTCATTGTGCGTCAGCAGGTTCGTAGTAGCACGATTCATCGTGCGTCCGGTTCGTGGTAGCACAATTCATTGTGCGTCAGGCTCGTAGTAGCACAATTCACTGTGCGTCAGGCTCGTAGTAGCACGATTCATCGTGCGTCCGGTTCGTGGTACCACAATTCATTCTGCGTCAAGTTCGTAGTGGCAACAAGCGAGGCTTTAGTCGCCGGCGAGGTTTCCAATGACCTACCCTCGTTGATAAGATATTCCCCTAAGCTATCGGCGGTCCGGCGCGAGTTTCTTCAATCTCCCCCACATTGTGACTATGTTGGAAGCGGGAGACACAGCTAGTCCTACCGGGCTAAAGTCGGGCTGGTAATCGATTCCGGCATGAACTTCGCTGAGTTGCTTGAGATGTTTACCGTCCGCGGTCATCAAATGAATCGTTGCGTCGGCGAAATAAAGATCCTTATAGACCACATATGCAATCGTCCCTCCATCGCGAGACCACGTCGGGTGCGAATGATGCCCTAGATTGTGCGTAAGCCTCTTACGATTTTTACCATCAGTGTCTATCACGTGGACGTGCCTGAATCCTTCGTGCCCCTCATAGAATGCAATACGGCTGCTGTCGGGCGAAAACGATGGGCTGTGTCCGTGCGTCACCCTTTCAAGACCCTTGCCGTCAGCGCCTTTCACGACAATTTCATGGTTATTGTTTTTCCAGGATACGAATGCGATCTTACCCCCGTCCGGAGACCATGACGGCTCGCTCGCCTCGTCTTCAAACCTAACACGATTATTTCCATCAGCATCCATAACGTCGATATGAGGTATCCCATCGCCGATGGTGAACGCAATCTTCGTCCCATCGGGAGACCAGTCTGGCTCCCGCTTCTCCCACGGTCCATCTGTCAGTCTAATCTGGTTTGTTCCATCCGCGTCCATGACGTAGATCTGATATACGCGATTGTTTCGGTTGGAAATGAACGCAATCTTCGTCCCGTCGGGAGACCAATCCGGCTCCATGTCATCCACAGGATGGTTTGACAAGTTTTCCTGGTTTCCTCCATCGGCATCCATTACATAGATTTCATAGTTGTCAAATCCGATCTGAGTAAAAGCAATCCGCGCCTTCTGCGCGGCGAGTCCTCCTATTAACCACAGTTCAACACATAACAGCATCACGGTTATCCCGCTGATCCACGCTAGTGTGCGTCCGAATCGCATTTTTTCCTCCATCGTTGTGCCCAAAATGAACAATAACGTAACCGTTTTGAGTGGGTGTTTAGTACCGTTTGGACGCGCTCCAATCCGTTAAGTGACGCCCTCGACGCTAACGAGGGGTCCGATGCCCCGCTTTCTAGCCCCAGTGACATCATCAGCGGTTCCCGGTGCGTTTGAGGATTCCCCAAGGTATCGGTAACTTTCCGTTTTGGTTGACTGCAAATGCACCGGACACCCAGCTGGGAGATTTGTTCTCGGTGCCGGGAGGAGTTTTCGTAAGTTTGACCGAGCCCCCTCCGTCCGTATCCATCACATAGATGTTCCAATCGCCGTCGCGGGTTGACTCAAATGCGATTTTTGTCCCGTCCGGGGAATAGACGGGACTCCCGTTGTAATCCTTTCCCTTCGTAATCCTTTTTAACCTTCTCCCCGTGGCGGTCATCACGTAAATGTGACCCTCGCTGATGTTGGGTCGTGAGCTAAAAACAATCGACTTTCCATCGGGCGACCAACTAGGACTGAAACTGGCCGTTAGGTCGGTGTCGTCAGTGAGATTGCGCCTTTCCTTTCCATCTGCATTCATCACGAAGATATGATAGGCAGTAAACATGATGTCATCAGCGGGTTTGGATGCAAACGCAATCTTGCTTCCATCTGGCGACCAGTTCGGTACAGAATCGTCCATCTCGTGTTTTGTCAAATTTATTTGATTATTTCCATCGGCGTCCATTACGTAGATTTCCGAGTTGCCAACGAGAAAACGGAAAGCTGAAAAGGCAATCTTCGTGCCATCCGGCGACCAACTAGGGCGGCTTTCAAAATCATTGTCATTGGTAAGTCGGATAACGTTATTGCCATCGCGGTCCATCACATACAAGTCAGGTTTAAAGTCACGCTCTGATTTGAACGCAATCCTTCTCCCATCCGGCGAGAAAGCGGGATATTCATCGGATTTCGGGTGGTCGGTGAGTTGGAGGAGGTTTTTTCCTTTTGCGTCCATAGAATAAATATCCCAGTTACCGTCGCGGTTCGATGCAAAGACGATTCTCGGTCCGAATCCCTGTGCTGTGCTGTCCGACGCAGCCATTAACGCCAATAGCAATAGAAACAAGCATCTACTCAATAATCGGCTAATCTTGTTCACCAGTCGTTTCTCCCTTTTCAGGTTCATCACGTCTCAATATTCCAGTTAGTAAATATGTAGGGTGCGCACTGCGCACCAGCCTTTATAAGCCCCAGAGGGGATCAAGCGAGTGAATAACGAAGGATCAAACGACTGAATAAGGAGCGCGATAGAACATCCCCCTGACCACCAGCCTATTGCTCTTTTCTACTGTAAGGTGCGAACAACCGATACCATTCCGCTAAACCAATCTCCGCACTGCAGCGCAGTGCAATGTCAATAGAACACGATTCCTCCCCGCGTCTGCACTCCAGCGGAGTGCTATGTGAATCCTTCCGCGCGCAAGATATTTTCCTTCCTATGCATTTGTAGGAGATCAAACGAGCGGATAGCGAGTGATCAAGTGAGTGAATAACGAACGCGATAGAACTCCCATAGAAATCTTCTCCAGGTCGCGACTCCCCGCTCCGTAAGAGATCAAGGGAACGGGCAGGATCAACTGAGCGAATAACGAAGGATCAAACGACTGAATAAGGAGCGCGATAGAACATCCCCCTGACCACCAGCCTATTGCTCTTTTCTACTGTAAGGTGCGAACAACCGGTACCATTCCGCTAAACCAATCTCCGCACTGCAGCGCAGTGCCATGTCATTAGAATACGATTCCTCCCCGCTCTTACGGAGAACGAGACTCCAATTGCCAAACAATGTCTGCTTCTTCTATTTTCCAAACGGGATTTTAAGCCTACCCCAAATTGTGCTTTTGTTGGAAGCGGGAAACACAGCTAGTCCTAGCGGGCTAAAGTCGGGCTGGTAATCGGTCCCGTCAAGAACTTTACTGAGTTGCTTAAGATATTTTCCGTCTGCGGTCATCAAGTGAATCTTGGCGCCGAAGAGAAAACGATCAGAACTCGCATATGCGATCGTCCCTCCATCGGGAGACCATACGGGCCCCCGGTGATTCTCTTCATTGTGCGTAAGCCTCTTGAGATTTTTACCATCCACCCCCACCACATAGATGTGAAAGAATCCCTCCTCCTCGCCCCAGTATGCAATCCGTTTTCCGTCGGGAGAAAACGATGGGTCATATTTAGGCGCTAAATCGTGCGTTACCCTTTCGAGCCCCTGTCCGTCCGCGCCCATCAGGTAAATTTCGTTGCCCCCATCTTTCCAAGATACCAATGCAATCTGTTGCCCATCCGGAGACCATGATGGCTGCATCGTTTGGTCTTCAAACCTTACCCCATTTTTTCCATTAGCATTAATCACTTCTACATGATTTATCCCATCGCGGACGGTGAATGCAATCTTACCCCCATCGGGAGACCAGTCTGGCTCCCGCTTCTTCCCCGGTCCATCTGTCAGTTTAATCAGGTTCGTACCATCGGCGTCCATGACGTAGATTTGATATTCGCCGGTTCGACGGGAGACGAATGCAATCTTCGTCCCGTCGGGAGACCAATCCGGATCCTCGTCATCCACTGGACTATTTGACAAGTTTTCCCGGTTTCCTCCATTGGCGTCCATTACATAGATTTCAAAGTTGTCAAATGCCATGTGTGAAAAAACAATCCGTGACCCCTGCGCGGCGAGTCCTCCTATTAGCCATCCTTCCCCACATAACAGCACCACGGTTAACCCGATAAACCACGCTAGTGTGCGCCTGAATCGCATCTTTTCCTCCTTGGTTGTGCCTAATATGAACAGTAAGGTAACCGGTTTTGAGCGCGTGCTCAGGTACCGTTTGTACTCGCTCCCAACCCTAGCGCTATGCTCTCGGCACTGGCGATAATTTCAATGACCCGTCCCTGTCTTCTGGCTCCATGGACATCTTCACGGCTTCCCGGTGCGTTTGAGAACCCCCCAAGATATCGGCAACTTCCCGCTCGGATCGACTGCCAATGCGCCCTGCGGCCAATAAGGATCTTTGTTATCGATACCGGGAGGAGTGTTCGTGAGTTTGACAACGTTCCTCCCGTTGGTGTCCATCAAATAAATATTATAATCGCCGCCGCGGCGTGACACATAGGCGATTTTCCTCCCTTCCAGAACATACACTGGTGACGCGCCGCGGGTAAGCCTCTCTAAATTCTTCCCTTCAGCGGTAATCGCGTAAATGTGATGATGCAGGCCTGGAGCGAAGATGTGCTGCGAATCGAAAACAATCTTCTTGCCATCTGGCGACCAAGTAGGAAAGAAACTCTTCGTTAGGTCGCTGTCGCCAGTGAGATTGCGCCTTCCATTTCCATCCGCATTCATCACCAAAATATGAAAGGGATCATTCAAGGCGCCGCCACGGGCGCCGACAAACGCAATCTTGCTTCCATCTGGCGACCAACTCGGTACAATATCGTCCAACTTGTGTCTTGTCAAATTTATCTCATTTTCTCCATCGGTGTCCATCACGTAGATTTCCGAGTTGAGAACGTCAAAACGGACAGTTGAAAAGGCAATCCTCGTGCCATCCGGCGACCAAGTAGCGCGGCTTTCAAAAAAATTGTCCTGGGTAAGTCTGATCACGTTACTGCCATCACTGTCCATCACATACAAGTCATGTGTAATGCCGCGTTCTGATGTAAACGCAATCCTTCTCCCATTCGGCGAGCAAGCGGGATACTCATCGGCTGCCGGGTGGTCGGTGAGTTGGCGGAGATTATCTCCGTTTACGTCCATGGAGTAAATGTCCCAGTTGCCATCGAGATTCGATGTAAAAACAATTCTCGGTCCGAATGTCTGCGCTGTACTGTCCGACGTAACCATTATCGCCAATAACAATAGAAATAGGCATCTTCTCAAGTATGGGCTGGTTTTATGCATCGGTTACCTTCTCCTTTTTCGGGTTCTTCACGTCTCAAGATTCTAGTTAGTAGCACGCCATTATTCCTGTCGGAATAATTCTTTCAGCACGTAACACTCTTGTACCGCAAACTGTTAGTTTGCGGATCACAATCTAACAGATTGTGGTACAGAGCACGCCATTATGCATGACGATACGATTCCCTCATTTTTCGATCTATGACTAGGTTGGAAAACGTGGTTCGTGAGGGATTTTCCACCACTTGCACTCCAGCGCAGTGCCATGTCAATAGAACACGATTCCTCCTCGCGTCTGCACTCCAGCGGATCAAGCGAGTGAATAGCGAGTGATCAATGAGTGAATAACGAACGATCAACTGAGCGGATAGCAAAGGCGATAGAGATCCCATAGAACTCCCATAGAGATCCCCAATGTGAATCATACGGCGCGCAACCTATCTTCGTTCCTATATAGTTGTAGGAGATCAAACGAGCGGATAGCGAGTGATCAACTGACCGAACAGCGAAGGCGATAGAGATCCTATAGAAATCTTCTCCAGGTCGCGACTCCCCGCCCTCACGGAGAACGCGACTCCAACTGCCAAATAATGGCTTTTTCTTCTATTTCTCAAACGGGATTTTGAGCCTACCCCAAATTGTTGTTGTCTTGGAAGTGCGGGACACAGCCAGTCCTACCGGGCTAAAATCGGGGTGATCATCGAGCCCCGCATCATCTTTGCTGAGTTGCTTAATGAAGTCTCCGTCCGCGGTCATTAAATGAATCTTGTTTCCCAAGGGGTTACCATTCTTAGAGGCCACATACGCGATCGTCTGCCCATCGGGAGACCATGCGGGGAGAAAATGACGCCCTGCATTGCGCGTAAGCCTCACCCGATTGTCGCCATCTGCCCCTATCACAAAGATGTGACGGAATCCCGCCTCGTCGCCCGAATAGGCAATCCGCAGTCCGTCGGGAGAAAACGCGGGACTGATCCCGCCCAAGAAATTGTGCGTTACTCGTTCAACCCCCTGGCCGTCAGCGCCTATCACATAAATCTCGCGGCCGCCGTCTCTTATCGATATGAACGCAATCTTTGTACCATCCGGAGACCATGACGGTCCCGAAGCGTCGTTTTCAAGCACCACACGATTATGGCCGTCCGCATCCATCACTTCGATATGAGATATACCATCGTGGACGGCGAACGCAATCTTACTCCCATCGGGAGACCAGTCCGGCAAACGCTTCCTCCGCGGTCCTTCCGTCAGTCTAACCTGGTTCGATCCATCGGCGTCCATGACGTAGATCTGATATTCGCTGTCGTTTCTGTCGGAGACGAATGCAATCTTCGTCCCGTCGGGCGACCAATCCGGATCCATGTCATCCACTGGATGGTTCGACAAGTTTTCCCGGTTTCCTCCATCGGTATCCATGACATAGATTTCAAAGTTGTCAAATACGAGGTTCGAAAATACAATCCGTGACCCCTGCGCGGCGACTCCCCCTGTTAAACACATTACCGCACTTACCAGCATCACGGTTAACCCGATAAACGGCTCAAGTGTGCGCCCGAATCGCATTTTTTCCTCCTTAGCTGTGCGCAAAAAATCAGTAAAGTAACCGGTATTGAACGGGTGCGCAGGCACGGTTTGGACGCGCTCTCATCCGTTAAGTGACGCCCTCGACGCTAACGAGGGGTACAATGACCTGCCCCGTCTACTAGCCCCAGTAACATCATCACCGGCTGCCGGTCCGTTTGAGTTCTCCCCAAGATATCGGGGTCTTTCCGCCTGGATTGACTGCTAATCCGCCAGATAGCCAGCTAGGAGATCTGTTATCAGTACCAGGAGGAGTTTTCGTAAGCTTATCCGTGCGCCGCCCGTTAGTATCCATCAAGTAAATGTTCCAGTCGCGGTCGTCGCGATCTGACTCAAAGGCGATCTTTAACCCATTCGGCGAATAGACCGGAGTCCCGTTGTTTCCCTTATCCTTCGTAATCCGTTTTAGCTTTTCCCCTTCGGCGGTCATCACGTAAATGTCACGCACCCTGAAGTTGGGTCGCGAGCTAAACACAATCTTCTTACCATCTGGCGACCAACTAGGATTGAAACTGTCCTTCAAGTCGCTGTCGCCAGTGAGATTGCGCCTTCCACTGCCATCTGCGTTCATAACGAAAATGTGCAAGGGATCGAACATGGCGCCATTAACGAAAGAGACAAACACAATTTTCTTTCCGTCTGGCGACCAACTTGGCCTAATATCCTGCATCTCGTGTTTTGTCAACCGAGTCAGATTATTTCCATCGGCATCCATTGCGTAGATTTCCGCGTTGCCATCACGGGTTGATAGAAAAGCGATCTTCGTGCCATCCGGCGACCAACTACACCGGCCTTCATAAAGTCTGCTATTGGTAAGTCTGATTACGTTATTGCCAACGCTGTCCATCACATACAAGTCAGGTGTACCGTCGCGATCTGATATGAACGCAATCCTTCTCCCATCCGGCGAGCAGGTGGGTTCCTCGTCAGATGCCGGGTGGTCGGTGAGTTGGTCGAGATTATCTCCGTTCGCATCCATGGAGTAGATGTCCCAATCGCCGTCGCGGTTCGAGGAGAATACGATTCTCGACTCGAATCCCTGCGCCGTGCTTGCCCACGCCGCCATTAACGCTAGAAGTAGTAGCGATAGGCATCTTCTCAAATATCTGCAGGTTTTATTCATGGGTCAAATTCTCCTTTTTCAAGGTCTTCAATTGTATAGAATGCTCTAACCTATGGATCTCTATAGGAATGCTATCGCGCTCATTATCCATTCGCTTGGTCATTCGTTTTTCAATCATTTGATCGCTACTGCGAACAGGAAACGCGCGATGAATCGCGCTACTACGAACGAGGAGGGCGTAATAATGGGATTTCTACCGCGCTCGCTATTCGCTCATTTGATCGCACCTACCGAGTGATGTGAATAAAATTAACCGAATTGATTCAAAGTTCAATCTGTGGCTCGTGTTTAGGTGTCGGCGCCGTGGTCTCATGACATCATCACGGGTTGCCGCTCCGTTTGAGATCTCCCCATGATAGGGGCAACTTTCCGTTTGGGTTGACTGCCAATGCACCGGGCAGCCAAGAAGGAAGTCCGTTACCAGTACCGGGAGGAGTTCTCGTGAGTTTGACCGCGTTCCTCCCGTTTGCCTCCATCAAAAAAATATGTCCGCCTCCATCACGACTTGACGCAAAGGCGATTTTTGTCCCGTCCGGCGAATAGGCTGGGAACCTGCTGCGACCGTCTTCCGTAAGCTGCTCTAACTCTTTCCCGTCAGCGGTTATCACGTAAATGTCAGTACGCGTGCCTTCGCGGAATAAGCGCTGCGACTGAAAAGCAATCTTGCGCCCATCTGGCGAACAAGAAGGAAACCGACTAGTCCTTAGGTGGGTATCGCCAGTGAGATTGCGCCTTCCCGTTCCATCTGCGTTCATCACGAAAATATGCTCGGGATCATTCAAGTGGCCGGTACGGTAGGAGCAAAACGCAATCGTGCGTCCATCTAGCGACCAACTCGGTGTAACATCGTACCACTTGTGTTTTGACAGATTTATCAGATTATTTCCATCGGCGTCCATCACGAAGATTTCCGAGTTGCCAACGTCCCAACGGAAATTTGAAAAGGCAAGCCTCGTGCCATCCGGCGACCAACTAGGGCGGTTTTCAAATAAATTGTCTTGGGTAAGTCGGATCACGTTATTGCCATCGCTGTCCATCACATACAGGTCCCATGTAACGCCGCGTCCTGATAGGAACGCAATCCTTTTCCCATCCGGCGAGCCAGCGGTATACCCATCAGATGCCGGGTGGTCGGTGAGTTGGACCACATTATCTCCGTTTACGTCCATGGAGTAAATGTCCCAATCGCCGTCGCGGTTCGATGCAAAGACGATTCTCGAGTCCAATCCCTGCGCTGTACCCTCCCACGCAACCATTAACGCCAAGGACAATAGAAACACGGTTATTCTTAAAGACGGGCAAATGCGTTTCATAGGTCATTTTCTCCTATCTTGAGATCTTCACTTCTAGGGATTCTCTATTGTTGCGGTTGGTACTCCCCCTGCCGAGTTACGTGCAACTATGAATCGAATTGACTCTGATTCCTGGCTATGATGCGTTTAGGTGTCGACGGCGAACTCATAGACATCATCACGGGTTGACGGCTCGTTTGAGAACTCCCCAAGATGTCGGCAACTTTCCACTTGGGTTGACTGCGAATGCGCTAGCCGCAAACAACCAGGATGGAGAGATGTTATCAACACCGCGTGGAGTTCTCGTGAGTTTGACCGGGTTACTCCCGTTCGTATCCATCAAATAAATATGAGAATCACCATTACGGTGTGACACATAAGCGATTTTTGTGCCATCCGGCGAATAGGCTGGAAACCTGTTGCTGCCCTCTTCCGTAAGCCTTTCTAAGTTTTCCCCTTCAGCGGTAATCGCGTAAATCTGATAATCCAGGCGCGGACCGATTATGGGCTGCGAGTGGAAAGCAATCATGCTTCCATCTGGCGACCAAGTAGGGAACCGATTTTTCGGTAGGTCGCTATCGCCAGTGATATTGCGCCTTTCCTTTCCATCCGCATTCATCACGAAAATATGCTCGGGATCATTCGCCGCCCCAGTACGGTAAGAAGAAAACACAATCTTGCGTCCATTCGGCGACCAACTCGGTGTAACATCGTGCCACTTGTGCCTTGACAAATTTATTGGATTATTTCCATTGGCGTCCATCGCGTAGATTTCCGAGTTGCCAACGGCCCAACGAAAAGTTGAAAAGGCAATCCTCGTGCCATCCGGCGACCAACTAGCGCGGGCTTCAAAAAAATTGTCCTGGGTAAGTCTAATCACGTTAATGCCGTCGCTGTCCATCACATACAGGTCAGGTGTAAGATCACGTTCCGATCTGAACACAATACTTTTCCCATCCGGCGAGCAAGCGGGTGCCTCGTCAGTTGCCCGGTGGTCGGAGAGTTGGAGGAGGTTGTTTCCGTCTACATCTATGGAGTAGATGTCCCAGTTGCCACGCCAGTTGCCATCGTGGTTTGATTGAAAGACGATTCTCGGTTCGAATCCCTGCGCTGTGCTGGTGAACGCAACCATCAACACCAATAGCAGCGGCATTAGGCATCTTCTTGAGAGCGGGCAGAATTTTTTCATCGGTCATTTTCTCCATTTCCGGGTACTTCACGTCTCAGTACTTTAGTTAGTAGCGCCCCATTATCCCTATCGGATAATTCATTCAGCAAGTAACACTCATTTTTCGCTCCATGCCGGGTTTTGAAAAAGCGTCCCATCGTAGAATAGCTTCACTCCAGCGGAGTGCCATGTCAATAGAATCGTGATCCGTCCAATCTCCGCACTCCAGAGGAGTGCAATGTCGAGTTTTACTTGAGGAAACTAATAGTCACTTCTACACGGCGGCAGATCCGGTTCCCTAACCGAACTGGTATTCGTCTAGCAGCGTAGGTGCGGTTGGAAAGAAATCTCTATCACCGTCATTATTCATCCCCTTGATCACCTTCCAAGTTAGGTGTAAATATGCAAAGCATTTGAGTTAGTGGCAATTTCTCACACAAACAGAGTTGGCTGATAGATCCCACTGACATTCCGCGTAAGCAACCCAAACACTGTATAATCGCGACAGTTGCTATTCAGGCGCCTATGACTGTTTCAACCTATGATATAAACGAACTGTCAGGCGGACATTACAACGTGCGCTCTCATATGCGGACGTGCAAATCACATTCGGCGCGGGCAAACCAACCGCCAGTTCCGCTATACAAGGCATTAAGCCTACATCGTTTCAATCTCCTTGGTACGAAGTCGAATCATGCGAATCTTCTTTCAAGCTTTTCAACCTGCCCCAAACTGTGATCTGGTTGCCCGTCGGAGAAACAGCCCACCCTCTAGGATCGAACCAATCGGGGTGGTAATCACTATGATCGGGTTGGCTGAGGCGTTTGAGATGTTTTCCATCCGATGTTATTAGATGAATTTCGCTATTGCGAACTTTTCCGCCGAATTTCTGAAATACGATTGTGCGCCCGTCATGAGACCAGGCGGGAGAAAAGTCAAATTTATGATTGTGGGTCAGCCTCTTCAGATTGCTTCCATTAGGATCTATCGCATAGATTTCCGATTTTCCGTCCACCCAGGCATCGAACGCAATCCTCCTGCCATCGGGCGACCATGACGGATTATCAGGTGCATCCATATCATGTGTTAGCCTTTTCTGGTTTTTTCCATCGGCATCCATCACGTAGATGTCGCCATGACCATCCTGCTGCGACACAAAGGCGATCCTTTGACCGTCGGGCGACCATGACGGATGGTTATCACCCCCGAACTTGTGCGTCAGTCTCGTCTGATTGGTACCATCGGGGTCCATCACGTAAATCTCAAAATTAAGTTCCTCGGGATAAGCTGCAAATGCTATCTTGCGGCCGTCAGGCGACCACGCGGGATCCCTGTCCCTGACACCGTCTGTTATTCTTGTCAGGTTTCTTCCATCGCTGTCCATAATGTAAATATGGAGATTAAACCACCTTCTATTGGATACGAATGCTATTCTCGTTCCATCGGGAGACCATACTGGCTGAGTATCCGCATACGGGTGCTGTGTGAGTCTTACTTGAGATTTCCCGTTGGGGTCCATCACGTAGATTTCAGAATTCCCGTCCCTGCCGGAACTGAAGACTATCCGAGCCGCGTTCCACGCCATTCCACTTTTTAACGCCATGTCTCCAAGAAATAAGAAGATGCATATCCCGATAAGAACCATAGATCTATTTGTCGTTACGAAGCCCATCGTTCCCTCCTTTTTCGTGTGCGCGTCATTCCACTACTGAAATCCAGTTTGCTACAGAGAACCGGTTTCTCGGTTCAGATGTCATATGATCCTGCTTTCTTGATGATACAGCCGCACCAAGACGCCCCATGAAATGTCCCTATGCGATCCCTATCGCGCGGGATTTACTATGGGAGCTCGGGCGCAAGTTTCTTCAACCTGCCCCAGATTGTGCTTGTCTTGGAAGTGGGCGCCACGACTCGCCCTACAGAGCCAAAGTGCGGCGCGTAATCCCCACCATTGTGGTCATCACTAAGTTGCTTGAGATATTTTCCGTCGGCGGTCATCAAGTGGATCTTTTCTCTTATGCCAACATCGATGGCTTTAGAAGATACGTATGCAATCGTTTCTCCGTCGGGCGACCATGCAGGCCACATGTTGTGCGCTTCATTGTGTGTAAGCCGCTTGCGATTTTTTCCATTTGCCGCCACCACATAGATCTGAATGAACCTTCCGTCCACGCCCCAGTAGGCAATCCGTTCCCCGTCAGGCGACCACGATGGGGCTCCTTTAGCCGCTAAATCGTGCGTAATTCTTCTAAGCCCGGTCCCGTCCACATCTATGACGTAAATCTCATCCTTCCGATCTCGACGCGAAATAAATGCCAGTCTATCGCCGGCAGGAGACCATGATGGCTCTTGACCGTTGATTAGCTGAAAAGGGTTTCCTCTGCCATCGGCATTCATAATGGCGATATTGGATCCTATCCCATCGGGGTTAGAGGTAAACGCAATCTTTTGCCCGTCGGGAGACCATGATGGATCGCTATTTATCAGTGTGTTAGTTAGTTTTTTCGGATTGCTTCCATCGGCGTTCATCACATAAATTTGATATCTTCCGTCGCCTCTGTTGGAAACGAACGCAATCCGTTGGCCGTCAGGAGACCATGCCGGATCGCCGTCCTCCACTTCATTTGCCGTCAGTCTTTTCTGGTTTTCTCCATCGCTGTCCATTACATAGATTTCAGAAGTCCCGTCTCTGGTAGAACTAAACACGATCTGTGATTTCTGCGCGGCGCGTGCGTTTCTCAACCACAACGCCCCAATCGTCAGACAGACGCACAGCCCAACAAACAGCAGCCATTCAAATATCCGTTTGGATCGCAATTTTCTTCCTCCTGGTTGCACGTAAAGGTAATCGCGGAGATTATCGGAGCTCGGGCGCAAGTTTTTTCAACCTGCCCCAGATTGCGATTTTGTTGGAAGTGGGGGACACCGACCATCCTACCGGATCAAACCAGTCCGGATCGGTATCATCGCCTTCGTGCTCCTCGCTGAGTTGTTTAAGATGTTCTCCCTCGACAGTCATCAAGTGAATCGTCTTACGTTTACGATCAAAAAGAATACTCCATGACGTGTATGCAATCGTGTTCCCGTCAGGAGACCACGCCGGCTGCAATTTGAAAGGCCGGTTGCGCGTTAGTTTTTCTAAAAGAGGGAAGCCAACGGTTCTCACGACATAGATTTGAAAAGACTGTTCTTCGTCAAGAGCTTCATACGCAATCCAACTGCCGTCGGGAGACCACGATGGATTTGCCGTAAAGTTCATGTCTGGAGTAAGTCGAACCTCATTATTGCCGTCCTTATCCATTACGTATATACCGGTCCCTGCGCCCCTAACGGATACGAAGGCAATTCGTTTGCTATCGGGCGACCAGACCGGATGCCTGTTCTTTCCTATTTCAGTTAACTGTGTCTGGTTTTTTCCGTCGGCATCCATCACGCGAACCTGACGCCCCCCTTTGTCGTAAACGTATGCAATCTTTTCTCCGTCAGGAGACCACGCCGGTTCCGAATGTGTCGCATCATTTGTTAGTCTCATTAAGTTCTGGCCATCGGAATCCATGACGTAGATTTGTGAAACTCCTCTGTCTCTTTTGGAGACAAACGCAATCCTGTCGCCGTCAGGAGACCACGACGGATCGTAGTCTTTTGCCGGATCGTACGTTAGTCTGACCTGATTGACTCCGTCACTATCCATTACGTAGATTTCGCTGTCTCCATCTCTCGTAGAGCTGAAGGCAATCTTGGGTCTCCCTGCGGCGTAAACACTTTTAGCTAAGCACATTGAGATTAACAGGGAGAGGACAAGCACTGCCGTCAAGCATCGTCTAGCTTTGAAAAACATTTGTTCCTCCTTGATTGATTGTAAATAAGCGGAATACCTCAAGCGCGCCGCACACCACATTAACGACCCGATGCCGGCTCTTTCATTTTGCCCCAAATGGTGACGAAGTTCGCGGCTGGCGACACTGACCATCCTACCGGAGCATACCAATCAGGGTCGGTATCCGAACCTTTGTGCTTCTCACTGAGTTGTTTAAGATGTTTGCCATCGGAAGTCATCAAGTGAATCGTCTCTTTTTGGATGGGAAAGGGCTCTACTGACATGTAGGCAATCGTGTCGCCGTCGGGGGACCATGCGGGGCGCCAATTAGACGGTGGGTTGTGGGTTAGCATTTTCGAAATACCGCTGCCATCGGTTCTCACGACAAAAATTTGAAATCTGTTGTCTTCGTCTTGAGACTCATACGCAATCCATTTACCGTCGGGAGACCACGATGGATGGCCCGTACCCGCCATGTGTTGGGTAAGTCTTTCCTGATTCTCCCCGTTCGCATCCATGGCGTATATTTCGGGCCATCCCGCCCTAAGGGATGCGAAGGCAATTCGTACCCCATCAGGCGACCAGGCTGGGTGATAGTTCTTGCCTACATTAGTTAACCGTGTCTGGTTTTGCCCGTCAGAGTCCATTACCCAAAGCTGATATCCTCCTTTGGTGCTAACGTACGCAATCTTCTTTCCGTCGGGAGACCACGCCGGAGCCCGACTTCCCCCTACCTCTGTCAGTTTCACCAAATTCTGTCCATCGGAATCCATCGCGTAAATGTGATTAGTCCTGCCAGTTCTATCGGAGGCAAACGCAATCCGATCGCCGTCGGGAGACCACGACGGATCGTAGTCATTCGCTAGATTATTCGTTAGTCTCACCTGATTAAGTCCGTCAATATCCATCACGTAAATTTCGCTGTTTCCATCTCTCGTAGAGCTGAAGGCGATCTTGGGTCTGCCTGCGGCGTAACCACTACTAGCCATGTGCATGGAGATCAACAGGGCGAGGGCAGTCAATGCCGTCAAGCAACGTCTCGCTTTGAAAAACATTTGTTCCTCCTTGATTGATTGTAAATAAGCGGAATATCTCAAGCGCGTCGCACACCACATTAACGACCCGATGCCGGCTCTTTGATCTTGCCCCAAATGGTGATGAAATTCGCGGCTGGCGACACTGACCATCCTACCGGAGCATACCAATCGGGATCGTTATCCGATCCGTTGTGCTCCACACTGAGTTGTTTAAGATGATTTCCACGGTCAGTCATCAAGTGAATCGTCATAATTTCGAAGGGTAACGGTTTTACTGACACGTAGACAATCGTGTCGCCATCCGGAGACCATGCGGGACGCCATTTATCCGGTGGATTGGGTGTTAACCTTTTCGAGAGACCGCTGCCATCGGTTTTCACGACAAAGATTTGAAATCTGCCTTCTTCGTCAAGAGATTCATACGCAATCCGCTTACCGTCGGGTGACCAAGAAGGATGGCCCGGAATCACCTTGTGTTGGGTGATTCTTTCCTGATTATTACCGTTCTTATCCATTGCGTATATACCGGTCTCTCCGGGCCTAACGGATACGAAGGCAATTCGACTGCCATCAGGCGACCAGGCTGGGTGAAGGTTCTTGCCTATTTGAGTCAAACGTGTCTGGTTACCCCCGTCGGCGTCCATTACCCAAAGCTGATATCCTCCTCCGCTGCGCGTAAATGCAATCTTTTTTCCGTCGGGAGACCACGCCGGGTCACGACTTCCCCCTACCTCTGTCAGTTTCACCAAATTCTGTCCATCGGAATCCATCGTGAAAATGTGATTAGTCCTGCCAGTTCTATCGGAGGCAAACGCGATCCTATCGCCGTCGGGAGACCACGAAGGCTCGAAGTCATTTGCAAGATCATTCGTGAGTCTCACTTGGTTACGTCCGTCAATATCCATCACGTAGATTTCGCTGTTCCCATCTCTTGTCGAGCTAAAGGCAATCTTGGGTCTGCCTGCGGCGTAACCACTACTAGCCATGTGCATGGAGATCAACAGGGCGAGGGGGATCAATGCCGTCAAGCAACGTCTCGCTTTGAATAACATTTGTACCTCCTTGGTTATAAAACTGATTCGTGTGCATCAAATCCGCCTAATTCGGCAATCTTGCTGTAGGGAATAAAGGTCGTTATTCCCTACGAAAACCAAAAGCGGCTACGATATGGCATAGATCTAAGCTCGACTTTGTACATTTGTAGGGTGCGCACCGCAATCAAGCGAATGAATAATGAGCGCGATAGAGATCCCTCCAGTCTTTGAAAGCGCCGGCGGTGATCAAGCGAGTGGACAGCGAGTGCGATAGAAATGCCATAGAGATCTAAAGGTTAGAGGCTTTGAGAAATCGCCAGCGACTTCTCCCAATGCATCAGGTCGCGTGAAACACTAGTTCTAGTCTAAAGGAAAGACTTTTTCACAGGTCAACCATACATGGTCTTCTCGCTAAGTATTTGACGCATGTCGAAACCAAGTTTTTTCTTGAAAACTTGGTTTCTTCCCTGAATCCTAGTGCCCTCAAGATAACGATCTAGCCGACTCATCATCGGCAACTTGCCACATGCAATCAAGGTAATCACAAAAATCCCATAAATCACAGTTCAGACAATGTGAACTACCGACACCCAACACTTATCATAAACACTTAGCGAGTAAACCAATAAAGACTAGATGGTTAAAATCTCCCCCGCTTTTCTCAAACGCTTGATTGACACCGTTTGTTATACCACTTAAATGTACAAAGTCGAGCTAAGGGCGCCCGTCATACGTAGAATTCAACCGCACGCTTCCTGAAGGTACGAATGGGAATGGGAGCTTTATCAAAGTGATTATCCGTTCGTTTGATTGCTCCTATCGCACGAGATGCGAAAGCGAATTCGGCGGCGGTCAATGATTCCAAGGACGGGGATCCATTACTCGGTAATCACACAAACGCTGGCGAGATGGATCGGGTATCTATGGCGAGACTTCCGGCTTGCCGCGAGGATACCTGAACAGCACGAATCGGTTTCGACTATCGAGTGACGACTTACAACGACGAACTAATGGAAGGGAGTCCTACGATTTATCTCAAAATAAGAGATGGCGAAGCCGCGAGTTCCTAAGGGGTTGGGACGGTGGAGGGATTCAATGGCTGGCCGTTAACGGTCACGTTACGGGCAGCCCGCAGCGCTCAAAAGGTCGACTCTTCTTTAGCATACGCGTCATCTTCTGTTTGGCCATCAACTTCGACATCCGGCACTTCAATCTTCGGCGCTTCTATCCAAAGCCTTTCGAGATTGAAGTGCCTCCGTTTCTCGTCAAGAAAAATGTGCACCACAAAGTCGACGTAGTCCAACAAAACCCAATCCGACTGGTGCACGCCTTCACGATGCCATGGCCGCACATTCCATTTCTCTTTCAACTCGTCCAAGACCGCATCGGATATGGCTTCGACCTGGATGTCGGACATCCCGCTGCAAATTGCGAAGAAATCCGTAAAGGACCCTAATTCCCGGAGATCCAATATCACCGGGTCACGCGCCCGGCGGCCTAGTGCGGCACTCATCGCCGCTTGTACGATATCCACTGTAGAATTATCTGCCAAGCTTATGCCTCCTACACTTCACTCGAATCGGACGAGTTCTTCATTTCGCGCAGCGCGCCGTTATAGACTGCTACGGTATCCGGATGAACGGCCTTCCCTCTATCAAGGAGATTGGAGATTTTGCACTTAGCCACATCAACTACCGCTTGATTGAGATCCTTGTTGGCAACCTTGCGCACGGCTCCCGCCTCCGGATACGTTCGCTTCGGCTCCGCGAAATCCGCCACGAACAACACTTTGTCAACTAACGTCATCGATCTGTTTCCCTTCGTGTGGCTTCGAACGGCGCTGAGGATCTCCTCATCCCCGACGGAGAAAATATCGATCGCGAGTTCCGCCCCGACGAGCGCGTGAAGCAGGGATTCGTCGATCTGTTCAAACTCATCAAGTTGAATTTGGTAGTCGGCGACGGCTTCAAATAGCTGACGCGTGTTCATCCACCTCGCGCAATCGTGCAACATTGCGGCAAGGTTGGTCTTTTGCAAGTTCGCGCCGTATTTGACCGCCAGGTCCAACGCCATATCGCGTACGGATAGGACATGGTGGTAACGCTCACCTTCCAGCTTAACTTCAAGGTACGCATCGACGGCTACGCTCTTTGGATGTGAGAGTAGTTCCGCCCTGCCGGCGTTGTTAGTTTTCTTCTTCATCGATCAATTCGTCAACTTCGCCCGTATCAACCAGTAGTCGTGCGAATACTTCCCGTTCCTGTTCAGTCATGAATTTCGTGTTAGCCAATTCGGTGCTTATTCGGTATTCGTGGTTCATCCACTTGCCCAGGTCGAGCGCTTTACAGCGTGGGCTACAGAACGGAAAGTGCGGAGGCAGCGCTTTGCCCTTCTCGTATTCAAACTCGAAAGATTGTCCGCAGATGCTGCAGTTGTGTTTCATTGTGATCTCTCTCGGCGCTCGGGATTCCCTTTTATCCAACTGCAATTGCTGTTTGCGCCACCTACGGCAAGTTTCTTATGAGATTTACGTGTCTAAATGTCAACGTCACTCGATGACACACAATAAAGGGATCCCTATCGCCCCGGGATCTCAATGTGAGTTCTAGTGCCTTTCCTATCCGGTCGCTTGATTCTACTACTAACCCTGACGCACAATGAATTGTGCTACTACGAACCAAGACGGGAAATGAATCGCGCTATTACCTACCTTGGGTTCTTGAACTTTATAGATTACGAATAAGTATTAGCTTGCATCCTGCTTCGCTGCTCCACCTGCCGCTCTTCCCAAGTCAACTGTATAGTTTGTGCAGGTCGATATACTGCCTGACTGCTTCCGGCACGAGGTAGCGGATCGAGGCTCCCTTTCTGACATACCGGCGAATTTCGGTCGCGGAAATATCAACCCCGGTGACAGGGAATATCTGAACCCGGTCGCGCAACGCCGGGGGCACGTTGTCAAGATTGTAATTGGGACGTGTGGTCGCGATGAACTGGCAGATATCCAGCAGTTCGTCAAAGTCCTTCCAGATTTGAAACTCGATCAACGAGTCTGCGCCGATAATCCACGCCAATTCACAGCCGTTGCCATAACGTGTCTGTAGTTCCTTTACGGTCTGAATGGCGTACGAGGGACCCCTCCTCTCCAGTTCTATTCTCGACACTTCGAAATGGGAATTATCCGATGTGGCGAGAAGTGCCATCTGATATCGATGTTCCGAGTCGATAATGCCGCCCTGATCCTTATGCGGCGGACGCGCGGACGGGATAAAGAGTATCTTATCGAAACCCAACCGGTCGTAAACCTGTTCCGCGCTCAACAGATGTGCGTAGTGGATGGGGTTAAATGTCCCACCCATGATCGCAATTCTCATCAAGTGTCTGTGCCCGTAAGAGTTCTCGGCGGTGCCGCGGTATCTTGATTTCCGGTTCGGTTGTAGCGGATTACGAAGCCCGCGCCGACCGCCGGCACATTAGGGTTGAACGGAACCGGTGCGAGCTTAAAGCGCTAATCTGTCGTCTGTCTCGGAGGTGGCTCGCGTAGGAAACTCAACGTTCGCTTTTCTTGATAGTTCCCCACGTCGTAGTTACCTTGTCCTCGGGAGAAACCGCAAAAGCCGCACGCTCGATCTCCTCGGCTTCTTCAAATGTTTGTGTGAAATATATCGCGTCGAAGTACGCTCCTCCGCCGTTCGGGAAAGGATTATCCGTATCGAATGCGATGGCGTTTACCGTCCATTCCCCCTTTAGTACTTTGAACGGTTTCGCGTGGATGACATTCATCGCATAATTGGACAGATCGAGGATATTGAACTTCCATTCGTGAGAGAAACTGCCTTCCGGCAATTCAAACTTCTGTACGTTTCCGCCATCCTTGGGATTCTTCAATACCGGCGCCATTGAATCCAAGTCACCGGCATACCATCGATGGTCCCAGCACGAATCCTCATGTACGCAACCAAATCCCCATTTGCCATGCAGTTGAATCATCAAACCCTTGTTTCTTCGGTCAGCCTTCCAAGCAATCGTAAGGTAGCGGTACTCATTGTCGCCTTGAGGATTTGGCTTAATCTCAATGCCCCATTTGGTAGCGGGATGCGTGTGGTATTCAGCAGTTCCCAAAAAGATAGACCATCTATCCCCAAATCCGTCTACGTTTTCCAGTTTAAGCGGCACGTTAGGATTGCCTTCGCCTTGATGCGCAAAATTTATTACCGCCTTGCTGCGGAGGTCGTTGATCGTGTTTCTACCGTCAGCGATCTCCAGAATCTTCGCGAGGCCCTCCGTGTAAGGAAAAAAGAGAAGCATCATGCAAGTTGCAACCGGCAGTATCTGTTTCGTGGTCGTCATCTCTTTGAAACCTCCTCACAGTGGATCCATTGTCGACTAGCAATCGAAAAGCTAGCCTTTCGATTAACACGCCTTCGCCCATCGCCCAGAATGGAACGGCGGAAGGGTAAAGGGAGAATAATTATACCATTTCGCTTGAATAACAGTGCATACAGTCTTTATTAGATAAAATATTGTGACGTGATCAATACCAACTGTTGCCCTTCACAACAAACACCGTAGGCGGGGCATCTTGCCCCGCTTTGGAAAGACTTGATTGACGCCATTAATGCACTGTCAATATATGGAAATGGTATTAGTAAAGACTCAGAGAGAATTCTTGTAACCCTCAGAACCTGTTTGAAAAGTCATTTCGAGTAGAATCATGTGTCTCGAAACCGAGTTTTTTCTTCAAAACTCGGTTTCTTTCTCGCACAATTCTGTAGGATCAAGCGAGTGGATAACGAGCGCGATAGAGATCCCCGCGCACCAGCCTTTGAAAGCCCCAGCGGGCGACAGGTAATGGCATTCAAATGCCTCTAACTGGCTCCTATTTACTTTTAAAACAGGCTCTCAACGAACCCGCTTCACCATAAGTTATCCACGCATGGCGATCATTGTGGACATCCGCCGTCTCGATGGCCGCGAGAGGTTGGTTCATTGATGGCGTAAGCTAGAAGTTTGTTTTGGTGTTGATAAATAAACGGGTAGAAACCGAGCCGTTTCAACGATTCATTTCAGGCTGAACGATGACGTTGCCATCCATGAATCGCAAGAGGCAGGCTCGGTTTCTTTCAGATACGTTGCAACCGGTATCAGCTTAATTTTCCAATACCGGTATTACTGCTGTTTTATCTGTCCCCAAGTTGCCGCCAACTTGCTCTTGGGATCCACCGATGTGGCTACAGCGGTAACTAGCACGCTGTCGTAAAACGCGCCGTATTCGCCGTTATGGAAGCCCACACCGCCGGCGGGAAGCGCATCCAGGGCATTGGCTTCGAGAGTAGCGCCCGCGGCAGTACAACTCAGACTAGTGCCGTTTGCCGTCATCTCCATCGGATGGAAGGGTCCGCGTTCGAGATCGGCAACGTTGTCCGCCTGTGCGAGAACCGTAAAGGTTCCGTTCACGCGTTGAACCAACCAAAGCACGGGATTGGCTGCGCCTCTGTCGAACTCATGCGTGCCTTCGGCATTCAGCAGATTTCCCGGGTTGCCGGTCATAAATCTACAGTCGTACCTGTCGCCGTTCGGCTGCACGTTGGTCGCAGTTCCCATATATCCGGTACCCTGCGCCCGTACCATATCGACCTGGACGGTGACCTGTTCCCAACCGCTGCCGACCATAATGAACAGGGCTTCTCTGTCGTGGTCGCCGTTGCCAGAGTCTAAAACGCCGTCCACCACCTGCCATCCCGGACAGGGCGGGTCACATGCCTTTTGCTGTTGGGTCGCATCATCGAATCCGTTATAGGTATCGTTGTAGAGAACCGTCCATCCGTCAGGTAACTCACCGTTCGGAACGTTATCGAAGTTCTCGTCCAAAACAATCTGCTGCGCAACCACGGTTAGCGATGCAACCGCAAACATCATCAAGGCCGTTATGGCAAAAACTAGATGTTTCATCTTGTATCTCCTTTTTCAATTTGTAATTGACGACTCCAACTAGAACATCTACCGAAGCCGCGCTCGAACACAGACGGTCGAGCCGGCTTCACTTGAGGACTTCATCCTCGTATTCTACCACGAGAACGAAGGGCTTAACAAAGAAAACACACGCGGCGAGAGCAGCCGCACGTGTCGGAATTGCACTATTTGAACGAGGAAACTCCTCCTTGCGTTGCACCTAACGGCGCTTCGGTCGTGCAACGTGCCCGGTACGACCGGATTCATAGATAGCATCCATCAGCTCGCACTGGATGATGCCGTTCAGGGCGCTTGTGCGCGGTTCGGCGCGGCCCAAGATGGCATCGATCAAATTGTCGTCCGGCGAACCGGCGTCCATCTCCTCGGTAATCGGCGGCGGGTCGAGGCGCTCGCCGCCCTCCCGCACCTGAATCCATGAACTACCCCATCCATCGACGTCGATTCGTCCCTTCTCAAAGACAAATGCCATGTTGGATCCGTCACTCGGGCAGTTGCCGCTAATCAAAATGCCGGCAAGAACGCCATTTTCAAATCGGATATTGATGGACGAGTTGACGTCCACCGGTGTGTCTTGGTTATCCAAGAAAGCATGAACCTCGGCGATGTTCGACTCAACCGACCAGCACAGGCTATTGAGTATATGCGCGCCGCTGTCGTATGCTTGACCGCCGCCCGCGAGATGTGCGTCCTGCCGCCACGTACCCGCGGTGACGCCTTTCCAATTCTGTGTGAGATAGCCGGATACGAGTTCCAACCTGCCGAAAACGCGGTTGCGGATGCACTCGCGAATGTAGTAGAAGTTCGCCTTGCAGGGGGTATTGTAACCAACGACAAATACCTTCCCCGCGTCCTCAACCTTCTTTGCGAGTTCATAAGCGTCATCAGCCGCCGTAACCATCGGCTTCTCCATCAGGACATGGCATCCCGCATCAAGAGCTTGCATTCCCTGTTCGAAGTGCAATGCGTGCGGCGTAACGATGACCACCGCGTCCGGTTTAGACTCGCCGAGCAGTTGTCCCACGTCATCATAATCCTTGGGACGCGGCTCGATTTCGCCGAGATGGTTCTCAATGTAACGCGCGGTGATTTCCGTGTTCACATCGCAGACGCTTACGATCCGGACATCGGGATTTCCTATTAATCGGCCTGCGTGGCCGCCGGACATCCCGCCGCAACCGATTATACCGACTTGAACTTTGGACATGTACTGACTCCTTGCTGCTGGAAGATTTGGCTCATGCTGTGTGTAGGAGCGCCCGATCAATCGTTGACTGGAATGCCTCGCTTCGGCGCCAGACCCATGATACTCGGGAGGGAATAAAGCGCATGACACTTGCAAGTCGCAACTTGATGCCGCCATTTAGCATTGGGGTACATCAGCTAGTCCGCTCTTGCCGCTTGACTGTCGAGGGTACTTCGTCATTCCTGCCAGCTAACATGGACGGGCGCCGCCATGAGCCTGCCTCAATTATATCGGCTTACCCCGCAATGTCAATCCAAAAGTACGGTCGGCGCACCGGACATGAGAGCGTTCGGTGTTCGGTTTTCCTTTGCCTTTCCCCATCCGTTCGTGCTATGCTATCGCCGTTCGGGACGCGATTGCCAAGCACTCCATTTGAGACTCTACATTAACGATTGGTCTAATTCATTCCATGAGAGGTGCGATTCGTCAACTTATCCTTGGTCTCACCGTCTTGTGCATCTCCTCAAGATTCACGATTGCGGCAGACATTCCCATTGTTCGCGCCGGAAAAGCGCTGGCAACTATCCAAATTGGTGCTTCCGCATCCGAACAGGAACAATTTGCAGCACAAGAGATTCAGACGTTTATCCACAATTTCACCGAGGTGCCGCTGACCGTCGTTACGAATCGCGAACCAACCTCAACCCCAACCATTATTGTCCTCGGCACACAAGAGTCAAACCCCACGATTAAGGCATTATCCATAGACATTGACGCGGAGCTCGGAAAGGAAGGATACCGGATAAAAACAGTTGAGGCAGGTGCGGAGACCGTCATCCTCATCGGCGCGCTCACCGAGCGAGGCGTTATTCACGGGGCATACGGGTTCATCGAAGCGTGCATATCATCGGTGACGGGACTCTCCCCGGTTCACGTCGACTTGCTTGTGATACCGACTCGAAATCTGAGTCTGCCCTATCTTGACGAGAAATCGCGTCCCTTCTATCCGGTAAGGGCAGTATTGGATACCGTAGACCCCGTCATACTCGCCAGGCATCGAATCAATATGAGCGGCGCCGAAGGAGTCTGGACCGGAACCGGGATAGATGACGGCCTCGGCACCGCCTTCAAATATATTGACTCCGACGAATTTGAGGTCTGGCAGGATGAACCGCGTTTACAACGCCGGGAGCGCATCGAGCAAATGCGAGAACGCTTCGATGCGCTTCACCGCCGGGGTATCGATTCCTACCTGTTTATGTACGTCACCGGCGAAGCCACCGAAGCTCTAATTAGAAAACGTCCCAATCTGTTTGGACCACCGGTGGCGTACGGTACCTCCCGAGACGGCGTGTCATACCGCCCGTTCTGTTGGTCTAGACCCGAGGTTCACGACGTAGTGCGCGATTTGGTAACGGAAGTCGTTCGCACCTATCCGACCCTCTCCGGATTTCACCTTCGATCTTGGGGCGTCGAGACTCGAGCCTGCAAATGTCCCGAGTGCGGGGATCGTACGGATCGAGGCCAGCATCTGCTATGGGAGATCTATTTTACGCTTATCAAAGCCGCCCGCGACGTTCGCCCGGACTTTAAGTTCTACATCTCCGGCTATGATAGAAGTTGGCTTAAAGACCCTGACCGCAATTATATTCAACATCTGCCCAAGGGTACAATCTTTTCGCAGAAATGGGGAATAGATGGCGAACCTGTGCCGGACGCCGAAGTTTCGACCGACCGGCTGAAGACATATGGAGAATTAGGGCATCATTTCATCGTACTGTCGCATGACGTCGAGGAAGTCATGCCGCTGTGGATGCTTGAGGGGGATATGTTCGTTCAGGGAGTGCGTCAACTCGCGAACGACCCGGATTCGTTAGGGTTGGCGGGATTTACCGCTCAGGGTGCAAATCAAGGTTTTGGGCGCTTGGACCGCGTTTTGAGCGCAAGATTAAACTGGGACGTCGATTTAGACTACGTAAAATTTCTTGAAAATGACCTCACCACTCGCGTAGGCTCCGATGCCGCCCGATATATTCTCCAAGCCTTGCGGATAAACTCATGGACGTTGTCCAGCTATTTTGACGATTACGCGGGTTCGCTGTCGGTCACCGGGAAATATGGCGACGGCTCGAGGGGGTACGCTACTCGGTTCTGGAACGTCGTAGGCAGGCGTACCGTCGAAGACATTCTCTCGATTCCCGACCTTGCATCGGCTCGTTATGCCGCCGGACGTTATGTGAGTTTATTGGATCAGCAGCGGACCGCCGTCGATGAGATGGCAAAGGCGCTAGAGGTTGCCGTCCCTGCTACTCTGAAGGAAGCTAGCGAACTGAATGACACGGTTCATCTCATGCGGCTATGGTCGTTTCTCTTCGAAAGTCGCGTTCGTCTGGTCGAAGCGGTGATACTCGGATACCAAGACGGTACGAAAGATCAAATTCGAAAAAAGCTTGATAGTGGAATTGAGTTGTCTAAATCCGTGCGGTCAGCCGTTCAATCCATCGAGGCTTTTGTCCCGGTTTTCGGCTATTCCAACAGAACGCTTGAAGAGAGTGTAACGCAGCAGATTGATGAGGAAATTTCGTGGCTCACCAACCTCGACGCTGCCCTACTCATTCGAACTGACGGGAGCGATTCGGGCCAGAATACTCCACCGATTGAAATCCGTTCCTTCTACAGCCACCCCAACCCTTCACGAGACCGAACGACCATAACCTATGAGTTAAGCCGCTATGCCGATGAGGTTTCCATCTCAATCTATACTACCTCTGGACGGCGGATTCGTCGGCTTCGGCACGCCCCGACAAAGCCGGGATACAATGAGCTGTTGTGGGATTGCCGGGATGACGAGGGGGAACCGGTTGCCAATGGCGCCTACATTGCCAAGATTCGCGCGAGCTCGAACGGTCATGAGACTCAAGCGGTTGGTCGTATCGCCATTCTGAAATGAACGTATAACTCGGAAACCGTAGATGGTCCATAGCGGGTTCGGAGCGGCGCGCAATCGGGATTTCATACGACGCGGCTCCGATCTCGGTGTTGGTGTCACCGCAAGACGCGGGTTGATAGCGCCCCATTATTCCTAACGGAATAATTCATTCAGCAAGTAACACTCATTCTTCACTCATTGACAGGCGTTGAGAAAGTGGTCCTTCGGAGAATGATTTTCACTCCAGAGGATCAAGCGACTGAATAGGGAGCGCGACAGTAAATCCTGTGAGATGTCAATAGAACACAGTTCCTTACCGCGTCTGCACTCCAGAGGAGTGCTATGTCAATAGAATCGTGATGCGTCTAATCTCCGCACTCCAGAGGATCAAGGGAGTGGATAGCGACCGCGATAGAGATCCCGGCAATGTCGAGTGTTACTTGAGAGCGCCCTATTATCCCTGTCGGTATAATTCATTCAGCAAGCAACACTCTTGTACCGCAAACTGTTAGTTTACGGATCACAATCTAACAGATTGTGGCACAGATTTCCTTCTCTATGACCGGTTTTGAAAAAGTGTTACTTGATAGCGCGCCATTATCCCTGTCGGTATAATTCATTCAGCAAGCAGCACTCATTTTTCGCACCTTGGTTAGCTTTGAAAAAGCGTCCCTTCGTGGATTGGTTTCACTCCAGAGGAGTGAGATGTCAATAGAACACAGTTCCTTACCGCGTCTGCACTCCAGAGGAGTGCTATGTCAATAGAACCGTGATGCGTCTAATCTCCGCACTCCAGAGGATCAAGGGAGTGGATAGCGACCGCGATAGAGATCCCGGCAATGTCGAGTGTTACTTGATAGCGCGCCATTATCCCTGTCGGAATAATTCTTTCAGCAAGTAACACGCTTGTACCGCAAACTGTTAGAACCTGTTTGAAAAGTCATTTCGAGTAGAATCATGCGTCGCGAAAGCACCGAAATCAAGTTTTTTCTTGAAAACTTGATTTCTGGATGGAAACAGAATGACGAAACCGAGTTTTTTCCTCAAAACTTGGTTTCTTTCTACCACAATTCTACAGGTTGCGCAGTGCGCGCCTTATGCAGGCGCTTGATCGCTAATGTGAACCAAGACGGGAAATGAAGAAGACAATTGAACTTATCCAATCGATGAAACGGGCGAATCGGAAGATCGCCATGCTGACGGCATATGACTGTCCAACCGCCCGCATTCTCAACGAGGCGGAACTCGACGTCATTCTCGTTGGAGACTCGCTCGGCATGGTAGTGCTGGGTTTTGAAGACACCCGGTCTGTTACGATGGCGGATATGCTTCACCACACGCGCGCCGTTGCGCGCGGCAACACGGAATGCCTTCTTGTCGCCGATCTCCCCTACCTTACCTATGAATCCCCTTCGGAGGCGGTTGAGAATGCGCGTCTACTTCGCGACGCCGGAGCCGACGCCGTCAAACCGGAGGGCAAGAAGTTGGAAAGCATTAAAGCCATCGTTGCCGACGGTATTCCGGTCATGGGGCACGTGGGTTTGCTGCCGCAGACGAGTGAGACGTTCCGCGTGCGCGGCCGCAAGCCGTCGGAAGCGGCGCAGATTCTGGACGACGCCAAGGCGTTGGAATCTGCCGGCTGCTTCGCCATCGTCCTTGAAGGGATCCCGGCCGGGCTTGCAGGAGAGATTACGGCGGGCTCCCAAATACCGACTATCGGGATCGGCGCCGGCGCCGCCTGTGACGGCCAAGTGTTAGTTGTTCACGATTTGATGGGGTTTTTCGACCGGTTCAACCCTACTTTCGCCAAGAAGTATGCGGACTTGGGGCGGGAACTCAAGCGTGCCGTGACGGACTATAGGCGGGAAGTTAAGCAGGGCATATTTCCGGATAAAGAACATACATACCATTAGAATGGGTATTATATACAAAGGAAACTGTTCAGTACATCGCTTGGTTCGCAGTATTACAGTTCGTCGCACGTCCGGTCTGGGCATGTAAGCCCCCGGTTAGTCGGAATAAGCGTTGTATTTCCCTACTCGCCTCGTCCCCTGAACCCCGCTCGGTCTGGATTGGCAAATCCAGACCGATGGACTAAACAGCTGCATACAAAGTAACAATTGCCTTGAAATCAGGCTTTCACATTCTTCACTTTTTTCCCGTCTGGTCTAATACCGAACAACGCCTTCGCAACGTTCTCTGGCGTAGCTGGTATTGACTCAACAACACGCTTTTCGTGGCGTCCAACCTTCTTTGTGCCTTCCTGGTTTTTCTTCCCACTTTGTTTCACTTTTCTGATCCAACTTTGTGAATTTCATAATTTGAGACATGGCTAACGAGAATCTTGTTAGTTTCGGCGAGCATCCGGTTCGTTTCGTCTACTCGCTTGGCTAACGAGTCGTGTTCCCTGGTCATCTGGTCTCGTAAATCGTCAATGCGTTTGTTAAGATTAGTACCGAGATCGCTAATACGTTTACTTAGTATTGCATTAAAGGCGATAACAACGCCAATAATAACGGCTGGCGGCAGCCAAGTTTCGATGGTCACGATTGACTCTCCCCTGGTTTTGAAATATGATAGTGGTTGACAAAACAGAAGGAAATAGTGATAATTTGAAATATTTTAGCAGGTTTTCTGCATGATATCAACTTTCAATCATGGAGAGTGGTAACATTCTAAATGCGCCAAGTGTTACGCACGGCATGATGTTTATTCGTGATAATCTCGAAATGGTACGAGTTGTTGATAGCGCGTGTGTCAACCTCATCTATCTCGACCCGCCGTTTAATTCAAACCACATTCATGTTGCACCACCCGAACCTGTTTAGTTTCGCGGTCTTTTATACCGACGACTGCGGTCTTGCCGACACTGCCGCGCCCGGCGTGTGATTTTTCTTCTGGCGCGTTTTTGCTCTCTTTGACGGCCATGTACGTTTCATCAACTTCAACTTCGTTATGAAACATCTCGGAGTTATCGCCCTAGCTGTTAGATTGTGCATGTAATGCGCGGACTTACAGGTTACTCACCGAAATCTACGCAAATGATTGATCATTCTCAATTAGAAAGTCCGGCGCATGTTTGAATCCTTGTAAGTAGCAACTTGCGTTACTTAATATAACCCAAGTTGCCACCCATTCCCGTAGGTCGGGCTTCTAGCCCGACCCTCCTATAGGATGCGTCGCAAACCGGGGCAATGTAAGTTAAATCGACTGAATCTGCTCGCAGTGGATTGGCAAATCCACTGCACACATGCGAATACGGCTTGGATATGTCTATCCAAGCCGAGCAGGACTACAATATAACCCAAGTTGCCACCCTTGTTCGGCGAGGGCACAGAAATCGAGTTTTTTTCCGACGTGGGAACGCGAGATTGACGAAAATCAGCCTAATGTACTTCCAATTAAGCGTACGTGATCCAAAAACTCGGTTTCTCTGTTATAGGTAGTAACTTGCGTCATATAATCCCCATTAGAAAAGGAGAGCGCATGTTCAAAATCGGTGTCGTAGGCGATGAGGTATCGCAAGATTTCCGGCGTGTAGTGGACTTCGCTGCAGAATTCGAGCTAGACGCGATTGAAATTCGGTCCGTCTGGAACAAGCCACCGCAAGCGTTGACCGCCCGCGATATTGACCAGATGAAACGCGACATGGATGGGACGGGCATCCGGATCGCCGGGATCGCATCTCCGTTCCTTAAATGTGGCATTGACGATATGCAGGAGCGTGCGGAACACCTCGAGATTTTGCGGGCGTGCATCAAACTGGCAGGTGCATTCGACGCTAAACTGATTCGTACCTTCGCATTTTGGCACACGGACGATGTTGAGGAACGATGGAATGAGATTGTCTCTGCTTATGATGAACCCGTAAAGATCGCTGAAGACGCGGGAGTCATCCTGGGGTTGGAAAACGAACCTTCGACATCGCTTTCGACAGCCAAACTCACGGAACGATTTATAGACGAGATCGGTTCCTCGAACGTGCGCGTAGTTTGGGATCCGGGGAACGAGTTCTACGCTGAGGAATGGGGTGAAACTCCCTATCCCGACGCCTATGAGCGTTTGAAACGCATGACCGTTCATGTCCACGTTAAGGATGCGGTCAAGAATCGAGAAACGGGTAAAATCGAGTGGGTCGCGGTCGGCGAAGGCTCGATTGACTGGCAAAGCCAACTTCAGGCGTTGGTAGACGACGGGTATGACGGGTACGTCACCCTGGAAACCCATTGGCGGCCGGCGCGAGAACTTGACGAGAGTCTGCTTAATCGTCCCGGAGGCGGAGCATTTTCCGAAGCCGGAGAGGAGGCGTCGCGAATCTGCATGAAGAATCTGGCAGAAATGATGGGGAAACTTCGCCGGTGACATCCCGGCGCTCCGTATGTATTTTCCTAGGTTCTGTTGACATTTTCGTAGCAACCGGATAATTGAGAGCACGCCATTACCCCTGTCGGAATAATTCTCTCACCAGGTAACATTCACGGGTAAAGGTTCTTAGCCCCAGCGGGGCGGCATGTGTATAGAAAACCTGAATCCCAAAGAAACCTAGCCCCAGAGGGGCGACACGTGTATAGAAATCGAGAGTGTTACTTGATAGCGTGCCATTATCCCTTTCGGAATAATTCTTTCAGCAAGCAACACTTACGTCTTTGAATCTATGATAGGCATTGAAAAGGTGTTCCTTCGTGATCTGGTTTTCACTCCAGAGGATCAAGCGACTGAATAAGGAGCGCGATAGAGATCCCGGCTATGTCAATAGAATCGTGATGCGCCCAATCTCCGCACTCCAGAGGAGTGCAATGTTGAGTGTTACTTGAGAGCGTGCCATTATCCCTATCGGAATAATTCTTTCAGCAAGCAACACTTTCTAGTCGGAGTCCATTTCCTCGATCCAGAGGATCGACATGTTGATAGAATGCGACATATCCAGATTCCCGCGCTCCAGAGGAGCGCCATGTGGTGCGTTAATTGGTAGTGTTACTTGATAGAGGTTCCCTACCTCTTGCACTCCAGCGGAGTGCCATGTCAATAGAAAACGAAACGTCTCTGCGTCTGCACTCCAGCGGAGTGCAATGTAGAATAGGATAATTTAATAGTTGTAGGGTGCAATCAAGCGACTAGTTTCTGCAGGGTGGAATCAAGCGAGTGAATAGCGAGCGCGATAGTAGATACTGTGCAATGTCGAGTGTTACTTGGTAGAGGTTCCCTACCTCTTGCACTCCAGAGGAGTGCAATGTCAATAGAAAACGAATCGTCTCTGCATCTGCACTCCAGCGGAGTGCAATGTAAAATAGGATGTTTTGATAGTTGTAGGGTGCAATCAAGCGACTAGTTTCTGCAGGGTGGAATCAAGCGAGTGAATAGCGAGCGCGATAGTAGATACTGTGCAATGTCGAGTGTTACTTGGTAGAGGATCAAGCGACTGAATAAGGAGCGCGATAGAGATCCCGGCTATGTCAATAGAATCGTGATGCGCCCAATCTCCGCACTCCAGAGGAGCGTGCCATTATCCCTATCGGAATAATTCTTTCAGCAAGCAACACTTTCTAGTCGGAGTCCATTTCCTCGATCCAGAGGATCGACATGTTGATAGAATGCGACATATCCAGATTCCCGCGCTCCAGAGGAGCGCCATGTGGTGCGTTAATTGGTAGTGTTACTTGATAGAGGTTCCCTACCTCTTGCACTCCAGCGGAGTGCAATGTAAAATAGGATAATTTGATAGTTGTAGGGTGCAATCAAGCGACTAGTTTCTGCAGGGTGGAATCAAGCGAGTGAATAGCGAGCGCGATAGAAATCCTCTGCCCACCAGCCTTTAAAAGCGCCAGCGGCGATCAATCAAGTGGACGGCGGTCAATCATACGATTAATGACCGCGATTCAGATTCTCCTCATCCTGCACTCCGACGGGGATCAAACGAACGAAAAGCGAATGCGATAGAACTCCTATAGAAATCCCCAATGTCTGTAGATGAAGACGAACCTAATTCCTGCACTCCAGAGGAGTGCCATGTCAATAGAAAACGAAACGTCTCTGCGTCTGCACTCCAGCGGAGTGCAATGTAAAATAGGATAATTTGATAGTTGTAGGGTGCAATCAAGCGACTAGATTATGTAGGGTGGGCACCGCCCACCAGCCTTTAAAAGCGCCAGCGGCGACCAACCAAGTGGACAGCGGTCAATCATACGATTAATGCCCACGATACAGATCCTCCTCATCCTGCACTCCGGCGGGGATCAAACGAACGAAAAGCGAATGCGATAGAAATCCTATAGAGATCCTACCTCGCCCTACGATTACGGATAGCTTCGTACAAATTCCAACAAGCCCTAGTCACGCCAATGACAGTTCACGAATTTCAGAAACTGATTGAACGAATCTACTACGATCAAGACGCCGCGCGCGGCGTGGAGGGCACGTTTGTCTGGTTTGCGGAAGAGGTCGGAGAACTCGCCAAGGAGATCCGCCGCGATCCGCGCCAAGCCCAACGGCTCCGGGAGGAGTTTGCAGATGTCTTCGCCTGGCTCGCAACCCTCGCCAATCTGCTCGGTATAGACCTTCAAGAAGCCGCAGAGATTTACGCGGGCGGCTGTCCGAAATGCCGGTCAACGCCGTGCGGGTGCCCCTTAAGCGCCGGTGCCGCGGATTCGTCCTGAGCATGGGAAGAGGAGTCGGGGGATCCTACGGCGTCGAATCAGGTTGGACTTTTCGCCGGATAAAATCAAGGATCTCGTCGCGATTGCAGGTTCCGAAACGCAGGTAGATACCGCGAAAATTCTCTAGCCGGGACGGACGCGCGAACGGACTTAGCAGGACGCCGTTGCGATCTGTATAGAAGCTGCGGACGTCCGACCACGGCTTCGTCGCGCGGCGTGAGAAGGATACAACTACGACGCGATCCTCGTAAAATTCGTAACGGGAGGGGAGAAAATAGCGGTATAGGGAACAGACGAGACAAGCTGCCGAAAAGATAGTGACCGCAACAGACTGGAAACTTAGGTAGACCACGGCAAAGAAGAGGGCGAGAAATAGCATTAGAAGCGTGGTTCGCTTCCATTGATCCCGCAGCGGATGAACTGTCCAGGAATGCTGGAGGAGAGAGTCATCAGACATCGGCAAATTCGCTTACCGTGTGAAATTACGGGAACCATCCAACTCAAAGAATAGCTGCCCCGCCATACCAGCGGCGAATAGACTTCCTATCCTGCCCTTAATCTCATCACTTACTCGTCGGAAGGCGCAGTTTCCGCGTCGTCGGATCCCTCCGATTCGTCCGCGGTTTCTTCAGCCTCTTCAACTTGAATTGTCAGGTCTTCCTCCACGACGACCTCGGCGTCGCCTTCGCCCGCGGATACCTCGGTCTGTTCCGACCCCGTCTCCAAGGGGGTAAGCTCTCCTGTATTCCCGCCGCCGTAGAAGCGCATCAGAAATAGGGAGATGAGCATGAACGCGATTGCCACGCAGGTAGTTAACTTGGACAGGAACGTCGCAGCCCCTTGACCGCCGAGGAGGGACTGCATCTCGGATGCGCCGAACGCACTTCCCGATAACCCCTCTCCTTTGCTATCTTGTAACAAAATGCTAATTGTCAATAGGACGCAGACAGGAACAAAAAGGACGACCACAATCCCTACAATGATCTCCATAAGATTCTCTCCTTCTAAAAAATATGAATCGGAAGCTTACTCTTTACTCGCCGATTTCACAATCTGTGCAAAAGATTCGACCTCAAGACTGGCGCCCCCGACCAACGCGCCATCCACGTCCGGCTGCGTCATCAACTCGGAGGTATTCTCCGGTTTGACGCTGCCTCCGTATTGGATGCGAACCCTGTCCGCCAAGTCGACCGAATAGAGTTTCGACAACAACGACCTGATAAATTGCTGAGCAGACTGCGCTTGATCCGGCGTTGCCGTCACACCGGTACCGATCGCCCAGACGGGTTCATAAGCGATGACCGTCGATTGCATCGACTCCGCTGAGACGCCCGCAACTCCGTTTCTGACATGGTCTTCGATTACCGATTCCGTCCGACCCGCCTCCCGGTCTTCGAGGCTTTCGCCGACACATACGATGGGTTTAAGGTCGCATCGGAGCGCGGCTTTGACCTTCCTGTTGACCGAGTCGTTCGTCTCGCCGAAATACAGGCGCCGCTCCGAATGCCCGATTATCACGTACTCGCAGCCGGCATCCTTGAGCATAGCCGGCGAGATCTCTCCCGTGAAAGCGCCGTTGTCCTCCCAAAAAACGTCCTGGGCGGAGAGGCGGATATTGCTCCCGCCCAAAGTCGAAGCCACGGCGTTCAGTGCGGTAAAAGCCGGCGCCACTACAACCTCTACGCCACGGACATCCGACACCATGCCCTTGAGCGCGGACGTAAACTCGACGGCTTCACCAACCGTCTTGTTGAGCTTCCAATTGGCGACCACAATAGGAGTTCTCACGTACCTGTTGTCTCCTTATCTAAAGCACCCGTGCTGCCAATTCGAGGAGACGGTTCGAGTAACCCCATTCGTTGTCGTACCATGACAATACTTTGACCAGCCCGCCGTTGATGACCTTAGTGAACGGAGCGTCAAAGATCGAGGAAAGGGTGTTGCCGTTAAAGTCGCTCGACACCAGATCAAGATCGGAATACCCCAGAATGCCCTTCAGTTCGCGCTCGGACGCCTGCTTTATGGTTGAGTTGACGAGGTCGACCGTAGGTTTATTCTCCAAATCGACCGTGAGATCGACGACCGATACGTTTGCCGTCGGGACGCGGATGGCGAAGCCGTCAAGCCTGCCGTCCAACTCGGGAAGCACCTGTCCCACAGCCGACGCGGCCCCCGTCGTCGTCGGTATCATCGAAAGCGTGGCGGCGCGGGCTCTCCTCAAGTCCTCATGCGGAAAATCGTGTACGCGCTGGTCGCCGGTGTAGGCATGAACGGTCGTCATCAGCCCGCTAAGAATGCCGAAATTCTCGTGCAGCACCTTGGCGAGCGGCGCCAGGCAGTTGGTCGTACATGAGGCGTTAGAGATGATATGATGCTGCTCTTTGTCATATTTGTCATCGTTGACGCCGATTACAACCGTGATATCGGCTCCTTTAGCCGGTGCGGAGATGACCACCTTGCGCGCTCCCGCTTCGGTGATGTGGACTTCCGCATCTTCTCGATTCGTAAAATAACCCGTCGATTCGATGACGACATCGGCGCCGACCGTTCCCCAAGAAAGATCCGACGGAGAACGTTCTGCAAATACCTTAACCATGGTGCCGTTGATGATTAGCCCGCTCTCCGTCGAATCAACTTCGGCGGGCAATATACCGTGTACCGAGTCATATTTGAGCAAGTGCGCCAGTGCATCCGCTTGAGTCAGGTCATTGATCGCAACAACGTCCACGGGCAAATCCGGGTTATGAAGTGCGGCTCGAAGGACATTACGTCCAATTCGACCAAAACCGTTTATTCCAACTCTTACCGACATTCACAGAATCCTCCAGTTCGTTTCCATTCCTCCCCCCGCGGCGTTACGTGCAGCACCTCGTCATCAGAGAACTACCAACTGATGTACAACTTGAAAACAGATTCCGACAGCGTCCGTTTCTATATCATCAAGTGATGAACGGGGACTATATTTGAGAACATTTCTCCGAAATTATCACACAAAACCCCCGCCACCGTCAAACCTATTTTCAATCCGGCGCATATTCTGGCTCCGCGCGGCTGCTCTACCAGCCGCACTATGCCGCGCCGGAATGTCCGCGTATGAGGCTCAAATAATCTGATGGAAATAATAGAATCGCCGCTGAAGGAGGGACCGGCAATCGCCGGATCGCGCGTTATCTATGGTTCATGGCGGGGTAACCGCGGTGGGAGTGATCGCCGCCGGTACCGCCCGCGGACGGCAACGGGGAAGCCTGATTGCTGCCCTGCGCCCTCGCGCGGCACAACACAAGAACATCGATCGTGGAAGGATCAGCGGGTTGCAGGACTCGCACCGCTTCGTCGATAGTGGTGCCGGTCGTAAAAATATCGTCGATCAGTAAAAGACGCTTGCCTTGAACCGCTTCCGGAGAGCGGAGGTCAAATGCTCCCGTTATGGTTTGCACGCGCTCCGCCTGCGAATTTAACCTGCTGAGCGCAACCGTGTTTCGGACTCGCAATAAGATATCCTTTCGTACCGGTACGCCCCAGACGCTGGACACCCCTGCCGCGATCAGATCTGATTGATTGAATCCCCGCTTGCGAAGTCGTTTCTTGTGTAACGGTATGGGCAACAGCATATCGTAGTCCTCTCCCGATAAATCGCACGGGAGGTGCCCCCGCATAAATCGAACGAGGTGTTTGGCGAGAACGCGCCTCCCCCCATATTTCAGTACATGGATGGCTTCGCGCACCGTCGGTTCGTAGAACGCGGCAGCCCGCAGCTTCCCGAACGGCGGCGGGTTGGCGAGGCACTCGGAACAGATGATTTCGGAGTCGAACACGAGGGCATCTTCGCCACCTACGGGAATGCCGCAGCGATGACACCAGGGCGGTTCAAGGGGCTCGATTTTCCGCCAACAATCATCGCAGATGTATGGCACCTGGCCGATCCCTATTAGGTTTCCGCATTCGCGGCACGCCGCCGGATAAACGAACGAAACCAGAGGTTCGATCCATTTCGTAAGCAAAACCCCTCCGAGTCGATCTAGACTGTGCGGCGGTCGCCGCAACCCGCATACATTTTGAACTTGATTTCTCATGCCGCCTCGTCTATCTTACGACGACGATCCTCCCGTGTCAATCCCGGCGATTCCCTGTAGGGCACAATCAATCGACCGGACTATGTAGGGTGGAATCAAGCGAGTGAATAACGAGCGCGATAGAAATCCCCTGCCCACCAGCCTTTAAACGCACCAGCGGCGATCAAGCAACTGGACAGCGCGCAATCTCCCGATTAATGCCCGCGATTCAGATCCTCCGCGCGTCTGCACTCCGGCGGAGTGCCATGTCAATAGAATCGTGATGCGCCCCTCCCCGCACTCCAGCGGAGTGCAATGTAAAATAGGATGATGTGATAGCTGTAGGGTGGAATCAAGCGAGTGAATAGCGAGTGCGATAGAAATCCTCCGCCCACCAGCCTCTGAAGGCTCCCGCGGCGATCAAGCAACTGGACAGCGCACAATCTTGCGATTAATGTCCGCGATTCAGATCCTCCGCGCGTCTGCACTCCGGCGGAGTGCCATGTCAATAGAATCGTGATGCCCCCTCCCCGCACTCCAGCGGAGTGCCATGTAAAATAGAATGATTTGATAGTTGTAGGGTGGAATCAAGCGAGTGAATAGCGAGTGCGATAGAAATCCTCCGCCCACCAGCCTTTAAACGCGCCAGCGGCGATCAAGCAACTGGACAGCGCGCAATCTTCCGATTAATGCCCGCGATTCAGATCCTCCACATCCTGCACTCCGGCGGAGTGCAATGTCAATAGAACACTCGTTCTTCGCTCTGTGGTTGAGATTTGCCGCTTTCCTTCCCGCCCACAACTCGCTACTTTTACATTGAAAACTTAACAGTTGTGTGGTATATTGTACGGTGCCATTCTCCAAGGCGGCGCAACTTTGTGTTTCTTTTGGCATTTTGTCGGCATTACAATTCCTGAGAACCCGCTCCGGCAAAGGATTTCTCCATTTCGGGAGATGCCAACACATCGCTTAAATCGACGCTCCGTTGGCATCTCTTTTCAGCGTATCGGTTCAATGAGAAAAATCGAGGCGCTACAAGCGGAGATCCATACGTTCATTGAGACAAGAGATGACCGGATGTGGAAACATCTGAGCACGGCAAATTTATAGACGCATCATTACTTTCTAACTCGCTATCCAAGCGTTCCTCAAAAAGCGGGGTAAATCTACATGCGAACCTTAACGAACTTTTTCGAAGCGCGTCGCGCACGGCTTCAAGCCCCGTCCGGCGTGGCTTCAAGCGCAATTTTTAAGTTTGTCAAAAAAGTTCGCTTGATTTCCGGGGTGAATGTCTCCGATCTATGCACACTGCTCTAACCAACGGGAAATCCTCCCGCCCAGTTGAAACCATTCTCCGCGAGCGCCTCGAACGTGGCGATGGAAACACGATACTTTTCATCGCCCCAACCGAACAGGCCCGCCTCAAACAGCAACGCGAATGTTTGGAGCGTGCTCCGCGTCACGCCGCAGCCGGCTTAAACATCCACACCTTCGAAAGTCTCGTGGACCGGTTCGCACGGCGCACCGGCTTACAGCGCCCCGTTTCTCGCGGGCTTCAGATGTTGTGGCTGCGCGACATTGTCGATAACGGACGATATCCGTCGCTGAAATCGAATTCGGAGATCCCGCTTCCGGAAAGGACAATAGCAGAACTCCTAAACGCGATCAGTCGACTGAAAGCAGAGGGCATTGACGCCTCCCAAATGCGCTCGGAATCTTCGGATTCGGAGTTCCGCAACCTGACCGCCGTTACCGAGTCACGCGCCGATTTTATCTCGATCTACGAGAAATTCAGCGAGCGGCTCGGCAGCCGGTGGATCGACTGGACGGGTGCAATTAGAGAGGTTGCCGACCAACTGGGGGAGGCAAGTGATCGTTCCAATCAACTGATGCACCGGAGTTTTCCCGGTGTAGACCTGGTGATCGCCTCGGACGTTGACATCTCCTGCGGCGCCGACCTCTCAGTTCTCGAAGGAATGGCGCGGCTCCCGGGACTGGTCACCTATATTTCATTCGACTGGAATGCCGAGAACGACGCCCTATTTGGACACATGAAACAGAGCTATACGCGACTCTTGGATTTGGGATTCCATGAGATGGACGAGCCGGAAAACCGCCCTTCCCGATTCGCCGACTCGGCTCGGTACCTCTCCCAACATCTCTTCCGGAAGATTCCTGGAGCGGTACCGTCTGACGAGAAAGTGGATCTGACCAACCGGATCACGCTCCTCAAAACGCGCGACCGCGTCAAGGAGGTGGAAGCCGCCGCCGAATTGATCAAGGGAAGCTCCTCTGATTTGCATCGAATCTGCCTTACGTATTACAACCTGGACCGGTATGCCCCTCTCATTAATGAGATTTTCCCGATTTACGGAATCCCCTATACATTAACTGAAACAATCCCTCTCTCGATATCGCGGTTCGCCGTCGCGTTCCTTTCACTGCTCGATAGTATTGAAGGGAACCTTACTTCTGGCTCGGTAGATAGGCTGGAGAGTCCGTATTTTGTTATTGAAGACCTCGCATCGTTCGTTGCTGATTGCGCATTCAAAGATGCGATGTCACCCGGCGGCTTCAAGCGGTCCGTTGCTGGTTTAATGCGGATTTCGAAGGCGAAGCAGCAGATCCTGTACCCGGGAGGCGCCCTCCTTCGCGAAGTTCAGCCATCTATCATTGAGCACGAGATCGGTGCGTTGCACGGTGTAGAATCCCTCGTCGTTGAGTTGGTCGAGTTTCTGAGTTCTCGGCACGGAAACAACGAACCCCTCCCGCTTCGTATGTACATCGAGCGACTCAGATTCATGTTATCCCAAACGAGTTATCCCGTGGAACCCCAAACCGAGTCAGGCGTTTCGGTGCTGTCTCTCCCACAGACACGAGGTTTGGACTTCGATGTCGTTATATTGGGCGGGCTTGTCGATGCTGAATTTCCGGAGATTCGCCGTTCCGACGCCTTCCTGCCGCGAAGTCTGAGACGCGAAGCGTCAGACCTGCTCCGCGAACAGCGATGCTTGTTCTATCGCGCGCTGAATTTGTTCCGCGAACATCTCTATCTGGTCGCACCGGAGCGCGATGGCGACGTGAATCTGATTCAGTCTCCGTTTATCGAGGAACTGGCGCACATTGCCGATTTCGCTTCCGAGCAATCGAAGTCTGATGCGCTGTTCAGCCCCGAACACCTTCTCATGCACTATGGGAAGCATATTTGGACGCAGCTGGAAGAGGGGGACCGGTGCGACACTTCCGGTCCACACCAATTCACCAATCTGACATCTACGGTTCGCCGCGCTATGCCCCTGGTCGAACACAGTGTGCGTGTTGAGAAGAGCCGTGGCGTCACTCGCTCCCTGCCTCAGTACGAGGGGCGGCTTTCACCCCAACTACTTTCCGCGTCAAGTCGGGAAGGCCTGCATGATCGGCACAACCGCACCTACTCCATCGGAGAATTGGAGTCTTATGGGCAGTGCCCTTTCCAATTCTTTTCCAAGTACGTGCTGCGCTTGGAACACGAGCGCGAAGAGCAAGCGGATGAAGACGGGCTAACCAGCCTCGGCAAGGGAGCCAAGTTGCACGAGATCCTCGCTGAATTCTACACGCAGCGCCGCGGCAAACCGCCGATTGCTCAATGCACGGATGCGGAGTTTGATGCAGCACTGCAGGAACTGACGCAGATTGCGAGAAATACCCTTGCCGCCTACGCCCCGGGCAACCTGTTCTGGGAAGTAGAGATGGAAACCATAATCGGCGGGAAAGGCAGACACGGGATTTTGCCCCGTTTTCTGGATCAGGAGAGAGAACGGGAACTTGAGGTCGAACCCGGCTATTTTGGTGTCGGATTCGGACCCCGCAACTCTTCAACTCAGGGTGATTCCCCATTGGGTTCGCAAGAACCTGTAAAGGTGGGGGAAGTTAATCTGAAAGGAACGATTGACCGCATTGAGATCGGGGAGGGAATCTTCACCGTTGGTGACTACACGACCGGTGCGAACCTACCCAAAATCCGCGCCATTCGAGAGGGGCGTAGTCTCAAACTCCCGATTCAGCTTGCCGTCGCCGCAGAATTGCTGGGCAAACTGACCTCCGACGACACACAAGCCGCGGGAGCTATCTATTACGTCCTACGTGAGAATGGCAGGGCGGAACTCGGTATCGGGGATAGGGAATACAACGGAATTGCGTTCCGAAAAGCGCACTCGAATAATCAGCAGCTATTGCCTGGCGGTACGAACTCGAGAAGCCGCCCGGTTGCGCCAGGATTGGATAGCGAGGAGGAAACTCTCGACTCAATAATCGATCGGTCGGTACAGTACGTTTCGGAGTACGTCTCGTCCATGTCTAACGGTCAATTTCCCTTGACACCTCACGATCCCAAAGATGTCTGCCGCTACTGCGACTTCAAAAGGATTTGCCGTATCGGCGGAATTCCCGAGGATGCCGGAGACGGATAAGCGCGGCGAGCGGTCCGGCGGACTCTCGTTAGATGGGACAGACGCATCCGAGGTATCCCGCACATCCTCTATCGTGTTACTACGTGCCATGGGACGCGCGATGAATCGCGCTACTACGAACGGTCGGTCGTTGTAACTAATGGGTTACGGGTGAGGATTGCTTCACCTCGGTTACTTAAATTTGCGGTTGCTCTACCCCTACTGCCGGGACGGGTAGCATCTTGGTCACGTTGATTCGGCAACGGCTGTGTGGAGGCTCGACCTCGTTCCTAGTGGTCATCGCTGGTTGTATCAATGAACAAGCGGGCCTCGCGTTAATATGGCGGTGGAGATGCGTTCGCTGCGGTCCCCGTTCCCGTCCACGTGGTAAAACCGCACGGCGCCTTGGAAGTTGCTCGTCTGTTCGGCGATGTCTACTTCGACCTCTGCCGCCTGACCCGGCACAAAAGGCTTTCGGAAATAGATGGTAAGTTCGCGGAATCGGAGATGACCGGGGTTTCCTCCCGCGTTCTGGTAATGCAGCGCTAGGTGATCCAAAGCTTGATCCATATAAACCAACGTGTTGATATGGAGAAACTGGTCCGTGCGGTCAATGTGGAAGGCATGCGGGACGGTGTCTTGGAAGAATCTTCCGTCACCGGGAGGACAGCATCGGTATGATTCGGTATCCCGGCTGATGAGGTCGTTCTCGGATGGTGGACGTTCCTTCAGGAATCCGATCTCGGTCGGCACGTCCTCCGGCACTCGTTCCCCTCTTGGGGCGAGTAGACGACTTAACGCCATCCAGTATTCGACATTCGCCACCAGAGGCTGTGCGTCCATCTCTTTGTTGAACAGTTTGCAGTTCATAACGACATGACCGCGCTTTAATCGGCCATCATCGTATCGGGTTGTTACCAAGTAAAACTGGTATTCCTGCCGCAGCCGCGTTCCCTGCGGGCAAATTTCTCCGAACGTTTCAAATTTCAGGATGTGGTTGAGCAATACGGTACCGTCACCCTCTCTCGGATCATAACAACCGGGCCAATGCTTGCCTATAGTCTTGTAAAGTCCCGAGCCAACCGCACCCGTCAGTTTGGACGCGACCAACTCCGAGTTCATATTAAGCATCCTCGACTCCACGACTCCGTCCGTGGTACCATCGAGAACGTCAACCGACTGTCGAGTTTTGGACATAGAACTAGAATACTTCAAAAAAAACCGGATCGCTCATGTTAAGAATATGTGCTAGAAACCGAGTTTTTTCTTGAAAACTCGGTTTCTCAAAGCCTCCTTGCACTTTCTTTTGACATGAGCCAACCGGATATGTCTGCGGAACGGTGAGTTATACAGTCTCAGGCGCGCTTGGGCAGCCCCGCAAAGAAGCAACATTCGAGCAACTCTTGTGCCCAACCGTGAGAAGTGGAAACACTAGAAATGGAAGCGAATTCCCGCTGCCGCCTAGCTTCAAAATGTGCAATCGCAACAGGCGAGATTATATCCATAACCGCAATCCTGTCAAGCGGAATCCGAAGCCACCTCGTGATGCGCGGCGCCTATGGAATTACCGAAGTTTTAAGCGCTAACGTCGCCAACGGCGTCCAAGTTATAAGATTAACGCCGTCCTACTGGAGGACGAGTCCCCTTATGCGGTGAAGATTTGCGGGGGCGGAAGCCACTCGATCGGCAAGGCGAACCGGAATGTGGAATAGCAAAGATGAATCCCTGTAAATACGTTTATCCATCTGGTATAATTTGGGCTGAAATGTCAAATAAACCGGAAGGAATAAACCTCTTTACGTTTGCGCGGGCGATCATCAATCGACCGCATTGGTACATAATCCCCGTTGGCATCGTGATCGTAGGAGTTGGATATTTCGCCGTCACTATTTTGCCCGACTTCGCGCCGCCCAATCTTGAAGTTACCGGGATCGAAGACGGAAAATCCTATCGCGGGCGCGTTACTCTGAATATCACCGCAGCGGATACGAGATCGGGCTTGGGTTCGCTCAGGTTGATGCTTGACGATTCCCCGCAGCCGCTTTCACCCGCCGAAGTCGAAGGCGGATTCGTTACGTGGACTCTCGACACGACCTCACTTGTCGATGGCAGTTATGTCGTTTCGGTAACCGCCGTGGACAGATCTATATTCAGAAACAGTACTCAACAGAGTTTCGAATTTCTGGTCGACAATACATCGCCGCAGATTGACGTCTCACCTGAATCGCTTCGTGTTGGACAGGGAAGGACGCTCGCGCTTTTTATCAATGTAAATGAGCCGGCAGCGCACGTAGAAGGTACGTTCCTCGATCGGAAGTTCACGTGCTATCCGGTCGCGTCGGACACCGATTTTAGAGGTCTCGTCGGGATTGGCGTAACCCAACCCGTAAAGACGTATCCGCTTGCGGTAAGGGCTGTCGATCTGATCGGCAACACTGCGGAAGAGGTGTTTCGGCTCGAAGTCAAGCGCACGAAGTTTCAACGCGGCGGTTTCATCGCGCTCTCGCCGGCAAAGCGAAGGACAATGATGAACAGAAGCAAAAGTCGGTCAGACAACGTGAAACGCAGCAAGGCATACACACAATCAACAACGGTCGGCGACCAACTCTGGTATGGAAGTTTTATTAAACCTGCCGCGGGACGGCTTACTTCCACTTTTGGAAAACATCGCGTATACAATACCGGCGTCCGCCGCCATCATCTGGGTATAGACATTGCCAATGTGGTGGGTACGCCGATCTACGCGGGCAATAGCGGAATCGTTGCTCTTGCCGGTGGTTTGCATCTCTATGGCAAATCCGTAGTCATCAATCATGGCCAAGGCGTGTCATCGAGTTACAATCATCTTAGCAAGATTCACGTAGCCCGCGAGGAGCAGGTCGATAAGGGCCAACTCATCGGCTTGATGGGAGCGACCGGTCAAGTCACGGGCTCTCACCTCCATTGGGGTATGGTCGTGAATGGCGTCGCCGTTAATCCGGAGGAGTGGACGGAGAGAGATTTCTCTACACCCTGAATTCTCGATGCAGAACTCATTGGAGCTCCAACAGATCGTACCGAGCAAAACCTGTCTGTCATGCGATGTCTGCTGTCGATTCCCGAATCGCGACAGTTTTCTTGCGCCTATCTTCACTGATTCCGAAGTTCGGCGCGCCGTCGGCAATGCGGCGGACAGAGGGTTGTTTCTACCTACGGCAGACGGACGCAGCGCAAGGGTAAACTTGCAGCCCTACGGCGAGATATTCATCTGCCCATTTTTTGACCCTAACTCGAGCGAATGCAAAATCTATACGAACCGGCCGTTGGATTGCCGGATTTACCCCTTCGCACTGATGTACAATGAGGACGAAACGGAGATCGTCCTCGGAGTGGATATGATCTGCCCCTTCGCAGAGACTGAATTTGAAACAGAGTCCTTCCAACAGCATGTCGATTACATGGTAGCTTATGTGGAGTCGGAACTGACCGCTATGGTCATAACCGAGAACTGGGCTCTAATCGGCCCATATCAGGAAACCGTAACCGTAGTAGCTGAATTGGGAAAACTCCGTGGAGCGTTGGAGGGGCGTAAGGCGTAGGGCATAGTTGATTTGTTTCTTAAGCTGACGAAGATGCTACAACCTCTGACGCTGCGGGATAAAGCGCTTTTTGATCGTTACGCGCAAAAGACCTCTTGGGAACTCTCGAACTACGCATTCGCACCGATCTACGTTTGGCGCGAGTTGATTCAAATTCATTGGGCGGTTATCCGCGATCAACTATGCGTGTTCGCTTGCCAGGATGGCGACTACTTCATGCCGGTCATGCCGCTTGGTACGGCTCCGAGCATCGAGGCAATCCGCCAGTCGTATCTGTTTATGCTTGAGACCAATCGTTCCAAGGCGATTGCACGAATTGAGAACGTGCCGGAAACATCGCTTTCTCTTTTCCGGGAACTGGGGTTTCGAGTCTACAGAAAGGAGACGGAATACCTCTATTCAACCAAGTCGCTGATCCAACTGAAGGGCACCTGCTACAAAAGCAAGCGGGGAGCTCACAACTCGTTCATGCGGAATCATTCGGAGATAACACTGGCGCCGTACCAGCCAGAAGACGCTTCCGATTGCCTGGCGTTACACGCTCTCTGGCGTCGGGAACGTCGGAAGACCTCGTGCGATCCTCTTTATCAAGGCATGCTGGATGACTCCGAACACGCCCATCGCACTGGGCTGCTCAATGCCGCCGAACTCGGCCTAGAGGGAATCGTCGTTCGAATTGGAGGCGTACTGAAGGGATACAGCTTCGGTTATCCTCTCAACAACACGGTGTATTGCATTATATTTGAGATAACCGACACGTGCCTGAAGGGAATTGCACAGTTTTTATTTAGAGAATTCTGCCGGCGAAAGGCGGTTTATCGGTTCATCAACGCGATGGACGATTCGGGTTTGGAGAACCTGAAACGAGTCAAGCGATCTTATCATCCGCTAGAGCAGATTGGGTCCTATACTGCCGTTTTCCCGATAGATGACGCATCAAAACTAACCCGCTAATGAACGATCCGGCTTCGCCCAAGTGTCCCATGAAGTTAGCACTTATTTTTCTCAACGGATATTACGACCTCCGTCACCCGGAATTCTATAAAGCGGAAATCGAATGGGGGTTGGATCATAGCTATCCCTTGATATGTGCAGATGGGGGGATAAGTCTATTCGACGAACTCGAAAAATCTCTCGGCGAACGGTACTTCCCCGATGTTTTAATCGGTGACCTTGATTCCTGCGGCGGTGTCACGGACGGTGTCACGGAGGGGCTTGCTTCATCGACCATGCGGATCGTCAGCGAGTGGGTGGGCAAAACAGACAAGGACTACACGGATGGCCAGTTAGCGGTCGCTCATGCCATTAGGGAATTCGATGCTAGCGGTATTATCATTTACGGCGGGTTGCCTCGGCCGGACGAGTATGAGACCGATCACTTCCTCGGCAATCTGAATCTGATGCGCTTCGGCAGGCGTGTGAGTCAGGATTGCTGCAGCGGGACCAGCAAGAGCACGCATCCCTGGAAAGCTGAGATGCGGGATGTGTTCCAAACTATTTACTTTGTTGTATCCGATTTGCGATTGAAGCGAAGAAACGCCGGACTGCAGCGAGTTTCGCTGCTCGCGGACCACGTTGACGTTCTTGTGAAGGATAGCGAAAACCTACGTTGGAGTTTGGCGGGAGTGCGTGTTGATGCCGAACTCGGAAACGCCTTGCGGAACGAATTTCTGCCAAACGCCGATTACGCCGCGGTCCGCTTGGCGCCGGACTCGGATCCGTTGTACGTGATTCATAACTGGTAGGTTAGGTGTGACACAAGGGAAGAGGCTATGCGAGGTTGATGCTATCCCGGGGAAGCACCGTAGGTACACGGGAGAGATATCGCGCAGAACGTGACAATGCTCCAACCAAGCATTGTTTTTTCATTCCGTTTCCAGTTCCTGCAGCAGGTAGTCCAACTCGTCCCTAACCATATCGTTCTGTTCAACCGATTTCCGATACTCCCAAATCTTCCATTCGAGGTTCATATCCTCCGGAGCCGACTTCACCTGCTTCTGTATAGCCTTCTTCTTCAAGAGTTGCACCAGTCGCAGCCTATCCTCCGGATCCGTCGCCTCACCCGATCTAAGGGCATCGATCAGAAGTACCGCCAACCCCTTTGCCAAACCTTTGTCGGCATGAACCGTGAGGGTAACGACGGCGGCGTTTTTAACATTATTATCGGAATCGCTCGTGAGTAAATTGACCAAGGGGCGAATCGCAACCTCCGCCGGATGTATCTCAAGTGCCTTGACAAGATATTGGCGCACTCTGCTGTCAGAGTCGTTGAGCGCCTCCACCATCTCGGCGCTCGGCGAGTCATTGAGGTACCGCATCGCTTGTGCTGCGGCGCGGCGTTCCCGCACATCGCTAGCACGCAATCCCGCTACGATGTTCTCTCGGTTCTCTTTTCTCCCCAAGCGATAGCAGCAGGTAGTAATCTCCATTTTCAGTCCCGAACTCGAACTGCTCTTCTGGATTGATTCTAGCTCGGCTACCGCACTTGGGTCGTCGATGTCCCCGATCAGCCTGACGAGCTTGGTTTTCACATTCATCGGTGTATCGGCGGCGCTGATAGCGGCAAGAATCTGGGGCAACGCTTTCGATCCAATTTCCTCTAACATCTCGACGAAATCGGCTTGGATGTTTGAATAACGTCCCTTTTTCATGTTTTCGAGGATCAGCGGAACAACGTCAACCCCTCTGTCGATCAGTATTTGCCGCGCATCCATCTGCACGCGATGCCGCTCATCAAGAACCTGGAAAATCAACTTTATTTCAGCAACATTCAACTCGGGGACCCTACGATCCCTTTCCTTAATATACTCCGCTTCCAGATCCGGTGACTGGATACGCGCCATACCGGTCGAGATTCCGTGCGCATAGGCAATTGCCAGCAGGGCGCGCGGTTTCGTCTTGTTTCCCTCTTCAATCTCGGCTCGTTTCAGGTTTTCAACCGCCTCAAGCACCAGCCCCGCACCCAAGAGTTTCTTCTCGCCGACTTCCAGTTGGGTGATTACCTGCTTCTGTTCGCATCCGGAGGCTGCAATCACCATCACAAGCAGCGGTATCATCAACAACTTCTTCATGCTCGTTCTGTTCTCCTCTTTGATGATTCGATTTAGATCCTGAAAATTTTATTATCCGGTCCACGCCTGCCTTGAGTTTTGTACACAGCGAGACAACCTTACCGCAAAAAATCCCGAATTTCGTCACTTATGTAGGGCGACTATTTTTTGACCGGAGTAACAGTTTACAGAATATTCGGCGCTCTGTCAAGGAAATAATAACGAAAATTCTCCGTCACCATTGCGCTCGTCGGCTAAGTGTGACCTACTTTGTGCCGCTCAAATAGTGATTGATACGGCAGCCCCCAGTTCGGCGCCATTACGTGGCTTACCGAATGACTGCAAACTTGCCGCTAACGGTTGTCCGTCCCCGACCGGTGTCTCGGGGTGATTCGATGTGATATATATATACCCCGTCGGAAAGCAGACTTCCGTCCGTCGTGCGCCCATCCCATTTCTCGGTCGACGTTTCACCATGATGCTCGATCTTCTTGATGAGATCGCCGGCGCTGCTAAAAATGCTAATCGTCGCATGGCGGGTCAAATTGCGAAATTCGATCGGCTTGCCGTCAGCCGCTATTCGATAAGGATTGGGAACAACAATAACACTCTCAAGGTTGGATCTCGGCTGGTCTGGCTGGACCGACGGAACCGAAACACTTGCCGCTGTTGAATAGCCGCTCTGTTTCCCGGACGCATTCATCGCCGTGATCGCATAAAAATAGGACAGCCCCGGATACACGTCTGGATCCACATAGTTGGTGCTGTCCGGAGATACGACCTTTATCTGCGTCCACGGTTCGCGACCCGTATGGTTACGATGGATGACATAAGCTGTTATACCGGGTTCGGAGATTTTCTCCCAGCTTACCAGCACCCTATTGTTCTCAAGTACCGCCGCCGCATCCCCCGGAGCCGGAGGAGCAAGACTCGGAGTAATGGTCACTACTAGTGAATCAAACGGTAGAGGATGCCCGTCGGAACCGACCGGTTGAACGTAATAGGCATATTCCGATCCCAATGTGATCTGTGTATCCGCGAAATTGGGGGCGTTGAGAGGGTTCTCGGTTAACAGTTCGAACTGATCCGCGCCCGCGTGACGCCTAAATACTGTATAGCCGCCGACGCTCGAGTTTATTGATCGTTCCCATGTCAGTTCAATCGATTCCCCGCGCTCTTCTGCGGTAAGGCGTTGCGGGGCGTAACTCATTCTCTCCGCGGCATCGACATTCTCCCGGAGAACTGTCAGTTCCTCTCCTACGAGTAGCGCGAAAGTTACCGAAAACGATCCGCGGGCTGGCAGATCGTAGGGTCCTGCGGAAAGGATAGACACATAGTCTTGAGGCGGCAACCCTTCGCCGGTTAGCTGATTTACGGATTGGTCGCTCATGAAGCGAGATTTCGCGGCATCGGTAAAACTGTTGACATCGAAGGGAAGGATCCGGCGAGTGCTCAATTCACCGTCAAGCAGCGCCGCGCCGACGAGTACCGGATTTATTCCGTCTGATGCGTCGCCGTCATACGCGAAAAGCGTTCGGCGGTCCTCGTCCCATTCAACGCGATCACGGCTCGGTTCGTCCAACTCGGGTTCCGGTGAATCGACATCCCAATCCGCCAGGAGCGCCGCATAGATTCCATCGTGGCTCCTGTCTCCGCCGTTTACCACGGTAAGCCGGATAATCACGAACTCTTCGGTACCGGGTGCGTCGCTCTCCCGCCATGAAAAGCTGGCTTGATTAACGATAAGATTCAGCGGGAACTCCGGCTCTCCCGACGGAACATACTGCGCGGTGATAGTCTGCCGCCCTTCGCGATCGACCTGTCCGGCAACCTGACCTTCGGCGGTAGGTCGCCACTCGTCCAAAAGCCATTGCTCTTCCGTAGAATCCCACTTCCAAGTGTTAGCGACATTTCCGTTTCGATCGCCAACCCAAATCTCCGATTGTTCATACAGGTAATACCTGCCGTTGGATTTGGGGTATCTGAAGTTGGGCGCGATGGTGCTCTCCCTGACTGCTCCCAATGATCCGAAATCCGTAACCGCAACGGCGATATTCCCGGAAGTATGGCTAAGCGCGGACTGTGCATCGGCTTGCGACGAGAAGGCTAACAGCCCGACAATTCCTAAAACTGACATCCATCGAATCATATCTCTTCTGCGCGCGGACACCCATGACCCCTTGAGGTGGCTAGCCATTACGGCTTGCACGCCCGGTTATCCAACCCCTTTTCTACATTGCTCAACGCCGGTATACGTCCAGATTACCGCTTATCAAGCCTGCCGGCTGATGATTCATCATAACAGAGGCGTGAGAAGCCTGTCAAGCGATCGATGGTAACGAACATTGACAGGGCGTAACGCATCCGTTATACTCATCATCCGTGCCGAGAGGTTCACGTTGGGCGCATGCGCGCTAATCGCTGGCTCACGTATTCGTGATCTCCACATCGCGCTACCCAACTGCGCCAACGCAAAAGGAGACCATATTGAAACTCCGAAGTAATCGTCTGTTGATCTTCATTCTAGGCTTTTTCCATTTGATGACCATCGTACGCGCCCAGATTGCCGCGCCGGAGGATAGGATCGGTTTTCCAGTGGGTGCGGATTACAAGCTCGCTCGGTGGGCGACGATTTTGGATTATTTCCACCACTTGGCGGAAAACTCCGATCGTGTAGAATTGGAAATACGCGGGAACACTACGGAAGGTCTCGACTTCGCGTTGGTCGTAATCTCCTCGCCGGAGAATCTGGCACAGCTTGAGAAGTATAAGGATTATCAGCGCCGCCTTGCCCATCCGGACCATATCGAACCATCAGAACTGGAAAGGCTTTCCGAGGATGGGAAATCGGTCGTAATGATTAACTGCAACCTACATTCCACGGAGATTGCATCGTCGCAAATGTCGCTGGAGCTGGCCCACGAGCTTGCCACGGGAAACTCGGAGCGAGTCGCGGAGATTCTGGAGAATGTCATCATCCTGCTCATCCCGTCCACCAACCCAGATGGGTTGGAGATGGTGATTGATTGGTACAATCGGTGGGTGGGTACGCCTTACGAAGGGTCGCCGATGCCATGGCTATACCATAAGTACGCGGGACACGACAACAATCGAGACTGGTTCATGCTAACGCAAGTTGAATCGCAGCTGGTCACCGATATTCTCTACAAGGAGTGGTACCCGCAGGTGGTGTACGATCTTCATCAAATGAAAAACAGGGGAGCGCGATTCGTTATTCCACCCTATTTTGACCCCGTGAATCCTAACATTCCCGCCATTCTGCAGCGCACGCTCTCGCTGATCGGCGCGCAGCTTGCCTTCGACCTTACCTCTGAAGGATTCACCGGCGTACTGTCCAATGCCGTCTACGATATGTGGTGGCATGGAGGATTCCGAACGGTGCCGTATCGCCACAATATGGTGGGCATACTGACCGAGGCGGCGAGCGTGAATATAGCGTCACCCGTATTTCAACCTCGACTCAGCCTGAAGGGTCATCGCCGCGGACTGGGCGGCTACGTTCAACAGACGAATTTTCCCGAACCGTGGCCCGGAGGCTGGTGGCGGCTGCGTGATATCGTCGAATATGAGAAAGCGGCGGCATACTCGATTCTTGAGTTTGCGTCAGAGCGCAGAGAACTGTTGCTCTCGAATTTCTATAAGATGGGCTTGGACGCCATAAGCAAGGGAGATAGCGAACCGCCGCGCGCGTACCTTGTACCACCGGACCAGCGGGATCCGCACACCGCGCGGAAAATGTTGGAGGTGCTGCAACGCGGCGGGGTGCGAGTGCGTCAAGCGGTTAATCGCTTTGCGGCGGATGGGGTTGAATATCCATCGGGAACGTTTGTTATCTCTATGGCGCAGCCGTTTCGCGCGCACGCCAAAGACCTCTTGGAGATTCAGCGCTATCCTCGGCGGCGGCCTAGCGCCAATGCTCCACCTGAACGTCCCTATGATATTGCAGGGTGGACATTGCCTCTGCAGATGGGAGTCAACGCCGTTGAAGTGGTCAACCAGTTCGAAGTGCACACCGTGCTCCTTGACGGTATTCCTGAACAAGCGGGCAGATTGCAAGTCATGCCGGAGCCTGTCGCATATCTATTCAAGAACAGAACAAATGTGGAAACGATTGCGGTGAACCGGCTGCTTAACGGGCGGGTTAGGGAAGGGGAGAGCGTAGAGACAGAAACACTTTCTTGGAGCACTCGAAAAATGAAAGTTCGGGGTGAGGTATTCCCGAGAGGCTCAATCTTGATTCGAACTACTCGAATCCCCATTCGGCTCTCGTCCGAGTTAAAGGAACTCGCCGACTCGCTCGGAATCGAAATCTATGCACTCGACGTGATTCCTCCGGAGGAAGACTTGAGACCGTTGAGATCGCCTCGTTTGGGGTTGTATAAGCCCTGGGTGGCAAGTATTGATGAAGGTTGGGCGCGGTGGGTGCTGGAACAGCACGAGTTTTCCTACCGCACCTTGACGGATGCGGAGATTCGAGCCGGGGGATTGGAGGAGCGTTACGACGCGATTATTCTGCCCGATATGCCTGCGTCAAAGATACTCGAAGGCCATGCAGCGGGGACGCTCCCCGCGGAATACGTCGGGGGAATCGGAGCCAGGGGAGCGGCGAACCTTCGTACGTTCGTAGAGAATGGGGGGACGCTGATCTGTTTGAACAAAGCGTGCGAACTTCCGACCGAGCGCTTTGGGCTGGATATCATAAACGTAGTAGAGAAGTCCGGCCCGGCGAATGCGCATGAGTCCAAAAAGGACCTGTTTTTCTGCCCGGGATCGCTGTTGCGGGTTTTCGCCGAGACGAAACATCCGGTTGCTCACGGGCTAGATCGTGAGATGGCGGTATTTTTCAAGTCGGGTCCCGTGTTCGAAATGAGAGGCGGTAACGCCATGCCTATTGCTTCCTATCCCAACTTTAACCCGCTCATGAGCGGTTGGATCGAGGGCGATAAGCGCATCCGTCAAAAAGTGGCAGCTTTGGATGTAAGCCTTGGTAAAGGGCATGTCGTGCTATTTGGGTTCAAACCTCAACACCGGGGGCAATCGCACGGTACGTTCAAGCTCCTGTTTAACGCGATCTACTACAGCGTTATCGAACCTTAGCGCGATGTTGAGGAATTACCAAGAAAATGAGGCTCATCTGTACCACAAACTGTTAGTTTGTGCATCACAAGCACAATCTAGCAAATAAAGGTAGAAATCGGCCGCGAGAACAGCGAGTGCAATAGAAATCCCCTAAGCCAAAAAGGTAGCAACTCGAGTTATCTAATGAACGGAAAGTAGCAATCGGCAAGGGCGGTTGCTTAGGACGAGCATTAGTCGTGGCAAGCAGAGAGAACGGAACGCAGATCTGCGTTCCCTACAGTCCGAGGTGCGAGCATCAATTCGCCGGTACGAGCCGAACGGGCAGTACCCCCGGCGCGTCGCTCTCGCCGGCGATCACTCGGACCGCTGCCAGGACGGATTCGTAGTGTGCGTCATAAGCGGCGAGAGACGCCGAGACGTTAGGACAGCGTTGAAGCGAATACGGTGATCCCAGCGCGGCAACGATGATGGGCGCTCCGATTTTAGCGCTGAGTTGGTGAATCAGTTCTGCCTGTCGATGATTTGAAATCCCCGCTATGAGGACATCCGCCGTTTCGGCTTGAAACGCCAATCCCGCCAAAACCGCTTCTACGTTCGGCTCGGTCGGAATCCTCGCTCTGCTGCTGTTGGCATATCGCAGTCTGAGCAAGTTACACAGGGATGGCGAGGAACTGACAACTAGCGGAGAGGCGTCCGTGTCCAGCGGCAAGATACCGGATCCGTCCTCGACAATCGTAATCGCCTGATTCGCAATCGCTGCGGCTACCCGCCGGTGAGATTCACTCCCCACCAACTTAATCGCTTTCGAGGAGGCGGTATCCTCCCAATCAAACGCTCCGAACGCCTCCTTGTATTTCAAGATGCGCTTAACCGATTCATCTATTCTTGCGTCGGCGATCCGTCCACTTCTTACGGCTGAGACAAGCGCATCGAAAACCTTGACCTGATTTTGGTACTTCCAAAGCGAGAGCACCATGTCCGCACCCGCCTCAATTGCCATCACCGCCGCTTCACCCGTGCTATAGCGCTCATCGATGGCTTTCATCTCCATATCGTCCGTAATGATCAACCCATCGAATCCGAGTTCACCACGCAGCAGATCCGTCAGTACCGGTCGTGAAAGTGTCGCCGGACGATCCGCATCGAACGCCGGATAGACAATATGGGCGGTCATGATTCCCTCGACGTTCGCCTTGATCGCCGCGCGGAACGGCTTCAGTTCGATTGCTCGTATTCGTTCCACATCGACCGCGACCGTGGGTAGATCTGCATGAGAATCGACCGTTGTGTCGCCGTGCCCCGGGAAGTGCTTCGCGGTGGCGAGGACGCCGTTTTGCTGCAAGCCGTTGATATACGCGCTTCCCAGGCGCGAGACGAGGTCGGGAGATTCACCAAAGGAGCGGCGGTCAATCACGGGGTTGCGCGGATTGTTGTTGACATCCAGAACCGGCGCAAAGTTCACGTTGACCCCGACAGCGGCAAGCTCCAGCGCGGTAATCCTTCCCGCTTGTCCCGCCAGTTTCGCAGATCGAGCCGCGCCCAGCGCCATATTCCCCGGAAGAACCGTTGCCCCGGTCTTCAGCCGGGCGACCCAGCCCCCTTCCTGGTCGGCGGCGACAAATAGAGGAATTCGGTGTTCAGTCTCCCGCGACAGTTTTTGGAGGTCGTTGGTCAGCCTCGCCACCTGCCGTGGAGATTCGATGTTCCGCGCAAATAGCGTTACCCCGCCGGCAAAGTGTCGAGTGACGATCGATCGAATGCCGGCGTTCACGCGAGTGCCGTCAAAACCGACAACCATCAACTGACCGACCTTCTGCTCGATTGACATGCGTGGAATGAGTTGATTCATTATTCCCGTTTATAGTTAAGAATATTAATCATGTAGGTGACTAGGTTCTGTTGACATTTACGTGAAGTGAGTGTCCAATCGTAGGGGCGAGGTTCCCTCGCCCGTTAAATGACGGGTTGGGAAACCCAACCACCAACTGAGCGAATAGCGAAGGATCAAGGGAGCGGTTAGCGACCGCGATAGAAATCCCGTAGCGATCCCCTACGAAGATTGACCCAGTGTAGAGAGATCCCTTGTGGTTTCCCAACATTCTGCCTCAAGTGAATCAATATTGGCTCAATTTTCAAATGTCAACAGAACCTAGCAGCTAGCTTTATAGCGGAAGTGGAACAATTTTGTGCGATTAACGTATTGATCAGATATATCTGGAAGGTTCAGAAAGCGCTTTGTAGATCTGCTCAATGAAACTCTTTCCGCAATGCGAAGATATGGGCTTGACATCTGAGTGGCGCGTTCCGTCCATTCTGCTCGAATCTGCATGTCTGCTGGAAACGCGAGAACCAGCGCATCGGACGTAGCTCCAGTTTCAGGGTGACGCATGGTACGCTATTCCAGGACTCGAAAGTGCCGCTTGGGACGTGGTGCTTGCCTATCACGCTTATGTTCAATGCAAATAAGAGCGTATCCAGTCACGGACTGGGGTGCGATCTCGGATTGAATCATAAGACCGCATGGTGCATGCCGACTCACATACGCCGGGCAACGAAACATGAGAATCGGATGAGATTCAGAGGCATTGTCAAGAAAGACGAGACGTAGGCAGGCGGCAAACCGAGAGAGCGGGACGGTACGACCAAGACTCCAGTGATTGTGTCGGTTGTACGAGGCGGGAATTCGATAGCCAAGATGGTTGATGGTGTGACTACCGACCGAATGACGGAATTTATATTCCTGAACGTTTCAACACGCCAATCGAGGCTCATGACCGGCGAAGGTCCAATCTCTTACTTCATGCGGCGGAGGGGTGCCATAAATACAACCACCGGAATACACCGGATCTGTTCGAAGTGTTTATTCGGAGGTGTTTTTCTTCACATTATGAATTGAGTAGTCAGTAATATGACGTGTAACAATATCGGTGAGATTGTCTACTTTTGCGGCGAGGACATCATGTTCTCTGGTCATCTGAGAACGAAACTCATCAAATCGACTGCTCAAATCATCAGATCGCCTATTGATATCATCAAACTGCTTGTTGGAGTCATCAGATCGCTTGTAGAAACCATCAAATCGCCTGTTGATATCATCAAATCGCTTGTTGAACATGATAATCATCAGCGTGTTAAAAGCAATAACCACGGTAATGATTGCCGCAGGGGGTAACCACACTTGCATAATAAAACCTCCCAAAAAGTGGCATACATGCTTAATTCTAGCCAAGTATACCACTTTTTGACAGGACAAATCAACCTGTTCGGTGCATCTTATGATACTCCTTTCACATTCTTGAGCGCGTTTTTGTTCCTATTCTGCTACTCATGCGTTAATTCCAAGCAATGTACAGGATCCCTACCAAGATCAATATACTGATAGCCCGCGGGGAAGAATGACATCATGCCAAATCACTTCAACAAGAAACAAGATCCCGACTAACGTTCCCGCTATAATTTGTACATTGCGGTAGGCGCGGTCGGACACCGCAGTTAGCCGTGTATCCGAGTGACAAAAGATATTGCCCCACGAACAGTCTATCTTCGCCGCCTTACAGATCGAAGATGACGTTAGCCGTCCACTCCCCGTCAGTTGACTGACTCACGCTAAGTTGATGATAGGTTACACTCTTGATCTCCGTGAATACGACATGCTTGGCAAAATCCGCGGGTTCACCGTACGCGTGTGCGGATAGTCGCGTCTCGGAAAGTTCCATGATTTCGACGTACTTAAAGAACACCTCATCGACCTCATGCCTAAAAATTAGTTCATCCAACCACCTGACCATCAGGTCGGCAACGGATTCCGCCTCGACATCGATCTGAGTTTGCTCAATGGGATTAATAGTATCCAGCACAGCAACCGTTTCAAACAGGGCGTGAGCCGCATTCGTGAAGAGTTCTTTCAGCGTTTTTCCGCGGGCTCGAATCCCGAGATCGGCGGTGTGATCTATGTACTCAAACGTTTTCATATCTGGAGAGAATTCGGCTAGGACGACGTTAAAACTATGCTCAGTTTAACAAAGGATAACCTGCATAACAACCAAATAGGATCAAGTGACTGGACAATGAGCAACTGACCGCGAGGAGTTCCCGCGATGGGCCTGAGAAAAACTTCCAATACAATTGGGTTCTTCAGAGTTAAGTGTGGGAATGAAACTTGCTATAGGTACATGCGTTTTTTTCTATGAGTGCAAGTTGATTTGAATACTATGCGATATGACTCTGGAGGCTCCAATGTATGCGCTTTTAACACAACTGCTTGATATTCCTAATTACTACGTGATTTCTGCCGAGATTGAGACAGATAAAATCACACTGGACATTGAATCCACATCTCAGACAACAGCATGTCCTCACTGTGGTAAAACCTCAAAAACGTTGCACGAAAGACACCGTCGCATGATTCGCGACCTTCCTATCAGTGGCAAGCCGACTTATCTACGCTTTATCAGACGCCGATTCTTTTGTGACAACTGTCACCGCGCATTCTCTGAATCCCTAGGCTTTGTCGACGAGCGACGTGATTACACCCGTCGTTACCAACATTGGATATTCCTTCAAGTTCGAGAAAACAACATCAGTGCAGTACGTCGGGTTGAACAGCTAACTTATGACCAGATTGAAAGCATCTTCCTCCACGAAGCCGGATGCCGTATCCCTCTAACCCCCTTTGCCGACCTCCGACGTTTGGGTATTGACGAAATTGCGTTGCGTAAGGGAAGAGGAAACTTTGCCTTGATTCTGAGCAACCTAGACACAAAAGAAATCGTTGATGTGCTCAAATCGCGAACCCAAGAGAAACTTAGGGCACGACTTGAACGGCTATCAGCTTTTGAACGTGCACAGATTCAAGAAGTCGCCATCGACATGTGGAGTCCCTATGATGCGGTCTGTGCCGAGTTGTTGCCCCACGCGGTTATTACTGCCGACCGATTTCATGTGATGCAGGCGGTCAACCGGGAACTCAAGCAGTTGAAGAATCAGCAAAAGAAAGTACACCCTCAAGCACTGAAAGGGGCTCACTATGCGCTGTTAAAGAATCGTCAAGACTTAACCGATAAGCAGCAAGCGACGCTTGAGCACGTATATCAAGTGTCTCCTTTGGTCAAGACAGCTCATCGGCTCAAGGAGTGTTTGCGACATATCTTTGAGTGTAAGTCCACAAAAGAAAAGGCAATTAAGCGCCTACGGAAGTGGAACCTCATTGCTGAGAAAGCGGGGTTGTTTCCGCAATTCCGTAGGACGCTGGCAAACTGGATACATCGAATTGCCAATTACTTTTGTCACCGCACGACTAGTGGCATTGTCGAAGGCATCAACAATAAAATCAAACTCATCAAGCGCCGGGCTTTTGGATTTCGAAACTTTGAACATTTCCGAATCCGAGTCATTGCAGCATTCTTATAACTAACTCCTTTTCCACACTTAACTCTGAAGAGCCTACAATTGAAATGCTTCAAAAATCCGTTAAAGATTGTCTTCCGCCGATTTTCCCGCTATCGTTAAACAGATCCCATTCTTTAGCACTTACTCATCCCACGACTATGGGGGACGCAGATCTGCGTCCCCTACTTACCGCTGTTCCGGACTGGCTAAAAACCCATGTGTCTGCCGATTTTAGTCCGATTTCTGTGAATCGCACATCAGTTCTAACGCAACGCACACGTCCGCTCAACCAAAGATAGACGTGACTACCCTACGTGTCGAAAATTCGTTTCGGATAGTTGCGTATGTCTGATATAATGAGCGTGAGAACCCAAGACAGCCCGCACTCCCATGTCCATGTACAAACGTGTTGTTCGCTCAGCAGGACGACGGAGAAATGACACCGGAACAGCGCTATCAGTTTGACACACTCGGCTACCTTCACTTGAAGAACGCGCTTACTCCCGAGGAGTTGCGGCGAGCTCAAGATGCCGCCGACCGTTATATCAAGGCGCCGCCCGAAGAGTTACCCGTCGGATTCCTCTTTAGGAATTTTGAACATCACAAACACTATCTCCGCGCGTTCGCATATGACAGGGCGCTTGAGCACTTGACGATGCACCCGTCGGTGTGGCAAATCGTAAAGGAGTTCACGGGTGCCAAGCCGTGTCTCGCTCGAGCGAACCTGATATGCGATACCCACGAGCATGACCCGCTGCATCTTCACAATGGCCCCGGCCAAACGATGGTATTGGGAACCAACAGTAACGGCGTGAATAGTCCACGAGGATTCGGCGCGCCGGGCAGCCTGCACTGCGACCATTTCAACATCTTCTGGTATTTTACGGATGTGCATCCCGGCGACGGCGGCCTGCTACTCGCACCGGGCTCGCACAAAGGCGAATTCGAATTCCCGTTCGAGCGGGTGTATGACACCGCGAACGACCTTCCCCAAGGAATAGAGAATATCGTAGCACGCGCCGGCGATGCCGTGATTATTTCCGAACAGGTGTTCCATGGCTCCCTAAAGTGGAAGCCGGTCGACCGCGACCGGCGGGTTCTGGTCGCGCGCTATGCCCTACAGCACCAACTATCGCGGCAGCAAGACACGGACATGGAACAGGCGGTGCTGGACCGATTGGCGCCGGAGACCCGCGAATTGCTTGAGACCTGCTGGCGTTCACACGAGAAGAAGATTACCAAAAGGGATGTGATCCGGCTAATCTAGGTCAGAAGTACCTACAGCGAAATAATGTTGATTTCAGTGAAAATCCTGCGCCATGTCTATAGACGGCGACGAACCTAATTCCTGCACTCCAGCGGAGTGCAATGTCGAGTGTTAATTGAAAGCGTGCCATTATCCCTGTCGGGATAATTCATTCAGCAGGTAACACGCTTGTACCGCAAACTGTTAGTTTGCGGATCACAATCTAACAGATTGTGGTACAGAGCACGCCATGATGCGTGACGATACGATTCCCTCATTTCGTAACTCGTTTTTCGCTCTATCACTTACTTTGGAGAAAGTGTTACTTGATAGCGCGCCATTATCCCTGTCGGAATAATTCATTCAGCAAGCAACACTTACGTCTTTGAATCTATGATAGGCTTTGAAAAGGTGTTCCTTCGTGGTCTGGTTTTCACTCCAGAGGAGTGCAATGTCAATAGAATCGTGATGCGCCCAATCTCCGCACTCCAGAGGAGTGCTATGTTGAGTGTTACTTGAGAGAATAGCTACAGGAGGTGAACGATGAACGCATGCGATCCCGCCATTGAAGCCGAGGTCATGAAAGTGCTTGATGAGTGGCAGGAGACATTTAGCCGGCGGGACATGGCCGCATGGGAAGAGACCTACCACTTCCCGCACTATCGATTGGGTCTGGCAAGCGGCGAGATGCGTGTACTGCCGGAACCGGGCACACAGGACCCCGACTCATTCACTCGCCTTGCAGCGCGGGGCTGGCGTTACAGCAAATGGACGCGGCGAAACATCATTCATGCGTCCGACACAAAAGTGCATGTAGATGTTCAATTCACCAGATGCCGAGAAGACCATACTCCCATAGAAAGCTTCGACGCAATCTATATCCTAACCAAAGTCGACGGAAGATGGGGCGTCAAGATGCGGTCGAGCTACGCCAGTTAAGAGGAATTACCCAACATACGGCAGAGTTGACAGGGACACCACTTCGAGCCTGCGGCGCAATCGAATTCCCTTATCGTACAGGATTTACCGTCAAGACATTCTATCGCCCTCACTACGGAATCTCCTATCGGCATATGCCATTGACAGGACTCTTCATGCGTTATAGACTCGCGGTTGCACCAGTAAAGGAGGATTAGCCAGCGTGATTAACTTTCCAATCGTTGACACACACGTGCATCTATGGGATCCGGATCGCCTGCGATACCCTTGGCTCAGGGACGTTTCGGCGATAAGGAAACCTTATCTATTGGACGATCTTAGGGCGGCTACGGGAGCCGTCAATGTTGAGTCGTTCGTTTTTGTCGAATGTGACGTCCATCCGGACGAACGCGTAGCCGAGGTTGAGTGGGTGACCTCCCTCGCGAACGACGAGCCTCGAATCAGAGGGATTGTGGCGTCTGCTCCGCTCGAAAACGGCGAGGGTGCGCGGCCCGTACTTGAGACACTGTCAGAGAACGGGTTGGTCAAAGGGATCCGCCGCCTGATTCAGGCGGAATCTATAGGCTTCTGCCTACAGCCGGATTTCATCAAGGGCGTTCAAATGTTGGCGGAATATGATCTGAGTTTTGACATCTGTATCGTCCACCAGCAACTTGCCAACGTGATTGAGTTCGTAAAGCAATGTCCAAACAACCGGTTCATACTGGACCACATCGGCAAACCCGATATCAAGAACGAGGTCTGGATGCCGTGGAAGCGTGAAATCGAGACTATCTCTGAGATCCCCAACGTCTATTGCAAAGTGTCCGGAGTGGCAACCTCGGCGGATTTTGAGACATGGAAACCGGCGGACCTAAAGCCCTATATCGATCATGTTATCGAGTGTTTCGGATTCGATCGCGTCGTCTACGGCGGCGATTGGCCGGTATCAACGCAAGCAATCGACTATCCGCAGTGGGTCGAGACGCTGGAGTGGGCGGTGGATGGGAGTTCCGAAGATGAAATGAGAAAGCTGTTTCGTGAGAACGCGATTCGCTTCTACCGGTTGGGCGAGTGAAAGCCAAATGGGATCCGTCACCTGCTCCAAAGGTAGCATATATGGTCTATAGTAAGATCAATAGTATTTTTTTCACTGCGGCAGGTTCGGTTTCCTAACCGAACCGATATTTGTCCGGTCTCGTAGGTGCGGTTGGAAACCGCACCTACCGAAATATGTGCAAATATAAATGAAATGGACTATAGAATTCAAACCCCCATGTCTATTTCACGAATTGCCCTTCAGCAATAGATCGCTGTATGAAACCGGAATCAGGTCGGCAGCCGAGATTTGAAGTGTCTCCTTAACAAGCTTATGTTCCGCTTGAGCCTCCGCTTCGCTCTGGTCTCGAAAGACAGTTTCTAGCTCGACGAACTCGCCGAGATTGATCACCTCGTCCAGATGGATCCTAGTGTTACCGTAGGTCCACAATTCACGCTTTTTCTCGACGATGACCTTCAGCCCCAGCACATCGGACATCATCTGTTTGAACGCCTCGTGATTGGCAATGCCACAGAGTTGGTAGCGGCTGTACCGCGATGCTGCGGCATCCGGACGTTCGTAGTAGACCAGCGTAGCCTCGTAATTTTCGACTTCACGAAGTTTCAATCTTCCCTTCGGGACATTGAAATAGGTGTCGATCTGGTACATTGATTGCACGTACTCTGCTTTTAGACGTGTGAGATCTTCGTGCAGACGATCGAGAGATTTGGCTTTCGCCTTAAATTCCAGGTTTCGGCGCGGCAATTCCGACATTTTCGATTTAGCTTTCCCGATTAAGCGATCCAACCTCTATCGTTCGATGTCATCGACCCGCGCAACACTATAGCACTACCGGGATTCACGGGGCAAGCGAATAGACAGCCTTCCAACGGCGGGGCTCGTTAGCCGAGCGATAGCGGTATCCGCTCCCGGTTGAAGATCTTGAAACAGTCCCTCAACAGATGATGAACTGCGGCGAATTAACCATAGCCATTGAGATAAACCCCTTTATCCTTGACATTGCGCCTGGTTAGCCGCCGCATAACTTAACCCAAGTTGCCACCTTTGTCCGATGAGCCGAAGAAACCGAGTTTTTTCCAGCTTAGAAACACAAAATTGACGAAATCAGCCTAATTTGCTTATATGATAGCAAACGTGAACGAAAAACTCGGTTTCTCTGTCATAGGTAGCAACTTGCGTTACTCAAGAGAGTCGATCCCGATGTTAAAGCCGGGACTTACAATGTTTCCGTCTTCGTCTAACCTATAGAAAGGATATAGTAGACTATCAATATCGTAACCCGCGTCTTGAAGCGCTTTAATGATTCGTTTGCGATCCGACGCTCTGACTTCTATGCGTTCTCGGCTCCTCGTCGGAACGACCCTCGTCTTCGGGCGAAACCACGCTAGATGGTCGGTATACCATTCCTCCGACGCAAAGTGCGCCAATGTTAACGCCGCTTTGGATCGAACCTCATCAATCAGGGGATCGGAGGGGGAAGGGGGATGCGCCAGAACACGGATAAGAGGCTCGATAGCTCTCCTATCCGCGGTTAATTCCAAATGTGAAATGTGAGTGACGGCATGATTCTGGCCGCCGTTCTTGGCAAAGTCCTCTTCCATCCACCGGATGAGGTAAGGGACAGCCTTTTCGCCTACGAAAAGGAACGCTGAATTGAGCTTGGAGATTTTACCCTCGTTAAGCGCTTTGAGTAATGCGGGCAATGCCTTTTCTCCTTTAAGCCGGCTTAACGCGCAGGCCGCCGATCCCCGCACTCTCCAAGCAGGATCATGAAACATGAAATGTGTGACAATCGGTATCGCTTTGGGGTGCCTGGACAATCCCAGCAGTGTGACCGCACGAACCCTAATATCCTCTGAATCGCTATTCGCCGCGGTCTCCCGAGAATGATCATCCAGTTCGGATTTCAGAATTTGCACGGCAGATAATGACAGCGACGCGCCCTTGTAATAGTACAGAATCTTCCGTAAGTCATTATACATTTGGCGATCATGTAAATTGCGAGCCACCTCCTTCACAACAACCGTTTCAGCGTGGTAAGGAGGGATATCCACATGCTTCATTACTTCCCACGGTCCTTGACCATTTGCTGGAGGACGAAGCGAGCAAGAGAGACAGGATATGACCAGAACCGAGAGGAGCGATATGACGAAAGTCATTTTCATGACTGGAATCTCCATACGTAGGACGGGTTACCGCGTTAGCCGGTGACGGTTACTGTAGTTTCTATTGAATCAGTTGATTTCGAAGCCGGCGGATTGCAGGGATTCGCGAATCCGGATGCGGTCTTTCGGCGTAACCAGCCGGTTTTTCGCAGGCGCGTTTGGGAGCCCCTTTGCAAGTAGATCGTTGCGGATTCGGAGGCGGATGGCGTAGATCGAATCCGACGCCAAGCGAGTCAAAATCCTGGAAGCGTGTTCTCGTACGCTCGCCCAACTTCGGTCTGACGGTGACGAGGGTTTTGAGATAATGTCGATCAGCGGCGGAATGATGCGCCTATCAAGCGAAACAGCCAGACTCTGAAGCAGAGAATTGGCGCGGCGTTGACCTCCGTGCTCTTCTATCTCATCTTCCAACATCTTGATGAGGATGGGAATGCCGTCCCCTCCTGCCGACGCCAGCCCGGAAATCGCTCCCCGCACAACATTATGGCCGTAATTCCCGTAGTAGTCCAGGTATTCGGGCGGGCTGTCTTTGGTTGGGCGTTCAGCCAACACGGCTATCAGCGCGGGAACCGCCGCTTCCCCTGCCAACGGTCCCAATTGATGAGCAGCCAACCTCCGCACCCGCCACGCCTTATCATTTTTCAGAGCATCGGTGATAATGGGTATCGCTTCAGGATTTCGTGAATATCCCAGTAGATCAATAGCACGTTGTCTGATTTCATGGTCGTCAGCATTCATAGCGCGTGTTAGCAGATTGACCGTACCGGACGAGATGAATGCGTTGCCTGTACTCGACAACGCGTCTATGGCTTTGTCAAACAGCGGTTGGTTGAGGAGATCGCGGGCAACGATTCTCAGATCAACTGTTTGAGGGGGCGCCCCGCGAAATCGATAAGTAATGACGTCGACCTGCAAGGATTCTTCTCGCTCGGACGATTCAATCTCTTGAGCATGAAGATTGGTGATGCCAGAAAGCGCCAACACGCACCAGATAAAAACGAACTGGATGACGCAACAGCGGGACGTTAAGGATCTATCGTTCACAATGATGCGCCTCCCTTTTGCGGAGATCGTGACAGGCGCCTTGATTTTAACCCTATGAGATGGAAACTTCAATCTATTTCATATGGGCGTCCGCATGGGACGATTCATAATTCATCAAATTTGACGCCGCGCCAACCTAATGAGTTCGGTTTAACCGGAATCTCGCTGAACGGTGAACAACCTACACCTACTTGATTTCTATCAAGTAACACTCTCGGAAAGCCAGTCATAGAGCGAAAAATGAACGTGTACCGCTGATGGATTGTGATCGCAAACTAACAGTTTGCGGTACAAAAGTGTTGCTTGCTGAAAGAATTATTCCGACAGGGATAATGGCGTGCTATCAAGTAACACTTAACATCCGCATAATAAGGCTTGTGTAATCTCGAATTTTCACATACTAGATATTGGGGTATACCGCCATGAACGAGCTAAAGTCACCTAGATAATGCCGCGAGTCCGATTGATTGACCGATTTTGCCCTTCCATCATTTGTTTCATTTCTGTCAATTATGATGCGGGACAAGTAGCGCCGCAGTTAAGTGTAGTGGACATCATAAGACTGGATTTGTGGTCGAAAACGGAGACATACCGACAAACGCCAAACCTATGTGAGACGCTAGAAACCTAGTGTTGACAAGGGTTTCTTTATGAACGTCCCGTTGCTGCATGACATGATTTTCCTTGGGTAACGGGTGATTTCAATACTCCACACTTTAGTGGGGTGCTACCGGATAACAGCCATCTGAGAAATTAAACTTTTACGTACTCGATAATGCGGATGATAAGTAACACTTTTTCAAAATCTGTTAGATTGCAATCCGCAAACTAACAGTTTGCGGTACAAGCGTGTTACTTGCTGAAAGAATTATCCCGATAGGGATAATGGCGCGCTCTCAAGTAACACTTTTTCAAAACCAGTCTTAGAGAAGGAAATCCGTACCACAATTTGTTAGATTGTGATCCGCAAACTAACAGTTTGCGGTACAAGAGTGTTACTTGCTGAATGAATTATTCCGTTAGGAATAATGGGGCGCTCTCAAGTAACACTTTTTCAAAACCAGTCTTAGAGAAGGAAATCTGTACCACATTCTGTTAGATTGTGATCCGCAAACTAACAGTTTGCGGTACAAGAGTGTTTCTTGCTGAAAGAATCATTCCGACAGGGATAATGGCATGCTATCAAGTAACACTCGACATTGCACTCCGCTGGAGTGCGGAGAGTGGACGCATCACGATTCTATTGACATGACACTCCGCTGGAGTGAAAACCATACCACGAAGGATCACTCTTCACGGCAAGTCATAGAGCGAAAAACGAGTGTTACATGCTGAAAGAATTATACCGACAGGGATAATGGCGCGCTCTTAATGATCCAGTAAGTTCCATGTTATCTGTGCGATAATGTTACGCGCGGGAGGTGTGCGGACTACCCCCGACTGGTCAGAGCTTCTCCTAGAGGGATAGCGGACGTGTTGTCGTAACGAGCAAATACGGTGTGCGAACTTGAATTAAGATGAGGGCGGGGCCGGGTGACAAACAGGCTAGAGAGCGAATGGTACCGGCGACAGAGATCGAGGCGGAATCAGCGTGCATCTTGTCCGCATACAATCCTCAATGCTCAGATTTTCAGGTATGATTTCGGGGCTTTAGTGCGCTGCAAGAACCGGCGGCGGATGTTTAGAATCTTTTGAGTCGTAACTGGCTTCAGCGATGATTAAGGAGGAAAAATGTCATTCAAAGCTAGACGTACCATCGTGGCAGCGCTTGTCATCTCCCTGCTGATCCAGATAATGCTTGCGGCAAACGGTTACGCCTCTCGCAGAACCAAGATTGCCTTCGCCTCTGCGCGTGACGGGAATTTGGAAATTTGGCTCTTCAGAGTTAAGTGTGGAAAAGGAGTTAGTTATAAGAATGCTGCAATGACTCGGATTCGGAAATGTTCAAAGTTTCGAAATCCAAAAGCCCGGCGCTTGATGAGTTTGATTTTATTGTTGATGCCTTCGACAATGCCACTAGTCGTGCGGTGACAAAAGTAATTGGCAATTCGATGTATCCAGTTTGCCAGCGTCCTACGGAATTGCGGAAACAACCCCGCTTTCTCAGCAATGAGGTTCCACTTCCGTAGGCGCTTAATTGCCTTTTCTTTTGTGGACTTACACTCAAAGATATGTCGCAAACACTCCTTGAGCCGATGAGCTGTCTTGACCAAAGGAGACACTTGATATACGTGCTCAAGCGTCGCTTGCTGCTTATCGGTTAAGTCTTGACGATTCTTTAACAGCGCATAGTGAGCCCCTTTCAGTGCTTGAGGGTGTACTTTCTTTTGCTGATTCTTCAACTGCTTGAGTTCCCGGTTGACCGCCTGCATCACATGAAATCGGTCGGCAGTAATAACCGCGTGGGGCAACAACTCGGCACAGACCGCATCATAGGGACTCCACATGTCGATGGCGACTTCTTGAATCTGTGCACGTTCAAAAGCTGATAGCCGTTCAAGTCGTGCCCTAAGTTTCTCTTGGGTTCGCGATTTGAGCACATCAACGATTTCTTTTGTGTCTAGGTTGCTCAGAATCAAGGCAAAGTTTCCTCTTCCCTTACGCAACGCAATTTCGTCAATACCCAAACGTCGGAGGTCGGCAAAGGGGGTTAGAGGGATACGGCATCCGGCTTCGTGGAGGAAGATGCTTTCAATCTGGTCATAAGTTAGCTGTTCAACCCGACGTACTGCACTGATGTTGTTTTCTCGAACTTGAAGGAATATCCAATGTTGGTAACGACGGGTGTAATCACGTCGCTCGTCGACAAAGCCTAGGGATTCAGAGAATGCGCGGTGACAGTTGTCACAAAAGAATCGGCGTCTGATAAAGCGTAGATAAGTCGGCTTGCCACTGATAGGAAGGTCGCGAATCATGCGACGGTGTCTTTCGTGCAACGTTTTTGAGGTTTTACCACAGTGAGGACATGCTGTTGTCTGAGATGTGGATTCAATGTCCAGTGTGATTTTATCTGTCTCAATCTCGGCAGAAATCACGTAGTAATTAGGAATATCAAGCAGTTGTGTTAAAAGCGCATACATTGGAGCCTCCAGAGTCATATCGCATAGTATTCAAATCAACTTGCACTCATAGAAAAAAACGCATGTACCTATAGCAAGTTTCATTCCCACACTTAACTCTGAAGAACCGGAAATTTATGTCATGGACGGCGACGGGAGTAACCAGAGAAGAGTAACGGTAAATCCGGCAAGGGACAGCCTTCCAGCATGGTCTCCGGACGGCAAAAAGATTGCCTTTGTTTCCAATAGAAACAATGTAAACAAAGATCACAAGCAAATCTGGGTGATCGACGCCGACGGGAAGAACCCGATTAGACTGACGGACGGGGTGGTGGACACATATCCGGATTGGTCGCCAGACGGCACGAAAATTGTGTACGATGCGCATCCCGCCGGGATTACCGTGATGGATGCCGACGGGAAGGACAAGAGGCTGGTTAAGAATGCAAGAGGCTTACATCCGACCTGGTCGCCCGATGGAAAAAGGGTAGCATTTATCTCCACAGTCGGTGTCATCAATCATGTCTTCGTGATGGATGCCGACGGGGGAAATCGGACCCAGTTAACGCATGACTTTGTGCGAAAACGTTTGCCGTCATGGTCACACGACGGGAAGCGCATCGCGTATGTGGGCGATAACGTGATTTGGGTGGTGGATAGCGACGGGGAGAATCCGAGGCAACTCACCTGGCATGTTACGGAATCACACCCTACATGGTCACCGGACAGCGAATCCATCGCGTTTACCTCTTTTTATAGGGATCCTGGAATTATTGGGATTTACACGGTGGATTTAACTGACGGCGCTGTCGACGCTTTGCTAGGTGATCCCGACTTCGAGAATTTCGATCCGGATTGGCTCTATCCCGGAGGACTCTCCGTTTCGCCAGAGGGCAGCCAGACTACGATTTGGGGGAGGTTGAAGAATTTTGCGTCCGGCCTCCGGTGAGGTGTTAGCGGAGAGGGCGGTAGGAGAGGATTTTCTAGTAATTGTCTGAATCACTGATTACACGGATTAAAGGATTTCACGGATTAGGTTGCGCCAAGAGATATACCTCGTAGAGTCGGGGCAGAAGCCCGACCTACAGAAGTTGAACGCCGAGCATATTGTGTTGGGTGAAGGTGCAGTTGGAAACCGCACCTACCAGCGGAAGAGTTTGCGTTACAAGAAACGCGCGTGCGTCCTTGAATACTTGGGCGCAGAGGCTTTTGAATTACCCATGACGAAGGAGGAAAAAATGTCATTCAAAGTTGGACGCACCTTCGCGGCAGCGCTTGTCGTTGCCCTGTTTATCCTGACACAGCTTGCGGAAAACGGCTACGCCTCTGGCAGAACCAAGATAGCCTTCACCTCTATGCCTGCCGGCGGGCAAATTGGTGATATCTATGTCATGGACGGCGACGGGAGAAACATGAGAAGAGTAACGGTAAATCCGGCACATGACGGAGATCCGACATGGTCTCCCGACGGGGCAAAGATTGCCTTTGAATCCAATAGAAACAATGTAAACAAAGATCACAGGCAAATCTGGGTGATCGACGCCGACGGGAAAAACCCGATGAGACTGACGGACGGGTTGGTGGACATTTTACCGGATTGGTCGCCAGACGGCACGAAAATTCTGTACGGTGCCCATCGTGTTCCGAAGGACCATGATTTAGCGCCCGGCGGGATTGTCCTGATGGACGCGGATGGGACGAACAAGAAGTTAGTTAAGAATGCAAGAGGCGGACATCCGTCGTGGTCGCCCGATGGAAAACGAATAGCATTTATCGCCGCTAAAAATCCTGGTGATAACTCTCAAATTTACGTAATCGATATCGACGGACGAAATCGGACCCAGTTAACGGATGACTTTGTTAACAAACGTTTGCCATCATGGTCGCCCGACGGGAAGCGCATCGCGTATACGGGCAACAACGTAATTTGGGTGGTGGATAGCGACGGAGAGAATCCGAGGCAACTCACGGACCGTGTTACGGAAGCACACCCTACATGGTCACCGGACAGTGAATCCATCGCGTTTATCTCTTGGGGAAGGAGGGATCTTGGAATTCGTGGGATTTACACGGTGAATGTAACCAGCGGCGCAGTCGACGCTTTGCTACGTGATCCCGATCTCTGGAATTACGATCCGGATTGGCTCTATAGCGGAGTAACCTCCGTTTCGCCGGAGGGCAGCGGGATTACAATGTGGGGGAGGCTCAAGAAATTCGCGTCCAGCCTTCAATGAGGTGTGCGTTTGGTGGACGGCAGTTAACATTGTCTGAACTGTGATTTATGTGATTATGGGATTACCTTGATTGTAGGCGTTGAGTTGCCGGTCATGAGCCGACTATTCCGTATCGTGAAGCCACTGGGATCTAAGGGAGAAATCTAGTCTTTAAGAGAGAAGATCTTTATCGGTCACTTGACGAATATTTAGGACGATAGAAGGAAAATGGTGGGCGGTGTTTACCCTACAGCTTTAACTTTGGAACGGGACCGAAGAACATCTGCGCTTAGATTCGCAAACTAACAGTTTGCGGTACAAAAAACAGTGGTTAATGTCTAGAATCTTGTAAGTCGTAACTTGCTTCAGCGATGATTTAGGAGGAATGAATGTCATTTAAAGCTGGACGCACCTTCGCGGCGGCGCTTGTCGTGTCCCTGTTAATCCTGATGCAGATTGCGGAAAACGGTTACGCCTCTCGCAGGACCAAGATCGCCTTCACCTCTATGCGAGATGGGAATACTGAAATTTACGTCATGGACGGCGACGGGAGTAACCAGAGAAGAGTAACGGTAAATCCGGCAAGAGACGAATTACCGACATGGTCTCCCGACGGGGCAAAGATTGCCTTTGTTTCCAATAGAAACAATGTAAACAAAGATCACAAGCAAATCTGGGTGATCGACGCTGACGGGAAGAACCCGATTAGACTGACGGACGGGTTTGGGGACAGTAATCCGGACTGGTCGCCAGACGGCACGAAAATTGTGTACGACGCCATCGGGATTACCGTGATTGATGCGGACGGGAGCAACAAGAGGCTGGTTAAGAATGCAAGAGGCTTACATCCGACGTGGTCGCCCGATGGCAAAAGGATAGCATTTATCTCCAGAGTTGATGTCATCGATCAGGTCTTCGTAATGGATGCCGACGGGGGAAATCGGATGCAGTTAACGCACGACTTTGTGCGAAAACGTTTGCCATCATGGTCACACGACGGGAAGCGCATCGCGTATGCGGGGAATAACGTGATTTGGGTGGTGGATAGCGACGGAGAGAATCCGAGGCAACTCACGCGGCATGTTACGGAATCACACCCTACATGGTCACCGGACAGTGAATCGATCGCGTTTCACTCTTCTGGAAGGGATCCTGGAATTATTGGGATTTACACGGTGGATGTAACTGACGGTGCTGTCGACGCTTTGCCACGTGATCCCTTCTCCCTGGATGTAGATCCGGATTGGCTCTATCCGGGAGAGCTCGCCGTTTCGCCGGAGGGCAGTCGGATTACATTGTGGGGGAGGTTGAAGAAATTCGCTTCCAGCCTTCGATGAGGTGTTAGCGGAGAGGGCGGCAAGAGGAGGAATCAGTGGTTTGACGATTGACGGTTTTAACCTGCAGAACGGATATGCTTCGTGCAAGTAAGGAAGTCGCGGCATCAAGAGGATCTATTTACGACTACCGTCCACATGGCGCTCCTCTGGAGCGCTTTGGAGATACGTGCGCCCTTTCTATCGACATGGAGGACTTCTATCGCACGGGATTTACTATCGCCCTCACTATCCGTTCGGTTGATCCTATTCGGTCGCTTGATCTATTCGCTCAGTTGAGGGACAGGGGGAGGAAACCTCGCCCCTACGATTCCAGACTGTTTCGAAATCTCTACCAAGTAACACTTTTTCAAAATCAGTCTTAGAGGAGGAAATCTGTACCACAATCTGTTAGATTGTGATCCGCAAACTAACAGTTTGCGGTACAAGAGTGTTACTTGCAAAATGAATTATACCGCCACGGATAATGGCGCTCTCTCAAGTAACACTCCACATTGCACTCCGCTGGAGTGCAGGCGCGGGGAGGAATCGTGTTCTATTGACATCTCACTCCGCTGGAGTGAAAACAATTCTACGAAGGAACACCTTCTCAAAGCCTGTCATAGATTTAAAGACGTAGTGTTACTTGCTGAATGAATTATTCCGACATGGATAATGCATGGATAATGGCGCGCTACCAAGTAACACTTTTTCAAAACCAGTCTTAGCTCGACTTTGTACAAAACTAGAAGGGGAATAAGGTAAAATTAGTCGAAAAAGCAATACCACTCGACTAAGGAGGTACGCCTTGATTCCCCCATTGCTGACAACGTTGTTAACTCCGTTCCAACCATTGTTTCGACGCCCTAGCTGGATTAAGTTCCAAATCTTACTCGCTGGAGCGATTCTTTTAAGCGGAAAACGAACAGTGACTCAAGCCTTGAGAGTGACCGGTCGGTCTGCCGACAATCGGTTTGCTCTGTATCATCACGTGCTTAGCCGTGCGGTTTGGTCGCCCTTGCGAGCTGCCCAAAAACTGTTGTCTATGTTATTGAAGTTCCTTGACAACGGCAAGCGACCGTTAGTATTTGGCATTGATGAAACGATTGAACGTCGCTGGGGAGCCAAAATCAAAGCACGAGGTATCTATCGTGATGCCGTGCGTTCTTCATCAAGCCACTTTGTCAAAACCAGTGGATTACGTTGGATAGCGCTGATGTGGCTAACACAGATTCCCTGGGCATCATGTATCTGGGCGCTGCCGTTTTTGACGGCACTTGCACCCTCCAAACGTTACTATGAGTCTGAAAAACGTTGCCACAAGAAACTCACTGACTGGGCAAGACAAATTGTATTTCAACTTCGCCGGTGGTTGCCCAATCGTTACTTGGTTGTGGTCGCTGATTATAGTTATGCGGTGTTAGAATTCCTTGCAGCTTGCCAAGAATTGTCAAATCCGGTAACCATTATCACTCGTTTGCGACTTGATGCAGCACTCTACCAACCTGCTCCACCTTATAGCGGTACAGGACGTCCTTGTAAGAAAGGAGAGCGGTTACCTACCTTGGCTGACATTCTGCATGACCCAAACACCCAATGGCAGAACGTCACACTTGATTGGTATAACGGTCAACAAAGAGAAATGCAAATCATCTCACAGCCAACCGTTTGGTATCACACGGGCAAACCCCCGGTGCCAATCCGCTGGGTTTTGATACGAGACCCTCTTGGCAGTTATGAACCGATAGCCCTTTTATCAACTGACACAACACTTTGTCCCAATCAGATAGCCAACTGGTATGTTCGTCGCTGGCGAATGGAAGTCACTTTTGAAGAAGTGCGTGCCCATCTAGGCGTGGAAACACAAAGACAATGGTCGGATAAAGCGATTGCTCGCACGACTCCAATGCTATTTGGACTGTTCTCTTGGATTACCTTAGCTGCTCATCTACTGGTTCAACAGAATCAAGTAGAAGTGCGACAGGCTGCATGGTATCAGAAATCGTTAGCCACCTTTTCTGATGCAATAGGGTGGGTGAGACACCATTTTTGGTCTGCAGAAGCGGACATGACTTTTTCACAGGTCAACCAAAATGACCAGATGGTTAAAATCTCAACCGCTTTTCTCGAACGCTTGATTGACACCGTCTGTTATTCCGCTTAAATGTACAAAGTCGAGCTTAGAGCCTGTTTGAAAAGTAGGTGGTAAAGCTATTGTTTGGTCATTTGAGGGACAAAATCATCGGATTTTCAAGGCATATTTCCCCAAAATAGCCTCTCTCAAAGACGGATTCGGACTCTTCAAACAGGCTCTTAGAGAAGGAAATCTGTACCACAATGGATCTCTATCACGCTCCTTAATCAGTCGCTTGATCTGTTAGATTGTGATCCGCAAACTAACAGTTTGCGGTACAAGAGTGTTGCTTGCTGAATGAATCATTCCGACAGGAATGATGGGACGCTACCAAGTAACACTCGACATTAAAGATCTCTATCGCGCTCCTTATCCAGTCGCTTGATCTCCGCTGGAGCGTGGAGATTGGACGCATCACGATTCTATTGACATGGCACTCCTCTGGAGTGCAAAGCATTTTACGAAGGAAAACCTCATCAAAGCCCGTCATAGATCCGAAGATGAGTGTTACTTGCTGAAAGAATTATTCCGACAGGGATAATGGCGCGCTATCAATCAACCAAACAAATAGCAAGGGCGGTATCAACTGCATAACAGACAATTTCAGTCAATCTTTAGCTTGGAAGTACCCTAAAATGAATCCTTGCTTCAAAAAAAAACGGCGGCGGATGTCTAGAATCTTTTGAGTCGTAATATGCTTCAGCGATGATTTAGGAGGAACAAATGTCATTCAAAGTTGGACGCACCTTCGCGGCGGCGCTTGTCGTGTCCCTGTTAATCCTGATGCAGATTGCGGGGTACGGCTACGCATCTCGCGGAACCAAGATCGCCTTCACCTCTACGCGTGACGGGAATTATGAAATTTATGTCATGGATGGCGACGGGAGAAACTCGAGAAGAGTCACGGCAAATCCGGCAGTGGACAGCTATCCGGCATGGTCTCCCGACGGGGCAAAGATTGCCTTTGTTTCCAAGAGAAACAATGTAAACAATGATCACCAGCAAATCTGGATGATTGACGCCGACGGGAAGAACCCGATGAGACTGACGGACGGGTTGGTGGACTGTTGTCCGGACTGGTCGCCAGACGGCACGAAAATCGTGTACGTCACTGCTCTCGTGCCAGAGGATCATGATCTAGCGCCCGGCGGGATTACCGTGATGGATGCGGATGGGAAGGACAAGAGGCTGCTAAAGAATGAAGGCGGCGTGTTTCCGTCGTGGTCGCCCGATGGGAAGCGCATCGTGTACGCGTACGGTCAGATTTATGTGATGGATGCCGACGGACGAAATTCGGAGCAGTTAACGCATGACGTGGGGTTCAAACGTATGCCATCATGGTCGCCCGACGGGAGAAGCATTGCGTATATGGCAAATGACCGGATTTGGGTGATGGATAGCGACGGAGAGAATCAGGAACTACTCACGAAGATAAATTGGGATAACCACCCTACATGGTCTCCGGAAAGTGACGCCATCGCGTTTCAGTCTTGGAGGGATGGCGGACCTCGTATTTACACGGTAGATGTAACAAGCGGTGCCGTCAACGTGATGCAACATGCTCGCAGGTTCGGGGATGGACAACCGGATTGGCATAATCCGGGAGCGTTCTCCGTTTCTCCAGAGGGCAGCCGGATTACAATTTGGGGCAGGTTGAAGCAATTGGCGCCGAATTTGCGATGATTTGCGCCTTGTTGGGTGGTAAGAAAAGGAGTTAGTGGTTTGATGGTTGCCGGTTATACGCTGGCAAAACGGATATGTTTCGTGTTAGTAACGAGGTCGCGACCTGGAGAAGATCTCTATCGATCAAGTGAGTGAAAAACGAACGCGATAGTTCATCCCGCTCGCTATTCGCTCATTTGATCTCCTACGGAGGAGGATCGCTATTACGCTCGATTTTTGAGATTTCTATCGCCTTCACCGATCGTTCAGTTGATAGTCGTCCTACGAGTACCATCTATAAGGAAAAAGGCTGGTGGGCAGTGCCCACCCTACAACTATCGTCTTCCTTCATCAGCCGGATGACCGCTCGCATGATTCTACGGAATATGGGCGGGAAATGCTTCAATGGTTCATATTGCGCTCGTCTGGAGCGCGGGGATTGTGGGCATTGCCATTCTATCGACATGGCACTGCTCCGCAGTGCAAGATTCGGTATTGGTCGGCTTCCATCACTGAAGGTGTTTGTCGATTCACTGCATGAGGGGATGAGGAGGAAACTTCCTTATGAAAACAGTTCTCACTTCACTGATTCTCTTTAGCATTTTTTGCCTCAGCACCATTGCTCAAGATACTTCTCGATTGGGGTTGCTCGAGGGCGCCAAGGCGCGACTCAGCATCGGCGAAGGTAGAATCTTTGATGTTGAGTATTCTCCTAGCGGCACGCGTTTGGCGGCGGCGAGCAGCAGCGGCGTTTGGCTCTTTGATTTGGACACCGGTGCCGTGGTCTCCCTAATGAGAAATGAAAATTCGTCAAGTGCATTTGATGTAGCCTTTAGCCCGGATGGCCGCACGATTGCCGCTGCCGCCGATAAGATTATTAGTCTTTGGGACGCAGAGACGCATGAAAAGATGCACTCGCTGTCTCCGAATTTCAGATGGGCGGGGCATGTCGCCTTCAGCCCGGACGGCCTCACCATAGCCGGCGCCGGTGAAGGAGATGTCCGACTGTGGGACACAGTGAGCGGCAAGCGAAAACACACCATGCGGAACGAGCGTCTTGCTACGGTCTTAAGCATCACCTTTAGCCCTGATGGTCGGACACTTGCCAGTGGACACCGGCCGCCTTCGGTGTCGCACACCGTTTCGAACGGTACAATCCACCTGTGGAATGCGGCGACGGGTGAACTCAAAGATGTACTGGGCGGGGAGTTAGGTTGGCCTACGGGTCTCGCCTTCAGTCCCGACGGTCGGACACTTGCCACCGGTCATTTTGATGGTGCGCCAGGGATCGGGACGTGGGGTTGGGTCACGCTGCGGGACGCGAAGACGCTGGAATTCAAACACCTACTGGGGGTACGTCCGAATGGTCTGGGGAATTTCGATGGTGTCGAGAGCGTCGCGTTCAGCCCCGATGGAAGCACACTCGCCGTTGGTCGTACGGTTGATGGGTACGGTAGAAGCGCCGGTATTGTGCGACTTTGGGATGTGAGCACGGGCGAAAACATACACACTCTCGAAGGGCACACAGATGATGTCAATAGCGTCGCGTTCAGTCCGGATGGGCGTACGCTTGCCAGCGGGAGCAGCGACGGCACGGTGCTGCTGTGGGAAATCATCCCGTCCTCCGATCCTGTGAAAGATAAACATCCGGAAGTCGCGGAGCCCTCGCAAGTTAAACCCGATGTGAGTGAGGACGGGGTCGTGGATGTTCAGGACCTGTTATTGGTTGCGGGGCGTTTGGGCAAAACGGCGGAGAACCGGGCGGACGTGAACGGGGATGGCACAGTGAACACTCTGGATCTGGTGCTTGTTGCGGGTATGGCAGACGATTCAGCGGGCGCACTGCCCATGTTCTCCAACGGAGCGATGATGCTTCGGCCGACCATGGTTGAAGAGTGGCTGGAAGAAGCGCGGCGGTTAGCCCTCGCAGATGTAACATCGCTAAAGGGTATCGAGTATTTGGAGAATCTGTTGGAGGCGCTGACGCCGGAAAGGACGGCGCTGCTGCCGAACTTCCCGAATCCCTTCAATCCGGAGACCTGGATCCCGTATCAACTCGCCCGAGAATCAGACGTCCGGATCTCGATTTATAGCTCGAAAGGAGTCTTGGTGAGGCAACTGGATGTCGGGTTGCAGGCGGAAGGATTCTACACCGACAAGCACTATGCGGCGTATTGGGACGGGCGCAACGAGTGGGGCGAGTTGCTTTCCAGCGGCGTCTATGTCTATGTGTTCCGCGCGGGGAGTTACCGCGCCTCGCGCCGCATGGCGATCGTCCGGTAGCGCCGCACCCGCAGGACCGGAAAACAAATAGTTGTAGGGTGCAATTAAGTGAGTGGATAGCGAGTGCGATAGCCAATCCTGCGATAGAGCTCCCATAGAAATCCCTCGATCTCCCGGTCGCGACTCCCTGCTCCGGCGGAGTGCAATGTGGGATCAAAGAGGAGATAAACATCCATCAGCGGAGTGAACAACATACGCGATAGCAGATTTCTCAACACACTGTCATCGGAGGGGATCAAAGGAGCAAACAGCGAGTGACATAGAGTTTCGATAGAACTCCCCTGCGTACCAGGACATATTAGGTTTTTGGACCGCTGTATTGTATCTACTGTACTGTACGGGACGCAGATCTGCGTCCCGTACAATGGCGATCAAAACCGAAAACTTCTCGGCTTGTGCTTGGCGTTGCGTTTCGCGGCGCTCAACCCAGCCACCGACTCGTTCGATTTCACACTGCAGACTGTAGGAGCGATCTCCAGGTCGCAACTCCCCACTCCGGCGGAGTGCAATGTAGGATCAAAGGGGAGATAAACATCCATCAGCGGAGTGAACAACGACCACGATAACAGATTTCTCAACACACTGTCATCGGAGGGGATCAAAGGAGCAAATAGCGAGTGACATAGAGATTCGATAGAACTCCCCTGCGTACCAAGACATTTAGGTTTTTGGACCGCTGTATTGTATCTACTGTACGGTACGGGACGCAGATCTGCGTCCCGTACAATGGCGATCAAAACCGAAAACTTCTCGGCTTGTGCTTGGCGTTGCGTTTCGCGGCGCTCAACCCAACCACCGACTCGTTCGATTTCACACTGCGACTGTAGGAGCGATCTCCAGGTCGCGATTTAGCAGTTGTAGGGTGCAATCAACCGCGAGAACAGGACTGCCGATAATCATGCGGCGGAGCTGTCCTATTTTGTTTCTTTTCCATCGGAACCGTGCTACACTTCCCAAGATTGGTCTCGCCAAGCGGTGCAACGGCTGCAAACGGGCAAACGCCGCGCTATCGGCATGTCAACAAGGCGATTCACGATAAAGCAAGCCTATGACGTGCAATACGATTCTAAACACAGCACGATGAAAAGCGAATGACAGGCTTTCAGTCGTGCTACCAAGGTTAAAGGGAGAATTACAGATGAAATCGGCACTAACGTTTCTTATTCTTCTCACTCTGATTCCATTCAACGCGTTTGCTCAAGACTCCCCGCAGTGGGGATTGCCAGACGACGCACTCGCACGGCTCGGCAAGGGAATTATATCGGGTAACATCGTTTATTCGCCGGACGGTAACCGGCTCGCCGTTGCCAGCGCCATTGGCGTCTGGGTTTACGACGCGACATCCTACGAGCCGGTTTTCCTGCTCTCCGGTCATACGGAGGAAGTCACGAGCGTTGCGTTCAGTTTGGACGGCAACACAATCGCAAGCGCCGACGGCAATTGGGAAGGCAACAATCTCCGTTTATGGGACGCAGTGACCGGCGAAGAAAAATTCGCGCTCTCCGGAGGCTTTCTTGAGTTTGGCGCCATAGCGTTCAGTCCGGATGGGAAGACACTTGCCAGCACCGATTTTGGAGGAGTAAAGCTATGGGACACGGACACGGGCGAGGAAAAGCGGGTGATCAAAACCGGACAGAGCTTTGCTAGCTTGGCGTTCAGTCCGGACGGCGAGACGCTCGCCAGCGGCGGGAGGTTGCAGGATGGCACAATCCGCCTCTGGGATGTGGAGACGGGCGAGGAGAAACTTTCTATCACGGAGGGTTCGGATTCGGCAGATCATCTTGCGTATAGTTTTGACGGAACAACCATCGCCAGCGCCGGCGGTTTTTCTGACTCGAACATCTATCTCTGGGATGCCGCCACGGGCGAACTGAAGCAAACCCTCGAGGGCGAAGAATATGAGGGCGTTACTAGCATCGCATTCAGCCGGGACAGCGCCACGTTGGCTAGCAGCACCGAATTTGGCGATTCCGACATTCGTCTTTGGGACGTGGAGACGGGGCGACAGAAGGGCTCAGTCACTGGTCACACTTCGGATGTCGTGGCCCTTGCGTTCAGTCCCAATGAGGTAACTATGGCGAGCGGCAGCGAGGACGGCAGCATCCGGTTTTGGGATTTTGAAGAAGCGGAACAAGAAGGGGCTATCACTGGTCATACGAGCGGGATTAACCGCCTCGCGTTCAGTTCGGACGGCACTACGCTGGTTACCGTCAATTATCACACGGTCGAACTTTGGGATGCCGCGACCGGTGAATACCGGAACTCATCCATCGAAGAAGGATTCATCTTTCGTGCGGGCTTGAGCGGGGATGGGGACACATTCGCTATTAGCGACTACGACGCATCCATCAGGCTGTTGGATGTCTCGACCGGAGATACCAAGATAACACTCACCGGACATACCGATTCGGTTAACGCTGTCGCGATTAGCTTGGACGGCAACACGGTCGCCAGCGCGAGCGGACCTCTGTTTGGGGATGGGGAACACTCAATCTACATCTGGGATGCGGTTGCGGGAGCACACATGCATACGCTAAGCGGTCATACCGGTGCCATAGAAGTCCTCGCGTTCAGTTCGGACGGAAACCTTCTCGCCAGCGGAAGTGAAGATACTACCGTCCGCTTGTGGCACACCGATGCTGGTCTTCAAGCGTTTTCATTTGAACTTCACACCGATGCAATTACCAGCTTAACCTTCAGTGCGGACGGGGGCGTTCTCGCAAGCGGGAGTAGGGACGGGACGGTTCGACTATGGAATATCGACACGGCGGAAAGTGATCACACACTGTCTGTAGACGCAATCTGGCCCGAAAGCGTTGCGTTCGATTTCGACGACGGGATGATTGCCGCAGGCACCGCCGAGAACACGGTCGAGTTGTGGGATACAATGACGGGCGAACGTCAGACCGTGCTTGACGGACATAGGGGGAGCGTCAATGCTTTGGCGTTCAATCCCGTGAACGGAATGCTTGCCAGCGGGAGCTACGACGGCACGGTGCTGTTGTGGGATATCACGCTTGATACGGAGATTACGGTTCTGAAGGGCGACGTCAACCAAGACGGGGTGGTGAACATACTGGACTTGGTGTTGGTCGCGACTCGGTTGGGGAGTACGGGTCCCAACATCGCGGACGCCAACGGTGACGGAAACGTCAACATCTTGGATCTGGTGTTGGTCGCGGGCGAGATGGTCGTCGCTCCCGCCGCGCCGTCGATCAATTCAGGCGATATGGCGATGTTACGCCCGAGCGAGGTGAAACAGTGGCTGGAAGAGGCGCGGGGCTTGGGTCTCGACGATGTCACCTCACTGAGGGGTATTCGGTTCTTGGAAGGCTTATTGGCGGTACTCACACCGAGGGAGACGGCGCTTCTGCCCAACTATCCGAACCCGTTTAATCCGGAGACGTGGATACCCTACCGGCTCGCAGCCGATGCGGACGTCCAGATCTCGATTTATGACGGTAGAGGGGTCTTGGTGCGGCAGTTGAATCCGGGGCATCAACCGGCTGGACACTACATCGACAGGGGACGCGCGGCATACTGGGACGGTAAGAACGAGCACGCCGAAACCGTGGCGAGCGGCGTATACTTCTACGAGCTCCGCGCCGCGGATTATTCGCACATGCGCCGCATGGTGGTTGTCAAGTAGCGCCTCACACGCGGGCGGGTAACCAAACATTGTTGGCCAAGGCGACGATTGGCAGTTCGGAAAACTCCGAACGGATTACGTCGGACACAGTGAGAACAGGACTCGCCCATACGAAAACAGTATTACTTACTTGAATCGTTAGTGAGAATATTGGTAGGGTACGGAGTGGGGCAACAGAATGTCATTGCCCTCCGGAAGGTGGGGCACTGGCAGCAAATTGCTAATCTTTGCTACCAGCATTTACTCACGTAAATGGAGGGCCATATCATGACTTGGAAAAGGGCGGTGTCATACATCGCGGTAGCGATCGCCGGTTGTGTCGTAACGATAATCGTCATACAATTTTTGATAGCCGGATTCGCAGGTTACTATTTGGTAAAACAATCCGAGGAATTTCGAGATCTGGTGGGGGCTGAAGTTTTAAAAGCAGACGATCCTCCAGCACCAACTGTTAGAAAGCCTGGCAGTGAAGAAGCATCCACTTTAAAGGTCATTGATGTAACTAGCTTGACCGATGAACAAAGAGCCAGGCTTGACAGATTCATTGAGGAACTGGTAGCGGAACAGACAGCTGAATAATTTTAAACGAACGCTATCGTGTAAAGGTCTAAGCGGTCATTCCGGACCGATAGTCACTCTCGCGTTCCGTCCGGACAGCGAATTGCCCGCCAGCGGTGTGTATGTCTATAAACTCAGAGCGGGGAGTAACCGCGATTCGCATCATCGCAATTGTCAGGCAGCGTTATATTTAAGGAACGACAATTCGACTGATTTGTATCCGAAGGTTGATCTTGTTTTTGCCCGATTTTCAATCCTGTTGATAGCGTACGCGGATCATGATTCCCGATTGCGCCGAAACACCGAACGGACGAGACGTGTAAAGCCGTTGCGTAACAGGTCATCCCCTTCGCTCCTAGCGGCAATCCATATAATTAATGCAACGACCAGGGATGTAGCCAGCAAGCTCTCGTAGTGCATTGCCGACAACGAGCAGCAGAACACGATCGATAACTCCCGTGCTCGCCTGAACACGGGAAATGTCGATTTCCCGCGCGTCGCGTATTCAGCCACAGCGCTTATCAAAAGGCAGGCAACTCCAATCCAAATAATTAGAGTTGATTTATACATCCTTCACACTCCATCTGTTGCGGATTAACGGCTCAACGGCACCCTTAGATATGGCGCCGCAGTCAGCCGTGATTTTTTCATTTCGGCATGTGCTGATGGTGCTCTATCCCGCGCTGCAGTCGCCCACAACTCCACGTATGGGCGCATCAAAGTTAGGAGACCATCCGCTCCACTATCCAATCAATTAACGGAATGACTAAGATTGCGCTACCCACGCCGAACAGAACGTTGCCCATGGTGACATAAAAGAACCTGTGCTGCCGGGTCTTGTCGCGCATCCTCCTAAGAATTACGAATCCGACGATTGCCAAGATGCTTGCGATGATGAATCTTAGGTCGATTGACAAAGAATCTATGAGGAAAAGGTGGAAGATTAGCATTATTGCCGTGACTATGAAGGCGCTAACAGCGATGGCAATTAAGTCGTTGGGGCTAATCTTCTCCATATGCGGTGTTAATGCACGCGATCCAGAACGGCGCTCGATCAGGCTGGTCATGCCGGCAACCGTGACGGCGCCTGCGGGTGCGTTGTAGTGAAGGAGATCTTATATGTTGGTATCGAATTGTCCCGCTATCGAGTACGCCGTGGAAAGTGGGGACATAGAACCGATGGTTCGGAGAAGGCGACTGGCGGGTTATGTTCAACACGGAAAATGCTGACTTATTCGAAAAGGATCCCCCTCTGATTCATGTCACTGATGAAATCATCAATTATCGGGGCGGCAAGGTCAGTATAATCAACACTGTCAAGTTCTTTCGTCAAACGCGTCCTATAATCCTTGAGGAATTGTTGACGTTTCTCCAGGGATAGACCAGACAGATATTTAGCGGTTTTTGTGCGTTCATCTTCATGAAACGGCGCGGTAATCAACTCAAACACCATTGCTCGGAGTTCATTCACCGTCGATAATACGGGGATTTCGTATATGGGAATCTTCAGTACCGGTATCTCGGGCACTGTTATCTCGGGTATTGGTATTTCGAGGATCGGAGTGTCGGCTCTAAACAGCGCGAGTACACCGATTTGGAGTACACACAGCACAATAACGAGTGGTAGCGTGAATCGCAGGATTTTCTCAACGTAAGACATGGGTACATCTCCCGATCGGGCCATGTAGTCCGCGGCGACAAGCGCCGGGCACCGTCCCGGACCGCTCTTTGGTATCCCTAATCCGCAGAGGGGGCGAATCGGACATCCACCAAGTAATTCACAAATCCTTCAGGACCTCCGTGCGATTCCAACACGCGCGCACGGGTATCGTTGGTGGAATATGCCTTTTCGATTTCCAAGAGCAAGGCATCGGAGTCGTCGCCGAACGCCTCCTCGACCCTCATACGCGCCGAGGCGGGAAGGGAGTTCTCGATAGTAAACGGCTCCTTACCTTCCAGGCGGGTTTCCAGAGCGGCAATGATAACTTCCCTCACGGCTGACTTTTTGACAAAGGGCGCGCGTCGAAGTTCCCATTCTATACTATCAGCTACGCTTTGCGCATACGATATTTTTAACTCTTCGAGTCCTTGTTTAATCACGGCGAGTATCGCACCTACGAACCGCGCGTCGGATTTAGTCCAGTCGTCCGATTCGGGAGGCACTATATCGGGAGGGAGTCGAATTTTTCCGCGGTTAAGACGTGCAATCTCGGGGTGTTGCGCTATCTCTTCGGGAGAATAACCCTCGGCAATAAGCCATTGGATTGTGTGGCTGAACCCGATGCCTCGAATCGTAGGCCGCCAGAAATCAGCAAGACTTATGACCAAACTGACGCCGAGAATTGATGCCGTTAGGAGTAATAGCTTGTGCAAGATTCTCATGCGATCTTGTGTCCCGGTGTGATTTGGATTGCACGGGAAACCGGGTTTTCGCATAATGGGTGAATGCGAACGTCAACCGTTGAGATGACGATTTCTTGAGGAGACGTCAAGCGGCATGGATAGTATAGCGCATTTCTCGGCAGTTGTAAAATTCTAACGTATGTTGATGATTACATCATTACCGGAAATTCCTGATTTGGGGTCAGACGGCTTTACGGTATCGCGACCTGGGGAAGTTCTCTATGGGACCTCTATCGCGCTCGTTATCCGCTCTCTTGAGCACTCCTTATTCAGTCGCTTAGAGCCTGTTTGAATAATCGTAGCAAAGCCATTTTTGGTCACTTATAGGGATTATTTCATGTTTTAATTGCAATCTGCTACGTACCTTTCGCCCCGCTGGGGCTTTGGTACACGGGGTTTTGACGTTTCTATACACCTTCCGCCCCGCTGGGGCTTTTAGAGGCTGGTGCGCAATGCGCACCTTACAGATCCACTTTTCAAACAGGTTCTTAATCTCCTACAGCAAGAAACGAACCTTCAGAATCTAAATCGCATTGGGATCTCTATCGATCAAAGGGATGGAATAGTGACTGCGATAGCAAATCCTACTCGCTGTCCATTCGCCCGAGGAATCTACTATCGCCTTCACCATTCGTTCAGTTGATCGGTTAATAAATGGGTCGCGACCTGGAGATCGCTCCTACAGGAAATGATGGGCGGGGGAATCTCTACCGTGTTCGCTATTCACTCACTTGCTGGATCTCTGTCGATCAAAGAGATGGATAGTGACTGCGATAGCAAATCCTGCTCGTTATCCACTCGATCGAGGGATCTACTATCGCAATGGTTATCGATACGTTTTACTGCAGTTCGCACCCTACAACAACGCATCCAATCGGGCAATAGCGCTGCTGGCGTCCCGGTCGTATGTTAGAATCTGTCCTCACACATGATGAACTCCTTTGAGTGAGTTCGTATGTAATAGCCTTGATGATAGCAATCGCCGGGGCTTTTTTTATTTACGTGTGACGATGATTGGGCTCTATCTTGGGCTGCATTCGCCCACAACTCCACGCATGGGGGCATCAAAGTTAGGCGACAATCCACTCCATTGTGCGCTTTACTAACGGCATGATTAAGATTGCGATGCCGACGGCAAACGCAACGAAGCCAACCGAGTGATAGAACTGTCTGCGCTTGCCGGTTTTATTTCTTGATTTCCATAGCATCAACCATCCGGCGATTAAAAAAACGCTAGCAACTATAAACTCTTGGACGATTGTCCACGAGTCTAAGATAGGCTGGAGCAACGGTATTAATACGCCGATTATCAAACCGCATACAAACAAGATGATTAAGTCGTTGGGGCTAATCTTCTCCATAAGCGGCCTCAATACAGCCAATCGAAGAAGGCATCGAATAAGATGCCTATTCCTGGCGCCATGACGGTCAGTGCGATCGCGGTGTAGTAAAAGCCATGTTTATACCGCCGGTATTTAATCACCCCAACCCCTAGAATGCCGCTGAACGTGAGGACACAGCCGATAATGTGGAGAATGCCCGTATCGGTATTCGCCCTGATGACTAAATAGGATAGGACGGCTGTGGTTGCAATGGCGAATGACACCAATGAACGAATAATGGAATTTGGTGATATGTCCGGGGAGTCAATTGAGTCAGAATGGCGTTTCATAATCTCATGCCTCCATTTTTATGAATCGGGAGTCGGGCGGGTATTACGTGCGATTGGCGTACATTATGCAGACTGGCTATGTTCCAAACAACACCTCTATACCGTTCATTGCCGGGCATTTTTTGCCCGTCCCCACAATAGCACCGCCGCCGCAGCCAATCCGTTAGTGAACGTCGGAATCAAGTATTGAGGGTTGGCGGAGTCTAAAGTCACCGCAAATCCCACGCACATAACAAGCACAAACGCTATCGGGAAAATGTACAGGAGAAATGTTACAAACCCGCCCAGCGGGGTTCCCTGCTCGGGCGCCCTTCTCTTTTCCTGCAAAAAGAGACACATGAAGGTTACGGCACTCAATAGACCGACGAGCGCAACCAGTAGAAGTCCGGTGTCGTCATTTAAATTTGGCATTGGGTATCTTACGATTTACAATCAGCCATTAAGGCACCACACTGAGGATGCATCCACGAACGTGGTTTGCGCGTGTTTTATTGCTCCGCCGATTCAAGATGCTTGTTCTGTCTCGCCGGAACTCTGTCGAGATTTCAGCCTCTCTTCCAAATAGGCGCAGGCTGCCGCCGCCGCAAGGAGGGAACACAAACCTGTCGTCAATGACACCAACTCGCGGCGATCGTAAGCTCGCATAACACTACCGCAAAACACCAAAATACTAGCTGCAATAAAGAGCATCGTCACGAGTTTTTCAAATAGATTGATTGGTTTTTTCTTCGCAACCGGTGTTGTCTTGCTAATTCGCCATAGGCTGGTATACATCACGGCGATCAATAGCCCGGACGGTATGCCATATGTTACGAAGTCATTAGCGATGTTCGTTTCGATGCGGATGACAGTTAAATATACTAACACCGCGAATGCGATGACGATTATAATCCATAAAATCTTTGACATTGCATCTCCTTTTCGACGGATCTGCTGAATCCTCGCTTGAAACACACGGGCGACACGCTTTTACCCCACGCTTAGCTAACCATGAATTTCGGATGATTGTTCTTCGCTTTTGTCAAGCGGCGCGATTTTCCGCCTTTCTTCCAAGTAGACATATAGCACGATTAGTAATAAGGAATAAGATAACCCCGTTATCAAGGGTAGGAAACTACCGGAAAGCCCAGTCAAAAACAAACTTCCGCATATTATCAAGATAGAGATTACAAGCAAGAAGTAGTCGAGAACCTTCATGAAACCCTTCAACGGCTTTTTTTCCCTTGGATGTTTTCGTTTCTCGGCCAGATAATCGCACGCATAAATTATGGCAGACAAGAAACCGATGGGAGCACAAAATGTTACAAATTCGTTGTCAACGTCAAACTTTATTGATATGGCGAGCAAACCGATAATCAAGACCGAACAAATAGCGGTGAGTATGTGCAAGAATGACATGGTATTTTCCTCTTGTGAAACATAGACCGTTTAAGGCGACAAATCAAACCGTGGTTAATTCACCGGTGCGGTACCAACCGAGGCCTTAGCGCAACGCCGCGAGCATCAATCCGGCGCCTATTTACGTATTCCTATTTGTCAGCGGCGGCAGATTGGGACTCCGCCAAGCGGTTTACAAAGCCTTTAACTCCGCCATCCGACTCGAAAACACGCGCGGCAGACTCTTGGGTGGAAAACACCTCTTCAATCTGGGTGAGCACGGTTTCGGCGTCATCGCCGAACGCCTCTTCAACCTTCGTTCGTACCGCTGCGGGAAGCGAGTTCTTGACAGTGAACGGTTCCGGTCCTTCCATGTGGGTTTCTTGAGCGGCAATGATAACACTGTTTACGGCTATTCTTTTTTTACCTCGGTCAATCAGACGTCCATAAGCGTCCAAAAGAACATTTGTTGCGGCACGCGCCGGCGGAAGCGTTTCGATTTGAGTCTTTGCGCGCTGTATGTCGTCTTCAGTCCAGTCATCCAAGTTAGGTAATAACCCTGGATTCCTGCGGTTTATGCGTGCAACGTCGGGATGTTGTAGAATCTCCTCTATGGTATATCCTGCCTCAATGAGCCTCTCCAGTGTTGGGGTGACATCGTCATCTCGAATCGCATTCGTCCAAAAAACAGAGATCCCCACAAGCAATACGACGATGAAAATAAACATCAGACCTTCAATCTTGAGCATGGTTGTCAATCCACTCTTGAGGAACAGTTTTGTGATTCGGCTGGCGTGGGTTTCCAGATTGTGGCAAAATGTGTAAACACAGACTGTGAGCAAGCAACACTCTTGAGCATGTTATGGGCGATGCGGGTAGTATAGCGCACTTTGGCGGTATTCGCAATACTCCCCTTTCCGGGGTAATGGGGTGGTAACCGGCGAGCTTTCGTTTGAGGTAATTTGATTCTTCGGAGTCGCGACCTGGAGGAGATCACTTTGGGATCTCTATCGCGTTCCTTATTCAGTCACTTGATCCATGCGGTCGGCTGGAGGTCGCGCCCTGGAGAGGGATCCACTATCGCGCTCGCTGTTCACTCGCTTGATCCTACAGGAGATGGCGGGCAGAAGATCTCTATCGCGCTCAATATCCATTCGCTTGATTCCACCTTACACGTAATACATGGTAGGAGAACCTGAGATAATGTACAACGCTGGAAAGATTTTTGAACAGCTTCCGAACTTCCCCTCTTGTCACGCCTCAACCATTGCCGAGCTGCCCAACGGCGACCTGCGTGCCGCTTGGTATGCCGGATCGCGGGAAGGGGCGAAAGATGTCGCAATCTTCACCTCAAGGAAGCGACTAGGCAGCGATCACTGGATGTACCCGAAAATGATTGTGAATACTCCGAACTTCTCCGAGGGCAACCCGGTGCTGTTCGCCGATGCGACCGGTCAGATCTGGCTGTTCTACGTAACGATGTACGGGAATCGCTGGACGGAGTGCAAGGTGTATTATCTGAAGTCGCAGACGATGGGAAGAAGCTGGAGCGAGAGGGGTGTTCTCCGCGATGAGTTGGGATGGATGACGCGCAACAAACCGCTCTATCTCTCAAACGGCGACATCCTGCTGCCGGTCTACGACGAACGCGACTGGCACTCCATGGCCATGATTTCCGAGGATGGCGGCGAGACGTGGTACACGTACGGCGATCTGTCAAGTCCGAAGGGCGTTATTCAACCTACGGTTGTTCAGCGGAAAGATGGTAGTCTGCTGATGCTGATGCGCAGCCGCGACGGCGAGATTTGGCGTTCGACCTCCGATGACTTGGGACGGAGCTGGGAGGCGGCGCACCCCACGGACCTTCCCAATCCCAACTGCGGCGTTGATATGATGCGTTTGCGCAACGGTAACATCGCTCTCGTGTATAATGACACGCGGCAGGGGCGAACACCATTGACGGTTGCGCTGTCAACCGACGAAGGGGAAACGTGGGGATACAAAAGAGATCTCGAAACGGAGGCGGGCGAATACTCCTATCCCGCGGTTATCCAATCGCGCGACGGCGGCATCCATATCACGTATACCTACCGTCGCGTCAGCATCACCCACGTAGAAATCAATGAGGCGTGGATTCGGGGATAGGGATGTTTCACGATTTACACACGTTGGTAGGTTCGGTTTCCTAACCGAACCGGAATTTATCCAGTCTTGTAGGTGCGGTTGGATGGAGTTAAAAAAATTGCCCGGCAATGCCCTAACGATGCGCGGTGCGGTTAGAAACCGCACCTACTGGTACCCTTACAACTACTCATCCGCGAGCGGTACGTATTCGGGAAAGATTTTCGGAAAACGCTGTCTGGTCGTGGCGCGATAGGTTGCCGCATCGACATAGCACACGCTGAACGCCCGGCGCGGGCGGTCCGTCGTGTTGACCTCCGAGCGGTGCAGCGTCCAGTTGTGGAGCAGCACCACCTCTCCCATCTCCATCTCCAGATACAACCGCTTTTCGTCGGGCGCGTGGATGGCTCGCTCCTCCGCTGACAACAGGTCGCCATTCTCGGGGATCATGGTTTTGTGCGAGCCCGGAATAATCTGTAGACAGCCGTTCGCAACGCTCGTGGGATCCAGCGCCGTCCAGATGGTCACCTTGGGCGGAATGCTTAACTTCCAGCCGCCCGCGCCGTCCTGATGCCAATTGATGGGTACCCCCTGCCCCGCCGGTTTGTTGAAGAACATCGTCCGAAAGGCGGAAACTTCCTCGCTGATAATCTTTCGCGTGATGTCCCGAAACAGCGGGTGTTGGATGTAGGGGAGAAACAGCGGGTCTTGTTCAAGGTCTTGAACTTTTCGGTATTTGAGCGTGGAACCTTTGAACACCTTCGTCTGCTTGGACAAGTCGGGTTTGCCGGCTGACGGACACAACTGCATGAGCATCTTGTCGTAGCGAATCTTTCCCAGCATGATGTCGTCGATGCGTTGGCAGAGCGCTCTAATTTCGTCGTCGGGCGCGACTTTGCCCAATCGCACATAGCCGCGTTTGCGGTATGCGGCGAGTTCGTCGTCAGTCAATTCGGGTGCGTGCAAGTCGGTCATTGTGCGGTCTCCTGAAATAGGGATGTCGGCAACATTATCGTAATTTGTATTCTAATTCGCACAAAGTATGATCCACGGGCGAGGAAACCTGGGATTTCTATCGCGGTCATTATTCACTTCCTTGATCCCCTACGCGATCGTCGCGATTCGGAGATCGATCCTACGGGAGTGGTAGCGTAATATCTAGCTGTATCTACGGGAACGAATGGCGTTGGGTTTCGCTGCGCTCTACCCAACCTACGGATAGGGCGCGGAGATCGCTCCTCCAGGAGATGGAGTGCCGGTCACGAAGGGAGTTCGCCAGTCATTGCCGTGATCGCGCGCCGCCAAAATCTAAAGGCTGGTGCGCATGGAAACTCTATCGCACTCCTTATCCAGTCGTTTGATTGCACCTCACGGGAACTTGATGGCGCTAAGGGGTGTAGTCCCACAACAGAATCGTGCCGTCGAGGCTCCCACTTACCAGCGTGCCGCCGTCCGAGCTGAAAACGAGGCTGTTGACCCACGCAGTGTGCCCTTCCATTGTCCGTTTATGCGAGCCTGTCTCAGCGTCCCAGAAATCGATGTTTCCGTCCTCGCCACCCGTTGCTACTTCGCCGTCTCTCGGGGTAAAAACCACACACAGGGCACCCGTTCCCGGTTGAACGGTGTGGCGAACCGCGCCCGTCTTCGTATTCCAGAGCCGCACGGTTTTGTCGTCGCTAACGCTCGCCAGTGTGCCGCCGTCCGGACTGAAGACGACGCTGATGATGTTCAACTCATGCCCTCTCAGTGTGTGCAGCGGAGTGCCCTCCGCCGTATCAAATAAACGAATGGTATAGTCTTCGCTACCGCTCGCCAGCATTCTCCCGTCCGGGCTGAACGCGAGACTGGTGCGTACCGGTCGATATATGGTCATAGGGACACGAGCGGTTTCCCATTTGAATGATTTCAGTTCCGCGCCTGTTTCGGCGTCCCACAGCGTGGCGGAACTGACGGCATCGCCGCTCGCGAGCATGGAGCCGTCCGCGCTGTAGGCGAAGACAACGTCATCTCCGGCATCTTTCACCAAGGTGCGCAGTTCGCGGCCTGTCATCACATGCCAGAGTCTGATGCTGTGGTAATCGTCTCCTCTCACCAGCGTCCGACCATCCGGTCGAAAGACGAAATTGGGCGACAGCGAATGATCGTAATCGAGCGAACGCATGTACGCCCCCGTGACGGTATCCCACACACGAATGGGTTGTCTCGATCCCTCGCTCGCCAACGTGCCGCCGTCGGGGCTGATAGCCACGAAATTCACCGAGTCGAAATGACCTCCCATGCCCCACAAGTATTCTCCCGTCGTTAAGTCCCATTCATGGATGGTAGAATCCGCGGTAGCCAGCCGCCCGCCAGCTTGGCACCATCCGGACTAAAACCCACGCATGTAACTCCGGTCTCCGTGCCCTCCAGTTGGCGCAGAAATTCGCCGGTCCCGACATCCCACAGACGGGTACTTTCGCGCCAACTCGTGCTTGCCAACATCGATCCATCCGTGCTGAAAGCAACGTTCGAGACGTTCTTCGTGTGCCCCTTGAGGGAACGCAGATGTTCTCCCGTTGACGCATCCCATAGGTGGATGTCGGTGTCGGCAAAACTCCAAACCGCCAGCATTGAGCTGTCCGGGCTGAATGCGGCGCCTACACCCCTTTGCGCCATACCTTCTTCAGTTCGTGCGACGAATGAGCGCCGCACCTCACCCGCCACCGTATCCCAAGAGTGGACGGCGTTGACATCATCTACACTTGCGAGGGTGGCGCCGTCTCGGCTAAAAGCCACGTCGATGATTCTTGACGTGTGACCTTCCAACGTTCGCAAGAGGTCACCCGTTGAAGCGTTCCAGAGATGAATGTTGTTATCCCAACCCCCGCTCGCCAATACGCTGCCATCCGGGCTAAAGGCTAAACACCAGACAACACCCTCGTGGGCACCGAACAGGGCGGGTTCGCCGCGCTTCGCGGTGTCGTAGATCCAGATACCGATGCCCGTTGCAACGGCGAGCCGAGCGCCGTCAGGCGAATACTGCATCCGGGTGATGTTCCCGCGTCCGAGACGCAACTTGACCCCGTCAGGCAGCCCGGATTGAGGGAATCTTTGGGCGGCGCCCGGTAAGGAGAGCGCAAAAAGTGATAGTAGAGTCAACACAAACTTCATCGCAATTCTCCTACATTTTAAGGATGATGGGAATTCGTCAAAACCCCGAGTTCTCCCAAGAATTTACTACCTCCTTAGGATCTCTATCGCGCTCGCTATCCGCTTGCTTGATCTATTCTCTCGGTTGATCCTAATCGGCCAGTTTCTCACTAGCTTGATTGTCATCTACACGTTTGATTGATCCTTCAGGAGCGGCTGGCGAGATTTTGGTGTATTCCGGTAAAGAATGAAGTTGGGCTTCACTATGCTAACCGAATCTACACACTATTGCTATATCTCACAAAATACAGGAAAATCGTCCGCATGTCAATGGATTTGGTGTACGGTGAAACAGGAAGCTTGAAACGGAAGGAACTGGACTGCCGGCGAAGTTCTCGGTAGAGATTCCCGAGTATAGTCAGAGGGAAATTAGATCAATACGTTCCATTTTGTACAGAGCGATAGAAACGGGAACCCATTCGGCGAAAACTCATCCGTAGGGATGAAGCTAGTGGCGGCGGGGCTTCGGACGACCCTATCGAAAAGAGTGGAACGGATGGAACGGGAGTCCTCTAGAAGCTCCTTATAAGAACTATATATGCAAGGGTAACGAAATCGGTTCCATCCGTTCCATTACTCCGTAAAATAGGGGATGAACCTAGTCGTGGCATGGCTTTGGCGGGAGGAACGCATTGACGGGAGGAGGATTGGAAACCGAGAAGCCGGGAAGACGAGAAAACGGGGAGGGTGTAAGTGAAGCATGAAGTTGGGTGTCGCAGTGCATGACCCAACCCACACGGCTGTTTCAAAGATTTCGCGACCTGGAGATCGCTCCTACAGGGCGGGATTCGCTATCTCACGGAGTTCACTATCTGGATATGCTATCGCGCTAAAGGCTGGTGCGCATAGGATTTCTATCGCGCTCGCTATCCACTCGCTTGATTGCACCCTACATCTTCCAGCGGGCTGATCGCACCCTACATTCAGGTATCGCGGTACTTATCTATACGGCTGATAGTTCAGCCCGGGGCGGCGGGTTGGGCGAGGAGAGCTCGCGCCTAGAAGAGCGGATTACCTGTTACTTTTGCTTGACTGAGGCGGAACATAATGCCATACTTCTGTCGGATAGAATAAGGTAAGGATTCTGCCGTGGATAGTGAGGGGCGCCATGGAGTGGTACGCGCACGGTCTGGAACCGCCGGATGCGGTGCGGCAAGCGACGGAGGAGTACCGGCGCGACCAGGATGATGTCGGGCGTCCCGTTGAGACGTTCTGTATCCAGAGCGCTGACGCCTTTGCGAGGACGAGCGATTTGTACGAGTGTTACGAAATGTGTTTCGAGGGCACAAGATCTAAGAATGCTTTCGGGCGGGAGTTGACACGGAGGTTTTTTGGGATTGGGCAGAGGCGGGTCGGCGGGACGAAGGCGAAGGTTAGGCTTGGGATTGCGCTGCTGTAGATACAGATAGTCGGGGACCATCGGAGTGAGCTTCAGTATCGTAACCAAGCCTTCGAGGCGCACATTAATGCGGGTGTTTTTAGTGCCGAAAGCTGGATAGAATTAACGTGAATTGGTCGCATCATTGCCAGAAATACTCGTCATTGATGCCACGATGCAACTTTTTGTTGTCTCCTGTAGCAATTCGGTGTATGATATGTTGCAAGATTGAACAGAAACAAGTGTGTCCATTTATCTCTACGAGACGTATTGTAGCAACTTACCTCAGAATCATACCAATATCCAGAAAAAAATCATCATGAATGTAGTTCAAACGCAAGCAAGTATCGTTGTACCTGCAAATAGTCATAACCCTACGATAGTAACAAAAGAATGGTTAGCTCGGAAGAAAATTCTTTCAGAACCGCCAGTAGATTTTACACACACCCCGATGTTTTCGTCAGTTGAAACACCGATGTACGTGTTATACGTTGATCCACAGCGATTGCGCGTCGATGTGAACACTTTCAATCCAGCATCGCTACATAGATTGCCAAATGTCATTGAGAAATACGTTGAATCCCTTCCCGAAGTCCCATATAGTGCAATAGGTTTCAATTCGAGGTGGCAAGTGCATGATGTTCCACTTCAAGAAATACTACAGGCAGATTTCACCGGCAATTCAGAGCTGTTTGAGAAAGTATTCGGAGGACAACACATTGTCGGTGGGATTGTGTTGTGGGAATACGACGCTTTTCGAGTACAGTTGACCGCAAATCCTGCGCAAGCCAATCCTGTAATAGATTTCAATTATCACTCAGAGATTGATGTGGTCGACGGTTTATTTGAAAGGTTGTCCAAATTTGTTGAAGTTACAGAACACGCGCGATCTACTGTCAATAATTTGTTAGGAGGCGAGATCACCGGACATGAATCCTCTGCAACGTAGTTCGTCAAGTTTTGCGCCACCATTTCCCGTGCGTATTGGGCTTAACCCAGCATATCAAATGGCATTATCAAGAGCAAAAAAGTCTTCCTTACACTTCGATCAAAACCCCTTCTTTAACACCGATATTTCAAACGATGAAGGCACATCTACCCCGTCTAACCTCTATGCGTATCGCAATGAACGTAATCGGCGAAGATTCTTTGAAATACTGAGAACATATGCGTATAATCCCTATGTGCCAAATGATGAAGTATCCATGTTTGCCCAACTGTCCGCAAGCGTATTATGGACTAGCATTCCAGATATGTGGGCACTCCATGGAATGGCAGATGACTCGCTCTACCGATTTGAGCAGCTCGTGGTCGAAAAGGACGAGTATGCTACGGTTACACAGGAACTCACAAACGCTCCTTTGCCAAAATTGTCTCCGTTATTCGTCCGCCTGATGGAGCCCGACTATCGTAGTCGTATCGAAGGCCTGCGTGTGATGGCAAATGACGAGGGATTTACGGCTGCGCAGGCATCTATAGACGATTTTTGGCTCCTGATTAGGACTCTAATGCCTAATCGCAAGGCGCAATTGGTGCTTACAGATGATGGAAATCTTATTGCCATTTGGGACGACGATGGTGGGAATTACCTAGATGTTGAATTTCTCGGCGACGGCTCTCTGCACTATCTTATTTTTAAGGGTCCGGAACACAGCCCCGATAGAACATGTGAGGAGGGAGGCGGTGACATTCAGACTGTAAAACGGCAGGTTCAAGAACACAAACTTGATTCTCTTCTTGGAATATGATTGGAAAAAAACTGCCGGATACTGATAATGTTGTCCGTCATGTTGGCGAGTCGAAATTAGACGAAAATGGAAAGGCTACTCGCAGCGCATTCCAATTGAGCGAAAGAGACCCTACTTTGTCCGTGAATTGGCTTGAATATTTTCAAGTCGGTCCGAAAGAGGATCAACTTGTGTTGGTTCGACAACATATAGAGCGTAACTTGGGACGAAATAGCCGATTTGCGGAGTTAAATGTACGCATCACAAAAGAGCGCGTAAATTCCCAATTTAATCAACACCAGTGCACCATCGGATTCAGTCATGACCCTACCGAGATTGATCCGTCTCACGCGATAATAACTGTAATTCGCACAAGTGAATCCTCAAATTCACGAATACTTGCAAAATTAATTGCTGATTCGGTCGTTGCTGTACACCCCGCAGTAGTGGACTAAACTCCACTAGATTTGAGACATGCATAATTCATCCGCGACATTGCATTGATTTACTACAGAAAAGTTTCCAACCCAAGTTGCTTCAAGTTACGCATCCTATCTATCATTTCTCCAATCCGCTTCGACTCCCGTATCAATACTCCTCAGTCTACAGATGAAATAGTGCGCATGTTCAAGCCAGGCGTCTATCCTTTGAGCAAACATTGGAAGATGCAACGTTGTTTTGCATGGTAATTTGAATTCCAGATTGGTGGCGTACGGAACCAAAATGCGGGCGCGTTATCCTGCCATATTAGAGTTAATGGACTCCCCCGGTGCGGCAAACCGTTTCGCGAACCGCATGGCTCTTTGTTGATTGTGCGGGTAGAGTATCCAGCTCCAGCTCAACCTTCGGAATTGTCAGTCTTACCGGGCATTCGATCTCTGATTTCGGCACGAAGATGGTTTGCCACGTCGTCAATCTTGTGTATCACTTCCATAATGTCGGCATGATGCGCCTGTGAGTTGGCGCTTATCCTGGCATCAAGATGTTCTAGGCCGACGCCCAATCTCGCTTCATGCCGGTTGAAGCCTATTTCCATTCTCTCGTCTCTCTCGTTGAGTTAGTCCATAATTTCCCGCAAGTCCTCGTCAGTATCCTCCAAATCCCTCCTAAGCACCTCCATGTCGCTTTTTGCCGTCACTCTCGCCGTGAGTCCCCACCACAGCGCGGCAAACGCGAGCAACGTTACGGCGATGTTCATCCATTCTAGCATCAATCGTTTCCTTATTAAGTGCATTGTCTGATTCGGTGTCATACACGTAGTTACGCCCCGTCTTTGCGCCCCAGTTTGATGGAGGAATCGCGTCGGCTGGGCTGATCCCAATACTTTGCCCGAGACGGATTTTTCGGCGTAGTTATCGGCGGAGTCTCGTGTGGAAGGTGTGGGACAATGGGTTCCATTCGTTTCATCTTCCCAGAGGTGAGGGGATGAATCTCGTTGTAGCGTGTCTTTGTCGGGTGGAACGCAAAAGTCGGGGCGGGGCAAGGTGCCCGCCTGCAGTCTCAAAGACCTCGCGACCTGGAGAAGATTTTTATCGCAGTCATTATCCATGTCCTTTGATCTCCTACAGAGACTGGTAAAGTAGCTATCGCGCTAAAGGCTGGTGCGCATAGGATTTCTATCGCGCTCGCTATCCACTCGCTTGATTGCACCCTACATTTGGGTATCGCGGTAGTCGTTTATTCGCCTGAACCGTCGACCCGGGGGGACGGGTTGGGCGAGGAGACCTTGCGCCTGCGAGTGTGGATTTCGCGACACTTTTGCTTGACTAGGGCAGGACATAGTGCCATACTTCTGTCGGATAGAAACGGGGAAGGATACCCGCCGCGCGGTTGGCGGCGTGACGAGAATCTTGAGGCGTATCAGATAGTTTCGAATACAAAAAATGTGAGGCAAAATAATGTTCAGCAGTCGAATAGCAAGTTTGGTTATTGTGTGCATAATTACGGGCTCGGTGCTCGCCTTATCCTCGTGCGATGAGCTCGTATCTATAATATCCGAAGGCGTCATTGACGCAGAACCTGAAGCGGTAACTGTTGGCGTGGTTCTGCCGCGGACGGGTTACCTGGGTCCGGGCGAACTTGGCCCCGGCGCTCTGGTAATGGAGAACGCCTTTAACTTGGCGCTGGAAGAAATCAATGACTCCCAGTCCGGCGGAGCAAACCTACAGTTCATCGTTGAGGATGATCGAAGCACCACCGACGGCGCGGTGTCCGCCTTCAACAAACTGATACACCAGGACAAGGTGCCGGTGATTCTGGGTGTTTGGACTTCGCACGTCGCCCGCACGGTTTTTCCGATAGCGCAAGAGAACGGTGTTGTAGCATTCAGCCCTGTCACACTTGCCGCCGGGTTGACCGATGTCGGGGACTTTGTATTTCGCGCCGGGCAGCCTACGGACGTGCTGATACCGGCGGGAATCAAAGTGACACACGAGCAACTCGGCTATCAAAGGGCGGCGATGATATCCGATTCGGTCGATGATTTTTCCCGCAGCAGCGCCGAGGTGATCGAGCAGACGCTGAATGATTCCGGAGTCGGGATAGTGCGGTCGGAGAGTTTCGAAACGGGTGAAACGGACTATACGGCTCAACTCAGCCGCATTAGGGACGCAGATCCCCAGGTGATATTCCTGTCAGCTCAACAGATTGAGTCGATTCATATCCTAAAACAGGCGCGTGAAGTCGGTATTCCCGCCGATGTACCCTTTATCGGCGCAATTCTGTCGGCGGACGACATTGAAAGCGCCGAAGGAGCTGCCGAAGGGGCGATCACGTTCGCGGCGTGGAGAAGTGACGCGGACACGCCGGGCAACCAAGAGTTTGTCGAGAAATACCGCGCCCGGTTCGGACGAGAACCCAGCATTTGGGCTGCACTGTCGTATGCCGCGGTGCATATCCTTGCCGAAGCGATTGACAACGCCGAAACGAAGGATTCGGTCGGGATCCGGAACGCTTTGGCGAGTATCAGCAATCTGGATACTATATTGGGGCAGTTTTCGTTCAGCGAGGTCGGCGACGGGGCTTACGATCCGACCGTACTCACCGTGAAGGACGGCAAGCTTGAAGTGTTCGGTGAGGGCGGTATGTAGCGGTCGAACGTGTTTGGTGGATATGCTATTGACATAGCACTGCTCTGCAGTGCGCAGACTGGCATTCTGGATGGCGCCGGCAGGGTTTCACCACGATCGGTGGCTTAGATTATGAAACCACTACCTCAGTTGAATGGGAGACGGTTCGATGATGCGATTCATCGTGACGGCGTTGTTGATGTGGTGCGTAACGTCCGCCGCAGCGTCACAACTTGAGGATGTTGTTTATCTCAAAGATGGTTCCGTCGTGCGCGGAACAATAATTGACCGGATCCCGGGGCAATCTTTGAGTATACGAACGGCGGACAATCGTGTGGTGACGTATAGCGCCCAACAGATCCACAAGGTGACTCGCCAATCTACCGCAAGCTCGCAAAAACGGCGAAAGGAACCTGAATCGGCGTGTTGCTTATCTTGTATAATACCCGGACTCGGGCAATTCTATAACGACGAACCCGGGAAAGGCTGCCTCCAATTTGGTATGTTTTCAGCCGGCATGGGAGTCGCCTTTGTCATTGTAGTGGTAGATCGATTCAATTCCCATGGTGAAGATTCGAGTGACACAAGTCATGCTGTGTTCTATGGGAGTTTAGGTGTTGCGGCTTTCGCATGGCTTTGGTCGGTGATTGATGCGGCAGGATCTGCCAGGATGATTAACGAACGGAATGAAAAACAACGGCACGGGCATTTAATGGAGTTTAATGGTGTCGGAATAGGCTCTATTGTTGATCGCGATCTGTATGGAGCCAAAGTTACGTTGCGCTTCTGAGCCGATTTAGGCGCCGAGCTGGAGGTGGAGGTCTTTTCGAGCGGCATCAACTTCTATACGTTGATGGCTGGGGATTACCCGGCTACACGGAAAATTCTTGTCAGGACGTTGCAAATGGGAGCAAACCGGAAAAGCCGGGTTTCTTTTATGAAGTTCGGCTCTTTTGTACGATCTTGGACGATTGGACGATTGGAGGACCGTGACAGAGGTCATCGGGGAGAGGAACCAAGGGGCTGACGGGCAGAAGATTGGCTGACGCGGAGGATTTACTATCGCACTCGTTACCCCTCGTTAGATCCTATTTGGTCTCTAGATCACTCGCTGTTCACTCGCTTGATACTACTACGAGCGGATACAGACAGTAGGACTCTAAATTATGAAAACATCGATTTTGTGTGTTGCGTTGGCTATTGTACCCCTGTGTTTGAGCGCGAACGTGGTGCATATTCCGGACGCAAACCTGGAGCGGGCATTGCGAGAGGCGCTTCATGTGCCAGTCGGAACTCCGATTACGGAGGCGGACATGCGCCAGTTAGCATCACTTAACGCTAAGGACCATCAAATAACAGATCTCACCGGCCTAGAACATGCAACCAACCTGACCGAATTACGCCTGGGCGAAAACCCGATTACAGATATCAGCCCCTTGACACATCTCACACAACTCACGCTCTTGCGGCTTAACGATTGTTGGACGATTGAGGATATCAGCCCGTTGGCGTACCTCACACAACTGAACCGGTTAGACTTAGACCGCAATATTATCGCCGATATCGGCCCGCTCGCGGGCTTGACGGCGTTAACCTCATTAGATATTCGCTACAATCGAATCGAAAACCTCAGTCCGCTTGCAAACCTGACACAACTAACCCAATTGTGGCTGGACAACAATAAGATTAAAGATGTGCACCCACTTGCAAATCTAACGCAGTTGGATGTTCTTCACATCCAGTGGAACAGCATTGCGGATCATAGCCCGCTTGACAGACTGTCGCTGACTGATTTTCTCTACGATCAACGATGTGACATGCCGCCGCTGCCCCTAAACCCTCGAATTGAGAATCGAACCTACCCATCGGTAGTTGCTCGTTGGGGGCCTCGTAATCCCGAACTTCATGATTTATGGTTCGACGCCCTCCCACATGACCTTCGCTTTCAGGAAACATCCCACGGCGCTGCTATAGTGGGAACGGTTAACCGCGCCATCCGGCTCCGTGACGAATACCTTACCACTAATCCCAATATGGTGTTTCTCATTAGTATTCAGATGCGAGAATATCGGGCAGGTGCTTTTCCTCAAGACTGGCCTTATTGGATAAGAGATGCCAACGGTAACGTTGTTAGCCATTGGCCCGGCTACAACTTGATTGACTTTACCCAACCCTACATTCAGGACCGAATTGTTCAACAGGCTATTGCCGTATCGAAATGTGGTTTATTCGATGGCATTTTCTTCGACTGGTGGCACGAGAGTGCGCAAGTGCTTGGCGGATTCCGAACACTGGAAGCCGAGCAACGCACTCGAGACAACATTCTTCAACACATACGCGCTAACACTCGTCCCAATTTTCTAATAATGGGCAATACCAATCAACGTATCATTCCCAGAACCGCCTCCCAGATAAACGGCGGCTTCATGGAAACGGGTATCCCGGGAATCGGAACCGGTGCTGATTTGGAGCGGGCTATCACTGCAACTGAAAACTCATTGTTCTGGCTTGAACACAACCTGCGCGAGCCGCGAATAAACGGGCTTGAAGGGTATAGTTTGCCAGGTGAACCTTTCCATAGCCCGAACAATCGCCGTTGGATGCGCATGTTGACAACACTAAGCTTAACTCACTCCGACGGTTATGTATTGTATACCCCCACGGTCGCATCCGATCACACCTGGCACGATTTTTGGGATGCGGATTTGGGTCGTCCGATGGGCGAGAAGGGGCAACTGTATCGAGAGATAGATGGGCTTTATATTCGGGAGTTTACGAACGGTTGGGCAGTCTACAACCACAGTGGCGCAGAACAAACGATCACGCTCCCCGATCTTGCCTCCGGGGTGGCGAGCGGTGTGGAGGGACTGGAGCATACACTGCCCAATCTTGATGGCGAGATGTATCTGCGTGTAGAGCCGCCTAATCCAGCGGACGTTAACGGCGATGGGGTTGTGAATATTTTGGATTTGGTGGCGGTCGCGCAGGCGATTGGGACAGACGGGGCTGGCGGTGACGTGAACGGGGATGGGGTCGTAAATGTGTTTGATTTGGTGATGGTGGCTGGGGAAATACAGTGACCAGTGGCCTGTGACCAGTGGCTAGTGGGGAGGCGAACGCGCAATGGATGGGATCTTTATGGGAGCTCTTTCGCGCGGGATCGGGCGCGGAAACCCAGGATTTCTATCGCGGTCGTTATGCACTCCCTTGATCCCCTACGAGGTGACCGTACAGTCGCTTGATCTTCGCCGGAACGGGGGATCGCGACCGGGAGGTCGCTCCTACAGAGGGCGGGCGTGAATAACGAACGATCAACTGACTGGACACGGACGGAGCAACTGACCAATAGGAAAGGCGGCAGAGATCCCATAGAAAGTCTTGATAGTACCTCCTGCTCGCCTTATCTATTCGCTTAGTTGATCCTATCCAGTCGCTTGATTCCACCGTGCTTATAGTTTATCCCTCAATGTGCGGTCAGTTGATCGTGCGGTTGATTGCCTTTGTTCGCACCCAACGACTTATCGAGGCAAAGGGACCTCTATGGGACTTCTATCGCACTCCTTATCCAGTCGTTTGATTCCGTCCCGCGTTGCGGCAAAGCCAATGCGGCATCTTCATCCTAAAGTTAAAACGGCTGCAAATCCCCGTCACGCACAATCAAGATGATGGGATCGTATTCGGCGTCGCCGACGGCGTCGAATGAGAACCCCCCGAGCACGGTGTCAAAATCGCTTGTCGCAGCCAACGCTTCGCGTATCGCGTCCGAATCGGTTGAACCCGCCGTTGAGACAGCGTTCATCAAAAGCTGCACCGATGTATACGCCAGAGCGCTGAAGACCGACGGCTCCGAATCGTATGTATCGATGAAGTTCCGGACGAACGCTTGGTTGCCGGGCGTGTCCGCCGCACTCATCCACGTTGTAAACGTAATCGCCCCTTCTGCGGCTGCGCCCGCATGCTGCACCTCGCCCACACTCATCAGCGGAACGATGAAGGGCACCTCGTCCGGAATCCCCACTTCACGCCCTTGCACGAGTATCGTCGGCTGGTCGAACGAATTCGCCGCGACAAGAACGGCGCCCGGCACCAGATCCCGAATCCGAGTTAATTGGGGGCGGAGGTCTTCGTCGCGGGTGGAGAAGGTTTCCGTCGTCAGGAGTTCGATACCGATCCCCGCGATGGTTTCCGCATACACCTCGTTGGCGCTGAGGGAGAACCCATCAAGAGTGTCAACTATGATTGCCACGCGCTGATACCCCAGTTTCTCCTGTGTCAGCCTAACGCCTCGCGGGATCAGTTTGTCCACGGTCAGGTTCACGCGAAAGACAAAATCACCAAGCGCGCTCAGTCCGTGCGACGCGGATGTCGGCGCTATGGCGACGATCCGATTTTCTTCCGCCACCGGGAAGGCGATCCCGGTAAGGGTCGAAGTCGCCGGCCCCAGAAGCGCGACCACGCCTTCCTCGTGGATCAGCTTGTTGTAGGCGGCTATCGCTCCCTCGGGGGTGCTCTTATTGTCCTCCAAGATGAAGCGGATACGCGGCGGCGCGAGCTGTGCGTTGTTAATCTCGTCGCGCGCCAAATAGAAACCGTTCAGATACCTGACAATGTCCGGGTCGTCGGGGCCGTCAACGAAAATACCGGATTGTGGCATCACCAATCCGATGAGGAGCTCATCCGGAAGCGGCGAAGGCGGCTCGCCCTCGGAAAGTATGGAAACCAATTCATCGCAGCCGTACAACCCAAAGATGAGTGCGGTGCCGACCATCAATAGACAGATTTTTTTGATAGAATTCACTAGGTTAGACCTCCCTGATTTAGTGCAGTTTGTCCGATGTAATCCTCGTTGTGGAAATGGACGAACTTCTCGTCCATGAACGCGGGTATTGTATCCGATTCGGCGGCGTAATTCAAGACGGTTGTAGCACCCTTTGATGGCAATTGTGCGGGATTTCCCCTTCCTTCACGGTTCCGCTTGCGCCCGATCGAAGAATGCTGTTAAACTGTAGCCGTGGCAGCAGCGTCTCTTGGCACAGAAGTTAATGAATCTCAACACCACGGAGGAATCGCGATGGACCGCAACCTAAGCGTGAATTTGGCGGAGCAACCTGAGAGTGGATATACACTAACCAGCAACGAATTGCCCAAACTCGTGACCGAGGGGGATTCAGTGGACGAGGCGATGGAGAACTTCAAGGATGCCTACGCCGCGACGCTCGAACTGTATGAGGAGTTGGGGCATCCTGACCCCGTTGGCGGGGAGAAGCCGCGCGAGAAAGGCCCACGGTTTGCGGCGTTTTCGCCCGAATCGCGGATTGATTCCGATGCACATGTGCCCCCGGATAATGGCCAACTCCGGTTTGAGGCGACGCTGTGCGAGTATGAACTGAGGCTGCCCGCGCGAAAGTTGAGGGCGCTGGGGTGTGAGGAACTAGCGAGGCGGGGGCGCGGATCGCACCGGATATGGCGAAACCCGATTACAGGAGGGTCGGCGGTCGTGCTGGATTACGGGAGCCGGGATTTGAGGGTTGGGACGATTCGGGCGGTGCTGCGGAATTTGGGGGTAGGTTGGGCGGAGTTTTTGAGGGGATGAAGGGGAATGGCTCGGCTAAGATGGGCGTGGATAGCAATTTTCGTCAGGATTCTTGGATTTTCATTATATTTTGCTTTGTATTTGCGATATGGTATAATGCAGACAGTTAATCAGAATGGAGGGAGACTATCATGCCGGAAAAGAAGGAAAAGATTCACATGGCATCGCCTGCAATTGAATCAGCGGCAGCAGGTACAGGAGACGCAGAGCGCGATGAGTGGGATGAAACTCAAGAGTTGCTTGATGATCCTGTCTTTATGAAAAGCCATGAACGGGCGGAGAAGGACAGGGCAAATGGAGTCTCTAAGAAGTTCTCAGAAATCAGAAGAAAAGTATGACATAGAGGCTGTCGGTGATTTTGAGCAACAGTATAACCTATTAGATGCCAATATGACCCGAAGAGTGAATGAAGCTTTGGATCGCCTAGCTGAAAACCCTATAAAATACGGAAAAAGACTGAAGGGTAAATTGAGGGGGCTTTATTCTCTTCGCGTGGGTAGTTATCGTATCACCTATAATGTAGATGTTGAGACCAGAATCTGTTATGTTCGCACCGTATTAAGACGGTCAACCGTATATCGACGTTAATTTGTGAATAAGACCTCCGCGGCTCCAAGATGAATTAGAAAAATCCGCCGCACTGGCGAGTGACAGAGTCGCTCGCAATCCCTCTCCCCAAAAATTCCCAAAACCTACTAGCCCCTCCCAAGTCACCTCCAAAAATATTTAATCTGTCCATAGGCAATACGAGCAAGTAAAAGAACCTACAGCAGCGGCAGTCTGAAGATCAATTTCACGCCGAGCGGTCGCACGGGGTTTGAGGTGTATGGAGGAGTTTTTCAGGGGATGAGGGGCAATAACGAGCCGAGTTCCCATCCTAGAAGGCGAAGAACATACCACCAATCCGCGCGCATTGAAGGAAGGAATATGACTGAGGAAAGAAAGCAGGAACTGAGGCGGTTGCTTGAGGATGCGATTCATTGTCTTGAAATTCGACCGAGGTTAGATTCAGTACCGAATCCGAGATTGATTGAGATCTGTGAATATAAAACTCGCCTGCGCAAACGTTGGGAATCCGGGCCAGACGAATCTTCTCAGTTCCTTACGGGTCTCGTACCTCACATTTCAAACGATATAACAAGATCGCGACTCTTTAGCTTCGTTCAGGAGGAATTAGCTCCATTTATTCAAAATGATGACGCTATTTTAACCCCTAGCCATTTTCTCAAGGGTTACTTTAGTGAGGGATTTCCTATAGAACGACTTATTACTCAACTCTTGAGGTTTGCCATCGCAAGAGACACGGAAGGTGCAGTTTCAGAGTTTGATAGATGCCTGCGACTTAACCGCGGCTCTTTCAAACAGCTTGCATTGCTTGAAGGAATACGGCTGGAGAAGGAAATCGAAGTCTTTGATGGAGTTCGGCTTGTTCCCCATTCTAGCGCAGAGTCTGAAAGTCCGAGTTATATACCGAACATACCTCGTTCTGTGCCGGGTGATTTCTTCTTTGGAAAAACTCTCCTTGTCATCGACTGCTGCATATCGCCCATCTTTCATAAGGCAATGGAAGAGCACCCCGGTGCAGGGCTCACACAAGGATTTCTGGATCCCCTAAACCGAGAGAACCCATTTCGTGTTGAGGTAAATGGAAGAGATTCTGCCAATTTCCGTATGAATGATGGGTCCGTCTATATCTTGTGTTATGCTTTGTCATTAACTTGCAATCGCGCGGTTCAAGTTTCTTTTGAATCGCGATTCTTGGAGGAGAGTGAACTTTTCGATCTTAGCACCGGCACAATTAATCGAAATTACTGGCGTGTTGCAGATTCTAGGAATCCGCGCATGGTTGGGAAGACGGAAATAGATGACGCGAAACACATTTATAACGAATTGAAAGAAAATTCAAAGGTTAGGAAGCATTTGTCTATCCCCATTGATAGATGGATAAAGTCACATACACCCCAGCGCGATACTGATAAATTGATTGACTTGGTGATAGCCCTCGAAGCTCTATATGTAACAAGAAAGGATGGCATTGTTAATCAGCTCTGCCATCGTGCTTCTTGGTACCTCGGAAAGAACACGGCGCATCGAGAAACATTAGAAGAAGAACTGAAAGCAATATATGACTATCGTTCCAATGTCGTTCATAACAGAGAGCCTGGAAACGAGGTCATGACTGGAGCGAGAACTGTTTCAGTTTCCGATTTAGTAAACAAAGTTCAATGCTTATGTCGAGAATCAATCCTGAAGATAATTAATGCTCGTGGATTTCCCGATTGGAGCAAGTTGAGACAAACGGTGGGGCAGAAGGGGTAGGAAACTGAACTTTCAGGTTGGGAGAGTTTCGGATGAAGTGATGTGAATGATATTGATTCGGCGGCAGCATAAGGTAACAAGCAAGCATAAAAGGCTGGTCGATAAAGTATCACTATCGGGCAGGAGGGTCTTGGGATATTGCACTCCTCTGGAGTGCGGGGCGTCGGAAAAATAATGTTCTATTGACATCTGGGATCTCTATCGCACTCACTATTCGTTCGCTTGATCTCCGCTGGAGCGCGATAATTGGACGTAGCATGTTTCTACTGACATTTCACTCCTCCGGAGTGGGGGGTCGCGACCTAGAGATCGCTCCTACAGTAAAACTTCAAATACGCAAGGAAAAGAGTTAAACCATGATTGAGCGTAAAGTGGCGATGCGTCGGATTGTTACCTGTGCAGTCGGGGGAGCAGTTTTTCTTTTGCTGTTCGCACAACTCTTCCCGTTCGGCTTGATTTATCCTGATGACAGTGCGTACACGGTAAATGCGCCTGTCTTTTTCATTTTTGGCGTGGGCGCGTTCCTCGGGTTGCTTCCGGGAATTGCGTGGGCGATTGACCAGAAGTCAGCGCGTCGGCGTTTTCTGCTGTGGTCCATCTCGGGCATCGTGCTTGGCGTCATCTTGGCAGCGGCTACAGGGCGTTTTCTATTGATGTTTGCGTTATTGATCGCAGGGGTGTATGTCGGCATCGTCTCGGCGTTGAAGCGGCTGGGGATGTATAAGGTCCAGGAAGACAATCAAGCGACTGAGGGGAATGAATTGAGTGGATACAAGGAATAGTGGACAGAAATCTTTGAATTTGAGGTTTGGGCGATCTCACACCGCAACTGCTATTGTGAAGCAACGGGCGCGGAAACCGCGGACGTTACGAAAAGTGATCGGGGCAAGAAGACCTCTATGGGAGTTCTATCGCGCTCGCTATTCACTCGCTTGATTCCACCCGACAAATATAACTACAGTAAAAACTTCAAACACGAACGAAAGGAGAAAAACCATGATTAACCGCAAAGTGGCGATGCGTCGGATTGGCGCCTGTGTCATCGGAGGCGCTGTTTTTTCCTTACTGTTTCTTCTCTTCATGCGTTTTGAGTGGGATGTGCATTCCGTAAGCATGGCTCACAATGTGTACATGTGGAAATCCGGATTCTATCACATGGGAATTGGACCGAAGGTCTTCGTGATTCTAGAGATAGTTGGAATTGGTGCGGTACTTGGTTTGTTGCCCGGGATTGCATGGGCGATTGACCAGAAGTCGGCCCGGCGGCGATTTTTTCTGTGGTCGGTATTGGGAGTCGTGATAGGTTACATTTCGGCGCGGTCAACCGGCAGTATCGTCCCGTTGATAGTGTTCTCCGTCGTGGGGGTGTATATCGGCAGCTTCTCGGCGTTGAAAAGGCTTGGGGTATTTGAGGCTAAGGAAGACAATCCAGCGACTGCACCAAATCAACAGAGTGACTAAAAGGAATGGTGGGTAGCAGGATCAGAAATCGCCGATTTCATGATTGGCGATCCCGCCATACAAGTGCTATTGAGAAGGAACGGGTGCGGTAAACTAGGATTTCTATCGCGTTAAGATTTCTATCGTACTCGCTAATCACTCGCTTGATGGTCGTGACCTGGAGATCGCTCCTACAAACCGAATTACGCAGCACTTTGATGTATGATTTTCAGTCGCAATGACTATGACAAGAAATAAACGAGGAGATTCAATACTAACAATGAAAAGTATCAGATATTCTGTATTAGCTGTTGCTATCGCTGCCGTGATTGTGGGGCTTTCCGGTTGCGATCGGCTGCTGGACATTATTTCCGACGGCGATATGCCCCGAATGGACGCCGAGATCCCTCAATTCGAAGGTCTGCATGGCGAGATATCTATCGGCGTCGTCTACCCCAGCCCGGTAGGGAAATTCGAGTCGGTCCGTACACGACTTGAACACGGTTTGGAGTTGGCGCTTGAAGAAATCAATAATGCCCAACTGGGCGATGCGAGAATCCGGCTCATCGCCGAAGAGGATGGCAACAGTGTCGAAGGGGCGGTTGAAGCCTTCAACAAACTGATTCACGAGGACGGCGTGCCTGCCATCATCGGTCCCCTGACTTCAAGCCAGTCCAAAGCGGTGTTCCCGATTGCCCAAGAGAATCGGGTGGTCGCCTTTAGTTCTACCTCGTTCGCCACCGGTTTAAGCGCAATTGGCGATTTCATCTTCCGTGTGAGCTTGACCTCGGATGCGCTAATTCCTCGTCTCGTCGAAGTGACGCATGCCAAACTCGGTTGCCAGCGCGTGGCGATCATCACCGACGAAACCGACTTGGTCTCGCAGGCAGGCGACCGGGCGTTTCGTGACGCTTTAAGCGAGAACGGCGTGACGATAGTGAGCAGGGAAGGCTGGCGACCCGGCGAAACCGGCCTTGCGGCGCATCTGACTCGAATCAAGGAATCGGATCCCCAAGCCGTCATTATCGCAACGGTACCGAACGACATGCCCGAAATCATGATTATGGGGCGCGAGCTTGGAATCCCCTCCTCTGTCCCCTATATTGTCGCCCAAGTGAGCAACGACGAAGTTCAAGACGCCGGCGGCGCTGCCGAAGGTCTGTTCTCCACCTCAAATTGGATGAGCATGACGTCTACGCCGATCAATCAGGCCTTCATTGCTAACTATCAAACGACGTACGGGCGTGAGCCGAACACATGGGCGGCTCAATCCTACACGACGCTTTATGTCCTGGCTGAAGCGATCGCGAATGCCCGAGCAACGGATTCAGAATCGATCCGGGATGCGCTGGCGAATATCAGGGATTTGGAAACCGTGCTGGGAGCGTTTTCTTTTGACGCGGTTGGGGATGCGGACTACGACCCGACAATAATCGTTGTGGAGAACGGTGAACTTAAGAGGTTTGAGTAGGTCTGTGAAGACATCGCCAGTCCGGTGCCCCATGTCGATTTTTTGTCGAGCTTCGACCATCAATCACCTTCGGCGGCAAGTTGGGGCGGGATAAAGGAATTAACGCATTGATGACGGACGCTTCAGGGCGCCCCAGGTTGTCGTCAGCTTGCCGCGGGGATTCACCGAAAGCGAACCGCCCGGGAACAAGGTGTAGCCGTTGCCGGAGGAATCCCGATACAAAGGTGTGACTGGTCCCTCCTCAAACCGCCAGAGCGCTATGGTCTTCCCATCTGCGCGAAACTTCCGTTCCGGCTGGATTCGGATTCCCCTCTCCGTGCCGTAACGAAATCCTTTGGACACGCGAACTTCGTCGACATAGCCCTGCATGGATTCGTGCAGGCGCCCCCACTCAGAGCCTTCGGTGAATTTCACGATCGGTGTTCCGCCGATTAGGAACGGCGCGGGCGTGCGACCCATCGGTTCCAGCGGACCGGACTGCGAGATGAGAGCGCGTTCGAAATAGTGATAGGCGTGCGCTTCGTCGTTGTTCTCCACAATCTGGTAGGCGACATGCACCCAGCGGGAGTGCGGGTAGACTTCGGGCGGAATCGATTCTCCCGTAGCGCCCCACGTCCAGCCGAGAGAATCCGGTTGCACCCCGATTCCAAAATTGAGCCATGTGCTTCCCTCCGGCAGTATCACTCCGAGTTCGGGTAGGTGTTTTCCGGTGATAGAAACAAAATAGCTGCCGGGTTTGGCAAAAATCATCCACTGCCCCACGCTTGAGAGTGCGTGATCCCCATCCTCGGGCTTGTCGGTCAAATAGATCCACGCCTCGACGGTGATACCGTCTTCCTCCACATCGTCAAATACGCCGGGATAATCGGCGTAGACGTACCCGCCTGGCTGCAGTTTCAGCACGTCCGCGGGCACATCCTCTGGCTGCGCGAAGGCGTTGGGCAAGGCAAAAGCCCAGACCGTAAAGGCCAGAATAGCCAAGGGTGAACGCGATTTGAGTCTGTCGGCTTCCTCCGATTGAATCGTTTGCGATATTCTCTCGTTCATCTCCACACCTCCTACTATTTTGTAGCGCGCCCCGGTGTAAAACTTCACACGAGATGCGTCTGCGGCGGAGTGGTTGCGGGCACTGTAGAGAGAATCGAACGGGGTATAAGGACTCCTTTCCAGACTAGGATAGCAAACCCATTTCGAATTTGCGTTCGTCCTCTTCATTTCTTTTTTCTGCAAAATTTTTTTGACAACGTAACGCACGTATAGTATAATTCCACAAACCAACTACACGTATGTTAACTAAACGACTGGAAAGGCCTCGACGATTGGAGGTGTGATGACATGTGTCGGCTGTCACTTGTCTTCGTAATTCTGCTCGGAATCGCCGCCGGGAGTTGGTTCTCCCATTGGCACATGCTGGCTTACATGTAACCCGAGGGAACAACCGAATGACGAATGCGGTGGGTGTTAGGAACCAAACTCGCGTCGGCGAGGTGCGCTATTGATAGAGCCTATCCGCGGCGCTCGGCGCATTTGTTCGATTCATGCTCGGCAAATCAACCATGATGAGAAAGGAGAAACCAAGATGACCAAGTACGACATTGAGATGTATCAACACGGCGAATGCACGAGGATCGCCCCGTGTTGGACGAATTCCATTGCCGCCGCCAAGAACTATGCCACACGGTGGGCGCTCCGTGTCTGCAAGCTGCCGTTGAACAAGCGCCATCACTGGACGCCGCTGCAGAACGCCGTGCACGAGGTCATCGGGTATACGAGGGATTTCGTGAACTGCGAGATTGTGTTGAAAGAGTCGAAGCGAAGAGCTCGAAACAGTGTCTAGTGTCTAGCGGAGAGTGACGCACCAGATGTTGAACGAGAAACAGCATCAGGTGAATAAAAGATGTGTAAGGAAAGCCGGGTTTCTTTTAGGAAACTCGGCTTTTTTTTTGCAATTTGATTCATGGGACAGCAAAGTCGGGTGTTGGGTTTCACTTAGAATTCGGCGACATGAGGCGATGCGAGAATACTACGTCCCTTTCACATTTATAGTTTTTTCAGAAGGAGCGTTCAACCCAACCTACGGAATGCAAATTCCCATATTTTCAAGTATGTGACCTTCCCCGAAACATCACCGATCCCGCCCACTCATCCAGACCGACAACCCTCCCCGTTATACACATTATCTCGCCAAAATATCTCTCAGACCTCGGGCATTGAGTGCGAAGATTGAACAGCTCGCCAGATTAACATTGCATCAGCACTCCCACCTATAACCGCTCTTTTGCGTTCGCGTTTGAATCCCGCCATGTTGTGGAATTGACCTCCAGCTATATCCACGCGAAAATGAGAATGCGCCTCATTGCGCATAAGTGAGATTCTGCGCAATAAGAAGTACGATTGACAAAGTTGTCCCGCGGCTCTAGCGAGTAGACAACAGGGACGCAGGTCTGCATTTCCCACAGCCACGGGACGGCACAGGGGCCGTCCCCTACAATGTCGTGATGTTACAGGGGAAGGTCGAACTGGGAGGGAGTTCTATGGCGCTCTTTTTCCAGTTGTCTGGATGGTAGCGACCGGAAGATCGCTTCTACCTAATAACTTTGGAAACATTTTAGCAATAGTTTTAGATTGATAACTTAACATATATTAAGTATATTATAAGAACAATCTGCATGTCGCGCTAGATAATTAGCGCGTCGGGAGTTAGCGGAAATCTCTAATATTTCTGCTAATTTTTAAGATTGACAACTTAACATATGTATAGTATATTTTAGTTTGAAATTGACATTTACGAGGTTTCAGCAGGCGAAATTGGGGATTTAACGAATGTCCGTGACGAGGTGAGGATTTATGGGTACGCCACTTCCGAATAACATTGCATTGAAGGCAGATCAAAAGGAATCGAGACCGCTTAAATTCGACCCCGGCGAGTATCTAATTGCCGCCGGTGTCACGTCGGGAAACAAGCTGCCGAAAACGATTACGCTCCAGATGCGGTTTGGGGATGAGTCCGGCGCGATCACAGAATGGCGAGATACGGATGTTGTCTTGAACGCGGAGAATGGTTGGCAGGATACGTTTTCCGCGTCGCCGTTTGTGGAGTTTAAGGTCGTGGCGTCTGCGCCGGGGGCAACGGTTCATACGTCGTTGATTACGCAGTCGGTGTTTGTGTGAGAAGACAGTGGTCAGTAAAAACCGGAAGTCATCTTTAACTGGTCACCAGTCATGTTTAAGAATTGTAGAAACCGAGTTTTCAAGAAAAAACTAGGTTTCGTCTTCATCGTGAGGAGATGAAATCGTGGGGATAAGTCGAACACCTATTGGCGCCAAGTTGCCTCAATTGGTTACCGAAGAGGAGGCGTTGGCTGGCGCGGATACGAAACAGCAGATGTTCAGTGCGCTCCGGGCGCGGCAGGCGGCGCGTTATGCGGTGGATGTCGTTGACGCGCGACCGGGCTTATCTGCTGCCGACAGCGAAGGCGCAGATGATGGAAAGCTTGCTATCCGAAATGACGGTTTCTACACAGTTGAGGTAACACCGCGTTACGGCACAGATCCGACGGGCTCGTGGGGGACATACAGCAACACGGGTTTTCGAGGGGCGCACTCACGTTACAACGTACCGGCATCGCCGCAAGCCGGAGAAACGTATTACAACACCTCGGAACGGACGTGGTACCAAGGCGCTACGGCGGAAGGTTCTCGCATGCGGTGGATTCACACCGCGGACCCGGAGAACTGGATTGGGCATTTTGATTCGCAGGATGAGGCGCTGGCTCATGCCGGCGGGGACGGACTGGCATATACGGGATCGGAGATTGAAACGCTATCGTCGTTCACGGCGGGGAGTGATGCGTATACTGAGCGTCGATGGGCCAGGCGTTCTGATCATGAAAGAGAACGTGAGCTAATTTATGAGAATCTGGATTTCAATGACTATCGCCAACAGACGCATTTACTAGACCTTCGGCGATCAATGACACGAGAGAGGAATGCTTTTTTCATCTTTCATTACTTCAATCTTCCGGAGACAATCACGGCGAAACGTACATTTGTTTCGGCAACGACGAATCACGGGACATCGACAGTGCATGTCAACGCAGGCAACACGAGTGTGTCGTTTGCTGTCGGAGATGAATTCCCGACTGACATCTCAGGTTACGACGGTAAAAGATTGGTTATCGAAGGGTTGTCTAGTGGCGCCCACCGCATTGTGAGGGAGAGCGGCACAACCACGTACAGTTCTACAACCGGAATTGTCACATTACCGGTTGAAGCACAAGAGACTGGCGGCGAATTCATGGTTGGCGAAACTGTGCGCCTAACTTTGACGAACCCGTTTTCGCACTCGGGGTTTTCTGATCCAATACCGGTTGAAGAATGGCTGGAGTTGCCGCGTTCTTGGGGCATCGCGGGAAATACGCGTAGTAGAAATCTCGATCAGAAAATTTTTGTGGTCATATCCAGATTGTCGGATACGCGACTGGATCAACCGGGGCACGCGCGTATGACATTGGGACGCGTGACGGATTCACAGATGGTTACGACATTTTCGCATGCACTCGAAGTGGTGGGGGGCACAAGTTCGCTCGGACTCAGAATCTATCTTTATCGAGGAGCATAAAAACAGTGGCCAGTGACCTGTGACCAGTGGTCAGTAAGAGCAGATGAAAGAGTGAGGAATTTGTAGAAACCGAGTTTTCAAGAAAAAACTCGGTTTCATCTTCTTCGTGGAGGTGAAATCATGGGATTAAGTCGAGCGCGTCTTGGCGGCGCGAGGTTACCTAGTCTGATTACCGAGGAAGCGGCGTTGGCTGGCACGGATACAGCGCGGAGGATGTTTAGTGCGCTCCGGGTGCGGCAAGCGGCGCGTTATGCGGTGGATGTCGTGGACGCGCGAGATGGCTTGCCTGCCGCCGACAGCGGGGGTGCGGATGATGGAAAGCTCGCTATCCGAAATGACGGTTTCTACACAGTTGAGGTGACACCGCGTTACGGCACAGATCCGACCGGCTCCTGGGGGACATACAGCAACACGAGTTTTCGTGGAGCGCACTCACGATACGATGTCCCGGCATCGCCGCAAACCGGGCAGACTTATTACAACACCTCGGAACGGACGTGGTATCAAGGCGCTGTGGCGGAAGGCTCTCGTGTGCGGTGGATCCACGCCGCGGATCCGGAGAATTGGATTGGACATTTCGATTCTCAAGACGAAGCGTTGACTCATGCCGGCAGCGACGGACTGGCATATACGGGATCGGAGGTTGAAACGCTATCGTCGTTCGCGGCGGGGAGCAACGCATACACGGAGCGTCGATGGGTCAGACGGTCGGATCATGAGAGAGAACGTGAGTTAATTTATGAGAATTTGGACTTCAACAACTATTACAAACAGGCGCATTTGCTAGACCTTCGGCGATCGATGACGGGGGAGAGGAATGCGTTTTTCACCTTTCATTACTTTAATCTTCCGGAGACAGTCACGGCGGAGCGTAGATTCGTTTCGGCAACGACGGATCACGGGACATCGACAGCCCATGTCAACACGGGCAACACGAGCGTGTCGTTCGCTGTCGGAGACGAGTTTTCGACCAATGTTTCAGACTATGACGGCAAAAGAATCGTCCTAGAAGGGTTGTCGAGCGGCGCGCACCGCATTGCGCGGGAAAATGGCACTACCGTGTACGATCCCACATCGAGAATTGTCACATTGCCGGTCGCATCACAGGAAGCCGGCGGCAATTTCACGGCTGGTGAGTCCGTGCGCATAACGTTGACAAACCCGTTTTCGCACTCGGCATTTTCTCAACCCATACCGGTTGAGGAGTGGCTGGCGCTGCCACGTTCCTGGGGTACGGCGGAAAATACGAGTGATAGAAATCTTGATCAGAAAATTTTCGTGGTTATATCGAGATTATCGAATACGGGAATCAGCAATTGGGGACACGCGCGGATGGCATTGGGGCGTGTGACGGATTCGCAGATGGTTACGACATTCTCGCATACCCTCGAAGTAGTGGGAGGCACATCTCTACTTGGAATAAGGGTGTATCTGAATCGCGGGGCGTAAATTAGTGGTCAGTAAAAGCAGTTGGGAGAGAGAAATTGTAGAAACCGATCGAGCGACTGAATAAGGAGTGCGATAGTAATTCCTTTTCAAGAAAACTCGGTTTCACGGGGGCGGATATGGAAACGGGAATTAATTTTGAACTTGCGGCTCATCCAACGATGCGCACCTCCAAAGTGCAAGCTGTCGATGTGGGGCGTGTGTTTGTCGAGTTTACGGATCGTGACGGGGGAACGGAAATCTACGATCTTGATGTCGGTGATTATCAAGGTCATCGTAATTTCCTGAGCGAGGATGCCGGCGTGGATTTGCCGTTCTTTCGATCAGGGAAACACGACAGATTGGAGCTTACTCTCTACCATGATGATACCGCGCCAGAGCCATCGGTTAACAGGAACGCGAGGGTAGACGAATATCCGAGTTATGTTTTCACCAGCGATGGAACGGAGCCGCAGACGTTTGCGCCGAGCCGCGTGATACGGGTACCGAATGCGTTTTTCGGTTTGAATTTTAAGCCTGTGGCTCTGAATGCGGCGGCGACGTTCATGTATAGCTATCGGCATGTGTGGGATGCGATGACAACGCGGGCGCATATCGGAGATGCGCTTGATTGCACCGATCCGATACAGGAGGAGGCGTCAAACAGTCAAGCACGTGTCGGCGATTGGGGCAGGACGCACGCGGGATTAATCGCGGCTATGCTGTGGCATGTACAGCATGACTTGATAGAGTTTTTCCCGGCGAGGTTTGGACCGAACATGCAATCGTTGACTCGCGGGATTCTGTCCGAGTGCGGACGGTTGATTGAATCCGAATTGCCGGATGCGTTTGAAACAGAGTTTGGACCTTATGGCGACAACTCGGTGTTACGGATGTTTCGCTTGCATGATCCGAATAGTTGGACGAACTACGAAAGTAATTTTCAGATTTGGACGACCGATCAGGAGACGGGGGTCGGAGATCGGCTGATATGGACGGCTCCGGATGCGGCGTGGTGGAATAGTCTGAAGACGGCATGGTTTGGGGCGGCGATAAATTATCCGACGGGCGAAGGCGACCGCAAGTTTGTGCGGGAGTTGTATCCGGAAAAGGGGATAGCAGGGTTGTCGAGCATAACGCCTGCCGTCGGGACCGAATTGCGTGCGTCGCTCGGCTCCGGGGTTGCGGCACCGATTACGGATTTGCGTTATCGCTGGCAGCGGCGTGACGGGAATTCTGTCTCGGATATTGACGGCGCGGATACGGATGTCTACACGCCTGTGTCCGGTGATGAGACGAAGGCGTTGCGCGCGGTTATCAGTTATCGGGATGCCAACGGGTTTATATTGCCGGCGGTTAGTCGTTGGACGGAGGCAGTGGTCAGTGGCTAGTGCAGAATGGAAGACTGGAAGATTGGAAGGGCGGAAGGGAGACGGATTGCCGAGGATAAGCAAAGATCGCAAATCATGGGTTTGATGATTGAGGGTTTGTAACTGTTTAGTCCACCGGTCTGGATTTGTCAATCCAGACCGAGCAGGCAGAGAACGCGCCGAATATGGAAGTACAATGCTAATTCAGACGAATCGGTGGCTTACATGCCCAGAACGGACGTGCAATGAATTGCACTACCACGAACCAAACGATGCACTAAACATTTACGAAGGTTCTATTAGGATGGCGAAAGGAAGAAACCAAGTTTTGAAGAAAAAACTCGGTTTCAAGGGGGGATGATGTCGAAGATTCATTTGTCTTTTTCGGGGCATGGGCCCGTGTTGAAAAAGATGTCCATCGCGATGGCGGGAGATGTGCCGCAGATTAAGTGCGAGATTGAACGGAACGGCAAGCGCGCCGGGGTGGCTTTCAATTTCGCCAATATGGTGCGGGGCATACAGTACACGTTCGAGGATGATTTGATTTATTCGGCGAAGCGAGATTTGTCCGGGGATCTGCTGAATATCTACTTCAATATGGGCGGTGTGCCGAGACCTCCCGACGGGACGATTGACGCGCCGGAGCAGGCTTCCTTTTACTATTTGGCGGCTGGGGAGAACCGAACGAATATTACCACGTCGCGTCGGATTGCGGTGCCCGGTGAAACGGCATCGGAACTGTACGCTGAAGGACGACCTCGCCTCACGCTGACGGCGCGCTACTTTGTACGTAGTTTGCCGTCGTCCGTACCGGGTTTGATTTCGCGTGCGCCAAGTAACATTTTGACGGATTTGGATGCCCGAAACGCGCTTCAGTTGCAAGCAGGCACGCGGTTCGATAATACGGCGAACTATTTTCGCGGGTTAATCGGATTTGCTTGGCGGGAGATTAAGAACCTGAATAAGGGAACGGCATCGACCAAAACGGTCGACCAACTCCGTCAGCTTGTGGAGACGCTGGAAACGGAGGTTATGGGCAAACCGAGTCACCACGCGATAGATTGGCGCCGTTCCGATTTCGACAGGGAATCGGATTTTGTCTTGCACTTCTTCGCGGAGCACGATGTGGATGCGTGGCGCAAAAAGTTTGCGGCACGGACGCTGTGGCTCTCCGACAGCGGCTATCGTCCAGCGGAAGAGGTTTATGATGTGGACGCGCAGCATGCGGGGGGCGGTAACGCGGCACAGCAGGAGTTTGCGAGTTTGTTGACGACGGAGTTTGCGGAGTGCCTTTTTAGCCGTGATCGGGAGTTGGCGCTGGAGCGGCGAGTGGCTGAATGATCTCTAACGCGCTCACTATCCGGTCGCTTGATGGTCAGTGACCAGTGGGGAGCGGGAAAAATGGAAGGGTGGAAGAACGGAAGGATGGGAGGAAGAAACCGAGTTTTCGGGAAAAAACTCGGTTTCAAATTCCCATATTGGTTTCGGTGGAGTCGGAGACAAACGCAGAGGGATTTATGATGCGTTGGTTTTCGCTTATCTTCGTGATTGTTCTCGGAATTGTCACGGGCGATTGGTTTTCGTGTTGACTCACACTGACGTACATGTAGAAGTATTTCGTGACTAGCATTTATAGAGACGAACCCCAGTAGTGGTAGTCTACAAACGCGGGATGGTGTCCCGTGATCAGTGCCAAGTGCCTAAGAAACCGAGCTTTGAGGAAGAGCTAGGTTTCAGCGGACGTGATGGAGATGACAATGCGCTGTTTTGTAGGTTTGCTGCTGCTGGGATTATGTTTTAGTGTTGCTGCACACAACACTCCGAGGATTCGGGACGAAAGCTATACGCACACCCCATTTAAGGATTGGCATGAACGCGTGCGTGCAAGGTGGCCGGAAGACCACTGGCACTATAGCGAGCGCCAGGCGGGGGCGTGGTATCAGTGCGTTGCGGATGCGTATGATGAAACGACGGACAGGTACAACTTCGCGGTGATGAGGGTGAAGTGCGGTGAAGATGGCGGGTCGACCGATCCCGGAGCGGATGCGCCAACACCGCCCCCCTCCACACCGCCAAGAACCCCGCCAGAAATTCCGCGTGTCGACACACATCAGGAAACCGAGTCTTTAGTAAAAAACTCTGTTTCGATGGAAGCGATAGAGTTCACTTACAATCACACATTTCCGGCAGGCGTATCGTTACAGCATATCCCGCTTGACATTACAGATTTCAATAAATCCGGCATCGCCGTCAATTCTGTTCCGGGGGTGTTTGATCAACTAGGGAATTCGGTTGCATTGCTGATAGCCAGCCGCGGCGTTAGCGGTTGGACATACGTAACCTACCCCGATTTCCCTTCGCACAGCGCCATCTGGAAAAGTATCGGGTTTATTGCGGTCATGGATGAGGAGATTACCGTGCAGATCGAAGGGACGTTTGTAGGCTGGACCGGGGAATACCCAAGAGCGTATCAGATTCTATATCTCCGGGAGGGCGGGTTAACGCTACTCGGTGTGCCGCTGCGGTCGACGTCACTGGAAACGGTGGGTGACTTTTATACTCTTTTCGGCAATGTGGAGTCGGTCATGGGAATCGATCCGGATTCGGAGATTGACACAACGGAGACTCCGATTCGGGTGGAGGATGACTGGTTTGTCGAGTTGGATAGGGATACGGCGATTGACGGTCACACGTCGTATCTGATTCGGTCGGACGGCGGGGCGCAGCGTGCGTTGTGGGGCTTGCCGTGGGCGTATGAACCACCTTCGTCGGCGCCGGCGGCGGAGCAGTGGGCTTATTACAAGAAAATGGCAATGACGTGGGGGGCGGTAAAAAACAGGGGCCAGTGACCAGTGGATTGCTATGGGATTTACTTTCGCGCTCCCTATGCGGTCGCTTGATCCTTCGCTATCCACTCAGTTGATGGTCAGTGGATCTCTATCGCGCGGGAATTTTCTATTGCACTCGCTGTTCACTCGTTTGATCTTGTTCTGTCACTTGATGGTTAGTGAGGAAGGGTGGAAGGACGGAAGACGAGGAAAGCCATGGGATATGGCTTGTGAGTAGCGGAAGATAAAGAAGAATGGAAGATTGGAAGGGTGAGTAGTCAGAATGGGATTTCTACCGCACTCCCCCACCGGTCGTTTGATTTCCGTTGATCCTTCCTTATCCAGTCAGTTGAACGCTCCGACGTAACTAGCCGGAAATGTTTTGGACAATTTTTAGAGATTGACAACTTAACATATGTATAGTATAATTTGGCTGATACACGGTATCAGCCGCCAGCGTTGCGAGGCGCTCGGACTAAAACGGTTGAGGTTGCCGTCGGAGAGCTGCATCTCGCCCGACAAAATTAGTCTGCGCGAGGAGCAAACGATACAACTACAGCTTCGCACGGACCTCGACGACCGCGTGACGAATCTGGAGCGGCGGCGGCAGTTCGATATCACATCCGCGTCCGTTAGAATCTCCTGGGTCACGCACGCGCAAAGCGGCGTCCGCAGAGGCAACTCGTTCAAGGTGTTGAAGTATAAGGAATGTACTTAGTAGGAGGCATTATGGCTCGGCCAAGATATTGGGACGTCTATCGCGCAGTTCGGGACACGGTGCAAACGGTGCATCGGCAGGATTTGGAAAACGCGTGGAACGCATCGGAGCTATCGAAACTCGGGCTGTGCTGCGTGGATTCCCGGTACCGGGCTTTGCCATTGGCTACGTGGGAGCTTGTGCTGGCTTACAACGGGGTGGACAGGACGCGTTATAAGTCGGAACACTTTGACTGCGATAATTTCGCGCTCTGTCTCGCCGGTGACGTTTCGCAGCGGTGGAAAGTCAACGGCATAGGAATTGTCCTCGATTACAGCGCCGGTCACGCCTATAACTGCGTGCTGGTCTGGGAGGACGGGGAGGTAGATTTGCGGATGGTCGAGCCGCAAACAGATCAATGGGTTCACCGCGCCGTTCCGGGTTACTCGGCGCAGCACGGTTGGATCCTTTTCACTTAAAGGCGGGGTGGTATGGAGGCGTGGGATATTCTCGAGGCGATTCACAAGGTCGACAAGGAGTTGGCGTCGCTGAGTTCGAAGGTGTGCGCGGATATCGCCAACATTAAAGATTTGGCGATCGGAAACTATAAGGAACTGAGCCGGGAGGTCGACGAACTCCGGCGCGATGTCGGTACGAATAAAGAAGCTATCGCGGCGCAGAAGGAATTTCAGGAGGCGTCGCTTCGGCAGCAGAAACAGTTTATGTGGATCGTCGCGGGGGTTCTCGCTCTCGTGGAGGTAGCGGTCATCTATTGGAAGTAGCGTGACAAGTAATCGCAAATGAAACACTTCATATTCCTTGGCATATTATGCGGGATAATACTTGGCGCCGCCTTGATGTTTGGCATCGTATTGTTAGCACAGCGGCCCGAGCTTCTTCCTTGATACTTCTTATCACGGTATTACTTTTCGGTTGTGCGGAGGATACGCCGCGAATCGTTATCAACAACTGCGTCGACGAGCTGCCGGAATCCGCGATTGGTTGGTATACGCTGCGTAAAATGGAATTATTTAACACCGCCTCCGGATACAGGAAGGTTGACACACCCCGCCGCGTAATGGGTTGGCTCAAGATCAACCCCGATCAGAAAATGAAGCTGAGTATAAAGGAGGGGCGACTGAAGAAGGATATCAGCGGTTATTACGATGTGAACGTTGGCTTCCTGTTTATTTATTTGGACGATAGTTTCGAGGACGTGGTGCTATTTTACCAGTATCACTATACCGATGGCGCAATCGTTTTGGAGCGGTACGACAGTGATTCGCGGCTACGCGTGACAACGTATTGGCGGCTCTTGCCGGCTACGCCAGTTTAACGGGAGAGTCCTTTGACCGCGAGGTGCAGGGGGCGGTTGAGCGGTTCCTATCATGCTCTCCCGAAAAACAGTGGTCAGTGGAAAGACAGTGACCAGTGGAGAGTGGGGAAGATTGGAAGACGAGAGAACGGGAAAACGGGGAATAGCGCGTGAGTAGTGTGAGGCAAGGAAGAACGGAAGGGTGGGTAGTCTGAATGGGATCTCTATCGCGGTCACTATCCGTTTCCTTGATCGGATTAAGGAGGAATAAGATGCCTTACATCAGGTCTAAAGAGTGGGCGAGAATCCAGAACGAATTGTCACGGGCAATTTCGGAAAGATCATCTGCGCCGGATTTCACAGATCTCAAAAAAGCTATTAAAGAGGATTTGGTGCGATTCGGCGCAAATGATGTTGCCAATGCCATGATAACCACCCGGTGGTTCGTCGGTGCCGCGAAAGGGCGTTTGTGATGGAAACGGGCGAAACTGTAAAAACACAGCCTTTCCGCCTGACAGACGGCACGTTTTTTGTGCTAAGCCGACCGGTTTATTGAGCCCGGCGAAGGCGTGTACAACATGGAAAACGCATTGATTCTAATTAACTGATTGTCGATTCGATGATTCGATATAACCAGTTGAGGAATCGGTAATCGTGGTCATCGATCGTGGAAGGAAGAAACCAAGTTTTCGGGAAAAAACTTGGTTTCGACAATAGAAAAGGAGAGGTTTTTAGATGAGTCGAGGTAAAACGATTGGGAAATTGGTTGGCGAGGGGCTTGCCACGTTGTTGGAGAATTTGGACGCGGATGAGCAGTTTGATTACGCCAGCCTCAAGAATAAGCCGCTCGACGATGTGGACGTGAGCAAGGTGAAGCGGCTTGAGTTGCCGGATGTGGATAGGCTCAAGCAGCTTACGGATGACGATGTGACGAAGGTGAAGGGGCTGCCGCAGGACATCGTACCGAACGTGAAGCCCGATTGGAACGCCGCGCCCGGGAGCGATCAGGAGATATTGAACGCGCCGACGATTCCGACGCCGGAGGAGCTGTATGACGTAATTCAACCGACGCTCGCCACGCAGATTCAGACGCAGGTGGAGGCGGGGTACACGGCGGTGACAGCCGAGCGGACGCTGGAGACGAATGAGGACAACCTCGATGCGAACAAGGTCGTGATTACCGAGGATTCTGTCGTGCTGAACCAGAAGACGGATGTGCCCTCATCGTATTTGGACATCAAGAACACGATTGGGTTCCGGATGAAGGCGGTTGGCAAGACGTCGGGGGCGCGGCGCGTGGGTCCGATTACGGGGATTGGGACGTTTGGCAGCGGCGGTCGGATGTACTTCGTGGACAACACGAATAATCGGGTTCTGGCTTACGACACTGATGAGAATCGGGTGCAGTCGGAGGATTTCTCGCTGGACAATGCTAGTTATTCCGGTGGATTTGTGCTCAACGACTTGATGTATGTAGCCTCTAGATCTGCGCCTTATATCCGCGCTTACAATTTCGACGGGACGCGCCAAACTGACAGGGATATAAGTATTAGTAATAGCTCTGTAAATGATGTGTTTTTGACATCGAATCGTATTTATTTGGTTAATTTCGATAAAGCAAGGGCTTACGGTTTCGATGGGACGGCGCACACGACGGAGGATATTAACCCACCCGATTCTTTGGTTGCGGGCACCGCGACGGAGAATCGTATTTTTCTTGCTCGCAGTAACGAGACTGTTCACTCGTACGATTTGGATAGAAATCTCCAATCTGCCGAGCAGTTTACGCTGGGCTTCAGGCCAACAACGGCGTTTTATGTGAACGGCAGTTTGTATTTCGTGAATGATGCGACGGATATTGCGGTGGCGTATGATCCGGTGACTCGATTGAAAGCGGATGAGTCGAAGAACATCGAATTGACGAATGTCAACCACACTGGCGGTACGTTCGCGCATAGCACGAAGTATCACACGATTAGCAGCATTTTCTCGGAGAGCACGGGGACGTTCCAATCGGGCGAGGCGGTCGATATTTCGTTTGAGTATCCGGCAAGGTAAAGGCAGTGGATCTCTACCGCCTTCGCTATTCACTCAGTTGCTGGCTAGTGACCAGTGGTCAGTGGCTAGTTGGAGCGGGCTTTGCTCGCGATTGTTGTCGCGATTCGGAAATCGCTCCCACAAGGGCTAATGATTAAGTACGATGTGGAGATGTATCAGAGCGGGGAGTGCACGAGGCTGACGCAGTGTTGGTCGGATTCGGTGCGGGCGGCGAAGAATTATGCCACGCGCTGGGCGATCCGAGTATGCAAGCTGCCGCTGAATCAACGGTATCGCTGGACGCCTTTGCAGAACGCGGCGCGCGAGGTGATTGGGTATAGCAGGGATTTTGTGAACTGCGAGATCGTGTTGAAAAAGGCGGGGAGAAGGTTGTGAAACAGTGATTAGTGGAGAGTGAAAAGGCTAGTGCGCGGTGCGCACCCTACTATGAGGAGGTGTGGTGATGCGTAGGCAGACAGATGAGCAGGATTCGACGGTTGCTCTTTGGGGCAACTATTTGTTGTGCGGGCTGATTCTCGGCTTGTTGTTTGTGACGGATTGGTATTTCAAACACGACATTTTGTCGGAGACGTTGGTCGGGATTCTTGTTGGCGCGCCGATTGGGTGGATTGCTTCCATGAACGCTTACTATTTCCCATCGGCTCGAAATACAAACGGGCCGGCAAAGTCAACAAAAGAGGAAGTTGACAAGAAAAATGGCGTCAATAAAGCGATATAAGGACGGCAGGATAGCCATTGTCGGAGATTATTGCAATGGCAGTCCGTTCGTCCGCCAGAAATGGGTGCGCGCCGAAAAAAGGAAGGCGACAAGAGAAGAAATCGGCGATTTGACGAGGAAACGCTATAGGAATTCTATCGACCAGCTGACTGGATAAGGAAGGGGATTTCCTATCGAAGTCACCAGCCGTATTACCGTGTTGAATTACCGTTATTCGCACAAGCGCATAACATTCACGTCGTACAACGGAATAAGCAAGCGCCGCTTTATCAGTTATTGGAATCGAATATCGACTTTAACCTTAGGTAATTGAAATGAAAACTAGGCATTGGTCCTATATCGCGCTGTGTGTCTTTCTTTGTGTCATCGGCGTCATTGTGCTCTCGGGGAGCGCGCCGGATGAGCCAGTGGTCAATGAAGAACCTTCGGATTACGATGTACCGTTGCCCGACAAAAACTATTTTCGCATCAAGCATCGAGGTGACGTTCATGAGCCTAATCGCTGGCTTGTGAAGTTTCAAGTGCCGCCGCCGGATTGGCCGGGCGCGGTGCGGGCGACGATGCACACGATGTTGGTGTTGCGGGGTGTGGATGTGCCGACGAGCCGCGTGGACTGGGATAAACCGTATTGGCAAGTGGATAGGCAGCGTGCCCGGAACGCGGTCGCGGAGTCGTTTGTTTGGGAGATTCTGTCGAGGACGGAGGTGTTGTGGGCAGAGAATCCCCAAGAAACCGAGGATGGGACGGCGGCTTTGGTCGATGTGTATTACAAGCGGGGGGATGTGACGGTGGACATGGCGGAGGCAATGATTGAGATGGGGCACGCAAAGGTGCCGGCGGATGGAAGCGCGTATGATTGGGGGAAGCCGTAGAAACAGTGGCCTGTAGTCAGTGACCAGTGATCAGTAAAGAGTAGAAGGATGAGAGTGTGGAAGGCGGGAAGGCGAGAAAACGGAAAAAAGCAGAGGGGGCGAAATGTGGAAGGATGGAAGAAGGAAAGGGAGTCGCGATTCGGAGATCGCTCCTACCGCGTTTTGGTTGAGGGCAGGAGGGAATTCCGATTCCCGACAGGTTGTACCAATTCTCTAAAATGACAGTGCACAATTGGCAAAATGCCTGATTTGAAGTTGCGAGCCGGAAATTGTTCCTACAGGGCGTGATGGACTACAGGAATGAGCACATTTAAGAAGATTTCGACTTTCGCGTGTCAGGAGTGCGGCGTCGAGTTTCGGACGACGAACCGCCGACAGAAGTATTGTAAGGTAGAGTGCAGAAAGGCGCGAAACAAGCGGACGTACAAGCATGTGTATTCGCGCGAGCGTAAAAAACGGAGCGTCGTGGCGGAGACAACGTGCGAGAATTGCGAAGAGCAGTTCAGCTATGTGTCGTACGAGCGCAGCAACCCGCGGCGGTTCTGTTCGAGAGCGTGCCATTACGAACAGCGGAAACTTGAACATTTGTGGCAGTCGCGCTCCACGCCGAAGGGGAAGCTCACGAAGGCGGACCTGATGGTGATTGAGTTGATTTGGAACGCGTATGATTTCTCGCCGTTGGGCGTGTTTTTCGGAAAACGGAATATCGCGGAGATTTATGAGCAGATCACGTCCAAGGCGTTGTTCTATGAGTGGGTGGTCTACACGGTCATTTTTCAGGCGCATCTCATTCATCGTTATGAGTCAATCATCCAGATTCCCGGCTTGAGGAAGGCGGACTTTCTCAGGCTGTGCGATAAGTTCAATATCACGCTGATGGACTCCGAGGCGTTTGATAGCGACATGAAGAGTATTGTGTAATGCGAACTAGCTTTTTTACGCATTACGTCATTACGCAATAGTGTCAATAATACGTAACGAGTAATGCGTAATAGACGAGGTTGCGCATCACGTGTTACTTACTACATTTGGAGGATACTACCATGAAGACCCTATGTTTTACATTACTACTGGCATTTGTCGTGGCATCGAGTGGGTATAGCCAATATGACGAGTTGGCGCATGATGTGCGGCAAGTCAATATCGGTATCGCGGGCATGAACGACGACACGAGTTTTAGCGCCACGGCGATTGTCCCGATCAATCAAAACAAAATCGAAGGCTGGGGCGGGTTTTACGGGCAGCAGCAGACCAGCGGCGGCGAGGTGACGTCGCAGGTGCTTAACGCACATACGGTCGTCGGCTACGCGTTTCATGAGCGCGTCAGCGTGAATGCGTTTGCGGATTGGAATCGGGACAAACAGCGAGGCATCGCCGGGCAAACTCAGCTCGGGGGCTTTGTGTCAGTCGATCTCTATGAGGATAAGGGCTGGAGCGTGAACGGCGGCGCGGGCAACTTTCTGGAGAACAAGCAGGCGCGCGAGGACTTGGAACTGAAGGAGACGGATCCGAATGTGGTGCGCGCATTAGCGTACGTGCGGACACAGTATTCGCGGTATTCGGTGATGTACAAGTTCACGCCGAAGATTGACTTTTCGGATTTGCAAGTGTCGGTGGAGCCGACGGCTACTTATACGTTGAGTGATACACTGTCGCTCATTGTGAGGGCGAAGTTGGGGTATGAGACGGAGCCTCTGGTGGAGGGCGAGGAGTTCTTTACCAGTTACCAGTTGCAGTTGGGGGCAACGTTTTAAGTAGTGATGAGAAAAACCATGTTCTTGCACTCCACTAGGCACTCTTCACTCTCCACTGGTTTGCAATATGAGCGAGACTTGGGTAACGGATTGGCATCGAAGGGCGACGAGTTGATCGGCATGGTGCGCGAAATCAACGTGCACCATTAGAGGCAGTGGTTAGTTGCCAGTGGCTAGTGGTCAGTAAAAACAATGGAGATTGAGGAGGAATGGAAGAAGGCGGGAAAACGGGAAGACGAGAAAACCCCGCGGAGATCAAGCGACCGAATAGGATTAAGGGGGCGAACAACGGCTGCGATAGAAATCCCGCAGGTGGAAATTGGAAGAAACTGAGTTTTCAAGAAAAAACTCAGTTTCAAGGCTCCGGCAATCAACCGTTTTCGTTATTGTCGAGAGGGTATTTGAATATGAACTGCCGTATTTCTCTGATGTCTGCTCGAAGTTCGGTAATGTCTTCTTTGACCTCTATTCTCAGCTTGTCAATATCCGCTTTGAGTTCAGCCTTTACGTCGGCGATTTCTGATTTAAGTTCGGTTCTGACGGAGGCGATTTCTGCTCTCACGGAGGCAATATCTTCTTTGAATTCCGTTCTCAGCTTCTCAATATCTTCTTTGAATTCGGTTCTAACGGAGGCGATTTCGGTTCTGATGGAGGCAATTTCGGTTCTGATGGAGGCAATTTCGGTTCTGACGGAGGCTATATCTGATTTGTTCGCTACCGATGTTGCCATCTTCCACCACAACGCGCAAAACGCAATCACTCCTCCGATAATCGGGATTAGACTCAGAATTGTATCCATTGTCAACGGTCCTCTTTTTTCGTCTTTCAGGGAAAAAGGCTGGTGCGCGGGGGATTTCTATCGCAGTCGCTATTCGCTTCTTTGATTGCACCCTACATTTAGTATAACAAAAATTGGACATTAGGTCAATGCGAAATGTACTCATAACTGGTTGTAACGGCTATCTCGGGGTCGAGATGAGCATGTATTTCCGGATGCATGGCTGGCATGTGTTCGGCGTGGATCCGAAGCCGGCTCCGACATGCCAAGAGGGCGTGCTGAAGGATTTCGAGAACAAGCATATTCAAGATCTGATGGCTCCGCCGTGGGTTGTTGATGCCGTGGTGCACCTCGGCGGGGCGTCGCAGATCGCTGACGACTATCCGGATTCGCACTACACGAAGCATAATGTCGAGACGACGAAGAAGCTGCGGGAACTGTATACGGATGTGCCGTTATATCTGGCGTCCACCACGGCGATGTATAACGAGCAGAAGCAGATTGAGCATAAGCATCCGTACACGCGCAGCAAGCACGAGGCGGAGGCGTATGCGGATGTCGTCTTCCGGATGGGGACGATTGTGGGCACGAACCGCGCGGGCGGCTTTGTCGGTGTTACCGATAAAATGATTGACAGCGCCATCAAGAAGCGGGAGATAACCGTAGCGCAGGGAGCGAAGATGCGGCCGCTGGCGGGGATTACGTATATCTGCATGATGTATTTTCGGAATGTTGAAAACGGCGCCCTCGCGAGACGCGCGAAGAGGGAGGGCGGCAAGGTCATCATGCACCTGTACGAGACGTGCCAGTCGATCGAGAACATGGCGACGGCAACGCATCGCGGGCTGTACGCGCTATCGCAGACTCGCTATGACGCTGGCAAGATTAATTTCGTGCGCCAGAACGACCTTGCGGGGATGCTCAAACAGGCGCCGTCAATTTCGTCTATTCCGCCGGATTTTCAGCCGAGTCCGGTTTATGATGTGCGGTTGTTTCGGTTGGTGATGGAGTGTTTGGAGCGGTATGAGTATTTTGTGAAAAGCAGTGGAGAGTGATTAGTGGAGAGTGATTAGTGGAGAGTGATTAGTGGAGAGTGATTAGTGGAGAGCGGGGAAGGATGGGAGATTGGAAGAATGAAACCGAGTTTTTTCCTGAAAACTTGGTTTCTTCCACAGCCTCGTGGGGTGTGATTGAAATTGTGGAATGTTGGGTTTCACTATGATTTAAGAGTCTTCGCGCTGAATTGGCAGGAGGGGCATTTAGCCGGCGAGCATGTGGGTTTCCGCGTTCGTTCAACCCAACCTACGAACTATAGATTAGGATTTGTTTGTAGCATGAAATTCGAGATGTCTTGTCATTGTCTGATTGAGGTTTTCCAATCGTTTGTCAACTGCTTGTACCACAGAAGAAAGGTCGCCCAAGGCACTGGCAAGTTTTGCATGGTCGGATTTCATCTCTGATCTTAAGTCGTCAATGCGTCTGTTCATGTCGTCCATGCGTTTGTTTACTGAGTTAATCATGAAAATCATTACGCTAATTATCAGCGCCGGTGAAATAATTGCCGCTCCAATATTCAATATCGTGTTCATCGTAAAGTCTCCTATTGCGAGATGAGTGAAGGATGCGGAAATAGACCGTTTTTCTGTCAGTGATTATAGTCTGGAATTGGGGAGTTGTCAAGTATTGTCAAAAACAGTGGCTAGTGACCAGTGGTCCGTGGGGAAGGCGAGAAAACGGGAGAAATTGTCTGAATCACGGATTTCACGGATTAACGGATTTCACGGAACACGTATCGTAGGGGCGAGGGATGATCTCTATCGCCTTCCTTATCCAGTCAGTTGATCCTCGCCCAATGCGTGGCATCGGGGATTTGGTGATTGCACGAGAAATCAGATGTAGGAGGGAATTCCGATTCCCGACCTTCCGTAACGGATAAAGATTATTCGGGACGGCACGAGGCTTAATAAAGGCAGAATCACGGAGTAAAGGATTTCACGGAACATGTATCGTGGGGGGCCGGTGTGGTTGGAAACCGCACCTACCGTACGTATGGGCGGCGAGCAAGGAAGGATGAAAACCATCATATGAACGTTTTGAGGAAGCATGTGGACCCGGATTATATTCTGGGAAATATACCGCTGGCGAATAAGCTGGAGACGCCGCATGAGAGGTATGAACTGGGCTTTCGGTGGCTGGGCGAGGGGAATCTGAGGCTGACGGAGTTCGTTGATCCGAAGCTGATGTTCAGCAATTACGCCTACCGGTCGTCGACGTTGTCTTCGGAGCATGTCAGCAGCCGGATGACGTATGCGCGGCGGATTTATGATAGGTTGAACAGGACGCGGAAGCCGAGGTCGGTGTGCGAGGTGGCGTGCAATGACGGGTATATGCTGAACCGGTACGCGGGGAACGATGATCGTTACACCACGATTGTGGGGGTGGAGCCGGCGGCGAACTTGCACCGGTACATCGACGACAAGGTCTACGCCTACGCGCGTTTGATGAACGCGAGGATAGGGGCTTCGATTTGGAATCTGCACGGCGCGTTTGACATTATCCATGCGCATAACGTGCTGGCGCACACGCCGAATCCCGTGGACTTGCTCAACGGGATCGGGGCGGTGATGGATGCACATAGCGTTGCGCTTGTCGAGTTTCAGTACCTCGTGGACCTGCTGACGAACACACAGTTTTACCACTTCTACCACGAGCATTACTATTACTACACGGTGGCGGGATTTGCGAACCTGGCGGAGAAGGCGGGTCTGGAGATTGCCACGGCGAAGCGGGTGGAGGCGCAGGGCGGCAGTATCTTGTGCACGCTGGTGCGCACAGGGGATTATCGAGGCAGGGATGCCTCTCCCACAGACGACCCCAACAGAATCGCGGATTTCGAGAAGAATTACTTTAGCCGCGGGGACATCTTCGCGAACTTCATGAAGCGGATGGAGCGGAAGCTGAAGAACTTTGTGACGTACGTGAACGCGCAGCCGCCGGGGACGCTTGCAGGGGTGTTCGCCAGCGCGAAGGCGACGGTGATACTGAATCTCGCTGCCGAGCGGGGATTGGAACTTGACCGGTTCACGTGCTTTTATGATGACGCGGAGGAGAAGTGGGGGCACTGCGTACCGGGGACGGAGATACCGATTCGTCCGATGCGCATGATTGGGGAGGCAGATCAGCGAGCCATTCTGTTTTCGCCGAATTTGGAAGCGCTAATCACCCAACGGTTCCCCGAACTGGAAGTCATTAGTGTTGAAAACATATTCGAAGGGCATTAGCGCCACATGGACAAATATCTGGTTGTTGGCAGAGGGCTTGTCGGCTCTATCTTCTCGGAAGATTCGCGGTTTGACCTGGTAAGCCATGAGGAATGGCATAATCGGAATCTTGACAGTTATAGCGGTATGGTGTGCGCGGCGGCGATCAGCACGGAGGCGCTGTGTCAGAAAGCCACGATGGCGGAGGTAATGGAAGCAAATGTCGCCCTGCCGGTACGGATGCTGAAGCTGGCGAAGGTGAGAAATATTCCGTTCGTGGCGTTTTCGACAGCGGGAGTGTATCGCGAAGCGGGAGTGCGGTGGGAGGAGGACGATGTGCACCCGCACAATCGGTACGCGGCAAGTAAGATCTTTATGGAGCACACGCTGCAAAGTCAACCTAATCAAATTGCTTGCGGCGTGTTCTATGAACGCTTGTTCATCTTTCGTATCCCGTTCGTATGCTTCTTCAATAACCACCCGCATGATTTGAGCGGGCGCGTGCCGAATTGGAAGCAGTGCGAAGACGTAAGCGCGAGTGTGGTGTATCGAGGTACAACAGAGTATGCGGTACGGAAAGCACTGACTGATTCCCCAGCAGCGGGCATTTATAACATCGCCTCGGGTATTGTGCATTTCCCTACCTTTCTCGAGGATAGGTTTCACTGGAAGGGGGATGTGGTGCCGGCGCATTCGATGGGGCGAACACCGAATTCGCAGTTGAATACAGAGAAAGCCGAAGAGTCAGGATTACTAACATGAATGTCATGAGCATCCACGATATTTTCCACGGGGTTTATGGTCAATAGCAGATTTCACGACTACCGTTACGCATGGCCTGACCATATCGCAGAACCGGCTCGGTACAACTGCCGCATCCAGGCTTTGATACCGAATCTGAAACACCGGCCGGATCGATGGAGGCGCTGTCGTGAGTTGCTGGAGGAGCAGGGATTTCCGAGGTCGCGAATCCACCGGTTCAACGCCTTCAGTTGGAAAGATTATCCGACGGCGGCGGAGGCGGTAGAACACGCGCGCGAATCCATTCGTCCGATGCCTCGCGTGATTTCGGAAAGCAGGTTCATTGCACAAAACAATGTATCGGAACTGTGCTGGCTGCTGACGTGGTATTCGATAATATTACGCATTTCGCGGCTAATGAGGCAGAATCTGTACTGTTTTGTACTGGTGGACGATTGTTTCACGGTTTTCACATACGCGCAACTTCATCAGATCGTCGATTGCGTGACGCGGTATGAGACTCACAAGCCGCGTGTCGTGCAAATCTCACGCAATAATCGCATACTGGTGCAACGGGAGGTTGTGCCGTATTTCGATATTCTGCAGTACGGATTGTGCGGCAGGTCGGACGCGGGCTCTCTGCTGAATAGGGACGGGGCGCGGGACGTGCTAGCGGCGTGTGAACTGTTTCCGCAGGAACAGATATTGGCTTATTTTTTTGAAAAGATGACGGGCTTTCCGCAGCAGCAGGGATATTATTCGTTGTCGGCGCTGTACGAGAGTGGGCACTACGGCGGCACGGGCATTTTCGAGTGGCGCGCCGAGTGTCAAGACAGAATGGTGAGCAGTGGAGGTTACCGATGAAAGAGGTTATCGAAAACAGAAGCGTGGCAATTGTGGGGCGAGCGGAGTATCTGAACGAAATCGAGCAGGGTGAACTGATCGATTCGCACGACGTGGTCATCCGCACGCAAAGCAATCTACCGTGGCCGCAGAAGCCGTTCGAGTTGAAGTTCGATAACGACGAATCGTTCGTGCCGCGGGATTTCTGGCACCTATTCGGGAAGAAAACGACCGGCTTCGCGCCGTCGAATTTGCCGTATTGGGGGCTGGGCGACGCGCGTCGGAATATCCCACCGCTTATGGAACGCGGCTGCGAATACCTGATCCAGCATAAGATTTATAATCTTATATCGCCAAAAGAGATTGCGACATTAGATCACATTAGCGATAAATTCGACATTTCGATTTACCGCCTGCCGTACGAGCATTTCGTGGAGGTGGTGCGGGCAATGGATTACAGCTTTCCGATGCCGGGGACGCTGCTAATCGATTATATAAAGCGTCAAAACCCGAAATCGTTGTATTTTACGGGGTTCGCGTGTTACCTCGACTCGAAAGATGTGTGGTTGAAAGCCGAGGTCGCAATGATGCGCGACCACAAGCCGTTGTACGATATTCGTTTCTTGCGGGATTTTGAGGCACAGCATAAGAATGTGTCGACGGACCACAAATTGATGGAGTATTTCGAGACGATATGAAAATACTGTAGCCAGTGACCAGTGGCTAGTGGCCAGTAAATATCAATGAAGGAACGAAACATGACTGATACTAAAAAGGCACTCGGGATCGTCATGGCGAAGAGCGAATCGAAGCGATGTCCGCACAAGAACATCACGGATATCTGCGGGCGTCCGGCGCTGGCGTATCCGATCGAGGTATTGAAGCGCTCGGGCGTCTGCGACAGGGTGGTGGTGTCGACGGACAGCGCCGAGTACGGAGAGGTCGCGGTGGAATACGGCGCGGACGAGTATTTGATGCGTGCCCCGGCGACGGACAGGTACACGCAGATGTCGGTGACAGCGGAGTATGCGCTCCATCAAGCAAAGGTGAAGTTCGGGGCGGATTTCGAGGAGATTGTCGTGTGCGGCGCGAATATGATGTTTATTCGAGATTCGTGGCTGCGCACGGCTGTTACGCTGCTGCGTGATTTTGTGTACAACGAGATGCCGATCGACGTGGTGGGACTGGAGCCGTATCATTGGGGCTTGAACGTCTGCCGGGTCAAAGCAGGAATCATGACGCAACCGGCGTTCTATGTGTTGAAGCATGTCGGGCTGCTCATGGAGATGGATTGGCCGCACGAAATCGAGCTGGCGCGGCAGATTCAACGCGGGATTGAAGATGGGGTCATCGATTATCCCCCAGAGGAAACGGTGCACGAGGATATACTGACGGATTGGAAAAGATCGCCGAATCGGATGGGGGACTTGATGCCAAGATCGAAGTTGTTGGGGGCGGGTTGAGGAAGATCCACAATCTAACAGATTGTGGTACAAAATGAGTGATTTTAATATTGTTGTGGCAAATCTAGATCGTCGTCCAGATCGGTGGTATGCAAGTTTCGGCGCGCTGTTTGCGCTCGGATTTCCGGTGGAGCGGCTTAGTCGATTCAGTGCGCATGACCACATCAATTATCCCAACCTACAGGAGGCGAAAGAAGCTGCCACGACACAGTTTCCCAATTCGACATATCTCAGGGACATTGATTTGGGGAAGGGCTACTACTGTTGGAGCTGGACGTGGTATGAGATTATGACCCAGATTGCTGAAGGTTTCAATGACTCCGTTTACACTTTATTCCTGGTTGACGACGTTGCGATGAGAGTTACGTACAGCGAAGTGTTAGAACACATTCGCTTACTCTCCTCGTGCGGCGCGCCATTGAAAATGGCTCAATATGCTTGGAATGAGCAGCGTCCCGGCTTCGAACCGGAGGATTCACTTGAACCCGGCGCACCGGTCGAGGACACATCGTTCCGCAGGGGGCTTTCGCATTCCGGAGACGCCGCCAATTTGTTTACTCCAAGTGGTGCAAAGGAGATTTTGAATTTGGCAGACGATATCGGCGGTGCTTGCGGCGTGCCCAACTGGGTGTTCTGGTACGCGGCACGAAAGCTTGAGGCAGACGGGTACTTTTCCACGGACCGCGTTGTGACAATGCCTCTGAACTACAGTGGCCATATCAGTCCTTATGAAGACGCTCGCCACACGCCTAAATAACAAATGACGACTATCACCAGAGATAACTACAAGTTACGTGAGAAGTTTCCGCCCATTTCCGAATTTCCTGATTACCACCCCTCCGGGGCAAATGTGGCTATAGTAGCCCGGCTTTTTTGTCCAGCGAATGTTGACGTGTGGCGCCCGTGGTTTAATCTGGCATTGTGGAGTATGCGCTCTCGCATTTTTAACTCCGATATGCAAAAGTACAACGCTACATATTTTTTTCATGTCGTACAATCCCAGTATGAGGCATTCTACAAAGATGCCTTCGCAAAATCGAAAGTGCCTCAACGCGCAATTCTTGTTTACCCGGACGACATGGTGAAGTTACACGCACCTCAGTATATCCTCGGCTATGCGGCTTCTCCTTTGTTGGACGAGCGGCTGGACGAATTTGAATACGTTATCGTCATCGACGCGGATATGTTTGCGTTGAAAAGCAGTTTCGGCGAGCTATTTCCGCTCGTCGAAATCTCGATTAACGATTTTCCGGAAAACGAAATTGGCTTGCAGCGAGGCTGGGTTGAACAAAAGGACAAGAAAAAAGCTGTCGGGTGGTTTAGGAATTGGGTGCGCTGTTCTCCCTTGGATGAAAGCGGATGGATAAATCTGGCGTCGGAGTATTGCTCAACATCCTACAACACTCTCCGTCGGTTGTTGCTTACGTCGAATTGGAACGGGTGGGAAGGATTTGCCGGACACTGCGGCGCTTATATCCGAATACCGACTAACATATATCAACGCCTACCGGAGTTTCGGCAATTCATAAAAAGGGCAAGCCAGAATTTAGGACATGAGGAGATGGCGCTAGGATTGTGGTATATCAAGCACTACTTGGAAACCGGCGAACGGCGTCCCAATGTCGATTTCCCCACCGCTTCCTTCGCACGCGATTGTCGTGTGTGTTGGGACGCCGAGGCATGCCATGAAGCAAGAGACAGACCTCGGCAATGGCACCTCACCCATTACCCCACCATCGATAATTACATTTATCAACTGGCAGAGGAGGTTGGAGCTTCCGACGAAGAGCGGGACATTCTTTCAGACACCGTTATATCCGAAGTAACGGAGTTGCGAAATAAAACAGATGACACGACTAGCTAACGGTCTTCCAAACACACACATTACGCTCGAGCGGCATTTCGAGTCGCTGATAAGAGGCAAGTCGGTGGCGATTCTGGGACGGGGGCCGTCGTTGGCGGAGTGTGACGCGGACACAATTGAATCGTACGACACGGTGGTGCGGGTACACAGGCCGGCTCCGATTGATCTGTGGTGGCCTCCGCCGCTGGTGCAGGAGGAGTGGCAAGCAAAGGTCGGGAAGCGCACGGATATATTGTACACATCGTTCGGATTTGTCAAGAACCTGGGGCGTGAAGTGCAGGAGGATTTTATAACACGCGTGGTGTCCGCTTTCCTTGAAGAGGGAGGCGCGATACTATGCCGCCCAGAACCCATTTACGCGATTCACAACAACGTGCGAAAGGCGTCCCAATTTATTGAGCGCACGACTCCGTTGCGTTATCTCAACTTTTCTGTTTACGATCAATTAACAGTATCGATCAACGCGGTGCCGTACCCCGGTACGTGTGTGCTGGCGGATGTGTTGGCTTACGAGCCGTCGACTATCTTCATCGGGGGTATGACGTGCTACGTCGATGCCAGCCCGGTCGGTATCATTGAAGGTCTGCATAAGTCGAAAGCGGACTTTAATTACATACGCAAGCTGTGGCGCACACATCCGATTAGCATAAGGATCGACCCCGTCATGGAGGGCTTATTCGAAACAACGGAAGAATCCGTGCCGACCGAGGCGCCAACGGCGGCAGACATTTACCAAACCAGCGCAGACGGCAGTGTAAACACATATAAGCCGAAGTAAGGAAAGAAATCAGATGATTAACTTTGAGCCTTTTCCGGTTCAGGCGGACGAAAAGACGGAGCAGATTGCCAAGGACATCCAAGCTATTTGTTTAAAAGTGGCACAAGACAATCGCGGTGATGCCGAATCACCGTATGTGGTGCAGCATTCGCGGTCGGAACTGCTCGCGCTTTACGAGATCGCGGCACGAACGCATGACCGTGTACAACTTGACGGTTATGTGCTACAATGCGGCTTGTTCTGCGGCGGTTCGGCATTGATGATGGCGCACGCGATGCGCGACGACAATTCCAATAAACATCCGCTGCTGGCGATCGATTCCTACACCAAAGACTACCGTCCGCTGCGTCAGTTGTTCGACGACGCCTACTTCGAGATGCGCGAGAATCTGTGGGAGTTCCGGTTGCACGATCACATTACGCCGGTGTTATCGGACAGCGTTTTATATCTCCAGCATTTTTGGAGGTTACCCATACGCGTAGCGTTTATCGATTCCAGCCACCATTATGAACCAACGCTAAAAGAGTTGCAACTCATTTTGCCGTGCCTCGTAGACGGCGGGTGGCTCGTTCTGCACGACATGTTTTCGGAAGACACGCCCGGGGTAGCGCGCGCGGTCAACGAAGTATTTGAGCCAGAGGATTTAAATGATTTCACGTTTTATCGCACCGATCAACTCGCCATTATCCGAAATGGCGGCGTTAACGCAACCGTTGACGCGGCACCCGATGCGCCGGGCGACGCCGGTACTCCGCGGTGGCTTCCCAAAACACAGTAGTACACCCAATGAATTGACTAGAGGGCTAATTATGAAAGTATCAATATTCTGTGTTGCACTGGTTATTATACCGCTGTGTTTGAGCGCGGAAGTCCTACATATTCCAGACGCTAACCTGGAACGGGTACTGCGAGAGGCGCTTAATGTACCAGCCGGAACTCCGATTATGGAAGCGGATATGCGCCAGTTAACCGCACTTAACGCGGCGGCGCGTCAAATAACAAATCTCACCGGCCTGGAACATGCAACCAACCTGACCGAATTACGCTTGGGCGAAAACCCGATTGCCGATATCGGCCCGTTGGCACATCTCACACAACTCAGCCGCTTGCGGCTTAACGACTGTTGGACGATTGACGATATTAGCCCGTTGGAACATCTCACACAACTGAACTGGTTAGATTTAGACCGCAACCTTATTGTCGATATCGGTCCGCTCGCAGGCTTGACGCAGTTGACCTCGTTTGATATTCGCTACAATCGAGTCGAAGACCTCGGACCGCTTGAAAACCTAACGCAACTCACCGGACTGTTTCTGGACAACAATAAGATTAAAGATGTGCGTCCACTTGCAAACCTGACACAACTCACCCAATTGTTTCTGAACAGCAATAAGATTGTCGATATCAGTCCGCTTGTAAACCTAACACAACTCACCCAATTGCGGCTGGACAACAATAAGATTAAAGATGTGCGTCCACTTGCAAACCTGACACAACTCACCCAATTGTTTCTGAACAGCAATAAGATTGTCGATATCAGTCCGCTTGTAAACCTAACACAACTCACCCAATTGCGGCTGGACAACAATCAGATTGTCGATGTCAGTCCGCTTGTAAACCTAACACAACTCATCCAATTGTGGCTGGACAACAATAAGATTAAAGATGTGCGTTCACTTGCATCTCTAACGCGCTTGGAAATTCTTCACATCCGGTGGAACAGCATCACGGACCATAGCCCGCTTGACGGACTGTCGCTGACTGATTTTCTCTACGATCAAACGTGTGACATGCCACCGTTGCCACTTGCACCCCGCATCAAGAATCGGACCTATCCGTCAATATTTGCCCGCTGGGGGCCGAGTGCTCCCGCACGTCACGATTTATGGTTCGACGTCCTCCCACGTGAGCTTTACTTTCGGGAAACATCTCACGGCGTAGTGATAGGAGGTCTGGTTGACCGCGTCATGTCGAGGCGCGAGGAATACCTTGCCGTTAACCCAACTATGGTTTATCTTGTTCAAGTCAGGATGAGATCTAGTGGGGGCAAGAGCAATAGGGGCTATTTACCTGAAGACTCTCCGTATTGGATAAGGGACTCGGAGGGAAACATTGTAGAAGGAGATTTAATTGATTTCACGCACCCGTACATTCAGGATAGAATCGTAAAAGAGGCTATTGCCATTTCAAAATGTGGTTTATTTGATGGCATTTTCTTCGACTATTGGCACGAGGGCATACCGGTGCTTGGAGGATTCCGAACAATGGAAGCCGAGCAACGCGCTCGAGACAACATTCTTCAACGAATACGCGCTAACACTCGTCCCAATTTTCTAATAATGGGCAATACCAATGATCGTATCATTCCCAGAACTGCACCCCATATCAACGGCGGTTTCATGGAAACCGGGATTCCAGAATACAAAACCAGCGACGATTTAGAAGAGGTTGAAAACTCATTGATGTGGCTCGAACACAACCTGCGAGAGCCACGGATAAACGCGCTTGAAGGTTTTAGTTTGCCGAGTGAACCTTTGGATAGTCCAAATAACTTGATGTGGATGCGTGCTTTGACAGCTTTGAGCTTAACTCACTCGGACGGCTATGTTTTGTATACGGAGAGCTTCTTTAGCGAGAATCCGACCGGAAATATCTGGTACGACTTCTGGGACGCAGACTTGGGTCAGCCGGTGAGCGCGAAAGGGCAACTGTATCAAGAGACAGAAGGGCTTTACATTCGGAATTTACGAATGGTTGGGCGGTGTACAATCATAGCGGTGCAGAACAAACCATTACGCTCTCCGAACTGGCCAGCGGTGTCGCCAGCGGTTTGGAGGGAGCAATGCATACGCTGCCCAACCTTGACGGGGAGATGTATCTGCGAGTGAAACCGGCGAACCCAGCGGACGTGAACGAGGATGGGGTGGTGAACATACTAGATCTTATCCTCGTGGCTCAAGCAATCGGGACGGAAAAAAGCGAGCCCGATGTGAATGGGGACGGGGTAATTAACGTGTTTGATTTGGTGATGGTTGCCGGGGCAATCGGGGGCGGCGGAGCCGCGCCTTCGGCATATTCCCCGGACCTGTCGATTATTAGCGCTGCGGATATCGAGAGATGGCTTGCGGGTGCGCAGGGTTTAGACGTCGGCGATGTGAATCTTCAACAAGGAATCCGCTTCCTTGAAGGTTTGCTTGCGGCGTTGTTGACGCCGAAGGAGACTGCGCTGTTGCCGAATTACCCGAACCCCTTCAATCCGGAGACGTGGATACCGTATCGTCTCGCGCGAGAGGCGGAGGTGGCGATTACGATTTATGACACTAACGGGACACTAGTGCGGCGGTTGGCGCTCGGGAATCAGGCGGCAGGGTATTACGCGGAGCGTGGAAAGGCGGCGTATTGGGACGGACGGAATGAAGACGGGGAAGCGGTTGCGAGCGGGATTTATATTTATCAATTCCGGGCGGGGGAGTATGCGGCGTCGCGGCGGATGGTGATTGTGAAGTAGGAGAAGCAGTGGTCAGTGACTAGAAGATCTCTATCGCGCTCGCTAATCACTCGCTTGCTGGTCAGTGACCAGAAAAAACCAGCAGATGTGAATGTGTTTGATTTAGTGATGGTGGCGGAGGAGATGCAGGGAGCCGTGTTGGACTAAAACACCGAGTTTCCAAGAACACACTCGGTTTCAAGGGATATGCTATATGATAGAGAAAATTATCGTACCCACACTTGAGAGAATACCGGCGCGGCGATACATAAATCTTGGCGCATTAGCGACGATGGGCGTACCGTATTCGCATATCGAGTACTTTCCAGCGCGGGATGGGCAGGCGTACGGAAGCGATACGGCACGACTCGTTGAGGACGCTCTGAAGGAGGGCTGGCGATTACCCCCGCAAATCGCGGAAGAGTATTCGAAAAAATGTGATTCAAGATCGTCAAGGATATTTTGCACGCAGTGGACGTTCACGATGGTCTTTAAGCAGATTATGAACGCGCCGGCTGACAAGTATTATATGTTTTTGATTGACGATTTCGCCATCAAGCGTCCGTTTATCGAATTCCTCAGCATGATGGGCTTCGTCTGCCGGGACAATCAAAAGACAGGAAAACCCGCAATTATAGTCCAGTTAGATGTCTTTGAGAAGTTCGGTGTTCCACGTATAGAGCGTGAACCGGTTGAGCGTGACGCTAGCAGAGTGTTAGCGCGCGGGTTGGGCGGCGCAGGCGACGGGGGACTCATCGTAAACAACAAGGGTGCGCGCATTTTATATGAGCACATGTGCGAAACGGGCGCGGCATGGAATCTGGAGGGGGAACTTTGGCGAATAGCGCAGGCGGAGGATCAGTCTGGGTTTTACTCGATTATACCATCACGCTATATGATTGATTTTATAAGAGTTCCGCTATCGGCATATGAGCAGTGAGCAGTGGTTGGTGAATCTTTTTGATCCCACGCTGATGGCACATGCGATCGGGACAGATAACAAGGAATGAAGGAAACATCTATCGCGTTCGCTAATCACTCACTTGATCGGATTACACAGATTAAAAGCGGTCATTCTTTTAATCCACGACAGTTTGGGAATCCTGAAGCCAACTCATAAACAGGCAACTGACACCAATTGCATCGAAGATGATTGGTCGAATTTAATCCGTGAAATCCTTTAATCTGATCAACTGAGCGGATAGCGAAAGCGATAGAGATCCCACAATCCGCGATTCAGACAATGTAAGGAGGTTTTAATGATAGACTATTTGACGCATCCGAAGTTTTTGAATTACGATCCGTCTATCCTGCCGTCCAGTCAAGGCGGCGGGGGCGGGATGGGCACGAAAACGTACCGTGTCTTGGAGGCGCTGAGAGACGTTTATCCGCGAACGCAGGGGATATGCGACGCGAGCGAGATTACGGCGGATACGGTGTTGATAGAGCCGCTGCGTTTCACACTGACAACGGAAGGTTACGGCGACAGGGAATATGAAAACGTTGAACAGTTGATTCATGGGTTACGGAATCATAAGAGCCGAAAGATTCTGTATTGCAGCGAATTGACGCTGATGCGTATGCCGCACCTCCTGCGGGAGCAGGTGGTGAAATTAAGCGATGTCGTCACCGCGAATTGTAAGTTCCAGGCGAATGTGTTCAAGTACGTAAACGTGAATACGAATCACATTTTGTGCGACCCGGTGCCCGACGTTTTCCTTTCGCGTCTGAGCTATAAGGAACGGAAACCGCGGCTGGTTGCGACAGGCAACGTCTCCTGGCAGAAGAACGCGCCGCAGGTTACCGAGGTGTTCAAGGGATTGAAGGGCGTGATGGAGCGGGTTTATGTCGGATCGGCGTCGTTATGGTACACTGCCTTGGAGGAAGAGGGACCGCAGCGGTTGCAGGAGGAACTGTACGCGAATACCGACCGGGTGGTGCACGAGGCGACGACGGCAGAGATCGCGCGCGAATTTCAGAATGCACGGTTCGGTTTTTGGTGCGCGTTTCACGACACGTTTGCCACAGCGGCGCAGGAGATGATGATGTCGGGCATGCCGGTGGTGGCGGCGAAGCACGGATTGGCGTCGGAGATTCCTGCCTGGAGCGCGAGCGGGGTGCGGGCGCAGGTGGAGGCGATAAAACGGTTGGCGAACGAGACGGATGAATCGCTTGAGGAGCAGTCGGAGCGGATTTCGAAGTGGGCAAGAGAGAATGTGTCGTATGCGGCGTTTCAGGGGCAACTCAAGGAAGTACTGCGAAGCGTGTGGTAGAAAAAACTAATACGTAATGCGTAAAGCGTAAGAATCGGAATTTTACGTATTACGCATTACGTTTTACGATCAACTGACTGAATAGGGAAGGCGATAGAAATTCCAATTTCGAAATAGGATTTCACTATGCAAATATTACATACAACATCATTTATGAATCAGGAGTTTGCGAGTGACGCGCATATCTTCAGTTTTAATCAGATAAGCGAGGATACGGCGTCGGATCTGCTTTACGCGCAGATGGTGGTCGAGGCGAAGTGGCTCGGAGATTTTCCGGTCTTCGCTTTTCCAACGCCTGCGGATCAACTCAAGCGTTACGCCCCGTTGTTCGAGGATGTGAAGTTGGTGTACCCGGACAACTGGGATGTGATTGATGAGGTGAACGCTTTTTTACTCAATGATAAGATGTACCAGATGTGCAAGGTGCAGGACGCGCCGTTTACTAATTTGGCGTATTCGACATCCGAGGAGCTGATGAAGCTGTTCGAGACGGAGATGTTTGTTGTTGCGGCGGCTGGATCAACCGAGTGACCGAATAGGATGAATCGAATGCCTGGTAAAAACGATAGAATTCCCGTTACACCTCAGAAACCGTGCTGTTCGCCGGTGTATTGCGACTTGGTGCGGGCGATTGAGAAGTTGAGGCAGGAGCATCGGTTTGCGCGGATCGAGTTGTCTATCCGGAATCATGAGATTATCCATGCGGATTTGAAGGTCGAGACGAATGTGCGCGTGTCGATGAGAAAGGCAGTGGTCAGTGGTCAGTAAAGAAAGTTCCTATGTAGGGTGGGCACCGCCCACCATCCGTGATTTGATTATCCACAGATCTGTTTAGTCCTTGAAAATCGGCGGTGAAGGTGCTATAGTTGAGTGCGTGGCCCCAGCCTTGTGAGCGCGATGGGGGTACTCGGCAACGGTTTAGAGCAACTTGGTTCTTTCGTTCGGCGTGTAATTGCCGCCTGCTAGTGGGCAGTCTTGTCCGAAGGATGGGGTAAGATCGGGGGAGTGCGCTATATGCGCTTTGAGATATGTCATGAAGGAGCATAACAATGTCGAATGTGAGTGCATTTGATGTAGCCGCCTACATTTTGGAGAAGAAGGGCGAGATAACTACGTTGAAATTGCAGAAATTGGTATACTATGCTCAAGCGTGGTCGCTAGTGTGGGACGAGCGACCTTTGTTCGATGAGAAGATTGAGGCGTGGTCAAATGGTCCTGTTGTCCGAGATCTATTTGAATATCATCGTGGCAAGTATTACATCTCCGGTATAGAAGGTGGCGATGCTGGAAAGTTGGATGACGATCAAAAAGCGACGATCGACATGGTACTCAAACATTACAGCGATAAGCCGGCGTATTGGCTGGTTAGGCTTTCCCACTCGGAACCGCCGTGGATAGAAGCCAGAGGAGATCTATCTTCCACAGAACTGGGAGATGCCGAGATTACACTTGATTCTATGGCGCACTATTACAGCTCTTTGCTGGAGATAGATATTGAGTCGTGGAAAGCAACTGCTGAAGAGATGGCAGATGCTGAAAAGACTGATATTCTCACTGAATCAAAGAGGAAAATCGAAGCCGATGAGGTAATTCCGTGGGAGGAAGTCAAGCAAGAGTTCGATATAAGATTGCGATAGAGAAGGGAGCAAAGCGTAGTCTTGAGAAACGAATTGACAACGATATTGTAAAGGACATTCTCCAGAGAATTGATAGCTTAGAACACAATCCGCACATCGGCAAAGCTCTAAAAGGAACGATGAAGGGAAAGTACAGACTTATCGTGAGGCGAGCATACAGAGTGGTCTATCGAATTGATGAACAACAAAAGCTGGTTGTAGTAGAAAAAGTGGCACATCGAAGCAAGGTGTACAAATAGCATTGTGAACGCAATAGGAGAAATTGGAGACGCTTTAGTGTAATTAGCGCCAGTCACAGCGTACACACCCCGCGTTGCCTTAGACGTGTCATTGAAATTCGCATTTGTTAGGTTAAAATATCATGGCATCTTCGACTTCGCTATCTTAGGAGCCGGGACCAAGGAAAACACAGTGAGCGTTGAACAGTTGGAAACCGTTAGAGTGGAAACAGGCATTACTCGCTCCCCACACACACGCTGGATTCAGAATCTTAGACATCCATCCTACCAATTGCGCCAGGCAATCCCAATCGTGGTCGAGCGAGAAGGTGAGGTTGTGACTGCCCACTACGACGATTTGAACCTAACCGCCGTGGGTGACCACTTGCAAGCGGCAATTTCCGCCTTGTGTGGGGAAATCGTAGCCTATTATGAGAAAGCGCAGAAATCTGCTGACCAGGAAGGCAATGTCCCAACTCAGGAACATGCGTTTCTCGAACAAATAATCGTCGAGACTCAGCCCAAGGTTTGGGAAGAGATAAAGCAACTTTACGCTGAAAAGTTGAAAGCCTTTCCTTATGTTGATAGAGGCTACATTAACATTTCAGCGCCGGACTATGCGGACGTTGTCATCATACTTTCGGACGAATCTGCGGACCGGATTGCACAGTTGGCGCAGATTGATCTCGAAATAAACTTGAAATTTCGCCCGCTTTATTTCTACGTAGAATATAAATCCTCAGAAGATTACCTTGGTTTGAAGAACTTTGTGCGCTTCTATTGAGTTTCCCCCTTGGACCGTTCCCCAACCTCTTGTGTTTACCTGCTGCAGCATGGGAACGAAGAATTACCGATATGCCGACCAAGCGCGTACACCAAGACAAACAAAGTATAGCTCAACTTGCGCTCTCTGATCTCCAAGGTTCTCAAAATAGTTCTCGCCATGCTGACTGGATTGTGACGATTGCATTCTACAAAACCTTGCACGCTGTAGATTCTTATCTCGCAAAAAAGTTCAACATTCACCCACAAGGACATATTGACAGGAAGAAGGAAGTTCAACAGCATCTTCAAAACATACACGGACAGTATTCCGCACTGCACCAGGCGAGCATAAACGCACGATACGAAGACTACACTTACCAGAATAAACCGAAAGAGGTCACCAATTTGCTCACTATGGCGATGCACATTGAGAATCACATCAAAACACTTCTATAATCTGGCGCGAAACGAAATTTGTCGGAAACTCCCTCAAACTAACCCATAAAAAACGTCTCCGTGCACGAAACTATACAACTCGAGGTGGGTATAGGAACATGTTAGACACATAAACACCTTGCAAGTAAGAAGTGGTGCCAAGTCAAGCCCATTAGTGGCAGTCTTAGAAACCCAGTGGCTTGTGGTCAGTGGATCTCTATCGCGCTGGGAGTTCTATCGCGCTCCTTATTCAGTCGCTTGATGGTTAGTGATCAGTAACGGCAAGAAAATGTTGGGTTTTTACTGGACACTGGCGACTGGTCACTTATCACTGTTTCTCATGACGCTGCTAGCGGGCTTTTTTCGTTTGTATCAGACCTGATATTACCCGTCGAACAAGTTTCATAGGAATAGGGATTCGATAATCATCAAATTCACGGATTTCTCTTTCGCTTCATTCGTGATTTAATGTTCACGATTATTTTTAGCGATTGAAAAATCGGCGTTGAACGTGTATAATTAGGAACGTTCTCCAATCGCCGGGATTCAGAGGGAGAGAAGTGATGGAAGAATGGCTTAAAACTATTCTGCAGTCAATCTAGGCAAACTGTAGAAAAACAACCCGGTTGGTAGAACCATAGGGAAAAACAGGGTAAAGGAGCAGAATAGGCACAGATATTATAGGGTGTGGAAGAAAGACAAGCCCGTTAGTGGAAGTCTTAGAAACCCAGTGGCTTGTGGTCAGTAACTAGTGATCAGTAAGGCAAGAAAATGTTGGCTTTTACTGGTCACTGGCAACTGGTCACTCATCACTGTTTCTCATGACGCCGCTGGCGGGCTTTTTTGTTTATATAAGACAATAGATGGAAGGGTGGGACGGACGTAGATTAACACGGATTTTGTAGGGCTATAGGTAAAGTAAAACGTAGTATACAAAATCGGCAAAAGAAACCAAGTTTTCACGAAAAAACTCGGTTTAAGTAGAAAGACAAGCCCGTTAGTGGAAGTCTTTGAAACTCAGTGGCTAGCGGTCAGCGGCTGGTAGCCGGTAACAGCAAGAGGACATCTCGGCTTTACTTGGCACTGGCAATTGATAACCCGTCACTGCTTTCTAATGACGCCACTGGCGGGCTTTTTTCTTTGCATCAAGCCCGAAATTACTCGTCGAACAAGGTTCATAGGTAAGGGAATCGAAAATCATCAAATTCACGGATTTCTTCTCTTCTTCAATCTCGATTTAATGTTTGCGATTATTTTTAGTCATTGAAAATTCGGTGACGAAGGTGTATAATTAGGCATCATCTCCAACCGCCGGGGCTCAGAGGGAGAGAAGTAATGGAAGAATGGATCAAAGTATTCATCCCGTTAATAGGTTCACTAGTCGGGATTGCCGCGTTGTGGTGGAAGCTTACCACAAACATGGCGACAAAAAAGGACATATCGGACCTCAGAGCGGACATGAACAGAGGTGATGATAACCTGCGCGCGGAAATTAAGAGTTTGGACGGTAGTTTGCGCGCGGAGATGGCCAGAGAAAATGATAGCTTACGCGCGGAAATAAACAAACTCAATGAGAAGGTGGACGCCGGTTTTACTCGTCTTGACGAGAAGATAGATGCCAATTCACGGGAGCACCACGCGGACATCAACAAACTCAATGAGAAGATAGATGCCGGCTTAATCCGACTTGAAGAGAAGATGGACGCCGGATTCACTCGTCTTGACGAGAAGATAGATGCCAATTCACGGGAGCACCACGCGGACATCAACAAACTCAATGAGAAGATGGATGCCGGTTTTACGCGCCTTGATGAGAAGATAGATGGCAACGCACGGGAGCACCACGCGGACATCAACAAACTCAATGAGAAGATGGATGCCGGTTTTACGCGCCTTGATGAGAAGATAGATGGCAACGCACGGGAGCACCACGCGGACATCAACAAACTCAATGAGAAGATGGATGCCGGTTTCACTCGACTCGACGAGAAGATAGATGCAAACTCACACGCGCACCATACGGACATCATGCAGGTGATAAACAAAATAGATGGCGTGGCAAACGATCTCCGCGCGGAAATCAGAGAACGGATAAATGGCAAGACGAATGATGATGATGATTGAGACAGAACAATCAAAACAGTTTGCCGAACAATAGAGATGTAAAGGGGTGTAGGGACAGGATAGGCACAGATATTATAGGGTGTGGAATAAAGACAAGCCCGTTAGTGGAAGTCTTTGAAACACAGTGGCTTGTGGTCAGTGGTTAGTGGTCAGTAACAGCAAGAAAATGTTTGGCTTTTACTGGTCACTGGCAACCGGTCACTCATCACTGTTTCTAATGACGCCGCTGGCGGGTTTTTTTATTGTGAAGGAAAATCACCGAATTCCTACCTTCACTTTCGGTTTGACAATCGCATATCGTACACTACGACTAAAAGGATGGTGGGCAGTGCTCACCCTACATAGATAAGGTTAGCTCATAGTAGAAAGACAAGCCCGTTAGTGGAAGTCTTAGAAACAGTGACCAGTTGCCGGTGACCAGTGACCAGTAAAAACGGAGCATTAGTTTCCTCTGTTTTACTGAACACTAGCCACTGTCCATCAAGCGAGTGAATAACGAGCGCGATAGAAATCCACTGACCACTGCGTTTATGACGCCACTGGCGGGCTTTTTTTTGTAAGACAAGCTCACTAGTGGAAGTCTTTCAATCTCAAATCAGTTGCTAGTTGTTAGTGGCTACAGGTCACGGGACACTGGCACAGTATTATGGAGGAATATCATGGGTGTCGAAAATGAACTCGCGTTCCATTTGAGAGAATCACTTCCCTCAGCATTGAGCGGCGAGTCACTCAAAAATCAGGGTTTCATGGTCGGAGCGTTGACGGCAAACGCGGAGTTTGTGTCGGGTGAGCCGACGGAGGGCAAGCGGATTGACCACTTGCTGAAAGCGCCGCGGTCGCAGTGGTACGGCGGAAATGATACGCTGCGAAGTCAGGAGCAGGTGTCGGGTGTGAACCGGCATTTTGCGTTCTGGGGCGCGATGATGACGCCGGTATCTTGGGATATGCTTCAACTCACCAAGAACACCGGAATCACTTCCGGTCAACTTTTTGACGAAAATTTCAGTATCGCTCGCATGGGCGAGACAGGACGTTACGCATTTTACAATCAGGTTGAGACGCGCTACCGCCAAGCCGTGTACGGCGCGAGTCTCGACTTGGAAAATTCGCTGTGGGGGATTTGGCAGCCTGACGACAACGAAAACCGCGCGCCGGAGTCGCTGGCGGATATCATGAGCGACTCGAAACAGTTGCACGGGTTGGGACCGACGGAGTTGGGTAAGTTCGATAGCCGCCATGTTTTGGGGCGTGAGAACACGAAGTTCCCCGGTTGGGAATATGTGCATTCGCCGCGAGTGTTCTATTTCAACCACACGGACGGCAAGGGCGGAAAACCCGCTGCCAACACCGCCGCCAAGCAATTGACCAGGGACAACATTTACCAAGCCATGGACGAGTTTCTGAGACCTTGGGATCTGATTGTCAAGGGCATGAAGATGATGCCGCTGGATCACCGTCTGTTCGGGCTGCTGTCGGAGAACAAGTATATCTTGGAAAACGACAAGTTCGCGATGCGCATCCATGACGGCATGGGCTGGGAGGAGACCAAGCAGGTTGTGCGGATGCACAATACTTACATATTCTCCGAGCCGAACGCGCCCGATAACGAGATGTGGGGTCTGCATACGGGGGCGCCCGGCGGTATGAATGGTACGATTTATCCCGTGTTCTGGGAATCATCGGCTAACCGCAAGGGGCGTCAGCAGATTGATACGCTCGTGCGGGGTTCGAATCAGGCGGCGCCCGGTTATGCGACCATGGGCATGCGTGTGAGACCAGTTCCGTTCTACCACGACGAGTTCTTCAGATTCACGAGCAGAGCGGACAGCGGCGGATCGAATATCCGGTTGCTCTACATGTGGATTTGCCAAGAGCGCTGGTGCCAGACGATTGGTCGTGGCTGGACGATATAGCCGGTTTGTAGTAGGTCAATTTATTGACCGTCCGCACGTGCAATAAATTGCACTACTACGAACAAACAACAGGAGGACGAAGAAGATGTCAAGGGAAGTGCTTCACGATTTTGACGATGGGCACGGGTTGACGGAGGCACAGCGGAATACGCTGGGTATCTGGGTGCCCGATGCCGAGGACGGATACTGGTGTTACGGCCAGTTTCACGGGAACGGAACGTACAACACCGGTTGCTGCGTACGACACCAAGTCGGCGCGGATCTCATTGCCGATGCCGACAGAATAGTATCCGAAGATATTCCGGCGGGCTCGAATGTGCTGGTAACCGACGGGAAATTCGCCGGCAAAGACGTGCGCGGGGCTATCGGTTATATTTACGAGGGCACGGGCGCGGGTCAAACATTTTATATTCGGCGCATGATACCCGGAGATAACAACAAGGTGGAAATTGCGTTGTTGTCGTCGGTCTCGGCACGCCCCAGGACACCAGGCTGGGCCGCAGCATTGGCGAATGACAGTAAATTTCATTTGTGGTTTCCGGGGCGGTTCTCATTGTCCGCCGCAACCGCGGGGCAATTGCACGCTGGATTGGTGCAAACGACACTGACGGTTACGGATTCCTACAAGCCGTTCGGCTGGGTGAAATGCGCCGGACGTGCCGCCGGACGCCTAAAATCCGGTTTTGTCGCGTTGACGGACGCAAATGCTTATGTCACGCCGGACGCCAATGGTGAATTGGAGGGATCGGGGTCGCCGGCTATTGCCGATTTCCGTGACGCAATTGGCCGCATCAATACACCTGTACCGCAAGTCGCGTCAACAGCGTTGTTGGCGGAAATTGCGCTCAGCATCCCGAACCGAAGGCCCTCTTTCTCACGCGAGGGCGAAGGTCATAGCGGCAACGCTGTAAATATTGTTTAATAGAAGCTGCGTAAAACGTAATGCGTAGTGCGTAAAAACCCATTGATTACGCATTACGTATTACGCAACTGGTTTATTGGTTTATATGCATGCCCCCATTTGCCAGACGGCTATCAAGCCTTCAAGATACTATTCTGAGAATCCGATCAATCGGTCAAACGGCGAACACCATAGAGATTCGCATCCGTGGGCGGTCTCCGCTCACGGAATCTCGGAATCGATATTGGTCTATAGATCAACCTTATAATCCTTATAGCAGTTCAAGAGACCAAATAGCGAGTCCTGTACGTCCTGTTAGAGGGTGATGGAGGCGTGGATGACAGTACAACCCCCGCCCTACGTTTGGTAGGAGGGAATCTTGCCCCGATGGCGTTTCTGTGCTGGAAGCGAAGGCGGTAACCGTAGGGTGCGCACTGCGCACCAGCCTTTGTAGGATCATCCGACGATACAAAGAAACTCTTTGTAGGAGCGACCTCCAGGTCGCGATTCCCCACTCCAGAGGAGTGGAATGTCAATAGAAACGCACGACATCCATTGATGCACTCCAGCGGAGTGCCATGTGGTGGAAAGCGACCGCGCTAAAACTCCCATTCCGACAACCACCCCGTCCTTCCCCCCGTCCCCTGCCCTCCTTTTGCCGCGAATCACATTCCGACTAATGTTTTGAGAAATTTCTGATGAATCTCCAATCATCGCACCGTATGGTATAATAAGCCTGGCAGCACGGAAATCATCGAAAACGCCAATAAGACAAGCCCGTTAGTGGAAGTCTCTGAATTCTAGTCGCTTGTGCGCAGTGGTTAGTGGTGCTTAACGCCAAGAGGATCTTCTGGTGTTCACTGGCCACTGGCAACTGGTCACTAGCTACTGCTTTCTTCAGACCTCTGCCAACGGGCTTTTTTTCTACAATTCAAAACCTGAGTGTGGTGTTCCACTAGCCACTGGCAACTGTTTTTTATGACTGCACGAGAAGCCATAACCGAAATGAGGGACATGATAAGTGATCGCCACGGCGATTATCATCAGGATGATGATGCGCTTCGATACCTGAATCGCGCCGCGCAATACATCAGCGCCGAAAGCGAATCCGTGCGGTCCGGCATGTACAGGGCCGTAGAAGAAGGTCGAAGCAGTTACGGCTTGCCGCCCGATCTGCTGCAAATTGACTTTGTCGGATTCAAGGGGCGGGGCGAAAGCCGCTATTCCCCGTTGCACCCGTTGCGGCAAACCACCTCGCAAGCGATCAACCAGAACTTTCAAAACGGGCGCCCGATCTACTATTCGTTATGGGGTCGGGCTGTGCGCGAACGGCTGGTGGCGACTGTGACCGAAGGCACGGCGACCACGTTCAAGATAGCAGGCTCGTTGCCGTCCGATATCGAAATCAATGATGTAGTCTTGAATGTCACCGATCGCGGAGCCGAGGCTCGAGTTTCGAAGGTTGTGAGTACGCCTGACGAATCTGTCGAGTGCACGCGACTGGCGGGCGGGGAACGAAATACCTTTGAAGTAGGCGATACGGTCAGAATATTGTCCCCCGATCGGGGCAGCCAAACGCTTCACATTTCGCCGCCGCCCGATTTCACGAGCGATCCGGGCGAGGAGAATTTGTTCGTCTATCACGCGCACAAGCATCGGGTGCTTACGCAGGTTGACATTGACAACGAGAACGACGAATTGGAGATAGATCCGCAGTTGGAGGAGGCGTTTTTGCATCGTATGTGCTATCACGCAAGCGTCGCAGACAAGAGCGTGAGTGATGCGACCGCACAGTTTTTCGACGGGAAATACAACTTCCACTACAAACGCGCGATGCCGCGGGTGCGGCAGAAGATTCGGGAGTTCAAGTCGCTGTGGTTCGAGGGTCAGGCGATCGAGCGGGTGCGCGACGTAAATCTGATTGGGTATTCGGATACTGTAGGTCATTCAGGCAACAATCATCGAATATTATAGGATTGGTTTAATCTTAAATCGGGACATCTAGCACCCAATTTCGCATTACGCATTATTCTTCTCATGCAAGAACTGCTTTGGAATGTCACAAAATTCAACCAGATTTTCAGCTATCCCTCTGACGCGGGTGCTGGGGCTGAAGCGTACGCGCAAGACATGGTGAACCTGCGAGTCGATCGGTGGGGGCACCTGCGGATGAGACCCGTGATACGGGCGCTGCAGATGCGCGAAGCGAGTGATATTGCGCACGAAGACCTCAGCATCCAGGGTGTCGCCGCAGCCGCCGGGAAGCTGTTTTGGCTCCAATCAGACGGCAGCCTGATTGTTGCTAATGGACTCCCGGCCGATCCGGTAGAGGTGGATATCGGCGATCTCCACACGCTAAGTGGGCGGCTTACGGCGATAGATATTGGCGGCAACACGATAATTACGAGCGCCCGCGATGACCGGGGGATCGTCGTGCGCGACGATGTGTTTGACACCCTCGGGGTTAACGCCGTAGAACCATTGGGTCAACTTCCAACGCCCACCGGTGTCCGCTTCACGTACGACGACCCGGCGTTCAGTCTTCGAAATCTCTTATTCAAACTCACCGTCTCCGGTAAAGGTATTCTCGGACCGCTAGAATCGCAATCTACTGATTTCCACGCGGTGCCGCTGCCGAGTAGGCGAAGTGTATCAGATCCCGCTAACCCTGACATCGAAATCACGATCAACGCGGTAATCCCAGACGATTCCAGAATCACCGGGGTTCATCTCTGGCTCGCAAATAAATTCCCAATTAACCCGGACAGCGACGACGATTCCGTCTACTACCAAGCTCACACTCGAGACGTGAACCCGGGGGAGGAACTCGCTTTTACCTATACATGGTCTGAAAATGTAGAACTCGACGGTGCGATCCGATTGCGGGACAATTCCCCCATGCCGGACAACGCGAACCATGTCACACTTTACAATGATCGCTTGTTCGCAGGCGTCGGGAGAGAATTGCGGTTTAGCGATGTGCGCAACGCTATTCCTTATTGGGGAGCTTGGCCCGTACTGAATTCCATAACGACTGGACATCGGATTGAATTCTCTGCCGAATATCGCGGAATACTGCTTTTCGGTGCGGCGGACAGCCTTTACCGCCTGAGTGGTACGTCGCCGCATGCCTATCGCTACGACAGAATATCTTCGCGCGGCCCCGTGTCGCCCCATGCGTGGGGTGTGCTTGAAAAAGCGTTCGGCTTTGTCGGAAGTGACGGCCTCTACTTCACTGACGGAACCCAGGCGCCCGAGATAGCGCCGCAGCTAAAAGGTTATTTCAATCGGTACGAAGTCGAAGACGGCTTCGTCGGTATGTTGCCTAACAAAGCAAGTCTATGGGGCGTAACCCGGCGGGACAAATCCACCAACGCGGTTGATACCATCTATTTTGTCAATGGCGGCAACGATTGGGGGCGCGTGGCGGTAGGTGATGACGGAACCCGCATCCAGCAGTATGCGTCGGTGAAGTTTGTCGGTTTACCGCTGACGGGTGTAATCGCCGATGGGCAGCGCGCACCGCGGCTGATTGATTGGGTGGTCGATGACGAGACGGTCGACAGCCTAACCAAATACACCGGGCAAGATGACGCTCCCACTGAGGAGATTACGTGGTCATGGGAATCGCAGCAGCTTGACTGGAACTCGCAGGGGCTTGGCAGCGAGATGAAAACCTTCAAAGAATTGGTAATCGACGGGAAAGCAGAGAACGACATAACCGCCTTCTTTTACATCGATGAACAGGAGCCTGTCGAACAAACTATCACAGCGAATAGGATTGGCGGGGAAAGATTCGATTATGTGCGGGTTCGGATAGACCGGCGGGGGTTCGCGCTCCGCTTCAAGATCTCCGGCACCGGCGGCGTGACAATTCGCGGGTTGAGAGTCAGAGCGTACGTGTAGCGCGCGCCCGGAAGCCGTCGAAATCAAGTTTTTTTCTTGAAAACTTGATTTCTTTCTTCGGCAGCGCGCCTCGAACCCGAACCCTTGTAGGGACGATCTCCACATCGCGAACATCGCGATTTTGCAGTTGTAGGGTAGGCACTGCCCACCTGCCTTTGTAGTGCATAACGAGCGGGAAAGAGATTTTCTCCCGTTCGCGATTCCCCACTCCAGCGGAGTGGAATGTCAATAGAAACGAACGACATCCATTGACGCACTCCAGCGGAGTGCTATGTGGAAAATCACAATCTACACATAAAATTAAATTGACCGATCAACCCAATACAATCGACCGAACATATCAACAGCTCTGTAGGACCGATCTCAAGATCGCAATTTCTCAGTTGTAGGGTGCGCACTGCGCACCAGCCTTTGTAGTGCATAACGAGCGGGAAAGAGATTTTCTCCCGTTCGCGACTCCCCACTCCAGCGGAGTGGAATGTCAATAGAAACGAACGTCATCCATTGACGCACTCCAGCGGAGTGCCATGTGGTAGAAATCCAATCGACGGATTAAATCAGATTGACCGGTAAACCGGATACAATCGACCGAATAACTGATGCAAACTGTAGGACCGATCTCAAGATCGCAATTTCTCAGTTGTAGGGTGCGCACTGCGCACCAGCCTTTGTAGTGCATAACGAGCGGGAAAGAGATTTTCTCCCGTTCGCGACTCCCCACTCCAGCGGAGTGGAATATCAATAGAAACAGACGACATCCATTGACGCACTCCAGCGGAGTGCTATGTGGAAAATCACAATCTACACATAAAATTAAATTGACCGATCAACCCAATACAATCGACCGAACATATCAACAGCTCTGTAGGAACTGTCTCCCGGTCGCGACTTCCCCTTGTGATCGGACAAATCAATGAGGCCGCAATGCCACTAAGAGAACAGCAATCATTAGATGCGCTAACCAGACACGTGGACGACGAGAAACAAGACAGGGTGCGAGAAGTTCGAGAACTGCCCGGGGGTGCGCTTTTCGGCGATGAAGTCGTAATGAACGGCGAACTGTACAAATATCTGATTGACGGGTGGTACAAAGTAACGACGGAAAAGGTGACATAAAATGGCAGAACCCATGACAATGGCACTCATAGCGGGCGGTAGTGCGCTAGCGAATATCGGACTCGGTATTTACGACCGAATCGCGAATCGGGATCTGTACAGGCTGCAGAAAGAGGTGTTGGATCAGCAGGTACAGTTCAACCAAGACCTGGCGAGACGGTCGCGAGGAAAATTCACGGCATCCGAATTGGCGGTGATACGCCAGAACGCGGAGCCGCAATTGCAAGCGGCATCGGGAAACATCGCCGCGCGGCTCGGTCCTTCCAGTCCGGCAGGGTTAGCGTTACTCCAGCAGGCGCAGGGTGCGCCGATTAACGCGGCGATGGGCGCGGCAACGGCGCAATATGGAAGTTCGTTATCAGGTCTGTCCCAGACCGTGAACCAGCGGCTCGGCCAACTGTCGGGCGATTCGTCCTTCCTGGACGATCTCGGTTCGATTCTCAAAAATCTAGTGTACCTGAAAAAGACCGGTCAAAACCCCGACGACGAAACGACTCGCGGCGCGGTGGACACACTGTTTGGCGAATCGGACGCGCAAGCGATACTTGATTCGCTGCCGGGCGAAGGGTATATCGCTGATCCCGATGTATGGAGAAAAAGCCCGAACGCGCGATTTCTAAACCCGTTCACCCGTCGCTATGAAAAACAACCAATTGGCTTTAATTACATGGGGCTGTGATGCTAAACAGAAAATCAGCCGATAAGTTCCTCAATCTCATGGACGAGGCGCACGACGCCTCGCAAGAACACCACAGTCCTATTATGTAGGGTGGGCACTGCCCACCATTCCTTATTCCAAATCCACAATACGTGAATGCACTTACTGTACATTTTGCCTTCATTGCGGCCAGACGATCTCTAATGGCGCTGACCACCCTTAATCTTTGAATATGATAAACAAAAAATCAGCCGATAAATTCCTCAATCTCATGGACGAGGCGCACGACGCCTCGCAAGAGCACCACAGCCGAATGCGGCACGAACTCGCGATTTACAACAACCGCAGCGCGTACGTTGACGGCACGTTGATCGCGAATGTCTCTCCGCTAACGCATGAAAGCCTGAATCCCGAGATTCAAAAAGGAATCCTGCGGCTGGTGCCGGGGTTCACGGAACAGGCGGCGCGAATAGAACTGCTGCCGGACAGGAGCCGCCACACCGTCGAGGACGCCGAAAACATTGAGGATCTGAAGCAGTGGACCCAGATGTTTCAGGAGGTGGACAGGGAAGGCGAACGGCTCGAAGACGCCGTCTACCATAACCTGATCTTCGGGCATGCAATATCGAAAGCGGTGTACGATCCGCGCTACCGCGTGGTGCGCATGATACCGATATCCCCGCTGGCGTTCTCCGTCGATCCCGACGCGACGAGCACGGATCTGTCGAATGCCGGGTTTCTGGTACATGAGACGACACAGAACGAGCGTTACGTTCACCGCCACTATCCCGAATACAAAATCCCCGACTCAAAAACCGCCTCTATCTTGGATAATGAAACCAGGCAGTTCAGGATTCGAGAACTATGGATGCGGCGATGGATTGCCGAGATGCAGGGAGTACCGGTGAAAGATGCGGGCGACACGGAAATCTTCTACGCTACGGCAATCGACAACGACGTGGTACGCGTTCGGACGACCCCGTACTATTACCCCGACTTCCCGTTTGCGACCTGGCGCAACTTCCCCGTCATAAAACACAGTACCAACCAGTCGAGGTCGTTTTGGGGGCACGGCTACGGGGCGCTGTGTTGGTCGCAGCAGAGATTCCTCGACGAGGTCTACTCTAACCTTGTCCTAATGCTGCGCCGGCTATCCATCGGCCGCATGATATCGAAACGCGGAGCGCTGGATATGGAGCAGGTGTTCACCGGATACGGCGTCAACATTGAAGTTGAGGAAGAATACGACCTTGACCGGGACATCAAACCGTTTCCGACGGAAGCGGTTCCGCCGATTCTCTACAATCTCCTGCAGCACTCGATTCAAGGGATCGCCGACATGATGCCCTCGTTGAATCCGGTCTTCGCGGGGCAGTCGCCGTCAGCCAATGCGAGCGGCAGATTGGCGAACACGCTTCAATGGGCGGCGTTCAACCAGATAAGCAACAACGTCCGCGAGATGAACGAGTTCCGGCTCCACCGGATGCGCCTGCTGATTTCGTTGACGCAACAGTTTGCCCGCCGTCCGCTTGCGCCTCACATCTGGCGGCGGGGTATCGATTTCCCTGATTCCTTCAGGGAAGAGGCGCGGTATATCGGATACCGCATGAAGATGCCCGACGCGACCTCGCTGCCGAACACCCCGGCAGGCAAGCTGGAGATCGCGCAGATCATGGGAGCATTGGGCGCGCAGATGTCCGTTAGCGAGTTAATCAAGTTCGTGGGATTCGACGCCGGCTACGGCTGGGATGACGACACCTTTTCGCAGCCCGTTCAACCAACCGAAGTAAGAAGCAATCCCTTGAACCAGAACGTCGTGTCCGGCATGGACACCGGCATGATCTAATGTAGTAGGCATACTCCGTATGCCGTAACAAGCAAAAAGGAGAATAATTCCATGGGACCAGGACAGCAGCAACAAGGCGCTGGAACAAAACGCAAAATGAGTTTGGATGAAATTGTCACCGCGCTCGGACAGCAGGGATCAACCGAGTGAATAACGTGCGCGATAGCAAATCTTCTTGACCCGATCTCCGTCATTCAACCGTAGGGGCGAGGTCCCCTCGACCGTCATATAAACTAAACTCAACCATAATTGGAGGTTATATCATGGCACCAACTCAACCAGCAGAACAAAACCAACAAACCGAGCCTGACACCAAACGCACCATGACCCTCGACGAAGTCATCGAAACCTTGGGCAAACAAGGCATCCAGATTGAAGGACTGCCCGAAACCCCCGAGGCGCTGTCGATGGATCAGAAGATCGCAACCATCATCGAGAGTCTCGGCGGCATGCCGCAGCAGAGCGGCGACGAGATTACCGAGGAACAGCGGCTCATCCTTGAGAATCAGTATCGACAAGATCTCAAGATGAAAATTCTCGAGACGGAGAAAGAGATCCGCATGAAACACCCCGACGCTTCGGAATCGCAGCTTTGGGAAGCGGCGCACGCGTTCTTGCGCGGCGACGTGATCGGCGTGTCCGACATCTTCGGGAAGATGTACCAGACGGCGGCTGAAAAAGAAAAGCAGCAAGCCGCGAAAGACATGGAGTTGCACATTGAGGGCGATTCAGGCGGCGGCGATCAGACCAAAGAGACGCCCGTCGGCTTGGGCGACATCTTCTCCCCTGGCGGCACCCTCGACGCCAGCTTCGCCGCCAGATCATGACCTCACACATCCGTAAGGGCGGGGTTCCCCCGCCCTCACCCCGAACCCGAGTTTTTTCTTAAAACTTGGTTTCTTCCTCCCACCGAACCATTCGAAAGACACCTGAACCACAATCTGTTAGATTGTGATCCCATCCGTACGACGATAGAAATCCCGCATGATGGAAATCTTGTTCCCGCACCCCCGAACCCGAGTTTTTTCTTGAAAACTTGGGTTCTTTCTACCACCAAACCATCGAACCCGAACTTTGTTGAAAAACTTGGTTTCTCCCTCTCCACTCTCCACTGACCACTGCTTTTCCCCTCCTCCTCTCCCCACCACACAATCCCCAACCCCATCCCATACGGTTTGTAAACCCTGTACATCATGTGCGATAATATCCACCAACGCCCCCTAGCAATCGCATCATGGTCATTGTCAGCGTCATCGACCAACCGCCGTCCGAGGCAAATATGAAACGCCATTCTTGGATCTCAGGCCTTACCATTCTGCTACTATTCCTCATTCCTACCATCCTGGCTCACGCAATTTCGTCAGTGATATATATTCACGAACTCGTCGAGAAATCCGACATCGTGTTCTTCGGAAAAGTCACCGGCACCCAGTACGTCAGTAATGATCCACCTACATTTGACGGGACGGGCGGATTCTTACATACCGTGCGAATCGACCGGGTACTCTACGGGGACGAAAAAATCAAAAAAGCCATCTTTTCCGAAACCGATCTGACAGAAATCAACAAGAAACTGAAGCGCCAGCCAGAGCGCAGCCCAGTAACGCTTCTCGCGTTCAAGCGTGATATATCAACGCGCACCGAAGATCCTATGTATTCCGAATGCGAGACCCTACTCTACTTCCTGAAAATCTCAAAGTTTCCCACCGATCTCCCGGACACAACCGTGATTTTCGATGACGATTGGGACCATCGTAACCCCGAATCTGGAATGCGCACGAAATCCGACCTAACGGAAGAGTATTACTTCGAAGCCGCCTATCGCAACGAACAAGCCACATGGCAATTGTCCCGCGAATACTACCAGAAAAAGCTCCCCGTCCTGGAAGCATTCTGCGAAGTCATGTCCATCCCCGACCTTGACCGGAGAAAGCAGGGGCTCCAGCGGCTGTCAAACCACCCGGACAAGTGGATCTCCAGCAACGCGAGCGCCGCACTTAAGAAAATGAACCAACCCGATCCCCCGAAACGCAAACCCGCCCCTCCCGACCAAGACACGCAATCAACCGACTGAATAAGGGGTTGTAGGGTGGGCATTGCCCACCAGCCTTTTCTTCTTACTCGCGCGACAGAGATCTTGCTCCTCGTCCTGCCCCGCCTTATTCCCGGTAGGAGCGATCTCCAGGTCGCGACTCCCCACTCCGGCAGGAGTGGAATGTCAATAGGAACGGACAACATCCATTCATGCACTCCAGCGTGAGATCAAGCGAATGGATAATGAGTGATCAAGGGAGCGGCTAGCGACCGCGATAGAGATCCTATAGAACTCCCCCATGTGAGTCATTGGGTACGGTATCCAATCCCGATGGAGCTTGCTGTTCCCCGATTGTGGGAGGGAATCATCCGAATGACGCCTGTACCACCATCTGTTAGATTGTGATCGCATCTTCACGATGATAGAGATCCCGCCGCGATAGGAATCCTGTTCCCACGCCCATTCTGTTGCGCTCCCAATCCTGCGCGGCAGAGATCCCTCCAATTCCACCCATTATTCAAACCTGCCTGAGTACATTGTCCCGATGCCACGCCATCCCTTCCTGGGCGGGCCCAAGTTGTACCCTATCCGGCAATTGAATATATTTGTCTTCAAGTTCGGTTAACTTCCACTCCGTCGGACGCTTGTCGGACATCAACTCTGAAACTATGACCGTGTGCCTTTCGCTCAGCGAAAACAGTCCTTTGTCGAACGCCCAATGGTGCAATTTGCACAACGAAATCCCGTTCCGGGCATCGTCATTCTGCGAAACACGAAACGGAATGATATGGGCTGCCTCCGTTGCACTCTCGCCATCCATTGTGATGATACGCAACTCGCAAACCGCGCAAGCGTAATCGTAGAGCCGCATGATCGCTTGCCGAAACCCGGCATCACGGACCCTGCCGGCCGCCCCGCCAGACGCTTTCGGCTTCGTGGCTGAAAACGGACTTTCAACGTCGTCAATTAACGATTCTCTGTACACTCCAATCTCCCGTGACTCTGCGATGAGACCTCCAATCTGTTCTTTGTATTCGTGAAAATACGTGCGGATCAGTGTTTGACGAATCGTCTCTCTATTGACGGGATCCGTGAGCAAGAGGAAAAGTCCATCATCCAAACACGCGTATGCAACAACCTCGCGAAGCCGGGAAATCCCCTTGATCTGGTTGGCAACCCGCAACGCGGTTTCGTAGCCCGTGTTCGGATGGAGATGCCAGAATTCATCACTCTGTAGGTGAAAAAACGGCAGCGAAATATCAGGCTTTCGATTTGTAACTTTCGACCAATACCGGATGAACACCTCTGCCAATTCCGGGCACAATTCGAAGCGATTTTCCGTAACCTGCCCATCCTCAATCAGCGCAATCACCGACAACAACAGCGCCGGCTTATGCGGCGCCGGCCCATGCGCTCTGTCAATCTTCAACCGCTTCATCTTCTCCACGTACTTTTCTAGCATATCTCTCACCATCTAACCATTTCCAACCTCCCTCGACCCGCCCAACCGCACCCGCGCGACTCGAAAAATACGCCCCAATCAACACCTGACTCATCTTCCTACCCTATCTGCCACATACTTGCGCCAGCTCTCCCACCACAGGTCCTTATCGTCGCGGACATTGAACACCCAGAACAGTTGCTCCATCAGCTCTATGAGAATCGGTGCGTACGTGTCAGAATTGCCCAAATCGTGCATCAAGCACTGGCGGGAAGCCGACACCTCTGGCTCCAGCGACTCCCTATCCTCCGCAAAACTGGAGTGTCGGTCATCGGGAAACCTCAGTTTCTCACCTTGAATCTCTCTCAACTTAGCGGTAATCTCAATGTTCCCCAGATACTGGCATCTCGGCAAAAAATCTTTCGCATTTTCAAGAAAGACGTAGAGATTCCTGCCGATGTCATCGGAGTGGAGAAACCTTTCCTCGTCTACATCATCATCGTGCGAACTTTGCACACCCTTGAACGGTTCACTACTTATCCCCGTCCTATGATACATGAAACCGTATTCATTCAATTCCCAGAAGTCCGGTGGACACATTGATTGTATACAGCAGACACCGCTCGTGACCCTCCTTGTGTTCAAATTGATGTTGCGGTCCGTGGTCGGGATTAAAGGCTCAAATATCATAAATTCATGAATCTCGGAAGGTGAGATTAAAGGCCGATGCGGAAACACAGGACGGGCAATCAACTCAAGATTGGGCATATCCAGGTGAGAGCAGTGGTTCTTCACTCGTTCCTCAATTCGTTCCAATATCTGTCGAGTGGTTCTCTGCGGTTCCTCCCGCCGCTTCAGCAGATACTCGATTCTGCCAATGTCCGCCAGTTCATGCGGCTGTGTAACGCTACCTTCCCGCACATACACCCTCGTGGCGTTCTGAATCGCATGAGGCGCTTGTTGGCTTTCTTCGACCGCACGACAACGACGACATTCCCCGTTTCCTCCGGCACATTGCGAATTGTGACTTCGGGGGTAACAGCCGGATAGATTCCTGTGAGGGCGCTCTGCACGATCCGTTCTTCTATTCCGTCCTCGTTTGGTATTCCCTGAATAGGAGATTTAACCTTGTTCTGTTTCTTGTCCGTCTCCACACCGATAATGAAGATTCCGCCCTGAGTGTTGGCAAAAGACGAAATAATCTTTGGAAGTGACTTCGGTGTCATTTCCCGCTTATATTCGACGCGCACCCCTTCACCCCATTCTCCGCAGAAAACCACAATATCGTTGAAGTCAATCTCATTAGCTAGCTTCGTAAACATTCCCTATCCCTCCGTCACCTCGCTCGGCAGCCCCACCTTACCCCAACGTCCCTTTCTGCGAAATCCGTTTAATCCGCGTAATCCGTGATTCAGACAATCCTTCACCCACTCCCAAAGCTCCGGCATCACCGATAACCAGCGCCACACCAACAACCGTGCTTAATCTAGGTAATCCATTAATCCCATGAATCACAGTTCAGACAATTCCGTTCCAACGCCCTCTCCGTGAAATCCAGCAAGCGAGTGAATAGCGAGCGCGGTAGAGATCCCCACAATCCGTGGTAATCCGTGATTCAGACAATCCTTCACTCACTCCCACAACTCCGGCATCACCGACAACCAGCGCCACACCAACAACCGCCCTTAATCCTGCCAATCCATTAATCCCATGAATCACAGTCCAGACAATTCCCTTCCACCTCCCTTTCCGTGAAATCCAGCAAGCGAGTGAATAGCGAGCGCGGTAGGGATCCTGTAGAGATCCCCACAATCCGTGATAATCCGTGATTCAGACACTCCCCTCACACCCGCCTCCCCACTAGCCACTGATCACTGGCCACTGGTCACTGTATTTCCCCCGCCGCGCCCCATTGACAACCCGCGCCCGCCGTGCTATGCTATCAACCTTGCGGCGCACCTCAAGCTCTCGCACCCCAACCGACCCACACGGAGCCAAACATGCTCGACCCGAAAACCCTCCTCCGCTGCATCATATTCCTATGCGCAGTCTGTGTGTTACCCCATTCTGGCGCTTCAAAGACGGTCGCAAGAGCCGATCTGCAGTCCGAGAGCGCGATGAGCGGCATCGATCAGACCGAGACAATCAAGCGTCTGAAAGAAGAGAACGCGAAACTCAAACGCGCGCTCTCGGATGCCGAAGTCGAAAACGCCAACCTCCGGACAGAGATAGATGTGTTCCAGCACCGCGAGAAAATCGATAAAGAAACCAACAATAAAGTGCTCCTGGTGCTAACCATCGCAGCCGCCATAATCCTTCTGATCCGTTTCACCGCCCCCCGGCTACGCAAGAATTAACCAACCGCCCCGCCCCAGCCCTTCCCGTCTTCACGTTTTCTCGCTTTTCCGTTTTCTCCCCCGCCGTTTTCCTTACTCCCCAAAAAACCTCCCCACCCCTAAACCTCCAAAAACCAAGCCCGTCTATTCGACTATACACCTCGCATAGTGTATAAAAACAAGCTACTCGCACACTCCTACTCCGGTGTGCATGGCAAAGCCAAGCCCGCCGGCGGAAGCCGTTTCGCCTCCATGAACGACCCCGCTCGCGGGCTTTTTTTACTTCCCGTCCTACCGTCTCCGCGTTTTCTCGTTTTCCCGTTTTCTTCCGCCTCGTTCTCCCCTTCCCCTCCGCAAAATCCGTGAAATCCATTAATCCGTGTAATCCGTGATTCAGACAACTCCCCCTTAACCTCCTTTCCGCTTAACATCCTTCCTAACGCGCCGCTCGTAATCCTGCCAATCACTTAATCAAATAAATCACAGTTCAGACAATCCTCTCCACTGCCGTTACGATGTTCGTCAAGATTTTTGACTGGAAATATTCTATCAATCTGTGAGATAATGAAAGTCCGAAAACCCTCTGAAGGCACTGTCAGATTCATTAAGTGTACTGGTTACTCTACGCTAAGATTCTTTCCATACAAGGATCGGAATCCTTTATCTCCGGAGCATGTACTATGCACCTAAAGGAAGCCGCGAAAGCGCAATACAAACCCGATCAAGCTATTCCAATAGATGCTTTCCGTGCAAAAATACACGCCCAACTGGCTGTCGTAGCTCAACGGCAAGACAACTGGGATGACCGTGAATCCAAAAAGCCGAGCGCGGGAGCGCTAAACACCACGGGACGCTTAATGGAAGAATTGTTAGATAGCGTTTTATCCGCCGGGCTTTCCTGGCTCTCGCCGTTCATCTCAAGCGATGAGGATGGTCACATAACCGTCGCGTGGCACAAAGGGGAACATGAATTACACCTAGAGATCACCGACCGCGAGGTGGAGTATGTTACGGTCTGGGGTATCAAGATCGATACCGAGATGGATGTAGGCGTCTTAAGCAGGGCAAGTTACATTCCTCTTTGGAAGTGGTTGCTTGATGGATAATAACATCCTCGTACTGGACGATGAGGAACTCTATAGAAACGTAAGAGCCGGACCGGGGAGTATAGAGTATTCTTACGACGATGAAGGACGACTTATAATCCAGCCTGAAGCTTTTCGGGACCGACACAAAAAACCGTCGGTCGATCGCGCAAGCTTGGTTGATTACAACCCTTCCGTCGTCCTGCTCAACCCAACCAATGGTATTGTTAGCCTTATGGCGGGTGATGTCCGCGCTATAGCAGATGTCGTGACGACCACTAGAGACAAGACCGTTAATCACGTCGTTGATGTTGTCCATGACCCTACCCCGCAAAGGCGGTCTCATGCAGTCATCAATGTGAATCCTGAGTTCTTCGACTCAGAGTCCAAGCAGAAAAAGGTATTCAAATTTCTGCAGAAAGCCCTAGCGCGGCTCGCCACGGCCCACGGTTGGACACTTAGACCCGGACAAGACTAAGATCAACCCCCAAATCCCGCGCTAGTACACTTTTCCCTCCCCGTCTTTTCAACTATACACCTCCTACAGTGTATAAAAACAAGCTAGTCGCACACTCCCAAAGCGCCGGCATCACCGATTACCCGCGCCACACCAACAACCGCCCTTAATCTTGGTAATCCATTAATCACATAAATCACAGTTCAGACACTCCCCTCCCACCCGCTGCCCAATTATATACACCGCCCTCAACACAGATCAAACAAAATCCCCATTGTTCCTTTTACCCTCGTTCAACCCCCGCGCCCCATTGACAAACTGCGCCGATCGTGCTAAGTTATCTTTGCCATGGCACCCTTTCCAAGACTCGCACCCCAACCCGACCCACACGGAGCCAAACATGCTCGACCCGAAAACCCTTCCTAGTTCCATAATCCTCCTATGCGCACTCTGTGTGCCGCCCCATTCTAGCGCTTCAAAGACGGTCGTAAGAGCCGATATGCAGACTAAGAGCGGGAGTACCGGCGTCGATCAGACCGAGACAATCAAGCGTCTAAAAGAAGAAAACGCCAAACTCAAACTCGCGCTCTCGGATGCCGAAGTCGCAAACGCCAACCTCCTGACAGAGATAGATGTGTTCCAGCACCGGGAGAAAATTGATAAAGAAACCAACAATAGAGTGCTTCTGGTGCTAACAATCGCAGCCGCCTTAATCCTTCTGATCCGTTTCACCGCCCCCCGACTACGCAAGAATTAACCAGCAGTCAACCGCCCCACCCTATCCCTCCAACAGTGCACTCCCTCCTCGCCATAAAATACCGTCCCTCCAAACCACACTCCGTGAAATCCATTAATCCGTGTAATCCGTGATTCAGACAACCCCTCTCACTAACCACTCTCCACTCCCCGATCCTCCCCGTTTTCCCGTCTTCTCCCTTTCCCTCCCCGACGTTCCCCTTACTCCCAAAAAACCTCCCTCCCCCTAAACCTCCAAAATCCAACCCCGTCTATTCAGGTATACACCACCTAACGTGTATAAAAACAAGCTACACGCACACTCCTACTCCAGTGTGCAGGGCAAAGCCAAGCCCGCCGGCGGAAGCCGTTTCGCCTCCATGAACGACCCCGCTCGCGGGCTTTTTTTACTTCCCGTCCTACCGTCTCCGCGTTTTCCCGTTTTCTTCCTCTCCCACGCTCCACTGGCCATCAAGCGAGCGCGCAGCGAGTGCGATAGAGATCCACTGACCGCTGGCCATTAGCCGCTGTCTTTTCCTGGTCACTAGCCACTGCCTTTCCAATGTTTCGAAAAATTTTTGACGATTGAAAAACCCGCCCCAACATGTTAAAATAACGTCGGTTGCCCCCGATGGCACTAGTCCACTTCGCAGCCGAAGGTAATACGAGGCGTACCGCGCCAAACTGAATTTCGTACCAAGACAAGCCCGTTAGTGGAAGTCTCTGAAGTCTAATGGCTTGTGCGCAGTCGTTAGTAATCCGTAACGCCACGCGAATCTCCTGGCGTTCACTGGTCACTGGCAACTGATCACTGGCCACTGTTTTCTTCAGACCTCTGCCGGCGGGCTTTTTTTATGGTAGTAGGCACACGCCGTGTGCCGTAACCCATGCGCGGACTTCGCGAAGTCTCTGAAATCTTTCAACCGTAGGCAACTAAACGTGGCAACCGAAAACGACAAATTCAAAATTTCAGACGAAGACCACGCGGAATCCATCCGCCGCCGCGTCTACGACGGTTGGACCACCACCCGGATTGTCGATTCCTGGATAGAAAAATATCCCGAGTGGAAACATATTGAGCGTAGGAAATTCACGGACGCATCATTACTTTCAAACCCGGGCTCCACGCGCTTCTCGAAAAAGTGGCGTGACATCTACACACGGCATTTAGCGAACTTTAACGAAGAACGTAACGCGTTGCTTCAAGCCGCCGCCGGCAAGGCTTCCGGCGCAATTTCGGAGCTCGTTGAGAAAGTTCGGTGCGGCATTCGCGACGTCTCCGTCGATAATGCCAACGATCTACTCACCCTGGCGCGTGCAATCGTTCCGGTAAAGGACATGGCGCTCCACGAAACTGCGAAAAAAATCAATGGACATCATAATTCCATCAATCCTCCTGATCAGGGAGCTACTATCGATAGGATTCGACGCCACCGAAGATTGGATCGAGGAACTGAAAAACCGGAAGGATAAGGAGGGCTATCGCTTGCTCACCTCCCACGCCGGTTACGCCTACCCCGAGCTATTCATCTGGTACTATATCGCGGGCATAAGCTACCGCATAGACCAGATTATGCCTTTCCACGTCCAAATCCTCCACGCCATTAAGCCCGGCGACTACGGGGCACAGATAAACGTCCAAGCCCCGCGCGGCACCGGCAAGACCACCCTTGTCAACCGGCTGATCCCTATCTGGAGGATCTGCTACAGGCACTTCGATATCGCCATGGGTAAACCGCCGGAAGAGTTCATCCTGATTGTCGGTCGCAACGAACGTATGGCGCGCCAACGCATAACCGAGATCCGCCAGGTGCTCGAACGCAACCCCCTCATCCGCCAAGATTTCGGCGACCTCGTCGGCGATCCGTGGTCAAAGACCGAGACCGACACCGCCAACGGCGTCGGACTGAGACCCCTCGGGCGGGGCGCGTCGCCCCGTGGCGCGCTGCTCGGCGATGTGCGCCCGACGTTGAAACTGTGTGACGACATCGAGGATCCGAAGCGCTGCCTGAATCCCGATCTGCGAGAGGAGGATAGGGATTGGTTCATGACCGACTTCATGTACGCCGGCGACCTCGGTAGCAAACACACCAACACCATGATAGTCGACACCGTGAAACACCCCGAATCGCTGTCCGAACACCTCCGCACCGTGCCAGGCTGGGAGACGCTGCGTTTCGAAGCCGTGCGCGATCCCAAAGACATCTACCACCCAACCGCCGAGCATCGGTGGAAAGAGTGGGAGCGCTTCTACAGCGACACCACCCTCGACGACCTGGAGCGCGAGACCAACGCGGACGCGTTCTACAGCGAGCATGAAGACGAGATGACTGCGGGCGTGTCCATGCTCTGGGAACACGAATTGCCGTACCTTCGCGTGCGGAAAGAGGTCGTGGAACGCGGCTACCACAACGTGATGCGCGAACTTCAGAACGACGCGCGCGATCCCTCCATGGCGCTGTTCAAGATGGACGAAGCCGTCACCTTCTCCGTGACCGCCGAAGGGTTTCGCCGGGGCGACGGGCGTGTGGTCCCGTGGCGCGATATCGGCGGATTCACGACCTATCTCGACACCATGGGCGGGCGCGATGCGGTTGCGAATAGCTATGCGTGCGCCGTCGTGGTGGCGTGGGAACCGCTGCTCGGCGGTCAATCCATGAATCCCGACTCGCTCTCCGGCGTGAACGGATACGTGATGCTCGCGTGGATGGAACGCGTCCCGTTGACACAGCAGATGGAGCACGCCATCCTGCTGGCGCAGCGCGCGGAAGCCATGTTGGCACCCGCGGTACCAAAGACCAACTTTGTGTGCGAACAGAGACCGGACACGGACGGAACGATACGAATGTCAACCGACCACGCGTTCCGCGTGATGAAAGAACGTCATCGCTTCCGGGGAACAATTACGTACCACGAACAGCACCAGAACAAGGAAGATCGAATCGAGACGCTTGAGCCCGCGATAGCGAACGGTTGGTTGGCGTTCAACCAGCGGGAGTTGCCGCCGGAATTCTGGAAGCAGTTCAGGCAATTCCCGTCGGCAGATCATAACGACGCGCCCGACGCGGTGCAGGGCGCCTGCCGCTCTCGCATCATGACGACGGCGCAGCAGAGGATTGATCGTGCGGCTAGACGCAAGCAGAGGATGAACGTGGTGAGAGTGTAAAAACAGTGAGAAGTGGTTTGCAACAAAGGGCGAATGAAAAGTCAAGAATAACAGAAACGACTCTTCATCGCCAAATCACGACCGTCAATCGGCTAATTTGCGGCGGGGGTTCATGTTTTCCATTTCTCATGAATGTCGTGATCGTTGATGTGTTGAGTAAGTTTCTTATCGATGGCGTCGACTTTCTCCGCTAGAATATCGTGCTCTCCGCTCATTTGGGACCCCATGTCGTCGATGCGGGTGTCGAAGTGGCTTCGCATGTCATCCATACGAGAGTTGATATCGGACCGCAAGTCGTCCATGCGGGTGCTGATGTCGGACCGCAAGTCATCCATGCGGGCGTTGATGCCTGACTGCATGTCGCCCATGCGGGCGTTGATGCCTGACTGCATGTCGCCCATGCGGGCGTTGATGTCGGATCGCATGTCGTCCATGCGCTTGCCTAATTCGTCAATGCGTTTTCCGAGTGCGGTTGCCATGTAGTTACCGATCAGGAATATGCCGCCCAAGTAGAGTATGACCAAGCCCGCGATTTGGGCTGTTACGCTTATGTTCATGGCGTTTTCCTTTCCAAAAGTAAGATTCGCTATATTACTAGCGGTAGCATCATTATAGCAGATTGAAAGTTTCGAGTCAAGTGAACCGTGCAGAGCCAAGCCGTTGTAGGGTGCAATCAAACGAGTGAATAACGCACGCGATAGAGATCTTCTCCCAGTCGCGATTTAGCAGTTGTAGGGTGGAATCAAGGAAGTGAATAACGACCGCGATAGAAATCCATCAAGCGAGTGGATAACGAGTGCGATAGCAAGTCCCCTGCCCACCATTTTCCTATGGACAGAATTAATGGCGCGAATAACACGCACGATAGCACAGCCTCCATGTCAATAGTACCGCGATGCGTCCACCCCCGCACTGCAGCGCAGTGCTATGTCAATAGAAACACGCTCCGCTTAACCCAGCACTCCGGCGGAGTGCAATGTGAATCACACGGTGCCATAGCGATTATACCATTTCGCATGAATGACAGTGCATACAGCAAAGCGACTATTTCGTTAGGAATTACACGGTTACGCAGGGTAGCCCCGGTAGGAGCGATCTCCGAATCGCGACTTCAATTCACGCCATTTGCCTGTACTGCACTATCATTTTAGAGAATTAGTATTAGTAGGGTGGGCACTGCCCACCATTTTCCCATGGACAGAATTAATGGCGCGAATAACACGCACGATAGCACAGCCTCCATGTCAATAGTACCGCGATGCGTCCACCCCCGCACTGCAGCGCAGTGCAATGTCAATAGAAATACGATTCGCTCAACCCAGCACTCCGGCGGAGTGCAATGTGAATCACACGGTGCCATAGCAAATCCCGTGCGATAGAACCCCTAATACGGAGGAATTTCATGCCTAACATTCAAAAAAACGATGCACAAAGGACATCCTACCTGCCACCCATCGGTGCGCAGATCGGGATGGACGCGGCCCGCGGTTTAGCCGCCGGGATCCGCGCGTATCTCGAAGCGAAGGTGGTGGTGCAGCAAGCGAAAACGGAACGCGAGAAGCAGCTCGCGCGGCGCTTTCTTGACGAGAAGCGCCTGCGGTTGCAGGAGCGGCAGCAAGCATTGGTGGAAGGAAGATTTGAATGGGAACAGAGTGCGCCGGGGCGGGCGGAAAAAGCCCAAGCGAAGCTTTGGGAACGGGAAGATAAACTGAATCAAGAAAAGATTGCACGCGAAGACCAATTGAAGAATGATGAATACGACCGTCAGGAAAAGCAGCGCATCGAAGCGATTCAGTTCTACGAGAAAAAGATAGAGCGGTTGCAAGCGGCAAAGGCAACCTCAACCGATCATGTGGATCAAGCGAAAATTCAAGCCGAGATTGACCGGGTGGAAGCCAATATAGAGAGGTTGATTACGCATGCGCAAACGGATTCACCGGCATCGGCTGACCTGTCGAGCGATCTGAATCGAACTCGGCGAAAAGAACGGATTCAGCGCATCCATGAAGGTTATGTGCGCGGCGAGTATGACGAAGACGAGTTTCAGCGGCGGTTGGATAAGGAGTATGGCATTGCGCCGGCGAAGACCACTGATACACCGACATCTAGCCTAGAGACGGAAACCGCCTCAACAAATTCGGCGGATAGCGAACGAAACACTTTAGAGGATACGCTTGAAGCGACGTTAGCGCAGCGGGACGAGGAGGGGAATCCGGTTTACGGCGAGATACAAAAGAACGCGATACGCGCGAAACTCGCGAGCGGTGGAAATCCGGACGCAATCGAGCTGGAACCGTGGACAAAAGAAGAGCAAGATTTGATTGACACTATTGGGGCCGCCAACAGAACAGCCGTCGAGGCGGCCCCCGATTTAACGCAGTTGCATCCAGCCGAACAGGGCGCGATACTCATCGCTGCGCGCGAATATGCGGGGCGAAAACTGCAGGCACAGATGGCGGAGGTGTTCACTCAAGCGGCATTGTTGGCGCCAGAAGGCGAAAATCGAGTGGATTTCGCCGTGAGCGCGATTAAACGGGGGGCGGTCACCCCAGGCTACGAACCTTACCGTGGCATCGGCGAGCATCTGCAACGCAATGCGGGGGCTCAATGGAACAGCAAGTATATTGAGAACATACTCGACAAGCGTATCGAAGAGGCACGCGCTATTGAACGCGAGAACACGGGACAAGAGAACAAAGAAAGCTTACTCAAAGATGACGAAGCGCAGCAGTATGTGTTGTCTGAGATGTTTCGGTTGGGTGTTCATAACTTAGACGCCGACATGCGGCGTCTGTACCGCGGACATCAAATGCTGCTGTTGGGAGCGGAACGGCTGCGGCGTATTATGAATAAGCTAAAACGCGAAGACATGGATTTTAGTCTGTTCGACGGCATGTGGGACGACATCCGCGCACGGCTAATAGGCGCGAAAACGGACCCGCGGTACGAGACATTTCGCCCAGAGCTAAAACTGTTACAAACGGCGTTTATGCAGATACGAAGCGGCCTGGCGATGACAGATCGGGAGCAGTCGCTGTTCGACGACATATTTACGTCGTATCTCAGAAATTTTGACACGGCGACGGCGCGGATTGAAGGTTTAATCGACGAATCCGAGGCTCAAACAGTAGTTACTGCTCGCGGCGAAATTTTGGGAGCGGAGCACTTTGAGTTGTTCGACATCGACAATATTCAACATGTTATCCGGTTCGGCATAACTAGTGCGGAAGAAACGGTGCTCGCAGAGCCGGAATTATCGAAGGAAACCGAATTGGTAGTGCAGAGCGTGACGGGAATGGGCCGCACAAACGACGCCGAAATGGACCAAGACCTGATAAACCAAAATATCCAAATTGGTAAAAAACTGCTTGCGGACCGGACACCCATGGATGAGATTAAGCGAATGCTCGCCGAGCAGGGGCACAGCCAAGCGACCATTGATGCAATCGTGAAAGGGATAAAGCATAATGAATAATCCATTTGTTGCGCCCGCATCGAACAAGCCCGCCAATCTGTTTTTACCGCCGAAACCGCCGCTGACCGTCGTTAACGTCACTCCCGACCACAACGTGGAAGCTCCGGAAGGTACGACAGAGGTTACGCGCGAAACGTTTGAGCGCATATTGGAAATTAACGGGGCAGCCACACACACGATACGCGCCGCGGCGGACAAGCATTACGCTCAGCACGGCGTGTTCTTTGTAGAACATATCGGACTGCGTGACGTATTTACCCAAGTGCTGCCGGGGGCGGCAAAGAACTTTTGGCCGAACTTTAAAGAAAATGTTGTGGAATCGCTCGACCCCGAAAACGTGGCAGTGCTTTTTGACTTGCTGTACGAAATCGGGCAGATGAGCTTTGATTACGGCGTGGAACTGCCGCTGGAGAAAGCGTTCGGACGTGAGCCCTTCATGGATACCATCCAAGGCAAAAAGATTCCGTTCGCGGTTCGGTATCCGTCAGTACACGCACTTCTCGATTTCTACAGTTCGCACTACAACCTGTTCGACCGCGAAAGCCGTCAGGTGCTCGCCAATTATGTTAAGGAGAAGCCTTCGGAATTCCTGGCGGACGCTGCCTCGATTCTAGCGCTTCCGGTAACCAAAGGCGCCAGTCTTGCCGCACGCACGGCGGTGGTATCGAGACTGCTCAAAACGCTGCATTTCAGTAAATATATGCCGCCGATACCCGAACCGGTAAAGTCGATAGCCAAGGGCGCGGTACGGTTGGGCACCGATCCCGGCGAAGCGGTACCGATGACGGTGAAGAGCGCCGGAAAGCTTGCCGGCAAGTATTTCGGCGGACGGGACGAGTTCGGCGGGCCGGGATTGCCGCGCGAGGACGACTTGCGCGCCACCACCACGCCGAATATGCCGAAGTATACCCCCTCCGAAATACGGGAAGCCGAGCGGGTATTACGCGGCATAGACGTATACGAGGGCAGTGGCGAATTGCGCACGCCGAGTTCTGTGGTCACCGGGAACGCGCCTCAACAGGCGCGGGTAGGCCTGTTATACAAAAGCCCGTGGCAGGGCGATGCTATAAAAAATGTGGTGAACAACTTCTATACGAAAATAAACGATGTGACCGCTAGCATTATTCGGCGAATGGAAGACCAACTGAAAACCGGGAAGCCGGCGGACATAACGGAACTGGGAAAAATCTTGGCTGACCAGTTCGTGTCGGCAGACAGAGCGTTCAAGGACAGTTATAAAGCCGCGCGCCAAGCGTTGTTGGAAGATATCGACCCGGATTTGTTGAAGCAGACGGTGGCGCAACCGTACGACCAGTTAATAGCGTTCCTCGACAAAGAACTGTTGCGGCGCGATGTCGATACGAAGACAGCGCAGGAACTCCGCAGGCTGCACATGTTAGTGAGTCCGGCAAACGAGGTTGGCAGCACTATAGATTCGATAGGCGTATTCCGCACGGATTTCATGAATGACAGTAAGATGACGATCGGCGGGAAAAGTATCGATGTGTCGCTGCCAGACGCGCTGAACCAACAGATTTACGGTATTCTGAGCGATACGTACTACAGCAGCATCGGCAACATTAGTCCGGACATCGCGCGCGACTTGGCCAAGATAAACGATTTGTACCGGCGCCGCAAGGAGATGTTTGACGACGACATAGGTAGGGATTTGCACCGTTTGGCTACGGCGGAAAACGCGGATTACCGCAAAATGGCGGCGCTGATCCTTGACAAGCAATACGTGAATAACCAGATGTTCGATGCTTTTGTAGAGGCGTTTAATCCCAAAATCATTGATCAGCCGACAGGCAAGGGTATTACAACTCGGCGCTTTGATCCGGAGGAATCGATCCCGCCGTTGCTGCAGTCGCATTATGTGGAGCAGCTGTTAAAGAGCAGCTTCCGCGGCGGACGGCTTACGGGCGCCGGATTGCGAGCGGAGTTGCAGAAGCGCGGCGTGAATTCCCAGGCACGGCTATTGGGAAACGCCTATGACCAACTGGACGCGGTGGCGAAATTGTTGGAACAGAGCGTGCCGCTCGAGCGGGTGTTTACGAACTCCGAGACGGTATTCAACCACATGCAGATTGCGCGTACCATGAACATAGCGGAGGGCGCCACCGAAGCGGTAGGCACTGTGGTGGGGCAGTTGGTAACGGGCGGTATCAATCTGGGTTCAGGCAAGAACGCAGCGTTGAGAACGGCGCAGAACGCTATCGGCGCATTGACCATGTACGGCATGGGCGCGTACGAAGCGTTTCGCCAGAACCACCGTCCGGACCTGCCGACGGCGAGCAATTTACATCGGGCGGTGGAGTGGATACGGCGGTGGCACGTCGACAGCGCGGCGAAGATGGTCGGCAAAGCGGCAATATCGCGTCAGGTGCGGCGCAGGGTGTTAAACACGCGCGAGCAACGGGAGCTGCAAGCCATTATCTGGGGCATGGATTAGACTCTCTAATCCTTCTTGCGACCGTAGAGCACCCATAACTCAAATATGGTGTAGGCGATGAATATAAAAGCGAATAGTTCCATTTGTCGTCGCGGCAGCGAGTGTAACCGACCCTCCAACCGGAGTAGAGATTGACTTTAGAATAAATTACTTTTCCCGGCGGGTGTTGAACGCGCAGGAAGAGCGGCAACTGAAGAATATACTGTGGCAATCGCGGCAATGATTTCAGTTAGAGTCTTTAGATCTCTCGATGTCTATAAACCACCAGACTTCAAGAGCCCGGTAGCCGACAAAGAGCAGTGCTAGAAATCCCATGATGTAATACCTTAGTGGTCTATTCGCTAAGAATTTAATGCTTACGAGACTGGCACAAGAAACTGTTCTACCACCCCGGTAGGTGCGGTTTCTAACCGCACCGGCTCCCAACACTAACCATATTTTTTTGGAAAATAAACCATTTAGAGGCTGGTAGAATCTCTATCGATCATCCGTCTGAACAAGGAGGGCGATAGAAAATCTTACTCACTATTCATTCACTTGATCGCGGTTCGCGGCGACTTTCGCCCGCCGCCTAGGGTCGACTATCAGAATCTCGGTCGTCTTCCGGGGCAGTTGCCACTGCAGAAATAGAATGTCGCAGCGTTTTCCAAGCGGTTGTGCAAGCGGATTTGCAAGCCATCGGGAAGAAAAATAGTAACAGCAGCCACGGCACGCCAGCGGGATCGTAAAACAGCGTGACAATCACGATGAGAAAGATAATGGCGCCCGGCGCCGTCAAGACGGCTCCAAGCATACCAAGAACTGGAAGCACGATGAGTGCACCGAGCACTAATAATGCGTAAATCATTCAACCGCCTCCCCTTGAGCGCAGGACGGGCTTCTTCCGTTTCGCGTGACGCGAAATGTGGTACACATAAATAGTGACTGCCAAGACCTGAAATTGGTTTAGTAGAATAACCGCAAATAAAAGAATTATGCGGTTACAAATGGGAGCGATCCGTTTATATTGGCATTTAAAGAACCAATGACGTTTGACACACGGATCGCGCGGCATTTGAGGTAGAAAGGATTGGCGAATACGCCATGCCAGGTGGAAACGCTGCGGGGCAGAAGTCGGCGAACTCCAGCACGGCTAGAGCAGCTCGCCATACGCCGGTTTTAGCCGGGATGATTATCTCCTACGGTGTTTAACGAAGGATATATACTTCACACTGCTAAAAATTGCGTGTCTTCAAGCGTCTGGTAGGTAGATGCGGTTTCCAACCGCACCGGATATAATCAACCAACTGGATAACGAGCGCGATGTAAATCTTCGTGCGATAGGAAATCCCCCACGACACAAATCTTCTCCATTCCGAGGCTCCCCACTCCGGAGGAGTGGCATGTAAATAGAAACAGACGACACTCGTCTCGGCACTCAAGCGGAGTGCAATGTGAATCACTCTTTACGATAGAAATCCATACAGAGATTATAACGCGATAAAGATCCACTGCTTTACGCCCTCCCATCACTCCCCTCTCGCCACTACTGGTCACTGACCACTAGCCACTGCCTTTATCTGTCCCCACGTCGTGACCAACTTATCCCGTGGGGAAACCGACGTAGCCGACGGCAATAAGCCATCGTACCAGTACCCACAGCAATCCTCCGCCGGGTGATTCGAGAGATTAAACGGATTGGAACCATCCGCGTCCATGATGTAAACCTCCTCATTGCCATCGCGGTTAGTTTGGAACACAATCTCCGATCCGTCTTGCGACCACGAGGGTGATTGGTGTCGTCCCGGCGGATGGTGCGCCGTAAGATTAACCAGATTCGTTCCATCGACATCCGCAACGAAAATGTCGGACTCTGCTGCAAACACGATTTTTCTCCCATCCGGGGACCAATCCGGGGAAAGCGAGATATAAGTCATTAACACCCCTGTTAGCACGATCGCATCCGACCCGTCGACGTTCGTTACAACCACTTGAAAATCATTATTCATGTGAACCCTGTTTAGAGCGACCCTCTCTCCATCAGGGGACCATGCAAGAAATCGCGTCTGAATGAACCGATTAGGTACCTCTCGGCGCCCCGACCCATCGGCGTTCATGATCATAGCCGTGTTTGGGAGGCCGTCGAGCGTAAAGCCAATCATCTTCCCATCTGGAGACCAGTGCGGCCAAAGGCCACGCCCCAAGTCACGCAGGTTCGAGCCGTCCGGGTCATTCAAGTAGATTCTCGCGCCCCCTTCATCCTTCCTCGGAGGCCAGCCGTACCACATAACTTGCGTCCCATCAGGTGACCACTGCGGGTGGTGGTCGCCGCCTCCCTTATCGCTAAGATTTACGAGATTAGAACCGTCGGCATCCATCACAAAGACATCGTAGTTGCCCGTGCGTTTTGAACTGAACGCAATCTTCGTCTTATCCGGAGACTGCGATTCGGTCGGTCGCACGCCGAGAGACTCCGAGAGATTGATAAGGTTCGAGCCGTCAGGATGAGCGATAAACCGGCAATTCCTATTGCCTTCTCGCTCGGACAAAAAGGCAATCCAAGGCTCGGTTGAAACCGGAATCGCGACCACTAGTAGAACCAATATTAAAACCACTCTCGTATATTTCATGGTTCCCTTTCCTTTGAAAACGACGGAACAAAGCATATCTTCAATTACTCACAAGGATTCCATCTTCGGCGTGATAGTCCGGGATTGTCGGCACATCGAAAATCGACACCACTCAGCGAAGTGCGCAGATCTGAAGGGATTCAAACACTATTTGGCGACAATTATCGTGCCCGTTTTGAAACTGCCGCCAACCTGCATCTGGTAGACATACACCCCGCTTTCAACCACCTCGCCGCCTTCGTCTTTCCCGTCCCATTCCAACTCATTGGCGTCGGCGCCTCCCCTCAATTCCGCAACTAGGGCTCCGTCAACATCGAAAATCAGCACAAAGAACTCACCCTCCGCTCCCTCAATCGCACGGGCGGGGAACACGATCCGGTTAAAAGTGGCGTTATCCGATAACGGCAGGAACGGATTCGGTGCCGGAGAGTCAAGGATGCGATGTAGTTCAACCTTTGGCGAAGATTCGTTTCCTGCCTCGTCAACCGATTTGACAGCGTAGTAGAATATACCGGTTCCGCGTTCACGATTATCGGAAATCTCGTATTCTTCCCTGTCCGGGTCGGAAAGGATTTCCCCGTTGGGTAAGGGGGTAAAATCACTAATCGACAAACCAATATAAACCCGGTATCTTGTCACATCTGCGCTTGAACTGCGCCGCCATATCACTTTGATTGCCTTGTCGGCGCTAACAAGCGTCAACGTCTCGGGCGGTTGAGGTGCAGCCGTATCGGGACTAACGGTAACGCGGCGAATTCGTGAACGTTCAGATCGCAACAGTGGAGTCTTATATGCCTCGATCTGATACGTGCGTAAACCGGGCGCAACGTCAATATCGCGGAAGGTTGTCGCGGCTCGATCGTCAACATTGGTTAGCAATTCCATATCACGGTAAATGAAATACCCGATCACATCGGGGTCTTCGGATTCATTCCAACTAATCTCAATATCATTCTCCCCTGCCGCATCCCTTCTAACGGTTAATCCTACAACGGCGGCGGGCGGTACGTTTGGAATGATTTCAAGCGTAAAATCATCATTGTTCACCTTTCCGTCTGCCTGACCCGGCTTAATGAACTCCCCGATAGGGCCATCCTCCAAATTCCTTAGCCGCGCCTGGAAATTCACCATCTGCGTGACTGGGCTTGGCGTCTGGCAATCAAAGGTGATTTGATACACGGCGTTACTAAAATCGGAGATCGGGGTGGCGAAAACGATGCGCAGCGAATTCCCGCCGAATTCTGCAGACACGGTCTTGCGGTCCCCTTCCCGCCAAATCCACCGTATGGCGGCTGCATCGGGGATAAACCCGTTTGGAACTACAATCTCGATAGTTTGAATCTCCTCTCCCGGTTCCGCCTGAGATCGATCTATAATTATCGTCACTACGAGCGGTACGGTCGAATTTGCGACAACCAACCCATGATCGTCGCCCACGACATTGATTTCACCCACCGACGTAACCGCGGCGTCAGCGCCCATCACAAAAACGAGCATTAAGATTGGGATAAAACTGCTGATGAATCCTCGATGTGTCATCGTCATTTTTTCCTCGTGATAAGTGTACGGAGATAAAGGATTGCCGCATTATCAGCCGCAAACTTTTCGTGGTCGTGCACACTTCTCGCTCAGAAGATCAGGTTGAACGAGACGCGCTGCGTTGTGTTGTCCTCAAGGTGCCCCGTGAGAACCTGAAATGCATAATCAAGTTGAATGAATGTTGCGACTTTCACGCTTCCACCCAGAGCAACCGTCGTCGCGCTGTTGATGGCGTTCTTGATACCGTAGCCCGCCCGAACGGCGACGGTCTCGTTCAACCATACCTCCGCGCCGGCGCGAACGTGGTTTTCGCCATCTCGAATCTCTACTTCAACAAGCCCCAGACCCGACTTCAAAATCTCGCGTAGCGCTTCCTGCTCGGTGTTCTCGGCTATACCCGCAAGGTTGTATGCGAGACCGACGCGGAAACTGACGGGAACATTATCCGCATTGGTCGAATCGAAAACGCTCACGTCTGCGGGAACGAGGTTTTCGGCTGACAAGCCGAGGTTTAAGCCTCCCGAAAATCTCACGAGAGCACCCACATCCGCGGAGAAAGCGGAGGCAGATGTGGCGCCTCCTGCAGACAGTTGTCTCACGTACCCGTCAAATTCGTCAAAGTTGATTCCGAAAGACTTTAAGTTCAAACCGAACGAGAGTTTCTCGTTAAAAGCCTTCCCGTAAGAGAATTGAACTGTGCGTTCAGTATATATCTCCGAGTCTTCGCTCAGAATTCCGATACTTGCTCCGAGCGTTCCCGCGCCGCCTATCGGTAGGACACTACCGAGGTATTGGTAACTGATTAGTCCCTTGAACCGCTGGTCTAACGTCGCGTTGAAGTGAAACTTATCAATGAAACCCAAACCCGCAGCGTTATAATTCGCCGCGCTGCCGTCATCCGCTAGCGCGACGAACGCGCCTCCCATCCCGAGAGGTCGAGCGCCCACTCCGATGTCTCGGAACGCACCGTGCGCCGTGGAAGCGTAGGTGCAGCCAATAATACCGATTAAACAGGCAGCAACTTTCAGATTCGCCATGTCTTACTCCTTAACTGAGGTTCAATGTATCCCTGTACTCAACTCTGTTGCGTGGGTATCCTGAGTTCTTCAATGGTTGAGGCGTGTCCTACCAGACTATCTTGCCCGAATTCGTAACCGTCGATTATTCGTTCGCTCCGGTCATGGGTACAAAACGGACTCCGGTGATGGTCCTCCGTTCTACTCCTCTTTCTGTCTTTTGAAACAGCACGAGTTCCTGATTCGACTCGCCTATCGGAAGCACCAACCTGCCGCCGCTTACAAGCTGATTGATGAGCCGATCCGGTACTTCCTTAGGCGCCGCCGCCACGAGAATACCGTCGTACGGTGCGTGTTCCTTCCAGCCGTAGTAGCCGTTTCCAACCTTCAAGTGAATGTTATGATAGCCAAACGCGTTGAGCCGCTGTTGCGCATCTTTCGCCAGAGGCTCTATGATTTCTACGGAGTAGACCTGTTCGACGATTTCCGCCAACACGGCAGTTTGATAACCGCATCCGGTACCGATTTCGAGCACCTTGGATGACGGCTGCGGCTCAAGGAGCTCTGTCATCAGAGCAACGATGTAAGGCTGAGAAATGGTCTGGTTATCGGTAATCGGCAAAGCATGATCGGAATAAGCCTCACTCAAGAACGAAGGCTCGACAAACCGGTGCCGAGGGACCTTGCTCATTACCTCCAGCACGCGCGGATCGGCAACTCCACGATCGCGAATCTGCTTACGAACCATCTTGTGCCGTAGCTTGGCATAGCTGTCCTCTTCTGGGCGAGTCTTGTTCCGGGACTTTCGGAGACTGAAGCGCATCGCCATCACCTTAGCTCGACTTTACACAGAACTGAAGTTTGTACGGTGCGCGCCGCGCACCAGCCTATGAGCGCTCCAGCGAGGCAAGAGGTTATAAGCCCGAAGAACTCGCTGGCGATCTCCGCCGATGCATGGGATTGGGGCGAAACACCAGTTCTAATCTATAGGAAAAACTTTCCCACAGGTCAGCCGAAAAGACTAGATCGTCAAAATCTCACTCACTTTCCTGTAGCGTTTAATAGGCACCGTCTGTTATATGGTTTAAATGTACAACGCATAATCTCTAGAAGCTTCTAGCGCCGCAGGATTTGACCTTGCGCAGGTCAGGCCGAAGGCACGCAGATCCGCACTCCCTACTTCATTCTCACCACCACTTTTTTTCGATTAGCCACACCTTCATGTCTTTTCATGCCCATTCAATTGACCTCGGCAGAATTAACAGTAGTCATCTTTCCTAATAAACCTTAAGCACTGCCGATTGATGATCCATTGGTTCTAAATAAGCGTGAAAATACTCGCCCTTTCGCTCTAACGGAACAGAGTGTATAAAGTATTGTTGAATGAACTCACATAGCCCCAGCGGGGATCAAGCGAACGGATAGTGAGTGCGATAGAAATCCCACAGGCTGCAACCTGCGTTAATCAAATCACGAAGACACAGAGGCACGAAGTAGGAAATTCAGCAGACATTCAGGTAGTCGGGCATAGAAGTAAATTCCCTCAATCTCCTGTCTGTGTATTTGCGCTTTTGGTAACTCAAAGCTGTGAGCAAAGCCTGAAACGACTGACATTATTTTGGAAGGATGTCCAATAGCCTATACAGTATATTCTAATCGTTTACCTCTATGGCGTAGGGCGTTAGCAGGAACGTGCGGTGTTGGCGCAGAAGATCCAAAAGTGATCTTCGTCCCGCGCCGTCGGTGCTGTTAACCAACGTCTTCGCGGAGTTATAAGCCGCTATCCATCGGGTTAGCCAGTTTTCGCGCGGTAATCGGACGAGTTCAACCTCCCGGTTTTCCAATCCCGCCCTCTTCCGTGCGACCGATAGAGCGCGATCCAGTCCGCCGAGTTCATCGACGAGCCCGTTTTCCAGCGCCTGTTTGCCTGTCCAGATGCGGCCTCGCGCGATATGATCGATCTCCTCTTTTGACATCTCCCGAGCCTGCGCTACTTTGGTGATAAAATCGTCGTAAATCTCGCCGATCTGTTGGCGAACAATGGCGCGTTCCTCCGGCGGATAGCCTCCATAGTCCGTATAGAAATCTGCATGCTTTCCGCGCTTGATGATCTCCTTGTGGACACCTATCTTATCGTATAACCCTTTAAGACTGTATTTCCCGCCGATAACGCCAATCGAGCCGGTAATGGTTCCCGGTTCGGCGATGACTACATGAGCGGGGATGGCAATGTAATAACCGCCCGATCCTGCCACGTCGCCCATCGAGACGATTAGCGGTTTAACCCCTTTCAGACGCATCAATTCTCGCCATATAATGTCCGCCGCAACCACCAGTCCCCCGCCGCTGTCGATCCGCAATACAACCGCCTTAACCGAGTCGTCTTCCCGCACCGACTGAACCGCGCGCGCAATGGTGGAGGAGCCCATCGCACGAGTTCCGGTGAACGGGTCCGAAAAACTGTCTCCGGTGACCATCGTTCCGGTGGCTTCGATTATTGCAATTCTCGGCAAAGGGACTTCCCAGTCGGGCTCGTATGTATCGGTGTTCAAATATGTCCTCGCCTTTACCAGCGAGTAGGGGCCGCCCACTAGTTTCTTTGTTACCTCTTCCAACTCGTCGCGATAGGCAAGGCGATCAACGACGCCATTTTCAACTGCTTGCTTTGCGGTGAACGGTCCCCGGTCGATCTGTTCCTTTACCTGATCTTGGGTTAAGTTTCGATCGGCCGCGATTGAGTCGCACACTTGACTGTACAAATCGTCCAGAATCGAGTTTTGCACCTCTCGGTGAGCATCGGACATACCTTCGCGAGTAAAAAGATCGGATGCCGATTTATAATCTCCGATGTGTTCGAGATCCGCTCGAATTCCCAACTTTTCGAGAGTTTTTTTGTAGAACGAGGTTTCCGATCGCAGCCCGATTAACCGCACCTCTCCGGAAGGGTGAAGGATTATTTGGTCGCATGCCGAGGCGGCGATGTAACTACCCGTGGAATAGTTGTGCGCGTAACAAATTGTTCGCTTGCCTGTGGATTTGAATTCCCTAATCACATCGCGTATCTCTTGCAATCGACCAACGCCGTATGCGTTGTTCTCGACCCTGATCAACGCTCCGGTGACATCGGAGTCTCGCTTGGCAGCCCTAAGCGTTTTTGCAACATCTCGCATCTGCGTCTCAAGGAAGATTTTCTTTCCAATCCGAGGCTTGTTCTGAATTACGTTGGAGAGGAAAATGTAACCCAGACCGTCTTGGTGTTTCCGGCTGTCGTCATAACGATTATACGTTCCCAATCCCGCCTGACCTAACGTCAAGCCGAAACGGAGGTCGAAGGCGCCATCCCTGTTTAGACTCGCTCGCAACAGCATCGCTTGCACCGGACGGATTTCGACGGCGTAATCAAGATCCACCCCTTTGACGTTCTCTGTCTTGCGAACATCAAAGGAGAGGGTCGCACGCCACGTTCTTGGCCGGATTGCCAAACCGAAGTCATAGGTTCGATTCTTATCCAAGAGCTTCGGCCGGTTCAAATCCCTCGCAACTAAGCCCAGCGAAAGGTATTGACGGCGCAGCATCAATCCGAGCGACAAGGAAGAGAAATCATCGTAGCCTTCCTCGTCGGAATTAATCCAGCTATAACCCGTCCCCCAATACAGTGAACCCATCAGGCGGCTCCCGCTTGAAAAAGTGTACCGCGTGAATTCAACACTGCTTGCGGCGCTCGCGAACTCCATGCCGAAACCCATATTTGGACTGGAGGCGAAGAAGGCATCATCCCCGGTCGAGGAGCCGCTGTAGGTTCGCAGGTAGTATAAATTGAATCCGCCACTAACGGCAAGACCCGCGGGATTGAAAACGGTTGCCAGCGAATCATCAGTTACGGCGACAGAATTGGTGGGGAGTGGTGTCTGTGTCTTGGGCGTGGCACCTGCAAGGCGGGAGATAACTATCGTGAGGAGTACAACAATAATGATGGCTTTCGGGCGACTCAAATTTTCTCCTTCTTACTCCTGTCGATTGCTCCACGGACGGGCTTCTTGCATTATCGCTAAATGCGCGGCAAACCCCGCCGCTTGAACATGCCAACCAGAGCAAGTGTATGGGACAAAGAACTTGCAGACGTAATTCTCGGTGCCGTAAACCTCCAGTCCATCGTTATGCCCCCACGTGTATTAATCAGATTCCGTCGATTTATGTATTTCGTAGTTACTGATATGAGCGTCCAGCTTCCGGTCGATAGCATCAACTTTCCGAGCCAAATTATCATGCTCTCGGCTCAGTTGTGAGCGGAGATCGTTGAATCGTTGGTCAATGTGCTCGAACCGTTGGTCGATTTGTTCGAATCGTTGATCGACATGTTCGAATCGTTGGTCAATGTGCTTGCCAAAATGATCGAATCGATGGTCAATGCTTTTGGCAAAGTCATCGAATCGTTGGTCAATACCTTTGGCAAAGTCATCGAATCGTTGGTCAATACCTTTGGCAAAGTCTTCAAATCGATTGCTCATGTTCTTACTCAAATCGTCTACACGCTTGCCCACAATGTGCGCGACCGAGAAGATGCCGCCAACATACAGAGCGATTAGCGCGGCAATCTGTCCCATTAGTATCCAACTCATGGTTGTGAACCCCCTTGATAGAATTGCGTGCAGTTGTTATTTGTCTAACCGAAATCCCCTCGTCAATTTCTGCCCGTTACAGCTGTTATCCATTTCCAAATAGTCTTCAGTAGTGGCCCGCTACTACCCTCGCTCCTATATCCTCAGCCAACGTGCAAACTAACACACCTTTTTCATTGGGTTTACACTATGGGTTCATGCACGAAGAAACCGGTCACGCGAAAACACCAACCTGTGCAGTGCATGTCTGCCTTTTCCCGCATTATACCACCAAAGCCAAGTGTTAGCAATTCAAATTAGTTGCAGGTCTCCCGCACGATACGAGCTTAATCATCGCATAGAAATGAAACTCGGGAACTTTTCGCATTTGCCTGGACCGCGGATTCAGTGCCTGTTTGAAAAGTACATTCGTAGGGTGGAATCAAGCGAGTGAACAACGAACGATCAAGGGAGCGGTTAGATCAGCTGAGCGAATAGCGAAGGCGATAGAGATCCCATAGCAGATCTTCTGCCCACCAGACTCTGAATGCCCCAGCGGGGATCGAACGACTGCTTAAGGAGTGCGATAGATCTCCCATAGTAAATCCCAATAATAGATCCTGTGCAATGTCTAGTGTTACTTGGTAGCGCGCCATTATCCCTGTCGGAATAATTCATTCAGCAAGTAACTGCCCCAAATTTCCATGTAGGAGGGGCATCTTGCCCCGACGGTTTGTCCTTAGCGCACATTATCCTAGGCGGAATAATTTCCTCATCAAGAGACTCTCAACTCCCGCTATATGACTGGTTCTGAAAAAGTGTTACTTGGTAGCGCGCCATTATCCCTGTCGGGATAATTCTTTCAGCAAGCAACGCTACGTCCTTAAATCTATGGCAGGCTTTGAGAAGGTGTTCCTTCGCGGTCTGGTTTTCACTCCAGAGGAGTGAGATGTCAATAGAACACCATTCCTCCTCGCGTCTGCACTCCAGCGGAGTGCAATGTCTAGGTTCTGTTGACATTTACGTGAAGTGAGTGTCCAATCGTAGGGGCGAGGTTCCCTCGCCCGTTAAATGACGGGTTGGGAAACCCAACCACCAACTGAGCGAATAGCGAAGGCGGTAGCGATCCCCTACGAAGATTGACCCAATGTAGAGAGATCCCTTGTAGTTGCCCAACATTCTGCCTCAAGTGAATCAATATTGGCTCAATTTTCAAATGTCAACAGAACCTAGTGTTACTTGGTAGCGCCCTATTATTCCTGTCGGAATAATTCTTTCAGCAAGTAACACTTTTGTACCGCAAACTGTCAGTTTGCGGATCACAATCTAACAGATTGTGGTAGAAATTCCCTTCTCTAAGACCGGTTTTGAAAAAGTGTTGCTTGTTAGAGTTCCGCACGTAGTACTTTATCCTCGATTCGATGATCGCTCTGTTTTATCTCTTTTGAACTTACAGTCACGAAAATGTGCTATACTATTTGCGCCCCAATTGGACAAGAGGCCTTCAAGGCTGCCAAGAGAGACGGAAAATCCAAGATAGGTGGGATTCAATGATATCGAATTTTCTACCGATCCCCTGCGCGCCTAACTGAAGCGGAGGTGCAGCGAATTGCGATGGCAATGAATGAATACCGTGAACCCGCGGCAAGTGGTGTCTCGTTCCGCACTCCCGCCGCCGGAGATTTCACTGCCGCGCGTAGCATCCTACGACCAAAGCAATCCTACCCGTTAATCACTTAGTGACCAGGTGCATAAACGTAGTCCAACGGAGATACAGAATGAAAGACACTAACCGCTTAGGTGAGATCATGAAAAACGTGCTGCTAGTCCCGGTGCTACTGTCTTTGGGGTGCGCGAACTTAGGGACAATGCTCTCCTCGGATGGGGATTACCACTTTCGAAAGACACGTTGGGGTTACACACAGGAGATGGTACGCGCGTCAGAACAGGGCAAGCGTATGGATCTCAAAAAAGGCAATACACTCACCTTCAATCATCGGATCAACGATATACCCGTCAAAATCGTGTATACCTTCAAAGAGAACAGACTCAGGGCGGCAGGTTACATCACGGATCAACCTGTAAAAGGCGCTCAGAGCATCATCGAACAGAGCGTTAAAGAGCTCGGGGAACCAACACAGATTCTCAACGATGGAATGCTTTGGCTTGACGATGAGACGCTGGTATACTCCAATGCTTATGTATCCCGAATGAGTGTTCGCACTTCAGAATATACGTTTTCCGGCGGCATCCTCTCCCACGTCCTGAGTCCCCGAGAAACACCGGGGCTCGTGAAACGGTGGGATGGGGTGTGGGCATACGTTGACCAGGACTTCTACAAAGAGATGCACGAGGTGAGCGTGCCCATGGCTGAGCTATCGTTTTATGAGAAGCTGTTGTTTGGCGTGCTCAAAAGAAGGTCCATTTACACCTACTTTTCGAGTACGGGTAGGTTATCTATTTCACGGTAGCCGACTACGTGCATGAATTCGGGTTATCCCAAGATCTTGGCTGGTGGTCGTGCAGGTTGAGTTGAAGCGGCAAAGGGCCTCGATGGTCGAATCAGGATCCCCCATCGAAAGACACAATGCAAGTTTTGAAATGGACAGCAAGTTGACCTGTATAGTTGCTATTGGCCTGTTTCTGTTGGTCGGGTGCATCCCGAATCGGGGCGCTGCCCGCGGAATCGCGGCAGGAAGGGATTATTCGCGAGATGCCATTCAGACGCTGCTGCCGTTTGACGCTATCCCGGCGATCACGAATCCGCGCTTCGTAGCCGCGAGCGAGGCAGATCTGAGCGATGACGCCCCGGTCATCGGTGTGAATTTCAACGGCGAACAGCACGCCTACTCCATCTACCTGCTGAACGGTCATGAAATCGTCAACGACGTTGTGGGCGGAATCAAGATTGCGACTACGTGGTGACCGCTGTGCAACTCGGCTATCGTGTATAGCCGCGAGCTTGACGGGAAAACCTACACCTTCGGCGTTTCCGGCAAACTGTGGCGCGATGCCCTTGTCATGTACGACCATCAAACTCGCTCGCTTTGGTCTCATATCACCGGCGAAGCGGTGCGGGGAAAACACCAAGGGAAAAACTTAAAGATGCTGGCGGCGATGCCCAAAATCGACTGGCGAACCTGGCGCTTGAATTTCCCGGGGACAAGGGTACTTTCCGTGCCCGTAGGTGCTTTCGATAACTCATTCTCGATTGAGGAACAGAGGCGCGACAGCTACGCGCAATATCACGCCGGTCCGGAAACGGGCGTGAGCGGTATGCACTATGTCGACACCCGTCTAAACAACAAAGAACTGGTAGTTGGCGTGGAACACGGAGATCGGTACCGGGCTTACCCGACATCAGCATTTCAACCGAAGCCGATCGTCCATGACGGCATCAACAACGTTCCGGTCCTCGTGTTTCACGATCAGTACTCCGGCGCTACCGCTGTCTACAAACGCACGCTTGCTGGATTGCCGTTGGCCTTCGAGTGGTCCGAAGGCTATTTTGCCGTGGATAGCTCCGGAACGATGTGGAACCTCATCACCGGATCTGGAACAGAGGGCAAATACAAGGGAAAACAGCTTGAACGGCTGCCTTCAATCAATCTCTACTGGTTCGCTTGGGCGCGTTACCATCCCGATACAACCATTTATGGTCAATGAGATCGATAACCTAAGGAACTATGCAGAAAGCACAACCGATGAATGCATTTGAGAAGGAAATTGCGCGTTACAACGGATTCGGACTTGGCGCCTTAGACATCAACACGATTCAGGTCAATATAGGTCTAAAGTGCAACTTGGAGTGCGCCCATTGCCACGTCGTGTCCTCTCCGCGCCGAAAGGAGACCATGGACTGGACCACGATGGAACATGTGATATCGGCTGCGGAGGAGGTAGGAGCCAAACTAGTCGACATCACCGGAGGCGCGCCGGAGATGCATCCTCATTTCCGGCGATTTGTCTCCGCACTGCACGAAAAACGACTGCCCGTGATGGTGAGGACGAACCTGACGATCCTGCTTGAAAGCGGATTTGAGACAATGCCGGAGTTCTTTCGCGAGCATCAGGTTGAACTATGCGCCTCGTTGCCCTGCTACTTGGAGGAGAACGTGGATTCACAGCGCGGCACGGGAGTTTACGAAAACAGCATTCAAGCGCTAAAGGTACTCAACAGGTGCGGATATGGAGTAGAACAGCATCTACCATTGAATCTGGTCTACAACCCGGTAGACGCGACGCTTCCGCCGAACCCTCTGGAACTTGAAGCAGATTACAAGCATGAACTGCGGGAACGATTCGGAATCGAATTTTCCCGCCTGTTCACCATCACGAACATGCCGATCGGTCAATTTCGGGGCGATTTGAAACGGGAGAACAAACTCGAAGATTACAACCGGCTGCTACAAGCGTCATTTAATCCCGGTACGTTGGATGGCTTGATGTGCCGCCATCAGATTCACGTGGGATGGGATGGACGGCTCTACGATTGCGATTTCAACTACGCGATTAAACTGCCGGTAGGTGACGAGTATCCCCAATATATCAAGGATTTTAATCCCGACCTGCTTGTGAATCGCAAGATTCAGACGGAATCTCACTGTTTCGGATGCACCGCGGGTAGCGGGTCGTCCTGTGGCGGTGCGCTGGTTGAATAAACCGCTCCTAGGTTCTGTTGATATTTACGTGAAGTGAGTGTCCAATCGTAGGGGCGAGGTTCCCTCGCCCGTTAAATGACGGGTTGGGAAACCCAACCACCAACTGAGCGAATAGCGAAGGCGGTAGCGATCCCCTACGAAGATTGATCCAATGTAGAGAGATCCCTTGTGGTTGCCCAACATTCTGCCTCAAGCGAATCAATATCGGCTCAATTTTCAAATGTCAACAGAACCTAGGGATTATTCATAGATATTCTTCATCTGCCACGCATCAAGCGAGCTGAGCGTCATGTCCTGACTCTGGGCGCGTAGCGAGACGCCGGTGCTGTCCTCGCGATCGGGATATACGCGCACTGCCACACACTGTTTGCCGTTGGCAAATACCTCGACGACGCTTCTGTCGACGAATACGCGCAGCTTGAGCGGCTCCTCCGTTCCAATTGACACGGGCGTCGTCTCGGGAGGTCGAGGGCGCGCGTCCGGGAGCGTGGACGAATAGGACGTATCAACCGTAATCATGCTGTACTGTCCGTCTCCTCCTACGTCCCGTCTCCTGAAACCCCGGTTCCTGAAGAACACGATTCGCGTGAACTCCTCCGCCCCCGGCGCCCTGAACACCTTCAGTTCAACCATACCGGAGGTAGGCGCATCCGTCGGCTCGATTTCGGCGATCAGTTCCATTGAATTTCCGTGGATCCCGTCTAAGACAACCTCCTGATTGGCGGGAAGATTCGTCCTGCCAACATGCTGATGGTTGTATCGCAGAGATTCAATGTCGCCGGCAGGTTCCATCCCCAACTCGTCCTCTCCGATCAACGTCAAACGCCTCGGCAGCGTCATGATCTGATTCCAGCCTACAGTGTCCCTTCCCGGGTTCATGTTGAAGATAATAATCAGCCCGCCTTTGCCGTCCGGAGTAGCCGACGGTGCGTGCGAAGCGGAGGGGGATGCTGCCCCGAAGGTGAATCTGCCGTGCGCTGTAACGACGAACTTGTCTCGATCCTTGTCGTAATCTCCCAGTAGGTACTGTCCGCCGCTCATGTGGCTGAAGAACGGAAGAATATGGCGATCCCCGATCGGCCAGAAATATGGGCAAGCGCCGTCATCGCCCACCAAGGTAAAGCGGTCGTCTTCGACGAACGGATGCAGATATTCCCAGGATGCCAGGTCTCTTGATCGGAACAGGAAATTCGCACGCACCGGTTTGCCGCCGGGCCCGTTTGGCAGCGTCCCGCCCGATAGGGAGAAGTACATGCCGTCTTTCTTCCAAATGCACGGATCAAAAACCCGATACGGCAGCGGCGACCCGTCGGGGCTTTTCATCGGAATAACAGCCTTGCCGGACACCTTCTCCCAGTTCAAAAGAAGGGGGTCACTTGACACGGCAACCATGTTGCCCACCTCGGTGCCATGATACATGGCGATTACTCGATCTTCCTCGACAAACGCGGAACCGGAGTAGCAGCATCTTTCCGGGTTGGGATAGATTGCATAGGGCAGATCGCGCCAGTGGATTAAGTCGTCACTGATGGCATGCCCCCAATGTTGACGTGAATCCTCCGGAGGATATGCTTGATAGAAAAGGTGCCAGCGCCCCTTCCAAAAACAGATGCCGTTTGGGTCGTTGAGGGTGTGTTCGGGATTGACGTAGTGATAAATTGGTCGGTGCTTGTCCCCGGAAATCGCTTTACGTGCCTCGAGCAGCCTCAACATCAGCGGATTGGTTTTAAGTTGTGCTTCCTGCTCTTCTATCGTGTTGGCAAACGTATATTTCGGAACCTTTGAGGTGTAGTCGGGTTGTGCTGACGTTTCAGTTTGATTCATAAGGCGGTCTCCCTCTTACCGGATAATCGTAGTCGTTGGACCTCGCGCCGCAATGCGCGGATTGAACATCTAAGATATTATGTTCCAGAATCTTACGGATGGCAATCACAAAATAGTGAGACCTGCTTCCGCGCCGCACGATCAGAGACTGCAAGGAACGATTCCGTTCATCATTCCGACCTGAGAACCTGTTTGGAAATTCCTTTCGAGTAGCACCATGCGTCTCGAAACCGAGTTTTTTCTTCAAAACTCGGTTTCTTTCTCGCACAATTCTGTAGGATCAAGCGAGTGGATAGCGAGTGCGATAGAGATCTTTCCAGCCCTTGAAAGCGCCAGCGGCGCGAAAGGTGTATAGCAACGCCAAGCCACCCTACACCAAAGCCCCAGCGGGGCGACAGGTTGCAGTTGTAGGGTGCAATCAAGCGAGCGAATAGCGAGTGCGATAGAAAATACTGTGCAATGTCTGTAGATGGCGACGAACCTCATTCCTGCACTCCAGCGGAGTGCTATATCAATAGAACACGATCTCTCTCCGCGCCTGCACTCCAGCGGAGTGCAATGTCGAGCGTTACTTGAGAGAAATGGCTTTAGTCTATCGTATCTGTTTATTCCGTCAATCGATATCGACCTTTCCTGTTTGTAGTAGCAATCAACCGAACGGATAGTGAGGACGATAGAGATCCCTTCATTGCGCGTCCGTTCCGCGCACGTAAACTCCCGATTCGTCCGTACTTCCCTACCCGGCGCGTTCCCTTCCCCCCTCGCTCGGACTGGATTCGCAAATCCACACCCATGGCCAAGGCAGTTACAATTTCCCCCTCGGAACTTACCGAGACACTCCCCGTTTTTGCTTGGTAAAGAATCCGCTGAATCAGGTAGAATATGCGGTAACATCAGCGTGTCAAACGAACGTCGTTGAACTTTCACGCGGAGAAACCGATGATCGAAGTTGAAAATCTCACGAAAAATTACGGACCAGTCCGAGCGCTAGAGGACATCTCGTTTCGAATTGAAAAAGGCGAAGTGGTGGGTTTTCTCGGTCCGAACGGAGCGGGCAAGACGACCACCATGCGTATCCTGACGTGTTTCATGCCCGCGAGCAGCGGGAGAGCCACTGTTGCCGGATACGATGTTTTCAAGGAATCGCTTGACGTTCGCAAGCGCATCGGCTATCTGCCCGAGAACATACCGCTCTATCCGGAGATGACCGTCTCCAAGTATCTCAAATATATCTCGAAGATTAAGGGATTGCCGCGCAGTCGACGCGCCGATCGATTGGATCTGGCGGTTGAGGCGTGCGGTTTGACGGAGCGCCGAAATCAGATTATCGGTCAGTTATCCAAGGGATACCGACAGCGTGTCGGTTTGGCGCAAGCCTTGATTCATGATCCGGATGTGATGATATTCGACGAGCCGACTTCCGGATTGGATCCGCGCCAAATTATCGAAATCAGGGAACTCATCAAGGAACTCGGCAAGGAGCATACAATCATCCTCAGCACGCACATTCTGCCGGAAGCGAGCATGACATGCGAACGTTTGATTGTCATAAACGAGGGGCGCATCGCGGGCGATGTCAAACTATCGGAGGGGAAGGCAATCTCGATTGATGCGGGCGAACACGTTGAATCGGCTCTCAATGAGGGTAAAACGCTTTACCTTGAAGTTGACGGACCGGCGGAAGAGGTCTCTACCGCTCTCGAATCCGTGCCGAGTGTCGACCGAGTAGATGGCCGGGGGACGAGCGAAAGTAACCATCCGATTTTTCACGTGAATTACGATACGGGCACGGATGCCCGCCCGGAAATCGCGGCTACGATTGTCCGTAACGGGTGGAGTTTACTTGAGATGCGCGCGATCGAAGAGACGCTTGAAGAGGTTTTTCTTCGGTTGACTTCGGGTAGCGATAATCAAGAGGACCAATTGAGCGACAACGAGGACATTACTGAAGGTGCCCGGGATCAAACGCCACAAGTAGACATAGAAGGATAGATGTAGTAAAATAGGTAGTAGGGGGGCACTGCCCACCTGCCTCTAGAAGCTCCTGCGGGGATCAAGCGAAGGGATAATGAGCACGACAGAGATCCTTTTGCCCCGCATCGGCAGGATTTGATTAACGCTATCCATAAACTACACAGATGGAGAAATGGCGGAGAAAGTGTGTAAATTGCTGACAATAGCCATTTTCATAGTTGGTTCCATGACTCCCTTGATAGTCGCGGAATTAATGATTTCCGGTCAGTTTACGGCATTCTATGAACATTCACAACTGCTTTTTGGAGTTATGATTACTCTTACTATTTTTACCGCTGCCGTGCTTCTCATTCCACAAATCATCATTGCTTACCAAGCGCGAAAATCTGGGGATTGGCAACGGGAAATCGGGTACGTGAAACAGGAGATTGAAACTCTTAAACGGAATCAAGTCGCGAAATCATAACGATGAAAACGTGGGTGAGGTTGTTATTTATAGGGTTTCTCGTTCTGCTGATGAACAGCGCTTATCTCATCAGTTCCGGTGAGCCGACCCTATTTTACATCTTTAACGTGCTGCTCCATGTCGTAATCGGGTTGGCGCTGGTGATTCCGTTTGCCGTGTATGTCAACAGACGCTTCAGGGATATGTCCATCGTTGGCAAAGTGAGCCTGCCATGTTTGGCGATTGGGATTGCCTCGGGCGGATACCTGATGATAGTCGGGGCGACGCGACCGTATCGATGGTTGCTCATCTTTCATATCGCCGCAACGACAATTGGCGTGCTTCTATTTGTTTCACATCTAATCGTATCAGCTAGGCGGCCGGACGCCTCGATACCCCAACAAAAAGCGGCAAAAACAGCGGGCGCGATTCTCCTTGTCTGTATCCTCTTCCCCTTTGCCGCGAGAATCGTGGGGCATTACCGCCCAAACCCCGATTATCTCGTCAGGAATCCGGCCTCCCCTCCAGCCAGCATGTACGAAGAGGGCGGGGGAAGCGGAGGGCATTTCTTTCCGGGTTCCGTCGAAACCTACTCCGGCGGCCTCATTCCCACCGATTTTTTTCTGACATCGCACACCTGCGCCGAGAGCAACTGCCATCCCGACATCTACGAACAGTGGAACGAATCGGCGCATCACTTCGCTTCCTTCAACAATCAGTGGTATCGCAAGTCGATCATGTACATGCAGGAAGTCAACGGCATCCAGCCGTCGAAATGGTGCGGCGGCTGTCATGACCTCGCCGTATTGCTGAACGGCGTGATGGACAAACCGATCCGGGAGAACCTGCATACGCCTGCGGCCCAGGCGGGCTTGGCTTGCGTCGCATGCCATTCCATCGAGAAGGTCAAGGACACGATGGGCAATAACGGATTCGTTATGAACTATCCGCCGCTGCACAAGATCGCAGCCAGCGAGATTCCGGCTATCCGAAAACTCCATAACTATCTCATTCGCCTTGACCCGGAACCTCACAGACGAAGTTTCTTGAAGCCCTTCCACCGCGATAATACCGCCGAATTTTGCTCTACTTGCCATAAGGTGCATCTGGATGAACCGGTCAACAATTTCCGTTGGTTCCGCGGTTTTGACGACTACGACCAGTGGCAATCCAGCGGTGTTTCCCATCAGGGGGCGTTATCCTTCTATTACCCCGAAAGTGCCAAGAAATGTACCGATTGCCACATGCCGTTGGTCGAATCGACTGATGCGGGCAACGTAGACGGCAAAGTGCACAACCATCGTTTTCCTGGGGCGAACACTGCCCTGCCTTATGTGAACAAGCACGCCGAGCAACTCAAAATCGTCACGGAGTTCTTGCAGAATGATCAGGTTACCGTGGACATCTTCGCACTGAGCGGCGCAACGCCGATTCAACTTTCGCAAGAGGGTCGCCCGGTAAACCGCCCAACAGTGTTGAGCATGATGGGAGAGGAAGACACCCACGGACGCGCCGCCGGGACGCTGACGGACATATCGAAGATTGTCGCACCGATCGATTTGTCAAATGCGACGGTGAAGCGCGGCGAGGAAGTTCGCGTAGACGTAGTAGTCCGAACGAGAGGGGTCGGGCACCGCTTTCCAGCCGGTACCATCGATGCTTTCGATATATGGTTGGAGTTGAAGGCGACCGATGAGAACGGGAATGTCATCTTTTGGAGCGGGCTGGTGGAGGCGGAAGACGGAGACGGTCCGGTCGACCCGGGGGCGCACTTTTATCGAGCCTACATGCTGGATGAACACGGCAACTTGATTAACAAACGAAACGCCTGGGCTACGAGGACGGTTCTCTACGCGCGAACGATTCCGCCCGGGGCTGCGGATACGGTACACTATCGCTTGGCTATTCCCCCTGACTGCGGCGATAAGATATATCTTCACGCCAAATTGAACTATCGCAAGTTCAACTGGTGGCATACGCAGTGGGCGTATGCGGGAGTTCGGGATCCCGAGGACACCGATTTTCAGGTCGACAAGGGCTACGATGACGGGCGATGGGTGTTCACCGGCGATACATCGGATGTCGCCGGCGAAATCAAAGAGATTCCCAATCTGCCGATTGTTGTCATGGCGGAAGACGAAACCACGTTGACGGTTATAGATGCCGGTGCAGCCAAGCCCGATGTCGAAATTCCCACCGGAGAGGGGCTGCGCGAGCGTTGGAACGATTACGGAATCGGTTTATTCCTGCAAGGCGATCTGAAGGGGGCGGAAGCCGTGTTTACCAGAGTTACGGAACTCGAGCCGGATTACATGGACGGGTGGGTAAATATCGCGCGATGTCGAATTCGAGAAGGGGATATAAAAGGCGCTGACGAAGTGCTTCTCAAAGCCTTCGAGATTCAGAAGACGCTGCCTGAAAACAGCCCGCATCGTGCCAAGGTGCATTACTTTTATGCGCTTACCAAAAAAGCGGTCGGTGAGTATGACGAGGCGATTCAACATTTGCGATCCGCCGCGGCGCAATTCCCGCGAGACCGGACCGTGCGCAATGAAATCGGACGTTTGCTCTTCCTGCAGCGCAAGTACAACGAAGCCATTGCGGAATTTCAGAAAACAGTGGCGGTTGACCCGGAAGATTTAATCGCACACTACAACATGATGCTCTGCTACCGCGCGCTAAAAAATACGTCGATGGCGGCGAAGGAACAGAAGTTGTACATGCGGTTCAAGGCGGATGAATCCGTTGACGCGATTACCGGTATAACGCGCCGCGCAGACCCCTACGCGAACCTCGAGCGTCAGCGAATCCACGAACACACGTCGGCATTGAAAGCACCTTCGAACAGTCAAAAATCCGGTTACTAATCCCATCACGAACCTGTTTCTGCATTCACGATTCGTAACTGTTTAGTGCATTGTTGGGTTCGCAGAGTTACAAATCGTCGCACGTCCCAACTGGGCATGTAAGCCCCCGATTCGTCGGAATCAGCATTTTTTTCCCTACTCCGTGCGTCTCCTGACCCCGCTCGGTCTGGATCGGCAAATCCAGACTGACGGACTAAACAGTTACCACGATTCTATCCCCGCCATGTCTACCAAAACGAAGTTCCAGTTAGCGTGCGCGATTTTCTTGGCTGCTTTGGAAATCTCGCACGCGGCTCGTTCCGACAGGGGTGACGATATACTCCCCTTAATCCAACCTGAAGCTCTTGAGGCGCACATCGTCGCACTGCAGGAGAACGTAAAACCGGGGCGGCAGCCCATCGCGTTCCGTACGCGGAGTGCCTATAACCGCGAAGCATCGGACAACGCCGCCGAATATATCGCCTCCCAGTTTCGGAGGTCGCTAAAGCTTGAGGTCGGCTTTGAAGATGCCGGCGGCTTGAGGAACGTTGTCGCAACGCTGCCGCCCAGCCTTACACCGGCCAGCGATCGCGTTTTCGTCCTCTGCGCTCATTATGACTCAAAGGCGGATCGCGATGTCGAGTGGAACCCCTTGATCTCGGAAGCCCCGGGCGCGAACGACAACGCGACGGGAGTTGCCGCGTTGCTTGAGATCGCGGATATTCTTAGTCAGTTCGATTACGAACACGAGTTGCGATTCATCGCATTCGCCGGAAACGAGGTCGGATTGGTAGGCAGCGAGTACCACGCTCAGAAGGAATCGGAAGTGAACAGGGACATTATGGCGGTGCTCAACCTCGACATGATCGGATTCAATTGGAGAAAGAGTCAGGTTGTGATTGTCCAAGACGCTTCATCCCGCTGGATTGGCGATGTGTGTCGGCTAGCCAACAGATGGTATGCGCTTGGTCTGACGATTCTGGATGCGCGGGCTGAACTGGCTGAAAACGGAGACCACACTTCGTTCTGGGGGTACGACTTTCCCGCGGTAACCCTCACTGAAAGCGACGCGCCACGAGTCGATGCGCACGGTTATCGCGCCAACCCGTTTTATCACACGCCAGACGACACGGTTGACAATGTGAACATCGTACTGGTTCGGAAAGTCGCTCAACTTGCCCTCGTATCGCTAAATTGCTTGGCAAGCATGCCTTCTGAACGCGATGCGTCGATGCCGCGAGTGATGGTTGACCCGCAACCCTTGGCACGGCAGAACCCAATTCAGATCACGGGTCAATTTGAAACCACTTTTCCTATTTACATCGTCGCCTCTCCGGGCAATATAACCGCTCAAATCGATAGAGAAAACGGCACATTTACCGCAACGGTCCCCTTGAATACCGGGGAAAACCGTATTCGTGTCGCGGCGGTTCACGCGCTAGGCGCTCGTTCGGTTCAACAGACTATAGTATTCGAACCCGATTTCGCATGGAAAAGTGCTCTCGTCTTTCCCAATCCGTCTCGAAAGACGAATGAATTGGTAGTATTCCGAGCGGAGGCAAATCTGCCGATTGAGGAGATGGAAGTATTCGTGCATTCGCCGGATGGAACGCTGGTAAGGAAGATGAAAGGGGCTGCCGATCGCGGGAATTCAAGAATCTGGCGTGCGTGGTGGAATCGAAAGAATATCTACGGTCTTCAGTCCGCAACGGGAGTTTACGCCTGTCGAATTGAAATCGTCGTGAAAGGCAAAACATACTCGCGGCATCGAAAGTTGATAATACTTCAGTAAGAGATAAAATCCCCTAATTCGCCTCACACCCCCCGCAAGACTGCGCATATACATTGTAGGGTGCAATCAACCGACTGGATAAGGAGGGCGATAGAGGTCCCTTGAGCACCAGCCTTTGAAACAACGACAGGCGATAGTCGGTCTCAAATGAAAATCGTACGCGTCATTAACACCTTTACGTACATTTGTAGGGTGGGCACCGCCCACCAGCCTTTGTAGAATCAACCGGCTGGAAAAAGTACTTGATGAACCCTCCCCTCGACCTCGCGGTCTCAACTCCCCACTCCGGTAGGAGTGATATGTCAATGGTGACGATAAAAATCCATTGATGCACTCCAGTGGATCAACCGACTGATTAGGGAGGGCGATAGCAAATCCTGTGCTATGTGGAAAAACACAATCTGCACAAAAAAATTACTTGACCGATCAAGCGAACTGTAAGTGATCAAACGAGCGGACAGTTGTAGGGTGGGCACTGCCCACCAGCCTTTGTAGAATCAACCGACTGGATACGGAACTCGAGAATTCCCTCGACTTCTCGGTCTCAACTCCCCACTCCGGTAGGAGTGGTATGTCAATAGTGACGATAAAAATCCATTGATGCACTCCAGCGGATCAACCGACTGATTAGGGAGGGCGATAGCAAATCCTGTGCTATGTGGAAAAACACAATCTGCAAAAAAAATTACTTGACCGATCAAGCGAACTGTAAGTGATCAAACGAGCGGATAGTTGTACGGTGCAATCAAGGAAGTGGATAACGAGCGCGATAGCTAATCTTCCGCGCACCAGCCTTTGAAAGAACAACACGCCACACTCAGTCTCAAATGCCTCCCCGCAGAATCACACCTCACGCCACTCAACCTAAGAGCCGCCTATGTCCCATTGGCTTTCTTCAGGTACTAATACCAACGTTCGACCACAACCTTCTTCTGCGTGAAGAAATCGACCGCGTCACCCGCTTGACCGTGCAGGTCGCCGAAGAAACTGTCCTTCCATCCGCTGAACGGGAAGAACGCCATGGGCGCTGCGACGCCGACGTTTATCCCCACATTTCCGATCTCCGCTTCGTAACGGAACTTACGCGCGGCAGCCCCGCTGCTGGTAAAGAGGCACGCCATATTTCCGTATTTGCCGCTGTTTATCAACTGGATCGCGTCGTCCACTGTGTCCGAATGGATGAGTCCCAGCACCGGACCGAAAATCTCGGTTGATGCTAGGTCGCCAGCAGGATCCAGGTTCTGCAAAACCGTGGGACGCACGAAATTCCCATCCTCGAAACCGGAGATGTGTGGATGCCGCCCGTCCACCAACACCTCAGCCCCTTCGTCGGCGCCCTGCTGAATCAATCCCTCGATACGCGTCTTGCTTTCTTTCGTTATCACGGGCCCCATCTCAACGCCTTGCTCTAACCCGTACCCAACCTCTCGAGCCGCCGCCGCATCGACGATGGCATCGGTGAACCAGCCCTTTGCATCGCCAACGGTAACCGCGAGAGATGCCGCCAAACACCGCTGTCCCGCACACCCGAACGCGCTCTCGCCCACGGCATGGATAACCTCCGTCTCGTCGGCGTCGGGCAGGACAAGAATCGGGTTTTTCGCGCCGCCTTGGCACTGTGCACGCTTGCCGTTCGCCGTCGCCCGCGAATACACATACTTGGCGGTAGCCGTTGCCCCGACAAAACTGATAGCCCGTATGGTCGGGTGGTCGATGACGGCGTTGACGGTATCCGCGGCGCCGTTCACCAGGTTCACCACGCCTTTAGGCAACCCGGTTTGTTCGAGCAGTTGAAATACCTTTTGCATGGTTAAAGGCACTTTTTCAGATGGTTTGACGATATATGTGTTGCCGCACGCGATGGCGTACGGCAGGAACCAGAACGTAATCATGCCGGGGAAGTTGAACGGCGCTATCGCCGCGCAAACCCCTACCGGCTGCCGAATCATGAATTCGTCAATCCCCGCGGCAATGTCCTCCAAATTCGTGCCCTGCATCATTGTCGAGATACCACAGGCAACTTCCACATTTTCGATTGCCCGGCGCATTTCTCCCGTAGCCTCGGTCAGCGTCTTTCCGCATTCCATCGTGATCGTGCGGGATATGTCGTCGAGGTTGTCTTCGAGCAACTGTTTTAGCTTGAAGAGATACTGTACCCGCTCGGTTGGGGGTGTATGCCGCCAATCGTCAAGCGCTGACGCGGCTGCCTGGGCTGCGGCGTCCACCTCGTCTGCCGGAGAAAGGGGCACTTTGGCTAACACCTCGGTGGTCGCCGGATTTATGACATCCGAGTATTCGGCGTTGCCGGACGTCAGCCACTCGTTGTTGATATAATTTTGTAGCGTAGTTTCTGCTGCCATGGATAATCTCCTCAATCGCGGTTATTCAATACTGACCTCAGGGATTCGGTATCAAGGTTTGCTCCGGTCATCACCATCACCACATTCTCGTGTCCAAGTTCGCTTTTCAGTTTACGGGCGGCGGCAAGCGCCGCCGCGGATGCCGCTTCAACCAAATTGTGGGTGTATCGCAGCATCAGCCGAATGGCGTCCCGCAATTCCTGCTCACTGACCAGTACGATTTGATTGATCCCCTCCTTCAGAATTGAAAACGGGAAATCCGACGGTGCGCGCGTTGCCAATCCATCGGCTATGGTCTTGCACGAGTCGGTCTGAATCCTCTTCCCCGCCTTCCAAGAGAGGTAAATCGCCGGTGCATTCTCGGCTTGCACTCCGATGATCTTCACTCCCGGGTTGATCGTGCGGGCTGCCGTAATCGCTCCGCAAGCCCCCGACCCTCCGCCAATCGGCACAATGATCGTGCTCACGTCGGGGAGTTGCTCGAAGATTTCAAGGGAGTAGGTCCCCACACCGTGGAAGAGTGCCGGTTCGTTCAGCGGATCGACATAGTAAAGCCCTCTTTCAACTTGCAACTTGGCGCACAACTCGCGAGCTTCGTCAAAATCGACGCCGCCTTCGATTAGCTCCGCGCCGAGGGCGGACATTGCGCTGTTTTTCTCAGGATTGTTTCCGCACGGAACGACAACGGTGGCATGAACGCCAAACTGTTTTGCCGCATACGCCATTGATTGCCCGTTATTCCCGCTGGTAACGGTTATCACGCCTCGCCGTTTCTGCGGTTCCGGAAGCCGGCTCATGAAATTTAAGCCGCCTCGAACTTTGAAGCTTCCCGTGGGCTGGTGATTCTCGTGTTTGATATAGGCGTTAAAACCGAGTAAATCGGACAACTCCGGGTAGCGGATTAATGGGGTCGGTTTAAGAAAGCGGTAAACAACGCGGCGCGCGGCAACGATGTCGTGAAATGTAACAGAATTCAACGAACTCCTCATGAACGGCGGCGAAGGTCTAACGATGGCTGTGTTTCCATCGGGATGATTCTTGTAAGAGCAGGCAAGATTTGATACAATGATAGCAACTATCCATAACGGTGTCAAACGAATTGATTGCCGCTGATTGCGCGGGATGAAGGTCGGTTTCAGTCGAATTCCAGCGCTTTGAGACGAAGTGGAAAAAGATGCGATTCAAACCGAGATTTAGAACTCTACTGTTCGCGGGGCTGTGCGTCTGTCTGACGAGTGGGGCGTTGTGGTCAAGAAACGGGCTCGCCGCGCAGAAGTCACAGATTGTCTTTTCGTCTTCGAGAGACGGGAATCCGGAAATCTATGTGATGGACAGTGACGGGACAAACCAGAAAAGATTAACGGCAGTAAAAGGGGACGATAAATTTCCGGCATGGTCTCCGGACGGGACGAAGATAGCGTTTGTTTCCAACCGAAACGGCGGCTTTGTTCAAATATACGTCATGGACGCCGATGGAAAGAACCCGACTAGATTGACAGATGGACTGTGGGAAACAGATCCGGCATGGTCTCCTGATGGAGGTAAGATTGCATTCACCGTCAATCCGGATCAGATAGATGAGTGGGTACCTCATATCGCCGTGATGGATACCGATGGAAATAATCGGGTGACGCATGAAAACCACGCGATGCAGCCCTCATGGTCACCGAATGGGGGCGAGATTGCATTCCTATCTTGGAGAGATGATCGAAAATATGACATTTATTTGATCGGCGCGGACAGACAGGGACTTAAAAGGGTGACGCACGATTTAGCGTTTAAATACTATCCGTCGTTTTCTCCCGACGGGAGACGGATTGCATACGTGTCCTCGCACGAAGGATTCCTTCACATCTATGTCGTGGGGGCAGATGGTAGAAATCGGGTGAGGCTTACGCACAAGCACGAAAACCATGGGGAGCCAGCATGGTCCCCTGATGGACGGACGATTGCATATGTAATCTCTGGCAATAACTTTCCTTTCAAATCAACCATTCACTTGATGACCGCCGATGGAAAATATCTGAAGCAACTTAGCGACGTGCATAACGGGAGCGATAATAGCCCCGACTTTCGCCCGGTAGGGCTAGCTGTGTCCCTCACTGCCAACAAAACCACAATTTGGGGTAGGCTGAAGAAACTCGCGCCCAACCACCGATAGTTTGCGAGATTGCCTTCTCCTACGTTTTCACCGTTGTAGCACGATCTTCTAGAAAGTGTCCATAACCTGCAGATTCACGGTTGCTCTACAAAATCTGCGCAATTGATGAACTATTCTCAATCGTCGCTAACGCTAATATCCTGTTATTTGACTCTCCATTTCATCTGCAACGAAGGAAGAGGGCAAAATGCGATTCAAACTGACACCCAGATTTGTACTGTTTGCGGTGCTGTGCGTCTGTCTGATGAGTGAGGAACTGTGGTTGAGAAACGCGCTCGCCTCCAACACAGGTCGAATTGTCTTTACATCCTTGAGAAATGGCAACCCTGAAATCTACGTAATGGACGCCGGTGGAGGAAACCAAGAAAGATTGACAAACCATCCAGCATTCGACATCGAACCGGATTGGTCTCCTGACGGGACGAAAATTGCATTTGCTTCCGACCGAAAAGGCGGCCGTTTTCAAATCCACATTATGGACGCCGATGGAATGAACCCGATTAGACTCACAGAGGGACCGGGGCAGAAGCGGCATCCAGACTGGTCTCCCGATGGGCGTAAGATTGCGTTCTCCGTCGACGATTTGGTAGATCATCTCGATGTGATGGATGTCGATGGTAGAAATCGTGAGAAGCTTGAAAACCATGCGTGGGAACCATCATGGTCTCCGGATGGGAAAGAGATTGCATTCGTGTCTTGGAAAGACGGGCTCGGCGAGATTTACGTAATAGGCGCTGGCGGACAGGGGCGAAAAAGAGTGACGCACGATTTTGCGCCTAAAGGGCACCCATCGTTTTCTCCCGATGGGCGACGGATAGCATATGACGCGTGGCACGAAGGATTCTCTCACATCTTTGTGGTGGGGGCGGATGGTAAAAATCTGGTGAGGCTTACGCACAACGAAGAAAATCGTTGGGGGCCCACATGGACTCCCGATGGACAGGTGATCGCATATTATGTCTGGGAGGGCGGCTGGGGCCACCGCACGATTCACTTGATGGCCTCCAATGGAAGATACATTAGACAACTTAGCAATGGCGGTGATGCGCTCGATTACGAGCCCGACATTAACCCGCTCGGATTAGCTGTGTCCCCCGATTCCAACAAAAGCACAATATGGGGTAGGCTCAAAAAACGCGTTTCCGACCTCCGATAGTCTGCGCGATTATCTTTTGAACTACGAATCCTGATAACGAGAACAATACAGCGCCGCAACTTTTGGTGTTTGTAGGGAATAACGATCGTTATTCCCTCCGCCGACACTAACGAATTAAGCGGAATTGACACACAAGAATCAGTTTCAAGGAAAACGGAGTTGTTGGAAATAGAATTTCAAACCGCCCTGAAGACTTCGCCAGCGACGAGCAGATCATTTAATGGTAGGTAGCGCGTCCTAAAGGTCGGCATGCACCCGGTCAGGACGATTTGCTTTACTTCCCACGGTACCCACAACAAAGGAGGAAAAAATGCGATTCAAACTGACGCCTAGGTTTATACTATTTTCAGTGTTGTGCCTTGGTCTGGCGAGCGAGGAACTGTGGTTGAAAAACGCGCTCGCCTCCAACACCGGTCGAATCGTTTTTACATCCTTGAGAGATGGCAACGCTGAAATCTATGTGATGGATGCCGATGGAGGAAACCAAGTAAACCTGACAAACCATCCTGTGCATGACGGTGATCCTGATTGGTCTCCCGACGGAACGAAGATTGCATTCGAGTCTTGGAGAGACGGGAACGGTGATATTTACGTAATGGACGCCGATGGAAAGAACCCGATTAGACTAACGGATGGGCCTGGCGCGAAGAGGCATCCGGATTGGTCTCCCGATGGGGGTAAGATTGCATTCTCCGTCGACCATTGGGCAGATCATATCGCCGTGATGGATGCCGATGGTAGAAATCGTGAGAAGCTTGAAGACCGGGCGTTGTATCCATCATGGTCTCCGGATGGAAAACAGATTGCATTCGTGAACGGTGAAATCTACGTAATAGGCGCTGACGGACACGGGCGCAAAAAGGTGACGGACGATTTCGTAGGTAAATGGAGCCCATCGTTTTCTCCCGATGGGCGGCGGATAGCCTACGACGCGGGGAAGGACGGAGAACTCTCTCAGATCTACGTGGTCGGAGCGGATGGCAGAAATCGGGTTAGGCTTACGCACAACGAAGAGGATCATTGGGGACCCACATGGTCGCCCGACGGGCGGATAATTGCATATTATGTCTTGGACGGCACCTGGCCTGGGGATTTTCACGCCTCGATTCACTTGATGACCGCAGATGGAAGATATATTAGGCAACTTAGCGATGGCCGTAATCCGCTCGATTTCAAGCCAGACATTAGCCCGCTAGGGTTAGCTGTGTCCCCCGCTTCCAAAACGAGCACAACTTGGGGGAAGCTGAAGAAAGTCGAGCTCAACCGCCGATAGTTTGCGCGATTGCCTCAACCTACGTCTTCACCCTTGCAGCACATTCTGTTAGATTGTGCTCCTAACGTGCAAAGTCACAGTTTACTCTACAAAATCTGCGCAATTGATGAACGATTCTCGGGCGAAACGGCGCTGCAATTCTAAAGTCCCGTAAGCCGCAACTTCGGTTACTTTATACTTATCGTCCGCATTATTCAGCACCTAAAGGTTAAATTCCTCAGGTGACCGTATTCCTCATAATCATGGACAGAAAGCAGAACCTGTTTGAATAGTACATTTGTAGAGCGCAATCTAGGGTGTGAATGATGACTGATCAAGCGAGTGGATAGTGACCGCGAAAGAGATCCAGCAAGTGAGTGAATAGCGAACGCGGTAGAACTCCATAGAAATCCCTCGATCTTCAATTCGCGACTCCCCGCCCCAGCGGGGCGGCATGTTAATAGAAACGGGAGACACTCGTTTATGCACTCCAGCGGATCAAGGGAGTGGATAACGACCGCGATAGAGATCCTGTACCATGTGAATAGATTCGTATTTGCCGACTATTCAAACTGGGTCTGAAGCTGATGATGGAAGGGAAAATCGGTCAATGAATTGGACTCGCAGAAGTATATAGGTGGTGTCTACTCGTTTGTGGAGACATTCCGTAAAATATAGGATGTGAAAATTTGAGATTACACAGGTCTATTATGCGGAAGATGAGTTTATAAGCTACGAATTCCGTTACTTTAACCTACACTTTATCCACAAACAAGGTAGGGGAGGAAAAATGCGATTCAAACTGACGCCTAGATCTTTGCTGTTGGCGGCGCTGTGCGTCTGTCTGACGCATGGGGAACTATGGCTGAAAAACACGCTCGCCTCCAGCACGGGTCGAATCGTTTTCAGATCCTCAAGAGATGGCAACGCCGAAATCTATGTAATGGATGCCGATGGAAAAAATCAGACAAGAATAACCAATCATCCAGCGGCTGACTATCATCCATCATGGTCGCCTGATGGCAAAAAAATTGCGTTCACATCCCATAGAAATGGCGGCAATATTCAAATTTTCGTGATGGATAGTGATGGACAGAACCCGATCAGATTAACAAACGAAGTGTGGGATGAGAATCCGGACTGGTCTCCCGATGGGCAAAAAATTGCATTCATCGGTTATAAACATGCAGGAGGTGACGGTGATGTATGGGATTCCGATATCTACGTCATGGATCCGGATGGAAAGAACCGCACACGGATAAGCCGCGAACGCGGAAATAATTATGACCCAACCTGGTCGCCAGACGGTCAAAGAATTGCATTCGTAAACTCTAGACGGACCACCGATATCTACGTGATGGACAGCAACGGCAAAAACCTGAAGAGGTTAACACACGATGTCGGCTACAATCGTGAGCCCTCATGGTCTGCTGACGGGCAGAGCATCGCTTATGTGCTCAGCGACTTCCTTTTTGGGAAGTTTCAAATCTACGTTATGGATATCGACGGCGAGAATCGGAGGAAGTTGACACACGGACGGTTCGACTTGAATCCAGCTTGGTCACCGGACAGTAAAATGCTTGCATACGAATCTAGAAGTGCGGATAACGGCAGACACGAAATCCACTTGATGACTGCCAAAGGTACGTACATCAGAAAACTAAGCGGCCCTCCTGATCGTGGCGATTATGAACCCGATTGGATTAATCCTGCAACGCTGGCTGTTTCTCCAGTAGGCAACAAAATCACAATCTGGGGCAAGCTCAAGTAACGCGCCCCCAACCTCCCATGATTTGCGCGATTACTTGATGAACTGCGAGTCTTGTGGAAGGAGGCTAGACTATGGGGTTGTTCATTGTAAATTCAGCGGGGCATCAATGGCGTGACCTTGAACCGAGGAGGAAAAATGCGATTCAGACTGACACCTAGGTTTATACTGTATTCGGTGCTGTGCGTCTGTCTGACGAGTGAAGAACTGTGGTTGAGAAACGCGCTCGCCTCCAACACCGGTCGAATCGCTTTCACATCCTCAAGAGATGGCAACGCTGAAATCTATGTAATGGATGCCGACGGAGGAAACCAAGAAAACCTGACGAACCATCCATCGGGTGACGGCAATCCGGATTGGTCTCCCGACGGAACGAGGATTGCGTTCGATTCCAGTCGAGAAGGCGCTCGATCTCAAATCTACGTAATGGACGCCGATGGAATGAACGTGATTAGACTCACAGATGGACCTGGGCAGAAGCGGGATCCGGACTGGGCTCCCGATGGGCGAAAGATTGCCTTCACCGTCGACGATTTGGAAGATTATGTCGCCGTGATGGATTCCGATGGTAGAAATCGTGAGAAGCTTGAAGACGAGGCTCGCGATCCATCGTGGTCTCCGGATGGAAAACAGATTGCATTTGTGTCTCTAAAGGACGGGCTCAGTGAAATTTTCGTGCTAGAAGTTGGCGGACAGCGGCGTAGAAGGGTGACGCGCGATTTAGAGTCTAAATTTAACCCATCGTTTTCTCCCGACGGGCGGCGGATAGCATACGACGCGGGGCACGAAGTCCTTCACATCTATGTGGTGGGGGCGGATGGCAGAAATCGGGTGCAGCTCACGCACAATGAAGAGAGCCCCTCGGCTCCCGCATGGTCTCCCGATGGGCGGATAATTGCATATGATGTCTTGGACGGCATGCCAGGCAATTTTCGCGGCACGATTCACTTGATGGCCTCGGATGGAAGATATATTAGGCAACTTAGCGATGGACGTAATGCGATTGATTATCAACCGGACATTAGCCCGCTAGGATTAGCTGTGAACCCAACTGCCAACAAGAGCACAATATGGGGCAGGCTCAAAACACGCGCTTCCGACCTCCGATAATCTGCGCGATTGATGAACTATTCTCGGGCGAAACGGCGCTGCAAGTCTATAGTCCCGTAAGCCGCAACTTCGGTTGCCTTATACCATTTCTCTTGAATAGCAGTGCATAGAGTAAAGCGATTATTTCGTTAGGTATTACACGGTTACGCAGGGTAGCCCCGGTAGGAGCGATCTCCGAATCGCGACTTCAATTTACGCCATTTGCCAGTAATGTACTATCATTTTAGAGAAATGGTATTATAAGCTGCGAATCTTGGCAACTGAGTCAATACGACGGGGGAGCCATTGAAAACCTCGCCGGCGTCGCGGGCGTCGCTTCAATCGCCGCTCGCGCCAAAATCCTGATACTTTACTCTACACTTTATCCACAACCACGGAAGGGGGATAAAATGCGATTCAAACTGACACCTGGATCTATGCTGTTGGCAGTGTTGTGCGTCTGTCTGACGGGTGAAGACCTGTGGCTGAAAAACGCGCTCGCCTCCAACACAGGTCGAATTGTTTTTACATCCTTTAGAGATGGCAACTTTGAAATCTATGTAATGGATCCCGATGGAGGAAACCAAGTAAACCTGACAGACCATCCATCGTACGACGGACAACCGGACTGGTCTCCCGACGGGACGAAGATTGCATTCGTTTCCGGTCGAGACGGCGCTGGATCTCAAATTTACGTAATGGACGCCGATGGAAAGAACCCGACTAGGCTCACAGATGGACAGGGAACGAAGGTGCATCCAGACTGGTCTCCCGATGGGGGTAGAATTGCGTTCTCCGTCGACCATAGGGAAGATTATATCGCCGTGATGGACGCCGATGGTAGAAATCGTGAGAAGCTTGAAGACGCTGCGAGGTATCCATCGTGGTCTCCGAATGGGGTAGAGATTGCATTCGTGTCCTGGAGAGATGGCGGCAATGAGATTTACGTGATAGGCGTTGGCGGACAGGGGCGTAAAAGGGTAACGCACGATTTAGAAGCTAAATTGAGCCCATCGTTTTCTCCCGATGGGCGGCGGATAGCATACGAGGCGCATCACGAAGATTTCCATCACATCTTTGTGGTGGGGCGGATGGTAGAAATCAGGTGAGGCTTACGCACCATGAAAAACATCGTTCGGGCCCCGCATGGTCACCGGATGGACAGGTGATTGCATATTATGTTTTTGGCGGCGGGCCCGGGGATTTTCGCGGCACGATTCACCTGATGACCTCGGATGGAAGATATATTAGGCAACTTAGCGATGGCCGTAATGCGAGCGATTTCGAGCCCGACATTAGCCCGCTGGGATTAGCCGTGTCCCCCGCTTCCAATAAAAGCACAATTTGGGGTAGGCTCAAAAAACCTGCTTCCGACCTCCGATAGTCTGCGCGATTGCCTCAGCCTGCGTTTTCACCCTTGTAGCACGATCTGTTAGATTGTACTCGAAACGTGAAAATTCACAGGTTACTCTACAATGGTAAGAACACGTCCTAACGGTAGTTTTCCGCCCAATCAGACCGAGTTACTTTACTTCCCATGTTACCCACAACAAAGGAGGAGAAGATGCGATTCAAAATGACGCTTAGGTTTATACTATTTTCAGTGTTGTGCCTTGGTCTGACGAGTGAGGAACTGTGGTTGAAAAACGCGCGCGCCTCCAGCACAGGTCGGATTGTTTTTACATCTTATAGAGATGGCAACTTCGAAATCTATACAATGGATGCCGAAGGAGGAAACCAGGAAAACCTGACAAACCATCCAGCGTATGACGGACAGCCGGACTGGTCTCCCGACGGAACGAAGATTGCATTCGTTTCCGGTCGAGACGGCGACAGATCTCAAATTTACATAGTGGACGCCGACGGAAGGAACGTGATTAGGCTCACAGAAGGACAGGGCCGTAAGGGGGATCCAGACTGGTCTCCTGATGGGCGAAGGATTGTCTTCACCGTCAGCAATAGCGGAAAAAGACATATCGCCGTGATGGACGCCGATGGCAGAAATCGTGAGAAACTTGAAGACGACGCGAAGTATCCATCGTGGTCTCCGAATGGGGGAGAGATTGCATTCGTGACCTCGAGAGATGACGGCAATGAGATTTACGTGATAGGCGTTGGCGGACAGGGGCTAAAAAGGGTGACGCAGGATCTAGTAGGTAAATTGAGCCCATCGTTTTCTCCCAACGGACGACGGATAACATACGAGGCGCATCACGAAGAATTCCATCACATCTTTGTGGTGAGAGCGGATGGTAGAAATCGAGTGAGGCTTACGCACCATGAAGAACATCATTCAGGACCCGCATGGTCCCCGAATGGACAGGTGATCGCATATTCTGTCTTGGACGGCATCTGGCCCGTGAATTTCCGAGGCACGATTCACTTGATGGCCTCAAACGGAAGATATATTAGGCAACTTAGCGATGGCCGTAATGCGAGCGATTTCGAGCCCGACATTAGCCCGCTAGGATTAGCTGTGTCACCCGCTTCCAAAACGAGCACAACTTGGGGTAAGCTGAAGAAAGCCGAGCCTAACCGCCGATAGTTTGCGCGATTGCCTCAACTTACCTTTTCATCCCTGTAACACGATCCGTTAGATTGTGCTCCTAACGTGCAAATTCACGGTTTAATCTACGAAATCTGCGCAGTTGATGAACTATTCTCAGTCGAAACGGCGGTGCGAGTCTGAAGTCCCATAAGTCGCAACTTCGGTTACGTTATGAGCGGCGAATCTTGGCAGGTAAGTCAATACGACGGGATGGGGCATTGAAAACCTCGCCCGCGTCGCCTCGATCCTCGCTCGCGCTAAAATCTGGTTCCTTTACCCTCCACTTTATCCGTAACCAAGGAAGGGAGGAAAAATGCGATTCAAACTGACACCTAGATCTATGCTGTTGGCGGCGCTGTGCATCTGTCTGATGGGTGAGGAACTGTGGTTGAAAAACGCACTCGCCTCTAACACAGGTCGAATTGTCTTCACATCCTATAGAGATGGCAACAATGAGATCTATGTAATGGACGCCTATGGAAGAAACCAGGTAAATCTGACAAACCATCCAGCGTCTGACGGCAGTCCGGATTGGTCTCCCGACGGAACGAAGATTGCATTCGTTTCTGACCGAGAAGGCGGTAGAGACCAAATCCACGTAATGGACGCCGATGGAAAGAACGTGATTAAACTAACAGACCTGCGTGTGGGGATAAGTCGTCCAGACTGGTCTCCCGATGGGGGTAAAATAGCATTCTACGTCCCAGGTCCGGATTGGCATATCGTCGTGATGGATGCGAATGGAGATAATCGTGTGAGGCTTGAAGGTCAGGCGGTGGGTCCATCATGGTCTCCGGATGGGAGAGAGATTGCATTCGTGTCCTCGAAAGATGGAGGCAATGAGATTTACGTGATAGACGTTGACGGACGAGGGCGGAAAAGGGTGACGCACGATTTATCACCTAAAGGGCGCCCATCGTTCTCTCCCGACGGGCAGCGGATAGCATACGCGGCGGCGGAGCGCCTTGGCCCCAAACAGCTCGGACCTGGTCAGATCTATGTGGTCGGGGCTCGTGGTGGAAAGCGCGAGCGGCTTACGCACAATGAAGAGAATAATTGGGCCCCCGCGTGGTCTCCGGATGGACAAATGATCGCATATCAAGTCATCGTCGACGGGAATTTTCACGCCACGATTCACTTGATGACCGCAGATGGAAGATATATTAGGCAACTTAGCCATGGCCGTAATGCGCGCGATTACAATCCCGACATTAGCCCGCTAGGATTAGCTGTGTCCCCCGCTTCCAACAAGAGCACAACGTGGGGCAAGCTGAAGAAAGTCGAGCCTGACCGCCAATAGTTTGCGCGATTGCCTCAACCTACGTCTTCACCCTTGCAGCACATTCTGTTAGATTGTGCTCTTAACGTGCAAAGTCACAGTTTACTCTACAAAATCTGCGCAATTGATGAACTACTCTCAATCGTAACGACGGTGCAAGTCTAAAGTCCCGTAAGTCGCAACTTCGGTTACTTTATAAGCTACGAATTCCGTTACTTTAACCTACACTTTATCCACAAACAAGGTAGGGGAGGAAAAATGCGATACAATCTGACACCTAGATCTTTGCTGTTGGCGGCGCTGTGCATCTGTCTGATGGGTGAAGACCTGTGGCTGAAAAACGCGCTCGCCTCCAACACAGGTCGAATCGCTTTCACATCCTCAAGAGATGGCAACGCTGAAATCTATGTAATGGATGCCGATGGACGACACCAAGAAAACCTGACGAACCATCCATCGGGTGACGGTAATCCGGATTGGTCTCCTGACGGAACGAGGATTGCGTTCGATTCCGGTCGAGAAGGCGCTCGATCTCAAATCTACGTAATGGACGCCGATGGAAAGAACGTGATTAGACTCACAGATGGACCTGGGCAGAAGCGGGATCCGGACTGGTCTCCCGATGGGCGAAAGATTGCCTTCACCGTCGACGATTTGGAAGATTATATCGCCGTGATGGATTCCGATGGTAGAAATCGTGAGAAGCTTGAAGACGAGGCGAGGTATCCATCGTGGTCTCCGGATGGAAAACAGATTGCATTTGTGTCTCTAAAAGACGGGCTCAGTGAAATTTACGTGCTAGACGTTGGCGGACAGCGGCGTAAAAGGGTGACGCGCGATTTAGAGTCTAAATTTAACCCATCGTTTTCTCCCGACGGGCGGCGGATAGCATACGACGCGGGGCACGAATTCCTTCACATCTATGTGGTGGGGGCGGATGGCAGAAATCGGGTGCAGCTTACGCACAATGAAGAGAGTCCCTCGGCTCCCGCATGGTCTCCCGATGGGCGGATAATTGCATATGATGTCTTGGACGGCATGCCAGGCAATTTTCGCGGCACGATTCACTTGATGGCCTCGGATGGAAGATATATTCGGCAACTTAGCGATGGACGTAATGCGATTGATTATCAGCCCGACATTAGCCCGCTAGGATTGGCTGTGTCCCCCGATTCCAACAAGAGCACAACGTGGGGGAGGCTGAAGAAACTCACCCTCAACGCAGCCATCGAGTAATTGCTCGCTCAAATTCAACTTTGAAAATCACCATCAAGGAATTTCAATATGCCAAGAGAACTCGTTGCAATCTCTTTACGAAATCCGGCGCTCCGGGAGTATGAAGAACCGGAACTCAAGCCCGGTGAGGTCAGGGTAAGAAGCCTCTTCTCGGCGCCAAAACACGGGAGCGACCTCCGCACCTATCGGGCGGATACCCGAGACTATACGAAGCCGTTCGATAAGGAGCGGCGCGTCCATGCCGGAACGCCCCAATCACCAACGTTTCCAATGAAATTGGGGAACATGACGGTTGGAGAGATCGCCGAAGTTGGGGAAGAGGTGACCGATCTGAAGGCCGGCGACCGCGTATTCGGGTACCTGCCTATCCGTGAGACCCATACCGTAGCCGCACAGAAATTGAAGAGAGCGCCCGATGGAATGCCGCCGGAAGCCATCGTCTATTCGGACCCGGCCGGTGTGGCGCTCGGCGCCATCCGCGAGAGCAAACTGCGCATCGGCGACCGGGTCTCCGTGCACGGACTCGGCGCTATCGGGCAGATGGCGCTGCAGCTCGCTCGAATTCAAGGCGCCCGGTGGATAGCCGCGACCGATCCGATACCGCTGCGCTGCGAACTCGCCAACAAGCATGGCGCGGATCTCGTCGTTAATCCGGTCGCTCAGGACGCGGGCGTGGTCATTAAAGATCAAACGGACAATCTCGGCGTCGATGTGGCGCTGGAAACGAGCGGGAACTACGCCGCTATGAACGATGCGCTGCGTGCCGCGGGCTATGGCGGGACGATTGTCTCGTCCGCGTATTACACCGGCGATTCTCATGGGCTAAGCCTTGAAGGCGAGTGGCACCGCAATCGGCTCACCATTATATCCAGCCGCGACGTGAGCCAACCCCTGCGCGATCACCCGCTGTGGGATTCCAAGCGCATTCATGAAGAAGCGTTTACGCTGCTGCAGGAGGGGCGCCTGTCGGTGGACGGTTTGGTTCATCCTATCGTCCCGTTCGACGAATCGGCTGAAGCCTACCGCGAAATCGACGAAGCGCCGGAGCGAAGCATCAAGCTGGGAATTCGATACGATATCTAGCAAAGGAGATTCTGAATTGCAACTTCTATCAAACAACGTGATCTATCACGACGGCAGGCACAACGCGTTTACCTCGATGGTGCGTTGGAAAGGCAAATACTGGGTAGCCTTTAGAAACGGCCACTCTCACAAATCGGACGACGGGCGCCTCATGGTCATGAGCTCAAGCGACTTGGAGGCGTGGTCCGAGCCGCAGGAGGTCATAAACACCGAAGTCGACGACCGCGATCCCGCCATATTCGTCTGCGGCGACCGGTTGTTCCTCGTCAGCATGTCCTACAAACGCAAGTTGCACGAAAGGGAAACACAGAGGCGCCTCGTCAGCATGAGCAGTTGCGTCGCCAGCACCGGCGACGGCGTGACCTGGACGGAACCGCAGCAAGCGTTGCCGGAACATCGGGTCATCTGGTGGGTGTCGTCCGGACCCGATGCGCTCTATGCGTCCGTGTACGGTGCGGGCACGGCGGGCGAAGGCCCCGACTACTGTCGGTGGACGGAACTCTGGCGAAGCGAGAACGGCGTAGATTGGGACAAGGTCGGGATTATTTCGGACGAAAATCGCGCGACGGAGTGCGCGCTGGCGTTTCTGCCGGACAAGCGGTTGGTTGCCTTCATAAGGCACGACGAGAACGACAAACCGGAAATTAAAATAGCTTCGCCGCCTTACCGCGAATGGGTGACCGCCGTGGAACTCGGCTTCAGGAACAACGGGCCCGGTATCGGACGCGTCGGCGATAAGCTGGTAACCGCTGCCAGAGCCATGTTTGAAGATACCAACACGCCACTCGCAGATGACCTCTGCAGAGATCGGCGAAGGGGCATGATTATGGGCGTGTTCAATCCGGATACCCTCCAATGGCAACCTGCCTTGGCGATACCCCACGCCCGCGGGGTCATGAGTCCATCAGATCCGGACGCTCACGCGGACACCGGCATGAATTGGCCCGACGTGTCGTACGCCTCTATTATGGACTTGGGGGATGGAGATTTCGTAATGATCTATTATGAAGGTTTTAAAGGCCCGCCCTCCGATATCCGAGCAGCCATGTTGAGGATGTAGGCAAAGTTCAGTATTAAGGTTTACCTGAGGTTGTTCGAGTAGAATTCGTACCGCAAACTGTTAGTTTGCGGATCACCCGACAACTCCTCAGTAGCGCCCCATTATCCCTGTCGTTATAATTCATTCAGCAAGCAACACTAGTTTTTCGCTCTATGACAGGTTTAGCAAAAGCGTTCCTTCTTAGAATAGTTTCACTCCAGCGGATCAGGTGAGTGAGTAGTTGTAGGGTGGAATCAAGCGAGTGATTAGCGAGCGCGATAGCAAGTCCCCTACCCACCATTCCTTGTAAGGCGCAATCAAGCAACTAGATAAGGAGATCAAGCAAGCGAATTGTGCGCGCGATAGAGATCCCCAATGTCAGTAGAAGGTGACGAACCTAATTCCTGCACTCCAGCGGAGTGCCATGTCAATAGAGCATTATGCGCCCGTATGTCTGCGCTCCAGAGGAGCGCCATGTGGCTTTTGAAGCTGATTGACTAGATGAGTGTCTACGAATCTTTAAGTCCATTAGGTGTAGTTTGGACCTTGAAAAACTCAACGACGCCGTACTACTCCAGTCGAAACCAAAAACTGGCGAGTGTGTCTGATTCTGTCGTTCAATTCGTGTAGCTATAAAAAGGAGTTAACTTGTGAGTCAATCATTCAACGTCCCCAGACGCAGATGGGGAAAAAGCGAAATTTCAATTCCGGTCATTCCCTTCGGCACGCAGGGGTTCGGCAACAATTTTGGTCATGTCACCGACGACGAAGCGTGCGAACTTATGCGCCGCTCGATAGACATCGGCATCAACCATTTCGATGCCTCGCTCTGCTACGGCGATTCGCAGCGCAAGGTCGGAGTTGCACTCAAGAGCGGCGCCATCAAGCGCGACGAGATCATCCTGAGCGCGCGAATCTGCGGAAACCTCACATACGAGTGGAACGGAACGGATTTCGAGCGGAATTCAAAGGATCCCGACTATTCGTCCGACTACGCTATGGCAAATATCGAGAAACAGTTGGAGTTTACGGGAACCGACCATTTCGACGCCATGCTCATCCACGACCCAGTCGAAATTGAACCCACTTTGGCGAAGGGAGGCACGTTTGATTGCCTCAAGACGTTAAAGTCCCGCGGCATTGTCCGCAACATCGGTTACGCCATGAATCCGCACGATTTCCATCTCACCACAATGGAAACGGGCGAGGTCGACGTGCTGCTCACGTTCGACGACTACAATCTGTTCGGCACCACCGCCGCGGATGACATTCTCCCCGCCGCCGCAGAACAAGACATCGGTGTGATTAACGGCTGGGCAATCAAGCGCGGGTTGCTGACGGGCATCGATCTCTCCGGACGCGACCGGAGCAACACAGAGGTGGATCGGGCAATCAAAATGCGGCAGTGGTGCATCGACAACGGCTACAGCCTATTGGCGATCGCTCTGGGCTTCTGCCTGCGAGAGGAGCGCATCCACGGCAACCCCATCGGCAGCCTGAACATCGAGCAGTTGGAGTTGAACGCGCAAGCGGTGAGCGAACCGCTTCCCGAAGGTGCGCTTGACCGGTTCTTGCAGCAGGAGTGGGCGAAGTCGTGAAACGTACATCTTATGCATATTGATTGAAATGGGCGTAGGGGACGCAGATCTGCGTCCCTTGCAAACCGTTGTGAGAGTGCCGTCTTGTATTGATTCGTACCACAATACCCAATTCGAGGAACAGATGCCAAAAAGACCGAACGTACTTCTTATCATCACCGATCAACAACGTTACGACACGCTTCACTGCGGCGGAGAGGACGCGATCGAAACACCGCACATCGATTGGCTTTCCGAGCGCGGCTCCCGATTCACGCACGCATTCTGTGCCACGCCCATCTGCTCTCCTGCCAGAGCCTCCCTGCTGTCGGGTTTGTATCCGCATCAGCACGGCATGGTGGCGAACCATCAACCGCGGCCCGGGTGCGATCAGATGCACCTCAGCCCCGATGTCAAGCTGATTGCCGATTATTTGAAGCCGGAGGGCTATTCCTGCGGCTACACCGGGAAATGGCACCTCGGCACCGGCAGTGACCGTCGGGGTTTCGGCGAGTATGTTGCCAGCCATTTCGATTTCGATACGGATACCCCGGAGCAAAACGAGGCGATAAAGCGCGCGCGTGCACTCGGGGTCGAACTTTCCGGCAGACAGCAGGGCACCGAGCCGAATCCGGCGACGTTCAACAACAAGACGCGGGTCGGCCCGAGTCTGCTGCACCTCGCTGATCATCCGGCGACGCTGATGTGCGACCGCGCCATGTCGTTCATTCAGGGACACCAGCACAGCGAGGATCCGTTCATGCTCGTCTACAGCACGCACGAGCCGCACTCGCCGTTCGTCTCGCCGCGCCCCTTTGACGCCATGTACCAGCCCGACGACATGCCGCTCCCGCCGACCTTCACCGATAAATCGTTCCATCCGCACACCAAGATTCGTCAGGACAATCAACTCCGAAAGATTAACGAAATGGGACTCTCCGAATCGGAAATGCGGGAGATCGTGGCGGCCTACTATGGACAGGTGAGTTTCTGCGATCATCTCGTGGGGCGCTTAATGTCCGCGCTGATAGACACTGGACAACTAGACGATACCCTCGTCATCTTCACCTCCGATCACGGCGAGATGATGGGCAGGCACAATATGCTGTTGAAGGGCGCGGCGGTGTTTGATGACTTGGCGCGAATACCGCTCGTCATCGTGCCTCCCGGCGGACTCGGTTCTGAGAGCGTAGATTCGAGTCTTGTCTCGCACATCGATCTGATGCCCACCATTCTCGACTGGTGCGGCGCTGACGTACCAACCGGATTGGACGGGATATCGCTGCGACCGCAAATTGAGGCATCGCCCGACTCGAGCCCGCTTGACGGAAGGCGTACCGGAGTGGTCACGGAGTTTCACTCCTGCAACTGGACAAATCCGATCGGACCGCTGCGTATGTGGCGCACCGAGGATTGGAAATATGTCGAGTCGTATCACGGCGACCACGAGCTCTATAACCTCGTCGACGACCCGCACGAATGCCGAAATCTGATCGATGACCCCGCGGCAGCCGGTGCGCTGGGGTCGCTCAAGGCGGGCTTGCGCGATTGGTGCGAGCGCACCGGGGACGCCTGGCCCGATGTTGTCATCCCGCCGGAAATACCAAAGTAGTAGGCATACTCCGTATGCCGTGACCTTGTGTGTCTTGCGGCAGGTCTGCGGGATTTCTGTCGATCAACCGATCAAATAGGTCAGAGGATCAATTAGAATCATATGAGCGATTAGATTAACGTACGGAAAGTGAGTCCGATAGAACTCCCATGCGATAGAGTTCCCTAAAGCGACAGGAGGTCTTACTCACTATCCGTTCACTTGATTCCACCCTACTACACTACATGTGAACGCTAAAAGGGGGAAGCAGGTAGGTGCGGTTTCCAACCGCACCGACGAGACGGAATAAATACCGGTTCGGTTAGGAAACCGAACCTACCGCAGTGTATAAATGAGGAAGGTTCATGCCCATCATCGCTAAAGACAAACGCGAACAACTTATTCGTGACGGCTACTGCACCTTCAAAAACGTGCTGCCGCCGGAGATGGTGGCGAAACTAAACGCCATGAGCGAATGGACCATTGCGAAAGAGGATCCGGCTCACTTCGATCAGCACCGGTCACGTGGCTGCATTATCCCCTACTGGCGGTATCCCCACCCCGCTTTCGCGGAGCTCATCGTTTATCCCCACGCCATGGCGGTACTCGCCGAACTCGGATTCGACCGTCCCAAGGTGTGGAGCGGATTCGTGATTAGCAAACCGCCGCACGCGCCGCCCCTATTCTGGCATCAAGACGGCGTGTTGTGGGACCATCCCATCAGCTACACCGATCAGCCGCAGCAGTATTTCCTGATGTATTACCTCGTGGACACGAACCGCCGCAACGGCTGTCTGCGCGTCGTTCCCGGCTCTCACCTGAAACGCCACCCGCTGCACGATGTGCGCCCGAGCGGTGACGACGGCGTCGCACGCGCTTCCAACTTGGATCACGCCGCCTTCCAACATGCTGAGGGTGAGATCGATGTCCCTGTCAAGGCGGGGGATGTCGTCATCGGCGACTCGCGTCTGATGCACTCCGCCCACGCCAATGAGAGCGACCAACGCCGCACCGTGCTCACCATCTGGTACTGGCCCGGCTACGACGAGCTACCGGACGATGTCAAACTGTTGATTTCCAATCACATCACCGAACGTGAGGATTGGTGCCGCTGGGTCGAACAGACGCGGCACGTCACGGGAGAACTGATACCGCTTTACGAAGGGGAAGCTGAGCACCTGCCGTGGACCACGTCGCCGGGGGAGCAGTTGCAATGACACCCCGGATTATCAGACGGAGAAACGGATGAACTTTCGACAGAAAATCACACTCAGTCTTTTTCTCACTATTGTTTTGGGGGGCGTTGCGTTCGCCCAGGTTGTCGACATCCCCGACCCCAACCTCCGCACCGCCATCGCTGATGCGTTGGGCATCGCGCGTGGCGCTCCCATCACCCGAGAAGACATTAATCGCCTGACACGGCTTGACGCCCAGAATCGCAACATTGCAAGCCTCGTTGGTTTAGAAACCGCCACGAATCTTACCACACTTTATATTTCGGAAAACCCTATAACCGACTTGAATTCCATCGCCGGCTTGGTAAAACTGAAACGCTTAAGTATCTGGGGGATTCTCGGAAATGATATTACTCCAATAGCGAACCTGACCAATTTGGAATTCCTTGAAATCGCTGGGTGCTCCATTTCAGATATAACGGCGTTATCAAACCTTATTAATCTAACCAATCTAAACGCTAGACATAACAGGATTGTCGATATTAGCCCACTGGCAAACCTGAAAAACCTTGCAATATTGTGGCTGAGTCACAACCGTATTACTGACGTTAGCCCCTTGGCTGGGTTGGCCAGACTCGAATTCCTAGAAATCCATTCCAACCGAATAACCGATCACAGCCCACTTGACGCTATTGCACTCTCTCATTTTACCTACGATCAAACATGCGAGATGCCGGCACTTCCGCTTGAGCCTAGATTAGAGAATAGGACATTTCCATCCGTCGTTGCACTATGGGGCAGCGTCCTTAACCAGTCCCATTTATCTCCAATCGAACAAGCATCGCAACATGACTTGATTATTGATTACCCGGGTATGTTTGGTCATAGTACGGCTTTGTCTTTTATTGAGGGCGCTGGTTGGCAACTGCGAGGAGACCTCGAAATTGCTGAAGGAATACGAGACGAATACCTTGTCCTCAATCCGAATATAATCTTTCTCGCTAGCATTAGTATGCGAGAGGAGTCAATAGACGCTCATCCTAAAGATTGGCCATATTGGGTAAGAGACAGTGACAACGAACCTGTTTCTGGCTGGCCCGGTACTTATCTAATGAATTTTACGCATCCGTATGTCCAGGACATGATTGTACAGAAAGCACTGGCGATTGAACGATGTGGTTTATTTGATGGGATAATGTTTGATTGGTGGCATGAAGGCGGTCCTATACTTGCCGACTATCGGAGTGGCTGGTCGCACGGATATGTCGGCAATGATGCAGAACAGCATGCGCGAGACAATATTTTGCGCCGCATCCGCATCCATGCACGCCCTAACTTTCTGATAATGGGCAACACGAACAGGCGCAAAATCCCACGTACCGGCCCCCACATCAACGGAGGATTTATGGAAACACTAGTGCCTGCCGATAAGACCGGGGATAATCTGGAGACGCTGCTCGCTGAAATTGAAAGCTCCTTGCTGTGGTTAGACACTAACTTGCGAGAGCCACGTATCAACGCTTTGGAAGGCTGGAGTGTTCCGTCAGAAGCGGCTGACGGCTCCGCAAACCTGCGGTGGATGCGTGCATTCACTACGTTAAGCCTGACTCATTCGGACGGCTATGTAGTTTTTCAACACGGCTATGGGTCACATAACCATTACTGGTACGACTTTTGGGACGCAGACCTCGGACAGCCAGTCGGAGAGAAAGGGCAACTGTATCAAGAGACAGAAGGGCTTTATATCCGGGAATTCACGAACGGCTGGGCGGTGTACAACCACAGCGGTTCGCACCAGCAGATTACCTTGCCGGAGATTGCCGTGGGAGTGGCGAGCCGTTTGGAGGGGAACACACACACGCTGTCCGATATTGACGGGGAGATGTATCTGCGGGTTAAGCCCATAAATCCTGCGGACGTGAACGACGATGGCGTGGTGAATATTTTGGACTTAACGCTCGTTGCACAAGCGTTCGGGAAAGATGGCTTGCAGGGGGATGTAAACGGAGACGGGGTTGTTAATGTCTTTGACCTTGTGTTTGTCGCCAACCAATTCTAATTTGCGCAGAACTCAGAGAGTTGTTCCTGGAAGAGAGGCAATCGACGATTGGATGAAGGACAAGCTTACCTTACGAAGGAAAGCCCCGGAGGGGCGACAGAAGAATCAAGCATTGCACATCGGACCTCATTTTATTGGGAAAGAGGGCATGTGGTAGGCTCGGTTTCGTTTTGAACGAATTGGTTGATTCCATGGGAACTCTGAACACTGAAGGGGGTAACCGATGAACTTCCGCTTGATAATCCTATTCAGTCTTTACCTAACCATCGTTTTCGCCGACGTTGCGTATGCGCAGCCTGTTGACTTCCCCGACCCGAATTTGCGTGCCGCAATACTCGGAGCGCTGGATATTACCGATCGCCCCGACGTCCAGCTAGACGCAGCTGTTTTGCGCTTCCTCCTCAAGGATCTGAACGCCGGTGATCGCGGCATCTCGGACCTCACCGGCTTGGAACACGCCACCTCTCTCACTTTACTATTGCTTCATAACAACGAAATCTCCGATTTACGCCCGTTATCACCCCTTGTAAACCTAACTTCCATACGCCTTATTAGCAACCAAATCAATGACATCAGGCCCCTAGCGGACCTCACCGAACTGACCACAATGCTGTTGGGCGGCAACAACATCACAGATATCACGCCCCTCGCCAACCTTACCCAGCTTTCAATACTTGATTTGGCTTCGAACAACATCAGTGATATCAATCCCGTCGCCAAACTCACCGAAATGACTACGCTGCTGTCGGGCAACAACAACATCACAAATATCGCCCCTCTGGTCGACCTTACCCAACTTACCACGCTTAATTTGAGCTGGAACAACATCACGGATATCACGCCCCTCGCCGGCCTCACTCGGTTGACGCACCTGGTGCTGAACAATAACAACATTACCGATGTTACTCCACTTGCGCACCTCACAAGTCTCAAACACCTCGAACTCCAAAACAACCGGATTACCGATATTACTCCACTCCAGAATCTCGCAAATTTAGAATATCTTGATACTCAAAACAATCCCATATTCGACCCGGACAGTCCGGTTGTCGATATCCCCGACCCTAACCTGCGTTCCGCTATCCACAATGCCCTCCGTCTTGACCGACCCATAATCACGCAAGCCGACATGCTGCGTCTTGAGTCACTACCGGCGGAACTGAAGGGCATAACCGATTTGACGGGCATAGAATACGCCCTAAACCTAAATAGCTTAGGTCTACAAGGGAATAACATAACGAATCTAGCCCCGATAGTAGCCCTCACAACATTGGAACATCTGTATTTAGCGGGAAATCATTCGCTAACAGATATTTCTCCTCTGTCGTCATTAACGCGGCTTAAACGACTTTACCTGGACTTTAACCGCATATCCGACATTCGTCCCCTCGCAGGTTTGACAGAGTTAACGCACTTGGGACTCTCTAACAATTCTATTTCTGACGTGACTTCGTTAGCCGATCTGTACAATCTCGAAATCCTCCATATACAACACAACTCAATCGCTGATCACTCGCCGTTGGACGGCTTGACATTGTCCCTCTTTGAGTACGATCAAATTTGCGACATGCCGCCGGAACCGCTTATACCGCGATTGAAAAACCGCTCATTTCCCTCAATCTTCGCACCATTTAAAACGCGGACCGAAAACAGAGCCGAAGAATTGCTTCGCAAGTACCCCGATTACTGGGATAGGCGTCTTGCGGAAGGAGCATTTCACGACCTGTACTTTAGTGGGCTTGATATGTTCCAACAACAGTTCGTAGAAATTGACAACGAATGGCATGTGTACGGTTTAATGCCATTCTCGATTGATCTGCGGGAAAGGCGTCACGCTTTTAATCCGAACACGGTGTTCCTTGCCGCAGTGAGACATCACGATACCGGCGACATTGACACATTTCCGGATGACCACCCTTATTGGCTGCGTGATGCGAATGGCGAAATTGCGCTCAAAAACGATCGCGGCTGGCGTCTCATTAATTTCGCTCACCCCGATGTTCAAGATATTATTGTCGAACAAGCGCTCGCGGTTGCCAGATGCGGGCTTTATGACGGCGTGATGTTCGATTGGTGGGACGATTCCCGGTCCACGGTTGGAGATTTAATCCCGCTTGACCTAGCGCAACAAGCGAGGATGAATATTGTCCGACGCATACGAGAATCAACGCGCCCGGACTTTATCATGATGGGCAATGTGAATCACCGGATTATGCCTCTCACCGGTCCGTTTATGAACAGCGGATTTATGGAGTCCTCGGTGTTTCAAGGTCATACCGGCGAGATCCTTGAAGCAAGACTGACTCGAGTTGAGAACTCGCTGCGTTGGCTAGAGGGTAATCTGAGAGAACCTACGATTAACGCTTTTCAAGGCGGGACAGATCCCAACGAGTCCCCCGACAGTCCCAAAAATCGCCGCTATATGCGCGCAACCACAACGTTGAGTCTCACACACTCGGACGGTTACGTGGTGTTTTGCTTTGAAAATCACGATGAAAAATACTGGTACGATTTCTGGGACGCCGACCTTGGTCAACCCGTTGGACCCAAATCCCGGCTCTACGACGAAGACACACCTGGATTGTACATCCGCGAATTCACGAACGGCTGGGCGGTGTATAACCACAGCGGTTCGCACCAGCAGATTACCTTGCCGGAGATTGCCGTGGGAGTGGCGAGCCGTTTGGAGGGGAACACACACTCGCTGTCCGATATTGACGGAGAAATGTATCTGCGGGTTAAACCCAAGAATCCTGCGGACGTGAACGACGATGGCGTGGTGAATATTTTGGATTTGACGCTCGTTGCACAAGCATTCGGGAAAGATGGCTTGCAGGGGGATGTAAACGGGGACGGGGTTGTCAATGTGTTTGACCTTGTTTTCGTTGCCGGGGCAATCGGAGGTGTCGGAGCCGCGCCTTCGGCAGATTCCCTGGAGCTGTCAAATATTAGCGCTGAGGTTGTCGAGAGATGGCTTGCACTCGCACAGGGTTTAGGCATCGGCGATGCGAATTTTCAACGAGGAATCCGTTTCCTTGAAGGGTTGCTTGCGGCATTGGCGCCGAAAGAGACGACGCTGTTGCCGAATTACCCTAACCCCTTCAATCCGGAGACGTGGATACCGTACCGTCTCGCACGAGAGGCGGAGGTGGCGATTACGATTTATGGCATAAAGGGGGCGCCGGTGCGGCGGTTGGCGCTCGGGAGTCAGGCGGCGGGCTATTACGCGGAGCGTGGAAAGGCGGTGTATTGGGACGGACGGAACGAAAACGGGGAAGCAGTCGCGAGCGGGATTTATATTTATCAATTCCGGGCGGGGGATTATGCGGCATCGCGGCGGATGGTGATTGTAAAATAGTGGCCTGTGGCTAGTTGTCAGGAGAAACCCAATTTGAATGGAGGTTATATATGGCGAGCTACATTTCAGACGTACAATGGAAGCACTACCGGGAGGACGGGTACGCCCGAATCGGTCGGGTGGCAACCGGCGAGGAACTTCGAGCGCTTCAAAGCCGGATAGATGAAATCATGCTCGGCGAAGCGCCGTTGGACTATGACCGGATGTTGATGCAACTCGACCGAGAACCGGGTAAGGACGGTCCGGGGCCGCAAACAGACGGTCACAAAGGGGCGACGCTCTCGTACCGCAAGATTCAGTCGCTCGAGTTTGATCCGCTCTTCCTTTCATACATGCAGAAACCGGTTTTCAGGGAGGCGTGCGCGACGGTGTACGGTGAAGAGACTCCGATCACCTGTTACCGGGCGATGTTTATGAACAAACCGGCGCGTGAAGGCACGGAGCTGAACTGGCATCAGGACCGGTGGTCGCATCTTGACCGGGAACCTCTACTTACCATCTATACCGCGCTTGACCCGGCGACAGCCGAGAACGGTTGTGTCCGGATTATTCCGAACTCTCATCGTAACCTTGTCCCCCTGACTCGACCTGACGAACGCCATGCCCAGATGGAAAGGATTGTGGCGGAGTTCGAGTCGATCCCGTTGGAGTTGGAAGCGGGCGAGGTCGTGCTGCTGCACAATTGGATGTTTCACAGCTCCGGGGTGAATTCCAGCGAAGTGGCGCGGCGGGCGTTTAGCGTCTGCTACATGCCCGCGGAAACGAAGTCTAGCGACGGGCGTACGTATTCGCGCATTTTTGGATCCGGGGCGTTGTCAGTCAGCCAATTAACCGCATGAAAACGGCATGAGCTACGATCCAAGAGCCTGTTCTAGTCATTTCAACTAGAAATTACACATTTGGGACTACGCAGTTCGATCTTTGGTTTACGCACTTTACTACGTATCTTTTGTAGGAGATCAAACGAGCGATTAGCGAGTGATCAAGTGAGTGAATAACGAACGCGATAGAAATCCCATAGAGATCTTCTCCCGGTCGCGATCTCCTGTCTTGAGCAAGGCTCGCTCCTACAGGTAGTTGATTTGTCGAAACAGTCTTAAACTATCAAATCGAGTAGCATACTATCATAATACGAGTAAATATGATTGTGAATGGCCATAGATAATGGACGGCAAAGCGAAATCTCTTTTTGATTTACGAGTTCCAAATTTATCAGAATCGACAAGATCTCAGGTTGCTCTGACATACAATTACGCAAAGCCTGAGGTATGATCAATCGGACAGACAAACAACCGAAAATCCTGCAAGACCGCGCCAAACTATAAGAGAATTCCTTATGACCCAATCCCCAAACATAGAATCTATTTGTGATCAACTGAGTGCGAAGGACGGGAAGCTCGCCGACGTCATTGATATCGTTGGCCCGTGCACTCTGGCTCCAGGGCGCGCCGCTTTTGATTTCTTGTGCGACTCCATCGTCCGACAGCAACTCTCAAAACATGCCGCCAACACAATAATTCATCGCTTTCATGAACTATTTGATTCCGGAAATCCAACGCCAAATCAACTCCTGTCTCTATCAGAGCAGGAGGTACTTGATGCTGGCATATCGAATCGGAAGTACGGGTACTTAATGGACTTGGCGCGCAGAGCCGAAACGCAACAGCTAAACCTCTCCACACTCCATGAGGAGGATGATTCCACTATCCGACGGCTACTCACAGAGGTAAAGGGTATTGGCGATTGGACCGTCGACATGTATCTGCTTTTTGGTCTTGGCAGAACCGACGTGTTTCCGGTGAAAGATCTCGCGCTGCGGAAATCGATGTCCTCTCTTTACGGATTGGATGTCGATGACCTCGACGGTCTGGAGAAAGTGGCAGAGAAATGGAAACCGCACCGCAGCATCGCCAGTTGGTACATGTACAAGCATGGAGATCTGCGTCCCAGAGAATCCACCACTTGAACTCCCGCCTACGAACTTATTATAGCGGCGTTGCCGGCTTAACTCCGAAGGCCCGCCGTAGCAACAAAGAGCACGGATCCGCCTTCCCCACACTCACACGCGCTCACGAATCGCCGTTATCGAGTATGCTTTATCTGTCCCCACGTTGTAGCGAGTTTGTCACCAGACTCGACTGCGGCGCCTCCCACCGTTTGGGAGATGTCATCATTGATTTCTTCCGCGCTGAGCCACCGGTCCCACAGCTTGAAGTTGACCGCCGAACAGTTGCACGCTTGAACTGATTCCGCTGCGCTATTGGCAAACAAGGCGTGCAGATTCATCGGGTGTTTGGGGTCGAACGTCACCTCGGACGGCACTTCCCCCGTCTCCTCGCCATCAAGATAAAACGTCACGGCAATCCCGCTTTCAAAGGAGACGTGCATGAAACGCCAGACGCCTTGACCGAGATCCAAACCGGTATCCGCAATGGACTCGTGATCCTCTCGAACGCCGATGACGGGCTGCATGATATTCACGTTGTCAATCCATCCCCAATCCGCCTCGTCAAAGGGCAGCATGACGCGCATGGTCTGGGTTTCTTCCGGCGCATTGGAATGAATGCCGTACATATGATGCTCCTCCGCCTCGCCCGGGAATCGGCCGCCGTTGATTCTGATCAAGGCGCTCCAGGTCCAATTTTCGAGGAAAACCTCCGGGGCGTCGTCAAGGGGTTCGTCGTTGGCGAAAACCGCGTGGGAATCGGGCACCGTGTAATATTTCGTGAAGAAGGACATGCCGGCAACCTCCACCGTCCCCTCTTCCAGTGTGGGACGGTCGTCGGTTTGCGGCACCGCCCCGCCCGCCGAACCGCTGTTTTCCCACGCATCATCGTTCTCATCCTGCGTGTTGGCATCAAAGAATAACACGGGCGGTTGGGCGAGCGTGGTCGGGCACGTCAGTGCGGCGATGAAGAGTACGCTCAGCGCCAATCTTGTGTGTGTCATGGAGACACTCCTTTCACTCTTTTCGAGTTGATGATTGTAGTCATTGCAACTAATAATTTCACATGCTTGCGGCAAACGACACTCCTCTGTACCACAATCTGTTAGATTGTGGAATGCGCAAACTAACAGATAAAGCGAGCGGTGTAGGTTGGGTTGAGCGAGTCAGCACTATACCCTACCCGCGGCAAGAGGATGGCGGTCCTTCAGAAACATCCCTAAAAATGTAACGACCGAGCGAAACCCAACTGATTCCAAATGCAACACTTGCTGTATTACATTGTGCAACCCAACCTACACGCAATCGATGGATGTTTATACAAGCCCCGCCGCGCGCAGGATCGTTTCCTGAGCGATAAACTCGTGGTGGAGCGAACGGTCGGGCGATTTCTCGCCTCGGATGTCCGCGACAAGCGCCTCAAGGTCGCCGACATGAGCCGGTAGATCCTCGATTTCTACCCGCTGCCAACCTTCTGCATAACCATCCCTATCTTCATCAAGACACAACCGCAGCGCCGGCGGACTCAGCGGTTCAAGTATCGCGCTGCCGCGAGTCCCGTAGACCTCCAATCGTCTCGATTCACCCGACGACACCTCCGCCGCGGTAGACTCGATCATCGCCATCGCGTCCGGGTATTCAAAGACGGCGGCGGTGTTATCTTGCGCCCACGGGAAGGTGCTGTCCAAGTTCTGCGAGAACGATGTCACGCGCTCGGGTCGCCCCAAAAGCGCGACGATGATGTCGATGAGATGGGGGGCGAGAATGAACATGATGCCCCCTTCGTGCTCGCCTCGCGAATCCCAGCGCGCCCACAGCGATTCATCGGAAGGGCGCGTCGAGATGCGTCCGCGAACCGAGAATATCTTACCCAGTTTCCCGGAATTCGCCCAATCAAGAACGAACTGGAAACCTGCGTTATAACGAAACATATAACCGAGTTGGACGCACAGCCCCTTCTCTCGCGCGATGTCCAGCACCGCACGGAACGCCTCCAGATCGTCGCCCGCCGGTTTGTCGAACCAAACATGCTTACCGTGCTCCACCGCCGCCCGCGCAAAATCAAGGTTTTCCGATACCCGCCCCTGCGCTGCGATTCCGGCGATGGTTTCGTCTTCCAATACCTCCTCTGCGGACGGCAGCCATTGAACCCCCTCAAACGCATCGTTGGCGCCGAGTGTCTCGCGCGCCTCTTCGGACGGCTCATAAATGCCGACGAAATCGACATCCTCGCTGATTTTCAGCGTGCGCGCCTTGCTGGGGGCGTGGTCATGCGAGATACCGAACTGCGCAAACCTCAGTTTCATTCTGCCCTGCCTCCATGAAATCTACGTTTATAAACATCTTCATTCATATTTATCCATGATGCGATAGTATGATAATGAACGTTGCCGATATGTGTAATTGCTCACAAAATCGATCATACCCCTGTAGCGCAAACTGTTAGTTTGCGCATGCCGCAATCTAACAGATAAAGCAAGCCGTGTAGGTTGGGTTGAGCGAATCAACACGAAACCCGACCCGCGACAAGAGGAGGGCGGTTCTTAAAAAACATCCTAAAAAATGCATCCACCGCGCGAAACCCAACTAATTCCAAATGCATCACTTGTTGTATTACATTGTGCAACTCAACCTACGCACAATCTATGGCAATTTATAGCATACCGACGGCGCGGAGGACGGTTTCCTGCACCATAAATTCATGGTCGAGCGAACGGTCAGGCGATTTCTCGCACCGGATGTCCGCCACCAGTGCTCGGAGACTTTCGACATAGCGAGGCCGATTCTCCACTTCCACCTGCTGCCAGCCCTTGACATAGCCGTCACGGTCCTCGTCAAGACACAGCCGCAGCGCCGGCGGTTCCAGCGGTTCAAGTATCGCGCTCCCGCGCGTCCCGTACACCTCAAAGCGTCTTGACGCGCCAGACGACACCTCCGACGCGGTCGACTCAAGGGTTACCATGGCGTTCGAATATTCGAAAACACACGCCGTGTTATCTTGGAACCAAGCGAAAGTATGGTCCAAGTTATGCGAGAACAAAGTCACCCGATCGGGGCGCCCCAGCAGCGTGACGATGATTTCGATGAGGTGGCACGCTAGAATAAACATGATGCCGCCCTCGTGTTCGCCGCGGGAATCCCATTGTTTCCACGAGGCTTCATCCGATCGATCGGTCGAGATGCGGCCGCGCACGGAGAATATCTTTCCCAGTTTTCCCGACTTTGCCCAATCGAGGACAAATTGAAATCCCGCGTTGTAGCGGAACATGTAGCCGAGTTGGACGCACAGCCCCTTTTCGCGTGCGATGTCCAGCACCGCCCTGAACGCCTCCAAATCGTCGCCAGCCGGCTTGTCAAGCCATACGTGCTTTCCGTGCTCAAGCGCCGCCCGTGCAAAGTCGAGGTTATGCGACACCCGTCCCTGCACCGCGATACCCGCAATGCTATCGTCGCCCAACATCTCCTCCGCAGATGAGAACCAATGGACCCCATCATACGCCTCGTGTGAGCCGAGCGCATCGCGGATTTCCGGGGACGGTTCGTAGACACCGGCGAAATCAACCTCGTCGCTCGCCTTCATCACTTTCGCCTTGCCGCTGGCGTGACCATGCGCGATGCCATATTGCGCAAACCTAATCTTCATTCTGCGATGCCTCCATAGAATTACAACTATGAACGATGGCTCGTTTCGTAGCGCAAACTGTCAGTTTGCGCATGCCATAATCTGACAGATCAGGCGAGCACTGTAGGTTGGGTTGAGCGAATCATCACGAAACCCGATTTGCGACAAGAGGAGGGCGGTCCTTAAAGAACATCCCAATAGATGAAACCGCCGAGCGAAGCCCAACTGCTTTCAAATTCAATAATTCGTACGTTATATGCGCGTCGTCCAACCCAACCTGCGCACAATCTGTGGCGATTTATAGCAACCCGGTTGCGCGGAGCACGGTTTCCTGTACCGTGAATTCGTGGTCGAGCGAGCGGTCCGGCGATTTCTCGCCGCGGATGTCCGCCACCAGCGCGCGTAGACTGTCGATATACCGAGGCCGGTGCTCCACCTCCACCCGTTGCCACCCCTTTTCATAGCCGTCCCGGTCCTCATCAAGACACAGCCGCAGCGCCGGCGGTTCCAGCGGTTCAAGTATCGCGCTCCCGCGCGTCCCGTACACCTCAAAGCGTCTTGACGCGCCAGACGACACCTCCGACGCGGTCGACTCGAGGGTGACGATGGCATTCGGGTATTCGAGCACAGACGCCGTGTTATCTTGGAACCAAGGAAAGGTGTTGTCCAGGTTCTGCGAGAAGAATGTCGCGCGCTCGGGACGCCCGAGTATGGCGACGATGATGTCTATAAGGTGGCAGGCGAGAATGAACATGATACCGCCTTCCCGTTCACCGCGTGAATCCCATCGCTCCCACGAGGCTTCGTCCGAGCGTCGGGTGGAGATACGTCCGCGAATCGAGAAAATGTCTCCCAGTTTCCCGGAGTTCGCCCAATCGAGAACGAACTGAAATCCCGGACTATAGCGGAACATGTAGCCGAGTTGGACACACAGCCCCTTCTCGCGTGCAATGTTCAGCACCGCCCGGAACGCATCCAAGTCGTCGCCTGCCGGTTTGTCGAGCCAGACGTGCTTCCCGCGCTCAACCGCCGCCCGCGCATATTCGAGATTTCGCGACACGTGTCCCTGCACCGCGACACCGGCGATGGTCTCGTCGTCCAGAATCTCCTTCGCGGACGAGAACCAGTGAACCCCCTCGTACGCTTCATTGCTGCCGAGCGTCTCGCGAACCTCCGCCGACGGTTCATACACGCCCGCGAAATCGACATCCTCGTTCGCCTTCAACGTCTTTGCCTTGCCGCTGGCGTGGTCGTGCGAAATGCCGTACTGTGCAAACCTGATTTTCATTCGCTACCGCCTCCATATAATTCAAAGTGCGTAACAGATAAGTCCATAATCTCAGGTAAATTCTTGTCGAAAGTGTGCTATTCTGTCAAGCAAATTCAACGCAACTTGCAACCCTCGAATCGTGCACCCGAATCCCGTAGGGGCGACCCCCCGTGGTCGCCCGTCCGTAACTGTCCCTGCGATTACGGGACGGTACTGAGGCCGTCCCCTACGAAAAGATGTGATTGCTCCGAAAGCGATTGTTGTTGACCGTGAAGCCCGTAGGTTGGGTTGAACGGCGTGAAATGAACTGCTCGACATCCCGCCTAAGTTTCGGTGCTTGATTGCGCTCAAAACCTCACAACGCACAGTGAAACCCAACGGAAACGTGATTCAGGAATCGTGGGGCAATTGCGGTTACAGGTACCAACAACCGTTCCGCCCCGATTCCTGTAGGGGCGACCCCCCGTGGTCGCCCGTCCGTAACTGTCCCTGCGATTACGGGACGGTACTGAGGCCGTCCCCTACGTCCGGTGTGATTGCTCTTGTAGCGATTGCCGTTGACCAAAAAGCGGAAGTCGAGTAAAATTTCCTCGCGTTAGCCTATAGAATTTTCCCACGCTGCAGCCACCGAAAGATTTGATGATAGCGGAAGAATCACGACATCTGGTCCTCGATTCACGAATCATAGCCGACGTTGAAGACGCGAAACTCACGCTCGGAAAAGTGAGCAAGCACCCCGAGAACCCTCTTTTCACCGAGGATAAACCGTGGGAGCCGCGCTACGACAACGTGTATCCCGATGTCATCTATGACGAGGACGAAAAATTCTACAAGTGTTGGTACAACCCGTTTGTGGTAGACGCGCGCGTGACCAGCACCCCGCCGGAACGCCGCCATCCCGATATCATAAAGTACAACGATGTGAAACCGACAGATCGAGAGATTGGGCTTTGCTATGCCGTTTCGACCGACGGAATCCATTGGGAAAAACCCGAGTTGGGCCTCGCCGAGTTCGAAGGCGGCACATCGAACAACATCGTCACGCGCCGCCGCGGGGTCGCGGGCATTTACAAGGATGACCGGGACCCAGACGCGGCGAGACGTTACAAGATGTTTTTCTCCGCGAGCAGGGGTGCCTTCGTGGCGTTCTCTCCCGACGGATTGCACTGGGACGAGCTAATCCCCGTCCCGGGGCACGAAGGCGGCAACCGCCCCAGCGCGTTATGGTCGCCGCATCTCGGCAAGTACGTTGTCATCACCCGCCGCAACTCGGATCTCGGCAGGCGCCAAGTCACGCAAACCGAGTCGTCCGACTTTGTGAACTGGAGGCGAGAACGGAGCATCATGGAGGGGCCTACGGCGCAACTGCAAACCCACGACATGATTGTCTTTCCGACGTGCGGCGTCTACATCGGTTTGGTAGGCGTGATGACGTTCCCCGAGGAGGATTCCGACCGCGGGGTGAAACAGCACGCCGAACTGGCGTGGAGCCCGGACACCGTCACCTGGCACCGGATACAGGAGGGTACCCCGTTTATCGGACATAGCCCTGCCGAGCACGAACGCTTCGGGGAGACGCCGTACGATTGGGGCACCATCTTCGCCGCCGCGCCGATCTTCCATGACGATGAAGTCCGAATCTACTACGGCGCCGGGGACTGGCACTTCTTCGAATGGCGCAACGGCTACCTCGCGCTGGCGACCCTCAGACCCGATGGCTGGGCGGGCTACGAGCCAATCTCCGCTGAAAGCACCGCAGTGATAACGACGGAACTGTTGGATTTCGACGGGGAAACGCTTGGCGTGACCGCCGACGTGGACGATGGCGGTTCGGTTCAAGTCGAAGTTGTAGATGGAGCGAACGAGCGCTTGGCGGCGAGCCAACCCATTGGCGATACCGTTACTTGCTGTACAGTGGAGTGGGAATTGGATCGCGTTCCGGAGGGTCTAAACGGTAATCAGGTTCGCCTGAGATTCCGCATTCACAAGGCGAAACTTTACGGCTTCCAAATACAATAGCCATTTGTAGGGTGGAATCAAGGGAGCGAATAGCGAGCGCGATAGCAAATCCCCTGCCCACCAGCCTTTTTCCTTCTGCGTCTAACTGGGCGTTCACCCGCATTCATACCGTAACGTGCATTGATTCGAATCTAAAAGATCATGATGCAGACTGTGTATTAGGCCTAACTAGAAATCTTCCAATGCCCCGGACGGGCGAGAGGAACCACAAATGCCAGAATCCATACCTTTTAACATTCCAATGATCGACCTGTGCGACGAAACGCACCGCCACGTGATCATCGCCCAAGGCACACCGGAAAGCTACAAGGGACACCCCACGACACTCTTGATGCCGGACCAAAAAACGATGTTCTGCGTCTATCCGTTGGGGCACGGAGGACCTTCCGCGGTGCTCCAGCGCAGCGACGATGCCGGTCTGACCTGGTCGGATCCATTGCCCGTCCCGGACAACTGGAAAACGGCTACCAACTGCCCGGCGCTCTTCCGATTTGTCGGCCCGGACGGCGTGGAACGGCTGTTTGTATATGAGGGTTTGGGGAAGATGCGCCAATCGGTGTCGCTTGACCGCGGCGAGACCTGGACGCCGTTCGAGGAGAACGGACTGAAAACCGCGATGCCCTTCACCACCATTATCGAAATCTCCGGGAACCGCTTGATGGGCGGATGGAGCCGCAAGCCATCGACGCTTATCAGTTTCTCCGAAGACGGCGGCTTGACGTGGTCGCCCGAGCGGGTTCTGGTTGAGAGCGGAGGGAAGTTTCCCGATTCAAGACCGTGCGAGCCGGCGTTCATCCGTTCCCCCGACGGGAAGGAAATTGCCTGTGTGATGCGGGTGAGCAGCACCATGAAATGCCGCTCTCTCGTCATGTTCAGCACCGACGAAGGAGAAACCTGGACAGATCCGGTGGAGCTTGACCGCACGATGACAGGCGACCGCCACCAACCGCGCTACTCCTCGGACGGACGCATCCTCATGGCTTTCCGCGATAGGACGCTGCACAGCCCGACCTGGGGGCACTTCGTGGCATGGGTGGGAACCTACGACGATATTCGCAACTGCCGCGCAGGGCAGTATCGCCTCAAGCTGCTTCACAGTTACGCCACGGATAAAAAGCACGACACCGGCTACCCCGGGGTGGAACTGCTGCCCGATGACACGCTTGTCGTGACGACCTACGTCAAATACAGACCCGGCCCCGAGAAACAGTCTGTGGTTAGCGTACGCTTAAAACTTGAAGAGATCGACGCCATGGCGGAAAGCATGGGCAATTAAACCATGGGAAAGACCATAATCAGCTGCCGTTTCATAGTACCATCTTGTGATTGGTTTAGTACTCCACCCTAATGGTGTCTCTCATTTGCTGTAGGAGCGATCTCCGAATCGCGACGCTAATCTAACGGATTAGGCAGAATGCGCGGATGATTCCATATTGCCACTAAAAACCGAATTTCATGAATCCAATCGGATAGGACTTACGCAAATCTTTCCCATTACGTATTACGCATTACGTATTATGTATTTTGAGACATTCAGTTACGGAAACCCCAAAGGAGTAAAACATGTCAGAATCCAAACCTTTTAACATCCCAATGATCGACCTATGCGACGAGACGCACCGTCACGTCATCATCGCACAAGCTATATGTAGGGTGGGCACTGCCCACCAGCCTTTTTCCTTCTGCGTCTAACTGGGCGTTCACCCGCATTCATACCGTAATGTTAGTCAATTCGAATCAAAAAGACTATGATGCAGACTATGTCTTACCATCCGCATTATTTGAAGTTGAAAAGTTGAATTTCGTCGTTGAGTATAAGTATGACAACTCAACATATCTCTTGGGACGAAATTCAGATAGAACAACTGGACGATATTCCGTTGTTGATTGGCTTGCAGCAGCGTCTTAGGCTTGATGCTATCATAGATGATGTCATCCCGCGTCACTGGCTGCATCAAGGGTTATCGCTAGGACAACTGGCTGTGGGTTGGATTGCCTACATTCTGTCAGAAGCCGACCACCGCAAGATGGCTGTTGAACGCTGGGGTGTCGAGCATCAAGCGCTGCTGTCAGAATTGTTTGGCCTACCTATCCGTCGCACCGATTTCAGTGATGACCGACTGAGTCAACTGCTCACGCAGTTAGCTGATGATGCAGTGTGGCGCTCCATTGAGCAAAAACTCTGGCGTAACAGTATCTCCGTTTATCAACTTGTACCTGATCGAGTTCGACTGGACGCGTCTCGATTTAGTGGCTATCATACCCCTTGCGATGATGGGTTGATGCAGCACGGATACAACTCAACCACGCCACAGCTTGCGCAAGTGAAGCTGATGGCTGCCAGTATTGACTGTGGAACATCGGGACACCTGCTTTCGACCGATGTGGTGTCGGGCGAAAAAGCGGACGACCGGTTGTACCTACCCACGATTGACGACGTGCGTCAGATGACCGATGAGTCCGGGCTATTGTATATCGGCGACAGTAAAATGAGCGCCATTGAGATTCGCGCCGAACTGGCACGAAAGGGTGATTTCTATTTGGTTCCGTTGGCGAAAGTCGGCACTGTTCCGGCGCTCTATGAGCAATGCCTGGCACCCATTGTTTCTGGTTCACAGCCTGCAACATTAATTTACTCCTTTGATAATGAGTGCCAATCGCCGGAGCTTATCGCAGCCGGGTATGAGACAAACCGTTCTCAGACAACCACTCCGGCTTTGGGAGACACCTTTACTTGGCAAGAGCGCATCTTAGTGGTGCGTTCCTTATCCAAAGCCGAAAAGCAGTTCGCTACTTTAGAACGAAACCTTCAACAAGCGACAGAGGAGATACTTGGCTTAACACCAGACCCCGGACGTGGACGACAGCAGATTTGCACCGCAGCCGAGTTGGAGCAAAAGGTTGAAGCCATAAAAACGACGTATCAAGTCAGTAAGTATCTCCATTATACTGCCGAATGCGAAGAATCGGTGAAAACGCGTTACATCGGTCGTGGACGCGGGGGTGCCAATCGCCGAAAGAAGGAAATCCGCCACGTTCGTTATCAAATCACACAAGTTATTCGAGATGAGCAGGCGATTCCGCACGCATACTGTCAGATGGGGTGGCAATTGTACGCCACCAATCAACCCCAAGCGCATCTACCGCTTGATGAAGCGATTAGACTTTATCGTGCCGCCCCGCGCATCGAACGCCATTTTCATCTGTTTAAATCCGCCCCGATAGGGATTTCACCGATGTATGTAAGAAACGATGACCAGATTAAAGGGTTGGTTCGACTGCTTTCGCTGTGTGTCCGACATTTGACCTTGATTGAAATTGTTTGCCGACGCCATCTCGAAGCACACGGTCAAACTTTGCCAGGACTGTACCTGGACAACGCAAACCGGCGCACCGCTAAACCGACAGCAAAGCGACTTTTACGCGCTTTCCGTGGTATCCATCGCGTGCGATTGCCAAATCAGGTCACATCTTACACCACCCCACTGACCGATTTACAACAACAGATTCTTTCGATACTTTGTATCCCCAAGTCAGTTTACCAAGCTAGAGCGCCTGATTCACACCACTCATAGCCTTCGCACGAACATGCGGACAAATACTAGTCGAAGTCTGCTACGCATAATTCAACTTTTACTCATCCGATAATGCGGATGATAAGTATGTATTAGGTCTAACTAGAATTCTTCCGATACCCCGGACGGGCGAAAGGAACCAGAAATGCCAGAATCCATACCTTTTAACATCCCAATGATCGACCTGTGCGACGAGACGGACCGTCACGTCATCATCGCACAAGGCACACCGGAAAGCTACAAGGGACACCCCACCACGCTACTGATGCCGGACCAAAAAACGATGTTCTGCGTCTATCCGTTGGGGCACGGGGGACCTTCGGCGGTGCTCCAGCGCAGCGACGATGCCGGTCTGACCTGGTCGGATCCACTGCCAGTCCCGGACAACTGGAAGACGGCTACCAACTGCCCGGCCATATTCCGATTTGTCGGACCGGACGGCGTGGAACGGCTGTTTGTATTTGAGGGTTTGGGAAAGATGCGCCAATCGGTGTCGCTTGACCGCGGCGAGACCTGGACGCCGTTCGAGGAGAACGGACTGAAAACCGAGATGCCATTCACCACCATTATCGAAATCTCCGGGAACCGCTTGATGGGCGGATGGAGCCGGGAGGGTCCGACGCTAATTAGCTTCTCCGAAGACGGCGGCTTGACGTGGTCGCCCGAGCGGGTTCTGGTTGACAGCGGCGGGAAGTTTCCCGATTCAAAACCGTGCGAACCGGCGTTTATCCGATCCCCCGACGGGAAGGAAATCGCCTGCGTACTGCGGGTGAGCAGCACCATGAAATGCCGCTCTCTTGCCGTGTTCAGTACCGACGAAGGCGAAACCTGGACAGATCCGGTGGAGCTTGACCGCACGATGACCGGCAACCGCCACCAACCGCGCTACTCCTCGGACGGACGCATCCTGATGGCATTCCGCGATAGGACGCTACACAGTCCGACCTGGGGGCACTTCGTGGCGTGGGTGGGAACCTACGACGATATTCGAAACTGTCGAGCGGGGCAGTATCGCCTCAAACTGCTGCACAGCTACGACACCGTGAAAAAGCACGACACCGGCTATCCCGGGGTGGAACTTCTGCCGGACGACACGCTTGTCGTGACGACCTATGTCAAATACAGACCCGGACCGGAGCAACAGTCTGTGGTGAGCGTCCGGTTAAAGCTGGAAGAGATCGACGCCATGGCGGAGGGGATGGACATCTGAGCTATCGTGGAAGAATAGTAATTAGAGGGAGAAGAAAATCAGAGAAATACTATGTGCCGCTGTACGTAACCTTATCCATTTGCCTGCGGATTTCCTTTGCATAACTTCTAATTGTGGCAATAGTATTTTCTTGCTTTCTATGTTCTTCCAGTTGCTGGAATGCGTGAGAAAAAGTCTCAACCCCTTTGGGCAACTCGTTTTTCTCCATTAAGTCTCTGCGATTATCGGTATCTCTGTCAAACGTTTCACAATAATCCAAGATGACTTGCGCTGCGTCCATAACTTGCTTTCTGGTCGTTTCTTTATTCATTTCTCTCTCTATGCCCGTCTACAATATGGTCTAACAACACTTTTCTAATATCCCGGACTTCCTCTTTCAGATCATCTATTCGTTTATTTAACAGATTATATGTCAGCGTGGTTGTAAAAATGATTACAGAAATAATCACGGCTGGGGGTAACCAATCTTTCGCACTCATCATACTTCTCCATTACGACATTTAACAGACATCTCCTAAATCAACAGTTGCATTATATCATGCATAGCACAATGTAACAACCCCTATCAAGCTTGGAAAACTACCAATCTCAAATTAGCTTGATTGGCTCGGGCAAAAGTAAAAGACTTTCGCAAAGATTCGAGATTTGGAATCGACTTTAATCCTCTATTGAATCGGATTTGATTTACCAGTCTGGTACTTGTCGATTGAGGTTCGCACGATGGATGTGGTATACTTCATATTCGTCCAAACCACCCGGATTTTGAACAAAGGAGCCTGTAATCTATGTCTAAGCAACACTTGCGCAGCCTGACGGAGGAACAGGTGGCGCAATTCAAACTCAACGGTTTTCTGACGGTCGAGAATGTCCTGACACCCGAGGAAGTGGAAACGATCGCGGCGCACTCCGATGTCATCGCCGCCGGTAAAGCGGAAAACATCCCGAGCACCAGCATACAGATTGAACCGGCGATCACCCAGAGCGGAAAACCCATTGAAAACCAAGTTTTGTCCGTACGCAAGCTATATAATCTGGCGGTGTATGACGAGGTCATGTGGAGTCATGTCACCAATCCGAAGGTGGTGGACATCATCGCCGACCTGCTGGGTACCGACGACATCAAGATGTACGCCGATCAATTCTTCATGAAGGCGCCCAAAGGCGTCGGCTCCGCGCAGCAGTGGCACCAGGACTCCGCCTCGTGGCGCGATATCTTTCCCATGGATCTGGTGAGCGCATGGACCGCCCTCGACCACGCCACCGAGGAGAACGGGTGTTTGAACTTTCTCCCGGGAACGCATCGCTGGGGTATGCTGCGAGGCGAACGGCTGCGCGTGTTTTTGGACGATCTCGGAGGAGAGCAGTGGCCGGTGGTGCCGGCGCCGCTCAACCCTGGCAGCATCAGTTTCCACCACAGTCTTACGCTGCACATGAGCAACGCCAACCTGTCCGGTGAACGCCGCCGCGGCTACGCCATACACTACATGCGCGCCTCCTCTTGGAAGGATGAATCGGTGACGGATGCGCCGAAGGTGCCGCCGTTCAAGTCGGTAAGAGGACGATCCTTCCCCGGACGAGTATAAGCTCACGCCAGTGTTCAGTATGTAGGGTGGGCACTGCCCACCAGCCTTTGAAAGCGCCAGCAGGGATCAAGCAAGCGAATAGCGCGCGCGATAGCCCATCCTGCGATAGAAATCCCTTCCGATTTCCGACAATATGGCATGACCGGGAACTTATTCCTACAGAATTTATTACGCAATATTGTAGGCGGGGCATCTTGCCCCGCCGGCAGTATCTTCGATAGGAGATATTTATCATCACACGTAACAGCGACTTCCTTCAGAACTTCATGGGGCAGAAACCGACGTTAGCCCGCAAACTGGCGTGGGGTGCAACCACCGTCGATGAACATCGGTCGTGGCGCCGGCAGTTCGCGCGGCGGCTGCGGGCGCTCTTGGGACACACCCCATCCGAAGCACCGCTCCAGGTTGAATGCGCCGAAGAACTGGAGACAGACGCTTTCACGCGCCGCAAGATCTATGTCCGCTCCGAGGAAGACTATTGGGTGCCGGCATTCCTATTTCTGCCGAAACCGCTACCCGCCAAAGCATCCGCCGTGGTTTGCTTGCACGGCCACAGCGGCATTTATCCCTACATTCGCGACGGAACCGAGGAACAACTGGCAAAGTCCAAGAAACTCGACCTTGATTTCGCTCCGTACTTTGCCGAAAACGGATATGTGGCCATCGCTCCGGTGCAGCGCGGTTGGAACGAGACTACACAGAGTGCGGGGGGTTCGGGGAAAGGTTGTCAGCGGATGGCAATGAACAGCTTCCTCACCGGCAGAACGCCCATCGGCTTGCGATGCTTGGACGCCTCGCGCCTCGTCGATTTCCTGCACACGTTGGAAACTGTCGACTCGTCGCGCATTGGGGTGGCGGGGCTGTCGGGCGGCGGCACAATCGCACTGTTCTGGGCGGCGCTCGAGCCCAGAGTCAAGGTCGCCATGGTCGGCGGATATTACTGCACGTTTGCCGACTCCATCTACTCCATACATCACTGTATATGTAACTGCGTTCCGGGCATCATGGAATGGGGAGAGATGCGGGAGGTTGCCGCCCTGATTGCGCCTCGTCCGCTCCTCGTCATCAGCGGCACGAAGGATCCCATCTTCCCGATCGACGGCACGCGGCGAGCCTATTCGGACCTGGAACCGGTTTACGATCTCCTCGACGCCCGTCGGGACTTGGAAAAGGATTTCTTTGATGGACCCCACGCCTGGAGCAACCGTAAGACGCTGCCTTTCCTCAACAAGCACTTCGAGAATTGAATTGCCCAACCAAGCCCTCTGTAGCGGTAGAGGTCAACTCCCGGTCCAGAATTCACACCAAGAAAACCGATTATGAAAGACTTTAAGAAACCGTTCCCGGCTTTAACCCCCGCCCAACGTCTGCATCTTGAAGTGTACGGTTACGTAATCATCGAAAAGACGCTGTCCGAAGAACGCGTCGCCGTGCTGCTCGACAAAATCTATGAAATCGAAACATACTTCCGCAAGACCGGAGACTATCCGTACGGTCTGGTCGCGAATGCACACAGCAAAATCGATCCGAACTATTTCCGTATCGACAATCTCCCGCACATAGCGGAGTGTTTCTTCGAATACCTGACCGATCCGTACTTGGTCGGTCTTGCCCAAGAAATCGTTGGCACGCATGTGCGGCTGCTGCAATCTGACGCGCACATTGTTCGATATCCGCCGGAAAAGATGAAGCGGCAGAGCTACGGATTTCACGGCGGGTGGCACGCCGAATTTGGCCGCACGACGCACGGTCTGTACCACTGCCCGTTCATCAAAACGCTGTCCAATCTAACGGATTTGGGCGAGGAGGACGGAGGCACGGCGGTCATTGTAGGAAGCCACAAGTTGGGCGGAATCGAACGGCATGAGATCATCGACGTGGCGCTGCAAGATCCCGACAATCTGATTCATCACGTTGTTGCTCCGGCGGGATCGACACTCCTGTTTTTTGAATCCCTCCTGCATTCCGGCGGAATATGCACGACAGGCAAAGAGCGCGTCTTTATTCTCGGAGGGTACTGGCCCTCAATGTTCCAACCCCATCAAGGGTACGAACCGAACGAAGAGTTTTTGAAGACCATCCCCGAAGAATATCACCCCGTGCTGACCGGCAGCAGGTGTTTTCAGTTGGAGACGTTCACGCGCGAACTTAACGCACCTGCCGAAAACTATCCGTTTGACTAGATCGAAAAATCATTTGATCCTCTCAGCGTTTCTAGTACATATGTAGGGTGGGCACCGCCCACCATTCCCCGTAAGGTGCAATCAAGCGACTGGATTATGTAGGGTGCGCACTGCAATCAAGCGAATGAATAATGAGCGCGATAGGGATCCCCCAGCCTTTGAAAACACCAGCGGCGATCAAGCAAGCGAATAGCGCGCGATAGCAAATGCTGCGATAGAGATCCCCATTGTCTGTAGAAGGCGACAAACCTAATTCCTGCACTCCAGCGGAGTGCTATGTCAATAGAATCGTGATGCGTCCACTCTCCGCACTCCAGCGGAGTGCAATCGAGTGTTACTTGGTAGCATGCCATTATCCCTATCGGAATAATTCTTTCAGCAAGCAACACTCATTTTTCGCACCTTGGTTAGCTTTGAAAAAGCGTCCCTTCGTGGATTGGTTCACTCCAGAGGATCAAGCGACTGAATAGAGAGCGCGATAGTAGATCCTGTGCAATGTCGAGTGTTACTTGAGGGACTCTCTAAATTTGGACGAGGTCAACCTGGCGTACAGCGTCCGATTTGAGTCCAATATGAAATCGTATCCTTCATTTCCGATAAGAGCCTCCAAAACTGTGTTAAACTGAACACTTCGGCGGTGATTTTCTCAAACATAACACCACTCTACAGACACGTCAGGCAGAGGAAAAATGGCAAGCAAGGTTAGCAAAGGCGGGCTCGCGCTGGCGGCACAGATTGCCTCGGTTTATAACCATAATCCTAGCATCAAAGCGGTTATGGTCGGCGGCTCCGTCTCTCGCGGCTACGCCGACCGCTATTCGGATCTGGAGATCGGGGTTTTTTGGTCCGACGCTCCCACGGAAGCGGATCGTAAAAGCGCGGTCGAAAGCCTGGGCGGGAAACTGTTGACATTCGATGAATCGCCGAGGAATGAGCTTTACGCACTTGACGAGGTGGCAATTCGTGGCAAAACCTATCACGGCACCTCGATGATCTCGACGCAGCATCTGACAGTTGACGAGATGGAAAAGGGCTTGGTGGACGTGCTCGATCGCTACGACACGTCACTTGACAGTCTGGCGTTGATGGCAGCGGTGCGGGACGGCATACCGTTGCATGGGGCTGATCTGCTGCGCACGTGGCAGGGGAGAGTCGCAGCATATCCGGAGGAATTGGCGATAAAAATCATTCAGGAAAACTTATGGTTCGGACCTTGGTTTTGTCCCGAATCGTACGCGGGCCGCGACGATATCGTTGTACTCAACCAACATTTCCTATGGATTGAACAAAACATGCTCCAAATATTGGCGGCGCTGAACCGCATCTACTACCCCTCTCCCGAACACAAGTGGACAGATGAGTTGATTGCAAAAATGAAACTGTCGCCGCCCGATTTGGCGAGTCGATTGAAGCAAGTTTTTAGAGTTGAACCGCTCGAAGGCTGGCATCGTCTCAAAGCGTTGATTTACGAAACCCTCGACCTGGTCGAATTGCACCTGCCCGAAGTGAATACCGTCTCACTGTTTGAGTCGCACCCGGAAATCAATATCGCCTGGGCAAGAAAGCGCTGGGACGTGCACCAACCCTACACCCTGATGGAAGCGATAGGTGCGTCGACACAGTCGGCGGACTAACATAACCTTGAGTACATTCGTAGGGTGCGCGCTGCAATCAAGCGACTGGTTTATGTAGGGTGCGCACTGCGCACCTGCCTTTAACAGCGCCAGCGGCGGGGGATCAAGCGAGTGATTAGTCGTAGGTTGGAATCAAGGGAGCGAATACCATCCGCGATAGAGATCCCGGCAATGTCAATAGAACACGATTCCGCCCCGAGTCCGCACCCCATCGGATCAAGCGACTGAATAAGGAGCACGATAGAGATCTTCAATGTGGAGTGTTACTTGAGAGCGTTCCATTATCCCTGTCGGTATAATTCTCTCAGCAAGTAACACTGGTTTGCACACCTTGGTTAGCTTTAAAAGAGCGTTCCGTGATTGATATTTCCCGCGTTTCGCACTCCAGAGGAGTGCAATGTCAATAGAATCATGATTCCTCTCCGCGTCTGCACTCCAGAGGAGTGCAATGTCGAGTGTTACTTGATAGCACGCCATTATCCCTGTCGGAATAATTCTTTCAGCAAGTAACACCTATGCTACAATAGGGTTGGTTCAGGCATGCAAAGACGGAAATTTTCTTGGTGTTTGTAAACCCGCTTGATAGCATCGTCCGGGTTATGCATGTTTTGTTCATTGGTGGACACAAGCAAGATTCCCTTTCATGGGGTTTATTGCATTGGTACCCCGTTTGAGAGACTAGCGATTCAAAGCATAACCCCGCCTGAACCGGTTTTGAAACCCATGTTGTATATTCCGAACCCTATCTCGGCAAGGATAACTCACGATGAAAAGACGGCGTAAAACCGGCATTTCGAGAAAAGGACGATTCAAAGAACGTCCTGCTACCCAAGAGGTTCAAGAAGTTGATGCCTTTGGACAAATCAATTATAACGCGGCAGGTCTAGACATCGGAGATGCTGAAATTTATGCCGCTGTACCTGAAGGACGAGATAAAGACGGTGTGCGAGTCTTTAAGACTTTTACCGAAGACCTCCATCTCTTAGCGGATTGGTTACAGCATTGCTGCGTGACCTCGGTGGCGATGGAATCAACGGGTATCTACTGGCTTCCAATCTATGAAATGCTTGAGGCACGCGGCTTTGAAGTGTATCTGGTGAATGCGCGTCATATTAAAAACGTTAGCGGTAAGAAAACTGACATCGAAGATTGTCAATGGATACAGCAGTTGCATACCTATGGGCTGCTTTCGGCTTCATTCCGTCCTGCTGAAGAGATTTGCGCCCTGCGTTCATTGGTGAGGCATCGAGTCAATCTAATCGCTATGTGCTCGACACAAGTGCAGCATATGCAGAAGGCATTGCAACTGATGAATCTCAAGCTGACCAACGTCATCTCAGACATCACCGGTTTGACAGGCATGCGTATCATCAGAGACATCGTCAGGGGTCAACGCGACGCCGACCAATTGGCAGCACATCGTGACGAACGATGTGCCAAGAGTGAAAAAGAGATTCGCAAATCTCTTGAGGGCAATTACAAGTCCGAACATGTGTTCGCCCTCAAGCAAGCGTTGCAAGCCTACGATTTTTATCAACAGCAAATCAGCGATTGTGATGTAGAAATCGAAAAGTTTTATCAGACGATTGAACCCCAGATTGACATCAAAGCGCACCCCTTGCCGGAGAGTCAAAGAAAGCGGCGTCGTCCAAAGGGGAATGAGCCCTGTTTTAATTTGCGTCAACATCTGTATCAACTAAGCGGGGTGGATCTCACTCAGATTGAGGGAGTCAATGTGCTCAATGCCCAAGCGATATTGAGTGAAATCGGCACCGATATGAGCAAATGGCCTACGGTCAAACATTTCACCTCCTGGTTAGGTTTATGTCCGAACAACCAAATCACGGGTGGCAAGGTGATGCACCGTCAAACACAGAAAAACAACAATCGTGCGGCACGCGCTCTGAGGCTGGCGGCGCAAGGCGTGTCAAATAGCAAAGGTGCTCTCGGCGGTTATTATCGTCGTCAGCGAGCGAGGCTCGGTCCTGCTCAAGCCATCACGGCAATCGCTCATAAACTCGCACGTATTATCTATGCCATGCTGAAAAATCGGACGTCCTACTGTGAACCTCCTTCCGGCTACTATGAAGAACAGGCTCGCCAAAGGGCAGTCAAGAACCTGGAACGTAAAGCCAAACAATTAGGATTTCATCTGATTGCACAAGCAGCTTAAATCGGTTTTCCCATCAACGAAATTGAGGTGAAATCGAATTGTCGAAAACGCTTTTCAACACGCTCTTTGTGTTAGTGTTACTTGAGATAGGAAAGGTAAAGGAGGGCCAATGCACACAAAATATAAAACGATCCAAATCACATTTTCGGCGCTGTTGGCGTTCGCCATTTTATTGGGAATGCAACTTCTGAATAGCGCCGTAGAAGCCCACCCGCAGAACGTCGAAGCCGTGGGCAAAGCCTCGGTCAATCATGTGCCGAAATTCACGACGCCCGGCACCATCAGTGCCACAGGGATTGTCGAAGTAAATGACAATATCGGCATCGGGACGACGGATCCGGAAAACAAGGTGCACATCTACGGCAACGTGCTTCAGGTGGAGAGCGGCGGACCGGCGCTGTGGTTAAAGGAAAGCGACCAGCAGAGCTACCGAGCCGACTACGGCTACTGGCGGATTATCGCCGACCACAACGCCCTTTTCTTCGAGGTGTGGGAGAACGGGAACGGTAAACCGGGACACGAGTTCGATATTCAGGATGAGTTCATGTCGTTCCAGCGAACCCAGACCACCGTGCCGTTGGCGAACCATATCATCCAGTGGAATTACGATTTTTACGGGCAAGGCGTGCGGGATCTCAACATCGGCGCCAACTGGGCGCAACCCAGCCGCCCCCAGAAGCCTCGTACGCTGTCCCTGATGTCGCTCAACGGCGATATCAACGAGCTTGTCTACGCGATGCGCATCGTCCCCAATAACGCACACCCGCACGTCATATTCCCCAATGGCAACATCGGTATCGGCGTCCGCCCCCCGGAGAACATCCTCACCGTCAAGCGCTCCTCCGAGACCGACCCCATCGCCGATGGGTGGACGACCTACAGCTCAAGACGATGGAAGACGGACATCACACCCATTGAGGGGGCGTTGGACAAGGTGAAGCGACTGCGCGGCGTGTCTTTCGATTGGCATGAAGACGGAAAACGTGACATTGGTCTGATTGCCGAGGAGGTGGGCGAAGTGGTGCCCGAGGTCGTCGCGTACGAGGAGAACGGCCGCGATGCCAAATCGGTGGACTATGCGCGTCTAGTTCCCCTGTTGGTCGAGTCCATCAAGGAGCAGCAGCAGGTGATCCGCAAGCAAGAAGCCGCGCTGGCCGAACTCAGCGCTAGGATGGCAAAGTTTGAAGCCGCATTGGGGGAACTTAATGCACCGGAAGCGACACAGGTACGCGCTGAATAAGGGGCTGTACTGCCGCTCGGCAGGTTATATTCCCGCGAATCAAATTGAAGGGCTGTGTGGAACAAGATGAAAGAAACACTGCGTTCAACCGTATTTTTTCAGAAGGCGCTCGGATCGTTGGTAGGCGGCTTAATCGGAGACGCCATCGGCACGCCGACCGAGAACATGCGCTATCCCGATATTGAAGATCGGTTCGGCTGGGTGGCGGACTTTGATTGCGATGGCACCGACGACACGGTAATGAAATACCTCTTGGCGGAGGCGCTTATCCGCACGGAGGGATACGCTACCTATGACGATTGGGCTCAGGTCTGGCTCGACCGTTGGGACGACATCTTCGGCGACAAGGTCAACAAATTCTTCCAGTCGGTGCTCCACACGGCGACGAAATTGCGCCGCCACAGCATCCCTCGAATGGCGGCGCTGGGTAACATGCCCAGTTCAAGTTCTGCCATGTGTATCGCGCCGGTCGGGATAGTCAATGCCTGCAATCCGCGGCAAGCGGCGGAGCAAGCCTACAACTTGGCAAGCCTCATCCACATCCACGACGTTTCATTCTGCCAAGACGGTGCCGCGGCAATTGCCGCATCGGTCGCGGCAGCATTTCATCCGGAAGCAAACGTTGACTCGATTCTTAACGCGGCGCTCGACGCGGTAGTGCCGGTAAGCGGCGCGGAGATGTTGGACCTCATGACTAAGGCATTGGAGACAGCGGATGAGACGGTGGATTACAGGACGTTCCGGCAAACTGTATACGCCAACGAGGAGCATTTCTTCCGTCGGCTTGCCTGCGACTCGCGTGAGACGATTCCGATGGCACTGGCGCTATTCTGCCTCGCCGGAGGGGACGTCGAAAAGACCTTAACCTACGGCGCCAACTTTGGGCGCGATGCGGACACCATTTCTACCATGGGCGGAGCAATCGCCGGAGCTTATCAAGGGGTCAATAGCATTCGATCCGACTGGGTGGGTAAAGCACGTCAACTCACTAGCGTCAATCAGGATGAACTAGCGGACCAGCTCGTCGCCACGGCGCGCGCCAAATTCGACTCACAGGAGTTGGTCCGCCAAACCTTCGCCACGATTATGTAGGGTGGAATCAAGCGAGTGGATAACGAGCGCGATAGTAAGTCCCATGCCCACCAGCCTTTGAACGCACCAGCGGGGATCAAACGAACGAATAGCGAGTGATCAAGTGAGCGAATACCGAAGGATCAAGCGAACGAATAGTGAGTGCGATAGAAATCCCATCGAAAATCCTGCGCAATGTACAATGAGATGATTTTATATAACAGACATCCTATTGAAGACGAAATAGAGAATATCTCTTTCCCGCTCCTGCTGGATTGGCAAATCCAGCAGTAAGATCGACTTTGAACATATGTAGGGTGCAATCAAACGACTGAATAGGGAGTGCGATAGAGATTCCCCGCGCACCAGCCTTTGAAAGCGCCAGCAGATCCCAATCTGTAATGCACATCATCCAATGACACTCGTTTTTCGCTCTATGGTTGGCTTTGAATGATTATTCCTAATAGCACGCCATTATCCCTGTCGGTATAATTCATTCAGCAAGTAACACGCTTGTACCGCAAACTGTTAGTTTGCGGATCACAATCTAACAGATTGTGGTACAGAGCACGCCATTATGCGTGACGATACGATCCCCTCATTGCGTAACTCGTTATTTCGCTCTATCACTTGCTTTGGAGAAAGTGTTACTTGGTAGGTAGTTCGGTTAGATTAATGCGTTGAAGAAGATCCAATTACACACATAATCTGACGCGCCTTGTAGCGCGAACTGTTAGTATGCGCATGCCACAATTTGACAGATTGTGTTACAGAAGAACGTCATAGCGAACAAAAATGTGTAATTGTTAGTTGCAGCAACTATAGTCTCGTCGTATGCGAAGAAACCGAGTTTTGAAGAAAAGCTTGATTTCCCGCGCTCCTACTTCATATTGCCTCGAGTTTGAACATCCTCCTTGACACGCCAACTAGATATCGCTAGGATATTGCCTGAGGTGACCGCAGGAATCGATCGGATTAACAACGGGACTGAAAAGATTGACCTGCCGGGGAGATGAATCCATGAGAGTAACAAAAAACCTAACCATCGCCATAGCTGTCTGCATATTCTTGGTAGCCTCGGTGTTTCCCGTTAACGCGTTTAATGAGAACCTGCTGCTCTATCTTTCTTTCGATAGCGGCGACGGGAAGGTAGCGCGGGACTTGACCGGAAAAACGAAGAGCGGCGCTATCAACGGCGGCGCAAAGATTGTCCAAGGAATTCGCGGCAAAGCGCTGGAACTGGATGGCGAGAGCGGGTACCTCGAGATAGAACTGACTCCCGACATGATTGAGGCTGAGAGGAACTCCTTCACGGCAGAGCTATGGCTCAAAACCAAAGCCGAAGCTCCGGACGTTGCGGTCGAACAACCGGTCAAACGACTACGCGGGTATCTCGTTTTCGGGGGGTATGGACCCGACGAACACTTTCACGGTCATTGGTCGATGTTCCTGCAAAACGGGGGAGATCTGTCCTTCTACACTATGAACGTGAATTCGCACACAAGCGGCGGTCCGCAGGGCGTTGTCGCGGACAACACATTTCACCTGAACGACGGGGAATGGCATCACATCGCCGCAGTTCGGGACGAAGATGCCAAAGAGATTCGGCTTTTTATTAACGGGCGTTGGGTCGGCGCGGAGGGCGAACGCAACCGGAGCCTGAACAAAGCTGACGGCGGACGTAGGCACATCTGGATCGGAATCCATATACCGGATCACGCCGAACAGACCGGCACCGGTTTTTTCCCCGGCACGGTGGACGAGGTACGATTCTGGAATATAGCCATGACTCAAGAGGACGCGGCGCGATACATGACGCTCGCGGTGGATCCGTTGGAGAAGCTGTCTTTGACCTGGGGCGAGATTAAAGCGGGTGTGGAGGGTAATGAGCCTTAGAAAGAATCTTCGCCCCTAAATGCCCCGGTTTTCCTGCATTATAACCTTGAACTACCCCGCGATTGCTTTTACGATGTGGAGGACACGTCCGCCAACTCCGCCAGATTTACTCAAGATTTCGGTAGGTGCGGTTTCCAACCGCACCTACCAGACCGGAGATATGATTATTGATTATCCAAAGAAGCCTGATCGCTAAAACACGAAGTCCACTTTGTACAAGCGCGAAAAAGAAGCTGTAAAAAAACACAGAAGCAGGGGAGAATAAAATGCCGAGAACCAGAACGAATCTTTTCATCGCGATGGGAACCAGCACACTTCTCATAATGACCGTTCTGCCCATCAACGCCTTTGATGATAGCCTCCTGCTATATCTGCCCTTTGACCATGACTCCGGTGGGATAGCGAGAGATCTCACCGGCAAAACGGGAGGCGGGAAAATCATCGGCGGGACAAAAATCGTCCAGGGGAAACGAGGCAGGGCGTTGCAACTGGACGGCGAAACCGGGTATGTGGAGATCGGTCTGACGCCCGAGTTGATTGAGGCGGAACGAGACTCGTTCACTGCCGAACTGTGGCTGATGACCACGGCTAAAGCACCCAGAGTGCCTGAGGCTGTTGTTAGCGGATTCCACGGGCATCTTATCTTCGGGGGACATGGTCCCGATGGGCACAACAAAGGGCACTGGTCGATGTTCTTCTTTTCGGATATTGGCGGGGACGACAAGTTTCGATTTGCGGCGGTCAATGTATTTGTGGCTTCGGGCAATGGCACCCCCGGCGTCATAACGGAAAAGCCGAAACTCAGCGACGGTGAATGGCACCATATCGCAGGGGTGCGCGATGAGGCCGCCAAGGAGCTTCGTGCCTACATTGATGGCGAGTTTGTGGGAAAGGCGGGCGACTTCTCAAGGGCGCTCAACAGCAAACCGAATCAGGAAACCGCGAGAAGGGAATTATGGCTGGGTATTCACGCCGTCAACGATGGCAACAACCCGGGTAACGGGTTATTTCCCGCGAGATATGACGAAGTCCGCTTCTGGAATAGAGCGATGAGTCACGACGAAATTAGGGGAATAATGAGCCTCTCTGTCAGTCCGCAGGAGAAGCTGCCTCTGACGTGGGGAGGCATCAAGACACGATGGGCAGATTGAATCGTTGGCGACGTCATTTGCAACGAATCGTGCCCGAAAGAGTGATTCGGTAATGAATGCAACTTCAGCCGCTGCTTGAGCCATCACCCTCCGCTGGCAACTGCCGCGTTAGTTCAGATTGATAACTACACATATGTATAGTATAATTATGCCGAAATACCGGATACGCCAATCTCCGCACTTCAGAAGTTGTAGGGTGGAATCAAGCGACTGGATAAGGAATACGATAGGAATCCATCAAGCGACTGAATAGGGAGCGCGATAGCTAATCTTCTGCCCACCGGCCTCTATGTCCGAGCGTCGAGTGCATGTAAAGCAATCAATCAATCGGTTGGATGCAGAGGGGTAGCTCGGAGAAATCCTGATAGCGTTCCTACAGCGATCCTCAATGTCGACACCGTTCCGATCCGCCAATCTCCGCACTCCGTAGGAGTGCAATGTCAATAGAATGGTGGTGCGTTCATTCTCCGCACTCCAGCGGAGTGCCATGTGGTTCGCCATCTTTGCATGATGCGATCAACTGAAGGGGAAGATTAACCGACAAAATTGTAGGGTGGTTGTTGCCCGCCCCATTTACCAAAGCAATCCTCGATGTCGACACCGTTCCGATCCGCCAATCTCCGCACTCTGTAGGAGTGCAATGTCAATAGAATGGTAGTGCGTTCATTCTCCGCACTCCAGCGAAGTGCCATGTGGTTCGCCATCGCTGCGGGATGCAATAAACTCAAGGGAGGATCAACTGACAACATATAACTGATGCGGCGCGATAAGATTTTCAATATACGATTTGTGCCCGGGAGTAATCCGTGATCGCGGCACAAAAATTTTCGTTAGGCATTTTGTTGGCATTACAATTCCTTGAGAACCCGCTCCACCAAAGGGATTCTCCATCTCCGACAATGCCAACACGCCGCTTAAATCGACGCTCCGTTGGCAACTCTTTTCGAGACACTAAACACTTACGATAAATAGCTGTTAACCAAGGAGAAAATTTTATGTCTGTGGCTTCACGCTGGAACCTGCGTTCCGAGAACGATTGTCTGTTCGTCGATGACACCTCTCTCAGGAAGGTGGTGTTGCAGCACAACGCCCGACCGGGCATGATGCCTTATATCCATCCGTTGCGCACCGCGGATGGCAGCATCTGCCTCACTGCGGATAGCCCGTGGCACCATCCGCACCAGCACGGGATTCAGTTGGCGTTTACCGATGTCAATGGCTGCGACTTCTGGCACTATCCGGGACAGCGTCCCAATCAGGTGGTCGGTCTGATTCAACCTAGCACCCCGCGCATCTTGGAAACGGAACCGCCGCGTTGGAGGATTGAGACCGTTTGGCATCATGCGGACGGAAGCCATGTAATTGCGGAGCGGCAAGACTGGTCGCTGCGCGCCGAAGGAGATTTGCTCTTGCTGGACCTGGATTGGACGCTCCGCTCCGTTGCGGATGTATGCATCGAACAGCACGAGTACGGCGGATTGTTCGTCCGTATGCCGCATCGAAGCGATTACGGCGCAACCGTTATCAACTCCTTCGGCATAGAGGATGACGACACCGAGCAACAGGCGGCGGCGTGGGTGGACCTGCACATGCCCATAGAAAAGAGCGAGAGCGGCGCCGGAATCACCGTCTGCGATCATCCCGGTAACCCCGGACATCCGTCGAAATGGCGCGTCGATGCGCAGCGGGGGATTAACCCTTCACCCTGTATCCCCCAATCCATTGATCTACCCGCCGGGTCGGCGATGCGTCACTGCTACCGCATGATTCTCCGCACCGGACCGCTTCCCGCCGAGGAAATCGAGGGGCTCTGGAAAGCCTACGCCCAAGAGGATTAAAAGCCGGAGTCTAATAACCTGCATTTAGTGGTCTTCTTGCTAAGCATTTTATACTTACGAGACTAGCACAAGAAACCCATTCTACCACGCCGGTAGGTGCGGTTTCTAACCGCACCGGCACCCAACACTCAATCATCTTTACGTACGGAAATTCCTATGGGTCGACCCAACATTCTGTTTGTTTTCTCCGACCAGCAACACTACAGCGCACTCGGCTGCAACGGCAATCCCGTTGTTCGAACACCGGCAATAGACCGTCTCGCGTCAGAGGGAATGGTGTGCGACAATATGTTTTCCAACCATCCTCTGTGTTCGCCGTATCGCGCCATTTTACTCACCGGGCGGTACGGGTGGCAAAACCTCGTCATCGATAACGAATATCGCCCGCGAACCGACATCCCGACGTTGCCGGGCACGCTGCGTCAACACGGCTACGGTACGGGACACGTGGGGACGTTCCATCTGGGGGTAGCTCCCTATCCGGAGGAGGCACGTTACGGTCTGGATTATCTCGCTGCGCTCCATGACGGCTCCGGTTTCTTCGACCGCCGCTATTACGAAAATGAGTCGGGACCGACGCTTTACGAGGGTTGGGCGCCGGAAGTCGAGACGGATTTGGCGGTTCGATTTATGGAACGGCACTTGAACTCCCGTCCCGAAGATCCGTTCGCGCTGTTTGTGTCCTGGCGCCCGCCGCATTGGCCCTATGAGCAGTATCCTGAGGCGTGTTCGATATACGATCCTGCAGAGATGGATGTGCCCGGCAACGTACCGGAACAGATGGTGGATTTCGCGCGAAAGGAGATTGCCGACTATTACGGGTGCTGCACCGGGCTTGACGAACAGATGGCGAGGCTTATGGAAGCGCTGCAGCGCCTTGGCGTTGCTGACAATACCATCGTCTGTTATACCTCCGACCACGGCGACCATCTCTCCAGCCACGGTTACGGCAAGCCATTCGACCACTGGATGCACGAGTCGATGCGCGCATCCAAAGCCACACCCTATGAGGAGTCGATTCATGTACCTTTCGTCGTGCGTTGGGCCGGCGGAGTGCCTGCCGGAACGCGCAGCGACGCGTTCATGGGCGCGATTGACATTATGCCGACGTTGCTCGGAGCGTGCGGCGTGCCCCTGCCGGAAGGGCTGCAAGGAAGGGATGTTTCAAGCGTTTGGCGCAAGGAGTCGGGCTCCACGGAGGAGGAATTGGCTCACGGGAGGGAGGATTCGTGTAATGCAGAACTTGTACGAGAGGCATCGGACTCCGTGTATCTGCAGAATATGGCGAACGGTTGGCCGGATCGGGATGGTTGGGTAGGGCGGTGGCGCGGGGTTCGCACGGAGCGTTGGACATACGCCCGCTGGTATGGGAATGAACGAGGCCCCTGGTTGTTCGACCGCGCCGAGGATCCCCTGGAGATGGTCAATCTCGCGGATGCAGCGGAGGCGCGTCCCGCTTTGGAGGAGATGGAGACGCGGCTTCACCGCTGGATGGAGGTGACGCACGATCCCTTTGAGTACGGAAAACGAGGACCTCGCGGGTTTCTTGATCTGGGGCAGGAGTTCGCAAACCCGGACAAATACCGCGGGTGGGGTGTCGCGTAATGCCAGAGTAGCAGGCACGCGCCCGTGCCGTCCGTTCGCGCTCGCAGTCAATCTCCAATTCAAACAATAGACGCCCAAACCGCTAGCCCTTAATCATGGCAATCATTCAAATCAAATGAATCACAGTTCAGACAATGTGAGCTGCCAACAACGCTCGTCACCTACCATATCAACTTTGTCGTAGGGCGCGCACTGCGCACGCTACAACGTCATGGAATGGGTTATGCCCGAGAAAAAACCGCACATCCTGCTGCTGATTGACGATGAACACCGGCCAGATGTCATGTCTGTTGAAGGGAATCCGCATATTCGCACCCCGACCCTTGACCGTCTCATCAACCAAGGCACGTACTTTCGGAACGCCTACACACCAGCGCCGGTCTGCGTGCCGGCTCGGCAGAGTTTCCTCACGGGGCTTTATCCTCGAAACAGCGGCTGCACCGGCTTCGATTGCCCGTTGCCAAGCGACGTGCTCACCCTGCCCGGACACCTCTCACGCTACGGCTACAGAACGGTAAGCGCCGGAAAGATGCACTTTGTCGGTACCGACCAGATGCACGGCTGGCACGAGCGCATCGGTCGCGACATCCGGGGACCGAACGGCTACGAACCCGTGGACGACCCGGTTCATACCGCGGCGGCATTTACCGAGGAAGGGACTGGCAAATGGTCTGCTGCCAAAGAGATTACCAACGCCCGTGTCGGAAAAGGGTCTTGGATGCAGCAGGACCGGTACACCGTCGAAGGGGCATTGATGATTCTCGACGAGTATTTTGTGGACGAAGTTCACGATAGGCCCGGCGACCGCCCGCTGTTACTCGCGGTGAGCCTCAATTGTCCGCACTATCCCTACCAGTGTCCTGAAGATCTGTTCAACTATTACATGCGCCGCGTGGAACCGTATGTCGAAGATTTGCCCTCCAACTTCGACTGCCACGAGTTCTTCAAAGTGAAGATAGGGGAGGATGTCACCTACCGCGAAGCGCACCGGGCAACAGCCGCTTACTACGGCATGGTTGAGTGGGTGGATATGCAGTACACACGGGTGATCTCCAAGCTGGAAGAAAAAGACATACTTGACGAGTTTGTGGTTGTTTTTCTCAGTGACCACGGAGAAATGCTCGGGCAGAAGGGGCTTTGGGAAAAGCAACAGTACTTTGAAGCGTCGGTACGGGTGCCGTTCTCCATATCGTGGCAGCAACGATTTCCCCGAGGCTGTGACATCGTTCAACAAAACGTTTCGCTGGTTGACCTGTTCCCTACCCTCTGCGAAATTGCGAACGTGCCCATACCCGACGGGCTGGATGGCCGCTCGCTCGTGCCATTGATGGAGGGACGCGCCGATGGATGGCGAAATGAGGTCTATAGCGAATTGTACCATCCATTTAACGGACCGTCAGCCATGGTCAAGCGTGATTTCTTGAAATACTTCCGATTTGAAGGGAAGGGTTGGCCCGACCAACTGTTTGATCTGGCGGTTGATCCGGGTGAAAATCGCAATTTGATTGATGATGCGGCGTACGCCGATGACTTGGCGGACCTGCGAGCCAAGTTGGATGCCTTTTTGACGTAATGATGAGGAGATCGAATTGGACATGTATACGCTTCTGAATAAGGAGATCAAGCAAGCGAATAGCGCGCGCGATAGTGGATCCTGCGATAGCAAATCCCTCAAGCGACTGAATAGATCAAGAATGTAGGGTGCGCACTGCGCACCAGCCTCTAGAAGCCCCCTACGAGATTAAACGAGCGAATAGCGAGTGACCAAGTGAGTGAATAACGGAACGCGATAGAGATCCCCAATGTGTATAGCGCATCATCAAATGACACTCATTATTCGCTGCTTTGTTAGCTTTAAGAATGTGTTCCCTAATAGAGATTTCCTACCTCCTGCACTCCGAAGGAGTGCAATGTCAATAGAATCGTGATGCGTCCAATCTCCGCGCTCCAGAGGAGCGCCATGTTTTTAATGCCACTAAACACTTCCGAATTGAAAGATTGGAAGCCATTTAGCGTTAGATAGGACAATGAAATGAATGTTTCCGAACTACACGCGAAAATCATGCGGCTAGAGCAAGAACTGCAGGAAACCCGCGAACTCCTCGCACGGTCTACCCACGACGCGGAAGCCTTCACTCGGGAGCTCTGCCGCACCCGCGAATTCGCTTTCAGCGCCGAAACGCTTTCCGCCGACGAGGTGATCGACGGCTGCGTCGGTTCCCTTGACCGGTATGGGTTCTGCGTCATCGATAACCTCATACCGCCGGACGAAGTAACCGCTGTGTGCGAAGAGGTCAAGGCGGCGAACGTCATAATAGACCGGAACCTGAAAGCCATAAAGGATGTGATGACATCGACCGGAAGGGAGGAGCCGGGTTTAAGCGACGCCCTAAACGCGGCGGATGGAGTGGAGTTAAGGCCTGTTCGACGCGTGAACCATCCCCCCAAGCCTCCCAACGACATCGTTTGGATGCCTCTTTATGCGCAGCATCTCGCAAACCCCTTGGTTACGGGAGTGGCACGCCGCGTTTTGGACGATCATCTGCGCATCGGGCAACTTCATATACGCATGGTTGAGACAGACAAACCGGACGGGTCCCCGGGCGGTTTTGGCCCCGTTAGCCGGAGAGGACGTCCGGACGCCAGAGGTTGGCACACGGATTGGCCTCATGACCTGTCCGCCTACGGGAACAGAGACGCCGACAGGAACGTCGGTTGCATTCGCCTACCGTTCCCCGATGTCCCCATGTGCTTGGTGATGATCTGGTATCTCACGGATGTCGATGCGAGTTCGGGCGGTACATGGGTCGTTCCCGGCTCTCACAGGGAGAAGCGGAATCCGCGCGGCCACTCCGACGGTATCACGACTTCCGCGCCTATTCCCGGAGACATGCAGGTCACCGCCCCCGCCGGCTCGGTGTATATACAGGACTCGCGGAGTTGGCACGCGTCACCCCTGCACAATTCCAGTGGGCGCGATCGAGTAGCGGTGGTTAACCGGTGGTGTCCGTGGTGGCTGTCTGTTGATGATTATGCCCCGCGTGGGGTAGACAACGCCGTCTGCCGCCCGCTGTCACACGAGGAGTATCGTGCCTTGCCCGTCGATGTGCAACCTCTAATGCGGCATCTTTGCCCCGATGAGCAGGACACATTGCAGCAACCAGTTCTGGATCGGGCATGGGTCGCCCACCAGCGCACACTATTGGGCCTCCGGAAAATGGAGGAAACCCCTGAAAGTTTAGCAGACGCAAACGCCCACATTTGCGTCCCTGTTATGCCTACAAAACAAAGATAATCTTCACTATATCGTCTACGACTGTCAATCCGAAACGGGCAATTGGTGCGACATTTTCGTATACTAACGCAAGTTGCCACCTTTGTCCGGCAAGGGCACAGAAACCGAGTTTTTTCCAACGTGGAAGCACAGATTGAGAACCTGTTTGAATAGTCATTTCGAGTAGAATCATGCGTCTCGAAACCGAGTTTTTTCTTCAAAACTCGGTTTCTTTCTCGCACAATTCTGTAGGATCAAGCGAGTGGATAACGAGCGCGATAGAGATCCCCACGCACCAGCCTTTGAAAGCACCAGCGGCGCGACAGGTGTATAGCAACACTTTTGAAACAGGCTCTGACGAAAATCAGACCGATTTACCTATAATTTAGCGAACGTGAACCAAAAACTCGGTTTCTTTTTCTAGGTAGCAACTTGGGTTAATATGAATGACTATGGCCGAGAGGACTAAATAGTGGCTCAGACACAGCTTGAGGAGCATACATGTAGCGCCGGCTGGACATCTGACCCGGAGTCGGTGGGACTGTCCGCCGATAAACTCCAACGTATCTCCCCAACCATACGTAAATTTATCGATGAGGAGAAAATCGCAGGGGTAGTCACGATCGTTGCGCGGCGTGGCAGGGTTGTCCACTTTGAGGCATACGGCATGAGGAATCGCGAGACGCAGGCGCCGATGGATACGAACACGATTTTCCGCATCTATTCGATGACCAAGCCGGTCGTTGCAGTGGCGGCGATGATGCTCTATGAGGAGGGATCGCTAAGTCTCCACGCCCCGGTGGCGGATTACATTCCGGAATTGGGCGGATTAAAGGTGGCGGTCAACCCTGACACCGAGGAACTTGAGTTGGTTGACTCGACTCGAGACATGTCCGTCTTCGACTTGTTTCGTCACACTTCCGGGTTGCCCGGCTCTAGCCGTTACTTGGGCAGATACTCGGGTGGAAAGTTCCCTATGGAAGCGCTCTATATGAAGGCGGGACTCCACCGTTTGAACGAGTGCAATCTGCAAGAGATGGTCGAGCGGCTCGGCACTGTTCCCTTGCTTTTTCAGCCGGGTACACAGTGGCACTACAGCATTGCGGCAGATGTCCTTGCCCGGCTGATAGAGGTCGTTTCCGGACTGGCTTTCGACAAGTTCCTGGCCGAGAGGATCTTCCAGCCGTTGCAGATGAAGGATACCGGCTTCTACGTACCACCTGAGAAAATCAACCGGTTCGCTCATATGTATGGCCCGGCGCCGAGTGGTGGTTTGAAGCCTATCGACGCCGCGGAGGGCGGATCGGGATACACCTCCGAGACGAGTTTTATCACTCAGCCGAAGTTTCTATCTGGTGGGGGAGGACTGGTTTCGACGGCGGCTGATTTCATGCGTTTCTGCTTGATGCTAACAGGCGATGGATTTCTTGATGGAGTGCGGCTGCTGAAAACGGAAACTGTAGAAATGATGACTCGCAATCAACTGCCGGATGATTTGCTGCCAATCGACCGTAAGCCGGAAGGTCGAGGCTTTGGTCTGGGTTTCGCGGTTCGCGTCAGGAAAATTGACACGAATCCCTCGCCTATTGGCGAGTACGAATGGTACGGAGGAGCCGGCACCGAGTTCTGGATCTCGCCTCGCGATGCCCTAGCCGTGATCGTACTAAGCCAGCAGCTTCCCATGCAGCAACTCGGACAGTCGCTCAGGCCTGTCATCTACGCGGCAATCAGGGAAAGGGAATAGGCTTTCACTTCAGGTATGAGCTCGACTTTGTACATTGTAGGGTGGTATCAACCGACTGGATAAGGAGGGCGATAGGGATCCTCTGCCCACCATTCTTTGTAAGGTGCGCACCGCAATCAAGCGAATGAATAATGACCGCGATAGAGATCCCATAGTAAATCCTGTGCAATGTCGAATGTTACTTGGTAGCTTACCTTTACCCCTGTCGGCATTATTCGTTATATGACTAGCTTTCTGAGAGAGTGTTACTTGAGAGCTTTGAAAAAGCGTTCCGTGATAGATATTTCCCACGTCTCGCACTCCAGAGGAGTGCAATGTCAATAGAACACGATGCTTCCTCCCGTCTGCACTCCAGCGGAGTGCAATGTCGAACGTTACTTGGTAGCGTGCCATTATCCCTATCGGAATAAATCTGTCAGTAGGTAACACTCGTTTTTGGCTGTTCACCCGCTTTGGAGAAAGTGGGACTTGAGCGATTTTCCATCTCTTGCACTCCAGGGGAGTGCAATGTCAATAGAATACGATGCTTCCTCCCGTCTGCACTCCAGAGGATCAAGCGACTGAATAGGGAGCGCGATAGAAAATCCTGTGCAATGTGGAGAGTTACTTGAGAGCCTGGTTTAAGAGTAGATCTGTAGGGTGCGATCAAAGAAGCGATTAGCGACTACGATAGAAATCCCACAGGTATGTTGCAGGCGACAATAAATACATTAAGGAACTCGCGCCGTAACTTGAGTCAGTAACAAACATGAAACAGTATTACAAGCGAGTTGCAACAATCTCAAACCTCGGATTAAGCCGGAATCGATATCGAGCATCGCTACAGCGGCGCTCAACCATCCTCCGAGCGATTTTGATGCTGTTTCCGCTAACGATCTCGTACGGAGACGGGCTTGGTCCACAAGACCGCTTCGAGATGCTCAGGGAGCTTGTCCTTGCCGGTGAAGTACCGATCGTGGACGTTTACGCAACCCCTGCGGACTATGAGTCGGCAACGGGAAATGCTATCACCCGATTCAACGAAGCGCCGGCGTTGCGCGAAAAGGTCGCGGCGGGGGAGTTGCCGCCTGTCGAGGAGAGGCTCCCGTTGGAACCGTTGGTCTGTGTACCCGTAGACGGCATCGGGGAGTACGGCGGATTCTGGCGCAAGATTTACCTGCCCGGACCTACATCGAACAAACTGTGGGATGCGATGGTTACGCATCCGGTCAACTATTCATCGGACGTACAAAGTCTTGAACCCAACGTGTTCAAGGGCTGGGAGGTGAACGACGACGCCACCGTATATACATTTTTCATGCGAGAAGGTATGAAGTGGAGCGACGGAATGCCGTTCGATGCCGGTGCGGTGATGTTCTGGTACGAGGCATTCGCGCTGAATGAGTCGCTCAATCCGAGCGGCGTCTCCAGCTTGAAGAGTTCGGACGGCGAGATGGGTGTCATTGAGAAAATTGACGATTATACCGTCCGCATTACGTTCAATCGAACCAATCCGTTGTTTCTTGATAAGATGGGGCGCTTTCAGTTTCATCCGTATCTTCCCGAGCACTACATGGCACAATTCCATCCGGAGTACACGAGCCCGGAGGCGCTGAGTAACACATTGAAGAAGGAGGGGTTTGCGTCGTGGGAAAAGCTGTTCAATGCCAAGATGGACGTATGGAGCACCGGCGTTTTAGGGATTAGCCATCCGGGGGCGCCGACGATATCCCCGTGGGTAGCGATAAACGAGAGGGGTTCTCTTGTCTGGGTGCTTGAAAGAAATCCGTACTATTTCAAAGTCGATCCGGAGGGAAATCAGCTTCCGTACCTTGATGGCGTACAGAACTTCCTTGTCAACGATTTGGAGACCGGATATCTCAAGATATTCGCCGGCGATGTGGACGTGGAATTTGCCTGCTGCGACAATCCGTCACATTTCAGAATAAACGAAGATGTCGGCGACTATCGCACGACTCCCGCGTTCGGCAGTCCGGGGTTCGTCACCACAATCTACTTTAACTTAACCCATGAAGATTCCGCGGTACGCGAAGTCTTCCTGGACAGGCGGTTTCGCATTGCTCTTTCGGTGGCTATGGATAGGGATGAAATGAACGAGGTCTTCCGGGATGGGCTGATGGTTGTTTCCAATGCCGCACCGGCTGATGGTCCCCCGTACCACGGCGAGTCGGAGAAGTACATCGCCTACACGCGCCATGACCCCGGTCTGGCAAATCAGTTGCTGGACGAGATGGGGTTGAAATGGGATGCGAATCGGGAAACGAGATTGCTTCCGGACGGCTCACCGGCACAGTTCGTTCTGATGGCGCGCACCGACTTACGCGTGTCTGATGTTCCCATGTTGGAGATGCTTCAGCAAGATTGGAAGGTTGTCGGCATCGACATCTCCATCAACCCGCGCGAAACGGCATTCATTTCTGAACGAGTGGCTGCCAATAAATTTGACATGTTCACCGGCGACGGCACTTTTGGCGGCGGAGTGCGTCCCACCCGTCCGGGCGTGCGGGGCTCAATGGTGCCAAGCAACCCGGCTTCATGGAACCAAGCCTCTCCTCGCTGGACACAGTGGCTACATTCCGATGGGGCAGAAGGTGTCGAGCCGCCCGAGGATTTCAAGCGTCTCTACGAGTTATACCGGAAGTTTCTACTTGAAACGGACGAAGGAGCGAGAATTGCGCTGGAAAACGAGATGCTTGCTATTCACGCCGAAAACTTATGGTTCCTAGTGGTGCTAAAAATTGCCGCCATTTCACCGACGCGAAACATCGTTGTTCACAATAGGATGGACAACGTGCCGCTTCCTTTGCCCGGGGACTACACCTACGGCAAACCGGAAACGTGGTCGATCGGCATAAGGTAGTTTCTATATTTATCTCAAATAATCTTCATACATCTAGTATTTAATTGGTGAGTTTGTAGTAGCAATCAAGCGAGCGAATAGCGAGTGCGATAGAGATCCCCTCCTGGTCGCGATCTCCCGTTTTGACTAGAACTCACTCCTACAGGTGATCGATTAGCGTTACCAACCTTCAATTATCAAACCGAGTTACATATAATCCATCTGTGATCTAATATGAACATGAACGCAGCCAACAATTCCAACAGAGACTGGCTCATAGATATAAAAAATCTCCACGTCACATTCTCTCAGGACGACGAAACGGTCAATGCCGTGAACGGCGTGAATATCCGTGTGCATAAGGGCGAGGCAATCGGGATTGTTGGGGAGAGCGGCTGCGGGAAGACGGTCACCTCGTATTCAATGTTGAACATACTCCCTTCAAACGGAGAGATCGTATCCGGCGAAGTGAGGTACCGCGAGGACAACGGGAACGTTATCGACATAACGAAACTCAACCCGCGAAGTCGAGAGATGAGGAGGCTGAGGGGGGGCGAAATAGCCATGATATTCCAAGAACCGATGGCATCTTTCAGTCCCGTCCACACGATTAGGGACCAGATCGCCGAAGGGATTCTGCTGCACCAGCCTCCCAAAGACAAAAAAGTCAGAGAGAAGATTATCGAATATCTTAGCATGGTGGGCATTTCAAATCCGGAGCGGACGATAGACGCTTATCCGTTTCAGCTTAGCGGAGGTATGAGACAGCGGGCGATGATTGCCATGGCTTTAGCCTGCAATCCGAAAGTGCTCGTTGCCGACGAACCCACGACGGCGCTCGATGTGACCATTCAAGCACAGGTGCTGATGCTCATCAAGAAGATGCAGCAGGAGCTAGGTCTTGCCCTCGTCCTGATTACGCACGATCTCGGCATCATCGCACACATGGCGGACTTTGTCTACGTCATGTATCTGGGCCGCGTCGTCGAGAAGGGTCCCGTGGTCAAGATATTCGACAGTCCGAAACACCCATACACTCGCGATCTAATCCGATCGATCCCCAAACTGAACACACCGGAAAAGAGGCTTGCCACTATCCAAGGAAACGTGCCGGACGCGTCTCGTCTGCCATCCGGGTGCTCGTTCCACCCGCGCTGCCGCGAGATTATCGGAGAAACATGCCGCCGGGAGCAACCGGTTCTGGAGGAAGTTGAAGCAGATCATTTTGCCGGCTGCTTTCTCTACTCGCGCCATGTGGACGCAGAACCGAATACAGGAGAGACCGACATTGTCCAACACCCCTAATGAGGCAATCCTGGATGTCCGCCATCTTAAGAAATACTTCCCCATCGAGAAGGGCTTCCTGCGGCGAGTTGCCGGCTATGTGCATGCGGTTGATGACGTATGTTTTTCGGTGCGGAAGGGGCAGACCATGGGACTGGTGGGAGAGAGCGGGTGCGGCAAGACGACGACAGCGTGGACAATCATGCGGCTACACGAAGCCACTGCCGGCGAAATTCTATTCACGGTAGGGGAAGGCGAAATCGTGGATATGACGGCGCTTGAGAAGGGCCGATTAAAAGAGATCCGTCGTTACATGGGCGTCGTGTTTCAGGATCCGTACGCATCGCTCAACCCCCGCAAGACGGTACTGGATATAGTGGCGGACCCTCTCCTCAACTACGGCGTGAAGCGCGACGAACGCGAGATGCGCGTGGCGGAATTGCTTGCCATGGTGGGGCTTGATCCGAGTTTTATGCCACGGTATCCCCACGCTTTCAGCGGCGGGCAAAGGCAACGGATCGGGATTGCCCGAGCGCTGGCGCTAAGCCCTTCGCTGGTTATCGCTGATGAGCCGGTGTCTGCGCTTGACGTGTCCGTGCAGGCGCAAATCCTCAACCTCCTGAGCGATCTCAGAGATGAGCTAGGGTTGAGTTACCTGTTTATCGCGCACGACCTGAGTGTCATTCAGCATATATGCGACCGGGTAGCGGTGATGTATATGGGATCGATTGTGGAAGAGGCGGATACGGAGGAGTTATTTTCACAACCGTCGCATCCCTATACGACTAGCTTGATGGCGGCGCTACCTGTGCCGGATCCCCACAAACCGTGGAAGCCGAAGTTGAGCGGCGAGGTGGGAAGTCCGTCGGAAAGGGGGAGTGGGTGCGTGTTTGCCCACCGTTGCCCGCACGCCGATCAAATTTGCCATGATAAAACACCGACGCTTGAGACCAAGACAACGGACACCGAAGATTCGCATCTTGTTGCCTGCCATTTCGCAGATGAACTGCAACTTGACGCCTAGACGACCAAATCCCCCGATTCCCCTTGTCCTTTATCGTGTATCCTACTCTCCGCAGTTATTCATCGGGAATATAACATTTTTTGACTTCTGGTCCGAACAAGTCAAGAATTTGATGATGAATGGGTTTAAGATTTACTACCAGTTGCTGTGTTTGATTGGCTTGGTGTATCAATAAAAGATCGATACCCTCGAAAACTTGAAAAATACGTCGTAGCGTTGGGCGTTGCGTGGGCTTGCCGACTTGGTTGGGAATGGTTCGTCCCTGCCGGGTTAGTTCAGACCGAACCCAACGCTCTGCTAGCGCATAAACCAGTAGCGACAGTCCCATCACCATTAAAAGCGCCATAATACGTTGTGGTTTTTCTAAGAATAGACTGGAGGCAAAAAATAACGGGTCTTTGAGAAATCGGAATCCACGTTCTACCGAAACGTTCTGACCTTTGTACGCTGAAAGTATCGTGGCGTCATCAAGAGATATGGCATCTAATTCATTCGTTGCCAAGACAAACTTACCTTTACTGTTTTTGGCTTGTTCAATTGCCTGTGGCTGTTCAACAACCTGACCAACAACTTGAAAACCGATTCGTGTCGGAGATTGTTCTTTGGTTGGACGCCCTGGGTTTGGGTAATGAGCAATGTCAATCAGTTCAATTTGAGGTTCATGATAGCGCCACCCGGCAGAAAGAGTGGAGACCGCTTCCCTGGCGGCAATCTGGGTGTTGAATTCTTTATGGCTCAATTGACGAAGCGATTTTTTTGCAGTTTCGCGTTCTTTGGCAATCTTTTTCTCCAAAGTAGCAACTTCTCGACGATAAGCCGCTTGTGAGTAGACAAGCAACCACCTTTGCGCCACATCGCCGTAACTACTTTCAATGGAGAGGTAACGATAGCCGTTTTCAGTTGCCGGTTGCATGGCTTCTATTGAGAAGGTTTGATACAGTTGTTTGACAGCCTTTATTGTTTCTGGCACTCGACATATCCATCGGACGTTTGATAATGTGCGGAGGTTGTTGGCTGTATATAGCGCACTATCGGCAATAAAATAAGGGGTTTCGCCCTCTTGAAGTTGCGTCAGATAAGAATTTATAGTGCTAGGAAAACTGGTTTTGTCAGCCTGATTTCCATCTAGAGTTTCTAGCCACACTGGAATCTGGGATCGATAAGAACAAAGCAGATGGACGACCACTTGTTTCAAATCGGGGCGATAGTCTCTCGAATAGCCATGCGTAACTTGAATGGCATTTTCGTCATCGCTGTCTGCCTCATAGGCGCCATGAAGACTGAACGTTGTGCTATCAAGATGCACAAAGCGATGCTCCACCCCATAAGTGGTTAAGGCCTTACTCGCCACCGTGGCAAACGCCTCGGTCACTCCTTTTTCATACAAGGTGTCTAAGGCACGTCCTAGACTGTCATCATTGAAGTCGCTAGCTTGCATTTGCGGCTGAATCAACAAATTGACCGGTTTAGTGGAAAAAAATTCGGGCGTTAAATAGAGTGGACGACCCACAAAGCCCAAAGCGTTGAGTATCATAGCCATCACCGCTTGACCTACAGAGACTTTACGCTTTGTTTGACCTATGAATGTATCAATTGTTTCAACTAAGCCGATTTGATGGCAAATGCCAGCAACAATACCTAGATGATCTATACTTTGAGTGACGAAGGTAGATTGTGTCATTAAGGCTCCTCCTAAGAAGTGATTACTAGAAGGATACCATAAATTAACTCAATCGGTGCTCACAACTGCGGAGTATAGGGTGTATAACCATTGTAACCAATAACTGCACGTGCTTGTGGTTAATGACACTCTTCTGTACCACAAGGGATATCTATCGCCCTCTCTATCCGGTCGGTTGATCTGTTAGATTGTGGGGAACTGTTTAGCCCATCAGTCTATATCGACTCTGTCGGTTTGTAGTAGTAATCAAGCGACTGAATAGGGAGTGCGATAGAGATCCCATTCATTGCACGTCCGTTCTGAGCGTGTAAACTCCCGGCTCGTCGGAATTGGCATCGGACTTCCCTACTCGGTGCGTTCTTTGCCTGCTCGGTCTGGATTGGCAAATCCAGACCTGTAGACTAATCAGTTGCGATTGTGGGCTGCCCTACGAGGATGGCCGTCGCGATTTGTAATCGAGAATTATGCAAAGCTACATTATCCGTAGGCTGCTGTATTTCATTCCAACCTTGATTCTCATCTCGATAATCTCGTTTGCAGTTATTCAAGCGCCTCCCGGAGACTTCGTGACCACACTGGTCGTACAGATGGAAGCGCGGGGCGACCAGGTTGACGAGGATTTGATCAATGCTCTAAGAGCGCGCTACGGGTTGGGTAAACCGTTATGGCAGCAATACCTTATATGGATCGGGAACATCCTGCAAGGGGACTTGGGAGTGTCCATGGCATACAATCAGCCGGTGTCGAGGATAATCATGGACCGCCTGCCGTGGAGTCTCCTTTTTTCATTTTCGGCGTTCCTAATCGTGTATGCAATCGGGTTCCCCATAGGGTTTCTCTCGGCGGTGCGCCAATACTCGGTTGCCGACTACGTTCTTACCTTCGTTGGATTCATCGGTCTTGCCGTACCAAACTTCATGCTCGCGCTTATTCTGTTATGGGGATACTTTGAAGCTACCGGCGAGGCGCTGGTAGGAATCTACTCTGTAGAATATGCCGTGGCGCCGTGGAGTCTTGGAAAGTTTTTTGACCTGCTCAATCATCTATGGATACCCGCTGTGATTATCGGCACAGCAGGTACGGCAGGGCTAATACGAATCGTCCGAGCGAATCTGCTTGATGAACTAAAAAAGCTGTACGTCACGACCGCCAGGGCAAAAGGGGTATCCGAGACGAGGCTTATCCTCAAATATCCGGTGCGGTTGGCAATAAACCCCGTCATCAGTAATATCGGTTATGTATTGCCGGCGCTGATTAGCGGAGAGGTAATTACATCGATTGTTATCGGACTTCCCACGATTGGTCCGGTGTTATTGCGCGCGCTTCAAACGGAAGACATGTTTTTGGCAGGCAGCATCATACTTATCTTGAGCGTTCTTACCTTAGTCGGAACATTGGTGTCCGACCTGCTGCTTGCCCTCGTTGATCCGAGAATCAGGCATGGTGTGTAGAAGCTACTTGTATCATTGAGGGAGTGAACAGACTGCCTATGAGCGATAGAAAACGGGATAGCGACAATTCTCAATCTGAAATTGAAGATAATCCATTTCATGAAGACCAAACGGAATCCTCGGCGTTTTCCAGAGCTTCTCAATGGCAGTTGATTCGCTGGCGGTTCCTTAAACATCGGGTCGCCGTCATCGCACTCGGTGTGCTGGCTCTCCTCTATCTCTGCGCTTTGTTCGCCGAGTTCGTCGCGCCTTACGATCCCCGCAGCATCGACTCAAAATATACGCATGCCCCGCCGCAACGGATCAGAATCTTGTACAACGGACAACTCTCCTTGCCTTATGTCTTTCCCGTTGTGAAGGGACGCGATCCACAGACGCTTGCGACGCAATACACCGAGGATACAAACACGCCTTTAAGACTCCGGCTATTTGTCCGCGGCGATTCCTACAAATTGTGGGGGCTGCTAGAGAGCGACATACATCTGTTCGGCGTGAAAAACGGAAGGTTCATGCTCTTTGGCGGGGACGCAGCCGGACGAGATATCTTCTCTAGGACAATCTTCGGCGCACGACTCTCGCTAACCATCGGTCTCTTGGGCGTATTCTTGGCGCTCCTGTTGGGAATTCTTCTCGGAGGGATATCGGGTTATTTCGGCGGGACCCCAGACCTACTGATACAGCGCCTTATCGAGACACTGCGAAGCATACCGACGCTGCCGCTATGGCTTGCACTGAGTGTTGCTCTTCCCGACCACTGGTCTATCCCCCAACGGTTTCTCGCCATTACGGTCGTGCTCTCCATCGTCGGGTGGGCGGACCTTGCCCGCGAAGTGCGAGGGAAGTTCATGGCGTTGCGAGAGGAGGGCTTCATTCGGGCGGCAGAATTGGGTGGCGCGAGCACGCGGAGACTAATCTTCTCCCACATGCTGCCTTCGTTCTACAGTCACATCATCGCGGCGACTACGCTAAGCGTCCCCGGGATGATCCTCGGCGAAACCACGCTCAGTTTTCTGGGTCTTGGATTGCAGGCGCCGGCAATCAGCTGGGGGGTGCTGCTGAGCGAAGCGCAGCATTTCCGGGTCATCTCCCAAACTCCGTGGTTCTTGATTCCCGGTCTGTTTGTTATCGTTACCGTCCTCGCATTCAACTTCTTGGGCGACGGGTTGCGAGACGCGGCAGATCCGTATGCCAACTAACTTAGGCGTCTCATGCAGGAGACCGGCTGCCTTGGTATTAGATGTGTCCTATAGCCATTTACATGCATATTAGCACATCTTGTAATTGTATGTTAATCCTACACTCCGCACCTCATGAGGGGCATTTAGGAATATTTATAATTTTCTTCTCTGATAATCATGACACTAGCACACCTTGTATTTGAATCATAAATAACATTCTGCAAGTTTTTAGCCCCAGCGGGGATCAACTGAGCGGATAGCGAAGGCGATAGAGATCTTGAAGATGTATAGAAACGTGAGTTGGCCACACACTCAAGCCCCAGAGGGGATCAAACGAGTGGATAACGAGTGCGATAGAGATCCCACACTTGGACTACGCTTCAATCGAAAACGCTAACAGGTAACAACTCAGCATCCTTTTTAATTCGCTTGATATACCCCAGACATAATTCACCTGTCGCCCCGCTGGGGCTTTAATGGAGGGATGTCTGATGCTGCTATACACCTATCGCCCCTCTGGGGCTTGGCGTGTAAATAATCCTCAATTGGATTTCCAAGAATTGAAGAATTCAGTAACCACACGGATTTATAGGCTTTCAATAAACTCTGTAAACCCCTAAAATGGGTGCGGAGAGTAGGGTTAATGAACGATGACAGCATGTATAATTGCGCACAAAATCGGACGCTTCCTTGTAGCGCGAACTGTTAGTTTGCGCACGGCACAATCTGACAGCTTGTGATAGAACATCTCACTGCTAGCTCGCACATGCCACCGCTTCATTCAGATGATACAAACTGGAAATCCAAGCACGGATACAATGATTCCACATTAGAAGTGTGCACGCAGAAACACAAGCGAAACATCCGTAGACTGAGGTCGCAACATCCCGAAAAGACCCGACTTGAAGATTTTGTCTCGCAAGCCGTCAAGGAGCTTGTCTTCTTGGCTACTATTGAACGTCTTTGCGGCTTGAACGCCGCCATAGACATTTCCCGCATAGAAGAATAGGCCCAGAAGCCCCACCGGGATGGCTACTTCGTACTGCTCCTGATTGATGTAGTATGCCGTTCCCGCTCCGATCGTTCCGACTACAGTTAGCGATTGGAGACCGTCCAAAAAGCGGCCGCTATACGCCTGTCCTAGCCCCGGAATTACCGCCGAAAGCAGACCACTGAACGTTGGAGAACGCTTGGGCATCAACTTACTGCTTCTAACCATTCGCGTGAGCCGGTCGCTCGCCTCTGCAAACCGGGTATTTGGATATTTGACGGCAATCTGTTCCCACGTCTTTGAAGCTTTCTCCCAATCTTTATCCTCCATTTGGACAGTTGCAATCATGAACTGCGCCCGCGGCGCCAAATCGCTATCGGGGTATTGCGACAAAAACCGTTGCAAAGATCGAATCGCCACGTCTTTATTTCCGTCCAAGAGCTGGCATTGGGCGATATTGGATCGTGCGCGCTGGATTAGAGGGCTGGTCGGGTAGGTATCAATCAGTAGCTGATAGGCTTGAATTGCCGCTGCCAGTCTGCCGGCGTTCTGGTAGGAGGCGGCGAGACGAAATTGGACAAAATCGCTATTCTCCTCATTTGGAAATAAAAAGAGATAGCGTCGATACTCGTGCGCAGCGTTGAGATAATCCTCCTCCCGAAACAGCGAATCGGCGAAATCAAGCAATTCGCTTTTGTTGAATTCTTGAGAATGGGCGATTGGAAGAAATACGAGAAGCAGAATTACGGTGAGAGGAAAGAGAGCGATGCGGCAATGCGTTTTTGTCATTTTCTCGCTTGAGACTCGGAAGCGGCGCCAACATCCATTCTATGAAGAAAAAAGATGAATTTGACATCTGCATCGGTGGGGATATGTGTCTTCAAGGTACGGGATCATAGGCAGATCCCTCAAATACGGGATAGTACCTGTGGCTGCCACCATGACATCGCAATAGTCGGTCGCTTGCCATCAGTAGACCCTTTAGACCGTAGCGGCGAATGGCTGCCAAACCGTAACGCGAGCAACTCGGCTGAAAACTACAGACATCCCCATCTTGATGTGTAATCACTTCTCGATGCAATCGAATTGGAAGAATCAATAGTAGCCGCAGGCTGGCATTCACTGAGCTGATCTGTTGTCGTGGATATTGGGTGGATGGCTTTAATTCCGAACCGTTGCCTAATGATACCGAGCGATGGACAAGCTTTTCTGAAATCGCTTTCTCCAGTAGCGATGTTTTCAATGTGTCAGAAATATCTCCTTGAAGCGGTAGCGCGAGCAACATCAGAAAACTGCCCGCGGCGAGCGAACGGATTAAACAGCGGGTCAAACGACGCTTCTGCAAGATGATGTTTTCAGCGCAATTTGCCAAGGTGGTCATTTTCCAGGTCGATTCGTCACAGGTTCTGCAGATTATCGGCTTGTTCCTCAATAACCTCTTTCCCAAGATTGAAGATCTCATTGCCGATCTCCATTAAAGAGGGGCCGAAGCGGGAGTTATTGATTATCGTTTGTATGGATTCGTCACCATAACGGTTCGCCAACATGAACGCAATGGAGAGCAACACACAACTTGCTATCACACCGAACGCGCCACCAACCAGGCTGTTTACCCATCCTAAAACCCCGGTGTCAAGCACTTCCTGAATACGCCCAAATACGATGTCAATTATTATACTAACCGCTAACGTAATTACAACCACACTTACCCACTTCACTGCTCCCGGATCTTCAATCCAATGTTGCACAATTGGGGCGATGACCTGCCATACTTGGTTTGCGACAAAAAAGCCGGCAGAGATGGCGGCAATTCCCCATACACTACGCGTAAAGCCAGCGCGGAAACACTTGACGCCGCCCAAGGTCACGAGCACGATAATCGCTATGTCGAGTTTCGCCACGGTCAATCACCTCTTTCCACAGGTGCATGATAGCTTCATCTGTTCCTCCGAAGATTTGTTGAAACGCAACTTCAGGCGTGACGCTATTACCTATGCTACGAAGAAAATCGCAAATTTTGGAAAAGCCATGTTCGTGAATCAGATACTCCACGAACCCGGTTGACTGTAGGTAAGCCAACCTTCGCCGATTCGGCGGCATGTTACCAAATTGTTGTTGGAGTTCATCAACCTGTAAGAACTGACATTTATGATATGCCTGCTGTAAACGTGTTCTCTCAAACTTCATGAGGGGTCGAGCGAGAATCTGAGCAAGTCCTTCGTTAAACCACGCGGGGCACCGCCGGTGTGCCAGTATGTCCACGAGCAGATGGACCCACTCATGGCGAATCAATGCCAGCAATAGCTCAGGATTAGGCTCTTCATAAATGCTGATGACGAGTCGGATGTGACCTTCGTAGTCGGAAACCCCCGGCAAGGAGAAGGTGAAATTAGCAGGTGCATGCTCTTGAATCTCCACTTCATTACGAAGTTCGACATCTTCAAGCACGACCGAGACTTCTCGCGTAGGGTAACATTGGAGGAGCTCACCTAGTTCACGGGAGGTCTGCTCAATGAGCTGGCACAAGCACCACGACGTGTTCAACGAAATCGTATCGTCACACTCAAGAACGAAACGTTCACGCCTAATTCTAGGGCAAGAACCGGCGTCTGTGGACTCGACTAGAAGGTCTTCAGGTGGTTCCGGATCTAGATTGCACCCGTGAAGCAACGCCTCATAAACCTGTTTTTCCTCTTGGATGCGCTCCCTGCGACGCAAGACGGTTGGATGGTCCGGACTCAATTCCAACGCACGATTCAAGCAGTTCAGTGCATCATCCCACCGCCCCACCATCTCGTACGACTTGGACAAGTCGGCGTATATCTCGGCGCGCGTTGCGTCGATCTCTAATCCAGTCTGGTAGTGCCGAATGGCTTCAGCGTAGCGCCCATGTTGAAAACAGTCCGTAGCGCGGTTGAAATGCGTTCCTGCGACCAGTGCCTGATTCATTGGCGTTCTAAATGATACTTGCGTGCGAGATTGTGGTAGGTTCCACCTCTCTCAATTAGACGCCTCAGACACACAAAGCGCTTAAAATAGAATAATAAAAACCCGACTGTTCACCACCGTGTCGAGATGGTGAAAACAGTCGGGAATATGAAAATTCAAGCGTCTCAGCTTGGGTACAAGATAATTTAGTTAAGAGTGTTCGATAGAAGTTACTTCGCAGGTGACGCCGCCAAGCGAAATAACAGCCCCCACCTTTATCCTTGTGGGTGTTTCTATCCGGCTTCCGTCAACATACGTTCCATTCGTGCTGCCCAAATCCCTGAGATAAATCTGTCCGTCAGTCAGTTCAAATCCGGCATGTCGGCGCGAGAACCTTCCTGTAGAATCGGAGAGACGAAGCGTTACTGATGTGCCGCGGCCAATAGTCATCTCCCTAACACTTACCGCATAGGTCTGTCCAATGTTCTCACCGGCGACCTCCTTGAACGTAACGTGAATCTCGCCACCCTCTCGCCGCAGTTCGGAAATCTCAAGCACTTGGTCGCCGATGGTTATCCGAGATGCAAGATATATAGGGGTTGGGTTTGCAATTCGTTCTCCGTCAACAAACGTACCGTTCCTACTGTTGAGGTCGGTAATATGCAGTTCCTCGTTTTCGATAGTTAACAGGGCATGTGTACGTGAGGAACTAACATTGGTACTCAGATGGATTGTTGAATCGTCTCCTCGTCCGATTGTCATTTGCGCGAAAACGAGATTAAATTCAATTCCCGCCTGGTCGCCCTGAATGACTTTCAACTTAAGATTGCGGTTTCCGTACGTGGGCGAAGGAAGATGGTCTGCATCGCTGCTTTCCGGCTCCACAACAATGGTTTCATCAAGAGAAGCATCGGCGCCGGAATCAATAGCTGCTATACTGGGAGTTGGAGAGTAGACCAGTTCACTCTCGCTCCCAACCTGCTCAGGGCTGTACGCCGGTTGCAAAGCGATACCATCCATGCTCCGTGAATCGGAGTCCGGCGACAACCGACGAACGCTTCTCATTACCGCGCTAGCGATTCGTTCTTTTGCTCCTGGACGAGGCTCAATACTGTCAGACTCTTGGAACCGATGATGCGTGAAATCGATTAACTCTCTCAACGGTTTAAGTTCCGCCGATTCTTGACATGCTTTTAACACGTGTTTGTGTTTACGTGACAACCTTTCGCCCTTAACCCAACGCGTGTACACATCCAACATCTCTGCCTGATGGACCTCATCAGAATCTGTCCATCCATCTTCTGGCTTAAATCGTTTCCAAAAACTCATTAACCTATCTCCTCCCATCAGTAAATCAACTGGATCCCTTTTCTATTTAGAATTTGACGTAGTTCACCTGCACAGCGAAAGATCCATATCTTCACCGTGCCCTCTTTACGTTGAAGAATCTGTGAAATCTCGGCAATGCTGCATCCCTCTATGTGACGTAAAATCCATGCAAGCCGGTGATTGGGCTTGGTCACTTGTAGAAGAGCCTGTTCCACAATTTCCTGAACTTCTTGGGATTCAAGTTGCTTGTCAGGAGTTGGTTTACTGTCTTCGTATTCGCTAAGTGGCACGTCAGCTTCGTCCTCCATGCTTAGAAGTGATTCACGAATCCTTTCTTTCTTACGTATTGCGTCGATAATGGTATTCTTCGCAACTACGTTTAACCATGATTGAAAACTCCCCTGATTGGTATCCCACTTTTCGATCTTCTGCCATACTTTGAAAAAAATGTCATGGCTAATCTCTTCACTGTCTTGGTGGTTACCTAGCATCCGGTAAGTTTTACTGTAAACCCAGTTATAGTGCTTATCAAAAAGAGCGCTAAAAGCCGCCTCATCATGGTTCTTTGTAAGCCTTGCTAGGTCAGTATCTTCCTGAGCTGAGGGGTCGTCAATCATCCGGTGCACCAAAATTCGCGTCCTCCTTTGCCCCGAGCACTTCGGACCCTGTTGCTACAACTCTCAACGCTTCCGAAGGACGCGCGTTTCAAAAAATCAAAAGGATTTCAAGAACATGAATCTCACAGTTCCTGCAATGGTAAGACTACACACACATAGCCAGAATTGCCCGAATTATACCATCTGCAATCGAAAAATACCATGATTACTTTGCGCGGTTCAATTGGATAAGATCGTCATCTGTCGGGAGGATATAGTGAAGTCTCGCTGATGAGAATCGTAGTTTTGTAGACCGGGACCTAGGGCGTGTTGACATTTATGTAAGCCGTGTCCATAATTCGCCAATAAGCCCCTATCGTAGGGGCGAGGTTTTCTCGCCCAACGGGTTGGGAAACCCAACCCCTACGGGAATCGATCCTATATTGGGTCAAGTGAATCAATATTGGCTCAATTTTCAAATGTCAACAGAACCTAGCGAACGGATCGTGACCACGATAGAGTTCCCATTGAGATCTTCGCGCGATAGCAGTTCCCGTGCCATAGAACTCCCACAGATAATAGTCATTCAAATGCCCAACGATGTTTTTCGCTGAGGTTTTTCAGACAAGCGCTAAACGTCATGATCCTTTCGCATCATTACCTGTTGTTCAAGCGAAAAGGCAAAACCACTGTTGGAGTGCGGCGGAGCAATCCTTATGATTCGTCTGAATCGCAACGATTCTCACGAACCACGAACGGGAAGGCAAAAGCCCACATTTAACCATAAATCCTTGCGACAACTTTCCGACTGTGATATAATAATCCTTCAATCAACAGTCGAGAATCGAAGGTGCGTTTCGCTGGGAGAACCCAAAAATGGCGTATATTATCTGTGAACCCTGCGTTGATGTCAAAGACACGGCTTGTGTTGATGTTTGTCCCGTTGATTGTATTCATACCGTCGACGGCGAAAACCAACTCTACATCAACCCGGATGAGTGCATTGATTGCGCCGCATGCGAACCAGCCTGTCCTGTAAACGCCATTTTCATGCGTGACGAGGTTCCGGCAGAATGGGAATCTTATGTTGAAATAAACGCTAAATTCTTCGAGACGTTCGTTAAACCCGACGCTGGCGGGGACGCTGCCGAAGGCGCTGATGGTGACGGGGCGAAAGGCGAGAAAAAACAGGGTATTCCGGAAGAATTTGTCCAACTGCCCGACCTGCCTGACTCCTCCATTCGTCCGGCGCTGCGTCTGTGCGTGATGCTCCTTCAGCCGGTTTTGGGTGCGTTTTCCGCCAAGTTCAAGAGCCAGCTAGAGGAGATGGTTGACAATTCGCGGATATTTAGCGCCGCCGTTTCGACCGGTATCAACTGTTTGATTAACTTGACTCTTTATCCCGTGTTAATGTTCCTATTTGCCGTCCAAGGGCGCGGCGTTGGTCTCTTTACGGCTGAGAGCAATTTTGCCATCTTCATTGGTGTTGTATTCGCGATGGTTGAAGGGCTTTATCGCTTCAAGGATGATTTGGTTACAACAGAGAGTGAAGAAAAATCGCTGTACCGAGCGGCATTTTACGGCTGGATACCGTCGTTCATAGCGCAGGGGTTACTGTCGGCGTTGAAATCTACAATTGTCTCGCAGCCGAGCGCGCCGCGTTCGAGTGTACCGGGCGCGGTACTAACGGACGGTCCAATCTACTCGGACGATGTGAGAGAGCGGTATCGTCGTTACGGAATGGTCAATCGTGTCCAAGAAACATCAGATTACTACCAGATTGAAATCGAGTTTCCGCGCTGGGTCCCCGACTCGGTGTATAAAAAACAGTTTGATCTTCCCGATCGGATGCCCGATTACGCATACCAAATTGACTTGCACGATGACATGTTAACCGTCGAAGCCAAACTGGAAGACTCGCGTTTCTCTCAGGTTCTGGGGCGGGCGAGTTCGTTTCCAAACGGCTTTAGGAATACCTTCCAAGTCGAAGGACATCCGAACGATTATCGCGCGGATCTGCGCGATAAGGTGCTTGAGATTATCGTGCCGAAAGCCGGAAAAGCCTCCGACCTTGTGATTGAACAACCGGTGCACTATGCCAAACTAAAAGGATAGCAATCGCAGCTTGTTGTAACCCGAAACGGGGCGCAAGTTAGTTAGGATTCATCATCATTGTTTCTCTTTCCTAAATGCGGAATCCAGAGACATACTCTGGATTCCGCATTTTCATTTGAGTTCACTTTATCGCAAAGAGTCTTATGTTAGACAACAAAACACTAGCAGATTGGGACCGCAAATATCTTTGGCATCCGTTCACGCAAATGAAGGATTGGATGGAGGAAGTCCCGGTCATCATTGAAAGAGGGGAAGGGATTTACTTAATTGACACCGAAGGCAATCGGTACATTGACGGTGTTGCCTCGATGTGGACAAACGTGCATGGTCATAACCGCAGGGAGATTAATGATGCCATCACGGCGCAACTCGAAAAGATCGCGCACTCTAGCCTATTGGGGTACGCCAACGTTCCGGCGATTCAGTTGGCGAAAAAATTGGTGGAGATCACTCCGCACGGGCTGAACCGAGTTTTTTATTCCGATGATGGCGCCACATCGGTCGAAGTCGCCCTAAAGATGGCGTATCAATACTGGCGGCACAAGGGCGAGCCTGGACGGAAGGTTTATTTGCATCTGGACGCAGCCTATCACGGCGATACAGTAGGTGCGATGAGCGTAGGCGGCATCGATCTATTCCATAAGACGTTTGACGGGCTTCTCTTTGAAACCACGGCTACGCCCGCGCCTTATGTCTATCGATCGGTTGCCGGGGAGGACTCCGACGAAGTACGGGATTATTGTCTGCACGAGATGGAGGAAGTTCTGCAAACGCGCAAAGGCGAAATCGCCGCGGTTATCTTGGAGCCTCTAATCCAAGGGGCGGGCGGCATGATTACTTCACCGGAGGGGTTTCTGAAAGGCGCCGCGGCACTCGCGCGGAAATATAACACACTCCTCATCGTGGATGAAGTAATGACGGGTTTTGGACGTACGGGCAAGATGTGGGCATGTGAACACGAGCAAGTTGCACCAGATATTTTATGCACCGCCAAGGGACTAACAGCCGGATATCTTCCCCTGGCTGCAACCCTAACAACTGATGAAGTGTTTAACGCATTCCTCGGCGATTACGAGGACTTCAAGACCTTCTTTCATGGCCACACCTTTACGGGCAATCAGTTGGGGTGTGCAGCCGCGTTGGCAAATATCAATATTTTCGAGGAAACAAAGCTCGTTGCCCGGATTCAACCCACGATTGAACACTTCAAGAATCGGCTTCAAACGTTCTATGCGCTCGACCATGTTGGAGATGTGCGCGTGTGCGGATTGGCAGCCGGCATAGAACTGGTTAAAGACAGAGTCACAAAAGAGGAGTATCCGGAAGCAGAAAAGGTGGGCATGCGAGTGTGCAAAGAAGCGTTGAAGCACGGGGTGATGTTGCGGCCACTCGTGAATGTCATTGTCCTGATGCCTCCCCTACAAATCACCATCGTTGAACTCGATCGACTTCTTGAGATTATATATAACGCAATCGAAGGTGTTACGCGCGAGAGTTCTGGAGCATGATTGCCAAGTTTCGATCTGATCTGCTTAAGGAGGGTTCGTAATAGCAATCAAACGAGCAGATAGCGAGTGCGATAGAGATCCCTTCATTGCGCGTCTTGAGATGGTCGTATATCTAGATAGGAAAATCGTAAGAATTGGCGCCGACTTATTTCCGGGAGGGTAGGAGTTTAAAATCGGTTCGGAATGGACAAGTGTTAGGAAGTCTTGAAATCCGACTCAAGCACGGCAGGGAAGCTATAGTCCGACTGCGAGGAATCAATCCGCGAAATTTGCGCTCCCAACCGCAACGTTCTCAGCGGCGTCAGTTACTTGAATGGTTATCGTATGCGCCCCGGCCGAAAGCGAGCTTGTCTGCAGCAGCAACTCTTCCATTTTAGAATCAAATATGCCGTCCTCGGGGAAGATTACCTTCCAGTGTTCGTCACCGTCAATCTTGTATACCGCCTTCAGGATATGACTTGATTGGTCCTCGGTGGTGCAGGTGATTTTGTATGTCCCATCCCCGTTGGCGACTGCTACGACATCTCTAACGATTGGCTGGGTGTTATCAATGTCAAAGGGCTTGCTAATCTTCTCCGATGATTTTGCCCAAGCCGGTGGATTACTAAGTTTATCGGTAGCCTCGATTTTAATGACATAGCGTCCATCAGGCATTGACGTGGTATCCCAGTTATAGCTGGTAGTTGTCAGTTCTTTCTTCAAGAGTTTCCAATTCGTCTCCTCAATTCCTCTATAGTACACGGCAAATTGGAGCGAATCTTTGTTCTGGTCTTCTACCTTCCACTGGACAGTCCACTGCTTGGTCGGGGACGCTGCATTCTTCGGAGGCCCGCTTTCACGCGGTCGCGGGCTGGGCGGTCCGCCGGACTCCTTCGGTTCGTTTCCGTGTTGAATGGTAACTTCTGTGAATCGAGGTTCAATGTTGGCTTGAGCGGAAGCAAGTACAACTTTGTTTAGCGTGGGTGTTAACGATGGATCAGTCGTTGTGAGCTTCGCACGCCACTGAACGTACTGAGCTGAAGAGCTTGATATTTGTGCGCCTTCGGAGACGGTCAATTCCTCCGACCAGTCACTCCATGTGTTATCGGGCTTCTTGGTGTTACCGGACCGGGTGGAAAATGTAATCGATGTTCCCTCCACCGGCGCTGCCTCCCACCGCAATTTTCCCCATCGAGATATGGCTTGGGTATTACGCGGTTTGGACTCGATAGTACCTTCTGCCTTATACTCTTTCGTCAATTCGTAGACCTTTGCGGAGTTTCCAGTCCCCAATAAAAGCTTGTCAGTACCCGCTACGCGATGCATCGCCAAAATCTGACTTGCCGCGCATTTTCCCAACGCGATGAAATCTCCGTCAGTATCAACCTTGTAAATTTTCCCTTCATCGCCTGTTCCAATCAGCAGTTGATCTTCACCTTCAAAAACCATCGATAGTATCAACGGCGCAGGGGCGGTCCATATTTTCGTGACCAGACCTTCTTCCCGGATCTGGTATATGTAAGACTTCTTTTCCTCGGGAGGGCCGCCTCCCGAAGGCGGCGGCGGAGGCGGGCGATTCTGGCTGCCGGGTTGCGGAGGCGCCGATGTTATCGCAGCGGCGTAGATGTTGTTGTCTGCTCCTGCTATTAGCACCGGAATCTCTTTTTCGGCGGTTTGATATATTACGGACGCTTCACCACCGGTGGAGATTCGATAGATTATTCCTTTGCCAGCGCTGCCGGCGTACAGCGAATTTCCGTGGAGAAGCAAACTTCTGATGTTGGTTTCTTCCGAATCAAAGAAAACTGTTGCTTCACCGGCCGGCGTAATCTTGTAGATTTTCCCGGCAGTACCGGTGGCCGCGTAGAGATTACCGCTGTCGTCAAATGTGAGCGCCCATACATACTTCTCTTCGGAAGTCAGTACGGTTGTCGGAGGGATATTCTCACCGGTAATCTTGTAGATCAACCCATCCGGTCCCGTACCGGCATAGACATGGTCGTCAGCGTCTACAGTTAGACTTAGAATCGAGACTTCGGGCGAGTCGTAAAAGAGTGACGATTGACCGTCCGGCGTGATTCGATAGATTTTGCCCTGATTTCCCGTTCCGGCATAGACATTACCTTTTGAATCTTCGGCGAGGCACCAAACGTAAATCTCTTCCTTTAAATCCGCAAATTCGTCGAATTTTCGCGCTAACAGAATATCGCCTTCGCTCGTGATCGATACATCTTTAAGGGTGCCGGCTTCAAAATCTTTCTGGCTGCTTTGCTCCCAAATTGATGTGGTTACCGCTGATAGCGAACCAATTCCACAACAGTAGAGAACAGAGATAGCCAAGATCAAACGAAAAGACATCGGGAAATAGCCTCCTTTAATACCGTGTTGGGAAATCATGCTGACCGGAAAAGTATCTCTTATATAGTAAGGGTTGGGCAGAGAAAAAGGGTATATGCCGCATTTTTCATTGCTAGGGTGCGTTGTGGTCAACGGAAAATCTTACAAATCTGCTGCCGGAAATGACAAACGGAGTTGGTAGGTTGGCGACCTGTATGGTGGTTGCAAGTGTATCTCCCCCCTCGCCAACCTTGGTGGCTGTGCTCATGACGGACATGACCGACAACGGAAGGTTAGAGAACTCTTGACCCTGCACCGTCATACCGCGCGCCGTTGTAAAGAGTTCAAGGATTATATCACTATTGCTTTCGCCACGTTGTAAAAGGTTTATCAGATGGTTGATGTCCGTTGGGCGATAGTTCATGGGTGCCCGAGCCCGCTGAAAACTCTCATAAGAAGCCGCGCTCGTGGCGAGAAGGGTGGTTAATCCTTCGGGGGCGTCATCCGGAATCGTGATGTGTCCCGTCTGAAGTATGGGCGCTTCCAAATATGGACGCAGCCTAATCGTAACTTCAATGACCTCGCCGGGACGATAGCGATCCTTGTTAATTCGAAGCGCTTCAATGGCTGCGGTTTTTCGTTTGTCCTCTATCTTCAGGTTCAGTACCACCTGTTCGACGGAAACCTTCGTGTATGAATTTCCGATTAAATTCGATAGCGGAGAAAGTGCTTGGAACACCGCAAATCCTGGCGAGGAACTGGAGGAATACACATTTTCATGCGCGATCTTCCGGGAAACCAAGTTTGGCTGATCTTTGAGCGTAATTTCCGAGTTGATGTTGATGGTATGGTCTCCGGTGCTCATCTCAACGGAGTCCAGAAGATTCATGGCGCCAATCATGGCGATTAGGGAAGAAAAGCCTCGATGGCGCATGACGTCAAATTGCATCGGATAAGTTCGCCCATCAATAGTTTCTATCTTGGCTTGAACCGGAATATAACTGGGCGACGCACCGATAACGCCTGCTATTGCGGTTTGCCTATCCTGAACCATTGTACCGATTGGCTTTGTCGGACCAGCTACTTTGAAGGATCTCGTAATACTCGGTAGAATAAAGTGTACGTAACCCCCGGAAACCGGAAGATTGACGTTGCCCTCTCCGAATGCACTATGCCCGAATCCAAGCACCTGGTTGTTGTCGATATACGTCATCGTCCCGTAACCGAACATAGAAAAGTCGCCTCGCGAAAATTCGGTGCCGATGATCTGTCCCGGTTCGATAGGCGCGTCCGTGACGGGCGAACCGCCTCCTGCCGCCTGTAACGGCTGAAGCCGATACTTTGCAAATAATGGCGCTAGAAACGCCCTCGTCTGGTGACTCATCGCTGAAACAGCTACCGGAATCTCAAGTCGCGCCGTATCTGCCGCTACATTGGAAAACGCGGAGGGAGGCGCGGTCAAGCCGGTGTCATTAGCGGCGGCTTTAGTAGGAAACGGCAGCATCTCAATTCCTTCCCCTACGTTATTAGTTCCAAAGTTAAACAACCTACTGCCTCGATAACTTAGCTTCGGCGCCATGCCTCGATGAGTAACGTCAATCATGGAGTCAATGGGGGTGAATCCTACAATGTTTGCATACTCCCGCTGATTGAAGTAGCCGAGGGACAGCGCCCCCATGAGCCGTCCGTGGATGTAACCGGGGCTGCCGCTCATCCCGCCGGCTGCACCGGTTCGTTCATAATTTTCGCCGCTTCCCCTTACCCAAATCACATGCCACTGCGGCGCAAAATTGTGCTCGATGCTGACAACTTCAAAGTTGAATTTTTCTACTGTTGTACCGGAGAATACGGTGTAGGCTTCCCCGGTCATGCCGGGTTGAACTTCGGAGAGAGGCATAAACTTCGCGGGATCCCACTTGATTTGCCCATTCGCCTCTAGCGTCATTAGGCAAAATGAAATTATTCCAAAAAGCCAAACCTTCTTCAATTGTCCACCTTACTTGAAACTGTCGGTCATTGTGATTGAGAACTGCCACTGCATACGGTTAACTCGGCTAATCGCAAGAATAAATCGTGCTAATAGTAACCCAGGTTGCGACCTGTGAAAGAGAAACCGAGTTTTTGGTTCACGTTTGCTAAATTATAGGCAAATTAGGCTGATTTCCGTCAATTTCGTGTTTCCACGTTAGAAAAAACTCGGTTTCTGCGCCTCTTCGGACAAAGGTGGCAGCTTGGGTTAAATAACAGAAATCACCGTACGTTTGGTTCACGTTCCCTGAATCACGGGTGAACCGGTCCGATTTTCGCCAATCTCGTGTCTCCCGCATCGGATTGAAACCCGACTTCTGTGTCCCTATCGGGCAAAACTGGCAACTTGGGTTAATAATAACAATTGGGCAAATCGGATGTCAACATCAAATCTGAGCCGATTTTGCCGTGCCGCGCCTTGTTTGTCGCAGAGAGATGATGGACGAGCAATCAGCAATTTCGCACGCTGGACGGCGTTGAACTATCTGTTTAGAGCACCGAGTCGCTTTGGATGCCTACTTATCAGTCAGTCAAATGCTATTTTCAAGTACAGTACTTGCTGGTGCCGATTTCGCGGGCGATCTGACGACAACCGACTTGGGCGAAGTTGGACATTCGTACTGGCAAACGCCGCAACCGACACACCCCGCAGCTATTACTTGTATGCGGTTTTGGGAATCAAGTCGAATAGCTGTTTCCCCGATTGGACACCTGTCCACACAGTAGGTGCAATCAACTCCGCCTGTACGCAAACAGGTGTCGTGGTTTACTTCCGCCAAACCGATCTGAATCTGATCTGCCGAGAGCGGTTGAAGCGCGCCGCTGGGACATACTTGCATACACGCGAGCGAGGTGCACACAACGCACGGTTGAGAATTCGGCTCGATATAGGGGGTTCCGGAAAGTTGTGGATTATCACTTTGGTAAACCTGAATGGCTTCGGCGGGACAACTCTCAACGCAATTACCGCAGCGCTGGCAGGTTTCTAAAAACCTAGGTTCGGGGAGTGCGCCCGGGGGACGCAAGATAGGTAGGTCAGCGGACTGATCGGGAGGCGGAGCCGAGGAGGTGGGAAGATAATCGCCGATTCCCTCGTCCAAGAATTCTGCCACATGCCGCGCGAATCTTCTGGCGGCTTGCTGGAAAAATACGCGCCTTTCAGACGAGGTTGAGTCATCGGATTTCGTCATGCGCGATGTCCTTGCTTCGACTCACTCCTCGTCTTCTTTTTGTTCCTTGGGTATCCGATAGCTGCACTTGTGGCTGCCATTCATGAGATGTTCTTCGCGATGTATCTTCTGCCCGAGTGAACGACGAAACAGCGCTAACTCGGTTTCGCACACGTGAGGATACTCTTCCGCAATGCTGACAATAGGACAGTTATGCTCGACCAACAGGTAATCTTCGTCATCTTCGGAAATCTCTGCCATGTAGCCTTCCTCGTCCCGGATCTCGGCGAGGATTTTCACTTTCTCAGCCAAACTCTTACCCTCGAGCCGCCGCGCGTAAGACTCCATGTGTGATTTAACTCTGCCCCGTAATACTTTATTGATAAGACCGCATCCGTCGAGCCTTCCCATCTCTTGCAACAGATTGAGCGCAAAACTCTCATAACTTAACGGAAAGAGATTGTTCCCCTTCTCCGTTAGTTGATACAGATGGATTGGACGACCCCGTTTCGGTTTTTCCCTGTGGAACTCAACCAGACCCTCTTTTTCCAGAATGGCGAGATGTTGCCTAACCCCCATTGAACTCATACTAAGGGAGTCCGCCAATTCGTTCACGGTCATACTGTACTGTAGTTTGATCAGCTTTAGAATCTGGCTGCGAGTTTCTTGCATTTGGGGTTCTCCGCCTCAACCTGCAATCTGGAATTAACAAGAATTCCCAAGAACATGTCAATTATACCACATAAATCACCCAATGAGAAATCAATCTGTCGAAATGTGCCCGAGACGAGTGAGAAACGCCCCCTCAGGTATTCTACAATGGACGGAGGTATTCATCTATTCGAGGAGGGCATAACTACTGTATGAAATCGATTGAGTTGATGATGTGGAAGACATGGATAAGTCAACGTATCCTTCACCATGTCGTTGCGCATCAAGAAAGTAAATATGTACGGTGGACCACCGCCCAAGATTCCCGGTAAAGCGCGATCAACTGAACGAATAGTGAAGGATCGACTGCTCTATTCGGTCACCCGATTCTATTTGACTGCCTTTTCGCTTGAGGATTGCGTAGCGCTTTGCTATAATCTGCCTGTGCTCGGAGGCCCTGGAAGACACTACCATCCTATTAACATTCGTATTTACTGGAAGGGTAAACACAGATGGAATTGGATTTGATAACGCCAACCATGACATGCCACGGAACCTGTTGTCTCAATAGTCACGTCGACATCTCAATGGTCTAATCATTGTCCAAACGCGCAACTATGTCATCTTTAGGGAGGTATTCGGATGTCACGACAGTTTGAAGGTAAAGTGGCGCTGGTCACCGGTGGTAACTCGGGAATTGGTAAAGCGACAGCTTTCGCCTTTGCGAAGGAAGGAGCAAAGGTTGCGATTGCCGCCCGGCGCGAGGAACTTGGTGCGGAAACTGTAGAGGCGATCAGACGGACTGGCGGCGAGGCGATCTTCATCAAGGCTGATGTTTCAAAAACTGCTGATGTCCAAGCGATGGTCGGTAAGACCGTGGATTCCTTTGGGCGGTTGGATTACGCGTTCAACAACGCGGGACGGTACGGAGGACTTCCGTTACTTGACGCCACCGAGGAGGAATGGGATGAGTTCATGAATATCAATCTCAAGGGCACTTGGCTGTGCATGAAGTACGAGATTCCCGAGATGATAAAGGTCGGTGGCGGCGCGATTGTGAACAACTCCTCCGTGTCTGGCGAGGGGGGTTGGGATGGCGGATCCTTATACGTTGCGAGCAAGCACGGCATCAACGGATTGACCAAGTGCGCGGCAATCGAATTCGCGAAACAGCGGATTCGGGTCAATGCTGTAGAACCCGGAATTATCGAAACGCCAGCTTGGGGCGAGATTAAGCCGGAACGTAGAATAGAACTGAACGCCATGCAACCCATCCCGCGAATGGCTAGCGCCGACGAAGTGGCGGATCCGGTCATCTGGTTATGCTCGGAGCAGTCTTCGTACGTTACTGGCGTGACACTGCTGGTAGATGGCGGCATGTGTGCCAGACCGTAATGCTTGACAGACCGGCACCCCAATTTGTCCGAGCATAAAATCACGCGCCCACCAGGCAGTATCCGTATAGCCCACGACAGCTACGGTTGAACGCAATGAGGCACTTTCTCAATGATGACCCCGCTACAGCGGTATCTATTCGATACGACGGGATACCTCCACATTAAGGATGTGCTCACGTCTGACGAGTTGGCAAACGCTCAAGATGCTGTCCGTCGTTTTATCGACGCATCAACCGACAAGATACCGTTTGGTCCGGGTGATTTCCTGCCATTTTTGGTATTTGACAAGGTGCTTGAGAACCTTGTTCTGCATCCGTCAATCTGGCAAATTATCACGGAGCTGACCGGGGGCAAGCCGCGAATGCTGCCGAGCAGCCACTTGAAAATCACTACGCATAACGATGCGCCCCTAAGGCTGCATTCTCTGAGGGAACCTGTCGCGGGCAAACTGGGTCCTCGTCCCGAAGCCTACTGGCAAGGTGAACACACCTACTGCTATGAAGGGAAAATCCAGTGCGATTACTTCAACGTCTTCTGGTATTTTACAGATGTCTTGCCCCGTGACGGCGGCTTGGTGCTGGTGCCGGGATCTCACAGAAGTCTGTTGACACGCTCGCCGGAGGTGTCAAGAGGTCTGTTCAATAACGGAGAATGCCTCGCCGATGGAAGCCTCCCCCAAGGTTTGGTCAACGTTACACCAAATGCCGGCGATGTCGTTATCGTCAATGAGGAACTTACGCATGGAACGATGAAGTGGAAGCCGACCGATCGAGATCGAATCGTGTTTCTATTGGGCTGTGGTCCGCAGCATGTGGTTGTCTCCGAGCCGAGGGAAGATTTGCCGCAGGAAGACCTTGACAAACTTTCTCCCGAAACGCGGGAGTTCTTGGAAATGGCGCCCATCTGCCATACCAAAGAAATCGTTAATCGAGGGGATATCGCATAGAGGAATTTGTCCCGAAACAGATTAAGGGAAGGGGCAATGACTGGATAGCCTCCCTTTTTTAAACTCGGTTTCAAGGCAAAATAAGAAATCAATGAATATCCGACAGCAAATCACATTAAGTCTTTTATTCTATGTCGTTTTGGGGGGCATTGCGTTCGCACAAGTCGTCGACATCCCCGACCCCAACCTCCGCGCCGGCATCGCGGACGCGTTGGACATCCCGCGCGGTGCGCCCATCACGCAAGAGGACATGAATCGCCTGACAGACCTCGACGTTCGGGGTCAAGGCATTGCGAATCTGACGGGCTTGGAGTCTGCAACCAATCTAACCTTCCTGCAGTTGAAAAGCAATCGGATTGAGGACATCAGCCCGCTTGCGAATGTCACACAACTCACCGAATTGCACTTGGGCGGCAACCGGATTGAGGACATCAGTCCGCTTGCAAATCTGACACAACTCACGGTCTTGCGCCTGAACGAAAATGGACGGATTGAGGACATCAGTTCGCTTGCAAATCTTACCAAACTGAGAGATGCAGACTTGGACCGCAATGAGATTGTCGATATCAGTCCGCTCGCACGTTTAACAAGATTGCAATCGTTAGATCTTCGAGGTAACCGGATTATAGATGTCAGTCCACTTGCAAATCTCACACAACTCAATGAATTGCGCCTGAGCGAAAATCAGATTATCGACATCACGCCGCTCGCAAACCTGACAAACCTTGTAGCCCTTTGGCTCAGTGACAACCGAATTACCGATGTTACCGCACTCGAAAATCTCACACAACTCACCGATTTGCGCCTGGACAACAATCGGATTGAAGATATCAGTCCGCTTGAAAATCTCACAAATTTAGAACACCTTGATACGCACAACAATCCCATATTCGACCCGGACAGTCCGCTTGTCGAGGTACTCGACCCAAACCTGAGGGCCGCTGTCCGAGAAGCCCTCAAGCTTCCCGATGATGTACCTCTTACCCAAGAGAATATGAATCGCCTGATAGGCCTTGACGTTCGAAATCAAGGCATTGCGAATCTAACGGGCTTGGAGTTTGCAACCAACCTTCACTTCCTTCGGATTGCTGACAACCCGACAATCGATCTTAATCCCATCGCTAACTTGACACAATTGGAAAGTCTGATCTTGTGGTCAATTCCTCAGCTTAACATTGCCCCGTTAGCCAATCTCACAAACCTCCGAAACCTTACTATTGCTGTCTGTGATATCGACGATATTAGCCCGTTGGGGACGTTAACCCGACTGACCAATCTATACGCCGGAAATAACCAGATTATCAATGTTACTCCGCTCGCCAGACTGACAAACCTTGTGGCGCTGGACCTCAGAAGGAACAACCGGATTACCGATGTCACCGTACTTGCAAATCTCACTCAACTCACCGAATTGAATCTGAGCCACAATAAGATTGAAGATGTCAGTCCACTTGCAAATCTCGCACAACTCGCCTTCCTAAGCTTGCGCGAAAATCGAATTGTCGATGTTAGTCCGCTCGCAAACTTGTCAAAATTGGAAACGTTAGATATTCGACACAACCTCATACCGGACTACACCACGCTTGACAGACTTGCTTTAACTGAATTTTTGTACGACGAAATCTGTGAACACGCACCGTTTCCCGTCCGCGATAGAATTGAGAATAGGAACTATCCCTCCATATTCGCGAGATGGAGCGGACCGAGTTGGCCTCCTATTGTTAATCGTCCCGAACTAACCGGTATCGAAAATCAGGCAAGTCACGATCTGTGGTTTAGTACCCCTATGTTCGGCTTACGATTTGAATATTGGCCCGAAGAAATTAGGGTCGTCGGTGATCTTGACGAGGCAATACGGCGGCGAGAGGAATTTCTCGCCATTAACCCCAATATGGTTTTTCTTGTTCAAGTTAGAATGAGGTCCGGTGGCAATCCTAACTATTTACCTGAAGACTCTCCGTATTGGATAAGAGATGCAGAAGGAAACAGGTTAACAGAACAATTAATTGACTTCACGCACCCGTTCATTCAGGATAGAATTGTTAAACAAGCTATTTCCGTATCGAAGTGTGGTTTATACGATGGTATCATGTTCGATTGGTGGGTGGAAACTGAGCCCGTACTTGCCGATCGGTTCGGTGATTGGTCACATAAATTCCGAGGGAATGAAGCAGAACAGCGCGCTCGGGACAACGTTCTACGACGCATCCGCGCTGCTACTAGGCCCGACTTTCTGATTTTGGGCAACTCCGGCGGCTATGCACCAAGAACCGGACATCACTTGAATGGCGGTTTTTGGGAAAGACCGGTACCCCGTATCCTCAGTGGCATCGACCATGAAGAAATACTTGCTGCGGTTGAAACGGGCTTACTTTGGAATGAACAGAACCTGAGAGAACCGCGAATAATCGCTTTGGAAGGAGAGGCTGTTCGCACAGAACCACCCGATAGTCCGACTAATCTCCGTTGGATGCGAGCCGTCACAACGCTGAGTCTCACGCATTCCGATGGCTATGTACTGTTCACTGGTACTGGTATTCCTAAAGATTACCGCCACTACTGGTTCGACTTCTGGGATGCAGACCTGGGGCGCCCGCTGAGTGAAGAGAAGGCGCAGCTTTACGATGAACAGATACCCGGTCTATACATTCGCGAATACACCAACGGGTGGGCGGTATACAACCACAGCGGCTCCGAGCAGCAAATAACCTTGCCGGAGCTTGCCGTGGGAGTGGCGAGCCGTTTGGAGGGGAACACGCACACACTGTCCGATATCGACGGAGAGATGTACCTGCGAGTCAAACCGGCGAATCCGGCGGATGTGAACGGTGATGGCGTCGTGAATATTCTGGATTTGGTGGTGGTGGCACAGGCGTTTGGGAAAGATGGCTTGCAAGGGGATGTAAACGGGGACGGGGTTGTGAATGTGTTTGACCTTGTTTTCGTTGCCGGGGAAATCGGCGGTGGTGGAGCCGCACCTTCGGCATATTCCCCGGAGCTGTCGATTATTAGCGCCGCGGATGTCGAGAGATGGCTTGCACTCGCAGGTGGTTTAGGCATCGGCGATGCGAATTTTCAACGGGGAATCCGCTTCCTTGAAGGTTTGCTTGCGGCACTAACGCCGAAAGAGACGACGCTGTTGCCGAACTACCCGAACCCCTTCAATCCGGAGACGTGGATACCGTATCGTCTCGCACGAGACGCGGAGGTGTCGATTACGATTTATGACACAAAGGGGACGCTCGTGCGGCAGTTGGCGCTCGGGAATCAGGAAGCGGGGTATTACGCGGAACGTGGAAAGGCGGCGTATTGGGACGGACGGAATGAAGAGGGAGAAGCGGTTGTAAGCGGGATTTACATATACCAATTCCGCGCGGGGGATTATGCAGCGTCCCGGCGGATGGTAATTGTAAAATAGTGACCAGTGACCAGTGGCTAGTGACCAGTGGCTAGTGGTCGGCAGAAACCCTAGCGAGAAATCGATGAACTTTCGACAGAAAATTACACTCAGTCTTTTGCTCACTATCGTTCTGGGGAGCATTGCGTTTGCGCAGGTTGTCCATATACCAGACCCCAACCTCCGCGCTGCCGTCGCCGATGCGTTGGGCATCCCGCGCGGCTCACCCATCACCCAAGAAGATATGAATCGCCTGACAGACCTTGACGTTCAGGGTCAAGGCATTGTGGATCTAACGGGCTTGGAGTTCGCAACCAATCTAAACGTTCTTGTGATTGCCGACAATCCGACAATCGACCTAACTCCCATAACAAGCTTGACGCAATTGTACCGTTTGTATATCTGGGCAATTCCTCGGCTCGACATTACCGCGTTAGGCAATCTCACACAACTCCAAACCCTTGCTATTGCAGCGTGCGATGTCAACAATATTCGCTCGTTGGGGACGCTAACCGAACTAACTGATTTAAACGCTAGTCATAACCGGATTGTAGATATCGCTTCGCTCAGAAGCCTCACACAGCTTGAGACGCTACGGCTTAACAGCAACCGAATTATCAATGTTACGGCTTTGGCAGGATTGATCCACCTCGACTTTCTTGAAATCCAGGAAAACGAAATACTCGACCATAGTCCCCTAGACGCGCTCACGCTTACTCATTTTATCTACGATCAGCTATGCGAGCTGCCACCACTTCCGGTTGAGCCCCGTGTGGCGAATCGAAACTACCCTTCAATCGCGGCGCGGTGGAGCGGATTTGGTTGGCCTCCCGTTAGCAATAAGCCCGACTTATCGGAAACGGAAAATATGGCGCTTCATGATCTGCAGTTCGGCAATGTGTTTGAATTACGATTCCTCGAGAACAGTCGTAATCCAAACACTTTCACCGGACTTCACAAATTTACGATGCATGGCGATGTTGACCGCGCACTGCGTCTCCGAGATGAATTCCTTTCTCTTAATCCTAATATGATACAGTTGGTTGGTATGGACCTACGAACCGCCCCTTTTGAACAGTTCCCGGAGAACTGGCCACATTGGATACGCGATGAACACGGCGATATCTTCATCGAATGGCATCAAGGGAAACCAAAGTCCCGCGGACACCTCGATTTCACACATCCCGTTGTCCAAGATATGATTGTCGAACAGGCGATAGCCGTGTCAAAATGCGGTCTGTATGATGGGATCATGTTCGACTATTGGAGCGAGGAGAGGAGCGTTCTCGGCGGTTGGGATGGAACGCGCCACCGCTTTTTTCGCCCACTGGAAGAGGAACTAAAGGCTCGCGAGAACATTGTACAACGTATCCGCGCGGCAACGCGCCCTGATTTTCTCATTATGGGCAACACCGACGATAGCATTATCCCTAGAACCGGCCCCTATATTAATGGTGGATTTATGGAGACAACAATCCCCGCCGTTAGCCCCACCGTAGATGTTGAATCAATTCTTGCTGAAGTTGAACACGCACTACCATGGTTAGAACAAAATCTTCGAGAACCTCGTATCAACACGTTGGAAGGGTACGCGCTTCCTAGTGAACCCACGGACAGCCCGACTAATCGCCGCTGGATGCGCGCCCTGACCGCCCTTAGTCTCACACATTCCGATGGTTACGCCCTTTTTACCGAGTATTACACGTGGACGCACTATTGGTACGACTTTTGGGATGCGGATTTGGGGCGGCCGGTGGGAGAGAAGGGTCAACTGTATCAAGAGACAGATGGGCTTTATATCCGAGAATTCACGAACGGTTGGGCGGTTTATAACAACAGCGGCGCGGAACAAACAATTCGTCTCCCGGAGGACGCGGTGGGGGTTGCGAGCCGTCTGGAGGGAATGGAGCATACGCTGCCCGATCTTGATGGGGAGATGTATTTGCGGGTGAAACCATTGAATCCGGCGGATGTGAATGGCGATGGCGTGGTGAATATTTTGGATTTGGTGGCGGTGGCGCAGGCGTTCGGGAAAGATGGCTTGCAGGGGGATGTAAACGGGGACGGGGTGGTCAATGTGTTTGACCTTGTTCAGGTTGCCGGGGCGATCGGAGGTGGCGGAGCGGCACCTTCGGCATATTCCCTAGAACTATCGAATATTAGCGCTGCGGATGTCGAGAGATGGCTTGCGCTCGCACAGAATCTAGACATCGGCGATGCGAATTTACAGCGGGGAATACGCTTCCTTGAAGGTTTGCTTGCGGCGTTGACGCCGAAAGAGACGACGCTGTTGCCGAATTACCCGAACCCCTTCAATCCGGAGACGTGGATACCGTATCGTCTCGCGCGTGAGACGGAGGTGGCGATTAGAATTTATGACACGAAGGGGAGATTGGTGCGCCGGTTGGCGCTCGGGAATCAGGCGGCGGGGTATTACGCGGAGCGTGGAACGGCGGCGTATTGGGACGGACGGAACGAAGACGGGGAAGCGGTTGCAAGCGGGATTTATATTTACCAGTTCCGCGCGGGGGATTATGCGGCGTCCCGGCGGATGGTGATTGTGAAGTAGTGGTCAGTGACCAGTTAAAACCCATCAACTGAGTGAATAGCGAAGGATCAAACGAACGATTAGTGAGTGCGATAGAACTCCCATAGAAAATCCTGTGGACGTGAGCAAGGAAGGCGTTGTGAATGCGTTTGATTTGGTGTCTGTGGCGAATCAATTCTGAATCGGGGATCTCTATCGATCAACTGAGCGGATAGATCAAGCGACTAAACAAGGAGCGCGATAGAGATCCTACCAGCCTCTAAAAGCCCCAGAGGGGCGGAAGGTGTATAGAAACGCCAAAACCCCGTGCACCTAAGCCCCAGCGGGGCGACAGATACGTAGCTAGAAACAACAAAAACATGAAAAAATTTCCTACAAATGACCCAAAATTGCTTTGCTACCGATTATTCAAACAGGCTCTAAGGCGTCTAAGGCGATAGTAAATCCTAATCACTGTCCGTTCGTTTGATCGGATTAAAGGATTACACAGATTAAAAATTTCTATCTCGGTCATTATCCATGTCTATGAATCGTTCAAACCAACATACACTACTGTCAAATGCCGACAGAACCTAGATTTTGGAGGAAGAATTTATGAGCAAAATCTATGAGCCGCTTGACGACCTCAAAACTTCGGATTTACCGAAGAAGACACTTCCGTTCTGGAAGATTGCCGGCCCCGGCGCGATACTGGTAGGTTTATCCATCGGCGCGGGCGAGATTGTCATCTGGCCAAGGATCGCCGCGGAGTATGGCGGAAGCATGGTTTGGGCGGCGGTGGTGGGGATCTTCATCCAGTTATGGGTAAATTTCGAGGTCGCGCGTTGGACAATCGCCACGGGCGAAACCGTGTACACCGGTTATAGCCGTGTATGGCGCGGGTTTGCGCCGCTGTTCATTCTTCTGACGCTGGTGAGTTGGATTGCGCCCGGTTGGGCGCGTGCATCGGGGCTTGCTCTCAAAGCCCTGCTCATCGGTCCTGAGGGCTGGGGTTCCGACACGTTTTGGACGGTGGTTACGTTCGGAGCGGTGACGCTGATCCTGTTCGGTCCCAAGCTCATCTATAATTCAGTCGAGAAAACCATTGAAGTATTGGTCGCAATTGTAACCATCGGTTTGATCGCCGTAGTCATCGCCATAGGCTCGGCAGACACTTGGAAAGAACTGGGGAGCGGACTGGCGAATATCGGATATAAGGATCCTAGGATGTCTGTAAAAACGCTCTTCATCGCCCTCGTTTTTGCCGGTGCGGGCGGGACAGCCAACCTGTTTTACACCTTCTACCTGCGGGACAAGAACATCGGTATGGGCGGGCGTCTTCCGCAGTTGCAGAACCCGCTCCGGGGTCGAACCGAAACAGTTCCGTCCACCGGGTTTGTTTTCGAGGATACCCAAGAAAACCGCACGCGCTTCACGGAATGGTGGAACTATGTGAAGAAGGATCAACTCCTCTTCTTCTGGGCATTGAACACGGTGACCATGATGCTCTTTATCTTTGGCGCCCTCGCCGTGCTGCATCCCAAAGGGATTGTACCCGAGAAGGGAACGTTGATCTGGGACGAGGCGCAGGTGCTCGCCGAAGTGTGGGGCGGGCCCGGGCGTACAATATTCTTGTTGGTCGGCGTGGCAACGCTTTTCAGCACGCAACTCGCCCTGGTAGACGGCGTCTCACGCTCGGTTTCCGACATCGTGTACACCAACTTCAAGGGCGCGCAGAAACGGCCGCTGAGTTGGTGGTATATGCTGATAGCGGGCATTTGGATAATCGCCGGCTGCCTCATCACCTTCGTCATGGAGCAGATGGGGGTTAGCGAATTGGGTTTCCTTTTCAACGCCGCCTACATGGGAGGATTCGCAATGGCGCTCTATGTGCCGCTGACGCTGTACATCAATCGCCGGTTCTTGCCAAAGTTTGCCAAGCCGGGCAGAGTGTGTACCACGATGATGATACTCGCGTCGCTGGTTTATGTCGGGTTCGCTGTTTCATGCATCATTTGGGAAATCGGACGGTTGATCGGCGGATAGGAGGGCTATTGATGAAACGTGACGAGAGGCAGAAGATTGGACGTTACGGTCTTGAAGTCACACAGATGGGTATGGGCGCCGCCGCACTCGGGAACCTGTACGAGGTCGTGGATGAGGACGGCGCCGCAGAAACGATCGCCGGCGCTTATGCAGCGGGCATTCGCTACTTCGATACCGCGCCGCTCTACGGCTACGGGCGCAGCGAGACCCGATTGGGGTCGGAACTATCGCGTTACAATCGGAATAAATTGGCGATTTCTACCAAGGTCGGCTACTCGCTCGTGCCGCGCACCGAGGACGAACCGCCCGAATCGCCGTTCGTGGACGTGCCGCCGCTCGACAAAGCCTTCGATTTCTCTCGTGATGCGGTCCTACGCTCTTTTGAAGAAAGCCTGAAACGCCTCCAGACCGATTACATCGACATCCTATTTATCCACGACCCGGACGAAGGAATCAGCATTCAACCCGACTTTGACGACCCGTATACCGTGAGCCATTTCTCGCGGGCGATGGATCAGGTTTATCCGGCGATACACGAACTTCGCGCTCAGAAAGTGGTGAAAGCCATCGGGGCGGCAATGAACCAATGGCAGATGTTGTACGACTTTGCCGCTGAAGGTGACTTCGACTGTTTTCTGCTGGCAGGTCGCTACACGCTGCTTGAGCAAGAACCGGCTCTCAAGTTCCTGCCGCGTTGTGAGGAAAAAGACATTCGCGTCATCATCGGCGGACCTTACAACTCTGGGATTCTTGCAACCGGCGCTGTGGAGGGCGCTTACTACAACTACCTGCCTGCCACACCCGAGGTCCTGGATCGCACCCGCCGAATCCAGCAGGTGTGTTCTCGTCACGACGTATCGCTGCAGGCGGCGGCTCTCCAGTTTCCGTTCGGTCACCCCAGTATAGCCTCCGTCATTCCGGGAGCTCGGTCAGCCGCCGAGATCGAAGCCAACGTCGCCTTCTTTGAAGAGGAGATACCGGATGATTTCTGGATGGAACTCAAAGACTTGTCGCTTATTGCGGCGGGGGCGCAACTGCCTGTTTCGAACGATTAACTCACAAGCAGGAGAAGTCGTATAAAGTCAACCAATAACATCATGATTGAACTACAACCAGATCAACTGCATATTGCCGGCGCGCTTTATCGCAATTATCCCTATTTGCACGGCTACGTCGCCTCCGCGTTAAGTGGCGAGATGGGCTCGGTTGCCGTCGATGACGTAGAGCGTCCTACCGTCGGTCGTATCACCCTCGCTTGGGCGAATATCCTAGCTGGCGATGCGGCGACTCCCGCGGCGGAGGCGCTGTTGAGTGAAATACTCCCGAACACAATACTAATCCCAGAAAATTCAAGATGGGTAGATGCGTTCTACGGAAGATGGGGGCATCGCTTGGAGAAGTGGAGGAGAGTTACGTGTAAGGGAGGTTCATGGAGTATCGAAAAGTTGAAAGAACTCGAACGCCGACTCCCTTCTGATTATCTGATTAAACAGGTATCATGCGCCGATGAGGTGAAAGGGCTAATCCGGATAGGGGACGGTCTTATCGATTTCCCAAACTACCCGACACCCGAGGATTTCCTCGGCGGAGGCGTTGGCTTCATCATAAAACGCAATGAAGAAATCGTGTCGGGGTGCACATCCTATGCGGTCGGCGGCGGCAAATTCGATGTCAGCGTTAGGACGCGGCAAGATTACCAACGGAAGGGGTTGGCGCAGGCGGTTGCCGCTCGGATGATTTTATATTGTTTGCAAAATGGCATTGAGCCATGTTGGGATGCGCCGAGTGAGGCGGGTGGGAATCTCGGAAGGAAACTTGGATATACCGACGCGAAGCCTTACACGGCATTTCGAGTTCTCAAAGTGAGGGAGCACTGGAACAGTACCTCTTGGATGTAGGCATCTCCAAGTGATTGGAGTAGGAACAGATGAAACGGAATCGCCGGATCACATTTTTTGTTCTGTCGACCGCTCTTCTTCTGTGTTTTGGGGGGCTGCCTCCAGTTATTCGAGCGCAAGCCCCAAAGGCCCCGAAGATTGTCTTCGATTCCAGCAGAGACGACAAGGCTCCCAACTCCGAAAAGGCGCGCTTCGAGATCTACGTCATGGACGCTGATGGGGGCAACCCGCAAAATCTAACAAATCACCCCGCGAACGACCGCAGCCCGTCATGGTCGTTGGATGGCAGGCGAATAGCCTTTAGCACGGACAGAGACGGCAACTTTGAGGTTTATGCGATGAATGCAAACGGAACAAGCCCGCGTAACCTGACGAACCATAAAGCGAGCGACGGTTTGCCGGCATGGTCGCCTGATGGCAGGAAAATCGCCTTTCAGTCCGACCGAGGAGGAAGGTTTGATATCTATGTGATGGATCAAGATGGCGGGAATCTTCAGAACCTGACCAAGCTCTCCGCAACTGAAGACCGCTCCCCGTCGTGGTCGCGCGATGGCAGGAGAATTGTGTTTGAGTCTCAGAGAGATAAGGATTGGGAAATCTATGTGATGGATGCCGACGGTCAAAACCCGCTGAGGCTTACGGATAGGCGAGACCATGATCGCGAGCCGTCATGGTCGCCTGACGGAGAGAAAATCGCATTTGCCCGTCGAGAGCAGGGGACATGGAATATTTATCTGATGACGGCAGACGGCGGAGATCCAAAAAACCTGACCAAGAATCGCACGGCGAGAGTGGAGTTTCGCGAGCCATCATGGTCGCCAGTCGGTCCAAGCATCGCTTTCAAGTCGGATGTAGAGAGGCGAGGCGGAGTGGTAGTTGCGTGGACTGAACTCTTTGTAGTGGACGCCGGCGGAGCGGGCAATCCGAAAAACTTAACGCAAAAACACCAGGCTGAGGGGAGAGATGGCTCCCCCGACTGGTACAACCCGGGCTTCACATTCGCTGTTTCACCTGCTGGTAAGAGGACAACGCTATGGGGACGCCTTAAAAGGTTAATTCATTAGAGATAACGCAAGTTGCTACCCATTCCCGTAGATCGGGCTTCTAGCCCGACCCTCTTAGAAGATACATCGCAAACCGGGGCAATGTAAGCTAAATCGACTGAATCTGCTCGCAGTGGATTGACAAATCCACTGCACACATACGGATACGGCTTGGATATGTCTATCCAAACCAAGCAAGACCGCAATATAACACTCGGAAAAATTCAAGTTCAACTATTAACAATAGGTGGCAACTTGGGTTAGAGATAACAGAAAGAGCCCAAGATTCTTCCGAGAAACTTGGGCTCTTCACCCGATTTTGCTTTAGCACCTAAAACTATCGTTTTCGAATCTTGCCCCAGGTCGTCGCCAGTTTTCCTATTGGTTCAACGGCAACCGCGCCCGAATCCATAAGCCCGTTGTTCATGATGTTTTCAATATCGGCCTGGCTAAGCGCAACGTTGAAAACAGCGGCTTCATCAATGGAGCCTTTACTTGCGAACCTATTTCCTGCCGGATGCGCCCAACCGCCAATCAGCAGCGGGTTGGCGGTCGCCGAAATCTCTCCCTCCGCCGGTGCTTCATTTAGCAGCACGCCAACTTCGTGGTCCAGAGCGCCGTTTGTATAGAGTCTTCTGGTCGTCCCGTCAAAAGAGAACGCGCCGTGATACCACGTGAAGCCTGCGATAAGCGTGGTTGCGCGCTGCAGATCCATGCGCGTTCCGTCAAATGAAATCTCATTCCAGAAGCCGTTGCTGCGCCCCGAGTAGTTGAACCCCCACTCGCCGCCGCCGACGCCCTTCATCAGAATCGGTTGAGTTGAATCCGGAAATTCGGTGTGAAACCAGAACATCAGCGTAAAGTTCTTCAAGCCGCTGATACTCTCGCCCGCCCCGCAGTTGAGGTAATCCTCATCCACGCCATCCTCGCCGCTAATGTTAATGGCGGAACCGAATTTCCCGTCGACGATAGTGACCCCATCACCGATGATCTCGCAATCATTGCCGTTTCCGGAAAGGTCGCTGACCATACCGTCGGCTATCCCATCCTCAAACAGCCACGCTGCGGCTAACGATTCATCAAGACGCCCATGACTCGTAGTAACCAACCCGAAAGATATCAACATGAAAATCGTGAGTATCATCCAATGTCCAGTACGCATTATTATGTGTTCCTCCTGTTTAGTTGATTTGTCACTTGTCTGGAGGACAAGCGGGTATGGGATTGCTGTTTGGTTCACCACGACGGTTTGATGTATGCGGAGTTGCATGACGAATACTATCACAGCGCGATGTCGGCGTCAATCACAAAAGGATTGATGGGAGTGTGATTCTGACGGAGATTTCAGAATTGCGGTTCTTCAGCGACAAACGTTGGTCTAATCCTATATTCTCATATCTTCAAGGTTCATAATGCTTTTCCTAACGATGTCGTGAAACAATTCGCTCTCTGGCGTTCATTATATCATCATGGGTAGACGGATTGACTGCCCCGATTAATGGAGGACTGCCACTGTGCCAACCCATGATTGTAGGCTTATGTCGGGTGGGAATGGGAATCATCATATTCTCGATTTCCCTGCTATAGCCCAAAATCAAGTGCGATTCTTTAGACCTCCGTACTGACACATGGCGTACAAGGGTTGGTCTCACCACTTTTTTCGGTTTTGTAGTCTTCATCCACATCCTGCCGACCTCCCGTCACTCCCCGCTTTTCTAAGGTATTTAGCATAAAAAACTTGCGTAGGACACCGCCCTGTGATATCATCCTCCTGCCAAGAGATAAGCGGTAACCGGCATAAATCGAAGTCGATTACAGACCTTCAAGCCCATACCGAAACGCCATGAAATCGCAGCTAATCGACAATTTCAGCCGTGTGCACACCAACCTGCGCATCTCCATAACGGACCAGTGCAATTTCCGCTGTGTCTACTGCATGCCGGAAGATATGGAGTTTATGGAAGATGAGGAGGTAATGACGTTTGACGAAATTGTTCATCTCACCCGCATCTTTGTCGATTTGGGCGTCCGTAAAGTTAGGGTTACCGGCGGGGAACCGCTGGTTCGCCGTGGCGTTCCGGAACTTATCAGCCGACTCTGCCAAATCGAAGGGTTGAAGGACATTAGCTTAACGACAAACGGTATTGGTCTGATTAAACAGGCGGGTGCGCTCTACAATGCCGGGCTACGCCGCATCAACGTCAGCCTTGACACGCTGAACGAAGCGAAATTTGAGCAGATGACGCGCCGAAAGGTGCTCTCCAAGGTGCTAGAGGGATTGCGCGAGGCGAAACGTTGCGGGTTCGACCCGATCAAGGTCAACGCCGTGCCGCTGCGCGGGTTTTCCGACGACGAAATCGTCGACTTGGCGGCATTTGCTAGGGAGAATTCCTATCAACTTCGTTTCATCGAGTTTATGCCCTTGGACGCGGATGACATTTGGGGAGAGAATATGTTTATTCCCGGCGAAGAAATTGTGGGCAAAATCAATGCGGTCTATCCCCTTGAGCAGATTCCAAACGAGGGCGACCGGAAGCACGACACGGCGAAGTGTTATCGCTTCATAGACAACGGCGGCGAAATCGGCATCATTGCCTCCGTCAGCGATCCGTTCTGTGACCAATGCAACCGCATTCGCCTGACTTCGGACGGGAAGTTCCGAACGTGTCTGTTTTCGCTGACGGAAACCGATTTGCTGATGCACCTGCGCGCCGGCGCTCCCGATGGGGTGATTGCGGACATGATTGTGGATGCGGTGAAAGCCAAGGGGCCTGGGCACAAGATTAACGCCGCGGATTTTATCAAACCACAGCGCAATATGTCGAGGATTGGAGGATAACCGCACCTCTGCGAATTTTGAAGGAAATTTATTTTGTAAGACTGTGAAGGGATTTACATTAGACGATGAGTGATGAATTAGTTATAGAAGATTTACATGTGAGCGTAGAAGACAAGCCGATTATAAAGGGGCTGAACCTCAAGATTAAGCAGGGAGAAATTCACGCGCTCATGGGCCCCAACGGGTCGGGCAAAAGTACCCTCTCCAACGCACTGATGGGGCATCCGCACTACGATGTGGACAACGGCATGGTTACTTTCAACGGCATGCCCATCTTGGAGTTGGAGCCAGACGAACGAGCGAAACTAGGGCTTTTTCTCGCCTTTCAGTACCCAACGGCGATCCCGGGGGTTACCATGGCGAATTTCCTACGCATGGCGGTGAGTTCCGTGCGATCGGAAAGTTCAAACGGAAGCGAAACAGCCGAATTGATTCCAATGCGCGAATTTCGCCGCGAACTTCGGGCGAAGATGAAACAGTTAGGGGTCGATGAATCGTTCGCTCGGCGCTATCTTAACGACGGCTTTTCGGGCGGCGAGAAAAAGCGAGCGGAGATTCTGCAACTCGCGATGCTTGAACCCAAGGTGGCAATTCTCGATGAGACGGATTCAGGTTTAGATATTGACGCTGTCCGCATTGTTGGTGAAAGTGTGAATCAGTTGATTGGGCCCAACTTGGGAGTTCTAATCATCACGCATTACCCACGCCTCCTAAACTATATCCGCCCCGAATATGTGCACGTTCTGCTGGACGGCAGAATCGTCGAATCCGGGGGTTGGGAACTCGCCGAACTGTTGGAGGAGAAGGGATACGACCCGATACGCGAAAAGTACGGCATCGCGGAGATAGTGTCGGAAACTGACGGCGAAGCGGAAGAATCGAGCGCCTTTCGAGGCTAGGCTAAAGTCGCAAGGAACAAAACGCAAGCGCGGTGTGTAAGAACATTCGTTACGAATCATGCGGGTTAAATTGCGCGATAAAGGAAAAATACTATGGCAGCTCCAGAAAAGACGACTCAAGATAACCTAGGCATCAGCAGCGACTACAAGTACGGTTTTCACGATGATGTCAAACCGGTTTTCAAATCACGGAAGGGTCTGGACCCCGAAATCATCAATCAGATGTGCGACATCAAAGGAGAGCCGGATTGGATGCGGCAATACCGCCTGAAAGCCTACGAAATCTTCAGGCAAAAGCCGATGACGAAATGGGGCGGCGACCTGTCCGAACTTGACTTCGATGACATCTACTACTACGTTAAAGCCTCCGATCGGAGCGAGCGGAGCTGGGACGACGTGCCCGACGACATCAAGAAGACGTTTGATCGGCTCGGTATTCCGGAAGCCGAACGAAAATTCCTCGCAGGCGTCGGGGCACAATATGACTCGGAAGTCGTCTATCACAACATGGAGAAGGAACTGGACAACATCGGCGTTGTCTTTCTGGATACCGATACAGCGCTGCGTGAACACCCCGATTTGGTCAAGGAATACTTCGGGACGGTGATTCCGTCGGCTGACAATCAGTTTGCCGCGCTTAACAGTGCCGTCTGGAGCGGTGGCAGCTTTATTTATGTTCCACCCGGCGTTAAGGTCAACTATCCGTTGCAGGCATACTTCCGCATCAACACTGAGAACATGGGGCAATTTGAGCGTACCCTGATTATCGCCGACGAAGGTGCCGAGGTGCACTATGTTGAAGGATGCACCGCGCCGACATTTTCCAGCGAATCGCTTCACAGCGCCGTTGTCGAAATCATCTGTAAGAAGGGATCGCGTGTCCGCTACACCACCATCCAAAATTGGGCGAATAACGTGTACAATCTCGTCACCAAGCGTGCAGTCGCCTATGAGGATGCACACATGGAATGGATCGACGGCAACTTGGGCTCCAAACTTACGATGAAGTACCCCAGCATCTACATGATGGAACCGGGTGCTCGCGGCGAGATTCTCTCAATCGCTTTCGCAAGCAGCGGACAGCATCAAGACGCAGGCGGCAAGGTCTTCCACTGTGCGCCGCACACCACCTCGCGAATTACCTCCAAGTCCATCAGCAAGGATGGCGGCATTTCCAGCTACCGCGGTTGGGTCGACGTAGCAAAGCGCGCAAAGGGGTGTAAATCCCATGTTGTGTGCGATGCCTTGATTCTCGATGAAGATTCCCGTTCCGATACCTACCCCGTCATTGAGATTGGCGAAAACGACGTGAGCATTGAACACGAAGCGCACGTGAGCAAAATAGGCGAGGAGCAACTCTTCTATCTGATGAGCCGCGGGCTGTCCGAGGAAGCGGCATCGACCATGATTGTAAACGGGTTCATCGATCCGCTCATCAAGGAGCTCCCGATGGAGTACGCGGTGGAGATGAATCGACTAATCCAACTTCAGATGGAAGGGTCTGTTGGCTAACGCGTGAATCGGTAGCGGCGTTTATCACGTTTCAACAGTGGAGATTGCAATTGAGTTCCGAACTGATTCAAACTCGCCCCCGTGCTCATAATGTGCGCACGGGGGACTTCTCACGCGACTTTGTGGAGGAGATATCCAGATGCCAAGATGAACCCAAGTGGATGCGTGAGAGGCGACTGGAGGCGCACGATGCTTACGAGTCCCTCCTAATGCCGCACACCGCTGATGATGACGAATGGCGGCGAAAAGTGGACATGCGCACGCAAGACTACTGGCGGCGCACAAAGCGGAACATGCGCGGTTTCAATGTGAATGACTACAAACCGGCCGCATTTTCGGCATCGGACGCATCGGAAACACCCACCTCATCTGGCATAACGAAAGCACAGGCGGAGTCGAACGAAGAATCATCCGGTGTCATTGCTATCGAAGATGGCTCACCCGTCGAATCCTTCGTGTCAAAGGAGACTGAACGCAAAGGGGTTTATTTCGCGGATCTGAACACGGCGTTGAAGGAACGCCCCGATTTCGTAAGGTCGTATTTCATGACCAAGGGGGTGACGACCGAAACGCATCTCCGGAGCGGCAACATCCCGTTGCGGAACAAATTTGACGCGCTGCACGGCGCGTTCTGGCAAGGCGGATACCTACTGCACGTCCCCAAAGGCGTTGTCGTCGAAGTTCCGTTGCGCGTTTTCATCGCACTGACCGAATCGCAACGTGCGGATCTGTCACATACGATCATCGTCGCGGACGCCGACAGCAAGGTTACGATTCTTGAGGAGCAAGTTTCGTCAAATGGCGGGGTTGCGGGGTTCCATTGCGGCGCTGTCGAGATCTTTGCCGCACAGAATGCCAACGTCACCTATGTGCAGGTGCAACGATGGAATCAGCAGGTCTGGAACTTTTCCACGCAGCGCGCGATCGCCGGAAGGGATTCCCGGTTATGCTGGGTCAGCGGCACGCTGGGTAGTCGTCTGAGCAAGCTGAATCAGACAGCAGCACTGGAAGGCGCGGGAAGCATCGTTCAAATGCTCGGCTTGACGTTCACACATTCGCGCCAACATATTGACGTGAGCACGGCGCAGGAACACATTGCGCCGCATACTTCGAGCGATCTGCTGTATAGAACCGTGCTCCGGGACAGATCGCAGACGGCATGGAGCGGCAACATCTATGTCTATCCCGACGGTCAACATACCGACGCTTATCAGAAAAATGATAACCTGGTGTTGAGTGACCGCGCCCATGCCGATACATTGCCGGGCTTGGAAATCCAAGCGCACGAGGTGCGTTGCACACACGGTGCGACCGCGGGTCCGATTGACAAAGAACAGGTGTTCTACCTGATGAGCCGCGGGTTGTCGCGCAGCCAAGCCGAGAAGATGATTGTCGACGGTTTCTTCGAGCCGGTGATGGATAGAATTCCGTTGGAATCGGTTCGTGGTGAACTGCAGGACTCGATTACGCAAAAACTTACGGCTGCAAAATAATAATAGCAACTTAGAAACCGAGTTTTTTCTTGAAAACTCGGTTTCTTTCCCTGATTATTGGGCTTTCCAAAGTCCGAGATGCCCAAACCACGTACGATACGCATTTACTAAAGTAAACTACTTAAGGTTAGTAGTGAGGACTTTGCAACGTAGAGATAATGCACGTGTTGGGGCGCATCTATCTCGCCTTAACAATCCCGAATTTGCTCGCGGTGGATTGCCAAATCCACAGCATAGAGGAAGTTACTTTTCTGTACAATCGAAATGTGGAAAGTGATGCTTGTACTGGTCACTGACCGCTGGCCACTAGCCACTGGTTTTAGATGCTTGTACTGGTCACTGACCATCAAGCGAACGGATAGTGAGTGCGATAGAAATCCACCAATCACTAGCCACTGCATTTAAAGGAGACAAAAAATGAGTCAGCCAACAATTACCGCCTACATGAAGCCCGTCTGCGGTTGGAGTAACGGCGTTCGCGCCATCTTCGCCAAATACGGATTGGAGTACGAAGACAAAGACATCATTAACAACGCGGACAACTATCGCGAGATGGTCCAAAAGACCGGTCAGCCGATGCAGCCTTGCGTTCAGATTGACGATGTCATACTTGCCGATGTCAGCGGTGATGAGGTAGAGACATACCTTATCCAGTCGGGCCTTGTCCAACACAGCGAAGCGGCAACCGATGTACCCACGGACGAAGCGTGCGCCGATCACGGTCCCGCTTCGGTAAACATCGGCTTCGCAAACGATAGATAACCCGGCTGGTCAAATCCCGTTATAATCTCTCTCAGAAACCGAGTTTCACTTCGAAACTCGGTTTCTCTTCGTTGAAACACCTGTGGTGAGGCCTATGTACGCCGACAGAGATGAATTTCACCCACTTGAGGTCGATAGAATCCGCGAAGATTTCCCCATTTTTGCGGGTGATTCACCTATCGCCTATCTCGACAGCGCCGCCTCCTCCCAGACGGCCCGCTGCGTGCTTGAAGCGATGGAAGGCTACTATGAAAGCTATCGATCCAACATTCATCGAGGCATCTACCACATCTCGGAGGAGGCGACCGCGGCGTACGAAGATGCGCGGCAGAAAATTGCCCGATTTATCAATGCGCGCCGCACAAGCCAAGTTGTTTTCACCCGAAACACGACAGAATCTATCAATCTCCTCGCGTATAGCTGGGGGAACGCCAATGTCGCTCAAGGCGATGAAATTCTCCTCACCGTGATGGAACATCACAGCAACCTCGTGCCGTGGCAACTGCTCGCGGAACGAACCGGCGCAACACTGCGGTTCATTGAGCTGACCGATGAGGGATTGCTGCAATTGGACGAGCTCGATCAGTTATTGACGGAACGGACAAAGTTGGTGGCAATCACACATGTCTCGAATGTATTAGGCACGATCAACCCGGTTCGGGAAATTACCGCCGCCGCCCATTCCGTCGGCGCCACCGTGCTTATCGACGCCGCTCAAAGCGTGCCGCACCTGCCCGTCGATGTCCAAGCGCTTGACTGCGACTTCCTCGCGTTCTCGGGTCACAAGATGTGCGGACCGACAGGCGTTGGCGTGCTTTACGGGAAACGCGAACTCTTGGAAGATATGCCGCCCTTCCTCGGAGGCGGTTCGATGATTCGAGCGGTGCGGCGCGAACGCTCAACCTACGCGGACGTACCCGCAAGATTCGAAGCGGGGACCCCAGCCATCGCCGAAGCCATCGGTCTCGGTCATGCGGTTGATTATCTTGAGGGGATCGGCTTGGACGCGGTGCATGCTCACGAACAGCAGATAATCGACTACGCCCATCAGAAACTGAGCGAGATTGACGGAATCACCATCTATGGACCAAAACCCCGCATAAAGGCGGGGGTCATCACGTTTAATCTTGAGGGCATTCATCCCCATGATCTCGCGGGCGTGCTTGATACCACCGGGGTGGCGGTTCGTGCCGGGCACCACTGCGCTCAACCACTGATGCAACACTACGGAGTCATTGCGACGGCGCGCGCAAGTTTTTATCTTTACAACACGATGGAAGACGTCAATAGGCTCTACGATGGGCTGTTGAAAGCCCAAAACCTACTGGCGCGGAGACAAGGATGAATATCTACGAGGAAGACATTCTCGATCACTACGAAAATCCCAGCAATTACGGGACGCTGGAGAATCCGGATATCTCGTACGAGGAAGACAATCCCCTGTGCGGCGATCAGATTCGTATGGATCTCGAGGTCGAGGATGGAGTCATCAAAGATGTCCGCTTTTGCGGTCACGGCTGCACGATTAGTCAAGCGGCAGCGTCGATGTTGACGGAGGAGGTCAAAGGACAAGCATTGGACGACGTAAAAAAGTTGACCAAGGACGATATTCTGGATATGCTTGGCATTCCGCTCGGTCCGGTGCGCCTGAAATGCGGACTGTTAGCTCTGAAGGTGTTGAAAGCCGGCGCTTACGGCATCAAAGGATGGCCCGGCGAAGAGGACGACGAGGAGTCATAAACATGGCTGAGTTCTTCAAAGTCGCCAAAGTCGGCGAAATACCTTCCGGAGGAAAAAAATTGGTCGAAGTGGATTTTGTACCGGTTGCGCTCTTCAACGTGGACGGAGAGTTCTACGCTATCGAGGATATCTGTACTCACGACGGCGGTCCCCTCGCCCAGGGGGAATTGGAAGGCGAGGAGATTGAGTGCCCTCGGCACGGCGCACGTTTTAGCGTGATTACCGGGGAGCCGCTTTGTATGCCCGCCGTCGAACCCGTCGACTGTTACGAAGTCAAGATCGACGGCGATGACATTCTGGTGAATATAGACTGACAACAAAAGTGTTGGAGTGCTCCGAATCGTACTCCGATTCCTCTCAGAAACTCTTTACACGTTACCCTCAATAAATAGCCAATCCAAAAGGCTTTGAGCGTTCTACGACCTACGTCTTAAAGGGAAGGAAATCTCAAATGGTAAACGAAGAGACCGTATTGCAGAATCTGAAACAGATTATAGACCCGGAGGTAGGCATCAACATCGTTGATATGGGCTTGATATACGGTGTTGACATTAAGGACGAAACGGTCGGCATTACCATGACTCTGACAAGCCCAGCCTGCCCCGCCGGCGGACAACTCGTCAACGGCACGCAACACGTCACCCAACAACTGGAGGGCGTTGACGAGGTCAATATTGACGTAGTTTGGACGCCGCCTTGGACGCCGGAGATGATGACGGACGACGCGAAGGATGAGTTGGGAATCTTCTAAACCGGCACAACGATGAACCTGTCAGTCCAGCAATATCAACCGAAAACCCTAAAACGGCTTGGTGACACCGGATTCCTTGTCGAATGGAAGGATGGGCACAGAAGCGAATACCCTTTTCCCTACTTGAGACGCATGTGTCCCTGTGCCGAGTGTTCGGCAATCCGCCATAAAGGGTTGGATGTTCACTCCCTGTTCGCCCCGGACGGAGACGGTGATTATTCCCTGATCCAAGTATCCGACGATGTACTTCCCCTTGATATTCAGCTTGTCGGCCGCTACGCGGTACAGTTCCAATGGAGCGACGGGCATTCGACCGGCATCTACTCTTTCCAAACACTTAAAGAGATGTGCCCGTGTCCTGAATGCACCGGCAACATTGACAAGAACGAGGTAGACCCTACAATGAGCCGTCCCGAATTCCAGCCCGAAAAACATGAAATCTCCCCGCGCACCCTCAAAGACAAATTGGAGAGCGATCAACACATTCTGCTGCTTGATGTGCGCGAACCCAACGAATATGAGATTGCCCACCTTGAAGGCGCAACCTTGATTCCTCTCAACGACCTGCCCCAAAATGCCGACCAGCTTGACCGGCAAACCGAAATTGTGACCTACTGCCACCACGGCATGAGGAGCCTACAAGCCGCTGCGTTTCTATACCAGAACGGGTTCGACAATGTCAAGAGTTTGGCGGGCGGCATTGACCGGTGGGCGGTGGAGATTGATCCGGCGCTCTCCCGTTACTAATTAAAACTTACCCACACGAACGCCAAAAGGTTCGTAGTAGGATAATTAATTGCCCGTTTCTACACAAAGCAACACGGCAGGTCAAGTTCGTGTAAACAAACGACCAACCGGACGCGCAATGAATTGCGCTACTACAAACCGATCTGCACGAGCCCTATGAAAACACTGTTGCTCCTACTTTTTGCGTTTATCGGCGCGCTAGGCAATGCCATGTTCGCCGCAAGCCAAAAGAAAGCTATCGCTCTTGGAAACTCACTTGCATTTCTCGTAATATCAATTTTCGTTTCGTTTATCCTCGCTTTAATAGTGGCGCCCATATCGGGACCGACAAAGTACACAACAATTATCAAACAGAGTTGGATTTGGGCTGTTGTAGGCGGTATCGGGCTATTCCTTACGTTTTTGGGTTTTAATCTACTCTACACGAACTTTGGGACATCAAGCTACATGCTCTACGCCGTTATGTCGATCATTACGACATCGATTATCGTGTCGGTAGTGATATTCAAAGAAACGTTTAACATCTATCATTGGGCGGCATTCGTCGGTGCGATAGTAACGATTATCCTGTACACCATCGGCAACAGCATAAGCAAGACTTAGTGGTCTATTCGCTAAGAATTTAATACTTACGAGACTGGCACAAGAAACTGTTCTACCACGCCGGTAGGTGCGGTTTCTAACCGCACCGGCACCCAACACTAACCATATTTTTTTGGAAAATAAACCACGTAGTAACTGTCGCCTCCCGCGCTTGTGGGGCAGGATGCCCCGCCTACAAGCTGCGGTGCCGTGGGCGGAGCATCCTGCTTGCCGCTCATTCGGTTGATTCACGACTACGTGGTTTGGCGCGACGATCATCTGTTGGTGTAGGTTGTGTCATAATGTATAATAGAACACACTATATGCACTGTTGTTCAAGCGAAGCGGAATAACCTTGTGAATCGTGAACTTGAGGAACCGAACGGACAGACGGCAGCGGCATCGTGCTCGTCTACGCCACGGGAGTTCAAACGTGCTTCAGTATGGGAGAAGGGAGATTCCGATGATACGGTTTTTGATAGTTCTAATAATCACGGTGGCGCCGGTCGCCGCGGCGTATTCCGGCACGTTTTATGATGGTTTCGACGACGGGAACCTTGATGGGTGGGAGGTCTGCGACGTTCCTCACTGCTTTCCTCCCAGACTCGAGAACGGGTATCTGGTCTTGGACACAATGATTAATGGTTTTGCCAAGGCCAAAAATGTCTGGATGACTTTACGAGCGGGGGATGCGCAGAACTGGGACTCCTATACCCTTCGCTGCAAGGTGCGGTTTTCAAGCGAGTCCCATCGGGGTGGAGACCTTACCATCCTTGTTCGGCTGGGCGGATGGCACGACGCAAAGGGGTGCCAGTTCATGAACATTAATTCGAGAATTCAGCATGTGTATGTTAGTACTATCCCGCCAGGCGCCGAGATCGGTATTAATGAGGGGGATATGCGCCCAATCAAGCGAGGAGAAATTCGTGGCGATCAACTCAGGAGGCATATCGCGCTGGATCGCTGGTATTCTATCAAGATTGTGGCGGAGCAGCAATTCTTTGAGTTTTTCTTCGATGACAATCTAGTAAGCAAATATGTCGATCACACCGCCGTTCCGGGAACCGTGATGTTTAAACCTTTCTTTGGGACGGTCGCTCATCTTGATGACGTTACGATTACAGGACCGAGGGTTCCGGACATCAACTCGTCTCACGTCAGCCCCAATACATCCTTGGCGACAACCTGGGGCGAAATTAAGATTGCTTCGCGTCAATGATGTGCTTTTCACGGTGCGTGGTGAAATCTCCTACCGTTAAGGTGTGCGAGTTCACCAGACGAATTTTCCGCTATAAAGTGGATTTATGAACCACCCTCAATCTAATCCCTGAGCATTTTGAGAATGTGCTTTGCCAACGGATCTTTGATTTCTCTGTGGCGAGGAACGGGCTGAGAAATACGTGTGTTTGGATTTTGATACCAATCATGTTTCGCGCCATGACGAATAAAAACACACCCCATCTTCTCTAACTCACGAATTGGGTCACGTCTTTTCATGCAATCTTTAATTGGGCAGCCTTCCGAGTTGTGGCGAAGTCTCCCGCAGTGAGGGTGGAAAAATAGACGCCGTTCTCCACAGGTTCTCCGAAGTCGTTTTGCCGTTCCAATAGGCGGGGAGAGACCATCTCTATCGTAGTTACTGCCTGTTCCTTTGAATCCTCATCAAATCGCGGATTTCTCCTCTTATTGCCCACCATCGCCAACACACCTCCGACCGTTAGTACCTCCCCTCCTTGTAGAGACACACAATCGCCCCTGTGTTCCGCACTCAAAAAAGCTTGAAACACCCCGCCAACTACCGACCACTAGCCACTGGTCACTAACCACTGCTCTTTCACTGTGCGTACCGGTCCATTTCCTTCGCATACCACTCCCTTCCGTAGACATCCTTCTTGTTGAGCCATCGCGCAGGGACGGGGACAATCTTCAAACTGCGATCTTCAAGCGGCAGTTTGACAGGAGCATGACCTCGGCGATGTGACTCTCGAAGCGCAATTGCAATCTCCAACACTTTGAGCATGTTGTCACCGCTGCATCGCGGCTCAATGTCCTTTTCAAGCGAATCCACGATAGACTGGACACTTGCCATCTGCCGATACCCAGGAAGTCCTTTTCCGTCACTGTCGTAGCTAGGTCCATACGTCACGTCTTGAAACAGCCCCCCAACCTCACTAAGCTCCGACAGTTTCGCAGATCGTGGGTTGGCTCCATTATCGAGTTTCCATAAGTGAAAACTGCTATAATCACTAGCGAAGATTCCCCGGCTTCCCATTACCTCAATGCCGCGTCTAGCGGCGGATTTCGCATGCACCAAACATTCAATTCCGTTGCTAAATCGAACGTACCCACCCATGTCCTGATCGTTGTCGCTGAACGGATCCGTCATCACATGACCGACCACCTGATCTACATCGGCATCCCAAGCGAACATGCGCATTAGACTCAAGCCCTGACAACCTGCTCCCGAAATCGTGCTCGTCGCATCGTAAAGATTGATGCTCAGGATTTCCCCAATCTCACCCGCTTCGATCATCTCCCGTGCCGACCAATATTGCGGTAGATTGCGAAACGCATCCCCAGCGGCGAACCTTATCCCGCGAGAGCGACAAACCTCTACCATTCGGTCCGCATCTTCCAAGCTAGCAGACATGGGTTTCTCACAGAAAATCGCCTTGACGCCAGCGGCAGCGCAAGTGAGGACAACCTCCGGGTTCACACTCGTGGGCAGAATCGGGGCAGCGATGTCAATTCGCTCCTTATCGAGCATCTCCTCGTAATCCGCATATCCCGGAACATCGAACCGTTTACAGAAAAGCGCAAGATTCTCAGGATCCGTATCCGCAGCGGCAACAACCTCGGTGAGTGGGTGGAAACGGTATCCCCTCGCGTGTTCGGTTCCTTTTCGACCGCAGCCAATGAGGCCCACCCTGTATTTTGCATCTACCTGTTTGCTTTTCATATCAGCCTACCATCTTATTGATTGGAAAGATTGGTCTCGCGTTGAAACTGAGGTTTTGTAGAAAAATACGGTTACTCCGATAAAAGTTACTAACGAACCTGCATCTTCCGTGCTGCGGCGAACCCACTGATGGTAGTAGGTACGCGTCGCGTGCCGTCCACCATGTGCTGCAAGCGTTACCGGCGTATGTATACTGCGTTCTACTTCCGTATCAACATCTTCCGTGTCGCGGAAAAATTCCCTGCAGTGAGGGTGTAGAAGTAAACACCGCTTGCCACCGATTCACCGAAGTCGTTTTTGCCGTCCCAATAAGCCGCGCGGCTACGGCTGTAATAGGTTCCCGCAGGTTGGTATCCCAGCCCCAAACGCCGAACTAGCTGTCCGTCGGACGCATGGATAGTCAAGGTAACATCCGCATCTGATGCAAGTTGATAGGGTATCCACGTCTCCGGGTTGAACGGATTCGGGAAGTTTGCGGCAAGGGCATCTTCTATCATTGCGGTAACGGGTAATTGCGCGGTTAGGGCGGGACCGCTGTAGTTTGCTATGGCTCCTGGACCTAAGGTGAATGTGAGAGTGGCATCGACATCAAAATCACCGTCGAATTCCAGTTCCACAGTGGCTTTAGAATTGCTAATGCGGCGAACAGTGTCCTTAGTCACACCATCAATTCCGGCTATGGTTAAAGCGCGGGAAATGTCCCATCTAGAGCCTACGTAATTCCTCCCGCTGAGTGTTAGTGTGACTACACCTCCATCCAAAGTCGCCTCGGTTAACGGCGCGGCGGTCAATGCGACAATTGATTCGGGACCACCGGTGACGGGTATCTGTTGCGTGAATGCGGGGCCATTGTAATCTGCTATGGCTCCCGAACCCACGGTGAATGTGAGGGTGACATCGGTATCAAAATCACCATTGAATTCCAGTTCAACAGTAGCCACCGTGTTGCCAACGCGGCGTACGGAGTCTTTGGTCACACCATCAATTCCGGTTATGGTCAGAGCACGCGAAATGTCCCAGCTAGAGCTTACGTAATTCCTACCGCTGAGCGTAAGTGTGACCACACCTTCATTCAAAGTCGCCTCGGTTAATGCAGCGGCGGTCGATGCGACAATTGATTCGGGACCACCGGTGACGGGTATCTGTTGCGTGAATGCGGGACCGTTGTAGCTTGCTATAGCTTCCGGGCCCACGGTGAGTGTGAGGGTGACATCGGCGTCAAAATCGCCATTGAATTCCAGTTCAACAGTGGCTTCTGTATCACTAACGCGGCGTACAGAGTCCTTGGTCACACCATCAATACCGGATATGGTCAAAGCACGTGAAATGTCCGAAGAGTAGCGAGTGTAATTTCTTCCGTTGAGTGTAAGTGTGACAACACTTTCATTCAAAGTCGCCTCGGTTAACGGAGCGACTGTTGATGCAACTATTGATTCGGGACCACCGGTGACGGGTATCTGTTGCGTGAATGCAGGACCGTTGTAATCTGCAATAGCCCCCGGACTCACGGTAAATGTGAGAGTGGTATTGGAGTCAAAATCACCATTGAATTCCAGTTCAACAGTAGCCACCGTATTGCTAACGCGGCGTACAGAGTCCTTGGTCACACCATCAATACCGGAAATGGTCAAAGCGCGAGAAATGTCCCAACTGGAGCTTACGTAATTCCTCCCGCTGAGTGTGAGTGTGACGACGCTCCCATTGAGCGTCGGTTCCGTCAACGGGGACGCGGCCGAGACAACTACCGATTCCGTGGACGCCGTGACCGGCAATTGTGCCGTAAGGGCTAGACCGGTGTATCCCTCAATGGCATCTGCACCCACGCTGAAGGTGAGCGTAGCATCCGCATCTATATTCCCATTGAATTCAAGCTTGACTGTCACTTCCGAATCGCTGACACGGTTGAATGTGTCAGCAGTCACTCCCGCAATTCCAGATACCTTCACTTCATCGCGGATTTCCCAAGCAGGGGCATAATCCCTGCTATTCAGCGTGAGAGTCACGACGCTCCCATTCAGAGCCGGTTCTGTCAATGGGGACGCTGTCGAGGCGATTACCGATTCCATGGACGCCGTGACCGGTAGTTGTGCCGTAAGCGCGGGACCGTTGTAGTTTGCGATGGCATCTTTTCCCACACTGAAGGTGAGGTTAGCGCCAGCATCTATGTCACCATTGAATTCAATTGCAACAGCTACCGCCGTGTCACTGACACGCCTGGTGGCAGACCTGTCAACAGTTGCCCCGGCGATCCCGGACAGCTTCAGCGCATCCCGAATGTCCCAGATAGATTCTGCGTAAGCCCTACCAGCAAGCGTGAGGGTGGCGACGCTGCCATTCAACGTCGATTCCATTAGTGGGGAGGTGATCGAAGCTGTGACTGATTCCGTGAATGCGGTAACGGGGAGTTGTGCCGTAAGGGCGGGACCGCCGTATCCTGCGATGGCATCTGCCCCCACACTGAAGGTCAGCGTTGAGTCCGTATCTATGTCGCCATTGTATTCAAGCTCAACGGTGATTTCGGTGTCGCTCTTCCGGTCTATTCCACGCCAAGGAATTGTTACGCCAGCGATTCCGGATACCTTTACTCCATCTCTAACAGACTGTGTGTAGATCCTGCCACCGAGCGTGAGTGTGATGGTGCTCTCATTCAGCGTCCCTTCCGTTAATGGCGTCAGAGTCGAGGCGGCTACCGATTCCGTGGACGCCGTGACCGGTAGTTGCGTGGTTAAGGCGAGACCGCTGTATCCCGCGATGGCATCCGCATCAACGCTGAAGACAAGGGTAGCGTCCGCATTCATGTTCTCATCGAATTCAAGTGTAACTGTCACCTCCGTATCGCTCTTTCGTTCTAGTCCGCGCCAAGGGATTTCTACACCGGCAATCCCGGATACCTTTACCGCATCTCTGATGGACTGCTCGTAAGTGCAGCCGCTGAGCGTAAGTGTCACGCCGCCGCCATTCAAAGTTTCTTCTGTTAATGGCGTCAGAGTCGAGGCGGTTACCGATTCCGTGGACGCCGTGACCGGTAGCTGCACGGTAAAGGCGGAACCGCCGTATCCTGCGATGGCATCAGTTCCCAAGGTGAAGGTGAGCGTAGTGTCCTCGTCAATGTCTCCGTTGAATTCAAGTTCAACCGTCACTTCGGTATCGTTAATGCGGCGTACGGAGTCCTTGGCCACACCATCAATACCGGCTATGGCCAAAGCGCGTGAAATGTCCCAACTGGAGCTTTCGAAATTCCTTCCGCTGAGCGTGAGTGTCACGACGCTGCCCTCCAGCGCGTGTTCTGTTAATGGGGATGGGGTCGAGGCAGTTAGCGATTCTTCTACCGCGGTGACAGTCACTTGTGCGGTGAGCGCCTTATTGTAACCTGCGATTATTTCTGCACTGGCTGTGACGGTGAGGGTGGCATTTGCCTCCAGATTACCAGAAAATGTGAGTTCAACGGTCACTTCGGTGCCGCTTACACGCTTTACTCCACCTCCTTTGATAGCTACACCGTCAATGCCGGATACGCTGACAGAACCAGACCGAGCGTAAGAACGACCACTAAGTGTGAGAGTGACGACACTCCCATTCAGGGTTGACTCCGTTAACGGGGACGCGGTCGAGGCTACCACCGATTCGGTGGACGCCGTGACCGGCAACTGTGCCGCAAGGGCTAGACCGCCGTATCCCTCAATGGCACCTGCTCCGACGCTGAACGTAAGCGTACCATCGGTGTCTATGTCTCCGTTGAACCCAAGTTCAACCCTTATTTCGGTGTCGCTTAGGCGGTCTACATCGGACCATTCGACGGTAACACCGGGAATTCCGGACACCTTTACCGCCTCTCCGACGTCAAACCTAGACCGCGCGTAAGTTCCGTCATCAAGCGTAAGGGTTACGACGCTTTCATTTAGTGTTGCTTCCGTCAATGGGGACTCCGTCGAAGCGGTTACCGTTTCCGTGAAAGCGGTAACCGGTATTTGTGCGGTAAGAGCGGGGCCAAAGTAGCCCGGTACGGCACTTGCCCCAACGTTGAAGGTGAGAATGGCGTCCTTGCCTATGTTCCCATTAAATTCTAGTTGAACTGTGATTTCGGTGTCGTTCTTTCGGTCCGGTTGGTGCCACGGAATCGTTACGCCGGAAATTCCCGATACCGTTACCGCATCTCGAATGTCAAAGACAGACCGCGCAAAAGCCAGGCGGCTCAGCGTAAGTGTGACCACGTTCCCTTGAAGCGACCGCTCGGTCAGTGGCGCCGCGGTTGAGGCGGTGAGTATTTCCGGCGCGCTGTCGGCAACATCCCACACTTCCCACTGGCGTATCTGCCCATCTCTGCTGCCGGCGATGATGGTGTGTTTGTCAGCGCCAAAAGCGACCGTCGTCACGGGCGATCCATTCCCAAGCAACGCGTGAACTGTTCTAGTATCGGGGTCCCACAATCGTACACTCCCGTTCACATTTGCGCTGGCGAGAACTTCTCCGTCAGGGCTGAAAGCAATGTCCAGCACCGGTGTTTCATGGTCGAGCGTGGCTTCGTGTTTTCCGGTGGCGGGGTTCCACAGCCGCACCGTGCCGTCAAGGCTTGCGCTGGCGAGTTGGTCGTTCACAGGATTGAAGGCAACACTCACAACACTGCTCCGATGTCCGCCGAGCGTAGCTTCGGGAACTCCGGTGGCGGGGTTCCACAGCCGCACCGTGCCATCGACGCTCGCCGTCGCGAGCCGCCTTCCGTCGGGGCTGAAGGTAACGCTCGTAACGCTGTCCGAATGGCCGCGAAGAGTAGTTCGGAGACTTCCGGTAGTGGCGTTCCACAACCGTACCGTACCGCGGGCGCTGCCGCCTGCAAGTATTTCCCCGTCGGGGCTGAAGGCGGTACTCAAAATATGAATTTTGGGCTCCAGCTTGAGTTGCGCCCATGTGGTATATCCCACGACGGACATGTCGAGTTGCTGACCGGTAGGCACCCAAGAACTGTCAGTGTTAGCCGTGTCGCGCGTCCACAACTGGACATTGCCGCCTTCACTCGTGGTAGCCAGCATCCCTCCACCGGGGCTGACAACAAACCTGAAGATAGGCGCTCCGTGTATAAGCGGGGCGGTGAACTGCTCCATGTGGGGATCCCAAAAGTATACGCTTCCCGAAGCCACAATTCCGATGTGCCCGCCATCGGGCATGACGAAGATGCTCGACGCGCCGCGTACATGCCCGGCGGCGTTTGCCTCCGGTAGCGGTATGAGACGAATAATTGCACTGAGACCGCCCGTAGCTATAAGCTCAACCGGATGAATACCGACGGCTTCTCCAATGGTATCAAAGGCTTCCCAAACACCGCCCAGACCTGCACCTACGCCTTCACCCGCAGCTCCCAATCCTGCTCCTAATCCTTCCCCGGCGGCGCCCAATCCTTCTCCAACAGCGCCAAACCCGGCGCCCAAAGCTTCGCCAACCTCCCAAAAAACATCTCCACTGTAGCTAACACTTTGTAAGCCGCAGATTAAGAAGATAGTGAGTAGTGTTACGAAGATATTCTTTCGGCTCTTAATTGTGGATTTCATTACGGTCCTCCTTGCCCAGTTGCTTGAGGGGATCAACTGAGCGGATAGCGAAGGCGATAGAGATCCCCCCCTGCCCCGATACTGATTACGGCGGACGTGCAATGAATTGCACTACTACAAACCGACATCAGCGATATAGACTGATGGGCTAAACAGTTACGCCGCTTGATTGCACCCTACATGGGGTAACGGGCGGGGGGACCCCGCCCCTACGGCGCCACGGGTCGCTCTGTTGATTGGTCGGTTGATCGTCCCAACCGGGTGTTACACCGCATAATCGTGTAAGTCCTAACGAAATGATCGCTTTTGATCCATACACTGACTTTGGAGCGCAACGGCATTACTGCCTTTCGAAGCCGAGGACGGTGCCGCCAGCGCCGGTTAACGTCAGGGCACTTCCATCTATCAACCAGGTCCCGTTGATTATGTCGGCAAAATCGAAATCGATGTCCGCCTGAATATCTTCGGTCGGGTCCGCACCTGTGGTCCCCGTGATTGTGATGGAATAGTTGGAGCCGGACAGCGAATATGTGCCGGTGGCTTCAAATGAACTTGTCTCTACTTCGCCGGCTTCGTTTGGCGCTACAAGAGTCAATGCCCTACGCCACATCCCGTCGCTTTCAAATGTCCAGTCCTCGGTATAAGAGATCTGTAAATCTTGGCCGAAAGCGGCAGCCAACTGTTTAAACTGGTCTATTGTTTGTTGAATAGTTGCGCCATCAACCGATTCTAGCGTCCATGTGCCCACTAACTCATTGTCATCGTCGCCCTCACCGCCGCCGCAACCGATGATTCCGACAGCGAGAACGGTACAGAGACTCACCAACCAAGATGAATAGAGATTTTCTCGTCGATTCACGTTTTGCATTCTCCTCTGCAAGTTATGAGATTTAACTTTTCGTGTTTGGGCACGGAACGAAAGGAAGGAAGGCAGTCACGCCCCGCCTGCCTTCCTGTCCACTAACCTGTTTATTTCCGAATCAACATCTTGCGTGTCGCGCTAAAATCCCCTGATACGAACCTGTGTGAGTTTATCAGACGAATCCGCTATAAAATGGACTAATAAACCACTCTCAGTTTAATCTCTGAGGTAACAGTTTAGTCCGGTTCTGGTAAGAGCGGCCGCCCCGGTGGGAGGGACATCCCTGTCCCGATAGCTTCAGGTATGGTCGGAGCGGCATCCCTTTCCTCAATCTTATTCGGTCGCTTAATTGATACGGGAGTATTCGTGTTAAGATAGACATACTCTGCATCGGGTAAAATTATGATATTTCTTGGAGAAAAAGTGAGCATAATTTAATTTGAAAAATAGGACTTACTCAGCAACAAGCGGTCGGGACAGGGAGAATCCCTATCGCACTGGTTTTCCGCAGCAAAATCAAATCCTCAATCTATCGCTAGGCAACACTCGTCTATGTTAGCCTGCGTTAGCCAGGATAACGATTTAACCGGGCGGTTTAGCCAGTAGAAGGAGGTTGATGAATGCAGTCGTAGTCTGCGTTGACGGCGTTCCGGCTTGGGCTAAAACAGAAAGTTGCTGCGTTTCTGGGCTAACGCTCATGATTTGGCGGTTGCCACCATTGAACGGTTTCTCCTAACTCGTGCGGCTGTCACTCCCTTGAAGGATCTCTATGGGAGTTCTATCAGGATTTACTATCGCGTTCCCTATTCGGTCACTTGATCCTTCCATATCCAGTCAGTTGATCGTTCGTTTGATTGTCTATTTCGGCTGAATCATACTATATATGTGTAAAGTTGTCAATGCAAAAGTAAAACTGAGTGGTTAGTGGAGGATGGATATACTGAACGGTGGAGTTCCGAAACAGACTCTGTGTTTGGGGACTACTTCAATCAAGGCGTCAGCCGAAGGGAAGAAAAAACTTGGGTTACTATCTGTCGGCTGATTCTCTTGGTAATCTGGAAGGCTATACGGCAAGTGGAAACTGTTTAGTCCATCAATCTATATCGCAGATGTCGGTTTGTAGTAGCGCAATTCATTGCACGTTCGCCATTTGCATGTAATGGGAGGACACCACTCTACCCGCCGGTCGGGGCAGGGGGATGCCGCTTCCGCAGAGGAGCGCTGCTCCTACCGACGATTAGGCCAAATCAATGCCAGACCAATTTTTTCTCTTTATTTTGATCGAACTAAACAGTGACGGCAAATCTATCTATATGCGAATACTCTCATTAATACGACCAACTAGCATCTGCAACATAGCTTTGATGGACTAAACACTTACTCTCTGAGCATCTTGAGAATGTGCTTTGCCAACGGTTCTTTGATTTCTCTGTGGCGCGAAACTGGCTGAGAAATACGCGTGCTTGGATTTTGATACCAATCATGCTTCGCGCCATGACGGATAAAAACACACCCCATCTTCTCTAACTCACGAATCAGGTCACGTCTTTCTATGCAATCTGTAATTGGGCAGCCTTCCGAGCCCACGGAACAGCGCCGCTTGTGAGGTCTGCGTAGATGTCACGAAGATTTTCCTCTAAGGCTTCTACGGATTCGCCTTGCGTCCAATAATCGGGATACGTTTCCAGATATCCGATAAACATCTTCTCATCTTGCCAATAGATGTAGGTTTGTGTGTCCATAGCTAATATCCAATTATGTTAACTAGACGGAGAGGTAGTCTATCCCCTTTCCTGTGCCGGGCTGTAACTGTGAGGGAGAGTTAATATCAAGCGTTCATGCTCGTGTTTGAACAGTTACAACACCGAAGTTCGCACAAATCAAGTTAATCCTTGAGCTATTTTGTTTACTTCCTTATCAACATCTTGCGCGCGGCGGAATAGTCGCCCGCAGACAGGTGATAGAAATAGACACCGCTCGCCACCTGCTCGCCAAATCCGTTGCAGCCGTCCCAATACGCCGCCTTCCCGCGATCGGCATAGTACCCCGCCAACCGATACCCTATATCCAAGCGACGCACTATAATACCACCGGTATCATATATGGTCAATGTGACAGCCGTGTCCTCTGTCAACTGATACGGTATCCACGTCTCCGGATTGAACGGGTTCGGGAAGTTTGGCAAGAGCGCCGTCTCTTTTGGCGTCAGCGATGCCAACAGTTGCTCTAGGAAAAGAACGCCCCGTAGCGACGTTGCATCCATCAGGTCGAGCGTTTGCGCCTGAGCCAACCACTGCGCCACGTCCGTTCTAGTAGTCGCGATCTCCAGGTCGCGATACCAAGCTGAAGGCGCGGCTGCCGCGTTCCCAAGCGCACCCGCTACCAACACCAAATCCAAGATGTTCACGAAACCATCGCCATTGACATCTGCATTTAAATCTTGTCCTGCCTCCCCGAGAACCGACGCCACCAACACCAGATCCAGAATATTCACCACATCGTCCCCATTAACATCTCCTTTGAGCGGTGCCGGCTCCGGAGGCGTCTCGGCTCCGGTAGAGACCTGGATATCCGCGGTAAGCGCTGCGCCACCGTAATTCGCTATTGCCGCCGCACCGACGGTGAATGTCAGCGTGCTGTCCGAGTCAAGATTCCCGTCGAAGGTGAGTTCAACGGTGACTTCAGTGTCGCTCTCGCGGTCGATGTCAAACGTACCCACGGTGACACCCGAAATGCCAGACACAGTCACTCCATCTCTAATCGTGAAAATGGAGCGCTCGAAAATTCTCCCGGCAAGTGTGAGGGTAACGACACTTCTATCTAACGTCTCTGGTGTCAGCGGAGTCGGTGTCGAGGCAATGATCGATTCTGTCACGGCGGAGACGGGAAGCTGCGCCGAGAATGGAGGCCCGTCATACTCCGCTATCGCCCCCGCTTCGACAGAAACAGCCAGGATCCCATCCGTGTCGATATTTCCATCGAATGTGAGTTCGACCGTGACTACCGTGTCGCTCTCGCGGTCAATTGCAAATGTGCCAATGGTGACGCCTGCGATCCCGGACAGAGTGACAGCATCCCCAATAGTGAATTTGGAGCGCTCGAAAGTTCCGCCGCCGAGCGTGAGCGTGACGATACTTCCACCCAACGCATCCTCTGTTAGCGGTGATGCGGTGGAGATAGTCAACGTCGGGGCTTCATCTCGAGGTTGTTCCGGTTTATCGGGGGGCTCAGGCTGCGCCGTCACATCGTCTCCAATTTCACTGATTTCCCAAGAGCCGCTCGAGACTTGGTTTGCAACGAAGTGGTAATCTTTATTATCGATGGTGGCAGAAACACTGACTGATTCGCCAAGAACTACTTGGTTAACCACTTCGGCGAGGAGCGGGGGCAGGCCCGGGATGTTCCAGCTCGCGTTACCGTTATCGAGCACAGAGAACACGGCGTCGGTGCCGGGGTACGTGCAACTCTCGCCGGGCGCGAGAACATTTCCTACTTGACAGGCTCCCTCTTCACCGATGACATCTATATCTATGTATATATTTGGATTCGCGTTCAAGAGTGCGCGAAGCGGAGACGTGTCCGCAATCGGATTTCCCCCGAGATGCAGCGCTTCAAGATTTACCAAGCTGGCGAGCGGACTGACATCGACGATCTGATTGTCCCGCAAATCCAATTCCAATAGCGCTGCAGACAGTTGCCCTAATGGTGTAACGTCGCTGATTTCATTGTCCGAGAGGCGCAGCTTCTCAAGGTTCACCAATGCTGCAAGCGGAGTAATGTCTTGAATTTGATTCCGAGAAATATTTAACTCTTTCAACCGGTGTGCCAGGTCAGCGAGAGGGACGAGGTTACTGATTTTATTCCACGAGAGGTTTAATGTTTCCAGTTGCTTGAAATTTTCCACCGGAGCAAGGTCGGCAATCTGGTTGAGCCCAACATCTAAGTATGTTAGCTCTGTTAATTCTGTCAGGGGTGTGATATTAACAATTTGATTGCCGCCGAGAAACAAAAGCGTCAACTGCGTGAGTCCTGCGAGAGAGCTTAAGTCGCTAATCACATTACCCCCCAAATCTAGCTCGGTCAGTTCCGTCAGATCCGCGATGGGGCTAATGTCACTAATCTCATTGCCTCCTAAATCGAGTCTGGTTAGTTGTGTCAGTTGCTCGACCGGCTTGATGTCCGTAACTTCACTCGCAACATGTAACTCTCTCAGTTGCGTCAATTGGGCGAGAGGGGCAATATCGGTGATGTAATTACCAATGATTGAGTTGCCTCCAAGATCCAGACTCGTTAAATTCGTTAGTCCGGAGAGGGGAGTGACATCAACCACGTGATTGCCCCAGAGATCGATCGTAGTCAACTCCGTGAGATGTGTAAGCAGAGCGATGTCCGCGACATCTTGATTTCTAAGGTATAACCTAGTGAGTTGAGCCGCATGTTCCAACCCTGTCAGATCGGTTATGACCGGTAATCCCAAATCGTCCCCTCCTCCCTTGCCCGCCGCCAGAATCCTCAGTTCTGCTAACTCCGCTTTAGGAATCTGTAGGACTTCGGCTTCCGGCATTGCTTTTAGCGCACTGAGGTTAGGCGCCTGCAAATTCTGAATAGCTATGTCTATGCGCACCATTATGGCAAGGGTGCGGTCAGAAAATTGGGCTATGGCATCGGGCTCAGGTTGAGCGTGGCCACCACATGGAAACATACAAATCGAAAAAAATATTGTCATCAGAACAATCGCGGGAATTGTTTGATTCAAAGCGTGTGTTTTCATAGAAATCTCCTTTTCATTTAGTATTAGATTGCAACACAAAATCAAATTGTTGGTAAGTTTAAAGATTGGCAGCAACGCTACTTCAGAACAAGCATTCGCCGCGCGGCGGACAGGTGATAGAAATACACGCCGTTTGCAACAGATTCCTCAACATTGTTCTTGCCGTCCAACAGGCGCGACAAGAGGATGTCTATCGCACAGGAATTCATACCGCCTTGGGATTTCTAATGGACTTACTGTTCGTTTATTCGATCTCATTCGGTCGCTTGATCCCCGCTCACAGGGTGCAGTTACGCGCTTTTCTTTCAAGTCTCCCAAAGCGGGTTGACAGCGTTCGCTTTAATCACGAAGTAGCACTTCATGCCCACCTCAAGACCAAGCTGGCTCCGCGCCTCATTCGTTATCTTCACTGACAGCGGGTGCTCTTCAATCTCTGCGAATAACATAATCCGATCTCCGAACGGGTCGATCCCGCGGATCTCCCCGCTTAACACGTTCCGCGCGCTAATCGGCAAATCTGGCTCTAGCGAGACGATAATGTCCTCCGCTCTGATACCAACTTGCATCAGTTTGCCGACTTCAATTTCCGTATAGGGGACGAGCAGTTTCTGGCTTCCAATTTCCAATTCTGTCACGCCGCGTTTTCGGTCGCATGCGATGACGGGCAGGGACAGGATATTTTCTACACCTGTCATCTGGGCGATGGGGAGGGCGGATGGGGAGGTGAGAAGTTGATGCGGTTCACCCCGCGCGGTAACGCGCCCCTCGTCCAGCAGAAAGGCTTCGTCCGCCAACGCCATCGCTTCCGAGATAGAGTGCGTTACATAAAGAATCGGGATGTCGAAAGCCTCTTTGATGTGGTGGAGGTAGGGTAGGATACGATGCTTTAACCCGGCATCGAGGGCGGCAAGCGGCTCGTCCATCAACAACATTCGCGGACAGATTGCCAAGGCGCGAGCGAGCGCCACCCGCTGACGCTGACCGCCGGATAACTGATGCGGATAGCGACTCAACAGATCGTCGATTTCGAGGATGTCTATCACACGATGGACGTCAATCTGCTCCCCGGACCGGGATGTGCCGTTGTGGCCATAGAAGATGTTTTTTTGGACGGTCAGGTGGGGAAAGAGGAGTCCTTCCTGAAAAACGTACCCGAATCGCCGTTTTTCTGGCGGGAGCCGAACCCTCTCTTGAGAGGAGTAGAGTGTTTCGCCGAGAAACGAGATGATGCCTTCATCTGGGTGCAGAATTCCGCTTATGCAGTTGAGCAGTGTGCTCTTGCCGCCCCCCGACACACCCAATACCGCGGTTACCGATTGCGTGATATCGGCATCAATCTCAAGATGAAAATTCCCGAGCCGCTTATGGAAGCCAAGCCTTAACATGGACTAGTCAACCCGTAGGGTGGGCACCGCCCACCAACCTCTTAGCTGTAAGGTGCGATCAAATTGATTAGCAGTGCGATGAACGCTGATTCCACCCCACAAACACCCTACATCGAAAGCCCCAACAACCCTCGCGTAAACTGGAAATCGGTATTCCCTTTCCCATAGAGTTTGGGGGTATACCGGCGGGAGGCGACGTGGAGAATCACATCAAGCATCTGGCTCGAAAAAGACTCCGGCGTCCAATCGTCACCGGAGGGTGCTACATCGAGATCATCCTCGTAGATAGAACTCGTCATCTCATCCGTCGTCACCTGAACCAGCGGAATCATGCGGTGCGATTGTAGGGGGTGTCCCACGATATGCGTCAGCACAAGATCCACGCCGGTCGCTCCCAATCCGGTTAGCGTTTCGATCGGATGATCCGTTGGCGTCTCCATGACGTGCAGCCCTGCGCCGCCTATCGCCTGTCCATAGGCGAGTGTATTTCTCAGTTCTCGATCCTCAACTACCGCTTCCACATAAGCAGGTGAAGTCAGGAATGTGGCATTGGCAGGGGCAACGACGGTACCGCCTGCTCCGGCAATTTCCTGTGTCAACCGCGCGAGACTCAAAGCAACCCTCTCGGTAACCTTTCCGACGGAGGTTAATCCCAAGCGCAGATGTTCCAAACTCGCGTCAGTGTGGCGCGGCGCCGGCATTGATTCCAATGCGTCTTCAAACCAACGCTCCACCTTTTGCGTTACCGATTCGATACCGCCGTCCATCTGGATGCTCGCCCAGCCGTAACGACTGCTGTCAATTCCGTGCGTGTCAAGCGCGTGCAATACATGGTCGTTATGCGTCTTTTCGCAACCGTGCTCCAAAAGCAGCCCGAGACCGATGGTCGGGTGCGTGAGATGTCCCACGAGCGTCCGCGTGTATATCTCCTCCGTTTGTCCGCTCGACACGCCACAGCCCTCCGTGTGCGCCAACGCGACATAACGCGAAATCCCTTTGTCCCTTCCCAGTTCGCGGTCATTCAGGCGATTGGCAATCATCTGGGCAATTTGCCCGGAGCAGAGGCTTGTCGGAAGAATCAAGCCGATCTGGTCACTGCGACGGCTATCCCCCACTTCGAGGGCGCGAAACGTGTGGCTCCGGACCGGCGCATCGACTTTGACAGGGATGGAGGTGCCGTCTCGCATTTCGGAGACAGCCGCGACGGAATCCAAATCCGTTGGGCCCGTCTGCTTCCAATCTCTCCACAACGACACTTGGGAATGTCCCGCCCTTTCCCCGACAGACCGTTCGCCGGACGCAACATCAATCATGAGATCCAGTGTCTCCTCCCCAAGCACTTCCATGGGTGTCCCGTCAAGATACGCTCCCGCGTTTACATCCATATCCTTTTCCAGCATATTATATCTGTCCGAGGTGGTCACGATCTTAATTGTCGGAACAAACGGAAAGTTGGTGATAGAGCCGTTGCCCGTCACGAAGAAAATCATGTTTGCCCCGGACGCCACCTGTCCCGCGATGCTTTCAAGGTCGTTCCCCGGGCTGTCCATAAAATAGTAGCCCGGTTCAGCCATCAACTGGCTGTAATCGATTACATGGTCCAAGCGAACGTCAGGATTCCGCTTCATTGCGGCGCCAATCGACTTGATGGCGATGTTGTACAACCCTCTAAAATTGTTACCGCCGCTAGGATTCCCTTCGGCGGAGTGACCGTGCCAACTCGCGCGTTCTTTGAATCGTTCGATTGTATCAAGGAACTTTGATGCCGTCTCCAAATCCTTGACATTCTGGAGCACATAGTGTTCCGCGCCCATGAGTTCGTCCGTTTCGGCGAGGTTGGCTGCCCCGCCGTAGCGGATGACCTCCTTGGCGACATACGCGGCGAGCGGATTGCCCGACACGCCGGAGAATGCGTCCGACCCCCCGCACTGAAGCGCAATCTTGATGTTCGACAGAGGCTGTCTTGTGCGATCCATCGCATTAACCGGATCCAACCAACCCCTGATGATTGCACTACCATTCTCCAAATTCGCGTCAAAACCGCCCCTTATGCTCAGAAAATGATGTATCACACCGTCAAGCGGGTAGCCGTGTTTGATTAGATAATCCTGCAGCATCCGGTTCGTCACGGCTTCCGATCCGTAGTCAACGGCTAGAACCGCCCCTACATTTGGATGAATCATGAACCCGGCGAGCGTTCGCAGCAGCATATCCAGATTGTTAGGCGTCCTGCCCTCTCCGCCCTCGGTATGCGCCACGGCGATAACCCCGTCTATGTTTTCGCGATCCGCGGCGGCATCCTTCATTCGGCTCACCAAGGCGTTGACGAAACCGGAAGTCCGCGAAGTGGTGCCCATGACCACAATGTAATTTCGCGTTCCAACACCGCGTTCTCCACCCCGCCGGTAACCTTCGAAATACCTGTCATCATCATATCGGGATAAAGGAGTGCCCGGCTGAAAATTCTTTTCATCAAGATGGTACGTGATGATCTCATCCCTGAAATTGGGGTGTGTCGGCAAATCGAAGTCGAGATGTCGCAAGGACAGCGAGTCAATCATCTTCTGATTGCACACATAGTCGCCCGGTTGAATCTGACTGACTGCAAATCCGAACGGCAGCCCCCAAGAAAGCAGTGCTTCGCCCTCCGAGATCGGCTTAATAGCAAATCGATGTCCCTCCAAAATCGTATGGGACAACTCGAACGATTCTCCATCAAAACAGATTACCGAATTCGCTTCCAATCGACACGTAGCGATTGCCACATTATCGCTCGGAGCTGGCAACCGCGCGATGTCGTTAAAGTTGTATCGTTCGTTCATCTTCCTCTTCTCCAATTCTGTTGTATATTCTTTGCATCAAGATAAGGAATTATGCGTAAACGTCAAATTTGCTCATCTTACGCATTACGTATTACGCACTATTTTTTTGTAAATGGTGATCTCCATGGCGTCGCGCTTCACCCATGGTAATTCCGTGTCAAACCAGCAGGTTTGGCAGTCGTAGCGGGAACGAACATGCTCAAGGTAATCCGCCATGCTATCCGCGCCAATACCGACGTTATCCGCGACGACGGTCGCCCCATCCACGAGACGCGATTCAATTGCCTGAAAGCAAGGGAAGTAGTTGCTGAAATTGTTGTCCAGCAGAAGAAAATCGACGGGATCGGTGATGGTTTGCAGCACGTCTATGGCGTTGCCGATTCGAGAATCAACCAGATTGCCGAATCCGGCGCGATTGAAATGGCCTTGCGCCTCGCGAGCGCGGTCCGGCTCGATTTCCACGGTTATCAGCCTGCCATTTCCTGCGGTTTTGAGTTTCTCAAGCATCCACAATCCGGAATACCCAATTGCCGTTCCACATTCCACGATGAGGGAGGGCTTTGTTTTTTCGACGAGCGTCACGAGAAACTCGGCTTTCTCGGGCCCCAACATCGGTATTCCTTCCTCCCGACACCGTTTGTCCACTTCCTGAAGAACTTCATCGAAGATCGTCATCTCGCACTACCCGTTTTATATGTGTTCGTAGGGAATAACGAGGGATCTCTATCGCCTTCGTTATTCCCTACAGTGCAAAAGTTGGAATAAGATAAACAAAAAAACAACACTTCATCTGTAGGGGTCGCAGATCTGCGACCCCTACTCACCATTGCTTTTAGTTGACTTCCGACTAACCTCCTGATAAAATACCTTCCACATCAGTCACCGAAACTAAGAGGTTAGGATGTGCGAATAGGAGATCGAGAATGCCATCGAAAGAGGAACTTTATGATCGGGCATTAACCCATTTCGGAAACAACGAACTTGACGACGCCGTGGCTGCGTTCATCGAATTGGTCGAACAATACCCCGACTATGTTGACGGGCCCATCGGGCTTGGACATGCGTATGAGCGCCAAGGAAAATACGACGAGGCAATCCAAGCGATAAAGAAAGCAATCGAGATTGACCCTTCCGATCCGCTCGTCTATACCAGCCTGTCCGTATGTTATCAGCGCAAAGGGATGATCCAAGAAGCCGAGGATGCTATGGCGAAGTCCCAAGAACTACAGATGGCTTCAGAGATGCCTTAGCCAAACTCAAAATTGCAAGAGATCGGGTGAACGAATCACGCTCGGTAGGAGCGATCTCCGAATCGCGACTTCCTCTTGCCACGTAAGCCCCATTAGACCGAACTCTAGCTCCAAACTCCCTTGCGTCAACCCAAATTCAACCTACGCACCCCGCACCGACTTCAACCTCAAAGAATTCGTCACCACAAACACCGAACTGCACGCCATCGCCGCCGCGGCAATCATCGGATTCAGTAGGAAACCGTTCAGAACCGGATACAACACGCCCGCCGCAACCGGAATACCCAACACGTTGTAGAAGAACGCCCAAAAAAGGTTCCACCGAATCGTCCTGAACGTCCTGTAACTTAACTTGATTGCCGTGACGACGCTCATCAAATCGCCTTTGACTAGGGTAATGTCCGCCGTTTCGATTGCAATGTCCGTCCCTGTGCCTATGGCAATTCCCACGTCGGCGTGCGCCAGGGCGGGGGCGTCATTTATTCCGTCGCCAACCATCGCAACCACCTTACCCGTCTCCTGCAATTCACGGACGCGATTCGCTTTATCCTCGGGCAACACCTCCGCTTGAAACTGATCAATCCCCACCCGCTCCGCAATTGCACGCGCCGCGTTCTCATTGTCACCCGTCAACATCACCGTTTCCAAGTTCATATCCCCCAATGCACTCACGGCTTCGGCGGCACGCGCCGTGAGCGGATCGGCAATGGCAATCAGTCCGGCAATCCGTTTGTCTATGGCAATCCAAACGGGCGTTTTTCCTTCGATGGACAACTTCGATTCCGCCTTAATGCCGTCCGTGGGCAATTCAACGCCGACACCCTCCATTAACCGGCGATTGCCGATATGCACAATCCGATTATCGACAACAGCTCGAATCCCGTGTCCGGCGATGGCTTCAAAATCTCGGAGTCTTTCCGCCGCCTCTTCATGCGTCAATTGAGCATCCGGGAAACGGTTGGCATAAGCACGGACGATAGCTTGTGACAGTGGGTGTTCGGATCTCGACTCAACGGTTGCAGCAATCGACAACAGATCTGCTTCCCGATGGTCGGAGAATGTCAGCACGTCCACGACAGTCGGTTCGCCTCGCGTCAGCGTACCGGTTTTGTCGAAGGCAACCGTCGTAACGCGATGCACCGTTTCAAGACTTTCGCCTCCCTTAATGAGGACGCCTAACTCCGCACCTCGCCCAGTTCCCGCCACGATAGCCGTCGGTGTTGCCAGCCCCAACGCACACGGACAAGCGATAATCATCACCGCGATGAAATTCTGCAATGCCAACGTGAAACTGGGACCAACCATGAGCCAAACGATGAACGTCAACGCGGCGATCCCGACGACGATCGGCACGAAGATCCCGGCGATCCGATCCGCGAGGCGCTGCACAGGGGCTTTCGACCCTTGCGCATCTTCAACCAACGCGATGATTTGCGCCACCACGGTGTCTTCACCAATCTTGGTGGCTTCAAAGACAAAACTCCCCATTTTGTTTACTGTTCCGCCAATGACCTCGTCCCGCTCATTCTTGGGTACCGGCATAGCTTCCCCCGTCAGCATCGACTCATCGACCGTCGAGCTACCATCCTGTACAACGCCATCAACGGGAATTTTCTCGCCCGGACGCACCACGATCCGATCTCCCACCAGCAACTTCTCAATCGGGATCTCAATTTCCGAGCCGTCGCGCAGGGTGTGTGCGCTTTTTGGCTGAAGACCGACCAGTTTCTTGACGGCCTCCGAAGTGCGCCCCTTCGCTCGTGTCTCCATGAATTTGCCGACGAGGATGAGCGTGATAATCATCGCGGCGGTTTCATAGTAGTTCGCTCCGCTAGGCGTCGGCGAAAGGAACGACGCAATCGTCACTATCAGGCTGTACCCGTAAGCGGCGAAGGTGCCGACGCTGACGAGCACGTTCATGTCGGCGGAGAGGCGTTTTAGCGCGTTATGCGCCCCGCTGTGGAATTGCCAGCCTGCCCAAAACTGGATAGGCGTCGTTAAGATAAGAAGGAGGGCTAGTTTCAAACGGAGGACGGATGGGGCATCCGGATGATAGAACATTAGCCCCATGGAGAGGAGGGAGGCGATTGCGCCGACGACAATCTTCCGCTTCAATCGCGAAAGTTCAAGTCGATGGGCTTCTTCCTGCGCCGCGATTCGTGCTTCCCGCGACTCCACCCCCGCCATGGGTTCATAGCCCGCGTCAACGATGGCTCGCTGGAGCATTTCGAAACCGGATAGAGACTCATCATAGGTTACGTTTGCCTGTTCCGTGCTAAAGTTGACATTCGCGTTCGAGACGCCGGGTACTGCTCTCAGCGCCTTTTCAACTTTCGCCACACAAGCCGCGCAATGCATTCCCTCAATAGCGATTGTCGCCTTGCGAAGAGAAATCCTTGTATCGTCCATTGGTGTGCGATCATTCGTAATGAATAGTTTTTTACGTACGTATTTAGTAGTCTTGGGTTTTAGGATAGGTGTTTTGGTAACACCTATCCTTTTAGAGATTGAGTCCCCATTTTAAAAACGGTAAGCAACCTTGAATCCGATTCGGCTCGCAGATGGAATCGGGTTTAACTGCAACCTTCTTTGTAGGCGTTCTTTGTTGATTTTTTTGCAGGCATATGAGCTTCCGATGTTGATGCTATCGAACTAAATAGTATGAGTAATCCGCCAAGTTGCCTTTTACTCAATTGCCTAGAAAGTATCCAAAAAAATCTTCGGTATCTCTATTGCTTCTATCATCGAACAAATCAAATGCAATAAAAAATGCTAATGCTTTTGTGTTCTCTTCGTTGTAGAGTTGTCCCGCTCCGGGAACCACAACTGATAACATACCTGCCAAAATGAGGTCTTTGAGAAACAGAGGATTATCTGGATCGTGTTCAACAATTACTTTGTCAACAGCGAAAACCGGGCTGGTTAAAACAAACAACAAGGTTGAAATTGTACCAACATAAAATTTCCTTCAAAGGTGTAAAACAATAACTTGATATTGTAAACGATCACCTATCATGTTACTATTATGCAAGGTAAAAGCAATGTTATTTCTACTCAACCTGTAAAAAAGGAGATTTATCATGGAACTGTTAAATGTTTGGTTGCCACCAGCCGCAATCATCGCTGTTGTAATCTATACCAACCGACTGCTCGCCAATGGAATTAACGGACGCATTGATGGGATTAACAAGCGGATAGACGACCTTGGCACTAGTCTCAACAAGCGCATAGACGGTATTGACAAACGCATAGATGATTTGCGTAATCAGATGACCCGAGAACATGATACGCTTGCAAAAAAAGTTGACACACTTACTCAAACTGTTACCGAGCACATTACCGACCATGAAATACATCAGACTAAGCAAAGCAACTCTTAATAAACAAGGAGCGCGATAGCTATCTTATTACGCACTATTTCTATCCTAAACTTAACTTCCCCGCTTCAAAGGGTGCTCCCGATTCTCAATCGGAAACTCTACGCGCGACCCGGAAAGCTGCGATTCGTACGCCCCAACAATCATCTCGAGGGCGGCGACGGCATCTTCGGCGCTGGAAACAGGCTTGCCATCATTCTCAATGGCATCGATCAGGTCCATAATGGCGAGCTGGTTACCGCTAGTTATCCCGTCACCCTCAATCGTAGGCGGATCGCAGATTTGCACAAGTTCCCCCTGTTTCGACTCATCGTTCGGCGACCAGCCGGCATCCGAATAGACCGTCACCGAATTTGGTCCCCCGCCCGGAATTAAGACGCCTTCGCTGCCTAGAATCTCCGTACCGCCTCTACCGAACTGGTCTTTCCGTGAATCATACAGACCGGACACACCGCTCTTGAAGGCGAAATAGCTATTGACGCAATCGCCAGCCACCGGTCCAACCGGCTCCGATCCTTCCCAAGCATCCTCGACCGTAATTTCCCGTCCATTGACGGTGATGTGCGCGTGCATCCAGTCGACATCTCCGACAAGGAAACGCATCATATTGAACGTGTGGGTTCCGAGCGTAATCATGTCCTCGCCGCCGCCGCGCCCATCCTGCTTTCCGTGCACGTAGATGGCTTGCACATCGCCTATTATGCCCTCCGCCAGCTTCTTTTTGAGCGCCTGTGTCACCGGCGAATATACGCCCTGATGCGCCACGGCAATCTTCAACCCCTTCTCTTGTGCGGCGCTGACAATGGCATCCCCGTCGGCGAGCGTGGCGGTCATCGGCTTTTCGCAGTAGATATGGCAGCCGGCGTCAAGGCAGGCGGGTACCAGTTCGAGGTGTGCGGGAATCCAGCGCGGGCACACGCTCACGATGTCCAGATCCTCTTTGGCGAGCATATCACGGTAATCGGAATAGTCGCGTACGGCTCCCGTCTCCTCCACCGCTTTCTTCCGTCCGGCGTCGTCCGGATCGGCGACGGCGACAAACTCGACATTCTCCAAGTTCTTGTAGGCGACATGCAGACCATGACCGTAATTTCCGGCGCCCGTATGCCCGATGGCGGCGGCGCGGTAGGTTTTCTGACCCATGAAAATTTCTCCTCTAGTTTGTATAAGATTCGTCCCCAAGAGAACTGCTAAATCTCCTAAAATGGCAACTCAAGATTCTGCGTCCTCACGGCGGCGGCTTTGGGCGTCAATGCACCGAGCGGCTGCTCTCCATTCAAGACACGCGCGAAATCATCCACAATCATATCGGCGACCCTCAGATTCGCATCCTTCGTTCTCCCGGCGATATGCGGTGTGTGCACCACGTTGTCGCGTCCGCGGAGCGGGTCATCCACGGGCAACGGTTCAACGTCGTAGACATCAAACGCGCCCGCCAATTCATCGGCGAGGATACGTTCCCGCAGGGCGTCCATATCTACGGCGAATGCACGCGTAATCGCGACAACTAGGGCGCCTTTACGCAGGCGATAAATCCGTTCGCGTGAGAGCAGATGACGTGACGACGGCGTAGGGGGTACTGCAATGAACACAATCTCGGCGTCGCTGACAAGCATATCCATATCAACCGGACGCACTTCCCACTCCTTGAGCAGGGATTCATTCACAAAGGGATCGTAGCCGTCAACCGTTGCGCCAAAAGCCCTGCACCACTGGGCGATCTTCCTGCCAATCTGTCCCAATCCAACCACCCCGATGTGCTTTGTTCCGAGATCGCCATTCACGAAATCCGGCGCGTCACAGTATTGGCCGTAATTATACGTCCACAACGGTTCCCTATTCACCATGCGATGATGCCATTGAGCTGTGCGTCTCAACGACGACAAGGCTAGTCCGAATGCGCATTCGGCGACCGATTGCGCCCACGCGCGTGTCGATTCGATAAGCGGGATATTCCTCGCCCGCAACGCGTCGAACGGATCTCTCGTGCCGGTATTGTCCTGATTTGTTCCTACCACACGCAGCTTGGGTGCGCTAGCGACACATTCGGCTGTCAAGTTACCGCCAAAACGGGCGATTCCCACGATGTTCTCAAGTTCAATTTGTTGATGAATCGGATCCTTGCTCTCTGTGTTAAGCACAAGCGTGGTACCCAATTCATCTAGGCGTGTGACCATGCGCTCGTGCAGAAATGGCCAAGATTTCTCCAATCCGGGATGACGCGTAAATAGAAACTGATTTTCAGACATTAAGTGAACTCCGTTTCCTAACAAGGTAATGTGAAAAACTACGACTGAATTGTGTAAGTCATAAAGAAATAACCTTTGCATTCAAGGATAGTGCGAAAGGAGAATCTTCCATCCTTCCAATCCTACTCTTCCAAACCGCCTCGGAAGATAAGCTCCAACACTGCGATATGTCTACACCCAGCCGTGCTCGCGAGTTATCGGTGAACCGGACGTTTGTGTTGTCCAGTTCAAACCGCTTTCCAGCAGCACTTCCTGACCGGTGATTGCCGATTCCTCTGCCGCGAACAGGATTTCCATGATGTGGCGTCCCCATTCGCCGTGCGCGGGCGGCTCAATATTCTGTTGAATGGCTTCGACAAACGCCTTCCACTCGTTCTGGAACTGCGCCGGCGGATCGTCAAACGGCACGTCCTCCCATTTGTCGTCCTTTCCAACCTTGACGAACTTTTCGCCGTGTTGGCTGAATCGCAGCGACCCATTGGCACAGATAACGTGGCACTCGTAGCTCGGTGCCCCGTCCGCATAACCTACCGATACGGCGACCCCTGCCAGCCCGTTCTTATATCGAATGAACGCCGTGGCGGAATCATCCCCCGCCTGATAGTGCGCCCGCGTGCCGATAGATGCGGATACGGAAACCGCTTGAGACGCCATCACCCACGTCAGGCGGTCAACCACGTGAACACCGTTCGATAACCACATCCCGCCGCCATGATAGCGGCTGCGGTACTGCGGAGGACGTCCCGCAAAATTCCAATTCTTGGACATGTAGCATACGGCGGTAACGAGCGGTCCCAGCTCTCCAGAATCGAGAATCTCTTTCGCTTTTAGGCTAGTTCCATAAAAGTGCTGTGTCTGTCCGACCATCAGCTTGACGCCATTTGCAGCGGCGGCGTCGATCATGTCGTCGCACTGTTCTAGGCTAATCGCCATCGGCTTTTCGACCAACACGTGCTTGCCGGCATTGCAAGCATCCACGGTGAGGCGGTGATGGAGTTGATGTCCCAACGTGACAGCTACGGCGTCAATGTCGTCGTCCTCCAGGAGCTCGGTATGTGAGTCGTACCCCTTTGGAATGTTGTATTTCTCCATGTATCCTCGCCGCTTTTCCTCAAACAGGTCCGCGACAGCGAGGACTTCAACCTGATCGTGAAGTTGCGCGATTGCATCGCAGTGAGAGCGAGCGATTCCGCCGCAACCGATGATTCCAACCCGTAGCTTACTCATGAATTTTACGTTCTCCTTGTTGTTTGACTGATGGCAGTGACAACGACACAAGCTAAAAGATGTACGTTTATCTGGAGATTTCTGCGTCCAATTTTTGAGTTGGTTGCTACATTTTCAAACGTTAGGACTTACGCGGCAACAGGAAGTCGCGATGTGGAGGAGATAGCTATCGATTAACTGAGTGGTTAACGAAGAATCAAGGGGGCGATTAGCGACTGCGATAGCTCATCTCGTGCGATAGAGTTTCCATAGAAATCCACTGATCACTAGCCACTAAACACTTACAAGAGTCCGAATGCGCGATTCCTAGTTTGTTTGAGTGGCCTGGTTGTCACGCGTTCTCATCATGACGACTATCGAGTTGAGCACGGAGGCGTTCCAACTCCGCTTCCGCCTCTCGCCGACGTTCCGCTTCCTCTCTGGCAAGCGTTTCCGCGTCCCGCCGCCGCTCCGCTTCTTCTGCGGCGAGTGCCTGCGTTTCCACTCTGAGGCGATGCTCTTCCTTAGATGTTGTAATCGACGTGCCATCGGGAAGATACGGGCGCAAAAGTCTAACTTGGGTAGTAAGCTGCTCCTGCCATCGAAACCAGAGATTTAGGGCTTCGCTGAACAAGCCGCCCCGTTCATCCGGCGCGATTTCCTTCATGCCACCCGAAGGGTTTCGCCGCCAACCACGAAATTCCGGGCGCCTCTCCATATCGGGCTGATGGATAAAATATTCTTGAACGCCTATATCAACCATATAAAGTCGAGCCTTTTCATGCCGATCTTGATTCGCTGTCGCGTCGGAAAGGAACTCAAAAACAGTCGTAGGAATGGCGCCTTCCGACCAGGTATAAAAACTTCGCCTCTGTGGATTTTTATCAGCGCCTAGGGCGACGTAAACATCTGGGGCGACGAACTTTGTGATGTCTCCTTCGCGATAATAGATGAAACTGTCAATACCAATGTAGATGTGTGAGTTAATTTCAAAATATCGCGAAAGTTGATCGGACAACGTGGTAATCTGCTCAGCGTGAAATCCCGTCGCTGCCATAGGTTCATCGTCCTCGCACGGGTATCCCTCAATGTAAATCGTCGGTTTTCCACTCGCTCTTGGAAAGTCGGGTATATACTTTCTCTGCTTGAATTGAAACTCATTCACAGTATCCATAATTATCTTCCTTCGCAAAAGCTATTTACAGTCCATAGGAAAATGTGTGGAGTGACGAATCCGAGTTTTTGAAAACTTGCTGTCTTTCTTCTATTAGTCTGTGTAATCTTTTAGTTGAGTGGCATGAAAATCGCTTGTTAATTTCACGCCTGGATGCGACGGTAGAACTTTCTATTTGAGGTTATCGATCGAGTAAAATTTATCAGACAGCACCCCACTTGTCAAGGATGAATCACTACGGCAATCAGATGCGATTCGCCCAACGATGGGAACAATGGGGTTGAAATAATACTTGGGATTTGGTATAGTTAAAGCACCCTTCAATTCCAAAACGCAAAAGGAGACTAATGATGGAAGAATGGATCAAAGTTTTCATTCCGTTAATCGGCTCGTTAGTTGGAATTGCGGCATTGTGGTGGAAACTTACCACAAGCATGGCGACAAAAAAGGACATATCAGAACTTCGGGCTGACATGCATCGCGCCGATGATAACCTCCGTGTGGACATGGGTAAACTGAGCAATAGGATGGACGCGCTTTATGATGCACATCACATGGGAATAAATAAACTCAATGAGAAGATAGATGCCAATTCACGGGCACATCAGATGGAAACAAATAAACTCAATGAGAAGATGGAGGCTGGCTTTACCCGACTTGATGAGAAGATTGATGCCGGTTTAATCCGACTCGACGAGAAGATTGATGCCAATTCACAGGCGCATCATAACGACATAATGCAGGTAATAAACAAAATAGACGGCGTGGCGAATGATTTACGAGCCGAAATTAGAGAACGGGTACATGGCAAGGTTCACGACGATGAGGGCTGATATCTCACCAAGATCCCCGAATACCGATAATGTCACGCCAAAAGATTCTTCCATCCGCCCAACTAGCAGAAATCCTGAAACATGCCAAATCCAAGGGCAAAACAGTCATCACTACCAACGGGTGTTTTGACGTGCTGCACCTCGGTCATCTGCGCTACCTCCAAGCGGCGCGCGAGGTCGGCGATCTGCTCGTCGTCTGCGTCAATAGCGACAGTTCTGTGCGATCGTTGAAAGGCGCGAATCGTCCGCTTGTCCCGGAATCCGAACGGACGGAGTTGTTGGCGGGGCTTGAATGCGTGGACTATGTCACGGTATTCTCCGACGTAGACGCAAAGATAGTGCTGTCACAGCTGAAACCGGACATTCATATCAAGGGTGGGGATTACAAAATAGATGAGGTTATCGAGCGAGAGGTCGTGGAGGCAAACGGCGGGAAGGTACTGGTTGGGTTGAATCTCCCTGGAAAGTCGACTACCAACCTCATAAAGACCATCCGAGAAAAGTACGGCGCAGAGTAAACGGCATCCTTACGTGTACGGCCAAGGTTCGATTAGCAAAAACTCATTACATTGAGAATCGAATTCGCTGAGTGATTTCACTATCATCGATCCTGCTCACCCAGCAGCTGTTCGAGTTCATCCAAGATGTCTGTGGCATCGTCATCGTCTCCTTCCTCCTGACGATCCATGCCGTCTTCTTCCTCCGTTCCTTTTTCCACAGACTCTAGATCCGTCCGGAACTCGATTAGATTGGCTAGATAGCGTTCGCGCGTGATGTTTTCGGCTTCGCCATGGTTCTCGCGCAAACACTCTCCACAAAACTGACCAATCCGCTGAATTCCGTCATTCACTAGATTTAACGCTTCCACCCGATTGTCCTCCATCAGACTCAGTTCCGCGGAAGCGATGCTGTTCATCATGAGCATATACCCCTTATACTGGTAGCTCTGCCACGCAATTTCGGACGGGGCAAATTTCTTCGCCAAGTTCGTTACTGCCAGGTTGGTATCGGTATCGCGCTTCACGTCATGCCAGCGTTTAATCCCAGCGCAAAGCAGGTAGCGGGTATATCGGTCATACGATTCGTCAAACAGAGTCCGCCACTCCTCCTCGGTTAATTCAAATCCTTCGTCGCTGCCGTTCGAGTCTTGATAGTCCTCCATTCGACTTTGGATATACTCGTGATACGAGCTTTTTCCGTAGGGCTTCCGTCCGTCGGGACGTCCAGAGGTATACATGCGCGACACAGTAAACGGGTTTGGCCGCACGGTAATTACCTCCCTACCGTCCGTCATGCGCACGATTTTGATAGGATGATCAACATCAAATTCGAGGTCATTCAAAATCTCGTCAAGCGTCTGTATCAGATGTCTATGGTTGTTGATGGAATCGGTCGTCATAATTTAATAAGAGAGCAAATCGGCAATTCGATAATCTCAACCCCGCTAGTTGTGGCTGCAATTTACAATATGATACAAGATTTCCGGTTGAAAGATAACAACTATCTATACACCACTGTCCAATTCACGAGAGGTGTTACATCTCGTAATCATCATAGTAACTTTGGAGGGGCGCGACGGATATTTCGCCGCGGCGGAGCGCATCTATGCCGTTGACGGCGCCGGAGGCACCCGCAATCGTGGAAAAGAGAGGGATGTCGTGCTCAATCGCCATTTTCCGGATGAGGCGTTCATTCGAATGGTGCGAATCACCCGTAGGTGTATTGATGATGAGAGCGACAGCGTGATTTTTGATATAGTCGTAAATAGTTGGTCGTCCCTTGCCGATACTATGCACCAAAGTAACATCCATGCCGTTGCGGCGAAGCACCTTTGCCGTCCCGTGAGTCGCAATGAGTGTAAATCCCATATCCCAAAGTTTCCTGGCAATGAAGAGAATCGCGCGTTTGTCCTTGTTTCTGACGCTGATAAACGCCGTGCCTTCAAGCGGCAGTTTGTCGCCGCACGCCTCCTGCGCTTTGGCAAACGCTTGAGACAGGTTCATGTCGATTCCCATCACCTCCCCGGTCGATTTCATTTCGGGGCCGAGGCGTGAGTCCGCTCCCGGAAAACGATTGAACGGAAAAACAGGCGCTTTCACGCTGAAATACTCCGGCTCAATCTCCGCCGTAAACCCCAATTCTCTGAGGGTTTTCCCCGCCATAACCCGCGCTGCCAATTTTGCCAACGGAACGCCGATGGCTTTGCTGACAAACGGGATTGTCCGCGAGGCACGAGGGTTCACCTCAAGCACAAAAATCTGATCGTTGCGGATGGCATATTGGACATTCATCAGACCGCATAGGTTGAGCGTCTTCGCAAGTGCGTAGGTGTATTCTTTCAGCTGATCAATCTGATCTTCTGCCAGTGTATACGGGGGCAGCACGCAGTCGCTGTCGCCGGAATGGATGCCCGCTTCCTCGATATGTTCCATGATCCCGCCAATCACGGTGATATTCCCGTCCGAAATCGCATCCACGTCGACCTCAATGGCATCTTCCAGATATTTGTCGATGAGTATGGGGTGCTCCGGCGATGCGGCGACCGCTGAACGCATGTAACCCATCAGCAACTCCTCATTGTAGACAATCTGCATGGCGCGCCCGCCAAGCACATACGATGGACGCACGATGACCGGATAGCCGATCGACTCCGCGATGGGCGCTGCCTGTTCGATTGAGGTTGCAATTCCGTTTGGCGGTTGAGCCAGCCCGCTCTGGTCGAGCACCTCTTTAAACAATTTTCGATCTTCCGAGCGAGCGATGTCATCGGGACTCGTGCCGATGATGGGCACGCCCGCTTCCTGCAGTCCCAACGCAAGATTCAGCGGGGTCTGACCGCCAAACTGAACTACCACGCCCTCCGGTCGCTCGCGATCAACGATGTTCAAAACATCTTCGTGTGTGAGCGGTTCAAAATAGAGACGATCGGACGTGTCATAATCCGTGCTGACGGTTTCCGGATTACTGTTCACCATAATGGTTTCGTAACCGTCCTCTTTGAGCGCCATCGCGGCATGGACACAGCAATAATCAAACTCAATTCCCTGACCAATTCGATTCGGTCCTCCGCCCAATATCATAATTTTTCTTTTCGATGTCGGTCGAACCTCATCCTCGCTGGAATAGGTCGAATAGTAGTACGGCGTCTCGGCTTCAAACTCGGCGGCACAGGTATCCACCGTCTTGAACGTCACTTCGATACCTGCGGACTTTCGCCATCTTCTGATATCCGACTCGGAGCCATCACATATACTTGCGAGTTGGAGATCGGAGAATCCGAACTGCTTTGCTTTGTAGACCAGTTTTCGTGTTGATTCCGTCGGCGGTTCACTCGGCGTCCAGCCCCCAAGTTTCTCCTCAAGTTCCGCCTCAAAGTCGACAATCTCCTTGATGTTATAAAGGAAAAAGGGATCTATCTTCGTATAGCCGTGAATCTGTTCAACGCTCATCCGTTGCCGCAACGCCTGTTTGATATAAAAAATCCGTTCGACGTTCGGTACGGTAAACTTCTGATCGAGTTCAGACAGCGGCAACTCTTCGAGCGCATGATTATCCAGCCCATGCCACCCCGTTTCCAGCGAGCGCAATCCCTTCTGCAGCGCCTCCTTGAAGGTCCCACCAATCGACATCGCTTCTCCTACCGATTTCATCTGGATGGTCAGCGTTTCGTCCGTGCCACGGAACTTCTCGAACGCCCAACGCGGAATCTTGACAACGACATAATCAATCGTGGGTTCGAAGGATGCCGGCGTTTGGCGAGTGATGTCGTTCGGAATCTCGTCAAGCGTATACCCGACTGCCAATTTGGCTGCGATTTTGGCAATCGGGAATCCTGTGGCTTTGGAGGCGAGCGCGGAACTTCGCGAGACCCGCGGGTTCATCTCAATCACCACCTGTCGACCATTATCGGGATGGACGGCAAATTGAATATTGGAGCCGCCCGTATCAACTCCGATTTCACGGATGATTTTGATTGCCGAGTCACGCATGTACTGATATTCTTTATCAGTCAACGTCTGCGCCGGGGCAACGGTTATGCTATCGCCCGTGTGAACACCCATCGGGTCGACGTTTTCAATCGAGCAGATTATCACGACGTTATCGGCGCCATCGCGCATGACCTCAAGTTCGAACTCCTTCCAGCCGATCACCGACTCCTCGACCAAGACTTCGTTAATCGGGCTTAACGCCAAACCTACCCGGACCATCTTCTCGAACTCTTCAATGTTGTAGGCGATCCCGCCGCCGGTTCCACCGAGGGTGAATGCCGGCCGAATAATCGCCGGAAAACCGATCATGGAAATGAGGGCATTGGCGTCCTCTAACGAATGTGCGATGCCGCTCGTCGGTACGCTCAACCCGATTTCCTGCATCGCTTTCTTGAAAAGTTCGCGGTCTTCGGCTTTCTGAATCGCATCGAGTTTTGCACCGATGAGTTCCACGCCGTGTTGGTCAAGTACACCCGATTGCGCGAGCGCCACCGAAACGTTCAACCCGGTTTGCCCGCCTAATGTCGGCAGCAGCGCGTGGGGACGTTCCTTGGCGATAATCTGCGCGACGACCTCCGGTGTAATCGGCTCGACATAGGTGCGGTCCGCGACTTCGGGGTCGGTCATAATGGTCGCCGGATTGCTATTGACAAGAACGACCTCGTAACCCTCCTCCTTCAGCGCTTTGCATGCCTGCGTTCCCGAATAGTCAAATTCGCAGGCTTGACCGATGATGATTGGGCCAGAACCGATGATCATTATCCGGTTGATGTCAGTCCGTTTTGGCATAATCGATCAGGGATAAAAACTAGGCGTTCAGACACCATTGTATACCCAAGTTGTGGCGGATAAGTCCTAGCCCCTACGCTCCTTTCATCAGATCTGTAAATTTCTCAAAAAGATAACTCGCATCATGCGGACCGGGAGATGCCTCCGGATGGTACTGCACCGAGAAAATCGGGTGTTCAGTGTGCCGGATTCCCTCGAGCGTCTGATCGTTCAGATTGATGTGCGTGACTTCCACAGACTTTGGCAGCGACTCGATGTCCACACAAAAACCGTGATTTTGCGACGTGATTTCCACCTGGCCGGTATCAAGCCGCTTCACGGGTTGGTTGGCGCCTCGATGCCCGAATTTGAGTTTGAAGGATTTTCCGCCGAACGCAAGTCCTAACAACTGGTGTCCGAGACAGATGCCGAACATGGGTTTTTTCCCGATGAGTTGTCTAATGGTTTTAACCGCATAGTCAACCGGCTCGGGATCACCCGGTCCGTTTGACAGGAAGATGCCATCGGGATTAGCAGCAAGAATATCGTCCGCTGAGGTGTGCGCCGAAACCACCTGAACTTCGCACCCGTGCCGCGTCAGTTGGCGCAGGATGTTGTATTTAACCCCGAAATCCATGGCAATGACGCGAAACCGCGGTTCGGGTATAGCTTCGGGTTGTTCGCCTAACGCGGTGCCGGGATCGCTCCACGAATACGAATCAGAGCAGGTTACCCGTCCGGCGAGGTCCGCTCCGATCAACCCGGGCCACGCTTGAGCTTTCGCTACTAGGCTTTCGGGAAGCAGGTCTTCGGTGGAGAGCACCCCGTTCATGACGCCGTGAACGCGCAATCGCCTGGTCAGCGCACGTGTGTCAATATCTTGTATTCCGATGACGCCGTGTTCTTTGAAATAATTATCAAGGCTCCCGCTAGACCGCCAGTTGCTGTGGCGAGAGCTGTATTCACGCACGACGAACCCTTCAACCTGAGGCTTGGCAGACTCGATATCAATCTCGTTGCACCCATAGTTGCCGATCAACGGATAGGTCATCGTCACAATTTGACTCTTATACGACGGATCCGTGAGAACCTCTTGGTAACCCGTCATACTTGTGTTAAAAACAACCTCGCCCGATGTCTCGCCGGATGCTCCGAAATGCTCTCCCTCGAATATGGTACCGTCCGATAACGCCAATATTGCTTTCATAATGTTACGCTATTTTGAATTCTAAGGAATAACGATTAAGGGAGCGGACAACGACTGCGAAAGAGACCCCTCGTTATTTGCTACAGCATAAGTTCATTCCTCAAAATCGAATACAACTTCAAATCGTGAAACCGATTCTTGGCATACGAATGTTGGCGAAGAACCCCCTCGAACTTCATGCCCAGCTTCTCCATCACACGCGCCGATGCAACGTTATCAAGCATACACGTACCCTCTATCCGATTTAAGCCCCACCGTTTGAACGCGTAGCGAATCATTTCACGCACCGCTTCCGTTGCATAACCCTTCCGCCAATACGATCTCGACAAATTGAACGCCGTCTCGGCTCGCCGATGATGAAAGTTGAAACTGTGCAAAAAACACATGCCAATTACTTTTTTATCCGCTTTGTGCACGATCGACCAACTCGCAAAATTCTCGGTCGTCAACCATGCGAGCAAATCCTCGCTATCTGCAATAGAGTGGTGAGCACGCCAGAAAGTGTACTTTGTCACTTCGGGGTCTGAAATAAACTCGAACGTATCCGAAGCATCGCATAATTCTGATGACCTCAGGAGCAGTCGCTCTGTCTTGAGTATTGGCAGATTCTTGAACCGCTCATCTTTTTTCACTTGGGACACCACTACGGAGCACCATTACGGGCCAGCCCGTCAATTCCCAGCCGTCAAAGGGGGTATTTCGGCTTTTGGACTGAAAACGTGTCGCATCGACTTTGGCAACCCTTTCCGGATCAATCAATGTCACATCCGCAACCGCACCGACCGACAGCGTCCCTCGATCGATATGCAGGATGTGCCCCGGGATATGAGTCATTTTTGCAATCACGTCGGCTAGCGAAAGCCGATTCGCGCGCACCAGATGCGTAAAAACTAGCGGCACACAGGTTTCCAAACCGAGGATGCCCGGCGGCGCTTCCATCATGCCCAGTGCCTTTTCAGATGGAGCGTGCGGCGCGTGATCCGTGGCGATGGCGTCAAGCGTGCCGTCGCGTAGCCCCTCAATCACCGCCTCGACATCCGTCTCCGAGCGCAGCGGCGGGTGCATCTTGGCATTTGTTCCCTGTGTCTCAATCTCCGAATCGGTCAAAGTAAAGTGATGCGGCATGGCTTCCGCCGTAACGTGGACGCCTCTCCGCTTACCCCAACGCACGAGTTCAACCGACCCGGCAGTGCTCACATGGAGAATATGGATGTGTCCGCCCGTCAATTCGGCGAGCATGATGTCACGCGCGACGATGATGTCCTCGGCGGCATTCGCGCTCCCCGGCAGATTGAGCTTCCGCGAAGTTTCACCAAGGTTCATGACGCTGCCGGCGTTGAGATTATGCTCCTCGCAGTGCACCGCAACCGGAAAATCAAGCTCCGCACTGAGTGCCAGAGCCTGCCGCATCAACTCGGCGTTCATAACCGTTTTTCCATCGTCACTCACGGCGACGGCGCCGGCCTCAAGCAGCGCGGGAATATCGGTCAACTCCTCCCCAGCCAGCTTTTTTGTGATACTCCCCAACGGAAAAACATTCGCCGATCCAGATTCCTCTGCCCGTGTATAGACGTATTCGATTACGTCGGGTGAATCCGATACCGGGTCGGTGTTCGCCATAGATGCGACTGACGTAAATCCTCCAGTTTCCGCTGCACGGGTCCCGGTTGCAATCGTTTCCTTATGTTCGAATCCGGGTTCGCGCAGATGCACGTGCATGTCGATTAACCCGGGCGTGACAATCAACCCCTCCGCGTCAATAACATCAACGTCTGGGACCTCCGCGACATCAACCTTTCCACCAACCCGCTCAATTCTGTCATCGGCAATGAGTATATCGCCTACGGAATCAATCCGATTTGCGGGGTCAACGATACGACCATTCTGGATTAGAATCCGTCCCATCCTCACTCGACCTCGAAAATGGTGGCTCCATCGCTGCCCCGATCCTCGACCAACTGCACCCGAACAATCTCTTTACGCGATGTCGGGACGTTCTTGCCGACGTAATCTGCGGCAATCGGCAACTCGCGATGCCCTCGGTCGATTAGCACAGCCAACTGAATCGCTGCCGGCCGGCCGAAATCCATCAGGGCATCCATCGCTGCGCGTATCGTGCGACCCGTATAAATCACCTCATCAACCAAAATAATTCGTTTGCCCGAAATCTCGAACGGGATGTCCGTTTGGTTTGCTTTAACGTCCTGGTCATACAGATTCACATCGTCCCGGTAGAGGTAGACATCAATAGCACCAACGGGCACCGTGATTCCTTCAATTTCGTCCAGATTCTTGGCGATCCGAAGCGCCAGGTGATCACCGCGGCTCTTGATTCCGATCAACACCAGATTGCCAATCTCGCGATGGTTTCGCTCCAGAATCTCGTGCGATATCCGGATTAAAGCTCGTCGGACATCCTCGGCTGTCATGACTCTAGCCTTTTCGCGCATGTATCTAAAACCTCTTGTCTTCTCTCCAACAGGAGATCCATGATCTCTTGAATTTGTGCGAACTGTTTAACGCCTTTCCAGTTCCAGTTGTTCGTCCAAAATTTGTCTAACGAGCGATAGCCGATCTTCTCATACTCATACGCCTGAATCATCAACTCGAGTTTGTCGGCGGCTCTAACCAATTGACCCTCTACGGAGGTATTTCCCTCAAACTCTTTCCAGATTTCGATGTATTTCTCACCGACAGTTCCGAACCCTCCAAACATGGACTTGACAGCCAAACTCTCCCCGTGTCCCTTTGCATCTTCAGAAATGTATTCAAGCGCCGGAAACGGAACATCACCAATTCGAGCCTCCGCGACTTCGTGCAGCAACGCCATCCGCATTACCTTTTCGGCGTCCAAGTGCACACCGTGGGTGTTCAGCATATCCGCCAAGATCATCGACAAGAGCGAAACGCGGTAGCAGTGATCGGCTACACTCTCCCCATCTTTGATGCCCTGAAATCGCCAACCGGTACGCGGAAGGTTCTTGAGCACCGCTATCTCTTCGATAAAATCTAGTACAGTTTGAGCGTTTAGTGCCAAAATCGTTCGAGTTGAGTGTGCCAACACATCGAATCTAGCCGTGCGAGGGCAAAATAGGCATAAAAAAACCTCCCCGAATGAAAAAGGGAGGCAAACAGAATATGATGAATGAATGCAGTGGACGTAATTGGATGTTTTTTGACATCCCTTTCCTAACCTCGCTGGATTAGATTAAAAGGGTTCAGATACACCTATCGAAACAACAGCTTAATTATAACATGTATGATTGTTTTAGGCAAGAAAAATTCTTAATGGCTGATTCTACCATTTCGAGCCCCTTTTGAAACCGTGTTTTGCTGAAAATTCGGGGTCTACTGCTTTCCATTTTTTGACTTTAATCCACTGTTATTGGCTTTTTCACATATCGCCGTTCGGTAGAATTCCATTCCAGTGACTACTAGCTTGGCTAATCCGTGTTTTCTGTACGATCGGCGCAAGCCCTGATTCAGACAACGATTATGTATACTCCTAGATTGCTTGACTTCTGTTCTGGACAGTACATTTTGACGGACGAGATCTGTATCCCCTTCGAAAATGAACGCTTGATGTACCCGAAAAGTTGTGCTAGAATTGTTGTGCGTCCAATGTTAACGTTCTGACGCGAAATAATTATGGAACCAAGAGAGTGACGTGGAAGTAAAGCTTCCATTCTTCCACTCCAGATCTTCTTACTCGATGTGGAAGAGACATTTGTGTAAAATCGTGCCTAATGTGAGAGTACAGTGAGTCTTCAAACGGTTCTGGATCAACTTGACGGGAAGCGTGTTCTCATCATAGGCGACGTCATCTTGGATGAATACATCTGGGGTGACGTCAACCGAATTTCGCCGGAAGCGCCCGTGCCCGTACTTGAAATTGCGTCCGAGACAACCCGCACCGGCGGTGCCGCTAATGTCGCACAAAATATCGTCAATCTGGGTGGACGAGTCGAACTGATTGGTGTTGTCGGGGATGACCGGAACGGAAAAAAGTTGATTCAGATGCTTGAACAGATCGGGATAGATGCGGACGGCGTTCGCATCGACGCAAGTCGACCTACTAGCACCAAGACCCGTGTAATCGCGCGAACGTCGAGCACAAGTACTTCAACCCATCAACAGCTTGTTCGTCTGGATCGAGAATCAAGAACACCGGTAAAAACCGAGATTCTCGATCAGCTAATGAAGAGCGCCCTCGAACGTATTCCGTATGTGGACGCCATCGTCTTTGAAGATTACGACAAAGGCGGTGTAAGCAGCAGATTGATCGAGAGTGCACTTCGTTCAGCTCGACAGCATGGAAAGCCCGTTGTTGTCGATCCGAAGGTTGAGAATTTTTGGAATTACAAGAACGTGACGTCCATCACTCCGAACCACAAAGAGGCAGGGCTTGCCGTTAACCAGAAGATTTCTGACGAGGAAAGCTTGATTGCCGTCGGTGAGGAGATATTGGATCGACTTAATCTTGAAGGGTTGTTGATAACACGCGGTGAGCAGGGGATGTCACTCTTTCGGCGGAGCGGCGAGGGAGAATTGCGCGTAGACCACATTCCCACTCAGGCGCAAGAAGTGTTCGACGATACAGGTGCCGGGGATACGGTAGTCGCCGTGTACGCGTTAGCCCTTGCCGCCCAAACCGACATGCTCGAAGCCGCTCGGCTTTCCAATCTTGCAGGAGGTATAGTTTGCGGAGAGGTGGGGTGCGTCGCCGTGAATCGGGAGCAGCTCTTGCACGGTATCCAAGCCGCCAGCATTGAATGAAAACGGTTTTTCTAGATCGGGACGGCGTAATAAATCGCAACATCGATAAGGACTATGTCAAGAGTTGGAGTGAGTTTGAGTTTCTACCGAACTCTCTGGACGCCATTAGATTACTCACTCATGCCGGCTATCAACTGATTGTCGTCACGAATCAAGCTTGCATCAATAAAGGAATCTTGCGGACCAAGGCGCTTACCGAAATCCACCGAAAAATGACGGCGGAAATCGTCGGGGCGGGTGGTCGTATTTGCGCCGTCTACTATTGCCCCCATCGTGATGAGGAGAACTGCATCTGCCGCAAACCTAAACCCGGCATGCTCGTAAAGGCGGCATCAGAACATAAGATTGATATAGATAACTCCTTCTTGATTGGCGATTCCAATAGGGATATACAAGCAGGAAATGAGTTTGGCGTTTGTTCGTTGCTTGTGCTAACAGGCAACGGTTACATATCAAACTTGACCAATAATGCGGGAGTTGCCTCCCCGATGCAGCCCCGACGGGTATTCGCTGATCTTTCTGCGGCAGCGGAATGGATTGTTTCTTCTGACGATACAATCATTGGAAAATAGCAGGGATTCGGGAACAACCCTACGGATAATCAAGGAGAACGAAAAATGGCTATCGCACTCTCCACTGGATGTGTATCACACAAGGTTCTCTAACGTGTTCATTGTTCGTTCATTTAATCGTCAACCACTCACTAGATCCTACGCTTGAATAAACAATCGCGCTGGAGGCTTAAGATGATTCAGCAAAATATAAAAGTTCAAATCGGCAAACACCAGCTTGCGTGGATTCTTGCCCAATTGCTAGATGAAAATGAGATTGTCAGCCTAACAAACCGGTGCGGCATCCGTGACGCCCCGGCGCAGATGGACTCACGTTCAGCCGATTGGGTTACCGAGAATTTAGCCGACGCGTTTTTTCGCCAAGAGACGGCACAACAGGTCGTGCACGAGTATCTCGTGCAGAAAACAGAAGGTGCGATTCGCCGAGTCGGCTATATGAACGTGCACGAGATTCAAACTTTTCTGAGAACCTGCACACATCTGGTCGAAGGGGGCGATTTCACCGAGATTGTGTGGGCGCTTTTGACGGATTCGCGCCAAGATGTACAGCGACAGGGACAGAAACTCCTTAAAGAGTATGAGAAGTCTGTCCACGAAATAGCCAATGTTGGCAGCTTGACGAGATCGGAAGACGACCCTAATCGGAGCGTTCAATCGCCGCAATCCGGTACAAATGAAGATATAAACGCAATTCAAGTATCGGAGGTGGCTGTACCGTTCAAGCACTCCCGCGAGGTCCCAATCCCGCAGGAAAAACCCACATCCGAAACAGATCGAAATCTTGATCAGCTAAAGCAAAAACTAAACCGACTGCACGATGAGTATGCCAATCTGAAAAGCGAAAATGAGGACCTCAAACAGCAACTGCAACGGTCATATCAAGAAAACGAGGATTTCCGCGAAAAAGAACACCGATTCATGGAACAAGACATACACGTTCAACAGCTCCAACTCGAGGTTCACAATCTCAAACGGCAGGTTGAGAAACTGTCAAACCAGTCTGCGGAAATTCAATCCATCCAGAAGGTTGCGCAGTCGGATTTCGCAGTTGAATTGAAAGCCTTTGAGGACCTAGTTTCTAGGAGCAATCAGACGATTCAACAGATGCAATCAGACTTTCAATCGCAGGTTGCGGAGCTGAGCAAGTTTTCCGAGATGTCAAAAGCGGCGCTTTTACGGACCCGCGACAAAGTAGAACAGTATTTCTGCAGACACGACGCCAAACGAAATCTGCAAAATCGAGTATTGAAGGAACAACCAAGCGTTGGAGTTTTTGTGGATGTTCAGAACATGTTCTACGCCGCCAAAGACCGGTATGCCGGGAGAGTGGATTATATAAAACTCCTCGATCTCATCGTTGGACCACGACAACTCATCGTGGCGTATGCTTATGTTGTCCAAATTCCCGAGATAAACCAGTCGGGATTCTTGTCCCTTCTCGAGCACAATGGATACACCATCAAGAGCAAGGACTTGCGGCTTCGAGGAGATGGTACCGCAAAGGGGGACTGGGACGTGGGCATCGCCATTGACATCGTGTCGATGCTCGGTGCGCTTGATGTCGTTATTCTAGCCAGCGGCGACGGTGATTTTTGCGCACTTGCGGAGTTGATTAAGCAACAAGGCAAGCGAGTCGAAGTTGTCGCATTCGAACATAATACATCAATGGACCTACAACGAATGGCAGATCAATTCTTTCCAATCGGCGATGAGCTTCTCATTTGAGTTCGGTTGTCGAGAACTTTCTTGAACATCCAAGCGGGAGAACCGAATTTGCCCGAAACCGTGCTACTTGAGATTCGGTTTCGTTAGTATCATTACAACGATTATTCTTCCGCGACACTGAGATAGCTCCTACGGTGAATCGTGGGAAAGTGAGAATACTAATTCCTTACGATTGATCACTATTCTGCAGAAAGTGATTGCACGGGATTTACTGTGGGAGTTCTTTGGATTTTTTTATCGTCCTCCTTTATCGGTCGTTTGATCGTTAATCACCCGACTGATTGAGTTGAATTGTTCCGACCTGTCAACGATGCAAAAACCTAACCCGCCCGCACCCGACCTTCCACTTAATTCCGTTAATCTCCGTCGAGGCGAAGATTCTCGTATTTCGCGTGCCGAACCCCTCCCTCCCACTACTACCGAAGCAAGAGATCAGTGCCGCCTCGGCGATTGGTACTTTAGTGAACGGCACTACACCCTTGCAATCCTAACGTACAAACGTGCACTGGAATTGGATCCGGAGTGCGCCGCTATTTACCACAGGTTAGGGTTGGCATACTACAAAGAGGGGGAATTTGACGATGCCAAAGATTCTTTCCAGAAGGCAATTTCCCTAAATCCGCTTAGCGCGAATTATCACTATTCGCTGGGGCAACTGCTGCAAGATTACCACGATCTTGAGGGCGCATGGCAGGAAGCCGTTCATGAATTTACAAAGGCAATCGAACTTGATCCGACTTACGTCGAGGCATGGTATGATCGAGGTTCGCTCTATGATAAGCAGGGGGAGCTTGAAAAAGCATGTCACGACTTTCAGCAGATTGTGGCGCGAATGCCGAATTACGCCGCTCGTTACAACCTTGCGGTGTTATATATCAAACGTCAGATGTGGGCAGAAGCGCAACAGGCGTTGGAGGAGATCCTTGACATCGAACCCAACGACTCCGACGCCTATTATCATCTGGCCGATATTCATCTGAAACGCTCGGGAGATTTGAGCCTTGCAATTGGCTGCCTTAAGAATGCAATTGAACGGGATTCCGATCATCTAGACGCACGATTTGCACTGGGGCTGCTCTATGCGAAGAATCGCTATAATCGTCCCGAGTATCGTCAGGAAGCGATCAGTCAATTTGTCCAGTTGATTTCAAGCGATGAGCTATTGAAGACCTTCGATCAAATGGACCAGGTCTATTTCGTCTTGGGAAGTCTTTACGACGATGATCCTGCCGACACGGAACTGGCGATTTCCGCTTATCAGACGGGTTTGGACCATGCGCCGTCCGCTCAGGTTAGAAATAATCTCGGGCTCTTGTATTTGCAGAAAAAGCAGATACAGAAAGCCGCCGAAGAATTTCGCCAAGCGATTCAACTGGAGCCGGATTATGAAGCCCCATACCACAATCTTGCGAGACTCTATTTCTACGAACACGACGAGGAACTCCTGAAGGATCTTCGCGGGTGGCTAACCTTCAATCCTCAGGAAGCAGCGGCGATAATCTTTCGACTTTCTCTATCACTCATAGATGTGGCACGCGCCGAGGGACACCAAAGTCTTTTTTCCCGGTTGCATCGTGTCAAGAATCTCGTTAGCGTGAGCGGTGTGCAACTCCGATCCGCTTTACGGCAGTCCGATCCCGGCTCAAAACTTCATGGCGCACTTGATCGTGTCTTGTCCCAACATGAGGACTCGTACAATCAGTTGACCGAAATCCTAGACACTCTGCGAACGGAGGCTCCCGTTTCGGAGTTGGTTGACATCAATAGGCTCATCGAAAATCTGTTAATTAAACTTGGGTCGGTTTCTACGGCTAAGGGAATTGAGTGTCAATCGGATTTAGCGGCGAATCTCCCGTTTATCAAGGGCGACTCGAGCCAACTCAAAGAAGCGTTTCATAACGTCTTAATCAACGCGTTTGAAGCAATGGAAAGCGGCGGAGTCCTGCAGATTCAAACCGAATACCAGCCGCAATCCTTCCAAGTTCAAGTCTCTTTCGCCGACACGGGAGTGGGGATTCCGGATATAGTTCAGCAAAAGGTTTTTCAACCGGGGTATTCGCTCAAAAAGAAAGGCAGCGGGTTTGGCTTGACTATCGTTCAACGAACAGTGCGCGAACACATGGGGAGTATTGATCTGCGCAGCGAAGAGGGAGCCGGAACGACCTTCACAATCTATCTCCCGGTAAATCCGGACGCGGTTCCGATCAAAACAAACCTGCAGATGCGACCGATTTTTTACGAGGCGCGAGGCGACTTTGCTTTTGAGGAGTTAGTATAATCGAGACCAACACGCCGTAGCTGCAATGTCCGATTTGCGACGGTGCGGCAAACGGTAGGGAGGTGAAGATGCCAGAACGCATCTTGGTGGCCGACGATCAGGAAGAAATACAACACTTGCTAAGAGAGATGCTCGTAAAGCGGGGGGCGGAGGTCACACCCGTAGGCGCCGCTCAAGAAGCGCTCAATCTCATTGATAAGGGTAACGACGCATATGATCTTGCCATCCTCGATCTTGATTTCGGCGAGGGTCAGATGAATGGGCTGGCATGTCTGGAGGAAATAAGAAAAAGGACAACCGCACTTCCCGTAATTATCTTGACCGGAAAGGGCACCGTCTCAACTGCTGCTGAGTCGATTAAGCTGGGTGCGGAAGAGTTCGTCGAGAAGGATTTTTACCTTGAAGAAAACATGGAACTTGCACTCATGCGGCTAGACAACCTTATCCGCACGACGATCGACAATAAACGCCTGCGACGGGAGCGTGAATTCTACCGTGAAGAATTGAGAGGCAAGTACAATATAGTTGGCAAAAGCCCCCAAATCCGGCGATTGATTCAACAGATTCAGGAGGTAGCGCCGATACCGCGTCCGGTTTTAATTCGCGGTGAGCGCGGGACGGGGAAGGAGCTGGTTGCGGCAGCCATCCATCATGATAGCCCACGCAAGAAAAACGCCTTCATAACCATCAACTGCGCCGCTCTGGCGGAAGGTCTCTTGGAATGCGAATTGTTTGGACAGGAAGATAACGCATTCACCAACTCTTCGTTCCGAGAAGGGCGTTTCGTGCTGGCTGATAAAGGGACGCTATTCTTGGATGAGATCGGGAATATGTCTTACGAGTTCCAACAAAAGATTCTCCGCGTACTGGAATACCAGCAGTTCGAGCGGGTTGGCGGATCGAAGACGTTAAAGGTGGATGTCCGCGTGCTTGCCGCAACCAACAGTGATCTTGAGTTGGAAATGCAACAAGGCAAGTTCCGCGAAGATCTGTATGATCGACTTGCGTTCGAGACGATCTGGCTGCCCCCGCTGCGTGAGCGCCGGGAAGACATCGAACTCTTGTGTTACCACTTTATGGAACGATTGGCTGCCGAAGTGGCTGGAGTTAAGCCCAAGAAACTGCTGCCCGAGACACTTGATTGTTTGAACGCCTATCATTGGCCAGGTAATGTGCGCCAACTCAAGTATATTATCGAGCAAATCACCTATAAAGTTGAGGGTGACGCAATTTCCATACATCATATTCCGCAGGAGATTCTCGCGGCGAATTCGGTAGAAGCCGATGGACAGTCGCTAACCAATAGGCTGCGGGAGTTTGAGAAGCAACTCCTGACTGATGCGTACGCGGAATCGCAAGGCGATTTGGAAGCTATCGCACGACAACTCAGCATTCCGCTGGACTCCGTAAAGCAGCTTGTGGAGAAACATGGGATTGTGTAACGGTCGGGCAAATTGCGGAGATCCGGCGGGTTTTCGCTCCTGCGCTTCAGCAGAATACCAAGTCGATAGATGCACTTGAGGTTTTCAGACGTGAACTCAAGGCACCCGCCGAAGATAAACGTCCAAGGATTCGCCGCGCGAGTCGGACCACACTATAACAGCACCGCCGGCGCCGTCCGCCGCAGCTCTCGGCGTCGTCTGGCTGCCCGCGGCGGTACACACGGGGATTCCATTTAGCGCCCAGAGGGATAGGCCGTTTCCATTTATCAGTTGTGCGTATATCGCGTCGTGGGTAACGTTGCCGTAGTCTTCACGATAATCAAGCCAATACACGATCGCTCCATCTGAACCGGCGGGAACCAGAAACGGTTTGCGTTGTTCGCCTTCCGCAGCACAGACGGAAACGCCGTTGTTTTCCCATATTCGTTCCCCGTGCGAGTTCAGGCGTTGCGCATAGATATCCGAGAAGATATCGCGATCATCTCGCCACACGACAATCAGACCCCCTGCCCCGTCACTTATGCCTTCGGGCACCTGCTGATTTGACGTTGCATCACAGAGTACGATACCGTCCTTCTGCAAGAGGGTTCTTCCAGCCGCGTTAATCTTTTGTACATAGATGTCGGCACTGCTTAACAGGTTCGGATCGTTTCTATAGTCGAGCCAGACGGTGAATCCTCCCCCTGCTCCATCGGTGACTACGAACGGCGTACTCTGATGTCCGGTAGCCGTACACACGGGAACCGCAGGGGCCGCCCAAACCGCGTGTCCCCGCTTGTTCAATCGCTGCGCAAAAACATCCCAATCCTTGGTACTGATGTCCCACCATACGAAGATGGCTCCGCCTTCACCGTCTGCCGTAAGGTAAGGATCGTACTGATCTCCCTCGCCTTGATATACCGGTACGCCGTTGTCCTCCCACATAGAGTGGCCATCGGCGCTAATTTTCTGAGCGTAAATATCCTGATTTCCATTGCGCCAATCTTCCCAGACGACAATTGTATCCCCCTTTTCATCGGAGATAGCGCGCATGTCGGTTTTTATTGCGGTATGAACGCAAACGGGAATTCCTTCCGCTAGCCAGAGCGGATTGCCGTTACCATCGATTCGCTGTGCATAGATATCCTGGTGTCCGTGTCGTCCATCGCCGAACACGATAATGGCTCCACTGTCGGCATCGGACACTACGGTGGGCCAGATCTGCTCGCTAGGCAGGTTACAGACCTTAACGCCATTCGCCCTCCATAGCATTTCACCGTTAGCACTAACACGCTGCGCAAAGACATCGCGGTTCTCGTTCCGCGCATCTTGCCATGCAATTATGGCGCCGCCGTCACCATCGGTTACAAGATCGGGAAAATGTTGTTCATTTGCCGCAGTACAAACGGGTCTACCTTGAGCGAAATCGTCTACCTGTTGAGCATGCAGCGATAGCACGAAGGGAAACGAAATCATGAAGATGGCGCAGACTGCCTCGATTGCCGTAGTTTTTCTTGGATGGGGACAGGAGGGAAACGGCATAGAGTCTTTCACCGATGAGATTGCATTCATTGCGCTGTCCGGTCACTCCGAAGCCAATATGAAAAGAGGGCTTTGCCATGGAAAACCGGAGACAGATCAGGAATCAACACTTGCTTGCGAGGGTTGTCTGTAGAGGACACATCAGGACTAGACCGGACGGGTCATTTCTCGAAGGAGGCAAGGGTAGTCTAGTAAATGGAAGGAGTGTGATTCAGGTGTGGATCAGTGAAACCAAGATACTCGTGATATCTTACGAATCAAGCTGAGATTTATGTCCTGTGATAGGAGTGAGAATCCATCTGGTTCTTGAGTTCGCCTATCCAGGCAGACGGTAGCAACTACTGATTGGGCCAATGACCAAAGATAGAGTTCACCGGGTTAGTCCAACGTCCTTCCTTGGGGACCCAGATTACATAGTCTTTTTCGGTTTCCCAGACCCCATAATGCAGGTGATATCCGGTACTACGACCACTGGTTCCCACATAACCGATGACTTCTCCGCGTTCCACTTTTCTCCCGAGTTTCATGTCGTCGGCAAATTTGCTCATATGACCATATACCGTTTCCATCTTTGCCGAAGGATGTTTAACTCGAATCATATTTCCCATCAACCTATCGTAACCGCGTTGTGAGATAATTCCGTGTGCGGCGGCAATTATGGGGGTGCCTTTTTTGGTAGCAATATCTAATCCGGTATGAAATTCACGCCGCCTCGTTATTGGATTTGGACGCGGACCATATTCAGAAGAGTACCAGTAGACTTTCTCGTCCCCATTTTCCGGTACAACTATCGGGAGAATTGAAGGTGTTTCACTCAGTCGCTTTTCTTCATGTACTACGTACTCATAGACAGGTTTAATCGCCGCGTTCGCCTTAGCCACTCGCGTGCTTAACGAGTCCGGTTTTTCACTAGAGTAGACTTCTAAGTGTGAAGTGGAATCTATGTCAAGGATTGCCTCAATCGAATCAGAATCCTCAGGTGTATTTGCGCCAAATCCAGATCCGCCTTGTCCGATCACTCCCTCTGTTTCCGCGTCAATGCCCAATCCACTACGCACCTTATCCGCCATTCTCTTAATGTCGTCCATCGTTCTCTGCTCGGCGTCAAGTTCGGCTTGTAGGCTTTGCACCGTCTCCTTAAGATTGGCGTTTTTTTGTTCAATCGCCTCGTGGCTGGCTTTAGAGAAGAGCCCATAACTAATGCCTCCGAGTGCACTAGTTATAACTGTGAATAGGAAAACATATAATAACTTCAGGCACCACCTTCCGACCGCAATCTGCCGCACAGATCTGCCGTCGGGGGACATAATGGCAAGTATGTATGTACTCTTCAACGTCAACCTCCTTAAATGTTGTTTTCTTAAGGATTCCTGGGGACAAAAAACCCGTTCCCTACACGTAACAACCTAAGTATAGCACGATTTAGAAATTGAATCAAGCGTTTTGCAAAAAAATATTATCCATTGAAGCGAATAATTTGGTGTATGTTTATCAATGACATACTACATCTGGATAGAATGTGTCAAACTGAACCGAGACGGCCGATATTACTTTGGAAAAGTACGCTCAAGACGCACTGTGGGCACATCTCTAGAACTTACGTAATTATCTTTAACGACGGTAAATCAATAGGCGTTTCAAAAAATTTTAAATAGTCGGCATTTTACCTCATTTCTCCGGACTTGTGCCCGATAACCTGTTGAGAGCAGCATGTGGGCCCCGACGTCGATCTCATTCATCGTATCCTTAGTTCCGTGATACGAGGCTCATTTACTGTTGAAAGCCACCAGATCCGTGTGGTATGCTAAAAATTCTGGTGGCAAGTGAACGGACGCGTCAAAATGTCAGTTGGCGGCTCCCGACATGCCGCAAGGTTTTCGACGTTTCCTCGCGGACACGCTCGTCCTGTTGCTCCTCAGTGCTCCGACATCCTCGCCCGCACCGTCAGATCCAGAAAACTCCATTATGAAAATCGTCGTAGCGCCGGACTCGTTCAAAGGAAGCCTTACCGCTTTGGAAGTTTCCGAAGCGATTGAACAAGGACTGAGAAGAGAGTTTCCTACCGCGGACATCAAGAAAATGCCGATGGCAGATGGCGGTGAGGGAACAGTCCAGTCGCTTATCGATGCAACCGGAGGGGAGCTTCTGGTTGAACGAGTTGCAGATCCACTTGGGAACGAGATCGAGGCGGAGTACGGCATCCTCGGAGGTGGATCTACCGCGGTCATTGAGATGGCGGCAGCCTCCGGTTTAACGCTTGTGCGCTTGAATCAACGCAACCCGCTCGTAACAACGACATATGGGACGGGGCAACTCGTCAAAGCCGCTTTGGATCAAGGGTGTCGGAAACTCATCATCGGAATCGGCGGGAGCGCGACGAATGATGGAGGCGCAGGAATGGCGGAAGCCCTCGGCGCAAAGCTGCTGACAAACGACTGCAAGCCGATTTCGCGGGGAGGAGGGGGATTAAGCGCACTTAGCAGTATTGATCTCGCCGATTTAGACCCGCGTCTCGCCGCAACCGCTTGCGTTGTCGCTTGCGACGTGGACAATCCGTTGACGGGCACGAACGGGGCAGCTCATGTTTATGGGCCGCAAAAAGGCGCTACCCCCGAGATGATAGAAGCCCTGGACGCGAACTTGGCACATTTTGCCTCAATTGTTCAGCGCGACATGGGGAAGGCAATTGGCGAGATACCGGGCGCGGGAGCCGCAGGCGGGTTAGGCGCGGGTTTGATCGCTTTTTTGAACGCCGAGTTGAAATCCGGGGTGGATATCGTCATTGACGCCGTTCAGCTAGAACAGCAACTTAAGGACGCCAACATCGTCGTGACTGGCGAAGGAGAGATCAACTTCCAGACCGTTTTTGGCAAAACGCCGGTCGGCGTCGCAAAGCTCGCAAAGAAGCACGGTATTCCGGTAATCGCGATAGCCGGTAGCATCGCCAACGAATCAGAGGGTGTTCACGAAGCAGGTATCGACGCCATGATTGATATCGTACCTGCACCCATGCCGTTGGAGGACGCGGTTGAAAACGCCTTTGACTTGACAGTTGAAGCTGCCGAACGCGCGGCGCGCTTTATCTCGACCGGGATGATCCTCCGGAATTCATGCTGAGCGCCTCCTACCTATTTGCGTATGAGCATCTTTCGCGTTTCGCGATAATCCCCGGCATTGAGGGTACACCAATATACGCCGCTCCGCACCGGTTCACCGGCATTATTCCGGCCGTCCCAATAGGCGGCGCGGCTTCGGCTTTCATATTTCCCGGCAGGCTGGTGTCCCAGCGCCAGCGTCCGAATCGTCTGCCCCTTCAGATCAAAAATCGCCATCGTTACATCTGCCGGGTGCTTCAGCCAATACGGTATCCATGTCTCCGGATTGAACGGATTGGGGTAGTTTGGCAATAGAGCGGTTTCCACCGGCATCACTGCAGCGGCTATGGATGCAGGTTCTGCGAATCGCCTCGTCCTACCCACCACCCTTATTCGTTTAATATCACCCCATGTCGTCGCAAGTCGGAGGTCCCACAGCAAAATCGTGCCATCATAGCTGGCACTTGCAAGCGAATTTCCGTCAGAGGCGAATTCTATTGAATAGCTAGTGTCTGTGTGCCCCTCAAACTTCCATAGCAGCGCGCCGGTACGAACGTCCCACAATCGAATCGTGTCATCTCCATGTCCGCCGATAGCAAGAATCTTTCCGTCAGGCGAAAACGATAGTCCCCTAACCCCGCTCGAGATTCCGTATCCCGTTAGCGTATGCAGCACTTCCCGAGTTCGAACATCCCACACACGAACTGTCAAATCGCTGCTCCCGCTCGCGAATCTGGTCCCATCGGGAGAAAATGCGATGGCAGTAACCGGGGAGGGTTCACCCGCACCTCCATCCAGTGTGTGAAGAAGTTCGCCGGTGTGCACATCCCAAACATGAATCCCAGAATGCCAACCTCCGGTAAAAACGCTTCTCCCATCCGGTGAGAACGCCACCCCCTCCAGGTAGTCGTCATCAATGGAAATGACGCGAAGAAGGTCTCCGGCACTCACATCCCACAAGCGAAGCAGACAGTTACCTTCATGCTGCCGCCAGCCACTCGCAAAGACCTTTCCATCGGGTGAAAACGCGGCGGATATGACATAGTCCGTGTGCGCCTCAAAAGCTTGGAGGACTTCACCCGAACGCACATCACACAAGAGTATAGGGTGATGTCCGCGTTGAATGGCAAGTGTGGTTCCATTAGGAGAAAACGCGAGGACACGGCCCGAAAGTCCGAAAAGGGTTCTCAACTTCTCCCCAGAGTGGGCATCCCAAATCTCAATCGCCTCCACGCCGTCGACGGCGAGCGTCTTCCCGTCGGGCGAGAATGCAAAGTTCCCAACCGTGTGCACTAGCGTACGCAACTGTTCCCAGGTGCGGGTATCCCACAAACGAACCGATCCACTGCTCGCGGTTGCCAGCTTAACCCCATAGGGCGAGAAAGCTATCGAGTCGACTCCGGTGTGCCCCTCTAGGATTCGGACCTCCTCGCCGGTGCGGGTATCCCAGAATCTAACGGTATCGTCGTACCAGCCGCCTCCACTCGCGAGCACGTCTCCATCAGGCGAGAACGCGACGCTACCGACCGTGTGCAAATGCCCCTCGAGTGTCCGCACCTGTTCCCCGGTGTGTGTGTCCCACAACTTAAGTTCGCCGAATCGGCTCAACCTGGGATTCACGCTGTGCGGACTCCCCGTACTGGCAAGCGTGCGTCCGTCGGGTGAGAACGCGACCGAACTTACCGGCTCTTCATGACCTTCAAGCGTATGTAACTTATTTCCGCTCCGGACATCCCACAACATAACCGCACCGTCTCTACTTCCGCTGGCGATCGTCAATCCATCGGGCGAGAAGGCTACGGTGTGGACCGGCTCCGAGTGTCCCACAAGCGTTCGCTTGAGATCTGCGTTCCACACATCCCATAAACGGATAAGTTTGTCTTCGCCCGCACTGGCAAGCGTGGATCCATCGGGCGAGAACCTGACCGAGCGAACCGACCCCCCATGCCCCGTAATGGTTTCGAATAGTGTGCCGCTGCGGACATTCCATCCCCGAACTGTTCCGTCCGATCCCCCGCTTGCAAGCGTATGACCGCCGGGTGAAAACGCGACCGTAAGCACTGAATCCGTATGCCCCGTGAGGAGCTTGAGCGTGACGCCGCTGCGTGCGTCATACAGCCATATATCTTTTCGAGTCGCAGCGGCAATACGCGTGCCATCCGGCGAATATGCAATCTCGGTTATCCGTGCTTTTCCGATGCGCATCTTGGCGCGCTCGGGCAATCCCCATCGTGTAGAGTCTTGGGCAAAACCGCTCCTCAGAAACGCGGCGGAAACAAACAACAAGCAAAACCTGAAAATCCAAGAGGTCCTCATCGACTGATGCTCCCTTCGGGCAGCCGTAAATTACTTCGTGAGTTTCAATAGTCAACCGCGGCGAGAAAATTTGGCGGCACAGACTGTCTGTGGGTGAACTAGCGGCAATTTAGTGGTTCTCTCGCTAAGTGCGTATGGTAAGTGATAGTGGTTAACATGGTCTGAACTGTGATTTATGTGATTTGGATGATTGCCATGATTAAGTGTGTGATGGTTTGATTGGCAACTGTCTGAACAGGATCTCTATCGCCCTCACTGTCCGTTCGGTTGATCTCAGTTGATCGCTCGCTATTCACTCGCTTGATGGATTTTTGTGATTACCTTGATTGCATGTGGCAAGTTGACGGTGATGAGTCGGCTAGATCGTTATCTTGAGGGCACTAGGATTCAGGGAAGAAACCAAGTTTTCAAGAAAAAACTTGGTTTCGACATGCGTTAAATACTTAGCGAGAAGACCATTTGGTGGCTTACTCGATAAGTGTTTAATGCTAGCAAAGAGGTCGCGACCTGGAGAAGATCTCTATGGGATTTCTATCGCACTCCTTATTCAGTCGTTTGATCACTCACTATTCGTTCGCTTGATCTCCTACAGAGTGCGTGGTTAATCCGTATTTACATGGCGATTGAACCATTTAGCCGGATCCTATAAAATCCGACCACGGCGTAGGAAAGTCTGAGATCTATCGGGACGCTTCAATCTTTTCTTCGCTGAATGCTTCATCGATCCACTCTGAAATCCGCCATTCGCCGTTTCTCAATTCAAAGATAAACAGATTGTCCCCCTCGGCATACCATCCGGTATATCCGCCCTCAAGAGAAACGCCGTCCGCTACGAACCCTTGAATCCTATAGTGGACCCTGACTTCAGCCCTGTCGCGTGCCGCGTTCAACTCCACCTCGGGCGGTTCTTCCAATTCAATCTCGATATCTTGGTACAGTGCAAATACGCGAACTGCCGATTCTCGCTCTTCGCGGATATCGTCAAATGTCACATCATCTGTCGTGTCGTCAGGTGTTCCCATATCCGAGACGTAACGAAAACCGTCCGCCCAGAAGACATTCATGTATGCATCGATGTCCTCAGTTTCGTACCCGGTACGCCACGCTCTCAACGCGTGCTCGATCGCCTCAAATTCCCGAGATTCGGGTGTGCCAACCGTCTCGACATCCCCGCAACTCAAAATGCATGCAGTCATCAGCAGGGTGAGTAGTAGAATACCTGTTCTGGCAAATGTGTTAAACATGATTGAAATCCTCCTTAGATGTTTAATGTTAAGATTCTCTTTAATAAGGGCATTGCCCTAAAGATTGGCGTTCCTTAACTGACGGCGCAAACACAAGCACAATGATTGGGAAAACGTGGAGCGTACAGTGTTTCCCAAATCCTTTGGTGATTTTCGACGAGCGCTGAAACTCTGGTTGTTCCGTTCCCAGTAACACTTTTACTCTTCATATTTTCACGCGAGGAGAAATATCAACCCTATTTACCGACCGACATCTTCCGCGTGGCAGTGAAATCGCCCGCGGACAGCGTGTAGAAATAAACGCCATTCGCCACCGTCTCACCCATCTCATTCCGCCCGTCCCAATACGCCGCACGGTCCCGGTTCTGGTACATGCCTGCGGGTTGATGTCCCACTGCCAATGAGCGAACCGCTTGCCCCTTCAAATCATAAATCTCCAGTGTCACATGTGCCGGTTTCTTCAACTGATACGGTATCCATGTCTCCGGATTAAACGGATTCGGGTAGTTCGGCAGGAGCGCCGTTTGTGTTGGAGCTAGAGATGCGGCTGAAGGTGAAAGTTCCGCCGACCGCCTAGTTCCACCGACAGGTTCTGATCGTTTTATCTCGCCCCACGTCGTTATATCTCTCAGATCCCAGAATAGCATCGTGCCATCGCTGCTCGCGCTGGATAGTTCGCGCCCGTCCGGAGAAAACGTTAAAAAACGAACCGCCCCCATATGTCCTTCAAACGTATAAAGGTGTTCACCAGTGGAAACATCCCATAAACGCACCGTGTGGTCCCAATACGGCCCATAACTGGCAATCGTTAAACCGTTAGGTGAAAGTGCCACGCCATCCACGGATGCCACGGGTACGGTAAGTGTGGTCAAGTGCTCTCCGGTACGGGCATCCCACAGAACAATCGTATTCCCACCCGCAGCAGCAAACGTAGAACCGTCGGACGAGAAAGCAATGATTTTAGTCCAAGGCTTATGCCCCTCAAACATCATCAGACGTTTCCCGGTACGTACATCCCACGTCTGAACCATTCCACCACCAGCACCGCTAGCAATCATGACACCATCAGGGGAAAACGCTATAGAGTCGATTTCGGCTGTATTTCCCTGACGGGTGTGCAGATTTGCACCGGTGCCCGAGTTCCACAGACGAATCATTTGCCCGTCAATACTGGCAAGCACGGCGCCATCAGGGGAGAACGCAATGGTGTCGACCCGACTGCTATGTCCTGCAAGAATCCTAGTACGTTCACCTGAGCGCGTGTCCCACAGACGTATCATTCCGTCCTCGCTCCCGCAAGCAAGCGTGAATCCATCCGGGGACAACGCAACTGAAGATACCCAACCAATGTTTCCCGCAATAGTGCTCTGGTGTTTTCCCGTGGGCGCATCCCACAGACGAATCGTGTTGTCATAGCGCCTAGTAACAAGCGTTGACGCACCGGGCGAGAATGCCAAGGAAAGGGGATAATCTGCATGCCCTTCAAGTGTATCAATGTGTTTTCCGGTACGGGCATCCCACAGTCGAACCGTGTTATCGTTATAACTCGCACTGGCAAGCGTGGAGCCATCGGGCGAAAACGCCACGGATTCAATCCCCCGACTATGCCCAATTAGGGTATGCGTCTGTGTCAGTGTGCGGGTATCCCACAATCGAACCGTTTCGTCATACCATTCTCCCCCGCTGGCAAGCGTATTTCCGTCGGGTGAGAAGGCTAGACAACCAACCGCCGCGTTATGTCCCTCAAGGGTGTGCACATGTTCCCAAGTGCGGGTATCCCATAACTCGATCCTGCCGCGCGGACTCGGTACACCGAAGCCGTTCGGGAATTTTGCACCGGCGAGTGTAAGTCCGTCCGGGGAAAACGCTACCGCATAACTCCCCCGGCGCGAAGAACCCCCCAGCGTTTGTATGGCTTCCCCGGTGCGGACATCCCATAGTCGAATCGTGTCGTCCTCACTCCCGCTGGCAAGCGTGAAACCATCGGGCGAGAACGCTACGGACACAACATCATCGGAATGCCCTTCAAGCGTGTGGGTACTCGCCCCGGTGCGGGCATCCCACAGCCGGACTGTATTGTCCCTACTTCCACTAGCAATCGTGAAGCCGTCGGGGGAAAATGCCACGCAATCAACACTACCATCATGTCCTTCGAGCGTCCGCACGTGTTTCCCGGTAGCTGCATCCCACAATTGGAGGGTATCATAATACCCAACGGCGAGCATGGAGCTATCGGGCGAGAACGCTACGGAATATACGCGGCGCGTGTGCTCGGCGAGAAGGTTGACTTCGGCGCCGGTGCTTGCATCGTAGAGCCAAATCCCGATGCTAGTCGGAACCGCGAGCAGGGCTCCGTTTGGCGAATACGCGATATTGCCTGATATTTCACCCTTCCCGATGCGCATGTTTGCGCCTCCGGGCAATCCCCATCGGGTATAGTCTTGGGCAGAACTGGCTTGCAGAGCCAGAGTGAGAACGATCAAAAGGTTGAGTTTGAATAACCGAGGTTTTCTCATCGAGGGATGTTCCTTTCGGCACAAGTGAGTTTGTAACAGTTTAGTTCAGCCAGAACGAGTGGCAATATTGGATTGGCAGTGTATCGCCTCTGACCATCGGCAGCGGGGGATTCCTGGATTATATGTGGGAGGGGCATCTTGCCCCGATATCCCGCGTTCACGATAAATCAACTCACTAAACAACTACGTAATGAAAATCCACCTTCAGTAGGGAATCGCTCCTGCATCGGGGCAAGATGCCCCTCCCACAAGGGATATTGCTCGCATATTGGGTACATGGGAGAAATTGCCATCGATCGTGGAATAAAGGGAGCGTCTTGTATTCGCCGCAAGGAGTCAATGGACTAAACAATTACATGAGTTTTACTTGCCGACCACCATTTTGCGCGTGGCGGAAAAATCTCCTGCGGACAGGGTGCAGAAATAGACACCGTTCCCCATCCGCTCGCCCATCTCATTCCGCCCGTCCCAATACGCGGCACGGCTGCGGCTCCGATACATGCCTGCGGGTTGATGTCCCACTGCCAGTGTCCGAATCGCTTGTCCTTTCATGTTAAAAATCGTCAACGATACTTCTGCCGGTTTCTTCAATTGATAGGGTATCCATGTCTCCGGATTGAATGGATTCGGGTAGTTCGGCAGGAGCGCAGATTCCAGCGGAGGCAAAGCCGTGGACGACGGTGAGAGTATGGGTGTGTATATTGTGCTATCAGCCGCCGCGTGCTTAATATCGCCCCACGTCCTAAAGCGCCTGAACTGCCACAGCAATATCGTGCTGTTCCAACTCCCACTGACCAGGGTGTTTCCGTCGGGAGAGAACGCCACGGACGTCACAGCATCCGTATGGCCTTCAAGCGTATGTATGTTTTCACCGGTGCGGGCATCCCAAATTCGAATCGTGTTGTCGTAGCTCCCACTGGCGAGTATCGGGACTCCGGGAAAGAATGCCATACAAGAGATTCCGTCCGAATGCCCTTCCAGCGTATGCAGATGGTCGCCGGTACGGACATCCCATATCCGAATCGTATGATCGCTGCTATCATTCCAAGGCTCAAGTCCGCCGCTACAGCTTGCGAGCATTTCTCCGTCATGCGAGAACGCCACGGTAATAATCTCATCCATTTGCCCGGAAAGCGCTCGAATCTGTTCCCCGGTGCGGACATCCCATAGACGAACCGTTTTGTCCCTGCCCCCGCTGGCAAGCGTGAAACCGTCGGGGGAGAAAGCCACAGAAGTCACACCAGCCTCGTGCGCATAGAAAAGTTGCTTGTTTTCGCGAACATGGACATCCCACAATCCAATCGAGCCGTCCCAACTCCCACTGGCGAGCGTGGCTCCATCGGGAGAGAACGCGATAGAATTGACACGCCCAGAGTGCCCCCCAAAGTATGGCCATCGGCGCAAGCCGGTACCCACATCCCATGACCGTATTACCGTCCCTTCGGTCCAGAAAAGCGTGGAACCATCGGGGGAAAACGCTATGGAACGCACGCCATCAGCAAATGTCTCGGGCCTACCGAGGAGTTTGCCGGTGCGGGCGTCCCACAGACGAACCATACTATCATAGCTCCCAACACTTGCAAGTGTCTCCCCGCCGGGCGAAAAAGCCACATAGATATCAGTCAAGGAATCGTCTGCATTCCAGTGACCTGTAAGGGCGTATAAAATCTCTCCGGTGCGAGTGTCCCATAGTCGAATTACAATATCGTCACCCCACACTGAGTCCCAATCTTTCATTGCGATGGCAAGCGTGGAACCATCGGGGGAATACGCGACTGATTTTATCTTATCGAGGTGACCTTTAAACGATGGCACGACTTCTACAACGCTGTCATTCGGTGAATGAATCGCGCTGTTCGCTCCCTCTCGGACAAGTGTCGCCCCGTCGAGCGAGATCCCTATGGAACGTAGCCAACGCCGATTGCGTTCAAGTGCATTTACGGGTTCACCGGATTCAACATCCCACAGATGAATTATGCTTTCTCTCCAACCGGCAAGCGTCAATCCATCTGGCGAGAACGTGATAGCGGTGCGCCCATCCGTATTGCTCTCAAACGCGTGGATGCCTATCCCTGTGCGGACATCCCACAATCGAACCGTAGAGTCCCAACTCGCGCTGGCAAGTGTGGTTGCATCAGGTGAGAACGCCATGGTACCGACATTCTCCGTATGCCCCACGAGGGTGTGGATTGCTTTACCTGTTTGGACATCCCACAATCGAATCGTGTTGTCCCAGCTCCCACCGGCAAGTATTTTTCCGTCGGGCGAGAATGCTACGGAACTAACCGGCTCAGTATGCCCGAAAAGCAGATTGATTTCAGCCCCGGTCTCCACGTCATAAAGCCAAACTCCGGTTCTGCACGGCACCGCCAATACGGTCCCGTCCGGAGAAAACGTAACATCGCCCGATATCCAACCTTTTCCGAGCCGCATCTTGGCGCCCTTGGGCAACCCCTTTCGGGTATAGTCTTGGGCATAGCTATGCTGCAGAGACAGAGCGGCAGCGAATAATAATAAACCAAAGATGAACAGCCGAGATTTTTTCATCCGGTAATTTCCCTTTCCGACGAATCTAGATTTTACTTGCCGACCAGCATTTTGCGTGTGGCGGTGAAACCCCCAGCGGACAGCGTGTAGAAATAGACGCCGTTTGCTACCGTCTCGCCTTGCCGATTGCGTCCGTCCCAATATGCGGCACGACTTCGGCTCTGGTATATCCCGGCAGGTTGGTGTCCCACTGCCAGCGTCCGAACCGACTGACCATTCTTGTCATAAATCGTCAAGGTCACCTGCGCCGGTTTCTTCAATTGATAAGGAATCCACGTCTCCGGATTAAAAGGATTGGGGTAGTTTGGCAAGAGCGCCGTTTCCTCCGGGATAATGAGAGCCACTGACGGTGAAAGTTCCACCAATTGTCTAGTCCCACCGACTCTCACGTGTTTAATGGCGCCCCACGTCGTGAGGTGCCTCAGGTCCCACAACAACATCGTGTCATCGTGGCTTGTGCTAACAAGCGTTCTCCCGTCGGGAGAAAATGCTACGGAACGAATCCACCCCGTATGTCCTTCAAACGTCTGCAGGCGTTCGCCGGTGGAAACATCCCACAAACGAATCGTATCGTCCTCACTCCCGCTGGCAAGCGTAGTCCCAGTCGGAGAAAACGCCACAGAACTAACCATCCTTGCATGCGCTTCAATAGTCTGCAAGTGTTCGCCGGTGGAAACATTCCACAAACGAACCGTCCCTTCATACCCCCCGGCGCTCGCCAGAGAAAATCCATCGGGGGAGAACACGACCAAATTAATACTCCTTGCACGTCCTTCAATTGTCTGTAGATGCTTGCCGCCGTGAACATCCCACAAACGAATCGTCCCGTCCGAACTTCCACTGGCAAGCACTGCGCCATTAGGAGCGAACGCGATTGTACGCACGTCGTCCGTATGCCCCCTAAGGGAGTACAGCGCCTCCCCAGTGGGCGCATCCCATAGAAGAACCGTCATGTCCATACCTCCGCTGGCAAACACGGCGCCATCAGGAGAGAATGCAATGGTGTTAATCCAAACCCTATCTCCGTTCAGAATCTTTGTGCGTTCTCCGGTGCGGGTGTCCCACAGACGAATCATTCGGTCCGCGCTCCCGCAGGCAAGCGTGAGCCCATCCGGGGACATAGCAACGGAGACGACGCCCCCGATATTTCCGACAATTGTACGCCGGTGTTTTCCCGTGTTTGCATCCCACAGATGAATGGTGTTGTCGTTACGTCTAGTAACAAGCGTTGGTCCACCGGGCGGGAACGCCAAGGAAAGCGGCGTGTCATTATGCCCCTCGACCGTATTCAGGTGTTCGCCGGTACGAACGTCCCATAACCGAACCGTGCCGTCATACCATGTTCCCCTGCTGGCAAGCGTGGCGCCATCGGGCGAGAACGCCACGGATTCAACGCCCCGTATGTGCCCCACCAGCGTATGCGTCTGTTCCCACGTACGCGTATCCCACAAACGGATCGTGTTGTCATACCATCCTCCTCCGCTGGCAAACAGGCCGCCGTCGGGCGAGAAGGCTACGCATCCGACCATTTCCCTATGACCTTCAAGGGTTTGCACCTGATTCCAGGAGCGTGTATCCCACAACTCAATCCTGCCGGGACGCTCCGGCGCACCGGCTGCGTCTATATGCCGTCCCCCCGCGAGAATCAGTCCGTCCGGAGAGAACGCTACTGCGTATTTGTCCCGGTGCGAATTATCACCCAGCGCTTTTATGGCTTCGCCGGTGCGGACATCCCATAGATGTATCGTGTTGTTACTCGCGCTGGCAAGAGTCAAGCCATCGGGTGAGAAGGTTACCGAATTGACCCAACCGGTATGCCCAGAAAGGGTGTGCAATCCCTCCCCCGTACGGGTATCCCACAGGTGGACTGTCCCGTCCGTACCTCCACTGGCAAGCGTCAAGCCGTCCGGGGAAAACACCATGCACTCGACACCACCATAAATTCGTCCAAGCGTCCGTACGTGTTTCCCGTTGCGCGCATCCCACAAACGGAGTGCATCGGAATACCCTGCAAGCATGGAGCCATCAGGCGAAAATGCTACGGCACTTACTAAGCGCGTATGCGCATCGAGCAAGTTGACCTCGCCGCCGCTTGCCGCATCATACAGCCAAATGCCGATGCTGCTCCCGACTGCGATCCGCCGGCCATCCGGGGAATAAGCGATATTGCTGGATATCCAGCCTTTGCCAAACCGTGCTTTTGCGCCTTCCGGCAATCCCCATCGCGTATAGTCTTGGGCGATACCATTCTGCGTAGACAGAGCGACAACAAGCCAAAAACCGAGTATGAACAATCGAGAATTTCTCATTGACAGTTTCCCCTTGCCGCGGTTTCGAACCTAGGGGTTACGGCACACGGCGTGTGCCTACTACCTTTTACTTGTCGACCACCATTTTCCGCGTGGTGGTGAAGTCTCCCACGGTCAGCGTGCAAAAATACACGCCAGTCGTCACCATCTCGCCCTGCTGATTGCGTCCGTCCCAATACGCCGCGCGTTCGCGGTTCCGGTACACTCCGGCGGGTTGGTGTCCCACCTCCAGTGTCCGAACCCTTCGCCCCTTCTTATCATAAATCGACAACGCCACTTCCGCAGCGTTTGCCAACTGATACGGTATCCACGTCTCCGGGTTGAATGGATTTGGGTAGTTTGGCAGGAGCGCCGTATCTACCGGCATAGATGCCGCTGCCGACGGTGAAAGTTCTAATGTGTGTATGGTGCTATCAGCCGCCATGCGCTTGATACCGCCCCACGTCGTAAGGCGCCGGAAATCCCACAGCACTATCGTACCATCCCAACTCCCACTGACCAGCGTGTGACCATCGGGCGAGAAGGCGATTGACGAGACATCATACGTATGGCCCTTAAGCGTCTGCAGGTTTTCACCGGTGCGCACATCCCAAATCCGAATTGAGTTATCTTGATTGAAACTCCCACTGGCGAGTATGGGCGCATCGGGGGAGAACGCCATACAAGAGACCCCGTCAGCATGTCCTTCCAGCGTATGCAGATGTCCCCCGGTACGAGCATTCCAAATCCGAATCGTCCTGTCGTTGTTGTCACCCCATCGCACCCCGCTGCCGCTCGCCAGAAATCTCCCATCATGCGAAAACGCCACGGAACTAATCGCATCCAGTTGCCCGGATAGCTCCTGCTGCTGTTCTCCAGTGCGGATGTCCCATAGACGAACCGTTTTGTCCCCGCCCCCACTGGCAAGCGTCACGCCGTCGGGGGAAAAAACGACTGACGTAACACTACCTTGATGGCCCAAAAAAGTCTGCTTCTGCTCGCGAATACGGACATCCCACAATCTAATCGATCCGTCCTCGCTTCCACTGGCAAGGGTCTCCCCATCGGGAGAAAAAGCAAGGGAGTTGACAATCTCGAAGTGCCACCCAATGCTTGGGCGTTGGAGCACTCCGGTGCGCACACTCCATGACTGAATCACATGACTTCGAGTCCAGACAAGCATTCTCCCATCGGGGGAAAACGCCATCGAACGCAGACCGCTAGTAAATGTCTCGGGTCTGCCGAGGATTTCTCCGGTGCGAGCGTCCCACAGCCGAACCGTACTATCCCAGCCCCCGGCGCTTGCAAACATCGCACCGTCAGGTGAGAATGCCACATACATGTCTCTCGCATTCCAGTGACCTACGAGAGTGTGTAAAATCTCGCCGGTGCGAGTGTCCCAAAATCGAATTATAGTGTCATCAACCCACACCGAGTCCCGATCCCTCAGTGCGATGGCAAGCGTGGCATCGTCGGGCGAGAGTGCAACCGATTCAACCCTTGATAGACGATCCTTTAGCGATGGCACGACGTCTATGGCGCGGACACCCGAACGCCCACTGGAAAGCGGCGCCCTGTCTGACCAGTACACGATAGAACTTAGCCAATGCTGGCGAAGTTCGGCAGTAAGAGTAAATACGGTTTCCCCGGTGTCAGCATCCCACAGACGAACCTTGTTGTTCGTACTCTCAAGCTGAAGACCTTCAAGCGTCTGCAAGGGTTCACCGGTGTGGACATCCCAAAGTCGTATTATCTTGTCCCTGCTCTTACTGGCAAGTGTGGAACCGTCCGTCGAGAACACTATGGCGTCGACACTGTCGGCATGCCCCGCAAGGGTGTGGGTGTTCTTCCCGCTGCGGACATCCCACAGACGAACCGTCCTGTCCCAGCTTCCACTGGCAACCTTTGTTCCGTCGGGCGAGAACGCTACAGATCTAACAATACTCGTATGCCCGGTGAGCAAATTGACTTCGGCGCCGGTGATTGCATCGTAGAGCCAAATGCCGGTGCTGGTCGCAACTGCGAGCAGGGCTCCGTCTGGGGAAAACGCAATATTGCCGGATATCCAACCTTTTCCTAGCCGCATCTTGGCACCTTCGGGCAACCCCCATCGGGTATAGTCTTGAGCATAGCTACTCTCTAGAGACAGAGCGGCAACAAATAAGAAACCGAGTATGAACAACCGAGATTTTCTCATTGACTGTTTCCCCTTGCCGCGATTTCGAACCTAGGGGTTACGGCACACTGGATCTCTATCGCACTCGCTTGATCCTACTACTTTTTACTTGCCGACCACCATTTTGCGTGTGGCGGAGAAACCTCCCGCGGACAGCGTGTAGAAATAAACGCCGTTCGCCACGGTCTCTCCCAGCTCATTCCGCCCGTTCCAATACACGGCACGGCTCCGGCTCTGATACACGCCCGGGGGACGATGCCCAACTTCCAGTGTCCGAGCTACTTGCCCATGAATATTAAAAATCGTCAGTGTTATTTCTGCCGGTTTCTTCAATTGATACGGAATCCAGGTTTCCGGATTGAAAGGATTCGGGTAGTTTGGCAGCAGCGCGGTTTCTGTTGGAGCTAACGGTGCGGCTGAAGGTGAAAGTTCCGGCGACAGCCTAGTTGCACCGACTGGTTCTGATCGTTTTATCTTGCCCCACGTCGTTATATGCCTGAGATCCCAGAACAGCATCGTGCCATCGCTGCTCGCGCTGGAAAGTTCGCGCCCGTCGGAAGAAAACGTTAAGAAACGAATCGCCCCCATATGCCCCTCAAGGGTCAGAAGGTGTTCGCCTGTGGAAACATCCCATAAACGCACAGTGCGGTCTCTATACTGTCCTCTACCGGCAATGGTTGAACCGTCAGGTGAAAGTGCTACGCCATGCACCGATGTCCACTGTACTTTAAATGTCGTCAAGTGCTTCCCGGTACGGGCATCCCACAGTACTATCGTATTCGCACCGCCAGCAGCAAATGTAGAACCATCGGACGAGAAAGCAAGGGTGTTGACCCAACTCTTTTGTTCTTCAAACATCATCAGGCGTTTCCCGGTACGTACATCCCACGTCTGAATCTCTCCGCCGACATCCGCGCTAACAATCATGAAACCATCAGTGGAAAACGCAATAGAGTTGATTTCGCCTGTATTTCCCTGAAGAATGTGCAGATTCGCGCCGGTGCGTGCGTTCCACATACGAATCATTTGCCCGTCAATACTGGCAAGCACGGCGCCATCAGGAGAGAACGCAATGGTGTCGACCCGATTCCTATGTCCTGAAAGAATCCTTGTGACTTCTCCGGTGCGGGTGTCCCACAGACGTATTATCGCGTCCTCACTCCCGCAGGCAAGGGTGAACCCATCCGGTGACAACGCAGCGGATTCGACCCGGCCTATATTTCCCACAATGGCGCTTCGGTGATCTCCCGTGCGCCCATCCCACAGGTGGATCGTGTTGTCAATGCGCCTAGTAACAAGCGTGGACGCACCCGGCGAGAACGCCAAGGAGAGCGGCTTGTCATTATGCCCCTCCAACGTGTTCAGATGTTCTCCGGTGCGAGCATCCCACAGTCGAACCGTGTCATCGTAATTACTTGCGCTGGCAAGCGTGGAGCCATCGGGCGAGAACACCACCGATTCAACCCCTCGATTATGCCCCACTAGCGTGTGTGTCTGTGTCCAGGTGCGGGTATCCCACAATCGAACCGTTTCGTCATACCATCCTCCCCCGCTGGCAAGCGTATTTCCGTCGGGTGAGAAGGCTAGACTACCAACCGTGGCGTAATGTCCCTCAAGGGTCTGCACATGTTCCCAAGTGCGGGTGTCCCACAACTCAATCCTGCCGGACGGACTCGGCACGGCGACCGAGCTAGGGAGTCTAGCGCCGGCAAGCGTAAGTCCATCCGGGGAGAACGCCACGACATAACTCTCCGAGCGCGAAGAATCGCTCAGCGTATGTATGGCTTCCCCAGTGCGGACATCCCAGAGTCGAATCTTGTCTTCCTCACTCCCGCTGGCAAGGGTGAATCCATCGGGCGAGAACGCTAGAGACTCGACCCTATCTTTATGCCCGGTAAGAGTGTGCAATCCCTTCCCGGAGCGGGCATCCCACAGCCGAATCGTTCTGTCCCGAGCTCCACTGGCAAGCGTGAAGCCGTCCGGGGAAAATGCAACGCAATCAACACCGCCGACATGTCCTTCGAGCGTCCGCACGTGTTTCCCGTTACTCGCATCCCACAATCGGAGACCATCATAATACCCAACGGCGAGCATGGCGCTATCAGGCGAGAACGCTACGGAATATGCGACGTGTGTATGCCTTGCGATCAGGTTTACCTCGGCGCCGTTTCTCACATTAAACAACCAAACACCGATGTCACCCGCGACCGCGATCCGCTGACTATCTGCGGAATAAGCGACATTGCCAGATATCCGACCCTTACCCAGGCGTGCTTTGGCGCCGTCGGGCAAACTCCACCGAGTATAGTCCTGGGCAAAACTGACTCGCAGAGCCAGTGTGAAAACGATCAAGAGGCTGAGTTTGAACAACCGAGGATTCCTCATCGAATGATGTTCCTTACGGCTAACGTGAGTTTCACTTGCCGACCAGCATTTTGCGTGTAGCGGTGAAATCGTCGGCGGACAGCGTGTAGAAATAGGCGCCGTTCGCCACGGGCTCTCCCAGTTCGTTCCGCCCGTTCCAATACGCTGCGCGACTTCGGCTCTGATACAGGCCCGCAGGCTGATGCCCCAGAGCTAATGTCCGAACCGTCTGCCCGTTCATGTCGAAAACTGTCAACGTTACTTCTGCAGTTTTCTTCAATTGATACGGTATCCACGTTTCCGGATTGAACGGATTCGGGTAGTTTGGCAGTAAAGCTGTTTCCGTCGGCATCAACACAGCGGCTGTGGGCGCGGGTTCTGCGAATCCCCTCGTCCTACCCACCACCACCCGTGTTCGTTTGACATCGCCCCACATCGTCCCAAGCTTGAAGTCCCACAGCAGGACTTTCCCATGCCCGTCCAAACTTGCCAGTGTATTTCCATCGGCGGCAAATTCTACGGAATAGATATAGCTTGTGTGCCCCTCAAACTTCCATAGCAGCGCGCCGGTGCGAACGTCCCACAATCGTATCGTGTCATCTCCACCGGTAGCAAGAATCTCTCCGTCAGACGAAAACGATAGTGCCCTGACTGCCTCCGAGCTTCCGTGTCCGTTTAGCGTATGCAGCATTTCCCGAGTTCGAGTGTCCCACACATGAACTGTAAGGCTGCCGCTTCCGCTCGCAAACCTGGTCCCATCGGGAGAAAACGCGATCGCAGTAACCGGGGAGGGGTCAGCCGCACCTTCATCCAGTGAGTGAAGAAGTTCGCCGGTGTGCACATCCCAAACACGAATCCCGGTATGCCAACCTCCAGTGAAAACAGTTCTCCCATCAAGCGAGAACGCCACCGCCTGAACATATTCCTGATCAGAGGAAATGACTCGAAGAAGGTCTCCGGTACTTACATCCCACATGCGAAGACTGATATCTTCATGCGGCCAGCCACTTGCAAAGACCTTTCCATCGGGTGAAAATGCGGCGGATATGGCATAGTCCGTGTGCGACTCAAGAGTTTGCAGGACTTCTCCCGAACGCACATCACACAAGAGTATAGGGTGGTGTACACGTCGAATAGCAAGTGTGGTTCCATCAGGCGAAAACGCGAGGACAGCGCCCGTAAGACCGGGTAGGGTTCTTACCTTCTTCCCGGTGTGGGCATCCCAAATCTCGACCGCCTCCGCGCCGCCGACGGCAAGAGTCTTCCCATCGGGCGAGAATGCAGATCCCCAAACCGTGTGCGCCAGCGTACGTAGATGCTCCCAGGTGCGGGTATCCCACAAACGAATCGTGTGTCTGCTCGCAGTTGCCAGCTTAACCCCGTCGGGCGAGAAAGCGATTGAGTCGACTCCATCTGTGTGCCCTTCCAGGATTCGATCCTCCTCTCCGGTGCGGGTATTCCACAATCGAACGGTGTCGTCGTACCATCCGCCTCCACTCGCAAGCACCTCTCCGTTGGGCGAGAACGCCACGCAACCGACCGTGTGTGAATGTCCCTCTAGTGTCCGCACCTGTTCCCCGGTGCGTGTGTCCCACAACTTAATCCTGCCATCTCGGCTCAACCTAGGATTCACGCCTTGCGGTTTCTCCGCACTGGCAAGCGTAAGTCCGTCGGGCGAGAACGCGACCGAGCGTACCGGCTCCGCATGACCTTCAAGCGTACGAGACTTTTTTCCGGTTTGGACATCCCACAACATGACCGCACCGTCTCTGCCTCCGCTTGCGAGAGTCAATCCGTCGGGTGAGAAGGATAAGGTGTCGACCGGTTCCGAGTGCCCCACAAGCGTTCGCTTGAGATCTGCGGTCCACACATCCCATAAACGGATAATTTTGTCTGTGCCCGCACTGGCAAGCGTGGATCCATCTGGCGAGAACCGTACCGAGCGAACCGATCCCTCATGCCCCTCAATGGTTTCGAAGAGTGAACCGCTACGTACAAACCAGCCCCGAACCGTTCCGTCCGACGCCCCGCTTGCAAGTATGTTGCCGCTGGGGGAAAATGCAACCGTAAGAACTGAATCCGTATGCCCCGTGAGGAGCTTGAGCACGACGCCGCTGCGTGCATCGTACAACCATATATCTTTTGCAGTCGCTGCCGCAATTCGTGTGCCATCCGGCGAATACGCAATCTCGTTTATCGGCGCTTTTCCGATGCGCATCCTAGCGCGTTCGGGCAATCCCCGCCGAGTATAATCTTGGGCAAAACCAGCCTGCGGAGATAGAACAGCAGCGAGTAATAAACCAAAGATGAACAGCCAAGATTTTTTCATCTGATACATTCCTCTTGCGACGACTCTTGGTCTTACTTCCCGACCAGCATCTTCCGTGTGGCGGAAAAATCTCCCGCGGACAGCGTGTAGAAATAAACGCCGTTTGCCACCGTTTCGCCCTGCCAATTGCGTCCGTCCCAATACGCTGCGCGGTTACGACTGTAATATACGCCAGCAGGTTGATGTCCCACTTCCAGCGTCCGAACTGTTTGCCCGTTCAAATCATAAATCGCCAGCGTTACATCCGCCGGGTGCTTTAATTGATACGGTAACCATGTCTCCGGATTGAAGGGGTTAGGGTAGTTTGGCAGGAGTGCCGTGTCCTCCGGAATGGGAAAAGCGGCTGAGCGCGAACGCCTAAACAGCCGCCTTTTTCCATCCGCGACTCCAGATCGTTTGATATCGCTCCACGAGGTGAGGCGCCTGAACTCCCACAGCAATATCGTGCTATCCCGACTCCCACTGACCAGCGTATTACCATCCGGAGAGAACACTAAGGAACTCACCCAGTCGGTATGGCCCTCAAGGGTTCGCATGCTCTCGCCGGTGCGGGCGTTCCAGATTCGAATCGTATTGTCGTAACTCCCGCTGGCGAGTATGGGGACTCCGGGGAAGAATGCAACGCAAGAGACTCCGTCCGTGTGTCCTTCCAGCGTATGCAGATGTTCGCCGGTACGGGCATTCCAAATCCGAATCGTGTTATCGTTGCTTTCAACCCAAGGCTGAGGTCTCCCGCTTCCGCTTGCCAGCAGTTCTCCGTCATGCGAGAACGCCACGGAACTAATCTCATCCAGCTGCCCGGATAGCTCCTGCCTCTGTTCTCCAGTGCGGACATCCCATAGACGAACCGTTTTGTCCCCGCTTCCACTGGCAAGCGTCAAGCCGTCGGGTGAAAAGACCACGGACGTAACACGACCCTTGTGTCCCAGAAAAGTCTCCTTTTGCTCCCGAACACGGGCGTTCCACAATCTAATCGAGCCGGTCTCACTCCCACTGGCAAGCGTGGCTCCATCGGGAGAGAACGCGACAGAATTGACACTCCCAGAGTGTCCCCCAAAGTCTGGCTCGCGGCGCACGCCGGTACGCACATCCCATGACAGGATTCTGTTCCATTCATTCCAGATAAGCATGCTCCCATCGGGGGAGAACGCTATGGAATGCACGTCATCGGCAAAAGTCTCGGGCCTGCCGAGGAGTTCACCGGAGCGGGCGTCCCACAGACGAATCGTACCGTGCCGGCCCCCGGTGCCTGCAAGCGTGTATCCGACGGGTGAAAGAGCCACATAGACAGAGCTATCTGTCGCATCCCAGTGCCCCGAAAGAGAGTGTCGGATCTTTCCGGTGCGAGCGTCCCATAATAGAATCACGGTTTCGTCATATCCCTCCGTTGTAACAGCAATCGCGGCTCCATCGGTGGAAAACGCAACGGATTTTACCGCATCTAGGTAACCTTCAAGCGATGGCACGGTTTCCACAGCGCGGTTATAGGGCGAATGAATCGTACTGCGCAACCCATCTCGGACAAGCGTCGATCCGTCAGGCAAGAACACTGAAGAACTTAACCAGCGCTGATGGTGTTCAGGAGCGATTACGGGTTCACCGGTGTCAATGACCCACAGACGAATCTCTTCCTCTCTCCAACCGGCAAGCGTCGACCCATCGGGCGAATATGTGATGGCAATGACACTATCTCGATGCTGCGCGAGGGTGTGGGTGCCCAAACCTGTACGGACATCCCACAATCGAATGGTGTAGTCCAAGGCCGCGCTGGCTAACTGGGTTCCATCGGGCGAGAACGCTATAGCTTCGACTCTGCGTGTATGCCCCTCAAGGGTGTGAGTGCCTTTACCCGTGCGGACATCCCACAATCGAATCGTATCGTCCCAGCCCAAGCTGGCAAACATGGTTCCATCAGGTGAGAACACCATGATGTCGACTCCGTCAGTATGCCCGTCAATGGTGTGGATGTCTTTACCTGTAAGGACATCCCACAATCGAATCGTATTATCCCGGTTCAATCCGGCAATCTTGGTTCCGTCGGGCGAGAATGCTATTGAACTAACCTGCTTCGTGTGCCCTATAAGCAAATTGACTTCTGCCCCGGTCTCCACATCATAAAGCCAAACACCGGCGCTGCACGGCACCGCTAACACGGTTCCGTCTGGGGAGAACATAATTTCACCAGATATCGAACCCTTGCCAACGCGCGCTCTTGCGCCCTCGGGCAAACCCTGTCGAGTGTAGTCTCGCGCATAGCTCGAGCTACGAGACAGATCGGCAACAAATAATAAACCGAGTATGAACAACCGAGATTTCCTCATCGACTGTTTCTCCTTGCTGCGATTTCGAACCTACGGGGTTACGGCACACGGCGTGTGCCTACTACTTTTTACTTGCCGACCAGCATCTTCCTCGTGGCGGAAAAATCTCCCGCGGACAGCGTGTAGAAATAAACGCCGTTTGCCACCGTTTCGCCCTGCCAATTGCGTCCGTCCCAATACACCGCGCGACTTCGGTTCTGATACACGCCGGAGGGCTGGTGTCCCACTGCCAGCGTCCGAACCGCCTGTCCCTTCATGTCAAAAATTGTCATTGTTACTTTCGCCGGTTCCCTCAACTGATAAGGTATCCACGTCTCCGGATTAAACGGATTCGGGTAGTTTGGCAAGAGCGCGGTTTCCACCAGATTCAAAGGAGCGGCTGAAGGTAAAAGTTGTATCGATTGCCCAGCCCCGGCGACAAACTCTAATCGTTTTTTTCCGCCCCAGGTCGCCGTACGCCTAAGCTCCCACAACAGCATCGTGTCATCTCCACTTGTGCTGGCAAGCTCGGTACCGTCGGGAGAAAACGTGATGGATTGAACCCACCCCGTATGTCCTTCTAAGGTCCGCAGGTGTTTGCCAGTGGAAGCATTCCACAAACGAACCGTGTTGTCCAAACTTCCACTGGCAAGTATAGATCCATCCGGCGAAAACGCTACAGATAGAATCCCCTCCGTGTGTCCCTCAAGGGTATGAAACTGTTGTCCGGCTCGAACGTCCCATATTCGGATCACGTTGCTACCCCATCTGCCTCCACTGGCAAGTGTATGTCCATCCGATGAAAACGCAACGCAACGAATCTTCGCTTTATTCCCCTCAAACGTCTTCAAGTGTTCACCAGTGGAAACATCCCATAAACGAATTGTTCTGTCCGAACTCCCACTGGCAAGCATGAGTCCATCGGGGGAAAACGCAATAGAGCCGATTCCGCCTGTATGTCCCTGAAGGGTGTGTAGATTCGCGCCGGTGCGCACATCCCACAGATGAACTATTCTGTCCCCACCTCCACTGGCAAGCGTGGTACCATCAGGAGAGAAGATAATGGTGTTGATCCAACCCCAATGTCCCTCAAGTGTCCGCGAACGAGTCCCGGAGTGGGTGTCCCACAGACGAATCATTTGGTCCTCACTCCCGCAGGCAAGCGTGAACCCGTCCGGTGACAATGCAACGGATCCGACCCAACCTACCCAGCCTATATTTCCCGCAATGGCGCGCCGGTGTTCCCTTGTGTACGCATCCCACAGGTGAATCGTGTTGTCACTGCTCCTAGTAACAAGCGTCGAAGCACCCGGTGAGAACGCCATGGATAGCGGTGCGTCATTATGCCCCTCCAATGTGTTCAGATGTTGTCCGGTGCGGACATCCCACAAACGAACCGTGTAATCGTAATTACTTGCACTGGCAAGCGTGGAGCCATCTGGCGAGAACGCCACGGATTCAATCCTCTGATTATGCCCCACTAGGGTATGCGTCTGTGTCCACGTGCGGGTATCCCACAATCGAACGGTGTCGTCATACCATCCGCCTCCACTGGCAAGCAGGGTACCGTCGGGTGAAAAGGCTACGCAACCAACCGTCGCCTTATGTCCGTCGAGGGGCTGTACCTGTTCCCAAGTACGGGTATCCCACAACTCAATCCTGCCGAGCCGAGGCGGCAGACTGACCCCGTTCGGACTCCTTCCACCGGCAAGCGTAAGCCCGTCCGGGGAGAACGCCAATACATAACTCCCCTGGCGCGAAGTATCGCCCAGCGTTTGTATGGCTTCCCCGGTGCGGATATCCCATAGTCGAATCGTGCCGTCGTCACTCCCGCTGGCAAGCGTGAACCCATCGGGCGAGAACACTACGGACACAACATCATCTGAATGCCCTTCAAGCGTGTGGGTGCTCTCCCCGGTAAGGGTATCCCACAGACGTATTGTTTTATCGGAGCTTCCGCTGACAAATGTCGAGCCGTCAGGGGAAAATGCGACGCAATTAACACCATCATCATGTCCTTCGAGGGTCCGCACCTGTTTCCCATTGTGCGCATTCCACAAACGAATCGTACCGCCCCGGCTCCCACTGGCGAGCATGGAGCTATTAGGCGAGAACGCTACGGAATACACGCGGCGCGTATGCCCGGTGAGAAGGTTGACTTCGGTGCCGGTGGTTGCATCGTAAAGCCAAACGCCGATGCTGCTCGCGACGGCAAGCAGGGCTCCGTCTGGCGAATATGCGGTATTGCCTGATATCCAACCCTTCCCAATGCGCATTTTCGCGCCTTTGGGCAATTGCCATCGGGTATACTCTTGAGCAAAACTAGCTCGCAGAGCCAGAGTGAAAACGATCAAGAGGCTGAGTTTGAATAACCGAGGTTTTCTCATCGAATGATGTTCCTTACGGCTAACATGAGTTTCACTTGCCGACTAGCATTTTGCGCGTGGCTGTGAAATCGTCGGCGGACAGCGTGTAGAAATAGATGCCGTTCGCAACCGTCTCTCCCAGTCGATTGCGTCCATCCCAATACGCGGCACGTTCCCGGCTCCGATACACGCCGGGGGGCTGGTGTCCCACTGCCAGTGAGCGAACTGCACCCCCATTCAAATCATAAATAGCCAAATTCACCTCCGCCGGTTTCGCCAACTGGTACGGTATCCACGTTTCCGGATTGAACGGATTCGGGTAGTTTGGCAACAGCGCCGTTTCTATCGGGATAATGGGATCGGCTGAAGGTGAAAGTTGTATCGATTGCCCAGCCCCATCCACAAAATCTAATCGCTTTATCTTCCCCCACGTCGTCACATGCCTCACATCCCACAGGAGAACTGTGCCATCCCTACTCACGCTAGCCAAAGTTGATCCATCGGGCGAAAAAACCACGCTGGTGACCTCCAGCCAGTTCCAGTTGAAGGTCTTACTGATCTCCCCGGTATGTACATCCCGCAATCGAATCACGGCGTCTCGGCTCCCGCTTGCAATCATGCCCTCACGGCGTGAAAACGCAATAGCATTGAGACCGCCGGGATCATCACCAAGGATTCGCAGACTATTCCCGGTGTGTATATCCCACGATCGTATCGTATCGTCTCGACTCCCGCTGGCAAGGATGGAACCGCCCGACAGGAACGCTACGGAAATGACATCGTCCGTATGTCCCTCGAGCGTCCCCAAGATTTTTCCCGTACGCACGTCCCACAAACGAATCGTGTCGTCCAAACTTCCGCTGGCAAGTGTAGATCCGTCCGGAGAAAACACTACGGAGGAAACCGCGTTTACGTGACGACCGAGGGTATGTAATCCTTTTCCCGTCGATACATCCCACAGCCGAATTGTGTTGTCCCAACCTCCACTGGCGACCGTCCGCCCATCGGGCGAGAACGCCACCGAATACACTTCGCCCACATGCGCTTCCAACGTATGCAGCCGTTCTCCGGAGCGGACATCCCATAGCCGGACCGTTCCGTCGTATTCCCCGCCGCCGCTGGCTAGCGCGAAACCATCGGGCGAAAACGCCACACAACTCGCGCCGTGCGTATGTCCCTCGAGTGTCTGCTTGTGCTCCCAAGTTCGTGCATCCCATACACGAATCGTGCCGTCAGAGCTTCTGTGCGCAAAGAGATGTCCATCAAGCGAAAAAGCGACAGAGCCTTCCGCATACGGATATCCTTCACGATATCCCTCAACGGTATGCTTGTCTTCCCAACGGCGCATATCCCAGAAGCGAAGCGTACCGTCCTCGCTTGCGCTGACAAGCGTGAGACCGTCGGGCGAGATTGCTACAGAAGTCACCCCATCCGTATGTCCCGTTAGCGTCTTCAGGTGTTCTCCCGTATGCCCATCCCACAGTCGTATGGTCTCGTCCCAACTTCCGCTGCAAAGTAGCTGTCCATCCGGAGAGAACGCTACCGAAGTTACCTCGCTCACATGCCCCTCAAGCGTCTGCAGGTGCTCCCCCGTGCGCGCATCCCACAGACGCACTGTGTTGTCATTCCAATCGCCGGCGCTGGCAAGCGTCGAACCGTCAGGAGAGAACGCTAACCAGTTGGCTTCGTCGATGTGCCCCTCAAGCGTATGCAAGTGCTCGCCAGTGTGGACATTCCACAAGCGAATTGTTTCGTCACGACCATCCGCGCTAGCTAGCGTGGAACCGTCCGGGGAGAACGCCACCGCATTCACTGAACGTAGATGTCCCTCAAACGTCCGCAGGCGCTCCCCCGTGCGCGCATCCCACAAACTGATTGTTTTGTCGTGCGAAGCGTTACCGGCATTTCCACTGGCGAGGATAGAGCCGTCGGACGAAAACGCTAGTGAAGTGATATAATTCGCCTCACTTTCCAGCGTCCGCTTGTGTTCGCCCGTGTAGGCGTCCCACAGACGAATTGTAGGGTCGTCCCTGCCGCGGCCGCCGCTTGCAATCGTGGCGCCGTCCGGAGAAAACGCGACGGAACCGACCCGAGCCGTGTGCCCCGTGAGCAGGTTGAGTACATCCCAGGTACCGGCGTCATATATCCAGATACCGGCAGTGCTCGCGATCGCGATCCGAGTCCCCTCGGGTGAATAGGAAATATTACTGGTAATCTCGCCCTTCCCGATGCGCATCTTCGCGCCGTTGGGCAATCCCCATCTTGTATAATCTTGGGCGAAACTGCGCGGTACAATCATTGCGGCAGCAAGCAATAGGCAGAGTGTGAATTTCCAATTGCTCCTCATTTGATTGTTCTCCTTGCGACAAGCTCCTATTCCCACTGCTTTCTCGCTTTATAGCTCCGCACAGACATAGTCGCCGCTTATTTCACAAGATTCATGCGGCGCGTGCTGCGCGACTCACCCGCCTGCAATGTGTAAAAGTACAGACCGCTTGAAACCGCCTCGCCCGCGTCATTCCGCCCATCCCAATAGGCTGCTCGAGACTGAGAAAGATAATCGCCCGCCGGCTTCGTGCCGAGATTTAGCGTCCGCACCTGACGACCCGACGCATCATGAATCCGGATGTTTACGTTGGCTAACTCGCTCAGCTGATACGGTATCCAGGTTTCCGGGTTGAACGGGTTGGGGAAGTTCACCAACAGCGCAGTCTTCTTGACCCGCGCAAAAAGCATCGGCTTGGGTTGAAGAAGTGGTGTGACATCCCAAATCTGCGGCGACGGGTATGTGAAACGAGTGACGAGCACGGATCCGTCCCGACTGACACCCAAATACTCAGGTACGAACGGGTGCTCAAGCGGTTGGTTGGCGCGCCAGTTCCAAATCTGTAAACCATCCTCTCCGTTCAAGAACAGGTAGCGCCCATCTGCACTGAAATGGACGGGGCCCTTGCCGTTTATCCGAAACAGTTTTTCCGGCGCCTGTTCTCCGAGTCGCCATCCCATAACGGAAGAAGACGACGCAAAAACCAGAATCGGGGGCGCCGCATGTGGCTGAAAAACGAGGTTTGGACCATAGGTATAATTTACACGCCTAGGTGGAATCCACGCATATCGGTAGCTATACCCGTGTTCGCTCTGTTCCCATAGGTGTATCCGGTTATGCCGGTCTGTTGCGGCAAGATAGCGGTCATCTTCACTGAAAGCAATTAAGCCTCCCGCGTTAACTCCTAGTATCTCGTGCCGGAGCGGCTGATCGACATCGATTACCACCATACCGCTCCTTCGTAAAGCGCCTATCGCAACACGATTTCCGCGGTTACTGAACGCAAACGCTCCCCATTTCGCAGTATCGGAAAAATGCGCCTGTAACTCTCCGGTGTATATATCCCTAACTTCCGTTCCATCTGATTCCAACCCTGCGGCAAATCGCCGACTATCCGGCGAGATTGTTAACGATTGAAGATAGTTCTGCGTCCCCTGGAACACGACGCGCCGCACCGAGCGTGACGGAACATCCCATATTTTAATCAAGGTGTCGAATACCTGCACGAGCGATTTACCATCCGGGCTGAGCCGACTCCAACCAGCGCCTCCGTAATCTGCCCATAATCTGAGTTGCCGATTCTGATTCAGGTCCCAAAGAACGACAACTTGATCGTAATACTGAAGAATAGCACGGCTTTCGTCGGGAGACACAGAGACGTGCTTGAGGGCGGTTGGTTCCGCACGGAACTCGTTGATTAACGCGCTTGTCTCAACGTCCCAGATGCGTAGTCGGTCATTGAACGTATTCTTATCGGCCCCAGGCGACGTTCTGGTCCCCACGTAGAGCCGTCGGTTATCTCGACTGAAAAAGAGTTCGAACACCCCGCCCGCACGGCGAGATTCCATATCTCCATTGCGCAAGGTTCGCACCCGTTGCCGAGAATCGGCGTTCCACAAGTAGACCTTCGTCGACTGCACATCAGTCGTGGCAATCCACCGACCATCGGGGCTGTAGGTAACCTTGGTAACCCAGTCGTCATGACCTTCCAGATGCCCGGCGAGTTTTCGCGTCTCAAGATCCCAAATCTCGGCATCCGGACGAATCGATCCGACCGCGAGAAAGCGATCATCGGGACTGAGGGCTATGGAGAAGACGAACGGCGGTCCGGTACTACACCCCGTACTGGTGCCGCGACGATAACACTCACGGATAGGTCTTCTCTTATCTTCCAGCCGACCAACCCATTCACCCGCCTTCCAATCCAGCAAGAAAATCTCGTCTGTCCCGTTATTCATCGCGAGAATCGGTTGTGTCCTAGCGAATGCAACCAGAAATGGATGATTCCCCGAAGGCCATGACCGGACGTTTTCAAATTCCCATTCCCCGAGTTTCTTTTGTCCGTTAATGTTCCAGAGTTCGACCATGTTCCATTTTCTAATGACAAGTTGCTTACCATCCGGGCTGACAATCGCCCGCCAGATGTACTCTTGGCTAACCGCGAAGGTGGCAAGCACCTCGTCGTTGTCCGGGTCAACAATCTCGACATGCCTTGACATCACGCGCAGCATATTCCCGTCGGGAAGGAAAGTAAGCTGGCGCAGGTGTCCTTTCCCGATAGTTCCAACCGGCTCAATCGCAAGCGCGTCGCCGAGAATGAGGTACAACGATAGGAAAATCATGCCGGCTATTTTCATTATTGTCCTCTTTAATCACGTAGACTACCTTGCAGATTTGCAGGATTACTTCACAAGATTCATTCGGCGCGTGCTGCGCGACTCACCCGCCTGCAACGTGTAAAAATACAATCCGCTCGACACCGCCTCGCCAGCATCATTCCGCCCATCCCAATAGGCGGCTTGAGCACGAGAACGGTAATCGCCCGCCGGCTTCATGCCGAGATTTAGCATCCGCACCTGACGACCCGACGCATCGTGAATCCGGATGTCTACGTGTGCTAACTCGCTCAGCTGATACGGTATCCAAGTTTCCGGGTTGAACGGGTTGGGAAAGTTCACCAGTAACACAGGTTCCCTGATCCGACCCAAGACAACCGGTTTAGGACGAAGGAATGGAGTGACATCCCAAATCTGCGGCGGATAGCTGATACGTGTCAGGAGCACTGATCCCTCCCGACTCACATCCGAATATTCCGGCACGAGCGGGTGTTCAAGCGGTTGGTTGGCGCGCCAATTCCATATCTGTAAGCCCTCCTCTCCGTTCAGGAACAGGTAGCGCCCATCCGCGCTAAAATGGGCAGGACCACTTCCGTCCATCCGAAACAGTTGTTCCGGCGACTGTTTTCCGAGTTGCCATCCCACAACCGCGCTGTGCGTGGCAAGCACAAGAATTGGGGGCGCCGCATGTGGATGAAAAACGAGGTTTGAACCGTAGGAATAATTGGCGGGGATTGGTGGGATCCATGCGTAGCGATGACTATATTCGTGTTCGCTCCGTTCCCAGAAGTGCAGTAGCGTATTCCTGGCCGATGCGGCAAGATAGCGGTCGTCTTCGCTGAAAGTAATGAGAGATCCCAGATCAATTCCTAGCATCCGGCTCCGGCGCGGTTCATCGACATCCTTTACGATTATCGCGCTATTCCGATAGGCGCGCGTCGCAATAAGGTCTCCGCGATTACTAACCGCAAGCGCCATAGACCTCCCTCCATCGAAAAAACGCGCCAGTAAACTGCCGGAATATATATCCCTGACTTCCGTGCCGTCCGAGTCCATCCCGACCGCGAACCGGCGGCTATCTTGAGAAATGGCTAACGTATGACCGAATTTTTGCGTTCCCTGGAACACGAGGCGCCGCAACGAGCGTGATGGCACATCCCAGATTTTAATCAACGTGTCGTAGACCTGCACGAGCGATTTTCCGTCCGGGCTGAGACCATCCCAAGCAGAACGCCCGTAATCCGCCCATAGCCTGAGCTGCCGGTTCTGGTTCAGGTCCCAAAGAGCGGCAACCTGATCGTAATACTGAAAAATCGCGCGGCTTTCGTCGGGAGATACCGAGACGTGCTTGAGGGAGGTCGGCTCCGCGCGGAACTCGTTGAGCAAGGTGTATGTATCAACCTCCCAGACGCGCAGCCGGTCATTGAACGTATTCCTATAAGCCCGATTCGGCGTTCTGGTCCCAACGTACAGTCGTTGGCTATCACGGCAGAAAAAGAGTTCGAACACCTCACCCTCATTGTAAGCTCCGAAATCTCCGTTCCGCAGCGTTCGCACCAATTGCCGCGTCTCGGCGTTCCACAGGTAGACCTTCGTGGACGCTACCTCGGTCGTGGCAATCCATTGGCCATCAAGGCTGTAGGCAACTTTGGTAACCCAATCCTCATGACCTTCCAAATACCCGGCAAGCTTTCGTGTTTCAAGATCCCAAATCTCGGCATCCGGGCGTTTTGATCCAACCACGAGAAAGCGATCATCGGGACTGAACGCCATGGAGAAGACGAATGGCGGTCTGTCATTGCACCTCGAACTGCTCCAGCCACTGCCAGATCGACGATAACACTCACGGATAGGTCTCCTATTATCCTCCAGCCGACCAACCCATTTCCCCGCCTTCCAATCCAGCAGGAAAATCTCGTCTGTCCTGCCATTTATTGCGAGAAGCGATTGTGTCCTACCGAATGCAACGCGAGTCGGATGATCCGACACTCCCGCCGTCCACGATCCAAGAGATGCAAATCCCCATTCTCCGAGTTTCTCTTGCCCGTTTATGTCCCAGAGTTCTATCAGCTCCCTTCTTCTGTTGACAAGCTGCCCCCCATCCGGACTGACAATCACCAATCCTAAGAAATCCGAACTTTCGGCGAAGGTTGCAAGCACTACGTCGTTGTCCGGATCCACAATCTCAATATGTTTTGGCATAACACGAAGCATATTCCCGTCAGGAAGAAAAGTAAGCTGGCGCAGGGGCTCTCTCCCGATGGTTCCAACCGGCTTTATCGCAACCGCATCACCGAGAATGAAGCACCAGGAGACGAATACAGCGCCAGCAATTTTCATCATCATCCTCTTTAATCACGTCAACTTCGCTTTGACCAGATTTCTGTCTGATTCCTCATTGCATAAGCAAATGGTGTGCCAGGAAGCGATAATGCCGCTAGACCTGCCGCAGTCGGGCTTCTGGCGCTATTCGGCCTGCTCACGGAGATTCAAAGTGTTCAGTTTTTGTACAGGGTTGTTCAGAAATGGTAACTTGCTTAGCCCGTCCTTGCGCATCTGTTGAATTAAGCGACCGGTAATCCCTCTCCACTATTTTCGCTTTCGATTGCTCTTGATCTTCTTTAAATCTTGATGTATACTCTTTGCTTACGCTGTTTCACAAGATACCTACCCATAGGTTGGTCAGGCACATCCGAAAGTCTCCCTGCGTGTAGAATGGGTCCTTATCCTAACGGGTTAAACTCACAGGACGCTCCACGCTAGGCGATTAGAACCACGTTGTGAAATGGCATACATACACAAGCATTTCTATAAAATATTAGTTTTTTTTGAATCGCTGATTTCATAGTGACACGAGTTGTTGTCTTCAAACACGATTCACTCGTCTGACAGCGATTCATATAATCAAATTGGAGGATCGAGACGATGTCAAAAATTCGCGTTGCTATTGTTGGTCTGGGGAACTGCGCCTCTTCGTTGATTCAAGGAGTTCATTACTATCGGGACGCCAAAGATGATGACTTCGTGCCGGGTCTCATGCACGTAAACGTGGGCGACTATCATGTAAGCGATATTGAGATTGTGGCGGCGTTTGATGTGGATAACAATAAAGTTGGTAGGGATGTCGCCGAGGCGATTTGGGTTGAGCCGAACAACACCATAAAATTCTCGGACGTTCCGAAGACCGGCGTGATCGTCAACCGCGGACCGACGATGGACGGATTCGCAAAATACTACCGCGAAACGGTGGAGGAATCGTCTGCAGAAGTATCAGACGTGGCTGCCGTGTTGCGCGAAAGCCAGGCTGACGTCCTAATAAACTATCTCCCCGTCGGTAGTGAAGAGGCGACCAAATGGTATATGACGCAGGCATTGGACGCCGGTTGCGGTGTCGTCAACTGCATGCCGGTCTTCATCGCCAAAAACGACCAGTGGCGCGCCAAGTTTGAGTCTGCGGGTTTGCCCATTGTGGGAGACGATATCAAGGCGCAATTCGGCGCGACAATCGTTCATCGGGCGCTTACGAAACTGATGAGCGACCGCGGTTTGAAAGTTGACCGCACCTCACAACTGAATGTGGGCGGGAATATGGACTTCAAGAATATGTTGGAGAAAGAACGGTTGGAGTCCAAACGAATCTCCAAGACGGATGCCGTCGTCTCTCAGCTCAACCACGACATTTCGCCAAAGAACGTCTACATAGGTCCAAGCGACTATGTGCCGTGGCTTGATGATAGAAAGTGGTGCTATCTCCATCTGGAAGGAACAGAGTTTGGGGACATTCCGGTAAGGGTTGAGTTGAAACTTGAAGTCTGGGATTCGCCAAACTCGGCTGGTGTGTCGATTGATGCTATCCGCTGCTGCAAGATTGCGCGCGACCGAGGAATCGCCGGGGCTCTCTACGGCCCAAGCGCCTACTTCATGAAATCACCTCCGAGACAGTATCCAGATTCTGAAGCCAGAGAGATGCTGGAAGCGTTCATCGGAGGACGTTAAACAGGAACAGAGCTGCGAGACATCAAATTCGCTTGAATCAAGCGCAATTATCTATTCTGCAGCCCACTTGCATCGCTGATTCTGAGGAGCAAATATTTATGCCACGTTTCCGTGCCATTCACACGATTGAACTGAAATCCGACGTCGAAGGGGATCTGTTTGAAGATTTTATGTTGCGTGAGTTTCTGCCCGCAATTCGCGCTCTTCCCGGCTGCTTGGGGGTGGAGCTGCTTAAAGGGTATCAAGGCGATCTTGACGGCGTGGCGCATGCCGAGTCCGATTACGGTTGGTTGTCGCTTTGGGAAAGTGTGGAAGCCAATAACGCCGTTTGGTCAAAGGAGGGTACTCACCACACACCCGACCAGATCCAGAAGGTGAATTCCAAACTCTATCATTACGCCGCGAATTATTCACTGGTCGGTGGATTTACGATTGCATCAATCGTTTAACGCTCGCCTGAAGGATCGAGCGAGTGAATAACGAGGATGATAGTCATCCCCTAGTATTCTGATAGTAAGTGCCGCGCGACGGAAATTCCTTCCAACTGCCCACAGTTAAAATCCTCTTATAGTGCGGGATCGCCTATTGCCGCGGTTATTCGCTCGGTTTATCTGTTCGTTCGCTTAATTTCCTTATCTGACGTTTTATCGAGTCGGAGACCGCTCCCGCACCAAATCGAGACCGCATTTCCACCTATTTTGCAGACAACCCCAAATCCCGCCAATTAGGTTATCTGCCTAAAAGTATCTCGCTTCAATTCCCCCCATAGAGCCATACCCGCTGCATAGAAAATGATTGACAACGGAATGAGCGCCCAAATCGGGAATAGTTTTCTGAGAAAAATCAGTCCGCAGCCCATTGAGGCTGAAAGCACGATAGCTTTCATGGCATACCGTGTACTGGTGAGGGTCGCTATGCGCCGAGAAACGTAAACGAAGCCGGCAACGAATAGAAACGCTTCACTGACTATGAGGGATGCCGCGGCGCCGACATGGCTGTATCGGGGAATGAGAAGATAGTTTAAGACAATGTTAACGAGCGTCGTCAATCCGATTAGCAGCGTGAACTGGGCTCGTTTATCCGCCGCGCGAAGTACGGTGATGGAGGTAGTTGTCAAAAATGCTAGCCCGCACGGCCAACTCAATAGCTGTAACGCGGGGGCAACCCTAGTTGGAGAGAATCTGTCCGCGGGCAATATGGCGACAATTTCCCAAGCTAGCGCCGCAATTCCAACAGCGGTGGGAAGCCCGAGCAGAACCATCGATCGCGTTGCGAAGGTGTAGGCAGTGCGAAATTCGCTCCTGTTGTTCTCGAAAGAGCGCGACAGTACCGGGAACATCGCGCCGAGGAACGCGCCGGGAAGGATGGTGACAGCGTTCACGATAGTGTGCGCCAACCCATACCAAGCGTTCGCAACGATGCCGTGCGGGCTTAGCTTTTCAAGCATAATGGCGCCAATGCGAAGATAGACGAGATGGAGTATATTGCCTAGTGCGAAGGGTAACGCTTGACGCATCAGCACACCCCAGATGTTGAGATCGAATCGAAAGCGCAATCCGACAAATTTCCATCGCGCGAATGCGACGCTCAGAGCCAGATTGATGCAGCCTGCGATCAAGATTACGAGGCAGAATTCTTGGAGACTGCCACCTAACACAATGAGCACACCGCCAACAGCACAAACCACGGTCCGCTCGGCAATGACGGTAAATGCTTCGTACCTCATCTGCTCGAATGCCCGAAAAACGCAACGGTACGTTTGAGCAATCAAGTTAAGTATCTCCGCCAGACCGAGTAATTTGACTATCTGCATTGTGGCTTCCGGATAACCTAACAGACGCCCGACTCCAACCATCAACCCGAATGCCACGATCGATAACAGGATTCTAATGATTAGGGCATTGCCAATGAGATGGGGAGCTTCATTTAGGCGGAGCGTCATCTCTCGAATCAGCGGCGAATGCATACCCACTTCGATCACGGTAGCGATGAGATTGGTGAAGGAAATGGCAAGAAAATATGTCCCCATCTCTTTCGCTCCGAAGTAGCGCGTCATGAGAAAAAACGTCACACCTAGGGAGAACAGGCGGGTGACCAGATGGGCGACTAGAAGCGCAGAGGTGTTTTCAAGGACACGGTTCATAGAGAATGGGGCTATACGTGCTAATAGTAAGTAAGGCGGGAATTCTCTTGGGTTGGTTGCAAGCTTCGGTCTGTTTCTTCGACGATGTTACGGTAGTTCCGTGACGTGAAAGTTAGTCTCTCAGTCGAGGAGGGAGGTTAGTTTCCTGTTCTGCCATACAGCCCTTTGCGGACATAGTTTGGAATTAATCCAAAGTAGTCATCTGACTCGCCCCGCAAAAGACGTTCGAGCCCGATGCGAGCGATACTGGTACCACGCGGCACGTTAAAGGTAGACTCGGCCAAAACCACGTCATCACCGAACCTTTCGCGTACCACTGTTTCGTATTTACGCAAACCGTCGCCGACGAATACGGCGGAACTTTCTACGCGATTAAGCAACGCTTCAATCGAGAGACACAGGTCCTCAGACTTGCGTTTCAGCGTTGCCCCTCCCTGAAAAACCGCACCGTAAACTTCCTCTCGACGCGCGTCCAAGATGGGGCAAATCAGGCCCACGGAATGGCGCAGATTATAGGCGATCGCCTCTAGCGTTGAAACACCTACAATGGGTTTTTTGATGGCATAGCAGAGAGACTTTGCCGTACCAACCCCGATTCGGACACCGGTAAATGATCCGGGACCTATCCCCACTGCGCAAGCGTCGAGGTCATGAACAGCTAAATCTCCCCACTTCAAGACCTGATCGATCGCCGGCATCAGCCGGGATGAGTGGGCTTGCGTGATGTTCAACGTATGTTCGGCAATAAAATCGTCCCCCTCAATCAAGCCAACGCTGCCAATCGGGGTCGAGGTATCAATACCAAGAATCTTCATCCGCTTTGTCTACCACGGCCTCCCTCTTGGGTTCAGCGCGGGCGGAACGTCATTCTTCACAGCTTTGACTGTTTTCAGGTACGCCCATATGGCTTTAAGATCTTCGCCGCTCATCTCAGCATAGTTCTTTACGGGCATCGGGGGAAAGATCTTCCGATTTGTCTCGACCCCCTGATGGCGGCCCGTCCTCATCGCACCGATGAACATCTTCTCCGTCCATTCTCCCAGCCCCGTTTGCTTGTCCGGCGTCAGGTTGGTGGCAAAGGTAGTACCGAAGGGTGCCGCGAATGCGGTCATGGTCGGTGCAGTAACCATGAAAACTCCTTGTCCCATCATGGTTCTGAAATCGTATTTCGGCGCGGGGGTATTTGCGGGGTGTCCGGCTAAATACATGCTCATGTCCGCATCCGCACCTTTACGCGGCGTGTGACACTGTCCGCACGCGCCAACGGTGTCCACGAGGTATTTCCCGCGTTTTATCACATCGTTCTGCCCCTGCACCCCCTTTAGACAGAGAACGGAGAAAGCGAACGCCGACAAACCTATCAATCCGATGAACCAACGTTTTTTGTGCATGGCATACTCCTTATCCATGTTAGATTGGTCGTCTATTATATCACCGCCGGGAGGGATTTGCAATGCGCCGACCTACAAGCCCCTATCTTCTGTCGGAGCTAGACGCCCCGAAACCGAGTATACTGTTCAGAATTCAATCTTTTCTGCACTCGTGAAGGTCGGCTAATCTTGTAGGTCGACTCGTCTATTGTCAACTACCGGGTGCGGGCAATCGCCAAATAACGACTTCCGATGGGCTGGGTTAAACACGTTGCGACCCGCTTTCCGTGTCCTGGACCGCCGTTCAAAGGGCTTGTACCGGCACGGAGATTCTGTTAAACTCAATTGGCATTGGCATGCCCGGATCTCACAACGGAATCAACTCAAACGGCTAAGATACCACTGGCGGAATGACTACAAGGAGAAAACTATGGAATGTATTTTCTGCTCGATTGTTGCTGGCGATATTCCTGCGATTAAGGTTTATGAAGACGCTGGAATCCTGAGTTTCATGGATATTAACCCCGGCAATCCAGGACACCTATTGGTAATCCCGAAACAGCATTACCGAAATATCTTCGATATCCCAGCCGAAACCGCGGGAAAGATTATGGGGGTTGGAGCAAAACTAGCAGGGGTGATTAAGGATGTGTTGAATCCGGACGGACTAAATCTCTTCCAATCCAGCGAGGCGGCGGCCTTTCAATCGGTCTTCCACTTCCATCTGCACCTGCTCCCGCGTTGGGAGGGTGATTCACTACTTCTGCCTTGGAAGCCCAAACCGGGTGACATGGACGAGATACGCAAGGTAGCCGCTCAACTTCAAGAGCGCCTCAATTGAGCCGTATTCCGTAGGAGCGATCTCCGAATCGCGACTGCTTGCGGACTCGCCAATAATCCACTCCCACGGCATTCATCAGAACGACGCTTTTCATTCTTGTCTTCTTATTCCATGATTCAAAATCTCCCTGCCTCCCCACTCATGCCAATCGCGCTTGCATCCAATTCCACACATCCAAGACATTCTCGCTAAACGAACCTTGCGGCACGAACCTCTCCTCGAAAAACGCCGTTCCAACCGTAAATCCCCGCGGTTTCGAGTCCAACACCTCGCCAATTCGTTCATAGGACCCGATGCTTCCGGCGCACACAATGGGGACGTTCGTGGCTTCGACAACCGCGGCGAGTAGACCTACCGCCTCCCCAGTGTGCCTATAGGCAAGAAGATCCATGCCGTCCACCCCTTTAGCTTCCAGCTGTTGGGCGTGAGCGACAATCTCTTCTACGCTGCCTTCCAAGACAGTGGGATGGCTATGCACATTGCCCAAAAATGGATAGTATTTGACCGGTTTGTCTTTGAGATATTCGTTTATCGAGTCGAAGAAGACGGTTCCCATCAGGATATCGACCCCCGATTCAACCGCAAGTTCAGCGCCTTGCAATCCCTCCTCTTCCGAAAGGCTTACCACTTCAAGATAGGTTGTCTTTCCGGCATCCGACATCAAGCGCACTAAATCACTGATTCTCTTCTTCGGAAGCCCGACATCCTTAAATCCCCAATGCCTCACCGGAAAATCCTTCATTTCATCGAAGAGTTCCAACGCATTCTCAACCGTTCGATCGTTATACGTGAGCATGACGATAAGTTCAGGCGTGATCAATGTCCAATCCTTCAGTTTCGCGGGCAACCGGCGCGATTTCCGAGATCGTCTCGCATAAGAAAAAAGATAGTAGGCATACGCCGTGTGCCGTAACCTTCTAGACCCGAGGCGTCAATCGGAGCGTGATCACGGAGAAAGGCTTAATCGTGAACGCCACCGACTGCGAACCGCTAGGCATAACTCGTTGGTTCTCCTCGACAAGATTTGTTTCAAACACTTGCCCAAGTGCCAGATATGGTAAAGCCACTGTTGCCGTCGTTTCCTTTCCCTCGGTCTCAATGAGCCGCAAAATGTAGCCCTCGCCATCTTCCGCTTTCTTGAATGTCAACACCATCACGTTCGGTGCATCAACTTCACAAAACGATGCCGTTGAAGGCAGTGCGCCGCCCTTGCCAGACCCGTCCATCCAGATCGACAGCGGTGGATTGGCGGCGTTCCACCCGAACCGACTTGGCTCCCCTCCGCGCCAATCGCCCTCGTGGGTGCTGAACGAGTAGCGCACCAGATATTCGCACGGGTGGACGTTGATGAAGTTCGTACCGAAGTTGTTGTAACTGACTAGAGAATAGATGTGCCCCTTCTCCAACTCTCCCGGCTTCAGGAACTCGTGCCCGTAGTTCGGACCGCGAGCGTGATGGTGAGCGCTTGAGACATAACCGGGCCATAACCCACCGAACTCCGCCATTGGAGTATCCTTTGCCGACCAGACGATGCCCCACTCCCCGTTGCTTACCTCAGCCCAATGCTGGACGGCATAGCTGTCCGTATTGGAAGCGGGAAATTGGTCACGGATAGGTTGGATAACCGCGTTGGGAGCCTCGAAGTGGAATTTGGCATTCTCCATCCGGAATGGAAAGGCGAAGAACACCTCCTTCGTCGGCGTAGAGTCGCGCAAAATCCGGGCGTTGAAGTCAATCCGCTTGATGGCATGGTAGAGCGTGAGTTCCAGTGTCACGCGCGGACAGCACGAGGTTTCGGCTTTCAGTGTGATCGTAGTGAACAAGGGACCGGATTCCGTGACCGACGTGCTCAGCAGCCGGCTCAATTCTTCCTCACCCGTACCGCAGTCACGGACGATCATGCGGCCGAATCCGTGCGGAGCGCCCAAGTCGATCAGATCTCGCCCTGTCTCTTTGTCGAGCAGGGTTATTATTGTGCCCTGTTCGGCGTCCAACTCCAATCTGAAGAAGCGGTTTTCAATGACATCAGCGGTGGCAGTACACGGGTCTTCAAAGCGGGGCCATTCATCGCAGGGGGCGATCTGATAGGTTTTGTAGCCCATGGCTGGCAAATCATCGGCGAGAAACACCAGCTCGGTCATACCACCGACGGCAACCCCTTCTGCCGCCCATGGCACCGTTGCCTGCGGATCCGTCGTGCGGACTATCTGGTACGGCACGCGTTTGCCCGTTCCTATCTCCACCAATTCGAAGGGTTTTTCGATAATCTCCGCAGGCAAACTTACGATGCCGCGCCCGATTGCGCCCCCGAGAACGAGCTTGGGTCCTTCATCGTCTCGGCTGGGTGGTACGATGTGCATCGGACTGCTGTGCGGCTGCCAGATTCGCAGAGGCGCTCTCACCATGTCCGTACGTTCCCATGATAAAGAGTTGAAGGCTGTTACCGTGTAGCCTTCATCGGGCAGAGCGATTTCGTCGACAATCCTGTTGCCCGCTTTGACGATCAGATCGTGCGTTAGCGCCGCCGCGCGGTAGGCAAACCCGCTCTTGTTGCTCCAGCACCCGTCTTGGGCGGGACCTCCCGGACTCCACATCCCCCAGCAGTGCTCATCGTAATTTAAGGTCTCTCTATACGCCTCATCGATTACAGCTTTCGGATAATCATAGTCGGACGCCGAAATCTCGGCGATGGACGCCAACTTCTCCGCTGTCAGCAACTCATCGTGTGTGTTTCGATTGAGCGCCGTTTCTCTCGGCGTGCACGTCGCCAACACGGGATAGTCCGTGCCGGGTAGGTCGCCGCGCAACACCTTCACCGTATGGCCCCACTTTTCCTCGAACCGCTTGAAGAACTGTGTCGGAGTAGCGGTTATCAGTCGGGGATATGCCCAGTGCGTATTCCATTCGCGGGCGATATGGGCAAAGCGTATCGTGGGAGGTGAGTTGTCGCGCACGCCGCTGACCAAGGGTCGGTAGACCATATCATATGCATAACCCTTCTCCTCAAGGCCGCGCAGAAAACCCGGCAACTCGCGGAGTGCATGACGATAACTCGTTGGCGTCCAAATGTCCTCGTCAAACGGATCGTGCCAATAGAGCACCGAGGCGCCGTCCGGTCCCTCCCACCGATGCGCGCCGGGGCGCTTGATGGGCAGAACCGCCTCCTCATCCCAGGGAGGGTGAACATCATGAAAATACCAAAACGGGAGCGCGGCGAGAAAATACTTCACGCCGGCATTGGCTAAAGTGCTCGCCATACCCCACGAAAACCCCGGGATGTCGTTATGCTGTGCGGACGTGATCTCTATGCCGTACTCCCGTTTGAGCCGGAAGGACGGGTAGAGCAATCGTATCATCTCCTCGTGGCCGCACAATTCCTGTGTTTGATTGCCATACAGCGCCCCGATCTCAATCTGTCCCTGCTTGACGAAATGTGCCATGCGTTCAACCATCTCTTTGGGACGCCTCTCAACAAATTGCATTACCGACCATGCCTGCTCGGCTAGATAACGAAACTTGGAGTCCTCGTGCCAATCCGCCGTTTCCTCGCAGTAGCGAAGCACCTCGTCCATGAACTCGGTGTGCTCGACAAAAAGGTTGGCGGGCATGTCGCTGTACCCCAGATCATGATGCGAGAAGTGAACCATGTAGATTTCCCAGTGTTTCTGCGGTTCCCAATCTACAGTTTTCTCATCTTGGGCAGTCCCGTCAATTCGTAGACCGAAACTGACTTGACCGCGAGATCTAATATCGGGAATGTATACCTCGCACTCGTTCACACCGGTCTTAATCATACCTAGTAGTAGCGACTCATCCACGGACTCGCTTCGCAATACAAGATTAGCGGCTGCCTCACGACCAGTGTTTTCCACCATGAGGCGCACCTGTTGGCGCAGTGCACCTCCGCTCTGGACGAAGAATATCGTCGGCTCGACATTAAGGATCTGCAAGTGGCTTGACATTAACCTTCCCTGTAAAAAATGCGCGTTGGAACAAAAAGAGACACCATAAGTAAAAGCATTCTATCATAAGGTTAGGCCGGCGTCAATCCTGCTGAAGTCGTCCTACAATGAGATCGCATCTAATGTTGAGCATATTGTAGTGCGAGAATGCCGATTGACCGAGAACTGCAATCGAAACACTCCCCCACTCTCACGAAATTGCAGAGATCCGACCGCCATAGAATTCCCATACGATTTTTTACGAAATTCACGTTCTGATGTACTGTCATATTAGAGAAATGGTATTACCGACAGGAGGGTGGGACAACACCGGTGCTCTAACAGATCTGTAAGACAGAGGCACTGTTGCGAGAACTGCCAATGCCTCTCTTGCACAAAAAATGAACATTGACGTTCACTTGTTAGATAGGAAAGTACGAACCGCTACGACACATCGGGGGGAGTGAGTTTGATGCAATTCGCGGGATCGTGCCGCGTCAGGGTAACCTATGGATGGATAGGAACAACCACAAAAGATGAAGTGAAATCTTGGCGTGTAATAGGTAGTGGCACATAACTTGCTTAATGTTGAGACTAATAACCATCTATGCACTGCGGTAGGTTCGGACTTAACCAACTGTCACAAAGTAACAGAAAGGAATAAAACATGAAACGCCTCATCCTGCTACTCCTACTCCCGCTCTTCGCATGCAGCCACGAGCACCCGCTTACAGACCACCAGCACGAATACGAACTGCGGGATAACAACCACGAGTTCCTGCTCCCGGAAAGCCTACCGTTCGCCTACATCACGAGCGTAGACCCGCCGCTGACCGGGCTCGGTTACCATAAGTTCGGCGTCCTAAAACCGGCAGCGAACGGTGGGGCGCGTGTTACGATCAGCTTCTCCAAAGAGCCGCAGAACCTGACCTTCACCAATAAGCACCATCCGATGGCTCCAACCACCCCGATATTGGGCTGGGGATTTAGGGGAAGCGCCGGTAAAACACATTACTATAACCGCGCCCACGTAACCACAGACTGCAGCGATCCGGAACACACCGGCTTCATCGCCTTCCGGTTAGACTGGGACACCGGCTCCGCAGACTTTCATTACAGCTGCCCGGAGGAGTAAAATGGAACGACCTCACAAATGTCACCACCTCATCCAGCCCCCGTGCGCCCACTGTGGCAAAACCGTCTTGACCACCACCTGGAACGTCCCGGTGTTCTGCCACGTCGACTGCGCCGACGGCTGGCTCGCGGAAAAGGCGGCTAAGGAACGGGAATCGCCTCCATATCTGCCTCGAACGCCTCGGAATCCCGAAGTGTGATGTTGAACTTACGGCACAGCTGCAGGAAATCCGGCTTGCTCAGACCCGGGATCTGCACGATCAACTCGTACCGGTAAACGAGATGCGCCTGAAAGAATTCACATAACCTGCGCCACCAGTTCGTGAGGTCGGGGGGCGGTTCGCCCCCCGAATACCCGCTCGTAGAAGTCAGACGGCACGCTGCATATCGCCGACTTCGCCATAAGTCCACCTCTCACCTAAGATCGATTAAAATCTCGAGCTCGTCGTATAAATCCCGACCGTATTCGCTCGGAGTCGGATCTATCCTAACATAGGCCTCTACTTTGTAGACGTTTCCGTCTGCACCGGGCCAGCCATCGGACCGGAGATAATCAAAATCTGGCACAGGTTCCTCAATGTAAGTAGTATGATCCACTACGGCGTCTTTCGCGACGCTAGGAGCGTGGCTGTCACGCCAACCACGACCCGCCATGCCTGAATAAGTCCAATCCTCGGGATTGTCGCTATCTTTAAAGTCTGTTACGATATAAACCTCACCTATGTAGGTAAACGTAAACCCACATCGCTTGGTGTGGTTCTCGACGTTAAAGTTGTACGTGCAATCCACGGTAATGAAATTTTGGTAGTTGACATTATACGTCAAGCTGGCAACGGAGCAACTGCCCGTCCAATGCGTCATTGTGTCGTCTGTCTGGTCTGCCATGATAATTCTCCATAATTTAGTGAAGTGAGTAAGGGCTACTTACTGGCGATCCCCCGAAGCCCCCCGCTGGGACTACCCAACGAAGTTAAACGTCTTCAACTCGGTAGTATCAACTACTACCAAAACGTACTACACATAAGCATACTATATATGTGTTAAGTTATCAAGTTAAAAGTTTTTTGTAACATTAACCTATGTCGGTCGGTTGATTGGCTTGTATTGCCAAGTCCCAGCCGTGAACAATGCCGTCGGGCTCCGAAACATTGTGGAAAGATGCCTATCTTTTTATCAGCCACCTTTTACTATCATAATGATCGGAACCGCCACCGCCGCGATTACGCCAATCTCGGACAAAATCCACTTGAGCATCGTGAGTTCCCCCTTGTGCTTTTGGATGTCGTCCTCGACCGCTTTAAGCCGATTGTCCTGAATTTCCAACTTTTCGCACTGGGTATCTATGCGCTTGGATGTGTAGTCGAGATGGACCTCCATCTTGTGCATGAATTCAAGTATGTTATCCACCTTCTTATCTATCTCGGGTACCCATTGTTTTAAGCCAACCTCTTTTGCCTCGGTCATGATTTAATGACTCCAATACTATCTTGCAGCGGGCGCCTCCTTCTTTGAGTGCATGCGCCGCCATTCCACAGCGGACTGGCGACACGGAAACATATTGTCCTTCGCTCGGCTGTTGGGGTAAACTATCCCAATTGTCTATTGCCTCTTTCTCCTGTCGAAATCTATCAAGTAACACTCTCGGAAAGCCAGTCATAGAGCGAAAAATGAACGTGTACCGCTGATGGATTGTGATCGCAAACTAACAGTTTGCGGTACAAAAGTGTTGCTTGCTGAAAGAATTATTCCGACAGGAATAATGGCGTGCTCTCAAGTAACACTCGACATTGCGCTCCGCTGGAGCGCGGAGATTGGCAAGCATCACGATTCTATTGACATCTCACTCCGCTGGAGTGCAGACGCGGAGGGGAATCATGATTCTATTGACATTGCACAGGATTTACTATGGGATTACTATCGCCTTCGCTATTCACTCAGTTGATCACTCCTTATTCAGTCGCTTGATCCACTGGAGTGCAAGTGGCGGAAAAACCCTCACAAAACACATTTTCGAACCTAGTCTTAGAGCGAAAGACGAGTTACGACATGAGTGACTCGTTTTGTTACGCATAATGGCGTGCTCTGTACCACAAACTGTTAGATTGTGATCCGCAAACTAACAGTTTGCGGTACGAGAGTGTTGCTTGCTGAAAGAATAATTCCGATAGGAAAACTGGCGAGCTACCAGCCAAATAAACCTCTTTCTAGCATGGACCTCTTGAGAAATCCTCTTCACAAATAATCCTGTCATTTGTATAATGATGCATGTCGCACTATGCTTCACATCGCCCATGCCTTCTTCTGCGCCACCGCCGTCATTCAAACGCTTAGCCTAGTCTCTTACTCTGTACAAAGGTTAACTATGACACAATTCCGATTACCAACCGACAGTTCATCCATTCGCTGGCAACCTGAGTTAGACACCGACGAATACCTCGATTGGAACATGGGGGTAGGTCGTTTGGTTAAAGCTACACTCGCGGCAGCGATGAATGGTGATCTCGCTGCCCTTCGCAAGCTGATTGAGGCGGATCCTACGCTCGTCGATTGCAATGTGGGCTACCGCGAACCGTTGTACTTTGCGGTTGGGAACAATCACCGAGACTGCGTGCGTTTTCTCGTGGATAATGGAGCCGAGGTGACCTACCGATCCGGGGATCGCACGCATCAAAGACCAGTAGAGCGGGCGTTGGATAGGGGATTCGACGAGATAGCCGACCTTCTGAAAGCCGTTGTGGAACAGCAGTGCGGCTGCCTGTACGTTGACGACGGTGAAACTCTCGCCGAATACATTCGGGGGCGTGACCTAAATAAAGTGATGTCCCATCTAGCTCGTCATCCAGAACATATCCACGCCTGCGACGACCGGGGGAACGTGCCGATACATTGGGCGGTGTTGACCATGAACATGTCGATGGTACGCGCGCTCCTCGATCGAAGCGCCGATATCAATGCCGCCCGTCCGGATGGGGCGCGTCCGATAGATTTGGTCTTCGGCGACTACTTTTTTAGACGCCGAAACGTGCCTCCGGAGGTACTATCGGACAATAGGGTCATGTTGGGATATCTGCTTGCCCGTGGCGCGGAATACGATCTGCGTACCGCGGCGAGTGTCGGGGACACCGAAGAGGTACGCCGCCAGATTGCCGCCGACCCGCAGACCCTGCACCGCCTGCCCGAATACTTTACGTGGTACACGGGTACGGCGCTGTGCAACGCCACCATGTCTGGCCATAGTGATATCGTTCGCCTGCTGCTGGAAGCCGGCGCTAATCCCAGTCAACCCGAGCCAGGATTGGCGCCGCGAGGGAGCGCGCTCATCGGAGCGGCTTCACGAGGAGATGAGGAACTTGTGCGTCTTCTCCTGGCGCACGGCGCCGATCCGAACGGCGGAGTGGAATCGTCAGGCAACCCCTGTGGCCGCGCGGCGAACGAGACCATACGTCAGCTTCTTGTAGATGCCGGTGGAAGATTTGAGGAATACGACAACCTGAGCGGGGTTCCAACTTCTCTGTTAGAGGAGATGTTCGGGGACGTTCCCGTGCGCTACTTCGTTGATAACCGCGATGTGACCGGGTTGCGGGATAGCCTACGCGAGTCCCCACAGCGTGCCGCTAAGGCGTTTGAATATGCCCTCGGTGATCGTGAACTCATGGAGATTTGTTTAACGGTCGATCCCAACCTGTATGAAAAAGCCACACCCGACATGGTCGTCAATCTGGCGGATACACCGGGATTTGAGGCGGAAGCGGCGCAAATGATGAGTGCGGTGGACTTGAACAAACCGGATTGGTTGGGAAGAACCGTCCTGCACCGCATAGCCGCCGGAGAGGGGTCGGCAAAGGCATCGGGCAACCTCAAGATAGCGGAACTTCTGATACGTCACGGCGCGCGTCTCGATCTATCGGAGCAGGAATACAGCAGTACGCCGCTTGGGTGGGCGGCCAGGGCAGGTCAAACCGAGATGGTCGAGTATTTGCTGGGCGAGGGCGCACCTTTAACGGCGCCATTTGAGTGGGCGGAGCCTATGGCTTGGGCTCGTCGTCGAAATCACACCGACATCGTTAACATTCTTGAGGCGGCGCATTGAGCTATACTTTAGGTTGGCTAATGTTGCGCTTTTTTATCAGTAATAATGGTTTCTAATAAGAATTGCGTAGCTCCAGTAAGTCGCGATTCGAAGATCGCTCCTACAAGGGTTGGAATATCGGTGCGGTTGGAACCGCACCTACCTACCAGACGCTTGAAAACACGCAATTTTTAGCAGTGTGAAGTATAACGGGATAAGCCCGCTGAGGCATGTAGAGGCAGGGAGGAGACGGAACGGTGCGTCGATTGATTAGCCATACAACACTGCAACGAGGCGCTTTGGCCCATGAACGCCCAACGTCAACGTAAATTCAATGTCCGCCGATTTGCTCGGACCGCTGATGAGGTTGAGGTTCGACGGCATTGGCATCTCCTTGCTGCGCGAAGCCGTCCACGTGAATATATCCGGTTCGAGACACGAAACGGGAACAAGCGCGATATGCACAGGCGGCAGTAGCGTTGCCAATCGGCTCTTTCCAACCCCGCTGTGAACGACGAGGCTGCCCGTTTCCGCCAGCGCCGCCTCGACCCCGGATAACCCCGCATCCGCCCGCGCGCAGAACTCGCGCAAATCCCCTGGCGTCTGTCCAACCAGGTGCAATTCACGACCGGGCCAACGTTCATCTAACCTCGCTTCGGAAAGCGACGTTTCATTGTTGGCGACCACCGTTTGCGCAGAAATCTCGTCCAGAATTGTACCGACCTCTTGCAATGCCGTTTCCAGAGTCTCCGCGCGGCGAACCTCCCCTCTCACCGCCGTTAATGACGCGGTAAAGCGCTCCGCCAAATCCGGAAAATCGCGTTGCGATTGCCACGCGCCGGGCATCTCGACGTTCGACGCGTTCCTTTTCAAGCGGTCCAGGATCTCATCTCGCGGGCTCATCGTTTTCCCTCCAACTCTCCGGATTTCCACATCTCTCGAAAAGAGCGCTTCGCCAGTGCCGGCAACTGCCGCTCAAGCGCCGGATTGAGGCGTCGAGGCAGGCGCAACCTCCCATTTCGTGCCAACGGACGTTGTGCCAATCGAACGGCTTTTGTCATGAACCGCATCAATTTTTCGTGCTTTAAAACAAACGCGCCGGTTTCCTCAACCTTCCTTTCACTCCAAGGTACGGTTTTTTCCTCCACCTGATCTGCCCGCAACTCTAGTAGCATTCGAGGCAGATCAATCCGCACCGGACACACCTCCTTGCACGCTCCACACAGCGAACTTGCATGGGGCAACGCTTCATAGTTCTCGCGCCCCAACAACAGCGGAGTGACCACGGCGCCGATTGGCCCCGGGTAGGGGCTGTCATACGAATGACCGCCCGCTTCGCGGTAAACCGGGCACACATTGAGGCAAGCGCCGCAACGGATACACTGCAACACCTCCTCGTATTTCGTTCCTACCAATTCGCTTCTGCCGTTGTCCAGCAGGACGATGTGAACCTCACCCGTCCCATCCGGGTCTTCAGCGCGCGCCGGACCGCTAATGACGCTGGTGTAAATCGAAAGCGGCTGCCCTGACGCGCTGCGTGCCAACAGCGATAACCAGATGGCGGCGGCGTCCCATGTCGGCACTACTTTCTCTATTCCGACCATAGCGACGTGTACCGGCGGAACGGATGTGACCATTCGCGCGTTTCCCTCATTCGTCACCAAGACGACGCTGCCGGTTTCAGCGACAAGCATATTGCCGCCTGAAATTCCCATCCCGGCGGTCAGAAACCGTTCGCGCAATAGCTTTCGCGCTTCGCCGGTGAGGGTGGTCAGGTCGTCCGGTGACAGCGATCTCCCGGATTCCCGGCTTAGCAAATCTGCCGCTTGATGGCGCGTTTTATGAATGGCAGGCGCGATAATGTGGGACGGCGTCTCCTTAGCCAATTGGACGATATATTCGCCCAAATCCGTTTCTATCGCCTCCACACCGACATCAGCCAATGCTTCGTTAAGATGGATCTCCTCCGTAACCATCGACTTGCTTTTCGTAACTAGCTTTACGCTATGTTCTTGAGCGATTCCGAGGACGATTTCACGCGCGTCCGCCCCATCCCGCGCCCAATGCACTTTGGCGCCCGCTGCGGTTGCATTCCTCTCGAACGTCTCCAGGTGCTCGGCCAGATTCCGCAACGTCGCCGATCGAATCAATTTGAAATGGTCGCGCAAGGCATCGGAGTTGGGCAGTTCTTCGAACGTGAGCCGGCGCTGCTCCCACAGCTTGCCCGTTCCATCATCCAATGCCCCTTGCAGCCGGAGGTCTTGAATCGCGGATTTTGCGCGTTGGCGAAACTCGGAGAAGGTTGCCGTCATCGTGTCCTCTCCTCCAGTACGGTGGCGATATGTTCAACTTTTATCGAGTTTCCTTCCGCGAGTCCCCGCATCTGCGTTAAACAACCGGGATCAGACGTTACTAGCGTCTCAACCCTCGCGTCACAAGCCTGACGCAGTTTTTCGCCGGTCATAGCGTTGGATACCTCCGGCATACGCACCGAAAACAGCCCGCCAAAGCCGCAGCACCGGTCAGGTTCAGACATCTCGGATATCTGTCCGCCCACACGTTCAAGCATCTGACGCGGTTCATCACTCACACCAAGCAAGCGGCACATGTGGCACGAGTCGTGATAGGTGAGGCTGACCTCCTCAAATTCGCCTTCCGGATTCCATTCGGCGCAGTTCACCAAAAACTCGCTTAACTCATACGTCTTTTCTGCCAACTCGGTCGCACGACGGTGCCACTCGTGCCATTCCTCCAGCAGATGCGGGTACTCTGCCCTAATCATCGACGCACAGGAACCGCTGGGCAGCACAACCGCGTCAAATGGTTCAAAAATCTCTATGGTCCGCTTCGCCAGATCGACCGCTTGGTCCCGGAAGCCGCTATTAAAAAAAGGCTGCCCACAGCATGTCTGCGCCTCCGGAAAATCTACCTCATAACCGGCGCGCCTCAGCAACTGCACCGTCGCGACGCCAACCTCCGGCACGACCTGGTCGACCAGGCATGTCACGCATAGGGCAACCCGTTTCGATTGCATCGTCTTCAACTCCACTTCCTCCAATTCATCATCCCCCTTATTTAGCATGTCTTTATTCTATACTAAACCAAGCCCGTCCACAACCAGCACTAGAGCGCGATTAAAACCGTCCACTGATGTTCCGTGATCTGCTCTCGGTAGATTGCAAACACTCGCAGTTGTAACTCCACGCATCGCGATAGCAGTTCTAACTTATTTGGGTTGAAATGCCGCGCGCAATAAGACGGGACCAGCCCGTGGAAAGAGTTTAATGCGCTTCCAGAAGTGAATTAATGTAATCCTCAATGCTGCGCGAACTGTTGACCAGCATCATCACATCTTCGGGGTTATCTTGATAAGTAAATGCTTCATATCGCGCTAGTATGCTGGCGTCATATAGAGCAGAATACTGTGGGTAGATACCATCAAGCCTCTTTTGAACTTCTTCGATTCGGTTCCTATGCCCTTTAGGATGAATATCCAAGTTGGCGAGATATGAATCTACAGCGTGCAAGGCTTTGTAAAAGGCGAGAGTCACAATCCAGTCGGCGTGATGAGGACTGTTTTGAGACTGTTGAAGGTCCGAGAGCGCGAGGTATGTCCTGCTTTGCTTACTCTGGTGTGATTGTGTTTCCGGCATGTGGATGTAATCCCGTCTAACTCCTCCATAGGGAGACACTCATAGCGGTTAGAAGCACAGGGACAAGCTTAGTGAAATTGCTCAAAGTTGTCCAGGTCAAGATAATGTGGCGAGCGTTTATACTCGACATAAAAACGCAAAGGGTGGAATTTTTGATTAATCTCCAAATCAATCTTCGATAACTGTTCGATTAGCGCCACCGAGTGTCCCGAAACTAAAATGATGACTTCCACGTACTCCTGCCTCAGTTTGATGTAACCCTTCAGGACATCGGGAATTACTTCCAGCCTTTCTCGATAGAATTGTTTCACCTCTTCCCATAGCTGGGAGGAGACCAATTCCGGTTGTATTTCCACAACAATTTGTCTGAGAAAAGAATGCTCTTGAGTGGGCGAATCACCCTTTTGATCAGCGCACTCCCCCTCATAGCGCGCAACAATCTTCCCACACAAGTCCGAAATTGCCGCTTTCACGTCCTCACCCTTGCCGCTCAAATCCAGATCATCGTAGTTGGCGGATACAGCATCGTCGTCCCTTTTGATCAAGATCGGAATTGGCTGGCGTAAGCAGTAAGAGGGATGACGGAGATTTTGGATCCAACGTGTTTCGGGAAGTTGGCGAAGCTCCGAACGGATAGCCTCTCTTACCTGCAAGGGCTTCAACTCCTCCGTTGCCATCGCGCCCTCCTTGATCGAACCAACAGAATAGTTTGCGGACATCCATAGACGACCACATTATAACAAATGCACAGTCCAACGGCAAATCCAAAGAACCGAGCCTTCAAGTCATTTTTCGTTGACATGCATTTCAGTTGGGTGCTATCATCAATCGTGTTAGATAATTCCATGGGTACCTTGACGTGGATTGCACTTCCACACATGCAATATATCGTGCAATCAACCGTATGACTCCCCACCCCATTCCCTATTTCCACTTGAAATCCGAGTTCAAAACCATCATGCCAAGCCATGGCAGGCTTACACGGTATCTGCCTTGTTAAAACAGGAACACATTATTGACAATAATTAAACTCATCACTGCTTGGGTTCTTGAATACTGGCTCTGGATAGCGATACTCTCAGCGCTTACGGCAATCTGTACTTTTATAGGTTTTACGGCATTCATCATCTCCCTTCCTGAGGACTATTTCAGGCACGGAACTCATGTTCATCGTATTAGAAACCCGATTATCAGGATTTCACTGCGAGTATTGAAAAACGTTGTCGGTGTCATCACCATTATTGCCGGCTTGGTGATGACAATCACGCCCGGACAGGGCCTTGTCGCTATCTTGGTCGGCGTCATTCTCTGCGATTTCCCCGGCAAGCAGAAACTGGAACGCAAACTCATTGCTCGTCCACTCGTGCTAAACACGCTGAACAAGATCCGTTCACGCTTCAACCGCCCCCCAATTGAATTGTAGAATAGCTGGTTAGATGCCCCTAGTTGCTGTCTACCAAAATCGGAAGATCGGGCGTAACATGAAAGCTAGGTTCTGTTAGCTTTTTTACGAGGTGTGTCCGCAATTCGCCGAATAACACCTAGCTGTAAGGGCGAGGCAACCTCGCCCCTACGATTTAGGGGTAGCTGGCACGCTGCGAATTTGCAATTAGCCCAAATCGCCTCGAGACGCATATGGAGATAGGTTCAATTTGTCAAATGTCAAGAGAACCTAGTTATCCGATCTTCGTTCCTTCCATGATTTCGATCTGGAGCGTTTGGGGCGTGTCTAAATGGATACTGTGAAAATTCGCCACAGTATCAGCGGGTTTGGATCATGATAGGAGCAGCAATTTCAGAACTGCGCCGAAGAGATGAATCCAGAGCACATACAAGCGCAATGTGCGGGTATTAGTGGCTTCTTGACCCATGAAAGATTGAAGCCGCGCCGCTAAAAATCGTCCCGACCAATCCGAAACAGTTGGCACGGCATTTGCCCAGTGTCTCAATAAGCAGATTCATGCATTATCGAATCTAGAGGACACGATCAGAAAAAATTGGCTCTTCAGAGTTAAGTGTGGAAAAGGAGTTAGTTATAAGAATGCTGCAATGACTCGGATTCGGAAATGTTCAAAGTTTCGAAATCCAAAAGCCCGGCGCTTGATGAGTTTGATTTTATTGTTGATGCCTTCGACAATGCCACTAGTCGTGCGGTGACAAAAGTAATTGGCAATTCGATGTATCCAGTTTGCCAGCGTCCTACGGAATTGCGGAAACAACCCCGCTTTCTCAGCAATGAGGTTCCACTTCCGTAGGCGCTTAATTGCCTTTTCTTTTGTGGACTTACACTCAAAGATATGTCGCAAACACTCCTTGAGCCGATGAGCTGTCTTGACCAAAGGAGACACTTGATATACGTGCTCAAGCGTCGCTTGCTGCTTATCGGTTAAGTCTTGACGATTCTTTAACAGCGCATAGTGAGCCCCTTTCAGTGCTTGAGGGTGTACTTTCTTTTGCTGATTCTTCAACTGCTTGAGTTCCCGGTTGACCGCCTGCATCACATGAAATCGGTCGGCAGTAATAACCGCGTGGGGCAACAACTCGGCACAGACCGCATCATAGGGACTCCACATGTCGATGGCGACTTCTTGAATCTGTGCACGTTCAAAAGCTGATAGCCGTTCAAGTCGTGCCCTAAGTTTCTCTTGGGTTCGCGATTTGAGCACATCAACGATTTCTTTTGTGTCTAGGTTGCTCAGAATCAAGGCAAAGTTTCCTCTTCCCTTACGCAACGCAATTTCGTCAATACCCAAACGTCGGAGGTCGGCAAAGGGGGTTAGAGGGATACGGCATCCGGCTTCGTGGAGGAAGATGCTTTCAATCTGGTCATAAGTTAGCTGTTCAACCCGACGTACTGCACTGATGTTGTTTTCTCGAACTTGAAGGAATATCCAATGTTGGTAACGACGGGTGTAATCACGTCGCTCGTCGACAAAGCCTAGGGATTCAGAGAATGCGCGGTGACAGTTGTCACAAAAGAATCGGCGTCTGATAAAGCGTAGATAAGTCGGCTTGCCACTGATAGGAAGGTCGCGAATCATGCGACGGTGTCTTTCGTGCAACGTTTTTGAGGTTTTACCACAGTGAGGACATGCTGTTGTCTGAGATGTGGATTCAATGTCCAGTGTGATTTTATCTGTCTCAATCTCGGCAGAAATCACGTAGTAATTAGGAATATCAAGCAGTTGTGTTAAAAGCGCATACATTGGAGCCTCCAGAGTCATATCGCATAGTATTCAAATCAACTTGCACTCATAGAAAAAAACGCATGTACCTATAGCAAGTTTCATTCCCACACTTAACTCTGAAGAACCAAAAAATTTAACTGAGTCTAAGGTCGCGTTTTGTTCGTTGTTTTTCTTGGACACTGTTTTTAACGCTTCTTGTAGAAATAGGCTCGTCCAAGCTTGGCGCGAAGGAGACACAATAATGTGCGGCATCATCGGATACGTCGGGAAACGGCAAGCTACGGATATTCTGGTTGACGGCTTACGGCGATTGGAGTACCGCGGATACGATTCCGCCGGTCTCGCGGTTCTCAATAATGCCGAGCTGTTCGTACAGAAGTCGCAGGGCAAACTAGAACGGTTAGTCAATCAACTTCAGTCGGACCAATGCATCGGGAATGTCGGCATAGGACACACCCGATGGGCGACGCACGGCATCCCGAACAGAATCAACGCCCACCCGCATTTCGATTCCAAAAAAGAGATTGCAGTCGTACACAACGGAATCATTGAGAACTTTCGCCATATCAGGACATCTCTCGAAGCTGACGGGCACCGATTCAGATCTGAAACCGACTCGGAGGTGCTACCCCATCTGATAGCGAGTTTCTATGAAGGCGACCTGCTGCGAGCGGTTCAATGTGCCTTGCGGCAGGTTGAAGGCAATTACGCGATCGGCGTTATCTCGTCTAACGAACCGACTCGTATGGTCGCCGCACGAAAAGGCAGCCCGCTGGTGATAGGATTGGGAGCAAGCGAGTTTTTCGTGGCGAGCGATGTCACGGCGATGCTTGAGCATACCGACGAAGTCGTGTACGTCGAAGATGATGAGATTGTTGACATCACCACGGGTGGCGTCCAAATTTCAACGTTAGCCGGCGAGCCAATTCAACGAACCGCCACGACTATTACTTGGGATATCTCGCAAGTGCAAAAAGAGGGATATCCGCATTTCATGATTAAGGAAATCATGGAACAGCCGAGTTCCCTGACGCAAACTATCAGTGAGCGCATCCGAGCCGGACGGGTTGTTTTTCCGGAGCTAGAACACCTCAGCAAGAACCTCAGCAATCGCGAGAAGATTTATCAGGTTGTTTTCCTTGGCTGCGGCACAGCGTACCATGCGGGTTTCATCGGCAAATACACTATCGAAAAATTCGCGCGCATCCCCGCTACCGTAGACATGTCCAGCGAATTTCGATACAGTTCGCCCGTAGTGACTCCGGGTACGCTAGTCGTTGCGATTTCACAGTCCGGAGAGACGACCGATACACTCGCGGCGGTGCGTTATGCCAAGGGGCAAGGCGCAACGACAATTGCGATAACCAACGTCGTGGGCAGTTCCATAACGCGGGAGGTAGATGTCACGATCCACATGTACGCCGGTCCCGAAATCGCCGTTGCCGCCTCAAAAACGTACACCTCGCAGCTAGCCGTGCTCTCGCTTTTCTCGCTCTACGTGGCGCAGTTGCGGCAGCATCGGGGTGTCGATGCGATCGAAACACTCCTACACGACATAGTGGCTTTGCCAGCACAAGTTGAAAAGGTGTTAACCCAAGCGGCTTCCATTGAACACATCGCCAAACGCTACTCGACTTATAATCACTTTCTTTATCTTGGGCGTCATATCAATTACCCCAGTGCGCTGGAAGGAGCGCTCAAGCTGAAGGAAATCTCCTATATCCACGCCGAGGGGTATCCTGCCGGAGAGATGAAGCACGGTGCCATTGCGTTGATTGACGAAGAGATGCCGGTCGTCTGCATTGTCTCTGAGTCGGAGGTGCATGAAAAGATGCTTTCCAACATTCAGGAAGTTCATGCGCGAAAGGGAAGGATTATTGCGATAGCAACGAAAGGCGACTTGGAGATTGAAGCCCTGATCCAAGACACCATTTACCTGCCGCAAATTCACGAATTCGCGAGCCCGATTCTGATTGCCGTGGCGTTCCAACTCTTCGCCTATTACGTCGCCGCGCATAGAGGGCTTGATGTTGATCAACCGCGAAATCTTGCCAAGAGCGTTACTGTTGAATAAGGGGAGGAGAAAATGGCAGCCCGCGGCCAAGGGATCGTGTTTCCCGAAGCACTTTTTGAACTTGAACGGTTTGAGCACCGCGACCTGTTTGACGGGGGAATTTATGTCTGGGAAGCGCTGAGTCGGCTGGAGGAATACGTTACCGGCAGAGCGAAGGTAGCCTCGTCGTCTTCCAGTGCGCACGTCATGCAGGGGGCGGTAGTCGGAGAGGACGTGATTCTTGGGGATAACGTGGTCGTCGAACCGCATGCCTATGTCAAGGGGCCTGCGATTATCGGGGACGGGACGGAGATCCGGCACGGGGCGTATGTGCGAGACTATTCCGTAATTGGCAGGCACTGTATCATTGGCCATTCCACCGAGGTTAAACATTCCATTCTGATGGACGGGGTCAGCGCGGGGCATTGGATTTATATCGGCGATTCGATACTCGGTTTTGACGTAAATTTAGGAGCCGGTACAAAACTCTCAAATAAGAAGATTGTCAAGACGGAGATTACGATTCGAGACCTTGAAGGCAATCGATACGTAAGCGGTCAGCAGAAACTCGGTGCGATTATCGGCGACAGTACACAGGTCGGATGCAATGCGGTCTTGAATCCCGGTGCCCTTCTTGGAAAGCGGTGCATGGTTTACCCGCTTGTTTCCGCTCGCGGAACCCACCCGAACAATCAACTCATCAGATCGTAGGTTTCCCAATTCACTTCAGCCTTCAAGGTATCTGATCGGTAGACCTAAGCGATTGTATGAATCGCGCATTTTCGCTGATCAAGCGAGTGATGAGCGAGCGCGATAGCAGATCCCATAATCCTTTAATCCTCAATAATTAGTGATTCAGATGACCACCCCGAAAAGATTCTCAATTCCGCTTTTTCGATGGCGCTAACGCCACCCGAATATGCGCATTCGCGTCCGATAAGCTGTCCGGATCCCCCTCTAACCGCTTGAACGCGCGCCGCGCCCACACGTCAGCCTCCATAGCCCGATCCAGTATCGGTTGCTGCACCGTGTCCTGCTCCTCAGGGCAGAGATGCCGCATCAGCGGTTGCAATTCGGTCGGCAATGCAAGGTATTCCGAGCGCGACAGCGGTTGACACACCGTATTGTTTATCCCGTGCGGGGCATAGTCATCCACGGCGAGCCACCAAGGGCACCAACGGTTCACCACCGCAATCCGATCGTGATCGCTCGTGTTGTGCATCGGTGAAGCGTGCCAACTGCGCGAATCCTGAATATAGAGGGATCCCGCCGCAGCTGTAATCTGAATTTCACCGGGAATCGGCGCCGTGCATGTGATCCCGTCCGACGGTCCGCGAGGGTTGCGTGTGTCCCTGTGCGAACCGGGAACCACCCACGTTCCGCCCGAGTCCTCGTCCACATCCGTCAGATACCATATCATCACCAGACACATCGCCACGTCCGGGAACGGCTGGCGGATGCACCCGATGTTTCTGCCGGGGTCGCCTCGACCATAAGCCGTCGTGTCATGCGGCCAATCCGTGTGCCATTCGCGCGTGTCGGGCCTGCCTCGGCGGTGGACCGCCCCAAAACCGCCCGGCGTCCCGTCCGGCTTGTCGCAGTCGAGGATACGCAGGTGCAGTTGCGCAATCCGAAGGTGGTCGTCCAAGACCCGCCGCGCCACACCCGTCACGAAAGGATTCGCCAAATGTCGAGCGTACCGCGGCATCCACACAATGTCATTCGGAACCTTCGGAGGATGCCCCACGCGACGCGCCGGTCTCAACTCCACCTTGTCCGCGGTCGCCGGATCCCTGAGTAACGCCTCCTCATTCGCGCCAATCTTCAACGATTTCAACGACTTCCCGCCGAGCAGCTCCTGCAGCGCCTGATGGTTTTGGTCGATTTCCAACCGCGCCGCCTCGACCTCCTTTCGGATGGCGTCCACCTCGCCGCTCGGTATGAGGTTGTCGATGACGCAGAACCCGTAGCGATCAAGCGAATCGGTGCACCCCGCCACCACCCCGTCGACCGATAACGCCTCGGCGCTGAAGGCGTAAGTCCGGTTACGAGTCAGATCGTCGGCGACCGCCGCCGGGTCATGCTCGGCTTGCGCGATGCGATCCTGGACCTCCCGAAGTTCTCGTTCCAAGCGTGCCGCTTTTGCGTGCAATGCGGAAATGTTCATCCGTCAAACCTATTTGAAATCGATCAACCGAGTGGATAGCGAGCAGGATTTTCTATGGGAGCTCTATCGCACTCACTAATCGTTCGTTTGATGCTTCGCTATTCGCTCAGTTGATGGGTTTTAACTGGTCACTGGCAACTAGTCACTGGCTACTATTTTACAATCACCATCCGCCGCGACGCCGCATAATCACCCGCCCGGAACTGATAGATATAGATTCCGCTCGCAACCGCTTCTCCCTTTTCATTCCGTCCGTCCCAATACGCCGCCTTTCCACGCGCCGCGTAATGCCCCGCCGCCTGATACCCGAGCGCCAACCGCCGAACTAGCGTCCCCTTCGTGTCATAAATCGTAATCGCCACCTCCGCCTCGCGCGCGAGACGATACGGAATCCACGTCTCCGGATTGAAGGGGTTCGGGTAATTCGGCAACAGCGTCGTCTCTTTCGGCGTCAACGCCGCAAGCAAACCTTCAAGAAAACGGATTCCCCGTTGTAAATCCGCATCGCCGGCGCCTAAACCCTGCGCTTGCGCAAGCCACCTCTCGACATCCGCAGCGCTAATAATCGACGGGTCCAGGGAATATGCCGAAGGTGCGGCTCCGCCAGCCCCGATTGCCCCGGCAACGAAAACAAGGTCAAACACATTGACAACTCCGTCTCCGTTCACATCCCCCTGCAAGCCATCTTTCCCGAACCCCTGCGCTACCGCCACCAAATCCAAAATATTCACCGCCCCATCCCCATTGACATCGGCGGGATTGGTAATCGGAATCACTGTCGCACCGATGTTCTGCAGCACCTCATCCGGGCTTAGCGCCCTGTCATAGACGCGCACGATAGAAAATGAACCGTTGAAGTTTCGATGTCTCTCTTCATACGAATTCGAACCGATGGAAATGTCGTCTAGAGGCAGGTTTGCATCGAAATGCACCCCCGGGTGTCTACTGACTTGCACACCGTCTTGATAGGCGATGATTGACTCGCCGTTTATGGAAACAACCGTCACCCACGTCCACACGTTCTCCTCAAGGAGAATGTTGAGTGCTCTTGTAGGTTGTCTAAAGCCATCCGCATGGATGATAAGCTCAAGTTCCCGCCCGTCGATAAGCAGTCGTAAGCGAATCCCTTGGAACCCCTCTTTAGGATTGTTTTGGAAACCGGCGAACTGATGTTCCACATTGAACAGATTGCCGTTGCGCTTGCAAAGGAATTCAAGCGTCCAGTCGCCCAAGTAGAGTTGGGGATTTGTGTCGACGGGACCTCCGAAGGTTTGACTCGGCGCCGTAGCGGTATAATATTTGCGCCGACCACTAAAACCGATAGACGGAATCTCTATCTCTCCTTCCTCAACCCTTAGACGCCTGTCATGCCTATCGGAAGAACCCAATCTGCCGCCAGCCGTTCCCAGATTAAACCAACGTGTTCTCGTCCCCCGATTGTTCGAGGCGTCGAGATGCAGCACCGCTCCTGGAACTACATCAATAGGTTCGGCAATGAGCGTATCAGTCAGGACGGTCTGTTTGAGGTAGATTTCGCCATCTATATTGGATAGTTCGTGGGCGGTGTTCGTTTGGCCGCTTTCTATGGAGATGACTTCCTCGGGAAGGGTTATCTCTTGCGCCTCGCCGCTGTGGTTGTAGACCGCCCAGCCGTTGGTGAATTCGCGGATGTAGAGACCAGGTACTTCTTCATCGTAAAGCTGGGCTTTTGCGCCGACGGGACGCCCGAGGTCCGCATCCCACAAATCGCGCCAATAGTGGCCCGGTTCTGCGCTCGGTAGGAACAGAATATATCCATCGGAATGTGTGAGGTGCAACGCCGTGAAGGCACGCATCCAGCGGAGGTTGGCCGGGCTGTCCGCCGGTTCAGTGGGGATAGTGCGGCCCTGCAATGCGTTTATGCGCGGTTCTCTGAGATTGTTTTCTAACCAAAGCAGAGTTCTTTCAACTTTATTCAATTCCCTGTCCGCGTCTACCGTATCACGATCCGCCGGCACCACTGTTTCCATGAATCCGCCATTCATGTAAGGTCCGGTTCTAGGAATTATTCCAATATTCACATTGCCCATGATGAGGAAATTCGGGCGAGTCGCATCGCGGATGCGTCTGAGGATGTTGATACGAGCCCGCTGCTCCGCCTCATTCGTGACATAGCCATACAAGGCGATATCCTCTCTCCAATGATCGAAAAAGATACCGTCGTATATGCCGCATTTCGATACCGCTATAGCTTGCTGGACGATTATATCCTGAACGTCAGGGTGGGTAAAATTGACTAGACCGACCTCGGGCCTTTCAGGGCTGACGATATCGCCATTGGCGTCTCTTATCCAATGCGGCCAATCGTCAGGGTATTCGTTACGCGGATAGGACTGCATTCTGATACTAACGATCAAAACCATGTTCGGATTGAGAGCGAGATGTTCGTCACGGCTTAGCACCGCCCCATCAAGGTCCCCCGCCATTTTAAGACCGTTCGAGGTCTCTTTAAATGTCAATCCAAAGTGACGTGCCTCGAACCATAAATCGTGACGCGCGGTATTTTCCGTGCGTGATGAATCGGGGCGATTGAAAATATTGGGCCCCCATCGCGCAATAATGGACGGGTAGTTTCTATTCTCCAACCTTGGTTCAAGCGGAAGCGGCGGCATCTCGCAGAACTGATCATAAACGAAATGTGTCAATGATAGCCCATCGATCGGACTATAATCTGTTATTAGATTGCGCTCAATTTCCAATCTTTCCAAGGCGTGTAGACCCGCAAGAGGGCTTACATCCGCAATCTGATTGTGCTGTAGATAAAGAATGGTCAATTGTGTAAGATTTGCGAGAGGAGCAATGTCGGTAATCTGGTTGCGTTCCGCTTGTAGTCTGGTCAGTTGCGTAAGATTGGCGAGGGGAGTCAAATCGGTAATCTGGTTGTCCTCCACGCGCAACACGGTCAGTTGGGTGAGATTGGCGAGGGGAGATAAATCGGTAATGTAATTGCGATTTAATTGTAGAAAGGTAAGATTTTTCAACCGTCCCAGTGGAGTAATATCAAAAATGTTACAACGACCGGCGTCGAGGTAATTTATCTCCGTGAGTTTGGCTATCGGGATGAGATCGGAAAATTGTGGATTGTGTCCAATCTTTAACTCGCTCAGATGAACGGCATGCTCTAACCCGGTAAGATTTGTTAGGTTGGCTTCCGTGACATCTAATTTCTTTAATTGTCCCATGTGCGCTTGCGCGATGGGGATGCCAGCGGGTAGATTAAGGGCTCCCCTAACCGCGTTCCGAAGGTTCAGATCGGGTATCTCGACGACTTGTGCGAATGAAGTGCTGCACAGCGCGATACAGAGAAAAAGACTTACTGTTATTTTTGGGGCAGTATTCATTGGTTTCTCCTTGATTATTCCAAGTCGCGACCTGGAGAGGGATTTCTATCGCGTTCCCTAATCGGTCTCTTGATCTATTCCCTCGCTTGATCTGTCAGTTTGCGCATCACAGGCGCAATCTAACAGATTGTGCTACAAGGGTGGCGATTTGGGTTAGATATCTCTAGTGAAACCTGTCATCTCAACCGAACCGAGGTGCTTGGTATGAAGAGTTGGGTTTCACCAGTATTTCGGAGGCGTCAAGCTGCATGTTTCTCGTAGGGTGCCTCGTTTTCATAAGCGCTATTTTGGGGCCGGTTCAACCCAACCTACGCACTGCGTCAATCTCCCCCTACTTCAAAATCAGCATCCGTCGCGTGGCTTGAAACCCGCCAGCCTGAAGCGTAAAGAAATACATGCCGCTGGAGACAGTCTCGCCGACCTGATCCCTGCCATCCCAATATGCCGCCGTTTCTCTGTCGCGATAATCACCGGCTTTTTGCGCCCCCAAGTCTAACGCTCGCACCAGTTGCCCATGGATGTTATAGATGCGGAACGTCACCGGTGCGTCTGTCCCTAGGCGGTAGGGCAACCAGGTTTCGGGGTTGAACGGATTGGGGAAGTTTTGGTAGAGCGCCGTGCGTTTGAGATGCGCCAACGTTGTGATTTTCAAACCGAATGGCTCGACGGCGAAGGGCGGGGTATTGAAGTGCTCTGCGCCGCCATAGACATACGCCACTATACCGTTACCGACTCCGACGCCCTTTTCCGGTCCGTCACAGCTGGTGACAATGACGGTGTCGCCGCTTATTGCGATCGCGGAACCGTAAAAGAGGTTCGGATGCGCTACCTCGGGCACCACCGTTGCGGCATTGTTCCAAGCGCCGTCAACATTTACGAAGGAATATGCGGCGCCCGCGCTGAATCCGCCCTCTTCGCTGAGCGGCGCACCAACGATCGCGATATTCCTGCTCGTGGCGACACCTGTTCCGAAGTGATCGCCTTTCCGCTTCTTTGGCGCAGTTAGCTTAGCCCCCTGTTTCCAGGTGTTTTCGGCACGCTGAAAAATATATGCGGCACCGGCGTCTCGTATTCCGTCGGGATCGCTCTTTTTGGATCCTACGATGATAGTGTCGTCTTCAATGTCAACCGAGACACCGAACTGGTCACCCGCCCCCGCATCGTCAGCCGTGAGTTTGGCTCGTTCTCGCCACGTATCGCCATCGCGGACGAAGACGAAAACTGCGCCTGCGAATCTAACGCCGCCATGTGTGTGCCCGGGCGCCCCGACAATAAGCGTGCCTGCTTGAATGTCGACCGCCTCACCGAATGCATCCAATTTCGCCGAATCTTTGGGGACGAGTTTGGCGTGCTGTTTCCATCCATTCGCATCGCGAACGAAGAGGTAGACTGCCCCGGAACTGTTGCCGGCATCATCGTCTTTGGGAGCGCCAACCACCGCGGTAGTGCCATCAATCGAGACCACGTACCCGAAAGCGTCTCCCTTCGCGGCGTCGGCAGCCGTAAGTTTCACCTCCTGTTGCCAGTGAGGTGAGTTGAAGGCGTAAATGTAGGCTGCCCCGGCGTTTTCTGCGGCGCCCTCATCGCCCGGAGCTCCGATAATGGCATAGTCCGCGATTCTGCGTCCCGACGGCGCGCTGATTGAGACATCGTACCCGAACCCCGCCTGCCCCGTATTCGGTTTTCGGTCGTGAGCGATGAGTTCCGCGGTCAGTTCCCACTTGTCCCGGTTCCGTGTGTAGATTCTGCCGGCGCCCGGATGCCTGTCGTGGTCCACATTATGCCTGCCGACAATTACGACATCTCCCACAATCTCGGCGGGCAGACGGCCTCTATTGCGTATTCCCTCCTCGGCTCCGATGAGCTTGATTTCGCCTCCGGCGGCGTGGCTGAAGCTTCCCGAAGCGACGCCGAGTATAAGACTTACGACGATGAATAACGTTGTTTTCATAAGCATCTCCTTAGTGTGCTATTAGTTAGCCGTTTACCTCGACTCTAGAATAAACCTACACGGCAGGTACGATCAAGCTAGATCAAGCGAGCGGATAGCGATCAACCGACTGAATAAGGTGTGCGATAGAAGATCCCCGCGATAGCGATCCCATAGAGATCCTATTCAGACAACTACCTTCCTTCCCCTACTACGCTCTGGTCACTAGGTTTTGTTGATATTTCATCGCAACCAGATAGTCGAAGGGTGTGTACTATACATGGTCCTTCGTAGGAGTTCGGTTTCCCAACCTTTTGGCAGCACATTGGAGACCATTGTGGGCATCTGTCGGTCGATTTCCGAATTTCGACCTGCAATCTGACCAGGTTTATATGGTTTGTTTTTCACGTTGGGCAACGGGCGAGGGAACCTCGCCCCTACGATTGGACATACACCTCACATAAATGTCAACAGAACCTAGCCACTGGTCACTGACCACTGCGTCTCGGGCCCGCCAGCCCCACTCGAATATGCGAATTTGCATCCAATAGACTATCCGGATCCTGCGCTAACCGCTTGAATGCCCGGCGCACCCACAAACCGTTCGCCACCGCCCGATCCAGCAGAGGCTGCTGCACCGTGTCCTGCTCCTCCGGGCACAGATGCCGCATCAGCGGTTGCAATTCGGTAGGCAGCGCCAGGTATTCCGAATGGGACAGTGGTTGACTCACCGTGTTGTTTAGCGCGTGCGGGGCATAGTCATCGACAACCAACCACCAAGGGCACCAACGGTTCACCACGCGATCCGATCGAGACCGCTCGTGTTGTGAAACGGCGAGGCGTGCCAACTGCGCGAATCTTGAATATAGACAGGCCCTGCCGGAGCCGTAATCTGAATTTCCCCGGGAATCGGCGCGGTGGTCGTGATACCGTCGAATGCGCCGCGAGGGTTGCGTGCGTCCCTGTGCGAGCCTGGAACCACCCAGGTTCCACCCGACTCTTCGTCCACATCCGTCAGATACCATATCATCACCAAACACATGGCAACATCCGGGAACGGTTGGCGAATGCTGCCGGCATTTCTTCCCGGGTCACCCTCGCCGTATGCCGTCAGGTCATGCGGCCAATCCGTGTACCATCCGCGCGCGTCGGGTCTTCCCCTTAGGTGAACGTCGCCGAATCCGCCCGGCGTCCCATCCGGTTTCTCGCCTTCGATGATGCGCAGATGCAGTTCCGCAATCCGAAGGTGGTCGTCTAGAACGCGGCGTGCCACACCGACAACAAAGGGATTCGCCAGTTGTTGAGCGTACCGTGGCAACCATACTATGTCGTTGGGAACTTTCGGGGGATGTCCGACCCGACGCACTGGTCTCAACTCCACTCTATTCACGGCCGCCGCATCCCTGAGTCATGCCTCCTCCTTCGCGCCAATCTTCAACGAGTTCGACCACTCCTCGCCGAGCAGCTCCCGCAGTGCGCGATAGTTTTGTTCGATCTTCAACCGCGCCGCCTTTACCTCCTCTCGGATGGCGTCCACTTCTCAGCTCGGTATGAGGTTGTCGATGACGCAGAACCCGTAGCGATCAAGCGAATCGGCGTACCCCGCCACCACCTCGTCAATCGATAACGCTTCGGCGCTGAAGGCGTAACTCCGGCCACGAGCCAAATCGTCGGCGACCGCTTCCGGGTCATGCTCGGCTTGCGCGATTCGATCCCGGACCTCCCGAAGTTCGTGTTCCAAGCGTGCCGCTTTCGCGTGCAGTGCGGAAATATTCATTTAGCTATCCTAATGTGTTGAACAGATTGGCGCTTCTTTTTCCTTTAGCGAAGGAATTTCCGAGCGGTATCAGTTGGGTTGCATAGCAAGAGATGAGTGTTTGTCAAAGTCCAATATAAACATCGTTCTTCTGATGGCTCGGCGCATCAGATAACGCAAGTTGCTACTCACAGGGTTTTGGACATGAACCATCGCTTTAAATTGAAAATAGTCTATTAATCGCGGAAATTTCGCAGCGCGAGGGAACTCTATCGCAGCTCCATGGGAATTCTATGGGATTTCTATCGCGCTCAGTATCCATTCGCTTGATCCTTCGCTGTCCACTCAACTGATGCTTCTCTATTCGCACGCTTGATCTGTTAGATTGCGGCAGCCGCAAACTAACAGTGGGACTTTCTATCGCACTCCTTATTCAGTCGCTTGATTGGTACAGGGGAGTCGCGGCCCGAACAATGTGCGGAACGCAGATCTGCATAGAGGCTTCTATCGCGCTCCTTATTCAGTCGCTTGATCCTACAATCTTACACTAATTCAAAATCTAGATGTTACAGCCGATCCGAAACGCACAATGAAGGGAAATCTATGGGAGCTCTATCGTCTTCCTTGTCCAGTCAGTTGATCCCTCACTATCCGTTCGGTTGATTGCTACTACGAACGTCCAGTTATTGTGACTTATGGATTACCAATTAGCATGAATTACGATAGCTCCATGACTATGATTTTTGTTTATTCTGCCCGATTGTGCCTCCATTCTATGCTACTTCAGAATGAGCATGCGGCGGGTGGATTGGAATGTGCCTGCCTGGAGCGTGTAGAAGTAGATTCCGCTCGAAACTATCTCGCCATGTGCATCTCTGCCATCCCAATAGGCAGCCGTGTCTCTGGACAGATAATTCCCGGCTACTTGGATGCCCAGATTCAACTCTCGCATCAATTGACCATGGGTGTTATAGATGCGAAATGTAGCCGGTGCGTCTGTCCCCAAGCGGTAAGGCAACCAGGTATCGGGGTTGAACGGATTGGGGAAGTTTTGAAAGAGCGCGGTTCGCTTGATCTGTCCCAGTGTTTCGATCTTTAATCCAAACGGTTGGACCGCGAAGGGCGGCGTGTCAAAGTGTTCCTCTCCGCTATAAACGTATGCCGCCGTACCGTTACCATATCCGGCATGAGGAGTGGGAGCGGCTCCACCTCCGAGGACAATCGTGTCGACGCTTATAGCAACCGTAGAGCCAAGAAGAAGGTTTGGTCCGGGCTCATCGGGCACAACCGTTGCCGCGTTCTTCCAAACGCCGTCAACATTAACGAAGGAATACGCGGCACCCGCGCCGAGTCCGTTCTCCGCGCGGAGCGGTGCGCCAACGACGGCAATCTTGCCGGTAGTGGCAACTCCTGCTCCGAAGTGGTCGCCCTTTTTCTTCCCCGGCGCAGTCAGTTTTGCACCCTGTATCCAGGTGTTTCCGTCACGGACAAAGATGTACGCGGCGCCGGCATCTTTCTTACCGCCAGCATCGTTCAGTAATGATCCTACAATGACGGTGTCCCCTTCAATGTCGACCGAAACGCCGAATCGGTCGCTGGATGCAGCATCGTCGGCAGTGAGTTTAGCTTGTTCTCTCCACGCGTCGCCATCGCGGACGAAGACGAAAACGGCGCCCGCGAATCTTACGCCGTCATGGGTGTGCCCGGGCGCGCCGATAATAGCCGTGTCCTTCTGGATGTCGACAGCCTCGCCCAGCGCATCTGATCTCGCCGAATCTTTGGGAATGAGCTTCGCGTGTTGTTTCCATCTGTTCGCATCACGCACGAAGACATAAGCCGCCCCTGCATTTTTCGCGGCACCAATATCTGCCTTGGGCGCGCCAACCACCGCAGTGGTGCCATCAATCGAGACTACGAATCCGAAAGCATCTCCCGCCGCCGCGTCACCCGCTTCAAGTTTTACCTCCTGTCTCCAGTTTTTCCCGTTTGAGGCGTAGATGTAGGCGGCGCCGGCGTCTTTCGCGGCACCGTCGTCGCCCGGCGCTCCGATGATGGCATAGTCTGCGCTCGTCCTCCCGGGGCGACCGCCGATGGCGACTGCGAACCCGAAACCGGATTGCCCCGGTTTCGGTTGGTCGATATTTCGGTCGTGGGCGAGGAGTTCCGCCGACTGTTCCCACTTGTTTTCTCGGATCCGCGTGTAGATTCTGCCGGCGCCGAGAATGATGTTGACATTCACATCATGTACACCGACGATAATGACATCTCCGACAACATCGACCGGCATACGTTGTCTATTGAGTGCGCCGTCTACGGCTCCGATGAGCTTGATTTCGGCGTGGGCGACGTGGATGGCACTCCCGGCGGCGATGCCAAATATAAGGCTTACGACGATGAACAATGTTGTTTTCATAAGCAATTTTTTACAGTCCTCTCAATATCATTGCAATTAATGATTTCGCTTGCTTGTGGATAGTGAAATTCCTCTGTACCACAATCTGTTAGATTGTGGATGCCGCAAACTAACAGTTTGCGGTACAAGGGAGGTCGCGCTCGGGAGAAGATTTATGTCGACCTCACGTCTTGTTCGTATGATTGTTCGTTATTCGCTCGTCTGATCACCTGCTACTCGTCGGCTTGATCTTTTGGATCGTGGATGCCGCAAACTAACAGTTTGCGGTACAGGGGAGGTCGCGATCTGGGCAAAGTGCGGAACGCAGATCTGCGTTCCCTACATACCGAATTCCGAAAGTCCCATGGCCTTAATTTTCGCTTATTCTTTCCTTTCGTGCTTGCATTCAATACTACTTCAGAATTAGCATCCGGCGGGTGGATTGGAATGTCCCTGCCTGGAGCGTGTAGAAATAGACGCCGCTCGAAACCATCTCGCCTGATTGATTCCTGCCATCCCAATAAGCTGCCGCGTCTCGGCTCAGATAATTGCCTGCTGCCTGAGTGCCTAGATTCAACTCTCGCATTAGCTGCCCATGGACATTATAGATGCGGAAGGTCACCGGTGCGTCTGCCGCCAACCGGTACGGCAACCACGTCTCCGGGTTGAACGGGTTGGGGAAGTTCTGAAAAAGCGCGCCACGCTCATCTGCCCCAGCGTTGTCACGGTCAGACCAAACGGCTGCACGGCGAACGGGGGCGTTCCGAAATCCTCTATACTGCTGTATACATAGGCTGCCGTTCCGGTGCTCCTTGCAGCGACATTGTGCGGTGCCGCGCCTGCGGAAACAGCCACGGTGTTACCGCTCATGGCGACCCAGGTGCCGAATCGGGTGTTCATACCGGCATCATCGGGCACGACCTTTTCCCGCTCCTCCCAGACGCCGTCAACGTTTACGAAGGAATACGCCGCGCCCGAGGCGAGAGCGTTCTCTTCGTGTACATTTGAACCGATAATGGCAATTTTTCCGGTGGTCGCGACACTCGTGCCAAAATGGTCGTTCTTCCGTGTGCTCTTGGCTTCGAGTCTTGCGTCCTGTTTCCACCTGTCTTCCTCTCGCGAGAAAACGTAGACGGCGCCCGCATCTTTTCCCGCCTGAGTATCGCGCAACGGCGCCCCCACTAGAAGAGTCTTCCCGCTCATGGCGAGGGAGTTACCGAACCGGTCGCTGGCTGCGGCGTCGTCCGCGGTGAGTTTGGCTTGTTGCACCCAGTTTTCCCCATCACGCTCAAACACGTAGACGGCACCGGCGAATCTTATTCCGCCGTGCGTGTGGCCGGGCGCGCCCACAATAACGGTGTCCTCTACAATCAGGACGGCTTCTCCGAAGGCGGAAGATTTACCCACATTTTGGGGAACGAGTTTCGAATGCTGCGTCCAACCGTTTCCATCGCGCACGAAGACATAAGCTGATCCGGAGTTGCTGCCGTCGTCGTCGTCCTTCGGCGCCCCAACGACGGCGGTGGTTCCGTAAACGGACGCGGCATAACCGAAGGAATCGCCCGCCGCTCCGTCACCGGCGATAAGTTTCACCTGCTGTTTCCAGTTTTTTCCGCTGCGGGCGTAGATATAAGCGGAGCCGGATTTCGCGCCGGCAGCATCGCCTTGCGGCGCTCCGACGACGGCATGATCAGCGCTGCCGCGCTGTCCGACGCGGCTGATGGAGACCGACCAGGCGAAGTCGCCAGCGCCGGGATTCGCCGGATCACGGTCTCCGGGGCGAAGTTCCGCCGTGCGGTTCCATTTCTTTCCGTCCCACGTGAAGATCGTGGCGATGCTGTCCTTTTTGTTGTGCGCCAATATAAACCCGCCGAGGATAAGGGAGTCCCCGATGATGTCGACGGACACGTGGCTGTTTGTCGCTCCTTTGTCTACGCCAATCAGCTTGACTCCTTCTCCCGCAAAGGCAGTAGCCGTCAATAGCCCAAGGATTAAGCAGGCAAGGATGCGCTTTAGTATCTTCATCATCACAAATCTCCATTCAGTGTTGCGGGTCAGGTTCGTAAGCGTCCAATTTATTGCGAGTGGGGACGGCTCCATTCCGCTTACATGCGTCTAGCCTGCAGCGAATATTCGACGTGGAGTTTTTTCGTTAGACATGTATCGAAGAAGAACCTAGGGTCTGATGGCATCTACAAAATTGTTCGAGAAAGAAACCGAGTTTTCAAGAAAACACTCGGTTTCTCAAAAGCCATTATTGGGGTTGACGGGCACGCGACAAACAGCGGATTGCGGGCGCCGGTTACAGTAACATCGTCGAGATTAGAGCGAACTTTTTTGACACGCTCTGAAATTGCGCTTGAAGGCTTACCGGGCGCGGCTTGAAGCCGTACGAGATACACTTCGAAAAAGTTCGTTAAGGTTCGCACGTATATTTGACCCACTTTTCGAGGAACGTCGAGACAGCGGGTTAGAAAGAATTGATGTACCCATGAATTTGCCGAGTTCAAACTGTTTCCACATACGGTCATTTCTTGTCTCAGTGAACGTTTGGATCTCCGCTTGCCGCGCGCTGCTTTTTCTCACTGAACCGATACAGCGAGATGAGATGCCAACGGAGTGTTGATTTAAGCGATGTGTTGGCATGTTCTGAAATGGAATATTCCTTTGCTCAGGGGGTTCGCAGGAATCGTAATGCCAACAGAATGCTACCATAAAGTAAAGTTGGGCCGCCATGGCGGATGGTACAGCATACCACACAACTGTTAAGTTTTCAATGTAAAAGTAACGGGTTGCGGGAGGGGAATAGTGGAAAATCTCAATCAAGGAACAGTATTTCAAATCTAGCCAAGGAGTGAAAATGAGTGTCATTCGGTGATTCGCATTACAGATTGGGGTCTGCTGGCGCGTTCAAAGGCTGGTGCGCGGGGAATCTCTATCGCACTTGCTATCCGCTCGTTTGATCTAATCGTTCCTTGATCACTCACTATTCGCTCGTTTGATCCCTGTTGGCGCTTTCAAAGGCTGGTGCGCAGTGCGCACCCTACATGATTGTGCAGAATTCGGTTCCGTTGCACACGACGGAGCTATATTGCACCTCTAAGAGTTCGATGTCCATACCTCTACATGGTGCCGCCGAAGAAGATGAATCGGTGCATAATATCGCCGATTATGGTCCAGATACTGCCGACGATATATTCCCCCAAGATGAGCCCCAGGAATAAAGGACGGGCGCGGCGGTACTGCCCGACCCCGCCGTAGCGTATCAACAACCACTTCATCGCGAATCCGATGAACATCGAGAACCAGAAGTGGTTGATGTCGAGGCTGTTCGCTATGGCATATCCGCCCGGGTGCAACCGCCACCATAGGAATCGCTGGCGCATGGCAATTAGAAAGACCGACGCGCCGAATCCGATGCCTATCGTCTGTATGCCGGAAACCTCGATTTTCTTGGAAGGATAGGCAATCCAGTCCGCCACCCGCGTGTAAATGACATCGGCGAACCGTTGCAACGAGCTACCACCGGAGGAATAAGCCACGTGCAGATAAACCCAGAACAGACTGAGCGTCCCCACAACCAGAGCGGCTGTCATAGCCAGAAATATTCGTTTGTTCCCCACGCCGGCACGGTCAAGCAGCGCCAGCCCCTCCATCTGATGCGGCTGCGGATGTCCCCGGTAGGTGAAGTTGAAGAACCCTAGCATCGACATCACCGTCAAATTCCGATAACCGATGCGGCGCGCACCGAAAACGTCAGGCAGCATCTGGTCGGGTCCCGTGAAATGGAAATCGTGCATGGGAACCCCCATCTCGGCGCGAAACCGGGTTAGCCCAAGCGACACCAGATAGTAGAGCAGAAAGAATGCGAGGCTTAACCAGATTGCCATTCCCGCCTTCCAAAGGAACAGGGTCATAAACCCAATCCCCAAAACGATGGTCAGTAGCGCTTTGCGGTAATTCGCACCCTCATCGGCATTGATCCCGGACGCACGCCTGAACATAACGCGGAAGTGTTTTCGATTTACCCAGATTGCTATCACCGCCATTCCGACCAACGCGCCGAACGATTGCTGATTGAGTGAAACCAGATATCCGGTATAGGCAACATGCCGCGCGCCCAGCATTTCGGCGATAACCCGCTGCACCTTCATCAGAAAGAAAAAGAAGGCGCAGGAGAACGACATATCCAACGGCATAAAGAATCCCAAGCCGATGACGGGAAAAACTAAACCGAGTTGCAAACTGCCGATGGCGCTCCACGGCTTGGTCGTGAAGAGATTGGCCAATTCGTTTTCGTACGGGTGTATGCGCAGCCGCGGTACAGCAGGGTAGAGCGATGCCAAGCCGTTTATCAGCGCAATGCCTCCGGAGATGCCGAATCCAAGCCACAACAGGCGGCACTTCAAAATGGGCGTTCTTGGATTCGTTAATTCAAGCGGGAGTTGGATAATCGGGTAGGAGAGCCTCTCATTTTCCACCCACGGCCGCCTGAACAGCACGGCAATAGCGCCCATCACCAAGACCAACATCACGACAAATGCGGACCAGGACAGGGCAGGGATGAGCCAGGGCTGAATGTGCTGCTCGACGTAGAGAGTGGATTCTCCCCGGAAGTAGGTTTGCAGCACGCCTTTGTCGCTCACCGATAACCACGGCGGAATGTATCGAGCAAACAGGTTTTGCCAGTCGTTCTCCCGTGAGGCGACTCGGAAGGGATATTCCATGACCGGCACCAGCGTCTGCATCATCTGGAAGGACTGGATCGCCGAGGTCAGGCTCAGCATGATGTAGATGGTTATCAACTCCCCCTGCGTCAGCGACAGCCGCGGCGAAAACTTCGTCATCGGGCGGTTAAACAGGGCTAACAGGAACACGATGAACACGACGTTGAAGAAGGGGGAGATGATGGTGGGAATCGACTGGTATTGATAGGGTTGGCGGGAGAGGACTAACCAGAAACAGTTAATCGGGATGAGGATCATTCCGATTAAAATGATCCGGAGCGAGATTCCCGGCGGTTGGGATTGTTTCAAGACACTTTTTTCTCTAGTTTATAGTGTATAGGTCTGTAGGGTGGGCACTGCCCACCAATTCCTGTTGAGTTCATACCAGCTTCTTTTGGCATCTATGTTAGGCACATGCGTAATCGTAGTTGGGGGATCTCTATCGGGATTAGCTGTCAGGATTTATTATGGGAGTTCTATCGCACTCCTTATTCAGTCGTTTGATCCTTCACTATTCGTTCAGTTGATCGGTTTAGGGGCAAATGGTTCTACTTTTCCAAGTTAATATAACAGAAAATTTTTAACTTGACAACTTAACATATGTATAGTATTATTTACGCACACGCAGCAAACGGTGAGGAGCACAAAAACGCTGGACCGTGCGCGAGGCAGTGTTTACACGGGCATCCGGTCGTGGTATTACTCGCACGATATGGACGCGTTCTCGGGCTACCACCAGAACAGGGAACTGCGCGACGTTAACGGCAGGCTGATTTACACGGCGCCGAGCGAAGAGGACTGGCGCGAGGTCAAGACGACCTGGTTCGGGCAGGCGCTCTGGAACGACTATCCGGCGTAGTAACGGCTAAGAGGGCTCGCCGTGAAGCAGCCCTCATATCACTCCAACGATAAGGAGAAATACAGTGAGAAAAGAAGACGACAGCACCAAGTGGGAAGGCTGGATTGAAACTGAGGATTTAGCCGACTACTCGTGGAATGCAGCAGATGAGGAGATTACCAGCAGCCACGCATACACTTAGTATTCGGAATAAGACCGGTAATGAGACCCTGCGGTTCCAGGTCGAGTTTTCGCACGAAATGTGGAGGCTTAACCCGGATGGGACTCGTGACCAGTTGGGTGACAACGTCAGAATATGGGAAGTCCTTCGTGTCCCTCGAAACACGACGAAAACTCACGCAAACATGCCGAGTGCTCCCTGCAGCGTTCGAACAACTACCGACGGCGCTATTTCGGATCAAGTGATTATCACCAAATTCTACACCAAGTTGGAGCCGCTGGGGGATGCTGGTGGTGAGGTACTGAAAACCGGTCATATTATTAATGGCCGGGAGGAACCACTAAGCGACGATTACGTGGTGCCGTAAGGTTGCCAAAGGAGACCTTATATACAGGCCAGAGGTTAGGCGGATAGTTTATCTGATTAAAGTCTCGGTCGCTCCTGTTGACGTAGCGAAGGCGCATGCGGCGACACCGTTTGCGCCTTCGCGGCCTCACATGCGCGACGGGTCTTATGTCGGGATATCGATGGGGCGTGGCGCACCATCATTGACTATGACCTATCTTCCTGCCGCTGGTCCGCTTTATTGTTATTGGTCCGGGCAACAATAGTTTAAGTATTTGTAACCTGCCTCCCACAAGACGACAACAAACGTACTCCGGCCGGATACCACCAGTAGACGCAAAATGTTATTATAGTGAGGACTCGGCCTTTCAACACCCATTCAGACATCCTCCAGTATGCGTGATGCACGTCAAGATCTTTGGGTATATCGGAGAAGGCGATGGTGACGGCTTGCCAACCTTCGTCGGTCAACTCGCCGAGGTTGATTTCCTCTTCGGCTGGACGGCCTTCGTCGAGTATGGGCGGATCGATGCTTACGATGTAGACGCCGGTTGTGGGTTCGTCCCGCTGGGGAGTCTCGCTGCAGGCTAAGAGGAGAGAGATGAGTAGGAACATGGTGATTCTCATGGAACTTTACCTCTTTATTGTTTTTGCTTTATGGCGCCCCAGGTGGTAGCGGCTTTGTTATAGGGATGAACCTTAGTGATAGCGGCGCGGTAGATGCCGTTATCGGTCCCGGCGTACAGATCGGATCGGTGTGAAACGAGCGGGCCAACGCCAACCTGTTGCGGACCTGTCGGGAACCATGTTTCGGACGGATGATCGAACAGCCACACGCCGCGGTCCAATCCGTAACACGTGGCGAAGATACGGCCGCGATTGACCGCCAGTTGATTCATATAGGCCTCGTCCGGAAGCCCTCGGTTGAGATTCTCCCACATGAATTCGGCTTCGTTCCATCGCCCAAAGCCTCGCTTTCCGGCGAGGTATAATCTATCGTCAAGCACTGCCCAGTCAGCTATCGCGCCGTATTCTAGATTGGGAAGAATGTCCCACGTTTCGCCTTTATCAGGGGAACGGAGTACGATACTTGAATAAACTGCCCACAGATAGTCGCCGAACTCCGTCATCGACCAGATACTGTCGCCGAAGTGCCAGTTGGGGTTTCCCGGGTATATCCATTCGTCGTATACGGAATGCCAGGTATCGCCTCGGTTGTTGGATATGTGCGTGCCCCAGTGGTATCCTACATTGATGACCATGCCGGAACTGGTGACGAGTAATTGATGAACTATTCCGTGGCGGGGCCCCGTTTCGGGTCGTTGAAGATGTGAAGCCCTTCGTTAATGTGCTTCCAGGTGTTTCCGCCGCTGTCGGAGCGGAACACGCCATGGTCTATCGTACCGATATAGACGGCACCGTCTCCGCTTCCAATGGCGGTGATATAAAAGTTCCCGATACCGCGGCCAATTTCGCGGCGCCGCCAGGTGTAGCCGTCGTCGAAGGAGAAGTAAAAGCCGGTGTCACCTATGGCGTAGAGACGGAGGCCGTCGCTCTCAAGCAGATGGACGCGCCCGATGATCTCGGTGCCGGGGATATGTTCCCACTCGGCGCGGATATTCGCATTCGACTCGTTCGCTAGCCTAGTCATCGTTACTAATAAAATGAAAGCGGTTCGCATTAGATGTTGAGTCCACATCATCGGAACGCCTCCCTTAGAGCTGATGGCTATCGGATTGATTGCGTTATTGGAGTGTATGCAAATTATGTGCCACTATCTATCACGCGCCAAGGCTGTCCTAGTCCATAAGTGGCCCCGACTTAGCACTACTCCACGAATTGCATCAAACTCACCCCGATGTGTCGTGGGGTTTCGTACTTTCCTATCTAACAAGTGAACGCCAATGTTCATTTTTTGTGCAAGAGGGGTATTGGCAGTTCTCGCAATAGCGCCTACGTCTTACCAATATGGATAGAGCACCAGTGCTGACCTACTTTGCGGTACGTCCGGTTCCCTAACCGAACCGGTATTTATTCAGGCTCGTAGGTGTGGTTGGAACTGGATCTCTATGGGAGTTCTATCGCCCAGTCGATCTCAACCCTTACGGATGGCGGTGCATAATTGGCGGGGAGATTTACCTCTAGCCGTACCTCCACGGGGTTAAGTAAAGCTGTAAGGTGGGCACCGTCCACCATTCCCGGTTGGGTTCATACTAACCGCTGACCACTAGCCAGCAATTGAGCGAATAGCAAAGGCGGTAGAGATTTACTGATCACTGTTTCTCTAACTAAACTTGGGCGCGTTTTACACCGTGCGTAAGCCTCCCGGTGGTGCTGTAAAACGGGTCGTTCTTGTCCAACGGCAGCGTCACCGGCTGGCGCTCCTCGGTGGATTTGTACATTGCTCGTACCACCTCCACATGGTGGCGCGGCACATCGATCGGCACCAGCGGCTCCGTGTCGTCCGCAATGCTCTCCAAGAACAGCCGGCTCTGGTAAGCCTCGGTTGCGGTTTCCGGAACGCCAGCCACCTCCGACCTTAGGCTTTCCAACGCATGCGCCACGGCTGGATTATCGCTGGATGCGAACGTGGTATCTGCTTTCCAATAGTTGTTTCTCCCCAATGTGGTGTTTAGCGGTGGAGAAAAGTACGCCTCACCAACCAACATAGAGGCGTCGTAGCCCAAAACCTCGATCCGACCCTCCGGCGTCAGCGATTGCTTGTGGTTAAGCAGCGAGGCATGGATGGTGCCGGTAGCGCCGTTGTCGAACTTGACGACTGCCTGGCTCAAGCTCTCGTGCTCAATCTCGCGCAGGGCCGGTCCAGAATAAGCAAAGATCTCCTCGATTCGCGAACCGAGAACCCACAAGAACGGATCGAGAATGTATCTGCCGTGATGAAAGGAGGCACCGCCTCCCTCGCCCTCCCAGGTGCCGTGCCAGCGCTTGTAGTAACTTTGCGGACGAAACCAGTTGAGTTCGACGCGAGCACTGCCGACTTTGCCGAGTCCCCCGCTTTCCACGGCTTTACGTGCCAATACCATTCCCCGTGGATAGCGTGCGCCGCACTGGGAATGGAATTTGACTCCCGCCTTGCGAACGGCTGATGTCATCGCGTCAGCCTCCGCTACGCTGCACGCCATGGGGCCCTGAGTGAAAACATGGCGACCCGTTTCAGCCGCGGCAACCGTCGGCTCTTGCCGAACCGGGGGCGTCGTGAGGAGCACCATGACCTGCACGTCGCTATCTTTCAGCAACTCTTCATGCGAACGATACTTCCGGATCTTGGTCTTGGATGCGGCTTCAGCAACCTCAACCCGTTGTTGTAGGCGGGCGCGCTCCTCCGATGACCGCGTCTCGGATAGCATCATTCGCGCGTGGCGGGCTTCCATGGCATACCCTTCGCCGAGGGTAGTTCGCTTCCTTTCAGCCAGTTCATCCACGAAATCGGCGACGGCTACGACCTGAGCGATGTCCACCAGACTTGCATAGATGTCCGCATACAGCCGCGAGATACCTCCGCAGCCGACAAACCCAACGCGAATTCGTTCATCTGTCATATCGTTTTCTCTCCGTTTTTGAGAGCAGATTATAGTTAAATCAACAATTATTTATGCACCGCGGTAGGTTCGGTTTCCTAATCGAGTCGGTACGTATCTAGGCTCATAGGTGCGGTTAGAAACCGCACCTACCGAATTCGGAGCAATCTCCACATAGCGATGTGCGGTCGGGAATCGGAAGGGATCTCTATCGCGTTCCTTATTCAGTCACTTGATCTATCCACTCGGTTGATCCCTCCTCTACAGGCGAATTTTTTTACAACGCCTTCTAGGGAAACAGAGTGTACATATTCTTGTTCAGGATTACGGCGAGGAGGCTCCAGAGACTGCCCGCCAGGAATTGGCCGAAGATCAATCCGAGGAAAAAGGGCAGCGCCCGGCGATAGGATTTGACGCCGCCACCGGCAAACAGTAACTGCTTGAACAACCAACCGAGGAAAATGGAAAACCATAACCAGCCCATCGCCCAACCGTCGCTCACCGCGTATCCTACTGGGTAAAAGGGCCACCATAAGAATCCTTTCTTCAAGATGGTGAGAATAACGGTAAACACAAACCCGAACGTCATGTGCTGGATCGATTCGATGTCCGTCGTTTGGGGAAATGCAATCCAGTTTTGCAAACGCGCAAACTCGCCGACGCCCCAACGTTGAAACTGGTACTTGTGGTAAATGGCGACATGAGCACCGATCGACATAATCGCCCCGACGATTGACGCCACAATCATTGCCACAACAAGGCGATTTTCGCTCAACTTGAAGGTCGATCCGATCTTGAACCCTTCCAACTGATGCGGCATCGGATGCGAACGATATCCGTATGCCAACCACGAGAGAAGCGTGGTATTCGTCAAATTCGCTGCGCCGAGGGGTCTCGTTCCCATGAACCAGACCATCATTTGATCAGGATGCGCTCCGTGCAACTCGTGGGTTGGAGGACCGAGCTCCGCGCGCATTCGCGTGATGGCGGTGCAGAATACATAATAGATGACGAAGTAGCTAATCACCACCCATGGCGACAGACCGGCAAATATCCAGAAGACTACGACAAATGTTATCCCCAGTACCAGCCCGACCACGGCAAACGGATATAGTGGATCGCCACCCGCAGTGGAGAACATACCGCGTAATCCGCGCATGATGTGACGTCTGCTCGACCAGACCACCATGACTCCGATTCCGATCCAAGCACCCGCCCGCTGCTGTGTCTGTAGAGCTGAGGCGGTGGTCCAACCCGTCGCGTTGAAGAAGACATCCTGCGCTTGCCAAAACAGAAAGAAGAGCCAGAGCGACAGCGATAAATCCAGAGGCATCAGATATCCGAATCCGATAGCGAAAGGATATACGTAGACCGGCAATGTTCCCGATCCTGCCCAGCCCATTGTGTTCCACGGTCTCTCGGTAAACGGGATGATAAACTTCAGTTTTAGAGCGGGAACTACGGGATAGAGAAAGTTGAGGCCGGCGAGAATCTCGAGCGCGAACGCAAGCCCGAAACTCAGCCAGATAAATTTGTTGGAGAACAGTTTCGAGGTGTTGCCGATGACCTCAACCGGCATCACCGTCAGCGGATAACTTAGTTTTTCATACTCAATCCACTGCTTCCTGATGATGATGTTCATGCAGAGCATCACGAAGAGCAGGACAATAACGAGCGCTGTCCACGCCAAGATCGGTGTCAGCCAAGCATTGAGATAGTCGGCGGTCCAGAAACTCTTATATGCGTCCTCGTCCCCCTCAAAATAACCTTGAAGGATACCCCGATCCTCGACGGCGAGCCATGTGGGAATAAATCGGAAAAAGAGATCTTCCCACTCATTCTCCGGAGTCGCGTACCAGAAGGGATTCGCCATCAGCGGTACCAACTGCCGAATGATGTCGTGCCCGGCGAGCGCGGTGGCGACGGAGACCATGATGTAGGTCATCGCGAGTTCGGACTCGCTCAACGCCAAGCCCTTGAAGAAGCGCTTCAACAACAGATTGACACTCGCAACGCTGACGAGCGTAAAAAGCACGGTGGGGAAGATAGAGAAATCCGTTAGTTCATATACGACTCGATTCTCTGCGGATATAATCCAGTAACAGTTGAGTATAATCAGGATGGAGCCGAAAATCAGGGTGCGAACGATGAAACGCCCATTGGTGCTCGTATCCCCGTTAATTGGAGCGTCTTTTCCTTCTCTCATAAGTATCTAAATGAAACTAGCATGCACCGATTTCCGCTAAAGGAGGTTATATAGTCATCGCAACTATAGTCAATTACTCTCACACTTACACATATGCAAGCTAACCATAGGAGCGATCTCAAGGTCGCAACTTCTATCGCCTACTAGTTTGCATCCTTAGAAGACGCGTGGCAACGCTTAGGCTGGATCGAGTTGGGTTTCACTCTGCCGCTACGTATGAGAAATATCTTCGAAACACTTAACCGCTCTCGTCGCAGATAGGGACTTGCGATTATTCGTTCAACCCAACCTACAGTACTGATGCTTCAGCTATCCATCCTCTCCAACCAACGGCGCCACGCATCTACCAGTTGCGTCAGAACTTCAGGATTCTCCTTTGCCAAATCCGTCGATTCGGTGCGGTCTCGTTCAAGGTCGTAGAGTTCCCAATTGTTCATATCATCCGGATTGCCGCGTCCGACGCTTTTCCAGTTTCCGCGGCGCACCGCTCTGTCCTCGCGGAGCGCCCAGAACAGCCAGTCATGCCCCTCTCGACGATTTCCGTGGAAGACGGGTAAGAGGCTCTGTCCCTCACAGGGATCGAGATCGCGACCGTTAAACTCTTCGGGGTACTCAACACCCGCCGCATCGCAAAGCGTGGGCAGGATGTCCATGACGTGTCCGAATTCGTGCGTAATTGCGCCTCCACTCGTGGTTACTCCGGGCCAGCGAATGATGAGCGGCGAGGCGATACCGCCCTCATACAGGCTCCCCTTGAAACTGCGCAGCGGCGTATTGTGCAGCGCACCCCACCCGGGCCCGGGCGAACAGTAGGTGTCGATTCCGCCGGGCACAATATCCGGATTATCGCGATCCGCCCTCTCGTACCCGTCGCCGCCGTTGTCCGACAGAAAGAGAACAATCGTATTCCGGTCGGCGCCGCAATCCCGCAGAGCCTGCAGAATACGTCCGATTCCCTGATCCATGCAATCAATCATGCCGGCGTAGATCGCCATGCGCAAATCTTGCCATTCCTTGTGTTCCTCGTTAGCCCATGAGGGAATATCCGGGACATTTTCCGGCAGCCGTGTTTCGGGGTCCAACAACCCCATACCGAGTTGCCGTTCGTAGCGCTTCCTTCGCAACTCTTCCCAGCCATCCATGAATCTTCCACGATACTTCTCTACATCCTCCCGTTTGGCTTGGAGCGGGCTGTGCGGCGTCAAGTGTGCCACATACGCGAAAAACGGATCGCCTTGCGCGCTGAAACGCTTGATTGTCTCAACCGCATGATCGTTAATCGCATCGGTTAGATAGTAATCGTCGGGAAACTCCGAGACTACCTCTTCATTGTGCATGACCGGAGGGCGGAAACCCCCGAATTTCAGATCTCGCAACGCCGGATTGAAATAGTTCGACGGGATATCCCCAAAACCGTAGTATTCGTCAAAACCCCAGTCTAACGGACTTCCCTGCACCGGCACATTCCATTTTCCACTGATGGATGTGCGGTAGCCCGCGGAACGCAGGAGTTGCGCAACCGTGACCCGATTCGGAGACAAACGAGTATTTCGCTCATCTGCCCAGCAGTACAGCCCGGTCATTAGTGAGGCACGTGTGGGAACGCAGACCGCATTAACGCAGAACTGGCTGCATCGCAAACCCTCGGCGGCCAGGGCGTCGAGATGCGGTGTTTCGATTTCGCCTCCGTAGCAACCCGCGTCCGACCAGCCCATGTCGTCTGCCATAATCAACACGATGTTAGGCTTTTCCGTTCCCCCCATAGCGTTCTCGTTTCCTCCGTTGGCGGCGGTGATTTCGCCAAATGGAGCAAAGGCGGATGCCGTAGCCGCACCTCCCGCTATCTTGAGCAGTTCGCGTCGAGTGAGTTTGGTTTGCGCCATTGTTTTTCTTGATCGTTTCCTCACGTTGAATGTGTTTGGTGGCTAGCGACTAATTAAAACTACCCGACGCACAATGAATTGTGCTACTACGAACCTAATGTTTCCGCCGATTCAGGACGCGCGATGAAGGGTGCTACTACAAACCTAATGTTACTGCCGATTCAAGACGAACAATGAACTGTGCTACTACGAACCTAATGTTTCCGCCGATTCAGGACGCGCGATGAAGGGTGCTACTACAAACCTAATGTTACTGCCGATTCAAGACGAACAATGAACTGTGCTACTACGAACCTAAGGTTAATGTCGATTCAGGACGCACAATGAATTGTGCTACTACAAACCTAATGTTACTGCCGATTCAAGACGAACAATGAATTGTGCTACTACGAACCTGATGTTTCAGCCGATTCAGGACGCGCGATGAAGGGTGCTACTACAAACCTAATGTTACTGCCGATTCAAGACGAACAATGAATTGTGCTACTACGAACCTAAGGTTAATGTCGATTCAAGACGAACAATAGAATTGTGCTACTACAAACCTTACACGCAATGAAGGGATTCGCTATCGCGCTCCTTGTTCAGTCGCTTGATCCTACGGTATCGACAAAGCTGGTATACCCGGGGCCGCCGGCGCCGACGTAGCCATGACTCGCACCGGATTCGTCCGGGCTGACCCAGAAGGAATAGAGTTCACCCAGCCTCAGATGAAAACGAAATCTAACGGGTTTGCCCGCTACGCTTGACAGATCGGCTCCGTCTTTCCACTTCACCCGATGCGATGTCTTGTCGACCGTGACCGTTACACAGTTGTCCAGCGTGAAAGGCGCAATTGCATTGCCGTCTTCATCAAGCACTTCCACTCTTAGCTCCCCTTGGTCGCAATCCGTATTGACAAAGAGGTGTTTCCCAGAAAACTTGACTAGTCTAGTCGACAGTGTACCGGGGTCTTGTATGGAGTCCATGGAGGCGAAGCCGTCGCGCCGCAGGAATGCAAGCCCCGTATTCACGAACCCGTCCCAGAGTTTTCCCTTTTCCGGTAAGTTGCGACCGGTGAAATACAGGTACAGCTTGTCTCCGATAACTAGGCACGCGCCGCTCGCCGACTGCACATTACCCCAGTTCCATGCACCGTCCTCTTCCGTCGCTTCAAAGAAGGGCCGCCGGTCAGGGCGGTCGTAATGGAATCCGTCTCTGCTGTATCCAAGCACCACCTCGTTCCGCTTCGGTATATGCCTGTCGTGGCACACGTTGTTTTCAGGTCCATGCCAAATGGAAAAGTACCCAAGCATCAAACTCTCATAAGCGACCGTGTCGAAGTGATACAACTGGGGAAGGATGTCGGCGCTTTCCGGGTTGGGATTGCGAGGATCAAGCAGGTCTGCACCCAGCCACGGAACAATCTTTCCATCGGGTCTCACCTCCGCCAATTTCACAGCCTCAACGGGCGTATCTCCCTCGACATAAGCGCGCGCCCGGCCAGTTTCTCGTCCGCTGCGGATGTTGATAACCCACTTGCCGCGGAACGGGTTGTAGTGTGCGTTCGTGTGGTCGCCGACCACGCCCGAACTGGCAATCGGCTCAGACCAGTGTACCCCGTCGGCTGAAGTCCTGTAGGCGACTGCAGAGTCCTCACCGAGACGATCGGGGCGACCTATGTGCCAGGTCGTGTAGAAGATTTTGAACCGGGATAGCGGGTCGTCCCCCTGATAGTCGATCCACACGCTCGTGGTGTCAATCGGTCGAATATGTTTCTTTTCGGGAAATTCCGGCGGTATCGGCGGCAATTCCTTTCCGTGATTAATCACGATATTCGTTCCCGCCTCCACATCCTGCTCGGTCTTCTGCCAGTGGATTCCATCGTTGGAGGTGGCATAACAACTGTATTTGATGTAACCCCCGGTGTACCACATCTTGAAAAGTTCGTCCTGCGAGTCGTACCAGACGCCGCCACTGAACGGACCGGCGAAAGGCGCGGGGCCATGATGCTCCCACTCCCTGTCCGGCTTGATGATCGGGTTTCCCTCGTAATATGTTGGCTGATGGAACGTGCGTTCCAGCGTGGTACCCTCAATCAGGAAATCGTCCACGAACAGTTGTCTTCCGACATCAATGTTGATAACCTCCGGCGGATTTTCGAGATATGGGACGCGCATGGGTTCCCGTGTCCACCCGCCGTAATCCGGCGGCCAATTCTCAGGTAGGACGATACCGTTGTAGAGCGTCTCGCCTTGGTCTTTCTGCTGGTCCTTCATTCTTACCTCCGATTGTCCTTCTCGCCCAGAATCTTGGGCGATCTCCGCCCCCGCAGCGAGCATCGCATGAGGGCCCGCTTCGTTGGAAATGTGCTCTGTCAACGAATCCGACGGGGCGTTCCCGAGAACGGTGTTACTCACGAACCAAGCGCCCACAGTAGCTACCGCCAGGATTCCGTAGATTTTCATCGTTCCCATGTTGAGTCCCTATAATCCAAGTTGCTTGCAATTTCTCTTCTGTTTGCGCCGCTTATTTCAATTGCAACTAAACGAATACAACTTCGAATTCTGCAACTCAAACCTAAATCGAACGTCTGTCCCCATCGCGGCGGTCGGATCCCATCCTGCCCTCCACGTTAGTTTGCCATCGGTGACACTATTGTGGATGAGTTCGCCCTCAACGATTGCCGCTCCCTGCTCATCAACAACCGCGGTGCGGACATTCCTGTCACCTCAAGAGTAAACTGCGCGTTGCGAACGTTTGCGATAACACGGGGATCGAGCAATAGGTATCTGTCCTTTTTCACGTCCTCATCCTTTTTCCCGTGTGTGCGGTCCGCCGAAAAGCTATGGAATGCCGCGGCAAGCATGATTGCCGCTGCTAACCCCGTTCTGCCAACAAATTCTCTGAGCCGAGTCACCATGGCAACATTCTGCAACACTATCCACTAGGCTTCTTCTAACAGAGTGCTCCTATCAAAAAAAACGATGCCCCCTGCAACGAGTTGATGCGCATGGGTGACAGGTCGGACCGCGAACTACGGCGTTTCCAAGAGGTAGGGCTAAAGGGATAGCGGACGATCAATCCCGATCAAGTACGGGGCAATCGGATCCTTTGCGCACAGTCCCAAATTATAGTTTAACCTTCCTCAAATAATACGTCAACACAAAGAATCACTGGATAAACCGATCGGATAGCGGGGGCGATAGCTGATCCTGATAGAACTCTTGCTGCGACAGCGTTTCTCCGAAATTCGCGTCGCTGACGTACTGTCATTTTTGAGAATCAGTATCGGCAAGCTCGCCTATTTTGGCTTGACATTCCAAATAGTCAACAGTAATATAATTTTCCCTGCGAGCACGAATCACATGTACTGCGCCAAGTAGGAGCGAGGACAGCGACGAGCATGGAATCTGTTTCCTGTCGTAAATGCGAGGCACAACTTTCCAAACAGGAGTTTATCGAGAAGAATCACAGAGTCTGCCCTAAATGCAATCATCATCACTTCATGAGCGCATTTGAACGCCTTGAACTCTTGGTCGACGACGGCAGCTTTGAATCGCACGACGACGGGCTTTATTCACTCGATCCCCTGGAATTTCCGGACTACGTAGAGAAACTGGAACGAGACGCCGCCAAAACCGGACTAAAGTCGGAACTACTCGCCGGGATTGGGAAAGTCGGGAGACATCCGGCGGCTATCGCAATCGGAGATGTGGGATTCATTGGTGGAACATGCGGATCCGTTATGGGTGAAAAGGTGACGCGCTGCATCGAACGGGCAACCGAACAAGAACTGCCCCTGATTATCGTCTCCGTGAGCGGCGGCATGCGAATGCAGGAGGGGACGCTCGCTCTGATGCAGATGGCGAAAACTGCGGCGGCATGCGTGAAGCATTCGGAAGCCGGACTCTTCTTCATCTCCGTTTTAACCGATCCGACATTCGGGGGCGCAACGGCAAGTTTCAGTTCGCTCGGGCATGTCATTGTTGCTGAACCGGGCGCGCGCATCGGATTTGCGGGACCTCTGGCGATTGCGAGCATTCGCGAAAAGTTGCCGGATAACTTTCAAACAGCCGAGTTCTTGCTTGAACACGGATTGTTGGATCGAATCGTGCACCGCAACGAGATGCGGTCACTTCTGATAGATCTCTTGGAATTCAGTTCGCCGTAAATCCAACAGATTAAAAATCCGACCGTTAGGTATCATGCACTCGAATCATCAGCGCATTTTTTTCTTAAATACATTGCAATCATGGTGGAGATTGGATAATGCCAAAATCGCTAATCGTTGTAGAATCGCCTGCGAAGGCAAAGACGATTAACAAATTCCTCGGTAAAGATTTTGTTGTTAAAGCCTCAATGGGGCACGTTCGCGATCTGCCTTCCAAGGAGTTGGGAGTAGATGTCGACAACGAATTTGCGCCCAAATATACGCTTATCCGCGGCAAGGGTAAGGTGATTAAGGAGCTGCGGGCGGCAGCCGAAAAAGTTGATTCTATTTACCTAGCCGCCGACCCCGATCGAGAGGGTGAAGCCATCTGCTGGCATCTCGAACATGAATTGAAGAAGACGAAGAAACCGGTCTTTCGCATTACGTACAACGAAATCACAAAGGGAGCAATTCAGGCTGCGGTCGATAATCCTTCGGGAATCAATCAATCTCTCTTCGACGCACAACAGACGCGGCGGATTTTGGACCGACTGGTCGGCTACCAGATAAGTCCGATCCTGTGGCAGAACGTAAAGCCGGGGCTAAGCGCCGGTCGTGTGCAATCCGTTGCGGTACGCCTAATCTGCGAACGGGAGGCGGAGATTGACGCCTTCGAAGCGAAGGAGTATTGGACAATCACGGCAACGCTTAAAGGTAATGAACCTTCCCCGTTCGATGCAAAACTGTTCCGGATCGGTTCGGAGAAAGCCGCGATTAGTACGTACGGATTCACCATTGACGAATCGCGAGCGACTGAGATTGTCGATGAGGCAAAAACAGAGAAGTTTGTCGTAAAAGACATCCAGAAACGTGAACGCAAACGCCGGCCGGTACCTCCGTTCATTACCAGCACCTTACAACAGGAAGCCGCGCGAAAACTACGTTTTACGGCGAGGCGCACGATGTCGGTTGCCCAGCAACTCTACGAAGGCTTGGAAATTGGCTCTCAAGGCTCCATCGGTCTAATCACCTACATGCGCACGGATTCGACGCGTGTTGCCAATGAGGCGCTAAATGAGGCGCGCGGATACATTCAGAAGACCTACGGCTCGGATTATCTGCCATCACAGGCGATTCACTATAGGGGCAGAAGTTCTGCTCAGGATGCGCACGAAGCAATACGACCTACATCCGCCGGACGAACTCCCGATTCGCTGCGGTCGCACCTGAGTTCCGACCAATTCCGCCTCTACGATCTCATCTGGAAACGATTCATCGCCAGCCAAATGAACCCGGCAATTCTGGATCAGACAACTATAGATGTTTCAGCCGGCGGCTATCTGTTTCGAGCGACCGGCTCGGTTATCAAGTTCCGAGGGTTCATGGCTGTGTACATGGAGAGCAGCGATGAGGTGCCGATACAGAACAGGGGTGAAAGCGACGAAGAGGCTATCCTGCCGTCGGTCGAGGTCGGTCAAGTGCTTGATTTGCTTAAGTTGGATCCCAAACAGCATTTCACGCAGCCGCCGCCCCGCTACACCGAGGCTACGCTGGTCAAAGAACTTGAAGCGAAGGAGATTGGACGTCCCAGCACCTATGCGGCGATTATTTCCACCATTCAGGACCGCGAGTATGTCGTCAAGGAGAAGGGCAGTTTTTTGTCGACCGATATAGGCAAACTCGTAAACGAATTATTGATTAAGGGGTTCCCCAATATTCTTGAGGTTCAGTTCACGGCAAAACTGGAGGAACAGCTTGACACCATTGCCGATGGAAAAGTGGACTGGGTTAAAGTCCTGAGAGATTTTTATCAACCGTTTCATCTAGCTTTGGAAGCGGCTCCCGACAAGATGTACAAGGCTCGAAAAGACATGGAGGAGGAGTCAGATGAGATTTGCGACAAGTGCGGGAGCAAGATGATTGTTAAATGGGGCAGATACAGCCGCTTTCTCGGTTGTTCCAACTTTCCCGAATGCAGGAATACCAAATCTTTGGAGGCTGAATCGGAGAAACCCGCCGAGCCGGAAGAAACGGATGAGGTTTGCGATAAATGTGGCGAGCCGATGGTTATCAGGACTAGCCGCGCCGGCGGTAAATTCCTCGCGTGCACGGGATATCCGAAATGCAAGAACGCGAAGCCGATTAACATTGGAATCGACTGTCCGGAACCGGGTTGCGGCGGATATCTCGGCGAACGCCGCAGTCGCCGCGGCAAGCCATTTTACGGTTGCAGCAATTACCCCGATTGTAATTTCGCGGTCTGGGACAAACCGCTTCCACAGAAATGCCCGCAATGCGACGCGCTTTTCATACTTGAGAAGACCACGAAAGCCAAAGGCAAGCACCTCGCATGCTACGACCAAGCGTGCGGCTACTCGGAATAACTGGGCGATGCGGAGCCTGGTGAATAACGGCTCACGAATACTCTTACGAGGTGCAGACAAGGCGTGCAACACATTTTAACCTGAGGTTGCCGCAGGAGATCGTCATATTTTATAAGATTCCGAATCTAGATCTTACAGTTGATTCAGGAACGCACAATGAATTGTGCTACTACGAGCCTAAGGTTACAGTCGATTCAGGAACGCGCAATGAAGTGTGCTACTACGAACCCCCGGTTCTTGTCTCTCGGACAATCGAAAATCTCTTAATCTCACACATACTCAAAAGCGGTATACACGTGACAAACGACGAAATCGGCGCCATTTTTCTCAATATCGGACATCTGCTGCAGATTCAGGGTGAAGACTCCTTCCGCGCAAGAATCTACGAACGCGCGGCGGATACGATTGAAAACCTTGACGTCGACCTCGGACAACTGGCCGAGGAGGGTAGGCTCCAGTCCATTCCCGGCATCGGCAAAGCCATTGAGGGAAAGATTGTCGAGATGCTGGAGACCGGACAGTGCCGCTTCTATGAAAACCTGATTGCGGAAATGGGCGAGGACGTGCTTGACCTGCTGAGGATTCGGGGTGTAGGCGTAAAAACGGCAGCGAGGTTTTACAACGAACTCGGCGTTAGAAATCTTCAAGATTTGCGCGCAGCGATTGACGGCGGCAGATTCAAACTGCTAAAGGGGATCGGTTCAAAGACCATCGTTCAGATTGATGAGGGTTTGCGGTTCCTTGAGGCTCAGGACCGGATGCGCCCGCTGTGGCGTATCTTGCCGATTGCTCAGGCGATTATTCAAATACTGCGAGATGCGCCCGGGGTTGCGAGAGCGGATTTTACCGGTGAGATGCGGCGGCACGAAGAGATGCTTCATCAACTTGAACTGACAGTTGAGTGTACATCCCCTGCGACAATCGTTGATGCGCTTTCCAAGGTTGGGGGTGTAAAGGAATTTGAGACTATAGAAAGCACTGTTACCGGGGGACAGTGTGTCGAGGCATCCGTTGATTACGGGTTCCGGCTGCGCGTCTACGCGTTCGACAGCGAAGAATACGAAGCGGGGCTACTGATAACAACCGCTGCCGCCGAACACCTAACAGCACTCAATGGGGTTGCGGAAACGCACAACCTGGAGAAGAGCGAAGGGCGGTTGCCGGATTGGATGAGGTACAAAACCGAATCTTCAATCTATGATGCGGTCGTTTTACCCTTTATCGCCCCGGAATTGAGGCGAGACGGCGCCTCGATCGAGGCGGCTGCCGCCGGAGTGTTGCCAACCCTGATTGAATTGAGCGATATTCGCGGGGACTTGCACATGCACACCGAGTGGAGCGACGGCAGACACTCAATGCGCGAAATGGTGGAAGCCGCGCAAGCATGCGGGCATGACTATATTGCAATTACCGATCATTCCGTGTCGTCGCGAGTGGCGAACGGGTTAACCCTCGAACGGTTACAGGCGCACATGAACGAGGTGCGCGCAATAAACGAAGAGGTGAGCGGTATTGAGGTTCTCGCAGGTTCCGAGGTAGACATTTTAAACGATGGAAGCCTCGACTATGCGGACGATGTGCTGGCGCAACTCGATATCGTTGTCGCTAGCGTGCACGCCGGATTTAACATGAGCGAAGCGGACATGACGAAGCGCATGATTCGCGCAATCGAGAACCCCTTTGTCAACATCATCGGGCACCCGACCGGCAGGCTGCTCGGTCGACGTCCCGGATACGCATTGAACCTTGACGCGGTGATCCAAGCCGCGGCTGAACACGGTGTCGTTTTGGAAATCAATGCCTCCTCGAACCGGCTGGACTTGGAGCCGGACATGGCAAGAAAGGCAAACGAAGCCAGCGCCCTATTGACGATAAACACCGATGCGCACGCGGTTCCTCAGCTTCAACAAACTTGCTTTGGCATCAACGTTGCGCGGCGCGCATGGCTGACGAAAGAGGCGGTTATCAACACCTATTCACTAGACGAGTTGCACGAACTGTTGCGAATCCGGTAAGTGTTTAGCGAATCTCTATGGGAACTCTATCGCAGGATTGGCTATCGCACTCGTTATCCAGTCGCTTGATCTATCCGCTCGCTTGATGGATCTCTATCGCGGTCGTTATGCACTCCCTTGATTCCACCCTACAAATCTACTGAATAAAAAGCCGAGAAATCGGGAATACGGATGAAGATCCAGATAGACGACCAAATCCACGATATTGATGAAGAAACTTTCCGCCTCTGGTTGCGGGTTGGATCTATTCCTGTCGGAACTTACATTCAGTCAGAAACGCTTACGGGCGGCAGGTGGACACCGATTCACGAACTGGACTGGTCTAACGAGCAAGACCGGACGCAAGCAAGCGACGAGTCGCATCCGTTTAGACGCGAGTTTGAAAAGGAGAAACAGTTTCTTTCCTATCAACGGCGGTTGCCGATTGTTACCCTTGTTCTGATTAGCCTGAATACGATCATTTTTATCTTGCTCGACCAATTCGTCGGGCGCTCACAGGACGTAGCGAACCTTATCCGATTTGGAGCGTATTCCTACCCCCTAATCGTCCAGAATGGGGAATACTGGCGCCTGATTACGAACACCTTCCTGCACATCGGGAGTTTTCATTTCCTTCTTAACATGGGTATCCTATTCATATTGGGGAACCTGCTTGAAGGGTTGTACGGAAGGTCACGTTTCATCATCCTCTACCTGATTTCGGCGATCGGAGGTAGTTTAGCGAGCCTGATTTTCGTTCGAGCCGCCATCGGCGCGGGTGCGTCCGGCGCGATTTTCGGTCTTATGGGCGTCGTCGTTGCCCTCGGGTTGCAGCACAGAGACCGCCTTCCGCTCCGACGTGGACGAGTCTTTGGACTGCGTTTACTGCCGTTTATTGTGCTTGATGTCGTACTCGGTTTCATCATCCCTCACATTAACATCGCCGCCCATCTTGGAGGACTGCTGGTCGGATTCAGCGTGGGCTTGGTTTTGCCGCCGGCAATATACGCCGACGGAGAGCGCGAGAGCTACGGCGTAAAAGCCGCCGCGGCGGTTTTTGTCGGCTTGACGGTGCTGAGCGGCGCGGTGACGACACAGCGGTATTTTGACCGCTCCGGAATAGCGGAAAGGCGTGCCAATGACGGTATTCGCTCTAAGACTCCTTCCGCCGAGCTATCCGAGTATATTGACCGCATCGAAGAGACGGTCCGCAGTCGCGGTTACACACGAGAATTGTACGGTCTCCTTGAAAGGATGTATTGGGATGCGCTGCGCACCGATCCTGAGAATCCGTCTTGGGTTCGAAAACTTCAGGAGTTTTATGAGCGAGCGCTACTTGAGGAGCCCAACGATTCGAATTGGAATGAGGGCTTGGTAAGATTATATCTATATCAAGTCGAAGTTGTGGGAGAGAGGAGCGAGACGGAATACCTCTTGGACTACATCGGGCAATGCGTGAAGGTCAAACGCAAGAAAGGTTATCATGAAAACCTCTATCGGAATCTGGAGTTTTTCTACACACGCGGAAAGGAACTGAATCCCGATCAGATCTCCGGTTGGAATGACGACCTTGAAAAACTGTACCGGGAAGCCATTGCCGGCGATCCCGAGTACGCGAACTGGTACAATAACCTCGCGTGGCTCTATGTTGAACAGAAGAGCAATTCGGAGCGGGCGGTTGAATTGGCGCGCCAAGCGGTCAAGCGCGATGCCAAGAACCCGACAATGCTGGACACCCTCGCGTGGGCGTACCTGCAAAACGCTCAATACCGTAAATCGCTGAGAACCTTTGAGCAGGTGCTTGCTAACCGTTCCGATACCAACGAAGATATGCGTGCGAGAGAGAGTAGCTGGGATGGGTTAAGCGAGTGGGTAAGAGCCGAAGTCTCGCCATCAGATTCGGCGGAACACGCTCAAGATTTCGAGAAATTTTACGCCTATATGTCACGCCAATTCACGAATCGTCCTGCAGAACAGGCAAAGCTGGATGTCGCTTTCGAGCAATTCCAAGCGAATCATAATTAGTTCAAAATTCTCGCACTCCCGCCCATCGTCGTCCCGCTGTTCCGGTGACAGCTTCTTTCCCCGCCGAATTTCTTGCTTTGCATCTCAAAATGTCCTATGGTATCCTGTGAATGCAGGAGGTTCCAGACATGCACCAGTCAGCAGAGTCCCACCGCACAGCCAAGAATCTGACGCCCGGAGAGGTAAGGCGATACCGGACAAGACACCAACGCTCCTCAAAAATAGAGCAGCTTGACGAGCTACTACTGCAACGCGCTTGGCAAACGGCACATCGAGTTGCTGCAATGCTCTATGAAGATTTTAGTGCAACACAAGTTGCGGTCTTTGGGACTCTTGCGGAAAAGAATTCGTTCTCAAAATGGTCGGATATTGATATCGTCGTTTGGGGAATTCCGTCTGAGAAGTACCTTCGCGCACTATCGGAAGCCGAGAACGTCAGCCGATTATTCAAAGTTGATTTGATCGAATTCGAGAATTGCAGCGGGCTTTTCCGAGATAGGGTCTCAAGTCAAGCCATCAGAATTGCAAAAGGAGAAACCTACCACGTGGACAGGAACCATCTGATTCGGTGCATCTCTGATGAACGCGCGAAAATAGGAGAGACCGTATAGAAGATCGGGAGAAGGTTAGAGAAAATCGAAACTGCCCCCGTTAAATACAGGGAGGAGATTGAAACGACGATTGGCAAGAACCTTACGGATTGTTACAGGGGAATGGAGAATATCTTTAAGAGAATCGCCCTTGACGTTGACTTGCGCATGCCCGACGGAAGTATGCGGCATAAGGAATTGCTAACGCAGGTGGCAGAACCGCAAGCAGAACGGCCAGCCGTAATCTCAGCAGGTGTTTACGAGTTTCTTCAAGAACTTCTGGAGTTTCGCCACGTCTTCAACAATATCTACCAAGAAGAACTGATTTACGAGAAAACCGAGGGTAACGCGAGGCGAATTGGCGATATATTCGTCACACTGTCAGAAGAATTGGATACGTTTATCGCTTATCTAAAAAGACCCGAGTCGCAAACGAATGTCGAGACCAATAATCGTTGATACTATTCTTGTAGGGACAACTTCCCCGGGATTATTCTCTCGGGACAACATTTGGGGTTGCCTCCTGCGAAGTCTCTATTGACTAGATGTAGCCAAATACTCTCTGTCAGAGGAATCAAAACTCGTTTTCCGGCTTGGCTCTTTGTGAAAGTCTTCACAAACCCGAAACCCAGTGGCATCTAAAGGAAAAAGTTGGTATGGCAAAAAGGAAAAAGAAGCGAGGTTATCGTGGTGCACGTCCCGCATCACGTCCTTCAACTGCTGACATTGGCATAACTCTCTATCAGAGAGGGGAAATAGCATTTCGGTTGAAGGACTATGCCACTGCGGTGAAATCATGGAGATCGGAAATAAGAGCAAATCCTAACGCAGGCTTATCACAAAGGTTAGCTGAAGCGCATTTTCGCTATGCGCTCTCAATGGACCGTGAGCGTGAATTAACGCAAATCATTTCTGAATTACATCAGGCATGCCGGCAGGCGCCCGATGTGGCAATCTACCGCTATCACCTAGGGTTAGCTTATCACCAAAAGAAACAGTACAATAAAGCAATAAACGCCTACCGTCAGGCTTTGAGGCTGCGGCCCGATGATGAACGCTTCCAAAGGCATCTGGCATTTGCGTGCGCCGAGTTAGGTCAAGATATCCAAAATCCCGTTGTGAGCGTCGTGAAATCAATACAACAGGAGAGATATACTGAAGCCCACGAAACACTTGAGCGACACTCCGTGGGCGAAATTCATGGTGTGGTTGAAGGGTGTGTCTCTGCAATTCGCGGGGAATACGCAAAGGCGAAAAGACAACTCAATCAGTACAAAGCCACTAAATACGGCGTCCCAATCTCCTATTATCTAGGCTTAATCTACGCTCAAGAGGGCAAGGAATCTAGCGCGATTAAACATCTTGAGGCCGCAATAACTGAACCCTATGTCACGAATGCGTGCAAACCCATTTTAATCGGCATCTATAAGCAGCGAGCGGCTGCATATGTCGAGGCTGGCGAGCACGCCAAAGCCAACCGCCTATGGAACAAAATCGCTCAACTTGACCCGCAAGACACAGCCGCGGACAACGCGATAGCCGCCTCGCTCCAAGAAGGCTTCCACCAAGCGTCCGAAGGAAATTTCAGCCAAGCGATGCGTTCGTGGAAACGTCTCATCAACCGAGGCGTTGAGCACCCTGCGCTGCTTCAGAACTATGCGATTGCGTGCGATCAATCGGAAAATCACGAAAACGCGATAGAAACTTGGCAACGACTTGGGACGATATGGGAGCAACAACAGCCGACCGCGCCTGACAAAGAACGGCTGAAACGCAAACTGGCGCTTGTTTACCGTCGTATCGGTGAGATCGCACTGCGTCTGAATGATGTATATGGAGCAAAAGAAGCCTATAAGAAGGCATTGACGTTTGTCCCGGAAGATTTGGAAATTCGTTTAAGACTCGTGACACTCTTGGCTGAGGAGGATAATTTAAATGCCGCAACGCGTCAGCTCCGACAACTGCGGCGGCGCCATCCCGATAATATCCGCGTTCTGGAGCTCGAAATAACACTTAGTCTTGAGAGCGACAATTATCGCAAAGCCCTCCAGGCTTGCATGGAGATTCTTAAACTTGACCCGAAACACCGGAAGGCAATAGAACTGTTAGAATCCCTCGGTATTGAGTGTGTCCAACGACTTTCAAATCAGAAAGAACATCGACAAGCTACCCGGTTGCTGCAAAATTTTATAGAAGTATATCCGACTCATACACCTTTCTATATGATGCTTGGTGCCGCATTTCTTAAACAAAACCGCGTCACAGAAGCTGATCGCGTTTTGGCAGACGCGATTGAGATTGCAGAGAATAAGGCGCTGACTCTTGCACAAGTAGGTGCTGCATACTTGTCCACCGAGCATTTTGACCGTGCAGAAAGCTATTTCAAGGACGCTGGCGGGCTTGACTCGGAACAGCCGGAAGTGTTGCTTGTCATTGGGGTAGCATACATGTCCTATGATGTCCAAAAAGCAAATCGCTATTTGAATCGGTTGATCGCCAGTCACCCGGAGGATGAAGAGATGTTTGAGAAAATAGCTCAAACATTGCTAGATTCGGGAATGCCTGACCGGGCTCGAGAAATGATAAATCGGGGATTGAAAAAGTTTCCGAAATCCATTTCTCTTCTTATAGGATCAATTACGATCGCTATCGCTATGGAAGACTTTCCTCTAGCACGCAAAACCGTGGCAAAGGCGCGGAAGGTAGCAGCGGCTACCGGGGACTTTGAGGCGGCGCAAGCATTGTCCGCTGCGGAAATGATGCTGACATTTCGAGAGATGGGAGATTATTTTCATGGATTCGAAGACATTGACAAACCCTTTTGATGTATTGGGGATAGATGAAACAGCTTCCGATGCCGAGGTAAAGAAAGCCTACTTTCAGATGGTACGGCAGTTTACCCCGGAGAAACACGCGGAGCAATTTAAACAAATTCGGGAGGCTTACGACCTGCTGAAAGACCCCTCTCTTCGCCTGGAAGCAGAGGTATTTAGTCCTATCCATCCTCCAAGTCCGTCTGTTTCGGAAAATGTCGAGCTGCCCCCGATAAAGTTAGATGGCGATATTTTGCTATGGTGGATGAAACGCACCCTCACGGACTTGGAGCGTACAGATTTCACGAGTGACTTTAATGAGGATCTTTAAAAGACTTGCTAATTTCTGGAAATATGTAGAGGTTACACACACGCCTCCCGCAGACATCGTAGAATCACCTCCGGAGATGGCGAATCAATCCCAGGCGGACGAGTTTCAAGATGCGATTGCCGAACTCAAAGATGCAATGCGGAAACTTGGACGAAACCAGCTTCGCACAAATACTGTTTTGCAATCCGACCGGAATGAGATTAAGCAGATACTCCAACAGATAATCGTTTCCTCCGGAGAACCGCAAAAGGAGATGCTGATGGAGTTGCTGCTCGTGGTGGATGGCTTGGAGGAAGGGATACACGCTATCATACAACTAAGCGATGAGAATAGACTTGTCTTCGCTTTGGCTGAAGGTTTTCTGATTGTGCATGAACGTCTGTTGAGTATTTTGAAGAAATGGGATGTGACTCCAATTGAGAGTGTTGGACAACCGTTTGTTCCTCATCTACATCAAGCCGTGGATACTGTCTATGCGGCGGAAGTTCCGGAGAATGCTATTGTGGAAGAGCAACGACGCGGTTATCTGCGTGGCAACGAAGTCTTGAGATATGCCGAAGTCGTTGTGGCTAGGAAGAAGGAGCAATAAATGAAACCAATTGTCGGCATTGATTTGGGAACGACTAATTCTGAGGTGGCAATCCTCCGCGAGGGTAGATCTGTTGTGGTTTCAGATGCTGCCGAGAATCACATTCTTCCATCGTTTGTAGGGCTTTCTCCCACAGGGGAGATACTCGTTGGCGAATCGGCGCGAAACCAGCATGTCGTTGCGCCCGAGCGTACGATTAAGTCAATCAAACGCAAAATGGGGAGTGATGAATGCGTCACCCTAGGCGAGGAAACCTATTCTCCTCAAGAGATTTCCGCATTCATCCTGAAACGGCTCAAAGCCATCGCCGAAGAATCGCTGGGAGAATCCGTCGAACAGGCGGTAATCACGGTTCCCGCATACTTCTCCGATAAACAACGTCAGGCGACCAAGGATGCCGGTGAAATTGCAGGGCTTGAAGTGGTGCGTATTATCAACGAGCCGACGGCTGCCGCGCTAGCCTATGGATTGGATCGGGAGGAGGACCAGTTCCTTATCGTATATGACCTCGGTGGAGGCACCTTCGACGTTTCTGTCATTGAAATCAACTCAGGCGTGATAGAAGTCCGCGCCACTCATGGGAACACACAACTGGGTGGCGATGATTTTGATGCGGCGCTTGTAAAATATATTGTCGAAGATTTTCGACAGCAACACGGGACTGACCTCCGCGCAGACCGTCGTGCGATGGCGCGTCTTACGCGCGCAGCCGAACATGCCAAGATTGCACTGTCCAATGCGCCATTCACAACAATCAGAGAGGAATTCATTGCGACGGTAAAGGGAAAGCCAATTCATTTGGAGATGGAAATTGAACGTTCACGCTTCGAGGCGCTCATCAACGACATGCTGGAATCGACGATTGAATGTGTCCAACAAGCCTTGGAAGATGCCTCGCTCACGACAGATGAAATTAACGAAGTACTTCTGGTGGGAGGATCGACACGGATTCCGCTTTTATCCGACATGATTGCCGATGTCATTGACGTAGAACCGCATTTAGAGATCGATCCGGAGCTTTGCGTGGCTATGGGGGCGAGTGTACAAGCAGGAATTATTGCCGGACAACCAATTGACGCGATATTGGTAGATGTGACACCCTATTCGCTTGGGATTGAAGCCGCCACCTGGGATATGGGCGGTAGTCCAATGTTTGACCAATACAGCGTAATTATTAAGCACAATACACCTATTCCGGTGTCAAAATCAGAAGCTTACACCACACTCACTCCAGATCAGAAGAGTGTTGACATTAAAGTGTATCAGGGAGAGGAACCAATAGCTTCTCAAAACACGTTCTTGGGAGAATTTCGTCTGGAAGGCGTCAAACGTACGAAGCGCGGAGAACCGCAGATTCTTGTCAATTTCGATTACGACGTAAATGGCATTGTACATGTCTCTGCCCAAGACAAGCAAACAGGGCAAGAGAAGGAGATCGCAGTAACTGCTACTCCGGATCGGCTGACCGAGGAACAGAAAACCGAAGCTACCGAACGGTTCGAAGATTTGGTCATCGATTTGGACGCTGTTCCCGCCGATCTCCACGAAGAAGCGGTAGCCCTTAGGGAACGAGCCACCGAGGTTGCCGAATCGCTAAACGCTGGCGTGGACAAGACGAAACTACAGGAACTGGTCGCCGAACTAGATAGTGCCCTCGGCAGCCAAAATGAGGAAGCGATTGACGAAATACGGGATGAACTTCTCGACTTCCTTTACGATCTCGAAGACTAATCGGCAGGACAAAACTTATTGGATGATTGTCTGAACTGTGATTTATGAGATTATGGGATTGCCTTGATTGCTTGTGATGAGTTGACGAAATCGTTCCTTGACGCCACTAGGATTTAAGGAAGAAACCAAGTTTTCAAGAAAAAACTTGGTTTCGATATGCGTGAGAACCACTAAATGGTCTATTCGCTAAGAATTTAATGCTTACGAGACTGGCACAAGAAACTGTTCTACCACGCCGGTAGGTGCGGTTTCTAACCGCACCGGCACCCAACACTAACCATATTTTTTTGGAAAATAAACCGCTAAACAGTTACCTCATGAAAGACCTCACACACTTCGACGAAAAGGGTCACGCGCGCATGGTCGATGTCACGCCCAAACCGGAGACGGAACGCGTTGCCGTAGCCTGCGGGCATGTGACCGCCAAACCGGAAACGATTCGCTTGATTGCCGAGCGTGGTTTCAAAAAGGGGGATGTCCTTGAAGTGGCACGGCTCGCGGGCATCATGGCGGCAAAGCGAACGGGTGACCTTGTCCCGCTGTGCCATCCGCTGGCACTGACCTCCGTCAAAGTAGACCTCTCCATAAACGACGCCGAGAACCGGGTTGAGATTGAAGCCGAGGTGCAAACGTTCGGACGCACAGGCGTGGAAATGGAGGCGCTCACTGCGGTTGCCGTTGCCGGTTTAACCGTCTACGACATGTGCAAAGCGGTTGACCGAGAGATGATCGTTTCCGAAATACGATTGCGCAAAAAGACGGGCGGCAAAAGCGGTACATTTGAGCGACAGGAATAATCAACTGATTGGGGAATTCCCGTTCGCATAGCCGAGATATGCAGTTTCGATGCATCTTCCCTTTCTCATTCGCGAACGCGGATGCGTTACTATCTCCCTCCGTAGGCTCATCTCATCGAAGCGCATTCCAAGGCGACTCGTCACTCACGTCTACCAACTGGTACCCTTCATCCCCGCTGCACGGTCCCAAGGTGACAAAAAGTTTCGCCGGCGCCGATGAAACATTGAACGACGCATGCACGACATCGGCGGGAATGAATACCGAATCGCCCGCGTTCAACTCCTGTCGCCTATTTTCCAACCACTGTTCGATGCTCCCCTCTATAACGTAAATAACCTCTTCCTGATCCGGGTGCTTGTGAAAATCGTGCCCTTCCCCGGGTTCAAGATTGACTTCGATTGCCACAAGATCTTTCGCTCCGGTTGTTTGGGGGCGGCTTATCCACGTCATCGATCCCCAGTCCAGTTCGTCTCGCTCGGCTTCGGCTGCTATGACGAATTTTCCCCGCATAACTCTCGTCTCCTTACTTGTTTTGTTGGGATTGGTTTGTGCGCAAAACGCCCTTCATATTGAGAATGATAGCAACTTCGCGGACAGCGGATTATATCACGCTCAACCCATTGCGTCAATTGATTCACTCCTTTGAAACGCAAACCGCCCTGGTCGAATTTCAAAGAACTCACGCCCTTCAGTCGGGATAGCGGATAAGCTTAGGACAATGCAGGCAGCGTCCCGTTCAATCAAGTGCGCTTCCCCTGCGAGCCCACCTAATTCGCTTGCATCGGATACGGCTTCACGTTATAATATCACCTCGCATGGCTCACGGGGAGCGGAAGGTACCCGTGGCCGGCGCAGCGGACTATATCATATAGTATCCGAAATTCCGTGTTGCAGACGAATCCCGATTGGTGATGGCACTTCTATTGGACGAATCTTCCGGCTCCGAACTATTGATTGCGGATGACGAGTCGCCAATACTTACCTATCACCACGGGAGTGAACTCTACAAGCCGTATTTTCATCCCATCCACGCCCCCAACGAATCGATCGTCACGAGCGACGCTCCCGGCGATCGTCCTTATCATCACGGTTTGTGGTTCGCTTGGGAGAACGTAGATGGAGTCAACTATTGCCGAGAAACCGACTGTGACGCATCGGAGCGCGGTCGAATTTTTCATCGCGAATTCCGCGACAAGGGAGTAAACCAGTACACCGCGCAGTTCACAGTCGTCAATGATTGGGTTGCCCCCGATAATTCCAAGCCGATTGAGGAAGTTTGCCGGATTCGGGTTCATCGACCGCAGGAAGACCGGCAACTGATAGACTTGCAGTTCAACCTCCTCGCTCGATCGCGGGATGTTTCAATCGATGTGTCTCCCGAAGCGCAAGGTCTTTGCTTTCGCGGCGCAGAGATGGAATATCGGAAGGTCACGAATTCCGAATATGCTATCGGTCAATCCGAGGTGAGCGGGAAAGCCGGCAAATGGTGTTCGCTCAACGGAGTCCTTTCGGATGAGGCGATCGGAGTTGCCATCTTCGACCACCCGTCGAATCTAGGGCATCCAAACCTGTTTTTCGCATTGGATGACGCAATCGGATTCATCTCTACATCCTTCGCGTATCCGCATACCATTGCGGCGGGTGAAACACTGTCGCTCCAATACCGGATAGTGGTGTACCTTGGAGATCTTTTCACATTCGATTTGTGGACGTGCTATGACGAGTACGTAAAACAGGGATGAAAATGGATCGAGTCAGTGCGTTTGCGCCCGGCAATATATCTGGTGTATTCAAAATCATTTATCATGAAGATGCCGCCAAAATGCACTCGCTCGGCACGGGATTCACGGTGAAGGAGGGGGTAGTTGCCACAGTTTCCCGGGATAGTCAAACTACCGTCCTGTTTAATGAGGAGCAGATTCGTTTCCCAACGGTTGCAGCCGTTGTTCGAGAATTGACATCACAACCGATACGGATAGAAATCGTCACCCCGCTTCCGCTGGGGTGCGGATTTGGTCTAAGCGGCGCATCGGCGCTCGCCGCCGCGTATGCGGTGAATACTCTGCTGAGCTTGGGCATATCTGAATTGGAATTGGCAATGATCGCCCACGTCGCGGAAGTGGAGAATCGCACCGGATTGGGCGATGTCTGCGCGCAATATCACGGCGGTTGTCTCGTTAAGCTGAGAGAGGGCCACCCGTTGGACGCCCAACAACTGCCGGTTCTAGAACAGCCGATTTACTACAAATACTTTAGCCCAATCCAGACCAAGGAAGTGCTGGAAAATGTCGAACAGCGCGCGCGAATCAACGACGCAGCGGATGAAGCGTTGGGAGGATTGGAAGAATTCACGAGATCGAATGGGGTTGACTTCGGTGCTTACGTTGGCGTATCTAAGACGTTTGCCGTCAATAGCGGCTTGCTAACCGACGAGAATGTCCGACAAACCATTGAAGAAATTGAAAGCAACAAAGGGGTGGCGTCCATGATCATGTTGGGCAATGCGGTGTTTGGTACTCACTCCTTTGAGGGGGCAGAAAAGACAACGCTTGTTAAACAGAGGGTGCAAATAGTGTAAATGACAGATGTTCCTGAAAGCCATCCGAGGTACATATCTCTGAGAATCCGAGATGTGATGACGGCTGGCGTAGAACGTGGAATCACCTCGGCGCACGGTCTGATTGCGCATGGCCGCGGGGAAGCGTTTGACTACCTGATTGGCGAGAAAACACAGTCGTTCGCCAAGGAAGCCATACGCGGAGCAGCCGCGATGCTTCTACTCGCGAAAAACGCTGTGATCTCGGTGAACGGCAACACGGCGGCGCTTGTGCCTCATAACTTGGTCGATATGGGAAGAATTCTCAATGCGCCGTTGGAAGTAAACATTTTTCACACATCGGCGTCCCGCGAACAAGCGATCCAACACCATCTCCTCAAAAACGGCGCGGCAGAGGTGCTGATGCCTACCAAGGAGGCACAGCTTTCGCACATCGACTCAAACCGAAAATACGTCCATCCTGACGGCATTCTGAATTCGGATGTTGTGTTCGTGCCGTTGGAAGACGGCGATCGCTGCGAAGCGCTGCGAAAGATGGGAAAAGAGGTTGTCACGGTAGACCTGAACCCGATGTCGCGAACGGCGAAATATGCGAGTGTCACCATTGTCGATAACGTCGCGCGCGCTTTGCCGGCGCTTATCCGGGACATTGAGACTCTAAAACAATCGGAGCCGTCGGTTTTGCAGCACATCGTATCGGAATATTGTAACGAAAGCGTGTTGAGTGCCGCACTCGATTGGATCCGTAGAGAGCCCGAGAATGATTAAACCGAGAGTTCAGACGAAAAACCCCATCCCGCTGTATCAACCTCTCCCGATTTCAGATCCGATCGCGCCATCGGGCATCCCGCAAGCCAGGCGTATCTATATAGAGACGTACGGCTGTCAGATGAACGTGAGCGACAGCGAGTTGATGACGGGCGTCCTGACCCGAAGCGGGCACCACATTGCCGATCAAATCGAGGATGCCGATGTCATTCTGCTCAACACATGCGCTATTCGAGAAAACGCCGAAACAAAGGTAATCAACCGTCTCACGCAGCTGAGTCATCGAAAGCGGAAACAGGATGACCTTATACTCGGCGTGTGCGGTTGTATGGCTCAGCACCTGCGCACAAAGCTGGTAGAGGCCGCTCCATACGTGGATCTGGTGATGGGACCGGACGCTTACCGCGATCTGCCGCGAGCGATAAACTCCGTGGCAAGCGGCGACCCGTTCATCAACCTGAAACTGGATAAAGCCGAGGATTACGCCGACATCGCTCCGATCCGCAAAGATGGACTGCGTGCGTGGTTGACGATTCAGCGAGGTTGCGACAAGATGTGCACCTTCTGTATCGTACCCTTCGTGCGGGGACGTGAACGCAGCATCCCACTTCCAATTTTGGTAGACGATGTCGAACGACTTGTGGACGAAGGATTCAAGGAGATTGTCTTACTCGGTCAAACAGTAAACTCTTACAATGACGGAAAGCATGATTTCGGGGATCTTTTGTATGCTGTGGGAGCTGTCGAAGGAGTTGAGCGAGTGCGTTTCACATCACCGCACCCGAGCGACGCCACTGATGGGATGATTGATGCGATGGCAAACTGCGCTCAGGTGTGCAAACATATCCATTTGCCACTGCAGTCCGGATCAACAAGGATTCTTAAAGAGATGCACCGCACCTATACGGCGGAGGAATACCGCACCCTTGTGGCGACGATGCGAGAACGCATTCCCAATCTGGCAATCTCCACGGATATTATTGTCGGCTTTTGCGGGGAGACAGAGCAAGATTTCATGGAAACGTGTGATTTAATGAGCGAGATTCGTTACGACTCGGCGTTCACCTTCAAGTATTCTCCCCGTGAAGGAACGCTCGCGCACAGAAGCCTTGAGGACGATGTCAGCGAGGAGGAGAAAGGTCAACGGCTGAGAACTGTCATTGAGTTACAGGAGAAAATCTCCCACGAAATCAACCAGGAATCGGTCGGGAAGACCGTAGAAGTGCTGGTTGAAGGCGAATCCCGGCGCGAATCTGACAACTATCAGGGGAAAACAGACAACTTCAAAACGACGGTGTTCCCAAAAGAGAACGCGGTGGTCGGCGAGATCGTGGAGGTGGGGATCGAGTCCGCTTCGGCACATACGCTAGTCGGAGGAATCACGGACTGAGGCGGTTTCGAGCCGTACCGGTCATCCACGGTTTCAAAAACATATGCCAATAAGCGGGTAGCTCATATCAAAAGAAAGTCAAAGAGCCTTTGAGAAACCGAGTTTTCAAGAAAAAACTCGGTTTCACCCACATATTCTTAACATGAGCGAAGCGGGTCATATGCGTCTTTAGGTCTTTAAGTTCGGCAAGGTTAGCAAGTACAACGGAACTTCCACGAAAGGAGCTCCAATGCCCCCGACTGTTGCAATTGTCAAGTGCTCGACCTATTCACAGGAACTGGTTGACCAAGCAGTCTCGAATCTGTTGGATTTGCTCGGAGGAATCGGTCGTTACGTGGAACCGGGGAATCGAGTTCTCCTTAAACCGAACCTTCTCGGCGCCTCCCATGCCGATGATCCGACGGCCACTCATCACGCCGTGATGCACTCGTTAATTCGCCAAATACAGTCGGTCGGCGGTAAGCCGTTGATTGGTGATTCACCGGCATTTGGAAATGTAACAACAATTGCAAGAAAATCGGGACTCATGAAGGTCGCCGAGGAGTTGGGCGTGCCGATTACCGATTGGAGCGGAGGCATGCGAGTACCTGCTCCTCCATCCTATGGGCTGCGCACTTATAAGTTGGCGCGCGAGGTGGTAGAGGCGGATGTCGTAATTAACGTGCCGAAACTGAAAGTGCATCAGCAGATGCAACTGACCGCGGCCATCAAAAACAACTTTGGTTGCGTACCCGGCAAACGCAAAGCGCGTCTCCATTTCTCACGCGGGAATGATCGGGTCACATTCGGAAAGATGCTAATTGAATACTGCCAACTGATTAAACCGGCGCTCACTGTCGTCGACGCTATCACTGCAATGGACAAAATGGGCCCGCGATACGGAAATCCCTATCCGCTCGCTATACTGACCGGCGGCGTGGACGTCGTTGCGATGGATCGCGTGCACGCGGAAATAATCGGTTTGTCAGATACGCAATTCGACCTGATGAACGCCGCACGAGAACTTGGGGTCGGGGAAACCGACTTGGATAAGATTGAAATTTTAGGGGAGTATCTGTCGGATGTGCGTGTGTCCGATTTTCAATTCCCCGGACCCGTACCGGTGAATTTCTCGCCGCTTCGAATTGCCAAGAGCACGCTCAAGCATCTTTGGGCAAAGCGTGTTGCCTAACTTCGGAGTGTCAAGGACTGAGACGAATCAATCGTCTGAATTCTCAGGGAACTGAATGTCAAAAGTTAGAATCAAATCGCGACCGGAAATCGAAGCCATGCGGCGCAGCGGTAAGGCGGCGTCCATTTTGCTGCAACGGATTGGCGAGGGTGTTGCGCCTGGCGTATCAACCTATGAATTGGACCAAATATCACGCACTACCATTAAAGAGCTCGGCGGAGTGTCATCATTTCTAGGCTACCAGCTTCCCGAACACGCCCCATACCCGGCAACAATTTGCGCCTCGATTAACGAGGAGATTATCCATGGAATCCCGAGCAAAGCGGTCATCCTGAAGGAGGGTGACATCATCGGTATCGATACCGCAATCTTTCTCGGCGGCTTCCATGGCGACAACGCTTTTACGTTTAAGGTCGGAGAGATTTCCGACGAGGCGCAAAAGCTGCTTGATGTGACCAAAGCGTCACTTTATGCTTCTATTGATGAGGCAAAACCCGGGAATCGACTGGGCGATGTATGCTATGCCGTGCAGGAATGCGTTGAAGCGCACGGATTCTCCGTCGCGCGAGATTTCGTCGGTCATGGAATCGGACGTAGTATGCACGAATCTCCTCAGGTGCCAAACTTCGGCGAACCCGGGAAGGGCATTCGGTTGAAAGCCGGGATGGTACTTGCCATTGAGCCGATGGTTAATGCGGGGAGTTACGAGGCAGCGGTGCGTGAGGATGGATGGACGGCTGTTACGGCGGACTCGAGTTTGTCCGCTCACTTTGAACACACGGTGGCCATTCTTTCCGACGGACCGGAAATCCTAACCTATAATCCGGACCTGTGGGACTGCGACTAGACAAACAATGAAGCTATCTCAGGTTGTTGGAATCATCGCTATGTCGTTTCTGTTTTTGGCGATTTATCTTGTCTTTAGCTATGCGCCAATCGAGACGACCATGCTCGAAGTTCAAAAAATCTTTTACTTTCACGTGTCTTCCGCACTCACCGTCTTTCTCGCTTTTGGCGTGACGTGTCTATTTAGCCTTCTATACTTGATTAAACGAAAGGACAAATTTGACACGATCGCTGCCACGTCGGCGGAGCTTGGAATCGTCTTCTGCACAATCGTGTTACTCACGGGACCCATCTGGGCGAAACCCGCATGGAATACGTGGTGGAACTGGGAACCGAGATTAACAAGCACGCTTATTCTCTGGCTGATGTATATCGGCTACTTTATCTTGAGATCGGCGCTGACGGGGGAAAAGAAGAAAGTTTATTCTGCCGTATTGGGCATTCTCGCTTTCTTGGATGTCCCGATAGTCTACTTCTCGGTGGAAATCTGGCAAGGCAACCTGCATCCCGACACTGACACAAAGTGGAACTTAGCCCCGGAGATGGTTACGACATGGATGTTAACCTGGCTTGCTCTAACCGTGGTTTACGTCTTTGTGCTCATGGTGCGGTACGAGATGGAACGCCTGAAGACGCGCTTGGAAATCATCCAGTATCGGCAAATGGGGGAATGATTGCCGACGTTGGGTAGCGCGGAAGGAAGGTCTTCTCGAATAGGTGAGTAGGAGGAATTGAATGAACAAGGCAGCCTCGGTAATCGTTGGATTAGTTTTCCTCATCTTCTTCGGCTTATTTCTCGGAGGTCAGGTCCCGATTGCGATTACACAGGATGAAGTTCTCGCGGCAGTTAACGATGCTATCGCCGAGATGGACGCCCAAGTCGATGAAACGCAAGTTGGTCAAGCGGTAAGTAAATCAGTAGAAAAGCTGGAAGAACGGCAGAAGCGCCGCTTGAAGTTTTTGGTATCCGCTTATTTCGTGATTTGGCTAGTGTTTTGCCTCTACGTACTGAGGATCGCCCGGGAACAATCTCGGTTGCGGCAGCGATTGGATCAACTCGAATCCCACGCAGGTCACTCGGGCGAGGGTAGTTAATGTCGCACATCCCACCTTCAACAACTCTTCATGACAACCCCTCTCTTGTCGCCTTGTTGGAGCGATCAAGTAAATACGGATCGACCGAACGGATAATGAATGCGATAGAGATCCCCGTAGAGGTTAAGTAAAGAGCCTATTTGGATAATCGCTAACAAAACCATTCTTTGGCATTTGAAAAGTGGCCTTCTATGATTCCACCGAGTCTTGTGCACAACACCTGTCGCCCCGCTGGGGCTTAGATGTGTGGGGTTTCGGTGTTACTATACACCTGACGCCCCTCTGGGGCTTGGGTACTTGGGGTTTTGGAGTGTCTATACTCCTTGAGGATCTTTATCGCACGGGGAAACTTTTAGGATTTCTATCACATTCGCTCGTCTGTTTGGTTGGTTTGCGACAATCTAACAGATTGTGGTACAGAGGAACGACGCGTATTTTACCTCGTTTGCACGGATGGCGGAAGCACGAGTTCGTTTCGCTTGATTTAAACTGGCGGAGGGACTGTTGATAGGAAGAGATCGATAGGAGGGACGAACTGTAGCACACATCTCCCTGCAAGAGACTCAGCGCTGCGCTGATGCCGGAAAGATACGTGCTACAGTCGTTCATCAAGTTAAATGGCTTCAGGCCCCTTCTCGCCTGTACGGATTCGAATGGTCTCGTCCGCCGGCAAAACGAAGATTTTGCCGTCGCCAATTTTCCCAGTCGAAGCAGACTGCTGTACTGCCTCAATCACGTTGTCGACGTTCTCTTCCGCGACCACGATTTCGATTTTCAACTTTGGCACAAACTCAATCGTGTATTCACTTCCGCGATAAAGCTCTGTATGTCCTCGGCTCCGTCCAAAACCCCGGACCTCACTGACCGTCATCCCGTGAACTCCAACGCTGTTGAGAGCCTCTTTGACTTCATCAAGCTTGAAAGGGCGGATTATGCATTCTAGTTTTTTCATGGGTTCATCTCCCTTTTAACCTAAGCGCAATTTAGGAAGTCTACGATCCACCACACTATCAAAGTATCACATGTAGGCCGATTTCCAACATCGGTATCTTAATCGGTGCGTTATACCGCGATTGAAGTATCGGCCCAACATGCGGCACAAATGTGAAGTGCTGAACTTTAACTGTCGCGAATCTTCGTACGACGCTCGATACGTCTCAGTGGCTAAAGGTTGTAACCTCGTTCGTCGTGCAGCACCAAATCCAGACCTTCCCTTTCCTCATCCCCTTCAACTCGCAGACCGATAATCGCGTCCAGAATCTTAAGGATGATAAAGGAGAGTACGGCGCTCCAGACAATAGTGATGGCAACGCTCAAGAGTTGCTTGACGAACTGAGCACCGATATTTAAATCCGCCTCTACGCCGCCGAGGACCTTCGCTGCGAAAATCCCGGTCAGGAGTGCGCCGACGATGCCGCCGATACCGTGCACACCGAAGGCATCCAGTGAATCATCATAGCCCAGTTTCTGTTTGAGGCTTGTCGCTCCCCAGAAGCAGACGAGACCGGACACAGCACCGATAACCAAAGCCCCCATCGGTCCGACGCTGCCTGACGCCGGAGTAATAGCGACCAGCCCGGCTACAGCCCCCGTCACGATACCGAGAACGCTGGGTTTACCGTGTTTCAGCCACTCGGTAAACATCCAGACAATCGCCGCAGTGCCGGTCGCAATCTGCGTCACAAGCATTGCCATACCTGCCGCGCCGCCGGATGCCAGAGCGCTTCCCGCGTTAAAGCCAAACCAGCCGACCCAAAGCATAGATGCTCCAGCTACAGTCAGCGTTAGACTGTGCGGAGGCATGGGTGTCGTCGGATAACCTATCCGTTTCCCAATCATTATGGCAGCGACGAGCGCGGCAACTCCCGCGTTGATGTGTACGACTGTGCCGCCCGCAAAATCAAGCGCGCCGATGATGTCTCCGAAGAGCGAACCAGGGCCTCCCCATGCCATGTGGCAGATGGGCGCATACACAATCAGCGACCAAATGCCGGAAAACCAGAGCACTGCGGAGAACTTCATACGCTCAGCAAAAGCGCCTACGATGAGTGCCGGGGTAATAATCGCAAAGGTTAGCTGAAACGTAAGAAATACCGTCTCCGGAATTGTCCCGGACGCAGTGCCTACGTCTATGCCCTTAAGGAATATCTTTCCCAGTCCCCCAATGAACGAATTAAGGTTAAGTGTGCCAGCATTCATACCTGTCGTATCAAAGGCGAGACTATAACCGAGCAACACCCACAGCACGGTGATTAAGCCCGTGATTGCGAAGCATTGCATTAACACGGACAGCACATTGTTCCTGCGGACCAGACCACCATAGAATAGGGACAATCCCGGAATAGTCATGAACAGGACCAATGCCGTCGCGGTGAGTAACCACGCGGTGTCACCGGAGTCAATTGCGGCGCCTTCCTCGGCGAGCGCAAGCCCTGGTGCCAATAAACCAACCAACAGTACCATCGACCACAAAACGTATTTCCGTCGACTACAATCTAAAAACCGAAGCCTCTCTCGAATGCGGCAATCGCATTCTGAAATGTCGTGCTTTTGCATACTAACCCCCTTTTTGACGGTGTATGGTGAGAACGAGACGCTTTTCCCATTTTAGCACAATGCGAAGATCGGATCAAGCACAAAACACGTTTTACGTGTGCAGGCACGAGACATGGGACATGCCGGTTTGAGCAAGCCAATACCCGAGACTTCACGGGTACAATTTGCATCAATTCAACCTCAAAATGAGAAACGCATGGTTGAGTTCTACTCCGCAATCCGCCAGAGAAGGCGTCGCTATGGCACTAAATGTACAGCTAGAATCTTGATTGTGATTCGCTCCTTGCCGTGATATAATGGCAGATCGCCAACCAAATCTACAATTCTCCCTATTGCGCAAATTGTATGCCATATCGGAAGTTTCTTCTATTGACTGACCAACCTCCCGCAAATCACGTCACCTAAAGGCGGTTCCCGCAGTTGAGCTCACGGAGTTATCCCTGCTTCCTTTTCGAATCTGAAGGTAAATGCTGAAATATTCATCAAAAAAGTGCTCAAAAATTGAGCAATCAACCGAGTGAATAACGAGGGCGATAGAGAGTCTTACTCGCAATTCGCTCGCCTGATCTCACCCTACCTATGTGCAAAGTCCAGCTAAGATTTCGCAGTCTATATTTTCTCGCGCCGATAGTGCTCGTCGGAGCAATTCTTCGCTTTTGGAATTTGGGTACGTGGGGTCTATGGATGGACGAGGTTCTGACGGTTCTTCACGCGAAACAGCTTTCAATCGAGAGCCTGGGTATAAATCCGCTTCCGTACCTTGCCGTCAAACTGTCGCTGTCGATTTGGGGCCCAGACGAATGGGGGGCACGTTTTTTTCCGTGCATTGTCGGTATTGTGTCGATCCCGTTGATCTTCCTAATGGGACGCTCACTTGTCAATTCGCGGGTTGGGATATTCGCGGCTGCCTTCGTTGCACTTTCACACTGGCATCTTTTCTGGTCGCAGAATTCGCGCGGTTACATCTTCACGTTCCTATTCGGTATGCTTACGGCATGGAGTTTCTACCTCGCCATACAACACGACCGTCCGGTAATGGTGGTCGGTTCACTCTTCTCGGCAATCTGCTTAATCCTTTCTCACACGCTTTCTATATTCATCATCCCCGCTCTTGCAGGTTATGCAGCGAGTTTCTGGCTAGTGGGTATGTCTCCCCGCACCCAAGGGCTGTTCGTCCACGCACAGGAAGAGCGCGACTCGCTCTCCCCATCCAGTGAAGACACTACGAGGCACCCTAAGGGTCTTCGATGGCGTAATCTGTTAATTTTCTTTCTTCCGTTCACGGTTCCGCTTTTCGTGCTTCTTCTACCGGATTTCCGAAATTGGTTGTTTTCGGGCTGGGGGTTGAATCTATGGCAGCGAAGCCCAATCTACATCATCTTTACCCTTGTGTACGGTTTGAGTGTGCCTGTCGCGGTAACCGCTTTGTCTTCGCTACTCTTCAAGCCCATTGAGAACTCGGTTCGGTTCTTGGCTTGCTATGCGGGGGTTCCGCTTGTTCTGATGCTGATCGCGTCGCGCATCCAGAACGTCGCCGGCTATTACCTGTTTTTTACATCGCCCGCCTACTTTCTGCTTTGTGCTATCGGCTGCGATCGGATTTCGAGGGTAAAATCGCTTCCTATGGTCATCCGTGCTGTGCTGCCTGGCGTCATCATCGTCACGATGCTCTCCCAGAACTATCTCTACTTTAGGATCGAAAACGGAGGCAGACCCAAGTGGCGCGAGGCGTTCTCAGCCATCCGATCAGAGATGAGGGATACCGATCAGGTGGTCCTCTCCCTCCCGGAGATGGGCCGGCACTATCTGCCGGAGCTCAAGTCAATTGCGATCAAAGAGGTGATGGACAAAAGGACTGTATTGGCGAAGGAATGGAGATCGGAGAGTGCGAGGGTATGGTTCGTGATTGATGCGGGAACTTTCAATGTTTTTGATTCGGGACGGGAGTTGCGACAGTGGATACGCCATAAAGGGCGGATTGTCGAGATTTTTCCCGTTTCTGCGAGGGCGAAGGATCGGACAATCAATCTGTATCTGTGGGATCCAACAGAGTAAGGGAAGCTTCTTATCGGCCGCGGCTCTCCCTGACCGCGTCCATAAGAGACTCCAGTTTTCGTGCATCACGCGAACCCTTGACGGATTCAACTCCCGAGCAGAGGTCTATCCCGTAGGGGCGAACGGTTTCGATTGCCTGGCTAGCGTTTTCGGCACGAATACCGCCGGAAAGGAACGCCGGAATCGTAGATTCGGCAATTAACTTGGCGGCCACACCCCAGTCGCTGGTTTTGCCCGTCCCGCCGAAACGAACTTTGCCGCGGCTGACCGCGGCGGTATCGAATAGGAGTGCGCCCGCGCCTGCACAAGTGTATTCCTCCATCTCGACACGAATGCCTTTAACGTCCGGTTTCTCACTCGTACCGGGGGGCAGAAAAAGGGATTTCCAAACATCGCAGGAAAGCTGCTGTTTTAGCTGATGAACTTCATCGGGTGATTCGTGACCCATTAGCTGGACCGCATACGGCTGGATTATATCCACCGCATGCCTAACCCAGTCTGTGGGGCGGTTAAACACGGGTATTACGGTTGGAATCGAGGTCTGCCGCGCAATCACGGCAGCCGTATCAATAGGGACGGACCGTTCGGAGAAAGGCACCTCAACGACAACTCCACAATAGTCTGCACCGGCAGCTACCGCCATCTGTGCGTCCACAACGCTGGTTGTGCCACAGATCTTTACTTTGCAGGCGGTGGTTGTTCTCATATTAGGATAACGGCGTAAAACACGGAAGGGAAATGGACGGGGAGAGTATTACCGGCTAGGGGTATAGACCTGTCTACGATTTCGCTATTCTGCCCCTAGAGGACCGAGCGGGAGACGTGTATAATTCCTACAAGCGGGATATCGGCGACTACATTGATTGCTCCTCAAGTTGCCCAAGCACTTCGTTGAGGAATGTGTTTAGGCTACTTTCATCTTGGAAGCGTTCCTTTTGACTCTGAAGGGCTCGGATTGCGGGCGCATCGCCGATTTTGGCAAGCGCATCGACAACAGTCAACCTGATTGTGAGTTCCTCCAAGGAGTCGAGCGCATCAATCAGAACATCTCGAGACCTTGTACCGCCGATATTGCCGAGTGCGGAAGCGGCTATATCCTTGACGGTTGCATCGCCACGCTCGAATGCGGCGATAAGCGAATCAACCGCGTTCGCTCCGATCTGACTCAAACCGAGCCCGGCTTGGAATCGAATGCCCGGCACTTCACCGTTATCTTCCATAACAGCAGTCAATACGCCAATCGCGGACTGCGGTTTCATTACACCCAATATGGCGATGCAGGTGCGGCGAATTTCTTGGTCGGCTTCCACAGTGCGCCTAACATACTTTTGCGCTAACGCAAGCAGCCGCCCCTCGGCAATCTTATCGCGCAACGCTTGAAGCCTTTCCGTTGAATCGGCGCTCGATTGGCTAAACTCGACAAGGCGTGCCAAACTTCGGATCGCCGGTTTGCGCAGCGACAAGTCACTACTCTGTTCAACGATGTCCATCAAGGGGTCGACAGCGCGCGCGTCGCCGAGTTCGCCTAGCGCTTCGACAGCCGCAATTCTGACGCCCGCCAACTCGGTCGTGCGGAAGGTGATTTTGGAGCCGTGTTGCGTGAACTCCTCAATCGCTTCCTTGTAATGGTCAATCGTACGTATCTTTCGCTCATCAATCACCGCCTCAATCGAATCGCCGATCTGTATGTTTGCATTCGCCGCCGGACTTCCACCCTTCACTTCGCTGACGACATTTCCATCAACTTTAAGTCCCGTCTTATCGCCGCTCCGGCGCACGGCTAACCTGACTATTCTACCGTCAGTAAAGCGAAGGATAAGGTTGTTGTCTTCATGCATCGATTTCTTTGCCGCGCGCCCGTAATTCCCCCCGCTCCCAAGAGAGTATTCGCCGACGACATAGGAGATTAATTCGCCCTCTTCAAGTTGCGCGCTGGCGGCCGGACCGTTAGGTTGTACGGAAATCACCACGACCCCGTTGGTAGACCAGCGATTCTCAAGATCGCTATCCAACTGTTGTACGTGAATTTTAAACTGCTCGTCGTGGTAACGATTCTCGCATCCCATGGCGAACACAAGGATGACAATTATGAGTAACGACTGAAGCTTAACAAGCATGAGATCTCCTTATCACAACATATTATCAGCACGTAAAGGCGGCAAATTGATTACACAGAATGCGGGGCATGCGTCAATCCAACTATCAGAACTTGATCTCAACTTCTCGACTTCCCTGTTCGCCCAAAGCGTTTAACAACGGATTGACCGCTCGCTCATCGCCGAGAGTGGCAAGCGCTTGAATAGCATCGACACGCAAGGAAGACCCTTTATTTTCCGCGATTTCAACCAATTCTTTAACGGCGGTGCCTCCTATTTTCCCGAGAGCTTCAACCGCTAATTGTCGAACCTCGGGGCTTTCCCTGTCCCTTGCTCGTTTGGCAGATCCCGAGTTCACAATCTTGACCAATTCCGGAATCGCGTTTTCGTCTCCGATTTCCCCTAATGCTTTGACCGCGTTCAGCCGCGTCTCCTTGCGTTTATGATCGAGCAACTCGACGAGCAGCGGCACGATAGTGCCGGGTGCGTTCTTCCCGATTTCCGCTAGCACCCAGTGAGCGTCGTGACGATCCCGGTTATCCTTGGACTTGATCGCTTTCTTCAAAGATTTCAGCAGCTTGTTGCGATCACCTTGGTTATAGATGCGCTTAAGCGCGTTCAGTGCCGCGTTCTGCACACCCGGTTCATTGCGTCTCAACGTCTCAAACACCAGAATCTCAAGATATTTGTTCTGTTCCTGCTGATACGCAAGGAACATATGCTTCCCGCGATTCTCGGTGCTAGCCATTTCCCAGTCCTCCTCCCAATTCTCTGAGGAAGACTTCGAGCTGTAAAACTCTTGGGAATCGTAGAACCCGAGTAGATAATGTGCCTCGGCATTGCCAGGCTCCTGCTGAATAGCCAATTTAAACTGAGCGACAGCCCTTTCCTCCTTGCGTCGCCTCTCGGACTTAATAAGCTCTTTACCTTTGGACAGATATTCATTATGGCTTCCGCAGCTGACGAGGAATACGGCGAGACAAATTGATATAACACTCACCCTGAGTCGTTTGTTCATTCTGAACTCCAATCTATTTTAGAAATTTCAAATATATATTACGGTCACGGTCGATCGCTGCCGCCCATTTGGTTTTTCAGGATTGGCTCCATCCCGTTCAGATCCCTGGTCTTCGCATTGTTACGTCGAAACGCTCTCTTAACGAACTCCAAGAAATGGGCACATGGTCTTAAGAGATCGCATTATCTTACTGTAGCACAAGAGAGATTTGAAGGCAAGACAAAGATGTTATATTTTCCGTGTCAAATGCAACCTCAAATACCCAAAATACCCCTAGCTTTCTTCAATCGCCCGTGCCAGATTGATCGTTAATCTTCGGGAGATAGCCTTGCATCGCCAATAACGTCCAAATTGCCGCTTACAGCGTTGGCCACATCCGACTCCATAGAAATCTCGCCCTGAGGCGTGTCCCCCTGTACCATTCGTAGCTGACGTTCCGCATCAACCACATCGCGGTTAATCTTTGCGACACACCGGTCCAGTTTGTCCAACAACGCGGCATGTCCAGCCATTGCGCGGCGTGTCTGACGCAGAAAGTCTATCACGAGGCGAAATGAACGAACAAAATCGCCGTCCGCAAGATCCGCATACCTGTGCAACTCCTCAAATTCACAACCCCGGCTCCAAGCAAGCATCGCCGTGCTCAACTTCGTTTCAAACCTCGGCGTGACCTCCGCCGCGCCGTGCAACGCTTCCAGAACGCGAAGATTCTCAATCTCCCTATCCGCCGATTTCAGAACCCCCTTTAATCGGTTGTCATGCAGTTTTCGAAAGCGCCCCGAATCCTTCCGCAGTTCAGACACAATCGCCATCATCAGTACATTGATTTCGTCTTCGTCCAGCTTCTGAAAAAACCCGCCAAACAGTAAAAGAGAGATTGGCATTTCATATCCCGATATCCGTGAGGCAATCTCGCCTCTAGGCAGCAAATCGGTACCGTCTATATATCCGAGTTCCTCAAGCACTTTGAGACGAGACGCAATCTGCCGATGCTGAAAATGCTCAAAATGATCCCGTTCTCGGACGAGGGTTTCAACTTGACCGGTAAACTGCTCAATTTCTTGATACTGCTGATGGCACAACTTAAATCGCTGGCACCCGTGGCATAAACTATCCACTAATGTGGATTCGACTCGCCGCACCTGCTGATTGACGTGAGCGAGTTTCTTGAGCCGCACTCGTTTGTTCTTACGGCCGCGGTATTTTCGCTTTACCTCCAGGCGTTTAGTTTTAAGAGTTTGTTTCTGATCCGCGACGTTGTTTAGTAGGTCAAGGTAACCGGTAACTTGCTCTGAGGCGTCCAGATGATCGTGAATACAGATCGGCAGCGGCGAATTCTTCAGTCCCGCTTCGGCGCGCTTGAGGTCTTTATCGATTTTTCGAATTCGCGTAAAGTTTTGAAAATTCCCCAAGCTGAGTGTGCAAACATCGTATATGTCATCGCCATACTTTTGGTACAGATTCAAGATGCTTGAATAGGAGAGGTTAAATTGACTTCCGATCGGCTCAATCCGGTCAGAGGTAATTTTTTGGACCTTCTCGGTATCCGAAAATCGAGGATTTACCCGGCCGTAAACGTAGCCGACGGGATCGATGCCGCGCCGCCCGGCGCGTCCCGCCATCTGATGATATTCGCGCGCCTTTAGATACCGGAAGCCTATCCCGTCAAACTTCTCAAGACTCTCAAATACCGCGGTACATGCCGGCATGTTGATGCCTACAGCGAATGTTTCTGTAGTAAAGAGCAACTGTACAAGTCCGGACGTGAAGAGTTGTTCAACGACCTCCTTCAAGGTAGGCAGCATCCCAGCGTGGTGATAGGCGACCCCTTTCGAAATCAGACTGCGCAACTCGGACGCCTTCCGGTTATCTTGGATGCCATACCGGACGCATAGCGAATCAAACAAGGTGCGGATCTGTTCCCGCTGCTCAGATTTAAGAAAACTACGCCCGGATGAGTGGGCATAGGATTCGGCGTTTCGCTCGCACTGCTTGCGGCTAAAACAGAAATAGAGACAGGGCAGCCGGTTACGTTTTTGAAGGTAACCAACCAGATCCGTGCGCGTCAGGTTGGGAAGCCCGTTAGCAACCATTTCGTCAACCTTCTCGTCATCGTGAAGGTGATCGAATTTGGCGATAATCTGCTGAGCCCGCCGCAGATCGCCGATGGTTCCAATACCATATCCGTCAAGGTAGAGGTGGTGTTCGAGAGGTACGGGGCGCTCAAGTTCCTGAACCACATCGATCTCTATCTCTCGAACGCTGCGCATCCACTCCGCAAACTGATCGATATTCGGTATGGTCGCGCTCAAACACGCAAATTTAATATGCTGCGGGGCGAAAATGATGCTCTCCTCCCAGACCGTCCCGCGTTCAACGTCGTTGATGTAGTGAATCTCGTCGAAAATTGCGTATTCTACATCTGCCAAACGCTCAATATCGTCGAAGATCGTGTTTCGGAAGATTTCCGTCGTCATCAACAGAATCTGGGCATACGGATTGAGGACAACGTCTCCCGTTAAGATACCTACGCGGTCGCCATACCGCTCATGAAAATCCCGATACTTCTGATTACTAAGCGCTTTGATTGGCGCCGTGTAAATTACGCGTCGATCACTCTGAATACATTTGTCGACCGCGTATTCCGCAACCACCGTTTTGCCCGCTCCGGTTGGAGCGGCGACAATGACAGAACGCTCCCGATTTAGTGCTTGAATAGCGTCTTCTTGAAACCGATCGAGCTGTAAACCCCTGTAGAACATGCAGATCTCCCAAACCCAAGTAAGGCCGGAATGATTATAACGGCTTCTACCCCTGTTGTCAAATGTGAATACCCGGCTCAAGAGGAATCTCCCAGGACCGCGACGACCCTTGTGGGACCAACCGAGATTAAGCGAGTGGACAGCGAGCGATATGTTGTTTTCTGCTTCGCGCCTGTGGGAACTCTATCGGACTCCTTAATCAGCCGGTTGATCGGAACCTACAAATTAACTCTTAAAACGAACTCTTAAGCAAGTTTCAGAAATAATTTTGCATATTGTGTAGAATGAAGTTATCCTTACTGTAATATGAAGTACTACACTTCAACAACGGAGGTTAACTTTATCGCATGATATACGCACAGATTGACAACCCAAGAGAGATTCAACGTATAGATGAAGAGCTCTCAAAAGCTGAGAAAAAGAACTGGTACCGTCGGCTGATGATTATCAAGCTTTCAGCAACGAATGAACTTAGCGTCCCTGAACTGGCGCAGATGTTCAATCTGTGTCAACCAACAATCCGTTACTATATTCATACTTATAACACATCTGGACTAGATGCGCTTGTCCCCCAGAGTCCTCCGGGTTGCACTGGTAAAATTACTCACGTTACCAAGGCAGACTGGGATAAACTGTTTGAACAAACACCGGATCAGTATGACCGACTCAACACCGACTCAAGGCAATGGACACTGGAACTGATTCAAGATTATCTCCAAAAGTATCATCAGATTTCAGTGACGATTTCTACTATCCACAACGCGCTTAGACGTACCGGTCGTCGAACGGGGCGCAGTAAATTGCGAGTTGGTAGTCCCGATCCCGATTACCAAGTGAAACGGGAGACAATACAGGAGATACAAAATTTGCCATCATGGGACAATTGACCAGTTACGCCACTGAGTTGATTGTCCCCGACAAACAGCTTGAGCGTTTAGAATTTCCCTTTATTGATGTCCCTAAAAGAAATGGACGCTTGTTTTTCAGTGATGAAGCCAATATCTCGTGGTGTCCAAAGAGCGGACGTGTTTATCGCCGTGTTGGAAGCGAATATAAGGTCAATACGCCGGGAAAAAACGAGACAAAGTACATCATTGGTTCGCTAGAATACCCTTGTGGTGGTGGATTATGTGAGATTTACTCCCACACAACTCATATTCAGATACAAACTCACTGGCATCACCTGATGGAGATGTACCCTGATGATTATCTATTTGTGGTACGCGACAATGCGACAAGCCACACCACTGATAAACTCGATTCGTTTCTATTAGACAACAAACACCGATTCTGTTTGGTACCGATGCCAACATACAGCCCTCATTTGAATCTGATTGAGAGGCTATGGCATTTAATGCGAGACCAAATCAATCGCAGTTACTTCTTCGATAGTTTTACCCAACTGTGTGAAGGACTGGTTGATTGGTTAAGTCATTTGCCCCTTTCGAGATTTCGCACGTTGATGGGGATTCCTGATTATCATTTCTCCTATTCTGATTCGGTGTAATAATTCGGTGTAATAATATCTAAAGTTTATATTGAAACTTGCTTAGACGTAAGTATAAGCTAGAATTATGACCCCCTTTTTTCAACAAACTGGGCGTCCTGTTTTTCCGCATTATGAAACCAACTCTGCTGACGTTTCCAATTCAGTCCTTCTTCCTGTATCCAGGTGCATATTCTCGATGGGGAGAGATAAATCCCTTCTCTTTCTTTGAAACTAATTTGCAGACGTTCTATCGTCCACAACTCAAAAGGATAATCAAGGCTTGACGGTCTATGCATGGCTAAATCAATTAACCGACTACGAACCTCTATCGAATGTGTTGTCGGTGCACCACTTCGAGGTCTATCGGTTATTCCGTCAAGTCCTTCGTCGTTGAACCGCTTCACCCACTGTGCACCGCTAACCCCGGTCTTGAATCCAACTTGTAGAGCGGCTTGGGAGGCCGTCAATCGGCTGTCATCTATCATGTTGACAATGAGTTGCGCTCTTTGCACAATCCGATGAGGTTCGGTACGTGAGTTCGCTAGAGTTCTAAGTTCACGGCTTTCGGTTTCACTCACACCACGAACGCGATGAATTCGTTTTCCCATTATGAATCCTCCTTTCCATCTTTGTTGAATGGACAGGAGAATTATAACATAATAACTTGAAGAATGAACCACTTAATGGTCTATTCGCTAAGTAATTAACGCATATCGAAACCAAGTTTTTTCTTGAAAACTTGGTTTCTCCCTAAATCCCAGTGGGCTTCAAGGGAAAGGGTTCAGTTAACTCATCACTAGCGATTAGCCACAAGCAATCAAGGAAATCACAAGAATCCCATAAATCACAGTTCAGACAATCACCAAAACATCCCATATGCAATATCCACTTAGAGAATGAACCACTAAGTGGTCTTCTCGCTAAGTATTTAACGCATGTCGAAACCAAGTTTTTTCTTGAAAACTTGGTTTCTTCCCTGAATCCTAGTGCCCTCAAGATAACGATCTAGCCGACTCATCACCGGTAACTTGCCACATGCAATCAAGGTAATCACAAAAATCCCATAAATCACAGTTCAGACAATGTGAACTACCGGCGCCCAACACTAACCATATTTTTTCTGGAAAATAAACCACTAAGCTAAAGGTCTTGCGGCGGAAAACCCCACCATTACCAAACGAACTCTCGTAAACTGATTCCCAATGGCCCAAGTTTTTTCTTCACCCCGTCTGACCCTTAGTTGAAGAAGTGCCCAAACACAGAGTTTGTTTCGGAACTTCACAGTTCAGTATATTCAACCTCCACTAACCACTCAGTTTCACTTTTTGCATTGACAACTTTACATACGTATAGTATAATTGCGTCGAAAGACACAATTTAACGAACGAATAAGGAAGTGGCAGCCACGCGAGTTAGGAACAACCATGTAATGGCGGCAACCTCCAAATCATGAGCGTTAGCCCGGAAACGCGGCAACCTTCTGTTTTAGCCCAAGCCGGAACGCCGTCAACGCAGACTACGACTGGGTTCATCAACCTTCTTCTACTGGCTAAACCGCCGGGTTAAATCGTTATCTGGGCTAACGCAGGCTAAAGTTGGCGAGTGTTGCCTAGCCATAGATTGGGGGTTTGATTTGCTGCGAGAGAACGGTGACACTATACTGCCGGCTGAGGCGACTTGTCTCAAATTCCGCCGTTTGATACGATTCCGATAATTGGAATTTGTACATTTGTAGAGTGCGATCAAAGAAGCGAAAACCAACTGCGATAGAAGTCCCATAGCAAATCCCGATAGAGCTATCCTATGGAGGTTATGAGCTTGTTTGAAACGGTGACCGGCAAGTATTGCAACTAGATTATCGATATTGTGTGATTATACCATTTCGCTTGAATAATAGTGCATATGATGTCTTCACTATATCGTTCACTTACGCCGTAGGCGGGGCATCTTGCCCCGCCGGCTTTGCGCGAAGACAAGACTTTTGTTCCACTTCATGCAACCAATGCACAATCATTTTAGAGAAATGGTATTAGTATGCTACCCTAAAAAAGTGTTGCCAGAAAATACTGAAAAAAGTGAAAAATCAGATCGTTGCCGCCAGGACAAACCATCATCGCGGCGGATCTTTGTTCTGTTGGCATTTCATTAGTATTAACCTACGCAAGTTGCTACTTCTAGACACTAGCCATGTACAGCCGTTTGTCATTGAGCATAGCCCATTAATCGTAGAGTTTTTGTACCACAAACTGTTAGTTTGTGGATCACGAGCACAATCTAACAGAATAAGCGAGAATCCACCGAGTGGGCAGTAAGTGCCATATTGATCCCAAGGCGATAGGAATTCCTTGTACGACAAAGGTGGCAACTTGGGTTAACCTATATTGCCACCTTTGACCAAGGGGCACAGACCCCGGATTTCTGCCGACATGGAAACACGACATCGACGAAAATCAGACCAATTTCTCTATGATTTGGAGAACGCGAACCAAAAACTCCGCTTCTCTGTTTTGTGTAGCAACGTGCGTTATCAACGTCTAAGCCTGAAAATCCAAATTCACAGAATCGTATTCACTCATTTTTCTAGCAGCATACTTGGTGTCCGCCTCCACACTTCCATTTTTTGCGTAACCATTTCCCCACTTCTCGCATCTTATCCGCTGAAATTCAATCATCAAACTTTTCAGGGAGGACATTATGCGTTACGATGATGATGCCGGTTTGGTCAAAGCCGTGCTAGATGGGGATAAAGATGCGTTCGTCTTTTTGGTGGACCGCTATCAAGGTGCCGTCTACGCCTACTGCCTGAACCAGGTTCGAAGCGAAGAGGATGCGAAAGACGTAACACAGGAGGTATTGCTAAAGGCATATCTCAACCTTGGGCAATTGAAAACGCCTCATGCTTTTCGCAGTTGGCTGTACACCATCGCCTCCAATGAGTGCCGCATGTGGTATCGCAAACATCAATCGCACGAAGCGCTGGAAGCCGAAGTTGAAACGGGGTCAATAGCGCGCGGCAGCGATTTGGAAACGCAACTCACGGTTAAACAGGAGATAGATGCGTTACCGGAATCGCAGCGATTGGTCGTACTGATGCACTACTTCAGCGGATTCTCGCTCAAGGAGATCGGAGTGTTCTTGGGGACATCGCGTGAAGCCATAAAGGCGCGTTTGTTTCGCGCACGTCAAAGGCTTGGTCTGCGGCTAAAGGGTACATTTGAGGAATACTTTGACTCGTCGACGAAACCTAATTTGTGCGTTGCAATCTTGGATAAGATTACGTCACTTCCCGTACCGTCCGTGTCGGATTCGCCTGTTTCCAAGGCGCATCGGTTGGCACCGTTACCCGTCGCTGCCGTTTTAAGCGTTGTGCTCTTGGGCGGGCTTGCGGGCTTTTTCCCCGTGGGAACGCACAGCGGCGCTCGCAACGAGGGTATAAACGTGTCGCTGGTAGATCCCGACTCAGATATTGAAATAGCGCAAACGGACGGACGGAAGAAACGCATTAATGCGTCAATCGAACGTGCAACGGAGGACGAACGTCGGGGCGACGGCGGTGAAAGCAGCGTGTCGTCGGCACAGGTTTTCGGCGGCGGCCACGTTGATGATATTGTTGCTTCGCCGGACGGAAGGTTGGTTGCCGTGCGTACGCCGTTTGGGTTGGAAGTGCACCGCCCCGACGGTAACCAGTCAACGACAACTATTGATACCCTCGGACGGATTCACTCCTTGGCTTTCAGTGAGAATGGCCGGTTTCTAGTCTGGAATGGCGACGACCAATTGACGGTATGGGACGTTGAGGAACAGAAGACGGTTGTAGTACACTCGTTTGATTTGCCTAGTCGGGACCGAATTAAGAGATTTTCTGGATGGCTCCGCATGGCAATCCACCCGGAGATGAAAGAGATAGCTGTTGTGTTGCCTTGGCATGAGTGGGATTTCGATGAGATTATGTTCATAGACCCCATTTCAGGCGATCTGCTCCGCTCGGTCAAGAGGTCATATACACAAGAGGATCTTGGGAGAGACCATGATTTCATTGATGCAATGCACTACAGCCCTGACGGCAACCAACTCGTGATTTTGGACAAGGGAACGAAGTATGTTGCAAAGACGCATCGATTCGTCTTCCTAAATCCACGGGACGGAGAAGTCCTGCACAAATTCGAGGTACCAGCTACTATACCAGAGATAACCTACACATACAGCCCAAACGGTCAATGGTTCGTCTTCCCACGACGAGGGGAAGGCGGGGAAGGACGAATTGATGCGATTAACACGACAGATTGGAAGAGCATAGAAACTTTCAAGTTTGTCGGTAGTGCATTTTGGAAGGCGCCAGTTACTTTTTCGCCCAATGGTCGTTACCTTGCATATGGAAACGACGTGTGGGATTTCCAAACGGCTGAGGTTGTGCACACAAACGGTGTTGGAAGGTTCAGCCGATTTCTTAATGACACACAGCTTCTCACGAGCGATTTGGCGTCAATTGAACTGTGGGAGATCGAACAGGATGAATTGCTGCAGACGGCCGTAATTAGGCCCGCCACTTCTTCATGGAGCGCGTATTTCTTGCCGGAGGATGCCACGATTCTCGCCACAGGTCCGAGCTTGTCACTTCAGAACGCAGTTACGGGGAACCTTATCAAGAATGGTATTTTCGAGAACGAATTTTATCCACGAATTGTCGCCATCAGTCCTGTAAGTTCCCACGTAGCGGTTCCGAGTAGTTCAAGGAAAGAAATCCGAATCTGGGATGCAACGGCGTTTCAAGTGATTCATCGACTCCCTTTTCCGGATAAGAAACCTCGCGTGCTGGCATTCAGTCCTGATGGGAAGCAACTCGCTATTGGAGAGTCTAGCTATATTACAAGGCTGTGGAACATCTCAACGGGAAAGGAAGTGCACCGGTTTGTCAATAGGGACAATATTATCGACTGGCTAAAGTCGGCATTCGTGCGTGCCTTGGCTTTCAGCCCTGACGGGAAGCAGCTCGCCTGTGGCGGCACATTTGACGCAATCTGGCTTTGGGATGTGAGGACTGGAAAGCGAAACCAGAAACTTGATCTGCCCACCGATTTGACTCCGGTTAACGCATCGGGAAAACCGGTCGAAAAAGATTGGACCCGTTCGGTGATGTTTTTGCGGTTCGATAGTAGCGGAAAGCGGTTATTTGTAGGGCTTGCGTCGGGACATTTCCTGGTATTCGACCTGGTGGGCGGAATGGTCCTCAAAACGCTGCATCCTGGCTATCAACCTAAAACACCGGATTTCGATTATCCAATCGATGTTGCCATTAACCCGGACGCGTCGTTGATAGCAGTCGGTCGGAAGGACTACGTCATTGAACTCATCGAAACACTGCGGTGGCAGAGTGTTGCAGAGCTCAAAGGGCATCGCGGACACATTGGTTCACTGGATTTTAGTCACGACGGCACGAAGTTACTGTCCAAGTCTGGCGATGGCACCATGCGCGTGTGGAAGGTCGAACGAAGTTGGCTGAGCAAGGCGTGGTTGAAGATTGAAAAACAGCGTTAGTTAGGTTAGCTTCTCGCCCGATTCCTGATGAAATCGGCGTTAATGCAATTTTGGCAGAAGCCTGTAATGTCAGCTCATACGAGAAGTTCTAACCCCCACATTAGAACACCGGGCAATCTCATTCAGTTTTGGAAGATGTTTGAACAAGAATTAGCAGTGGCATCTTCTGATTGCTTGAGAAGCGGCTCATTGCACGCTTATGTTGCCTGTTAGGTACCTTGGGGGTTACATTCGCACGGGAACTACAATAGTCGGATATTCACATGCCGAACCAATATCGGCACTTAATCAGAAAGATATTCTCTCCATCATCCGTGAAACTGCTTCCCAAACGATGTAATGGACGAAACTCAAGGTCAGCTTCGCCAACACTCGCCAAATTAACCCCCCGTGATTGCGTCCAAACCAGAAACAGCGTGCTTCCGGGCTGGAACTCCCAGCGAAGCACGGCATTGCCCCGCAAAGATCGCCGGTGGAAATCTCGGTTTTCGTTTAACGGATACGGTTTGAACCGATAGGTCTTCGGTTCCACGAGTTCCTTGAAGTTGGTATAGTCGCCGATCGTTACGAAGGGTTGCAGGTAGAGCTGCAAGCTCAGTGTCGGCGAAAAACTGATGCCCGCGCGCGTAGTGAAGTCTAGCGTTCGACTTTCCAACTCCCCATAGACATAGTGTTTTTCGACATGTCCGTTAATATTTTCCTCGACCAGATCTACCCACTGTGCATCCTGCATCCCATGCCTGTATGAGGGTCCCGCGGTGACCTCAATGTTCGAGGCAAGGCGGAAGCGTAAACGGAGTCTCACATTGTACTGATAAGTCCGTCTATCATCGTCCCAGGAAAAAACAGGTGTCACCCAATACCCAGGGTTCAACTGAAACTGGATCATTTTCCGGCTATCGGTAGAGAGTTTTGTAAGGATTTCCCAACTTGCAGGGTTCTTAATCGGGATTCCTCCGCGCCGGACATCCTCATCGCTGAACGATTCGAAGTTTCGTCCGATCCCCAGCTCATACTCCCAATAATTCTTGAATTGACCACGTGTCCATATATCGGCATAACTCCAGATGTTGACGCCGTCGTAGTTCCAAGTGTGTCCGCTATAGGAGCCAAGCGTGGCACGCCTAAAGATGCTAAATGGCTGCTCCTTGTTCGCCGTGACGTAATATCTCCACTGCAGTGTATCAGCGCGCCAACGGAAACCAAGGTCGTTCATTTCGAAGCCAGGCGAAAACGCTTCCACATTGGTCTCCCCTCTCAACCAACCGCCTCGTTTGTCAAATTCAAGGAGCGCGGCATACCCCGACTTTCGCGCATTAAGTTTCCCTGCCTGACTTGCCGCGAGGGTACCGGTAATCTGATACATATCGTTGGCAAATCGCAAATCCCAATCGATTCCACCGACATACGCCGTGTTCGAATCACGTCGATTCACCGCTGTGGTTATTAGCCCAACGTTCGAGTTTCCATGTAGGATGTCCTGCTTGATGCGACCGACAAAGTAGTTGGTTAACGGTTCAATGAGGTGCTCGCGTTGGACTTTCTTCCCGTTGACCGTCTGTTCTATCTGTGCATATTCAGGAGCGGTCACGGCTTCCATGATTCCGAAAGCGGTGCCGCCTTCTGTATTACCCACAATCTTGGCGGCACCGAGAATCGTCGTCGCTTCTGGACGGCTCAGTTCGGTAGAGTCGTCGGGCACCGCGAAATGCCCCGGTCTTCGTCCAATCCGCCGTGAGTATAAGAAAGAATAATCGGAGTGTCCAAAGGCAGCCGAATCTTTGACAAAGAAGGGACGGCGTTCCCCGTAATATTCCTCATAAGCAGAAAGATTAAGTGTCGCCGGATCGGCTTCAACCTGTCCAAAATCGGGATTAATGGTTGCATCGAGTGTGATTGCGGAGGTAATCCCATAACGCACATCGGAGCCGACACTACCCCATAAGTCGGCGCCATCATCGAACCTCGTGCGTCCCATGGCGTAAGGTACAATCTCAAGATGACGGGAGGGGCGGATGTTTTTTATGCCGGTGAGCTCTCCAAAGCGAGCCACCCAGCTAGGCGCATCGCGTTTAACCAACCTCCAGTGGTCCCACTCTTTGTTACGAGTTATGATTCGCTCGACTTGTAATCCCCAGGTGTGCTCATCTCTTGGGGCGAAGCGCAGTATATGAAATGGGATTTTATACTCAGCTACCCAACCGTTGTCGTGAAGCTGGGACTTCACGTCCCATACACCGTCCCATGTATCATCATACCGGAAACTGTGTTCATCGGTAACAGTACCGTCCGAGACAGACCCGGAGGAGTAGGCGGTGAACCAAAACCCGCGCTGTCGGTTGGGGTGCGGAGCAAGACTAACAGTGACTTTATCCGATTCAATGTGAGTGTCTCGCCTGACCAGCCGAGAGTTCATTTTATCGGGTTCACTGTCATAGCACATAATTGCAAAATAGAGTGCCTCGTCATCGTAAGCGATTTGGAAGGTGGTGCGTTCGGATGCGGGTTTCGCTTCATCCGGATCGCGTTGTCGAAAACCTTCGTGGAGGGGTGCGTTATTCCATATCTCGTCGTCCAAAACGCCATCCAACTGCGGTGGCGCACCGGTAATGCGCATAGCGGTAGCGATTCTGTGCGCTGTAGCGACTTCATCTCCAGCGAATGCGGTGCTTGGAGTTTGAAGAGTTAGGATGATCACTAGATATACGGTGAAGCTCAGAAAGCCCACGTCACTTTTCACAGGCAACTACCTCTTATAGTTCAAATTCTCCCGATACCTAGTGGAACTCATTTCAATTGGAAGATCCGGTTATTTTCTCAATAGGCTATTGAGGTTAGGTTATTGAAGTGAAGACTATAACAAATGGGCGAGCCACCGTCTACTAGAATCGGTCGGGGCGCTAAACGCGCGGACGGCCGAATGGAAAAAGAGTTTCTAGCACGGGAATAATATCTCCAGTTACCGAAACGTGGGGTTCAGGGGAAACATCTTCGATACTTCACCTCTCCATCATCAGTTGGATCAGCTTGCCTCCCGATTCCTGATGAAATCGGCATTGATGTGATTTGGCAGAAGTGTTAAAATACCCCCTTGATACAAGAGACGTTGACTCACATAATAACGGGGTTTGCAATGGATATACGCCCTGTTTCTTGGTCGGAGCAACACGTTGCATTTTTCGCCCCTGATTCGACGGGTTCCCCAGCTACACAAACTCTACGTGCGTCTTCAGAAATATCCAATCAGCATATCAACGGTAAATGGAAAATGACCATGTCTACCCGAGGATCTCTGTCAGTCGATCTCCTGACGGCAGATCAGATTGCCCAGTTCAAACGTGATGGATTTCTGGTGCTCGAGGATGTTCTCGATTCTACGCTCTGCCGCCAAGCGCGCGACGACATGTGGGATGTGATTCAAAGCTACATCCCGCGTATGAAGCGGAACGACCCCTCGACATGGAAGGCTATCACCGAGGAGGAGAGTGCCGAGCTGCGGGCGCAGCGTCCCGAGGGAGGAGGCGATCAGTATTTCAGTGGTGGCGGACACCAGTTCTTTATCCGCAATGGGGCATCGGAATTGATGCTCAATCTGGCGCCCCGCGCCATGTGGCGAGTCGCCGAGCAACTTCTTGGGACGGGGACGGTAGTATGGCCTGCCGGACTCGACGAGTCGGGTTATACTACGGGACCGTGTTTTATGTGCGACGACGCCGTAGGAGGCCTCAACACACATCTGGGAGACTCAATGGGTTTCCCATCAAAGGGCAGCTTTACGACAGAACCTGCGCTGCGGTTGCCCCGAACTGGACCGGTATGGCTCAATGGGCAGGGGACACGCGGATTGTATTGCACGCTTCCGAATAGTCCTTCTCACGCCCCTCACTACAACGGCGCCCATTCCGACGGCCCGTGCTACGGCACGTGGCGGCTCCAAATGTCGGCGTACATTTCCGATGTGCCGCCGAACTGCGGCGGATTTACCGTTTGGCCCGGGAGCCACGCGCGAATCTGGCGGGAACAGTGGAAGGCTTTCAAAGCCGGAGAGAAACATACGGACAAGCATTTGGCGGTACGAAATGCGGGCGGATATACCGATCCTGTCATCGGTCAAATCAAGAAGGATACCCAACCTTTCGATTGTCATGGGCCTTCGGGTACGGTCATCCTGTGGCACACGAAAATTTTACACATCGCGGGACAGAACGCGTCTAATGACATTATCCGTCAAGCGACAATCTACGGATTCAAGAAAACGCCCGAGTCACTCCCCGATCCGCTCGCGGTGGATAACACGGATGGCAACATTTGGCGCGATTGGTCGGATGAAGTGCGTGTGTAACCGTCGATGTCGGTCAACCAAGACGAATTCCTGTAGGCGGGAGCCCGTTTCTGGCGATGGTCTTTCTTGAGAGCACGCCATTATCCCTGTCGGAATAATTCATTCAGCAAGTAACAGTTGTTTTTCGCACCTTGGTTAGCTTTGAAAAAACGTTCCTTCGTGGTCTGGTTTTCACTCCAGCGGAGTGAGATGTCAATAGAATCGTGATGCTTGTCAATCTCCGCGCTCCAGCGGAGCGCAATGTGTAGCACATTATCAAGTAATGCTCATTTTTCGTATTATGGCTAGCTTTGAAAAAGTGTTACTTGGTTGGTAGACGATGCTTGCCGGAGAAACCAGTCTATTGCATGAATTTCCACACGGCAAGTCTTCTGCTGATGTTACTTGCCCCGAGCTGTGACTACGATGACAAATCCGCAGGCGGCGATGGACCGGAGGACGGTTCGACGGTGCTCGTAAGCACCATCCCCACCAACGGGGGTGTAATACCGTCACGCGGCACACTCTATATGACGTTCAGCAACTCACCGGGTATTGTGATTGTCAACGGCGAGTTGGCAATCGTCGCGGGTAACATTGCAATTTGGAATGCGGGCGGTCTAACGTCAGGTCAAACGGTAGTTCTTCTCATAACGTGGACAGGAAACGGAGGAGGGAAGAGAACAGTTTTGCTGACTGTTCTTTGATTCCGTCTCAATCTGCAAAGAGGCGATCCTCCGAGCAAATATTCAGTGAGTATTAGCAGCAGGCGGGGCAAATCGTGCCGGCGGATCGGCCGCATAATTCAACGATCTGCGATAGTCCTTTGTTCATACATTGGTTTAATCGGTTTGCCGGTTGGGATAGGCTTCCCTTTCGAGTGCCCCAACAGGAAGAGGTAGCAAAACAACAGCACGCCCGTCGTGAATCCGAATCCGATCTTGACGATTGGCGGCAAGCTTGAAGGAGATACAAATCCTTCGATAGTACCGGCGATGACGAGTAGGACAACGCACCCTCCGATGAGCTGGACCGAAACTTTCGCGGCGTCGATCAGCGCCTGTTTTCGGGTCAGCAGGCCGGGCGCGATCAGTGCGTAGCCCATTTTCAACCCGGCGCCGCCTGCGACAAAAATAGTCGTCAATTCGACATAACCGTGTGGTGAAACGAACGCCCACAGTGGAAGAGCCATTCCATGAATGTGGCACAGTCCGGCGACTGCACCGATGAACACGCCGTTTAATGCCAGGATGTACGTTGTGCCGACCATAAACGTTATGCCAAGCGCAAATGCCGCAAAAGCCACGCCTACGTTATTGGTCATGACATCAGAGGCCAAAAGGTTTCTTGCATGCGCCGGCGTATCTGTCCACATCTCCTGTTTGTGGATTCTGTCGACAAGGTGTTGAGGCGCGAGTTTTTCGGCAAGGGCTTGGTGTTCAAACGCGATCCAATAGGCGGCGATAAACCCGATGACAAACATCAGGAACGCCGCCGTGATGAAGCGAAGGTTACTTCTGAATAGTGCCGGGAACCCGCCGAGGAGAAAGCGGCGTATGGTGTTGCGTTTCAATGGGGCGGATTGGTAGATACCGGCATGGGCGCGGGAGGCAAGCGCGTTCAGATACGGTACGCAGCGGTCATCGGGAAAATCGCGGCGGGCAACCGCGAGGTCCGAAGTCACGCGGCGATACAGATAGCCTAACCGATCGAGTTGCGACGGAGACATTCTGTTGGCACGGTAGCGCCGGGTGCGCTTTAGTGCTTCCTCCAATTCCGTCCAGACTGGCTGTTTCTTGCTGAGGAATTCGTCTCGCGTCATAGCGTTTCCTTCGTCGGCAGGTATATCTTGGGAAATACGGTCATTGCAACCAATAGCATTAGTTTCGGAACTACACAGGTTGGTCTGTAGGAGCGATCTCCGAATCGCGACCTTCTTCTGACCACAATCTGTTAGATCTTGGCATTTGCAAACTACTGGCATGCGCTACAAAGGAGCGTCCGATCTTGTGGGTAATAACGTTCCTCTGTACCGCAATCTGTTAGATTGCGGGATTCGCACACTACCAGTTCGCGCTCCAATAGTTCGTCCGAATTCGCGGGTACCGACCTTCTTCTGTACCACAATCTGTAAGATTGTGGCATTCACAACCTAACAGTGTACACAACAAGGGTACGTCGGATTTTACGGGTAATTCACATATCCTCAGCGTACATTATCATACAGTCATTACATGTGCAAATGCGAATGTATTGACTTAAGCGTGAAGAAAGCCTCAAGTTGCGTACTGTTTTTGCAAACACCGTTGAAAATCAGGAAAATCCTGCAAGAGATATGAACGACCATTTATCTATCGAAACTCCCGAACAGATTGAGATTAACTATAGCGTGGCAGGCATCGGTTCGCGCTTTTATGCCGCGCTGATCGACATCGCTCTGCTGCTCCCAATCTTTCTTGTTGGTTCCTACGTCTACGTGCGTGCCGCATTGGACCTTGATGAAAGACTTGGCAACTGGTTAGCGGCGATTGCCGGGATTGCTAGCTTCGTGCTCCAGTGGGGCTACTACATGATATTCGAAATCGCGACGAATGGTCAATCACCGGGCAAACGCGCCCTGGGTTTGCGGGTCATCAAAGCGCAGGGGTATCCGATCAGTTTTTCGGATTCCGCAATTCGGAATATCGTGCGGATTGTCGATATGCTTCCGTTTGCCTACGGTATCGGAATACTTACCATGCTGTTAAACAGAAATTGGCAGCGACTTGGCGACTTGGCTGCCGGCACGCTCGTTGTTAAAGAGGGTGCCAAGGTGTCCCCCAATTCGGCCAAGACGCCCGCGATTCGTAAATCTGCTTTTGTCTACGGGGCTTGGATTCAGCCGGAACAGGTAACGGACAGCGAACTCGTTGCGGTACGCGAGTACATCTCCCGCCGGGAAAGCCTTTCAATATCGCGTCGATTACTACTCGCTCGGACAGTTGGGACTCCGATTGCGACTAGAATGACGAGCAGCGACATGATTGATTACGACGTGTTTTTAGAGGAAGTTTATGCCCTGAAGACGAACTCGGGCGCGGATTAAGTGTGTTCACAATTACAGTTACCGTTTGATTTTCGGTTTTCAAAGATAAATCATGCTTTTCTCCGTTTAACCCTACTTACATAGAGGTAAATCATGTTACGCGCCGCTGCCCGTCCCAATCTAACGCCGGTTCTTTTCATCTCCGCTATTCTTTTCGCGTCGTCATGCGGCTCGGACGGTCCATTTCAGCCAGTAGGCGAAGCGGAGGAGGAACGCATAAAGGATGCGTTGAACAATCGCTCGTTTCGTCAGCTTTTGCCTTCCAAAGACGCCAGCCCGAGAAAGGCGGTTGTCCTTGATTTCTTCGACGGGATTCGCGTTTGGGCGCAGTATTCGGAGAAGCGTCACGCGGTCAGCGAGTGGGAGATTGCCGCGCAGGATTACCGCGTCTTAAAGTTAGGGAATAGCAGCCGCATCGGACGGGGCGGACATAACCCGGAATACATGATTTATCTCGACAACCCGACGTTCACACAGCAGTTTCCTACGGCGTGCGAAGACTGTATCGACGTGTCGGGCTTCTCCGTCTTCATTAGAAGTCCTTTTGACAGCAACAGGATATCCTTCAAACTGAATTATCCAAGCAGAAATCTGCCCTCGCCGTTTCCTTTACTTGAATCGTGGACGAGATTCGAGGAGGATGAATACTTCGATTGAGTTGCCTGATTGTCACCTATGACGCAAGTGTCGTAATGTGTAGTTAAGCGAATCCTAGCAAATCTAACAACACTTGCTAATTGCGTCCTAGTCCATATTGAAGCGGCTCCAACTTGGGATCCAGACTCAGGAATAGTGCAATCTGGAAAACGCCTGCGAGAAGAAAGCGTCTCCGTGTCGCTGTCGCGTGTGAGATTGCGTTTTATTGAAGAATCCCAGAGTTCAATCTCTTCGTGCCTTCTTGTGGGGAATGTCTTGCAGTCTGAATTAAAACGCCGCAGAGATGGCGCTAATCCACATTTTATCCTAGGGTAGCGCTTTTCTTCTCTGAAGTCTTACTTAGTTTGGATGCCACCATCGAATCCGGAAGTAGGCATTGGCGCATCATACAAGAATGTAAATCGGGTGTTGCAAAATCCTTATGGAACGGTGACTCTCTCCTTTTTCGGACATCAACCAAGCGTAGACGTACCAAAATTGTAAACCCAATCGCTGACGCTACTCGCCTTTCCTCGAAGTTGCGGTAGGATTATATGGTTCTTTTTCGAGGATTGCCGCTTTGGGGGTGCGCCACACTAAGAATTCATCCTCAGCCAGCACAACGTGCCACTCTCCATGATGCTTACCGTCCATGAAACCGTAATTCTCAGGATTCATACGCGCAGGCTGCTCCGTTGACCAGTTTGTATACGTAACGGGGTTGTCGCTGCTCCATTCCCACTCGCCTGCCTCCACAGAATAATACAGCCCAATCCAATAGGAAAAAAACTAAACTGTTCGATAAGCCATTCTTGCTCGCTTTGTCGTTGATTGAGACTAGCTGTGCACCTTCCTATGCGCCATAGTTTGCGCATTTTTCCAACTGTCGCAACGCACACTCTTGTACTGAGAGCCGTTGGGTTTTCCTATCCACACGCCGATCCTGTTTGGTTCGGTGGGCGCCATCATCTCCCTCCCGAAACTCTCGAAAATAATTGGGCACCATTGAGCGTGAAAACCAAGTCATCCCGTTGTTCACCTGCGATGAGCGTTAACTCCGACGCTGCCGAAAGCCCTTGATATTCGACTGAAATGATATAAGCCCCCAGTTGATACAGATATTCGATAAAGTAACCGGTATCGTCAGTCACAGGTTGGCGACTCGAATGATGAAGAGAATCTTTATCCGAGACGTCACCACGCACGTCGAGCACGAACATTGCGTTTGGAAGAGGGGTACCATATTCAAAGACGATCCGTCAGCGAATAGACATGGGAGTTCCTTGGAGTGTGAACACCAAGTTCTCCTTTTGCTCTCCGCTAGTGAGGACAAACTCCGTCGTTTCCGAAAGTCCCTGACATTTTACCTCAACAGTGTAGTGTGCAACCTCAAAATCAGCTTCATCAACATACCGTACAAAGTAACCGTTAGCATCCGTTTGAATTGGATAAGCCACTTTTGTGCTAACTGGATAATTCCCTCGTTCATACCTGCTCTGCTCGTCGAGATTGACCATTGTGTGTGCAACCGAGGTGCCATCGTTGAAAACAACATGACCTCGATACCGCGTGCGAGGCCTTACTGTAACGACAACATCTTCAAGGTCTGCCCCTGGCTCCATGGCAAACTTAAGACCCTTCATGTGTGATGGAACGGTGGGATAAAACGTCGTCGGACCAATCTTCATTGATAAAATTTCATAACGTTGCTGAGATTCCCCGGGAATTGAAGGGAGAACCTCCAACTGAACTGGTCCAGGTTGCATATTGGTGATAATGAAGAATCCCGCTTCATCGCTTTTATTGAAATCCGAGACTGATATAGTAGAAGCGTTGCCCACAGCCGTGATGGCGTGACCGTTGATGAGTTTCGTGGGCCCAGTGATTAACGTAAGCCCATTAACCGGATGCCCATTTGCATCAACAATGCGGCCCGAGAATGTGTTAGTTGCCTCTTTAGCGCATCTAGAAGCGGTGAGTAAGAGCAGTGCAGTGAAACACGCAAGACAGGACAGGACTTGTGTGCGAGTCATTGTGAGTCTCTCCTTTCGGATGGATCGGTTGTGAAACGTGAAGTAAGACAAAACGAGTATCTTCAAGCCGCTCGGTCTTTATTTCGGCCTTTTAGTGACTACCGTTTTCCATGCTCTCAAGCCATATTCGGCGAATAGGTATTCGGTACATCAAGCAGTGCATCGGTAAGGCAAATTAAACCTCGTGAAAGCGGAGCGGGATCGGATCTACCTCTGGATTCGTATGATGTTCGCACCGGGGCGTAGGTCGACCGTCATTAAGCAGGGCAGGTTCGCACGCCGTTGATACGTCGTATGTCCGGATGCCGATGCCGCTCGCAACCGCGATGTGTTACCATCTGGCGAGAAAGCTACTGCACGGTCCGAACCTCCCAAAACGCCCTTGCCCAAGCGTAGGATAGCGCCGTGGGGCAATTCCCATTTGCGAATATCTTGATGGGATGTCGCTGGAGGATTTTGGGGGTCGGCTTCGTGCGGGTGCGAGACTGCCGATACAACGGAAAGACAAGTCATTATGAAGACGGATAATCCAAGTCGTAGTCGACGAGTCAGGCGGGGAACTTGGGTATACATCGGTCATAACCCCTTTTGGATTTATCTCAAGCTCGTTACGGATTATGGTTTACTGGATGCACTCGGTTGCTCAGGAATGGGTAGAAGCGGATTTCCTGTTCAAAATTCCATTATATACCGTTCTTCAACGTTACGCAAATCCTTTGTTGACTGTTAATACCATTTCGCTTTAATAACAGTGCATATAGTGCTTTCCATATACTATTGTGGCAACTGTTTCCCTTCACACCAAACCCCGTAAGCGGGAATCAAGCGACCGAGAAGGGAGCGCGATAGAGATCTCCTTGCCCCGCTTTGGACAGACCTGATTGACGCTATTAATGCACTACTAATATATAGAAATGGTATAACCAAGACATTGGAGGGCTTTGATCGAGTAAGCACTTCGTACCCCTCGATAGTTTGTTATCGGGGAGTGGGGGTGAGCGGTGTGATTAGTGCCCGTCCGCTTGAGGTGTGCAGTGTTTCAAAGGGTAGGTCGTAGACCGATTCTAGCTGCTCCGATGTAAACACTGTCTCCGGGGATCCGGCGATGACCATGATTCCGTCGCGCAGCATGAGTACCCGGTCGGCATACATGGACGCCAGATTCAGGTCGTGGATGGCGGCGATGACCGATTTTCCGGATCTGGCAATTGATCGACAAAGGTCGAGTATCTGTACCTGGTGGCGCGGGTCGAGATGATTTGTGGGTTCGTCTAACAGGAAAAGCCGGGGTTCCTGCGCGAGGATACGTGCGAGGTCGACACGCGAGGCTTCGCCGCCCGACAGCGTCGGATAGAGCCGATCGGCGAAGATATCGGTTTCTACCCGTTCCATGGACTTTCGTGCGATTGCCCAATCTTCCGATGTCTCTTTCGCGCCATCAAGGTGTGGATAGCGTCCAAGCAGCACAATTTCCGCGGCGCGGAAGGGGAAATTAACCTCGCGTTTCTGTTGAAGGTAGGCACGGATTCGCGCCAATTCTTGCGCGGAATAGGCGTTGATGTCGTGACCGAATAGTCGGATTTGTCCTTGTTGCGGAGACAGTTCGCCGGAGATTAGGCGTAACAACGTGGATTTGCCCGCACCGTTTGGACCAACAATCATCCAGAACTGGCGCGTTTCGATTTTCAGGTTAATATCGTGGACAATCCATTTCTGACCAATGCGATAACCGACTTGTTCCAATTCAACCATACACCACCTCTTTTTTAAATCTCAGCAGCAGCCAGAGGAAGAAAGGTCCGCCGAGCAGCGCGGTGACGACGCCAACGGGCAGTTCGGCGGGGATGGCAACCGTTCGTGCGAAGAGGTCAGCCAAGACGAGCAGAATCGCTCCGCCGAGCGCCGATCCGAGCAGGACATAGCGGTGGTCCGCGCCGCCCATGAGACGAAGCAGATGCGGTACGATTAGCCCCACGAAACCGATTCCACCCGCGGCAGACACGGCAGCGCCAACCGTTAATGCAACCCCGAAGACCGCCCACCGCTTCAAGGTTTCAGTCGAAACGCCGAGATGATACGCCTCCGATTCGCCCAAGCTCATTGCATTGAGCGCGCGGGCGAGACGAAACAGCACGACTGCCCCAATGATAGCGATTGGAAGCGTTACGGCGATCGCGCGCCAGGTTGCGCCGCCAAATCCGCCAAGCAGCCAAAACGTGAGGCTCCGAAGTTGCTCTTCGTCGGCGAGGAAGGTCATCAAGCCGATGCCCGCGCCCGCGAAACTGTTGAGCGCAATTCCGGCTAACAGCAGCGTCACCGTGGGAACGCGTTCATGGGTTTGGGCGATTTTCCACACACCGATTGTCACAATGATGCCGCCGGTGAATGCCGCGATTGGTACGCCCCAGATGCCCAAGAAGCCGCCTCCGGCGAGCACAATCCAGAACGCGGCTCCGAGTCCAGCGCCCGCCGTCACGCCGATTAACCCCGGATCCGCGAGTGGATTCCGGAAAATGCCTTGTAGCGTCGCACCGGAAAGAGCCAAGACTGCACCGACGATGGCTGCCAATATCACACGCGGAAATCGGACGTAGATTAAGACCTCAAAGCCGTCTTCGTGGAAAAGCAGAATGCGGGGGATACGCCACGGAAGAATCTGGTATGCCCCTATACCCGCGGCTACGCAGAGCGAAATTGGGAGTAAACCGGAAAGGAATAAAAGGATGTTTGATCGGTTCTGCATGGATTGTGTCCAATTTGAGAATTTCTAGCCGATGTGTTATAATGAGAATGCTTTCAGTTTTTTTGTCAAAGTTAAGCGCGGCTGATAACATCCGCCTATTAGAAGGTCTCCCGATCTCCCGTTCCATGAAATCTCCCTCGGTTTCATAGATGCCTTAGTAGCCAATAGGAGTGCTGGTCTAATGGTTGACCCAAAAGACATTCAAGCAACTTGCGATGACATCGTCCGAGAGTTTGCCCCCTTGAAGATTATCCTCTTCGGTTCCTATGCTAACGGAACGCCTACCGAGGACTCGGATGTCGACCTATTGGTGGTGATGCCCATTCCGGAATCGCAGACCCGCCGCCAAGCGGTAGAAATCAGGCGACACGTCCCACGCCGGTTTCGCACGGATGTGGTGGTGCGTTCGCCGGAAGAAATTGCCTACCGCGTTTCGCATAACGACTGGTTTCTCCGGGAAGCCACGCAGGAGGGTCAAGTGCTTTATGAATCCGTTGACGCTGGAATAGGAACTAACAGCTACTCTCCGCTTGCCGCGAAAAGCCCTTCTGCTTCATAGATTCCCCGAAACAGGTCGAGGGCGGCGTGCCCGCAACGGGGACCAAACCCCGATAGGTACAATCCGTCCATCGCGATCACCCGTTTATTCCGACCCGCAGGCGTCTGAGCCAAACCGGGCACTTTAAGCAACCCTTCTACTCCGCCAATCGATTTCAGCCCCGACTCAAAGAGCACGTAAACATCGGGCTGTGCGGCAATGACCGCTTCCGAGGTCATCGGCTTAGTGCCTTTGATATTACCCGCGGCGTTGGCTGCGCCGACAATTTTAATCATGGCACCGGAAGCAGATTCCTCTCCGAGCACAAAGGCAGTTTGCGGGCCGCGCAGGTAGAGGAAAAGAGCCTTCTTTTTTGGCTGACCTTCACGTGCAGCGAGTTTCGATGTCAGCGTTTCGACTTGCTTTTCCAAATCCGAGATTAGTGCCTCTGCCTTCTCTTGGCAGCTGACAGCTTTTCCGATGGTGCGGAGACGTCGTTTCGCTTCGTTGAAGGTTCTCGGTTCATTAAGAAGCAGCACCGTCACTCCGGCGGCGCGCAATTGCTCGACAACTTGGGGCGGTTTCACGTCTTCACGACCTATTACCAGCGTCGGTTTCAGGGAGAGAATCCCTTCGGTGTTGAGCCGATACTGGTAGCCGACAGATGGAAGTTTTTTCTGTACATCCTTCGGATAGGTGGAGGATGCGTCACAACCGACGATGTTCGCATCGAGTCCGAGCGCGAAGAGAATCTCGGTGGTACTGCCGTTAAGTCCGATGATTCGCTCGGTTGAGTTAATGACAACGGATTCGCCGTTGGCGTCGGTCACTTCGACGGGTTGCGCAAGGGCGGTTGATGAAATCAAAAGCAACAACATCGCGACGTGTCGTAATTTCATTGTTATCTCCATAGGTTGAAGATGGGGGCAATTATAAAAATCGCATTGCCGCAATACGAAAAGGTGCGCAAAACCGAGTTTCCCGAGAACCTTTGAATACGAAAAAGGGGTGTCAGTTACAAGAGGGCGAACACGGAGGTTCACCCCTACAAAAACAGAGATGTTCTTGACCGGCACTAGAATTCTGAGACATAAAGCTAAGCAGAACCCCAAATGGCATCCAAATTCTTGGTTTTTCATGAGTTTCCGCTCAACCCAATCTGTGGCTCGCAGTCTGACTATTGCGGTTTGCCGGGAAACTAGGTTTCGGCGTTCAGCTAGAATTGCCGGCTCCCATCGGATTGGTGGAGGTACTCAAATGTAATAAAGGCACCATCTGTTTTGGTCGCGTTGTCCTTGTAATATCCTACGAATCGCAACTTGGCATAGGTTCCGTCTGCCGCTTGAACAACGAAGACGCGATTCTCTAGCGGCAACACCCAGTGATTTGGCGGTCCGAGGTAGATGTACCAGCCTTTCTCACTTTGCGCGACGATGGCGAGATTCGCGTCGGAATCCGCGGCATACCCGCTCGTTGGCGCTTCATTCACTTCGTTAAATTCCACATCCGTAAGCATGATGGCGCGACCTTTTCCGGGACCGCTGACGCCGCCGTTGAGTTTAACCGCTGTCCGTTGAAAACCGAGATCCCAATTCATTGAATTAGCCGGATCCGATACTTCTACGACACCGCCCTTCGCGAACGAGAAATAAGTCCATGCCTCGCGGCTTGTCGCGTCAACGGTGAACGTAGCGGCCTCTTGAACGGTCGGGGCGACTTCAACTCCCTCATCATCGCCGCAACTGAAGTAGAAAAATACGCTGATATAAAGAACCGCCCAAACAATCAATCGCCAAGTGGTTAGAGATTTTAGGTTTTTCACTGTTATCCTCCTATTGGTTGTCCCAAATGGTAAACTAGACAGAAATCGGGATATCTATTTCTGCTAGGGATTTGGAGTTATCATCGTTCAGTACCAACATGGCTTGCGCAATGGTACCGGCAACTTGGTAGAAATCATCCGGAGACATGGCAATGTCAACGCCTCGGTATTTGAGATGGATATGTCCCTCAAGGCATTGATACACGGCGCACACACCGCGATTTGACAATGACTCTCTCGTGTGTTTCATTTTCTTGGTTTCCTTTCTTGATGTTATCAGTGAGGCAGAGTCGGCAATGTTTCACCGCTGAGTAAATACGTATAAAGCTAGTAGAATTGAGAAACAGGTAATTGACAGATAAGCCGATTGTCTTCCGCGTCGGCATAATGCGAAGCGCATGAACAGTTGAAGCAGATAAAGTATCCACACGACGCATGCGCATGAGAGTTGGCGAGACCAATCGCCGCGATGATCGTCGAGCGATAGAAGGACGGTGAGTAACGCGAGAGTAGATAGTGAGAGCCCGATGATAACACTCTGGTAGCAAATCCTATCCAACTTCTCGAGCGGCGGCAGGTGACCGAATATCGTTAGAAATCGTTTCCGTTTGAGTTGAATCTCTTGAATTAGGTAGGTTACCGAAGCGACGCATGCGCAGGCAAATGCGCTATTCGCAAGTAAGAGCGTTCTTGAAGACAACCTCCAACTAATCGGCTGTAAGATCGTGGTGAAAAGAAATAGGGCGCCAATGAAGAATAATGAGGTAAAGCAGACCAGTCTCAAGAAATGAGTTTTTCTAAATGCCATCTTACCTTCACAATTTGACTTCATTCAGATTTAACGGATGAGAAAGAGTCCAGTGGTTGTTTATAGTCGGCCTAGTGGGTTAGAGAGAGACCGCCATAGAACGATCTGCCGGCGAACGTGTAAAATGTTGGTATCTTAAAATCAAAGATGTTATTGATGCCTACGGAGGCTCTGAGCCATTCGAGGATTTGCTTGGAACCCCGCAGGTTCCAGATCCAGTTGCTGGGCGCGTACTCCTCATCTTCGAGCACCTTGTCGCCATCGTCATAGAAACCCCACCTGCTCGCATAACGTCCGTGCAGATCCAGGTTGAAGCCGATATCCTCATGTGTGTAGGTAAGTTTAAAGTTGCCGGCATGTTTCGAACGATTGAGAAGCGTTAAGCCGGTATCCTCGTCTTTCCCGTTGAGATAAGCGTAGCCGACTACCGCGGAAAAACCTCCCATAACGCGCGACACCAGTTCGAATTCAAGTCCCTCGGTGAAGGCTTTACTGACGTTGAAATACTGAAATTTGCTGCCGCCTAGTACGCTTGTGCCCACTCGCTCCGCTTCGATGAGGTTTCTCAGATCGTTCCGATACACCTGCAGCCGTCCCAGTAAAGCGGACCGAAACTGGTACTCAAGTCCAAGGTTCCAACTGTTCGACGACTCCGGTTGAAGGCCTGGATTTCCGAGCACCTGATAGCCGGAGGTCGGATTGCTGAAATCGAGATAGAGGTCTTTGAAATCGGGGGCACGGAAGCCCTGACCGACCGAGGTGCGCACCGCGAGATTATCAGTCACCCGATATAACCCGCTCAGCTTTGGACTGAAGTTCGCGCCGAATTCGGAGTGATGATCTAGTCGACCACCGACGACGAGCGCGAGGTTCGATTTGGGTCGATATTCGTTTTGGAAAAACAGCGAATCGGTCGTGATATCCTTTTCGCCTCCGGTAATGCGCTGAGATTCCAGGTTCTCGAAGATCAACTCCGCGCCGACAGTCAGTTGATTTTTTAATCCGAGCGCAGTATCAAACTGCACCTCGCCTTTGACCAGGTCTTGAATTGTGATGTTGGAGGACGCGGTGAGGGAGGTGCCACGGTCAATCACGGTAGATTCGTCGCGGTAGCGAGTGGTGTAGAGTTTGCCCACCAATTTTGAATCCAAACCGAATTGATATGCGGTTCCGACATTTGCGCTGAAGTTGTCAATATCGCCGAGACGGTCGAAAACTACCCCTCTGTTTTCACTGACCCCTTCCTGCGCTTGAGCGAAATACTGTCCTGAAAATAGGAGTTTCGCGCGCTGTGTAAGTTGATATTCTGCTCGCGCCGAATGGGTCAAATTTTGATAGCCGTCAATCGTGGTAGAAAGGTCTCTTTCGTTCAGGTCGATAGGGTCGCGGCGATTTACCGCAAGCGTAGTCAGTGCGTTGAGCTTGCCGCGATCAATCTCAACCGTTCCACGGCTATCGATTGTGTTGTGTTCCTCAAGGTTGTTCGTGAGCTGGAGCGCGATTGGGGATGAGGCTCGGCGCGTGATGACGTTGATGACTCCTCCCATGGCGTCACTGCCGAAGAGGGCGGACGACGCGCCTTTGACAATCTCAATCCGCTGCACGTTTTCGATGGGAATGCGCGCGAGGTCAAGTTTTCCCGCGATTCGACCAACCTGCGGTTCGCCATCAAGCAGGATCAATACGTAATCGGAAGCGAGACCTTGGAGTTGGACGCCATCGCCGTGAGCGTCGCGGTGAACAACGATTCCCACGTGATGCTCAAGCGCCTCGCCAATGTTCTCCGCCCCCGCCGCTTCAATCTCGGCTCGTGTGATGACTTGGGTGACGACCGGCGTGTGCTTCAGCAAGCGCTCGGTTTTGGTGCCGGTGATGACAATTTCGTCCATCTCGAAGACATTAGACATGGATTCAGTTTCAGGAAAACCCAATCCTACTCCACAGGCAAGGACAAACAGGAGGAACGCACTTAAGTTTCGGTGACATAGCTGCATCGATTGACTCCTTTCGGCGTGATTGTCTTGACAATCGCGGCGCGATTCACTTATCTTAATAGGAACAGAAAAGGCGACGGGCACACGAAAGCCCCCATAGATTGGTAGATAGAGAATTGGGAATTAGCTAACAATTGGCCGTTGGGAGCTGTCCCTTTTTCTATCGTTCGTCTTTTCTGTTAATAGTCAGCTTATGATTATGAGTCTCAGTCTCAATAACAATACATAGCATTACGCTGGTGGTGCGTTAATGAACATTGAACGGACCGCCGCTTGGTTCCTCCTCAAGGTCAGGACGAGTCGAGTCCAAGAAAACTTCGTGAAGTTCAAGCTTGTTCGATCCGGTAAAGGCTTCTTTGGGGAGCGTTCCGGATTGTGCGTGCCCCTTTTGGAATTCGTCGGATTCTACCCAGTTCTCGAAATCCTTCCGTGATTCCCAAAGCGTAAATACGATATAAGGATCGCCATCATTGACCGGGCGCAGGACTTGATTTGAAACAAAGCCCGCCATTCCGTCAACCAACCGAGCGCGGTTGTGGAATCGCTCCTCGAAGGCTTCGGCATACGCCGGGGCAACATAGATTCGGTTTGCAACGCTAATCATTGAGCCCTCTCATAATTGATATTGAGTCTCATTATCATGAATGAAATACGAAATACATTTAGATACATAAACGTCAGTTCTCCTTCGGCGGATACAAGAAACCGGTATCCGCATACCCTTACTTCTATAATATCACAATTTGTAGATCTTATGCAAGAAAAACAAACAATTAAATAAGTGGGATTGGGAGGTTGGAAGAAAGGAAGGTTAAAAGATTCTGTCCACACCATCCTTGAAAGTAAAGTTTGTACTCTATACTCAATTAAAATCCCTATTCTGGAGTGTTCGGCAATAGCAAGAATCAAAGAGGAAAAGTCGAGTACAGCAACACGCTAGAATCTCAATCCCAAGCTAACGCGATGCGCTTGTTGCAGATGGCCAAAGTCCGCGAAGGCATAGTCAAGGGAAAGCGCCGTCCCCGAAAGATTGGTATTGATTCCAAATCCCAACGTGATCCCCTCTTCGTCTTTCGCCGATTCGGGACCCAAACGCAGCTTGTAGCCACCGCGAACCGACGCCGTATTTTTGAACCAATACTCTAGCCCGACGTGCAGGCGTTCGCTATTGTCGGTGGGATGATTGCCGTCAATGGCGACGGTGAGGAGGTTGTTCGCGTCGTCAACGAGATCGTACGCGATTCCAAGACGGAAGTTGGATGGCAGTGGGAATTCTACGGTATCCAACTCTGCCTTGCGAGTAGGATTCGTCGTGTCCGGGAATGGACGGTAGTCGGCGGTTCGGGGGTCTCCCGCCTCTTCGGCCCCCGCCTGAAGATCCGGCCCGCCGAAGCGCATCTCCGGTCCGAAATTGGAGTAGCACATCCCAATCCGCAAACTGTTCCAACCGGTGTGATACAGGGTGCCCATATCAACCGCCATTCCGTTGGCGCTTTCCCGATGGATCTGCTGCTGAATGTATTTGGCATTGACCCCAAACGCGAGTTTCACGCCGGACTCTTTTTCATAGAGTTGTCTGGAGTACGCCAATGAGACAGCCGCATCCCATGCGGAGAACCAGAGACCGGTGCCATCCGGTTTTGCCAGCGTCGTGATTTCCATATCGGGAACCGAGAGGTAGGTCACGCTTGCTCCGAGTGTGCCGATTTTTTCGACCGGCGTGGCGAAGGCAAGGAAATTGTACCGCGTATCGGCGAGCCAAACGGTGTGCGTACCGGAGAGGCTCGTTGCGGCGATCTGGCTTAGTCCTGCCGGATTCCAGTAGATGGCGGTAACGTCGTCCGCGATTGCTCCGAAGGCGCCACCCAAACTGTCGACGCGAGCGCCGGGACCGATTTTCAGGAACTGGGCTCCGCTTGTTCCCACGTTGGTCACGGCATCGCCGTGTGGTGAGTATAAGAGAAGAGCGGTGAATAGGAGCGTGTAGAGTGTCTTAGAGTGTCTGAATTTCAACTTCATAATAGGAGGATAATCTTTAATTTGGCGATCAAGTTGTACAGAGCACAATCACCTTTTTTGCACAAGAAGTGAGGTTCATCGAATAATAGCAAACCGGCTAATTTTGTTCCCGACGACCGCATTCGATTCATCACGCGCCTCAACGTGGTAGATGTAGACGCCGCTGGCAAGCGCTTGATTGTTGTAACTGAGAAGATCGAAAGATTCGGTGCCGCCCTTGTCACCCTGCGCCAACCGCTCCTCCGCATTGTAAGGTGAGGTGTGTTCGTGTTCAATTTCGCGCACCAACTCGCCAGCCATGGTATAGATTCGCACCGTGCATCTCGGCGGAAGGTGGGTAAAGAAGATTTTATCCGTTCCTTCGGAAATCACAGCCCTGTTCGTAACGAAGTAAGGATTAGGAACAACCCGGATTCTATCCAGATCTTCACTGATATCATCGGCGATGAGCGTCTCCTCGCCGGTGTTGAGCAGCAACTCGTCGCCGTCTTGAGGGGCGGCAATCCCGCCCATTTTAACAGTGAATACGTCTCCGGTGGAGATTTCACCGTTCGGATCTCTGATAAATACGTAACCGCCTCGTATGAAGATCCGAAAGAAACCGGGGGTACTGTCCGGAATATACTCGTCAAGCCAACGGATGTTCGCACCCAAGCCGGCCTGGATTGTGTAGCCATCGGCACGCTCGGGGTTGAATTGAATTTCCTCGTCGGTATCTTCGTCCACCACTTCGACATGTGTGTCGTCAACGAAGGTTATCGAGTAAGTATGCGGGCGGTAGTAGGTTGCCCAAAAGATGTTCGTCCATGTGTTCTCCCCGACGCCGGGAGACTGGATGTCAACATTCCAACCTGTTACCGTGCCCTTGGTCAACTCTACACTTTCGATCGGGTTTTCGTCTGGATGCCCGTAGGTCACGTCCACCCCTTTTATCCTCAAGGTGACTCCATCAAACATGGGGGAAAGAACTTCTACGGCCTGGGCTTGGAACGGGTCGTACCAGCCGAAGGATTGTTTATGAACTACGATTTTATCCGTGGTCATGTCGATGACTTCATACGCGGGCGGCTGGTAACCCGGGCCCGTGATATAGGCACCCGCATCCTTCGGTTTGGCGCCGTACCAAACAATCTTATATTGATGTCCGGTGACATTCTTGGGGGCGATAATCATCGGCTCGACGGTGACGCTTCCGGTGCGCATAAAGGCGTTGTCCGCAAGCTCGGTAGAAGCGTCACGATACCCTGCAGGGTTTGGGCGCGGCGTCACGTGAACCATCGTCTCGATTTGGCTGCTCTCCATCGCGATAAGCCCGGTTTTGGGGTTGCCGGTGTCGTAGGAGGTGACGGCGTAGGTATACTGAATCCCGTTGGTCAATCCTTCATCGGTATAAAAAGTCTTGATGCCTGCGTCTTCGCCGAGCGCTTGTGAAGGCGTGGAAACGATGCGGAAAATGTCACCGGCGACAGGGGGACCCGAGGGACCATCCGAAATCTGCACATACAACCCGCCAAAGTAGATAAGCGCTCCGGAACGATACTCACCATCGGGATAAACCTCGCCCGTATTGGGATTCATGACGATGTACCCACCGCCATCTGCCGGGAATTGCGGGTTATGCGCCATTACCTCCCACAGCGTTGTATTGATTACCTCATAGGTGGTGCTTGAATCGAACTTGATGACGTAGACGGCATTTTTGAAAAAATCGGCAAAGAACGGTTCGTCGCCGATGGCGGCAATGGTGGCGTCCGACTGTTTACCGACGTGCGCCACGGTGAGAAAATTGCCGGTCGCACTGGGTTTGTCAAACTCTGCCAGCATGACCCAATCCTGCGCCGGATCGCCGGTAGATTCATCGTACGAGGTATCTCGCCTGTAGACTCTATAGCCCTCAAAGACCTTCTCCGGGTCGGTTATGTCTATGTACTCTTCGATACTTTTATTTACTCCTTCGTGCACCCAACCCCCGGCACTTTCCCAGACGAGCGTCACCTGTCCATCGGCGGGATACGCCACCACTTTCGGGGACGGCGGCGGTGCCGGCGCGATATAGTCATCGTCATACAGCTTCTGCGCCCAGTCGGACGATGCTTGCAGCCCCTCAAGCCCCTCTCCGATAGCTACCGCCGTGATGACGTTGAAAACCTGCCCCGGTGCAAGCGACTCTATGGGGCCATAGGACTGAATGAAACGCTGGTCGTCGTAGTTTGCAGGAAGCGGGTCAACACCGGGGACACTGATTAGGGCGTACATTTCGGCCGCGGTTGACGGATCGGTGGAAATTGTAATCCGTTTATGCGCTGCGAACGGAATCTTGGCATTGGCGTCCTGCGCGTTATCGCCAAAATAAGCGTCCAAGACTCGTAAGCCGATGAAGCCGGTTGACGAGGCGTTGGAATACCCGTAAGAGAGGTAGCGGTTCGGATGGGCGTCGGGATTAAGGCCGTCGGGCGTTTCGTCCAATGCTACGAAGTCGTCAGCGGAGTAGTTCGCCGTGCCGGTTTCACTGCTGGAGACATCCACATCGTATCGGAACGCCATGAAGACATCTTCCAAGGTCTCCTCACCTACATTGGTCACCTTGTATTCCAGGATGAAGAAATCGTAGAGCGGCGCGTAACTCCATTGGAAACCGTTCACCTCGATATCCAGCCCGAGTATTAATTCTAAGTTCGCATCCGGATTCGTATCCGTGCACTTGAACCAGATTGATTGGCCTGTCGGTGTTCCCTTTGTCGTCACTCCCGGTTTGTTTGAAATGACCTCCGGCGAATCGTCGGTGGGCCAGATTTCGGACTGCCGCCCGTCGGAGAAGGAGACGCCAACCTCTCCACCCTTCTTTGCACCGATCCAGATATCTCCCTCGAAGATATAGGAGTCGTTTGTCCCGGCGGGCCACCATCCGGAGGGGTTTTGGGTCGGGCTGGTCGGATAGCCGACTACGGCGGTGTTGTAGACGGCAGAGGATAGATTGCCGACATCGAGCGCCTTCCAATCGACACCGCCCATTGCTGGTAAGGCGGCTATGATAAAAAGTGTGGCTACCAGCAGCCCTAGTCGGGGGAGGTTTGGATGTTTGTTCGGATTGGCAGGTTTCATTTTGCGTCCATATTGGGTTGAGGATTTCCTTCCGTCAATGTATGCCATAATAATGTCATTCATAAAGCGTCTTGTAACTGGTATGGTTGGACCAAAACATCTGCGGAAATACCAAGTCCTTCGTGCAGTTTCCGAATCATGTCGAGGGTCAAAGCCCGTTGCCGATTTAAGACTTCTGACACGTAAGATTGGGAGCCCAAGTAGGGTTCAAGTTCTCGACGAGACATACCTTGACTTTCCATGTGGTGAAGGATAGTCTCAACCGGATCTGCAGGTGGTATGGGATAATGCTGCTGTTCGTACACATCAACCAAGGTGACCAGTACATCGAGTTTATCCCCCTCTGGCGAACCGTGAGGCGCGTCCCAAAGCCGTTGAATCTCTCTCAACGCAACTTCGTAGTCTGATTCGGTTTTAATTGGTTTAATATCCAAGGCTATTTGTTAGCTTAATCGCATCATGCACCCTACTAAGGAATGGTGGACGGTGCCCACCCTACAAAGTTACTATTGATTATTCCACATCTCGGCGCGACGCATGAACACCAAGGGATCCGCCACCCATTCCGCATAGCCGATATTCCGCTCATCAGTCAAAAAGTTAATTTTGTCGTCAATGCACGCCGCCAACGCCGCATCTTCTATCGCCAGCGTAAACCCGCCGATTTCCACTTCCTCGTCAAGGGCGGTGACAGCAAAACGATTGTTGAAAGCATGGACTGCATCCAGATTCCCAATCGCTCCCCTTGCCAACGCGTCAATTCTGCCCGCGGCGAGAGCGTCAAGAAGTTCCGATTCGCCTGCCTCTTCTCCCAGATAAATCACTTGCGGCATATTCTGCATAGGTGGATAGATATGATTCCGTCCTGCCAAATTCGGAGTGGTGCCGGCGGCGGTAATCGTGTACGCGGCGGTGCCATCGGCAACGACAGCGCCTTGCGGCGTCGTAACGCGAGTGCCTTTGGCGAGGACGCCGTCAGCGTCAACAAGCCCCGTCAGTTCCAGCAAGCGCGCCTCTCCGGTCGTGGCGGAAAGCACACCCACGCGCACATCGTCGGTCAGATCAGCGTATGTGGCGAGGCGTTCCGCATCTTCGGCGCGCACCAGAAGCGATTGGCGGAACTCGATATGCCCCGACGTGAAAGTGATGACCTTTCTGCCGGTCGCGTCCTTGGTGCGGGAATCGAGTATCGTGATGCCGCCGCCGGCAATATCGTATTCCGGCTCGGCGGACTCTAGCCAAATATCCGGCCACACCGCGATAGGGTGACGGACAAAAGTCAACCCCGCCCCTTGCATGGCTTCAAGCGCTATCAACAGGTCCGCTTCATAGCCGCGATGCGTATTGAAGCCCGCAGAAGCGGGGTCTTCGTCCTCGCTGTAACTCACGGGTGAGAAATAGGCGTAGAACCCAACATTGAGCGCCCGGTCTCCGTCGGTGCAGGATTGCGAAGACGTGGCCGGTTGAAAAAACGACTGAAGTTCCTCGCAGCCGGAAAGCCCCGCCACCAGAGCGGTGATCGCCACTACAGACGCGAGTGTTATAATTTCTTTGATCTTCATACCGATTCTAAAATGTCAAACGCGACGCCGATCACTGCCAACTATCAACCCAATTTGCGCAAACACAGTGTCTGGCAACTGTCAGGTGAAACTTCCATCAGTCCAATCTCTTTGACCTCTGTCGAGACGGGTAGAGGGATACACCGACAGATTAACACCGCTTCGGCTATCTGAAGCTCGGACAAACCGAAGGCGAGCGTGCAGTGCGGAACCCATTTCCCAACGACGTAGTGTTCCGATTGTTCCCCCGCGTACTTCTTGAAAATTTTATGAAATGCCGCGTGTACGTCCAACAAGTGCTCGGTGACTGTTACGCCCAAGAATATGACACCCTCCATTCCGGGGAAGACGCCTACGCTGGAAAGTGACAGCGGAAACGGTGTGATACTCTCCGCGAAGGAGAAAAGTCCAGCCTCAAACGCAGTTGAATCAATGTGGTTGCAAACGCTCAAGGAGACATGCGGGCGGTAGCCGGCATCCAGTAAAGAGGAGCCAATCCCTGCTTTTTGGATGGCTTCCCACGCATCACAAATCTGTTTCTCTGCGTGTGTGTCAAAGAACAGTTCAACGGCAAACGGCATCCATTATCTCGAAACAGCGGTGTGGAACAATCCGGAAAGTGGTTTAAGCGGCGCCAACGCTGATTTCAAATCTTCGGAGTATTGATTTCGCATTTGGTTGAGGTGACTCTAAAGTATAGTTCCACGGCTTCTCTTAGATTGACCAGTGCTTCCTCCTCGCTTTCACCTTGACTGGCAATGTCAACCTCTAAAAAATGGGCAATAAACCAATTGTCTTCTCGCCAAACGCTTGCCGTAAGAGTTTGGGTTTCCATGTCGGTTCGGTCTCGGTGCCCCTCTACAACGCTAAATGTCGGATTCGTTGATTCGGTTATAGATATCGGTACCCATGCTGACCAACTTCTCACGGATTTCGGGCCAATCTTCATGGTCTTTCTTCCCCTTATCAAGGACGGGAAATCTAACCGATGCGTTTCTTGGTGTTTCTTCATATTGGTAATCGTATCCTGATTCTTGAAATAGCTCTATAACCTCGTCCCTACGTTCTAATCTATCTTCCCCATTGAACCACAGTTTAATGAAGCATTTGTGATTATTAAGATGCACAGTCAGTTCCACGCCGCGAAACTTTTTTGAAATCCAACGCTCTTGGCGTACAGGCACGGGTTTTCCAGCGAACAGTCCGTCTTTGCGAATCGGCTCCCAGAATTCACTATATTCAGATCCGGCTGTCTTCTCAACTTGGATATCTATCGCTGGCTGAACGACATGGTGAAAGGACAGTTCATGGTGCGCATTGGCATGCGCTTGAATTAAATACCAACCGATTTCGCTGTCTTCATTTCTCAGGCCACATGTGACAATCATAAGTTCCTCGAAACTTTCGGCGACTAACACAGCCACTGTGGCTTTCTTCAGCCGCGCATAGGCTTCGAGTCTTCCCCAGTGGTCCCAATTAGCCTTCCCAAACTGGTTCTCGACTACAAGTATGTCAGTTCCGTCTGCGCCCACAGCGACAATGTCTGCTTGACGAGTACCAACGTTGGACTCCGTCTCCGCGTTTTCAAAGTTGCCGATCTTGAGCGCATCAAGCGTATTAGCAAGATCTTCAGAGAAATCTTCTTCTCGTTCGTAGATGTCTGAAAGGGGGATTGATTGTTGTAGTCTCATTTGGTCTGCAATTGAACAATCATCTAGTTGCGGTGAAAATCACTGCTATGTAAAAGTAAGGTTTTTTGTCGTCTCGACTTATCAGATTTATAGTACAGAACACTGGTGCTTAGTTTGCCTCGGCGGACTTCCGTATGCGCTCGCTTAGAAGGACGTTCACTAAGGTCTCAACAGATACGCCTTGGGCATGAGCGCTCTGCATAAGCTCTTCCGCTATTTCAGGGAGAATCGCAATCCGAATTGCTCGCTTGCGCGCCATCCCAAAACGGAACCATTCTCCATCGTCTTCCATGAAATCGGCGGTGTCCAGATTATCCCAAAATGCAACTTCCTCCTCATAACTCTTAAAATCCGGAACTTGCAATTCTTTCATTTCTCCGCTTTTCCGTGAGGCCCATTTTTGGGTAATGTCTCGTCATAATCCGAGGATAGTTCGTCATTTAGCGAGGTGGTGTCTGTCATTTTGTTTACGCTTTGATAATTTGGATTTGTCCCCCCGCGCTCTACTCCTCCAAATGTACCTGTCAACATCTCGCACGGAGAGACCGGCACGTTGCGATGCTGCTTCCAGAAGGATAAGCGCTGCTAAGTCGGACACATTTCGGCCCAAAACTTCAGATATGAATCCGCGAATGTGCATGTCAGGCTTCGTGGTCTCTGCGCCAAAGAGCATTCGGAGATACTGAAAACCAGCAAGTGCAAAACCTCTAATGTTCAATTTTTGAAAATCCTGAGGCTTAGCGCGCATTGCCCACTGTTTGAGCGTATCTTCTTCGGGAGTTGTTGGTGATTGTTTAACAACTGACCAAACGAAACTCACAACAGACTGAAGGATTCTTGCGCGATCTTCATGGTCGTAACAGAGTTCATTAACCACGAACTCATGAGGTGTTGAATATCCAGCCATCAAGTCGCATAATTGTGTGACGCGGTATATCTCAGGGTGCCGATCCATGAATACCTTCAGTCGAGGTACCACGAATTTGTCGTACGGTCTATTGAGTGAGAGGACGCAGTCGATAATTTGAACAGCAGGAGGATTTGACCACTCCGGATCGTCGGACTTACTAACATGCGGCGCGATCTGTGCCAACTTCGCCCTTAAGGCGGTAATATCAGACTCCTTGGGTTGCTTCATTTAGTATTATCCACCCTAACTGGTTAATTTTCTAAATAGACAACGTTTTTGGGGGTGTTTTGGAGACTGTCTGAACTGTGATTTATGAGATTATGGGATTACCTTGACTGTCGGTGACCAGTTGCCAGTGATGAGTTTACTGAACTGTTCCCTTGAATCCCACTTAGGATTTAGGGAAGAAACCAAGTTTTCAAGAAAAAACTTGGTTTCGACATGCGTTAAATAATAATCTTTTCCTAAAAATCCAAACTCACGCCCATCATCATCAAGCGCGGGCTGTTCCAAGAGAACGGGTTTGAGTGCTTCCTTGAGTTGAGCGGTATGCCGTAACGGTCGTACGTCACGGCATCGATTATGTCATCCAGATTCTTTGTGTTGAAGACATTCCGAACATCTGCAAAGAGGGTGTATGTCAGTTCGCCAATACGCATCCGTTTGCTTAGAAGCATGTCAACGTTGTGGGTTGGCGGGTATCGTTTCGAATTTATATCGGGTTTGACCGGCGATCTCGGATTTGGCGTGTAGGGCAAGCCGCTGCCGTATCTGCCGATCAAGTTGATACCAACATCAAACGGCAATTGTATGTCCAACGACGCGGAAACGACATGCCGTTGGTCCCAAGCTAATGGGTGGCTCTCCGTGACTTCCGGCTGTTGCCGGTAGTAGGTAAGATAACCCAAGGACCGGCTGGAGCCCTTCCCCTTCGCGACGGAATAGGTATAGTTAATCATGCCGGAAATCGGGCTGTGTCCTAGACGCCATTTGCGGGCGGTGAGTTCAAAGCCTTGAACACGGCCATAGATGTCGTTTATGAAATAGCTGTAATCGTTGGTAATATCGACGTGGACGCTGTTCACCAGATTGTCGATATCCTTGGTGAAACCGGTGACATTGACCGTCAGGTCGCGAGTCAATTGCTGGGCTATCCCGACCTCGTATGCGACCGTTCTCTCGGGTTCCAGATTGGGATTCCCTCTTCTGCGGATAGCGCCCCGCATATCGAAACTAAGATTTTCGTAGAGATCGTCGGCGGGCGGAATCTGGTAGTAGTGCCCGTAGGTAAAGTGCAGTTTTGCGCGGTCGGTAATGGGAAATGAGATACCGAGGCGTGGCGCAAGCATGTGTTTCACGGAAGGCTCGACAGGGTCTTTGATGATGGGCAATCCGACTTTATATTTGTCTTTATCCAACTTGATAGTGCCATCGTCGTTGAGTTCTAGCGGATCTGACAGGTCTGCGGGGGAGACACCGTCCGGACTATAGAGTTCGTATCTCAGCCCGGCGTTGACAATCATCCCCTCATACTCCATTTTGTCTTGCAGGTACAGGCTCGCGGAACTCGGCTGTACGTCGTAAAACTCCATATAAAGGTTCGAACTCCCATAATTTGTCGTGCCGAGATTGTAGATCTCATGCGTCGAAAGTTCAATCCCTGTACGAATCTGGTGGTTTGCGGTCACTTGGCTGGAGAAATCAGCCTTTAGCATCAACGAGGTCGTCTCTCGATTAGTCCATCCAAATTCATCTCCGGCGATGAAATAGTTCGTATCGTTGTACGCCTGCTGGGGCGGGTTCCTGATTCGTCCCTCTTCCTGATTCTGCGCAAAGGACAAGTTCGGGTCCCATGCGTTTTCTTCAAATGTCTTTTTCAAGGGATCCCAGAGTTTATCCGGCTGAGCGCTTTCATAGGTGCGATGAAATTGTCCGAGCGTGAGGGTGTAAAAGGTGCCCGAGTTGAGATTATGCGAGAGTTGCATGGACAAACTCCGCGCATCTCTGTTCGCCATCGGAATCGCGCTGGGCAAAAAGCGAAGCCTGCCGCCGTAGGGGACGGTTTCGCGCTGATCGAATAACCCGCTTGCAGTGAGTCTGATGTCAGGCGTAACTTCAAACTTGAGTTTGCCTTGGAATGTGTATCCCCTACCATTGGCATTCGGAAGGTAGCTTTCATCTTGCCGCAACTGGCTGGCTGTGGAGAACGTCAGTCGATTGCCCCACAGCGGCCCGCTGAGTGCAAATTCCCCGATATGGCTTGGACGCAAGTCGTAATTCTTGGTATCGTTGAAAAGCCCGCTGTATTGGTTCAAATCCACGATGTACCCGTCCAATAGGGTTACCTGTTTCTTTTCGTAGTCGATGAGGGTGCCATCGGTGTCGCGATAGGGTTGGGAGGCGGTAATGACTTCGCCCGTATCGGGATTCAGCTTGGGCTCGCCAGTCTCCGAATCAATGACGGCGAGAAGGGGGTTTTCCGTCCTGTCGGAAAAAACGCCCGGAACAATCTCCTCGAATATGACTTGATCATCGCCTTCACGTTCTGCCAATTCCGCAACCGTGACACCCTGTCCGCGGTACGGGGTTTGATAATCGTACGGTCTACCGAGGAAAATTCCCCTGAAGGGTTCCAATGCCACCGGTCGGAAGCCGTTGTCGGGGTCCAGCCACGGTCCGTAAATCGGGTCGCCGTGGTGCGTACCCCACTGTCCCACGCGGTACCTGAATCTGCCGGTGAAGTTTTGCCCTCCCGCTTTCGTAATGAGATTTATCACACCGGACTGTGCATCGCCGTGTTCGGCGTTGAATCCCCCGGTGATAACTTCCATCTGTTCAAGCGAATTCGTGCTAATGTTCACCCCCAGACCTCTGCCGATGGGATCGTTCACCGGGATACCGTCAATGAGATACTTGACCTCCATGGAACGGCCGCCTCGTATGTGGAGCGTACCGGTGGAATTGAGTTGCGCGACGCCCGCTTGCAGTTGAAGGATTCCATTCACGGTGTCACGGGGCATGGCGGCAATCTCCTCCGCTTCAATGATTCGCGTTGATTGGGTGACATCACGCTTGATCAGCGGTTTGGCGGCGGTTACGACGATTTCTTCGAGTGTGACAACGTCGGTAGTGCCCAGAGCGAAGTCGAGGGTTGTGGTCAGCCCGGCGAGCACCTTGGCGTCCATGACCATCTGCGAGCTGTAACCTGCTCGTTCAACCTTTAGATTGTAGGTTCCCGGCGCGATATTGGCGATGACATAATATCCGCTCTGGTTGGTCGTCGCGGTGTCACTTGTTCCAACGACGGTTACTTTGGCATTCGCCAAGGGGGTTCGGGTTGCTTCAGATGTAACGACACCTGAAATCTTTCCGGTAATGGCGGCGGAGGCAGTGCGGTAACTTGAGAGTATCGCAAACAGAAGTAGGCTTAGGCAAAGGGCAGGTATCCAGGAGAAGAGGGTTGTTTTTTTCATGTGTTTCTCCCCTGAAAATCAAGAGTTTAGAGAACGTAAGATAGTTCCGGAGATGTCCTAACGTTCTGAGAATCAAACCTGTAGGGCTGATGGCCTATTAAATTGTTGAAGGTTCGCATCGTTTCAGCGGCTCGTTACCCCAAAACGGTGTAAGAGAAGTCCACGATGCGTTGCATCTTAATAAGATTATAGCAGAATATACTTCGTGCGTAAATACTCTTGTTGATTTTTTTGGTTAAACTCTTGAGGAAAGTATAAAGTTGAATATCAGCGTATGGACAAGGCAGGATTGTCTGGCGTGTCGACTGATTACGTATTACGAGTGGATGGATGAACCGCACGAACCTGAAATTTGCTCCACGAGCGCTTTTCCTGCCTTGAACAGGTCGTGGAGATGTAGGTAACGGTAGAGAGCGCTTCTTCCCGAGAGATGCATATTTTCAAAGGCGGCTAAGTATTCAATCAGGGATGATATGTTTTCTTCAATGCCAACCGTGAGCACCGGATAGGCGAAGGGCAACTTGTAGGCCTGAAAATAGACGACCTCGTCCTGCCTTATTGGCTTTACTCGGCATAACGCCTCCCAGACTTTCTCGCGAAGCGTTTGGTCGGACATATTCCAGACAGCGTCATCGGTGTAACACGGTAGTTCAAGCACGATTGCAGTTTGTCCTTCAGGCGCCATGTAAGGGCTACGGTTTTTGGGTTCGTAAAGCCGGGTAAAGGGAAATGCGTCGCTCGGGAAATAGAGCGAGGCGTTGGGCGAGAAGGAGTTTTGGTTCAAGCAATACACGCAAAGAACCAGATGTCTGTGTTTGATTGCAGCGGCTGCGGCGATTAACTCCGGGGAAGGAGGGGGATCCAATATTTTCAGCGTGAGCGTCAAAGGCAACGTGTTAATGACGGTGGCGGCGGGAATCTCGGTCTCCCCGTCATTTAGTATAATACGCTGGATTTTTCCGGCTTTGTGAATCAGTCGGCTAACCCTGTTTTTGGTGTGAATACGTTCAGAGCCAATGGTTTCGCTCAGCTTATCAACAATCATCCCGATGCCGTATTTGGGATAAAGGAACGAACCATCCAAATGGTTTTGCGCGGTCACATCGCCCAGCAACGTGTTCCGAATTAGGTTTTTGAGGTTTAGCCCTGTTAACCGTCCTCCCGACACGGCTACAGACAGCTTACGCGGCGGTTCTCCCCAAAGCTTTTCAGAGTAGTTGAGCAAAAAGCGTTCCGCCAGCGTTTTTCCGTACCGATTTATTGCGAACGTCGCAAAGTCATCCGCCGGCCTCGCGCGCTCCACCCGCAGCTTATCCCAAGCTATCTTGAACAGCGTTTTGGCGTCCAATTTCTTTGCCAAATCGCTCAGTGTCAGCGGAAATTGAAAGAATTGACCTTCGAAAAAGATCTCGCTCGGGGCGGCGACGTGGAACAGGTCGCCCCCCAAGAGTTTCTTTACCTCACATGTGACGCTTGGGTCTTTGTCGTGGAAGCGGTGTGCACCGGTATCGAATCGGAAGTCTCCGATGCGGAGCGTGCGGCAATTTCCACCTACATCTGAACCGGCTTCAAAAAGAACGAAATCGAGCCTGCGTTTCTTTGCATAATGTCCCGCAGCCAATCCTGCGGGCCCTCCGCCGAGAATTTGGATATCGGTTTCGATGGATTGCATTGTGTCCACCTGAACGCGGTGAAATGGGGAATTTTGTGGGTAGTGGTCGTCGCTCCGTCCGAGTGGTATTATGAACGTGGTGATTGTGTTACCAAGTTAACTAGGAATACTACAAGACGTAGGGGACGCAGATCTGCGTCCCCTACAATTATAAATTGCGTGAGTCCAATTAATATTCGAACAGAGATATCTGGCTCCACATGCGATTCACGTATGGATTGTGGTAGAATGTTTTCTCCGCTTTCGTGGTGCGACCTTCAAGCGGACTGCCGATGACCACCAAATCCGATGAGTCGTCCGACATTTCGCTAAGGGCTGGTAGGTCGTCCGGATTTCGTATCGGAATATAGACCGCCTGCAACCCTTGAGAAGCGAGGTAATATGAAATCAACGGAACTGATGCTACGCGGAGATTGTCGCCCTGTTTGGTAGTGAGGTATTGGTGTATCTGAGCAATGGCGGTGGTTTTTTTGTGTTGTACTACCAGATGGAGCGCGACGTAACCGTAACAAAGGACAAAGACAATTAGAACCGCTTTGAGAATTCGATTGCGGCGCTCAATGATTCTAGCACAAGCGAATGCCACAATCAGCACTAGGAAAGGTATTAGCGGCAGAACGTGGCGACTCTTGTGTACGACATTTTGGAAGCAGAAAATCCAAATGAGATAGACGATGCACCCGATGAAGCAGGTATTCCAAACGTCCGATCGTTTTACCTTACCTATCTCGCGCCAGTTTGCCGCAAGAATTCCGGCTAAAGCGACGGTCGTGCATGCGGTTACGATATTCCGACCGTTCCAATAAAGCCCGAACCCGTCAGCCCAGACGCTTTCAAGGAGTTTCGTCACTCGCAGCCATAGATTCGGTTCGTTGGCAACGGTGCCTCCGAATTCCAAAAAATGTCCCTGACTCTGAGTTTGGGCAGCTTGCACCAGTGTTTCCCACCCTGTTAGCATAATCAATGGCAGCAGCCAAACGACAATACCGGCAAGCGTCGCCGCGATACGCTGTAACGACCTGCGCCGCAGCGAGATAAGTAAGGCGGGTATGAGCATCGGCAGATAGGACAGACGGATTCCGCCCAGAATTCCGGCGAGGAAGAACCCCCATCCAACTCTGCGCGGATCGTCCCGATTCGCGCAGATCAGGTAAAGACTCGCCGTTAGGCATGCGACGCCCATAACATCGGGCATGTAGCGGTTGCTCATTAACCATAATAACGGGTTTACCAACAGAAGGACAATAGTGAAAAGCCCAGCCGGTGACGAATATTCAAGTCTTGCCAGCTTGCAGAGAAAATAGATGATGAAGAAGGTGGATACGCCGCCGATGAAGGAGAAGGTTAAGGCATAGGAGCCTGCTCCGACATAGATGGATTTCGCGACGAAACAGAAGACGGGGTAAGCCGGAAAGTGGGGTTGGAACTTGGCGACATCGTAGTCGACCATACTCAGCGCGAAACGGAGGCTATCCAGATCTTCGATGTAATAGATTGTGGTAAGCAGGCGTGACGCCACGCACAGGATGAGCAGGATACTCCAGGCCATATGATATTGGGACTTGCGCAGACGAACGCCTCGGAGTATCTGGTCATGAGTATGCATTATGCGCGATGCGTACGAAATACGAATAGCGTAATACGTAACGAGATCATGTTGGCATTACGTATTACGCTTTACGCGGGATTTACTATCGCCCTCCCTTTTCGGTCGGTTGATCGTATGATTTTACTCGCTTATCGGGACTGTATGGATCGGGAAAAGTTGCAAACGTCCCGATCGGGATTTTACCAGTTTGCCATGTTAGTTGCCGAGAAACCGTAGGCCCCCTGCAGCACCGCTTTCGCACGACTGTAATTCGTAACAGTCGTGTTATAAGCGCTGCTGCCCGGCGCATCGTAGGAGGGCGCGCTTCGCATGATGCCGTGCAATTCCCTGAGTTGTCCTTCGGTAATCATCCTGAAGGGGTTGTATTGAAGAGCGACTGTAAACCCTTTCATCTCCGCCCAGTGTTTGTTCAGATTGACACGGTTTTCGTCTGCCGTGCCCAACTTAGACATGTCGCTCAGGGTGTCGTTAATGTAGTGCACAATCGTAGCGGCGATTACCTTTTCCATCCCGTTGGCGGCAAGCTGCCGCTGTTCCGTGATGTCGGCTACGGTGCCTTGGTTGGCAATCATGGCTCGTCCGGTCAGAAACGCGGTGAAAATCTCCTGCGTGAAATCTACGCCCGAGCCGCCCTTGTCTCGCTTGCCGGCGTTCCGGGAAAGACCGAAGTTATATTCCGACTTGAAATCGATCCTTCCATCGCTATTGGAATCGAAGGTGAAGTCGTCGACGCTGCCGGCGAGTTGGTCGTCGGTATAGCGGAAATAATCACGCGCGGCACCGAAGTAGCCGAAGGCTTCGTCCCAGCCGTGTTCCATGGAGGTATACGCGTCCGTGCCGTTGCGCGCCTCGCTGTTGTCACGCTCCAGTAAGCCGTTGAGATAGACTCCCGTGGCTTGATAGTAGGGGACGGCTCCGATAAGGACTTTGTTAATCATCTGTGTCAGGTCCACGCCGTTATCGTCGGTATACACCGCCGGCGTCCCTAGTTTGTCAGGGTTTTGGGAATTGTCTGCGATGATCTGAAACCACCCGCGAACCAGGTCATCGGCAGTACGATTATAACCGATAACGACATCTTTTGAAATCTTACCGACCAGATTTTTGCCCGTCGAAATCGAGGAATAGCGATTCTCCACGACCGAGAGTGACCCAGCGGTACTCAATGATGTCAAGTTGAGGGCGTCGTCGTATGCGTAGAATTTCAGCATATCCTGCACAGTAGCAGGTCGAGCGCCGGCTTTGCCAAGGCTGTCGATAAAGACCTTCAAATCTTGCAACAGCAGATTCCGCACGGTCTGCCCCGAATAGGAAACGCTGCTTTTGCCGTCGAAGAAACGGCTATCAAAGACATAGGCGGAGGGAACGATGAGGTCAGAATCACCGTCACCATCCCCATCGTCGCCGCAACTAAAAAGGAATAAGCTCGTCATCAGTAACAGCGCCGTCAACCAGAAAAATCTATTGTTGTAGGTAATACAGTTGTTCATTTTGTCTCCTTTTTGGAATTGATGATTGGGTGATGCAACATAGTAAATCTCTCTAGTAGAGGTCTCGGATTCGCTAAAACCCATGCTTGATACCGAGAAGTATTTGTCGCCTGGGTCCAATGAGAATACCCGAGCTTAATCTTGCTTCGGGTTGGCCCGCGTTAGAGTGTAATCTCGATCCGATGTAGACTTTGTCCAGAAGGTTTTTGCCGGAGATAAAAGCCTGCCAACGGTCGGAAAGTTTGTAATCGATGGTTGCATTGACAATGGCGTAACTGGGGATGGAACCGGTATCCCCGCGATTGAAAGTCCGTTTGATATTTTCGAAATCGGTGTAGACCGTGTCGACAACGCGCGTGTCCGCTCTCATGCGCAGGTTCTCGCCAATCTGCTTCGCCAATCCTACGGTTATGGTGTGGCGAGGCGCATACGGCAATTCGTTTCCGGCGATGTCTACAGCTACGTTTCCGGCGATGGTAGCGGACTTGACGACACCGCTCTTAATTTTGGTTTTAAGAAACGTGTACGATAGATTGATGTCCGGTAGCAGCGGCGTAAAGCGTGAGACTTCGGCATATAGCCCTGTTTCTACGCCGTAGTTGTCGACCTTGCCGAGGTTTTTGAACGCGGTACCGCGTCCGGCGGCGACCATGTCGGCAATCTTCAGTAGAAATCCGGTAACCTCCAAGGTTAGTCCGGGCCTCCAAGAGCGGATGCCCGCTTCCATGTTCCAACTCTTTTCAGCTTTGAGGTCGAGTCCACCGACCTCAACGTCTTGTCCAAAATTGGTGATTTTCAAGGCACCGCTTGATGGTGCGGTGTAGCCACGGTGCACGCCACCGAAGAAGTTGAAACGATTGAACTGGTAATTGGCGCCGATACCGGGCAGCAGTACCGAAGACACCTTGTCGGCTAGAATAGAACCGCGCAGTCGGTCGACTCGATCTTGTTTGAACACTTCGAAACGGAGGCCCGGCGTAAGGGTAAGCCTTTCCCATTCGAGTTGTTCTTTGGCATAGAGCGCAAGGGCGATGGTTTCGTAGTGGTGGCTTTGTCCGACAATTTGCACGGGGTCGTCCGTGGAGCCCGGGGTGCCGGTGTAGTACACTCCGTCTCGAGCGTCCGGGGCATCGCCGATCTTTCTGTCGTCGATGAATCGCTCCCAGTGGACGCGCCCGCCGGTTTCGGTGCGGCTCGGGATCCCGGCGACGTGATGCGTGAAAGTGTAATTTTGTTCAACACCACCCACATAGAAGGTGCGCAGGATTCCAAAGTTACTCTGACCGCCGCCGATTCGCACCAAATCGCCGGTCTGGAAATACGGCACGGGGACGAGATTTCCGGTTTCTAGCGCCGAGGGACGCACGAAAATGTCATCTTCACGCCACCATCGCCGATCGAAGACACTCGTGTAGAGCGTAGTGTTGCTTACAATATCCGCCGTAATCTTGTTGGTGTAAATTAGGTCGACCGAGGTGCGCAAAATCTTGAAGTTGTCGTGCTCTTTCGGATTGAAGTTTGGGTCGGTGCGGAAGGAGTATTCGGTCAGACCAGTATAGGTCGCATTAGAGTTTTCAAAGTTACCGTTTGCTTTGAGGTAAATTGTCTTGTCCCCGCTTATGCGGAACAGTGTCTTAGTGGTTGCATTCGCTTGATCGAAGGTGTTGTTGTCGCGAAACCCTGCCCCGTGTTTGTAGAGCAACTGCAGGTCGGAAGCGACATCTTCATTGCCGAGTCCGCGCCACTCCGAAGATGCGCTATAGTATCCGTTGTTGCCCACGGTAATTTGATTTGCCAACCCGCGTGAACCGTCTGGTTTTCGGGTGGTGTAGTTGATGACGCCTCCCATTGTCTGGGGACCGTAACGGAGTGCGGCACTTCCTTTAATCACTTCTACCGCGTCGATTCTGTCAGAGGGCGGATTGTAGTAGGCATTCGGATAGATATAGACCGCCGGTTGGATTGGCACGCCGTCCTCCAAAATCAATACCCTCGCGCTGCGCCGCGGATTGAGACCGCGAATGCCGATACTCAAGCGAGAGTTACCGAATCCGTCGTCCGCGTATCCGTTGATTCCGGGCACGAGTTCGAGCAATTCTTGTGTGCCGACAGGGCGGATTAATTCGACGGCTTCAGGAGCCAGCAAGGTGGCGGTGCCGGTGAGTTTTTTGTTCACCTGCCAGGCTTTACCGATAATCTCTATAGGCGCGAGCTGAAAAGGACGGCTTGTCAACGAAATGTCCGGAAGAGTTGTTGAATCGTGCTTGAGTACAAACATCTCGGAGTAATCGGCAAAACCGATGAGGCTTACAGTAATCCGGTTCCGTCCTAGGGCATCGTCAGTCAAATGGAAGATTCCATCTGCGGCTGTTCTCGTCTGATACAGGATACGCCCTTCTGATTCAATCTTTACAACGGCGCCGAAAATCGGTTTTCCAGTATCTTTGTCAACCACCTTGCCGCGAATCTCGGTTGAAGCCGAGCATAGATTCGATGTGCTGAGTAGGGCAACTAACACAATTGTGATTCTCGAGACATGGTTCATGGACTGTGCTTTCCTCATTCTTAAAAGCGTTCGGGATTGGTTGTTTGGCGACGACTGTCCCCGGTGTCACTATTTTGCGCGGGGTTGATGTCAGTTTTTGCGTTTTTGGTACTACTAGGTGGGAGATTTGTGTTGCCGTAGCTTCCGCCATCGTCGGCAACCTCCGATTGAGGTGCAAGTATAGGATCACTTTCGCAGCCGGGCAGTGTCAGACCGGCCAAAAGGGCAGCGCCCGCTAAAAGGCTTCCAAGACATATATAGACTAGCTTCATTCTGAAATCCTCAGTTTGAATTAGGTTGTTATGAAATTGAGACTCATTATCATTAACGATTCATTTGATGACATTTTTGTTGAAAGCGTAACTTGCGACACAAAAATTGATACTTGTAGATTCGTCGGTTCGGTATGTTCAACCGTGGAAAGGAAGATACCAAGCACTCTTGAGTGGGAGCAGCATACCGCCAGCCCCGGAACCTTATTCCAATTAAGACTCATTCTCTACTTCAAATAAACGAAATAGGGTTCGATTACTTATAAAGACTCAACAAATGCAATTAGGGCATCTCGCTCGCTTGTAGACATCTGCTGGACTGCCTCACGGGAGGCGTCCGCTTCTCCCCCGTGCCACAGAATTGCTTCTAGTATGCCTCTCGCCCTGCCATCGTGAAGCAGATTGGTATGGCCATTTACAGTCTTGATTAACCCGATACCCCAAAGCGGCGGGGTACGCCATTCGGAACCGTCTGCGAGAAAATCGGGGCGGTTGTCTGCCAACCCCGGTCCCATGTCGTGCAGCAGCAGGTCAGTGTACGGGTAAATCGTCTGGTTTGAGACGGCGGGAACATCCGGTAACACTCCCGTCTGCAGAATCGGAACATGACATCCCGTGCAGCCTGCCATCTCAAAGAGTTGTTCGCCGCGTTGAACAACGGGGTCGTCAAGATCTCGGCGTGCGGGCACGGCGAGGGTTTGCACGTAAAATGTCACGGCTTCCAAGATTTCATCGCTTAACTCAGGTTCATCGCTGCGTCCATCGTGCTGCGGTTGTCCGCTGGAGTTTTCGCGCGGTAGGAGCGAGGTCGTGACACCCATATCGTCGTTGTACGCGGAGGCGACCTGTTGAAGCAACGTCGGTTGATTCGCTTTCCAGCCGAACCTCCCGAGGCTAAGTCCGCTCTTTTGGACATCCCAGACAAAATTGGCTTTCCCCGAGATGCCGTCACTATTCTCGTCCGTCTCGTCTGCCAAGGCAAGGATGGTGGCTTCAGGTATGGCTTCGAGCAACCCCAATCCGAACACGACGGGAGCCACGCGGGGCGAGAGTTCAACGTCATTCGGCAGCGGTTGATACGGATCAACGACTGTATACTTCGGCGAGCGGAGGTGTACGATGGTACCGTCACTTGTCGTGATCTGACCTTCGGTATAGTTGATGCGCACCTCTCCTTCCGGAGACACGCCGAAGATGGCGCGGTTGTTGATTTGTGTCCCGAAGCCGGGAACCGGCACCGGCGCTCCCGTTCCCTCGCCATTTGGGTTGGGAAGGCTCACACGGAAAAGCATCGACGTGAATTTTTCGCCCGAGGTCGGGGCGCGCCCGCGGCCGTCGCGCGCATGACAGTTGATGCACGAGATGTTATTGTACACCGGTCCCAATCCCGGATTGACTTCCGCGGGGACGGTAACGAAGACGGCTTCAAACTCCCTATCTCCTACAAGATGCTCAGCCAGCCCTTCCATCGAAAGGTTGGGCGCAGGAGTTGAAAACGCGTGACTTGTCGCGTCGAATACGGTTGTCTCGCCGCCCGATAGCGCTTTTGTCGGGTTGTCTGGCGTCGGTGAACCGTGTAGAACCTCCGAACCACAGGCGATTATCATCATGCACAGTGATCCGATAAGGAATACGGTGTAAAATAGATAGTTTGATCCCATGACCACACTATTCGGTCGATACGTGCAGCGAAAAACTCAAACAGCAGCCGAGATTAGCATGAACGCAGAACATGCAAACTAGAAACAACTCGTTGCCGTTTGCAAGTTAGATCTTGTCCAATCAGAGCACTGGACACATTAAGAAAGGAAGATAGTTATGAAATACACTCGTGGTACTCAAATCACAATTGCTGTCATATTTACAACCGATCTCGTTATCGGCTGTTCAGGCGTTGATGATGGGGTAAACTGCGAAGAATCAAACACCGAACTCGCGGCGACAAGCAACGATTTCGACAGGTGGACAGCGCACCCTGAAGTCGGACGCGGCGAACACGGTCCCGGTGGAGAAAACGGCGAGCACAATTAAGAAAACTGTAATTGTTTAGTCCATTGACTCCTTGCGGCGAATACAAGGCGCTCCCTTTATTCCACGACCGATGGCAATTTCTCCCATGTACCCAATATGCGAGCGATATCCCTTGTGGAAGGGGATCAACTGAGCGGATAGCGAAGGCGATAGAGATCCCCCCTTGCCCCGATATTCCGCGTTCACGATAAATCAACTTACTAAACAACTATGCAATGAAAATCCACTTTCGGTAGGGAATCGCTCCTGCATCGGGGCAAGATGCCCCTCCCGCATATAATCGAGGAATACCCCGCTGCCGATAGTCAGGCGCAATACACTGCCAAACCAATATTGCCACTCGTTTTGGCTGAACTAAACAGTTACAGAAAACTCACCGCAATCGCCGACCAATGTCCGTTAGTTCCGGAACAGCAGATACTCGATGGTATGGAAACCCTTTAGCGTGTCTTCGAGACCATCGATCGACGACGCACTCAACGTGTTGCCGCTAGAAAGCACTGCGTCCAGGTCCACGCGATTAACGGGCCAGCTATCAAGCGCCGGGTCCAGTCCTTGCGTATCAACCGGACCAAACAGGAACGCCTCGCTCTGCTCCCACGGGCGCCGCGCCGCTTTCCACGCCTCCTGCGCTCTCTCTAGATTCGCTTGAGTGGTACTAGATTGTAGTTCTCTCACCGCGTCTAGCAGTGTACTCGCTTTATTATCCAGATCAATATAGGTGGCGAGCACAACCTTGTTTGCAAAGTCATCTAGCATCGTGGAGGCGTCGAAATCATTGAAATCACTGCTTAACACCAACTTCAGGATATCTTCCTCCAATGTTTGCTGAACCTTGCTGACAGCGTCAATTGCCGCTTGGACGGATGAACGATTGGCAGTGATTGAATCACGGAACGGGTCGGGGATTGCCCCGATAGCGTCAATCGCGGCCTGCACCTCTCGCCGGAATCTGGAGTCGAGCGAGGAGTTCTTGCCCGCGACAAACTCGTTCAGTCCCTTGCCGTCAGCGGTGAATTTACCCATGTAGACATTTTGAATGCCGCGGATATTGTCTTGGAAATCGGCGATAGAATTGAAGCTAAACTGTGATTCAACGAGTGTCGTATCCCGTTCGTTGAACGGATCGGAGATTTTACCGTTAGCTACCTCGTCGGCAATGACGATCATGCCGTTAACCATCTCTTGAACCGCTGACTTTTGCGACTTGTAAATCGTGCTTGAGGTGCCCGCGTTAGCGACCTCGGCGGCGAAGTTTTCTCCGGACAAGTCCCATGCCCGACGCAACTGGGAAGTTTTCGATTTTAGATTCTCAGTCGTGGCGCCCAGATATTCCAGTTCACGCGGGGTGATTTCCGAGGCTGACCGTCCGTCGCCGTCATCGTCGTCTTCCCCGCATGCGACGAGGAAAAATGACGTGGCGACAAGGGTGGAAAGAGTGAGCAAAAAGAATCTTGCCGTGTAAGTGGATAAGATGAACCTCATTGGATTCCTCCTTTTTGATTTGAGGCTAATATTGAAATCCGAAGCCGATTGCCAACGTATCTTCCGCATTATCAACTTTCGATCCCAATCTCCGTGCGGAATAGTGTGCTTTGAAAACTAGCTGCGGATGGTGATGGTAATTGGTACCAAATGTCCAAGTTTGACGATCCCAACGTGGATTGTCAAAAATCTCGCCTTCAACGGCAGCCATCGTGTCGTAGTTAGCATAGCGTGCGAATAGGTCGAGAACTCTTTCGGTATTTTGCGATGATTTGAGAAATGCGAGTACGTTATAGCCGACTTCAAGATACCCGCCGACGGCTTTGCTGCCGACAGGCGTCCGCTTTACGTTTAGATTGTTCGAGAGGTTTCGATTGGCTTTGGACACAAGGTCTGAATTCTGGAGCCTGCCGTAAAGAAATAAGCCGCGAGCCTTTAAGGCACCGACCTCGTAAAAGCCGTGGAGGTCGAAGATGCCGACATTGGCGTCATCCCACAAGTCCGGTTTAGGGCGGTTATTCGCACTATTGCCGAAGTAGCCGGAGACACCCACAACCGCTCCAGGAATAACGGTATAATCCAGTCTGCCCACGAGTGCGAAATCCTCGGCATTTGCAGTTTCAAATCGTAGTTGGTGGCCGCCGACAATCCAACGGCGCGAGCTGAAACCGGTTGAGTCCAAACCGTTGACGACTTGCATTTGATAACTCAGCGAACCGATTTCACCAAATAACTCTATCCCGTTTTCATGCCAGATGGCTGGAATCAGGTTCGATTCGGATTCGGGACGAGTCGTAGTGAAGTAGTGTTGTGGTCGATGCCTCTTGGAGAGGAGACCAACGGGGACGATGATATGTCCTATCCGAACGTTGAATTCAGGCTTGATTTCAAATACGGCGGCGAGTTTCTCGACGATGACCTCCCCCCCTTTTTCGACTTCCATCTCGAACTCGCCGAACTCTTCCAACTTGTCGAATTCCATCGTGATGCCCGTGCCGCCGTGCTCGAATTCCAGCTCGGCTTCAAGTCGAATATTGTCGCTCATTCGGTACTTGGGCGCGAAGACAAACCGCTCGACATCAATGTGGGCGCGCCGCTCGGGATCGATCTGCCAATTGAATTTGGCGTAATTGATGATGCCGTAGCCCGATACTTGAAACCGCTCGGTGTCAGCGGGGGCGGCTTGAAGCACCAAGAGAAGAAAAGCAATACAAGCAATAACTCGCAATTACACCTCCAATTGTGCTATTGCAAATGAGATTCAATATCAATAACGAACAAAAGTAAAAATGGATACACTTGTCCAAAGATATATGATCGATAAAGGACTTACTAAATTGCTACTGAGACTCATTCGCAATTAGAATTCGCAAACACAAGTCAGAAAAACCAATTTTCGCTATTATATAGCGCATGCGGGGGATTGTCAAGTATTTTTTCAGAATAATTTGGAGAAGAATTCACTGCGGGCGAAAAGTTCCTTGAGGGATTGGTCATTGCCGCGTATTGACAACTGCATCGGTCAACGTTCGGATTCGGCAAGCCGAGCCGAGCGTTATGTCAATCTGGATAAGTCGTATACTTGAATGTCCGTGACGGATGTGGAATGAGAAGCGAGATTGGAAAATCAGGGATTGGTGACTCGTCTAAGAACCTCTATCGCATTCTCTATTCGCTCGGTTGAGGAACGCTATCGCCCTCCCTGTTCGGTCGGTTGATCCCTGTCAGCCGCATGTGCTAGACACGCTCGAATGTCGGTTTCGGTTAAAAAAGGAAAATCATCAAGAATTTCTTCGCGTGTCATTCCTGTAGCAAGATAGCCTAAAACATCGTAAACCGTGATTCGCATTCCACGGATACACGGCTTTCCGCCTCGTTTGCCCGGTTCAATCGTAATAATGTCTTTGTAATCCATTTAATCTGTTCTTTCTTGATAAACTCCATATTCACTCGGAGCCTATCGCGATTAGTACGCGGCAATTCGTAGACCGTTTAACTTGATAGCGCCCCATTATCCCTATCGAAATAATTCTTTCAGCAAGCAACACTCTTGTACCGCAAACTGTTAGTTTGCGGATCACAATCTAACAGATTGTGGTACAGATTTCCTTCTCTAAGACTGGTTTTGAAAAAGTTTTCCTTGATTGGATAATTGCACAGTCGCAATATCTAGAATAAGCAAGAAGCGCCGGGAACGTAGTTCCGAGAGAAGGAGATGCCCACGGTTATCGGCATCATATCTTGGGATGGCAACGAAAAGAACGGTCTATCTACGCGCAATTCAAGGTTCAGCCTACTCTCCGTGAGACGGAGCAGTTCAATCCCGGCGACGACATATGCTCCCAGTCCGGTGTCGCTCTCTGACTCATAGCCGTAATAATGGTAGTCGTCGTATTGTCCATTTCTTTCTACGTTCGTTTCGTAGCTGGCGTTCACAATGGCGAATCCGCCGCCCGCGTACGGCGATATATTCTGTTTGTTGAAAAAATAGCGTCCGCCGATTGACCAAGCGAAGAATGAGAAGCCATCATTGTCGTCCTCATAGTTATCGCGCCCGCTACCCCGATACTCGGTTCCAACGGCGAAAGATGGCGTCTCATAATTCCAACCAAACGCAAAACCGGGTTCGGCAATTATGTCCGTGCCGGGGATTGAAGTGCCGAGAATGCCTACGTGCCAGAGGGATTCCCCCGAGATCTTCCGGCGCACGGGCGCATCCTGTTCGGTAACAGTTTCCATGTCGATCGTAGATTCGATTGGCTTTCTGCCGACAAGCGCATCAACCAACCTCGGAGCGGCGGAGACCATCTCTTCGATGCCTGCCAGCATAATTTGCCGCTCTTCAACGATGGTTCCTGCGGGTTTTTCCTCACTCAATCGGACGAAGATTTTCGTACCCAGAGGACGCATGACAATCCGGTAAACATTTGCGGACGCAGGGGCTTCCCAGACAGGTTCGCTGACCGAAATGCCGTGCTTGCGTAGTTCATCGTACACCAACATTGCGGCGGTGAGTACGTCGGCGTCGGGGAGGTTCGCATTGTCGCCGATCAAAACGACGGCGTTGGCGGGCACCGAGGCATCTGCATGAACAATGAGGGCTGCAAAGGGCAGGGCAAACAGCGTCAGGAAAAACAAACGGAACGCGCACCGTTTCAAATCTGTCATCTATATTTCTCCTCTCCACATCGTAAAATCTAATACAGGGCTAAAAAAACCTGCTACTTGATTAACGCCGGACTACGGAGCGTCGTTTACCTCGTATGAACGGCATTCCCGTGGAAACTCAATCCGGACACACCCTGTCGCTTATTTCTACGCAGTTCTGCTCAAGGGATTTCATTATCCTCTGCGTGGCACGCCGATTACTTACATCAGACCTACTGAGCCTGTAGCGCAATAGGATTGGAGGGCGGTGAGATGAACCTACTTGATACGCACATCTCATAGTAGGAGGCACACGCCGTGTGCCGTAAACCGCCCGACGCAACCCATCTGCAATTACAAATTGTCTGTTAGACTGTACCTACCCACCATGCGAGTTGCGAGTTTCCTGCCGTAGCCCAATCCAGACGCAGACCGCCATACCCAACAGCACGATGGCGAACGGAAAGCCGCTTGCGAGCGACGCCGCCTGCAAGGATTTTAGACCGCCGCCAAGTAATAGCGCGATGGCAACCAACCCTTCGATCGTACACCAGAAAACACGTTGAGCTTTTGGCGCATCCATCTTGCCGCCGGCTGCAATGGTGTCGATAATGAGCGAGCCGGAGTCTGAAGATGTCACGAAAAAGATGATAGTCAGAAGCATTGCCACGGAGGAAAGCAGTCTTGTCCACGGCAGTTCGTCAAACATCTTGAACAGTGCAATCTCCAGTTTCCACGCCGAAACATTCTCGGTCACACCCGTATAGCCCTCGACGAGGTGTTGCTGGAGTGCGGTGCCGCCGAAGGCGCCGAACCATATTAGGCATAACAGCGTCGGTATAAGCAGCACAAATATCACAAACTGGCGTACGGTACGCCCCTTTGAGATGCGGGCAATAAAAGTGCCAACGAACGGTGCCCAAGCTATCCACCACGCCCAGTAGAATGTGGTCCAACCGTGTACGAAGCCGGTGTCCGTTCGGCCAATCCAATTGCTTAGGGGTCTTATCTTGGCGAAATAGATCCCGAGGGAGGCGAACATGGTTTTGAAAATGTAGAGCGTCGGGCCAAGGAGGATAACCGCCAACAGCAGCAAGAACGCGAGGGTGATGTTGAACTGGCTCAGACGCTTGATACCGACATTAATCCCCGTCATCACCGATGTCAGCGCGATAGCCGTAATCACCACAATCAGTACCACCATGGTCGTGCTGTTTGCCGGAACATCGAACAGATAGTTGAGCCCGGATGTCACCTGTTGAACCCCCAATCCGAGCGAGGTTGCCAGCCCGAACAGCCCGGCGAATATGGCGAACGTATCAATGATGTGGCCGGGCCATCCCCATACGCGGTCTCCGAGCAACGGATAGAATGCCGATCGGATAGTAAGTGGTAATCCTCGGTTGTAGGCAAAGAACCCGAGCGCAAGCCCGACGACGCCGTAAACTGCCCAGCCGTGTATCCCCCAGTGAAAGACCGTCGCCGATATACCGACCGTAGCGGCTTCCGCCGTGCCTTTGGTAATGCCGAGCGGAGGGTTCTCCAAATAATACATCGGCTCTGCCACTCCGAAAAACAGCAGACCGATCCCCACGCCCGACGCGAAGAGCATGGCAAGCCATGTCAAGTTGGAGTATTCCGGTTTCGCATCCTCGCCCCCCAGCCGCACCTTGCCAAGCGGAGAAATAATCAAAAACAAGCAGAATAGCACAAGGAGATTGACTATGTCCATGAACCACCAGTCTAGGTTTGTGGTTAGCCAGACTCGGAGGTTTCCAAACAGTTTTGTCGCGCCTTCCTGGAAAACAAGCGCCCCGACAATAAAGATGAGGATGGCAATGCTGGAAATCACGAACACTGGAGTCAAGTAGATTTCCAAGCCGAACAACTTCCTGTATTCCCTCTCATGTGGCAGTTGAGTTTGTTGTCTTTCTTCATGCATGTTCAGATTTCTCCTTCTAGTTGAACCGACATAGCGGTCCGCCGTTGCGAGCTTAGCTACTTAGTGGTTTACTCGCTAAGTATTTAATACTTACGAGACTGGTACAAGAAACCCATTCTACCACGCCGGTAGGATCAACTGAGCGAATAGCGAAGGCGATAGAGATCCCTTTCTAACCGTACCGACACCAGCAGCTAACCGTATTTACCTAAAAATAAACCGCTTAGAAATAGTAACCGAAGTTCAAATTAGCACGCCAATTCCACGAGTCGTTTCCGTTGGCACCGAAGTCACCGACTCCCGTGAGGATGTTATCGTAGACATCCCCGTCGTTACCGACAAAGAAGTTGCCGTTGGATAGCGCCAAATCACTATATACGTACAGAGCGCCAAAGAGTGTCCAGCTCCCACCCATTATCACCATCGTACTGTTGTTGAAACCTTCTACCGATTTCATGATGGTGCTCAGCTCGATATAGGGCGTAACACTGGTTAGCCACGATATACCTGACGCATCGATACCACCGTAACGCAGAGACAACGCGGGAATCATTCCTTTGGAAGCTATGGGCCAAGCGAAATCGTAAGCGCCCATCGGAATCAGGTCGCCGGTGCCCCACGGCGTTTCCTCGGCAATGTTATGCGCATAAATGGAGAATTGTGAATAGAGCGTGAAATCCGAGAACACGTTCTTCATGTGTGCGGAAAGCGCATAGTGATTCGCGCCGTCGTCATCCATGCCCTCCGCCGCCTTTAACATCCCGTATTGAATCGACACGCCCACATCCGCTGCCTTCTCAATCGAATAGATGCCGCGCAGGTTGATTTGATGTTGCTCGTCATACCCGTTCTCACCCGCGCCCCATTCAACCTTCCCGTCCGCATCGGCTTTCTCTTCCCACGGGACGATGTCGTAGCTGTACCGCGAGCTCGCGAGGCTGCCTCCATCCGTCTGGAATTCGCTCGTTAGATAGTAAGCCGCATCAAGCGCCAGCTTGCCGAAGGTGTTGCTCCATCGGATTCCGGTATCCATGTCATCGGCGAGCCCCACATAAAAATGCTGATCGAAGAACCAACTGCTTGAGACACCGTACGGACCAGGCCCAAAAGGAACCCGCACAATCCCCGCTTTGACCGTTCCCAATTCACCGAGCTTATACCCCAGCCACGCGGTATGAATCATGCTGTAGCCGTCGTACCACCGATACTCGATTCTGCTGCTGATGTCGCCATGCTTAATATCCGCATTTACGCGGAAAATCTCAAGGTCGGCGTCTCCAATCTTTTCGCCGCGGCGGTGGGGGCTTTCCTCACTTCCGTAAGAACCGTAGGCATAGTTCACCCGCATGGCGCCTCCAATCTTAATCGGGCTTTTCTTCTCCTCCGCGAGAGCAATCAGTTGTGAGGTGAACAGTAAAACCGCAATTCCTAAACCCAGGGTGTATCTGAATCCATAAACTTTCACAATGTAATCTCCTCTAGTTTGAATAAAGATCGGCGAGAAGCTAGGCCCGCCTTTGTACGGGTATTCTGCGAGGTGTTGCAGTCGCATTACCCATGTCATTCAGTTGCGTGCATTTCCGAATCTGAACACATTGGGCCGCGATAGTTTGTCAATCGCGTTATATAATCATCAAGCGCAGGAAGCATTATAAACCCTTAATGGATTTGAGTCAAGAATTTAATGCATGTTGCTACCCATTCCCGTAGATCGGGCTTCTAGCCCGATCCTCGTATAGGATGCGTCGCAAACTGGGTCGATGTACGTTAAATCGACGGAATCTGCTCGCAGTGGATTGACAAATCCACTGTAATCGGATACGGTTTGGATATGTCTATCCAAACCGAGCAGGACTACAATTTAACACTCGGAAAATCTCAAGTTCAACTATTAACAATAGGTAGCAACTTGGGTAATTTAAGTCAAAAAAAATGGCTAAACTCTGAGCCTTTGTAAGATCAACCGACGGATGACGGTGCGGCGCATGATTGCCCACGAATCTGAAACCACGCATCATCCACACTGAAGGTACGATGTGAGCCCGCGGTTATTCAAAAAGCGCGAGCGCTCCATTCTTCACAATCAACACGACGGGATCGTACACGGCATCCCCCACTTCATCAAAGGAAAAGCTGCCCAACACCGTATTGGTGTTCCTCGTGGCGGCGAGTGCATCACGAATAGCGAAAGAATCCGCCGCGCCCGCATCGGAAATCGCGTTCATCAGAAGATGCACCGACGTATACGTCAACGCGCTGAGTACTGTCGGTTCCAAGTTATACTTCGCGCGGTAATCGCGGACAAACGCTTGGCTCTCCGGCTTTGGGGATGTGTTTGTCCATGCCGTAAAGGTTATCGCGCCTTCTGCGGCTTTCCCCGCCCCTTCCACCTGGTCCGAAGTTAGGAAGGGGACAATAAGCTGCACGTCCTCGGAAATACCGACCTCTCGCGACTGAACAAACACATTCGCTTGAATCGTGGGCTGCACCAGCACAAACACCGCATCCGGAGCCAAATCCTTAATCCGAGTCAATTCCGCTCTGTAGTCGTCTTCGCCGTAGGCTATCCATTCGGTCGTCAGAATGTCGACACCCCTCTCTCCGAGCGCCTCTGTTACGATGGCACTCGCTGACTCGGTAAAAACGTCGTCGCTTCCAACCAGCATCGCCACGCGTTGATACATCAGATTTTCATGCGTTATCCGTACCCCCGGTGGAATGAACTTGTCGACGGTCAAATTTACCCGGAACACAAAGTCTCCGAGGGCGCTCAGGCCCCGTGCCGCCGATGTAGGTCCAACCGCCACAATCTCGTGCTCCTGCGCGACTGGAAAAGCCACCTCCACGTGGTTTGAACCGGCAGGTCCAATAATCGCTGTTACCTGGTCTTCAAGAATCAGCTTATTATAGGCTTCAACCGCGCCTTCCTTCGTGCTGCGGTCGTCCTCAAAGGTAAAGCGCAGATGCGGCGGTCCTAGCTGATTACTGTTAATCTCATCGCGTGCCATATGAAACCCGTTGAGGAACGACTCCGAAATTTGGGCATTTTCTTCCACCGCGTACTCACCCGTCAACGACATTACCACACCCACGACAATCTCATCCGGCCGGTCAACCTTGGAAATTATCGGGACGAGTTCGTCACACCCGCAAAGCCCGGTGATTAGCACTGCACAGGCAACTACGTGACAAGCTCTCTTCATTGTCTTCACCATGATTTGAATCTCCAATTCGAATAAGAAACACTGGTTTACCGATGTACCCTCAATTCAGCGCATCAAACGGCACCGCACCGCTGGGGCAGATCGAATTGCTATCCACTGAAAGGAAAACTTCCAAGAAAAGCGCTTATCCCCCGACATCGCCAAACACCTCGGTCGGAAAGTCTTCAATTATCTGAGTCGAATCCACACTTACTTGCGTAATTCGCTCGATAGCCATTACCAAATCGCATATTGGAAACACATGAGTCACGCTACTCATGCACTGTAAATATAGAGAAATGGTATTATTTCTTAAATATCGGCAAATAAGTATAAATGATAACCGCCTCGGAGATCAACGCTGTTCCCACGAAATTCCTTACGTAATTTGATTGACTTAATTTCCATCCTGTGATATTGTCGAGCCCGTTTGAAAAGTAGGTGGCAAAGCCATTTTTGGCCATTTGAGGGTCAAAACCATCGGATTATCAAGTCGTTTATCCCAATATGACTTCCCATTTGGACTTTTGAAACAGGATCTTAGGATGGGATTTCATCGTTACTGATTACTAATCAAGATTCTTTAAGCGAGGTTATCGTTATGCACAATCAAACCAAAATCAGTTTCTTGTTTTACACCTTTACGTTATTTGTATGTCTCAATTCCTTTTTCTCAAGTAACGCCGATGCACAAACCGATAATGCTCAACTCCCGCCCCCTCCTGAATTCACCTACACTTATGAGAGTATTGATGTTCCAGGTGTAGATTTTTTGGCTCTGACGGCGAGTAGCGACTTTGAAGATTACGCAGGCTATACGAAAAGTGCTGATGGCGAAAAAGAGATCGCTTTTACACTCATCGATGGCGTTTTCACAACTTATGATTTCCCGGGTTCACAGAATACCTATTTCTATGCCCTGGGCAACAACGGAAATGCTGCTGGACACTACGAAGATAGCGAGGGGCTGTTCCACGGTGTCATCTTAGAAGATGGCGAGTTGCGTCAATACGATTTCCCGAACTCTGTTGAAACGGAGATCTATGGGTATAGTGATACGACGGGCGCACTAACAGGTAATTTCACAGCGGCTGACGGCATCCGCCGTGGGTTCTCTGGTGACGCGATCATTGAGTTCCCCGGTGCCAAGGAAACCTTCGCCGATTTTGTGAGCGGGGGGATCCTTATAGGGAGCTACATAGATGCTGACGGGATATATCACGGATATTTCCAGGTGCAAGGTATGTATCAATCTATTGACTTTGCACGCGCAGCCGATTTGGAGTATGTATTTTTTCACGGTATCAACAGTGCAGGGGTTTTCGTTGTCCGATCCAAAAGAGGGGATAATCTCCCGCGGACTCAGGTCGGGACATTCCATAAACGACAGGACTTGCAGTTTCCCGGTGCTGTTATCACAGAGGGGTGGAATATCAATGAGGACAACTCTGTCGTCGGATATTATGAGTCAGAAGATGGGCATCGACGCGGGTTCATCGCCAAACCCTCACAAACCGCCGTTGACCTCCCTGTCACCTTCACCTATACGTTTGAGAGTATTGATGTTCCAGGTGTAGATTTTTTGGCTCTGACGGCGAGTAGCGACTTTGAAGATTATGCAGGCTATACGAAAAGTGCTGATGGTGAAAAAGAGGTCGCTTTTACACTCATCGATGGTGTTTTCACAACTTATGATTTTCAGGGTTCACAGAATACCTATTTCTATGCCCTGGGCAACAACGGAGATGCTGCTGGACACTACGAAGATAGCGAAGGGCTGTTCCACGGTGTCATCTTAGAAGATGGCGAGTTGCGTCAATACGATTTCCCGAACTCTGTTGAAACGGAGATATACGGTATCAGTGATGCCACTGGGGCACTGACAGGTAATTTCACAGATGCTTCTGGCGTTCGCCGTGGATTTACAGGGGACGAGATCGTTGAGTTCCCCGGTGCCAAAGAAACCTTCGCCGATTTTGTGAGCGGAGGGAGTCTCGTGGGCAGTTACATAGATGCTGACGGGATATATCACGCATATACATTGATAGATGGCGTGTTTACATCTATCGATTCCCCTATACCCGATTTGGAATACGGGTTTCTTCATGGTGTCAACGATGCAGGGGTTTTCGTTGCCCGATCTAAAGGGATGAATGATATCCCGCGGACTCATGTCGGCACATTCCGTGGACTACAGGAAATGCGGTTTCCAGGGAGCGTTAGCACGGAGGGGTGGAATATTAATCAAGACAGCTCTGTCGTTGGGTATTATGACTCACCTGATGGACGCAGACACGGGTTTATCGCCAAACCCGCTGACGAGACAGTGAGCACTCATTTTGGTAACACCTATACCGTTACACTCTCTAAGGGCTTGAATATGATTTCTGTGCCGTTGGCTCCACCAAAGCCGATGACAGCCAAGTCACTTGCTGCACTGACAGGAGCCACAACCGTCATCACGCTTGATTCCCAGCAATTCGTGGGGTGGACTCCGGACGCTCCCAACGACGGTTTTTCGATTGAGGGTGGAAAAGGTTATATCGTCAATGTCCCGGAAGCTCGGAACTTCGCCTTCGCTGGAGCGGCGTGGACAGATGAAACAGGGGCTGCCGCGTCACCGCCTGCCGTATCCGTAGAGAATTCGCAGAAACAGAACGTGTGGGCGTTCGTTGTCAGTGGTCACTTGAACGGTAGTCTGGCGTATGACGGCTACCGGGTAATCGTGCGCAACCTGCGAACAAACAGCACGATATCGGCTTCGGTGGAAGGCGATTACTTCGCGGCTGCAACTGCCGACTTGGCTCGGCGCAGTGTTGTCGAAGTTGGAGACGTGATTGAACTGCACGTCGTTGGCCCGGATGGAAATGTTGAATCGGATACCGTGAGATTCAGCGTAACGCCTGAACACCTTGTCAACGCCGTTCTGTCTGTCCGACTTGACGGCATCGGTAAACCGGAACAAGATATATTGTTGCAGAACTATCCGAATCCGTTCAACCCGGAGACGTGGATCCCATACCAACTTTCTGGCGACAGTCCGGTATCAGTGTCCATCTATGACACAACCGGAGCACTGGTTCGCACACTTTCGCTAGGCATTCAATCCGCAGGCTTTTATAATAGCCGGGAGCGTGCGGCGTATTGGGATGGACGCAACAGCAACGGGGAGTTAGTTGCCAGCGGTACCTACTTCTATCACTTGTCTACCCCATCTTTCTATCAAACACGCCGACTCGTCATCATAAAGTAGAGGCGAAAGTAGATCCTGATTAAGACTCCCTGAATCACGATTCGGTCTGTCAGTAGGATGCGCGTATGCACTATCTCTCTGGATAATGAACCATTTAACAGAGGATTCAAAGACTTACTTCACTCAACATTATACAAAAAGAGACTCATATATGACCAGAATTCGCTAGGTAGCAACTTGCGTCACTATACAAGTGTCTCAACGTAATCCAAGCGATTAATGCGCTTGTATTCTAGAGAAATGCTATAAGGAGCAGGGCAGATGAGCTATCAGAGTCTGCCAAAATGGCGACGGCAATTAAGGTATCGCGCATATTTGGAAACCGAGTATTGGCGGGATCGGCGCAAGCGGATTTTGAAGAAGGCGGGTTATCGGTGTCGGAAATGCGGCGATCGGGCAACCATGGTACACCATGAGCGGTACAGACGCTGGGGCAGGGAACGTGACTCTGACCTCACAGCGCTTTGTAAGTTTTGTCACACGAAACTGCATACCTGAAGAATAAGGAGATTTTACCGATGACCGTACGCATGCTATTCTGGGCAATCATGGAGATTGCCGTCGATATTGTACTGTTGTACGTGGTGCTTTCCAACAGTACGGCCTGGCTTCGTAAAATCGTGAAGTGGATAATCGCCGCTATTATTGCTTTGGACATTCTCGGTCTCATCGACTGGACCGTCTGGCGATTCCTCAAAGAACTTACCGGATAGTCTAAAAATGGCTTCCCTGCCAACTTTTCAAACAGGTTCTAACAAAGAAGGAGTTCACATGAAAAGCCTATTTTTGAATCGGAAATGTCTCATTTTAAGTATCCTCTTCGCGGTTTCCTTTGGGCAACGGGTGTGTGCCGCTGACTGCCAAGTGGGAGATACGCTGTCCGCCGGTGAAAGTTGTACTTACCCTGGTACGGATATTGGATTTTTCGTAAACAACGACGGAAAAGCACAATTTAACAATCTCCCCCAAGGACTGCCGTGGTGGCTCAGACTGCTGTTTGGAGCAAAATTCGAGGATTCGGTCAATGTCAATGCAGACTTCAATGGCGTGGCTTATAAATTTGAGGCAATTCAACGCGCTGATGGGAGTTGGGAAATACGAGTTGTGGGTGAAAATGCGGCAAAACCGCCGCCTGCCCAGCAGCCAGACACCCAGGTACCTGATTCAGTCGTTGCCCCAACAGTGGTTGCCTCTACTCCCTCTCCGCTAACAGAGGCGGCGCTTCATGAGAGCGTTGTTACGCTGACACTCACCGGCGCGACATTTGAACGCTCCAAAATTGATATTGGAAATGCCTTGACGATTTCTGGGATTCCGGGGCTAACCTTGGGAAGTCCTGCATGGTTCAACGTAGACCGTGTAAGCGATACCAAGATTACAGTTGAACTAGAATTCGCTGGCAACATAGACGTCGATAGCGCGTTAACCCTTACGTTGGGATCAGATGCTATTGCAAACTACACCGGCGCCGCACTGACAGCGCAAATTCCGGTTTCCGCAGTTACGGAATCATTGGTCGCTTCAACAGCATCTCCATTAACAGAGGCAACGTTAGATGAAAGCGTTGTTACATTGACACTCTCCGGCACGAAGTTCCACAGATGGCGATATGACGATGCATTAACAGTTTCTGGCATTGACGGAGCTACTTTTCAACGGTGGGATGTGGACCGCATCAGCGATACAGAAGTCACTGTTGAGTTGACATTCTCCGGGAACATAGACACCGATGCTATGCTCACCTTCAGCGTAAGTGCCAATGGTATAGAAGATTATGACGGGCCCGCACTGACAGCGCAAATCCCCGTTGCGGCAGCTACAGAATGGGTCGTCGCTTCAACCGCATCGCCATTAACAAAGACAACGTTGGATGGAAGCGTTGTCATTTTGACGCTCAGCGCCGCCGCTTACATGCGTTTCGGTTCCGACATTGATGATGCAGTGACCGTATCCGGTATTAACGGTGTAACTGTCGATAGCTGGGGAGTCGATCGTATAAGTAATAACGAAATCGCCGTTGAGCTTGAATTCGACGATCAAAGTGACCCCACTGGTACGCTAACTTTTACCATAGATTCTGCGGGAATAGCGAACTACAATGGTCCCGCGCTAACCGCGCATCTATCCGTACCTACTCAACTTGAAGATGGAGAAGACGGTGATGTGAATAGTGATGGTGCGGTAAGCATTCAGGATTTGATGTTGATTGCAGCAAGCTTCGGACAAACCGGACAACATCCGGCAGATGTCAACGGTGATGGTGTCGTTGATATTGCCGATCTCATCGTAGTTGCCGGCGTTTTAGATAATGCCGCCGCCGCTCCCTCACTGCATCCGCAATCCTTAGAGATGCTCACCGCTGCAGACGTGCGCCAATGGTTGGCACAAGCACAGCGATTAGCCGTGACGGATATCACATCGCAACAGGGTATTCTGTTTTTAGAAAACCTCTTGATGGTATTATCTCCGAAAGAGACTATCCTCTTGGCAAACTACCCGAATCCGTTCAACCCGGAGACGTGGATACCGTATCAACTATCCACACCTGCGGATGTCACGCTGACGATCTACGCTTCAAATGGGCAGATCGTCCGGTGGTTGCCGCTCGGACATCAAGATGCGGGGGTATATCAGAACCGAAGTCGCGCCGCCTATTGGGACGGCAGAAACGAGTTTGGGGAAACTGTGGCAAGCGGTGTCTATTTCTACCATCTTTTGGCGGGGGATTATTCTGCCACACGGAAGATGTTGATACGGAAGTAATCTCTCGCTACGGTAGGCGCGATTCCCAACCGTGCCGCTCTTGCGGGTGCGCTCTGCTTGTACGGGAGATGTTTTCCCCAATCTTGCAAAGCGCATTTCAGACATCAATCCAATTGCAGATTACAATCGGAAAATCACTCAAAAGGAGTAGGAGTTACGCAGTTGAGTAAGAATAGGTTATAATTTGAGCATGAATCCACCCAAATATACTGACACTGACTATGTTGTTTTTTTAGTTGGCACTCAGAAAAGTTACAGTTGTCTTGAGGCGGAAAAAGTTCAGCCCCAAACTGATGCCCCACCGGCTCACGATTCAATAACAAGGCTTCTGCATCGAGAAGAACCTGATACTGACAAACTGTGGTACGAATCGAATAACCAGGTAAAACTGGAATCAGGAATCTTGGTTATAGATGATTCGACTTTGGATAAACCCTATTCCCAAAAAATTGAACTAGTGACAAAACACTGGTCAGGGAAACATCATCAAGTGGTGCAGGGAATTAACCTAATCACTTTGCTTTGGACTGATGGCGATAGGCATATTCCGTGTGATTATCGAATCTATAACAAAGTCAATGATGGCTTGACGAAAAATGACCATTTTCGTGCCATGCTCACGGAAGCGAAGAAACGTGGTTTTGCTCCCGAATGTATTTGCTTTGATAGTTGGTATGCTAGCCTAGAGAATCTAAAAGCCGTCCGAGGTCATGGTTGGAGATGGCTTACTTGCCTAGCTTCCAACCGACTGGTGAATAAAGATTATTCCGGCAACCGCCCTGTGAGTACAGTTCCGATTGAATCAACGGGGACTATTGTCCATTTAAAAGGATATGGATTGATTCGAGTATTCAAGATTGACACTCCAGAAGGTGGCATTGAATATTGGGCAACCAATGACTTACAGATGGACGAGTTAATGCGTCTCAAATATGCGGAATGGTCTTGGACCATAGAGGAATATCATCGTGGAATTAAGCAATTCGTTGGCATTGAACGGGCACAAACACGGTCGGCTCGTACTCAAAGAAATCATATCGGTTTAGCGCTGAGAGCCTTTTTGAGAATCGAGCATTACTGCCATCACACCGGAGTCAGTTGGTTTGACGCTAAACTCTCAATTGTCAGAGATGCTGTGCGTGCTTATTTGGTAAAACCTCTTTATACACTTCAGCCAACTGCGTAACTCCTATGTGTTTGCATTTTATCGTTTACACTGAAAACTCTGAAAGTGCCAACGCTTCATAGGAATCACACAGGTGAAAATCCAACCCCCCATTTATCACTTTCTTACTGAGTATCCGCACACTCAGACTTTCTTCACGAACCAAACCTATCGGGAGACCGTGAATGGAAATCGATATTTACAGGAAACATGACATCATCTATATAAAACCCTATGGCAAGATGATTGGAAGCGCCTCCGCGGAATTTAAACAGAGATTCTATAGATACCTTACCAGCAGCCAGGAAGACCTGAGATTCCTATTCGATTTTGCTGATGTTCCGATGATCGACAGTTCATCGTTAGGAGCCTTGATGCAAGCGCACCAATCAATCGCAAGGAAGAGGGGTCGAATTGCCGTCATTAACGTTAGCAAACACATCAAGAGCCTCATAGTGAGAAGCCGCCTGATTAGCACATTTGAACATTTCGAGAGCGAAAATGAAGCCGTCGCGGCGCTTCAATCTTACTCCCATTGAGTTTCAAGGGGTAATGGAAATTGACAAAACAGGCAAATTTACCTAATCTAGCGAACTCGAACCAAAAACTCAGTTTCTCCAGTATAGGTGGCGATTTGCGTCAGTAAGTTTAAGTTGCCGCCTTTGACCAAAACCACGACGAAAGGAGATTGATTGTGAAAAGGAAAGAGGTGTTGTTTGCCATAATCGGCGGATTCGTCGGCGCGGTTCTCGCAATTGCGGGAGGTGCTATGTTACCGACTGTGAAGGCAATCGACGTAACTGATGCACGATACGAAACAATCATCTGTAAGGAGATTCAGGTGGTTGATTCGGCTGGCAAAAACAGAATTATGTTGAACGACGGGGCTATCAGTTTACGTGGCACAGACGGCAAGAGCAATGTGCTCCTACTCGCCAAGGACGGCGCGCAGGTCGCGATAGGCGACGGAGAAACTAGCGCGGGTATGGTAGTCAACGACGACGGAGGGGAGGTCTGGGTGCGCGGAAAGGAAAGCGGTGTGTCTATGTCGAGTCAGGGGCATAAAGCGCACGGCGGAGAAAGCCCGTCAGAACAAAGAACCCATCAACCCGACTAGGAAGTAGCGCGACGAATAGCGATTCGACAGTTGCGGCACGCGCCGCCTGCGGAGTGCAGGGCGGATACTCGATGCGCTGGCGTGCCGCCGCCTATCACGCCGTTCGCATGCCGGTCTCGAGGTCTCGCGGCAAAGATAATTCGACAATTCTTCTTGAGAGTGCCGCAAAGTGCGGTTCTGGCTGTCCTACGATCATTTATCAACGGTAGCGTGAGCTTAGTCATAGATATTCCATAAGCAATGCGGTAGGTATGCGGAACTGGAGATGTATGGGCGCCGCCGACCGGTTCAATATGCCGAGTGAAAGGAGAGTGTTGACGTGTTTTTAAGATTAAAGGATGGATCCCTGATGAGTACGAGTGATATTCAAGAAATCCTTCCGCCAGCTTTCGATCCGTCGTCGAATTCGTATACCGTTCGTGTGCGACGACCAGTAAATCCGCCGATAGCCACTTTGTACATGTCAAGCAAGGAAGATCGGGTTAAGAAGTATTTCGACAAACGCAATGCCATCCTGACTGAAGCGGGAGCCGTCATTGATTTGTCGTCAATCGAACCGTAACGCAGGATGATTAGGGCAAATGCCCTAAATGAACACACAAGTCAAGAGCACGCCATTATCCCTGTCGGTATAATTCATCCAGCAAGAAACTTTCATCTTTCGATCTATGACAGGCTTTGATGAGGTTTTCCTTACTAAGTTGGCAGATCGCACACGCCAGCCGTTAACTAATTCCGAAAGGAGATTTTAGCATGATTAAAACTTGCCTTACACGATGTGCAATGGTTGCATGGGTCATTGGGTTCACGGTGCTCATTTGCGGCTGCGATCAACTCACCAGTATTATTTTCGCACCAGACGAATGGAAAGATGATCCAGACGAATGGAAAGATGATGGAATCGATGTACTCTACGAGCCATTCACGGTGAACATCGGACTGTCGTTGCCTATGACGGGTGTGCACGCGGTGTCATTCGGGCAATCCATGCAGCGCGGCTTCAATCTGGCACGGGACGAGATAAACAATTCGCAACTTAACCCCGTGCGGCTAAATTTCATCGTTGAGGATGACATGAGCACGGTTGCCGGTACGGTAGGCGCTGTTCAACGGCTGATTCAAGCGAGTGTACCCGCAATTGTCGGAATGCCTATTTCAACCCATGCCAAACAAGCCTTTCCGATCGCGCAAGAGCATCAGGTCGTCGCTTTCAGTTCCGTTTCTGCGGCCGCCGGTCTGAGCAGCATAGGCGATTACATCTTTCGAGCAGCCCTTGCCACGGACAAGTTGAATCCCGCGGGTGTTCGCACCACTCACGCAAAACTTCGCTATGAACGCGTGGCAATGCTGTATGACCATGCGGATGTCTTCTCTACTAGCAGCAACGAACAGTTAACCGTGGCGCTTGAAGAGCTCGGTGTCGAGGTGGCAATCACTCAAACCTTCCAAACCGGGGACGCCGACTTTTCCCCGCAGTTTACGAAAATCCGCGAGTCGAATCCCGATGCTCTCTTTGTCTCCTCGGTGGCGTCAGACTTGGCGAAGATTATGGTTCAGGGGCGTGAAAACGAAATCGCGGCGCCGTATATCATTCCTGGCTTGGCCATGAATCAAGTGCAATTGGCGGGTGCTGCCGCTGAGGGAACAATTACATTCCATAGTTGGTCGAACGCGGTGGACAATCCGCTTAACAAAATCTTCGTTGAGAATTTCCAAACGGCGTACGGCGTCGAACCCGACGCATGGGCTGCTCTATCCTATGCCGCGCTAACCATTCTTCACCGCGCTCTTGTGGAAGCGGTAATAATCAATCCGCAGCAACCGGATGCTATGGCGATTCGTAGCGCTTTGGCGGCTACAACGGAATTTGACACCATCCTCGGGAGCTTTTCGTTCGATCCAAACGGCGAAGCGCTATATGAGCCGGTCGTGCTGATGGTCAAGGACGGACAGTTGACTGACCCGATGCAATAGACCGCACGGTTGCCGGAAGTCCTAGCTTGCGGTACGAAGCGCGGTCATGCGGTTGCGCCTATGAAAAGAGTATAAATTGGGACGTTGCAAAAAATGGGGAACTGAGAAATATGTGATTCAGACTACCCCTTCTTCTCTACCCTTCCATCCTTCCTACGCCTTTGTAGGAGCGACCTCCCGGTCGCGATTCCCCACACTCCGGCGGAGTGCCATGTCCCCGATTGATAGGTGCGAAAGACTATTATCAAATCTTGGTTCCCTCTTCTCCGCCCACCATCCCTCCCCGCCCTCCACTGCATTTCTCTCCTTCCTCCCTTCCAATCTTCCTGTCTTCCCGTCTTCTTCTTCTCCTACTAACCACTGCTTTTCCCTTACCCAACGTTAAAATATCCAGGGGAAACGCATCTAAATTTTCTGCATCACAAAATAGAAAATCAGGCTAAGTTTGTGGCACTATTTTGGGACTCGTAGGTTGGGTTGAACGGAAATTCGTTAGTAATCGCTAATCTTGTAACAGTTTTCGAGTGCCTATTCCGCTTGAACGCGCCAAAATTTGAGTGAAACCCAACAGTATTCGTACGTTCTACCACCATGAGACCTCCTCTGCAATTAGATGCGTTTCCCCTGAATGAATACGAATTAACACTTGACAAAATATCAATAACATAGTATACTGTACATCAGGGTACCGAGCAGCATATAGACTGCCAAGGTATAAGTTTGATTCGAACTAACTAGACGGCATTGGACCGCGCACCGTAGTCGCCTATTTGACAAAAGGCCGTGCGGGTTGCCGCCCTAGATAGACAAACCGCGTTTCCTTTGAATCGCAACTGAGGCAAGCCCGCTGGCCGGCGTCTTTGAAAGCCGCTGGGCTATGCTTTTGCCTCTCTCTAATGTTGAAGGTTTATTGAGCCTTGACAACAAATCCGCCCTAACATGCTCTGATGCGTGTTAGTTCTGAAGAAGAGGGATTCAATCGGTCCGAAGGTTTCATATGACATTTGCACGCGGGTTGCCCCGCGCATGAATCATGGGTAACCGCGCTTGACCAAATGTCCCATCGGTAAGCAGCCCATTGGTGGCTAAACCTGTTGTCAATCGACAACTAGCCGCTAGTGGGCTTTTTTTATGGTAGTAATGGCTGACCGTGAAACTACGGTGGCTCGCGATCAGCGCCGCCAAAAGAATACATTGGTTCTTGCCGCCGGTAACTGCTTTATATGGAGATTTAGAAAATGTGCGAATCAAATGAAACATTCAAAATCTCACGCGAAGACCACCTAAATGCAATAGTGCGCCGCGTCTACGAAGGATGGAGCACCCCGCAGGTCGTTGATTCCTGGATGGCGAAATATCCCCAGTGGGCGCACCTTGGTCGCAAGATATTTCGAGATGCCGCACGCGTTTCCAATCCGCGGTCCAACAAATTCTCAACTGATTACCGCCAAATATACGAGCGCACATTAGCGCACTATCGTGAAGAACGCCGCGCAATACTTGAAGCCACGGCTAGCAAGGCTTCAAGCGCAATTTCGGAGATTGTTGAAAGTGTGCGCTCAAAAGTTGCCGACGTCCCGATTGAAAACGCCAACGACCTGCTCCATCTTTCCCGCGTTATCAACCCCCTTAAGGACATCATGCTCAGTACCTCAAAGGAGATGAATTATGAACATAGTAACGCCCATTCCCCGCATACTGACGGAGATGCAGTTGATAGGCTGCTCGGATACAAAGACTTGGCTGAAGAACTCGCGGAAGAAGAAGGATGAAGAAGCGTTCTGTCAACTCCGAGCGCACGCCGGCTACGTCTACCCCAACCTCTTCATCAACCACTATATCAGAGACATCAGCTGCCGCATGCTAGAGCTTAAAGATTTTCACATCGAAATCCTTCACGCCATCCAACCGGGCGAGTACGGTAAACAGATAAACATCCAAGCCCCGCGCGGTACCGGCAAGACCACCCTTGTCAACCGGCTAATCCCGCTATGGAGGATCTGCTACAAGGAATTTGATATCGCAATGGGGGCGCAACCCGAAGAATTCATCCTCATCGTCGGTCGCAACGAACGCATGGCGCGCCAGCGCATCACCGAAATCCGATACGTCCTCGAAACCAATTCTCTCATAAAGCGCGACTTCGGAGATCTCGTCGGCTCCCCTTGGACAAAATCCGAAACCGACACCGGAAACGGCGTCGGTCTCAGGCCCCTCGGACGCGGCTCCTCTCCCCGAGGCGCCCTACTCGGCGATGCGCGTCCTACGCTCAAGCTCTGCGACGACATCGAAGACCCGAAACGCTGCATGAACCCGAATCTGCGAGAGGAAGACAGGGACTGGTTCATGACCGACTTCATGTACGCCGGCGACATCGGGAGCGCCCACTCCAACACCATGATAGTCGACACCGTCAAACACCCCGAATCCCTATCCGAACACCTCCGCACAGTGCCCGGTTGGCACACGCTGCGCTACCAAGCCGTGGTGTATCCGGAAGACATCTACCACCCCAGCGCCGAGCGCCTCTGGAAAGAGTGGGAACGCTTCTACGGCGACACCACGCTCAATGACGAAGAACGCGAAGAGAACGCGAAAGCGTTCTTTACCCAACATCAAGATGAGATGTCCGGTGGCGTGAAGATGTTGTGGCACGAGAACCTGCCGTACCTCCAGGTCCGTAAAGAGATCGTCGAGCGCGGTTACCATAACGTCATGCGCGAACTCCAAAACGACGCGCGCGATCCGGGTATGGCGTTGTTTAAAATGGATAGTGCCATCACCTTCTCCGTCACTGATGAAGGCTTTCGCCGCAGCGACGGGCGCGTCGTGCCGTGGCACGTTATCGGCGGTTTTACGGCATACCTCGACACCATGAGTGGACGCGATGCGCTAGCCAATAGCTACGCCTGCGCCGTCGTTGTTGTCTGGGAACCGCTTCCCGGCGGCGACGCTCTGAACCCCGACTCCCTCTCCGGAGTCAACGGATATGTGATGCTGGCATGGATGGATCGGGTAGCGTTGACGGAGCAGATGGAGAACGCCATCTTCCTCGTCCAGCGCGCTGAAGCTATGCTTGCGCCCGCGTACCCGAAATCCCACTTTGTTTGTGAACAGCGTCCCGACAAAGACGGCACAATCCTGGCAGCGACCGACAGCGCCTTCCGCGCCATGAAAGAACGACATCGCTTTCAGGGCGTGATTACATATCACCAGCAGCACCAAAACAAAGAAGACCGGATCGAAACCCTTGAACCCGCGATAGCCAACGGGTGGATCGCCTTCAACGAACGGGACCTGCCACCCGAACTCTGGACACAGTTCAGGCAATTCCCGTCGGCCGATCATAACGACGCGCCCGACGCCGTCCAAGGCGCTTGCCGCTCCCGCATCACAACCACAGCGTCGCATAGGCGATATATACGCGAATTCACCAGACACGCCCGACCCCGTCCCGTCGTGCGAATCTAAATACGATCGCGTCCCGAAACCGCGTTTTTTCTTGAAAACTCTGTTTATTTCACCCGCAATCCTGTAGCATACAATCAAAGGGATAAACAACCGACATCAAGTGAACCTTGTAGGATCAAGCGAGTGGATAACGAGTGATCAAGGGAGTGGCTAGCGACCGCGATAGAGATACCATAATAAATCCTTCGATCTCCAGGTCGCGACTCCCCGCTCCAGAGGAGCGGTATGTCAATAGAAACACGATGCGTTCATTCTGGCACTCCAGCGGAGTGCAATGTGAGTTCAACTGTCCTATAGAGATCTTCACAAGTGCAATCAACCGACTGGTTAAGGATGCGATAGTCTATGTAGGGTGGGCACTGCCCACCATTCCATCTAGTTTTCATTTTCAAACAGATCCTAAACTCAACTTTGTACAAAACTGAAGTCTGTAGGGTGCAATCAAACGAGTGGATAGCGAGTGCGATAGAAATCCCATGCGCACCAGCCTTGGAGAGCGCCAGCGACTTGCCCCAATGCATCGGGTTGCGTGAAACACCAGTTCTAGTCTATAGGGAAGACTTTTTCACAGGTCAACCGAAAAGACCAGATGGTTAAAATCTTACTTGCTTTTCTCTAGCGTTTGATTGACACCGTCTGTTATACAGTTTAAATGTACAAAGTCGAGCTAAAAGAAACGGAGTTTTCAAGAAAAAACTCCGTTTCAAGGAAACTGGAGATTGATTAGCGCTTGTGCGAGGTTTTGCTTTTCGCAAGAGACTTCTCAGTGTTATAATAATGACAGTAGTGTGGGAATTGTGCTGACGATCGCCGAGTATTAGAATGATTCCGATGCGCCATTCATCCAAATTGCATTCATCCTAGATTTTATCGTTATGCCGCTAATTCCGGAAGATTTGACGAGGATTTGTTATGAATATATGGACATTTATCAAGGGACGTATAAAATGGGTATTCTACAACCTTTATCAACGGCGGTTGGAGAGGGAGGCAAGTCGCTGGAATATCCCCTACCATATCGGCGTGGTTCTTGACGGCAACCGCCGCTACGCCGCCCAGAACGGATTCGCGGATATAATTCAGGGGCATCATGACGGCGCGGATAAGCTCGAAGACGTACTCCATTGGTGCGACGAATTGGGAGTCAAGATTTTCTCCATCTGGATATTTTCGCTGGATAACTTCAAACGCGAAAAATCCGAAGTGACCGGCATCCTGAACCTCATCGAGAAAAAGATGCGGGATTTGGTGACTATCAAAGGGCTGCACACCAACCAGATCAGAGTGCGCGCAATGGGTGAGATCGAACTTCTGCCGAAGAGCCTCCAGGAAGCTATCCGTGCCGCCGAGGAAGCCACCAAGGATTACGATAAATTTATCCTGAATGTGGCGGTTGCCTACGGCGGACGGGAGGAGATTATCGAAGCGTGCCGCGAGCATCTGAACGCGGAGCTGACAGCCGGCAAGGATCTGGCGCAAGTTGCCGACGAGTTGAGCGTTGATCAGATTACACCGCACCTCTATACCTCCAATCTGCCAGATCCGGACCTGATTATCCGTACCAGCGGCGAGATCCGACTCGGGGGGTTTCTCCTATGGCAGAGCGCGTATTCGGAATTTTATTTTTGCGACACGTTCTGGCCCTCATTCAGGAAAATCGATTTTCTTCGTGCTATCCGCGATTATAGCGAACGCCAGCGACGTTTCGGGAAATAAGCATTTGGCACAGGGTAATCCTTATGCTCCTAGAGTGGCTTCTCAACTGGTTCATCCTTAGCGTGTCAGTGTTTGTAGTGACACGTATCCTGCCGTCCGTGCATATCAAAGGGTGTTCGACCGCGGTCATAGTTGCTTTCGTATACGGGATACTAAAGCTGCTGCTTACGAAAATCCTTGTATTTCTGTCGCTGCCCCTGATGGTCTTGACGTTCGGTCTGTTCTACTTTGTGATTAATGCGTTTCTGCTTTGGCTGACCGACAAGCTGATTGATGGGTTCGAGGTTAAAGGGCTATTTAACACGCTCATCGCCGCCTTTCTGATTTCGCTGATTGATGCTCTGGTACATTGGATTCTTCCTTTCGTGTAATCGTTGCAAATCATCCAATCCTGTTCTACGTGAGAGGTGTAACCGACATTGAAGCCGATTTGATATGGATAAGATTCAGGGGCGAGTCATTCGCGCCCGATCGGGATTCTACGACGTTCGGCGCGATAATCTCACTCTCCGTTGCACTCTGCGCGGACGCATCAAACGCGAACAGCGTTCCGAAATAGGCAAGCGGATTTTCGCGGATCCGGTTGCCGTGGGCGATGAGGTGATATTCACCCAACTCGACGATGAGGAGGGTGTTATTGAAGAGTTGCTGCCACGCCGTACGAAGTTTTCGCGTCAATATCCGGGTAAGCGCGAGGTGGTCGAGCAGGTCGTCGTTGCCAACGCGGACCGGGTGATTGTGATCATCTCGACGCGTCTGCCGGACCTGAATTTCCGTTTTCTGGATCGCTTCTTGATATTGGCGGAAAACGGCGGAATGGATGTCGTCGTATGCGTGAACAAAATGGATCTCATTGATTCGGACGAACGGGAACGGGTAACGTCGCTCTTTAGCGCCTATCGCCTTCTCGGCTATGAGGTTATCTACACAAGTACGGTGGAATCCCCGGGCGTTTGCGAACTTCGACGAGTAATGGAGGGGAAGTTTAGCGTACTCGTCGGCGCGTCCGGTGTTGGCAAGTCAAGCCTCATAAACGCCATTCAGCCGGGGATAAGCCTGCGTGTCGGAGAAGTTGGAAGAAAGTCGGAAAAGGGCAGACACACGACCACTTTCGTCGAACTCTTTCCTCTTGATTTTGGCGGTGAGGCGGCGGACACCCCGGGGATACGAGAAGTTGGGCTGTGGGGAATTGAAACGGAGAACCTTGACCGCTATTTCCCGGAATTGGAGCCCTATCTTGGCAACTGCCAATTTAACGACTGTTCTCATCTCGGTGAGCCGGGGTGCGCGGTCACCGAAGCGGTGGATGCGGGAAAAGTTAGTCCTGTCCGGCATCGTAGTTATGTCGCGTTACGGGCCGAGCGCGATGGGTGAGAATATACTACGAACTGCGTGAACCTACGTTCAAATGAAGTTGGATGGAAGGAACTTTATGTCAGACACCCCGAAACATATCAACAGACTCGGCAATGAAACCAGCCCCTATCTTCTGCAGCACGCCCACAATCCCGTGGATTGGTATCCGTGGGGCGAGGAAGCGTTGGCGCGCGCCAGAGTGGAGGATAAACCCATCCTCTTGAGCATCGGTTATTCCGCTTGTCATTGGTGCCATGTTATGGAGCGCGAATCCTTCGAGAACGAAGAAATCGCCGCAATCATGAATCAGCACTATGTCAACATCAAGGTTGATCGCGAGGAACGACCAGATCTGGATGAGATATACATGAATGCTGTGCAGATCATGACGCGGCAGGGGGGATGGCCAATGACGATGTTTCTCACTCCTGATCTCCAGCCTTTCTATGGCGGCACCTATTTCCCGCCCGATGACCGCTACGGACGCACCGGATTTGCAAACGTGCTGCAAGCCGTCGAGGCCGCTTACCGCGACCGGCGAAGTGATGTCGCAAAGCAAGCCGCGCAGATTGTGGAGCATCTCACTCAGTTGTCGAGCGTGAGCGACCACGGACACGAGTTGACCGGCGATCTCCTGGATGGCGCTTTTCGCCACTTTCGTTCGACGTTCGATTCCCACTACGGCGGTTTTGGGAACGCGCCCAAGTTTCCGCCGAGCATGGGTCTGCCATTTCTGCTGCGCTACTGGCGGCGGACGGGCAACTCAAATGCGCTGGAGATGGCAGAATTGACGCTGGAGAAGATGGCGAGGGGCGGCATGTATGATCAGCTCGGCGGCGGATTCCACCGTTATTCCACCGATGCCATATGGCTCGTCCCCCACTTCGAGAAGATGCTTTACGACAACGCCCAACTCGTGGTGGCTTATCTGGAAGCCTACCAAGCGACGAAGAAACCCTTCTACCGCGAGATTGCCGCGGAGACTCTCGATTATGTCTTACGCGAAATGTACGATCCGAATAAGGGCGGATTCTACTCCGCGCAGGATGCGGACAGCGAGGGTGTTGAGGGAAAGTTCTTTGTCTGGTCTCTGGATGAAGTGGACCAGATTCTGGGTCGGGAAAACGCGGAGATTTTCTGCGAATTTTACGACATCACGGGATCGGGGAATTTCGAAGGGGAGAGCATCCTTCACATACAAACACCGTTGGATATATTCGCCAAGAAGCTGCGGGTAGATGAGACCGAATTGGAGGCGACTCTCCTTGACGGAAAACGGAAGCTATTTGAGGTGCGAGAGGGTAGAATTAAACCCGGATTGGACGACAAGGTATTAACCAGTTGGAACGGAATCATGATTCGAGGTATGGCTTTCGGCTACCAACTGCTCGATGACCGGAGATATCTTGAGGCGGCCGAGAAATCGGCGAATTTCATTCTGACCGAACTTTCTCAAGCCGATGGCTTATTGCTGCGAACGTACCGCGCGGGGAAAAGCCACCTGAATGCCTACCTTGAGGATTATTCCTACTTTTCCGCGGGATTAATCGCACTCTACGAAGCCAGTTTCAATCCGCGCTGGTTGCGGGAGGCCGCACGGCTTGCGGAAGTAATGATTGAACAGTTCTGGGATGCCTCGAGCAGCGGCTTCTTTTTTACCGGCAAAGCGCACGAATCCCTCATTGTTCAGTCCAAATCCGCGTATGACAGCGCGACGCCGTCTGGAACGGCAATGGCGGTGCACAGCCTGTTGAGACTTGCCAAGCATTTGGATCGAGCGGACTTCCACGAAAAGGCGGTTCAAGCGCTGAGTCTTTATTACCACCAGATGGAGAATGCTCCATCCGGATCGGGTCAACTGCTGTGTGAACTTGAGTTTCTGCTATCGGCGCCCAAAGAAATCGCGGTTGTCGGCGAAACGAACGCGGATGACACGATGGCTGTACTGCGAGAGATTCACAGTCGGTTTCTACCGAATAAAATTGTGGCGCTGCTGGATCCGAGCGACGTTCAACACTCAGCGGATACGTCAATGCCATTAACGGATGGCAAGACGCAGATAGACGGGAGGGCAACGGTCTACGTATGTGAAAACTACGCCTGCCAAACGCCCACGACAGAAATAGGGGAGTTGGGAACGCTCCTTTGAGGTAAACGGCAAAAATCTTGCAACAATGGAAATTGGAGTTATTCGCTTACAGTTTCTTGGAGGAGCTCGGTGACACGGATTTGGGTTGGCATATAGCCTCTTTTCGGCTATAATCTGTCTACTTACCAGTCATCTGTTAATTCAACAATATGGGGCATTACGTCGTTCCAACTAGCCGGTGATGACACAATATTTGCCCTATCACAAACAATTCAATTAACTCGCAAGGAGATTTTATCATGAGTATTTTCGACCGCGTCTCAAGGGTATTCAAGTCAAACGTAAATGCCGCGCTGGATAAAGCTGAAGATCCGGAAAAGATGCTGAACCAGATAACTACAGAGATGCAGGAGCAGTTGGTGAAGGTGAAGCAGCAAGTTGCCACGACAATCGCTCTCGAAAAACGACTGCACAAAGATTACCAAAACTCACAGGAGCAGGCGGAGAGTTGGGAAGGGAAAGCGACGTTAGCTCTGCAGCAGGGCAAGGAAGATCTCGCAAGAGAGGCGCTCGTACGCCGGAACGAACACGGGGGGCTTGCGGAAGACTACAAGGCTCAGTGGGAGAAGCAGAAGGCGTCGGTGGAAGCGCTCAAAGAGAATCTTCGGACTCTCGAGCGTAAGATTGAGGAAGCTCGACGGAAGAAAGATTTGCTTATTGCGCGGCAGAAGCGCGCCAAAGCGCAGAAGCTCATACATGAAACCATGTCAGGCATGAAAGAGAACAGTGCTTTCGAAAGTTTCGATCGCATGGAGCAGAAAGTAGCCGATGCGGAAGCGCGTGCGGATGCCACGGCGGAAATGACCGAAATGAGTCAAGACCCCTTGGAGAAGGAGTTCGCGGATCTGGGGAAGGGCAATGTGGACGACGATCTTGCCGCGTTAAAAGCAAAGATGGGCACGAATTAACGTGTGCATGGGTTCGGTTATTGCAAATCCTCCGCTGAATCCTGCCGCTCACGTTTTTCCGTATTGTTCGCCCGTAGAAGGGGCTTAAGCGTAGGGGGTACCCCTTATGGGTGCCCCGTTTTTGTTGCGGCATCTGACGCGGTTGGCCATTATAGTCGATTTTATTCATATTTACACATATTTCGGTAGGTGCGGTTTCCAACCGCACCTAGGAGACTGGATAAATACCGGTTCGGTTAGGAAATCGAACCTACCGCAGTGTATAAATAATTACTGGTTTTACTATAGTTCTACGGTCCGACCGGAGTGAATCCTCGGACTTGCAAGCAGAAATAAAGACTTCAAATGAGGGAAAAATGGCACAGTTAAGTTCCAAAGCAGATATTGTCAGTTTTGTTCAGGAGCAGGGATACACGACCCAGGATAAGGATCCCCTACTGATTTTGCAGGATGAAGACGGTCTGACTATATTCGCCGTTGTTGATGACACCCAAGTCGAGTTCATGGTAGACTTGTGCGGAGTCAGAGATCTTGATGAGGGCAATCTGGAAGAAATTTACGAGAGGATTCTCGATCAGAATACGGAGATTTTGCCGTGCTGTTTCGGGATAGATTCGGACGACCCGAGCGACAAGCGGATTGTGTTAGTCGACAGTCTCGCAACGGAGAATCTCGATGACAATGAACTCCTGCTCGCGCTGGATTCACTTGCCGTGAACGTGATTACGGCTCATGATCTGTTGTCGCCGTATATTAAGTAAATCAAGTTGCCATCTATTGTTGATAGTTGAACTTGGATTATTCCGAGTATTATATTGTAATCCTGCTCGGCTTGGATAGACATATCCAAGCCGCATCCGCATGTGCGCAATGGATTTGTCAATCCACTGCGAGCAGATTCAGTTGATGTAACTTACATTACCCCGGTTTGCGACGCATCCTATAAAAGGGTCCGGCTGGATGAAGATTAAGTATTTGAATCGGCAATTCAATTTTCCCTAAATTCGGTAGGTGCGGTTTCCTAACCGCACCGAGTATCGTTAGGATATTACCGAATTATTTTTTTAAACTTCATAAAGCCCGACCTACGGGAATGGGTAGTAACTTGTGTAAATTGGTAGTTAATAGCGCGCCATTATCCCTGTCGGAATAATTCTTTCAGCACGTAACACTCATTTTTTCGATCTATGACAGGCATTGAGAGCCTGTTTGAAAAGTGCAGTTTGTAGGGTGCGCACCGCGCACCAGCCTCTAATAGCCCCGGAGGGGATCAAGCGAACGGATAGTGAGTGCGATAGAGATCTTGAAGGTGTGTTGAAAAGCCGGAATCCCGGCACCCAAGCCCCGGCGGGGATCAAGCGAGTGGATAACGAGTGCGATAGAGATCCCACAGGTAAATAGCAGGCAATTACAAAAACATGCAAAAACCCTGTCTTCAATTGCTGAAAAACAGTTTTGCTACCGATTATTCAAACAAGCTCTCAGGAGGTGTTGGTTCGAATAATGCTTTTCACTCCAGCGGAGTGAGATGTCAATAGATCAAGATTCCTCCCCGTGTCTGCACTCCAGCGGATCAAGGGAGTGGATAACGACCGCGATAGAGATCCCGGCAATGTCGAGTGTTAATTGGTAGCACGCCATTATTCCTGCCGGAATAATTCATTCAGCACGTAACGCCTTCGTACCGCAAACTGTTAGTTTGCGGATCACAATCTAACAGATTGTGGTACAGATTTCCGTCTCTAAGACTCGCTTTGAAAAAGTGTTACTTGAGAGAGCACACCATTATCCTTGTCGGGATAATTCATTCTGCAAGCAACACTTACGTCTTTGAATCTATGATAGGCTTTGAAAAGGTGTTCCTTCGTGGTCCGGTTTTCACTCCGGAGGAGTGCTATGTCAATAGAATCGTGATGCGCCCAATCTCCGCACTCCAGAGGAGTGCAATGTTGAGTGTTACTTGGTAGCGCCCCATTATCCCTATCGGAATAATTCATTCGGCAAGCAACACTCTTGTACCGCAAACTGTTAGTTTGCGGATCACAATCTAACAGATTGTGGTACAGATTTCCGTCTCTAAGACTCGCTTTGAAAAAGTGTTACTTGAGAGAGGGAAAACGAGAAATCTCTTTAAGAGTGCTATCGCGCTCATCTTTCAGTCGCTTGATCGCGATGCGTAACCGGTTTTCTTACGTATTACGCATTACGCATTACGTATTACTTTCCATCTAAACCGAGAGGGATCGCGGACGGCCCAGGCGTTGATTCAAATTGCTAAAATAGCTCTGAGTCAAGACAGCCGGGGACTATCCGCCTCCCTCATCTCTCCAACCCCGATTCTCCCCTTCAGAAAAGAGGTATCCGATGATATGGCTAAACGGAGTTTACATCGGTTGCACACTGTTTTCCGTGACCATCACCGCCCTCGATTTCCTCGGATTTCTCGGTGGAAGCCAAGATAGTGTTCTCGGCGGCAGCGAAGATAATGGTGGTGTCGATGCCGGGAGCGGTGGATCGGGCGAGGGGGACGGCGACGGTGCCGAAGATGCTGGTACGAGGTTCAATACCGATGTCCCAGGCGACGAGGCGGTCTCGGGGAAAACCCCGCCGGAGAGCGTCCCTCGCGCTCCCGGCAAAGTGGCTGTGCTGTCAGTTCTCGCTTACTTGCGCAGCCTTGTTTATTTCTGTCTCGGTTTTGGTCCCACGGGCTGGGTCGCCATAGCTATGGGAAACAGCGCGGGCAAGAGTCTAATCTGGGCGGCGCCCGCAGGTTTGGTGGCTTTCGTGTTGGCGCACGCCTTTTTTCGTTTCCAGCGTACCGACACGGATTCGTCGCTGCGCGCGGAGGAACTGTACTTCCAGCCAGCGACCGTTATCATTCCGCTAACACACGACACGATGGGCAAGGTGCGCGTGCAGATGGGCATGAATGTGACCGAACAGTACGCTCTGGCTGCCGAACCGGATGCCCGGTTTGAGAAAGGGGACACGGTTCGGGTTACCAATGTTACCCCTGAGTGCGTGTACGTTGAACACGATAATATGGCAAAGGAGTAATTGATGAATATGGAGATGATCACTCAGATGGGCGGCGCTGCCGGCGGCATACTCGCAATCATTGTGTTCCTCATACTGATTGCGATTCTACGCGCTTTGATTCGCGTCTGTCCGTCAAATCACATTCTTGTAGTCACCGGCGGCACGGAAACCGTGGTTGAAGGCAAGAAATATGGATTCCGTCTGCAGAGGGGCGGCTGGACCTTCGTCATACCATTTATCCAGAGCGTCCAATTCATTGACATCACAATCATCCCAATCAACGTACAGGTTGATAACGTCAATTCTGCGAACGGCATCACCGTCGGATCCGATGCGACCGCCTGTGTTTGTATCGATGACATGGACAAAGTGCTGCTCTACAGCGCAGTGCAACAGTTGCTCGGTAAATCGCGTGCGCAGATCCAGGAACAGATACAGCAGACGATGATCGGCAACTTTCGCGCGACGCTTAACAAAACTACGCCGTTGCAGGCTATCGGCATGGTCGAGAGTGTGGAGAGTATTGAGCAGCAGGAACAGAATGAAACCTCCGGTACGGCGAACCAATCCTCCTCGGAGGAGAGTTTGACCGACGGCGATCAACCGAAAGACGATGTACCTGTCGCCGAATCGCGCCAATCGAGAGACGGCGAACGAGCAATCTTCCGCCACCTTCTTCTCGAAGATTGCCGCGAAGACTTGAGCGCGTTTGGAATGAATGTTGTTTCCGTATCGCTGCAACGGATTTGGGACACATCCAACTACATCGCGAATCTCGCCAACAAGACGCTTTCGCGAAAACGCCAAGAGGTGGAGATTGAGGAAGCGCGTTTGCAAGCGCGGGCCGAGCGCGCCGAATCCGATTCAAAACGACGAATGCTCGTGGCTGAAAATCAAGCCACCGAAAAGATTCTTCAGGCACGGCAGGAAGTCGAGCTGTTTCGCCGACAATGTGACGCGGAAGTGCACCGCGCAAAACTGGAAGCGGATAGCGCCATCGTCAAGGCGAGAAGCGCAGGACAGCGGCGAATAGAAGAGATCACGGCGGAACTTCAAGAGTTGAGAAACAGTTCCGAGGTTATCGTGGAAGCCGAAGCCAAACGCCGCGCTGCGGAGATCCTCGCAGAGGGAGAGGCAAAAGCTGTCGAGGTCGTTCAACATACCCAGAACGAACTTTTGCGGCAAAAAGCGGATTTACTCAAGGATGCCGAAGATACGGGTAAAATCGCGTTATTCATAACACAACTGCCTCATCTGTTTGAGGCGTACCGTACCCACGCGAAGTCATTAAAGGTTGATAACCTTGTGGTGCTCAACGAGCAGGACGGGTTCAATAGCGCTGTCAATCGGGGACCGGCGGCGTTCGTTGATTTCTTGAAATGTTTTGAGCAGGGGCTCGGTATTAGCGTGAAGGAACTAATCACACGCAAGCAGGGGGAAGGGGCTGTCGCCACTGAAGATGTGACACGGCACGCGCCAATCCAAGAAGGAGGTGTATCATGATATTCTTCCTCATCACACTTGCCGTACTCATCTTGGTAACGCTGATTCTTCAACTTGTGATGAAGATGAAACTCATCCCTCCGAGTCAACTTGCTGTAGTGCACGGAAAAGGCGGAAGTTTCAGCACGTTGCGGGGTGGACGAGTTTTCGTGTTTCCTCTTATCAACCGTTTCAGTACGATGGATTTAACGCCTCAAACAACGACGGTTGTTGTGGAGTCCGCCATCGCCGAGGGGATTGTCCCGTTAACGGTAAAGGCGACGGTCAGTTATGCCGTGGCAAAGACGGAGAAGGGCCTCGTCAATGCCGTGAAACGAATCCTGAACATGACCAAGAATTGGGGCGAACTTCAAGACATCGCCACCTCTATCATTGAGGGACATCTGCGCGATTCGATCGCGGCAATGACCCCCGAAGAGGTGATGAGCCAAAAAGACCAACTCATCCAAAACATGATTAAAGTCTGCAAGTCCGACTTGGAGGGCATCGGACTGGAGATTACCACCATGAACATCGCGGATGTGGACGATCATCGGCTTGATGGGGTTGACGAGCCTGATCTGTATATCGCGCTGCTGAAGCGGATACAAACCGCCGACGCCGAAGCACAATCGCGCGAGGCACAGGCGAATGCGCATGCCGCCGCAAAAGAGCAGGCGGAAGAACGCCGGGCTGAAGTCTCCGTCCGCGAACTTCAAAACGAGCATCAGCGCATTGATGCGGAGGCTAAGGTCAAAACTGCGGAAGAGAATCAGCGCGGCGCCGTGAATGCACAAGAGGAATCCCGAAACGCCGAGTCTGAGGTGGCGGGTATTCAAGCTCAAATTGAAGCTGAAAAACAGCGCATTGAAATGGTGCGCGCAAGGTGTCAAGCGGACACAATTATTCCCGCGGCGGCGACAAAGGAGAAGATGATTCAGGAAGCGGAGGCGGAAGCGGCGACAATTCGCGGTCAATCGCAAGCAGAACTCACACAACTGAAGCGTACCATTGAAATCCTTCGCTCGGTGGGCGATCCGGGATTGACGACCTATATCATCGAAAAGTTTGAGGATTTGGTCGAGCCGTTTGCCCAAACGCTGGATCTGTTTCCCGTCGATCAGATTACGGTTATTGCCGGAGATTTTCACCAAGATGGACCAATCTCCGCCATTCATCCGAACGCCATTGATGCGGAGAAGAATCGTCGAGTCGAAGAAGCGCTCGCCGCTGCCGCGTCCACTGTGTCGGGACCAAGCAGTTAATCAATCCAAGTTGCCACCTTTGTTTGACAGGGACACAGAAACCGAGTTTTTTCCGACGTGGAAACGCGAGATTGACGAAAATCAGGCCTATTTACCTATAATTTAGCGAACGTGAACCAAAAACTCGGTTTCTCTATTTATAGGTAGCAACTTGCGTTAATCAAGAATAAGCTCGCACCCGTGTTGGAATTGCAGGTATGAGTGCTATTACCGAAGACAATCTATCGAAGGCGCGGGCATGGAGGGTAATTTGAGAAAAATCCGACTCGCATTTATCGGATGCGGCGCAATGTCGTCAGGGCTGCAACAGTGCATCCCGATGATTCCTGAATTTGAATTTGTTGCGACGTGCGATCTCATCGAAGAAAAAGCGAAAACAAACGCTCGAAAATACGGCGCGTTGCGCTGGTATTCCGATTACGATCAGATGCTCAAGACGGAAGAACTTGACGCGGTTGCCGTTGTGGGGCGTCCGGAAGACAGGATGCACCGCGATATCGGTATCGAATGCCTTGAACGCGGGTATCACATCTACACCGAGAAGCCGCCTGCCACAACCGTCGAAGGGGCAAAGATGCTGCTCGATGCGTCGGTTAAATCGGGCAAGACTGGGATGGTCGGCACGATGTGGCGTCATGCACCGGCACACCGCCTAGCGAAACGACTGCTTGAGCAAGAGGAGTTCGGGAGTGTCTGCCAATACGAGACGCGATACCTTGCACCCACGCCGCGTATTCATGAGCCGGAATCGCCGTACGCTTGGCGCTTCATGCTTGATCAGGTAATACACCCTACGGATTGCATGCGCTTTTTCATGGGACCGGTGAGCCAATTCTACGCACTCGCCGCCAACGACGCTGACAGCGGCACGGTATCCATCTCGGTCAATCTTCAGTATGAAAACGGAGGGGTCGGCGCAATGACGCTGGGCATCGGCGCCGTTCTGGAGGCGATGGTGTTTATCAAAAGCACCAACAATCATGCGATAGAAGTCCTCGAAACACGGAAGTTGCGGCGCTACCGCGTGCCGACATGGACAGGTGAGGGTGGTGGGTATGCGAACACTCCGACGGAGGAGTGGGATGTTAACACCGCGCTTGACGGAGTGGGACGCCCGGGGTATTTCGAGGAGATGAATCATTGGGCGCAGTCGCTGCTTGACGGGAGGCAGCCCGAACCTAGCTTGGAGGACGCGTATCAGAATATGCGCGTTATACGCGGGATAAGTGAGAGTATAGAGTCGGGGCAAGTCATTGATTTGTCGGATGCCGAGTAGATGTTGCACCATTTCTTCATTTTGCAGAAATTCTCCCACGACCACTCAATTTGTGGTATAATGAACGCCAAGAATTATTGTTGCCCTACGTTTTGGTTGAAGAGAAGGAGGGAATCGCATGCAAATTGTTAATCTCGGAAATTCGGGTCTCCGTGTCTCGCGGCTTTCAATTGGTACCGGCACTGTCGGCGGCGGTGGTAGGTCCAACCAGACCAAGCTGGGTGTAAAAGGATTTACCGATCTTCTCTGCTTTTCGCATGACCTTGGCGTCAGGTTTTGGGATGCCGCAGATGCGTACGGGAGTCATTCGTTCATCAAGGAAACCCTGAAGTACGTGGATCGCTCGAGTGTTGTCATCACATCCAAAACGACCTCGCGCACCAAGAAGGAAGTGAGGAGCGATGTCGAGCGTTTCTTGCAAGAGATAGGATCCGATTACGTTGATATCGTGCTGTTGCACTGCCTGACACAACACGACTGGACGGCGCGTTATCCCGACGCGATGGATGCGCTGTCGGAATGCAAGGAACAGGGTTTAATTCGTGCACATGGCGTGTCTTGCCACGACTACGGCGCGTTTCAGACGGCGGCGATGACGAAATGGGTCGAGGTCGTGTTGGCGCGCATAAACTACGCCGGCGTGAGAATGGATGCCTCTCCTGCGGATGTCATCCGAACGATGGAACAGATGGCTGCCTTCGGCAAGGGCATTTACGGCATGAAGGTGTTCGGAGAGGGCAAACTCGCCAAGCAAGATGGACCTAGACCGGGCATCGAATTTGTGATGGGGTTGCCGTGTGTTCATGCCATGACGATCGGGATGGAGAGTCGGAGCCAGGTGGAGGAAAACGTCGCGATTGTCAACGAGTTGTCCAGTCCTTGAGCGACAGAACGGAGTGTGGGCTTATCGCGTGTCGGGCTCTTCCAGGATTAGCATTCCCAAATCACTTGGGGAGGCGGTTTCGGCGCCGGGCGGCTGTTTCGCCCAATACACGCGCTGGTCGTCGGAGCGATGGACGACCACATTGAAGCCGATGCGTTTATGCCGCTTTGTCTTTATGGGATCAAAACTCCCAAGGACGGGATAGAAGGGGATACGGGCTTCTATGATGTAATAGTTCGTCTCCTGCCGAACAGCAGCCTTAAGATTAACTGCCTCGTAGTTGTAGATTCGATCCGGCTGCCACTGACCGATGTACGGTTGGTCACCGCCGAAGCCCGCCCCTTTCGGACAGATCCAAAGGATGTACCGGTTCGGATCACCTCCAGTCTGTAGGTAACGTGGTTTGCTATCTCCCGCGGGCTGTAGGTTTATATGTATCTCCAGTGCGTCCGCGCCTTCGTAATATCTGAGCGCGTTTGGCACCTTTACATTATCGTCATAGATTTGGGCGAGAACGTAAAGGGAATCGTCGCTCCATTGCAGCCAAATCAGTCCTTCATCTTTTGATGTTCGGATAACTCTCTCCAGAGGCCATTTGTCGTCAATCCCGTCAATCACTACCGGTTCGGCGGTGTACTGCGCCCATGCGACAGGGTTGCCGCGGCAGACCGCCTCGATCTCGACGTTTATCTCTCCCGTATCGATCAGCGCATCTTTATAGGTTGCGGTCACGACCTCTTCCCCGACTAACCCCATCACTTCATCCGTTGAGGCTCTGCCGAAGCGGGTAGAGAGCATCCCCCGGAAAACATGTGAGTTCGGACCATCTTCGTACAGGGAAACATCGACCGAGTCTGAAGGCTGTGTTGTGTTTTGCGGGTTGGTCTTGGCTGCCAGTATCTTTACTGATTCTGTCACAAATGGATCCGTGTTCAAGTCAGCGTCTTCCAGACGGAAGTAAAGCGAGGTTCCTATGTTGAAGTTGGCGAGACTAGTCCCGTCCTGATTGACGATACTCAGTTCGCCCCGCGCTCCGTAATTGACGTAGGTATAATCCGCTATTCCGAAATCCTGGACAATCGGAGATGGCGGATTATAGACGGCGCGCACCTCTTCGCCGCCCTGCACATCAAGGGTGTCGTCCGCTATCGGGGAGGTGCCATAGCGCGTCGGTATGAATGCGGTGAACACCTCCCGCGCCTCCGGGTATTTTCGCAACGTTACTGTGACACGATCCTGTGTCTTGTTTCCGGCGACAGCAATCTGAACCTCCTGCGCGTCGATGACCGTACTTAGTAACAAATCTTCCAAGCGGAAGTAGATTGGCTCTCCAGCGTTGAATCTTGCCATCTCCTGATCCGGGTGAAATTGTGGGCCAACACCATCCTCGTTGACAATACGCAGTAGTCCCGCGCTACTCCCCAACACCACGGCGTTGAGCCGAATTGGTACGTTCGGTTCCCCGGTCGTCGTGAGCATATCAATGTATTCGACGGTAATCCTCTCTTTAGTGACAACCTGCAGAAGGTTGTCAGCGGCGACGACGGGTAGAATTTTTCGTACTTTATCGGCGCTGTCCTCGGAAGCGGGTGCGGTTGTCTCTCCGTATATCGATGCAATCTCGTCCTCAGTTTGCGGCGTAGAGTCGGAGAGCTCGGTTTGATCGAAGTTCTGCGTCCGCAACTCACCTACGAAAATGGTGCTGTCGGCTTCAGTCTCTTCCAACATGAGCGTCACTTCGTCCCTGAGTACGTTCCCGGATGCGACGGTCTTTACTTCGTCAACCACGTCCCGCGAGAGGTTGAGGTCTTTATCGATTAGCTCGATCCGGAGCCTTTCGCCCGCTTCGAAACTGCCTGTGCCGACGGAGAGGCTGCTGATTAGCTTCCCGCTTTCCGCGCCGTACAGCCTCAACTCTCCTTTGTCACCGGCTCTGACGGCGAGTGTTGCCGTGATTGGCACTTGAGTTGCCCCCGTGTTTTGCAATGCATCAACGTATGTGAAATTGACAACCCCACCCCCTTGAACCTGCAAGATGTTATCGGTTGGAATCGGGGTTTCGCCGTAGCCGGTGCGCACCTCACCCCGGAAAACGCTCGATCCACCCCGTGTTTCCACCATCGAGACACGGATATTATCGCGAAGAGTGTTGTCATTGAAATCCGTTTCAAAAAGATCCGCCACCGCATCGGCTTTGTTCAAGTCGCTATCCTGAAGTTCCAATATTAGCGTGTCGCCTGCGCGAAATCTTGATATTTCAGGATTTTCAGCGGCGTCGGGGGTAAAATTTTCCCTATCATATACTCTCAGTGAACCTGTTGCGCCGGCATTCACAACACAGTTTGCCGTAACCGCGAAGGCCACTTCACCCGAGGCACGTAGCTCATCAATGTAGATTGCGCTAATCTGCTCCGTTCCCTCGACTTGCAGTATACCATCGGCTTTCGTCGCCGCGAGGTCATAGGTTGTTGGAATCGACCCGTAAAATACGCTTTTGACGGGTTGGATTTGGGCATCGCCCGGTGCGGGAGATGGTAGTAGGTGAACTGTCTCATGATCGTTTAGACCATTCCCTATGAGTGTGATGTCAACGGTTTCATCTGTTATGTCCTCGTCATGCAAACGGAAGTAGAGCGTTTCCCCCGCGTTAAATGTCTCACGCCGTGTCAGGAAATTGGATTTTAGAATCTCAATCACCCCATCACCTCCGGCTTTCACAAACACCCTGTCGGTGACCACCACGTCCGTTTCGCCTGAACCTTGAAGGAGATCGAGATGACTTACTGTGACATTCTCCGTTCCTGTTACTTCCAGTATGCCGTTCGCAACTGCAGATTTGGCGTGCCTGGTTTGAAAGAATCCAATGAATTCTCCTAATTCCGGCTTAATCTCAGTGAGGGTCAAAACATACTGATCGCCGAGGACGCTGCCTCTCAAGGTTACGTCAACGGTCTCCCTTCGGTCGTCATCCAGATTCAGATCCGTATCTGTTAACCAAATGGCAAGTCGATCCCCCGCATAGAAAAACTTGTGATCGTTGCGGGCGTTCCAGTCCGCACTTGGTCGAAACTGAATGCGGGCAGTCTTCCCGACGACTGCGTCTGCCCTTGCGCTGACGGACACGTTGGTTCTCCCTGACCCCTGGATCATATCCAGATACACCGCCTCCACCGATCGCTTTCCTACGGATTGCAAGACGCCGTCACCCGGCGCAGGGGATTCGCTATATACTGTGGTGATTTCCCCCACATAGGCGTCCTGATCCTGCATGTAGCTGAGTTTTACTACCTCTGCCTCCGGTGTTTGAGGGACAAGTAGGCGCACGTTAATTTCGTGCGAAGACGCCGAATCTATTACATCCAAATCCGCATCTTGGACTCGGATGTATATTGTGTCGTCAAGTTCAAACTCTCGGATTATCTCGCCGGATTCGTTCGTGATTGCGATTGTCCCAGTTGTCCCGGTTTTTACAGTTGTAGAGGTCTTAACGGGTTCGTTTTCTTGGGTGGTCGTGTAATAGGGATCGATATAGGTTAAGGATATTACCTCCTTGCCATCAACGAGGAGGGAGGAAGGCACATGTGCCGGTTTCACGGCCGCCTCCGAGTCGTATTTTTCGCTGTCCGGTACTCGGTAGCGGGTCTCGACCTTGGTAGCGAAAAGGAAACTGTTGTCTGACCAGTCGTTTTCCGGGTCGTCGTCAATGAGCGCAGCGGGATCACTCTCGTGTAAAACGATCATTCGCGATTCCCCTGATGTTTCGTTTCTTAATTCTGCTGTGATCGACTCGGACTCGTTGCGATTGGCATTGCGCTCGGTGTCCCAGACGCAGAGTATGAGAATGTCTCCTGCGCTAAACATCGCGTGTGAGCGCGGGTTATAGCCGTCCACTTCCGTTAAGGCAATGGCCTCTTCCACAGCCGCCGACCGGTGTTGGCCGATGATAGCAGCCTGGCCGCTAATCTGGTTCACAAGCTGAACCACATTCCAGCGATTGGGCGGCGCCGTCAAATCGCTCGTCCCATAGGCGAGCCGGCGAGATGGGTTGTCGGGGCGATTCAAGCCCTCTATCACGCAGTTCAATCCGATGCGACCTCCAAGTTTTGGACGGTATTCGGACAGCGCGAGAGTTCGCGGGATTCTCGCTTCCAAGATGTATCCGGCAGCAGTTTTCGTCAATGCTGTCTCAATTTCCTGATGGTGTTCAATGCTGTTGGGAATGGCATCAAGGTGGTGGTGGATTTGTGCGGGCACGACCCGCGTTTGGCCCCCTTCAGAATCGAAGATGGTGAATGTGAAGTGGTGGTCGCTTGCCGTATACATCCCTGGGGATCGACGGAGAGCAGCATCAACAAATATGTGCAACACCTGGTTATCTTCCGAGGCTTGGTCCTCACCTTCGTCTTGCTGCGACTCTAAATTCTCTATCGGCGCTTGTTGTTGATGCGTTACCGCCGCAATATAGAGATTGTCTTCATCCCATTGGGTGTGAAGCGCGATGGGGGTGTTGGCGCTCGTGTCATAGCCGTCGGGGAGAAGTGGATAGAGTTGAGACCATTCGTTCAGTTGTCCATCAATCACTACGCGGCTGGCGGAGGATGGCTCGGTGGGAACGCGAATCGCCCACCCTATGTCTTGAGTTCTTGATGCCGCATCAAGATCGGTATCGGTTGCGATCCGCGCCTCCAGAATCGATACCTCTGAAACTACGGCGTTTGGTCCGGCGAGACGATTAAAATCCAATTCAATTACGCCATCGGCGTATGCATCGCTCGGGATGCGGAAGACATCAAGCTCGGCTTTCCCCTCCGGAACGTGCCTCCCGTCATGCAGAATAAACCCGTCAAGCACAAAGTTCTGTATCCGACCCCCGCCCTTTTCACCCAGATATGTTGTGCGCACCCAATAGAGGTGCGACGGATCGAGGTCGGCGTATCTTAGTTTCACCTTATCGTAATGATAGGCGAAACTCAACTGGCTCGGCGAGTTGCCCGCATCTACCTTTTCCGGTGCTATGAAATAGTGGTTCTCATCTCGCGAGTCACGATCGAAGGCAAATCCTTGAACTAGGTGCGGCGCTAGGATATTGCCGTCCAGCCCGAGGTTCTCATAGTGCATCTGTACGGCGTTGTAATCACTCAGCTTGAAATCGGACGGGGGAGGAAGTCGATAGTCATCCGTGAAGACTTCAAATTCGCGAAGTTCCGGATAACTGCCGTACCAATCTCCGTTATCAATCTGTAGGCGTACATAACGTGCGCGGATCGCGTCGCCGTGAGGTAGGTGGTTTGAGTTGGAAGGATTGACGGGAGACGACTCGAACAGGTGAGGATCGGTGTAGGTTTCGTCAGGCAAGATATCTGAAACGTATGCCTCGGCATATTTTTCCCCATCCGGGCTAACTAGAATTCGGTATCGCTTGAGGTTATTGCCGGGCCCATCGGTTGTGACTCGAAAACCGTGAATCGTAGAGACGGCGCCAAGATCCACCGTGACTTCAACTACATCTTCCGGCGAAACGTAGGAGATCTGGCGCACGGTTTTACCGTCTATCTCGACCTTCTCCTCAATTCTCCGCGCGCCCTTCCACTTTGAATCCTCGGAAGTCAGTAGATCCGTCAGCTTTATCAGCTCCGACGAGTTATTGTGATTCGCCTCGACAGCAAAGAATCGGCTCGGCGATTCATGCCGTAAGCCAACTCTGAATTCCTCGTTTTTCAATCTGGGCCGGTCGCTGAACCAGTCGTTAATCACAATCTGTATCCAGCGCGCTTCGGCGGGAATGGGCAGAGAATGTGTCGAATACTTATACTCGCGGGAACTGCCAACGTAAGAAAAGGCGCGTGGGAAAGGGGTCTTCGTCCGATCGGTCTGAATCAACAGGTCAAACTGTTTCGGACCGCTCTCGTTCGGGTTATCAAATTGAATTTCGACTTTGTCGATTTTATAGACATAACCGAGATCGTAAGTGGTGTAGATCGGGCTCGTGCGCAAGATGTCCGTGTAATGGAGAGGCTCGTCGTCTAGCTGTCGTAAAGGTTTGACATATTCCTGAATGACGGAATCTTCCCCGCGCGGGTACAGCAGAAAACCAAGCAATACAGCAACTCCGCCAAGAATAAAATATTTCAAATTCATGTTGCCGATGCGAGTCCTCCGACACTGCTAGGCGTGTTCTGAGAGAAGATAGCCAAAGCATGAATCATGGTGACATTCTCCGTCTTGCGTTTCCTTCGTCTATATTTTACCTGAAAGCTAAGATTTTCTCCAGATCATTGGTCGGTCGAGAGCGAGGCGGAGACGACTCTACATCACGTGGTTAGGTGTGATCGCTCTGAGCGGTATGCAGGGGAAACGCATCTAAATTTTCTGCATCACAAAAAAGAAAATTAGGCGAAGTTGGTGACACTATTTTGGAAGTCGTAGGTTGAGTTGAACGGAAATCTGTTAATAATCGCTAATCTTGTAGGAGTTTTCGAGTGCTTATTTCGCTTGAACGCGCCAAAATTTGAGTGAAACCCAACATTAATCGTACGTTCTACCGCCATGAGACCTCTTCTGCAATTAGATGTGTTTCCCCTGGAGCGGTATGCAAAGTGTATTCTCCTAACTTCATTAAGTATGTTATACTTAGATTCCTAGTTGTCGCTAGTTGCGTATTGTGCCTCGTGCGAGCGTGGAGAGGAACGATTCTGTTCCACGACACGGATTTAGGGAAGAATGATGGTGACCCCAAGTACCTCCAATCGCGCATTCACAAAACGGGCGGAAGCAATTGCCAAATCGTTGTATCCCCATCAAACCGAGGGAGTTGCATTCCTGCTAGGGCGTCGCCGCTCTTTGCTGACAGATGACATGGGTTTGGGCAAAACCCGCCAATCCATCATCGCGATGGTCGAAGCGGAACCCGACGGTCCTTATCTGGTGATATGCCCTGCGTCGGTTAAACGGAACTGGGTACGCGAGATCGAGATTGTGTTGCCTGAAGCCCAAACCGCAATCATCGGTCCCGCTCCATTGCCGGCGCATAGCTACCGTGGCTGGATAGTGCTCAACTACGACATCCTCGGGAAACATCTGGAAGGTTTAATGCAGTTTGGTTGGTCGGGAATGGTATTCGACGAGGCGCATTACCTGAAGAACCACCGGAGCCAACGTTCTCGCCACGCGAGCAAGCTGGTCAAACAGACCGCGGGGGAGCCAGTGGTGCACGCCTTGACGGGGACCCCCTTGACGAGCCGTCCCCGCGACCTTTTTCCGCTGCTTCAACTTATCGCACACCCGCTTGGCAAGAGTTTTCTGAGTTTCGCCAAACGCTACTGCGATGGGTATCAAGGCGATTACGGATTGGTCGCGGACGGCGCCAGCAACATTGAAGAGTTGACGCTCCAACTGCACGGCGTCATGCTCCGTCGGACAAAGGATGAGGTACTGGATCTTCCTCCAAAGTTCCGGACATGGTTGGATATCGATCTGCATCCGCGTGCGGTCGAGCACTTCAACAAGGCGGTGCGTGAATTCCTCCAGGCTACCGACGATTTCTTAGAACTTCCGGATTCTCAAGTGGATGACGATTCGGAGGCAGGTCAAAGAAGGCGGCGAGCCATCGGACAGTTGACGACCGCTCGGCGGAAGTTGGCGTTTGCAAAATGCCGCGATACGATCAAAGTTGTTGAAAACGCACTGGAACAGGACGAAAAAGTCATTGTGTTTTCAGCGTTCGTGAACACGATAGAACGGTTTACTAGGCGTTTTGGTGCCGAGGCGGTAGCCGTTTTCGGAGAGGTGCCGGCTGAGGAACGCCAAGAGCGGGTTGATCGGTTTCAGAATGACCCGACGGTCAGAGTGTTTCTCGCCAACCTCCACATTGGCGGGGTTGGACTCAATCTAACCGCCGCTAGACAGGTCGTGTTCAACGACCTCGACTGGGTACCCGCGAATCACTGGCAGGCGGAAGACCGCGCGTACCGCATCGGGCAGACCGCCTCGGTAAATGTGACGTATATGATCGCACGCGGCACTGTTGACGAATTTGTGCGAACAGTGTTGGAAACCAAAGCTCGATTGATGGAGGACCTCGTCGAAGGCAAGGCACTCGGCGTAGATCTGGGTACTGATATCATCAGCGAACTCAAACAAATGATGAAAGCCATTCCCACCCGATTGGACGAAATATCAGATAGCGATCATGGGGAAGCACAAATGGGATGCGTGCTTCGAGAAGCCGGTGATGCTTACATCAAGGAGAACGCCGCCTATCTTGACGAAGCCTCCCGGCGGCAACTCCTGCCATATTCTAGGAAAGCGATTGAGACGCTGGCGAGAGTCTTGGCGGGGCCCGAGCGAACCGTGTATAAGGCGGAGAGCACCTCCAAACCGGGACAGTTTTACCAACTTGAGGTGGTCGGTGCGGATATTACGTGCGACTGCCCCGGCTTCATGCATCGAGGAAGTTGCCGGCATGTACGCGTTCTAAAACCGGCTCTGGTAGGGGACAAACCGCTACCGGAGGGTTACTCCCAACTGGAGAGCCTGTAAATATATAACCCAAATCGAGCCAATCATCGCTCGCAGTGGATTGACAAATCCACTGCACATCTGCAAGGCTTGGATACGTCATCCATGTCTCGCAGATTATCTTATCCAAAAAGCAATCTTTGCACTGACTGCGAAGCGTCCAATAATACGGACGCCATAACCAAAGAGGAGGGAGATTAGCATGCAAACAGAACATAAATCGGCTGAAACATTGTACCTTATTGACGGGCACGCCCAAATTTTTCGCGCCTACTACGCCATTCGCGGAGGGTTGCGCAGCCCGGCGGGGGAACCAACCCACGCCGTCTTCGGCTTTACAGGCATGTTGATCAAACTCTTGTCCGAACTTCGTCCCCAGTATGTCGTGGCGACGATGGACATGCCGGGACGGACGTTTCGCGATGAACTTTATGACGAATACAAAGGGACGCGCGAAGCCACTCCCGACGACTTAATCTCACAAATACCACGAATCACTCAGGTTCTTGAAAACTTCGCTATTCCGGTTATCGGTGTAGAAGGACTGGAAGCGGACGACGTTATTGCCACTATTACTCAGCGTGTATTAGATGACCCCGCGTGCGAGGATGTGCACATCCGCATCATCTCCAAGGACAAAGACCTTGAGCAGCTTCTCGGCGACCGCGTTACGATGTTCGACATCCATACCGACAAGACCATCGACGTTGCATCGCTGCGGGAAGACAAGGGCATCACTCCGGACCAAGTGATTGACCTGCTGGCGTTGATGGGCGATACCGTTGACAACGTGCCCGGGGTTGAAGGAGTCGGACCGAAGACCGCCGCCAAATTGATTCAGGACTTTGGTTCAATCGACGGAATCTTTGCCAATATCGACAAAATTAAAGGAAAACGCCGCGAAAACTTGGAGAAGGCACAAGCTCATCTGCCCCTATCACGCACGCTTGTGACACTGAAACGCGACGCCGAATTCCCGTTTTCACTCGAGGGTGCGCGAGTCAACCCGATTGAACTCCAGAAAATCCTTCCGCTGTTTCAAGAATTGGGCTTTAATCGCTTTCAGCGGGAGGTTGAGCAGCTTGCCGGCGGCGCCGAAATCACCTCCGCTGCCAAGACCGACGAGCGCGAGACCAGAGGAGAGCGCGTTGCCGTTCTGGAGGAGCAGACGACGGCGATTCTGGAAAAAGGCGAATATGAGACTGCGGACGGTGGCGACTACAGCGTGATCACGACTCCTGAGCAGTTGGAATCGCTCGTCACAACCCTCCGCGAACAGCCGATAATCAGTGTTGATACCGAAACGACCAGCTTGGCGCGGGATGCGGCGCTTTGCGGGCTGAGTTTCGCATGGAAACCGGGGCACGGTGTTTACGTTCCCGTCCGCTCCCCAAACCCCGCCGACCACCTTGACGCTGAAACCGTCTTAACCGCCCTTGATCCCGTCTTATCGGACTGTAACCTGCACAAGTGCGGTCACAATCTGAAGTTTGACGCGCAGGTGTTGTTGCGAAATGGCGTAAAACTGCGCGGCGTTGTGTTCGACTCGATGCTTGCCAGTCTTCTGATTGATCCGGAGCAGCCGGGCCACCGGCTCGACACCGTCGCTTTGCTGCACCTGAACTACAAGATGATCCCGCTCTCAGACCTGATAGGAGAGGGAGATAAAGAAACCAGCATCGACACGGTACCGTTGGCTGAGGTCACGAATTATGCCTCGGAGGATACCGACATCGTACTGCGTCTTTATCATCAACTCCTGCCAAAGTTGGAGGAGATGGGCATGACCGCTCTCGTGAGGGACATCGAATCGCCGCTCGCGCCTATCATCGCGGAGATCGAGTTCAACGGCATCGTCTGCGACCCGGAGGAGTTGAAGCGGCAAGGCGAGGTCATTAACGTGCGTATCGACGCTCTGCGAAGTGAGATATGGGATCTTGCCGGCGGCGAATTCCATGTAGAGTCCACGCACCAGCTTGGGGATGTCCTCTTCAACAAACTCGGATTTGAGCCCGTGAAAAAGACGAAGAGCGGTAGATATGGAACGGACGTGACTGTCTTGGAGCGGTTAGCCGCGCAGGAAGATGCGAACAATCCACCCACGGCGGTGCCGCGCCTCATTATCGAGTATCGTCAACTCACCAAGTTGGCGAGCACGTACCTAGGGCAACTGCGGAGCGCCGTGGACAAGGAAACCGGGCGGATTCATGCGACTTTTCACCAACTCACGACCGCGACAGGACGGCTGGCATCGCATGGACCAAACCTACAGAATATACCGGTGCGCACTGAGGTGGGCCGCCAAATCCGTAAAGCGTTCAGAGCGCCTGAAGGCTGCAAGCTGATTTGCGCGGACTATTCGCAAATCGAACTCCGCTTGCTCGCGCATTTCAGCGAGGACCCAAATCTGATTGAAGTCTTTGAGCAGGGATTGGACATCCACACCTCCGTGGCTTCGCAGGTGTATGGAGTCCCGGCCGAAGCGGTGACTCGCGAGCAACGCGACCAAGCGAAGACCATTAACTTCGGAATCATCTACGGGATTTCCGCATTCGGCCTTTCCCAACGAATCAAGGGTATGGACATGAAAACCGCGACGGCGTTAATCAACGATTACAAGGAGCGTTACCCGGGTATCGACGCTTTCTTAAACCGGTGTATTCAACACGTTTTGGAACACGGCTACGTTGCCACAATCACCGGGCGGCGGCGCGCCATTCCGGAGATTCACTCGCCGAACCGAAACCGGCAGAGTCAAGGCGAGCGGTTGGCGTTCAACACCGTTGTTCAGGGGAGCGCGGCAGACCTGATCAAGGCAGCGATGGTTAATGTGCAGAACCGGATCGAGCGGGACGGATTGCCGCTGAAGCTGTTGCTTCAGATCCACGACGAGTTGGTCTACGAAACTCCTGAATCACGCGCCGACGAACACGCAGCCATCGTGCGAGGCGAGATGGAACACGCGATGGAGTTGAGGGTACCCCTTCTCACCGACGTGGGAATTGGGGATAACTGGATGTCCGCCAAATCCGACTAAGTGGTCTATTCGCTAAGAATTTAATGCTTACGAGACTGGCACAAGAAACTGTTCTACCACGCCGGTAGGTGCGGTTTCTAACCGCACCGGCACCCAACACTAACCATATTTTTTTGGAAAATAAACCACTAAGTGGTCTATTCGCTAAGTATTTAATGCATATCGAAACCGAGTTTTTTCTTCAAAACTCGGTTTCTTACTTAACCAGAGTTGTTACCTAGGACAGAGAAACCGAGTTTTTGGTTCACGTTTGCTAAATTATAGGCAAATTGGGCTGATATTCGTCAATATCGTGTTTCCACGTTGGAAAAAACTCGGTTTCTGCGTCTCGTCGGACCAAGGTGGCAACTTGGGTTACTTAAATCTCCGTGAGCTTCAACGTATAGCGTTAGTCAACTCATCACGGGCAAACAAACACTGACAATCAAGGTAATCTCATAATCCTATGAATCACAGTTCAGACAATGTCAACTACCAGCACTTACCGTATGTATTTACCGAGTAAACCACTAAGTGGTCTATTCGCTAAGTATTTAATGCTTACGAGACTGGCACGAGAAACTGTTCTACCACGCCGGTAGGTGCGGTTTCTAACCGCACCGGCTCCCAACACTAACCATATTTTTTTGGAAAATAAACCACTAAGGGTCGGACAGGGGAAACGCATCTGATTTTTTCAGCGGCAACCGGTACAAGGAAGAAATTCAGTTTTCAAGAAAATGTGGTTTCTGCACGAATGGCTCTACTCGAAACGAAATTTTCCACAAGTTCTTGACCTCACCGCTTGTGTGATGAAACCTGTTTCATGTAAGCGTTTCTGCCAAATATGGGTTTCTTGTTCTCCATGCGAGACTTTCTTGCGAAAAGCCTAAGACCGCGATCAGCAAGCGGCAACTTTACGGGCGCATGCCCGCGACGATGTGACTCTCGAATCGCGATAGCCATTTCCAAGACCTTGCGTCCATTGTCGCCGCTGCTTCGAGGTTCAATATTCAACTCTAGCGCATCAACAATGGATTGCACGCTAGCGACATTTCGATCCCCGGGCCATCGCCAACCATCATCGTCATAATGCTCACTACTCCGCTTCCCGTAGACGCTAGAATCGGGGAGAACACCGTGCACCGGTTTGAGGTCAGCCCACGAAGGGCGATCCTCGCTATCCTCCGCCTTCCAGAGCGTTACAAAACCGTTATTGCTCCGAAACACGCCACGGCTGCACGATACCTCGAATCCGCTACCTCGCGCGTCGGGACGACGGTGCATAAATGCTTCAATTCCGTTCACAAACCGGAGATATCCCGCCCCTCCCTGATCGTGGTCGCTCACCGGATCTTCGGTAACCCAACCTATTGCCCAAGCCACGTCGGCATCGTCGGCAAAAAGGCGCATCAGGCTAAGTTGCTGGCAACCGCCTCCGGACAGCTCGGACCCGCTTCCACCAGTGAACGTTATGCTCTCAACCTCGCCCAGTTCGCCCGAATCGATAATCTCTTTGGCTTTCCAGTATGCAGGCAAGTTGCGATCCATGTCGCCTGCGCCAAACTTAATGCCTTTCGATCGGCAGGTTTCCACCATGCGGTCCGCATCCTCCAGCGATGCGGCAAGCGGTTTCTCGCACAAGATTGCTTTGACACCCGCCTCGGCACAGCCGATAACAACCGTCGGATTCGGCGTCACGGGTAGGATAGGCGCAGCAATATCTATCCGCTCCTTCGCAAGCATTTCTGTGTAGTCACTGTATCCAGGGACGTTAAAGCTCGTGCAAAACAGCTCCAAGTTTTCAGGGTCGGTGTCCGCGATGGCAACAACATCCGTCAAAGGATTCAGGACGTATGCCCGTGCATGTTGCGTTCCCTTTCTGCCGCCGCCAATTATTCCAACTCGGTATTTTGCCATTTTCTAATCCCTAGGATTTCGTGGGTTCAGTTCATAGTTGTGTGTATGATTGGTGGATTCTTGGAGGGAATCGATCGTTATTCCCTACATGTCTGACGTGGCTATTGGTGCTATGCACCTGCGTTCCGTGAATTCGGACAACTATGGTTCTTTCATTGAAACGGCACCGGGATTTTGTCTCCATGCCAAGGGAAGGCATAGCTTGGTTGATTCGCAAAGCGCTTCATGCCGATGTCTAGACGGATACTCGTCGCCGGTGGGAGTTGCACCGCGAAATACTTGCCATTGATCGGCACAACTTTGTCAATCGGTTCTCTCTTTTCCCGCATCCATGTGTACGGGTTTTTCTCCAACCCCTGCTGGTTTACCTCTTTGAAGCGCACATCGGTGAACCTGTGTTCGCCGAATGCCCCTGCCCCCACAATCAAGTTGCGAGCTTCAGTTGTGCTGAGATTCACCAGTTGAACTCCTGTTGCGTCAGATTCCAGTTTGTCCACGAGAGCAGTCACATCACGCGGCAAACCCGGTCTCTCCCTATCCGGATCGAAGTAGCGCACACTAGCACGCAGGAGTCCGCCGTTATAAACCGACTGCGGGGCACCCAACATGACTTGCGTCAGCCCCTTCGTGAAAACGGGGTTGTAGGCATACGCATTTTCGGCGATGAGTGTCGCAAGATCACGAGTATCGCGCCGGATATGCTCAGACGCCGAAAGCGCCATGCGATACTCGGATCGCAATATCTGCTCGGGCCAATCCGGATTGCGACCGTCATAGTAATTGAAACGCGCCATGTTCTGATGGCCGTCCCGCAACTGGACATTTTTTTCTGCCGAATCCTCCACTTGATTCCAATCGCGTTCGATGTCGCCCGCGCGTATCCTTGCGAACAGTTCGTAATCCTCGGTAGACATCGAGGCGTGGTACAAATGAGCAATCTCAAGTATCCGCATCGGTTGATAACTGTCCCAGCCATCGGGGCCGTACCGGGCAGGCGTGAGAAGTTGCCCATCTTCACGGGTGATTGAGTTTTCTAACAGTAGGTTAATCTGGGAACGCAGGAGGTCGAGATAGCCAAAGTCTCCGGTAAGCAGCAACGCACATTCAACCGCAGTGATGAGACCGTGAAACATGATGTTGAGCCCTTGGTAGTGATTCCATCCGTACAGGCCACCCCACCACTGTCCGTGCCGATTTTCTCCAATCTTGCCCGTCGGACCAACGTTATCCGGCAGAATCCCGTTGTTCTCCCGCGTTCGTTCCATCCAAGCTTCCGTGTAGTCTAGCACCCATTTTTTGTACTTCTCATCACTCGTGTAGAGAAAGGCGTTGGTCACCAGTCCGACGGCAGCCAGATTGTTGGACGAGTCGCTATTGAGGACGATTTTGTCGAACAGAGCTATAATCTCGTCCGCACGCGCCGGATTCTCCCACCAACCATCTTCCAATTCCTTCACAACGGGATAAAGGCTTGCTCGCACGCCCATGGGTTTTGGAATCCACGGATCCTGCAGGGCGGGATGTCCTCCCTGCAGATACCCCATAGTCTGGTACAGCGTCGCGCTGTGCCATGGGCCCCCGCCGGTTTGCGACGGGGAACGGAGGATTTTATATTTTTTATCGTAATTCGGTGCATGCGCATCCTCGCCGATGTACCACCCAGCAAACTGCTTCGCGCGCCGCACGTTTTCCGAGACCGTCGGACAGGCGAGTCCGAAATCGTAGAACGCCATGTTACCTTCGCCTTTGTGATGCCATTCCGCATCCCCGGGATGCGCCAAACTATAGTATTCCCGGTAAGCGCTCTGCGTGAACCGAGGGTGTTTCCGGTGAACAATTCCTTCGTCACTGATACGGGTTGACGCGTTCCATGCCGTTAAAGCCATATCCAGTAGGCTCTCATCCGCACCCATTGCGTAGAAAAGCCCCCAGTTGTAACACCTCTCATAAAGGTCATCGAGATCATCGGAATACAGAAATGCGCCGCCAGGTTCAGTGTGCTTTTTTATCATCAGCGGAGCGGCTTCTTCCATGAGGTTTATCAACTGACGCTCAAGGAGCGCCCATGCGGGGGGCGCGGTGATTTCGGTTGCTTGGATTGTCGTTAGTCCGGGAATTGAGACGGGATTCACTGAGGCATTTGCCGATACCATGATTTCTAACTCCGAGTATTATGTTTAGGTTAGGTGCGATGAAGGGATTGAACCTGCGGGCAGCGTTTAATTCCGCTTTGGAGGTCTGATTCAATAGCGAGTTTTCGTTTCGCATTAATAGACGGTATTCGCAATACGAACAATTGATACGTTTTGCCAATTATTTTACGATGAGAGCTAGTCATAACGAATAAGAGCTTATTTGAAATCTCGTTTCAAGTAGAGTCATTTACCCTGAAACTAATCATGTCCATCAGGTCAAGATGAACTTCCTCACTAGTCTTTTAGCCCCAGCGGGGATCAAGCGAGAGGATAACGAGTGCGATAGAGATCCCACAGGTGTATAGCAGAAGGTAAGAGAACATGAAAACGCCTATCTTCCAAGTACCAAAAAAAGGCTTTGCCACCTAATTTTCAAACAGGATCTTAGCTCCACTTTGTACATTTGAGCGACATAACAAACGGTGTCAATCAAGCATTGAAGAAAAGAGGTAGACGTTATGATTATCTGGTTTTTTTGGTTGACCATTGAAAAAGTCCCTAGCAGTTACTGAGACTATGCAACCATTAAGATCTCTATCGCCTTCGCTATCCGCTCAGTTGATCCCCCGCTGGGGATTTGGGTTGCGGAGTGATTCAATGTTGCTATACACCTGTCGCCCCTCAATGGCTTTGATGTGTCGAGGTTTCAACAATTTATGCACCCATGAAGAGAAGAATATAGCGATAGTCGCTCGCACGCTGCAAGTATTGGTGGACAGTACTCACCTTACAAATGTACCAAGTCGAGCTTAGTCACTTGAGGCTCGAAGTCATCGGATCTTCAAAGCATTTTCCCCAAAATTGTCTCGCTCAAAGCCGGAATCGGACTTTTCAAACAAGGTCTTAAGCCCGTCGAACGGTAACCGTGCAAACTTGCCGGACGTGGGATGCATTGCACTATAGTCATCGCAATTAAGAATTATACAGACGTGACTCGTGACATTCGGTTCGTAGTAGCAATCAACCGAACGGATAGTGAGGGCGATAGAGATCCCTTTATTGCGCGTCTTCTGTATGAGCGATCTCCAGGTCGCGGCTTCCTATCGCGAGCAAAACTCGTTCCCACACCTGATTTTTTGCAACAATTTGAAGTCATCAAATTATGTATTTCCAATTATTTCATTTCACATCTGGTTGGCTGTTCACTTGCCCGCAGACTGAAATGTGTGTAAATATGAACATAAATGACAATGATACGAACCAATCGTAAGCCGGAGCGACAGGAAATTAGGTGGTGGGTTCCCTTACCGCGTTTCAAGCCTTTTTCCAACCTTCGAATCTTCTATTCACCTGCCTCCGAGCCAGGGGAAGGCATAGGTTGGTTGATTCACGAATCGTTTCATGCCTACATCCAAGCGGATACTCGCCGAGGGAGGAAGTTCCACCGCAAAGTACGTCGCATCAACAGGAGCGTTTCGCGTTGCTGGTTCGCTGCCCGGCGTTGACTCATCGGGATTCACTTCTTCGAATTGGACCTGAGTAAACTGATGTTCTCCGAAAGCGCCTGCCTGGACGACGAGGTTTCGCGACTCGGTTCTGTTGAGATTCACAAGCTGTATCCCGATTTCATTGGGTTCAAGTCTATCAACTAACGCCGCCACATCTTTAGGTAGACCGGCTCGGGCATTCCCCTGATCGAAGTAGCGTACCTGCGCACGCAGCAAGCCGCCGTTGTATACGGGTTGCGGCGACCCCATGGTTACCTGCGTCAGTCCTTTGGTGACAACCGGATTCGGCGGCCACAGGTTTTCGGCAATGATCTGAGAAACATCACGAGCATCGCCTTGCATGAACCGGTACATTCCCAAGACATATTCATATTCCGCCTGCAACCGCCTTTCGGGCCAATCGGGGTATTTGCCATCATAGTATTGAAAGCGCGCTTCGAGGTTTCCACTGCTCCGATCTCCAGCCACGTCAATCGCATTCCAATCGCTGTCCCTTTCTCCGTCGCGCAACCGTAGGATTAACTCATAGTCTCTCGCATCCATCGAAGCGTGGTATACACGCGCCAACCACTGAATACCTCTCGGCTGGTATCCCTCCCAGCCATCAGGCGTGATTCGCGTCGGCACGAGGAGTTGGCCATCCTCACGCGTCTTTGCCATGCCTAACAAGAACTCTATCTGCGATCTTATCAACTCGAGATAGCCGTAATCGCCGGTAAGTAACAGGGCACATTCTGCCGCGATGGTCGCTGCAAGGAACGCATTACGAGCAGAGTTCCGACTGTTCCAACCGTAAACGCCTCCCCACCATTGCCCTGCCCGCTGCTCACCGATTATGCCAGTGGGTCCCACGTTATCCGGTATGATTCCACCGTTATCCCGCGTCCGTTCCATCCAGGCTTCCGTATAATCCAATACCCACTGTTTGTATTTTTGCTCTCCGGTATAGAGATAGGCATTGGTGATAAGACCAGTTGCCGCCATATTGTCGGGTACATCGCCGTTCAATACCACGTCCTCGAAGATTTTCAGAATCTCTTCGGCGCGCGCCGGATCCTCGAACCAGTTGTCCTCCAAATCTACCACAACGGGATGTAGATTTGAACGCTGCGCATGTCCCCTCGCCACGCCGTCCGGATAATACACAGGGTCGAGCATGAATTTCACCATGTCAAGGTCGGCATGGAAACGGGGACCGACGCCGCCGTGAAATGGGGAGCGAATGATTCTGTAGGTTGGGTCATAATTCGGGGCTTCCGGATCCTCGCCCATGTACATACCCGCGAACCGTTTGGCTCGTCGGACGTTTTCGGGATTGGTGGGGTCTGCCAAGCCGAAACAGTAAAACGACTGATTACCTTCACCCATGTGGAACCAGTCGGCAGGACCATTGAGATTGTAGTATTCGTTGCGGAGTTGCACACGGAAGTTCGGATGTACGGGATCGTCGTCCCGACGCACAACGCTATCATCATAGAATCGGGTAATGGCATTCCATTCACGGAGCCCGATTTCAAGCACTCGATCATCGCCGCCGATAGCATAGAGCAACCCTTTGTAGGAATGTGCTTCGTATGTGTCGTCCACGTCGTCTACTCTGTACGGCGTACCGTCCGGACGCGCATATTTCTTTGCCGCTAGATCGACAGCCGCCTCCATTATGCTTATAAGTTCACGCTCCAAGAGCGCCCATCCGGGTGGCGGTGAAACCCGTGTCGCCTTGATATGCGTCAATTTAGACATGGTGACCGCGTTTCCCGATGTGTTAGCGGTTGTCATAGCTCGACCTCCAGAGTTCGCAGATAGGAATTTCGCGGGGTTTCAAACTTCCTTGACGCGATTGCTTTCGGCACGGAGTTATTAGCGGCGAGGTAAAATGCGGGTAAGACGTACATGCGTAGAGCTTGCATACCTGCCGCGGAGTCACGATTAATGTCCATTATCGCATTTAACGGCTGATCACGCAACAGCTAATCTTCGTGCTGTGATGGGAACTTCATGTGAGATAGGGATATGGTAACTGATTAGTCTATTAATCTGTTTAGGGAATGTTGGTTCCCCGTGCTGCAGTTTTATTCCCGTTCCCACGCCATGAGCGTGATGTAGGAGCGATCTCCAGGTCGCGATTTCCTGTTGGCGCGTAAGTTCTGGACTGAACTAAACAGTTACGGGTTATGGATTACAGGCGGGGATGGCAAACTCTATTGATAGCACGCCATTATTCCTGTCGGAATAACTCTTTCAGCAAGTAACGCTCGTTTTTCGCATTGTCCAGCCTTTGAACGCATCAGCAGTAGGAAATGTGTATAGTATTACTAGGCCCATCACATCAAAATTCCAACGGGGCGGTAGGTACGGGTTTTGGTAGGAGCGACCTCCAGGTCGCGATATAGCCGCGTGGGTTAGGTAGAGCAATCAAACGACTGAATAGGATCAACTGAGTGAATAACGAAGGCGATCGACGTCCCAGCGCGAAAGCATGTATATGATTCCCACGACACGAATATGACTTTAATGTGGCGGCGGTGTATTTTGCTTCCTTCGCGCCAAAGCCTCCCAAATTTCGTCGCTTTGGACATAGCGTTTCAACTTGGTTATCGGGTCGTGGAAAATCGGAGATCCATGCCCAAAACAGATGAAATTATATGAGTAGTTCAACAGATGTGAGATCGAACGCCGTGCTTTCGTAAGATCGGCAATATAATGGGGCGCGTAGATTCCCAGATCTTCGTCCGCGATGCCCGTATCTTGCCTTCCCCCGGAAAGCATATCACCGACGATTAACCCACCGCCTACTTCACGAACTAGCAGTACCGTTTCGGGAAAATAGACATCCGGAACGTAGATTGGATCGATAAAATCCCACAATCGTCCATCGTGGACAAACGTCCCGTCAAGAGATATTTCATACCTGTCGAGCTCAACTTCATTCGCCCAGATTTCGCATCCCCAGCGTTGCCTGAGGAGTTCCGATTCACGTAGATGAAACTCACACGTCAGAAGGATGTGCGTAGGAATCCGGATCTGCTCGATCTCTCGCGCCTCATCGGAGGACACTGGCAGCGGATCGATCAGAACTACGACATCGTTATTGGGAACATCTATCAGATAGCTGTTCCACGGGTAGGGTTCATTTCTCGCCGCTCCGTGAATCTCCGACCAGCAGTAGATATGTGGAGAAACCGTCCGCAGCATACGCAAACCTTCGTGAAAGCACCTTATTTCTGCGTAGGAGGTTGGCTTGTTACCAGCCTTTGCTTGTTCAATCGCGTATCCCTAGCGTAGGTGACGGATCATTCCTTGTCGTTAAAGCGGCTAAAAACAGCTATCAAAGGAAAACTCGCGCAAATTATCAGTGCACCGAGGGAGATCACCCTTGCGTTCGCGCTGAGCAGACCTGATGCCATACCTAGGAGAAAAGCCATGATAATGATCGTAACAGTGATATTCCAACGCATCTTGAACGTCTCTCAGTTATCAATGTAGTATTCGTAACTCGGATTGAAGAAACTAACGCTCAACCCTGTCGCACCGTTTCATTCCCTAACGGTTCAATTCGACTGATGAGGCTACAAGACGGGAAGTTAGAAGGCGTCTCATTCGAGTTAGTGGAATCAAATTGTTCGAGTCTTATCGCAGAAAATCTTTTTGAGGAAAAATCTGGGTAATCAGGAAAAAAACTCTGTTTCGATGTGATATGATATAAGTTGAAAATCAGCGATAAACCTGTTATAGTTAATTCACTGTCAAGTCGAAAGGAGAAGGCGTGACAATGGAAGAATGGGTAAAGATTATTGCCCCGATGCTCGCGCCGCTAGCCGCGATTGCTGCTTTGTGGTGGAAAATCACAACCTCAGTAGCAACAAAGGAGGATGTGAATAGGTTCGCTGATAACCTTCAAAAGCAAATAAATCAATCGGTTGAATTAACGCTTGACTTGACTAGAGACATTAGGGAAGATATGCGGCAGATGCGATCCGAGATTCACGGTCTCGCTGAAAAGATTGATGCCAATTCCCAGGCGTTTCATGCGGACATTAGCAAACTCAATGACAAGATTGATGCCAATTCCCAAGCGTTTCATGCGGACATTAGCAAACTCAATGACAAGATTGATGCCAATTCCCAAACCCTTCACGGCAAAATTGACACCGTAGCAAACGAGTTGCGAGCGGAAATTAGAGAGCGGATACGTGGTGTTGACAGTTGAATGTGCGATTGTTGTTACAGGTTGTGATTTGGAGAAGATTTCTATCGATTCTACGGGAAGGGTATTCCGAATTCAGATTAACGGAGGCTGCGTCAATGCCGAATGTACTGAGTGAAGACGCCATCGAACAATACCATCGGGAGGGTTACTTCTACCCAATCAGAATCCTGGACGATGAGGGGGTTGCGTCCAACCGTAGGCGGCTTGAGGAGTTTGAAGCGCGTCAGGGAAAACCGGTAGAAGGAGCGCAGCGGAGCAAGAGTCATCTCCTGTTCAAATGGGTTGACGACCTGATGCGCAATCCAAAGCTGCTGGACGCTGTCGAGGATCTAATCGGTCCGAACCTCCTGTGTTGGAACACGATATTCTGGATCAAGGAGGCAGGGAGTCAAAGCTACGTCTCGTGGCATCAGGATTTGCGTTACTGGGGTCTTGATGCCAACGACCTAGTCAGCGTGTGGTTGGCGCTTTCCCCGGCGACGCTTGAGAGCGGTTGTATGCGCGTTTTGCCGAGGAGCCACGCGGGAGATCTGCTGCCTCACAACGATGAATACGAGCGGGATAACCTCTTGACCCGCGGACAGGAGATCGCGGTCAAGGTTGATGAAGCGGAAACTGTCGCCATGCCGCTGGAACCCGGTGAGATTTCGCTGCACAATGTGCGGTTGGCGCATGCCTCCGGTCCGAACCGTTCAAGTGACCGCCGCATCGGCATCTCACTCCACTACATGCCCACCCGGTCAAAACAGATGATTGGGGAGTGGGACACGGCGGCGCTCGTCCGCGGCGAAGATCGATTCGGTCACTTTACCCTAACGCCGCGTCCAACCAAAGACCTTGACCCGTCAGCGGTGCATTTCCACGAAAAAGCGACCGCCGCCACCCGGGAGATTCTGTATAAAGACGCCCGGCAGGAGCGGCACACGATCTGAGCGGTTTGGAGATTGTCGGCATCGGGCGGGTTCCTTAATGCCGATCTCGTAGCCGTACCGGACGACTGTCGCGGCTAAAATGTTATACCCATCCAGCGCGCGCAACGAAGGAGTCTCTAGCACAGGGGATTTCCTATCACCCTCGTTGTCCAGTCGATTGATTGCTACCACCTATACTCGGTTCTTGTAACGTATAAGGTTTCAGATGCCGTGGGTCCCATTGGGGCGATTGGCTGGTGCTTAGAACCTGTTTGAAAAGTCATTTCGAGTAGAATCATGTGTCTCGAAACCGAGTTTTTTCTTCAAAACTCGGTTTCTTTCTCGCACAATTCTGTAGGATCAAGCGAGTGGATAACGAGCGCGATAGATATCCCCGCGCACCAGCCTTTGAAAGCCCCGGCGGGCGACAGGTAATGGCATTCAAATGCCCCTAACTGGCTTCTATTTACTTTAAAACAGGCTCTTAAGGCAGGTGGGACAAGTCATTAGAAAATTGAGTAATTTTTCTGTAACAGTTTATACCATTTCGCTTGAATAACAGTGCATATAGTGCTTTCCATATACTATTATGACAACTGTTTCCCTTACACCGTAGGCGGGGCATCTTGCCCCGCTTTGGACAGACTTGATTGTCGCTATTAATGCACTACTAATATATAGAAATGGTATTAGTCCATCAACCTATATCGACGATGCCGGTTTGTAGTAGCAATCAAGCGAGTGGATAGCGAGTGATCAACTGAGTGGTTAGCGAAGGATCAAACGACTGAATAAGGAGAGCGATAGAAATCCCATAGAGCTCCCATAGAGATCCCATCCATTGGGCGTCCGTTCTGGTCAGGTGAACTCCCGATTCGTCGGAATTTGCATTGTACTTCCCTACTCGGTACGTTCCCTGCCGCTCGGTCTGGATTGGCAAATCCAGACCGGTGGACTAAACAGTTACGATTCTCCTGAATCGAATGTAGCCGTCTGCGGATTTATACAGATAGTTCCGCTACGGCAGTTTCTTATCCCAATCAACCGTTGCTTCTAGTCGTCTCCCGCCACGACTAGAAGTATCAGTTCGTTCCCACCATTCTATTCCCTTTCTTCAACCTTGCCCTGATGAGCTTTGCGCCCGGCGCATCAGTGTATCAAAAAGAACTGATCCCACTCTTCATCCTGAGGAACAGAACGGATCCGATTTGGCTGACGCACCTCCTCAGATCTTTCCACCCGATGGGAGCGGGAACGGCTTTCAACGTTGAACTGACTTTCGAAAGATTAAATGGGGTTGGAGTCCAACCCACCCAACTCACTATATTGATTTGTGCTTTCATTTCAGTGGAAATTGTTGTATAATCCGGTTTCGCAATATTAAGCTATGCAATTTCAAATCAGTGCGCGGACATTGGAAGCGCAATACTATGTGCAAAGGCATGTGATCGACGATGAAACGAACGAAAATCGTCTGCACGCTTGGTTCGGCTAGTAACTCGACCGAGAGGATACACGAGTTGATCGACGCAGGTATGGATATCGCTCGGCTGAGCTTTGCGCACGGATCGCATGAGGATCACGCTCAATTGATTGCTCGCACGCGCCAGGTGTCCGAGCAGCGGAAAATGCCGTTGCCGATTCTGCAGGATTTGTCGGGGCCAAAGTTGCGGATAGGCACGTTCGCTGACCCGCCCGTGGAACTGTCGCGCGGTTCACATTTCACTCTTACAACGCGAATGAGAGTTGGGGATTCGGTGGGTGTCTCGGTGACGTGTCCAGAGCTCATACAAGACGCAAAACCCGGCGATAGCATTCTATTGGCTGACGGGGAAATCGAGTTAGCGGTTACGTCGACGACAGAGACGGATGCGACCTGCGAGGTCATTGTAGGAGGAGAACTCGGTTCAAACAAGGGGATCAGCGCGCCAAACGTCGCGTTAAAGCAAGCGATTCCAACGCCGAAAGATATCGACGATGTCATCTTTGGGGTTGAACACAGTGTCGATTGGGTGGCACAGTCTTTCGTCCGGTCGGCTGATGAGTTGCACACGTTACGGGAGATCATTCGGCAGAACGGGGGCGAAATTCCGATTATCGCCAAACTTGAAAAGCGCGAATCGTTGGACAAACTTGATGAAATCATTGAAGCCGCGGATGGCGTCATGATCGCCAGAGGAGACCTTGGTTTGGAGATCCCGCTTCAAGAGGTGCCCATCGTCCAAAAGGAGATTACCCGCGCCTCGAATCGTTTGGGCAAACCGGTGATTACGGCGACGCATATGCTCGATTCAATGATTAATAACCCCCGCCCGACGCGCGCCGAAGTTACCGACGTCGCGAATGCGATCTTTGACGGCACAGATGCAATCATGCTTTCCGGGGAGACCGCGGTTGGGAAATATCCCGTGAAGGCAACCCAGATGATGGCTGACGTGGCGCTGGCAACCGAAGCCGGACTCGACTACACGGAACGTCTGAAGCGCGAGCGAATAGAGGAAGAAAAGACGATTCCAAGCGCAATCGCTCACGCCGCGTGCCACATTGCGCTAGCGATTCGCGCGAAGGTTATCATCTGCTGCACGCAATCCGAGGAGGACGCACGGCTTCTTGCACGATACCGCCCTTCCGCCTCCATTGTCGTGTCTAGCTGGAGCGAAACGACGCTTCGAAGGGCGTTGTTGTCTTGGGGCACCTCTCCCACCGTTATTGAACGGAGCGCAAGCCTTGAACAGTCGGTTGAAAACGCGAAGACGGCAGTTCTCAAATCGAGGGTTGCGGATCGTGGGGATCGCGTGGTAATCGTCGCCGGGATGTCCGCAGGGCAGGCAACACCGCCGAATGCGATTGACGTTGAGATTCTTTAGAGTTCCCTAGAAAACAAGGCGGCAAACCATTCCGGAATTTTGGGAATAGGCATTCTCGTGTTTTTGTCGTCACCAGTTACACGCCCGCGAAGATCCCACCTTCAAATTAACCACCTAATCTCGCCTGCCACCTATTTCAAACGCTGGTGCGCAGTGCGCACCCTACAAGGATGCTAAAAAAACTGGGGACGAGGTGAAGGAGCAAAGCAATGATTATAAGCAGACTGCGAGGAATCGATTTGCGTTAATCCAATGGAGATAGAAAATGGATGAACTGGTAAAGAAAGCGGATGTGCTAATTGAGGCACTTCCATATATCCGTCAATTCTTCGGAAAAACCATCGTGATAAAGTACGGCGGTGCCGCAATGGAAAACGATGTCCTGAAGGATAGTGTGATGCAGGATATCGTTCTGATGAAGTACACCGGTATGCAGCCCGTCGTTGTGCACGGCGGCGGAACGAAGATTAGCGAGTGGATGCAGCGGATCGGCAAAGAAGCCGAATTTGTGCGGGGACTTCGCGTTACGGATCAGGAGACGGTTGAGGTCGCCGAGATGGTTTTGGCTGGTACCATCAACAAGGAGATCGTTTCGTTAATCAACTCGCACGGCGGACGCGCCGTGGGGCTTTGCGGCAAGGACGCCAACCTTATTCGGGCGCGAAAGCATCTTGCGCGCGTCATCGACGATCTTGGCGAGGCGACTGAGGTTGACTTGGGTTTCGTCGGAGACATTGTGGGTGTCGATCCCAGTGTCATTGTGTCGCTTGATAGGGATGGTTACATCCCTGTTATCGCGCCGAACGGCGTTGGAGATGATGGTTGCACGTACAACATCAACGCGGATACGATGGCGGGCGAAATCGCCGCCGCGCTCAAGGCGGAAAAGCTGATTCTGCTCACGGATCAGCGCGGTATCTTGCGAGATTTGGAAGACGACTCAACACTGATCTCCACGGTAGGGCTGGAGGATATTGAGGGTTTGATTTCTGAAGGGGTAATTAGCAGCGGAATGCTTCCAAAGGTTGAGGCGTGCACCACAGCGATAGCGGGAGGTGTATCCAAGGCACACATCATTGACGGGCGAATTAGCCACGCGCTTTTGCTGGAGGTCTTTACGCCGGAAGGGATCGGGACGCAGATTGTTACGGAGGTTGAGGAATAAGATGGCGCAACCGATGGAAGTCGGCATCTCTGCGCGTTAGACACTAATCATCGGCGTTAAACGCCCGGCGGAGTTTGTCCTGTGTAACATTTGGATCTTCCACAATTATTCTGGCGCCGGTGATGACGTCGATGAATCCCAGCTCGCGCGGGTAGCGCGGGACAACGTGGGCGTGTACGTGCGGAATGCTAGCCCCCGACGCTTGTCCGACGTTGAAACCGAGGTTGTATCCGTAGGGCTGGTATACACGATCCAATACTTCCATGGAACGGCACTGGAGGCGATGCAATTCGATGACCTCGTCGGGAGTAAATTCTCGAACGTCAACAAGATGGCGATTGGGAAAAATCATAAGGTGTCCCGGGCTATACGGGTAGAGATTCAGGGAGATCGTAAACAACTCTGAACGGAGAATATCCAAGCGCTCTACCCGCTCATCTCCTTCGACAATGGCGCACAGGATGCATTCTACATCGGGTTTCGCTTTTCCTTTCACATACGCCATTTTGTTTGGGACAAAAAGATTATCGCGCATACTTGCTGGGCTCTCCGAGTCATAAGCAGATTTACTAGGATTTACGCAGTTGAACGTCTTAGAACGTCAAGATGGAGATTCATCGTGCGTAACCGCTTTCCTCACGTATTACGCATTACGTATTATTTTATGTCATTATCTTTTGCGTTGAATCGGCTTAACTTCCGTAAGTCCCATTGATGTCATCGCTCAATGAAAAAGTCGTCCACCTCTTCCGACTCGCGTTCAAGTTCACGAAGCCGTTTTCGTTTGTAACGCCAGTATCGAAGGTAGACTAGCATGAAGAAAAGCGCCAGGCTTCCCCAAAAGAGGTAAGAACTTGAGAGCATCGCCGCCCAATGGTAGCGTTGGGAGAGTGATTTACGCCACCTCGCGTCAAAGGCGCTAAGTCTTAATCCGATCGAATCTCTGAAGGCGGTGTCCAAATCGCTGCCGTTGGCGAGCTGATCGATAATCTCCCATAGTTTTTCCACGCCGTAAGTCTCCGCCAACCACGCAACGGCGTTTTGACTTTCCGCATACGCCAGTTGCGCGAGGTTCTCGGACCTCGGGAATCCGTGCGTAAGTTCGGCAAGCGGAATCACGGACTTCGAGAAAATGTGTTTCATCAGCGTGTCGTTGCGTCGCGGCGCCCATTCGCCCGAGAAATAAATGGCTATGCCTTCAACAAACCATCGAGGTATTTTGCCGATTGCCTTCTGCGTGCGTTGCCCGAAAACGACGTGGACGATTTCGTGGCGGATGACCTGGGACAATTGAAAATCGCGCTGGACGATGACACGCGGGTTTTGGATGACTATTCGCCGACTAAGCGGAAACGCGCAGCCGATTGCCCAGTCTTGGATGGGAGCATGGACGGCTGCTTGAAACTCCCATGGCGCTTCACAGACCCAGATCTCGATCTTGCCTAAGTGGACACCGCCCGTTAACCGCTTCATTTCGGGATAGAAATCCTCGGAAATATCAAGGACCTTTTGCGCCGATTTGGCATTGCCACGGTAGTAGACCACAAAATTCTCGCTTTCTACCTGTTTCCAAGATTCGCTTGTATCGGCGTGTGTCTCAAACGGCAAGATGAGAATTAGTGCCCAAAGGCAGAGGAAAGATGATTTAATCAAAAGGCTACGCTCCGCATTCGTCCTTGGGAAATCATTCATCGAGAACGGGCTGATCGCTGCATTCAGTATACCTTAAGTTGGACTGAACTTCAACTTTAGTGGTCTTCTCGCTAAGCATTTAACGCATGTCGAAACCAAGTTTTTTCTTGAAAACTTGGTTTCTTCCCTGAATCCTAGTGCCCTCAAGATAACGATCTAGCCGACTCATCACCGGCAACTTGCCACATGCAATCAAGGTAATCACAAAAATCCATCAAGCGAGTGAATAGCGAGTGCGATAGAGATCCAATAAATCACAGTTCAGACTATATGAACTACCGACACCCAACACTAACCATATTCTTTCGGAAAATAAACTATTTAGAGTGGAGGTGGAGCGGGGCAGGCTTGGCAGAAGCTGTTCGTCGGGCCGGTCATGATTTACCCGCTAGAATTATGAGATGGCGCAGGGGAAGGGGCTCTACCGCTCGCGGAGGTGCAAGATTTTTCTCTACACCGGTTTCGGTTTATGGAGTATACTGTTGGCATCCGCCCATACGCGGCTATTGTGAATTTCTGGCACTGTGGAGCGAAACTCAGAGGGGCTTACTGGTGTTTTAGAGAAACACGGTGCAACTAGAGCCGCGGCCCTCTTGTAGAGATCTGGAGGTGCGCCATGCGAACTTCGGACGAAGAGTTGATGACGAGATGTCGAAACGGCGATATGAGTGCGTTCGAACTTCTGGTCATACGCTACAAGGATTTAATGATCAATTATATCCACCGGTGTATCTGCGACTATCACCGCGCCGAAGATCTGGCACAGGAGACGTTTATCAGGGTTCTGAGGAGTGCACGCACGTATGAGCCGAAGTGCCAATTCAAAAACTGGATTTATCTTATTGCGACCAACCTTTGCCGGAACGAGGTACGAAATCGGCATCGGCGGAACACTGCGTTTCTTGACGATCTCGTTGCGGAGGGCGAGGATGTCAATTATTCATCTCTAATGCGGGACGTAAGTTATCTACCCGATGAGCTTTACGAAAAAAAGGAGCAGCAGCTGATGATCCGGCAGGCACTGAATCTGCTCCCGGAAAATCAGCGTATAGCTTTGAACCTTGTGACATATCAAGATTTAAGATACGACGAAATTGCCGAAATCATGAATTGTTCCGTCAGCGCGGTGAAATCACTGATTCACCGGGCACGCCAAAACATGAAATCGCTACTGATTGAGGTTGGAATCGGAGAGAGTTCAAATGCTAAAGTGTGAAAACATACGGACCGACATCTCCGCGTATCTCGACCGCGAGTTGCCGCTTTGGAAGATTCAGCTAACTAAGCGGCATCTTGGGCAGTGTCCGGCCTGCGCCCACGAGGTTATGCGAATCAGGCAGACGAACGGAGCCCTTCACCGGCTCGATCGCATTAAAACCTCCGACGACTTCGTTTCAGACGTGATGCGTCGGGCGTCGGCGGTCCGCGCAAGCGAAAAGTTGCGGACATCACCAATACGCCGATTCAGGAAGAAACTTGAATCCGCAATGGCTTGGCCCCGATACAGTATGCTGAAACATGCGCCATCTTTTGCATTTACGGTTACTTTTGCCCTGTTACTGATCCTTGGCACGTTTGCCACGGTTTATTATCCGCACGGGATGCGCTGGTTTTCGGAGGACGCGCAACTGTTCGTACAATCACCCGTGGAGGATGCCTCACTGGTCTGGATTGATATTATCTCCACTTCGGCGCCGAAACGCTATTTGTCTATTGATCAGCAGACTACGCCCCAACCGGGGGCTAACACTAGCAATCAACGCAGCGACAGCCGGCGGTTATAGGGCAATTCAAGGGTTGTCTAGGATGGGTTGCAAGGGGTAAATCGCACCTAATCTTCGGTTTAGATCGAAGGGTACAGTGAGATAGGCGTAGGGGACGCAGATCTGCGTCCCCTACATAAATTGGGAAGGCGCGAAGAAGCAGAAATCGAAACTACATCGTTAGTTTGTGCTGCGGCTAGAGAGACCGAGGATTTGGCGTGCATCATCGGGCGTGGCGATTTGGTGTTGGAGGGTTTCTACCAGATTGGCGGCAATCTCCACCATCTGGGCGTTGCTCTTGGCTAGCACACCTTTGCTGACATAGATATTGTCCTCAAAGCCGACCCGAATGTGGCCGTCCAAAATCACGCCCATTGTAATCATGGATAGCTGATGTCTTCCCACCCCCAAAACGGACCAAGGACAGGACGGCGGCACAAGTTTCTGCATCAGCAGAAGGTTATCCGGTGAAGCCGGAATCCCCCAACCGACCCCCATGCACAATTGGAAATATGGCGGGTCGTCAAACAATCCCTCCGCAACCCAATTGACAGCTTGACGCATATGACCGGCGTCGAAGGCTTCTATCTCGGGTTTGACCCCGTGCTCGCGCATTCGAGCCGCCGCGGTCCGTCCCCACTCCGGAGAATTCACGAACGCCGCATTCGCGAAATTCACCGAACCAATGTCCAGCGAACAGATTTCCGGTCGTAAATTCACGGGCTCCAAGCGCCTTTCAATGACGTCGTCTCCGGTAATGTTGTAGCCGCTCGTTGTGAGATTAATCACAATGTCACAGGCTTGGCGGATGCGATCCACGACCTCTCGAAACAGTTCGATTGACGAATCGGGTTTCCCGGTTTTCGGGTCGCGTACATGGATGTGCGCAATGGCGGCGCCTGCTCGGCAGGATTCGATTGCCGCTTCCGCAATCTCCTTCGGCGTGTAGGGCACGGCAGGATTCATCTCTTTGGTAGGACTAGATCCCACAACTGCCGCAGTAATAATTGTCTTTCCTGCCATGCACCCTCCGAATCCTTGAAGAAGAATAGCACGAGATGCCGTATGCAGCCGTTAGGTCCCGAAATAGGTAACGCAAGTTCCTACCCATTCCCGTAGGTCGGGCTTCTAGCCCGGCCCTCCTATAGGATGCGTTGCAAACCGGGGCAATGTACGTAAAATCGACTGAATCTGCTCGCAGTGGATTGACAAATCCACTGCACACATGCGAATACGGCTTGGATATGTCGATCCAAGCTGAGCAGGACTACAATATTACCCAAGTTGTCACCCTTGTTCGACGGGGGCACAGAAACCGAGTTTTTTCCGACGTGGAAACGCGAGATTCACGAAAATCAGCCCAATGTACCTCCAATTCAGCGTACGTGAACCAAAAACTCGGTTTCTCTGTTATAGGTAGCAACTTGCGTTAGGTAACTAATGCCGCGTGTGGCGCCTCAGATCCAGTGCGCCTTACGCACCATTAACGCCTTCACAGGCTAGCACGCGGCGTGCACCCAACAACCCCTCGCAACAACCTTTCCCGAGACTAAACGTCATGCGTTCGTGATTTCAAAAAAACATTTCAGCCAGATTTTACCGCGCGTTAGGCTAATCCGCCTCTGACTGCGATTTTGATAGCGTCTCGACCTTCAAGATTATAGCTCGTGTGCAGCGCATTAAATCCCTGAGCGACATCCTCCAGAGGAAGAATATGGCTGACGAAATCGGTAAAGAGAGATTGGTGTTTTTCGAGCATCGGCACCGCTCGGATGAAATGGTGCGGTCGGAAACCCCAGCCGGCTTCCAATCGCAGGTTCTTGCGCATCAGCATCTGGTTGGGATTACACTCGAACGTTCCGACATCAACGAAGTGGCCGTATTCCACGTACGTGCCGCTGTAGCGGATAAAATCCAGTCCTTCGGGAATAGCGGCGGGGAAGCCCGAGCACTCGTACACGATGTCAGCCCCCTTGTTCTGAGGCGTATTCTCGCGGACGATTCTCTTCCGTTCCTCCGGATCCGGGACTTCCGCAATATCGACCGTAACGTCCGCGCCCAACCGCTTCGCCATTTCGAGCCGCCCCGGCGGTCCACCGACTACAATCAACCTCCCCGCCCCCGAAACTCTCGCCCAGTTGAGCGCGAGGAGACCGATGGGACCTGTTCCTTGGATAACCACGGTGTCGCCGAACTGAATCTTTCCGCGTGAGATGCAGTGGGCGGCGCACGAGGCGGGTTCGCTGAGAACCGCTATCTCGGGCGGCAGATCGGTCTTGAGGAACAGCGTCTCCGGATCCCACATATAGAGGTATTCCGCAAACCCGCCGCGTAAGTACGGCGCTTCCTCGGACGGAACGAAGCCGATTCCGACGCTCGGGGACATCGCCACGCGGTCCCCGACTTCAACTGGATTTCCCAAGTAATCCGTCTCGACGCCCTCGCCCAATGCGTCAATCACTCCCACGTTTTCGTGACCGGGAATGACATCGAATTCCATGCGCTGGAATTCCCAGTTGTGGAGATCGGTGCCGCAGATCCCTCCAAGCTCCTGTCTCAAGAGCACCGTGCCCGGTGCAGGATCGGGTACGGGATATTCGCGTACTTCAAAACGCTCGCCCACCATCACTGTGGCTCGTCCGGTTCTAGCCATGGCAAATCTCCTTTCTTGCAATCTGTCTTGTGATGCGTCCTACCTAGTCGTGTTACCCTTTTGTAATCGCGAAGATGGATTCTACTCCTCTAAGATTCGGGCGCTTCGCTTGCATCGGTTAAGTCAAGGAACTTAGGTGGAGTGGATTGAGATACCTGTCGTCGTGCGAAGCCGGCAGGGCAAGATGCACCGGCTACAAAGTAGGAAAATAAAAAAATATGTAGTTGTTTAGTGCATCGTTTGGTTCGTGGTATTACAATTCATCGCACATCCGGTCCGGGCATGTAAGCCCCGATCGGTCGGAATTAGCATTGTACTTTCGTATTCAGCGCGTTCCCTGCCCTCCGCTCGGTCTGGATTGGCAAATCCAGACCAATGCACTAAACAGTAAAAAACCTTATATGCGCTAATATTCAGGCGAAATAGTATGAAATCTCAGATTGCCGGATCCGGTCCGATCTTCACCAACATTTTGCCAATGTTGTCGCCTTTGAATAGACCAACGAAGGCTTTCGGGGCGTTTTCTATCCCTTCGAGGATCGTCTCCCTCCATTTCATTCGTTCCTCTTTTATCCATCTTCCCATGTCTTCGTAGAACTGCGGCAACTGGTCGGAATAGTCGCCGCTAATGAAGCCTTGAAATTTGACGCGTTGGGTATAGAGGTAAACCAAATTGGGTGGACCGGGCACGGGCGCTGTCGAGTTCAGCTCGGAAATTATGCCGCACCCTACGATTCTGCCAAACCGATTCATGTGATACAACGCTGCTTCAAGGTGATCTCCGCCGACATTGTCGAAAAAGATGTCAATTTTATCCGGGCAATGTTTTCCCAACTCCGCGCTAAGGTCGTCAACTCTCTTGTAATTGATAGCTGAATCCACGCCAAGCTCATCAACAAGCCACGACACCTTTTCGTCCGATCCGGCGCTGCCGACGACATGGCAGTCTTTGATTTTGGCTATCTGGCAGACGATGGAACCGACCGCGCCGGCCGCACCCGACACAAACACAGTCTCGCCCGGTTTGGGCTCGCCGACGGTAAGGAGACCACTGTAGGCAGTGTGTCCCGGCATTCCGGCTATGCCGAGATAGGCTTGAAGGGGTGCAATGTTAGGCTCAATGGTTTCCAGTTTGGAGCCGTCGGCGACGAAGTATTCGCGGAATCCGAAGTCGGTGGACACGTAGTTGCCAACTTGGATCTCCGTGTGGTTGGAGGCGACGACCTGGCCAATCGCGCCGCCGTCCATCACGTTTCCCAAGGCGTCGTCAATCATTCGTCCGACGAGCACATGCCCGCGCATGTAGGGGTCCACGGACATATAGATATTGCGCACAAGCACCTGCCCCACGCCGGGTTCGGGAACTGACACCTCGACAATTTCAAAATCATCTTCGGTCGGCATGCCGGTAGGCGCACGCTTAATGTGAACTTCTCGGCTCACTACGTTACCCATTTGGTTCTCCTCTTCAACCGGGTATTACCATAGTAATTGGGTCGGTTCTAATAAATCTGATTTCGCATGGAAGATTCATAGAATCTCTATTGCGGTTGCTTGACTTGTCCGCACGTTTGATTCCCGCCTTGGTATACGGCATGCGGGATTAGATAGTCTCTATTGCCGTTGCTAGGTTCTGTTGACATTTACGTGAAGTGAGTGTCCAATCGTAGGGGCGAGGTTCCCTCGCCCGTTAAATGACGGGTTGGGAAACCCAACCACCAACTGAGTGAATAGCGAAGGCGGTAGAGATCCCTACGAAGATTGACCCAGTGTAGAGAGATCCCTTGTGGTTGCCCAACATTCTGCCTCAGAACCTGTTTGAAAAGTGGATCTGTAAGGTGCGCATTACGCACCAGCCTCTAAAAGCCCCAGCGGGGATCAAGCGAGTGAATAGCGAGTGCGATAGAGATCTTGAAGGTGTATAGAAACGTCAAAACCCCGTGTACCAAAGCTCCAGCGGGGATCAAGCGAGTGGATAACGAGTGCGATAGAGATCCCACAGGTACGTAGCAGATTGCAATTAAAACATGAAATAATTCCCTATAAGTGACCAAAAATGGCTTTGCTACGATTATTCAAACAGGCTCTCAAGTGAATCAATATTGGCTCAATTTTCAAATATCAACAGAACCTAGTCTCCCGGTTGACGTATTTGATCAGTTTAAATCTGCAATGTATCTAGCAGATCCGCCGCTCTTTGACGTTTTTCCGGATTTCCGTCCCGCATCATTATGCGTTGTAGCGCCGAAATTGCGTTTGCGTCGCCGTTTTCCCCCATTTCAAACGCCATTCGATCCCGTTCCTTGATGACTTCCGCGGCTTCCGCATCACTTTCAGAAAATCGGTTAGTATACGCGGAATCGTCCAGATCCCACTGCCTCCAGTAATATTTCAAGTCGTCGGATGGCCAATCTGCGTATATTTGCTCCCACGAGCCTCCGGCATGCGGCGTGAGATTACCGGGTCCAATCGGTTCGCTCAACCGCTGATACCGAGCATCAATCGAGAGGCGCAGTCGTTCGCCCGTGCAGGGAACCCCCTTATGTACCACCATGCTGTGAAAGATGAGCACATCGCCCTGTTTGAACGGGCTGTTCACCCACGAGCCTTCCAAAGATTCGTTAATCCCCATTCCGCCTGCCCCCAGCGCCGGTTTGTACTCGTAAACGCCGTGTCTGTGGGACCCGGCGGCAATCTGAAGTCCTCCCATTTCTGGCGGGAGATCGTGGAGCGGTATCCAAGCGGTGTAGGTTTCAGCGGTACCCCGAATGAAGACATAGTCTTGATGCGGCGGTGTTGTGAATGCTTCTCGCTGCGGAAAGAGGCAACGTCCAATGACCTTTGCATGGGGCAACACGGTCTCGCCGAGCATGCGTTCAAACATGCCGATGAGGTTGGGGTGCTGAGCTAGAGCGTAGAACTCTTGGAAGCTTGTCATCCGCCCAATTACGCGCATATACTCTGGTTCCGGCTCGACACCGAACCCATTGAGATCCGCGACGCCATCCTCTAGCGGTACGTCGGTGCTTACCCACCCCTCTTCAAGTCCAATCCCTAGTTGCTTTAGTCTGAGCTGTTCTACTGTGTCGCTGGGCAACAATCCACTGATAAACAGGTAACCATCCCTTTCCATGTGCTTGTGTAGTTCGGCGCCATTGTCGAGAATATCTCTTGAATCTGTAAAAGATTGCATTGCACTTTCTCCCTACGGCACTCACGCTTTAGCCTATCCATCACGTAGCGGGGGCGCGAGCAAATGGATGCATCGGAGGGTCAGGTGTCCGCTTGGAATTCGCACGGCAGTTGTTGCCTGAAATATCGATAAGTGAGACGGCTTTCAGGTTTGGCTATGGTAGCACAGGTGGTTTTCCTTTTCAACAGTTTTTCGCGGCAGATAATTTGGAGATTGCATGTAATTTTGGCGGTGCATGGAGCGTGGAGAAGGATGGAAAAAAGGTTGATACACACGTTGAAGATCCCATCCGCAGCTTTTGGACTATTTTCTGAATTAGGTCTCTCGGGCAAGGGCTTTGCTATCGCCATGGTGTTTTTCCCGCACCTGCCAATCACTCGGTTGATCTCAGTTGATCTGTTTCGTTGCTTTTCCGTGTGTAATGTATTTTGGATTGATAACTTAACATATGTATAGTATACTTTAGGTTGATCCGACGGATGAATAACACATGCGGATTGGTCGGGTCGGCTGACACGAGGGTGATGTCCGAATTGCCACTCCAGACTAGCGGTGGGAGAGGCGCTGATAAGTGAAGGACGATGCCGACCCGAGTGAATCAGGAACTCAGGCGCCTCACGCTAGAGGTGCGAAGAACTGCTCGGCTAGACAGATTCAGATGTGTAGATCCTAATCGATTGATACTGCTTTAGACCGGTCTTGTAGACCGGCTAAGCGAACGTCTTTGCTTCAAGTTCACATCGTTCCCCGGAATTCCCGTACTTTGCTATTCAAATGACGCAGCAAGCCGATACCCCAAAGAATTCGTCGCCGTCAGGCGCAAGAGCCGATACGGAGTTTGTCAGTGCTGCCGTGAGTGTTTATCAGAACACATACGACACGCGCGGTATCACGGCGCCCTTAGAGACCGTGATCCAGCGGGTTCGCAACGGCGGCTTCGGACTCAGGCGCCAAACATTACGTGCGCGCAGGATGGCATTCAAGAACAAGGCTGCTTATCGAAAGTTCAAGAGCAGACAGCTTCCCGCCTTCACTCCCGCAGGCGTATTCTCCAAGCGCAACCGTGGCGGGTTGGTTTCCCACTCCGGCTTACTTGTGCTCGACTACGATGACATCGAAGCGCGTAATCTTGCGCACATGAAGCTGCTCGCTACAGGGGTGCCTCACACCGCGGCTCTGTTTGTCAGCCCGTCGGGGAAAGGTATCAAGGTGTTTGTTGCCCTCGAACCCAAACCCTCCGACGCCGTTTCACACACGGCGGCGTGGCGGGCGGCAGCCAAGTGTTACGATCAAGTGCTTTCAGCCTCTGCGGATTCCTGCGGAAAGGATCTTCCTCGTCTCACGTTGCTTGCGCATGATCCGTCCGCATACCTCGCCCGAAAAGTGACCCCGCTGCAGTGGGAGGTCATCTCTCAATCCACGCAACGGGAGCCGCAGACCTCCCGAAACGGAGCAACCCGAGGTGCTCCTTACAAGGATGGTCGTCGACCTGCTACGGACGATCTCGCATTGACCGACGCGCTTCGTTATGTCCCACCCGACGACTATGAAACTTGGCTGCTGGTCGGTATGGCTATCCATCATGACGGAGGCGAACTGTCACTATGGGAGGAGTGGAGTCGATCCGCCCCGTCGAAATATGAAGCGGGGGCATGCGAACGCAAATGGCGAACGTTTACCGCCGGCGGAGGAATTACGCTTGGCACCGTGTATAACTTAGCCAAACGGAACGGCTGGAAAGGGCGCCCAAGGACACCGCGTAAACGGAAAGCAACGAACTCGGAAGAACCGAAATCCGTCGGTTTGCCCTATTCGGACGCTTACAATGCAAAGCTCTTTGCGCGCGAACACGGAAAGGACTTTCTTTGGGTTGACGACAACAATCAATGGCATTATTGGACTGGGAAATGGTGGGAAGTAGATCGGCACAATGTCATCTATGAAAAGATGAAGTCCACCATCTTGGGTTTGTCCGCCAAGGCTGAAGCCATGACGGATAACGATGCCGTTAGCAAACTGTTCAAGCATATCGCAGCCAGCCTTTCCCAAGCAAAGATTAAAGCCGCAATCGAGTCTACTCGCAGCCTTCTCGCGGCTGTTCCCGAAGACTTCGACACAAAGGGGCATCTCTTCAACTGTTCAAACGGCACAATCGATCTGCGAGACGGGAGTTTCCGAGAGCATCGGCGCGAGGATCTGCTGACTCGCCACTCGGATTGTGAGTGGCGAGGGGTCGGCTACGAATGCGAGGGCTGGAATCGATTCATGGAACAGATTCAGCCGGAGCCGGAGGTTCGGGAGTTTCTGCAACGGGCGGCGGGATACTCGGCTACAGATTCGGTCCGCGACGAGTGTTTGCTATATCTGTACGGCAGCGGGGCAAACGGCAAGTCTACGTTCATCGAGTCGATTTGGCGAGCGATGGGCAGCTATTGCCAAGCGGCAATGGCGGGTGCCATCCAACGCGCGGAGGGACAGTACGAAAACCCCACCGCGCTCCAATACGCCATTGCGGACATGAAGGGGGCACGGATGGTTGTCCACGACGAGGTCGAAAGCGGGGCACGACTAGCCGAATCCTTCGTCAAGAAATTGACCGGCGGGGATACTCGGAAGGGGCGGCACCCCTACGCGAAGCGGGCGGTCGAATACCGTCCAACGGACACACCGTGGCTCTACGGCAATCACAAACTGGAGATCCGCGGCGCCGACGAAGGTATCTGGAGGCGGATACACCTCGTCAATTTCACGCAGCATTTCGATGGCAGCGACAAGAACAATCACCTGAAGGAACACTTGACGACTCACCCCGACATTCAGTCGGCAATCCTTGCGTGGATTGTGCGCGGCGCCGTTAAGTGGTACGCACATGGGCTGGAACCGCCGGGCGCTGTGAAAGAGGCTACCGAGGAATACCGCCGCGACCAAGATGACATTGGGCGGTTCGTCGAGATGTTCTGTTTTCAGATGGAGGACGCCTTTGCGAGGACTAGTGATTTATATGAGTGCTACGAAACGCGCTTCGAAGGAACAAAATCGAAGAATGCCTTCGGGCGGGAGCTTACGCGGCGGGGTTTCGGAACTGGTCAGCGGCGGGTCGGCGGCAAAAAAGCGAAGGTTAGGCTTGGGATTGGGTTGTTATAAGATGCTGATGGCTGGCTGAACGATAGCGGACAGAGGCTAGTTGCCGGGAAGAGTATAGTTAGGTTTTGCGTTCCGTTTCTTACTGCCGGTCCTACTCGGCTCTCTCCATATCACTTCTGGGCTCCTCTATGTGGCTATTTTCCGCCGCTCTCACCGTAAGTCTCCACCACACCGCGGCAAACGCGAGCAGCGTCACGATGATGTTTATCAATTCTGCCATCGGTCCTCTCCCTATTATTCGCATAGGTCTGAGTCGTTCTCAGGTGTGTATTTATACCATTTCGCTTGAATAAAAGTGCATTTGACGCCTTAACCATATCGTTTCCCTATTCCGTAGGCGGGGCATCTTGCCCCGCCGAATTTGCGCAGAAGCCGACTTCTTATCCGCTTCACGCAAGTTTCTTTACCTGATTCACGCGATAAATGCACAAGCATTTTAGAGAAATGGTATTACACCCTCTCTTGGCGTCCCGGTCTCATGAAGATAACCGTGTCGGCTCGGCTGATCCTGAAGCTTTATTCCAAGGGTCGATCAAGTTTTGACTGCGGCATTTAAATGCTCCAGGTTGGGTGCGTTCCGCATACGACGCGCGACTAAAGGCGGAAGGTGCGGATTGGGGGATCGGATGGCGCGGGTACATCAATGAAACCTGGCGCTGCGAATGGGCTTCAATTGCGCCGTGAGGTGGTGTATAATGCCGTTTACGAAGAAATCGGGAGGATCAGATGTTTTTCAAAGCTAGACGATGCTTGACGGCAACGCTCATCCTCTCCGTGCTGATCCAGTGGCAAAGTGCACAAATCGGTTACGCCGCCCGTGGCACTAAGATTGCCTTCACGTCTACCAGAGATGATGGACTCGGTGAAATCTACGTTATGGATGCAGACGGAGGCAATCAGGCGAGATTGACGAAAAATCAGGCAGATGACCGAGATCCGTCATGGTCTCCCGACGGTAAAAGAATCGCGTTTGTCTCCAATAGAGATCGCGGATATGACCGCATCTATGTCATGGATTCCGATGGAGGGAATGTGACGAGATTAACGAAGGATTCGACAAATCGGTATCCGGCGTGGTCGCCTGACGGAGGAAAGATTGCGTTCACTCGCAATACGCAGATCTGCGTTATGGACACCGATGGGAAGAACCTGGTGCAGCTAACGCATATAGGATACAACCGTCAGCCTACGTGGTCGCCTGATGGAAGAAGAATTGCCTTCGTATCCTCCAGGGACGGCGGGTCCGAGATCTATGTCATGGGTACGAATGGCGAGAATCAGGTAAGACGTACCGGAAATAAGACGGACAAGAGTATGCCTTCATGGTCTCCCGACGGTCAATGGATCGCGTATGCATCTCGTCACATAGAAGCGCTTTCTCAAATCTATCTCGTGAGAGCCGATGGCGTCCCACGGAAAAAAAGACTAACGCGCAAAGGGCCGCAAAAATACAATCCTACATGGTCCCCGGACGGCAAGACAATTGCTTACACGTCAGCGGTTGCCTTCGAGAATACGAGGATTCACTTGATGACCGACAAGGGAGTTTACCTTAAACAGTTTCGAGAGGACGGCGATGGCTCGGATACCAATCCCGATTGGTTTGACCCGACGGCATGGTCTGTGTCCCCTGCCACGAACTTCGTCACAATCTGGGGCGAGATCAAAAAGCCGGCATCGGCTCCGAGATAATTCGCGCGGCGCACTTGAACCATCCGCTTACTATCACAGATGAGGGGAGAACATGTCATTCAAAGCTAGACGATACTTTACGGGGGCGTTTGTGTTCGCTATGCTATTCCAAATGCAATTCGCTGAAAACGGTTACGCCTCTCGCAGAACCAAGATTGCCTTCGCCTCTGCGCGTGATGGGAATTTGGAAATTTATGTCATGGACGGCGACGGGAGAAACCGGAGAAGAGTAACGGTAAATCCAGCAGCGGACCGCTATCCGGCATGGTCTCCCGACGGGGCAAAGATTGCCTTTGAGTCCAATAGGAACAATGTAAACAAAGATCACATGCAGATCTGGGTGATCGACGCCGACGGGAAGAACCCGATTAGACTGACGGACGGGTTGGTGGACGCAAATCCGGACTGGTCGCCAGACGGCACGAAAATTGTGTACGACACCGTTCATGTTCCGGAGGATCATGATCTAGCGCCCGGTGGGATTACCGTGATGGAAGCGGATGGGAAGGACAAGAGGCTAGTTAAGAATTCAATTGGCTTACATCCGACCTGGTCGCCCGATGGAAAACGAATAGCATTTATCGCCGGTAAAAATCCTGGTGACGTCGCTCAAATTTACGTAATGGATGTCGACGGACGAAATCGGACCCAGTTAACACATGACCCTGTGCACAAACGTTTGCCATCATGGTCACACGACGGGACGCGCATCGCGTATGTGGGCGGTTTCGTGATTTGGGTTGTGGATAGCGACGGAGAGAATCCGAGGCAAATCACGAAAGTAAATAATGATGAACACCCAACATGGTCACCGGACAGTGAATCCGTCGCGTTTCACTCTTGGGGAAGGGATCCTGGAATTGTTGGGATTTACACGGTGGATGCAACTAACGGCGATGTCGACGATTTGCAAAGTGGTCCCGACTTCCGGCATTACGAGCCGGATTGGCTCTATCCCGGAGAACTCTCCGTTTCGCCGGAGGGCAGTCACGTCACGATCTGGGCCAGGCTGAAAAATCTCGGCTCTAGCCTTCGGTGAACTATGGGAATACCCATCGAAACCGAGTTTTTTCCTCAAAACTTGGTTTCTTTCTCGCATTAGCACCTCGAAACCGCGCCTACCGGTACTGATGAAGAGCGATTTTGCGATGCGCAAACTAACAGTTTGCGGTACAAGAAGTGGCGGTAGATGTCTAGAATAGTGTAATTCGCATATCAATTTGGCTCTGATTAAGGAGGAAAAAATGTCATTCAAAGTTGGACGCACCTTCGCGGCAGCGCTTGTCATTTCCGTGTTCATCCAGATTCAAATTGCGGAAGACGTTTACGCCTCTCGCTGGACCAAAATTGCTTTCACGTCCAACAGAGACGGAAATAATGAAATTTATGTCATGGACGGCGACGGGGGAAATCAGAGAAGAGTTACAGTGAATCCGAAAGATGACGGCGATCCGGCATGGTCTCCCGATGGGACGAAGATTGCGTTTGTTTCCAATCGAAACCAGGGTTACCTTCAAATCTGGGTGATTGACGCCGACGGCGAGAATCCGGTCAGGCTAACAGACGGATTGGTGGACGCAAATCCGAACTGGTCGCCCGACGGGAAGTTAATTGCGTACGACACTGATCGTGATCCAGAAGCCCCTGATTTATCGCCCCGCGTGATTTTTGTCATGGATGCGGATGGACAGAACAAGAGGCAACTGGTCGAGGAACCGGGGTGGAGCACGCATCCGTCATGGTCGCCCGATGGAAAAAGGATAGCATTTGTCTCCGATAGACATGGTCAGATCGATCAAATTTACGCAATGGATGCCGATGGACAAAATCAGCGGCGCATAACAGATGACTTGGAGAATAAGCGTATGCCGTCATGGTCAAACGACGGGAGGCGCATCGCGTATGTGGTCAATCACCGGCTTTACGTTGTGGATAGCAATGGAGAGAATCAGAGAAAACTCACGAAGATAGTGGGGGATGACCATCCTACATGGTCGCCGGACAGTGACACCATCGCGTTCCAGTCTTGGGGAAGGGATGGCGATTTTGGGATTTACACGATAGATGTAAGAAGCGGCGCCGTCAACCCATTCGACCAGTTGCAGGGGCGAGGTGGCAGGGAACCGGATTGGCTTTATCCGGGAGAACTCTCGGTTTCGCCGGAGGGCAGCCGGATTACAATGTGGGGGAGGCTGAAGAATGCCGCGTCCAGCCTTCGATGAGCGATGTGAATTGTGGGCGGAGAGAGAATCTTTATCAATTAAGTGAGTGAAAAGCGAACACGATAACCAATCTTGCGCGTTATCCACTCGCTTGAGGGATCTTCTATCGCGCTCGCTATCCACTCGCTTGATCCTACAGGAAAAGTTCGGTTGCTCGCGCCCTACATGAAACTGGGCGGGGAAAGATGCCCCGCCTACCAACTGTATGTGGGAACTGTATTGTTCGCAGAAATTCGGGTTACCTATGACTACGGAGGGCATGATGTTTTTCAAAGCTATACGATTCTTGACGGCAGCGCTTGTGTTCTCTCTATTGATCCAAGCGCAAATCGCGACAGACAGTTACGCCTCTCGCAGAACCAAGATCGCCTTCACATCTTCGAGAGACGGAAACAAGGATATTTATGTCATGGGCGGTGACGGGAGCAACCAGAGAAGGGTAACGGTAAATCCGGCAAGGGACGAAGATCCGGCATGGTCTCCCGACGGGGCAAAGATTGCCTTTGTTTCCAATAGAAACAAGGGCCGCAATGAGATCTGGGTGATTGACGCAGACGGGAAGAACCCGATTAGACTGACGGACGGGTTTGGGGACAGTAATCCGGACTGGTCGCCAGACGGCACGAAAATTGTGTACGACGCCGTCGGGATTACCGTGATTGATGCGGATGGGAAGGACAAGAGGCTACTAAAGAATGCAAAAGGCTTACATCCGACCTGGTCGCCCGATGGCGAAAGGATAGCATTTATCGCCGGTAAAAATCCTGGTGACGACGCTCAAATTTACGTAATGGATGTCGACGGACGAAATCGGACCCAGTTAACGCATGACCCTGTGCACAAACGTTTGCCATCATGGTCACACGACGGGAAGCGCATCGCGTATGTGGGCGATCACGTGATTTGGGTGGTGGATAGCGACGGAGAGAATCCGAGGCAACTCACGTGGCATAAAACGGAAGAACACCCTACATGGTCACCGGACAGTGAATCCATCGCTTTTCACTCCTTTGGAAGGGATCCTGGTATTATTGGGATTTACACGGTGGATGTAACTAGCGGTGCTGTCGACGCTTTGCCACGTGATCCCTTCTCCCTGGATTTCGAACCGGATTGGCTCTATCCCGGAGAACTCTCCGTTTCGCCGGATGGCAGTCGGATTACAATTTGGGGGAGGCTGAAGAACATGGCGTCCGACCTTCGATGAAGTGTGTGGTATTGGTGTGCGGTAAGAAAAGGGATCGGTGATACGACGCACCCGGGTTGCTCGCTGCATGTCGAATATGTTTCGTGCAAATAATGAGGTCGCGCCCACAAGAAATCGTGGGCAGAGGACTTTCTATCGCCCTCGTTATTCACTCGGTTGATTCCACCCTACGACTGTAAGTCTTGGGCGCAGGTGCGGTTAGCAAAGGATCTCTATGGGATTTACTATCGCCCTCCCTAATCAGTCGGTTGATCACTCGCTATCCGCTCGTTTGATCTAATCGCTCCTTTGATCGTGCGCTATCCGCTGAGTTGGTGGTTGGTTTTCCCTACCCCTTGGGCGAGGGAACCTCGCCCCTACGATAGGAACTCATAGGCGAATTATAGACACGCTTTACATAAATGTCATCACGTCCTGGCAAATCTTGCGCAAGGGAGTGCACCCGAAAAGCATTCGTGCTTGTAAGGCGCAAACTGACAGTTTGCGGCACAAAAAGCTGTGGTAGATGTCAGGAATCCTGTAAGCCGCAGATTGATTTAGATATGATTAAGGAGGTTAGAATGTCATTCAAAGTTGGACGTTTGTTCGCAGGAGCGTTTGTCGTTTCCCTGTTCATCCAGATGCAGCTTGCGGAATACGGTTACGCCTCTCGCAGAACCAAGATCGCCTTCACCTCTACGCGTGACGGGAATTCTGATATTTATGTCATGGACGGCGACGGAAGTAACCAGAGAAGGGTAACGGTAAATCCGGCAAGGGACTGGTTTCCGACATGGTCTCCCGACGGCAACAAGATTGCCTTTCTTTCTAATCGAAACAAAGATCGCCAACAGATCTGGGTGATCGACGCCGACGGGAAGAACCCGATGAGACTGACGGACGGGTTGATGGACTATCATCCGGACTGGTCGCCAGACGGCACGAAAATTGTGTACGACGCCGTGCCCGCCGGAATTACCGTGATTGATGCGGACGGGAAGAACAAGAGACGACTTGAGAATCAAGGCGGCGTGCATCCGTCGTGGTCGCCCGACGGGAAGCGCATCGTGTACGCGTACGGTCAGATTTACGTAATGGAAGCTGACGGACGAAATTCGGAGCAGTTGACGCATGACGTGGGGTTCAAACGTATGCCGTCATGGTCACCCGACGGGAGAAGCATCGCGTATTTGGCAAATCACCGGATATGGGTAATGGATAGCAACGGAAAGAATGAGAGAAGACTTACGAATGTAAATTCGGATGAACACGCAACATGGTCACCGGACAGTGAATCTATCGCTTTTCACTCTTTTCAACGTGGAGTTGGGATTTACGTGGTGGATGTATCGAGCGGCGCTGTCGACACTTTGCTACGTGATCCCGCCTTCTTCAATCTAGATCCGGACTGGCTTTATCCCGGAGCACTCTCCGTTTCGCCGCAGGGCAGCCGGATTACAATGTGGGGGAGGCTGAAGAATGCCGCGTCCAGCCTTCGATGAGCGATGGGAATACTCCTCGAAACCGAGTTTTTTCCCCAAAACTTGGTTTCTTTCTCGCATTAGCACCTCGAAACCGCGCCTATCGGTACTGATGAAGAGCGATTTTCCGAGGCGCAAACTGACAGTTTGCGCCACAAAAAAACGGTGGTAGTTGTCCAGAACCTTATAATCAGCAGCTTGCGTTACTCATTCGTATGGAGGAGATGATGTCATTCAAAGCTAGACGATCCTTTACGGCAGTATCTGTGTTCGCTCTGCTATTCCAGATGCAGCTAGCGGAAAACGGTTACGCCTCTCGCAGAACCAAGATAGCCTTCACCTCTATGCGTGACGGGAATACTGAAATTTACGTCATGGATGGCGACGGGAAAAATCAGAGAAGAGTAACAGACAATCCAACGTATGATCAGTATCCGACATGGTCGCCGGACGGGAAAATGATTGCGTTTGTTTCCAATCGAAACAAGGGACGCAATCAAATCTGGGTGATTGACGCAGACGGGAAGAACCCGATTAGATTAACGGACGGTGCGTCGGACTCATATCCGGACTGGTCTCCCGATGGGAGGAAAATAGCATACGCCGCCAATCATGTACCGGAGGACCACGACCTAGCCCCCGGCGGAATTGTAGTGATGGATGCGGATGGGAAGGGCAAGAGACTGCTAAAGAATCAAGGCGGCATACATCCGTCGTGGTCGCCCGATGGCGATAGGATAGCATTTATCTCCGGTAATATTGGCGGCACCCGCCACGTTCATGTAATGGATGCCGATGGAGGAAATCCGCGGCAGTTAACAAGGGACGCCGGACACAAACGTAATCCGTCTTGGTCACCCGACGGCAGGCACATCGCGTATGAGAGCGAAGACAGGATTTGGGTGATGGACAGCGACGGAAAGAATCAGAGAAGACTTACGAAGATTAACGGGGACGAACATCCTACATGGTCGCCACAGAGTGATGCCATTGCGTTTCACTCCGAGGGAAGAGGCGATGGGCGCGGAATCTACGTGGTGGATGTAACCAACGGCGCCGTCAACGTGATGCAACATGCCCCAAGGTTCTGGGATCAACATCCGGATTGGCTTTATCCGGGAGAACTCTCGGTTTCACCTGAAGGTAGCCGCATTACATTTTGGGGTAGACTGAAGAACGTCGCGTCCAGCCTCCGGTGAGGTGTGAGATGCTGGCGCGACGTAAGAGAATGGATCGGTGATTCGATGAGTGCCGGTTGCACGGTGTGCAACGGAGATCTTTCGTGCAAGCAATGAGGTCCCGACCGGAAGATCGCGCCTACATGCGGCGCGCAAGTAGGTTTGAACATCGCAAAACCCAGCTTTTTAATTCCTATTCACTAAATCTGGGGGACAAACCCTTCTCGTGCCCCAACTCTGTTCTGCACGATGCAGGGCAACGCAATCCCAATACTTGACCATTTCCGTGCATCTGATCCATAAAATGCTTCCCTGGAAGTAGTATTTTACCTGTCGCCGTTGGCACAGATGTTGCGCCGTGGATAAAACCTGTGCTTTCATCTGGCAACTGTTTGGTCCAACGTTTGGTTCGTAATATTACAATTCGTCGCATATTCGGTCTGGGTATGTAAGCCCCCGATTAGTCGGAATTAGCATCGTACCTTCCTACTGGGCGCTTTCCCTGCCCCGTTCAGTCTGGATTGACAAATCCAGACCGATGGACTAAACAGTTATTTCATCTGTGATACTAATACCATTTCGCTTGAATAATAGTGCATATGATATCTTCACTATATCGTTCACTTACGCCGTAGGCGGGGCATCTTGCCCCGCCGGCTTTGCGCGAAGACAAGACTTTTGTTCCACTTCACGCAGACAATGCACAACCATTTTAGAGAAATGGTATAATTTCCAATCTAAAAGTTACACATATCGGAATGTATCCGTTCTTGCAATGCGCAGACTAACGAATCAAGCGAGCGGTTAGTGACCGCGATAGAGTTCCCATAGAGATTCCTTGCCCTACAAAAAACGGCGGTGGCTGTCAGGAATCCTGTAAACCGCAGATTGATATTGATATGACCGAGGAGGTTAAAATGTCATTCAAACCTAGACGACCGGCGGGAACAGTACTTTTAGTCTCCCTTTTAATCCTGATGCAAATTGCAGAAATCGGCTACGCCTCTCGCAGAACCAAGATTGCCTTCACCTGCTGGAGAGACGGGAATTTCGATATCTGCGTTATAGATGGTGACGGAGGCAATGAGGTAAGACTCACGGATGATCCTGCAAAGGACCGTGAACCGTCGTGGTCTCCCGACGGCACAAGGATTGCGTTTAATAGAGATCACCATATCTACGTTATGGATTCCGATGGACGCAATTTGATTGAACTAACAGGTGGAAGGAATCCGGCGTGGTCTCCTCACGGAACAAAGATTGCGTTCACTCGCTACCAAGCGTTGAAAGAACAGGTTTGGATCATGGACGCCGACGGGGGTAACCAGGTACCGTTAACTCATTGGGGAATGAACTATGATCCGGCGTGGTCGGCGGATGGGGTTCGAATTGCTTTCGTAACCCGGAGAAGGCACCCTGGATATGAAATCTACGCAATGGATAGTGACGGCAGCAATCAGGTAAGGCTTACCCACGATTCGGAGGAAAAACGCAATCCATCGTGGTCTCCCGATGGCCAATGGATTGCGTTTGACTCGTACAGAAACAAGGTGTATCACATCTATGTCGTGAAGACAGACGGCAGCGGTCGGACAAGTAAACTAACGCGCAGGCGACAAGATCATTTGCATCCTACATGGTCCCCGAACGGCGGCACGATTGCCTACACGATACGGGAGCTCGGCGGTTTTAGGACGATCAACCTGATGTCTCGGAATGGCAGGCACATAAAGCAACTCACCAAGGCACATTTGTATTCCAACGAGCCCGATTGGTTTGACCCGAGGGCATGGTCGGTGTCTCCCGCAGCGAACTTTATTACCCTGTGGGGCGAGATTAAAATGCCACTAGCGGGTCGTTGATGGCGCGCATGGCTCGCTTTAGATATTCAGTGTATCGACAATCTAGGAGGAACAAATGTCATTCAAAGCTGGACGCTTCTTCGCGGCGGCGCTTGTGGTCTCCCTGCTGATCCAGATGCAGATTGCGGTAAATGGTTACGCCTCTCGCAGGACCAAGATTGCATTCACGTCCACAAGAGACGGGAATTCTGAAATTTATGTCATGGATAGTGACGGGAGAAACCTGAGAAGAGTAACGGTAAATCCAAATGTGGACCGTTTTCCGACATGGTCTCCCGACGGCAAAAAAATTGCCTTTGTTTCCAATAGAAACAATGAAAACAGAGAACACAGGCAAATCTGGGTGATCGACGCCGACGGGAAGAACCCGATTAGACTGACGGACGGGTTGGTGGACTCTTATCCGGATTGGTCGCCAGACGGCACGAAAATTGTGTACGACGCCCATCTTCATCCAGAGGAACATCATGTAGCGCCCGCCGGGATTACCGTGATGGATACGGATGGGAACAACAAGAGGCTACTTACGCCAGAAGGCGCACATCCGTCGTGGTCGCCCGATGGGGATAGGATAGCATTCGTCTCCGGTAGAAATGAAAAAGTCGTTCAACTTTATGTAATGCGTGCCGACGGACAAAATCAGGAGCAGTTAACGCATGACTTCGTGCGAAAACGTCTGCCATCATGGTCACACGACGGGAAGCGCATCGCGTATGTGGGCGATCACGTGATTTGGGTGGTGGATAGCGACGGAGAAAATCAGAGGCAACTCACGAAAGTAAAAAATGATGGATACCCAACATGGTCACCGGACAGTGAATCCATCGCGTTTCACTCTTTTGGAAGGGATCCTGGAATTGATGGGATTTACACGGTGGATGTAACTAACGGCGCTGTCGACGCTTTACTAGGTGATCCCGATTCCATAAATGCCACTCCGGATTGGCTATATCCCGGAGAACTCGCCGTTTCGCCGGATGGCAGCCGGATTACAATCTGGGGGAGGTTGAAAGATACCGGCGCAAGTATCCCTTGAACCTTGCGCATAGCGGGCGGTAGGAGAGGAAATCTATCGCACTGCGTCCTGAAATCGAGTTGTTTCTTCAAATCATGGTTTCTTTCTCGCACTTGTGGGAGGGAATCAATGGAGTGAATAACGACTGCGATAGAGATCTTCTTGCCCCGATGTTTCGAAACCGCGTAATGTCTTGAAAACTTGGTTTCTTTCTGGTACACGCTCGCTATCCATTCGCTTAATCACACCTACCGGTACTAATGAAGAGCGATTTTGCGATGCGCAAACTAACAGATCTAGCGACTGAACAAGGAGCGCGATAGAGATCCCTTGTGGTACAAAAAGCGGTGGCTGCTGCTGGAATTCTGTAAGCCGCAGATTGATATTGATATGACCAAGGAGGTTAAAATGTCATTCAAAGTTAGACGACTGGCGGGAACAGTGCTTGTCATCTCCCTGCTGATCCCGGTGCAATTTGTAGAGAACGGCTACGCCTCACGCAGAACTAAGATTGCCTTCACCTCTTCGCGTGACGGGAATAAGGAAATTTACGTCATGGATGGCGATGGGCAAAACCAGAGAAGACTAACGGTCAATCCAACAGTTGACGAGAATCCGGCATGGTCACCGGACGGGAAAAAGCTTGCGTTTGAATCCAATCGAAACAGAGGTTACATTCAAATCTGGGTAATTGACGCCGACGGGAAGAACCCGATTAGATTGACGGACGGCGTGACTGACGTAAATCCGGACTGGTCGCCAGACGGGAAGAAGATCGCGTACGACACAGTTCTTGTTCCGGAGGATCATAATCTGGCGCCCGGTGGAATTACCGTGATGGATGCGGATGGGAACGACAAGAGGCTGCTCAAGAATGAAGGCGGCGCGCATCCGTCGTGGTCGCCCGACGGGAAGCGCATCGTGTACGCGTATGGTCAGATTTACGTGATGGATGCCGACGGAAGAAATTCGGAGCAGTTAACACATGACGAGGGGTTCAAACGTATGCCATCATGGTCACCTGACGGAACGAGCATTGCGTATTTGGCAAAACACAGGATTTGGGTGATGGATAGCGATGGAAAGAATCACAGGAGACTTACGAAGATAATGGGGGACGATCATCCGACATGGTCACCGGACAGTCGCACCATAGCGTATGAGTCTTGGGGCAAGGCTCGTGAACTTGGGATTTACTTGGTGGATGTTAGTAACGGCGCAGTCAAAGAAATGCGGCATGTTCCCGGCTTCTGGGATCACCAACCGGATTGGCTTTATCCAGGAGGACTCTCGGTTTCTCCGGAGGGCAGCCGGATTACAATTTGGGGGAAGGTAAAGAACATCGAGTCCAACCTCCGCTGACGTGTGCGCTTGGTGGACGGCAGAACAGGATCTCGGTGATTCGACTCTTGCCGGGTCTGCCCTGCATAACTGATTCGTCTAATCAATCTTTCGCTAAGGAGCACATCCGAAAAGCATCCGTGCTTGCAATGCGCAAACTAAATGAAGATTAAGTATTTAAATCGGTAATTCTAGTATTCCCTAAACTCGGTAGGTGCGGTTTCCTAACCGCACCGAGCATAGTTAGGATACTACCGAATTATTTTCTTAAGCTTCATACAGTTTGCGCTACAATATCTACGAAATTTATTAACGATTCTCACTCTTAGTTCAGGGTGAATCTCACGCGATAAAAAGGGTTGAAGTATGAAAACGAAAGAGCGGTTGTATGCGGTTTTGGGGGGTTGTGTCGGGGCTGCCCTGACGATGATGGTGTGTTCGTTCGCTCCGCTCGGGGCGCAGAGCCAAGGGGATACGTTCGGAGAAATAACCTGCACGGGGCTGAAGATTGTGGCGCAGGATGGAAAGACCGGCGTTGACTTGGGCACCGGCGAAGAGGGCGGTTTTGTCGCCGTACACGGTACGGACGGCGAGTCCAAAGCGTTGCTGCGTCATGATGAGAATGGAGGCCAGGTGGTCATTTGGGGAGTGGACGGTGCTTCTCACGCCGGCTTGCGCATCACCAAGTACGGCGGACGGGTGCAGGTTTACGGCAAAAATAACGATTCTCAAGGAGCAATGGGCATCACTGAAGAGGGTGGACGCATTGAGGTGTTCGGCAAAGACGGCAGGTCGCGGGCGGCGGTGGCGATTACCGAGAACGGAGGGCACACCGGTGTACTGGGCAAAGACGGGCGTTCGGGAGCTGGCATGTCGGTAGATAAATCCGGCGGTTATGTGCGGGTGTATAATAAGGCGGGTAGGTTGTCCGGGCGTTTGCCGAGCGCTGAAGAGTAGTTGTCAGAGGTGATGATGGACGGAGGATAAGCCATCGAGACTTACTATCGGGATTAGCTATCGCCTTCGCTAACCGCTCTGTTGTTCCCTCCTTGTTCACTTGGTTGATCATTCCTATGACCCTCCCTACAAGATACCAATAAGTCGCTGGGTGCTATTACTTTACTCGAATCGTTGCTTTCAGGGCTCTTGACATGCACCTCCGTTTGTCGTTGAGTATAGAAAACCAAGTGCAGAGGTTTTGTAGCACTCAAGCGAATGATTAAGGAGTGCGATAGAACATCCCACTGTCGCTCTGTGCATTACTCGATCCGCGATTCCGCCGCTTGACTTCGGCCTTGGACTGTTGTAGAATTGGAGGTGACAGCTTCCGAATGGGGGAATGAGCAACCGGTTGTGTTTAGTCGGTTAGCTCGAACATTCCCCGCTTTGCCTAGGTTCTGTTGACCTTTACCTGAAGTGCATATCCAATCGTAGGGGCGAGGTTCCCTCGCCCGTTGCCCAACTTGAAGAACGAAACCATATGAGTCTGGTCAGGATTTAAGTCGAAATTCAGATCTCGATACGTTAATGTCGATTTGGAAATCCATCGACAGAAGTCCAAATGGTCTCCAATGTGTTGCCAAAGAGTTGGGAAACCCAACCCTTACGGAAGACTATGTGATTACGATGAAATGTCGACAGAACCTAAGAAGCACTCGTGGTGCACAGCCTACTGTGCCGATGGAGCACCGGTTAAAGAATGAAAGAAGAGTTTGACATAGTCCCCCGCGCGAACAGGAGAACCGGATCAAAAATCCTCATAGGACTCCTGGTCGTAGCCCTCATCATCATGGTTGTCTCGTTTGCCCTGCAATGGTATGTCATTCGAGAGCTATTCAGTTTTACAACGGACATGGTGGAGCGTCAATTGGTGCAGCAAGCTCCGGACGGCGTCGAAGACATGGAGATACGGAGGACATTCGACCGCGTTCGGAAAGCATTGCTGCACATGCCTGTCAGTTATTTGCGGGGAGATATCAACTTGAAGAAAGTAAAAAGTGCGGCATATTACGCATTAAAAGCCAACGAGGACAAAGAGTGGACCTCGGAGGAGGTTAACACGATGCTGAAAATGATGAATGCCGCCGTAGGATTCAAGAGGGAGGTCAGGTGACGGTCGTCATGTCAGAGTTGGCAAACCCGTATGAGAAATTTGCGTATGCCTATGATCAGATGATGACCAACGTGGATTATGTTCGTTGGGCAAACTATATTGACGCCATCTTCAGACAATGCGGATTTCTCCCGCGAAAAGTTCTGGATCTAGCCTGTGGAACAGGTGCACTGACGACGCAATTGGCAACGCACAACTACGAACTGTGGGGAATAGATCGCGCCGAGGGTATGTTGGCAGTTGCCCGTCGCAAAGCCGAACAGCAAGGGTTGCACATACGGTTTAGCCGGGGTGACATGCTCGACTTTAGTTTGAACCAACGGTTCGATGCTGTTCTATGTACGTATGATAGTATCAACTACGCCGTTAACGAGGGGGAGCTTTTCAACGTGTTTCAATGCGTGTCAGACCATCTGGAGCCGTCAGGCTTGTTCATCTTCGACGTTACAACCGAGCGCAACATTACCCAGCATTTCCACTCGCAGACCTTCGCCGAAAACAAGGAAAGCTACTCATACATCTGGAAGAACATCTATTCCTATCGTGATAAGACGTGCCACACCGCCCTCACCTTCTTTATCCGAGAGGGTGAGTATTTTCGACGGTTTGAAGAGGTTCATGTTCAAAAAATGTTCGAGGTAAGCACCGTGAAAAAGGTGCTCAACGACACCGGTTACAAAATGTTGAGCGCTTACGACATGTTCACATTTAATCGGTGGAACCGTCATTCCGATCGAATAAACTTCACCGCGCGAAAAATGGATTAACCTAATATTGTTGTTCTATCTAGATGTTACCGCCGCCCCAAGACGCGAATTGAAGGAACTCTATCGCACGGGATATCCTCCCCCTCCTTAATCAGTCGGTTGATCGTTATTCACGCGCTTGATCACTCGCTATCCGCACGCTTGATACTGCTACGAACCGTCGGATCTTATTTCTGATGGATCACGGACAAGCACAGGATTCAACGTGCGGTAGAAGAACCGGTTGTCCTCCCCGTCCCTTACCCTTCCAGGGTTTCAGTACTCTCGTTTGCAGCAATACCCCCGACTAAAGTTTAAGATCAATGTCTGTTCTTCCGGTATCCGATCCGCAACCTCCATCACGAACCGAGTCATTGGAGTTCGCTGTCCGATGGTGAGAACATAACAGATTGGTAGGGAACTAAATATCGGGCGGATGAGTGTGCCAGTGGCGCAACTGTAATCGGATGCGGCCGACTCCTTGCCGACAGGATAACTGGTTGACAATCAATTTCCCGTTTTGTATACTTAATCGGAGGTTGGTGATACTTCTGGACTTTAGGCAGAGAACGTAATTCGGATCAAGATTCTCCAACTCTACACACTTCTGGGTCGAGAAGATGGCGAAAAAGAAAAACCGATCGGCAAATATTGCGCGGAAGCGGGCGAAGCGGAAACAGGACCAGAAATCTAGGCGCAAATACTTGGCGGTCCAGAAACAGCGTAGATTGCATGACGAAAAATCTGATGAGGAACGTCTCCATGAGATGATCCTGAAAAGTCGATTGTTGGTAGATGAACCTGAACTCCTTGCACTAACTTTTGACACTAACCTTATGGAAGAACGCCTGTTGGCGGTGCTTGAATCGGGATCTCCAAGCGTGGAGGAAGCTATAGATCCCGATGAATCCGGGGATGATTCACGAGATGAGATTGAAGGTGAGGACGAAACTGTCAGCGAGCAGTTTCGGCAGAAAGTGTTGCCGCAATTTCTTACACCGGAGTTTCTACACGAGGTCACGCGCGCGCTAACTGCTTGTGAGACTCGCCTGAATCGAACGGGACAACAGAGGAGAGCCGAAATCGCTCTCGTCGCGAGATCGATTTTTGAACTTGCCGAGCCCCAAGTCCTCGTATACCATCCGCTCGTTCTGAGAATCACTGCAAGAACGCTTGAGCAGTTGCTTGATCAACCGGGGCAACTCTCGGAAGATATACAGCGCGATTTTGTCCAAGAGGTAATTTCCGACATGCGCAATCTTGGTCCTCCCCAAGAGGATATTGAGCCCCAAGATGGCGCGGTTGGTACAGCACACACGGATGATTCCAACGTCTCGGAGGATCCGGATGATACAATAGAGGAGGAAGTATTTGTCCCCGATATTTCCTCCGAAGAATTACCCGCGAGAGCACTCTACCAGAATTCCGATATAGTGAGGACGCGTCAAGTTATTGAGGCGTGGGATGGTTACAGGCTGGTCAACGATTCGACGGAGCAGGTTGAGTTCTTACAAGCGGACCTTAAACGGTACATTACACTATCGTCCAACAGGCTTTTGCTGCAATGTACCTCTATGACAGATTTAGAAACCGCAATGACAGAGGTGGAGAATCAGTGTGAACCGGACTTGATATATTTGGCAAAAACGCTGGTAGAGGATTAGGAAGTTCACGATTAGGACAACAGGTCTTGTAGACCACGATATTTCCGCATAAGGAGGTGATTTCATGGCACATAGCAAAAGTGGGCAGGTCAGGCGAAGAACACAGATTCGCCAGGCGCAAAAGCGGCGTTTGAAACGGAAGAAACTAGCGCTCAAAGGGAAAGGGTAGGGGACAGATCAGATTGAGTATCCGGCGTGGCGAGTCAAGAACTGGTGTTACCCTCTAACTTGTATTTTTCAAATTGGGTGAAAGCTGACGTATTCAAACGTACAGACTTTCCCTCTGTGGCATCAACATATCCAAGCCTCAGAAGGCTGACAACCTCAACGGCGGCGGGCAGATTGAATATGCCGCGTATGCGCTCCCGATCCTGTTGGCGTTCAAGCGGTGCACTTACAAACTGGGTGCCAATATGGAGGGCTGTCGCCGCCAACAGCAGGTTCTGAATCATCGCGCCCATTCCAATCCACATCCAGCGGGTAGCTCCCTCTCCCGGCGGCCGTCTATCGGTGTTCATCAGGACCAAGATAAGCAGCGGCGATGTCCGAACCAAGTGTGAAATCTCCTTGGCGGGCATCTTTCCCGCTCCGAGATGTCCCAAGACACCGAGGTGTTTCGCGTTCTTCAACAGGGGCTGGAGAATGCTCGCATCTTTGGACACGATCTTTGGGAGGTCGACGTGATCGGCTAGCAGTACACCATCGCAGGTTTCCTTCCAGTCCTCCTCGGACAACCGCATCCAGCGGCTGTTGTCATCAAGGAATTTCGTATTCTTGAATTGTTCCGCGACACATTCTTCCGTTAAATCGGCAAGTGCACCGATCCCTTCCGTTTCACGAATTAACAATAATTCCCACGGTTGAACATTGAATGGAGACGGCGCCCATCGAGCCGCTTCTAGTAACAGATCGAGATCCTCAGATCGAATCAACTTGTCTTGAAATTTGCCTCGGTGACTCCGACGTGCGGTAATTGCGTCGATGAGACTCATTTCGGGCGACTCTCTGTCTTCCATCCTTACACCTTATCTTTCTATTCTTGCCAAAACGTGCAATTCCCCGCGGCGTAGCTCGCGCCTGAAGGGTTAGTACCAGAGCGCCGACCCTTGGGCTGCCCCCAGCAGCATGCCCGAATCTGGATCTCTCATAATCATCTTTCGACTGCCGCCGGTTCCATCTCGCGCAACCACATGTCCCCATCGTTCCAATTCTTTAACTGTTTCGTCCGCGAAACGCTCATCCAACCGTAATACGAAAGGTTGTCCCGCATGCGAGGGGGATGCGCCCGGAAAACTTATCCATGCAGGTGCATCCACCGCGTGTGCCGGTGGCATGCCGAAATCAATTGCGTTGGTAATAGCTTGAAAGTTCAATTGCGGCTGCATGAACCCGCCGGGAGTATTTCCGATAAAGAACACGTCGTCGCCGCTGCACACGATGTACGTATTCAGGGTGTGCATCGTGCGCTTCCCCGGCTTAAGCTGATTGGGATGCCCGTCATCAAACTCAAAACCTTGCACAAAGCCAATTCTGTCATTCAAGACAATTCCGGTGCCGTCAGCCACCAGCCCGGATCCGAAATTACTTGAGAGGCTAATGATAAACGATACGGCATTGCCATCTTTATCGGCGACGGCAAGAGAAGTTGTGTCACCATTGCGATAGATGTCCCCGGCCGTGGGCACGTTACTCGCTCGGCTCGGATGAATTTCCTTCCGGCGTTTCTCGGCGAATGATTTTGATAGTAGGGTTTCTAATGGGACATCCTCGAACTCTGGATCCCCGGAATACGCCAAACGATCCGCGAACGCCAGTTTCTTGGCTTCAACCATGTGATGGATATGAGAGGCACTGCCAAATTCCATCGCGGCAATATCGTAGCCCTCAAGAATATTCAGTTCTTCAAGAACGATGTGACCCTGTGAGGGCAAAGTCGTTTGGTAGACGGTATAACCTCGATAGTCCGTATGAATCGGATCATAAATGTCCGATGTATGATTTTCAAAGTCCTCCATCGTAAACAATCCGCCATTTGCTTCGGAACAGGCTACGATTGCTTGAGCGATTTCACCTCTATAGAAGGCGTCGCGTCCTCCTTCTGCAACGAGACGGAGGCTTCTACCCAAGTCGCTGTTTGTCAATACACCCGCGCGCTTGGATAGTGTTTCGTCCTTGCGGAAGACCTTTGCACTACTGGGAAACTTCCCGAGTTTGCCATCTGCAGCCAGAGATTTTCGGTCTCCGGCTTTCATCAACAGCCCCTCTTCCGCGAACTCGATTGCGGGCTGGAGAAGTTCCTTCAACGGCATCGTTCCGAAACGTTCAAGTACTTCCACGTAAGCATCAACTGCACCCGGCACGGAGGCGGAATGGATGCCATCTTCCGCCATGTGTGTCATGCCTTGCCGTTTGTAGTATTCTACCGAGGCAGCGCTGGGCGCTCTGCCGCTCCCGTTTATTCCGGTCACTTGCTTCGATTTGCCATCGTAGACCAGAATGAAGGCATCTCCTCCAAGTCCGCAGCGACCAAGTCCGATTACGTTTAGCGCGGCTGCGGTGGCGACCGAGGCGTCGACGGCATTGCCTCCCTCTTGTAATACTCTCAGTCCTACCAGAGATGCCTGCGGAAATTCCGTGACGACAACACCGTTTCTGGCTACGCACAGCTCGTTCTGCCAGTTGACCGCAAAGTCCATAATCGTCTCCTAATGACCAGCTTATTTGTTAAGAACTTGCTTGAAAATTCATTTCGAGTAGAATCATGTGTCTCGAAAGCACCGAAATCAAGTTTTTTCTTGAAAACTTGATTTCTGGATGGAAACAGAATGACGAAACCGAGTTTTTTCCTCAAAACTCGGTTTCTTTCTCGCACAATTCTGTAGGATCAAGCGAGTGGATAACGAGTGATTAACTGAGTGAATAGCGAAGGCGATAGAGATCCCATAGAGATCCCCGCGCACCAGCCTTTGAAAGCGCCGGCGGGGATCAAACGAGTGAATAACGAGTGCGATAGAACTCCCACAGGTAATGGCACTCAGATGCCCCTAACTGCAGGGGAAACGCATCTAAATTTTCTGCATCATAAGAAAGAAAATCAGGCTAAGTTTGTGACACTATTTTGGGATTCGTAGGTTGGGTTGAACGGAAATTCGTTAGTAATCGCTAATCTTGTGACAGTTTTCGAGTGTCTATTTCGCTTGAACGCACCAAAATTTGAGTGAAACCCAACATTAATCGTACGGCCTACCACCATGAACCCCTCCTCTGCAATTAGATGCGTTTCCCCTGCCCCTAACTGGCTTCGCTATTTACTTTTAAAACAAGCTCTAAACTTGGTAATCTTAGCCCACATTTTAACCCAAAGGATACCTGAGAACAACACATAGTACAAGCATTTATTGTAGAACGGCTTGAGAATTTAGACATAACACTGAATGAGAATGAAACAGCGTAGAATTTCGGACAAGGAAGGTCCGTATCGTCTTGCAGGAGGATTCCGCCGAGGATTTGCTTGACACTGCGAAACCTCGGTAATATACTACCGATGAGCGAGCGTCCGAATAGCGGTCATGAGTAAAGCCATCGTCGCTAGATCGTTTTGCATCGGAGTGAGTCAGCGTTGAAAGGAACAGAAGATCGTGCCTGAAGGTCCCGAGATCGAGCGCGTCCGAGACGAGCTGTTGATTCTTGAAAAGAAGTGTTTACGGGAAGTCAGTTTTACTCCATCGGCTTTGAAATACCAACGCTATCGGGAGCAACAGGACAGAGCAGCCTTAATCCGAGGAAAGGTACTTGAGAAACTTGAACGCCGGGGCAAATACCTAATCTGGTGGTTTGAAAGTCTGCCTGCGCTGAATCATTTCGGCATGACCGGGACGTGGAGCCTTGAGAAATCAGCGGAAGGACCGTCAACTTCAGAATCCTCCAAATATGCGAAGGCGATTTTGGATTTTGAAGACGGCATTCGAGCAATATTTGAGGATATGCGGAATTTTGGACGGTTTCAGGTTTATGACTCCGAAAAGGATATGCTTGCAAGAGTTCCCAGGCTGAAAACTCTCGGTATCCATGGTTTGCAGGCAAGTTTCCCTCAAAAGCGATTTGAACAACTGTTGGATCTGCCCGTCAGTCGGGACAAACCGTTGGCAGAAGCACTCACCTCTTCTCGAGTAGTCTCGGACATCGGGAACATGTATAAGTCGGAGATACTGTTTGTAGCGAAACTGAACCCGACCACAACCGCAACCCAACTTTCGTCCACCGAAAAGAGGCGTTTGGGACGGGCAATTCGTCTCGTGCTAAAACGAGCATATGAGAACGACGGTGTCACTATAGAAGACGTTCAATCTCCCACCGGACACGAACAGCCGCAGGACGTACACTTCGTCTATGGGAAGAAAGGCCGCCCGTGCCCTTCCTGCGGGGAAAGGATTGAACGTTTCATTCAGAGCCAGAGATCGACATATTACTGTCCGGAGTGCCAAGTACCCAAATAACCCTTCTACTGTATTCGGTTCCGCTTGCAAACCGCGTGGGCACGGCACGGCATTGCTGCATCGGGCGGCGTCGTTGAACCTGATAGCCGGGACATGCAACAATGACGGTGTCTTAACAGGATTCTTGGAGGATCAGAAGGAGAAAGAGATGGATAAGAGCACACTCGCGGTCGATGGGGGAGTCAAAGCCATCGAAGGATTTGAAGGGAGAGGCGATCCCAAAATCGGTCACGAAGAATTCCTCGAAATGGCTGATACATGGGGCTATTCTCCCGACACGATTGATAAAATTCGTGCGGCAATTGCGGACGAGGATTTGGACGGCGGGCCATTCCTTATCCGGTACAAATCCCAATCCAAAGTTGCCCGGATGGAAGATGAAGCATCCCGGTTGCTCAACGTCAAGAATGTGCTGGCTGTGAGCAACGGGACAGCGGCACTGCATACGGCTTATGTCGCGGCGGATATAAATGAAGGTGATGAGGTCATCGTCCCCGGATATACCTTCATGGCGACCGCGATGGCGGCTGTGGTGGCAAGAGGCATTCCCATCTGGTGCGACATTGATGAATCCATGACTATCGATCCCACTGAGCTTGAGAAGCATATTACGCCGCATACGAAAGCTATCGCCCCTGTCCATATGAATGGATACGTGTGTAATATGGATGCGGTCATGAAGGTTGCGCGGGAACACAACCTTAGGGTAATCGAAGACTGTGCTCAGGCTTGCGGCGTCAGTTTTCGCGGGCGCAGGGCGGGGACCATCGGGGACCTTGGTTGCTTCAGCATTAGCTCTTACAAAACTACGGGAGGCGGCGAAGGCGGGTTGGTAATATCGAATGACGATACGCTGTTTGCCCGTGCTCAACAGTGGGCTGAAGGCGGCGGATTATGGCGTCCGGACCGGTGTGCTGCCGCCCGTTGGGAAGGGGAATTGTTCCCCGGTCTGAACTATCGGCTGTCCGAACTGGAAGGAAGTGTGGATCTCGTTCAGATTCGCAAGGTGGATTCGCAACTTCAGCGCTGGCGTGCTAACAAACGCCGGATTCTCGGCGCACTTCCCGTGTATCACGAACTCAGTCCTCAGGTTGTTCACGATATCGATGGCGAGATGGGACATAACATCGGATTCTTTCCTGAAAGTACCGCAGAATCGGACCGGGTGGTAGCCGCATTGCGCGCCGAAGGTGTAGGATGTCATACCCGCGGCCAAAACGCGGTAGGGGACTGGCACACTTATCATTCCATGCAACCGATTCTCGAAAAGATGCCCGCCACTTCCGACGGTTGGCCCTGGAACCACCCGCATGCGGATGAAATTGAGTATTCGCTTGACGCCTGCCCTCGTACGGCGGATCTTGTCGATAGGCAGGTTCGGGTGTCGATTGATCAATGGTGGACGGAGCGTGATTGCAAGCAGGTTGTTGCTGCTCTTACCAAGGTTTTTGACGCATTATACACGCGCGATCCGTCGCATGAGAATTGGCTTTCAGCGGTCAATCATAGGAGTTGAGAAAGGAACAACAGGGTAATTCGGAAAGAGGCTGAAAAAGGGCCCACGAACCTGGTGCACTTAACAAAAGGAGGTACGCGATGCTTTCCGCATCTGAAATCGAAACTTACCATGAAGATGGCTACCTCAAAGTCGAGCAACTCTTTACGCCTGAAGAAACGGACGAACTCAGTTCCGATATGGTCCGTATCATCAATGAGTGGGGAGAGGAACAGATCGGATGGTCGGGGCCGTGGCGCCGCCGTTATCTGGTTGAAGAGGAGCAGCAAACAACCAAGGCAGTGTTCATGCACAACCCACATTTCTTTTCTGCGGTCTGGGGACGCGTAATTTTCCACCCGCGATTGGTTGGTGCCGTGCAAGATTTTATCGGGCCCGATGTTCAGTGGCACCATACAGTTTTACACGGTAAGGCGCCAGAAAAGGGTACCCCCTTTCCGATGCATCAGGATTATCCCTTCTACCCTCACGACGGGCTCGATTTTGTCGACTGTCTCGTCCACTTGGATGACACCCCGTCTGAGAGCGGACCTTTGCGCGTTGTACCGGGCAGTCACAAGAATGGTCCTCTTGAACACATTACGGGACCGGGTACCGCGCCTCACCTACCTACGGACAAATATCACCCCGATTTCCTACCTTCGGTTGAAATCACCGCGAAGGCGGGCGATGTCATTTTCTTTAGTTACTGTCTCATTCATTGGTCGGAAGTGAATAGGACGAATGTTTGGCGTAGATCAGTTCGATTTGGCTACCATAAGGCGGATATGCGACCGGTAGGACGCCCTGCGGATGATGCGTACAACAATATTGTCGTTGGTGGATTCAAACCAAACCCCGCCGCGGCGGGTTAGCCGGGTTGACGTGTCCCTGACTGGTCAATCTTTTAATGGCACGTACAAATGGGGCGTTATCGTGATTGCCTGAGTTCCAATTTATGGGAGTTTTGTCGTGCTCAATATCCACTGTTTGACTCCATCTGATCGCTCCCTATTCAGTCGCTCCACTGCTCCGATAGCGATAGAGCGTTGGGTTCCCCACAATTTACCTGTGTTCTCGGATACAATAATACATCGAAATTCCTCTTTCCGTGCCCGATTTCTTTCCGATGTCCGTTCAACCCAACATACGGGCTTTCCGGGCAGATATACCTTGTCGCGAGCGTTACCCCTGTAAAGTTGCGTGAATCACGTCGCTAGTTGGCGCGCCGCCGTTCGAGAATTCAATGACTGTAAATCCCACGGATAGGATTCTTGTCACGCAGACTGGCGGCTGGATCGGTGACATGATTCTTCTCACCCCTGCCTTGAGAGCGTTGAAGCGCGCCTGCCCGCAATCCCGTCTTACACTGCTAATTCGACCGCTTGTCGCAAACTTGATGGAAACCTGCCCGTACGTTGATGACGTGATTATCGACACGAAGGGAAACGGAGTTGGCCGTATCCAGTCACTCTTCCAACTTGTGCATCGCATCCGGCGAAGACGGTTTGATCTCGCGGTCGTCTTGCATCCAACTTCGTTTCGCAATGCGTTAATTCCCTTCCTCGCAGGCGTGCCTTTTCGGGTTGGTTCAAGCGTTGGCGGCAGAGGGATTCTGTTGTCGCAAACCTGTGCGGATGATACCACTCTTCACGAAGTCGATCGTTATCTTCGAGTGCTCCAACTTATCAATATAAATGAGCCTGTCACCGGCTTGGAGTTTTGGCACACGGACGCCGATCGTCGCGCAGTGGATCAAATCCTGAGTGACTGCAATGTTCTACCGGAAGACCGCATTATTGGCATCAATCTTGGTACAACATGGGGGACGAAGTCTTGGGCGTTGAACAGATTCGCGGACGCGATTGCTGGGATACAAGATCGATTTGAGGGTGCTGTGGTTCTGACGGGTTCAAGTTCAGAAGTCGGACTGGGGAAGGCGTTGCAGAGACTGGTCAAGTCAAACGTAATAAACCTTATTGGAAAAACAACCATCTTGCAACTCGGAGCGCTTATTAAACGGTGCAATCTCTATCTGACGTGTGACAGCGGGCCCATGCACATCGCCGCCGCTGTCGGCACGCCGACAATCGCTCTATTCGGACCGACTAACCCTCAGCGGCACCGGCCGTACGGCGAAGGGCATCACGTGATTGAGAAAGACGTGTCGTGCCGTCCCTGCTACAAGCGTCAGTGCTTGCGGGCAGATGCTCCGAATCTGTGCATGACGGAGATCCAACCATCGGACGTGATTGAGAGGATTTCAACGCACTTCAATTTACCAAATTATCCATGACAAGAATCCAAGCCATCCTGTTTGACTTTGGGGGAACGCTCGACGGTAATGGGCTGCATTGGCGAGAACGCGCCTGCCGATTCATTCAGCGTAAATTTCCGCACGTGAGCCGTGAGGAGTTCGATCGAGCGGATCGCGATTCCGTGGAAAGGTTCGTGGCGAGCGGCGATGGTCGAAGGTGCAACCTAAGGCAAACCGCGGATGCGATTTTTACGGGCATTTACGAGGGACTAGAGCTGGATCCAAGAATACGGGAGGTATTCCTTCACGACTTCTGCCGCGATGCGGAACAATGGTTGCATCACAATCGTCAATGGCTCGCGTCGCTTCGGGCGGATTACCGGCTTGGCGTGATCAGCAATAACTTCGGGAATACAATGGGCTGGTGTGACGACTATGCGCTTTCGCCGCTGCTAGACGTAATCGTTGATTCTACGGTCATCGGCATCAAGAAACCCGATGCCGGTATTTTTCGGGCGGCGTTGTCCGAATTGGGAGTTTCGGCAAGCGAGGCAATCTATGTCGGGGATACCTATTTGGACGATATGGTGGGAGCAAAGAGCGTGGGCATGTGGACGGCGTGGCTGGTCGGTGACCAGCCCGATACGCGTCAAGAGTCGTCAGCTGCTGATTTCCGTCTAAAACGAATCCAGGAATTAGATCGATTTTTGCAATCCCGCGGCGCCAGATTCGATCCAACCTGATTCATAACCGACCCATCCTTCAAACATCATCAAAGACATTCGTGGATCTTGGGCATTCGAAGTCAGTGAGAAAACGATGCCATACATCGCTCAACTTCTATGCAATTTCCACTACGAAATACGCTACCACCCCAAAACTACAGATTTTCATTTACTCGGCGTTTCGTGCGCACCGGAAACCAATCCGAAGATCTCGATAGTCGGGTGTCTCAAAGCTACGATGCGTACATTGCATCTGAAAGCGTACTGAACCCCAGGCGCCTCCGCGCGTTACTCGTAAAATGCGGGTTGCATCGGAGTGACCCTGCGAATTGGAAGTCCATTCTGCTGCATTGCTTGCGCAATCGTGCACGCCGTAAGGGCTTTGTCCTGTTGGGTAACTTCCAACTTCCCATGTCCTTCGATTATCCAAGCGATACCCAACTCGTGTCCAATCCATCTCATTGCCCCAAGGGTATTTTCTACCATCGGTGCCACGTGCCGCTTTCTCCCACTCTGCTTCGGTCGGCAAACGCTTTCCTGCCCATTTTGCAAAGGCTTCCGCCTCATACCAACTTACGCCTACTACCGGTTGATTAGGAGTGTCGTAAAATTCTCTTTCCAACCCGATAGGGGCTTTGATTCTATTTGTTTCAATAAATTCCCATCCCGCCTCCGACCAGAAGGTTTTGTCCTGATAGCCGCCTGCACGCATAAAATCCTTATATTGTCCATTGGTTACCTCATGTTGATCTATGTAATACGCCTCCACGTGAATCGTGTGTTGCGGATGTCTATCTGTCCCCGGCGCCTCCTCGCCCATAAGAAAATCTCCCGCCGGGATTAAAATCATCCCCATATCATCCGACGAGGTTTCACCCAGATCTTCAAAAAAGCCAACGGTAAAACAGACAAGCATCGCCACAGCGGTACCCCAAACCCTACCCGTCCACATGTTTTTTAAGTTAGCGGATCTGTTCTCGCGTGCCATATTCTCCTCCTAATTTGAATGTCTTCTCACACAAATACAAATACGCGCATCTGATTAGTATTCTTCCTCTCTCGGCTCCCAAACCGTGTAGAAATCGGCAGGGAAATTAACGTTAAAAACCGCGTCCTTGATAGTGAACAGTGTTTCTGATTCAATTTTTCCTTTCCGACTCCCGCGCGAAAAGTATTCGACAAACTCCCGCATCGTGGGATACCAAACACCCGAAAACTGGCGATAGTTCAGGTGTTTCACCGTTTTGAACATGGTAGGTTCATGGTCGTTCTCTTGGAGCGCGTATTCCTCCTTTAACGTACGAAAGCCGTATTCTGGAGCAATCCAATACTTGACCTGAGTCGGCATATTCGCGAACGCAAATCGAAGGTCTATCACTTCGAACTTGACTATGTAACAGTTCACGTTGTCAATTTCTTCATGCCCCTGAAGTTGAGCCGTCTCCGAGGGAATTGAGAAAAAGCCGTGACCCCATAAATGGATATTATCAAAATAGATTGACTCGGGCATGGGCCTAACATCATCGACATTCCAAGGGGAATGTCTGTGCTCGAATACACTTGCGTCTGTTTTCCCGTCAAAAACTGAAATCATGTAATCGGGAAGTCTGTACGGTTTTGACAGATCCCGCGGTTCCCGGTCCACGTGTACCAGACGGCACCGAATGTTAACAGTCTTTCCTCCTCGGCCTCGTTCTGGTCGTTGTAACTCGAACGCTACTTGCTTTTCCAAGTCAAATTGTCGTCCATCAACGTCCACCTGAAACATTTCGGCGAACATTTCACTCCGAATCTCGTACATGCGCTCTTGAGCGCTTTGTGGCAAACCCAATTTAGCTTGATTATTGATGTCTTCTTGTAGTGTCGCCTTTTCCTCCTCCAACCATTTCTGTGCCTCAGCTAATGTGCGTATGGGGGCATTGTGACCTGATGCGGTTAAGTAGACCTCACCACTCCGAATCTCCAGATTCTCACGTGCCTGGTTTGCTCCCTTGACTACCTGTTTCAACGTCAACTCGCTCCGTGCCTTCCCAACCGCGAAAAGGCAGAATAAAAAGCAAGTGAACAGCCAAAAGTATTCTCTCATGAGTACACCTCCATAGTAGTAATCATTTTACTCTATCATCGCGCTCAATTCAGTGATGAATTTATCGATTGCCAAAATTTGTTGGTAGATCGCTGCGTATTCGGCTGTCAGCCTATTTGCCTCGTCTGCTAAAGCTTGTGATTGAGATTCCCACTGTTCTCCTATTGCTTTCTCCTGAAAGAGTGATTCTAAAAGCGACTGCGCTTCAGGTCTACTTTGAAGTTCGCCAAGCTCCTCGGGCGTGGAAGTTTGAGAGGTTTCATCAAGCGAGGCACCGTTTAGCACATGATGTTCGAAATCTTCGACCAGCCCCTGGCGCACTTTCAAGTTTTCATCGAATTTAACCTGAAATTCGTCGTCAAGGTCGAACATTAAATCTTGTGCTAGATCTGATAACTTCCGCTTGTGTTCCATAGCTTGATGCAACTTCTTCCTTTCTGTCTGCATGTCCTTTATCAGTGCCAGTATTTCATCTACGGTTAAGCCTTCTTGAGACGCCTTATCTAGTTCATCCTCAAAGCTGGAACGCCGATCGGGCACAATCTCGCTCTCAGGTAAGTCTGGTGAGATGGGAGTGGAAACGTTGGGCAGCGATGGAATTCCAGAATGATTCGGAAGAACTGCCCGAGACGCAGTATCTGCCTGATTCTTAATGAACTCTTCCGCAGGCGGCCGAAGTGTGGTGCGAACAAAAAAGAATAAAGCAACCGAGAAAACCACGACGCTGAACATTATGAAGATTTGCAGCTTGTCCATTCTCATGTCTATGACCTCCGTCATTAGATATCCGAGTCTTGGCTGTAATAATTAGGTCAACTTGCCATCTTCCTATTCGCTATATCAGCTACCATTCCGGTACAATTCACGCCGATTTCAAGTTAAACTGTGGATCAGCCATTAAAACATGGACGCTCAAATCGGTTTGCCTCGGTCGCTGCAGGATGTCGTCCTTGTCCGATCAAAAACGGTGACTAAAGGGAATTCCCTCGCGTGGATGTAAAAACTTTAGAACCTGTTTGAAAAGTCATTTCGAGTTGAATCATGCGTCGCGAAAGCACCGAAATCAAGTTTTTTCTTGAAAACTTGATTTCTGGATGGAACTGTAGCGTGCGCAGTACGCACCTTACAATTCGTACTTTTCAAACAGGTTCTTAGACGGGTTGGTTAGGCCATTAATACCGCGGAAACCTTAACTCTCAACCCAATACCAATTTCTACGACTGTCGTAGAAACACTTAATGATTCCCAAAGTTTCTCTAGGTACAAGATTGGCCGGTATGAGATTACTCGGTAATCCGCGTAAAACCTTATAGTGAAACAATCCATTGTCTACACCCAAACTTAGGGCAGTGACCAATTCATTGTGGGGATAGGCGATTAGAGATCTCTTACAATTCCAGAATTCTATCGCTAAAGGTATTACGCAAGTCGAACTGTTTGGTAGGAAGCCTTCGGGTAGGAAAGAACCAATGTGGCTGGCATGGGAAAGGTACAGATTGACTATTCCTAGGAACTAGGAATGAGTGGAATCTACATCGTGAGTCGATGTCACCGCAATTGATGAAGATGGAGGTACATTACAGGGGTTTGCCTGATTTCATTCCCCGTCTATTCTAGTCCTGCCTGTTTCCACACCTTATCCATCGCTCGCGCTGTGGCGTTGGCAGCCTCCTGCGACTCCATAGCATAGACCCTCTCGCTCAGTGGCTCCGGCACTACGGGCCCGTCATAACCGATGTCGTCCAGTATTTGGAGCAACTCTGCGGCTGGAATCACGCTGGTTTCGCCGGGGAGGCATCGGACAAGGTCCTGCTGATCATCGCGTTCGATACCGGCAGGGGCGTCGTTGACGTGGACGTAGACGAGGTCATCTTTGTCGAGTTTCCTGACATCGTCGAACGTGGCGTGGCTGGTATACCAGTGCCACACGTCGAACAGTATGCCAACGTTGTCGGTTCCGATGGCGGCGGCAAGCCCGAGCACCGCGTCCATCGTGTGAAGGAATAGGAACGTCCCATCCGCTCGCCTCGTTGCGGCCCCCACGAACTCCAAGCCGAACCGGTGCCCATACTCCTTCAAAATCTCTGCCACGGGCCGTAGGCACTTGACGTGAAGATACCAGTTGTCCTTAAACGGCAATTCGCCGGATGGAAGGATCCATGTTGTTACGCGAAAGCACCCAAGCTCCGCCGCAAGTTTTGCCAATCGCGGTAGGTTTCTGAGATCTTCATCGTATTCCGCTTCGCTGTCGCGCCAGTTCAACGGGAGTCCCCATCCTCCCACTTTCAACCCGGACGCAGCCCACAGATCTCTGACGTAATCCACGGAATTTGCCCGTGCAAGCTCGTCAGCCTCACGAATCTCTAGGTCCATACCCTCGAAACCGGCGTTCTTCGCCAACTGTAGACACTCCCGCATGCCTGCCCGGATGCCGACGTTGCCGGGATGAAGAGTCTTGAACATAGAAAACCCTTCCTTGCACTACAGAAGCTGGCAAATTATACCATTTCGCTTGAATAACGCTGCATCGAGTAAAGTAAAAAATTCGTTAGGACTTACACGGTTGCGCGGCGTAGTGCCTCGTAGGAGCGATCTCCGAATCGCGACCTCATTTTATGTCATTTGCTAGTTATGCGCCGTCATTTTAGAGCACGCCATAATCCCTATCGTAATAATTCTTTCCGCAAGCAACACTCTTGTACCGCAAACTGTTAGTTTGCGGATCACAATCTAACAGATTGTGGTACAGAGTGCGCCATTGTGCGTTACGATACGAATCCCTCATTTTGTGGCTCGTTTTTCGCTCCAGAGGATCAAACGAACGAATAGTGAGTGCTATAGAAAACCCTGCGCAATATCTGTAGATGGCGACGAACCTAATTCCCGCGCTCCAGCGGAGCGCAATGTCAATAGAACACGATTCCTCTCCGCGTCTGCACTCCAGCGGAGTGCAATGTCGAGTGTTACTGAACAGCACGCTATTACCCCTATCGGAATAATTCATTCAGCAGGTAACACTCTCGTACCGCAAACTGTTAGTTTGCGATCACAATCTAACAGATTGTAGTACAGAGTGCGCCATTGTGCGTTACGATACGAATCCCTCATTTTGTGGCTCGTTTTTCGCTCCAGAGGATCAAACGAACGAATAGTGAGTGCTATAGAAAACCCCTGCGCAATATCTGTAGATGGCGACGAACCTAATTCCCGCGCTCCAGCGGAGCGCAATGTCAATAGAACACGATTCCTCTCCGCGTCTGCACTCCAGCGGAGTGCAATGTCGAGTGTTACTTGATAGCATCCAATAATTCCTATCGGAATAATTCATTCAGCAGGTAACACTCTCGTACCGCAAACTGTTAGTTTGCGGATCACAATCTAACAGATTGTGGTACAGAGCACGCCATCATGCATAACGATACGATTCCCTAATTTCGCAACTCGTTTTTCGCTCCATCACTTGCTTGGGAGAAATGGTATTCGCAGGCTAAACAGGTCCATTTCTGTTCCTTCGAATGTCAGTGTACATCCAAAAAAATTTCCGGCGCGGACCACCAGTTGTTACTTGCGTTCCTACCTACTCTAAGATCGCCGCAACTCGCACCGGAGATCCGTCTCTGCCTGTGATTTTCAATGGCAGTGCAATGAGGTGAAACTCATCCCCACCGATTAGATCAAGGTTCGTCAGATTTTCGACGATTAGGGTATCGTTGCCGAGTATGACGAAATGCGATTCATTCGGCGCTTTGTCGACAGACGGCGTGTCTACGCCGATGAGTTGAGTGCCGCAATCCACCAGGAATTGGGCGGCTTCAGCCGTGATGACCGGGAAATCGGTGAAGAACATCTCTTTTCCCCAGTGAACTGCCCAGCCGATATTGAGAACCACCCTGGGAATCGCGCGAATCTTCTCTTCGTATGGCTCGAGGTCTGCCGGTGTGATTTCCGCATTCGGCGCTTTGTCGGACAGGTCGATGAGCAGCGTGCGTCCCATACACCGGTCTAAAGGTATCTGATCGATCGTCGGGTGGTGCCTGTAGAAGTGGAAGGGGGCATCCATGTGCGTTCCCGTGTGGACGGAGGTCTTAAACGTGCAGGAGTTACCGTATCCCGGCTCGCCGGCAGGGTGATTCTCGGGGATCTCCGCGAGTATGCCAATCTCGACTGGCGGATTGCCGGGGAATGGGGGCGTTGATTCATCCATGGGATGGGTCAAATCAATAATGTTTTGTGCCATAACCAGTTCCTTCAGTTAATTAGAGAGTATTGCATAGAGATAGATTTGCCGTATACGCTTCCGGATAATCTAGCGAATCGCCGACAAATCTTGATCCATGTTTTTTCTTCTCTTTCAGCGACCAGCTTCATTTTTACATTGACCACTTTACACATGTATAGTATAATTCTACCGAATCCGACAATCAACTGTGTAAGGGGATCAAGCGAATGGACAATGAGTGCGATAGTGAATCCTATAGTAGATTCTGATAGCGTTCCTATCCCTGCCCCGATGTATGGGAAATCCCCGGCGGCCACGATAGAAATCTTAGGACGTTAGCAAATACCGTGCGATAGAAAATTACTCATCAATAGCGACTAAACACTGGCAAACGAACAAATAATGGAGTGGCAGTCGTGGGTGTTAGGAGCGGCCATTCAATGGCAGCAACCTCCGAATCATTAGCGTTAGCCCGGAAACGCGAAGACCATCCGTTTTAGCCCAAGCCGGAACGCCGTCAACTTAGACTACGACTGCGTTCATCAGCCTTTTTCTACTGGCTAAACCGACCGGTTAAATCGTAATCTGGGCTAACGCAGGCTAATATAGGCGAGTGTCGCCTACCGATAGAATGGGGATCTGATTTTGCTGCGCCAAAAAGTATGGGATATTAAATTCGAGTTGTAATCTGCTATTGCAGTCGTCTGGAAATACTCCTTGTGGAGGTCTGCGTGCCGCGTTTCTAGTGGGAAGTGAATAACGACCGCGATAGAAATCCAGCAAGTGAGTGAATAACGAATGCGATAGACCTCCCGTAGACCTCCCATAGAAATCTTCGCGCAATAGAGGTCCTAACATTGCACGTACGTTCTGGGAATGTAAGCCACCGATTCGTCTGAATTAGCACTGTATTTCCATATTCGGCGCGTTCTCTACCCGCTCGGTCTGGATTGGCAAATCCAGACCGTTGGAATAAACAATTACCTCTCATAAATTATTCTTTGTTCTCCGCAAGCTGAGCGTTGTGTTAACCCCAACGCACTTCGGGCGGGTCAAACAGGAATCCGTGGAACAGTTTACGTTGCTCGGGCGCGAGCCGGTTGTTGTAGAAGTCTTTCGGATATCCCCAATGCTGGTGAGACCCGACCATCCACGGTTGTTCGTAGGCGTAATAGAGCAGTAATCGGCACCCATCGGGATTGGTAAATGGACCGGCGGAGTGCCACAGTGCGTTGTGAAAGAGGATAGCCGCTCCCGGCGGGGCGCAGATTTGGATTGCACCGGGGAACAGATCCGGCCGCTTCATGTCCTCTGCATCGGGGTTGTACGACGCCTTGTGACTCCCGGGGACGACGGCGATATTACCTTGTCCGGGGGTCGTCATGTCGTTCAGATAGTATCCAATTTTGAGCTGAAGGAGTGGAATAGGCGTGCCGAGATCCCGGTAACCTTTGTCATGACCATCGATATGCCACCCCATCCCACGTCCGATTTGATCGCTCCCGTACTCGGCAAACGCGTCAGACGAATGGTGGTGAGGAAGTTCATTGAGTAGCCCGGTCACGTAAGGCATAATTGGGGGCCAATCCAGCATCTCGAGAAATAGCGGATCGTCGTCCAAAATGTACAGGATTCGCGCACTGCGCTCACCGCTGATATTCGTATTGCCTGTGTGCGGAATTCCTTTTTCCTCTAGTTCGCGCCGCCGTGCAACGACGCGAAGCAGCGCTTCTGTCAGCGCCTCGACGTGGTCTTCCTTCAGGAAGTCTTCCAAAATGAGATAGCCGTTGTTGTCGAAGAAAAAGCGGTCTGCCTGCGTCGGGCCGGACACCTCTGCAACATTAGATTCATCTGAGGAATCATGAGTTGACTCTGTCTGTGCCATCTTAAGGCGCCTCCTCAAAACTCAATTTGCGATTGTTATGCTTGCACAACGCCGGGTGCATCGAAGTAGCCTACTTCGGTTAGACGATCAATCCAGCATTGACGGGCTGCACTGCCTGCCGGATTGGACACCCATTCTTTCGAGTAAATATACTGCCGAGTGGGTCTGAACGACTTGATTCCCGCCTCGACATTTCGCGCACCCTGATTCCTGAGCGCTTCAAGTTCCTCGGGGTTCTTGGGGTTGGCATAATACACAACCGTACACATCTGGCGGTCTTCGCTGCCGCCAAAGGACGCGTGCCACAGTCGAATATCGAACGCTACCACATCTCCGGGGTCAGAGGCGAGTGCGGTCGCCGGGACGGTCTCTACAAGCATAGAACGTACACCTTGAGCAAACTCATCGTCATTTGGCAGACGATGAGTACCGGGGATGACGCGCAGGGCGCCCGAATCCGCGTCTACCGTCTGCAAATAAAACGCAAACTTTACACCGTATTGGTGAACGGTTGCGGTATCGCGGTGCCAGTGGGTGTTCCCGGTGTACCGGTTTCCGTCAACAACGACACCGAGCACGTCGTCTCCGTAAAGTTGCTTGGCTACCGAAAAGAAGCGCCCATCCTCCATCAAGTCGGCTAGAAAGGGCGTGTCCTCATCCATCATAGGCGTCCAATGGCGCGCGGATCCGTCGTAGGGAGTATGCGAGTATTGCTCTGCCAGCATGTGGTCAAACTCAAGTCTGATGGTTTCGAGTTCTTCCGACGAAAAGAGTTGCTTCAGGACGACATAGCCGAACGTATCGTAGAAATCACGCTGTGCGTCCGTCAAGCCGCCGGATTCGGTGGATTTGCTCATAATTTCACCCGATGTGATGTACTGCCCACGGTTTTGCTGAATTACCGCAAACAGTATAAGAGATTCATCCGGTTTTTTCAAGCCTTGTTCTCGGCATTCTACAATACATGTCTGTCTCTTCCTCCAACATCTTAGGGCATGAATCGATACATCGGCTGTTGGATGGAAATGCCGAAAAGCGTCCATGCGGCGCCCATCATGAATTCGCCCAGAATCAACCCCATGAAGAACGGGAGCGCCTGTCTGTGTGTCTGAATTCCTCTGAACTTAAGGACAATCAGTTTTAACCCCCATCCTACGAAGATAGAAAACCAGTACCAATTCATGTTCCATTCGCCCAATGACAGAGCGTACCCTGCCGGGTGAAAGGGCCACCAAAAGAACCGGTACCGGAGCGCCATAAGCAGCGCGGTAAACCCTCCGCCCGTTAAAGCGGCGGCAATGCCTTTTGCATCCGGCGGCGACGGATTGGAGACCCACTGAGCCAGGTCATCATAGTACCAACGGCACTGGTTCTGCTCGCCGTAGAGCGCTCCGCCGAAGGTATAGGCTTGGGCATAATACGACCATGCGGATGACAACGTACCGACAATCACTGCGAGAACAATCGCCCACAACAGTGTGCTGCTCTTCATGCTTCGCTGAGCGGATATTGCGAATCCCTCTAGCAGACTCGGCATCGGGTGGTTTCGATAGGAGCGGTTGAATCCTCGAAAAAAGCTGAAGAGTGTCAGTCCCGACGTGCCGACCCATCGCGGTCCGAAGAACGTCGTTAATATTGTTGTGGGTTGCGTAAAAACGTGATGGGATGGCGGACCGGCTTCAGCCCGAACGCGCGTAATCGCGAATCCGAGCGCAAAGAACAGGAAAAAATAGGCGAGAATCGGCAGTAGCGACACGTCGGCTATCCAGCAGAAGCCAATTAAGAAAATGCCCGCGAACAGGAGTCCGATGAGTGCGGTTCGGGTGGAGATTGGTTCATCTCCGATCGGCTTTCCTGTTCGACTTGCAGTCTTGAGTTGCTCAAGGAAATATTTCCTGCTAGTCCACGCGACCACCAGCGCCAAGCCAACCCATGCTCCCGTGGATTGGTCTTCGGTGAACGGAAACTCCGGGATGCGGGTCAGCCCTAATGCATCGCCGACAATGCGCGTCAGCTTGCGGAACAGGTAGAAGAACCAGATTGAAAACGAGAGATCGATCGGAATGAAGAAACTCAGCCCAACGGTAAACGGAAAAACAGCAATCGGAGTCGAGCCGATTGCGGAAAACGGTTTCATATCAAACAGGGTTCCGATGTCGTACCACGAGCCACCGAGACTTGGCACTCTGGGAAAGAGAAAATGCAAACCGTTGACGAGGTTGATGACGCCGGCGATACAGAAGCCGACCCACATCAGCCTGTTTTTGAAAAACCTCCCCTCTTCCGCTGTCATGGCAGTTGGCATCCTGATAATAGGATATGACAGTTTCTCGTGTCTAATCCACTGCGCCCGAATCAGCACGACGATGAAAAGCATCGCCAGCGTCAGAATGATGAAGAAGACGGACCACCATAGTATTGGCGGGAACCATAGAGCGAGGTGTTCAGCGATATGGAGACTCGATTCGCCTTGATAGAAGGAGGTGAGACTGCTTTTGTCCTTAATCGTCAGCCAATCGGGTATGTACGGATGAAATATCGCCCACTCGTTCTCGGGCGTGCTGAACCAGATGGGGTAGGTCACCATCGGCCACAGAATCTGGAGGGTATCATGTCCCGCTACCGCCGATGCCACTACGAGCATGATGTACAGTGCCAGCAGTTCCACGTTGCTGAATGCCAGGCTCACCGAGAATTGCCGAAGGCAATAATTCACGCCGATGAGCACTGTAAGGGCGAAGATGGCGTTGAAATAGAGGCTCACGATCGTCGGAAAGCTCTGCCCGGTGACATATCCGCCGGCGCCCCAGTTGGCATTGAGCCAAGAGGAGTTGGCGATAATCAGAGGGATCGCGATTATAAAAACGTGAGTGCGTATTCTGCCTTTTTCCAATACCCTTTAGCTGTCCTAATCTTCTGCTGGTGAATTCTTCCCTGGCTCTAACTCGGTTTCTTTCAGGATGTGGAGGATGCCGACTCCTGTCGGCACATAGTGTTCTTTGACGTACTGTCTAACCGCTTCCGACGTGTTTTGTAGATCGCGGTCATATACTACGATTTTCGGCTGTTTCTCGCGCATTGCCGACACAATATCCGTGGAGAGTTCCTTTTCCGTCATCATCATGCGAACTCCGACATGCACGAAGTGATAGTAGTATGTGTGTTGCCTGAAGACGCCGGATCCGTGAAAGCCGTCAATGACATAATCGTCTTCCGTGGTGTTGTCTAGGACAAACTGAATCTCTTGCAGCGTTAACGCGTTCGTGCGCTTGAGTTGCGACGCGACTTCAGTCAGAGGGTACATGAAGATACCAATGAGAAGCAGGAATGTAATCGTCCGTCGTGGTGAATTGGAATTGCCGCTAGAATGCCGTGTCAAGAGGAAGACCGAAAGCGCACCAACCAGCAGGCACGCCCATACCGCAAGATAGATGAAACCGGAATACGGGATCTGATCGGCGGCAGGATAACAGGCATGGGAGCAAAGATTACCGCCGCTGGAGCTGGAGAGAAACGGAAGTTTGGGATTGCTGTGGGCGAGTGCATAACCCAGCGCCACTATCGTTGCGGCGCCTATCAAGCAATAAACGACGAGATCCAGTTTTCTTGTGCCGAACATGTCCTTAAGTGCTGATATTGAGAGGCGGTTCATTATTGTCGAGACTGTTAATCCGGCAAAGACAGCGAGGAGAATAAGAAAGAACACGAAATACTGTCCATAGGCTTCGGGAATCACGAAAAGCGCACCAAGGAGTGCGTATGTTGCAATGACGGGGACGAAAGCCCCTTTTGCGATGTCATGTTTACATCTCAAACGGTATGTGGCAATTGCCAGACCGGTGAAGCTGAATACCGAGAAGAAGGGATTTCGTGCGACATTGTACAACCAAAACGACCACGTTGCGCCGAAACCGGTGCTATGCCGCCATTGTAGGTTCGTGGTGAAATTCCTGTAGATGAAATCGTCCAGAGCGTGGTTTGCACCAAAATAGATACACGTCAACCCGGAAGGAATGGCAACCCCCAGTGCCATCCATGCGATCGCACTGACTGATTCCCTTAGGCTGTTCTCGGTGCGTCTATCAACAAGGAGCCACATCGCGGCAAGAAACAGGCCTATACCTCCAAACAACATCTTCGGCGTGCAAAGTATGGCGAACGCTATGCTCCCACCGGTGAAGAGATAGAATCTGCGCTCTTTAAGCCTCATTCCCTGAATGAGGAAGATTAGGGTAAGCAGCCAAAAAACCATGCCCGGCAAATCCGGCCGTGTCTCAATGGTTTTGTCCATGAACATCAGATTGTACGCGACAAATAACGCGCCAATCCAACCTGTATCTGCCCCGTAGACCATTTTGCCTAGTTTATAAACGAGGTAGATGATGCCGCACGTGAATAGGAGCATGATACCCCGGCTATAGAATAACATACTCATGCTATCACCTACGATAGCATAAACGGGGGCAAGCAGGTAATACAGGAGGGGAGTGTGATGCTCAAAAAAGTCGCGGTACGGAACCATCCCTTGAACAACAGATCGAGTCGCGTGCAAGTGCTGAAATTCATCGGGGCAAAAACACCTTAAAAGTAGAATGGGTATTCTCAAGATGAGGGAGATCAGGATGAGCGCGAGAATCGCCGCGTGTAGACGGCTGATTTCCAGCCTACGAAACCATCTTGAACATGTCTTTCTCACTTGGATTCCCCGCTAAGGCGTGCCATTTGATAATAATACGGCATTAAGGTGTTAGGGATTGTATTAGCAGTAAATAGTCGGAGCGGTTGGAGTTGAAACATTTCGGGTAACTGTTTAGTGCGCCGTTTGGTTCGTAGTAGTAATCAAGCGACTGAATAGGGAGCGCGATAGAGATCCTATCATTGCACGTCTGTTCTGGGCATGTAAGCCCCCGATTCGTCTGAATTAGCATTGTACTTCCCTACTCGGTGCGTTCCCCGCCCCCTGCTCGGTCTGGATTGGCAAATCCAGACCGGTGTACTAAACAGTTACCACTTCGGGAACGTAGATCCGCATTCCCTACGAGGACGCGCTATTTAACTGACAATCTTTCCATATCCGTCAATGCCAGAAGGCGTACACCGGCACATTGAAAAGCATGCCCACCAAGCTCCATCCGCCTCCGATGATGAATTCCCCTAGTAGTAAACCTGAAAAGAAAGGTATCAGGTTTCTATAAACCTTAAGCCCGCCATATTTTAGCGCTATCCACTTAACGAACCAAGCGATGATAAAATTAATCCACATCATTCGCACGGTATAGTCGAGCAGGATCAGGGGGTAGGAAATCGGATGGATAGGCCACCAGAGAAATCGACGCATGGCGGCGAGGAACATGGTAAAGACGAAGCCAAACCCCATCGCCACCGTTTCATCAATTTTGGTGTCTGTCGGATGGTGCAGCCAGCGCTGCGTCTTGGCAAATATTTCGCCCGCAAACCAAAAGTCGTTGCCGTGTTTATACGATCTATCAAGAATTATCCAGAACCCCAATAGCGCACCGAGTACACTGGAAAGCATCATCACATATACCAACCGCTTGCCGCTTACTCCTGTCCTCTCTGCCATCTTGAACCCTTCCAACTGATGGGGCATCGGTTCATTTCGTTGGGAGCGCGTAATGCCGTAGAATAAGGTGAACATTGCGATGTTGGGTGAACCGACGTGGCGTGAGCCAAAGGCGGACATGACCATCTGGTCGGCGGATGCCGACCACACGTCGTGCGAAGGTGGCCCCAATTCTGCCCGCATTCGCGCAATCCCGATTGCCATCACAAAAAAGAAGAGAAAAAATAGGGCGACGACCCAGAATGTAATGCCGGCTTTGAGACAGAATACAGCCAAGAAAGCGAATCCGAGCAACATTCCCACGAATGCCGTTCTATATCCCATCGGCTCCGAAGCATCGTCCTCGCCGCCCTTCGCTCCGAGAATCTTCCTGCCCGCCCGCAATAGGTGCCGCCTGCTCTTCAGTAGCGCCAAGACCCCGAGCGCAAAATATCCGCCCGACGTCTGTTGGCTGTGATAGGGCAATAGTTCTTCATAAAACCCGATATAAAATTGACTCGGCCTGATTCCAAGCGCGCTGAATGTTACCTTCAACACCTTTTGAAACAGGAACAGAAACCACACGGAGAAGGAGAGATCCAAAGGCAAAAAGAAAGCCATCCCGATGCTAAATGGCATCAGTTCGACCCGTAAAATGCCTACGGCGCTCCAAGGTTTTTCGGTGAAGAATTGGTGGATTGTTAAACCGCGGTTGGGGATGCCGGGGATACTGGGGAATAGCGCATGCAATGAATTCAGTGTGTCAAGGCTTCCTGCGGCTATGAAGGCAATCCAAAAGAGCTTGCTTCTGAATAATGCGAGTAAACCACCGCTGGAGGTTACGGCAAGCGGGATTTGAATGATGGGATAGGCAAGTTTTTCCCGCTCTACCCACTGTTTCCGCAAAAGCGTGTTAAAGCATAGCGCCACCCACGCAATGACGACCAAGAATGCCGACCAAAACAGTACGGGTTTGAGCCATACGCTGATAAATGAGGATTGATAAAAACTTGTGCCCCCTACGTAATACCCTTCAAGCGCCTTCATGTCCGACACTGCGAGCCAACTCGGAAGGTAGGGGCCTAGCAACTGCTTCCACTCGTTCTCCGGTGTGGAGAACCAAAACGCATGACCGATGACGGCGGAAAAAACCTGCGTTGTATCAAATCCACTCATGATTGAAGCCAAGCAAATCATGATGTAGATTGTCAAAAACTCAGCCTGCGATAAAGCGAATCGAGCAAAGAACCGCCGGAGAACGAGTGTGTTGAACAGCGTCAAGAAGAAAAGCGAAAATACGGCGGTAAAGATAAGGGAGAGAGTCGTAGGGGTATTGGAGGAGATTTCGCCTTGCCGAATACACCAATAACAGTTCAGTGGAATTAGTACTAAGGCAATACAGACAGCTCTTGCCGTGACGCCTGTTTCTCTGTCGTGTCTGTTATTGGGCATACTCGCGAAAACTCTTGATCTTGATGCAATTTACAGTTCCCTCTGCAAGGCGAGCGAACGCTTTCACTGTGGCCAGCTTTTCGACGTATTACTAATTGCAGCGTCCGCTTGTCGGCGATTCTAAGTCAAGAGTGCACGGCATCGTCCTTCTTAACAGCCGTGTTTGATTGCCCGCCGTGTGATTGGACGACAGTAAGACGCATTACAGGCGATGTATTCCTACCGGCTGCTCTTGATGATCGCCCATTGGGTTGGCAGTTTTCCTCGCGGCGAAACAGTTAACGTAGCAGGGAACCAAGAGGGAGTAATGTCGTGCGCCGGGTGGTCCGTAAGGTTTTGTACGTCCTCACCATCGGGGCTCATCGCATATATGTCATAATTTCCGGCCCGATCAGAAGCAAAGGCAATCAGTTTTCCGTTCGGCGACCAGGCGGGGTATTGGTCATTTGCTAGGTTATCCGTCAGGCTCTTTATGCCGCCACCATCTGCATCTATGCGATGGATCTCCCACGTGAAGTTTTTTCCACCTCGAGATGCGAATGCAATCTGTTTTCCGTCCGGCGACCATGCGGGCCACGTATCATGGCCACCGTGTTGGAGTAATCTGATAGGTCGCGTTCCATCCGAGTTCATCACCCAGATGTCAGATCCGCGACCGCCGCGCGCGGATTCAAAGGCGATGAATCGTCCGTTTGGCGACCATGCGGGTGCCCAATCGTATGAAACACCATTCGTATCATCAATGGTGATTCGCTTCTCATTTCTGCCTGCGGCGTTCATCACAAATATGTCACCAAGTCCATGCCGGTTGGAAGCAAAAGTAATCTGTTTTCCATCTGGAGACCAATTGGGCGTCCCGTCAACCCGGGGTTGGTTAGTCAGTCTAATATCGTTACCACCATTCGCGTCCATGATATAGATTTCCGAGTTGCCACGAGTATTCGGCGGTTCATCCCGCAACGAACTAAACGCGATTCGTTTGCCGTCCGGTGACCAGACTGGGTTGGCGTCGACATCCGGGTGATTGGTGAGCTGAATCACGTTGCTTCCATCCTGATCCATCACATAGATGTCGAAATCTCCATCCCGATCCGATGAAAAGGCAATTTGTGCTTGAGCGCCCTGTGCGACGCTCATCAATGCCACAGCCAGAATCAGAACAAAGGCAACGCGGTTTTCTGAAGCATGAGGTGATGTATTCGCACAACTGCATCTTATCATGATTAACCCTCCTGACTTGAAATTGATGAGAAAAGTTCCGGGCCGAATTTAGGACGAATGTAGAAAATAGTAACTGTTTAGTTCAGTCTACAGAAGCGGAAAAAAGCACTCATGTTGTAGGGTACCTCCCACGCATCAACGTCACCGACAGCGCCCGGAGTAACAATCCTCCTCCGCTGCTAGGCGCGGTTACTTCTCTATGACAAATGTCGTAGGTGGAGTTGCAAGTGAAACTGAATGCTTTTCCTGTTCGGATAGCTATCTGCTCAGGATTCCTCTACTCGTAATGCGCAAATCTTATGCCAATGCTATTACGCGCGCGAATTTGGACTTCGTGAAACCGCTGCGTGAACGTAGCATGGGGATTCAAGGATTTACCGTGCTTGAGAGGTAGTGTTCCATAGCGAAGTAGAAAGGGGTAGAACGTATGGAAACACAATTCAGGAAGATTCGGTGAAAAGCGCTTAACCCTAGCCAAGTAAGGGTGTGCGCCATGTGCCACACATGGGCATAAAAATACGACATGTCGCACGCCTCTTGAAAGGCAGGATGTAGAAGTTCGTATTTCGCCTCTCGTACAGACCAAACTAAACTAAACAGTTACAGAAAATGGTAGTTCCCGTCACTAAGGCCTACGTGTTCACACCAGCAACCTGAATGTACTGCGTCATCTCCCCCATCGGCGGCACACCGACAGGATTGTGTTTCCATTGATCGACGCCACGCACCCAAAATGACTTGAAAAACGGCCATACCGAAAGATCGCAACGCACCTCGCCGGCGGAATATCGCATGGTGAGGCCGCAGCGCAGTCGATCGGAATGATTCGGTGCGGAACCATGAATGATATTGTCGTCGTGCAAGCTGATCTGGCCCGCCTTCAGAATTAGCGGTACTGCGTCCGATTCGCGGAATTCGCCGTGTTCTACCACCATGTCGAGGACATCGGAGTCGCGTGTCGTTTCGCGGTACTTCAATTGACCGGCGCGATGCGACCCCGGTACAACCATCATCGCCCCGTTTCCTTCGTCGCTGTCGGCAAATGCCAACCACACCGTGACCGCTTTGTGAGGGGAGAGCGGCCAATAGAACGCATCTTGGTGCCACGGCGTCGTTTTGCCATCGCCAGGTTCTTTGCTAAAGAATTGCGTGCCCCACAGGTAAAAATCCGGTCCCAGAATAGCTTCAACATAATCCAATATCGTGGGATGATTGCACAGTTCCCACAATTCCTTATCCGTGGCGTGCCACCAGTCCATTTCCTGCGTCGACATCCCGGGCGGCAGGAGCTTGCGCAGTCGCCAATACATCTCCAACAAGCGGGTGCATTCATCCTCCTCGAAGATTCGAAAACCTGCCAAAAACCCCTGACGATGATACAATTCAAGATCTATGTCAACACCAGCCATAAAAAATCGAAAACCTCCTCACAATGAGCGGATGAAGCGGTCGCCACGATGTTTAGAACCTGTTTGAAAAGTCATTTCGAGTAGAATCATGTGTCTCGAAACCGAGTTTTTTCTTCAAAACTCGGTTTCTTTCTCGCACAATTCTGTAGGATCAAGCGAGTGAATAGCGAGCGCGATAGAGATCCCCGCGCACCAGCCTTTGAAAGCCCCAGCGGGGATCAAACGAGTGAATAACGATCAAGCAGCTGGATAAGGAGCGCGATAGCAAATCCCGTGCGATAGAACTCCCGCAAGTAATGGCATTCAAATGCCCCTAACTGGCTTCTTTTTACTTTTAAAGCAGGCTCTTAGCGAACAGTGGATACTCTACGTGTCCAATAAGATTCTCGACGCAGCGATTCGGAATTGACTGTTCTCGCGCGCATAGGTCCAAACTCGATCCCTGAATAACTGGAAATCTCAGGGTTCTAACACCAACATGGTGTGACTTCCGACGCGGGGCAGTGTCACCTGCAATGATGTATCGTCAGTATGGAAAGGGAGGGGCTCTTGCTCCGGTGCAAGATAGACGCGGCTTGGCTGAAAGTCGGGGCGTAGCGTGACCGAAAGATCTCTCAGATCGGGAGGCGCTGTCTCCCCTCCCCTCAGGATGTGGAGAATCCACATTCCGTCTAACGTCATCAATGAAATCTCGGCGGATGGGGGTAAATCGGGAATGAGCACCTGCCTATCGAAGCTGGGGGCAACCAATTCAACGATACTATTCAGGAAGCATCGTTGTTCCTCATCGGGTGCTTCGTCAAAGTCCATGAAGATGGGTGCCGGGGAATATACCGCGCATCCATCCCCAAATTGGTTTCGAACAAGTGCGGGCCATCCCGAATCAACCCTCTCCGGCGGTTTTCCGTGACCGATCTTCAAACCCGCGTCCGCAAGTCGAGGTCGCACAATCTCTGCCAAGCGCTCAACATCTGAGGCGGGTTTAACGCGCAACCAGTCACCCCGCACCACTCGAATCGTGTCTAGCAGATTCGCAGAAAGGGGTTCCTCAAGTCGAAAATAGGAGATGTCGTCACCTGCTCCTTGACATGTCACGCCGAAAACATCCGACAATCCCGGTTGCCCGTCCTCTCCAAGTGTAGCGTCGCCCGTTGCAAACAGCACACCCCCGTTTCGCACGTACTCACGCAGTTTTGCAAGTACGTCGGGTGCGGTTACTTTGGTTTCGGGTAGTACCACCAACCTGTAGGGAGAGAGATCTGCATGCTCGTCTATGACATCAAACGGTACATGGGACGCCTTCATAAGACGGGCTGCACCCATCAATCCTGAGAGAGATCCTTGGACACAGGCGGCTTCGCCCGTGCCCGGTTCGGTGGCGCCCATGACGGCGGTATGGCGTACCGGTTCAGCTCCGATGCACCAGCGTTCTCGCTCTTTGACGAACTCGTACGCGTCTTTTACGCGGTTGAGCAGCGGGGGTTCCATCTTGCCTTCGGGAAGCATCTCATTTATGAATTGGCAGTATCCTCCTAGAGCCAATCCCAGTCCCGCACTATAGCGGAGTTCTTCGGCGGTCGATACGGAGCCGTACACGGCGACACCGCGCGACCGGCAGCACGTCGTGACGGCGAAGTCTCGCCTGATTGTGCGGATGTGCCGACTAAATACGGACGCGCTCATCGCACCGATGTCCCCGTGGTAAAGTACCTCGCGGCTGAAGTTGAAATTTAAGCCTTGTAGGATGTTATAAACCTCTATATCTACGACATCGGACCACTGAACTTGCGGATAGCACCCTATCTTAACAAGATTGTTGTAGCTGAGGATAAGTCCGTCGCGTTCCGGGCGAACCGCTTCGGTCATGCGTTGGGCGAGTTTGGCAATCGTACGTCGAGAAAATTCCTGAACCTCGTCGGGCGCATTCGCGTCTGTTCCTTCATCCTTCATGAGCGCGCGGCATAGATCGCACCAACAGCCGCCGGGGGTGATGACGATGCCGTCCACATGCCAGCCCGAAATCGGGTAATTGCGAGTCACTTCCCTCATCTGGGGCAGTAGAAACGTCTCCGTGTATTCCGAATTTGGGCACTGAAAACGACACGGTTCACCTTCCTGATTTCGTTGTTGCCATTTGTCGTCGTCATCAAGCGCGGCTTCAATGAGAGGATAGAAATAGGCTAACACTTCGATACCGCGTCGACGGCACGCCTCCGTGGCTTCGCCGAAGAAATCCGCCTCACCTAACCCAGGGTGCCGCTTACCAACCGTCGTATTCCAATATCCCAATCCGTACATACACTTGGCGAATATGACGACCGAATCTATGTGCGCTTCAAGCAGCGACTCGGTAAAATCATCTCCATCAAACTCCGATGCGACGTTCGTTACATACTCGGGAATGTGAAAATCGGGGTGCAGCCTTCTAATCATGGGTTAGTCTCCGGTATTTGTTTCGTCCAGAACGCGTACACGGTGGACAATGTGTCTATTGGAAGTGTCTGAGCATTCTACCTTCATTTCATTTTAAGGTCAACAGGAATATCTAAAACCCGCGGTGTCAGTGCAGAGTTTCAGACGCCAATTGAGCTAAGTATTGTTTCTCGACTTCAAAGCCTGTTTGAAAAGTACATTTTGTAGGGTGGAATCACCGACTGAATAGGGAGGGCGATAGAACTCCCCTGCGCACCAGCCTTAAAAACCCCCCAGAGAGGCGACAGATATATAGCAGGAAATCACGAAAAACGAGTCTTCAAATGAGAAATAATGGCTTTGCTACCGCCTTTTCAAACAGGCTATCAAGTAACACTTTTTCAAAACCGGTCTTAGAGAAGGAAATCTGTACCACAATCTGTTAGATTGTGATCCGCAAACTAACAGTTTGCGGTACAAGAGTGTTACTTGCTGAATGAATTATTCCGACAGGGATAATGGTGCACTACCAAGTAACACACGACATTGCGCTCCTCTGGAGCGCGGAGATTAGGCGCATCACGATTCTATTGACATAGCACTCCTCTGGAGTGCAAGAGGTAGGAACCTCTATTAGGGAACGCTTTCTCAAAGCTAACCAAGGAGCGAAAAACCAGCGTTACTTGCTGAAAGAATTATTCCGACAGGGATAATGGCATGCTATCAAGTTTGAACACTAAGTAAAAACACTTGTACAAGCGGGGGAAGGAACTTAGTCAACGCATCGTTACAGCGTGGGCCTTCCAGTCTTTTGGACTTGACAGTTAGATGGCGCGGAGTGCTATAATTCCAACGATTGATGAATGACTTTCCAGAAGAAAACCATGGCTCTTCAGAGTTAAGTGTGGAAAAGGAGTTAGTTATAAGAATGCTGCAATGACTCGGATTCGGAAATGTTCAAAGTTTCGAAATCCAAAAGCCCGGCGCTTGATGAGTTTGATTTTATTGTTGATGCCTTCGACAATGCCACTAGTCGTGCGGTGACAAAAGTAATTGGCAATTCGATGTATCCAGTTTGCCAGCGTCCTACGGAATTGCGGAAACAACCCCGCTTTCTCAGCAATGAGGTTCCACTTCCGTAGGCGCTTAATTGCCTTTTCTTTTGTGGACTTACACTCAAAGATATGTCGCAAACACTCCTTGAGCCGATGAGCTGTCTTGACCAAAGGAGACACTTGATATACGTGCTCAAGCGTCGCTTGCTGCTTATCGGTTAAGTCTTGACGATTCTTTAACAGCGCATAGTGAGCCCCTTTCAGTGCTTGAGGGTGTACTTTCTTTTGCTGATTCTTCAACTGCTTGAGTTCCCGGTTGACCGCCTGCATCACATGAAATCGGTCGGCAGTAATAACCGCGTGGGGCAACAACTCGGCACAGACCGCATCATAGGGACTCCACATGTCGATGGCGACTTCTTGAATCTGTGCACGTTCAAAAGCTGATAGCCGTTCAAGTCGTGCCCTAAGTTTCTCTTGGGTTCGCGATTTGAGCACATCAACGATTTCTTTTGTGTCTAGGTTGCTCAGAATCAAGGCAAAGTTTCCTCTTCCCTTACGCAACGCAATTTCGTCAATACCCAAACGTCGGAGGTCGGCAAAGGGGGTTAGAGGGATACGGCATCCGGCTTCGTGGAGGAAGATGCTTTCAATCTGGTCATAAGTTAGCTGTTCAACCCGACGTACTGCACTGATGTTGTTTTCTCGAACTTGAAGGAATATCCAATGTTGGTAACGACGGGTGTAATCACGTCGCTCGTCGACAAAGCCTAGGGATTCAGAGAATGCGCGGTGACAGTTGTCACAAAAGAATCGGCGTCTGATAAAGCGTAGATAAGTCGGCTTGCCACTGATAGGAAGGTCGCGAATCATGCGACGGTGTCTTTCGTGCAACGTTTTTGAGGTTTTACCACAGTGAGGACATGCTGTTGTCTGAGATGTGGATTCAATGTCCAGTGTGATTTTATCTGTCTCAATCTCGGCAGAAATCACGTAGTAATTAGGAATATCAAGCAGTTGTGTTAAAAGCGCATACATTGGAGCCTCCAGAGTCATATCGCATAGTATTCAAATCAACTTGCACTCATAGAAAAAAACGCATGTACCTATAGCAAGTTTCATTCCCACACTTAACTCTGAAGAACCAAAACCATTACCAGAACTGAGATTTAGTTTAGGCTGGCGCCGGGCGGGACAAATTCATGGATATCGAGGATGTGAAGGTTCGATTGTCGGAGGAGGGTTACTGTATTTTTCCGGGGGTGTTGGACGCGGGAGAGGCGGAGCGCCTTGAACACATCTGCCGCGAGCGAATAGAGGCGCGAAAGGTACGCCGCGGGCACGCAACCGGGGGCGGCGAACAGTACATCAGTCTTGAGTGCGCGCTAAACGTCGTACCGGAACTCGCGCCATTGTGCATCCACCCGATTGTCATGGAGATCGCCGAATCCGTGCTTGGGGAAGGTTTCATTCTGGCCAATAACGTGGCGGTGCGGTGGGCAAAACCCGGTACCGAAGCAGGAGCGCTACATCCCGATTGGGCGTTACTCGCGGCGGCTTGGAGTTGGAACTTGGTAAGTTCTCCAACGCCGGCGTGGGGCGGGTTACAGGCGTTTTGGATGCTTAGCGACGGCAGCGTTGAAAACGGCGCAACCCGCATCGTTCCGTTTAGTCATCACACGCGGCGCGGTCCATCGCGTCCTTCCTATGCCTCCGAGGTTTCCGTAGTCGGAGAACGCGGCTCGCTCTTTGTCTACCACAACGGTTTGTGGCACGCCATTAGTGCAAACACTACGGCAGATCAGCATCGAGTGTTCGCGAACGCCTTCTATACGCCGAAATTTGTCCATCGACCGCGGCGCATCTGGCCACTCGTTAAGCGCGAGGTCTATGAGACATTCCCGCCAAGACTGCAAGAGTTGCTTGTACGCTCCGCGGAAAATAGTGACGACTTGGAATAAGCAGAAAACCGAACACAAAAGTTCTTAGTCTTGAGCAATCTACAAGCCACCGAAACTATGCCAGTAATTTCATTTAGGATTAAAAGCACAAGGTAACTTTGGGAGAACAACATTGCTAAAGTTGGTGATGATGCCGCCGCTGGACGACATGTGGCGTGAATGGGCGGCTCGTATAGAGGAAACCCTGCCGGAATATCGTGTTGTCTTGGCAGAAACCGATGAGGACGCCAAGCGCGAAATCGTTGACGCGGACGCTGCCTACGGTTGGATACCGCCCGATGCGCTCAGAGCCGCTCGGAAACTCAGATGGTTGCAGAACCCGGATGCGGGGCCCTTTATCGGCTACTACTACAAAGAACTAATCGAACACCCGGTGACCATCTGTAATCCCCGCGGCATCTACTTCGATCATATCAGCCATCATATCATGATGTTTATACTCGCACTTGCGCGGGGCCTCCCTTACTACATTGACGCCCAACGTCAAGCGAAATGGGATCCTGAAGCACGCAAGAGCCAATACATCGACCTCGCCGAGTCGACGGTGCTCATCGTCGGAGTCGGCGGCATCGGGCACGAAACGGCAAGGTTGTGCGCCGAATTCGGCATGACGGTGATTGGTGTTGATCCACGATGCGAATATGAACTGCCGTTCGTCGAACTGCACGCACCGGAAGCCCTTGATGACCTAATACCGCGCGCGGACTTTATTGTCACCACGACGCCGCATACCCCGGAAACGGAGGGAATGTGGAATGCAAAACGGTTTGGGTTGATGAAACAGACGGCTTATTTCATAAATGTTGGTCGGGGAAAGACCACGAAAATCGATGACCTTGCCGACGCGATTGAGAACAATCAGATTGCCGGCGCCGGATTGGACGTGTTCGAAGAGGAACCGTTGACAAAGGAGCATAAGTTCTGGAGGCTCCCAAATGTTCTGTTGACGCCTCATATCGCGGTGAAAGATGCTGGCACTGTCACCGCGCGTCGATACGAAGTTCTTTTGGAGAATGCCCGTCGGTTCGCCAATGGTCAGCCGTTACAAAATGTCGTAGACAAGGCGGTGTGGTATTAGTTTTTGGGCGATCACCGCTCAGTTCGTAGTTGCAAGTTTGCAGGATAATGATTGATGGACTACTCGGTTGTGACGATCTGATCAAACCGGCAAACGCTGGGGAAATGAATGACCGTACAGTGTGAAAACTTAGACTTCGACCTAAAGATTGCCGAGTTTAGGATTAACGGCTATGCGGTAATAGAGGATGTGTTGGAGGTCGAAACGGTGGATCGCCTCCGGGCTGCGTTTCTACCGTTGCTGGAGCATGTCAGGACGCGGGAAAATATCATCGCTGACAAAGAATGGGGTGACCTGCGAACGGGCTTTGGCCGCCAACAGAACTCCAATCGCTACACACTGCACCTTCCGTGGGTGCCGCCGTTCGCGGTCCCGGAGGTGTATGAGAATCCTGTGACTCTTGAGTTTCTAAAGCGTTATTGGAACAGGGACGATTTCTACATCAAATGCCTCCATTCCAACAACCCGTATCCGGGCAGCGAGTACCAGCAATGGCACCGAGACACGCCGCTTCCCGGAGAGATTCCCCATATCGGTCTTGATACTTGCCCGGTACTGGGCATCAAGTTTCCGCTCGTGGATACGTCCGAGGAGAATGGCAGCGTCGAAGTGCTTCCTTCTACTCAATACATTGCTAATCCCGACTTGCAGAGTCGTTACGACAACGTGCTGACACAGGGCGATTTCCCGTCGGCTCGCCGACTCAACATGAAAAAGGGGGCGATGTGGATACAGGACCCTCGTATGCTCCATCGCGGAACGCCAAATACCTCCACAGAGCCACGTCCCGAAATTGTTGTCTGCTACGGACTGTCTTGGATCGACATCGCGCACCAAATGAAAGTGCCGCCGCAAACACACGATAGCCTATCGGAGCGGGCGCGGGAGTTGTTCAAATTCTGCCAGGTCGTTGACTACTAAATCAGGAAACGGGAGATTGACGATTTCGTGGATGAGAGGCATTTTTTTCGAGTCTCTGCCGGGATGCTAAAAATTCCGATTGTACAACAAGATTGGCGATCATCATAGATCGGGCGCTTTCACACTGCATTAAAGGAGGGTTTCTATGCGTTATTTTGCTGTTGAAACCATCATATTGGTTGCCATTATTGCTTTGCCAAGCGCAGCTCAAAATAACGAATTATCGCAAAGCGCTTTTGCCATATTTCAACAAAATTGTCTTGTTTGCCACGGCTCTGACGGCGCTTTTCGTGAAACGCTGCTGATGGAGCACAGCGAACTCATCGATGGCGGCAGCGTTGTTCCGGGAAGCCCCGATACCTCGGAATTGTACAAACGCCTGCTAGGCCCCACCGAAAACGGCGCACAGATGCCGTTTGCACAGCCCCCGTTGCCCCCTCAATCCGTTGGCACGATTCGACGTTGGATACAAGCCGGCGCGCCAGACTGGAACATCACACCGCCCAGCGATCGACGCTTTATTCCGCAAGGTGATAATCTTACCAGTATCGAGAAGCATATAAATTCACTCACGCCTTTTGACAGACCTTTTGCCCGATACTTCAATTTCACGCACCTCTACAACGCGGGGGAAACTGCCGATATTCTCGGAGAATACCGCAAAGCACTTAATAAACTCATCAACAGTCTGTCTTGGGGTGTGACCATCACCAACCCCGAGCCAATCGATCGGGAGCAAAACATTTACTACATAGACCTGCGGCGATACGAGTGGGACCGGAATGACGCTTGGGCCCAGATCGAACGGGTCTACCCTTACCATATTGCGTTTAACACGCAGGCGGCGTTACGCAATCAGCTTGCACGCATACAACGACTGACGCTCGCGGATAAGCCGGTCATAAATGCCGACTGGTTCATCGCTATCGCTTCGAGTCCGCCGCTTTACAACGCTTTGCTATCTTTGCCCGAAAACGACAGGCAACTGGAAGACAGATTGGACGTTGATGTGGCAAACAACATCCTTACCGCGCCCGGAATCCGAGTAATCAGAGCGGGATTCAACAATTCCGGCGTGTCGAATCACAACCGAGTCGTCGAGCGGCATACCTCGCGCTATGGGGCATACTGGAAAAGTTATGACTTCGCGGGCAGTGTCGGAACGCAGAACATTTTCACCAATCCACTTGCTTTCACGCACGACGGGGGAGAGATCATCTTTAATCTGCCCAACGGACTGCAAGGGTATTACCTCGTGGACGGGGACGGATTTCGGTTGGACGAAGCTCCGGTCGGCATCGTGTCCAACCCCGCGGCGAGCGATCCGACGGTGCGGAACGGTCTGTCTTGCATCGGTTGCCATACCGAAGGCATGAAGGAGATCGATGATCAGGTGAGAGCGGTTATCCGGGAAACAGCGAATCCGGCATACAACAAGAACCATGCTTTGCGGCTGTACGTCGAGGACGACACGATGGATTCACTGGTCGAGAATGACACGGTGCGTTATCAACGTGCGTTGGAACTGACTGGAGGAGCTTTAGGCGACATCGAGCCCGTTTCACGTTTTCACGAAGGGTTTCAGGGATCGGTTAATGCGGCGCACGCCGCTGCTGCGGTCGGATTGCCGACCGAGAGCTTTCTCGAGAAGGTGCGGGTCAACGCGGGACTGCAAGAGGTGGGATTATTGGTATTGGACAGCGAGAACGGAACCGTCAAGCGCGATACTTGGACATCGAACTTTCAAGATGTTATTCAGGCGTTGGATTATCCTCGAGGGATAGACGATGTGCCCGTTGATACGCAACCCGATTTGCTTCCTGGCAGACCTGTCAACGTACCGGACGCCAATCTAAAGGCGTTGCTACTTGAAACGCTTAAAGTTGATAGACTTAACGCAGATGCAATGTCCAAGTTAATTGAACTTAACGCCAAGAATCGAGGTATTTCGGATTTGACCGGACTGGAATTTGCGATAAATTTGGAGACCTTAAACATTTCGGAAAACCCTCTAACCGACATTTTGCCAATCTCAAAATGTACAAATCTGCGTCGTTTTATTTATTGGCCGGCCGGCAATGATGAGATGAGAGATTTTTCACCGTTGTCTAATCTAACAAAATTAGAATTACTGAAAATCAGAGATAGCAACTTCACCGATAGTTCATTTTTGAAACGCCTAACAAATTTGAGAGAGTTGCAGTTTTACCGCGTCGATGTCACCGATATTTCCGTTTTAGCTAACTTGACAAAATTAGAGGTACTTACCCTTGTTATTGGTGTCTCTGATTTATCTTCACTTAAAAATTTAACAAATTTGACGTCGTTAAACATCATTGGAGGGAGAGGAGGCAGAATTACAAACATTGAAGCATTTAGAAATTTAACTAATTTAACTAACTTAGAATTAAGATTTAATCGTAATAACACACACGTTTCCGATATATCGCCTTTGGCGAGAATGACAAAACTAGAGCGTTTGATGATCTTTGAAAGTAACTTAACAGATATATCTCCTTTGAAAAATTTAACAAAATTAGAGATTTTAGAACTTCATGAAAACAACATAACAGATATATCTTCGTTGGCGAGCTTAAACAATTTGAGAATCTTGAATCTTAATCACAACAACATATCGGACGTATTTCCGTTATCAAAACTGTTATACTCGGCATCGGTAAATATTGCGTTTTTTCTTGGTATAAATCAGGTATAATTTGGAAAGGAGGCTTTTGTAGATTTAAACTAACGTTTATGTAACGTTTATGGCTTTTGACGAGGGCGCTATGATTGTAATTGACTTTACTCAAGAAGCTATCGAAGCATTGAATTATCAGCGTTATCATCATCCTCATCCCAGGGTACAGCGTAAAATGGAGGCGCTTTGGCTCAAGAGTCAAGGTTTACCTCATCACCAAATCGCGGCGTTGAGCGGTATTTCGCCGAACACATTGCGGGCTTACCTGCGCCAATATCAGGCTGGGGGTATTGAGGCGCTCAAACAACTCAATTACCACCTACCGGAAAGTGAATTGTCGGCTTATCAAACCACAATTGAAGATTATTTTCGGACAAATCCACCGGCGACGATTAAAGAGGCTATGGCAAAAATCTATGAACTCACCGGTATCCAACGCAGTGAAAGTCGTGTACGTGTGTTTCTCAAAAGCATAGGCATCGAGTACCGGAAAGTAGGACATATACCCGCTGGAGCCGATGTTGAGGCTCAGGAGACCTTTAAAAAAAGAGTTGCAACCGCATCTGGACGAAGCTTCTGCTGGTCTGAGAGATGTCTTTTTCCTTGATGCCGCCCATTTTGTCTTAGCCCCTTTTTTAGGATTTCTGTGGTCGTTTGAGCGCGTATTTATCAAAGCGCCGGCCGGCAGAAAGCGATTCAATGTGCTAGTCGCCTTGAATGCCATAACCCACGAACTGATACTCATACAAAACGATACTTATATCAACGCGCAAACCATCTGTGAGTTGCTAATGCGTATTGCAGAGCGGGGAATTGAGAAGCCGGTTACATTGGTTTTAGACAATGCCAGGTATCAAAAGTGCCAAATCGTGCAGGAGTTGGCTGTGCGACTCAAAATTGAGTTGCTTTATCTTCCGCCTTATTCCCCCAACTTAAATCTGATTGAACGCCTCTGGAAATTTATCAGGAAGAAATGCCTTTACTCCAAGTATTATGACGACTTTTCCGATTTCAAGCGTGCAATTAGCGATTGCCTCAATCAGACTCATACCACCTACAAATCGGAATTAGACACGTTACTCACGCTAAATTTCCAGACTTTTGAAAAAGCGCAAGTTCCGACAACGTGAAGTATAAAACTAGAAGACTTACATATCATCCACAATCAAGTTTCAGATTTTACGCCAATCACAGAATTGCGAAAACGGCTTCATCACTTTCATTGGCATGACAACCCCGGCTATCCATCGGTAGGCTACACATTAACACCGAAATTGATCGGAGAAGGTTCTTCGTTTGTATTGAATATCGACGCAAATAACCTGAGCGATTTGGCAGGTTGGCAGTTCGATTTCGTGTTTAGAGTCAATATGCTGGAAGCCTTGGAAGTAACCGAGGGTGACTTTCTCAAGTCCGGCGGAGGCACAACGTTTTTTCAAGGCGGACAGATTGACAACACCAAAGGCACGATCACGGGGATAATCGCCGGACGCATCAGCGAAGGCGGTGTCACCGGAAGCGGAACGCTCGCCAAGATTGTCTTGCGAGCAAAATCTCAGGGCGACACGAGGGTCACGCTCCGCAACATGGAATTCGGTTCCGCCAACGATGAAATCTTGCCTATCGATCCTCCATCCATATCTATCGAGATAGGAGCACGCAGGGTGGCGGCAGATGTCAACAGCGACGGCCGTGTCAATATTCTTGACCTTATCCGTGTTGCACAGGCACTTGGCAAACCTTTAAGCGATAACCCGAGAGCGGACGTCAACGGGGACGGTATAGTCAACATCTTTGACCTTACCATCGTGGCGCAGAAATTAGGTGGGATCGCGGCGCCATCGATGTATCAATCTGATTACCGGATGATAGAAGCCTGGATCGCGGAGGCACGATCGGCTGATGACGGTTCGATAGTTTTCCAGGAAGGGATAAGGAATCTTGAGACTTTGCTCGCATCGCTGTTGCCCGAAAAATCGGCGTTGCTCGCCAACTATCCGAATCCGTTTAATCCGGAGACATGGATTCCGTACGAGTTGGCAACGTCGGCAGAAGTAGCGCTTACCATTTATGATATGCACGGCGGAATGATTCGGCGTTTGGACATGGGACATCAAGAAGCGGGAATATACCGAGACAAAGATCGTGCCGTGTATTGGGATGGACGGAATCAAAAGGGAGAACCTGTTTCAAGTGGGATATATTTCTACACGTTAAAGGCGGGCGTGTTCTCGGCAACACGAAAATTACTGATTAGGAAGTAATCAGACAGAAAAAAGAGGTGCTTATGATGTAGAAAAGTTGTATACTTCTTTCAGCATCCAACCTAATCCTTCACCAAGGAAATCGGAGGCTGAAAGGAGTACACGTCAATGGATGGCGCACTTATATCGCTTTTACTCTGGCTTGTCAAGCCTAAACAGATATGGGCTTGGTTTAATCGAGTGATACGTCGTAAACATCGTGTAGAACAACCACCCACATTTGCTCTTTCCAGTAGTATCGACCACGAAACCTTTAACCGAAAACATAACTTGCACGTGGACATTTACATACCGTGAGTAACGGTTATAACCCACGATACAGACGGTACAACGATGCGGATGTTGGATCACGGAGGCGGATTGTATAAAGATCGCAACCAGGCGGCATATTGGGACGGCAAAACGCAATATGGAGAGTATGTCTCCAGTGGTTTGTACTTCTACGCAATCCAAGCGGAGAGTTTTACAGCAACCCGAAAAATGTTGATTATGAATTAACGGTTGAGGAAATACTACGGATAGCCGAAGCTATGGGGACGCACTCGGAAAAAAGGAGTGGTGTACTTTGAATAAGCGGCTTCTCGCCGCCGCAACCGTATTTGTGGCGAAAACCAAGAAAGAGATGCCGATTTTCTTGATTATCAGTGCGGCCCTGTGTTTAGTAAAAATTGTGGCTCTTGTCAAAAGAAAGTGCAAAGAGACTTTGAGAAACCGAGTTTTGAAGAAAAAACTCGGTTTCTTGCACATATTCTTAACATGAGCGAACAGGTTAACTGTATAGTAATGCAGGCAGGGCATGTATCGTTCCAATGTCTGATTGTAAAGGATGTATAAAATGACGATTCGACATTCTATTTCTTGGTGGTGCTTTGAAAGCCTTATGCCGCCAGAGAAACTAATCTCAACCGCTGTCGAGTTGGGGTTCGATGGAATCGAACTCGTCGGACAACAACACTGGGATGCCATCCGGGACGCCGGCTTGGAAATTGCCGCCGTAGTCGGACACGAAAGTCTTGGCGATGGTCTAAACAAAGCTGTCAACCATGATCGCATTGAAAGAGAGATTATTGAGAACCTAAAACTGGCGGAAGAGTACTCGATACGTCGCTTAATCTGTTTTACCGGCAATCGCCACGGTGAGAGTGATGAGCGGGGTTTAGAGGTGACAGCCGAAGGATTACGGCGGGTGGCGAAGGCAGCAGAAGAGGCGGACGTGTATTTGGCGCTAGAGTTGTTGAACAGCAAAGTAAACCACGTGGGTTATCAGTGCGATCGGACCGCATGGGGGGTGGAAGTCATCAAACGCGTCGCATCACCACGGGTAGGGCTGCTTTACGATATCTATCACATGCAGATCATGGAAGGCGATTTGATCCGCACGATCCAAGACAACCATGAACACTTTGCCCATTATCACACGGCGGGCAATCCCGGACGAAATAATCTTGACGAGACTCAGGAAATCTACTACCCGGCAGTCATCGCCGCAATCCGCGATACTGGCTACGGTGGATACGTAGGACACGAATTCATTCCCGTAGGGGATCCTGTGGAAGCGCTAAAGAACGCGTTGCAGGTCTGCACGATTTAGAAGAATCCTCGGTTGACTGAGGCGTGCGCATACGTCGGGTCGTTGGTGCTTTAGTTCGTATGCTAAAGATGCGCCTGAACAGTGGCAGCTTAATTTGCTTATCCGTGTTTTCGGTTTATTCTGCCGACACCGCGATTCTGGGGATGATTATGCACACATCTCAA